>CAVRZT010000001.1:0-2085000 GCA_963725775.1 uncultured Actinomycetes bacterium
CCGCTGCCTTCGCAACCGAAGCTGACGATGGTCTCCCACCGAGTGCGCTCGGCCACGCTGGCGCGATTGTAGTCCACGCGGCTGCCGTGCCTCGCTCAGTGGACCGTATGGCCCGCCGAGCGGCGCCGTGTCGGCTTCATCGCGTGAGCTGTCGGCGTTCTCTTCAGGAGCCGCTCGCACGTGCGCCACGCGGAGAACCAGTGCTGGAAGGCGTTCGCCATCCAGTTTGCCGTCACGCCGCCGTCGAACCGCAGCGGCATACTGAGGACCAGTGCTTGCGGTGTCGGGCGCGAGACACGCGCGAACAGGAGCGTGTCGTTGATCCGCTCGACCACCGCGTCGTCGATGGCGCGGGGCGACGTGAGCGAAGCCTGGAGCACCACGGTCGAGGAGGGGGCTCCGCCGAGGTCGGGGCCGCCGACACTCGCGATGAACCGCTTCTTCCCGCGGCGCAGGTGCAGGACCGGTTGGCTCCTGTCGTAGGCGTCCATGTCCAGCCCGAGGTGCGCGGCGAGGCGCGCGAAGTCGGCGGGTGTGACCGACGAGTACACGGGCGGTGCGCCGCGCGTTCGCCCCGGTGCCACTTCAGCTCGAGCGGCCACTGCCCACGGTAGCCGAACACCTCGAAGAAGATGTCCAGCACCTCTCGGGCCACCGTCTCCGCCTCGGCCGACGTCTCGATCGGCAGCTCTTTCCGGAAGTTGTGCGCCCGCCCACCCACCGTGTAGCCGAGCGCCGCGATTCCGTCGCGCTCGTGCTGCCGGATGTACTGGACCGCCCCGGGATTCCACTCGCCCGAGCAGACCTCCGCAACGACCGGCTCGTGGGGCTCGGACCAGAACTGGACGTAGAGGCTGGTCTGCGGGTCCGGGCGCACCTCGGCGATGAGGAAGTTGTGATCACCGATCTTCCACGCCCCGTCCATCGTCGCCGACCAGCAGCAGGTGGCCCACAGCCGGGCCGTCAACGTCGGCAGGCACGCTCCGCGAGCTCCCCCAGCGACGCCAACGGCTTCGCCAGGGGATCGAGAATGACCTCTCGCTCTGCTCGGTTCCGCTCGGCTCCAGCCACCAATGATCTCCGCATCGCCGCAAGACAACCGCGGTGGCTGACAGGAGGGGTCCTGTGTGTGTGGTGACAACTCGCACTGCCGGGCCCCGGGACCAGATTCCGGCTATGGTGTGCACGGCGTTGGCAGCGGCGAGGGAAAGGCCACCGCCTAGTCGGTGCGCTCGGGTGTCGCGGTCAGGCCGAGCAGGAACTTCGGGCGGAAGCAGTCGATCAGCCGGCGGTAGCTGCGGCCGAAGCGCGCGTCCGGGCGGATGCACCGGAACGTGTCGCGTGACTGGTCGCGGATCTCTCGCGGTGGGCGACGAAAGGACGCGCCGGTACTCGGGGCGGTTCGTGTCGAAGGCTGCCACGGTAGGACGGCAGAGCGCTGAAGATGTCGTCAGCAGACCGGGTCGCGGGTACCCGCCGCACGTGCTGCGCCTCGTAGAAAGCCCTCGAGACTGGGGCTACAGGACCCGAGCTGTCCGGGGGGCAATCGACACTCAAGGCCAACCGGGGAAGCCCGAGTCGCCGGGAAGCTGGGAGGGGGTTGCATTTGGCGATCTACGCAAAGTGCGTATGATACAGTGGATGGAGTTCATCGAGGCACCGCTCTTCACGCGGCTCCTTCCGGGGCACCTGACGGATGACGAGTTTCGCGAGTTGCAGCTCTATCTCGCGAGCGATCCGGAGGCCGGGGGGGTCATCCAGGGCACCGGGGGCTTTCGCAAGGTGCGGTGGGCGGATCGAGAAGAGGGCAGGGCAAGAGAGGCGGCCTGCGGGTCATGATTACCTGCTTTCCGGAGGAGATACCAGATCTGGTCTCTCACGCTGTACGGGAAGGATGGGGTCGGAGACCGGACCGGCAGCGAGAGGCGCCTCTTGAAGGCGCGGCCGTACGAGGAAGAGAAGCAGCAGCGGGCGCGGCATCGTGTCCGCGAGGAGGAAGTAACCGATGCCGAAGGTCAAGCGACGGCACCAAGCGCAACCTTTTCCGCGAGCTTATGTCCGGGCGTGGCGCCATGCGGGAGCATCGCGAGGGGCGGCTCACGCTGCGGACGCATCGCGTCGAGCCGATCGCACTCCCGCCGCTCGAGCCCGTTCGTCCGTGAGACGCGGAGTCGCTTCACATGTCCCGTCAGGTGTTCGCCTTCAAGCTCGGCGTCAATCCGAGGACCCTCGAGCGCTGGGAGCAGGGCCGCAGCAAGCCGAACGACCAGGCGGTCGCATTGATCTGGTTGGTCCGCAAGTACCCCGACACGCTGGACCGGCTGGAGTCCCTGAGCGCTTCGGCTTGAGTCACGCCTCACGCTGCTCGCACTCCTCCCACGGTCGCCCCTGACCAAGAGACTGCACCGAGGTCGACGCCCGGACGTCGCCATCCCACAGGAGCCCTCGTGAGCGAAGAAGACCTGAAGGCGGAGCTGGCCCGGCTGAAGGAAGAGAACGAACGCCTGAAGGCCCGGCGGCGCGGGGGACGAGCCTCAAGGTGAGCGAGAAGGGTGCGCTCTCGGTGTACGGGCTCGGGCGCTTCCCGGTGACGCTCTACAAGGAGCAGTGGCAGAAGCTGCTTGGAATGGCCGACGAGATCCGCGCCTTCCTGAAGGAGAACGACGCGCAGCTGAAGTCGAAGTCCTGAGCGCGGGCCGGAGGCCCCCCCATGTCAGTCGGATGATGCCACCTGATCCCGACCGACAGGTCCAGTTCCTGTTCAA
This sequence comes from uncultured Actinomycetes bacterium, assembly GCA_963725775.1. GTDB lineage: Bacteria > Actinomycetota > Acidimicrobiia > IMCC26256 > DASPTH01 > DASUAS01. The sequence goes on from CAVRZT010000001.1 coordinate 2,766, forward strand.
CGTCCAGCGGCTGCTCTCGGACGGCAGCTTCGTCACGACCTAAGTTCGCGCTGCTGCTGGCGCTGGCCGAACTGGCAGTAGAGCGTGCCGACGACACGACGGAGTCGCTGCCGCTCGAGACAACCGTCATTGCGGATAAGTACGTCGAGCTCTACTGGCGGCAGGTCCTGCCATGGGTTCATGCCGGTTCAGGAAAGAGCGGGGTGCTGCGTCAGGCTACCGGGGACGCGGCGGCGATCCTCAACCTGATCAGGGATGCGCACGAGCTCTTCGACGGCTCTTTGTCGCGGCTGCGGCGCGACAAGGTTGCCTGGAGGTTGTTGCTGCGCAGGTCGGCCGAGTCATCGCTGGGATGCCTCTGTGGAAGCTACCGACCGTTCGGAGCTCCGACGCTTGGCGGCGAGCGGGGAGGTTTCCCAGATCGAGGACACACCGTTTGGACGGAAGTACACTGTCCCTGGCATGTTGATCCGCCCCGTCGGCGTGGTCCGGGTCGTGACCGTGTGGCTCGAGGAGCCCACGCGCGCCGGCGTCAGGCTGGTCACAGTGCAGCCGAGGTAGTGATGGAACTGCAAGTGCTCGATATCGTCGTCCTCACTCGCGACCTGTCGGAGCATGACCTGCAGGTTGGTGACCTCGGGCACCGGTTGTGGAACTCTACGCCCCTGATGGGCTCGAGGTGGAGTTCGTGCAGGCCTCTGGCAAGACCAAGGCTCTCGTCACCTTGAAGCGGTCTGATGTCGGGGCTGTTGCGGATCGCGATATCTTGTCCGTCCGCGCCTCATAGCCACAGGGCCAGCGGCCACACTTCACCCTGCGCGGCCTTCGCCACATCCGGGGCAAGTCGAGGCTCTCAAGGACCTCGGACGAAGGCCAGCCAGGAGCCGGTCTGCTGGCGGACGGCGCGGGGTTGTAGCCGTCGCGGAAGGCCTCGGCGGCGGTGGGGCGGGTGCCGTGGAGCTCGACGTAGTCCTGGTAGTGGCGCTTGAGGGCGTCGCTCAGCCGCGCGTCAGCTCGCGGATCGTCCGTTCGAGGTCCTTGCGCGGGACGAGGTCGACCGCCTCGAGCTCCTGCTCGTGCACGCGGAAGATCATGCGGTGCTCGCGGCCGACGCGCTGGCGGAAGAGCTCGCGGTCGCGCGCGAGCCGCTTCGTGCCCCGCAGCGCGACCTCGTCGCCCGCCGCGATGCGGCTGGCCAGGACCACGGCCCGCCGCCGGACGGGCTCGGGCAGGTTGGCGGCGCTCGCGCGGAAGCGCCGGCTGAAGACAGGGATGCGGAACGCGAGCGCTACGACGGCGTCGCCCGGCTCGGCGTCTTCGTCTTCGCGCTCGTGCTCGTCGTCCGCGCCGCCCGCCCGTTCCGCGCTCGAGCGCTCCGCTTCGAGCGCGTCGATGCGCTTGCGCTCGCGCTCGAGCTGGCGGCGGAGCTGGTTGCGCTCGGAGTGCCGCTGCGACAGCTCGCTCTTCAGGGCGCTCACGCGCTCCTTCAGTGCCGCGACGCGAGGGTCGTCGGCAGGTGCCGGCGGCTCCGCCTTCCCGGGAGCGCCGGTGGGCGGCTCGGGCACGGCCTCGTGACGCTGGTCGAGCCTGCCGTGGAGGTCGGCGAGCTCCTGGCGTAGCCGCGCGAGCTCGGCCTCCGTGTCGGCGAGCTTGCGCTCGGTTCCGTCGTCCGGTGGGCGCTCGGGCCGTGCTTCGGCGCGCTGAGCAGGCTCCGCGGCGCGCTCGTGGTGGTGGACGCGCGGCGGCTCGTCGAAGAGGTCGGGCTCCTCGCCGCCCCAGAGGTCCTCGAGACCCTCGGTCGGGTCGAGCGCGGGCAGGCCCAGCCGGTCGCGCGCCAGGCCCAGGTGCTCCAGCAGCGTCTCGCGGTCCAAGGGGTTCGCGAGCGGCGCCGCGCCGCGAGCCGCCAGGATGCCGAGGCAGGGCCAGGCGCTCCAGAGGAGGTCGAAGGCGACGTCCACGCTGCCGCGGTCGATGCTCTTCCTCGCCTCCGCCTCGATCAGGTCGAGCGCTTGCGACTCGGCGGCGCCGTCGCGAAGCAGCCGCTCGTAGAAGCCCAGCCACTCGTCGCTGGAGGAAGGAACCCTCTCGAGGAAGCGCCTCGCCGCCTCGATCTTCCCGGCGCGGATTGCGCCGTCGGCGGCGTCGCACACGTAGTCCGCGTAGCGGCCGTCCGCTCCCACCGCGTCGAAGAACTGGTGCAGGGCGTCCCACTCCTCGTAGCGGATGAGCTGGTTGAGGACGATGCCGTGGAGCGAGGGATCGATCCGCCGCGGATCGAGCCGCGCCAGCTCGTGGGCGCGCAGCGAGCGGGCCCGCTCCGAGTCGAGGTGCTCCTCGAGGTGGAGGCGCAGCTCGGCGCGGGTGACGCCCGCGACGTCGGAGGAGTCGCGCAGGCGCTGCTGGTCACTGGCCTCGCAGCAGCGCTTGTACTTCTTGCCGCTGCCGCAAGGGCAGGGGTCGTTGCGTCCCACGCGCGGGGCGGCGCGGCGGCGGGTCGTGATGGCCTCGGCATCGTCGTCGGCGAGGCCCTCGAGCAGGGGCGCGCGGACGCGCTCCAGGAACCGGGCCGACCAGTCGCCAGCGATCGGCAGCAGCGCTCCCGCGTCCTGCCGTTCGACGAGCGCGGTAAGCTGCTCGTCCTCGAGCAGGGCCGACGCGGCGGCCAGCAGGACCTCCACCTCGAAACCGTGCGCCTCGCGCACCAGCAGGCGCGCCTGGCGAACGAGCTCGGCCCTGTGCCGGTCGAGCCCGCTCTCCCGGCTCCAGTGCGCGGCGAGGAAGAGCGCCGCCGACTCGCGCTGCCACGACAGGCGGCCGTCCTCGACCGCCCCGAGGAGCGCTCCGACGACGTCGCCCTCCATGCGGGCCGAGAGCTTGCCGATGAGGATCGGGTGGGGGACGAGACGCGCGCCCCGGACCAGGTGACGCGCGTCCACGCCCACGCCAGCGTGGAGGGCGGCCAGGGACAGCGCCGTGAAGGCGCGCGCGAAGTGGCCCTCGCTGCACTCCGCGAGCAGCCTGTCCACCGCCGTCGCCTCGCCGGGGATCTCGCGGGAGAGAGACTCGACGGCCTCTCGGGAGAGGTGGATCGCTTCGGCCCGGAGGACCAGGGGATGGGTGTCGTTCGCGTGGCTCATCGGGTATCGCCCCCCCCGGTTATCCCCGTCGGCCGAACGCGTCGCGGCCGAGCAGCAGGAGCTCGGCGAGGCGTCTGCCACGCGCCTGGCTCTTCTGGTTCAGTTCTTCGTGATGGTCAACGTCGAAACGAGTGCTTCCCCGGTGGTCGGCGTGAATGCGACTTCCAGACGACCGTTCGAGACCGCGACCGGCAGGCTCCGCGTCACCACGGTGCGATAGGCACCCGCCTCGCGCATCACGTCGAGGCCGGAGACCGCCTTGATGCCGTTGACATCGACGTCGAACACCCGGCCACCAACCGCCATCTCCTTCGATGGCTCGATGAATCCGAGCACCAGGCGGTAAGTGCCGTTGGCGAGCGGGATGTCGTACCGGAACCGGCCCTCCCGGAACGTCTCATACAACTCCGCGTCGGGTGCGGCGACGCCCTTGATCTGGGTCGCGTCGCCGCCCGAGCGCCTCGTCCGCTGCACCACCTTGCGGCCCGCGCCTCCAGTGAAGAAGTTGTCGGAGCCGTATCTCGTGCCGTTGGATGCCGTGAGCCCGGTGGCGAGCTGGCCGGCGGCGATGTTGACGTGATCGGCGTCGGACAGCGTCCAGACCACCTCGTCGGCGCTCTTCACGTTCCCCCGCGTTCCGCGTGCGGCGATGACGTTCTTGCCCGGTCGCAGCGCGACGCGCTGGAACACGCACGTCTTGAACGGACACTGCGCCGCCGTCAGCGTGGCGACGGGTACGCCGTTCACCTCGAGTTGCACCGTGTCGGTGTTGCTGTACACCTTCACGTCCGTGGTCGAGTACGCCCGATCGGTGTACCGGCGCCCGACGATGTACGTCACCGGATCGGTGCTCCAGTTCGCCTTGTAGAAGTAGAAAGGGTCCTTGCGGGTCTTCCGGTCGAAGGTCACGAGGCCCTTCGTGTTGACGCCACGCAGGTCCCCCTCGTAGCGGATGCCCGACCCGAAGTCGAACATCGCCCAGACGTAGGTTCCCCAGACGAACGGCCGTGAGGCCAGCACCGCGTAGCTGCGTTCGTGCACGAAGGCGGCGTACTCCTCAGGCTGGTACGCGCGCTTGCCGGGGTCGCCAAAGGGCGTGGGCGGCCCCCCGAGCGGGTTGTCCGTGTGGTCGCTGAGCGCCGCGCCGGCGCCGTACTCGCTGACGCCGAGCGGCTGGGTCGGGTACTTCGCGTGGAGGCCGTCGACGTCGCGCGCCAGGCTCTCGAGATCGCCGTAGTACCACATGTGGTAACGGTTCAGCGCCCAGACGTCCGTGATGCCGCTGACCCGGATCTTCCCTTCGCCCTGCCCGCCCAGGCTGAGATCGGCCAGTGTCGTGACACGGCTGGGGTCCTCCGACTTCGCGACGTCGTGGAGGTGTCGCAGCACGGGCGTCACGTTGTCCGCGCCGTCGCACCGCCCTTGCGTCATCGTGTTCTCGTTGCCGATGGACCACAGGCCGATGGACGGGTGGTTGAACTGCTGGTGAATCAGTTCGCGGAGTTGTTGCTCCAGGTTCTCAGAGAACTCGCTGGTCGCCTGCTCGTTGGAGCACGACAGGCGCACGCCGTTGACGAACGGCACCTCGGCCCAGACGACCAATCCCATCTCGTCGGCCCGCTGCACGGTGTGCTGCGCGTGAGGGTAGTGGGCCAGGCGAATGGTGTTCGCCCCGATCTCCTTCACGAGCGCGAGCGACGCGTCCGTGTCCTGGTCTGCGACGGCCCACCCCTTCCCGAGGTAGTCCTGGTGCATGGCCACGCCGTGAAGTGGCAGCGACTGGCCATTGAGCGAGAACCCGCGGTCCGGCTCGAACGCCATCTGGCGGATCCCGAACCCCTGAGAGACGCGGTCCACGGCGGCGCCGCGTGAGTCGAGCACGTCCACCCGCAGCGTGTAGAGATAGGGGTCGCGGAGGCCCTGCCAGAGGTGCGGTGCAGCGACGCTCAAGTCCTGAGTAGCTTCCGCGTGGCCGTTCGCCGCGAGCGTGACGGTCGTGCGCCCTTCGCCAGCCGTCCTCCCCGCCGTGTCCACGAGTGCTGCTCGAACTACGTAGGTCCCCGCGACCGGCCCGTCGTTGGCCATCTTCACGCGCACGTTCACCGTGGCCGGTGTTCCGATGGCACTCGTGCGCGCGTACACACCGGGTCCGCCGAAGTCGTCGAGCGCCACGTGGACGTCGGCCTTCGTCGACACGAGCTTCACCAGCCTGTAGAGCCCACCGGACACGTTGAAGTCCCCGCTGAGCGGGGCGATCGCCGTGATGTCCACCTCGGTCTTCGGCGCGCTGTTGTCGGTCTTCACGACGAGCACGTTGCCCGTGGGCTCGAGGACGTCAGTAACGTCGAAACGAAACGCCGTGAAGGCCCCTTTGTGTTGCCCGAGCTTCCTGCCGTTGAGCCACACGTCCGCCACGATACTCGCCGCCTCGAACTCGAGCCAGTGCCGGGTCCCTCCCTTGGGGGCGTCGAAGACCAGCCGGTACCAACCCCGTCCACGCCGGTAGGGGACCGTGGCGTTGATGCTCGCGGCGTCGCTGGCATTCCAGGTATGTGGCAGATCGACGGATTGCCAATTCTCACCTGTCGAGGCCAGCGCCGCGTCGTCGGTCAGGGCGTCGTTCAGTACGAACCGCCAGCCGGTGGCGAGGGACCGCACGGCGCGCACCTCGGCCGACGGGATCGCGGTTGCCTGGGCAGAGCCCGGCACCGCGCCGAAGAGGGCCAGCAGGGCGACGAGACAACTGACCGACGATTCGCGCATGTCGTGATTCACCGAAGTCCTCCCTTGAGCATCTTGAGCCGCCTGTGAAGCGTGGCGAGCCCCTCGTCGGCCGCGGGCGTCTCTCCGAGCATCCCGTGCCGCACCGAGCTCTCGAAGACGGAGAACAGCAGTGCGGCGATGTCGGAAGCCGACGCGGCCGCCGCGAGCTGCCCGTCCCTCTGCCCCGACTCGACCACCTGCAGCAGATGCCCCGGCTCGATGATGGCCTCGTCGGCCAGCCGCGCCAGGTCCTCGTTGACTCGGGAGCAGGGAAGCGGAAGGGGCAGGAGGGGGGCGGGGTCGCGCATCGGTGCGGGCGCGATGATACGCCCGGACCCGGGCTGTCCGGTGCCCTGTTGACACTTGGTTCGTTACGGCGCTTCGCCACGCCTCCTCGACACCGGCTACTACGTCGCAGGGACCCGCGTCTCGCTGGACTCGATCGTGTACGCGTTTTTGGGTGGGCAGACGGCCGAGGCGATGCGGCCGTGTTCGGGGGCTCGGCGATCGGACTGGGCCACAATGGCGTCGTGGAGACCGCGACGGGGTGAGCCGCGACGAGGTCGTCAGAATCCTGGCAGGGCTCCGGCCGGTGTTGACATCGTTTCGCGTCAAGGCCCTCTTCGTGTTCGGATCGGTGGCGCGCGGCGATGCCACATCGCAGAGCGACATCGACCTGCTCGTCGATTTCGAGGAGGCACCGACCCTCTTCGAGTTCGCACGCCTTCGGCGGGCGCTGAGTGAGCAACTGGGCCATCGCGTCGACCTCGTGTCGCGCGCCGCCCTGAAGCCGCAGCTGCGCGAGCGGATCCTGAGCGAAGCCGTCCGTGCCGCCTAGAGACCCACGTGTTCGGATCGCCTACATGCTCACGGCGGTCCGGCGCGTACGCAGCTACACCGACGGCTTCACGTTCGATGGGTTCTGCAGCGATCAGAGGACGATCGATGCCGTCACCCGCAACTTCGAAGTCATCGGCGAGGCGGCACGGCACGTGGACGAGGCCATTGCGGCCATCGCGCCCGCCGTGCCGTGGATCGATATCCGCGACAGTGCGGAACATCCTGATCCACGAGTACTTCGGAGTCGACTTGCAGACCGTCTGGAAGACGATCTCGGACGACCTGCCTCAGGCGCTATGAAGCTTGATGCGCTTGTCGCCGAAGGTCGCGACCACCTCGAGCTCGCCGCCTAGAGCTTCGACGTAGCTGCGGAGCGTGGAGAGGCGTAGGTCCTGCCGTCTTTCGGTTTCCGAGACCTGGCCCTGGCTGCGTTCGAGCAGCGCGGCGATCTCCTGCTGGGTCTTGCCAAGCAGCTCCCGGAGTCCGCGGAGGTCCAGCTGCAGCAGGTCCTCCTCGGCATCGCGCCGGATCTTGTCCTGACGCTCCCGGCTCATCTTGTGCTTGAGCGTACCGAATCGATGGACCTTCATCGCGTCAACCCTCATTCCCCGGGCGGCGCTCCGAGAGATAGCGCTTCCAGAGCTCCTCGGCCCTGGGCACCGATTGCTCGTAGAAACGGTCGTTGCCGCCTTTGTCCCCTCCGAGGAGCAGTACGGCCTTCCGCTCGGGATCGAACGCGTACAGCACGCGATAGGGTCGGCCCTGGTGCTGGACTCTGAGCTCTCGCAGGCCATGATGTGAGCTCTCGATGGCGCTCGAGTACGGGAAGCCGAGGGAGACTCCACGGCTCTCGAGCAACGACACCACGCGAAAGACCGACTCCTGCTCGTCCATCGAGAGGGCCTCGTACCAGTGCTTGAACTCGTCGGTGACGACGACCTCGATCATCCCAGTATCACTCTAAACAGATATCGCGTCAACACGATTATTGCCGAGGGTCCCTGCCGGCGCGCGGGAGTGTCTGGCCTTGGTGTGCCACGGGAGGTCCGGGTCTGTAATCAGCAGGCCGCCGGTAAATGCAACGGCCCGGGACGCAAGGTGCCTGGGCGGGCGGGCGGAAGGAGGTGACGTTGGGTCCGGCGGATCGGCCACCTGCGCGTCTACTATGAAGTGACCGAGCAGCCGCTGACGTTTGTCACGATACGAGAGATCGGCGTCAACGTGCGGGAGTGCGTGTTCGTCGCAGGAGTGGAGATAGACCTGTCATGACCCGAGCGGAGCTGACGGAAGCGACGGCACCTCTCGCGGATTACGCCCGCAAGGCCAGACGCGGTCCCGTCCTGCTCAGGCGGCGAGGTCGACCGGTGGCAATGCTGCGCCTTCTCACCGACGAGGAGCGCGAGGACTACCTCGTCTCGAGCCATCCGGCCTTCGTCGAGTTGATGCGCCGGTCGCGGGAAGTGTGCCCTCCGGGGTCGGGTATTCCTTTGGAGAAAGTGGAGATGGAGTTCGCGGCCGACGCTCCGAGGCCAGTCCGCCGACGGAAGGGTGCGCAGGGCGCTCGCGTTAGGTTCATCGGCGTCCGGACCTGGGCTGTCCTGGCCGCGCGCCACACTCCGTGGCCATGAGAGTGGCGGCGGATGTCGGACGGATGGTCGGGCTTCCCAAATCGGGTATGATCATTCCCAAAATGGGAACTAAGCCCAAGCGTCGCCGCTCCGGACTGGCCGACGCCCTCTTCACTCCCGTGCAGCAGCGCGTGCTCGGGTTGCTCTTCGGGCAGCCGGACCGCAGCTACCAGAGTGCCGAGCTGATCCGACTGGCGCGCGGCGGTGTGGGCGCCGTGCACCGCCAGCTTTCTCGCCTGGTCGCCGCGGACCTCGTCGAGGTCAGCCGGTCGGGGAACCAGAAGCATTATCGGGCCGGCCGGGACTCGCCCGTGTTTGCGGAACTGCACGGGCTCGTCGTGAAGACCGTCGGCCCCGCCGACCCCATTCGTCGCGCGCTGACGCCGAAGGCCGAGGCGATCGCGGTGGCCTTCGTCTACGGCTCCGTAGCGAAGGGCACCGACCGCGCGAAGAGCGACGTCGACGTCATGGTGCTCTCGGACACCCTGTCGTATGCGGATGTGTTCGAGGTGCTGCAGTCCGCGGAGGCCGTGATTGGCAGAGCCGTGAACCCCACGGTGATGACGCCCGCCCAATGGCGCACGAAGCGCAACCGTGGCGACTCGTTTGCCGCGCGCGTCGCCGCACAGCCGAAGTTGCTTCTGATCGGCTCCGAAGATGCCGTCGACTGAGCTCGAGAACCTGGTCCGTACTGGCCAGCTCAAGGGCGAGCCGGCGTCGACGTCGGAGTTGCGAGGGCTGACGGCATCCGGAGAGGCGCGGCTTGCGGACGCGCGGAATCCAGGCCTTTCGAGAACGTGTTTGCGGCGGGCGAGCTGAAGCGCCGAGCAACTGTTGCAGAAGATGCATCAGTTCAACGTGAGGAGCTACCGCTGCAGGTCGGCGGACCGAGGCTTTTTCGCGGGCGGCTTCGCCGGATCGCGACCGCCGTCGCTCTCGAAGGCCGCCTGGCGCACGGCTCCGAGGAAGGCGTCGAAGGACTCGGCGCGGCCGGCGTAGCCGGCGAGGGGGGCCTGGAGGTTCAGGTCGATGCTCGGCGTGCCGCGCTGACGGTTGTTCATGGACGTCATGGCCATGAAGCTGGCGGCGAGGACGAGGACGGCCCCCGCCCATCCCAGGGTGTAGGCGAGGGAGCGGGGCTCGCGGCGAACGCTCGCCAGGACGGCGATGCTGATGGCGGAGGCCGTGGCGGTGAGCGCGACCTGGAAGATCGCGTACTGGGAGGGCGAGAGGGGGTAGTACGCGAGGAGCGCAACGACCTTCGCCGCGGGCGAGAGCCACGCGAGAAGGCCCAGGGCGCGCAGCGTGTCGGCCATCCGGACGCGGCGGCCGATCACCTTGAGCACGAGGAAGGCGACCCCGCCGAGCAGGGGCAGCGCCATCGCGCTCCCGATGGCCGCGCCGAACAGCGTGACCCAGCGCGTGTGGTTCCAGGGCGACCAGAACGAGGCGTCGAGCACGCTGCTGGCGAGGAGGCCGGCGACGCCGAGGGCCACGTAGCCGATTCGCGACGCCGTCCCGCGGCGGCGGTCCTCGTGCCGCCAGGCCGTGGCGGGGATCTCCTGCGTGGGCATGTCCGAGACGGGCTCGACTTCGATCTCGGTCTGCCCGAGGCGCAGGACGAGCCGGCGATCGAGGACGGCGTCGGGCACGGGACGGCCATCGATGCGGAGGCCGTTGCGGCTGCCGAGGTCGACGACGCGCAGCCTGCCGTCTTCGCCTCGCTCGATCCGCGTGTGCGTGCGGGAGACGGCAGGGTCGGCGAGCACCACGCTGTTGCCCGCCTCGCGCCCGATCGTCACGGGGAGCGCCGAGATGACCGCCTCGCGGACGACCTTCGAGTCTTTGAGGACGCGCACGGCGATCATCGGCGCACCACCGGGGTGATCCCCTCGAGGACGTGTCTCGCCACCTTCTCGAAGGACTCCTCGCGGACGCCGGCGGCACTCAGGAAGACGAGGAAGGCATCGCGCGCGTCGGACCCACTCGCCGCGATGAGCTCGTAGCTCGCGAGCCCGGGGTGCTTTGCGTAGCCGGTGACGCACGTGTTCGCCTTCCACACCGTACCGGCGAGGGCGAAGCGGCTCGCCACGCAGCGGGGCGAGCGGCGATCCTCGTCGGTCGGGCTCACAGCCTCGACCCGCGTCCAACTCGCCGCGAGCGACTGTACCGCCCCGTAGAAGCCGTAGCTGCTCCTCTTCGAGCGGCGCTGTTGCAGGAGGATGTACACGCCGCCGAGCGGCCCGAGCTTCTCGACCATCGGGCTGAACTGCAGGTCGCAGCGGTACCAGTTATCGGTCACCGCCTCGTTCACGCTCTCCTGGCTGCCGTCCCAGCACTGGAAGAGCTCGGGCGGCCGCCGGCTGCGCGCGGGCCCGATCGAGACGGGCGAGGCGTTCCGCGCCTCTTCGAACGCGGCGACGAGGCGGGCGCTCATGACAGCCTCGAACTCGCGCATCTGTCTGTCGGTCTCCGCGAGGAGAGCGGCCTTCGTCACCCCGACCTGCGGCCGCCGCAGGAGGGCGTGGAGCTTCGACACGGGTACGCCGAACGAGAGGGAGTTCGCGTCGCGCATGACCGAGACGTTCGTCCCGACGACCTGCCCCCGGCCGTCGAGGATCGGGCCGCCGCTCATCCCCGAGTTGAGCGGCATCGAGATGAGCATGCGGTCCACGACGCCCTTTGCTGCGGAGCCGTTGAAGACGCCGTTGATCAGCGAGATGCCGAGGTCCTCGGGGTTCCCGAAGGAGACGATCGCCGAGCCGAGCGGCGGAGGGGCGTCGGCCAGGGCGAGCGGGGGTGCCTGGGTCCCGGCCACCCGCAGGACCGCGAGGTCGTTGACGAGATCGAACGAGACGAGGCTCGCCGGCAGGGTGGCCGTGCCGCTGATCGCGCGGATGGAGTAGCGCTCGGGCTCGTCGATGTAGCTCTCGACGACGTGGTAGTTCGTCGCGAGGAGGCCATCGCCCGAGACGACGTACCCGCTGCCGACCGTGCTCTTCGCGCCCTGGTTGCCGCTGTGGACCTCGATCGTGAAGACGCTCGGCTTGAAGCGCTCGTAGCTCGCCTCGCCGCTCGGCTCGACCGCCGCCGCGCCGAGGAGCAGCGTCAGGACTGCCAGCATTCGTTTTCCTCCGCGTGTCGGGCCGGCCGACCGTCCGGGCCGTGGACCTTGGCCCGTCAGCCCTCGTCGGCACGACGCCGCAGCGAGCCTACCTCGACGGCCGGCTCGCGACCATGGTGCTCGTCCGGTGCGAACGATCCAGGACGCGCGCCCTGCCTTCAGCAGGGCCGCCGGGTGTCATCGATCCGCGTAGCGTTTGGCCGCCGCAAGATCTTGCCGCAGCTCCTCCGCCGTGCGGCGTGGCCCGTAGCCAGGCGTGTCGCGCTGTATCCGCCACCCCTCCTTGAGCGGGCCCGCGTCGACCGTGTCGAAGCCGAACTGGTCCAGCAAGTGCACGACGGTCTTCTTGGCCGCCGGGTCATCGCCGGCGATCACCAGAGCGCGACGATTCTTCGAGCCCGCGGGCTGTCCGTGCGTGGTGAGCTCGGCCGCGTAGATGTGATTGAAGGCCTTCACGACCTTCGACTTCGGCAGGTGCGCCTGCAGGAGCTCGGACGTCGTCGTCGATTCACTGTCGAGCGCGGGGATGTGGCCGTCGCGCTCAGGGTAGTAGTTGTTGGTGTCGATGACGACCTTGCCGGCCAGGGGCTCAACGGGCACCTGGCGGTAGTTCTTCAGCGGGATCGTGACGACCACGATGTCGCCCGCTGTCGCCGCTTCGAGTGTCGTCCCTGCCTTCGCCTTCGCCCCGAGTTCCTTCACGAGAGCGGACAAGGTCTGCGGCCCACGCGAGTTGCTGATCACCACGTCGTAGCCGCTTGCCACTGCGAGCCGCGCGATCTGACTTCCGATGTGTCCCGCGCCGATGAGGCCGATCGTCGCCATTCGAGTCCTCCGATGAGAAGGGGAGACTCCAAGTATGCGCCGTCTATCCGCGGAGGCGGTCTGACAGACCAAGACAGGGGCCAGCCGCTACCCGCAGGGACCTCCGTGCTTTAGGCTACGGGCCATGAAGATCCTCTCTCTCGTCGTGCTCGCGGTGGTGTCGTGCGCGGCAGCCGTCTCGGCAGAGCCGTTCGACCTGTCCGGCAACTGGGACTTCCAGGTGACGACCAGCCAGGGCAGCGGGACGCCGACGTTCGTGTTCAAGCAGGACGGCGACAAGCTGACCGGCACCTACAAGGGCTTGTTCGGCGAAGCGGACCTCGCGGGCACGGTCTCGGGCAACAAGCTGAAGTTCTCGTTCAAGGGCAGGGCGCAGGGAACCGACTTCACCGTCACGTACGAAGGCGAGATCGAGAGCAACGACTCGGTGAAGGGGACGGTCGATCTCGGTGGCATGGCGTCAGGGACCTTCACCGGAAAGCGCAGGAACTGAGCCGGCTCCTACTGGAGCGCTGCCGCCTCCTGGCTGCCGTCCCAGCACTCGAGCAGCTCGGGCGGGCGGCGGCTGCGAGCGCGGCCGATGACCCGGACCTGGGATGTCCGGTCGGCGGGGCACACTCCGGGCCGAGAGAGTGGCGGAACGCCGTTGGCGTGCCGAGGTTGGAGCACAATGCTGCCGGGAAGTGGTATGGACGAGCCTTCGGTCAGGATCGAATCGCTGAGCAAGGACGAGCGTCTCGACCTGCTGGAGCGGCTCTGGGACAGCCTGAGTGAGACGCCGGCCGACGTGCCGGTGACGCTGGCTCAGCAGGCCGAGTTGGATCGCCGGTCGGATGCTCACGATCGAGACGTGGCGAAGGGGCGCGCTCTCGGCGTGCCCTGGGACGAGGTGGTGAGGCAGCTTCGGGCACGGCGGTGAACCCGCCGGTTCTCCGCCCCGCTGCGGCGGCCGACGTCGAAGGCGCCTGGCGGTGGGTCGAACCCTACCCACATGCGGGTGAGTGGCCGCACCCGGGTGGCGCTACCAGGCTCGGCCTGTCGGCCTACACGATGGTAACGTGCGTGGTACCATTACCATGCTGACCGCGATGGAAGGACTACAAGCAGCGGAAGTCGCAGGAGAAGTGAGGATGCCTCTGACGCGCGCGTTCAAGGAAACCGTGCAGGCCCGCATCAGGCAGGACCGCAAGTATCGAAAGGAGCTGCTGCGGGAAGGGGTGGAGCGCCTCCTTGCCGGCGATCTCGATACCGGGAAGGCAATCCTCCGCGACTACATCAACGCCACGATCGGCTTTGAGAAGCTCAGCCGCCTAACGGGGCGGCCAGCCAAGAGCCTCATGCGCATGCTCGGCCCCAGGGGGAACCCGCAGGCGCGCAACCTGTTCGAGGTGATAGGCCAGCTCCAGAGGATCGAGGGCCTGCACTTCGAGCTGTCGCTCCGAGCTGCAAGCTAGCCCGCCGGGAGCCACGCGAGCGAATGCGGATGATCGGGAGGGGCCGGCCCGCCTCTCACGCCGCCGCGCGGGTCCTCCACGTCGCCGCCCAGGCGTACGCGGCAGCTGCCGCGGCGCCGAGGAGATCGTTCTCACTGATTCAGCCGACACGACCGCATCGGACGAGCGGAGCGGTTGGCGGGCGGGAGCTGCCTCGAGGTCGGCTGGCGTGCGCGAGAGTGCCTAATTGCGAGCAGTCAGCTTGCATCAGTGTGGTACTCTGAGCCGTTTCGACGGCACGCCGCAAGAAGTTCTGAGGCGCGCGATCGATGCCCACACCGGATCGCGTCGGTCCGTATCGCATCAGCCGCCGGCTGGGGGCCGGAGGCATGGGGGAGGTCTTCCTCGCCCAGGACACCCGGCTCCACCGGCAGGTTGCGCTCAAGAGGGTGGCCGAGAAACGAGCCGGGGACGCGGATTCCCGGCGCCGCCTCATCCACGAGGCGCGCGCGGCGGCCGCGCTCAACCACCCGAACATCGCCGCCGTGTACGACGTACTCGAGGACGGGGACACCGCGTTCATCGTGATGGAGTACGTGCCCGGCGAGAGCCTCGCCCAGAGGCTGCGCTCGGGGCCGCTGCCGCTGCACGACGTGCTGCGGATCGGAGTGCAGCTCTGCCAGGCGCTCGCGGCCGCGCACCAGCAGGGCATTCTGCACCGGGACCTCACGCCGGGGAACCTCGTGCTCACGCCGAAGGGCCAGCTCAAGGTCCTCGACTTCGGGCTCGCGAAGTCGTTCGCGCCGGTTGCGTCTGAGAGCGCGACCGAAGTCGATCTGTCCGGCCACGGCAGGATCGCGGGGACGCCGGCCTACATCCCCCCTGAGCGATACGAAGGAGCCGAGTCGGACGAGCGCCAGGACGTCTACGCGGCCGGCGTGATCCTGTACGAGATGCTCAGCGGCACGCGCCCCTTCTCGGGAGAGGATGCGGCGTCGCTGGCCCGCGCGGTGCTGGAGGGCAGGCCGACGCCGCTGCGCTCGATCGTGTCGCACGTGCCCGAGCCCGTGGCCGCCGCCGTCCAGCGGGCCATGGCCCGCCGGCCGGCCGACCGGCAGTCGAGCGCGGTGGCGCTCGGGGCCGAGCTCGAGGCGGAGGAGGCGCTCAGCGAGCAGACGACCCGGCTCGCCTCCACGATCGTGCCGGCGCGCCCGCGGCGTCCCTGGCGCTGGCTCGCGGTCGTCGCGCTCGCCGCGTCGTTCGTTGCGGGCGCCGTCGTCGTCCAGAGGAGCCGCCAGCCGCCGCACGGCGGCGCGGGGGCCGCGGTGCCCGTCGTGATGGTGCTGCCGCTGTCGAACGCGACCGGGCTGGCCGCGGACGACGCGCTCGGAACCGGCGTGGCGGACGTCGTGATCTCCGCGCTCTGGCGCGTGCCGCACGTGAACGTGCTGCCGCTCGCGGCGAGCAGCGAGTGCTCCGGGGCGCGCCGCAGCCTCGGCTGTGCCGCGAGCCTCGGCGCGACCTACGTGCTCGACGGCAGCGTGCAGCGCCAGGCCGACCGCGTGCGCGTGATCCTGAGCCTCGCCAGTTCCTCCTCGCGCGTCGTCCTCTGGAGCGAGTCCTACGACGGAGCGCTCGAGGACCTGTTCTCGTTTCAGCAGACGGTGGCCGAGGCTGTCGCCGGCGCCCTGCGCCTGCGCGTCGCACGGGGGGTCCCGGCGGGCCAGCGCCTCGCGGTCGAAGAGAGGACCTTCGCGGACTACGCGGAGGCGCTGCTGCTCCTGGAGCGGCGTGACGAGCGGGCGTCGGTCGACCGTGCGATCGCGCTCCTCGAAGCCGTCACCGCCCGCGAGCCGCGGTTCGCCCTCGCGCAGGCGAGCCTCGGACGCGCCCACTGGGCGAAGTACGAGCTGACGAAGGACGTCGACGAGACGCTTCGCGCCGAGGCGGCGCTGCGCTCGGCGCAGGAGATCGACTCCGAGCTGCCGGGCGTCCTCGTCGCCCAGGCCGCGATCCTGCGCGCGAAAGGCCAACTCGCCGCCGCGGAGTCGGTGGTCAGGCGGGCCCTTGCGGAGCGCCCGGAGAGCGACGAGGTGCACGCTCTGCTCGGCGCGGTTCTCGTGGCCGCGGGCCGCAAGGAGGAAGGGGTCGCCGAGCTCGAGCGGGCGATCGAGCTGCGGCCGAACTACTGGCAGCACTACGACACGCTCGCGAACGCTGAATACGGCCGCGGGCACCTCGACGCGGCCGCGGCGGGCTGGCGCCGCGTCGTGGCGCTTCGGCCCGACCGGCCCTGGGGCTACGTCAGCCTCGGCGCGGCGCTCTACGGACTCGGCGACCGGAAGGGCGCGAGGGAGCAGTTCGAGCACGCCGCGACGCTCGGAGATCCGGACGCGCTCTCCAACCTGGGCTTCCTCGCGTACGAGGAGCACCGGTACGCGGACGCCGCCGACGCGTTTCGGCGGGCCGTCGCGGCATCGCCGAAGGACCCGGGCCTGCACAGGAACCTCGGCGACGCGCTCGCCCGGATCGGCCGCAGCGACGAGGCGAGGGCCGCGTACGTCCGCGCCGTGACGATGCAGAAGGAGCACGTGCGCGCCAAGCCGAATAGCGGGCCGACCATCTCCCGGCTGGCGGTGTACCAGGCGAAGGCCGGCGACCCGGCGAGCGCAGGAAGGAACGCCGCGGCCGCGCTCGAGTTGGCGCCGGACTCGTCGGAGGTGGCGTACTACGCCGCAGTCGCTTTCGCCCTGTCGGGCCGTGTCGGTGCCGGAGCCAAGGCTCTGGAGCGGGCGGTCCGCCTCGGCTACAACCCCGAGGTCCTCCGGACCGACGAGGACCTCGCGACGCTCCGCTCCGCCGTGAAAGTCGAGAAGTCCACCGCCGCAGTCGAACAGTAACCA
The DNA here is from genome assembly GCA_963725775.1 of uncultured Actinomycetes bacterium. Taxonomy (GTDB): domain Bacteria; phylum Actinomycetota; class Acidimicrobiia; order IMCC26256; family DASPTH01; genus DASUAS01. The sequence continues at coordinate 19,419 of CAVRZT010000001.1, forward strand.
GAGAGGAGGACACGATGAGAAGAACGTGGGTCCTGGTCGTCGTCGGCCTCGCGTCGCTCGGAGCCGCCGGGGCCGAAGAGAACTCGGCGATGGCCACCGGGAAGATCACTCTGAAGATGGTCGGCGGAGTGTGCAAGGCGACGCTGACCGGCGGCGATCTCGACGTCGACGTGAGGAAGCACGCGTCCGTCGCGTGGGAGGTCACGAACCAGGACTGCAACACTAAGCAGAGTGTCATCGTCGGCAGGACCGCGCAGGCCGGCACTCACTACGCCGTCCTGGACTGTGGCCGTGGCGTGGCCCTTCCGAAGCCGGGCAGCGGAACGTTGACGTGCAAGGTGGACCCCAGATGCGCCGGTCTCGGGAACGAACTGAAGGTCTACAAGTACGCGGTGTGCGTGAACCGCAAGATCGCGATCGATCCCGATCTGCGCGTCGGCGGCGGAGTGCCTCGCGGGGACTGTAAGAACGATCCAAAGCCCCACACCAAGTGCGAGGACGCGACGAAGTAGTCAATCGTGAACACCGATCTCGACGGAGGGGAGCGAAATGCGACTCTTGAGGTGTGTTTGGGTTGCGTCACTGATCGTCGCCGCGTCGGGCTGCGCGGCGGTGAGGGTCAGGCCCGCGAAGGAGGGAGCGGAGGGCGTGCGGTTCTACGCGCCCTACCCGTACCTGCTCGTCAGCCAGTCCAAGGACGACGGCCTGCAGGCCACCATCGTCTACCTGCCGAAGATGAATGAGCCGTACCTCGTCAGCGTCAGCGCGGGACTTGGCAGCGTCGACGCCAAGCTTACGCTCGAGAACGGATGGAACCTCACTCAGTTCGGCGCCACCGCCGACTCGAAGTCCGACGCTCTGATCACCGCGATGAGCGGCCTCTTGACCGCGGGCGCAAAGAGCAAGCTCACGACGAAGCCGCAGGAACTGGTCCCGGGTCTGTACGCCATCCAGTTCAATGACAAGACGGGCCTCGCGACAGGGCTGAGCGCCGTCTACCAGGTCGAGGCGCCGTAGGCCCCGGCCCAGGCTTTTCGCAGACCGAAGACAGACGAAGCCACGTCGTCGAGCTCAGGGAAGGCTCCGTCGAGCCTTTCTGCGCAGCATCCCGAGCTGGCGCGTGGCACGTGGCACCGCTGTGGGCGCAGCCCGTGCGGCGCGATGAGCGCCGAGGAGTCCAGCGCGCTGCTTCGAGAAGCGTGGCTCGCCCTCCAGCAGCTCGACCGGGGCCGGCTTGCTCAACTCACAGAGGGAATGGCTCGTGACGGCTTGGGCGACGAGCCTCTGCCGCTTCACCACCGAGCTGTTCTACGAGGGCTCCGAAGATGCCATCAGCTGAGCTCGAGAACCTGGTCCGTACGGGCCAGCGCACGCGGACTACGGTCGGGAGGCGGGTGCTACGATCCACTCGTGGCGACGGTGGCGATGACGATCGAGTTTCCGCTGCGGGTGGTGCTCTATCCGGCTCCCGATCTGAAAGGGCAGTGGATTGCCCACGGGCTGGAAACGGACATCGTCACCCAGGGAGATTCAGCCGAGCATGCTCTCGCGATGATGGCGGACGCGTTGCATGCAGTGACGACGTACCAGGCGGTTCGTCGGAGACCTTTGCTGCGGCGCCGGCCGGCACCGCGGGAGGTCTGGGACCTCGCTGCGGACGCCGTCCCCCTGGACGTCACCGCGCGAGTGGCTCCGCGCCGGCGGGCTGCGCCCTCGCCGGCGGCCGGGCCGTGGTCGCTGTATGGGCTGGTGAGCCGCAGGCCGCCCACTCGCCGTGCCCGCTAGGTACGCTCGGCTCCGGGCCGCTCTCGCCAGGCTGGGAGTCCGGATTTCCGAACGACCGGGCAAGGGGAGCCACGTCATGGTCTGCCGCGCGCTCGAGATCGACTACGAGGAGTTGCAGAAGCTCCTCTGAGGCCAGGAGTGGGGTCACCACGCAGAGGCAGATGTTGCTGAGCTGAAGCACGTTGCCAGGAGTCTGCGGCCAGGACGTGTGGAGGGTCACGGCATGTGGCCCCGGTCACCGCGCAAACCGGTCGTTGGAGCCGAGGATGGCAGAGGGGAATCCGTCCTTGCGAGGGTTCTGCTGGAGGTCGCCATGGATCGTCGAACGCTCTTGACGTGGGTCGCCGTGGCCGCGGCGGTCGTCGCCGGCGCGTGCGGCGGCGACAGTCCCTCGTCGCCGTCAGGCGGCGGTGTGGTGGTCCAGGGCGTGGTGCTGGGCGACGGCGCGACCGTGAGCGCTTCTTCGACCGCGCCCGTCGCGGCGAAGAGCGGCCAGAAGATCACGGTCGAGGTCGAAGGCACCTCGATCACCGCGGACGTCTCGGCGAACGGGACGTTCGAGATCAAGGGCGTCGCGAGCGGGACGTTCACGCTCATCTTCCTGGCCGACGGCGCCGAGATCGGGAGGGTCGTGGTGACGGCCGAGGACGGCTCCGAGGTCAAGATCGTCGTGCAGGTGAAGGACTCGGCCCTGGTGCTCGTCGAGATCAAGGTGGAGGGCCCGGGCTCCGGATCCGAGCCGCCGTCCTCGCAGGGCACGTGCCTCGTCAACGGGGGGAAGGTCGGGGCGGGCATCGAGCTCGAGGGCGACGTCAGCTCGGGCGACTACAAGGCGTTCACGATGAGCGCGGCCGGAGCGACCGGCCTCGTCGACGTGAGTGCTGCGAACGCGAGCTTCCGCTGCATCGGGAACGCGAAGACCGCCACCGACGCCGAATGCAAGCTGTCGGTGAAGTCCCCGGCGAAGGTCCACGTGAGCGGAACGCTCATGACCTGCTCGTCGACAAAGGCCGAGGTGACCGCGAGCGAGGTCAAGGTGCAGAAGGACTGATGCGCTTCTGGCGCGTCCTGGTCCCGGCCACTGCGCTCGCGCTCTCCGCGGCTCTCGTCGGTGCCGCGCCGCCGACGTCTCGCGCGCCGGAGCCGGCCTCCGATCTCTTTGGCGGCTACTCCTACACCCACGCGGGCGAGGCGAGCCTGAACGGTTGGAGCCTCGTCGGAAGCCATCCGTTCCGGGGTGCGCTGAGCTTCGTCGCGGACTTCTCCGGCCACTACGGTTCTTTCGCTGGCGCCAACCTCAGCCAGCTGACGTTGATGGCGGGCGTCCGCTGGTCCGGCCGCCCGGGGAGCCGGCTAAGTCCGTTTGCGGAGGGCCTCCTCGGCGCCGCGCGCACCTCGACGAGCGTCGAGACGGGCGCGGGGACGGCGAGCGACGCCGACGTCGACTGGGGCATCGCCCTCGGCGGGGGCGTCGACTATCGGCTGAACGGGCGATGGTCCGCGCGGGGCCTCGTTCAGCTGCGGCTGCTGCACGGGGAAGGCGCGACGGACGAGGATCCCCGCTTCTCCGTCGGCATCGTCTATCGCTTTGGCCGGTGACAGTTCCGGTCCGCCTCCCTGCGCGACTCCTCGAGCTGTGTCCGCTGGTCGTTGGCAAGAGCCGGCAGCGCCAGGGCCTCCGCGTAGGTCGCGTCCGCGTCCGCGCACCGTCCGCGTGCGCTCTGTATGCGGGCGAGGGTGTCGAGAACGAGAGCCCGTTCCGGTCCTCCGCCGCCCGGCCGCGTCCTGGGCAAGGGCCTCGGCCTCCTCGAGCCTCGAGCCTTCCTGAAGGAGAAGCCAGGCGAGGTTGTTCAGGGCATCAGTGTGATGCGGCGAGACTGAGAGCGCACGGCGGTAGGCACGCTCCGCTTCCGGCGGCCGTCCTCGCCCGGCCTCCACGTTGCCCAGATTGACCCAGGCCCGGACCGAGTCCGGGTTCGCCTCGAGGATTCGCGAGTAGAGGTCCGCCGCCTCGTCGATCCGGCCGGCATGCTCCAGCTCGACCGCGGCGCGCATTCGCGCGAGTGCGGGCGGCACGCTCACGGTCAGCATCGCGTGGTCGCCGGCCTTCCAGGCACCCTCGAGCCGATGGAGATCGATCCACCGGGCCTTGCCGTCTCCGAACTGGACGCGGAACAGATCGCGGCGAGGATCGTGGCCGTCCACCACCACGTAGTGGTAGACGTCGCGTCGCCGCCCAGGGGCGTTCAGCATCCTCAGCATGAGGATGACGGGACGGCCCGCCTGGATCTCCTTTCGCACCGAGTCTTCGTCACCGGCGACGAGTGAAGCGGCAAAGCCGCGCTGCCGTGCGCCGAGGAGAAGATCCACCGAAAGGACGCCTCCTCCGGGCGCGCGCGGGAGCTGCGCCGCCAGCTCCGCCTCCGAGACCGTGTCGCCAAGCGCGTTGAGCACGACGGACAGGCTGCCCGGCCCGCACTGATCGTCGTCGAAGGCCCGGACCGGAACGTGGTCGAGCACGTCCGCATCGGGGCTGGGCTCCCGGGATCCGGGCGCGAGAGTGGCGCAGCCGATTGCGAGAGCGGCCACCACCCAGAGCGACGCCGGGAGCGCGCGCCGCGAGATGGCCCGATTCACGCTGGCGGCTAGAACACCGTGACCACGATGGTCACGCCGATGAGGATCGCCAGCAGGATCCAGATGTAGTTCGGCACCGCGCCCGCCGCCTGGATCTGGTCGAGGTTGGAGGCGAGCGCGGAGAGGTCCTCCGCGGAGAGCTGGGCCATCCGGTGCTCGACTTCTTCCGCGCTCAAGCCGTGGGCGGCGAGGGCGTCGGCGACTTCTTGACGGGCGAGGGATGCCTCGATCGCCGTGCGGTCCGCCTGGCTCGCTCCGAGGGCGTTCTTGTCGGCCGCGCTCGACGGGATCGGCGCGGCGATCGAGGTCGAGGCGGCGCACAACAGTACGAGCAGCATCGCGACCGTCCATCCGCCTCGTGCTCCACGGACCATGAGAGCCTCCTCTGAGTCTGCGGCCATGATCCCCGGGGCGACGCGAGCGTGTCAAGGCCGTGGCGGTGCCCGGGTGACCGTGACGTGACGCGTCAGCTCGACATCCAGAGTGTGCAGCCGTCAATATTCGGCTCGAGATCGTGGGCTCGCGCCCGGTTTGAAACGGCCTGAGCGGCTGTCGCCAAGGCCAGGAGGTCGTGATGGAAGTTGACAGCTTTCGTTTCCTGTCGCCGCTCATCAAGCGCTACTACAAGCTCAGCCGGGTCAGGAGAGAGCTCCCCATCCCCTTCACGCCCCTGCGCAAGCCGCTGGGCCAGTGCCGCTTCGGACTGGTGACCTCCGGAGGCCTCTATCACCGGGGCCACGACCGGCCCTTCGACGAGGAGCGGGAGCGGCGCGAGCCGTCCTGGGGCGACCCGAGCTGCCGCATTCTCCCGGTCGACATGGACCCTGCCGATGTGGGCGTGAGCCATCTGCACATCAATCGCCAGGATGCCCTGGCCGACATGAACATCCTCCTCCCCGTCGAGCGCTTCAAGGAGCTCGTCGCAGAGGGGCGCGTCGGCGGCCTTGCCGAACATGCCTATTCCTTCATGGGCTACCAGGGCTTCCCTTCGGACCTGAGCGGCTGGAAGGGAATCCATGGCCCGGCGGTGCGCGACCGGCTCCTGGCCGAAGGGGTGGACTGCGTCCTACTGAGCACCGCCTGACCGGAGTGCGCTGCCAACGTGCCCGTGCTGGCACGTCTCTTCGAAGCCGCGGGGATGTCCACCGTGTTGGTCACCAACATGCCCTTCTGGTCCGAGCGTGTCGGCGCACCGCGCTCGTTGGCGGTGGAGTTCCCCTTTGGCCACATCCTGGGTCAGGCGCACAACGCGGAGTTGCAGCGCAGGGTCATCCTCGAGGCGTTGGACGTCCTGGAGCGGTCGGCAGAGCCGGGAACGATCGTGCATTTCCAGGAGCCGTGGCCCGAGCCGCTGGAAGCGGCCCGCCGAGCCTCGCATCCGGATACGCCCCCGCCGATCGCGGCACAGATGGGGCGTCACATCGGCCGCTTGCTGATGGGCATGAGTCGGGGCGGGCAATAGGAGGGGGGGGTGGACCCTCCGGAGTCGAGCGCAGCCGTGCCGTGACGTGCGGTGGTACAAGCCACGGAGCTTCAGGCCGAGGTGGCCTCGCGCCCCGGAGCAGGGAGAAGTTCCGATGAAGACCATGCTCTCGTCCGCCGCCTTGGTGCTGGTCGCCGCCTCGAACGCCTTTGCGCAGGGCGGAACCTCGGTCTACACGACGCGGCTTTCGGATGCGCGCGCCGTGTACCTGACGGGCGCGGTGGGCGACGGCAAGGCCGATGACAGCGCCCCCATCCAGGCCGCGATCGACAGGGCCCAGGAGGACCGTAACGAAGGCATCGTCTTCATTCCCGAAGGCCGCTATCGCCTGACCCGCACCCTCTATGTCTGGCCGGCCGTGCGCGTGATCGGCTGGGGCGCCAGGCGTCCCGTCCTCGTGCTTGGCGACAACACGCCGGGCTTTTCCGAAGGCGTCGCCGCCATGGTGATCTTCGCCGGCGCGCGGCCCGATGCGACGCCGCCTCCCGGCCGCCCGGCCTACAAGGTGCCCTTCCCACCGCCGGGCAGCGTGCCGGCCAACGACACGATCGCCGACGCCAATCCCGGCACCTTCTATTCGGCGATGAGCAACATCGATCTCGAGATCGGCGAGGGCAACGCGGGGGCGGTCGGCATCCGCTTCCACGGCGCGCAGCACGACTTTCTCGCCCACATGGACTTCCACATCGGCTCGGGCCTGGCCGGCATTCACCAGGTCGCGAACGAGGCGGAAGATCTGCGCTTCTTCGGCGGACGCTACGGCATCCTGGCCGAGAAGCCCTCGCCCGCCTGGCAGTTCACCCTGATCGACTCGGCATTCGAGGGCCAGCGCGAGGCCGCGATCCGCGAGCACGAAGCGTCGCTGACCCTGGTCAACGTGAGCTTTCGCAATCTGCCGGTGGCGATCGACATCGATCCCGACTACGCCGACTGGCTGTGGGCCAGGAACACGCGCTTCGAGAACATCGCCAGGGCGGCGATCGTCATCAGCGCCGAGAAGAGCGTCTACAACCAGATCGGGTTCGAGAACGCCGTTGCCAGCAACGTGCCGGTGTTCGCGCGCTTTCGCCAGAGCGGCAAGGTGCTGGGCGGTCCGGGTGTCTACGAGGTCAGGGCATTCAACCACGGCCTGATCCTGCCCGCCCTCGGCAAGATGGGCGAGATCGGCACGCGCTACGACGCGGTGCCCCTGGCCGCCCTGCCCGCCCCGCTGCCCCCGGCGATCCGCGCCCTGCCGCCGACCACGCAGTGGGTGAACATCAGGACGCTGGGCGTCATGGGCGACGGCGAGACGGACGATACCGACGCCATCCGCAAGGCGATCGCCAGCCACCGCGTGCTGTACGTCCCCAGTGGACGCTACGTCGTGCGCGACACGATCACGTTGGGCCGCGATACGGTGCTTGTCGGCCTGCACCCGTCCATCACTCAGCTCGACCTGCCCGACTCCACGCCGGGCTACCAGGGTGTCGGCGCGCCAAGGGCCCTGCTGGCGACACCCGAGGGCGGCGACAACGTCGTGTCGGGTATCGGCCTCTCTACAGGCGGCATCAATCCGCGCGCGACGGCCGCGCTGTGGCAGTCGGGGGAGGCCTCGCTGATGAACGACGTGCGCTTCCTGGGCGGGCACGGCACCAACAATCCCGACGGCTCGCGCCTCAATCCCTACAACGACACGCACACCGCCGATCCCGACATTCACAAGCGCTGGGACGGGCAGTATCCCAGCCTGTGGGTCACGAATGGCGGCGGCGGCACCTTCACCAATCTGTGGACCGTCGACACCCATTCGATGTCCGGCATGTATGTCTCCGACACCGCAACGCCAGGCAGGGTCTATCAATTGTCGGCCGAACACCACGTGCGCGGCGAGATCAAGCTCGACCGCGTCGCGAACTGGGACTTCTACGCTCCCCAGACCGAGGAAGAAGCGGGCGAAAGCCAGGAGGCAGTGTCGCTGGAAATCGCCAACTCGCGCCACATCACCATCGCCAACTACCACGCCTATCGCGTGACACGGACGCTGCGCCCGGCGGACACGGCGGTACGCCTCTACAACTCGTCGGACATCCGCTTCCGCAACGTACACGTCAATGCCGAGAGCGGCTTTGCCACCTGCGACGCCAATGGCTGCGGCACCTATCTGCGCGCCAGCCGGTTTCCCTACGAGAACGCCATTCGCGACGTCACGCACCACATCGAGGTGCGCGAGCGTGAGTTCGCGGTGCTCGACATTCCGGCGAGCCCGGGCCGGGCGGCCGCAAGCGACATGGGCGTGAAGGTCGAAAAGCTGGAGGACGGCTTCTATTCCATCTCCGGCGCGGCGGTGGACGCGAGAGGCAAGCTCTACTTCGCCGACAAGCACCAGCAGCGCATCTACGGCTGGTCGAAGGAGGAGGGCCTGTCGGTGGAGAGGGACGCGCCGCTCGACCCGGTCAACCTGGCCATCGACAGGTCCGGGCACCTGATCGTTCAGTCCTCCGCTGGCGCGGAAGGCACGGTCTACGCCTTCAGACCCGGCACGCCCATGGACAAGGTGACGGTCATTCCGGCAACGACCCCTGCGGCGCATGCCGGCGCCACGGCGGTGATACCGGGCAGCTACTGGAACAATGGCGAGTTCAAGGACCAACTCGATCCCGGAACCTATCGCTACACGACGCTCGGCGAGATGTTCGCCCGCGACCTGGCGGCGCCCAGGGCCAGGGAGTACGTGTCGCCCGATGGCAGCCTGTTCCTGCCCGCGGCGCGCGTCTTCCAGCAAGGGCCGCCGGATCACGTCGGCTGGCGCTTCTCCGACAATCTCGACACCTACGGCTTCGTCAGCGCTTTGCCGGGCGAGCGGGTCTTCGTCAGCAACGCCTCGGAGGCGCGCACGTACAGCGGGCTCGTCAATTCCGATGGCACCGTCACCGACCTGAAGCTGTTTGCCGAGCGCGGAGGAGAGAGTGTCGCAGTGGACGGCGAGGGCAACGTCTTCATCGCCAACGGGCAGGTCTTCGTGTACGACAGGTCGGGTCGGCCGATCGGCCAGATCGACGTGCCCGAGCGGCCGTTGCAGATCCTGTTCGGCGGGGACGCGGACGAGCGGACCCTGTTCATCCTCACGCACCATTCGCTGTATGCAAGGACGGCGCGTCTGACTCGGTAGGGCCGCCGGCTATCGCAGCCGGCTGGCAGGGGCGGCTCGGAGCCGGTGATCCAATGCCCTTGGATTCTGCCGGTAACGTTCCCGTCCAACTTCTTCTCATCGCATACGAAGCACCTGGACCTGAGAGTGGATAGCGGGCTCGCCCTGGTCCTGTGTTCCAGGACTTGGAGAGCCGGGTCTCGGGATTGCCGCTTGCCAAAGGGGGCATTGCGATGATGAAACCGATGCGTCTGGCGCAGTTAGCGACGTCTTTCGTTTGCCTCACTGTGCATCTGGGTTGTGGTGGAGGCAGCTCGACGACACCCACCCCGGTCGTACAGGCGACTCCGATCCCTTGTACCCGCACCCCGCTCTTTCAGGGCAGCGGCCAGTTGCCCGCGAACACGGTGGACTTCGAGTCGTTTACGACGACGGCAACCGGTCGCGTGGACGTTTCACTGGACTGGACGTTCGCATCGAGCACGATCGGCGTGGCCATCGCGCAGGGGCCCTGCAGTTTCGCCCAGCTCCAGGCCGGTGCTTGCACCTTGCTGCTACAGACGGTTTCTCCGCCGAAGCCCCTGAAGGCTTCTGTCTCCAACGTGGCCGCCGGCACCTACGGTCTGATCATCCTGAACCCCAACTCCGTGCTGGAGTCGATGTCACTTCAGGTCTTTCTCAGCAGCTCGACCTGCCCGGCGGCGGCGTCCGGGCCGAGTCAGAGCGCTCGCGAACCGATCTCGGGGATTCTTCGGGAGCTGACCGGCATCCTGGGCCGCTGACGGCGCCTTCCAGACAGGTTGTTCAGCCCGGGGGTCACACCCGGGAGCGACAACCCAAGTTCACTGAACAACCTGTCTGGACTTCAAAGCTGGCCGCGGCGGCCCGGAGCCGAGCTAGAACTTCGTCGCGAACTCGACGCCGATCATCCGCGGCTCGTTGGTCATCCCCGTCAGGTTGTCGAAGTCGATGCCGTTCTGGACGATCACTTCGTCAGTCAGGTTGCGCCCGAAGGCTGCGACCTCGAAGCGACCCTTGGAGAACGCGTAGCCGACGCGGGCGCCGAGCTCGAACGCGTCGCCCACGAACTCCTTCGACTGGTAGAGGAAGAAGCTCTTCTGGGAGTGGTAGTACCAGTCGACGCTGGCCTTGAGGACGCCCTGGCCGCCCAGCACGCGCCGGTAGTCGACGATGCCGCTGAAGATCCACTTCGGAGCGTGCGGCAGCGGGTTGCCGTCGACGTGCGCGAGGCCGTTCGCCACCGGGTTCGTGACCGTGCAGCCGCCGCCGCAGGCCGCCACCGCGAGATTGGGGTCGTCGAGCGCGGTGTGGTTGTAGGAGCCGCCGAGGGTGAAGAGCCAGGCCGACGCCGGCGCCCAGTTGAGGTCCGCCTCGAAGCCATAGCCCTTCGTCTTGTCCGCGTTCAGCAGCGTGGCCGTGTTGTACTGGCCGCCGACGGCGACGATCTGCTGCCCGTCGACCCCGTAGACGAAGCCGTCGACGTTCAGGCGCAGCTTGCGGTTGAACTCCGTCTTCACGCCTCCTTCGACCGAGAGGAGCTTCTCCTCGTGGGCGACGGAGACGCAGTTCGTCGCCGGGTTGAGGCCTCCCTCGAAGTCGGCGCAGAAGAGGATGCGCCCCTGGATCGAGGGCGCCCGGAAGCCCGTGCCGACGCGGCCGTACACGTTGACGCTGTCGGTCGCCTTGTACGTGGTCGAGAAGTCCCACGTGACGAGGTCCGCGTCGGTCGAGACGTCGATCGGGCGCACGGTCGGGAGCTGGAAGGTCGGGTCGGGCCTCTCGGCCGAGAAGTCCTTCTTGTCGGTCGTGTAGCGCAGGCCGGCCTTCAGGGTCCAGCGCTCGCTCGGCCGGAAGTCGACCGAGGCGAAGGGCGCCCACGACCGGGCGTGCTGCGTCTGGAAGGCATAGCCGTCCTGCGGGTTGCCGGGGGCGAGCGAGTTGTAGCTGAACGTCTCCGCCTTCAGGTTCTCGTCGAAGTAGTAGAAGCCGAGCAGCCAGTCCCAGGCGCCCGCGGCCTTGCTGGCGAGGCGGAGCTCCTGGGTGAACTGGTGGAGCTTGGGCAGGCCGTCGGCGCTCTCGGAGGGGAAGGGGATGAGGCCGGGGCCGGAGGGCGGAGCGAAGACCGCACCGTAGCCGCCGTCGATGTCGCCGCGGCTGTACATGCTGGTGAGCGCCTCGTAGCCGGTCAGCGAGGTGAGCACCGCGCCGCCGAAGTCGTAGTCGAGCTTCAGACCGCTGCCCCAGGCGCCGATCTTCTGCTCGTTGAGGCCGTCCTGCGCGACCTTGTCCTGCGCAAAGCCGTCCACCAGATCGTGGGTGCCGGCCTTGAGGATGTTGGCGCGGAAGATGCGCGCAGTGCCGTCGAGGTTCCAGCCGTCGACCTTCGCCAGGGCCGTGAGCTTCTCGCTGGGCTTCCAGAGGAGCTGCAGTCGACCGGCCCAGGTCCGTTGGCCGCCGAGGGCGTTGTTCTTGCCCGTGAAGGTGTTGTCGATCCAGTCCGACTGCGACTGGTAGAGCATCGACGCGCGCGCGGACAGGGTGTCGGTGAGACGGCCTCCGGCCGCCGCCGTGAGGTCGACGTTGTTGTGGGTACCGTAGGAGACGCGAGCGAAGCCGTCTGTGTCCTTCGATGGCTTGCGGCTGTCGAACTTGACGATACCCGCCGGGGTGTTGCGTCCGAAGAGCGTGCCCTGCGGGCCGCGCAGGACCTCCGTGCGCTCGATGTCGAACAGGGGCTTCCCCTTGAGCACGGGGTTCTCGAGCACCACGTCGTCGACCACCATCGACACCGGCTGCGAGGCGTTCAAGTCGAAATCGGTGTTGCCGAGGCCGCGGATGTAGAAGCGCGGGAAGGCCCGGCCGAACGAGGACTCCATCAGCAGGCTGGGGACGCGCGCCGAGAGCGCCTTCACGTCGGCGCCGCCGGCAGACAGGACGAGGAGCTGGTCGGCGTCGAGGGTCGTCACGGAGAGGGGAACCTCCTGGACGTTCTCCTCGCGCTTCTGCGCGGTGACGGTGACCTCCTCGAGGAGCTTGGGGACGACCGGCTCGGCCGCGGGCTTCTCGGCCTGGGCCTTTTCCCCGGCCGGCTGCTGGCCGAACGCGAGCGAGCCGGACGCGAGGAGAAGGCAGATTCCAAGAGGCGCGAGCCAACGCGGATGGTTCGACCGGTGAATGCTCATGTGTTCCCCCTGTGAGATGAAGAGCGGTGCCGGAGTCTAACACTCGTCCGTTCGAGGCCGGATCTCCGGAACTGCCGCCTCCTCGCAGGGCGGCGATGCCAGAAGCAAGGCCAATGCAAGGTAGACACTCTTGATACGGTGGGTGTTCAGAGGTAGGCTCGCGCGCAGCATACCTCGGAGTTGAAAGAAGTCCCGGGCGTCGAGTCACGACGGCGGGAGGTCCACATGAGCCGGACGGAAGTGGCGGTTTCGCTGCGCGCGGTCGCCGTGCATCGCGGCACAGGGGCTCGCATGACGGTCCTGGCGCTCTCGCTGGCGACGGCGGTCGCCGCGTGCGGCGGCAGCGCGCCCGTTCCACAGGCCGGCAAGGGAGTCGACGCGCGTCTCGTGGCGCGCGAGGTCCAGAGAAGGAGCCTCCAGTCGGCGCAGGAGTCGCTCGGGACCGCGCTGTCGCCCGCGAAGCCGGTGCAGGTCCTGGCACTCTCCGGGGGCGGGCAGTGGGGTGCCTTTGGCGCGGGCTTCCTCAGAGGCTGGACGGGCCACGGGCGTCCGGAGTCGTTCCAGGTCGTCACCGGAACGAGCACGGGCTCGCTGATCGCCACGTACGCGTTCCTCGGCGCCGGGTTCGACGAGGCGGTGGGCCAGGCGTACCTCGGGATCAAGGGCGACGGCGACTTGTTGGACAAGCGTTTTCTCCTCACGGCGCTCTTCTCCGACGCGCTCGCTTCGACAGGGCCCCTGCGCCGGAAGCTCGAGGCCGAGATCACCGACGACATGGTGACCCGAGTCGCTGCCGAGGGGGCGAAGGGCCGCCGGCTGTTCGTCGGAGCCGTCGACCTCGATGCGGGTGTCTTCCACCCGTTCGACCTGACGGCCATCGCCGCGAGCGGGCCGAACGCCCGCCGGGACTACATCGACGCGCTCATGGCGTCGACGGCGATCCCGGTCGCGTTCCCCCCGGCGGTGATCGGCGGCCGCGCGTACGTGGACGGCGGTGTCCGGCGGAACATCTTCCTGCAGCTCTTGGTCGACGAGCTCGGAAAGCTGCGGCAGGAGCAGCTGCGCCGCGGCCTCGTCCAGGCCGAGCCCACGGTCTACTGCCTGGTCAACGGTACCCTCAGCGTGGGCGCGCACCCGGTGAAGCGGCGCACGATCGACATCGGCCGGCGCGCCGTCGACGTCCTGCTCGACGAGTCGACGGACGGCAACCTCCTCCGTGTGTTCCTGACGGCGAAGCGCTCACAGCTCGCCTTCCGGATGACGCACGTGCCCCGCGACGTCTGCAAGGTGGCGTCGTCGGAGGAGAACCAGTTCGACCCCGTGCTGATGAGCTGCCTCTACGCAGAGGGAATGAAGTCGGGCCAGGCGCCCGACTCCTGGACGAGCGAGCCGCCGCTCGACGACTTCGGCTCCTGAGGAGGCCGGCATGGACCGACCTCACCACGGGGCTGCCCTGGGCGCGATCGTCGCCTGCACCGTGTGGTGCGCGGGCGCAGGGGACGGCTGCCGAAAGGAGAACGTCGACGCGAGCGGCCAGGCCGCGCTGACGAGGTCGTGGAGCGCCCTGCCGCCCGAGGCCCTCGAGCGGATCTGGGATGCCGCGCAGGGAACGGGCGCGGTGATCGCGGCGGAGCCGGAGACGGAAATCGTGGGCTCGCGGGCCGCGAAGAAGAAGACCTGGACCCTGGCCGACGTTCTTCTGAAGTTCTTCGTGTACGGGTTCCAGCCCAACTGGTTCCCGGCCGACGCGATCCGGCGGACGGCGTGCGGGGCCGACCCTCGCTGGGCCTACTTCTGGCACCTGGCCTCCGGCGACGAGCGCGACCTCCACCCGTGGATGGACGGAGCGGCGGCTTTCGCACAGCTCGTCGGGAAGCGAAACCACGTGCTCCTTTCGAGCGGGGCGCTCGACGTGTCCTCGTGCCGCGAGGTCTACGCGGACGCCCCGGATGGCAAGGCGTGCCTCTACGGCGAGGTGACGCCGCCCGAGGGATTCGAGACGTGGTTCTGCGGCGGCCGTGGCGCGGCGTGCTATGGGCGCGTGAAGGGCTCACACACCCAGGCGCCGCCCGACCTCGCCAGTCCCGCGATCGCGTGTGTCCACGGGCCGTGGGTCCTCGAGCGCGCGCACGACTGGCGGCCGGAGATCCACCCGGCCGAGGTGATGTGGGTCCGCCACGCGGACGCGCAGGGCTACTGGACCTTCGCCCTGCTGCCCGACGACTCCGGCCGCTTCCGCAAGAAGAAGCACTTCGACGAGAGCCCCGAGCCCGCCGAGTGGAGGCCGTGGAGCTCGGACCGTCCCGTCGAGCTCTGGGTCGCGTACTCGCTGCCGGTGGGGCCGCCGCCCGTGTTCGACCTCAGCGTGAAGCGGCTGGACGAGAAGCCGCGGCCGGCCGCGCAGGTGACCCTGAAGCTGCCGGCGAGCGGTCCCGACTTCGTCGCGATCCCGCACGCGCTGTCGTCGGTCGTGTCGGTGGTCGCACGCTCGTGGACGTCTGCGGGCGGCGAGACCCGCGGCCTCCTCGTGTTGCGGTCGAAGACGTACAACGACGACCGCACAGGCGTGGTGATGCGTCTGCGGGGAAGGAACGAGTCCGACCCGCCGTGGCCCGTGGAGCTGCTGCCGGCGCCCGCACCGAAGGCGGCGCTCGCGGCGGCGCCAGCCGAGAAGCCCGGGGCGGTTCGGCTGCTGAGCCTCGTGCGGCTCACGTCCCGGGCCCGGGGGCAGGTGACTGCGAACACGTTCGTCCGGTTCGACCCGGCCAGTCCCGCCGAGCCGGCGGACGAGGAGCTGGCGGACAGGCTCAACGAGGCGCTCAGCGGGAGCAAGGCGGACCGGATCCGCGAGTTCGGCACGGAGCGGCCGTTCCGTGTCGAGTGGACGATCCTGCCCGAGAACCTTCTCGCCTCGGGCTATCCCGGTCCGGCCACGTCCGAGGTCGTCGTTCTGAACCGCGACCGGCGCAGCCAGCTGTCGGACCGGGAGTCGGTCGTCTATCTCGGGTCCGTGGACGTGGTGCAGCCGCCGGCGGCCGCGCCGCCGGGCGAGCGCGTCGTCAGGGGCGAGGGCCGAGTCGTCTACACCGGCAAGCCGATCGGCCTGGCGAGCGACTCGGCCCGCGTCGTGTTCCAGTGGCCGCAGCCCACCTACGCGAACGAGTGGGCCCTGGTGAAGGCGGTGCTCGACGAGATCGAGCCCGCGACCGCCGACGCCCGGCTCGCTTCGTTGAAGAAGGAGGCGTGCGCGCCGGCGGCCGTGGAGGCGTGCGAGACGGTGGTGCTCGCCGAGAGCGTCTCGAAGCAGCTCGCCGACCCCGTACGGAGGTGGGACACGCTCGCGGAGCTGACGTCCGGCGACCGGCCGTTCGCGCGCTTCGTGCGGCTGTTCTCGCGCGCGCTGCTGTGGGACGGCCAGGTGGAGGAAGCGGAGAGGGAAAAGCTCAAGCGGCTGCTCGCGGCCGCGATGGCCGAGACGTAGACCCGCCGCGAGCAAGGAGGGCAGATGCGCAGACACGTCGACCTCGCGGGCCTCGCCGCGGTCGTGCTGCTGGCCGGCACCGGGGCGGCCGCCCAGACCGGCGATGCTCGGAAGGACGCCGCAAAGGCGTACGAGGATGTGCTCGCCAACCCGGCGGACCCCGCCGCCATCGAGCGCTTCAAGGCTCTGCTTCCGCGGGCCGGGGAGTACTACGTCGTCGAGGGCGACCGGCTGCTCACCGACGCGCAGGTTGCCGTTTACGTGGCGCAGCGCTCGGCGGCGCCGGCACCGCCCCGGGCCGGAGAGCTGCTGGTGAACGTGAAGAACGGCAAGGCCGACCGCTGGTGCAAGGCCGCTCGCGACCTCACGTACGCGGTCGATCGGGCCTCCTTCTCCGACGAGTCCCGGTACGAGGCCGTGAAGCGCAACGTGGCGGCGGCGGCGCGCCAATGGGAGAAGGCCTGTCCGGCCTGCCGCGTCACCTTCACGCACCTGAAGGAGCACGACGCCGCCCCCGCGCTCGACAAGGTGGTGTTCGTCGTGAAGGGCGTCGACGTGCAAGGGGCGTTCATCGCGGCGGCGTTCTTCCCGAGCGACGCGCCGGCGCTGCGCTCTCTCCAGGTGGACGCGTCGTACTTCGAGACGGGCTTCGACCGGGTCGGTGTCTTTCGACACGAGCTCGGCCACGTGCTCGGGTATCGCCACGAGCACATCCGAGGCGTGCCCGGGTGCTTCCGGGAGGACAACGAGTGGAAGGCGCTCGGTCCCTACGACCCGAAGTCGGTGATGCACTACCCGTGCGGGGGCGGAGGCGGGCAGCAGTTCACCCTGAGCGCCTCCGACAAGTCGGGCCATGCGGCGTGGTACGGCGCACCGGAAGGAGGGGAGCCATGCGCAGAAGGGTCGGCGGTCCGCGTCTCGCAGCGCTGACGCTCGCGCTCGCGGCGGCCGCCCTCGCCGGGGCCGCCCCGGCTGCGGCGCAGACGCGGTCGCCGATGAACATCGAGCGGCCCAAGCCGCCCGACGATCCGGAGATCGTCGTCCTCTTCGAGGGCGGAGACTACCCGGCGAACATCGCGCGGGTCCTGACGGTCCTCGGGCAGAAGGGCGTCCTCGCGACGATGACGGTCACGCTCGAAGCGGGGCAGACGGTGTGCGACGTCTACGCGCGGATCCTGCGATCGGGGTGCACGAAGGACACGCTGGGCCTCGCGCAGGCGCTGAACCCGCCCGACGAACGCAACCGGCAGGGGCTCAGGCCGGGCAGCCTCGCGGTCGGCCGGGCGGTGAAGGTTCCATCCGTGCAGCTGACCGAGCGTCCGTACTTCGTGAAGCTCGACCCACGCGTGGGCTCCCACCAGCAGCGGATCACCGACCTCACGGCCAACTGGACGACGGTGAAGCAGGAGAAGCTCCCGGACGGCTACGTCGGGTACACGTTCCCGGGCTTCGAGCTGCGCGTGCCCGTGAAGTCGGACGAGCAGGCGGCGGACCTGCGGCAGCAGCTCAGGGAGCTCCGGATCCCGAACATCACGGTGGCGGGCCGTCTCAAGAACCCGGCGCCCCCCGTGCTGCACGCTGCGATCGACCCGGGCAAGCTCTGGCAGCACTGCATCGACGACAGGGGCACCTTGCCGTCGCAGGAGGAGGGCGACCTGCGGCTGATGCTGTCGGCCGGCGTCCCGAGGGCGTGTCCCGTGACGTGCCAGGGAGACGAGTGCCCCGACGTGGTCCTCGTGGACACGACCGTATGGCGCCACCCGGAGATCGTCGACTTCCTCGACGCGGACCCGGGCCCGTGCCCGGGGACGCCGGCGCTTCCGGCGCTCCCCGGCGGCGGCGGGGTGCTGCCGGACTGCCGCGTGCAGGACTTCGACGAGCGCATCCATCACGGCACTCACCTTGCCGGCATCGTCTCGGCCAAGGTGGATGGGCGGGGGGTGTCGGGCATCGCGCCGGGAACCCGGGTGACGTCGGTGTGCTGGCCGACCGACGTCGCCTCCCTCAACACCTTCATGAACCGGCGGCGCGCGCTCGGTGGGCAGACGCCGATCTACCTCTTCGCGAGCGAGTTCCCCTGGACGGGACCGGATCCGACGCGCGACGACGACCGCTTCAGCTCGAACCGCAACCCGTTCGGCGCCAGCGTCGTGGCCCTGCGCGATCTCTGGATCGTCGCGGCCGGCAACGGCGAGAACCGCCAGTACACCGAGATCTCCTACCAGTCGAAGGCGAGCCCGGCGCAGCTGGGGGACCAGGAGAACGTGGTGGTCGTGACGGCGTGCGAGGACTGCTTCACGGCGCCGCGGCTCGCCGCCGACGCGAACCGTGCGACGTCGACCCAGCCGCTGGTGCACGTCGCCGCGCCCGGCGTTCCCGTAGTAGGCCCGTGCAGCGAGAAGGAGTACGGCCGCGCCCACGGCACCTCTCAGGCCGCCGCCTTCGTGGCCGGCGTGGCGGCGGCAATGAAGGCCTGCTACCCCCTCGCCTACCTTTCCCCGTCGGTGGTGAAGACGCGGCTGCAGACGACGTCGCGGCCGTTCCCGGCCGCGCAGGACGGCGTCGCCGCGGGAGTGGTCGACATCGACGTGGCCCTCCTCGACCCGAAGAGCGACTGGCTCCGGACGAGTCGCGGGGAGTGGCAGTCGGTGCGCGTGCGCCGCTGGCGCAGCACGCTCGAGATGGTTTCGACGCCCGCCGACCGGTTCAGCCTGCGCATGAAAGACATCTACCGGCTCACGCGTGTCGGCCCAGACACCTGGACGGCGTTCAGTCGCTATCCCGACGACCTGCGGCTGGAGCACCGGGGCGAGGTCGTCCGCTTCGGTCCGGGTCAGCTGGTGCCGGTCGATGGCGTTCCCGGAGGCGGCGACACCGTGCTCGAGCTGTGCGACGGCACCGCCGTCCGGATGGCCGACCTCGACGACCTGCTGCTCGAGATGCCTTTCGTCCTCCGCGCCGGGACGAGCCCATGCCAGTGAAGAGTGCCGCCCTCCGGCACCTGGGGACGGGCCTCGTCCTCGGCGGTGTCCTCGCGCAGGGGGCGCTGGCGCAGCCGGTGCCGCCCCGGCCGGTGACGGAGCTCGGAGCCCGGTTCCCGATCGCCCTGAGCCTCGCCGCGCAGCCGGCGTCGGCCCGCCGTGTCGCCGTCGTCCACCCGACACCGACCGGCGCGACCGCCAGCCGCATCCGCTACATGCGCGTGCGGATGGAGCTGCGGGGCGGAGAGCGGGGGAGCTGGTATCTCACGATCCGGGACGACGCCCTGCGGCCGCTCGAGGTGCTCACGGCGGAGTCATTCCAGTCCTCGAAGGCGCGCTGGTCGACGCGCATCAACAGCTCCCGCCTCATGTTCGACCTCGACCTCGCCGACGCCTCCACCGAGACGATGTCGGTGAAGGTCGCGCTCACCGAGTACATCGCCATGCCGGAGAAGGCGCAGACACCGTACTACTCCAGCCAGGATCCGGTGCAGCCGGGCTACGTCGACCTGTTCAAGTCCGGCGGCGACCCTCTGCGGCGGCTCGGTGACTCCGTCGGGTTCGTCATGGGCTCCTACGACCAGGCCTCGTGGTGCTGCACGGGCGTCGTGGTGGGGCCGGACCTGCTTCTCACGAACTGGCACTGCGGCGGAAAGCCCGGCGAGACGCCGGAGGCGGGCTATTGGAGCCCGGCCGCCTGCGCCGACACGATCGTCGACCTCTCCTGGGACGGCGATGCCGTCAGCCGCGAGTTCCGGTGCACGGAGGTGCTCTGCCGCGACCGTGATCTCGACTTCGCGCTCATCCGCATGGCACCGCTGGCGGCGGAGGACGTGGCGAAGCCGCTCCTGGTCCGCACCGCGCCGCCCCTCAGGGACGAGCCGCTGACCCTCATTCACCATCCCGAGTGCCTGCCGAAGCAGGTCACGACCGGCTGCTCCGTCCTCGACCCGGCTTATCGGGGCTGGACGAATCCCGCGGCGGCGGTGGACCTGTCGCACAAGTGCGACACGGAGGAGGGCAGCTCCGGCGGGGCCGTTCTCGACGGGGCGGGGCGGCTCGTCGGCCTTCACCACACCGGCTTCGACCAGAGCCCGGACACGGCCGCGCGGGCGGGACGCTTCAACACGGCCGTTCGCGCCGACAAGATCCTCGAGTTCCTGAAGTCCGCTCCGGGGTCGGCGACATGCGCCGCCGGCCTCGATCGTCTGATCGCGCAGTAGACCAGGAGCCGGCGGTTGCGAGTGGCTGCGATCTTCGTCTTCGTCGTCGCGCTCGGCGGCTGCGCGCGGCCCGAGGCGCCGGTGCCGCCGCGCCCGCAGGCCGCGCCGGCCGAGGCCGAGGCGAAGAGCGCGCCCTCGGCCGCCCGGAGCTACTCGTTCGCGGTCGTCGCCCTTTCGCGCGGCCGGGGTGTGCCGCCCGAGGCGCGGGAGGCGATGAAGCGCGTGGCGGCGATGGTCGAGGCCGACCGAGCGCGCGGCGTCCGTGTCCAGAGCCGGAGCCAGCGCATCGGTCTGGAGGGCGAGACCTGCCTCGCGATCGAGTACGAGAGCGCGGCCGACGGAGGGCGCGCGAAGGCGCGTGCGGACGAGATCGCGAGCGGCGTCGACCTGTTCCGTGTCGAGGCGGGGCCGTGCCCGGCACCCGCCGGAGGGAGATGAAAGTGATGAAGATTCGACTCTCGTGCGGCCTCGCGCTGGTGGTCCTCGTCGCGTCGTCCGGCGCCTGCCGCTCCCGCGAGGCCGCGCCGTCCCCTCCGCCGTCGCCTCGGCAGCAGGCGACACAGGCGACGCCCGAGCAGGTCGCGGCAGCGCTGAAGGGGGCCGCCGAGCGGGATCGGCAGAGCTACGCCGGGATGACGTTCGAGCAGTTCAAGGCGAGCAAGGCCGTCTACCAGGAGAAGTTCCCGGGCGGCAAGTACATCGTGAACGGAGACACGCCCCTCCTCGGCGACAAGCAGCTGCGCGAGTTCTTCGAGAAGAACGTCAAGCAGGCGCCGGCCCCTCCCTCCCCGACGCACCCGCACGCCGAGCTGATCGTCGGCCACGTCGGCGGGCTCGACCTCTCGTGGAACCAGTCGATGCAGGGCCAGCTCACCTACTGCGTCAGCCGCAGCGAGTTCGGCTCGCACTACGACGCGGTCGTCCGCGACATGCAGGCGGCGACGCAGGCCTGGCAGGACGTCGCGGCGGTCGCGTTCCGGCACGACGCCGCGCAGGACGCCAACTGCTCGCCGGCGAACGCGGCCGTCGTGTTCGACGTGCGCCCGGTGGACGTCCAGGGCGAGTACCTGGCGCGCGCCTTCTTCCCGAACGAGCCGCGTCCCGACCGCAACGTGCTGATCGACGGCTCGTCGTTCGACCTTCCGGCGTCCGGGAAGCTGCAGCTGGCCGGCATCCTCCGGCACGAGCTCGGCCACTCGCTCGGCTTTCGCCACGAGCACACGCGCCCGAGCGCCGGCCGCTGCTTCGAGGACACCGAGTGGCGCGAGCTGACGGCCTACGACGCGTACTCGGTCATGCACTATCCGCAGTGCAACGGCCTGGGCGACTGGAGCCTCACCCTCACTCCGCGGGACCGCAGCGGCGCCGCGTGCCTGTACGGACCGACCGCCGGATTCACGATCGACCCGAGCCTCGTCACTTCGACCGCCTGCCGCACGCCGTCGCCGACGAGCGCCCCGGGTCTGCCGAAGACCGATGTGTTCGCGAGCCAGACCGTGGCGGAAGGCAAGGACCGGCAGTATGGGCCGTTCGCCGTCGTGGAGGGCTCGCGTTTCGAGGCGACGATCGGAGGTCCGGGCGCGTCGGGCGACCCCGACCTGTACGTGCGCTTCGCGGTGGCTCCGACGACCGACGGCTACAACTGCCGGCCGTTCCTGGCGTCGGCAGAAGAAAAGTGCGCGCTCGACGTGCCGCCCGGGCAGACGCGGGCGTTCGTGATGGTGCACGGCTACTCGGCGGCGAAGTACCGCCTGGAGGTGAAGCACCTGGTGCCGGCGAACCCGTGAGGCCGGCGCCGGGCGTCCGGAAGCTGCTCCTGGCCGCGGTCCTCGCGAGCGGCGGCTGCCTGCCCGACGGACTCGTCAGACAGTCGGAGCCGCCCGACCCCGGGCGGGTGCAGGTGCGCTCGCTCGGGGTCGGCGGGTTCGTGATTCGGCGCGGCCACGACGTCGTGATGACCGCGCCGCTCTACTCGAACCCGACCCCTTTCCAGCTGGCGGGCGAGATCCCTCCTCGGACCGGGGTCCTCGACCGCTTCTATCGCGAGCACGGCCTCGCCGCCGACATGCCGGATCTTCGCGCGATCCTCGTCGGGCACGGCCACTACGACCACCTGATGGACGTGCCCTACTTTCTCGACAAGGCGCCCGCGGCCCGGGTCTACGGCAGCGTCACGACCCGGCGCATCCTCGCGGGGTACGGTCCGGCGATGGCGGCACGGGTGACCGCGCTCGACGACCCGGCGCACAGCGTCGCCGACTTCACGAACTGCCTCGAGCCCGGCGGGGACGGCTGTGAGACCGTGCCGGGTCAGGCGGGGCAGTGGCTCGACGTGCCTGGAAGCGCCGGGCGCGTCCGCATCCAGGCGTTCTGCTCCTGTCACCCCGCGCAGGTGCTGCACGCGATCCACTTCTGGCCGGGCTGCCAGGCGCACGACCTTCCGTCGCCGCCGCTGCGCGTCGGGGCTTACAAGGAAGGCGAGGTCCTCGCGTTCCTCGTGGACTTCATGGAAGACGGCGCGCCCGCATTCCGGGTGTACTACCAGGACGCGCCGGTCTCCCGTCCGATCGGCTGGGTGAGGCAGGATCTCGTGGACTCCCGGCCGGTCGACCTCGCGTTCCTCTGCGTGGGGAACTTCGACGTGATGCGGCGGCCCGAGGAGGTCGTGTCGGTCAACCTGAAGGCGAGGGACGTGGTGCTCCACCACTGGGAGGAGTTCTTCGACCCGAAACACGCGACGCTGAAGACGCTCCCCGGCTGCGACGTCAGCGCCTTCCGGAGGGCCGTGGTGGCCGAGGTCGGCGGCGATCCCGCCCGCGTGCAGATCCTCGCGCCGGGCGTGTTGCTCAACTTCCCGCGCTGACGGGCCGTCCGGCGGGACGCTGCCCCGCGCTGTGACACTGGCCGAAGTGACACAAACGGGCGCGCCGGCCCCGGCGGTGCCGGGCAGACTCCGTCGCGATGCTCTACGCGGTGCTGCTTCGGATCGACCGGGACGGGGCCCGTCCCGTGATCGTGCGTTCGGACGAGGAGCTGCCGTGCGGCGACGGCGCGTCGTGGCGGTTCCTCGCCCAGGCCGGCAGCGAGGAGGAGGCCCGGGGCCTCTGCGCGCGGCTCGAATCGCCGGCCGACCGCACCCATATCGCGCGATTCTGGTAGAGTCCCGCGGGAGGTCGTGCCACGCCGGTGGCACACGGGAGAGGCCCCGGGGGATGGTCGAGTTCAACCGCGAGCAGCGGGTCATCAAGGTCAAGATCGCCTACTACGGACCCGCGGTCGGCGGCAAGACCACGAACCTGAAGGTGCTCTACGACCGCGCGAGCCCGACGCGTCGCGGCGAGTTCGTGTCCGTGAACTCGCAGCAGGACCGCACGATCCTGTGCGACCTGCTGCCCATCCGCTCGGGCGGCCTGCGGGGCTACGACCTGCGCTTCCAGCTCGCGGCCGTGCCCGGCCAGGCGATCTACGCCCCGGCGCGGCGCGTGGTGCTGCGCGGCTCCGACGCGGTCGTCTTCGTCGCGAACTCGGCGACCGACCGCTGGCACGAGAACCTCCAGAGCTACCGCGAGATGCAGGGGCACCTGCTCGCTCAGCAGCTCGACCCGATCAGGATCCCGATGGTGCTCCAGTACAACAAGCGGGACCTTCCGGACGTCATGGACGTCGAGGCCCTCGAGCGCGGGATCAACAGCCGGCGCGCGCCGTTCTACCCGGCGGTAGCGGTGCGCGGGGACGGGGTCCTCGAGACCTTCGCCGCCGCGGTGCGCGGGGCGCTCGGCGACCTCACGGGCCGCTACCCCGAGCTCGCGCTGCCCGCCGGCGACTCCGTCGCCGAGTGGACCGAGCGCGCGCTCGTCACGATGTTCGGCACGGCGCGGCTCAGCGACGGGCAGAGCGAGGACGAGCTCGTCGCGGTCAACCTGCCGGAGGCGGCGCTTCTCGACGACGCGTCCTCCAAGCGCTACCTGCTGCGCGTCTCGATGCCGGAGGAGGCCGGCGTCACCGCGGCGGCGACGTCCGACTCGCGCGCCGGCGAGATCCTCGCGGAGTCGTACGCCCAGGCCTCCACCGAGCTGGGCCTGCAGGTCACCGACCTGCGCGAGCAGCGGGACGTCGCGCGGGCCCGGCTCGCCGAGCTGAAGATCGCCCTCGAGCTCGCCGAGCAGAAGGCGGCCGAGGGGGAGATCGAGGACCGCGCCCAGCGGATCCTCTCGATCCTGATGCGGTCGGCCGAGGCGGACAACGCGAGCCTGCTCCTGACCACGACGGACCCCCCGCAGGTGCTCGTCCTTCCCCCGCTCGTCACCGACCCGCTCGCGCGGACCGCGTGGGGGGCGCAGCACCTGCACGACCTGCGGGACCTCGACGAGCCGCGGCTCGAGGAGGGCAGCTCCATCCCGGCGCTGGGCGAGGCGCTCGCGACGGTCGAGCCCGCGTTCGAGGCGATCGCGCTCGTGCCGTTCCGCTCGGCCGAGCGCGTGCTGGCGCTCGCGGTCCTCTACTACCGCCCGCACGTGGCGCTGCCCTCGGACCACACCCTCGAGCACGTCGGCTTCCTCGCCCGGGTCCTCGCCGGCCCGCTCGAGGCCGCGGCGGCGCGCGAGGCGACGGCGAGCGTCGAGCGCATGCGGGCGGTGTCGCGGGCCTCCGCCGCGGCCATGGCCTCGGTGCTCACGCGCCTGCCGCCGACCTCCGCTCGCCGCTCCCTCCTCGCGGTGGAGGACGTCCTCGCGCCGCTGCGGGTGCCGGGCGTCACGGTGACCGTCGTGCCCGGCACGCCGCCGGTGGCCGGCGACGCGTCGCTGCTGCGCTACGCCGTCGCGACGCTCGTCTCGCGCTGCGAGTCGGCGGCCCTCGAGCGGTCGACGATCCCGGTCATCGGGGTCTACGCCGCCATCGAGGAGGGCTTCGTCCGCATCCACGTCTGGCTCGGCGAGAGCGGGGCGGTCGTGGGGGCGCCCGTCGCCGCCCAGGCCTACGCCGCCGACAGCGACGCCGAGATGACGGCGGTCTACGCCGTGATGGCCCTGCACCAGGGCTTTCTCGTAACCCCGGAGAGCCCGCGCACGTCCGTGCACTTCGTGCTGCAGCTCTCGCCGGCCGAGGCCTGAGAGCGGTCATGGACATCGTCGACCGACGGGTGCAGGAGGAACGCGAGGCCCGCATCCTCGCCCCGTGGGGCATGAAGAGCGCCGAGAGCCGCGGCCGGCGCTACCCCGAGCCCGAGCACCCGCTGCGCACCTGCTTCCAGCGCGACCGCGACCGCGTCATCCACAGCTCGTCGTTCCGCCGCCTGGAGTACAAGACGCAGGTCTTCGTCAACCACGAGGGCGACAACTACCGCACGCGGCTCACCCACAGCCTCGAGGGCGCGCAGATCGGCCGCACGGTGGCGCGCGCCCTCGGCCTCAACGAGGAGCTGACGGAGTGCCTCGTCCTCGGCCACGACCTCGGCCACACGCCGTTCGGCCACTCGGGCGAGCGGGTCATGAACGAGCTGATGCGCGAGCACGGCGGCTTCGAGCACAACCGCCAGACCCTGCGCATCCTCGAGGTCCTCGAGCGGCGTTACCCGGAGTACCCTGGGCTGAACCTGACGTGGGAGGTGCGGGAGGGGATCATCAAGCATCGCCCGGACACCGACGCCAGCGCGCCCGAGGACTACGCGCCCGGCGAGGCGCCGACGCTCGAGGCCCAGCTCGTCGACTACGTGGACGAGATCGCCTACAACAACCACGACGTCGACGACGGCCTCGCGTCGGGGATGTTCACCGTGGACGAGATCCGCCAGGTGCCCCTCTTCCGCGAGGCGCACGACGACGCGCTGCGCCGGGGGTTCGACGAGCG
Source organism: uncultured Actinomycetes bacterium (assembly GCA_963725775.1). Classification (GTDB taxonomy): domain Bacteria; phylum Actinomycetota; class Acidimicrobiia; order IMCC26256; family DASPTH01; genus DASUAS01. The sequence goes on from CAVRZT010000001.1 coordinate 45,189, forward strand.
GATCGCGCGCCACCACGTGGTCCGCTGGATCATCGAGCGCTGTGTGCTCGACCTCATCGGGACGACGCGGGCGGCGCTCGAGGCCGGCCACGTGGCCTCGGCCGGCGACGTGCGCGCGGCCGGGCGGCGCCTCGTCGCGTACTCGGAGCCGATGGCCGTGGCGGTCCGGGAGCTCAAGGAGTTCCTCCTCCGCAACATGTACCGGCACTACCGCGTGGTGCGCATGGGCGACAAGGCCGGGCGGCTCCTGCGCGACCTGTTCGGCTCGTACGTCAACGAGCCGCGCCAGCTGCCCCCGCACTTCCACGCGCAGATCGAGAGGGACGGCGTCCACCGGGTCGTGTGCGACTACATCGCCGGCATGACCGACCGGTTCGCCGTCGACGAGCACCGCAAGCTGTTCGACCCGCTCGTGAGGGTCTGAGCCCCGAGCGCTCGAGCGACGATCGAAGGCCAGGAGGCCCCGATGAACGGGATGGATCGCCGCCGTTTCACGCTCGCTCTCGCCGGCGGGCTCTCGGGGCTGCCTTCGCACGCGCGTGCGTGGCCGGCGCCGGCCGCGCAGGAGGCCGGGGGCGGTGGCGCATCGCCCGCGCTCGCCGGCTCGCTGACCGACGTGGCCGGCCTCCTCGTCGGGCACTTCACGGACCGCCGGCGCCCCACCGGCTGCACGGTCGTGCTCGCCGAGATGGGCGCCGTGTGCGGTGTCGACGTGAGAGGTGGCGCGCCGGGGACCCGCGAGACCGACCTCCTCGACCCCGTGAACACGATCCAGGCGGTGCATGCGGTGGTGCTGACCGGCGGCTCGGCGTTCGGCCTCGACGCGGCCACGGGCGTCGTCCGCTACCTCGAGGAGAAGGGGATCGGCTTCCCGGTCGGCGTCGGCAAGGTGCCGATCGTCCCTGCCGCCGTGCTCTTCGATCTCGGTGTCGGCGACTGGAAGATCCGGCCGGACGCGCAGGCGGGGTACGAGGCCGCGCGCGCCGCCACCAGCGGGCCGGTGGGCGAGGGCAGCATCGGCGCGGGCGCCGGCGCCACCGTCGGGAAGCTCTTCGGCCCCGCCGGGGCGATGAAGGGCGGCCTCGGCACCGCGTCCGTCCGCCGCCCCGACGGAGCAGTCGTCGCGGCGCTCGTGGCGGTGAACGCGCTCGGCGACGTCGTCGATCCGGACAGCGGGCGAGTCCTGGCCGGCGCGCGCACGCCGGACGGCAAGACGATGCGGGGCGCAACCGCGGCGCTCCTCGCCGGGGAGACGCCAGGACGACCGCTCTCCGGCCAGAACACCAGCATCGGCGTCGTCGCGACGAACGTGAAGCTCACGAAGGCGGAGGCGCGGAAGGTCGCGCAGATGGCCCACGACGGGCTCGCGCGGGCCATTCGTCCCGTGCACACGCCGTGGGACGGGGACACCCTGTTCGCGCTCTCGACCGGCGCCGTGGCGACCGAAGGCGAGGCGGCGATGCTCGTGGGCGCGCTCGCCGCCGAGGCGGTGGCGCGCGCGGTCGTGCGCGCCGTCGAGACCGCGACCGGCTTGCCGGGCCTGCCGTCCGCCACGGAGTTCGCCGGGCGCTGACCCCTGACGGGCTGCGCGTGCGGACGGGTCCCGATGGACCGTCTTCGGTCGTGTGCAAGTCCTGTGGACGTCCTGTGGAAAGCGACCGCCTTCGCGTGTGGAAGCTGTCGAAAACGACGCCGTGGGATGTGCGGTCGCTGACGAAATCCGCCCACTGCGTGTGGACATCCTGTGGACGGCGCGTGCATGATCGCGGCAAGTGGCTGATTCACCGAGGGGCCCGAGGGCGCGGCCGGACTCCCTCGTGGCGGCGACCACAGGTGCGGCGGTCGCCACCTGGGTGGCGGCCTTCCTGTCGGTACTGGCCGGCGCGCTGCGCCCGTGGACCGGCGTCTGCGGCGTCGTCGTCGGCGTCGCCGCGGCGGCGGCGGTGCTCGCATGGGGTGCGGCGGGACCCGCGGATCGGTCCGGCGCGGGCTCGGGGCGGCGGATGGCGTGGCCCGACGCGCTGGCCCTCGCCGCGTTCGCGGTCGTGTCGGTGCGCCAGTTCGGGTGGCTCGCGTTCCGGCGCGACGGTGAGGTGCTGACGCTGCTGCCGTACAACTACGGCGACCTGCCGCTCCACTGGACCTACGTCGCGCACCTCGCCGGGGGCGCGCGGTTCTGGCCCGAGAACCCGATCTTCACGGGTGAGCGCCTGCGCTACCCGCTCGGCGTCGACCTGCTCACCGCGATCCCGGTGCAGCTCGGCGCGCCCATGACGCTGGCGCTCGTGGCGCTGGGCCTCGCCGGCGCGGCGCTCACCGCGCTCGCCCTGCGGCGCTGGGGTGGCGCGCTTGCCGTGGCCGGGCTCCTCTGCGCGGGCGGTCTCGCCGGATTCGAGCTGCTGTGGACGGGTACGCTGCACGACTACCAGAGTGCCGTCGCGTGGAAGAGCCCGTACCTGACCCTGTTCGTCCCTCAGCGCGGGTTTCTCCTCGCGCTGCCCGTCGGCCTCCTGCTCCTCTGGAGCTGGAGGCGGCGCCTGCTGCGCGACGAGAGCCCGGCGCTCGCGCCGTGGGTCGAGGGCCTGCTGTGGGGCGCGCTGCCGCTCGTGCACCTCCACACCTTCCTGTTCGTGTCGGTGATGTTCGCGGCGTGGACGGTCGGCGGGGGCCGATGGCGCGAGGCGCTGCGGCCGCTGGCCATCGCAGGCGTGCCCGCCGCCTGGAGCGTCTGGCAGGTGACCGACGGGTTCCGCGCGGCCTCGCTCGTGGGCTGGAAGATCGGCTGGATGATCGGAGGCGAGGGTCCCCTCGTCTTCCTGCTGCTCAACTTCGGCCTGTTCCTCCCGCTCGCCCTCGCCGCGCTCTTCGTCGCCCTGCGCACGGGCCGCCGCGAGGACTCCTTCGTCCTCGGCCCGGCGCTGGCCGTCTTCGCCGCGCTCTTCTTCGTGCGCCTCGCCCCGTGGGAGTGGGACAACACGAAGGTGATGGTGTGGTGCTACCTGGCCGCGCTGCCGCCGATCGAGGCGGCCGTCCTGTCGCGTATGCGCGTCCTGCCGCGCGCGCTCGCCGTCTTCGGCCTGCTCTTCTCGGGCGCCGTCAGTGTCGCCGCCGCCTCGGTCGGCGAGGGCGGACGGCTCGTCGTGCTCGACGAGGCCGAGCTGCGCGGGGTGTGCGAGGCGCTGCGTCCGCTCGGCCGTGACGAGAGAGTGGCGACCGCCCAGACCCACAATCACCCAGTGGCCCTGTGCGGGCAGCCGATCGTGGCCGGCTACGCGGGCCACCTGTGGAGCCACGGCCTCGACGCGCGGGAGGTCGAGCGTTCGCTCGGGCGCCTCATGCGTGGCGAGGGCGACTTCCGGAGCGAGGCCCGCGCGCTGCGGGCGCGCTACGTGTTCTGGGGCCCGCGCGAGCAAGCCGCGTTCGCGGTCTCGACGCGCCCGTGGGAACAGAGCGGCCCGCCGGTCGCGTCGGGGACGTGGGGCGCGCTCTACCGCGTGCAGTAGGGCGGCGCGATCAGCCGCGGCGCACGACGACGAGGACGAGGGCGGCGAGCACGAATGCGCCGCCGAGGAACGTCCACGGCCCGGGCGTCTCGCCGAAGACCAGGAACGCCAGGATCGAGGCTCCGAGCGGCTCGCCGAGCAGGAAGAGCCCGACCGTCGGTGCCGGCAGCGAGCGGAGTGACTTGTTGACGAGGCCGTGGCCGCCGATCGTGGGGACGAGGGCGAGCGCGAGGAACGCGAGCCACGTGCGCGGGGGGAACCCGACGAGGGCGACGCCCGATGCGGCGGCCATTCCGGCGAGCGTCGCCGCGGCCACGGCCCACACGCCGAGCACATAGGCGGACAGCGGGAGTGCGTCGCGGAGCCCGCGGCCGATGACCTGGTAGGCCGCGACGGTGACGGCTCCGGCCAGCGCGAGCAGGTTGCCGCGGAGCGAGCCGGGGTCGCCGGTGTAGTCGCCGAGGGCGATGAGCCCGGCGCCGAGAAGGGCGACCGGCAGCGCGACGAGGACGGCGCGCGGCGGCCGCTCGCCGAGGAACGCGCGCGACAGGCCGATCGCGAAGAGGGGCGCGGTGTTCACGAGCAGCACCGACGAGGCGATGGTCGTGTACGACAGGCTCGCGATCCACGTCGCGAAGTGCAGGGCGAGGAAGACACCGGAGGCGGCGAGCAGCATCCGGCGGCGGGGCGCGAGCGCGGGCAGCGCGGTGGCGGCGCTTCGCCCGGCAAAAGGCAGGAGGACGAGCGAGGCGAGCGCGACCCGGTAGAAGGAGACCGCGAGCGGGGGAGCCGCGGCCAGGCGGGCGAGGACGGCGCCGAACGAGACGAAGACGACGGCGAGGCTGACCGTCAGCCAGGGCGACAAGGGCTAGCCGCGGGCCCGCACGGCGTCGGCCGCCGCCGCGAGAGCGGCGTCGAGGCCGTCGAGACGCTCGCCGCCGCCTTGCGCGACGTTGCCGCGGCCGCCGCCGCGGCCGCCGAGAGACTCGACCGCCGCCTTCAGCAGCCCCGGTACGTCGTGAGACAGGCCTTCCGACTGCGCAAAGACGAGGTGGGCCTTGTCGGCGCGGCTGCCGAGGAGGGCGACGCACGGCGCGAGCTCGACGAGCCGTGTCGCGAGCGCGCGCAGGTCGGCGGCCGGCCAGCCGTCGAACACGGCGAGGACGAGGACGGGGGCGTCGGACCCGCCGTCGGCGGCGCGGGCCTCCTCGAGAAGGCGCCGCGCGTCGCCGTCGAGCGCTCGCTCGAGGAGCGACTTCGTCCGGCGTTCCGCGGCCACGAGCTCGTCCTTCAGCTTCTGTGCCGCCGCGGGGAGCTCGTCGAGCGGTGCGGAGAGCGTGCCCACGAGGTGGTCGAGCACCTCGCCGCGGCGCGCAGCCAGGGCGAGCGCGCGGTGGCCGCACACGAACGACACGCGGGTGCCGCCCTTGTAGCGCTCGAGCGCGGTGACGAGCACGACGCCGACGCCGGCCGTCGTGCGCGGGTGAGTACCCCCGCAGGGCTGGCGGTCCCAGCCCTCGGCGTCGACGACGCGCACCGCGTCGACGCCAGCGGGCGGCTCGAGGCCCTGCGCCCGCGCCTCGTCGGGTCGGGAGCATCGAGACGCGCACGGTGCGCGCCTCCCAGACGACCTCGTTCGTCCGGCGCTCCGCGGCGCGCGCCTGCTCGGACGAGACGAGACGGTCGAGGTCGATCGTGGTCGCCGCCGTCCCGAGGTGGAAGGCCACCGTCTCGGCGCGCGCGGTCTCGACGAATGCGCGCGACAGAAGGTGCTGGCCGTGGTGCTGCTGCACGTGGTCGTGACGCCTCTCGGCGTCGACGCGGCCGTGCACCGGGCCGGCGGCGAGCGGGCGGTCGAGCACGTGCAGGATCTCGTCCCCGTGCTCGACGACGGCGACGACGCGCGACTCACCGAGCGTGCCCGTGTCCCACGGCTGGCCGCCGCTCTCGGCGTAGAACGCGGTCCGGTCGAGGACGGCCGCGGGGCGGCCCTCGTGCTCGCGAACCGCGACGACCGTGGCGTCGAACTCGAGGAGGTCGGGGTCGTCGGAGAAGAGCCGGATGGTCACGGGCGTCGGCCAGGAAGGGGACACGGGGCGAGTGAGATCACCGGCCAAGTCTCTCGCCGAAGAAGTCACCCTTGTTCCACGCCGGGCGTTGCGGGTCGTTGGCCACGAGGTAGCCCGTCAGGAAGGCAGCCCGAGCGAGCCTCGCCGAAGAATCGAAGTCGAACGGTTGGCTCATGTCGTCGTCAGGCCGGTGAGCGCGGGCCCACTTCTGCTCCAGCGCCCCGGTATCCACGCCATCCCGGCTCTTGTCGCCGTAGACGAGCCACACGGCCGGTATCCCCTTCTGCGCAAACGACGCTTGATCGCTGAAGGCGATCAGGACCTTGCCGTCCTCGTCCGGCAGCGTCGCCTCGAGCCCAGCCCGGCGTGCGGCTTCTTGCACGACGGCCCCGAGGGTCGAGTGCCGGGCGCCCCAGCCTGCGACGTCCCGCAGGGGCCAGAACACGGCGAGCCCGTCGAGATTGACGTTGGCGACGATGTTCTGGAGGGGGACGGGAGGGTGATTCACGAAGTAGCGAGAACCCAGCCACCCCGGCTCCTCTGCGGTCGTCGCGAGAAAGATGATCGATCGCCGCGGGTGCAGGGCAGGAGCGGAGAACGCGCGGGCGACGGCCAGCATGCCCGCGACACCCGAAGAGTTGTCCCGGGCGCCGTTGTATATCGCGTCGCCGCCGACCGGCTCCCCGACCCCGAGATGGTCGAGGTGCGCGGTGTAGACGACGAACTCGTCCCTGAGCGTCGTGTCCGAGCCGCGCAGCACTCCGGCGACGTTCGCGCTGTCGAGCGTGGAGCGCTCGGTGCGCTGACGCACTGAGAGCTCACGAGTCGTCGTGAAGCTGTGAGCCCTGCCCGCCTTGACTTCGGCGAGGGCTTCCGGCCATCGCTCCGATTCGTGGTCGAAGAGCGCGGCGACGCCGCTCGCGCTCAAGTGGGCGAGGTACGGCGGCCGCCGCGACGCAGCGAGGTCTCCGCCGTCGGCCATTGCCATGACGCCGTGTCTTGCCTCGGCGACGGTGGTGTCCCAGCCCGAGCTGCTCGTCCGGGATGCTGAGCTCGACGACGCCCACTGCGCCATGCCGGGCGGCGGTCTCGCGCTTGAGGGTCGGATCACCGAAGAAGGCGGCCGGGGCGCCGGCGAAGGAAGCGGGAGCCCCCCAAGACAGGCCACGACCTTGCCGCTCACGTCGATGCCCGCGTAGTCGTCGTAGTGCTGTTCGGGCGCGGTCACGCCGTAGCCCACGAACGCCACGGGGGCCCGCAAAGCGGAATCGGGACCTTCGGGGTCGACGGACATCACGAAGTCCGATCCGTAGTCCAGCGCTCGGGCCTGCCCGTCTGCGAAGAGGACGAGCGAGCATTCGGCTTCTCGCGGAAGCGTTCGCGCCAGGCGCATCGACTGGAGGTAGGTGCCACCCTCGCCCGCGGGTTCGAGCCCCAACCCCTCGAACTGCGTCGCCACGTAGAGAGCGGCGAGCCGATGACCGCGTGCCCCCGTCCCGCGTCCCTCCAGGAGATCGTCGGCCAGAAAGCGCATGTGCGCCCGGATCAGCTCCGGTCGAATCTGCCGGACGGCGCCTTCGACGGCGGAGTCTCTCGACGTCGACGGTCCCTCCCCGGCGTCGGCGGTCATGGCCGCGAAGAGGAAGATTCCCAGCAGTGAGATCGGTCCTCTCGATGTCGTCACCAGATCGGCACCATGTTCTCGACGTACTTGTACGCGGTGCCGGTGTCGAAGAGGACGACCGAGTCCGACTCGGCGAGGTGGCCCGAGGCCTTGAGCTTGCGCGCGGCGGCGACGCACGCCCCGCCCTCGGGTGCCGCGAAGATCCCCTCGGCGGCGGCGATCTCCTTCACGCCGGCGACGATCTCGCCCTCCGAGACCGCGATCGCCGCGCCGTGGCTCTCGCGAAGCGCGCGCAGGATCAGGAAGTCGCCGAGGGCCTTCGGCACGCGCAGGCCGTGCGCGTGTGTCGCGGCGTTCTCCCACATCGGCGCGTCGTCGCGGCCCTCGGTGAAGGCCTTCACGATCGGGGCGCAGCCCTCGGCCTGGACCGCGTACATCCGCGGCCGCTTCCCGCCGACGAAGCCCATCGCCTCCATCTCGGAGAACGCCTTCCACATGCCGACGAGACCGGTGCCGCCGCCCGTCGGGTAGAGGATCGCGTCGGGCAGCGTCCAGTCCATCTGCTCCGCGATCTCGTAGCCCATCGTCTTCTTGCCCTCGACGCGGTAGGGCTCCTTGAGCGTCGCGCACTCGTACCAGCCGTGCTCGCGGGCCGCCTCGGCGCAGGCGCGGCCGGCGTCGGTGATGAGCCCGTCGACGAGGGTCACCGAGGCGCCGCAGGCCTCCGCGTCCATGACGAACACGCGGGCGACGTCGCGGGGCAGGAAGACGTGGGCGCGCAGGCCGGCGCGCGCCGCGTAGGCGGCGAGCGCGCTGCCGGCGTTTCCGGCCGAAGGCGCGCACACGTCCGTGGCGCCGAGGGCCTTCGCCATGGAGATGGCCATCGCGAGGCCGCGCGCCTTGAACGAGCCGGTCGGGTTGCCGCCTTCCTCCTTCACGAGGAGGCCGGGAAGGCCGAGTGCTCTTCCGAGCCGCGGCGCCGGCAGCAGGGGAGTGAAGCCCTCGCCGAGGCTCACGCGCTCGTCCGCGTCGCCGAGCGGCAGAACCTCGCGGTACCGCCACATCGTCGGCTCGCGCAGCGCGAGGTGGCCGGGGCGCAGCTCCAGGGCGGCGGCCGGGAGGTCGTAGCGCGCGAAGAGCGGGGCGCCGCAGTCGCACACCGTTTGCACGCGGCCCTTCTCGTGCCGCTTCCCGCAACGCGAGCACTCGAGGTGGGTCAGCATGGCGCCTCCCGCGTCGGAACTGTCCTGGGATCCTCCTCGCGCGACCGCCAGCCTATGCGCGAGGAGGTGTCAGACCTCCATGATCTCGCCCTCTTTCTTCTTGAGGGCGGCGTTGATCTCCTCGATGTGCTGGTCCGTGAGCTTCTGCACCTCGGCGAGCGCGTGCTTCTCGTCGTCCTCGCTGACCTCGTGCTCCTTCATCAGCTTCTTCAGGTGGTCGTTCGTGTCGCGGCGCACGTTGCGGACCGCGACGCGGCCCTCCTCGGCGTGCTTGTGGGCGACCTTCACGAGGTTCTTCCGCCGCTCCTCGGTGAGCTGGGGGACCGGAATCCGGATGAGCTTGCCGTCGTTCTGCGGGTTGAGGTCGAGGTCGGAGGTGCGGATCGCCTTCTCGATCGCCGGCAGGAGCGACGGCTCCCAGGGCTGGAGGGTGATGAGGGTGGGGTCGGGCACGGCGAGGTTGCCGACCTGGTTGAGCGGTGTCGCCGTGCCGTAGTAGTCGACGCGGATCGTGTCGAGCATCGCGACCGAGGCCCGCCCGGTGCGCATCGTGGCGAGCTCGCGCAGCAGCGTGTCCACGGTGTGGCGCATCTTCGTCTTCGCGTCGGCGACCGTCTGCTTCAGGGGCATCGCTACCGAGGGCGGCGAGCCGGTGGACGAGATGGTCGGACCGGTGGTGCAGCAGCGAATGGCGGCGGCGCAGACGGCTGAGCACGACGACCAGGGCGTCGAACCAGAAGATCGCGAGCAGGATGATCGGCGTGGCCAGCTCACGGCCGCCGCCGGGCGCGGCGGTGCACCGCCAGCGCGCCGAGCCCGACGACGAAGCCGATGAGCAGACGCCCGCCACGGCCCAGGAACAGCGACGCCGGGCGCATGTTGAATGCCAGGAACGCGATGCACGCCGCCGCGGTTCCCGTCAGCACCGTGGCGAGGCCGTCCTGGCGTGCGAACCCGGCGATCGCGAACAGCGCGAGCGTCGCCGCCGCCCCGGTCTCCGCCGCCAGACCGTCGATGTTGCCGATGCCGTCGACGGCCTTGGTGACCCCGACCACGAGCACGAACGCGCACGCCACGTCGAGCGCGTGTACCCCGGTCGGGCCGAACTCCGCGCCGGCTGCGACCGCGACCGCCGCGGCCACGACGACGCCGGCCACGGCCAGACCGTCGGCGTGCACCGTCTCGTTCGATGATCATGCCGAACACGGCGAGGCCGGCGCCCGCGAGCGCGAGCACGATGGTGAGCCGTCCCGCCGTCGGAGCGACGGCGAGGCCGATGAGCGGCCCGAGCGCGAGCAGGCCACCGGCACGGCGGCGGATCGCGGCTCGTCGTCGCTCGGAGCCGTCGGTCGGTTCCGGCGCGTTCGCGAGCCGGCGGGCCATGTTCCGGGCGATCGCGCTGCCCACGAGCACGACGATCGCGGTGATCGAGAACGCCAGGAGCCAGCGGTTCCAGGCCGCCACGGCGAGTACGACGGCCGTTTGCATCGGGGCGTCATGCTAGGGCCGTGGTGGTTCCGCTCGGGCGCGGGCGGCTCACGCGGGTGACTCCGGTCACGCCGTACGCTGCTCTCGCATCGAGCCCGTGCGCATCCTGGTCATCTGCACCGCCAACGTGTGCCGTTCACCGATGGCGGCCGCGTTTCTGGACCGCGGGCTCGCGCGCGTGGGCGTGCCCGCGCGGGTCGCGTCGGCCGGGCTGAGCGCGCACGAGGGCATGCCTGCGATTCCCGAGGTGGTCGACGCGATGCGTCGCCACGGCATCGACCTGTCGGCGCACCGCAGCCGCCCGTTGACGGTCGACCCGCGCGGGGCGCACCTCGCGCTCGGCCTCACCCGGGAGCACCTCCGCGAGGTGATCTTGATGGACGAGCGGCTGCTCGACTCCGGTTTCACCGTCAAGGAGCTCGCGCGCGGCGGGCGGGGAGCCAGGGGTTCCGCCCCGCCACGACGAGCCTGCAGCCGTGGCTGGCGGCGCTGGTCGCCGACCGCGAGATCGAGGAGCTGCTCGGGAGCAGCCCGGTCGACGACGTCGCCGACCCCATCGGCGGGCCCGTGGCGGGCTACGAGGACACCGCCGCCGAGCTTGCGGCGCTCACCGACCGGATCCTGCGGACGGTGTGGCCCGGCTGAAGCGGCCGCTGCCGTGCGTCCCCGGCATCCCGGTCCCGCCGGGTATCGTTTCAGGGGTCTGACCGAGGTGTTTCGCGCGTCGAGCACCACCAGGCCGTGCGGCGTCGCCGGCGAGCCGAACGAGCCCGAAGGACGAGATGGACGAGGAACGTCCTGAACTCGACTTTCATTTCTACTTCGGTGTGCTCCGCCGTCGCGCCTGGATCATCGTCCTCGTCACGGTGGTCGTCACCGGCGTCGCCCTCGCCCGGTCGCTGACCTCGACGAAGATCTACGAGGCGTCGGCGACGGTGCTGGTGAGAGATCCCGTGCAACAGATCAGCCAGTCCGGTACGGGGACGTTCGTCGATATCGGCACCGAGATCGCGCTGATGCAGTCCGGCCGCATCGCCACTGCGGTCGTGCGCGCCTTGGGTGCCGACGCGGCCAAGGTGACCGGCGTCGCGGTGTCGCCCGTGGGGGACACCGCGCTCATTGCGATCACGACCCAGAGCTCCAACCCTCGTGCCGCGCAGCGAGCCGCCAACCTCTACGCCACGAAGTACGTCCAGATCCGGACAGCACAGAAGGTCGAGGCGAGCCAGGTCGCGATCACCGACATCAACAAGCGAATCGACGCGCTGCAGGCTCAGATCGACGATCTGACTGCGCAGATCAACACCAATCCGCTGGGAACAGGCGGTCTCGCCGAGCAACGCGCAGAGTTGCTCTTCGAGAAGCAACAGTTCAACGAGCAGCTCAGCACCATCCAGCTCAACGCGAGCGTGGTGAACCAGAACAAGCCACAGGTCATCAACCGCGCTGGGCTCCCGTCGACGCCGGTGAAGCCCACGCCTCGACGAGACGCGTTGTTGGGTCTCGCGCTCGGTCTCGTGCTCGGCCTCGCGCTGGCGTTCCTCACCGAGTTCCTCGACGACAAGATCAAGACCCCCGAAGACGTCGCCCGCTACGCCCACGGGCTCACCGTGCTCGCCGAGATCCCGACCATGGGGAAGGAGAAGCGGGGCCGACGCCTGGCCGCGCTCGACGACGCCAGCTCCGGAGCCGCCGAGGCCTACCGGAGCCTGCGCACCAGCTTGCGGCTGATCTCGTTGCGGAAACCGATCCAGACCCTCCTCGTCACGAGTGCGATGGCGGGGGAGGGCAAGACCACCACCGCCGCGAACCTCGGGGTCACGCTGGCGCGCAGCGGGCTCCGCGTCGTCATCGTCGATCTCGACCTCCGCCGCGCCTCCCTCGCGGCCCTGTTCGGGGGCGACAACGAGATCGGCCTGATGTCGGTGCTCGTCGGGGAGACGACGCTCGCGGAATCGATGTACGAGGTGCCGATCGCGCCGGGCGTGCCTCCGCTGCGGTTCCTGCCGGCCGGCCCGATCCCGCCGAACCCGTCCGAGATCATGGGGACCACCCGGATGGCCGAGGTGCTCGCCAATCTCCGGGCGACGGCCGACTTCGTGATCATCGACTCGCCGCCCATCGTGCCGGTCACCGACGCGGTGGTGCTGTCGAGCCGGGTCGACGCCGTGATCATGATCGTGCAGGTCGGCAAGACCCGCCGGCGCCACCTCGGGAAGGCGGCCGACTTCCTCGAGCAGGCCGACGCCCCGATGATCGGGGCGGTGATGAACGGCGCCGGCCGTCACGCGAAGTACGGCTACTACGAGCGTTACGGCTACGGCTACAGCCGCAATTCGCGCAAGGCCAAGAAGTACCGGGGTGCGCGCCCCGGAGCGGAACGGCGACCCCGCGTCGTCGACGCGAGCGCGTCGACGAACGTGACTGCCCACGACCCGGCGGCCAACGGCAACGGTGTGACCGCGCCCGGTACCCAGACGGAATCGGTTCCCGAAGCGCCTTGAGCGCCGGGAACCGATCGTCGTGACCGAAGCGGGAGTCCAGCAGACGCCGGCCCGGGGCCCTGGTCGGCCTCTACCGGGAACGTCGTGTGACGAGGCGGTGAACACTGCGGCCGTCAGCGGTGGCCCCGACGGATCGTGGTTAGGATTGCCGCTTCGACAAGCGGGCAGGACGAGGGGAATCTCTTGTCGATCACGGATCGCGAACCCGGAGTAGCTGGGCGGCCGGGACCCCTCGGACGGGAGGAGCGCGCGCGCCCGATCGTCGGCGCCGTGCCCGTACCGGCGCGCACGCGCCGCCAGCGCGCCAGCCTCGTCGCCAAGCGCGCCTTCGACCTGGTCATCGCGAGCATCACCGTTGTGCTGCTGGTGCCGGTGCTCCTGCTGATCGCGATCGCGATCCTGGTGGCCGAGGGCCGGCCCGTGCTCTACCACCAGCGACGGGTCGGCCGCTACGGCAGGCCGTTCACGATGCTGAAGTTCCGGTCGATGGTGCCCGATGCCCACGACCAGCTCCAGGAGCTGCGCGAGCACAACGAGCGCACCGGTCCGTTGTTCAAGATCCACAAGGACCCGCGCGTCACCGGTGTCGGCAACTTCCTGCGCTTCACCAGCCTCGACGAGCTGCCGCAGCTCTTCAACGTGCTCGGCGGCACCATGAGCATGGTCGGGCCGCGCCCCGCGCTCTACGAGGAGCGCGCGGGCTTCCCGCCGGCGTTGCTCGAGCGCGAGGTGCTGCCGCCCGGAATCACCGGCATGTGGCAGGTCGAAGCGCGGTCCGACCCCGACTTCGACCGCTACCACCAGCTCGATCTCGAGTACGTCCACCACCGCACGCTCTGGCTCGACACGAAGCTGCTCGCGCGCACGCCGTTCGTCATCGCTCGCGAAGTGGTCCGCCGGTGCCGCAGCCACGAGTCGACCTCGGATGACCAATCGGCTCCGGTCGTTGCACTCGCGGACCCGCCGTCCGTCCACCGGGAACGTTGACCGCGGCGGCCGTTCCCGTCGCGATCGTCCACGACTACCTCACCCAGCGGGGAGGCGCCGAGCGGGTCGTGCTGGGTCTGCACCGAGCGTTTCCCGACGCGCCCATCCACACCTCTCTCTACGAGCCCGCGGAGACGTTTCCCGAGTTCGCGGCGGCCACGGTCGAGACGTCACCGCTCGATCACGTGGCGCTCCTGAGGCGGCGCCACCGGCTGGCACTGCCCTTCCTCGCGCCGGCGTTCTCCTTGACCGACGTTGAGGCCGACGTGGTGGTGTGCTCGTCGAGCGGGTGGGCGCACGGCGTGCGCACGAGCGGGACGAAGGTCGTGTACTGCCACGCCCCTGCTCGCTGGCTGTACCAGACCGATGCCTATCTCGCGGGTCGGAGGCGTGCATCGAGCGTGGTGCTGCGATCGCTGCGGCCAACGCTGCGCGCATGGGATCGTCGCGCCGCCCGTTCCGCCCAGCGCTATCTCGTCAACTCGAACCACACGCGCCAGCTCGTGCGGCACGTGTACGGCATCGACGCGGAGGTGCTGTTCCCGCCGCCGGGGGTCGTCGCCACCGACCCGCAGCGCGCGGTCGACGGCCTCGACGACGGGTTCTTCCTCTGTGTCTCGAGGCTGCTCGGCTACAAGCACGTCGACGCGGTCGTCGAAGCCTTCCGCGACCTCACCGACGAGCGGCTCGTCGTCGTGGGTTCGGGTCCCGAGGAGGCGAAACTTCGCGCGCTGGCACGCCGGAATGTGGTGTACCTGCCATCGGTTCCCGACGACCAACTGCGGTGGCTGTACGCGCCGCGCGCGGATTGATCGCCGCGTCGTACGAAGACTTCGGGCTCACGCCGATCGAAGCCGCGTCGTTCGGCACACCGACGGTCGCGTTGAGGTTCGGCGGATACCTTGACACGGTGATCGACGGGTCGACGGGTGTGCTCTTCGATGCGCCCACGCCGCGTGATGTCGCAGCGCGGGGTGCGCACGCTGATTGCCGGCGATCTCGACGACCACGACGTGCACGCCCACGCGGCATGTTTCTCCGAGCCACGGTTCGCGGCGCGGCTCCACGAGATCGTGCGCGAGGCGACCGTGGGTGCCGCCCGCTGATGGCCCCGGCCGCAGGCTCCCGGCCGCTTCGGATCGCGATGACGTCGTACTACCTGCCCGGTTCGAGCAAGATCGGGGCCGGGTACCAGGCGCACGGGCTCGCGAACGCGCTCGTCGAGCAGGGCAACTCGGTCACGATGTTCAGCCCTACCGGTGCGCAAGAGGGAGCGCGCTATGCGCACGTGAGTTCGGTGCTCGAAGGTCCCAATCGCACCATCAAGTGGGCACGGGAGATCGCGAAGGCTGATCTCTCGGAGTTCGACGTGCTGCACTCGCACGGGGACGACTACCTCCGGATCGGGCGGCGGCCGGTGCACGTACGCACAATGCACGGGTCCTGCTTCGCCGAGGCGGTTCACATCCGCGGGGCTCGGGAGCGGACGCGCATGGTCGCGCTCGGCGTCACCGAGGTGGCCGCGGCGGCGGTCGCCGACGCGACCGTCGCGGTGTCCGAGAACACCCGGCGCTGGTACCCGTGGATCCGGCGGGTGATCCCGAACGGCGTCGACCTCGATCGCTTCGCGCCGTCCGGTCCACGCGAGTCGATGCCGACGGTGCTGTTCGTCGGCACCTACGGGCGACGGAAGCGCGGGCGTCTGCTCATGGAGCAGTTCCGCACGGTCGTGCGGCCGGCGATCCCCGACGCACAGCTCTGGATGGTGTGCGACGATGCGCCGGCCGAACCCGGTGTCGAGGTGCTCGGCCGCCTCACCGACGACGAGCTGGCCGATCGCTACCGGCGGGCCTGGGTGTTCTGCCTGCCGAGCAGCTACGAGGGGTTCGGCGTGCCCTACATCGAGGCGATGGCCTCAGGTACACCGGTCGTGGCAACACCCAACGTCGGGGCCCGCGAGGTCCTGGCCGGCGGTGAGTACGGTGTGATCTCCGACGCCGACGACCTCGGTTCGTCGATCGTGCGGCTGCTGCGTTCCGACGCCGAACGCGCCACGCTGGCCGACCGGGGCCGACGCCGAGCCGCAATCTACGCCTGGCCCGTGGTCGCCGGCGCGTACCGGGAGCTCTACGCCGAGCTGTTGGCGCGGAGAGCCGCGTGAGGATCGCAATGCTTCCGAGTGCGTACCATCCCGCGATCGGCGGCGTCGAGGAGGTATCCCGTCAGCTCGCGCTGGCGTACCGCGCTCGCGGCCACGACGTCGCGATCTACACCAACCGCTGGCCACGCGACCTGCCACGCTCGAGGTGGTCGACGGCATCCCTGTGCACCGCCTCGCGTTCCGGACGCCGTACCCGAGTGCTCGAGGTCGGGTCGCGTACCTCACGACCACGCAGGCGGTCAGTCGTCGGCTCCACTCCCTGCTGGCCGGGCAGGGCGCGGAGGTGCTCCACGTGCAGTGCGTGAGCTCGAACACGCTCTACGCGCTGCGTGCCCGCGAGTCGCTCGGCCTTCCGCTTGTCGTCACCACACACGCGGAGCTCACCATGGACAGCGCCGGCGGCTTCCAGCGACCCGGTGTCCTCCCTGACCTCCTCCGACAGGCGGCGTCGGAGGCCGACGCGTTCACCGCCTGCTCGGCCAAGACGCTCGCCGATGTCGAAGCTTTCCTGGGCCACGCGATCGCCGGGGCCCAGGTGATCCACAACGGGGCGAACGCGTCGGAGTTCGCCGGCACGCCGCCCGCGGTCCGGCCGGCGCCCTACACGCTCGCCATTGGGCGGCTCGTGCCGCAGAAGGGTTTCGATCTCCTGCTCCGTGCCTGGGCGCGGACGTCACCCTCGACGCCGCAACTGCTGATCGCGGGCGTGGGGCCGGAGGAGGCGAACCTCCGCGCGCTGGCGCGCGAGCTGCGGTTGGACGAACGAGTCGAGTTCTTCGGCCCCGCCGAGCGGTCCCAGGTCCCCGGGCTGTTCAACGGCGCCGAGTTCGTGGTCGTCCCGTCCCGCAGCGACGAAGGGCTGCCGCTCGTCGCGCTCGAGGCGATGGCGGCGGGCGCGGCGCTCGCGGTGACCGAGTCCGGCGGGATCCGCGAGGTCGCCACCGACGGCGTCGACGCCGTGATCGTGCCCCGCGACGACGTCGCGGCGCTAGCCGCTGCAGTCGAGCAGCTCTCCGTGGGGAGCGCTCGCGCGCGACGCGCTGGCCGCCGCGGCGCGAATTCGGGCTGCCGATTTCGACTGGGGAGTGATCGGCGATCAGTACCTGGAAGCATTCGGCGACGCCGTGCGAGCACGCTCGGCGTCTCGAATGTGAGGTTGCCAATCCACCGGGTCAGAGCCGGACGGCCACGGTGTCGAAACGGCCGGGGGTCACGCGATAGCCGGCGCCACGCAAGCGCGCTTCGCAACGCTCCCGGTCGTCAGCCGCGAGATGCTCGGATTCGTACATCACGATCGCGGGACCTGGCAGCACGACCTGGTCGAGCACGACGGCATCGTGACCTTCGGTGTCGACGTGCAGCACGTCGAAGCGCTGTTCGCCCATGAGCGTCGAGAAGGTGACTGCGGGGACGGTGATGCGGTGCATCATGTCGTCGGTCGCCCCGTTCTTCCGGACGACCGCCTCGTTGACGCTGGACAACATCGAGGCACCGGCGACACAGGTCATCTCGACCGACCCGTCGTGATCGGTGACGGCGGCACGGACGAGCCGGAACCGGGGATCGCCACCGCGGAGCGCTTCGAGCGCGGCGAACTGTTCGGGAACCGGTTCGACCATTACACCGGACCATCGCGGGTGTCGATCGATCCACCGCGCGAGTGGATCGCCCGCCTGGCCGTCATGAGAACCAATCTGTACGAAGAACACTTCAGGATGGCGGGCGGCGTAGTGTTGCCACACCGTTCCCGGATCGTCCATGATCGGACGCCTAGTGATCCGTCGCAGCACGATTCCGCGGCGTGTCCATGCCGGGAACACCCGCCCGATCACACCCATACCCGAAGCCTACGGTCCGCTCGTCGAGCGCGGTGTCGGCGTCCCCGCTCCTGGCGGCCGTGCCGATCCGCCGTGCTACTTTTGGGCGCTCGGGTCGGAGACGCGGTCATCCGAAGAGCAGGAGCGATCGATCGGCGTGGCAGCCCCCGGGCATCGATCGGAGCCAGTAGCCAGGCGTCCGCTCTTCGTGATCAGGCCCCCGTCTCGCTGGGCGCCGATTCGCGTCCGAGAGGTCTGGCAGTACCGCGACCTGCTCAACCGGTTTGTCGCGCGAGACGTCACGCTCCGCTACCGCCAGACCGTCCTCGGCGTCATCTGGGTCGTGCTCCAACCGCTCCTCGCCGCGGGCGCCTTCTCGTTCGTGTTCGGCAGAGTGGCGGGGCTCTCGAGCGAGGGCGTGCCCTACTTCGTCTTCGCCTTCGCGGGGATGCTGGCCTGGAACATGTTCAACGGCATCGTCAGCCGGATGAGCGGGTCGCTGACTGGCAACGCCGCGCTCGTGTCGAAGATCTTCTTCCCCCGCTTGATCCTGCCTCTCTCGGTGCTCGGCTCGGTGCTCCTCGACTTCGTCGTGGCGCTCGTGATGATGGCGGTCATCATCGCCGTTTCGGGTGTGACCCCGACCCTGGCGATCGTCACGTTCCCCCTGTGGGTCGCGTGCGCGGTTGCCCTGGCGTCGGGCGTCGGGCTGCTCGCGGCCGCGCTGATGGTCCCGTACCGCGATGTCCAGTACATCGTGCCGTTCCTGACGTCGATCCTCCTGTACGTCAGCCCGGTCGGCTACTCGTTGGCGAGCGTCCCGGAGTCGGTGCAATGGCTCTACTCGCTCAATCCACTGACCGGGATACTGGAGGGCTTCCGGTGGTCCTTGCTGGGAATCGGATCCCTCGACGAGTTCGCCACCGTCTGGGCGATCGCGTCGTCGATCGTGCTGCTCGGCGTTGGCGCGGTGGCGTTCTCGCACTTCGAGCGGCGGTTCGCCGATGTCATCTGACGTCATGATCTCGGCGTCCGGGCTCTCGAAGGCCTACACGATCCGTCACCGCGACGAGCACCACGTTACGTTGGCGGAGCAGACGATCGCGTTCCTCAAGTCCCCGCTGAAGCGGGTTGAGCGTGAGCAGTTCTGGGCGCTCTCCGACATCGAGCTCGAGGTCTGCCGAGGCGAGGTGCTCGGCGTCATCGGGCGCAACGGGGCGGGGAAGAGCACGTTCCTGAAGGTGTTGTCGCGCATCACGCCACCGACGAGCGGCGAGATCCGACGTCTACGGCCGGATCGGGAGCCTGCTCGAGGTCGGGACCGGTTTCCACCCGGAGCTCACGGGTCGCGAGAACGTCTACCTCAACGGCTCGATCCTCGGGATGCGCAAGCGGGAGATCGACCGGCAGTTCGACGCCATCATCGAGTTCGCGGGCGTGCACCGATTCCTCGACACGCCGGTGAAGCGGTATTCGTCCGGCATGTACGTGCGCCTGGCGTTCTCGGTCGCGGCGCACCTGGAGACCGAGATCCTGCTCGTCGATGAGGTGCTGTCGGTGGGCGACGCCGAGTTCCAGAAGCGTTGCCTCGGCAAGATGGAGGAGGTCGCGTCCGAAGGTCGGACCGTGCTCTTCGTCACCCACAACATGCACGCCATGAGCAGGATCTGCACGAGAGCAGTGCAACTGGGTGGGGGCAGGCTCGTGCTCGCCGGGACACCGGGCGACGTCGTCGCCGCGTACCTGGCGGTCACCGAGGGAGTAGGCGAGACGCCACACCTCGACGAGACGCGGCGCGAGGGCACAGGCGAGGTCCGGGTCGTCTCGGCGCGACCGTCGCGACAGACCTACCGCCCGGATGAGCCGAAGCAGTTCCGGATCCGCCTGGCGAAGCGGGCCGACACCGCCCCGCGCTTCTGGATCTCCGTGCACGTCAAGGACGATCGCGGGCTCGAGATCGCGCACTGCGATTCGCGTGCGGTGGGCCTCTGGCCTGATCCGGACGATGCCACTGGCAACGATGTTGTGCTCACGCTCGACGAGCCGTGGCTGATGCCGGGTCGCTACTGGCTCGACGTCTTCATCTGTGCCAGCGGGATCGTGGATCGCTGCACCGAGGCGTGTTCCTTCGAGATCTCTCCGGTACTGCCGTACCCCGAACCTGTGGGTGAGGACGCCTACGGTCACGGCGTCGTGCTCGCCGACTTCTCATACTCGTGCGAGCCGACGGATCTCGCCGGGAGCCTCGATCCGAGTCGCGAGATCGAGCGACCGGCAACGCCCTCCCGTGAATACTGAGCTGCTCCGACGGCCGGTCGGCACCGCGGTGCGCGAGATGATTTCGAAACATGTCCGCTTGCACGGCACGTGGGACGACGGTGACGGGCGGTTGACGGTGCTGACTGTCAACTGGAACACCCTCGAGCACACCCGGCGGATGCTGCGATCCGTCCGCCGGTTCCTGCCTCCGGGGACGCCCGTGGTCGTCGTCGACAACTCGCCGTCACGGACGAGCCGGCGCGCCCTCGCAGAGTCCGCGCGCTACGCAACCGCCGGGGTGAACCTCAACCACGGGCTCGGCCTCGACTTCGGCATGCGTCTGGTCGAGACGGAGTACGTCCTCGTATGTGATCCGGACACCGCTATCGTGTCGCCGACGTTCCGCGAGGAGTTGGTTTCGCGCCTGCACGCGCACGGCGTTGCCGCAGTCGACACCGGCAATCCTCACTACCACCCGTTGTGCGTGGCGTTCAGGACGGAACACTGGAAGCGGGGTGGGTTCTCCTTCGAACAGCGCTGGCCCTATTGGGACGTCGGCGGCGAGCTGACCCACCTGCTCGGCGGCGTTGATCCCGCTGCCTTGATCCCCAAGTCACGTTCGTTTGGGACGCCGTTGCCGTCGGCCGCGGGCGGCGACGGCATGCACCATCTGGGTGAGGTCTACGGCGACGTCTTCACGAGCGTCTACCTCTCGGCGCGACTGGTAGCGGAGCCTGATCGGGTCGACTTCGACGGCTGGTCCCGAAGCACCGCGGTCGCATATCACCAGCGCTGGGAACGCTGGGTCGATGCCGTCCTTGACGGGTCGGCGGATTGCACCGACTTCCCCACCGACGATCCGTTCGCGGTCCGTGGATGAGCGGACCGGCGCCGCAGACTGTCGTCTACTGGGCGCCGGGGCACTCGTTCGCGCGATTCCGGGCCGGCAATACCAGCTGACGCGCCGGCTCGGCCGGTACGTCTCGGTGATCGTCATCGAAGAGGTGTTCACGCCGGGCTGGCACTTGCCGACCGTGGCCCTGGAACCTTCGACCGAGCCCGGGGTCACGGTGGCGCGGGTGGAGATCGGGCAGTGCTGGGTCGCGTTGCGCCGGCGAAATGTCGGACCGGTGACCACGATGATCGGGCACGCGGTGCGGCGGGCGATCTGCGTCGGGCAGGGAATCGACAGTTACCTCTTGTGGATCGTCGGGATCAACGACCGCTTGGCCACCAGTGTCCGGAGCGGGCCGGTCGTGGCCGACGTGATCGATCCCCCCTTCCAGCCCGACAGCCTGAACGTGTTCCGGTACAGGATCCGCCGGATGGTGGGCACCGCGGATCTCTTCCTGGCGACGGCCGCCACGCTCGCCGACGAGATCGACGCGGCCGGCGGTGTGTGCCGGCGGCTCCCGAACGGCTGCGACCGAGTCGTCGAGGAGGCTCCGCCGGTGCCCGAAACACCAACCGCCGGCTTCCTGGGCACGCTCGACTGGCGCTTCGACTGGGACCTCGTCGAATGGGTTGCCGCCCGAACCCCGGACGTTCACTGGGTGTTGGCCGGTCGCGTGCTCGACGAGATGGCGGGCCGAGCCCAGCATCTCGGCTCCTTGCCCAACATCGAACTCGCGGGGCCGCAGGATCTCGACTCGGGGGTCGCCTTCGACGTCTTCGCGCGATTCACCTTCGGCATCATCCCGTTCCGGACCGGCTTCATTGGTGACGCGATCAACCCGGTGAAGATGTACGAGTACCTCGCGCACGGGCTCGGCGTCATCGCCACGCCGATCCGGGAGTGTCGCGGACGCCGCGCCACTCGTCCGCTGTCCCGAGGATCGCGAAGGCTGGATCGCAGCTGTCACTGACCTCGTGGCCCGACCACGTGAGGCGACCCGGCACCGATTGGAGTATTCGTTTGCCAACACGTGGGACGAGCGCGCCGTCACGGCCATCGACCTGCTCGTCGAACGCGATCTGTTGCGCCTCGCTCCGGATGGTGCGCAGGATCCCGCATGAACCTGACCATCGTCCGGCAATCGCTCGAAGACCGCGAGCTCGCCAACTTCCTCCCGCTGTGTGCCCACGGTGTGCGGGTCGAGATCCTCACCTCCAGAGAGCGCGGGCTCTACGACGCGACAGGGTTGGGTCTACCCGTTCGTCGGGCCGCCCGCGTCGCCGACTTCCTCGGCCCCGCACCCTTGGCGCGTCGGCTCCGGCGCATCGTCGCGAACGTGAAGGACCCCGACGATTTTCTCGGCCTGCCTGCGGCGCTGGCCACGACGGCCGTCGCATGCGTGAACGAGACCCACATCGCCAGCTCCGCGCAGGTGTGCCGCCTGAAGCGGACGCGGCCCGAGCTGCGAGTCGTCGTGGTCTGCTACGAGAACATCCCGTTCCGGTACGAGGAGGATCCGGTGCTCGCGACACGCAAGGACACGGTGCGGCACGACGCGGATCGGTTCGTCGCCCTCACGCCCGAAGCGGCCGACGCGCTCCGGGTTGAAGGCGTTGCCGCTTCGAAGATCGTGCTGCAGCCTTACGGCGTCGATGCCGGGCGGTTCTCACCTGGGTTGCGCAGCGACGCGTTGCGGGGCGAGTGGGCGGCGCGAGACGAGGAGCCGGTGGTGCTGTTCGCGGGGCGGTTGATTCAGGAGAAGGGATTGGCGGATCTCCTGCTCGCGGCTGCTCGGATCCGGGCGGCCGCCGCGTTCCGCCTCGTCCTCGTCGGTTCCGGCGACCAGCAGCATCGGTTGGAACGGATGACGCGCGCGCTCGGGCTCGAGGAGCGGGTGACGTTCGTGCCCTGGCTCGAGGCGCGCCAGATGCCGGAAGCCGTGGCGTCCGCCGACGTGTTCGCGATGCCGAGCCTGCCGACGCCGTACTGGGAGGAGCAGTTGGGGTTCTCGCTCATCGAGGCGATGGCATCCGCGGTGCCCGTATTGGCGACCCGCAGCGGCTCGATCCCGTTCGTCGTCGACGCGGGCGGTGTCCTCGTCGCCCCGTACGACGTGGCCGCACTCGCCGACGCGCTCTACGAACTGCGTGAGTGATCCGGAGCGGCGGGCGGCATTGGGCGCGCTCGGTCGTCGGCGGATCGAGCGGGACCTGAACACGCAGGTCGTCGCCGACGGCTACTGACCGCATCGGTCCGTCGAGCGTCTGACCCCGATGCGCGGATCATCGCTGTGCGTCATCCACGGAGGCGTCGACGAGCACAGCGCGATCAACCGCATCGCCTTGCACACCGCGGAGGCTGCGCTCGACGCCGGGTGGCGGGTGACGGTCGTCGCCGAGCACGTCGAGTCTTCCCTGCAGCGCCGGGTCGACTGGCGCCAACTCTGACGTACCACCTCGCCTGCACGCGGTGCAGTGGATGAGCGCGCGGGCTGCAGTCAAGCGTGCGCGTCCGCGAGTCGGCGTTCGACGTGATCGTCGGCTGGCAGGCACAGCTCCTCGGACTGCTCGACGTCTACAACTGCCAGTACCTCAGCCAGGCTGCACGCGACGAGGAGAGCTTCGCGCGTCGCCGCGCGTGGAAGTCGGCGGCACTGAGGATCCAACAAGAGCTGGTGACCGTGCTCGAGGGCGCCGCTTCCGCCGTTGGAACGAGTCGGCGACCATGGTGTACTGCAGTGACTCGTAGAACGCGAGTTCGAGTCGCGGATCTGGTTTCCCGAGCACCGAGTGGGTCATCGAGAACTTCGGTCCTGTGTCGCGCCCGCGCGCCGACCGAGCGAGTTGCTGCGTGCCGGCAGTTCGGCGTCGACGATGCTCCCGGCCCAATACTCGGTTTCCTCGGTGGGCATGGACGAACGGAAGGGCGTGCCGCGAGGTGCCGCATACGATCGGCGGCGACTGCCGACGCAGTCTTGCCTTGGCGGGTCCCGCGATGCGCGTCAGGTCGACGACGTCCCCGCGAACGTCGCGCGCTGTGGTCACCTCGAGACCGTCGCCCATTGCTCGCGGCGGCGGACGTCCTCGTGGTTCCGAGCCGGTTCGATCCGTATGCGGTTGTGGTCCTCGAGTCGGCGGCAGCCGGAACTCCCGTGGTGGTGACGCCCGAGGTCGGGGCGGCCGATTCCGTCCGACGTTTCGACGCCGGTCTCGTGTGGGACCGCACCGGGTCGCTGCGCTACGTCGTGGGCCGGATCGTCGACGACCGGCCGCGGTTCCAGCGGGCGCGGCCGTGCTGGCCAACGTGCGCCAGGCCTCGGTGTTCCGGGCGGCGATGCTCGACGTGCTGGAGCAGCAGGCCGGTAGCCGAGTGCGAGGGACCGGCGCATGCCGAGGGAACTGCGGCGCGGCTGCCGTCGCGACTCGAAAGCCGCGCGCGCGAGGTCGGCGAGTTGCGGCCGTCGCGACGCCGCGCGATCTGCACCCGTCAGCACATCGAGTCGCAGGTCGGGCACTCCGTCCGTCGGGGTCCGTTCGCCGGGATGGTCATCACCACCATCACCACTGGGTCGCATCTCCCGAAGCGGCTCGGCACCTACGAGTTCTCGCTGCAACCGTTCGTCGAGTCCCTCATCGGCTCAGGCCCGGGCACCGTCGTGAACGTGGGGTCCGGCGAGGGCGACTACGCGGTCGGTCTCGCCCGTCGGCTGGCGAACGCGCAGATCTACGCGTACGACGCCGATCCGGCCGCGGCTCGAGCGTGCAGGCAGAACGCAGCCGCCAACGGCGTCGCTGAGCGGGTCCATGTCCGCGGGTTCTGCGATCCGCTCGAGTTGGACGAGATCATCGGCGGCGGCGCGGCACTGGTCGTCGACTGCGAGGGCGGCGAAGACGCCGCTGCTGCTCCCCGAGATCGCAAAGGGATTGTCCCGCTGCCCGATCCTCGTCGAGATGCACGACTTCCTCGTACCCGGAGTTACCGACCGGATCCGCGAGCGGTTCCGGGGACGCATTCGATCCGCGACGTCGAACAGGTCCTGCCACCGCATCCCCCGGAGTTCGAAGGATTGAGTCCAGAAGAAGCGACGCTCGCGCTCGACGAATCCCGCCCGGCCGGCCAGATCTGGCTGGTGCTCGAACCGATTCCCCAAGGCGCGCCGGCGCGCGTCCGGCGCCAGCGCGTGATGGCCGACTCGACGGCATCCGTCGGCGCTAATCGGCGAGCACCGAGCGCCACGCAACGCGAATCTGGTCGGCGACGCGATCGACCCGGAAGTCTTGGGCTCGCACGACGGCCGCAGCGCCGAGTCTCCGACACAGCGCAGGATCGTCGCGCAGTCGCCGTAGGGTCGCGGCGAGCGCATCGACGCGGCCGGGTGGCACGAGCAACCCGTCGACGTCGTGGGTGATGATCTCCAGCGGCCCGCCGGCGGCGCTCGCCACCACCGGGAGCCCGGCCGCCATTCCTTCGATCACGACCTGCCCGAACGGCTCGGCGATCACGGACGCGTGGACGAGCACGTCGGTATGGGTGAGCAGGTCGGGGACGTCGTCGACGAAGCCTGCGAACTGGACCCGTTCTCCGAGCCCGAGGTCCGCCGCCAGCGTGATCAGATCTCGCGGCGTACTCGTCCTCGCCGAACATCGCGGATCCAGCTACGACGGCCGTCTCCGTCCCGGTCGGGAACGCCGAAGCGAACGCCTGCAGGAAGACGTCTTGACCTTTCCACGGCGCCAACCGGCCGACCATCGTGAACCGTGTCGCGAACTCGGGGGGTGCTCCGAGCCGGGCCATACTCGCCGCCGAGTCGTAGATGACCGGGCTCGGGATCACCTGGAACGCGACCGGCACGTTGCAGGCAGCCCTCGACGAACGTGAGTTGAAGATGATGCATCTCGGCACCACGAGCGCCAATGCTCTGATCGCGAGCACCGCGTCGGGTCGCAGGTAGTCGCTCGAGATCCGGTCGCGGATGTGCCAGACCACCGGGATGCCCTCGAGCCTCGCCGCGATGCCGCCGTACACCGCCGCCTTCAGCGAATTGGTGTGCACGAGGTCGGGCGAGATCTCGCGCAGCCGTCGGCGGAGCGCGGAGATGTCGCGCCAGGTCTTCGTGATCCGGCGCACGGCGGACCCACTGAGCGTGACGTCGTCGCGACGGTGTCGCGCACGGCGGGGTCGAGCGCGAGCACCTCCACTGTCGTTCCGGTCTCGCGGAACTTCTCGACGAGGGGTCCGTCCTCGCCCAGGATCACCCGTGTGTCGATGTCGTCGAGAGCGGGGATCAGCCGCAGCGAGCGCGAGCTCTCCGCCGGAGAGCTGCGCGCAGTGGTCGATGAACGCGACGCGACGGGGCGCCGAGGTGTCGGAGAGATGTTGGCGGGCACGCGCCATGACTGCGGAGAACTCACCGGCGCGATCCGACCACGACGGAAGATTGGTGTCCGGCGTCCGATCCCGGGTGGGTTTGCCGGCCAGCACGGAGGCGACCGTCGCGGTACGAACTGGTCCCGAGGGACGGTTCGGATCGGAGGGCCCTGGCCCCGGAAGCCCGCGACCGGGGTCGCCACCGTCGGGCGGCCGACGGCGAGGCACTCGTAGGCCTTGATCGGGTCGAGGCTCTCGGTGAAGGGCGTGACGACGTGCGGCACGATCACGACGTCGGCGTGCTGGAGGTAGCCCGGGACCTGCGTCGTAGGGCCGGGTGCCGAGCAGCATCACGTTGGGTCGCTGGCACGGCGAGTCGCTCGAGCGGTCGTCGCGAGAGCGCGTCCGGCCCGACGAGCACGACGCGAGCTGCGGGAGCGCGCCGGCCAGGCTCGACGAGCAGGTCGACGTCGAGCCGGTCTTCGTGCAGCGTGCCGACGTAGACGGCCACCGGCGCCGTGCGGGAGGTCGTCGGGCCGGTCGTGCGGGGCCGCGAAGTGCTCGACGTCGACCGCGTTCGGGATTAGCCGCGACATCGTGTCGAGCGCCGCCGGCGCGATGCGACGAGTTCCGTCGGAGCACACGACGACGCGCTCGGCGCGCTCGAGCAGCGCGCTTCGTCGGCCACGAGCAGACGTGCGCTGCCGGTGCGGACGTCGGCCCGCATGAGCCAGTCGTCGGTGATGTCGTACAGCGTGGGCCATCCGGTCCGCGAGCAGCCCGCGATACGAGGCGTCGTTGATCCAGAGCGTCGGATCGGTCGAAGCCGAGACGTGCTCGCGGCCCGGCGCACCTGCGGCGCAGCGAGCCGGTCGGCGAGACGCGCCCGAGGCGGCGGGGCAGCATCTTGACTGGTTGGAGGGCGAGCGACCCGGCCGTCGGCTCGGACCGGGCGCAGGCCGCGGCGGCGCGGCGGCGACCGGTGCCGCGGACGACGCAGCCGTGCACCCAGTCGAACGGCGGCTCGACGAACAGCACGCGGCAGCTGCGGGTCGGCATCGAGCAGCTCGCGCACGAGGAACTGGTTCCGCCGCCACACGTCGTCCCAGGCCTCGAGCGAGCAGACGACGAGCGTGTGGTCGGACGCCGCGGTCGCCGGGCTGTCGAGCTGACCGCTCGTCGGTGCGTCGCGAGCGTCCCGTCGTAGCGCCGGAGCCGGGCGCGGTGGAGGCCGCGCCGCTCGGCGAGCCGGGGGCGTAGGCCGCGGATCGCGGCCCCGACGACGTTGGCGAGCCGCCAGGACACGAGTCCGCCGGCTGCCTTCGTGCTTGGCGCACGAAGCGTTCGCCTCCCGCGCAGGAAGTGCTCGGTGACGAGGCCGGTGCGCGATCGCCGCTTGCGCCGCCGACGTGGACGCGCCGTCGCCGTCGACCACCACCGACTGCCAACCGGCGTCGAGCGCACGGCGGCAGAGGTCCGTCTCCTCGCCGTAGAGCCAGAACCGCGTGTCGAACCCACCGAGCTACTCGAATGCCGACCGGCGGACGAGGAAGCACGCACCGATCGACGAAGCCGACGTCGGATCGGCTCCGGTCCGAGCGATGCAGCGCCGAGCGCCTCGCGCCAGCGCCCCCGCGACGACGGATAGGGCCAGAGGACGCGTTGCTCTGTCCCGTCGTCGTAGTGGACGCGGGGCGAGGCGACGGCGAGCCCGGGGTCGTGCGTCGAGGTCGCGCGACGAGCTGCGCGAGGCTCGTCGGGTCGATGCGGGCGTCGGGATTGAGGAAGAGGATCAGGTCGCGCGCTCCCGACCGCAGCACCCTGGTTCGCCGCTGCGGCGAAGCCGGCGTTGGCGTGGTTGCTGACGACGGTGACGCCGGCCCGTCGTGCGACCTCGACCGAGCCGTCCGTCGACGCGTTGTCGACGACGACGACGGTCGCCGTCGACTGGCAGACTGGAGCGCCCGTGTTAGAGTGGTCGCGGACTGGTGGCTGACGATCACGACGTCAAGCTTCACCGCGAGCATCTCCCGGTAGAGGTCCATCTGATCACGAGCGATGGCTGGCCCACGAGTACGCGCACGCGCGGGCTCGGGCGATCTGCCCAAGCGGATCAGCTCGCCGGGTCGTCGCGGACCGTCGTCGCAGCGCTGCGCCGGAGCGCCGCCTCGTCGCCGGGCGGAACGAGCACGCCGGCGTCGCCGACCACTTCGGGCAACGAACCCGAATCGGATGCCACGACGGGAAGACCGGCGGCCATGGCTCTCCACCGCGACGCGGCCGAACTGCTCGATCCAGCCCGGGGTCTCGAGCGATGGCACGGCCACGACGTCGAAGTCGCGGTAGAGCGCGGGGAGCTCGTGATGGTGGGCGAACCCCCGGAACGAGATGCGGGTGCTCGAACCTGCCGCGGCGACGCGCGTTCCCGAGCGATGCCCGTTCGGGACCGTCGCCGACGATCACGAGCGTGCGCCCGACATCTTCGCGACTGCGTCGACCAGGACGCCGACGCCCTTGTGCGCCGCGAGCCGTCCGACGTAGCCGACGCGCAGGCACTCGGTCGGCGCCTGGGACGGAGCCGGCGAAAAGCGATCGATGTCGATCCCGAGCCCGAGGTTCCGGAGCGGGCCGCGGAATCCCTTGCGCCGCAGGATGCGCCCGGCTGCGTCGTTGCAGGTGTGCACCGCGGCGGCCCGGCGCAACGCCAGCCGCTCGATCCAGCGGAAGGGCGGCGGGTAGCGTCTTGTCGATGTTCTGCGCGGAGTAGAGGCAGAACGGAGCCCGGCGACTGGCGATCCAGGCCAGCAGCTGCACCTCGGCGGCGGCGAGGCTGACCGGTTCCTCGTGGATGTCGATCACGTCGTAGCGATCCGCTCGGAGCGCACGCCAGAGTCCCCATGGCTCGTAGAGGAAGAGGTTGGGGTGGGTGCCGACGGTTCCGATGCCGACGACGAAGTCGTCGGCATCGGCGTCGAGCGGCGCCACCGCGCCACCTTCGTTCCAGCGCCGTGGCGACACGAGCCGGACGCGTACGCCCAGGGCGATGAGGAATCGTTCACGGTCGCGCCACGAACTGACCACGCCCGAGTGGTAGATGCGAAGCACCGAGATCGGCGTGTCGGTCGCCTCCGTCATGCCGTCGCCGGCGCGAGGATGCCTCTCTCCGCTTGTTCGGTGCGATCCGGTTCGATGCCGACGGCGAGTCCGACGACGAGCATCGAGAACGAGAACGAGCCGGCGACCCAGTACACGTCGGTCAGGCCGAACAGAAATTGGAACACGAAGATCAGGAACGCGGCTTCACCGATGGGATCTCGTCGTCGCACCAGGACGGTGAAGGTGAAGCCGAGTAACACGAGGAGGCCGGCCAGACCGATGATCCCCGTCTCCGTCAGCTCGGCGAGCACCGCGTTGTGCACGCCCACGGTGACGAATCCGCCGTTGTCGCTCGCCTGGAAGTACCGCAGTCCGGCTCCGGTCAGCGGGTGCTTCAACCAGACCTGGTCGATGGCCACGTCGAACGAGCTCTGGCGCGAGTCGATGCTGTTGAACTTCGGGTTGTTCCGGTACTCCTCGTTCAGCGTGACCACCGAGACCACGATGAGGCCGAGGGCGACCGTGAGGAAGAAGATCGGCGCGCGGCGGCGAGCGCTCCGGTGCCGGGCCGCGTAGATCGCGACGACCGCTACGAGCGCGAGACCGGCACCGCGACACTGCGTCGCGATCAGGCCGACGAGGATGAGGATGCGGAGGTGCCGGATGACCGACCAGCGGATCCGGGTTTGCGCCGGCGCGACGATCAGCAGGATCAACGCCATGCCGAGCAGGGCTCCGGCGAGGTTCTTGTTGATGCCGAAGGGATAGGCAGGCCGGAAGCCCTCGGCGACCGAGTCGAAGATTGCTCCGACCGAGATCACCGCGCTGGTCCACACGAAGGCCTGCAGCGCGCTCGGCGATCTGGTGACGGTTCGCGACCGCCGCGCCGATCACCACGCAGCCGCCGTAGAGCACCGCGCGGTGGAAGAACTCGGCGACGGCCCGGTCGGTTGTGTGGGACACGACGGTGACGGCGACGAGGGTGAGGTAGATGAGCAGACCGGTCAGGAGCCGACGCATCGGCCGGGATCTCCAGGGCACGTACGGGAGCGCGGCGAGCATGGCGAGCACCGTGATCGCGTCGCAGACGCTCATGTCCATGAAGCCGGGCCCCACCCTCCACGGAGCAAACGTCGTGGCGAACACCGCCGCGAGGAGCAGTGCAGGTGCGCTGAGGATGAATCCGGCGAGGAGGAGCAGCGCGCCGAGCCCGAAGGCGACGGACGGCTGGCTGGGGACCATGAACCCGAGCGCGGCCACGCCGACACCCACCCCGAGGGCGATCGCCACACGTCGCAGCGACAGGTTCGTCATCGCGTCGGGCACGGTGGAGAGCGTAGACGCGCCGACCTCTCAGCCCGCTTCGGTGAGCACGGCCTCGTAGCGGGCCATCAGGCTCGGCCAGTCCAGCCCGACCACAGCATCGGCGGCGGCCGTCGCCCACCTCGTCCGGGCCTCATGGTCGAGGGCGCGTTCGAGGAGCGCGGCGAGCTCCTGGGCGTCGGTCGGGTCGTGTTGGAGGAGCCCGCACGCGTTGTCGCGCACGAGGTCGCCTGCGCCCGGCACGGTCGTCGTGATGACCGGCAGACCGCTGGCGAGTGCCTCGACGATCGTGAGCGCGAATGCCTCGTACTGCGTCGGCAGCACGAGCAGGTCGGCGACGGCGTGGAAGGTTCCGATGTCGGTGGTGCTGCCGTGGTAGTGGACCTGCCCGGTGAGGCGCAGCTCGGCGATGCGTTCCTCGTAGTCGTCGAGCGGCGTCCGACCGACCACGTGGATCTCCACCACGTCCTGGCCGAGGTGGGCGACGGCCTCGAGCAGCACGCCGAGTCCCTTGCGGTGGAGCTCGTTGGCTACGAAGAGCACCACGATGTGGTCGTCCGGGATGCTGAGTTGGGCGCGCCGGGCGGATCGGAGCTCCGCGCGTCGCAACGGGTTGCACTGCTGCGGATCGAAGCCGTTGGGGATCACGCGGATGATGTCGGACGGTACCGAGTAGAGCGCTCCCAGGTCGTCAGCAACGACCTGGGAGACGGCGATCACCGCACGCGGGTGTCCCCGGCGGAAGTACGACCATTCGAGGCCGAGGAGCACGTCGTGGCGTGGCAGCAGGTACCGGACCGCGTTCGGAACGGTCAGGCCGCGGTACTGCACCGACTTGCCGACCCGCAGCCAGGATCGGTGCAGACTGTTGACGACGAAGACGTCACCGGGAGGTGCGTTGATCCCGAAGGTCGCGGTCACCGTGCCGGGGTCGTCGGGCAGCTCGCGCGAGGCGGCGGCGCGGAACGCGGCGGGACGCAGCGCGCCCACGCCCCACGCGGGTCGCTCCGGTATTCGGTGGTCCACGCCGCTCAGTGAACCGGGATCGTCCAACTCGTAGCCGACGAACGTGGTCGGGTAGCGCGGGCCGAGATGTCGCAACGCCTCCCAGACCGCGCGCTCGACCCCACCACGATGGGTGGCACCGGGGAACACGAGGCACGGACGCATGGACACGCGTGGAGCTCCTTGTGGATCAGCGATTGGACGGCACGAAGTGCCGGCCGTGTTCGACGTAGATCTCGACGAGACGGTCGACGTGGGTCTCGATGTTCAAGGACTCGCGCTGGAACCGTCGCACCGCGGCGCCGGTCGTGCGTCGGAGCTCGACATCGTCAGCGAGGCGCCGGAGGAGCGACGCGCAGGCCGCGACGTCGCCGGGTGGATACACGAACTGCGGTGTTGCCTGTCCGACCGTCTCGAGGTGGCCACCGCCGCGCGCGGCGACGACGGGTATGCCCATCGCCATCGATTCGGCGACGCTCAACCCGAACGGTTCGCGGGGCGCCGTGGCGAGGAAGATGCCGGCACGGTCGCGGAGCGACGACAGGTCGTCGCGGTGCCCGAGCAGTTGGATCGCGTAATCGTGGTCGAGACGTTCGATCGCGCGCTGCAGTGCTACTCGCTCGGAGCCGTCGCCCGCGATGTGGAGTTCCCAACCCTCCGAGCCGAGGCCCGATGCCACCCAGGCCGAGAGCGCCTCGTGCGTCTGCTTTTCGGGTTCCAACCGCTGGGCGACGAGCACGACTCGTCCCTCGGGATCGGCCGGCGCCGCGGTCGCCACGCCGTTGCGCAGCACCTCGGTCGGGTGGTCGAGCGCGTCGGCGACGTACTGGCTGATCGACAGCTCCGCCGCGATCGACCGTTCGATGAACGGGGCTGCGGCGCGACCGAGCACCGAGGAGCCTCGTGGGTCGGCGAAGTGGCGGGTGGCGACGACTGGCGCGTGCACCAGGGGTCGGGCGAGGAGCGCGGCTCCCTCAGCTGCCGTCATGTGCACGTGGACGACGTCGGAGCTCCGCGCGAGGCGGGCCAAGGCGTAGATGGTCTCGATGGTCGTTCGTGCCACGTGCGGTCCGTACGCCGGCATCGTCGATCGACTCTCGGACCCGCTGCTGGTTGCCGCCGATCACGGTGACCTCGTGACCTCGCGCGGCGAGCTCGCGCGCGACGGTCGACATGTAGCGCTCCACGCCCGCGAACACGTCTGATCGCACCGCGTGGGTGATACGCAGCCGGCGCGCGTGGTCGAGTGCGCCCGCCTGACCCGTCACTTGCCGAAGAGTACCCGGACTGGATTCCGGGGCCGTTCGATACGATCAGACCGTGACCACGCCGCACGCGTCGATGATCATCGAGCGGGTGTGCGGGCACAGTTTCCTGCCGGGCCTGTTGTCGTCCTCGCCCGTGGTGCTCGATCTCGGCGCGAATCGCGGCGACTTCACTTCGGTGTTCGTCGAGCGCTACGGAGCGCGGGTGATCGCGGTGGAGCCGAATCCCGCACTGTCCGCGGGTCTTGCCGCACGGGGCGCCGCCGAGGTCGTACGCGCGGCGGTGGCGCCGCAGGCGGGCACGGTCGCGTTCGCCGTCGATGCCAACGACGAGAGCTCGACGATCATGGAACCCGGATCAGGCTCCCGCCCGCAGGAGATCGAGGTCGAGGCGGTCACGCTCACGGACCTGCTCCGGCGCTCCGCATGCGACCGGATCGACCTCGTGAAGCTCGACATCGAAGGTGCGGAGATCCTGGCACTGGGCTCGGTGGACTCGGCGGAGTTGCAACGCATCGACCAGCTCACGATCGAGTTCCACGACAGCCAGGGCTTCACGCCGCCGACGGAGATCCGCGAGACCTGCCGGGCGATGCGTGCGGCGGGGTTCGACCCGATCCGGATGTCGGTGCGGCACTGGGGCGACGTGCTCTTCGTGCGCAGGACGCGGTGGTCGCGCCTCGACCGGGCGCGGGTCCGGTGGATCGAGCGGCCGCGCCAGATCGCCGGTCGCCTCCGCGATGCTGCCGTCTGACCCCACGCGAAGGCTTCGTCTCAACGTCGACTCCATCCTCGTGTGGCGGGCAGGCACGGTGATCGGTCTGGTCGGGCCGCTGGCCACCTCGAAGGGTCGCAGTACGACCGCTTCCGACGACCGGTGGTCGGAGTACCTGACCCTCGGCCCCGAGCTCTTCGAGACCGCGAGCATGGCGGACTGCGACTACGTGGTGCTGCCCTACGGGTGGAGCTCGCCCTCGACGACGCCGCGCTCATGGCCGCGGCGCGCGACCTGGCGAACGAAGCCGCCGACGCGGGCAAGGAGCTCCTCGTCTTCGTCGGTTCCGACGACGAGGATCTCCACGTCGATCTGCCGAACTCGCTCGTGTTCAAGAACTCGCTCCGCGGTGCGACGCAACGGTCGAACGAGTTCGCACAACCGGCGTGGGCCGACGATCTGTTGCGGCGGTTCGGTGGGTGGTGAGCTCGACGCCTCGCCGGAAGGGTGGAGAACCGACGGTCGGGTTCTGTGGCCATGCGCCACCCCACGGTGCCGGTTCCCGACGGCGCGCGATCAAGGAGCGTGCGGCCAATCGATTCGGTTCGGGAGCGATGCGCGTCCGTGCTCGCGCGATCACGACCCTCCAACGGGCCGACGGGATCGCGACGAACTTCGTGTTCCGCGACGACACCTGGCGCGATCCGGACGGCAACCTCGGCGCGTACCACAGTTCACACCAGTACCGTCACGAGTACGTGGCCAACACGCAGGCGAGCGACTACGTGCTGTGCACCCGCGGTTGGGGCAACTTCTCGTTCCGTCTGTACGAGACGCTGTGCCTCGGACGGATCCCGGTGTTCGTCGACACCGATTGCGTCCTGCCCGCGGCCGACGAGATCGACTGGCGGTCGCTGTGCGTGTGGGTACCCGGCAGCGAGCTGGGCCGGCCGCGGACACGATCCGCGCCGACTACTCGGGGATGTCGCCGTCGGCGTTCGAGGAGCGTCAACAACGGTGTCGGTCCACCTGGGAGCGCTTCCTGAGCCCGTCGGGCTTCTTTCGCTACCTCCGTCACACGCTCCTGTCCCGGCTGGAGCATCCGCCACCGGGCTGATCGCGGCGTTCCGGAGGTTCCCCGCAGGCTGCTGGCAGACTGCAGCGATGGCCGACGACGCCGACGCGAGCAGCGAACATGAACCCTGTCGGTCGCGTCGCGTGGCTGCGCCGCTTCCTGCTCGTCGTCAAGATGGCGTTCCGCCTGGTCTGGAGCGCCGACAAACGGGCGTTCCAGACCATCGTCGTGCTGGCGATCGTCGGCGGCGTGGGGCTGGGCGCCGAGCTGCTCGTGGGGCGCCGACTGCTGACGTCGATCGGTTCGACCAGCGCCGGCCAACCGCATGGCACCATCGGCGACATCGTCCCCGAGCTGGTGCTGCTGGGTGTGCTGGCGATGCTGATCGCGGTGGCGAACGCCGTCGAGCAGCGGCGCGCTCGGAGGTCCTGACCGAGTGCCGTGGCCCGACAGGCGCAGGGCCAGGTCCTCGACGTGACCAGCGCAGTCTCCCTGGAGGCGTTCGACGATCCCGAGTTCCACGACCACGTGCGCCGGTCGGTCGAGGCGTCCACCCATCAACCGTGGCAGCTGGTCAATGGACTGATCGGCATCGTGAGCGGTGCCGCCGGCCTCGTGAGCGTCATGGTGGTGCTCGTCGTGCTCCAGCCCCTGATCGCGGTCATCGGGTTGTTGTCGTACTTCCCGGTCTGGCTGGTCACTCGCCGCAACTCACGCGATCTCTTCGACACCCTGATCGCGCTGACCACGCTCGACCGCGAGCGGTGGTACCTCATCGACCTGATGACCAACCGGCTGTCGGCCGGTGAGGTCCGCGCCCTCGACGCCGAGCCCCACTTCAACCGGCGCTACCGCGAGGTGAACGACGAGGTGCTCGTTCGGCTCCGCGAGGTCGCGAGCGTGCGGCTCCGACGTTCGGTGAAGGCCACCGGCGGTTCCGTGCTCATCGTGCTGCTCGCCATGTTCCTCACCATCGGCATGGCGTATGGCGACGACCTGTCGGTGGCGAACGCGGTGATCGTCGTCATCGGTGTCCAGCAGTTGGGCGGACAGCTCCGCGGCATGGTCGGCAACGTCGGGCGTGTCTTCGAATGTTCGCTGTTCCTCGACGACCTGCAGTCGTTCTTCGAGCTGATGCCGGCGCTCGCCGCCGAGGAACCCGACGCCGCGATGCGCGAGCGAGTGCGCCGTGCCGTCGCCGGCCCGATCGCCGCGCACCACGTGACCTTCACCTATCCCGGCTCGGCGGCACCGGTGTTGCGCGACGTGAGCGTCGACGTCGCGCCCGGCGAGATCGTCGCCCTCGTGGGCGAGAACGGATCCGGCAAGACCACCCTGGCCAAGGTCATCGCCGGGCTCTACGACCCGCAGCAGGGAGCGGTGTCGTGGGGTGACGTCGAGCTGGCCACGGTGCCCGACGCGGCGCGCCGTGGCCATGTGGCGCTGGTCTTCCAGGACTTCCTCCGCCTTCATTACGGCGCCGCCGAGAACATCTCCATCGGCGACTGGCGTCATGTCGACTCGGAGCGGATCGAATGGGCCGCGTTGTCGACCGATGCCACCGAGTTCATCGAGGCCCTGCCGCAGGGCTTCGCCACTCGGCTTGGGCGGGAGTTCGAGGAAGGCGCAGAGCTTTCGACCGGGCAATGGCAGCGTCTCGCGCTCGCCCGGACTCTGTACAGCTCGTCGCCCCTGGTGATCTTCGATGAGCCGACTGCCGCGCTCGATCCCAGAGCGGAGGTGGCCTTCTTCGCGCAGTTCCGCTCGATGGTGGAGGGCCGCACCGCGTTGGTCATTTCGCACCGCATGATCAGCGCCCGGATGGCCGATCACGTGTACGTGATGGAGCACGGCGAGGTGATCGAACACGGGACCCACACGCAGCTGCTCGCCGTCGGCGGTCGGTACGCGGAGATGGTCGCGACCCAGGCTGCTGACCGCCCGAGCGAGAGCGGGTGACCGATGACCTGAATTGTAAGGTGCACGGGATGCCCGACCGCCGGACCGTTCGTGTGCCCGAGCACGTCCTCACCCGGCCCGTCGACAACGAGCTCGTGTTGCTCAACCTCGACACCGAGCAGTACTTCGGCCTCGACGAGATGGGGATGGCCATGTGGACCGCGGTCACGACGCAGGCAACGATCGGCGACGCGGTGGATCGGCTGCTCGAGGAGTTCGAAGTCGATCGCGAGACACTGCTCGGAGACGTCGAGATGCTGCTGCAGAAGTTGAGCGAGCGTGGGCTGGTCGAGCTCAGTTCGTCGTAGAGCGCAGACGATCGCCGCCGTTCGACCTGCCGAGCTACCCGCGGTGGCACTGGCTGTGTGCTTGCTGGTCGTCGCGATCGTCACCCTGCGCCTCACGGGTGTCCGGGGCGCGAACGCATGGCTGCGCCGGGTGTGCCCGACCCCGTCGCGTCGTTTGCAGGGACCTGGATCCGGTGCCGAGGTCGAGCGTGTCGTGCAGAGCGTGGAGACCGCGGCGGTCCTCCTGCCGTGGCATGCGACGTGCCTCGCGCGCGCTCGTCGTCGCGACGGCACTCCGCCGCGTCGCGATCGACGCGGCGGTCCGGATCGGTGTCCGCAACGGTCCGGCGGGCTTCGAAGCTCACGCGTGGGTCGAGGTCGGCGGCGTCCCGGTGAACGAGGCGTCCGAGGTTGTGGAGCTCTTCGTCGCCTTCGAACAGCCACTGTCGCACGAGTTCACCGCGGCGTTCCGGTGAGCGCGATCGTTGTCGTTGTCGATCTGCGGGGTCGGCGCCTCGACCCGGTCGAGTTCGGAACCGTGTTCGATGCCGTCGCCGATCGCGGCCCCGATGGGCACGGGCATTGGATCGAAGGCCCCGTAGGCATCGGACACCATTCGCTGGCCATCACGCCCGAAGAGGTTGGGGCATCGCAACCAGCGCACGTCGCGGATCTCGTGTGCGCGTTCGACGGCCGGATCGACAATCGCGACTCACTTATCGCGGCCCTGCTCGGACCGGTGTCCTGCGGCTCCGAGAACACCGATGCCGAGCTCTGCGCCCGAGCATTCGAGCGATGGGGCGACAGCTGTGCGGTGGAGCTCATCGGTGAGTTCGCCTTCGCCATCTGGGATCGGCGCGCCAAGAGGCTGTTCTGCGCTCGCGATCCCTTCGGTGTTCGCCCCCTTTACTACCGAGAGTCTGGGGGCACACTCGTGGTGGCAACCGACTGGCGCGCCATCCTCGCCCACCCGCGAATGACGAACGAGCCGAACGAGCGCCACGTCGCTGAGACGATGCTCGGCCAGCTCAGCAACATGACCGACACGCTCTACGAGGGCATCGTTCGCGTTCCACCCGCGCACCTGCTGACCGTTCGAGGCGAACGCGTCGAAACGGTCGAGTACTGGGATGTCGATCTCGATCGCGATCTCGACTACTCGGATGCCCGTGACTATGTCGACCACCTCCTTGCGGTGACGTCGACTGCCGTGCTCGCTCGGATGCGCACCACCAAGGAGGTCATGGTGGCGCTGAGCGGAGGGCTTGATTCGTCACTCGTCCTCGCACTCTCGGCGGAGGCGTTCCGATCGATGGCCGATAGCCCGCCGAGCTTGACCGCCGTGTCCCTCTGCTACCCAGGCTTGGAGTGTGACGAGACCCCCTGGATCGAGGCGGTCGCGTCGCACACGGACACCGAGGTTCGCATGATCGAGTGGACTCCCTTGAGCTGGGAGGAAGAGCTCGAGGAGGCGGTGCGGGTCCAAGGACTGCCGCCGTATCCAAACCTCATGATCGACAGGTTCACCCGATCGGGGATCTCCAACGGGGTCGTCATGAGCGGCAGCGGCGGCGACCAGTGGATGAATGGCCACACCAGTCACTTCGCCGACCTGTGGTTCGCTCACCAATACGGGGCGTTGCTCGGTTGTCTGCGGTACGGCGGGCGATCCGTCGTGCTCCGCGAATTCCGCGCGGCGGCGCAGGGGCGGGCATCCAACCGGATCCGCCGGCTACGCGGAGGCGCCGACGTGGCCGCGCCGTGCTCGCCCGACCCGGCCTGGATGGGCCCGGTGCTCCGTGGGCGAGCAGCGGCTGACATCCCGCGCACTGTGTCGGCGCCCGAGGTCGGCAGTCGATCGAAGCTCCGGCGCTATGGCTCGCTCCACGACACCTGGGAGCCCTACGTCTTCGAGATCGGGGACCAGGCGGTGGCGCGCACCGATCTGGTCGGGACGGAGCCGTTCTACGACCGTCGACTCGTCGAGTTCGCGTTCTCGGTTCCGGATTCGCAACGATGGCGCGGGCGCGACCGTCGCTGGCTCGAGCGTCGAATGTTGGCCGGCCTGGTGCCCCCGGAGGTCGCGCAGCGGACCTCGAAGACCGAATTCTCCCCGGTAGTGATGCAACAGCTCCGGACGCTCGATCTCGAAGAGAATCTCCGAAGCTTCAGAGCAGTTGCCGCCGGGTGGCTCGACCCGTCGGTCGCCGATCAGTTCGCGTCGACCGCCCTGTCCTTCACCGCCGCCGGACCGGGCCTGGAGCTGTGGCCGCTCGTCGCCGTCGAGCTCTGGCTGCGAGCCGTCTGGGGCTGAACCCGGCCGAGGACCACGCATCGCGTGGATCCGCACGGGCGGCGCGATCCCTGGGCTATCGTTCTCCTCTTCTGGCCGACCTCGATCAGTCAAGGACACCGGAGCACGACGACGATGCAGAAGTCCGAGTACTGCAGCCCGAGGATCGTCGACTACGGGTCCCTGTCGTCGCTCACGCTTGGCAGCGGCAACCTCGGATTTGACTTCAAAGTCTTCAGATTCCCGAAGAACTAGTCGCTTCGGCGGAAGCCGCAGCCGGGCGCACGGCGTGTGACCACTCCCGACACGGCGGGCTCTCACGTGCGGCACCGCCGCTACCAGGTGTACGGCAGGGTCTGTGAGAGCCAACTGGAGCTGCCCGAACTGGCTGAAGCGAGTGCGCTGCCGCCCGGCCTGCGCGTCGCCACCGGACGGCTCCCGCGCTCCGAGGTGCCCTCGTGGACCGACCACGTCGCCCTCGACGACGGGAGCGACTGGCTGGACGCCGCCGAGACCGCAGCGGGGTCATGGTTCGCCTTCGCTGGGCTCGCGCTGTTCCGCTGCCAGTCGGACGGTTCGGGTGCAGTCGACATCAAGGCCGAGCCGGTCGATGGCCTGCCCGGGGAGACGCTGCGCCATCTCCTGCTCGACGAGGTCATTCCCATCGTCCTTGCGAGCCGAGGTTCTGTGGTGATGCACGGTGCCGCCGTCGTGCTCGACCAGCGCGCGGTCGTGCTTCTCGGTCCGTCCGGCCACGGCAAGTCGACCCTGGCGGCGGCCTTCGGCGTCGCCGGCCATCCGGTGCTGGCCGACGACTGCGTGGTCATCGACACGGACGGCGGCCGCCGCGTCGTGCAACCGAGTTACCCATCGGTGCGACTCGGGGAGGAAGCGGCATCCGAGCTGTTCGGCGCGGGCGCGGAGGGTCGGCCCTTCGCCCACTACGCACTGAAGCACCGTTACGAAGCGGGGATGACGTTCGCGACGTTGCCGATGCCGCTCGGGGGCATTGTCACGCTTCGCCAGCGAACGGAGGGCGACGATCCACGAGTCGACGTCACCGAGCTGCGCGGGCATGCGGCCGGCGCAGCCGTCCTTGCCGGGGCCAAGAGCATGCCGCTGGGCCGGCGCAAGGTGGCTGCGGTCGATGCAATGCTGACGATCGCGAGCAGCGTCCCGGTAGCCGAGATCACGATCCCCGACGATCTACGAGCGCTCCCTGAGGTCGTCGACGAGCTCCTGCGTTGGAGTGCCGGCGCGTGAGACCGGCCGGCGACGGCATCTGGCCGGCGGTGTACCGGGTCATCGACGAGCATCCCGATGTCGAGCGATTGATCCGGCACGGTGTCGGCCTGCTCGCCGGCGCGGACTGGGCGGACTGCGGGATCTCGGTTCCGGAGGAGTTGCGGCACAGTCGGATGACGCAAGCGGCACTGGGGCTGGAATCGCGCGGGCTCGTTCGTTCGCTCCGCCAGGACACTGATGGTCCGCTGGTGCTCCTCAAGGGCCTCGACGTCGCCGCGCACTATCCGGCGGTGGAGTTGCGCCAGTCGCTGGACGTCGACGTGCTGGTAGACGACGCCGTTGCCACGCAGCGCGCCCTTCTCGCGGCGGGCTGGCAGACCAAGGCCACGCCGGGATTCCACGAAGAGCCGGAGCGCAACGAATCACTCCATCAGTTGTGTCCGTTGCTCCGCCCGCCGTTCTCGTTGCCGCTCGAGGTCCATCGGCGACCGAACGCGCCGACCTGGTTGCCGCCCTTGCCGACGACCGAGATCATCGAGGCCGCCCGCCCGAGCGCGATCGACGTCGACGGAGTGCTGAGCCCGTGTGTCGAACATCACGCGCTTGTCGTGCTCGCGCACTCGTGGGCCACGCAGCCCTTCGCCCGGTTCAGTGAGCTCATCGACTTCGCGCTGCTCCTCGAGTCGAGCGACATGCCGACCGTTCGCGCCGTGGCGCGCCGCTGGCGGATGACGCGACTGCTCGACCTCGGGCTGCGCACGATCGACAGCCTGTTGCACGGTCGACAGCCCGCGCCGTGGGTTGTCCGGTCGTTCGCCGGGCATCTCCTCGACCTCTCCGAGCCCTCGCGGCGCCGGAGCCAGGTGAACCGCTACGCAGCGAGCGCGTTCGTCGCGCCGATTCCCGACGCGGCCCGCGCCGCCATCGACGGTGCGGGCCGTCGGGTGCGCGTCATGTTCCGGTAGCAGTCGCCGTCTCGCGCGTGTTCCTGAAGTACTTCTCCACGAGCACCTTGAACGATGCTCGGGCCAACAGCGCATCCGGTGAATCGTCCCGGGCCGCGTGGGCACTGATCTCTCGCGCGAGATCTCGCACGCTCCCGATGACCGCGAGACACTCGCCGAATGCCTTGGTGCGCGGCGACGTAGCCGTCGAGCAGCCCGCACGAGTACCCGACGCAGATCCGGGGACGTTGCTCGTAGATCGTGCAGAGGTGGGATTCGTGGAAGCTGCACGGTTGAGCGAACGCTTCGTGCGCAGAGTGTTCGTCGGCCGATCCTGGTGACGCGTCGATGATCGCCATCCCGAGCGCTTGCATCGCTTCCACCTCGGCCTCGTCGAGCCGCACGTGGGAGAAGAGCGTTCCGTCGCAGCACATCCCGCAAGCGGCGCACAGGTCCGAGCCGTTCGCCGACGAGCTCTCGACCGGGATCGGCATCCTTCCCATGCCTGCGCGAGTGTACGCGTCGAGGAAAACCAGATCGGCGGGATCCGGACGCGGTTCGTGACCCGTAACCCTTCCGTGCAGAGCATGATGGTGTCACCGTGAAGTCTGTCATCGCCGACTACGCCCTGTTGTCGAACTGCCAGGGTTCGGCGCTGGTGAGTCGCGCCGGATCCATCGACTGGGCGTGCCTGCCGGCGTTCGACTCGCCCGCGGTGTTCGCCCGGATCCTCGGCGAGCCCGGAGGGTTCTGGTCGATCACGCCCGTATCGGTGGCCGACACCCACCGCGAGTACGTCGACGACACGATGGTGCTGCGCACCGAGTTCCGCACCGCAACCGGCGTGGCCGTCGTCACCGACTTCCTCCCGCTTGCACCCCGACGACATGTACAACGACATCGGTCTCCATTCGCCGTCGTGCATCTCGCGGATCGTCGAAGGCATCTCGGGAACGGTCGAGTTCGACGTTCGAGCTCGCGCTGCGCCCGGAGTTCGGGCTCACCACACCCCTGGTCCAGGAGGTCGAGCCGGGGGTGTGGCGCACCCGCGGGGGTCCGGTCACGGCGACCCTGGCGACCGACGCGTCGCTGGAGGCCGACCAGGGGGTGCTGTCCGGTCGGTTCGCGGTCGCGACGTCGCAGCGGGTGTGCTTCGCGCTGCACCTGACCGATCCGTGGCACGACGCGCGTCCGATGCCCGCCCCCGGCGGCGTGCTGACCGAGCGCGACGCCACGGTCCGCGCCTGGCGGTCCTGGGCCGAGAAGCTCATCGGCTACGACGGGGACTACCGCACCGTGCTGCGGCGGAGCGCGGTGGTGCTGCGATCGCTCAACTACTCGCCGACCGGCGCGATCGTGGCCGCGCCCACGACGTCGCTCCCGGAGGAGATCGGCGGCGTCCGCAACTGGGACTACCGCTACACGTGGGTGCGCGACATGAGCTTCACGATCGGCGCGCTGGCCGCGAGCGGTTGCGGCTTCGAGGCGAGCCGGTTCTTCGACTTCTTCACCAACGCCACCGCCGGGAGCCTCGCCGCGGGCCAGGGCCTGCAGATCATGTACGGCATCCACGG
Organism: uncultured Actinomycetes bacterium; assembly: GCA_963725775.1. Lineage (GTDB taxonomy): Bacteria > Actinomycetota > Acidimicrobiia > IMCC26256 > DASPTH01 > DASUAS01. The sequence continues at coordinate 87,867 of CAVRZT010000001.1, forward strand.
CGAGCGGTTCATCCCCGAGCAGGAGCTGCCACATCTCGCCGGCCACCGCGGCAGCGAGCCGGTGCGGGTCGGGAACGGTGCGTGGAACCAGACGCAGCTCGACGTCTACGGCGAGGTCCTCGACGCCGCGTTCACGATCAGCGAGCTCGACATCGAGATCGACGAGGAGTTCTCGTCGTTCCTCGCCGACGTCGCCGACCGCGCCGTGCTCCGGTGGGAGGACGTCGACGAGGGCATCTGGGAGGTGCGCGGCGGCGCCGGCCACTTCCTCTACTCGAAGCTCATGAACTGGGTCGCGCTCGACCGCGCCGTGCGGTTGGCGGCGAAGATCGGCGCGTCGGACGAGCGCGTCGCGCGCTGGACCGAGCACCGCGACCGTATCCGCGCCGCGATCTTCGAGCAGGGGTGGAGCGACGCCGCCGGCGCGTTCACCCAGGCGTTCGGTCGCGACGAGCTCGACGCGTCGGTGCTGATGATGCCGATCGTCGGGTTCCTCCCCGCCACCGATCCGCAGATGCGGGCGACGATCGAAGCGATCGCCGACCGCCTCACCGACGACCGCGGCTTCGTCTACCGCTACCTCAACGAGGACGGACTCCCCGGTGGTGAGGGGACCTTCGGCATCTGCACGTTCTGGCTGGCGGAGTGCCTGGCGCTCGCGGGCGAGGTCGAGCGCGCCCGCGTGCTCTTCGACCGCATGGCCAGTTGCGCCAACGACGTCGGCCTGCTCGCCGAGGAGGTCGACCCGGCGACCGGGGAGCTGCTCGGCAACTTCCCGCAGGCGTTCACCCACATCGGGCTCGTGCACGCGGCGCTGGCGATCATCGACGCGGACAACCGAACGGAGTTGTGAGCGTACGACTGCCGAGTTTCGACGCGCTCAAAACTCCAACAACGTGCGGAGATTCCCCACCCGGGACGACCAATCGAGCTGCAGCGCGCGCTCGCGCACGCCGCCCGCGTTGTGATCGTTCAACGTCATCAAGTAAGACGCCCTCGAGCGTCTCCGTGAACTCCTGGACGTTCTCCGGATCCATGTACAACACTGAGTCGCCGCCGAGTTCCGGTATACCGCCGCGACGCGAAGCGATCGACGCCAGGCCGGTCGCCATTCCTTCGAGGAGGGCAAGACCGGCCGGTTCGTCCCACACTGACGGAAGCACGAAGATGTCAGCTGACTGGAGCATCGCGGGCAGGCGATCGCGTGTACAAAACGGTTCGAATCGCACTGAGGATCGGGCCGGAGTCGCAATTGCGCGCAGACGTTCCTCGTAGGGGCTGAGGTAACCCACGTCGTGGAGATCGTGGCTGCCCACGATCACCACTTCGCGCCGCAGCAGGCGCGGCATCAGCGAGCGAGGAAGCTGCTGACGCCGATGGTTTCGTTCCTCGAAGAACCCGCGTGGCCTCTCGCCGAGTAAACGAGCGGAACAGGTCATTGTGTGCATACAAGCAGAGCTGCGCCGCCGGAAGTCGTCGTGCCAGCGAGGGGATCGGCTGCGCGGCGTTGTGAAGCAAGAGGGGACGATCGAAGTCACGACCCAACACCTCGGCGACCGGCTTGTAGTGCCTTCCCCAACTGATGCGCGGGGCGCCAAGAGCTCCCAGGGCGGCGTCGATCCGGCGTGCATTTCCGAGTGGAACCTGCTCGAAGTCGGTGAGCACAGGACGACCGACCGGCAAGTCGTGTTCCATCGGCCGGTGAAGAACGACTGCAGAACTGAGTCCCTGCAACTCGCCGGCGCGAATCAACTCGTAGGTGACGGTCGTGATCGCATTCCCGTGGCTGCCGGAGAACGAGGTCAAGGGTGTCGGGACGTGAACCACGTCAACATGGCTGAGCATCCGCATCCGATCCCTTGCCCAACACCTGTGCTCGCACCGAAGCCTACGGCCGGTCAGCGGTCCGCGACGATGCCGAACTTGCGGGCGACCAGGACGCCGGTCGGGTCGGCTTCGGCGATGCCGGCGAGCGTGCTCGCGACCATCGCGACGTAGAGCGAGCGCTGACTGCGGCCGCGTGTCAGCGGATCCTCGAGCCGGGCGGCCGCGGACGCGATCGCCGCGACGGTGCGGAACACCAGCGGTGACCGGATGGGAACGGCCCGGTATGCAGCCGCCGCGAGCCTGCGCGGAGAACGCCGCGAACTCGACGGTTGCCTCGAGCGGGAGCAGCTCGTCGAGGAGCTCCGGGTGCAGTCGCACGATCCGTGGGAGCGTTCGTCCCGCGGAGACGTTGTTGGCGCAGAACTGTGCGACGGTCAGATCCTGCCGGTGTCCCGCACGCGCTCGTGGCTCGAATCTGATCGGGTATCCGGCTCGGAGGATGCGCTGGCCGATGTCGGTGTCCTCTCCGCCCCATTCGGTGAAGCCCGCGTCGAAGCCCCCGACGCAGCGGAAGACGTCTGCCGGACCACTGGTGTTCGCGGTCGAGAACTGTCCCGCCCGCACCCGACCCGTGGTCGCCATCTCGGCGTAGATCGCATCAACCCACTTCTGGTTGGGTGCGATCTCGTGGGGCCCGACCTCCCCGAGGTGCGGACCCATGACGACGTGGTCGGCTTCGTCGGCCTCGTGAGCCTCCCGATGAGTTCGCAGCAGACCGGGAGTGGGCTCGACGTCGTCGTCGAGGAACCAGATCAGCTCCCCGGTCGCCAGCGCGAGCCCAACGTTGCGCGCCGCAGCGCGCCCCCGGTTGCGCTGGGTGACGGTCTTGATCGCGACGGGGAAGTGGAGCGATTCACACAGCTCCGTCGAGCCGTCCGTCGACCCATCGACCACCACCACGACCTCGAGCGATGTTGTGAGGTCCGGGTCGGCCTGGAGCTGCGCACCGAGTGAGCGCAGCAGGCTCTCGAGCGCGTCACGCCGCTCGTAGGTGGCGATCACGATCGACATGGAACGCATGCATCACACCCGCTGCTCGGCACCCAGGTGATCCGGCGCTACGGTACCGTCCGATCACGACCACCGGCCGCTCCGTGCGAGCGACCTCCAGCGGTGTCCCCGCGCCGAAGGGCCGAACCCGGCCATACGGGGCACCGGCGCCACGGCTCGGTGCCGGGTCGAGAGGGAGTTCGATCAGTCGCGCGCGTGATCCTGAAGCTCGCGGCGAAGTGCTCGAACGACTGTTCCTCTTCGACCGACGGGTCGCGCTGTATCGCACGGTGTTCGGCTCGGTGCGCGGCACGCGTCTCGCGTTCGGCGAGAAGATCAGACACCGGCCTGACGACCGGCAGCCGGCCGCCTCCGACGGCTATCCGGAGATCTTGCTGCGGCTGAACACGGCCGACGTCGAGACCTACCTCCACGTGATGGTGAACCTCGACTACGACCTTCCGATCGTGCCGGCACCGGCCACGATCATCGATGCCGGCGCCCACATCGGGCTGGCGTCGGTCTGGTTCGCCCGCCACGATCCGGAGGCGACCATCGTCGCCATCGAGCTCGAGTCGGCGAACTACGAGGTGCTCGTCGCGAACACCGCCCCGTACCCCAACATCCACCCGGTCAACGCGGCCCTCGGTCCGAAGAGGGCATCGATCTCGAAATCGTCGACCCCGGCATCGGGAACTGGGGCTTCCAGGCGACCGCCTCGTGCGCCGGCGGCCAGTCGCCGCGGTGACGATCCCGGGAATCATGGATCGCTTCGGCTTCGACCGGGTCGACTTGCTGAAGATCGACATCGAGGGCGCGGAGCGGGCGGTGCTCGAGAGCAGTGGCCCGTGGATTGGCCGGGTCAACGCCGTCGTCGCCGAACTGCACGATCGGATGCAGCCGGGGTGCAGCCGCGCGTTCTTCACCTCGCTGTCCGACTTCACCGAAGAACGCTGGCAGGGCGAGAACGTCCTCGTGGAGCGACCTCGCGAGGTCAGACGAGGTGGAGCGCTTGAGGTCGAGGTACTCGGTGACCTCGAGCGCGGCGTCCATGTCGACCACCATCGACTTCGTGCTGGTGGTCGAGGTGTCGCTGCGAAGAATCCTCTTGTGATCGAACGCGCGTTCGTATAGGCTTGGGTCAGCTTCCCCGGCTGGTTGATTCGTCGGGAGAGGTCCGTGCTCCGATCGTTGCGGTGCGCCGTCGAGAACGTGAAGCGGTTGGTGGCCGAGTTCGAGCCCGACCGCTACGACGGTGGTGCTGCGCTGGAGCTGGTCGAAGCGTTCGGTGAGCTCGAGCGGATCGGCGCGGCGGGCAAGGCGCTGGCCGTGCGGCAGGTGGCGGCGACCGGCGCGTGGAAGCGGACGGGGCCACATCGCGACGCGGCGGCATGGTTGGCGGCGTCGAGTGGGTCGACGCTGGGCGCGGCGCGGGCGACGCTCGAGACGTCGGCCCGGCTGGCCGAGCTGCCGGCGACCGAGGCCGCGTTGCGGTCAGGCGAGCTCTCGCTCGTGCAGGCCGACGCCATCGCCGGCGCCGCGTCGGCGGATCCGGGTGCCGAGGCCGCGCTGCTCGACAGCGCCGCGCACGACGGTGTGCGCGGGCTGCGGGTCGAGTGCGACCGGGTGAAGGCGGCCGCGTGTGTGGATGCGGTCGCGCGCTACGAGCGGGTGAGGGCCAGGCGCTCGTTCCGGCATTGGGTCGACGCCGACGGCGCCGGGCGGATCGACGTGCGCGGTCCGGCCGATGTGGTGGCGAGCGTGGCTGCCTCGCTGAAGCCGGCCCAACGCCGCCTCTTCGAAGAGGCGCGGAAGGCGGGGCGGCACGAGCCGCACGAAGCGATCGCGTTCGACGCGCTGGTGGTGGCGACGACGGAACCTGCGGGAGGCGTCGATGCGACGATGGTCGTGCGGATCGACCACTCCGCCCTCGTGCGCGGCTCGACCGAACCGGGTGAGCTGTGCGAGATCCCGGGGACGGGCCCGATCCCGGTGCACGTCGCGTCGCGGTTGCTCGACGACGCGTTCGTGAAGGTGCTCCTGGTCGACGGCACCGACGTGCTGGCGGTGTCGCACCCGGGCCGCACGATCCCCGCTCGGCTGCGGACGGCGATCGAGGAGATGTACCCCCAGTGCGTGCGTGAGGGCTGCGACGCGACCGAGTTCCTCGAGATCGACCACAACGAGCCCGTCGAGAAGGGCGGGCCGACCGCGAAGTGGAACCTCGGGCGGCTGTGCCCCCACGACCACGACTACAAGCACCGTCACGACCTGCGACTGGTGGGCGAAGGCACCCGTCAACGCTTCGTCAAACCCGACGACCCCGAGTATCTGAAGCGCCTGAATCGCAGTCGATGTTGAGCCGGCGATCGCCGGTCAGACGAGGTGGAGCCGCTTGAGGTCGAGGTACTCGGTGACCTCGAGCGCGGCGTCCATGTCGGCGACCATCGCCTGTGCCTCCTCCGGCATCGGCTTGGCCTCGTTGGCCCGCGCGTCCTTCTCGGAGGAGAAGTAGACGACGTCGGTGTAGGTGTCGCCGTCGTCGTGGATGGCGATGACCTCGCCGATCACGTCGGGGCGCACTTCGCCGAGCATCTTCTCGGCTGCGGCCGACTTGGTGAAGATGGCGTCGGCCTTGGCCCGGTCCTTGATGCGGCCCTGCATCACCTGCACGAACTTCGCCTCGTTCTTCCCGCCGCCGAAGAGCGTTTCGACGCGCGAGCTGTTGTGGAAGCTGACGTCGTTGAGGACCTTCTCCATCTCGGCCCACCACTCGCCCTGCTCGGGGCGTGCACTGTTCTTGTCGGCGGCGTCCTTCGACTCGAAGCGCGCCAGCACGAGGAACTTGCCGTCGTCGGTGACGCCCTCGGTCGTGCCGAGGTACCCGGTGGCACCGGGCCGGAGCTCCTGGTCCCACCGCTCCGAGAGGCGCTCCATCGCGTCGACGTCGGTCACCGTGCCGCTGATCACCTGGATGAACATGTGACTCTCCTCGTTTCAGACTGCCGCTTGGCTGGCGTTGGCGACGGGCGCACCGAACGCCCGACACCGGATGAGCACGGTCCATCCGTCGCCGGGGCCGGTCCCGGATGGCACCTCGTAGTACTGCGTGCCTTGATTTCCGCGCAGGGCGTCGAATTCCAGGCCGTCGCCCGGGGCTCTCTCCATCGGCGCCGCCGACGACGACCACACGGTACTCCGGGCCTGGTCCGATGTCGATGGCCGCGAGCTCCACGACGGCCGAGCCGTCGGCGCGCTCCGGCACTTCACTCCAGGTCGCCACCTTCACCGAGTTCATGAGGGTCAGTCGTCGGACGGCGCGACGCGCTGCTCGCCCGCTGGTAGGTGGTGACCGAGGCGCGGCCCATCACCAGCGCGGCGGCGACCGCGGCGAGGAGGCCGGGCACGATGAAGCCGGGGCGGCCGGTGGTCTCGGCCACGAACATGACCGCGGCCAGCGGCACCCGGTAGCCGGCGCCGAGGAACGCGGCGACGCCGATCACCACGAACAGGGTGAGGTTGCCGCTTCCGACCAGTCCGCCGGCGGTGCGCCCGAGCAGCGCGCCGGCGACGACCAGCGGGATGAAGAGGCCGCCCACGCCGCTGCCGGCGACGGTGGCGGCGGTGGCGAGGCACCGCACGACCAGCACCACCAGCAGCAACCAGAGGGCGCGGTGGGGGTTCAGGGCCCACTCGATGGTGTGGTAGCCGACGCCGATGGCGAGGGGCTGGTCGGTGAGCAGCCAGGTGACCGCGAACAGCGCGGCGAGGGTGAGGCCGGCGCCGAGGATGCGGGTCCACGCGCCGAACCGGGTGGTGAGCGCCTTGGCGCCGAGCAGCAGCCAGGCGAACCCGCGCGCGCAGATCCCCGCGGCGACACCGAGCGCGAGCGCGCCGGCGAGGTCGGCGAACGACAACGGTGGCGCCCCGTGCACCTCGAACAGCGGCGTGATGTCGTTGACCGCGACGAACGCCAGGTAGCCGGACGCCGACGCCACCAGCGCGGGCAGCAGCATGCGCCGGGCCAGGTCTTCCTGGTACGGCACCTCGAGCGCGAAGACCGCGCCGGTCGCCGGGGCCTTGAAGATGGCGGCGACCCCGGCAGCCGCACCTGCGACCAGCAGCACCCGACGGCTGCTCCCGACGGTGAAACGCGGGAAGCGTCGCTGCAGGAACGAGCCGAAGAACGATCCGAGGTACAGCGACCCACCTTCGAGACCCATCGCGCCGCCGAACGCGGGCGTGGCGATGGCGGCGAGCATGCGCCCGGGGAACTCGCGGATGCGCAACGGCTGGTCGGGATCGTGGAACGCCTTGAGGTAGAGGTCGGTCATGCCCGAGTCGCGCGAGCGAGCCACGGAGAACAGCGCGAGCCACGAGAGGCTGAGGCCGACGAGCGGCATGAACGCGAGCACCCACGGCGACAGCTCGAACAGCCGGTCGAGGATGCCCTCGACCACGATGCGGTCGAACAGCGCGACCGCGAACCCGGTGACGACGCCGGTGATCGCGGCGAGCACGATCACCTCGTGCGACCGACGCGCGAACTCGCGGATGCGTTGGGTGCTCACGTCTCGGCGCCGGTGAACCAGGACGCGTCGGCGGGCTCGCCCGCGGCCTCGCCGAGTGCGTGGAGCGCGTGCACCATGGTCGACCGCTCGCGCGCGGGGATGCGGGCGACGATGGTCGCGATCTCGGCGCGGCGGCGCTCGGTGACGGTGTCGACCAGGCGCCGGCCCTTGGGGGTCAGGCGGATCGACACCTCGCGCCGGTTGGTCGGCGACTCGGCCCGGTGCACGAGCCGCTTGGTGACCAGGCGGTCACACAGACGGGTGATGGTCGACGGGTGGACCGCGAGCGCTTCCGCCAAGGCGGTCGGGCGCTGCGGGCCGCGGCTGGCCAGCACCACCAGCGCCCGGTACTGGGGGAGGGTGACGTCGTGGTCGACGGCCGCCAGTGACCGCACCGCCACCGAGACGAGGACACGCGACGCCCGCAGCACCGCGTCGACGACCTGCTCGTCTGATCGTTGCATACTGCAACTATTGTAGACGGCAGCTCCGTCAGCGGCGGGCGTCGTCGAGGAGCTCGAGGACCTCGTCGTCCTCGCGGGTCGACTCGGGGCCGAACGTGAGCACGAGCGAGCCCTTGATGCCGCAGTTGGGGCATGACACCGCGCACACCGCCAGCATCTCCGACGGGTCGGAGTCGCCCTCGAGCCGCTCGAGGCGGTGCAGCTCCAGCGTGTCGGCCCGGTGGGGGACGTGGCACTGCCCGCACTCGACCATCCCGCCGGGGCGGGTGGCGAAGTCGTAGGTGAAGCCGTCGTCGCCGAAGGTGGCGAGGATGCCGAGCAGGGATCGCTCCATGCCGCGAGCCTAGGACTGGGTTTCGGTGTCCTGTGGGGGCGATTCGGCGGCAGATTCTGCGGGGGTGGACACCGATTCGGCGGCAGATTCTGCGGGGGTGGACACCGGTTCTGCGGATGGAGTGACGGGCACCGAATCGGCGGCAGATTCTGTGGACGGTTCTGCGGACGGTTCTGTGGACGGTTGTGCGGACGGTTCTGCCGACGGTTCTGCGGGTGGGGTGGCAGGCGGGGTCGCCGGCGGGGGCGGAAGCGCAGAATCGTCGGCCGATTCGGTCCCAGGGGTGTCGCGCATGCGGTGCCCGCCGTACCAGGCGGCCATGCTCGCAGCGCCGATGCCGTAGACGCAGGCGACGAACCACACGATGAAGCCGACCCCGGGGATCAGCGCCAGCAGCCGCAGGATCCCGAAGCCGGCGAAGAACGCCCCGATGCGCGACCGGTTGGTCGGCGCCTTCACGAACAACCGCCCGATGACCAACGACGTGGTGACGTAACCGATCGGCGCGAGCACGTTGAGCGCGGAGAGCATCGTGATCCCGAGCGGGATCCCCAGGATCGACGCCAGCACCAGCACCGCGGCCATCGGCCCGATGATGCCGATCAGCGCGCCCCAACCGAACGACGCCGCGACCCGCTTCCCGGCCGACGCCGCGGTCTCCGCCGCGCGGCAGCAGGGCGACGAACACCAGCCCGAGCAACGCCATCGAGATCGTCACCGCGAGCCAGAGGTACACCAGCGTGCCGATGATGAGCCCGGTGAACAGCGCGCGCAGGTCGACGCGGCGCACCTCACCTTCGACGGTGCCGCGCGCGATCTTCGGATCGCGTCGGGACACCACGTCGCCCCCGACGCTCCCGTCGGACGTCACGATCACGGCGCCGCTCAGCGCGACGACGTCACCGCCGACGCGCCCGGTGATGCGGGCGTTGCCGTGGAGGACCAGCACGCCGCGCGTGACCTTGCCGCTGACCGTGACGTCGCCCTCGCCGACGATCACGAAGTCGGTGACGGTGCCCTTGATGTCGACGTCGCCGTCGGCGGTGGCCACCGGACCGTCGATGGTGACGCCGCGGGGGATCTCGATGTCACCGGTGACGCTGATGATGCGGTCGGAGTCGCCGGGCGGGCGGCTGCGCGCGAACGCCGGCGACGCGGTCGCGGCGAACGCGAGCACGACGACGGCGAACGCGACGACGGCGACAACGTGGCGGCGCATGCAGCGCGCAGCCTCGCACGTTGCCGCCGTCGGGGCAACGATCCCGGGTCAGGCGGGGGGACCCGACCCGAGCTCGATCGTCGCGGTGTGGCTCTGGCCCGACGAGTCGACCCACTCGATCTCGACCTTGTCGTTGGGCGAGTACCTCACCAGCGCGTGGGTGAGCTCCTGGGCCGAGGAGACCGTGTCGCCGTCGATCCCGACGATCGTGTCGCCGGCCTGGATGCCGGCCGAGTCGGCGCCCGAGCCCGACTGCACGTCGTTCACCGCCGCACCGTTGCCGGCGCGGGTGCCGCTGTCGCGACCGCCGAGGCTGCCGCCGTAGGGGTCGCCGTAGCCGCGGTCCTGCACGCTGACCCCGAGCAGGGCCCGGTGGCCGCCGACGTGGATGGTGTCGGTGCCGTCGCCCGACTTGATCGCCTGGGCGATCTCCATGGCGTTCTCGACCGGGATCGCGTAGCCCTCGTTGGCGTTCTGACCGCCGAAGCCGAATCCGCCGTTGCCGCTCGAGGCGGCCGCGTTCATGCCGACGACGTCGCCCGCGGCGTCGACCAGCGGACCACCCGAGTCACCGGGCTGGATGTTGGCGTCGATCTGGATGAGGTTGGAGAGCGTCTCGGCGTTGCTGCCGTCCTGGTCGGCCGCGGTGATCTGCTGGTCGAGCGCGGTGACGGTACCGCTCACCACGCTGGGCGAACCGCCCTTGCCACCGGCGTTGCCGAGGGCGACGATGGCGTCGCCGACCTGCAGGTCGGACGAGCTCCCGAGCGACGCGGCCGCCAGACCCGACACGTCCTCGACCTGCACCAGCGCGACGTCGTTCTGGATGTCGTAGCCGAGCACCTTGGCCGGGTGCTCCTTGCCGTCGCCGCCGATCTCGGCCTGGAGGTCGTTGGAGTACGCGATGACGTGGTTGTTGGTGAGCACGAGGCCCGACGACGACACGACGATGCCGGTGCCCGCGGCCTCGCCCTGGTCGAGGGTGCTCGTGAGGTTCACGATCGACGGGCTGACCTTGGCCGCGATGCTGTTGACGTCGATGCTGCTCTGTCGGCCGTTGCTCGACGAGGTGCCCGTCGAACCCGACGACGATCCACCGGAGAAGTCGGGGATCTGCTGCTGCGCGGACGGGAAGCTGCTGGCCGCGTTGGTGGAGCCGCCCTGGTCGGCGCCCATCGTGTAGCCGACGAGCGCGGCGGCGACGAGGAAGCACGCGACCGCGAGCGCGGTGAGCGCGGTGCGGCGCGACTCGCGCTGGTGACGGGCCACGGCACGCGGCGGCACCGCCGGGGGGGGCGGAGGTGCCGCCGCGTACGGCGGGATCGGTGGAGGGGCGACGGGGGGCGCAGGCGGCGCGGGGGACGGCGCGGCCGGCGGGTACATCGGCTGGTGCGGGGGAGTGGACGGGACCTGCGGCGGTTGTGGCTGCGTGGCGTCGTCGTCGGGGTGCGACATGGTGCGTGCTCCAGGCGTGCAGGGGATGCGGGTGGGGAAACCCGTACCCGTGACTCTGCCGAACCGTTCCTGAGAAGAACCTGTTCCCGGGGCGAGTTGGCGCGTTCCTCCGGGCAAGTCCTTCTGCTAACAGGGTGCTAACCGACCCTCGGGTTCAGCGTCCCGGGGAATGGGCAGGGACCATTCGGTGCTGGACCAGGAGATGAAGCCACAACGGGTGCTGGTGACGGGCGCGACCGGGTACATCGGCGGCCGCCTGGTCCCGGAGCTGCTCGACGCCGGGTACCAGGTGCGCTGCCTGGCCCGATCACCGGCGAAGCTCGACGGCCGTCCGTGGTCCGACCGGGTCGAAGTGGTGCAGGGCGACGTGTCGGATCCCGAATCGGTGGCGAAGGCGATGGTCGACGTCGACGCCGCCTACTACCTGGTGCACGCGATGGGCGCGACCTCGGAGTTCGCCGAGCGTGACCGACTCTCCGCGACCGTGTTCCGCGACGCCGCGGGCGACGCCGGGCTCGCGCAGGTCGTCTTCCTCGGGGGCTTGGGCGAGGACGATGGCGACGGCGAGTTGTCGGAGCACCTGAGCAGCCGCCACGACGTGGGCGCGATTCTCGCCGACGGCTCCGTGCCCGTCACCGAGCTGCGCGCCGCGGTCATCATCGGCTCGGGGAGCGCGAGCTTCGAGATGCTGCGCCACCTCACCGACGTGCTCCCGGCCATGATCACTCCCCGCTGGGTGCGCACGCGGTGCCAACCCATCGCGATCCGTGACGTGCTCGCGTACCTCGTCGGTGTGCTCGGCGACGAGCGCGCGCTCGACCGGGTGCTCGAGATCGGCGGGCCCGACGTCGTCACGTACGAGGAGATGATGCAGCTCTACGCCGAGGTCGCCGGGTTACGACCGCGTGTCGTCGTGCCGGTGCCGGTGTTGACGCCGCGGTTGTCGTCGTACTGGGTGGGGTTGGTCACGCCACTGCCAGTGGGACTGGCCCGTCCGCTCATCGACAGCCTCGAGAACGAGGTGGTCGTGCACGACGACGCGATCACCACGATCGTGCCGCGCGAGCTGTTGCCGCTGCGTCGGGCGATCGAGCTCGCGCTCGCTCGCACACGCGACGTCGAGGTCACGACGTCGTGGGCGGAGGCCGAGCTCGTCGGTCGCGGCCCGGCCGACCCGGTGCCGTCGGATCCGGACTGGTCGGGTGGGATCGTGCTCGACGACACGCAGACCGTGCACAGCTCGGCGTCGCTCGCCGACGTGTACGCCAACGTCTGCAGCATCGGCGGGGCACGCGGCTGGTTGGTGGCCGAGCCGCTGTGGGAGGTGCGGGGCCTCGCCGACCGGATGCTCGGTGGCCCCGGGATGCGACGCGGCCGGCGGCACCCGACGCAGCTGCGCGTCGGCGACACCGTCGACTTCTTCCGGGTCGAGGCGATCGTGCCCGAGCGGCTGCTCCGCCTGCACGCGGAGATGAAGGTGCCCGGTGAGGCGTGGCTCGAGTGGACGATGGAACCCGAGGGGGACGGCACCCGGCTCGTGCAGAAGGCACGCTTCCATCCCCGCGGCGTGTGGGGTCGCGTCTACTGGTACGCCATGCTCCCGTTCCACGACCTGATCTTCCGGCGTCTGGCCACGACCCTGGCGACGCCCCTCGCCTAGACTGATTCGCTCGACCAGCGCTCGTAGCTCAACGGATAGAGCATCTGACTACGGATCAGAAGGTTGGGGGTTCGAATCCCTCCGAGCGCGCTCTGTGATGGCAACCGCACCGACGCGGTCGACTTCGAGGCCGTTGTAAGTCCCCATCTCGCCGGTGATCGAGATCACTTGCTCCTCGGGAAACTGGGCTGATGCGATGAACACGTTCCCCGATCTCCTCTGGCAGAAATCGCAGTGGCAGACGTAGACCTGCAGCGGCTCGCCCTCCACCGTGACTTCGACCCGACCACAGGCACACCGCGCGATTCGCGTTGTCATCGACTCTCCCTCCACGGACGCGCAACGGAGCGTGCTCGACCCTCGGCTGCGGCGTGCACGCATATTGCCCGCTCCGGCGCAGTTACGCGCTCGCACCACAACTACGACCTCGCCCGACAACGTCGGGCAGGAAGGTGGGGGCTTCAACCGCGCCGGGCCACGAAGGCTTGGTCCTTGCCTCCTGGGACGGAGCGAACCAATGTGGCGGCCTTCGGGACGAGGAGGAGAACCGTGGATCAATCAGAAGCGTCGAAGGCGCTCATGTGGCGAATCACCGAAGAGATCTGGAACCAGAACCATCCCGAGTTGTGCGATGAGTTGATCGCCGAGGACTTGGTCGACCATGTTGATCTCCCAGGTCTTGATGGGACCGGGCGCTCACGGTATCGAGCGAGCGTCGAGCTAGCGCGAGCCGCGTTTCCAGACTTCCAGAATCCGCTCGACTTTGTGTTGGGGGATGGCGCCTTCGCAGTCTCGTACGGTCGCAACACCGGAACGCACACTGGCGAGTACCTGGGCATCCCGCCGACTGGGCGCTCGTTCGATGTCCCAAGCTTCGGCATCCTTCGATTTGAGGAAGGTCGCGCCGTGGAACGGTGGGGATTCGCCGACAGCATGGCCATGATGCAGCAGCTCGGACTCACCGGTTAGCCCGCGCCCAGATTGATCCCGAAGCGACAAGTGCCGACCCGAGCGCACCCGCATTCGTCGCTCGACCCGAGGCTGCCCCGTCAACTACGGCTTCCCGATCATCCAGTCGAGTGCCATGGAGGGCTTTCGATGGCATGATCACCGACTTCATCGCGCAGCCGGACACAGGCGGTGACGCCTTCGTCGTTGCACCCGACGACACGAGAGCCGGTCTGGTCTGGGCGTCCAAAGCGACGGAGCCGTACTTCCATGAAGTACTCGCTCCGGATGCTGATCGCTGGGGGCCCACACCCACGAATCGGCGCAGGCGCGTTCCTCGAGTTCAAAGCCGTCGAGCCCGGCCTGGTCGATCACTTCGTCGTCGGTCATTTGCCGGGAGTGACACGAGAGGGTGTGACACTCGTCGAGTGCCGTCGTCGTTGCGGGTATGACATTCGTCGGGGTGCTCGGAGGGTGTTACGCCCGCTGGAGTGACCTTGGGCAGAGGGGTTCCCGCCAAGGAGAGGGCGGTGATGGAGAGAGCACCGTCGCTGTCGAGGTGCGGGTCTTTACTGACGAACTGGTGGTCGTTCCAAGGTGGCCCGGCTGGCCGTTGCCTGAGCCGAAGGCGGTTCATCTTCACCGTGATCGGGTCGAGCGCGTCGAACTCGGCAAGGGGCGTGGGCTGCGCAGGTGGTCGCGATTTGGCGTGGATCACGCGAAGTTCGATTTCGTGGATCGCAGCGCGTTCGACCTGATGGTCGATCGGCGGCGCGCTCCCGAGCTTGCGAAGGTACTTCGACAGGTCTACGGCTCCCGGTTCCGAGCCTGATGATGACGCCGAGCCATCACCTCGCACCCACCCAAGACGAACGCGACCTCGTCGTCGACGGTCTCTTCGAGTTGACGATCACCTATGTCGAGGACGAAGAGAAGCGCGAACAGTGCAAGGTGCTCGCGGCCCAGCTCGGCGGCGACGCCGACGGGATGTTCTATGGAGCCTCGCCCCCGGAGCTGCGACGGTGAGCAGCACTTGGAATACCTACCACGGCAGCAGTGGGTGGCGTCGTGTCAGTGCTGTTCACATTGGACCGCCGCCTGTTCTTTGAGCACGACGACGGCACGATCCGTGTTGCGCTCGATTGGGAACGCGACGAGGTGTTCCTGCAAATGCTCTCCTGGCGCGATTCGGCTGCGATGCAGTGAGCCAAACGCGACAAGGCCCCGCTGAACGCGAAGCACCGGCCGAGCCGTAGCACCGCACGGTCTGGCCGGCGACGGCTCACGCAACTTCACGATGAAACCCCACAGAGAGGTGGCACGGAACCGGGTCACGCTGGTGGCTGTACCGAGCACGGTTGCATGATGCGGCACTGGCCGCCGAAAGCCTGCTCCAAGACTTGGGCGGCCCTTTCGATCTGCTCGTCATCGACGTGGGTGTACGTGTCGAGCGTGAACGCCACGCTGGAGTGGCCGAGCATCCGTGAAGTCACGACGCCGGGCGTCCCCGAGTCGGCGAGCGCCGTGGCGACCGTGGCGGAGGTCGTGGAGGCGGACCTTGGCGAGTCCGGCATGCTCGGCGATGGTCCCGAACCCGTACGTGTAGTTGTCGGGATTGAGCGGCGAGCCATCACCGCGCTCACACACAAGATCGTGACATCACAACCGGCGGATGAGCGAGACAGACCCACCGGCGGTTCGGACCGAACTTCTCGCGCCGTTCTTGCCCGGCGTTAACCCGAGGCCCGTACCGTGAGCACGCCGGCTCTTCCTCCGGCCGGCGCCGAACCAATGAACGAGGGGCGGCGTGGCACCACAACGACCCGCGGACCGCGACAACGGCATGCGCCGGATCTCGTCGACCACGCGCTGGCTCGCCGGCGCGGGGGTGGCGCTCGTCGCCGCGTTCTCGTTCCTCTTCGCCGAGCGGGCGTCTTCGTCCTCCGGGAGCAGCAGCACGCCGTCCGTGAACACACCGGTGGCGACCTCGCCTCCCGCGACCTCGCCTCCCGCGACCGATGGCGGTTCGACGTCGGCCACGCCCGTGCGACCCGCGCAGCCGGTGGAGACCGCGCCCCCCGTCACGTACCCGCCGCAGCGCCACACGCGCTCGGGCGGCTCGTAGCCGCGTCGGCGCGCTCGTGAACCCGGTCCTCGCGCTCTCCGGTGGCACGGTGACGTGGTACGTCGCGCGCGCGACGGGTGTCGTCACCCTCGGGTTTCTCACCGCGAGCGTGCTGCTCGGGATCCTGACGTCGTTCCGCTGGAGCAGCCCCACCTGGCCGCGCTTCGTCGTCGAGTTCGTGCACCGCAACGTCTCGCTGTTGGTGCTCGTGTTCCTCGCCATCCACGTGGTGACGGTCGTCACCGACTCGTTCGCGCCGATCCGCTGGATCGACGTGGTGATCCCCTTCGTCTCTGCGTACCGGCCGTTCTGGCTCGGCCTCGGCGCCGTCGCCGTGGACCTCCTCATCGCGCTGGTGGTCACCAGTCTCCTGCGCCACCGGATCGGCTTCACGACCTGGCGACTCGTGCACTGGCTTGCGTACGCGTGCTGGCCGGTCGCGGTGCTGCACGGCCTCGGCACCGGCTCCGACACGAAGACGGGGCTCGTGCTGGCGTTCACGGCCGCGTGCGTCGTCGCGGTGCTGGTCGCCGCCGGACTGCGCGTCGGCGCCGGCCTTGCGTCGCGGCCGCGCGGGCGCGCGCTCGGCTTCGCCGCGGTGACGGTCGCCCCGCTGATGCTCGTCGTCTGGCTGGTCTCCGGTCCGCTCGCCAATGGGTGGGCCCGCAAGGCCGGGACGCCCGACAGCGTCCTCGCCGCGGTGTCGGGCGCGACCGGGTCGGGCACGGTAGGCGCGGCGGCGCCGTCGAGCTCCGGCGGCGGCGCGACGACCACGCCCACGCCGACCGGCACGTTCCCGGCGGCCGGGTTCGACGCCACCGTCCAGGGCACGCTGCACGAGGGCGCGACGGACGCGAACGGAGAGGTGGTGCTGAGCCTCACCGGCACCCTGTCGAACGGCGCCACCGGCAGCGTCGACGTCGAGCTCACCGGCACGCCCCTCTCCGACGGTGGCGTGTCGATGCGCTCGGGCACGGTCACGCTGTCCGACGGCACCAACTCGTATCGAGGTGCGGTTGTCGGTCTGGGCTCGGCGCAGGTGATCGCCGACATGCCGGGGACGGGCGGCGCGTCGTGGCGGGTGAGCATCGACTTCACGCAGCTCGACCAGCGACGCGGCGTGATGGCCGCCGACGTGCACGTCGGTCGCGGCGATCGATTCCAGCCCGGCGACGACGACGGTGGGGGTGAGCGATGAGCACCGACGCGCCTGCGGGTCTCCCGCGCCTGCTCGCCGCGCCACCGCGCGATCACCACGACCACGTCGCGCGCTACGGCCCGCTCCCCGAGCTCCGTCGACGCGCTGAGCGCCGCCGAATTCGTCGCCATGGTCGAGCGCAGCGGCCTGCGCGGCCGCGGCGGTGGTGGCTTCCCGACCGGCCGCAAGCTGCGCGCCGTCGCCGACGGCGGACGCCATCCCGTCATCGTGGCCAACGGCGCCGAGGGCGAGCCCGCGAGCCGCAAGGACTCTGCGCTGTTACGGCGCGCGCCGAACCTCGTGATCGACGGCGCCGCGGTCGCAGCTCGGGCCGTCGGCGCGGAGGAGATCCACTTCGTCATCGACCGTGGCGACGGCGCAGGCCGCGATGCGCTCGAGGTCGCGCTTCGCGCCCGCGCCGGCGAGATGCCGCGTCCCGGCGCCTGGCGCGTCGCGGTGGTGCCAAGCCGCTACGTGGCCGGCGAGGAGAGCGCGGTTGTCAACTTCCTCAATGGCGGCGACGCCAAGCCGGTCTCGGTGCCGCCGCGCCCTTACGAGCGGGGGGTGCGCGGCCGGGCCACCCTGGTGCAGAACGTCGAAACCTTGGCCAACCTCGCACTCGTCGCGCGCTTCGGGGCCGAGTGGTACGGGTCGGTCGGCACCACCGACGAGCCCGGGTCCGTCCTCACCACCACGGTGGGTGCCGTCGCCCGCCCCGGCGTGTACGAGTTCGCACTCGGCACGCCGTTGACCAGGGTGATCGAGTCGGCCGGCGGGCCCACCGAACCGCTGGGCGCGCTGCTCGTCGGCGGGTACTTCGGAACCTGGCTCGGCCTCGAAGCAGCCGAGGGCTTGGTGCTGGCACACGGGGTGCTGCGCCAGGCCGGCGCGACGCTCGGGTGCGGCGTCGTCGCCGCGCTCCCGATGCTGACCTGCGGTGTCGTCGAGACGGCACGCGTCGCGCGCTACCTCGCGTCGGAGAGCGCGGGCCAGTGCGGGCCGTGCGTGCACGGGCTCGCCGCCATCGCGTCCGCGCTCGAAGCGCTCGCCGACGGACGGGCGCCGCGGGGAACCGTCGCCACCGTCGAACGCTGGCTCGGCGACGTCGCCGGGCGCGGCGCGTGCCACCTGCCCGACGCGGTCGTCGGGTTCGTGCGCTCGTCGCTCGCGGTGTTCGCCGACGACTACGTCCTGCACGAACGCAAGGGGCCGTGCGCGGCGACGGCCCACCCGCCGGTGCTGCCGCTGCCCGATCCGGCGACGCGCGCTCGGAGCTGGCGATGAGCAAACGACTCGCGGTCGACATGATCAAGTGCGACGGCCACGGCATCTGCGCCGAGTTGTTCCCCGAGTGGGTGCGGCTCGACGACTGGGGCTACCCGATCATCGACGGGCACGACATCCCCTCGGCGCTGCTCACCCACGCCCGTCGGGCGGTGACCGTGTGCCCGTCGCTGGCGCTGCGGCTCGAGAAGGGGAACGACACGTGAGGGGCAAGCACCAGGCTGCGTTCGAGCGCGAGCTGGCGGCGTCGACGCTGTTCGCCGCGCTCGCCGCCCGAGCAGGTCCACGACCTCGCCCGCACCGGCACGCGCGTGCACGAACCGAAGGGAAAGGTGTTCACGAAGGAGGGCGAACGCGGCGACGAGATCGTCGTGCTGCTCGAGGGCGCGGTCGAGGTGCGACAGGACGACGCGGTGCTCGCGCAACTCGGTCCGGGCGACCACTTCGGCGAGATGGCGCTGCTCGACGACACCGCCCGTCGTTCGGCGACGGTGGTCGCGGTCACGCCGGTGGTCGTCGCCTACGTGTCACGCCACCACTTCGACACGCTGCTGGCCGCCAACCCCTCGGTCCGCGCCGCGGTCGAGCGTGTGCTGCGCGAGCGGTCCGTCCTCCCTGAGGAGCCGTCGGGCGGGCAGTAGGGCCGTAGGAGTGTAAGAAGTTCTCAAGAACGCTCCGACGGGCGACCGGGCTCACCCGCGTGTCGTTATCGTGCGCGCGGCGTCGACACGTCCATCGCGAGGAGTCGCACATGGTCGACGGATTGATTGACGAAAGAAATTCGGGCGTGGCGTCCGCCCCCGATGGCGTCGAAGGCAATGCCCGGCTCACGGGCGCAACCGGGGCGGCGCTGTTCGTGCTCCTGGCAGCTGAGGGCATAACGCTGCTGCGTATCCACGATCTGATCACCGTGCACGTCTTCGTCGGGATGGTCATTGCGGCGTTCGTCGTCACGAAGGTCGGGAGCGTTGGTTACCGATTTGTGCGCTATTACCTCGGCGAACCTGCGTACGTGCGAAAGGGCGCGCCGCATCCCGTTTTGCGCGTGGACGGTCCGGTCGTCGCGCTCAGCACGATCGCGGTGCTTGCTACCGGCATCGTGGGTCTCGCGTCTGGCCGCACCGCGCGCTGGCTCATCGATCTCCACAAGGCAAGCTTCATCCTCTGGTTCGTTGCGATGACAGTGCACGTGCTCGGCCACATCCTCGACACACCCGGTCTGGCAATGGCCGACTACCGCTCCGCGCGTGGAGCCCAGCAGGTCTCCGGAGCGTGGTTGCGGCGCATCGCGGCGGTGTCGACCCTCGTGACCGGGCTCGTACTCGCGTCCGTGATCATCAATTCGGGCTGGATGGACACGTGGACCCACGTCGTCCGACGCTGACGCGCTCCAGGGGATCCGATCGTTGGTGGAAGGACGGTGCACAATCCGTACATGACGAACGGGACGACTCACGCGGTCAAGGCGGTGGCCGCGCCGTGACGCTGTGAACGACACGACCGGGACGCGCGTCGCCAGGCGCGTTCCCAGTTGGCGACGGTGGCTCCGGGTCATCCTCGGCGTCGCGCTTGGCGCGGGTGCGATCTGGTTGGTGTTCCGCGCCGCTGGCGGGTTGGGCGACGTCGGCGCTGCGCTACGGCAGACGAACCCGTGGTGGCTCGTGCCCGCCGCGGGGTTCGAGGCGCTGTCGTACCTGCTCGCCGGTGTGCGGCTGCAACGCCTTGTGGGCGACGACGCCGACCTCACGGCGGTGTCGGCAACGGAGCTCGAGCTGGTGGTCAACGGGCTCGGGCTGCTGACCCCAGCCTCACCGGCGGAGGGTCTGGCGTTCGCGTCGGCCGAACTGTCACGACGGGGCCTGACCCGTCGGCGGATCGGGCTCTCGCTCGGGTTCGCGAGTTGGTTCAGCTTCCGGATCTTCTATCTCGCCAGCGCGGTCAATCTCCTCTTCATGGTCGCGACGCGTGACATGCCGGTCGACGCCATCTGGCCGCTCGTCGTCGCACCACTGGTGCTGATCCTGCTTGCGGTCACCGCCATCCTCGCGAACCGACCGGCGACCGCTGAGCACGTGGCCGTCGTCCTCGGCGCGCTGCGGTTCTGGAAGCCGCGGCCATCTCGTGAAGAACGCCGCGTCGCCGGAGCACGGTTCCACGCCGACGCCATGGCCGTCGTCGGTCCTCGACGTCAGCGCATCGGACTGGCCTCCTTGTCGCTCGGGTCCATGATGAGCGACGTCGCGTGCCTCTGGTTCGTCCTCATCGCGGTCGGCGCGCGCGTCGATCCCGACATCGCCCTGCTGGCGGTCGGCGCCGGCGCGCTCGCGTCGGCCGTGCCGCTGCTGCCCGCGGGCATCGGCGTCGTCGAAGCGGTCATGCCCGCCGTCATCCACTGGTACGGCCCGCCGCTCAGCGCTGCACTGGCCGGTGTGCTGCTCTACCGCGCCATCGGTACGTTCCTCCCCGCAGCCGCGGGGGCCGTCTCGCTCGTCGCGCTCCGGGCCCATCATGCGAACGACCGGACGGCGCAATGACGACGACCGCGACACGCCGACAGTTCCTCGGGACGCCAGCCGGTGTGCTGGCGGGACCGCGGTTCAAAGAGAACGCTCTGACGTTCCCGCGTTCCGCATCCTTCTCGTCTCTCGTCGCACGGAGGGGCCAGACCGGGTATCGGGGGTCAGTCAGCTGCGAGTGGGAGCTCGAGGGTGAAGGTCGCGCCTTCGCCGAGGCCGTCGGACGCGACCTTGACGTCCCCACCGTGGGCCTGGGCAATGCCGCGCGCGATCGTGAGTCCGATCCCGCTCCCTCCACTCGGGCGGGTCAATCCCGGCACCCGGTAGAAGCGTTCGAAGATCAGTCCGAGGTCCTCGGGCGCGATCCCGACTCCGGTGTCGGAGACGGCGACGGCCGCGTGGACGTCTCGACGTTGGGGAGTCACGACGACGCGTCCGTGTGCCGGCGTGTAGACGAGAGCGTTGCCGAGGAGATTCGTGATGACTTGCAGGATCCGGTCGCGGTCGACGTCGACGGGAAGCGGCGGCGTGGCTTCGATGGCCAGCGTGACGCCCTTGTCGTCGAACTGTGGTCGCAGCCGTGTCGCTGCGAACCTGGCGAGCTCACCGAGATCCGTCCGGGTGATCTGGAGAGGGAGTGCGTGTTCCTCTGCACGGGAGAGTGTCGCGAGGTCCGAGGCGAGCCGTTCGAGGCGCGACGTCTCTTCGACCACCGCGGTCAGTAGCTCTTCGTCGGGGGCGAACACGCCGTCGAGGACACCTTCGGCGTACCCGCGGATCGTGGTGAGCGGGGTACGCATCTCGTGTGCGACCTCGGAGATGAGTTGCGCACGGCGGTGCTCGGTGGTTTCGAGCGCATCCGCCAGGAGATTGACGTCGGCCGCGAGCGCGGCCAGCTCGAGCTCGGCGGGCGGTGACACCCGCTCGTCATAGTGGCCCGCGGCGAGACGTCGCGTGGTCTGGCGGACTTCGCTGATGGGGCGCAAGATTCGCCGCGCGACGAACACCGAGGCCAACCCGGCGGTCGCCGCGCTCACGATGAGCGCGATCGGCAACGTGCCCCACAACGCGTCCACGAACGCGTTGTGGGACTCGGTCTCGGTCTCGCCGCGCTCTCCGGCACCCCGGATGTTCTCGTCGAACGACGAGGTGGCGCGCACTCCGATCGTCACCCCCAGCGCAACCACCACCACCCCGACGACGAGCGCGTACGAGGCGAAGAGGCGGACGTCGAGGCGTCGGAAGCGGCTCATCGCGAGGCGGGGAGGAACTTGTAGCCCACCCCGCGCACGGTGCCGATCAACTCCGGAGCGTCAGCGCTGTCACCGAGCGCGCGGCGGATGCTCCGAATGTGCACGTCGACAACCCGCTCGTCGCCGTAAAAGTCCCACCCCCAGACCTGCTGGAGGAGCTGGCCCCTCGTGAACACGCGCCCGGGCGCACCCGCGAGCGCGACGAGGAGATCGAACTCGAGCGCGCTCAGGTCAACCGGCTCGCCGCGTCGCGTCACCTCGCGGCGCGCGGTGTCGATCGTGAGATCCTCGAACTCGAGGCACTCGCTCGCCGCGGACACCTCCGTCACCCGGATGCGTCGGAGCACGGCGCGTATCCGGGCCACCAGTTCGCGAGGGCTGAACGGCTTCGTCACGTAGTCATCGGCTCCGACCGACAGGCCCACCAGCTTGTCGACCTCGTCGGACCGTGCCGTGAGCATGATCACGTAGACGTCGGACTCGGTGCGGAGGCGGCGGAGGACCTCGACACCGTCGAGGCCGGGCATCATCACGTCGAGCACCACCACGTCGGGCTTGCGCTCACGCGCCAGGCGGAGCGCTTCCTCACCGTCGCCGGCCGACACGACGTCGAATCCCTCGGCCTCCAGATAGCTCCGCACGATGTCGCGGATGCGCGCCTCGTCGTCGGCGACCAGCACGCACGCCTTCGTCGGACCGGCCACGCCCCGAGACGGTAGTTCCCGTAGCGCGGAGTCGCTGCTTCACACAAGCTTCATCAAGGCTCTCCGTCGGCCTTCATCCGAGTTCGGTTGTCTGAGATGACAAGCCATTCGGACCCGCCGCACCGAGGCGACGGGTGGAGCAGGAGAGCATCAGATGGAACGGCGCAAAGCAATCGCAACCGCAGCAGCCGTCACGATGAGCGCCGTCTCGGCGATGTTCGCGTTCGGGGTCGGGTCAGGTGCCCTGGGCACCCAGAGCACCCAGAGCGCCCCGGCACCGCAAGCGGTCTCACAACCCGCCGTCGCTCCCACGGCGGCGTCCCCGGCGCCGCTGCAGGCCAGCGCGCAGGCAACGACCCACGAGAAGGAGTCCGAAGGCCGGACGAGTCAACCGGCCCCGCAGTCGAACGCGACAACGAAGGCAACAAGGGGTGAGTCAGATGACTGAACGCTCGGACACCACGGACCAAGCTGAGAGGATCCGGCGGCTGCAGGAGCGTCGGGCGGCGTCCAGGAGTTCAGCGGTTGCCGGGACCCGACGCAGTTCCACGGCAACGGTCAACCCGACCGCCGCAACCGTGGCGCGTCCGGTACCCACGACCGGGAGGAGGCGCCGTCGCCATCCCGCCGGAGCGAGCCGGATCCTGCTGGCCGGTCTGAGCGTGGCATCGTTCTTCACGATCGGCGGAGGCCTGATGCTCGCGCAGAACAACGCGGCGACGGTTGCACAGGCGACCCCGGCGGTCGTAGGACAGGTCACGACCACCGGCACGACGACGAGCCCAGCGACATCCGCCACGTCCACCACGTCCACGACGTCCGCGACTCCCGCGTCGGCAGCCGCCAAGTCGTCGACGCAGCGCGTGCCCGCGGCGCACACGACCACGCGAGCAAGCTGAACGCGCGCCCTTAGACTCGATCCGTGCGGTCCCAAGCTTGGTGGTATGCGGCGCGGGCGAGCGGCATCGTGTCGTGGGCACTCGTCACCGTCGCGGTGATCACGGGCCTACAACTCTCGACCCGCCTCGTCCGGAGACCGGCGCCGGCCTGGGTCACCGACGTGCACCGCTTCCTCGCCGGCCTCGCGGTCGCGTTCCTCGGCGTGCATCTCCTCGGGCTCGTTGCCGACACGTACGTCGGCTTCGGGCTCGCCGACATCCTCGTGCCCTTCGCCACGAAGTACCAGACGACCGCCGTGGCACTCGGCGTCGTCGCGATGTACCTGCTCGTCGCCATCGAGATCACTTCGCTCCTGATGAAGCGCATGTCACGCCGCTCGTGGCATCGCATCCACCTGTCGAGCTACATCCTGTTCCCACTTGCGACCGTGCACGGCATCATGGTCGGGACCGACCGTCACAGCCCCCTCCTCCTGGGGTCTTGTCTGCTCGGCGCAGGCGTGGTCCTCTTCATGACCCTCGTGCGGATTCTCGCCCCTCGACGCGCGCGGTCCGCAACGGCCGACGCGAGGAACGACTGACTGATATGAGGTGCTGAGGGGGTCCACCCTTTGGTGCTCCAGAGGTGCCAGACGTCAGACCTCGCTTTGACACGTCGCTTGCGCTTGGCGAGAGATCGCGTTCAGGCAGCCTCGGCGTTCGACCGTGGACCCTCTTGGAGGGTCGAGTCCTGCTGGCGGCGCCGCGGGCACCCGGTAAGGATGGGGGCGATGGCGGCGCGTACCATGCAGTGGCGGAGCCAGTCCCGCGTAGACACGCCGGCGGCCACGGTGGAGGACCGCTGGACGCGGACTGAGGTTGCCTGGGTCGTCGCGCTCGCGGGGGGCGTCGTACTCGTCGGGTGGTGGCGCCTCGGCACCACCAGCCTCTGGAGCGACGAGGCGGCGACCTGGGCGATCAGCGGCCACGGCTTCGGCGACCTTGTCAGCACGTTGACGAACTCCGCCGGCGATCGGGCTGCGGGGCTCTACTACGTCGTCGTCTTCGGCTGGATGAAGGTGTTCGGTACGGGCGAGGCCGCCGGCCGAGCGCTCTCGCTCCTCGCGGCCGCGGTCACGCTCTTCCCGTTCCACGCGATCGCCCGCCGCGTGCTCGATCGAACCGGCTGCTACGCGGCTGGCGCGCTGCTCGCGACGAGCAGCTTCTACCTGCACTACGCACGCGAGATGCGCACGTACGCGTTTGCGGAGCTACTTGTCGTCGTTGCGGCCTGGGCCTTCCTGCGCGCCGTGTCGAACCCACGAAGAGGTTCCTGGACCCTGTTCATCGTTGCCGCGGTGCTCGCCGTCTACGCGCACTGGTTCGCCGCCCTCGTCATCGTGGCCCTGTTCGCCGCGCTCGCGCTCGCGGCTCCGAGCCGGGAGATCACCCGACCGGCGCTGCTCGCGGCCGCGGCCATCGCCGTCGCGACCGCGCCGATCGCGCTCCTCATTGCCACGAGTGAGGGCAGCGGTGTGGGTTGGGTTGCGCCCCTGAACCGAGGTGAGCTCGACTTCCTCGCCAGATCGTTCACGGGCGCACGTCGAACCTTCGTGCAGGCGGGGGTCCTGGGCGTGGCCGCAATCGGATGGGGCGCCACATGGATCGCCCGGCGGCGCCGGTCGCCCACCGGGCGGCCCGTGCCGCCGTTCGCGCTGACGTGGTTCCCGATTCCCGTCGCGCTGACCATCGCCATCTCGGTCGTGAAACCGCTCCTCATCGCGCGCTATCTCATCGTGGCCCTGCCGGGCTTCGTGCTCCTGCTCGCGGCGGGCGTCACGGTCCTCGCGCAGGGGCGGAGGATCCTGGCCATCGCCGGGGTGGCGGCGCTGGTCGTCGTCGCCGCCTCGGGGTACCGCGGGGTGTGGTCGTATGCGGGGAAGGAGAACTGGCGGGCGATCGTCGAGACCGTCGCCGCGCGAGCGGCTCCCGGGGATGCCATCGTCGTCTACCCCGCCACCGCCGCGCCGGCCTTCGACTACTACGCGCGTGACATGCCTCCGCTCGCCGCCCGATCCGGGACCTCCTGGCCGCCGCGGCCGTGGGACACGCGCTTCGACCGCTTCTTCTCGATCCCGTCCCTCCTCACGTCCGATGCTGTGCGGGACGCTCCGGTCATCTGGCTCGTGATGCGGGTGCCGGGCGGCACCGCCCTGCGTCAGGGCCTGGCGAGCTCGGGATTTGTGGACACGCTCCGCAACGAACTGGCGCGCCGCCTGGGGCCGCCCCACGAGGTCCCACCATGGCGCACCACCCAGAGCGTGTCCGTCGTCAAGTACGACGAAGTCAACGCACAACCCACCATCACGCCGGGTCAAGCATCCATCGCCGAAGGCACGAGCGGCACCCAGACCCTACAGATCCCAGTCTCACTGTCCGCAGCCTCCGCGAAAACCGTGACCGCATCATGGACCACGCGCAACGATCGCGCCGTGGCGCCGCGCGACTACGTCGCCGCCTCGGGAACCGTCACTTTCGCCCCCGGCCAGACCAGCCAGCTCGTCTCGATCACCGTCAACGGTGACACCGTCAGAGAACCAGACGAGCGGTTCTTCGTGTCCTTCAAGCATCCGACCAATGCCAACCTCGGCGGGTTCTACGGGCTCGGCTTCGGCATCATCGCCAACGACGACTGACCGATTCGTCACCACTTCTGGCATGAGCTGCTCCCGAGGAAACCCCAGCCGGGCGAGGTTGCGCGACGTTCTCACCGCGCGTGCATCGGACGATCGGGTTCTTGTGACCTAGGACCCTCGACCGGGATCCCCGTCGAGGATCATGCTCGCGCGACGTGTCATGGAGGCGCGGTGCGGCGAAGCTTGGAGGGCTGCGATGAGTCGTGCTCGCCGAAGCTCGCTGCTCTTCGTGGTGCTCTTGTGCGGTCTGACCGTGGGCGTGGTTCCGTCGGTCGCGGTCCCGCGTCCGGCGACGGCAGCGACGGCGCTGGAGTGCCGGGCCGATCGTCCGGTGGTCGTGGGTGGCGCGCTCACCTTCCGGGTGCGTGATCCCCAGGCCGGTTCCACGTACCAGTGGTCCGGGAGCGATGGCTTGTCGGCGACCGGCGCGGTCGTCACGTGGACGTACGGCGCTCCGGGATGGAAGCTGGCGACGGTGTCACAGCTGGACGGTTCGGGCGGCGTGCTCGCCACCGCCACGTGCGGGATGCACGTGTTGCCGCCTCCGGGGGGTGCCGCGAGCGTGGCGCCGGTGCTGTGGGTGCCCGCGAACGTCGATCCGGCGCCGCTGGTACCGCAGCTGGACCGGGTCTGGCGTTCGATCCGGGCGGCGTACTACCACCACTACGGCCACACGTTCGTGCTCGAGCCGGTGCGAGCGGTGCGTTCGACCCGCACCGAAGCAGACATCTGCGGCGGCGATTGTGCCGACCTCGGACTGGCGGACACGTTGATGCACGCGGCGTTCGACGACGCGAACGCGGTGGCCCCGGTGGTGCCGTACCGGCGCTACTCGATCGTGATGGCGTGGGGCACGGGTGGCTGGGCCGGCTCGTGGGGGTGGGACATCGCCTTGGGTGGGGTCGGCGATTGGGCCACGGCAACGGCGGCGGGGGTCCTGGTCCCCAAGGCCGAGCCGAATCTGCCTGATTGGGCGGCGGC
Source organism: uncultured Actinomycetes bacterium (assembly GCA_963725775.1). Classification (GTDB taxonomy): domain Bacteria; phylum Actinomycetota; class Acidimicrobiia; order IMCC26256; family DASPTH01; genus DASUAS01. The sequence continues at coordinate 115,030 of CAVRZT010000001.1, forward strand.
CATGTTCGGGTCGTACAGCACGGGCGTGGACACGATGTGGCACGAGAGCAACCACGGGATCGGCTGGGACGAGAACAACGGACAGTTCATCGATCTGCCACCGACGCAATGGGAGCTGGACGTCGTCGCCCTGAGCCCGTGGCTGACCGAGATCCCCGCGGACAGCACGCCTCCGTCGGTGTCGATCACCGCGCCTGCCGGCGGGTCGACGGTCTCGGGGACGGCCACGGTGCGGGTCGATGCCGGCGACGGCGCCGGGATGGACGCGGTCGGGCTCGTCGTGGATGGTCAGCTGCGCGGTATCGACACATCCTCGCCGTACACGTTCAACCTCGACACGTTGGGGTTGAGCTCGGATCGTCACCAGCTGACCGCCATCGCCTACGACGCGGCGGGGAACACCGCCCAGCAGACGATCAGTGTCGACGTCTTGAACCAGGTGGGCGGGGCGTGCAACACGAACCCGCCGGTAGGGCGCTTCTACGCCTGCCTGTACTCGGGCACCAACTTCAACACGTACCTCCGCACGATGGTCGACGGTGTCGACCGACTGGACACCGGCGCGGTGGCGTGGGGTCCGCGGCACAGCTGGCCCACCGGGGCGGCGTTCAACGGCCTCGGCTCCCAGATCAGCGGCCGGTGGAAAGGTGTGGTCGACCTGCCGGCGGGCAACTACCTGTTCCACGTCCTCGCTGACGACGGCGTCCGGCTGCGGGTGAACGGGCAGCTCGTGCTCGACCAGTGGCAGGTCCAAGTCCAGCGGTTCACTGCCGCCGCCAGCGGCCTGGGTGGCGCGACCACCATCGAGGTCGACTGGTACCAGAACGAGGGCGGCAAGGCGCTGGAGCTCTGGTGGCAGCCGACCACCGTCGCTCCCGCGGTGACCGTGCAGCCGGCTGACCAGTCGGTGGTCGACGGGGCGGCCGTGACGTTCACCGCCGCGGCGTCGGGGAGTCCGACCCCGACGGTGCAGTGGCAGTCCTCGATCGGCGGCGGCCCCTTCACCGACGTGCCCGGGGCGACCTCACCGGCCCTCGGCTTCGTGGCCCGCGTCTCCGGCACCGGAACCCGGTACCGGGCGGTCTTCACCAACACGCCCGCCGGCCAGCCCCCGACGACCACCCTGACCAGGCCCGCGACGTTGACCGTCAATGCCGGTGGGCCGACCATCGTTCCGGGTCAGGCGTCGATCGTCGAGGGCAACAGTGGTGCGAAGGTGCTCCAGGTGCCCGTGTCGCTGTCGGCGCCGTCGGGCCAAACCGTGACCGCGTCGTGGACCACGCTGAACTACGAGGCGGTCGCGCCTGGAGACTTCACCGCCGCATCGGGAACGGTGACCTTCGCGCCGGGTCAGACCACGCAGACGGTCTCGGTGACCATCAAGGGCGACACGCTCGACGAACCCGACGAGCGGTTCCTGGTCTCGTTCACCAATCCCACCAACGCGATCATGGGCGGCTTCTACGGACTCGGCTTCGGGACCATCACCGATGACGATCCGGCGCCGACCATCGTTCCGGGTCAGGCGTCGATCGTCGAGGGCAACAGTGGTGTGAAGGTGCTCCAGGTGCCCGTGTCGCTGTCGGCGCCGTCGGGCCAAACCGTGACCGCGTCGTGGACCACGCTGAACTACGAGGCGGTCGCGCCTGGAGACTTCACCGCCGCATCGGGAACGGTGACCTTCGCGCCGGGTCAGACCACGCAGACGGTCTCGGTGACCATCAAGGGCGACACCCTCGACGAACCCGACGAGCGGTTCCTGGTCTCGTTCACCAATCCCACCAACGCGATCATGGGCGGCTTCTACGGACTCGGCTTCGGGACCATCACCGATGACGATCCGGCGCCGACCATCGTTCCGGGTCAGGCGTCGATCGTCGAGGGCAACAGTGGTGTGAAGGTGCTCCAGGTGCCCGTGTCGCTGTCGGCGCCGTCGGGCCAAACCGTGACCGCGTCGTGGACCACGCTGAACTACGAGGCGGTCGCGCCTGGAGACTTCACCGCCGCATCGGGAACGGTGACCTTCGCGCCGGGTCAGACCACGCAGACGGTCTCGGTGACCGTCAAGGGTGACACCCTCGACGAACCCGACGAGCGGTTCCTGGTCTCGTTCACCAATCCCACCAACGCGATCATGGGCGGCTTCTACGGCCTCGGCTTCGGGACCATCACCGATGACGACTGAGCGCCCGGACCGCCGGTGAACGGTGGCGATCTCGCGACGACGATCTCCGAGGGACTCGAGGTCCTCGAGCGTGGGATCGACCGCGACGTACTACTCGACGATGGTGAACACCGCTGACGCGGAGGTGACCGCGCGATCGTTGTTGCCCTCGTCGTGGAGGACCATCCGCACGCCGACCTTGCCGCCGCTGCCGCGGGCGGCCTCGCCGTCGACCCGGAAGGGTCCGACCTTGCCGCGGGCGAGGAACATCACGTGCCACGAGACCATCTGGAGCATGTCGGTGCCGGCGAGCTCGGACGCCAGCTCGATGGCGGCGGTCTCGAGCAGCACGTGCTGCGGCCCGATGTGCAGCGCGGCGTCGGGCGAGGCGAGCTCGACCGAGAGCTCGTCGAGCGCCCAGTGACCGTCGTCGCGACGGAACGCGCCGAACGCCTTCCACAGCGGTGGGAGATCGGGTGAGTCGACGATCTCGAGCTTGTCCTCGGGCATCTTCCCGAGGCCTTCGGGCACCTCACCGATCTTGGCGCCCTGCCCCTCGGTGTACGCGATGACCCGGTCGTGGTTGTCGGCGTCGACGATCTTCGAGCGGCTGTAGCCCATGCGCGCCCCCGCGTGCAGCACTTCGGACTCGATGACCTCGATCCGCTGCACGTCGCGTGCGTCGTCGAGGATCTGGCAGCAGTGGATCACCGGGTTCGGGACGGTCTCGAGGTCGGACCCGACGTTGCCCTCGGGGGAGCTGATCGAGATCGGCGCGACGAGGAGTCCGCCCGCGGCGTTGCGCATGTCGCGTCGCAACGTGACGGTGTCGTCGACCGGTCCGGTGTTCATCGAGCCGTGGTTGCGCCCGATGTACCGGTAGCTGAGCAGCCCGGTCCAGCGTCGCTCGAGCTCCGCCGCGTACGCGTCGGGATCGTTCTTCAGCTCCCGGATGTCCTTCAGCGCCATCTCCGTACCTCCACGACTCGAGTCGTTCGACACTATCGGCGGGCCCGTCACCCTGCACGGGGACGTGGACGCCGCGTACGGTGTCGCCCCGCGACGAAAGGACCCAGGGTGGCCTCCATCTCCGTGGAAGCGATCGTCGAGCAGGCCTCCGCGCTCACCGACGTGGACGATCCCGACCCGACGCACTTCGTCGACAACCTCGGCGCGGTCGTGCAGGCGATGAACGACGAGGCGCAGCTCACCCCGGGAGGGCTCGAGCGGTTCTCCGGGATGCTCACCGTCGCGCTGCGCAACCGCATGGAGGTCGACCGCTACGTCGCCGACCACCCGGGCATCGCCGAGTCGTCGCTCGAGCCGCCGATCTTCCTGACCGGGCTCCCCCGATCGGGCACGACGTACTTCCAGTACCTGTTCGACCAGGACCCCGATCTGCGGATGCTCCGCACGTGGGAGGGCGACCGGCCGTCACCGCCGCCGGCGGTCGACCCGGAGTCGGCGCGACGCGCGACGCGACGCGAGCTTCGAGCAGGCGCGTCTGGCGCGGGAGGCGATGGGCGGGAATGCGATCGACGCGATGCACCTCACCGACGTCGACGGTCCGCAGGAGTGCCTGGCCATCCTCGACCAGACCTTCGTCAATCCCGGGTTGCTGTGGACGATGTCGGTACCCGGTTACCTCGACTACCTCCTGCACACCGCCGACCTGCGCGCCGCGTACGAGTACCACGCGCAGGTGCTGAAGCTGCTGCAGTGGGGCGCGCCCGAGCGGCGGTGGACCCTCAAGTGGCCGTGCCACCTGCTCGCGCTCGACGCGATCGTCAGCGTGCACCCCGACGCCAAGTTCGTGGTGACGCACCGCGACCCGGTGCAGGCGCTCGCCTCCAACTGCAGCCTCACGCACATGCTGCGCGCCGGGACGCTCGCCCAGTGCGGATCCGGAGCACATCGGCCGCGACATGCTCGAGCTCGTGCGACAGCACGTCGATCGTCTGGTCGCATTCGACGTCGCGCAGTCCGAGGCGGGCACGTCGTCGCTGGTCCACGTCGACTACTACCAGCTCGTCGACGCGCCCGACGAGGTCATGGCCGACGGTGTTCGCAGTCGATCGAGCTCGAGTGGACGCCGACGGTCGAAGCGCGCATCCGGGCGTGGCGCGACGACAACCCGAAGGGCAAGCGCGGCACGCACGAGTACGACCTCGAGCGACTACGGCCTCGACCGCGACACGGTCGCCGACGCCTTCGCCGACTACATCGAGCGGTTCGACATCCCGAGCGAGGAGCGCGCGAGCGTGACGGCCGACCGGACGACGTCGGATGGCGCGCCTGCCTCGACGATCTCGCCGCGGTCGCCGACCGGCTCGGCGCAGCGCGTCCGCGACGACGGGTCGACACCGAGAGCGACGCCGATCTCGCGGTCAAGATGTTCGGGGCGATCATGGGCGCGTACCTCACGCACCTCTGGGCCGAACCCGACCACCCGTCGTTCCTGCCGAGCGTCGGCTACTACCAGATGTACGGGTCGCCGAACCCCGACACGGTGTACCGCAACGCGGCCGTCGACGGCGCCGGTGAGTACCTGATCCGCGGACACCGCGGCACGGTCCCCGACGTCACGATCATGCCGTTCGGCGGTCCGATCGCGGCGGGCTCCAGACCTTCGCCCCGTTCGACCTCGACGAGCTCGCGATCGACGACGACGGCACGTTCGAGGTGGTGCTGACCCCCGAACGCACGGACACGTCAGCGCGACGAACTGGTGGCGGCTCGAGCCCGAGATGCGCACGCTGATGTTGCGGAGCGTCTCCGAGCGAGTGGGGCGTGCACGACGAGCCGCGGGTCGCCATCGTCCGACTCGACACCGATCCGCGACGCGCAGCGCATCGATCCGCGACGTCGCTCCGACGACGCTTCGGCTCCTACGCCATGGTCGTCGAGGGCATGGTCGTGTCGGGGCGTCGCACCGCGTCGCGCAGCTCCGCGCCGACGACGTCGTGAACCGGTTGGTCACGGTCGACTACTCGGCGAACGGCGGGCTCGGTGACCAGTGGTACCAGGAAGGGCTCTTCGAGCTCGACCGACGACGACGTGCTCGTGGTCGAAGCCCAGCTCGCCGCCGGACCTGTCGCGCGTTCTCGCTGTCACTCACCGACCGCTACTTCTCGACCATCGACTGGGCGAACGCGCAGAGCAGCCTCAACCGTCACCAGGCCGTGATCGACGGCGACCGCGTGCTGCGCGTCGTGGTGGCGACGACCGACCCGGGCGTGCACAACTGGCTCGACACCACCGGCCACCATTCCGGATCGCTGCAGTGCCGCTGGTCGGGAGGCACCGAGTGCCCGCAGGTCTCCGTCACACGCGTCCCGCTCACGTCGCTCGAGCAGGTGCTTCCCGCTGCGGTCGCGCGCGTCACGACTGCGCAGCGCGCCGCGACCATCCGCACCCGACAGATCGGCGTGCAACTGCGCACGCGCTGGTGAGTCGCGCCCCAGAGCCGTTCCGGCGTCAAAGTAGGCGAAGAATCGCGCCACTTTGACGCCGGTTCGTCGTGGTTAGAAGACGCCGATGCCGGCGGCTTCGTTGCGCTTGCGCCACTCCGCGCGGGACATGCGCGTGGTGTCGACGTCGGTCGCCAGCGCCGCGGAGCGCGCCGACCGTCGCCTGCTCCTTGGGCGTGTGCTGGAACGGGTCCCAGTCGAAGAAGCGGCAGGAGTTCTCCCACGTGATCTTGTGGATCTCGTCGTCGGTGCACCCGGAGTCCATGAACTCCTTCCAGGCGAACTCGGGCGACTCCGGCCACGTGGTGTCGGTGTGGGGGTAGTCGCACTCCCAGGCGATGATGTCGATCCCGATCCGGTGGCGCAGCTCGAGGCCCGACGGGTCGGTGATGTAACAGGCGAGGATGTGGTCGCGGAACACGTCTGACGGCAGCTTGCCGCCGAAGTCGTTGTCGAGCCACGCCTGGTTCTGGAAGTGGCGGTCGGCGCGGTCGAGGTAGAACGGGATCCAGCCGATGCCGCCCTCGGAGAGCGCGACCTTCAGGTCGGGGAAGCGGCGCAGCGTGGGCCCGAAGAGCAGGTCCTCCGCGACCAGCACCGAGATCTGGGCCGTCAGCACGATGAGATGGTCGATCGGCGCTTCCGGTGCCTTCTGGATGAGGTCGAAGCCGGCGCCGATGTGCAGCGACAGGATCATGTTCTCGTCGCACATCGCCTGGAGCATCGGGTCCCAGTGGCCGGACAGGAAGCTCGGGAAGCCCTGGGCGTGCGGCGCCTCGAGGAAGCTGATCGAGCGGCACCCCTTCTTCCCGACCCGCTTGACCTCCGCGACCGCGAGGTCGATGTCCCACATCGGAACGATGCAGAGCGGGATGAAGCGGCCGGGGTACTCGGCGCACCACTCGTCGAGGACCCAGTCGTTGTAGGCCTGGAGCATGACCAGCGACAGCTCCTTGTCGCCCGCCTCCGTGAACGTGCGCGCGTTGAAGCCCGCCATCGTCGGGAAGCACATCGACGCGAGCACGCCGTTGGCGTTCATGTCGCGCACCCGCTCGTGGATGTCCCAGCAGCCGGGGCGCAGCTCGGTGAACGAGCCGGGGTTGAAGCCCCACTCCTCACGCGGCCACCCCACGGTGGCGGCCATGCCGAACGGCGTCGCGGTGCCCTCCCCCTGGAACGTCCACTCGTCGATGCCCTCCGCGTTGCGGACGATCTTCGGCGCCTGGTCGAGCCACTTGGCCGGCAGGTGGTTCTTGTACATGTCGGGGGGCTCGACCATGTGGTCGTCGATGCTCACCAGGATCATGTCGTCCATGCGCATTGCGGGCTCCTCTGCTGCCTGCGGACGTCGCTACGACTCTACCGACGGATCGGCGAATGCACCCGTTGGCGCCGACGGCATCGACGAAGCCTCGGCCAGTAACCGTTCGAGCTCGCCGAGAACGTGCTCGACGACCTCGTCGTAGGTCATGGCCGCGCCGAGGGCGGCGGCGCGCTCGAAGTCCGCCGTGCCGAGTGACTCCCGAAGCACGCCGAGCGCGTGCTCGTGATCCTCGCGCTCGTCGTCGGCGCCGGTGTAGTCCCATGCGACCAGTGCGCCGTCGTCTTCGGCTCCGGCGATCACCGCGGCCGGCTCCCCGTGGCCGAGCTCGATCAGTGCGTACTTGGTGCGGTTCAGCGTGCCCGCGAGCATGGTGCGGTTGCCGGATCGCTGGTCGTGGCGGACGCCGTCGCGTGCGGCACGCAGTGCGCCGAGACGATCGCCGGCGCGTGCCTTGAGCCAGCTGACGTCACCGAGGGACCAGCCCAGGTTGGAGGTCTTCACACCGCTTCGGGCCAAGACGACGTACGCCTCATAGGCCGCCAGTGCTGCAGGGGGATCGGCACGGATCAGGGTCTTGCCCACGGCCCACAGGGCCGCCGCCAACGCGGAGGGATTGCCCGACTGTCGCGCCAGCCGGAGCGCCTCGTCCGCTGTCGGCGCGCGCGGTCGTGATGTCGCCGCTGTAGGTGTAGAACACGGCAACGGGGGAGAGGAACATGCTCGACTGGTACGCGTCGTGTCGCGCGGTGGCCTCCAGGTCGCGGATGCCTCCTTGCATGATGCGGAGCGCCTCGTCGGGACGGCCGCGGTTGAACTCCATGCTCGCGAGGGCGGTGTAGGCCGGCACCGGGACGGGACAGTCGGGCGGGAGGCCGTCGCGCAACGCGTCGAGCGCGAGCGTGCGCGCCCGGTCGTGATCGCCCACGTAGATTGCCTGGATCGCCGCGGTCCCCAGGATCGCGGTCCGGCGCCCTGGCGTCGTCTCGTCGGTCCGCGGCACCGCGCGCTCGGTCCAGGTCCCGACCCCGGAGACCATGTCGACGACGGCGGCGTAGGCCAGCGCGGCGACGATGCGGAGCCCGAGCTGGGCATCGGCAGTGGGCGTCGAGTCGAAGGCCCAGCCGATCGCGGCGCGGAGGTTGTCGAGCTCGGCGCGCACGCGTTCACGCCAGACGAACTCGTCGGGTCCTTCCAGGCCCGAGCCGGCCTGCTCGGCGAACCAGGCGTAGTGCTCCGCGTGCCGGCGGCGCCACCGGTCGGCGTCGTCGGTCTCGTCGAGGTGTTCCCGTGCGTACGCGCGCAGCGTCTCGAGCATCGAGTACCGCGTGCTGCCGTCGGCGGCGCGGTCGCCGACGATCATCGACTTCGCCACCAGGCTGGCGAGCGCGTCGATGACGTCCCACCCTTCGACGCCCTCACCTCTTGCGACGGCTTCGGCGGCGCTCGCCGCGAAGGTCCCCGCGAACACCCCGAGCCGGGCGAAGACCCGCTGTTCGACGGGCGAACACAGTGAGAACGACCAGTCGACGGTGGCGCGGAGCGTCTGGTGTCGCTCGACCGCGATGCGCCGGCCTCCAGTGAGGAGCCGGAAGCGCTCGTCGAGATGCGCGACGATCTCGGCTGGGCCCATGCCGACGATCCGCGCCGCGGCCAGCTCGATCGCCAACGGGACACCGTCGAGCCGGCGGCAGAGCTCACCGACGGCCGCGCCGGTCGACGCGTCGACCGTGAACGTGGCGTCCACCGCACGAGCGCGATCGACGAACAGGCGCCCGGCATCACTCTGCACGACCGTCTCGAAGTCGGCATCGAGCTCGGGGATGGGCAGCGAGCGCAGCGCCCGCATGTGTTCGCCCTCGACCGCGAGTCCCTCACGGCTCGTGGCCACGATGCGCACGCCCGGCGCGTCGCGCATCACGGTGGCGACGAACCGAGCCGCCGCGTCGAGCAGGTGCTCGCAGTTGTCGAGGACCAGCAGCAGTTGCTTGGTACTGAGGAACTCGACGATGTGATCCTCGACTGGGACACCGGGGCGGTCGTGCACACCGAGCGCGAGCGCGATGACCTGGACCATCGACTCGGGGTCGCTCGCGACCGCGAGCTCGCAGAGCCATGCGCCGTCGGGATGGTCCGGAACGACCTCGGCCGCGACCTGGATCGCCAGGCGGGTCTTGCCGACGCCGCCGACACCGGTCAGGGTCACCAGGCGCGAATCCGCGAGCGTGCCGGCGACCGCCGCGAGCTCGTCGTCACGCCCCACGAACGAGTTGACCTGTGGCGGCAGGTTGCCCGGGAACGCATCGAGCGATTGGAGCCGCGGGAACTCCCGGACGAGCTCCGGGATGCACGAGCTGGAAGATGCGCTCCGACCGCGCGAGCCCACGGAGGCGGTGTTCGCCGAGGTCGACCAGCGTGATCTCGTCCGGCAGCGAGTCGCGCACGAGCTCTTCGGTCGCCAATGACACTACGACCTGGCCACCGTGGGCAGCCGCCATGACCCGGGCCGCGCGGTTCACCGCCATGCCGTAGTAGTCGCCGTCGCGATACTCCGCAGAACCGGTGTGCACCCCGATCCGAACGGGTAGCGCGCCGGTCGTGGCCCACGGCTCGGCGACGAGCGCGCACTGTGCTTCGAAGGCGGCCTGCAGCGCGTCGTGCGCGGTCGCGAACGCCGCGTGCACGCCGTCGCCGGTGGTCTTGACCACCACGCCGGTGTGCTGCTCCACCGCGGTGCGCAGGATCTCGTCGTGGCGCGCCAGCGCCGCCTGCATCGTGTCGGGATGCTCCTCCCAGAGACGGGTGGAGCCTTCCAGGTCGGTGAACACGAACGTCACGGTGCCCAACGGTGCAGGTGTGCGATCGAGGCGATCTTCGAGCGGCGTTGCCGGGGCTGCGCCCGCGGGAGCCGGTACCCACTCCAGCTCGGGCGCCTGCAACAGCATCGCCGCCTCGAGACTGCGCAGCGCCGCCCCGGGTTCAATCCCCAGCTCCTCACCCAGCAGGGTCCGGACCCGGCCATACGCCGCGCAGCGCCTCCGCCTGACGGCCGGAGCGGTAGAGCGCCAGCATCAGCTCGCCCCACAAGCGCTCGCGGAATCCCGACTCGCGTACGAACCCCTCGAGCTCGCCGACGAGCGCTTCGTGATCGCCCAGGGTCAGCCGCGCCTCCACCCGCTCTTCGATCGCGACCCACCGCAGCTCTTCGAGCCGGGACGCTTCCACGCGTGCGAACTCCGAGAAGGCGAACTCGCCGAACGCGGGACCGCGCCACAGTCCCAATGCGCTGTCGAGGAGTTGGACCGCCTCCGCCGCGTCACCCCGACGCCCCACGTCCTGTGCATCGGCCACCATGCGCTCGAACCGTGCTGCGTCGAAGCTCTCGGGTCCGACGTGCAGGACGTACCCTGGCGCGCGGGTCGTGATCAAGTCGTCGGCGCCCGAGCCGAGCAGCGAGCGCAACCGGTATACGAGCTTTTGCACCGAGCTCGACGCGCTCGCCGGCGGCACGTCGCCCCACAACGCCTGGACGAGGCGATCGGCCGAGACCACGGCGTTCGCATCGACCAGCAACGCGGCCAGCACCACGCGGAGCTGCGGACCTCCCAGCTCGACGGTGCGCCCGTGCGTCGCGACCTCCAGTGGGCCCAGCACACCGAACGCGACCTCTGCCTGGCGCTTCGCCATCATCCGATCCTCCCACCATTCGGTGCCGCTCGCGGCGGCCCGCGGTGCCCGCGGGCCCGCCGGGAGACATCCCCAGCGGGCCCGCAGGCGCCTCGGCGTGGGACTCCGCTACCGGCACGCCGCTTCGGCGGTGGTGCCGGAGACGGCGGCGCGGGTCTCAGGGGAGAGCCCACTCATCACCACGGCGGCGTCCGCAGACCCGACGCGGGCGAGGGCACCGGCGAGCGTCGCGGTGTCTCGCGCCTCCGCGACGATGTTCACTTGCGCATTCGTTTCGGCGGCACTCGTCAGCAGGGCACGCGTGGGGGCGGAAAGCCGGCTCACGACATCGTTCGTCACGTCGATCGGCATCGAGGCGACGGTCGCGAGCAGGGCACCGCCGTCACCGGCGCACGTGGTGACGTTCCCGGGTGCGACTACGGGTGTTGCCTGCGCAGTTGCGCGGTGCGTGTCGGATCCACTGCTCGACGACAACGCGACCACGCCGGCGCCGATGAGTCCGCCGACGACGAGCGCCAGCACGGCGAGGAGTGCGGTCCGGGGACTGCGGTACGAGCGGGACGGTTGCGTGATTGCTTGTGTGCTCATGGAAGCTCCTTCGGTCCTGGAGCCACGGGACGGGCTCAGTTCGACCTTGGCGGAGGAGATTCGCGATCCGATCGCGACCGGTTCGCAGCTCGATCGCGGGACGGTCGAGCCGCGACGAGTCAGCCGTTGCAGGTGTTGACAGGCGCGAGATGGTCGCCGAAACCTGCAGTCTGTAGTCAGGCAAATTGGCCTAGTTCCTCTGTCTGCAGACAGAGATTCTTCGCGGTGCATCCCTTTCCCAACGGCAACGGGCGTTGCACCCGGCTCGTTGCCGACCTCTACCTCGTGTCGATCGAGGCCGCTGCGTTCACGTGGGGTGCGGGAGCCGGCGCGACGAGCGCGACGCTCGTCGCGCGTATCTCGACGCCTTGCCGACGGCCGACCGGGGCGACTTTGAGGCGCTCGTGCGGTTCGCCAGGAGCTGATCAGCTCGATTGCCGCGTCGAGGTACGCGCGCCAGGCGCCGAACGACGTGATCTCGCGGGCCTGCTCCACCGCGTGCGGTTCGCACAGGAACCCGGTGACCTCGGTACCGTCGGCGAGCTCCACCTTGCCGACGCCCAACGGCGCCGGGATGGCGGCGACGAACGCGCCGAGCCCGGCGGCGTCGAGCGCCCACACCTCGACCTCGATGGCGGCGCCGCCTCCTGCCGGCGCGCGCAGCAGCCCGGGCTTGGCGGGAGTGGTGTCGAGCGCGAACAGCCGGTATTCGGGCGCGGTGGTGGTGGTCGTGCACAGCACCGCGTCGAGGTCGGTGAGCTGGTGGTTGAGCGGCTGGCCGGTGAGGTGCGCGCCCACCACCGCGAGCCGGTACGGCCGCGTCGCGAGGTCGTCGACCGTCGCCGGGAGGGATTCGCCGGTGAACCGCGCCGCGAGCGCGAGCAGCTCGGCGATCGTGACCGCCGGGTCCGATGAGCGACACGCCGAAGGGAACGCCCGAGGCCCGGACCCCGAACGGCACCGCCACCGCCGCGAGGCCCAGCGGGTTGACGAACGCGGTGAGCCGACCCAGCTCCTGACTGGGCCCGAACGGATCGGCCAGCGCATTCGGCGACGGTCGGGACGCGCGCGACGGTCGGGAGGAGGAGCGCGTCGATCGACGCCCAGGTCGGCGCGGTCAGCTCGCGCAGGGCGGCGAGGGTCTCGAGCGCGCGGAACACGTCGGTGCCCGAGGTACTCGACCGGCTCGCCGCACGATCTCGGCGACGGCCGGGTCCATCGCGTCGGGATGCGCGGCCGCGAACGCGCCGAACGCGGTGTGACGCTCGGCGACCAGCGCGCTGCCGTACAGCAGCGCTCCCGCGGCGCGGAACGGCGCCGCGTCGACCTCGGTGACGGTGCACGCCGAGCGCGGGGCGTGATCGAGCGCGCGGTCGAACTGCTCGCGCGCGTCGTCGTCGCCGAACCACTCGAGGTCGTCGAACACGCCGACGCGGCGTGGGGACGCGACCCTCGGACGCCGCACGACGGCCACCGAGAGCGCGCCGAACACCGTCGCCGCCGTCGCGCACCGTCGACGTGAACACCGAGACGCAGTCGAACGACGCCATCGCGGGGACGACGCCGCGGGTCGACACGAGCCCGGGGTCGGCTTCAGCCCGACGATGCCGCAGAGCGCGGCCGGGACCCGGCCCGAGCCCGCGGTGTCGGTCCCGAGCGCGAACGTCACCTCGCCGGTCGCCACCGCGACGGCCGATCCCGAGCTGGAGCCGCCGGCGATGAACTCGGGAACGATCGGGTTGTGGCACACGCCGTACTGCGGCGACCGCGTACCGACCAGGCCGGTGGCGAACTGGTCGAGGTTGGTCTTGCCCGCGTAGATCGCGCCGGCGTCGAGCAGCTGCTGCACCACGTCGGCGGACTCCGTCGGCGATGTACGCGAACGGCGCGCACGCGGCGGTGGTGGGCACGCCGGCGACGTCGATGTTGTCCTTCACCGCGAAGGGGAGGCCCGCCAACGGCAGCTCCGCGCCCGCGGCGACGAGCGCCTCGACCGCCTCGGCGCGCTCGCGCAGCTCCTCGGCCGACGGCCGGCTGATCCAGGCCTCAGCCATCGGTGACCACCACCACGAGCGGGGATCCCGCAGCCACCAGCGTGCCGACGTCGCTCACGATCCGCAGCACCATGCCGCCCACCGGGCTGCGCACCCACGACTCCGTCTTCATCGCCTCGAGGGTGACGATGGGGTCGTCGGGCACGATGCGATCGCCTTCGGCGACGAGCAGCCGGGCCACGCTGCCGTGGAGCGGCGCGTCGACGACGAACGCCCCGTCGGGCAGGTCGCCGAGGTCGTGGTCGCCCGCCGGCACCGCGTGCTCGACGAGGTCGGTGCCACGCGTGAACTCTCCCGACGCCTCCCAGCGGGCGCGCTCGTCCGCGAACGCCCCCTCCCGCTGGGCGCGGAACCCGGCGATGTCGGGCTCGTGCTGCACGAGGAACGCGCGGTGCTCGGCGCGCGAGAAGCGACCGTCGTCGATGCGCAGGTCGAGCCGCCCGGCGTTGGCGTCGGCGCGCAGCTCGAGCAGCTCCTCCGCGCCGACCGGGTACCACCGGATGCGGTCGAAGCAGCGCAGCAGCCATGGCTCCTGCCGCGGTCGTGCGACGCGCCCGCCCGTACGTGCTCCACACGGGGACCGTCCGGCCCACGAACTGGTACCCACCGGGACCTTCCATGCCGTAGATGCACAGGTACGCGCCGCCGATGCCGACCGCGTTCTCCGGCGTCCACGTGCGGGCGGGGTTGTACTTGGTGGTGACGAGCCGGTGGCGCGGGTCGACCGGCACCGCGACCGGCGCGCCCAGGTACACGTCGCCGAGGCCGAGCACGAGGTACTCGGCGCCGAAGACGATGTCGCGCACCGCGTCGGTCGACGTGAGCCCGTTGATGCGGCGGATGAACTCGATGTTCCACGGGCACCACGGAGCGTCGTCGCGCACGACGCGCATGTACCGATCGATCGCCTCGCGCGTCGACGGGTCGTCCCACGAGAGGGGGAGGTGCACGGTGCGGCTGTCGACGACCACGTCGTCGAGCGACGGGAGCTCGTCCTCGGCGCGGGCGAGCAACGCGACCACCGACTCGGGGGTGTGCTCGACCGGGTCGAACTGCACCTGCAGCGAACGGATGCCGGGCGTGAGCTCGGTCGGCACGAACGTCGGAGCGTCGGCCAACCACGCGCCGAGGGCGTGGGCGCGGAGTCGCAGGTCGAAGTCGAGGGTCATCGGCCCGTACTCGACGAGTACCGCGCCGTCACCCTGCGCCCGGTACGTGACCTGCGGAACGTCGCCACGCGCGGCGCGGGTGGCGAGGATGGTCGACGCCGGGTGCGCGCGCCGGCGCGCCGCCCGTGCCGGTTGCGGCGCGCGCGTCGAGAGCCCGCCGCGGGTCGTGATCGTGCGCGCCTGTGCCTCGGCGCGATCGACCGGCACGAACCGGACTCGGTCACCCGGCGCCAGCTGCCCGAGCTTCCACCGGTCGTCGCCGATCACCGTCACCGGGCAGGTGAACCCGCCGAGGCTCGGGCCGTCGGGCCCGAGCACGATCGGCATGTCGCCGGTGAAGTCGACCGCGCCGACGGTGTACGGCGTGTCGTGCACGTTCGACGGGTGCAGCCCGGCCTCGCCGCCGTCGTCGCGTGCCCATTCCACCGGTGGGCCGACCAGGCGCACGCCGGTGCGCGACGAATGGTGGTGGACCTGCCACTCGGTGGCGTAGAACGCGGTCATCCCGGCCCCGGTGACGAAGTCGGGCGCGGCGTGGGGGCCGTCGACGACCGCGAGCTCCCACTCGGTGGTGAGCATCGGGACGAGCGGGGGGTCGACCGGACCGGCGAGCGCGTCGTCGGTGGCCGTGCCCTCGGCGCCGAGGTGGAGCACGTCGCCGGTGCGGAGCTCCCGCCCGCCGTGCCCGCCGAAGCCGCCGAGGGTGAAGGTCGACGCGGAGCCGAGCACGGTGCCGGGGTCGATGCCGCCGCGGACGAGCAGGTACGTGCGCAACCCGGGGCCCACGCGGGCACCGAACGCGACGGTGCCGCCCTCGGGCAGGGCGAACGGCGTCCACGCCGGCACCGGCGCGCCGTCGCACGTGACCGCCATCTCGGCGCCGGTGATGCAGATCGTCGCCGCGGTCGCGAAGCGCAGCGTCGGCCCGGCCGCGGTGCACTCGAGGCCGGGCGCACCCTCCGGGTTGCCGACGATGCGGTTGCCGAGCCGGAACGAGCGGTCGTCCATCGGCCCGCTCGGGGGTACACCGACGTGCCACAGCCCGACGCGCCCGGGGAGATCCTGCACGGTGGTCGTGCCCGGCGTGAGCACGTCGACGGAGCGGCGCGCGTACCGGTGACGTTCGAGCGTGGACGTGGTCACGGCGCCGCGGGCGAACTCCGGTGCGGCGACGAACGACGCGAGCAGGTCGCGGTTGGTCTCGATGCCGTGCACCGTCGTGCGCGTCAGCGCGTCGTGCAGCGCGTCGACCGCTTCCGTGCGCGTGGGCGCGTGCACGACGATCTTGGCGAGCAGCGGGTCGTAGAACGGCGTGATCTCGGTGCCGTCGCGCACCCAGGTGTCGACCCGCACGTCGCACGGCCACGTCGCCTCGGTGACGAGGCCCGGGCTCGGCACGAACTCGCGCGCCGGGTCCTCCGCGTACACGCGGGCCTGGATCGCGTGACCGCGCGTGGCGACCGGCGTGGCCGCGGCGTCGGTGACGAACGACGTGTCTCCGGCGGCGACGCGCACCATCCACTCGACGAGGTCGATGCCGGTGATCGCCTCGGTGACGGTGTGCTCGACCTGGAGGCGGGTGTTCACCTCGAGGAAGTGGAACGCCCCCGTGTCGACGTCGAGCACGAACTCGACCGTCCCCGCCGACCGGTAGCGCTCGGGCTCGAGCAACGCGCGCGCGGCGTCGGCGAGCGCGGCGCGGGTCGCGTCGTCGAGGCCGGGCGCGGGCGCCTCTTCGAGCACCTTCTGGCGCCGCCGCTGTGACGAGCAGTCGCGCTCGCCGAGGGTGACCACCGTGCCGGCGCCGTCGCCGAACACCTGGACCTCGACGTGGCGGGCGTTGCCGACGAGCTGCTCCAGGAACACCGCCGGGTTGCCGAACGCCTGGCGGCTCTGCTGCATCGCCTGGGCGACGGTGGCGGCGAGCTCGCGGGGGTCGTCGCAGGCGAGCATCCCGATCCCGCCACCACCGGCGACGCTCTTCACCAGCAGCGGGAAGCCCACCGCGTCGGCCGCGGCGACGGCGGCGTCGACGTCGACGAACGGCCGTGTCCCACGGGGGAGGGGGACCCCGGCGTCGGCGGCTGCGGCCCGGGCCTCGTCCTTGGCCCCGAAGTGGCGGATCTGCTCGGGCGTCGGCCCGATGAACACCAGGCCAGCGTGCTCGATCGCGGCGGCGGCGTCGGCGTTCTCGGAGAGGAACCCGTAGCCAGGGTGGACCGCGTCGGCGCCGTGCTCGGCGGCCACCGCCAGGAGCTGCTCGACCCCGCGGTAGCCCGCCCCGGTGGCGGCGCCGATGGGGACCGCGACGGTGGCGAGGTCGCAGTGCAGTGACGCCCGGTCGACGTCGGTGAACACGGCGACCGACTCGATGCCGAGGCGCGTGAGCGTGCGGATGATGCGGCACGCGATCTCACCGCGGTTCGCGACCAGGACTCGGCGCACGGGTCAGCGGGCGATCACGAGCCGGATCGGCGTGGGATCGAAACCGTTGCAGGGGTTGTTGATCTGCGGGCAGTTGGAGATCACGACCAGCACCCGCATGTGCGCGCGCAGGTCGACCGACAGACCCGGCGCGGAGATGCCGTCGACGATGCCGAGCGTGCCGTCGGCCTCGATCGGCACGTTCATGAACCAGTTCACGTTGCTGGTCATGTCGCGCTTGCCCATCCCGCGCCACGAGTGCGCGAGCAGGAAGTTGTCGACGCACGCGTGCTCGTGGCGCGTGTGGAACCCGTACCGCAACGCGTTGGACTCGCGACTGCACGCGCCGCCGATGGTGTCGTGGCGTTCGCAATTCGTCGCGGTGATGGTCATCATCGGGCGACCCTCGTTGGAGAGCAGCTGCGATCCGGTGACGAGGAAGATGTTCTCCTGGGCGACGATCGTGTCGGGCGCGCTGTAGCGCTCGGCGGGATCGTCGGCGTTGTAGAGGATGCAGTCGACGGCCTGGTTGCCCTCGAGGTCGACGATCTGCAACGTGCACCCGGGCTCGACCACGTGCGCCCACGGTGCGCGAGCGTCGAGCACCTCGTCGTGGAGGACCCCGGTCACGACGACGCCCCCGCGCCCGACACGAACTCCTCGGTCTGCAGGAACGCCCGTTCCGCCTCGGGGGTGGCGGTCCACTCGGGGCTCGCGCGCGTCGCCGCGGCATCGGTCCACGCGGAGACCCGCAACGGGGTCACCGTGTACTCGGGTCGAGGGTCGAGCACATGGGGCGTGTTGGCCACCACCATGATCACCGGCAGCTCGGCCCGCAGCTCGACGTACGCGCCTGCGGCCACCGCCCGGTCGTCGAACCGCAGCGCACCGCCCGGGGCCACCGTGACGCCCTTGAAGAAGTTGACGTTGGGCACGACGTCACGACGCCCGAGCCCGTGCTTGGCCAGCGCGACCGCGAACCGGTCGCGCGCGTTCGGATGCCCGCCGTGGACGGCGCCGTCGCCGTACTTCGCCGCGTTGCGGAGGCAGTTCGACGCGCCGCACAGGGCGTCGTGGCGTCCGCTGGTGTCGGCGACGACGGTGAGGAGCACGCGGCCCATGTCGGACAGGAGCAGCGAACCCGCGCCGAGGTACGCCTGCCACTGCACCTTCACCGTGTCGGCCACGTTCAGGCGTTCCCGCGGTTGTGCGGCGTTGTAGACGAGCACGTTGGCGCACGCGTCGCCCTCGAGATCGGTCAACCGGATGACCGCACCCCGCGGCAGCACGCGCGAGGAGTCGCCACCGGGGGCGACGACGTCGTCCCACCGCATCCGTTCCCGCGCGACCGGGGCGCCGGTCCGGTCCACCACGCCGACGGCGTCGGCCGCGGGCACCGTCGGCTGGTGGGCGACCCGGCGCGTCCCCTGAGCCCGCGCGTGGTCGCGAGCGGCGACGGTGGTGCTGGTGTCGGGCGGTGCGCCGTCCACGGATCTCCCTGGGTTTCGAAGGGGTTGAGAAAGTTGGAGCCCAATCTGCGGGACAGACGTCCCGCGGGTCAAGGGTCTGGACCCGCTGTTCACGCGGCCGTTACGAACGTGGGCTACCTTCCGGGCGTGGTCGCCGCCCGTGAACCCGCCGCGCGCCGTACCGGGCGACCGCGCCGCAGCGCGCGACCGTCGACCGGCGCGGACCCGCGACGCGAGATCGTCGCCGCCGCGACGCAGCTGTTCACCGAGCGCGGCGTCGCCGGGACGACGATGGCGGAGATCGCCCGCCGCTGCGGGCTGCAGCAGCCGTCGCTCTACTACTACTTCCGGAGCAAGGGCGAGCTGCTCGACGAGATCGTGGGGGAGGCGAACCGTGCGCCGCTCGAGCTGGTCGAGCGCGTGCGGGCGGCGGGCGGATCGCCGGCCGTGCAGCTGTACCGGGTGATCCGGGCCGATGTGGCGGCATTGTGTGCCCTGCCCTACGACCTCAACGAGATCCACCGGCTCGCCGCCCGTGACCGCAGCACCTTCGCCCGGTACTGGACGGAGCGGGAACACCTGGTCGACGAGCTCGCGGCGATCGTGGGCGAAGGCATCGAGCGCGGCGAGCTGCGCACCGTCGACCCGCGCCTCACCGCGCTCACGTTGATGTCGAACGACGAGGGCACCCAGAACTGGCTGCGGGTCGCCGGGCACGACGGCGCGCCGGTGCACGCGGGCGGGGCCGAGCACCACGCGGTCGGTGCGTTCCTCGCCGATCTCGCCGTGCGCGGCCTCCTGACGGCCCCGCGCGATCTCGATCGCGTGCGGCGCAACGCCGACGCGCTCGACGCCGCGGCCGTCGTCGCCTGACCGACTGGAAGACGACCGTCAGGCGCGCGAAACCGGGGCGTGTTTCGAACGACCTTCGACAGAAACAGCGCAGCCGTACCGTGCACACGATCCGCCGCATCAGGAGGTTCTCGTGGGCACTCGTCGAGCAGCACGGAGGGGCCGGTCCCGCCGGTTCACCGCCATCATGGTCATGGCGGTGGTGGTGGCGACGACCGGGGTGATCGCGGCGCCCGCCGCGCACGCGGCGAAGGCCGACGAGGTCACCATCGGGTACAGCGCGTGGCCGGGGTGGTTCCCACTGGCGGTGGCCGACCAGGCCGGGATCTTCGAGAAGAACGGTCTCGACGTCGACCTGAAGTACTTCGCCGACTACATCGCGTCGCTCGACGCGATGGTCGCGGGCAAGCTCGACGCCAACACGCAGACGCTCAACGACACGATGGCGTCGGTCGCGGGCGGATC
Source organism: uncultured Actinomycetes bacterium (assembly GCA_963725775.1). Taxonomy (GTDB): domain Bacteria; phylum Actinomycetota; class Acidimicrobiia; order IMCC26256; family DASPTH01; genus DASUAS01. The sequence goes on from CAVRZT010000001.1 coordinate 134,693, forward strand.
GAAGCAGGCGATCATCGCGGTCAACGACAACTCGGCCGGCAACGACGCCATCATCTGCGACAAGTCGATCACGTCGATCGCCGACCTGAAGGGCAAGACGATCGCGGCGGAGGAAGGCGTCGTCGACCACTTCCTCCTGCTCCAGGGCCTCGCCACCGAGGGTCTCACCCAGGACGACATCGACTTCCGCGGTGCGCTCACCGCCGACGCGGCGTCGAGCTTCTCGGCAGGCCAGTTCGACTGCGTCGGGGTGTTCGCGCCGTTCACGCTCGAGGCGCTCAAGCGTGAGGGCTCGCACGTCGTGTTCAGCTCGAAGGACTTCCCCGGCACCATCCCGGACCACATCGTGGTCTCGCAGAAGATGGTGGCGAAGCAGCCGAAGGTGGCGCAGAAGATCGTCAACGCCTGGTACGACACGCTCGCCTACATGAAGGCGAACCCCGACAAGGCGCTGAAGATCATGGCCGACGCGGCCGAGATCTCGACCGCCGACTACTCGGACCTCGCCAACGGCACGAAGCTCTTCACCGTCGACGAGGCGATGGCGGCGTTCCAGCCCGGCGACGCCACGACGTCGCTCGAGTACACCGCGGGCCTCATCAACCCGTTCCTCGTCGAGTCGGGTCTCACCAAGAAGCAGGCCTCGCTCAAGGGGCTGTTCGCACCGCAGTTCACCCAGGCCTACGCCGACGCCCATCCGTCGTCGTGACCTCGGTCGGCGCGCCCGCGCGGTCGACGCGCCCCTCCCGCTCGCGCGGGAGGGGCCGTCGGCAGCACGCGCTGTTGCGCCTCCGGGGTGAGATCCCACTCAGCGCCCGCATCGGCATCGCCGTCTTCAGCGTCGCGGCCTTGATCGGGCTCTGGTGGCTCGCCGCCGACGTGCTCGCCAACGCCACCTTCCTCCCGAGCCCGGCCGACACCGTCGGCGGGCTACGGAAGTTCTGGGAGAGCGGCGATCTCGCGACCGATCTCGAATCGAGCGGCCTGCGGATCCTCAAGGGCTACTCCATCAGCCTCGCCATCGGTGTCGTGCTCGGGGTGTCGATCGGCAGCTTCCGGTCGGTCGAGGCGTTCTGGGAATCGCCGATCGGCTTCTTGCGCTACATCCCGGCCACCGCGTTGACGCCGCTGTTCATCATCTGGCTGGGTATCGACGAGGGCCCCAAGGTCGCGCTGATCATCGCCGGCACGGTGTTCTTCAACGTGGTGATGATCGCCGACGTCGCGCGTCTGGTGCCCCGCGAGATGATCCTCACCGCGTACACGCTCGGGGCGGGGAGAACGCGCGCGCTCGTGCGCGTGATCCTGCCGCACTGCTTCCCCGGCATCATCGACGTCGCCCGGGTGAACCTGGCGGCGGCGTGGCCGATGCTGGTGGTCGCCGAGCTGCTCGCCAGCACCGACGGCCTCGGCTACCGCCTGACCGTGCTGCGCCGGGGGAACGACTGGGACCAGTTCTTCGCCGTCCTCCTCGTGTTCGCGGTGATCGGGATCACCACCGACCTCCTGCTCCGTTGGCTGCGCAACCGGGTGTCGCCGTGGGCCCGGTCGTGACCGAGCTCGTGACCGTGGAGCCGGCGCTCGGGATGCGCCCGCCGAAGCTCGTGGTCACCGACCTGGTGAAGGAGTTCCGTACCAAGCGCCAGCGCGTGCTCGCCATCGACCACGTGAACCTCGAGGTCGCCGACCAGGAGTTCGTGTGCCTGGTCGGGTCGTCGGGTTGCGGCAAGTCGACGCTGCTGAACATCATCGCCGGGCTCGACCTCCCGACGTCGGGGACGGTCGAGGTCGACCACGAGCCGGTGGTCGGGCCCGGCCCCGACCGGGGCATGGTGTTCCAGACCTACAGCCTCTACCCGTGGCGCACCGTCGCCGAGAACGTCGCCTTCGGGCTCGAGTGCGTGCGGATGCGCAAGGCCCCGCGCGCCGAGCGCGTCCAGGAGCTCCTCGGCATCGTCGGCCTGTCGAAGTTCGCCGACCACACCCCCGACCAGCTCTCGGGCGGGATGCGCCAGCGCGTCGCCATCGCCCGGGCGCTCGCGCCCGAGCCGGACGTGTTGCTGCTCGACGAGCCGTTCGGGGCGCTCGACGCGGCAGACCCGCCGGTCGATGCAGGACTTCCTGCTCACGGTGTGGAAGCGCACCCAGTCGACCGTGGTCTTCGTGACCCACGACATCCCCGAGGCCATCTACCTCGGGTCGCGCGTGGTGGTGCTGGCGTCGCATCCGGGGCGGGTGATCGCCGACATCGACGTGCCGTTCGGCGCCGGTCACGACAGCGGCATCACCCGCGACCCCCGCTACCTCGACCTCCGCGACGAGATCGAGGATCTCCTGGGTTCGACCTGATCGAGATCCGCGCCGCGCCCGACTAACAGCTGCGTTCCACCGCGGCCTCGCCGAGGCCGCCCCATTCGTGGGCGATCGCGGCGAGCCACCCCAGCGTGCTCATGTGCGGGGTCGCGGGTGACACCACGACCGAGCCCGGGTAGCAGCGATCGAGCAGCAGCTCGGCGCGGCGTCGCGTGGTACGTGGACGTGACGAGCACCAGGCGCTTCCACCCGTGTTCCCGCGCCAGGTCGGCGACGGCCTCGACCTCCCCGCGCGTGTCGCTCGGATCGGGAAGGAAGCAGATCACGGCGAACGACAGCTGGGCGTTGCACAGGCGGTCAGGTCCTGTCGACGCGACCAGGGTGGGCGCCACGCCGTCGCTCATGAGCTGGAGCCCGTGGTCGAGGCGCTCGCCGTCGCCGCCGGCGAGCACGACCACCGCGTCGGCGTGCCCGACGTCGTCGGTCGACGGCCGCACGAACAGCTGCAGGTTGACCACCACGAGCGCCACCACGGCCAGCATCGCGACGACCGCCCCGACGACGAGCAGGGTGCGGCGGGCGCGCGGGGTCGGCACCCGTCGAGGTTACGGGCATGCACCCGTGCGTCGGACGCGGCATGCTGGCCCGATGTTCGTACCGTTGCTCGACGCGCCGGGGCCTCCTGAGGGGACCAGTCTCGTCATCGCGGTACGCGGCAACCGCGTGGAACTGTCCGACCGCGAGCCCGATGAGCCCGGGATCTTCCTCGGCACGCTGGCGGGTCGCCACTGTTGGGCGGTTGATGTCGACGGCGACGGCATCGCCGACGGCATCGCCGACGCCACCGTCGAGTTCGTCGACCTGCGCATGCTCTGGGGCGCGGTCGACGAGGCGACGTGGGTCGTCGCCGGGCGCGCGGTGCAGCTCGTGGAATGGCAGCGCACCCACCAGTTCTGCGGACGGTGCGGCGTGCCGACGGAGGACGCCCCCGGTGAACGGGCTCGTCGCTGCCCGAGCTGCGGGCTGCTCGCGTACCCGCGGCTGGCGCCGGCGGTGATCATGCTGGTGGAGCGCGACGACGGGCGCGCCCTGCTCGCGCGCAACGCGATGTTCCCGCCCGGCATCTTCTCGTGCCTCTCGGGGTTCGTGGAGCCGGGCGAGACCCTCGAGCACGCGGTGCGCCGTGAGGTCCGCGAGGAGGTCGGCCTGGAAGTGGGCGACGTCGACTTCCGGGGGAGCCAACCGTGGCCGTTCCCGCACCAGCTCATGGTGGGATTCGGCGCGCGGTACGAGAGCGGTGACATCGTCCTCGACGAGCAGGAGATCGCGGAGGCCCACTGGTTCACCCCCGCCGAGGCGCCCGTCTTCCCCACCAACATGTCGATCGCCGGTCGGCTCATCGACGAGTGGCGGCACCGCACGACATGACGATCGTCAGGGGATGACGACCTCCCGGCCGGCGTCCTCGCGCGCGACGACGTAGGTGCCGGCGGCCATGTCGCCGAGGCGGCGGTGGCCCTGCGACACCGACGACGTGATGATGCCGCAGAGGAACAACGACAGCGGGCCGTCGACCGCGAACAGCGCCCAGCGCGCCATCGACCGCGGGAGGCCGATGCGGTTGCCGGTCGCGGTCACCACCCGCAAGCCGGTGAGGTGCTTGCCGATCGAGCCGCCGGTGAATCCCTCGGCGACGGCGAACGCGAGGAACGTGAAGAGCACCGAGAGCCCGATGAACGCCGCCGCATTCGGCTCGTAGACGGTGTCGTTGAGCTGCACCACGATGCGGTTGTTGCACTCGACGCGCGACGAGTCGTCGACCGCGAGGTGACAGCCGGGGAGGCGCAGCGTCTCGGCCGGCGTCCTCGTGGTCGCGAACGGGAAGAAGAACAGCATGAACGCGGCGGTGCAGATGGCGGCGTCGATGAAGAACGCGCCGTACCGGCGGCCGAGGACCACGGTCGGGTCGTGGCGTGGGGCCGATGCCGCGGCCGACCACGCCGACGCCGCGGTGCCGGGAAGCGGCGCGGGGACCTCCGTGGTCGCGCCAGCGTCCACGCTCGCGACCGGCGCGGTCGCGGTCAGCGGATCGACCACGTTCATGCCGTTGTCGGCGACGTGCTCGGTCCACGCGGCGCCGTCCCAGTAGCGGTACTGGTGTCGGCCCAGCGGGTCGGGCGCCCAGCGCGGCGGGTTCTCCGGTGCGGTCACCGCGCCAGTGTCACAGGGTCAGCGGCGGCGGTAGCGGACCTCGCAGGATTCCTGGCTGCGCGCCACCCCGCCGATCTGGACCGCGAGCGGGACGATGCGGGTGAAGCCGGGCGTCGGCTCCACGTCGTAGGCGGCGACCAGGCGCTCGGCCGCCCGGCCCATCGCTGCGAGCGAGAACGGCTGGGCCGGGCACGTGTGCTCGCCGTGCCCGAAGGTCGTGACCAGCTCGCGCGCCGGCAACGCGGCCTCGTCCTTCAGCCGTCGGCGGGCCCAACGGTCGGGGTCGTAGTCCGCCAGCCCCGGCATCGCCGAGGAGTTGGTGAGGGGGAGCAGCGTCGCGATCTGCGCGCCCGGCTCGACCCGGTAGGAGTGGTGCTCGTCGGCGACGGTCGTCGGGCGCAGGACCGCGCGCAGCATCACCGACCGCTGGCCGAGGCGGGTGGACTCGAGAGCACACCGCTCGGCGAGACCCGGCTCGCCGGCGCGCACCCGCTCGAGCACCGACGGGTGCAGCGCGAGCTGGCCCAGCATCCAGCCCGCCGCCGCGAACAGGTTCGACATGGACGCCAGGTGCACGAGGATCACGTCGCGCGCGATGCCGGTGCTGCGGCCCGGTTCGTCGACGTCGTCCCAGTGCGCCATCACGCGGCTGAACAGGTCGTCGGGGCGCGCGTCCGCCGGAAGCGCGTCGCGCGCCCGGATGGTCTCGTGCACCAGCGTCTCGACCCGGGCCATGGCCGCGAGCTCGGCGCGCTTGCCCGATGCCGCCACCGCGGCCATCGCCTCGGGGTGGACGAACGCGGCGGAGCCGTCGAGCTCGTCGAGCGCGTCGACCAGTTCGTCGAACCTCGCCGCGCGCGACGGGCGCTCGCCGGCCCACGACGCGAGGCCCATGCGGTGTCCGAGCCGACGGGTGAACGCGAACACGTCGACCACGCCGTCGTCGCCGAGCTCGGTGAACGCGACGTCGATGGCGGCATCGAGCTCGGTGAGGTAGGTGCGCACGTCGTCGCGCCCGAACAGCTCGTGCGGCATCGTACGCCGACCGTCGAACAGCTCGTCGGGCAGCTTGCGCCGGAGCATCATCCAGTCGGCGACGCCCTTGCTCGCGTCGGACTCCGCGAGCGCGTAGAAGCTGCGCACGCCGGCCGGGGAGAACAGGAACAGCGTGCGGTGCTCGGGACCGTCGACCACGAAGGTGTCGCCGCACGCGGCGCGTGCCGCGGCCAGGGTGGCGACCGGATCGGCGAGCTCACGGTCCCACGGCAGCGCGGCGTCGGCGACCGGCGGGAGCGGATCGATCACGGGCGGCACGCTACGCCGGATCCGTGACCGAGGAACGCGGCCCGACCAAGTGGGCGAGTGGGGTGCGCATCATGTGACCTTCGCCCCTGGTCGGTGGCCCGCCGGCGACGCACGATGGCGACATGGGAACAGCTGATGGGGCGGACGCGCGCGTTCCCACGACGATCGTCGTCCCGCTCGACGGCTCCGACTTCTCGATGCGCGCGGTCCCCGTGGCGCGTCGATTCGGGGCGCGGTTGGCAGCCGAGGTCGTCGCGGTGACGACGCCCCAGACCCTCGACGACGATCTGCGGTGCGAGCCACCGGGCTGGTCGGCGGCGCTCGGGGTGCGCCTGGTGGTGTCGGCCGCCGACGATCCGGTCGACGCGGTGCAGTCCGTCGTTTCCGACTCGGTGCCCGCGGCGGTCTGCATGGCGACCCATGCACGCGGCGCGGTCGGCAGCGTGACACTCGGGAACACGGCCCAACGGGTCGTCCGCGAGGTCGGAGTGCCGGTCCTGCTCGTCGGCAGCAGCTGTGAAGTCGATCACGACGCGGTCGGGCCGCTCGTCGTGGCCCACGACGGCTCGTCGGCGGCCGACGCGGTGCTCGCGCCGGCGCGAGCGTGGGCGCACGTCTGTGGAGTCCCGATCGTCCTGGTCTACGGGTATCACCCGCTCGACGTGATCGGCGCGGATGCTCCCGCCGTCCGCGCTGCTCGCGAGGTGCTCGGCCCCGACACGCGGTACGAGGCCGTCCCGACGTCGTTCGCAGCGGGGGTCGTCTGCGACGTCGCCCGCGCGATCGATGCGGTGGCGATCGCGGTCAGCACGCACGGACAGACCGGCGCCCCGCACGTGTCGATGGGCCGCGTCGCGTCCTGGATCACGCGCGAGAGTCGGTGTCCGGTGCTCACCACCCGTCCACCCGCGTTGCCGGCCGTGGCATGAGGCGCTTTCTGCTCTACGCCGCGATCGGCCTGGTCGCCGTGTTCGGGCTCATCCAACTGGTGCCGTACCGGGTGACGAACCCCACGGCCGCGGCCGAGCCGACGTGGAACAGCCCGCGCACCCGCCGGCTGGCGTCGGCGGCGTGCTTCGACTGCCACAGCAACCAGACCGTCACGTACTGGTGGGAGGACATCGCCCCCCTCTCCTGGTGGATCACCAACCACGTCGACGAGGGTCGGAACGCACTGAACTTCTCCGAGTGCACGCCGCGGACCGGTGGTGAGAGTGGCGACGCGGCCGAGACCGTGACGGGGGGGTCGATGCCGCCGGACTACTACACCTGGCTCGGACTGCACTCGGGCGCGAAGTTGACCGCGCAGGAACGCCGCGACCTCGCGTCCGGGTTGAAGACGACGTTGCGCGGCTGGGACTGCGGCGGCGGGGGCTGAGCGCGGCTCAGCGATTGAGCCGACGGACCGACGTGAGCAGGTCACCCTGCTCCGCGAAGTCGACCGCGACGAGGGTCGGGCCACGCCCGCGGTCCCGGGTGCAGCGGACGAGGCGCTCGTTCAGCAGCGTCGAGTTGACCCGACCCGCGGTCACCGGCTCGGCGGGCGTGACCCAGTGGTTGAACTGGAACACCGGCGCGTCCGGGGTGCCCCGATGGTCGGCGCACGACGACGGCGACTCGAGGCTGCGCGGCCGGACGAACGTGAACGGCGTCTCCTCGACGAGGCCGCCGAAGGCGTTCGGCAGCGTCGGTCCGCCGTCACCGTTCTCCAGCGAGACCTGCAACCGGGTCCCCGCGTCGATCATCTGCTGGAGCGTCGGCAGCGGCGACCCGGGTTCCACCGGGAGCAGCATCGGCGCGAGCCCGGCCTCCTCGAACACGGTCAGGAGCCGGTCGGGGGGTACGTAATCCTCGATCACCATCACCACGATCTCGCGGATGGTCGTCGAGGAACCCGCGCACGACACGCAGCTCGTCGACCATCTTCACCGCGCCGAGCTCGCAGAACACGTGGCACAGGTACACGTCGTAGGGCGTGCCCTCCGGTGGCGCGCCCAGGCGGCGGTGGAGCAGCGTGGCCGCGGTCACCAGGTGCGGGGGGAGCTCGGCCGCCTTGCCCAACGGGCCCGACAGATCGGTGTACACCCGGCCCGCGCGGGGCGTGCCGAAGTACGCGTCGATCTGAAACCCGCGGATGCCGTGTTCGAGCTGGCCCCGGATCGTGCGGCGCTGGTTCGGCGGCCGGAAGTGGTCGGCCGACGATGCCATCGAGTTGTGGGTGGTCGGGAACGCGACCTCGCCCAGGGTGCGCGTGCACAACGTGGCGGAGCCGTTGCACGGTGGTGCCCCGCCCACCGCACCTGACACCGCGGCGGGCGCCAGGACGCCGAGCACGAGCAGGATCGCGATCGCGGCGTGTCGGCGGATCAACTCGGCGGGTCGTCGAGCTCGCGGAGGTACCGCTCGAAGTCGGCGGCGAGATCGTCGGACGACGGCAGCTGCTCGGCCGCCTGCCGGTCGTACTCGGCCTCGAGCTGCGGCAGGTAGCCGCTGGCCTCGGGGTTCTCGGCCACCGCGTCGTCGACGAGCTGCTCCCATTCGACGACCTGCTCGTCGAGCCCGCGGTGTCCCGTGGGGATGCCGGTGACGTGCTCGAGGTTGCGGAGGAGCGCAGCCGACGCCTTCCAGTTCTGCGCACCGGCCGCGTAGTAGGGCACGCCGACCTGCATCGAGATGGCGGGGAACGCGCGCGGCGTCGAGCTCCGCCTGCAGCGTGCCGACGATCCCGGTGATGCCCTGGTAGCGCGGGCGGTGCAGGCCGAAGCGTTGTGCGAGCTCGGGGTTCGCCGACGACGCGTGCACCAGCGGCATGCGGCTGTGGGGGATCTGCGCGGGCATCGCGCCGAGCGTGATCACGACCTGCGCGCCGGTGTGCTGGGCGACCTCGACCAGCAGTGCGGAGAAGCCGCGCCAGCCGTAGTGGGGCTCGATGCCGGAGAGGAGCACCAGCTCGCGGCCGGCCTCTGATTCGTCGTTCGCGTAGATCGCGTTCTCGGGCCAGATGATGCTCCGGGTGACACCGTCCTCCAACACGACCTGGGGCCGAACCTGCTGGGCGTCGAAGTACGGATCGCCGTCGATCGATGCCAGCCGCGTCGCGCCGGTGAACTCGATGAGGTGGTCGACCGCGCCGGTCGCGGCCGACGCGGCGTCGAAGTAGCCCGCGAACGCGACCACCAGGATCGACGTGCGCGCCGGCCACTCGCGCTCCCAGACGAGGTCGCTCATACCGCCACGAACTCCGGCGCCCATTCGCCGCTGTCGCCGACGCGTACGAGCCGGGCACGGACGGGCATCCCGATGGTGACGCGCTCGGGCTCGGCGTCGATGACCGCGGTCATGCGCAGCCCGGCCTGCTCGGGGAGCTCGACCATCCCGATCACGTACGGGATCTCGCGGCCCGGGACCGCAGGGTGGCGCACGACGATGAAGCTGAACACGGTGGCGTCCCCGCTGACCGGTTCGAACGCGACGGCACCACCGCAGCGCCGGCAGCGCTCGGTCGGTGGGTGCTGCCACGCGCGACACGCGGTGCAGCGTGCGACCGCGAGCACGCCGTCGCGGGTAGACGACCAGAAGCCGGCGGTGTCGGCATCGGGGAGGGGGACGGGGCCGTTCATCGGCGCTCCCGCGAGTACACGTTGGCGCCGCCGTACGGCCCGCCGCCGGCCGACACCAGTGCGAGCCCGGCGTCGGGCACCTGCCGCACGCCGGCGTCGCCGCGGAGTTGCAGCGCCGCCTCGTAGTGGTGGTTGAGGCCGTGGATGTAGCCCTCCGACAACAGGCCGCCGTGCGGGTTCACCACGACGTCGCCGCCGTACGTGGCGCGACCACTGGCGAAGAACTCACCCACGCGACCCCGTTCACAGAAGCCATAGCCCTCCATGGTGGCCATCACCGTGTAGGTGAAGCAGTCGTACATGCAGGCGACGTCCATGTCGGTGGAGGACAGCCCGGTACGTTCCCACACGCGTGGTCCCGCGCTGCGCGCGTACATGCGCGTCGGGTCGTCCCACGCGGTCCAGCCCGCGGTGCCGTGCGAGTTCGCCGAACCGACAAGCCAGACCGGCGTGGTCGACACCCCGTTGGCGACGTCGTCGCCCGCGAGGAGGATCGCCACCGCGCCGTCGACCTCCGACGTGCAGTCGAACACGCGGAACGGCTCGTTGATCCAGCGGCTGGCGAGGTAGTCGTCGAGGGTGAGGGGATCACGGCGGAGCGCGTGCTCGTTGGGCCCGGCGTGCGCGCGTTGGGTGATCGCGATCTGCCCGAGGTCCTCGCAGGTGCTGCCCGTCTCCTCCTGGTGGCGGCGCGCCCACATCGCGAACCACTGGGGCGGGACGAGGTAGCCGCTCGGCGCGTCGAACTGCATGTTGCCACCGACCCGACGCTCACCGTCGACGGTGCCGAAGCGGTAGCCGGAACGACCGTTGAGCGAGCGGTACACGAGGACCGCCCGGCACAGCCCGGCGTCGATCACCGCCGCCGACGTGGCGATCAGCTCGGCGACGATGTTGCCGCCACCGAACAGCGAGTGGGACCACGCCAGCTCGTCGCGCCCCAGGGCCCAGCCGACGTCCATCGGATCGCTCGAGTCGTTGGCGTGGAAGCACGAGATGCCGTCGACGTCGTCGATCCCGAGCCCGGCGTCGGCGAGCGCGGCGCGGCAGGCCTCGACGGCCATCGCACGTGGGGTGCGGCCCGAACTGCGTGAGTACTCCGTGCGGCCGATGCCGACGATCGCGATGCTCATGCTTCCCCGCTCTTGGTGCTGCGCACCGGGGCGCACAGCCCCCGCTCCGTTGCGAGCCGGGATACCCGGCTCGCGGTCACTCCGCTCATGTGCCCGCAGTCTGATACACGCCGGGCTCCGACGACACTCGGGCCGCGGCACCGTGCCCCGGCAGCTGCAGGAGTAGCGTGCCCGGGATGAACGCCACCGTCGTCGTGCTCGGCCTGGTCGTCGCGCTGGCCGCCGCGGTCCGGTCCACGTGGTCACCCTGCGGGCAGTCGATGCTCTCGCAGCTCACCCCGGTCGGGGAGGCGTCGCGTGGCTACCGCTACCGCACCACCGCGTCGTGGTTCGTCGCCGGGGCCGGGGTCGGTGGGGCCATGCTCGGCGGGGTGATGGCGGCGCTGGCCGCGGCGGTGTCGGCGCTCGACCTCACCGCGACGACGCTGCTCGGGATCGCCGCCGCCGTGGCGGTGCTCGGCGGTGCGGTCGACAGCGGCGTGCTCGGATTCGCACCCCCGTTCTTCAAGCGCCAGGTCAACGAGTACTGGCTCGGGAAGTACCGCGCCTGGGTCTACGGCAGCGGGTTCGGGTGGCAGATCGGCGCCGGGATCACCACCTACATCATGACTGCGGCGGTGTTCGTCACCATCGGGCTCGGCGCGCTGAGCGCCGGGCCGTGGGCCGCGCTCGCCATCGGGGTCGTCTTCGGGACGACACGCGGCCTGGCGGTGCTCCTCACCGCGCGGCTCCGCACCACCTCGGAGCTCTACGCGATGCACCGCCGGTTCGACGCGCTGGGCGAGCCGGTGCGCCGCGCCGTGATCGGCGTGCAGCTCGCGGTGGCCGTGGTCGCCGCCGGCGCGGCCTGGGGCATCGCCGCCGGGGGCGTGACGCTCGGGCTCGGGGCCGTGGTCCTGCTCCTGTCGCGTCGCCGCGTGCCGTCCCACGCGGTCACCGCCTGAGCTCGCCGCCGGTGCCCGACGTCACCGGCACGACGATCGTCGTCGCAGGCGCGCACCACCGCGACCGCGTGATCCTCGACGCGATGCACCGGCTGCGCGACCTCGGCGCGACCGTGATCGTGCAGATCGTCAACGACGCCGCGGTCGACGACATGCGCAGCCTCGCGATCGAGCTCCTCGCGCAGCCGCGCATCGACGTGCTGGCCTTCGTCGGGGTGCGCCACGGCTTCGACGGCGCGGTGCTGCAGCCCTATCTGCTCACGCGTCTGTTGGCCGACCGTGTCGCCGCACACCAGGGTCGGGTCCTCTGGTCGGTCGACGCGTCGTACCGCGGCGCGACGTTCGACCCCGACGCCCCGCCGCAGCGCGGGAAGCACGCCGACGGCCCGCACCAGCTCGCCCGCGCGCTCCTGGTGCGGGAATGGCCGCGGCGCGACGACCGGATCGGCAGCGCGAGCTTCGAGCCCGACGCCGCCACGTTGGTGCAGCTGTGCCGGACCGACGAGCCGTTGCGGGGCGGCCACTTCGTCGGCGGTGTCGAGATGGCCGACGCGCCCGGAGGTGCCGACGATGCGCTCGCGGCGCGCGTGTGGGAGCGCTGTGCGACGGCGACCCGGCTCGATTCCTGAGCGCGCCGGCCGTTCGTGGCCACGATCGCCGGTTCACGCGGGGATCGGGTGAGTGCCGCCCCGAGAGGTGACGTCCGGATTGGATGTTCCGGATGGGTGTACCGGGACTGGCGTGGTGTCGTCTACCCGGAGAACCTTCCGCAGCGGGCGTGGTTCGGCGCATACGCAGCGCAGTTCGACACCGTCGAGATCAACAACACCTTCTACCGGCTTCCGCCCATCACGACCGTCGATCAGTGGAGGGACCAGGCGCCGCCGGGATTCGTGTACGCGCTGAAGCTCGGCGCCTTCGGCTCGCACCGCATGAAGCTGCGCGACGCGACGTCGTGGTTGCCCAACCACCTCGACCGCGCGGCTCGCCTCGGCGCGGCGCTGGGTCCGACGCTCGTCCAACTCCCACCGAGGTGGCGGCGCAACGCCGAGCGCCTCGACGAGTTCCTCACCGCCGCGCCCCGCACGATGCGGTGGGCCGTCGAGGCACGGGATCCGACGTGGTTGCACGACGAGGTATACGAGGTGCTCGAGCGGCACGGCGCGGCGCTCTGCCTCCACGACCTGCTCGAGCACCATCCGTGGATCCGAACGACGGACTGGACCTACGTGCGCTTCCACGGACCGAACGCGCGCGAGGAGAAGTACGTCGGTCGCTACGGCGGCCGCCGCCTGTGGCGCGCGGCGGACCGTCTGCGTGCGTGGGTCGACGAGGGCAGCGACGTCTACGCGTACTTCAACAACGACTTCGGCGGTGCTGCGGTCGCCGACGCCCAGTGGTTCAAGGAGCGACTGGAGACCGGCGTTCCACCTCGTGGCGGAAGCGCCGGAGCGACAGCGCGTTCCGCAGCGCGAGGGCCGGGTCGGTGAGCCACCGGGGCAGATGCGCGAGGAAGCCGTCGGTGGGGGTCTCCTCCAGGGTCACCCGGCTGCCGCCGGCGACGGGCTCGACCGTGATCTCCACCTTGGCCACGCCGGTGGGACGGAATCGGACCTCCAGCACCAGGTGGTGGGGTCGGTCGCGTGCGAGGATCTTGCTCGAATCGTGGAGCTCACCGGCGGCCGTACCCACGGCGTGGTCGAACTTGGAGCCGACGGCGGGCCACTCGGGGTCGACGCTGCGGATGCGACGGGTCCCGACCACCCAGCGTGGATACGCGTACGGATCGTCGAGCACATCGAAGACGGCTTCCGCGTCTGAGCGCAGCGTGATGTGGTTTCTCGCCATGGGTCCTTCTCTCAGGACGCCGCGCGCTGCTCGTTGCCGAGCGGCTCACGCAACGATGTCGTGCCCCGGTGCCACGCGCCGAGGGTCTCCTGCGCGAACCGCCGTTCGACCTCCATGAGCGCCCGGGCCCCGAACAGGACGTCGCCGGACAACGCCGGCTCCTGCTCGACCAGCCCGGTGACCATGTCGTCGAGCGCGATCCGCTCGTGCACCGCGTCGGCCACCACGTGCACGTCGTAGAACTCGCGCGCGGTTGCAGGAGCGCCGACACGGGTGAGCGCCCGGGCGTAGCGCGACATGGGAATGACCGAGGTCATCTCGAACAGCGCGAGATGGCCGACGCACGCGGCGCGCCAGCGTCGGTGCAGGCCGAGCAGCGTGGCGAGGTTGTCGGTGGCGAGCGTCGCGCCGGGGAGCACGTCGACGTAGGCGCCGACGGATGCGTCGAGCCCGAGCGCCTCCATCGTGACCGCGAACAGCTCGGCGTGCATCGCTTCGGTGGTGCCGGCTCCGTACTCGTCGTGTTGGATGCGAATCGCCGCCGCCTTGGCCCGCCCGCGCAGCCGGGGGATGACCCAGGTGTGCGCGTCGGCCTCCTTGCGTTGGTACGCGGAACGGTGCACGAGGAACTCGCGCACCTGCTCGCGGGTGCCGCGGTCGGCGACGAAACCCGACAACGACGGGCCGTCGGCATCCGCGAGCGCGCGCAGCTCGGGGATCAGCCAGCGCGGAGTGACCGACGGCGGGGGTCCGATCTCGTCGGTGAGTCGCGCGAGGAAGGCGCGTTCGAGCTCGCGCCGGAAGTCCAGCACCGACGGCTCCCACTCCCAGTCGTCGTCGACCCCGGCGAACGACGAGTACGCCAGCTGGTAACAGCACCAGAGCGCCAGCTGGGCGTCATCGTCGGTGAGGACGTCGAGGTGAGCATCGAGCGGCGAGGTGGGAAACGCGTGGCCTCCGGGGGCGCGCGTCAGCGCGTCGATCACCGCCGCGCTGAGGTAACCGCGCGGGGACGGGAGATCGGGGGCTCGTTCGGTCATGCCGTTGCGGTGTACCCACTCAGTCCGCGCCGTGCACCTCTTCGGTCGCGGTCTCCACGTCGATCTCGAACCACACCGTCTTGCCGTCGTCACGGAGCTCGACGCCCCACACGGTGGCGAGCGATTCGACGAGCAGGATGCCGCGACCGTGATCCTGGAGCGGATCGGGGTCCTGTCGGACGGGTGGTTCGGTGCTCGGGTCGTCGACCTCGATGCGGATCGACGACGGGTGCCGGACTGCTCGCAGCTGCATCGGTGCGCCGACGTGGCGGACCACGTTGCTGACCAGCTCGTCGGCGAGCAGTTCGGCGACGTCGCCGAACCCGTCGAGGCGCCACGTCTGCAGCGTGGAGCGGAGGAACTCGCGCGCCGCACCGGGCGCTCCGGGCTCACTCATCAGGTCGACCGAGCTCATCGGTCCGTCCACTCCCATCGTGCAACCGCTCCTTGATCGCGGTCGTCGGGACGAACGTTGGCTCGCGTCGAGCGGGCCAGGCCAGGCCCGAGCACAGCGACGTTCCCAAGTCTCTGCAGTCTTGCCCGCTCCCGACCGGCGCTCAAACCTGCGTGGTTGCCGATCGCCGGCCGGTGTGCGAGGGGAGTCGGGTCCACCGCAGACCGAGCACCGCGATGTCGTCGTCGGCGCCGGGGGCCGCGAGCTCCTCGACCACGTGCGACACCAACTCCGTGATGGGCAGGTCCGCGTCTGCGGTACTGCGCAGCCG
Source organism: uncultured Actinomycetes bacterium (assembly GCA_963725775.1). Classification (GTDB taxonomy): domain Bacteria; phylum Actinomycetota; class Acidimicrobiia; order IMCC26256; family DASPTH01; genus DASUAS01. The sequence goes on from CAVRZT010000001.1 coordinate 149,832, forward strand.
CTCGAGTCCGACGTCGAGGTGTTCCCGGCGGCGTTCGACCAGGCCGTCGGTGAACGCGAGCAGCGTGACTTCGTCGGGGAGCGAATGCGTCACCGACCGGTAGGTCCAGTCGGGGTCGACGCCGACGGGCGGTCCCAACGGTGCGTCGAGGTAGCGGGCGCCCTCGAGATCGACGACGAGAAGGTCAGGATGGCCGGCCCGAGCGACGGTGAGCGTGCCGTCGGCAGTGTCGAGCGTGCCGCAGACGACCGTGGCGAAGTTGTCGACGCGGGTCGTGCCCATCATGGCGGTGAGCTTGTCGAGAATCGTTGCCGGATCGTTCTGTTCCAGCGCGTAGGCGCGGATCGAGTACCGCAACGACGCCATGAGCGCAGCGGCCGCGAGCCCGCGTCCGCACACGTCCCCGACGGAGAAGACGAGGCGGCTACCCGACAGCGGCACCACGTCGTACCAGTCGCCGCCGACCTCGGTGCCTGCGACGCCGGCCTCGTAGCGCGCCGACGCCTCGAGCCCGTCGAACCGGGGCAACGAACGGGGCATGAGGCTGCGCTGCAATTGCTGTGCGATCTCGCGCTGCGAGCTGTACAGCACGGCGTTCTCCTCGGCCACCTCCTCGAGCCGGTCCGAGAGCTCTTCGGCGCGCGTACGTCGCCGGATGAGCCGTTCGGTGAAGAATGCGGCGACGGCGGTCAGGATGACTCCCAGCGCCGCGAGCACCCACGGCAACGCGGCGAGGAGATCGCCGCCGAGCTCGCTCTTGGGACTCACGACGAGGAGCAGGCTCGAACCCCCGAACGGGACCGTGTCGGAGGCCGTGCGGCCCGCGAGCCGCGCCTCACCGGAGCTCGACGCCAGCAGATGGGACGACGTCGGCCGCCGACCCAGATAGAGCGCGTAGTCGAGCTCGGCGAACGCGGAGTCGGACGCGATCCGCGCCTTGCGGTTCTTCGGGAGCGCGGCTTCCGCGTAGACGACGTCACGCGCGCCCGGCACCGCGTACGCGTAGCCCAATCGGCGCTCGTCGGACCTGAGGAGGTCACGGATCGACAGCGTCGACCGCTTCGCCGCGGCGGCCAGGAACGCGCGGGTCGACGTCGCACTCGTGTTGCTCATCACCGGCGGCTTCCCGACGACGACCGACGGCTGCGGGTCCGCGGCGTCCAGCGGCCACACCGATGCCGAGACGAACCGCCCGGCTCGCGTGACGAGCGGCGCCATGAGCTGTTCGAACAGCGTGCCGCCACCCTGACCGGCTTCCGCCGCGACGCTGGCGGCCGCCAGTTGGCCCTGCAGCCCGACGATGCTCGATGCCGCCACGGTGGCGGCTTCGTGCCCACGCTGCTCGAGGAGGCGATCCTCGTTCCGGTCGTGGACGATCGAAGAGGCGACGACGAGACCGGCGGTCACGATGAGGCCGAACGCGAGCACGACCACGGTGATCGCGTGGAGCCGCCGGATCGGGTTGGCTCTCGCCAACGCCTCGTCACGCGCTGGGCGCGCGCGATCGGGATGCGTGTCGGCGGCTTCGCCTCGGGTGTGGGTGCTCCGCATGGTGATGCTGCTGGTTACCCGCCGCGAATGGGCGGAAAACCGGAAGATCGCCTCAGGCGGGCACGCTGCCGTTCGAATGGAAGAACTCGTAGACGCCGGTCAACTTCATGGTGCGCTCCACGAGCTCGGACTCGTTGCGGACCTCGAACCGGTGTCCCGAGCCCGTGCTGTGCTTGCGTGCGGCCACGAGGGCACCGAGCCCGCTCGAGTCCATGAACGACACCTCGGCGAGATCGACGGTGACGTCGCCACGGGCAGCCATCAGTGCGGTGCGGAGCTCCGGCGCGGTCGCGAGGTCGACCTCGCCGGCGACCGTGATGGTGGTCGCGCCATCCGACTCCGTGCTGGTCACAGTGAACTCGACCATCGGTACCTCCGCATGAGCGCTACGACCGGAATGTACCGTGCGGCGCCTCGCGCGCCGTGGAGCCGACAGTAGCCCGCCGCGCCGGCGACGACCCTCGCGTGGTTCACGAGGGTGCGGGACGGAGTCGGCCGCAGCGGCTGGTGGTTCCGGGCCACGCGACGCGCAGCTGAACCTGTGCTGGGCCGAAAGCGAAGCCGCAGCACGGACGACCACCGCGAGCTGCGCGAAGTGCTCAGCTGACGAGGCCCTCGGCAACGATGGTGTCGCGGAGGCGCCGGCGCCGGATCTGGCCGGTGGCGTCGGTGCGGGGGAGATTGTCGACCTGCACGACCAGGCGCGGTTGCTTGGGGCCGACGAGCGACGACGCGACGTGGGCCCGCAGCTCTTCGACCGTCGGCAACGACGCGCCCGGTTCCAGGACGATCGCGGCGCACACCACTTCCCCCCAGCGCTCGTCGGGGATCCCGACCACGCCCACCTCGACGACCGCGGGGTGCGTGAGCACCGCGGTCTCCACCTCGACCGGCGCCACCCACTCGCCGCCCGAACGGATCGACTCGGAGCGGCGACCGGTGATGGTGAAGAAGCCGTCGGCGTCGCGCGACGCGAGGTCGCCGGTGTGGAACCAGCCGTCGTCGTCGATCGCGTCCACGGTCGCGTCGGGGCGGTCGAGGTAGCCGGAGAACATGGTCGGACCGCGCAACCACAGCTCGCCGTCGTCGGCGAGGTCGGCGACCACCATGGGGGGCGGCAGCCCGACGCTGCCGGGCCGGTCGTAGAGGTCGGAGTCGAGCAGCACCAGGCCCCGACCGATCTCGGTCGAGCCGTACGCGACCGACGTCCACGAGCCCGGGAAGCGGGCCTTCAACGCGTCGATGAGGTCGAGTGAGACCAGCGACGTCCCGGTGTTCGCCTCCACCAGCGACGACGTGTCGTAGGTGCCGTCGTCGTCGAGGATGCGTTGCCACACACCGGGGATGCAGTAGAGGCCGCTGGCGCGCCACCGTTCGATCGCGCCGAGCAGCTCGTGGGGATCGGGCCGGTGCACGAGGTGAACGGGGCGGTCGCCGCCGAGGGCACCCTCGATCATCGTCCAGCCCGCCATGTGGAAGAGCCCGAACATCACGACCACGCCGCGCCGTTCGGTTGCGCCGCCCTCCTGGTCGCGCTGGATGGCGCGGAGCCACGCGGCGCGGTGCGAGAGCATCGCGCCCTTCGACACCCCGGTGGAGCCGCTGGTGAGGAAGATGACGCACGGATCCACGCTCGAACCGACGCGCGGGGGCGCGGTCGTCGACGCGTCGGCGTGCCACCCGTCGTGGGTGACGAGGATCGGCAGCCCGAGGGGCTCGGCCGCGGCGCGTGCGGCGTCCTCGCTCTCGGGATGGGCGAGCACCAGGCGGGGCGTCAGCGTCTCCAACGCCGACGCCGCCTCGGGCTCGGTGAAGTTCGGGTTGATCGGCGCGAGGACGGCGCCGGTCTTCGAGATGCCGTAACCGAGCTCGAGCGTGTCGAGCGCGGTCGGCCCCCACCACACGACCCGGTCGTGGGGTGCGATGCCCTCGGCGGTCAGCCGGTGCGCGGCACGGTTCGCGCCGGCGTCGAGCTGCGCGAAGGTGCGAGCGTCGTCGCCGAGGGTCGCGCCGATGCGGTTCGGCTGCACGAGCGCGGTGCGCGCCAGCAGGTCGTGGATGCGGACGTCCACGGTTCAGGCCCCCCGCGGGCGCAGCTCACCGAGTCCGAATTCGCTCTCGACCTGGTCGCGTTGGTACTGCGCACCCTGGTCGGTGGGCACGGCCCAGCCGGTCGGGCACATGGTGAGGATCTCGACCAGCGAGAACCCTTCACCGGCCATCTGCGAACGGAACGCCTCGCGCAGGTAGCGGCGCGTCCGGGCGATCGCGTTGGGCTTGTCGACGGCGCCGCGCGCCACGTACGCGACCCCGGGGAAGTTCGCCACGATGTCGGCGACCGGGATCGGGTAGCCGTGCTCGGCGGCGGAGCGACCGTCGAGGTCGGTCTTGGTGCGTTGCCCGACGGTGGTGGCCGCGGTCATCTGCCCACCGGTGTCGCCGAACACGCCGTTGTCGAGCATCAGGCACGTGACCGACTCGCCGCGCGCCGCGACGTGGAGCACCTCGGCGAGACCCTCGGACACCATGTCGCCGTCGCCCTGGATGGTGTAGATCAGGCGGTCTGGGATCATCCGCTTCATGCCGGTGGCGACGGCCGGCGCGCGGCCGTGCAGGCACTGCAGGAACTCGACGTCCGCGGTGGTGATGATCTGCGTGTAGCAGCCGTGCCCGACGACGCCGATGGACCTGTCGACCAGCTCCAGCTCCGCGAGCACCTCGACCAACAGACGCCAGGCCACCGGGTGTCCGCAGCCCGCACAGAGGTGGTGCTCGGTGCTCTGCAGGAGATCGGGCGCGAACTCCGCGACCTTCCTGGCCCCTGTGAGATCGACCGGGGTCTGCGTCATCGTTCGGCTCCTTGGATCGCGTCGAGGATGCGGGCGCGGATGACGTCGACGTCGAGCAGCTCACCCTGGCGCATGCCGGACTCGTCCTGGCTCACCCCGCCCGTCGCGCGCACCGGAACCGCGCCGTTGATCGCGAGCCGGACGTCGTCGACCATCTGGCCGGAATTGAGCTCGTGCACGAGCACCTGCCGGCAGTCGGGCGCGGCTGCGACCGCGGCGAGCACGTCGGAGGGGAACGGCCAGAGCGTCACCGGTCGGAACGTCCCGATCCGGTGACCGTCGGCGCGGAGCTCGTCGACGACGTAGTCGACGAACGCGCCGGTGGTGCCGAACGACACCACGACGTGCTCGGCGTCGTCGAGGCGATGCGCCACGTGTCGGGCCTCGGTCTGCATGATCTCGTCGTACTTGGTGGCGATGTGTTGCCAGTGCGCGTTCGGGCCGACGCCGGGTGTGTTGTGCTTGCCGTTGCGCCAGGTCCAGATCACCTTGGACGTGCCGGTGCCGCCGGTGCTGCCGTCGAGTGCCCAGGGCTTGTCCGGCACCGCCGCGGCGGCATCGGGCGCGTGCAGCTCGACCGTCATCTGGGTGAAGCCGATCATGTGGTCGCCGTAGACGATCACCGGTGTGAGCCAACGGTCGGCGAGCTCGAACGCCAACCGCGTGTGCTCGGCCGCCTCGACCACGCTCGCGGGCGCCAACGCGATGGTGCGGTAGTCGCCCCACCCACCTCCACGCGTCGTCTGGAAGTAGTCCTGTTGACCGCGGGCCATGTTGAACACGACGAGCGGCAGCTCGTTGAGCGCGGCCTCGGCGATGGTCTCCTGCATCAACGCGATGCCCTGGCCGGTGGAACCGGTGGCGGCGCGTGCGCCGGTTGCCGCGGCGCCGAGTGCCATGTTGGCGCCCTCGATCTCGGTGTCGGCCTGGATCAGCACGCCGTCGATGCGGGGCAGCTCGCGTCCGAAGGCGTCGAGCAGGCCGGTGAACGGGAGCATCGGGTAGCCCGCGAAGAAGCGGCAGCCGGCGTCGACGGCCGCGGCGGCCATCGCGTCGTAGCCCTCGCGTAGCACGAGCGTCACGGCGCGACCTCCTCGACGTCGAACTCGTCGTCGAGCTCGTGCGGATCGAACGGGCCGAAGCGGTAGACCTCGAACACGAAGTCGGGGCAGACCTCGGCGCACGCGCGGCATCCGGTGCAGCCGTCGAGCAGCTGCGGGAGGACGTAGCCCTTCTCGTTGCGCACGTCGGTCATCTCGAGCACGCCGGGCCGGCACACCGGCACGCAGAGCCCGCAGCCTTTGCACCGGTCGAGCGCCATCACGACGGTGCCGCGCGCGGTCATGACGTGATCCCGACGGGGGTGCCGCGCACGAAGTCGGCGCCCACGGTCAGCGCCGCGAGGTTGGCCTGCAGTGCGGCGGCGCGGTGGGGCGGCACGAGCGCGGTCGTCGCGCCGGCCAGCGCCTCGCTGCTGGCGGTGCCCGTGAGCGCGGCGAACGCCCCGACGAGCGCCAGACCGGACGCGACGGGAGCGCCGAGCTCGGCGGCGATCTCCCGCGCCGGCACCCGCACGATCCGACCGGGCGCGTCGGCGTCGGTCCACGTCCAGTCGTCGGCGACGACGAGAGGCTCGGCGGTGAGCCGCGGCAGGGCGTCGGCGAGGAAGGCGGAGTGCAGCACGATCATCGCGTCGAGGCGCGGCACGATCGGCGGGAGACCGACGATGGGTCCTTCCCGCGAGATCACCGTCGCCTCGGTGCGGCCGCCGCGCATCTCGCCGCCGAAGTAGGAGCTGAGCATCACGTGGTGGCCGTCGGCCACCGCGGCGTTGGCGAGGACCTTGGCGCACAGCTGGATGCCCTGACCGCCGATGCCGGTGAGGATGACGTCGCGCCTGCTGTCCGGAACTTGGGCGCCCAAGGCTTGGGGTTGCACCGGGCGAGTCTCCGCTGGACGGCGTTCGGGGTCAAGGGAACTCGGGACTCCGCGGGGTGGCTACCGTTCGGCGCGTGACCGTCGACGCCGACCCGACCACCGGGGCCATCGTGGCCGCGGCCTGGACGGTCCTGGAGCGGGCCGGGTACGAGGGCTTCAAGGTCGAGCGGGTCGTGCGCGAGGCCCGGGTGTCGCCGCGCGTGTTCTACCAGCGGTTCCGGGGCAAGCACGACCTCCTCATGACGCTGGTCGAGGACTCGACCGGCCACGTCGCCCGCAAGGTCGCCGACGCCGTCGCGACTGCGCCCGACCCGGCCGGCCGGGTCGAGGCGTGGATGCGCGCGTTCCTGGCGTGGTGTGGGCCCGGCCGTGCGCCCGCGACCCGGCTGTTCCTGCGCGAGCTGGTCGCGTTGACGGAGGAGTACCCGGAGCGGGTGGAACGGGTCGACGCCGAGCTGCGGGCGTCGCTGGTCGATACCCTGGCCGAGGGTAGGGAAGCCGGGGTGTTCCCGGGCGTCGACGTCGACGTCGACGCGCGGGCGATCCAGTGGGTGTGCACGAGCCTGGCGGTGCGGTCGCTGACCACGCCGGACGTCGCCCCCGAGATCGCGGCCGCGGTCCGATTCGTGCTCGCGTCGCTCGGGAACCGGTGTCCGGGAGAGGACTAACGTCTCGCCGCGTGGCGGACGAGGCGTTCCTGCTGGCCGACGTCGATCGCCTGATCCAGCGGGTGGTGACCACGTTGGACGACCCCGTCGCCGACGCGCTCACCCCGTTGGCCGCGTCCGGCTCCCGGCACCGGGCCCGGATGGTCCTGACGCTGGCACAGGGGGGCGACCGCGACGCCGCGGTCCGGGGCGCGGCGGCGGTCGAGCTGCTCCACCTCGGCACCCTCGTGCACGACGACATCGTCGACGGCTCCCCGCAGCGGCGCCACGCGCCGACCCTCCACGTGGCGCTGGGTCTGCCGGTGGCGCTGTGGACCGCCGACGCGCTCTACGCCGAGGCGCTCCACCTCGCCGACGCCGTGTCCCCGGCGGGGGGCCTCGCCCTCGGGGGTGCGCTGCGCCGCATCGCCGACAGCCAGGTGCTCGAGGCGCTCGGCGCGACGACGGCCCGGTACTGGGACGTGGTCGACGGCAAGACCGTCTCCTTGTTCGAGGCGGCGGGTGAGCTCGCCGACGAGGCCACCGGGGGATCGTTGCCCGGACCGGTGCGCGAGGCGGTGCGCCGGTACGGACGTCTGTTCCAGTACGTCGACGACCTCCAGGACATCGGCGGCGAGGCCGACGCGCTCGGGAAGCCGACCGGCCTCGACGCCGACAACGAGCTGCACACGTTGCCCGCCGCCGATCTGGTGGTCTCGGTCGACGAGGTGCAGCGCCGGCTCCGTGAGCTCGCTGGTCCGATCACCCGCCTGGTGTCGGCGACGTCGTTCGACGCGTACTTCACCGCCATCACCACCAAGCTCCTCGACGCCGCCGAGCGCGTGCTCGATCGGGTCCAGGTCTGATGCTGCCCGGCTCCCTGCTCCCGGGCTCCATGCTTCCAGGCTCCATGCTTCCAGGACATGTGGCGGTGATCATGGACGGCAACGGGCGCTGGGCCGAGCGTCAGGGGCTCGCCCGCACCGACGGCCACAGCCAGGGTGAGGAACGGCTGGCCGAGATCGTGCGGGCCGCCGACGCGCTCGGGATCCGCTGGCTCACCGCGTACGGGTTCTCCACCGAGAACTGGCGACGGCCCCGGCTCGAGGTCGACTTCATCCTCGGCCTGCACAAGAAGATCTTCGGTCGGCGCTCCGAGATGCACGCCAACAACGTGAAGATCCGGTGGATCGGACGCGACACCCGCGCCGGCTCGCGCATCCCCGCCATCGTGCGGCGCGAGATCGAGAAGTCGACCCGCCTGACCGCCGACAACACCGGCCTGAACTTCACCGTGGCGTTCGACTATGGCGGTCGGCAGGAGCTGGTCGAAGCCGCGCGTGGGATCGCCCGCGACCAGCCCGACGAGATCGGCGAGCACACCGTCGGGCAGTACCTCTACGCGCCCGAGCTCCCGCCCGTCGACCTCATGATCCGCACCTCGGGCGAGGCCCGGATCTCCAACTTCCTGCTGTGGGAGGGCGTCGGCGCGCAGCTCTACGTCACCCCCACGCTGTGGCCCGATTTCGGCGCCGCCGAGCTCGATCGCGCCGTCGGTTGGTGGCGGGAACGGGTCGCGTAAACCGCAGCATCGGGGCGCGTACCGCAATTACCGTGCAGTGATGCGCGTGCTGCGGGTCCGGGGCTTCGCGCTGCTCCTCTTCGGGCAGGCAGTGAGCGAGACCGGCAACTGGATCGCGGTCATCGCGATCTGGGGGTTCGCGTCGTTCCGCTTCGACGTCGGTGCGGGCGACCTCGCGCTGCTCTTCGTGGTGCTGTCGATCCCGGGCGCGTTGCTCGGACCGCTGCTCGGCGTACCCATCGACCGGCTCGGGCCGCGCCGCACCCTCCTGATCGCGAACGTGCTCGGCATGATCGACGCGCTCGCGCTGTCGCAGGCGAACAGCTACACGATGATCATCATCCTGGCGCTGCCGCTCGGCCTGATCGAGGCGCTGGCGACCGCCTCGCTCGACGCCGTCCCGCCCCGGATCGTCCCCGACGCGCAGCTGGTGACGGCCAACGCGCTGCTCGGCGGCGCGCAGGACGTCGCCATCGTCTTCGGCCCGATCGCGGCCGCGCTGGTGAACGCGCGGTGGGGACTCGAAGGCGCGTTCATCGCCGACGCCGCCACCTTCCTGGCCGGCGCGCTGGTCGCGCTGCGGATCCGGGTGGAACCGGTGCCGCGCGATCCCGACGCGCACGCCACGTCGACGTGGCGCGAGCTACGTGACGGACTCTCGGTGGCGCGCCGGTCCGAGGGACTGCGATGGACGCTGGGCGTGGCCAGCTGCGTCTACGCGTTGTGGGCGGTGTTCGGTGTGCTCGAACCGCTGTACGTGCGCGACGTGCTGGGCGCGACCGACGAGACCTTCGCGCTGCTCCAGACCGTGTTCGGCATCGGCCTGGTGCTCACCGGGCTGGCGCTCGCGGTGGTGGGTGAGCGGATCGCCAAGCCGCGGTACGTCGCTATCGCCATGATCGTCTCCGGGGCGACGGCCGCGCTGTACCTCGGCACCGAGTCGGAGATCGTCGCGTTCGTCGGCGTGTTCCTGTGGGGGGTGGACACCGCGTTCTTCTACGTGCCCGCCCGCACCTTGCTGCAGCGGTACGCGCCGACGCGGTTCCACGGGCGGGTGCTCTCGCTCAACCAGTCGCTCGAACCCACGGCGGGCCTGGTGATGACGCCGCTCGCCGCGGTCGCGCTCGGGTTCGTGAGCGTGCAGGCGCTCGGGGTCGTCGCGGGGGCGTGCGCCACCGTCGGCGGCGTGGTGCTGTGGTACCTCGGTCGTCGGCTCGTCGTCCCGGCACCGACCGGTGACGTCGACGAGTGGGCGGGCACGTCGCGCGATGCGATCGCGCTGGGCGGCGCCGCGCCGGGCTGACGGTAGGATCCGGCGCCTTGGACGTCGACGGGATCACCGCGGTCGTGACCGGGGGCGCGAGCGGGATCGGCCGCGCCACCGCCCTCGAGCTCGCTCGCCGGGGGGCCGACGTCGTGGTCGCCGACATCCACGAGGAGCGTCTGGCCGAGACCGTGAGCGCGATCGAGGCACTGGGACGGCGCGCGCTCGCGGTTCGGTGCGACGTCACGAGCGATGCCGAGGTCGACGCGCTCGCCGCGACCGCGTTCGACGCGTTCGGCACGGTCGACCTGGTGATGAACAACGCCGGGATCGCGGTGCTCGGTCCGCCCCATCGGGTCGCGATGAGCGAGTGGGAGCGCATCCTGCAGGTGAACGTGCTCGGCCTGGTGCGGGGCGTGCGCGCCTTCGTGCCGGCCATGGTCGAACGGGGCCACGGCTACATCGTGAACACCGCATCGATCGCGGGGGTGTGGGCCTACACCTGGGACGCCGCGCCCTACATCACCTCGAAGTTCGCCGCCTACGGGTTCTCCGAGGCGCTGGCGCGCTCGTTGCGCCCGCTCGGGATCGGCGTGTCGGTGCTGTGCCCGGGCCTGGTGCACACCAACCTCGGCGAGACCGCGCGCTACTCGGGCGTGCCCGACGAGCGCGCCGGCGAATGGCTGTACTTCCCGCCCGACATGGTCGACACCGCGGTCGACGCCGACGCCGTCGGCGCCATGGTGTGCGACGCGGTCGCGGCCGAGCGGTTCGCGATCTTCACCAACGACGCCGACGCGGCGCGGTTCTCCTCGTGGCGCGACGACATCGACCGCTCGCTGGCCGAGGCCATCGCCGCCGCGCCCGCACCGCCGCGGATCGTGTGATGTTCGGCCGTCGCCCGCGTCCTCCCCGCCCGTCCCCGGCCGTGCCGCCGCCGTCGTCACCACTGACCGAGGAGCAGCAGCGGCACGAGTTCCACTCGCGCAGCGAGCCGATCCCGACACGTCCGGTGCGCACGGTGCTCATCGACGTCACCTCCGATCTGCAGTGCGGGTTCTGGGACGCCCCGCTGTGGGTGCCGATCGGCGGGGTGGTCGAGGGTGGCGAGGATCTGTGGGAGGTCGTGAGCGTGCGGCTCCGGTTGCCCACCGCGTCCCCGGACGAACGTGTGCGCCCGGTCCTCTACCTCTACGCCCGCAAGGCCGAGGCCTGAGCGCTCAGGCGCCCGCCAGGTCGACGAGCTGGGTCACCGTCTTCCAGTTGCGGGTGGTCGCAGCGACCCCGAGCTTGCGCTCGAACCACGAGTTGTTGATCTTCGTGCGGCCGTAGCCATTGGGGCACGACACGTACACCTCCTGCCCGTGCACGCGGAACTCGTCGGGCGCGAACGCGTGGCTGTCGAGCGCGCCGACGGCGTGCTTCGCGGGCGCGGTGGCGAGGAAGGTGACGTGGAGCGACTTCGAGTCGTTGCCGTCGCGCACGAACGGGTTGGCCTCGACGACGCGCCGGAGCTGCGCGGGCGTGCGCACGAGCACCGTCACGTCGAGCCCCAGGTCGTCGGCGATGGCACGTTCGATGTCCGTCTCCACCGACCGTGCGCGGCGCGTCGTCGTGCTCGACACCACGTTGCCGCTCTGCACGTAGGTGGCGACGTCGTCGTGGCCGTGCCGCTCGTAGAGCGCGCGGAGGTCGGCCATCGCGATGCGGTTCCGTCCGCTGACGTTGATCCCGCGGAGCATGGAGACGTAGACCGCCACGGCCCGAGCCTAGGATCCTCCGCGTGCGACGGGCTCGGGCGCTCAGCGCGCTCGCCGCGGTGCTGCGGGAGCAGCCCGACGCGCCGCTCCCCACCGACGCCGACGGGTGGAGCGCGTTCCTCGAGCTCGCGGCCGCGCACGGGCTGCTCCCGGCGGTGTACGTCGCGCTCCGACCGACCGGCCGGGTCGAGGTCCCCGAGTCGTTGGCGCGCGCGCGCTGGGGGCGGCGGGACCGCCCGGGCGCGTCGTGCCCGAGCTCGTGCTCCGGCGCGCCTACGACCGCAACGTCGAACGGGTCGAGCGGCTGCTCGATGCCGGTGTCGAGCTCCTGCAGGGCTTCGCGCGTGACGGCGTGCGCGCGGTGCCGTTGAAGGGCCTGCACTCCCTCCTCGCCGGCACGTGGCCCGACCCGGCGGCACGCACGATGTCCGATCTCGACGTGCTGGTCGACGCCGATCGGGCCGAGGAGGCGTACGCGTCCCTCCTCACCGCCGGCTACACCGAGCATCCCGACCCGATCGGCGAGCACGCCGATCACCACCTCCCGATGCTGCAGCGCGGTGACGTGACCGTGGAACTGCACACCGAGGTGCTCGTCGCGAGGTGGCGCGGCCTCGTCCCTGCGGAGGAGGTGCTCGAGCGCGCCAAGGTTCGCCCGACGCCCGGGGGCGCGCTGCTGCTCGCCGACGTTGTCGACTCCTTCGTCCACCTGGTGGCGCACGCGCAGCTCCAGGAGGAGACGTACACGTTGCTGGGGCTGCCGCTCCGGGCGCTGTACGAGACCACGCGGTACGACCTCGCGGCCGACGAGCTCGCGGCGGCGCGTGACCGGTACGACCGGGCCGGGGTCGCGCACGTGTTCGACGCCCACGTGGATGCCGCCCACCGGCTGTTCGCCGCGGCGGCGCCCCGACGCGGGCCGCACCGCCGCGCCTCGATCCACACGCGGCTCGCCGAGGCCGGGGTCGCGGCGCCTGCGCTCATCGCGGGCTGGACGTACGCGGTGCGCGTCCCACGCTCGTTCACCGAGGAGCGGATGGCCGAGGAATTCGGCCCCGGGAGCGGCACCGGGTGGCTGTGGCGGGCGCGGGCCCGGCACGCGGCGCACCGGGTGGTTGTGCGGGTGCAGGGACGCGGGCACTAAGAAGGGGTGCCGAGCCGGGGGGAGCGCGCGATGTTGGAGGGCAAGACGGTCGTCGTCACCGGCGTCGGCGCGGGGCTCGGGAGCGCACTCGCCCGTCTGGCGCTCCGCGACGGCGCCAACGTCGTGGTCGGTGCCCGTACCGCGGAGTCGTTGGCCGGGATCGCGTCCGAGCTCGATCCCACCGGCGCGCGTGTCGCGCACCGGGCCACCGACATCGCCGACGCCGAGCAGTGCGCGGCGCTGGCGCAGCTCGCCGTCGACCGCTTCGGCGCGGTCGACGGCGTCGTGCAGGTGGCGGCCAAGGAGACGATGGGTGGGCTGGCCGCGACCGGCGACGACGCCTGGGCGGCGGTGCTGGCGGCCAACGTGATCGGCACCATGCACGTGGTGTCGGCGACCACCTCGGTGATGGGCGACGGCGGCGGGTCGATCGTGTTCATCGGCTCGCAGACCCAGCGGCTCTCCGCGCTGCGCGCGCAACAGACCGCGTACGCGGCGGCGAAGGGCGCGCTGCACGCGGCGATGTTCCACCTGGCCGCGGAGCTCGGACCCCGGCGGATCCGGGCGAACATGGTCGTGCCGTCGTGGATGTGGGGTCCCGCGGTGCAGCAGTTCGTCGCCGGTCAGGCGCAGTGCCGCGGGGTCGACGAGGCGCAGGTCGTCGCCGAGATCGCGGCGCCGATGCCGCTGGGGGAGATCCCGACCGTCGACGACGTCGCCGAGGCGGCGCTGTTCCTGTGCTCCGACCGGGCCCGCACGATCACCGGTCAGAGCCTGTTCGTGAATGCCGGCAATCACATGAGCTGAGCTGCGGCTCAGAGGGAGACGAGATGATCCTCGACGGCAAGACGGTGGTGGTGACCGGGGTGGGTCCCGGTCTGGGTGGCGAGGTGGCGAAGTTGGTGCTGCGCGACGGCGGCAACGTCGTGCTCGCGGCGCGGACCGCGTCGAAGCTCGAGGAGACCGCGGCGGAGCTCGCGGCCGACGACCGGGTGGCGTACCTGGCCACCGACATCGGCAGCGCCGAGCAGTGCGCGGCGTTGGCGCAGCTCGCGGTCGACCGCTTCGGCGGCGTCGACGGTGTGGTGCAGGTCGCGGCCTACGACGGGTTCCTGGGCAACCTCGCGGCGACCACCGACGACGACTGGGCCGCGGTGCTCGCCACCAACGTCACCGGCTCGATGCACGTCGTGTCGTCGATGGCCGCGGCGATGGGTGACCGCGGCGGTTCCATCGTCCTCATCGGCTCACAGAGCTCGGTGCTGCCGCCGGTCGTCGACCAGATCGCGTACGCGTCGTCGAAGGGCGCGCTGCACTCGGCGATGTTCCACGTCGCCGCCGAGCTCGGCCCGCGCAAGATCCGCGTCAACACGGTCGTGCCCACGTGGATGTGGGGCCCGCCGGTGCAGATGTACGTGCAGTGGCAGGTGGCCGACCGCGGCATCACCGAGGACGAGGCGATCGCCGAGATCACGAAGAACATGCCGCTGGGCGAGATCCCGGCCGACGAGGACGTCGCCGAGGCGGCGATCTTCCTGTGCTCGGACCGGGCCCGCATGATCACCGGCCAGACCCTCTACGTGAACTCCGGGGAGTTCATGACATGAGCAGGATGACGTGAGCTCCTACGGGTACCTGCTGGCACCGGGTCGCATCGGCGCGCTCGAGCTGCGCAACCGCATGGTCATGGCCCCGATGGGCGAGGATCTCGGCGATCTCGACGGCATGGTCTCGCCGACGCAGATGGCCTACCTCGAAGCCCGCGCGTGGCGGCCTGGCCATGGTGATGCTGGGTTCGGTCGCGGTGTCCTTCCCGGTCGGCTGTTCCAACGCGCGTCAGACCGCGATCTCCGCCGACCGGCACATCGCCGGCTGGCGGGAGGCGGCGACGCGCGTGCATCGCCACGGCTCGACCATCGCCATGCAGCTGACCCAGGCGGGGATGAACAGCCTGCAGGACACGCTGGCCGGGCGGCCGATGTGGGTGGCGTCGGAGCCGGGCCCGCCCGGGCGCGACGACCTCTACGGCATGGTCACCGCCGACGAGGGCGCCAAGATGATGGAGCCGTTCCTCGGCCCCGACTCGAAGCTGTTCTTCAAGGTCCTCGATCACGACGACATCGCCAGCGTCATCGACGACTTCGCGTCGGCCGTGGTGCGTGCACGCGAGGCGGGGGTCGACGGCTGCGAGCTCCACGCCGGGCACGGCTACCTGATCGACGGCTTCCTGTCGCCGGCCAAGAACCACCGGACCGACGAATACGGCGGCCCGGTCGAGCACCGCGCCCGCATCCTGGTGGAGATCCTGCAGGAGATCCGCCGGCGCGTCGGCGACGACTACGCGGTCTGGTGCCGGCTGAACTCCACCGAGAACCGGCCCGACGGCATGACCCTCGACGACTGCATCACGATCGCCCGGCTCGCGCGAGGACGCCGGCGCCGACGCGGTGCACGTGTCGGCGTACCACGACCCGGGATCGGCGACGGGCCCGACCGACTCGTACGCGCCCCAGGTGCCGGGACTGCTCATCGACAACGCGCGCGCGGTGAAGGCGGCGCTCACCGTGCCGGTGATCGCGGTCGGCCGCATCACCCCCGATGCCGCCGATGCCGCCATCGCCGACGGTGCCTTCGACTTCGTGTCGATGGCGCGCATGATCCTCGCCGAGCCCGAGCTGCCCAACCTGCTCGCGGCCGGGAAGCCGGAAGAGATCCGGCCGTGCGTGTACCACTACCGCTGCATCGGCAACATCTTCGTGCGCGGTCAGGTGCGGTGCGCGGCGAACGGCTCGGTGGGTCGCGAGGACGAGCTCGTCATCGGCGCGGCGTCGTCACCGCGTTCGGTACTGGTGGTCGGCGGCGGGCCGTCGGGCATGGAGGCGGCGCGTGTCGCGGCGTTGCGGGGCCACTCGGTCACCCTGGTCGACGCCGCGCCCCGCCTCGGCGGGCGCTGGGCCTACGCGGCCGCGACCTCCGACACCAACGCCGACCTGCTGCGGTGGTTGGAGCACCAGCTCGAGCTGCGGGGCGTCGATGTGCAACTCCGGACCCGGCTCGACGCCGACGCGGTCGTCGCGACCGGCGCCGACGTGGTCGTCGTGGCGAGCGGCGCCCGCTGGGGCCGGCCCGCGCTCCCGGGGGTCGATCTCCCCCACGTGCGCACGGTCGACGAGCTCGGTCCGTGGTTGATCGATGGCTCGCCGCTCGCGGGAAGCGACGTCGTCGTGCTGGGCGGCGACCTGCCCGGGCTCGGGGTGGCGGAGCAGGCCGCGCGCGAAGGCGCGCGCGTCACCGTGCTCGAGGCGTCCGACGTGTTCGGGCTCCACCTCGGCCTGCCCGGCCGGTGGCGGCGGGTCCACGACCTGCGGGCCGACGGGATCACGCTGGCGGGTGGTGCCGACGTCGTGGAGATCACCGCCGACGCGGTGCGCTGGCACGATCTCGACGGCGATCACGAGACCGCGGCGACCACTGTCGTCGTCACGCGCGACGCGGAGCCCGACACCGTGCTGGCCGACGAGCTGCGGGCGCGCGGGGTCGACGTGACCGTCGTCGGGGACGCGGCGGTCGGCGCCGGTCTGCTCGAGCACGCCATGCGCACCGCGCTCGAGACCGCGGTTTCGCTGTAGGCCGGGAGCCGTGTCGGTCAGGCGCGGGCTTCGAGGATCATGTTGAGCGGCGTCTCGGCGGCGCGTCGGAAGTGCGTGTAGCCCGCCTCGTCGAACACCTCGCGGAGCCGCGCTTCTCCCGCCTGCGCACCGAGCCCGAGGCCGACCTCCTGCGACAGCGAGTTCGGTGTGCAGATCGCCGCCGACGCGTTGTAGAGCAGCGCGGCGAGCGGGTTCTCGGCGATGTTGGCCGCCCGACCGTCGAGCGCCATGGGCTCGACGAGCAGCACGGTGCCCCCCGGGGCGAGGTGCTCACGCGCGTACCGGGCGATCCCGACCGGATCACCCATGTCGTGGAGACAGTCGAAGAAGCAGATGAGGTCGTACGTGCCGGGATACGAGGTCGCGCTCGGCGACCGCGAAGTCGGTGCGGTCTCCGACGCCGGCTTCCTTCGCTCGCACCCGTGAGGTCTCGATCGACGGCGCATGGAAGTCGTACCCGTGGACGGTGGAATTGGGGTACGCGTCGGCCATCACCACGACCGAAGCTCCGTGACCGCAGCCGATGTCGGCGACCCGCGCGCCGTCCTGAAGCCGCGGTTCGACCCCGTCGAGCGCGGGGATCCAGGTGGAGGTGAGGAACGCGCGGTACCCGGGGCGGAAGAACCACTCGGTGCCGCGGAACAGACAGGGATGGTGGTCGCCCCAGCTCAGTCCGCCGTCGCCGCGAAACGCTTCGCGGAGCTTCTCCCCGTCGGTCGCCATCGCGATGATGCTGTTCATGCCGCGCGCCATGAACGTCGGTGCCGTTTCGTCGACGAGCAGCGCGCCCGCTTCCGCCGACAGCGAGTACCGGTCGTCGGTGGCGTCGTACGCGATGAGGCCGGCGGCGGCCTGGCCGTCGAGCCACTCCCGGGTGAGACGCGGGTTGCAGCCGACCGCGCCGGCCAGGTCCTCGGCGGTCATCGCGTCGGCATCCGCCAGCGCCCGGTAGTAGCCGAGCTCGTCGCCCAGCCAGATTCCGAGGCAGATGACCGCGCCGGTCATGTGGCCCGCCAGCTGGCCGACCATCTCCTCGACACGGGTCTCGTCGATCGGCATGGTTCCTCCTCGGCTCGAGCCCGGGTGACCGGCCTCACACCCGGCGAAATACGGGTGAAGCGACCATACGCCGCATTCATCCTTCCGAAAAGGGGTCGAACCTCGAAGGTCGCCGCGGGACTCCCGCGGGCGTTCCGGTCAGCCGAACAGCTGGCCGCAGGGCGAGACGACGTTCCGGCGGCCCCACCGCTCGCACTCCGTGCACCACGCCAGGGCGAACCGCCAGTGCCGAATCGTCGTCCGGCAGTGCGAGCACACCATTGCCGGTGGCGACCAGATTCGGCTGCCGTCCCGCTGGAGGACCATCTCGAGGGGCGGTGCGATCTCACGGTCGGCGACCCGGAGATCGCACAGCGCGCACGTTGCTTCTCCGGTGGTGTCCCTCCGCGCCGTCGCCGTACGTGCACGCGGCGGCGTCTCCGGAGCACATGGATCGAGCACGATCGTGTCGTTGCGCGCTCCGGCCGTCGTCGCTTCGACTCCGAGCGCGTACACCGCGCCCTCCAGGAACGCGCACGCCCGCTGTCGCTCGGCGCGATCGGCCAAACCGTCCAGGGTGAGACGGACCGCTCGTCCTGACCGCAAGTGGTCGACCACGTCGGTCAGCTGGTCGAAATGGTCGGGTCGCAGCACGGACGGTCGGCCCGCGGGCGCAGTCCCCGACGTCGGGGCCAACTCACCCGGTGCGTCCGGGACACTCACGGCCCGGATGATCCGTACGGCCGACGGAGGGAGCGCACGATCTGGTGGATTCGCGGGGAGCTGGCGATCGCGTTCACTCATCGCAGCACCTTTCGAGCGCGGAACCCCCCAGGAGTGCTGGAGACGACCGTAGGAGGTCGGCGCGCCCGTGTCGAGCCTCGACTCAGGATCTCCGGGTGCTGCCGTCCCCGCCCGGGTCGACCCGACGGGACCGATCGCAGTTCGTCAGCCGCGCACGACGCGGCATCGAGCCTTCATCGAATTCGACGCCGCGCGCTCCCGGGACTCATCGGCGCGACCGAACGTACGATGTCGCCGCCGAGCCAGCGAGTGGAGGAGCGAGGATGGGGCTGCGGGGAGACGCGTGCATCGTCGGCATCGCCGAGCGCCCGTCGGAGCGGAAGTTCGCGGGCACGCGGTTGCTGAGCCTCGAGCAGTGGGCCGGACTCGCCGCCGACGCGCTCGCCGACGCCGGCATCGACGCGGCGGACGTCGACGGCGTCGTGTGTGCCGGTGACGTCGCCGAGGCGTCGCTGTTCCTGCCCGCGACCGTCGCCGAGTACTGCGGCTGGTCGGTCAACTTCGCCGAGCGCACCGACCTCGGTGGCGCGTCGGCGGTCGGCATGGTGTGGCGTGCCGCAGCCGCGATCGAGCTCGGGATCTGTGAGGTCGTCGTGTGCGCGACCGTCGGTCAGCCGCGGCCGCCGTCGCCGATCCCGCGCCCGCCGAACGGACGCGCCGTCTTCGGCGCGTCGAGCATGGAGTGGGGCTCACCGCAGGCCGAGTTCGACGTCCCCTACGGCAACGTGGCGCAGAACTGCGGCTACGCGATGTACGCGCAGCGCTACCACGACCGCTACGGATGGGACGAGCGCTCGCGCGCCAAGATCGCGTCCGACCAACGCGTCAGCGTGTGCGCGAACCCCGCCGCCGCGTTCTACGGGCAACCGATCACCATCGACGACGTGCTGGAGTCGCGCCTCATCGCCGCGCCGCTGCACCTGCTCGAGATCGTCATGCCGTGCTTCGGCGGCGCCGCGTTCGTCGTGACCACGGCGGAGCGCGCGCGTGACTGCACGCAGCCCGCGGTGCGCGTCGCGGGGTTCGGTGAGCGGCTCACGCACAAGACACCGACGTACGCGGCGGAGATGCCGCGCACACCGGTGCGCGACGCGGCGGCGAGCGCGTTCGGCATGTCGGGGTTGCAGCCGGTCGACATCGACATGGTGCAGTTGTACGACTGCTACACGATCACCGCGCTCCTCACCATCGAGGACTCCGGTTTCTGCGGCGAAGGTGAAGGCCTGGGCTTCGTGCACGACCACGACCTCTCCTATCGCGGCGACTTCCCCTGCAACACGCACGGCGGTCAGCTCGGCATGGGCCAGACCGGGCTGAGCGGCGGGATGTCGCACGTGCTCGAGGGGGTGCGTCAGATCCAGGGTCGGGCCGGCGACCGGCAGCTGGCGCGCCACGAGACCGCCTACGTGAGCGGGACCGGCGGTGTGATGAGCGAACAGGGCGCGCTGGTGCTGGTGGGCGTGTGAGCGTGAGCGAGCCGGGTATCCCGGCGAGTAGCGAGCGCGCAGTTGGAGGAGGCGGATGAGCGACCCGCTGCCCAAGCCCCGCCCGGTCCCGACGCCCGTGTCGCAGCCGTTCTGGGACGCGCTGCGAGCGGAGCGCCTGATCCTCCAGCGCTGCGACGAGTGCGCGACGTGGGTGTACTACCCGCGCATCCGCTGCCCGCACTGCCTGACCGACCGGCTCGCGTGGACCGAGGTCGACGGCCGGGGCACCGTGTACACGTTCACGGTGGCGGTGCAGCCGACGGCGCCCCCGTTCGCCGACGAGGTGCCCCAGCTGCTCGCGGTCGTCGAGCTGACCCAGGGCGTGCGGGTGTCGACGACGCTGGTGGAGGTCGACCCCGCCGCGATCGTCATCGGCATGGCCGTGGCGCCGGTGTTCGACCACGGCGACGACGGCATCACCCTCCTGCGCTTCCGCCCCGCCGGCTGAGCTGCGTTCGCCCGCCGGGGCCCGGACGGGCGCGGCCCCGTCGTCATGGGCGAAGATCCCCCCATGGGATTCCTCGAAGACCGCGCAGGACTGAACGGCAAGGTGGCACTGATCGCAGGCGGGGGAGGTGGACTCGGCCGGGCCATCGCGCTCGACTACGCCCGCGCCGGCATGAAGCTCGTGCTGTGCGACCGCAACGAAGAGCTGTTGACCGCGACCGTCGCCGACGTCACCGCGGCGGGTGAGGCACCCCTCGTCGCGTTGATCGACGTGCGCGACGCCGACGCCCTCACCCAGACGTTCGCCGACTGCGTCGAGCACTTCGGTCGTCTCGACGTGCTGGTGAACGTCGCCGGCGGCACGTTCAAGGCCGACTTCATCGAGACGAACGTGCGTGGTTGGGACGCCGTCATCCGCGCCAACTTCGGCTGGCTGCTGCTGAGCACGCAGCTCGCCGCGCAGCAGATGATCGAGCAGGGCGACGGTGGGAGCATCATCAACATCACGTCGATCGAAGGTCATCGCGCCGCCCCCGGGTACGCGGTCTACGCCGGGATGAAGGGTGCGGTCGGGAACTTCGCGCGCACGCTCGCGCTGGAGCTCGCGCCCCACGGCATCCGCGTCAACAACATCGCGCCCGACCAGACCCCGACCGAGGGAATGCCGATGGAGTACATCCCGGAGGTGATCCAGGCCGGCATCCCGATGGGCCGCCAGGGCACCTACGAGGACATCGGCAGCTCCGCGCTGTTCCTGGCGTCCGACCTGTCGACCTACATCACCGGCACCACGTTGCACCCCGACGGCGGGGCCTTCGCGTCCGCGGGTTGGTACAACTGGCCGGGGCTCGGGTACGTCAACAACCCGCCGGCGTCGGCGTTCGGGCTCGAGGGATGACGCTGCTCACCCGCGCCGAGGGCCTGGCCGAGCTGATCGGCCGCGAGGCCGACCGGTCGGAGTCCGACGCGACGCTCTCTCCGGTGGTGGTCGACGCGCTGCACGAGTCGGGCCTGTTCGGGCTGATGGTCCCGAAGGAGCTCGGCGGCGAGGAAGCCGATCTCCCCACCGTGCTCGCGGTGTACGAAGCGGTGAGTCGGGCCGACGGCTCGACCGGATGGACCCTGCTCGCCAACGCCACCACGTCGGCGTTCGCGGGTGCGTACACGGGCCCGGGGGCGGTGGAGGCGATGTTCGACGGCGCGCGGACGCCGGTTGCGGCCGGACAGTTCTCGCCGCGCGGTACCGCGGTCCGTGACGGCGCCGGCGATGGGTTCACGGTGAGCGGGAAGTACAGCTTCGGGAGCGGGAGCGCGCACGCGGCGTGGATCGGTGGCGGTGCGCTCGAGCTGCGCGACGGCGAGTTCGTGCCCGGCCCGTCGGGCATGCCCGTCATCCGGGCGTACTTCGTGCCGCGCGACCGGGTGAACTTCCTCGGCAACTGGGACGTGATGGGTCTCTCGGGGACGGGCAGCTACGACTATGAGGTGCCGGAGCAGACCGTCGAGGAGGACTTCACCTTCGACCTGGTGAACGCGGAGGCCCGCCGGGGTGGGCCGGTCTACCGCCTCGGGGTGCTCGGGCTCACCGCCGCCGGTCACGCCGCGTTCGCGTTGGGCGTCGGGCGACGGGGGATGGAGGAGCTCACCCGCATCGTGCAGACCAAGCACCGCCTGGGCGCCGATCCGCTGCGCGACCAGCAGCTGTTCCGTCACGACTACGCGATCCACGACGCCGCGCTGCACGCGGCGCGCGCGTTCGTGTACGAGTCGTTCGCGACCGTGCAGGACGTGCTCGAGGCCGGTGACGACCCGACAGTGGTGCAGCGGCAGCGGCTCCGGCAGGCGACGACGTACGCGACGCGCGTCGCCACCGACGCGGTGCGGTTCGCGTACACCGCTGCCGGCACCGACGCGCTGCGGCCGGGCGTGCTGCAGCGGTGCTTCCGCGACCTGCACGCGGCGACCCAGCACCTCGTGGTCGACAACAACACGTTGACCGAGACCACGCGGGTGCTGCTCGGGCTGGACTCCTGAAGTGCAGGACCTCGCGGGTCGGGTCGCGGTGGTCACCGGCGCGGGGAGTGGGATCGGGCGGAGTCTCGCCCGCGGTCTCGTGGCCGAGGGAATGCGGGTCGTGGTCGCCGACGTCGAGGCCGACGCGTTGGGCGCGACCGTCGCCGAGCTGGGCAACGGTGACGACGTGCTCGGCGTGCCGACCGACGTCACGTCGCGCGACGCGGTCGAGGAGCTCGCGGTGCGCGCCTACGACACGTTCGGTGCGGTCGACGTGCTGTGCAACAACGCGGGCGTGTTCCAGGGTGGCCTGCTGTGGGAGTGCACCGACGCCGACTTCGAGTGGACGCTCGGCGTGAACCTCTGGGGGATCCTGCACGGGATCCGCGCGTTCGTGCCCCGCATGCTCGCGGCGGGGACTCCCGGGCACGTGGTGAACACCATCTCGATGGCGGGACTCGCGAGCACACCGTTCAGCGGGCCGTACAACGTCTCGAAGTTCGCGGCCATGGCGGCCACCGAGTGCCTGGCCCACGATCTCGTCACCATCGGCGCACCGATCAAGGTGTCGGCGGTGTGCCCGGGGTTGGTCGACACCGAGATCGCACGGTCGCGGCGGAACCGCCCGTCGGAGTTGGCCACCGAGCAGCACGAGGGTGGAGCGTTCGTCGAGCAGGCGCTGGCCGACGGCACCGCCGGGAGCATGTCGCCCGACGACGTCGCCGCGCGGGTCGTCGAGGCGCTGCGGGAGGAGACCTTCCTGGTGCCGACCCGACCCAGCTACGCACAGCAGCTCACCGACCGGTGCGAGGACCTGGTCGCCCGTCGAGTGCCCCGAAGCCCCACGTTCGACTGAGAACTACAGCCGTGTGGTTCTTCGTCACACATCTCGTGAGAATTTGCGTCGATCTACGTCGTAATGGGCTCGGGTCGCCCTTAAGTGTCACACCCCCATGATTTGATCATGGTGTGTTCGACCTCACCGATTGTCTCGACACCTTGCGTTCCCACTCCACGGAGTGGTTGGAGACGCGTCGTCGTGACGTCGTGGCAGAGGTGCGGCGGTTGCAGTCGAGGAGCTCGCGATCGTGCGGGTGCTCGACGAGCGAGGCCAGATCGATACGTCGGTGGGTCTCGATGGCGAGTCGGCGCGAGTGGTGCGGGGGAAGGTCGAGACCGCTCGCGCGTTGGAATCGTTGCCGGCGGTGGCGGCTGCCGCGTACGAAGGGACCCTGAGTGCCGAGCAGCTCGGCGCGGTGGTGAAGCTCGCGGACGAGGAGTCCGACGCGGAGTGGGCGGCGCGGGCACCCAACGTCACCCCTGGTGATCTCGCGCGCCTGGCTCGCGAGCAGTCGAAGCCGTCGGTCGAGGACGGCCGGGCGCGCCACGCGGCACGGTACCTGCGGATGTGGTGGGACCGTGACCGTGGGATGTTGCACGTTCGCGGCGAGCTACCGGATGTGATGGGCGCGAAGTTCGAGTCGACGGTCAAGCAGCTGACCGAGGGGTTGCGTCCGGCAAAGGGTCAGGCCTGGGAGCGGTGGGAACGCCGTGCCGCGGATGCGCTCGACGTGATGTGCGACGCGGTCGACGTCGCGGCACGGATGGAGACACCCATGGCGGCCGGCGAAGCCATTGCTCGTGGTCGAGGTCGCGAAGGATGGGCCGGCGACAGTGGCGGGGATCCCGTTGCCCGACGCGATGGTCGAACAGCTCCGGGCCTCCGCGTCGCTTGAACCACTCCTCCTCGACGACGCCGGGCTACCGGTCGCGGTCGGGAAGCGTGGAAGCAGCCTCTCGCCGAAGGTGGTCCGCGCGGTGCTGCTGCGCGACGGGCACTGCCGCTGCGGGCAGTGCGAACTGCGCTACGGACTGCACGCCCATCATCTCCGGCCCCGATCGTGGGGCGGAACCGACGAGATGTCGAACCTCGCCGCGGTCGCGTCGGTACATCACCCGATGCTGATCCCCAACGGGCCCTACGCGCTCGTCGGCAACCCCAACCTCCCCGACGGGTTGCGCATCGTCCACATCAACGACCTCACCTCCGAAGAAGCGAAGCAGGTCGGCTTGCCATCGCCCCGAGCGGGGCCGGGCTAGAGGATCGCGAGCGGATTCACCGGAGAGCCGGTGCCGCGCGGGATCACGAGCGGCGCGACGACGAACTGGAACTCCCAACGTCCGGCGTCGATACAGGCGACCGCGAGCTCTTCGAAGTCGGCGTTGTCGAGGATGGGCATGCCCATGTACGGAAGGAGGATGTGGTGCACGTGCAGCGGGACCACCAGGCCGCGCGGGTTCGGGATGCCCTGGTCCTCGTTGGGCGCGTCCTGCATGTCCCACACGAGCATCGACGCCTCGGTGTCGTGGAGGAACTCGATGCACGACGCGTGCACGCCGGCGGCACCGCCGAAACCGGGCCGCGTGCCGGTGGACGCGTAGTAGGGCCCGTGACCGCTGCGGATGAGCACCGCGTCGCCGGCCTGCGGGGTCACGCCCTGCGCGGCGGCGGCGTCGGCGAGCTCCCAGCCGTGCACCGGCGCGCCCGGGGTCACGAAGTCGGTGCCCCGCAACCGCGGGATGTCGTAGAGCACGCCGCGGGTGACGATGCCGTCGCGCCAGAAGTCGACGGTGCCGGTGTGCTCGACCGGCATGCCGTACTGGTCGAGCCGCCGACCGTTCCACGTGTCCGCACCCTCGGCGACGGGCAGGTGGCAGAGCGCGTCGAGGTGGGTCTCGGTGAAGCCGTGGATGAAGAGCGAGAGGTGGTCGCACATCGCGCCCGAGTCCTGCATCGCCACCATGTGCCGCGCCGGGTACGGGATTGGCCGGACCCGGCTTGGTGTCGATCGACCGGCTGCACGAGACGGTGCGCCCGTCGCGTACCGAGGCAGCCGCGTTCCGGCGCACGTCGGGCGTGATGAAGTTGAGGGTGCCGAGCTCGTCGTCGCCACCCCACCGGCCCCAGTTCGAGTACTGCGTGCGCCAGCCCGCGTACTCCTCGGCCGTCGGCGGCGTGCGTTCGCTGATCCCCATGCGCAGAACGTAACCGTGCGGCTACGGTCGCCGCTCGTGGGGCCTGTGGTCGCCTACGACCCGTTCAGCGTCGACGTGATGACCGACCCCTATCCCGTCTACCGCGAGCTCCGGGCCCGGCAGCCGCGTGGCGCCGCTGCCGGAGTACGACGCGTTCGCGCTCACGCGCTTCGACGACGTGTGGAGGGTGCTCACCGACCGGGAGCGGTTCTCGATCTTCGAGGGCCCGGTGTTCCACCGCGAGGCGTTGTTGCATCACCACGACGGCGCCCCCGACCCGACGGTGAACCATCCCCTCCCGACGTTCTCGATGCTCGATCCGCCCGCGCACACCCAGGTGCGCCAGGCACTGCTCGGCCCGTTCCGTCCGCGCGCGGTCACGCCGCTCGAGCCGACCGTGCGCGCGCTGGCCAGTGCGCGGCTCGACGCGCTGGCCGACCGCGACTCGTTCGACGTCCGTCACGACTATGCGTCGCCGGTGGCCGCGCAGGTGGCCGCGGTCCAGCTCGGGTTCCCGATCGAGGACGCCGAGCTGCTCGTCGCGTGGGTCAACGCGTTCGTCGAGCGCGATCCCGACGTCGCCGGCATCAGCGACGCGGGGCCGAGGCGCGCACGCCGAGCTGCACGCGTACCTCGTCGACCTGGTGGCCGAGCGGCGCGCCACCCGGGGCGATGGTCCGCCCGACCTGATCGACGACCTGTGCGCCTACGCCGGCGCGCACGGTCCGCTCGACGACAGCGAGATCGCGGTGCAGCTGTCGACGCTCTTCATCGGCGGCTCGGAGACACTGCCGAAGACCGTCGCCGGCGGTGCCTACGAGCTCTGGCGGCAGCCGGACCAACGTGCCGCGCTCGCGGCCGACGCCGGCCGAGTCGCGAACGCGTTCGAGGAGATGCTGCGTCACCAACTGCCGTTGCAGTTCGTGGGGCGCACCCTCGTGGTCGACACCGAGGTCGCGGGCGTCGAGATGCGCGCCGGTCAGCGCGTGGTGCTGCTGCTGATCTGCGCGAACCGCGACGAGCAGGAGTTCACCGATCCGGAGCAGTTCGACGCGCACCGCGTGATCGACCGCCACCTCGGCTTCGGCCACGGGGTGCACGTGTGCATCGGCGCGCACGTGGCGCGCCTCGAGGGCGTGGTGCTGGTGCAGGAGCTGCTCGCTCGTGCACCCGGGTACGAGGTCGTCGAGGACCGAACTGGCCCGCGAAGTGCTCGGAGTTCCACGTGGGCTGGGCCCGGATGCCGATCGTGCCGCACTGGCGTACGGTGGCCGGATGACGCAGCTCATCATCGACGCGGACACGCACCTCACCGAGCCGCCCGACGTGTGGACGAGCCGCGTGCCCGCAGCGGTACCTCGACCAGGTGCCGCACGTCGTTCGCAACGACGAGGGCCGCGACGTGTGGGTGCTCGACGGCACGCAGTTCAGCAGCCCCGGGCTCACCGCGGTGGCGGGCTGGCCGGAGCCGTTCCCGGCCGGCCCCAAGACCTACGAGGAGTGCCACCCCGCGTCGTACGACGCCAAGGCCCGCCTCGAGTACATGGACGAGGTGGGCATCTGGGCGCAGGTGCTCTACCCGAACGTCGCCGGGTTCGGCAGCCAGCGGTTCCTCAACATCCGTGACGACGACCTGAAGCTGGTGTGCGTGCGCGCCTACAACGACTTCCTGCGCGACTGGGCGTCGGCCGACGAGCGCCGCCTGCTCACGATCATGACCATGCCGTTCTGGGACATCGACGAAGCGGTCAAGGAGATCGAGCGCAACCTCGACGCGGGGCACCGCGGGATCCTGTTCACCGGTGAGCCGCAGCGCTTCGGGCTCCCGTACCTCGCCGAGGCGCACTGGGATCCGCTCTGGTCGATCGCGCAGGAGGCAGGTCTGCCGATCCACTTCCACATCGGCAGCGGCGAGATGACGTCGTCGTTCGGCCCGGAACGCATCTCGCGCTACGGCACCGCCGCGACCTACTCGTACACGTCGGCGAGATGTTCCTGAAGAACGGGTTGCAGTGCGTCGACCTGATCACGAGCGGCGTGCTGCCGCGCTACCCCGACCTGAAGTTCGTGTCGGTCGAGAGCGGGATCGGCTGGGTGCCGTTCGTGCTCGAGGCCGCCGACCACAGCTACCTCGAGGGGCGGCCGGGCCGCGTGAGCGAGTGGGAGCTGCTCCCGTCGGAGTACTTCGCCCGGCAGGTGTACTCCACCTACTGGTTCGAGACGGTGGCGCCCACCAAGCTGCTGGGCGACATCCCCGTCGACCGCATCCTGTTCGAGACCGACTTCCCGCACCCCACCTGCCTCTACGGCAACGTGCACGAGAAGATCGAGACCAGCCTGGCCGGTGCCACCGAGGAGCAGCGCCACCGCATCCTGTGGCAGAACGCGGCCGAGCTCTACGGGGTCGCGGAGCCCTCCTGATCTGACGGCCACTAGTTCACATTCCGGACATGTGAACGACGTGTGCGAGAAGCGTGAGCTCCCTATCGTCCGACTCGGACAGACGCGGACGACGGGGGAAACGGTCATGAAGCTGGTGGTCGCGGTCATCAAACCGCATCAACTCGAGGTGGTGACGGGCGCGCTGGACAAGCTGGAGGTCTCGGGGATGACCATCACGGAGGTGCGCGGCCACGGTCGCCAGCGCGGACACTCCGAGGTGTATCGAGGCGGTGAGTACAAGGTGGACTTCCTGCCGAAGGTGCGTATTGAAGTGCTCACGACCGACCGGGAGGTAGAGCGGGTCGCCGACACCATCGTCGAGCACGCCCGTACCGGCAAGATCGGCGACGGCAAGCTCTGGATCCAGACGGTTGACACGGCGGTACGGATCCGGACCGGTGAGGTCGGCGACGACGCGCTCTGACGCTCGGTCTAGATTCATGCCCCATGACCAAGCGGAGGGGCAGACGCGCCGGCATCGTCGTGGGCGCCGTCGCCCTCGTCTCCACCATGTTCGCGGTGGGTGGCGCGCGCAGCGGTGCCGCGACCACGAACCCGTGCAAGGTGCTGACCAAGAGCGAGATCGCCACCGCGTTCGGTGGCACCGTGGGCAAGCCCAAGAAGGGCTTCAGCACCGCGGTGAGCACGCAGTGCGAGTACAAGGTCGGCGCGACCGCCGATCGTCCCGACGGCACCGTGATCGTGCACGTCATGACGACCGGGGCCAAGGCCGCGTACACCGGCCTGAAGAAGACGAGTGCCTACGTCCCGATCGACGGGGTGCCCAACAGCTTGTGGTCCGAGAAGACGCACGTCGTCGACATCCTCGAGGGCGACGTGCTCCTCGGGGTGCAGGGCAACTTCATCGTCACCGATCCGTTGCCCATCCACTTCTACGACGCCGAGACCCAGCTCACCGACCTCGCGCAGATCGGGATCGACGCGGGTCTGAGCGGGTGAAGGGGGGCGAGGCCGGCGTGGAGTTCGATCCGTTCGACTACGGATTCCATCGCGATCCGTACCCGACGTACGAGTGGTTGCGTGACCGCGCGCCCGTGTACCACAACGAACGCCTCGACTTCTGGGCCCTGTCGCGCTTCGATGACGTGCTCACTGGCCTGCACGACCCCGCGACCTACACGTCGACCGGCGGCGTCGCGATCGAGCACAGCGACGCAGCGCTGAAGTCGATGATCGAGATGGACCCGCCGCAGCACACGCAGATGCGCAAGCTCATCGCGCGCCGGTTCACCCCGCGACGGATCGCCGAGCTCGAACCGCGCGTCCGCGAGTGGACGAACACCCTGCTCGACTCGCTCGAGGGTCGCTCGCAGTTCGACATCGTGCACGAGTTCTCCGCGTTGCTGCCCACGACCGTTGTCGGCACCATGCTCGGCATCCCGCCGGATCGTCACGACGACGCCCGCCGCTGGACCGACGACCTCCTCACGCGGGAACCGGGCAACCCGGTGCCGCCGCGGGCGGCGGCCGAGGGCGCGATGAACATCGCGGTGCTGGCGCACGAGCTGAGCCTCGCCCGGCGGGCGCGACCGGCCGACGACATCCTCAGCGTGCTGGTCGACGCCGAGGTCGACGGTGTGCCGCTCACCGACGAGCAGGTGATCGGGTTCTGCCTGCTGCTCATCGCCGGCGGTCACGAGACCACGTCGAAGTTGATCGCCAACGGGGTGCGGCTGTTCGCGTCGCACCCGGAGCAGCGCGATGCGGTGTTGGCCGACCCGGAGCTGATGGTCGGTGCGGTGGAGGAGCTGCTGCGGTACACGAGCCCGACGCAGTACATGGCGCGCACGGTCACCCGCGACGTCGAGCTGCACGGCACCGTGATGCCGCAGGGCGCCAAGGTGGTGCTGCTGCTGGGCTCGGGCAACCGCGACCCGCGCGAGTTCGAATGCCCCGACGACTTCGACATCACGCGCGCCAACCCGCGCATCCTCGCTTTCGGGCACGGCGCGCACGTGTGCCTGGGTGCCGCGGTGGCGCGCCTCGAGGCACGCGTCGCGCTGCAGGAGTTCCTCGCCCGGTACCCGCGCTACGACGTCGACGAGACGGCCGTCGAGTTCCTCCACTCGGGCAACGTGCAGGGACCGACGAGCGTGCCGGTGGCGGTGGTGTGACGGTCCCACCCGAGGTACAGGATCTGCTCGACCAACACGCGATCCGCGACGTCGTGCTCCGCTATTGCCGCGGCATCGACCGACTCGAGCTCGAGCTGGTGCGCGACTGCTACCACCCCGACGCCACCGACGACCACGGCGGGTTCGTCGTCACGCGCGACGAGTACGTCGACTGGGTCGGCGGCGTGCTCACCCGTTTCGAGGGCACCATGCACGTCGTGGCCAACCAGCTGGTCGAGGTCGAGGGCGATCGCGCGCGCGCCGAGACCTACGGCGTGGCCTACCACTGGGGCGATCCGCCCGACGACCACCGCCGCAACTTCACCACCGGGTTCCGCTACGTCGACCGCTTCGAACGGCGTGACGGCGAGTGGCGGATTGCGGCGCGGGTCGCGGTGCGAGAGTGGACGCAGAAGGTCACGCCCGAGCAGCAGTGGATCAATCCGCCCGATCGCGACGGCCGGCGGGGCCGGCGCGACCGCACCGACGCGCTCTACGAGGACTGATGGACGACTTCGACGATCTGACCGGTGCGGCGATCGTGACCGGGGGGAGCGGTGGGCTCGGCGCGGCCGTCTGCCGGCTCCTGGCCGAGCGGGGGAGCGACGTCGCGCTCACGTACCGGAGCAACGAGGCGGCGGCCCGCGCGGTCGCGGCCGACGTCGAGGCCTCGGGCCGGCGGGCGGAGGTGGTGCAGCTCGACCTGCTCGACGCGGCCGCCACCGCGGCGTTCGTCGACCGGGTCGCCGAGCAGTTCGGGGGCCTGCACACGGTGGTCCACGCGGCCGGGCCGCTCGTACGCCAGGTGTACGCCAGCGCGGTCGAGCCCGCGGCGTTCCGGGAGCACCTCGAGCAGGAGGTGATGGCCTTCTACGACGTCGTGCAGCCGGCCATCCGGCACCTCCGCGACAGCCGCGGCAGCATCGTCGCGGTCACCAGCGCGGGTGGCCGGCGTCACCCGGCGCGCGACGCGCTGTCGGTCGCGCCGAAGGGCACCGTCGAGGCGCTGGTACGCGCGCTGGCGGTGGAGGAGGGGCGGTTCGGGGTGCGGGCCAACTGCGTCGGCCCGGGCATGCTCACCGACGGGATGGCCGTCCGCCTGCGCGAAGCGGGTGATCTCGACGACGCCGCGCTCGACGCGGCGCGCCGCAACATCCCGATGCGCACCTTCGGCACCGCGGTCGACCTCGCCGAGGCGGTCTGCTTCTTCGCGTCACCGCGTGCCGGGTACGTCACCGGCCAGGTGATCGACGTCGACGGGGGCTACGGCGTCTGAGCTACGGGTCAACCAGGATTTCTCCACCAAGGGTGTGACGCGCGCCGATCTCGTGCGACAGACCTCACAGGTGATGACCCAGGATCAGCTCGAGGACCTGGTGGTCCGGGCGGGACGCGCGGATCCGGACGCTTGGGAGGCGTTGTACCGGAGGGTCTATCCGGGCCTGATGGCCTACGCGTCGCGCCGGCTCGACCGTGAGCGGGCGATGGACGCGGTAGCGGAGACGATGGCGCGGGCGATCGCCAGGATCGACCGCTTCGAATGGCGGGGCGGAGGTTTCGATGCGTGGCTCTACGGGATCCTGCGCCACGTCGTGGTCGACGCGCACCGGGCGCGGGAGCGCGACGGGCGACGACGGAGCGCGACGATCCCCACGCGGCCGGCCCGTTGGACCACGTGCTCGACGGCGAGGACGCGACCGAGATGCGCGCCGCGTTCGCGCGTGCTGCACGCGGACGACCGCGAGTTGTTGGAGCTGAGGGTGGTCGCGGGATTGACCGCGGAGGAAGTGGGCGACGTGCTGGGCAAACGACCGGGGGCGGTCCGGATGGCGCAATCGAGGGCACTCGAGCGCCTGCGACGCGAACTGGAGCGCGGCGCATGACGCCGTCCGACGACACCGCGCTGCTCGACACCCTCGGCGCGGCCTTGGCGCCGTCGCCCGTCGCCCCGGGCGCCGACGAGATCGCCACGCTCCGCATGCTGGTGGAGCAGGGTGCGGCGCGTGAGGTCGTGGCGTTCCCCGTCGCCGTGCGTCCGCGGCGCCCGGTGGCTCACGCGGCCCTGGTGGCGGCGGTGGTGGTTGCGCTGGTGGTGGTCGGCGGCGCGCTCGCGTTCACCGTGGGCGCGCCCGTCCCGTCCGCGCTGCGCGCGCCGGCGCGTGCCCTGGGCTTCTCGGTCGACTCGTCCGGTACGACGGGCGCGACCGCATTGACCGAAACGCGGCACGCGATGGACACGTTGCGATCCGCGCTCGACGGAGCCGACGACGCGCGCGTCGTGACTGCACGCGACGTGCTGGTCGCCCGGCTGGGCAAGCTCAGCGCCGCGCATCGGGCGCGCGTCGAACCGGAGGCCTCTGCCCTGCTGACCCGCGCCGATGCGCGACTCCGCGCCGTCGGGGAAGTCGCGACTCCGCCCGTTCCCACCGAAGCGGGGCCGACGTCTTCCGGGGGGGCCGGGGAGGGCGGGGCGACCGAGCCGGTACCCGGCGCGTCGGCGACCGCTCCCGAGGCGCCGGACGACGCCGTGACCGGCGACGACCCCACTTCCGCTCCGACCGCGACCACCGAACCGGCCGAGCCGGAGCCCGAAGCGGAAGCCCCCGAGCTCCCGGGCCCCTGACCGCCCGGGGCACGAAGGTAAAAGTTCGCGGGAATGTGGCGGGAGAGGTGTGACGAAGGCCACCCGGGTGCCGATGGGGATGGTGAAGCCCCACCTCGGACCGGTCCGTCGGCCCGAGCTCACGAAAGGCGTTCCCGTGGAACGACGCAAGGCCATCGTCCTCGCTGGTGCAGTGACCGTCAGTGCGCTTGCCGGCGCCACCGCCCTCGGTGCCAGTACCGGGCTGCTCGGGTTCGCGGGTAGCAACCCGGGCGAACCGGTCACGGCGTCGGCGCAGGCCCCGGCGGTGGAGACCAGGGTCGTCCACCTCCCCGGGAGCCGTCCCGCGGTCCGATCGAACGCGACCCCGGACGTGACCCACCCGCGGGGGCTCGAGTGCTCCCGCGCCCGTGTCCGCGCCCGCGGTCGCGCCGGCGGGCGTGGCCGCGCCGGGCGCCGCCGCGGCGGAGGTCGACGACGACCCGGTGACGTCACCGGCCGCGATCGTCGATCGGTCTGACGACGAAGCGGAACGGGAGACGGGCGAACGCGGAGGGGAGATCGAGCGACCGGAAACGCCCGAGACCGAGAGGCCCGAGGCACCCGAGGCGCCCGAGGTCGAGCGCGGTGACTGAATCCCGCGCCGGCGCGGCGCGTCCCGCGCGTCGGCGGCCTGCGGCGC
Source organism: uncultured Actinomycetes bacterium (assembly GCA_963725775.1). Lineage (GTDB taxonomy): Bacteria > Actinomycetota > Acidimicrobiia > IMCC26256 > DASPTH01 > DASUAS01. Next base: position 182,903 of record CAVRZT010000001.1, read on the forward strand.
TGTCGCGCATCGCCGCCGCGTCGTTGAGCGCGACCGCGATGTTCACCATCGTGTCGTTGCTCGCCGTCCGCGCCGAGCAGGCTCAGGTCGTCACCGCGCCCACGCCGTCGGCGACCGACGTCGCCGCGGCCGCGCTCCCGCCCCGGCAGGTGACCATCTACGTCACCGACCCACCGCCCGACGCGGCCTCCGGTGCACCGCCGGCAGTGGACCCGGCCGCGGGTGAGGTCGTCGACGCGGGCGCGGTCCCGGTCGCCGCCGACTCGCCGGGGAGCTCGTACGTCGGCGGGAGCGACCCTGGTGTGGGCGGCACGGTTACGACCTCCGACCCGGTCGCGACCGCTCCAGTGGCCGCGCCGGCCGCGCCGGCCGCGACTCCCGCGCCCGCACCTGCGCCCGCACCGTCGCCGAGCACCGGTACGGGCGGGAGCTGAGGTGGGATCCCACCTCTGGTGGTACACGGCCCGCGCCAGCGGGATCGTGGCCTGGGCGCTCGTCACCGCGTCGGTGCTCTGGGGCCTGGCGCTGGCGAGTCGTCTCGTCCGACGGCCGAAGCCCGCGTGGGTGCTCGACCTCCACCGTTTCCTCGGCGGCGCGGCGTTGGTCTTCGTGGTCGTCCATCTCGCTGCACTGTCGCTCGATCAATACGTGGGGTTCGGTCCGACCGACCTGTTCGTGCCCATGGCCTCCGTCTGGAAGCCCGGCGCGGTCGCGTGGGGGATCGTCGCGCTCTACGTGCTGGTCGCGGTCGAGGTGACGTCGCTCCTCATGCGTCGGCTCCCGCGGAAGGTCTGGCGGGCGGTGCACCTCACCAGCTTCGCCGCGTTCGGGTGCATCACCGTTCACTCGGTGCTGGCCGGCTCCGACGCCACCGATGCCGTGATGCAGTGGTTCGCGCTGCTGTCGGTCGCGGTGGTCGGGTTCCTCGCGATGTTCCGCGTGCTCGCAGACCGACGTGTGCCGCGTTCGGTGGCGTCGGTCAGTCGTCCTTGAGCGCGACAGCGTTCGGCGTGACGTTCATCTTCGGTTCGTAGGCGGCAACGTCGACGACGCGTGCCTCGCGGTCGTACTTCTCGCGCAGCTCGCCGCGGCACTCGGTGCACAAGCCGTAGAAGCGCATCGGCTCCTCACGGTGGCACCGCATGCATTCCATCGTCTCGGGGGTCAGGTCGAGCGTGTCCATGGGAGCGAGAGCATGCCGCGCCGGAGGGGTCGAGTGGCGGATCGTGTCCGGAGGGTCCCTAGGGTGGTGCCCGTGAACGACGCCCGGGCCGCCGAGGCCGCCGCCCGCGTCCAGGCCGCGGCCCTGGGACTCGCACCCGATTCGGTCACGGCCCTGGTCACGGCGTACCTCGACGCGGCCGAAGCGCACGACCTCGCCGTCCTCGACGCCGACGACGTCGCCGGCGCGATCGGCTCGGTGCTCCACCTCGGCCGCGAGCGTCCCGCGGGTGGGCGGATCGTGCGGGTCGCCAACCCCACCCGCGACACGCGACGGCTGGGAATCGCCCCACACGATCGTCGACGTCGTCACCGACGACGCGCCGTTCCTGGTCGACAGCGTCAGCGCCGCGCTGGTGCGCCACGGGTACGACCTCCATCTCGTGTTCCACCCGTTGCTCGCCCACGAGCGCGTGGGCATGACCTCGCACCTGCACCTCGAGATCGACCGCGAGAGCGACCCCGACGTGCTCGACGCGCTGCGCGACCAGTTGGAGTTGGTGGTCGACGACGTCTTTGCCGCGGTCGCCGACTGGGACGCCATGCGCGTCGCGGTCGTCGCGGTCGCCGCTCAGCTGCGGAGCAGCCCGCCCCCGACCGAGGCACCCGACGACGTCGCCGAGGCGACCACCTTCCTCGACTGGCTGGCCGACGACCACTTCACGTTCGTGGGCGCGGTGCGGGTCGACGCCGACGGGATGGTCGTGCAGGGCTCCGAGCTCGGCGCGGCCCGGCGCCGGCCGCTGCTGCGCGAGGGCGCCGTGATCGAGGGCGGCGCGCCGTGGATGCTCGTGCTCACCAAAGCCCTGGCGCACTCGACCGTGCACCGCGACGTGCCGCTCGACTGCGTGAACGTCCGCCGGGTGCACCCCGACGGCACGTTCCTCGACGAGATCCGGTTCGTCGGCCTCTACACCGCCAACGTCTACAGCCAGTCGGCCGAGGCGATCCCGCTGCTGCGCCAGAAGGTGACCCGGGTGGTCGAACGGTCGGGTTTCCCACCCGCGGGTCACGACGGTCGCACGCTGGCGTACGTGCTCGAGAGCTACCCGCGTGACGAGTTGTTCCGGCTCGCGGTCGACGAGCTGTCGGCGCTCGCGATCGGCATCGTGCGCATGGGCCTCCGCCGGCGGGTCCGGCTGTTCGTGAGCCACGATCACCTCGGGTGCTTCGTCTCGTGCCTGGTGTACCTGCCGCGCGACCGCTACACGACGATCGTGCGCCTGCAGGTCCTCGAGACGCTGTGCGCCGCGTTCGGCGGGAGCGACGTCGACCTCAACCTTCTGCTGACCGAGTCGGTGATGGCGCGCCTGCACGTCGTGGTGACCACCCCCGACGGGTCGCGCACACCCGATCCGCTCGCGGTCGAGGCGGAGCTCGCCGCGATCGTCCGCGCCTGGGTCGACGACCTCCACGACGCGTTCGTCGCCGCCCGGGGCGAGGAAGCCGGGGTCGACGCCTACCGGAGCTGGCGGAACGCGTTCCCGGCCGCGTACCAGTTCGACGTCGACGCGCACGACGCGGTCGCCGACGTCGACGTCCTCGACGGCCTCGACCCCGAGGGTGATCTCGCCATCCGGTTGGAACCCCCCGACGGCGATCACCTCGCCCGGATCAAGCTGTACCGCACCGGCGGCGCGCTCGTGCTGTCCGACGTCATGCCGCTGCTCGAGCACCTCGGCGTCACCGTGGTCGAGGAACGACCGTACGAGATCGCCGCGCCGGACGGCCACCCGCGGTGGGTCTCCTCGTTCAGCGTGCGCGCCGACGGCGAGCACGACCCGCTCGGTGACCCCGAGGTGCAGGCACGCGTCTCCGAGCTCTTCCTCGGGGTGTGGGCCGGCACCATCGAGAACGACGGGCTCAACCGGCTGGTGCTGCGGGCCGGGCTCGTGGCCCGCGACGTCGTGATCGTCCGCGCGTTGTGCCAGTACCTGCGCCAGGCGGGCGTGCGCTTCACCGATGCGTACCTGGCCGACACCCTCGCCGCCAACCCCGACGCGGTGGGTCTGGTCGTCGCACTGTTCCACCAGCGTCTCGACCCCGCGCGCCCTCGCCGCGACGCGGTCGAGGCCGCGCTGGTCGCCGACCTGGGACGGATGATCGACGCGGTCGCCAGCCTCGACGCCGACCGCATCCTGCGCGCGCTCGGGCTCGTCGTGGCCGCGGCGGTGCGCACCAACGCCTACCGGGGCGAGCCGTACCTGGCGGTGAAGTTCGACCCGACCGCGCTCGCGTTCCTCCCGCAGCCCCGCCCGTACCACGAGATCTGGGTCGCGTCACCGACGGTCGAGGGTGTGCACCTGCGCGCCGGCGACATCGCCCGCGGTGGCATCCGCTGGTCCGATCGCCGCGAGGACTTCCGCACCGAGGTCCTCGGGCTCATGAAGGCGCAGACCGTCAAGAACGCGGTGATCGTGCCGGTGGGCGCCAAAGGTGGGTTCTTCGTCAAGCGGGGCGACGTGCGGGCCGGCTACCAGACCTTCGTCCGGGGTCTCCTCGGGCTCACCGACGACCTGGTCGACGGTCAGGTCGTTGCGCCCGAACGGGTCGTCCGGCGCGACGGTGACGACCCGTACCTGGTGGTGGCGGCCGACAAGGGCACCGGTGCGTTCTCCGATCTCGCCAACGAGCTGGCGGCGGAGCGCTGCTACTGGCTCGGCGACGCGTTCGCGTCGGGTGGGTCGGCCGGGTTCGACCACAAGGAGATGGGCATCACCTCGCGGGGTGCCTGGATCTCGGTGCAGGCGCACTTCCGGGCGCTCGGTGTCGACGCCGACACCGCGCCGCTGACCGTGATCGGCATCGGCGACATGTCGGGCGACGTGTTCGGCAACGGCCTGCTCCGGTCGTCGCACCTGAAGCTCGTTGCCGCGTTCGACCACCGCCACGTGTTCATCGATCCCGATCCCGATCCGGCGGCGAGCTTCGTCGAGCGTCAACGCCTCTTCGCGCTGCCGACGTCGTCGTGGGCCGACTACGACGCCGCGGTGCTCTCGCCCGGCGCGGTGGTGGTTGCGCGCTCGGCCAAGTCGGTGACGCTGTCACCCGAAGCGCGACGCGTGCTCGGGCTCGACGACGACGATCACCCGCTCACGCCCGACGACCTGGTGAGCGCGGTGCTGCGCGCGCCCGTCGACCTGTTCTGGAACGGCGGGATCGGCACGTTCGTGAAGGCGACGACCGAGTCGGCCGTCGACGTCGGCGACCGCACCAACGACGCGGTACGCATCGATGCCGCCGAGCTGCGGTGCCGGGTCGTCGCCGAGGGCGGCAACCTCGGGTTCACGCAACGGGCTCGGGTCGAGTACGCCCTCGCTGGCGGCCGCATCAACACCGACGCCATCGACAACTCGGCGGGCGTCGACTGCTCCGACCACGAGGTCAACATCAAGATCCTGCTCCAGCGGGCCATCGCCGCCGGCGAGCTCGAGGCCTCCACGCGCGACGCCTTGCTCATGCAGATGACCGACGCGGTCGCCGACCTCGTGCTGGCCGACAACGAGGCGCAGGCGAACGCGCTCGGGATCGCGGCGGTGGAGGCGCCACTGCTGGTCGGCGTGCATGCCCGGCAGATGGAGCGGCTCGAGCAGTCGGCCGGGCTGGACCGCGCGCTCGAAGCGCTCCCGACCCCCAAGGCGCTCCAGGAACGCCACGCCGCGGGGGTCGGGCTCACGGCACCCGAGCTCGCGGTGATGCTCGCGTACACCAAGCTCGAGCTGCAGCGGGCCCTGGTCGCGTCCGACGTGCCCGACGACCCGTACCTGGCCGACGCCTACGTCGCGTACTTCCCACCCGACCTGCGCACCGGCTACGGCGCCGCGCTGACCGCGCACCCGCTCCGGCGGGAGATCGTCGCCACGGTGACGGCCAACGCGGTCGTCAACCGCGCCGGGATCAGCTTCCTGTCGCGACTGTGCGACGAGACCGGCGTCGACCTGCCGGTGCTCGCGCGGGCACACGTGGCGGCGCGTGACGTGTTCGACGTGACCGCGACGTGGTCTGCGATCGACGCCCTCGACCTCGTCGTGCCCGCCACGGTGCAGAACGACATGTTCCTTGCGCTGCGGCGGCTCGTCGAACGGGCGGCCCGCTGGCTGGTGCACCACGTCGACGACCACAGACTGGGGCCGGTGGTCGAACGGTTCCGGCCCGGCGTGGCGACGGTCATGGCCGCGCTCCCTGAACTGGTCGGTACGACCGACGCGGACGCGCTCGAGGCCGCGGGCGTGCCGCGCGACCTGGCGCGACGGGTCGCGGTCAGCGAGGCCGCCCTGGCGGCGCTGCCGGCCGTCGACCTCGCGTCGACACACGGCATCGGCCCGCTGACCGTCGCCCGGATCCAGTTCGCGTTCGACGACCGCCTCGGGCTCGAGCGTGTGCGCAGGTACGTCGCCGCGCTCTCACGCGCCGACCGGTGGCGGACCGAGGCACGCGCCGCGCTCCGCGACGACTTCTACGAGTCGCAGCGCGCGCTCACCGACGCGGTCCTGCGCGAGACCGACGCCGCGGCCTCGCCCGACGCGCGGGTCGACGCGTGGCTGGCGGCACGCGTGCCGGCCGTCGAGCGCTACCGCGGCCTGGTCGCCGACGTCGAGCGCGGCGGCGTGTTCGACCTCGCCACCCTCGCCGTCGTCCGCCGTGCCCTCCGCGAGCTCGCCGCCCTCGACTGACCCCCACCCCTCCAAGCCTGCGTCTTCGAACGCATGCGTGCGGAAACGCGTGTGGTCAGCGGGGGCGCGGCCGGTGAGACGGCGGATGCGGTGGGCGGCGATCGCGGCGCGGGCGGCGTTGGCCCCGCACGCGCCGTGCACGCCGCCGCCGGGATGGGCCGACGCCGACGCCAGGAACAGGCTGCGTACGGGGGTCTCCGCCCGACCGAGACCCGGCACCGGCCGGAACACGAGCTGCTGGGAGAACGCGGTCGTGCCGCCACCGAGCGCGCCACCCACCAGGTTGGCGTTGAGCGCCTCGAGCGCCGGCGGCGCGAGCAGGTGCCGCGCCGTGATCACCGATCGGAACCCCGGCGCGTACTCCTCGATCTCGGCCTCGATGCGGTCGGCGAACGTCTCGGTCTCGCTGGGGTCCCACGTGCCCCGCAGGTTCCCGCCCGCGTCGCCCCGCGGACGCAGCGGCACGTGGGTGTAGGCCCACACCGTCTCGGTGCCGGGCGGCGAGCGGGTGGGGTCGGCCTTGTTCATCTGCCCGGTGAGCACGTACGGGTGCGCGGGGATGCGGTCCTGGGCGAGGTCGGCGGCGTAGGCCGTGATGCGGTCCATGCTGTCGCAGAGGTGGACGGTCCCCGCGCTCATGGCCGCTTCGTTCCGCCACGGGATCGGTCCCGACAGCGCCCAGTCGACCTTGAACGTCGCGTGGTCGTACTGGAACCGGGTGAGGTCGTCGAGCACGTGGGCCGGCAGGTGTTCCTCGCCGACGAGGTCGCGGTAGAGCGCGGGTGCGCCGACGTCGGCGAGCACCCCTCGCGGTGTGCTGATCGATTGGCCGTCGTCGAGCACGACGGCCACCGCCCGCCGGTTGCGCACCTCGATGCGCCGCACCGGCGCGTTGCACCTCACCACCCCACCCCGTGCGACAAGTCGCCGCACGAGCGCGGCGGTGAGCTCGCCCGCGCCGCCCTCGGGGACGGGGAACCCGTACTGCTGGCCGAGGCCGGTGAGCAGCCAGCCGAGGAAGCCGCTCGGCGGGACGTCGGGGCCGAGGTCGCTGTGCATCGCGTTGCCGGCGATGAGCAGGGCGGCGCCGTCGCCGTCGAACTGCTCCTGGGTGAGACGGCGCACCGAGAGCAGCGACTGCCGGGTGAACTCGAGCAGGCCCCGGGGTCCGAGCGCGGCGGCCAACCGGGCCGGCCCGCGCAGCGGCGGGATGGGCGACGTCATCGAGTCGACCAGCGGACCGCTCAGTCGCTCGAACTCGGCGGCGAACGCACGCCAACGGTCGCCGTCGCCGGGAGCGAACTCCTCGACCGACGCCGCGGTGACTTCGACGTCGGTGGACAGCGCCGCGCACCGGCCGTCCGCGGTCGGGTGCGCGAGCACGAGCGGGGCGTACCGCCAGCGCAACCCGTAGGACTCGAGGTCGAGCGCGCGCATGACCGGTGATGCCACACCGAGGGGATAGAAGGCGCTGAACACGTCGTGCACGTAGCCGGGATGGGTGAGCTGGGCGCTGCGGACGGCTCCGCCCGGCTCGGGTCGTGCCTCGAGGACCAACACCCGCCACCCGGCGTCGGCGAGCAGGTTGGCGGCGACGAGCCCGTTGGGCCCGGCGCCGATCACGACCGCGTCGACGTCGCTCACCGGTCGACGGTACCCCACTCCCGTTGTGACGCCCGTCTCCGGGACGGGCATGATCCTGCGGTGCCCGCCGGTCGACGTGCGGGTCGCGCGCCGGCGCATCAGGCTCGCCAGCAGCGCACTCCTGTAACGGCTGCTCCCGACGCTCACCGCGCACGACGTGGTCGTGATGGGACGCGACGCCGCGCTCGAACCGTGGTGGTCGAGCTACGACGCCACCGACCACGAGCGGGCCGACGCGCTGCTCGCGATCGTCGGCTGCGCGGGCCACGCCGCCCAGGAGCTCGCGACGCTCTCGGAAGGGGAGCGCAAGCGCCTGCTCGTCGCCCGGCTGCTGATGGCCGATCCCGAGCTGCTCCTGTTCGACGAGCCGTGCGCGGGCCTCGACCTCGGAGGCCGGGAATCGCTGGTGGCGCTGCTGGGCGAACTGGCCCGTGACGGCGGTCGGCCGGGCGCGGGAACGTCCGGTTCGCGGGGTCTTGCGGAGATCGCGACGGGTTTGCTAGTGTCCGGGAGGGTTTGTCGGCTCCCCGATGCCCGGACCGACGCGACCCGCCACTAGCGTTCTCGGCGGGAAGTTCCACCCGTGTAGTACCCGGCGGTAGGGCTCTCCCGTTCCCTCAATCCAATCCGCCTCTCCGCGCGCGCGCGGCGGGGCCCGAACCGAAAGGAACCACATGCGCAAGCGAGTGATGCTGTTCGCAGCACCGCTCTGCGTCGTGGCGATCGCGGCCAGCGTTGCTGTCGCGTCTCCGTCCGATGCCGAGCATTCACGTGGTCCGAAGTTGGACAAGCTCCATGCGGAGCGGCCGACCGCCGCTGTCAGCCGTACCGCTTCGATCGGCGAAGTCACCAAGGCCGAGTTCGATCGTCAAGCGACTGCCATCCAGGAATACGTGAAGGCGGAAGCCTTCCGAGAGTGGATCACCGGACTCATCGTCGGTGACTACATCGTCTCGGTCCAGCAGGCCGAGGCGGCCCAGGCGGCTGCTCCCCAGCGGGTGTCGAGCTCCGTCTCCTCCAACACCAACCCCGGCGGCTTCCTGTCGTGTGTCCGCAACCGCGAGAGCGGCGGCAACTACGGGATCTACAACTCGGGTGGGTCCGGCGCAGCTGGTGCGTACCAGTTCATGCCCGGTACCTGGAACTCGATTGCCTCGTCGTCGGGACGGTCGGACCTCGTGGGGCTGGACCCCGCGCAGGCTGGACCGGCCGATCAGGACGCGATGGCCCAAGCGCTCTACGCGCAGCAGGGCGCCGCGCCGTGGGGCGGCGGCTGCTGACGCCACTGACCTGACGCGGGCTGCTGCGGCCGCCCGGGGGTCATGCACGAGGCCCGGCCGGAGCGCAACGCTCGGCCGGGCCTCGTCGCGTCCGGAGACGCAGCGGAGCCGTGCCCGGAGGGCGGGACGGAGGAGCGGAATCGACCATCCAGTCCGAGGACGGGGATGCGATGAGGTGCGTCTAGCGTTGACGAGCACATGAGCGCACCCGAACCGTCCGTCGAGCCGTCTCCCGATCTCGAGTTCGGTGCGTTCAGCGACCACGGTCCCTGGGTGCTCGACCCCGACCAGTTGCCCTGGCAGTGGGACATCGACCGCATCCGCCGCGGGACCCGCCGCGAGGTGCCGCGTCTCCTCGCCCCGGGACGTCTGCCACCGCTCGGCCGGCTCACCCGCACCCTGGTCGAGATCGGGAGCGCGCTCGCCGGTTGGCTGGTCTTCGAATGGCGACGGCCGTCGTCGCGTGCCGGCATCTCCCGCCGGCTGCGGATGGCCTTCGAGCGGCTCGGTTCCAGCTACGTGAAGCTGGGTCAGATCATCTCCGGGGGCGAGGGCCTCTTCCCCGACGAGCTGGTCACCGAGTTCAAGCTCCTGCGCGACCAGGTGCCCCCCGAGCCGTTCGCCGACGTCCGGGCCGTCGTCGAGATCGACCTCGGTGGCTCCCTCGAGGAGCTGTTCGAGTGGTTCGACGAGACACCCATCGCGGCCGCCTCGATCGCCCAGGTCCACGCCGCCCGCCTCCGCACCGGCGAGGAGGTCGTGGTGAAGGTGCAGCGACCCCGGGTCGCGCAGCTCTTCCGCGACGACATCGCCGCCCTCTCCTGGCTCGCGCCCCGTCTCATCGGCCGGATCCCGGTCGCCGCCCTGGCCAACCCCCCGGCACTGGTCGAGCTGTTCGCCGAGACCGTCATCGAGGAGCTCGACTTCCGCCTCGAGGCCCAGAACATGCTCGACATCGCGCACGTGCTGGCCCAGACCAACCAGCGCGGGATCATCGTGCCCCGCCCGCACCCCACGCTGATCACCAAGCGGGTACTCGTGATGGAGCGCCTCGACGGCTTCGCGTTCGACGACGTCGAGTCGATGCACGCGGCGGGGATCGACACGCACGCGCTGCTGCAGGCCGGGCTGATCGCGTCGCTCGAGGGGGCGATGATCTACGGCGTCTTCCACGGCGACCTGCACGGCGGCAACCTCGTGGTGCAGCCCGACGGGCGCACCGCGCTGTTCGACTTCGGCATGACCGGTCGCCTCTCCGAGCCGCAACGGCTCGCGTTCCTCCGGCTGCTGATGTTCGGCACCACCGGCGACCAGCGCGGCCAGCTCGTCGCGTTGCGCGACCTCGGCGCGTTCCCGCCCGACGTCGATCTCGACGCGCTTGGCACGCGACCTCGACCTCGACGGTCCGGTGAAGGACCCCACGCAGATGTCGGCCGACGACCTCATGGCCGAGATGCGCGAGGTCACCAAGAAGCTGCTGGGCTACGGCGCGCGCGTGCCCAAGGAGCTCATGCTGTTCGTGAAGAACACGATGTTCCTCAACAGCGCGACCGCGATCCTCGCGCCCGACCTCGACATGCTCCAGCAGATGATGTCGATCTACATGTACTTCGCCGAGACCCACGGTGACCGCATCCTCCGCGAGGTCGGCATCGACGCCAGCCAGGCCGCACCCGATCCCGACGCGATGAAGGCGGCGTTCCTCGTCGACGCCGACACCGACACGCTCACCTTCCGCGACCTGCAGGCCCGCCGCGACGAGGTCCGGCTCAAGCTCCAACGGCAACGTGATCGCCAACGGCGGCGGTTGCGTCGACGTGGGGCGCGGTGAGGCGAGGGTGCCCGAGCTCCCGCAGATGCAGGCCCTGGCCGAGCGCCTGGGCGAGGCGCTCACCGGGAAGGTGCTCGACGGCGTCGAGCCGCTCGGGTTCTCGGCGCTGAAGACGGTCGTGCCCGCGCCCGAGTCGTTCGTCGGGCACGCGGTGCAGCAGGTCGGGCGGCGGGCGAAGTACCTGATCCTCGACTTCGGCGACGTCGGCCGGATCCTGCTGCACCTCTCCCAGGCCGGGCGCCTCGACCTCGAGGACCCACCCAAGAAGACCCGGGCCAAGGGCTCGGTGGTGCGGCTCCGGTTCGCCGACGCGCCCGCCGTGCTCGTGCGCGAGTACGGCCACGAGCGCAAGGCCGCCTGGTGGGTGCTCGCCCCCGGCGACGACGGTCCGCTCGAACGCCTCGGCCCCGAGCCCGACTCCGACGAGTTCGCCGAGATCATCCTCCATGGCGACGACCGTCGCCGTGTGCACACGTTGCTGCGCGACCAGCGCACGGTGTCCGGCGTCGGACGCGGCTACGCCGACGATGCGCTGTGGCGCGCGCAGCTGTCGCCCTACGCGTCGTTGGCGTCGCTCGACGACGACGCCCGCACGCGCCTGCTCGCCGCGATCCGCGACGTGCTGCGCGACGGCCTCGAGCGCGAACGCGAGCGCACCGGTGGGTTGTCGCAGCCGAAGTTGGGGGAGCACTTCGAGGTGCACGCGCGCTACGGCTCACCGTGCCCGCGCTGCGGGGAGACGCTGCGACGGGTCAGCTACGAGTCGCACGAGGTCGCGTACTGCCCGCAGTGCCAGACCGGCGGCAAGGTGCTCGCCGACCGCCGGATGTCCCGCCTCGTCAAGTAGCGACCTCCACCCCTCCGAGCATGTGTCGATTTCGGTGTCCATGACGCACCCGATCGACACCTGTTCGGCTGAGAGGGGAGAAGTGGGTCACCAACCCCGCGAGCCGGGGCCGCCCTTGAACGGGCCGACGACCCGTGACGTGATCCACCCGCCGTAGAAGCCGCCCGGTTGGGGGACGACGAGCTCGCCGTCGACGAAGCACGCGTCCATGCGTCCGGCGTAGAACGCGACGTGGTCGGTGATCGCGGTGAACGCGGGGCTCGGCGTGGCGTACGCCCACGCGGCGTCGACCTCGACCCGGTCGCCGGACTGCACGGTGAAGTAGTGCGCCCGGCCCTTCCACTCGCAGAACGAACCGCCGCGCGCTCGCCACCAGCGCGCCGGGCGCAATGTCGGCGGGCGGGAAGTAGTAGTTCGGCGGGTGGCTGGTCTCGAGCACGCGGTACCCACGCGTCGTGTCCGCGATCGTCACGCCACCGAGCACGACCGTGAGCCGCTCGGGCACCGGCTCGAGGCGGGGCGGCCGGGGGTAGTCCCACGCCGACTCCTGGCCGGGGCCGACCGGATCGGGGTCCGGTCGGGTGGAGAAGCGCACCCACCGACTGTACGGCGCCGTGCGCCTCCTACTTGTGGAGCGCCTCGCCGGTGTTCACGACCTCGAACGCGCTGCCGGGCAACGATCTTGAGCTGGTTCAGGTCGGTGTCGTTCCAGCCGCGTGTCCTGGGCACCGCTGATGAACCAGTTGCTCCCGTTGTCGGCGACGATCATCCCGTACTTCTTCAGCGCGTTCGAGCACGACACGCGCCTGGCCGGTGTACGACGACACGTTGAAGCTCGCCTTCAGCCGCAGACGCAGGCCCATCGGCGGGAGGTTCGGGTCGGTGGACGACGACGCGTAGTGCGTCGCCGGGTGGAGGTACGCCTTCTGCGAACGCGAGACGGTGAAGCGCAGCGCGTGGTCGATGTGCCCGCTCGCCACCTCGTCGTAGCGCACGAGCCCGGCGAAGATCGGCAGCCCGGCGGCGTCGGCCGACGTCCAACCCTCGGGACGCAGCGCGTTCGACGTGAGGTCGAACACCGCGCCGGAGTCGGCCGACCAGCGGCTCGTGCCCTTGGATCGCGGCGAACAGCTCGTAGAGCTTGCAGCGGTCGCGGTCGACGGCGAGCACGTGCGCGTCGCTCCCGCCCTCGACGGGCGCGGCCAACGGGATCGGGTAGGGGCCGGGGTCGCTCTCGTCGCCGTACGCCGTGAAGTCGACGCCGACCGGCGTCTGGGTCCCGGGCACGGTGATGTAGGGGATCCCGTACTCGCCGGCGCCGCCGAAGTCGGCGTGCAGCTTCTGGTTGCCGCCGAGCGCGGCGATGGTGGCGAGGTAGTTCGCGGAGTTGGCGTCGACGGGAAGCGCCGACACGTCGCGGTTCCACGGGTTGTCGGCGGGGAAGACGCGGCAGGAGCCGAGCGGACCGTTCTGCGCCCACGCCCCGCTCACCGGCGGCCGCGTCGTCGTGGTGGTGGTCGAGGTCGTCGTGGTGCTCGACGTCGTGGTCACCGGGGCCTTCGTCGTCGTCGTCTGCTTCGCGGCGGTGGTGGGGGCGGGCGCCGGCGCCGGAGGCGGTGGCACGCACGCGGCGAGCACGATCGCCCCGATCGCGACGGTCACGAGCAGCAGCAGTCCTCGGCGCATGAGGAGGGTATCGGCAGAACCGATGCGAAAACTTGAAGCCCGGGACGATCCCCGACCCCACCTACGATGATCGGCCGATGCACCCGCTGCTCGGCTCGATCCCCAGCCCGTCGAGCGGCAACCTCGGCCCCTTCCACATGTACGGCGTCATCCTCGCCGTCGGCGTGCTGGTCGCGGTCTACGTCGCCGAGCAGCGCTGGCGTCACCGCGGTTACCCCCGCGACGGCATCTACGACATCTCGTTCTGGGTCGTGATCTGGGGGGTCATCGGCGCGCGCGTGTACCACGTGATCACCGACTACCAGCTCTTCGAAGACGATCCGCTGCCGCGCCTTCCAGATCTGGCGCGGGGGGCTCAGCATCTGGGGTGCGGTCATCGGCGGCGCGATCGCGGTGATCGTCATCACCCGTCGCCGGCACCTGCCGACCCTCGCGGTGATGGACTGCATGGCGCCGGGCATCGTGCTCGCGCAGGCCATCGGCCGTTGGGGCAACTACTTCAACCAGGAGCTCTTCGGGAAGCCGTCGACGCTCCCGTGGGCACTCGAGATCTCGCCCGCCCACCGTCCGCTGGGCTACGGGCAGTTCGAGACCTTCCAGCCGACGTTCCTCTACGAGTCGCTGGCGTGCCTGGCCATCTTCGGGATCCTCCTGCTCGTCGAGCACCGGGCCGCACCGAAGCTCGGTCAGACGTTCGCGCTGTACGTCGTGCTGTACACGTTTGCCCGCTTCTGGTTCGAGAACATGCGCATCGATCCGGCCCACGAGATCGCCGGCTTGCGCGTGAACGCGTGGGTGTCGGTGATCCTGTGCCTCCTGGCCGTCACCTGGTTCGTGTGGCTCGGCCGCCACGAGGCACCGCAACGGCGACCCGGCGACGGCGACGCCGACTCCGACGCCGACGCCGACGCCGACTCCGACGCTGCGCCCGACCCTCCCGGTAGGGTTGCCGGACCCGTCCCCCCACGGAGAATCGACTGATGACGGACACGTTGAGTCCCCCCGAAGTCGGCGTCGCGGCGCGCGCGGTCGACGCCTCGAAGATCTACGGCAGCGGTGAAGCCGAGGTGCGAGCGCTGAACGGGATCAACGTCGCGTTCCAGTCGGCCCGGCTCACTGCGATCATGGGCCCGTCGGGTTCGGGCAAGTCGACGCTCCTGCACTGCATGGCCGGCCTCGACCGCCTCACGTCCGGAAAGATCTTCCTGGGCGACGTCGAGATCAGCACGTCGAGCGAGAAGGAGCTCACGCTCATCCGGCGCGACAAGCTCGGGTTCATCTTCCAGTCCTACAACCTGATTCCGACGCTCAACGCGCTGGAGAACATGACCCTTCCGATGTCGCTCGCCGGCACCAAGCCCGACCCCGCCTGGCTCGACACGATCGTCACGACGGTCCGCCTGGGCGATCGTCTCACGCACCGTCCCGCCGAGCTCTCCGGCGGTCAGCAGCAGCGGGTCGCGGTCGGCCGCGCGCTGCTCAGCAAGCCGGAGATCGTCTTCGCCGACGAGCCCACCGGCAACCTCGACTCCCGCTCGGGCGCGGAGATCCTGACGTTCATGCGCAAGGCGGTCGACGAGCTCGGCCAGACCGTCGTGATGGTCACCCACGACCCCATCGCGGCTGGCTACGCCGACCGCGTCGTGTTCCTGGCCGACGGCGCGATCGTCGACGAGCTCCTCGATCCCGACGCCGACGCCGTGCTCGACAAGATGAAGAGCCTGGGCGCCTGACCCCATGTGGAAGGTCACGCTCAAGGGGATCTTGGCGAAGAAGGTCCGCTTCCTGCTCACCGGCATCGCGGTCATGCTCGGGGTCGCGTTCATCTCGGGCACCTTCGTGCTCACTGCCACGATCTCGAACACCTTCGACAACCTCTTCAGCGACATCTACCAGCACACCGACGCGGTGGTGCGGGCCAAGGAGACGTTCAGCGGCGACTTCGGCGGTGGCCGGGGCACGATCAGTGCCGACCTCCTCCCGGTCGTGCGCGGCGCGAAGGGCGTCGACAAGGCCGACGGCGGGGTGCAGGGCCTGGCGATCATCGTCGACAAGAAGGGCGACGCGCTCGGCAGCAACGGGCAGGGCGCGCCCACGTTCGGCTTCGCCTACACCCCTGATCGCGAGCTGAGCACCATCCACGTCGTCGAAGGGCGCGGACCGCGCACCTCGACGGAGGTGGTCATCGACAAGAAGAGCGCCGACGACGCCGGGTACAAGCCGGGCGACACGGTGCCCGTGGTCACCAAGGCCGGGCGCAACGACTACACGCTCACCGGCATCGTGAAGTTCGGCACCGCCGACAGCCCGCTCGGCGCGACCATCGCCGCGTTCACCCCGACGACCGCGTCGAACGTGCTGGGCACGCCCGGTCAGTTCGACTCGATCGACGTGAAGGCCGACGCCGGCGTGACGCAGGACGAGGTCGTCGCCAACATCCGCGCCGCGATCAAGGACGCACCCGACACCGGGAACGTCGAGGTGATCAGCGGCGTCGACATCACCAAGGAGAGCCAGAACAACCTGAAGGACAACCTCTCGTTCTTCAACACGTTCCTGCTCATCTTCGGGGTCGTCGCGCTGCTCGTCGGCTCGTTCATCATCTTCAACACCTTCTCGATCATCGTGGCGCAACGCGGCCGCGAGCTCGCGCTGCTGCGCGCCATCGGTGCGGGCGAGCGACAGGTGCTGGGTTCCGTGCTGTTCGAAGCCGTCCTCGTCGGCATCGTCGCGTCGATCGTCGGGTTCGTCGGCGGCATCTTCCTCGCCGCAGGGTTGAAGGCGCTGCTCGGCGCGCTCGGTCTCGACATCCCGGCCAGTGACATCGTCATCCCGGCGAGCGCGGTGATCTGGTCGTTCGTCGCCGGCCTGCTCGTCACCGTGGTCGCCGCGGTGTTCCCGGCGTTGCGCGCCGCCGCGCATCCCGCCGATCGCGGCGATGCGTGACTCGACGATCGACAACTCGAGCACCTCGCCGCGCCGCGCGCTGATCGGCGGGATCGTCTCCCTGCTCGGGCTCGTGCTGCTGCTCCTCGGCCTCTTCGGCGACAGCGGCCTGATCTACGTCGGTCTCGGCATGGCGGTCGTGTTCCTCGGCGTCGCGATCCTCGGCCCGATCATCGCCACGCCGATCAGCTCGGTGCTCGGCATGCCCGATCCGGAAGATCAAGGGCATCACCGGTTCGATCGCCCGCGAGAACGCGATGCGCAACCCGAAGCGCACGTCGGCCACCGCGGCCGCGCTCATGATCGGCGTCGCGCTGGTCGGGCTCATCACCGTGTTCGGCGCGTCGGCCCGCAAGTCGGTCGACGCCGCGCTCGACCGCTCGATGAAGGCCGACTACGTCGTCACGTCACCCGGCTTCGGCCAGGGGTCGATCCCGCTCGAGGCGCAGCGGCAGTTGGCGCAGCTGCCCAACGTGCACCTCGTCGTCGGGCATCCGCAGCGGCCAGGCCAAGATCGAGGGCTCGGTCGAGCAGGTGATCGCGGCCGACCCGACCAAGATCGACTCGCTGTTCGACCTCCAGCCGATGCAGGGCACCGATCGGTGACCTCACCGCGAACGGCATCGCGGTGCTCGACACCACCGCCAGCGACAACGGGTGGAAGGTCGGCGACACCGTGCCGATCGAGTTCGCGCAGACGGGCAAGCAGGAGTTCACCGTCGAGGCCATCTACAAGCAGACCGGCTTCACGAACTACGTGATCACCATCGACGCCTACGAGAAGAACTTCCGCGACCAGTTCGACTTCCAGGTGTACGTGAGCACCAAGGGCGGTGTCACGGCCGCGAACACCGCGTCGATCAAGAAGGTCATGCACGAGTACCCGGGCCCGAAGGTGCAGACGCGCGACGAGTACAAGGCGTCGCAGGCGGCGCAGATCAACCAGTTCCTCAACCTGGTCTACGTGCTGCTGTTCTTCGCCATCATCATCGCCCTGTTCGGGATCGCCAACACGCTCGGGTTGTCGATCATCGAGCGGCGCCACGAGCTCGGGTTGCTGCGCGCGGTGGGCATGACGCGCCGCCAGCTGCGCTCGAGCGTGCGGTGGGAGTCGGTCATCATCGCGCTGCTCGGGACGTTGCTCGGGCTGGTCATCGGCGTGGTCTTCGCGTGGGCGATGGTGCGGGCGCTGCACGACGAGGGCATCGAGAAGTTCTCGCTCGCGCCGGTCCAGCTGGTCGTGATCGTGGTGCTCGCCGCGTTCTTCGGGGTGGTGGCGGCGGCGTGGCCGGCACGGCGCGCGGCGAAGCTCGACGTCCTGAGCTCGATCCAGAGCTGAGGCGCAGGCTTTACCGAATCTTTCCGCTGCCGTGGCGCCCGGCTGGCGCGGGGTGGCGTAGGTTCTCGACCAGGAAGAGACGCGAACCCCACCGCACAGGGTGACGCGAGACTGCCCACACACACGGTTTCCCCGCCCGGGCGCCCCTCCGGGCGGGAGATCCGTTCCCCGGCGGGTTTCCTCGTCGCCTCCTGCTCGATGGTCGACTCCGCTGCGCCGTCCCGCCTCCGGCAACGGCTCCGCTTCGTCTCGTAGTCTCCCGGGATGCCTGCCTACGAGACGATCGATCTCGAGGTGCGCGACGGCGTCGCCCACCTCACCCTGAACCGGCCCGACGCCGCCAACGGCATCAACCTGCCGCTGGCGCAGGACCTGATGGCCGCCACGCTGGCGATCGCGGCCGATCCCGGCGCCCGGGTGATCCTGCTCACGGGGGCGGGCGCCCGCTTCTGCGGCGGGGGCGATCTCAAGGGGTTCGCCGGTCACGACGACCTCCCCACTCACCTTCGCGAGATCCTCGGACCGCTCCACGTGGCGATCGCCCAGCTCGTTCGGGGCGCCGCGCCGGTCGTGGCGGCGGTACAGGGCAGTGCCGCGGGTGCGGGGATCGGCCTGGTCGGCGCGTCCGACCTGGTGCTGGCGGGCGAGTCGGCCAAGTTCGTGATGGCGTACACCGGCGTCGGGCTCACCCCCGACGGTTCGTCGAGCTGGTTCCTGCCCCGCCTCGTCGGCCTGCGACGCGCCCTGGAGCTCACCTTCACCAACCGGGTGTTGTCGGCGGCGGAGGCGAAGGAGTGGGGCCTCATCACCGACGTCGTGCCCGACGACCAGCTGGCTGCGGACGCCGAGGCTCTCGCCACGCGTCTCGCGGCAGGCCCGGCATCGGCGTTGGCCGCCGCCAAACGGCTCCTGCACACGAGCCTGGAATCGACGCTGGAGGCGCACCTCGCCCGCGAGGCGGAGGCGATCTCGGCGGCGTCGGGTACTCCGGACGGGCAGGAGGGCATCGCCGCATTCGTCGAGAAGCGGCCGCCCGTGTTCAACCCCGATTGAGGTTGGCATCCTTCTCGCGCACGGTCGCGTCGAGCATGGCGCGGTGCTGGTCGAGCTGGGTGCGGAGCGCGTCGTCGCCGGCGCCGAGGATGCGCACCGCGAGCAGTCCCGCGTTGTGCGCCTTGCCGACGCCCACCGTCGCCACCGGGATGCCGTCGGGCATCTGCACGATGGAGAGCAGCGAGTCGAGACCGTCGAGGTGCTGGAGCGGCACCGGCACGCCGATCACCGGTAGCGACGTCATCGACGCGGTCATCCCGGGAAGGTGCGCGGCACCGCCGGCGCCGGCGATGATCACCCGCAGACCACGGTCGGCTGCGGTGCGTGCATAGTCGTACATCACGTCGGGGGTGCGGTGCGCGCTGACCACGCGCACCTCGTGGGCGACGCCGAAGTCGGTGAGGACGTCGACCGCACCCTGCATGACCGGTAGGTCGGAATCGCTCCCCATGATCACGCCGACGAGCGGCGTCTCGCTGGTGGCCACGCCGCGACGCTACTGGCCGGATCCGGGGCGGGCGCTCTCCTCGGCGAGGTCCGACTCGTACATGCGCTGGACCAGAGCTTCGAAGTTGACCTTCGGCTTCCACCCGAGCTGTTCCCGCGCCTTGGTCGCGTCGCCCATGAGCAGGTCGACCTCGGTCGGGCGCTCGAAGCGCGGGTCCTGTTGCACGAACCGCTCCCAGTCGTCGTAGCCGGCGCAGCGGAACGCGGCGTCGAGGAACTCGCGGATGGTGTGCGTCTCACCGGTCGCGATCACGTAGTCGTCGGCGACGTCCTGCTGCAGCATCAACCACATCGCCTCGACGTAGTCGCCGGCGAAGCCCCAGTCGCGCGCGGAGTCGAGGTTGCCGAGCGTGATCGAGTCCTGCAGCCCGAGCTTGATCCGCGCGAGACGAGTTCGTGATCTTGCGGGTGACGAACTCGAGCCCGCGCTTCTCTGACTCGTGGTTGAACAGGATGCCGGACGACGCGTGGAGGCCGTACGCCTCGCGGTAGTTGACGGTCATGTGGTGGCCGAACACCTTGGCCACGCCGTACGGGCGAGCGCGGGTGGAACGGCGTCAGCTCCGTCTGCGGCGTCTCGCGCACCTTGCCGAACATCTCCGACGACGACGCCTGGTAGAAGCGGATCGGGTTGTTCTCCGCGCCGCCGACGATGCGCACCGCCTCGAGCATGCGCAGCACGCCGAGTCCGGTGATCTCCGACGTGAGCTCGGGCTGCGTGAACGAGAGGTGCACGAAGCTGATCGCGCCGAGGTTGTAGACCTCGTCGGGCTGGACCCGCTCGACGACCGCGATGAGCGACGAGAGGTCGCGGAGGTCGCCGTCGACCAGCTCGAGCGACGGGGTCTCGCGCATGACGAGCGACGACCTTCGGGTTGTCCTGGCCCCGGATCGAGCCCGAACACCTGGTAGCCCTTCTCGGCCAGGAAGTTCGGCCAGGTAGCGGCCGTCCTGCCCGGTGATGCCGGTGATGAGCGCCCGCTTCATGCGCCTGCGGCACCCGCGTCGGAGTGGTCGAGGCGGTCCCACGCGGGCTCGAGCTGGTGGAGGAATTCGGCGCAGCGCGCTTCCTCGTCGGTCTCACCGATCGCCGCCGCGCTGGCGCGCAGGCCGTCGAGCGCGCGGAGGAAGCCGCGGTTGGTCGGGTGCTCCCACCGCACGTAGCCCGAACCCCGCCAGCCCGACTGCCGGAGCCGGTCGAGGCCACGGTGGTACCCGACCCGGAAGTACGCATACGCCTCGATCGGGTCGCGGGCGAGCTCGCCGAGGCGCGCCCAGCCGTCGAGGAAGCGGGGCCACTGGGCGACCACGGCGGCGACGGCGTCGCGTCGGGCGGGGTCGGGGAGCGCGAGGGCCTCGGCCAGGCGCTCGACGGCTTCGGCCGGTTCGGCGTCGAGCACCGTCTGCGGGACGCCCTCGAGTCGACAGGGCGATCGGTTGGTCGGTCACGGGGAGGAGGTTATGGGGTGCGCCGGTAGAATTCGGGGGAGTGACCTGCACCCGAGCCCGCAGCCCGATCGCCTCCGGAGACCCGCACAGCCGAGCACCCGAAGCCGACCCGCCTGGTGCTCGCCCGTCATGCCGTCACCGCGCAGACCGGGCCGATGCTGTCGGGCCGGGCGCCGGGCATCGATCTCTCCGACCGGGGTCGCGACCAGGCCAAGGCGCTCGGCGAGCGGCTGGCCGGCCTCCCGGTCGCGGCGGTCTACGCCAGCCCGATCGAGCGCACCACCCAGACCGCCGAGGCGGTGGCGCAGCACCACGGGCTCGTCCGTGCTGCCGCTGCCGGGCGTGATCGAGGCCGACTACGGCGAGTGGACCGGCGGCAAGCTCGCCGACCTCGCCAAGACCGACCTCTGGAAGACGGTGCAGCGCGCGCCGTCGCGCGCCCGCTTTCCCGAACGGCGAGTCGTTGGCCGAGATGCAGTCGCGCATGGTCACCGCGCTCGAGGCGGTCGTCGCGCGAGCACCCCGGGCGAGCTGGTGGTCGTCGTGTCGCACGCCGACCCGATCAAGGCTGCGATCGCGCACTACACCGGCGTGCACCTCGACCTGTTCCAGCGCATCGTCGTGTCGCCGGCGTCGGTCACCGTGTTCGAGCTCTCGGCGCACGGCGCGGCGATGGTGAAGTGCAACGACACCGGCACCCTCGACGAGCTGCTGCCGCCGCCCGAGAAGGACGCGCAGGCCGATGAGGAGCCCGCCGCGTGAGCGGAGTGGCAGCGAGCCGGGTATCCCGGCTCGCAACGGAGCGGGGCCTGAGCGGCCCGGCGCGAAGCGCCGAGAGCGGGCAGGGATGAGCGCGGAGATCATCGAGCTCGACGACGTCGACGGTCTCGGGACCGGCGCGGTCGGTGAGCCGGGTCAGCGCGCGTTCTACATCCAGGCGCGCACCGAGGTCACCCAGCTCACCGTGCTGGTCGAGAAGGAGCAGGTCGCGCTGCTCGCGGCAGAGGCGGTGGCCTTCCTCGACAAGATCGCCGACGACTACCCCGAGCTGCCCGTTCGAGATCCCGCAGACCCAGAGCGTGCTGCGCGAGCCGACGGTGCCGCTCTTCCGGGCCCGGCTGATCGGCCTCGGCTTCGATCCCGAGCGCGAGCTCGTGCTCATCGAGCTGCGCGAGCGCGCCGACGACGATGCCGACGAGACCGACCGACGAACGCCGACGACGACGGCTACGTCGCGCGCATCTACGCCACCCGTGCGCAGGTGCGGGCCATGGCCGCCCGGGGGGCCGAGGCCGTCGCCGGCGGCCGACCGCCGTGCCCGCTGTGCGAGCAGCCGATGGACCCGTCCGGGCACACGTGTCCTCGCTGGAACTGACCCCCGCCGAGCTGCGCGCCGCGCTCGGAGTCGGCCGATCTCGAGGTCGTCGGCCGCATGCGCTACTCGTCGAACGCGACCTTCCTCGTCGAGGCGAAGGTCGACGGCATGGAGCTCGCGGCGATCTACAAGCCCCGCCGTGGTGAACGACCGTTGTGGGACTTCCCCCAGGGCACGCTGTGCCAGCGCGAGGTGGCCGCGTTACGAGCTGTCCGACGCGCTGGGCTGGGACATCGTGCCGCTCACCATCCTGCGCGACGGCCCCCTCGGTGTGGGTGCCGTGCAGCGGTTCGTCGACCACGATCCCGACGAGCACTTCTTCACCCTGCGCGACGAGCACGAAGACCGCTTCCGCGAGTTCGCCTGGTACGACGTGCTCGTCAACAACACCGATCGCAAGGGTGGTCACTGCTTGCGCGATCGGGTGAACGACGCGATCGTCGGCATCGACCACGGCCTCACGTTCCACGAAGACTGGAAGCTGCGCACCGTCATCTGGGACTTCGCCGGCGAGCGGCTCCCGCCCGCGGCCGCCGACGACGTGTGCCGCGTCGTCGCCGACCTCGGATCAGGTGCGCTGGGCGCCCGTCTGGGCGCGCTGCTCGATCCCGACGAGCTCGACGCGGTCGCCCGCCGCGCCCAGGGGTTGCTCGACCGCGGGCTCCCGCTGCCCGACGACTGGCACAGCACCCCCTGGCCGCTCGTCTGAGGACGAGCTGCCGCGGTTCTCCCATCTGGCGTCGTTCGTGCGCCGCACACGAACGACGCCAAAACGGTGCGTGGCGGCGGCTACTTGCGCTTGTAGACGTCGATGTCGTCGATGGTGACGACGTAGCGGTACTGCGACGTCACGATGTGCTCGAGCCGCGGGAAGTCGGAGATCGGGTAGTACTGCGCGCCACGCACCTTCGCCGGCGACGTGTCGACGAAGTACTTCGGCGGGTGCGCGGTGAAGTCGGCGTAGAAGTCTTCCCACGCGGACGCCGTGTCGTCACCGGTGTTGGCGTCGTCGGGCGGACGGCCCGGGTAGGTGCCGGTCATGAACGACGACGTGAGGAACCGGGTGGCCGGACGCCGACCCGACGCCCAGTAGATCTCCGGAACGCTGCCCCACACGTAGATCGGGTCGTCGGGGGTGGTGGTGGTGGCGAGGTAGCGCGCCACCGACTCGTAGTTCGGCTCGGGGACTCCGGGTCGGTAGAAGTAGCCCGCGGCCGAGAACATGAACCCGATCACGAGGGAGAACGCCACGGCGCGCCTCGCCCACGTGCGGCTCCCGCGCACGAGTGCGCCGGCGGCGAGCAGCGCCAGCGGCGGGACGAGCTGCAGGTAGTAGTGGCCGAAGAACCGCAGGCCGACGGCCACCGACACCGCCGCCGAGATCGCCCACAGCCAGAGGTCGGTGTCGCGCTCGCCGTCGAGGGCGCGCAGCTTGCGGTGACCCCACGCGCTCGGGATCTTCCAGAGCATCGGCAGGTTGCACAACGCCCACATGCCGGTCATGAAGAGGAACGTGGTGAGCACGACCGTCGACATCGTCTTCATGCCGACGTACGAGCCGTTGCCGAGCACGGTCCAGTAGAGGAGCTGCGACGGTCCCATCGCGACCGCGACCAGCGCGGTGGGGATGGTGAAACCCGAGCGCGACCTCGCCGACACCCTTCTTCCCGCGTGACCGCGCGATGAGGTAGAGCACCGGGAGGAGCGTCGCCGCGCCCGTCTGCTTGGCCAGGGTTGCTGCCGCGATCGCGACGCCCGCGAGGAAGCCGCGCCCACGTCGCGCGAACAGAATCGCCGCGGTCATCGACGGGAGCATGAACACTTCGAAGTTCGCGGCCTGGCCGTCCTGTGGCGCGAAGGACACCATCGCGACGACGAACAGGATTCCGGCGATCCATCCGGCACGCGCGCCGTAGCGGCGCCGGCCCTCGATCGCGAGGAGCAGCGCGGTGAGCGCGACCGCCAGCATCGCGACGATGCGCACCGACCACAGCGCGCTGGTCTCGAAGAACGCGAACGTGGCCGCGTACACGTAGGGCACGATGGGCGGCTTGCGGTCGATCGCCTCCTCGTAGAGCTGGCCGCCGTCCTTGAGCACGTGCGCCTGGGTGGCGAGGAACGTCTCGTCGGAGTTGAAGACCGGCGTGAAGAACGCGGGCAGGCGCAGCACGAACGTGAGCGCCAGCAGCACCAGGAAGATCCGGAACAGCTCGCGACGATCCGAGCGCGCCGGCGCGGCAGGCGCGTCGGCGCGCACGACTCCGGGGTCGGAGGCCCCGGGAGGGGGGGTCGTGAGCTCCATCGGCATCGAGAACGACCATTCTGCCCGCTGGGTTCCGCTCAGGGGGATCTGTTGGCCGGAAGCGGTTCGGGGAACCGGTCGTGGGGTACCCCCTCCCGGTCAGGAGCCCGCGGGTCGACCGCAACGGGAGGTACATGATGGATGCCTGGATCTGGATCGTGATCGCCGTCGCGGTGGTCCTCGTGGTCGTGCTCGTCGCCATGGCGACGGCAGGCAGGCGGCGCCGCGCCCACCTCCAGGACCGCTTCGGTCCGGAGTACGGCCGCACCGTCGACGGTGCCGGCAACCGCCGCGCCGCCGAACGTGACCTGCGAGAACGTGAGGCCAAGCACGACGAGCTCGAGCTGCACCCGCTCAGCGACGCGTCGCGCCAGCGCTACACGCAGCAGTGGACCGAGATGCAGAGTGGCTTCGTCGACCGCCCGCAGGTCGCGGTGGCCGACGCCGACCGCCTCATCACCGACCTCATGCGGGAGCGTGGCTACCCCGTCGACGACTTCGACACCCGGAGCGAGCTGGTGTCGGTCGATCACCCCGACGTGGTGCAGAACTACCGCACCGCGCACACCATCGCCGCCCGCACGGTCGAAGGCCGGACCACGACCGAAGACCTCCGGCAGGCCGTGATCTCGTACCGCGCGCTGTTCGAGGAGATGTTGATCGACGACGGCGAACGCGCCGACGCCTGACGCGCCCGCCACTCGAGGGGCTCGGACTCCGACTCAGACGGGTTCGAGCTCTTCGGCGTGGTAGCGATCACGGCAGAGTGACCGCTGGAGCTTCCCCGACGACGTCTTCGGCAACGTGCCCGGGCGCACCAGGACCACCTCGACCGGCGGCACCCCTACCGCGTCGCACACGTGGTTGATGACCGAGTCGTGTACCGAGTGCACCTCGTCGCTCTTGGTCTCGGCGACCACCACGATCGACTCGCGTCCCCGCTTGCGGTCGCTGCCGAACGCGATCACGTTGCCGGCGCGCACGCCGTCGACGGCCGCGGCGGCGCGCTCGACGTCTTCCGGGAACACGTTGCGGCCACCGACGATGATCACGTCCTTCAGGCGTCCGCACACGACGAGGCGGCCGTCGACCAGGTACGCGAGGTCACCGGTGCGCAGCCACCCGTCGTGGAAGGTGGCCGCGGTGGCCTCGGGGTTGCGGTAGTAGCCGGGCGTCACCGACGGGCTGCGCAGCTCGAGCTCGCCGACCTCGCGTTCACCGCGCGTCGCACCGGAGCGGGGATCGACGATCCGCAGCTCGAAGCCGGGCAGCGGGCGGCCGAGGAACGCGAGCCGGCGGACGCCGGCGCCGGCGTCGGTGCCCGCCGTGGAAGCCGTCTCCACCGCGCGGGCCACCCGGTCGTGCTCGAGCGCGTGCCGGTCGACCGCGTCGACGGTCATTCCCTCGCCGACTGCGGGGAACGTCACCCCGAGCGTGGCTTCGGCCATGCCGAACACGGGGTACGCGGCGCGGGCGTCGAACCCGAACGGCGCCGCCGCCGCGCAGAACGCCTCGACCGCACCCGGGTCGACGGTCTCCGCGCCGTTGAGCGCGAGCCGCCAGCTCGACAGGTCGAGCGCGCCGGCGCGCCGCAACGCGCGCGCGCCGCGAGGGCGTAGGAGAAGTTCGGCCCCGCGGTGATCGTGCCGCGGTACTCCGAGATCCACTCCAACCAGCTCGACGGAGCGGCGAGGAAGTCCTGCGGGGCGCCGAGCACCAGCTCGAAGCCGTGCAGCATCGGCGTCATCAGGAGCCCGATGAGCCCCATGTCGTGGTATAGCGGGAGCCACGACACCGCGCGGTCGGCGTCGGGTGATCTGCGCGCCGGCGACGATGGCGTCGATGTTGGCGCCGACACAGCGGTCGGGGAGCATCACGCCCTTCGGCGCGGCGGTCGAGCCGGAGGTGAACTGCAGGATCGCCAGGCGCTCGGGATCGTCGGCCGGTCTCGACCACGCGCCGGCGCCGATCGCGCGCGCCCTCGCGCGCGAGCTCGTCGAGCAGCACGACCGGCGCGTCGGCGGGAGGCGGGTCGAGGAACGGAGCCAGGTCGGGGTCGACCACCACCAGCGCGGCGTCGGCGTTGGTGATGCGGGTGCGGGTCTGCTCGACGAACTCCTCGATCGAGCCGAGGCGCATCGGCAGCGGCAGCGCGACGACGGTCCCACCGGCCAGGAAGGTCGCCTGGATGGTGGTGACGAAGGCGCGGGTGGTCGGGCCGAGGATCCCGACGTGCACGCCGGGGCCGACGCCCCTCGCCTGCAGCGCGGCGGCGATCCCGCGGGCGTCGTCGTGGAGGCGGGCCCACTCGACCCGGTCGGGTGCGCCCCGGTCCGCGCCCGCGGGAGGATGCCGACGCGGAGCCGACGAACGTGACCGTCCCGGAGCTCTCGGCGGCGGTTTCGAGGCGCGGAACGACGGAGAGCATCACGCCTCTCGACTTCGCGTCGGCCGTCGCGGGTTACTCGCTGGGTAGCGCCCCACGTGTCCCAGTAGGTGATGTCCTCGACCGGCGGGCGGACGGCGGGCTTGAAGTCGCCGCCGGTGGTGTAGGCGACCGGGATCAGCGCGACCTGGCGTGAAGCCCTCGGGGATGCCCAGCAGCTCGGCGGCCTCCGCCTCCTTGGCCAGGTGCAGGGTGGTCCACACCGAGCCGAGGCCCGCGCGAGCGCGGCCGCGAGCATGAAGCTCCAGACCGCGGGGAGGATCGAGCCGTAGAAGCTGGCGGCACCGAAGTTGTCGGCGCTCGTCGATCCGGCCCTCGATGCACGGGATCACGTGGACCGGCACCCGGTCGAGGATGTTCATGAGGTAGACGGCCGACTGGTAGACCCGCCGGGTCTGCGGCGTCCTCGGCGCGCCTCGGCCTGCGACTCGAGGTACGGCCGGGCCATCGCGCCGTAGAGCTCCTTGAGCCGGGCCCGCTTCTCGGGGTCGGTCACCACGATCCAGTGCCACTTCTGCGAGTTGCTCGCCGGTCGGCGACTGCACCGCGAGGCGCAGGCACTCGAGGATCACCTCGCGGCTCGACCGGCACGGTCGAGGTCGAGGCGCTTGCGGACCGCGCGCGTGGTCGCCAGCAGGTGGTCGGTGACGGCGGTGTCCATGGGGTAGTCGGCCATCGCGCGCAGTCTCGCAGAGCTCAGTCGACCCGAGCGCCGCGGCCGGGTCCGGAAGAACCGGGAGCGGGGGAGCACCGCGTCGGCGCCGTCGCGCCTGGCCTGCGCGAGCCCTTCGGTGTCGACGTGCGGGCCGAAGGCGACGATGCGGGCGCCGGGCGCCGCGGCGCGCACCGACGGCGACGCGCCGCCGCGTGGCGGGCCAGGTCGACCACGCACGACGTCGGCACCCTCGGCGCCGCGGATCGGTGGTGAACTGCACGTCGCCCGGGAACGCGGCCGACATCCGCGAGCGGTCCATCAGGTCGTTGGTCATCACCAGGATCCTCATGCGAGCTCCTCGATCGACGGCGCGGGGCCGCGCAGCACGAACCGCACGACCACCATCGCCGATGACGGCGGCGAGCGCGGACGCGCCGAGCACGCCGATCTTGGCGTCGTCGATGCACCGAACCGCGGAACGCGAGGTCGGTGATGAACAACGACACGGTGAAGCCGATGCCGCCCAGGGTCGCGACGCCGGCGACGTGGCGGAGGTCGAGGCCCTCGGGGAGCCGACCGATCCGGCAGCGCAGGCGCGAGCACCGACGCGCCGAGGATGCCGACGAACTTGCCGACGACCAGTCCGACGACGATCCCGATGGTGACCCGGCTGGCGAGCGCGTGGTCGATGGCGTCGGCGGTGAGGATCACGCCCGCGTTCGCCAACGCGAAGATCGGCACGATCACGAAGCTCGACAGCGGGTGGAGCCACGTCTCGAGCCGCTCGAGCACGGGGACGCCGCGCCGCGGGGAGCGCGGGCGTCAGCAGCCCGAGCACGACGCCCGCCAGCGTCGGCTCGATGCCCGCCTCGTACAGGCACACCCACAGCAGCACGCCGGGCACGAGGTACGCGAGTGGATGGTCGACCCGCAGGCGCGACATCGCGACGACCACGAGCACGACCACGACCGCGCCGCCCAGCCAGAGCGGCTCGACCCCACTCGAGTAGAAGAGCGCGATCACGATGATGGCGCCGATGTCGTCGACGATCGCCAGCGTCAGCAGGAAGAGCTTCAGGCTGCTCGGCACGCGTGCGCCGAGCAACGCGAGCACGCCGACCGCGAACGCGATGTCGGTGGCCATGGGGATCGCCCAGCCGTCGAGTCCGCTTCCACTCCCCACGTTGATGGCGACGAACAGGAGCGCGGGGACGACCATCCCGCCGACCGCGGCGACCGCCGGCAGGGCGGCGCGGCTGCGGTCGCGCAGCTCACCGGTGACCAGCTCGCGCTTGATCTCCAGCCCGACCACGAAGAAGAAGATGGTCATGAGCGCGTCGTTCACCCAGTGCACGAACGACTCGGTGATCGCGAGGTCGCCGAGCCCGATGGTGAGCTCCTTGCCCCACCAGCCCACGTACCCGGCGGTGTCGGCGTTGGCCCACACGATGGCGCCGACCGCGGCCAGCAGCAGGACGAGCCCGCTGGCGGCCTCGAGCGACACGAAGTCGCTGCCGATCGGCGTCACCGCCTTGCCGAGGACGGGGACGCGGATGTGACGGCGGCCGGTCATCGCCGACCCGCAGCTACGGAGCGGTCGGGGCGGCCGGCGCGGGGAGCAGGCGCGGCGCGTCGATGGCGAACTCGGGCCAGCGCTTGCGCGACTTGGCCGAGAGCTTGTGCATCAGCGCGATGGCGCCGGGGTCGTCGTCGCCGGGGCGGGTCTCGATCCAGCCGTCGCGGATCATCCCGTCCATGAGGTCGCGTCCGATCTCGGTGCGCACGATGGTGAGGGTCCAGTCGTTGAACGCGCCGATCCCACCGGTGGAGATGTCGGCGTGCTCGGCGGCGAAGTCGGGGCACATCTTGCAGCCCTCACGCGTCCACGCGTGGCACTCCTTGAGCGGCACCTCGTGGTAGTCACCGTTGTTCATCCAGATCTGGAAGACGCCCTTGATGTTCATCTTCTTCATGTCGGCCTTCTTCAGGCCGTACTTCGCCTCGAAGAGCTCCTCGAAGATGGCGTCGTCGAACGTCTTGGAGCAGAGCAGGCCGATGTTGAGCGAGAGGCGCCGCGCGACCTTGCCCGCCTTGCGTTGCTTCATCACCGGCGGCACCGACGACTGGCAGCTCATGCCCACCAGCGCGATGCGCTCGGCGCCGCTCTCGATCGCCTCGGCGTAGGCCATCGTGTTGGCCGAGTAGGTGTAGCGGCTCCCGGCGGAGGCGATGATCTCCTCCTTGGTGCGGGCGACGCCCGGGATCGCCTTCCACGTGGTGCCGTCGCCCTCGAGGTAGCTCACGAGCGCGGCGTCGATCATGTCGTGCTCGAGCGCGTACACGAGGAGCGCCGACACGAGGCCGCCGTCCTGGCCGACCTCGCGCCAGCACCGGGTCGGTGGCCCGGGCGAGGACGATGTCCTTGAAGATGCCCGACGGCTCCTCGGCGGTGCGGCCCGCGGCCGAACATGAACTCGTCGATCTCGGGCTCCCAGGCGCGGAAGCGCGGGCAGGCCCGGGTGCACGACGTGCAGCCCTTCTCGCCGTGGCTGCAGTTGTCGGGCGCGCAGCCGTCCTCGAGCTGGAACGGCTTGTAGACGCCCTCGTCGTCCTTGTAGCCGAGCACGTCGTGCGGGCACGCGATCACACAGCCGGCGCACCCGGTGCACAGGCCCGAGGTGACGACCTCGGAGTAGAGGTGCTTCCAGCTGCAACTTCTCGGGCGGCATCCGTCGAGTCTGGCACAGCGTCTCGAGGATCCCACCAGGTCGCCGGCCACCTCGCGTGGACCCCGGTACGCTCCCTGCGGTGACGTTCCCGCCGTCCGGCCCGCCGCCGTCCCGCCGCCGCCGCCGCCACCGCCGCCGCCGCCGATCCCGCCGCCACCCCTTCCGGTCGTGGCCGCGCCGGCCCGCTGGCGCGACCAGCGTGGGCTCACGATCGCCCTCACCGTCCTGCTTCTCCGTGATGGTGGTCGTCGTCGGCGTTGCTGGCGATCGCGCTCGCCAACCGGATCTCGGTGGTCCGCGACTTCCGCGACGGGAACTTCGGTACCGACATCCTCGAGCGGGCCAACGACGCCGACGACTACGTCAGCGGGGCGTCGTCGCTGTTCGTGCTGACCCAGGTCGCTGATCGTGGTGCTCTTCATCGTCTGGATGTTCCGGGCCGCGAAGAACAACGAGGCGCTGGGCCGCGGTCGGGCCGCGCTTCACGTCCGGGGTGGGCGATCGGCGCTGGTTCATCCCGATCGCCAACCTCGTGATCCCGGTGCTGATCGTGCAGGACCTCTGGCGAGGCGGTCGTCGGCCGAGCGCCGCCGCGGCGACTCCGCGGTGGCGCGACCGGCCGCGGCTCGTGCGCTGGTGGGCTGGTGGTGGGCGGCGTGGGTCGATCTCGACCGCTGCGCTTCGCTTACTCGGGCGCCAACTTCCACGACAGCGGCTCACTCGACGACATCGAGGCGAGCAACACCGTGGCGCTGGTCGGGGTCGTGGTGCTCGGCGTCGCGACGGTGCTCGCGCTCCTGGTGGTGCGCAGCCTGTCGCGCCGCCAGCTCGACGCCCTCCGCGCCCAGCGCGCCGAGTACACCGCCGCGGCCGCGACGCCCGCCGGCGACGAGTAGCGGTTCAGACCCGGAGGAGCCGTTCGACCGCCTGGACCGCTTCGTCGATCTTGGCGTCGCCGGCGGCGGGATCGGCGGCGGCCGCGTCGCGCACGCAGTGCCGCACGTGCTCGTCGAGCAGGCCGAGCCCGACGCTCTGCAGCGCCTTGGTGACCGACACGATCTGGGTGAGCACGTCGATGCAGTACTCGTCGTCGTCGATCATCCGCTGCAGGCCCCGCACCTGCCCTTCGATGCGCCGCGAGCCGCTTCCGGTAGTCGTCCTTCTCGAGGCTGTAGCCACGCACCGCCATCGTCCCCTTCTCCGTGCAGTCGCGCCCGGTTGCTCAGATACCCTAGGGGGGTATACTACCACTCATGACGACGGAGACCACGGGAGCGCCACGGAGCGGTGCGACCTCGCCGGTGGCCGGCATGACGTGCGCTTCCTGCGCCGCCCGCATCGAGTCGGGGCTGGCCGAGCTCCCCGGGGTCGAGCCGCGCCTCCGTGAACTTCGCCACCAACCGGGCGACCGTCACGTACGACCCCGACGTCACCGGCCCCGCATGCGTTCTCGGCCGCGGTGGCCGACCTCGGCTACTCGGTGCCCGACGCAGGTGCCCGAGCGACCCGGATGCCGACGAGACGTTGGCCGAGCTCCGCCCGCGCCTGGTGGTCGCGGTCGTCCTCGGCGTCCCGGTGGTCGCGATCTCGATGGTGCCGGGGCTCCAGTTCTCCGGCTGGGAGTGGGTCGCGTTCGCGCTGTCGACGCCGGTGATCCTCTGGTCGGCGTGGCCGTTCCACCGCGCGACGCTGGTGAACCTGCGCCACGGCGCGACCACGATGGACACGCTGGTGTCGCTCGGCACCCTCGCCGCGTACGTGTGGTCGGTCGTCGCGCTCGTGTTCCTCGGCGCGGGCGAGCAGGGCATGAGCATGGGCGCCGTCTTCGGCGGCGCGGGCGGCGGTCCGCACGTCTACTTCGAGACCGCGTGCGCGATCGTCGCACTGCTGCTCCTCGGGAAGTACTTCGAGGCGCGGGCGCGTGGTCGTTCGAGCGACGCGATCCGCGCGCTGCTCGAGCTCGGCGCCAAGACCGCGCGCCTCGAGGACGGCGACGAGATCCCGGTCGCCAGCCTGCGGGTGGGCGACCGGTTCGTCGTGCGCCCGGGCGAGAAGATCGCCACCGACGGCACGGTCGTCGACGGCGCGTCGGCGGTCGACGTGTCGATGCTCACCGGCGAGCCGGTGCCGGTCGACGTCGCGGTCGGCGACGCGGTGTTCGGCGGCGACGGTGAACACGTCGGGTCGCCTGGTCGTGGAGGCGACGCGCGTCGGCGACGACACCGCGCTGGCGCAGATCGCGCGGCTGGTCGAGGAGGCGCAGGGCTCGAAGGCGCCGGTGCAGCGGCTGGCCGACCGCATCTCGGCGGTGTTCGTGCCGGTCGTGCTGGTGATCGCGCTCGGCGACGCTCGTCGTCTGGCTGGCGCTCGGGCAACGGCGCCGACCAGGCGTTCACCGCCGCGGTCGCGGTGCTGATCATCGCCTGCCCGTGCGCGCTCGGGCTCGCCACGCCGACCGCGATCATGGTCGGCACCGGCCGCGGCGCGCAGCTGGGCATCGTGATCAAGGGCGGCGAGGTGCTCGAGGCGACCCAGGCGCGTCGACGTCGCGGTGCTCGACAAGACCGGCACCATCACCGAGGGCCGGATGGAGCTCGCCGAGGTGGTCACCGCCCCCGGCGTCGACGCCGCCGAGCTGTTCCGGCGCGCCGGTTCGGCCGAGGACGCGTCGGAGCACCCGATCGCGCGGGCGATCGCCGCCGGCGCGCGCGGCGCGCGGCGCAGCACTCGTCGCGCCGGCGGGCTTCGTCAACCACGCGGGCGCGGGAGTCGAGGCCGTGGTCGACGGCGTCACCGTGCGCGTCGGGACGCGCCGAACACGTCGGCGTGCTCCCTCCCGCGCTGGCCGCGATGTCGCCCGACGACGACCGCACCGTCGTCTACGCGGGATGGGACGGCGACGTCCGCGGCGCGTTCGTCGTGACCGACACCGTGAAGCCCACGTCGCCGCGCCGCGATCGACGCGCTGCACGAGCTCGGGCTCACGACCGTCATGGTCACCGGCGACCGGCAGGAGACCGCCGACGCGGTGGCGCGCCAGGTCGGCATCGACCGGGTGGTCGCCGACGTGCTCCCGGGCGAGAAGGTCGACGTCGTGCGCGGCATTCCAGGCCGAGGGTCGACGCGTCGCGGTGGTCGGCGACGGCGTGAACGACGCGCCCGCGCTCGCGCAGGCCGACCTCGGCATCGCCATCGGCACCGGCACCGACGTCGCCATCGAGGCGAGCGACCTCACGCTGGTGTCGGGCGACCTGCGGGCCGCGGCCGACGCCATCGCGCTGTCGCGGCGCACGCTGTCGACGATCAAGGGCAACCTGTTCTGGGCGTTCGCCTACAACGTCGCCGCCATCCCGTTGGCCGCGGTCGGGCTCCTCAGCCCGGTGATCGCGGCGGCGGCGATGGGGTTCTCCAGCGTGTTCGTGGTGAGCAACTCGTTGCGGCTGCGGCGATTCCGGGGCTTCCGGTCGGGTCAGGTCACGAGGTAGGCGATCGGCAACGCGGTGCTGACCCCGATGGCCAGGCAGCACAGGGACAACGAGAGGAGACCCGACCGACGACCGGCCATGCGCCGGGACCGGGCGAGGAGCACCATCACCAGGATGAGTGGAGGTGCGGTGAGCCCGTTGAGGATGGCGGCGTAGTAGAGCCCGCGGATCGGGTCGACCCCGACGAAGTTCAGCGCGAGCCCGACGACCATCGAGACGACGATCACCGTGTAGAAGCCGCGCGCGCTCGCGGAAGTGCCGCGACAGCCCCTCGTGCCAGGACAACGCTTCGGCGACCGCGTACGCGGTCGAGCCGGCGAGCACCGGGACCGCGAGCAGGCCGAGCCCGACGACGCCGAGCGCGAACACCAACCCGGCGAGGTCACCGGCGAACGGCTGCAGCGCCTCGGCCGCCTGGTCGGCGGTCTCGATCGGTGGTGATCCCGCTCGCGTGCAGCGTGACGCGCGGCCGCGACCATGATCGCGAAGGCGATGACGCAGGCCGAGACCATCCCGCCGACGACGTCGACGCGCATGGCCCGGAGGTGGTCGTCGGTCGGCGGGTTCGTCAGACGCCGGTTGCTCGGCGGCTTCCTCCACCTCCTCGCTGGCCTGCCAGAAGAAGAGGTAGGGCGAGACGGTCGTCCCGAAGACCGCGAGCAGCGCGGCGAGACTCGGCCTGCGCCCGCCCGTCGAGGTACGGGACGAACGCGCGTGCGCGACCTCGGCCCAGTCGACGTCGACCGACGACGAGCACGACGACGTACGCCAGGAGCGATAGCCGCGAGCCACCGCAGCACTTTGCGCGTAGCGGTGGTAGGAGCACGAAGATCTCGAGGCCCGAGCATCAACGCGGCCATGGCGACGGTCAGGACGGCGGCGGGCAGCGGGACGACGAGGTGCGCCGAGGCGCCCATCGACGCGAGGTCGGCGGCGATGTTGAACGTGTTCGCGACCGCGACCAGCGACGACCGCAACCGAGCAGGACCCAGCGGGGGAAGCGCTGGCGGATCAGGGTGCGACGAGCCCGGCCCCGTGACCGAGGCCGAGCCGGGCCGCCATCTCCTGGACCGCGGCGGCCAGCGGGGCGACGTACGAGCGCTGACCACACCAGCGCGAGGCCGAAGGCCGCACCGACCTGGGAGTAGGTGCCGATGCCGGACGGGTCGTCGTCGGCGGCACCGGTGACGATCCCGGGCCCGAGACGCTTGAAGTAGCCGTGGCCCGCGGAGCGTGCGGCGACGTGGATGGTGGCGTGAACGCCAACCACGAGTGCGGGGATCCGCATTGCGCGTCACGGTGTCAGTGTCGCGTACGCTGGTGCGCACTATGAAGATCAGCCGAGATCCTGCGGCACGGGGCCCGAGCTACTCGTTCGAGTTCTTCCCGCCCCGCGACGAGAAGATGGAAGCGCGTGCTCGCGCAGACCGCTGCGCGAGCTCGAACCGCTCGGCCCGTCGTACGTGTCGGTCACCTACGGCGCCGGTGGGATCGACCCGCGAGCGCACCCACGACCTCGTCGTCGGGATCGACCGCGACACGTCGATGACGGCGATGGCGCACCTCACCTGCGCCGCGCACACCCGGGCCGAGCTGGTCGAGATCGTCACGCGCTACCGCGACGCCGGGATCGAGAACATCCTCGCGCTTGGGCGGCGACCCGCCGAAGGATCTCGACCTGCCGACCGGCGAGCTCCACTACGCGGTCGAGCTCGTGCAGCTGGTCCGCGAGGTCGGCGACTTCTCGGTGGGCGTCGCCGCGCACCCCGAGCCGCACCCGCGCTCGCCGTCGCGCGAGACCGACCGTCGCCACACCGCGGAGAAGCTGGCCGCGGCCGACTTCGCCATCACCCAGTTCTTCTTCGACGCCGCGCACTACTTCGACCTCGTCGAGAGCCTGCGCGCGCCTGGGCGTCGACAAGCCGGTGATCGCCGGCATCATGCCGGCCACCAGCCTCGGCAGCATCAAGCGGATGGCCGAGATGCAGGGCTCGGAGTTCCCGAAGCTGGCTCGCCGACAAGCTCCACGCCGTGGGCGACGACCCGGCCGCGGTGCGCGCCGTCGGCGTCGACGAGGCGACCAGGCTCTGCGCCGCGCTGCTCGACGGCGGCGCGCCGGGCCTGCACTTCTACACGCTGAACCGGTCGACCGCGACCCGCGAGATCTACGACAACCTCGGTCTCGGCGGGGTGAAGGAAGCCTGACTTGCATCAGGCTAAGGGATTCCTTACCTTAGGGTCGTGCTTCCCACCTTCGTCATCGGTCTGCGGGAGGGCCTCGAGGCGGCGCTGATCGTCGGGATCGTCGCCGCCTTCCTCCGCCAGCAGGGTCGCAGCGACGCGCTGCGGTGGATGTGGCTCGGCGTGCCGGCTGCGGTGCTGCTCTGCGGCGGCGTGGCGTACGCGCTCCACGTCGCCGAGGAGAACCTGCCGCAGCGGGAGCAGGAGCAGCTCGAGACGATCATCGCGCTGGTCGCGGTCGGGATGATCACCTGGATGATCGTCTGGATGCGTCGCCACTCCGCCGACCTCAAGGGCGATCTCCAGGAGCGCGCGTCGGTCGCGCTGGTGCAGGGCTCGGCGATCGGTCTCGTCGTGATGGCGTTCCTCGCCGTGCTCCGCGAAGGGCTCGAGACCGCGGTGTTCATGCTGGCCGCGTTCCAGCAGTCCGACCGTCCCGGGACTCACCGGCACCGGCGCGCTCCTCGGTGTCGCGCCTCGCGTCGTGCTCGGCTACCTCATCTACCGGGGTGGCGTGAAGATCAACCTCTCGAAGTTCTTCCGCATCACCGGCGTCGTGCTCGTGCTCGTCGGCGCGGGCCTGCTCGCCTTCGCGGTGCACACCGCGCACGAGGCCGGCTGGTGGAACCTGCTGCTCGACCGCGCCGTCGACCTGCGCTGGCTCATCGACCCGGGCTCGGTGCAGTCGGCGCTCATCACCGGCATGTTCGGCATCCAGCCCGAGCCGACCTGGGGCGAGCTCCTCGCGTTCCTGCTCTACGCGATCCCCATGACGATCTACGTCTGCCGGCCGACGCGCCCACCGGCGCGCGCCGCGGACGAAGCCCGCCCCGGTCGTCTCGACCGTCGAAACCGTTTGACCAATCGAATCCTGGGAGGGATCTGCTCATGTTCCGAACGACTGGTCGCGCCGCGGCCGTCGCGACGATGGGTAGCGCCGTGCTGGCGGTCGGTCTCGCGACGCCGGCCGGTGCCAAGACCACCGCGGTGAAGGTCGACATCAACGACGACGGATGCCCGGCGAAGCTCACGATCAAGGCCGGCCCGACCAACTTCAAGGTCACCAACTCGGGCTCCGGCGACGTGAGCGAGTTCGAGATCCTCTCCGGCGACCGGATCATCGGCGAGGTCGAGAACGTCGCGCCGGGGCTCAACAAGGAGTTCTCGCTCACCCTGAAGGCGGGGAACTACAGGACCGCGTGCCCGGGTGGCTCCGAGCACGCAAGGGCAAGCTCGTCGTCACCGGTATCGTCGGCGACGAAGATCTCCGCCGACGGCAAGGCCGCGGTCGAGCAGTACCGCGAATACCTCGAGGCGTCAAGCCGCCGAGCTCGTCACCGCGACCAAGGCGTTCACCGACGCGGTCGACAGCGGCAACCTCGAGCAGGCCAAGACGCTCTACGCGCCGTCGCGGATCGCCTACGAGCGCATCGAGCCGGTGGCGGAGACCTTCGGCGACCTCGACCCCAAGATCGACGCCCGCGAGGGCGACGTGCCGAAGAAGGACTGGGGTGGGTACCACTACATCGAGCAGAAGCTCTGGGTCGACGGCACCACCGACGGGTCTGTCGGACTACACCAAGGAGCTGAACGAGAACGTCGCAGACGCTGCAGAACCTGGTGAAGGACGTCGAGCTCCAGCCGGGCGCGATCGCCAACGGCGCGGTCGAGCTGCTCAACGAGGTGTCGGCGTCGAAGATCACCGGTGAGGAGGAGCGCTACTCGCACACCGACCTCGTCGACTTCGAGGCCAACGTGCAGGGCTCGCAGGCCGCGTTCGACGCGGTGAAGCCGATCCTCGAGAAGAAGGATCCCGAGCTCGCCGCCGACATCGACGCCAAGTTCGCGGCGGTGACCGCGGCGCTCGCGCCCTACCAGACGGGGACTACGTTCGTCGCGTACACCGCACTCACCGACGCCGACACCAAGGCACTGGCGCAGGTGATCGACGCGCTCGGCCGAGCCGCTCTCGCAAGGTCGGCAAGCAGGTCGTCAGCTCGTGAATCGGACGTCAGTGTCCTTGCTCTCGGTACCTGCGCCATTGCGTCGCTCGCTGCGGCCGAGGTTCCTCGGCCTCGGCGTCGCTCCGCGATCCAGGCACCGACCCTCGCCGCCGCGATCGTCGCGGCCGACACGTTCCCTTCCACGGCACGCACCAGGCCGGGATCGTCACGCCGCAGCAGTCCCGGCTGCTCTTCGCGTCGTTCGACGTGCTCACCGACGACCGCGACGAGCTCGTGCGGCGTGCTCCAGGAGTGGACCCGCGCGGCCGCGCCGCATGACCGTCGGGCAGCCCGGTCGGGACCGACAACACCGACCAGGACGCGCCCCCCGACGACACCGGCGAGGCCGACGACCTCGGCCCGTCGTCGCTCACGGTCACGTCGGCTTCGGCGCCGTCCCTGTTCGACCGGGCCCGCGATCCCTTCGGGATCGCGACCCGCAAGCCCGCCGCGCTGGTCGCCATGCCCACGTTCGCGGGCGACGAGATCGACCCGGCGCGCAGCGACGGCGACCTGGCGGTGCAGGCGTGTGCCGACGATCCGCAGGTCGCCTTCCACGCCATCCGCAACCTCACCCGCATCGGCCGCGGCGTCGTCGCGTTGCGCTGGTCGCAGTCCGGCTTCGGGCGCACGTCGAGCACCGACGTCGCGCAGGAGACGCCCCGCAACCTCATGGGGTTCAAGGACGGCACCAACAACGTCGTCGCCGAGGACACCGAGCGCCTGACGCGATCACGTGTGGGTGGCGGCCACCGACGATCCGGCGTGGATGCGCGGCGGCAGCTACCTCGTCACCCGCCGCATCCGCATGCTGCTCGAGGTCTGGGACCGCTCGACGCTCGCCGACCAGGAGCTCACCATCGGGCGGGTCAAGGGCAGCGGCGCGCCCGCTCGGCGCCACCAAGGAGCACGACGTCGTGAACCTGACGGCCAAGCCCGACGGCGAGCCCGTGATCCCCGTCGACGCGCCACATCCGGCTGGCGGCGCCCGAGGAGAACAACGGCATCCGGCTCCTGCGGCGCGGCTACTCCTTCACCGACGGCATCGACCCGGTCACCAACCAGCTCGACGCCGGCCTCTTCTTCATCGCGTACCAGCGCGATCCGCGCGACGGGTTCATCCCGGTGCAGGAGCCGCTGCGCACCGACGCGCTCAACGAGTACATCCGCCACAACGGCACCGCGATGTTCGCGTCCCGCCCGGCGTCGACACCGGCGGCTACTTCGGCGAGACGTTGTTCGACTGACGTTCCCAACGGTCGCTCGCTCCGGCGAGCGACGACCGGCATTCTCAGCGTTCTCACGGGTTGCGCCACGGTGTTCTCTGAGGCGCCGACGACGAATTTGCTCATCATGCCCGAGCAGCGTTCCGCGGATCCCGACGCGTCCGACTCCCGGTCGCGGTGGCGTCGACGTCCACGTGCACTCGTCGCGGGTGCCCTCGTCGTCGGCCTCGTGGCCGGAGTTGCCGTCTGGCTGCTGTTCGGACGGGACGACGACAGCGCAGCAGTCACCACGACGACCACGAAGCAGCTCGTCACCGTCACGCGTGGCCCGCTCACCGAGACGATCTCGGCCGAGGGCACCGTCGCCGCGGCCCAGACCGACGACCTGAGCTTCGGGGCGTCCGGCACCGTCACCGCGGTCAACGTGAGCGCGGGCGACAAGGTCACCGCGGGTCAGGTGCTCGCGACCCTCGACTCGGCGAGCCTGCAGTCCGACGTGGACCAGGCGCAGTCGAACCTCGCCGACGCGCAGGCGACGCTCGACGACGACCAGTCGTCGGGCGCGTCGAGCACGCAGATCGCGGTGGACCAGACGCGGGTGCAGACGCGCGCAGGATTCGCTGACGAGCGCGGAGAAGGCGCTCGCCGGCGCCACGCTCACCGCGACCGTTCGACGGCACGGTCACCACCGTCAACGTGACCGTCGGCGAGAAGCTCGGCTCGAGCGGCACCGGCGGGACCGACCAGACCGGTTCGTCCAGCGGCACCGGGAACTCCTCGTCGACGCTCGGGCAGCTGGTGGTCTCGAACGCTGCCGACCGGCGAACAACAGCAGACGACAGCACGTCGTCGACGCCCGACATCGAGGTGGTGAGCACGCGGCCGCTACTCCTCGGAGCTCGCAGGTCGACAGCAGCCAGGTCGACAGCGTGAAGGTGGGCGCCGACGGTCACGGTGTCGGTGTCGACCGGTCGTCCAACGGGGAACTTCGGCGGATTCGTCCCCCGCCAGGCCGGAGGCACCGGCAAACCGGGAACGGCAACGGCACACGGCAACGGAGCGGGCAACGGCAACACGGGCAACGGTGGAACCGGCACGACACGGGCAACGGCAGCGACCGTCACCGGGATCGTGACCGACGTCGGCAAGGTCGCCGACGCGTCCTCGGGCGTCGCGCAGTACCCGGTCACGATCGACTTCAGCACCGACGACGCGTCGTTCAGCATCGGCACGTCGATCACCGGCGCGATCTCGTCGACGGTCAAGGACGACGTGGTGCAGGTGCCCGTCCGGGCGGTCACGCACGAGCGACGGCGAGTCGACGGTCACCGTCGCGCTCGACGGCACGACGACCGGTCGTACCGAGACGGTGCAAGGTGACGACGGGCGAGTCGGCGGGCGGACAGATCGAGATCACCGACGGTCTCGAAGAGGGCCAGCAGGTGATCGTCGAGAACGTCGTCATCACCGGCGGCAACACCGGCAACGGCAATCGGTGGTGACAGCTCCCCGGTGGTGGACAGTTCCCCGGTGGTGGCCAGTTCCCCGGT
This sequence comes from uncultured Actinomycetes bacterium, assembly GCA_963725775.1. Taxonomy (GTDB): domain Bacteria; phylum Actinomycetota; class Acidimicrobiia; order IMCC26256; family DASPTH01; genus DASUAS01. The sequence continues at coordinate 223,391 of CAVRZT010000001.1, forward strand.
GGCGGCCAGTTCCCCGGCGGTGGCAGTCCCCAGCGGTGACCTGACCGCCTCGCGCTCCACCGATCGTCGAGCTGATCGACGTGAGCAAGATCTACTCGACCGGCGTGCTCGAGGTCGCTGCGTTGCGCTCCGTCGGCCTGCGGGTCGACGCCGGTGAGTTCGCCGCCATCATCGGTCCGTCGGGGTCGGGGAAGTCGACGCTCATGAACATCCTCGGATGTCTCGACGTGCCGACGTCGGGAGTGTTCCGACTCGCCGGTCGCGACGTCCACGACCTCGATGAGGACATGCTCGCTCGTGTCCGCAACGTGTTCATCGGCTTCGTCTTCCAGCAGTTCAACCTGCTCGCCTACCTGAACGCGTGGCGCAACGTGGAGCTACCGCTCATCTACCGCGGCATCGATCCGGACGAGCGACGCGAGCGGGCGATCGACGCACTGGACCGTGTCGGACTCGGCGACCGGATCGAGCATCGACCCGGTGAGCTCTCCGGCGGTCAGCAACAGCGTGTCGCGATCGCCCGTGCGCTCGTCACCGAACCCACGATGCTTCTCGCCGACGAGCCGACCGGCAACCTCGATTCGCGATCGTCCGCCGACGTGCTCGGCTTCCTCGAGGAGCTCCACGCCGATGGCAACACGATCGTCCTGATCACCCACGAGCACGACGTCGCGCGAGCACGCCGATCGCGTCATCCAGATCCTGGACGGCGAGATCGCCAGCGACACGCCATCCGAACAGCGCGAAGGCACCGGCATGAACTGGCGCGACGTCCTCCACACCGCGACCGACGCGGTCCGTTCGCATCGACTGCGTTCGGCGCTGACGATGCTCGGCATCCTCATCGGCATCACCGCCGTCGTGCTGACCGTCGGGCATCGGTCAGGGTGCGCGCGCCAGGTGCAGGACGACATCAACGCGCTCGGGACGAACCTGCTCGTCATCTCGCCGGGCAGCTCGACGTCGTCGGCCGGCGTGCGCGGCGGGTTCGGCTCGGCGTCGACGCTCACCGAGCAGGACGCGGAGGCGTTGCGGTCGAAGTCGGCGGCACCTGACATCGCCGCGGTCGCGCCGGTGTCCACCACCTCGGGATCGCTGGTCAACGGCACCGACAACTGGACGACGACGATCACCGGCACGACGCCGTCGTGGGCGTACGCGCGCTCTCGCAAGGTCGCGAACGGGACGGTTCATCACCGCGAAGGACCAACGCCGACGCCGTCGGTGGTCGTCTCGGGCTCCGACACCGCGAGCGAGCTGTTCGGTGGCCGGGATCCGGTCGGCCAGACCGTCAGCTACAACGGCGTGAAACTCGAGGTCATCGGGGTGCTCGAGCCGTTGAGCTCGTCGGAGCAGACGTCGAGCAACGACCTCGCGGTCGTGCCCCTCAGCACGTACCAGCAGCGGCTCGTCGGGGGCACGAACCGCAACTCGGTCAGCTCGATCTACGTGAAGGCGAGCTCGTCGTCGACGTTGTCCGGCGCGTACCAGGAAGCCGACTCGATCCTGCTCAACAACCACGGCATCACCAACGCGAGCGACGCCGACTTCTCGATCGCCACGGCCGAGTCGGTGCTGAGCACGGCGAACTCGGTCGACGACACGCTCACGGTGATGCTCGGCGGCATCGCGTTCATCGCGCTGCTCGTCGGCGGCATCGGCGTGATGAACATCATGCTGGTGTCGGTCACCGAACGCATCCGCGAGATCGGCCTGCGCAAGGCGATCGGCGCCCGGCCCGCGCTCGATCCGCCGTCAGTTCGTGGTCGAAGCCGGTCTCCTCGGACTCGCCGGCGGGATCCTCGGCGTCGTCGCCGGCGTCGTCGGTGCAGTGGTGATCCCGGCGGTGAGCGACACACGGATCGAGCTCTCGTTCCCGGCCGCGCTGCTCGCGATCGTCGTCGCCATGGGCATCGGGATGATCTTCGGCGTGTACCCCGCGTCACGCGCGGCGCGGCTCGCACCCATCGACGCACTGAGGAGTGAATGACCATGTCCGCGGGCGCACCTGAGATCTCGCTCGATGCCCTCCTCGCACCGGATCCGACGGCGCGCGCCGCGCGTGGTGGCGGCGAGCGGAGCACGCTCGTCGCCGCGGCGGTCGTCATCGTCGTCGTCGTGATCGTCGCGTTCGCGACGGGCGCACTCGGCTCGAGCGGCGCGTCGTACCGCACCGCGACGGTCACCCGACGAGCCGTCGATTCGGAGCTCACGAGCGTCGCCACGATCGAACCGGTGTCGCAGGCGACGGTCGGGTTCCCGACCTCGGGCACGGTGAAGTCGATCTCGGTCCAGGTCGGCGACGAGGTCGCGGCGGGTGACGCACCTCGCGCAACTCGACACCGACGTCGCTCGAAGAAGACCTGCACTCCGCACGAGGCCGACCTCGCGCAGGCGCAGCTCACGCTCGAGAACGGCCTCAACGGTGAGAAGGCGAGCTCGAGCGCCGACCGGCGGGAACGGCAGCGACACGGACCGTCAGCTCGCGCCTCCACGACCGGCACTCGCATCGTCCTGACCGCGACGACCACCGATCCCGAGCTCGCGGCCGCGCAGCAGGCCGTCCTGCAAGGCGCAGGAGAACGTCGACGCCGCGCTCGCGACCGCGTCGACCGCGTACGAGAACGCCGTCGCGGTGTGCTCGGCCGATCCGCCCGGACACCACGTGCCTGCGAGGACGCGCTCGACGCCGCCCTCGACGCCCAGAAGGACGTGCAGACCGCGCAGCACCAACTGGTCGACGGCGTCGATCGCCTACGACGACCTGCTGAGCCAACGCGCCGCGCAGAGCGGCGGCAACTCGGATCCTCGGGTGGGTCGACGCCGCCGGGCGGCACCTCGCCGGACTCGTCGTCCCTGCCTGCCGACCGGCGGGTCCGACGCCGTCGACCGGCGGTGGCGCGGCGACCACGCAGGCGCCGTCGTCGGCGGACCTGGTCTCGTACCAGAAGGCGGTCGACGCGGCGACGTCGCAGGTGGCAGTCGCGCAGCAGGCGCTCGACCAGGCGACCATCACCACGCCGATCGCCGGCAAGGTCGTGGCCGTCGACATGACCGTCGGCGAATCGGTGTCCGACGCATCGACGCAGAACATCGTGGTCCAGGGTGCAGGCGGTCTCGAGGCCACCACGACGGTCGGCGTCGACGACATCTCCAAGCTGAAGGTGGGGCAGCGCGCGTACGTCACGCCGGACGGCACCTCCAAGGCGACTCGAGGGATCGGTCGCCACGATCAGCGCCGCGCCGATCTCCTCTGACTCGACCGACTACCGGGTGACGATCGCGCTGGACGACGCCGACGGTGTCGTCAACAACGGCAGCACCGGCACGGTCACCATCGTGACCGAACAGAGCGTGTCCGGACTCGCCGTCCCGACGTCGGCGATCAGCACGGTCGGCAACCAGCACTTCGTGACCGTCGACGACGGCGGCAGCACCCGCCAGGTCGCGGTGCAGGTCGGCGTCCTCGGCCGGGAGTGGACGTCGATCACCAGCGGACTGACTGCCGGACAGGAAGTGGTGCTGGCCGACCTCGGCAAGGCGCTTCCCAGCTCGGCCACCCAGTCGTCCGGCACCACCGGCGGGATCAACCTCCCCGGCGGGGGCGGCACTCCCGACGTTCCGCGTCGGCGGCGGCCCGAACAACTGACCGACTCTCACGTCGATCCCGAACCCGAGGAACACCATGCATCGATTCGATCGGAGCCAGGCCCACCACCGGGTGGTGCGACGCGCACGCCGCGCGGCCTCCGCCTCCGCGCTCGCTCTCGCGCTGGTCGCCGTGGCGGCGACGGGCGCGTTCGCCCAGACGCAGGGCGGCGGACCCGGAGGCCTCGGCGGGTCGGGCACGTTGACCGGGCGCAGCGGCTCCACCCTCGAGATCGAGGGGTTCATGGGAACCACCAAGGTCATCGTGAACAGCTCCACCGAGTACCGCCAGACCGCGGACACCGACGCCACCGCGATCACGAAGGGCGCGTGCATCCGTGTGAGCGGTGACGGTGACACCTCCAAGGCCGTCGACGCGACGACGGTCGCGGTCCTCGACAGCGCGCAGATGTGCAGCGCGCGGCGCACCACGCGTGGTGGATCGTTCCCGAACGGTGGGAACCCACCGAACGGTGGTTCGTTGCCGAACGGCGGTTCGTTCCCGAACGGTGGGAGCCCACCGAACGGTGGTTCGTTGCCGACTGACGGCTCGCGTCCGCAAGGCGCGTTCGGGGGCGGTGTAACCGGCACGGTCAAGTCGATCGACGGCGACACGGTCGTCGTGACGGCCCGCGTGCCGAAGCAGTCGAGCACGGGCAACAGCCAACCGAAGCTCGTCAAGCGCAACGTGAAGGTGACGCTGGCGGACGCGACCACGATCACGCACAACGTCGACGCCACCGACAGCGTGCTCGTCGTGGGCACGTGCCTGTCGAGCGAGGGCTCGACGGACAGCGTCGGCACCGTCACCGCGAAGAAGGTGACCGCCGCCGCGCCTGACAGCAGCGGTTCCTGCAACTCCGGCTTCGGCGGGTTCCCCGGCGGGCCGCCCTCGACATCGACCTCCGGCGCCATCTGAGCGCTTCGATCACCGAGCGGACGTGAAGTTTCATCGGCGGGCCTCCCGGTGCCGTGGGTACGAGGCGCGCCGAGGCCGGCTGCGTCCGACGTGGACGACATCCGCGGCCACGACCGGCACCGGTGCGTCCACGAGGTACGCGGAGGCGCCCGCGTTCACGGCGGCGACGAACGTGCGGTGCTCGAGCGCACGAGGGAATTGTGTCCTGCAGTGCAGGACGACGATCACGAGATCGATGTGCTGTCGACGGAGGGCCCGGATTCTTCCCACGTCAATCTCCGTCGTGATGTAGACGTCCGCGCCATCCGGTTCGGCACGAGTGACGACGACGTGGCCCGACAACTCGCCTCGCAGTGGTTCGAGCAGGTGGTGTAGCTCCTGGTCGATCGCGACCACGCGCCGATGACGGGACATCGGCCAGGCTGGAGTTCGAGCGAAGGACAAGAGGGCAGAACGATCGTCCATCCTCGTCACTCCGACCCGGCCATGGTTCTGACCTTCGCGCCGCATGCTCAGGAACTGCCCCGAGCGCAACCTCGAGAACGCTGAGAGTCGGCCGACGGTCAGGAGCGGAGCGTGTGCAGATTCGCAGCGCGCTCAGGTCTGCGCCTCAACTCACGTTGTTCCACTGATGCAATGATTGCCGTCGCCTTCGTGGTCGCGATCTTGCTCTTCTGCACCCTGACGTGTCACCAGATGCGTGATCCCAGGCAGCGGACGAACCTGGACGCCTCGAGCCGACGACGTTCCAAGCGCCACGCGCCGCGTTCGTGACCGAAGCGCGGCCGCTCGCCTCTGCACTCGACAGGTACAGCCTCGTGCCTCGTGCCTCGGGTGACTCAACCGGTCCGGCGCACCGCTTCGGCGGTGAGCTCCGAGCGCGTCGACACGTCGAGCTTGGTGAACACGTTCGACAGGTGGGTCTTCACCGTGCTCGGTGCGACGAACAGCCGCTCGGCGATCGTCTTGTTGGTCAACCCTTCGGCGACGAGGGCGACGACCTCCAGCTCGGTCGGCGTGAGGCTCGCCCAGCCGGAGGACGGCCGCTTGCGCTCGCCGCGAGCGGGCGTCGCGTAGGCGACGGCCTCGTCCAGGGTGAGCGCGCGGCCCTCGGTCCAGCGCGCGTCGAGATCGTCACCGGGCATGACGTCGCGCAGCCGCACGACCTGGGCATCGACCGTCGTGGAGTTGACCGACGGTCGGACATAGCCGACGAGCTCGCGCACCGCCTCGCAGGCGCCGAACACGCGCGCGGCCTCGTCGAAGGAGTCCCGTGCCGCTGCCTCGGCGGCCAGAGCCTCGAGTGCGTCGACAACGGTTGTGGCGTCGGCCTGGTTCAGCAGCAACACGTCGTACCAGCACTCGGCCGCGCGCTCCGTGTCCCCGAGCTGGTGCGCGGCGAATCCTTCGGCGTAGAGGATGAGCGCGAGCTCACGGTCAGTCCCGAGCTCGGCCGCGAGGGCTGCCGCCTCGTCGAGATGGATCCGCGCGGCCTCCGGCTCACCGAGCAGTTGGAGCACCAGCGCCAACTCGCGGAGGTGCCACCCGAGCCAGAGTGCGATACCGATCTCGCGGTCGACCGCAACCGCTTGCTCGAGCTCTCGACGCGCAACGCCGGGCTCGCCGAGGACGAGGGCCAGACGCGCCCGGTAGAAGCGTGACGCGACCGTCATCGGCGTGCCGATCTCGCTCCCGACCCGGAACCCTTCGTCCAACATGTCCTGCGCCTCGGTGTACCGCCCCGAGAGCGAGTACGCCTCGCCGAGCAGGATGAGCGCGGTCGTCGTCCAGAGCAGGTCGCCGGCACCCTGGATCTCGGCCGCGGTCGCCTCGAGGAGCGGCAGTGCCTCGGCGATGTTGCCGTTCAGCAGCAATGCGCAACCGAGGATCAGCTCGCCACGTTCGATGTGTTGCGGGTACCCGTTCCTCCGGGCGATAGCGACGGACTCACGTGCGAAGTCGACGGCGACTGCGAAGTCGCCGACGAAGAACCGGGTCGCCGCCATCCCGCTCAGCGCCACGCACGCGGTGGCTTCGTCGGGCGCGGCTCGCGCGAGTTGCAGGGATTCGTCGAAGTACACGGCGGCGCCGGCCGGGTCGTTGTACAGGGTGACCGATCCCATCGTGGTGAGTGCCGGCCCGAGCGTCGACGCGTCGCCGGCGATTCGAGCAAGCTCCAGGCACTCGGTGGCCGCGACCGCAGCCACCTCGAGGTCGAGGATTCCGACCGCCAGGTCGGCGAGGCCCGTCAGTGCTTTCCCACGCAACGCGGGAGGGGCGTCGGTTGCGCCGTCGAGCGCGGCTTCGAGGTTGTGCACCCCCTCCCGAAGGTGACCGCGCCGATACCAGAAGAACGCGAGCGCGGCCGCCAGCCGCAACGCGTCCTCGCGTCGTCCGCTGGTGCGGCTCCACCCGAGTGCGACGCGCAGGTTGCCGTGCTCGATCTCGAGGCGTTCGAGCGCCGCTGGTTCGTCCGATCCGTGGAAGCGGCGTTCGGTTCGCTCGGCAAGTTCGAGGAACGCAGCCAGGTGGCGATCGCGCGTCGTGGGCTCCTCACCGGACGCCGCCAGCCGCTCCCGGCCGTACTGGCGGATCGTCTCCAGCATCCGGTAACGCACCGTGGCGCCCTGCACCTCGGTGACGATCAACGACTTGTCGACAAGGCCGGTGAGCAGCTCCAGCACGGCGTAGGCATCGATGGGTGGGGCCGCACCCACCGCTTCGGCCTCGTCGAGCGTGAACCCGCCGGCGAAGACGCACAGCCGTCGGAGCAGGAGGCGCTCCGGTTCTGCGAGGAGGTCGTAGCTCCACTCGACGGACGCCGCGAGCGTCTGCTGTCGGCGCACCGCCGTCCGCGGCGCCGTGGCCGAGCACGTCGAACCGCTCCTCGAGTCCGGCGGCGATCTGTTCCGGAGCGAGGGCGCGGACCCGGGCGGCGGCGAGCTCGATCGCCAGCGGGAGACCGTCGAGGCGGCGCACGATCTCGGCGACCGCGTCGGCGCTTTGTTCCGTGACCGCGAAGTTCGGTCGCACGCTCGCGGCGCGGCTCGACGAAGAGTCGTACTGCGTCGCACTCGACGAACGTGTGGAGGGAAACCTCGCCCGACGCCGGAAGACCGAGCGACGGGACCCTCCACGCGGTCTCTCCGGCAACTGCCAGGACCTCCCGACTCGTGGCGACGACGGTGACACGCGGGCATTCGCGGACGATGCGATCGACGAGCATTGCGCACGCGCCGATCAGATGCTCGCAGTTGTCCAGCACCAGCAGCAGGTGCTGGGTGCGCAGGCTCGCCGCCAGGACGTCGGTGCCCGAGCGGCCCGGCTGCCCGGGAACGCCGAGCGCGGAGAGCACCGTCTCGGGGACGAGCGTCGGAGCGTTGGTGGCGGCGAGGTCGACGAACGCGACCCCGTCGGTGAATTCACCGGCGACGCGGTGCGCGAGCTCGACTGCCAGGCGGGTCTTGCCGCACCCGCCCGATCCGGTGAGGACGACCAGACGGGACCGACGGACGAGCGCGGTGGCTTCGGCGAGCTCCTCCGAACGGCCGACGAAGCTGGTGAGGAACGCAGGCAGTGACGAGCGGGGACTCCCGGCGTCGCGCAGCACCGGGAAGTCGCGGCCGAGCCCGTCGCCGCAGACCTGGAACACGCGCTCGGGGCGGTCCAGCCCCGGCAGGTGGTACCGACCGAGCTCGTACAGGTCGACGCTGGTGGGGAGGGCGTCGTCGAGGATCGCCGCGGTCACGTGGGAGACGACGATCTGCCCGCCGTGCGCCGCGTGCATCAGGCGGGCCGCCCGGTTCGCGGCAGTGCCGAAGTAGTCGCCGTCGCGTCTCTCCGACTCGCCGGTGTGCAGTCCCATCCGCACGCGTAGCGGCGCAGCACCGTCGGAGTCGGCGACGGCGAGCGTCCGCTGCGCGCCGACGGCGGCTGCGAGCGCATCGCTGGCGGCGGCGAAGACGGCATGGACACCGTCGCCGGTGGTCTTGACCACGACGCCCCGATGCTCCTCGACGCAGTGACGCAGGATCTCGTCGTGCAGGCGGAGTGCTCCGGTCATGAAGGCGGGCCGCTCGTCCCACAGTCGCGTCGAGTCCTCCACGTCGGTGAAGAGGAAGGTCACGGTCCCGCCCGGGAGCGCGGGCGGTGCGGCGTGACCCTCCGCGCTGTTCGAACGATCGTCGGTCATCGCATGCACGACCTCCGTCACGGGAGCACGGCGACCATCTTGATCTCCGCGTAGAGCTGCTCGCCGAGCAGGTTCGCCACGCCCACGCTGGCGCTGGCCGGAAGCTTGCCCCCCATCAGCTCGGCGCGCACGCTGCTGGAAGATCGGGTAGAGCTCCCCGAGGTCGCCACAGAGGAAGGTGGTCATGTCGACGACGTGGTCGAGCGACGTCCCCATGTCGTGCAGGATCTGATCGAGATGTGAGAACGCGAGCCGGAACTGCTCCTCGGGGTCTTCGGGGATCGTCCCGTCGGCGCGGACGCCGACCGTCCCACTGACGAAGACGAGGTCGCCGACGCGCGTCGCGAGGGAGATCCCGAGCGCACCGTCGAAGGGGTCATACCGCTCGATGACGCGTGGCTGCGTGGAAGTGGTGGGGTCGGTCATGGATATACCGTGCGGCATTGCCTTGTGGTGAACATCCGCCGTATGGGGGAGATGCGGAGTCGACCGAGCGTCAGGCGGGTGCGCCGAGGCCGGCGCTGTCTGACCGGGTGGCCGCGGCCACCACCAGCGCGGTGACGGCGACCGCCGGACTGGCTGCTCATCAGCGGACCTCCTTCTCCAATTCCTGGTTCAGATCGCCCCAATTCCGGGTGTCCGCTCTGGACAGTGAGGAGCTGCGGGGTCACGCTGCACGCATGCAGAGTTGGGAGAGGTTGGACGTCGGGATGGACCTCACGCCTCCGGAGGGCGTGCGGGACGGCGATGTGCTGGTTTACATGCGCGGGCGGCTCCTGGTCGTCGACCACCTGGTGCCCGAGGCCTACACCCTCGACCTGGTGGAGCTCGAGGCGTCGGAAGCGGCGAAGCACACCGATCGATAGTCCTTGCGCGACCGCGGACCCGGGTGTGTACTCGGGTGCATGTGGGTGCGGAGATCGCTCGTCCTGCTCGTGCTCGTCGGAGGGATCGCGCTGGTTCCGGGCTGGTCGGCGGCGGCCGCGCCCGTGGCGGTGACGGTCGACGCGACGGTCGGTGCCGAGGGCACGACCATCCTGGTCACCGCGCCCGGGTGTCAGCCGACGCCGCCCGGCGAGTTCGAGATCTTCGTCCAGTTGGTCAGCCCGTCGGGCGAGGTGGGCGAGGGTGCCGTCGGTGCGGGAACCTTCACCGCACCGGGTCAGGGTTCGGTCCTGATCCCGGCGGGCACACCCGGCGCCTCGTTCCTGCTCACCGTCTCGTGCAACGGCGGTGCGCTGACCGGGTCGCTGCCGTTCATCCTCGCGACACCGGTGCCCAGCCCGCCGATCGTCGCGCCCGCGAGGTTCACCGGCTGACGGTGCTCGCGCGTGCGGCCCGGGCCGGCTTCAACCGCCGGGCCCGAGCGACACGCGAGTGGCGGAGGGACTGGGATTTGAACCCAGGGTGACTTGCGCCACAATGGTTTTCGAGACCATCCGATTCGGCCGCTCTCGCATCCCTCCGAGCCCGGTCATTGTAGGCGGCGACCTGCGAAGAACTCCTTGAGCAAGCTCGCCGACTTCGTCCGCCCGCACGCCGTCGCGGACGTCGATCCCATGGTGCAGCCGGGGGTCGGCATCCGAAGTGGTACAGGCTGCCGAGCGCGCCCGCCTTCGGGTCGGCGGCGCCGAACACGACGAGCGGGATGCGGGCCGCGAGCGCCGCGCCCGCGCACATCGGGCACGGCTCGAGCGTGACCACGAGCACGCAGTCGTCGAGCCGCCAGCCGTCGCGCTCGCGCGCCGCGTCGGTGATCGCGAGCAGCTCCGCGTGCGCGGTCGGGTCGCCGTCGAGCTCGCGTTCGTTGTGCCGACGCGCGAGGACGGTGCCATCGTCGACGCGCACGACGAGCGCGCCGACCGGTACGTCGTCGTGCACGAGCGCGGCGCGCGCCTCGTCGAGCGCGAGCCCCATCAGCTCGTCGACGTGGAGCACGGCTGCTACGTCTCATTTCCGATGGTCGACTCCACTCCGCCGTCCCGCTCTCCGAGCACGGCTCCGCTACGTCTCCTTTCCGATGGTCGACTCCACTCCGCCGTCCCGCTCTCCGAGCACGGCTCCGCTACGTCTCCTTTCCGATGGTCGACTCCACTCCGCCGTCCCGCTCTCCGAGCACGGCTCCGCTACGTCTCCTCGACGAAGCCGCTCGCGTGGTCCGGCGACGCCAGCACGTGCTTCAGCACCTTGCCGCTCGCGTTGTGGGGCAGGTCGTCGCGGAACTCGACCCGGCTGGGCACCTTGAACCCGGCGAGGGTCGCCGCCACCCACTGCTGCACGTCGGCCTCGGTGAGCGCGCCGGCCGTGTGCGGCACCACGAAGGCCACGACCTCCTGCCCGAGCGTGGGGTGGTCGATCCCGACGATCGCGACCTCGGCGATCTCGGGGTGCTCGAACAGCCGGTTCTCGATCTCGATCGGTGAGATGTTCTCGCCGCCGCGGATGATGAGGTCCTGGCGACGACCCTCGAGGTGCACGTAGCCGTCGCGGATCACGCCGAAGTCGCCGGTGCGGTACCAGCGGTCGTCGTCGAGCGCGCGTCGGCGGTCGCCTCGGGGTTGCGCCAGTACCCGAGGAAGCACGACGCCGCCGCGGAGGCAGATCTCGCCGACCTCGCCCTCGGGCAGCGGCTTGTCGGTCTCGGGGTCGCGTACCTGCACCGCATGGTGGCCGACGGGGTGCCGATGCTGTCGGCGTGCTCGGAGATCGGGACCGGGCCGCAAGGTCGTCCGCCGAGGCCGGTGCGTCTCGGTGCTGCCGTAGCCGAGCGCGGTGCCGGCCTTCGCGGTCGGGATGCGCTCGGCGAGCGTGCGCAGCAGCTCCGGCGGCCACACCGCGCTCCCGCCGCCGACGTTGCGCACGCTCGACGTGTCGTAGCGGTCGAGGTCCGGGTAGTCGAGGATGCGCCACAGCTGCGTGGGAACCATGGCCCAGGTCGTCGCGCCGTGCTGCTGGGTGAGCTCGAGGTGCGTCTCTTCCCGCCACTTGCCCGGCGGCGGGTACACGATCGTCATGTTCGTGAGCGTCGACATGACCAGTTGGCAGTTGAGACCGGCGATGTGGAACATCGGCGCCGCCGAGATGATCACCGGGTGCTCGGCCGGCGGCGCTGATCGGCACTCCGTTCTCCAGGTCGGTCATCATCGCGACCGCGCCGTTGAGCATCGACGCCATCAGGAAGTGGATGTTGCTGCGGTGCGACAGCATCACGCCCTTGGGACGCCCGGTGGTGCCGCTGGTGAACAGGATGACGAACGGGTCGTCCTCGTCGATGGCGACGTCGGGGAACGGCGGCGTCGGGCGCGTGCGCCTCGAGCGCCGGCGAAGTCGCGTTCGTACTCGACCACCGGTAGCCCGTCGGGCAGTTCGACAGCCCTCGAGGCGCTCGAGTCGACGCCGGTCGCCGAAGCAGCACCTTCGGTTGCGGTGAGCTCGACCGCGTACGCAATCTCCTCGCCCGTCCACCAGCCGTTGAGCCCGACGGTGATCGCACCGAGCGCGGTGGTCGCCCAGAACGTGAGCGCGTACTCGACGGTGTTCGGGGCCACGACGGCGACCCGGTCACCCTGGCCCGACGCCGTACTCGTCGCGCAGTGCGGCCGCGACCGCGGCGATCGGCTGCAGGATCGACGCGAACGTGTACTGCCGGTCCGGGAAGATCACGTACGGCCGGTCGCCCATTCGCTCGGCCGCGCCGCGCAGCAGCTCGACGAGCGACTCCTCGGGCGGTTGCGCGAACACCAGCATGGGCGCGCCGAGCACGTCCTCCTCGCGCAGCTCGAACGGCGCGCCCGGCCCGGTGAGCGCGGTGAGGACGGATTCGGGAACGGCTTCGGACGGCCAGGACGAGGGTCGTCACGCCGGGACGGCGCTGCGACAGCTCCACCCCGTTGTCGCGCATCACCAGGCGCGAGTCCTCGGGCGTGAAGCCGAAGTTCTCCAGATCCTTGATGTACGTGCTCGGCTCGGCCAGGCCCTCGGCGTGCGGGTAGTCGGAACCCATCAGCATGTGGTCGGCACCGATGAGGTCGCGCAGCGCGGCGAGCTCGTCCTCGTAGTAGGGCGACACCCAGACGTGGCGCTTGAACGTCTCGCGCGGGTCTTCGGGGTAGCCCTGCGGCGTCTGCGAGTACGACTTCTTCAGCTTGTCGAAGAGGTGGAACACCCAGTCGGAGCCGGTCTCGATCGACGCCATGCGCAGGTTCGGGAACCGGTGGAACAGACCGTGCGCGAGCAGGTTGGCGAACCAGTCCTGCACCGCGCTCCACGACACGATGGAACGGAACGGGTTCTGGCGGAACGCCTCCATCTCGGTGCCCTCGCCCCAGTCGGCGAGGTAGCGCGTGTAGTAGGCGTTGCCGCCGTGCGCGGTGAGCGACCGCGCCCGACTCCGCGAGCAGGCCCCACACCGGGTCGAACACCGGGTCGGCGGGCGACACCGGTCCCGACCGGGTGATCACCGGTCCGGGGACGAGCACGAAGAAGCGGGCGTCGTGGTCGAGCGCCCACTGCACCGACTTCAGCGCCTCGTCGGGGTCGACGAGCGTGAGCATCGGCGCGCCGAAGATGCGCTCCTGGTAGGCGAAGCCCCAGTCCTCCTCCAGCCAGCGGTTGAAGGCCCGGAACGCGGCGAGCAGCGCGGGCGGGTCGTCGAGCAGCGCCTGCTCCATGCCGACGCCGAGCGTGGGGAGGAAGATCGCGCCGCTCATGCCCTGCTCGTCCATGAGCTGCAGGCGGGCGTCGCGGTCGAGGTACTCGGGGTGGTCGCTCAGCGGGTCGAGGTCGCCGAAGAGCTCGCGGACGCCCTCGCCCTTGGGGTTGCGGCCGCGGAAGTACTCGTCGAGCGCGCCCGGCTTGGAGATCGGGTCGAAGGTCGGGTTCGGGATGAAGCGGTTGATCTTGCCGCCGACGAGGAGGCGCTGCTTGCCGTCGATCTCGGCCCACTGCATGGTGCGCTTGGCCATGCCCGGCTCGGCGTAGCGGGTGAACGCGTCGACCGCCTCGTAGTAGTGGTTGTCGCAGTCGAAGACGTCGAAGTCGACGTGGCTGGCCATGGCGTCCCCCTTCGCACGGCGCTCGATACGACCAGTTTACGCGACCAGCTGCGGGCGCGGTCCGGGCCGCGACATACTGCCGGGCATGCCGAAGCACCCGGTGCGTGACGACATCGACCTGCTCGACGGCACCTGGTACTCGACCGAGCCCCACGACGACTGGACGTGGATGCGCGAGCACGCGCCCGTCTACTACGACGCCAAGAGCGACGTCTGGGCCATCACCAGGTACGACGACGTGCTCGCCATCGAGAAGGACGCCAAGGGCTTCTCGAGCTACGGCGGCGCCCCGGCCGCACGGCGATGCCGCTGCCGATGATGATCAGCATGGACAACCCGGAGCACCAGCGCCGCCGGTCGCTCGTGTACCACGGGTTCACGCCCAAGCGGGTGGCCGAGCACGAGGCGCGCATCCGGGCGATCTGCAACGAGATCGTCGACAAGGTGTGCGAGCGCGGCGAGTGCGACTTCGTGTGGGACGTCGCCGCGCCGCTGCCGCTGCTGCTCATCGCCGACATGCTCGGCTTCGAGCCGAGCGCGTACGACGACCTGCTGCGGTGGTCCGACGACCTCATCCGGGCCACCACGTCGGAGCCGACGCCCGAGGTCGTGCGCGGCGTCGATGGAGGCCGAGCTCGGGTTCCGCGAGCTGCAGCTCGACGTGATCGCCGACCGGCGGTCGAAGCCGCAGCAGTCCGACCTCATCAGCCTGCTCTGCCACTCCGAGGTCGACGGCGAGCGGCTCGACGACGAGTCGATCGTCCAGGAGACGCTGCTCATCCTCATCGGCGGCGACGAGACCACCCGCCACGTGATCACCGGCGGCCAGCTCGCGCTGTTCGCCCATCCCGACCAGCGCGACATCATGCGCGACGAGCCCGGCGCGCTGCAGACCGGCGTCGAGGAGATGCTGCGGTGGGTGTCGCCGATCAAGAACATGTCGCGCACGGTCGTGCAACGACGTCGAGCTGCGCGGCGAGACGCTGCACGCGGGTGACCAGGTGATCCTGATGTACCCGTCGGCCAACCGCGACGCCGACGAGTTCCCCGACCCGTTCACGTTCGACGTGCGCCGCGACCCGAACCACCACATCGCGTTCGGCTTCGGCCCGCACTACTGCCTGGGCCAGGCGCTGGCCCGGCTCGAGCTCAACGTGATGTTCGACGTGCTGTTCGCGCGCCTCCCCGACCTCGAGCCCGCCGAGCGACGAGCCGCTGCCGTACCGGGCGTCGAACTTCATCGTCGGCCCCGAGGCGATGCCCGTGACGTTCACGCCCGACCGGCCGAAGGCTCGGCTGACGCCACCGCCGATCTCTACGCGTTGTTCGAACGCATGACGGTCGAATTCCGCGCACGATTGCCGCGCGAAGATGGACCGTGCACCCGCTGTCGACAAGGGCGCCAGGAGGTCGTGCTCGCCTTCGACTCGGGTCAGGCACCCCTGCGGCACACGAGAGGGCCCGCTGAGAGCTGCTTCCTTCCGGACCTGACTCGATTCACAGGATCTCGTTGCGCAGGACCCGACCCTCAACGCCTCGTGCGAGTCGTACCTCACGGCGGCCCGAGCCTCGAGCGGGAATTCAGCCCCCCTGACGTGGGTTTGGGGTACAGGGCACCACGAGCTCCCCGCCTAGCACGGTCCGCCGCGGAGGCTACTCGGCGCCGGGTAGCATCGACGCCCCTGGAGGGGTGCGAGAGCGGCCGAATCGGCACGCTTGGAAAGCGTGTGTGGGGCAACTCACCGTGGGTTCGAATCCCACTCCCTCCGCTCGGCCGTTGCCAGAATCACAACGTTGCGCCGGTCAAGCGCTGCGTCGCGTGTCCGATCGCTCACTGAGCCGCGTCGCGCGCCGCGAGCGCATTCGCGTCGACCTGTGCTCGCAACTCCGGACGGCTCGGTGAGCGTTCGGGGCATGCGTTCTGCGCGCCGTCGAGAAGGGCCATCTGCGGCGCGCCGCCGTGCGGGCTAGCGTCGCGCTTGTCCTGGACTCCGCACGCGGGCCGTGCCAGGGCAGGCGGGGGAGGGCGTGCCGTGGGCGAGACGTCGTTCGGCGAGCACCTGCGGCGGTTGGCAGCCGCGGATCCGGCACGACCGGCACTCACGTTCCGGGACCAGACCCTGACGAGGGCGGAGCTCGAGGAGCGGACCGACCGGCTCGCGGCGCATTTCGCGGAGCTGGGCGTCACTGTCGGGTCGACGGTCACCATCAGCCTCTCCAACTCGACGGGGTTCGTCGAGAGCATGCTCGCGACCTGGCTACTCGGCGCAGTGCCACAGCCGATCTCTCATCGACTCCCGTCCGCCGAACGCGCGGCCATCATCGAGCTCGCCGATCCTGCTCTCGTTGTGGGCGTCAAGGCGGAAGAGACCGGCGGCCGACCGAGCCTGGAAGCGGTTCCCGACGACCTCCCGAGCAGCTCGCAGGCAGTCGATCCTGCAGTGTCGCCGGTCTGGAAGATCCTGACGAGCGGCGGCAGCACCGGACGCCCGAAGTTGATCATGGCCGTCCAGCCGGCGCTGGTCGAGAACGTGATGGGCTTTGCCGAGCTCTGGCGCTTCCCGGCCGATGGTTGCGTGCTCGTGACCGGCCCGATGTCGCACAACGCCCCGTTCATCGTCGCGATCATGGGCCTGCTGCGAGGCAATCACATCGTCGTCATGCCGCGGTTCGACGCCAGTGAGGCGTTGCAGCTGGTGGAACGGCATCGCGTGCAGGCGCTGTACTTGGTGCCCACGATGATGCTGCGCATCTGGCGGCTTCCCGAGGACGAACGCCTCGGTCGCGATCTGTCGTCGCTGGAGATCGTCTTCCACATGGCCGCGCCGTGTCCCCAGTGGCTCAAGCAGGCGTGGATCGACTGGCTCGGCCCGGATGCAGTGTTCGAGCTCTACGCCGGGACCGAGTTGCAGGCGATGACCGTCATCACCGGTCGAGAGTGGCTCGAGCACCGTGGCTCGGTCGGACGCCCCGTCATCGGCGAGATAGAGGTCCGGACCGACGACGGCTGCCCGTCGGTTCCGCTCGAGGTCGGCGAAGTCTGGATGCGGCGCGGCAACGACGTGCCCGCGCCGTACCGCTATGTCGGTGCCACCGCCAAGACCGCACCCGACGGGTGGGAGTCGCTGGGCGATCTCGGATACCTCGACGACGAAGGATTCGTCTATCTCACCGACCGCGATGCCGACATGATCCTGGTCGGCGGAGCCAACGTCTACCCGGCGGAGGTCGAGGCCGCGCTCGACGAGTACCCGGCGGTGCGTTCGAGCTGCGTGATCGGCCTGCCACATGAGGACCTCGGCAGCGTTCCGCACGCGCTCGTCGAGCTGACCGAACCGATCTCGGACGACCTGCTGCTCGCGCATCTTCGCGAGCGACTCGCCCCCTACAAGCTTCCGCGCAGCATCGAACGCGTCGACGAACCACTCCGCGACGACGCTGGCAAGGTTCGGCGATCCGCGTTGCGAACCGCTCGACTCACCGGACCGTAAGGCGGCTCTCGCCCAGATCATGACCGCAGCGAGAGCTCACTCAGGAAGGCAAAGAACTCAGGTGAGGGGTTCGAAGGACGTCCCACAAGTTCCGCCAGCGTTGTCGTGACGACAACATCGCGCCCGCCCAGACCACATTCTGAGTGTCCCGTCGGGTGTCGATCGCCCTGGAAGCTCGCTCGCGCGTGTCAGTCGTACTTCACGAGCTGGACTTCCACGCCGCCAGGCTGCTTCGGAAACGACGTGTACATCCTCGCGAAGTCCTGTCGATGCGGTGCCGCACTTGTTTCCATGCCCGCTGCGACAAGGGTTGCGTGCGCCGCGTCGACATCGTCGGTACGAAACCCCAGATGGCGCAGGTGGGCTTCGCCATCGCCAGAACGTGCTCAACTCCCGTTCAGAGCACTTTGCTGTGATCGTTGGCTCCGGCTCCGATTTCAAGCCGTTCGACTTGGTCGTCGAGGTTCGCCAGTGTCAGGGCTACGTGGTCGAGTGCAGGCGATGCTGTCACGGCGGCTCCGTTCTCGGCAGACGTCGGCTTCGTTGGCCCGAGCGACGTCGCGGGCTTTGCGCCCAGAGTCCTGCGGACTTGCATCATGACGCCAGGGTGTAGCCCGCCTCGTGCGCAGGCGGGAGAGTCCGGACCCGCTGCGACAGCGGGAACGGATGGCCTCGGACCCAGCCACGTCGCGATCCGGCGATCGATCTGGTTCTCGATGTGGTCTCGTAGCGCAGGCATCGTCGTGTACGCCGAGCTGGAACTCCGCAACGCTCATGACCTCCAGTGTCACGGCAGTGCAGGCCACGATCGTGACCGGGTTGGGGACGACACGAACGATCCCGATCTCACCGAAGTCTGTCCAGACTCGAGGAGGGCGATCTCGTGCCCGTCGCGGGTCACCAGAGCCGTGCCCTCGATCACGATCCCGAACTCCAGGCAGACGTGCCCCTGCCGAGCCAAGACCTTGCCCGGCGACACCGGGATGTTGGTCCGGAGCCGCTCGAGGCGGCGGAGCTCCTGCTTCGAGAGGTGAGCGAACGGCGGTAGTTGACGTAGCTCATGGGCAGATGCATGGCGCTGTGGCATCTCAGTTCCCTCCCGGTCATTGCGCGTACTTGGAAGAGCTCGACCACGT
Organism: uncultured Actinomycetes bacterium; assembly: GCA_963725775.1. GTDB lineage: Bacteria > Actinomycetota > Acidimicrobiia > IMCC26256 > DASPTH01 > DASUAS01. The sequence continues at coordinate 241,831 of CAVRZT010000001.1, forward strand.
TGCCGGAAGGGTCCTGCAGCAGGATCTGCTTGCCGCCGGGTCCTTCGATGATGTCGTTGCGGAACTGGGCGCCGGCGTCGCGGAGACGAGCGACTTCGGCGTCGATGTCATCGACCCACAAGTGGATGCGGTTCCAGCCACCGGGTCCTGGCTTGGCGCCGTCGGGCATCGGCCTGCCTGCCGAGCTGGTCGGTCCGCTGAGCAGCAGCCGTAGGTTGCCGCGGGCGACGTCGGCCAACACGGGTGCGAAGTTGTTGAGGACCTCGAAGTCGAGGACTTTGGTGTAGAAGGCGACGGCCTCTTCGACGTCGTCGACCATGTAGCGGACGTTCACCGTCCCACTCGGTTCAGTCATTGCTCCTCCTCGTTCTCAGGACGCGGGTGTGCCGTTGGTGAGCACCGCGAGCAGGAACCCGATGCGGGTCTCGAGCTCGGCAGCGGTGTGTTGGAATGCCGGGTAGCTGGCCTCGTCATCGGCGTGGCCGGCCGCCGGGTCAGGGATGCTCCAGTGGATGGTCTCGGGGTCGCCGGGGAACTCGGGGCACACCTCGCGGACTCGGTCGCACAGGCTGATCACCCAGTCGAAGTGCTGGTCGGCGAACACGCTCAGATGCTTCGACTCGTGACCGGCCAGGTCGACGCCGTGCTCGTCTCGCATCACCCGGACCGCGTTGGGGTGCAACGGCTTGGGGTGGCTGCCGGCGCTGTATGCCTGGACGGCACCTCCGGAACGATCGCGGATCAGCGCCTCGGCCATCTGCGACCGGGCGCTGTTGCCCGTGCACAAGAACAGGACCGTCATCGTGCCTGGCCCGTCGCTGCCACCTGACGGCGGGGTGAGGCGAAGGCCGGGGTGAAGAGCCCCGGCCGTCGCCGTGAGCAGCTCACTGATCCGGGTCAAATCGGCGGTGTAGTAGGCGTCGCGGCCGTCGGCCGAGCTGCGGTGCGTCGAGACAAGGCCGGCTTCCCGGAGCTTGCCCAGGTGGTACGAGACGAGGTTCTGCGCCTCGCCGACCAGGCCCGTCAGCTCGTGCACGGTGCGGTCGCTTCTGGCCAGCTCGCCCAGCAGCTGCCAACGCAGCGGATGGCCCGCCAGTTGAAGGAACTCCGGGCGGGGTCACGCCCAGAGCAGCGTGCTGCACGGTCATTGCCTCGACCTTACATCAACTGTGTTCGATACGTCAAGCCAGATTGGTGAATCTGGACACGCGGAGTACCTCGATCAGGGCGTCGGGAGGGTTCGGAAGACGGTGCACGAGGTCCGCCCATGCCATGATCACAACGTTCGCGTCCTCTCGACGCTCGACAGTGGCTCGTGGGCGAGTTCGGCCATCCGAGCCAGCCCGTGCTCGGCGCTGTCAGCCAGGCGTGCGGCAGCTGCCTGCACTGCGGGATCGTCGCGTTGCGACGGCTCGATGCGCGCGGGGTTCAGGGCGCAGCCGTTGGCCCAGGCGGCGATGTCTGGCTCAGCGCCGTAGTTGCGCGCTGCGACGGTTCCGCGAACCTGCATCCGCGCCCAGTTGGTTGCGTTGTCGGGGAGGGTGTTGGGTGGACACAACCGGTTGCGTTCTCGGTCGTCGTCGCGGGTTGCCTCGACGTAGCCGGCCAGAGCTGCGCAGAAGCACGGGAAGCCGGCCCGGATTGTCTGGAGCCGGATCTTGTCCGGCCCCCAGAGAGGGACCAGCGGTGGGTACTGCAATCCGGAGGCGGCGCAGTGCACCACGAGTGAGCCCGGCGCCAGGGGCACTGACCCGTCATCGAGGATGATCTCGCGGCGAGTGACGTGCTCGATGTGTCCCAGGCGAACAACGTGCTCGATGGTGCGGAGCTGATCGAGCTCCCACGCGCCGAGGGTGGGGGTCTTGGCCATGGTGGGAATGACGTCCCTGTCGATCCGGAGCATCACGTCGGCAGCTTCGAGGCGCAGGAAGAGATCGTCGAGTGATTCGGCGTTGGCAGCCGCCGCCATCGTGTCCGCAGCAAGCGCGAGCGCCACCGCCGGATCGGGCTGCACCACGGCGCGGTTGAGCATCCAGGGGTCACGCGGGCGTACCCAGGTGATGCGGTCTGGCTGCACGCCGTTCGCCAACAACCACACGATCCCGTCGGTGGCGGTTTTGCCGGAGCCGACGATCACGTAGTTGTTTGGCGCCGCGGTCAACGTGGCGAGCTCGTTGATCGGGACGACGCGGACGTCGTCAGCACTACCGAACGGCGGGGGCGTGGTCGCGGGGATCGTCGGCGACAGGTAGGTGGCGTCGACGACGCGGCGTCGCACGTCGACCTCCACGGTCTCACCCGACACCCGGGACGTCACGAGATGGGAGGATCCATCCGAGTGGTATTCGCACCCCCCGAGGAAGGTGACGCGGCCGGAGCCGACGAAGCGGCGATGCAGGATGTCGTCGTAGTAGGCCTGGATCTCCGACTGACGGGCCCGTTGCTGGAGTCCCGCCTCCGGGCCGCTCTGCTGCACGGCGCCGGTGCCGAGCACGGTCGACGCGACTCCGTAGAACAACGACGCCTGATGGAGCTTGACGAATGGATATGCGTCCTGCCAGTGCCCGCTGGCCGCGTGGCGGCGGTCGACGAGTGTGACGTGCACGTCCGCGTGATCGATCAGGGCGTCCGTGAAGGCCATGCCCATCGCGCCCGCACCCACGACGAGGTAGTCGGTCTCCGACGGTCCCATCGCCATGGTCGTCGGCCTCCGGTCGCATCGACGAGGGTCGGGCGACGAATGTTACGAGCCGCCGATCGTTGTCGGGTCACCGCACTCGCCCGTGGTCAGGTGCCGCCGGATCAGTTGCCGGTGGTCAGGGTCCGCGGGACCATGCCCGAAACGCGGCAGCGGCCGCGCTGCCGAGCGCCGCGGGGTCGCCCGTGACTCTTCAACCATATGGTTGACAAGAGTCCGACCGTTCGCGTACCTTCTGCTCAACCATTCAGTTGAACAAGGAGGTCGTCCGTGGCCGACGACCAGCTCTCCCGCATCTTCGCCGCCCTCGCCGACCCGACGAGGCGCGACATGGTCGCCCGCCTCGCGGTGGGCGACGCCACGGTCGGGGAGCTGGCCGACCCCTACGACGTCTCCGTCCAGGCCGTGTCCAAGCACATCAGGGTGCTGACCGACGCCGGCCTGGTGAGCCAGACCAAGGACGCGCAGCGGCGGCCGTGCCACCTCGAGGCGGAGGTCTTCGACCTGATGACGAAGTGGCTCGAGCGGTACCGCCAACAGGCTCAGGAACGCTACGAGCGACTCGACGCCGTCCTCGCCGAGATGCGCGGCGAGGAGCAACCCACCGACCACCGACACCAAGGAGCAGCGTCATGACCGCCACCAGCAACCGCTATCAGGTCTCGATCGAGGCCGACCCCACCCTGCCGATCATCCGCATGACTCGTGACTTCGACGCCACCCCGGCACAGTTGATGCGCGCGCACACTGATCCCGAGCTGTTCGCCCGCTGGGTCGGCCCGGACGGGATGCAGACCAAGATCCTCGATTGGGACGCCACCACCGGTGGCCGCTGGCGCTACGTCGCCGGTCGCGACGGCGAGGAATACGCCTTTCACGGCTGCTTCCACGACGTCGGCGAGGACACGATCGTGCAGACCTTCACGTTCGACGGCCAACCCGACGACGTCGCCCTCGAGACGCTGCGCTTCGAGGACCTCGGCGATGGCCGCACCCGCCTCCACGCGCAGTCGCTCGTCGACAGCTTCGAGGGACGCGATCAGTGGCTGGCCAGCGGCATGGAGACCGGCGTCGAACAGGGATACGCCAAGCTCGACGCGCTCGTCGCGGAGCTCCGATGAGTGGCCCGGCCGACGAGCACCGGCGCATCGCCGGTGCGTTCACGGTGACCGTGGAGGGCGTCGCGCCGGAGGCGTGGGACCAGCCCGCGCCGGTGGACGGCTGGCTCGCCCGCGATGTCGTCGGTCACCTCGTGGAGTGGTTCCCGGCGTTCCTCCAGGGATCGGCGGGGATCACGCTGCCCGCCGGCCCGTCGGTCGACGACGACCCCGTCGGCGCGTGGCACACCCAGACCGACGCCGTGCAGGCACTGCTCGACGACCCCGAGACCGCCGGCCGCGAGCACGACCTCCCGCACATCGGCCGGATGCCGCTCGGACAGGCGATCGACATGATCTACACCGGCGACGTGTTCCTGCATCGCTGGGATCTCGCCCGCGCCACCGGCCAGGACGAGACGCTGGACCCGGACAAGTGCGCTGCGATGCTCGAAGGCATGTTGCCGATGGACGAGGCGCTGCGTCAGAGCGGCCAGTACGGGCCGCGCGTCGAAGTGGCCGATCACGCCGACGTCCAGACCAAGTTGCTGGCGTTCATCGGCCGCACCCCGTAGACGTCCGCAGCACTCCCTCGCAGTTACGTCGGTCGGGTGAGTCGGATCGTGCCGAGGGCAAGCGCGGCGTCGGGGCCGACGCGGCCCGTCGATCCGTCGCGGAGTGGCCGGGTGTGGGGGATCCGCAGCTCGATCACGACCGGCTGGTCATCGACGAGATCGACGTCGGCGGCGACGATGACACCGGCTCCATCGTCGACGATCCGGTGCGCCGCGGGTCGATGTTGCACCCGCAATTCGAGGCCTCCGACGACGGTCCGGTCGGCGGCGGAGACCACCGACATCTCCAGTCGCGCCGATCCGGCGAGCCGGACCGGGAGTCGCACCATCGACGTCGTCTGTGGCCCGCTCCACCGGTGCCACCCCGCGCCGGCCGTGTGCACGCGCTCGTGCCAAGCCGTGCCGGCGAAGGCGTCGGCCATCGTCTGTTCGTACGGTAGGTCCGTGATCGGTAGCTCGCCGACGGGTGTGAGGGGGGCAGCGTCGCCACCGCGCGGTCGAGCAGGGCGTTCGCGCGCTCGTACAGGCGGGCGTCGACGGGACTGTTGGCCCGCACGACGGCCGCCAGGTCGGAAGGTGGCTCCGCGGCCTGGGAAGCTGCGTTGAGTCGGGGCGGCTGCGGCAACCAGCGACCGAGCAGGCGCCCGAGCGAGTCGACGAACTCCGGAAGCCGCTCGGTCGTCCCTACGAGCGCGCAGCGGTCGAGCATCGCCATGGCATTTCGGGTGAGGGTGTCGTCGTCGAACGGCAACGGACCCGGACCGAACGGGAGTGCCAGCGCGAGTCCCGGTGTCGCGGGTCCGCGCAGGTCGCGTTCGGGCGCGATGCCGAGCCATCGGGCCTGGAAGTTGACCGCCGTGCACCCGTAGGTGGGGTCTTCGAGAAAGTCGCGAAAGGTCAGGGCGCGCTCGCTCCACGTCTGCGACGTCTCGGGATGCGAGTACCTCAGCGCGCGATAGTGCGACCAGGCGCGCGCGGTGGGATCACGAAGCAGCGTGATGACCCCGAGCGGCGTCGCCATGGTGTCGAGCGGCAACCGGCCGAAGTGGCCGGACAACAACGGGTAGCGATCGAGTTCGTCGCGCGGCACTTGGCGGAAGTCGTCGACGAAGGTGGCGGGAAGACGACTTCCCGCCGGAAACGCATCCTCGAGAATGCGGGTGAGCGACGACCCGCCCGTCTTCGCCAGGTGCAGGAAGTAGAGCGGGTGCGCACGAGTTCCCAGAGGACCGGACGACACTCGGGTCAGTCGGCGATCCGGTAGAGCTTGATCGGCGTTGTCGCCCATCACCTTGCGCTGGGTCTCGGGCCGGAGCGCACGCGATCTTCTCGCTCGACGACCGCGAGGGGCTCGGGTACAGGCAGGTGGGGTGCGGCCAGTCGGTCTCGAACATGACGTTGTCCTCGCCGACGACGTCGATGAGCTGCTGCAGGTTGCCGTGGCCGTGCTCGAACCAGAGCGTCGCGTACCAGTTGTCGCGGAAGTACTCCGACGGCAGCTTCTTGAGCTTCTTGGCGTGCTCGGGCGCGTTCTCGACCAGCTCGTAGTCCATCGCCTCGAGCATGAACGGGATCCAGCCGATGCCGCTCTCGACCGACACCATCTTCAGGCTCGGGGTGACGGTCGAACATCCCCGAGTACGCGCTGTTGAGGAGGACGTCGGGAGTTGTTCTGGAACAGCGACGCGCCGCCGATCGCCGGCTTCACGTAGTCGTCCTGACTCGGCCAGAACGTGGTGCCGAAGTAGCTCAGCGACGTCTGGCTGGCGCCGATGTGGAAGTGCACCGGCAGCTGCAGGTCCGTCGCACACCTCCCAGAACGGATCCCAGCTCGGGCTCCCGAGGTCGGGCGAGCCCGAGTCCTGCGGATCCGACGTCATGTTCACGCCGCGGTACCCCATCGCCGCGCAGCGTTGCGCCTCGCGGACGCAGTCGTCGATGCTCCACGCCGGCATGATCGGCATCGGGAGGAGGCGGTTGTCCGACTCCTCCTGCACCTCGGCCAGCGCGTCGTTGTACAGCTGCACGCACAGCAGCACGAGCGCGGGATCCTTGACCGTGTTGACGAGGTTCTGCCCGCCGAGGCCGATCGCGTTCGGATAGATGACCTGGGAGTCGATGCAGAACTCGTCCATCACCTTCAGCCGCGTCGCGGGGTCCCACGCCGAACGGTGCACGTCGTCGATGCCCCACGATCCACCCTGCGAGTCGATGTACGGGTGCTTGTTGCCGTCGTGGTCGATGGTGCCACCGGAGCCTGCCTTGCCGAACGTGTGGCCGTCGATGACCCACGTGTCCATGCCGTCGATCTTCACGACGTGCGGCACCTTGTCTTCGTAGCCCTTCGGCGCCCGCTCGGTGAAGAGGTCGTGACGCTCGGTCAGGTGAGCGTCGGTGTCGACGATCCGGATGCCCTCGGCCAGCTTCGCCATCGGTCGCGCCCCCTCGTCAGTGCACCTGGGTCATGCGCCTCGTGCCGAGCCTAGATCCCTGGATCCGCACGGTGTTCGGCGATGAGGCGGTCGATCGCGTCGAAGATGAACGCGATGGCGTCGTCGTAGGACATCGTCGCGGCTCGCACGCGGGCGGCGTCGATCTCGTCGGGGAGCTCCTCGACGAGCGGGGCGAGGTCTGGAGTCGCGAATGCTGGGACCGGCGCGATGGTGTCGCTCTCGATGACCCGAACCATCGTCACCTGCCCGGTCAGCCGGTGACGGAATGGAGGAAGGCCCTGACCGCGGCGTTGAAGAGCTGCGGTGCTTCGATGTTGCTCACATGACCGACGCCGGGAAGCACCCAGAGTTGCGCCCCGGGAATCGCGGCGTGGAGTGCTCGACCGACGTCGAGCGGTGAGCGGGCGTCGGCATCGCCGTGGAGGACGAGCGTCGGCACTTCGATCGTGGGCAGTACGTGGCGCAGGTCGGTCTCGGCGAACGATCGGGCCAATGCCGTAAGGGCGTCCGGATGAAACTCCGACGCGATGGCGACGATCTCGTCGACGATGTCCGCGGCCGCCGTCGCTGAGACGAAGCTGGGCCCCCAGCTGCGCAGCGCCTCGTGCGGCGGCATTCGAGCTGCCGTCAGATAGGCATCCAGCCGTTCCGCCACGACATCCGCCGGCAGCGAGCCGGCCCAGCCGGCGTACCCCGAGGCCAACACGAGACTTCGCGGGACCGTTGGCGCGATCCGGTACAGCTCGAGCGCAATGCCACTTCCCCACGACAGGCCCAGCACGTGTGGTCGCCCGAGGTTGAGCAACTCGATGACGCGGGCCAGACACCGAGCGACGTCGTTCGAGCGGAACGGACCTTCGGGATCCGATGACTGCCCGCAACCGGGTGCATCCCAGGCAACGACCCGGTACTCGTCGGCCAGATCGTCGAGTTGGCGCCGCCAGACTCGGCCGTCACCCGGGATCCCGTGCAGCAGCACCAGAGACTGACCGCTGCCGCGCTCGTTCGAACCCGATCTGTAGCCCGGCTGCCTCGACGTACTCCACTGACGCCTGCGTCTCAGCTGGGGTTCTCGAAGTCGTCGGGCGTCACCAGGCACGAGTCGCTGAGCATCGCCATGTGCTCCCCTCGACGGTCCCCGAAGCGTCCCAGGGCCTTCCTCCGTATGCAACCAGACGCTCGCGATTCAACGTTGCTCGAGTCGACGACCGGCCGCTACCGGCCCGAGCACGCTTCGGGCTGGCGCGACTGCACGCGTGACACGAGCGCGGTCCGGCGCGGCTCCGTAGGCTGCAGCCGTGTTCGACTGGCGGCGGCCACGCCTCGCGCTCGCGATGCTCACCGGCGTCTTCGTGCTCGGGACCATGGGCTACGTCATCCTCGGGTTCTCGGTCCTCGACGCCGTGTACCAGACGGTGACCACCGTCGCGACGGTGGGCTTCCGTGAGGTGCAACCGCTCGACGACGCCGGCAAGGTGTTCACGATCGTCCTGATCCTCGTCGGTGTCGGCACCGCCCTCTACACCTTCAGCGTGGTGCTCGAGACGTTGCTCGAGGGCCACTTGTCCCGCCTCTTCGGGAGACGACGGATGGAACGACAGATCGAAGCGATGCAGGGACACGTCATCGTGTGCGGCTGGGGTCGCGTCGGGCGGGCGATCGGCGGGGAGCTCGCGAGTGCACACGCCGAGCTGGTGGTGGTCGATCTCGATGCAACCCGGCTGGCCGATGCCGGCCTGCCCACGCTCGTCGGCGACGCGACCGAAGACCGGATCCTCGAACTGGCGGGACTCCGGCGGGCCCGTGCGCTCGTCGCCGCGCTCGACAACGATGCCGCCAACCTCTTCGTCACCCTCAGCGCACGCGCGCTGTGCCCCGACCTCTTCATCGTGGCTCGCGCCCGACTCGAGGAGACCGAGGAGAAGCTGCGGCGCGCCGGGGCCGATCGGGTCGTCAACCCCCAGAGCATCGGCGGGGCGCGGATCGCCGCGTTCGTCCTGCAGCCGAACGTCACCGAGTTCCTCGACGTGGTCATGCACGACCGCAGCCTCCAGTTCCGGCTGGAGGAGGTGCTGGTGCCGGCCGGGTCGGCGATCGCCGGACAGACCATTCGCAACGCGCACCTCCGTGACCGCACGGGCGCACTCGTCCTCGCTCTGCGCGAGGAGGACGGGTCCTTCAACACCAACCCGTCGCCCGATACCACGATCGAGCCCGGTCACGTGCTCATCGCGATCGGGACGCCCGACGAGCTCACCGCGCTCGAGCAGACCGTGGACGTCCGCGGCGGCGAGGTGCCGTCGGTGACCGAGAGCTACTAGAGGTACGGCAGGCGGTCGGGCACGTCGAGGCCGTAGAGGCGCTTGCAGTTGTCGTGCAGCATCTTCTTCACTTCGGCTTTCGGGAGGCCGCGGAAGTTGCGCTCGATGGTGATGCGGCTGTTCGGCCAGTCGGTCCCCGTGTGCGGGTAGTCACTCGACCACATCAACTGATCGACGTTGAGCCGGTGCCGCAGGTCCATGCCGACGGTGTCGATCATGAACGTGGCCCAGAAGTTGCGGTGGAAGATCCGACTGGGTGTGACGCGCATGCCCTCACCGTTGGTGAAGAAGCGATACCGGTAGAACATGTCGTCGACCTGCTCGAGCAGCGTCGGGATCCACCCGATGTTCGACTCGACGAGCAGCAGCTGCACCTCGGGGAAGCGCTCGAACACGCCAGAGAACAGGAGCTTGCACACGACCGGCAGCGTGTTCGCGCCCGACTTGGTCGCGCCCGCTACGCCCATGAACTGCGGCGTGCCCATGTTGGTCGGCCCCGTCTTCGACACGCCGGTCGTCGGCAGGAAGCTGCCGATGTGCACCGCGACCGGCGTTCGCGCCTCGCGCGCGAACGCCCAGAACTGGTCGTCCTCCGGCATCGGGTCGAGGCTGCCGTTGGGGAACGCGGAGATCACGACGCCGCGGTGGCCGAGGTCGAGCGCGCGCTGCATCTCGGCGATCGTGTCGTCGGGTCCGGTGGTCGGCAGGATCGCCTGACCGATCAGCCGGCCGTCGGATCCTTCACAGAACTCGGCGAGCCAGTCGTTGTACGCTCGAACGCACGCGACCTGCAGCTCGGGTTCTGAGCCGTAGATCTTGGCGCCGAGCAAGGTCACGCTCGGGTACAGGACCTGCAGGTGGATGCCGTCGATGTCCATGTCGGCGAGGCGCGCCTTGGTGTCGAAGCTGCCGGGGCGCATCTCGTCGTAACGACCACCGACCGGCGCGAAGTCGAGGTAGCCGAGGCCCGCGGTGGCGGTCAGGCCGACGGGCCGCACGCTCTCGCCGTCGTTGAACGACCAGAAGTCACCCTCGTCGCGGTGTACGAGGGTGGGGGCGCGGTCCTTGAATTTCGCGGGCACCCGCCCGACCCAGGTGTCGGACGGCTCGTTGACGTGCGCGTCGCAGTCGAGGATCGGGTACGTGATCGACCCGTGGTCGTAGAAGGTCTCGTCGCTCGGCGTCATGGCATCACGCTCGCGCGCGTCGCCACGGCGCACAACTGCGCGGCTTCACAGCCGGCCCGGGCACACTGGACGCATGGCGGTCACCATCTACGGCGTGTGCGCGGTCACCTTCATGATGGTGATGTACGCACTGGAAGGCCGCGGGCGGCAGTTCGTGCTGCTGTTCGCGCTCGGCTGCGTGCTCTCGAGCGCGTACGGATTCCTCTCGGGCGCGTGGCCCTTCGGGGTGGTCGAGCTGATCTGGTCAGGGGTCGCGCTGCGCCGCTACCGCGAGCTGGCGCCGGCCATCTAGGTCACCGAGGTCGGCTGCGACTCCGCCTCGAGCTCGGCCAGCTCCTCTTCGAGCGTGTGGGCGCCCTCGACCTGCACGCGCGGCAGGATCCGGTCGAGCCACTTCGGTAGCCACCAGTTCCAGTCGCCGAGCAGCTCCATCGTGGCGGGCACCAGCACCATGCGCACGATGGTGGCGTCGATCAGCACGGCGATCGCGAGCCCGAGGCCCATGAGCTTGAGCGCGACCTCGGGACCGAGCACGAAGCTGCCGAACACGAAGAACATGATGAGTGCCGCGGCGGTGATGACGCGGGCGGTGAGCGCGAGGCCGTCGGCGACAGCCGTGGCGTTGTCGCCGGTGCGGTCGTACTCCTCCCGGATGCGCGACAGCAGGAAGACCTCGTAGTCCATCGAGAGGCCGAACACGATGGCGAAGATGAACACCGGTGCCCACGCTTCGACGGGTGCCTCGCGCCCGACGCCGATCAGGCTCGCACCCCAGCCCCACTGGAACACCGCGACGACGACGCCGTACGCGGCGCCGATCGACAGCAGGTTCATGATCACGGCCTTCAGCGGCACGAGCAGGCTGCGGAACACGACCATCAGGAGCAGGAACGAGAGGATCAGCACCGCGCCCATGAAGATCGGGAGACGCGCCGCGGTGTAGGCGGCGAAGTCGTCGGCCGCGGCGGTGAGGCCGCCGACCTTCACAGCGAGGCCGGTGCCGTCGGTGACCGACGGGACGACGTCGTCGCGCAGACGGTTCACGAGGTCGGCGGTGGCCTCGGCTTGCGGGTCGGTGGTGGGGAAGACCTGCATCACCGCGACCGTGCCCTCGTCGTTGGCCTGCGGCGGGGTGGCGAAGGCCACGCCCTTGGTGTCGTTGAGCTTGGTGCTGAGCTCGTTCAACGTGGCGAGGTCGGTCTCGCCGTTGGGGGTCTCGGCGGCCAGGAGCAGCGGGCCGTTGAACCCGGCGCCGAAGCCGTCGGCGACCATGTCGTAGGCCCGGCGGGTCGTGTCGGCGGTCGGTCGGTTGCCGGCGTCGGTGAAGCCGAGGCGCATCGACAGCAGCGGCACCGACAGCAGGAGCAACACGGCCAGGCCGATGATCGCGGCCGGCCACGGGTGACGCTGGATCACGTGGCTCCAACGCGTCCAGCCCGACTCCTTGATCTCACCCTCGGGGCGCTTGCGGTGGGGGAGCCCGAACTTGTCGATGTTGCGACCGACGAACCCGAGCAGCGCGGGGAGCAACGTGACCGACGCCAGCATCGTGGTGAGCACGCCGATCGAGATGCCGATGGCGACGCCGCGCATGATCGACGTCTTCATCAGCAGGAGCCCGAGCACCGAGATCACGACCGTGGTGCCGGCGAACAGCACCGCGCGACCGGCGGTGTCGATGGCGCGGGTCACGCTGCGTTCGGGATCGAGCCCGGCCGCGAGGTTCTCGCGGTATCTGGTGACGATGAACAGCGCGTAGTCGATGCCGACACCGAGGCCGACCATCGCCACCGCGGCGGTGGTGAAGTCGGGCATGTCGACGACGGTGCGCACCGTCAGCACGATCGCGATACCGGTGCCGATGCCGAACAGCGCGGTGCCGATCGGGAGGCCCATGGCGAGCAGGGACCCGAACGCGATCAGCAGGATGATCATCGCCGCCGCGATCCCGATGGCCTCGCTGGCGCCGCCGACCTGCGCGTCGGCGAACACGTCGCCGCCGAACTCGATGGTGAGCCCAGGGACCTTGATGTCGGCGGCGAGCTGCTTGATCTCCTTCCCCGCATCGGTGAGCTCCTCACCCGACCGGTCGGCGAAGTTGACCTCCGCGTACGCGATCTGGCCGTTTCGCGACACCTGGCGCGCGCCCTCCTCGGTGTAGGGGCTCGCGACCTCGACGTCGGCGATCTTCTGCTCGACCTCGGCGAAGAGCTGTTCCATCGCCGCCCTGATCTCGGGCGTGTCGATCCCGTCGCGGGATCCGAAGACGATCTGGGCCTGGATCTGGCGGTTCCGGAAGCTCGACTTCTCGAGGAGGTCGAACGCGGCCTGGCTCTCGGTGCCGGGGAGCTTGAACTCGGTCTTGAACGCACCGCCGACGCTGCTCGACAGCATGAAGGTGGCGACGAGGAGGACGATCCAGCCGACCAGCACGTAGCGGCGACGGCGGTACATCGTGCGCGCGAGACGTTGGAGCATGGAGGAACCTTCCAGAGCGCGGGGGAGACCGGGAATTTAGGCGACCCTTCGCCGAGTTGGGACCCCCGTTTCCGAGAGTTCACGCTCGCTACAGTCGGCCCGTGGCCTACCAGTCGTTGTACCGCAAGTACCGGCCCCAGCGGTTCGCAGAGCTGGTCGGCCAGCAGCACGTCACCACCGCGTTGCAGAACGCCGTGCGCGACGGCCGGGTCGGTCACGCGTACCTCTTCTCCGGCCCGCGGGGCACCGGCAAGACCACCTCCGCCCGGCTCCTCGCGAAAGCCCTCAACTGCACGAACCGGGGCGACGACGGCGATCCGTGCGGCGTGTGCGAGAGCTGCGTCGCCATCGCCGAGGGGTCGTCGCTCGACGTGATCGAGGTCGACGCGGCGTCGAAGAGCAAGGTCGACGACATGCGCGACCTGCTCGAGCGCGTCGCGTACCTCAGCGCCGGTGGGGCCAAGAAGGTCTACATCCTCGACGAGGTCCACATGCTGAGCACCGGGGCCGAGGCCGCGCTGCTCAAGACGCTCGAGGAATCACCCGAGCACGTGGTGTTCGTGCTGGCCACGACCGACCCACTGAAGGTCGCGCCGACCATCCGCTCGCGCACCCAGCACTACGAGTTCACGCTCTACACCGTCGACGAGCTTGTCGGTCATCTCGCCGACGTGTGCGCGAAGGAAGGGGTCGACGCCGACCCCGAGGCGCTCTCGGTCATCGCGCGTGCCGGTGCCGGCTCGATGCGCGACTCGTTGTCGCTGCTCGACCAGGCCATCGCGCACGGACGCATCGACGTCGAGCAGGTGAACGCGCTCTTCGGTGGCACCGCCTTCGCGGGACGGATCGCGATCCTGCGCGCGGTTGCCGACGAAGATGTCGCCGGCGCGCTGGTCGCACTCGGCGAGCTGCTCGACGCCGGTCACGAACCGCGTCGCCTCACCGAAGACCTCCTGACGACGGTGCGCGACGCGTTCCTCCTCACCTCGGCGCGCGGACGTGTGCGGGTCGATCTTCCCGACGACGACCAGCAGGCGCTCGGCGCACTCGGTGAGCAGGTCGGCGCGCCGATGCTGGTGCGTACGCTCGAGACCCTCGGGCAGGCGGTCGTCGACATGCGCGGGACCGACGCCGCCGATCCGCGCCTCGTGCTCGAGATCGCGCTCGGTGCGGCTGGCGCGACGCGAGGCGGGCACACCGCTCCAGGCGCTCGCCGAACGTATCGACCGGCTCGAGCGGGGAACGACACCGGCCTCGGTGCCGGCTCCTGCTCCCGCTTCCGGGCGCGAGCAACCGACCGACGCCGAACCCGCGTCCTCGGCCGGGCCCCGCACCTCGCGCTCGTTCGCCGAGCTGCGCCGCGAACGCGCCGCCGCCGACGCGCCGCCGCCGGAACCCGTGCTCGGGCTCGACTCGCCGCCGGAAGCTCCACCTGAGCCGGAGGCATCACCGGAACCGCCGGTACCCCTCGGCGACGTCCACATCGACGACGTGATCGTCGCGTGGGCCGAGATCCTCCCCGAGCTCCCACCGGCGACGCGTGCCGCGGTGCGCGAGGCGCAACCGCTCGCGGTCGCCGACGACGTCATCACCTTTGGCGTTCCGAAGGCGCACTACGAGACCGCGTTGCCGCGCTTCCGGAAAGAAGCCGACAACATTCGCACCGCGCTCTCGGAGAAGCTCGGTCGCCGCATGATGTTCAAGCCGGTCGCGCACGACGGCTTCGACGCCGATCCGGTCGCCACGGCCGCGGCACCCGACGAGGAACCTCCCGACGACGACATGGTCGATCTCGCGGATCTGGTCGACGATGACAGCAACGCCCCGGCAGTGGATTCGGTGAGCCTGATCACCCAGAGCCTCGGTGCCACCGTCGTCGAGGAAGTCCCCCGCGACTGACGAGCGCTATGGGACCGTCGTGATGCAGTAGACGCGGGCGCCGGCGCGCGCCCAATCGTTGGCACACCTCGGCCCGTTGGGCGCGGGCAGGTGATGTTGGCTCCAGTCGACGAGCCACAAGCGGCCCGATGGGACGCGGTTCGGATCGAGGGCGACCCCCGTCGTGTCGCCGACGCCCGCCACCTCGACCGGCGCGTACGGATGAGTACCGCGCACACCGACGGACCACAAGAGCTCGTGCAGTCGTCCGCTCGGGTGGAGAGCGACCACATCGCCGGGTCCCACGACCTGCTCGAGGTGCCGCAGTACACGGTCTGGGCCCGACGTTCCGGAGACGGCGCTGAGTGCGGGAGGCATCATGACCACGACGAGCGCCAGGGTTGCGCACGCGGCGAGGAGACGCGCGCGGCGGGCGGCCGCGCCGACGAGGTACGCGATGGCGAGGAGGGGACCCCACGCCACGACGGTCAGGGTCCGATCGAGGAGCACCGGTGCGGCGGCGCCAGTCGCGGCGGCGAGAGCCGCAGGCGCGAGCGCACAGCAGACCCAGACTCTTCCCAAGCGCCGATCCTGCCGGATCAGGAACCACGCGCCGCCGGCGACCGCGAGGAGTGCAGGAACGTGGAGCGTGGGGTCGAACGCGACCAGACGGCCGTAGGTGTGGATCATGTTGGAGACCGTCGTGCGGGGGATCCAATCCGAATGCCCGCCCTGCGCCTGCATCAGGAACGTCGGCCCCCAGAGAATGGCCCAACCGACGAGACCTGCGGCGAGCGCCATACGCCACCGCCACGCGTCACGATCGGTTCGTCGGCCGGGCACCAACAGGAGGCCGGCGCCGAGTAGGAACATCGAGGTGTGCGTCATGAGCCCGACGAACACCAGCGCACCGATCGCGGGTGGCTGCCAGGCTCGCGGTCGACGCAACCAGGAGTCCGTGAGCACGGCTACCGCGACTCCGATGAGCTCGAGATCTGCGTACATGCGCGCTTCGCGTCCGTGCACGAGCTGGAATGCGCTCACTGCGACGAGGCCGGTCGCGACGATGCCCGCGAGACCCCGGTGGCGCATCCACCAGGCGAACAGCGCGACCGCGCCGATCGAACACGCGACCGACGGAACTCGGAACCAGAACTCGTCGACACCCGCGCGCGCGAGCGGCGCGTGGAACAGGTAGTCGAGCGGGGGGTGCGAGTCGCGCACTCCGAGAAGTGCGAAGAGGCTCCCGACCGGTAGACGCCCGGCCATCGCGGTGAATGACTCGTCGAATCCCAGACGATTGCTCCCCAACCGCCAGAATCGGAGCACCGCGCCCAGCACCACGAGCGCGGTCAAGATCCACGAGGTTCTGGATCTCGGGAAGGTGCGCGTCGGGTGCGAGGCGTCGCCTCGAACCGACAGCAACTCGTCGGAGTCGCGCTCCACCGTGCGAGCCTCGTGTCAGGCTGCTGAACCACCCCTGAATCGTCGTGATGCCGCCCGGCGGGCATGCTGGGGCGATGGCGGACCGGATGACCAGGAGGGAGTTCGGTCGGCGAGGTGCGCTCGTCGCGGGCGCTGCCGCGTTGGGTCCGACGCTCCTTCGGACCGGAGCGGCGGAAGCCGCGGGCACCGCGACGTCGGGTGCCCCGCTGCTGTCGGCCGCGGCGAAGGAGTGCCCGATCGACACCGTCGTCGTGCTGATGATGGAGAACCGCTCGTTCGACCACTACCTCGGGTGGCTCGGCGACGACCAGCAGTACCTCGACGAGGGTCGCCGCCGCTGGGGCTCAGGATTCTCGGTGGAGGCGCGCCAGCACGTCGAGTACCGCGACCCGACCGGCCGGATGGTCGCGACGGAGTCGATCACGGACCGGCCGGAGGAGCCGAATCCCTATCGCATCTGTACCGGACCGGCACCGGCGCACGGCTGGCAGGCAGGTCGGGCGCAGCGCGACCACGGGTTCCTCTCCAAGGGCGCGCACAACAAGGAGAGCGCGCTCGGCTACTACAACGCCGGCGACGTGCCGGTACACGCCGCGCTCGCGCGCCGGTTCACCGTCAATGACCACCACTTCGCGTCGCTGCTCGGACCGACCTTCCCGAATCGCATGTACTTCCACTCTGCGCAGTCGGAGGGCCGCAAGCACGACCCGGGACCGTTGCAGCCGGGGATCTTCGACGACGTGACGATCTGGGATCGGCTCACCGCGGCGAACGTGCCGGCCGCGTACTACTACGGCGATACGCCGGCGTCGCTGCTCCTCTACGGCGTCCGCATGGACCCGTACATCCGGGTGCTCGACCGTTACTTCGAGGACTGCGCGAGCGGCACGCTTGCGAACTTCACCTTTGTCGCACCATCGTTCAGCGGCCCCTATCGCACCGACAACCACCCGCGCGGCTGCATCAACGTCGGCGAGAGGTTCGTGCTCGAGACGTTCGGCGCGTTCGTGCAGAGCGCGCAGTGGCAGCGGGGGCTCTTCGTGCTCTGCTACGACGAGTGGGGCGGGTTCTTCGACCACGTCCGACCCCCGGTCCTCGCCGACGACCGCGCGAGCAAGGTCGACGCGAACAACTTCGGCCAGGCGGGGTTCCGCGTGCCTTCGATCGTGGCGTCGCCCTACGCGCGCCGTGGCGCGGTCGACCACACCGTGTATGACCACACGTCGATCCTGCGGTTCCTGCACTGGCGCTTCCTCGGAGCGCCGGCCGAGGGGCCCGGGAGCGCGGCCAACGTGGGCTGGGCCCTGTCGAAGCGTGATCGTCACGCCCACAACATCGGCCGCAGTCTTTGGACCCGCCACGACGCCGATGTGCAGCTCGACGTGTCCGTTCGCCGGCCCACCCCTCCCTGCGGGAACGAGGCCGCACTGGCCACCGTCGACCCGGAGCCTGACGCGTTCCGGGTCTCGGCGGAGATGCAAGCCCTCACCGACCGTCTCTATCCGGCGCCCACCCTCACCCCGTGGTTGGATTGAGCCGGTTCGACCACGCAGAGCAGCACGGCTGCCTCGCAGTAGTTTCAAGGGCCTGCAGGGACGACAGATCAAGGACGACCGATCAAGTAGGAGCGCCATGCCGAAGGGTCAAGGTGGCCGACCTCCGATGCCGGGTGGCGGCGGCGGGGGTCAGCTCAACCAGATGATGAAGCAGATGCAGAAGATGCAGGCCGACATGGCGGCCGCGGAGGAAGCGCTGGCCGAGGCCACGGTCGAGGGTTCGGCGGGCGGCGGCATGGTGAAGGTCGTGGTGACGGGTGCGGGCGAGGTGCAGTCCGTGCACATCGCGCCCGAAGTCGTCGATCCCGACGACGTCGAGATGCTCGAAGACCTCGTGCTCGCCGCGGTCGGCGACGGCCTGCGCCGCGCCCAGGCGATGCAGAGCGAGAGCATCGGTGGGGTCACGGGCGGCCTCGACCTCGGCAGCCTCGGTGACCTCGGCGGGCTGCTCGGCTGACGCGTGACCAGTCCCTACGCCGCGCCGGTCCAGGCGCTCATCGACGAACTGGGTCGCCTCCCCGGGGTCGGGCCGAAGTCGGCGCAGCGCATCGCGTTCTACCTGCTGAAGGCGGCGCCGGAAGACGCCAACCGGCTCGCCCGGGTGATCATGGAGGCGAAGGAACGCGGTCCGTGGTGCCGGCGGTGCTTCAACATCAGCGAAGGCGAGCTCTGCGCGGTACTGCCTCGACGAGCGGCGTGACTCCGCCGTCCTCTGCGTGGTCGAGGAGCCGCGCGACATCGTCGCGGTCGAACGGACGCACGAGTTCACCGGTCGCTACCACGTGCTCCAGGGCGCGATCTCGCCCATCGAGGGGATCGGGCCCGAGCAGCTCCGGGTGAAGGAGCTCCTGGCCCGGGTCGACGCCGAAGGCGTGACCGAGGTGATCCTCGCCACCAACCCCAACATCGAGGGCGAGGCCACCGCGATGTACCTCGCCCGGCTCCTCAAGCCGCTAGGCGTTCGGATCACCCGCATTGCCAGCGGTCTCCCGGTCGGTGGCGATCTCGAATATGCCGACGAGGTGACGCTCGGGCGTGCCCTCGAGGGGCGGCGAGAGGTCGACGCCTGACGGGACGGGCGCCGTCCTCGCTTCGACCGATTCCAGTTCGCGCCAGAGGTCGTCATCGGCGGTCGCGTACGCCGGAACGGGTTCGAACGCGGCGGGCGGAACCGTCGTGAGCACTGTCGCTTGGTGCACCACCACGGGCCGGACGAGCGTGGTGACGGGGACCGCGGGTTGCGGCCGCACGCGGATCCGCCCCCAGTTCCGCGTCCTCATCGTGTGAGAGAGGTAGCGGGCGACGCCGATCGGCACCGCGAACATGACCTGCACGAACGCATAGATCGGGAAGAGCAGCTTCCAGAGCTGGAAATTGCGCGGAGAGAGCAGGAAGAGGAGCACCGAGTAGACGAGCCAGACGAGCAGCAGGATCGCTGGCTGCGTCAGCATCTCGTACCACCGGAAGGGAAGGAGGACGTACACGATGACGGTCTGGTAGAAGGAGAAGAAGGGTGCACGGAACCCGGGCCGGTCGGCATTGACGACTGCGTGCCGGAATTGCCCCAAGCACCACCCGTATGCACGCTGTCTGAACCACTTCCTCAGCGTGTCGGGGACGTCGGTGAAGAACTGGAACGGGAGGTGCCCGACGTTCATGCCCATGAGACGAGCGAGCTTTCCGACCTCGATGTCACCGCCGCTGAAGAACAGCGAGTGGCTACCCATGATCCGCAGCATCGAGGAGGAGCGTCCGATCATGGCCGCCCCCGACGTCAGCCAAGGGTAGATCCACCGGGCGTCCATGGCCAGGCTGTACTCGTAGCGCTGCATCCGCTGGGCGAGCGTTCGCAGCCGGGTCGACGGCAAGACGCGGACGGATGCCACGTCGAACCCCGAGTGTTCGAACGCTCCGGCGACGACGGCAAGGTCTTCGATGCACTCCGTGTCACCGTCCAGGAAGATCGTCACCCCGGCGCCCACACTCCTCGCAGAGTTCCGTACGATCTCGTCTCGCTGCGTCACCGGGGACTGGCCCCGTTGGAGCAGCGCCCGCGAGAGAACCGCGAAGGGGTTCGTCCGCTGCCGCAGCGACGACGTCGGTGACACGGACACCTGAAAGCCTCGAAGCCGCGCCTCGCGGTACAGCGACTCGTAGAACTCCGGGGATTCCTGGTCGCTGGTGCAGATCACGACCTTGTCGCCGTACCGCTCGAGATACTGGGCGTTGCGCAGATACTTGATGTCGTTGAAGATCGGCACGAGAACGGCGAAGTCCTCCGACCTCGCCGAGCGGCGGGGCGGCTGTCGGCGCGAGCCGGCACCGAGCCGCACGCGGACGAGGACGACGAAGTCGATCGACGCGAACAGGCACACGGTGAGGAGCATCTGCCAGGTGAACATGTCGGAGAAGAGACGACCTGTTCCAAGCGCTCCTTGAGCGCAAATTGGGCGGCAACCCTCGAGTGGGCGGGTCGCGGTCCTTACGGTGCAACGCGCCTGCTGGGATCCCCCGTTTCTGCCCAGGTCCGCGCGAGCCTTCTCGGGAACTCGGGAACTGCGCCGTGAGGAGAGGATTGACCGATGTCCGATACGACGCCCGCATCGCCACCGCCCACGCCGCCTCCGACGCCTTCCTCGGGCGGGTTCGGTGGCGGTGGCGACTACCCGGTGAACCTCGAGTTCAACCGTGACCACGACGTCCAGAACTGGCGCCCGCTGGTCAACTGGCTGCTCGCCCTCCCGCAGTGGATCGTCCTCTACGTCCTCGGGATCGTCGCGTTCGTGCTCTGGATCGTCTCGCTCTTCGTGGTCCTGTTCACGGAGCGGAACCCCTTCCTCGGGTTCCAGACCATGTACCTCCGCTACTATTGGCGGGTCTCGAGCTTCGCCGGGTTCATGCGCAACGAGTACCCGCCGTTCGACTTCGCCACCGACACCGCCGCCGCGGTGCCCGACCCTGCCGTGGTCACGGTCGACGATCCGGGTGACATGAACCGCTTCCTCGGGTTCGTGAAGTGGCTGCTCGCGATCCCGCACTACATCGTGTTGTGGCTCCTCGGCATCGCGGTGTTCGTCGTGATGGTGATCCAGCTGTTCGTGGTGCTCTTCACCGGCCGGTGGTCCGAGGCCATGCGTGACTTCGTCGTCGGCTACTTCCGCTGGTACACGCGGGTGCAGGCCTACGTCTTCCTGCTGACGGATCGGTACCCGCCGTTCAGCCTCCAGTAAGCCCGAAGGCCCGAGAAGGAGCCAGATATATGACAGCTGTTCCACCCCCGCCCCCGCCCGGATCCGGCGCTGGCGTGCCGCAACCGGCGCTGCCGAACCCGCTGGTCAGCTACTGGAAGCAGGTCGTCCTCGAGCGCTACGCGCAGTTCACGGGTCGATCGCGCCGTGCCGAGTTCTGGTGGTACTTCCTTGCCAACTTCATCATCGGGATCGTGTTCAACATCCTCATCGCGGTGTCGAGCATCTTCTGGGTGCTCTACGTGATCTACGCGCTCGCTGTGCTCATCCCCGGCATCGCGGTCGGCATCCGGCGCCTGCACGACACCGACAAGAGTGGCTGGTGGTTGCTGATCGGGTTGATCCCGCTCGTCGGCATCATCGTGCTGATCGTCTTCTTCGCCACCGACGGCCTCCCCGGTCCGAACCAGTACGGTCCTTCCGAGAAGTACCAGGCCTGACGCCGGCTACTGCCAGGCGGTCACCGGCTCGCCGCTGAGCGAGCGGTAGAGGTACGACCAGGCGATCAACGTGATGCCCGCCGTGAAGATCACGCCGACGCCGCACGCGAGCAGACCGACGATGTTCACCAGGAACAGCACGATCGCCATGCCGAACAGGCTCCAGCGGTGGCCGCGCGTGATGTTTCCTGAGCGTTGCAGCGACTCGATCACGCCGACGTCGTCGCCGCGCTCCGCGATCACGAAGCCGTAGAAGCCGAACGTGGCGACGAAGATGATGCCGGGGACGATGAGCAGGAGGAACCCGATCACGGCGCCGATGTAGAAGAGGATCGTCGCCCCGATGAACGGGCCGTAGCCCTGCGCCCGGAACACGTCGCCGAGCTCGGGCTTCACGCCGTTGGTGATCTCCGAGCGCGACGCGCATCCATCCGAGCGTGATGAGCATGCTCACCAGGAAGCCGACGAACTGGATCACGATCTGCACGAAGACCGAATCCAGCGCGTTGCTGGCGGCCGAGAACGCGATCTGGATCGCGAACGACGACGACGGCGATGAGCGCCATGGGCCCGAGGTTCTTCCAGAACGCGGTCCACCCGTAGCGACAACGCGTCACCGATGGCGAAGGGTGCCGGCGACGGTGACGAGGGGGGCGGCGGCGGGGGTGGCGGGGTCTGCATCGACATGGGTGCTCGCTTTCAGAGGGGGCGGCCGGTGGCGAGCTTGAGCAACTGGAACGACCAGAGGCCCGCGACGACGGCGAACGGTAGCCACGTGGGGATGGTGGGCCGGGGATGTCGCCACAGCAGGATCGCCAGGATCACGCCGGCGACGAGCGCCGCCACCACGCCGGGGTTCAGGCCCAGCGAACCGAACAGGTCACCGTGCACGAGCGCCACCGTGCCCCGGGTCATGCCGCAGAACGGGCACGGAACGCCGGTCAGCGTGCGCAGTGGACACGGAGGCATGTGTGCCGACTACAGCGCGCGGACGATCGCCGCTTCGCCCTGACCGCCACCGCCGCACAGCGCCGCGGCACCGAGCCCGCCGCCGCGGCGCCGGAGCTCGTTGACCAGGGTGAGCACGACACGTGTGCCCGACATGCCGATCGGGTGACCGAGCGCGATGGCGCCGCCGTTGACGTTGACGACGTCGTCGGTGATGCCGAGGTCCTGCATCGACGCGAGGCCCACCGCGGCGAACGCTTCGTTGAGCTCGAACAGGTCGAGGTCGGAGACCTTCAGGTCGGCGTGGTCGAGCGCGCGGTTGATCGCGCGCGACGGCTGGGTGAGCAGCGACGGATCGGGACCGGCCACCATGCCGAAGCTCACCAGCTCGGCGAGCGGTGCGATCCCGAGCTGCCTCGGCCTTGGCCGCCGACATGACGACGGTCGCGGCGGCGCCGTCGGAGATCTGCGACGCGTTGCCGGCGGTGATGGTGCCGTCCTTGGCGAACGCGGGGCGCAGGCTGCCCGAGCGACTCGGCGGTGGTGCCGGGGCGCACACCCTCGTCGGTGTCGACCAGGATCGGGTCGCCCTTGCGCTGCGGGATCTCGATGGGTGCGATCTCCTCGGCGAGCCGGCCTTCCTTCATCGCCACGGCGGCGCGCTCGTGGCTCTTGGCGGCGACGTCGTCCTGCATGTCGCGCGTGATGCCGCCGATCTCGCCGGTGTAGCGCTCGGTGCCCGCGCCCATGTGGACGGCGTCGAACGCGCACCACAGGCCGTCGTCGATCATCGAGTCGAGCAGCTCGCCGTTGCCCATGCGGTAGCCCTCGCGCGCCTTCTTCAGGAGGTACGGCGCCTTGGTCATCGACTCCATGCCGCCGGCGACGACGATCTCGGCGTCGCCGGCCTGGATCATCTGGTCGGCGAGGTAGATCGCGTTGATGCCCGAGAGGCACACCTTGTTGATGGTCATCGACGGCACCGACATCGGGATGCCGCCCTTCACCGCGGCCTGGCGGGCGGGCATCTGGCCCGCGCCGGCCTGCAGCACCTGACCCAGGAGCACGTAGTCGACCTGGTCGCCGGTGATCCCCGCCCGGGCGAGGGCGGCCGCGATCGCGTGACCGCCGAGGTCGGTGGCCTCGAACGACGACAACGCGCCGGAGAGCTTGCCGATCGGCGTGCGGGCGGACGAGACGATGACCGAACCGGGCATGACAACCCCCGAGAGATTGGGCGAATTCCCCTGGATGGTACCGTCCCCCGCCATGACGGAGATCGAGCGGCGATCCGCGACGCGATCGTCGACGGAGCGTCCGCCGAGGAGCTCGGCGCCCTCCCGCTCCCGGCCGTCGTACCGGGGTGCCGTGGTGCGGGCCGACGAGCAGGAGATGTTCGCCGGGGTGCCGTCGGACGAGAAGGATCCCCGGAAGTCGCTGCACCTCGACGAGGTGCCGCTGCCCGAGCTCGCGCCCGACGAGGCGCTGGTCGCGGTGATGGCGTCGTCGATCAACTTCAACACGGTGTGGACGTCGATCTTCGAGCCGCTGCCCGACGTTCGGGTTCCTGCAGCGGCTCGGGCAGCGAGAGCGTGTGGGGCGCGCGGCACGACCAGCCGTTCCACGTGGTCGGCAGCGACGCCGCGGGCGTGGTGCTGCGGGTCGGTTCGGCGGTGCGGATGTGGAAGCCGGGCGACGCGGTGACCGTGCACTGCAACCACGTCGACGACCAGGACCCGAGCGCGCACGACGACTCGATGCTCGCGACCAACCAGCGCATCTGGGGCTACGAGACCAACTACGGCGGTCTCGGCGAGCTGACCCTGGTGAAGGCCAACCAGTTGATGCCGAAGCCCGCGCACCTCACGTGGGAGGAGGCGGCGGTCAACGCGCTGACCAACTCGACGAGCTACCGCATGCTGGTGAGCCCGAACGGCGCGCAGATGACCCAGGGCCAGACCGTGCTGATCTGGGGCGCGAGCGGCGGGATCGGCGCGTACGCGTGCCAGTACGTGCTCAACGGTGGCGGCATCCCGGTCGGCGTCGTGTCGAGCCCGGAGCGCGCCGCGCTGCTGCACGAGATGGGCGTCGAGCACGTCATCGACCGCAAGGCCGAGGGGTTCCAGTTCTGGAAGGACGAGCACACCCAGGATCCGGCGGAGTGGCGCCGCCTCGGCAAGAAGATCCGCGAGCTGGTCGGCCGCGACCCCGACATCGTGTTCGAGCACCCGGGTCGTTCGACGATGGGCGCGTCGGTGTTCGTGTGCACGCGCGGCGGCACCATCGTCACCTGCGCGGCGACCAGCGGCTTCATGATCGAGTACGACAACCGCTACCTCTGGATGAACCAGAAGACGCTCAAGGGGTGCCACTTCGCGAACTACCGCGAGGCGTGGGAGGCCAACCGGCTGATCGGCGAGGGTCGGATCCACCCGGTGCTGTCGGCGGTGTTCCCGTTCGAGCAGGTCGCCGAAGCGGTCAGCCAGGTGCACCACAACGTCCACGAGGGCAAGCTCGGGGTGCTGGTGCTGGCCCCCGACGAGGGGCTCGGCGTCACCGATCCCGAGCTGCGCGCGCAGCACGTCGACCAGATCACGCTCTTCCGGAGGAACGTTTGATGCTCACCGAGATCGACCACGTCGCCATCGCCGTCAACGACCTCGAGGCGGCCATCGACTACTACCGGAACACCTACGGCGTCGAGGTCGAGCACCGAGAGGTCGTCGAACGCGACGGCGTCGAGGAGGCGCTGCTCAAGGTGGCCGAGTCCTACGTGCAGCTGCTCACGCCGATCCGCGACGACTCCACCGTGGCCAAGTTCCTCGCCAACAAGGGCGAGGGCATCCACCACGTGGGGTACCGGGTCGCCGATTGCGCCGCCGCGGTCGAGCGGGTCCGGGCCGAGGGCGGCCGCCTGATCGACGAGGAGCCGCGGCCCGGGAGCCGGGGCACCACCGTCGCGTTCGTGCACCCGAAGGGTGGCTTCGGCACGCTGGTCGAGCTGGTCGAGGAGTAAACCTGAGTGAACCACGCTCAATTTTTCTGTTCGTCACCGGAATAGCCCGTAGCGCGCCGTGGTTGTCCCCTTCCCCGAGAGTGGGGTCCCCGACACCGGAGGTTTGCTGCCATGCTCGTTCGATACGACCCGTTCCGCGACTTCGACCGCAAGACGTCCCGCCGGCAGTGGATGCCGATGGACGCGTTCCGTCACGAGCAGAGCGTCGAGCTCCGCTTCGACCTCCCCGGCATCGAGCCCGACTCGCTCGACGTCGAGGTCGAGCGCAACGTGCTCACCGTCCGGGCCGAGCGCTCGTGGACGCCCGACGAGGGCGACGAGGTTCTGGCCCAGGAGCGCCCGCAGGGTTCGGTCGCCCGCCAGGTGATGCTCGGTGAGGCGCTCGATGCCGACCGCCTCGAGGCCACCTACGAGGCCGGCGTGCTCAGCATCAGCATCCCGGTCGCCGAGCAGGCCAAGGCGCGCAAGGTGGAGATCCAGCAGGGAGCGCGGCAGCCGCTCGAGGTCGGCAGCCACAACTGATCTCGCGCCCGACCTGGACACGGCCCCGCCTCCATCGGCGGGGCCGCGTCGCGTCCCGGTAACCTCGGGCTCCTATGGCCGTCGAGGAACCCGTTCTGCCCGTCCACCCCATCGAGGAGCGGCTCGAGCAGCTCGCCGAGTTCCGCGAGCAGGCGCTGCACGCGGGGAGCGAGGCGGCGGTCGAGCGGCAGCACAAGCGCGGCAAGCTGACCGCGCGCGAGCGCATCGAGCTCCTGCTCGATCCCGACTCGTTCGTCGAGCTCGACATGCTCGCGCGCCACCGCGCCCACGGGTTCGGGATCGAGGCCAACCGGCCGCTCACCGACGGTGTCGTCACCGGCTGGGGCACGGTCGACGGCCGCAAGGTGTTCGTGTTCAGCCAGGACTTCACCGTGTTCGGCGGCGCGCTCGGCGAGGTGTTCGCCGAGAAGATCCACAAGGTGATGGACCTCGCCGAGTCGGTCGGCGCGCCGATGATCGGCCTGAACGACGGCGCCGGCGCCCGCATCCAGGAGGGTGTCGTCTCGCTCGACGCGTACGGCGGCATCTTCTCCCGCAACGTGAAGGCCTCGGGGGTGATCCCGCAGATCAGCGTGATCCTCGGGCCCTGTGCGGGTGGTGCGGTGTACTCGCCCGCGCTCACCGACTTCGTGGTGATGGTGAAGGGCACGTCGCACATGTTCATCACCGGGCCCGACGTCGTGAAGACGGTCACCGGCGAGGACGTCACGCAGGAGGAGCTCGGCGGCGCGCTCACGCACGCGGCGAAGTCGGGCGTGGCGGCGTTCGTGTACGACGACGAGCAGACCGCGCTCGCGCAGGTGCGCTACCTGCTGTCGTTCCTCCCGGCCAACAACCTCGAGGACCCGCCCTACTTCGAGTCGGACGATCCCGCCGACCGCTCGTGCGACGGCATCATCGAGCTGATCCCCGACGCGCCGAACAAGCCGTACGACATGAAGAAGGTGATCGCCGAGGTCGTCGACGACGGCGAGTTCCTCGAGGTCAACGCGCTGTGGGCCGGCAACATCGTCTGCGGGTTCGCCCGGGTCGACGGCCACGTGGTCGGCATCGTCGGGAACCAGCCGTCGAACCTCGCGGGCACGCTCGACATCGACGCGTCGGAGAAGGCGGCGCGCTTCGTGCGCACGTGCGACGCGTTCAACGTCCCGCTGGTCACGTTCGTCGACGTGCCGGGCTTCCTCCCGGGCACCGACCAGGAGTACGGCGGGATCATCCGCCACGGCGCGAAGTTGCTCTACGCCTACTGCGAGGCGACGGTGCCGCGGGTGCAGATCATCACCCGCAAGGCGTACGGCGGCGCGTACGTGGTCATGAACTCGAAGGGGATCGGCGCCGACCTCGCGTTCGCGTGGCCGTCGGCCGAGATCGCGGTCATGGGCGCGCCGGGCGCGGTGGGCCTGATCTTCCGCAAGGAGATCGAAGCGGCCGACGACGTCGAGGTGAAGCGCACCGAGCTCATCGCCGAGTACGAGGAGCGCTTCGCCAACCCCTACGTGGCTGCCGAGCGTGGCTACGTCGACGACGTCATCGACCCGCGTGAGACCCGCAGGGTGCTGTCGCGGTCGCTGGCGATGTTGCGCACGAAGCGCGAGCAGATGCCGTCGCGCAAGCACGGGAACGTGCCCCTGTGAGCAGTTCTCCAAGGGTTGGTGTGCTGCGGTCGATCTCGCCGGAAGCGACTCCGGAGGAGATCGCGGCGATCCTGGCCGCGATCGCGGCGTCGACGGCCGCACCGGTCGTCGAGGCCGACGTCGACGACACGCTGCACGAGTGGGTGCACGCGGCGCGGTTGCGTTCGCACCGTGCCGGGCTCCAGCGGGGACCGTGGCGGCTGTCCGGTCGCATCGGGCGCCGCAGCCGCGCCTGGATGCCCTTCGCCCACGCCGAGCTCATGAGCGTGGGCCCCGACGAGGTCGTGGTCACGTTCACCGGTGCTCCGGGCGAGGCGGCGCTGACGCGCGTCGGTGACGCGGAGGTCACCACGACCGGGCCGTTCCACACCGCGCGGATCACCGGGCTCGAGCCCGACATCGACTACCCGCTCGTGGTCGAGGGCGCGACGCCCGACCAGTGGCTCCCGGCGCGCGTGCGCACGCTGGCGCGCCCCGCCGGGCGGCTCCTCGCCACACTCGCCACCGCCAACGACGTGCACTTCGGCGAGACCGAGTGCGGCCGCACCGGCGATCCCGCCACCGACGCCATCGGGCCGGTGCTGCGCGTGCGCGCCGCGGGCGACGCCCTACCCCGAGGTCATGAACGGCGCCGTGGTCGACGAGATGCTCGAGCTCGATCCCGACGTGGTCGTGGTCAAAGGCGATCTCACCGACACGGGTCGAGCCGAGGAGTACGAGGCGTTTCTCGCGTGTTACGGGCGGCTCGGTGACCGGCTCCGTCACGTGCGCGGCAACCACGACGCCATGCGCGATCCCGAGCTCGCGCGCCAGGGCGCGCCGTACGCGGTGCCGCTCGACGGGGATCGTGCTCGCGGTGCTCGACACCACGGTGCCCGGGCACGTCGGGGGCGCGCTGCCCGCGGCGCAGCGCGACTGGCTCGACGACCTGGCCGGCGGCACGTCGGATCCCGTGCTCGTCCTCGCGCACCATCCCAGCTACAACCACGACGAGCATTACGGGCTGTCGCTCGCCGATCACGAAGCGCTGCTCGCGATGATCGCCGGACGCGAGAACATCGTCGGCTACCTCGCCGGGCACACCCACACCAACCGCGTCATCCGCTACGGGCCTACCGGCGCGGTGCCGTTCGTCGAGGTCGCGTGCGCCAAGGACTATCCGGGCGCCTGGGCCGAGTACCGGATCTACGAGGGCGGCTACACCCAGGTGATGCGCCGGGTCGCCGCGCCGCGGCGCGCGCGAGTGGTCGGAGCTCGGCCGCACCATGATCCAGGGGATCTACCGCGACCTGGTCCTCGGCACCCTCGCCGACCGCTGCTTCGCCCACCAATTCTGAGGTCTCCGAATCCACCCGAGACACCCCCGAATTTCCGTCGTCCCATCTGTTCCTAGGGGTGAATAACGCGAACGGAAATGGAGTGACATGGCCAAGCCACGCCGCGGGTACCTGTTTTCGCTCGACGCCCGGGTCCTGGCCGAAGGTTCCCGTGTCCAGCGCGGCGGCGAGCCGTCCTTCTACGGCCTCCAGCTCGCGAACCGCCTCCACCTCCCGAAGATCCAGGTGTATCGCGCGCTCCGCCGGCTCACGGAGATGGGCCTCGTAGACCGGTGGTGGGAAGATCAGGACCTTGCCACCGCGGAGGGCCGCCCCCGCCGTCGGCTCTACGCGCGCAACCAGCACGGGCGGGATGCGCTGCCGTTCGCCATCCGCGGCACCCGGGCGATCGGGCGCTCGTCGCCGAAGGACTCCAACAGCGTCAGGCCGCGCGCCCGTCGCCGGATGCGTCGGGGTCGTACGCATCCGTGAGGCCCGAAGCGGTCAGCTGTGCTTCGCGGCGAAGCTCACCATCTGGAAGTACACCGTGAGGACCTTCTGCGCGTACCCGGGATCGGTCGCCCAGTTGCCGTTGCCCATCGCGTTCCACGTCACGGTGCGACCCTTCGCGAAGAACGTGTCGTACGAGACCGCGGCGCGCGACCGGGTCGTTGCCGTAGATCGTCGGTGACGGTGGGTTGGCGAGGGTGGCGGCGCGCGACGTCGGGTCGGCGTAGTTCTTCAACAGCTGGATCTGCCCGCGTACGCCGTCGCGGGGTGTGGGGAACGCCGGCTCGCCCTGGCAGCTGTCGCAGGCACCGATGCCGGCGTAGTTGTTGTCGAGCGCGTTGCCGAACGACCCGGTCTCGATGATCGACTGGGCGAAGGCCAGCTCCGGACGCACGTGCTCGGCCTTGCCCTCCTCCATGTAGAGCTGGACGAGGTCGGCGATCGGCAGGCCCCCGGCGAGGCGGTACTTCACGTTCCGGGCGTCGAACCACCCGGTGATCTCGGCCGCGGTGAGCTCGGCGTCGCCCATCACCGGGATCGCGCCCGCCTGATCGAGCAGTTTCTTCTGGTGCGTGGTGAGCGCCTCGAGCGCGGCCTTGGCGTTGTCGAGCCGGTCCTTCTGCTGCTGTTGCTCGGAGCGATCGGCCTCGAGCTGGTTGCGGCGCGTGTCGAGCTGCGCCGAGAGCTTCGAGAGGCCCGAGATCTTCGTGCCGTCCGTCTGCGCGGCCGACTCCGCGTACCGCTTCCCGGCGGTGATGTCCTGCACGTGCTCGATGTCGACCACCGCCGTCTGCGGTGCATCGGCGTGGCGGTAGATGTACGCGGCGCGTTCCCGCACGAGCTGCTTGAGCGCCTCCATCTCGGCGCGGGTCGCGTCGAGCTTCTCCTGGGTCGCGGTGATCTCCTTCGCCAGCTCGGCGAGCCGCTGCGTGGTCTGGTCGACCTGCGCGGTCAGCTGGACCAGCATCGCCTGGTTCTGGCTCACCTGGTTGGCGAGCGCCGCGAACGCGTCGGGGTCGGGCTTGGGCGTGGTCGGCGTCGCGGCGGTCGACGGCGGTGCCGTGGAGGAGGGAATGGTGGTGGTGGTCGTCGTCGTGGTGGTGGTCGACGACTCCTGGGCGTATCCGGCGGTCGCCGGGGCGAGGAACACGGTGACCAGCGCACCCGCGACGAGCGCGCGTGCCAGGGGCATCGCCTTGTATCGGCGCCCGCGAGCGGATTGTTGAGCCCGCAACCCCCGGACGCGAGTTCGTCCCGAGGGGAGTCGGCGTAGAGAAGCACGCTCGGAAGCGGTGCCCCAACGATCTCCTCGGGACGAACTGGACTTCAGTATTCCCCATCTCGCCCGAGTTTTCCACCCGCGATCCGCAGTTCTCCACCTCGACTTGTGGATAACGTGACGCCCGTGGACGACACGATCCCGGTCCGGTTCCTCCGCACCGTCACCGAACGCCACGACGACGTGGCGTTGCGGGACAAGGTGGGGGAGCAGGAGCGCAGCATCACCTTCGGTGACTACGCCGACCGGGCCACCCGCCTCGCCGCCGGTCTCCAGGCCCTCGACGTGGGTCGCGGCGACCGGGTCGTGATGCTGATCGGCAACCGACCGGAGTTCCACTTCGTCGACATGGCCGTGCTCCTGCTCGGGCGCGACGCCCGATCTCGATCTACAACTCCTCGTCACCTGAGCAGATCCGCTACCTCGCCGGCCACGCCCGCGCCACCGTCGCGATCGTGGAGCACCGCGACTTCCTCGACCGCCTGCTCGAGGTCCGCGCCGATCTCCCCGACCTGCGCCACATCGTGGCGATCGAGCCGCTCGACGCGCCCGGCGTCGAGTCGTGGGAGGAGCTCCTCGGCGCGGCGCCACTCGATCTCGAGACCGCCGCCGCGACGGCGCGGCCCGATGATCTCGCCACCGTGATCTACACGTCGGGCACGACCGGTCCGCCCAAGGGCGTCATGCTCGATCACCACAACATCTGCTGGACGGTCGACAGCCTGCGCGAAGCGCTCGGGTTCTCGCCCGACCGGTCGCGCATCATCTCGTACCTCCCGATGGCCCACATCGCCGAACGCGCCACCACTCACTACTCGGGGATCGCGTTCGCCTACGAAGTGACGACGTGCGCCGACATCCGTCTCCTCGGCGCGATGCTCGCCGAGACGAAACCGCAGATCCTCTTCGGCGTGCCGCGCACGTTCGAGAAGATCCACAGCACCGTGCAAGCGGTGCTCGCCGCCGACGCGGGCCGCGCCGACGTGTTCGCGCAGGCGCTCGAGATCGGCGCGCTGGTCGCCGAGCACCGCGCCCGGGGCGAGGAGCTCTCGGTCGAGCTCGCGGCCGAGTACGCGCGGGTCGACGCCGAGTCGCTGCGACCGGCCCGGCAGCTGCTCGGCCTCGACGACCTGCGGGTCGCGGTCACCGCCGCAGCCCCGATCCCGGTGGAGGTGCTCCAGTTCTTCCGCAGCGCGGGCGTGCCGCTGTCGGAGCTCTACGGACTGTCCGAGTCGTCCGGGCCCATGGCCTGGGACCCCGTGCGGGTGCGCCCGGGCACCGTGGGGCGGGCGATCCCGGGCATGGAGCTGCGCCTGGCCGACGACGGTGAGGTGCTCGGCCGCGGCGGCAACGTCTTCCGTGGCTATCTCGACGATCCCGAACGCACGGCCGATGCCCTCGACGCCGACGGCTGGCTGCACACGGGCGACATCGGCCAGCTCGACGACGACGGCTACCTGCGCATCGTCGACCGCAAGAAGGAGCTCATCATCACCGCGGGCGGCAAGAACATCTCGCCCGCGAACCTCGAAGCCGCGCTGAAGGCGCAGCCGTTGATCGGACAGGCCTGCGTCATCGGTGAGGGCCGGCCCTACCTCGCCGCGCTGCTCGTCCTTGATCCCGACGTGGTCCCTGCGTGGGCCGCGAGCCACGGCGCCACCGGGACGACGCTGGCGGAGCTCGCCGTCGATCCGGTCGTGCGGGCCGAGGTCGAGCGCGAGGTTGCCGTCGCCAACGAACGGTTCTCGCACGCGGAGTCGATCCGGGAGTTCACCGTGCTGACGGCCGAGTGGGTCCCGGACTCCGAAGAGCTCACTCCGACGATGAAGCTCAAGCGCCGCGGGATCGCGGCGAAGTACGCGCAGGAGATCGCCGAGCTCTTTCCCGGCTGACGATCAGGCGGAGGCGTCGGCGATCGCGACGTGGTCACGTTCGTGCCCCGCGTCGCGTGCCTGCTCCAGCGCGTGGCCCGCCCGGGCGACGAGTTCGGCCGCGTCGAGCGCGTGCGTGGGGTAGCACGCGATCCCGGCCGACACGGTCAGCGAGTCACCGACCGGGCTCGTCCGCAGCGCCTCGCGCACGCGCTCCGCGACCATCAGCGCGCCCGGCTCCGCGGTGTCGACCAGCACCGCGACCGCGACGACGTCGCCGAGACGGAACACCGCGTCGGCCTCCCGGAGCGTGCGCCACGCCACCGCGCCGAGCGCGGTGAGCGCCTGCTCGCGCGCCTCGACCGGCGCCCCCTCGAGCCCGTCGAGCTCCCAGAACACCACCGAGACCGGCAGTACCTTGCGCCGCGCCCCGGCGACGACCTGTTGCAGCAGCACGGGCAAGTGCCGTTCGCGGAGCAACCCTGACACCGGGTCGAGCTCCCACTCGCTGGTGTCGGTGCCGGTGGGCAGATCGGCCGGCACCGGCCGGGAATCGGCCACCCGCTGCTCCTCGGCCACCGCCACCTGTAACGACTCGAGCTGCCGGCGGAGGCGCCGGGCCTGCGAGCGCGCCTCGTACAACGAGTCCTCCGCGCGGGTGCGGCGCACGTCCATGAGCGCGCCCACTCCGGCGGCGGCCACGCCGACGACCGCGGCGGCGAGCCCGAGCGCGGCCTCGTCGGCGACCACCGCGGTCACCCCGATGATCACGGCGACCACGGCCAGGGCCGCGCACACCGCGATGCCGCGGTACTCACCTGCGTCGCCGCCGCCCGGTGCACGCATCACGAAGGGACGATCACCAGCTCGGCCAGCTCGGCGACGATGTCGCTCACTCGGAAGTCCTTCGGCGTGTAGACGCGTGCCACCCCGGCGGCGAGGAGCTCGGCGCGGTCGGGCTCGGGGATGATTCCGCCCACGACGACCGGTGCGTCGACGCCGTTGGCCCGGAGCAGCGCGAGGGTCTCGGGCACCAGCCGCTTGTGCGACCCCGACAGCACCGACAGGCCGACCAGGTCGACGTCTTCGTCGCGCGCTGCCGCCGCGATCTGCTCCGGCGTGAGCCGGATGCCCTGGTACACGACCTCCATCCCCGCGTCGCGCGCCGCGACCGCGATCTGCTCGGCGCCGTTCGAGTGGCCGTCGAGCCCGGGCTTGCCGACGAGGATGCGGATCGGGTGGCCGAGCGCGTCGGCGCGAACCTGCACCCGGGCTCGCGCCCGCACCATGGCCTCGCCCGACGGCGCATGCACGCCCCCCACACCGGTGGGCGCGCGGTACTCACCGAACACGTCGCGCAACGCGTCGGCCCACTCGCCCACCGTGCCGCCGGCGCGTGCGAGCGCGACGGTGGCGGGGGTGAGGTTGTCGGTGCCCCGCGCGGTCTCGCGCACGAGGTCGAGCGCGCGTGCGACCGCGCCGGAGTCGCGCGCCGCCCGCCACTTCCTCAGCAGCTCGAGTTGTTCCCGTTCGACGGCTTCGTCGACGACCAGGATGTTGCTCTCACCATCGAGGGAGTCCACGAGGGGAGAATCGGCAGATTCGGCGTACGCGTTGACTCCGACGACGGTGATGTCGCCGGCCTCGATCTTTCGGACCCGGGCGGCGTTGCTCTGCACCAGCCGCTGCTTCATCGCGTCGATCATGGCGAAGGCGCCGCCGCCGTCGAGCACCCATTGCAGCTCGGCCTCGGCCGCCTCGGCCAGCTCGGCGGTCTTGGCCTCGACCACGTGCGACCCGGCGAAGAGGTCGTCGTACTCGAGCAGGTCGGTCTCGAACGCCAGCACCTGCTGGATGCGCAACGACCACTGCTGGTCCCACGGCCGCGGCAGTCCGAGCGCCTCGTTCCACGCCGGGAGCTGCACGGCGCGCGCCCGTGCGCCCTTCGACAGCGTGACGCCCAGGGTCTCGAGCACGATGCGTTGCACGTTGTTCTCGGGCTGGGCCTCGGTGAGCCCGAGTGAGTTCACCTGGACGCCGTAGCGGAAGCGCCGCAGCTTCTCGTCGCTCACGCCGTACCGCTCGGCGGTGATGCGGTCCCACAGCTCGCCGAACGCGCGCAGCTTGCACATCTCCTCGACGAACCGGATCCCCGCGTTCACGAAGAACGAGATGCGCCCGACCACCTCCGGGAATTCGTCGTCGCTCACCTGGCCCGAGGCGCGCACCGCGTCGAGCACGTCGATCGCGGTGGCCAGCGCGTACGCGACCTCCTCGACCGGGGTCGCGCCCGCCTCCTGCAGGTGGTACGAGCACACGTTGATCGGGTTCCACTTCGGCACGTGGCGCACCGCGTGGCACAGGAGGTCGACGGTCAGCCGGCGCGACGGCTCGGGTCCGAAGATGTAGGTGCCGCGCGACAGGTACTCCTTGACGATGTCGTTCTGCGTCGTACCCGCGAGCGCACCGGGGTCGACGCCGCGTTCCTCGGCCAGGGCCAGGTACATGCCGAACAGCCACATCGCGGTGGCGTTGATCGTCATCGACGTGTTCATCTCGTCGAGCGGGATGCCCTCGAACAGGGTGCGCATGGCACCGAGGTCGGGCACGGGGACACCGACCTTGCCCACCTCACCCGCGGCGAGCGGGTGGTCCGCGTCGTAGCCGGTCTGGGTCGGGAGGTCGAAGGCGACGGACAGTCCGGTCTGGCCCTTGGCCAGGTTGGCGCGGTACAGGTCGTTGGAGGCGCGCGCCGACGAATGGCCGGAGTACGTCCGCATCAACCAGGGCTTGTCCTTCACGGTCACATTCTCCCCCACGGAGGGAGCTCGACCGAAATGTCAGCGCTGGTAGTCGTAGAACCCGGCGCCCGACTTCCGACCGAGCCGTTCGGCGGCCACCATCCGCCGCAGGAGCGGCGCGGGCGCGAAGTTCGGGTCACGGAACTCCTCGTAGAGCGCGTCGAGGATCGCGAGGCTGGTGTCGAGCCCGACGAGATCGAGCAGCTCGAGCGGCCCCATCGGGAAGTTGCAGCCGCCCTTCATCGCCGTGTCGATGTCGTCGCGTGACGCCACGCCGGCGTCGAACAGCCGCACCGCGTTGTTGAGGTACGGGAACAGCAGCGCGTTCACCACGAACCCGGCCTGGTCCTTCACCGTGACTGCGGTCTTCCCGCACGCGGCGACGAACGTGCGTGCGTCGTCGAGCGTGGCGTCGGACGTGGTGATGGCGGGCACGACCTCGACCAGCGACATCGCCGGTGCGGGGTTGAAGAAGTGGATGCCACACACGCGGTCCGGGCGTTGCGTGGTCATGGCCATGTCGACGATCGGGAGCGTCGACGTGTTGGTGGCGAGGATGGCATCGGGCGCGCACACGCGGTCGAGCTCGGTGAACAGCTCCCGCTTCGCGGCGAGGTCTTCGACGATCGACTCGAGCACCAGATCACACGTGGCGAGCTCGGCGAGCGCGGTCACCGCCGTGACCCGGCCGCGGAGCTCGGCGGCGTCGCCCTCCTCGAGGCGTCCCTTCTTGACCTGGCGGGCGAGGGATGCGTCGAGCCCGGCGAGCATCGCGTCGGCGCCCTCCTGAGAGCGGCTCCGCAGCACGACCTCGAAGCCCGACTTGGCGGCCACCTCGGCGACCCCCGAGCCCATGATCCCGGAACCCACCACGCCGATCCGCTTGATCGCCATCGTCTCGCCCCCCTGTCGACGGGAAAGCAGAGAGGTTACCGCGTGGTAACTTGGTGCGGAGACTCGGACCCGGCGGGGTCACGGCGCAGTAGTGTCCGCCGCCATGGGTCCCCGCCGCACCACCGGCTCTCTCGCCCTCGTCGGGGGCGGGGAGTGGGGTCCGGACACGGCCGGGTTCGACGCCGAGCTGCTCGCGGCGAGCGGCGCCGAGGAAGTGGTCGTGCTCCCGACTGCCGCCGCCTACGAGCATCCCGAGCGGGTGGGGGAACGGGCCTCGGCCCACTTCGCCGCTCTCGGCGCCACGGTGCGCACGCTGCCGGTGCTGCACCGGACCGAAGCCGAAGACCCCGAGATCGCGACGATCGTGCGCGCCGCGAAGTTCGTCTACGTGGCCGACGGCTCACCCCTGCACCTGCGGTCGGTGTTCAAGGGATCGGCGCTGTTCGAGGCGATCCTCGCGGCGTACCACGGGGGTGGTGTGCTGGCTGCCTCGGGCGCAGGCGCGACGTTGCTCTGCGACCCGATGGTCGATCCGCGCGGTGGCGCCTACACCGTCGGTCTCGGCGTGGTGAAGGAGCTCGCGGTGTTCCCGTACCACGGCACCGCGGCCGGCCATCTCCGCGAACGCTCCGTCGACCTGTTGCCGAAGACCGCAGTGCTGGCGGGGATCGACGAGCAGACCGCGTTGATCAAACGCTCCGACGGGTGGACCGTCGCCGGTGCCGGCGCGGTGACGCTCTACGGCGTCGACGGCACGCCGAGCTACACGGCCGGTGACGCCGTGCCCGGCCTCCCCGCGTAGCTGTCGAGGGGGCGGGTATCAGCTGCGGAGCTGCTGCGCGAGGTAGTGGGACTCGCCCAGTTGGCTGATCAACCCGAGTTGGGTCTCCAGCCAGTCGGCGTGCGCTTCCTCGCCTTCGAGGATGTGCTCGAGCAGCTCACGCGTGCCGGCGTCGGCCAGCTCGGAACAGCGGTTGATGCCGCGGTTGAGCCGTTCGATCGACTCGTACTCGAGGTCGAGCGCGAGCTGCAGCTTCTCGGGCACGCTCTCGCCGACGCGCACCGTGGCGAGGCGTTGCAGGTTCGGCACACCTTCGATGAACAGGATCCGGCCGATCAACGCGTCGGCGTCCTTCATCTCGTCGATCGATTCCTCGCGGTAGTGCTGGGCGAGGACGTCGTAGCCCCAGTTGTCGAGCATCTTGCAGTCGACGAAGTACTGGTTGACCGAGGTGAGCTCGGCGGTGAGCACCTCGTTGAGCAGTTCCGTGATCTCGGCTTCGCGCTGCATGCACGCAGGCTACTGGCGTGCTTCGGCCAGCTCACGCCCTGAGAGGTGGAGCAGCGAGTGGTGGTGCAGCAGCTCCTCGAGTGCCGGCCAGCAGCCACCGCACTCCGCACCGGCGCCGCAGCGTCCGGTGATCTCGGCGATGGTGGTGGCGCCGCGCGCGACCTCGTCCTCGATCGCCCGGTCGGTCACCGCTCGACAGTGGCACACGTACACGACCCCTAGGTTAGGGGAACCTCACTTGATCGTCAAGGCGCCCTTCCCGGAGCCCGACCACCCGCCCCGGCGGTGGGCATGGATCCCGACCGGACTCGACTACGGCGCGGCCGTGGTCGTCGCCGATCCCGGCGTCGAAGCGATCGTGATCTTCTTGATCGTCACCTTCTTCGTCGGCGGGCCGTCGCCGCTCGACGGATACAGCTGCCCGATCTTCTGAGCGACGTCGAGCCCGCTCGTCACGGTGCCGAGCCCGGCGTAGTCGGCGGTGAGCCCGGAGTTCCCGGATCCGGTGACGATGAACCACTGCGAGCCGGCGGTGCCCGCGGGCCGGCCGCCGCCGTTGCCGAACGCCATCGCGCCCACGGGGTAGGGGGGCGTGGTCGTGGGCACCTCACCCACGACCGAGTAGCCGGGCCCACCCGCTTGGGTGTTGCTCGGGCTCCCCGACTGGATCACGAAGTCCTGCGCCACCCGGTTGACCAACAACCCGTCGTAGAACTTCTTCTTCGCGAGGTACACGAAGTTGTTCACCGACGTCGGGTACTGCGCGGCGTCGAGACCGACGACGATCGTGCCCTCCGACGTGTCGATCGTCGCGGTGTACGCGGCGGTCGGGTCGATCGTCATCTTCGGGGCCGGGAGGTCGGTCGAAGCCGTGTCGCTCGTGCTGCTGCTGTCGTCGCTCTTGGTGACCTGCAGGATCACGAAGATGACGAGGAGCGGCACGAGCAGGAGCGCGAGGTTGCGGGCGGTCCGGATCCGCCGCTTCCGCTTCGCGGCCTCTTCCATCGCCTGGCGACGGGCTTCGCGGTTCTGACGCTGGCGCTCACGTTTGGTGGCCTTGGGCACGGCGGGGGAGTCTACCGACGGCGAAACCCGAGGGAGGATCGGGCGTATTCGCCGGAAGTTCCGGACCCTGCCACCGGTACCATTGCCGGTCGTGAGTTTGCTCGTGCAGAAGTTCGGCGGCACGTCGGTGGCCGATCCCGACCGCATCCGTGCCGTCGCGGAGCACATCGTGCGCACCCGCCGCGCCGGCGACGACGTCGTGGTCGTGGTCTCGGCGATGGGCAAGACCACCGACGATCTCGAGCGCCTCGCCCACGAGGTCTCGAGCGAACCCACTGCCCGCGAGATGGACATGCTCCTCACCTCGGGTGA
Organism: uncultured Actinomycetes bacterium; assembly: GCA_963725775.1. Taxonomy (GTDB): domain Bacteria; phylum Actinomycetota; class Acidimicrobiia; order IMCC26256; family DASPTH01; genus DASUAS01. The sequence continues at coordinate 280,688 of CAVRZT010000001.1, forward strand.
GCGCATCTCGATCGCGTTGCTCTGCATGGCCATCATCGACCTCGGTGAGGCCGCGGTGTCGTTCACCGGCTCACAGGCCGGCATCGTCACCGACACCGCCCACCGCAAGGCCAAGATCCTGGAGATCCGCTCCGATCGGCTCCGGGAGGCGCTCGACGGCGGCAATGTCGCGGTGGTCGCGGGGTTCCAGGGCGTCTCGACCGAGCGGGCCATCACCACGCTGGGGCGCGGTGGCTCCGACACCACCGCGGTCGCGCTGGCGGCGGCGCTCGAGGCCGACGTCTGCGAGATCTACACGGATGTCGCGGGGGTCTACACCGCCGACCCACGCATCGTCCCCGACGCCCGCCGGCTCGAGCGGCTCTCCTACGACGAGATGCTCGAGATGTCGGCGACCGGCGGTCGGGTGCTCGCGCTGCGGTCGGTCGAGTTCGCCGCGCAACTACGGCGTGCCCGTGCACGTGCGGTCGAGTTTCACGTGGGAATCAGGCACGTGGGTGAAGGAAGAGGAGCCAGGCATGGAAGCGCCGATCATCTCGGGGGTCACCCACGACATCTCGGAGGCGAAGGTCACGCTCTTCCGGGTGCCCGACCGCCCCGGCATCGCCGCCAAGCTGTTCCGTGCGCTCGCCGACGAGAACGTCAACGTCGACATGATCGAGCAGAACGTCTCGACCGACGACCACACCGACATCTCGTTCACGATCCCGCGCGACGAGCTCGGCCGCACGGTGGAGATCGTCGACAAGATGGTCGTCGAGATCGACGCGGGCGGGGCCAACTTCGACGACGCCATCGGGCGGGTCTCACTGGTGGGTGCGGGCATGAAGACCAACCCCGGGGTCGCGGCCCAGATGTTCGAGACGCTGGCCGCCGAGGGCGTCAACATCGAGATGATCTCGACGTCGACCATCCGCATCTCCTGCGTCGTCCACGAGAACGACGTCGAGCGCGCCGTGCGGGCGCTGCACTCGTCGTTCGAGCTCGAGGCGGCGTCGTGACTCGCAGCGGCATGCGCGTCGGCGTGGTCGGCGCGACCGGGCTCGTCGGCACCGAGATGCTGCGCCTCCTGCACGAGCGCGCCTTCCCGGTGAGCGAACTGCGCGCCTACGCGTCGGTCCGGTCCGAAGGTCGGTCGCTGCCGTTCGGCGACGCCGAGGTCACCTGTCAGGTGCTCGACGACCGTTGCTTCGACGGTCTCGACCTCGTCGTCATCGACGTCGACGACCCGCTCGCGCTCGAGTGGGCACCGCGCGCGGTGGCGAGTGGCGCGCGCGTCGTCGACAACTCCGCCGCGTTCCGCACCGACCCCGACGTTCCCCTCGTGGTCCGCGAGGTCAACCCCGACGACGTGCGCGAGCTCCCCAAGGGCATCGTGTCGTGCCCCAACTGCACCACGATGGTGCTGGTGACGGCGCTTGCCCCGCTGCACCGCGCCGCGGGCATCGAGCGGATGGTCGTGTCCACCTACCAGTCGGTCTCCGGTGCCGGGCAGCCCGGCATGCACGAGCTCGACGAGCAGTGGACGAAGGGCGCGGGTCAGATGGAACGCTACGCCCGCGCCGCCACGTTCCCGGACGCGCTCGCTCCGGGTGAGGTGTGGGACCGCCCGATCGCCGGCAACGTGATCCCGCTTGCGGGGTCGGTGAAGGACGCCGGCTACACGAGCGAAGAGTGGAAGCTCGTGCACGAGAGCCGCAAGATCCTGCACGCGCCCGAGCTCCGCGCCACCGCCACGTGCGTGCGCGTCCCGGTGTACGTCGGCCACGCCATGACCGCCAACGTGCAGTTCGGTTCTCGGTTGTCGCGTGCGGCTGCGGCGGCCCTGCTCGCCGACGCACCTGGCGTGCAGCTGGTCGACGGCGGCGATGGCTCACCGACGCCGCTCGAGGGTGCGGGCATCGATCCGGTGCTGGTCGGGCGGCTGCGCGAGGACCCCTCGCAGGAGAACACCCTCGACCTCTGGGTCACCGGCGACAACCTGCGCAAGGGCGCCGCCCTCAACGCGGTCCAGCTCGCCGAGCTACTCCTCGACGCCTGAGTCGCGCTCCGGTCCGTCGCGCGCCGGCCGCTGGCGCGTGCCGTACATGCTGACCAGACGCGCCACCAGCGTGACGAGGAAGATCTGCCCGATCATCGCCTCGAACGTGACCAGCACGCGACCGGTGCTCGTACCGGCGGTGAGGTCGCCGTACCCCACCGTGGTGATGGTCACGAACGAGAAGTACAGGAAGTCGACGTTGTTGGGCGTGATCTGTTGCGCGAAGAATCCGTTGGTCTCGGATTCGTTCACCGCGCCGTAGATCCCCGCGAACGCGATGCGCGATCAGCACGTAGACACAGATCGCGCCCAGGATCGTCTCGAGGCCGACGGTCTCGTGGCGGATGATCCGGTTCAGGATCACGACCGGGGCGATGAGGACGAGCCCGAACATGATGAAGGTCGAGCCGTCGCCGCCGTGGCGGTCCAACAGGGCCTGCACGAGGTTGGCGGTGTCGGCGATCACCACGAGCGTCACACCGATGACGAATCCACGCGCCCGTACGTGTGAGGTGTGGAACGCGAGCAGGAGCACCAACCCGAGCAGCACGCTGATGACGAAGCGACCCCACAGGCTCTGGTGATCCGCGATCGCGATCGACGAGGTAGAGCACGACCAGGAGTGCGAGCAGCAGCCCGTAGCTGTCGCCGCGGGCGAAGCGCTCGGCGTACGCCTGGCGGCTGAGGTGGTGTCGCCGTCCGGCGGGCGGTTCGGGCATCCGTCGATGCTCGCGCCCCTACGTGGCGATGACGGTGATGGTCGGCCGGGGTTGCGCGCCGGGTTGCAAAGCGGATCCGACTCGCGTGAATCCCGCACGCGAGTATGTCGTGTGGGTTCTCGGAGCTCCAGCCTCACCACCCAACGCTTGGAAGCGCTCAGCGACGGTGTGATCGCGATTGCCGCGACACTTCTCATCCTCGAGATTGGTCGGGTGGAGGCCCACGGCGACGGCGACCTCTTCGACGCGATCATCGACCTCTGGCCGTCGTACCTGGCGTACGTCGTGTCGTTCGTCGTCATCGGGCTGATCTGGGTCGCGCACCACACGATGTTCGAGCGCATCAGCTCGGTCGATCGGCCCTTGCTGTTCCTGAATCTCGCCTTGCTCCTCGGGGTCGGCTTCATTCCCTGGCCCACGTCCGTGGTGGCGGACTACATCGGTGACGGCGGCATCAATGCGTCGATCGCGACGGCGCTGTACAGCCTCACCATGACCCTCATCGGGATCGTGTTCGTCGCGATGTGGGTGCATCTGGTCCGCCATCCGGAGCACACGATCGAGTCCGTCACCGAAGCCCAGCTCCGCCGCTCGATGCGTCTCGCGTTGGTCAGCCCAATCGTCTACGCCTTGACCATCGCGCTCGCGTTCGTGAGCCCGTTCATCTGTCTCGTGGCGTACGCGATGCTCGCGTTCTACTTCGCGCGTGGGCCGTCGGCCCGCGCACTCCTCGCGGCGCAGGGGACACCGACCGAATCGGACGACGAACCCGAGGACTGACCCGCTAAGCTACTGAGAATGGTTCTCAGGAGAGGTGGGCGGATCCTCGTGGGTCTGGTCGCGACGCTCGTGGTCGGGGGCGCGGTCGGCGCCGGCGCGCAACCTGAGCGTCGCTCGGTGGTTGCGAGCTTCTATCCCGTCGCGTACGCGGTGCAGCGCGTTGGCGGCGACCGCGTGCATGTCACCGACCTGACGCCGGCGGGCGCGGAACCGCACGACCTCGAGCTCACGCCCGACCAGATCGACGAGGTGCTCGACGCCGACGCCGTGTTCGACCTCGGCCACGGATTCCAGCCCACGGTCGAGAAGGCGGCCGAACAGCGCGACGGCCCCACGGTGTCGTTGCTGCGAGCCGGCACGAAGGACCCGCACATCTGGCTCGACCCGGTGCGTATGGAGGGGATCGTGCGCGCGGTCCAGCGCGAGCTCACCAAGGTGGATCCGAGGGGCCGCGCGGTGTACGCCAGGAACGCGCAGCGGTTCCTCGCCGACCTCGATGCGCTCGACACCCGGTACGAGCAGGGTCTCGCGCACTGTGAGCGGAAGGTGGTCGTGACCGGTCACGAGGCGTTCGGGCACCTGGCGGCGCGCTACGGCCTGCGTCAAGAGGGCGTCGCAGGGCTGTCGCCCGACGCGGAACCCGATGCCCAACGGCTCGGTGAGCTCGCCGGCCTGGTGAAGAAGCTCGGCGTGACCGTCGTGTTCACCGAGGATCTCGTGTCACCCCGCATCGCCGACACCCTCGCCCGCGAGGCCGGGGTGAAGACCGAGACGCTGAACCCGCTCGAGGGTCTGACCGACGAAGAGCTGGCGAAGGGCGCGACCTACCTGACCGTGATGGACCAGAACCTGGCCAAGTTGCGCAGCGCGCTGGGCTGTTCGTAAGAGTCGTCGAAGAGTTCCCCAAGAATCTCCCCACAAGCGGGCGAGGGCGCGCGCGGGCTGGGTACGTTCCGCCGATGCTCGCACTCACCTCGTTCGACGGTCTCCCCGCGCACACGCTCCTCGTCCACATCCCGGTCGTGCTGATCCCGCTCGGCGCTCTCGGTGCCGTGCTCATGATGTGGCCACGTCTGCGGTCGGTGATCGGCTGGTGGGTGTGCGGCCTCCTCGTGGTCGCGGGGATCGCGACCCAGCTCGCGATCAGCTCGGGGCAGAGCCTCGTGGAGTACGTCCGCGAGAGCGCGCTCGTGCGCGAGCACACGCGCATCGGCGAGAACATCCGCCCGTGGCTGCTCCTCATGTTCCTCGCGCTCGTCGGCGTGATGCTGGTGGACCGGGCGATCCGTCGTCGGCCCGAGCCGCCGACGTCGCGTGATCCGCTGCGGATCGCCGGTCTCGTGCTGAGCGCGCTCGCCATCGTGTTCTCGGCCATGTCGGTGTACTGGGTGTACCGGATCGGGCACTCGGGATCGAAAGCGGTGTGGAAGTCGACCCAGGTCAAGATCGACGAGGGCGTGCGCGAGGGCGGTCGCGAAGGCGGTGAAGGTGGCGGGGGCTGAGTCGGCGCCGGGCCGTCGCCGCCGTAGCCGGGGCCGGCGAGCATCCGCGGCGAACACATACGAGCAGCGCAAAGACGGGGAACCACAGGATCATGGGGCTCGAAGCGGTGGCCGTCGTGGTGCCCTCCGGCTCCCTCAGGGCTCGGGCACACCGGCCGCGGCGCTGGCGGCGATCTCCGAGGGGCTCAGCGCACGGTCGTAGATCGCGACCAGCGAGACGTCGCCCAGGAACGGGCGGTTGCTCGTCGCCTCGTTCCCGACCACGAGCGGATACCGCCGATCCCACCCGGCCAGGCGACCGTCGAACCGCGTCGCGTCGACGAGGTGCCCCTGCACGTAGATGCGTTGCACGCCGTGCGCGTACGTGAGGACGAGGTGTTCGGCTCGTCGACGCTTGGTGAACACGCCGTCGACCGTCGTCCAGTTGAACTCCCCACAACTGGCACGCAACCGCACGCTCAGGGCACCGCGCTCCTGACCCAGGTGGACGTCGACCTGTTCCCGCTCGGTGCCGTCGGAGATGGTGACGATGCGCGTGGGACCGTTCTGCTCGAGGTCGTCCGATCGGACCCACGCCTCCATGCTCAGCGCTCCGCGCCGGAGCAGCGGGTCGATGATCGCCGTCGATGATCCCGGGGTGCGCGCCGACCCGCCGGAGAAGCGGAGGCCGTCGGTCACGGGGGTCACGCCCGGTTCGACGAGTCGGAGCTCGGGGGCGCCGTTGCCGCTCTGGTCGCGGACCGTCGAGCCGGTCTCCGGTCCCGGGACGTAGAGCGCCACCAGCCCGCTCGTCGTCCGCCGACCTGGTCCGGATGGTGCTCGCGCGGACGGTGGGTGGCGCGAGACGACCGACACCGAGCAGTCCCGGTCGCCGAGGGCGGTGGGAGTGAAGAAGACCGCGGCGACTGCGGTGGCGGCGGAAAACGCGATCGCGCAGACCGCGACGATGGCGGTGAAAGCGTCCTTTCGCGTCGGGAGCAGTGTCAGCACGGCGACCGCGACCAAGGCTCCGACGGCGTCGAAGACGGCGTCGGACACGGACGGGTCGCGAGTGTTGCCGATGGCCTGGAGGAGCTCGATCGCCACGCCGAACGCGGACGCCGCCACGACCGCGGTGAAGGCCGAGCGCCACCGCGACCACCGGCCGGAGTCCGCGACCAACAGGTAGAGGATCACCGCGAGGCCCATGGTGCCCACGACATGGCCCCAGTCGGCGTAGTCGTTGGTGTCGACCGATCCGAGCTTCGGCAGGTCGGGGGCGAGCGTCAGGTACAGGAACGATCCCGCCCAGAGCAACAACGAGACGACGAGGATCCGGCGACGCCCGATCACTCTTCCCGCCACCAGGTCTCCTCCTGCGCCCGTCCGGGTCATCGGGAACTCGGCGAGACCGCTCTTCTTCCGATGCCCGGAGAGCGTAGGGGACGACCTCCGTCGTCAGTGCACGCGGTCGTACGAGCGGGCCTTGGACCAACGCGGTCGGCCGTGCGATCGGCTCGAGCACACCAGGATGGTGCCGCGGTTGCTGCGGCCGACGGTACCGACGACTCGACAGAAGGCCCCCGGTCGCACCACGGGGATCTCGGTCAGCGGTGCCACCGACTCCCGCCGGGCCGTTCGGGCCGCGTGTCGGTGCGAGTCCCGGTGATCGACCCGACGGCGGGCGTGGGTCGCGATGAGCGCTCGCTCCGCCCGCAACATGACGACGACCCAGACCGCGAACAGGGCGACTGCGCCGACGAAGCCGAGCAGGACGATGCTGTTGTCCATGCCCGTGTATCGGTCGCCGCGCCACCGATGTTGAGCGGGAGACGGACCCAGCTCTGTCGGCAGGCCCGATACCAGTCCGCGGGGCGCGAGGCCGTGCCCGGTGGGCAACGAACGAGCACCCGGACCGGCCACGCAGGCCCGTCCTCGGCGGAGCGAGCGCCGTGACCGGTATGGTCTCGCGCATCACGACGCACGAGGTTCCTCCGCGTCTGGACCCCTCCGGGGTCGCTCCGGGCGGAACGTCCCGAGGGACGGTGCCCGCTGCGCTCGTACGATCGCGGATGGGCGAGTTCGTCGATGACCGGGCCCGCCGCATCGCGGTGGTCGTCCTGGTGGCGTGCGGGCTGGCGATCGTGGCCGCGAGCATCGCGATCGATCGGTTCGGCACGTCCTCGCCGACCATGTGGATCCTCGCCGCGCCGCTGGTGCTGCTGTTCTGCTACCTGGCCTCGCTCGGCCCGAAGTGGGCGCTCGCGTTCCTGATCGCCGCCATCATCTTCGGCTTCTCGCAGAAGGTCACGGTGGGATCGTTCGACCTGCGGGTCCCCGACATCTTCTACGTCATCCTGTTCGGATGGGCGCTGGTGATCCGGGCTCGGGGTGGCCAACGCGGCTACCTCGTCGGTCGACCGCTGCTCGCGGTGTGGTTCGCAGCGCTCGGGCTGTCGCTGTACCCGCTGCTCCTCCAGGGCGAGATCGGCGCCGACGCGCTGATCCCGTGGTTGCGGCTCGTCGCGACGTTCAGCCTGGTCTGGCTGGTTCCGTACGCGCTGCGCAGCCGGCGAGACGTCCACTTCCTGCTTGGGGCACTGGGCGCAGTGGCGACCGTCGAGGTCGGGAAGGCGGTCCTCGACGCGGTGCTCCACGGGCAGGTGTCGACCCGGCTCGAGGGGACCTGGGGCGCGAACGCGACCGGCCTCATCGCGGTGTGGGCGGTGGTCCTCGCGATCCACGGACCCGTGCCCCGGCAACGCTGGTTGCGTCTCGTCATGCTCGTCGTCGGCACCGCCGGCCTGCTCATGACCCGCTCGCTCGGCGCCACGGCCGCACTCGTCGTCGCGCTCGGGCTCTACGGCTTGACGAACGCCGGGAGACGGCGGTCGGAAGCGAAGCCGGGGCTGGTCACGCCCTATCGCCTCCTGCTCGTGGTGATCGCCGGTCTCGCGGTGGCGGCGACCCTGCGACCGGTGAACCTTCCCGGCTCGCAGGAGTTCCGCTCCAGCAGCACGGCACACCGGGTCCTGATGGCGGACGCCGGACTCCGGATGTTCGCCCATCACCCGATCACGGGAACCGGCTGGCAGCGCTCGCCCGACCTGGTGCGCTCTCCCGAGCTCAACGACGAGCTCAGGCGGCGGTGGGAGGGCGAGATCGCCGAACAGCTCTTCCCCCGAGGGCTCCAGCACGGTGCCACCGTCCACAACGCGTACGTCCAGATCCTCGCCGAAGCGGGAGCCGTCGGTTTCCTCGCCTTCCTCGCCGTCGTGATCGCGGTGGGCATCGGGGCGTTCCGCCTGCTGCGCGATGCCCGCGCCGATCCGTCACTGTTCGTCAGCACGCGGGCGGTGGTGATCCTGCTGGTGGCGACGATGGTGTGGTTGAACGACAACCCGCTGTTCGGCTCGCAACCCGAGACGGTGATGGCGGCCATGTTCCTCGGCATCCTCGCCGCGGTACCGCCGATCCTCGCCGCCTCGGCGACGACGTCACCCTGACCGGTCGAACCGCGGGTTCGCCACGCTGCGTCAACCGGTCTCGGCGGTCGCTCCGTTCGGTGGTGACCATTCGATGGTGGGCGCCGGTTCGGCGGCGGTCGCTCCGTTCGCCGGGGACCATTCGATGGTGGGGCCCGGTTCGGCCGCGGTCGCTCCGTTGGGGGGCGCCGACGACGCGTCGATGGGGGCGGGGTCGGCCGCCGTCGTTCCGTTCAACTTCCGTCGGCGATCGGCCTGGCGACGCTCCCGCCGGCTCCGCTCCTCGCCGAAACCACCGGTCTCGGCACTGTCGGCGGACTGGAGGACCAGCCCGAGCAGTGGTCCGTCGACCTGGCGGAGGAGCTCGAGCGCCTTCCGCAGCTCCTTCTTCCGGGTGACGCGGGCGGTCACTACCAGCAGGATCCCGCCGAGTGCCGGCGCCAGCGCGACGGCGTCGGTCGCCAGCAGGAGCGGCGGGGTGTCGACGATCACGAGCGTGTCGTCGGCGAGCAGTCCGGCGAGCACCTCGTGACTCCGCGGCGACGCGAGTAGCTCGGCCGGCTTGGGCGGGACGGGCCCGGTCGGGAGCACGAACAACCGGTTGTTGCCCGCGATGGGCTGCAGCGAGCCGACGTCGCTCTCCCCGGCCACGACCGATGTGAATCCGGTGTCGTTCGGGATCCCGAAGAAGTCGTGGACACGCGGAAAGCGCATGTCGCAGTCGACGAGGACCGTCCGTTCTCCCATCTGCGCGGTCAACACCGCGAGATTGGTCGCCGTTTCGGTCTTGCCGTTCCGGGTGCGTGCGGTCGTGATGGCGATGCAGCGCGCGCGGTCGGCCACCGCGAAGAGCACCGCCGTGCGCAGCGAACGGTACGCCTCCGCGGCGGGAGACGCGGGGTGTTCGAGCACCACCACGCGTGCAGACCGCGATCGCATCGGCGGTATCGTCCCGAGCACCGGGACGTCGGCACCGGCGATCCGGACCAGATCCTGTTGTGTCCGGATCGAGTCGTCGAGGAGCTCGAGCAGCAGCGCCGCGAGCACGCCGAGCAACAGTCCGACCCCGAGACCGATGAGCATGGCGTTCCGCTCGGTGATGGTGGACGACTTGCCGGGTGGCGATCCTCCGAGGAGGACCTCGACGTTCGGGCCGGCGAGCGCGACGGCGACCCGGAGCTCGGGGAGCCGATCGCGAAGGACCCTCATCTGCGACGCCAACGAGGTGATCTGGTTGACGACGCTCGGGGGAGCGGGCTGCCCGCGCAACTGCTGATTGAGCGTGTCGATCTGCTCCTGGAGCGTGTTGATCTGGTTGTTCACGGCTCCCAGGCGACCGATCGCGGTGTAGGTCAGGTAGTCCTTGTACGCCTGGATGTGCGCGTCGATGCTCCTGGCCGCGAGCTCCGGATCCGTGCTCTTGGCGCGGAGCGTGACGCTCCCGCTCTCGCCGTCGAAGGTGGCGGCCACCCGGGGTGCGTCGGGGACGTGTCGGAGCGCCTGCCGGTGGACGGCGTCGCTCTGGACCACCTGGTTCTGCGTTGCGACCACGCCCTTCTCCGTCGTCTGCGCGACGACGATCTGACCGACGGCGGTGTAGGACTTGTCCCGGGTCGCCGCCCACGCGTACGCGGCGGCGACGGCGAGCACGGTCACCACGACGATGACCCAGGCGCGCCGCCGGAGGATTCGGAGGTACCCGCCCAGATCGACGGGCGCCTGAGCAGGGACCTCGAACATGGGCGACACGCCAAGGCACCTCCCTGCCGCCTTCAGGGGCTCGGATCATTCCACAGATGAGCTCGTTGCGTCACGGGCGGCCGCCAACGGGTCGGCATCCAATGGTCAACCGTCACGATCGAGGTGCACGCGCCGACGACCGACGAAGCCGCCAGGGCCGCTGCAGATGCTGGGGACGAGCGTTTCATGCTCCCGAAGGATGCACGCGGGATCGCATCCGCCGGAACGCGAGGCCGCGCCCGTGAAAGGGGCGCTGACCTGCACCTTCGGTGGTCGGGATGCCGGGATTTGAACCCGGGACCTCAGCGTCCCGAACGCTGCTCCCCCGAATCTCCCGCGCCGGCGAGGATGAGCTCGCATTCGTCGTCGTCGGTGAGTTCCATGCTCGGACAGGCGATGGTTGCTGACTCATGTCACAGTCGCGAAATCGCGCTGGCAATCGGGCCGATGTAGGACCCAGCCGGTGCCAGGCCCGAGCGAGGGCGGCGGGTCTGGCCCGGCGTTTCTCTCGACGCGTGTCACAACCCTCGCGGCACAGTGGGAGCACGACCGGCGACGAGGTACTCACGACTCTTGGGTGTGGGGTCGCTGCGGCGTGACGATCAACGCTGGCCGTGTTGCATCGAGGAACGTCAGGCGCTCAACTGGATGCGCGACCGCCTGTGGCGAGGTCGGGTCTTCGCGGAACAGCGCCCGAGCGAATCCTGTTTGTGTCAAGGGGATTCTTGGAGCGCGCGGAGGCGGGTTTTCGTCGTTGGACAACTGGAGACCAGCCGCCGGACCTCGAGACGCTACGAGCAACACCCGCGCGTCCGCATCAAATCCTCATTCAGGGCATTCTGGCGCGGCGCGAACGGTATCGCTTGACCTGACCTTGGGGGCCGGTAAGGCTCCGTCCGAATCGCTCGGCGAGGTCTCGGTTTGGGAGGGGATCGATGGCTGGTCGACTTCGGTTTGTCGCGCTGCGTGGGCCGGCTTGTCTCGCCCTAAGCGGACGTGTTTCGAGTCATCTCCGCGGCGACGCGGCGCATACCGGCACGAACCTGTTCGAGAAGACGATCAGCCCGTTCAACCTGTCGAGCCTCGTGCGGCCTGGTCGGCGTCGGCCGGCGCCGCCGTGTACTCGGCGCAGGAGGTGGCTAATGCGCTCGCCTATGTCAGCTCGCGCGACGGCAAGTTGCAGTGCCTACCGCCTGCCCTGACGACACGTCAGCCAGCAGCTACGGGGCCGACGCGATCCGCGGCGCCGCAGGTGGTGGTTCGACTGCAACCCGTTGGAGCGGCCTACCTGTCACCGTCGCGGTCTTCGCGGTTGCGGTAATCGTCCGATGGATCGCCGCCTTGCACTACCTGCCGCCTTCGAACAGCGCCCTGCAATACGGCGGCGGTGACGGTGTCAGCTATTACCACCTGGCCATTCAGTTCAGCGACGGATCCTTCATTTCACCTCGAGGATATGTGCTGCGCCCACCAGGAATCCCCTGGCTGCTCGGCAGCATCTTCAGCATCCTTGGCTCCTCGACGCCGACGATCTTCGTCGGCGTAAGCGTTGTGGCGTCAGCCCTGACCGCAGTGGTCGCGATGCGCCTCGCGCAGTTGCTCGGCTTGAATCGCAATCGCGCCCTCCTTGTCGGTCTCGCTGTCGCGCTCGACCCGACGTTCGTGATCATTGGGATCTCCCCGCTCAGCGATTCGTTATTCGCGCTCGCGTGCATATCCGTCGCGTTCTTCCTCGTGAAATCCCGTGCGGAGCGTTACGCACCGATGCCGATCGCTTGGCTGTGCCTGAGCCTTGTTCTCGCGGTTCTCGTCAAGCCGTCCGCACTGTTGCTCTGGACTATCCCGTGCGTCGCGCGACTCCGCGCCAAGCGTCTCATGATCGCAGCGATCGTCGCTGGGATCGCACTTGCACCAATTGTCGGCTGGACGGCTCGGAACTACGTCGAAGCCGGTGTGCCGACATACAGCAGCGTCGTCGCGTTCAACCTTCTGTTCTATCGCGCGGCAGGGGCACAATCCCGCGCCGAGAACAAGGACTTCAAACGCGTCATCCTGCCGGGCCTCGAGCGTGAGATGGCACACCGACTGCATTATGCGAAGGTGAAGCCATACGCGTACTACGCCGTCCCACAGTCGAGTCGCGTCGAGCGCGAGGAACTCAGCCTCGCACTGCACATCATCGGCCAGCACCCGGTCCACTACCTCGGTGCGATCCCGATCGGGCTGAAGCGGCTCTACCTGGAACTGCCATTCCTACCGTCCAGAACGTGGAAGCTCCCCGCCAGCGCCTGGTACGTACTCATCTTCGCTCTGGCAGCGTTCAAATGGCCGACGATCAGACGCGCCAACCCGTTCTTTGCATGGCTGATCGTGGCCTTCCTTGCCTATTTCTCCCTGACAACAGTGCTCACCATCACGAGCGGCTTTGGCGGTACGCGACTCGCACTCCCATTCCTACCGCTCTTATTCATCGCAGCTGCGTGGGATCGACGCCAGCGCCCAGAAGGAGCACGGGCACTTGCACAACGAGGATCTGCTCGATGACCGACGACAAGGTGCTATCGGACGCGTAAACCCCGATGGCGGTCGCGCCAGAACCGCAGCCGATCTGAACCCGACCCGCCTAGGAGCGAGCGCAGCCCTCACATCATCGGGCAGGCTCTGCGCGAGACGCTCAACCCTGAGTCTGGAACCGCGCGCTAAGCTGCTGTAGTCACCCGGGCAGCGGAGGAAGGGGGACGACCGAAGGTGACAGCGTCGTCGGTGGTGTTCGTCGGTGGTGTCGTGGTGGTGCGTCGTCGGTGGTGTCGTCGGTGGTGGTGTCGTCGGTGGTGGTGTCGTCGGTGGTGGTGTCGTCGGTGGTGGTGTCGTCGGTGGTGGTCTCGGTGGTGGTCTCGGTGGTGGTGTCGTCGGTGTTGGTGGCGAAAGGATGACGACTGGAGGTGTCGGTAGTGCCGTCGTGGCCTGCGGCGTTGATGTCGTTTGAGCGCCCCTCCTCGCTTGCGTCGTCGGCGGCGGTCTTGGCGGACTGGTCGAGCTTGGCGGACCGGTCAGGCCTGTCCCGCCAGTCGAAGCAGGTGGGCCGGGTCTGGTCGTGGAGGTAGTTGTCGAGGTGGGGACCGTCGGCTGGTTCGCTGGTGCGGGGACTCGTCCGCCATCGCCCGGGTACATCAACAGCAACCCGAAGGCCGCCGCCACTCCGGTGCAGAAGACCAGTGCCGCCAGCCCGCTGAGCTCGTAGCGGTGGAAGTGCAGCCAGTCAATGAGCGCATACCAATGACGCTGCATCCGACACATACTGCCGGGCCTGCACCACCAAGTCCACGGCCTCGCCGCTCCCGGTTCCGTCCGGTCCCCCCGGTCGCCGAAGTCCGGTCAAATTCGCATCGACCGCTGGCTCGGAGACTTCGTGAGGCATGACGAGCGCACGATGCCCGTTCTGGAGCGCTGGCGCTGCAAAGGCCGTCGGCTCCGACCAACTGGAGGCGATTCCCGTGCGCCGGAAGTCGTGAATGACCTCGGGAGCGATCTGCCCAGGGGCCCGGCCACATATTGCGCATTGCCATTCGGGCACGCGAACTCCCTTTCTTCTTCGCCCTGCCGCGGGATGCACGCGGGACCGAATCGGCCTGAACGCGAGGCAGCGCCCCGCGAAAGGGGCGCTGACCTGCACCTTCGGTGGTCGGGATGCCGGGATTTGAACCCGGGACCTCAGCGTCCCGAACGCTGCGCGCTAACCAAGCTGCGCTACATCCCGAAGGGAACGGCCATGTTAGCCGTCGACCGTTTCGACCTCTCGAGCCAGGAGCCGGTCGACGGTCCGCCGCAGGGTGCCGGGATCGACCGGCTTCACCAGCTCGGCGTCGGCGTCGACGCGCTTGGCCAGGAACCGGTCGGCCTCCCGGTCGAGCAGGAGCAGGATCGACACGTCGGGGATCCGGCCGGCCGAACTCTCGAGCCGCAGGTCGATGGCGACCGCGAGCCCGCCCATGTTGGCGATCTGCATGTCGAGCACTACCAGATCGGGAGTGCGGCTGCCGACGACGTCGCGGACGTCCTGCCCGCGGGTCACCTCGATGACCTCCTGCCCGGGAGCGGTGCAGGACGACTTCACGAGGTCGCGGACCCACTTGGCATCGGCGGCGACGACGATCGTGCTCACGCCGGGAAACCTAGTCGGCGGCCAACAGGTGGCTCCCGACCGCCCGCAGCGCGGCGAAGTCGTGCACGTCGTGGCCGAGCTCGGGGACGTGCGAGACCGAGGCGTCGCCGATGCGCTGCTCCAGACCCGGCGAGCTCGCGCGCGTTCCCGCAGCGGCGACCTCCTCGAAGTCGGCCAGGTTGGCGTAGCGCGCCGCGAGCCGCGCCGCGGCCTCGTCGGGGTCGGTCGCGAGCTCCGCGCGCGCGTGCTCGCAGCGTGTCGGGGCTGGTGTCGGTGTACTGCGGGTGCATCCGGTTGACGACCAGGGCGTCGACCGCGTACTCACCATCGGCGAGACGACGCGCGAAGTACTCGGCCTCCTCGACCGCGTCACGGCGCGGCGACGTGACGAGCACGAACGCGGTCTCGTCGGCCGCGAGCAGTTGCATCACCTGTCGGGCCCGGTCGCGGAAGCCTTCCTCCATGCCTTCGAAGGCGCGGAAGAACGACGACGACGTCGTCGACCGGTTCGGTGCCGACGACGCGCGAGATGGTGCGGAGCAGGGCCTGCGCGGCCACGCTGCCGACGCGCAGCGTGGTGCGGGTCGGCACCATGAGGATGCGGAAGACGCGGTTGTCGAGCATGCGGGTCAAGCGGCGCGGCGCGTCGAGGAAGTCGAGCGCGTGTCGGGTCGGCGGCGTGTCGACGACGATGAGGTCGAAGCCGCCGCGGTCGTGCAGCTCGTAGAGCTTCTCCATCGCCATGTACTCCTGCGTGCCCGACAGCGCACCGGCGATGTTGCGGTAGAAGCGGTTCTCGAGGATCCGTTGCGACCTGCTCCTCGCTCTGCGCGTAGGTCTGGACGAGCTGGTCGAAGGTGGTCTCGGTGTCGAGCATCAGCGCGTGCAGGCGGCCGCGTCGGCGCGGCGTCGCCCTGCGGATCCCACCGTTCCCGCGGGATCTCGTGCGGCGCTGTTCGACAGCGTCTCGAGCCCGAGCGTGTTGGCGAGTCGCTTGGCCGGGTCGATGGTGACGACCACGGTGTCGCGCCCGCGGCGCGCGCCCTCGATCGCGAGCGTCGCCGCGGTCGTGGTCTTGCCGACGCCGCCGGTGCCGCAGCAGATCGCGATGTGCCGGTGGTCGACGATGTCGGCGATCGTCGTCATCGGGCGGCGACGTCGTCGAGCGCGGCGATGCCCAGCGCGAGCTCGTCGGCGAGGATCTCGATCTCGCTCGGGCCGACGTCGGCGGTGAAGAAGAACGGCAGGCGGAGCTGTGGGAGCGGCAGCCGTTCGGCGAGCCGTGCGCACTGTTCGGCCTGGCGACGCGACAGGCCGACGCGGAACGCCGCGGCCTGCGCGAGCGCGTCGAGCTCGCGCTCGTCGAGCGTGACTCCCGCGGCGAGGGCAGTCGGCGCGGACGTCGTCGAGCCCATGGGCCTCGTCGTCGGCTGGGGTGAGCGACGGCACGCAGCCGTTCACGACGATCGGGCCCGAGCGCGACGCCGGCCCGGTCCTCGACCGCGTACGCGGTGTCGACCAGCTCGTTGACCGGAGTCTCCTCGGGAAGCGTCACCAGCATCACCTGGCAGCGCGCCGGGTCGCTCAGCATCTCGACCACGTCGGCGGCCTGGCGCTGGATCGGCCCGACCTTCACCGCGTCGAGCAGCCCGCGGGCCGAGAGCAGGAAGCTGACCGCGTGGCCGGCGGCGGGCGCGTCGATCACGATCAGGTCGGCGACGCCGGCTCGTTCGAGCTGCTTGACCTTGCCCAGCACGAGGATGTCGCGCATGCCCGGCACGGCGGTGGCGACGACGTCGAGGGCCCCCGATCGACTGAGGCGCCGGGAGATCCGTCGCATACCGTGGTCGTCGAGGTACTCGAGCAGGGCGTCGTCGGGAGTGAGGGTGCGGGCCCGCACCCCCGGTCGGAGCTCGGCTTCCTCGTAGGTGAGCGGGGCCTCGCCGAAGCAGGCGGCCAGCCCCGATTTGCCCTCGACCTCGACGATCAGCACGCTCATGCCCGTGCGGGCCGCTGCGGTGGCCAGCGCGGCGGTCACCGTCGTCTTGCCGACCCCACCCTTGCCCGCCACGATCACGACCCGGGAGGCCGCGCAGAAGCGCTCGAGGTCCATGGCCACCGATGCTACGGGAGTCCCCATCGCGCACCGGATGCGCCGCGGCCTTGCGCTGCTCGTCGCTCCGTCGTCGCGTGCTCGCGTGCTCGTGCTCGACACGGTCGCGGGCGCCGGCGCACGCCGCCCGTCGGCCGGCGCGGCATCGACGTCGTGCAGGTCGAGGGCTACCTCGACGCGCCCAACGTCTCGCTGATCCTCGACACGATCCGCGAGGCGAACGAGAACCGCTCGACGCTCCTGATCCTCCAGGTGAAGTCGTCGGGCGCGATCGACACGAACATCGAAGACGGTCGTGCGGGCGATCGAGCGGTCGCGCGTGCCGGTCGCGGTGTGGGTCGGCCCCTCGGGCGCCGACGCCAAGGGCGCGGCCACGATCCTCCTGCAGGCCGCCCACCTCGCCTACGTGTCGCCCGGCTCGGGCGCGGGCCCGGGCCAGCCGGTGCGGCTCGACGACCCGGGCGCCAGCACCCGCGCGGGCGTCGCCGACCGCCTGGCGGTGCTGGCCGGCGCAACGGCCGCGATCCCGACGGCGCCCGCAAGCTCGCCGGCGTGCGGCTCGGCTCCACCGCGGCGCGCAACGTCGGTGCGACGAACGGCGTGCGTCCGACCGTCGGCGAGGTCATCGTGCAGCTCGACGGCAAGACCGTCACCACCGCGGCGGGGCCGGTGAAGCTGTCGACCGCCAAGGTGGTCGGCACGGGCAAGGACCGCCGGCGCCAGCCCAACCAGGACGTCGTGTTCAACCGGCTCGGGCTCGGCGAGTCGCTGCTGCACCGCCTGATCAGCCCGTCGATCGCGTACTTCCTGATCGTCGTCGGCCTCGCGCTGATCGTGTTCGAGTTCTACACCGCGTCGATCGGCCTCGCCGGGCCTGGTCGGCGCGCTGTGCGTCGATCGGCGCGTTCGTCGGGCTTCTCGCACCTCCCGGTGCACTGGTGGGCGCTCGGGCTCCTCTTCCTCTCGCATGTTCGGCTTCGCCGTCGACGTGCAGGCCGGCGGGCTCGGCGGTCGTGGACGGTGATCGGCACCGTCTCGCTCGTCACCGGGTCGTGGTTCCTGTACGGCGGCGCGTCGCAGTTGCGGCCCGCGTGGTGGGTGTTCCTCGTGGTGATCGTGGGGGCGATGTTGTTCATGCTCGGTGGCATGACCGCGATGATCCGGTCGCGCTTCTCGACGCCGACGATCGGGCGCGAGGGCATGATCGGTGAGGACGGCACCGCCGAGGTGGCGGTCGATCCCGACGGCGTGGTGCTGATCCGGGGCGCCCGCTGGCGGGCCCGCACCAACCGGGCCACGCCGATCAAGGCCGGCGACCCGGTGAAGGTGGTGTCGGTCGAGGGCCTCGTGCTCGAGGTCGAGCCGCCCGAGGGCGGCGCGCAGGACTACCGCGAGCGGGCCCGCAACCGGAAGGCCAAGACGGGCCTGACCATTCCCGACCGCTCTTGTCGGGAGTCGAACGGACCGGAGTAGGTTCCGCGCCGCGAGACACTCTGAAGGGGGAGGGGGTCCGTGACCGTCCACACACTGCAACTCGTGGCGCACCCGGGCCGCGTGCCGGGGGCCCGAGACGGCGTTGTTCTTCCCGCCGTCCAACACCGAGCGCCGCGACGACCGCGACCTGCGTGAGTCGCGGGCGAAGGCGATCTGTCGCCAGTGCCCGGTGCGGAGCGAGTGCCTCGACCACGCGCTGCACGTCGGGGAGTCGCACGGGATCTGGGGCGGCCTCAACGAGCACGAGCGCCGCGGGTTGCTCGAGACGAGCTACGGCTGATCGCCGACCCCTGAAGAGAGCCGCGGCCCGGCCACCCGCACGTCGCCGCGCCGGCGGGTGAAGCCCTCACGGTCGAACTGTTCGAGCAGCGGGACCACGTACTTCCGTGAGCTCGCGAGCAGTTCGCGCGCGTCGCCGACGCCGAGGGTCCCGCCGTCCGCGAGCGCCGCACGCAGCACGGCTCGAGCGCGCACGAGCGCGCCCGTGGTGAACACGATGCCGTCGAGGTCGACGACTGCGCCCTCGTGCGCGAGCGTACGCGCCAACCCGGGATCCGGCGGTGCCGGGGGCGAGAACGGTGTCGCGTCGAGGAGCGCGAGCAGCGCGCGTCCCGCCTCGGTGTCGGACGCGCGCTGCGTGCGCGACGGATCGCGCACGACGCCCTGCTCCACGGTCAGGGTGTCCACGCCGACCAGCACCGCGCGCACCTGACCCGGCGTACGCCCGAGCGTGGTCGCCAGGGCGTGCAGCTCGAGTCCGGGAGACAGCGGCTGGTCGTCGTGGTGCGCGCGGACCATCGCCCGCGCGCGCTCGCGGACCTGCCGGACGTCGTCGGGCGGCGCGAGCCATTCACCGACCGCGACGACGTCACCGCTCGCGATCGCAGCGGTGGTCGTGGCGTCGACATCGGCGGGATCATGGTCGAGGAGGCTGCCCAGCTCCGGTCGGCGCAGCCATCCATGACCGGCCAGGAGGCGCGGGAGGAGCGCCCGGGCCAGCGCGGCAGGCGCCTCGGCGGCGGGGCACGACGACTCGACGTCGAGCACCTCGGCCCCGGCGATGGTGCGGGCGCGTGCCGGGTCCCGCAGCACGATGCGGTCGCCGACCGCCAGGGGCAACGGCAGTTCGAACCGCAAACGGGCGAACCGCAGACGGGCGAACCCCACGGCGTCGTCGAGGACGCGTGTCCGGATCGGGTGCTCCCCCGAGCCGACCGCGGCCTGGAGCCGCGTGGGCAGCCGCGCCGGCGCGCCGGGAATGGGCCGGAGTCGCACGTCGACGTGCGTCGCGCCCACCCACTGGCCGTCCCGGACGAGCACGTCGCCGCGCGCAAGGTCGTGGTGGTCGACCCCCACGAGGTTGAGCGCGACTCGTGCACCGGGCTCGACGCGCTCCAATGACCTGTGGGCGCTCTCGATCCCGCGCACCCGCACCGCGCGATCGAGCCGCACGATCCGGAGCGCGTCGTCGGTCGCGACCGCGCCGCCGATCAGCGTGCCGGTCACGACGGTGCCGGCGCCGCGAGGCGCGAACACGCGGTCGATCCAGAGGCGGGGTCGGCCGCGGTCGGCCGGCGCGCCGGCGGCGGCGAGCACTCGGTCGAGGGTGGCGCGCACGTCGTCGAGGCCACGACCCGACACCGAGTCGCACACCACGACCGGCGCCGCGCGCAGGCTCGACGTCGCCAGGTGGTCGGCGACGTCGAGCCGGGTCAGCTCGAGCAGCTCGGCGGGGACCGTGTCGGCCTTGCTGATCGCGACCAGGCCGTGGTGCACGTCGAGCACGTCGAGGATCCGGAGGTGCTCCTCACTCTGCGGCATCCAGCCCTCACCCGCGGCGACCACGAACACCGCGACGTCGACCGCGCCGACCCCCGCCAGCATGTTCTTGACGAACCGCTCGTGCCCAGGCACGTCGACGAACCCGACCTCGATGCCCGACGGCAGCGTGGTGAACGCGAACCCGAGGTCGATGGTGAGCCCGCGCGTCTTCTCCTCCGCGAAGCGGTCCGGATCGGTGCCGGTGAGCGCGAGGACGAGCGACGATTTCCCGTGGTCGACGTGACCCGCGGTGGCGACGACCCTCACGCGCCGGTGTCGCGCACGGCCGCCAGCAGCGCGTCGACCAACGCGCGATCGTCGCCCGGGTCGATGGTGCGCAGGTCGCACACCACGGCACCGTCGGTGACGCGCGCGACGACGTCGTGGTCGCGCAACGCGGCGGCGAGCTGGTCGGCGTCGGCCGGCTCGAGTGCCACCCCGACCGACGGGATGCCGAGCCCGGGCAGCGAGCCACCGCCGGCCACCGCTTCGGTGTCGACCACCTTGGCGCCGTCGATCGCGTCGGCGATCGCGTGCCCGCGCGAACGCAACGCGGCGTCGGAGGCCGTGGCCATCCGCCAGAACGGGATCGTGGTGGCGTCGGCGGCGAGGTACGCGAGCGCAACCGACTGCAGGGCGGCGAGGGTGAGCTTGTCGGCCCGCGTCGCCCGCGCGAGCGGGTGGCGCGCGATCGTCGCGACCAGGTCGGCGCGACCCACGATCACCCCGGCCTGCGGACCCCCGAGCAACTTGTCGCCCGAGAACGTGACGACGCCGGCGCCGGCCTCGATGGCCTGACGGACTCCCGGCTCGTCGCGCAACCAGTTCGGCCGATGCGGCAGCCATGGCGTGGTCTCGTCGAGCAGCCCCGAGCCGGCGTCGACCATGACCGCGGGCCCGAGCTCGGCGAGCTCGGCGACCGTCGTGGTCTCGGTGAACCCGACCATGCGGTAGTTCGACGCGTGGACCTTGAGCACGAGCGCGACGTCGGCACCGAGCGCCGCGGCGTAGTCGCCGAGGCGCGTGCGGTTCGTCGTGCCGACTTCGACGAGCCGGCAGCCCGACTCGGCCATGATCTCCGGGACCCGGAACCCGCCCCCGATCTCGACCAGCTCGCCGCGGGACACGACGACATCGTGGCCACGGGCCAGCGAGGCCAGGGTGAGGAGCACCGCGGCCGCGTTGTTGTTCACGACGAGCCCGGCTTCGGCGCCACACGCCTCGGCCAGCAGCGCGCCGGCGTGGGCATGGCGTGAGCCGCGCCCGCCGGCGTCGAGGTCGTACTCGAGGTTCGACGAGGCGCGGCCGACGGCTTCGACCTGCGCCAGGGCCTCGGCACCGAGCGGCGCACGCCCGAGGTTGGTGTGCAACAGCACGCCCGTCGCGTTGAGCACCGGACGCAGGAACGCCCGCCGGCGCCGCTCGACACCCGCTGTCGCGCCACGCACGACAGCGTCGACGTCGACCGTGCGACCGTCGGTCGATCGCGGCACGCGCGGCGTCGAGTGCCTCACGCGCCGCGCCGACCAGGAGTGGACGAGGAAGCCCGGCGAGCTCGGCGACCACCCGGTCGACCGGGGGAAGGGAACGCCGGGGGTCCATAGGCCCACCTACAATACGGAGGTGAAGGTACGCGCGGAGTCCCGTCGGGAGCAGTGGGGCTGACATGCCGGACCTGACGCCCGGCGTTCCGAGTGCGCTCTCCCCACTCGTCCGCCGGATCGTGGCGCCGAACCCGGGTCCGTTCACCGGTCCTGGCACCAACACGTACCTCGTCGGCATCGACGAGGTCGCGGTGATCGATCCCGGCCCCGACGACAAGCGCCACATCGACGCCATCGTGGGCGCGTCGATGAAGGAACGGGTCCGGTGGGTGTTGCTCACCCACACCCACCCCGACCACGCACCCGGCACCGCCCGGCTCGTGAAGGCGACCGGCGCCGAGGTCCTCGCCTACGGCAAGCGCCTCGACAAGGACTCCACGATCGTGCCCGATCGGGTGATCGGCGAGGGCGACTCGATCGAGGGCACCGAGTTCGGCCTCGACGTGCTGCACACACCGGGCCACGCGCCCAACCACCTGTGCTTCCTCCTCGAGGAGGAACGGGTGCTCTTCACCGGCGACACCGTCCTCGACGGCATGTACTCGGTGGTGAGCCCCAACCGGGGTGGCGACATGACGCAGTACCTCGCCACGCTCGCGCGCCTGGAGAAGCTGCGGCTCTCCCGGCTCGCGCCCGGCCACGGCGACGTGATCGACGACCCCAAGCCCCGGCTCCAGGACTACGCCGCGCACCGCCAGGAGCGCGAGCGGCAGGTGCTCGCGCTCCTCAAGGCGGGTCCGGCCCGCATCCCCGACATGGTCACCACGCTCTACGCGGACCGCGAGCTGCATCCCGAGCTGGTCGCCGCGGCCGGTTGGCAGGTGCACGCGCACCTGCTGAAGCTCAAGGCCGAGGGCAAGGTCACGGGCACCTCCGTGAAATCGGCCTGGAAGCTGGCGTAGCCCCGCGTACCAGTTCGCCCGTCCGGAGCGCGAGACTCACCGTCCCTCACGGGGTGTGGGAACACGCCCCCGGTGGGTGGTGCCAGCAAGCTGGTCCGGCGAGGCGTCCAGGCGCACGATCGGGCAGCCTGCTCGCAGGCTCTGGGACAGTCCGACGAAAGGGAGAGCATTGCGTATCCACACGCGTCGCGCGCGCCGCGGCGTCAGGTTCTGGGCGGGAGTCACCGCGCTCCTCATCGTGCCGGCGACGATCGGCGCCGCGGTCAGCACCGCGGGTGCCGCCGGTTCGAACACCCTCACCGTGAAGGCCGGTGAGTACGTGTACAAGTTGTCCGGCAGCCCGAAGGCCGGCTGGACCCAGATCAACTTCGACAACTCCGGGGTCGAGGACCACATGATGGCGGTGGTCGAGCTGAAGCCCGGCGTCACCGCCAAGCAGCTCAAGGCGGCGGCACTGTCCAACGACCAGGCCGCGTTCGGGAAGATCGCCGCGCCCGACGCCGACCCCAACGGCGTGTCGGGAACCCCCGACCTCGTCGGTCCGGGGCAGAAGACGACCACCCTCACGGAGCTCACGGCGGGGCACTACGGGATCATGTGCTTCGTCCCCGCTCCGGCCGACGGCACGCCGCACATCGCCCACGGCATGGTGAAGGTGTTCGACGTGGCGAAGGCCAAGTCGAACCTGAAGCCGCCGACCAGCGGTGTGACCGACGTCGAGATCAGCGACAGCGCGATCACGTTCCCGACCGACAACCTCGGTCGCAACCTGACCGCCAAGGTCACGAACTCGGGTGCGAACCCGCACAGCTTCACCCTGGTGAAGATCGAGGAAGGCAAGACCCTCGACGACGTGAAGACGTACTTCGACGCCTTCTTCAACGGCGACAACCCGGCGGGTGACCCGCCGGGCACGATCGTCGGAGGCATCTCGGGTCTCAACCCCGGCCAGATCGTGTACCTCGAGCAGGCGCTGACCGCCGGCCACTACGGCTACCTCAGCACTTCCGGTGACGCGCCGAACGACGACTACACCCTGGGTCTCAAGGGCGAGTTCGACGTCAAGTAGGAGTCGCGCACGACGACGATCATCGAACGAGCCCGGGCTCCGGCCCGGGCTCGTTCGCGCCAGTCCTGTTCGCTCAGGACTCGGCGTGGGCGACGAGGTCGAACAGGCGCGCCGGTGCAGCCCGCCATCTCGATGGGCGGGAGCAGCTCGTCGACGACGCGTGCCGCGAGGTCGTGGAACGCCACGCCGGCGGGGCTGTCGGGCGTGCTCAGCGCGACGGGCCGGCCCGTGTCGCCGCCGCTCGACACCGCCGGCTCGATCGGGATGCGCGCCACGAGCGGCACGCCGATCTCGCGCGGCGAGCGCGTCGCCGCCGCCACTGCCGAACACCGCGTGGCGCGAGCCGTCGGGCGCCACGAACTCGCTCATGTTCTCGACGACGCCGACGACCTTCATGTAGGAGCGCCGCGCCATGTCGGCGACGCGCGTCGCGACCTTCTGCGCCGCGAGCGCGGGCGTGGTGACCACGAGCATCTCGGCCTGCGGCAGCAGGCGGGCCAGGCCCATCTGCACGTCGCCGGTGCCCGGCGGCATGTCGACGAGGAGGTAGTCCATGTCGCCCCAGCGCACGTCGGTGAGGAACTGCTCGAGCGCCTTGGTGAGGATGAGGCCACGCCACATCAGCGCGGTGCCCTCGTCGTCGACCAGGAAGCCCATCGACACGACCTTGAGCGTGCCGTCGGGTCCACCGTCGGGGTTCGGCACCGCGAGCGTCGTTCGGCGTGATCTTGCCGTCGCTGCCGCCGAGGCGACCGTCGACGCCGAGCATGCGCGGCACGCTGAAGCCCCAGATGTCGGCGTCGAGGACACCGACGGTGCAGCCCGCGCGCCGCGAGCGCGGCGGCGAGGTTCACGGTGACCGACGACTTGCCGACGCCACCCTTGCCGCTCGCGACCGCGAGCACCCGGGTGGTCGACGGCATCTCGGTCGGGCTCGCGTGCTCGCGCGCGTTGAAGCGGGCACGTTGCATCGCCGCCGACTTCTGCTCCTGGGTCATCTCGCCGTACTCGACCTTGACCGTGGTGACGCCCGGGCAGGCCGCGCACCTTCGACTCGACGTCCTGGCTTGATCTGGACCCGCAGCGGGCACCCGAGCGGTGGTCAGCGCGACCTTCACCACGACGGCGCCGTCGGGTGCCGACCCGGACGTCGTCGACCATGCCGAGGTCGACGATGCTGGCGTGCAGCTCGGGGTCGATCACCCCGGCCAGCATGCGGCGGACGTCGTCGGGCGACGGCGGGGGACCCGGGATGGGCTCGTGGACGGGCGCGCCCGGGTCGTCGGGGTCAGGAGTTCGTGCCATGGTGATTAATACAGGCTACATCTTGAAAATATGCCCGGCGACGGGTACGGTCAAGTCCGTGAACCGGCGCGAATCGGAATGGCAGCTCGCCGTCCTCAAGGCCCTGGGCGACGAGACGCGCTACGCGATGTACGAGGAGCTGGCCCGCTCGACCGCCGCGCTCTCCGCCCAGGACCTCGCCGAGCGCCTCGGCATCCACGCCAACACCGTCCGCCTGCACCTCGAGCGGCTGCGCGAGGCCGGCCTGGTCGACGTCGAGGCGGTCCACCGCGGCACGGTCGGTCGCCCCCAGCACCTCTACTTCCTCGAGTGCCGGCGCGCCCGGGCTCGGCTTCGACCCGCCCGCGCACGCGTTGCTCGCCGGGCTGCTCGCCGCCCTCGCCGAGCGGGTGGGCGCCGACGCCGCCGAGGCGGCCGAGACCGGCCGGGTCTGGGGCCGCGACGCCGGCCGGCGCACCCGGTCGCCGCAGCTGCCTCGACCGCGCTCGAGGGCGAGCTCGCCGAGCTCGGGTTCGAGCCCGCGCTCGAGTCCGACGGCGCCGACGCCGGATGGCACCGCCCGCATCGACTTCCTGCACTGCCCGTTCCGGGAGCTGGCCGAGGCCTACCCGGAGCTGGTGTGCAACCTGCACCGGGGTCTGTGCGAGGGCGTCGTCGACGCGGTCGGCGGGGGAAGAGTGGAGGAGTTCTCGACGTTGTACGACCCCGAGCCGTGCCACGTCACGGTGGGGGTCGGATATCCTGATTCCCGTTCACCTGCGACCACGTAGCGAGGTTCGATGTTCACCGTACAGGACGCCAGCACCGTGTTCACCCTCACCGACGCGGCCGCGCGACAAGGTGAAGAGCCTGATCGAGGCCGAGGGCAACCCCGACCTCGTGCTGCGGGTCGCCGTGCGCCCCGGCGGTTGCTCGGGCCTGAGCTACGAGATGTTCTTCGACACCGACGTCGCCGCCGACGACGTGAAGTCGGAGCACGGCGGCGTCACCGTCGTGATCGACCCGGCCAGCGCTCCGCACCTCGCGGGTGCGTCGCTCGACTACAAGGACGGCCTGCAGGGCGCCGGGTTCGCGATCAGCAACCCCAACGCGCAGCGCAGCTGCGGCTGCGGCCAGAGCTTCAGCTAGCTCGCTCGGCGCGCATCGCTTCCGCCTGCTGGGTCCGACGAGCGCGTCGAGGAGCGCTCGTCATCTCGGTGCCGCCGAACGCGCCGTCGATCCGCGACTGGATGGTGCCGGCGCCGTCGACGCCGAAGAGCCACGGCTCGCTCTCGATGTGCCACGCGTCGAGCGTCGGCACGAGCGCGGTGCCGGTCGGGCCCTTGTAGATCTCGATGTGCACCGGCACGATCTGGTCGCCGTAGTCCTTGATCACGTCGAGGAACTCGTCGAGCACCG
This sequence comes from uncultured Actinomycetes bacterium, assembly GCA_963725775.1. Lineage (GTDB taxonomy): Bacteria > Actinomycetota > Acidimicrobiia > IMCC26256 > DASPTH01 > DASUAS01. Next base: position 306,802 of record CAVRZT010000001.1, read on the forward strand.
GCGCGCAGTACGTCGACTGGCAGCGCGCCGGGGTCGCGAACAGCACGACGACCGGCTTGCCCGCGCCGATGACGGTCGACAACGACTGCGTGTGCAAGCGGGCACGCCGGCTCGCGGGTGCAGATCGGGTCGACGCCGAGGGTGTCGGCGGTGGTCGGTGACGCCGTCGCGCGGCGCGGCCATGCCGGGGACGACGGTGACCGGGCGCGCCGTTGACCTGGATCGTGAACGGCACCTTCTGACCCTGGCCGCGGGCCTCGACCTTCCACACGCCGGGCGGCGTCGAACGTCGGTCGCGCCACGTAGACACCCCGCGCCCCTTCGGCAGCCCGACGCGGTCGTAGGCCGTGCGCGTGAGCGGCGACCACGATCCCGCCGGGGCCGCTTGAAGCGGACCGCCACCGCCGGCCCGCTCGCGAACTTGATGCCCTTCGCGGTGCTGTGCGACAGCGCGAACACGAGCCGTTGCGGTTGCCGCCGACGCGTACAGGTCACTCGAGAGCACGAGCGGAAAGTAGGTCTTCGGGTCGGAGCGGCGCCCGCGACGTCTGCGCAGCATGCCGCCAGCCACCGCGAGGCCACCGGCGGCCGCGAGGCCGCGGACCAGGAACGCCCGCCGCGTCGAGCGCGTGTTCGACGAAGGGGTCGAGAGGCATCCCCCTATCCTGCCTGCCCGTGACCGGAACTGGGCATCGGGTGCAGTTCTCGTGCGACGGTGAGCAGGTCGAGGTCGACGCCGCGCCGGGCGAGTCGTTGCTCTCGGTGCTGCGCGAGCGACTCGGCGTCCTGTCGCGTGAAGGACGGGTGTGCGCCGCAGGGTCAGTGCGGCTGCTGCACCGTGCTGGTCGACGGCGAGCCGCGCGTCGCGTGCGTCACCCCGGCGACGCGCGTCGACGGCCGCGCGGTCGACGACCGTCGACGGGCTCTCGCCCGCGGTGCGCGACGACCTCGCGGCCGCGTTCGTGGCGACCGGCGGCTCGCAGTGCGGGTTCTGCACGCCGGGGATCCTCGTGCGCGTCTCGGCCGCGGCCGAGGCAAAGGGCAAGACGCGTCGCGTCGACCTCGACCGCGCACTCGCCGCGCACCTGTGCCGGTGCACGGGCTGGCAGACGGTGTACGAGGCGATCGACGAGCGTGCCCGGCCCGTCCGACGTCGCGCGACGCGGACCGCGGCCGCCGCGCCGCGGCGCCGAGCTCGAAGGTGGCGTCGCCGCAGGTCGTCGGCCCGACGTGCCGCTGGGCGACGGCGGCTTCGCCGACGACAGCGCTCCCCGCGACGCGCTGGTCGCGGTGCCGTTGCCGCCCGGCTCGACCGCACCGATCGGTCGAGGCGGCCGGCCTCGACTGGGTGGTCGCCGAGTCGCTGCTCGAGGCGCGCGCGCTCGCCGGCAAGGTGCAGGGGCGACGCACGACCGTCGATCCCGACGCCGCCGCTGCCGCTGCCCGACGCCGATCGACGGGTGGCGTGCGCCTCGCGACCAGCTGGGTCGAGCCCGCCTACCTCGAGCCCGACGCGTCGTGGTGCGCGCCCGGCGGTGAGCCCGCGACGCCGCTCGCCAACGGCGGCGCCTTCGGCGGCAAGGCCGCGTCGCTGGCGCCCGCCGCGGCGCGCGAGCTCGCCGACGACACCGGGCGCGTCGGTGCGCGTCGTGTACTCACGCGAAGACGTCGTGCGACTCGGCCCGAAGCGACCGCCGATCGCTGCCGTCCGCGTGCCTCGACGGCCGTGTCGTGCGGATGCGCGGCACGGTGGTCGGTGACACGGCTCGTTCAGCACCGAGATGTCGTGGCCGTACGACCTCGACGATGTCGGGGAGTGGTCGAGCGTCGATCGCCGCCGGTCCGCCGACGTCAGCAGCCGTCCGCGCCGTCGGCCTCGCCGAGCGGGCCGTGCTGCTCGAAGGCGCGCTGCACGCGGCGCGGCGCCGATCGTCTCGCGCTCGTCGCGCGACGGTCGTGCTCGCGGCGGTGTTGCTCGACACCTGTGTGCGTCGGCGCCGAGCGGTGCACTCGCCGGTGCGCGCGTGACGAGTCGGCGACCGGGTCACGGATGGAGCGCGTGCAGGTGCGCGTCGCCGCGGGCGACCCGCTCGACGAGGTCGTGCTCGCGTTCGTACGCGATCGGCGCCGCGCACATGGCGCTCGGGTGGGTGCTCACCGAGGGTCTCGCCGTCGACCCCGAGACCGGTGAGGTGCACGACCTCACGATCCGCTCGTTCGGCATCCTGCGCGCCAAGGACACGCCGCCGATCGACGTCGAGATCGTCGACGACCCGGGCGCGCCCGTGCGCAGCGCGTCCGACGCGGTGTTCGCCGCGGTTGCCGCCGCCGCGTGGAACGCGCTGACCGACGCGGAAGGCGCGCGTCCCGAGGCGTTCCCCGCCCACGGGACACGCGCCGGCGCGAGCTCGCTACGTCGCTGACTCGCACCGGCTGTGTCCCCGCTGGCCCCGCAGCATCATCACGCTGCACGATGAGCAGCCAGAGCACGAACCCGACGAAGCCGACGAAGCCGAGGACGAAGTAGACGTCGCGTGGTCGACGCGCATCGCGCCACCCGCGGCGAGCGAGCACGAGCGCGACCAGCGCGCCGAACCAGCCGAGCGCCACGCGGCAGCACGCCGGCTGCGCACGATCACGATGGAGAACGCGCCGACGAACAGCGCGATGCCCGACGCCACCGCCCAGCGCCGAGGTTCGCCTGCACAGAGGTAGAAGAAGCGGGTCACCGTCGTGGACCGCCGGCCGCCGCCGGCGACGATGGCGACGCGGTGCTGCATCAGCACGATCGAGCCGACCGCGAACAGCGCCGACGCCAGTGCGACGCCGAGCGAGCGCGACGACGGCCAGCCGCGGCACGCCACCCTCGGCCCGTCGGAGCAGCCGCCACACCGCGCCGAGCCACCACAACAGGACGATCGACCGCGACGCACGCCGATGAACGCCGGCCCAGCGGAGCTCGTCGTTGTTGTCGGCGACGAACTTGGCGATCTTGGCGGTGGAGTCACTCGGCTTCGGCGGTGCTCCCGGGCAGGAACGCCGACGACGATGATCAACACGACGAAGCACGATGCCGCCGAGCGCGCGCCATCGTTCCCACTTGCGCGTCCGTCCACGAGTCCCCCTCTCCGTGCGATGCCCTCGACGACAGACTCTGCTCCGCCGTCGGGCTGTTTGCAAGCATTGTCCGATTCGGCGCGCGCTACTCTCTGACCGTGGTCGCCGGAGGCATCATCATCGCCGTCGTCATGCTGCTCCTGATCCCCATCGCCGTGATGCTGGGCGGCGCGATCTGGAGCGCGCTGATGGGCTGGTTGCTCGTCGACGACGCCGAGCGCCGCGCGCCGAGCAGTCCGAGAGCCTGACCCGAGCGAGTCGCCGCGCGCCGGGTGCCCAGCGGGGCGATCCGAAGCGGTAGCCGACCGAGCGGACGGTCTGGATCAGGTTCGCGTGCTCCTCGCCGAGCTTGGCCCGCAGCCGCCGCACGTGGACGTCGACCGTGCGCGCGCCGCCGTAGTACTCGTAGCCCCACACCCGCGACAGCAGCTGCTCGCGGGTGAACACCTTGCTCGGGTGCGTCGCGAAGAACTTGAGCAGCTCGTACTCCATGTAGGTGAGGTCGAGCGGACGCCCGCCGAGCGCGGCCTGGTACGTCTCGAGGTTGAGCACGAGGTCGCCGTACTCGACGATCTCGGGACGCGCGCCGCGACCCGTCCGCCAGAACAGGTGGCGCAGGCGCGCCTCGAGCTCCTTCTGGTGGAACGGCGCGAGGCAGAAGTCGTCGAAGAGGTCTTCGCGCATCTCGAGCTCGGCGAGCTGCGCGCCCGACACGAGCAGGAGCACCGGCTCGAGCGTGCTGTCGCGCTTGCGCAGCGCGCGGCAGATGCCGAACGCGCCCTCGGGGTCCTCGTCGGCGCACACGACCGCGCCGGCCCAGCCGTCGGCCGGCTCCGCCTGCGTCGCGATCGACGCGTTGGTGACCGCCTTCCACGGGTAGCCCGCGAGGTCGAGCGTCTGCGCGAGCAGCGGCGGCGGCGGATCGGGGAAGACCAGCAGGGGTTCGGGTCGCCATCACAGGCGATCCCGAGGTAGCGGTCGAGCTCCCAGGGGGTGACGTGCGCCTTGTAGTCGAGCCACTCCGCCCGCTTGTTGCGGATGAAGTAGTCGAACACGTGCTCCCCCAGCGCCTCGGCCACGAGCTCGGAGTCTTCCATGGCCGAGATGGCCTCGGTGAGAGTCTGCGGCAGCGAGCCGATGCCCTCGGCGGCCCGCTCCTCGGGCGTCATCTCGTAGATGTTGTTGGTGGCCTCGGGCGGGAGGTCGTAGCCCTCCTCGATGCCCTTCGAGCCCGGCGGCCAGCATCACCGAGAACGCGAGGTACGGGTTGCACGCCGGGTCGGGCGAGCGGAACTCGATGCGGGTCGAGCTCTCCTTGCCCTGCTTCGGGGTCGGCACCCGCACGAGCGCCGACTCGTTGTTGCGCGCCCAGCAGATGTGGACGCGGCGCCTCGTAGCCCGGCGATGAGCCGCTTGTAGGAGTTCACGGTCTGGTTGGTGACCGCGGTGATCTCCGCGGCGTGGCGCAGCAGCCCGGCGATGAAGCAGCTGCCCGACCTTCGAGAGGCCGTACTCGTCGCCCGGGTCGTGGAACGCGTTGACGTCGCCCTCGAACAGCGACAGGTGCGTGTGCATGCCGGAGCCGAACGCGCCCTCGATCGGCTTGGGCATGAACGTGGCGTACACGCCGAGCTCGGTGGCGACCTGCTTCACGACCTGGCGGAACGTCATGACGTTGTCGGCCATCGTGAGCGCGTCGGTGTAGCGCAGGTCGATCTCGTGCTGGCTCGGGCCGATCTCGTGGAAGCTGTACTCGACCGGGATGCCCATCGCCTCGAGCGTGACGATCGTCTGGCGCCGCAGCTCGCTCACCATGTCGAGCTGGGTGAGGTCGAAGAAGCCGGCGTTGTCGAGCGGCACCGGCGGCGGTCGGCCGACTCGAAGATGAAGAACTCCATCTCCGGCGCCGGTGTAGAAGGTGAAGCCCTTCTCGCGGGCGCGCTCGAGGTTGCGCTTGAGCACGTAGCGGGGGTCGCCCTCGAACGGCTCCCCCGAGAGGTGCTTGATGTCGCAGAACATGCGGGCGACGGGGGCGTCCTCGCCGCGCCACGGCACGATCTCGAAGGTGCTCGGGTCGGGCACGGCGAGCATGTCGGATTCCTGGACCCGGCTGTAGCCCTGGATGGCCGAGCCGTCGAAGGTCATGCCCTCCTCGAGCGCGCGCCTCGAGCTCGGCCGGGGTGATGGCGAAGCTCTTCAGGGAGCCGAGGACGTCGGTGAACCAGAGGCGGACGAACCGGACACCGCGCTCTTCGACCGTGCGCAGGACGTAGTCGAGCTGCTGCTGCATACGAGCAGTCTACGGAGGCCCGCGTACCATCCCCGCAGGCCGGGTCCGGCCCAGAAACAGAGCGTTCATGTTCGGGCAATCGGACGGGAAATCGCCGGCCGATGAGGCTGGATCCTTCACCGCTCGGCAGTGGGCCCCGGCCGCCGAACCGCGCCGGACGACGACCCAGAGACTTCAGGAGATGAGCCGTGACCTACAAGGCCGAGTACATCTGGATCGACGGCACCGAGCCGACGCGCCCGCCTGCGGTCGAAGACCAAGATCCTCGCCGACGGCACGGAGCTGCCGATCTGGGGCTTCGACGGCTCGAGCACCAACCAGGCGCCCGGCGAGCAACTCGGACTGCGTGCTGCAGCCCGGTGTTCTCGTGCCCGGACCCGATCCGCGGCGGCGACGAACGTGCTCGTGATGTGCGAGGTGCTGCTGCACCGACATGACGCCGCACGCCACCAACACCCGCGCGCTGCTGCGCGCCGGTCGCCGAGAAGTTCGCCGGCCAGGAGCCGCTCTTCGGCATCGAGCAGGAGTACACGTTCTTCGAGGACGGCCGCCCGCTCGGCTTCCCCGCCGGCGGCTTCCCCGCGCCGCAGGGCTTCTACTACTGCGGCGTCGGCGCCGACGAGGTGTTCGGCCGTGACGTCGTCGAGGCGCACCTCGACGCGTGCCTCGACGCCGGCCTCGGCATCTCGGGCATCAACGCCGAGGTCATGCCCGGCCAGTGGGAGTTCCAGGTCGGCCCGCTCGGCCCGCTCGACGTGTCCGACCAGCTGTGGGTGGCCCGCTGGCTGCTCTACCGCATCGCCGAGGACTTCGGCGTCTCGGCGACGCTCGACCCGAAGCCGGTGAAGGGCGACTGGAACGGCGCCGGCGCGCACACCAACTTCTCGACCAACGCGATGCGCGAGCGCTACGACCCGATCATCACCGCGTGCGAGGCGCTCGGGAAGAAGGCCGCAGGAGCACGTCGAGGGCTACGGCGCCGACATCGAGCACCGGCTCACCGGCAGTCACGAGACCGCGCCGTGGCACGAGTTCAGCTACGGCGTCTCCGACCGCGGCGCCTCGGTGCGCATCCCGTGGCAGGTCGAGATCGACAAGAAGGGCTACATCGAGGACCGTCGTCCGAACGCCAACATGGACCCCTACGTGGTGACGCGGCTCATCATCGACACGGTCTGCAGCGCGCTCGGCGCTGAGCATGCAGTTGCGGCACTCGACACGGGGCCCGGTTCGCGGCCAGGATCTCCTGGCCCGTGCGACCGGGCCCTCGTCGCTTCCAGAACGAAAGGCGGTGAGTCGTGGCGACTCCCGGTGACGTCCTGAAGCCGCTCACCGACGAGGAGGTCGACATCGTCGACATCCGGTTCTGCGACCTGCCCGGGCTCATGCAGCACTTCTCGATCCCCGCCCACGAGCTCACCGAGGACGTCTTCGAGGACGGTCTCGGGTTCGACGGCTCGTCGATCCGCGGGTTCCAGGAGATCCAGGAGTCGGACATGCTCCTGATCCCCGACCCCGACACCGCGGTGATCGACCCGTTCACGCAGCACAAGACGCTCAACATCAACTGCTTCGTGCAAGGACCCGGTCACCGGCGAGTCCTACAGCCGCGACCCGCGCTACATCGCCAAGAAGGCGGAGGACTACCTGCGCGGCACCGGCATCGCCGACACCGCGTACTTCGGGCCCGAAGCCGAGTTCTACATCTTCGACTCGGCGCGCTTCGACCAGAACCAGTACTCGGGCTACTACTTCCTCGACTCGATCGAGGGCGTGTGGAACTCCGGTCGCGAGACCGAGCTCGACGGCACCCCGAACCTCGGCTACAAGATCCGCTACAAGGAGGGCTACTTCCCCGTCTCGCCCATGGACCAGTACCAGGATCTCCGCTCGGAGATGCTGCTGACGCTGGAGCACGTGGGCATCCCGATCGAGGTGCAGCACCACGAGGTGGGCACCGCGGGCCAGGCCGAGATCGACATGCGCTTCGACACGCTGGCGACCATGGCCGACAAGCTGATGCTCTACAAGTACGTCGTGAAGAACGTGGCCCGCGCCGCGGGCAAGACCGTCACCTTCATGCCCAAGCCGCTGTTCCAGGACAACGGCTCCGGCATGCACGTGCACCAGTCGCTCTGGAAGGGCGGCGAGCCGCTGTTCTTCGACGAGAAGGGCTACGCCGGTCTCTCCGACATCGCGCGCTGGTACATCGGCGGGCTGCTCAAGCACGCGCCGTCGCTGCTCGCGTTCACCAACCCGACGGTCAACTCGTACAAGCGGCTCGTGCCCGGGTACGAGGCGCCGGTCAACCTGGTGTACTCGCAGCGCAACCGCTCCGCCGCGGTGCGCATCCCGCTGTACTCGAAGAGCCCGAAGGCCAAGCGCATCGAGTTCCGGTGTCCCGACCCGTCGTGCAACCCGTACCTCGCGTTCTCGGCGCTGCTCATGGCCGGTCTCGACGGCATCCAGAACCGCATCGAGCCGCCCACGCCGCTCGACCGCGACCTCTACGACCTGCCCGCCCGAGGAGCTGGCCAAGGTGCCGCAGGTGCCGGGGTCGCTCGACGAGGTGCTCGACGCGCTGGAGACCGACCACGAGTACCTGCTCGCGGGCGGGGTGTTCACGCCCGACGTGATCGAGACGTGGGTCGACTACAAGCGCGAGAACGAGGTCGACGCGCTGCGGCTGCGCCCGCACCCGTGGGAGTTCTACCTCTACTACGACATCTAGCCGAGAGTCCGTTCGGCCGTGATGAATGCCATCCACGCCGGGTGTTCGGCTGGATTCCACACATCCTGGACGAGTTCGTCCGCTTCGCGTTCGGTGCACAAGCCATGTCGCAGTGCGTAGAGGCTGTAGAACGCACTGACCCGGTAGTTCGCTGCACAGTGCACATGGACCTTCTGGCCGGCCCGTGCAGTCATTGCGTCAGCGAACGCTTCCAGATCGGCGTGCGTGGGCGCTTCGAAATCGACGGGGATGTACACATAGTCGAGGCCCTGGTCCCGCACGATGCGCGCCTCGTCGGTGACGGCGTGCTCATTGCTGTCGGGCAACAGGTTGATCACCGCTTCGTAGCCCTCGCGGTGCAGGTCGCCGAGCTGCGCGACGCTCACCAGGCCTGACGTCGTGAGGCGTTCGGAGATCCGTCGGAAGTTGTAGCTGTCCTCGATGCTCATGATGCTCCCCCGACCTTGGCCCTTCGATACCGCGGAATGCGGTGGTCAGTCTGCTCCACCGACCGCCGTCGTCAATCCAGGGTCAAGGCGATCGAGGAAAGGACCGTTGTTGGTGTTGAGCAGAGGACCGGAGGCACCACATGACAGGCGGGGAACTCGTTGGCGAACCGCGCACCGCGGCCGAGTGGTCGGCGCGCTATCGATTCGACGATCGCGCGGCCTGGCGTGAGTGCCTGATCGTCGACCTCTCGTTCGCCGGCGCGGCGGTGGAGCTCTACGACGTCGCGCCGCACGAGCCGCTCGTCGGCGGCCTGGATGTCGAGATCAGTTCCATCGCTCGCGACGAGGTCGGCGTCGCGTTGCGGACCATCGTCCGACGTGCCAATCGACTGTCGGCCGGCCGTGTGATCGTCGGAGTCGAGTTCGCGCATCGGCGACGCGAGGAATCGCTCCTGCTCCATCTCCTGGTAGGCCTTCGCAACTACGCCTGAGCGACGAGCCGGCTCGCCATCAGCGGTTGCGGGGCATCAGGCGGAGGTCGTCGACCCAGACCGGCGCGGTGAGCGCGTCGAGCACCTGCGCGGCCACCTCGTCGGCGGTCATGACGGTCGTCTTCACGAGGCCGCGGTCCACGCGTGCCTCGGTGAGTTCCGCCATCCGCGCCGGATCCCATCCGGAGGCGAACTCGGTGGCGGTCCCGCCGATGACGACGCGGGTGAAGCAGAGGTCGGGGTGCTCGTTGCGCCACCCGCGGATGAGCGAATCGAGCGCGGCCTTGCTCGCGCCGTACGGCACGAGGAACGGCCGGGGATCCTCGACCGACACCGACGACAGGAACAGCGCCCGTCCGCCACTCGCGTCCAGGTGCGGGATGGCGTAGCGGCACACGAGCGCCGCGCCGACGACGTTGGTCTCGAGCACCGCGTGCCACTCGTCCGCTGTCGTGTCGACGAGCCGGCCGAGCGGCGACATCCCGGTCGCGTAGACCAACGCGTCGAGCCCACCCAGCGCGGCGACCGCTTCGTCGACCATGCGTCGGCAGTCGTCGTCGACGCGTACGTCGGCGCGGACGCCGACCAGATGGCCGTCGCTCTGCGCGACGAGCTCGTCGAGTCGGTCGGCGCGTCGACCGACGGCGACGACACGAGCTCCGGCGGCCGCGGCCGTCGCCGCGATCGCTCTCCCCACGCCCGAAGTGGCGCCCACGACCAGCAGGCGCCGGCCCTCGATGCTCGCGCCCTCGGTCATCGTCAGCTGATGCTACGCGCGTTGCGTATTCTCGCGGCGGTGGGCAAGGGGCTCGAGGCGACGATGCTCGAAGGTAGGTTCAACGACAACCTGCTCGCCGAGCTCGCGCCGCCGGGCTCCTGACCGGGTCGTCGGCGCACCATGGACGTGAACGCGGACGCCGGGAACGGCGAAGTCACGGCACTCGTGTCTGCCGGACCGCCCCCGCCTCGGTGGGTGGTGCGCGGTACCGCGGTGCTGGTGCCGTTGTCGGTGCTCTTCGCCTGGTACCGCGGCTTTCGCATGCCGAACATCTGGTCGGCAACGCTCGAAGCGGTGTCGGTGACCGACGGCTTCCACCGACGCATCCTCGTCGGCACGCTGCTCCGCCCGCTCGCGCTGCTCTTCGACTTCCCGTACGCCCTCTTCGCGACGTTCGCGTTCCTCGTGCTCGGTGCGGTGGTCGTCACCATCAGCGTGCTGGCCCTGCGCACGCAGTTGGTGAGCCAGCGCGTGCTCGTCATCGCGTGGCTGGTCTGTGGGCCGGGTGGCTACCTCTTCAACGAGGTCGGCTACCTCGACCAGTTGCTCTACCTGTTCCTGTTCGCGGCGGTATGGTGCGTGCACCGTTCCCGCCTGGCCTCGGCGTCGGTCCTGATGGTGCTCGCGGTGTTCGGCCACGAGATCACGCTCCTCACCGTGCTACCCATCTTCGTGTTCGTGGCGTGGAAGGACCTGCCGCGCGAGAAGGCGCTGAAGGTGCTGGCGGCGCCGGTGCTCGTCAACCTCGTGGTGGTGCTCGTGCCGGCGGCGGGATCGGGCGCGGTCGACGGCCTGGCCCGCACCCTCGTTGATCGGGCCGACTTCTTCCCGCGGCTCGACGCGCTCGGGGTGTTCGACCAGTCGCAGACGGGGAACTGGGACCTCTACTCGCCGTGGGACGTCTTCCGATTCCTGCTCCCGATCGCGGTCGTGATGGTCGCCGCGTTCCTGGTGGTCTGGTACTTCGCGACCCGCGACCGGGCCGGTGATGCCCACGGGTGGGCGCGGGCCGATGTCCGTCTGCTCGGCGCGCTGGCCATCGGAGCACCGCTGCTGCTTACCGCCGCAGGTTGGGACAAGTACCGCTGGGGATTTCTGATCCTCACCAACTTCTTCGTCGTCATGTGGATCTGGCTCGGCGACGTGCGGCGCGAGCTCGACGTGTGCCAGTGGGCGACCGTCGCCGTCGCGCTCCTGATCGTGATGCAGTGCGGCAACCTCCACTACCTCGACGGGTACCGGGCGCGCGAGCTCGGGCCGGAGGCCATCGCCGACTTCTGGACCGACCTCACCGACGGCACGGTGACGACACAACCCGACGACGGGGAGTTCTTCAACCGGTTGCCGGCACCCGAGTCCTCACCTTGACGCATTGCGCTCGGCGACGCGCAGCGCGGCCTCGGCGCGTCGTTGCGCGGTGCGCACCCTCGTCTCGGCGCGCGCTGCCTCGGTGACCGCGCGCTTGGCGACGGCAACCTCGATGCGCGCGTCGGCGAGCGCCGACTCGAGCTCCGCGACCCGACGGTGGGCGTCGTCGACTCGTTGCTGCGCGTCGCGACTGTCGGCCTCGGCCTCGCGCATCTCGTCGGCCACGACCTCGGCGCGGTCGCGTGCGTCGGCGAGCGCGGTCGCGGCCCGACGCGCTGCGAGCTCGTCACGCGCAGGCGTCGACGGCGTCGGGCGTTTGGCGGCGCGCGTCGGACGTGGAGGGTCGGGAGGATCATCGACGTCACCGACATCCCCGAGGAACCGGACGGCCGGCGCAAGCTCCGCAGTCAGGCGTCCCCGGAGCAGGTCGTCCTGCAACGACGGATCGAGCGACGCGGCATCGAGCGTGGCGGCGATGCTCGCACGCACGCCGTCGGGTCGATCGGCGAACGTCGAGGCCACCTCGGTGAGCTCGTCGAGGAGCGCCCGTCGCCGGCGCGCCGCGGTCCGCAGGTGGGGCGCGTGGCCGCCGGCCTGCTGGAGCGTGTCGAGCTCGTCGCCGGCGGCCACCAGCGCCGCGAGCTGATCGGGCCGACTTCGCACCATCTGGTTCAGGCTCCACACCGCGACGGTGGGTCGGCGCAGCGCGTGCACGGCCGAGGCGTCGTCACGCCGGCCCGCCTGCTTCAGCTCGCGGGCCAGTGCCTCGCGAGTGGCGACGAACCGGTCGGCGGGAGCGGCGAAGAGGGCGTCGAGGCGTCCGTCGAGGTCGAGGTCGTCGGGCGTCACGCGTCCCCGTGGATCCAGCGCTCCTGCGCGCGCAGGTACGCATCGAGGTCGTCGCCCTTGCGGCGGAGCTCGTCGCGTACTTCGTCGGCGGTGACCACGAGAAAGTCGCGGCGTTCGACCGCGTCGGCCACGCGCGTGCCTGCGACGTCGGGATCGACCATCGGGAGATCGGGTGCGCTGAGCGGGAGTTGCTCGCCGATGAAGCGGATCTGCTCGAGGATGTTCGTCGCCACACCGGCGGGGCACAGGCACGACACGCCGATGCCGAGCGGACGCAGGTACATGAACAAAGCCTCCGACAGCATCATCACCGCGGCCTTGCTGGCGGCATAAGGCGTCCGGTCATAGGCGTAGTTGAGGATGCCCGACACCGACGACGTGTTGACCACGTGCCCTCGGCCCTGTTCGATCAACATCGGCAGGAAGACCTCGTTGCTGCGCACGACGCCGAGCACGTTGAGGTCGAGGATGCGCTGCCACTCGTCGACGGGGATCGCCTCGGGGCGGCCGGCGGCCAGGACGCCGACGTTGTTCACCACGACGTCGACAGCGCCGAGCTCGTCGAGCGCGCGGTTGCGCGCGGCGACGAAATCGTCGCTGCGGGCGACGTCGCACGGTTGCGCGACGGCAGTGCCGCCGGTCGCGGTGATCTCGGTCGCGACGGTGGCGGCTCGTTCACCGTCGATGTCCGTCACCAGGATCCGGGAGCCCCGGGCGGCGAGCTCGTGGGCGATGGCGCGGCCGATTCCGCTGCCGGCGCCGGTGACGACCGCGGCGGCGCCGTCGAGGTCGAAGGGTCCCAGGTCGGTCATGGACGGGGACCGTACCGCCCCGTGGGCCGCGGAGTCTCCGGGAGGCCCGTGCCGCCTAACATCGCCCGAATGGGACGGTTGCGCTACGGAGCGCGGCTCGGGGGCGAATTCATCTCGTACTCGGTCGTGAACCGGGCGTGGTGGGTCATCCCGATGGTGCTGCTGCTGGCGGTCGTGGCGTTGGCCATCGTGGTGGGACAGGCCGCGGCTCCCTACACGCTCTACACCCTCTTCTGAACCGAACCCTGTTGCCGTGACGCCATCCACCTGGCTCGAGATCCCGGCGCCGCCGCGCGAAGCGCGGCAGCCACGCTGGCACAAGTTCGTCCTGCGCCTTCTCCTGCCGTTGGCGTTCGCCGCGCTGCTCTGGTGGCTCGGGCTGGAGATCGCCGCGGTGCTCGTGGTCGTCGCGGTCGTCGTGCTGACCGTGATCGGGATCGTGAGCCCGGCACTCGCCATGCGCATCGAGCACCTCATGGCGCGCTTCGGTGTGCTCATCGGTCGGGCGATCGGCCTCGTGCTCCTCACGATCGTGAACCTCTTCGTGTTCACGCCGGTCGCGTTCGCCATGTGGCTCTTCCGGTACGACGCGCTCGCGCCCGGCGCGCGTCGCGACGAGACGTCGTTCTGGCACGGGCACACCGGTCGCTCACTCCCGAAGCGTCAGTTCACCGATGAGCGCGCGCTCTGGTCGCCGGTCGGCGCGACGTCGCCCCGGCGTCGGCCGGTCCTGCGCGTCGCCACCGTCGTCGGCGTGGTGTCGCTGCTCCTGATCGCCGACCTTGCAGGCGGGTGGATCTACGACGAGGTGAGCAGTGAGACGCACGGCACGGCCGCGGTCGCCGACGACACGTTCGATCCCGCGGCCCAGCCCGCGTTCCGCGACAGCCCGTGGGTCAGCGAGGTCCTCGCCGAGCAGTCGTCGATCCCGAGCGTGAAGGACTCGTTCCTCGGCTACCGCCCGGGCGCGAAGGCCTCGACGTACACCAACATCGTCGACGGGGTGCGCACCAGCTACTCGCCGTCGGTGAGCGGCGACCCGGTGTCGGTGTGGTTCTTCGGCGCGTCCGCGCTGTTCGGCGACGGCCAGCGCGACGACCACACCATCCCGTCGGAGTTCGCCCGGCTCGCGGAGGCCGACGGCATCCCGGTCGAGGTGCGCAACTTCGGCCGTCCCGGCACCGCGATGTGGCAGGAGCTCGAGCTCTTCCAGCAGCTGATCTCGACCGGGCAGAAGCCCGATCTCGTGGTGTTCTACGACGGGTTCAACGACCTCGCGTGGCAGATGAACATCCAACTGACGACCGAGCCGACGAACATCTACGACCCGCAGTCCGGGCAGACGACGAACGCAGGAATCTCCGACACCGACGCGACCGCGAAGAAGGTCGCCCCCGCGACCGCCCCGGCGACGGGTACGAGCGTCTCCGACGTGCTGGGTGCCTACTGGGACCAGAGTGCCTCGCACCACGTGTACGACGCGCTGGACGAGCTCTTCGGAGGTTCCGATCCGCAGCCGGTCCAGTTCGCCAAGGGCGTGGAGCAGAAGACGACGGGCGCCGGGTCCACGACCGACGTGACCGCGGCGGCCGAGAACACGGTGTCGATCCAGGCGCGTGCCGCGTCGCTGGCCCAGGCGGTGGCGACCTCGGTCGGCGCCGACGCCAACTTCTTCTGGCAGCCCAACGTGTTCACCAAGAAGCTGTTGCCCGAGGAGGAGGCGTACCTCGGCATGGGTGGCTACGACCCGGGCCGTTGGAATCCCGCGATCGCGCAGGTCAGGAAGCTCTTGAAGCGCACGCCGTACGTGTACGTGGGTGACTCCCTCGACGGCGCGACCCAGCCCGTGCTCTGGGACTTCGTGCACACCAACGAGGAAGGCGCCCGGCTGTCGGCGGCGGCGGTCTACGCGAACCTCAAGGTGAAGCTGCGAGACCGCGCGTCGTGAAGATCCTCGGGATCAGCGCGTTCTACCACGACTCGGCGGCGGCGTTGGTCGTCGACGGCGAGGTCGTCGCGGCCGCGCAGGAGGAGCGCTTCACCCGCAAGAAGCACGACGCCGCTTTCCCGGAGCACGCGATCGCGTACTGCCTGCGGCGCGGTGACGTCGGCGCCGAGGGTGTCGACGCGGTCGTCTACTACGACAAGCCGATCACCACCTTCGTGCGCCTGCTGAAGACGTACTTCCGCGTCGGCCCGAAGGGGATCCGTTCGTTCTCGTCGGCGATGCCGACGTGGGCGCGCGAGAAGCTCTGGATCCCCTACGAGATCGAGCGCGGGCTCCAGCGCATCGGCTCGCGCATGCCGAAGAACATGTGGTTCACCGAACACCACGAGAGCCACGCCGCCAGCGCGTTCTTCCCGTCGCCGTTCGAGCACGCGGCGATCCTCACGTTCGACGGTGTGGGCGAGTGGGCCACGAGCAGCATCGGCGTCGGACGCGGCAACCAGATCGAGCTGGAACGTCAGCTGAACTTCCCGAACTCGCTCGGCCTCCTCTACTCCGCGTTCACCTATTTCTGCGGGTTCCGCGTGAACTCGGGTGAGTACAAGCTCATGGGCCTCGCGCCGTACGGCGAGCCGGTGTACGTCGACCGCATCTTCGACCACCTCGTCGACCTGCGTTCCGACGGCTCGTTCCGCATGGAGATGAAGTACTTCAACTACCTCTCCGGGCTCACGATGACGAACCGTCGCTTCGCCGACCTGTTCGACGGCCCGCCGCGAGCTCCCGAGTCGGCGATCACGAAGCGGGAGCTCGACCTGGCCGCGTCGATCCAGGTCGTCGCCGAGGAAATCGTGCTCAGCATGGCGCGCGCGGCGGCGACCTCCACCGGCGCCCGCAACGCCTGCCTCGCCGGGGGTGTGGCACTGAACTGCGTCGCCAACGGACGGTTGTTGCGTGAGGGTCCGTTCGAGAACCTCTGGATCCAGCCGGCCGCCGGCGACGCCGGGGGCGCGATCGGGGCCGCGCTCTACGGGTGGCACCAGATCCTCGGGAATCCGCGCGAGGCCGACGGCATCCACGACCGGATGCAGGGCGCGTACCTCGGCCCGCGCTTCGGCACCGACGAGATCGCCGCCTGGCTCGACGAACGCGACTACCCCTACGAACGGCTCTCGGGTGACGAGCGCGCCGGCGCGCATCGCACGTTCGATCGCCGACGGTGACGTCGTCGGACTGCTGCAGGGCCGGATGGAGTTCGGCCCGCGTGCGCTCGGGCACCGCTCGATCGTCGGCGATCCCCGTTCACCGGCGATGCAGTCGATCATGAACCTGAAGATCAAGTACCGCGAGTCGTTCCGGCCGTTCGCGCCGGCGGTGCTCGACGACCAGGCCAGCAAGTACTTCGAGATCGAGCCCGGCGTCGAGTCTCCCTACATGCTGCTCGTCGCCGACGTCCGTCCCGAGCTGCGCGTCGACGACGAGCACGACCACGCGCGCAGCGCCGATCTCCGCACCTGGGTGAACGAGATCCGCTCGACCATCCCGGCGGTCACGCACGTCGACTACTCGGCGCGACTCCAGACCGTGGCGCGGGAATCGAGCCCCGAGTTCCACGCGATCATCGAGGCCTTCGACCGGCTGACCGGTTGTCCGGTGGTGATCAACACGTCGTTCAACGTGCGCGGCGAGCCCATCGTGTGCACTCCGGAAGATGCCTACCGATGCTTCATGCGCACCGAGATGGACACCCTGGTGCTGGAAGACTGCATCCTCACCAAGCGCGACCAGCCGGAGTTCACCGACCACGCGGACTGGGAAGTCGACTTCGTCCTCGACTGAGAGATGAAGCGGAGGCGTGGCCGGAGGCCGGGACGCCGGAGCGGAAGTCTTCCGATGAGCGAGGGTCAGGATCCGGCCGGGCACGTCGCCGGATCCTTCACGAACAACGTGTACTTGCCGACGCGCCCGACGTCGTCGAAGCACGGGAGCCGCCGCGCCTCGGCGAGCTCGGCGTCCTCGACCGGCAGCACGGTGAGCCTGACCCGCTCGCCGTCGAGCACGCGGTCGGGGCCGTAGGCGAACCCGAGTTCGGGCGCGACGCGGGTCTCGATGCCGTCGTGCTCCAGCGCGTCGGCGATTCCCGCGCCGATCCAGGTCGACCCCGCTCCGCCGATGGCCTGGATCTCGACCACGCCGTCTCCGTCGGGGAGTTGCTCGCGCACCTTGGCGGTGAGCCCCTGCACCCAGCGGGAGCCCGGGGCATCGGGGTTGCCGGCCTGGGCGGCGTCGACCGTGTTCACCACCGTGACCACCACGAACGCGGCTGCGACCACACCGAGCGCGACGCCGGCCCACGCGCCCGTCGCGCGTCGACCGCGTCTGCCACCAGCATGCGAGCGACCAGCCGATGGCGAGCCAGGTGAGCATCCCGAGCGCCCAGGTCCAGATCACGAGGTACGGGAAGATCTCGCCGACGATGCGCGACACCGACACGAACCCGGCGACGATCGCGAGCGCCACGATCACGTCGAAGCGGAAACCGTCCTTGGCGCGTCGCCACGTGAGCACCGCCGCGCCGACGAGCACGAGCACCGCGACCGCGATCGGCGTCGGTCCGCTCAGGTCGACCGCGCCGCTGTAGATGTTGCGCACGATGCTGCCGCGCACCCAGTCGGGCCACGCGCTGAGCTGCGACGCCATGACGTGCCACGCGTCGCCGTAGGTGTGCTCGCGACCGTGATCACGGAAGAAGCGCACGAGCGTGCCCAGGTTGCCGGGAGACTCGGTGAGCTGCTGGATCACGACGGGGAGCCACAGCACGACGAGCAGCCCGACGGTGACCGCGAGCATGTGGAGCCACGAGCGCACGCGGTCGTGGTGATGCGCATCGGCACGTCGGCGCCACCCGGTGATCGCCGCGGCCACGAGGCCGGCAGCGAGGACCGTGGCGGTCGTGAACCCGTAGCTCACGTGCGTCTGCACGAGGAACGTCGCCACGCCGGCGCCGACGGGGAGCGCCCACGCCTCCCCGCAGCTGATCGACCACGCGAGGAGCACCGCCAGCACGAAGGGCAGGATCGTGATGCTCGGGTTCCACACGTCGCGGAAGAACTGTGCTCCCAGCGACGAGATCAGGAGCCCGCTCAGGAACAGGGTCAGCAGCACGAGCGGGAGTCCGCCCCGCCGCTTCGCCACCAGTGCGATGCCGACGAGCGCGACGGCATTGAGCGTGAGCGCGGCGAAGCACAGGCTCAGCGCGGTGCTGCCGGTGATGCGGTACGGCAGCCAGAGCAGGTAGTAGAGGATCGGTCCCGGGATGGAACCACCCGAACCGCGAGTAGGGGCCGAGCAGCACCGACTGGTGCCCGATGTCGCGGATCTGCAGCTCGATCCACGCCTGGTCGGCCGACGGCAGGTAGTCGTCGCCGACGCGCGTGATCAGCGCGATCGCCGACGCGACGAACGGTACGAGCGCCAACGCGATCGCACCGGGTACCGCCCACCGCCTCCGGTCGCCGCGTGGCTATCACGCGTCGTAGAAGATGCGTTCGACGACGCGACGCGCGCGGCGGGTGACCCGGCGGTAGTCGTCGCGCAGCGTGATGTGCGGCTGGTGGACGTACCCGAGGAGCAGGGCGAGACGTTCGAGCTCGGTGCGATCGCCGGGAAGGGCGTCGGACGGCTGCGCCGCTCTGCAGGTACCGGGCGTTCCGGGCCCGTTCGCAGAACCGGTAGGCCTCCTCGAGCACGTCGGCGTCGTCGTCGAGCAGCATCCCGGCGGCGCGCAGGCGCTCGAGCGCGTCGATGGTGGCGGGCGCACGGAGCTCGGGACGGTCGCCGCCGTGCAGGAGCTGGAGGAGCTGCACCGTGAACTCGACGTCGGACATCGAGCCGCGCCCGAGCTTCAGGTGGAACTGCGGATCCTCGCCCGGTGGGATCCGTTCCCGCTCGATGCGCGCCTTCATGCGGCGGACCTCGCGGACGTCGTCGTCGGTC
Organism: uncultured Actinomycetes bacterium; assembly: GCA_963725775.1. Classification (GTDB taxonomy): domain Bacteria; phylum Actinomycetota; class Acidimicrobiia; order IMCC26256; family DASPTH01; genus DASUAS01. Next base: position 325,631 of record CAVRZT010000001.1, read on the forward strand.
ATCGGCCGCCCGTACACGTACTCGTCGGCGAGCGCGTAGAAGCGGTCGCCCGAGCTCGGCGTCGCCGGCGACGAAGCGGGCCTTGGTGAGCGCCTGGCGCTCCCACGTCAAGCCCGTACCGCTCGTAGTAGGCGCGGAACCCCTCGATGGACCGGGCGAGCGGCCCCTGGTTCCCCTGGGGCCGGAGGCGGGCGTCGATGCGGAAGGTCTGTCCCTCCGCGGTGGTCGCGCCGATCTCCTGCACGAGTCGGGTGGCCACGTTGCTCGGCGTCGTCGAACTCGGCCGCGCTCTGGCCGTCGTACACGAACATCACGTCGATGTCGGACGCGTACGAGAGCTCACCGCCGCCGAGGCGTCCCATGCCGATGACGGCAAAGGGTAGTGGTGGTGCGCAGCGACGCCAGCGCAGCCTCGAGGCACGCTTCCGCCAGCACGGTGAGCTCGCGCTCGGTCGCCTCCAGCCGCGCGTAGCCGAGCAGGTCGCGGGTCGCGATCCGGAGCAGCTCGCGTCGCTTGAAGCGGCGCAGCCCTTCGCGTCGCTGCTCGTCGTCGCCGCGCCATTCGAGGGTGTCGAACGCGTCGGCGACCAGCTCGGCGCGCGTCGTCTCGCTGCGAGGGCGTCGTCGTCGTCGAGGGCGTCGACGAACTCGGGGTGGCGGCGCAGTGCTTCGCCGATCACGCGGCTGGATCCGAGCAGGTGGCACGTACGTTCGGCCGCGCCGGGCGCGTCGCGGAACGTCACGGCCAGCGACGCCGACCGGGCCGGTCCCTCGACCAGCCGCCGGAGCTGCAGCAGCCCGAGGTCGGGGTCGGGGGTCTCCGACAGCCATTCGAGGATGACCGGCAGCAGCTCCTGCATGACCCGTGACCGACGGGTGAGGCCGGCGGCCAGCTCCCGCACCGCGGCGCGGGTGCGCTCGACGTCGGTGAAGCCGAAGGCGGCGAGGCGCTCCTCGGCGGCCTCGGGGGACAGGGGGCCGGTCCCGGCGAGGGTCTCGAGCAGCGGCGCGAAGAAGAGGCGTTCGTGGATGCTCCGGACCGCCCGCTGGTGCTCGCGGTGTTCGGCCTCGAACCGCTCGCGCGCCGTGCGTTCGGGGCTGTCGCGGTAGCCGAGGACGCGGGCCAGACGCACGCGGGCGTGCTCGTCGGAAGGGATGAGGTGGGTCTGCTGCTCGTCGTAGAGCTGGATGCGGTGCTCGACGGTGCGCAGGAACTGGTAGGCGCGGTCGAGGCGATCGACGTCCGGGCGGTCGACGTAGCCACCGTCGGCGAGCTCGTGGAGCGCGTCGAGGTGGTCGGTGAACGGACGGACCGGTCGTCGCGGCCGTGGACGAGCTGGAGCAACTGCACCGCGAACTCGATGTCGCGGATGCCGCCCCGCCCGCGCTTGAGCTCGCGGTCACCGTGGCCCTTGCGCTCGGTGATCTCCTCGGCGCGTTCCTTCATGGCGCGGATCTCGCGGATCGCGTCGGGGTCGAGCTTCTCGGGCCACACGCGCGGGCGTCGTCAGCTCCATGAAACGCGCGCCGAGGTCGGGTCGCCGGCCACCGGACGGGCCTTGATCAGCGCCTGGAACTCCCACGTGCGGGCCCAGCCGTCGTAGTAGCTCGCGTAGCTGTCGAGCGTGCGGGTGAGCGGGCCCTGGCGGCCCTCGGGCCGGAGGTTGGCGTCGGTGCGGAACACGATGCCGTCCTCGCTCGGCGTCGTCATCGTGGCGAGCAGTGCGCGCGCGGTGCGTTCCGCGGCGTCGGCGTCACCTTCGTGCACGAACAGCACGTCGATGTCGGACGCGTAGTTGAGCTCGCGGCCCCCGAGCTTGCCCATCCCGATGACCGCGAACGCGCACGTTGGGCCCGACGATGGCGAGCGCGCCCTCCAGACACACCTGCGCCAGTGCCGCGAGCTCGCGTCCGACCGCCGGCATGTCGGCGGCGCCGAGCAGGTCGCGCGCGGCGATACGGAGCAGCTCGCGCCGCTTCCACCGCCGGAGCCCCCGGTCGTCGGGCGTACCTTCCTTCCGCCACGACGACCGGTACGCGTCGACGGTGCGTTCGTGCGCGAAGTCGTCGGCGTCGCGGAACGGATCGAGCAGGCTCGGGTCGGCGATCACCGCGGACGCGAGCGAGCGCGAGGCGCAGGCGAGCGCGATGAGGCCGTCGCGCACGAGCGGATCGTCGACGAGCTCGTCGGCGAGCTGCGGGTGCGCCTCCACCGCCCGGGTCGAGCAGCATCCGGGCCGTCCGCGCGTCGGCGGAACGCTCGATCGCGGTGGCGAGGTCGGCGGTCTCGCGCAACGTGGTCCCGCCGGGCATGCAGGCAGTGTCGCGTATCCTGACGCGGTGCCCCGCCTCCGACTCGCCGCCGCGCAGCTCGACCTCGTCGTCGGCGATCTCGACGGCAACGTCGACCGCATGCTCGACGCCTACGAGCGGGCCGATGCCGCCGGGTGTGACCTCGTCGCCTTCCCCGAGCTCGTCGATCACCGGCTACCCGCCCGAAGACCTGCTCCTGCGCCCGGCGTTCGTCGCCCGCTGCGGCGAGGCGCTCGAGAAGTTCGCCGCGCGCACCGGTCGCATGGCCGCGGTGGTGGGCTTCCCCGAAGCGCGTCGCGATCTCTCGAACGCGGCGGCGGTGTGCGCGAACGGGCACGTGCTCGGGGTGTACCGCAAGCACCTGCTGCCCAACTACGCGGTGTTCGACGAGCAGCGCTACTTCACGCCGTCGACGGTCGACGGTCCGCTTGTTCGTCGTCGCAGGGGTGCGCGTCGCGGTCTCGGTGTGCGAAGACGCGTGGAGCCCGAGCGGTCCCATCATCACGCAGGCGGCCGGCGGCGCGGAGCTCGTGGTCAACATCAACGCGTCGCCGTTCTACGCCGGCCGCATCCACGAACGCGAGACGATGCTCGCCACGCGCGCCGCCGACGCGTCGGTGCCGGTGCTCTACGTGAACCTCGTCGGCGGACAGGACGAGCTGGTCTTCGACGGCGCGTCGATGCTCTTCGACGAGACCGGTCGCCTGGTCGCGCGCGCCCGCCAGTTCGAGGAAGACCTGCTCGTCGTCGACGTCGACGTGCGCCCCGCGTTCCGGCGCCGCCTGCTCGACCCGCGCGGGCGTTCGAAGGCAGCCGGCGTTGCCCGAGGTCGCGGTGAGCGAGGCGCGCCTCGGGGAGCACCGTGAGGAGGCGCGGATCGAGCCGCTGCTCCCGCCGGTGCAGGAGGTGTACGAGGCGCTCGTCGTCGGCACCCGCGACTACGTGCGCAAGAACGGGTTCACCGACGTGCTCATCGGACTCTCCGGCGGCATCGACTCGTCGCTGGTCGCCGCGATCGCGGTCGACGCGCTCGGCCCCGAACGGGTCGTCGGGGTGCTCATGCCGTCGCGGTTCTCCAGCGAGGGCAGCGTCACCGACTCCGACGCGTTGGCCGCGAACCTCGGCATCCGTACGGTCACCGTGCCGATCGAGGAGGCCCACTCCGCCTTCCTCGACCTGCTCGCGCCCACGTTCGCGGGCACCGAGCCCGGCCTGGCCGAGGAGAACCTGCAGGCCCGGATCCGCGGCACGATCCTGATGACGATGTCGAACAAGTTCGGCGCGCTCGTGCTCACCACGGGGAACAAGAGCGAGATCGCGACCGGGCTACTCGACGCTCTACGGCGACATGGCCGGCGGGTTCTCGGTCATCAAGGACGTGCCGAAGATGCTGGTGTACGCGCTGTCCCGCGACCGCAACGAGCGCGCGATGCGCACGCTCATCCCCGACTCCGTGCTCGAGAAGGCGCCCAGCGCCGAGCTCCGGCCCGACCAGAAGGACTCCGACTCGCTGCCCGAGTACGACGTCCTCGACCCGATCATCGAGGGCTACGTCGAGGACGACCTGTCGATCGCCGAGCTCGAGGCAGCCGGGTTCGACTCCGAGACGGTGCGACGCGTCGCCCGGCTGGTCGACCGCAACGAGTACAAGCGACGTCAGGCGCCGCCCGGTGTGCGGGTGTCGCCGAAGGCGTTCGGCAAGGACCGCCGGCTCCCCATCACCAACCGCTGGCCTGGCTAGGAGATCCGACCATGTGAGGCGGCGCTTCGCCGCCGAGGCCGCGCTCGTCGGTGCCGCGCTGCTCTACGGCGTGACCTTCCCGCTCGTCCACGACGCGCTCGACGACATCACGCCGTTCGCGTACCTGCTCGGGCGCTTCGGCATCGCCACGCTGATCCTCGCTGCCGGTCGCGATCCCCGCGCTGCGCACGCCGCGGTCCCGATCGGCGGATGCTCGTGCGTGCCGGGCTCACCGCGGGCGTGATCCTGTTCGGCGGGTACGCGACGCAGACCGTCGGCCTGCAGTACACGTCGCCGTCGACGTCGGCGTTCATCACCGGGTTGTACGTGGTGATCACCCCGGTGATCGAGTCGGTGATCAGCCGGCGGTTGCCGCGGCCACCCGGTCGTCGCGGGCATCGTGATCGCCACCGTCGGTCTGTACCTGCTGACCGGTGCCGACGTGCACCTCGGTCGGGGCGAGGTGTTCACGCTCGCGTGCGCGGTGCTGTTCGCGTTCCACATCGTGTACATCGGCGCGTACGCGAACCTGCTGCCGGCCCTCGCAGTTCACCGCGCTGCAGATCGGGACGGTGGCGCTGCTGTCGGTCGCGCCCGCGGCCGAGCAGGGCGTCGGCACGCTCAGCGCGCTCGCGGTGTTCGCGGTCGTCTTCACCGGGATCGCGTGCTCCGCGCTCGCGCTGCCGCTCCAGCTGTGGGGGCAGCGACGGATCCCCGCGACTCGTGCCGCGCTGATCCTGCTCGCCGAGCCGGTGTTCGCGGGGATCGCCGGGTACGTCAACGGCGAGCGCCTCGGCGTCGAGCGGCTCGTCGGGGGTGTCGCCATCCTGGTGGGCATCGCGGTGTCGGAGCTGTGGCCGCGCCGTCCGGTGCCACCGGGCCCGGCCGTGCGTGACAAGGTGCAGTCGTCGGAGGAGGGTTCGTGACGCAGACCAACGTCGGGATCGTCGAATGGGCGCAGCGGATCGGAGAGCGCGCGCGCCATCGAGATGCAGCTCGCCGCGCTGCTCGGCGGCTGGGTCCCGCGGATCACCCCGGCCGGGGCGAAGCTGCTCCTGGCCCGGCACGCGCGCCACTTCGCCTGGCACGCCGAGCTGTGGGACGGCGTGGTCCCCGTCCTCCACGATCGGCCCGAGGGTTCGGCGGTCACCGAGCCCACGTTGCAGGAGGCTGCCGCGGCGCTCGCCGCGGTCACCGAGCCGAAGGGCGTGTACGACGACGTCGCTCCCCCACGTGGTCGCCGCCTACCGGGCGTGGTCCGCGGAGGTCGACGCCGATCGCCGAGCGACCGATCATGCGGGTCCTCGACCTCGTCCTCCACGACCTCGACTTCGACGCCCAGGAGGGCCACGACCTCTTCTCACGGGGCTGAGCCGGCGATCGCCGTTTCCGTCCTCTTGACGGGGCCGGTATCGTGATATGGCAACAGCAGCAACATTCGTGGTCTGCGTCCGACGACGACGCAGCTCGATACAAGGGGTCACTTGGTGGCGAAGGAGCGTGTCGAGCGCGACGAGGAAGATCTCGTCCGGCTCTATCTCACCGACATCGGCCAGTACCCGCTGCTCACGAAGGACGACGAAGTCCGCCTCGCGCAGCAGATCGAGCAGGGCAACACCGCTCGGGAGGAACTGCTCGGCGGGGGGAAGACGCTCACCCCGACCAAGAAGCGCGAACTGCGTCGTACCGCCCGTCTCGGTGACGACGCGCAGCGCACGTTCGTGCAGTCGAACCTCCGGCTCGTGGTGTCGATCGCGAAGAAGTACCAGGCGTCGGGTCTGCCGCTCCTCGACCTCATCCAGGAGGGCAACCTCGGCCTGATGCACGCGGTCGAGAAGTTCGACTGGCGCAAGGGCTTCAAGTTCTCCACCTACGCGACGTGGTGGATCCGCCAGGCGATCACCCGCGGCATCGCCAACACCGGTCGTACCATCCGCCTCCCCGTGCACGCCGGCGACACGCTCGCCCGCCTGCAGAAGGCCCGCTCGCGGCTGGAGCTCAAGCTCGGGCGTCCGGCGACGCTCTCCGAGCTCTCGATCGAGGTCGAGATGCCGGAAGACAAGGTCACCGAGGCACTGCGCTTCGCGGCCGAGCCGCTGTCGTTGTCGGAGCCGCTGCGCGAAGACGGCGACGCCGAGCTCGGCGACATCGTCGAGGACCGCTCGGCCGAGTCGCCGTTCGAGGTGGCGGCCACCGCGCTGCTGCCCGACGAGATCGAGAAGCTGCTCGCCCCGCTCGACGAGCGCGAGCGGCAGATCCTCGCCCTGCGCTTCGGGCTCGACCGTGGTGAGCCGCGCACGCTGGAAGAGGTGGGGGAGCACTTCAACCTCACCCGCGAGCGCATCCGCCAGATCGAGGCCCGAGCGATGAGCAAGTTGCGCCACCCCTCGGCCGACACCGGCGCCCGCGACCTCCTCGCGGTCTGAGTTCTTCCCCGGCGCAGCGACGACTGCGCACCGCCTCCTCGCTTGTCCTCGTCGCTCGCTGGCGCTCGCTCCTGCGGAGGCTTCGTCGGCGGCGCTCCTTCGTCGCTGCGCCTGTTGGTTCGCTGCGCGTACGGCGCCGGTCTGAAATACTTGACTGGTGCAACGACATTTTGTGACGTGTCCGCTGTGTGAGTGCATGTGCGGGCTGCAGGTGGATGTCGAGGACCAGCAGGTCAAGCTGATCCGTGGGGATCGGGACGACGTGTGGTCGAAGGGCTATCTGTGCCCGAAGGGCACCACGCTCGGGCACCTGCACGACGACCCGGACCGCATCCGTCAGCCGATGATCCGCGAGGGCGACACCTGGCGTGAGGCGACGTGGGACGAAGCGTTCGCGCGGTGTGAGGAGCTCATCCACGGTGTGCTCGAGCGCGACGGCATCACGGCGTTCACCGCGTTCATCGGGAACCCCGTCGGCCACAGCTTCACGCTCGGTCGCTACATGCCGTTGTTCATCGGCCAGTCGGGCATGCCGCACATCTACTCGTCGGGCACCGTCGACCAGTGGCCCAAGAACGTCTCGTGCGTCCTCATGTACGGGAACATGTGGAAGATCCCGTCGCCCGACATCCAGCGCACCGACTACCTGATCTGCATGGGCGGGAACCCGCAAGCGTCGGGCGGTTCGCTGCTCGCGTGCCCAGATGTGCTGGGTGAGCTCGATGCCATCCGCGAGCGCGGCGGCACGGTGGTGGTCGTCGACCCGCGTCGAACGGGCACCGCCGATCACGCCGACGAGTGGGTGCCGATCCTTCCCGGCACCGACGCCGCGTTCCTGCTCGCGATGTGCAACGTCCTCTTCGCCGAGGGACTCACCACCCTCGGCGACCTCGCCGACCGCGTGAAGGGCTTCGACGACGTGCGCGCCGTCTGCGCCGAGTTCACGCCCGAAGCCGTCGCCGACTTCTGTCGCGTACCCGCGGAGACCATCCATCGGATCGCGCGCGAGTTCGCCGCCGCGCCGACGGGTGCGCTGTACGGGCGCATCGGGTTGTGCAACCAGGAGTTCGGCACGCTCGCGTCGTGGCTGGTCGACGTGGTCAACATCATCGTCGGCAAGTTCGACCGTCCCGGCGGCCTCATGTGGGGCAAGCCGATCAACTGGCCGATGGGTTGGATGAGCTCGACCGCGCGTGACGGCCTGCCGCGCTTCGGTCGGTGGACGTCGCGCGTGTCCGGCGTGCCCGAGGTGCTCGGGCAGGTGCCGGCCGCGTTCCTCGCCGAAGAGATCGCCACGCCGGGCGACGGCCAGATCAAGGGGCTCTTCACCGTCGCCGGCAACCCGGTCATCAGCGTGCCCGACTCGGCGCGCCTCGAGGCGGCGCTCCCCGAGCTCGAGTGCATGATCGCGGTCGACAACTACCTCAACGAGACGACACGCTTCGCACACGTGCTGCTGCCCGGACCGTCGCCGCTGGAGACCCCGCACTACGACGAGCTGCTCTGGGGCTGGGCGGCGCGCAGCGGCGGCAACTGGAGCGATGCGATCTTTCCGATGCCGGATGACCGTCCGCACGAGGGACAGATCGTCGCCCGCCTCGGTTGGCTCTGCACCGGCGGTCGCAACGAGGACTTCGACTTCGAGTCGCTCGATGACGCCTGGTTCGGCGCGCTGTGCCGCTCACAGGGTCTCGATCCCGCGGAGACGATCGCGCGCTACGACCACGGTGGTGCCGAACGCATCGTCGATCTCACCATCCGCACCGGCCCGTGGGGTGATCGCTACGGCGAGGTGCCCGACGGGCTCACGCTCGAGCGGATCAAGGCCCAGCCGCACGGCGTCGACATGGGCCCGATGGTGCCCCGCGCCCACGAGATGGTGTGCACGCCCGACGGTCTCATCGACCTTGCGCCCGAGTACATCCTCGGTGACCTGCCGCGCCTGCGGGCCAAGCTCGCGGAGTCCGACGACGGCCTCCGCCTCGTGAGCCGTCGCCATCTCCGTTCGAAGAACTCGTGGATGCACAACGTGAAGGTGCTGGTGAAGGGCAAGGACCGCTGCACGCTGCTCGTGCACCCCGAGGACGCGCGACGAGAGCGGTCTCGTCGACGGCGGCCGCGCGCGCGTCACGTCGGAGGCGGGCAGCATCGAGGTGCCGGTCGAGGTGAGCGACGAGATGATGCCCGGGGTCGTGTCACTCCCGCACGGCTGGGGCCACGACCGCCCGGGCGCGCGGCTGTCGGTCGCGCGGGAGCACGCCGGCGTGAACAACAACCTGCTCGCGCCGATGCACTTCTACGACACCCTGTCGAACAACCACGCGGTGAACGGCATCCCGGTGGAGGTCGTCCCGGCCTGACGTCGCGGTGGCGATGGCGGAGGCGGCAGGAATCGAACCCACCGGACGGGGAGTACCCGTCCCACTCGTTTTGAAGACGAGGGGGGCCACCAGACCCCGTTCACCTCCGCCGTCAGTCTGGCATCCGCGCCGTCGATTGCTCCGGGGAGTCCCACCGCCTACGATGCAGCCGATCTCCGAGCCGTGGCGACCGAAGGGGAATTCCAAATGAAGAAGCTGCTCATCATCCTCATCCTGGCTGCGATCGGCATCGCGGTGGCCAAGAAGGTCCGCGAAGCCTGAGTTCGCACCACTGATCGTCACGACGAGCCCGCTCCGGCGGGCTCGTTGCGCGCCCGGGCCCGTTCGCGCTCGAGCAGTGCGTAGTAGAGGACGGCCGTCCCCATGCCGAGCAGGGGCGCGGTGAGGATGTGCACGAAGTACTCGCCGGTGATGAGCGCCCAGTCGTGCGGCAGGGTGTCGAGCAGCGTCAGCAGTCGGTCCGACGAGCCGCGTACCGGCGCACGAGCTCGGGCGAGCGTCATCACGATACCGGCCCGACACCAGGACACGACGCACGCGAGCACGAGCACCGGACGGAACGAGCGCAGCGGCCCAGGGACGCGAGAACTCGCGGAACGTCGGGAGATTGCTGCCGTGCAGATCGTTGCCGACCATCTTCTCCGCCGCGGCCGCGAGGAGCTCGGTGGTGAGCAGCTCGAAGACCAGCACGACGGTCGTGCCGATCAGGATCTCGACCGGATCGAAGTGGTCGGTGTCGATGCGGATCTTGTGCGCGACGCCGGCGAGCTCGATCACCGCGAGCGGCAACCACACGATGGCCGCGAGCCCGCACAGGAACCAGACGTGACGGCGCCACAGCCGGGCCGTGTCTCGGAGGACGGGACGGATCCTGATGGGGGCGACGGACAATCGGACGATCGTACGGTCGACCGCGTCGCCGAGATTGCCTCTTGACGGCCGAACGGGCCGCGTCGTACGTTCCCACTCCGCTTCCCTGCGTACTTCCTCCTGTCGCCGGCACGCGCGTCCGCGTGCCCCGGGAGGAAGGTCACCTCCGTGCTCATCGCACTCTGGTCCGCCAAGGGCGGATCCGGCACTTCGGTGTTCACCACCGCCTGCGCGCGTCGTCCTCGCACGCGACGCGCTCGACGCCGGTCACACGCACGGCGTGCGCGTCGCCGATCTCGCCGGCGATCTGCCCGCGATCTTCGGGCTCGGCGCCGATCCGGCCCTGGGTGTCGCCGACTGGCTCGCGGCCGGTCCGGAGGCACCAACCGACGCGCTCGACCGGCTCCTCGTCGAGGTCGCCCCCGGGATCGGGCTCCTCCCGAGGGGCGGTGCCGGGCTCCCGGCGGGGGCCGCTCCGGTCGGCGGAGGCAGGTGCGGCACTCGCCGTCGCGCTCCGCGAGAGCCCGATGCCCACGCTCGTCGACTGCGGCACCGCGTCGGATCCGGCGAGCCGCGCGGTGGTCGAGGTCGCCGACGCTTCGGTCGTCGTGCTCCGCGGCTGCTACCTCGCGCTGCGCCGGGCGGTGCACGGCCCGGCGCTGGCGTCGACCACCGCGGCGGTCCTGCTCGAGGAGGCCGGGCGCACGTTGTCGGCGAACGACGTGAGCGAGGTCTTCGACCTGCCGGTGCTGGCCCGGGTGCCGGTGAAGCCGGTGATCGCCCGCGCCGTCGACGCCGGGGTGCTCGCCACCCGCCTGCCGGAGCCGCTCGCCCGATCGGCCAACGACCTGCTGCGCCGGCTCGATCCGCGCTCGGGCAGGAACGGTGCCGCCGCGTGACGTCCGTGGTCGACGCCCCCCTCACCGCCGCCGGCGAGGACTCCGAGCTCAAGCAACGCGTCCACCGGCGGCTCGTGGCCGAAGGGGGCGATGACCTCGCGTCGCCGCGCGACTCCGCGGTCCGCCGCCGTCTCGCCGACCTGCTGCGCGACGAGCAGCCGCTGCTCTCCGCCGCGCACTTCGACGAGCTGCTCGAGCAGCTCACGCACGAGGTCGCCGGTCTCGGCCCGCTCGAACCGCTCCTCGCCGATCCGGCCGTGACCGAGGTGATGATCAACGGTCCCGGCCGCGCGTACGTCGAGCGGCGCGGGAAGCTCGAACCCGTCGTGCTCGGCCTCGACGCCGCGGGCGATCGTCCACCTCGTCGAGCGGGTCGTCGCCCCGCTCGGCTTGCGACTCGACCGTTCGTCGCCGATGGTCGACGCCCGTCTCCCCGACGGGTCACGCCTGCACGCGGTGATCCCGCCGCTCGCGGTCGACGGACCGTGCGTCACCATCCGCCGGTTCGGCGCGCAGGCGATCACGCTCGCGGAGTTCGGGGTCGCCGGCGCGGCGGCCGAGCTGCTTCGGCGCGGCCGTCGACGCGGGCTGGAACCTCCTGGTGGCCGGCGCCACCGAGCGCGGGCAAGACCACCCTCCTCAACACGCTGTCGCAGGCCATCCCGCACGCCGAACGGATCGTCACCATCGAGGAGACCGCGGAGCTGCGCCTCGCGCAACCGCACGTGGTGCGGCTCGAGGCCCGGCCGCCGAATGCCGAGGGCGCCGGCGGGGTCACGGTTCGCGAGCTCGTGCGCGCCGCACTCCGGATGCGCCCCGACCGCCTGGTCGTCGGCGAGGTCCGCGGCGGGGAGGCGCTCGACATGTTGCAGGCGTTGAACACGGGGCACGACGGCTCGATGTCGACGATCCACGCCAACGGCACGTCCGATGCACTCGCCCGGCTCGAGACCCTGGTGTTGCTCGCCGACTCCGGGCTGCCGCTCGCCGCGGTCCGCGCGCAGGTCGCTGCCAGCATCGACGCCGTCGTGTTCGTGGCGCGTCGCCACGGCGGGGTGCGCCGCGTCGAGGCGATCGCCGAGGTCGACGGGCGTGACCGGTCCGGGGTCCGCGTGCTCTGCGAACACCGCGACGGCCGATTGGTCGTGGTCGCACGGCCCACCCGGCCGCCGCGCCGACCCGACGCGCCGGCGATTCCCGGAGTCGGAGCTGGAGTCGGGGCCCGATGACGACGCTGGTGCTCGCGATCGTGGGGCCGCTCGTGTGTGCGGGGCTCGTCACCGCGGGGCATCGTGTTGCAGCCGCCGATCGCGTGCGGGCACTCGGTCCGCGTTCGCGGTGGCGGGTGCCGGCGCGTGCGCGTGATCCGTTGACGCGTGCGCTGCGCGACGCCGACCTCGCGTGGTCACCGGAACAGGCGGTCGAGTACTGGACCATCGCCGTGGTCGCGGTCGCGCTGTTGGCCGCCGCGTTCGCGCCCACGCTGGCCGTGCCGTCGGCGCTCGCAGTCGTGATCGGTGGCCCGGTGTCGCTGCGGTTCGCTCGTACGCGCCGCGAGCGGCGGTTCGCGGCCGCGTTGCCGATCGCGCTCGAACAGGTGGCGGCCGAGTTGCGCGGCGGGGGGACCGTCGCCGTCGCGGTCGAGCGGCTGGCGGCCGACCCCGGTGCCGTCGGCCCCGACCTCAGGAGCGTGCACGTGCGCACCCAGCTCGGGCTCCCGCTCGAGGACGCGCTGGCCGGGTGGCCCACCGAGCACGACGTGGCCGGGGTGCGGGCCGCCGCCGGTGCGCTCTCGGTGGCGGCCGCCATGGGCGGACGTGCGGCCGAGGCCATCGACGGTCTCGCCGCGTCGCTCCGGCACCGCCTCGACGCCATGGCCGAGGCCCATGCGTTGTCGGCCCAGGCACGCCTGTCGGCGGTGGTCGTGGGGGCGGCGCCGCTCGGCTACCTCGCGTTCTCGGCGATGGTCGATCCCCGGGCCGTCACCGCGCTGATCGACACCGGTGTCGGGCGTGTCTGCCTCGTCGTCGGTCTGGGCCTGGAGGGCCTCGCGGCACTCTGGATCCGCCGCATCCTGAGGTCCGCGGGATGATCCCGTCGACGTTGCCGTTCTGGGTGCTCGGCGCGGCGTGGGGGATCCTCGCGGCGCGACCCCTCGCCCGGCGGGCGCTGCGGGTCGTCCCCGTCGCGCGGCTGGCGACGCTCGGGGCGCGCCCGCGTGCCCTCCGACCCTGGTCGAGGTGGGGTCAGCGCGCGCGACATGTCGGCGACCGGTTCGTCCGGACCGAGCGCACAGACGTCGTCGGTCGGGTCGCCCGGTCGTTCACGGCCCGGACGCGCGCCCGCGCCGGCGACGCCGAGCTCGTGCGGGAGCTGCCGGTGGTCGTCGATCTGCTCGGCGTCGCGGTGGGTGCAGGCTGCACGCCGTACCTCGCGGTCGAGGTCGCGGCGCGCTGGTCGCCCGCGTCGATCGCGGCGCCGCTCGGTGCGGTGCTGCGCGCGTGCGCGCTCGGCGTGAGCTTCGACGCCGCGCTCGACGACGCGGCGCGCGCGACACCCGTGCTGCGACCCGTGGCCGACGCGTTGCTCGCCTCCGATCGGCTCGGCGCGCCGGTGGGTCCGGTGCTGGCGCGCCTGGCCGACGAAGAGCGCACGGGGCTCCGTCGTCGGGCGGAAGCCAACGCCCGCCGGATCCCGGTGCGCCTCCTGTTCCCACTCGTCTTCCTGGTGTTGCCCGCGTTCGTCCTGCTCACCGTGGTCCCCGGCCTCGCCGCCGGCCTCGGTCGTCTTTGAGCGAAGGTCCGCGACTTCCCCGAAGCTTCCCCGATCCGGTGCCACGAGGAGGTAGTTGCATGTTGGGTCGGTTCGTCGCGCGGGTGCGCGCGTGGAAGTCGCAGACCTTCGCCAAGCAGGCTGACGAGTCCGGTCAGTCGACGGCGGAGTACGCACTCGTGATCCTGGGCGCGGTCGCGATCGCGACGCTCCTGATCACGTGGGCCACCGGCAGCCACGCGATCTCGCAGTTGTTCGACTCCGTGATCGACAAGGTGCTCCCGTCGTGACCGAGCGTCGTTGGTTCCCCCGCGCGCAGCGCGGGGGAACCCGGCGCCACCGCGCGCGTCGAGGCGAGCGCGGTCAAGCGACGGTCGAGTTCGCGTTCCTGCTGCCCCTGATCGTGCTGTCGCTGTTGGCGGTGATCCAGGTCGGTCTGGTCGTGCGTGACCAGCTCGGCGTCGTGCACGCGGCACGTCAGGCGGCACGGGCCGCGAGCGTCGATCCCGATCCGGGCCGTGCGGTGCGGGCCGCGCACCGCACGCTGCCCGGCGCCGCCGTCGAGGTGGGGGAGCGTCCGAAGGTGGGTGAGGAGATCCGCGTCACCGTCCACTACACGTCGGTCACCGATCTCCCGCTCGTCGGGATCCTGTTCCCGGATCCCGATCTGCACGCGACGTCGGTGATCCGGGTGGAGCGGTGACCCGCGCCGAGCGCGGCGCGGTGAGCGTGCTCATGTTGGCGGTGCTGGTTGTCGGCCTGGTGCTGGCCACCGGCGCCGCCCGGCTCGGCGGCACGCTCGTCGGTCGGGCCCGAGCCGAATCCGCGGCCGATGCGAGCGCCCTGGCCGCTGCCGACCGTCTCGCGCTCGGCGACGGGAGCGCGGCTGCACGCGCCGCGGCCGGCGCCACCGCCGAGAGCAACCACGCCCGGCTGGTGTCGTGCGACTGCTCTGGCACGACCGCCGAGGTCGTGGTGGAGGTCGACCTCCCCGCCTGGGGCGCGGTGTTCGGGCCCGCGCGGGGTCGGGCCAAGGCCGAGGTGCGGCCTGAATGCGTGGCCGACCTCCCTGGGTGCTGAGCGCTACTTGGTGACCGTCACCGGGAACTTCGCGGTCTTGGCCGGGGGCACGCCCGGCTCGAACGAGCGCGCGTACGCGAGCTCCAGGGTGGAGGTCCCGACCTGCTCGGCGCGGAAGGTCAGCTCCTGGGTGCCCCCGGCGCCCAGCTGGCTCCCACCCGCCACCTGGCGGCTCGAGACGAACGACACGTCGGGGTCGTCGCCCGCGGTCCACGAGTAGCCGGTGCTCGGGTTGGCCGGCAGCGCGATCAGGAACTCGTTGCCGTTCGCCACCTTCACCGTGTCGCCCTGGTGAGAGACGACGGGCGCGCTGGTCGCCGGTGCGTCGTCTCCCCACGGCACCATCGCCATGGTGAGCAGGAGCCCGACGCCGAGCGTGACGAGCACCACGTGTGCGATCCAACGACGGCGCGTCATGCGCCGGAAATCTAGGGCTGCGACGCGCCGGCGTCGGGGGATGCTGTGGCACCGAGCACCTCGAGCACGAGGATCGCAGCCTGCTTGTCGAGGTACTCGTTCCAGTTGCCGCACTTCGGCGACTGCACGCACGACGGGCACCCGTCGTCGCAGGGACATCCCGAGACGAGCTCGTGCGCGGCGTGCAACAACGCGTGGACGTCGGCGAACGCGAGCTCGGCGATGCCGGCGCCGCCGGGGTAGCCGTCGTACACGAAGATCGTCGGGTCGCTCGTCTGTGGATGCAGCGCCATCGACACCCCGCCGACGTCCCACCGGTCGCAGATCGCGAACAGCGGGAGCAGGCCGATGAGTGCGTGCTCGGCCGCGTGCACCGCGCCGATCACCTGCCCCGGCTCGACCCCGGCGTCGACGAGCACGTCGAGCGGCACGGTGTACCAGCACGCGCGCGTCGTCAGATCGCGGGGTGGGAAATCGAGTGGAACGACCTCGAAGACCTCGTTGGTCGACGTGCGGCGGCGCTGGTACGCGACCAGATCGTGCTCTACGTTGACCGCACCGAGATGGGCCTCCCCACGACCGACGGGCGTCGACTGCTCCGTTGCTACCACCGAGATGTCGGTCGACTCGCGGGTCTGGGTGTGCTCGTCGGCGTCGTCGGCCGGCTCGAGCACGGCGACGTGGTGCTCGACGTCGAGCTCGATCACGCGGTACTGGCGGCCCTGGTGCAGGTAGATGGCGCCCGGGTGCGCGACGTGGAAGGCGCGGGCGGCGTCGACGGTGCCCACGACGCGTCCGTCGGTGTCGACGAGGTGGAACTCCAACGACGAACCGCTGCGCAAGCCCGACGCGCGCCGCCGGCGGCTCGCGCCCGGCCCAGAACATGCGATCGCCCCGCGGCTTGAGCAGGTCGTCGAGCACGAGATCGCGCACCGCGTCGTCGAGCGCGTCACCGAAGTAGCGCTCGTCGGCGTGGGTGAGGGGCAGCTCGTGCGCCGCGCACGAGATCTGCGCGCGCGCCACGAACGGGTTGTCGGGATTCACGACCGCCGCCTCGGCGGGGCGGGAGAGGAGCTCGCCGGGGTGGCGTGCGTACCACTGGTCGAGCTGGTCGTCGCCGGCGACCAGCACCGCGGCGGCGCGCCGGGTGGTGCGTCCGGCGCGCCCCACCTGTTGGCGCATCGACGACAGCGTGCCGGGGAAGCCGTTGAGCACCACTGCGTCGAGCGAGCCGACATCGATCCCGAGCTCGAGCGCGCTGGTAGCGACCACGCCCCCGAGCGCGCCGCTGGTGAGCTGTTCTTCCAGCTCGCGACGCTCGGCGGCCAGGTACCCGGCGCGGTAGGCCGCCACCGCCGGCGCGGTCGGCGCGGCGTTCGGCGAGGAACCCGCGGGCGTGGGTGGCGACGAGCTCGGCGCCCTTTCGGCTGCGGGTGAAGGCGAGGGTCTGGTGGCCGTCGGCGACGAACCGCGACAGCAGCATGGCCGTCTCGACGTTGGCCGAGGCGCGCGTGCCCGTGTGCGCGTCGACGAGCGGGCGCTGCCACACCGCGAAGCTGCGCTCGGCCTGCGGGGAACCGTCGCCGTCGATGGCTTCGACCGGCAGCCCGCAGAGCCGCGACGCGAGCTCGGCCGGGTTGCCGATGGTCGCGCTGGTGAAGCAGAACGTCGGATCCGCGCCGTAGTGCTCGCACAGCCGTCGCAACCGCCGGAGCACGTGCGCGACGTGGCTGCCGAAGACGCCGCGGAGCGTGTGCAGCTCGTCGACGACGACGTAGCGCAGGCGCAGCAGGAACGTGGCCCACTTCTCGTGCGACGGAAGGATGCCCATGTGCAGCATCTCGGGGTTCGTGAGCAGCACGTTGGCGTGCGCGCGGATCCACGTCCGTTCGTCGATGGGCGTGTCGCCGTCGTACGTGGCAGCGACGACGTCGGGCACCAACCACTCGCGGAACGTGCGCAGCTGGTCCTGCGCGAGGGCCTTGGTCGGGAACACGAGCAGCGCGGTGTCGCGGGCGCCGTCGGCGATGCCTTCGACGATCGGGACCTGGTAGCAGAGCGACTTGCCCGACGCGGTGCCGGTCGCGACCGCGACGTTCCGGCCCGTGCGCAACCTGTCGATCGCGTCGGCCTGGTGCGACCACAGCCCGTCGATCCCGCGACCGCGGAGCCGCGAGTCGATCAGGGGCGACAGCGTCGTGGCGTCGGTCGCCGAGCCGCGCCACGCGTGCCGGGAGCACCGTGTTCGACACGACGCGGTCGAAGTGTTCGTGCGCGAGCTCGCCGAGGGTGACACAGGCGTCGGTCCGCGGACCCGCCGGCGGCGTCGTGACGGCGCTAATGGGACTGGAGCACCCCGTCGTCGGCGAAGTCGGCGAGCAGCGAATCGGCCGCGGCCGTCTTCACCAGGTTGCTCCCGCCGCCGGAGCCGACCGGGAGCCCCACGTTCTTGACGTTGACGGGATCGAACGTCAGCGCCAGCTGGCCCATGTGGAACAGGTCGGCGATGCCGACGCCGTCGAGCTTGGTGTGACGACCCAATGTCGCGAGCAGCCGCACGGTGTCGCCCACGCTCGGGTTCTTGGCCTGGATGGTCTGGAGCGCGGACACGATCAGCAGTCCCTGGTTGTTCGAGCGGCTGAGGTCGCCATCGCTGAACGAGTGACGGTCGCGCGAGAACTGGAGCGCCTGCTCACCGTTGAGATGGGTGACGCCCGGAGCGAAGTGCGCGCCGGAGAAGTCGTCGTCCATCGCGGTGGGGATGTTGACGTCGATGCCGCCGATCTCGTCGACCATCTGCTGGAAGTTCGGGAAGTTGGCGCGGATCACCCAGCTGATGGGCACGCCCACGACCGCCGACACCGCGTCGGCCTCGGCGCGCAGGTCGTTGCCGCCCGGGTTGTTGACGATGTAGGAGTTGAGCTTGCCCCCGCCGGGGCCCTCGGTGTCGCGCGGGATGTTGATGATCGTCGCCGACCTCAGCGCCGGGTTCACGCCGATCACGTGGATGGCGTCGGCGAGGCCGGGGTCGTCGGGCGACTGCGAGGGGTCGTCGGACCGCGCGCCGGTGCCGAGCACGAGCGCGAAGAACGGCTGCTGCGGCCCGCCGGTGGCGCGGGCGGCACCGAGCTTCGTCACCTGGAACCACACTGCGCCCCCGGCGGGCACCGGTTCTCCGAGCACCATCCACGCCGCGGTGATGCCACCGGCGAGCAGGAGCCCGCACACCACCGGGGCGACGACGAGCATGGTCAAGGCCCGGCGCTTCACTTGGCGGCTCCGGTGGTGGTCGCGGTCGCGGTCGTGGTGGTCGTCGGCGACAGGCCGGCACCGTCGCGGGTGACCACCATGCTGTAGGAGGTGATCCGCCAGCCGCCGAAGCCGTCGGGCTGCACGACGAAGTCGGCCTTCCGCGCGATGTGGAGGGGGTCGCCCTTGACCTTGGTCTGCGCCTTCACATCGACGACCGTCGACGCGCTCACCAGCGTGAGCTGACCGCCCTGGTCGCCGAGAGCGAGCAACGCCACCGGCGACGACACGACATCGAGATCACCGGTCACCTTGGGGAGGCCCTCGTCGAACACGACGGCCCGATCGGTGGTGGTCGCGGGCGCGAGCGTGGCGGCGTCGAAGACCTTGGCCAGATCGGCGGTTGCCGGCGCGCCTGATCGCAGCGGCTTCACGGTGGCGTCCTGGACGTAGGTGGTGACGAGGTCGAGCACCTGTTGTGCCTGCTCGGGGCTCAACGTGAGCGGCGGGCCCGCGCTGTCGGCCGACACGTCGCCGAGCTTCATGTCGATGTTGGTCGCGTGCGGGAGGGTCGTCGTCGGTTTCGATGAGCTCGAGCTCGAATCGCCGCCCGAACACGCGGCGACGCCGAGGGTGGCGATCGCGGCGAGCCCGACCGCGAGCGCGTTCCGGAGGGATCGGGCGCGCCGTCGGGCCCGGGAAGTGGCGACGTCCATCGTGGGTCCAGGTTAGGAGCGGGGGTCCGCCGATCGTGGTCAGCGACGCGCCTCGTAACATGGCGCGATGGCGTTCAAGAAGATGGTGGAACGGCTCACGAAGCCGGTCGAGGAGATCGATCGCGAGCAGCTCACCGCGTTCTGCGACGCCCGCTCGCTGGCAGCGATGGACTCCATCACCGCCCGGAAGCCGGTGCGGGTCGGTGGCGAGGTGCGGTCGGTGCGGATCGTCCCGCGGGCGGGTGCGCCGGCCCTCGAGGTCACGGTGAGCGACGGACGCGGCGCGGTGGTCGGCGTGTTCCTCGGTCGCCGGAAGATCGCCGGGCTGTCACCGGGCCGCCGCGTGGCCTTCGAGGGCGTCGCCGCCCGCGACGGCAAGCGCTACCTCGTGTTCAACCCGGTCTACGAGCTGCTCGCCTGAACGCTGGTCAGGCCGCGGCGCCGGTGAGGATGCGCCGCACCTCGTCTTCCGAGTCGGGCGTCACCATCGCCAGCACCTCGTCGCCGGCCTCGAACACCGAGTCGCCCCGCGGCATCACGACGTGCTCGTCGCGCACGATGGCGACGATGGTCGCGTTGCGGGGGACGTCGACGTCGCGCAGCGCGCGGTCGATGACCGGAGAGTCGTCGGCCAGCGTGACCTCGACCAACCGTGCCTGACCACCCTCGAACTGGAGGATGCGCACGAGGCGGCCGACGGTCACGGCCTCCTCGACCAGCGCGGTGATCAGGTGCGGGGTCGAGACGGAGAGGTCGACGCCCCAGTTCTCGTTGAACAGCCACTCGTTCTTCGGGTGGTTGACCCGCGCGATGACGCGCGGCACCGCGAACTCCTGCTTGGCCAGCAGCGACAGCACCAGGTTGTCTTCGTCGTCGCCGGTCGCGGCGACCACGACGTCGCACGAGTCGAGACCGGCGGCGCGCAGCGAGTTGACCTCGCAGCAGTCGGCGATGTGCCAGTCGATGCCGTCGTCGGCCGTCTGTGAGCGCTTCACGACCGCGGGGATCTGCTCGATGATCATCACGTCGTGGTCGGCGGCACGGAGGTCGTTGGCGATGAAGAGGCCGACGTTCCCCGCCCCGCGATGGCAACCCGCATCAGTGGTGTTCCTCTCCGTGCTCGAGCCGATCGCGCAGCGTCTCGAGCGCGGAGACGTCGGCGGCGAAGTGCAGGATGTCGCCGTCCTGGCCGATCGCGCTCGGCGTGCTCACCTGCGCGGCGCCCATGCGGGTGATGGCGACGAGCCAGAACACGCCCGGCTCGCTCAGCGCCGCGAGCTTCTTGCCCGCCCACTTCGCCGGGATCGGGTAGTCGAGGAGGCAGACCTTGCCGCTCGGGTCGAGCCACTCGTGCGGCTGCTCCTCCGAGGGCAGGAGGCGGCGCATCACCTGGTCGGTCGTCCACGAGACCGTTGCGACGGTCGGGATCCCCAGGCGTTGGTAGATGAGCGCCCGCCGCGGGTCGTAGATGCGGGCGACGACGTGGTCGATGGCGAAGTTCTCGCGGGCGATGCGGGCGGTGAGGATGTTGGAGTTGTCACCGCTGGTGACGGCGGCGACGGCGCCTGCCCGCTCGATCCCGGCCTCGATGAGGTGGTCGCGGTCGAAGCCGAAGCCGACGACCTTCTGGCCGGTGAAGTCCTCCGGGAGCCGCTTGCGGAACGAGTCGGCGTTCTTGTCGATCACCGCGACCGTGTGGCCGCTCCGTTCCAGGCTCAGGGCGAGTTCACTGCCCACTCGTCCGCATCCCACTACGACGACGTGCACGGAACCCCTCCCTCCGACCTCGGGCCTGAGCAGGCTATCGGTCGTCCGAGGGCGGTTCGAATCGCTGACCTTCCCTGACGACGCTCCCCGAAGACCGCGGTGCGGATCGGGGTACGGGGCGCGCGGAATGGCAAGCTGTCGGAAGCCGGTCGTGCGAAAGGGCTTCGGGAGGAACCGACGACGTGGCATTCGTCAAGCGCGTACTCGTCGGTCGGCCGCTGGCCACGACGGAGATGGAACACCAACGGATCCCGAAGACCATCGCGCTCGCGGTGTTCTCCTCCGACGCCATCTCGTCGACGGCGTACGCCACCGAGGAGATCCTCTTCGTCGTCGCCGTCGGCGGGTCGAGCCTCGCGCTCGGTCTCAACACGCTCGTGCCGATCGGCATCGCCGTTGCGATCCTGCTCACCATCGTCATCACGTCGTACCGCCAGACGATCTTCGCCTACCCGAGCGGTGGCGGCAGCTACGTCGTCAGTCGCGAGAACCTCGGCGAGAACCCGTCGCTGGTCGCCGGCGCGTCGTTGCTCGTCGACTACATCCTCACCGTCGCGGTGTCGATCTCCGCGGGCGTCGCGGCCATCGTGTCGATTCCCGCGTTCCAGGACCTCGCGCAACATCGCGTCGCGTTGGGTCTCGTCCTCATCGCGTTCATCAGCCTCGCCAACCTGCGCGGGATCAAGGAGTCGGGCCGCATCTTCGCGGTGCCCACGTACATCTACATCGGGATCCTCGCCGCGCTGGTGAGCTACGGCCTCTTCCGGACGCTCGTGCTCGACGACATCCACCGCATCAACCCGCTGCCGTTCAAGGAGGAAGGCGGCAACATCTTCGGCGGCACGCTCGGAATCTTCATCCTGCTGAAGGGCTTCTCGTCCGGCGCGGTCGCGCTCACCGGGGTCGAGGCGATCTCGAACGGGGTCCCGGCGTTCCGCCGACCCGAGTCGAAGAACGCAGCCGCCACGCTCGTGTGGATGGGTCTGATCCTCGGATCCTTGTTCATGGGCGTGCAGATCCTCGCCCACCACCTCGGCCCGTACCCGAGCGAGAAGACCGACCGTGATGTCGCAGCTGGGCACCGCGGTGTTCGGCAGCGGCACCGTGCTCTACGTGGTCCTGCAGTTCGCGACGGCAGCGATCCTCACGCTGGCGGCCAACACCGCCTACGCCGACTTCCCGCGGTTGTCGTCGATCATCGCCCACGACGGCTACCTGCCACGACAGCTGGCGAACCGCGGTGACCGGCTGGTCTTCTCGAACGGCGTGCTCGTGCTCGCCACCGCGGCGGGTGCGCTCATCATCGCGTTCGGCGGCAAGACCAACGCGCTGATCCCGTTGTACGCCGTCGGCGTGTTCCTCTCCTTCACGCTGTCGCAGGCCGGCATGGTGCGACATCACCAGAAGGAGCGCGAACGCGGCTTCAAGCGCAACATCGCGATCAACGCGGTCGGCTCGGTGGCGACCCTCATCGTGTTGCTGATCGTCGCGACCACGAAGTTCACGAGCGGCGCGTGGGTGCCGCTGATCGTCATCCCGTTGATCGTCATCGTGTTCAAGGCGATCAAACGGCACTACCTGACGGTGGCCGACGGCCTGCGCGTCACTCCCGACTACAAGCCGCGGCGGATGAACCACACCGTCGTGGTGCTCGTCGGCGGCGTGCACCGGGGCGTGCTCGAAGGGCTCGCGTACGCGCGGTCGCTGTCGCCGAACCACCTGGTCGCGGTGTCGGTCGTCTCCGACGAGGAGGACCAGGAGCGGCTCGAGCGCCAGTGGGAGGAGTTCGGCATCGACATCCCGCTCGAGATCGTCTACTCCCCCTACCGCGAGCTGACCCGCCCGATCCTCCGCTACGTCGACGAGCTCGACGCCCGGTGGGAGAACGACGTGATCACGGTGCTGCTGCCCGAGTTCGTCGTGCGCCACTGGTGGGGCAACCTGCTCCACAACCAGACCGCGCTGCTGCTCAAGGGCCGCCTCTTGTTCCGGAAGGGCACGGTGGTGACGTCGTTGCCGTACCACCTCGAGTGAGGGCGCCGACACGCGGAATTCGCCGAAAGATTGGACTCAGACGAGTCCCGGCCCCTAGCTTTCCCTAGCTTCTCTGCGCCGGTCGCTCGACCCGTGCGCACGCGCTCACCGCTCCCCCGAGTACCCAGAGGATTGGAACTCCATGATCACCTTGGCTGCTGAAGGCGGCTACCAGGTCTTCACCCTCAACAGTGAGGCCTGGTTCTGGCTCATCTTCTCCGCCGTGACCGCGCTGTTGGCGATCGGCGTCGGCTTCTACCTCATGCGCGGCGTCCTCGCCGCCGACGAGGGCACGCCGACGATGATCGAGATCGCCAAGGCGATCCAGGAAGGCGCGATGGCCTACCTGAAGCGCCAGTTCAAGACGATCGCGGTGATCCTGATCCCGCTGGCGGTCGTCGTGTTCGTGACGTCGACCGAGGTCGTCAAGCCGCTGACCGCAGGTCGCCGAATGCGTCCTCCGGGCCTCACGTTCGCCCAGTCCGGGCTGTTCCGGACCCTGGCGTTCGTCGCCGGCTGCGTCCTGTCGGGCCTCACCGGGTTCATCGGCATGAGCCTCGCGGTGCGCGGGAACGTCCGCACCGCGGCGGCGGCCCGATCCGGCTCGCTGCCCGCCGCGCTCAAGGTCGCGTTCCGCACCGGTGGCGTCGCCGGCATGTTCACCGTCGGCCTGGGCCTGCTCGGGGCGACGGTCATCATCATGATCTTCCAGAACACCGCCTCCGCGATCCTCATCGGGTTCGGGTTCGGTGGTTCGCTGCTCGCCCTGTTCCTCCGCGTCGGTGGCGGCATCTTCACCAAGGCGGCCGACGTCGGCGCCGACCTCGTGGGCAAGGTCGAGGCCGGGATCCCCGAGGACGACCCGCGCAACCCGGCCACCATCGCCGACAACGTGGGCGACAACGTCGGCGACTGCGCCGGCATGGCCGCCGACCTCTTCGAGAGCTACGAGGTCACCCTGGTCGCGTCGATCATCCTCGGCGTCGCCGCGTTCAAGTCGATCGGGCTGAACCCGGCGCTCGGGCTCATCTTCCCGCTCGCGGCCCGGGCCATCGGCGTGCTCGCGTCGATCTGCGGCGTGTTCGCGGTGCGCGCGACCGACAAGGACAAGTCGGCGATGGCCCCGATCAACCGGGGGTTCATCACCGCCGGTCTGCTCACCGTGGTCGGCACCGCCATCGTCGCCTTCGGCTACGTCGGCAACGACAAGTTCGACGCCGGCTGGAAGTGCTTCGGCGCGGTGATCACCGGCCTGGTGCTCGCGCAGGTGCTCAGCCGGCTCACCGAGTACTTCACGTCGACCGAGACCGCGCCGGTCCGCGAGATCGCCGAGGCGACCCGCACCGGCCCCGCGACCGTGGTGCTGTCCGGCACCAGCTCCGGTCTCGAGTCGAGCGTCTACGCCATCATCTGCATCTGCCTGGCCCTCGGCGTCGGCATCTGGCTGGGCGACGGCAACATCCAGTTCACCTTCTACATGGTCGCCCTCACCGGTATGGGCATGCTCGCCACCACCGGCGTCATCGTCTCCGAGGACACCTTCGGGCCGGTCGCCGACAACGCCGCGGGCATCGCCGAGATGTCGGGCGAGTTCGAGGGCGAGCCCGAGCGGATCATGGTGAGCCTCGACGCGGTGGGCAACACCACCAAGGCCGTCACCAAGGGCTTCGCCATCGGTTCCGCGGTGATCGCGTCGGTGGCGCTGTTCGCGTCCTACGTCGAGACGATCGGCGGCGAGCTCGACCCGCTCAAGGGCCTCACCGGCAACAAGCTGTTCAACAACTTCCTCACCCAGATCAACCTGGCGAACCCGAAGGTCTTCATCGGCCTGCTCGATCGGTGGGTCGGTGTCGTTCCTCTTCTCGGCGCTCGCCATCCGCGCCGTCGGCCGCACCGCCGGCGTGGTCGTGCAGGAGGTGCGCAGCCAGTTCGCCGACGGCGGGATCATGGCCGGCACCAAGAAGCCCGACTACGGCCCGGTCATCGACATCTGCACCGCCGCGTCGCTGCGGGAGCTCGCCACGCCGGCGCTGCTCGCGGTGCTGACCCCGCTGATCATCGGCTTCGGCATCAACTTCTATGCCCTGGGCGCGTTCCTCGCCGGCGTGATCCTCACCGGCCAGCTCATGGCCAACTACCTGAGCAACGCCGGTGGTGCGTGGGACAACGCCAAGAAGTACATCGAGGACGGCAACGAGGGCGGCAAGGGCTCCGAGGCGCACAAGGCGGCGGTGATCGGTGACACCGTCGGTGACCCGTTCAAGGACACCGCCGGTCCCGCGCTCAACCCGCTCATCAAGGTGATGAACCTGGTGTCGCTGCTCGTGCTGCCGGCGATCATCAGCCTGCGCAACGACGACGTCCGCTTCGTGATCGCCGGCGTGTGCCTGGTCGTGCTGATCGGCGCGGTGCTCTTCTCGAAGCGCAAGAGCGGCGGGTTCGGCGAGGAGTCCGAGATCGTCGCCGAGGCCATGGCCGCTCACGGCCGCCCCGAAGGCTCCTCCGCCGGCGAGTAGCCCACCCCTCAAGTTGCGTCGCGACGTCGTAGCGCGGTCGAGCGACGCAACCTCGCGGTCGGGCGGCGAGCGATCGGCGTCGTCGAATCGACCTGGCGAGTCGCGCGCCGCGATCCTTGAGGTCCGCTGCCGTCGCGGTGAGCACGGCGTAGCCGAGGTCGGTGATCGCGTTGCGGCGGGCGCTGTCGCGGATGTGTGCACGGGTGCCGGTGTGGTGCTCCACGCTGTCGTACTCGATCACGACCATCGACTCCGGAGTAGGCGAGGTCGACACGAGCGACGAACGCTCCGCTCCGGTCCCGGATCACGAACTGGTGCTGCGGCGCCGGAAGCCCTTGGCGGACGAGCATGTCCGCGAGCAGTCGCTCGGGAACGCTCTCCGGGACCGCAGAGACGTCTGATCGCGCCTCGACCGCCTGCCGGAATCGACGTCCGCCCGGCCGACCCTTGGTCGCGAGCCTGGCCGACGTGTTCCGGAGCTCATCCAGGGTGACGAGTTCGCGACGTATCGCGTCGAGTCGATGTTGGCGTCGAGCATGACCGGGCTCAACGCCCGAGCGAGGTCGAAGAGGGTGCGCGGCCACCGAGGTGCACGGGATGGCATCGACCTCGGCGTGGTCGTCGTCGTCGATGACCACGCTCTCGTGGACGACAGGCCGTCATGGCGGGCCCGTCGCCACCGTGGACAGTGTCAGCTCGATGACGTCGGTGCGGCCGGACGGCAGCGCCCAGAGCGCCCCGGCCGATCGATGCGACGCGAGCGCCCGAGGTCCGCCGGCCCAGCACGCTGCCAGTGAGCGCCGAGCGCCACGTGACGGGTGCAGCCAGCCATGCGGAACACGCCGTCGTGCACGCGAGCCCATCGGCCGGCCGCGACTCTCACGGCACGAGCTTCGTCGACGTGAACCTGAGTTCATCGAGGTGGTGAGCCGCGAAGACGCCGTGATGGCGCTCGGCGATCGGTCCGAGCGTCACTTGTCCAGTTCCTGTGGGCATGGCGAGGATTCAACCGTCGGGTGTGACGCTGAAGTGCCCAGATCGAGGTTGCGTCGCAGCCACGTGCAATGCACGTACGTGCGACGCAACCTCGGAGGGGGAAGTGCGGTCAGTCTTCTTCGACGACCTCGTGGAGGGCGGCGGCTTCGGCTTCGGCCTGGGCCTGGGTGTAGTTGCGGGGGCCCTGCTTCTTGGCCTTGCGCCACTCGAGGAACGGCGGGATCAGCGAGACGACGATGATGGCGGCGATCAGCGGATAGAGGTACTTGTCGATCGAGTCACCGATGGCGTCGGCCAGCGCGTAGCCCGCCAGCGTCACCCCGAACACCCAGATGAACGCGCCGATCACGTTGAAGCTGATGAACGTCTTGCGGCTCATCTTGCCGATGCCGGCGACGACCGGGGCGAACGTGCGCACCACCGGCACGAACCGGGCCAGCACGATGGTCTTGGCTCCGTGCCGGTCGAAGAAGTCTTCGGTCCGGTCGATGAACTCCCGTTTGAAGAACCTCGAATCCGGGCGCCGGAGCAGGCTCGGTCCCACCTTCTGCCCGATGGTGAAGCCGACCTGGTCGCCGACGACGGCGGCCACGAAGCAGCCGATCAGGACGGCCGCCAGGTTGAGCTTGCCCTGGTTGGCCAGGATCCCGGCGGTGAAGAGGAGGGAGTCGCCCGGGAGGAAGAATCCGATCAGCAGCCCGGTCTCGGCGAAGATGATGAGCATCAGCCCGATCTCGCCGTAGGGGCTCAGATCGTTGAGGATCTCCTTGGGGTCGAGGCTGAGCGCGAGAATCGTCGAGAGCAGGTGCACGACGGCGCAGGATAGACGCCGACCCGCTCGCGTCCCTCGGAACGTCCGGAGTTGACAGCGGCCGCTCGTCGCACCACTGTCCGGCGCCGATACGCCTCCCGACCCCGCCCGCCGACCACACTGGACGGCTCGCACCCAGCCGCAGCCTGCCGAAGGACCGTAGGAACAGCACGTGGCCAAACCACTCGTGATCGTGGAATCCGGAGCGAAGGCGAAGACCATCGTGGGCTTCCTCGGCGCGGACAGTTACACCGTGATGGCCAGCGTGGGGCACATCCGCGACCTGCCCCGCGGTGCCAAGTACGCGCCGAAGAGCGTCACCAAGCCGGAGGTCCGTCGCCTCGGCATCGACGTCGACGACCACTTCACGCCGATCTACGTCGTGCCCGACGACAAGAAGCAGGTCGTCTCCCAGCTGAAGGCCGCGCTCAAGGACGCCAGCGAGCTCTACCTCGCGACCGACGAGGACCGTGAGGGCGAGGCGATCTCGTGGCACCTCCTCGAGGTGCTCAAGCCGCGCGTCCCGGTGAAGCGGATGGTGTTCCACGAGATCACCAGCGAGGCGATCGAGGACGCGATCGAGAACTGGCGCGACCTCGACATGAAGTTGGTCGAGGCGCAGGAGGGTCGCCGCACCCTCGACCGTCTCGTACGGCTACGAGGTCTCGAACGTCGCGTTCCGCCGCATCGGTCCCGGCACGCTCGGCCGGCCGAGTGCAGAGCGTCGCGACGCGTCTCGTCGTCGACCGCGAGCGCGCCCGCATGGCGTTCCGCAGCGGTTCGTACTGGGATCTCGAAGGCACGCTTCGCGCGACACCGACACCGAGCCGCCGCGTTCCCCGCGACGCTCGATGACGCTCGACGGCAAGCGCCTCGCGTCGGGTCGCGACTTCGACGCCGACACCGGTCGGCTCAACCCGAACGCCGACGTCGCGCTGCTCGACGAGGACGGCGCGGCCGCGCTCGCCGACGCGCCTCGAGGACCAGCCGTTCACCGTCGTCGTCGGTCGAGACCCGCGCCCACACCGAACGTCCCGAAGGCGCCGTTCATCACGTCGACGCTGCAGCAGGAGGCGGGCCGCAAGCTCGGCTTCAGCTCGGCGCGCACCATGCACGTCGCCCAGGGCCTCTACGAGCGGGGCCTCATCACCTACATGCGGACCGACTCCACCTCGCTCTCCGCGCAGGCGGTCGAGCGCGGCCCGCAACCAGATCCGCAGCATGTACGGCGAGGCCTACCTCCCCGACCAGCCCCGCGAGTACCGCAGCAAGGTGAAGAACGCGCAGGAGGCGCACGAGGCGATCCGCCCCGCCGGCGACGCGCATGCGCACCGTCGACGACGTCGCCCGCGAGCTCAGCGGCACCGACGAGCGCCGCCTCTACGACCTCATCTGGAAGCGCACCGTCGCGTCGCAGATGGCCGACGCCCGCATCCGGCGCGTCACCCTCCGGCTGACGGCCACCTCCACCGACCGGCGAGGCGGCGATGTTCCAGGCGACCGGCCGCACCATCGAGTTCCCCGGGCTATCTCCGCGCCTACGTCGAGGGCGCCGACGACCCCGACGCCGAGCTCGAGGACCGCGAGACCATCCTGCCGCCGCTCGAGGAGGGCGCGACGGTCGCGTGCCGCGAGCTGCGCCCGTCGGGTCACACCACGCAGCCGCCGGCGCGCTACACCGAGGCGAGCCTGGTGAAGGAGCTCGAGGAGCGCGGCATCGGTCGACCGTCGACGTACGCGTCGGTGATCGAGACCATCCTCCGACGCGACTACGTGTTCAAGAAGGGGAGCGCGCTCGTCCCCACGTGGACCGCGTTCGCCAAGGTGCAGCTGCTCGAGCGCTACTTCAGCCACCTCATCGACTACGAGTTCACCGCGGTGATGGAGGAGGCACTCGACGCGATCGCACGCGGCGAGGGCGAAGCCGAGAAGTGGCTCCACTCCTTCTACTTCGGCAACGGCGCAGGTCGGGCTCGCGCGACCTCGTGGCCGAGGAGCACATCGCGCAGATCGACAAGGCCGAGGTCAACGCGGTGCACATCGGCACCGACGCCGAGGGCCGTGAGCTCATCGTGCGGGTGTGGCCCAACGGTGCCAACATCGAGCGCGGCGACGAGAAGGGCCCGGTCCCGGCCGAGCTCGCGCCCGACGAGCTCACGCCCGAGAAGGCCGAGGAGCTGCTCGCCCTCCCCACCGGCCCCGCGAGGTCGGCACCGATCCCGAGACCGGCCTCACCGTGCTCGTGCTCACTGGTCGCTTCGGCCCCTTCGTGCAGCTCGGCGAGCAGGAGCCGGGATCGAAGGACGAAGCCCAAGCGGGCGTCGCTCTTCGCGTCGATGGATCCCACGACCGTCACGTCGGAGCAGGCGCTGGCGCTGCTGTCGCTGCCGCGCGTGGTCGGTGTCGACGACGACGGCGTCGAGGTCACCGCGCAGAACGGGCGCTACGGGCCCTACCTCAAGAAGGGCACCGACAGCCGCAGCCTCGCGTCGGAGGACGCACTGTTCTCGGTGACGATGGACGAAGCGACGGCGATCTTCGCCCAGCCGAAGCAGCGGCGCGGCCGCGGCGCGGCGAAGCCGCCGCTCGCCGAGCTCGGCGCGCATCCCGAGTCGGGCGAACCGGTGCGCGTGCTCGACGGCCGCTTCGGTCCCGTACATCACCGACGGCACGGTCAACGCTTCGGTCCCGCGCGGCACCGATCCCGAGTCCGTCACCCTCGAGCAGGCCGTCGAGCTTGCTCCGCGAGCGCGCGGCCCGGGCACCGGCCACCAAGAAGAAGGCGCCGGCCAAGCGCACGGCGAAGAAGGCGACGCCGCCGAAGTCGATGACGACGCGCGACGATCAAGAAGCGCGCACCGCCAAGAAGGCCCCGGCGAAGAAGGCCGCCACGAAGACCACCCGGAAGGCGACGAAGCCCCCTGCTCCGGGTACGTAGGCGCGGATGACCGAGGAGCAGCCGGCTCAGCGCGAGGCGCCGTTCATCCCGTCCGACGCCCACGAGCCGCCGATTCCCGACGCGCCGTGGCGCGTGTTCGGCACCAAGGCGTTCTTCCGGCTCTGGGTCGGCGCAGTGCGTGTCGAGCCTCGGGTGACTGGATCGGGCTCATCGCCATCCTCGCCATCGCGGCGCGCGTGTCCGACAACTCGGGCGCCGCAGTCAGCCTGGTGATGACGACCCGGGTGCTGCCGGGGTTCCTGCTCGGCACCGTCGGCGGCGTGATCATCGACCGCTTCGACCGGCGCAAGGTGATGGTCCTGTGCGACATCGGCCGGGCGAGCCTCCTCGTGTGCCTGCCGTTCGTGAACGGGATGGCCGGTCTGCTGCTCATCTCCCTCGGCCTCGAGGTGCTCACGCTCCTGTGGGGTCCGGCGCAGGCGGCGTCGGTGCCGAACCTCGTGCAGGAGGAGCAGCTCTCGGCGGCGAACTCGCTCTCGCTGGCCGCGAGCTACGGCACGTTCCCGATCGCGTCGATCATCTTCTCGCTGCTCGCCGGGGTTGCGACGGTGCTCGGAGAGCTCGACATCATCTCCGCGTTCAAGGTCGACCAGGAAGCGTTGGCGCTCATCTTCGACGCGATGACGTTCCTCGTCTCCGCCGCGATCGTGTACTTCCTCCCGATCCCGCGTCGCGACCACTCGAACGACAAGCGCATCGACTGGACCGAGACCTTCCGCGAGATCAAGGAAGGGTTCCAGTTCGTCTCGAAGCATGCGCTGGTGCGCGGCGTGATGCTCGGACTCGGCTTCGGGCTCATCGGCGCGGGGGCGATGATCCCGCTCGGCCCGAGCTTCGCCCAGGAGGTGCTCGACGGCGGCGCCGCCGCCTTCGGTGTGCTGATGACCGCGCTCGGCTTCGGTGCCGCCATCGGCGTGGTCACGCTGTTGTGGCTGCAGAAGCGGTTGCCGCGCATGGCGGTGTTCTGCTTCGCCGTGATCGGGACGGGTGGGTTCCTCATCCTCGCGGCGTCGGTGTCGACGCTTGCCGCGGCCGCACTCTTCATCGGTGGCGTCGGCGCGTGCGCCGGCACGACGTACGTGACCGGCTTCACGCTCCTGCAGGAGAACGTGAGCGACGAGCTGCGCGGCCGTACGTTCGCCACGCTGTACACCGTCGTCCGGCTGTGCCTGCTGATCTCCCTGACCATCTCCCCGCTGTGGGCCGACTTCTGGAACTGGGTCACCGAGGGCCTGTTCACCAACCAGACCGTCACCATCGGTCCGTACAGCTATGCGCTCCCCGGCGTGCGCATCGCGCTCTGGGGCGGCGGGCTCATCACGTTCGTTGCCGGGTTGGTGGCCTGGCGGTCGATCCGCAAGGCGGCGCGGCTCGCGGCGGCGAGTGGCGAGGCGCCGCCGGAGCACGAGGGTCCGTTCGAGCCGATCCGGCCGCTCGGCCTGGTCGAGCCGTCGCCGGTGGCCGAGCCGATCGAGTCGGAGGCGACTGACGAATCGCCCGAGGCCGGAGCAGCGCCGTGATCCGCGGTCGGTTCGTGGTGTTCGAAGGCGGCGACGGCAGCGGCAAGAGCACGCAGGCCCTGCGGCTCGCGCACTGGTTGCGCGCGCAGGGCGTCGCGGTGCACGAGACGTTCGAGCCCGGTGCCGGCGCGACCGGCGCGGTGATCCGCGAGCTGCTGCTCCATGGTCCCGAGTCGATCGAGCCGACCGCGGAGGCGCTGCTGATGGCCGCCGACCGCGCGCAGCACGTCACCGCCGAGATCGAACCCGCGCTGGCGCGCGGCGAGTGGGTCGTGTGCGACCGGTACGTGCCGTCGTCGCTCGTGTACCAGGGGGTCGTGCGCGGGCTCGGTGTCGACCTCGTCGAGCAGCTCAGCGCGGTCGCGACCCAGGGACTCGAGCCCGACCTGGTGCTCGTCCTCGACGTCGCCGACGACGTCGCCGCGGCGCGCCAGGGCGGCGAGCACGACCGACTCGAGCGCGAGGGCACCGAGTTCCACGCCGCGGTCCGGCGCGCGTACCGGGACCTCGCTGCGGCGCGCGGGTGGGTCGTGGTCGACGGCAACGGCGACCTCGACGACGTCGGCGAGCGCGTCCGGGTCGCGGTCGCCCCGTTGCTGGCAGGATGACGGTCATGGCGACCACCGGCGGCACGAGCTCCGAGCACTGGGCGCGGGTCGTCGGCCAGGACCGCGCCGTCGCACAACTGCAGCGTGCGGCGCAGCGTCCGGTGCACGCGTATCTGCTCGTGGGGCCGCGCGGATCGGGAATCGAGGAGGCGGCCCGGTGCTTCGCAGCCGCGGTGATCGCGCCCGACGGCGACGACCGCGCGTGGGACCTCGTCGTGCGCGGCGTGCACCCCGACGTCGTCGAGGTCGACCCGCCGGCCACGCAGATCCGGGTCGAGGACGCGCAGCTCATCGTCGACGAGGTGTCGCGCAGCCCGATCGAGGGCGAGCGCAAGGTGATCGTCCTGTACGACGCCGAGCGTCTCCGGCTCAACGAAGCGGCCGCCAACAAGCTGCTGAAGACGCTCGAGGAACCGCCACCGCGGGCGATGATCGTCCTCGTCACCTCGGGTGCGGATCAGTTGCTGCCCACGATCCGGTCGCGCTGCCAGCGCGTCGATTTCGCGTTCCTCAATGCCGACGCGGTCGCCACCGCGCTCCGCGCGAGCGGCGTCGCGCCCGATCGCGCGGAGCTGCTCGCGCGACTCTCCGGTGGACGGCTCGACCGCGCTCGCGCACTCGACGGCCGCATCGGACCCGTGCGAGACGCGTTCGTCAACGTCGCGAGCGCGGTCGACGGCACTGGTGTCGCCGTCGCGCAGCAGGCCGAGCTCGTGCAGGCCGCGCTCCAGGAGGTCCTCACCGAGCTCGAGACCGCGCAGGCGGCCGAGGGCGAAGAGCTCACGGCCGAGCTCGAGGCGGCGGGCTACCCCGAACGCACGCGCCGGGCCCAGCTCCGGCGGCTCGAGGAGCGGCACAAGCGCGCCCACCGTCGCGCCCGCACCGATGCCCTGCTGGAAGGCATCACCGCGCTCGAGACCGTCTACCGCGACGCGATGGCCGGCCCCGGCACCGAGCCGCTCAACCTCGACCGGGAGCTGCTCGTCATGTCGCCGCGTGCCGCGGCGTCCGCACTCGACGCCTGCCGTGACGCCCGCCAGGCGATCGCCGAGTTCAACCCGAACGAGACGCTGCTCGTCGAACGGCTCCTTCTCCACCTGCCGCCCGCGGGCGACGGTCCCGATGTCCTTCGGGGGAGGCGGGGCGCACCCGGTACACTCGCCGCCGCGCCGGAGTAGCTCAGACGGCAGAGCAGCTCACTCGTAATGAGCAGGCCAAGGGTTCAAGTCCCTTCTCCGGCTCCACTCGCCGCAAATGAGCGTTGCTGGGTTCAGCAGCGCAGCTCGCGTGCTGCGAGGGCACGCCGACCAGCAGTTCGGATGAACCGCAGCTGGATCGCGGTTCAGTGACCGGAGCGCGTACAGATCGCCGGCTCGGTGTGCGGCATGAGTCGGGCTTGGAGACCAAGTGCCCGGTGATCTGTGCACCCCGATCCGGCGACATGGGGCGGTGTTCGGCAACGCCCTGAGTCCGACAACCAACCCTTCTGCCCTTGGCTTTCGTGACCGCGTCCAGCTGATTCGCGAGGGTGCACAGGGCTTTCTGCAAGCCCGGCCAAAGGGCGAAGTGCGCCGACCATGTCAGTCCGGCAATATTCGATGGATGAGTTGGCGCTGAGTCGTCACCATCGAGAGCCAGGTTCGCGGATCCGCGTCCGTCGGTTGCCGCCTAGGGCTAGGGGGCCCGTGTGCACGAGTTGGAGACTGATTACCTCGTCGTCGGGGCGGGGGCATCGGGGATGGCGTTCGTGGACTCGCTGCTGAGCCATTCGGCGTCCGAGGTCGTCCTCGTCGACCGCCGGCATCGCCCGGGCGGTCACTGGCTCGACGCGTACCCGTTCGTCAGGCTGCACCAACCGTCGGCGTACTACGGCGTGAACTCGCGCGTCTTGGGGACCAACCGCATCGACGAGACCGGCGCCAATGCGGGCTTCTATGAGCGGGCCACGGCATCGGAGATCTGCGACTACTACAACCGCGTCCTCGAGGAGCAGTTCGTGGCGTCGGGCCGGGTCCGGTTCGTGCCCATGTCGGAGTATCGGGGGGAGGACGGTGAAGGTCACCACGTCGTTTCGCTGCTGAACGGTGCCCAGACGACGGTGAAGGTCCGACGGAAGTTCGTCGACGCGACGTATGTCGAGTCGGAGATTCCGTCGAGGCATACGCCCAGCTTCGAGATCGACGAAGGCGTCCGCTTCATGCCGCCGAACGAGCTCGTTCACTTCGGCGAGCCCGCGAGCGGATTCACGGTGATCGGCGCCGGCAAGACCGCGGTGGATACGTGCTGCTGGCTCCTGGAAGCCGGAGTCGCACCCGACGGGATCCGGTGGATCAAGCCTCGCGATGGGTGGGTGTTCAACCGTGCGTTCACCCAACCGCTCGAGCTGTTGGGATCGTCGTACATGCAGCTCCAGGCGCAATGGGTCAGCGCGGCCGCGCAGGCGGAGGACGCGACCGACTTCGCACACCGGCTCGAGGCGAGTGGCGTGTTCCTGCGGTTCGACGAGGCTGTCGAGCCAACGATGTTCCGGGGCTCGACCATGAGCAAGTGGGAGCTCGAGCAGGGGCGCCAGATCGAGAACGTGGTGCGCCTCGGGCGCGTTCGGCGGATCAGCGCGACGGAGGTCACGCTTGACGAGGGCTCCCTACCGACGAATCCGGGGCAGTTGTACGTCGACTGCACCGCGACCGGGGTACGAGCGACGGTTCCGCGTCCGCTCTTCGAGGACGCCCGAATCACCTTGGAGTACGTGACCGTCGGCGTCATCCCATGGGGCGCGTCCACCGTGGGATACATCGAGGCGACGCGGGACGACACCTCGGAGAAGAACCGTCTGTGCCCGCCGGTCGTGTTCTCGGGTTGGTCGGCGGATCTGCTCCACCTCGCCCGTGCGGGCATGACGGGCATGCTCGCTCGAGGAGCGGAAGCGGACTTCGCGGCATGGAGTGACCGTGCACGCCTCAATCCGGCAGGGGGCGCCGCGAGCCGTGGCGACGATCCTGAGGTGGCGAAGGCGTTCGCGGTGTTGTCCGCCAGCGTTGGCCCAGCGATGCAGAACTTCGAACGGACGCTCGGACCGGCGCCGTCGACCTGACGGCCGCGCCACTGCTCGCGGCACGGTCAACCCCAGGTTGCATTGCACACCCCTAGCAGGCGATCTGTGCAGATGGACGCTGGGCGCGCTCGGGGTTCGATTGCTCGTCGTGAGCAGGCCAAGGGTTCAAGTCCCTTCTCCGGCTCCAACCGTCGCGAACATCGCCAGAGACGCCCATCGCGCGTGCGCGCATGGGCGTGACCCGTCCTCGACCCGCGTCGCTCCTACTTCCCGACCTTCCCGACGTCGGATTTCACCGCGGCGGATACGAGCTCCTTGGCGTCCGCGGCGACCAGGAACCCAGCCGCGCGCGCCGACTTCGTCGCTCGGACCCAGGCGGACACGAACTTGCGGTGGTTGGGGTAGAGCACTTCCAGCTGGGAGGGCGTGAACGGCACGGTGGAGCCGAAGAGGAAGCAGAACGAAGTGCCTCCGGCCGCGTGACCGCTCAGGGCTGCGACAGGCGCATCGACGGCGGGTGTGCGGATACCGCCGAGCGCGTTGCCGTTGGCATCAGTGGCGAAGACGACGGGACTCACCCCGGTGGTTTGGAGGCGAGGTGCGACTGGCGGCACGATGCCTCTGGTCACCCATCGGTTGAGCCGGTAGAAGGCCGCGTCGAGAACGTAGTGCGCTGGCCCAGTGTTGATCGGCGTGTTGCACGTGAAGTTCGCGCTCGGCTGGTTGGTGGGGTTCTGCATCGAGGCGAGCACCGCGACGGCACCCTGACCGTCGCCGGTGTCCTTGGATTGAATGGCCAGCCCGTAGAAGTCGTAGTGCGCGCTGCCCGCGACCTCCCACAGCCGGTACATGTCGGTGTCCGGTTGGCGGGCAGCAAGGTTGCTGAAGGAAACGTCGGTCTCGGTTTGGAAGACGAGGACGGGCACGCCGACGTCGTCGCGGATGGGCGCGCCTCCCATGCGGCTGTGCACGAGGAAGCCGTCGTAGACGGGGACGAGGAGATGGACGGCGTCGATGTAGGTGACCAGGCGGCCCGCGGATTGCGACTCACCGATCGCGATGAGGTGCCTGGGTTTCAGCCCGCTGAGGATCGTGGGAGCGTTGTCACGTATCGCTTGCCCGGCCTGGGAGAAGATGTCGTACGAATAGCTGTCACCCGGGTGTGACAGGTTGGCGTAGCGGACAGCATCCCCACGCGTGCGGATCGGCTGACTTGAGCGCGTCCACACCGACTCTTTGCGCGGAGACGCCGACCCAGGCGAACCCTTCGCGTATCAGTTCGTTGTGTCCGAGCATCCAGTCGGCGCCCGCGTCGGCCCCTCCGCTGACGTTCAACCATTCCACGATGACCGTTCCGTTGAACCGTCCATTGACCGGTCGCATCACGACGGCGCGAGTTGTGTACGGGGCCGTGCTCGTCGCAACCGTGCTGTACTTCCCGTCGTTGTTGACCGGCGCAGTCATTTCGTACGCGCTCGCCGTCCCCGAGAGGAAGACCTCGGACTGCTCGTAACCGACGACAGCCGGATCGAAGGACGTGAATCCCGGTATCACTGGCACCCCACCACCACCAGTCGCGGGGGTGACGCTGGGGCTCGCTACCGAAGCACCAGCGCTCGCACCGCTGAGCATCAACGCCAGTGAACATACGCATGCCGCCACCGCGATCATCACACTGCGAGCACGAGCACTCACCTGCATCGTCCACCTTCCCCCGTGGCGCACGGCATCCCCTCAAAGAGCGTTGCGCACCTGATAGACGTCTGAACGCATCCGCTCCTTGCATTTTCGCATTTCCACTGGCCGACGGCGGTGCTTCAGAGGCGCAGGCGTCTCGTGCAACGCGGGTCGCAATCATCATGTTGTCCTCATCTGGGTTCGTGGCTGTCGGCCCATGCAGTGATGAGGACGGCGGTGTGTCGTCACGGACCTGGAGGCAGCTCATGGAGATCCTTGTTGTCAACGTCTCGCTCGAGGTCATGACCGAGTCGGAGTACCGGAAACTGTGCGATGACTCGCTCGGTCCGGCGGCGAACCGCGTGGAGACTGCCCTCGGCGTCGGCGACCGCCTCAAGTAGTTGCGAGACGGAGCGCGGGTCCGCGAGCCGCCCGCGACCAGTACGAACTTCCCGGCTCCGCGAACGAGCGCTACGCCGAGCAGAGGATCGAAGAGCGCCTCCGACAACGACCGGGCCACGACGCTGCCGCGCACCAGGTCCAGCGTCTCGACACCGAAGCCACCATCGACCTCGCGCTCGACACCCTCGACGACATCGCTGCCGAGCGGCGTAGGCATTGTCGGTAACGTTGCACCAGATCGGTCGACGGATCGGGGACGAGATGAAGACGAGACTGAGCTGTCCGTGCGGCGAGCTCATCCGCGGCGAGGACGAGGACGACCTCGTGGAGAAGGCCTTCGCGCACCTGCGCGAGAAGCACCCCGACATGGCGGACGAATACGAGCGCGAGCACATCCTCTTCATGGCGTACTGACCTGGTCGCATTTCCCGCGCGGGCAGACCGGAACGCCCCCGGGCGCCCCGGCCACGCTCCCGCTTCCGACCGGACCGGACCGGTGCGACCCCTGCGCACGCTCGGCGACTGACGAACCGCGGGCACGCACGCGCGCTGCGGTAGCTTCCGCAGTTCCCCGCGAGTTCCGGAGGTCGGACAGGTGAAGATCGTTTCGCGTCGTGTGCGTGTGCTGGCTGCGTCGGCGGTCGCGCTCGTCGGACTGGTGGCGCTCGCCGCGCCCGCCCAGGCGGCCACTCCCCGCGCCGCGGCGGCACCCACCGAGGTGACGCTGAAGGGCGGGCTCAACGATCCGAAGGACCCGAACATCGCGGTGTTGGAATTCCTCCCGGAGTCGGTGAAGGTCGCGACCGGTACGACGGTCACCTGGGAGATCGCGGGCCCGGAGCCGCACTCGGTCACCTTCGTCCCACCCGGTACCGACGTACCGCCGAGCGCGGAGACCGACCCGTCGCTGTTCTCGCCGACGACGGCGACCGGCCCCTTCGACGGCACAACCCTCGCGAACTCGGGCGTGCTGCCGCTCGGTGCGGCGACGACCGTCCAGACGTTCTCGATGTCGTTCGGCAAGACCGGCAGCTACACCTACTACTGCGTGCTGCACCCGAACATGGTGGGCACGGTGCAGGTCACCAACGACACCCAGGACTCGCAACAGAAGATCACCAAGGCCGGCAACGCGCAGACGAAGAAGTACCTCGCCGAGGGCGAAGCCGCCAAGAAGAAGCTGCTGGCTGCGAAGCCGAAGCCGACGAAGAACGCTGACGGTTCCACCACGTACAGCGTCGAGACGGGCACGTCGACCGCGCACACCGACGTGCTCGCGTTCGCTCCCACCCCGCGCACGGTGAAGTCGGGCGATCACGTGACGTTCGTGAACACCTCGGCGGCGCCGCACACCGCCAGCTTCGGCGGTGAGCTCGTGCCCACCATCCCGACCATCCCCGACGTGGTGAACGCGGTTCCGGGGCCGTCACCCCAGACCCTGGCCCAGGGCGTCTACCTCAACACCGGGTGGTTGCCACCGAAGACCAAGCAGGGACCCGACCTCGCGGCACGCAGCTACACCTACGACGTCCCGGCCCCCGGGAAGTACACGTACGCGTGCGTGCTGCACCTCCCGAGCGGCATGGCCGGGGAGATCGACGCCTCCTGATGCGGTGCCGCGGGCACCGGCGACCGATTTGAGGCAGACTGCGTCACGGCACGAGGAGGATTGGCCATGGATCGCCACGAACGGATCGACGAACAGCTCGCCAAGGTCCCGCTGTTCTCCGGGCTCTCGAAGAAGGAGCTCCGGCTGATCTCGCAGCTGGCCACCTACCTCGAGGAGCCCGAGGGCACCGTCCTGACCGAGGAAGGCAAGGCCGGGCACGAGTTCATCGTCGTGCTCGACGGTGAGATCGAGGTGCGCCAGGGCGGACGGGTCGTCGCCGAGCGCGGGCCGGGGTCCTACATCGGTGAGATCGCCCTCCTCGACCACCGTCCCCGCACCGCGACCGTCGTGGCCAAGACCCCGGTGGCGATCGAGGTGATCGGCCAGCGGGAGTTCGCCGGCCTCCTCGCGGAGATGCCCGAGCTGTCCCAGCAGCTCCTCGCCACCGTGGCGCGCCGTCTCGCCGACCTCGACCAGCAGAGCGCAGCGGCCACGCCTGACGCCTGACGCCCGATGTCGCGGTCCCGGCTCAAGCAATTCGCCGGGCCGGCCGATCCTCCGGCCATGGCCGCCGGACACGATCACGGCGATTCCGAGTTGCAGCGCGGGCTCGACAGCGGCGAACTGTTCCGGGTGTACCAGCCGATCGTCGGGCTGCCCGACGGCGAGATCCGCTACGTCGAGGCGCTCGTCCGTTGGGACCACTCCTGGCGGGGATCACTCACGCCGCGCGAGTTCCTGCCCGGCGAGGACGACACCGTCGCGCTCGTGCGCATGGATTGGTCGGGCCTCATCGAGGCGGCGCGCCGCGGCGCAGACTGGCGCCGCGCGTATCCGGGTCGATCGATCCGGGTCGCCGTGAACCTCTCTGACGCTCACGTCGAGCGCCGCGACCTGTCGGCGTGTGTCGCCCAGTTGGTCGATGTCGACGTTCCCGGACCGCCCGTTCTCGCGATCGAGATCAGTGAACAGACGCTGATCCCGTCACTCCGGCGCGCCCGCGACCGGCTGTTGCCGATTCGCAACCTCGGCGTCGAGATCATCGTCGACGACTTCGGCGCGTCGGCGGCCGCGGACGTCGACCCGGTGGAGTTGCGGGAGACGACACTCGACCGGCTCGAGTCGCTGCGGGACTTCCCGCTCGACCTGGTCAAGCTCGACCCGCAGTTCGTCCGGCGACTCGGTGACGCGACCGCTGACGTCGTGGCGGCCGCCCACGCAGTGGATCTCCGCGTCGTCGCGCTCGCGGTCGAGGACGAAGCCGACGTGCAACGCGCGCTCGACGCCGGCTTCGACCTCGCGCAGGGATTCTTCTTCCACCGGCCGGAACCGCCCGCGAACGTGGACGGTCTGCTCGCGTCACGATGAACGTGTGCGCGGCCGGGTGGGTAGCCTGGCAGCATGGCCGATCAGGCCCGGTTCGCCGAGCAGGCAATGCCCTACATGTCCGCGTTGTATTCGGCGGCGTTGCGCATGACGCGCAACCCCTCCGACGCCGAGGACCTCGTGCAGGAGACGTACCTGCGCGCCTACCGCGGGTTCGGTGGCTTCAAGGACGGCACCAACCTCAAGGCCTGGCTCTACAAGATCCTCACCAACACCTTCATCAACTCGTACCGGGCGAAGAAGCGTCGCCCCGACGAGGTCGACCTCGACGACACCGAAGACTTCTTCCTGTTCCGCCGCCTGGGCGGGCTCGAGTCGGTGGAGGCGGGGCGCACGCCCGAGACCGAGGTGCTCGAGAGCATCCCCGACGAGATCGTGAAGACGGCGCTCGAGGCGCTGCCCGAGCAGTTCCGGATGGCCGTGCTGCTCGCCGACGTCGAAGGTTTCTCGTACAAGGAGATCGCCGAGATCATGGATGTGCCCATTGGCACGGTCATGAGCCGGCTGCACCGCGGAAGAAAGCAGCTCCAGGAGCGGTTGTGGGACTTCGGTCGCGAACGCGGCTTGATCCCGACAGTGCCGGAGCCCGAACCGGCGCCCGAAGCCGCTGGTCACGCGGGGGGTTAGAGCACCACCATGGACTGCGACAAGGCGATCTACCGGGTCTACGGCTACCTCGACGGCGAGCTGACCGTCTGGCGCCGCTGGACGATCCGCCGCCACCTCGACAAGTGCCCTCCGTGCGCGCAGGGATTCGACTTCGAGATCGAGCTGCGCCAGGTCATCTCCACCAAGTGCCGCGACGACGTGCCCCCCGAGCTCAAGCGCCGGATCGCCGAGGCGCTCGGCACCCCGCTCCCTCCCGACGACACGGCCACTGCGTAGCAGTCAGCCCCACCCGCGGGAACTACTGTCGGGTCGTCCCGATCCGGAGACCTCCCCTCCCAGGAGCTGCTCGTGAAATCGGCTCGTGCCCGCTTCGCCTACGTCGTGACGCTCTCGCTGGTGGCCCTGGCGACCCTGGCCACGCCGGCCGGCGCCGCCACCCCGGTGCTCGCCAACGAGAAGTTCAAGTGGTTCTACTGGATCGGCTTCGTGCTCGCGGCGAGCATGGCCCTGTGGCTGCTGGCCACCGTGGTCGGCTACTACTTCCGCGTGATCCGCCCGAAGCACCGGGGGCGCGAGACCACGTGACTCGGGGCCCGGTCCGACGGTGACGCACGTGCCCGCGGTCAGCGTGGCGGTGCCCGTCGACGCGGCGCCGGCGCACGATCCGATCGACTGGGTGCTCGCCGAACGGGTGGCGCGTCGCTTCAGCGGACGCGAGCCGCTCGCGGCGTCGTACCTCGCGGGATCGCTGCGCGACGACTTCGAGGACGTCACCGCCGAGGCCGAGGCACTCGTCGCCGGCTACACCGGGCTGCGGGCGCCGGGCCCGGCGCGGGCGCAGGTCGTCGACCGAGCGTCGTGGGTCTCGGCGAACGTCTCGTCGATGCAGCGTCTGCTCGAGCCGCTCATGGCCCGCGTCGGCGAGCGCATGGCGACGAGCCGGGTCGCGCCGATCGGCCGTCGGGTCGCAGGCACCGAGACCGGCGTGCTGCTCGGGTACCTCTCCCAGCGCGTGCTCGGTCAGTACGACCTGCTGGTGCTCGACGACGACGCCGCGGCCGACGCCGTGTACTACGTCGGCGGCAACGTCCTCGCGCTGGAGAAGCGCTTCGCGTTCCGTCCGCGCGACTTCCGATTGTGGATCGCGATCCACGAGGTCACGCACCGGGCGCAGTTCACCGGTGTGCCGTGGATGAAGCCCTACTACCTGTCGCTGGTCGAGAGCACGCTCTCGTCGATCGATCCGGATCCGCGCCGGATCGTCCAGGCGCTCGCGCGCGCGGCCGACGAGTTCCGTAACGGGCGCAACCCGCTCGACGACGGCGGTCTCGTCGCGCTCCTCGCCAGCGAGGAGCAGCGCGGTGCTCTCGCCAACGTGCAGGCGTTGATGTCGGTGCTCGAAGGTCACGGCAACAGCGTCATGAACCAGCTCGGGCGCCAGCACGTCGCCGGGCAGGCGCGCATGGCCCGCGTACTGCACGCACGTCGGCAGAGCGCGGGCACGGCCGCGTTCCTGCAGAAGCTCGTCGGGCTCGAATCGAAGATGCGCCAGTACGAGGTGGGGGAGGCCTTCGTCGCTGCGGTGGAGCGCGAGGCCGGGCCGCGGGCGATCGACGCCGCGTGGCGCGGTCCCGAGTTCCTCCCCACCATCGACGAGCTCAGCCATCCGACCGACTGGCTGGCCCGGGTCGACGGCGCGGCGTGAGCGTGAGCGTGAGCGAGCCGGGTATCCCGGCGAGTAGCGAACGCCTCATGAAGGCGGCGTGAGCGTGAGCGAGCCGGGTATCCCGGCGAGTAGCGAACGCCTCATGAAGGCGGCGTGAACCCCACCACCGCGTCGGCGGTGGAGGCGCTCGCCCCGTGGCGCGAGCGGTTCGCGAACGAGGTGCGCGGACTCGTCGGGCCGGTCGTCGTCGCGTGCTCCGGGGGCGCCGACTCCGTCGCGCTGGTCGCGCTCGGCGGCCGACGCGGAGCTCGAGCCGGTCGCGGTTCACGTCGACCACGGCCTGCGGCCCGGGAGCGAAGCGGAGGCCGAAACCGTCGCGGCGATCGCGGCGTGCCTCGGTGCCGAGTTCCGGAGCACGGCCGTGGTCGTCGAAACCGGGCCCAACCTCGAGGCTCGCGCCCGTACGGCGCGGTACGAGGCGCTCGATCGGCTGCGCGCCGACCTCGACGCTCGACGTCGTCCTCGTCGGCCACACCGCCGACGACCAGGCCGAGACCGTGCTGCTCAACGTGCTCCGCGGCGCGGCCGGCGTCCGGGCTCTCCGGTATGGCGCCCCGGCACGGGCGGCTCGTGCGACCCCTGCTTGCAGCTCCGCCGCGCCGACACGCAGGCGCTGTGCACCTCGCTCGGCATCGAAGTGCTCGCCGACCCGATGAACGACGATCGGACGTTCCGCCGCGTCGTGCTCCGGCACGACGTCCTCCCGGTGCTCTCCGCGCTTGCCGCGCGCGACCTCGTTCCGGTGCTCGCCCGCCAGGCCGACATCCTCCGGTCAGATTCCGAGTACCTGGACGCGCTCGCGGTCGCGGCGTGGCCCGACGCGGACCTGCCGACGGCGCGCACGCTCGCCACGCTCCCGCTCCCGCTCGCCCGGCGCGCGGTCCGCCAATGGCTCGGTGCGCCGCCCGCCTCGATCGCGGAGGTCGAGCGTGTGCTCGCGGTCGCGACGGGCGATGCGCGCGCGACCGAGCTCACCGGTGGACGCACCGTCCGCCGCTCCGGTGGGCGTCTCACCATCAGCGACTAGCTTCACGTCCCGTGGACGGACACGCGATCGGGAGCATCGTCGTCAGCGAGGACGAGCTGCAGACGCGCATCGCCGAGCTGGGCAAGCAGCTCACCGCCGACTACGAGGGACGACCACCGCTGCTCGTCGGCGTGCTCAAGGGCGCGTTCGTGTTCATGAGCGACCTGTCGCGCGCGATCGACCTGCCGGTGGAGTTCGACTTCATGGCCGTGTCGTCGTACGGCTCGGCCACGCGATCGAGTGGTGTCGTGCGCATCCTCAAGGACCTCGACCTCGATCTCACCGACCGTCACGTCGTGATCGTCGAAGACATCGTCGACTCCGGTCTCACTCTCGCGTACCTGCGCAAGAACCTCGCGGCGCGCGGACCCGCGTCGATGGAGGTGTGCGCGCTGTTGGTGAAGGAAGGCCTGCAGCGCGTCGAGCTCGACCTGAAGTACGTGGGGTTCACGATCCCGCCCACGTTCGTCGTCGGCTATGGCCTCGACGTTGGCGAGAAGTACCGGAACCTGCCCTTCATCGCCGAGTACGCGGGTTCCGAAGCGGTCTGAGTCTCGCGACGGTGGGGCCCGGAAGAGGGCCTCCGGGCAGCCACTAGAT
The DNA here is from genome assembly GCA_963725775.1 of uncultured Actinomycetes bacterium. Lineage (GTDB taxonomy): Bacteria > Actinomycetota > Acidimicrobiia > IMCC26256 > DASPTH01 > DASUAS01. Next base: position 369,797 of record CAVRZT010000001.1, read on the forward strand.
TGGTGCGGCCGCCGTCTCGTACATCTCGGAGTGGTCGTGCCCAAGCAGCGTCGCACCGTTGTCATCCTGATCGTCGTGGCGGCGACGATCGCGGCGTTCCTCGGCTTCCGTGCGCTCACCAAGGGCGACGGGCCCGAGGAGATCTCGCTCGATCGCTACACCCGTGATCTCGCGGCGGGCAAGGTCGCTACGGCGACGATCTACGACCAGGACCACACGGTCAAGGGCGAACTCGCCGACGGCACCGAGTACACCGTCGACTTCCCGGCGCAGTACACCGCGCGGCTGACCGCCGACGTCGTCGACGCCGGCGTCGACAAGTTCGAGACCGACCACCAGAGCCAGAGCACCTGGCTGAGCCTGCTCTACGGCTTGGTCCCGTTCGTGCTGCTCGCACTCGTGCTGATGTGGGTGCTCGGGCAGGTGCAGGGTGGCGGCAGCCGCGTGATGGGCTTCGGCAAGGCGAAGGCGAAGACGCTGTCGAAGGACCAACCGAAGGTCACGTTCGCCGATGTCGCCGGGCTCGACGAGGCGGTCGAGGAGCTGGAGGAGATCAAGGAGTTCCTCGAATCGCCGGCGAAGTTCCAGAAGATGGGCGCGAAGATCCCGAAGGGCGTGCTGCTCTACGGACCGCCGGGTACGGGTAAGACCCTGCTGGCGAAGGCGGTCGCCGGAGAAGCGGGCGTGCCGTTCTTCTCCATCAGCGGCTCCGACTTCGTCGAGATGTTCGTCGGGGTCGGCGCGTCACGCGTGCGCGACCTCTTCGAACAGGCGAAGGCGGCGGCGCCCGCGATCGTGTTCGTCGACGAGATCGACGCCGTCGGTCGTCACCGCGGTGCCGGCCTCGGTGGTGGGCACGACGAACGCGAGCAGACGCTCAACCAGCTGCTCGTGGAGATGGACGGCTTCGACCAGGCGCAGGGTGTGATCCTGCTCGCGTCGACCAACCGTCCTGACATCCTCGACCCCGCGTTGCTGCGCCCGGGACGCTTCGACCGCCAGATCGTCGTCGATCGCCCCGACCTCGAAGGGCGCAAAGCGATCCTCGCGGTGCACGGGAAGGAGAAGCCGCTTGCACCCGGCGTCGACCTCGACGTCATCGCCCGGCGCACGCCCGGCTTCACCGGGGCCGACCTCGCCAACCTCATGAACGAAGCGGCGCTGCTCTCGGCCCGCCACAACCTCAAGCTCATCGGGCTCCCGCAGCTCGAAGAGGCGATCGACCGCGTGATGGCCGGTCCCGAGCGCAAGAGCCGCTTGATCTCCGAGCGCGAGAAGCGGGTCATCGCGTACCACGAGGGCGGGCACGCGTTGGTGGCGCACGCGCTGCCCAACACCGACCCGGTGCACAAGATCTCGATCATCCCGCGCGGGCGCGCGCTCGGCTACACCCTCACGCTCCCCACCGAAGACAAGTTCCTCGTGACGCGCAGCGAGCTGCGCGACGAGCTCGCCATGTTGCTGGGCGGGCGCACCGCCGAAGAGATGATCTTCGCCGACCCCACGACCGGCGCGCAGAACGACATCGACCGCGCCACCACCATCGCCCGGCAGATGGTCACCGAGTACGGCATGAGCGACTCGCTCGGCCCCATGCGGTTCGGTCACCCGCAAGGCGAGGTCTTCCTCGGTCGCGACTTCACCAGCACCCCCGACTACTCCGACGAAGTGGCAGCGACGATCGACGGCGAGGTGCGCATGCTCATCGACGCCGCGCACCGCGCGGCCGAGCGCGTGCTCGTCGACAATCGCGAGATCCTCGACCGCCTGGCGCGTGAGCTGATCCTGCACGAGACGCTCGAAGCCGAGCGGGTGCAGGAGCTCTTCGCCGACGTGCACATGTGGGAAGGCCACGGCGCATCCGACGCGCGCGCGAGCGTGCGCCCCGAAGGTGCATCGCAGGCTCCGAGCCGCAATCCCGCGGCGGCGGCCACCCACTCCGATCCGACCCGCCGCCCCGGAGGCTCCGCGTGACCGACCCCAGCCCGCTGCATCCGGTCTCTGACGACGCGCCGCCTCCGATCGACTCCGAGCGGATCGAACGCGCGGTGCGCGAGATCCTCGAGGCGATCGGAGAGGATCCCGACCGCGACGGTCTCGTGCGCACACCCGCTCGCGTGGCCAAGATGTACGAGGAGATCTTCGCAGGGCTCCGCGAGGATCCGTCGCACCACCTCACCGTCACGTTCGAGGCCGACCACGACGAGATGGTCATGGTGCGCGACATCCCCATCCACTCGATGTGCGTTCCGTCGAAGGAGCGCGTCAATGCGGTCGGCGGGGCGAAGCGAGCCAGCGACGTCGAAGTCGGCGACACGTTGTGGACGCTCGACGACGAAGGAAATCTTGTCCGAACCAGCGTCGTGTCCGTCGGTTCACACAAGGATCGCGACTTGGTCGAGATGCGTGCTGGTGATCGCAGGATCCGAGTCACCCTGGACCATCCGATTCTCACGCCGGGTGGATATGTAGCAGCAGGTGAACTGGTCGTCGGTGACAAGGTCATGACCGTCGAGCCGAGGCGACTCTGTCGCGATCGAGGGCCGGTGCAGGAAGGCTACGAACTTGGCTATGCCCTGGGCGCGGTCGGGAGCGATGCCAGCATCCAGGATCGGCGGAGGATCTCGCTCGTCGTTCGCGACGAGGCCTTCGCGCAGCGATTTGCTGCCGCACTCGAGATCGCGTTCGACCTGGCCGCGAACGTCGAAGCGATCTCCGTCCCGAGTGGATTCCTGCAGCGCGAGATCCCCATGTTTCGAGTCCGCGTCGTCTCGAGCTATGTGGCTGAGCTCATGTTGCACTGGTTCGGCGGATCGAAGGCGACGAGGGAGTTCCACTTCCCGCGCGTCGTGCTGCGGTCGCAGGAGATGATGCAAGGTTTCCTCGACGGCTACTGCGATGGCGACGGTACTGAGATCAAGAGCGGCGGCAAGGGTGCACGGGCAATCATCTCGGCGAACGAGGGCTTCCTCGAGGAGCTCGCAGCTGTGCTCGGCAACAAGCCGTCGAAGTCATACAACGGAGGAACGCGGACCTTGTACATCTCGCCGCACTGGGATCGGCAGGGTTGGTACGGCCGTCCCGGGTATCAGATGGAAGAGGTCGAGCTTCTGCCTCCTGATGGGAGTTGGGAGGAGGTAGGTGCGCTCGAGCGGATCCATGCCAATGGGAGCAAGCCGTTCACGGTCTACAGCTTCGAATGCTCCCCGTACCCGACGTTTCTCGTCAACGGTGTCCAGACCCACAACTGTGAACATCACCTCATTCCCTTCGCCGGACGCGCGCACGTCGCTTACATCCCCGGCGACGACGGCCGGATCACCGGGCTGTCGAAGATCGCCCGGCTGGTCGACGGGTTCGCCAAGCGTCCGCAGGTACAGGAGCGCCTGACCACCCAGATCGCCGACGCGCTGGTCGACGTCCTCTCGCCCAGCGGGGTGCTCGTGCTCATCGAAGCCGAGCACTTCTGCATGTCGATGCGGGGCGTGAAGAAGCCGGGATCGCTGACCATCACCAACGCGGTGCGGGGTCTCTTCAAGACGAATGCGGCCACCCGGGCCGAGGCCATGAGCCTCATCACGTACCCCGGGAACCGTCTCTAAGCCGCGAACACCGTCAATCGGTCAGCCGCGCCCGCAGCCGGAGACCGGTATCCTGCCTCGCAATGTTCGCCTGGTCGTCCGTCTGCGGGGTCCGTGCCGCGGTGATGGGCATCGTCAACGTCACCCCGGACTCGTTCTCCGACGGCGGCCGGTTCCTCGACCCGGACGCCGCGGTCTCGCACGGGCTGGCGCTGGTGGCGGCGGGCGCCGACCTGCTCGACGTCGGGGGCGAGTCGACCCGTCCGGGGGCCACCCCGGTCCCCGAGGCCGAGGAGCGCGACCGGGTGCTGCCCGTGGTCGCCCGCCTCGCGGCCGAGACGACCGTGCCGATCAGCGTCGACACCCGCAAGGCGGCGGTCGCCGAGGCGGCGCTGGCCGCCGGGGCGACCATCGTGAACGACGTCACCGCCGGCGGCGATCCCGGCATGCTCCTGGTGGTGGCCGGCGCCGCGCCGGGCTGGTGCTCATGCACATGCAGGGCGATCCCCGCTCGATGCAGGATGCCCCCTCCTACTCCGACGTCGTCGCGGAGGTGGGCGAGTTCCTGGTCGACCGCCTCGGGCGCGCGCGCGACGCGGGGATCGACACCGGCGCCCTGTGCGTCGACCCCGGGTTCGGGTTCGGCAAGACGGCCGCGCACAACCTCACGTTGTTGGCGCGACTCGACGAACTGGTCGCGCGGGTCGAGGTGCCCGTGCTCGTCGGTACGTCACGCAAGTCGTTCATCCGCGCGGTGCTCGGCGACGGTGCGCCCGCACGCGACGACGGCACCCTCGCCACCGTCGTGTGGGCCGTCGATCGTGGCGCGCGGATCGTGCGCGTGCACGATGCCGCCGCGGCGCGCGACGCGCTGCGGTTGCTCGAGGTCATGTCGGAACTCGATGCCGAGGCGGTCGCGTGAAGGGTCGCTGGGCACAGGGGCTCGAACCCCGCGCGTTCTGCTGGATCATCAAGGACCGCCTGGCTGCGTCGGAACGCCCGGGGGGATTCGCGCGGAACCACCGGAAGGTGCGGCGCCAGGAGGAGCTGATCTGGCTCATCGGCCACGGCTTCACCCACATCCTCTCGATGCTGGATTCGCCCCACAACCTGCACGCGTACGAGGAAGCCGACATCCCGTTCGCCCACGTGCCGATCGGGCGCCACGACGAGTGGAGTGAACGCCTGCCCGTGCTCTACAAGACCCTCTCGGGGTGGCTCGCGGACCCGGAGGAGCGGGTGCTGATCCACCACGAGGAGTTCGGTGACCGGCTGCTCGGTGTGCTCGCCGGCTACCTGCTGTACGCCGGCCTCGTCGCCGAGGGCCCGCACGCGGTCGTGGTGATCGAGAAGATCACCGGTCGTCAGCTCGGTTCGGTCGCGCGCGAGATCGTTTCGGTCACCGTCGACGAAGGGATCGTCGACTCCGGCCCGCTGCCCCGTCGTCGAGCTCGGAGCTGACATGGGAACCATCGTCATCAAGGGACTGCGCGAGCTCGGCGTCCACGGCGTGCTCCCCGAGGAGCAGACCCGCCCGCAGCCGTTCGAGGTCGACGTCGAGCTCACCGTCGACCTGACGAGCGCGGGGGAGACCGACGCGCTCGACGACACCGTCGACTACTCGGCGGTCGCGGAAGCGGTCAGCCGGGTCGTGAAGTCGGAGCGGTACTTCCTGCTCGAGCGGCTGGCCTCGCGCATCGCCGAGGTGTGTCGCGTCGACGAGCGCGTCACCGGCGTCGCCGTGACCGTGCGCAAGCTGCACCCGCCCGTGCGGGCGATGGTCGAGTACGTCGCGGTGTGCATCGAGCAGTGAGTTCCGACGCTCCGACGCGTCGCGCGTACCTCGGGATCGGCACGAACCTCGGCGACCGCCTCGCGTACCTCCAGCTCGCGGTCGATGCCCTCATCGCGGCCGACGGCGTGCGCGTCGTCGCGGTGTCACCGGTCTATGAGACCGCGCCGGTCGGCGGCCCCGAGCAGCCCGATTACCTGAACGCGGTGGTCGCGCTCGACACCGCGTCGACACCCCGGGCGCTCCTCGACCTCGCCCACGCGATCGAGTCCGCGGCCGACCGGGTGCGCACGGTGCGCTGGGGGCCACGCACGCTCGATGTCGACGTGTTGCTCGTGGGGGACGAGCAGGTCGACGAGCCCGACCTGGTGGTCCCGCACCCGCGGATGGAGGAGCGGGCGTTCGTGGTCGTGCCCCTCGCCGACCTCGATCCGGAGTGGCGGTCGCGGATCCCGGCCGACGCTGCGTCCGTCCGCTCGACCCGTCTAGCATTGACCCTGCCCGAGTAGACCGGCACCCGCACCGGGGTCGGAACGAAGCGGCAACGGAATCGTCGAGGTGTACGTGAACGGTCGAACGCAACGGGCGCTCGCGCTGGTGGGACCCGGCCGCGCCGGCACCACGGTGGCGGCGGCGCTCGTCGCGCGTGGGTGGACGGCGGTCGCCGTGGCCGGACGCGCGCCCGATGCCGCGTCGACCCAGCGCGCGGCCGCGAGGTTCGGTGTACCCGCGGTGGCCGTCGCCGAGGCCGGGCGCGACGCCGACCTCGTCATCGTGGCGACGCCCGACCAGGAGATCGCCGAGACGGCCGCCGCACTGGCACCGTCGCTGCGGGCCGGTGCCCTGGTGATCCACCTCTCCGGCGCGTGCCCGCTCGACGAGCTCGACAAGCTGCGCACCGCCCGTCCCGACGTCGAGGTCGGCTCGCTGCACCCGCTGCAGTCGCTCCCGTCGCCCGAGCTCGGCGTCGCTCGACTGCCGGGTTCGTGGTGCGCGGTGGAAGGCCCCGCCTCGGTCGAGCGCCTCGCGGTGTCGCTCGGCCTGCGGCCGTTCCGCGTCGCCGCCGACCAGCGGGCCGGGTACCACGCGGCGGCGACGATCGCGTCGAACCACCTCGTCGCCCTGCTGGGCCAGGCCGCCCGTGTCGCCGACGCGGCCGGCGTGCCGCCCGAGGCTCTGTTGCCGCTCGTCCGCGCGTCGGTCGACAACGTCGACGCGCTGGGTGCCGAGGCAGCGCTCACCGGGCCGGTGGCACGGGGCGACGCCGACACCGTCGCCCGCCACCTCGACGCGCTCGCTCCGGACGAACGCGCCGCGTACCGGGCCCTCGCCCGGGAAGCGGTCCGACTCAGCGGTCGCGACGACGCCCCGCTCGACGCGCTGCTCGCGGAGGACGCGTCGTGAACACGGTCACGACCGTCGCCGACGTGCGCGCCCAGTGCGACGCCGCGCGCGCCGCAGGTCGACGCGTCGGCTTCGTACCGACCATGGGATACTTCCACGAAGGGCACCGGTCGTTGATGCGCGCGGCGCGCGGCGACGACGACTTCGTGGTGCTGAGCCTCTTCGTGAACCCGACCCAGTTCGGGCCTACCGAAGACCTCGCGGCCTACCCGCGCGATCCCGCAGGCGACGCGGCCGTGGCCGAGGCCGAGGGCGTCGACCTCCTCTTCACCCCCGAGGTCGCCGAGATGTACCCCACCGGCGCGCGCACCACGGTGCACGTCGACGGCCTGACCGCCGGCCTGTGCGGGGCGACCCGCCCCGGACACTTCGACGGCGTGACCACGATCGTGGCGAAGCTGTTCTCGATCGTGGGCCCGTGCCGCGCGTACTTCGGGCAGAAGGACGCGCAGCAGCTCGCGGTGATCCGCCGCATGACGACCGATCTCGACCTCCCGGTCGAGGTGGTGGGGTGCCCGCTCGTACGCGAGTCCGACGGCCTCGCGCTCTCGAGCCGCAACGCGTACCTCACCGACGAGGAGCGGGGGGCGGCGACGATCCTCGCCGGGTCCCTGTACATGGCGTCGGAGGCGGTCGTGCGCGGGATGCGTGACGCCAGCGCCGTCCGTACCTTGATCGTCGACACCGTCGCCCACTCGCCGCTGGTGCGCCTCGACTACGCCGAGGTCGTCGACGCCGCGACTCTCGAGCCGGTCGAGCAGATCGAGACCGACACGCTGGTTGCGCTGGCCGCGTTCGTGGGCAAGGCTCGTCTGATCGACAACGTCACGATCACGTTCCGCGGGGACACCCCGTGCCCCGACCTCGGCGTGCTCACCGCATCTTCCGGAACGACGGAGGTCCACTGATGCAACGGATCATGATGAAGTCGAAGATCCACCGGGCGACCATCACCGGTGCCGATCTCAACTACATCGGTTCGATCACCCTCGACACCCGCCTGATGGAGCTCGCCGACATCCGCGAGCACGAGCAGGTACATGTCCTCGACATCGACAACGGCGCGCGCTTCGAGACCTACGTCATCTCCGGCGGTCCGGGCGACGTCATCCTCAACGGTGCCGCGGCCCGACTCGTGCATCCCGGCGACAAGATCATCGTGATCACCTACGCGCAGTACGACGAAGCGGAGCTGGCGAGCTACGAACCGATCGTCGTGCACGTCGACGAGCAGAACCAACCGACGATGCACTCGGTACGCGAGGTCGCGCCGTAACTCGGCGCGGCCGCGAAGAGACTCTTCCTCCATGTCCCGCTCCATGTCCAGACCGGCGTCCGACGTCCTCGTCCTCGGCAGCGGTGTCGCCGGCCTGTCCGCGGCCGTGCGCGCCCGCCACGCCGGGCTGTCGGTGACGGTGCTCACCAAGGGCGAGTTGGGCTGGTCGGCGACCCGCTACGCGCAGGGCGGCGTCGCCGCGGCCCTGGATCCGGCCGACGACTCGCCCGAGCTCCACGGGTCCGACACGCTCGCCGCAGGCGGTGGCCTCTGCGACACCGACGCGGTGCGGGTGCTCGCCAGCGAGGGCCCGGCGCGTGTGCGCGAGCTCATGGCGCTGGGCGCGCACTTCGACGAGGCCGGCGCCGACGGCGGGCTCGCCCGGGCCCGCGAGGGTGGCCACTCGGTCGCCCGCGTCGTGCACGCCGGCGGCGACGCCACCGGTGCCGAGATCGAGCGGGCCCTGGTCGCCGCGGTGCAGGGATCGGGCGCCGACGTGCGCGACGGGTGGCTCGCCTCCGACCTGCTCGTGGAAGATGGCCGCGCCGTCGGGGTCCGCGCTCTGGGGCCCGACGGTCCGCAGGACGTGCGGGGCCGTCACGTGGTGATCGCCACCGGTGGCGCGGGGCAGTGCTTCGCCGTCACCACCAACCCCGCGCTGTCGACCGGCGACGGCATCGCGATGGCCATGCGCGCCGGTGTGGCCGTGGCCGACCTCGAGTTCATGCAGTTCCACCCGACCGCGTTGCACCACCCGTCGATGCCGCGCCCGCTCCTCTCAGAGGCGCTGCGCGGCGAAGGCGCGATCCTGCGCGACGAGCTCGGCGACCCGTTCATGCGCGACGAACACCCGCTCGCCGACCTCGCCCCGCGCGACGTCGTGGCCAAGGCGATCAGCCGTCGCCTCATCGAGCGCGACCTCGAGCACCTGTGGCTCGACGCGACCGCCATCGACGAGTTCCCGCGGCGCTTCCCCACCATCTGGGAGGCCTGCCGCGCGGTAGGCCTCGATCCCACCCGCGACTGGCTGCCGGTCGCACCGGCGGCGCACTACCTCTCCGGCGGCGTGTGCACCGATCTCGACGGCGCGACGACGCTTCCGGGGCTCTGGGCATGCGGCGAGGCCGCGTGCTCGGGCGTGCACGGCGCGAACCGTCTGGCGTCGAACTCGCTGCTCGAGGGGCTGGTGTTCGCGGCGCGCGCCGTCGAGGCGATCGTCGTCCGGACGAGACCGGTGCGAGCCCACGGGGGTCCTGCGCCACGCGCCCGTCGTCGAGCCGTTGCCGGCTCCGGCCGAGGTCGCCACCAGGTCGGGTCCCTCCATCCGTGCAGAGCTGCAACGGATCATGACCCGCGACGCCGGCGTGTTGCGCAGCGCGACGAGCCTGGCGCGCGCCGCCGGCGCGCTCGCCGAGCTGACTCCGACCGACGTCGAGAGCGCGAACCTGCTCGCGGTGAGCACGGTGCTCGTCCGCGCCGCGACCGCGCGCCGTGAATCGCGCGGCACCCACACCCGCGAAGACCATCCGGCATCGTCGGCCGAGTTCCTCGGCCGCCTCGTGTTCACGAGCGCGCCGGCACCGGAGTTCGTGCCGCTGGCCACCGAGCACGAGCCGTCCCGATGAGTGGTCACGACGCACCGGTGCACGTGGTGCGCGCGCTCGTCGCGACCGCGTTGGCCGAGGACATCGGCCCGCTCGGCGATCTGACCGCCGCGCTCGTCCCCGCCGATGCACGCGCGACCGTCGACGTCGTGGCCCGGGCCGACGGCGTGATCGCAGGCACCGCCTGCGCGTCGGAGGTGTTCGCGCAGCTCGACCCGTCGGTCGACGTGCGCTGGCTGGTCGACGACGGCGACGCTGATCGGGCCCGGCACCAAGGTCGGCGAGGTCGCCGGCCCGTTGCGCTCGGTGCTCACCGGCGAGCGCAGCGCACTCAACTTCCTGTGCCACCTGTCGGGCGTGGCTTCCCTCACGCGCCGGTTCGTCGACGCCGCCGGGCCGACCGCCCGGATCTGGGACACCCGCAAGACCCTGCCCGGGCTGCGGGCGGTGGAGAAGGCGGCGGTGCGCGCCGGGGGCGGCGTGAACCACCGCGGCTCGCTCTCGGAGTTCGTGCTGGTGAAGGACAACCACCTCGCCGGGCTGGGCATCACCGAGGCGGTGGCGCCGGGCCCGTGCGCTCTGGCCGGGCCGCACCGTCGAGGTCGAGTGCGACCGCGCGGCGCAGGTGCAGGAGGCGATCGCCGCCGGAGCGACGATGGTGCTCCTCGACAACATGACGCCCGACGCCGTGCGCGCCTGCGTCTCGCTGGCGCGCACCACCGCGCCCGCCGGGTTCCTGGTCGAGGTGTCGGGCGGCGTCACGCTCGACACCGTGCGCGCCTACGCCGACGCCGGCGCCGATCTCATCTCGACCAGCGTCATCACGCAGTCGGCGCCCGGCGCTCGACCTCGCGTTCGATCTCGACCGGTTCGCCGACAAGGAGAACTAGCGATGCTGCTCGCGATCGACTGTGGCAACACGCAGACCGTCATCGGTCTCTTCTACGACCGGGAGCTCGTCGACCACTGGCGCATCGCGACGGCGGCCGACCGCACGTCCGACGAGCTGGCGTTGATGTTCCAGCAGTTCCTCGGCTTCCACGGGTTCTCGTTCGACGCGCACGTCTCTGGTGTCGCGATCGCGTCGGGCGTCCCGCGTGTCACCGCCGCGCTCCGCGAGATGACCGAGCGCTACTTCGGCTACGAGGCGCTCGTGCTCGAGCCCGGCGTGCGCACGGGGATGTCGATCCTCTACGACGAGCCGCAAGAACGTCGGGGCCGACCGCATCGCGAACGCAGTGGGTGCCTACGACCTCTACGGTGGCCCGACGATCGTCGTCGACTTCGGCACCGCGAACACCGTCGACGCGGTGAGCCAGAAGGGCGAGTACCTCGGCGGCGCGATCTTCCCCGGGCATCGAGATCTCGCTCGACGCGCTGTTCGCCCGCGCGGCCGCACTGCGACGGGTCGAGCTGGTCGCGCCCAAGAACGTGATCGGGAAGTCGACCATCGAAGCGATCCAGTCGGGCGCCGTCTACGGCTTCAGCGGCCAGGTCGACGCCATCGTCGACCGCTTCGAGGCGGAGCTCGGGCCGTCGACCGTCGTCGCCACCGGTGGTCTGGCCGAGCTGATCATGCCGCACTCCCGCACGATCCAGCACTTCGAACCCTGGCTCACTCTCCAGGGTCTCCGCATCGTCCACGAGCGGAATGCCGGTTGACGCGCCCGCTCTCTGCGGCGGGGATACCCGGCCCGCGGCCGTTCGCTCGCTGGCGAGCAGCTGCGCTCGCTCCGCTCGTCTCCGCTGCCGCACCACCGAAGGTTGAGAACTGGATGGCGGACGAGGTCGATGCCGGGTTCGTGGTGCAGGGCGAGCCGGCTGCGAACCTGGCCGCGTGGCGCGCCGACCCGCCGTCGTTCCTCACCTTCGACGGCTATCGGTTGGTCGACGACTCGTACGAGTCGCTGGTGTTCGGGGCCAACGTCACCACGGGCTTGGTGAAGATCACGACGATCGGTATGGGCACGACGGCCTCAACCGCCGCCAATCCAACTGAACTGAACCGAACCTGACGTCCGTCGTTCAGCTCTCGCGGTTGACGAGTCCGTCGACGAGGCGGCCCAGCGTGCGGCACACGCCAGGGTCGAGTCCGTCGGCGCCTTCGAGCGCGTCGCTCGCCTTCACCGCGTGGTCGCGGGCGACACCGAGCGCGACGTCGACCGCGGTCGAACCGGTGCCGAGCGTGCCGAGCGCGAGCGTACGGGCGTCGTCGAGCTGCTCGGGGTCGAGCGGCCCGCCGAGCAGGTCGCGCAGCTCGCCCGACTCGCGCAGCATGTAGATGACGGGCAGCGTGTAGATGCCCTCGAGCAGGTCCTGGCCGGCGTGCTTCCCGAGCGCGGCGTCGGTCGACGAGAGGTCGAGGACGTCGTCGACGATCTGGAAGCACATGCCGAGGTGACGGCCGAAGCGGGTGAGCGCGTCGAGGGTGGGTCGCCGACGCCCGACACCATGCCGCCGATCCGGCACGACGTCGCGAACAGCGCCGCGGTCTTGCCCTCGATCGCCGAGGAGTAGTCCTCCTCGCGAGCGGTCGACGTCGAAGAGGTGCTGCAGCTCGAGCACCTGGCCGCGGCACAGCTCGCCGATGGTGGCGGCGAGGAGCGACGGCGACGTCGGCGCCCGAGCGACGCCGCGAGCGAGGAGGCGCGGGCGAGGAGGAAGTCGCCGGCGAGGATCGCGACGATGTTGCTCCACCGGGCGTTGACGCTCGGCACGCCGCGGCGGGTCTCGGCCTCGTCGATCACGTCGTCGTGGTACAGCGACCCGAGGTGGACGAGCTCGCAGGCCACGCCGCCGGTGACGGCGTCGGCCGACGCCGGCCCGGGCGGCACCGTCGGTGCTGGCGTAGCCGGCGCACAGAGGTGAGGGTGGGGCGGAGGCGCTTGCCGCCGGCCCCGATGAGGTGGGTGGCGACCTCGGCGAGGAACGGATCGGACGTTCTGACCGATTCCCGCAGGGCCTGATCGATCCGCGCGAGGTCGTCGGGCAGCGAGGGAAGGTCGTCAGCCAGGTCCGCGGGCGCCGGCGGCCGCAGCGGTTCTCCCGGCCCCGTCATGCGCCCACGCTACGCAGCATCGGGAACAATCTCCAAGCCGGCGGTGGTTTCACCCTTACCGAGCGGGGCCCGCGTGCCGATCATCCTGCTTCAGCGGGAGACGGCGGATGCGCGGGAGGTCCCCGAGCGGCGCCGATTACACTGAAAACACGTTCATCCGAACGAGGAGAGGCGGATCCCAACCGTGTTCGAACGCTTTACCGATCGAGCCCGCCGAGTGGTCGTCCTGGCGCAGGAAGAAGCGCGCCTGCTCAACCACAACTACATCGGGACCGAGCACATCCTGCTCGGTCTGATCCACGAGGGTGAGGGCGTCGCCGCGAAGGCGCTCGAGTCGCTCGGCATCTCGCTCGAGGCCGTGCGCGCCCAGGTCGAGGAGATCATCGGTCACGGCGGCACCGCGCCGTCGGGTCACATCCCGTTCACCCCCCGCGCCAAGAAGGTCCTCGAGCTCTCGCTGCGCGAGGCGCTGCAGCTCGGCCACAACTACATCGGCACCGAGCACATCCTCCTCGGGCTCATCCGCGAAGGTGAGGGCGTCGCCGCGCAGGTGCTCGTGAAGCTCGGCGCCGACCTGTCGCGCGTGCGCCAGCAGGTCATCCAGCTGCTGTCCGGCTACGCCGGCGCGAAGGAAGGCGCGCCGCAGGGCGGCGGCGCGTCGCCCGAGGCCGCCCAGGGCGGCTCGCTGGTGCTCGACCAGTTCGGTCGCAACCTCACGCAGCTCGCGCGCGACAAGAAGCTCGACCCGGTGATCGGGCGCGAGAAGGAGATCGAGCGCGTCATGCAGGTGCTGTCGCGCCGCACCAAGAACAACCCGGTGCTCATCGGCGAGCCGGGCGTCGGCAAGACCGCCATCGTCGAGGGCCTCGCCACCGACATCGTCGGCGGCGACGTGCCCGAGACGCTCCACGGCAAGCAGCTCTACACGCTCGACCTCGGCGCGCTGGTGGCGGGCTCCCGCTACCGCGGCGACTTCGAGGAGCGCCTCAAGAAGGTGCTGAAGGAGATCCGCACCCGCGGCGACATCATCCTGTTCATCGACGAGCTGCACACGCTCGTCGGTGCGGGTGCCGCCGAGGGCGCGATCGACGCCGCCAGCATCCTCAAGCCGATGCTCGCCCGCGGTGAGCTCCAGACCATCGGCGCCACCACGCTCGACGAGTACCGCAAGCACCTCGAGAAGGACGCCGCGCTCGAGCGCCGCTTCCAGCCGATCAAGGTCGAGGAGCCGACCGTCGCGCACACGATCGAGATCCTCAAGGGCCTGCGCGACCGCTACGAGCAGCACCACCGGGTCACCATCACCGACCAGGCGCTCGTGGCCGCGGCGAACCTCGCCGACCGCTACATCTCCGACCGTCACCTCCCCGACAAGGCGATCGACCTCATCGACGAAGCGGGCTCGCGCCTGCGCATCCGTCGCATGCAGGCACCGCCCGACTACCGCGAGCTCGAGGACCAGATCGCGAACACGCGTCGCGGAGAAGGAAGCGGCCATCGAGGCGCAGCAGTTCGAACGCGCCGCGAAGCTCCGCGACGACGAGAAGGCGCTCCTCGAGCAGCGGGAGGCCAAGGAGACGGAGTGGCGGGCCGAGGGCGTCGACCTCTTCAACGAGGTCACCGAGGAGTCGATCGCCGAGGTGCTCGCGCTGTGGACGGGCATCCCGGTCTACAAGCTCACCGAGGAGGAGACCGCCAAGCTCCTCCGCATGGAGGACGAGCTGCACAAGCGGATCGTCGGCCAGGAGCCGGCGATCAAGGCGGTGTCGCAGTCGATCCGCCGCACCCGTGCCGGCCTCAAGGACCCGAAGCGCCCGTCGGGCTCGTTCATCTTCCTCGGCCCCTCCGGCGTCGGGAAGACCGAGACCGCCAAGACGCTCGCCGAGTTCCTCTTCGGTGACGAGACCGCGCTGATCCAGCTCGACATGAGCGAGTACATGGAGAAGCACACGGTGTCGCGGCTCGTCGGTTCGCCCCCCGGCTACGTCGGCTACGACGAAGGCGGTCAGCTCACCGAGGCCGTGCGGCGCAAGCCGTTCTCGGTCGTGCTCTTCGACGAGATCGAGAAGGCCCACCCCGACGTCTTCAACACGCTCCTCCAGATCCTGGAGGACGGCCGGTTGACCGACGCCCAGGGCCGCACGGTCGACTTCAAGAACACCGTGATCATCATGACGTCGAACCTCGGCACCGCCGACCTGCGCAAGACCGCGGTCGGGTTCGGCAAGGCCGACGAGGCCGTCACGTACGAGAAGATGAAGGAGAAGGTGCACGAGGAGCTGAAGCGCAGCTTCCGGCCCGAGTTCCTGAACCGCATCGACGAGGTGATCGTCTTCAACGAGCTGACCAAGGAAGAGGTCACCGAGATCGTCGACCTGCTCATCAAGCGGGTGCTGGGGCAGCTGGAGAGCCAGGGCCTCGGCCTGGAGCTCACCACCGACGCCAAGCTGCTGCTCGCCGACGAAGGGCTACGACCCGACGCTCGGGGCGCGGCCGCTGCGCCGGGCGATCCAGCGCATGATCGAGGACCCGCTCTCGGAGAAGATCCTGTGGAAGGAGTTCCACGCCGGCGAGACGATCGTGGTCGACGCGCTCGACGACGAGATCGTCTTCCGGGCGATCGAGGGGATCGAGCCTCCGCCGGTCGAGCTCGCCGGCAGCGGTTCCGAGGGCTGAGATCACACTTTCCACCCTCGGCCACGCAACGTTCGAGGACCAGCCGCTTGCGGCTGGTCCTCGTCGCGTTGGCGGTGTGCGTGCTCGCGGCCGCCTGCAAGGTCGACACGACGGTGTCGATCAAGGTGAACCGACGACGGCAGCGGCGTCGTCACCGTCACCGCGGTGCTCGATCCCGACGCGGTGAAGGCGGCGGAGGCGGGCGGCGGCAAGCTCGAGGACCGGGTCCGGCTCGCCGACCTCACCAAGACGGGCTGGACGGTGCAGCCGTGGGCGCGTGCGCGCCGACGGCTCGGCGCAGATCGTGCTATCGAAGCCGTTCTCGTCACCGTCCGAGGTGGCCGGCATCATGCGCGAGATCAACGGCACCACCGGTCCGTTGCGCGACGTCATCGGTCACGCGCGAGCAGGGCGCGTTCTCGACGACGCTACTCGGCGAGCGGCACGCTCGACCTCGCCGACCTGAAGACCGGTCTCACCGACCGATCCCGACGTCGTGGCGTCGTTCGTCGAACCAGCAGGTCGACGTGAACGCCATCGACCAGACGCTCCTCGCCGACATCCGCGACGCGTTCGGGCTGAAGGTGAAGGTCGAGCTGCCGGGCGGTACGACGACGGTCGCCGGCACGAGCGGGAAGACCGCCACCATCGACGCGTCGACGTCGGTGCTCGACACGAAGCGCGTCGTGCTCGTGGTCGTCGCCGTCGTGCTCGTGGTGTTGGCGATCCTGGTGCTGCTGTGGCCCGGCCGTCGACGTCGCCGCGGGACTAGGCGCGGGCGGGGAGCCACGCCGGAAAGTCCACCAGCGAGTCGAGCACGGTCGTCGCGCCCGCGGCGCGCAGCTCCGCCGCCGGATGGGGCCCCGTCGTGACCGCGACCATGTGCGCACCGGCGCGCGACGCGGCCCGCACGTCGTTGGGCGTGTCACCCACGTAGATCGCGGCACCCTCGGCGATGAGCGTCTCGGCCTTGCCGTCGGCGTAGCGCCACCCGAACACCGCGTCGACGGTCAGGCCGACGTGCGTGAGGCACCGCAGCGCGTTCGGCTCGTACTTGGCCGTCACCACGACCACCCGCCCGCCGGCGTCGTGCACCGCGTCGACGGCCTCGGGCGCGCCGGGGAGGAGCTCGGTCCCGGGCACCCCGAACTCGACGTAGAGCTCGCGGAACCGGTCGGACCAGCCGAGCTGCGTCGTCGGCCGGGAAGCGTTCGCCGAACTCCAGGTCGAGGTTGCGCCGGAGCAGGGCGTCGAGCATGTCGTCGCCGGCGACCGGGGCGCCGGTCTCGGCGGCGAGCACCTCGAGGGTGGCGAGGATGCCGGGCCGGGAGTCGACCAGGGTCATGTCGAGGTCGAACCCGACGACGAGCTGCGGAGTCACGTGTTCTGGCGTCACTGGTGCGCCATAGTGACGCACGAGTGACGCCAGAACGGGACACCTTGAGTGTCGTACCCCCGTCGTAGGGTCCGCGGATGAAGACGCGGACGGTCCACCGGTGCTCGGAGTGTGGGGGCGAGTCGCCCCGTTGGCTCGGGCGCTGCCCGGCGTGCGACGCGTGGGGCACCCTGGTCGAGCGGGTCGACACGCCGCGGGCGAACGCGCCGCCGCGCATGATGCCAGGGACTGCGCCGGGCGGTCCGGTGCCGATCGGCGACGTCGACGCGCGCACCGCCGTCCCCGTGCCGACCGGCGTCGCCGAGCTCGACCGTGTGCTCGAGGGCGGTCTCGTGCCCGGCTCGGTGTCGCTGCTCGCAGGGGAGCCCGGGATGGGCAAGAGCACGCTGCTGCTCCAGGCGCTCGGCCGCATGGCCGCCGGCGGCACGTCGTGCCTCCTGGTCACCGCCGAGGAGTCGTGCGCGCAGGTGCGCCTCCGGGCCGAGCGGGTGGGCGCGCTCGACGACGGGCTGCTGGTGGTGGCCGAGACCTCGCTGCCGCACGTGCTCGCCCACGTCGACACGGTCGGCCCGCAGGTGCTCGCGCTCGACTCGATCCAGACCGTCGTCGACCCCGACCTCCCCGGCGCGCCGGGGTCGGTCACCCAGGTGCGCGACTGCGCCTACCGGCTGGTGCAGCAGGCCAAGGAGCGGTCGCTGGCCACCGTGCTCGTCGGCCACGTCACCAAGGAGGGCACCGTCGCCGGGCCGCGGGTGCTCGAGCACATGGTCGACACCGTGCTCTCGGTCGACGGCGACCGCGGTCACTCGCTGCGCACGCGTGCACGCGCTGAAGCACCGGTTCGGCAGCACCAACGAGCTCGGGCTCTTCGAGATGACCGAACGCGGCCTGGTCGACGTGCCCGACGCGTCGGCCCGGTTCCTCGTCGACCGCCGTCCCGGCGTGCCCGGCTCGGCGGTGGCGGCGGTGCTCGAAGGCGCGCGGCCGCTGCTGGTCGAGGTGCAGGCGCTGGTCATGCGTACCGGTGCTCCGATGCCACGCCGGTCGGCGGCCGGGCATGGAGTCGGGGCGCCTCGCGATGCTGCTCGCGGTCCTCGAGCAGTACGCGGAGGTGAAGTCGACCAGCGCCGACGTGTACGCGAGCGTCGCCGGCGGTCTACGCGTCACCGAACGCGGCCTCGATCTCGCGCTCGCGCTGGCGGTCGCGGGCGCGCACCTCGGCGCCGCGGTCACGCGCGACACCGTCGCGATCGGCGAGCTCGGCCTCGGCGGTGAGGTGCGCTCGGTCCCGCAGCTCGAACGGCGCCTCACCGAGGCGGCGCGCCTCGGGTTCACGCGCGCGGTGGTTCCGAAGGGCCCGCACGGCGTGCCGCATTCCGCCGGCCTCGATCTCGTCGAGGTCACCGACGTGCGCCACGCGGTCGACGAGGCGCTGATCCCGGCGGGCTGATCCCGGCGGCCTGATCCCGGAGGGCTCCGGCGCGCCCTGGGGTATCTTGATCCCCTCGCGCAGCGCCCCGAGAGCACCGAGAGGTAGAGCCCATCGTGCCCGCCCCACCGCGATCGGAAGCCATGATGGTCGCCCTGCGACTGGTGGCACCCGGTACCCAGCTCCGCGAAGGCCTCGACCGCATCCTCCAGGCGCGGATGGGCGCGCTGATCGTCGTGGGCGACGGTCCCGAGGTGCTCTCGGTCTGCTCGGGCGGCTTCCTGCTCGACGCCGAGTTCACGCCGCAGCGGCTGTCGGAGCTCGCCAAGATGGACGGCGCGATCATCCTCGCCTCCGACACGTCGCGCGTGGCCCGGGCCAACGTGCACCTCGTCCCCGACCCCAACGTGCCCACCTCGGAGACCGGTACCCGCCACCGCACCGCCGAGCGGGTCGGGCGCCAGCTCGACGTCCCGGTGATCACGGTGTCGGAGGACATGATCGCTCGTCGCCATCCACCGGCGCGGCGAGAAGCACACCCTCGAGCCGATCCCGCGGGTCCTGGCCCGGGCCGACCAGGCGCTGCAGATCCTCACCCGCTACAAGGCCCGCCTCGACTCGGTGAGCGGTTCGCTCTCCGCGCTCGAGGTCGAGGACCTCGTGACCGTCCGCGACGTCGCCACCGTGCTCCAGCGGGCCGAGATGGTGCGCCGGATCGCCGACGAGATCGAGGGGTACGTGATCGAGCTGGGCGCCGACGGCCGCCTCGTGATGCTCCAGCTCGAGGAGCTCGTCGGTGGGGTCGAGGAAGACCGCCGCCTCGTGGCCAAGGACTACTTCCGGTCGTCGGACGACTTCGAGCTGGTCAACGTGATGCGCATGCTGGCGCGCCTCGAAGACGAAGAGCTGCTCGATCTCAACGAGGTCGCGTCGGTGCTGCACCTCGATCCCGAGATCGGGATCGACGGCGCGCTGCAGCCGCGCGGGTTCCGGCTCCTGCACAAGATCCCGCGCCTGCCGGAGCTCGTGTCCGATCACGTGGTCGCCCGCTTCTCGAATCTGCAGAAGATCATGCGGGCGGGCCTCGCCGACCTCGTCGAGGTCGACGGCGTCGGCGAGGTGCGCGCCCGCGCGATCAAGGAAGGGCTGTCACGTCTCGCCGAGACCTCGATCCTGGAGCGCTACGTCTAATGGTCGATTTCGTTCCGCCGTCCCGCCCGTCCGGGCACGGCTCCACTCCATCTCCTGTCTGATGGCCGAACTCGTCACGGGAACCCACGAGGTCGACGTCGAGCACATCATGCTCAAGGGTGCCGACGGCACGGCCGTCGACGCGATCCACGCCCGCCCCGACGGCATGCCCGTCGGCGGGTTGGTGCTGCACCCCGACATCATGGGGGTGCGTCCACTGTTCGACGACCTTTGCCGCCGGCTCGCGACGCACGGCTTCGCGGTGTGCGCCCCCGAGCCGTTCGCCCGCGCTCCCGTCGAGGTGCGCGGTGAAGCCGACCCGGGCGCGCGCATGGGGTACGTGTCGCAGCTCGACGACGACCTGCAGATCGGCGACCTCGAGACCGCTGCCGACTACCTCGTCGTGCACGACGACGTCCGCGAGGTCGCGGTGTTGGGGTTCTGCATGGGAGGCATGCAGACACTCAAGGCGGCGGCGTCGGGTCGGTTCGACCGCGCGGTGGCGTTCTACGGGATGATCCGGGTGCCCGACGACTGGATCGGTCCCAAGACCCGCCAGCCGCTCGACACCGCGGCCGAGGTGTGCCCGACCCTGGCCATCTTCGGTGGGAACGACCACTACACGCCGGCCGCCGACATCGAGGCGCTCCGCACCGCGTGGGCCGATCGCCCCGACTGCGAGATCGTCGTCTACCCCGACGCCGACCACGGCTTCGTGCACGCTCCGGAGCGTCCCGCGCACCGACCCGACGACGCGGCCGACGCGTGGCGCGCGCGCGTCTGGGGTTCCTGCTCCCCGACTGACCCACGCCCGAGTTACAGGGTGGCGCGTTCGTGCAGCGCCTGGCGATCGAGGATCTTGTAGCGGTTGCGCCCCTCGACCTCGATCCAGCCGAGTCGGGTGAACAACGACAGCGCCTTGTTCACGCGCTCACGACTCGCGCCGACGAGGCCGGCCAGATCCTCCTGGGTCATCGGCAGCCGGAACTGGTCGGCGTCACCGGCGATCTCGAGGAGTCGCTTGGCGGTGCGCGCCGGGACGTCGAGGAACACCGCGTCGGCGAGTGATTCGTCGGTGTTGCGCAGCCGTCGCGCGAGCATCCGCACGATGATCCACAACAAGGTGGGGTGCTCGTCGATGGCGGCGCGCACGACGTCGTAACCGAGCACGAGGACGTTGGTCTCCTCGAGCGCGCGTGCGTCGGCCGAACGCGGGCCTTCGTCGAACAACCCGAGCTCGCCGAAGAGCGAACCTTCGTCGAGCACGGCCACCAGCGACTCGCGACCGTCGGGGGAGCGCGTGAGGATCGCGACCTTCCCGTTGACGATGCCGAAGAGCTCCGACGACGGATCGCCCTGCCGGAACAGCACTTCGTTGCGGGCGATCGTCCGCACCGTCGACTGCCGGCGGAGGACCTCGAGGGTGTCGGGCGGCAGCGCGCCGAGCAGCTGAGTGGTCTCGAGGATGCGGCGTTCCGTCATGGTGCTCGCAGAGCGTACTCATGCCGACGCAGGTGGTGGGTGAGCCCGGGGATGGGCGGGATCGCGCCTCTGGTATCCTTGCTCTCCGGTCGATTTCGGCCCGATCCCACGGGCCACCCCCCGTGCACCGGCCTACCGCAGCCGCGAGGAGACTCATGACGTTCGACGTCGGCGACAAGGTCGTCTACCCCCACCATGGCGCCGCCACCATCGAGCGCCGCGAGAAGAAGGAAGCGTTCGGGGAGAAGCGCGACTACCTCGTCCTGCGGCTCGCCTACGGCGACCTCACCCTCATGGTGCCCGCCGACAACGCGGAGGAGATCGGTCTCCGTGAAGTCATCAACGACGAAGAGGTCGAGGAGGTGTTCGCGGTCCTTCGCAAGAAGGAGGCGCGGATGCCCACCAACTGGTCGCGGCGGTTCAAGAACCACGTCGAGAAGCTGAAGAGCGGCGACATCTACCAGGTGGCCGAGGTCGTGCGGAATCTCTCCATCCGCGAGGCCGACAAGGGCCTGTCCGCGGGTGAGAAGCGCATGCTGGCGCGCGCGCGTCAGATCCTGGTGTCGGAGCTCACCTTCGCGCTCAATGTCGACGAGGAGGCCGCCGAGGCGCGTCTCGACGAGGTGCTCAAGGGCGAAGACCAGCCGCCGGCCCCCGCCAAGAAGCCGGCCAAGAAGGCCGCCGCGAAGAAGTAGCGACCGCGCGATGCCTGCTGCACGCGTCTGGGCGGTGGTCGTCGCCGCCGGATGGGGTGAGCGCTTCGGCGGTCCGAAGCAGTTCTCCGATCTCGGTGGTGCGCGCCTCGTCGACCACGCGGTCGCCACCGCGTCGCAGGCGTGCGACGCCGTCGTGCTCGTCGTTCCCGACGCAACCGACTGGGAGGGCGGCGAGGTGGCTGCGCTCGCGACCGGCGGCGTCTCGCGTGCCGAGTCGGTGCGCTCGGGGCTCGCCGTGGTACCGCTCGGGGCCGAGATCGTGGTCGTGCACGACGCGGCGAGGCCGTTGGCGAGCGCGGAGCTGTTCCAGGCCGTGATCGGTGCCGTGCGCGACGGAGCCGACGGCGCGGTGCCCGGGCTCGCGGTCGCCGACACGCTCAAGCGGGTCGACGACGTGCGCGTCACCGCCACCGTCGACCGGGTCGGGCTGGTCGCGGTGCAGACCCCCCAGGCGTTCGAGGCGGGCATCCTGCGCGCCGCGCACGCCACCGGCGCCGACGCCACCGACGACGCCGGGTTGGTCGAGGCGATCGGAGGGACCGTGGTGGTGGTCCCCGGTGATCCCCGCAACCTCAAGGTCACCGGGCCCGCCGACCTCATGATCGCCGCCGCCCTGCTCGAGACGTCATGATCCGGGTTGGCCTCGGGTACGACATCCATCCGTTCGCCGACGACGAGGCGCGCGTGCTGGTCCTCGGGGGCGTGCGCATCGACGGGCGCGGTCTCGCCGGTCATTCCGACGCCGACGCGGTCTGCCACGCGGTCGCCGACGCGCTCCTCGGTCCCGCGGGCCTCCCTGATCTCGGCAGCCTGTTCCCGGCGTCCGACGACACGTACCGCGACGCGTCGTCGGTCGAGTTGTTGCGCGAGGTCGTGCAGCGGGTGGCCGATGCCGGCTGGACGGTCGCCAACGTCGACGTCGTGATCGCCGCCGAGGAACCGCGGATCGCGCCGCACCTCGGCGCGATGGTCGCGAAGCTGAGCCCGGTGCTCGGCGGCGCGCACGTCTCGGTGACGCCCAAGCGCGGTGAAGGCATCGGCACCGTGGGTCGCGCCGAGGGCATCGCCTGCTGGGCCGTTGCCCTGCTGGAATCACGCTGAGCGGCGTCCGGCCGACCACTACCCTCGATCCGCCATGATCCGCATCCGCGACACCCTGCTGCGCGACACCGTGGAGCTGACGACGCGCGAGCCCGGCAAGGTGTCGATGTACGTGTGCGGACCCACGGTCTACGACGTACCGCACGTCGGCCACGGTCGAACCGCGCTGGTCTTCGACATGATGCGCAGATACCTCGAATGGGCCGGGCTCGAGGTGACGTACGTGAGCAATGTCACCGACGTCGAGGACAAGATCATCGCCCGCGCCGCGGAGCGCGGCACGACGGAGCCCGAACTCGCCCGCGAGTTCGAGGATGCGTACTTTGCGCAGCTCGCCCGATTGGGAGTCCGGCCGGCCGACCAGATTCCGCACGCGACCGCGTACATCGAGCGCATGCAGGAGCTCGTCAGCGCACTCGTCGACCGCGGTCACGCGTACGTGGTCGACGGCCAGGGTGTGTACTTCGACGTCGACCGGTTCCCTGGCTACGGCGCGCTGCCCCACCGGACGCTCGAGGAGCTGCGGGAGTCGGCCGGCGCCCGGGTCGACGTCGACGAGGCCAAGCGCAGCCCCATGGACTTCGCCCTCTGGAAGGCGGCGAAGCCGGGTGAGCCCGCCTGGGACTCGCCCTGGGGACCGGGGCGGCCGGGGTGGCACATCGAGTGCTCCGCGATGGCACTCGACCTCCTCGGCGACGGATTCGACCTCCACGGCGGTGGCGACGACCTCGCGTTCCCGCACCACGAGAACGAGCGCGCCCAGGCCGAGGCGGCCGGCCACCCGTTCGCGCGCCACTGGGTGCACAGCGGCATGGTGCTGGTGGGCGGCGAGAAGATGTCGAAGTCGCTCGGCAACTTCACCACCCTGGGCGATGCGCTCGACGCGTACGGGCCGGCGGCGTTCCGGCTCGCGGTGCTGCAGTCGCACTACCGCAGGGCGGTCGACCTCGGCCCGCAGGAGCTCGAGGCGGCGGGCAAGGGGGTCGAACGGTTGGAGTCGTTGGCGCGTGCCGCCGCGGCCGCGGGGATCGACACCGGCCTCACTTCGCCCGACGGGGTGTACGTCGAGCGCTTCGGCGTCGCGATGGACGACGACTTCAACACTCCCGGCGCGGTTGCAGTGGTCTTCGAAGCGGTGCGCGACGCCAACCGAGCTCTCGACGCAGGCGACGGTGAGCGAGCGTCCGCACTGGTGGCGACGGTGCGCGAGCTCACGGGTGTCCTCGGTCTCACCTTCGGCGGCGAGGCCGAGGACGGCGACGACGAGATCGATGCGCTGGTGCGTGCCCGCGACGACGCCCGGGCCGCGCGCGACTTCGCCCGCGCCGACGAGCTCCGCGACGAGCTCGCCGCGCTGGGCATCAAGCTCGAGGACACACCCGGCGGAACGATCTGGCGCCGATGAGCGGCCGGGCCGACGGGCGCGACGGCGGGCGCGGCGGTGGGCGTGACGCTCGCCGACGGCAGCCGGAGCCCAAGCGGGAGCGTCGCGACCTCGGCCAGCAGGTCGAGGGGCGGCGGGCCGTGCGCGAGCTCCTGGTCGCCGGACGGCGCAAGACGCACGACCTCTGGTTGTCGACCGACGTCGACGACGCGCCCCTGATCGCCGAGATCGTGGAGCTCGCCGAGGCGGCGGGCGTGCGGATCCGGCGCGTCCCCGCCGATCAGATCGAACGCCGGGCCCGCACCGGTGCGCCGCAGGGGGTGGTCGCCTTCGCGGCGCCGGTCCCGACCGCCGATCTCGACGACCTGCTCGCCGATCCCGGCGCGTTCCTCGTCGCCCTCGACGGGGTGACCGACCCGCAGAACCTCGGCGCGGTGATGCGCAGCGCGGAGACCGCGGGTGCCACCGGCGTGATCCTGGCGACGCACCGCGCCGTCGGCCTCACTCCGACGGTGGCGAAGGCAGCCGCCGGTGCGCTCGAGTACCTCCCGGTCGCGTTCGTGTCGGGGATCCCCGGCGCGCTCGATCGGGCGCGTCGCGCCGGCGTGTGGTGCGCGGGGCTCGACGCCGACGGCGACCAGTCGCTCTACGGACTCTCAGTCGCTGACGCGCCGCTCGTGCTCGTGCTCGGCGCCGAGGGACGCGGGCTCTCGCGGCTCGCACGCGCGCGCTGCGACGTCGTCGCGTCGATTCCGATGCACGGGCATCTCGCGTCGTTGAACGTCAGCGCGGCGGCCGCGGTCGCGTGTACCGAGATCGCCCGCCGTCGCGCGGAGTAGCGGTCCCCCAGAAATACATCAATCGAGGTTGATGCATAGGGTCGCTGGTGGGTACGCTGGTGCTCGTGCCGCCGACCGTCGTGTCACCCAGAACCCCTCCCGGTCCACCGGGCTTCGTGCGACTGCTGGCGAATCCCCTGCGCCGGCGCCTGCTGCGAGAGCTCGTGCACAGCGACCGCGCGGTTCGTGAGCTGACGGAGCTCCTCGGCGAACGGCAGAGCCTGGTGTCCTACCACCTGGGTCAGTTGCGCGCTGGCGGGCTGGTGTGCGCGCGTCGCAGCTCGGCCGCAACTGGATCAACCATCGACCAGGAGGTCAACGCATGCCGGAGGATGAGACGGTCAACGTTCGCTACATGGTCAACGACGTCGACGATTCGATCGCGTTCTACACGGGGTACCTCGGCTTCGAGGTGCTGACGAGCGCGTCGCCCGCGTTCGCGGACATGAAGCGCGGCAACCTGCGCCTCCTGCTCGCCGGTCCCGCGAGCTCCGCGGGCCGCCCGATGCCCGACGGCGCCCGACCGGGACCGGGAGGCTGGAACCGCATCCACTTCATCGTCGACGACATCGACGCGGAGGTCGCGCCGGCTGCGCGGCGTGGGCGCCACCTTCCGCAACGACATCGTGGAAGGGCCCGGCGGCAAGCAGATCCTCCTCGAAGACCCTTCGGGGAACGTCGTCGAGCTGTTTCAGCCGGCGGCCCGCTGACCGCAACCGGCGACCAGCATGCGGCGTTGGCGATCGAACGACGCCGGGTCTCGCCCATCGCTGGCGACGGTCGGGCGTCAGTGGGGCCGCATCGGTTGTCTCGGGTTCGGCGGCCCACCGACACACATCGCGTTGCTGCGAGAATTGTGCGTCACGAAGCAGCGATGGCTCTCGGCGAGCGAGTTCGAGGACGGGATCGCGGCGTGCAACCTGCTACCCGGACCGGCCTCGACCCAACTCGCGATCTTCTGTGCGTGGCGTGTGGCCGGCGCGGCCGGCGCGCTCGTGGGCGGCGTCGCCTTCATCGTTCCCGGACTCGTCGCCATCCTGGGTCTCGCCAGCGTGTTCTTCGCGGCGTCACCGCCGAACTGGGTGCTCGGGGCAGCCGCAGGGGCCGGAGCGGCGGTCGCCGCAGTCGCCGTCAGCTCAGGGGTCGGACTGCTCCCCGCGAGTTGGCAGCGGTTCGCGCAGCCGCACTGGCGATGGATTGCCTACGCCGTGGTCGGCGGGGCGGCCGCCGCGTCCGTCGGTCCCTGGCTGGTGGTCGTGCTCCTGGGGTGTGGCTTCATCGAGATGGGCTGGCGACGCTTCGGACGTGATCACCATCTCGGGCTGCATCTGGCCCCGGTCGCTCTTGCAGCAGTCGTTCCGGCAACCGGCGGAATCCTCGCCCTCGCGTGGGTGGCGATCAAGGTCGGTGCACTGTCGTACGGCGGCGGGTTCGTGATCATTCCCATGATGCAGAACGACGCCGTCGACCACTACCACTGGATGACCAACAGCCAGTTCCTCAGCGCGGTCGCGCTCGGACAGGTCACCCCCGGACCGGTCGTGCACACCGTCGCAGTGGTCGGCTACGCGGCCGCAGGCGTCGCCGGTGGACTCCTCGCCGCCGTGATCGCCTTCTCGCCCTCATTCCTCTTCGTGCTCTTGGGTGCCCGACACTTCGACTCGCTCCGGAACAACGCGAGCGTCCGAGCGTTTCTCGACGGAGCCGGACCCGCCGCGATCGGAGCAATCATCGGTGTTGCGGTCCCGCTCGCACTCGCACTCCACGAGGGATGGCAGTTCGGCGTGCTGGCCGCCGCAGCCGCCCTGCTCTTCGCCTTCCGACGCGGCGTCGTGCTCACCCTGTTGCTCGCGGCCGCCGCTGGACTCGTTGCCGCGCAACTCGGCGCACCGCTTCCCTGAGCGTCTCGCGACGATGTCACCGCGTGTTCCCGCGTGTCGCAGTGGAGACGCGCGATGGGCACGTGCGCGTGCTCGCAAGCTGCAAGACCTCGCTTCACAGAGTTACGATTGCGCACCACGCCGGGTTAGCTCAGGTGGCAGAGCACTTCTCTTGTAAAGAAGATGTCGTCGGTTCGAATCCGACACCCGGCTCGCGAGTGATCGACACGAACTCTCAGGGGGGAACATGCGAGCAGCCATCCTCACCGCGTACAACGAGCCGCTGGTGATCGAAGAGGTCACCTCGTCGGCCATGGGCCCGCGCGACGTGCTGGTGCACATCGATGCGAGCGGCGTCTGCCACTCCGATGTGAGCATGGCCAACGGCAACGTGCCCCTGCCGCCGCCCGCGATCCTGGGCCACGAGGGCGCCGGCACGGTGCTCTCGGCCGGAAGCGACGTGTCACGCGTCGCGGTCGGTGACCGCGTCATCGCATCGTTCGTGCCCGCATGTGGCAACTGCTTCTGGTGCCTGCGCGACCAGTCGCAGCTGTGCGAGCAGATGGGTGCGCACTCGATGGTGTCCAAGGGCACCCGGTCCGACGGCAGCAGCGTGATCGGCATGAGTGGCCTGGGCACGTTCGCCGACGAGATGACCGTCGACGAGTCGATGCTCGTGAAGGTCGAGACGGACCTGCCGGCCGAGGAGCTCGCGCTGATCGGATGCGGCATCACCACCGGTGTCGGCGCCGCGCTGAACACCGCGCGGATCGAGCCCGGGTCCACGGTGACCGTGATCGGTTGCGGTGGTGTCGGCCAGTCGGTGCTCCAGGGCGCTCGCATCGCGGGCGCGTCGCGGATCTTCGCGGTCGACCCGGTCGAGATGAAGCGCAAGACCGCCGAGCAGTTCGGCGCGACGGATCTGATCGATCCGGCCGACGGTGATCCGGTCGAGCAGGTGCGCGCTGCCACCGGTGGTCGGGGCACCGACTACGCGTTCGAGGTGATCGGCCTCCCCGAGACCATCCTGCAGGCCTTCGAGGTCGCGCGCCGCGGCGGTACCGCGGTCGTCGTGGGCATGGCGCGTTTCGACGCCCAGGTCACGTTCCCGGCGATGTCGCTGTTCGCCGGCAACAAGCAGATCCTCGGCTGCATGTACGGCTCGGCGCAGGTGCGGCGCGACTTCCCGCGGTTCGTGCAGCTCGTCGAGACCGGCCGCCTCGACATCGGGTCGATGGTCTCGCGCCACATCACGCTCGACGAGGTCAACGACGCGTTCCGGGCCATGGAGGCGGGTGAGGTGATCCGGAGCGTCATCACCTGACCCAATCCCGGCAAACCGGACCGTCAGAAACCTGAAATGCTTGACCCGGGGGTCCCGTGCGACGAGGATCGCGTGCCTGATGGGTCTCTCGAGTCGTGATCGTGCCATCCTCGACTTCGAGCGGGGCTGGTGGAGCCGCCCCGGACCCAAGGAGGCGGCGATCCGCACCGAGCTCGGGGTCTCCGCGACCCGGTACTACGAGATCCTCCGGCACCTCGTCGACGTGCCCGAGGCCTACGACTACGACCCCCTCACCGTGAAGCGGGTCCGCCGCGAACGCGACCGACGCAGGCGTGAGCGCCTCGAAGGCCGTCGCGCGGATCCGGGGACTCGGTGACCGCCCCGGGCGGTGGAGGTTCCTCGCGATCGTCGGGTGCCTCCGCCGGCGTCCGCGGCGCGGTCGTCGTCGGCCTCGCGGTGATCCTCGGGATCGTCGGGCTGCAGATCCTCGACGACAGCGGACCGAGCTCCGGGACCCCCTCGGTGACCACCACGATCGGATCGGGTGGGACCACCGGTACCTCGGCGACCACGACGCCGTTGAAGACCAACGGTCAGGTGCGGGTGAAGGTCTACAACGCCTCGGGGGTGCAGGGCACCGCCCAGACGATGACCGACAAGCTCAAGGCCAAGGGTTACAACATGCAGGCGCCGGCCAACCTGAGCGACGAGCGCGCGGGCACGATCGTCCAGTGCCTCGACGGGTTCCAGCGTGAAGGCACGCTGCTCGCGGGCTACGGCATCGGCAACGGCGCGACCATCGAGCCGTACCCGAAGGATCCGCCGGAGGGCGCGTCCGACGCCGACTGCATCGTGGTCATCGGTACCGCGTAGTCGCGGGTATCGGGAGGGAGCATCGTGGCCATCCCGCCCGCGCTGCGACCGTTCGTCGATCAGCCCTCACGCGCCGCACTGTTCGTCGACTTCGACGGCTCGCTCTCGCCGATCGTTCCCGACCCGCCCGCGGCGACGGTCCTGCCCGCGGCGCGCGCCGCGCTGGCCCGGCTCGTTCCCGTGCTCCGCATGGTGGCGGTGGTGAGCGGCCGACCGGCGTCGTTCCTCGCGGCGCGGGTCGGGCTCGACGGGCTCGAGTACGTCGGCGCCTACGGGCTCGAACGCTTCGTCGACGGCGACGTCGTGGTCGACGACGCGGTGCTCCCGTGGGTCGAGGCCGTCGCCCGAGCCGCCGACGCCGCCGACGCCGCTCTCCCGGGGCTGCTGGTCGAACGCAAGGGTGCGGTCGCGGTCACCATCCACTGGCGCGGCCAGCCCGATCGGGGCGCCGAGGCGACGGCCTGGGCGGAGACGACCGCGGCGCGCTTCGGCCTCGACGCGCCCCTCCGCGGGCGGATGGCCGTGGAGCTGCGACCGCCGGTGCCGGTCGACAAGGGCACGACGGTCGCCGAGCTCGTGCTCGCCGCGGGCGCGAACGTGGCGGGCTTCGCGGGCGACGACGCCGGCGATCTCCCCGCGTTCGCCGCGCTGCGCGAGCTCGCACGTATCGGCGTGCTCGAACACGTGGTGAGCATCGGCGTGGCGTCCGACGAGAGCCCCGCGGAGATCAGCGATGCCGACGTCGTCGTCGACGGACCCGAGGGGCTGGCGGTCGTGCTCGATGCGCTGGCCGACGAGCTCAGCGGGCGTGGCTGAGGAGCTCGTGCAACCAGGTCCGGGGCGTGTGCACCGCGGCCAGCTCGCAGAGTCGGCGGGCGCGCGCGGCGCGCTCGGCGTCGGGCATCGACAACGCATCGTGCATCGCCCGTGCACCCTGCTCGATGTCGTACGGATGGATCGGCAATACCGCCTCGGCCAGCTCGTCGTACGCGCCCGCCTCCGGTGAGAGCATCACCACGCCGTCGCGCTGGTTGAGGAGCGGACCCTCCTTGGCCACGAGGTTCAGGCCGTCCTTCACCGGGTTCACGAGCAGCACGTCGTAGCGGGCGAGCCCGGCGATGGTCTGCTCGTAGTCGTCGCGGGTGTCGACGACGACCGGTTGCCATCCGTCGGTGGCCCATCGCTCGTTCACGCGCTGCGCGATCTGGTCGACCTCCTGCTCGTAGGCCAGGTACTCGGGGAGGCTCTCGCGCGATCGGTTGAGCAGGGCGACGAACACCACGCGCTCGCGCCACTCGGGACGGGTCGCGAGCAGCTCGTCGTACACGTGGAAGCCGCGCACGATGTTCTTCGACAGGTCGATGCGGTCGCTGCGCAGCACGAGCTTGCGGTCGCCGACCAGCTCGTCGAGCTCGGTGGCCGCCGCTGCGGTGGCGGGCGAGTCGGCCAACGCAGCCAGGGCGTCGGGATCGGGTCCGAGCGGCGTGGCGTAGGGCGCGGACCGGGTCGCGCCCCAGGACCTCGTGGGCCGACGCCGCGTAGGCGCGCGCCCAGCGCTCGGTGTGGAACCCCGACGCGCACCGCGGCCATCGACGAGCACAGCGCCTCGGCCATGTCGGTCGGCAGCACGCGGATCGAGTTGGGACCGCAGAACGGGGTGTGGGTGAAGTGCGTGACCCGGAGGTCGGGTCGCGCCGCCAGCACCATGCCGGGGACCAGCGCGAGCTGGTAGTCGTGCACCAGCACCTGCTCGCGCTCGCCGGCGTCCTCGCAGACCGCGTCGGCGAACGTCTGCGTTCACCGCGACGTACCCGTCCCACGCGTCGCGGAGGTGGCGGTCGAACCGCGGTCGCCGGGCGAGGTCGAAGAGGCCGTGGTGGAGGAACCACAGCACCGCGTTCGAGATCACGTCGTAGTGCATGCGGTGGAGCGCGGGGTCGAGTTCGAGCAGGTGGAGATCGAGCCCCGTGACCGACGCCGCGCCGGCCACGACCGCGGCGCGGTCGTCGTCGTCGATCGCGGCCGCGATCCACGCCTGCCGCTCACCGGTGTCGTTGTCGCTGACGAGGGGGAGCAGCGCGCTCGACGATCCCGCCGGCGCCGCGAGCGGGCGCGAACGATCCGTCGTCTCGCACCGAGAACCGGTAGGGCCCCCGGTGCGTGACGAGCATCATGCGCGCAGGGCTCCGAAGAGACTCAGCCAGTCTTCGAGCTCGCGGGTCGAGAGGAAGTTCTCGCGCACGTGTTCCTTGCCCTGGGCGCCGAGCGCGTCGGCGCCGACGGGGTCGGCGAGGAGGTCGATGGTGCGCTGCGCGCAGTCTTCGACCGAGTCGACGAGGTAGCCGTCGTAGCCGTCGCGGATCTGCAGCTTGATGCCACCGGCGCGTCCACCGATGACCGGTCGGCCCTTCCAGAGGCCCTCGCTCACGGTGAGGCCGAAGCCTTCGCGCAGCGACTTCTGGATCACCACGTTGGCGATGCGCTGGAACGCGTTGATCTGCACCGAACCCACCTGATGGAGGTTCGACAGCAGGTAGATGTCGCGGTCACCGGCGCGCGCGGCTTCGGTCTCGTCCCACACGCGGAAGCCCTCGGGGTCGTCGGTGGCCATCGAACCCGCGAGCACGAGCTGCGCGTCGGGCACGCGCTCGCGCACGATGCGGAACGCCTCGATCACGCCGACCGGGTCCTTCCACGGGTCGAAGCGGCTCACCTGGCACACGATCGGGCGGTGGACGTCGACCCCGTACTGCCGGGTGAGCTCCTGGCAGAACGGCATGGCGAGATCGAGGTTCTTCACCGAGAGCGGGTCGATGCAGGGTGGCGCGTGCACCACGTGCTCCATGTCGAGCGACGCGGGCACGAACTCGGGCATGGTCCACACCGACGCGTCGTGGAGCTCGACGAACGGGCGGAAGAACTCCCACACCGCGGGGTTCGCGTCGGTGAGGTCGATGTGGCAGCGCCAGATCCAGGTGGTGTCGCCCATCCGCCCGCCGAGACGCTCGCGCAGGAAGCTGAGCATCGCCGCCGGCTGCGGGTCGTGCATGACGACGTAGTCGTAGTCGCCTTCGAGCAGGAGCGCGTTGTCGAGGACCTTCTCGAGGTAGATCCGCTGCATGGCCGCGGTCCACTCGATGTCGGCGCCCTGCAACGCGTTGTGCACGGCCTTGGTGACCGCGAAGAACTCGTCGCTGCCGTGCATCACCTGCCAGTCGGCGTCGATCCCGACGCTCCGCAGCAGCGGGACGTGGGTGGCGAGCAGCTCGGCGACTCCGCCGCCGTACGCGGTGGCGTTCACGTGGAGGATCCGCGCGCCCTGCAGCGGCTCGGCCAGGGCCCGGATCCGGTCGATCACGTCGATGCCGACGACGCCCGCGTAGTCGTCGATGTGCTTTTCGAGCAGGGGAACGCGATCGAGCACGGAGACTCCGGTGGTGCACGGGGACGGGAATCTCGGTCAATCTATCGAGTGATGGTCTCCGCACTCGTGTGCCCCGACAAGTTCAAGGGCACGCTCGACGCGGCCGAGGCCGCGGCCGCGATGGCCACCGGGTTGCGCCGCGCCGGGTTCGACGAGGTGACCGAGTTGCCGCTCGCCGACGGCGGTGAGGGCACGCTCGACGCGCTGGTCGCCGCGCGCGGTGGTTCGCGCCGTCACGCGACCGTCACCGGCCCGCTCGGGGATCCGGTCGACGCCGAGTGGGCACTGCTGCCGGGTGGCGTCGCCGTGGTCGAGATGGCACGCGCCAGCGGGCTCGCGCTCGTGCCGCGCATCTCCGATCCGTTGCGCGCGTCGACCCGGGGCACCGGCGAGCTCATCGCCGCCGCCATCCGCGCCGGCGCCCGCCGGGTGGTCGTCGGGGTCGGCGGCAGCGCGACCACCGACGGCGGGCTGGCGGCGCTCGAGGCGCTCGGCTGGTCGTTGGGCGCGACGCCGGTCACGGTCGCGTGCGACGTGTCGACCCGCTTCCTCGACGCTGCCCGGGTGTTCGGGCCGCAGAAGGGCGCGAGCGACGCGCAGGTCGCGTTGCTCACCCGTCGGCTCGGGCAATTGGCCGACCAGTACGAGCAGCGGACCGGGGTCGACGTGCGCGAGCTGCCGGGTGGTGGCGCCGCCGGCGGGCTCGCCGGTGGTCTGGCCGCGATCGGGGCCGAGCTCGATCCCGGCTTCGACGTGGTGGCCGGGGCCGCGGGGCTGGAGGCCGCGCTCGACGGCATCGAGCTCGTGGTGACGGGCGAAGGGCGCCTCGACGCCACCAGCTTCGAGGGCAAGGTCGTCGGTGGGGTCCTCGAGTGGGCCACCGACGCCGGCGTGCCGCACGCGGCTGTCGTCGCCGGGCAGGTCACCGCCGAGGCGCGCGACGAGATCGCGCTGCACGCCGGCGTGCAGCTGCTCGCCCTCACCGACCGGGTCTGGCAGGCGGGCGAGGCGTTCGCCCGTGCCGCCACGTTGGTCGAGGAAGCCGCGCTCGAGGCCGGACGCCGCGTGCTCGGTTAGGCCGAGAGCTCGCGACCGAACTTGGCGCGGTACGAAGGGACGGTGATGATCGGCGGCCGCTCGCGGATCTCGACCGCGACTCGCTGCGCGTGCTGGTCGTCGTCGTAGCGCACGAGCTCGGCCAGCCGCTTGTCGACGGGAACACCGGCGCGGCGCAACCCGGTCACCAGGATCGCCATGGCCTGCGGGCCCAGCTCGTCGAGCGGACGGTTGCGGTGCTCGCGCACGTCGAGGTCGACCTGCGCGATGGCGTCGATGCCGAAGTTGGCGACGAGGTCGATCGAGCAGCCCGATCTCGACGCCCCACCCCTCGACGAACGGCACCGTCTCGAGCAGCGCGCGCCGGCCCGCGTACTCACCGGCGAGCGGCTGCACGAACCCGGACAGGTGCGGGAAGAGCGCGGAGATCAGCGGCCGCGCCATGAGCTCGGTGACGCGCCCGCCGCCGGTGGCCTCACCGTGCAGCGGGCGGCGGTAGTAGCCCTTCACGAACCCGATGGCGGGGTCGGTGAGCAGCGGCTCGAGCAGCCGGGTCACGAAGTGCGAGCCGAAGTTGCGGACGTCGGCGTCGAGCCAGCAGACGATGTCGCCCTCGCACGCGTAGAGCGACATCCACAGCACGTTGCCCTTGCCCGAACCGGTAGGGAGCTCGGGGAGGATCTCGCCGACGGCGCAGCACGCGTGCGCCCTCCCAGCCGGCGACCTCGGCGGTGGCGTCGGTCGACCCGTCGTCGATCACGACGACCTCGTCGACGAGGGGTACGTGCTCGACCAGGTTGCGGCGGACCGTGGCCACGATCTGGCCGACGGTCGCCTCCTCGTTGCGCGCCGGCAGGCACACCGAGATCGAGGTGCCGGTGCGCCGTTTGGCGTCGACGAGCTGCGTCGACGTCGAGCCCGGCGTCTCCGCATCACGGACGCCGAGGCTACGCGTGCCACCGAGAGGTCGTGCCGGCCCGGCGCCGGGTGGGGCCCGTGCTACCGTCTTCGCCGAACGCGTTCATCGAGAGCGGTTGAGGGACAGGCCCTACGACACCGCGGCAACCAGCATCACACTCGGCCACAGGGGCGAGCGGGTGCCAGGTGCCAATGCCTGAACGATGAGCAGTCCGAGAGCGGTCCTCCGCTCGAGGCGCTCGAGAGCGCGTCGAGGACGGCGCCGGTTCCGACCGGCCGGACGGAGGAGCAGCACACATGGCCTACGTACACGCCCTGCGATGTCGGGAGTGCGGACGCGAGTACGACGTCGCGCCCGTCTTCACCTGCGAGTGGTGCTTCGGCCCGCTCGAGGTCGCCTACGACTACGACGCGATCCGGGCGAACACCAGCCGCGAGAAGATCGCCGCCGGTCCGCTCTCGATCTGGCGCTACGCCGACCTGCTGCCGACCGATCGCAATCCCGCCGTCGACCTCGGCGCCGGGTTCACGCCGCTGGTGCGCGCCGATCGGCTCGCGGCCGAGCTCGGGCTCGGTGAGCTCTGGATCAAGAACGACACCGTGAACCCGACGAACTCGTTCAAGGACCGCGTCACGTCGGTGGCGTTGTCGAAGGCACTCGAGTTCGGATTCAAGGTCGCGGCGTGCGCGTCGACCGGCAACCTCGCGAACTCGGTCGCCGCGCACGCGGCGCACGCCGGGCTGCGCAGCTTCGTGTTCATCCCCGCCGACCTCGAGCAGGGGAAGATCGTGACCACCGCGGTCTACGGCGGCAACGTCGTCGCCATCGACGGCAACTACGACGCCGTGAACCGGCTGTGCGCGGAGCTCGCGGGTACGTACCCGTGGGCGTTCGTCAACGTCAACGTGCGCACGTACTACGCGGAGGGCTCGAAGACCCTCGCGTTCGAGACCGCCGAGCAGCTCGGCTGGCAGGTACCCGACCACGTGGTCGTGCCCATCGCCAGCGGCTCGCTGCTCACCAAGATCCGCAAGGGCTTCGACGAGCTGTACAAGGTCGGCCTGCTCGACGAGGAGCCGAACCCGCGGGTGTCGGGGGCGCAGGCCGAGGGGTGCTCCCCGGTGGCGCCGCGCCTGGCTCGACGGCGCCGACACCATCAAGCCGGTGAAGCCCGACACCATCGCCAAGTCGCTGGCCATCGGCAACCCTGCCGACGGCTACTTCGCGCTCGACGCGGTGCGTCAGACCGGCGGCGGGCTCGCCGCGGTCACCGACGACGAGATCGTCGACGCGATGAAGCTGCTCGCCCGGACCGAGGGGATCTTCGCCGAGACGGCCGGTGGCGTCACGATCGCCACGCTGAAGCGCCTCGCCGCCGACGGCGTCGTGCGCCCCGACGAACGCGTCGTCGCCTACGTCACCGGCCACGGCCTCAAGACGCTCGACGCGGTGGAGCCGACGGTCGGCCCGACCGCGGTGATCCCGCCGACTCTCGACGCGTTCCACGACGCGTTCCCACCCGAAACCATTCAGGAGTAGCTCGTATGGCCGTCACCGTCCGCATCCCGACCCAGCTGCGCGAGCTCTCCGGCGGCGTCGCCGAGGTCAGCGCCGATGGCGCGACCGTCACCGGCGTGCTGAAGGACCTCGAGGCCAAGCACCCGGGGTTCGCCGAGCGCCTGTTCGACGGGTCGGGTGAGCTGCGCCGCTTCGTCAACGTGTTCGTGGCCGACGAGGACATCCGCTTCCTCGACGGCGTGAACACCCCGACCCCCGACGGCACCACCATCAGCATCGTCCCCGCCGTCGCCGGCGGCTAGTGGGGGGCGACGCCGGTTGGTGGTGGCGGCGCTGCTACGCGGGGATGGCGTAGATCAGCTGGGCGAGCTTGCGGGGGACAGTCTGGTCGCCCTGCGCGCTCTTCATCTGAACGCCGTCGCCGCTGGTGCCGACCACGACCGCGTTGGAGCCGGGCTTGAGGTCGGCCGCGACGAGGAAGGCGATGGCGTCGTCGTCGATCTCGACCTTCTCGCTGATGCGACGGACCACGACCGGGCCTGGCTGCATCTGCGTGAGCGGCACCGACGCCGGGCCCTCGACCTTGTGCCCGGATCCCGGGATCGGGTTGCCGTGCGGGCAGGTGGCGGGATCGCCGAGCAGCACGACGAGCTTCGCCTCGACGTCGGCCGAGATCGCGTGCTCCCAGCGGTCGGCCTCCTTGTGGACCTTCTCCCACTCGAGACCGATCACGTCGACGAGCAACCGCTCGGCCAGCCGGTGTCGACGCACGATCGACGTCGCCACCTCGCGACCCTTGTCGGTGAGCCGGAGGGTGCGGTCATCGAGCAGTTCGGCGTAGCCGTGGTCGACGAGGCGGTTCACGGTTTCCGACACCGCCGGGGCCGAGAGGCCGAGGCGCTCGACCAGCCGCGCCCGGATCGGCACGATTCCCTCTTCCTCGATCTCGAGGATGGCTTCGAGGTATTCCTCGGTGGTGTCGTGCCATTCGGCCACGAATGAGCTCCCCGCTCGCGAGCCATCCACACTACCGCCACCCTCGCCGGATTCGGACTGTCGATCGGAGACGGTCAGCCGGGCGACGTGAGGCCGGCGGGCTCGGCGAGGTGCGCCATCACCGCCTCGAGGAACCCGGTGGCGTCGCGGCCGTCGATCACCCGGTGGTCGGCGGAGAGGGAGATGGGGACCGTCGGCGCCGCGACCACGACATCGCCGTCGACCACCGGGCGGACGCGCACCGCGCCGAACCCGAGGATCGCGACCTGAGGCGGGCGCACGATCGGGGTGGCGAACCGTCCACCCTCGGTGCCGAAGTTGGTGACGGTGAACGTCGCGCCGCGGATGGTGTCGGGCGCGAGGTGCCCGGCGCGCCCCGCCTCGGTCACGCGCGTGATCTCCCGCCCGAGCTCGACCAACGTGCGGTGCTGCGCGTCGTGCACGACGGGAACGACGAGTCCGTCGTCGCTCGCGACCGCGATGCCGATGTGGTGAGTGTCGTGGTACACGATCGTGTCGCCGCTGGCATCGAGCGAGGCGTTGAGGATCGGGAACTCGGCGAGTGCCAGGACCGCGGCGCGCACGAAGAACGCGGTGAGCGTGATGCCGTCGCCGTGCTCGGCGCGCACCGCGGCGTGGGCGTCGAGCAGGGGTCGGCCGTCGATCTCGTCGAACAGCGAGATGTGGGGCACCGTGCGCCACGCGTCGGCCATGTTGCGGGCCATGGCCCGGCGCACGCCGCGCAGCGGCTCGCGCTCGCTCGCCCGACAGGAACGCCGGCGTCGACGGCGCGTACGTCGGCCGCGGTGATCCGCCCGCCGGGCCCGGTGCCCGACACGGTCGCGAGGTCGATCGCCGAGCTCGCTTGGCCAGCTTGCGCACCGGCGGCGCGGCCTGCACCGGACCGGCGCCCGGTCGTGGCGTGATCGGACCGCGCAGCTCGCGGTCGCGGAGCGCCAGCACGGGTTGGGTCCGCACCGGCGTGCCGCCGAGCGCGGTGCCCGGCGTCGGGCAGCAGCTCGAGCAACGGTGCGCCCACCGGCACGAGGTCGCCGACCGTCGGCGCCCAGCGCGACGATCGTGCCCGACGCGGGCACCGGGAGCTCGACCTCGGCCTTGTCGGTCTGCACGTGGGCGACGATCTGGTCGCGCGTGACGTGGTCGCCGACCGCGACCCGCCACTGCACGAGCTCCGCCTCGGTCATCCCCTCCCCGAGATCGGGGAGGAGGTAGGGCATCGCCGCGGGCGGGGTCGTCAGGCATCGAGCGACGCGTCGAGCGCGGCGACCACGCGCGCGACGTCCGGGCGGCACCAGTCCTCCACCAGCGGCATCGGCGAGCCGACGTCGTACCCGGCGACCCGGCGGATCGGCGCTTCGAGCGAGTAGAACGCCTCCTCCTGCAGGGTGGCGACCACCTCGGCGCCGAAGCCCGCGGTGAGCGGCGCCTCGTGCACCACGACGACGCGACCGGCGCGCTCGGCGCGCGTGCACGATGGTCTCGGTGTCGAGCGGCGTGAGCGTGCGCAGATCGACCACGCCGACCTCCGCGCCGCGTGCGTCGCGCGCGGCGTCGGACGCCGCCAGCGCGACGTCGACCATCGCGCCCCAGGTGACGACGACCGCGTCGTCGCCCTCGCGTACGACGTCGCGCGCGACCGAGGGGAACGACGTGCTCGCCGTCGGGGACGTCGCTCGACGTGCGGTAACACGGGATCGGCTCGAACACGAGGACCGGGTCGTCGCTGCGGATGGCGCTGGCGAGCAGCCCCTTGGCGTCCGCCGCGTTCGACGGCACGACCACGGTGAGCCCCGGAGCGTGCGCGTAGGGCGCCTCGACCGAGTCGGCGTGCAGCTCGGGGGTGCGCACACCGCCGCCGTAGGGCGCGCGCACGGTGACCGGGCAGTGGAAGCGCCCGCGGCTGCGGTAGCGCAGCCGCGCGAGCTGGCCCACCAGCTGGTGGTACGCCTGCATCGTGAAGCCGCCGAACTGGATCTCGGCCAGGGGCACCAGGCCGGCGACCGAGAGCCCGACCGACGCGCCGACGATCACCGACTCGGCGATCGGCATGTCGAACACGCGGTTCGGGCCGAACCGGTCGAGCGCGCCGTCGGTGGCGCGGAACACGCCACCGTTCGTGCCGACGTCCTCACCCAGGAGCACGACGCGCTCGTCGCGCGCCATCTCGTCGAGGATCGTCTCGCGGATCGCCGCCAGCATGGTCATGCCCGCCACGAGACCCCCTCGGTGGCTCGGCGTCGGTCACTCGGGTGCGGTCGCGCGCCGACGATCTCGGCGCGCTGCGCGGCGGTGCGCGCGTCGGCGGTTGCGGTGACGTGGTCGAGCGCGCTCGCGGGATCGACCACGCGCGCGAGCGCGGCGTCGATGATGCGCTCCAGCCGCGCTTCGACCGCGGCGACGCGCGTCGGCGTGGCGGGCGTCGTCCCAGAGACCGGCGCGTTCGAGCTCGGCGCGGAACCGCTCGATCGGGTCGCGCGCCTGCCAGTCGCGCAGCTCGTCGTCGGGGACGTAGCGCGTCGGGTCGTCGGAGTTGGTGTGCGCGCCCATGCGGTAGGTGACGACCTCGAGCAGCGTCGGGCCGTCGCCCGCGGCCGCGCGCCGCACGCGCCGCGCGCGCGGCGTCGACGCACGGCGAGCACGTCGTTGCCGTCGACGCGCACACCGGGGATGCCGGCCGCCGCGCCCTTGGCCGCGAAGGTGCTCCGCCGCGGTCTGGTGCTCGGTCGGGGTCGAGATCGCCCACCCGTTGTTGATGCACACGACGAGCAGCGGCACCTGGCTGCACCCCGGCGAGGTTGATGGCCTCGTAGAAGTCGCCCTCCGAGGTGGCGCCGTCGCCGATGAACGTGCACACGACGCCGGGCTCGCCGCGCAGCTGCGAGACCCCACGCGAGCCCGACGGCGTGCGGAAGCTGGGTGCCCGAGCGAGATCTGCACCGGGAGGCAGCGCACGCCGTCGGGGATGCGGCCGCCGTCGGGGTGCCCG
Organism: uncultured Actinomycetes bacterium; assembly: GCA_963725775.1. GTDB lineage: Bacteria > Actinomycetota > Acidimicrobiia > IMCC26256 > DASPTH01 > DASUAS01. Next base: position 409,684 of record CAVRZT010000001.1, read on the forward strand.
CGCCAGTAGACGACGAGCTGCTCCATGAACTCGTCGCCGAGCGCGCCGTATCCCGTGATGTCGCGGTAGTACGGCACGAGCCAGTCGGTGGCGAGGTCGAGGGCGCGCACCACGCCGACGACCGCCGCCTCCTGGCCGGTGAGCGGCGCCACGGTGGTGAGGCGGCCCTGGCGCTGCAGGTTCCAGAACCGCTCCGACGCCCGCCGGGCGAAGAGGAGGTCGGCCATGAGCACCGGGGCGAGCTCCGGATCGATGCTCCGCTGCGCCGTGTCGACGTCGGTCATGGGCGCTCCGAGCCTACCGATTGATAGGTAGAACGTCAGGCGTTCCCCGAGTCCGGGCGGGCGGGTTCCAGCGCGTGGCGGAACAGGTCGAGGATGTGCTCCTGCTCGATCTCGAGCGCGCGCCGGGCTGGTCGGGTCCTCGCCGAGGAGCGAGCCGACCAGCGGGGCGTCGGACAGGTACGACAGCACCGCGCCGTACCCGGTGATCACGAGCCGCCGGGCGTCGCACGGCGGATGCGGCCGGCGTCCATCTCGCGCTCGAGGAAGCCCACGCCCCGCTCGAACAGCGGCCGCAGCACGGTGGCCAGCTCCTCGACCAGGATCGGGCCCACCCTCGAGCGCCTCCCAGCGGGCGAGGCGCACGAAGTCGGGGCGCTCGACGAAGAAGCGGAACGCGGTGCGGATCACCCGCTCCACCTGCGGCCAGCCCTCGCCGGGCTCGGCGGCCATGGTCTCGTCCATGAGCGCGAACCAGTCGTCGAAGGCGTCGAGCAGCACCGCCCGGTAGAGCGCCACCTTCGAGGGGAAGTGGTGGAAGAGGCTCGGCGGGCGGATCCCGACGTCGTCGGCGATGTCGGCCAGGCTCGTGCCCGGAGAAGCCCCGGTCGGCGAAGCGCTGGCGGGCGACGACCAGGATCGTGTCGCGGGTGCTGGGCACCGCCGTCGTCATCGCACTGTCCGAGCGTACGGCCACCTCGGGCGGAGCGGAGCGCGTGGAGCAGATCAGGGCAGAATTTGCACTCTCGGGTCGCGAGTGCCAACATGGTTAGCACTCGGTGCCTGCGAGTGCTAACGAGCAGCGCCGTCCCGGTTCCGACCATTCACCCGACCACCACCCACTCCCAGGGGGTATCACAGATGCCCAAGCAGATCGCCTACGACGAGCACGCACGCCGCGCGCTCGAAGCCGGCATGAACAAGCTCGCCGACGCCGTGCGCGTCACCCTCGGCCCGCGTGGCCGCAACGTCGTGCTCGAGAAGAAGTGGGGCGCCCCCACGATCACCAACGACGGTGTGTCCATCGCCAAGGAGATCGACCTCGAGGACCCGTTCGAGAAGATCGGCGCCGAGCTCGTCAAGGAAGTCGCCAAGAAGACCGACGACGTCGCCGGTGACGGCACCACCACCGCCACCGTGCTCGCGTGGGCGATGGTCCGTGAGGGCCTGCGCAACGTGGCCGCCGGCGCCAACCCGATGGTGCTGAAGGTGCGGCATCGAGAAGGCGGTCGAGACCGCGGTCGAGTCGATCAAGAAGGACATCGAAGAGCGTCAAGACCGACCACGCGCAGATCGCCAACGTCGCCGCCATCTCGGCGGCCGACAAGGAAGTCGGCGCGATGATCGCCGAGTCGCTCGAGAAGGTCGGCACCGACGGCGTCATCACCGTCGAGGAGAGCCAGACCTTCGGCATGGAGCTCGACCTCGTCGAGGGCATGCGCTTCGACAAGGGCTACATCTCGCCGTACTTCGTCACCGACACCGACCGCATGGAAGCGGTGCTCGACGACGCCTACATCCTGCTCGTCAGCAGCAAGATCTCGGCGGTGAAGGACCTCCTCCCCGTGCTCGAGAAGGTCATGCAGTCGGGCCGTCCGCTCGTGATCATCGCCGAGGACGTCGAGGGCGAGGCGCTCGCCACGCTCGTCGTCAACAAGATCCGCGGCACGTTCAAGTCGGTCGCCATCAAGGCTCCCGGCTTCGGCGAGCGCCGCAAGGCCATGCTCCAGGACATCGCGATCCTCACCGGCGGCCAGGTCGTCTCCGAGGAGATCGGCCTGAAGCTCGAGAACATCGGGCTCGAGCTGCTCGGTCGGGCCCGCAAGGTCGTCGTCACCAAGGACGAGACCACGATCGTCGAGGGCGGCGGCTCCAAGGCCGACGTCAACGGCCGCATCACCCAGATCCGCTCCGAGATCGAGAACACCGACTCCGACTACGACCGTGAGAAGCTCCAGGAGCGTCTCGCCAAGCTGGCCGGCGGTGTGGCGATCATCAAGGTCGGCGCGGCCACCGAGGTGGAGCTCAAGGAGAAGAAGCACCGCATCGAGGACGCGGTGCAGACGACCAAGGCTGCCGTCGAGGAGGGCGTCGTGCCCGGCGGTGGCGTGGCGCTGCTCCGTGCGCAGGAGAAGGTGCTCGCAGCTCGCCGACGACGCTCGAGGGTGACGAGGCCACCGGCGCCAAGCTGGTCGCCCGTGCGCTCGAGGAGCCGCTCAAGCAGATCGCGGTCAACGCCGGTCTCGAGGGTGGCGTCATCGTGGAGAAGGTGCGGAGCCTCAAGGGCGCCAACGGCCTCAACGCCGGCCACCGGCGAGTACGAGGACCTCGTGAAGGCCGGCGTCATCGACGCCGCCAAGGTGACCCGCTCGGCGCTGCAGAACGCAGCCTCGATCGCGGCGCTGTTCCTCACCACCGAGGCCGTCATCGCCGACAAGCCCGAGCCGGCGGCTGCCGGCGGTGGGATGCCCGGTGGCATGCCCGACATGGGTGGCATGGGCGACTTCTAGAGCTCCGAGCCACTCGAACGCCGAATGCAATGGGGCGCTCCTTCGGGGCGCCCCACTTCGCCGTACGCGTGCGCGCAGGCGTCTCGACGGTCGGAGGGCACCGGGATGCGAGCGACGAGTCGGACGTTCACGGGGGTCGTGGTCGCGCTGGCGATCGCCGCCGCGGCGTGCGGCGGTGGCGGAACCGGCGGCGCAGGCCGCCGGTGTCGATCAAGGCCCTGCAGGCCGCGGTCGAGCAACTCACAGGCCGAGCCCTCGAGCCGTTTCGTCATGGACCTGGCCGTCGACGCGGGCGGGCAGTCCACGACGATCCATGGCGAGGGCGCCGTCGCCGGTGACGGCAAGAACGGCCAGATCACGATGACGGTCCCGTCGGCGGGCACCTTCGAGGAGCGGATCGTCGACGGTACCGTCTACATGAACTTCGGTGACCTGCTCGGCACAAGCTGGGCGGCAAGCAGTGGGTGAAGATCGGCCTCGACGACCTGCAGCAGCAGTCCGGCGGCGCGCTCGGCGACCTGGCCGACCAGGCGCGGCTCGAACGGACCGCAGCAGGGCCTCGAGTACCTGCAGGGTCTCTCGGGCGACGTGCAGAAGATCGGCGACGACACCGTCGCGGGAGAGCACGCCACCCACTACCGCGCGGCGATCGACTACGCCAAGGTCGCGGAGAAGCTGCCCGACGCAGCCCGCAAAGGTCCGCGACGAGCTGACCAAGCTCGGGACGGTCCCGGCCGACGTGTGGATCAACGACGACGACCGGGTCGTGAAGATGCAGTTCGCGATCGACGGCGAGCGCGTTCGGCGCCGAGGGCGGCAAGATCGAGATGACGATGGAGATCACCGACTTCGGCCTGCCCGTCGACGTGCAGGCCCCGCCGGCCGACGAGACCGTCGATCTGTCCTCGCTCGACGGCTCAGTCGGTCTGAGCCCGGGCGGTACCGTGGTCCGTCATGGACCCGGTGCAGCCGTCGGTCGGGTGGGGTGTGCTCCACCTCTTCTACCGGTCGACCGCGACGCGGGCAGAGGCGCGATCCGAAGGCGGGCAAGCGCATCGTCGACGCGGTGCAGTCGCTCGTCGACGACGGCCACCAGGCGCTGGTGTTCGCGGTGCTCGGCCACAAGGCCGACCTCGGCGTGATGGCGCTCGGTCCCGACCTCGCCCGCCTCCAGGCGTTCCAGCACGAGCTCGCCGGCACACCGCTCACGCTGGTCGACTCCTACGTCTCGCTCACCGAGCTGTCGGAGTACACGTCGACCGAGGACGACGAGCGGGCCCGGCTCGCCTCCGAGGAGCGGCTCGAGGGCGCCGCCGCCGAAGCCCGCCTCGCCGCCTGGCGCGACCGCATGGCGCACTACCACGAGCAGCGCATCCACCCGCAGCTGCCGCTGAAGCAGACGATCTGCTTCTACCCGATGTCGAAGCGCCGCACCGGCGACGCCAACTGGTACTCGCTGCCCGTTCGCGGAGCGGAAGCGGCTGATGGCCGGCCACGCGCGCGTCGGGCGCACCTACGCCGGGCGCGTGCTCCAGCTGATCACCGGCTCCACCGGGCTCGACGACTGGGAGTGGGGCGTCACGCTGCTCGCCGACGACCCCGTCGCGCTCAAGGAGATCGTCTACGAGATGCGGTTCGACCCCGTGTCGGCCGACTACGCCGAGTTCGGTCCGTTCGTCACCGGGTCTGCTGCTCGAGCCGGCCGAGGCGCTGCGGCGCGTCGGGCTCTGAGCGGATCGGGAGAGGACCGCCGTGTCCGAGCACGTTCGCCTGTTCGTGTCGTTCCCCGAGGAGCTCGTCGACCGGCCGATGATCTACGAGGTCGTCAAGCGCTTCGACGTCGTGCCGAACATCCGGCGGGCCAACGTCGAGGCGCACTCGGGGTGGGTGATCCTCGAGCTCAACGGGCTCGCAGGAACACCTCGACGGCGCGATCGCCTACCTCGAAGAGGTCGGCTGCACCGTCAACACCATGGAAGGCGACGTCATCGAGGGATGACGCCGTCCGCCGAGGAGCAACGCAGCCTCCGGCTGCTGGCGGAGGCGGGCGACGCCATCGTCGCCGGCGTCGCCCGCGAGCTCGCCGGCTGGGTCGAGCGCGCAGGTCACGCGCATCCTCGACGCGTGGGGCCGCGTCGACGCGACGACGCGCGCACGCGCCGAACGGGAGGCGGTCGACGCGGGGCGGGCGGCGGCGCGACGCGGGTGGAGAGCCGAGCTGCACGCGCTGTTCGCACTCGATCCGGGCGAGCAGCGCGCCACGCCGCTCGAGATCGTGCGGAGCGCGTACCGGGAGCCCACCGTCGTGCTCGAGGCGGCCGGGCATCCCGCCCGGTCGCGCGCGACGACTTCGACGAGCGGGCGTGGCCCGACGATCGCTACGGCCTGGTGATCCACGACCTCGGCGACCTCGGCGACCCCGACCTGGCGCCGCTCCACTTCGCGTGGGGGATGGCCAAGTCGGGCGTGCTCCGGGCCGGGTCGACCCATCGCTGACAGATGGGTGACCGGTCCATGATCGCCTGCTGACATCTCTGTAGGCTCCCTGACCGCACGACCCGGTGGAGTCGACCCCGGGTGAGCGGAGGGGGATGCAGATGCGGATCAACGCCGGCGACACCGCGTGGGTGCTGATGAGCGCCGCGCTCGTGATGTTCATGACGCCGGGCCTGGCGCTGTTCTACGGCGGCATGGTGCGGGCCAAGAACGTGCTCGCGATGCTGATGCAGAACTTCTTCTGCCTCGGGCTCATCGAGCGTGCTCTGGGCCGTGTGCATGTACTCGCTCGCGTTCCACGGCACCGGGAAGTGGATCGGCAACTTCGACCTCGCGTTCCTCGACGGTGCGAACACGATCCCCGCGACCGGCTTCGGCGCGCTCCCGATCCCGCCGCTGTCGTTCTCGGCGTTCCAGATGATGTTCGCGATCATCACCCCGGCGCTGATCACCGGTGCCATCGCCGACCGCATGAAGTTCTCGGCGTGGGTCTGGTTCATCGGGCTGTGGGCGCTGCTCGTGTACACACCGGTCGCGCACTGGGTGTTCTCGCCCGCCGGCTGGCTGTTCCGCCGCGGTGCCCTCGACTTCGCCGGCGGCACCGTCGTGCACATCAACGCCGGCATCGCCGCCCTCGTCGCGGTGATCGTGATCGGCCGCCGGCGCGGCTGGCCGAAGCACCCGTCGCCGCCGCACTCGCTGCCGCTCACGCTTGCTCGGCACCGGCATCCTGTGGTTCGGCTGGTTCGGCTTCAACGCCGGTTCCGCGCTCGCGGCCAACGGCATCGCGGCCCAGGCGTTCATGAACACCACGCTCGCGGCCGCGGCCGCCATGCTCGGGTGGTTGCTGTTCGAGCGCATCCGGGGTGGGCACGCGACCACCCTCGGGCGCGGCGTCGGGTGCCGTCGCCGGGCTCGTCGCCATCACGCCGTGCGCGGGCTTCGTCGGGCCGATGGCGTCGCATCCTGATCGGCTTCATCGCCGGCGCGCTCTGCTTCTTCGCGGTGAGCGTGAAGTTCCGCTTCGGCTACGACGACGCGCTCGACGTCGTCGGCGTGCACCTCGTCGGTGGGATCGTCGGCTCGCTGCTGCTCGGGCTGTTCGCCGACCGGGCGTTCAACCCCGCGGTCACCCACCAGGGCGTGCTCATCGAACGGGAGCTGGGAGCTGATGGGCGACCAGCTGATCGCGGTCGGGGCGACGCTCGCTCTGGTCGGGCGTCGCTCACGCTCGTGATCCTGAAGGTCCTCCATCTCGTGATCCCCGGCGGTCTGCGCGTCTCGGAGGAGGACGAGGAGACCGGTCTCGACCTCACCCAGCACTCCGAGGTGGGGTATGCACTCGACCGGGTCTGACCCTCGCCGGCCCTCGGTGCCGTGCGACATGATGGGAGCTGCACGATGAAGCTGATCGTCGGGATCATCAAGCCGTTCAAGCTCGACGACGTGAAGGATGCGATCAAGGAACTCGGCGTCCAGGGCCTCACGGTGTCCGACGTGCAGGGCTTCGGCCGCCAGCGCGGCCACACCGAGGTGTACCGCGGCGCCGAGTACACGATCGACTTCGTGCCGAAGGTGCGCATCGAGATCCTCGTCGACGACGGCGACGTCGACCGCGTCGTCCAGCAGCTCCTCGCCACCGCGAACACCGGCAAGATCGGTGACGGCAAGGTGTGGGTCGTGCCGGTCGACAACGTCTGGCGGATCCGCACCGGCGAATCGGGTCCCGACGCGTTGTACGCGCGAGCGGGCGATGAGCGGCGACGCGACGCGTCGCGCGCGAGCAGCTCGTCGCCGATCACGAGCTCCGAGGCGAGGCGTTCGGCGCCGCGCTCGCCGCGCTCGTCGACGACACGCTGCGCGCGCCGCGACCGGCGAGCTCGGGACGTCACCGTGGGCGCTGGTCGCGCTGGGTTCGTACGCGCGTCGCGAGCTGTGCCCGGGCTCCGACGTCGACGTGATGCTCCTGCACGCGGGCACGCCGCCGTGGCTCGCCGACCGCCGATGCCGCGGGCGAGCTCTGGTACCCGCTGTGGGACGCCGGCTTCGTGCTCGGCCAGTCGGTGCGGTCGGTGAAGGAGGCGCTGGCCGTCGCCGACGACGACCTCGACGCGCTCACCGCGCTGCTCGACGTCCGACTGGTCGCGGGCGACGCCGCGTTGGTCGACGACCTCGATCGGCGAAGGTGCGCCAGCTCGCGCCCCGGCGCCGCGACCGGTTGGTCGGGGCGCTGGCCGCCGCGGCCGAGGACGCGCGAGGCCCGACCCGGGTCCGATCGCCGAGATGCTCGAGCCCAACCTGAAGGCGGGGGCCGGCGGGCTGCGCGACCTCCAGACGCCGGGGTGGGCCGGCTGGGCGCTCCCCGGGGGCGAGCGTCGCGGCCACCACTCCCGATGGCCGGGCGTGGGACGGCGGCGTCGCGGTGCTGGTCGCGCGCGGGTACCTGCAGGCGGGCGATCCGCGCGCGCCTGCGCGACGCCCGCCGGCGTCCTGCTCGACGCGCGGGTCGCGCTCCACCGTGTGACCGGTGGCCGGTCCGACCAGCTGCCGCTCCAGGACCAGGACGCGGTGGCCCGGCTGGTGGGCGCGGCCGACGCCGACGTGCTGGTGCGCGCGCTCGGCGAGGCGGCGCGCGCGGTCGTCTGGATCACCGCGCGACCTCTGGGCCCGGCTGCGGGCGACCGAGGCCGGGCCCGACCACCCTCGGTGGGCGCGACCGCGAGCTGGGTCACGGCGTCGTGCTGCGCGACGGTCGCATCGCGCTCGACGCCGACGCGACGCTCGACACCGCGCTCGTGCTGCGTGCCGCCGCGCACGCCGCCGCGCTGCGCGTGCCGTTCGAACGCGCGACGCTCGCACGCCTCGAGCAGCTCGACGGTCGTGCGGTGGGACGCGCGAGGCGCGCGACGCGTTCGTCGCGCTGCTGCGCGCCGGGCGGGGCGCGATCCCGGTGTTCGAGGCGCTCGACCACGTCGGCCTGCTCGTGCGGCTGCTCCCGGAGTGGGAGCACGTGCGGGCGCGTCCGCAACGGAACGCCTACCACCGCTTCACCGTCGACCGGCACTCGCTCGAGGCGGTGGCCGAGTGCGCGGCCCTGCTCGATCCCGACGACCCGTCGGGCACGGGGTTCGACGGCGACGTCGCCCGCACCGCCCGCACCGACGTCCTGCTCCTCGCCGCGCTGCTCCACGACATCGCCAAGGGCCGCTCCGGCGACCACTCCGTGGTCGGGGTCGAGTCGCCCGGCGCGGTCGCGGCCCGCATCGGGCTCGACGACGCGGGGACCGACCAACTGGCGTGGGCGGTCCGTCACCACCTGCTGCTCGCCGACACCGCCACCCGCCGCGACCTCGGCGACGAGCGCACGATCAGCCGGTTCGCCGAGGCGGTCGGGCGAGCCGAGCACAACGCGCTGCTGTACGCGCTGACCATCGGCGACTCCCGCGCCACCGGCCCCGCGGCGTGGAGCGCGAGCAAGGCGTCGCTGGTGCGGGAGCTGTTCGTGCAAGACCGACGCGCGCCTGCGCGCCGGGGAGGCCGATCCCGCCGACGTTCCCGACCCGCGCGCCGACCTCGCCGAGCTCGTCGGTCGAGCTGCGGCCGACGAGTACCTCGACGCGATGCCGGTCGCCTACGCGCGCGCGTTCGCGGCCGCCGAGTTGGCGCACCACCGCGAGCTCGTCGTCACGGCGCAGCGCGCGGTCGACTGGACCGAGCTCGACGACGGACGGCTGCGCTGCACGTCGTCGTCGAACCCGACCGCACCGGCCTCCTCGCGACCGCCGCGGCGGCGCTGGCGCTCGTCGGGTTCGACATCGACGCCGCGGCCGGCGTACTCGCACCCGGCGGGCATCGCGCTCGAGGTGTTCACCGGCACGACCGCTTCGACCGGCTCGCCACGCCCGACGACCGCGTCGAGCGCGACCTCGACGATCACTGCCGCGCTCGACGGTGAGCTCGCGCTCGACGAGCAGCTGCGCGGCGCGCACGCGAGCGGTACCGGCGCGCCGGCGCTCGACCCGCGCGACCGCGACGTGCGGGTGCTCGTCGACACCGACGCGTCCGAGCACGCGACGGTCGTCGAGGTGCACGCCCCCGACGACGTCGGCCTGCTCGCGCGCGTCGCGCGCGGTGTTCGTCGACCTCGACCTCGACGTCGACCAGGCGATCGTCTCGACCGTCGGCGACCGGGTGGTCGACGTGTTCTACCTGCGCGACGCCTCGGGCACGCGCTTCGCCCGACCGCCACGCGGTCGAGTCGCTCCGGGCCACGCTCCTGAGCCGGCTCACCACCACGGTCACCCTCGACGACGCTGCCGCGGACGGAGGGTTAGTCTCACCGCCGTGACCGAGCCCTTCAGCCCCTCCGCCGTCGACCTCCTCCGCTGGGCGGAGACGCTCTCCGCCGTCGCCCGCACCGGCCTGGGGTTCACCCAGAGCCTCTACGAGAAGGAGCGCTTCGAGGAGGTGCTCAAGGTCGCGGCCGACATCCGCCACGTCGCGGTCGAGGAGGCCGAGGCCGACGCGCTGTTCGACGAGTGGCTCACGCAGCGTGGGCGAGGGCGTGCAGGGCTACGTCACGCCGAAGGTCGCGGTCGCGGCCATCGTCGCCAACGAGCGCGGCGAGCTCCTGCTCACGCAGCGCGCCGACTCCGGCGTGTGGCTCTACCCGGTCGGCTACGCCGACGTCGGGTACTCGCCGTGCGAGATCGCGATCAAGGAGGTCTTCGAGGAGACCGGCATCGAGGTGCGAGCCGGTGTCGCTGATCGCGGTGCTCGACGGTCTGCGCCTCGGCTTCGCGCGCGTTGCCGCTCTACTCGCTGCTCTTCCACTGCCGCATGATCGGCGGCGAGCTCCAGGGCCACCCGCTCGAGACCCGGGCCGTCGGCTTCTTCGACCGCCACAACCTGCCCGTGGCCGGTCGCCGGCATCGACCGCTGGGGTGAGCTCGCGTTCGCCGCCATCGACGGCGAGGTCCGCCCCTGCGACTTCGACCTGCCCCGCACCCCGCCCTGGCGCGGCGAGGATAGCAGCCCCTCCCGACCTGCGTCGCTACGGCGCATTATTCGTCTGCTGCGACGCCGGAATGTTCGCCGGGCTCGCCGGCGGCCTTGAGCTCGGTCATGGTGAACAGAGGGTGGAGCTCGACGCCGATGTCGGCGAGCCCCTGCGGGCCGCCCGACTCGCGGTCGATGACGCACAGCGCGTGCTCGACGATCGCGCCGCGCTCGCGCAGGTCGCCGCACGAGGTGATCACCTGCCCGCCCGACGTCACGACGTCTTCGACCACGGTGAGGCGACGGCCGTCGACATCGCCGCCCTCGGCGAGCTGGCAGGTGCCGTAGGTCTTCGCCTCCTTGCGCACGAAGTACGCGGGGATGCCGGTGAGCTGCGACAGCACGGTGGCGATGGGGACGCCGCCGAGCTCGAGCCCGGCGAGCGCCTCGGTGTCGGCGGGGACGAGCGGGACCAGCGCGGCGGCGATGTCGCGCAGCAGCGCGGGATCCGCCTCGAAGCAGGTACTTGTCGAAGTACTCGTTGCTCACGACGCCCGAGCGCAGCACGAACTCGCCGGTGATGTGGGAGCTGGCGTAGATGGCAGCGCGCGAGGTCGTCGCGGTCGGTGGTCGGTCGTCATCGGGCGGGTCCTCTCATGCGGTGGACTTGAGCTCGGCGAACAGCATCTCGACGATCGACGTCGCGCCGCGGGCCTGTTCCCACGCCGCGCCGATCTGCTCGTGGTCGACCAGACCGACGGCGTCGGGCGCACGGCTCGAGCGCGGTGGTCGCCGCCTGCGCGAGCGGCGCCGGCTCGAGGTCGTCGCCGTACGCGGCGTAGCACTCGAGGCCGTCCCACACCGAGCGCAGCGTGCGCGCCTCGGAGCCGAGCGTGAGCGCGTCGGGGTCGGCGCCCGCCGAGAGCGCGCCGACCATCTGCTCCCAGAGGTCGTAGTGCGAGAGGTCGCGCGCGCAGCCGGTACCCGGCGACCGGGTGGAGGCGCCACTCGAGGCCGTCGCCGCCCGGGACCGTCGTCGGTGAGCCAGGTCTGCGAGCCGTTGAGGTAGCTGTCGACCGGCGGACCGAGGTGCTCGTCGAGCGCGAGGACGAGCGCGGCGTCGACGCGCCAGACACAGGTCGCGGTGCGGGACATGCGCGGCAGAGTACCGAACCGTGCCGGTCGCGGTACCCTGCCGCGCTCGGAGGGTACGCGTGCGGACGAGGTCGAGGATCGGCACCGCCTGGTGCGGGCTGATCGTGCTGGCGGCAGGATGCGGCGGTGCGGCGGCGGAGGCGATCGTCGTCCGCCGGGCGTACGTCCGGCGCGCCAGCGGCATCTGCGCGCGCGCCAACCGGCGCGGTCGCCGCGTCGAGATCCCGACCCGCTCGACGAGCGCGCGCGCGGCGCCCACGCGCGATGGCCCGGGTGGTGGTGATCCAGCGGTCTTCGATCGACGAGCTGCGCGGCGCTGCGGCCGCCCGAGGCGCTCGGCGAGCCTCGACCCAACGCTGGATCGCGCTGCTCGACCAGGGCACCGACGAGCTCGAGCTCATGGGCGCTGCGACGCTGGCGACGCCGGGCGCCGCGGCGAGCCGACGCCTACGGCGACAAGGCGTCGCGATCCTGCTCGACCGGGCGCAGGTGCTGGTCGGCGCCCACGGGGTGACCTCGTGCCGCGGCCCGTCGCTCGCGCTCGACCTGACCCTACGCTCGGCCCGATGGCACCTGCCGGCGGCTACGACCGTCTCACCGCGCTCGACGAGAGCTTCCTCCACCTGGAGCGGCCCGAGACGCCGATGCACGTCGGCGCGGTCGCGGTGCTCGAGCGCGGCCCGTTCTTCGACGCCGCACGGTCGCTTCCGGCTCGAGGAGGTGCGGGCCCTCGTCGCCTCGCGGCTCCAGCTGATCCCCCGGTTCCGCAAGCGGGTGATGCGGGTGCCGCTGGGGCAGGGCCGCCCGGTCTGGGTCGACCACGAGGACTTCGACATCGCCGACCACGTGCGGCTCACCGCGCTCCCGGCGCCCGGCAGCCGGCGCCAGCTGCTCGAGCTCGCCGAGCGGCTCACGGTCCAGGTGCTCGACCGCGACCGCCCGCTGTGGGAGCTGTGGTTCGTCGAGGGCGTCGACCGGGGCGAGCACGTCGGGCTGATCCACAAGTCGCACCACACCCTCACCGACGGCATCTCCGGCGTCGACATCGCCACCGTGCTGCTCGACTTCACCGCCGAGCCGACGGTGCTCGACGCCCGACGGCTGGTCGCCGGCGCCCGCCGCCCGACCCGACCCGCCTGATGCTCGACAGCGTGGTGCAGCGGCTGACGCCGCCCGCCGAGCTCGCCGGCGCCGCGCGGCGCCTGGCCGACGGCCCGCGCGACGCGCTCGGCCGGGCGGCCGATCTCGGTCGTTCCATCGGATCGCTCGTCGACGGCCAGGTCGTCGCGCCGCGCCTCTCGCTCAACGCGCCGGTCGGGCAGCGGTCGCCGGTTCGAGACCGTGCGCGTGCCCCTCGACGAGGTGAAGCCGATCCGCGCGCACTTCGGCTGCACGGTCAACGACGTCATCCTCGCCGGGGTCGGCGAGCGCGGTGGCGCGTCTGCTCGACGCAGCGGGGCGAGCTCCACGCCCGAGCTCGTGCTGAAGGTCTTCTGCCCGGTGTCGGTGCGCGACGACGACCAGCGCATGCAGCTCGGCAACCGCATCTCGGCGATGCTCGTGCCCCTGCGCGGTCGGTGAGCCCGACCCGCGGGCGCGCCTCGACGCGGTCCGCGCCAGCACCGCCGATCTGAAGGAGCGCCGCCAGGCGGTCGGCGCCGCCGCGTTGCTCGGGCTCTCGGAGTACGCGGCGCCGACGCTGCTCGGCCTCGCCGCGCGTGCCGCGCACGCGCAGCGCTTCGCCAACCTCATCGTCACCAACATCCCCGGCCCGCAGGTGCCGCTCTACTGCCTGGGTGCGCGGATGCTCGAGGTGTACCCGATCGTCCCGCTGTCGCGGAACCTCACCCTCAACGTGGCGATCCTGTCGTACTGCGGGCAGCTGCACTTCGGGCTGATCGGCGACGGCGCCGTCCGGCCGCGACCTCGAGACCGCTCGCCGGCGGCATCGAGGACGCGTTCGCCGAGCTCCCGGCCTCGGCGCGCTGACGCCGCTCGACGTCGCGTTAGCCACGGTCGATAGCGTGGCATCGCGCGACGGGGAGCCACGTGAGCCGATCCGAGGATCCCACCGCCGAGGTCACCGACCTCCTGCAGCTGCTCATCCGCAACCGGTGCGTCAACGACGGCACGGTCGGCGTCGGGTGAGGAGACGCGCAGCGTCGACCTGCTCGCGGGCTACCTCGCCGGCGCGGGCGACCACGAGATCTACGAGCCGCAACCCGGACGCCAGAGCCTGGTGGCGAAGATCGAGGGCACCGACCCGGACGCGCCGTCGCTCATGCTCATGGGCCACACCGACGTCGTCCCGGTGAACCCCGACGGGTGGAGCCGCGACCCGTTCGCCGCCGACGTCGTCGACGGCTTCGTGTGGGGTCGCGGCGCGGTCGACATGCTCAACCTCACCGCGTCGCAGGCGGTCGCCTTCCGCCGCCTCGCCGACAGCGGGTTCAAGCCCAAGCGGCACGCTGATCTACTTCGCGGTGGCCGACGAGGAGGCGCTCGGCACCTGGGGCGCCGACTGGCTGCTCGACCACGAGCGCGACGCGGTCTACGCCGACTACGTGCTGACCGAGTCGGGCGGGTTCCAGATCCCGTCACCCGCCGGCCCGCGCCTCCCGGTGCTGGTCGGCGGAGAAGGGCACGTTCTGGACCAAGATCCGCGTGCACGGCACCCCGGGCCACGGCTCGCAGCCGTTCCGCACCGACAACGCGCTCGTGACCGCGGCCGAGGTCGTGCGCCGCATCGCCGAGTTCCGCCCGCAGACCCAGATCCACGAGTCGTGGCGGCAGTTCGTCGAGGGGATGCACTTCGATCCCGAGATCACGCCGCACGCTGCTCGACCCCGACCAGTTCGAGGGCGCGCTCGCCGAGCTGCCGCTCGGGATCGCGCGGCACTGGCACGCGTGCACGCACACGACGTTCGCGCCGACGGTCGCGCACGGCGGCACCAAGACCAACGTGATCCCGGACCAGGTCGACCTCGAGGTCGACATCCGCACGCTGCCCGGCCAGACCGGCGCCGACGCCACCGCGCTGCTGCGCGAGGCGCTCGGCGACCTCGCCGACGCGGTCGAGATCACGTCGAACGACGACCCCGCGACGTCGTCGCCGATCGACACGCCGCTGTGGGACTCGCTGGCGCGCACCAGCGCGCGCCTGTGCGAGGGCTCCGCGCTCGGTGCCGTCGCTGATGGTCGGTGGCACCGACAACCGGTTCTTCCGGCGCGCCGGCGCGGTCGGCTACGGCTTCGGGCTGTTCTCGAAGCGACTGCCCTACGAGGACTTCGCCACCATGTTCCACGGCAACGACGAGCGCGTCGACCAGGAGTCGCTCGCGTTGTCGACGCAGCTGTGGGAAGCGGTGGCCCACGACCTCGTCGGCTGACGGGCTCAGCGGCACGCGGCGCGTCGGGCGACGCAGCGTACGGTCGAGCGCGAGGCGCCCGCGCCCGCCCACACCAGGAACAGCATCGCCGACCAGCATCGTCGGGGCCGACCCCGAGGTGGAACGTGCCGCCGTCGACCCGACCGGCGGTGGCGATGGCGCCGACCAGGTTGAGCGGCGAGCAGCAGCGCCGCGGGCCGGGTGAGCAGCCCGAGCGACCAGCAGCACGCCGCACACCAGCTCCAGCGTGCCGACGAGGTAGGTCGCGACCTCGGGCGACGGGATGCCGTAGCGGTCGAAGTCGACCGACTCCTGCGGCGTGGTCGACGAACTTGCCGAGCGAGAACGTGACGAACAGGACGCCGGTGACGACCCGCACCACGGTCGTGCACCAGGCCGCGACGCCGTGGGTGCGCGGGTCGAGCACCTGCCGCGCCCGGACCGACCGGCATCAGCTCAGGCGCCGCCGTCCTGGTCGCGGAGGAACTGCTCGACCTCGGCGGCGAGGTCGTCGGCGCTCGGGCACCGAGCCGCCGCCCGCGGGGTGGCCGCCGAGCACGATGCCGCGCTCGCCGGCGTCCTCGGCGTCGACCCGCGACCTCGAGCTCGCGCACGTAGCTCGTGACCTCGTCGTTGTCGGGATCGCGTGGTCGACCTGCACCCGCCAGAGGTCGACGAGCTGGTCGAGTCCGTGCAGGTCGAGCGCGCAGCTCGGCGAGCTGGCCGAGCCGCTCGAGCAGCGCGCGGGTGGCCGGTGGGTTGGGCGGCGTCGCCACGTAGTGCGGCACCGGCGCCCACAACGACGCCGAGCGCATGCCCGGTCGACGCGGCACGCGTCGTGCAGCACGCCGACGATGCCGGTCGGGCCCTCGTACTGCGAGCGGGTGAGCTCGAGGCCGTTGATCAGCGTCGGGATCGGTCGCGGTGCCGGTGACCCGCACCGCGCGCGTGTGCGGCACGTCGCCGAGGAGCGCGCCGAGGGTGACGACCATCTCGCAGCCGGTCTCCGACGCGACGCGTCAGCACCGCGTTGCAGAACGACTTCCAGCGCATGTTCGGCTCGACGCCGCGCAGCGACGACGAGGTCGCGCTCGCCGAACGTGACCGCGAAGCAGTCGTTGGCCGGCCACGTGATCGCGCGGGTGACGCCGTCGACGAGCTCGACCTGCGGCCGGCGCGACTGGTAGTCGACGTGCTCGTCGGGGTCGATCGACGCGATACGGCGGCGCGTCGCCCTGCCGCACGAGCCAGTCGGCCGCGCCGGTGGCGGCGTCGCCGGCGTCGTTCCAACCCGAGAAGGCGGCGACGAGCAGGGGTCGCCGGAGTGCCGGATGCTGTTCCCACACCAGGCCGTCGGTCATCGAGCCAGCTTACGGCCGCTGTGTAGAGTGCCGCGATGGGCCTGTCGACCGCAGACGAGTACCGCGACTCGCTCCGCGACGGCCGCACGCTCTGGTACCGCGGGCGCCGCGTTCCCGACATCCTCGAGGAGCCCGACCTCCGGGTCGCGGTCGACCACGCCGCGCTCGACTACGAGGTCGGGCACGATCCGCTGTACCGCGACCTCGCCGTCGCCAAGGATCCCGACTCCGGGAGCGAGTACAGCGCGTACTACGCGATCCCGCACTCGTCGGAAGACCTGCTCGCCCGGTCACGCCTGATCGAGACGGTCACCGGCCTCGGCGGCACGATGGTCACGCTGGTGAAGGAGATCGGGTCCGACGCGCTGTTCGGGCTCCTCCGGGTGCTCGAGGGCGAGGCGCGCGAACGGGCGGTCGCGTTCTACGAGCACTGCCGCGACGGCGACCTGTCGGTGGCGGTCGCGCAGACCGACGTGAAGGGCGACCGGTCGCTCCCGCCGCACGCGCAGGCCGATCCCGATCTCTACGTGCACGTCGTCGAGGAGCGGGCCGACGGCATCGTCGTCCGCGGCGCGAAGTGCCACACGAGCATCAGCGCCAACGCCCACGAGATCATCGTGCTCCCGACGCGGGCCATGGGTCCCGACGACGCCGACTACGCGGTGTCGTTCGCGACGCCGGTCGACACGCCCGGGCTCTCGCTCTACGTGTCGGCGTACGGCGCACGCGAGCACGACGCGTTCGAGTTCCCGATCTCGTCGAAGCACAAGATGCTCGAGACGCTCACCGTGTTCGACGACGTGTTCGTGCCGTGGGAGCGGGTGTTCCTGTGCCGCCAGCCCGAGCTCGCGGGCACGGTCTCGTCGGCGTTCGTGGAGTTCCACCGCTTCACCGCGGTGTCGTACAAGCTCCCGTTGCTCGACGCGCTCGTCGGTACCGCCGCGCTGATCGCGGAGATGAACGGCGTCGCCAAGGCCGGCCACATCCGCGAGAAGCTCACGCAGCTCGATCATCTACGCCGAGACCGTGCGCGCCCTCACCGAGATGGCCGGGATCCGGGCCCAGATCGGCGAGCACGGCATCGCGTACCCCGACCCGCTCACCACCAACATGGCGAAGTACACCTTCGCCACGCCGCTACCACGCCGCGCTGGAGCTGGTGCAGGACTGCGCCGGTGGCCTGCTCGTCACCGGCCCGGGTGGCGCCGACTGGGCCAACCCCGAGGTGCGCGCGGTGCTGGAGAAGTTCTACGCGGTCGAAGGCGCCGGCCGAGGAGCGGCTGCGTCTCCTCAACACGATCAGCGATCTCACCGCGCGCGACTTCGGCGGGTACCACGCGGTGCTCGCGGTGCACGCAGAGGGTTCGATCGAGGCGGAGAAGATGCAGATCTACCGGGCGTACGAGCCCGGTCGCGCCGTCGCCTACGCCGCGCCGGCTCGCCGGCCTCGACGACCGGACACCTGACCGGAATCCCCCGACACCCGCCGCGAGCGGTCTGGAAGACTCGGCGCATGACCGGAACGACCGGGGACCTCGTGCTGCGCGCCGAGGGGCTGGTGAAGCAGTACAAGCGCGTCGCGCGCGGTCGACGGTGTCGGCCTGACCGTCGCCGCCGGTGAGCGCGTCGCGCTCCTCGGCCCGAACGGCGCGGGCAAGACCACGACGCTGATGATGCTGCTCGGCGTGATCTCGCCCGATGCCGGTTGGGTCGAGGTGTGCGGCGAACGGCTGCCCCATCGCCGCAGCGAGGCGATGGAGCACGTCGGCTTCGCGGCGGGCTACCTCCCGCTGCCCGAGCGGCTCCGGGTGAGCGAGTTCCTCCACCTCTTCGGTCAGCTCTACGGGATGGACGATCCCGACGCCGTCAGGTCGCGCTGGGCCTCGAGCGCTTCAAGATCACCCACCTCGCGTCGGCGCATGGGCAACGAGCTCTCGTCGGGGCAGCGCACGCTCGTCGGCATCGTGAAGGCGACGTTGCACCAGCCGCGGTTGCTCGTGCTCGACGAGCCCACGGCGTCGCTCGATCCCGACGTCGCCCGTCGCGTGCGGAACGGGCTCGAGCGCCTGTGCGCCGAAGAGGGCACCGCGTTGCTGGTCACCAGCCACAACATGGTCGAGGTCGAGCGGCTGTGTGAGCGCGTCGTCTTCGTGTCCGGTGGCCACGTCGTCGCCAACGGGAAGCCGACCGACGTCGCGGCCCACTTCGGGCGCGCCGATCTGGAAGAGGTGTTCCTGCACCTCGCCGAGCAGGCGTCAGAGGAGCCGATATGAGGTGGGTGCGGGTCAAGGCGATCGCGAAGCGGCACTGGTACGTGCTGCTCCGCGCGCCGCAGCGGTGGTTCGACGTGATCATCTGGCCGGTCGTCGACGCGATCCTCTTCGGTTCGATCGGCCTCTACTTCGGCAGCCAGAACGGTGGCGGCAACGGCGAGGAGGCCGCGGGGTTCCTGCTCGCCGGCATCATCCTGTTCCACGTGCTGTTCCAGGCCGAGATCAGCCTCTCGACCGGCTTCATGGAGGAGACGTGGTCGAGCAACCTGCTGAACCTGCTCACCACGCCGCTGCGCGAGGTCGAGTACGGCGCCGGCGTGATGTTGTTCGGCCTGTTCAAGCTGGCGATCGGGGTCGGCACGGTGTCGCTGGTCGCGTTCGTGCTCTTCGCGTTCCAGATCACGAGCCTCGGCCTCGCGCTCGATCCCCCTGGTCGCGATCCTGCTCGTGGTCGGCTGGGCGATCGCGCTGTTCGTGATCGGCCTGATCCTGCGCGTGGGCCAGGGCGCCGAGATCCTGGCGTGGGGCTTCATCGCGCTGATCATGCCGCTGTCGGGCATCTTCTACCCGGTGAGCGCGCTGCCCGCCGCGCTGCAGCCGCGTCGCCGAGGCGCTCCCGACCACGCACATCTTCGAGGCGGCCCGGGGTGTGCTCGCGGGCGACGGTCTGTCGTGGACCGAGGTGGGGATCGCCGCGGCCGAGAGCGCGGTGCTCGTCGCCGGTGCGAGTGGCGTTCCTCGTGGCGATGCTCGCGGTCTTCCGCAAGCGCGGCTACATCAGCCGCCACGTGTAGCAGAGACGGAGCGGAGCCGGCTGGCGACACTCCGGATCGCCGCGGTGGGCGAAGCGGAGTCGACCATCAACGCGGCGGACGAGCTTCCGAGGAGCGTCAGGCGACGCGGGGCGTGCGGGGCGCGACCGGCGTGCCGTTGCCCTTGGGGTACCGGGCGACGCGGCCGACGGGCATGTCGACGCGGTAGCCGGCGGCGGCGCGCTCCTCTTCGGACTCGCCACCCCAGAAGCCGTACTCGCGGTGCTCACGGGCCCACTGGCGGCAGGGCTGCATGACCGCGCAGGTGTTGCAGACGGCGCGGGCCTTGGCCTCGCGGACGTTGCGGGTCTCCGGGCGCTCGCCGGCGGGGGCGAAGAAGAGGTCGTTCTGACCCCGGCAGGCGGCCGTTCCGGTCCAGGTGAGCGGACCGGTGAAGATCAGGCTCGAGACAGTTTCGGTTGCGGACACGCGGAACCCCCGTGAGTGCGTTGGGAGTGCGGGAGATTCGGGGAGCCGGTGGGGGGAACCGACTCCCCGAGTCGTCCTGCAGCACACCATGTTGCCTGCTCGCGGCGAATCTGTCCAACAGTTAGACTCGATGGTATCCATCGGATCAACGATGGCTGGGAACGGCATGCACGGCGTCAGGGAGGGTGCCGCCATGGAGCTCCGCCACCTCGACACGCTGCTCGCCATCGCCGAGGAAGGCTCGTTCACCGCCGCCGCCGACGCGCTGGCGACGGTGCAGTCGAACGTGTCCGACCAGGTGCGCCAGCTCGAGGCCGAGCTCGGCGTGCCCGCTGCTCGTGCGCAGCCGCAAGGGCGCCGAGCCCACCGAGTTCGGCATGCTCGTGCTCGAGCGCGCCCGACGGGTGCACCGCGAGCTCGAGGCGATGCGCGCCGACCTCGCGTTGCTGCAGGGGCTCGAGGCGGGCTACGCCCGCCTCGGCGTGGTCGGGACCGCGAGCCGGTGGCTCGTGCCGGCGCTGGTCGCCGACCTGCGCGAGCGCGCGCCCGGGGTGCGCCTGCGGGTGAACGAGGGTGCGTCGGAACGGCTCTTCACCGAGCTGGTCGACGGCGAGCTCGCGCAGGCCGTCGTCACCGAACCGGTGAACGACCGTCGGCTCGTCGTCGAGCACCTCCTCGAGGAGGAGCTCGTCGGGCTGGTCGCGCCGCGACGTCGAGCTCCCGCCCGAGCCGGTGCCGCTCTCGGCGTTCGCCGAGTTGCCGCTGGTGCTGCCGCCGGAGCCGAACCCGCTGCGCATCGAGGTCGAGCGCGCCGCCGAAGCCGACGGGCCTCACGCTGACCGTGCCGGTCGAGGTCGAGGGCATCCGGCTCATCGCCGACCTCGTGGTCGCCGGCGACTACGCGTCGATCCTGCCCGAGACCGCCATCCCGCCGGAGCTGCGAGCGCGTGCGCATCGGTCACCATCGCCGGGCTCCCGCCGCGCCGGCTCGCCATGGTCACCGCGCGCGACGCGCAGCTGTCGCTCGCCGACCAGGCCGTGCGCGACAGCGTGCGCAGCCTGGTCGAGAAGCACATGAGTTCGCGCGCGCAGCCGGCGAAGAAGGTACGGTCGCGGACGAAGAGGGGGTAGGGCGATGGCAGCGGCACGCCGCACACGACGGCGGCCGCAAGGTCAACGTCAAGCTGATCGTGTTCGGGTTGCTGGCCGCGATCCTCGTGCTGTTCGCGCTGCTGAACACCCACGAGGTCGGCGTCGACTGGCTCTTCGACACCGTGAGCGCGCCGATGATCCTCGTGATCGCTGGTGTCAGCCGCTGATCGGGTTCGCGATCGGGCTTCCTCGTCCGCGGCCATCTCGCGAACAAGCGACGACTGACCTCAGGCGACTCGGTCGCCGGCTCGGTCGCGGTCGGCGACCGCGCCCGGCCCGGGTGAAGATGCGGGCCAGCACGTAGCCGACGCCCGAGCACGAAGAAGCCGCCGACCGCGTCGAGGAAGTAGTGGTTGGCGGTCACCACGATGACGGTGACCGTGGTGACCGGGTAGACGCGGCCAGCACCTTGGCCCAGATGTGCTCGCAGCCGGGGGACGAGCGCGCACGCGCACCAGAGCGCCCACGCGCAGTGCACGCTCGGCATCGCCGCGAACTGGTTCGAGATCTTGTTCACCGCGCCGGAGTTGAACGACCAGAACGCGGGATCCTTGGCCAGCGTGTCGACGAAGCCGGAGTGGCCGAAGTCGTCGAGCAGGCGGGGCGGCAGCAGCGGGAAGAAGGCGAAGCCGATGAGCGCGAGCGCGGTGGCGATGGCGAGCGTGTTGCGCCAGCGGGGGTAGTCGTCGGTCCACTTGCGGTACAGGTAGATCATCACGCCGCCGGTCACGATGAAGTGCAGCGATCCGTAGAAGTAGTTGCAGGCGATGATGAACGCGCGCGAGCCGAGGGCCCACGCCTGGATCGCCTGCTCGTGGTTGATGCCGAGCGACTTCTGCAGCCGGATGATGTCGAGCGCGTGCTCGTAGGCCTCGTGCTCGTTGCCGTGGTGCAGGTTCCGCACGAACGAGTACACGACGTAGAAGATCGCGACCGCGAGGATCTCGCCCCACCAGTAGAGGCGGCGACCGTCGCGCAGGGTCCGGCCGCCGGGGAGCCGCCGGTGGAGCGGCACCGCGGCGGCGCGGCGTCGGTTCGTCCTCCTCGACGACGCTCATGACGTCGGGTCGTGGCGGCTCGGATCGTCGGGCGACGTGCGTCGGCGTCGGCGTCGTCGCGGTCGTCGTCGTGGCGGTGCCCGACCGCGAACGCCGGCGCGCCGAGCAGGCTGACGACGAGCGTCATGCCGTACCAGAGCAGCCCGACGCCGATCGCCTTGCCGGTGGGCACGCCGAGCGGGCGGAGCAGCAGCACGAGCAGACC
Organism: uncultured Actinomycetes bacterium; assembly: GCA_963725775.1. Lineage (GTDB taxonomy): Bacteria > Actinomycetota > Acidimicrobiia > IMCC26256 > DASPTH01 > DASUAS01. Next base: position 431,803 of record CAVRZT010000001.1, read on the forward strand.
CTCGCGGATGCCGAGGCCCGAGAGCGAGATCGGCAGCACCTGGGCCGTCGCGACCGCGGGGAGGAAGGCGAGCACCGCGCCGTTCGGCACCGAGATGCCGAGCGCGTGGATCGCGCAGTAGACCGCGATGAGCACCGACGCCTGGTAGGCGATCGCGGCGACGAGCACGCCGCACGGCCTGGCGCGGCTCGCGCCGGATGCGGTCGACGCCGACGTGCACCGCGCCGATGAAGCGCATCCAGTTCTGGTGGCTTGGCGAAGCGGCCGGCGAGGCGCGGGCTGCCCGGCGACGAGGAGGATCACGACGAGCGCGACGATCGTGGCGCCGGCGATGGCGAGCGCGATCCACGCGTTGTCGAGCCCGAGGAGCGACGGCTCGAGCGCGAAGCCGAGGAACGAGAGGAGCGGGAGCGCGACGAAACCACTCAGCCGCTCGATGACCACCGACGCGAAGGCGATGTCACCGGTGCCGGTGGTCTTCGACGCCCGGCTGACGCGCAGGACGTCGCCGCCGATCGTCGACGGCAGCACGTTGCCGACGAACTGGCCGGCGAGGTAGTGCGCGAGCAGCGTGCGCAGCGGGACGTGGACGTCGAACACCGCGAACACCCGCTGCCAGCGCCACGCCGAGAGGACGAAGCCGACGAGGGTGAACGCGAGCCCGGCGGCGAGGAACGTCAGCGTGCCGACGTGGGTGTCCTTGGGCTGGATGTCGTCGGCCGGGATCTTGGTGATCAGGAGCGCCAGCAGCGCGGCGCTGATGATGATCCGGACCCCGAGCTTGGCCGCTCCCGAGAGCTGGAGGTGGCGACGCCGACGCGCGCGCCAGCCGTCTCGGGAGCCGCCATTCCCTCATGTTACGGGTTCGTTCACCGGCAGTTCGCCCGGCCGTAGATTGGTCCGATGCGGGTCACCGACCGACGACGGCGTGGGGTCTCGCGACGGTCGTCGCCGGGCCCGTCCGACGCCCCCGGACTGCTCCTCGTGCACGGCTTCGGGGGCGCGAAGGAGGACTTCGCCGACCACGTCGACGCGCTCGCCCGCGACCACCGGGTGGTCACGTTCGACCACCGGGGACACGGCGAGAGCGACGCGCCCGACGACCCCGCCGCCTACTCGCTCGACCGGCTCGCGCGCCGACGTCGCTCGCGGTGGCCGACGCCACCGGCCTCGACGACCTCCGGCTGCTCGGCCACTCGATGGGCGGCATGGTCACGCGGCGGGTCGCCCTCGCCGCACCCCGACGCGGTCGCGCGCGCTGGTGCTCATGGACACGTCGGCCGGGCCGCCGCCCGGGCTCGATCCCGAGCTCGTGGCCTTCGGGGTCGAGATCGTGCGGCAGCACGGGATGGCGCGTGCTCAAGCGGCTGTCCGGACGAGCTCGATCCGCTCGGGTCGCCGTCGTACCGGCGGGTGCTGGCCGAGCGGCCCGGCTACCGGGAGTACGCCGACGTACAAGTGGGCGTCGCTGTCGCCGGTGATGTGGGCGACGATGTCGGTCGAGATCGTCGACCCAGCCCGACCAGCTGGCGCGAGCTCGCGGCGGTGCGGCTGCCCGACGCTCGGTGATCGTGGGCGACGAGGACGCCACGTTCGTCGAGCCGTGCCGCCAGCATCGGCGGCGACGGTGCCGGACGCCGAGCTCGTCGTCATCCCGACCGCGGGGCACTCGCCCCAGTTCGAGAACCCCGGCGCCTGGTTCGCCGCGCTCCAGGCTTCCTCGCCGGCCTCCCCGCCAACTTGCGTCGCTGAGACGTCTTCTGCACGTACGAACGACGCAACGCTCGCGATTCCGGGGTCAGTCGCCGGCGGCCTTCTCCATGAAGCGGGTGCGTTCGACGATGACGCGGGTGATGCGACCGGCGGCGACGAGGCCGTGCCCGTCGCTCACCGAGACCCGGAAGTTGAGCCGGCGACCCTCGATGGCCTCGAGCGTCGCCTCGGCGCGCACGTGGCCGCCCACCGCGGTGGGCGCGAGGTGGTCGAGCTGCACGCGGTAGCCCGACGCTCGTCGTGCCCTCGGCGAGCTCGCCGTCGACCGCCCGCACGGTCGCCTCCTCGGCCAGGGTGACGACGCGCGGCGTCGCGAGCACGGGGACGTCACCGGTCTTGAGCGCGAGCGCGGTGTCGTCGTCGGTGACGACGAGCTCGACGGCAGCGGACAGACCAGGGCGCAAGGGCATCGGCCTACGATAGACAACCCCCGCAGGAGGCGACTTGATCGAAGAAGCGGTACTCGAACGCACGCTGCAGACGGCGCTCCGCCACGGCGGCGACTTCGCCGAGGTGTTCGCCGAGGATCGTCGCACCGCGTCGGCCCGTCTCGACGACGCCAAGGTCGAGGAATTCGTCTCCGGCCGCGAGCGCGGCGCGGGCATCCGGGTCGTCCGCGGCGAGACCACCGGGTTCGCCCACACCGCCGACCTCAGCGAGGCCGGTCTGCGGGCGGCGGCCGACGCCGCGGCCGCCGCGGCCCAGGGCGCGCCGGGGCGAGACCACGCGTCGCGGCGCTCGAGCGGCGGGAGGTCCGGCCGCCGCACACGGTCACGGTCCTGCCCGAGACGGTGGCCAAGGCCCGCAAGGCCGAGGTGCTCGAGCGGGCCGACCACGCCGCCCGGTCGGTGAGCGACTCGATCCGCCAGGTGAGCGCGTCCTACGCCGACTCCCGCCGCCGGGTGCTCATCGCCAACTCCGACGGCCTGCTGGTCGAGGACGACCGGGTGCGCACCCGCTTCGGCGTCAACTGCGTCGCCGTCGGCGACACCGGGATGCAGACCGGCACCGAGGCGCCCGGGCGCACGCTCGGCTTCGAGATCTTCGACGAGATCGACCCCGAAGAGGTGGCCCGCATCGCCGCGCGAGCGCGCGCTCACGATGCTGCGCGCCCGTCCCGCGCCGCGCGGCAAGCTGCCGGTCGTGCTGCGGCGCGGCGCCGGCGGCGTGCTGTTCCACGAGGCGTGCGGTCACGGGCTCGAGGCCGACCTCGTCGACAAGGACGCGTCGGTGTTCCGCGGCCACGTCGGCGAGCTGGTCGCGTCGCCGCTCGTCACGCTGGTCGACGACGGCACGTACGCGCGCGAGTGGGGCACCTACGCGATCGACGACGAGGGCGCGCCCGCGCAGCGCAACGTGCTCATCGAGAACGGCGTCCTCACCGACTACATGTGGGACCTCGTGCGCGCCCGCAAGCACGGACGCGCGAGCAGCGGCAACGGCCGGCGCGAGACGTACCAGCACCTGCCGATGGTGCGCATGACCAACACGTTCCTGCTCGCGGGCGACGACGACCCCGACGACATCATCCGCGACACCGAGCACGGGCTCTACTGCGTCGCGCTCGGTGGCGGCCAGGTCGACACCGCCACCGGCGACTTCGTGTTCGGCATCACCGAGGCCTACATGATCGAGCACGGCGAGATCACCGAACCCGGTGCGCGCCGCGCAGCTCATCGGCAACGGTCCCGAGACGCTGCGGCTCGTCGACGCGGTCGGCAACGACTTCGACACCTGGGCCGGCACCTGCGGGAAGGACGGCCAGGGCGTGCCGGTGTCGTCGGGGCAGCCGACGCTGCGGGTGGCCGAGCTCACCGTCGGCGGCACCGCCGGTGACTGACGTCGACCTCCTGGGCGTCGCCCGGCGCGTGGCCGGCGACGCCCGCTCCGGCGAGCAGGTCGAGGCGTACGTGCTGCGCTCGCGCGACGTCGACGTGAAGGTGTTCGGCGGCGAGGTCGAGTCGCTCGTCGGTCGCCGAGATCGAGGGCGTCGGTGTCCGCGTCATCGTCGACGGCCGCCAGGGCTACGCGTGGGCGGGCATCGCTCGACGCCGACGTCGTCGCCGAGACGGTCGCCGAGGCGCGCGACAACGCCGCGTTCGGCGCACCCGACGAGTCGCTACGCGCTCGCCGTCGCCCGCCGACTTCGCCGGCGTCGACGTCACCGGCGCTCGATCTGTGGCGCGACGACGTGCTCGCAGCGCCCACCGCCGACAAGGTCGCGCTCGCGCTCGAGCTCGAGGCCGCGACCCGCGCCGCCGACCCGCGGGTCCGCGGCGTGGAGTCGGCGTCGTACGGCGACGCCGCGGTCGAGAGCCGCGGTCGCGAACTCGCTCGGCGTCGAGGCGGCGACGCGGCGCACGGTCTGCTCGTGCTCCGCGTTCGCGATGGCGGGCGAGGGCACCGCCACCCAGACCGGCAGCGGCTTCTCGGCCGGCCGCAGCTTCGCCGACCTCGACGCCGCAGGTCGCGGCGCGCGACGCCGCCGAGCGCGCGGTCCGGCTGCTCGGCGCGAAGCAGATCCCGTCGGCCACGCTGCCGGTGGTGTTCGACCCGCTGGTCACCCGGTCGGTGCTCGCGCTCGTCGGCGGCGCGCTGTCGGGCGAGGCGATCGTCAAGGGCCGCTCGCTGTTCGTCGGCCGCGAGGGTGAGGAGGTCGCGGGCCCCGGCATCACGCTGGTCGACGACCCGACGCTCGCCGACGCGTTCGGCGCCGCCACCCACGACGCCGAGGGCGTGCCCACCCGCCGGCTCGAGCTCATCGCCGGCGGGCGCCTCGACGCGTTCCTGCACAACGTGTACACCGCGCGCCGCGCCGGCGCGCGCACGACCGGCTCCGCGGTGCGCGGCGGATTCAAGTCGCCGCCCGGCGTCGGCGCACGGGCGCTGCACCTCGCGCCCGGGCACGCTGACGCGCGGAGGAGATCCTGGCGTCGGTGCCCGAGGCGCTCTACGTGCAGTCGGTGAGCGGTCTGCACTCCGGCACCAACCCGGTGAGCGGCGACTTCTCGGTCGGCGCGGTCGGACTCATCGTGCGCGACGGCGAGTTCGCCGAGCCGGTGCGCGAGGTCACGATCGCGTCGACGCTGCAGCGCATGCTGCACGACATCGTCCACGTCGGCGCCGACCTCACCTGGCTCCCCGGTGGCGCCGCCGGCATGACCCTGCTCGTCGGCGACATGTCGGTCAGCGGCGCCTGACCCTCGGCCCGCGCCCTCGTTTTGGCGTCACCTGTGCGCCGTAGTGGCGGGCGCACGAACGACGCCAGAACTGATCCGAGCGAGATGGGTCAGCGGATGCCGGTGGCGAAGATGATGATGACCGCGACGCCGAGCACGATGCGGTAGATCACGAACGGCAGGAACGAGTGCGTCCGCACGAAGCGGAGCAGGAACGCGATGGCGAGGAACCCGCTCACCATCGACGCGACGATTCCCCAGAAGAACGCGGCCTCCGAAGCCGGCCGGGATCCCGCCGCTCGCGGAACATCTCGGCGCCCTTGTAGAGCACGGCGCCCCCGGTGATCGGGATGCTCATGAGGAACGAGAGCTTGGCGGCCGACGCGCGGTCGAAGCTGCAGCCAGCGCCCAGCCGAGATCGTGGCGCCCGAACGCGACACGCCCGGCGCGAGGGCGAGCGCCTGCGCCATCCCCATGAGCACGGCGTCGCGGCCGGTGGAAGTCGTCGGTGGGCCGCGCGCCGGCGAGACCGTCGGCCCACTGCAGCACGAGCGCGAACAGGATCATGTTGATGCCGATGAGGATCGGGTCGCCGAGGTTGTCCTCGATCACGCTGGTGAACAACGCGCCGATGATCGCGCCGGGGATGGCGGTGACGAGCAGCAGCCACGCGAGTCGTTCGTCGACCGTCGTGATCGAGCGGGTGCGGATCGAGTGCCACGCGGCGACGACGTACGACCACACCTCGCGGCGGAAGTACGCGAGCACCGCGACCAGCGTGCCGACGTGCAGCGCGACGTCGAACGTCTTGTTGAGCGAGTCGTTCGACGTCAGCTCGGTCCAGCCGAACAGCTCGGGGACGAGGATCAGGTGGCCGCTCGACGAGATCGGGAGGAACTCGGAGAGGCCCTGGACGATCCCCAGGATGATGGCGTGCAGGACCGACAAGGCGCTGATGCTAGGGGTGCGCGGCGTCCTCGGGCGGCACCAGCGCGAGGGTGACGACACCGTTGGCCTGGGCGTCGGCGAGCGCCCGGGCCTGGTCGGGGTCGACGAGGAGCGTGACGCCCCGCGGCGCCGGCGCGGCCCGCCGCCGCTCCCGGCGCGGTCGGTGCCGAGCACGGTGACCCCGGCCGCGACGACCGTCGGTGGTGTCGTGCCGCTCGCGGCCGGCCGCGGCCGGGTCGTAGGTGGCGAGCACGTCGACCGCGGCGCCCGGCCGTGGCGCGAGCGCGTCGGTGACCACCACGCGGATCGCCCGCATGCCCGGCCGGCACGACGCCGTCGAGCCCGGACCGCCGGCGGGGCGCGACGTTGCCGCTCGACTCGACGAACGCGCCCCGCAGCACCGGCACCGCCACGACCCGGCCGACGACGCCGGTCGCGGTCGGTGACGACCGTGGGCGGCAACTGGGACCGGTGCACGCGCGCGGCTGGCGAGGTCGCGCGTCGGTCGAGCACGGTGCCGACCGGGAGGTCGCGCGTGGCGACGACCGCGTCGACGCTCGGGCCCGAGATCGGCGGCACGGCGGTGGAGGGCGGCGAGGTCGCCGGCGACGACGGCGGCGGTGACCACCGCGACGACGAGCGCGGCGCCCCAGAGCGCGAGCGCGCGGGGCGAGCGTCGGAGCATGGCGGGTCCTTCCCGGAGCGGCGCGGGGCCGGCGGGCAGCCGAGCGTGCGAGGAGCCGGGGAAGGCGGGGGAGTCGGCCAGCGGCCGAGACTACGTGGACTTCGCCGCCGGCGTCGAGGCCTTGGTGTCGCTGCTCGTCGACGACCTCGTCGCTCGTACTCGAGCCGCCCGAGGAGCTTCGGACTGGATGTCGGACTTGCGACTCGGACTTCGTCTCGGACTTCGCCGGTGTCCGACTTCGACGAGTCGCTGCCGCTCTCGCTTGGCGCCGCCGGACTTCGCGCCGCTGCGGCTGTCGTTCTTGTAGAAGCCCGAGCCCTTGAGCACGATGCCGACGGGCTGGAAGACCTTGGCGACCTTGCCGCCGCAGCCGGGGTGCTTCTTCAGCGGGTCGTCGGAGAACGACTGGTAGAGCTCGAACTCGTCGCCGCACTTGGCGCACTCGTAGACGTAGGTGGGCATGCGGACCTCTGCGGGTGAACGGCACGGGCGGCCGGGTGGTTAGCACTCGAACGACGCGACTGCCAACGGTACCCCACCGACAGCGTATTCCGGCACGGAGTGCACGGCGACCCCGGTTGGCGGTTGAATGGGCGCAGATGAACACCGGCGTCGAGTTGGCACTCCTGGTGCCCGTGGCCTACCTGCTCGGGACCTTCCCGAGCGCCACCCTCGTCGCGCGCCGGCGGGGCGTCGACGTCACCGCCGAGGGCTCGGGCAACCCCGGCGCCTCGAACACCTTCCGCCTCCTCGGCTGGAAGGCGGGCGCGCTCGTCTTCGCGCCTCGACGCGCTGAAGGGCGCGCTCGCCGCCGGGATCGGCCTCGCGGTCGACGGCCACCGCGGCGCCTACGTGCTCGGGGTCGCCGCCATCCTCGGCCACATGCTGCCGGTGACCCGGAAGTTCAAGGGTGGGCGCGGCGTGGCCACCGGCGGCGGCGTGATGCTCGTGCTCTTCCCCGTGCTGACGCTGGCGATGACCGTGCTGTGGGTCGTGCTGGCGAAGGTCACGCACAAGGCGTCGATCGCGTCGGTGACGGTCGCGATCGCGTTCCCGATCGTCGGTCGCGCTCGCCGGCCACGAGTGGGGTGACGTCGCGATCATCACCGTGCTCGCGCTGCTCGTGGTCGGCCGTCACCTGTCGAACCTGCGCCGGCTGGTGAAGGGCGAGGAGCTCGGGCTCGAGGCACCAAGGAGCCCGACGATCCGCCCGACGTCGGCGACGAGCGCGCCGCGAGCTGACGGGTAGCGTCGAGCCGTGAACGCGCACGCGAACCGAAGGCGGTCGACGTGAAGAAGGCGGTCATCCCCGCCGCGGGTCTCGGCACGCGGTTCCTCCCGGCGACGAAGAGCCAGCCCAAGGAGATGCTGCCGGTCGTCGACAAGCCGTCGATCCAGTACGTCGTGGAGGAAGCGGTGGCCGCCGGCCTCACCGACATCCTGATCATCACCGGACGCGGCAAGCGCGCGATCGAGGACCACTTCGACCGCAACTTCGAGCTCGAGCACTCCCTCGAGCAGTCGGAGAAGCTCGACCTGCTCGCCGAGGTGCAGGACATCAACGAGCTCGCCGACATCCACTACATCCGCCAGCGCGACCCGCTCGGCCTCGGCCACGCGGTGAGCGTCGCGCGCGAGCACGTCGGCGACGAGCCGTTCGCGGTGATCCTCGGCGACGACATCATGGTCGACGACGGCGAGCTGCTGCGCTCGATGATCGACGTGCACGAGCGCGAGGACGCGTCGGTGCTCGCGCTGCTCGAGGTCGACGCCCGCACGAGATCTCGGCGTACGGCTGCGCGGAGTCCGACGACCTGGGCGACGGCCTGCGCCGCGTCACGCGGCGTCGTCGAGAAGCCGCGCGCCGAGGACGCCAAGTCGAACCTCGCGGTGATCGGCCGCTACGTGTTCACGCCCGGGATCTTCGACGCGCTCGACCGCATCACGCCCGGCGTCGGCGGCGAGCTGCAGCTCACCGACGCGATCGGGCTCCTGCTCGCCACCGAGGCCGGTGTACGGCCGGGTGTTCACCCACGGCCGCTACGACATCGGCCAGAAGCTCGACTTCCTGCGCGCCAACATCGAGCTCGCGCTCGACCGCCCCGACCTCGGCCCCGAGCTCGCCGACTACCTCCGGCACGCTGGTGCGCGGCGATCGCGGCTCGTCGTGATCCCGCTGGCCGAGGTGCAGGCCGCGATCTTCGGCGCGGTGGCCCCGCCTCGCGCCGGTCGACGCCGAGCTCGCGCGACGCGCTCGGCCTCGTGCTCGCCGAACGGGTCACCGCGCCGCGAGGCCGTGCCCGCCGTTCCCCAACACCGCGATGGACGGCTACGCGGTGCGGCCGCCGACACCGTGGGCGCGGCCGAGGACGCGCCGGTGCGGTTGCGGGTGGTCGGCGAGCTCGCGGCCGGGCACGCGCCGACCGTCGCCGTCGGCGCCGGGCGAGGCGATCCGCATCATGACCGGCGCGCCGATGCCCGACGGCGCCGACGCCATCGTGATGGTCGAGCGCACCGAACGCGATCCGCGGGCCGACGACGGCGTGCTGATCACGCTGGCGGTCGATCCCGGGCCAGCACGTGCGCCGCGCCGGCGGCGACCTCGAGGCCGGCGACGTGGTGTTCGAGCCCGGCGCGGTGCTCGGCCGCGGCGCGCATCGGCGTGCTCGCCACCGTCGACGCGCGGCGCGTGCGCGTGTTCCCGCGTGCCCGCGTCGGCGTGCTCTCGACCGGCGACGAGCTGGTCGAGTCGGGCCCGCTCGCGCCGGGCAAGATCCGCGACTCGAACCGTCCGATGCTGCTCGCGCAGCTCGCGGGCGCGGGCGCCGACGCCGATCGACCTCGGCTCCGCGCACGACGACGAGGCGTTCATGACCGCGACGCTCGCGCGACGCGATCGTCCGCTGCGACGCGGTGATCACGAGCGGCGGTGTGTCGGTCGGCGACTTCGACTACGTGAGCGACGCGCTCGAGCGCATCGCGGCCGACGATCCCGACGGGCGCGTCGCGCGTCGACTGGTACCAGGTGGCGATCAAGCCGGCGAAGCCGCTGTGCTTCGCCATGGTGCGCGGCACGCCGGTGTTCGGCCTCCCCGGCAACCCGGTGTCGTCGTTCGTGAGCTTCGAGCTGTTCGCCCGTCCGGCGCTGCGTGCAGATGATGGGCCACGACCAGCCGTTCCGGCCGCAGGTCGTCGCCACCGCGGCCGACGGCGATGCGGCGCCGGCGTCGACGGCAAGCTCCACCTCGACCGCGTCGTCGTGCGGGTCGACGACGGCCGCTACGTGGCGACCGGGCGTGCGGTCGCAGGAGAGCAACGCGCTGGCGGCGAGCGCCGCGGCCAACGGCCTCGCGCTCCTGCCCGACGGCGAGGGCGTCGCCGCCGGCGACGACGTCACCGTCATGCTCCTCGACTGACGGTCGAGGAAGAGCGAGTGCCCGGGGGAAGTCCCCCGGGCACTCGTCTCCCAGCCCGCCCCGGGACGAGCCGCGCTGCCCCCACGTGCGCGCGGCTCGCCGGACCGGACGATTCAGCCCGTCTGCACGGTGCAGCCCCCGGGGATGTCGGGGTGCTCGCCGGCGGGGACCTTCGCCACGAAGAGTGACGAGGTCTGCACGTCACCCTGGGTGACGATGCCGCTGCTGCACTCCACGACCGCCGTGCCGGACGGGTCGTCGGTCGATGCCGTGGCGGCGGCGACGCCGCCGCTCGAGAGACCGAGCGCGGCGGCGCCGAGCGCCACGGAGCCGACCAGGATTCGCCAACTGTTGCCCACGGACCTCGTGCTTCCAGTGCTTGCCATCTCGGGTGTTTCCCTTCCGGAAAACAAACAACCGGCCCCCCAATCTGAATGGGTTGGGGCCGGTTTCGCTCTGGCTCCCCGCAAGCTCAAGCGACCAGTTCAGCGCTTGCGGATCAATGCCTCCCCGTGATGGTGGCTGATGGTTGCTCGTGTCCCTGGTGCTTGTCGGTGTCTCCTCGGTGTTCCCAGCCCGGCTACAAGCAGTGGCAACTCTAACCACACAGAGTGGTCGATCGTCAAGACCACGCCGAGTCACTGTGGCGGAAGTCGCAGTACGCTGGATGCCGTGCAGCCCCTGATCGACCCGTTCGGACGCCGTGTGACCGACCTGCGGCTCTCGATCACCGACCGCTGCAATTTCCGCTGCACCTACTGCATGCCCGCAGGAGGGCATGGCCTGGCTCGACCGCCACGAGCTGCTCACCTACGAGGAGCAGGCCCGCATCGTGCGGGTCTGCGTCGAGCGCTTCGGCTTCGAGTCGGTGCGCATCACCGGCGGCGAGCCCACCGTCCGGGCCCACCTGCCCCGGCTGATCGCGCATGCTCGCCCCCCTCGGCGTCGACATCGCCATGACCACCAACGGCGTCAAGCTGCCGGAGATGGTCGCACGACCTCGCCGACGCGGGGCTGCGGCGGATCAACGTGTCGCTCGACTCGCTGCGGCCCGAGGTCTTCCGCGAGCTCACCCGCCGCGACGACCTCGACCGGGTCCTCGCCGGGATCGACGCCGCGCTCGAGGCCGGCCTCGACCCGGTGAAGGTCAACTGCGTGGTGATGCGCGGCGTCAACGACGACGAGGTCGTCGACCTCGCCGCGCTTCGGCCGCGAGCGGGGCGTCGGCGTGCGCTTCATCGAGTTCATGCCCCTCGACGCCGACGGCGCCTGGAGCCGCGACCAGGTCGTGCCCGCGCACGAGATCCTCGAGCGGATCGACGCGGTCTTCCCGCTCGAGCGGCATGCCGGTCGCCGGGGCCCACCACGCCGAGCACGTCGAGCCGGCCGAGCGCTTCCGCTACGCCGACGGCATCGGCGACGTCGGCGTGATCGCCAGCGTCACCGAGCCGTTCTGCGAGCAGTGCGACCGCATCCGGGTCACCGCCGAGGGCAAGCTCCGGACCTGCCTCTTCGCGCTCGAGGAGTTCGACCTGCGGGCCATCCTGCGCGGCGACGCCGACGGACGCCGAGGTCGACGACCGCTCGCCGCCGAGATCGCCCGGGCCGTCGGCACCAAGTGGGCCGGCCACCGCATCGGCCAGGTCGACTTCGTCCGCCCCGACCGATCGATGAGCCAGATCGGCGGCTGACCGAGCCGGTCCGCCGACCAGGCGGCCACGTAGACTTCCGCGCCATGTCGGCCTCGGAATTCACGCATCTCGACCCGCTCGGCCGCGCCCGCATGGTCGACGTCACCGCCAAGGACGCCACGCACCGCCGGGCCGTCGCCCGCTGCCGGGTCCACATGGAGACCGACACCGCGGCCAAGATCGCCTCGGGCGCCATCACCAAGGGCGACGTGCTCGCCGTCGCCCGGGTCGCCGGGATCCAGGCGGCCAAGCAGACGCCGAACCTGCTGCCGCTGTGCCACCCCTCCTGGTGGGCTCGGTGTACGTGAACTTCCGCATCGAGGACGCCCACGTCGAGGTCGAGGCCCAGGTCGACACGGTCGACCGCACCGGCGTCGAGATGGAGGCGCTCACCGCCTGTGCGGTCGCCGCCCTCACCATCTACGACATGTGCAAGTCGATCGACCGGAGCATGACGATCGGCGAGCTGGCCCTCTGGGAGAAGACCGGCGGCCGTTCCGGGCACCTACCGCCGGCCCGGCGGGGCTCGACGACCTCGCCGACCTCGAGCCGGCCCGCCTCGACCGCCCGAGGCCTCTGGGCTAAGGTGCGACACGGCCGCGAAGCGGGCGGTCGGAGGCTGGGATCCGCAATGGATCGCCGATCAGCCGGTTACATTCGGTCTTCGGGCGGCACAACGGGGGCGTTTGCCTTGACGATTGCGGTCATCCTGATCCTCGGCGTTCTGTGGGTCGCGGTGCTGGTACCGCCGATCCTGCGGGCCCGGGGTCAGCAGAGTCGTTCCGACTCGGTCGGCGACTTCACCTACAAGCTCACCACGCTCGGTCGCGCCAACGGCAGCCACCGCGAGCCGCCGAGCACGCACGTCGTCCCAGCGGCCGATGTTCGCGCCCGATGGGCCCGGGCCCCGCGACAGATGAGCGCCGCCGCAGAAGCGCCGCCGCGACGTGCTGTTCGTGCTCATCGGCGTCGTCGGCGGCCACGCTCTTCCTCGCGGTGCTCACCCGCTCGATGGCGTTCATCGCGCTGCAGCTCCTCGCCGACGTCGCGCTCGGCGGCTACGTGTACCTGCTGATCCAGTACAAGCAGCGGGCCCAGGAGCAGCGGTCACAAGGTCCGGTTCCTCGGCTCCGCGTACCGCGAGCCGACGCCGTACCATGAACGCCGTACTCGGCCGGCGCGCAGCGAGTCGAGCGGCCCGCGGCTCGTCCCGCTCCGGCAGACGGCCTCGAACTGAGCCGACGGCGGCTGACCCTTGGATCACCCGGGTCAGATCGCCGCCGCGGGCGTCGCCGCCCAGGAGATCCTCGAGCAGAAGCACGCGGCGCGCGAGGTCACGCTGTCGGCGTCGCGACGCGCCATCCGCTCGTGCGCGACGGCGATCCGCGCCGTGCACCGGCGCGAGTTCCTCGAGGCCCGTGAGCTGATCGCGGAGGCCGCGGCGTACCTCGCCGAGGCGGAGACCGCGCTCGCCGGCCACGCCGACGTGCGCTACGCCGGGTTCCTCAACGACGCCAAGAAGGAGTTCGCCGAGGCGAACCTCACGCTGGCGTTCGTCGCCGACCACCCGTTGCCGACGGCCGCCGAGCTCGGCGTCGACGTGCAGCCGTACCTCAACGGCATGGCCGAGGCCGCGAGCGAGCTGCGCCGCCAGGTGCTCGACTGCCTGCGCCGCGACGAGGGCGCCGAGGCCGAGCGGCTGCTCGCGCTGATGGACGACGTCTACGGGCTGCTCGTGACCATCGACTATCCCGACGCGCTCACCGGTGGGTTGCGGCGCTCGACCGACGCGTTGCGCGCGCGTGCTCGAGCGCACCCGGGGCGACGTCACCACCGCGATCGTCGCCGCCCGGCTCCGGGCGGCGGTGGAACGGCGCGACTCCGGCAGGGGACGTGAGCCCGGCCCGGTGGTAGCCTCTCGGGTTCCACGGGGGTGTAGCTCAGCCCGGTAGAGCGCTACGTTCGCAACGTAGAAGTCGTGGGTTCAAGTCCCATCACCTCCACTCGACACCACGGTTCCCGACGGAACCCGCCTTACACGTCGACGGAACTGGACCTTCGAGGTCGCCGTTGGCGTCTTCGCGGCGTAGGTGTCGACCTTGCGGGCTCCGTGGACCGCGATTTACCCCGAAGCTCGCGCGCTCGGGGACCAGGTCAGCGACTCCGAGCCGCGCGAAGGCGGACATGATGGGGCCATGTCCTCGACCGCCGCGCTCGGCGTGGTCATCGCCGCGTGGGTAACGATCGGTGTCATCACCGGCATCGTCATGGGTCGCCGCGGCCACTCCTGGTACACCTGGGCTGCCCTCGGAGCCGTGTTCGGACCGCTCGTGATTCCCCTCGCGCTCAACGACGTCAAGCGCGAAGACGAGACCCACGCGATCACCCTCGCACAAGGAGACCGAAGCGAGGGACCGATCCATGTCGTCGTCGGCACTGACGGATCCGCAGAGTCGCTCGCTGCGCTCAACTCGGCGATCGATCTCCTCGGACACCGCCTCGGCACCCTCACGCTCGCGGCTGTCGTCGACTACGAGACCGTGCTCTCCAGCCAGCCAGGGGAAGAACGCGACCGCGCCGAAGCCGACCTCGCCAACGCAGCCGCAGTCGCTGCCGAGCGCCTCGGACAGGCGCCCGCAACTGTTCTTCTCGCCGGCAAGCCGGCCGAGGCATTGCAGCGATACGCGCTCGAGCACGAGTCCGACGTCCTTGTCGCCGGACGGCGTGGTCATGGAGCAAGCCGAGCGCTGCTCGGCAGCGTCGCCGGCCAGCTCGCTCGAGAGTCGCCGCGTTCCCGTGCTGCTCGCCGGGCCGGCGCCCCCGGAAGTCGACTGAGGAACAGATCTCGTGGTCTGGGTCCCACCGCAGAACGCGCATCATGGCCTGGCGACCCACGAGGTCGTGCTGCTGCTCGAGACGGACGCTCTGCGCGGGTTGAGCGACCACGAAGCCGAGCGCAGGCTGCAACGGTTCGGACCGAATCTCCTGCCGGAGACCACGACGGCCGGGCCGCTGGTTCGGGTCGCCCGGCAGTTCAATCACCCGCTCATCTACGTCCTGCTCGGTGCCGGGATCGTGACCTTGGCCTTGGGCGAGCTGGTGGACGCGGCAGTCATCTTCGGCGTGGTGCTGGTGAACGCGGCCGTCGGGTTCGTGCAGGAGTCGAGGGCCGAAGCCGCGCTGGATGCTTTGCGAGCGATGGTGCAGACCAGCGCGAAGGTTCGCCGGGATGGCTCCGTGCGGAGCTTGCCGTCGACTGCGCTGGTGCCGGGTGATCTGGTGCTCATCGAGGCGGGCGACAAGGTTCCCGCGGATCTGCGGCTCTTGAAGATCAGCGAGCTCCAGGTCGACGAGTCGGCGCTCACCGGGGAGTCGGTCCCGGTCGTCAAGGACGAGGTGGTGCTCCCAGCTGCGACGCCGGTCGCGGACCGGCGGAACATCGTGTACTCGGGGACGCTCGTCACGCACGGTTCGGGCAGTGGAGTCGTGGTCGCGACCGGTGCGGAGACCGAACTCGGTGAGATCCATCGGCTGGTCGGCGCTGCGGACACCTTGGCGACCCCGCTGACCCGCAAGCTGACGTGGTTCAGCAAGGTGCTCACCGTGGCGATCCTCGGGCTGGCGGGGCTGACGTTCGGCGTTGGGGTGCTCCGCGGCGAGCCCTCCAGCGAGATGTTCACGGCTGCGGTCGCGCTGGCGGTCGGCGCGATTCCCGAGGGGCTTCCGGCCGCGGTCACGATCACGCTCGCCATCGGCGTGAGCCGAATGGCGCGCCGGCGAGCGGTGGTGCGCAGGCTCCCCGCCGTGGAGACCCTGGGCAGTACGACGGTGGTTTGCTCCGACAAGACCGGCACCCTGACCGAGAACCAGATGACCGTGCGCGCCGTGTGGGCGCCCGACGACTCGTATGAAGTGACCGGATCGGGATACGCGCCCGATGGCAGTGTGCTGCACGAAGGTCGGCCGGCGATGGTGGGAGCCGATGGCGCGCTGCGCTGGACGCTTCTCGCGGGCGCGGCGTGCAACGACGCTCGGCTGAGTCATTCGGATGGGGCGTGGAGCGTCCTTGGCGATCCGACCGAGGGAGCGATGCTGGTCGCCGCCGCGAAGGCTGGCTTGGACCGTGAGTCGGTTCGCGCTTCGTTCCCGCGGTTGGCGGCCATCCCGTTCAGTTCGGACCGCCAGTACATGGCCACGCTGCACGAACCCGCGGACGGCGGCCCGTCGGTCGTCCTGGTGAAGGGTGCCGTGGAGCGTGTGCTCGAGCTGTGCGGGCTCGAGATGGCAGTGGACGGAGAGACGCGGCCCCTCGATGCCGGCCGCGTCGGGCGTGCCGCCGATGAGCTCGCTCGACAGGGTTTCAGGGTGCTCGCCATGGCTGTGGGTCAGGTTGCTGACACCGCGGCATTCGAGGGCGAGTCGTTCGTCGGCACGCTCGTGTTGACCGGGTTGCAGGCGATGCTCGATCCTCCCCGACCAGCGGCGGCAGCCGCGGTCCGCTCGTGCCACGCCGCCGGCATTGCGGTGAAGATGATCACCGGGGATCACGCCGCCACGGCAACGGCGATCGCCGCCCAGCTCGGGTTGCTCGACGAGGCACGGCGCGACGGCGATGTGCTCACGGGTGCCGAGCTGGCTGTGCTCTCATCCGACGACTACCCCGAGGCCGTCGAGCGTGCCTCGGTGTTCGCTCGGGTCTCACCCGAGCAGAAGCTCCGGCTCGTCGAAGGGCTCCAGGCGCGCGGCCACGTCGTCGCCATGACCGGTGACGGTGTCAACGACGCACCCAGCGCTGCAGCAGGCAAACATCGGCATCGCCATGGGGCGCGGCGGCACCGAGGTCGCCAAGGAAGCCGCAGACATGGTGCTCACCGACGATGACTTCGCGACGATCGAAGCAGCCGTCGAAGAGGGGCGAGGTGTGTTCGACAACCTCACGAAGTTCATCGTGTGGACCCTGCCCACCAATATCGGTGAGGGTCTCGTGATCCTCGTTGCGATCGTGCTCGGTCTCACGTTGCCGATCCTGCCGGTGCAGATCCTGTGGATCAACATGACCACCGCGGTCGCGCTCGGTCTCATGCTCGCGTTCGAGCCGAAAGAGCACGGGATCATGTCTCGGCCACCGCGCGATCCGCGCACGCCACTGCTCACCGGCGCGCTCGTCTGGCGGATCGTGCTCGTCGCCGGGATGCTCGTCGGAGGTTCCTGGTGGCTCTACGAGTGGGAGCGGGGCAACGGCGCGCCGATCGCGGAGGCACGGACCGCGGCACTCAACCTGTTCGTGGTGGTCGAAGCGTTCTACCTCTTCAGCTGCCGGTCGCTCACCGGCGCCGTCTGGCGCGTCGGCACGTTCTCGAACCGGTGGATCATCGGAGGACTCATCGTCCAGGCGATCGGGCAGTTGGCCATCACTTACTTGCCGGTGATGAACGACGCGTTCCAGACCGCACCCATCGAGGCGAGCGTCTGGCTGCGGATCTTCGCGCTTGCCGCCGCGACCAGCCTGGTTGTTGCGATCGACAAGCGCGTACGACGCGCGCCGCTCTGACGGACCGGCGCGCCGAGGCCGCCCCAGGTCGTCGAGAGAGCGTCGTGAGCAGCGGCATGGGGGGAAATCTCGCTCGCTAACGAGGGAAACCACCGCAGCAGCACCTCGACGTGCTCGCCGCGAGTCAGGGTTCCTGAGTTCTGTCGGGAGCCCACTCCCATCTCCGCACGTCAGGGTGCGTCTGCCTGCCACGACCGTCGACGATCAGCTGATCCAGCCGTCGAGGACTCCGTCGACGATGTGGACGGTGCGATCCGCGTAGTGGGTCATGCGTTCGTCGTGGGTCACGACGATGGCCGCGGTTCCCCGCGTCTTCATCTCGGTGCGGATGAGCTCCATCACCTGCTCGCCGAGCTTGGTGTCGAGCGCGGAGGTGGGCTCGTCGAACAACACGAGGTCGGGATCGTTCATGAGCGCGCGGCCGATGGCGACTCGTTGGCGTTGACCGCCCGAGAGCTCCGACGGCATGCGGTTGCGGCGGTCGGCCAGGCCGAGCTCCTCGAGGAGCTGATCCGCCCGGGCACGCGCCGGCGCCCCGGTGCGCCGACCGATCTCGTCGATCACGACGAGGTTCTCGCGCGCGGTGAGGAACGGCACGAGGTTCACGCTCTGGAACACGAAGCCCACGTGCTCGCGACGGAAGTCGGTGAGCTCCTTCTGCGAGTACTCGGTGATGTCCTTGCCGCCCACGACCACCTGCCCGGCTGTCGGCGAGAGGATGCCGCCCGCGATCGAGCAGAGGGTCGTCTTCCCCGATCCCGACGGGCCCACGAGCGCCACGATCTCGTCGTGACCGATCGTGAGGGTGGCGTGATCGAGCGCGACGACTTCTTCGTCGCCCGTCGGATAGACCTTGCGCACGGCCTCGAGCTGCAGCGCGGGGAGCGCAGTGTCGGTCGGTGCATTCACGAGGCCCTCCCGATGGCCGAAGCCGGGTCGACACGGAGCACGCGGCGGAGCGAGAACGCGCTCCCCACGATGGCGGCGACCACGAGCGCCACACCGCTGATGGCGACGCGGCTGGGAAGCAGCTGGTACGGAATGGCGCCTGGCGGCAACACGACGTCGAGCAGCACCGCGAACCCGGTGCCGACCACCGCGGCGATCAGCGCGACGATGGCGGCCTGCGCGACCACGCCTCCCAGGAGCGTGCGCGAGCGCGCACCGATCGCCTTCAACATGCCGTACAACCCGACGCGCTCCACGGTGAGGAGCGCGAAGAACAACGCCACCACCACGACGGCGATGACGAGCGTCACGCCGATGATCTGGTTGAACACGGAACGCTGTTGCTGTACCCCGCCGATCGCGTCGGATGCCTCGGCGCGCGAGACGGTGGCGGTAGCACCACCCGTCGCCCGGTCGATCGCGGCCGCGACCGACGACGGATCGCGGTCGGTGCGCACCACGAGCGCCTGGAACACCCCTGGCCCCACCGATGATCCGGGGCGGTTCGCGTTCTGCACGGCTCGCCACGTGGCGGGCGACGCCCACAGCGAGCCTGCGCCCGAGTAGCTGACGTCGTCGACGAAGCCGATCACCTTCACCGGGCTGCGCTCGGGTCCGAGGCGGAGCGTGTCGCCGCGTGCCACACCGCCGTCTCGGAGGATGCTGTCCGCGTAGGCCTCGCCCGACTTCGGGGGCACCGGCACGCCGTCGGGCGGCCTCCTGGTAGCCGAACAGGGCGACGTCGATGAGGTCGCGCGGACCGTTGCCGGGCACCCGCGCCCCGAGCTGGGTGACCCCGATGCCGCCCACGCTGGTGACGCCCGGCACCGCGGCCACCTGCGCGCGCACCTCGGGCGTGATGCGGCTGCGCAGGAAGGACTTCTCGGCGGTCGACGAGAACACGACCAGGTCGGCGCGCTGCGCGCGGATCGCACCCGTGGACCGCAGGATGAGCCCGTCGAGCAGGCCGCCGAGCAGCATCAGCAGCACGGCGATGAGCGTGAGCAGCACGGTCGCGGTGGCGAAGCGACCGGGACGGCGGCGCATCTCGCGCAGGGCCAACTTCACATGCCCACCCCGCCGCCGGAGAGCGCTTCGGCCGGTTCGATGCGCAGGACACGTCGAGCCGAGAACCAGGAGCTGGCGACGCCGAGCAGCAGGATGCCGATCGCCCAGGCGATCACCGTCGGCGCGTCGAAGCGGAGCGGGATCGATCCGACGCGCTGGAACGACACCGGCAGGAAGAGGAGCGTGCCGATGCCGACGCCGAGACCCACCACCACGAGCACCTGAGTGAGCAGCCCGCGCACGAGGGTCGACGAGCGCGCGCCGACCGCGCGCAGCAACGTGAGCGTGCGCGCCTTCTGCAGGGTGACGATCAGGAAGAAGAGGCCGATGACGAGCGGCACCACGAGCCCGTAGAGCAGGAAGATCACGAGGAACGAGCGGCTCACCTGCGCGACCCCGGGTGCCTTCGTGGCCGCGTCGGCACGCGTGAGCGCCTCGAGATCGTTGCTCACCGCGTCGATCCGCCGCACCACCTCGTCCGGCGTCACCCCCGGCGCCGGTGCCACACCGAGCGCGTTCGGGAGCGGCGGCTGCGCGTCGGGGTTCGCGGCCTGCGACCGCCGCCTCCCACGTGCCGTAGCGGGCGAACACGGTGGGTGAGGCCTGCAGGTTGGTGTCGCGCGACTGACCGACGATCCGGATGCGGTACCCGCCGGGCTCGACGCGCACGACGTCACCGAGGTCGAAGCCCTCCGAGGCGTCGGTCTCGTTGGCGATGCCCTCTCCGTCGACGGTGGGGTAGCGCCCGGCGACGACCGACTGCGGCGCGCCGAGTGAACGCTTCTCGTAGCCGATGACCGTCGCCGCCTTGATCGTCCCGCCCGCGGTCACGCTGTAGGTGCCCTTGCCCGATGCGACCGACGTCCTGCACGCCGTCGACCGCGCGCACCTGTGCCTCGAGCTCGGGCGTGATCGTGCTGCTCTGCAGGTTCCGGCGCGCGTCGGTGCTGTAGACGAGCACGGGCGCGTCCTGGTGCTCGATCGCGCCGACGAACGACGTGATCAGTCCGTCGCGCAGGGCCTGCTGGAACAGGATGAGGAAGACCAGGAGCGCGATCGCTCCGATGAGCAGCCCGAAGCGCACCTTGGCGCGCACCATCTCCTTTCCGGCGATCAAGTGCGCGCACCTCCGACGACGGCCTCGACCGTACCGCCCGACCCGCTCGCGTCGAACAACGGGCTGCGGTCGTCGGCGAGCGAATTCACGTCAGGAGCAGTGCACGGTCACGGACCTCAGCGATTGCCGCGTCATCGACCTCGGTCGGGGGCCGGAGCCCCGAAGTACACGGCCGACCGATCACCCCCGAGAAGCTCCGCCAGGTTCCCGATGGCAGTCCACGTTCGCTGGTTCTCGAGGCACGTGAGCCGGAGCTCGAACCGGGCCGCACGAGCTCCGGACCGCAACCGATGTCGGCGACCCGTGCGCCGGGTTGCACGCCATTCGGCGGCCTCCGTCTCGCGCGCGACCTTCGCCATGAACCGGTAGCGCTCGATCTCACCGTCACCGAGGGCGAGGGAGTACGTCGGCTCGTTCGACATGAGGCGCTGCCCTTCGCTCCGGCTCGATGGTCATTCGAGCCGCAGGGTTCATCCTCGCGCGGTGCTCCACCGACCGGCGTGTTGTCACAACGGGAGCTCGGCGCCGGTCTGCTCCGCCACCATGTACGCGGCGTACCAGTCGGGCCAGTTCGCGTCCTGCCGGCCGATCCGGGCCTCGTGCTCGCCGTGGGCGGCCGCGGCACGACGAATCGCGCCCGCCAGATCCGCCGACCGAGCTGTAGTTGGTCGTCGCCGAGTCGACGCGCCCCGGGAGCCGGTTGGTGATCTCCTGCACCTGCCACTCGTTGCCGTCCGGGTCGCGGAATTCCATGAACGATGCGTAGGTGCGCCGCTCCGGATCGGGACCGCTCGCCCGGACGCCGGCATCGAAGCGGTTGTAGCCACCAGTGCCGTCGTGGAAGACCTCGCTCGTGTCGATGCCGTCGCCGACGAGCTCGGCGTGCGCCGCCTCGATGTCGGAGACGACCAGGGTGCCTGCGCCGTGCCGGGGGGAGCCGAGGTGAGGCCCGTGCCGAACTGGACCGAGCACCCGGAGCCCGGGGGTGTGAACTGGACGATGCGGAAGTCGCCGCCCCCGAGATCCGCGTCCAGCCTCCATCCGAGGCCCTCGTAGAACTCCTTCGCGCGGTCGACATCCGAAACGGGGATCACGACGCTCTCGAGCTTCATGTCGGTGGTGCTCATGGTTGCCTCCCTGCGGGGTCGTGTCATCGACAACGTCGCATTCGCCGGCGCAAGCCTTCCACAGCGCTGCGCCGGTCCCGAGAAGGAACCGGCGCAGCGCGAGGTAGGTGGAGTCGAGGGTGGCTACGAGCCGATCGCCTCCAGTGCGTCGAGGCGGGCGGCCCGGCGGGCCGGGAGTGCCGCCGCCGCAACCGCGGCGAGTCCCGCCACCACCGCGATGACCACGAGCCGCATGCCGGGGATCGCCAGCTGGTCGATGCCCTGGGAGCTCATGGCCTTCACCAGCGCCCAGCCGAAGGCCAGTCCCAGCGCGGTACCGACGGCCGTGCCCAGCAGCGCGACCAGCACCGCTTCCCAGCGGATGCTCGACCGCACCTGACGGCGCTGCATGCCGACTGCACGCAGCAGACCGAGCTCGCGCCGACGCTCGACCACCGACAGCGCCAACGTGTTGGCGATGCCGAACAGCGCGATCACGACCGCGAGGAACAGCAGCACGTAGATGAGGTTCAGCAGCTTGTCGATCTGGCTCGCGATGTCGGCCTTGAACTCCGCCGGCGTGCGCAGCCGCGCCGTCGGCGTCGCCGCGAGTGCACCCTCGATCGCCGTGCGAGCGGCGTCCTGGGACACTCCGGGTGAGTCGATGACGAACACGGCCTGGTCGCTCTGGTGCGCGACGTTCGCCGCGTACGCCTGCTCGGCGATGGTGTACTCACCCAGCGGGTTCTGGAGCCCGTAGATCACGGCGACGGTGAAGTCCTGCGCGCCCGTCTCGACGAAGTTCATCGTCACGTGGTCGCCCACGTGCCAGTGGTGCTCCGTCGCGGTGCGCTCCAGGACACCGAGCTCGTGGGCGCCGAGCGCGCTCACCGCACCCGACTTCACGTCGACGTCGAGGTGCTGGTCGACCGTTGCGGGGTCGATGCCGGTGACCTGCACCGTCCCGCCGTCGAGCGTCGCGGGCGTGACCCGGAACGTCGTGACCGAGGCCGTCTCGGGCAATGCGTCGACCGCCTGCGCGACGGTCGGGCTGAGGCCGTCCTGCTGCAACGGCGCGACGACCCAGTCGCTGCGCAACGCGCTGTCGATGTTGGCGTTGACCGACGTTCGCGCCGACGTGGCGAACACCGAGATCAGCACGACCAGCGCCACGCCGATCATCAGCGCCGACGCGGTGGCCGCGGTGCGCTTCGGGTTGCGGGACGCGTTGTCCCGTGCGAGCACGCCGGTCATGCCGCGGAGGCGGGCCACCGGTGCACCGACGATCCGCACGAAGCGGGGAGCGACGACCGGACCGAGGATGACGACCCCTGCGAACAGTGCCAGCGCGCCCAGGCCGATCGGGCCCGCCGCGCCACCACCCGCACCGGCGACCAAGAGCGCACCGCCGACGACGGTCACGACCGTGCCGATCACGGCACGCCGGCGGGAGCTGCCGGACGAGTCCACCGCGACGTCGTGCATGGCGGCGATCGGGGCGACCTTCGACGCCCGGCGGGCGGGCAGGTAGGCGGCGAGCACGGTGATGACCGTGCCGACGATCATGGCCAAAGCGATCGACTGTGGAGCGACGACGGTCGAACCGCCGGGCAGCTCGACGCCGAACGATCCGAGGAGTGCGGCGAGCCCGCGGGCCAGACCGACACCCACCACGGCGCCGACCGCCGAAGCGACCACGCCCACGATCACCGACTCAGCGACGATCATGCGCAGCACCTGGGTGCGGCTCGAGCCGATGGCCCGCAGCATCGCCGTCTCCTTCGTGCGCTGCGCGACGGTGATCGAGAAGGCGTTGAAGATCACGAACCCGCCCACGACCAGGGCCACGACCGCGAACACGAGCAGGAAGGTGCTCATGAACGAGATCCCCTGCTGGCTCTCGGTGCGAGCGGCGTCCACGGCCACCTTGCCCGTGACGACCTCGACGTTGGCGTCGGCCGGCAGTGCGGCGCGCACGCGGGCCGCGAGCGCCGACTGGGTGACGCCTGCCGCGCCGACCGCGCGCACGCTGTCGATGCGGCCGGGCTCGCCCAGCACGCTGGCAGCAGTCGCGGGCGTGAACGCCACGACTCCCGCACCGCCGGCGTCGTCGTCGGACCCGTAGGTCGCGACGCCGGCCACGGTGTACTGCGCCGAGCCCGACTCGGTGACCACGCGCACGTCGTCGCCGGGGGCGAAGCCGCCGTCACTCGCGGAGGCGCGGTCGATGACGATCTCGTCGGCCGACTGCGGACCATGGCCGGCGACGAGACGCAACGGGTTGAGGTCGGGGCTGGCCGGCCACACCATGCCGATCGGCGGGGCCTGTTCCATGCTGCCGTCGACGAGCTTGCCGTCGCGACCCACGAGGCGGGCCGTGCCGCCGACGATGCCCTCGGCCGCGGTGACGCCGTCGACGCGACGCACGGCGTCGACGGTCGACGCGGGAACGGTGCCCCGCTCGGTGGCCCGTGCTTCGTTCTCGACGCTGCTGGGTGACTGCACCACGACGTCGGTCGACGCGAACTCGGTGGCGGCGATGCCGTCGTAGGCCTTGCTGATGGTATCGGTGAGCACGAGCGTGCCCGCCATGAACGCGACTCCGAGGACGACGGCGACGGCGGTGAGCATGAAGCGCGCCTTGCGCGCCCGGATGGTTTCCAGAGTCAGACGGAACATGGTGATCAGCCCCCCAGGACGCGCATGGCGTCGAGCACGGAGTCGGAGGTCGGGTCGTGCAGCTCGTCGACGACACGGCCGTCGGTGAGGAAGATCGCCCGGTCCGCGTACGACGCGGCGACGGGATCGTGCGTGACCATCACGATGGTCTGACCGAGCTCACGCACGGCCTGGCGCATGAACGAGAGGATCTCGGCGCCGGTGCGGGAGTCGAGGTTGCCGGTCGGCTCGTCGGCGAAGACGATCTCCGGTCGGCTGGAGAGCGCACGCGCCACGGCGACGCGCTGCTGTTGACCGCCCGAGAGCTCCGAGGGCCGGTGGGCGAGGCGGTGACCGAGACCGACGGTCTCGACGACCTCGTCGACCCACGCCCGGTCGGGCCGGCGGCCGGCGAGCCGCATCGGCAGCACGATGTTCTCCCCTGCGGTGAGGATCGGGATCAGGTTGAACTGCTGGAACACGAATCCGACGCGGTCGCGGCGCAGCTGCGTGAGCTTGCGGTCCTTGAGCGTGCCGAGGTCGGTGTCACCGATCCAGACGCTGCCGGCGGTGAGGGTGTCGAGGCCGGCGAGCGCGTGCATGAGCGTCGACTTGCCGGAGCCCGACGGGCCCATGATGGCGGTGAAGCGCCCCGACTCGAAGTCGACGCTCACGCCGTCGAGCGCCCGGACCTCGGCCTCGCCCGTGCCGTACACCTTGACGGCGTCGACGGCGCGGGCGGCGGGAGCGCCGCTCGGTGAGGTGTGGGTGGGGGAGTTCCCCGGTGCCGTGGTGGTCCCGATCGTTGTGGTCATGTGGTGCTCCTGTTCCTGGGTCCGGTCTCGCACCGGCGCCTCGGTCTCTGGTGGGAGGGCTCCTTCGCAGGATGCGGGAACGGCCGCGAGAAATCGTCGGCCGCGAGGGGCAACCGGCTCGCCGTGCGACCGATCTCTTCCCGGTCGCCGGCACGCGCGCGTACGTCTCGAGATGTACGCCGCAGTCGGTCGCCAGACCGATGCGGCCCGGGCGGCTGGTCAGTACCGTGAGGTGGTGACGACCGCCGCACGCCTGCACCGGATCCGAGCGTGGTTCGACGGCCTGAATCCGTGGGTCGTCGACGGTGCGGTCGCCGTCATCTTCGTGATCATCGGGTTGGCGACCACGTCGGGCCGGGGTCAGGTGTCGAAGGACCTCTACGAGCCCCAGGACGCGTTCGGCGTCGTGCTCGTGCTCGCGTCGAGCGTGCCGTTCGTCTTCCGCCGGCGTGCACCCCTCGCGGTGCTGATGTTCTGCACGACTGCAGTGGTCCTCAACAGCATGCTGGGGCACAACGAGGGCGCGACGCCGTTCTTCCTCTGGGTCGCGGTGATCACCGTGGCCGCGACGTGCCCGACTTGGAAGGTCGTCATCGCCGCGGTCTGGATCTTCGCCGGGCTCTTCGTCCTGGTCGTCGACCCAACCAGCCCACTCGACGGCGGCGGTTTCGGGTTGAACTCCGCGCTGTTCACCGCGATGTTCATGTTCGGGCTCAACCTGAAGAACCGCAAGGAGCGGATCGACGCGCTCGAGGAGCGTGCGCTCGCGTTGGAGCGGGAGAAGGAGGAGGAGGCGCGTCGAGCCGTCGCCGACGAACGCCTCCACATCGCACGCGAGCTGCACGACGTCGTCGCGCACTCCATGGGCGTGATCGCGGTGCAGGCGTCGGTCGGGGAGCACGTGATCGACGAGCAGCCGGAGGAGGCGAAGCGCGCGCTCGAGGCGATCTCGGGGGTCAGTCGCTCGACCTTGGCCGAGATCCGGCGCATGCTCGGCGTGCTCCGTGAGGCCGACGCGGAAGAGGGGGGTGCTCCCGCGTACGCTCCCGCGCCCGGTCTCGCCGACCTCGACCGGCTGGTGCAGGAGCTCGGTGGCGCGGGGATCCCGGTGGACGTGTCGTACGACGGCACCCGGGTGGAGCTGCCGCGCGGGGTCGATCTCACCGCGTACCGGATCGTCCAGGAGGCGCTCACCAACGTCCTCAAGCACGCGGGCCCGGCGTCGGCGACGGTGCTCGTGCGCTACGAGCCCGGCACGCTCGGGTTGGAGATCGTGGACGACGGCCGGGGCGTCAACGGGCGCAGCCAGGGACACCGCGGCCACGGGTTGGTCGGCATGCGCGAACGCGTGGCGGTCTACGGCGGGACGCTCGAGACGGGACCCGAGACCGGTGGCGGCTTCCGGGTGGCCGTGCGGCTGCCCTACGAGGAGCCGGCGTGATCCGGGTGGCGGTGGCCGACGATCAGGCCCTCGTGCGCAGCGGCTTCGTCGTCCTGCTCGGGTCGGTGGCGGACGTCGAGGTCGTCGGCGAGGCCGCCGACGGGGTGGAAGCGGTCGCGCTCGTCGGGCGCGAACACCCCGATGTCGTGCTCATGGACATCCGCATGCCCGAGATGGACGGCCTCGAAGCGACCCGCCGGATCGTTGCCACGTCGGCGACCGCGTCGACGCGCGTGCTCATCCTCACGACCTTCGATCACGACGAGTACGTCTTCGAGGCGCTCCGCGCCGGCGCGAGCGGGTTCCTGCTGAAGGACACGCTCCCGGTCGACCTCCTGGCCGCCATCCGAGTCGTTGCTTCCGGCGACGCGCTCCTCTCGCCCAAGGTGACGCGGCGCCTCATCGAGCAGTTCGCGGCGACGCCGGGTGACGGCGCCGGCTCACCGACGCCCGAGACGAACCCGGGGATCGCCGAACTGACCGAGCGCGAACGGGAGATCCTGCTCGCGGTGGCGAGCGGTCTGTCGAACGCCGAGATCGCCGAGACGATGTTCATCTCCCACGCGACCGCCAAGACGCACGTCAGTCGGCTGCTCTCGAAGCTCGCGGCACGGGACCGCGCGCAGTTGGTGATGATCGCCTACGAGTCGGGCGTCGTCACCCCCGGCGCCACGGGCTGAGCAGCCCGGACGCTCAGCCGACGCGCGTGTAGTGCTGCGCGACTGTTCCTCCGTTGCTGATCTGCAACGAGTTGCCCCGGCACGTGAACGCGAGCGTGACCGCCTCCGTCTGCGTGCCGGGGGCAGGCGCCTGTCGGTTCGGTGCGCCGGCCACGCCGCTCACGGTCACCGTCATCACCATCTCGGTCGCGTTGGAGATGTCGGTCAGGTCGAGTTGCGCGCTCCCGGTCGTCCGGTACTTGCCGCTGACCGCACCCGCGTACTTCTGCTCGACGGTGACCTTCGGACCGGTCCCCGTGAGGATGTCGGAGTAGGTCTCGAGGAAGTTGCCCCGTCGGAGCTGGAGGTCGACCGAGCCGCTGGCGGTGAGCTTCTGCGTGACCGAGGCCTCGGACGTGAGCCGCTGCAGGTCGAGCTTCCAGTTGCCCGGGAGACACGCGGCGCCACGTCGCGCGCCGGTCACCGTCGCACCGGATGGCGACATGCCGATGACCGCGGCGCACGAGGCGATGACGATGAGTGTCGCGGCACCGAGTCGCCGGACCCGTCCTGCGTTCATGGGCCATACAACGGCACGACTCGCTGGGCGCTGAAGGGATTGGGTTGTACCGGTCGGTCCAATAGAATCCGCCCGTGGATCTCTCACTCACCGAGTCGGAACGCGAACTCGTGAGCCTGTGTCGCGACTTCGCCCAACGCGAGATCGCGACGCGCGCGCCGGCGGCGTGGGAGGAGGCGCGGTGCCCGACCGACCTGCTCCGGGAGATGGGTGCGCTCGGACTGCTCGGCATGCTCGTGCCCGAGGAGTGGGGCGGGATCGGCATGTCGACCGTCGGCTTCGTGGCGGCGATGGAGCAGATCGGCCTGGCCGATCAGTCGGTCGCCGCGGCGTGGCAGGCGCACGTGACGATCGGTTCCCTACCGCTGTACCTGTTCGGCAACGATGCGCAGCGCGAGCGCTGGCTGCGGCCGCTGGCCGAAGGACGCGTCCTGGGTGCGTTCGGTTTGACCGAGCCCGACGCGGGCTCCGACGCACGCGGCATCCGCACGAAGGCGGAGCGGCGCGACGGCGGCTGGCTGATCAACGGCGCCAAGACGTTCATCTCGAACGCGGGGACCGACATGTCGTTCGGCGTGACGCTGCTCGCCCGCGCCGCTGCGGAGGGAGACGCACCGCGGTACGCGACGCTCGTCGTCGAGAAGGACACGCCGGGCTTCACGATGGGCCCGAAGATGCGGGGCATCGGTTGGAAGGGCCTCGATACGCGCGAGCTCTTCTTCGACGACGTCTGGGTGCCCGAGGACCACCTCGTGGGTGATCCCGACATGGGCCTCGGCCAGTTCCTCGGCACGCTCGAGGTCGGGCGCATCTCGATCGCGGCGCTGTCACTCAGCCTGACCCAGGCGGTGCTCGACCTCGCGCTCGACTACGCCAAGCAGCGTCAGCAGTTCGGGCAGCCCATCTCCAAGTTCCAGGCGGTGCAGTTCAAGCTGGCCGACATCGCCACCGAGCTCGAGGCGGCGCGGTGGCTCACGTACCGCGCCGCGTACCTGCGCGACACAGGGCAGCCGTTCCTCAAGGAAGCGTCGATGGCGAAGTTGAAGGCCAGCCGGCTCGCGGTGTCTGCCGCGTCGGAGGCGGTCCAGATCCACGGCGGTCTCGGGTACATGCTCGAGACGCCGGTGGCGCGGTTCTACTGCGACGCCAAGGTGCTCGAGATCGGCGAAGGCACCAACGAGATCCAGCACGTCGTGATCGCGCGAACGCTGGGCTGCTGAGCGCTGCCCTGCGAGCGCAACAGGAAGCCGTGGGTATCGTCGGCTTCGGTACGGGCATGGTGCGCGCCAGCCCGACGACTCCCCACAATCGTCGGCGCAAGGAGGGCGATCTGTACGCGTGTTCTGTGCGTCGCGGCTTGCCTCCGCGCCCGCCCATCTGGCAGTCGGACTGTTCGGTTCGATGATCACGTTGTGACCTTCGAGCGCCTCGCTCAGATCATCGACCTCGAATGCGACGTGCGGCACGGTCTTGACGAGATCGGGAACCGGGGAGTCCTCCCAGTATCGCTGCCACTGGGAATCCCCAGGTGGTTGAACTTCATTGCTTGCCTCACAATCCTCCGGGGCTCGCTGGCCGAGGGGTTGCCGACACCGCCCATGCTGCCCGCGATGCGCTCACGCAGGTAGCGCGTTCACCACGCCAGAACCACGCCCGAGGCGCCGGCTCTGGGCGCGACGCGGATCAGCGGTGGATGGTGCGGTAATCCCGACCGAGCGCCTCCATCGCTCCTCGGATCCCGGGCCCGTCATCCCCGGACCACACGCACAACGGCGCGTCGAGGTTCTCAGCTGCTGCGATGGCTTCAGCGCCGAGCGTCGAGACCCGGTACGTGCCTGCAACCTCGGCCAGCCGGTACGCGAGCGTTCGCATAGAAACCACCTCGACGTCGGCGGGGAGGGCAACGAGCCGGGAACCGAGTGCTCGTCGCTGCTCTGCGCTCCATGCTCCAGTGAGCGCGCCGCCCGTCGCCGACACCACGCTCTTGCACAGGCGGTAGAGGTAGGAGTTCGTCGTCGCGGGTTCGTGCCCCGCGAGGATCTCGTCGAGCTCAGTTGGCATGTTGTCAGCGAGGAGATCGCGCAGGAGGTGATCGTCGAGGATTGCTCGGGTCACGTCGTCGCGAGATCCGGATCGTCGGCGAGAGACCGGACGAACTCGGCGTGGCTTTCGCGGCTCACCAAGTCGTCGAGCAACCGGCGGCCCGTTCCCTTCGGGACGGTCAGGACTCCGAACCCGAGGTCGATGACCTCCACGGGACCGCCCTCATCGAGATGCCAACGATGACGAGCGCTCGCCGGAAGCGACATCTGTCCAGATGACGACACCAGGTACTCCTGTACGCCCATGCCGCCAGCGTACTTGGTACAGAGCGCTGTGTCACCAAGCGTCCCAGGTCGCCGGGCCAGGGCGCACAGATCAGACGAACGTGGCTGCGAACGACGACTACGCGGCGGCGAGGCGCCGGATGGCGTCGGCGATGTCGTCACGATCCGGCAGCCACGCGCGCTCGAGGCCGGGCGCGTAGGGCGGAGGAGTGGCAGCCGCACCGATCCGTTCGATGGGCGCGTCGAGGTCCCAGAACCCCTCGCGCGCGACCGTCGCCGCGATCTCGGCGCCGATGCCGAACGGGACCACAGCTTCGTGCGCGATGAGGATGCGGCTGGTCTTGTGGACCGATTCGAGGATCGGCGCCACGTCGAGCGGGGCCACCGTGCGCAGGTCGATGACCTCGACGGAGATGCCGTCGGCGGCGACCGCGTCGGCGGCGGCGAGCGCCTCGTGGACCATCCGCGAGACGGAGACGAGCGTGAGGTCGGAGCCGGGCCGCACGACCGCGGACTTCCCGATGGGAAGGACGAAGTCGTCGGGCGGCTGCGGACCCTTCATGCCGTACAGGAGCCGGTTCTCGATGAACACCACGGGGTTGGGGTCCTGGATGGCGGCCCGGAGCAGCCCGTAGGTGTCGGCCGGCGTCGACGGCATCACCACGGTCAGGCCCGGGATGTGCGCGAGCAGCGCTTCGAGGCTCTGGGAGTGCTGGCTGCCCGACGACCGACCGGCACCGAACTGGGTCCGGACCGTCAGCGCCATCTGCGCGGCGCCGCCGGTCATGAACGGCAGCTTGGCGGCCTGGTTGAGCAGCTGGTCGAGGCAGACGCCGACGAAGTCGAGGTACATGAGCTCGACCACGGGCCGCATCCCCGCCATCGCCGCGCCGACACCGAGACCCATGACCGCGGTCTCCGAGATCGGCGTGTCGCGGACGCGATCACCGAACTGATCGTGGAGTCCCCGCGTGAGCCCGAACACGTTGCCACCGGCCGCGACGTCGATGCCGGCGACGAACACGCGCTCGTCGTCGGTGAGCTCGCGCTCGAGGGCCGACCGGACTGCATCCATCGTGCGGAAGACCGGCGCGTCATCAGCCGGGCGCGCCGGCTCGGCGCGCGTCGGGCGCGGGCGCGTGACGAAGTCGAACAGCGTGGTGGACGACGGAGCGTCGAGCTTCCGGGCGCGCTCGACGGCGGCGTCGAGCTCCTGCGCAACCGATGACTCGACCGCGGCGATCGCGTCGTCGGTGATCCCCGCGGCGTGGAGCACTCGTGCGTGCACGAGCAGCGGGTCGCGCGCTGCCCACCCCTTGACCTCGTCGGCGGATCGGTAGCGCTCGGGGTCGCCCTCGTAGTGGCCGTGCCACCGGTAGGTGGTGGCCTCGACGATGACCGGTCCGGCTCCGGCGCGTACCTGCTCGACGACCGGCGACATCACGGATGCGGTGGCGACCGCGTCGTTGCCGTCGACCGCGACGTAGTCGATGTTGTAGCCCTTGGCCCGGCGCTTGAGCGTCGCCGCGTGCTGGTCGGCGGCGGCGGAGAACTCGGCGTAGCCGTTGTTCTCGCAGAAGAAGATGACCGGGAGCTCCCACACCGCGGCGAGGTTCACCGCCTCGTGGAACGCGCCCTGCGCCACCGCGCCGTCGCCGAAGAACGCGACCACCACGCCGTGGTCGGCGCGCAGTTGGGCCACGGTCGCGGCGCCGACCGCGATCGGGAGCCCGGCGGCGACGATCCCGTTGGCGCCGAAGATGCCGATCGTCGGGTCGGCGATGTGCATCGAGCCGCCGCGCCCACGGTTCGTGCCCGCGTCCTTGGCCATCAGCTCGGCGAACATCCCCGGCACGTCGAGACCCTTCGCCAGGCAGTGGCCGTGGCCCCGATGGGTCGACGTGATCACGTCGCTCGGTGCGAGCGGCCAGCACGCACCCACCGCCGACGCCTCCTGCCCGATCGACAGGTGCACGAAGCCGGGGATCTCGCCGTCGCGGTACAGCGCGGCGACGCGTTCCTCGAACCCGCGGATCACGAGCATCCGTCGGTGCAGCTCGAGGAGGTCGGCGTCGCTGAACATGAACCGTGTATTGTACTGACCGGTACAAACCAGGGAGCGTGATGTCCGATCAGGTCGCCGGGAAGCGGGTGGTGGTCACCGGCGCCAGTCGTGGCCTCGGGCGCGTGCTCGCGAGCGCGTTCTCACGGGACGGCGCACGCGTGGCGCTGGTGGCGAGGACGGAGGCCGACCTCAAGGAGGTGGCCGACGACCTGCCCGGGCCGTCGCTCGTGCTCGCCGGCGAGGTGACCGACGAGGAGTTCAACGAAGCGGTCGCCGACGCCACCGTCGCCGAGTGGGGTGGCATCGACGTGTGGATCTGCAACGCGGGGATCTCCCCGATCGTGGCCGGGCCCCGCAAGACCGATCCGGTGGTGTGGCGCCAGATCCTCGACGTCAACCTGACCGGCGCGTTCCTCGGGGCCCGCGCCGCCGCGCGCGTGATGGGCCAGGGTGGGCGACTGATCTTCACCGGCTCCGTGCTCGGCGAGCGGCCACGCGAAGGGCTCGCCGCGTACAGCGCGTCCAAGGCGGGCCTCGTCGGCTTGGCCAAGGGCCTGGCGCTCGACCTCGCGCCCACGGGGATCACGGTGAACGTCGTCGCGCCCGGATGGTTCGACTCGCCATTGGTCGAGCCGTGGAAGAACAACGCCGAGCTCGGCGACCGCGTGCTCGCGCACACCGCGCAACGGCGTTGGGGAGCACCCGACGAGCTGGTCGGCGCGTACCAGTTCCTCGCGTCCGACGCGTCGGCGTTCGTCACCGGCACCGTGTTGAACGTCGACGGCGGGTACCTGCTCGTATGAATCGCGTGGTCGTGATCACCGGAGCGGGTGGAACGCTCGGCGCCGAGCTGTCGCGCCAGTTCGCCGGCGAGCCCGACACCGATGTCGTGCTGAGTGACGTCAGCGCATCCTCGCTCGACGCCACCGTGAACGGACTGCCCGAGACCCGGGGCGCGGTCGAGACGCTGACCGCGGACGTGAGCGAGATCGGGGAGGTCGAAGCGGTCGTCGCGCTCGCGACGGAGACGTTCGGTCACCTCGACGTGCTGATCAGCAACGCCGGGGTGCTCGCGCCGAACGGTCGCATCCACAACCTGACAACCGAGGACTGGGAGCACGCGTTCCGGGTCAACGTCCTCGGTGCGGTCAACGGCATCCGCGCCGCAGTGCCGGTCATGCGCGCGCAGGAGTCAGGGTCGATCATCCTCACCGCCTCCGTCGCCGGTCTCACCGCGTGGTCGCATGCGGCGCCGTACTGCGCGACCAAAGCGGCGGTGATCCAGCTCGCCAAGGTCGCGGCGGTCGAATACGCGCGCGACGGGATCCGCGTGAACTGCGTGTGCCCGGGAACGTTCCTGTCGGGGATCCACGACGGTCTCCCGCAGGAGGCGATCGACGCGATCGCGTCGAAGCACCCGCTCGGGCTCGGCGATGCCACCGACCTGGTGGGCGCGTACTCGTACCTCGCGAGCGACGCGTCCCGTTGGACCACCGGCTCCGCGATCGTGGTCGACGGCGGCTACGCCGCGCCGTAGGGGGTCCGAGGATGCGTCCGGACATGAGCTGGTTCGGCGTGTTGGAGCACCACGCGCGTCGCACCCCGGACAAGCCGCTCGCGGTGTTCGGCGACGACGTCGTCACGTATCCGAGGCATGGAGGAGTGGGCGGCGGCGCTCGCCGCCGGACTCGACGCGCGTGGCGTCGGTGCCGGCGACGTCGTCGGGTTGCTGTCGTACAACAACACCGAGTTCCTGGCGACGATCTTCGCCGCCAACCACCTCGGCGCGATCGCGATGCCGGTCAACTGGCGCCTCGCGGCACCCGAGCTGCGCTTCATCCTCGAGCACTCGGAGGCTCGCGCGCTGGTGTGCGACGAGTCGCTCGTCGACGCTCGCCGACGAGGCGACCCACGATCTCGACGGCGACCTCGCCCGCATCTGCATCACCGGCCGACGGACCGTCGCGGGCTGGGAGCGGTTCGCCGATCTGGGTGCCGATGCCGCTCCGACGGCCGCGCGTGCAGGCCGAGGCTGACGACGTCCACCGGCTGATGTACACCTCGGGCACGACCGGGCGCCCGAAGGGCGTCATGATCACGCACGCCAACCTGGCGTGGAAGAACTACGCGCACATCGCCGAGTTCGGGTTCACGCGCCGACGACGTCGGCCTGGCCTGCGGACCGCTGTACCACGTCGGCGCGCTCGACCTCGTCACCACCTCGATGATCGCGGTGGGCGCGACGACCGTCATCCACCGCGTGTTCGACGCCGAGCGCGTCGTCGACGAGATCGAGCGGTCGCGGGTGACCACCGTGTGGGCCGCGCCCGCCATGGTCCGGGCGATCCTCGACGTCCCCGGCATCGAGCAGCGGGATCTCTCGTCGGTGCGCGTGATCATCGCCGGCGGCGAGAAGATGCCGATCCCGTACATCGAACGTCTGCGCACTACGCTTCCCGGCCGCGTGGTTCGCCGACGCGTACGGGCTGACCGAGACGGTCTCGGGCGACACGTTCCTCGACCGCGAGAGCACGGTGTCGAAGCTGGGCAGCGTCGGTCGGCCGTGTCAGTACCTCGAGCTCGACCTCTGGGACGAGCACGGCGCGTCGGTGCCCGCGGGTGAACGCGGTGAGGTCGTGCTCCGCGGACCGAAGGTGTTCAAGGGGTACTGGCGCGATCCCGACGCGACCGAGCGCGGCGTTCGCGGGCGGCTGGTTCCACACCGGCGACATCGGCGTGAAGGACGACGACGGCTACCTCTACATCGTCGATCGCCTCAAGGACATGATCGTGTCGGGCGGCGAGAACATCGCCAGCTCCGAGGTCGAGCGCGTGCTCTACGAGCACGGGACGGTGCTCGAGGCGGCCGTCGTCGGCCGACCCGGACGAGCGGTGGGGCGAGGTCCCGGTCGCCTACGTCGTGCTGAGCCGCCGGCGGCGACGACGACGCCCGAGGAGCTGATCGAGCACTGCCGCGGGCAGCTCGCGAAGTTCAAGGTCCCGAAGGACGTGGTGCTCATCGACGCGCTCCCGCGGAACCCCTCGGGCAAGGTCCTCAAGCGGGAGCTGCGCGACCGCTCAACGCTGACTGGTGCGCCAGGAAGGCGTCCGACCAGCCCATGAGGTCGGCAGGGACGGAGTAGCCCGTCTCGTCGTTGATCTCCGCCCAGTGCTCCGCGACGTCCTCGACCGTCGGCGTCGAGCGTCGGGTGGACGTACCCCTCGGTCTGCGCGATGAAGATGCGGGCGAAGCGACCGGCGCCCGCGGCGTAGACCTCGCCGCTCACCGGACAGTCCTCGTGGGCGAGGAACGCGACCATCGGCGCGACCAGGGCCGGCGCCATCGGCGTCGCGTCGGCCGAGTCGTCGGCGCCCGGGCCGGCCATGCGCGTCATCGCCGCCGGTGCGATGACGTTGACCTTGATGCCGTGCGCGGCACCGGCGGTCGGCCAGGCTGCGGGTCATGCCCGATGACGGCCGGCCTTGGCGGTGGCGTACGAGAGGTTGGTCGGGCAGCCCGAACATCCCCGACGAGCTGGTCATGACGATGCGGCCGTAGCCCTGCTCGACCATGCGCGGCCACGCGGCGCGGGTGGTGTTGAACGATCCGCCGACGTGCACGGCGAGGTGGCTCGCGAGGTTGTCGGCGTCGGCTTCGGGGAAGCCCGCCCACCGGATGATGCCGGCGTTGTTGACCAGGATGTCGACGCGCCCGAACCGCTCGACCGCGGTGTCGACGAGCGCCTGCGCGCCGGCCGGGCTCGCCACGTCGCTGGTGTCGGCGACCGCGGCTCCGCCCGCGGCGACGATCTCCGCCGCGACGGTGGAAGCCGGTCCGGCGTCGGTGCCGGCGCCCTCCATCGAGCCACCGAGATCGTTGACGACGACGCTCGCGCCCCGCTCGGCGAGCAGCCGCGCGTAGGCCCGACCGATGCCGCGTCCCGCACCGGTGACCACCGCGACGCGCCCCTCGAAGCCGTACCGGTCCATGTTCCTCCACCGTCGTCGCGCGGCGTGTACCGACCAGTCACTCTACATTTGGGTCCGCCTCGACCCGGGAGCCCTCTGTCCGCCGTCCTACTCGTCCTCCGACCGCATCGGCGTCATCACCCTGAACCGCCCCGAGGCGCGCAACGCGGTCGACCGCGAGATGGCGCTCGGGCTCGAGGCCGCGGTCGACCGGTTGGAGGACGATCCCGACGTCTGGGTCGGGGTCCTGTGCGCCAACACCGCCGATCAGGCGCACCCCGTGTTCTGCGCGGGCGCCGACCTCAAGGTCATCCGGGAGACGGGTTCCGCCGACGACGCTCGACACCGAGCGGGGCGGGTTCGGCGGCTTCGTCTACCGCGAGCGGCACGAAGCCGATCGTGGTCGCGGTCGACGGTCTCGCGACCGCGGGTGGTCTGGAGATCGTCCTCGCCGCCGACGTCGTCGTGGCGACCACCCGGTCGGCGTTCGGACTGGCGGAGGTGCGGCACAACCTCATCGCCGCGGCCGGCGGGCTCTTCCGCCTCCCGCGCGCGGTCGGTCGCGCGGTGGCGATGGACGCCATCCTCACCGGTGAGCCGATCGACGCCCGGCGCGCGTTCGACCTCGGGCTCGTGAGCCGGCTGGTCGAACCGGGCGCACGCGCACGACGAGGCACTCCGGGTCGCGCGCCAGATCGTCGCGGCGGCGCCGCTCGCGGTGCGCGGCCAGCCGGCAGCATCGTCCTCGCCGCGCACGAGCAGGACGACGACCACGCTGCGACGAGTCTCGCGGGCGCTGCTCGACGAGCTGCTCACCTCGGAGGACGCGGGCGAAGGGCTGCTCGCCTTCGCCGAGAAGCGCCCGCCCCGGTGGCAGGGTCGCTGATGCCCGGCGGACGGCGAGGTACGGTCAGGGCCGATGGCGCGAACCGCAGCGAGCGACGATCCCGGACGCAGTGCGAAGTGGAACGACGCGTCGCGAGGCGATCATCGACACCTCGGCGCAGGTCTTCGCGCGCCGCGGCTACCACGCCACCGGCATCGCCGAGCTGTGCGAGGTCAACGGCTTCGGCAAGGGCGCCTTCTACTACTACATCGGGTCGAAGGAGGAGCTCCTCGCCGCGATCCACGATCGGGTGATGGACGAGGTGATGCTCGGCGCCGATCGCGTCGCCGAGGCGGGCGGCTCACCGTCGGCGCAGCTGGCGATGCTCGGCGACGAGCTGCTCGACGTGATCCACCGCTATCCGGATCACGTGTGGGTGTTCCTGCACGAGTTCCCCGCGCTCACCGCGGAACGCGCCGAGCAGTTCCGCGACCCGCCGGCGCGAGTACGAGCGCAGGATCGAGGCGGTGCTGCAGGCCGGCATCGACGCCGGCGAGTTCCGCGACGTCGATCCGTGGCTCACGGCGCGCGCCTGGCTCGGCATGCACAACTACACGTACCTGTGGCTGAAGCCGGGCGGCCGCGTGTCGGCGCGCGACGTGGCGAAGCCGTTCGCCGACATCTTCCTCCGCGGGATCGGCCAGGCCCCGAAGCAGGCCTCGACTCGCGACGCGGTTCTCAGGCGGGCGACGCGGCGCCTCGAAGCCGAGGAGGCCGCCGAGGGTGCCGCCGATCATGGCGGCCTTCTCGTCGGCGGGAACATCCTGGAACAGCCGGTCGATCGAGCTCCCGGCTGCCGCGGAACGTGCCTTCGGCGTGCGGGTAGTCGTTGCCCCACACGATGCTCGACACGCCGGTGATGTGCCGGCACGCGACCGCCACCGGGTCGTCCTGGAACGAGACGTGGAACTGGCGCTGCGACGTACTCGCTCGGCGTGAGCGGGTAGGGCCACTTGTCGTTCAGACGGAAGAGCTGCGCGACGTTGGGCTGGTCGGTGGGCGGCCGGGTGTCGTCCCAGATCCCGAGCCACCAGTCGGGGTCCTGGCCGATGCCGGTGACCCAGCTCTTGTCCATGGCGCCGACCAGCGACCCCAGCCAGTGCGCGTTGAACTCGATCAACGAGAAGTGGAGCGTGGGGTAGCGCTCGGCGACGCCACCGCCGATCAGCTCGCAGATCAACTGCGACGGCACGATCGGGCTGTACACGGCCTGGGTGATCATCCGCTTCGACGCCGACTTCTCGGTCATCGGCTGGTTGACCTGCTTCGCCTGCTCCATCACGACCCGCAACGTCGTCGACGCCGGGTCGTTCACCTTCACGCCGCCGGTCTGCGTGTGGAAGAACGGCTGCACGCCGTTCGCCACTGCGGCCGCCCAGACCGGGTCGAGATCACGCGAGTAGTAGGGAATCGGCGGGGTCGCAGGGAGCAGGATGGCGCGGAACCCGGCCGCCGCGACCCGCTCGATCTCGGCGACCGCGTCGTCGATGTCGGTGATCGGGACGGGCGCGGTGGGCGCGATGCGGTCGAAGTACGGCGTGAACCGCTCGACGATGTAGTCGTTGTACACACGCGCGTGCGCCATCGACAGCTCGTGGTCGTCGGAGTAGAGCCCGAACAGCGAGAGGTTGGGGTGCATCACCGCGGCGTCGACGCCGTCGAAGGCGAGGTCCTCGATGATCATCTCGGGGTCGCCCTCGGGGGTGCGCCCGCCGGTCTGGCGGTAGCGGGAGATCGTCCATCCCTCGAACCCCGGCGTGTGCAGACGGCGGAAGACGCGCGCACCGTTCTCGACGAGGGGCTCGATCTCGAAGTCCTCCTCCCAGACCCCGCGGTCGCGCAGGTGCTTCGGGAGGCGGGTGATGAACAGGTCGGTCGGCTCGAGGATGTGGCCGTCGGCCGAGACGACGAGGCTCGTGCTGTCCGTCATTGCAGACCCCCTGCGCGTGCGCCTTGCGGCCCCGCTAGTGTACCGGATCGGTACCAACGGTCGGAGCAACCAAGGGGGAACGGCGTGACGAAGCGCTGGACCCAACGCCCGGAGGGCTCGACCTGGGGCGACTGGGGCGACGACGACGAGCTCGGGCCGCATCAACCTGCTCACCCCCGAGAAGGTGCTCGAGGGCGTGCGCGAGGTGGAGCACGGCATCACCTTCTGCCTGAGCCTGCCGCTCGACTTCCCGGGCGGCACCGCGCTGAACCAGCGCCGGTACCCGCCGCGCCTCGCGCCGACCGAGGACATGCAGGGCAACCCCGAGGTCTTCTACAACGTCCCGATGCGCGAGATGCGCGAGGGCGACGACAGCTTCTACGACGTCTGGGCCGACGACCAGGTGACGCTCTGGTTGCAGTACTCGACGCAGTGGGACTCGCTCGCGCACGTGGGCGCCGAGTTCGACGCCGACGGCGACGGCGTCGCCGAGTCCGTCTACTACAACGGCTACCGCGCCGGCGTCGACCTCGTCGGGCCGAGCGACGATGCGCGCGGCGACGGCGCCGGGCACGCGTGCTTCGCGCACCACCTCGGGCTCGAGCACATGGCGTTCCACGGCGTGCAGGGACGCGGCGTGCTCGTCGACCTCGTGCACCACCTCGGGCACGACGCTCGGGCCGTCAAGCTCGAGACGCTCCAGGAGATCATGGCGGCCGACAACGTGGTCGTCGAGCCCGGCGACATGCTCCTGCTGCACACCGGCTTCGCCACCAAGGTCCTCGAGTGGAACAAGGAGCCCGACCCGGTGAAGATCCACCGGATGTGCACCGCGCTCGACCCGCGCGACGAGTCGCTGCTCGAGTGGATCGCGGAGTCGCGGATCTCGGCGCTGGTGGCCGACAACTACGCGGTCGAGGCGATGCTCGGCGGCGGTCCGAAGGTCGACGGCAAGCGCACGCTGTTGCCGATCCACCACCTCTGCCTGTTCAAGCTCGGCGTGCCGCTCGGCGAGATGTGGTACCTGCACGAGCTGGCGACGTGGTTGCGCGAGCACGACCGGAGCCGGTTCCTGCTCACCGCGCCCCCGCTGCGGCTGCCCGGGATCGTGGGCTCGCCGCTGACGCCGATCGCGACGGTCTAGGCAGGCTGGCTAGCGCCCGACGGGTTCGGACGCCTTCGACATCTCGTAGGCCTGGTAGTCGTTGGCCACGACGTCGGCGCTGATCTCGAAGAGCTTCAGGCGGCCGCCGGTGTTCAGCAGGTAGCGCCGCGGCTTCCCCGGGATGTTCGATCCGACGTACTGGCCGATCGTCCCGAACGTGGTGACCGCCGCGCCCTTGTCGACCATCCGGGTCCATCGCTCCTCGGCCTCGGCGGTCACCTCGATGACGTCGTAGCCGTGTTCGGTCGCGTAGAGGAGCGTGTCGGTGACGATGTCGACCAGGTCGCCGTTGTACCGCGGGTTGTTGCCGGCCGCGGCGTGGGGTCCACCGGGGAAGAAGAAGTTCGGGAACCCACGCGGTCTGCAGGCCGAGGAAGGTGGAAGGACCGTCGGCCCAGTGCTCGGTGAGCGCGAGCCCGTCGCGACCGCGGATCCCCATGCGGTTGAGCGCGCCGGTCCCGAAGTCGAAGCCGGTCGCCCACACGATGATGTCGAACTCGCGCACACCGTCGGTCGTCTCGATCCCGGTCTCGGTCACCCGCACGATGGGCGTCTCCCGGAGATCGACGAGCGACACCTTCGGGTCGTTGAACGCCTCGAAGTACCCGTTGACGAACGGAGGTCGCTTCCCGCCGAACCGGTGGTCCGTTCGGGATCAGCCGCTCGGCCGTCTCGGGGTCGTGCACGATGCCGCGGATCTTCTCGGCGATGAACGCGCACCACTCGTCGTTCAGCTGCGTCGTTGAACAGCAGGTCGTAGTAGTTGCTCGTGAGCTTCATGAAGCCCGGGCTGTTCCACAGCTGCTCGAACAGCGCGCGCCGCTCGGCCTCGGAGTCGTCGGACGCAACGCGCTCGTTCACCGGGTGGGCGAAGCCGCTGAGTGACGTGTTCACGGTCTCGCGAAGCTCTTCGAAGCCGGCCCGGAGCTGCGCCTGCTCCTCGGGGGTGATCGGCCGGTTGTTGAGCGGGGTGCACCAGTTGGCGGTGCGCTGGTACACGGTGATGCTCTCGACGTCGTCGAGGATGGTCGGGACCACCTGCACGCCGCTCGACGA
Organism: uncultured Actinomycetes bacterium; assembly: GCA_963725775.1. Lineage (GTDB taxonomy): Bacteria > Actinomycetota > Acidimicrobiia > IMCC26256 > DASPTH01 > DASUAS01. Next base: position 472,836 of record CAVRZT010000001.1, read on the forward strand.
GGTGCCGATGACCGCGACGCGCTTGCCGGTGAAGTCGACCGGCTCCGCCGGCCACAGACCGGTGTGGTGCTGCACGCCGCGGAAGGCGTCGCGCCCGGGCACGTCGGGGGTGTACGGCACCGAGAGCACACCGGTCGCGGCGATGAGGAACCGGGCTCGATACTCGGTCCCGTCGCCCGCGACCACCGCCCAGGCGCCCGACGCCTCGTCGTACACGGCCGAGGTGACCGGGGCATCGAACCGCATGTCGCGACGAAGGTCGAAGCGGTCGACCACGTGGTTGAGGTAGCGCTCGATCTCCGGTTGCCCGGCGAAGTGCTCCTGCCACTCCCAGTCGTCGAAGAGCTCCTTCGAGAAGAAGTAGCCGTAGGTGTAGCTCTCCGAGTCGAAGCGCGCCCCGGGGTAGCGGTTCCAGAACCACGTGCCCCCCACGCCGGCGCCGGCCTCGAGGAGCACCGCCGAGAACCCCGCCTCGCGGGCGCGGTACAGCTGGTAGATGCCGGTGATGCCGGCGCCGACGACGAGCACGTCGACTTCGGCGGTGGCTGCGGATTCGGCTGCTTCCATGGGTCGCTGCGGCCCCCGGGGTTTCTGTACCGACCGGTTAGTCTGACGACGCGACAAGGTACTCCCAGGGGGAGAGGAGCGCCGCATGGCGGTCGTGGACAAGAAGTGGTCGGCACTCCCGGTGCCCTACGCGATGGAGTCGCCCGACCGCGTCCGCAAGGAGCGCTACTACGACCCCGACTTCTACGCGATGGAGGTCGAGCAGCTGTGGCCCCGGGTCTGGCAGATGGCCTGCCGGCTCGAGGAGATCCCGCAGCCGCGCGACTTCGTCGAGTACGAGTTCCTCGACCAGTCGGTCGTCGTGGTGCGCACCGACGACATGGGGGTCACGGCGTTCCAGAACGCGTGCCGCCATCGCGGCGTCAAGGTCGTCGTAGGGCAGTGGAACGTGCGCGCGCGGGTTCCGGTGCCCGTTCCACGGGTGGTGCTACGGGCCCGACGGCACGAACACCGCGGTCACGCAGCGGCGGACGTTCGCCGAGCACAACCTGGTGGAGGACGACCTCGACCTCGTGCCGGTCCGGTGCGAGGTGTGGGGCGGGTGCGCGTGGATCAACTTCGATAGCGATGCGCCTCCGGTGCGGCAGTGCCTCGAGCCCGCGGCGACGAACCTCGACGCGTGGAAGATGGAGTCGATGCGCGCCGAGAAGTGGTACGCAGCGCCGCCTCCCGGTGAACTGGAAGCTCGCCATCGAGGCGTTCGTGGAGATGTACCACGTGGTGCAGACGCACCCGCAGCTCGTCATCCCCGCGCGGTTCGGGCTGCGTGAAGATGCGCCGTTCGACCCGCAGGCCTTCATCGATTCCGACATCCAGTACCTGCGCGCGATGAGCGACGGCATGGACGGCATGTGTCACGCCGACGACGTGCATATCGCCGAGAGCCTGCGCGACCTTGAGCTCCCGGCCGACCGGTCACTGGCGATGGCCACGTGGAACCGCACGCTCAACGACGCGGTCGTGCGTTGGCACCGCGACCCGGGCCACGACGTCCCCGACCTCAACGAGCTCGACGAGCAGGGGATCAACCTGACGTTCTTCCACGGCTTCCCGCACTACTTCGTGTTGCCGATGTACAGCAGCGCCTCCGCCTACCGGTTCCGCCCGTTGGGGCCGGAGGAGACGCTGATGGAGATCTGGTCGCTGGCGCGGTTCGCGGAAGGGGAGGAGCACGCCACGGCCCACCCCGCCCGAGGTGTGGGAGTGCGGCGATCCTCGGTGGCCGGCGATTCCCGCGCAGGACTTCTCGAACCTCCCGCGGCAGCAGAAGGGTCTGCACGCGAGGGGCTTCGAGTACATGCGCCTGTCCCGCGGGCTCGAGGGGCACATCTCGAACTTCCAACGGACCGTCGACGGCTTCCTCGCCGGTCTTCCCCACGAGCGGCTGCTCCCGGCGCTGGCGTCGGTCAACGTGTATCCCTTCGAGCAGCCGACACTCGACCTCGGCTTCTGACCGCTCGGGCCGAGGGAGTGGCGCGACTCCAGTGGTCCTGCACGAACGTGCGGATCTCGCGCTCGAGTTCGTGATCCTCGGGCGCGAGACCGAAGAACCCGCCGTGGGCCGCGGCTTCCGTCACGTGCAGGTCGGCAGGTACGCCGGCGTTCCGCAGCGCCCGGTGCATTCGCACCGTGTCCGACAGGAGCATGTCACGGGTGCCGGTGGTCAGGATGGTGGGCGGGAACCCCTTCGTGAAGTCTCCGTAGAGGGGCGACAGGTAGGGGTCGGTGAGGTCGTGGCCGGCGGCGTACAGCTGCAAGGACGACGCGGTGCTGTGCGGGATCAAGGGATCGAGTCCGAGGTTGGTCTGGAGCGAGTCGCCGGACTCGGTCAGGTCCACCCCAGGGGTGAGCAACACCACGGCCGCGGGCATGGGTAGCCCTTCGTCGCGCGCTCGCAGGGTCAGCGCGGCGGCGAGGTTCCCGCCGGCCGACGCGCCGCCGACGATGATCTGGCCCGGAGTGTGATCCTGCACCAGCGCGGGTACGCGGTGATGCAGTCGTCGAGCGCGGCGGGAAACGGATGGTCCGGCGGCATGCGGTAGTCGACCGACCAGACGCGTGCGCCGACGCGCAACGCGGTGCCGATGCTCATGGCGCGACACGATTCGCCGCGCCCATGGACGAAGGCACCGCCGTGGATGTCGAGGTATACGCGTCGGTCGTCGTCGGTGACCTCGTCGGGCGTGATCACGTAGACGTGCACGCCGTCGATGTCGACGTCGTGGGTCTTGACCGGAGCGTCCGCCGTCCGCTCCTGCATCAGCGCGGCGATCGTCTGGTCGTGGTCGGCGATCATGGTCCGCCAGGCGTCGACGTCGTCGACCGGTGGGAAGTCCGGTTGCTCCATCGCCGGCATGCCGAGCACGCCCTGCGCCTCGGGACTGACCGACGTCGGAACCGGGATCTCCCGGGCGGGCAATCGGAGCACCGGTCGGGGTTCAGCCATGACGACTAACTGAGGTCCATCTTGATCTCGACGAGGTTCTTCTTGTTGCAGTCGAACGTGCCGGGCTTCGTCGGGGAGGTGCGCACCAGCTTGCCGTCCTTGACCTGCGTCATCACGATGCACACCGGCGGGATGTGGTTGGCGACGTCGGTGGGGCCGATGATCGCGTCGGCGTCGAACTTGGTCTCCTGCTTCAGTGCGTCGAACAGGGTCTGGCGGCTGAGCGCCCCACCGTTGGCCGTGGCCTTGGTGACCGCGTCCTGGAAGAGCAGCGCGGCGAGCCAGGAAGCCATGGCGTTGCTGTCGACCTTGTCGATGCCACCGACTGCGCCGACCAACTTCTTCAGCGTCGGGTTGAGCTTGTACTCCGTGTAGAACGGCAAGGTCGTGATCACGCTCTGGGTGCCCTCGACGTCGCTGCCACCCTGGTCGACGAAGTCCTGCGAGTAGCAGGCCTGGGTGCACCCCCACACCTTCACCGAGGTCACGCCCTGCAGGGTGGCTTCCTTGCGGAGGTCGAGCATCTTGCTGCTGCCGCTGTACGCCCAGGTCGAGTTGTTCTGCTTGATCGCCAGGACGACCGGGGTCAGCGCGCTCTGCGGCTGGCTCTGGAAGACGTCGTAGAAGCCGTCGCCGTCCTTCTCGATGCCGAGGTCGACGGCCGCCTGGTAGGTCGGGGTCAGGCCGTTCTTGGTCGACTTGAGGTCGGCGGGAAGGAGCCAGACGCCGTGGAGGTCCTTGTTCTTCTTCAGGTAGTAGAGGGCGTCACCCTGCGGCGCGAGGTAGGTCTGCGGGTGGTCGTCCTTGGTAGCGCAGTACGGCCCGAGACCGATGATCACGTACGTGACGGGCGAGCACTGCTGCGCGGGGTCGAGCGCGAGGCCGGGCATGTCGGGGATGCCGATCGCCTCACCAGCCGAGTTCTCGCACGCGACCATGTCGTCGACGTTGTTCGTGAACAGGGCCTCGCCGCCCACCATCGCGAAGTCGTTCGCGCACGCCTTGATGATGGCGTTGCGGGTCTCGTTCGGGTTCAACTTCGAGTCGATGAAGTCGATCGCGATCTTGCGACCGGCGATGCCGCCTTCCTTGTTGACCACCTTGGCCCACGCCTTCACCGCGTCGACCGAGGCCTGGAACAGGCCGGGCTGGATCGGCGTGTCGACGTCGGCGATGACCGCCAGGCGGATCTCGTCGGCCGTGATCCCGACGTCGTCGGCCTTCGGCTTGGCGCTCTGCGCCCCTGCGACCGTGAACGTGGCGCCGACCACCGCGATGACCGTGACGACCGACGTCGCCAGAATTCGTGAGACTCGCACGGTTCCCCCCCCAACCCGACCCGGATTACTACCGGGTGACCAGTCGGTACAATAACTGCCGAGCGGCGATCGGGGGTGTCGGGGGTCAGGCGTGCGCCGGCTGCCGCGCCAGCCCGGCCTTCTCGAACGTGGCCCGGATCTGCACCTTGGCCTCCTCGGGCAGGATCGCCTGCGGAGGACGCGAGTGCGGGTAGTCGCCCGTCGGCAGCCCGACCACCGCGGCCGCGTAGCGGAACGCCTCGCCCCAGTGGGTGAAGTAGTCGGGCCGGCCGGGGTAGCCCGTGAACCAGCCGCCGACCTCCTCGCTGATGCGGTCGATGCCCATCTCCAGGTTGTACGCGATGGCGTCCTCGAGCCGACCCTCCCAGATGAGGTTCCAGTAGGTGGTGAGCATCGGCTTCTCCGGGGTCTCGTAGAGGTAGCCCGACGTACCGAGCTGCCCGGGCCCGACGATCCCCTGCTGCAACCAGCCCGCCTTGTAGACGATGAAGTCGCACTCCCAGATGACGAGCTCGGGCGCCAGCGCGTGCGCCGCCTTGCTGCGCCACGACTGCATCATTCCTTCCTTCATCGCGCACACTGCGGGGATCTCGTTCGCGATCTTCGCCACCTCGTCGGGCGCGAGCGCGTAACCGGAAGATCCGGAGTTGAACAGGCCGAGCGCGATGTCGGTACGGTCGGCGATGTACTGGAAGAAGCGCTGCACGCCCTCGCCACCGTGCACCTCCATGGGCGGGGTCTGCAGGTAGCAGATGTCGGCGCCGTGCGCTTCGGCGTGCTGGGTGAGCTCGAGGCAGTCCTTCGCCGACGTCGCGCTCGTGCACGCCTGGATCACGGTGTCCGGTGCGATCGCACGCGCTTCGTCGACTGCGATCTCGAGCAGCCGCTTCCGCTCGTCGATGGTGAGCGACCACCACTCGGCGATCCCGCTCGTGAGCCAGAGCATCGCGTGCCCGAGGTCGCCGACGCAGTAGCGCACGAGCGCGCGGTACGCGTCGTAGTCGATGTCGTCACCGTCGGTACCGCTGAACGGCGTGTACAGCGAGTCGCCGATGCCGTGGAGTCCGCCACCGGTGGCCCATTCCTTCGCGTCACGTGCAGCAGGCATGAGTTGCTCCCCTAGTTCGGTACCCGGCTGAAGGCGCCGAGCACGAGGTCGACGACGGGCTCGACGTCCGCCGGTGTCACTGGTTGTTGGGCGACGACGCGGCGGTAGATGAACGGCGCGCGCACCACGTCGATGAAGAGGCCGATGTCGAGGTCGGCGGGTAGCTCACCGCGCGCGATGCCGCGCCGGACCACCAGTTCGAAGCTGGCGCGCGCTTTCGCCATCGTCTCCTGGTGGAGCGCGGCGAGCTCGGGATCGCGGGCCGCGGCATCGATGAACGACGCGAAGACACGACCCATGTCGGGCCGGTTGAAGTACTCCACGAGGTGCCACAGCAACACCGTGAGGTCCTCGCGCAGCGAGTCGCCCTCGGTCTCGACGTAGGGGCCTTCCAGCGACGAGAGCGCCGCGTGGAGCAGTTGGGCCCGTGAACCCCAGTGGCGGTAGATCGTCGCCTTGCTCACGCCGGCGTGCGCGGCCACGGTGTCGACGGTGGCGCCGGACACGCCGTCGTCGGCGATGACGCGGAGCGTCGCCTCGAGGATCTCACCTTCGTCCCGGCGGGGTCGCGGCGACACGACGTCAGTCCTCCGGGAGCTCGACACCGAGGTTGTCGAGCAGGCGCACCGAGCCGAGCTCGATCGACGCGAGCAACCGCACCGAGCCGCGGAACTCGTCGAGCGGCGCCATCGTCTGCGCCTCGACCGCGGCGAAGTACCGGATGCTGGCCGGATCGTCGATGGTGGTGGCGAAGACCTTCTCGAGCTGCGGGGTGGAACGGGTCCCGTCGAGGGCCGCGTCGTGACACGCGCGCAGCGCCCGGTACAGCACCGGCGCGACGGCGCGCTGCTCGGGGCTGAGCTGGGCGTTGCGGCTCGACACCGCGACGCCGTCGCCCTCGCGGATCGTCGGGCTCCCGAGCACCTCGACCGGATACGCGAGGTCGTCGGCCAGACGCTGGAACATCACGAGCTGCTGCCAGTCCTTCTCGCCGAAGTAATTGCGGCACGGGCCGAACATGTTCCACAGCTTGCACATCGCCAGCGCGATCAGATCGAGGTGCGCCGGGTCCTCGAGCTGCGGGAGTCCGGTCGACATCGCCGGCAGGCTGACCTTGGTCATCGGCTCGCGCGGGAACATGACCGCGCCGGTCGGCGCGTACAGGATGTCGCAGCCCGCGGCCTCCGCGAGCGGGAAGTCGTGCGCGGAGTCACGGTCGTAGCCGAAGGTCGCCGCCGACCATTCGATCGTTTCCTCACCGCCACCCCAGTACAGCGCGGTGATGTCGTTCTCGTCGGCGGCCCGCCGGATGAGCGACTGGTGCCCTTCGTGCATCCCGCCGCTGGTTCCCACCATGCCGATCTGCTTCCCAGTCGCCCGCTCGCGGTCGAGCAGCTCGCGGAGCTCACCCGGCGTGCGGTAGAGATCCATCGAGGTCAGCCTTCGACCGGTTGGTGCAGCGGTCCGGCGGCCTTCATCTCCTCGAAGTCGAGCTCCGGGAGCGCCTGGTGGCAGAGCGCGCCACCGTCGATCGTCAGCTCGATGCCGGTCACGTACTTCGACTCGTCCGACGCCAGGTACACGACACCGGCGGCGATGTCGGCGGGCTCGCCGAACCGCGGGACCATGATGTTCTTCTCGAACGCGGCGCGGATCTTCGGGTTGTCGAGGATCGCGGTCATCTGCGGGGTGCCGGTGAAGATGAACCCGACGATGATCGCGTTCGCGCGGATGTCGTCGCTGCCGTAGTCGACCGCCATCTGGCGGGTGATCGCGTTGATGGCGCCCTTCGACGCGTGGTACGCGGGCCGGTGCGGGAGCGCGGACTTCGACGAGCTCGCCGAGATGTTCACGATCGAACCGCTGCCGGCCTTGCGCATCTCGGGGATCGCGTACTTGGAGGCCCAGACCGACCCCATCAGCGCGACCCTGAGGATGCTGGCGAACGTGTCGTTGTCGACCTCGTCGACGTGACTGTCCTTGCCGCTGCCGACGTCTTCCGACGCGATCGCGTTGTTCACCAGCGTCGTCAAGCTGCCGTAGCGCTCGACCGTGGCTCGGACCGCGCCGGCGACATCCTCTTCGACGCTGTTGTCGGCCCGGAGGTACGTCGCCTGCCCGCCCGCCGCGGTGACGCCGGCCTCCACCGCGCGACCATGATCCTCGGAACGGCCCGTGAACACGACCGCGGCGCCCTCCGCCGCGAGCATCTCCACGATCCCCTGGCCGATGCCCCGGGTGCCCCCCGTGACCAGCGCGACCTTGCCGTCGAGCCGCATGACCGTTCCCCCTACAGGTCTGAAACGAAACCGTATAGTTTCATTCTAGGGATCGTCGCTCACCGGCCGCAAGGGCGACGACGAGCGTGGGGAGGACTCCGGATGATTCGTTTCGCGCAGCTCTACACCGGCGGGGTCGGCGCCGAGATCGTGCGGCGGTGCGCCGGTCACCCCCAGCTCGAGCTCGTCGCGGTGCTCGTGCACGCCGAGGACAAGGCGGGGAAGGACGCGGGCACGCTCGTCGGCGCCGACGCGAACGGGATCGTCACGACCCGGAGCATCGACGACGTCCTCGCGGCGCGTCCGGACGCGGTCATCTACTCGGGCATGCAGTGGGACGTCGAGCTGTTCGGGCGGCTCCTGCGCGCGGGTGTGAACGTCTACACCGGTCTCGGTGGGTACTACCTCCCCGGGTCGCCCGAGTTCGGCCCGCTCGATGCGGCGGGGCGCGCCGGCAACGCGTCGTTCACCGCGGGCGGCAACATCCCCGGGCTGATCAGCGACGTGTTCCCGCTGTTCCTGACCGGCTACACGGGACGGATCGAATCGATCCGCGCGTGGCAGCGCAACGACGTCTCGACGTACGAGTCCGCCGCGCAGATCCAGTCGCTCGGCATCGGGAAGTCGCCCGACGCCGACCCGGGGATCGCCGAGATGATCGACGTCGGATTCGGGGCCGCGATGCGCCAGTCGGCCAACATGATCGCCGACGGCATGGGGATCGAATGCACCGACCTCGTGCTCGCGGAGAAGCGCGTCGCGCTCGCGGCCGACGATCTCCGGCTCCCCGGCTCCGGACTGATGGTCAGGGCGGGCACCGTGGCCGGCATCGAGTGGACGTTCGTCGCCAACGCCGGGGACCGCGCGTTCTACACCGTCAGCAACGAGCAGACCGCCGCGCTCGGCCTCGGGCCCGGCTGGCGCCAGAGCTTCGACGACCCGCCCTGGCGTGTCGAGATCGTCGGTGAACCGTCGATCGTCTCGACCATCGGCTGGCCCGAGGGCGCGCCCCCCGGGAAGTCGACCCAGCTGCTGAACGTGTCGCGGGCGATGAACACCGTCCCGCGACTCGTCGCCGCCCGGCCCGGGTGCGTGTCGGTGCTCGACTTTCCCGCGGTCGTGGCCGGCGACGGCCTCGCGCATCGCGCCGAGTGAATCCGGAGGAGTGGTCATGACCGAACCCGAAACCGCGAGCGAAGGCGCCGATCGCGCGTTCGTCGACGGCGTGGCCGACACGTACGAGCGCGTCGCCGCCCTCCACGATGACCAGCGCATCACCAAGCGCGACCAGACCGTCGAGCTGACGCGCTACGACGACGTCGTCGCGGTGACCAAGCGTCGCGACGTCCATTCCATGGACGCGGACACGGCGGTCATCGTGGCCATGGCCATTGGCGCGGGTCGGCCGCTGATCCCGTTGATGCTCGACGGCGAGCAGCACACGAAGTACCGCAAGCTCCTCGACCCGCTGTTCGCGCCCAAGCAGGTCGCCCGCCTCGAGCCCGTCATCCGGAACCTCTCGGAGACGTTGATCGACGCGTTTGCCGCCGACGGCGAGGTCGACTTCTGCGAAGCCTTCTGCGAACCATTGCCCAGCCAGATCTTCCTGAGTCAGCTCGGTCTGCCGCTCGACGACGTGCCGTTCCTCCTGTGGGTCAAGAACGGCGTCATCCGGCCGAGCGACGCGGAGCACCAGCAGACCGCGGGCCCCAAGCTCATCGAGTACCTCGACGCCGAGCTCGACCGCCGCGAGGCGTCCGGCGCACCACAGGACGACCTGATCGGAGGGTTCCTCACCGCCGAGGTCGACGGGCACCACCTCACGCACGAGGATGTCATCGACATCACCTTCCTGCTGGTGCTCGCCGGCCTCGACACCGTGACGTCGTCGTTGTCGTGCATGGTCGACTGGTTGGCCCGTCATCCGGAGGAACGCGACCGCCTCGTGGCCGATCCCTCGCTGCTCCCGGCGGCGATCGAGGAGCTGATGCGGGTGCACACGCCGGTGGTGGCGGGCAGCCGTCACGCCACCGCCGACCTCGAGATCGACGGTGTCGAGGTCAAAGCTGGCGACGAGCTTCGCGTGGTGTGGGCCGCGGCCGACATGGATCCCGACGTGTTCCCGGACCCGACCCGGGTCGACTTCGACCGGCCGAGCAACCGCCACATCGCGTTCGCCAGTGGGTTCCACCGCTGCCTGGGTTCGCACCTGGCCCGGCTGGAGCTGCGCGTCGCGTTGGAGACGCTCCACCGGCGCCTGCCCGACTACCGCCCCGACCCCGACCGATCGCCCGGCTACCTCAACACCGGCGCCGTCCGGTGCGTCGACCCGCTGCCGCTCGTGTTCACCCCCCAGTGACCCGACGCGCTCAGACGAGATCGAGGCGGCGGTGCCGGATGCCGGCGAGGGTCTCGTGCACGATCTCCTCCGCGTCGGTCCCGACCTCGGTGAGCTCGGCGATCGCCGCGGCGGTGGCGGCCTCGAGCTCCGCGGTCGAGATCCCCGACGCGGTGTAGAGCGCGCACGCCTTGACCCACGGCCGGCGCCACCGGCCGTCGCGATCCTGCACCAGCTCGAGCAGGATCTCGCGTGTGCTGAGCGGCGCGAGGGAGAACGTGCGCGAGAGCGCGTTGAGTCGCTCGCGGTCCGACAGCCGGGGCTCGAGCAACGCGACCGCGGCCCGATCGGTGCCGGTCAGGGTGACGTCGAGCCACTCCAGCGCGAGTGCATGCGATCGGGGGTCGCGTTGGGCGAGCTGGAACACGACCCGACCGAAGCCCTCGGTGGCGTGTCGCATCGAGAACGCCGCCAGCACCCGTTGCCGGATGAGCTCGAGCTCGTCACGGAGCGCTGCGTTCTGCAGTGACGCCGCCGGCTCGTTTTCGAACGCGACCAGCGCGCGCAGTGCGTGGGTCGCGTGTTCGAGATCTTCCCGGACGACCGCCTCGGTGACGTCGGCGGGCCGGGTCGTGGTCGACGTATCGGACCCGCCGAACGCGGCCAGGGCACGCATCACCGCGAGACCGACCTCGCGGTCGTGGTGCCCGACGTGGTCGAGCAACATCGCGCCCGCCGCCGGTCCGCCGATCTCTCGCGCCGCGCGCACGAGCATCTCGCGCACGTGATGACCGTGCGCCTCGGCCCGGAGCCCGTCGTCGATGACCGCGAGCGCGGCTTCGCCGACGCGCACCAGCGCGTCGACCGCGGCCGCGCCGGTGCGGCGGTCGTCGAGGTGGGACGCGATCTCCGCCACGAGCGAGGCGTCGTCAGGCCAGCGCAGCGCGGCGAGCGCGGCGTTCACGACGTCGGGCTCCGGATCGGTGAGCAGCGTGCGCAGGGCTGTGCGATCGAGCCCGGGGCTCGTGGGGACCGCGCCCAACATGAGCGCGGCGAGCGCGCGATCTGACGCGTGCGGGGACCGACCGAGGCGCGTCAGATCGGCGGCGACCTCCGCGCGGACGGTGTCGTCGCCGACGCGGCTCAACGCGGCGGCGACCGCGACCCGCACCTCGGGCGCGTCGTCGCTCGCGCGCGCCGCGATCCCGGGGAGGTCCGCAGGAGTCCCGGCCGCGCCCAGCACGCGGATGCGCGACGGCCCGGACCTCAGAGGAAGGATCGTCGAGGCAGTCCGCGTGCCGCGGCTGCCGCCGCGTCCGGGTCTACCACCATGAGCCGTTCGAGCGCGTCGGTGCGGACGTTCTCGCGTTCGTCGGTGACCAGGCGTTCGAGTTTCGCCGGGAGCTCGCGGTGCTCGGTGGTCGTGAGGATGTCGAGCCCGAGCCACACGTCGCGTTCGTCGCCACTCTCGACGAGTCGATCGATGGCGATGAAGCTGCTCTCCTCCTCGACGGTCAGGTCCGCCGGGTCGAGCGTGCGACCGCGGAGGTTGGCGAGCAGGTTCGACCCGGTACTCGCGGTACAGCAGCATCGCGACGACCACCCACGCCGTCACGACCGTCGCCGTGAGCACGGGCAGCATCAGGCCCTCGGTCCCGCCCACGGCCTGCACGACGAGCAGCACCACGCCGCTCGACGCCGATGGCCACGCGGCACCGCGAGCCCTTCGACCGTGGCCTGGGCCACGGCGCGCATGCGGGTCGGCACCGCCTGGTAGGCGGCGCTCAGCGACGTCCGTGACGTGCCGTCGCTGAAGGTCAGGTCGGTGACGCGCGCGGCCACGATGAGGACGAAGACGATCGTCGTGCCCGATCCGAGGAAGGCCGTGGTGACGATGACCGCGGCGACCACGGTCAGCACGCCGATCGCGTTCGCGGTCAAACCGTAGCGCAGTCCGAAGCGGTGGAGCAGCAGCCCGGCGAGGACGAGCAGGAACAGGATGTCGGTCCCGTACGCGATGGCCGAGAACTGGCTGATGAACCGCGCCAGCGCGTCGCTGCTGTCGTAGCGCTGCGCCGCGCTCGCGAGCACGTGGAAGTCGAGCCACTGGCTCTCCACCGCCGACAGCATCTGGAACGCGACGATGAGCATGACGTAGCGGTTGCGCGCCAGCACGCGCAGCGTCGGGCGTTCGGCGTCGACCTCGGCGTGTTCGACCACCGAGAGCTGGTCCGGATACCGGCGGCGGGTCACCTCGACGAGCACGAGGAACAACGCGGTCGCGGCCGCCGCGGCGGCCAGCACGCTCTCGGTCGTGCCGAGGAGCGCTGAGCAGCAGCGGACCGGCGAGACCACCGGCGACGAACCCGAGCGCGAAACCGGCGACGACCCGCGCGTAGAACGTCTTGAGGACGCGGACGTCGAGGAGCATGCCGGCCTGGCCCACCACGAAGATGAAGCCGACCGGCACCAGATCGGGATCGAGGACGAGCAGCGCGAACGAGACCCACTCGGCGTCGAAGCTCGCGCAGCACGATCCACGACGCGAGGAGCACGACCGCCAGCCCGGCCAGGGTGGTGGTCGCCACCGAGGCGAGCGGCCGCCGCCGGAACGCCGCCGCGAGCAGCGTGCTCGACACCACTCCGGCACGGCGGCGCCGATGTAGGTCACCGGCAGGAGCTCGGAGCCGTAGGCCGCGAGGAAGATCGCGCTGGCCGGGATCAGGATCCACGCGATCGTGAGGCCGAGCGCGAACCCCTGTCCGGCCAGCAGGAGGATCGGTCCGCTCGGCGACTCGTGCGGCTGTTCGGCTCGCGGTCACGCCCCGACCGTCTCGGCGTGGTTGTCGGCGGCGGCCTGCAGCATCCGCGCCAGGGTCGAGATCACGCCGCGCGCGATCTCCGGGCGATCGTCGAGCAGCTCCTCGAACGGTCCGCGGCGGAGGCGCAGCAGCAGGCTGGGCTCGATCGCCGTCACCGACGCCGATCGCGGCGCCGGCGCGAGCACGGCGAACTCGCCGACGACGCCACCCGGGCCGGTCTCGATCAACGTCCGCTCACCGATGTGGACCCGGATCCGGCCCTCGGCGACGACGAAGAGCCAGTCCTCGACCGAGCCGCGTTCGATGATGGCGTCGCCCGCCTCGAACGACACCTCCTCGAGGAGCCGCGCCACCGCGACCAGCGTGTGGCCGGGAACCTCGCCGAACAACGCGACGCGCTGGAGCACGGCGACCCGCTCGATCGTCATGAGCTCGCTGGGCGGGTTCGCGACCATTCGCGCATCTTGCAAGCGCGAATCCGGCCAAAGGTGTCGGAAACATTGCGACCGTCGTGAACGGATGCTCGCCGGCTGACCGGTCCGGGTCGTCGGCCCCGCCGGGGGCCGGTTCTGGGTAGAGTGCGCGGATGTCCGGCCCCGTGCTGATCGCGGTCGACGACGACGCCGACGCACTGCTCGAGATCGAGCAGACGTTGCGCGACCGCTACGGCCGCCACTACCGCGTCGAGTGCACCCGATCGCCGCTCGAGGCGCGCGCGCTCCTCGAGGAGCTCGCCGCCGCGAACGAGGACGTCGCCCTCGTGCTGGCCGGGCAGTGGCTCGACGGGATGACCGGCAGCGAGCTCCTCGACGATGCCCGCCGGCTGCACCCGCACGCCAAGCGGTCGCTGCTGATCGCGTGGGGTGACTGGGGCGATCCCGGCGACGGGGGAGGCGATCTTCGACGCGATCGCGCAACGGCCGGATCGACCACTACGTGCTCCGGCCGTCGCCGCCACCCGACGAGCTCTTCCACCACGCGATCTCGGGGATGCTCCTCGAGTGGGCCGAATCGCAGCGCACCTCGCCGTACACGATCAACATCGTCGGCGAGTCGTGGTCCGGACGGGCCTACGAGCTGCGGGAGGTGCTCGGGCGCTGCGCGATGCCGCACGCGTTCCGCCTCGCCGACTCGACACGACGGGCGCGCCCTCGTCGCCGAGGCCGGTGACGAGGGAGCGCTCCCGCTGGTGATCTTCCCGGACGGGACGGTCCTGCGCGATCCGACCAACGCCGAGATCGTGGAAGCGACGGGCTCGCCGGTGAACCCGCCGAGCACCGACTTCGACCTCGTGATCGTCGGCGCCGGGCCGGCCGGCCTGTCGGCGGCGGTCTACGGCGCGTCCGAGGGTTTCAACACCCTGGTCGTCGACCAGGGCGGCATCGGCGGCCAGGCGACGTCGAGCTCGCTTGATCCGCAACTACCTCGGGTTCGCGCGAGGCGTGAGCGGTCGTCGACTCGCCCAGCAGGCGTACGAGCAGGCGTGGGTCTTCGGGGCGCACTTCGCCTTCCTGCAACGCGTCACCGGTCTCCAGCGCGACGACGGCGAGCTGGTCGTCACCCTCTCCGACAGCGGACGCCGTGCGCACCCGCGCGGTGCTGCTCGCCACCGGCGCCACGTACCGACGACTCGGGATCCCGGCGCTCGAGGCGCTGAACGGCGCGGGCGTCTTCTACGGCGGCACCTCGTCCGAGGCGCCGGCCATGGCGGGCCGCGAGGTCTACGTGGTCGGCGGGGCGAACTCCGCCGGGCAGGCGGCGCTGCACCTCGCCCGGTACGCGAAGCGCGTCACGCTCGTGGTCCGCGCCGACTCGCTCGCCGCCGGGCATGTCGCAGTACCTCGTGCACCAGGTGGAGGCGACACCGAAGCTCGACGTCCGCGTCGGGACCGAGGTGGTCGACGGCGGTGGCGACGGACGCCTCGAGCACCTCGTGCTCCGGGACCGCGGCGAGCGGGAGCGAGGAGACCGTCGCCGCCGACGGCCTGTTCCTCATGATCGGTGCGCGGCCGCACACCGACTGGCTCCCGCCCGAGATCGCGCGTCGACGAGCCGGGCTTCGTGCTCACCGGCACCGATCTCGGAGCCGACGCGACCTGGCCGCTCGACCGTGGGCCGCTGCTGCTCGAGACGAGCATGCCCGGGCGTCTTCGCTGCCGGCGACGTGCGCCACGGCTCGGTGAAGCGCGTCGCCATCGTCGGTGGGCGAGGGGTCGGTCGCGATCCAGGTGCTGCACCAGCTCTTCGACGCCCACGAGCTCGAGCCGCGCGGACGGGCGCGGAGTGCCGGGGTCCTCACCGAAGGGTGACCTGGGGCTGTGCTCGTTCGCGGGCAGCGACGTACGCTCTGGTCTCTGCCGAACGAGGGGACCAGAGATGACGGCGAACATGACCTCAGCACCGGTGAGCCACCCGGACCGCTTCTTCATCGGCGGGCGACTGGGTGACGCCGTCGTCCGACGCGACGATCGACGTGATCGACGCGGGCACCGAGGAGGTCTTCCTCAGCGTGCCGGAGGCGCAGGCCGACGACATGTCCCGGGCGGTCGCCGCCGCCCGCACCGCGTTCGACGACGGACCGTGGCCGCGGCATGACGCACGCCGAGCGCGCCGGGTACCTCCGCGCCCTCGGCGCCGCCGTGACAGGAACGCGGCGACGCCCTGGCCGACGTCTGGCCGCGGGAATCGGGCACGATCCACGTGGTCGCGAAGTACTCGGCGATGATGGCGGCGGGCGCCTTCGAGTCGTACGCGGCACTGGCCGACACGTTCCCGTTCGAGGAGCCCGCGCAGCCGTCGATGGGCGGTGGGTTCGGGCTGCTCGTCCGCGAGCCGGTCGGCGTGGTCGGCGCGATCATCCCGTGGAACGCACCGCTCCAGCTCATCTCGCACAAGATCGGGCCCGCGCTGCTCGCCGGCTGCTCGGTCGTCCTCAAGCTGTCGCCCGAGGCGCCCGGCGAGGGCTACCTGGTCGCCGAGGCGGCCGAGCAGATCGGGCTCCCGCCCGGCGTGTTCAACGTCGTGACCGCCGACCGCGAGGTGTCCGAGCTGCTCGTGCGCGACCCGCGCGTCGACAAGATCACGTTCACCGGCTCGACGGCCGCCGGTCGCAAGATCGCGTCGCTCTGCGGCGAGCGCATCGCCCGCTGCACCCTCGAGCTCGGCGGCAAGTCGGCGGCGGTCGTGCTCGACGACGCCGACATCGCGCACGGTCGCCGCCGCCATCGCCGGCGCCGAGTGCATCATGACCGGGCAGGTGTGCTCGTCGCTCACCCGGATCGTCGTCACCCGGCAGCGCCACGACGAGATGGTCGAGGCGCTGGCGGCGAACTTCGCGCAGGTGCGCGTCGGCGACCCGTTCGACGAGACGACCCAGATGGGTCCGCTCGCCATGCAGCGCGGCAGCGCGACCGGGTCGAGGGGTACATCGCCAAGGGCATCGACGAAGGCGCGACGCTCGCCGACCGGCGGCGGACGCCCGAAGGACCTCGAACGGGGATGGTTCATCGAGCCGACCGTCTTCGGCAACGTCGACAACTCGTCGACGATCGCCCAGGAGGAGATCTTCGGTCCGGTGCTGAGCGTGATCCCGGCCGACGACGAGCGCGACGCGGTCCGGATCGCCAACGACACGATCTACGGGCTCAACTCGTCGGTCTTCACGCAGGACGTCGACCGGGCGCGCGAGGTCGCCGGGCAGCTGCGGGCCGGCACCGTCGGGCACAACGCGTTCAAGACCGACTTCGGCATGGCGTTCGGCGGGTTCAAGCAGTCGGGCATCGGCCGCGAGGGTGGCAAGGAAGGGTTGCTCCCGTTCCTCGAGACCAAGACCGTCATCCTCGATTCGGCGCCCAGCGGCTACGAAACGAGCTGAGCGCTGAACCTCATGGCCTGAACCTCATGGTCTGAGCCTCATGGCGTGAAGAGGTGGCCGGCGTTCACGTCGAGGACCGCGCCGGTGATCCCTGACGCAAGTTCGGAAGCGAGGAACAGCACCGCGCTTGCGACCTCGTCGTTGGTGACGGTCCGGCGCAATGCCATCCGGTCGGTGTACTCCGCGAGCACGGTCTCGTACGCGACGCCGCGCCGCTCGGCCTGCGCCGCGGTAGAAGCCTTCGAGCTGCTCGCTCCAGATGTGTCCGGGCGCCACGCAGTTGACGCGGATGCCCTGCGGGCCGAGCTCGTCGGCGAGCGCGTGCGCGATCTTGTGCGCCTGGGCCTTGCCCACGCTGTAGTCGCTCCGACCGGCGAACCCGATCCGGCTCGACATCGACGTCACGTTGACGATCGAGCCGTGGCCGCGCTCGACCATGTGCGGTACCAGGTACCGGCACGCCAGCAGGGTGCCGTATCCGCCGACCTCCACCGTCCGGCGCCATTGCTCGAGCGCGTCGGTGTCCATGTCGAGCAGGTTTCGCTTCGGCGCGCCGCCGAACGCGGCGTTGACGAGCACGTCGACCCGCTGGAAGCGCGCGACGATCTCATCGGCCATCCGCTGCGCGTCGGTGGGCGAGGTGATGTCGGCGGCGACCGTCAACACGTTGCCGCCGACCACGCGTGCGGCGGCCTCCGACGCCTGCAGGGATTCCGGTGAGCGCGCGACGAGCGCGACGTCGGCGCCGGCGGCGGCGAACCGGCGCCCGAGCACCGCGCCGAGGCCGGGCCCGGCGCCCACGATCACGGCCACCTGGTCGTCGAAGCGGATGGCGCCTTCTCCAGAGCTGTTCACAGTGGGCGAACTGTAGAGAGCCCGCCACCGGGCGGCGAAACAGGGAGACGCGTGTCGCCCGAGGCGCCGAGCGTACGAGGAGCACGGGTCCGTGAAATCGGCGGGCCCGCACTTCGCGGGCCACATTCGCGTGGTCTACTGAACGCGCATGCTGAAGGTTGCACTCCGCGGCGTGCTGGCCCGCAAGTTCCGCCTCGCACTCACGGGGATGGCGGTGCTGCTCGGCGTCACCTTCATCACGACGACGTACGTGCTCACGGACACGCTTGACGCGTCGTTCCGGCGCGTCTTCTCGCAGTCCCTCGCCGACGTCGACGTCGTGGTGCGGGGTGAGCCCGCCGAAGGCGACGACGATCCCCGCCGCATCCCCGACGCGACGCTCGAGACCGTCCGGGGGACCGAGGGCGTCGCGTCGGCGAAGGGCTTCGTCCAGGGCTACGCGCAGTTCCTGGATCGCGAAGGCGACGCGGTCGACAAGGGCGGCCCGTCGGTCGGCGTGACCTTCGTCGGGGGCCGGTCGTCGGGACCGTTGCTCCTCGTCGACGACGCTGGGCGGCGCAGTCGGGCGCCGAGCTGGTGCCGCCGAGGTCGCGATCGACCGCGACACCGCCCGCGTCGGCGGATTCCGCGTCGGCGACGCGGTCGACGTGCTGTCGGCCGGGCCACGCGAGACGTACGAGGTCGTCGGACTGTTCGTCGTCGGCGACGGCGCCGACACCGGACCCCTCTCGTTCGCCGCGTTCGATCTGCCGACCTCGCAGCGGGTCGCCGCCGCGCCCGGCCTCCTCGATGCGGTCTACGTGCGGGGCACCCCCGGCATCGAACCCGACGCCCTGCGCCGTTCCCTCCGCGCGTCGCTCGGTCCCGACTTCGACGTCACCGACGCCGCGATCGTGGCGCGTACGAACAACCAGGACGTCGGCGAGTTCGTCGACCTCCTCACCGGTCTGCTCCTCGGATTCGCAGCGCTGGGACTCGTCGTCGGTGGCTTCATCATCTTCAACACGTTCACGATCCTCGTCACGCAACGCACGCGCGAGCTCGGGCTCCTGCGGGCCATGGGCAGCGGCGCGCCGGCAGGTGATCGCCGCGGTCGTGCTCGAGGCCGCGGTCGTCGGTGCGATCGCGTCGCTCGGCGGCCTCGTGCTGGGCGTCTTCGTGGCGCGGCTCCTCATGTCGCTGGTCGACTCGCTCGGGTTCCGCATCCCGAGTGGTGACGTCGTGGTGCTGCCGCGCACCGCGTTGTACGCCATCGCGGTCGGCCTGTTCGTCACCGTCGGCGCCGCGCTCTGGCCGGCGATCCGGGCGGCGCGCATCCCGCCGATCGCGGCGATCACCGACCTCCCCGAAGCCCGCAGCGACACCTTCCGGCGACGCGCCACGGTCGGGCTGGTGTTGGTCGGCGTGAGCGTGCCGATCCTCGTCGTGGGCATCGTCCGGTCGCAGTCGGCCGACGACGCGATCTCGGAGCTGCGGACCGTCGGGCTCGGTGCGATCCTCCTCCTCTTCGGCATCGTGGTGCTGCTCGCGGTGTTCGCTCGCTCGCTCGCACGCGCGTTCGGCGCACCCGTCCGCGCCGCCGCCGGTGTGCCCGGGGCCATCGCACGCGGGAACGCGATGCGCAATCCGCGCCGGACCGCCGCCACCGCGAGCGCACTTGTCATCGGCCTCGCGCTGGTGGGGATGGTGGCGATCCTCGGGGAATCGGCGAAGGCGCAGGTCGACGCGTCCGACTCGACCCTCGACGCCGAGCTCGTCATCGACACCACCCAGTTCACCGGGTTCTCCCCCGACGTCGTGGCCCGCGTCGGCGCGCTCCCGGAGGTGGCGAGCGCCGTCGGGTTCCGGTTCGGGTCCGTGCGCCTCGACGGCCCCGACGGCCGCGAGCGCGAGCGGATCGTGGGGGTCGACGGACCCGGACTCGCCGCCGCGATCGACCTGCGGATGCAGAGCGGATCCGCCACGGACCTGGCGGGCGACGCCATGCTCGTGTCCGACGAGGAGGCGACCGAGTACGGCCTGGCCCGCGGCGACCGGGTTCCGCTCGAGTTCCCGAACGGGGTGCGTGACGTCCGGGTTGCGGGCGTGTACACCAGCGACGACGTGGTGGGCGGCACGCCGTTCTTCGTGCCGCGGGAGTTGTTCGTGGCCGGCGTCCCCGAAGCCGATCTCGACTACCGCGCGTACGCCAACGTAGCGCCGGGGGTCTCGACGACGCGCCGCCCGCGCCGCGGTCGCGGACGAGCTGCGCACCGACTTCCCCAACATCGAGGTCCTCACCCAGGCCGAAGCGCGCGACGCCGAGGCCGAGCTGATCGACCAGTTCCTCGGCGTCACGGTGGCGCTGCTGTTCCTCTCCGAAGCTATTGCCGTGCTCGGGATCGTGAACACGCTCGCGTTGTCGGTCCACGAACGCACCCACGAGATCGGGATGCTGCGGGCGGTCGGGATGACGCGCCGACAGCTCCGCCGATCGGTGCGATGGGAATCGGTGATCATCGCCGCCATCGGCGGATCGGTCGGCCTCGCGTTGGGTGTCGTGTGGGCGTGGGTGTTCGCGTCGGCGCTCGAGTCGGAAGACCTCTTCCGGTTCAGCATCCCGTTCGGCCGCATCGGCATCCTGGCGATGGTGTCGTTGATCGCCGGCGCGCTCGCGGCGGTGATCCCGGCCTGGCGGGCGTCACGGCTCGAGGTCTTCGAGGCGATCGCCCGCGAGTGACCGCCCGGTTGCGGGGGTCTCCCGGGCTCACCGCTGCACGGGCTCGCCGACCCCGCGGGACCGGCACCCCAGTTCGGGGAGCACACCGCCGAGATCGTGGGGCGGCTCCGGGAGGCGGCGGATCCACACCCGCGTTGACGGGGCCTCCGGCAGCGCCACAGAATGCGCCCTCCAGACCTTCGATCCCGGGAGCACCCATGCCCTACGACTTCAGTGGCCGGCGCATCGTCGTGACCGGCGGCGCCACCGGCGTGGGCGCGGCGCTGCTCGACCTGCTGGCGGAATCGGGCGCCACCGACGTGACCGTGCTCGACGTCAAGCAGCCCGACGGGCCGCACGCCACCTACCTTCCCACCGACCTGGCCGACCAGGCCGCGGTGAATGGCGCGATCGCGGCGATCGACGGAGCGGTCGACGCGCTGTTCAACAACGCGGGCGTCGCCGACACCCTCCCGCCGGCGACCGTGTTCCAGGTGAACGTGCTCGCGCCGATCCGTCTCGGCGAGCGCCTGCTGCCGCAGTTCACGCAGGGCGGCGCGATCGTGACCACCGCGTCGATCGCCGGTCTGCAATGGCCGCAGAACCTGCCGCTCATCAGCGAGCTCCTCGACCTCGACAGTTGGGACGCCGCGCTCGCGTGGTTCACCGGTCGCGAGCTCGGGGTCGACACGTACTCGTTCACCAAGCAGGTGATGCAGGTCTGGACCATGCGGTACTCGAAGCCCGCCGCCGCACAGGGCGTCCGCGTGAACAGCGTGTGCCCGGCGCCGATCGACACGCCGTTGCTCGGCGCGTTCCGGGAAACGATGTCCGACGCCGCCATCGACTTCAGCGTCTCGCAGGGCGGCGGCCGCCTGGTCACCCCGCGCGAGGTCGCGTCGTGTCTCGCATGGTTGGCGAGCTCCGAGTCGTCGTTCGTGAGCGGCGTCAACCTCAACGTCGACGGCGGTCTCGTGGCCGCGCTCACCACCGGACAGGTCACGTTCGCGGGCCGGGGCTGATGAGCATCACCGAAGCGGTCGGGCGTCGCGTCAACGTCCTCGACCCCGAGTTCTACGTCGACCCCTGGGCGAGCTACGCCTGGCTGCGCGACGAGGCGCCTGCGTTCTGGGATCCGGCGCAACGCCTGTGGGTGATCACGCGGTACGACGACGTGATGGCGATCGAGAAGGACGCGGCGCGCTACTCGTCGTTCTCCGGTTCGCGCCCGCACATCGACCAGCGCGCCGATCGCTCGATGATCAACATGGACGATCCGGCGCACCAGGCGCAACGCAACCTCGTGTCGCGGCGGTTCAACCCGGGCGCGGTGCGCGCGCACGAGGAGCGCGTCCGGGCGGTGGTGACCGAGATCCTCGACGC
Organism: uncultured Actinomycetes bacterium; assembly: GCA_963725775.1. Classification (GTDB taxonomy): domain Bacteria; phylum Actinomycetota; class Acidimicrobiia; order IMCC26256; family DASPTH01; genus DASUAS01. The sequence goes on from CAVRZT010000001.1 coordinate 494,525, forward strand.
GGTCGTGCCGGTGGGCGAGTGCGAGGCCATCGAAGCCATCGCGTCGCGGCTCCCGGCGATCGTCATCGGCGACCTGCTGGGGTACGACCGGGAGCAGTGGGAGCAGGTCCGGTGGTGGTCGGAACAGATCATGCTGCTCGCGGGCCAGACGTCGCCCGACGGGCCACCGCACGTCTCCCACCCGGGCATCGGTCCGGTCATCCAGGACTTCGTCGCGGCCACCACCGAGCTCGTCGAGGCGCGGCGAGCCGAGCCGCGCGACGACCTCGTCTCGGTCTGGGCGCAACGCGAGGGTTGGGACAACGGCCACGTGCTCGAGGAGGCGTTGCTCGTGCTCGACGGCGGTGCGGAGACCACGCGGACGGTCATCGGGTCGATGATCCGTGACCTCGCGCTGCAGCCCGAGCAGCGCCGATTGCTCGTCGACCGGCCCGAGCTGCTGGCGACGACCGCGGTCGAGGAGTTCATCCGGTGGGTCTCACCGGTGCTCAACATGCGCCGGACGGTCACCACCGGCCACGAGCTCCACGGTCAGCAGCTGCACGAGGGTGACGAGGTCTTGCTCATGTACGCGGCGGCCAACCGCGACCCGCGGGTGTTCGCCGATCCCGAACGGCTCGACGTGACGCGCACCGACAACCGGCACGTCGCCTTCGGGTTCGGTACGCACTTCTGCCTGGGCGCGTGGCTGGCGCGGCTGGAGATCCGGGTGATGTTCGAGGAGATGCTGCGGCGCATCCCCGACTGGGAGCTCGTCGATCCCGACGAGCCGCGCATCATGCCGGCGACGTTCGCTCGCGCCTACGACCGGATCCGCATCCGGTTCAGCATCTGACCCGACGGTAGGCTCGCACCGTGATGTTGCGGGAGCCCACGTGGGACCCGGCCTGGGACCTCGGACCCGAGTTCATCCCGAAGGAGCGGTACACGACACGCGCCTTCAGCGAGGTGGAGTACGCGCGGCTCTGGCCGCGCACGTGGCAGGTCGCGTGTCGCGAGGAGGAGCTGGGCGCGCTCGGCGACTTCCTCGAGTACCGCATCTCGGACCAGTCGATCCTGATCGTGCGCACCGGCGCCGACGACGTCCGGGCGTACTACAACTCGTGTCGTCACCGCGGCACCCGGCTGGCGCACGGGTGTGGCGCGTTGGCCGACGGCCAGATCACCTGTCCCTTCCACGGATGGCGGTGGAACCTCGACGGTTCGTGCGCGTTCGTGCTCGACCCCGAGGAGTTCGGCCTGACGTCGCTCGACTCGCCGGGCCTGCGACTCGGTGAGCTCCGGTGCGAACGCCGATGGGGGTTCGTCTGGATCTGCGCCGACCCCGACACGCGCTCGCTCGACGAGCACCTGGCGCCGCTGCCGGACTACTTCGATCCGTACCACCTCGAGGACATGCGGTTCCTCTGGTACCGCACGACGGTGCTGCCGGCGAACTGGAAGGCCGCGCTCGACGCGTTCCACGAGGGCTACCACAACTTCGGGACGCACCCGCAGCTCCTGCAGTGGTCGGACGACACCGCGATGCGCTATGAGCAGTTCGCCAACGGTCACGCTCGCTACGTCACCGTTCGCGGAGCAGGGCCGTCGAAGCGCTTCGGGTTGTCGCCCGGCGAATGGGACGACCGTGAGCTTCTCTACCAGCAGGTGATGCACCTGGGCCGTTCGTTCGAGGGTGGGCTCTACTCCGAGGCCGACATGGAAGCGGCCGAGCGGTTGCGCACCATGGACATCCCCGAGGGCTCGACCGCCGCCGCCGAGTTCTCGCTGCTGGTCGCCGAGCACGCGCAGGAGACCGGTGTCCGCTTCCCGGAGCTGACGCCGGAGCAGCGGGCCGAGGGCACCGGGGTGTTCTCGGTGTTCCCGAACCTGGTGATGCTCGTGAGCCTGGCCAACTGCTTCATGTACCGGGCGCGGCCCAACGGCGACGATCCCGACTCGTGCATCTTCGACATGTGGGCGCTCCGCCTGTTCCCGCCCTCGGTCGAGCCGCCGGCGCTCGTGCGCGAGACGGCTGAATCCGACGGCGACGTGTGGGGTGTCATCCCGAGCCAGGACTTCGCGAACATGCCCGAGGTCCAGGCCGGCCTGCACTCGTGGGGTTGTCAGGGGCTCCGGCTCGGCCGTCGGCAGGAGATGAACCTGCTCAACATGCAGCGGGAGCTCGACCGCTACGTGAGGCCGTAGTCCTCGCGGTCCCGGTGGTCTCGGCGGAGCCGAGACCACGTCTCGCGCTCGGCGAGTACGACCCGGAACGTGTCGATCCTCGCGTCGCAGGTGCGCGCGAGCGACGTGACCAACATCTCCTCGACCAGCTCGTACGGTGCGGTCGGGAAGTCCGCTCGAATCCGTCGGCACGCCGCGGTCAGCGCGGGGTCGGGGTGCCGGATGGTCTCGGCGCGTGCGTCGACCGAACTCACGACGCTCACGACTCCTCCTGAAGGGTCGCTCGCCACCTCGGCGGCGGCTCTCGACGGTGGGGGTCCCAGGCTCCGCGGCCCAGGGTCGAAGGTCCCTCCTCCGCAGTGTCACCGGCGCCATGCGAGACTCGGGCGTGCCTGCCGCGATCGCGATCTCCGGACTCGTCAAGAGTTTCGGGACGACACGAGCGCTCGACGGCCTGGATCTCGTGGTCGACACCGGTGAGGTCCACGGCTTCCTCGGACCGAACGGCGCGGGCAAGACCACGACCATCCGGGTGCTGCTGGGCTTGCTGCGATCGGATGCCGGGTCGGTCGAGGTGCTCGGCGATGATCCGTGGCACCGAGCGGTCGAGTTGCACCGGCACCTTGCGTACGTCCCCGGCGAGGTCAGCCTGTGGCCGAGATTGAGTGGTGGGGAGGTTATCGACCTGCTGGGCCGACTGCGCGGCGACCTCGATCCGCGGCGGCGCGACGAGCTGCTCGAGCGCTTCGAGCTCGACCCGACGAAGAAGGCCCGCACGTACTCGAAGGGGAACCGCCAGAAGGTCGGGCTCGTGGCCGCGTTGGCCTCCGATGCCGAGCTGTTGATCCTCGACGAGCCGACGTCCGGACTCGACCCGCTGATGGAGGCGGTGTTCCAGGACTGCATTCGCGAGATCAAGGCGGAGGGTCGGACCGTGCTGTTGTCGAGCCACATCCTGGCGGAGGTCGAGGCGCTGGCGGACCGTGTGACGATCATCCGGTCGGGGCGAACCCAGCAGAGCGGCACGCTCACCGAGCTCCGGCGCATGACCCGTACGTCGATCACCGCCGAGACCACCCTCCCGGCTGATGCACTCCGCGACCTCGAGGGTGTCCACGGCCTGGAGGTCCACGGCACCCGCGTGCGCTTCGATGTCGACACTTCGGAGCTCGACCGCGCGGTTCGTCGGCTGAGTGACCTGGGCATCGTGAGCCTGGTGAGCCATCCGCCGACGTTGGAGGAGCTGTTCCTGCGCCACTACGGCGACGAGCTGACCCACGAGCGCGCGCACGCACCGCGCGAGACCGGGGACTCGTCGTGACCGCCACGACCATCGGGTTGGCGCGTACCGGTTCGCTCACCCGGTTCGTCCTGCGTCGCGATCGCGTGCGCATCGTGATCTGGATCGTCTCCGTGGTGGGACTGGTCGCCGCGACGGTCGCGAGTGTCCAGGGCCTCTACCCGACCGCGGCGGACCTCCGGGCCGCGGCGAGGGCGTCGGAGGGCAACGCCGCCGCTATCGCGTTCAACGGGCCCGCGCAGGGACTCGACACGCTCGGGGGTCAGGTCGCGTTCCAAGTCGGTGCGTTCGGGCTCGTGCTCGTCGCGCTGATGAGCCTGCTGATGATCGCCCGCTCGACCCGCGGTGAGGAAGAGACCGGTCGCTTGGAGCTCCTGCGGTCGTTGCCGATCGGACCCCACGCGCCCGACGCGTCGGCCATGGCCGTCGTCGCCGGCATGGACGCGGCCGTCGGTGTCCTCGTCACGCTCGTGCTGCTCGCCCAGGGCCTGCCCGTGGCGGGGTCGGTGGTGTTCGGCCTGTCGTTCATGCTCGTGGGCCTCCTGTTCGCGGGCATCGCACTGGTCGCGGCGCAGGTGAGCGAGAACACGCGGGTCGTCTCCGGCATCGCGGGCGGGGCGCTCGCGGCGGCGTTCGTGCTCCGGGCCGTGGGCGACATCGGCGACGGCACCATCTCGTGGCTCTCACCCATCGGCTGGGCGCAGAAGACCCGACCCTTCGCGGGTGAACGGTGGTGGCCCTTCGTCCTCCTGGTCGTCGCGACCGGGCTCCTCGTCGCGCTGGCCGTCGTGCTCTCGCGTCGAAGAGACCTCGGCGCGGGCCTCGTCGCGCCACGCGCCGGTCCGGCCACCGCGGCCCGCAGCCTCGGGCGTCCGGTGGGGCTGGCGATGCGCCTGCAGCGTGGCAGCCTCGTCGGCTGGAGCGTCGGGATCCTGGTGACCGGTGTCGCGTACGGCTCGATCGCCGACAGCATCAACGACTTCGTCAAGGACAACCAGGCCCTGGCCGACCTGATCGCCGCACGTGGCGGCGCGACCCTCGCCGACTCCTACCTCGCGATGTCGCTGCGCGTCCTCGCCCTCGCGGGCGCGGGGTTCGCGGTCCAGTCGGTGATGCGGCTGCGCAGCGAGGAGAACGCGATGCACGCCGATCAGATCCTGGCGACCGCGGTGTCACGATCGCGGTGGGCGGCGAGCCACCTGGTGATCGCGCTCGGTGGCACGATCGTCGTGCTCGCGGTGGCCGGTCTCTCGGTCGGTCTGTCGGATGCCCTCGTCACCGCTGATCCCGGCGTCGTCCCGACCGCGCTCGGGGCAGCACTCGCGTACACCCCCGCGATCGGCGTCGTCATCGGGTTGACGTTCGCGCTCATCGGTCTCGTGCCGCGCGCCGCCGCCGCGAGCTGGGGGTTCCTGACCGTGTGCTTCGTCATCGGGATGCTCGGGCAGCTGCTCGACCTACCCGGGTGGGTGGAGGACGTGTCACCGTTCCAGAACGTGCCCCAGCTGCCCGCGGCCGACGTGAGCGTTGCGCCCCTGCTCGCGCTCACCGCCGTCGGGGTGGTGCTCACCGGCGCCGGATTCGTCGGTCTGCGCCGCCGCGACATCGGTTGACCGGGCAAGCGGATCAGGCGAAGTCCACGCGCACCACGGTGGCCTCGGTGACGGTGCCGTTCTCCGCCGAGGTGGTCAGGAGCACCAGCGCGCCGGCGTTCGACGCGGGCCGGGTGAACGCGATCGTGCCGTCGAACTGACCCATCTCGCCGTTTGCGCCACCCATCACGATGCCGGTGGCGATCGGCGCGGCGACGTCGTCCGCGCGCACCTGGACGTTCACCGTCGCTTCGAACGCGGTACTCGTGCCCTGGAGCCGCACGGGCGACGCGATCGTCGACCGCGCCGCGGGGGCGGTCAGCTCGATGTTCGGTGTCGACGATCCGAGCACGTACCACGAGTCACCGAGACGGCGGACCAAGACGGTCGTCGTCGGACCGGTCGTGGTGGCCTGCACCGGAACCTCGCCCGACTGTGTGTCACCCTGACGGAATTCGCCGACGACCGGATCGACGAAGCCGACGAAGTCGGTCGCGAACCCCGCGCGGCGGAGACCGGATCCGCGTATCTCGTCGTGCTGGACGCGCTCGGCCACACCGCAGTCGAAGTGTCGACAGGGAGCGTCGTCGGCGGTGCCGTCGTCGTCGGTGCCGTCGTCGTCGGTGCCGTCGTCGTTGTGGTGGCCGGCGTCGTCGTCGAGACCGCGGGCGTCGTGGAGTCGCCGTCGCCGTCCCGGGTGACCAGGTACACCACGACCGCGATCGCCACCACGGCGAGCACCGCGGCGATGGCGACGAGCAGCCCGGGGCGGGGGTGTTCTCTGTCGTCGGGCAGCTCGTCGGCCATCACGTCGAGCATGACCGAACCAGGTTCTGCTTCCCAGGGCCGGAAGTCCTTCGACCGCTCAGGAGTCGCGCAGGACCGCGGCGGTGCGACCCCGGCGCGCCGCCGCCATCGCGACGACATCGGCGATCACCGCGGCGACGACGACCGCGGCCGCCAGCGCCGCGATCAGTGCGCCCGAGATGGTCACGTCGTCGACGACGGCCAGCGACTGCGCGAACTGACGGAACGCGAGTCGTCCGAGCGCGATCCCGAGCGGGATCCCGAGCAGGATCGCGCCGACGGCGAACGGTGCGGCCTGCCACGCAGTGATCGCGTCGAGCTGGCGACGGCTGCACCCGACGACGCGCAGGACCGCCAGGTCGTGACGGTTGGCGTGGACCCGTGTCCACAGCGCGTGGACGAACACCGCGAGCAGGATGGCGAAGCCGACGATGAGTGCGCCGAGGAGATAGGCCCTCGCCGCATCGAGCTGGAGCAGCTCCGCCGGCTTCGTGTCGGTGAACCAGGTGGTCGCGCTCTGGCTCGCGTCGCGGAACCCGTCGCCGTTCGTCGTGATCACCCGGTCCGGATCGGTACCGTCGGCCAGCTGCACGGTCGTGAACTCGGGCTCGTTGTCGGGATCGCCGTGCATGCGCAGGAACGCGTCGCGGGTGACGAGCGCACCGACACCGAGGCGCGGCATGTCGGTGCCCAGCTGGCTGACGGCCGGGAAGGTCGCGACCCCGACGATTCGCTGTCGCACGGGCTCACCCGAGGGCTCACCGGCACCGCCGGCGGTCGTCAGGAGTTGCACCGGCACGACGTCGCCGACCTCGGCGCCGATGGTGTCGAGCGTGTCGGCGCCCACGACGATCTCGTCGGGCGCGCGCGCGGGTCGCCCGCGGAGGATCGTGGGCGTGAGCTCGCCCTCGATCGCGGTGGCGGCGATGCCCGGCACCGCGCGGCCGTCGACGAGGAACGACCCCGAGGTGAACCCGGTCGCCGCGAGCACGTCCGGGCGGTCGCCGAACGCCTGGTGCAGCGCCGCCTCGGCCTGGTCGCCGTACGGGTTGAGCGCGACGAGGTCGGCGTCGAAGCCGTAGTCGGCCGGCGTGTCGATCAGCGTGAAGGCAGACGCCACGAACGCGGCGCACAGCGCCAGCCCTGTCGCCGCAGCAGTGGTCGCGGCCACCGCGCGCCACCCCCGACCGCGTCCGTCGTCGGTGCGCAACGCCAGCGTGAGGCCCGCGACGGTCGCGGGGCTGCCCGGGAGCGCGGTCAACCACGGCGATCGTCGCAGCGTCGGGCGGAGCGGCCGTGACCTCACCGACGACAGCGCGACCGCGAGGAGCAGGATCGCCGCGACCACCACCACGGCACCGACCACGGCCACCGTCACGTCGATGCCGAAGCCCTGACCCGGGTCGAACTCGTGCAGGGGACCGATGGGCGCGAGCGGTGACGCGAGCACCATCGCGACGAGCGCAGTCGCGAGCGCGAGCACGGCGACCACACCCGCGGTCGCGAGATCGACCAGCAGGATCTGGCGGCGGGCCATGCCGAGGGTCCGGAGCCGGTCGTTGTCGGCCCGCCACCGGTCTCGGTTGCGCAGCACGACCTGACCGGTCGCCACCGCGGCCGCACCGAACGCGAGGACACCGATGGCGACGAGCACGATGACGAGGGGCCGCAGGGAATCACTGACCGTCGCCTGCTCCTGGGTCCTGGCGGACTGGAGCTCGTAGCCGAGCGGCCCGAGGCGGGGGGCGAGGTCGCGGCGTGCGTCGAACCCCGGCGCGAGGTCGACGTTGCTCACCGCGTACACGGCGAAGTCTCGGTGCGTGTCGTAGAACGCGCGGGAGAAGACGAAGACGCCGAGGACCATCGTCTCGTCGGCGACGATCTCGGCCGGCATCGTGCCGATCCCGACGATCGTCACGTCGGTTGCCGTGGTCGCGCCCGACAGGGGATTGAACAAACGGAATCGGAGGGTTTGTCCGACGTGGAGACCGCCGCGCGCCGCGGCGGCGGCGTTCACGACCGTTTCGTCGGGCGCGTCGGGATCGGGAAGTCGCCCGCCGTGGAGCTGCGGCACCTCGATGGGGAACCGATCGTGGATCGGCGCGATCAGTGCCGTCGCGAGCGCGCGGTCGACCCCTTCGGCGGCACCGAGGAACCCGGCGTACACGCGCTGCGCCGTGACCCCCGGATCGCGGCGAGGGATCGCTCGCCGGCCTCCGGTGATGGCCCGAGCGCGACCGCGGCATCGGGCGCGTCGGCGGTGGCGAGGACGCGTGTGTACGCCGACGACGTGCGGCGCGCGGTTGCGAAGCTGGCCAGACAGAGGCCGAACCCGAGCCCGAGCAGGATCCCGGCGGCGACGAGCGCCCGCCACTGACGCGCGAGACGGCGCCGAGCGACGAACCCGACCGCGCCCATCAGTGCCCCCGCCTCACCCTTGAATGCTACGAGCGCGCACGAGGAGCACGCGCGGGATGGTGTCCGCTTCCTCGTAGTCCCACAGATCGGCCAGCAGCCGGCGCGGGGGCGCCGGCTCCTCCATGGTGTCGATCACGAGGCCGGCCTGGCCGAGGGCGTGCACGTAGCGGCTGAGCGGACGATGGATGAACCGCAGCGCGATGCCGGGCGCCACCTCGTCGATCATCGTGTCGTCGCGGAGGTACTCGCGGACGCGCCAATAGCGCTCACCGTTGATGCGGTCGTCGATCCAGCCGCTCCCCGGCGCCTGGAGCAAGGGGTGGCACAGCACCAGCACGAACCGGCCACCGGGCTCCAGGACCCGGGCGACCTCGCGGATCGCAGTCTCGAACTCGTCGACGTGCTCGAGCGCGAGGCAGAGCAGCACCGCGTCGAAGGCTCGCGGTGCGGCAAGGAAGTGCGTCGGCGCGGGCCCGCGCGTAGTGGGGGCCGCCGCCGCGGTCGCGCGCCGCGCCGACCTGTGAGGGGGTGGGATCGAGGCCGATCACCTCGACGCCGAGCCGGACCAGGTGGCGGCCGACCTGCCCTTCCCCGCAGCCGATGTCGAGCACGCGCCGCGCTTCGCCCAGGTGACGGGCGACCAGCGGGAGGATCTGGTCTTCGTACTCGGAGTCGGCGCCGCCCGAGAACTCGCGCTGCCACCACGCGGCGTGGCGTTCCCAGAGCACTTCGTTGTCGGCGCTGTCCATGCGTCTCCCGAGCCGGATCCGCCCAATCTTCGCAGGACGGGTGACAGGTCGCGACTGCGCCGAGCTAGGGTCACCGGCGAAACGGACGAACCGATCGCGACGAGGAGCGAGGCCATGGAACTCGGACCGGTCGAGATTCTGGTGGTCGGATTCCCCGGCAACCAGTTCAACGGTGAGGTCGCGCCCGCGCTCGCCGACCTCGTGCAGAGCGGCATGATCCGCGTGATCGACCTGGTCTTCGTCACCAAGGACGCCGAGGGCGAAGTCGTCGGGGTGGAGCTCTCCGACATCGACGAAGCCGACGAGCTGCCGCGTTCTCGCCCCACGTCGAGGAGCCGAGCGGCCTGCTCGCCGACGAAGACATCGAAGACCTCGGCGCCGACCTGGCGCCCAACTCGTCGGCCGCGATCCTCGTGTTCGAGCACCTGTGGGCGACGAAGTTCCGCGACGCCGTGCTCGGCTCGGGCGGCGAACTGGTCGCTTCGATCCGGATTCCCAAAGAGGTCATGGACGAGGTCGTCGGCGCGAGCTGAGCTCGGCCGGTCGCCCGCACCGCACACGACAGAACGAGAGGACACGAAATGCTTCGACGAGGACGCCCCATCATGCGAACCGCAGCGATCGTCGGCACCGCCGCCGTGGTGTCGGGCTCGGTCCAGCACCACCAGCAGCAGAAGTACGCCGCGCAGGACGCCCAGGCGCAGCAGGAGGCGGCACCGCAGCAGGTCGTGTACGAGCAGGCTCCGGCTCCCGCCGAGCCCGACATGAGCGCGGAGCTGACGCAGCTCGCGCAGCTGCACCAGCAGGGCATCCTCACCGACGAGGAGTTCGCGGCGAAGAAGGCCCAGATCCTCGGGATCTGAGCTCCGCCGCGTCGCGACCTCAGCCGAGGGCGTCGACCGCGGCCTGCACGGTCGGGGAGACGTCGTCGACGAGGGGATCGGATCCGGCGGCGGCGAACCGGTCGCGCCGCCCACACGGTGAGCCCGGCGAGCAGGTTTCCCGCGAGCCACGGCCGGCGGTATCCGTTGAGTGAAGTCAGGACCGGTATCCGTGGCACTCGGCGTCGATACCTTCTTCGTCAACGGTGGCGAAACGCTCGCGGGTGTCACGCGCGGTACGGTGTCGGGTGGGGAAGCCCGAGGTCGACTTGGCAGCAGACGACACCACTCCGGTTCCACCACTGATCCTCGAACGCCTCCGCGTGGTCTGCGGCCGTCTCCCTGAGACGCGTGAGGAGCAGGCGTGGGTCGGCACGCGCTGGCGGATCCGCACGCGCACGTTCGCACACGTGCTGGTGATCGCCGATGGCTGGCCTCCGGCCTACGCGCGCGCCGCCGTGACCGAGGGTCCGACGACCGTGCTGATGTTCCGCTCGGCCGGGCCCGATCTCGCCGCGCTCCTGGCGCAGGGCGAACCGTTCTTCGGCACTCCTTGGCGGGCCGACGAGGTCGGGCTCCGGCTCGACGCTGTCCACCGACTCGGAGGAGCTCGCCGAGCTGGTCACCGAGAGCTACTGCCTGCTCGCTCCGGCGAAGCTCGCGCAGCTGGTCGATCGCCCGGCCGGTTGACCGAACGGGCGACCTCCAGCACCGCCCACTCGGTTCAGCGCACGGTGGCGACGATCTCGAGGTACTCGCCGGGAACCGCGAGCGCGCCCGACCGTGAACGGTTCCCGGCGCGTGCGAGCGCGATCAGCTCCCGCTCGAGGGCATCCTGGCCGTCGCCGTCGAGCGCGGCGAACGCGCGGTGGGTCGGGCCGTAGTACGCGCGGAACGTGTCGACGAAGTGCTCGGCCGACCGGTAGCGGAAGACGAACTCGCGCGTGACGACGGAGTGCACGTCGACCGAAGTTCCGAGCACCGCGCGCAGGTCGGACTCGTCACCCCACCGGAACACCGACGGTACCGGCGGCGGCGGGACGAAGCCGGAGACCGTCTCGAAGATGCCGGCGACAAAGCTCGTCGGCGTCCAGCTGGCGAGGCCGATCCGGCCGCCCGGCGCGGTGACGCGCACGAGCTCGGACGCCGAGCGCTCCTGGCGCGGGGCGAACATCACACCGAACGCCGACAGGACGGCGTCGAACGAGTTGTCGGCGAAGGGGAGATCCTCGCAATCGGCGACCCGGGTCGTCAGTTCCGTGCCCTCGGCCTCCGCACGCGCCGCCGCCCGCTCGAGCAGCGCCGGCACGTAGTCGCTCGCGGTCACCGTCGCGTTTCGCCGCGCCGCCGCCAGTGCCGCGTTGCCGTTGCCGGCGGCGACGTCGAGCACGTTGGTGCCGGCTTGGATGTCGACGGACTCGCACAGCAGCTCGCCGGTGAGCTGCAGCGAGGTGCCGATCACGGAGAAGTCGCCGCTGGCCCACGTCGCCTGCTGCTTCTCCTTCACTGCGTCGAGCTGCTCGTCGGTGGGCGTGGAGGTGGTCGTGGTCATGACGTGATCCTTTCGGAGGGAGTGTCGGTGCACTCCCGATCCTGAGGAGCTCGGCCGACGCCGACCAGTGGAGAAGTCGTACCGATCCGGTCCAGATCGTGGACCTCGTAGCATCTCCGCATGTCGCGAACGAATGCCGACGGATCGGCCAGGCTGTCCCTCGCCACCTACGACAAGAAGATGGAGAAGCTCCAGCGCGAGCTGGTGAAGCTGCAGGAATGGGTGCGCCAGGAGGGGCTGAAGCTGTGCGTCCTCTTCGAAGGACGCGATGCCGCTGGCAAGGGCGGCACCATCAAGCGGATCGTCGAACGCACCAATCCTCGCGGTCGTGCGCGTCGCCGCACTCGGCACCCCCACCGAGAAGGAGAAGACGCAGTGGTACTTCCAGCGGTACGCCGCGCACCTGCCGGCGGGCGGTGAGATCGTGCTGTTCGACCGCTCGTGGTACAACCGGGCCGGGGTCGAGCACGTCATGGGGTTCTGCACCGAAGACGAGTACCGCGAGTTCCTGCACGCCTGCCCGTTGTTCGAGGACATGCTGATCCACTCGGGGATCGTGCTGGTGAAGTACTGGTTCTCCGTGAGCGACGACGAGCAGGAGCGCCGCTTCAAGTCACGCATCGCCGACCCGGAGAAGCGCTGGAAGCTCAGCCCGATGGACCTCGAGGCGCGCGTGCGCTGGGCCGATTACTCGCGGGCGAAGGACGAGATGTTCCGCTACACCGACACCAAGCTGTCGCCGTGGTGGGTGGTCAACGCCGACGACAAGCGCCGCGCCCGACTCAACTGCATCAGCCACCTGCTGTCGCAGATCCCGTACGAGGACGTCACGTCGGCCGCGTTGACCATGCCGCCGCGTGGACCCGACACCTACGTCCGCGCGCCGATCGACGAGCAGACCTTCGTGCCCGAGGTGTTCTGACCCGGGCTCAAGCAGGTGCGACGAGCGCGGCGCGCAGTGACGCGAGCGTGTCGTCGTCGAGACCGGCGGTGCGGGCCCAACCGTCGGCACTGCCGTATCCGTCGGCGAGCCCCCGCAGGAACCGTTCCATCGACGACGCCTCGGCGCGCGCGACGCTCGCGGCGACCTCGGGCGGGGGCTGGGTGACGCCGCCCGACGCCCGGATCGCCTCCATCACGAACACCATCCGGTCGTCGGTGAGCGCGTAGTCCTCCACGATCACGTCGTCGGCCACGCCCACCAGCGAGAGCACGAGCGCGGCGACCATGCCCGTGCGGTCCTTCCCCGCGGTGCAGTGGAACACCGCCGGCAGGTGCTCGGCGGTCGCCAGGAGCGCGATGACCTGCGCCAGGGTCTCGGTGCGATCACCGAGGCTCGCCACGTAGTGGGCACCGAGGTCGCCGTCGACGAGCGACGGCGGCAGCACGTGCACTCCGTTCTGGCTGTGGCTCAGCGGCGCGTGCACGAAGGCGATGTCGGTGCGCTCGAGTGGTCCGCGACCGGTGTGCTCGAGCTCGGCGCTCGACCGCAGGTCGACGATGGTGCGCACGCCGAGCTCGCCGAGCCGTTGCACGCCGGCTGGCTCGAGGTGGTGGAGCGCGTCGCTGCGGTACAGCACGCCGCCGCGGGTCGTTGCGCCGTCGCGCGTGGGCAGGCCGCCCAGATCGCGGAAGTTGTGCGCGCCTGCGAGCTCGACGAACCGTGCGTCGTGCGTGTCCACTACATCTCCTGCACAATGGGTCGATTCCGTTGCGCCGTCCCGTCCTCCGGACACGGCTCCACTACATCTCCTGCACAATGGGTCGATTCCGTTGCGCCGTCCCGTCCTCCGGACACGGCTCCACTACATCTCCTCCTTGGGCACGTTCCAGGGTGACGACGCGACGAGGTACTCGGGTGCGGTGGCGGTTCGCATCGACGCGGCGCGCGCGTCGATGGTCTCCGCCGACTTCTCGCTGGGGAGGTAGATCCAGAACCGGTCGGCGAGGATGCCCTCGAGCGCGATGTCGGCCACCTCCTCCAACGGGGCGAACACCAGCTCCTGGCCAAGCTGCTCGAGTTGCTGCACGAAGGGGGTGAGCGCGTCGCGCCCTTCGACCGGTGCCTGCCCCGGACGCGTGTAGCGCTCGGGGCGGTTGCGGCCGGGACGCCAGATGCCCGTGTCGAGCGCACCGGGGGTGCGGGTCGAAGGGAGCAGCAGCGAGACCTGGATCGGTGAGTCGGCGGACCGGAGCTGTCCCCACAGGCATTCGGTGATCGTGGTGACCGCGGCCTTGGTGGTGGCGTACACCGCGCTGTTCGAGAACGGCGCGAACGTGCCGTTCGACGACGACGTGTTCATCACGTGCCCGGGCCCACCCTGCTCGATGAGCACCGGGACGAACGTGTTGATGCCGTTGATCATTCCGAACACGTTGACGTCGACCGCCCAGCGCCAGTCGTTCACGTGGTGCTGCCAGAGCGCGCCGTCGGACCCCGACGGGATCCCCGCGTTGTTGCACACGAGGTGGACCGCGCCGAATCGCTCGAGGGTTGCGTCGCGCAGGTGCTCGACCGAGTCGAGGAGCGACACGTCGGTGGGCACGCCGATCACGTCGCCCGAGCCGGCCGACAGCTCCTGCACCGTGGCGTCGAGCAGCGGTTCGTCGATGTCGGCCAGGACGACCTTCATGCCCTCGGCCAGGAACCGCTCGCCCAGTGCCCGCCCGATGCCGCCGCCCCCGCCGGTGACCACGGCGATCTTGCCCTCCAGGTCCTGCATCGCAGTACCGTAACGCTCGTGGATCGGTACCTCGTCATCTCCGCCGACTGTCACGCCGGCGCCGACCTGCTCGACTACCGGCCGTACCTCGAGTCGAGGTACCACGCCGAGTTCGACGAGTGGGCGGCGAGCTTCGTGAGCCCGTACGGCGACCTCGTGCAGCCCGACGCCAACCGCAACTGGGACAGCACCCGGCGGATGCGCGAGCTCGAGGCCGACGGCGTCGTCGGCGAGATCGTCTATCCCAACACCATCCCGCCGTTCTACGCGCGTGGCTCGTTGGTCGCGACCGCGCCGTCAGCCGACGACTTCGAGCTCCGTCTGGCCGGATTGCGCGCGCACAACCGTTGGCTCGCCGACTGGTGCAGCGAGTTCCCCGACCGACGAGCCGGCATCGGCCAGATCCTGCTCAACGACGTCGACGAAGCAGTGCGCGACGTCAACTGGATCGCCGACCACGGGCTGCGCGGCGGCCTGTTGCTCCCCGGCGTCCCACCCGACTCGCCCATCCCGCCGTTGCACGCACGCGTCTACGACCCGGTGTGGCGCGCGTGCGAAGAGCGTGGCGTCATCGTGAACGCGCACGGCGGCAGCAGCTCACCCGACTACGGCGAGCACCCCGCGTCGCTCTCGCTGTGGATCATGGAGGCGGCCTGGTTCTCGCACCGCCCGCTGTGGACGTTCATCCTCGCCGGGGTCTTCGACCGGTTCCCCGGGCTCCGGCTGGTGGTCGCGGAACAGGGGAGTGGTTGGATCGGCGACGCGCTCGACGTGATGGACAACTTCTACGCGCAGATCTCGCAGGGCAACGTCGGCGTGATGCGGTTCGCCGATCCGCAGCTGCTCGACCGCATGCCCAGCGAGTACTGGCGCACGAACTGCTGGGTGGCGGCCAGCTTCCTCCACCGTGAGGACTGCGCCCGGCGCGATCGCATCGGGGTCGACCGCATCATGTGGGGAGCCGACTACCCGCACCTCGAGGGCACCACGCCGTTCTCTCACGAAGCGATCCGTATGACCTTCGAAGGAGTGCCCGAGCCCGAGGTCCGGGCGATGCTCGGGGGCAACGCCGCCGCGGTCTACGGCTTCGACGTCGCGCGCCTCACGCCCCTGGCTGAGAAGTTCGGGCCGACGGTCGACGAAGTGGCCGCCGGTCTCGACGCGGTGCCCGAGGGCGCCGCGAGCATGGCGTTCCGGGAGCACGCGCCGGCGAACGTGTGATCGATCTCCGCGCTGTGGCAAGCTGACCACGCGAGCGGAACGATCGGGGGGTTGGCCGTGGAGCACTATCTCGTCGTCTCGGCGGATTGTCATGCGGGGCCGAACGCACCGGTGTACCGCGAGTTCCTCGACCCGTCGTTCCGCGCCGAATTCGACGACGAGCTCGCCGAACGCCAGCGCCTGATCGACGAGCGCCGCGCCCAGGCCGACTTCGTGGGCGACGCCGACTTCCAGGAGGAGTGGTTCGGCGAGGATGACGAGGGCAACAGCCTCCACGAGGTCGGCCTCCGCGGCGGCTGGGACGCCGACACCCGCGACCGCGAGCTCGACCGCGACGGCGTGACCGCCGAGGTCGTGTTCCCCGGCCCCGACGCCGTCACCGGCACCATGGGCGCACCGTTCGGCGCCGGGTTCAACCCGATCGTCACGCACAGCCCCGCTCACCTGCTGGCCGGAGCGCGCGCCTACAACCGCTGGGCCGCCGAGCTCTGCCGGGCGAGCGCGGAACGGCGCGCCGGGCTGATCGTCGCGCCGATCCTCGACGACCTCGACGGTGCGATCGCCGAGATCCGGCGCGCCCACGCCGACGGCCTGACCGGCGGCGTGATCATCCCGCCCCGGTGGGACGGCCACGAGTCCTACACGAGCTACCGCTACGACCCGGTCTGGGCGGTGTGCCAGGACCTCGAGCTCCCGGTCCACTGCCACTCCGGTCCTGCGCCGCGCGAGGACTACGGCGAGGTCAGCGGGTGGATGAGCGTCTACGGCTACGAGACGGTGTTCTTCACCGCGTGTCCGCTGTGGTTCATGTTGCTCACCGGGGTGTTCGAGCGGTTCCCGCGCTTGAAGATGGCAGTCACCGAAGCGGGGTGCTTCTGGGCTGCCGACCTGTTGTGGCGCGCCGACATGATGTCGATGCGCGAGCACGGCATGCGCAAGATGGTCAACACGCGCGGCATCCTGACGATGCTGCCGAGCGACTACTTCGATCGCAACGTGAAGATCGGCGCGTCGAACACGCGGCGACGCGAGTTGGGCCGGCGGTACGAGATCGGTGTCGGCAACATCATGTGGGGCAACGACTTCCCGCATCCCGAAGGCACGTGGCCCTACACGCGCGAGTTCCTGAAGGAACGATTCCACGACATTCCCGTCGACGAGACCGCGCAGATCCTCGGGTTGAACCAGGTCGACTTCTACGGCTTCGACGCGGCGCAGCTGCAGCCCATCGCCGACCGCATCGGCCCCACGCCCGCCGACCTCGGGCAGACCGGCGACGACCACGACGCCCGGTGGGAGCCGTACAAGAAGGCCGGACGTCCGTGGCTCACCGGCGAAGAAGCCGGTGCATCGTTGACCGACAGGTGACCCCGTGATGGCGCAGAACCGCTGGATCCACGAACCCGAACCGGCGCATGGCGGCGAGACCGTCCCGTACCCGGCCAACGCGCCGGCTCGAGGTCACCTACCTCACCGACGCCGACGTCCACGCGCAGGTGCTCCCCCCGCCGCTCACGCCCCCGCCGGATCCGCGCGTGCGCGTCCACTTCACCCGCATCGAGGTCGACGGTCACCTGCACGAGATC
Organism: uncultured Actinomycetes bacterium; assembly: GCA_963725775.1. Taxonomy (GTDB): domain Bacteria; phylum Actinomycetota; class Acidimicrobiia; order IMCC26256; family DASPTH01; genus DASUAS01. The sequence goes on from CAVRZT010000001.1 coordinate 511,520, forward strand.
GTCTGCTCGTTCCTGCTCGACGCCATGTACGGCGACGAGCTCGGGCAGTTCTGCGCGGTGATGCCGATCGATCTCGAGACCGCGGTGTCGCCGAGCCGTGAGCGCAACGGTGAGCCGAAGAAGTTGGCCCAGCTGGAGTTCGAGCGCGTGGACGATCACGTGCACGCCAGCGTCACCCGCCAGGGTGTCACCATCATCGAGGTCGTCGGCGACGTGACCGCCGAGCTCGCGGTACCGGAGCCCTATCCGGTCCTGCAGTTCTGGTACAAGTTCCTGCCCGCGGTCTCGGGCACCGGCTTCGACGCGGGACCGTTCCTCGTCACGCTGCACCAGACGATGAAGCCGGAGACGTGCGCACGCGTCGAGGGCAAGATCGTGCTGCGCGACCTGCCGGGGACCCCGGTGGCCGATCTGCCCGTCCTCCAGTACGAGGGCGCGCGCTTCATGATGACGTCGTCGGAGTTCTTCCACGTGCTCGAGGACGTCGAGATCGATCCGGTCGCGTACGCACCACACGTGCGCGTGCAGTACACGTAGGGGAGGGAACCATGAGCTGAGGTGACCGACGACACCGGCGGCGCCACCGGCGCCGACGCGCATGATGGGGATGCAGGCGATGTACGACCTCGCCGCCCCGCAGGCGCGCTACCTCGAGCTCATCGCCCAGGGCGGCTACGTCGAGGCGATGGAGGGCCTCGGCCTCAGCTTCAACCGGGCCAACACCGAGTACGTGCTGCGCCACGCCGACGAGTTCTCGTCGCGCATCGACATGAGCCTCGGCAACGTGCGGCCGCTCATCCCGCTCAACGTGGATCCGCCGCAGCACTCGAAGTACCGCAAGCTGCTCGACCCGCTGTTCGCGCCGAAGCGGATGGACGAGCAGGAGGAAGACATCACCCGTCGCGTCAACGGCTTCATCGACGCGTTCATCGACCGCGGCGAGTGCAACTTCACCGAGGAGTTCGCCGAGCTGTTCCCGTCGTCGGTGTTCCTCGGGCCTGATGGGCCTGCCCGAAGGACGAGATGCGCATGTTCCTCGACCTGCGCGACGGCATCCTGCACCCAGAGAAGTACGACACGGACGCGCTGGTCGACATGGACACGCGCACGAAGGTGATGAACGCGACCGGCGAGCAGATCTACGAGTACTTCGGCAACCTCGTCGACGAGCGCACCAGGCAACCGGCCGACGACATCATCACACGGTTCGTCGCGGCCGAGATCGACGGCGACAAGCTCACCCGCGACGACATCCTCGACATCTGCTTCCTGTTCCTCATCGCCGGCCTCGACACCGTGAGCGACACGCTCACGTGCTCCTACGCGTTCCTGGCCACGCACCCCGAGCACCGCCAGATGATCGTCGACGACCCGTCGATCATCCCGGTCGCGGTCGAGGAGCTGCTGCGGTGGGAGTCGCCGGTCGCGGGCGGCGTGCCGCGGATCGCGAAGTGCCCGGTCGACCTGCCCAACGGCACGCACGTCGAGGAGGGCACCGCAGTCGTGCCCAACTACGGCGCCGCCAACATGGATCCCGACGACCTTCGGCGATCCGATGGAGCGTGCGCTTCGACCGCACGGACAACCCGCACATCGCGTTCGGCGGTGGCGTGCACCGTTGCCTCGGTTCGCACCTCGCCGCGCCGCGAGCTGCGGGTCACGCTCCGCGAGTGGCACCGGCGCATCCCCGAGTACCGGCTCACGCCGGGCCACGAGGAGCTCGAGTACCCGCCCGGTCTCCGGCACGTCAAGGACCTCATGCTCACCTGGAAGTAGGCGACGATGGCCGACGAGATCTACTACGACCCCTACGACTTCGACATCGACGTCGACCCGTACCCGGTGTGGAAGCGGATGCGCGACGAGGCGCCGCTCTACTACAACGAGAAGTACGACTTCTGCGCGGTGAGCCGGTTCGACGACGTCGAGCGGTGCTCGGTCGACTGGCGCACGTACATCTCGGGCAAGGGCTCAGTGCTCGAGATGATCAAGAGCGGTCTGGAGATGCCGCCGGGCAGCGATCCTGTTCGAGGATCCGCCGACGCACGACGTGCACCGGTCGCTGCTGTCGCGGGTGTTCACGCCCCGACGCATCGCCGAGCTCGAGCCGAAGGTGCGGGAGTTCTGCGCCCGCAGCCTCGATCCGCTGGTCGGTGCCGGCGGGTTCGACTTCATCGGCGACCTCGGCGCGCAGATGCCGATGCGCACCATCGGCATGCTGCTCGGGATCCCCGAGGAGGACCAGGAAGCGATCCGCGACCAGATCGACGAGGGCATGCGGCTCAAGGAAGGTGCGGCGCCCGATCCCACCGAGTCGCTGGTGGTCACCAGCGGCGACGTGTTCGCCGACTACATCGACTGGCGGGCGGAGCACCCCTCCGACGACCTGATGACCGAGCTGCTCACGGCCGAGTTCGAGGACCACACCGGCGTTGTGCGCACCCTCACGCGCGAGGAGGTGCTCGGATACGTCGGGTTGCTCGCCGGCGCGGGCAACGAGACGACGACCCGGCTCATCGGGTGGACCGGCAAGGTGCTGGCCGAGCACCCCGACCAGCGCCGCATGATCGTCGAGGATCGCAGCCTGGTCCCCAACGCGATCGAGGAGCTGCTGCGGTACGAGGCGCCGTCACCGGTGCAGGCCCGCTACATCACCAAGGACGTCGAGCACCACGGGCAGACGGTCGCCGAGGGCAACGTGATGGTGCTGCTCACCGCGGCCGGGAACCGCGACGAGCGTCACTTCCCCGACGCCGACCGCTTCGACATCACCCGCGTCATCGACCATCACCTGTCCTTCGGCTACGGGATCCACTTCTGCCTCGGTGCGGCATTGGCACGGCTCGAGGGTCGCGTGGCGCTCGACGAGGTCGTGGCGCGCTTCCCCGAGTGGGAGGTCGACTGGGACCGTGCCGAGCAGGCCCACACCAGCAGCGTCCGGGGATGGGAGAAGCTCCCCGTCCTCACGCCGTAATCGGCGTCGGGCCGGGCGAGAGCGGGCTCCGCCCGGCCCGCCCGCTGGGACGGAGTGAGCGGAGGCGAGCGACGGGGAACGTCAGCGACGCAGCAACGAGAGCAGGCGCAGCATCTCGATGTAGATCCACACCAGCGTCACCATGATGCCGAACGCGCCGTACCACTCCATGTAGTTCGGCGCGCCGTTGATCGACGCCTGGCGGATGAACTCGTAGTCGAGGAACAGGTTCAGCGACGCCACGCAACAGATCACGACGCTGACGATGATCCCGAGCGCGCTGGGCTGGTTCCAGAACATCACGTCGACGCCGAAGAGCGAGAGCAGCGCGCCGAAGATGTAGAGAAGGAAGATCCCGAACGTCGCGCCGATCACGATCATCTGGAACTTGCGCGTCACCTTCACCACGCCGAACACGTACAGCGCGAGCGTCGCGAAGAACACGCCGACGGTGGCGAGGACGGCCTGGAAGACGATGCCGTCCCACTGGATCTCGAATGCCTTCGAGATCGCGCCGAGCGCGACGCCTTCGATCACGGCGTAGAGCGGCGCCACGAAGGGCGAGGCCTTGGGCTTGAACACGCACACCATGGCGAGGCCGAACCCCACGAGGAGACAGACCCAGGTCCACCACGGGATCTCGATCTGGTTCGTGCTCGAGAGCGTCGTCTGCGACCATCCGAAGGCGCCGCCCGCCAAGACGATGAGGAACAGCACGAAGGTCTTGGCGAACGCGCCGTTGGCGGTCATGTGCGCGACGCGCGTCGGCGGGGGAGGACCCCCCGCGGCTTCCGAGTCCGCGAGCGCGACCGGCGCCGCCCACCCGGCTTCGTCTTCCTTCTGGATGGTCTCGAACCGCTTCTCGTTCAGCGTCGGATTCGCCATCGGTCCTCTCCGGGTCGTGGACCCTGCAAGGCGATCCAGGTTACGGGACGCTCAGGCGTCGAGGTGCTCGACCGCGAGCTGCTGACGAAAGTGGGTTCCGCAGGGAGCTCGATGGCGGCGGGCGGTGACACACAACGGTTCGCGGAGAGGGCCGTGTAGGCTCGACGGATGAGTCAGCCGGTCGGCGAACCGACGCAGCCCGGCCCCGTCTTGGTGGTCGACTTCGGTGCGCAGTACGCGCAGCTGATCGCCCGCCGCGTCCGCGAGGCGCACGTCTACAGCGAGATCGTCCCCCACGGGATGCCGGTGGCCGACATGCTGGCCAAGCGTCCGGCGGCGGTGATCCTCTCCGGCGGCCCCGCCAGCGTCTACGCCGACGGCGCGCCCGAGCGTCGACGCCGCGCTGTTCGACGCCGGGGTACCCGACGCTCGGCATCTGTTACGGGTTCCAGGTCATGGCCGAGGCGCTCGGCGGCACGGTGAAGCGCACCGAGGGCGCGGAGTTCGGGCGCACCACCGCCACCGTCGAGCTCGCACGCGGTGCTCTTCGCCGGCCAGCCCGCCGAAGCAACCGGTGTGGATGTCGCACCGCGACGCGGTCGTCGTCGCGCCGCCCGGCTTCGCGGTCACCGGCGCGACCGCCGGCGCCGAGATCGCCGCGTTCGAACACCCGGATCGGCGGCTGTTCGGGACTGCAGTGGCATCCCGAGGTCGATGCACACCGCGCACGGGCAGACGATGCTCGAACGCTTCCTCTACGACGGTGCCGGGATCGAGCCGTCGTGGACGACCGCCAACATCATCGACGACGCCGTCGCCGACGTGCGCGCCCGGGTCGGCGACCGTCACGTGTTGTGCGGCCTCTCCGGCGGCGTCGACTCCGCGGTTGCGGCGGCGCTGGTGCACCGCGCGGTCGGCGACCAGCTGACGTGCGTGTTCGTCGACCACGGGTTGTTGCGCAAGGGTGAGCGCGAGCAGGTCGAGCGCGACTACGTCGCCGCCACCGGCATCCGCCTCGTGGTCGTCGACGCGTCGGAGAAGTTCCTCAACGCGTTGCGCGACGTCACCGACCCCGAGCAGAAGCGCAAGATCATCGGCACCGAGTTCATCCGCACCTTCGAAGAGGTCGCGGCGGAGGTCATCGCCGCCGAGGGTCACGGCGACGTCGAGTTCCTGGTGCAGGGCACGCTCTACCCCGACGTCGTCGAGTCGGGCGGCGGCACCGGCACCGCGAACATCAAGAGCCACCACAACGTGGGCGGCCTCCCCGACGACCTGCAGTTCGAGCTCATCGAGCCGTTGAAGGCGTTGTTCAAGGACGAAGTGCGCGCGGTGGGTCTGGAGCTGGGCCTGCCCGAGTCGATGGTGTGGCGCCAGCCGTTCCCGGGTCCGGGGCTCGCGATCCGCATCGTCGGCGCGGTCGACGCCGAGCGGCTGGAAACGGTGCGCGAGGCCGACGCCATCGCCCGCGAGGAGCTCGAGGCCGCCGGTCTCGAGCGCGACGTGTGGCAGTTCCCGGTGGTGCTGCTCGCCGACGTCCGTTCGGTCGGGGTGCAGGGCGACGGCCGCACCTACGCCCATCCGATCGTGTTGCGCCCGATCACGAGTGAAGACGCCATGACCGCCGACTGGGCACGTCTCCCGACCGAGGTGCTCGAACGTATCTCCACCCGCATCACCAACGAGGTCGACGACGTCAACCGGGTCGTGCTCGACATCTCGAGCAAGCCGCCGGCGACGATCGAGTGGGAGTGACGGCCCGCCGCTCGAACTAGGGCATGAGGCCGTGGATGGCGCCGGTCACCCCGCCGTCGACCCGCAGGTCACACCCGCTCACGAACGACGCCGCCGGGCTGGCCAACCAGTCGACCGCCGATGCGATGTCCTCCGCGGTGCCGATGCGCGGCACCGGTGAGAGATCGAGCATCCCCTGCATCTGCTCGCTCGCGCCTTCGTCGAGCTCCTGACGGCCCATCGGGGTGGAGATGATGCCGGGGCTGATGCTCACGACCCGTCCGCCCCGCGATCCCCAGGCGATCGCGGCCTGCTCGACCCGCAGCTGGTTGATGCGCTTGGCGATGCCGTAGGTGCTCCCGAAGTCGTTCACGTCGACCGGCCCGAGCGTGTCCATCAGCTCGTCGGTCGGGGCGACCGCGAGCGCGTGCTCGCGCTCGCGGGTGAGCCCGGCCATGTAGCCCGCCATGCTGGCGATGCACACCGCGACGCTGCCGTCGGTGACGAGCTCGAGGAACGCGGCGAGCACGTGGTCGGTGCCGAGCATGTCGACCTCGAGCACCCGCTCCGCGCTCGCCTGCGTCGGCGACAGCCCCGCGGTGTGCACGAGCGTGCGCAGCGTTCCCAACGATCCGGCCTTCGCCGCGAGCTCACCGACCGACGCGGGATCCGACACGTCGACCGCGTGCGCGGGTCACGTCGAAGCCGTCGGCCGCGAGACGCTCGACTTCGGCGCCGAGCTTCTCCTCGTTGAAGTCGGCGATGACGAGCCGCCGGCCCATGCCGACACGGCGGGCACACGCCACGCCCATGCCCCCGATCCCGGTGACGACGACGACCTCGCTCATGACGGCTCCCTCTCGTGGTCGATCTGCAGGCTGCACCCTACGGAATCGCGATGGATCGTGCGTCGCCGCGTTCCGGAAGGTGCTCGGGACACGCGGCGCTCGACGGTGCATGATGTCCCCCGATGCCTGACACGACGGCCTGAGGAGCGGACATGGAAGACCGCGAGACTCCCGTCCTGTACCTCGAGATGACCGAGGCCACGCCCGACGACTACGCCCGGGACCGGGTCGGCGACGTGCTGGCGCTCCCGGGCGTCGAGCGGGCGACGTGGTGGCGCAACGTCTACCGCGACCGTCCCGACCTCCCCCGCGAGCTGCCCGAGTTCGACACCCTCGGCGTGTACGAGTGCGACGCCGTCGTTCGTCGCTGCCGTCGACGCCGGACGGCATCTCCGGCCACCACTTCCTGCGCACGCCGCGCCCGGGGCAGGGGCGACTGACCGGCAAGCCGACCGTGTCGCTGTCGCTCGTGCTGATCAGCCCGACCACCCCGGACGAAGCGCAGGCGCTGCGCGACTGGGGCGACTTCGTGCACCTCAACCACATCGTCGAGGCCGGCGTCCCGGCTTCACGATGATCACGCCCTACGAGAACGCCACCGCGGCGACCCGCGCTACCTGCACTTCTACGAGTTCGACGACCCCGAGGCCGAGGTCACGTTCAAGCGGATGCGCCCGCTGCGTCGAGGCGCGGCTCGGCGCCTGGGACACGCCCGAGTGCCAGGCGTGGGCGGTGCACCCGGCGCTGCGCATCTGTACGTCAACTCGTTCGCGCGGGTCGGCGAGGCGACCTGATCCCGCACGGTTCCTGCTAGCTTCCGGTCGCTCGATCCGGATCGGAAGAGGGGTCACCGATGTCCGACGTGACACCGCCTGCGGCGGCGGGACCGCCGCCGATCGATCCCGAGGCGATGCTGCGCAGCCGCAACTTCGTCGTGCTGTTGGTGTTCGCGGCCATCGTCGGCGTGTTCGTGTCGCTGGCGTCGTGGGGCTTCCTCGAGCTGGTGCACCAGATCCAGCTCGGCGTGTTCAGCGATCTGCCCGACGCGCTGGGCTACGACACCATGCCGACCTGGTGGCCGATCCCGGTGTTGGTGCTCGCCGGGATCCCGGTCGCGTTCGCGATCGTGAAGCTCCCCGGCGAAGGGGGCCACGTTCCCGCGCACGGCCTGCAGATGGGCAGCACCACCCCGGACATGGTGCCGGGCATCGCGCTCGCCGCGCTCGCCACCCTCGGCCTCGGGCTCGTGCTCGGCCCCGAGGCACCGTTGATCGCGATCGGCGCCGGGCTCGCGGTGTTCGCGGTGAAGCTGGCGAAGAAGGACGCGCCGCCGCAGCTGCTCATGGTGCTCGCGGCCGCGGGGAGCTTCGCCGCCATCTCGGTGATCTTCGGGTCGCCGATCGTCGCGGCGATCCTCGTGATCGAGGCGAGCGGCCTCGGCGGCGCGACCCTGCCGCTCATCCTCATCCCGGGCCTGATCGCCGCCGGCATCGGTTCGCTGGTGTTCATCGGCATGGCCAACTGGACCGCGCTCGAGCACCAGCGCGTACGCGCTCGCAGCCGCTCGCAGCTCCCGCACTTCGCGCACGTGACGTGGGAGGAGATCGGGTGGACGATCGTCGCTCGGGCTCGCCGGCGCGGCGCTGACCTTCGTGATCCGCCGGCTCGGTCTCCTCGGCGCGAGGATCGTGCCCCGCAACCCGTGGCTCCTGATCCCCGCCGCCGGGCTGGTGGTGGCGTTGCTCACGATCCTGTTCGTGGAGACCACCACGCACGGCGCGTCCAACGTGCTGTTCTCCGGGCAGGACGCGCTCCCCGGGCTGGTCGACAACGCGGGGACCTGGTCGATCGGCGCGCTCCTGATGGTGCTGCTGTGCAAGGGCCTGGCCTGGAGCGCCTGCCTCGGGAGCTTCCGCGGCGGGCCGACGTTCCCCGCCATCTTCCTCGGCGCCGCGGGCGGCGTGGCCGCATCGCACCTCCCCGGGCTCTCGCTCACGCCCGCGGTCGCGGTCGGGATGGGGGTGATGGTGGTGGCGTTCCTCAAGCTGCCGCTGTCGGCGGTGGTCATCGCCACGTCGCTCACGGCCACGGCCGGGCTTCGCGGTCGGTCCGCTCATCATCGTCGGCGTGGTGACCGCGTACCTGGCCACGCTCGGGCTCGAAGGGCGCCTCGGCACGGGTGGTCCGGCGCCGGCCGCCGACCCCGCGGCTACGGGCTGACGACCTCGACGACGTAGCCCGTGCGGGTGGTGAGGTCGACGCTGTCGTTGTCGTCGGCGTAGCGCCGTCCCTGCACGTTGAGGAGCCGCACCGACGTCGCGCCACCGATCGGGAACGGGCCCCAGTGCCACGTGCCGCGGTGCAGCACGATGGTCTCGCCCGGTTGCAGCACGAACGCGCGGAGGCCGTCGAGATCGGCGGGGGAGTCGAAGGTGCTCGACGCCGGCGCGACCGCGAGCACCGACGAGGCGTCGAGCGGCGTGAGCACCTGCGTGTGCGTCGTCGTGCCGGTACATCACCGCGCACCGCAAGCCGGCACCGGTGGCGTCGACCTCGTCGGTGCGGTGCTCGATGGTGTTGAGGTGGGCGTCGTCCCACTCGAAGTGCAGCGTGTGCTCGCCGTCGGTCGGATCGGTGTCGGGGCGCGGCACCCATCCGAAGGGCGCCCAGGCCGCCTCGGTCAGCGGCGCGGCGACGACGGTGCGCGTGGGATCGTCAACCATGGAGCTGTCCCTCCCGGATGCAGGCCTCTACGCTGGGCGGATGGACGTGCGCTCGATCGAAGAGGTCGCGCCGGTCGTCGAGCACAACGGGACCGTACCCGTCTGGTGGCTCGTGTCGCCGCGTGAGATGCAGGAGATCACCGCCGGCGGTCATCTCGAGCTGGTGAGCGAGTTCGAGGTGGCAGGCGGCGGGTTCGTCGATCCGCACTCGCACCCGACCCACGAGTTCTATTACGTCACCGCCGGTCGTGGTCTCATGACCATCGGCGACGAGACGCGCGAGATCGCGCAGGGCGACCTCGTGCACATCCCGCCCGACGCGGTGCACAGCCTGCGCCCGGTGTCCGACCACGCGCCCATCCACTGCTTCTGCTTCGCGGTAGCGGTGGCCGGCGCGGGCGAGATCGACTACACCACGCACTGAGCGCTCAGGCGCCGTCGATCAACCCGGGGTCGAGCCCGAACTGCTCGACCGTGGTGGAACCGGCGCGCAGCGCCTCGAACAGCGCCGACTCCTTGTCGGCGCGTGCCCGACCGGCGGTGAGCACGTCGTCGAGCGCGGCGCCGGGAACGACGACCACGCCGTCGACGTCGCCCACGATCCAGTCGCCCGGCTCGACGATGACATCGCCCACGGTGACGGGGCGCCCGACCGCGCCCACTCGCTCCTTCGACGCGCCGGTGAGCGCGAGCCCGATCGAGAACACCGGGAATCCGTGCGCGACGAGCGCGTCGCAGTCGCGCACGCACCCGTCGATCACCAGGCCCCGGATCCCGCGCGCTTCCGCGCCGGTGGTGAGCACCTCGCCCCAGTACCCGAAGTCGCGCACGCCACCCATGTCGGCGACGATCGCGACCCCGGCCGGCGCGCGCGCCACCGCGACGTGGATGCCCAGGTTGTCGCCGCCGGTGCAGCGCACCGGATACGCCGGCGCCGCGAGCCGCGCACCGGCCCATGCCGGCTTCACTCGCTCGTGCATCCGGCGCGCGCCGGACTCACCGAGCGTCGCGGCACCGAGCGCGAGCGCCGCCTGTGCGACCGGATGGGCGTCGGGCACGGTGGGCGGCCGGTCAGCCGACCTTGCGCAGCGTGTTGCGGTCGCTGTGGGGGAAGGGCTCGGGGAACTCGTCCATCTTGAGCATCGTCATCTCGTCGTACGACCAGCTGCCGTCGTCGTTGATGGTGATGGTGACGTCGTAGCTCAACGTCGACGCGTGCGCCGAGAGGTACTTGTTCTCGCCGATGGAGTAGTTCGGGTCGCCCGGACGCGCCGCGAGCGTGAACGACTTCGCGTCGGCCGCGGCGGTGCCGCCCGCGAGCACGGTGATGCCCCGCGGCACGACGAAGCCCCGCATGACCTCACCGGTGGCGCCGTCCCACAGCCAGTAGCCGACCTCGGTGTGGAACGGGTTCTCCTCGTCGCCCCGCCACATCGCCGACTTGTAGTCGAGCCCGTAGAGGTGCTGGTTGCCGTTGTCGACCGGGCCGAACGGCTTCATGGTCAGCTTCTCGAGGTACGGCGTCTGCAGCACCTCACCCTTGGAGTGCGAGAAGGCGGCGTCGAGCCCGCCCCGGTCGGACTCCCACTCACCGATCAGCCCCTCGAGCGGACCCCATTCACCGGCCATGCTGTCATTCCTCCCGGATCCCGGCCGCCTCTCCGGACGGCGTCGAGTGGTGATCCTACCGAGAGGCCTTCGCCTTGCGGTCACGATGGAACTGGAGCCCCGCGTTGATGGCGGTGAAGAACGAGTCGTTGTCGCTCGAGATCTTCTCGTGGACCCACTTCTCGAGGCCGACGCGCCGCATCCACGGGTTGAACGTCTCGTAGGTCTCGAGGAAGCGCACGCGCGTGCGCCCGTCGCCGAGGTCGTCGAGGAAGATGTGGCCCTCGGCGCGCGACCACAGTGGCTTGCCGATCGCGTCGTACTTCCACGACTCGTAGGGCTTCACCTGGGTGACCCATTCCCACGACTTCCCGACCCCGCCGGAGCCGAGCACCTTCGGTACCGGGAAGGTGCAGTGACGCACGAGCCCTTCACCGGTCTCGTCGCCCGGATGGAGGATCTCGATGGTGACGAGCGCGGGCTTGGGCTTGTCGGGGCCGCGGTACCAGAACACCTCCCACACCGCTTCGGGGGTGGCGTCCAGCTCGATCTCGTAGTGGTGTTCCTGCACGCGGGCGAGCGTACGACAGGTCAGCCGAAGGCGCCTGCCCGCGCCCGGAGGTCGCTGCGGTGGCGGTTGACCAGTCGCGTGGCCCATTGGGGCAGACGGCTCTTGAAGCGATCGGCGGCGAACTGGGTGGTGAGGCCGTTCGCGACGGCGCGGTCGAGCTTGCCCGACGCGTCGGCGACGACCGCCGCCACCACCGACTCCACCGCGACGCCGTGCGCCGACGCGATCTCCGCGATCGAGCGGCCGTTGGCGAACTCGATCCGCACGTCGGCGGCGCTCGTCCCGATGGCATCGGCGACGACCTCGAACTGGCCGTGGGCCAGGCTCCGCAGCAGCGGGTACTCGCCACCCGTGGGTCGGGCCCGTCGCCGACGGCGCTCCCAGGCGCACAGGAACGCGAGGCGGACCAGGGCGAGGCCGCCGATCACGATGCCGCCGACGAGGTGGTCGGTGACGACGAGGAGGGCGCCCGCGCCGAGGCCGAGTGCCACCATCACCCACCGGAACGTGCGGTACGGGAAGCGGGTCATGGCTCGATGCTCGCCGCCGCGCTTCGCCGTACGGTCAAGGAATTGTCAGGAAACCATGAAGCGGGCCTCCTCGCCGCGTCGGTCAGGCGAGGCTCAGCGGGCGGGGTTCCAGCCGGAGGAAGCGGAGCACGTCGCGCGTCTCGCGCTCGAGCGCGCCCATCACGTCGTCGGGGAGCGGCGCGAACGTGCGCAACGTGACGACCGTCGGCTGGATGCTCCAGATCCCGGCTGCCGTGCCCCCGACGAGCGCGATCGGCCGGAAGATGCCGTTGACGGTGACGATCCCCCGGTGCGATCCGACGATGTCGTCGCGCGATCGCCAGCCGTGGAGCAGCGGGTCGAACTGGCCCAGGAGTCGCGGTCCCGGCGGTGGTCGTCGTGACCCTGCCCGCGGAGGTCGAGCAGCCCGTCGGCGCGTTCGGTGAGCGTGTCGCCGATCGAACGCAATCCGACCCGGGTGTCTCGCAGGGGGAGACCTGACCACTTCGCCAGGTCGTGGGCGTCGGCGGGGCCGTGGCCGGCCAGGTACCGACGCGCCAGCTCTCCGAGGGCGCGGTCGCGATCCATCGGGGGCGGGGTGCCGATCCAGTCACGCGTGAGCACGTACGCGTGAGCGCCGTCGAGGAACGGTCCGCGCACGATGTGCCCGTCGAGACTGGCCCGCAGCAGGAGATGGATCAGCGCCTGCCCTTCGGTGCGGATGCCCGCCTGGTCGAGGTGCTCTCGGAGCTGGTCGCTGGGGAGGGGTCCGTGGCGGTCGAGCGCGTCGACGATCACGCGCGCGCCGCGGTCGGCGTCGGCCGGGCTCACGCCTTCCTGGTCGAGACGGCGCGCGTTCATCGTGCGCGTCGTGGGCGCGGTGAGCGGGTGCAGCCACGCGTAGTCGGCGCTGCGCACGAGGTGGAGCGTGCCGCGGTTGAGCCAGGTGACGACGAGCGTGCGGTCGTCGGTGCACGCGGCCTCGACGACGGTGTGGTCGAGGCCGCGGCTCCGTGCCCGGATCGCCAGCAGGGCGCCGCGGAGATCCTGGGCCTGGATCGCAAGGAGACGCTCGGCGACGGCGACGGGGTCCGTGGCGCGACGGCCCGACAGCAGTTGACGGGCTTCGCGCTCGGCCAGGAGTCCGGTCACGCCTGCGTGATCCGCCGGCGGTAGTCGCTTGGCCGTTCGCCGGTGAACCGGAGGAACGCACGATTGAAGCCGCTGAGGCTCTCGAAGCCGACCGCGACCGCGGTGTCGAGCACGGTGGCGCCGGGTTCGGCCAACAGTGCCATCGCCCGGAGCACGCGACTGGTGGTGCGGTACTCCTGCCAACTGGTGCCGGTGTCGGCCCGGAACCGGCGGCGCAGCGACCGCTCCGACAACCCCACTTCGGCACACACGGCGCGTTCGTCGGCGTCGGCCAGATGCTCCTGGGTGTACGCCATCACCGCCGCGATCGTCGGCGACGTGCTCGTCGGAAGGTGGAGCGGTGCCTCGTCGGCGAGCCATTCGGTGGCGAGCAGCGCGAGCGCGGCGAAGAACGCGTCGGCGGTCGGATCGCTCGTCGGCCGGTCGATCGGCCAGCGCGTCGCGTAGACGATCATCTCGCGCACGGGCGCGCTCGCCGTGATCACCCGCACACGTTCGCCGCGGTCGTCGACCATCGCCGGCTCGAAGAACACCGCGACCGATCGCACCCGGCGCAGGGTGGTTTGGTGGGGGAGACCGGCGGGGATCCACGCGGCCTGCTGGGGAGGGAGCAGATGGCGCACCCCGGCCGACTCGACCTCGGCCACGCCCTCGAACGCGTAGAGCAGCTGGTGCAGCTCGTGCGTGTGCCACGGGGTCACGAGGTCGTCGGCGTCCTCGGGCCACGCGCCGGCGCGCACCGGTGACCCCGAACGCATTGCGACCGGTACGGCCACATCGTTGGCCGGTGACGCCGGGACGACCACGGCGCGGGACTGTAACAGTCTCCGTATGACCGACCACGACGACGTCGTCCGCGATTCGTTCACCCGTCAGGTGGGCCTGTTCTCGGGGCCCGACTCGCCGTTCGTGCGCCGTACCACGGGCTCCGTGACGGAGCGGCTGGAACCGCTCGACGCCGAGATGCTCGTGCTCGACGTCGCGTGCGGCGCCGGCCACGCCGCCGAGGTGGTCGCGCCGCAGGTGCGGGCGGTCGTCGGCATCGACCTCACCGTCGGCCTCCTGGAGCTGGGTGCCGAGCGGCTGGCGGAGGCGGGGGTCGGCAACGTGCTGTTCCAGGAGGGCAACGCGGAAGCGCTCCCGTTCGTCGCGGGCTCGTTCGACCTCGTGTCCTGTCTCGCCGCGCTCCACCACATCGGCGATCCGTCACGCGCCGTCGCCGAGATGGCCCGGGTCTGCCGCCCCGGTGGGCGTGTGGTGTTGTCGGACCTCATCGCGCCGTCGGCCGAGGTGCGTGACGCGTTCGACGCGCTGCACCAGCGCATCGATCCCTCGCACCACCGCGCGCATCTCGAGGCGGAGCTCGTCGCGCTCCTTCCCGACGGCTACGAGCTGTCGTACGGCGCGACCGCGAGCTCGCGATTTCCGGTGTCGATCGCCTACACCGAGCAGTCGGATCGCGACGCCGTCGACGCCGCGTTGTGCGCCGAGCTCGCCGGCGGCCCGGTGACCGGTTTCGAGCCTTCGGACGAAGCCGGCGAACTGGTGGTGGCGTTCTGGACGTCGACCGTGCACGCGTCGTGGCCGACCCACTAAAGCCGCCGGTAGCCTCACCGCGTGCCTGACGCGGCGAACCCGCTCGACGGTGCCCTCGTGCACCTGCGGCCCGCGACGCGCGACGACATCCCCGCGCTCGCCCGCATCCGCGCGACACCCGAGGTGTACCGGTACTGGCGCGGCGGCAGCGATCTGATCGCCGCGGTGGAGGAGGACTTCGCCGAGGAGGGGATGACCGGGTACGCGATCGAGGTCGACGACGGTGAGGTCGTCGGCTGGATCCAGTGGCAGGCGGAAGAGGAACCCGACTACCGCCACGCGTCGATCGACGTCTACGTCGACCCCGCGCGCCACGGCCGCGGGGTCGGCACCGACGCGGTGCGCACGCTGGCCCAGCATCTGTTCACGGCTCACGGTCACCACCGCATCGAGATCGATCCCGCGGCCGACAACGCGGCCGCGATCCGGGCGTACACCAAGGTCGGGTTCCGGCCGGTCGGGATCACCCGGCGCTCCGAGCGCGGTGCCGACGGCACCTGGCACGACAGCCTCCTGATGGACCTGCTCGCCGACGACCTGCGGACGGCCGAGGCCTGATCCGGGTGGAGCAGTCGAGAAAGATGCGAGGCTGGTGTCGATCGGGCCGGGTCCCGTTCGTCGTCATCACGACAGGATCCGACGAACACCGCCGAGGAGGCACCCATGCGCTACGCACTGTTGATCTGCGACGAGGACAAGCGTCAGGCCGAGATGTCGGAGGACGAGGCCGGCGCCCAGATGGCCGGGTACATGGCCTTCGGCGAGGAGATGGGCGCCAGGGGGGTGCTCCAGGGCGGCGAGCGCCTGCAGCCGGCCGACCACCGCGACGACCGTGCGGGTCCGCGACGGTGAGGTGCTCACCTCCGACGGTCCGTTCGCCGAGACCAAGGAGCAGCTCGGTGGGTTCTACCTGGTCGAGTGCAAGGACCTCGACGAGGCGATCGAGGTGGCGTCGCGGATCCCCGGCGCGAGGCACGGCTCGATCGAGGTGCGGCCCATCTGGGAGATGTGAGCGACGCCGTCGAGGCGGGAGATGAAGTGGAGCCGTGCCCGGAGGGCGGGACGGCGAAACGGAATCGACCCGTTGAGGAATCGGTCGCCCGTGCGTTCCGGGAGGAGTGGGGTCGTGTCGTCGCGACCCTGATCCGGATCACGGGCGACTGGGACCTCGCCGAGGAGTGCGCGCAGGATGCCTTCGCCGCGGGCCCTCGAACGCTGGCCCCGCGACGGCATCCCGCGCGCGCCGGGCGCGTGGCTCACGACGACCGCGCGCAATCGCGCGCTCGATCGGCTCCGGCGTGCGCAGGCGGGTGCCACGAAGGTCCGGGAGGTCGCCATGGTGTCGTCACCGCCGTCGTCACCCGGTTCCGCGCCCGACGACGACAGCGGCGTGACCGACGACCGGCTGCGGCTCATCTTCACGTGCTGCCACCCGGCGCTCTCGGTGGAGGCCCAGGTCGCGTTGACGCTCCGCACGCTGGCCGGCCTCACCACACGCCGAGATCGCGCGCGCCTTCCTGGTGCCCGAAGCGACCATGGCGCAGCGGTTGGTCCGCGCCAAGCGCAAGATCCGCGACGCCGGCATCCCCTACCGGGTGCCGCCCGCGCACCTGCTCCCCGAGCGGACCATCGCGGTGCTGGCGGTGCTCTACCTGTTGTTCAACGAGGGCTACTCGGCGTCGGCCGGTGACCTGCTGCGTCCGGATCTCTCGGTGGAGGCCATCCGCCTCGGCCGCATGCTGGTCGAGCTCATGCCGGACGAGCCCGAGGCGCTCGGGCTGCTCGCGCTCCTGCTCCTCCAGGACGCGCCGGCGGGCCGCGCGCCTCGACGTCGACGGTGAGCTCGTCCTGCTCGAAGACCAGGACCGTTCGCAGTGGGACGACGCCGCGATCGACGACGGGCGCGCGCTGCTCGACCGCGCTCTACGGCGGGGACGACCCGGGCCCGTACCAGGTGCAGGCGGCGATCGCCGCGTGCCACGCGACCGCGCCGACCGCGGCCGACACCGACTGGCGCGAGATCGCGCTCCTCTACGGCGAGCTGACGCGGATGACCGGTTCACCGGTCGTGGAGCTCAATCGTGCGGTCGCGGTCGGCGATGGCCGACGGTCCCGAGGCCGGGCTCGCGGTCGCCGACGCAGATCGCGCGGTCGGGCGCGCTCGACGAGTACCAGTACCTGCACGCCACGCGGGCGGACCTGCTACGACGTCTCGACCGCTTCGACGACGCGCGCGACGCGTACCTCCGCGCGCACGCGCTCGCCACCACCGACGCCGAGCGACGCTTCCTCGAGCGACGGCTGGCGGAGCTCAGTCGCCGCAGGGCTTGATGTCCGCCGTCGATTGCGACTCGCCCGTGGTCGTGGTCGGGTCATCGGGGACGGGGTCCGCGGGGCACGGGTTGGCCAGGTTCTTCAGGTCGGGCGGCGTGGGGATCGAGTCGGCGAGCGGTCCGAGGAGCGTGCGGGCCCGGGCCTCCGACATCTTCGGGAGGCGACGCAGCTCGTTGGCTTCGGCGTCGGTGATCTTTCCGGCGGCCAGGAGCTGGCGGATGGTCTCGTTGACCGTCGCGGTCACCCGCGACTGTCGGGCGATCGCGGCGTTGAACTGGTTCACCGTCTTGTAGAGGTCGCCGACCGCGGTGAAGTCGACCGCGACCGCGTTGGGGAGCTGCTGCCGCGTGCGTGATGCAGTTCTGCAGGCGCGCGGTGAGCATCTTCTTCGAGTTCACCCGGCCTGCCTCCACCGGATCGGGCGGCCCGTTCGGGCGCAGCCAGTGGTTCACGATGAAGAACGACTTGTCGGTCGCCGCCGCGATTCGACCTTGCAGTTGAACTGCGGGATCGGAGGTGAACGTGAACGGCGTCTCCTGCGAGACGTCGTAGGCGCCGAGCAGCCAGGGATACACACCCGGGTGCTTCTCGCTCATCACGATCAGGCGGCGCGGGTTCTCGTCGGCGTCGTCCCGCTTCGGCACGACCATGCTCCGCAGCGACGGCCATCCGAGCTGCTTCGGGCTCGGTCGCCAGACCCGGTCGAACAGGCCCGCGTCGATCAGCGCCGCCTTCAGGTCCTTCGGCTGCACGTAGTCCTCGATGTCGATGACGACGACGTCGGTGAGGTTGCGCGCGAGGAAGGCGTCGATGTCGGCGAAGACCTGGCTGGCGGAGATCGCGCCGAGCTCGCAGAAGTCGTGGCAGAAGTAGAGGTCCTGCTTCTTGCCCGAGGTGTCGGCGACACCCGTGAGCGCGCCGAGCCGGTCGAGCTCGTGGACTGCTTCCTCGCCGCGCTCCTTCGCGGAGTTGTTCGCGGTTCACGCCGCCGGCGAGGTTCGTGCGCACGAGGCCGTTGTCGTCGTAGCCGTAGTAGGCGTCGATCATCAGGAAGCGGGCGCCCGCGTTCAGCTGCTCGGGGATGGTGATGGTGTGCTCGGCGCCGAGGAAGTTGTAGGCGGCCGACGACATCGCGTTGTGGCTGGCCGGCCACACGATCTGGTTCAACGGTTGCGCGCAGAGCTCGATGAAGCCGTTGCAGCCCTGGTTGGTCGGGTTGGCGCGCGGTTGGTCGGTGTCGCTCGGCGACGAGCCCGACCGCGATGGTGGCGGTGAACCCGGCGGACACGATGACGGCCGCGAACACGCCGACCAGCTGGCGCTTGTGCAGTTTGGGGATCGAATGGTCGGTCGTGAGCAGCCCGGCGGCCCGGAGGCACACGACGATGCCGATGTAGAGCGCGATCCCGGCGGCGAGGAGCAGTGAGTAGTGGAGGACCTTCTCGGGCACCGTCACCACGCACAGCGCCAGGACCATCAGCACGATGCCGCCGGCGAACCGCCACCGCGGCCGGGTGCGCTTCTCCGCGAACCAGGTGCGCACGCGCGCGACCCGGTCGTGGAGGTCGCCGCCGTCGTGGCCGGGCGCCAGCGCGAGCAGGATTCCGAACACGAAGAACGCCTGCCCGGCGGCGACGAGGCGCCCCGTGAGCACGTAGATGAAGGTGGCCACCGCGTCACCGCGTAATGGATCAGCGGTACCCGCGACGGTCGCGAACGCGGGGGTCGCCGCTCCTACGCCGAGGAGCAGCGCGCCGGCCACCGCCAACGTGACCCCGACGGTCCGGATGGCCCGCACCCGATCGCGGGCCTTGACCATGGCGAGGATGAACAGTCCGACGCCGACCAGGAAGCTCGGGAGGTAGAGGTCTTCGACCCAGCGACTGCTGCGGAACAGGAGATCGACGGTGCCGGATTGCGAGACGCTCGCGGTGGCGTCGAGCACGCTGGCCGGCAACTTCTTGGCGAGCGCGGGATTGATGGTCTGGAGGGCACTGCGGATGGTGACGGCGGCCTCCTGCGCGTTCACGTCGACGCGTCGCGCGCCGCGTGCCTGGAACACCTGTTGATGCGCGCGGGTGACGAAGTCGTGCACCGCCCGCTCCACCGGCGGGGTGGCGACGGCGGCGGAGATCGCGTCGCTGACCACCGGGCGCGCGGCGGAGACGAAGTTCGACGTGCGGGCGAGGCGCAGCGTCGCCTGGTCGGCGATGTAGTCGCGGACCTCCTCGTGTTGGGATGCCTTGGCCGCGACGTCGGCGAAGCCCTCGGCCTCGAGCACCCGGGTGGAGAGCCACCAGCCGAACGCGCCCAGGGCGACGAGCACGGCGCCCACGAGCGCGAGCACGCGCACCGTCCAGCGGCTGAATCCCTCCCCGCGAGCAGTCATGAAGGCTGCATTCTTGCAGCCACGGGTGGTCGGATCAGGTCGTGGCCGCTCGTACGACGTCGCGGTCGACGTCGGCGACCACCTCGCCGGTCGCGTCGATGTCGTAGTACTCGATGCCCTCGGTCACCACGGGAGCGTCGCCCCCGAGGGCCACTGCGATCTTGTTGGCCGCGTTGCGGACGACGTCGAGCACGAGCTCGGTGACCTCGGCCGGAGTCAACCAGCGGTGCACCCGCTCGACGATCGTGTCGTCGATCAGCATCGGTTGGGTCACGAGGAGGTCGGCGAGATCGAGCGCCACCTGCTCCCGCTCGGGCCGCGCGCCGAGCTCGGCGTCGGCGACGAAGAGCGCCGGGTCACCGGCGGCGTCGACCGCCTTGAGGCTCAGGCGCGACTGGCAGACGCGGCACTGGTGCACGCGCGCGCCGCGGAGCCGCACGAGCTCGGTGCTGACCGGATCGAGCGCGGTGAGCAGCGCGACGACCCGCATGAACTCCTCGAGCGTGGCCCAGAGGTCGCCCGACGTCGGGGCGGGCGCCGGGCCGTAGGCCGTGCCGAAGATGCGCTCGAACGCGATGCGACCGCGCTGGAACACGTCGACCACGTAGAGGGACTGCACGAAGGCGAAGGTGTCGGCGCCCATCGCGCCGCCGAGCGCGGCGCGCTGGTCGTCGGTGACGCCGGAGACGTCGACCACGAACTGCTCGGCGAACGCAACGCACGGTGCGATGCGCGGATCGACGCGATCACGGTGGTCGCCGACCGGGGTGCGGTCGAGCTCGGTCGGGTGACCGAGGGCGCCCGCCACCGCGACCCGCACCGGATCGAGCACCTCGGGGTCGACGGTCCCCGCGGCGAGGGCCTCGGCGCGGTCGAAGCACGCGAAGGCGTCAGGCGCGTGGGCAAGCCACGGGGCTGCAGTCATCGGAACGGACAGTACCCCCGCGCGCATACCGTGGACCCGTGTCCGATCCCGCCGTGCTCGAGACCGTGCCCCTCACGGGCAGCCCGTGGCCGACGATCGACCCGTTCCTGTTCTGCGTGCACCACGTCGACGCGTACCCGGCGGGCAACGTGCTGTTCGGCCCGGAGGCCTCGTTGGCGGGGCGCGAGCTCGGGGCCGACTTCGCCGGCGTCGACGGGTGGCGGATGTACCACGGGCTCGAGGTGCCCGGGTTCCCGCAGCATCCCCACCGCGGCTTCGAGACCGTCACCTACGTGCGGCGCGGCCTCATCGACCACTCCGACTCGCTGGGCGCGGCGGCGCGCTTCGGGAGTGGCGACACGCAGTGGCTCACGGCGGGGCGGGGCATCGTGCACTCCGAGATGTTCCCGTTGCTCGATGCCGAGGCGCCGAACCCGCTCGAGCTGTTCCAGATCTGGCTCAACCTCCCCGCCGAGTCGAAGCTCGTCGAACCGCACTTCTCGATGTTGTGGGCGCGCGACACGCCCGTCGTCGTGGTCGACGACGATCGCGGACACACCACCACGGTCACGGTCGTCGCGGGTGAGCTCGACGGCCATCGTGCACCTCCGCCGCCTCCCGACTCCTGGGCGTCGCGGCCCGACACCGACGTCGCCATCTGGCACCTCGCCGGCGAACCGGGCGCGTCGTGGTCGGTCCCTGCGGCGAGCTCGGCCGCGATCGCGCGCGTGCTGTACGTGTACGAGGGCGCGGTGCGCGTCGGCGGCACCGCGGTCGAAGCGCCGGCCGGCGTGGTCGTGCGGGCCGACGCGGTCGTACCGATCGATGCCGGACCCGATGGCGCGCAGGTGCTGATGCTCCAGGGCCGCCCGATCGCCGAGCCGGTGGCGCAGTACGGACCGTTCGTGATGAACGACCAGGCGGAGATCGCGCAGGCGTTCGACGACTACCGGCGCACCGGCTTCGGTGGTTGGCCGTGGTCCCGCGACGATCCGGTGCACGCTCCCGACCGCGAGCGCTTCGCCCGGCACGCCGACGGCTCCGAGGACGACATCGCCTCCGCTCGGTCGGGCGCGGATCCCGCTACCTTCTGACGTGGTGTCGGCAGGACCGATTTCGGCAGGGCCAATTTGAGCAGGGCCAATTTGAGCAGGGAACTCAGGGAGGTACGGATGCGGCGCGTCGTGACGATCGTGGGAGCCCTCGCGCTGGGTCTGGGCTCCGTGGCCGTCCTCGGAGGAAGCGCGGCGGTCGCCGGGCCCGGCGGCGGGAACGGCAGCGCCGGTGCCTCCCTCGGTTCCGACGTCCGCGCCGCAGCCCTCCCCGGCGCCAGTGCGACGAGCGTGGCGCTGTCGTCATACAGCGACTGCACCTCGCCGGCCGGTCTCGACATCGGGTTGGAGAGCGGCCCCGACGTCGACCGCGAGGCGGGTTCCGTCACCAACGAGGCCGGCGACACCCTGATGAGCTTCGACCAGCCGTCGGGGTTCGCCAACTTCTCGGGCGTGTTCAGCGGGTACAACTTCGCGAGCCCGGCGTGGACCCAGCCGACCGGATCGCTGATCGGGTTGTACGCGTGGGTCGGTCAGAGCAGCGCTGGTCCCGATTCACCGCCCGACCCGGCCACGTCGGCGGAGTGGTTCGTGCTCTACCGGTGCAACGACGACGCGCCCGGCACCGGCGTGCTCGCATCGTGCTTCGGTGAGATCGGCACGTGCCCGACGACCGTGCAGGAGGCGTTGGGCGAACAGATCCGCGTCGTGTTCGACGAGGTCGGTTCGACCGACTGGGTCGTCCCCGCCAACGTCTGCTCGGTGACCGTCGATGTCGCCGGCGCGCAGGGCGGGACGGCGGCCGACGACGGCGCGTCGCACGATGCACCCGGTGGTCTCGGTGGCCGCGTGCAGGGCACGCTCACGGTGACGCCCGGCCAGACCCTGCAGGTCAACGTCGGCGGCGCGGGCGGCCAGGGCGCGATCGGCCCGAGCGAGGGCGCAGCTCCCGGTGGCGCGGGCGGCGCCAACGGCGGGGGTGACGGCGGCGTCGCGCACAGCGAGGGACGTTCCGGCGGCGGTGGTGGCGGCGCGTCCGACATCCGCGGCGGAACGGGCGGCACCGGGTGCTCGCCGTGTCCGGCACCGCCGCCCACCGCGAACGACCTCAGCGCTCGGCTGACGGTCGCCGGCGGTGGTGGCGGCGCCGGGGGCTGGTCCGGCTTCGGCGGCACGCTCAACCTGGGGTACCCGGGCGGCGCGGGCGGCGGTGCGAGCGGTGGTGATCCGAACGGCGACGGCGCCGCCGGCGGCTTCGAACCGGGGAACATCCAGCAGGGCGGCTTCGGCGGTCAGGCCGGGGTCGCCGGCGGAGCCGGTGGCAACGGTTCGCTCGACAGCGACGGCGCAGCCGGCACCACGGGTGACGCGTTCACCGGTGGCACCGGTGGCACCAACGCCAACACCGAGGCCTACGCCAACGACGGTGGTGGTGGTGGTGGCGGCGGCGGCTTCATCGGCGGTGGCGGCGGTGGCGCGGTCGCGGGTTCGCAGACCGGCACCGGCGGCGCGGGCGGTGGCGGCTCCAACTTCGTCGTCCCAGGCGCGACCGACGCGTCGTCGGAGGCCGGTACCAACGCGGGGAACGGGGTGGTCGTGATCTCCTACGAGCCGACGGTGATCGGCGGTTGCACGCAGCCGACCGCGGCCATCGTGCTGCAGCCGAAGTTCACCGGCTGAACAGCTCCAGGCGGCCGTGCTTGATCACGGCCACGCCCGCGCACGTGGCTTCGAACGCGTAGCTGCCCGGTTCGATCTCGTACACGTCGACGGTCAGATCCTCGTCGAGGCGCGTCGGCGACGCGAACCGCACCGCGACGCGACGTACCCGCGACGGGTCGCCGTCGGCCACCGTCGCGATCACCGCCTGGGCGCACATCGCCATCGTGCAGAGGCCGTGCGCGAACAGGTAGTCGAAGCCGGAACGTTGCGCGGCCTCGAGCTCGAAGTGGTGCGCCGACCAGTCGTTCGACACCTCGGCGTAGCGGCGCGGCTGGTCGAGATCGACGTGCTGCGTCGCGGTGCCGACCGGTCGTGCCCGTGCCTCTTCGGGAAACGTGTGGTCGGGCGGTTCGGGCCCGGCGTCGGCGAGGACGTCGCTGCCGGCGAAGAAGATCGTCCACCACTGCTCGACGACGAGTTGATCCTCGGCGTCGAACTGCTCCATGTGCAGCACGACGCGCGTGCCCGCGCGCGTGTTGCGGATCGCGAAGGGCTCCGACCATGTGGTCAGCGACTCGCCCGGCACCAGCGGTCGGTGGAGCAGGACCTCGTGCTCGCCGTGCACGCCGCTGCGCCCCGACTCGAACACCTCACGGGGCACGACCGTGTTGGCGGCGTACTGCGCGTCGAACACCAGGATCACCGGATACGTCGGGGGCACCGCATCGCCCGCGAGCGCGCGGGGATCACCATCGTTGGTCGCGGCCGCGTAGCGGCTGATCGACTCGGGATCGAGGGCGCCCGGGAACGGCCCGTGGCGCTGGTCCAGATCGACGACGACGTCACCCACGGGCGGGGAGCCTACGGGGTTGCCTAGTGTCCTGCTCCATGCAGGTCGGCATCCACCTCCCGCAGTTCGGCCGGGCCGCGAGCCCCGACGCCATCACCCGCGCGGCCCGCGCCGCGGAGGAGTTGGGGTTCGCCGACGTGTGGGTGAGCGACCACATCGCGATCCCCGCCGCCCAGGACTACCCGTCGCCGTACCTGTACGACCCGCTGCTCACGTTGACCTGGGCGGCGGCGGCGACCGAACGGGTCGGCCTCGGCACCAGCGTGCTCGTCGTGCCGCAGCACAACGCACTCGCACTGGCCAACTCGCTCGCCAGCCTCGACGCGCTCTCGGGTGGTCGGCTCACCGTGGGTGCGGGGGTCGGGTGGTCGGCGGCCGAGTTCGCCGCGCTCGGTCAGTCGTTCACCGACCGCGGCCGTCGCCTCGACGAGATGATCGACGTGCTGCGCGCGTGCTGGGGTCCCGACCCGGTCGACTTCGACGGCGAGTTCGTGCACCTCGACGCGATGAAGGTGCAACCGAAGCCCGCGCACGCCATCCCGATCTGGATCGGTGGGAGCAGCGAGCCCGCCTATGTGCGCGCCGCCGAACGCGGCGACGGCTTCCACGCCATCGGCCTGGATCCCGCGGGCGCGACGGTCGTGGTCGAGCGCTTGCGACGCGACCATCCCGACCCGTCGTTCACCGTCTCGTTGCGCACGGGTTGGGACCCGCAGGGCATGGAGCCCGACGTCATCCGGCGCGAGCGCGACGAGTTCGAGGCGGCCGGCATCCAGCACGTCGTCGAGCGCGCCGTGGCGCAACGATCCCGACAGCTGGCTTCGTTCGATGGAGTTGCTCGCCGGGCTCGTGCTCCCCGGCTGACGATCAACCGGCCTCGGCCGACACCGGCGCGACGGCCGCGTACCCCTGGATGAACGCCTCGATGTCGGTGGTCGGCTTGGGTCCCGTCGCGGCGCAGTCGACCGGTGCCGCCGCGTTGTTGGCGTCCGGTGCGGTCGTCACGTTGAGCACGCCACGCGACTTGCCCGACGGGCAGTTCGGCACGTTGTAGTTGGTGAGGGTCGTGGGCGCGGTCTTCGGCTTCTTCGCCACCTCGGCGCGGTGCTTGGCCAGCCACGCCACCGCCAGCTTGGCGGTGCTGGCGTACTGCGGCGCGTCGCCGACACCTTGGCTGAACGCCACTGCGGGGAGCCCGCGCTTCACGGCCATCCGGGCCGCGCCGACCGTGCCCGACAGATCGGTGAGGGATCCGACGTTCTGGCCGGCGTTGATGCCCGACATCACCAGGTTCGGCTTCACGCTCAACTGGTCGAGCGCGGCGGTGATCGTGTCGGCGGGGAAGCCCTGCACCGCGGTCGCTTCGTACCCGCTGGCGGTGGTGGCCGGCTGGGTCACCAGGGTGCCCGGGGTGGTGTTGCCGCCGGTCCCGCTCTGGTTGGTCGCGGGCGCGACCACCACCACCTTGGTGCTCTTGACCGTCCGCAACGCCTCGACCAGCGCGTCGATGCCGGGGGCGGCGACGCCGTCGTCGTTGGTGACGAGCACGGTGATGGTCGCTGGCTTCTTCGCGGCCCCCGCCGGGGAGGCGAAGAACGCGGGGTGCTGCCGCGAGCGTGAGCATCGTGAGCACGGCAACGGGTGCCGACCGGAGTCGAGCCATGGTGAATCCCCCCTGGACGATGGAGGAGGGCAAGCTACCCCGCCGTGGCTGGCTCCGGGCCGCGGGCCACCTCGCCGATCCGCTGGAGGTCGGCGGTGAGCGCCTCCCGTCGGTCGCGGTGGACAGGCACGAACTGGTAGATGAACCGGTCCATCAGGGGCCCGAGCTTCACCACCTCGTAACGCTCGGTGATCCGGCTGCCGTCGGTGCCCTCGGGCTCGACCGTGATCGTCCAGACCGTGCTGTCGTTGTGGAGCGGGGACGGGATGGTGCGCCAGCTGATCTCGCGCCCGGGTTCGTATCCGACGATCTCGCAGGTGCGCGACCAGCCGGTCTTCCCGACCTGGTTGCGCCCCCGGAAGCGGACGCCGACGCCGGGCGCGGTCGCGCCGTCGACGAACATCACCTCGAGGCATTCGTGACTCCACTCGCCGGTGCGGCGGGGATCGCCGACGACCTCCCACATCGCGGTGGGAGGTGCGTCGACGACCACGTCGACCGAGGCGTGGCGCGGGATCGTTCCCATGTTCGAGCTCCCTCAGACGCCGGTGGTCGCGAGCATCGCGCACAGGAGCTCGAGGATCTCCTGCCCGGGCTGCTCCGCGGGCGTGCGCCCGGCGAGGTCACGGGTGCGGCGGAACGCGTCGGCGATGCGGGCGCCGCGGTGCAGCGGCCCGTGCGCGCTGGCGACCACGGTCAGCGGGAGCGACTCGGTCGTGTGCGACGTGGTCGGCGAACCGCGTCGCGTCGACCCACTCCATCCATGGCGTGTTGAGGAGGTTCAGCAGCTCGAAGCTCGGGTCGTACACCTCGGCGGGGATGTCGTCGGCGTCGTACACCGCGCCCGGGAACGTGGAGCCGAAGCTGTCGCCCGCCCACAGCATTCCGGTGCTCGTGTCGAACAGGCCGCGCGTGGCGGGGGAGTCGAACATCGGCGGCCGCACCATCAGCAGCTCGCGGTCGCCGACGTCGATCGACTCGCCGACGTTGATCCAGCGCATGCGCTCTAGGGGCAGCTCGACGTCACCGAAGAGCCGCCCGACCATCGCGTAGTTGGCGAGGAGGGTCGCGTTCGGGCAGAGGTCGAGCACCGGCTCGAGGTTGCCCAGGTGGTCGTGGTCGTCGTGCGACAGGAAGATCCAGCGCACGTCCTCGGGCTCGACCACGGAGAAGGCGTTCTGGAGCCACTGGTCGCGGCCGAACAGCACGCTGGTGTCGACGATCACCGGCTCCGCGGCGCGGATCACGGCGCTGTGGGCGCCGATGAACCCGCCCGCGGGGTCGGCCGCGAGCGTGGGGATCAGCCAGGTGTCGGGGGTGATCGGTTCCGGGGTGGTGGGCAGCAGCTCGGGCTTCATCGGAGGTTCCTTTGGTCGCTCGAAGTATTGACTGGAATAGTGCTGTATTGAATCAGATCATGTTCTAGAATGCAACCCATGGCGACGAAGAGACCTGCGGCACCCACCCGGCGGCGCTACTCCTCCCGGCTGCGCGAGCAGCAGGCGGTCCAGACCCGGGAGCAGGTGCTGGCGGCTGCGGCAGAGCTGTTCGAGCAGTCGGGGTGGGCGGGGACGACGGTGGCGGCCATCGCCCGGGAGGCGGGCGTCGCGGTCGAGACCGTCTACAGCGGCTTCGGTTCGAAGAAGCAGGTGCTCCGCGCGGTCGTCGACTTCGCAGTCGTCGGCGACGTGGCGCCGGTGCCGCTCGCCGAACGCGAGGTGTTCACGAGCCTGGGGGCCGGCGAGCGCGAGGAACGCATCGTCGCCGGCATCGAGATGCTCGCCGACATCCAGGGCCGCCTCGCGAGGTTGTGGCGCACGGTCGGCGAAGCCGCGGCCAGTGACGAGGAGATCGACGGCTGGCGATTGCAGTGGGAAGCCGGCCGTCGCGTCGACGTGAAGCGCAGCGTCGAGCTGATCGTGCAGCACGAGCTCGACGACGGAACGCTCGACCTGCTGTGGGGGCTCTTCAGCCACGAGGTCTACCGGATGCTCGTGCTCGACCACGGCCTCGACCGCGCGCAGTACGCAGAGCGCATGCGCGCGGCCGTGACCGCGTTGGTGCCGGCGGACTGACGCCGGCGCCGGGCTCAGACGCCCAGCCGACGGGCGAGCGCGTCGTACCGGCCCGGCTCGAGCACGGAGTGCGCGAGACCCATGGCCCCGGCGAACACCTCGGGCGGTGCCCCGGCCTGCATACCGGAGAACAGCTCGGTCTGGTCGTCGATGTTCATGGCCGGGACCATGATCGACAGCGACTGGCCCATCATCTCGGGCGAGATGCTCGCCACGATCGCGTTGTCGAGATCCCGCAGCTCCTCGGGTGACACGTGCTGCGACAGCATCACCATCACCTCGAACTCCTCGAACTCCTGGTGCTCCAGGTAGGCGGCGGTGAACGACGCCATGCCCAGGTAGAAGCGGTGGGTCAGCAGGCGGCTGTGCTGGGGGCAGGACTCGGCGGCGCGGTCGGCGAGCAGCTCGAGCTGGGCCATCTGGCCCTCGAGACGGGCGTGGGTCTCGATGATCTCCTCGGCGTAGGCCGGGGTGAACTGCTCGATCACCGGCTGGACGAAGCGCTCCTCGTGCTCGGCGTGGGCGACGAGCAGGTTGACCAGGTTGGCCCAGCGGCCGGCGACCGCGGTCACGGCCTGGGGGTCGCCGGGGTCGACGCGGCCGGCGTCGAGGGTGACTGCGAACAGCTCGTTGCGGATGCCCTTGTGGATGTCGCGGTAGATGTCCACCACGACGGCGTCCAGCGCAGCGGTCTCGGAGAAGAGCGGGGTGGTCGGGGCGATCGCAGTCATCGGTGGCTCCTGGGGTTCGGGTGCGGCCTCGGCGGCACCGGGTCCGTGTGGTTCGTGCCACCATCTTCCGGGAGTGCCGGGGCGCCGGCTCCCAAAAGGCGCGTGAGCGAACGCTAAGAATTCGCTACTTCGCAGGATCTGCCCAGAAAGGCCGTGCGTGATCGGTCCCGAGCTCGCCGAGTTGCTGGAGTCACCGTGTTCGCTGATCGTGGGCACGGTCGACGCCGACCGCCTGCCCGACGCCAGCCGGGCGTGGGGCATCGAGGTGCTCGACGACCGGCGTCTCCGGATGCTGCTCTCGACCCAGGCGCCGGTGACCCGCCGCAACGTCGAGCAGGGCGGCGCGGTCGCGCTCACCGCCACCAACTTCTTCACCTTCGAGTCGATGCAGCTCAAGGGCCGGGCAACCTCCGTGGAGGATGCGACGCCGGCCGACCACATCCGCTTCGACCGCTACTGCGCGGGCGCGGCGCGCGCCATCGCCGAGACCGACGGCACCCCCGAGGAGCTGGTGATGCGGTTCATGACCGCGGGTGTGTACGCCTGCGTGGTGAACGTCGAGTCGGTGTTCGACCAGACTCCCGGTCGCACCGCCGGCACGCAACTGGCCCCGGAGCCGTCGTGAGCGCCGGCGACGAGCCGCGCATCGCGCTCTCCGACATCGCGGCCTGCTTCGAGGGTCTGATCCCCGCCGAGATCGCGACCGCTTCGGCCAACGGCGTCCCGAACGTCACCCATCTGTCGCGCGTGCACATGATCGACGACGAGCGCGTCGCGCTCTCCAACCAGTTCTTCTCGAAGACCGTGCGCAACCTGGCCGAGAACCCGCACGCGTGCGTCGTGGTGGTCGACCCCACCACGTACGACTCCTACCGCATGATGCTGGCGTACGAACGGACGGAACGCCGGGGGCCCGTGTTCGAGCGTCTGCGGCGCGACGTCGACGCCATCGCCGCGCTCACCGGGATGGCGGGCATCTTCAAGCTGCGCAGTGCCGACATCTACCGGGTGGTCGAGCTCGAGGCGGTGCCGGCCGCGGTCCACGTGGCGGACGCGTGACCGGCGAGCTCCGCGCCGAGGGCGAGCAGGTCCGCAAGCTCGCGCGGTTGAGCGAGCGCCTCGCGCGGAGTCCCGATCTCGACACGCTCGTGAGCACGACGCTGGCCAGCCTGGCCGAGCTGTTCGGCTACGAGCACTCGTTGCTGCTCCTCCTCGACGAACACGGCGAGCGTCTGTTCACCATCGCCAGCCACGGCTACCCGAGCGAAGGCGTCGGTTCCGAGGTGCGGGTGGGCGACGGCATCATCGGCATGGTCGCCGACCGTGCCGAACCGATGCGGGTCGGCAACCTCGGGCGGATGCTCGCGTACGCGCGCACCGTCCGGCGCACCTACGAGGAAGAGGGCGGGGAGGTGCCGGGTCGCGAGATCCCGTTGCCGGGCCTGCCCGACGCCGAGAGCCAGGTCGCGGTCCCGGCCATGGTCCTGGGGCAGCTCGTCGGGGTCGTCGTGATCGAGAGTGCGAAGCCCGGGGTGTACGGCCCCGACGACGAGGCGCTCCTCGTCGTGGTAGCGACGATGGTGGCGAGCGCGATCGAGATCGACTGGGCGCATGAGCGCGCCGAGGGCGACGCGGCCGGCGCCGAGCTGCATGCGGGGCGCGCGGTCGTGGCCGCGCGGGCCGAGTGCACACGCGTGCGGTTCTTCGCCGTCGACGGGAGCACGTTCGTCGACGGCGAGTACCTGATCAAGGGCGTCGCCGGTCGCATCCTCTGGATCCTGCTCGGGCACTACACCCGCGACGGCCGCGTCGAGTTCACGAACAAGGAGGTGCGGCTCGACCCCTCGCTCGAGCTGCCGGAGTTCCGTGACAACCTCGAGAGCCGGCTGATCCTGCTCAAGCGTCGCCTCGACGAGCGCGGTGCGCCGGTGAGCATCGAGAAGACGGGGCGGGGGCGGTTCCGCCTCGTGGTCGAGCACGATCTGCGCCTCGACTGCGTCGAGGCCGACGCGTGAGCACCGAGTTCCGCCACGACCCCGCGGTCGACCACGACCTCACGTTGGCCGACGGGCGCCGCCTGCGCTACTCGGAGTTTGGCGCGCCCGACGGCGCGGTGATCCTGAACTGCCACGGCGGTCTCCTCTGCCGGTTCGACGTCGAGCCGTGCGCCGTCGAGCTCGCGGCCCTCGGTGTGCGGGTCGTCTCGCCCGATCGTCCCGGCGTCGGCGGCTCCGACCGCATGCCCGGTCACTCCACCGGCGACTGGGCCGATGACGCCCGCGAGCTGCTCGACGCGATCGGGGTCGACCGGGCCGCGGTGATGGGCTGGTCCCTCGGTGGTCAGTACGCCGCCGCGGTGGCCGCCCGTCTGCCCGACCGCGTGTCGCGGCTGGCGCTGATCGCCGGCGCGCCACCGCTCGACGCCGACGCACGCTTCGCCGAGCTCAACCGGCTGGATCGCCGCCTGGCGCAGCTGTCGCACCGGGCGCCACCGGTGGCGCGCGCCGCGTTCTCGCTGTCGGGGCGGCTCGGCCGTCGCTCACCGTTGCGGCTCGCGCGGTTCGAGGCGAAGCACTCGCCGCCGGCCGATACCGCGGTGATCCGCGAGCACGGTGAGTGGCTCGGCGTCGCGATCGGCGAGGGCTCGCGCGACGGCGCGGGCATGGTCGACGAGTACCGCGCGTTCGTCGGCCCGTGGGGTTTCACGCTCGCCGACGTCGCCGTGCCGACGCACATCTACCAGGGAACCGCCGACACGCTCGTCCCGCCGACTTGGGCCGACGTGCTCGGGGCCGGGATCGCCGGCGCGGAGATCACGCGCTACGTCGGCGAAGGGCACATGATCGCCCTCTCGCACCGCGTCGATGTCGTGCGCACGCTCGTCGCGCCGGGGTGAGCGGCCCGCCCCGGCCTGACCAGACCGACGGTTCTGGCGTGGCAGACCCGCGAGATGCGCGGGTTCACCACGCCAAGACGGGGAGAGGCCGGCCTGAAGCTCAGACGGGCAAGCTCGAGCGGAGCTTGGTGCGCACGCGCCGCGTGACCAGGATCGGCACGAAGTCGGTGATGGGCACGTCGCGGTACGCGGCGAACTCGGCTTCGACCTGGGCGGCGATCGCCGCGAGCTCGACCGCGGTGCCGAATCGTGCGTGCAGTGCCTGCACCACCGAATCGACCTGAGACGAACGAGCGCGATCCGCCACCGGTACCTCACAGGTCCTTGCGATACCAGCGGGTGGTCGTGCCCGCGGGGCAGTCCTCGATGAACCCGACGGTCTGGTAGCCCAGGCGGTCGTAGTAGTCACCGGTCAGGACGTCGTACGTCAGACCCATGACCAGGCGGCACCCCCGTCGCCGCGCTTCCTGCTCCACCGTGGACATGAGGGTTCGGGCGAGGCCATGACGGCGGAGGGACTCCTCGACCCAGACGACGTGCAACTGGCAACCCCCACCCCAGATCGCACCCGACGCACCCGCAACGACCTCGTCGCCATCGCGCACGACGACCGCGAACTCCTCCTCGTCACCGACGCCGGCGGCGGAGACCGCGGCTTCGGCCATCCGTTCCTCGAGGAACGCGAGGTCGCGCGGATCGGGCTGGTCCTCCACGACCACCTGGTACGACCGGTTCATGGCCCTGCTCCTCGGGTGCGCGGGCTACGCGTCGAGCATCTGCTCCAGGAGGGTGGCGTCGTCGAAGTAGGCGCGGAGCGCAGTGATCTTGTCGCCCTCGAAGTCCGCGACCGCCGCCGCGCCCAGCAGGAGTTGCTGCCCGTTGGGATCGATCACCGCCGACTCGCCGATCACGAACGGACCGGAGAAGGTCGCGGCGACGCGGAACTCGGCCAGGCCCCGGCTCCCGAAGATGTCGAGCGAATCAATCTGGACGTCGACGTTCGAGAACGCGGTCTCCCGGAACGCGAGGTTCTCGGCGAGGTCGGCGAGACCGATCGCCAGCATGTTCGGTGACCACACCGTCGCGTTGTCGGCGAACAGGTCGCCGAGCGCGGCGATCGTGTCGTCGGTCGGCGCGATGCACGTTTCGATGGCGCGACGCAGGACGGCGCCACGGGGTTGATCAGCCATTGGGTGCTGCTCCTCGTTCGTGATCCTGGGCGCGCTACGCGCCGAGGACCTTCTGCTTGGCGGAGGCGAACTCGTCGTCGGAGAGCGCACCCGACTGGTGCAACGACGCCAGGCGCTCGAGCTCGCTGGTGGCGTCGTCGGCAGCCGGCGCCGGAGGCGGCGGTGCGGGCGCCGGCGGCGGCGCGTACGCCTGCTCGCCTTCGGCTTCTTCTTCCTGGCCCTGGTTCCTGCCCCGCGCGTACGCGAGTCCGCCGGCGACCATCATCGTCCGGCGGCGGGTCCGTCGACGCACCATTCCCATGGGTGGCTCCTGTCTTCGCGGTGACGGGCACCATCGGTGTCCTGGCCGGACCGTACGGGTGGTCGGGAGGGGCGGCATCATCCACATGGGACGATCCTCGATCAGGGGTCGACCACCTCACAGATGAGCCCGTCCGACCGGCCGGGGACGCGGCGGTGGTAGTGCACGCGGAGGACGCGTCCCGTGCCCACCTCGAGCGGGTCGGGCAGCACCCACACCGAGGTCGCCCAGCTCGACGCTGGCCAGGTCCACGGATCCATGGTGTGTGCGAGCCCGTCGTGGAGCCCGGCGCGGAACGTCACCGCGACCGCGTTGACGACGCCCGGAGCGTCGACGCCGAGATCGGCGGACGCGCGGACCGAGGGTTCGGTGAACGCGGCGAGGTCGATCGTGGTGAGTGCGACCGGCGGTCCGACCTGCGGCCACGTCGCGACCACCTCGGCCTCGGTGATCGTGTGGGTCGGCCCGGGGATCGCGGCGTCGAGCAGCGGCGTGAAGTCGATGTCGTAGAGGTCCCGCCACCGCCCGACGGCCGCGCGCCCGAACGTGCGTTGTCTGGTCTCGGCCTCCGGCAGCATCACAGGGCGCGCGAACAGCGTGAGGGCGTGGGGGATCAGGCGGGCACCCGGAGCCAGCAAACGCGAGCGGGCGTCGAGGGTGGTCTCGAGGATCTCCTCCTCGAGCGGCTCGTTCCCGATGACCTCGGCGACGAGGAGGTCCGCCGGCTCGGGCAGCTCGAGTTCCCGCGACCAACCGGGGAGGAGCGTCACCCGGTCGCGGACCCCGTTGGCCGCGAACACCCGCTCGGCCACCTCCGCGATGTCGCTCGCCTCGACCGCGTAGACGTGCCGCGCGCCAGCGCGCGCGGCGGCGACGGCCAAGACGCCGCTCCCGGTGCCGATGTCGAGCACGACGTCATCGGGGCGCACCGCGGCCGTGATGGCCGTCAGATAGTCGCCGGTCCTCCGTTCGTCGTGGAGCATGCGCGCGTGCTCCACCGGGTCGGCCCATCCGCTCCTGAGCGCGCCCTCGGGGTCGGGCGTGACCAGCGCGCCTTCCTCGATGAGCATGTTGACGACGCTCAACGTCGGCGCGAGGTCGGTCGAACGACCGTGCTCCCGCTCGAGCAATTCGATCGCGTCTCCCAGCCGTGTCGGTTGCGAGAACCGCGCCAGGATGGCGAAGCCCCTCGGCCCGATGTCGATGATCGTCCCGACGTTCGAATCGACCACGACGTGTCCCGCCGCGTCGAGTCGCGTCCGGATCCCGGGCGCGAGCTGCAGCACGGTGTCCGGAGCAAGTTCCATCTCTGGCATTGGTTCGCCGACCTCGGTCTCGGGTGTGCCTCGAACTAGTTCGTGAGTGGTGGGAGGCCCTTCGCGATCAGGTCGACGCCGAAGACGAGGAACAGCACCGCCATCACCGCGGCGTTGTGGAACGCGAGCCAGTCCTTCATCGAATCGAGCGCGGACCGTGCGCGTTCGCCGCCCACGAAGAAGTACGCCACCGGAGCTGCGATCGCAAGGCTCCCGACCACCACGAACACGATCAACGAGACGAGCGCATCACCGGTCGACAGTCCGAGCTGCGCGAGCCCGACCGCCGCCGCGACGGTCAGGAGCAGGTTCTTCGGGTTGACGCCGGCCATGAGCACCGCGAGGCCGAACGCCTTCCCCGGTGAGAGGGTGTCGACACTCGCCATCCACTTCGGCATCTCGGGCACGACCCCCGGTGCGGGGCGGTTCCGCCAGTCGCGCACCGCGAGCAGCAGCAACAGCACGCCGAACCCGATCTTCCCCCACGCGATCGTGTCGGAGGTGGTGGTGCTCGTCGCGGCGCTGCTCTGATCGGCCACGACGTAGGCGACGGCGCTCACGACCGCGAGCGTGACCATCCATCCGAGGAGGAACGCGGGGCCGTTCACGTTCGCGCGGGAGGAGAACAGCATGAGAATCACGGCGATGATCGACAGGAGGCTGACGTCCACTGCGATCGCGTACGTCAATACCTCGCCGATCCCTTGTCCCACTGCGTTCTCCTCGTGTGACCGCGTCACCCGGCGCGTGGTCCTTGGGCCCGTCGAGTGTGCAGCGTCGTCGCCACCGGAGAATCGTCCCAAGTGGATGATTTCCACCGGGCGCCCGGCGCACATCATCACCCCTCAATCGTCGAAGGAGGCGTGGTGGCCGGAGGTTCCGCAGACTCGACCGCACAGAGGATCTTCCCGGTATTGCGATGGATCACGAGCTACCAACGGAGTTGGTTCGGACGGACGCGGTTGCGGGGCTGGTCGTCTGGGCGCTGGTCGTTCCGGAATCGATGGCGTACGCGAGCATCGCCGGTGTGCCGGTCGAATACGGCCTCTACTCGGTGCCGTTGGCGATCCTCGGCTACGCGATCTTCGGTTCGTCGAAGCGCCTCTTCGACGGGCCGAGCTCGACGGTGGCGACGCTGTCCGCGGCGACGGTCGCGCCCTTTGCCGCGGCGGGATCCGACAACTTCATCTCCCTGACCGCGGCGCTCGCGCTGCTTGTCGGGGTGCTCTACGTGGCGTTCGGCCTGCTGCGGATGGGATTCATCGCGCGGTTCTTCGCCCGCCCGGTCCTCGATGGCTTCATCGTCGGCCTGGGTCTCTACATCGCGGTCGGGCAGCTGTACAAGCTGTTCGGGGCGCCGAAGCCGTCGGGGAACACCGTCGAGAAGTTCTGGGACGTCGTGACGAGCATCGGCGACTGGAACTGGACCACGACGGTCGTCGGGCTGACGAGCTTGGCCATCCTCTTCGGGCTGGCGAGGTTCGCACCGAAGGTGCCGGGGGCACTCGTGGTCGTCGTGCTCGGGATCGCGGCGACCTCGGTGTTCGATCTCGCGTCCGACGGCGTATCGCTCGTCGGCGCGGTACCGACCGGCTACCACTTCGCCTCGTGGTCGGGGGTGACGATCGATGACCTCTGGTCGATGATCCCGGGCGCGTTGGGGATCATCGTCGTGGGGTTCGCGCAGTCGCTGGCCATCGCGAAGACTTACGCCGTCGCCAACAAGGAACCGATCGATCCCAACCAGGAGCTGATCGGGTACGGAGCGGCCAGCATCGGAGCCGGTGTGTTGCAGGGCTTCACTCCGACCGGGAGCCTCTCGAAGTCCGCCGCCGCGGACGACGCGGGCGCGAAGACACCTGTCAGCTTCCTCGTCACCGCGGTGCTCGTCGTGCTGACGACGCTGTTCCTCGCCGGGGTGTTCGAGAACCTGCCCGAGGCGGTGCTCGGCGCGATCGTGATCCACGCGGTGTGGGGGATGATCGATCTCAGCTCGCTCGTCCGCCTCTGGAGGACCCACGTCCCCGACTTCTGGCTCGCGCTCGGGGCGCTCCTGGGCGTCATCCTGATCGGCATCCTCGCCGGCATCGTCGTGGGCATCGTGTTGAGCCTCGTCCTGCTCGTCCACCGGTTCGACCACCCTCGCATCGCGACGCTCGGCCGGAGCACCGACGGGACGAGGTATGAGGACGAGTCCGAGCATGCGGACGTACTGCCGGTCGCCGGTGTCGTGATCGTGCGGATCGAGGCCCCGTTCATCTTCGCCAACGCCGACGTGATCGCCGAGGGGATCAGGTCGCGTGTCGATGCGACGAGTGGCCCGTGCCGCGCCGTGGTGCTCGACTTCGAAGCGGTCTACGAGATCGACACTCAGGGAGCCGACACGCTGGTCGCGCTCGACGAGGAGCTGGACGCCCTCGGCATCCGGCTGGTCGTCGCCCGAGCGCACCACGCGGTGCTCGACTACCTGCGGCGCGACGGGTCGATCGAGCGCCTCGGCGTCGACGCGATCTCCGGCAGCGTCCAGCAGGCAGTCGACCTGATCGGCTGAGGCGGAATCACCCCAAGGGGGTGAAGCCAATCCGCCACCGGTACGCGATCGTCAAGGCGATGGCCCTCCAGGAAAGCAGACGAGCATGAGCGAAGTCGATCGCAGCCACCTCCCGATCCGGCGTCCCACCTTCTCCGGAACGGTCAACAAGACGCTCGACGGATCGCAGCCCGACTGGAACCTCATCGGCCACCCCACGCCGCCCGAGGGCGCGCCGAACGTCGTGGTGGTGCTCATCGACGACGCCGGCTTCGGCAACCCGAGCACCTTCGGCGGACCGATCCAGACTCCGAACTACACGCGCATCGCCGACGGCGGGGTGAAGTACAACCGCTTCCATGTGACTGCGCTGTGCTCGCCGACGCGTGCCGCGCTCCTGACCGGACGCAACAGCCACCGCGTGGGAGTGGGCTCGGTGGGCGAGTTCTCGGGCGGGTTCCCGGGCTACTCGGGCACGCTTCCCCGTGACTGCGCGCCGCTGCCACGGATCCTCCGGGACAACGGCTACAGCACCGCCGGCTTCGGCAAGTGGCACCTGACGCCTGACGGGCAACAGGGTCCCGCGGGTCCGTTCGACCGGTGGCCCAACGGGTGGGGCTTCGACTACTTCTACGGGATCCTGGGCGGCGGCTCGAGCCAGTGGGACCCGTGCCTGGCGGAGAACCAGAAGATCATCGGCACCCCGCCCGAGTTCTACGACGAGGAACATCCGTACTACCTCCCGGACGCGATGGCCGACCGGACCATCGAGTGGATGCACGCGATCCGTGCCCAGGACGCGAAGAAGCCGTTCTTCGTCTACTTCTCGACCGGCTGCAGCCACGCCCCGCACCACGTCGCGAAGGACTGGGCCGACAAGTACGCGGGCAAGTTCGACCAGGGTTGGGACAAGCTCCGCGAGGAGACGTTCTCCCGCCAGAAGCAGCTCGGTGTGATCCCCGCCGACACCGAGCTCACACCTCGTGATGCGGCGTTTCCCGCGTGGGACGACCTCCCCGACAACCTGAAGACGTTCTACGCGCGCCAGATGGAGGTCTACGCCGGGTTCTCGGAGAACGCCGACCACAACGTCGGGCGGGTCATCGACGCCATCGAGGAGCTCGGCGAGCTCGACAACACGCTCATCCTCTGGATCTGGGGCGACAACGGCGCCAGCATGGAGGGCACGATCACCGGCTCGTTCAACGAGCTGACGATGCAGAACGGCATCCCGCTCACCGACGAGATGCAGCTCCAGCTCTCCGAACGCTACGGCGGGCTCGAGAAGTGGGGCGACGCGATCATGGATCCCCACTACTCGGCGGCGTGGGCGTGGGCCGGCAACGCGCCGTTCCAGTGGGGCAAGCAGGTCGGATCGCATCTGGGCGCGACCCGTAACCCGATGGTCGCCCACTGGCCGGCGCGCATCAAGGACGCCGGCGGCCTGCGTTCCCAGTTCACCCACGTCATCGACCTCGCGCCCACCATCCTCGAGCTCGCCGGCATCCCCGAGCCCGACCGGGTCGACGGTGTCGACCAGGAGCCGATGCACGGGACCTCGTTCGCGGCGTCGCTCACCGACAGCGCCGCGCCCGAGCACCGGAC
Source organism: uncultured Actinomycetes bacterium (assembly GCA_963725775.1). Taxonomy (GTDB): domain Bacteria; phylum Actinomycetota; class Acidimicrobiia; order IMCC26256; family DASPTH01; genus DASUAS01. Next base: position 549,639 of record CAVRZT010000001.1, read on the forward strand.
CCAGCAGTATTTCGAGACCATCGGCAACCGGGCCATGTACAAGGACGGCTGGTGGCTCGCGATGAAGACCGAACGCATCCCGTGGGTGCTCACACCCGATGCGCTCAAGCCGTACGCGCCGGGGGTCTGGGATCCGGACGCGGGACCGGCCGAGCTGTACTACCTGCCCGACGACTTCTCGCAGGCGAAGGACCTCGCCGCCGAGCACCCGGAGAAGGTCCAGGAGCTCAAGGACCTGTTCTGGGAGGAGGCGGAGCGGTACTGGGTGTTGCCCCTGCTGGCCGCGCTTTCGACGTTCTTCGGGTTGGTGCCCCCGATTCCGGAGCAGACGAAGTTCGAGTTCCGGGGCGACGTGCAGAACGTGCTGTCCGGGATGATCCCGCGGATCTACAACCGCTCGTATTCGATCAGCGCCGACCTGGCGATCCCCGAAGGGGGCGCCGAGGGAGTGATCGTCGCCGAAGCCGACCACCTCGGCGGCTTCACGCTCTATATCAAGGACGGGAAACTCACGCACACCTACTCGATGATGGGCGTGTTCGTGTTCAAACAGGTGGCGGAGGAGAACGTTCCTTCCGGTGACGTGACCGTGCGCATGGACTTCGAGGCCGACGGAGCGACGCCGGCCACGGGTGGCATGGTGACCCTGTACATCGACGACCGACCGGTCGGCAAGGGCCGCATGGACCACACGGTGCCCATCCGCTTCTCGGGCTACGCGGGGATGGACATCGGGCGCGACAACGGCGGGGTGGTGGACTTCGCGTACGAGCACGAGAAGCCGTTCGCGTTCACCGGCACGGTGAAGAAGGTCGTGTTCGACATCACGCCGCACCTCTCCGCGCAGGACGAGCTCAACGTGCACACCGCCGAGCACCACGGCAGCGCGGCGCACGCACTGTCTGCATGAACCGCGACGCGAGGGCGAGGAGCGTTCGATGATCGATGACGAGACGATCGACGTGCTGATCGGTGGCTACCTGTCGACCGAGGCCGCGCACGAGGACTACGAGGCCGTCCTCGGCTGTGGTGCCCGCCTCTGGGGCGCGGTCGTCGTGACGAAGGATCTGGAAGGCAACCTCTCGATCGAGCAGAGCGACCACGCGGTCGCCGAAGGGGCGGCCGGGCTCGGCGGGGTCGGCTTCGTGGTGGGCCTCTTCGCACCGCCGCTGCTGGCGGCGACCGCGATCGGAGCGGTCATCGGCGCGGTAGGCGGCAAGGCGTTGCACAACAAGATGGGCTCCAAGATCGAGGAATCTGCGGGCGCGACGATCCCGATTGGCGGCGCCGGCCTCGTCGTCGCATACTCGCATTCGGCGGCTTCGCAGGTCGAGCCGGCGGTGACGCGAGCGATCCAGCGTGCGGTCGGCGAGGCGGAGGGCCACCACGTGGACGCCCTCAAGGGTGCGATCGCCGACGCCCAGAAGAAGATGGCCGAAGGCGGCTAGCCGCTCCAACGGAGGTCGGGTCGTGTCCAACGACGGTACGCCGCACGCGCTGTTCGTCTATTACTCCTTCTCCCAACAGACCCGCCGCGTCGCGGACACGATGGCGGGGACGCTACGGGGACGTGGCTACGAGGTGACCGAGGCCGCGATCGAGTTCACCGACGAGCACTACGGGACGAAGTTCTCCAAGCGCCCGATGCCCTGGTCGATCGCGCAGATCTTCAGCATGCTGCCCGCGCAACTGCGCAGGAAGACGGGCGACATCGGGATCCCGCCCGCCGCGTCGGACGGCGGCTACGACCTCGTCGTCATCGGCTCGCCCACGTGGTGGCTCACGACGTGCATGCCGATCCGCTCGTACCTGCACGATCCCGCGTCGGGACGCGTGCTCACCGGCACGCCGTTCGCCGCGTTCACCACCTCCCGCCGGTACTACAAGAACAACCTGAAGACGATCCGTGAGCTCGGGACGACGAGTGGCGGACGGTTCGTCGACGACACGCACTTCGTGGCCGACGGGAATCAGGTGATGTCGATGTGGTCGTGGCTCGTGTTCATGCGCCACGACGTCGAGAAGCGCCAATGGTTCGGGGTCCCGCTCCCCAAGCCCAACCTCAAGGCCGGCTTCGAGGAGCAGGCGACGACGTTCATCAACGGCGTGGCCGACACGGTCTCCAGCTCGTCGGCTCCCGACAAAGAGCTCACATGACCGGCACACACTCCGGCGACGGCGGCGCCGTCGTCATCACGGGGACGTCCACGGGGATCGGCGCGGCGTGCGCGCTCCGGGTGGCTGCGGCGGGGTTCCGCGTCTTCGCCGGCGTGCGACGCGTGGCCGATGCGGACGCCCTCACGCTCGACAACTCGGGGACGCTGACGCCGCTGCTCATGGACATCACCGACCCGGGAATGATCGCGGCGGCCGTCGATACCGTGGCGCAGGCGGTCGACGGCCGCGGCATCGCCGGGCTCGTCAACAACGCCGGGATCGTGAGGCCGGGCCCGCTCGAGTACCAGCCGATGGACGACTTCCGTCGTCAGCTCGAGGTCAACTTGTTCGGGCACGTGTCCGTGACCCAGGCGTTCCTGCCACTCCTCCGCGCCGGCAACGGCCGGCTGGTGAACGTCGGGTCGATCGGCGGCCGCCTCGTCCTCCCGCTCCACGGTGCGTACAGCGCATCGAAGTTCGCCATGGAAGCCGTCACCGACGCGTTCCGGCTCGAGTTGCGGCAATGGAACATCCACGTGTCACTCGTCGACCCCGGCGGCAGCGCCAGTGCGATCTTCGGAAAGACGCTCGCCGCCATCGACGACATGGAGCGGGGCCTGCACGACCGCGGGATCGATCGCTACGACGACGACATCGCATCGGTGCGCGCCCTCGTGGAGAAGACCAGGGACGAGGCTGCGCCCGCCGACAAGGTCGCGAAGGCGGTCACCAGTGCGCTCACCGCGAAGCGGCCCAAGACGCGCTACCTCGCGGGGAAGGATGCCCGGGCGGTCGCGGTGATGGCCAAGACGCTCCCGGACCACCTGAAGGACCTCGCGGTCGCGCACGAAGCCAACTTGCCCGATCCGGTGTGAACGCGACGCGGCTCAGGCGTCGGCGGCGACGCGAAAACCGGTGTGGCCGGCCGAGCTCTCCGGTTCGCTCCCGAACCGGGCGGACACGCGGTAGCGACGGCAGTACGAGACGTGGCAGAGGTACGACCCGCCGCGCTGGGCGCGCCGCTCGCCGTTGGCCGGCCCGCGGGGTTGTCCGCGGCGGCCGACGTGTAGGAGCCGAGATCGAGCCAGTCGGCGCACCATTCCCAGACGTTGCCGGTGACGTTGTGGAGACCGATGTCGTTGGGCGGGAACGCGTCGACCGGTGCGGTGGTGACGTAGCCGTCGGCGCCGGTGTTCTCGCCCGGGAACTTCCCCTGGAAGACGTTCATGCGATGCTCGCCCCCGGGCTCGAGGTCGTCGCCCCACGGGAACGCGGTACCGACCCGCCCGCCACGCGCCGCGCACTCCCACTCCGCCTCGGTGGGGAGGCGGGTGCCCGTCCAGCGGCAGTACGCGACCGCGTCGCTCCACGAGACGTGCACCACGGGATGGTCGCCGCGCCCGTCGAGTCCGGACTCCGGACCTTCGGGGTGGCGCCACTCGGCGCCGTACACCTGGCGCCACCACTCCGCGCCGACAACCCCGCTGGTGTCGGGGAAGTCGTCGGGCAGCAGCGCCGCGAACACGAAGGACCAGCCGTAGCGTTCCGCGTCGGTGCGCCAGCCGGTCGCGTCGACGAACGCGGCGAAGGCGTCGTTGGTGACGGTGTAGCGGTCGATCCGGAACGCGTCGAGCGTGACGTCGTGGACGGGAGCTTCCCCGTCGCCGGGGTATGCCCACACCGAGTCGTCACCCATGCGGAACGAACCGGCGGGAATCCCCACGAGCGTGTCGGGGTGCTGCCCTGCGGCGACCGGAAGGGAATCGATGTCCACCACGGTCGTGTGGTCCGCGTGTCCACCGCCGGGAATGCAACACGCGTCGCTCACATGAGCGAGCGTACCGGGCAGAGTTCGTAGTATCCCCGTCCATGCCCGAACACGTTCACGTCCACGTGCCGCACGAGCTCGGCGAGCCGGGCGAGACGACGTCGACGCGCGAGCGATGGCTCGAGATCGCCGCCGCCCTCCTGCTCTCGCTGGCGACGCTCGGCATCGCGTGGAGCGGCTACCAGGCCGCGAAGTGGAGCGGCCTCCAGGCCCGGAGGTACACGCAGGCGAGCACCGCGCGCAGCTTCGCCAACCGCGCGGCCACTCTCGCCGCGCAGGATCGCACCCAGGACCTCCTGAACTTCAACCGCTGGCTCGAGGTCTCGACCGACGGCAACACCGAGCTCGCCAGCCTGTACGAACGCCGGTTCCGCGACGAGTTCCGCCCCGCGTTCGACCGGTGGCTGGCCGACGACCCGTTGCACAACGTGAACGCGTTCCCGAGCCCGCTCCGGGAGAAGAACTACGTGCTCGCGAACGGGGTCAAGGCCGACAAGCTCGAGGCGCTGGGCGACGTCCGCTTCGAGCAGGGCAAGGCGGCGACCGAACACGCCGACGATTACGTGTTCGTGACCGTGTTCTTCGCGGTCGTGCTGTTCTTCGCCGGAATCTCGCTCCGCTTCGCGTGGCTGCCGATGCGCTTGCTGATCCTGGGCATCGGCGCACTCCTGCTCGTCTACGGCGGCATCCGCCTGGGCACGCTGCCGACGCTCTGACCCGAGCGTTTCAGCTCAGGAGCGCGACCAGCGCGTCGAGCGTGACGAGCACGCCAAGGATCGCCAGCGGGTAGAAGGTCATCGGCCGACGATGCTCGGCGAGCCACGACTGGACGTTGCTCATCCACGCCTCCGCGCGCGGGCCGAAGACGATGGCGAGCACGACCGGCACCGTCACGAGCGCGGTGGCGACGACGACGTAGAGGAGGGTGAGGGCAACCGCCTCGCTGTCGGACAGATCCGCGGCCGAGATGGACGCCGTCACGATCAGGGTAAGCCCGAGTCGCTTCGGTCCCAGCGAGAGCGCGGCGCCCGCGAAGAACAGGGCCGGAAGGCTGAGCCGTGCCAGCCGGTCGAACGCGGCCTTGGAGCGGGAGTTCGGCTTCGGCGGTTGTGACGCCGGTTGTCTCCACGCGTAGGCCCCGCCCATGAGCAGCACGATTCCCAACGTCAGCTCGAGCACCGCCCGCGCCGTGTCGTGCGCGTGCGCGCCGACGGGTAGCGCGGCGGTGCCGATGGCGTACGCGAGCGCGCACACGACGAGCTGCCCGAGCACGACGCCGATCGCGAAGGCGAGGCCGCTCCACCGGCCGTGCCGGCTTCCGAGCACGACGAGCGTCGCACCGAGCGCGACGGCGCTGGCACCGGCGACGAAGGCGTAGAGGAGGACTTGGAGGAAGATCGAGTTCACGGCGGGCGTCGCCTGCGGAGCGGCCTACGCGTAGCCCTTGGCGCGTAGCCACCGCAGCGTGAAGAAGCCGAAGATCGGCGGGATCAGGAACGTGATGCCCCGGAACACGAGCACCGTCGCCAGCGCTGGCGCGGGCGGGATCCCGAACGACGTGAGCCCGGCGGTGAGCGCGGCCTCGGTCACGCCGATGCCACCGGGAACGGGCGCCACGTTGCCGACCATGCCCGCGCCGACCTGCACCACGACCAGCTGGGCGAAGTCGAGGTGCTGGTGGAACGCGAGGAGGCACAGCCCCAGCAGGAGGGGGTAGATCAGGTTGCCGGCGGTGTCGCCCCCGACGAGCTGCATGGCCTTCTTCGGATTGCGCACGACCGCCCAGATGTCGCTGGCGGCGCGCTTGACCGCGGGCACGACCTTGTTCTTGATCTTGGGGATGAACAGCACGACGCCGACGAGGGCGGCGACGATCGCAATGGTCAGCAGGGCGTTGCTGCTCGACGAGTCGCTGCTGCTGCTCGTGTCGACCGCGGTCGCGGTGATCGCCGCCGCGGTCAGGAACAGGATCATCTGGATCGCGCCACCGACCCCGGTGCTGAGCACCATCGCGCTTCCCGCCGACGCCACCGGCACGTCCTGCTTGTGCAGGTAGTCGATCTGCAGGGCGGTGCCGCCGATGCCGTTCGGGGTGATGAGGTTGAGGAACGAGCAGGCGAGCTGGGTCAGCACCGTCGGGACGAACGGCAGGTCCTTGTTCACACAGCCCATGAGCGCGGTGGCCCACGCCGTCGGGATCGAGGGATACAACACCAGCGCGAGCAGGGCCCACGCCCAGGTCGCGGTCTCGAACTCGGACTTGACCGACGCCCAGTTGATGCCCTCCATGCTGTGGAAGGCGATGCCGACGGCGAAGAGCACGCCGATCAGCATCCCGATGTTGAGGAGGCTCAGCCGCTTGATCTTGAGCGGAGGTACGTCTTCGGCGCCGGTCGCGGTCGTGAGGTCGGTGCGGAGCGTCTTCAGCAGCTTGCTCTGGTGCTTGACGCCCTTAGTGAGCCCCGCGGGCAGGGCGGCGGGCTGCACGACCGGGATGACGGTGCCCGCGCGTTCCTTGCCGAGCACGCCGATCATCGCGGCGATGGCGCGCTCGTTGTCCACGAGCTGCGTGGTCAACACCAGCAGCGCAGCGTCGTCACGGTTGTACCAGTACTGCTCGCCGGTGGCATCGGCCGCGCTGAAGTCGTCGAACGCGACCTCGCCGTCGTCGTTCACCAGCACGCGCAGCCCGTCGAGGTTGCCGTGCGCGATGCCGACACCGTGCAAACGGTCGAGTTGCTCCCACGCCGCGGTGAGCACGGCGTCGTTGACCCGTTCGGTGGCGAGGGAACCGATCGGGGTGCCAGGTGGGGGGGTGGTGACGAGCACCGCGGCCTCGGCGCCTCCGACACCCGTACGCACGAGGCGCGCGGCGCGCACTTCGGCACGTTCGGCGACCATCAACGTGAAGCCGATGTGCTCGACCTGTTGGATCCGGCTGCCGAACACCGGCACCCCGGGGTCGTGGTACATGGCCTTGTGCCAGATCTTCGCGGCGATGCGGGCGTCGCGCTGGTCGCGACCGAACGCGTCGACCCGGAAGTGCTCGCCGGTCGTGAGCTCGACGTCCATCACCGAGGCGCGTGCGATGTGTTCGGTGGCCGGCGCGATGCTCGCGACGTCGTAGCCCAGATCGACGAGTGCGCTGCGCACCTCGGCGACCGACGGCTGACCACCCGGAGATCCGAACACCACCCGGACGAGCGCGGCGACCGCGAAGCCGATGAGGAGCCCGCCCAGCACGTCGGAGGGATAACCGGTACCGAGGTACATCGCCGCCGCACACACCAGGAGGATGACGACGGCGAAGATCCGGCGCAGCGGACGGACGAGATACGGGGACAATCCGAACGCGAGCGCGGTGATGATGGCGACGTTGACGACCGGAAAGGCCGGGCCGTCGCCCATCCGTACGTTGACGCCGAGGCCCTTGATGTCGTGGGTTCCGAGCAGCTCGTTGAGGAGCTCGGCGATCCCCCACGCCACCGCGGCCGCGAGCGCGCCGTGCCACGCCGCCCGCACCTGCCGCGCGATCAACAGCACCACGGTGACGGCAAGGGCGGCCCAGATCGAGCCGAGCGCGTAGATGCCCTCGACCAGCCCGACCATGTTGCCGGCCAGGTCGTTCAGCGTGTTGAAGAGGTTGAGGTTGACGGTCGACTGGGTCTGCGCCCACAGTCCGGTGAACGCCGCCAGGATCCCGGCGACGACGAGCAACGCGATGTCGGCCGGCCGCCGCTTCGCTTGTTCGTCGGTGTCGCGGATCCAGGCCACTACGGGCGAACCCTAACGGAGTTGACGCTTGTGTGAGATCACCCCGATGGGGTGATTGCTCCCGCTCCCGTGTCTTCGGCGTGGTACTCGGCCAGCAGCTCGACCTCGCCATCGTGATCAGGGAACATGAAGAACACCAGGGCCGCGCCGATGAGGATCGCGATGATCCCCGCGCTGTAGGCCCAGTTGGCGCCGTCGACGAACGAAGTCTTCGCCGCGGTGGTAATCTGCTTCGCGTACTGCGGGTACTGGCTCGCGGTGTTGGCCGCGCTCGAGAACGACTTCGTGAGCTGCGCCTCGACGTTGCTGCTGACGTCGCTGGCGTTCGGTGACGCGGCGATCTGCTTGGTGAACGCGGTCGCGTACCCCGCCGCCAGCAGCGCGCCGAGGATCGACTGCATGATCGCCCCGCCGAGGTCGCGCTGGAGGTCGGCGGTCGCCGACGCCATTCCCGCCCGTCGCACGGGCACCGAACCGGTGAGTGAATGCGAGGCCGGGGTGCCGGCCAGGCCGACGCCGAGGCCGACGAACGCGTAGCCCAGACCGACCTGCCAGTACGCGCTCGCCGTCCTCCCAGAGCAGCAGCATGGTGAGGAACCCGAGCAGGCAGAAGAGGTAGCCGAGCAGGAGCGTGAAGCGTGCGCCGTGCGTCTCGATGAGCTTGGCCGAGCGTGGTGCCGCGATCACCATGAACACCACCGCGGGCAGGATCGCCGCGCCGGCCTCGAGCGGCGAGTAGCCGAGCACGTTCTGGAGGAACTGCTGGCCGATGAACATCGCGCCCATGAGCGAGCCGAACACGATGATGCCGGCCAATGCCGCAACCCAGAAGATCCGTCGGCTCGCGACGTCGAGGTCGTAGAGCGGGAAGCGGGCCCGGCGCTGGCGGATCACGAACCCGATCAATGCAGCGGCGGCGATCACGCCGAGCCCGATCGCCGCGGTGTCGAGGTCGGGGACGGGCGCGAAATTGATGGCCAGCACGAGTCCGGCGACCATCACGACGGAGAGGATGCCCCCGAGGTTGTCGACCGGATCGGTGGCTTCGTTCACGTGGGCGGGGACGAAGCGGATCGCCATCACCAGCGCGACGGCCGCGAGCGGCAGCGTGATGAGGAAGACCGAGCCCCACCAGAAGTGCCCGAGCAGCCACCCGGCGGTGAGCGGTCCGAGGGCGGAGATCGCACCGCCGATCGCCGACCACAATGCGATCGCGCGGGTACGCGGTTGACCGGACCACAGCGCGGTGATCAGCGCGAGCGTGGTCGGATAGGCCATGCCGGCGGAGACGCCGCCCATGATCCGGGCGAACACGAGCACGCCGTCGGTCGGCGCCCAGGCGGCGAGGATGCAGGCGGGGATCGACAGGCCGACGCCAAGGATGAGCATCAGCTTGCGCCCGTAGCGGTCACCCAGCGCGCCCAGGTAGAGCACCGACGCCGCCAGCCCCAGGGAGTAGCCGATCGCGATCATGTCGAGGGTCGTCTGCGACGAGTCGAACGCCTTGCCGATGTCGGGGAGGGCGACGTTGGCGACCGCGAGGTTCAGGTTGGCGACGGCCGCGACCAGGATCAGCGCAACGAGAACAACAGGCGCATGTTCCGGTGCGGCGTCGGGCTCGCCCCGTGCGCTCGCTCCCTGGCCCGCCACGCCGCGAACGTTACCGGGAGCATTTCGACCCGACGTGGCTCATCAGCGAGGCGCGTCATGGCCTGATTCGGCACGAACTACGCATATTTATGTCACAGTTTACCGGTGTTTCACCGTATTCAGATCCTCTGGTCCTACCTCTCGCCACTGAGAGTTGGTTGAATGACCGCGTGGTCGAGGTGGTCGAGGGCGGGGGCGTGGACACAACGGGACCATTGCGGATCGGCGCACGCGCCGGGTTGGTGCCGCGACCGCGCCTCCTCGACGAGCTCCGGGCTGCGTCCGACGTTCCGGTCGTCCTCGTGGTCGGCGGTGGCGGCTTCGGCAAGACGACGCTGGTGTCGCAATGGCTCCTCGACGACCATCGTTCGGTGGCGTGGACGTCAGCCACCCGACAACACGACGATCCTGCGGTCCTGCTCGCCGAGATCGTCCGCGCGCTCGACGAGTTCGAACCGCTCGAGCCCCGCGCGAAACAACAGCTCGCCAACGTCGCCATCGACTTCACCAGTGTGCTCGTCCCCCGCTTGGAGCGGACGGTGGCGGAGCGGGCCCGCCCGTTCGTGCTCGTCATCGACGACGTCCAGCGCCTGCGGCACCGCCCGGTGTGGGCATTGGTCCAGGCGCTCGCCGACTGCGTGCCGGCCGGATCGCAGCTCGTGCTGATCTCCCGCACCGAGCCCAACCTCGCGCTCGGCCGCATGCGCGCCGACCGGCGCGTGCACACCGTCGGGTCGACGAGCCTGGCGTTCGACCGGGCCGAGGCCATTGACCTGTTCGAGGCGGCCGGCGTGGACCTACCCGCGTCACACTTCGATCAACTCTGGCGTCGGACGGAGGGATGGCCGGTCGGCCTCTACCTGGCGACGCTCGCGATCGCGGAGCAGGACGACCCGCTCGAGGCAGCAGCACAGTTCGCGGGCGACGACCGTCTCGTCGTCGACTACGTCCGCGACGAGTTCCTCGCCGTGCTCCCCCGGGGATCACGTGAGTTCCTGCTGCGGGCCTCGGTACTCGACGAGCTGTCGGCCCCGGTGTGCGATGCGGTGCTCGAACGCGACGACTCGGCCCGGATGCTCGCGGACGCGGCCCGCTCGCTCCAGCTGCTGATCCCACTCGACCGTCGGGGCGCGGCGTACCGCATGCACCAGCTGATGCGCGAGACGTTGCGGGCCGAGCTCGTCCGACGCGAGCCCGAGCTCGTACAACCGCTCCACGCGCGCGCGGCGACGTGGTACGAGGCGGCCGGCGATCTCGACCGAGCGGTCGAGCACCTCCTGCGTGCGGGCGATCGCGAGCGCCTGGAGGCGGTGATCTGGCGAGCCACGCCGCTGTTCGCCGGCGCCGGCTTGACCGCGACGGTGGATCGCTGGCTCGAAGAGTTCCCGATCGACGAGATCGCTGCCCGTCCGGCACTGACCGTCGCCAAAGCGTGGTGCGCCCTCACCGACGGCGACATGCCGTCATTGCGCTACTGGACGAACGTCGCGACCGAGATGGGCGACGAGGCGCGACTCCCGGACGGGAATCCGCTCGCCTCGGCCGCCGCGCTCCTGCGAGCCGTCGTGGGCGCGGAGGGCATCGAGCGGATGCGCGAGGACGCGGCGCGTGCGTACGAGCTCGACGGCGTGGGGAGCCCGTACCGCTCGGTGGCGCGGTACCTCGAGGGCGCGGCCCTGCGCATCCAGCACCGCAACGCCGAGGCGCGCGATCGGCTGCAGGATGGCGAGATGCTGGGCGCGATGGGGGTTCCCGCGACTCAGGCGCATTGTCTGGCCCAACTCGCGGCGCTCGCGCTCGACGAAGGAGACTGGGATCACGCGACACGGTACGTCGCGCAGTTCGACAGCATCATGGAACGCTTCGAGCTCCGCGAGCGTCCGGCCATGGGCGGCTCCATCGCCATCTCGGCGCTCGTGCACGCGCACGCCGGAGACTCGGGCGAAGCGCGGACGGAGGCCAAGCATGCTCTCTTCCTGGTCTCCATGCTCGCGACGGTCGCTCCCTGGATCAACGTGGAAGCCCGGATCTCTCTCGCGCGCGCGTTCCTGCTCCTCGGTGACGTCGGCCTCGCTCGTACGCTGACGCGCGAGGGAATCGACATGCTGGCGCTGATCCCCGACGGCGACGCGCTCCGGGCCCGGCTCGCCGAGCTCGAGCAGGCGACGCAAGCCGAACACGTGCCACCCGGTGTGTTGGCGACACCGATGACGCCGGCCGAGATGCGGGTGCTGCGCTACCTCCCGACGCACCTCACCTTTGCAGCCATCGCCGAGGAGCTGTTCGTGTCGCGGAACACGGTCAAGACGCAGGCGATCTCGATCTACCGGAAGTTGGGCGTCAGCTCCCGTAACCCGGCGGTGGTCGCGGCGCGCTCGCTGGGCCTCCTCGAGGAGTAGCGCTCGTCGCTCATCCGGATCGGATGATGACGGGATCCAGGGGCATGAAAGGATGGGCCCATGACCGACCCTCATGATGCCTCGGCGCCCAGCGGCGGTACCGCCGTCGTCCACCTCGACGCCGGCCAGCGCTCCCGCATCGGGCGCGCCGCCCGGTCCGCCGTGCCCCGCGCGTCGCACGGCGCGTGGACGCCCGCACCCGACCGACCCGACCCGGCAGCGCTCCTGAGCGCGCAGGAGACGACCCGCGTCCCCGAGCTGGTCCCCATGCGGCACGAGCGGATGCTGGTGTCGCCGTTCACGTTCTACCGGGGTGCGGCGGTGATCATGGCCGCGGATCTCGGCGCGGTGCCCGACACGGGCATCCGGGTGCAGGCGTGCGGCGACGCGCACCTCTCCAACTTCGGCGGCTTCGCGTCGCCCGACCGGACCCTCCTGTTCGACATCAACGACTTCGACGAGACGAGCGCCGGTCCGTTCGAGTGGGATGTGAAACGCCTCGGCGCGAGCTTCGAGATCGCGGCCCGGTCGCGCGAGTTCTCCAGCAAGGAAGCGCGCGCGGTCACGCTCAGGGCCGTGAAGTCGTACCGCGAGGCGATGGCCCAGTTCGCCGAGATGACGAACCTCGAGGTCTGGTACGCACGACTCGACGTCGAGAAGGTGTTCAACGAGTACCGGTCGAAGGCAAGTCCCGCCGACATCAAGCGCTTCGAGCGCAACCTGGCCAAGGCCCAGGCCAAGGACAACATGAAGGCGTTCGAGAAGCTCACCGAGCAGGTCGACGGCGAGTACCGCATCAAGAGCGACCCGCCGGTCGTCGTGGCGCTGCGCGACATGCTGGCAGAGGGTGAGCTCGAAGAGATGCAGGGTTGGCTCGAGGACCGCATCCGCGTGTACCGGCGCACGCTGCAGCCCGACCGTCGCCGGCTCCTCGAGAGCTACCGGCTGGTCGACTTCGGCCGGAAGGTCGTCGGCGTCGGCAGCGTCGGCACCCGGTGCTGGATCGCGCTGTTCCTCGGTCGCGACGCGAGCGACCCGCTGTTCCTCCAGGTGAAGGAAGCCGAGGCGTCGGTGCTCGAGGCTCACGCGGGCCGGAGCGGGTTCGCCAACCACGGCCAGCGGGTGGTGGAGGGGCAACGTCTCCTGCAGGCGTCGAGCGACATCATGTTGGGGTGGGTCCGTACGCCCGGTCTCGACGGGGTCGAACGCGACTTCTACCTCCGCCAGCTGTGGGACTGGAAGTTCTCGGCCGACATCGACTCGATGAACGTCGCGAGCCTCGATATCTACGCCCGGCTGTGCGGGTGGACGCTCGCACGGGGGCACGCCCGGTCGGGTGACCGCATCGCCATCGCCTCGTACCTGGGTTCGAACGACTCGTTCGACAAGGCCATCGCCGACTTCAGCACTGCCTACGCAAACCAGAACCAGCGTGATTACGACGCGGTGTCCGCCGCGCTGGCCTCCGGCGTGGGAAGCTGACTGCATCCCTCAATCCGAAGGAATCCTGTGTACTTCATCGGTGCCGGCATCTTCTTCTTCGTCGCCATCCTCTGCGTCTTCGCCTACTTCGGCGCCAAGAAGCAGCGTCGCCACTACGAGGAGACAGGTTCGCTCGACCCTGACGAGTAGGGCTCGATGATCACGAACGTGCTGTCGATGGTGCTGGCGGTGAACCCGGTGCCGTGGGCGCGTTCGCAGATGGCGTTCACGCTCGCGTTCCACATCGTCCTGGTGCCGCTCGGGGTCGCGTGGGGGTTCATCACGCTGGTCGCGAACTACCGGGCCATCAAGCACGACGACGCCGACGCGTTGCTGCTCGCGCAGCGATGGTCGAAGTACATGGCGGTCACGTTCGCCGTGGGCGCGGTGACGGGTACCGTGCTGTCGTTCGAGTTCGGCCTGCTCTGGCCGAAGTTCATGGGTCGCTTCGGTGACGCGTTCGGCATCCCCTTCGCCATCGAAGGCCTCTTCTTCTTCCTCGAGGCGATCTTCCTGGCGATCTACATCTACGGCTGGAAGCGCCTGAAGCCCTGGCCACATTTCTGGACCGGCGTCCCGATCGTGATCGCCGGGATCGGTGGCACGGTCTCGGTGGTCGCGGCGAACGCGTGGATGAACGAGCCGGCCGGGTTCACGCTGAATTCGGCCGGCAAAGTCGTCGACGTCGACCCGTGGGCGGTGATCTTCAACAACGCGATGCCGCTGCAGTCGCTGCACATGCTGATCGCGGCCTATCTCGTCGGCGGCTTCCTCGTCGCGTCGGTGTACGCGTTCGCCATGTTGCGCGGGCGGCGTGACCGCTACCACCGCATCGGGTTCCTGATTCCGTTCACCGTGGCCGCGATCGCCATGCCGATCCAGATGCTGGTCGGCGACGAGATGGCGCGCTGGGTCTACAACAACGATCCGGTCAAGTTCGCGGCCATCGAGATGGTGCCGAAGACCTCGACCGACGTCCCCGAGACGTTGTTCGGACACCTGAACGACAAGGGAGAGGTGGTCGGCGGGATCGAGATCCCCGGGTTGGCGTCGATCCTCTCCGACCCGTCCGAGGGCACGAGCACCGAGATCCAGGGTCTCGACAGCTTCCCGAAGGACGAACGGCCGACCAACTCCCAGGTCGACGTGGTGCACCTGGCCTGGGACGTCATGGTCGGCCTGGGCACGCTCCTGTTCCTGCTGTCGCTGTGGTACTTCGCGGCGTGGGTGTTCCGGCGCCGGATGCCGAAGAGCAAGCTCTTCCTCTGGATCGCGGCGGCGGCCGGGGTGTTGTCGGTGATCACGCTGGAGGCCGGGTGGGTGGTCACCGAGGTCGGTCGTCAACCGTGGATCGTGCGTGGCTACATGAAGGTCGAAGATGCGGCCACCGGCAACACCGGCGTCTGGATCACCTTCCTCGCCGTCCTCGTGATCTACGCCGGCGTCGGCGTGACGCTGGTGCTGGTGCTTCGCCTGATGAGCCGCCGGTTCCGGGAAGGTGCAGAAGAGGTCGAGGCCGGAGGGCCCTACGGCCCGCGCCCGGCACCGGCGCCCGCCGAGCCCAAGCAGCTCGTGCCGTGAGCGACGTCGTCGCGGTCATCCTGATGGTGGGGATCACGGCGTACGCATTGTTCGGCGGCGCCGACTTCGGCGCCGGGTTCTGGGACCTCACCGCCGGTGGTGCCGAACGTGGTCAGGTGCCGCGGTCGGTGATCAGCCACTCGATCGGCCCGGTGTGGGAGGCGAACCACGTGTGGCTGATCTTCTGCCTGGTCGTGCTGTGGACCGCCTTCTCCGAGGCGTTCGCGTCGATCACGCTCACGCTGTTCGTGCCCTTGAGCATCGCCGCGCTCGGGATCGTGTTCCGCGGATCGAGCTTCGCGTTCCGCAAGGAGGTCACCCGCACCTCGAGCCAACGCAACTTCGGTGCTGCGTTCGCGTCGTCGTCGGTGCTCGTTCCCTTCTGCCTGGGTGCGGTCGCGGGGGCGATCGCCTCCGGGCGGGTGCCGGCGGGGGGAGTGGCGGGCGATCCGTGGGACAGCTGGATCAACCCGACCTCGATCCTGGGCGGCGTGCTCGCGGTCACCGTGTGCGCGTACCTCGCGGCCGTCTACATGGTCTGGGACGCCCGGCGGCTCGGCCACGAAGCGATGGTCGACTACTTCCGGCGGCGGGCGGTCGGTACCGCGATCGTCGCCGGCGTGGTCGCGCTCGTCGGGATCGTCGTGCTGTACGACGACGCCCGCTACGTGTTCGACGGCCTCACGTCACGCGCGCTGCCGCTGGTGATCCTGTCGGCGATCTGCGGGATCGGGTCGCTCGTGCTCCTCCTGCGCCAGAACCCTTCCGGCGCGCGGCTGCTCGCCATGGGCGCGGTGGCGACGGTCGTGATCGGCTGGGGCGTCGCGCAGTACCCGTACATCCTGCCGACGAGCATGAAGCTCTCCGCCGCCGCAGCACCCGACCCCACGCTCTGGACGGTGACGATCGTGTTCGTGGTCGCGGCGATCGTGATCCTGCCGTCGCTCGGGTTGCTCTACTACCTCGACCAGCGCGACCTGCTGGAGACCGCCGCCGAACCCGAGGCGTGATTCACGACGGCGTGTCGTCGTTCGCGGTCACCTGGGTGGGGTCGGTGGTCATGTTGCGTGCGCTCAAGCGGCTCACGAGCACCGCGATGATCGTCACCAGGTAGAGCTGTCCGGTCAGCGCCTCGATCACCGCGAGCGCGCGGCCGAGGTCGCCGGACGGCGGTGAAGTCGCCGTAGCCGACGGTCGTCTGGGTGATGAAGCTGAAGTAGAGGAAGTCCGGCGTCGTGGCGTGCGCGGTCTGGACGAAGAACGGTGTGTCGCCGAGGCCGTTGATCGCCGCGTAGACGAAGGCGAACATCATGCCGAGCAGCACGTAGATGCACACCGCGCCGAGCACGGTCCGTACGTCGATGAGCTGACGCCGCCACAACGCGCGCGCGATCACGACCGGCGTCGTCGCCACGAGCAGGATGTTCAACAGGAAGAAGGCGCCGGTCGGGTCCGTCGACGAGCTCACGACGACGGACCCGATCGCGGTGAGCAGCGCGACGAGGGCGACGATCGCGGCGGCACGGAACAGGCGGCGGCTCACCCGCGAGGCGAGCAGCGCGGCGAGCAGGGTGAGGCCCTGGAGGAAGACGGTCAGGATGCGGACCCAGGCGTCGGGCGGTCCTGACGCCATGACGATGAAGGTCAGCCCGAGCAGGAGCAGCACCCAGCCGTACTGGTAGCCCGGCGAGTGCTCCTCCAGCCAGGCCTCGATGCTGGACGGCTTGCTTCGGTCTCCGTACGCCACGTCCCCTCCCGAGCTCGCCGTCCGACGCGGCGTCATCCTCGTCGCGACGGGCGGGTGGTGTCGAACGGTACGGGCGCGTCAGGCCCCGTTCATCCCGAATGGATGATGCCGCCCGCCGCGAAGTCCCGCATCCTCGGCGTAGGCAACCACGAGGGGGAGGTCCCTGGATGACCGACAGCACCTACGACGACAGTTACGAGAGCAGCGGGATGGGCTGGAAGCTCTTCGCCGGCATCATGATCATCATCGTCGGCACGTTCAACGTGATCGACGGGCTGGTCGCGATCACCAACGTCAACTACTTCAAGAACGTCGGAGGCGGGAGCTCGCAGCTGCCGCTGACGAACAACATCAAGACCTATGGATGGGTCGTGCTGATCCTCGGCGCGATCCTGATCCTGTCGGGGTTCCTGATCTTCGTCGGGAACATGTTCGGCCGCGTCATCGGTGTACTCGCCGCGAGCGTGAACGCGATCGTCCAGCTCGCGTACCTGCCGCACTACCCGCTGTGGTCGTTCACGATGATCCTGGTCGACATCCTGGTGATCTGGGGCATCGTCGTACACGGCGGCCGCCTCATGGCCGACTCCTGAGGGCGCCGGATCGGTTCGCAGAGTCTGCCGTTCCGGCGTCGGCGCGTGCGCCGGCGTCGGCACGCGCAGCCCGCTCCACGAGTGGCACGAGGCGATGATGACCATCAACGCAGAACGAGTCGCGACGCTGATCCGGGCGCTCGACGCGCGCATCGCCGGTGACAGCACGCACGTCGCCGATCTCTACGTCGACGACGTGCACGGTCGGGCGCCGGCGATGTTGTTCTCGTCGGCGGCCGAGCTGGCCGTCGAGGTCGAGGACCGCGACGGTGCCTTCTCCGAGATCGAGCTCGACGTCTCGCCCATCGACGTGTCGGGTGAACGCGCGTGTGTGGAGTGGGTCGCCACTCTCACCCACTCGGGGCCACTCGCGGTCGACGACGACGTGGTCATCCCGCCGACCGGGAGACGCGTCACGCTCCATGGTGTGACCGTCGCCGAGTTCGCGGGTGACAAGATCGCCTCGTTCCGCGAGTACTGGGACGAGGTCGAGCTGCTCGCCCAGCTGGCGCTGGACCCCGCGGAGTAGCGCGAAGCTGGACGCCATGGCGTCGGAACTGCTGCAGTACACGGTGACAGACGGCGTGGCCGAGGTCGTGATCGACCACCCGCCGAGCAACCTGGTCGACGGAGCGTTCATCGGCGCGCTCGCCGAGGTGCTCGACGCGCTCAACGGCCTCGACGACGGTACGGTGCGCGTCGTCGTGTTCTCGAGCGCCGATCCCGACTTCTTCCTGATGCACGGCGACGTGCACGGCATCCTCGCCATCCCGGCGGGATCACCTGCTCCCGCGACCACGCCGAACGTCGCGGCCGCGATGTTCGAGCGGATCCGCCGCAGTCCGTTCGTCTCCATCGGCGTGCTCGACGGCACCGCGCGTGGTGGCGGCGCCGAGTTCCTCACCGCGCTCGACCTCCGCTACGGCAGCGACCGTGCGGTCCTCGGCCAACCCGAGGTTGCGATGGGGATCCTGCCCGGCGCCGGGGGTACCTCCCGGCTCCCGCACCTCCTCGGGCGGAGTCGCGCGCTCGACGTGATCCTCTCGGGTCGCGACGTCGGCGCCGACGAAGCGCTGCGCATCGGCTGGCTCGACGGCGTCTTCGCGTCGGGGTCGCTGGCCGACGACGTGCGCGCGATCGCCCGGGACCTGGCGGCCATGCCCGCGGGTTCGATCGCGGCGGTGAAGCGCGTCGTCGACGCGTCGCTGGTCTCGTTCGATGCCGCGCTGGTCGACGAGACCAACGTGTTCGGCGAGCTCACCGGCGCCGGTGCCCACGTCGAGCCGATGCAGCGGTTCCTCGACGGCCGGGGGTCAGACGCGCGTCGGCGAGCTCGATCGGTGGGACGAGATCATCCGCATCACGCGCGGCGACGTATGAAGATCGATCAGTTGCGCGTCGCCGGGTGGTCGCGGCGGGCAGTGCCGTCGACGAGCGTGCGGTGCAGGCCCATCAGCGCGTCGACCCGCGCGACTTCCGACGAGGTGAACCGCAGCGAACCGGGCCGGGCGAGGAATGCGATGCTGCGCGCCTGCGGCTGACCGTCGGGGACCGCCAGCAACCACATGGGCGACGCCGGCTTCCCGCCGAGCGGCGCGGGCAGATCGTGCGACCGCTGCACGAGCGGCGCACCCCGGGCGAGCGCGAGACGGCCGACGGGCACCTCGCGGGCCTCGTCGATCGGCGCCACCCAGACCTTCGACGAGTGACACGCTGAGGCGAGGATCCGGCAGACCGCGCTCGCGTCTTGCGCCTCCGCCATCTTCGTCGCCCACCCGAGCGCGTCGAGCACGGGCTCGGCGCGAGCCGCCGCGGGCGCGCACGACAGCAGGACCCCGGCCTCCGCCTCCTGGAGCGCCGCCGCGAGCACACGTCCGTCGAGCTCGGTCAGCACCTCGACCACGAGCTCGTCCACCGCCTGGTGGCCGTCGAGCTCGTGGATGTCGATCGACACGACGTCGCCGTCGAGGTCGGAGATCACCGTCGCGACCTTGGCCAAGGCGCCGGGGAGGTCGGGGAGCTCCACGCGGAGTCGGTATCTGCTCATCGGCGAACCTTGCCCGGCCCCGGTTTCGGGCCCGTTACGAGGTGGCGAACGCGGGGAGAACCGCCTCAGGCCTGGGGCACCGGATCGGGCGGCGCACCCGCAGCGGTCGCGGCCGCCTCGTGGGCCCGCTCGGCGGCCTCCACCGGCGTGCCGAGGCGCAGTAGGCGGCCGCCGAACGCGATCGAGCAGAGCGCGAACCACGCCCAGCCGAGCGCGAGGCCGCCGAGCACGTCGGTGAGCCAGTGCACGCCGAGCAGCACCCTCGACGCCGCGACCGCGACGGCGATGAACACTGCAGCGCCCGCGAGCACGGCCTGGGTGTTGCGGGAGCGGCCGCGTCCGAGCACCAGGGCGAAGGCCGCGAAGCACGCGGCGGCACCGGTGGTGTGACCGCTCGGGAACGACGGCCCGAGGGTGTGCGCGATCGGGTTCGCGGTGGGGCGCACCCGATCGAGCAGGTCCTTGATCTGCGAGCTCATCAGCGTCTGGCCGACGACCACGGCAACGAGGAAGAGCGGGAGCCAGCGGCTCGGTCGACGGATCATCTCGACCACGAACACGACGAGGGTCGCGACCACGATCACCGCGGTGCCGCCGAACGAGGTGACGAAATCGAGCATCCACTGCACGAACGACGTCATGTGCTCCTCGCCCCACGGCGCGACCGAGCGGTCGATGCGCAGGAGCTCGGAGTTCGAGCGCACGAGGAACCCGAGCACGCCCAGTGCCACCCCACCGACGACGAGCACGACGAGCGCGAGCGTGAGGAGCAGGCCGGTCTCCGTCTTCGGGTCGAGCCGGCTGCTCCACCGGGTCCGGCCGGTGCGCTCGATCTGATGCGCGACGGCGCCGGCGGGCCGGGCCGAGGCGGGGTCGATCCCCGGGTGCCGGCGCACCGCGATCCCGAAGCACGCGCCGAGGAGCAGCGCGGGCCCGAGCAGGACGAGGGTGACGAGCAGGGTCGGCCTCCGGGAGACGTGACGTGGTTCACCTCATGTTTACCGGCTCTGGTGGGTGGTGAAACCCTCACCGTGGACACACGAGAACAAGCGCCCAGGACGGACAAGCCCGTGCATCCCGTCGTCGCGACCCTCGGGATCGCGATCGTCGGCTACCTCGCCGTCGCGGCGATGGCGCTCGCCCTGGGGGCCCTGGTCACGAACTTCGTCGTGGGCCACGGCCTGGGTCGCGACGATCTCGACATCGCACGGTGGCTCGCCGACCGGCGCACCCCCACCTGGAACGACCTCTCGGTGGTGGGGTCGTACTTCGCCGAGACCGTCACGGTCCTGGTCGTCCTCGCCATTGCACTGGTCGTGCTCGCGGTCCGCCGGAACTGGGCGCAGTTCGGGCTGTTGGTGGTGAGCCTCAGCGTCGAGGGCGCGGTCTACGCGACCGCCACCTACTTCGTCACCCGGAACCGCCCCGCGGTCCCGCGACTCGAGGATCTCATCGTCGCCGACAGCTTCCCGTCGGGCCACACCGCCGCGGCGGTCGCGTTGTACGCCTCGCTGGCGATCGTCGTGTGGTCGCTCACCCGCAACCCCTGGTGGCGGGGAATCTCGATCACCCTCGCGTTCCTGGCACCGATCGTCGTCGCCACTTCCCGCGTGTACCGCGGCATGCACAACCCGACCGACGTGATCTGCGGCGCGCTGATCGGCGCGGCCTGTGTCGTCGTCGGCTACCTCTCGGTTCGTGCCGGGCTGGCCGAGGCCCACGAGCGGCGCGTCGGCGAGTCACCTGGTGAGCCACGACTGATGCCGGTCCGGGAGGCAGTGTGATGACGTCCGTCGCGGTGGTTGCCCATGCCCGGAAGAAGCTCGGCGGAGGGCTGACGGAGTTGCGCAGCGTGCTGGCCCGCGCCGGCATCGACGATCCGCTCTGGTTCGAGGTACCGAAGAGCAAGTACGCGCCGAAGTGCGTGCGCACGGCCATTGACGAGGGAGCCGACCTCCTCTTCGTGTGGGGCGGCGACGGCATGGTGCAACGGTGCATCGACGCGGTCGGTACCGAGCCGGTCGTGCTGGCAATCCTCCCCGCGGGTACGGGCAACCTGCTCGCCCACAACCTCGGCATCCCCATCGACCTGGCGCAGGCAGTCGACGTCGGGCTCCACGGCGCGCGGCGCACGATCGACGTCGGCCGGGTCAACGGCCAACGCTTCGCGGTGATGGCGGGCACCGGGCTCGACGCGCTCGATGATCCGCGACGCCGACCGGTCGATCAAGGACCGATTCGGACGCGCTGCCTACGTGTGGACCGGGGCCAAGCACCTCAGGATGCAGCCGTTCCGCGCCCGCATCGAGGTCGACGGCACGCCCTGGTTCGACGGCAAGGCCGGGTGCATCCTCGTCGGCAACGTCAGTAAGGTGCTCGGTGGCGTCGAGGCGTTCGACGACGCCAGCCCCGAGGACGGACTCCTCGAGCTCGGCGTGATCACCGCCAAGGGCGTCACCCAGTGGACGCGCACGCTGGTGCGGACCGCGGTCGGGAGTGCCGACCGGTCGAAGTTCGTGCAGACGACCAAGGCGAAGAAGATCCGGGTCACGCTCGACCGCACGATGCCCTACGAGCTCGACGGCGGCGACGAGAAGCCGGTCGACCGACTCAAGATCAGGATCGAGCCGGCCGCGGTCACGATCTGCGTCCCGGAGGAGGCGGCATGAGTGCAGCGCGGTTCGTGCCCGAGACGTGGGAGCTCAGCGGCGACGAAGCGCGCGAGACGCTCCGCCGCACCGGACGAACGAAGCTGGTGCGCGACGCCTTCGTGCGCTTCCGCGCGTCGGACGGGTTCAGCCACGCGCGGTCGCTCGCGTTCGTGACCTCGCTGCTGCTCGTGCAGGGCGTCATCCTCTTGGTCGGGCTGGCCGCCGCGCTCGGCGACACCGACCTGAGCGCCACGATCGTTCGCACCATCACCGAAGCGGTGCCGGGTCCCGCGGGGAAGGCGCTCACCAACGCCGTCTTCCACGCCTACGCCACCGGCCGCTCCGGCCAGTACGTCGTCCTGATTGTCGTCGGCGTCACCGCCGTCGTCACCGGCACGACCCTCATGGGACAGGTGGAGCGGGCGTTGAATCGTTTGTACGGCATCGAGCAGGACCGGCCGACGCTGCAGAAGTACGCCCGCGCGCTCGTGCTCGCGCTCACGGCAGGTGTGCTCTCGACCACCGCCTTCGTGATGTTCGCGCTCGGCCACGGAATCGATCAGAGCATCAACGACGACACCGTCACCCAGATCTGGCGGGCGGTCCGCTGGCCGATCGCGCTGATCCTCATGATGTCGGCGATCGCACTCTTGTTCCGGTGGTCGCCGCGCCGTCACCAGCCCGCGTGGTCGTGGCTGGCGTTCGGCTCGACGGTGTCGGTGCTGCTCTGGTCCCTCGCGACCCTCGGGCTCGGGCTCTTCTTCCAGGCGAGCACGACCTTCAGCACGACCTACGGGCCGTTGGCCGGGATGATCGCACTCCTGCTCTGGGCGATGTTGTCGTCGGTGTCGATCCTCTTCGGTGCCGCCCTCGCCGCGCAGCTCGAAGCGGTGCGGGCCGGAGCGTCGTCACCCCGCGACGAGTCGAAGGTCGAGGAACCGGTCATCGGCGCGCCCGCGCTCGCCGGCTCCCGCTGAGGCCCGCGATGGAGCTCGAGGACTGGTTCCTGCTCCCGGCGGAGCGGGGCAACCCGTCGACCGAGATCGACTGGCGCCACGACGACAAGCGCGCGTGGACCGAGGGCAACGACGGCACGGTGCTCATCGACGGTGCTGCGTACTTCGAGCGGTTGCACGAGGTGCTCTGCGAATGTCGCGGCGGGCGACTGGGTCTACTTCACGGACTGGCAGGGTGATCCCGACGAGCTCCTCGACGGGCCGGGCACCGAGATCGGCACCGTCATCGCCGAGCTCGCGGGGCGCGGGGTCCACGTGCGGGGACTTCTCTGGCGCTCGCATCCCGAGCTCATGAACTTCGGTGAAGGCAAGAACCTCTCGTTCTCGCGCGTCGTCAACGACGCCGGCGGACAGGTGCTCCTCGATCACCGCGTTCGCCGCGGGGGGAGCCATCACCAGAAGCTGTTCGTCGTGCGGCGGCCGCGCGGCGTCGGCGACGTGGCCTTCGTCGGCGGCATCGACGTCTGTCACGGCCGGCGTGACGACCACCATCACCTCGGTGACCCGCAGGCGGTGGAGCTCGACGACGAGCACTACGGCGAACGGCCGCCGTGGCACGACCTCCAGATCGAGTTGCACGGTCCGGTGGTCGACGACCTGGCGTGGACGTTCGCGGAGCGGTGGCACGACCCCGCGCCGGTCGATGTGCCGACGCCGGTGCGCGCGGCGCTCCACCGCTACGCCAAGCACCCCGACGAGCCGGGTCCCCTGGCGCCGAGCATCCGTCCCGACGGTGACGGCCCCCTCGCGGTCCAGGTGTTGCGCACCTACCCCGCGCTGCGCCACGGGTATCCGTTCGCCGAACGGGGCGAGCGCAGCATCGCCCGGGCGTACCTCAAGGCGTTCGCCCGAGCGCGGCGCTTCGTGTACCTCGAGGACCAGTACCTCTGGTCGGTCGACGCCACGCGCACGCTGCGCGAGGCCCTGGCCCGCAGCCCCGAGTTGCAGATCGTGGTCGTCGTGCCGCGCCATCCCGATCCCGACGGCGCGCTTTCGGGCGAGGCGAGCCGCATCGGTCGCGAGCGGGTGCTCGACGGGTTGCACGACGTCGGCCACGAGCGCGTCGCCGTCTACGACCTCGAGAACGTGGCGGGCGACGCCGTCTACGTGCACTCGAAGATCTGTGTGATCGACGACATCTGGATGGCGGTGGGGTCCGACAACCTGAACCGGCGGTCGTGGACGCACGACTCCGAGCTCTCCTGCTCCGTCATCGACTCGCGCCTCGACGAGCGGGCGCCACATGATCCCGCCGGCCTCGGCGACGGTGCCCGCGTGCTCGCGCGCGACACCCGGTTGCGCCTGGCCGCAGAGCACCTCGGGCGCGCCCCTGGCGACGTCGACGACCTGGTCGATCCGGCCTCGTGGTTCGACGCGCTGCGTCGCGGCGCGGACGCACTCGATCGGTGGTGTCGCGCGGGCCGGAACGGTCACCGACCGCCCGGGCACCTGCGCGAGCACCCCTGCGAACGCGTCGAAGGGGCGCGGCGGTTGGGGCTGGGCGCGATCCACGCCGCGTTCCTCGATCCCGACGGCCGCCCACGCGCGCTCAGCCGCCGCGACGCGTTCTGACGCGGCGAGGACAACGCTGCAGAGCAGGCATAGTGCGTTCATGGCTCCGCGCGGTTCTCGGCGAGGCAGGGACGTGGCTGCTGTCGTCGCGGGGACGTTGTGGGTGGCGGTAGCAATAGTGGGTCTCGGCTGGGGGGCCGTTGTGCAGGTGCTCGACGACGGCTACTGCGAGAAGGTCGATTCGAACTACGGGAAGCTTTCCTGGTCCGTTGTCCCACCCGGCCCAGTGTGCACCTGGGCCGCTGACGCGAATGGGGTAGACGAGGTCGAGGGACCGAGTCCTGTCATGTCCGTGTGGCTGGTTTCATTGGGCGTGCTCGGCGGCGTCACGGTCTGGCTAGTGCGCCGAGCGCGCGTCGCAACAGCACCCGAACCGATCCACGTCCGCACGTTGCAGCGTCGCAAGACTGCCTGATTGAGTTCGGCATGCACCGGATCAGGGCAATCTGCACGCGTTCGCGATGGCCAGCGATGAATCCTGCATGTGATTGGAGTCTGAACTGGTGCCGCACCAATCGCGACGGAGATCTGTCACGCTCATCATCGCCAGGCGATGACATCGGCACGGCGGTGTCATCGACATTGGGACGCATCGGCACCAGGAAGAGGAAGACACCATGGGCAAGCTCATCGTGACCGAGTTCGTAACGCTGGACGGGGTGGCACAGGCGCCTGGAGGGCCCGACGAGGACGGCGACGGCGGCTTCACGCACGGCGGATGGCAGGCGCCACTGATCGACCAGGAGTCCGGCGGGGTCCTCTTCGAGCAAGCGAGGAGCATGGACGCACTGCTCCTCGGCCGAAGGACCTACGAAATCTTCGCCAACTACTGGCCGACTGCTCCAGAGGAGATGCCGTTCACCGGCCTGCTCAACGGCGTCCCCAAGTACGTCGCCAGCCGCACGCTCGCCGCCCCTCTGGCCTGGCAGGGCTCGACCCTTGTCACCGAGGCACTCGCCGAGGGCATCACCTCCGTCAAGGAGCGTCATGAAGAAGTCCACGTCATTGGCAGTCTCAACCTCGTGCAATCACTGCTGCGTTTCGGCCTCGTTGACCGGCTGCACCTGTGGCTGTACCCGCTGCTGCTCGGCAGCGGCAAGCACGTGTTCGCCGACGGGACCGTGCCCACCGCGCTGCGCCTGACCGAATCGGTCACGTACCCGAACGGCACGCTCCAGCTCGCCTATGAGACCGCCGGAGCGCCCACATACGGCAACCTCGCCATCGAAGAGCAGGACCTACAAGTCGCCGCCGGAGATGACTAGAACTAGCGAGCGCATCCGACGCGGCAAGTACTCCCGCAGAAGATCCGATCGGGGGGCCGGAACCGCGCGCCATGACTGCCTGGGCACACTGCGGATCGGGCAACGATCTGGCGCGGTGACGCGACAACCGCCGTCGTGTTGCAGGCGCACTCGGCGCGTGAGCTGCCGCCCGATGGTGGTGGCACCACCTTCGGCGCGAAGATGGCCACCTCGCCCCGGTACCCCCGTGTCCGTAGGCTCGACGGTATGGGAGCGGTGCGGTTCTGCACGGCGAACCTGCTGCGGCGGCGAACTGCAGGGCTGGTGGCCATCACGGCATTGATCGCGATCGCAGGCGCCGTCACCCTCGCCGCGTTCGCCGGCGCCCGGCGCACCGACACCGCGTACCCTCGCTTGCTGAACCGCGTGCACGCGCTCGATGTGCTGGTCGCGCCTGACTTCGGCGAGACGGTGTCGGCGCGCGACCTCGCGAAGATCCCCGTCGTGAGGTTCGCCGCCGATGCCTACGGGTTTGGTCTCGCGGACTGGTCCGGGCGCGGGACGCTCCCGCCCGACGCCAACTTCGGGCTTGGGGGCTTTGGGCTCGAGCTCGCCGGCGCACGTTCGGGTGCCGAAAGCCCCCGAGTCTCCGAGGGGCGTCTCCCGCGCAACGAAAGACCGGGCGAGATCTTCGCCAACGAAGCTGCAGCGAAGGCGCTCGGGTTGCACGTCGGAAGCAGGGTGCACTACACGCTGTACCAGTTCTCCGACCTCGTGCTCGAGGACGGGAGTATCAACCCGGACACCGTCTTCACGCCGGTGACGTTCACGGTAGTGGGCATCGGCACCACGGTCGACGACCTGCTCCTCAACGAGAACCAAGACGCACAATCGCTGCTGGTCTCACCGGCGTTCGTGCGCGAGTACCGCTCCCGCGCGAGCTACAAGGTCGCCGGTGTCTTCCTGAAGCTGGGATCGCGGGATCTCCCGGCGTTCACCGCCAGCGTCAACCGCATCCTCGGAGACCAGAAGGTCCAATTGCAGACCCGAGTCAACCGCGAGCGTGCCTTCGAAGCGGTAGCGGATCCCTATTCCGCGTCGCTGCTTCTCTTCGGTGTCGCCGCGACCCTGGCGGCGTTCATCGTCGTCGCGGCAAGCGTTGGTGCGGCTTGTGGACCTCGACGCGACCGACGGGTCGGTGCTGGTTGCGCTCGGGGCGGCGCGGACGACCCGCGGCAGCGATCGCATCAGGGCGCGCGCTCATCGCGGTCGCGGTTGGTGCCGGCGTCGCGGCTCTCGGCGCGATCGCGCTGTCACCTCTCTTCCCGCTCGGTCGCGCGCGGGAAGCGGAGCCGGATCCCGGTGTGCACGTCGACGCATTGGTCATCGGAGGTGGGCTCGTCGCGATCGTCATCGTGCTCGCGGTTCCCACGCTGTGGCGTGCCTGGCGCGTGTCGCGTCGGCGCACGGTCGACGAAGTCGCAAATGCGGAGCGGCCGGTCCGCGTTGCGGATCGGTTGGCCGTTAGCGGTGCGCCGGCCAGCATGGTCACGGGCGTGCGGTTCGCCTTCCGAGACGGTGACGGGCGCCGAGTCTCCATCTTGACGACACTGTTCGGGTTGGTAGTCGCAGCCGCAACCGTGGTCGCCGCGCTGACGTTCGGGACGAGCCTGGACCGAATGATCGAGACGCCGGTTCGGTACGGCTGGAGCTGGGACGCGCTCACCGACACGTACGACAACGGCGCTTCACCGGAGTTCATCGCCGCGCTCCGGGACGACGAGCGCGTGGCTGGACTGAGCATTGGAACCCGAGGCAACGTCGTCCTCGACGAGAAACCCGTCACCGCGTACGGGTTCGACCACGTTCGCGGTCACGCGCTACCGGTGGCGAGCAAGGGCCGGATGCCTCGGCGGCCAACCGAGATCGCACTGGGCGCGGAGACCCTGCGCACCTTGGACAAAGGCGTTGGTGATCGCCTCGTCGCGTCACGGCCCGACGGTAGTGCGATTCGTCTGCGGATCGTAGGGCGCACCGCGCTACCCGCGCTGGCGCTCAACGGCACCGACGGGTTGGGGGACGGCGCGGCGATGACGGCGGGAGGTCTCGCGCGCCTCGACCCGACGGCCGAGCCGTCATTCTTCCTCGTCGACTTCGCACCCGGCGCGAACGTCGCGCAGTTGCAACGGACCTACGGCGACAACTCCACGACACTCGGACCACAACGACCTGGCGCGATCCTCACGTACGGGCACGTCCGCTCGACGCCACTCCTGCTCGCCGGGTTGCTCGGCCTCCTCGGCGCGGGTGTCCTCGTGCACCTGCTCGTGACCAGCGTGCGAGCGCGCCGCCGTGACCTCGCGGTGCTCAAGACCATCGGATTCACCAGGCGTCAGCTCGCAATGGCCGTCGCGGCTCAGGCGACGACACTCGTACTCGTCGCGCTCCTGATCGCGATCCCGCTCGGCATCATCATCGGACGATGGACGTGGTCGAGCTTCGCCGACAACCTTGGTGTCGACGCGGACGTCGTCGTGCCCGGTGCCGCACTCGCGGTCGTCGCCGCGCTCACACTGCTCATCGGCAATGCCGCCTCCGCATTTCCCGCCCGCAGCGCCGCCCGCACCCGCGCCGCGCTCGTGCTGCGTTCGGAGTAGTCATCAGAGGAAGTGGACGGTTGCCGGATGAGTCAAGCCTGAGAGGCTCGGGCACTTCGACGCGTTGATCGAATCCAGGGAGGAGGTAAGGAACCCATCGCTCCCGCCAGGGCCGACGCCCACCACGCCCGTCAAAGCGGCCAGTGCACATCGCGCCGCCTGGATCGACGCGCACAGAAACTGCCGATCTACTCGGTGGTTCAGGTGACAGTGCCGCACACTCGAAGGGCAGCAGCGATACTGCGCCGGATCAGGGCATTATGCGTGCGGTGGCAACCGGTTCGAGGTCAGCGCGCGGTGACGGGATGACCCAGTGGTTGACGGTTGGTGACGCATCGCTGAGCTTTTCGGTGCGCGGAGACGGGCCCGGACTCCTCGTGCCGTGGTGCAACTTTCCGTGGCCTGACATGCCCTTCGTTGACACTCTGGCCGACCGATTCACGGTGGTGCTGGCCAGTCCTCGCGGATACCAACTCAGCACCCGACTACCCGAGTCGCAGCAGTACAGCGCCGACCTCCTCGTGAACGATCTCCTCGCAGTGTGTGATCACATCGGCCTCGAAGTGTTCTCGGTCCTCGGCTACTCGTTGACGGCGGCGATCGCCGGATGGCTGGCCTCGGCGAGTACGCGTGTCCAGGC
Organism: uncultured Actinomycetes bacterium; assembly: GCA_963725775.1. Lineage (GTDB taxonomy): Bacteria > Actinomycetota > Acidimicrobiia > IMCC26256 > DASPTH01 > DASUAS01. Next base: position 578,677 of record CAVRZT010000001.1, read on the forward strand.
ACTCGTCCTCGGCGGCTTCCCACTTCTGGGGAGCTACGAAGCGGTGCTGCGCGGCGCGGAAGAACGCGCCACCGAGATCTCACACGATGACGAGGCCGCGGCGCGGGGGGCCAGCACGGAGTTCGATACTCGTGCGGTGCTGACGTTCTATCGCGAACTCGCGAACCGTCCTGACGCTGCGCTTGTCGAAGTCGGGTGTCCGATCCTTGCGTTCTGGGGCACCAACGACGACGTTCTGCGATCGTTCGACAGGACAGCGGACTTCGCCACGGCTTTGGCCGATCGCGGTATCGCCACCCTGCCACTTGATGGCCGCGATCACGTGAGCGCGATTCTCAACCTCGGCGATGTGGTCGAGGACATCGCAAGCTGGCTGAGCCGGGTAACCGCGGGCGGCAACAGCTGATAGCCGCGCTCGCGCCGAGCGCAGAACTGCCCTATCTGCGTTCCTGATGACGTTCCGGAATGCTGCCGTCAGCCGAGCAGTTCGGCGAGCTCGTCGAGCGCGGGGCGCGGGTCTGCGCCGACCAGGATGGCGTGCATCCCGAGCGCTCGCGCCGCGACCAGGTTGCCCTCGAAGTCGTCGAGGAACACGGCTCGGGTCGGGTCGCTGACCGCGAGACGCTCGAGCGCGGCGCGGAAGATCGCGGGATCGGGCTTGCGGACGCCTTCCTCGCACGAGTCGACGACCAGGTCGAACAGCTCGTCGACCGCGAGGCGTGATCGCCACGCGTCGCCGTACTCGCGGATGTTGTTGGTGACGATGGCGGTGCGCAACCCCCGCGCCCGGACCGAACGCACGGCCTCGATCACGATGGTGCGGTCGATGTCGTCGGCGACCATCCCGCTGAACATCTCGCCGGTGTCGAAGCGCATCCCGGCCGCCTCGGCGTCGGCCTTGATCCGGGTCAGCGCGTCGACGAACGTCAGCTCACCGCGTTCGAGCTGGTGCCAGGCGTGGTCGGTGTCGGCGTCGTAGGACCCGAACACGATGGTGACCAGGTGGTCGGGATCCGCGTCCTGGGCACGCGCGTAGGCGTGCGCGGCCGCGAACGGCGACGGCGTGAAGACCCCGCCATAGTCCCAGAGCACGGCTTCGAATGCGGTCATCGATCGTGTCGGGCCGCAACCCGTGCGTAGGCGGCCTGGATCTCGGCGCCGAGATGGTCGGAGGAGAAGCGCACCTCGTCCATCATGTCCGACGGGATGCCCCATCCTTCGACCGAAAGGAGGTCGTCGGCGCGGTCGGCGTAGCCCTCGGGTGTGCCGTCGCTCACGACCCCCGGGCATTCGGCGAGGAACACGCGGGCGGCCCGGTCGGCACCCACCGAGAACGTTTCCCCATTGATCATCGTGCTCTCGTGCGCGAGGAACACCACGAACGGCGCCACCTTCTCCGGCGGAAAGTAGGTCTCCAGGAACGTCCGGAAGCCGTCGTCGTCGGGGAGCTGCGCGGTCATGCGCGTGAACGCGGCCGGCATGACGGCGTTCGCCGTGATCCCGGAGTACGCGCCTTCGGCCGCGAGCGCGCGCGTCAGCCCGAAGATTCCCGCCTTGCTCGACACGTAGGGGCTGGTGAAGGGGGTGCCGAACACCGACGCTGACGACATGTTCACGATCCGGCCCGCGCCCGCGGACTTGAGGTGCGGCCACGCCGCTCGGCTCACGCGCACCGCGCCTCCATAGTGCGTGTCGGCGAGGAGGTCGAAGTCCTCCGCCGGCATCTCGTCGAACGCGCCACCACCGGAGATGCCCGCGTTGTTCACGACCACGTCGAGGCGGCCGAACTCGTCGAGCGCGTGCTCGACGATCGCGGCCGCGCCCTCGCCCAGCACGCTGTTGCGATCGGCGACCGCAGCACCACCCTCGGCGCGGATGCCCTCGGCCGTCTCGTCGGCCGCGGTCTCCGCCTCCGGGCCGCCGTGCGTGGCCACACCCGGGTCGTTCACCAGCACCTGGCAGCCCCGCGCCGCCAACAGCCGCGCGTAGGCGCGCCCGAGGCCCCGGCCGCCGCCGGTCACGATCGCCACCCTGCCGTCGAAGCGCAGTTCGCCCATCCGTGCCGTCCCCCATCGATTCAAACAGTGTTTGAACACTGGCACGGAACGCCGATAGGGTGCAACCGCATGGACATGAAGCGGAGGCGTGGCCGGACGGCCGGGACGCCGGAGCGGAATGGACCCTCATGATGGCGAGCCTGCAGACCGATCGGCCCGCGCCGTCGAACACGAAGGCCCAGCTCCTCGACGTCGCCGAGCAGCTCTTCCTCACCGAGGGCCTCGGGGTGTCGGTGCGAGACATCACCGACGCCGCCGGCCAGAACGGCGCCGCCATCCACTACCACTTCGGTTCCCGCGACGGTCTGATCGGTGCGGTGATCGCCCGCCGGGCGGGCGACCTCGCGGCCCGTCGCCGCGCCGCGCTCGACGCCCTGCGACGCGCGCCCGAGCCCCCGACCATCCGCGACGTGATCCGCGCGCTGGTGTTCGCGTACGTCGGCCTGGTCGACGCCGGAGGTCCCGCCGCGCAGCGCTGGATCGACCTGATGCACGCGCTGTGGCTCGACCGGTCACCCGCGCTCGCGTTCATGGCCGAGTACGCCGGCGAGGAGCGCGACTGGGAGCGCCTCGCCCGCGACGCGGTTCCCGACCTGCCGCAGCCGGTGTTCGATGCCCGCCTCACACTCGCGATCGAGACCATCATCGTCGGCCTGCGCACACCGTCGCCGACACCGGGTGCCACGGTGGTCAAGCTGCCCGACGCGCTGCACGCCCGCGCCGAGCTGCTCGTGGATTTCGTCGTCGCCGGACTGGAAGGACCGATCTGATGTCGCTGGTGCTCACCGAGGAGCTCGAACCCGGGATCCTCCTCGTCACGATGAACCGTCCCGAACGGCTCAACGCGCTGAGTCAGGGGCTCATCGCCGATCTCCACGCGACGTTCGAGCGGATCAACACCGATCGCGACGTCAGGGCGGTGATCCTCACCGGGGCCGGTCGGGGCTTCTGCTCGGGCGACGACCTGAAGGGCGTCGAGGGCGAGCACGGCGCGCCCGGCACCGAGGGCATGGGTCAGATCCCGTTGATCCTGCTCACCCAGGAGCACCTGGCGTCGCTGCACGAACGCATCCACCGGCTGCGCCAACCGGTGATCGCCGCGGTCAACGGTGCCGCGGTCGGCGGGGGCTTCGCGCTCGCGCTCTCCTGCGACATTCGCTACGCGTCCGAATCGGCGCGCTTCGGCTCCGTGTTCATCACCCTCGGCGTGTCCTCGTGCGACATGGGCACGAGCTACCTGCTGCCCCGCCTGGTGGGCGCGTCCCGGTCCGCCGAGCTCATGTTGACCGGCCGCATCTTCGACGCGCAGGAGGCGCGCGCGATGAACCTGGTGCTCGACGTCGTACCCGACGGCGACGTCGTCGACCGCGCGCTGATCACCGCGCGCCAGATCGTCGCCAACGCGCCGCTGGCGGTCTGGATGACCAAAGAGACGATGTGGCAGACGATCGACTCGCCGAGCTTCCGCCACGCACTCGACATGGAGAACCGGACCCAGGTGATGTGCACCCAGACCGGTGAGCTCTCCGATGCCGCCGCCGCGTTCCGTGAAGGACGCACACCCGAATGGAGACCCCTGTGAACCGCGAGCAGTTCTCGAAGCTCTTCGACCTCACCGACCGGGTGGCGATCGTCACCGGCGGCACGCGTGGCATCGGCCGGTCGCTGGCCGAGGGGTTCGTGTGCGCGGGTGCCAAGGTGGTGGTCGCGAGCCGCAAGGCCGACGCGTGCGCCGAGACCGAAGCGCACCTCGTCGGGATGGGTGGCGAGGCGTTGGGCGTGCCCACCCACATGGGCGATCTCGACGCCCTCGCCGCGCTGGTCGACGCGACCGTCGACCGCTTCGGCGGGGTCGACATCGTGGTCAACAACGCAGCCACCGCGCTCAGCATGCCGCTCGGTGAGTTCACGCTCGACGCCTGGAACAAGTCGTACGACGTGAACCTGCGTGGTCCGGTGTTCCTGGTGCAGTACGCGCTGCCCCACCTGATCAAGAGCCCGCACGCCGCGGTCGTCAACGTGCTCTCCGCCGGTGCGTTCCTCGCGTCGCCGGCCCAGTCGATGTACTCCGGGGCCAAGTCCGCGCTGATGGCGTTCACGCGGGCACAGGCGAGGGAGTGGGCGCCGCTCGGGATCCGGGTCAACGCGCTCGCGCCCGGCACGATCGACACCGACATGGTGCGGAACAACCCGCCCGAGGCGCAGGCCCGCATGGCCGCCGCGAGCCCGATGAACCGGGCCGCGCACGCCGACGAGATGATCGGGCCGGTCATGTTCCTGGTGTCCGATGCGGGGAGCTTCATGACCGGTCAGGTCGTGCTCGCCGACGGCGGCATGGTGCCGCACTAGCACTAGGAGATGGAGGAGACGGGTTCGTGATCCGGGCAACCACGCGCTCCCCGTCGGCGTCGTACGATCGTCGTGGTGGACGAAGACTCCACGGGTGACGAGCCCGCGGCACGCGCACCCGCGTCGCCGACGCCGCGTGAGCGCCGCGCGTGCCGCCGCCGCCGGCGGCGCATGTTCGGAGTACTGATCTTCGTCGTCGTGGCTGCCGGCATCCTCGGCGTGGCGTACCTCGCGGTCGCCGGCCCCGACGACTCCTCCGACTCCTCCAACCGCTCGAGCGCGCCCACGGGCCCGACCACGACCACCGTCGCGCCCCCCGCCGGGCCCTACCGGGTCACGACCGGGGTGAACGTGCGCTCGGGGCCGGGCGTCAGCTTCCCGAGTGTCGGCACCATCGAGACCGGCCACCAGGTCTTCGTGTCGTGCGTGGCCGAGGGCGAATCGGTCGAGGGCGCGTCCAAGTGGCTGCGCCTCACCGGCTTCGGCCCGATCGGGTTCCTGACCGTCCGGTACGTCGACACCGGCGACGACCTGAACATCGCGGGCAAGATCCCCGCCTGTGCCGCCTGATCCGACCGCCGGCGCTCAGCCGGCGAGGTGCGGGAGCACGACCGCCGACGGGTGCGCGGCGTCGTGGAGCACGGTCTGGTCGGACGCGACCATGTCGACCGCGGTCTCGGCGGGCTCGCCGGTGCCGAGGTTGCGCGCATATACCGGGTGCGATCCGCTCGACACCTGCACCCGCACGCGGTGCCCGGCGGCGAAGAGGTGTCCGATCGGCCACACCGCGACGCGCGCGACGAACACGCCGTCGGCATCGCGCTCGATCGACGACGCGGTGAACCGTTGGAGGCCGTCGCACACGTTGAGTGACGTGCCGTCGGGGTGCACGTCGCACACACGCACGAACACGTCGACGTGATCGAGGCTCGAGGTCATGTGGAGCTCGGCCGACACCGGCCCGATCAGCTCGAGCGGGTCTGCGAGCACGTCGCCGGTGTAGACGAGGACGTCGTCGCGTGCCTCGAGTGGCCGGTTGTCGCGCGCACCTCCGGTGAGCATGCCGATGCCGCCCATCGCGGGCGTCGGGTCGGCCGGGTCGTAGCGGTACCGGTCCGGTTCGCTCCCGGCGTCGGGCGCGTCGGGCGAGAGCCGGCCGTCGGCGTGGAGGTACCAGGCAGTGGGCGCGGCCGGCGGCGGCCAGTCGTCGAAGTCGCGCCAGGTGCCACCTTCGCCCTGCACGTGCACGGTCACGGGGCGATCGGCGAGGAGCCCGGGCTGGTCGCGCAGGTACGTGTCGAACCAGTCGAGCGGTGCGTCGGTCATACCGCCTTCACCGCCGCCGCCCAGGTGCCCGCCGGCGCCGATGCGCAGGTGGACCGGCGCGGGCGCGCCGCGGAGGATCGCGTAGTCCTCCAACACTCCCGGTAGCGGGTAGTCGTGCCACCCGTCGACCAGGAGGATGGGGATGTCCCAGTCGCGGCAGCATGGCGCGGAAGTCGACCGCCGCCCAGAACGGATCGTCGCGGCCGCCGTGCGCGAGTTGGTCGTGGTAGAGCCCGAGGTCTTCACCGGTGAGGTGACGGATCACGTCGCCGAGCGGGAGGTGGTCGAAGCCGGCCTGCAGCTCGGTCATGCGTCGCTCGACGGCTTCCGGCGTGACGTCGTCGACGATCGCCGTGCTCGTCGGCTTGTTGAACATCACCGCACCGAGGTCCCAGGGGATGATGACCTCGAGTGCGAGCGAATCGCCCGGGTACCACGAGAACTTCCGCACCGACGTCGAGAGCGCGACCGCCATCGCCTGGAGGTGGGGCGGACGCGTCGACGCCAACGCCCACTGGGTGAAGCCCATGTAGCTCGCGCCGTAGCTCCCGAGTCGGCCGTCGAACCAGGTCTGCTCGGCGATCCAGTCGGCGGTGGCGCGGCCGTCGGGCGCCTCCGCGAAGTAGCTGTGCGAACCGCCGGACCCGTCGGTGCCGCGGCACGCCTGGACCAGGTAGCGGTACCCCCGGGTGGCGAACTCCGGACCCATCGCCGACGCGATGGCCTGGCGCCCGTAGGGGGTGCGTTCGAGCAACGTCGGGGCGTCGTCGACGCCGACCGGGTGGTACACGTCAGTGAGGAGCACGACGCCGTCGGGCATCTCCACCTTCACGTCGCGCTCGATCTCGATGTCGTTGCTCCGGGGCCGCATCGGTCGAGTGTGTCGCAGCAGCCCGCGTCCGTCCAGCGGCACCGCTACGTTGCTGCGGCATGGACCTCGGACTCGCGGATGCGAACGTCGTCATCGCCGGCGGCACCAAGGGCATGGGCCTGGCCACCGCCGAGTGGTGCGCAACCGACGGCGCCAACGTCGCGGTGCTCGCCCGCCGACCCGACGCGGCTCGACGCCGCGCGGACGTCGCTGCGCGCGCTCGGGAGCCCGCACCCCCTGGCGATCGAGACCGACCTGCGCGACCCGGAGTCGATCGAGCGGGCGTTCTCGGTGATCGCCGACGAGTGGGGTGGTGTGGTCAATACGCTGGTGAACGCGGTGGGGCCGGTCGACGTGGGCGTCTCGGCCACGGTGGAGGAGCTCGACGACGACGAGTGGGCCGCGACGTTCGAGATCGGGCTGATGAGCGCGGTCCGGTGCGTGCGCGCCTGCCTGCCCATGTTGCGCGTCGCCGAGTGGGGTCGCATCGTGAACATCTCCGCGCACTCGACCAAGCGGCAGACGCCCGGGCTCGTGGCGTACACCGCGTCGAAGGCGGCGATGACGAGCGTCAGCAAGAACCTGTCGCTCATGCTCGCGCCCGAGGAGATCCTGGTGAACACGGTCTCGCCCGGGACGTTTCTCTCGGAGGGGCTGGTGAACTTCCTCGAGTCGCTGCCCGCGGAGCGCAACATCGATTCGACCAACCTGTACGACGCGATGCGCGCCATCGCCGAAGACTTCGGCCATCCCGCGCAGATGCCGCGGGCGGGCGATCCGACGGAGATCGGTGCGGTCATCGCGTTCGTGGGTTCCCGCGTCAACAGCTACATGACCGGTGCGAACATCAACGTCGACGGCGGCTCCGACTTCGCCTGACGTGCGCGCCGCCCTGATCGCACTGGTCCTCGTCGTCCTCGCCGTCGGAACGGCGCCGGTCGACGCGGCCGCGACCGAGCGGCCCCGGGCCGAGGCGGTGCTGGCGACGCTCGTGGTGAAGGGACGCGCGCCGAAGACGGGCTACGCGCGCGAGCAGTTCGGTCCGGCGTGGGCCGACGTCGACCGCAACGGGTGTGACACGCGCGACGACGTCCTCAACCGCGACCTCCGCGATCGGCAGTGGCGACCGGGGACGCACCGGTGCGTCGTGGTGGCCGGTCGATTGACGGACCCCTACACCGGACAGATGCTGGTGTTCGCCAAGGCCGATGCGCCGGCGGTGCAGATCGACCACGTGGTGTCGTTGTCCGACGCCTGGCAGAAGGGCGCGGCGTCGTGGGATGCCGCCCGCCGGCTCACCTTCGCCAACGACCCCCTCAACCTGCTGGCGGTCGACGGCCCCACGAATGCGCGGAAGGGCGACGGCGACACCGCCACGTGGTTGCCGCCGCTGAAGTCGTACCGCTGTCGGTACGTGGCGCGCCAGGTCGCGGTGAAGGCTCAGTGGCGCTTGTGGGTCACGCGGGCGGAGCAGGACGCGATGGCGCGGGTGTTGGCGCGGTGTCCCGATCAGCGGGTGCCGGGATTCGTGAACTGACCGTCACCGCCGGACCACTCGGCGGCGGTTCGGATGGCTCAGGGCGAGGTCAACCCCGCGGACGACCGGGATCGTGATGTTGCGCCCACGGATGGTCGCTCGGGTACGGCTTCTCCGGGAGGTGACGAACGATCGCTCGGCTCCAACGGTGCAGACCGTGCATCAGCTTGGCCATCGGTACTCCTCTGGCAAGTCATTCCGTCCGCTGCCCGAGTGTGACCGGTTTCGGCTCGCAAAGGTTGCATGGTGGAAGTAGGTCGTGACGGGCGAACGCCCACCGGCGATCCGCCGTCGTAGCCCGCGGCGTCAGAGCGAGAGCGGCGCGGCGGTGGCGACGGTCTGCGGATCGGTGCGCCACACGTCGGAGACATCGACGTAGAGCTCGATCCAGTTGCCGTCCGGGTCCTCGACGTAGATGCTCTGCGAGACCGTGTGGTCGGCCGTGAACACGATGTCGATCCCGAGCGCGTCGACGTGCGCCTTGGCCCTTCGCAGGTCGTCGGTCGTGTCGCCGATCTTGAACGCGACGTGGGCGAGGCCCGGGCTCTTCGGTGACGGCGGCGCGGCGTCGGGTCCGATCGCGGAGATCGCGAAATCGTGGTGGTTGCCGAGGGTGAAGAACGTCGTCGCCGGCGATTCCATGCGCGCGGAGACGACGAGCCCGAGCGCGTCCGCGTAGAAGCGCTCCGATCGCTCGAGGTCGCTCACCTGGAGCACCACGTGCCCGAGCTGCTGGATCTGCATCATGGCGACCTCACTTCGAGCGTGCCGGAAGGGGTGGTGCGCCCTCGATCTCGATGCGATGGATCTTGCGTGACGCCGCGCCGAAATCGCCCAGGGCATAGTGCTGGACGAAGTGGTTGTCCCAGATCGCGAGATCGCCGGCCGTCCAACGCCAGCGGCAGCTGAACTCCGGGCGTGCCGCATGCGCGTACAGCATGGCGAGCACCGCGCTGCTCTCCGTCGGGTCGAGCTCGTTGATCCTCTGCGTGAACGTCCGGTTGCAGAACAGAGCGTTGCGACCGGTCGCCGGATGACGGCAGACGAGCGGGTGATCAGCGCCGATGGTGGCGTCGATCGGGTGCTGATGCCATGCCGTGAGTGGTTCGAGAAATGCCTGCATCGGCGCGGAGAGCGTCTCGAACGCGACGTGCTGGCTCGACCACATGGTGTCGCCGCCGACCGCGGGCGCCACCTGCATGTGCAGGATCGAGTACTTCGGTGGTCGAGCATCCCAGGTCACGTCGGAGTGCCACAGGCTCGAGGCGTACGCGAGCTGATTGTCGGTGGAGAGCACGCAGATCTCCGGGTGTCCATCTGCTGCCAGTGTCGGGATGTACTCGGGCGGGAGCTTGGGGCGGCCGAGCGCTACGGCCAGCGCAGCATGACCGTCGACATCGAGCTCCTGCCCGGTGAAGAACACCACGCCGAACCGGGCCAACGTGGCTTCGAGATCAGCCACGACCTGCGGGGCAAGGGCCCCGCGGAGATCGATGCCGCGTACCTCGGCACCGAGCGCGCCCGACACCGGAAGCACCTCGAGTGCGGTCTCCGTGCCCATCGTCATGTCCCCATGATGCTCCACCCGGCGTAGGGTCGTGCGGGTGGACGGGCACTACATCGCGGTGATCGGGCCGAGCGAGGCGTCCGCCCACGAGATCGTGCAGGCGGAAACCGTGGGCCGCCTGCTCGCGCAGTCGGGTGCCGTGGTGGTGTGCGGCGGGCTCGGCGGCGTGATGGAAGCGGCCGCTCGTGGCGCGGCGACCGCCGGCGGGACCGTCGTCGGCCTGTTGCCCGGTTCCGACCGCAGCGATGCCAACGACCACGTCACCGTGGCGATCGCCACCGGGATGGGGGAGATGCGCAACGCGTTGGTCGTGCGATCGGTCGATGCCGTCGTCGCGGTCGGGGGCGCGTACGGCACGCTGTCGGAGATCGCATTCGCGTTGCGCACCGGCGTGCCGGTGGTGGGGATTGGCACCTGGTCGCTCGACGACGTCGTCGACGCGCCCGATCCCGAGGCCGCGGTCGCGCTGGCACTGGCGCTGGGTGCATCGTGAACGAGCCCTACTACCGGAGCGACCTCGCGCTCGTGCACCATCGGGGCTTCGGTTTCCACGCCGATCTCTGCGCGCCGGGGATCCTCGAGCTGCTCGCTCCGGTCCGCGAGCGCGGGGGCGTCGTCCTCGAGATCGGGTGCGGCAGCGGGCTGCTCACGCGCTACCTGGTCGACGCCGGGCACCGCGTCCTCGCGACCGACGCGTCGCCCGCGATGCTCGACCTCGCCCGGGTCACCGCGCCGGGAGCCGAAGCGATCGAGCGGCTCACGGTTCCTGACGACCCGTTGCCCGAGGTGGACGCGGTGGTGTCGATCGGCCACGCGCTCAGCTACCTGCCCACCGCCGACGCGATCGAGCGCTCGTTGCTCGCACTGGGCCGCGCGCTCCGGCCCGGCGGGGTCTTCGCAGTCGATCTCTGCGACCTCGAGTGGGCGACGGCGCGCGTCGGTGAGCACGAGCGGTCGCGCGTCGGCGACGATTGGGCGATCATCACGCGGTTCTCCCAGCCGAGTCCGGACCACTACGTGCGCGACATGACCACCTTCGTGCGCAACGCTGACGGTTCGTGGCGCCGCGACGACGAGCACCACGACAACGTGATGTTCGAGACCGCGCGCATCCCGGTGCTGCTCGCGACGGAGGGTGTCGCGGTCGAGGTGCGCGACTCGTTCGGGACCGAACCGCTGCCCGTCGGTCTGCGCGCCATCGTCGGTGGTCGCGCACCGTGACGCGCTGGCGACGTGGCGATCCAGGCCGCGCACGACCGGGCCGTGACGGCCGCGGAGCCGGGCTACGTCGACCCCGCCACCGGGTACTTCGTCTTCACCGCCGCCGAGCTGCTCGCCCGCGGCGAGTGCTGCGGCTCGGGGTGCCGGCACTGTCCATATCCGGAACATCCTCGGCGATAGCGGACAGAATCTGGCCGCATTGCCGTGCAGGCTGAACGTCCAGCGAACCTCGCCCGAAACGAGAGGACCGACGAGATGCCCGGACAGGCTCCCTTCCACACCGACGAGCGCGACCTGCTGCTCGGGTACCTCGCCCAGCAGCGGTACGTGCTGCGTCTCACCGCGTTCGGGCTCACCGACGAGCAGGCGCGCACGCCCGCGGCCGCCCCCAGCCCGTTGACCGTGGGTGGCCTGATCAAGCACGTGGCCGGCACCGAGCAGGGGTGGATCGACCTGGTGGTGCAGCGGGAGCGCCCCGGGTCCGGGGAGGACGCGTACGTGGAGGGCTTCACCATGGGCCCGGACGAGACGCTCGCCGACCTGTTCGCCTTCGCCGACGACGTGGCGGCGGAGACCGAAGCCGTCGTGCGCGCCATCGACGATCTGGGTCTGCTGGTGCCCGTGCCGAAGGACGTCCCGTGGTACCCCGACGACCTCGACGCGTGGTCGGTACGGTGGGTGCTCGTGCACCTCGTCAGCGAGACCGCCCGCCACGCCGGCCACGCCGACATCGTGCGTGAATCGCTCGACGGCGCGACCGCGTTCCCGCTCCTCGCCGCGGCCGAGGGTTGGCCGGCGACGCCGTGGCTGCAACCCTGGGAACCCGCGTCGTGAGCATCGCGGTGGCACTCGACGACCTGCGCGAGCAGATGGCCGCGTTCACGACCGACGCCTACTTCCTCACGGTGCGCGACGACGGCCGGGCGCACAGCGTCGCGGTGCCGGTGCGGTGGGAAGGCGACGAGCTCGTCGTGCCGGCGGGCACCACGACCGCGAAGAACGCGCAGGCACGTCCGTTGGTCGCGCTCCTGTGGCCACCCCCCGAGCGCGGTGGCTACAGCCTGATCGTCGACGCCGACGTCGTGTCGACGACCTCGGCTGAGGATGGTCACGAGGTCACGCTGCGGCCGACGCGCGCGGTGCTGCACCGGCCCGCACCCTCGGGCACGGGCAACGACTGCGCGCCAGTGCTCTAGCGCGCGGGCTTCAAGCGAACGGGTCGGTACCGACCTCGGCCCAGAACCGTCCCCACGACTCGAACGCCTCGGGGAGCTGGTTGGTGGTCAAGGCGTCGTGATCGGGTCCGACCCCCGCGCCGTGGTACGGGCGTTCGAGCGCGTCGACCATGTACCAGCGCAGGAACTTGCGCCGGTCGAAGCACCACTCCTTGCCGTCGGGGCTCTCGACGCGTACGTAGGTGTCCCAGTACTGCAGCATGCCGTGGTCCCAACCGCCATTGGGGCGGCCGAGCTCGTCGTGGCAGTACACGATGCCGCGGGCGTGATTGGCGTCGTCGAAGTCGACGATGTGGTTGCCGACGAAGTGCACCGACATCTTCGGTTCGCTCAGCGTCTTCACGAACCAGTCGCGCAACGCGGCGCGTCCGCGCTGCTCGCGCCCGACCCGGACGTCGGGCGTGAAGAGCGACACCATCATGTCCATGTCGCGCGAGTCGAGCGCCAGCGCGTAGCGCACGGGCAGTTGCCGGATCTCCGCCAGCGACTCGAGCCGGTCGAGGCGGGCGTCGGCGTCGGCGGGTTCCCAGGGTCCGAGTCGCGACATGACCGTGCACGATAACGTCAGCGGCCGTGCTCTCGGGCGAGAAGATCCTCATCACCGGACCGGCCGGGCAGATCGCTTTCCCGCTCGCCCGCCACCTGGTGCAGGAGAACGAGGTGTGGGGGATCGCACGATTCTCCGATGCCGAGAGCCGCGCCGCGGTGGATGCGCTGGGCGTGACGACCGCCGTGTGTGATCTGGAACGGGGCGACTTCACCGGTGTGCCCGACGACTTCACGTACGTCGTGCACCTCGCCGCGTTCCAGGGGCCTGGCCTCGACTTCGACCACGCCATCACCGTCAACGCCGAGGGCACCGGCCTGCTGCTGGCGCACTGCCGCACTGCCAAGGCGGCGCTCGTGATGTCGACGCATTCGGTCTACCGGCCGAACGACGATCCACTGCACGTGTACCGCGAGACCGATCCGCTCGGGGAGGTGAACTCGTCGTTGTCGCCGCCGTACTCGATGTCGAAGATCGCGGCAGGAGGCCGTCGCGCGCACGTGCGCGCGACAGTTCGACCTCCCGGTCGTGATCGCGCGCATGAATGCGTCGTACGGCCCCAACGGTGGTCTTCCCGTGTACCACCTCGACGCTGCGGTGGCGGGCGAGCGGGTCACGACGCGTTGGGACCCGTGCCCGTACATGCCGATCCACGAGGACGACATCAACGAGCAGACCTCCGCGTTGCTCGAGTCGGCCACGGTGCCGGCGAGGATCGTGAACTGGGGCGGTGACGACGCGGTGTCGGTGCAGGAGTGGTGTGCCTTCTTCGCCGAGCTCACCGGTCACGACGTACCGGTCGACGTCGTCGCCACGCCGGGTACGTTGCGGGGCTCGATCGCCGACCCGACCGCACGGCAGGCGATCACCGGGCTGTGCCGGGTGCACTGGAAGGACGGCCTGCGCGCCGCGTTCGCGGCGAGGTACCCGTGAACGTGCTCGTGACCGGCGCGTCGTCGGGGATCGGCGCGGCCACCGCGATCGCGTTCGCGCAGCGCGGCGCGACGGTGGGCATCTGCGCGCGGCGCGAGGACCGCCTTGCCGACGTGCTCGCCGACGTTCCCGGCGGGAAGATGTGGGTCGTCGATCTCGCCGACCTCGACGGCATCGAGGAGTTCGCGGCGTCGGCGGACGCGGAGCTGGGCGGCATCGACGTGCTGGTCAACAACGCCGGCGTCCCCAAGCGGCGCCGGACCACGACCATGACCGCGGAGGACGTCGAGGGCGTCATGGCGATGAACTACTTCTCGCCCGTGCGCCTCACGCTCGCCGTGCTCCCCCGCATGATGGAGCGCGGACGCGGCGACATCGTGAACGTATCGTCGATGGGCGTGCATCTCGTGGCGTTCGGTGTGGGTGCCTACGCGGCGTCGAAAGCGGCGCTCGAGCTCTTCACCGAGTCGCTCTACGTGGAGCTCCCGGGCACCGGTGTCCGTGCCCACCTGGTCGTGCCGGGCACGACCGCGACCGAGTTCAGCACCCCGAAGGAAGGCAACGACCCACCGCTCCCGCCGGGTCCGGGCGCGGCCACGGCCGAGGAGGTCGCCGCCGCCATCGTGGCGTGCGTCGACACCGACCAGTTCGTGTCGTACGCGACCGCCCGCGACGCCGACACCTCGTCCACGAAGGCCGCCGACCCCAACGCGTTCCTCGCCGAGATGCGCGAACGCCTCGCCGGTTTGCGTTAGCCCAGGTCGATGAGCAGGTGCAGGGAGAGGTCGCCGATCTGGTCGATGCCCATGTGCCGACGGCTGAAGCGCCACTCTCCGTCGACCTGCTCGAACTCGTCGCGGTAGTGACCGGTGATGATCGGGCGCAGGGGTGCGCCGGGGGCGAGCTGCAACACCGTGTAGTACGAGCGGCAGGTTCCGGTGAGGCCGTCGTCGGCGACGTCGACGATCGGGTTGGTGATCACGTGCTTCGTGAGCGGCGTGCCGTCGTCGTACTTGCGCGTGGTCGCGTGGTACATCGCCGCGATCGCGTCGGCGCCCCGGGTCTCGTGGTCGCTCCCGTCGGTGGTGATGACCGCGTGCGCGAGGTGGGCGCCGATCCCTTCGTAGTCGCCGGCGTCGATGAGCTCGGCGTACCGGTACAGCAGGTTGGTGATCGCGATCGCGTCCGGTATCCCGCTCATGCTTCCCCGCTCTCGCTGCTGCGCAGCGGGGCGCTCGGCCCCCGCTCCGTTGCGAGCCGGGATACCCGGCTCGCGGGCACTTCGCTCACGGTTGCTCCCTCCCGAGCAGCAGCACGTCGGTGAACAGCGCGCCGGCGCCGCCGCCGCTGCACAATGCGACCTCGGCGCCGTCGACCTGCATGGTCGGGCACCCGCCGCGCAGCTGCTGCACGCCGCGGATCACCCGCTGGAGCAGTTGCACGGTGGCGCCGCCGTGGCTGAACGACATCAGCCCGCCGTCGGTGGTGATCGGGTGGCGCCCGCCGGGCTCGATCACCCCGCTCATCACGTAGTCGCCGCCTTCGCCCTCGCCGCAGAAGCCGAACGCCTCGAACTGGCGGATGATCTCGAACGAGAACGGGTCGTAGAGCTCGCACACGTCGACGTCGGTCGGGCCGAGGCCCGACATCTGCCATGCGGTCTCGGCCGCGCGCCGGCCGACGGTACCGTCGACGAGGTCGGGCCGCACGTTGCCGCCCAGGTCCCACGCCGGCGGGTGGCGGTACGACGGGCCGAAGTGGTCGGTGTTGCCGCCGAGCACCCAGATCGGATCCTGTGCGAGGTCACGGGCGATGTCGCCGCGTGCGAGCACGAGCGCGCACCCGCCCTCCGCGGTCATCGAGCAGTCGAGCAGGTGGAACGGGTCGGCGACCATGCGGCTGTCGAGGATGTCCTGCACCGTGAACGGACCGCGGCCGAAGTAGCACGCCTCGGGGTTCACGTGACCGTTGTTGCGGATGGTCGCCGCGACGGTGGCGAGCGCTTCGGGCGTCGTGCCGTACCGGTGCATGTGCCGGCGGGCGATGAGCGCGAACTCGGCGGCGGTGAACATGCCGAATGGCGCGACGAACTCGTGCATCGGTCGCGTCCACGGCGCGGTGGCGGCGCGGTCGGTGTACACGCCCGCCGAACCCGCGCTGATGAGCACGGTGGTCGCGAGCCCGTTGGCGATCGCGCCGGCGACCTCGAGCACCGCGGGGATGCCCATGCCGGAGTGCGAGCGCCAGATCGGACCGCTGCGCGCCTGGTAGAGCACGTCGGAGCCGGCCATGCCGACGGTGCCGTCGATGTCGCGCGGCCCCAGGCCCGCGTCGGTGATCGCACCCATGCCCGCTTCCCAGGTGATCGTCTGGGAGTCGTACCCCTCGAGCACGCGCGCCTGCTTGGTGTTGTGCACACCGACGATGGCGACGTCGTGGAACGGGTGCTTGGCCACGGAGCGGCGCTCAGCCGAGCACGAGGTCGCGCACGACCTTGAGCTGCTTGTGGTCGCGGCCCGCGACCATCAGCGTCGTCACCGGGCTCGCTTCCCACGCGGCGAGCCGTTCCTTGATCCGCGACGGTGGCCCGACGATCGAGATCTCGTCGGCGAAGTCGTCGGGCACGGCCATGATGGCTTCGTCGCGCTTCCCCGCGAAGAAGAGGTCCTGGATCTTCAACGCCTCTTCCTCGAAGCCCATCCGCTGCATGAGCTTGGTGTGGTAGTTCTGCCCCTTGGCGCCCATGCCCCCGATGTAGAAGCCGAGCATCCCCTTCACCGGGAGCAGCCCGGCGGCGACGTCGTCGGTCACGGTGACGTTCGCCATCGCGTTGATCTCGAAGCCCGGCTTCGCGTCCTTCAGCTGGTCGGCGTAGACCTCCTGGCGGAACGGCGAGTAGTAGAGCGGGAGCCAGCCGTCGGCGATCTCCGCGGTCTGCGTCACGTTCTTGGGGCCCTCGGCACCGAGGAAGATCGGGATGTCGGCGCGCAACGGGTGGGTCATGATCTTCAGTGGCTTGCCGAGGCCCTGGCTGCCTTCCCCGCGGTACGGGAGCGGGTAGAACTCGCCGTCGCTCTCGAGCGGGCCCTCACGTCGCAGCGCGCGCCGGATGATGTCGACGTACTCGCGGGTCCGCGCCAGTGGCCGATTGGAAGGCTGGCCGTACCAACCTTCGACGACCTGCGGACCGGACACACCGAGGCCGAGGATGAGTCGCCCGTTCGAGAGGTGATCGAGCGTGACCGCCGCCATCGTGGTCGCGGTGGGTGTGCGCGCCGCCATCTGCACGATCCCGGTGCCGATCTTGATGGTCGACGTGTTGGCGGCGATGTAGGCGGCGTACGTGAACGCGTCGTTGCCCCACGACTCCGCGACCCACACCGAGTCGAAGCCGAGGCGTTCGGCTTCCTGCGCCTCTTCGACGAAGCCGGCGCGCGGCCCCGCCCCCCAGTATCCGAACACCACACCCAACTTCATGACGAAACCAGCTTCATGGCGGTCACCCGTCCCAGGCAGAGAACTGCGCGGGAGCGTACCCTCCTCGCCGATGGAGCTTTCGATGACGATGCCGACGATGCTCCCGCACTCGCGGGCGGAGACCCTGGCCTGGGCCCGCGACGTCGACGCCGGGCCGTGGGCCAGCCTCGCGGTTCCCGAACGGATCACCTACACCAGCCACGACTGGACCGTCGACCTCGCCGCGGTCGCCGCGCTCACCGAGCGGGTGCGGCTCTGGACGACGATCGTGATCCTGCCCGCGCACGACGAGGTCGCGGTCGCCAAGTCGCTCGCGTCGGTCGACGTGCTCTCCGAGGGCCGCCTCACCGTCGGCGTCGGGGTCGGCGGTCGCGAGCACGACTACCTCGCCATCGGCGGATCGTTCGCGCGTCGCTGGCAACGGATGGACGAGCAGGTCGCGCGCATGCGTCGCATCTGGGCGGGGGAACCGCCCTTCGACGGCGCCAGCCCGGTCGGCCCGCCACCGGTGCAGGGTGCCTCGATGCCGGTGATCGCGGGCGTGATGGGACCGAAGGCGATCGCACGTGCCGCGCACTGGGCCGACGGCGTCGACGGCGCGTGGACCATGGACGGCGACCTCGAACACATGACGCGGTCGTTCGCCCAGATCCGCGAGTCGTGGGACGCCGCCGGCCGCACCGAGTCACCGCACCTCTCGTCGAGCATCTGGTACGCGCTGGGCGACGACGCCGAGTCGCGCCTGCGCGACTACGCACACACCTACATGGACAACCTGGGCATGGGGGAGTGGGCGGCAGGTGCGGTCACGTGCTTCACCCCCGACGCGTTGCGCCGTGCCGTCGACCACGCTCGCGACGCGGGCGCCGACGAGTTCTTCCTCGTCCCCACCACCTCGGATCCCGCCGAGCTCGATCGCACCCGCGAAGCGCTCGACTCGTGACCGACGTCGACGGCCTGCTCGAGGAGGTCGCGCGCGGCGTCGGCCTCGACGACTACGGCGACCCGACCTTCCGCGCCGGGCTCGACGCGCTGTGGGTGTCGGCCACGAAGGAGGCCGACCTCAACCAGATCGGCCTGCTCGCGGTCGAGGCCCAGGTGCGGGGCAACCTCGCGAACCGGCTGCGCGTGCACGAATGGCACCGCACGCATCCGGCGCTGGCCGCCACCCCGGTGGCGGCGCCCCTCATCCTCGTGGGCATGCCGCGCAGTGGCACCACCGCGCTCAGCCACCTGCTGGCGGCCGACCCCGACAACCGCTCGTTGCTGGCGTGGGAAGCGAACGAGTCGATCCCGCCGCCGACCACCGACACCTACCACGACGATCCGCGGTTCGTGGCGGCGCGCGCGGCGCCGAGTGCCGTCGACCTCGTCAACCCCGGGTTCAAGGCAATCCACCACGACGAACCGGATGACGCCATGGAGTGCACGGTGCTGCACGCACAGCACTTCCAGAGCCTCATCTACTCGACCACGTTCAACGTGCCGGGCTACGACCAATGGTTGCTGGCGTCCGACTGGGACGGTGCCGCGCGGTACCACCGGCTGGTGCTCCAGGTGCTGCAATCCGAGTGCCCGGGTCGCTGGCAGTTGAAGTCACCGCAGTACGGACTCCTGCTCGACTCGGTGTTCGCCACATATCCCGACGCCCGCATGATCGTCACGCACCGCGACCCGGTGAAGGTCGCGGCGTCGACGTTCAGCCTCCTGCGTTCGCTCACCGGCACGTTCAGCGACGTCGATCACACCGACTACATCGTCCGCCACTGGCCCGACACGCTGTCGGCGTTGCTCGACCGCGCGATGGACGCCCGCGACCGCATCGGCGAGGACGCGTTCTTCGACGTGGCGTACGCCGATGTCGTGCGCGACCCGGTCGCGGTCGTCGGCACCATCTATGAACGCTTCGGCATCGAGTGGAACGCCGACAAGGAGGCGTACTTCCGTCGCTTCCACGCCGCCAACCCGCAACACAAGTACGGAACGCACACGTACTCCCTCGCCGAGTTGGGCGTGGAGCGGGCACCGTTGGACGCACGCTTCGCGCGCTACTACGAGCGCTACGACGTACCCAGGGAGGACGCATGAGCGGGCTCAAGATCGACGTGCTGATGGGCACGAGCCTCGACGACCTCGAGGGGCAGTGCCGGGATCGGATCGCCACCGGCGTCGACGGTCTGTTCACGTTCGAGGGCCAGCACGACCCGTTCCTCCCGCTGGCGATCGCGGCGAACGTGGTCGACGCCGACCTCATGACCAACGTGGCCATCGCGTTCCCGCGCAGCCCGATGCAGCTGGCGAACGTCGCCTACGACCTGCAGGTGCTGTCGGGTGGGCGGTTCCGCCTCGGGCTCGGGTCGCAGGTGAAGCCGGCGATCGAGAAGCGGTTCGGGTCGCAGTGGTCGAAGCCGGTGCCGCGCATGCGCGAGTGGGTGCAGGCGACCAAGGCGATCTTCGCGGCGTGGGAGGGCTCGGCCAAGCTCGACTTCCGGGGCGAGTTCACGACCCACACCCTGATGACGCCGAACTTCAATCCCGGACCCAATCCCTACGGACCGCCGCCGGTGCTGGTCGGCGCGCTGGGCCCGCGGATGACCGAGATCGCGGCCGAGGTGGCCGACGGCGTGCTGGTGATGCCGTTCAACAGCGCCCGCCACCTCGCCGAGCGCACGATGCCCGCGATCGAGCGCGGCATCGAGAAGGGCGGACGGGCTCCGGGGGACGTCGAGGTGATCTGCGAGGCGATCGTCTGCATCGGTCGCACCGAGGCGGAGATCGCCGCCGCGACACGGGGGTGAAGGGCCTGCTCTCGTTCTACGGCTCGACGCCGTCGTACAAGCCGGTGCTCGACGTCGAGGGCTGGGCCGACCTGCAGCCGGAGCTCAACCGGCTCTCGAAGCAGGGGGAGTGGGCGACGATGTCGACGCTCATCGACGACGACGTGCTGCGGACGATCGGTGTGTTCGGCACGCCCGAGGAGTGTGGCCGGGAGATCGTCGAGCGGTTCGGCGCGATCTCGTCGCGCGTCTGCTGCTACTTCCCCGGCTACGACATCCCGCCCGCCGACCTCGCCGCATTGATCGACACGGTGCGGTCCGCGTGAGCGAGTACCAGGACCTCCGGTTCGAGGTCCGCGACCAGGTGGCGACGATCACATTGCATCGCCCCGACGTGCGCAACGCGTTCGGCGGCTCGATGAAGGCCGAGCTC
Organism: uncultured Actinomycetes bacterium; assembly: GCA_963725775.1. Lineage (GTDB taxonomy): Bacteria > Actinomycetota > Acidimicrobiia > IMCC26256 > DASPTH01 > DASUAS01. The sequence goes on from CAVRZT010000001.1 coordinate 599,007, forward strand.
GAGGACGCGTACCGGCGCTGCGACACCGACGACGACATCCGCGCGGTCGTGCTCACCGGTACGCCACCCGCGTTCTGCGCCGGCGCCGACCTGTCGGGCGGTGGCGACACGTTCGGCGCGCCCGATGCGTCGACGTTCTCGGCCGCCGCGATCGATCCACCGGCGTGGGAGATCCGCAAGCCGGTCATCGCCGCGGTCAACGGGCACGCCATCGGCCTCGGCCTCACGCTGGCGATCCAGTGCGACCTGCGGTTCATGGCGGCGGATGCCAAGTACGGGGTGGTGCAGGTGCGGCGCGGGGTGATGGGCGACGCCTTCGTGCACTGGTCCCTGCCGCGCATCGTCGGGCATGGCCAACGCGGCCGAGATCCTGCTCACCGGGCGCACGTTCGACGGGCACGAGATGCAACGGCTCGGGGTGGCGAGTCGTTGCCTCCCCAACGACGAGGTGCTGCCGGCGGCCTGGGAGGTCGCGCACGACATCGCGGTCAACACCGCGCCGATGTCGGTCGCGTTCAGCAAGCGGCTGCTGTGGCAGAGCTTCGAGCTCGACCGCGCCGAGATCGGGCGCTTGGAGACCGAGCTCCACCACCACCTGATGGGGAGCGACGACGCGCGGGAAGGCGTGATGGCGTTCCTGGAACGCCGCGACCCGGTGTGGACGAGGCGAGTGACGCGGGAGTGGCCCAAGTGGCCGGAGGGAGAGTCCTCATGAGCTTCGAGACGACGACCGACGAGGTGCTCGCCGACGTCGACCTGCACGGGAAGGTCGCAGTCGTCACCGGCGCGTCGACCGGCCTCGGGCTGGAGACGGCACGCGCGCTCGCGGCGGCGGGCGCGAAGGTCGTGCTCGCGGCACGCGACGCGGTGCGCCTCGACGAGGCCGCGGCCACGATTCGGGAGCAGGTGCCCGACGCGTCGCTCGAGATCGGCCTGCTCGATCTCACCTCGCTGGCGAGCGTGCGCGGCTTCGCCAACTGGTACGCGATGACGCACTCTCGTCTGCACCTGCTGATCAACAACGCGGGCGTGATGTACACGCCGCTCGAACGCACCGCCGAGGGCTTCGAGATGCAGTTCGGCACCAACCACGTCGGGCACTTCCTGCTCACGTGCCTGCTCGTGCCGCAGCTGCTGGCCGATCCCCCGTCGCGCGTGGTCAACCTGAGCTCGGGCGGCCACATGGGGTCCGACATCGTGTGGGACGACCCCAACTTCGAGCGGCGCGAGTACGACAAGTTCGCGGGCTACGGCCAGTCGAAGACCGCCAACATCCTGTTCTCGGTCGAGCTCGACCGCCGGCTCGGCGACCGCGGCGTGCACGCGTACGCGGTCCACCCCGGCATGATCTCCACCGAGCTGGGTCGCTACATGACGCCCGACGACTTCACCGCGCTGATGGAACGAGCCAAGGCGTCGCCGTCGGGCGGGATGCCGCCGCGCAAGACCGTCGAGCAGGGCGCCGCCACCTCGGTGTGGGCGGCGACGGCCCCCGAGCTCGACGACCGGGGTGGCGCCTACCTCGCCGACTGCGAGGTCACCGACGCCCACGCGCCGTGGGCCCGCGACCCCGAGTCGGCCGCCCGGCTCTGGACCCTCACCGAGGACCTGGTCGGCGAGCGCTTCCCTCTCACCTGACCCGTTTTGGCGTCACTCGTGCGCTGTCGCGCTCACGGCTTGAAGACGCCGCGCACCGACGACGCCAGAACGAGGCGCCGGCCCAGTAGTTGCTGGATTCAAACAAGCAATGTAGGGTCGGCGACCGTGGACGACGTGGCTCGCACCCAGCGTGCGCTCGAGCAGCTCGACCGGCTGCGGGCCAACCGCAACGGGCACGCGGCGCTCGCATCGGCCGCCGGCGTCGATCTCTCCCGGCCCGCCTACGCGCTCTTGCGACGCATCGACGAGCACGGTCCCGCCCCCCTCGGCGAGCTCGCCCGGGCGACCGGCATGGACGCGGCGTCGACCGGTCGCCAGGTGCGCCGGCTCGAGGAGCTCGGCTTCGCCGACCGTGTCCCGGGTCAGGGCGACGCGCGGGTCGTGGTGGTCGAGATCACCCCCGCCGGGCGCGACGCGCGCCGGCGCATCGCGGGCGTGCTCGAGGCGCACCTGCGTGACGCGCTCGACCGGTGGTCGCCCGACGACCGCCACCAGCTCGGTGAGCTGCTCCAACGTCTCGTCGACGACTTCCGCGACATCCAGTTCCGCAACCCGACCCGATCCCGCGTGAGGAGCACCCCATGACCATGCCCACCGACGTCAAGGCCATCGATCTGATGATCGGGTTCCCGAAGGTCGACGCGGCCAAGACCTACGAGTACCTGCGCAAGACCACGCGCGCGGAGGATGCCAGCACCGCCGAGTTCCCCGCCGGCTACATGTTCAAGGACGTGCCCAACAAGCTCGAGCAGGAGCAGGACGGCGTCGCCGTCGCCGTCGGCGAGATGGACCGGTGGGGTGTCGAGATCGGCATGGTCGGGGTCGGGTCGGAGGCGACCGACCGCGCGTTCAAGGAGTACCCGGACCGCTTCATCGGCAGCACCGAGATCGACCCCAACGACATCACCGGCGCGGTACGCCGGATCCGCGACCTGAAGGACCGGTACGACATCAAGGCGGTGACGACGTTCCCCGCCGGCTGCAACCCGCAGGTGCCGGTGAACGACCGGCGGTACTACCCGATCTACCAGACGTGCATCGACCTCGACATCCCGATCGTCTCGAACGCCGGCATCGCCGGCCCGCGCTTCCCGTCGGCGTGCCAGGACGTGATGCTGTTCGACGAGGTCTGTTACGACTTCCCCGAGCTGCGCATCGTCATGCGCCACGGCGCCGAGCCGTGGGAGGAGCTGGCGGTGAAGCTCATGCTCAAGTGGCCGAACCTCTACTACATGCCCAGCGCGTTCGCACCCAAGCACTACCCGAAGGCGATCATCGACTACGCGAACACGCGCGGTGCCGACAAGATCATGTACGCCGGCTACTACCCGATGGGTCTGAGCCTGGAGCGCATCTTCACCGAGATGCCGAACGTGCCGTTCCGCGACCACGTCTGGCCGAAGTTCCTCCGCGAGAACGCGATCCGCGTGTTCAAGCTGGAGAGCATGACGTGAGGCCCGACCAACGCCGGATCGAGTACGCGGGCAGCGTGCACGGCGAAGAGGAGATCGAAGCCGTCGTCGAGGTCCTCCGCGGCGGTCCCTCCGCGCTCCGGATCAGCAAGAACGTCAAGGCGTTCGAGCAGGGCGTCGCCGCGTACTTCGGGAAGCGGCGCGGCATCATGTGCAACTCGGGCTCGTCGGCCCTGTACCTGGCCATCGAGCTGCTCGGGTGCGAGCCGGGCGACGAGATCGTCACTGCCGCGGTCACGTTCTCGACCGACATCGCGCCGCTGGTGCGGGCGGGGATCGTCCCGGCGTTCGTCGACGTGGAGCCCGACACGTTCAACATCGACGTCGACGGCATCGAGGCGATGATCTCGCCCCGCACCAAGGCGATCCTGGCGCCGAACCTCATCGGCAACGCCCCCGACTGGGACCGGATCCGCGCCATCGCCGACGCCCACGACCTCAAGGTGATCGAGGACTCGTGCGACGCGCTGGGTGCCACGCTGCGCGGCACGCCGACGGGCACGCGCTCCGACATCAGCGTCACGAGCTTCGCGCTCGTCGCACATCATCACCGCCGCCGCGACCGGCGGCATGGTGCTGCTCGACGACGACGAGTGGATCGACCGGTGTCTCCTCCTGCGCCGGTGGGGTCGCCGATCGGAGCCCCAGTTCTTCGGTACCAGGAAGGGCGACCGTCAGTTCTTCACCGACGTCGACGGCATCGAGTACGACAACCTCTTCATCTTCGACGAGGTCGGGTGGAACTTCGAGCCGTGCGAGATCAGCGCCGCGTTCGGCAACGTGCAGTTGCGACGGCTGCCGGACAACCTCGCCCGGCGCCAGCGCAACTTCGACGTCCTCTCCGCGTTCTTCGGCACCTACCCCGACGTGTTCACGCTGCCGCGCCAGCTCGAGGGGCTCGAGACCGGCTGGCACATGTTCCCGATCCTGCTGCGACCGGAGTCGGGCATCCGCCGGGCCGAGTTCCAGGAGCACATGGAGGCCCACGGCGTCGACACGCGCATGGTGTGGACGGGCAACGTCACCCGGCAGCCCGCGTTCGCCGAGGTGCCGCACCGGGTCCCCGCAGGCGGCCTGCCCAACGCCGACCGGGTGATGGAGCAGGGGCTGATCCTCCCGTCGAACCACGGGCTCGACGACGACGACCTCGAGTACCTCTGCGTCACCGCCGGCAGGTTCCTGCAGGAGCACGGCTACGCGCCGGCGGCGGTGTCGGCATGAGCGGGTCGGGCCGGTTCGCCGGACGGCGCGCCATCGTCACCGGCGCCAGTCGGGGCATCGGCGCCGGGATCGCCGAGCGTCTCGCGGCAGACGGCGCCGCGGTCGCCATCGTCGCCCGCACCCTCGACGCCCACCCGACGTTGCCCGGCAGCCTCACCGAGACTGCCGCGCGTCTGCGCGGACACGGCGGCACGGTGGCCATCGTGGCCGCCGACCTGACCGACGGCGACGACCGCGCCCGCATCGTGCCCGCGGCGGTCGAGCAGCTCGGCGGACCGATCGACATCCTGGTGAACAACGCGGCCGCGGCGATGTACGCGCGGCCCTCGGAGATGCCGCTCAAGCGTCGTCGCATCACCTTCGAGGTGAACGTGCACGCGCCGCTCGACCTCGCCCAGGCCGTGCTCCCAGCGATGCTCGAACGTGGGGAAGGCTGGATCGTCAACGTGTCGAGTCGCACCGCCTTCCACCCGGAGGGTCCGCCGTTCCGCATGGAGGGACTCGCCAGCACCACCGGCATGTACGGAGCCTCGAAGGCCGCGCTCAACCGCGAGACGAACGCGTTGGCCCACGAGCTGTGGGGGCGCGGCATCCGGGCGAACACCGTCGAGCCTCGCGCGGCGGTGATGAGCGAAGGCGCCGAGGCCCTCGCCGGTCACGTGATCCGCGACGACCAGAAGGAGTCGATGGAGGAGATGGTCGAGGGCGTCGTCTACCTCTGCGACTGCGACGAGGAGAGCACCGGCGCGGTGCATGTGAGCCTGGATCTCATCGCCGACCGTGGCCTCACCGTGATGACGCTCGACGGCTCGGCGCCGTGGGTGAAGGCCTGACGGCTCGGGCGTAGCATCGCTCCATGGCCAGCACCGAGGCGCGTGTGATCGACCTGCTCGACGGCGACCTCTACGTGGGCGACCCGTACCCGACGTACGCGTGGCTGCGCGAGAACGCCCCCGTCTACTGGGACGACGCCAACGAGCTCTGGGGGATCTCGCGCTACGACGACATCGTCGAGATCGAGAAGGCGAAGGACGTCTTCATCAACTCCGACAAGGTCAAGGGCGGCTACCGGCCCAACCTGCCGGCCGACCCGTCGATCATCGGCCTCGACGACCCGCTCCACACCAAGCGGCGCAAGCTCGTGAACCGCGGGTTCACGCCCCGGACGGTGCTGGCGTGGGAGGACCACGTCACGGCGACAGTCACCGGCCTGCTCGACGCGGTCGGCGACGAAGGAGCGCGTCGAGATCATCGAGCGATCTCGCCGGCGCCGCTGCCCGCGCAGATGATCGGCCTGCTGCTCGGCTTCCCGCACGAGATGTGGCCGAAGCTCATGGACTGGTCGCGAACGCACCATCGTCGGTGGCGGCGGACCGCGCTACGCGACCGACGACGTGATCATCGCCGCGATCGAGTTCGCCGGCGCGTGCGCCGAGCTCTACGAGGAGAAGCAGCGCTGCCCGGCCGACGACATCATGACGGTGTGGACGACGGCCGAGATCGACGGCGAGCCGATCGGCCTCGACCCGGTGATCTCGCGACTGCCTGCTGCTGCTCGACGGCGGCGCCGAGACCACGCGCACCGTCATCGCCCGCACGATCCTGGAGCTCGCGGCCCGACCCGACCAGTGGCAGCTGCTGCGCGACGGCGCCGACCTGACCGTCGCCACCGAGGAGTTCATCCGCTGGGTCACGCCGGTGCTCAACATGTGCCGGGTCGCCAACCGCGACTACGAGATCGGCGGCGCAGACGATCCGGCAGGGCCAGCAGGTCGTGCTCATGTACCCGTCGGCCAACCGCGACCCCGCGCACTTCGACGATCCCGAGCGTCTACGACGTCACCCGCGAGCCCGAACCACCACATCGCGTTCGGGTTCGGCACGCACTTCTGCCTCGGCGCCGCGCTGGCGCGGCTCGAGATCAGGCTGTTCTTCGAGGAGTTCGTGCGCCGCGTGCGCGAGATCCGGGTCGTCCCCGGTTCGGTCGACTACCTCCCCAACGCGTTCGTCAACGGCGTCAACCGCGCCGAGGTCGAGCTCACACTCGGCTGAGAGGACCTCACGTGTACGACATCAAGATCACCAACGGCACGATCGTCGACGGCACCGGCGCACCGCGCGTCAGCGGCGACGTCGCGGTGAAGGACGGCGTCATCGTCGCGGTGTCGGAGTCGCCGCTCGACGGTGATGCGGCGGAGACCTTCGACGCCACCGGCCTGCTGGTCACGCCCGGCTTCGTCGACATCCACACGCACTACGACGGTCAGGCCACGTGGGACCCGCTGCTCGAGCCGTCGTCCGGACACGGCGTCACGACCGTCGTCGCCGGCAACTGCGGCGTCGGGTTCGCGCCGGTGCGCCCGGGTGACGAGAAGTGGTTGATCAGCCTGATGGAGGGCGTCGAGGACATCCCCGGCACCGCGCTGTCCGAGGGCATCGACTGGAGCTGGGAGAGCTTCCCCGAGTACCTCGACGCGCTCGGGTCACGTGAGTTCGGGATCGACGTCGGCGTGCAGGTGTCGCACGGCGCGGTGCGTGCCTACTCGATGGGTGAGCGCGGCGCGGCCAACGAGCCGGCGAACCCCGACGAGATCGCGGCGATGGCGGCCATCGTGCAGGAGGCGGTGGAGGCCGGCGCGCTCGGCTTCTCGACCTCCCGCACGCTCGGGCACCGGGCGATGGACGGCCGGCCCGTGCCGGGCACGTTCGCGGCCGAAGACGAGCTGTTCGCGCTCGGTCGGGCGATGAAGGCGGGCGGGCGCGCGGTGTTCGAGCTCGCGCCGCTCGGCGCGTCGGGTGAGGACCTGCTCGCGCCGAAGCAGGAGATGGGCTGGATGGTCAAGCTGTCCGACGACCTCGGCCTGCCGGTGTCGTTCACGCTGCTGCAGATCGACGCCGCGCCCGACGCGTGGCGCGGGCTCATGGACGAGTCGCTGCGCGCGCACGATGCCGGGGCCCAGGTGATCCCCGCAGATCGCGGCGCGGCCGTTCGGCATGCTGCTCGGCTTCCCGACCCGCCACGGCTTCAGCGGTCGCCCCACGTACCGCGCGCTCGCGGCGCGGCTGTCGCCCGACGAGCTGCTCGCCGAGCTGGCGAAGCCCGACGTGCGCGCGCAGATCCTCTCCGAGGACGACGTCGCCGCCCGACCCCAGTGTGCTGTACGACGGGTTCTTCCAGCTCGTGCAGGGCTCGCTCGACCGCCTGTACGCGCTCGGCGACCCGTCCGGTCTACGAGCCCACGCTCGACCGCACGATCGCGGCGATGGCAGAGGCGGCCGGGGTGCCGCCGCTCGAGATGCTCTACGACGTCATGCTCGAGCACGGCGCGCAGCACCTGCTCATGCTGCCGTTCTTCAACTACGCCGAGCGCAACCACGACGCCATCCGCGAGATGCTGCTCCATCCCGGTGGTGTGTCCGGCCTGTCCGACGGTGGCGCGCACTGCGGGTTGATCTGCGACGCGTCGATTCCCACGTTCATGCTCACGCACTGGGCGCGCGACCGCATCCGCGGCGAGACGCTGCCGCTCGAGTACCTGGTGAAGAAGCAGACGTCCGACACCGCTGCGCTCTACGGGCTCGGCGACCGCGGCGTGCTCGCGGCGGGCAAGAAGGCCGACGTCAACGTCATCGACTTCGACCGGCTCTCGCTGGGCATGCCGCGCATGGCTCACGACCTCCCCGCCGGCGGCGGACGGCTCCTCCAGGACGCCGACGGCTACGTCGCCACCATGGTGAGCGGCGAGGTCACCCGCCGCCACGGCGTCGACACCGGCGCCCGTCCCGGCCGCCTGCTCCGCGGCGCCCGCTGACCGAATCCGTTCCTGCGTCGGGAGAGGCGAAGAGTTCGCTTCTGTCGACGCATGTTCGTACGCGAGAGGGAGAAACTGTGAGTCACCCGGACGACGAGTTCCACCCGCCGACGAACGACGACCCGTTCTGGAGCGAGACCGCGTGGTTCGCGTTCTCGGTGCCCGAGCGCAAGCTCGCGGGATGGACCTACCCGTTCTTCCGGCCCAACCAGGGTGTGTGCTCGGCGGCGGTGTTCGTGTGGGACGACACCGGTGACCAGCCGTTCAACTGCCGGTACTACAAGCAGTTCTGGCACCTGCCACTGCCCGACGGCCCGCTCAGCGACTTCGAGCTGAAGAACGGGCTCGGCTACACGGTGCGTGAGCCGCAGCGCGTGTTCGACCTCACCTACCGCGATCCCGACGGCGACGACCTCTCGTTCGACCTCACGTTCACGGCGGTGATGGATCCGTTGCACACCAAGACGTCGGGTCCCGACGGCGGTCACCTCGACCAGCTGGGTCGGTTCACCGGTGCCATGGTCCTCGACGGCGAGACCATCGCGGTCGACTCGTACGGCGCGCGTGACCGATCGTGGGGTGCGCGCAACCCGTTCGGCCCGTACCTCATGTCGGCGGGCGCGTACACCGCGACCGAGATGCCCTACAGCCACGCCACGTCCGACACCGCGTCGTTCCAGGCGATCACCGCCAACGTCACCGACGACTACCCGATGATCATGGGGTTCTTCCTGCGCGACGGCGAGGTGTCACGCCTCGCCACGGGACGGCGGACGATTCTCGAGCGTGACCCTGCGACCGGCACCGTCACGCGCGTCCTGGTCGAGGGCACCGACGAGCTCGGCCGCGAGTTCCACGCGGAGGGCGAGACCGTCAGCCGGCTCGTCAACTTCTGCAACGAGAACCTGGTCGGTTGGAACTACCTCGTGCGCTGGGACATCGACGGAGTCGAGGCCTGGGGCGAGCAGCACGAGAACTACAGCACCAGCGCCTTCAGGAAGTACCTGCGGGGCGCGCCGCCTGTTTGACCGCGGCCGACGGGTCGGCGAAGAACTCGCGGGTCGACTCGAGGTTGCTGGCCAGGCCCTGGAGCTCGGAGCCCGCGCGCGTCGCGGTGCGGACGCCCTTGAACTCCATGGCGCGGTGCACGGTGCGCTTGTTGATCTGCAGGATGTCGGACGGGATCGACGCGACGCGTTCGGCGATGGCCAGCACCTCGCGGTCGAGCTCGGCGGCGGGGAAGGCACGGTTCGCGAGCCCGATGCGGACCACCTCTTCGCCGACGACGGCGTCGCCGGTGAGCATCAGCTCCATCGCCGCGCGCATGCCGACCAGCCACGGGTGGAACTGGAAGTCGGGCGGGCTGAGCACGCGCACGACCGGGTAGCTGAACTGCACGTCGTCGGCGACGTACACGAGGTCGCAGGCGGCGGCGAGCTCGCTGCCTCCCGCCATCGCGTAGCCGTGCACCTGGGCGATGACCGGCTTGGCGAGGTCCCAGAGCCGCGACCACCCGTCGGCGACGTGGCGCGACCACGTGCCGTCGCCGCCCGGTGTGTAGAACGGCCGGTTCTCACCGAGGCTCGACTTCAGGTCGTAGCCCGACGAGAAGCACGGTCCCGCGCCGCGGATGATGCTCACCCCGATCGCCGGGTCACGGTCGGCCGCGTGCAACGCGTCGTACAGCTGGATGCGCAGCGCGTTGCTGATGGCATTCCGCTTTTCGGGACGGTTGAGCGTGAGCCGCCGCACCCGGGGCGCGGGGTCGTCCACGAGTACGAGCGGCTGATCGCCGGTAGTGTCCGCGCTCATGACAGCTCCCATCGCTCTCGTGACCGGTGCAAGCCGGGGCATCGGGCGGGCCACCGCGCTCGCGCTTGCCGACGCAGGCTACGACGTCGCCATCGCGGCGCGCACCGTCCACGAGGGCGATGGTCGCATGGCGCCCGGCTCCGTGCGCGAAGCGCAGGAGACGCGGGTGATCGAGGGGAGCCTCGACAGCACCGCGGCTGCGATCGAGTCCCGCGGGCAGCACGCGCTCCCGGTGGCGATGGACCTCCTCGACCGTCCGTCGATCGAAGCCATGGTCGACACCGTGGTCGGCGAATGGGGACGCATCGACGCGCTGATCAACAACGCGATCTACCAGGGGGCCGGCCGCATGGACCGTGTGCTCGAGCTCGACCTCGACGCCGCGACCAAGCTCGTGGTCGGCAACTACGTCAACCAGCTCCATCTCATCCAGCTCGTGGTGCCGGGCATGCTCGAGCGCGGCGGCGGCCGTGTCGTGAACATGGCGTCGGCGACCGCGACCATGGACCCACCGGCGCCCGCAGGGGACGGCGGCTGGGGCCTCGGCTACGGCGCGTCGAAGGCCGCGTTCCTGCGCGTCGCCGGGCAGCTGCACGTGGAGTTCGCGGCGCAGGGCCTCGTCGCGTTCAACGTCGATCCCGGGTTCACCACCAACGACAAGCCGAGCGACGAGCAGTTCAACAAGCGGTTCCGCGGCGCACCCCCCGAGGTCACCGGCGCGGCGATCGCGTGGCTGTGCTCGTCTGACGACGCGCTCGAACACGCGGGCACGCTCGTGTATTCGCAGAGCCTGTGCAAGCGGATGCAGCTCCTCGAAGGATGGCCGCCATGAGCACGATGACCGCGTACCAGATCGTCGAGTGGGGCGCGTCGCCCGAGTTCCGCGAGGTCGACGTGCCCACCCCGGCGCCCGACGAGGTGCTCATCAAGGTTGCCGGCGTCGGCCTGTGCCACAGCGACTTCATGTTCCTCGACGCGCCCCCCGGGGTGATCCCGTGGGAGCTCCCGTTCACCCTCGGCCACGAGAGCGCGGGGTGGGTCGAGCAGCTCGGCGGCGACGTCCAGGACCTCGAGCTCGGCCAGCCGGTGGCAGTGGCGGGCATCCACTCGTGCGGCCGCTGCCAGTACTGCCTCCGGGGCCACGACAACTACTGCCCGCGTGGCGCCAGTGGCCGCGGCTACGGGGAGGACGGCGGGCTCGCGCACTTCCTCGTGGTGCCGCGCCGGGAGCTGGTGCCGCTCACCTCGCTCGATCCCCGCCTGGTCGGTCCGCTCACCGACGCCGGCGCCACCTCGTACCACGCGGTGAAGCGGGCGCTGCCGAAGCTGATCCCCGGTTCCACCGCGGTCGTCATCGGCGCAGGCGGGTTGGGGTCATACGCGGTGCAGTACCTCCGACGCCTCACCGGCGCGCAGGTCATCGCCGTCGACCTCGTACAGCAGCGCCTCGACCTGGCGCGCGAGCTCGGCGCCCACGAGAGCCTGACGTCGGACGACGACACCGCCACGCGCGTGCGCGAGCTCACCGACGGCCTGGGCGCCACCGCGGTCTTCGACTTCGTCGGCGACGACACCACCTTGAAGATGGCGCTCGCCAGTGCCGCGACCCTGGGCACGGTGGCGATCGTGGGCGCCGGCGGTGGCACCGCGAAGATCTCGTGGGGTGTGCTCCCACTCGAGTGCGACTTCTACATCCCGATGGCCGCGTCGATTTCCGACCTCCACGAGGTGATCGCGCTCGCCGAGACGGGTGACCTCCGGGTCGAGGTCGAGCTGTTCGAGTTCGAGCGCGCCCCCGACGTGTACGACCGGTTCCGTCGGGGCGACCTGAAGAGTCGCGCCGTCGTCACTCCGAACGGCTGACCACCTCACGCCGGGAGACGGCACTGGTACGGTCTCCGCCCGTGGCCCGCCTGGACGATCTGCAACGTGTCGAGAAGGCGATCGTCCGCATCGCGCGCATCGGCGGTGGACGTGACGCGGCGCGCAACCGCGCCGAGCGGTCCGGCGTCTTCCTGTCGCGGCCCGCGATCAGCATCATCTCCGCGTTGCACGCGTCGGGTCCGGTGCGCCTCTCGCGCCTCTCCGACCTCACTGACCTCGAGGCGCCACTGGTGAGCCGCGAGATCGCACGTCTCTGCACCGATCGCTACGTGAAGCGCGCGGCCGATCCCACGGATGGCCGCGCCACCATCGTCACGCTCACGGCCAAGGGTCGGCGGGCCTATCTCGCCTACCGGGAAGCGACCGACGACATCGTGATCGAGGCGTTCGCCGGGTGGCGGGCGGGCGAGTTGCGCACGCTGGCCGACTACCTCGAACGCGTCGTCGCCGACGTCAGCCGGCGGCCGCAGCCGTAGACGCGCCGATCGCGGCGCGCAACGCGGCGACGCAATCGTCGAGCATGCGCGCGCCGATCGTGGTGAAGCGCGACATCTGGAAGATGCCGTGGATGGCGCCGTCGTAGCGCCGCAGGGTGACGTCGACGCCGGCGTCGCGCATGCGGTGGGCGTACTGCTTGCCTTCGTCGCGCAGCGGGTCGTACTCGCAGACCGCCACGAACGCCGGCGGGAGGTCGGCGAGCGACGGGGCGAGCAGGGGGCTCCCGCGGGGATCGACGAGGTCGGCCGAGGTGCGCACGTACTGCTCCACGTACCAGCGCATGGTCTCGGCCGAGAGGCCGTAGCCCGACGCGTTCTCGACGAACGACGGCGTGTCGGTGCGGAGGTCGGTCACCGGGTACACGAGCATCTGGAAGGCGATGGCCGGCCCGCCGGCGTCGCGGGCCAGCTGGGCCACCACCGCCGCGAGGTCTCCGCCGGCGCTGTCGCCGACCACGGCGACACGTGAAGGATCGCCGTCGAGGTCTGCCGCGTGGGTGACCGACCACTGCAGGGCCGCGAACGCGTCGTCGACCGCAGCCGGGAACTCGTGCTCGGGCGCGAGGCGGTAGTCGACGCTCACCACGACCACCCCGGCGCGGTTGGCCAGCACCCGGCACTCGTGGTCGTGGGTGTCGAGATCGCAGATCACGAACCCGCTCCCGTGGAAGAAGACCGCGATCCCGAGCGGCGCGTCGTGAGTGGGCGTGTAGATCCGCACGGGCAGCGCGCCGCCCGGACCCGGGATGGTGGTGTCGACCACCGCGTCCACGACTTCGGGGGACGGGCCCATCGCGAGGATGCCCTGCTTCATGACGGCGCGGTACTCGTCGACCGGTGTCGTGCGGAGCAGCTCGGGGTCGAACGCCGGTGCGGCGTCGAGCAGGGCGGCAAGTTCGGGGTCGAGCGGCACGGCCGGCCACCGTACCGGCCGGGCCGGCGTGGCGCTTTGCATGGCCGATCACCGGTCTCGTAGGTTCCTTGCTTCGGTCAAGGAAATTTCGTCCTGGGAGTCTGCATGCCCGCCCCGATCGTGAAGATCGATCTCGAGTTCCCCTACACGCGCAGCGTCGGTCCCATCATCGGCGCCTACCTCGACGGTCTCGAGTCCGGTCGGCTGCTCGGTTCACGCGCCGCCGGCCGCACGCTGTCCCCGCCGCTCGAGTACGATCCCGCCACCGGCGGGTCGGTCGAGGAGGAGCTGGTCGAGATCGGGCCCGAAGGCGTGATCACGTCGTGGACGTGGGTCGCCGAGCCCTACCCGACGCACCCGCTCGACCGTCCGTTCGCGTTCGCGCTCATCCAGCTCGACGGGGCCGACACCGCGATGGTGCACGTAGTCGACGGTCCCGAGTCGGCGCTGCACACCGGCGCGCGGGTCCGGCCCCGCTGGCGCGACGAGCGCTCCGGCTACGTCACCGACATCGAGTGCTTCGAGGTGGTCGCGTGAGTCCGGCCGACGACGGGCCGCGCATCATGCCGTTCCCGGTCGCGCTCCACTACGAGTCGCCCGCGGCGCCGGCCATCGTCCGCTACGGCGAGGCCCTGATCGACGGGCGCATCATCGGCCAACGGTGCACCGGCGACTGCGGGCTCGTGTACGTGCCGCCGCGCGACTACTGCCCGATCGACGTGATCAAGCTCACGACCGACGACGACGTCGAGCTCGGTGACCACGGCACCGTGGTCAATTTCACCGTGGTGACGCCGGTGCAGTACCCAGGCCAGGAGGAGACCGAGCCCTTCGCCCGGGTGTCGGTCGCGCTCGACGGTCCGGGCGGCATGTTGCAGCTGCAGGACGTCCTCGACACTCCGGTGAACGACGTGCGCGTGGGGATGCGCGTCGCCGCGGTGTGGCGGCCGGCGTCGGAACGCAACCTCGACGAGCTCGCGGCCGGTGGCTGGAGCAGCACCAACGGGGGGATCGAGGGCTGGATGCCGACCGGCGAACCCGACGTCGACGTGAGCGAGCTCGCCGGGAAGGGGTTCTAGTCGTGGTCGACGTTGCGATCGTGGGATACGGGCAGGTCCCGGCGGTGCGCTGCACCGAGGTCACCGAGACGCAGATGGTGCTCGACGTCACGCAGCAGGCCCTGGGGATGGCCGGGATCGACCGTCACGACATCGGGTTCACCGTGTCGGGCAGCTGCGACTACCTCGCCGGTCAGGCGTTCGCGTTCGTGCAGACCATCGAGGCGATCGGCGCGTGGCCGCCGATCTCCGAGTCGCACGTGGAGATGGACGGCGCGTGGGCGATGTACGAGGGATTCACGCGCCTGCAGGAGGGCGACATCGACCTCGTCCTCGTGTACAGCCACGGCCGCTCGTCGCCGGGGAAGCCGTGGCAGGTGTGGCCGTTGCAGCTCGATCCGTACCACCTGGCGCCGCTCGGGCTCGACCCGTCGTCGCTCGCGGCGTTGCAGGCGCGCGCGCTGCTCGATGCCGGGCTGGCGACCGAGCGCGACTTCGCGGAGATCGTCGCTCGCAACCGTGGCGACGCCGTCGGCAACGAGTACGCGCAGGTGAGTGGCACGTTCGACGTCGACGCGCTGCTGGCGGAACCGTACGTGCGCAACCCGCTGCGGCGTCATGACCTCCCGCCGATCTCCGATGGCGCGGCCGCGGTCGTGCTCGCGGCCGGCGAGCGCGCCGCGGCGCTCGTCGACCGGCCCGCCTGGATCAGCGGCATCGACCACCGGATCGACATCCACCAACCGGGGATGCGTGAGCTCACCGAGTCGCCCTCGATCCGCGCCGCCGCGCAGACTGCCGGTCTCGACTGGGCGCCGGTCGAGGTGGCCGAGGTCTCGGCGCCGTTCTCGCCCCAGGAAGTGGTGGTGCGCAACGCGCTCGGGCTCGGCGACGACGTCGTCGTCAACCCGTCGGGCGGGGCACTGGCCGCGAACCCGGTCATGGTGACGGGCCTGGTGCGCGTCATCGAAGCTGCCCGGCAGGTGAGCGAGCAGGGTCGCGACCGCGTCCTCGCCCATGCCACCGCCGGTCAGGCGCTCCAACAGAACCTCGTCTGCATCCTGGAGGGATCGCGGTCATGAGCGAACGGAAAGGCGCAGGTACCCTGCGCCGGCGTGAGCGGGGCCCAAGCGGCCCCGTGCGCAGCACGGAGAGCGGACGAGCATGAGCACGCAGCCTCCCGGCGTCATCGGCATCGGCCAGACCAAGTACTCGAAGGCCCGCACCGACGTGTCCATCCCCGGCCTCGTCCGCGAGGCCGCCGGCCGCGCCCTCGACGACGCCGGCCTCGACTGGGGCGACATCGACGCGCTGGTGATGGGCAAGGCGCCCGACATCTTCGAGGGTGTCATGCAACCCGAGTTGTTCCTCGCCGACGCGCTCGGCGCCGCAGGCAAGCCGATGTTGCGGGTGCACACCGCGGGCAGCGTCGGGTGCTCGACGGCGAACGTCGCCACCGACGCGGTGAAGGGCGGTCGCTTCCAGCGCGTGCTCGCGGTCGCGTGGGAGAAGCAGGCCGAGGGCAACGCGCAGTGGGGCCTCGGCGGCGGCAAGTCCGGCAGCATGGGCGCGGGCGGCATCTTCGCGCCATGGGTGCGCGCCTACATCAGCCGGTCGGGTGCGCCCGAGCACATCGGGTGGAAGGTGGCGGTCAAGGACCGGCTCAACGCGGTCAAGAATCCCTACGCGCACCTCAAGCTCCCCGACATCACCATCGAGAAGGTGCGCGACTCGATGATGCTGTGGGACCCGATCCACTTCCTCGAATCGTGCCCGTCGTCCGACGGCGCGTGCGCGATCGTCGTCGCCGACCACGACACCGCCCGGAAGCACGACACGCCGGCGTGGGTGCTCGGCACCGCAATGCGATCGGAGCTCGGTCAGTTCCCCGGCCGCGACACCGTGCGCCCGCAGGCCGGGGTCGACTGCAGCGCCGCGGTGTACCGCGAGGCCGGGATCACCAATCCGCGCCAGCAGATCGACGTCGCCGAGCTGTACGTGCCGTTCAGCTGGTACGAGCCGATGTGGCTCGAGGGCCACGATCTCGCCGATCCGGGCGAGGGGTGGAAGATGACCGACGACGGCTCGACCGAGATGACCGGCTCGTTCCCGGTGAACCCGTCCGGTGGGGTGCTCTCGAGCAACCCGATCGGCGCCTCGGGCATGATCCGCTTCGCCGAGGCGGCCCTGCAGGTGCAGGGCAAGGCGGGCGAGCACCAGGTCGGCGGCGCGGAGGTGGCGCTCGGACACGCCTACGGTGCTATGGCGCAGTACTTCGCGATGGCGGTCCTGTCGTCGTCGCCGTCGCCCTGGTAGCAACTCGTCAAGGGGGATTCGCGATGCCGATGTCGATGGAAGAGATCTCCGACCGCTTGGAGATCCAGGACCTGATGGTCCGGTACAGCTACGCGATCGACAACCGTGACTGGGACGCGCTCGACACCGTGTTCACGCCCGACGCGGACATCGACTACTCGGTGTTCGGCGGCAGCGTCGGTGACCTGCCCAGCACCAAGGCGTTCCTCACCGAGGCGATGCCCAACTTCCCCGTGTACCAGCACATGGTGTCGGGGACGACGATCGCCTTCGATGGCGACACCGCCACCGCCAAGACGCAGTGCCACAACCCGATGCCACTCGGTGACACCGACGAGTCGCCCTTGATGGTCTGCGGGCTGTGGTACGTCGACCAGCTGGTGCGCACGCCCGACGGCTGGCGCATCAAGGAGCGGGTGGAGGAGAAGGTCTACATGCGGGTGTTCCCCGGGAAGAGGCAGGCGTGAGCAGCACGCCGTACACCCTCGTCTCGGCTGACTGCCACGCCGGCGCGAGCCACGACACGTACCGCGGCTACCTCGACGAGCAGTACCTCGACGACTTCGACGCGTGGCGTGCGCAGTACAAGAACCCGTTCCGCGACTTGCAGGGGTCCGACCGCGACCGCAACTGGAACAGCGAGCGGCGAAACGCCGAGCTCGCGGCCGACGGCATCGTCGGCGAGGTCATCTTCCCGAACACGGTGCCGCCGTTCTTCCCCAACATGGCGCTCCTCGCGCGGCCGCCGTCGCCGGACGACTTCGAGCTCCGGTTGGCCGGGATCCGCGCTCACAACCGGTGGCTCGCCGACTGGTGCGCGGAGTACCCGCTGCAGCGCGCCGGGATCGGGCAGATCTTCGTCAACGACGTCGACGAAGCGATCGCCGACGTCCGCTGGATCAAGGAGCACAACCTGCGGGGCGGGATCCTCGTCCCTGCGGTCCCTCCGGACGCCAAGCACATCGATCCGCTCTACTCGGACCGGTACGACCCGCTGTGGGCGGTCTGCGCGGAGCTCGGCGTGGTGGTCAACAGCCACTCCGGCAGCGGCCAACCCGATTACGGCAGGCATCTCGCCACGCCCTTCGTCATGCTGACCGAGATCCCGTTCTTCACGCATCGCACGCTCGTGCACATGCTGGTGAGCGGGGTGTTCGAACGGTTCCCGGACTTGAAGTTCGTGCTCACGGAGCAGGGCGCGTCGTGGATCCCGTCGACGCTCAAGCAGCTCGACGGCTTCCACAAGGAGATGACCGCGACCGGGCGGATCGGCGAGCTCCGCTTCGATATCGGCAACATGCTCCCGCGCCTCCCGAGCGAGTACTTCGCGCAGAACTGCTGGGTGGGCGCGAGCTTCCCCGGCCCGGCCGAGGTCGCGGTGCTCCCGACCATCGGGCTCGACCGGTTCATGTGGGGGAGCGACTACCCGCACAAGGAGGGGACCTACCCGTACACGCGCGAGAGCCTGCGGCGATCGTTCTCCGACATGCCCGAGGCCGACCTCCGCAAGGTGCTCGCGGGCAACCTGGCCACGGTCTACGACTTCGACCTGGAGCAGCTCGCACCGCTCGCCGCGCAGGCGGGCCCGACGCCGGCCGAGATCGCGGTGCCGCTCGACGAGATCCCCGCCGACTCCGTCAGCCCGGCGTTCACGCGCTGAATCCCTTGAGCCTGGCCTGCCGACGATGGCTCGCGACGCGTCCGACACGAGAGAGCGACTGCTCACGACCGCGCAGCGACTCTTCGCGCGCGAGGGCATCTACCAGGTGCCGCTCAAGCGCATCGTCGAGCGCGCCGGGCAACGGAACGCGTCGGCGTTGCATTACCACTTCGGTGGTCGCGACGGGCTCCTGCACGCGATCATCGTCCGCCACGACGACCGCATCCAACGTGAGCGCCACCAGATGCTCACGGATCTCGAGCGCGACGGCCGCTCCGACGACCTCCGTGCGCTCGTGATCGCGCTGGTGGAGCCGTTCAGCCACGAGCTCGACAGCCGCGACGGCCGCGAGTACCTGCAGATCGTGTCGCAGCTCTCGATGCTGTTCGATTTCTGGGACATCGACCTGCCGACCGGCCCGACCGAGACCCAGCGCATGTTCCGGTCGATGGACCAGTGCCTCCCGCACCTCGCGCCCGCGTTGCGCCACGAGCGCATCACCACGCTCCTCGGTCTGGTCACCGAGGCGCTGGCGATGCGGGCGCGGTTGCTCGACGGTTCGCAGTTGGTCCCGCCCGCGCTCGCCCACGACGACTTCGTCGCCAACCTCGTCGACATGGCCGTCGGTGCGCTCGCCGCGCCGACGACCACCGGCGCGACCACCTGATCCGAGGACTTCTCCCGTGCCCGACGCCCCGCCCTACGTGCCCGCCCACGGCCTGCTCGACGGCAAGACCGTGCTCGTGACCGCGGCCGCGGGTACCGGCATCGGTTCGTCGGTCGCGCAACGTTGCCTCGAGGAGGGCGCGCGCGTCCTGATCTCCGACAAGCACGAGCGGCGCCTGGCCGAGACCGCCGAGCAGCTGGGGGTCATCGGGATCCCCTGCGACGTGACCGACGAGTCGACCGTGCAGGCGCTGTTCGCGGCGGCGACCGATGAGCTCGGCGCGATCGACGTGCTCGTCAACAACGCCGGCCTCGGGGGCACCGCCGAACTGCACGAGATGACCGACGACCAGTGGTCACGCGTCCTCGACGTCACGTTGAACGGCACGTTCCGCTGCACGCGTGCCGTGCTCAACCACATGTACGCGAACGGGCGCGGTGTGATCGTGAACAACGCATCCGTCATCGGGTGGCGTGCCCAGGCGGGGCAGGCCCACTACGCGGCGGCCAAGGCCGGCGTCATGGCGCTCACGCGGTGCGCGGCGATCGAGGCCGCGCCGCACAACGTCCGGGTGAACGCGGTGTCGCCGAGCCTGGCGATGCACGCCAACCTGGCCAAGGTCACGACCGACGAGCTGCTCGAGGAGCTGTCGGCGCGTGAGGCGTTCGGCCGTCCCGCGGAGCCGTGGGAGATCGCCAACGTGGTCGTGTTCCTCGCCTCCGACTACTCCGGCTACATGACCGGCGAGGTCGTGTCCGTCTCCAGCCAGCATCCCTGAGCCCTTCCCGGAAAAGCGAGGATCGTCATGGAATTCGGTGTGTTCGTCGGCATGTACCACCCGGAGCACCGTCGCCAGAACGGCGAGACCGAGCAAGACGTGCTGCGCGCCGAGCTCGACGTCGTCCAGGCGGCCGACCGGTCCGGGTTCAAGTACGTGTGGGTCACCGAGCACCACTTCCTCGACGAGTACTCGCACCTCTCGGCCAATGAGGCGTGGATGGCCTACGCGCTGGCCATCACCGACAACATCCACATCGGGTCGGGGATCATCAACATCACCCCGCCGGTCTGTCACCCCGCGCGCGTGGCCGAGAAGGTGGCGATGCTCGACCAGCTCGCGCCCGGTCGCTTCGAGTTCGGCACCGGTCGCGGCTCGTCGTCGACCGAGGTGCTGGGCTTCGGGATCGACTCGATGGACACGACGCGCGACATGTTCGACGAGGCGCTGCCGGAGATCATCAAGATGATGGGGCCCGAGGAGTACGGGCCGTACGAGGGCCAGTTCTTCTCGCTGCCGCGCCGTCAGGTGCTCCCCAAGCCGGTCACGTTGCCGCACCCGCCGATCTGGGTCGCCGCCGGCTCACCGGGCACGTTCGAGAAGGCGGCGCGCATGGGTATCGGCGTGCTCTGCTTCAGCTTCGCCGGCGCCGAGGCGCTCAAGCCGCTCATCGACATCTACAAGACGACCATCGAGGATGCCGATCCCGTCGGCGGGTACATCAACAACAACGTGATGGTCACCACCGCGATGATGACGCTGGAAGACGGCGACCGCGCGCGAGGTGTTCCGCCACAACCAGACCGGCTACCACACGTCGCTGGTCGCGAAGTACCTCGACAGCTTCCCGCAGGCCGCCGGCATCGACAAGACGCCGAAGCTCGCGCCACCGATCCCGCTCGAGCAGGTGAACAAGGCGATCGAGATGGGGGCCATCGCGGTGGGGACGCCGGAAGAGGCGATCACCACGATGCGCGTGTACGAGGCGATCGGCGCCGACCAGGTGTCGTTCGGGTCGCTCTCCGACGACACGCCGTTCGATGCTGCGGTCGAATCGGTGGAGACGTTCGGGAAGTTCGTGCTGCCGGAGTTCGACCGGGATCCCGTGCACTCGACCACGCGTCAGCGCGAGGCGCAGCTCAGGTAGCCGGCCACTCCGGCGGGCGCTTCTCGAGGAACGCCGCGATGCCCTCCTGGGCGTCGGCGTCCGCCGCGTTGGCAGCCATCACGGGCTGCACGCGCTCGTAGGCGTCGGGTTCGACGCGTTCGATCTGGTCGTAGAACGCCCGCTTGCCGAGCCCGATGACGCGCTGGGCTGGAGCGCAGGATCTGCCCGATCAGGGTGTCGACCGCGGCGTCGAGCTGCTCGGCGGGGACGACCTGGTTCACCAGGCCCCAGTCGAGCGCCGTCGCCGCGTCGACCGCTTCCCCGGTGAGGAGCATCTGCAGCGCCCGCTTGCGGCCGATCGCACGGGTGAGCGGCACCATCGGCGTCGAGCAGAAGAGACCGATGCGCACCCCGGGCGTCGCGAAGGTGGCGGTGTCGGCCGCGACCGCGAGGTCACACGCGGCGACCAGCTGACAGCCGGCCGCGGTCGCCACACCGTGCACGTGGGCGATGACCGGCTGCGGCAGCTCGTGGAGGCGCAGCATCATCTCGGTGCACGCCGCGAACAGCTCGGCGTAGAAGGCGTCGTCGCGAGCGGTCATCTCGGCGAGGTCGTGGCCGGCGGAGAAGGCCGGGCCGCGTGCCTCGACGACGACCACCGCGGACGAGTCGTCGAGGCCGTCCAGCGCGACCACGAAGTCGCGCATCATCTCGAGGCTCAACGCGTTGCGGCGGTCCGGACGGTCGAGAGCCAGTCGGGTCACCGGTCCGTCGACGTCGACCTGCACCATGCGAGGTACGGTACCCCGATGGCCATCGAGCTCGACTTCGACGGCATGGTCGTGCTCGTGACCGGCGGTACCAAGGGCGTGGGTCGGGGGATCGCGCAGCGCTTCGCCGACGCCGGCGCGACCGTCGCCGTGTGCTCCCGCAGCGAACCGGACGCGTTGCCCGACGGGTGGACGCGGTTCGGCGTCGACCTGCGCGACGGCGAGGCGGCGTGGGCGATGGTCGACTCGGTGGTCGAGCAGCTCGGCCGCCTCGACGTGCTGGTGAACAACGCCGGAGGATCGCCGCCGGCCGACACCACCACCGCCAAGCCCCGGTTCACCGAGCGCATCGTGGCGCTCAACCTGTTCGCGGCGATCTACTGCTCGCAGCGGGCGAACCACTGGATGCAGCAGCAGGACACCGGCGGCTCGATGGTCAACATCGGCAGCGTGAGCGGCCAGCGCCCCACGCCGCAGACCGCGGCGTACGGCGCGGCCAAGGCCGGGCTCATCAACTTCACCCAGACCGTCGCGGTCGAGTGGGCGCCCAAGGTGCGGGTCAACCTGGTCACCGCCGGGATGGTGCGCACCGAGCAGTCGCACCTCTTCTACGGCGACGAGGCCGGCATCGCCGAGGTGGGCAAGACGGTGCCCCTCGGTCGCATCGCCAACCCCGAAGACATCGGCGACGCCTGCGTGTTCCTGTCGTCGTCGCTCGCCGCGTACGTCAGCGGCGCCAACCTCGCCGTCCACGGCGGCGGCGAACCCCCGCCCTACCTCGACGTCTCCGCCCTCTGAGGTCGACGTGTCGAAGGTCGGAGTGGTCGCTCGCTCTGCGGATCGCCGACGCGGTACGGGCGGGTGCTGACCTGGGGAACCCACTCGGGCCGGCGGCAACGTAGGTCGCGCGCCGGTTGGTGCTAGCTAGCGCATGTGCTCGCACCCGCGCGAGCGCCCGTGCTCGCACCCGCGCTCGCTGACATGCGGGAACGGGTGGTCCCGCGCCGGCGGCTACCTCGCCGCGGTCATCCGGTCGGTGGGCTCGAGCCCGGGGTCGCTGCGCTCGGCGTTCCGCCACGCGACGAGCTGGAAGAAGATGAGCACGCTGACGATCGCGGCCCACGAGCACCAGATCGACGTGAGTCCCTCGCCCTGGACGACGGCAATGGCCGCGACGGCGCCGAGGTTGGCGATCCCGAACCAGACGATGGTCCGGTGGCGCGAGACGAGCGGCGCGCCGCACGTCGCGATGATGTAGAGCGCGGTGGCGGCGTCGGCGTAGCGCCCCGCACCGCCGTACAGCACGACGTGTCCGCCGGAGTGGGCGGAGACGTCGCCGTTGACGAGCGACGCCGCGAGGTACGCACTCGCGACGGCCCCGATCGCGACGAAGCCGGCGAGGCGCCGCCGCGCGTGGCCCGGTGGCTCCAGCAGCATGATCGCGACCGGCACGAACACCGGCAGGAGCACCCACGCGAACACCAGGTAGAGGTACACGGCCGGTCCGGTGGCGTGCGTCGCGCCGCCGTCGAGGTCCTGCCAGACGAAGCCCTCCGCGACCTGGTGCAGCGCGAACGCCAGCGGCAGCGCCGCGAGGGGGAGCTCCCGCGGTTTCTCGACCTGCGACAACGTCGCCACCCCGATCGCGCCGATCACCGCGCCGCTGACGAAGTCCGCTTCGGCAGAGAAGCACACGATGCGCCCCTTCCCAATCTGACGGTCCGTCAGGTCACGGATATGCTCCCCGGCCGTGGGGATCACCGAAACACGCGACGACCAGGGCATCGCCGAGATCGTCGTCGACGTCCCTCCCGTGAACGCGCTGACCGTCGCCGGTTGGTTCGAGCTCGCCGAGAAGATTACCGCTGCCGGGAAGGACCCCGCCACCCGCGTCGTGGTCCTGCGGAGCGAGGGCAAGGGCTTCAACGCCGGCGTCGACATCAAGGAGATGCAGAACACCGAGGGCTTCGCCGCGCTGATCGGTGCGAACAAGGGGTGCTTCGCCGCGTTCGCCGCGGTCTACGACTGCCCGGTGCCGCTGATCGCCGCGGTCAACGGATTCTGCGTCGGTGGGGGGATCGGCCTCGCCGGCAACGCCGATATCGTGATCGCCAGTGACGACGCGTTCTTCGGGCTCCCCGAGGTCGACCGCGGCGCGCTGGGCGCCGCCACCCACCTGGCGCGCCTGGTCCCGCAGCACAAGATGCGGGCGATGGTCTACACCGGCGCCACCGCGACCGCCGCCGAGCTGCACGCGTTCGGCTCCGTCCTGCGCGTCGTCCCGCGCGACGAGCTGCGCGCCGCCGCGTTCGAAGTGGCCGCTGACATCGCGAAGAAATCGCCCACCGTGATGCGCGCCGCCAAGGAGAGCCTCAACGGCATCGACCTGTGGGACGTGAAGCATTCCTACCGGTTCGAGCAGGGCTTCACCTTCGAGCTCAACCTGTCGGGCGTGTCCGACGAGTTGCGCGACGCGTTCGTCGACAAGCGCGACGCCGACACCTCCAAGTAGGAGCAGCGTGACCGACAAGCGGATGTCCGAAGAAGATGTCGTCGCGGAGCTACGCGACGGCATGACCATCGGGATCGGGGGCTGGGGTTCCCGACGCAAGCCGATGAGCATCGTGCGGGCCATCGCCCGCTCTGGCCTGAAGGACCTCACCGTGGCCAGCTACGCCGGCCCCGATCTCGGGCTGCTCTGCGCGACCGGCAAGGTGAAGAAGGCGATCTACCCGTTCTGCTCGCTCGACTCGATCGCGCTCGAGCCCCACTTCCGCAACGCCCGCCAGTCGGGCGCGGTGCAGACGCTCGAGCTCGACGAGGGCATGTTCCTCCTCGGCCTGCAGGCCGCGGCGTGGCGGGTGCCGTTCCTGCCGACCCGGGTCGGTCTCGGCTCGTTCGTCGTCGACCGCCAGCCGGAGATCAAGACGGTGCGCTCGCCGTACGGCGACGGCGAGGAGCTCGTGGCCGCGCCCGCGCTGGACCTCGACGTCGCGATCATCCACATGCACCGTGGCGACGCCCGCGGCAACGGCCAGTACCTCAACGTCGACCCCTACATGGACAACCTCGTTGCCCTGGCCGCGCCGCGGTGCTTCATGAGCGTCGAGCAGGTCGTCGAGACCGCCGCGCTCGCGGGCAACGGCCCGGTGCAGAGCCTGCTGATCAGCCGGCTGATGACCCACGGGGTCGTCGAGGCGCCGAAGGGCGCGCACTTCACCGAGTGCGTGCCCGACTACGGCCGCGACGAGGCGTTCCAGAAGGAGTACGCGGCCAGCGCCAAGGATCCCGACCTTTGGGCCGCCTGGAAGGCGAAGTACCTCGATTGCGGCGACCACGCCGAGTACCGGAAGGTCGCCGGGCTGTGAGCGACGCACCGACCGCGCCGACTACGTGCGTGATCGCGGTCGCCGAGTGCTTCCGCGGCGACGGCGAGATCATGGCCAATCCCATCGGCACCATTCCCGCCATCGGTGGACGCCTGGCGCGCGACGTGTTCGAGCCCGACCTCGTGATGACCGATGGCGAGGCGCTCCTCGTCGCCAACGGGATCCCGCTCGGCGTCGACGACCCCGACAAGACGATCGAAGCGTGGAACCCGTACCGCACGATGTTCGACGTCGTGTGGTCGGGGCGTCGCCACGTGATGATGGGTGCGTCGCAGCTGGACCCGTACGGCAACCAGAACTTCGCGTTCATCGGCGACCCCGCGCGGCCGAAGGTGCAGCTGCTCGGCATGCGCGGCGCGCCCGGGAACACGGTGCAGAACGTCACCAGCTACTGGATCCCGAGTCATTCGCCCAAGGTGTTCGTCGAGAAGGTCGACGTCGTGTCCGGCATCGGTTACGACCGCGCCGCCGAACTGGGAGAGTGGGTGCGCGAGCACCACGAGTTGCGTCACGTCGTCACCAACCTCGCGGTGCTCGACTTCGAAGGTCCTGACCACCGCCTGCGACTCCGCAGCGTGCACCCCGGCGTCACCGTCGACGACGTGGTCGCGGCCACCGGGTTCGAGCTCGCCATCGACGGCGACGTCCCCGAGACGCGCGCGCCCACCGACGAGGAGTTCGCGGTGATGGCCCGCCTCGACCCGCGCGGCATGCGCAACCAGGAGGTGCCGGGCTGATGCACGCCCGCCTGCACACACGCTTCTGCGACCTGGTCGGGGTCGAGTACCCGATCGTGCAGACGGGCATGGGCTGGGTGTCGGGCGCTGGTCTCACCGCGGCCACGGCGGCCGCCGGCGGGCTCGGCCTGCTGGCCAGCGCCACCATGGACTTCGGGCAGCTGAAGACGGCGATCGCCCAGGTCAAGCGGCGCACGAGCACTCCGTTCGGCGTGAACCTGCGCGCCGATGCCGGCGACATCGGCGACCGCATCACGCTGCTCGTCGACGAGCAGGTGAAGGTGGCGAGCTTCGCCCAGGCGCCCAAGGAGGCGCTGATCGGCCGGCTCCACGACGGCGGGGTGCTGGTGGTCCCGTCGATCGGCGCCAAGCGCCACGCCGAGAAGGTGCTCGAGTGGGGCGTCGACGCGGTGCTCGTGCAGGGCGGCGAGGGTGGTGGCCACACCGGCTCGGTGCCGACGACGATCCTGCTGCCCCAGGTCGTCGACGCGGTGCAGGGCCGGGTTCCCGTGATCGCCGCGGGCGGGTTCTTCGACGGTCGCGGCCTCGTCGCCGCGCTCGCGTACGGCGCCGACGCCGTCGCCATGGGCACGCGATTCCTCCTCAGCGCCGACTCGGCCGTGCCGCAGGTCGTGAAGGACTACTACCTCGGCAAGACGGTCACCGAGACGGTGGTGACCAAGCAGATCGACGGCGTCCCGCACCGCATGCTCGACACCGAGCTGGTCGAAGAGGTCGAGTCGGGTCGCGGCAAGGTGTGGGCCCTGCCGCGTGCGACCGCGAACGCGTGGCGCTTCCACAAGCTGTCCGGCATCTCGTTGCCCGCGATGACCAAGGAGGGTCTGGCGATGCGCAAGTCGCTCGGCCTCACCTGGACCCAGACGCTCATGGCCGCGAACGCGCCGATGCTCACCAAGGCCGCGCTGGTCGACGGCAAGGTGGAGTCGGGTGTGCTGCCGAGCGGGCAGGTCGTCGGCGTGATCGACGATCTCCCCACGTGCAAGGAACTGATCGATCGCATCATCGCCGAAGCAGGCAAGGTCCTGGAGAACCTGGAGGGAACGAGTGGCTGAAGTACGAGTGTTCAACGGTGCCGAGAGTGTGAAGGCCGCAGTCGGCGAGCACCTCGGCTACAGCGAGTGGCTGGAGATCACCCAGGAACGGGTGAACACCTTCGCCGAGGCCACCGGCGACTACCAGTGGATCCACATCGACGTGGAGCGGGCCAAGGACGGTCCGTTCGGCGGCACCATCGCCCACGGTTATCTCACGCTGTCGCTGGCCAGCTTCTTCCTGCCGCAGATCGCCCGCTACGAAGGCTTCTCGATGGCGATCAACTACGGCGTCGACAAGGTGCGCTTCGTCGCGCCGGTCCTCGTCGGCAAGCGCATCCGCGCCGGTGCGGAGATGATGGAGGTCACCGACGTCAAGGGCGGCATCCAGACCAAGGTGCTCATCACCATCGAGATCGAGGGCAGCGAACGCCCCGCGTGCGTGATCGAGTCGATCTCGCGGTGGCTCGCGTGAGCACGACGGAAGCGGGCGGCGCGGCCGCCGACATGGGCAAGGGCGTCAAGCAGCGCGACAAGATCCGGATGTCCGACGAGGAGATCGACGAGTTCCTGCACGGCGACCACACCATCTCGCTCGCGTCGCTGAACGCCGACGGCACCATCCACCTGGTGGCGATGTGGTACGGCTTCCTCGAGGGTGAGATCGCGTTCGAGACCAAGGTGAAGTCGCAGAAGGTCAAGAACCTGCGGCGCAACCCCACCATCACGTGCATGGTCGAGGACGGGAAGACCTACAACGAGCTGCGGGGCGTGCAGATCGTGGGGACCGCCGAGATCTTCGACGATCGTGACCGCCTGCTCGAGATGGGGAAGTCACTGTTCGGGCGTCACGTCGGTCCCTACACCGACGACATGCTCCCGGCCGTCGAGATGATGCTCAACAAGCGCGTCGGCATCAAGGTCAACCCCATCCGCCTCGCCAGCTGGGACCACACCAAGCTCTAACAGGGTGATGAAGAACACGCTCCGCCGACATCGCCACCGCAACATCTCGCGGTTCCGCGTGGTTGTCGCCCCCAAGATGGTGTGTCGCCGACACGGGGCGCCGACTTCTTCAGCACCCTGCTAACCGACAACCTCACGCTCGTCGAGCACCTGGTGGGCGACGAGCTCCTCGAGGTAACGGTCGTTCCACCACGAGATCTGCAGCTGCTTGGCCCGGCGGAAGTAGAGCTGGATGTCGTACTCCAGCGTGAACCCGACCCCGCCGAACACCTGCTGCGCGGTGGCGGTGACGTCGCGGAACGTCTGGCACGCGAACAACTTGGCCATGGGCGCCAGGCTGCTGACGTCGCGGCCCTCGGTGCGTGCCCAGCCGGCTTCCCACACGAGGGTCTCGGCACCGTCGACGGTGGTCGCCGCGTCGGACAGATAGTGCGCGATCGACTGGAACGCGCCCAACGGCTTGTCGAACTGGAACCGGTCCTTGGCGTACTGCACGGTGATCCCGAGCGCGTACTGCGCGCCGCCGACGGCCTGCGCCGCGAGCAGGATGATCCCGTCGTGCATGACCGCGTCCCACGTCGCCCACCCGTCGCCCACGGTACCGACCAGCGCGTCGGCGCCAATGCGTACGCCGTCGAAGTCGACGCGGTACTGCGTGTCGGACGAGATCGTCATCAGCTGGGTGAGGGTGACGCCCGCGCTCTGGGGGTCGACGAGGAACAGCGACGGACCCTCGGCGGTGCGCGCGAGCACGAGGAGTCGGTCGGCCGCCTTGGCGAACGGCACGTGGCGCTTCGCGCCGTCGAGCGTCCAGCCGTCGCCATCGGCGGTCGCGGTCAACTGCACGCCCTGGGGGCCGAACCCGCCGCCGGGCTCGAGCCACGCGGTCGTGATGATCGCTTCGCCCGCGCAGATCTGCGGCAGCCACTCGGCCTGCTGCGCGGGTGAACCGGCGAACGCGAGCACACCCCCGCTCATCACCGAGCTCACGAAGTGGGGCGACGGCGCCAGCGCGCGCCCGAGCTCGGTGTAGACGACGACCGCGTCGAGCATGGTCATGCCGCTCCCACCGTGCTCCTCGGGGAGCGTCATGCCGAGCAGGCCGAGCTCGGCCAGCTGCTCCCAGAACTTGTCGGAGTAGCCGACGGGGTCGTCTTCCATCGCGCGGACGACGTCGAGCCCGCAGTGGCGCGCGCACACGCCGGCCACGGCCTCGCGCAGCATGTCCTGCTCGGGAGTGAAGTCGAGATCCATCGGTCCTCTTTCTCGATGCGAACTGATTCAGGGTGCCCAGCGCTCGGCGCGCCGGTCCCACGGGTTGTCGTCGGCGGTGACGGGCACCGCGACCTTGGCGAAAGAAGTGGTGCAGAGGCGGTCGCCGACACGCACCACGATGTCGACGGTGACCCAGCCGCAGCCGGTGTCGTCGGCCTCGAGGTCGCGGACGGTGCCCTCGATGACCATGGTGTCGCCGGGGAACACCGAGTCCTTCATGGTGAATCCGATGCGCCCGATGCGGCCCTTCGGTCCCGTCCAGTCGGTGACGAAGCGCTCGAGCCACGCCGCCTGGTTCGGCGAGTTGAGGAAGATGTCCTGCACGCCCTGGCGCTCGACCGCGAAGTGGTAGTCGTGGTGCATCGGTCGCCAATCGCGCGCCGCCAGCGCGCCGAGCACGACCGTCGTCGACGTGACGTCGTAGGTGAGCGTGGGCAGGGCGTCGCCCGCCGACACCTGGTCGAAGGTGATCACGCCGCGCTCTCCGAGGATGAGTCCCTCCGGTAGCCGAAGCCGGTCCACCGCTCGACCCCGCAGAGCTCGCCGCGCTGGTTGCGGTACTCCACGTCGATCACCCAGAACCGTCCCGTCCCGAGCTTGGTGGTCTTCTCCGGGCTCACCGACACGAGGCGTTGCGCGCTCGTGATGCGGTCGCCCGGCCGCACCGGCTCGTGGAACGTGGTGATGAGCTCGCTCATGATCGCTTCGGGGAGCTCGAAGCGCGCCTTCATGTCGAAGTGGATCTGCAGCGGCAGCTTCTCGACCGTCCGCCCGGGAGCCCAGTGGTGGGGCCGGAACCACGCCGACAGCAACGCGAGGGGCGCGATCGGCCCGCCGGTGACCTCGTCGGCGACGGCGTCGTCCCAGAAGATCGGGTTGGCGTTCTCGACCGACGCCGCGCTGGTCCAGAAGTAGCCGCGCTCGACCGGGAACTCACCCTCCTCCTCGTACTGCAGCTTCCCGATCAGGTCCTCCACGTCGGCCGGCAGACTCATGCCACGACTCCGGCTTCGTGGAGCTTGGCGAGCTCGTCGTGGGACAGACCCGCGGCGCGCAGCAGTGCGTCGGTGTCGGTGACGGTTGCGTCGCGTGCCTCATAGGGTGACGACGGCTGCTCCATCCCGGCGAACACCGGTCCCACCTGGCGGAAGTCTCCGTGCTCGGCGTGGTCCGCGACCACGTAGTCGCCACGCGCGACGAACTGCTCGTCGTCGGCGACCTCCGGCACGGTCAGCACCGGCGCGACACACGTGTCGGCGGCGCTCAGCAACGCGGTCCACTCGTCGCGGTCGCGCGTGAGGAACACCGCGCGCATCTCGGCGCGGATCTGGTCCTGCACCGCGTCGTCGTGCTGGTGCGCGGCCCACTGTGCGAGGCCGAGCTGCTCGCACAGATTGGCCCAGAAGCGCGGCTCGATGGCGGCGACCGTCGTCCACTGGCCGTCGCGCGTCGGGTACGTGTCGTAACACGCGTACCGCCCGGTGAGGAGACCGTGCCGGGGCTCGGGCACGTCGCCGGTCGCCAGGTACTCGTCGACCGCGAGGGCCATGAGCCCGAGCATGCCGTCGGCGATCGACACGTCGAGGTACGCGCCCTCGCCCGTCGTCGCCCGGCGCACGAGCGCGGCGAGGATCGCCATCACCGCGTGCATGCCGCCGCCCGCGCTGTCGGCGAGCGTGAGGCCCGGCACGGGCGGTTGCCCGTCGGCGCCGCCGTCCGCCGCAGTGCGAGGAACCCGCCGACCCCGAGGTAGTTCAGGTCGTGGCCGGCCCACTGCGAGCGCGGTCCGGTCTGCCCGAAGCCGCTCGTGGCGCAGTAGACGAGGCGCGGGTTACGGGCCGACGTGACCTCCCACCCGATGCCGAGGCGGTCGACGACACCGGGGCGGAAGCTCTCGATGACGACGTCGGCCCGCTCGGCGAGGCGCAGGAACGCCTCGCGACCCTCGGGCGCCTTCATGTCGAACAGCGCACGCTGCAGCCGGCGGTGCGCGCTGTACGCGTAGAACGGCGGCGTGATCTGCACCCCGGTGTCCTTCGGCACCGGGCCGATCTTCACGACCGTCGCGCCGTAGTCGGCGAGCCAGCGCGACGCGCGCGCCGCCGGTCCCACGCTCGCGAGATCGAGCACCGTGATGCCCTCGAGCATCTCCGTCATCGGATGCGGACCAGCCTCAGAAGTTCTTCGGGAGGCCGAGCTTGCGCCGCGAGATGATGTTCTTCTGGATCTCGGAGCCGCCGCCACCGACGGTGTCGATGACGGTGTAGCGGTACGTCGACTCGGCGCGCCCCTTCATGGGCGCCTCGTCGGTCTTGACCCGCAGCTGCGAACCCGGACCGCCGAGGTCCATCGACGCGTTGGCGAGCCGCTTCGACAGCTCGGTCGCGTAGAGCTTGTACTCCGACGCCTCCGATGGTGGGCGGCGCGCCACCCTTCTGCGCCTTGGCCACGAAGCGCAGCCCCAGCACGCGTGCGACCTCGGCCTCGGTGGCCAGGCGCGCGATCTGCTTGCGGATGACCGGGTCGTCGCGCAGCGGCTCACCGTCGACGGTCTCGGTGGCGACGTACTCGCTCAGCAGGTCGAGACGCTGCTTGATGGGGGAGTAGGTGAACATGGTGAAGCGCTCGAGGTCGAGTGCCTCGGAGATGTACTGGAACCCGTGGTTGAGCTCGCCGACGACGTAGTCGTCGTGCACGAACACGTTGTCGAAGAACACGTCGTTGGTGCGCTCGTCGCCCATGGTCCAGATCGCGTTGATCGTGATGCCGGGGTCGTCGAGGGGCACGAGGAAGAGGGTGATGCCGTGGTGCTTCGGGGCTTCGGGATCGGTCCGGGCGCCCACCCAGTACCACTCGGCGAAGTGCGCCGACGTGGTCCAGGTCTTCTGGCCGTTGAGGCGCCAGCCGTCGCCGTCGCGCGTCGCCTTGAGCTTCATCGACGCGGCGTCGGAGCCGGCGTCGGGCTCGCTGTACCCGACCGCGAAGTCGATCTCGTTGCTCAGGATCTTCGGCAGGAACTCCTTCTGCATCTTCTCGCTGCCGTGGCGCAGGATCGTCTTGCCGATGATGCCGATGCCCTTGCCGATCTGGGGGCCACCCCGGCGGGCGAGCGCTTCGTTGAGGAGGTATTCGTAGACCCCGTCGCCCTCCTGGCCGCCCCACTCCTTGGGCCAGGTGATGCCGAGCCACCCCTGTTCGCCGATCTTCGCCATCAGTGCCCGGCGCTCGGGGATGTCGGCGACCTGCGCCATGTTCTCCCGGGTCACATCGAAGACGACCGGGTCGTCGTTGGCGTCCAGGAACGCCTCGACCTCGTCGCGGAACGCGAGCTGTTCGGGCGAGAAATCGAAGTCCACCGGGGCCCCCTCGGAAAATCTGACGACCCGTCAGTTTAGGCGAGAAGCCCCGACGTTGCCCTGCCGCTAGCCCAGCAGTGCCGTCCGCAGGTGCTGGACCGAACTGAGGATGCCGAGCCGGCGGAGATAGCCGGCCACGCCGTCGAGATCATCGTGCACGCGACGGAGGAATCGGCGCATGGTCTCGGGCTCGGCGTGAAGCAGGGCCGGGAGGTACGGCTCGAGATCGTCGACGTCTGCGCCCATCAACTCCTGTAGCTGTGCGACGCTGCGCAGCGCACCGATGCGGCTCAGGGCGTACTCGTCGATGATGTCCCGGGCCGCGACACCGAGGGCGCGCATCGAGCAGGGCGACGAGAACTCCGGTGCGGTCCTTGCCGAGCGAACAGTGGATCACCGCCGGATACGCAGCCGGGTCTGTCAGGATCGCGAGCGACTCGGTGATCGACTCCTCGCGCGGTGCTGCAGAGTTCGAAGTAGCGGTCGGCGACGTACGCCGAGTTGTTCCACACGTTCCGGTCGGTCGCGGGATCGAGCAGGTCGGGGAACGGCAGGTGGTGCACGGTGACTCCACCGTCCACGTACGTGCCGCCGAGGCTGACTTCGGCATCGGACCGGAGATCGATCACCGTCGTCAGTCCGACACGCGAAAGAACGTCCGGTCGTTGGGTGACGCGCCCGTGAGCGAATCGGAGCGGAAGAGTCGCCGCCACCGGATCGTGGTACCGCTCGCGGTGCCGTGACCGCCGAGATCACGGAAGTTGTTGCAGCCGTCCAGAGGCGAGAACCGCTCCGGTTGCATCTCCAGCACTGTCATGGTGCGAACGTACGCCGCGAAGTTTGCCGGGACGTGGCCTCACCTTGAACCGTGAGCCACGATCGCGCGAACGCCCTCGTTCATCCAGTGTTTCCTTGACTGGGCCGTGTTCACGTTCGACGATCACGCCTGGTCGCGAACGAGTCGGGGAGCGGGTCGAGCAGCTGTGTCTCGCTGCAAGGTGTACGAGATCCAGAGTCCCGACGCGTCGCAAACCGCTGGGGCGGTGCGCTGCCACCGCGAGGCCACGCCGACGAAGTTCAAGCTCGACGACCGCAAGTACCCGGTGTGCAAGCGCCACCGCGGCGACTCGTGGCAGCTGTTCGTGAAGGACGGTTGGCTCTACGCGATCGAGCTGGGAAAGCGGAAGTCGAAGTCGTGATCAGTCCGTGACGACGCCGTCGGCCACGAGCACGTCGATGGCGGCGGCGTCGAGGCCGAGCTCGTCGGTGAGGACCGCGCGGGTGTGCTCGCCGAGCCACGGCACCCGCGACTCCGGGCCTTCGGCGACCTTCGAGAGCTTCACCGGGTTGCCGGGGATCAGCACTGGGCGTTCGACGCCGTCGCTGCGCTCCATCTCGACGAGCATGTGGCGGCCCTCGAGGTGCGGGTCGACGACGACCTCGGGTGCGGTCTGCACCGGCGCCGACGCGATGCCGGCCGCCGACAACTTCGCCACCGCCTCCATCCTCGTCATGTGCGACGCCCAGTCCTCGATGGCGGGGCGGAGCATGTCTTCGAGGTGCGCGGCCCAGCCTTCTCGCGTCGCGAGGCGCGGGTCGGTGGGCCACTCCGGATGGCCGACCAGTTGTGAGATGCGCTCGAGCTGGTGCTCGCGCACGAGCTGCATCACGAACCAGCCGTCGGACGCGCGCGGAACGGGTCGAGGATGGCGTTCCTGGGTTCGTTGAGCCGGTGCTTGCCGAGCGACTCGAAGTTGGTGACGATGTCGGTCATGGCGACGGTCGCGTCGTACATCGCGATGTCGACCCGCTGTCCCTCGCCCGTCGCGTCGCGATGCCGCAACGCGGCGAGGATGCCGATGGTGGCGAAGAGGCCCGAGCTGATGTCACCCAACGCGCCGACCGGGTTCGGGCGCGGCATCTCGTCGCCGACGAGCACGTAGTCGTAGATGCCCGACATCGACTCGGCGATCGACGCGTACGCCGGCCAGTCGGCGTACGGCGAACCGCTGGCACCGAAGCCCGACAGCGACGTGTAGATGACCGACGGGTGCACCGCGCTGACCGCCTCGTACCCGAGTCCCATGCGGTCGAGGGCGCCCGACTTGAAGTTCTCGGCGAACACGTCGAAGTGCGGGGCCAGCGCGAGCACCAGGTCGCGGCCGCGATCCTCCTTGAGGTTCACCGTGACGCTGCGCTTCGAGAGGTTGTTGCGCAGGAACGTCGCGCCGATGAAGCGACCCTCGGGATCGGTCATCCCCGGCTGCGAACCGCGCCCCGACTCGCCGGTCGGCGCCTCGATCTTCACCACGTCGGCGCCGAGCCGCGCCAGCAACTGGGTCGCATAGGGGAGCGCCTGCATCTGCTCGAGCGCGAGCACCCGCACGCCGTCGAGCGGCTTGCCGTACTTCGCCGCTCCCTCGTTCGCCACGTCACCGAGCCGCACGGTCACCCCTTGCCTCGTCGATCGTCGACGGCGAGCAGGGTACCGGTGACTCCGGCGGCCGTCAGGCTCCGGGGGTCGCGCTGCCCACCGGTTGTTCGGATGCGACCGTCGTGGGCGGTGGCGCGCCCGGGCGCGCACCCGCCTTGGCGGCACGGCCGACCTTGCGCGCCTTCTTCTCGCGTTGCTCCTCGCCGACGGTCGGGATGACACCGGCCGGCTGGCGTCCGATGCCGATGCCGGACAGGCCGGGACCGACGGCCGCCCACCACGAGAGGAAGTTGTTGTTCGGGAACAGCACGGTGAGCCAGGTGAAGCCCTGGAGGAAGATGCCACCGAGCAGCGCACCGCTCACGACCGCGACCCCGCCGACCACGAGCAGGAGCAGGTAGCCGAGGCCGTTCAGCACCTGGAAGTTCGCGGGTTCGGCCGAGCCGAGCAGCGATCCGAAGAACGCACCGGCCAACCCGGCGATGGCGGCCGAGATGGCGAACACCGCGACCTTGGTCGCCAGCAGGTTCACGCCGAGCGTCGAGCACGCCGCGGGACTGTCGCGCATCGCGACGAGGCGGCGACCGAAGCTGCTCCGTCGCAGCGCGACGACGAACATCCCCACCACGGCGAAGGCGATCGTGGTGACGATCAGCAACCCGGCGTCGGCGGGGAAGTCCATCCCGAGGAGGCGGAACGGCTCACCGGTGTTCCACCCGAAGATCTCGAGCGGCGGGACGCGCACCGCCGACGAGCCGAAGATCTCCGGCTGCCCGAAGAAGACGATCTGCGCCATCGAGGCGAACGCCATGGAGGCCAGCGCGAGGTACAGCCCCTGCAACCGGAGCGCGGGGAGTGCCATCGCGACTCCGAAGGGAACCGCGAACAGTGCGGCGACCAGGAGACCGGTCGCACTCCCGAGGTCGGGACCCCAGTTGTAGATGGCGAAACAACCTGCGCCGACGAAGGTGATCTGCGCGAGCGAGATCTGGCCCGACCATCCCGTCAGCGGCACCATCGACAGCATGATGAGCGCGGTGCAGATCGCGAGATCGAGGTTGCGGATGTTCTCGCGGTCGAACAGTGACGCGAGGAAGAACACGACCACGAGGAGCACGGCCATTCCCAGCGCCGCACGGCGCAGCGTGGGAACCCTCGCACTGATCGTGCGCGTCGTCCGCTTGCCTTCGATGCGCGCCTCGGGGATGAAGAGCAGCGCGATGAACAGCACGATGGTCGGGATCGCGGGTGCCGCCGCGGTCCAGCGCCCACCCCAGCTCAGGAAGTTCTGCTGGAACGAGATCGACAGGCCGATGATGAGCCCGCCCACGTACGTCATGGGCAGGCTCTTCAATCGCCCGATGATCGCGGCGGCGAAGGCGTCGATGATGAGCAGCGTCAGCACCTGCACGTTGAGCTGCGCGAGCTCCTCGGCGAGGAAGATGCCCGCGATCGCCGCCATCGACGATCCCAGGGCCCACGAGAACATGGAGATGCGTCCGGGTCGTGCTCCGTTCAGCGCGGCGAGCTCGCGGTTGTCGACCACCGCGCGCATCGCGATGCCGAGACGTGTGCGGTACAGGACGAAGCGGAGCGCGAGCGCGATCACCAGACCACCGACGATCGTGATGAAGCGGTACCAGGGGATGAACGTCGTGCCCAGGCTGAAGCCGTCGGTGCCGAAGAACGTCGTGATCGACGGCGGGTCGCTGGAATCCCACACCTTCAACGCGAACCCGATCATCGCCAGCATCAGACCGATGGTCACGACGAGCTGCGCGACCAGCGGCGCGTCCCACATCCTCCGCATGAGGATGCGTTCGACCAGCGCGCCGAACACGGGCGCGGCCACCAGCACCGTCAGCGCCACCGCGACCAGCGTGTTCATCCCGAAGTCGACCTTGAACTCCCAGTAGACGAATGCCATCAGCATGCCGATGGCGCCCTGGGCGAAGTTGAAGATCCCCGACGTCGTGTAGGTGACGACGAGACCGGCGGCCGCGATCGCGTAGATCGAGCCGAGGGTCACCCCCACGATCAGGAAGAACAGGATCGAGTCGAACGTGACCGGGTTGCCGGCCCACGACTGGTTGATGACGTAGCCGAGCAGGACCGCGACGACGAGCGCGGAGACCAACCGTCCCCGGTTGGCCCGCGCCGTCAGTCGTCGGAAGAACGTCGTCGGCATCGCTGCCGCCTCTCGGCCGTCAGTTGGTGAGCAGGTCGAGCTTCCTCTGGATCACGTTCTTCGGATTGCAGTCGAACGTTCCCTTCTTGGTCGGGAACACCCGGACGTACTTGCCGTTCTTCACCTGCAACAGCACGTAGCAGTCGGTGATCTTCTTGGCCGCGAGGTCGGCGGTCGTGCCGTACATGCCGTCGGCGTCGAACTTGTGGATGCCGTCGAGCGCGGTGAACAGCGCCTTGCGGGTGAGCCCGTCGTTCCCGGCGGTCTTGACCACCGAAGCCACGGCGTCACGCAGGAGCAGGCCGTTGGCCCAGGCGATCGCCGAGTAGCCGTTGGCCTTGTCCTTGCCGACGTACTTGAGGAAGTTGGCGAGCATCGGGTTCGTGTTCGCCTCCTCGTACGGGAGGAAGCCGATCTGCACGTACTCACCTTCGACGTCGGCGCCGCCCTGCGGGATGAACGTCGGGTCGTAGCAGGTGGTGTTGCAGTCCCAGACCTTCACCGTGTTGACGCCCTGCAGCTTGGCTTCCTTGCGCAGCTTGATCGTGCACCCGGGCGGGTTGCCGCACTGCGCGAGGGTCGAGCCCTTCTGCTTGATGGCTTGGACCACCGGGGTGTACGAGCTCTGGGGCACCGAACCGCCGAGCGGGTACTCGCCGTCGAGCTTGATGCCGACCTGGTCGTCGTAGATCCCGCCCTGGCCGACGAACTGCGCGTCCCGGGCCGACTTCAGGTCGGCGGAGTCGATGAAGATGCCGTGCAGGTCCTTGCCGAACTTCTTCTTGTAGTAGTTCGCCCGCCCGATGTTGGCCTGGTACGTCTGCGGGTGCGCGTCCTTGGTCGAGCAGACGATCGCCGGCGGGTTCACGGCGTAGGTCGTCTTGGAGCACTGCTGGGCGAGGCTGGTGTAGATCGCCGACAGGTTGGGCAGCCCGGTGACCGCGCCGGCCTGGTCCTTGCACTGCTCGACGTCGTCGACGTTGGCGAGGAACAGCGCGGCCGACACGGCGACGAAGTCGTTCGAGCATGCCGCGATCATGGCGTTGCGGGATTCGGCGCCGTTGAGCTTCGAGTCGTGGAAGTCGACGACCAGCTTGCGGCCGGCGAGCCCGCCGTTCGCGTTGATGTACTTGGCGAAGCCGTTGAAGCCGTCGACGATGCCCTGGAAGAGCCCGGGCGACAGCGGGGTGTCGACGTCGGCCACGACCGCGACCTTGATCTCGGTCGGAGTCACCCCGATCTCCGACGCCTTGGTGGCCTTGTCGGTCCCGCGCGGCGTGCCCGCCGCGGCAGTGATGGCCGTACTCGTCAGCGCGATCGCGACGACCATGACGAGCGCGATCCAACGGGACTTGTTCATCGGCATTCCCCCCGGTGCTCCGATGTTCCCTGCGCCGCGTCTGAGAGCACGGCGGAGTCACCATAACTGGGTTCTGACGCCTCGTCAGGTCGCCCCGGTCCCAGGTACCCTGCTGTCATGCGCGGCATCCTCTCCTGGTCCGCCTACCTGCCCTACCGACGGCTCGATCGCACGCAGATCGCACCTTTCGTCGGCCAAGGTGGGGGGAAGGGCACTCGCACGGTCGCGTCCTTCGACGAGGACTCCACCACGATGGCGGTCGAAGCCGCGCGTCTTGCGTTGCGTGGCCGCGACCTGGTCCCGGCGCAACTGCTGTTCGCGACCAGCTTCCCTGCGTACGCCGACAAGTCGAATGCGAGCGCGATCCACGCGGCGCTGCGGCTGCCGGCTCCGGTGCCCGCGTTCGATCTCGGTTCCTCTGTGCGCGCCGCGGCGGGCGGTTTGCTGCTGGGTCTCTCGGGGAGCGTCGACACCGCGCTCGTCGTCTCGGCCGACGTCCGCACCGGCCTGCCCGGGAGTGGCGAGGAGTCGGCGGGAGGCGACGCCGCCGCCGCGTTCGTCGTGGGTGACGACTCGGCGGGTCCGGTGGTGGCCGAGTTCCTCGGCTCCGCCAGCGTGACGGAGGAGTTCGTCGAGCGGTGGCGCGCGCCGGGCGATCTCCGCACCCGGGTGTGGGACGAGAAGTTCAGCGAGATCACGTACGTGCCGCTCGGCGTGCAGGCGTGGAATGCCGCGCTCGAGTCGGCCGGGCTCACGGCGGGCGACGTCACCGCCGCGGCGGTCGTCGCTCCGGCGCAGCGCGTGGCGTGCGCGGTTGGCGGCAAGCTCGACGGGGTCCACGTGATCGACGACCTCTCCGCCGTGGTGGGCAACGCCGCCGCGGCGCAGCCGGGGGTGCTCCTGGCCGCGCTCCTCGAGCAGGCGGAACCCGGGCAGGTGCTCGCGCTGATCGTGCTGGCCGACGGCGCCGACGTGTTCCTCTTCCGTGCCACCGACGCGCTGGCGTCGTACCGGCCCGCCCGTCCGGTCGCGACCCAGGTCGCGGCAGGCGCGCCACTGCCGTACGGCAAGTTCCTCGCCTGGCGGGGCATGCTCCCGGTCGAACCGCCGCGCCGGCCCGAGCCCCAGCGGGTGTCGGCGACGGCGGCGGCGCGCAGCGAGGAATGGAAGTTCGGCTTCGTCGGTTCGAAGGAGCGTGACACCGGCGTCGTGCATCTCCCTCCCGCGCGCGTCTCGCGCGGTGGCGCCCACACCGACGACATGGATCCTGCGCCGCTCGCCGACACGCAAGGCACGATCGTGACGTACACCGTCGACCGCATGGTCTATTCGCCGAGCCCGCCGGTCGTGTTCGCGGTCGTCGACTTCGACGGCGGCGGGCGGGTGCCACTCGAGATTGCCGACGCCGACGCCGACGAGATCGAGATCGGTCAACGGGTCGAGATGACGTTCCGCCGTCTCTACGCGTCCGACGGCATCGTCAATTACTTCTGGAAGGGAAGGTTGGTGCGCGATGGCTAGTCACGGCATCAAGGACCGCGTCGCGATCGTCGGCATGGGGTGCACCAACTTCGTCGAGCACTGGGACAAGGGCCTCGACGACCTCGTCATCGAGGCCGCCAACGAGGCGTACGCGTCGGCGAGCATCGACAAGCACGACGTCGACGCCTACTGGCTCGGTACCGCCAACGGCGGGATGAGCGGCATCACGCTCGCCCGTCCGCTGCAGCTCGTCGACAAGCCGGTCACCCGGGTCGAGAACTACTGCGCCACCGGCGCCGAATCCCTGCGCCAGGCCGCGTACGCGGTCGCGTCCGGCGCGTACGACACCGCCATGGCGATCGGCGTCGAGAAGACCAAGGACGGGGGCTACCAGGGGCTCAACGCGGTACCGCCGCCGAACGACGGCACCGGCCGCACCCTCACCGCGGCCGCGATGTTCTCGATGGTCGCGCCCGTGTACGCCGCCAAGTACGGCGTCGACGCCGACAAGATGCGCGAGGCGATGGCGCACGTCGCGTGGAAGAATCACCACAACGGCGCGCGCAACTCGCGTGCGCAGTTCCGGCGTGAGGTGTCGATCGAGACGATCTGCAACTCGCCGAAGATGGCCGGCGACCTGCGCGTGTTCGACTGCGCGGGCGTCGCCGACGGTTCCGCGGCCGCGATCGTGGTGCGGGCCGAAGACGCGTATAAGTACACCGACACGCCGATCTTCGTGAAGGCGCTGTCGTTCATCGCCGGCAACGGCAGCGGCGTCACCGACCCCGGTTACGACTACACCAACTTCCCGGAGATCGCCGCGACCGCGCGCGACGCGTACGCGCAGGCGGGGATCACCGACCCGCGCCGCGAGCTCGCGCTGGCCGAGGTGCACGACTGCTTCACCATCACCGAGCTGGTGCTCATGGAGGACCTCGGGTTCTCCGAGCGGGGCGCGGCGTGGCGCGACGAGCTCGACGGTGTGTACGACCTCGATGGCGCGCTGCCCGTCAACCCCGATGGTGGCCTGAAGTCGTTCGGCCACCCGGTCGGGGCGTCGGGGTTGCGCATGATGTTCGAGGCGTGGCTGCAGCTGCGGGGCGAGGCGCCGCCGGAGCGTCAGATCGAGGCGGCCCAGCCCGGCGGCGCGCGTGGCCTCGCTCTCACTCACAACCTCGGCGGCTACCCCGGCGAGATGGTGAGCTTCATCTCCATCCTCGGGCGCTAGCCGATCTCGCCCATCGCCGAGAGGGGGTCGGTCATCATCTGACCGGCCTTCGACACGTGGTCGGTCCACGCCGTGCCGTCCCAGTAGCGGTGGTCGAAGCGGGCCAGCGGGTCCGGGTACCAGCCGGGTCCGGCCGACGAGCTCGACCGGCGCTCGGTACGCGCCGTCTCCTGGCGGCTCGTGATGGTCCGGACCACCACGATCGCGAGCACGGCGGCGACCGCGGTGAGCACGACGCCGACGGCATCGACGCGATCGAGGGTGCGGATCTCGGCGAGGGTGGTGGTGTCGGTCCCCGACGTGACGCTGTCCGAGTCCGTAGCCGGCGATCCAGAACGCCCACCACCAGCCGATCACCGACGACCGGCGGAGGCCGTGCCAGTCGCGGAAGTTGCGGTTCTCGGGATCGGATCCCTGCCAGAGGTCCTGGAAGATCCGCACGGGGATGACCAGGTTGGCGAAGGGGATGAACCAACCGCCGATGCTCCACCCGGGCGTGAACCGTGGCTGGAGGCGACCGAGGAACTCGTTGTTCTTGGCGCTGCGGAACTGCCAGACGATGAGCACGGCCGCGGTCGCGACGAGGAGCACGAAGGTGATGCCGGCCGCCGTCTGCACTGCGCTGTCGGCGCCGTTCAGGGACGACACGGTCGCCGCACCGTGCTCGTAGTCGCCGATCACGCCGGCGCGATGGACGTGCGTGGCGGCCATCGCGAGCGCGGCCGTGGCATCAGCCGCAAAGAGCCAGGTGAGTGCGGTGCGGAGGCCGGTGGTCGATCGCCACCGGGCCGGGACCATGGGCGACAGGGGCATGGGTGCAGCAGGTACGGGAGTCATGCATGCACCGTGGCATCGTCGCCGGGCGGGTCCCACGGCCACGCGGCGGGTCGTCTCCACCTGGGGAGCAACGCCGCTCTGACCGTTGCGCTACGTTCCGGCCATGTTCGATCTCAGCGGAAAGGTCGCCGTCGTCACCGGTGCCGGGCAGAACGTCGGTGCCGGAATCGCGCGTGCGCTGGCCGCGCGTGGGGCGACGGTGCACGTGAACGACATCGTCGGTGAACGCGCACACGACACCGTCGCGCAGATCGTCGACGCCGGTGGGTCGGCGTCGGTCGCGCCGTTCGACGTGACCGACTACGACGCGGTGTGTGCCGCGATCGCCGACGTCGGCAGCGTCGACATCCTCGTCAACAACGCCGGCAACGGTGGCGCCGAAGGTATGGGCCTCGTGCAGTTCCGCGACAGTGAGCCCGCCGGCTGGCAGGGGGCCATCAACGTCAA
This sequence comes from uncultured Actinomycetes bacterium, assembly GCA_963725775.1. Classification (GTDB taxonomy): domain Bacteria; phylum Actinomycetota; class Acidimicrobiia; order IMCC26256; family DASPTH01; genus DASUAS01. Next base: position 641,385 of record CAVRZT010000001.1, read on the forward strand.
CCTGTTCGGGGTGTTGTACTGCTCGCCGCGGTCATCAACGGGATGTGCGAGCGCGGCTTCGGACGCGTGATCACGATCTCGTCCGGCGCCGGCATCACCGGGTTGCACATCGGCGTGTCGCCGTACGCGGCCGGGAAGGGCGGTGCGATCGCCTTCATGCGCCACCTCGCCGCGGAGAACGCGCGCTACGGCGTCACCGCCAACTCGCTCGCGCTCGGGCTGATGCAGCCCGAGAACACCGCCGCGGTCGAAGCGCTCGCGCGTCAGATCCCCGTCGGTCGCACGGGTACGCCCGACGACGTCGGTGCCGCGTGCGTCTACCTGGCGTCCGACGAGGCGGCGTGGATGACCGGCCAGACCCTCCACCTCGACGGCGGCGCGACGTTCGGCTGATTCATCGTCGGCTGGACGACGCTGGACGTCGTCAGCTCACCAGTGAATCGCGCGGCGGCGTACGGCCGAGCAGGCCGCGTTCGATGAGCAGGGCCAGGACGTCGACGACCCGCGCCTCCGCGAGGTCGTAGTCGGTGCCGAACGCGTACTCGGGGCCGCGCTCCAGCAGCGCGAGGAGCAGCAACGAGCCGACACGGACGTCGAAATGGTACGCACGGTCGACACCCGCCAAGGCACTGTCGAAGCTGAGCAGGATCGCTCCACCGCTCCGCCGCCGCAGCTCCTCCAGCACCGGATGGCGCGACTCCTCGTGGAGCAGGGCTCGGAAGACACCCCGGTACCGCCGGTGCAGCGTGAGGCACTCCTCGAGCCACCGGCGCAGCGCGCGCCCGTCGTCGTCGGCATCGATCGCGTCGACGAAGCGGCCCGCGAGCTCCTCGAGCCGAGCCATGCAGTGCTCGGCGAGGGTCACCAGAAGGTCGGTCTTGTCGTCGAAGTACTTGTAGAAGGTGCCGCGACCGACTCGTGCGGTCCGCAGCACGTCCTGGACGCTGCTGTGGTGGAACCCTCGGACCGCGAAGGTCGTCGCGCCGGCGTCGAGGATGCGCTGGACGGTCGCCGCGAGCGGCTCGCTCTCGCCGGTAGGCCGCTGCGCCTCCGACTCACGCCGGATGCGGCCGTGCGTGCGCCGGTCGGGGACGTGCGCCGCCCGGGAGGTGAGGGCACCGGGCGGCGTCGCGGGGAAGAGGGCGAGCTGGACGAAGGTCGCGGTGCCGTCGAGCATCTCCTCGTCGCTGAGCGTGCGTGTGATGCCTTTCTGGCGGTAGTCGTTCATGCGAAACAGGAGGGGGAGGAGCACGGTCGCTACGCCGTCGGCGTCGAAGTCCTCACCGATCGCCGCGGCGAGCCGGGGCGACAGCGACGACACGTACGACACGATGTGCTCGACGACCAGCGGACGCAGCGACGCCTCGGGCGAGTCCGTCACGGCCAACTGCAGGTAGAGCGCCGTGTACTTGTCCTGGACCCAGGCCCACTCGCCGAGCCACCAGTGCAGGTTGTCGTATCCCTCGACGGTCGGGCCGATGGGACCGAGGCGGTGGATCACCCTCAGCAGATCGGCCGCGGCCGTGCGGATCAACTCGACGAAGAGCTGCTCCTTGCTCCCGAAGTACTGGTAGAGCGTCGCCCTCGAGACGCTCGCGGCCTCGGCGATGTCGTCGACGCTCGTGGCGTGGAGCCCTTGCTTCGCGAAGCACTCGAGCGCGGCGTCGACGATCGCTCGGCGCGTGCGCGCACCGCGCTCTCCCACGACGGGGCTGTTGGGCCCGTAGCTGGCCCGACGGACGTGGTTCGTGGTGATGCACGCAGGCTAGCGAGCATTGGATGCTCGATCTGACGCGGACGTACCGGAGCGGGAACGCCCGGATCACTGCCGGGAGGCGATCACCTTCGCGTACCGATCCAGGAGGGGCAGGATCTCGTCGCGTGGAGCGGTGGGGATGTCGAGCACGACCTGGTCGACTGCGAGCGCCTGGAAGCGGTCGAGCTGGAGCAGCAGTCGCTCGTCGTCGACCACCTCCTGCATCGGCCAGACGATCGGGCCGGACTCGGGTCGTCCGGCATCGACCCAACGGTCGCGGAGCTCACCGAGCTTGGCCGCGAGCCACGTCCCGTGGCTCCCGCCCGGGATCCAGCCGTCGGCCCACTCGACGATCGCGTCGAAGGCGCGCGTGCCTGCTTGGGCGCCGAGCAGCACCGGGACGGTCGGTTGCACGGGCTTCGGCCACGACCAGCTCGGCTCGAGGTTCGCGTGCACGCCGTGGTACTCCGCCTCGGTCTCACCCCACAGCGTGCGCATGAGCTCGACATGCTCGCGGGCGATGGCTCGGCGATTCCCGAAGTCCTTCCCGTGGTTGGCGAGCTCCTCGCGGTTCCAGCCGAACCCGACGCCGAGCGTGAACCGCCCGCCCGAGAGGTGATCGAGGGTGGCGACGGTCTTCGCCAGAGCGATCGGGTCGTGCTGCGCGACGAGCGCGACCCCGGTGGCGATCCGCAGCGACGTCCGGGCGGCGACGAACGCGAGCGCCACCCACGGATCGGGGAACTCGCAGTACTCCTCGGGCAGCTCGTCGCCCAGACCGGGCCACGGCGTCTCGCGGGAGACTGGGATGTGCGTGTGCTCACCCACGACGATGCAGTCGAACTCGCGCTCCTCGGCGGCCTCGGCGAGATCGAGGAGCGGCATCGCCGAACGCGCCTCGCGGTAGAGCAGGCCGACGGACGGGAACTGGGGCTGGTCCTTCACGCAATCTGACACTAGTGTACCGACCGCCAGCGGATACGAGGGGGCCTCATAGTGGTGCCGGAGCCGGTTGCGGGCGCGTTGCAGGGCAAGGTGATCGTCATCACCGGCGCCGCGTCGGGCATGGGACGGGCGAGCGCACTGCGGTGCGCGGCGCTCGGTGCGGCGGTGGTCGCCGCTGATCTCGACCAGGACGGCGTGGTCGCGCTCGTCGCCGAGATCGAGGCCGCGGGCGGTGCGGGGCTCGCACACGCGGTCGACGTCACGATCGAGGACGACGTCAAGGGACTCGTCGACGCCGCCGTCGAGCGCTTCGGGACGGTGCACGCGCTGCACAACAACGCCTACGCCGTCCACCCGGGCGCGGCCGGCGACCTGCTCGGCACGAGCCTGGAGGCCTGGGACTGGACGATCCGCACGTGCCTGACGAGCCAGTTCCTGTGCTGTCGGGCCGTGCTCCCGCACATGCTCGAGCACGCCAACGGATCGATCATCAACGTGTCCTCGGGCAACGGCTTGGCCGGGAGCACCGGTGCCGCGGCGTACGGCGCGGCGAAGGCGGGCACCATCGCGTTGACCAAGTACGTTGCCACCCAGTACGGCAAACGCGGGATCCGGTGCAACACGATCGTGCCGGGGTGGACCATCGGCACCGGGTGGACCGGCGCGGCGCGACTTCACGGATGCCCAGCAGAAGCTGTTCGACCGGGCGCTCGACGACGTGTGCATGCCGGAGCTCGCGCGCGACCCGACGACATTGCGCCGGTCGTGGCGTTCCTCGCCTCCGACGACGCTCGGTACGTGCAGGGTGCGACCATCGACGTCAACGGCGGGTTGCTGGCGCACATGCCCGGCTATGCGGGCCGGCCGAGCCGGCCGCCCGCGGCCGCGGGTTGAGGCAGGCGATGGCGACGGCGACGAGCAGCGAGCAGGCCCGGGCGGTCCACCGCGTGTTGCGCGAGCAGCGGGCCCAGGCCGCTCGCGCCGCATCGGTGCCGTCGCGCGCCGAGCAGCGGGCGATGGCCGAGCGGATCGGCGAGAGCACGACCGAACCGACCGGCGTCGCGTACGACGAGGTCTTCGCCGGAGGCGTGCCGGCCCAGTGGGTGACGCCGGCCGGCGGGGAGCCGAGCCCGGTGCTCCTCTACTTCCACGGCGGGGGCTACTGCTTCTGCTCGATCCGCTCGCATCGCAAGCTGGTCGGGCATCTGGCCACGGCGGCGGGCTGCCGCGCCCTCAGCGTCGACTACCGGCTGGCGCCCGAGGACCCGCATCCGGCTGCGCTCACCGACGCGTTTGCCGCCTACCGGTGGCTCCTCGACCAGGGCACCCGGCCCGACGACGTCGTCGTCGCCGGGGACTCTGCCGGCGGAGGGATCGCCGTCGCCCTCCTGCTCAAGGCGAAGGCCGAGGGCGTCGCGCTCCCGGCGGCCGGCGTGCTGCTGTCGCCGTGGGTGGACCTGGCGATGACGGCCGAGAGCCTGACCACGCGAGCCGACGTCGACGTCCGCCAGGACCCCGTGAGCACCGCGTGGTGCGCCCAGCAGTTCCTCGCCGGCCACGACGCGCGTGACCCCTACGCGTCGCCGCTCTACGGCGAGCTCACCGGGCTGCCACCGCTGTACGTCCAGGCCGGCGACTGGGACGTCCTCGTCGACGACTCGCATCGTCTCGCCGACCGGGCCCGGGCCGCGGGCGTCGAGGTCCGTCTCGATCGGTTCCCCGAGATGTTGCACGCGCACCAGATGTGGGCCGGCAACATGCCGGAGGCCGACGACGCGGTCGCGCGGATCGGCGAGTACGTGCGAGCACTGCGAGCACACCCGGCATGAGCGGGCCGGCCCGGTTCCCCGGCATCGGCGTGCTCTACCGGGCGACGGACCAGATGCCGTTCGTCGAGCTCGCCCGCGCGGCCGCCGAGCGGGGATTCTCGTCCCTCGTCCTCGGCGAGCACACCCACATCCCGGTCGCCTCCGATCCCGCCTGCTTCCCCGGCGGCGGGGAGCAGATCCCGGAGTCGTATCCGCGGTTGCTCGACCCGTACGTCGCGCTCTCGTTCGTCGCCGCCGAGACGTCGCTGAAGCTCGGCACCTCCACGTCGCTGCCCGCGCAGCACGATCCGATCGCCCTGGCGAAGACCCTCGCGACGCTCGATCACCTGTCGGAGGGACGCCTCACCGTCGGTGTGGGCTACGGGTGGAACCCGCACGAACTCGTCGGCCACGGACGACAGTGGAGCGACCGTCGGGCGATCGTGCAGGAGCACGTCGAGCTGATGCGGGCGCTGTGGACGCAGACCGAGGCGGAGTTCCACGGCGTGCACGCGAACCTCGAGCGCAGCTGGTCGTGGCCGAAGCCCGCGCAGCGATCGATCCCGGTGCTCCTCGGTGCAGCCGGGCACGAGCGCGCCATGGAGGCGATCGTCCAATGGGCGGACGGCTGGATGCCGGGCGGGAGCATCCAGTGGGTGGCCGAACGGCTCGCGGAGCTCCGGCGCCGGTGGAGCGAGGCGGGGCGCGCCGACTCCGGCCCGATCATCTGGTTCATCCAGGACGCCCTCGACAGCGAGAAGCTCCGAACGAGGGTGGAACGCCTGACCGCACTGGGGGTCGACGAGGTGGTGGTCGCGTTCGACAGCGTCGAGAAGGACGAGATCCTGCCCATGCTGGATCGCTACGCACAGGTGATCACGGCGAACGCCGGGTGACCGCCGGAAGGGAAGCACCGATGGCCGAGGATCTCATCGTCTCCGCGGACGGGCACTTCGTCGAACCGACGGATCTGTTCGTCACTCGCCTCCCGAGGCACCTGCGCGAGCTCGCGGTCTGGGAAGAGGACTTCGAGGCGGAGTCGCTCGGGGGTGAGGAGTATCCCTACTTCCGGAAGCTGCACACGCCGGGCTTCGAGGGCTGGACCTACATGCGCTACCGCCACCACGACGGGTCGCCGCAGACGGGTGATCCCGATCGGATCGTCGACGACCTCGACCACGAAGGCATCTGGGCGACGTTGCTGCATCCCAACCACGCGCTGTTCGGGTTGTACACGCACGACCACCACGAGCTCTCCATGGCGCACGCCCGCGTGTACAGCGACTACGTGTTGGAGGCCTTCGCGCCGTCACCGCGGCCGCGTGTTCACGACGTCGCCGATCCCGTTGAGCGACCTCGATGACGCGGTCGCCGAGGTCGAGCGCGTCGCCGCGCTCGGTGCACGGGCGATCATCCTGCCCGCGACGTCGCCGGTCCCGTACAGCTCACGCGCACTCGACCGCGTGTGGGCGGCGGCGCAGGCGCACGGCATGCTCGTCGCGTTCCACGTTGCCACCGGCGGCGTCAAGGTGAGCCAAGAAGCCTCTCCCACGCTCAAGGGCATGATGGACGCGGCCCGCGCGCAGAACCACCAGGTCCTGGACGACGACCTCATCGTCGACCGCTTGACCGGCGCGGCGGTGATGGCGCCGATGGCGCCGGAGCGGATCGTGGTGTCGCTCGTGGGCGGCGGCGTCCTCGAGCGGTTCCCGGATCTCCACTTCGTGCTCGTCGAGTTCAACGCGCACTGGCTCGTGTCCCTGATGGCGGCGATGGACAAGGCGTGGACGCTGGGAGTCGGACAGTTCCGCGACTGGTGGGCCGGTACGTGGGACGACGATCGTCCCGCCGACGACCAACCGGGGATGGCGCAGCTGTTCCGGCTGAACGAGCGCTGGCCGTACCCACTCATGCCGAGCGAGTACGTGCAGCGCCAGATCCACGTGTCCTTCCAGGAAGACCCCGTGGCGATCGCCTGCCGCCACGTCACCGGGGTGTCGACGCTCGTCTGGGGCGCGGACTACCCGCACGCCGAGGGGACGTTCCTGCACACCCGCGAGGCGATCGACTACCAGTTCCGCGACGTCGATCCGAGCGAGCGCCGTGCGATCCTCGGCGGCACGCTCGGTGGGTTGCTCGGCGTGCAAGCCCCAGCCGCGACATGACCGCGCACCGAGATCGACGGCGTGTACTACGACCCGTACGACGTCGACATCGCCGCCGACCCGTATCCCGTGTACCGGCGGCTCCGGGACGAAGCGCCCCTCTATCACAACGCTTCCCATGACTTCTTCGCGGTGAGCCGCGCGGACGACGTCGAGCGCGTCCTCGCCGACCACGAGATCTTCATCTCGGGCCGCGGGGCGATCCTCGACTTCATCCGCGCCGACCTCGAGATGCCGCCGGGCATGCTCATCTTCGAGGACCCGCCCATCCACACTCGGCACCGAAAGATCGTGTCCCGCGTGTTCACGCCGCGCCGGGTGGCGGACCTCGAGCCCCAGATCCGTGCCTACGCCGCCCGGAGCCTCGACCCCATCGTCGGCTCGGGACGGTTCGACTTCATCGCGGACCTCGGCGCGCAGCTGCCGATGCGGACGATCGGCATGCTGCTCGGCATCCCCGAAGCGGACCAGGTCGCCATCCGTGAGCAGTCCGACCAGGGCGTCCGCAGCAAGCCCGGCGAGCCGATGAAGCCCGACGCCGACTTCGGCAGCGGCGCGATGTTCGCCGAGTACATCGATTGGCGCGCCGAGCACCCGTCCGACGACCTCATGACGGAGCTGCTCCACGTCGAGTTCGAGGACGAGACCGGGACCCTTCGTCGTCTGACGCGCGAGGAGGTCCTCACCTACACGTCGCTCATCGCCGCGGCCGGCAGCGAGACGACCGGCCACCTCATCGCCTGGACCGGGAAGGTCCTGGCCGACCATCCCGACCAGCGGCGGGAACTCGTCGCGGACCCCTCATTGATCCCGGGTGCGATCGAAGAGGTGGTGCGCTTCGAGTCCCCGGCGCAGCAGTTCTGCCGTTGTGTCCGCACGAGCGTCGAGCTCCACGGCACGACCGTGCCGGAGGGAAGCGTGATGATGGCCATCATGGCGTCCGCCAATCGCGACGATCGCGTGATCCCCGACGGCGATCGCTTCGACATCCATCGAACTGGCATCCACCACTTCAGCTTCGGTCACGGCGTCCACTACTGCCTGGGTGCCACGCTCGCGCGACTGGAGGGCCGGATCGCGCTGGAAGAGATCCTGAAGCGCTTCGCGGAGTGGGAGATCGACGCCGACAACGCGCGCATGGCCTCGTCGTCGACGCTCCGGGGATGGGACACGCTCCCGGCGTTCATCTGCTGAAGGCCGTAGGCCCGTTCGATGAGTGCGGGTCAGGAAGCGACGAGGTCGGGCCGCGAGGTGTGGACGAGACGGGTGATGCCGTCCTTCCACGAAACCGACGAGTGGAACCCGAGGTCGTTGAGCTTGCCGACGTCGAGGATGAGCGGCGGCACGCTGGCGTCGGTGTGCTCGAACGCCACCGGCTTGTCGATGAGCTCTCCGATCAGGCTGCACCACTCCTCGACGCTGACGACCTCGTCGCCACCCCAGTTCACGACGTTGGCCGGGGTCGACGCCGACGCGAGGAGGTAGGGGAGCGACGCGACGATGTCGTCGAGATTGAGCGGGTTGTACTGCGAGGGTGCGTCGGTGTGCACCGGGATCGCCATGCCGTGCTCGAGCATCATCACGTGGAAGAACGGCCAGCCGAAGGTGTCGCCGTAGGGCACGCTGAGACGCGCGATGACCGTCGGGATGCCGAGGCGCTTGGCGGTGTACTGCACCATGGTCTCTGCTGCGATCTTCGAGATGGAGTAGCTCTCCATGCCCGCGGCGCGGTGGCTGTCGCCGAGTGGCGCGTCCTCCTTCAGGTGGTCGTGCTCGTGCTCCTGGTACACGCCACCGGAGCTGCAATGGAAGAACGCGTCGACGCCCTGGACCCGCTCCATGAGGTGCGCGGCGCCGTCGGCGTTGGCGGTGAGGTCGCGGGCGAAGTCGTTGGTCTTGGCCACCGCGAAGTGCAGGACGTCGTCGAGATCTTCGGGGACCTCGTCGAGGTCGCCGTGCTCGAGATCGAGCCGGATCGTCGTGACACCCGCTGCCTCGTGCGCCTCGCGCTGCGCGGGATCGGCGAAGCGCGCCGCGCCGTACACCGTGTTGTCGGGAGCGAGGCGGGCCGCCATCGGGCCGGCGACCATGCCCGTGACGCCGGTGACCAGGATGCGCTTGCCCGTGAGCGGCTGAGGGTTCATCGTGTGTCGCCCTTCGTCCCGGCGCCACCGTCCGGCGCACCCACCCCACCCTAATCTGACGCCCCGTCAGGACTCCCGGGAGGTTCGACATGTCAGACGTGCCCGGGCTCGCGTGCGCCTTTCCGCCGAGCAGGGATCTCCCCACCTACGCCGCGCAGGCCGAGGCGCTCGGCTACCAGCGGGTGTGGGTCTACGACTCGCCCGCGCTCTACGGCGACGTGTGGATTGCCGTCGCCCGCGTGGCCGAGGCCACCGACCACATCGGGGTCGCCACCGGGGTGGCCGTGGGCTTCCTGCGCCATGTCATGGTGACGGCGTCGGCGATCGCGACCGTCGAGGATCTCGCGCCCGGCCGGCTCACGTTCGCAGTGGGCACCGGGTTCACCGGCGCCCGCGCCATGGGTCAGAAGGCCATGAAGTGGGCTGACCTCGCCGAGTACGTCACGCAGCTCCGCGGGTTGCTGCACGGCGACGCGGTCGAGGTCGATGGCGCGCGCTGTCGCATGATCCACTCGCCGGGGTACGCGCCATCGCGTCCGATCGACGTGCCGCTGCTGCTCGCGCCGATGGGTCCGAAAGGATTCGCGTACGCCGCGCGAGCTGGCCGACGGCGTGATCGTCGCGTTCCCGCCGGGTACCGACGAGTGGGACCCGTGCGCCTTGCTGTGCGGCGGGACGGTGCTCGAGCCGGGGGAGGACCACACCACCCCGCGGGTGCTCGACGCGCTGGCGCCGTCGTACGCGACCCACGTGCACGGGCGTTGGGAGTTCTCCCGCGAGACGGTGCCGGAGATTCCGGGCGGCGCCGAATGGCTGGCCGACCTCGAGTCGAACTACGAGGAGGGTGACCGGCATTGGGCCGTGCACGAGGGCCACATGATCGCGGTCAGCGATCGTGATCGCGCCGTCGTCGCGCGGGCGGGTCCGGCCATCCTGCAGAGCGGGTGGACGGGCGACGCCGAGAGCGTGCACGCCCGCGCCGTCGCCGCCCGCGCGGGCGGCGTCACCGAGCTGGTCTTCGGGCCGACCGGCAGCGACGTGGGCCGCGAGCTCGCGTCGTTCGCAACCGCCGTGCGGGGCTGACGGCGCCCCGGAACGGTGTAGTAGACAGAACCTGATTGCCCGTCAGAAATGCCTGCTTCCTTTTCAGAACACCGGAGTCCTCATGGAGATCGGGTACACGCCAGAGCAGTTGGGGATGCAGCAGGAGCTGCGCACCTACTACGAGAAGCTGCTGGATCCGGCCACGGTCGCCGAGCTGAACGCGTCGCACGCGGTGGGCGAGGCGCCCCGCCGCATCTGGAAGCAGATGTGCGCCGACGGTTGGGCGGGCATCGGCTGGCCCAAGGAGTACGGCGGCCAGGGGCGCTCGGCGATCGAGCAGTTCATCTTCTTCGACGAGTCGATGCGCGCCGGCGCGCCGGTTCCGATGCTCACGCTCAACAGCGTCGGCCCCACGATCATGGCGTTCGGCACCGACGAGCAGAAGGCCGACTACCTCCCGCGCATCCTCTCCGGTGACATCCACTTCTGCATCGGCTACTCGGAGCCCGGCGCCGGCACCGACCTCGCGTCGTTGAAGACGCGTGCCGTGCACGACGGCGAGTCGTACGTGATCAACGGCCAGAAGATGTGGACGTCGTTGTCGAGCGACGCCGACTACTGCTGGCTGGCGGTGCGCACCGACCCCGACGCGGCGAAGCACAAGGGCATCTCGATGATCCTCGTGCCCATGGACACGCCCGGCATCACGTTGTCGCCGCTCAACCTGCTCGGCACCCACGACATCAACGCGGTGTTCTTCGAGGACGTCGTCGTCCCGGCCGCCAACGTGGTCGGCGGTGAGAACCACGGGTGGAAGCTCATCACCAACCAGCTCAACCACGAGCGCGTCACGCTGTTCGCGAGCGGCGTCATGGACCGCGCGCTCACCGAGGTCACGCAGTACGCGCAGGAGACGAAGCTGCCCGACGGTCGCCGGGTCATCGACCAGCCGTGGGTGCAGTACAACCTGGCCAAGCTCCAGGCCAAGGTCGAGGTCGTGCGCCTCATGAACTGGCAGGTGGCGTGGGAAGCAACCCAGGGTGTCCTCGACATCGGCCACTGTTCCGCGCTCAAGGTGTACGGCAGCGAGCTCAACATGGAGGGCTACCAGCTGCTCATGGAGATCCTCGGGCCGGTGTCGTACCTCGAGCCCGACGCCCCCGGCGCGGTGCTGAAGTCGCGCATCCAGCAGGGCACCCGCGGGGCGATCATCCTCACCTTCGGCGGTGGGGTCAACGAGATGCAACGAGACCTGATCTCCCAGTTCACGCTGGGCTTCCCGAGGGCTGACCGCTGATGGACTTCTCCTTCTCCTCCGACCAGCAGGACCTCCGCGAGCTCGCGGCCAAGATCCTGTCCGACGCCACCACACTCGAGCGCACGAAGCGGGTCGTCGCCGAGAGCGACGGCTTCGACCGTGAACTGTGGGCTGCGCTCGCCCGGGCCGGCATCATCGGCATCTCGCTGCCCGAGTCGGCCGGCGGCGCCGGGCTCGGGTTCCTCGAGACGTGCATCGTGCTCGAAGAGGTCGGTCGCACGGCCGCGCCGATCCCCGCGCTCGCGGTGATGGCACTCGCGGCCCCGGCGTTGGTGGAGTTCGGTGCCACCGACGCCCTCGTCGGCGTGGCGGCGGGCACGACCATCGTGACGGCCGCGCTCACCGAGGCGGTCGGCGACGCGTACGCACCTTCGACCGCGGTCGCCGGCGGCAAGCTGACCGGTGAGAAGGTGTGCGTGCCTGCGGGGCTCGACGCCGAGGCGATCGTCGTGTCGGCGATCGACGGCATCTACCTCGTCGACCCGTCGGCGTCGGGCGTGACCGTCGAGCGCGAGGACACGATGCTCGGTGCCCCGACCGCGCGACTCGTGCTGCGCGACGCGGAAGCCACCAAGCTGGCCGGCCCCGAGGGCCTCACCTGGCTGCTCGAGCGGGCGATGACCGCGATGTCGGTGATGATGTCGGGCGCCTCGCAGGCCGCCCTCGACCTCACGGCGACCTACGTGAAGGAGCGCCAGCAGTTCGGGCGCGCCATCGCCACGTTCCAGGCGGTGAGCCAGCGGACCGCCGACACCTACATCAACAAGGAAGCGATGAAGCTCACCGCGTGGCAGGCCGCGTGGCGGCTCGACGCCGGTGTTCCCGCGGCGGCCCAGGTCGACGCGGCGAAGTACTGGGCCGCGCAGGGCGGCCAGGACGTGCTCCTCGCCGCGCACCACCTGCACGGCGGCGTGGGCGTCGACCGCGACTACCCGCTGTACCGCTACTTCCTGCTCGCGAAGCAGATGGAGCTCGACCTCGGCTCCGAGACGCCGACGCTGGTGCACCTGGGCGCCATCATCGCCGAGACCCCGGCTGGCTGACGTCAGCCTCACCGTCGTGACCGAGCGCGACGGTTGGCGGATCGCGGCGCGGGTCCTGCTCGTGCTCGCCGCGCTCACGATGGTCGTGTTGGCGTCGTCGGGCGCGTGGTTGTGGTTCGAGTACCACCCGGGTCCGAGCGACACCCTCCGGGTGGTCCATCAGATCGCGTCCATCGCGCTCGTCGTGCTCGCGGCTGGGCTGCTGTTCGTCTCGATCGCACGTCGACTGGCACTGCGGGCCGCGGGGATCGTCGCCGCCGTCGGCGTGCTACTGACCGCGCTGGCGGCGGTCGTCTCGGGCCGGCTGCTGCCGTGGGACCAGCTCGCGCTCAATGCGGTGAGCACCGGGAACGACATCGACCGGGGTGTGCAGGCGGTCGCCGACTCGCGGGTCGTGTTCGTGCTGCTCGACGGCCGCGAGTTCACGCCCTCGACGTACCAGTTCTGGGCGTACGCGCACCTCGGACTGGGGGTGCTGCTGGTCGTGACGCTCGGGCTGTCGTGGTGGCGTCAGTCGTCACCAGGTTCTGACGGTTCCGCAACCCAGCCCGAGAACACCGGGACTCCGTTCCACGGCCCGCCGCCGGAGTCGAGCGCGACCGCCACCACCGCGTAGGGCCGGTTGAAGCGCAGCGTCGCGGCGCGCTGCGCGACGGTGGGACCGGGTGGCGGGCTCGACAGCCGCACGGCCATCGACGTGATGGCGGAGGCTTCGAAGCCGCGACGATCGAATCGTGCGACGGCGACCTGCTTCGCCTCGTACAGGACAGGACCGCGACAGAACGCGCCCAGGCTCTGGCATGCCGCCGGGAACCCGAGTGCGCCATGGCTCAGGAGGTCGAGGTCGCCCGTGGCGGTCCACGCCGGCACCAGCCCGGTGTAGATCTCCCGAACTGGTTCGCCGTCCTCATCGTCAGGAGTCACCTGTCGTTCCGCGATCGACCACGCGTGGCCGTCTCCGAGAGGGAGATCGAAGAGCGATCGGACGTCCACCCGGGACGATGACGCCAGCGCGCCACCCAGTTCGTGGGCGGCAGCGCGCACATCAGCCGCAGGTGTCGCGGGATCGGCGATGGCCGAGACCACCAGGAGCCCGTCGCGCGACGACGCCGCATGGACGGCGATGTCGCCGGCGCGCTCGGTGGTTGCGATCAGCAGGGTGTGCTCCGGCGGCGCGTACAACACCTTGTGCACCCGCTCGCCCCAGGGCGCGCCGAGTGCAGCGCCGTTCACGACTTCGAACACGGTCGCCCATTCGACGCGGGTGGCGAGCACGTTGGCGAACAGGATGACGATGTCGGTGTCGAGTTCGAGTGGGAAGCGCTCGATGAGACCGTCGGTGACGTGACTCGCCCACCCGTCGGCGGCCTCCTGCGACGGCACTTCGCCGGTTTCGACCATCGCCGGAAGCGTGCGGGCCCACTCGGCGAACTCGGGGACGAGCAGCTCGTTGCGGTACCAGAGGGCGACCGCCGACGCGACCGCGGGATGCGGTGATCGGAGGAGTTCGCTCGCCCGGGCCGATGCATCGTCGGCGTCGGTCCCGAGCACGGCTTCGAGCTGCGCCCGGTCGGCGCCGGTCGCGGCGGGAGCGACGAGCGCGAGCAGCAACCACGCACCGAGTGGCGACCCGACCGAGTGCGATCCGTCGGAGAACGCGGTGTCGAAGCGCTCGGCGTAACCGCGAACGAGCTCCGGCGTCGACGGTGTCATGGTGCGTACTCTGCTGTACGAGGTCCGGTCTTCGCCAGGGTCGACAGCTCGGGCCACTCCCGGTGCCCGACCACTTTCTTCGCCAGGACGACGCCGGGCCACGCGTCCGCGCGGACGGCGACGCGCCCCGGACCGTGCAGCAGCTCGACCTCGTCGACCAGCTCCTGCACCCGGGCGTTGACCTCGGAACCGAACTCGTACACGGTCTGGGAGGATCCGGTCGCGACCGCGCAGGCGAGGGTCGGGCCACGGTGGTTCCACGCCAGCACGCAGCGGTGGCTCCACGTCGCACGGCGGCACCGGCGGCGAGCGCTGACCAGCTCTGTGGTCCCGGCAACTCGCACGACGATCCAGCGGTCAGGGTCGCCGGCGATGTCGACGGTGATCGGGCCGAGAGGGAGTTCTCCGCCTACTCGCCAGAACGAGCCCCCGCCGACGAACGGGAGGAACGCGTTGCAGGTGTTCTCCGCGTCCGGCCACGTCTCTGCCGTCGTGCGGGTCCACGGTGACGCGAGCCCTCGGCGGCGACCGCGCGCCCGATATGCAGCGAGCACGCTGCCGCCGGCCACGAAGGCGGCGACGGCGAGGAGGAACACGCCCACGATTTCGATCAGCTCGGGTGCGAGGGGCTCCCGATCAAGCGTCTCGGGCGTGCGGGTCTCAGCGTTGACGAAGACCTCGACTTCGTCGCCGAGTGCGTACGCCGACGCGTCGTCGACCGCCATGAGCGGTGCATGGAACGCGCCGCGGTCGAAGTATCGCACCGTGACCGTGTCTCGGTCCTCGTCCACGCTGATCACGTTCCCGGGTCTCCCACTCCCCAGGACCCGGTCACCCCAGGTGGCACCCAGCGCGAGGAGGAACATCGGGCCGCAATACAAGAGGGCGAAGCCGAGCGCAACGAGGATCTGCGTGAGCACTTGCTTGCGATGCTGCTCGCGAACCTCGGGGTCGTCGATCGCTCGTCTGTGTCGAGTCACCCTCCGACCATCGCGGGAACGGGGCGGCGATCCCAGGGCGTCGACGGGGCATTGCGATCACACCCAGGCCACGGGTCGGTGACCCCCGAGCTACGTCAGAGGGTGGCGAGGATGGGCGCGACCTCGGTGCCGAACGCTGCCATCTGGTCGCAGATCTCGTTGCAGCTGCGGGCCTTGAACCGCACCTGGATCTGGTTCACGCCCTCGGCGGTGTCGGCCAGGATCTGCTCGGCGATGTCGCCCGGCGCGCCCGAGATGACGCCCTCGCCGACGTCCCATCCCGGCGTCCCCACGTAGAGGAACGGGGTGATGTCGCCGATCATCATCGGACGCTCGGCCCGGCCGTGCTCCTCGCGCTGCGCCTGCAGCTTGGCCACCATCTCCGCGTTCGATGGCCCCTGGGGGAGCCAGCCGTCGCCGTAGGTCGCGGCGCGGCGGATGGCGGCCGGGCTCGACCCCGCGATCCACACCGGCGGTCGCGGTGACTGCACCGGGCGCGGGAGCGAACCGAGGCCGTCGACGAACTCGTGCTCGAGCGCCTCGATCAGCGGCGGGAGCTTCTCCTCGACGATCTTGCCGCGGCGCGCGTGATCGACACCGAGGGCGGCGAACTCCGCCTCGACGTGACCGGCGCCGATGCCGACGATGGCGCGACCACCCGAGAGGTAGTCGAGGGTCTCGAACTCCTTCGCCGCGATCAGTGGGTGGCGGTACGGGAGCACGTACGCGTGCGACAGGAGGTTGGTGTGTTCGGTGAGACCGGCCAGCCACGAGAGGGTGGAGATGCAGTCCTGCCAATACGTGCCCATCGTGCTCGCGAGCGATTCCGGGATCGCGATGTGGTCGCACACGGCGATGTAGAAGAACCCGTGCTCGTCGGCGGTCCGCGCGACGCGGGCGAGGTCGGCGGGGGTCGCCGTCAACTCCCAGTCGGCGACGAACGTCTTGCTCTTCGACTGGATGGGGAGCTGGATGCCGTAGACGCGGGTACCCGCCGGGATCTCGATCATGGCGAGAACGTAGCCGCGAATCTGACGGGCAGTCAGAAGCACAACTCCGGTAGCGTCCGCTCATGACGGTGCAGCATCGGCGGACTGGGCTCCCCCTCTTCGCCGTCGCGCTGGCCGTCTTCGCGTGGGGCTTCGGGCCGCTGTTCGTCAAGGGGATCGACGCCTCGGCGGCGACGCTCGTCTTCTGGCGCGTCACCATCGGGACTGTGATTGCGGTGGCGTTCGCGTACCTGGTGGGCGGGCGCATCACGCTCCGCCTCGTCGTCGTGGCGTTCCCGGCGGGCGTGTGCTTCGCGCTCAGCTTCATCTTCGGCTTCGCGTCGTTCCAGGAGACGTCGATCGTCAACGCCACGCTCATCCCCGCGTTGCAGCCGGTGCTCATCCTGCTGTTGGCGGCGCGGATGTTCGGCGAGCGGCGGACGGGTGTCGAGCTGGCGTACGCGGGGCTCGCGCTGCTCGGCGTGGTCGTGGTCGTCGCCGGCGCGAGCTCCGACGGCTCCACGCTCGAGGGAAACATCTTCGCGATCCTGAACCTGCTCGTCTTCACCGGGTATTTCCTGCTCGGGAAGCGCGCCCGCGACGCCGACGTGCACGCGTGGTCGTTCCTCGCTGCGGTGTTCATGGGCGCGTGCGTGATCGTCGTGCCGTGGAGCCTGCTCACGTCACACGACCTCGGCGCGATCCACGGCGCCGACTGGCTGCTCATGTTCGGCCTGATCCTGTTCCCGGGCATGGTCGGGCACGGGCTCATGACGTGGGCCCACCACTACGTCGACGTCACCGTCACCTCGATGATGACGTTGGCCAACCCGGTGGTGTCGATCGTCGGGGCGTGGATCCTCTACGAACAGGACCTCGAACCGGCGCAGATGGTGGGCGGCGTCGTGGTCCTGGTCGCGCTCGGTGCCATCCTCCGCCGTCAGCGTTCCGAGCGCGCCCTCGCCGCCGAAGCCGCACTGACCGGCGACCTCCTCGACGAATGACACACACGTTGCGTCGCTACGACTTGCAGAGCACGTAGCTGCGACGCAACTTGGAGATCCCGGTCAGAGGCGTTCGATGATGGTGACGTTGGCCTGGCCGCCGCCCTCGCACATGGTCTGGAGACCGTAACGGCCGCCGGTGCGCTCGAGCTCGTTGAGCAGCGTGGTCATGAGCCGCGCGCCCGTGGCGCCGAGCGGGTGACCGAGCGCGATCGCGCCGCCGTTCACGTTGACCTTGGCGAGGTCGAAGCCGGTCTCCTGCTGCCAGGCGAGCACGACCGACGCGAACGCCTCGTTGATCTCGACCAGGTCGATGTCGTCGACACCCATGCCGGTCTTCTGGAACGCGTACTCGGTCGCCGGGATCGGTGCGCTCAGCATCATGATCGGGTCGTCGGCGCGCACGCTCATGTGGTGGATGCGCGCGCGCGGCGTGAGCCCGTGGTCCTTGACCGCTTGCTCTCCCGCGATCAGCAGTGCCGCGGACGCGTCACTGATCTGGCTGGCCACCGCGGCCGTGAGCCGGCCACCGGGGGTCAGCGTCGGGAGCGACCGGATCTTGTCCCAGTTCGGCTCGCGCGGGCCTTCGTCAAAAGTGCATTCACCGAGCGGGACAATCTCGTGCTCGAACCGCCCCTCGGCGCGCGACCGCAACGCGCGTTCGTGTGACTCGACCGCGAACGCCTCCATGTCGTCGCGCGAGATGTTCCACTTCTCCGCGATCATCTCGGCGCCGCGGAACTGCGAGACCTCCTGGTCGCCGTAGCGCGCCTGCCAACCCGGCGAGCTGGCGAACGGGGTCTCGTGCCCGTACTCCTGGCCCGCGACCATCGCGCTCATGATCGGAATCTGGCTCATGTTCTGCACCCCGCCGGCGACGACGAGGTCCATGGTCCCCGACATCACCGCCTGCGCGGCGAAGTGCACCGCCTGCTGCGCCGAGCCGCACTGACGGTCGACGGTGGTACCGGGCACGTGCTCCGGGAACCCGGTGACGAGCCAACAGGTGCGGGCGATGTCGCCCGCGTTGGGCCCGATGCTGTCGACGTTGCCGAACACGACGTCGTCGATCGCGGTTGGGTCGACGCCCGCCCGCTCGATGAGCGCCTTGATCGAGTGCGCCCCGAGGTCGGCGGGGTGGACCTGCGACAGGCCGCCACCGCGTCGCCCAACCGGGCTGCGTACTGCTTCGACGATGTAGGCCTCGGCCATGACAACGCTCCTAGTTGCTGACGATCACGGATGACCCATGACCGAACAATCCTTGGTTGGCGGTGATTCCCACGCGAGCGCCCTCGACCTGCCGGACGCCGGCCTGGCCCCGCAGCTGCCACGTGACCTCGCACACCTGGGCGATGGCCTGGGCGGGTATGGCCTCGCCGAAGCAGGCGAGCCCGCCGCTCGGATTCACCGGGATCCGGCCGCCGAGCTCGGTCGCGCCCGAGCGCAGCAGCGCCTCGGCCTCACCCTCGCCGCAGAGCCCGATGTTCTCGTACCAGTCGAGCTCGAGCGCGGTGGAGAGGTCGTAGACCTCGGCCAGGCTGAGGTCGTCGGGCCCGATGCCCGCCTCGTCGTAGGCCGCGCCCGCGATCGAGTCCTTGAACGACCGGTCGGGCGGCGGCACCGCGGCGCTGGAGTCGGTGGCGAAGTCGGGGAGCTCGAGCACCGTCTGGGGGTAGCGCGGCGTCACGGTGGAGACGGCCTTCACGCGCGGGACGCCGTCGGTCGATCCCAACGTGCTCCGGGCGAAGTCCATGCTCGACACGATCAGCGCCGCGGCGCCGTCGGACGTCGCGCAGATGTCGAGGAGCCGGAGCGGATCGGCGACGACGGGACTGTTCACGACGTCCTCGACCGAGTTCTCCTTGCGGAACCGCGCGTTCGGGTTCTCGAATCCGTGCTTCGAGTTCTTCACCTTGACGCGCGCGAAGTCTTCGGTGGTCGCGCCGTACACGTCCATGCGTCGACGCGCGTACAGCGCGAAGTAGACCGGATTCGTCGCGCCGAGCAGATGGAACCGCAACCAGTCGGGGTCCGTCTTGCGCTCGCCACCCACGGGGGCGAAGAAGCCCTTCGGCGTGGTGTCGGCGCCGATGACCAGCGCGACGTCGCAGTAGCCGGCGAGGATCTGCGCGCGTGCCTGGTGGAGCGCGTGCGCGCCCGATGCGCACGCGGCGTAGCTCGACGACACGCGCACGCCCGTCCAGCCGAGCTTCTGTGCGAACGTCGCGCCGGCGATGAACCCGGGGTAGCCGTTGCGGATCGTGTCGGCCCCGGCGACGTACTGGATGTCGCGCCACACGAGGCCGGCGTCGTCGAGCGCGGCGCGGGCGGCGACCATCCCGTACTCGGTGAAGTCGCGCCCCCACTTGCCCCACGGGTGCATGCCCACACCCAGAATGGCGACGTCGCGCTCGGCGCTCACGAGGCGCTCCCGGGCGTCGAGGGGGCCCACACGTAGATGAGGTACTCGTGCTCGTCGTCGCGGTAGAGCGTGTCGACCTCGAGCTGCATGTCCATGCCGACGCGCAGCTCGGCGGCGGTCACGCCCTTGGCAACCTGGCCGAGCACGACGATGCCCTCGCCGGTGAGCTCCACCGCCGCCAGCGCGTACGGCTCGAACGGCTCGGCCGAGACGTAGGGCGGGGGCGGCGCGTAGTGGTTCTCGGTGTACGACCAGATGCGTCCGTGGCGCGACAGCGCGGTCGGGTCGAGCGTGGTGGAGTCGCACTCGGGGTTCGGGCAGGCGCCCTCGCGTGGCGGGAACACGATCGTGCTGCACGCCGGGCACTTGCTGCCGATGAGGTGGGGCTCGTCGCCGTCGGTCGTGAACCAGCCCTCGACCGCGGGCACTCGCGTTACGGTTTCTGACACCCCGTCAGACTACGCCGTTCGAGGAGAATCCACCGTGGCGGACGACACGACCGCGACCCGTACCGCGTCGGAGCTGGCGAGCGCGATCCAAGCAGGTGAGCTGCGCAGCCGGGAACTGCTCGAGCTGTACCTCGACCGAATCGAGCGGCTCGACGGCGACGTCAACGCGGTGGTCACGGTCGACGCCGAACGGGCACGCGCCGCGGCCGACGCCGCGGACGACGCGCTCGCGCGTGGTGACGAGCTCGGTCCGCTGCACGGGTTGCCGGTGACGATCAAGGATGCGATCGAGACCGAGGGGATCCGTTCGACCGGCGGCGCGCGCGAGCTGGTCGACCACGTGCCCGTGAGCGATGCGCCCGCGGTCGCCCGCCTCAAGGCGGCGGGCGCCATCGTGTTCGGCAAGACCAACCTGCCGCGCTGGTCGGGCGACTTCCAGACCTTCAACGACATCTTCGGCGTCACCAACAACCCGTGGTCGCTCGACCGTACGGTGGGTGGTTCGTCGGGCGGCGCTGCGGCCGCGGTCGCCGCGGGGTTCACCAGCTTCGAGCTCGGTACCGACATCGGCGGGTCGGTGCGCATCCCGTCGCACTGTTGCGGGGTGTTCGGGCTCAAGCCCAGCTTCGGTGTGATCCCGCAGCGCGGCTACCTCGACCACGTCGGCGGTGGAACCACCGATGCCGACATCAACGTGTTCGGTCCGATCGCCCGCAGCGCCGACGACCTGCAGCTGCTGCTCGGCGTGCTCGCCGGACCGGAACCTGAACGCGCCCCGGCGTGGCGGCTCGAGCTCCCCGCGAGCGACGCGCACGCGCTGGCCGACTTCCGCGTCGGCACGTGGCTCGACGATCCGGCGTCACCCGTCGACGCCGAGTACCTCGGTGTGCTGCGCGGCGCGGTCGATCGTCTCGCCGATGCCGGAGCCAAAGTCGACGACACGCATCCGCCCGTCGACTTCGCCGAGCAGCGCGACGTGTTCACTCGCATGATCGTCCCCGCGATCTCGCCGAGCCTGCCCGACGGTCACGCCGACCCGGCATCGGGCACGCACCGCGCGTGGTTGCAGGCCGAGCAGGAGCGCGCCGGTCTCCGACGCGTCTGGGCGGAGTGGTTCACCGACCATGATCTGCTGCTGCTCCCCGTGCTGGCCGTCCCGGCGTTCCCGCACGACCACCGACCTGAGCTGCTCGAGCGCACCATCGAGATCAACGGTGAGTCGCGGGCCCTGGTGGGCACCATCGACTGGCTCGGGCTGGTCGGCATCGTCGGGCTGCCGTCGGCCGTCGTCCCCATCGGCCGGACCGCCGCCGGCCTCCCCGTCGGGATGCAGATCGTGGCGCCCTACCTCCACGACCGGCGCGCGGTCCGCGCCGCCCAGCTCGTCGAGGCGGTCCTCGGCGGCTACACCCCGCCGCCGGGCTTCTAATGTGGAGTCATTGAGATGACCGCGGCTCCCGGGGGAGATGCATGGGTGCGGACACGCTGAACGCCGACGACCGCTACGTCGTCATCTCCGCCGACTGCCATGGCGGTGGTGAGCTCCACGAGTACCGCGACTTCCTGGCCGCCGAGTACCACGACGAGTTCGACGCCTGGGTCGACGGCTACCAGATCCTGTTCCCCGATCTCCTCGGCGACCTCGGGAAGCGCAACTGGGACTCCGACCGTCGTATGCGCGACCTCGAGGCCGACGGCATCGCCGCGGAGGTGATCTTCCCGAACACCGTCCCGCCGTTCTTTCCGGGCGGCGCGCTGGTCACGCAGGCCCCGCCCACCGACGCGCACGATCTCGAACTGCGCTGGGCCGGTCTGCAGGCGCACAACCGCTGGCTGGCCGACTTCTGCGCCCGCACCCCCGGACGACGCGCCGGTATCGCGCAGATCCTGCTCCACGACGTCGACGCCTCGGTGGAGGAGATCCGCTGGGCCCACGATCACGGGCTCACCGGTGGCATCCTGCTCCCCGGCGCGCCCCCCGGCAGCGGGCTGCTCCCGCTCCACCACCAGCACTACGAACCGCTCTGGTCGGTGTGCGAGGAGCTCGGCATGCCGGTCAACCACCACGGCGGCAGCGCGGGACCCGTCCGCGGACCCGAGCAGGAAGACATCGTGATGTTCCTGCTCGAGGTCACCTGGTGGTCGCACAACGTGCTCACCAACCTCATCGTCGGGGGTGCGCTCGACCGTCACCCCGATCTGCAGTTCGTGTTCACCGAGCAGGGCACCGCGTGGGTGCCCGACTTCCTCGGCACGCTCGACTACTTCTTCGACCGCATGCGCAACGCGGTCGGGTCACAGGAACGCGAGTGGGGCCTGCCCATCGTCGAGAAGATGGCGCTGCAGCCGAGTGAGTACTGGGCGCGCCAGTGCCACATCGGCGCGAGCTTCATCCGGCCCTCCGAGGTGCCGATCCGCGAGCAGGTCGGCGTCGACCGGATCATGTGGGGGAGCGACTACCCGCACAAGGAGTCCAGCCATCCGTTCTCGCGGGAGGCGATCCGCCTGAGCTTCGCCGGGGTCGACCCCACCGAGGTCCAGATGATGCTGGCCGGCAACGCCGCCGCGCTCTACGGCTTCGATCTCGACGCGCTGGCCCCGATCGGCGCGAAGATCGGGCCCGTCGTCGGGGAGGTCGCCCGGCCGTTGTCACCGGCCGACTTCCCAGAGGGCTCGCAGAAGTGCCCGGCGTTCTCGGATCCCGCGCTCGCCGTGCTCTGACATCCGACCCGAGGGGGGCCGCATGACGGTCGACATCCGCAGCCGTGTGGACGGCGAGGTCGAGGCGGTCGACCCCGCCCGGTGCTTCGGCGAGATCCTGCCCGACGCGTTCGAGCGCCAGCGCGAGCGGTTGCAGGACGCGTTGCGCGTGTTCGCCCCTGCACCGTTGGTGCTCGAGGTCGACGGTGACGCGTGGACGCTCGCCGACGACCACGGCACCGTTCGCGTCCGCGCCGGTCGGGCCGACGGCGCCGAGACCGTGCTGCGCGTGTCGGCGGCGCAGTTGCACGACCTCGTCACCGATCAGGTCACGGTCGTCGGGATGCAGACCAACGGATCGCTCGACCAACCCCTCGGGCGCTTCGACGCGCTGCTCGACTGGTGGCTCCTGCTCCGTGGCGCGCTCGACGCGCGCGCCCCACACGTACCCGGCGCCATCGACCTCGTCGACGCGTCGGGCGCGCCGCTCGCGCTCGACCGCAGCTTCGCCGCCGATGCGCCGCTCGACGACATGGGCGATTTCCTCCAGCGCGCCGGGTACCTGCACATCGAAGGGGTGTTCACCGAGGACGAGATGGCCGCGGTGTCGCTCGACATGGACCGCGCCGCACCGACCTACACGCCCGACGACGGTCGATCGTGGTGGGCGCGCAACGCCGAGGGCGAGCAGCTCCTCGTGCGCATGCAGTATTTCGACGAGGTGTCGCCCGCCGTCGAACGCCTGGTGCACGACGACCGGCTCCAGCGGTTCGCGGGGCTCACCGGCGACGGGCACGTCTACGGCAGCATGGAGGACAACCGCATCGAGGCGCTGTTCAAGCCGTTCGGCGTGGTCGAGGGGATCTCTGACCTGCCGTGGCACAAGGACTGCGCGCTGGGGCGCCACAGCTACGACTGCTGTTCGATGACGGTCGGGATCTCGGTCACGGGCGCCGACGCGCGCTCGGGACAGCTCCGTGCGGTCGCGGGCTCGCATCGCGCGCTGATGTGGCCGTCGGACCACCGCGAGCACCGGTCCGACCTGCCCGCCGTCGACCTCCCGACCCGCACGGGCGACGTCACCGTGCACCTGTCGTGCACATTGCACAAGTCGCAGCCACCGATCGAACGTGAGCGACGCGTGCTCTACACAGGTTTTCGGCTGCCCTTGCGGGGCACCGACGCGGAACGCGACGCGCGGGAGCGTCTGCGTGCGATCCGGGAGGACGCCCCGGTGAAGGCGCCCGCCGCCCAGCACCTGACCTGACCCCGTCCCTTCCTGACACGGCGTCAGATCCGAGTACCTTCCGGTCCATGGATCTGCGGTCCACGCCCGAGCAGGACGCGTTCCGGGCCGAGGCTCGCACCTGGCTCGAGGCCAACGTCCCGTCCCGGCCCCTGCCGAGCTTCGACACCGAAGCGGGCTTCGCGTTGCACCGCGAGTGGGAACGGAAGCTGTCGGAGGGCCGCTGGTCGGCGGTCTCGTGGCCCGAGGAGTACGGCGGGCGCGGCGCCGACTATCTCCACTGGCTGATCTTCGAGGAGGAGTACTACCGCGGCGGCGCGCCGGGGCGGGTGAACCAGAACGGCATCTTCCTGCTCGGCCCGACGATCATGGAGGTCGGGACCGACGAGCAGAAGTCGCGGTTCCTGCCGACGATGGCGTCGAGCGAGATCGTGTGGGCGCAGGCGTGGAGCGAGCCCAATGCGGGTTCCGACCTCGCGGCCATCCGCTCGACCGGGGCGCTCACCGACGACGGCGACGCCTGGATCCTCAACGGGCAGAAGATCTGGGCGTCACGCGCGGTATGGGCCGACTGGTGCTTCGGCATCTTCCGCACCGATCCCGACGCCGAGCGTCACCGTGGCCTCACGTTCGTGCTCGTACCACTCGACTCGCCCGGCGTGACGGTGCGGCCCATCGCGCAGCTCGACGGCGACACCGGCTTCGCCGAGATCTTCTTCGACGACGTGCGCGTCCCGGTCGAGAACACCCTGGGCGAGGTCGACCAGGGATGGCGGGTCGCCATGGCCACCGCCGGGTTCGAACGCGGCGTCAGCCTGCGCAGCCCCGCGCGCTTCAGCGCCGCGGCTGACCGGTTGGTCGCGCTCTGGCGCGAGCATGCCGACCCGTCCGACACCGGGCTGCGCGACGCGGTCACCGACGCGTGGATGCAGGCCGAGGGCTACCGACTCCACACCTACATGACCGTCACCCACATGATCGACGGCGGCACCATCGGCGCGGAGGCGAGCCTCAACAAGATCTTCTGGAGCGAGATGGACGTGCGCATCCACGAGCTCGCGCTCGACATCGTCGGTCCCGACGCCGAACGCATGGACGGCCCGTTCGAGCGTTGGGTCGACGGCTTCCTGTTCTCGTTGTCCGGCCCGATCTACGCGGGCACCAACGAGATCCAGCGCAACATCATCGCCGACCGCGTGCTGCAACTCCCGCGGGGCGCGTGATGCGGTTCGCCTTCACCGACGACCAGACGCTCTTCGCCGAAGGCCTGCGCGATCTCCTGGCCAAGGAGTGCACACCCGCGCAGGTGCGCGCCGCGTGGGACGACGGCGCCGGTCACGACTTCGGCTTGTGGAACCACCTCGCGGAGATGGGTGTGTTCGGCATGCTCGTGCCCGAAGCGGCCGGCGGCCTGGGCGGCAACGAGGTCGATCTCGTGCTGCTGCTCGAGGAGCTCGGGCGCGCGGCCGTGCCCGGCCCGGTGTTCGAGACCGCGGCCGTCGTCGCACCCGCGCTCGGCGACGGCGCGACGGTCGGGACCGCAGCGCTCGACGGATCGCCGTACGTGCCGCATGCGCACGTGGCATCGGTGGTGCTCGTCCCCGGTGGTGTGATGCGCCCGCAGGGCGCGACCCTCACGCCGGTCGATGCCATCGACGGCGGGAGGCGTCTGTTCACGATCGACGGCGTCGCGGTGGAACCGTTCGCGTACGACGAAGCGCTCGCGTTCGACCGGGGCGCGCTCGCGGCGGCGGCGTACCTCGTCGGCCTCAGCGAACGGATGATCGACGTGGCCGCCGAGTACGCCCGCCAGCGCGAGCAGTACGGCCGGCCGATCGGAGTGAACCAGGCGGTGAAGCACCTCCTGGCCGATGCGCTGCTGAAGGTCGAGTTCGCCAAGCCGGCGGTGTACCGGGCCGCCTGGTCGATCGCCGAAGGCGAGCCGACGCGCAGCCGCGACGTCTCGATGGCGAAGGCGTTCGCCAGCGACGCCGCGTACCGGTCGAGCCGCAGCGCGATGCAGGTCCACGGCGCGATCGGCTACACGTGGGAAGCCGATCTGCAGCTCTGGATGAAGAAGGCGTGGGCGCTCCAGCGAGCCTGGGGTGACGCCACCTTCCACCGCCGCCGGGTTGCCGACGCGGTCCTGTAAGCGGGGTCAGGTCTTGCCGTCGAGCTCGTGTAGCCGTCGGGCCATGCCCAGGAACACGTTCTCGCGGATCGGCGCTTCCTCGAGCACGCGGTGGAACGCGGCCTTGGAGAGCACCGCCAGCGACACCGGCCCCTGCGCGGTGACGGTCGCGTTGCGGGGCGCGGGATCGAACAGCGCGAGCTCGCCGAAGAAGTCGCCGGGGCCGAGACGCCCCACTTCGACGCCGCCGCGGCCGACGACCGCTTCGCCCTTCAGGATCACGAAGAACTCCGTGCCCCGATCACCTTCGACGACGACCGCGTCGCCGGACGTCGCGTCGCGGAACGCACACTCCTTGGCGACGCGGAGCAGCTCTTCGGTCGAGCACGCGCTGAAGATCGGCACCTTGGCGAAGCTGAGCTCGAGGTAGTTCAACTCGACGTTGCCGATCGGAGGGGTCGGTGACCCGCTCGCCTTGCTGGTCGACTTGCGCTTCAACATGGAAGGCAAGGTTACGCAACCGGTACGGTGACCGCCCGTGACCCGCGCCGACCTCGAATTCGGGACGATTCCGCGGCTCGTGCGGGCGAGCGCGACCCGCTTCCCGAACCTCGACGGTCTCGTCGATGGCGAGGTGCGCTCGAGCTTCCCGGAGCTCGCGGCGCGGATCGAGGAAGCCACCCGCGCGTTCATCGCGGCGGGCCTCGAGCCCGGCGACCGGGTCGGTATGTGGGCCCCCAACATCGGTGAGTGGGTGATCGCCGCGCTCGGAGCGCTGGGCGCGGGCGGCGTGCTGGTGCCGCTGAACACCCGGTTCAAGGGAACGGAGGCGGCGTTCGTCCTCGGACGCAGCGGCGCGCGTTTCCTGTGCACGGTCAACGGCTTCCTCGGCACCGACTACGTGGCGATGCTGCGGGAAGCGGGGCCGCTGCCCGACGCGCTCGAGCAGATCGTCGTGCTGCAGGGTGACGCCCCCGAGGGCGCCACGACCTTCGCCGAGTTCCTCGCCCGCGCCGCCGAGGTGAGCATCGACGTTGCGCGCGGCACGCGCCGACGCGGTCGAGCCCGACGACGTCGCCGACATCATCTTCACCTCGGGCACCACCGGGAAGCCGAAGGGCGCCATGACGACCCACGCGCAGACGCTGCGCACCTTCGACGCGTGGGCGAACACGGTCGGCCTCGTCGAAGGCGACCGCTACCTCGTGGTGAACCCCTTCTTCCACACGTTCGGCTACAAGGCCGGCATCGTCGCGTGCTTCATCAAGGGTGCGACGATCGTCCCCGAGCCGGTGTTCGACGTCCCCGCGGTCCTCGCCCACGTCGCGTCCGAGCGCATCTCGATGCTGCCGGGACCACCCACGCTCTATCTGTCGATCCTCGACCATCCCGACCGTGACTCGTTCGACCTGTCGTCGCTCCGGCTCGCGGTCACCGGTGCCGCGGCGGTGCCGGTGGAGATGATCCGCCGCATGCGTAAGGAGCTCACCTTCCGGACCATCGTCACCGCGTACGGGCTCACGGAGACGACGGGCACCGTCTCGATCTGCCGTCCCGACGACGACCCGGAGACGATCTCGCACACCTCGGGCCGCGCCATCGACGGCCTCGAGGTGAGGATCGTCGACGACGACGGCAACGAAGTGCCGCGCGGGGAGCCGGGCGAGATCGCGTGCCGCGGGTTCAACGTGATGCTCGGCTACTTCGAGGACGACGCCGCCACTCGCGACGCGATCGACGCCGATGGCTGGCTGCACACCGGCGACGTCGGGATCATGGACGACCGCGGCTACTTGCAGATCACCGACCGCAAGAAGGACATGTTCATCGTCGGTGGGTTCAACGTCTACCCGGCTGAGGTCGAGAACGCGATCCTCCAACACCCTGACGTCGCGCAGGTCGCCGTGGTCAGCGCGCCCGACCCCCGCATGGGTGAGGTCGGCGTGGCGTTCGTCGTGCCGCGGTCGGGTGCCTCGATCGATCCCGACGAGCTGTGTTCCTGGTGCGCGCCCCGCATGGCCAACTACAAGGTGCCGCGTCGCGCGGTGGTGGTCGACGCGTTGCCGGTGAACGCCAGCGGCAAGGTCCTGAAGTTCGAGCTGCGGGAGCGGACCTGACATGGAGCAACGACACACCGAGACGCGCGCCATCGTGACCGGCGCCGGTTCCGGGATCGGTCGGGCGACGGCGCAGCGGCTCGCGTCCGAAGGTGCAGCGATCGCGTGCTTCGACGTGAAGGGCCATGACGAGACCGCGGCAGGAATCGTCGCCGACGGCGGCCGGGCGTGGGGCTACGAGTGCGACGTGACCGACGCCGAGGCCGTCGCCCGCACGGTGGACCTCGCATTCGTGGAGCTCGGTGGGCTGAACGTGGTGTGCAACGTCGCCGGGATCGGCCAGTTCTACCGGACCGAAACGCTCGAGCCTGCGGTGTTCGACCGCATCATCGCGGTCAACCTCCGCGGCACCTTCCTGGTGTGCCGGTACGCGCTCCCGCACTTGCTCGAGGCGGGCTCGGGGGTGATCGTGAACACGACGTCGGTGTCGGGCATCGTCGGGAACCCGTGGAACGCGGCGTACGCCGCGTCGAAGGGCGGCGTCCTCATGCTCACCAAGGCGCTCGCGGCCGAGTATCGCCACCGGGGGATCCGCGTCAACGGCGTCGCGCCCGGGATGGTCGCCACCGATCTCAGCGCCGGGTTCACCGACTTCTTCGCGCGCGAAGACGTCGACCTGAGCGAGTTCGGACGCGGCCGACCGGTCCGGGCCGCCGATCCCGAGGAGATCGCGTCGGCGTTCGCCTACCTCGCGTCCGACGACGCCGGGTACGTGTCGGGCGCCATCATGGTGCTCGACGGCGGCTCCACCGCGTGAGCCGCGGCGTTCCGGTGCCCGTTCCCGTCGTCGTCGGGGTCGGGCAGGTCACGCACCGCGACGATGACAACGTGCGCGACGCCGAGCCGCTCGCGCTGATCGCGGCGGCCGCCCGCGCCGCGGAGGCCGACGCCGGTGGGGCGGTGCTCACCCACGTCGACGCGATCGAGTTGATGCCGGTCGGCGCATGGTCGTACGACGATCTCGGCGCGTTGGTCGCGGCGCGGCTGGGCCTCGAGGTCCTGCCCGCTCGGCGCCGGGTGCACCCGATCGGCGGCGAGACCCCGCTGCGCGCGCTCGATGATGCCGCGGCGCGGATCGCGTCCGGTGACGCGCGTGTCGTGCTCATTGCCGGCGCCGAGGGCACGCGTGCGGTGACGCGCGCGCGACGTGCCGGTGAGGAGCTCCCGTGGACGCCGGCCGGCCGGCGCCCCACGTTCCCGCCGTTCAGCCTCGCGCTGGAGCGCGCCTTCGCCGTCGGGATCAGCCGGGCGCTCAACTGCTTCCCGCTCTACGAGCACGGTCTGCGCGGCGCACGAGGGACTCGGCCTCGCCGACGCCGAAACCGAGTCGGCGGCGTTGTGGGCCGGCCTCGCCCGCGCCGCGGCCACCAACCCGTACGCGTGGACGCGCACCGGTATCGACGAGTGCGACGTGGCCCGGGTCGGTCCGGACAACCGGATGATCTCGTATCCGTATCCGAAGTCGCTCACCGCCAACCCGTTCGTGAACCAGGGTGCGGCGCTGCTCGTCACCGACACCGACACCGCGCGCACTCTCGGCGTGCCCGAGGACCGGTGGGTGCACCTCCTCGGTGGCGCGGGAGCCGACGAACCCGAGGATCCGCGCACGCGCGTCGCCTACCACCGCGTCCCCGCGCTCGACGCGACGATCCGCGACGTGCAGGACGTCACCGGCATCGACGTCCGCGCCGCTGATCACGTCGAGCTCTACAGCTGCTTCCCGGCAATGCCCAAGCTGACCCGCCGCGCGATGGGCCGGCCCGCCGACGCGCCGATCTCGCTGATCGGTGGCCTCTCGTTCTTCGGCGGTCCGGGGAGCAACTACCTGACCCACGCGCTCGCCACGATGGTCGAACGCATCCGGACCGACGGCGGTACGGGTGTCGCGCACGGCGTCGGCATGTTCAACACGAAGCACCACGCGTTGGTGCTGTCCGGCCATCCGCGCGCCGACGGGCGCTACCCGAAGCCCGTTCACGGCATCGGCGTGGCGCGACCCCCGGTGGAGAAACCCGTCCCGGTGGTCGAGGACTACGCGGGACCGGGGACCGTCCTCACCTGCACCGTGATGTTCGACCGCGACGGACGGCCCGAGCGCGGGGCAGTGATCGGCATCGGCGCCCGCAACGAACGGTTCGCGGCGAGAATCGGCCCCGACGGCGACACCCTCGACGAGCTGACCTGCGGGTCGGAGCCCGTCGGTCGGGTCGGGACGGTCTCCGCCGGCGACATTCCGGAATTCCGCTTGTAGGGGCTACCGTGCCCCTCGACGTCTGCGCGTGAAGGAGACAATGGTGAACCGAGACAAGTTCTTCATCGGGGGCGACTGGGTCGACCCGGCCGGCACCGACACGCTCGCGGTGATCTCACCGGCGACCGAGGAAGTCATCGCCAAGGTGCCCGACGCGACGACCGCCGACGTCGACCGCGCCGTGGCCGCCGCCCGGGAGGCCTTCGACTCCGGCCCGTGGCCGCAGATGTCGCCGAACGAGCGCGCCGACATCATGGCGGCTCTCTCCGGGATCCTGCAGGGCCGCTACGAGGAGATCGCCCGGACCATCTCCGAGGAGATGGGTTCGCCGATCTCGTTCTCGGTGATGGGGCAGGTCTTCGCCGCCACCATGGTGCTCGACTACTACACCGGTCTCGCTCGCGAGTACGCGTTCGAGGAGCGCCGCGCCGGCGTACTCGGCCCGACCCTCGTCCGGCGCGAGCCGGTCGGCGTCGTCGGCGCCATCGTGCCGTGGAACGTCCCGCTCTTCGTCACCATGCTCAAGCTCGCGCCTGCGCTGGCGTCGGGCTCGACGGTGGTGCTGAAGCCCTCGCCGGAGACTCCGCTCAACGCCTACCTCCTCGCCGAAGCCGTGCAGGAAGCCGGCCTCCCCGGCGGTGTGCTCAACATCGTGCAGGCCGGTCGTGAGGTCGGCGAGCACATCGTCACGCACCCCGACGTCGACAAGATCTCGTTCACCGGTTCGACCGTCGCGGGGAAGAAGATCGCCGCGCTCTGCGGTGAGCAGCTGAAGCGCTGCACCCTCGAGCTGGGCGGCAAGTCGGCGGCGATCATCCTCGACGACGCCGATCTCTCCACCGTGATCCCGGGCCTCATGCCCAACGCGCTGATGAACAACGGCGAGGCCTGCGTCGCGCAGACCCGCATCCTCGCGTCGCGTGCGCGCTACGACGAGGTCGTCGAGGCGCTCGCCGAGGCGGTGTCGAGCTCCAAGGTGGGTGAGCCGCTCGACCAGGAGACCGCGGTCGGCCCGTTGTTCGCGTCGCGCCAGCGCGACCGCGTCGAGGGGTACATCGCCAAGGGCAAGGAAGAGGGCGCACGCCTCGTCACCGGTGGTGGCCGTCCGGCCGGCTTCGACAAGGGTTGGTACGTCGAGCCGACGCTGTTCGCCGACGTGAACAACCAGATGACCATCGCCCGGGAGGAGATCTTCGGGCCGGTGCTCGTCGGTCATCCCCTACGACGACGTCGACGACGCGGTCGCGCATCGCCAACGACTCCGACTACGGGCTCTCCGGTTCGGTGTGGACCTCCGACCCGCAGGCCGGTGTCGACGTCGCCCGCCAGGTGCGGACCGGCACCTACGGCGTCAACGGCATGGGCATGGACTTCGCGTCGCCCTTCGGTGGGTTCAAGCAGTCGGGCATCGGGCGCGAGCTCGGGCCCGAGGGCCTCGAGGGGTTCCTGGAGTCCAAGACCATCGTGCTGCCCGCCGGTTTCGAACCGGCCTGATCCGTGCCGCACACGCTGCGGGTCGACGTCGCCGACGTCGCACCCGCGGGCGTGCGCGCGCTCGCGGTCGACATCCACGAGCCCGCGTCGCCGGGGGAGCGTCCGGTCGTGTGCGTCTGCGTGCCCGGTGGGGGGATGGCACGCGGCTACTTCGACCTCCGGCCGCCGCCGCAGGTCGGCAACTTCAGCATGGCGCGCCACCTCACTGATCGTGGATTCGTCGTCGTGACCGTCGACCCGCCGGCGGTGGGGGAGAGCGACACGCCCGACGACGGCTACACGCTCACGCCCGAGGTCGTCGCCGACGTCAACACGTTCGCCATCGATCAGGTGTTGGCACGCTGGCCCGACGCGCGGCGCATCGGGGTCGGCCACTCCGCCGGCGCGTTGCTCACCGTCGTGCAGCAGGCACGCCACCACACGTACGACGCACTCGGCCTGCTCGGGTTCGGGCGCGGAGGCCACGAGCAGTTCGCGCTCAGCCAGGACGAGCGCGACCAGGCCGGCGGGATCCTGGAGCTCACCCGTCAGCGCTTCGGCGACCCGCTGCCCGGCGGGGGCTCCACCACGACGTCACCGTTCCTGCTCGGCGGCATGGACGTGCCGCCGGAGGCGCTGGAGGCGCTCGGCGCGGTGAAGAGCCGGTTGCTGGGTGTGGTCGGGCTCACGTCGATGATCCCCGGGAGCATCGACGACGAGATGGCCGCGATCGACGTGCCCGTGTTCCTCGCGCTCGGCGGGCACGACATCGCGGGTGATCCGCACACGATCCCCGCCTGCTTCACCGGCTGCAACGACTTCACCCTGTTCGTGCTGCCGGGCACTGGCCACAACCACAACGTGGCGCCCGAGCGTGAGGTGCTCTGGGACCGCCTGGCCGCCTGGATCGGCCAGGTCTGACGCGCGCCGTTCAGTCGAACAGCGCCAGCCCACGGATCTCGACGCTCGCCCGGGTGGGGGTGCCGGGCGGGCAGGTCGGATCGGTGAACGCGGTGTGGGGGACGCGCCCGGCGCGGTCGGGGTCGGTGTCGTGCGCCTTGAAAATCAGCACCTGGTCCGGCGTCATGTCGCGGAAGTAGTGCCAGTGGTGGGCCGGGTTGGCGAGGTACCCCGTGGTGTCGTGGCGGATGTGGACGTCGCCCTGCTCGATGGTCACCGCGGTGACGGTCACCTCGTCGTCAGCGCGCGACCGAGCGTGCGTCGCACACCGCGAGCGGGAAGTCCTGCGGCGGTGGCGTCACCGAGCGCCAGAGGTTGTACAGCGCCCAGCGCGAGTACGAGGCGAGATCGAGATCGTCGACGAACTGGGCCACGAACCCGGCCAGCATCTCCGACGACGTGTCGGTGTTGTCGGCGTGCGGATACCGCGCGGGCTTGGCGTTCGAGAGCGTCGCGAGGCGCTCGGACTCGCTCTCGCCGTACCGCTTCTTCCCACCACCGAGCATGAACGCCCGCGACGCGCCCGTCACCTGTACCAGCAGGTCGGTCATCTCGTCGATGTACCGCTGGTCGACGTCGGCGTCCACCTGCACGGCGTGGAAGTCGATGATCGAGCTCGTGTGCGGGACGAGCACGAAGCCCTCGCGGTCGAGGTCGGTGGTGAACGACTGGGCGTCGGTGATCCACACCGGCCGACCCGGCAGGGTGACCATGGTCGACCGCTCCTCGGCGTGGGGGACGAACTCGAGGAGCGCGCCGGGCGCCGTCGGCGGGTTCCGGATGTAGTTCACGTCAGCGCGTACGCGGGACACGTTCCACGACCTCCAGGCGGCCTCGCTCGATGTCCGCAGTCCACCTTGTCATCCTTTTTGCCGAGGTGACGCCCTGAGGACCGCGCCGTGCCCCACGAGCGAGGCCGTGTGCCTATCTGGGCACATCTTCGTCCGGAGGTCGAATGTGCCTAGACAGGCACTTCCTCATCCTGTACCATGATGTGCCCACAGAGGCACATCCGCGGAGGAATGATGGGCTCACGAACCTGGAACGTGCGCTCAGGCGACGATCTCGGACGGGCGGTAGCGGCCATCCGCGTTCAGCAGGGCCTGACCCAGGCCGAGCTTGCCGCTCGAGCCGGAATCGGGCGCACCTGGCTCGCGAAGCTGGAGTCGGGGCGCTCGGCGTCCGTGCTCGATCACCTCCTCCGCCTCCTTCGCCGCCTCGGCGCGACGGTCACGATCACGTTCGATCCTGCAGTCGCGCCACCGATGACCTCGACCGACGACCATGGCCCGGACTGACCCGCTGCACGTCTGGCTCTTCGACCGCCGAGTCGCCGAGCTGACCAGCCACCGACCCGGGGAGATCCGCTGCCGTTACACGGAAGAGGCGCTCGACACGTGGCCGTCCAACACGCCACTGCTTTCCTGCTCGCTCCCGCTCGGCGCGCGCGTACTCCAGGCCGGACCGTTCTTCCGCGGGATGTTGCCCGAGGGTCGGCATCTTCAGGCGCTGGCCGACGTGGCGCGTGTCCCGACCTTCGACACCTTCGGGTTGCTCGCCCGATTCGGTCGTGACGTTGCTGGCGCCCCGATCATCAGCGCGAGCGAGCCATCCGAGCGCACAGCCAGCGTGGACGTGTACGAGGGCGCTCAGCTGCAGGCCGAGATCGAAGGGCTCGAGACTCGGCCGCTCGCGATCTACGACGACAGCGAGCTGTCGATCGCGGGTCTCCAGAACAAGTTGCTCCTCGTCGAAACGCCAGACGGATGGGCGCGACCGGTCGGCGGCTACCCGTCGACCCACATCCTGAAGGTGGAGGACCGCCGGTTCCCCGGACTCGTCACGATGGAAGCGGCATGCCTCCGGCTCGCACGTCAAGTCGGGCTCACGAACATCGACGCAGTCGTGCGGTCCTTCTCGGGAATCGACTGCCTGATCGTCTCGCGTTTCGATCGCATTGCCACGCCACCAGGCGTCCATCGAGTCCATCAGGAGGACGCGTGCCAAGCACTTGGACTCGATGCCGAGGCTCACGAGGGCGCGGGCAAGTACGAGCGCAGAGGCGGACCGTCGTTCGCTGACGTCGCAGAGATCCTCGATCGCTACGCCCGCGACCCTTCCGGCGAACTCGAGCGGTTGGTGGAAGTCGCGACCTTCACGACGTTGATCGCCAACAGCGATGCCCACGGCAAGAACATCAGCGTGTTGCATGCCGAACCGACCGAGGTGAGCGTCGCGCCGCTCTACGACACGGTGCCAACTGCGTTGTGGCTGACCCTGCCAGATCGCGCTGCGATGTGGATCAACGGTCACGAAAAGCTGTCGACCGTCACGCTCGATGACATCGTCAGTGAGGCACGCCGTTGGCCTCTCGGGGAGCGCCTTGCGAAACGGGCGGCACTCCGCACAACGGAGCGCGTCACGGCGGCGGTCGCTGATCTCGACATCCCCGATCGGCTGTCCGACCTCATCACGGCACGCGCCGAAGGCCTGCTCCAGTAGACGGCTCGCTGCGCCGGCCCTGAGGTTCCTGACGGGTCATCAGATACGCTCCCGGGCCGATGGATCTCCGCTACACCGCTGACGAGCAGCAGTTCCGAGCCGAGCTGCGCCAGTGGCTCGCCGACGTGCTGCCGGGTCTCGGGCCCGAGCCGGACCGCGAAGACTGGGATGCCCGCCGCGCCTGGGACACCGGCTGGCAGCGCCTGCTGTTCGACGCCGGCTACGCCGGCATCAATTGGCCCAGGGAGTACGGCGGTCGCGGCGCCACGCCCACCGAGCACCTCATCTTCATCGAGGAGACCGAACGCGCCCGGGCGCCATACGTCGGCATGAACTTCGTCGGCCTGCTGCACGCGGGTCCGACCCTCGTGGCCGAGGCGTCCGACGAGCAGAAGGCCTTCCACCTCCCCGGGATCCTCAAGGGCGAGCACGTGTGGTGCCAGGGGTTCTCCGAGCCGAACGCCGGGTCCGACCTCGCCAGCCTGCGCACCCGCGCGGTACGCGACGGTGACGACTACGTGATCTCGGGCCAGAAGATCTGGACCAGCTACGGCCACGTCGCGGACTACTGCGAGATGCTCGTGCGAACCGACGCCGAGGCCCCGAAGCATCGCGGCATCTCGTGGTTGATCGTGCCGATGGACAGCCCGGGGATCGACGTACGCCCCCTCCTCACCATGGAGGGCACCGCCGAGTTCTGCGAGGTGTTCTTCGACGACGTACGCGTGCCCGTCGTGAACCGCGTCGGCGACGAGAACGACGGTTGGCGCGTCGCCATGGTCACGTTGAGCTTCGAGCGCGGGACCGCGTTCGTGTCCGACGTGCTCGAGTCGATGGAGCTCGTACGCGACCTCGCCGAGCTGGCCAAGACGATCACCAGCAACGGTGCGACCCGCTGGGAAGATGCCGGCCTCCGCCGAGAGCTCGGGCGCATCGCGGCCGAATTCGACGCGCTGTGGGCGCTCACCAAGCGCAACATCTCGCAAGCGCAGCGCACCGGGCTCGTGGGTGTCGGCGGCAACGTGTTCAAGATTGCGTGGTCCGACCTCCGCCAGCATCTCGGCGACATCGCCATGCGCCTCCTCGATCGTGCGTCGCTCTCCCTCGACGATGTGCACGAGCTCCCGACCGGTCGTCACGTGCACGCGCGCTTCTACGCCCTGTCGATGACCATCGCCGCGGGCACGTCGCAGGTGAACCGCAACATCGTGGGCGAGCGCGTGCTCGGCCTGCCGAAAGAGCCGCGCTGATGGACTTCGAGCTCACGTCCGACCAGGAGTCGCTCCAGGAAGGCATGCGGTCGTTCCTCGACGGTCGGTTCACCCTCGATGCAGTGCGCGACATCGAAGCCGCGGGCACGCTCGACCGGGGGCGGTGGCGCGAGCTCGGTGCAACCGGTGTGTTCTCGCTGACCCTGCCGGAAGCGGACGGCGGCCTCGAGCTCGGGATCTCCGAGGCGGCACTGGTGTTCGAGGAGCTTGGGCGCGCGCTCGTGCCCGGCCCGCTCGTGGCGACCTTCCTCGCCGCACCCTTCGTCGACGGCGCGTCAGCGGGCGAGACCATCGTCGGGCTCTTCGAACCGGCCGAGCCGGTCAGCGTGATCGAGCACCAGCCCGACCTCGACGCGCTCCTGCGCCTCGACGACAGCGGGATCCACCGGCTCGACCCGGCGGCGATCGCCACGACCGCGGTGCGCCGACCGGTCGACGCGCTGACGCCGGTGTGGCTGGTCGACGGTCCGGTGCCCGAGGGTCAGCTCATCGGCGATGCCGCGGCCGCCCGCCACGCGCGCCTGGTCGGCATGGTGTTGACCGCGGCGCTCCAACTCGGGCTGGCGCTGCGCGCCACCGAGCTGGCCACCGCGTACGCGAAGGAGCGCGAGCAGTTCGGCCGCGTGATCGGCTCGTTCCAGGCGGTCAAGCATCTCTGTGCCGACATGCTCGTGCGGGCCGAGGTGGCGCGTGCCGCGGTCTACGCGGCCGCGGTCGCGCTCGACGGCCGGAGCGACGAGGACCCGGCCCGGGCGGCGGCGGTCGCGAAGGTGATGGCCGGCGATGCCGCGATCGCCAACGGCAAGTCGGGGATCCAGGTGCACGGCGGCATCGGCTTCACCTGGGAGGTTGACGCGCAGCGGTTCTGGAAGCGCGCCACCGTGCTCGACACGCACTTCGGCAACAGCGACGAGCACGCCGAGGCCGTCGCCGCCCTGCTCTGACGAACGACTGAGAGAGGAACCCACGATGGGCATCTGCGACGGACGCGTCGTCATCGTCACCGGCGGAGGCCGCGGCCTCGGGCGCGCGCACTCGCTGGCGTTCGCGGCCGAGGGTGCGAAGGTCGTGGTCAACGACCTCGGCGCGTCGCTGCAAGGTGACGTCACCGACGAGTCGCCGGGGGCCGAGGTGGTCAACGACATCCGCGCTGCAGGCGGCGAGGCGGTCGTCAACGGCGACGACGTCAGCGACTGGGACGGCGCCGGCCACCTGGTCGCGCAGGCGATCGACGAGTTCGGGGGCCTCGACACCGTGGTGTGCAACGCGGGCATCGTGCGCGACCGCATGCTGGTGAACATGTCGGTCGACGAGTGGGACGCGGTGATCCGCGTCCACCTGCGGGGGGTGTTCTGCCCGGTGCGCCACGCCATCGGCTACTGGCGCGACGAGCACAAGGCCGACCGCGGTCGGGCGGCGCGGATCGTCACGACCACGTCGGGGGCCGGGCTGCGCGGATCGATCGCGCAGTCGAACTACGTCGCAGCGAAGGCCGGGATCGCCGCGTTCACCATCAACGCGGCGGCCGAGCTCGGTCGTTACGGCGTCGTCGCCAACACGATCGCGCCGTCGGCCCGCAGCCGGATGACGGAGGATGCGATGCCCGAGATGATGGCGCGTCCCGAGACCGGGTTCGACGCGATGGATCCCGCGAACGTGTCGCCGTTCGTCGTGTGGCTCGGCAGCGCGGACTGCGAGGTGACCGGCCGCGCGTTCGAGATGGCGGGCGGTGACGTCTGCGTGATGAACGGCTGGAGCCGGGGGCCGTCGGTCGACGAGGGTCGGCGGTTGGCGCCCGCCGAGGTCGGTCCGCTGCTGCGACGCCTCGTCGCGGACGCTCCGGTGCCCGAGGCGGTCCACGGAACCTGACAGGTCGTCAGAAACTTCCCGATCGGAGTAGCGTCACGCCCGTGACCGAGCCCGCACTCGCCTCCGACGGTCGGGTCATCGGCGCGCGCGCGCACCAGCACGCGGCGGCGCCTGCTCGACGCCACCGCCAAGTTGTTGGAGGAGCGCGGTGCGCTCGGCGTGCGCGTGGTCGACATCACCCGCGAGGTCGGGACGTCGCCCGCGACCTTCTACCAGTACTTCCCCGACGTCGAAGAGGCCATCCTGGTGCTCGCCGACGAAGCCACCGACGACATCGGGTCGTTGCGGCCCTACATCCTCACGCCGTGGAACGACGAGGACGGCGTCGTCCACGTGCAGCAGTTCGTCGCCGCGTTCATGGAGTACTGGGACCGTCACCGCGTGATCCTGCGGGTCCGCGACCTCCGGGCCGAGGAGGGCGACGACCGCTTCTGGGCCGCGCGCCGCAAGGGGTACGCGGCGATCATCCCCGAGCTCACGGTCAAGATCGAAGCCGCCCAGACGTCCGGCCGCGTGTCGAAGGAGCTCAACTCCTACGCCGCGGCCGCGGCGGCGATGGCGATGCTGGAACGACTGCTCACGTACCGGTCGGTGTTCCGCCGGCGAGGCGTCACCAAGGAAGCGATGGCTGCGACCCTGGCAGCCATCCTGTACGAGACGGTCACCGGTCATCCGAGCTGAGACCGACGATCAGGAGCGAGGAACCCATGGCCCGTGACATCCCCCGGTTCATCAGCGTCGACGACCACGTGGTGGAGCCTCCCCACCTGTTCCAGAAGTGGTTGCCGAAGAAGTACGCCGACGATCCCCGCGCGCCTCACGTCGAGCGCCGGGGCATCGGCAAGATGGAGTACAAGGGCGGCACGACCTACGAGATCGAGTGGGACGACACGCAGCCCAAGTCCGACACGTGGTTCTACGAGGAGCTCGTGGCACCGCACAAGCGCCACGTCGCTTCGGTCGGGTTCCCGCGCGACGAGATGACGTTGTCGCCGATCACCTACGACGAGATGCGCCCCGGGTGCTTCGACCCGAAGGCGCGACTCGAAGACATGGACCTCGACCACGTCGAGGCGTCGCTCTGCTTCCCGACCTTCCCGCGGTTCTGCGGCCAGACCTTCGCCGAGGCGAAGGACAAGGACCTCGCCTGGGCGTGCATGCGTGCGTACAACGACTGGATGGTCGAGGAGTGGTGCGGCGATTCCGGCGGTCGGCTCATCCCGCTGTGCCTCGTCCCGCTGTGGGACGTCGAGCTCGCGGCCGCCGAGGTGCGGCACAACGCGGCGCGTGGGGTGACCGCGGTCGCCTTCTCCGAGATCCCGGCGAAGCTCGGACTGCCCACATTGCACTCCGGCTACTGGGAGCCGTTCTTCCAGGCCTGCGCCGAGACCGAGACGCTCGTGTGCATGCACATCGGCTCGTCGTCGCAGATGCCGGCGACGTCACCTGACGCGCCGGCCGCGGTGCAGGCGACGCTGAGCTTCGGCAACGCGATGTCGTCGATGACCGACTACCTGTTCTCGGGTGTGCTCGTGCGCAACCCGCAGCTGCGACTGGCGTACAGCGAGGGCCAGATCGGGTGGATCCCCTACATCCTCGAGCGCGCCGATGACGTGTGGGTGGAGCACCGGGCGTGGGGTGGCGTGCAAGGCGTGATGACCGAGCCACCGTCGTACTACTACCACCGGCAGGTCTTCGGTTGCTTCTTCCGCGATCGTCACGGCCTCGAGTCGCTGCACCGCATCGGCGTCGACAACGTGACCTTCGAGACCGACTACCCGCACACCGACTCGACGTGGCCGCACACGAAGAAGCTGTTCGAGGAGCAGGTAGCCGACCTCGACGACGAAACCGTCTACAAGCTCGCCCGGGGCAACGCCATCCGCATGCTCCGGCTGCCGCTCGACCGCTGACCCGACTCATCCCTGGGGGGAAACTGCGATGCCGCTCGACGCCGACTTCCTTGAAATAGCTGCGCGCGTCCGCAACTGGGGCCGCTGGGGTGACGACGACGAGTTGGGCACGCTCAACCTGATCGACGCCGCCGCGATCCGGCGGGGCGCGGCGTGCGTGCAGGACGGGAAGGCGTTCTCGCTGGCGATCCCGCTCGACGACAACGGGCCGCAGATCGGGTTCATTCCCGGTCGGTACAACCCGATCCACAAGGTGTTCCAGGTCAACGAGGTCACCATCGGCGACCCCGACGGCACCCGATTCTCCGACGACCAGATGGATCTCGCGCTGCAGGCGTGCACCCACTGGGACGCGTTCGTCGCACTCGAGCTACGGCGGCAACCTCTGGAACGGTCATCCCGCCGACTCCATCACCGAAGCCGGCGCGGCCAAGTGCGGCATCGGGATGGTGAAGTCGTTGGTGACACGCGGCGTGCTGCTCGACATCGCCCGGCTCAAAGGTGTCGACGTGGTGGAGGCGGGCACGCCGCTGACCGGCGCCGACCTCGACGCCGCGTGCGAGAAGTTCGGTGTGACCGTCGAACCCGGCGACGTCGTGCTGTTGCGAATGGGTGCGATGTCACTCTTCCTCGCCGGCGACCGCGTGGGGTATGCGTCGACGAACGCGGGACCGTCGCTGCAGAGCGTCGACTGGTTCCACGATTACGACGTCGCGGCCGTCGCCACCGACAACCCGACGTTCGAGTGCGTCGACTTCGAGCGTTCGGTGCCGTTGCCGGTGCACGCGCTGCACCTGGTCGAGATGGGGATGACCCAGGGCCAGAACTGGAACCTCGAGGAGCTCGCGGCCGACTGCGCGGCCGACGGCCGGTACACGTTCCTCCTGTCCGCCGCGCCCGAACCGGTGACCGGTGGCACCGGCGCGCCGGTCGTACCCGTCGCCGTGAAGTAGGGAAGCCGACCCGCTCCCGTTTTGGCGTCACTGGTGCGCGGCGTCTCTACGGCGCACGAACGACGCCAAAAGGAAGGACACGATGAAGTTCATCGCCAACATCTCGATGTGCGACGCGTCGTTCTACGTGCCGCTCGCGCAGGCCGCCGAAGCTGCGGGCTTCGACACCATCGCGGTGCCCGACAGCATCGCGTACCCGAAGGAATCGTCGTCGACGTACCCGTACAACTTCGACGGCACGCGCGAGTTCCTGGAGAACAAGCCGTTCATCGAACCCCACATCGCGATGGCGGCGATGAGCGCGGTCACGACCACGATCGAGTTCCACACGTTCGTGTTGAAGATGCCGATCCGCCACCCGGTGATCTACGCCAAGGAAGCGACGTCGCTCGCGGTCATCACCGGCGACCGGTTCGTGCTCGGCGTCGGCACGAGCCCGTGGCCCGACGATTACGAGATCGTGCAGCTGCCGTGGGAAGGGCGCGGCCGCCGCTTCGACGAGTGCATCGCGATCGTGCGGGGCTTCGCCGCCGGCGGCTACTTCGAGTTCCACGGCGAGTTCTACGACTTCCCGGCGGTGAAGATGGAGCCGGTGCCCTCACGCCCGATCCCGGTGCTCATCGGTGGTCATGCCGATGCCAACCTGCGGCGCGCCGCGCGCCTGGGTGACGGCTGGATGGGTGCCGGCGGCATGCTCGACGACCTGATCCCGATGATCGACCGCATGAACGATCTTCGGCGTGAGTACGGGCGCGAGCGCGAACCGTTCGACATCTACGCCACGGCGCCGGAGTCGTTCACACTCGACGGCATCAAGCGCCTCGAGGACCTCGGCGTGACCCACACCGCCGGCGGGTTCGGCCGCTTCAACCCCTACGGGCTCGAGACCGACCCCGAGACGCTGCAGGAGAAGATCGACAACCTCCACCGCTTCGGCGACGACGTGATCTCCGCCACCCCATGAGCTCTGACGCTCGGACGCCGAACTGCAGTACGCTCCGGTGATCCTGCAGAGGGGGGCCTCGGTGCAGACACTCGATCACGAGCAGCAGATCACGCTCGAACAGCTCGATCGGCGTCCGGACGCCACCGACACCGCTCCACCGCCTCCGGGCCGGACCATCTCGGTCGCCTGGGTGTTGCGGTGGGCGATGGCGTTGCTGATGCTCGGCGCCGCCGGCATCCACTTCGCGGCGATGGGCGAGCACGCCGGGGTGTCGTGGACCCACGGTCTCTTCTTCGGGTTCGCCGCGTGGGTGCAGATCATGCTGGCCGCGTTCCTCGTGCTCGGACCGGCACGGCGTTCGATCCAGGCGATGATCGTGTTCAACTTCGCGGTGATCGCGGTGTGGCTCGTGTCGCGCACCGTCGGCATCGCCGTCGGCACCGACGGCACGCCGGAGTCCATCGAGTTCGCCGACGCGCTGTGCGCGGCGTTCGAGGTGGTCGCCATCGGGCTCGGGCTCCTCGTCATCTGTGGCGGTGTGGCGCGCAGGCGCATCCGCGTCGGCGCGGCTTGGGCCTTCACCGGTTTCGTCGCGATCGTCGTCGCGGCGCTGTCCAGCTTCGGGTTCAGCCCCGCGATCGCGGACGGCAGCGGTGGAGGTCACTCGCACGCCGACGCGACCGTCGCGGCCGGAGGCGGCGCTGCCGCCGCGGCGGCCGGGGCGTCGGGTGCCGGTGCCGAGACCACCGCGCACGTGCACGGCTCGACCGGCTCGACCGGGCTGACCGACCTGAACGGCCACCCGATCAAGGGTGTCAAGGCGGCCGACGTCGCCGCGGAAGCGCAGCCCGACGTGCCGCTCGACCCCGCGACCCGGGCCACGCTCCAGCAGCAGCTCGTCGTCGCCCGCGACACCGCGATGCGCTACCCGACGACCGCCGACGCGGTGGCGGCGGGCTACCACGTCGTCGGTGGCTTCGGCCCCGGGAGTGGCGCGCACTACATCGGCGGGTACGGCGGTGTCTTCGGCGGTGCCTTCGACCCCAGTAAGCCCTTGGCACTGATCTACGACGGCGCGAGCCCGACCTCCCAGATGGTCGGCCTCATGTACTACGCCATGGGCAACACGGCACCGGAAGGGTTCGCGGGGCCGAACGACCACTGGCACCGCCACAGCAACGTGTGCACGAGGGGAGCCGAGGTCTTGTCCCCGCCCGACGCGGACATCTCCCAGGCGGACTGCACGGCGCTCGGCGGGTCTTTCATGACGATCACCGGCTGGATGGTGCACGCGTGGGTCGTGCCCTCGTGGGAGAGCCCCGACGGCGTCTTCTCACACGAGAACCCCAACCTGCGCTGCGCCGACGGCACGTTCAACACCGACAAGATCGGCGCGTGTCAGGGTTCGTAGCGAGATGCGGTGTCCGATCACGGATGTGATCGGACCCGAGCGGTGCAAACGTCCCGGGTCAGACGCGAGCGCTCACGATGAGTGCTGCAGCCCCCAGCCTGAGCTCGTCGGCTTCGACCCGCTCGACGAGCGCGTTCCGCACGGCCTGCAGGATGG
Organism: uncultured Actinomycetes bacterium; assembly: GCA_963725775.1. Taxonomy (GTDB): domain Bacteria; phylum Actinomycetota; class Acidimicrobiia; order IMCC26256; family DASPTH01; genus DASUAS01. The sequence goes on from CAVRZT010000001.1 coordinate 685,067, forward strand.
ACGACGCAGTGTCGCGATCGGCCGTCCGAAGTGCCTCGCGAACCGGTCCGACTCGGCTGGAGAGCGTCACGAGCGACTCGATCTGCGAACGAGGAATCACGATCGATTCGTCGTGCACGGTGACCTCGATCTGTGTGAAGTCCGCCTCCGCGAGCAAAGCGGTGACTCGCTGAGGATCTTCCAACGAGAACGGTCCCGGTTCCCCTGGGCCCGGCATCGGGGGTAGCGCGCCCGTCACGGTGACAACGGCGGATCCCGGAACGAACATCCACTCGTTGGCGAAGACGTTCGCCCAGCACGCGAACGCCAGCCTTCCCCTTGGGCGCAACGACGAACGGATATTCGTGAACGCGGCCGCAGGATCGGCGAAGAACATCACTCCGAATCGCGAGTACGCCGCGTCGAAGACCGCATCCCCGAGATCGTCGACTTGTGCATCAGCGGACAGGAAGGTCGCGTGCTCGACGCCGGCTGTGGCCGCACGTTGCCGAGCGGCAGCCACCATCGCGGGAGCAATGTCGACCCCGACCGCCTCGCCGTCGGGACCGATGGCTTCCGCAAGAGTGAGCGTCGTCGCGCCGCTGCCGCACCCGATGTCGAGCACGCGCGCTCCGCTGCGCAGCGCGAGCCGGCTCATGGCGGCGGCACCGAATGGAGCGGACACCATCTCGGTGTGGTCCGCGGAGGCGAGCCAATCGGGCGCAAGGTTCTCCCAGAACTCGAACTGCTCCCGGTTCGCTGTGGCCACGCCGCGACACTACGCGGTATGCCCGGCCCCGCCGCAGAGTTGGGCCGACCATGCGCGTCGGACTCATCGGATCCGCAGCCCGCTCGCTGCCGCTGGTTGATCGCTACGGCTTGACGGTGCGGCCCTTGGTGTTCACCGGGATGAGGCAGATGGTGTCCTCCGGCGGGGCCGGGAGCTTGCAGGGGTAGGTGGCGCGGGCCTCGAACGCGGTGGTCGGCGTCGTCTTCTTGTCGATGTAGACGGCGACGGGCGCACCGCCGATCCCGCCGATCGGGTCGGGCGGGAGCTTCCGGAGCGCGTCGACGAACGTCTGCTGCGTCAGGTTCTCACCCGCGTCGTACATCGCGCGCGCCACGATCCGCATGTTGGTGCACGAGAGCGCGACGACGCCCCACTTCGTGTAGCCCTCGGTGTCGGGCTCGAACGCGTCGCCGGTCGTGGTGTGCTTGGCGTAGGTGTCGTTGCACATCACGCCGATGGGTGGAGCCCCGAAACCGGGGAGGCGCCAGTCGCCGGCGACCGTGGCCGACACGACGGTGGCGCCCTTGTAGTAGTCGGCGACCTCCTTGCCACCCACCTGCAGCACCTTGCTCTGTACGAGGTCGGTGACGAGCGCGTTGTACGACGACTCGTACAACTTCGCCTTCATCCCGGCGCGCATCATCTCGTTCACGTACCCGGGCAACGTGGTCGCGGTGAGGACCGGGAGTACCACGTCGGGCTTGGCGGCCGCCAGCTTCATCACCGACTGTGGGATCGGCTGCGTGCAGACGATGTTGCCCTGGCACGGCATCACGTCGTACACGGCCACGTTCACCCCCGCCTTCTTCAGTGGATCCACCAGCGCTCGCTGGGTCACGTCGGCCTGGTCGGGGAGATCCGTCGCCACGACCGCGACCTTCTTGCCCTTCAGTGCGCCCGTCGCCACGAGGTCACCGGCCAGGAGCCGGAGCAGCCCGTCACCCGAGGGCCCGTACGACGCCAGGCGGCCGTTGGTCGACTGGTACGCAGAGTCCGGCGCGCCCCCGACGTACACGAGCGGTGTCTTGTGGTCGCCCGCGACGCAGATCGGCCCGGTGCCGGTGAGCGTGTTCGAATTGACGACGACGAAGGCCTTGTCGTCCTCGGTCGCGGCGATGCAGGCGGCGTCGCGGCTCGCGGGATTCGTGGGGTCGTACTCCTCGTTCTCCAGGACCACCTTGCGACCCCGGATGCCGCCGCACGCGTTGATCTGGTCGGTGAACACCTGGAACATGTCGTTGACGTCGCCGACGGGGAGCGAGTACCCGAGCGGTTCGTACTTCTCGAGCTGCGACCGGATCTGCACGACCTTGATCGTGCCCTTGGTCGGCGCGGGGCCCGTCTTGGTGCAGAAGGCGTCGGTCGGCGCGAACGGATTCGCCGACGCGTCGGCTGCGGTGCTCACCGCGCCTGCCGGCGCGACCAGTGCGAGTGCGACCGCGGCGACGCACGCGGCCACGAGAACACGAGCCCCCCGATTCACGTCGAGCACGCTAGATGCCCGTGGTGCTCACGCGCGGTCGCGCGCCTCCGCGGTGCGGTAGTCGCCGAACGGCGTGTCGCGCTTGGTGAGGGTGTCGGTGAGCCCGCGGGCCTGGATGTCGGCCACGAACTTCTTCATGGTCTCGGTGTGGGTCGCCAGCGCGCTCAGCTCGGTGCCGGCCCGGATCGACGACCGGAGACCCATGACCTCCATCGCCCGGTGCACGGTGCGCTTGTTGATCTGCACGAGGTCGCTCGGGATCTGGGCGATGCGGTCGGCGATCGCGAGCACGTTCTGCTCGAGCTCCTCGACCGGATAGGCGCGGTTGGCCCAGCCCAGTTGCGCCGCCTCGACGCCCGAGAACGAGTCGCCGGTGAGCATCGACTCCATGCCCGCGCGCATGCCGAACAACCACGCGTGGTACTGCATGTCGGGTGTGCCGAAGCGCACCGCGGGATAGCCGATCTTGGCGTCTTCCGCGACGTAGACGAGGTCGCACCCGGTGGCGAGCTCGCTGCCGCCGGCGAGGCAGTAGCCGTGCACCTGCGCGATCACCGGCTTGGCGAGATCCCAGATGCTCATCCAGCCGTTGGTGACCCCGCGCATGTACGAGCCCTCGCCGTCGGCGTTGTAGTCGAGGGGCTCGCCCTGCGCGTTCGGGTCCCCCGACAGGTCGTAGCCGGCGCTGAAGCACTTGCCCGCGCCGCGGATGATGGTGACGCGCACCTCGGGGTCACGGTCGAGCTCGCGCGTCGCGGCGAGGATCTCCCGGCGGAGGTCGGCGTTGAGCGCGTTGCGCTTCTCGGGCCGGTTCAGGGTGATGCGACGGACCACGGGCGCGGGGTCGTCGATCAGGATCAGCGAGTAGCTCATGACCGGAACGTAGGTCAGGTCATGACCCCGACGCCACCAGAGCGGGGCGCTACCGGGCGGTGACGGTGTCGGTGTCGCGACCGGAGCGCAGCACGACGCCCGGCGTGGCGCCGGTGGCTGCGCCGTCTTCGACGATCGGCACCCCGCCCACCAGCACGCGCACGATGCCCTTCGAACCGGCGGTGAGCCGGGCCGAGTCGCCGGGCAGGTCGGCGACCAGCGTCGCGTCGTCGGCGTCGACGGTGGCGGGATCGAAGACGACGACGTCGGCGACCGCGCCCTCGCACAGCACGCCGCGGTCGCGCAGCCCGAACAGCGACGCCGGCGCGCTGGTGATGAGCTGGACCGCCCGCTCGAGCGACACCAGCTGACGACCACGGAGGCAGTCGGCGAGGAAACGGGTCGTGTAGGGCGCGCCGCACATGCGGTCGAGGTGCGCGCCGGCGTCGGACCCGCCGATCATCGCCCGCGGGTCGTTCCACACCTCGCGGCGCAGGTCCCACGAGGACTCGTCGTCGTCCTGCGGGATGGGCCACAGGACGGTGCGCAACTCGTCGGCGATCACGATGTCGAGCAGCGTGCCGAAGTTCGACTGACCGCGCTCGCGCGCGATGTCGCGTACGACCCGACCGCGCAGCTCCTCGTTCTCGGGCGCGTACATGTCACCGAGGCGGTAGTCGCCGAAGTCGGCGAGGCGACGGAACACACCCGCCTCGGGCGACTGCGACCACTCGAGCATCTGCAGCCGGGTCTCGGGATCGCGGAGACGCACGATGCGCTCCGGCACCGGCACGCTGAGCACGTCGCTCCAGCCGGGGATCAGCCAGATCCCGCAGAAGTTGAGGAAGCTCATGTTCATCGGGACCTGCACCGGCATGGTGAGCGCGACCAGCTGCCCGCCGAGCTCGCGGCGCGGTCGCCGGCCGAGAGCTGGCGCGGCACGCGCTCGGGTTCGCGCGCGTCGACGGTGAGCACGTTCCAGTTCAGCGGCCGGTTGGCCGCCGCGCTCACCGAGCCGAGCAGCTCGATCTCGTCGTCGGAGAACTGGTCGAGGCAGCCCTGCACGATGCCCTCGAGCGTGGTGCCCGGGTGCGCGCCCGTCTCCTCGCTCATGGCGAGGAGCTCCTCGGGCGTGGCCCAGCGGCTCGCTACCGGCTGGCCGTCGCCGTCGCTGTGCGACGACGACTGCGTGAACGAGAAGCCGAGCGCGCCGGCGTCGAGCGCGCGGCCGAGCTCGGCGCGCATCTCGGCGATCTGCTCGGTGGTCGCCTCGCTGCCGACCGCGTCGGCACCCATCACGTAGCGGCGGATGGCGCAGTGCCCGACGAGGAAGCCGGCGTTGACCGCGATCGTGCCCTCGAACCGGTCGAGGTACTCGGCGAAGGTCTCCCACTTCCAGTCGACGCCGTGCTCGAGCGCGGGGAGCGGCATGCCCTCGACCCGCGCCATCATCCGGCGCAGGTAGTCGGCGTCGCCGTCGCGCAACGGGGCGAGGGTGAAGCCGCAGTTCCCGCCGATGACGGTGGTGACGCCGTGCACGCTCGACGGGCTCGCGGTCGGGTCCCACAGCAGCTGCGCGTCGTAGTGGGTGTGCGGGTCGACGAAGCCGGGGGCGACGACCAGGCCGTCGGCGTCGACGACGGTGGCGGCGGGCTCGTCGATGGTGCCGATGGCGACGATGCGCCCGTCGGCGATGCCGACGTCGGCGACCACCCCCGGCGCTCCCGTGCCGTCGACGACCGTCGCGCCCTTGATGATCTCGTCGAGCATGGGATCCCCCGATGTGGCGCCGGCACAAGTCTGACGGACCGTCAGATTGTAGCCTTGGCGCCGCACGATCGATCATGGCGGTACACGACCAGGAGTCGCAGCAGCGCCGTTGCCGGAGGCGGGACGGCGCTGCGGAGTCGACCGACGAACGAGGGGACCAGGCGAATGGCCGACTGGCAGAACCACGAGTGGAAGCTCCTGATCGGGGGCGAGCTCGTCGCCGGGGAGGCCGGCACGGCGCCGATCGTGAACCCGGCGACCGAGGAGGTCGTCGGCGAAGCGCCCGAGGCGTCGGTCGCGCAGGCGCAGGAAGCCGCCCGCGCCGCGCAGGAGGCCTTCCCGGCGTGGTCGGCGACGCCGGCCGAGGAGCGCGCCGCGCTGCTGCTCGCGGCGGCGAACCGCCTGGGCGAGCTCGGGCCCGACCTCGTGCCGCTGATCATCTCCGAGACCGGCGCGACCGCGACCGTCGGCTCGCGCATGCAGGTGCCGGTCGCGCTCGAGCGCTTCCACCGCTACGCCCGCGACGCGACGAAGTCGATCGGCATCCCCATGCCGCCCCAGCCGGTGCAGTCGACGCCGCTCGCGCCCGGTGGGCTCATGGGCGCGTTCGTGAACCGTCAGCCGGTGGGCGCGGTGGCGTGCATCTCGCCGTACAACTTCCCGCTCACCAACATGGTGGGCAAGATCGCGCCCGCGCTCGCGGTCGGCTGCACCGTGGTGATGAAGCCTGCGCCGCAGGACCCGTTCGCCATCATCGTGCTCGCCGAGGTGCTCCGCGAGGTGGGCTTCCCGCCCGGGGTCGTGAACCTGATCACGTCGGCGGCGCCCGACCCCGCGGCCGCGCTGAGCTCGAGCCGCGACATCGACATGGTGTCGTTCACCGGTTCCACCGCGGTCGGCGCCAAGATCTACGAGGCCGGTGGCCCCACGATGAAGCGCATGCTGCTCGAGCTCGGCGGCAAGGGTGCCGCGCTGGTGCTCGACGACGCCGACATCGACGGCGCGGTCACCGCCATCGCCAGCGTGTGGGGGTTCCACAGCGGCCAGATCTGCACCGCGCCCACGCGCGCGATCGTGCACCGCAGCAAGTACGACGAGATGGTCGAGCGGCTCGCCGCGGTCGCCGGGAACATGAAGGTCGGCGACCCCCTCGACGAGGACACCATCGTCGGTCCGGTCATCTCCGCGGCCCAGCGCGACCGCATCGAGAGCTACGTCGCCGCCGGCGGCGATGAGGGCGCGGACATCGTGGTCGACGGTCGCCGTCCCGGCCACATGGAACGCGGCTACTACGTGGCGCCCACGCTGCTCGCCGGGTGCAAGCCGGAGATGAAGCCGGTGAAGGAAGAGATCTTCGGACCGGTGATCGTGGTGCTGCCGTTCGACGACGACGACGAAGCCGTCGCCGTCGCCAACAGCACCGACTTCGGGCTCTACGACTACGTGATGACCAGCGACACCGAGCGCGGGTTCCGGCTCGCCGGCCGCCTGCGTTCCGGCAACGTCGGCATCAACACCGCGCAGCGCAACATGGAGACGCCGTTCGGCGGCTTCAAGATGAGCGGCATCGGGCGTGACGGCGGCGACTTCGGGCTCCACGCGTACACCGAGATGCAGTCGGTGGTGTGGCCCGCATGACCGGAGTGTCGGACCGGCCCGCCATGCTCGAGGGCGTGCGCGTAGTCGAGTGCTCGCTGCTCGGCCCCGCCGCCATCACGTCGCATCTCGTCGACCTCGGCGCCGAGGTCATCAAGGTCGAGGCGCCCGCGGGTGACTACGGGCGCAAGATGACCTGGCCGCTGATGGAGGGCACGTCGCTGCTACACCTGCACGTGAACCGGGGCAAGCAGTCGCTGGTGCTGAACCTGAAGCAGCCCGAGGCGATCGCGGTGTTCGAGGACCTCGTGCGCGAGTCCGACGTCGTGATCGAGGCGATGCGCCCCGGCTTCCTCGCCAAGATGGGCCTCGGCTACGACCGGCTGAGGGAGCTCAACCCCAAGATCGTCATGTGCACGATCTCGGGGTACGGCGCCACCGGCCCGTACCGCGACCTGCCGAGCCACGGCATCGCCTACGACGCGTGGTCGGGCACCATCCAGCCGGTGGTCGACGACGAGGGCTTCTGCCGCATCCCCGACCAGGCCAACATCGGGATCACCGCCGGCCCCGCCTTCGGTGCGATCGGCATCCTGGGTGCGCTCCTGCGTGCCGAGAAGACCGGTGAGGGCGCGTGCATGGAGATCGCGCAGTCCGACAGCTCCGCGTACTTCGACTGGTACCGCATCGAGACGTGGAAGGGCTACGACGACTACCCCGATGACATCGTCACCGGGAACCCCAGTGACGACAACGAGCGACGCGCACCCGGACTCGGCGGTATGTGGGAGGGCGTCCGCTACCAGTACTACGAGTCGTCCGACGGGCACATCCTCTTCATGGCGTCGGAGCAGTCGTTCTGGAAGAACTTCTGCGAGGGCGTCGGCCGCATGGATCTGTTCGAGAAGTGGCCGGGCAAGACCATCGCCGACCACGCGCGCGGCAACACGGAGCTCCAGGCCGAGCTGCGCGACATCTTCCGCACGCGCACGTCGCAGGAGTGGATCGACTTCGCCGACGAGCACAACACCACCATCGCCCCCGCGAACACGGCGCAGACCGTGCGTCACGACCCGCAGTTCCAGGACCGGTTCCGGTGGACGACCTACGACGAGGCCGGCGCCGACATGCTGCTGTTCCCGTTGCACGTCGAGGGCGAGGAGCTGCCGGTGCCGACCAAGGCGCCCGAGGTGGGGGAGCACACGGACCAGGTGCTCCGAGGTGTGCTCGGCTACGACGACGCCAAGCTCGCTGCGCTCCGCGACGCCGGCGCACTCGGGTAGTACGCCGACGCACGCAACGCGCATCTTCAGTAGACGTCGAGCTTGACCTCGATCACGTTCTTCTTGGCGCAGTCGAACGTGCCGACCTTGCTCGGGAACACCCGCTGGAACGCACCGCTCTTCACCTGCATCAGCACGTGACAAGGGGTGGTCGTGCGGCCGGCGAGGTCGATGGTGCCGAACATGCCGTCGGCGCTGAACTCGTGGATGTTGTCGAGCGCCGCGAAGATCGACTTGCGGGTGACGCCGTTCACGCCATCGGCCTTGACGATGTTGTTCACCGCATCGCGGAACGCGATCATCGCGGACCACGCGTACACGCCGAACCCGTCGGCCTTGTCGGCCCCCGTGTACTTCACGAAGTTCCGGAGCATCGGGTTGGCGTTCTGCTCCGCCTTGCTCAGGAACGGCAGGTACAGCGTGTCGACGAAGTTGCCGTCGACGTCTTGGCCGCCCTGCGAGAGGAAGTCCCTGCTGTAGCAGCCGGTGGTGCAGTCCCACACCTTCACGTCGGTCAGACCCTGGAGCGCGGCCTCCTTGCGGAGCGCGACCTGCTGGGGACCCTGCGTCGCCTGGCCGTAGCTCGATCCGGCACTCTTCATCTCCTGGACCACCGGCGTGTACGCCGACTGCTGGGCGAAGCCCGAGATGTCGAAGTCCTTGTCGGAGGTGCAGCACACCTCGCGCACCTGTCCGATGCCGCTGGCGTACGACGAATCACGGGCCGACTTCGAATCGCTGCCGAAGATGTAGATGCCGTGCAGGTCCTTGCCGAACTTCTTGTCGTAGTAGTAGCCGCGACCGACGTTGGGCTGGAAGGTCTGCGGGTGCTGGTCCTTGGTGGAGCAGATCACCTGCGGCGGGGCCATCGGGAACGACTGGTCCGAGCACTGCTGCGAGAGGTTCGTCGACACGAACGGGATGTCGGGCAGGCCGGTCACCGCACCGGTCGAGTCCCTGCAGTTGCGCATCTCGTCGACCGACGCCAGCGACACCGCCGACGTCCCCACCGCGGCGACGTCGTTCTCGCACGCCTGGATCTCGGCATTGGTCGTCGCGTTGGCGTTCAGCTTCGAGTCGTAGAAGTCGACCACGACCTTGCGGCCCGCGAGTCCACCGCCGCCGGCCTTGCTGTTCAGGTACTTGGCCGCGCCTTCGACCGCGTCCTTCGAACCCTTGAACAGGTTGGGCACGATCGCGTTGTCGACGTCGGCGATGACTGCGACGTGGATCTCGGTGGCGGTGATGCCGACGTCGGTCGCCTTGGGCGCCTCACCGCCGCTCGACTGCGCTCCTGCGGCGATCGTGGTCGCGGCGAGCGTTCCCACCGACACCACCAGCACGAGGACGAGCGCCAACCAGCGAGCCTGCTTCATGGTTCCTTCCCGAAATCTGACGGGGCGTCAGATTGCGGACGGCAGCATAGGCAGACGCTTCGCGTGCACCGGGAATCGAAGGAAGGCGCGATTCGGTCAGGCGCGCCGATCTCAGGAGAAGTCCGCGGCGACGAAGAACTCCATGTCGGTCGGCGCGTCGCGCGGCAGGTCGTCGGCCACGAGCCGGGTCGACGCGGCGGCACGTTCCGCGTCGCTGAACACGACGGTGTCGCACGCCCATTCGATGGTGTTGCCGTTCGGATCCTCGGTGTAGATCGACGTGCCGTGGCTGTGCTGCATTCTCACGACGTCCTGACCGCATCCGAGCCAACGATCACGCGCGGCATCGAGCGCGTCGAGGTCGTCGACGCCGAACGCGATGTGGTTCACCCAGGAGGGGAGTCCGAGGCCTCGGGAGATGGCGGGATCGAAGTCGACGCAGCGCTCGTCGTGGAGCTCCATGAACGCCATGAGCGTGCCGTCGCCCGTGTCGTAGAACGCGTGGTGCAACCAGCCGCCGGGCGCATCGGTGGCGGCGTCTTCGACGTGGACGAGGGTGAAGCCCATTGCCTCGGTGTAGAAGCGGTTCGTGGCGGCGAGATCAGTCGTCGCCAGCGCGAGATGATGAAACGCCATGGACCACGTCCTTGTTCGATACACTTTTCATGTGTTCACTACAGAGGCACTGTAGCGAAAATGTCTGAGCCGGTCAAGGCGCGCCCGTACCGCTCGTCGCTGCGGGATCGCCAGCGAGCGGTGACCCGCGCCGCGGTGGTCGACGCCGCCACGCGTCTGTTCGTCGAGCACGGATACGCGGGAACGTCGATCGCCAAGATCGCGACCGAGGCCGACGTGTCACCGGAGACGGTGTACGCGGTGTTCGGCACCAAGCGCGAGCTCCTCAACGCCGTCGTGCACTCGGCCGCGACCGGTGTCGCCGAGGGAGGAGCCGTGGTCGAGGCGGAGCTGCTCGACCGGGTGCGGGCGGAACCCGACCAACGGCGGCGGTTCGACATGATGGCGGAGGCGACCCGCGACACCCTCCGGCGGGTGGGCCCGCTCGACGAGGTGGTGCGGGCGGCCGCGGTCGGTGATCCGGAGATCGCCGCGCTGCTGCGGGAACACGAGGCGCAACGCGTGGCCGATGCCCGGAAGCTCGTCGGGCTGCTGGCCGAGGCCGGTCCGCTCCGGGTGCCCGAACGGGAGGCCGCCGACCTGATGTGGGCGCTGTCGCGCAGCACCGACCTCTACCGGGCGCTCACCGTCGACCGGGGGTGGAGCGACGCCCGGGCCTTCCGTGCCCTCAACGACGCCATCGCCCGCGTGCTGTTCCCCGACCCGAAGTGAGCCAACTGGTTTCCTCGGTCAAGTAGTCGATCGGCCCGAGACCCGCCATACTGGGGTCACACCAAGGAGTCGCAGCATGGATGTCCCCCTGATCATCTCGGTCGACGACCACGTCGTGGAGCCCCCCGATCTCTGGACCGAACGCATCCCGGCGAAGTTCAAGGACCGCGCCCCGCGCGTCGAGCGCGATTCGGCGGTCTTCCACTTCGAGGGCGGCGTGTTCTCCTACGAGAAGGGCGTCGAGGGCGGCGAGCCGTGCGACTGGTGGCTCTACGACGACCTCGTGTACCCGTTCCCGAAGTTGTCGGCCGCGGTCGGCTTCTCCGAGCTCGACGTCACGCCCACCACGTTCGACGAGATCCGCCCGGGGTGCTGGATCAAGTCGGAGCGCATCGCCGACATGGACGCCAACCACACCGAGGCGTCGGTCTGCTTCCCCAACACGCTGCCGCGCTTCTGCGGGCAGACGTTCCTCGAGCGTGACGACAAGGAGCTCGCGCTCCTGTGCGTGCAGGCGTACAACGACTGGATGATCGACGACTGGTGCGTGGGTGAGGGCAAGGGTCGGCTGATCCCGCTCACCATGGTGCCGCTGTGGGACGTCGAGCTCGCCGCCGCCGAGGTGCGCCGGTCCGCCGACCGCGGCAGCTTCGCGGTGACGTTCCCCGAGAACCCGTTCCCGCTCGGGCTGCCGTCGATCCACGACAAGAACCACTACTGGGAGCCCTTCTTCCAGGCGTGCCAGGAGACCGACACCACGATCTGCATGCACATCGGCTCGAGCTCGAAGATGCCGACCACCTCGCCCGACGCACCGTTCATCGTGAGCTCCACGCTCACGTTCTCGAACGCGATGGGTTCGATGTGCGACTACATCTTCTCGGGCACGCTCGAGCGCTTCCCGACGCTCAAGATCGCGTACTCCGAGGGCCAGGTCGGCTGGATGCCCTACGTGATGGAGCGGGCCGACAAGCTCGCGGCGGAGCGGTCCGACAACAGCTTCGGCACCAGTCTGCCGCAGCCGCCGTCGAGCTACGTGAGCCGGATCTACGGCTGCATCTTCGACGACGAGATCGGCCTCGCCAACCGCGACGTCATCGGTATGGACCAGATCTGCTTCGAGACCGACTACCCGCACGCCGACTCGACCTTCCCGCACTCCAAGAAGGTGGCCGACGACATCTGCACCCAGGCCGGGCTCAACGAGGAGGAGCGTTACAAGCTGCTCCGCGGGAACGCGATCACCGCGTTCGGCCTGGAGCGGTTCGGCATCACCAGTTAGTCGTTCGTTGGCGGACGACACCCTGCTCGTCGACGACGCCGACGGCGTCCGCACGATCACGATCAACCGGCCCGAGGTCAAGAACGCGCTGACCGCGGCGATGCGGACGCGGTTCAGCGAGCTGATCGAGGAGGCCGAGCACGACGACGCGACGCGGGCGATCATCGTGACCGCGGTCGATCCGGTGTTCAGCGCCGGGGTCGACTTCAAGGAGGTGGCGACGGGCACCGGGGTCGGTGCGGTCACCAACCCGGGTGCGACGTTGCGAGCGGCGACCACGCCCGTGGTGTGCGCGGTCAACGGCGCCTGTGTCACCGGAGCACTCGAGATCGCGCTGAGCTGCACGTTCGTCGTCGCGTCGGAGCGGGCGCGCTTCGCCGACACGCACGCGCGGCTCGACGTCGTCGCCGCGTGGGGCCTCACCGCGTTGTTGCCCCGGGTCGTCGGCGTGCGGAAGGCCGCCGAGATGTCGATCACCGGCAACTTCGTCGACGCCGCGGAGGCGTTGCGCCTCGGCCTGGTCAACCACGTCGTGCCCCACGAGGAGCTGCTGCCGTTCACGCGCGCGCTCGTCGGCGACATCGCACCGACCGGGGCCGTGGCCGAGGTCCTGGATCTCTACCGTCGGGGTGACGGCCTCCCACTCGCCGACGCGCTGGCGCTCGAGGCGGCGAACGCCGCGGACCGGCGCGTGGATCCCGCGGCCTTCGGGGCGGCGGGATCCGCCGCTGCCGCCCGGAGCACGCCGTGACCGACGACTCGACGCGCGCCCGGGTCGTCGACGCCGCCGTCGCCTGCATCCTCGACGAAGGCTTCTACCGCGCCAGCTCCAACAAGATCGCGCGCCGCGCCGGCGTCACGTGGGGCGTCATCCAGTACCACTTCGGTACGCGGGAGGCGCTCATGCTGGCGGTGCACGAGCGCGGCGTCGACGAGCTCGACCGGTGCCTCACCGATGCCGTCATCACCGGCGACACGCTCGAGCAGCGGGTCGACTCGTTCGTCGACGCGCTCTGGACGTACTACCGGCGGCCCGAGTTCCTGGCGTACATGCAGGTGATCCTCAACCTGAGCCACGATCCGACCACCGCCGACTCGACGCAGGCCGCGCTCGAAGTCGGTCGGCGCACGGGTCAACGAGCGGGTGCCGGCGCTGGTGCGCGCGGTGGTCGGGCCCGATCGGTCCGACGCCGAGGTCGAACGGATCGGCCGGTTCTTCTACAACGTCGTGCGCGGGCTCGCGCTCGACCAGGAGCTCCTCGAGGCCATGCCCGTCGAGCACTCGACCACGGAGGAGTTCGACGCGCAACGAGCCGAGCTCGTACGCGTGCTCGCACGCGCGACGGGGGCTACGGGCGCCGCGAGCTGAGTGCGCCGGCGGCGAGCGCCAGGCAGAGGGGCGAGTACACGCGTCGATCGAGGCGGCGGAACCGGGTCGACACGCTCCCCGGTGATGCCAGGTCGGTGCGGCCGGCGAACCCGAGCGCGGCGCGGCTCGCGAGCACCGCGGCCACGCCGGTCACCCCGGCGCGCTGGATGCCGCGCGGCAGGCCGGGAACATCGGCGACGAGCGCGCCGGCGATGGTCAGCGCGCCGGCGACCGCGAAGCACGCAGCCGGGGACGGGACGCTCCCTCGCCCGATCACGGCTTCGCTGAGGTCGTCGCGAGCCGAGAACGGGAACGAGGAGCCGAGCCCCCACGCCACGTGGAGCCCGGCGAGCGAGCAGAGGGTGGCCGCGGTGAGGCCGCGGACGGGAGCCATCATCGTTCCGGGAGCTGCCCACTTCCGGTCCACGGTCGTGGACTACGCGGGAACGGGTTGCGGCAGCTCGGCGAGCTGGTCGAGGTCGAACCCGAACACCTTGGCCGCGTTGCCGCTCACGATGGCGTCGAGGTCTTCCTGGCTGACGCCGTCGAACTGGTCGGCGTTCACGCTCTGCGACTCCGGCCACGTGCCTTCGGGGTGCGGGTAGTCGTTGCCCCACATGAGCGTCTCGACGCCGGTGATGCCGCGGTTGTTGATCGCGACCGGGTCGTACATGAACGTCGCCGCGCACTGGCGCCGGATCAGCTCGCTCGGCTTGAGCGACAGCTTCGGCGACGCGTACATGCTGTGGTCCTCGTAGATCGCGTCGGCCTGCGTCATGATCCACGCCGAGCCACGACGCGCCGGTCTCGACGGTGACGATCTTCAGCTCGGGGAAGCGGTCGAGCGCGCCACCGGCGGCGATCGTGAGCATCACCATGGGGCCGTCGAGCTGCGCGCCCATGAGGTAGTTGACGACCGCGCCGCCGGGGCCGCGCACCACGCGCGGCTCGTGGCCGGTGCCGGAGTGGAAGGTGAGCGGGAGGCCGAGCTCCTCGGCGACGGCCCAGAACGGGTCGTAGGCCGCGTCGTTGTAGGGCCGCTGACGGCACCTGGGCGGGAAGGAACAGCGCGCGGAAGCCCTGGTCGGCCACGACCTTGGCGTCTTCGATCGCGCCGTCGATGTCGAGCATCGACACCATGCCGACGGGGAGCAGCCGGTGGATCGTCGAACACGTCGCCGGCCCACGCGTTGTACGCGCGGCACAGCTGACGCTGGAACTCGGCGTCGTCGCTCGCGAAGCACGCCTGCAGCGCGAACGTCGGGAAGATCACCTCGGCGCTCACGCCGTCGCGGAGCCTGGTCGCGCAGACGGTCGTCGGCGTCGAAGTCGCCGACGATCGCGACCTCACGTTCGGACGCCGGCATCAGCTTGCGCGGCCCGAGACCCTTCGATCAGCAGGCGTGCGCCAGTCGCCGACGGTCTCGATGCGCGGGCACGCGGTCGCGGTACGCGGCGTCGACCCGCTCGCGCGTAGAGCTCGATCGGCTCGGTGACGTGCGAGTCGGTCGAGATGTAGATCGCGTCCCGATAGGTCATGGAGTGAGCCTACGAGGGTCAGGGGGAGAGGACCAGACCGCTCCGCCCCGCCGACACGAGCACGTGCTCGGCGCCGGCGATCTGGTTGGCTGCGGTGCCGCGGAGCTGGCGCACGCCTTCGACGATGTTGTTCATCCCGTGGATGTAGCCCTCGCCGAGCAGCCCGCCGTTGGGGTTGACCGGGAGCCTTCCCGCCCACCCGATGTGGCCGTCGGCGATGAAGTCGCGGGCCTCGCCCCGCCCGCAGAAGCCGAAGGCCTCGAGCTGGAGGAACACGATCGGGGTGAAGTTCTCGTAGATCATGGCGACGTCGATGTCGTCGGGCGTGAGGCCGGCTCGGCGTAGAGGCGCCGGCCCATCGCCGCCGCCTCCTGGTGCTCGCCGAGGTCCTGGTCGTAGTAGGCGAACATCTCGCTGCCGCCCTCGCAGGTGCGCCTGGGTGGCCGAGAGGATGTCGACGGGCACGGTGGATCGAGGTCGCGCGGCCCGGTCTGCTCGGGTGACCACCAGCGCGACGCCGCCGTCGCTCTCCTGGCAGCAGTCGAGCTTGCGCAGGATGGGTTCGACGATCCAGCGACTGGCCTGGTGGTCCTCGAGGGTGATGGGCCGCTAGTAGAACGGGGCGTTCGGGTTGGTGCTGGCCCAGTCGCGGGCGACGACGGGTAGCGCCCGAAGTCGACGTTGGTGAGGTCGTGCTCGTGCATGTAGCGCTGGAAGCCAGAGGGCGTAGATCTTCGCCGGCGTGTCGAGCCCGAACGGCATGTGGAAGTTCCACGCCGGGTCGGGGTCACCCGCCCGTTGCTGCGGTTGGCCGAAGCGGTGGCCGGACCGCTCGTTGAAGGCGCGGTAGACGAGCACGGCGTCGGCGTGGCCGCTCTCCACGGCGGCGGCGGCGAGCTGCACGGTGGCGCACGCGCCGCCGCCGCCGCCACGCGTGCGGGCCGTGAAGCGCAGCTCGGGCACCCCGCGCACCGGATGAGCGCCAGCTCGTCGTTGCACGTCCATCGCGAAGGTGACGGCGCCGTCGATGTCGGCGCGGGGTGAGCCCGGCGTCGGCGGATCGCGGCGGCGACCGCTTCGGCCGCCAGCTGCAGGGTGCAGCGGCCCGAGTTCTGCGAGAACTCGGTGTGGCCGATGCCGACGATCACGGCGCGTCGCTCGGCGGGGACGTCGCTCATCGGCGACTCCGAGCCGGCCGGCAGGAACTGCGGGAGCACGACGTCGTCGACGGTCGTCGATGCTCAGAGCGTCGACGGCCATGCCGTTGTGGATCCGTCGTCGGGCCGCGTCGATCAGGTTGGAGACGATGCGGGTGCCCGTCCTCGAGGTCGACGAGGATGACGACCCGCGGCTCGTCGTCGGGCTCGGTCGGATGGTGCGAGACGATCCACGTGGACGGTGCCGCGGCCGGTCGACTCCAGCGTGTCGAACTCGAGCGAGCCGCAGCGGGCGCACATCGGCGCGGGAGGGTGGCGCACGATGCCGCACGCCGCGCAGCGCTGGATGAGCAGCGTCCCGTCGGCGATCGCCTCCCAGAAGAAGGCGTCGTCGCGGTCGGGGATCGGGGGCTTCACGGCCGGGCAGTCATGCGCGCTCCTGGGTCGAGGGTGGCTGCTTGACGACGCGCGGCGAGCAGCTTGTCGATCGCGTCGTCGTCGTAGCCGAGCTCGTGCAGGATGGCGACGGTGTCCTGGCCGACGCATCAGCGGGGACCCGTGCACGACGGCCCGGCGTCTCGGAGAGGTCGAACAGGAGGCCCGACCTGCCGATGTCGCCCGACATGCGGGTGGCTGGTACTTCGTGACCCACCCCTTGTCGATCATCTCGGGGTCGTCGAACAGGTCGAGCACGAAGTCGGGCGTCGACGATCTCGCACGGCACGCCGGCGGCGTCGAGCGCGCGAACCAGTGCTCGGCGGTGCGCGATGCGGAACGCGGGCTCCGACGCGCGTCGAACGCGGTGTCGGCGGTCGAGCCCCGACGCCGAGGGCCGCCGCCGAGCGCCGGCGCGCTCGTCGTCGTCGACCGGCGGCGACGCACAGCCAGCCGTCGGCGGTCTCGTAGAGGCGGTGGCACGCGTGCCACCCCAGCTGCATCGCGATCGAGCTGCGGCCGGTCGCCGCGGTTGCCGTCGGCGTCGACTCCACGCGATCGACGTGTTGAGCAGGTGGGCGTACATGATCGATGGTGTCGACGAACTGGCCCTCGCCGGTGCGGTCGCGGTGGTAGAGCGCCTGCATGATCCCGATCGCCGACAGGAACCCGTTGCCGGTGTCGCCGAGCGACATGACGGTCCAGAACGGGATGCCGTCGTGGTCGAGGCCGCCGTCGACCCAGTCGAGGCCGGCGAGCGCGGCACCGGTCTGGTCGTTGCCCGGGGAGACCGTCGCGTTCGCCGGGTCGAAGCCGGCGCGTGTGGCAGTAGATCAGGTCGGGCTTGATCGCCGCAGGCTCTCGTAGTCGACGCCGAGGCGGACCGCGGCCTCGTAGCGCATGTTGTGCTGCACGACGTCGGCCGACTCGACGAGGCGGTGCAGGATCGCCATCGCGTCGGGGTCCTTGAGGTTCATCGAGATGCTGCGCTTGCCCCGGTTGCAGCACATCGCGATGTGGGTGCTCATCCAGTAGAAGTCGTGCAGCGGGTTGACCTTGATGACGTCGGCGCCGAGGTCGGCGAGCATCATCGTGCCCCACGGGCCGGCGATCGCGAGCCCGAGGTCGAGCACACGCACGCCCTCGAGCGGTGCGGTCAGGCGCCCCGCGTCGGCCGAGCGCGCGACGCGGCGGCCGGGCGCCGCGAGCGCGTCGGCCTCGGCGAGCACCTCGTCGGTGTCGGCGCCGAGGGCCGGAGGCGCGGCCGGCGCGTCGGTCGGGCACGCGTGCAGCTCGTAGACACGGCCCGACCTGACGGACCGGACCGAGCTCGGGGTCGATCGACCTCGATGACGCAGCCGTCGGCCAGGAACGCGGGGTCGTGCGAGGGCCTCCTCGGGCGACCGCACCGGCTGGAGGGGCACGCCGACCTCGGCGCCGAGCTCGACCCACGGCTCCGCCGGGAACTTGGCGAAGGCCGCGGCCATCACCGGTTGGTAGTGGTGGAGCAGCAGCATCTCGTTGACGTCGATACCGATGCGCGTCGGTCGCTCTCGCGGGGCCGGGTCGTCTTCTCGGTGCGTGCACGCGGTCGCCCTCGGAGACGCCGAGGACGAAGTCGGGGAGGGGTACCCACTGGTGGATCCACCGGCCGTCGGCGCAGCGGAACACGCCCTTGCGGCCCGCGCGGATCGCCGATCCAGCTCTGGTAGTTCTCGGTCTCGACGTGCTCGACGCGCTGCCACGACGACGAGCGTGGTGGCGAGCACCCCCTGCAGCAGCGAGGTCGCGACCCGCTGGCCGCGACCGGTCTGCTCGCGCACGCGGAGCGCGGCGCTGATCGCGATGGTGGCCAGGTAGCACGAGGCCAGGCTCACCCACGGCACGCCCGGCGAACAGCGGGCCCGGGCGCGCGGCGCGCCGACCCAGCAGTCGTCGGGCACGACGAGGTCGGCGAACGCCGGCGGGAGCCCGGCGAGGCGGGCGAGGGTGCCGCCGGGGACGCCGCGGCTCTCCCAGTGGTGGCCGGTGCGCGCCGCGACCAGGGCGTCGTAGCCGGGGCGATCGGCGTGACGGCCGTCGTCGCCGTAGGCCGTGATCGAGCAGTAGACGAGGCGCGGGTTGACCGCGTGCAGCGCGTCGAAGTCGAGGCCGAGGTCCGCGGTCGTGCCCGGGCGCGTAGCTCTCGACCAGCACGTCGGCGCGCGTCGCGAGCGCGAGCAGGCGGTCGCGGTCGGCGGCGTCGCGGAGGTCGAGCTCGACGCTGCGCTTGCCGCGGTGCCAGACCTGCGCGCCCGAGAACGCGCGGGTCGGGTCGCCGCCGGGCGGCTCGATCTTGGTGACGCGCGCGCCGTGGTCGGCGAGCAGCATGCCGGTCATCGGCCCCGCGATCCCCGTGGTGAGGTCGAGGACGTCGACCCCGTCGAGCACTCCGGTCATGTAGCCACCGCCGTTCGGTAGACGTCGGGATTCGAGAATTCGCGCCAGCGGAAGACCAGGCCGTCGCGGAACTGCAGGAACATGATGTAGTGGTTCTGGTAGCGCTGCCCACCGCCGCGCACGTGGTTGTCGCCGCGCACCTCGACGATCACGAGATCGGGGTCGATGGTGGGGAAGTCGTCGACGATCACGTACGACACCGAGTCGAAGCGATCCTGCACCGCGCCGAGCATGGCCGCCAGCTCGGCCTTCCCGTGGCGTTCGATCCCGTAGTACGGCGCCTCGTACACGACGTCGTCGGTGCACCGGTCGAGCTGACCCTGCGGATCGCCCGCGGAGAAGCAGGCGAGCATCGTGCGCACGGTCTCGAGGTTGCCCATCGGCGGGAGCATAGTAGTTACTAGGGAGCCTGGCTGGGGTAGGTTTCGCCCCATGCCGGAGGTCCAGCCCGAGTCCCAGAAGAGCGAGCCGTTCGAGGAGCCGCCCCGGGAGGAGATCCCGGGGATCTCCCGCGGCCACGTCCAGTACATGGAGTCGTCCGACGCGGAAGAGGTGTGGTGCATCGCCGGGATGCACCACGTCGTGCTCCACACCATCGGGCGCAAGAGCGGGAACGAGCACAAGGTCGCGTTGCCCTACTGGGTCGACCGCGACGGACACCGCATCATCGTGGCGTCGTTCTCGGGCGCGCCCGACCACCCGTCGTGGTACCTCAACCTCAGCGACCGCGACGCCAACCCCGAGGTGAAGTTCCGCGTGCAGCGCGGCGTGTTCTGGGCCGACGCGCAGGTCCTCGACGGCGCCGACTACGCCGAGACGTGGACCGCGCTCAACGCCGACCGTCCGTGGTACGACGACTACCAGAGCCGCACCGATCGGCAGATCCCGCTGGTGCGCCTCGTCGAGCTCCGTCCCGCCTGAGGCCGGCGTGGACGTCAGCGGCATCATCTTCGCGTCGGTCGACTGCGACGCCGACGCGATCGAAGACTGGAACCGGTGGTACGACCTCGAGCACCTGCCGCCGAACATCGCGCTGCCGGGGATCATGACCGGCAAGCGCTACGTCGCGCCGCCTGAGCTGCACGACGTGCGCGAACCGGCGAACCGGCTCGACGGCTTCGCCGACGGTCGTGGCGTCCACGTCACCGTGTACACGCTCGCCGGCGATCCCGCGCAGGTGCTCGCCGACATGACGAGTTACCGCGACAAGCTCGAGGACGCCGACCGGATGTTCGCGCCGGAGAAGAAGGTCGTGCGGGCCGGCGACGCGATGACGTGGACGTGGGGCGTGGCCGATCCGACGTTGAAAGCCGATCCCGGCGACGTGCCCCACGTGCAGCACACCTCGATCCGCGTGGTCCTGCGCCACGGAGGCGACGACGAAGCGCGTGACACCGTCGCACCCACGGCTGTCGCCGTCGACGGTGTGCACGCGGTGCTCGGTCACCGGTCGATCACCGATACGACGCTCGACTGCGACCTCTACCTGCTCGAGGGTGACCCCGCGGCGGTGACGCGCGCCGCGCGTGCCGCCGCGCCGTACGGCGCCGGCACCGACGTCGTGCTCGACGCGCCGTTCCGGCTCATCGTGCCGTTCGACTACGGCTTCGCCGACGCGATCCGGGCGAGCTTGCTGCCCCAGACCATCGCCTGAAGGGACGCACCATGGAAATCGGCGACTCCCCGGAAGAAGCGGCGTTCCGGGCCGAAGCCCGGAGCTGGCTCGAGCAGCACGCCACCCGGCTCGACGACGACGCCGCGTCACCCCAGGGGAGCTACGGCGCCGCGGGGCTCCAGGAGCACATGGACCAGTCGCGCGCGTGGCAGCGCACCCTCTACGACGAGGGCTGGGCCGGCATCACGCTGTCGAAGGACTACGGCGGGCGCGGCGGCACGGGCATGCAGCAGGCGATCTTCAACGAGGAGCAGGCGCAGTTCGACGTGTCGGTCGGCGCGTTCTCGGTCGCGGTGTCGATGGTGGTCCCGACGCTGATCGCGCACGGCACCGAACAGCAGAAGAAGGAGCACGTCGACGCCATCCTCCGGGGCGACGAGCTCTGGTGCCAGCTGTACAGCGAGCCTGGTGCCGGTTCCGATCTCGCGTCGCTCGGTACCGCGCGGGGTGCTCGACGGTGACGAGTACGTCGTCAACGGGCAGAAGGTGTGGAACAGCTTCGCCCAGTTCGCCGACTACGGCATCCTGCTCGCGCGTACGGATCCCGACGCGCCGAAGCACCGGGGGATCACCTACTTCATCGTCGACATGAAGACGCCCGGCATCGACGTGCGCCCCCTCGTGCAGATCACCGGCGTGGCGCACTTCAACGAGGTGTTCCTCACCGACGTGCGCATCCCGGCCGAGAACGTGCTCGGCGATGTGAACAACGGATGGGCGCGTCGCGCAGACCACGCTCGGCAACGAGCGCGCCATGATCGGCGGCGCGCAGGGTGGGCGCCAGGTGGCCGACATCATCGCCCTCGCCCGACGGATGGGCGTAAACGACGATCCGGTCGTCCGTCAGGAGCTCGCGCGGTTGGTGGTGCGCGCCGGGGTCATCCGGTACCTCGGTTTCCGGCTCCGCACCGCGATGAGCAAAGGCCAGATGCCCGGGCCCGAGGCGTCGGTGCTCAAGCTCGCGTACTCGGAGCACCTCGCCGCGACCGGTGATCTCGTGCTGAGCCTCCTCGGACCCGAGGCCACGCTCTGGGGCGACGACGCACCCGACGACGCGCGCTGGCAGGATCAGTTCCTGAGCCAGTGGGCGAGTCGGATCGGTGGGGGGACGGACCAGGTGCAGCGCAACGTGATCGGCGAACGGGCGCTCGGCCTGCCGCGTGACCCGTCGAGTGACAAGGACCTGCCGTGGCGCGAGCTGGTGAAGCCGTGAGGACCGTCGCGATCACCGGTTCCGGGTCGGGCATGGGTGCCGCGTTGGCGGCGCGGCTCGAGGCCGGAGGCGACCGCGTCATCGGCATCGACGTGAAGCACGCCGAGGTCGAGGCCGACCTCGGCACCGCCGACGGTCGCGCCGAGGCGATCGCGCGGGTCGGTGAGCTCTCGGGCGGCACGCTCGACGGTCTGGTGACGCTCGCGGGCCTCGCGGGCCTGCCCGAACGCCCGGCGTCGTTGCTGATCTCGGTCAACTACTTCGGCACCGTCGAGCTGCTGGCGGGCCTGCGGCCCCTCCTCGCCCGCGGCGCGAATCCGGCGGCGGTGGCGATCAGCTCGAACTCGACCACCTGTCAGCCCGGGCTCGACGAGGCGCTCATTGCCAGCTGCCTGGAGGGCGACGAAGCCGCGACGCGCGCCCTGGCCGGTGAGGGCGAGTCGCTCAGCACGTATCCCGTCACCAAGACCGCGCTGTCCTGGTGGGTGCGGCGCCACGCGCCGACGGCCGACTGGGCGGGGGCGGGGATCACTCTCAACGCGGTCGCGCCGGGCGCGATCCAGACGCCGCTGCTCCAGGAAGGGCTCGACCACCCCACGGTCGGTCCGATGATCGAAGCGTTCAAGTCGCCGCTCGGTCGCAACGGCCGCCCCGAGGAGATCGCCGCGCTCATCGCGTACCTCCTCGGGCCTGACGCCCGGTTCTTCTGCGGGTCGGTGCTGTTCTGCGACGGTGGGATGGACGCGCAGTTCCGCAGTGACGACTGGCCCAAACCCTGGAGGCCCTGATGGACACCCTCGAAGAGCTCGGCGCGATCGAGCAGATCAAGAAGCTGAAGGGGCGGTACTTCCGCTGCATGGACACCAAGGACTGGGACGGCTTCCAAGCGGTGTTCGCGCCCGACGCGACGATGGACACGACGCAGGAAGCGCCGAACATCGACGTCGTGCACGGTGATGCGAACATCCGCCAGTTCGTCGAGGGGTCGGTCGGTCCGGTCGTCACCGTGCACCACGGGCACATGCCCGAGATCGAGATCACGTCGCCGACGACCGCGCGCGGCGTGTGGGCGATGCAGGACTTCCTGCAGATGCCCGAGGGCTCGCCGCTCGGGATGAAGAGCATGACCGGCTACGGCCACTACACCGAGACCTACGAGCTCGTCGACGGTCAATGGCTGATCAAGACGCTCGTGCTCACCCGCCTGCGGCGCGACGTCGAGATGGCGTGAGCGTGAGCGAGCCGGGTATCCCGGTGAGTAGCGAACGCCCAAGAGTGATGGCGTGAGCGTGAGCGAGCCGGGTATCCCGGTGAGTAGCGAACGCCCAAGAGTGATGGCGTGAGCGTGAGCGAGCCGGGTATCCCGGTGAGTAGCGAACGCCCAAGAGTGATGGCGTGAGCGTGAGCGAGTGACGTACGACCCGAGGTTCCGCCCGCCGCAACCGCCGACGCCGGCACCCGGCGAGCTCACGATCGAGCGCTCGGTGGTGCGCGACGACCTCGCCCTCGCGTACGTGCGTGAAGGTGTCGGTGGGTACCCGTTGCTCCTGCTACACGGGTACCCGGAGACCAAGCGCATCTGGTGGCGCAACATCGCGCCGCTCGCAGCCGCGGGCTTCGAGGTCATCGTCCCTGATCTCCGCGGCTACGGCGACAGCGATCTCTCGCCCGACGACGTCTACGACCTCGCGGTGTACTCGCGCGACGTCCACGCGCTCGTGCACGACGTGCTGGGCCACACGCGGTGCGCCGTCGCCGGCGGCGACATCGGCGGTGTCGTCGGCGTCGACCTCGTGCACCGCTTCGACGGCTTCGTCGAGAAGTTCTGCTTCTTCAACACCGTGCCCCCCGCCGCGATCGAGCAGTACGCGGCCGCGGGGATGGACTACGGCTCCTTGAGCGCGCTCAGCGACGGCCCGACCGGCGACTACCGCGAGCTCCAGGGCGCGCGGCCCGACGACCTGGCGGCGATGCTGGCCACCGACGCGGCGCGCCGGCAGTGGATCGCGGGCATGTACCAGAGCCGGCTGTGGGCCTCGCCCGGCACGTTCGGTCGGGCCGACGTCGACTTCATGACGGAGCCGTTCGCCGACGAAACGAGGTTGCGCGCCGGGTGGTCGGCGTACCAGCTCGGGCACGGTCGTCCGATGACCGAACCGCCCTTGCTCGGCGGAACGGTCGACGTGCCCACGCTCCTGCTCTACGGCACCGACGACCACGTGGTCGGCGAGGACTTCGTGTGGTTCTGCGAGCGGGCCTTCACCGATCGCATCGGACCGCTCCTGATCCCGGGCGCCGGCCACTTCCTGCAGTGGGAGCGCGCCGACATCTTCAACCCACTGCTCACCAGCGTCTTCGGCGACCTCGTCCGCTGAGCCGAGCGTCGAGGTGAAGGTCTGGCGCGTACGTCGTAACGTCGGGGCATGACCGACACGAACCAGGAGTCCGCGCTCGAGCTGACGCGGACGATTCGTACCCCGAGCTCGGTGAGCCCGGAGGCCCAGGCTGCGATCGCGGCGGGCAGCGCGATGGTGCCCGGCCGGCTGGCGGAACCCGCGTCGTTCCCGTCGCTCGACGACGCCGCGGGGTGGAAGGAGCATGTCGCGGTGACCGACCTGTTCATCGCCACGAGCTTCGAGAGCCAGCCGGGGCTGCAGGACACGCCGACCGAGACGGTCCAGGTCGATGGCATCGACGTGTTCGTGATCACCCCCGAGGGCGCCGACACCGGCGACGACGCCCTGATGCTCTACGACATCCACGGCGGCGCGCTGATCGCCGGCGGGGGTGACGTGTGCCGCCTCATGGGAATCATGGCGGCGCGGCGGGCCGGTCTGCACACGTGGGCCGTCGACTACCGCATGCCGCCCGACCATCCGTATCCGACGCCGCTCGACGATTGCGTGGCCGTCTACCGCGCGCTGCTCGAGATCAAGCCCGCGGAGAAGATCGTCGTCGCCGGCGGGTCCGCCGGTGGCAACCTCGCCGCGGCGTTGATGCTCCGCGCGCGCGCCGAGGGTCTCCCGATGCCGAAGGCCCTGATGCTCTTCACCCCCGAGGTGGACCTCACCGAGTCGGGCGACACCTTCGACACCAACGAGGGCGTCGACTACGTGCTGCTCAAGCGCCTGACCGAGTCGATCGCGCTGTACGCGAACGGCCACGACCTCACCGACCCGTTCCTGTCGCCCGTGTTCGGTGACGTGAGCGGCTTCCCGCCCACGTTCCTCCAAGCCGGCACGCGCGACCTGTTCCTCTCCAACACCGTCCGCATGCACCGGGCGCTGCGGAAGGCAGGGGTCGAGGCCGAGCTCCACGTCTGGGAGGCGATGCCGCACGGAGGCTTCTTCGGCGTCGCGCCCGAGGACGCCGAGGTGGGCGTCGAGGCGCGGGCGTTCATCGCCAAGCACCTCTGAGCGCGCCGAGGGCGTCGAGATCGTCGAGCGACGCCTGGGCTCGCGCCAGGAACGCGTCGGCGAACACACGCCGACGCTCCGACGTGTCTTCGGGGAACGTGACCACTTGGCACGACGCGGTGACGTTGTACGCGGCGTGGATGCGGTGCGCCCGCCATGCGTCGTCGAACGTGATCTCGGTGACCCCGGCGGCGCGCCGCAGATCGAGGTAGAGGCGCAACAGGTCGCGCTCGTGGGCCCTTCGGTCCTCGATCGACATCGCCATCGTCATCAGGTAGCTGATGTCGCGCATCGGCGTGTTGACGTTGATGATGCCCCAGTCGAGGAAACCGACCCGACCGTCGTCGACGAAGAGGTTCCCGATGTGGACGTCGCCGTGGATGATCGTCTGCGGCCCCTCGTGCCACAGCCGCTGCAGCTCGTCGTGATGGTCGATGTAGAGCTCGGCGATCTCGACGAACGCGTCGGTGAGGCGATCGCGGTGATGGTCGATGCCGTAGCGCAGCATCGGGGCCGCGTACGCGCTCGTGGGCCTGCTCACGTGCACCCAGGGCGCGTCGGCGCTCCGGCGCGCCGGATCGTCGAAGCGGTTGTGCAGCGCCGCGAGGTCCTCGATCGCGCCCGCCGCCGAGTCGACGGGAATGCCCCAGGTGCCGTCGGACACCGCGCACCCGGTCGTCACCAGGTCTTCGAGGAGGATGGCGAACATGCCGTCGTCGTCGGTCGCGGCGACGTGGGCCGCGGGCACGCGCATGGCGATCGACGGCGCGAGCTCGGCGTAGAAGCGGGCTTCACGGTGGCCCATGCCGGTGGCGACGATCTGGTCACGTCGCGCGTCGGTCGGCGCCAGCTTGCAGAACATCATCTCCGGCGCGCCGGCCGGCTCACGGTACGTGACGCGCAGCCGGGCGTGGGCGTTCGTCAGCTGGTGGTCCTCGACGACGGTGACGGACTCGACGTCGGCACCGGGGTGGCGTGCCGCGAGGGCCCCGGTGAGCCAGCCGGGCGTGATGTCGGCGGCGGTCGTCGGCCAGTCGGCCGTCATCCGACGCGCCGCGGTGGGTCGTCGTGGCGGGTCGGATCCCACCCGGTGAGCCGTACGAGGCCCGGACCCTCGGGGGACGGGACCCGGACGTGCACGGTCACGAGCTGATCCGGACGGGCCTGGTGCCGCGCCCATTCGAGGACCTCGTCGACCTCGGCGTCGTAGATGTCGTTCTCTTCGCAGCTCCAACCGCCGGGCGTCGGCAGGGGAGACCACGTGAGGACCCGGTACACCGGCTCGTCGACCTCCCAGGTGCTGTCGCGGGGGTCGACCGGCACGACGCGCATGGCCCCAGCTTGCCCCATGCCTGCATCGCGTGCGCCAAGATGTCCCGCATGGAAACCGCCGCCATCGAACAATTCCAGACCTCCGGCCAGGACGTCCCGTGGCTCCTCGAGCACTGGGCCGACGCCAAGCCCGACCACCCCGCGCTGGTGTGGGCACCCCGAGAGGGTGCGGTCCGCCAGTGGACCTACGCCGAGCTGCTGACCGACGTGCGGCGACTCGCCGCCGGGCTCGCCGCCCGATCGGTGAGCACGGGTGACAAGGTGCTCGTCCACTCGGAGAACTGCCCCGAGATGGTGTTGTCGTGGCTCGCGTGCGCGACCCTCGGGGCGGTCGCAGTCACCACGAACACCAAGTCGGTGGGCGCGGAGATGACGTACTTCGCCGAGCACACCGGAGCCATCGCCGCGATCACCCAACCGCAGTACGCGGCGATGATCGCCGCCGCCGCACCGGCGCTGAAGTGGATCGCGGTCACCGACGACAACAGCGGCGAGCCCGCCACCGCCGACGAACGGGCCCATGGCTTCGACGCGTTCGACACGCTGTTCGCCGATGCCGGCGAGTGGACGCCGCGGGCAGCGGAACCGATGCTGCCGTTCGGGATCATGTTCACCTCGGGCACCACCAGCCGCCCGAAGGCCGTCGTGCACACCCACGCCAACGCGATCTGGGCGAGCCGGACCGGGCCGCGCAACATCGACCTCACCACCGACGACACCTACCTCATCTACCTCCCGTTCTTCCACACCAACGCGCAGAGCTGGAGCTTGTGGCCCGTCCTCGGCGTCGGCGCCACGGCGGTGCTCATGCCGAAGTGGTCGCAGAGCCGCTTCTGGCCGACGGTCGTCGAGCACGACGTCACCCACATCTCGCTGATGCCGTTCGTGATGGGCGCGCTCGGCAGTCCCGACAAGCCGGAGCAGCACAAGCTGCGCGTCGGCGTGTTCGGGCTGATCATGCCGGACCTCGACACGATGTTCGGGATCTCGGTGTACGCCGCGTACGGCATGACCGAGACGGTCACGCACTGCGTCACCGGCAAGCCGCAGGAGCGGTTGCCCACACGGTCGATGGGCCACGTGACACCCGGCTACGAGATCGCGGTGGTCGACAAGGAGACCGGCGAGCTCTGCACCGACGGCCAGACCGGCGAGCTGTGGATGCGCGGCACCCGGGGGATCCAGCTCTTCCTCGAGTACTTCGACAACGACGAGGCCAACGCCAAGGCGTTCGAGGACGGTTGGTTCAAGACCGGCGACATGGTGAAGATGGGTGAGGGCGGCAACGTCTTCTACCAGGAGCGCGACAAGGACCTGCTCAAGGTCGGGGGCGAGAACGTGTCGGCCAAGGAGGTCGAGGACCTCATCGTCGCCCATCCCGCGGTGCAGGCCGTCGCGGTGGTCGGCAAGGAGCACGAGTTCCTCAGCGAGGTCGTCGTCGCCTTCGTCGTCAAGGCGCCGGGTGAGCACGACGAGGAGGTCGTCGCCGTCGAGATCATCGAGACCTGCCACGAGAACCTGGCGACGTTCAAGGTGCCACGGGCGGTCTACTTCGTCGACGAGTTCCCCACCGGCACGCTCGACAAGATCCTCAAGAACAAGCTCCGCGAGATGGCCGACGAGCGACCGGCCGTCGACTAAGCGACTGCCGTGCCGGTCGCGCGCGCGATCGCCTCGGGGATCTTGAAGACGCGGAGTGCGTTCTCGCGCAGGAACTTGGGCCACACGTGGTCGCGGAACGGGACGTTCGGCATGTCGGCGAACTGCCGCTCGAGCGTGAGGCCGGCGGGGAAGTAGCCGCAGAACATGATCTTGTCGGCGCCGCGCGTGTTGGCGTAGTCGATGATCGCCTTCGGGTAGTGCTTGGGCGCGAACGCGCTGGTCATGTAGTGGAGGCCCGGCCACTTCAGCATCAGCTTGACCGCGAGGTCCTCCCAGGGCTCGCCGCCGTGCATCATCACGATGGTGAGGTCGGGGAAGTCGTAGCAGACCTCGTCGAAACGGAACACCTGCTGGGGCCAGCTCGGCATGCGCGGACCGACGATGCCTCCGTTCACGCACATCGGGATGTCGAGCTCGACGCACTTCGCGTACAGCGGGTACATCTTCGGATCGTCGATCGCGACCTGGGGCACGCACCCCGACGGGAAGACCATCGCCGACACGACGTCGTGCTCGACCTTGGCGGCCTCGATCTGACGGATCGCGCCCATGACGTCGTTCGGATCGACCGACATCCCGATCACGAAGCGGTCGGGATACCGTCGCTGCGCCTCGATGCCGTTGGGTGAGAGTCCGACGCGGGCGATGCGGATGTTGTACGCGTCCATCCGCTCGACGAGCCACTCGACCAGGTCGGTCCCCTCGTCGACGATGTCGGGGACGCCCTTGAACATGTACTGGACGGGGAACTCCATCTCGCGCACGCTCTGGGCGTCCTTGAGGTTGGCGCGGAAGAAGTCGTACGCGCCCATCTTCTGCTCGATCGACGTGTAGGGGAAGCCGATCCCCAGGTCGACGATCTCGATGTCGGTCGGCATGGTCATGCGACGGTCACCTCGGATGCGATCCGGACCAGGATGTCGGCGACTTCGTCGGGTCGTCGCCACAACGGGAAGTGATCGCCCGGCAGTTCGATCACGGCGCCTGCTCGAGCTGCGCAGAAGTCCCGAAGCTCGCGGGACATCTCGCTGTCCTGGCACGACACGAACGTCGACGAGACCGTTCGCCATGCCGCGACCGTCGGCTCGATCACCTGAGCGGCCAGCCGCTGGGGCCGAGACCCCCGTACGAATTCCTCGGCATCGCGCTCCGTCCATCCTCGACTGAGGAAGTAGGACGTCAACACCTCGGTGTCGACGTCCATGACGCCTCCAGCGACGTGGAAGCCCGCGATGAAGTCCTCATCGAAGTTGCCGTTCGTCAGCGTGAACAGGTTCTCCCCGACATCCGCCATGGCCGCGTCGAGATACACGAGGTGCTCGACCGAGGGGTGGTCGCCCGCCACCGTGAGCGTCATGCCGCCGGACGAGTGACCGACGAGCACGACCGGTCCGTGGATGCGGTCGAGCACGGACCTCACGCCGTCGCCATCGTCCAGCTCCGAATCGGGCAGGGAACTCGGGAGCTCGACCGCGAGGTTCGTGATGCCCTGGTCGTCGAGTACAGGGACGACGCGGGCCCAGGCCGCGGGCGACCCACACATGCCGTGAACGAGGATCACCGTCGCTGCTGTCATCGGCCCCCCACACGTCCACGACGACTTGACCGTAGCGGAACGGCACGCGAGACACTGGTGGTGTCGAGACCGGAGGGGGACCAGTGACCGCGGACGAAGGAACAGCGGGTGGCGGCCCGCTCTCGGGCGTGACGCTGGTCGGGCTCGGAGGCATCGGACCGCTCCCGCTCCTGACGATGCTGTTCGCCGACATGGGCGCCCGCATCATCCGGATCGACCCGGTGGGCACCTCGCCGTCGCGCATCTCGCCCCGGCTCTGGATCTTCCGCGGCCACGAGTCGGTCACCCTCGACCTCCGGCAGGAGCCAGGCCGCGAGGCGCTCTTCCGCCTGCTCGACGGCGCCGACATCCTGGTCGAGGGCTACCGCGCCGGGGTGACCGAGCGGCTCGGTGTCGGTCCCGAGGAGTGCCTGGCCCGCAACCCGGCGTTGGTCTACGGGCGCATGACCGGCTGGGGATCGTCCGGGCCCCTCGCCGACAAGGGCGGCCACGACCTGAACTACATCGCCATCACCGGCGCGCTCCACGCCATGGGCACCGACGGGACGCCGCCACCGGTGCCACTCAACCTGGTCGGCGACTTCGGGGGCGGCGCCATGATGCTGGCGATGGGCCTGCTCGCCGCGCTCCACGAGCGGCGGCACAGCGGGCGGGGCCAGGTCGTCGAGTCGGCCATGTCCGACGGTTCGCTGGGCCTCATGGCGTTGTTCTTCGCGATGCGCGACGGAGGTTCGTGGATCGACGGTCGCGGGGTGAACCAGATCCAGGGGGGCGCGCACTTCTACCGCTGCTACGAGACCAGCGACGGTGAGTACATGGCGATCGGCGCGGTCGAGAACAAGTTCTACGCGCAGTTGATCGACGGGCTCGGGCTCGATCCCGCACTGGTCGCGACGCAGAACGACCAGTCGAAGTGGCCCGAGCTCCAAACGGTCTTCGCATCGGTGTTCGCGACCCGGACCCGCGCCGAGTGGGAGACGGTCTTCGCGTCGCGCGACGTGTGCGTCACTCCGGTGCTCAGCATGCTCGAGGCGATGGAGTACCCGCACAACACCGAGCGCGACGCGTTCGTGGAGGCCAACGGGTACGTGCAGGTCGCGCCGCCGGTGCGGTTCGGCCGCACGCCGGCGTCGATCGGTGGCCCGACGCCGCAGCCCGGGGCCGACAACGAGCGGATCCTCGCCGGGCTCGGGTACACGGCCGACGACATCGCGCACCTCCGCGCCGCGGCGGTCACCGATTAGCGTCCGGAGCTTCGATCGCGAGGGGGCACACATGCGGCGGGTGGTGACGGGTGTCGGCGCCGACGGTCGTTCGACGGTGTTCTCCGATGGGCACGCGCCGGTTGCGTTCGCGCCGCGGCCCGACGGCGCCGGCGCCTTCGGGCTCACCCGGGTCGCGGGCGGCACGGTCGATCCCGCTACGGGTTCGTCGGTCGTCAACGAGCTCTGGTCGCTCACCGACGATCCGTCGGTGACGACCGATGACCCCACGCTCGACCTCGAGTCGTTCGGCGTCGACGTTCCCGCCGGCGAGACGCGGTGGATCATCACCCAGATGGGACCCGGTCTCGCCGCGCCGATGCACAGCACCCCGACGATCGACTACGGCGTCGTGGTGGCGGGTGACGTCGAGTTGGGTCTCGACGACGGATCGGTCCGCCTCTACGCGGGTGACTCGGTCGTGGTGAACGGGGTCGAGCACTCCTGGTTGGCGGGTCCGAGCGGTTGTGTGATCGCCACGGTCATGGTCGGACTCCGCGAGTCCGAGCGCTGAATCAGCACGCACGCCGCGACGCGGTACGCACGCTGGAGTACGGCACCGAGGACACGCCCTATAGGGGTGGCAAGATGTGCGGTAGTCGCTCGCGGGGGCGGGCGCATGCGGATGTGGGTGGTGGAAGAACCGTGCCTGATCTCATGGGGTTTTCTCACATCGATCTCACCGTCACAGACTGCGCGCGGTCTGCCGCGTGGTGGCAAGAGGTCCTTGGATTCAGACTCATGACGCACACCGAGGACGAGACCTTTGACGTCTGGTCCTTGAGGCATTCGTCCGGCATCGTCGTTGATGTGATGACGCACCAGGAGACGCCGCACGAGAGGTTCGACGAGCGTCGGGTCGGGCTCGATCACTTCTCGTTGCAAGTCACTGACCGTGAAGAGTTGGACAACATCCAGCTCGAACTCTTTGTGCATCCCACTCCGCAGGAACTCGCCGAGCTTCTGGCCAAGCAAGGCTGAGCGCATCTCTGTCGCTCGGCGCTCGCACTCGGGGGGAACATTTGCCCACCGTCGCTTGGTCAGGCGTTTCCTACCCGGAGGTGATGACGATGGCGGCACGACGACGACAGACTGGCGCTCATGCGCGGGTGCGAGGGGAATGAGTGATGCCGTCGCCGCCGTGGCCGTGGGACTTCGAGTGGGGCGAATTCGATGCGACGGCGCGCGAGCTCGCGGACCTGCGGGTGCGGCTCCGGACGAGAGTGCTCGCCGACCTGGCTGTCGAGACGGATCCGGACCGCATCGCCGAGCTGCAGCTGATGTTGGAACGCCTCGACGCGCCCGGAAGCCCGACTCGGGCCGCACGATGGTGGCGACGACGTCGCTGAGCGCATCAGGAAGGCGGATGGATCCCCGGGCCGTCGATGTCGTGGCGGACGAGGATCTTCACGTGTTCGATGTCGCGGTAGTTGCCCGGCCGCAGGTGCGCGAACACCTCTTCGACGCCTTCGAGCCCGGCGTACCCGGTGACGAGCTTGGTGACGTCGATGCGGCCGTCGGCGATGCGCTCGAACGTCTGCGCGAACGGGTATTCCTCGCCGTCGGGACCCATGCCGACGCAGAACTCGATGGTGACGTTCTTGTAGATGCCGACGATCGGGCGGATCGGGTCGTCGACCATGCACGCGCCGACCACGGTGATGCGGGTATACGACGGCACCGTGTAGAGGAGGGAGTCGAGGATGCCGGGCTTGCCCGACGCCTCGTACACGTAGAGGCGTTGGTCGGGCGCGGCGAGATCGCGCCACGCGGCGACCGGGTCGTCGTCCGCGGGGTCGACGACCACGTGCGCACCGAAGGCGGCGGCGATCGCGCGGCGCGCCGCCGACGGGTCGGATGCCACGATCGGGGAGATGCCGCGCTCGGCGAGGGCGGCGACCGAGCCCAGACCCACCGGGCCGCACCCGGTGACGATCGCACCGGCCGGCGGCTCGATCTTGGACCGCCACACGCCGTTGAGCCCGGTGGCCACCGGGTCGACGCTGGCGGCGTCGTACGGGGAGACGCCGTCGGGGATCTTCACGTGCCCGTAAGGCGAGACCACGACCTGCTCGGCCAGGGCGCCCGGGTAGTCGGTGGCGTACCCCACGCAGTGCACGACCCCGGCGGGGTCGACGACAGCCGGTGACACGAGCAGCACGTCGCCGGCCGCGTAGCCCTCGACGTTGGCGCCGACCTCACGCACACGCGCCGTGAACTCGTGACCGAACACCAGATCGCGGTCGGGGTCGAACAGGAACAGCGGCGTGCCGCTGGCTCGCGACGCGTGCAGGAAGTCGTCGGCGTGGTCCATCGCGTTGAGATCGCCGCCGCACACGCCCGCCGACAACGGCTCGACCAGCAGGTGGTCGTCGGTCATCGGTGGCTCGGGGATGTCCTTCAGCTGGAGATGACCGCGCCGCATGGTGACGGCCCGCATCACCGCACCCCACTCCAGCGAACGGGCATCTCGGCCAGACCGTCGATGAGGTTCGAGTTGACCCGGGGGAGCGATGCGGGATCGGCCGTCATCTCGAGCCCTTCGAAGCGGGTGAGGATGGCTTCGAACATCAACCTCGCCTCGAGCCGCGCCAGGTGCGAACCCAGGCAGAAGTGCGGGCCACCGGCGCCGAACGCGACGTGGTCGTTGGGATCGCGCCGGATGTCGATCACGTCGGGACGGTCGAAGGCACGCTCGTCGCGGTTGGCCGACGCGTAGACCATCAGCACGTGGTCGCCCTCGGCGATCGCCTGACCACCGACCTCGGTGTCCTTGGTCGCCATCCGGGTGAACGACATCACCGGGGTCGCGTGACGCAGCAGCTCCTCGATCGCGACGGGCAGCAGCTCGGGGTCGTCGCGCAGTGCTTCGAGTTGTTCGGGGCGTTCGAGCAGCGAGAGCATGCCGGTGGTGATGAGGTTGCGGGTCGTCTCCGATCCCGCGTTCTGCAACAACATGAAGAACACCGAGATCTGCATCTGGGTGAGGCGTTCGCCGTCGACCTCGGCGTGGAGCAGCACACTCATCAGGTCGTCGCGCGGTTCGTCGGCCCGCTCGGCGCACATGGCGTCGGCGTAGACGAACATCGACTGCGCCGCCTCGGCGCGTTCTGCGGGAGTGGTGTCGGCTTCGAACCCGAAGGTGAGCTCGGTCCACTCGAAGATCTGCTTCCGGTCCTCCTCGGGCACCCCGACAAGGTCGGCGATGGCGTGCAACGGGAGCCACAACGCGACGTCGCGCACGAGGTCGCACTCGCCGCGCTCGGCGACCGAGTCGATCACCGAGTCGACGCGCGCCTTCACCTGCGCCGCGAGGTCGTTGATGCGACGGGGCGTGAAGCCGGAGCTGATGAGCTTGCGCAGCTTCGTGTGCTCGGGCGGATCGAGGCTGATCATGAGGAGTGACGCACCCGACTCGTCGCCGAAGTCGGCGCGGTCGGGGAGGAAGGGGTTGGGCGCGTTCTGGAAGCCGTTCCAGTCGCGCGAGACGCGCTGCACGTCGGCGTGGCGGCTCACCGCCCAGTAGCCGTCGTCCCAACCGGGATGGTCGTGGTGCGAGACCGGGTCGGTGTCGCGCAGCTCCCGGAACACCTCGTACGGGAACCCCTGGGCATAGGTCGCGGGGTCGTGCAGGGCCGGGCCGTCGTACGTGTTGCTGCTCATGCTCATGTTCCCCCTGGATCCAGCCGTAGGTTACCGACGACCCACCATCCGAGCTTCACGTTCTCCTGACGTGCCCGTCCGAAGATGACTCGCATGCGTACCCGACTGCTGGCACTCCTCCTCGCCGCCGCGACAGCAGCAGTTGCCGTCCCGGCCGTGGTGGTGCCGAGTGTGGTCGCCGGCGCCGCCACCAGGACCGGCGGCGGGTGCGGGAAAGGGGCCACGTCCGGGGTCACCACCGAGCAGCTCACCGTCGACGGCACGACCCGTGACTACCTTCTCTCGATCCCCGATTCGTACGACCCGTCGACCCGGGCGCCGCTGATCTTCAACTTCCATGGGCTCGGCTCGAACAAGGAGCAGCAGGCGCTCTATACGGGGATGAACCAGAAGGCGGGCGCCGACGGCTACGTGGTGATCACGCCCGACGGGACCGGTGCCGACCTGCGGCACTGGACGTTCCCGCCCCTCCCGGGCTCGGCGGTCGACGTCGCGTACGTGAAGGCGCTGCTTGCGACGACGGCGCGCTCGCTCTGCATCGACCCGAAGCGCGTGTACGCGACCGGCATGTCGAACGGCGCGATCTTCTCGACCGCGCTGGCGTGTGCACTACCGGGACGGTTCGCCGCCATCGCACCGGTCGCAGGGGTGAACGCGACCAAGGTGTGCAGCAGCGGTTCGCCGCGCACGTCGGTGCTCGCGTTCCACGGCACCGCCGACCCGATCGTGCCCTATGCAGGGGGCCGGTACTTCGCCGGGGCCAACCCGCTCGACGACACCCCGCCTCGCGCCGGTGCAGCCCGCGCACAGCCCGTCGACGACGCGGTGGCGGGCTGGGCGGCCTTCGACGGCTGTGGCACTCCCGCGACCACCACGCCGGAGGCAGGGGGGATCGAGCACGTCGTGTACCCCGACTGCCCGACCGGCGGCGCCGTCGAGCTCTACCGGGTCGTCGACGGCGGCCACACGTGGCCGGGTGCCTTCCCGATCAACACCGCGCGACTGGGCCCGACGACCTCGGCGATCGACGCCACCGCCCTGATGCTCGCCTTCTTCGACGCCCACCCGCGCAAGGCCTGAGCACCCGACCGGAGTGCGGGCCAGACCCTCCCCTTAGGTACAGTCCACCTTACCGAAGGGGGTCTCGTGAGTAGTTGGGAAATCGTCGCGCTCGGGGCGATCGCAGGCTTCACCATCTTCCTGGGGCTCCCCATCGGCCGGATGCGGCGACCGGCCCCAGGGCTCCGGGCGCTGCTGAACGCGACGGCCATCGGCATCCTGATCTTCCTGCTCTGGGACGTGCTGTCCGCCGGGATCGAGCCGGTCGAGAGCTCGTTGGTCGCGGCGACCGACCATGGCGGATCGTGGTGGCGCTTCGTCGGGTTCAGCGTGTTGTTGACGGCCAGCGTGTCGGTCGGACTCGTCACCCTCGTGTACTACGACCGCTGGTTGCGACGCGCGACCGTGACGCGTCCGGATGGGCCCGGTGCAGCCACGGCGACCAGGCGCAACCTGTCCGCCGGTCCGATCGCTCGTCTGACGGAACCGAAGCGGTTGGCCTTCTTCATCGCGCTCGGGATCGGGTTCCACAACTTCTCCGAAGGCCTCGCGATCGGTCAGTCCGCAGCGGCCGGTGAGATCACACTCGCGGTGCTGCTCATCGTCGGGTTCGGACTGCACAACGCCACGGAGGGGTTCGGGATCGTCGCGCCGCTCGCGGCCGAGGGCGAACGGCCGTCGTGGGCATTCCTCGGGCTGATGGGTCTGATCGGCGGCGGCCCCACCTTCGTCGGCACGATCATCGGTCAGACCTGGGTGAACGAGTGGCTGTTCACCGCGTTCCTCGGGCTCGCCGCGGGATCGATCCTCTACGTGGTGATCGAGCTTCTCGCGGTGGGGCGCAAGCTCGGGTACCGGGAGCTTGCGACGTGGGGGATCCTGCTCGGGTTGTTCCTCGGCTTCGCCACCGACATGGTGCTCGTCGCGGCGGGCACCTGAGGCCCGCTCGTCGTCAGGTCGCCGCGCTCCTCATGAGACCGTGGTGACGACGATCATCACGATGCCGAAGACGATGCTGTAGACCGCGAACGGCACGAGGGTGCGCGTGCGGAAGAACCGGGTGAGGAAGCGCACGGCGACGTACGCCGCGAGACCGGCCGCGATGCTCCCGACCAGCACCTGCCCGCGGATGCCGTCGCCGTTGTGGCCGATCAGATCGGGCAGCTTGTAGACGCCGGCGGCGAAGATCACGGGCGTCGCGAGCATGAACGACAACTTCGCCGCGTCCTCGTGATCGAGCCCGCGGAGGAGACCCGCGACCATGGTGACGCCCGAGCGGCTGATCCCCGCGAAGAGGGCGAGGATCTGCGCGCTTCCGACGAACACGCCTTCGCGCAGTTCGAGCGTGTCGAGATCTCGACCGACGTCATGGCCGGCGTCGGTGTGGTGGGCGTGCTCGTCGACCAGCTCGCGGGTCTCCGACCGCCGTCGGAGACGCTCGCCGGCGAGCAGGATCAACCCGTTGATCGTGAGGAAGACCGCCGCGGCGGTCGGATTGGCGAAGACGGTGCGCAAGCTGTGCTCGAACGCGAGCCCGACGATCGCCACCGGCAAGGTTCCGAGCACGAGAAGCCAGGCCATCCGCTCGGGCGCGGTCTCGATCCGACGCTTCCGGATGGACGCGAAGAATCCCTTGATCACCTCGATCCAGTCGCGTCGGTAGAAGACGAGCAGCGCGATCGCGGTGGCCACGTGCAACCCGACGAGAAACGCGAGGTAGAACGACTCGTCGGCAGCTGCGCCGGCGACGAGCGAGTGCCAGCCGAGCAGCTCGGGCACGAGCACCGAGTGCCCGAGACTCGACACCGGGAAGAGTTCCGTGATCCCCTGGAGGATCCCGATGACGATCGCCTGGAGGTAGGTCAGGGGCGTCGTCGCCAGCGTCAACATCGCCGCCGGGAAAGTAGGGAAGTCCAGCTGAATCCCGGCTGAAGCCTCGGCGAGCGACGCTCCGATCAGCCCTGGCCTTCGTGCTCCGTGGTGTCGGCCGCGCCATCTTCGTGTTCGGTGCCGGGCGTCTCCGTGGCGTCGGCCTGCTCGCCGTGCTCGGGCGCGTCCGGGACGTCGTTGGCCTCGGGCGTGTCCGGCGCGTCCGGTGCGTCGTTCGTCGTGCCTGCATGCTGGGCGGGCAGCGCCGGTGTCCGCGCCGGGGCGGAGCTCCCGGTCGTGGCGGCGGCGATCCCGGCGGCGCCTCCGAGCACCCCGAGGAGCACGGCTCCGGTCGCGACCAACTTCTTGGTGGGCAGGGATCTCACGGGTGGGCCTCCTGGCGAGGTGGTCGATCGACCACGGATGGCCGAGTTGTCGGGCGGCACCATGGGACACTCGTGCTGACCGCACGCTGAACGGACCGGAGCCCCCGGGGCGGTCGATCCCGCTCAGCCGTCGTTCAAGCCTCGTTCAGGTTCCCGGCGCGAGGCTGGGGTGTTCGGACCGGCAACTGCGAGGCCCAGGCATGCGGGTGCTGATCGTCGAGGACGAGAAGAAGGTCGCGGCGGCGGTTCGGCGCGGGCTCGAGGCGGAAGGATTCGCGGTCGACGTCGCCCTCACCGGGACCGACGGACTGTGGATGGCGACCGAGCACAGCTACGACATCATCGTGCTCGACATCATGCTGCCGGGCATGAACGGCTACAAGCTCTGCGAACAGCTCCGCGACAACGGGGACTGGACCCCGATCCTGATGCTCACCGCCAAGGACGGCGAGTACGACCACGCCGAGGCCCTCGACACCGGTGCCGACGACTTCCTCACCAAGCCCTTCTCGTTCGTGGTGTTGCTGGCGAGGATCCGAGCGCTGCTGCGCCGCACGGGCCGCTCGCGACCGGTGATCTCGCGTGCCGGTGACCTCACGATCAACCCGGTGACCCATCGCTGCGCGCGTGGCGACGTGGAGGTGGAGTTGACCGCGCGCGAGTTCGCGGTGCTCGAGTTCCTGATGCGGCGCGCCGGCGAGGTCGTGCCGAAGTCGGAGATCCTCGACAACGTATGGGACTTCGCGTTCGAAGGTGATCCGAACATCGTCGAGGTCTACGTCCGCCATCTCCGGAAGAAGCTCGACGAGCCGTTCGGACGACAGCTGATCCAGACGATCCGGGGTGCGGGATACCGTCTCGATCCGGCAGGCGGATGACGTGATGCGGCGCATCGCGACCGTTCGCGTCCGCGTCACGCTGGCCGCGGTCGTGGTCGTCGCGGTCGCGCTCGCCGCGGGGGCGGCGTGGCTGGTCCAGGCCCATCGTGATTCGTTGACGCAGAACGTGGAGACCGCCGCCCGGCTGCGTTCCCGCGACATCGCCACGACCATCGCCGACGGCGCGTTCCCCGACGTCCTCGCGGTACCCCGAGGCGACGAGAACCTCGTGCAGGTGGTCGACGCGAGCGGCACCGTCGTCGCGGCGTCCACGAACCTCCGCGGCGACTCGCGCATCAGCACCCTCGAGCCCGGTCCGAGTGGCTACGCCGCCCGCAACCAGGTCGAGTTCGCGCAAGGCGACGGACCGTTCCGCGTCGTCGCCCGGCGGGTCGTCACCGATGCCGGCGCGTACACGGTGTACGTCGCAGGGTCGCTCGAACGCGTCGACCAGAGCACGTCGAGCCTGATCCGGCTGCTCGCGTTCGGGCTTCCCGCATTGCTCCTGATCGTCGGACTCACGACCTGGGTGGTCACCGGACACGCGCTGCGCCCGGTGGAATCGATCCGGCGCGAGGTCGAAGCCATCGGTGCGCAGGGTCTCCATCGCCGGGTCCCGGAACCGACGACGGCCGACGAGATCGGCCGGCTCGCCCGAACGATGAACGCGATGCTGGCGCGGCTCGAGGACGCCACCGAGCGTCAGCGTCGGTTCGTCGCCGACGCGAGCCACGAGCTGCGCAGCCCTCTCACCGGGATCCGGGCTCAGCTCGAGGTCGACCTCGCGCACCCGGAACACGCCGACTGGCAGGCCACCGAACGCGACGTCCTCGACGACGCGGTCCGTTTGCAGCGTCTCGTCGACGATCTGCTGGCGCTCGCGACCGTCGACGCCGCAGGGCAGGACTCGTCGCGCCGCGAACCGGTCGACCTCGACGAGATCGTGCTCACCGAAGCCCGACGACTCCGGAGCCGAACTTCCCACGACATCGATACCCGGGCGGTCTCCGGCGCGCAGCTCGTCGGGAACAGCGGTCAGCTCGTACGCGCCGTGCGCAACCTGCTCGACAATGCCGCGCACCACGCCGCGTCGACCGTGACCGTGACCCTGCGGGAGTCGGCGTCGAACGCGGTGCTGAGCGTCGCCGACGACGGCCCCGGCATTCCCACCGACCAGCGGGAGCGGATCTTCGAACGGTTCGCGCGCCTCGACGGCGCCCGGACCCGGGACGATGGGGGGACCGGGCTCGGGCTCGCGATCACCCACGACGTCGTGACCCTCCACGGTGGGACGATCACGATCGACGACTGCACCGATGCAGGTGCCTGCTTCGTCGTGTCGCTGCCCCTCGCGCCCACGTCGTAGCCGCGCTTCAGCGCCCGTTCAGGGACGCGCGCCGACAGTCACCACTGTGATGAAGCTCACGGCACGGCCCGTACCGCGTCGCGAGCTGATGGTCGCAGCGACCCTGATGCTCCTGTTGGCTGCGTTGGCCCTGCAGCTCGTCTTCTACCGCGACGGCGGGCACCACTCGATCAGCGACCTCCCGCGGGTCTTTCTCCATCGCGGGATCCGCCCGGGCGTTCTCCCCTTCGTCGACCGACCGGTCGAGTACCCGGTGCTGGCGGGCGTGTTCCTGTACCTGGCGTCATTGGTGTGGGCATCACCCTTTGGTGTCCTCCTCGTCACCGCGCTCGCAGCGAGCGCGGTGTGTGTCGCAGTGACGCTCGTGCTCGAGCGGAGGTTCGGGGCGCGGGCGTGGCGGTGGGCGCTCGCCGCACCGCTCGTGCTCTACGCGTTCCAGAACTGGGACGTGTTCGCGGTCGCGGCGATGCTCGCCGGGCTGCTCGCCTTCGAACGGCACCGGGACGGCGCGGCAGGGGTCTGGCTCGGTGTCGGTGCGGCCATCAAGCTCTTTCCCGCGGTCGTCGTGCTACCCCTCGCCGCGCTGCGGTGGTCGGTCGGGGACCGACGCGGGGCGATCCGGCTCGTCGTGGGCGCGCTCGGCACGCTCGCGCTCGTCAACCTGCCGTTCCTGATCGTCAATCCGCCGGGATGGTGGTGGCCGCTGGCGTTCCAGTCGCATCGCAACGCGACCTGGGGCAGTGCGTGGTTCTTGCTCCTCCGCGTAGCGGAGCTCCCGGTCCACGGCGTCGGGGGTGCGCACGTGGCGAACCTCGTGTCGCTGCTCGCACTCGTCGCCGCGCTGGCGTGGCTCACGTTCGTGACCTTCGAGCGGAAGCTGCCGCCATTCCACGCCGCCGCGGCGGCGGTCGTGATCTTCGTGCTGTGCAACAAGGTCTACTCACCGACGTACGACGTGTGGCTCGTCGTGTTCTTCGTGGCCGTTCCCCTGAGCCGTCGGCTCTGGGTCGCGTTCTGCGCAGTGGACCTCGCGGTGTTCGTCACGGTGTACGGCTACTTCGCCGCGATCGAACCGGTCTCGTTCGTGCGCACCGTGCTGCCCGTCCTCGTCATCGTCCGTACCGGTGTCCTGCTGGCCGTGGTCGCGGTGGCGACGCGCCGAACCAACGCCGGGAGAGATCTCGAAGCGGTGCCGGTCGGTGCCGACGCCCGCGGCTGGCTCCGCGCAACTCAGCCGGTGGCGAACTCGTCGTCGGCGTCGTGGGGGAGCAGCTCCGGCGTCCAGCGGTGGTCGCCGTCGTGGTCGGGTGTCAGGAGGCACCGCAGCCGGTAGTGCAGGCGCGTCGAACGGACCTCGTCACAGGTCGCGGTTCGGGTCACGTGCGTTTCCACCTCTCCATGATCGGCATCGCGGGCGACATCATTGAGACCAACGTGTAACCAACAGGTGAACAGCTCCAAGCCGTCTGGGGGCGTGTGACCTGATTCACTGGGGCCGTGCACGCTGTCGTGTTGTCCGACACCCATCTCCGCGACGACGGTGGTCGTCGGCTCCCGGATGTCGTGTACGAGGCCCTGCTGGTCGCCGACGCGGTCTTCCACTGCGGCGATGTCGTGGAACGGACCCTACTCGACGAGCTCGCGAACTACGGACCGGTCTACGCCGTGCTCGGCAACAACGACGTGACGTTGCGGGGCACACTCCCCGAACGTCTGGTGGTCGAGCTCGACGGTGTGCGCGTCGGCATGGTGCACGATTCCGGTCTGACCAAGGGTCGCGCCGCGCGCATGCGGCGCGCGTTCCCGACGTGCGATCTCGTGGTGTTCGGTCACAGCCACGCACCGGTCGACGAGCTCGGCATCGACGGCCAGCGGTTGCTCAACCCCGGATCGCCGACACAACGCCGTCGGCAACCGCTTCCGAGCTTCGCCACGTTCACCGTCGACGCCGACCGGATCACCGACCACCGTGTCATCGAGGTGGTGTGACTACCAGAGCTCGTCGGTGTACTTGTCGGTGCCGAACTCGGTCTGGATGAACGGGCCGGTCCAGACGTGGGTGGCGAGACCGCTGTCGTTGATCGCCTGGCCGATCTTGGCGTAGCCGTCGGCCCAGCCCTCCTCGGGGTCGTGATCGAGGAAGTGCAGCTGGAGGAACCGGTTCGGTCCGGCCGCCGGGGGCGGCACGTCGGCGGGACGGTCGTCGAGGAGGGGCAGCGTCGTCGCGTCGAGCACGACGTCGGGACCCCACGGCTCGCCGAACGTGCCCGGGAGGTATGTGTCGCGGAACCAGGCGTCGACCTCGTCGTGCGTGTGACCCTCCTTCACGTCACCCGCGACCACGACGAGGCCCGGGTAGTTGTGGTCGAGCGCGAGCTCGATGGTGCACGTGTCGTCGGCCTTGCGCTCGGCCCACCGCTTCTCGTAGAGCAGCGTGTGGACGTGGGTGCGCTGCTCGAACATGCGCCCGTTCTGGTGCAACCAGGTCACCTGCTCGACCGCCCACCGGTTCCACTCGTCGTGCTTGCCTTCGAGCACCCAGTAGATCGCGAGGTACGAGCCGACCTGGTTGTCGGCGGTCATGTCGCTGCCCGCGGGGTAGCGCAACGCCTTCATCCGCCGGGTCGCGACGAACCGGTCTCCCGCGAACTGCCATTCGCCGACCATGCAGCCTGAATAGAAGTGATCGTGCTCGTACCAGCGGTTGTACTCGACCTCCCGGCCCTTCTCGGGCTCGACCATCGTGAAGAGCAGGGTCCCGAGCTTGATCGGGTAGTCCTCCATGCCGGGAATCGCTTCCATGTTCTGCTCCCTCGCTGCGACCCGGGATACCCGGCTCGCGGCCGCTCGCTCGCGGTCCGGCGGGCGACGCTAGCTTGTTTCTGACGGACCGTCAGGTCCGGCGGAGGACGCCAACGCTATCTGTGAGTACCGCTACCTGCTGGGCAGCCCTGACGTACGCCAGGCACTCTTGCTAGCTACTCTCCGTGAGCAGGGCGGGATACTCACCAGAGGGCGGGGAGTTCAAGGGCGTCTCTCTGGCCGTCTTCATCAATCGACGTGCCAGAGGGGCAGGACATGAAAAAGGTCACTCAAGGAATCGCAGCGCTGGCAGTGGGCGTTGGAATCGTCACCGGAGTCGGGGGGACCGCCTTCGCAGCCAAGGCCAAGCCCGCCACCGTGGCCCAGGTCACGGAAGCGGTCGGGCTCATCGTCAAGGACCAGCAGGACGTCA
Source organism: uncultured Actinomycetes bacterium (assembly GCA_963725775.1). Lineage (GTDB taxonomy): Bacteria > Actinomycetota > Acidimicrobiia > IMCC26256 > DASPTH01 > DASUAS01. Next base: position 728,377 of record CAVRZT010000001.1, read on the forward strand.
CCCAAGCCTTCACCGGGTACTACCTGGACCAGATGCAGGTCGGCTGCAAGAACCAGCAGGCCCACGCCGCCGCCGTCAAGGCCATGGGTCGCCCGAAGCAGTACTCCAAGGCGAACTGGAAGACCCTGATGCAGGGCGTGGACTCCTACGCCAATGGAGCGACGATCTGCGTGGCGACCACGCAGATCGGCATCGACGGCAAGGGTCAGGGAGCTGCCGTCAACAGCCAGGTCGATGCTGGCCTCAAGCAAGTCAAAGCCGCCTGGGCGACCGGCAACCAACTGGTCAACCAGGCCATCGCCAACGCCAACAAGACGGCCAAGCACTGATGCGTCTCTAGCACCGGCAGAGACGCAGTTGTCGGGTCGACCATCAACTTCGACGACCTGGGCGAATATGAACTCGAGGGCGTGCCCGGACGATGGAAGCTGCTCTCCATCACCTACGCGTAAGTCCTGACGCTCGCTCATATCTGCCTGATGCGCCGCCTGGTCGCCCGCGGCGAGCTGGAGGCCGTGAAGCTCCCGCGACGCCGGCGCCCGAAGGCGCAGCCGCGGACCTTCGTGCTCCTCGCGACCTGACGGAACCTGGCGGTTCCCGAGGGCTCCCGTGGGCGCGCCGTAGGCACACGACGGCGTACACGCCCACCGCAACACCGCGCGACGGGCTGCGCACCGATCCCTTGGAACATGCGCCATTCCGGGGCGTGGCGCTCTAGCCTGCGACACCGTGCGACAGTCGCAAACGTTCATCCAGAACGACACCATGAAGATCGAGCTGTTGCACTTCGTGGAGCCGGGGGTCGGCGGCACGCCGTCGGCGACGCGCAACCAGGTCGGGCTCACGCACCGCTCCTTCTACGTCGACGACCTCGACGCCGCGACGGCGCACCTCGTCGACTGCGGCGCGATCGTGATCGAGGAGACGCGGGCGACTCCCAGGATCGACCTTCTGTTCCTGGCCGACCCCGACGGTGTACACGTCGAGCTCATGGCGCTCCCGGTCTGACCGATGCCCGACGTCGAGCTCACCGACGACGACCCACGCTTCCGGAGCGACGTCGCGGCCTGGTTGGCCGACCACGTCGTCGGTGAGTACGCGGAGCTGAAGGGGCGCGGCGGCCCGGGCGACGAGGACGTCGGCTTCGACGTGCGTGTCGCGTGGGAGCACGAGCTGGGCAAGGCCGGCTTCATCGGTCTCGGCTGGCCGGTCGAATTCGGCGGGCGCGGCGCGACCCTCGAGCAGCAGGTGATCTGGGCCGAGGAGTACACACGCGCGCAGGCGCCGGCGCGCGTCAACCACATGGGGGAGAACCTGCTCGCCCCGACCCTGATCGCCTACGGCACGCCCGACCAGCAGGAGCGGTTCCTGCCCGGGATCCTCCGCGGTGACGAGCGCTGGTGCCAGGGTTACAGCGAGCCGAACGCGGGGTCCGACCTCGCCAACGTGGCGACACGCGCGCAGCTCGACGGCGACGAGTGGGTGATCAACGGGCAGAAGGTGTGGACGTCGCTCGCGCACGTCTCCCACTGGTGCTTCGTGGTGGCGCGCACCGATCCCGAGTCGGCGCGGCACAAGGGGCTGTCGTTCCTGCTGGTGCCGATGGACCAGCAGGGCGTCGAAGTGCGCCCGATCGAGCAGATCACCGGCGGCGGCGAGTTCAACGAGGTGTTCTTCGACGACGCGCGCACCGAGGCGGGGCTGATCATCGGCGAGGTGAACGACGGTTGGCGCATCGCGATGGGCCTGCTGGGCTTCGAGCGCGGCGTGTCGACGCTCGCGCAACAGGTCGGCTTCGAACGCGAGCTGGACCACGTGCTCGCGCTGGCGCGCGAGCACGGTCGTGCCGGTGACCCCGTCGTTCGCCAACGCTTGGCCGACGCCTGGATCGGCCTCCGGCTCATGAAGTGGAACGCGATGCGCAGCATGGCGGCCAAGGGCGTGCCGGGCCCCGAGGCGTCGATCTCGAAGCTGTTCTGGGGATCGTGGCACCGCGACCTCGGCAACCTGATGATCGACCTGCTCGGCGCCGACGGCTTGGTCGCCGAAGCCCTGCCGTACGAGCTGACGCTGGAGCAGAAGCTGTTCCTCTTCAGCCGGTCCGACACGATCTACGGCGGCTCCAACGAGATCCAACGGAACGTGCTCGGTGAGCGTGTGCTCGGTCTCCCCAAGGAACCGTCGTGACGTTGCGGATGACGCGAGCCCGAATCGGGTAGGTCGTCCGCCGTGAAGTTCCGCACCGGAGGGAGGCTCGACACCGGCCAGGTGTCCGACCGCCGGGGCATGGGCGGCCTCGGGGGCCTTGGCGGCCGCGGGGTCGCGTACGGCGGCGGCGGGATTGCCGGCGTCATCCTCGTGCTGGTCCTGCTGCTGGCCAACGGGCTCGGCGGCGGGGGAGGGTCGGGCTCGGCGAGCTTCAGCGGCGCCGGCGAGCTGAGCGCGAACTGCCAGACCGGCGCCGACGCCAACCAGCGCACCGACTGCCTCGTTACCGGCGTCGTCAACTCGGTGCAGGAGTACTGGTCCGGCGCGGTGCAGGGATATACGCCGGCACAGACCGTCCTGTTCGACGGCCAAGTCTCCACGGGGTGCGGAGTCGCGGACTCCTCGGTCGGCCCTTTCTACTGCCCGGGTGACGGGCAGGTGTACCTCGACCTCGGCTTCTACGACGAGCTGCGCACACGCTTCGGCGCGCAGGGCGGGCGCTTCGCTGAGGCCTACGTGCTCGCACACGAGTACGGCCACCACGTGCAGGACCTGCTCGGCACCGAGGCGCGCGTCGGCAACGACCGCGAGGGCCCGACGTCGGCGTCGGTGCGGTTGGAGCTGCAGGCCGACTGCTTTGCCGGGGTGTGGGCCGCCCATGCGGTCGACACCGCGCTGATCGAGGAGATCACGGCGGCCGACATCGCCGATGGGCTCGACGCCGCGGCTGCGGTCGGCGACGACCGGATCCAGCGCGCCGCCACCGGCCGGGTCGACCGCGAGTCGTGGACCCACGGGTCGTCGCAGCAGCGCCGGCACTGGTTCTCGACCGGGTACGACGGGGGCGACCCGAACGCCTGCGACACATTCGCCTCGGATGCGCTCTGACCTCTAGCGTCCCGGCCATGGCTGCTGAGATCGGCGGACAGGTCGAACCGGGCTTCGAAGGAGTGCGCGACGCGTTCGCGAGCAACTTCGAGGAACAGGGCGAGGTCGGGGCGAGCTACGCGTTCTACGTCGAGGGGACCAAGGTCGTCGACCTCTGGGGTGGGGTCCGCACCGACACCGGTGGCGCGTACGACCATGACACGTTGCAGATCGTGTTCTCGTCGACCAAAGGTGCCACCGCCGCGTGCGCCCACCTGCTCGCACACCGCGGGCTCCTCGACGTCGACGCGCCGGTGGTCACGTACTGGCCCGAGTTCGGTCAGGCGGGCAAGGAGCACATCCCGGTGCGCTGGTTGCTCAGCCACCAGGCCGGGTTGCCGACGGTCGACGCCAAGCTGACGCGGGAAGAGGCGTTGGCGTGGGAGCCGGTGATCCACGCGCTCGAGGTCCAGGCGCCCTATTGGGAACCGGGCGTCGCGCACGGGTACCACACGCTCACGTACGGACACCTCGTGGGTGAGGTCGTGCGGCGCATCGACGGCCGGAGCCTCGGCACGTTCTTCCACGACGAGATCGCCGAGCCGCTCGGGCTCGAGTTCTGGATCGGGCTGCCCGAGGAGCTCGACGCACGCGTCGCGCCGATGATCCCGATGGGCACCGCCGACGGGCCGAGCGTCGAGGACCTGCTCGGTGCCGACGCGATGGTGGTGCGCGCGCTCACGCTCAACGGTGCGCTGTCGGGCGACCTCGCCTCGAACGCCAACCAGCGCGACTTCCGCGCCGCCGAGCTCCCGGCGGCCAACGGCGTCGCCAACGCGCGGTCGCTGGCACGGTTGTACGCCGGCCTGATCGGCGGTGTCGACGGCGGTCCGTCGGAGGGGCTCCTGTCGCCGGAGCAGATCGATCATGCCGCGCACGTTGCAGACGGCGGGTGCCGACCAGGTGCTGTCGTTCCCGGGCATCGATGTCGAGTCGACGATCGCGCTCGGCTTCTGGTCGGCGTCGCCGTTCGCGCCGATGGGTGGCGTGCACTCGTTCGGGCACTTCGGCGCCGGAGGCTCGGTCGGCTTCGCCGATCCCGAGCACCGCGTCGCCGGCGGCTACGTGATGAGCAAGATGAACATGGGCATCTCCGCCGACCCGCGATCGAGCGCGCTCATCCGGGCCAGCTACGAAGCCGCCGGGGCCACCATCACCCACGTGTGAGCGCGCGCGTGAGCCAGTCGACATCCTCCAGCCCGCGGAGGACGTCGTTGAGGTGGGTGCACGTGGTCGGGCCCACGAGCTGCGTACGCACCTCGGGCCGGAGGTCGAGCACGCGCACGCCGACGATCCGCTCCGCGCTCCCGATCGCCTGTGGGCACTCGCGCCACGGCAGGACGCGCGGCACTGCAATGCACGCCACGACGGTCATCGTCTCGGGGTCGACGGTCGTGTCGACGGTGTACTCGTGCACCACCGTCTCCTGACCCTCGGGTGACATGACGCTGTCGCGGAAGAACACGTCGGCGTGCACGAGGTCGTCGCGCCACACGTCGATCCGGCGGGCGCGCCGCGTCGCATCACCGGGGAGCGGCGCCACCTGGTGCCAGGCCTCCGGATCGTCGTCGTCGAGCACGGGGAGCGCCACCGGACCGAGCAGCATCGGCGGACGGCCGTCGACCAGGTTGTCGAGCAGGGTGCCGTCGGCCTGCCAGCCGGCGCAGAGATCGGCGATCTGTAGCCTCGGCTGGGATCGCATGCGCTCCCGGAACTCCTCGAGTTCGGCGTCGCCGCGGTCGGCGGCGGTCGTCATCGCCACGCCGGACACCAAGGTCGCGCCGGGCACGTCGTCGAGGAGCAGGTAGGGGAGCGAGCCGCGCCGGGCGCCGGTCTGGAGATCGAGGACCTTGCGGAAGCCACCGCCGGCGCGCGCGCCGATCAGCGTGTCGAGCCCGTCGACCGCGGGCGTCATCGTGAGCTCGCGCACGAGCGTGCCGAGCGTGTAGTCGGTCACGACGTGCATCTCCGCCGTCGCCACCACCGCGGCGGTGCCGTCGGCGCCGGTGAAGAGGTCGCGGGCCAGCCCGAGCTGGTGCACCGGACCGGTGAAGCCCTCGGGACGCGACGAATCGATGGTCGACGTGCGGCGGATGGATCCAGGACGGCGGGCGGGGGTCCCCGAGGTGGGATCAGCGGTGCCCTGCCGGGGGTCGGCGGGTTCAGGCACCCGGAGCCGGCGGCACGTGCGGGAACAGCTCGGCGAAGGCGCCGACGGTGATGCGGCGGCGGGCCGCGTCGTCGACGTCGTCGAACAATTCGTGCAGCACCTTCTGGCTGTGGCCGAACGTGCCTTCGAGGTGCGGGTAGTCACTGCCCCACATCACGTTCTGCCAACCCATCGCGGTGTTGGCGTGCACCGCCGAGCGGTCGTGCTGGAACGATGCGTACACCTGGTCGTAGAGGTACTCGCTCGGCAGCTTCGAGAGCTTCGGTCGGGTGGCGAACCCGTGCTGGCGGTAGGCCTCGTCCATGCGGTCGGCGAGGAACGGCCCCCACGTCGCGCCGCCCTCCGACACGAGCACCTTGAGATCGGGGTGACGGTCGAGTGCACCCGACGCGATCAGCTGGGTCGTGCAGCGCTGACCGCCGTAGGTCGTCTCGACGTAGTTGAGCACCGCGCCGCCCGGGCCGCGGAAGTAGACGCCGGTCGACTCGTCGGGGGTGTGCGGCTCGGTGCCGATGTGGAAGCCGAGCACCATGCCGGTCTCCTCGGCGGCCGCCCACACGGGGTGCCACAGGTCGTGGTGGTACGGCGGCATGTCGAACGGCTGACCGGTCGTCATGAAGACGACCTTGAAGCCGAGGTCGGCGGCGCGGTGGATCTCGGCGACGGTGTCGTCGACGTCGAGCAGGGGCAGGGTCGCCGCGCACACGAACCGCGGCGAGGTGCGCTGGAACTCGATCGCCCAGTCGTTGAGCACCTTCACGCCCTCGCGCACGAGCTTGGGGTCGCGGATCGAGAACGCCCACGTCGCGAGCGACGGGTAGATCACCTCGCCCCAGATGCCTTCCTCGTCGAGGTCCACGAGGCGCAGCTTCGGGTCGTTGGCGCCGGGCGCGCGTGTGAACACCTCGACGAAGCCGACGGCCTCCGCGTCCTTCGGCTTCTTGCTCAGCTCCTCGATCTCCTCGGGGGTGTAGTCGGTACGGATCCGCGGCATGCGCCGCCGGAACGTCTGGCCGTCGACGTGGATCGTCTCGTGGCTGCCGTCGTCGTCCTTGACGCTGCGGGGCATGCGCTCGGCCAGATCGGCGGGGAGGTTCTTGGCGAACAGATCCGCCGGCTCGGTCAGGTGGGAATCTCCGGAGTTGGCCCAGATCTTGCCGTCCATGCGCGCGCTCCTTCAGGTGGGCTCGGGCCCCGTGCGGGTGCCCGGCCGTGATCCCGTCAGCATAACCGAAAACTGCGTTTTCAGATAGCCGACGGCCGGAAGACGGGCAGAGCCGATTCGCCGTCGCCGAGAGGCTCGAAGCCGACCGTCACCGCGAGGCCGATCACGAGCTCGTCGCGGGTGACACCGTCGACCCGGGTCAGCACCCGCACCGGTTCGCCCTGGGTGCCGTCGAGCTCGACGACGGTGATGTTGTACACGCCGAGGTGCGCCAGCTGCGGGGTCACCGGCCGGTCGACCCAGGTGTAGGTGTACACGTGGCCGGTGCCCGGCACGTCGGCCCACGACCACTGCAGCGACTGGCACGAGTAACACGCCTCGGTCGGAGGGTGGCGGTGGGTTCCGCAGTCGTCGCAGCGCTGGATGACGAGCCGGCCGTCGCGCGCGGCGCGCCAGTAGCCCTCGCTGGTCGGTTCGAGCGCGGGCCAGGGCAGCCCGCGCGGGGCGACGGCGTCACTTGTGGTCATGATCACCGGTCCTTGCTGATGATGAGGCCGCTGCTGGGCGACGGGCTGGAGCCGGCGATGACCAACACGTTCTCGGCGTCGGGCACCTGGTTGTTGGCGTCGCCCCGCACCTGATGCACCGCTTCGAACACGTGGGTCATGCCGTGGGCGTAGACCTCGGCGAGATTCCCGCCGTGGGTGTTCACCGGCAATCTGCTCCCGAGGCGCAGGTTCCCGTCGGCGACGTACGGGCCACCCTCGCCCTTCGGGCAGATGCCGAAGTCCTCGAGCGACATGATCGCCATCGCGGTGAAGTGGTCGTACACCATGACCGCGTCGAGATCGGCGACGTCGCGACCGCTCACGCGGTAGAGCTCCTCGGCGGCGGCGCGCTGTCCCGCGGACGCGAAGTCGTCGTCGGGCATGTTGTAGCTGCCCATCAACGCGTGGCCGTACCGGTAGGGCGCCGCGCCGACCGCACCCGCGAGGTACGCAGGCGACTGGCGGAGGTCCTTCGCGCGTTCGGCGGTGGTGACGATCGCCGCGCAGCCGTAGTCGGATTCCATGCAGAAGTCGAAGAGGCGCAGGGGATCGGCGATCATCGGGCTGGCGTGATGGTCCTCGATCGTGCACGGAACGCGGAAGCGCGCTTCGGGGTTGTTGGCGGCCATGAGCCGCGCGTTGATCGTGACCTCGGCGAACTGGTCGTGGGTCGTGCCGTACCGGTGCATGTGCCGGCGCGCCGCCAATGCGAACATCTGGCCCGGCGACTGCAGGCCGTAGGGCACCGCGAACGCCATCGGTCCCGGGATCACCGGGTTCTTCATCCCGATCTGCCCGAACGCCTGCCCGTAGCGGTTGTGGCCCTCCATGGTCATGACCTTGTGGACCACGACGTAGTTGGCCTGCCCGCTCGCGACCGCGAGCGTGGCGTTGAGGAAGGCTCCCCCCATGGCCCCACCGCCGCCACCCCAGGTCTGGGTCGCGAAGCGCAGTTGCTCCGCGCCGAACGCGGTGAAGAGCTCGGCCGGGTCGATGTTGGTGACGTACGAGCTGTACCCGTCGACCTCGCGGGCGAGATGCCGGCGTCCTCGCACGCGTTCGTGATCGCCTCGACCACGAGGCGCAGGTGACCCTTCGCCGTGTGCTCGCCCCGCTTGCCCCAGGGCGTGTGCCCGATGCCGGCGACGGCGGTGCGGCCGCGCAACCACGTGCCGGCGTCCATCAGGCGCACGCTTGCACGCCGCAACGGATGCGGGCAAGGAGAGCAGTGCGGCGCGCCGCGATCTGTCTGACCTTTCCCTCCGGTTCGGGTAGCGTCGCCGCCGTGTTGCAACTCGGACTCCGACTCGAGCTCTACCGGTCCGCGACCATCCGGGTGCCCTACGACCTGGTGCAGCTCGCCGAGCGGCTCGGCTTCCACTCGGTGTGGACAGCCGAGGCGTACGGGGCCGATGCGATGACCCCGCTGGCGGCGATCGCGGCCACCACCGAGCGCATCAAGCTGGGAACGGCCGTGGTGCAGCTGGCCGGTCGCCCGCCGGCGATGCTCGGCATGCAGGCGATGACGGTCGACGCGCTGGCCGGCGGCGGGCGCATGATCGTGGGCATCGGCCTCTCGGGCCCGCAGATCGTCGAGGGGTGGTACGGCCAGCCGTGGGGCAAGCCCAACGCGCGGTCTGCGCGACTACGTCACGATCCTGCGTGACGTCCTGCGGCGCGAAGGTCCGGTCACCCACGACGGTCCGGAGATCTCGCTGCCGTACGCCGGTCCCGGCGCGCTGGGCCAGGGCAAGCCGCTGAAGTCGATCCTGCACGCGCTGTCCGACATCCCGATCTGGCTGGCGTCGGTAGGTCCGCGCAACACCGCGCTCTGCGCCGAGCTGTGCGACGGCTGGTTGCCGATGGGCCTGCCGCCTCGGGGCACCGACGACCCCGACGTCGCCACCGCCCTCGACGCCGGCTTCGCCCGTCGCACCGACGGCCGCGGTCCCGGCACCTTCGACGTGTTCAACGGGCTCACCGTGAAGATCACCGACGACGTCAAGGGCTGGCTCGACAGCATCCGCCCGTACCGCGCCACGTACGTCGGCGGCATGGGCAGCGCGTCGCACAACTACCACGTCGAGTCGATGGCCAAGCGCGGCTTCGCCGACGACGCGGCGCGCATCCAGGAGCTGTTCCTCGCCGGCCGGCGCGAGGACGCGATCGCGGCGATGCCCGATGAGGCGCTGCTCCAGGGCACGCTGGTCGGCACGCCCGCGAGCATCCGGCAGCAGTGGGAAGCGGGTGGCATCGTGCCGCCGGGCGTCACCGGTGTCATCGTGGGAGCAGATCGGCCCGACGAGCTCGAGCTCGTCGCCGAACTCACGGGAGCACGAGAAGATGCAGTGGAGGCGTGGCCGGATGGCCGGGACGCCGGAACGGAATCGACCGATCGAAATGGCTGAGCTGCGCGACGACTGGGACTCCACCCTCGCCGACCTCGAGCAGCGCCGGGCCGCCGGTCGCGCCATGGGCGGGCCCGAGCGGCTGGCCAAGCACCACGGTCAAGGGAAGCTCGACGCCCGCGCCCGCATCGACGCGCTCGTCGACCCCGGTTCCTTCATGGAGCTGGGCACGTTGACGGGAGGCGACGAGGCACCGTCCGAAGCCATCGTGCTCGGCTCGGGTCGCGTGAGCGGTCGTCCCGTGATCGTCGCCGCCGAGGACTTCACCGTGCTCGCGGGCACGATCAGCCACACCGCGAACTCGAAGCGCTACCGCGCCGCGGAGCTCGCGGTGCGCGACCGGGTGCCGTTGGTGATGATGCTCGACGGCGCCGGCTTCCGGGCCGACGGCAAGGTGTACGGCCGGGCACCGACCGACCTGCTGTCGCAGTCGCGCTGCTCGGGCCAAGTGCCGCTCATCACCGCGGTGCTCGGCTCGTCGGCCGGTCACGGCGCGTTGGTCGCACCCATGTCCGACTTCTCGGTGATGAGCGCGGACGCGGCCATCTTCACCGCCGGCCCGCCGGTGGTGCTCGAGTCGCTGGGCGAGACGGTCACCAAGGAGGACCTCGGCGGACCGTCGGTCGCGATTCCGAGTGGCCTCATCCACAACGTGGCGCCCGACGACGAGGCCGCGCTCGAGCTCGTGCGGCTCTACCTCAGCTACTTCCCGTCGTCGGCGTGGTCGTACCCGCCCGACTACACCCACGACGACACCGCGCCGCGCCTCGTCGAGGAGATCCTCGACATCGTGCCTCGCGACGGCAAGCGCGTGTACGACGTGCGTGACGTCATCGACGTGGTCGTCGACCAGTCGTCGTGGTTCGAGGTGCAGCCCGACTTCGGCAAGTCGGTCGTCACCGCGCTCGCGCACCTCGGGGGCCACCCGGTCGCGGTCATCGCCAACCAGCCCCAGGTGTTCGCGGGCTCCATCGACGTCGACGGCGCCGACAAGGCATCGCACTTCATCACCGTCGCCGACTCCTTCCACCTGCCTCTGGTGTTCCTCGCCGACAACCCCGGCGTGCTGCCCGGCACCGCGTCGGAGCGCCGCGGCATCCTGCGCGCCGGTGCGCGGATGTTCGCGGCGCAGACGATGGCGACGGCACCGAAGTTCGAGGTGACCCTGCGTAAGGCCTACGGCTTCGGCTCCATGGTGATGGGCATGATCGGCTTCGACAACCAGTCGGCCGTGTTCGCACTGCCCGGCGCCACGATGGGCGCGATGGGCGCGGCGGCGATGAGCCGGTCGCGCGGCTCCGACGTCGACGAGGCCGAGTTGCTCAAGAAGATGGAGCTCGAGGCGTCGTACCGCTCGGCGCAGGGCTTCGGCTTCGACGAGCTCATCGACCCGCGGGAGATCCGCAACGTGCTGCTGCACTCGCTCGAGCGCGCGCTGTACCAGCGCCAGACACCGGCCGAGCCGGTCCGGCGCGTGGCGATCACGCCGTAGCGGCTACGTCGCTTCCAACAGCCGGTCGAGCGCGTTGCTGATGGGGTTGTCGTAGCCGAACGGCTCGGGCGAATAGCCCATCGCGACCAGCAACGTGCTCAGGCGCAGCATCACGACGGTGAAGCGCAGCGCGGCGAACACCAGGAACCATTGCAGATCGCCGGCCTCGCGTCCGGTGAGCTCCTCCCAGCGCTCGACCGTCGCCGCGGCGCTCGGGAAGCCGGGCAGGCGCGATCCGCCCGTCCCGGTGGAGAGCACGTCGTCGCAGAAGATCCACCAGCCGAGGTCGAGGCGCGGGTCGCCCAGCGCGACCATCTCCCAGTCGAGGACGGCGACGATCTCACCATCGCGGGACATCTGGTTGCCGAGCCGCGTGTCGCCCCACACGATCGTCGCCGCGTCGGGCGGCGAATCGGGCTGGTGCTCGATGAGCCACGCGAGCGCGGCGCGCGCACCCGGGTGGGGTCTCGCGTCCTCGGCGGCCTCGGCCCAGGCGAGCGCCTCCTCGTAGTAGCGGAGCTGTTGCTCGACGCCACGGGCGCCCCGGTCGGGGTCGTCGACGAAGTCGAGCCCGAGGGCGCGCCAGTCGACGCGATGCACCGCGGCCATCGCCTCGATCCCGTTCCACCACAGCTTCGCCTGCTGCTCGGGGCTCGCGTCGTGGAGCCACCCCTCCATCGCGTACGGCGGCGCGTCCGACGGCACCTCGCCGTCGACGTGCGCCATGATCCAGAACGGGCTGTCGAACCACGCCGGGTCGCCCTCGAACCAGAGCATCGTCGGGACGGGCACGTCGGAGTGCTCACCCAGTGCCTGCATGACCCGGAACTGCGCCTCGAAGTTGGCTTCGAGGAAGACGGTGTAGTCCCGCGGCGCGATGCGCACCACGAGGCGGTGGGTGGTGGGCTCGGCGTCGCCATCGCGCCATTCGGCGTCGAACAGGATGGTCTCGTTCGAGAAGCCGGTGGCGGCCGGGATCTCGATCGCGCCGACGGCGACATCCGCGAGGCCGGCCACGTCGGTGAGCCACCGCGTGAGCTGCCGCGCGGTGGTCTCCGGGTCTCGAACCAGTGCCCCCACGGGCGGCGACCCTAGCCTGGACACAGGGTCGCCTGAAATTGCGCGAGGCCCAAATTCTGGCCAGGATGGCCGTTTCGACGTCGACGACAACGAGGATCGCGATGGAGCTCGCACTGAGCGACGACCAGGAATTCTTCCGCGACACGACGAGGAAGTTCCTGGGCAGCGAGTGCCCGATTCCGAAGGTGCGCGCGCTGCGTTCCGACCCGGCCGGTTTCGAGCGCGACTACTGGCGCCAGGGGGCCGAGCTGGGCTGGATGTCGCTGCTCGTGCCCGAGGAGTTCGGGGGTGGCAGCGTCAGCGAGAACGGCTTGGCCGACCTCGCGCTCGTGGCGGATGCCTTCGGCGCCCACGTCGCGCCGGGGCCCCTGCTGCCGTGCAACGTCGTGGCCGCCGCCCTCGCCCGCTCGGGCACGGCCGAACACCAGTCTGAGATCCTCCCCGCGATCATCGCCGGCGACGTCGTCGCCACGTGGGCGTCCACCGAGGCGCCGCCGCACGACCGGCTGGGCGACATCGCCCTGCGGGCCGAGGCCTACGGCGGCGACTTCGTGCTCACCGGCGTGAAATCACCGGTGGAGGCAGGCGCGGTAGCCGACCAGCTGCTGGTCACCGCGACCACCGACGCCGGACCGACCCAGTTCCTCCTCGCGTCCGACACCCCGGGTGTCACCGTGACGCCGCTGCGGAGCGTCGACCTCGTGCGGCGCTTCGCCCGCATCCAGTTCGACGACGTGCGGCTCCCGGCCGGCGCGGTCGTCGGAGAGGTCGGGAACGCCGCCGCCGACCTCGAGAACCAGCTGCAGATCGCCGGGGTGGTGCAGAGCGCGGAGATGGTCGGCGCGGCCCAGGTCGTGTTCGACTTCACGCTCGACTGGGCGTTCAGCCGCTACTCGTTCGGCCGTCCGCTGGCGTCGTACCAGGAGATCAAGCACCGCTTCGCCGACATGAAGATGTGGCTCGAGGCGAGTCACGGGCTGGCCGATGCCGCGGCGCGGCACGAGGAGCGCGACGACACCGCGGCGCTGGCGACCAGCGCGGCCAAGGCGTACACCGGCGACTACCTGGCCGAGCTCGCACAGGACTGCGTGCAGATGCACGGCGGCATCGGCGTCACCTACGAGCACGACATCCACCTCTTCTTGCGCCGCATCACCGTGGATCGGCTCACCTACGGGACCCCCACCGACCACCGCCAGCGGATCGCCGCGCTCCGCGCGGACGCCGCCTGACCCGCCGAACCACGAGGCACTGGACATGAGCGCTTCCACGACAACCACGACCGAGATCGAGAGCGTCGACGACTTCCGGCTCCGGGCCCGGAGCTGGTTGGCGGAGAACTTCCCGCGGGCCGAGGGGGGCCATCAGTTGCTCCGCGTGGGGAGAGCGACGAGGCGGAGTTGGCCGAGATCACCCGCGCCCGCGAGCTCCAGCGCATGCTGTTCGACGGCGGGCTCGCCGGCGTGTGCTTCCCGAAGGAGTACGGCGGGCTCGGCCTCACCACCGACCACCAGGTCGCACTCAACCAGGAGTGCGCCGGCTACGCGATCCCCTGGATCCTGCAGGTACCGACGTTCGTGCCCTGCGCAGCGGTGTTGCTCGAGTTCGGCACCGAGGCGCAGAAGCAGCGACACATTCCGGCGATCCTCAAAGGTGAGGAGATCTGGATGCAGTTCCTCTCCGAGCCCAGCGGCGGCTCGGACGTGGCCGGGGCGCTCACCACCGCCGTGCGCGACGGCGACGAGTGGGTCGTGAACGGTTCCAAGATCTGGACGACCGGCGCGTGGTTCTCCGACTACGGCCTCTGCCTGTTGCGCACCAACTGGGACGTACCCAAGCACCGTGGCCTCAGCGTCTTCATCATCGCAATCCACCAGCCGGGCATCGAGCTGCACCGCATCGAGATGATCAATGGCTCCCGCGAGTTCTGCCAGGAGTTCATCACCGACCTGCGCGTGCCCGACTCCGACCGCGTGGGGGAGGTCGACCAGGGCTGGACCGTCGGCACCCGTTGGATGTTCCACGAGAAGAACGCGATGGGCGGCGGCTCGCCGTACGTGACCGGCGCCCTGGGTGGGAACCGGGGCCAGCAAAACTTGGCCGACCCGATGGTCGAGCTCGCGCGGGCCACCGGTCGCTTCGATGATCCGCTCGTGCGGGATCTGGTCGGCGAGTCCTACATGCTCAAAGCCGCAGGGTCGGCGCTCTCAGAGCGCATCGCCGCGGGCATGCGTGCGGGTGTGTTCCCGGACAACAGCGCGGCCATCGCCCGTCTGGTCAGCGCGGTCGTGCAACAGCGCAACGTCACCATCGCCTTGGAGCTGGCCGGACCGAATGCGGTCGCCACCCTGCCCGACGAGCCCTGGGCGGAGCAGGGATTCAACTTCCTCGAGCGTCAGACGTCGGGCATCGGCGGCGGCACCACCGAGATGGCGCGCAACAACATCAGCGAGCGGGTTCTCGGTATGCCCCGCGAGCAGACCGCTGACAAGAACATCCCGTTCCGTGACGTGCCGAAGGGGCCGTCCTCGAGCTGAGCTCGGGAACGGCCCCTCCGGTTGTTTCAGCCGTTGTGGTTCAGGACGCCGGTGCGGCGGTCGTGGTGACCGAGGAGAGGTCGCCGGCCGCGTTGGCCGCGAGCGCCTCCTTCGAGCCGACGAGGTCGCCGGTGAAGGGCTTGCCCTTGTTCATCACCACGAACTTCCCGTCCTTGACGTACATGAAGTAGGAGCAGCCCGTCGTCGGCGCCTTCGAGATGCCCTCGAGGCTGATGTCGACGGGGGTGCACGCGAGGCCGGCTTCGTCGTAGGTGCCGAGCTTGCGGAGACCGTCGATGAAGCCCCGACGGGTCGGGGTCTTCCCGGCGTTCTGCAAGCCGAGGATCGCCAGCTCACACGTGATGTAGCCGGTGTACTGGCCGTAGTCGGGCACGCCGGTGAGGCCGGCGTACTTCTTGAGGTCGGCCTGGAACTGCTTGGTCGACTTGTCCTTCAGCTCGACCGGCTTGTACGTCTGGAACAACACCGTGTTGGGCTTGAGGGTCTTGGCCACGGGAGAGTCGAGGAACTCCTGGCCGTAGCCCGTGGCGAGGACGTTGGCCTTCATCTCGACGCCGTTCTGCTGCAGGCTCTGGATGACCGCGATGTTGCTCGCCGCGACCATCGGCAGGTACACCGCGTCGGCCCCGGAGTTCTTGATGCCGAGCGCCAGCGGTCCGGCGTCGGTCGAGCCGAACTCGACCGACGTGTTGGTGTACACGGGGTCGAGACCCACCTTGGGGACTGCGTAGTCCATCAGGGTCTTGGCCGATGCCGTCGACGAGGCCGACGCCCCGTACGCCAACGCCGCGACCTTCTTGGCGCCGAGCTGCTTCATCACCTTGGGTGTGGTGGTGTACGAGAGGCCGGGGAAGGGCGTGCCGCTCCCGAGCGCGGAGATGATGTCCTCGTTGCCCTTCTGGGTGTAGTAGGTGCCGTCGAACCCGCCACCGATCATGGGGACACCCTGGTCGAGCATGTAGCGGTACGCCAGGAACGCGAACGACGAGTTGTTCACGATCGCGAACACGTCGCGGTTCTGCACGAGATCCTGCGAGGAGGTGAGGTTGGCGCCCGACGACGCGTCGTCGACGATCTCCATCTCGATCTTGCGGCCGTTGACGCCACCGTTCGCGTTCTCACGGTCGATGCGCGCCTGGCACGCCTTGCCCGCGTTCTTGAACGTGGAGCCGGCGACCCCGGACTCGGAGAAGATGTACCCGAGCTTGACCGCTTTGGCGCTCACCCCCGGGTCGGTCTTGGTCTGTGCTCCGGCGCCGGTCGCCGCGACTCCGGCGAACGCCAGGCCTGCCACCACCGTGCCGGCCACTGCGCGCGTGACGCGCGTGCTCCGATGCTTCAACTCCGACCCCCCACTCAGGCCCGGATCGTGTCCGGGCGCTCTTTCAGTGCTTCAGGGGTGGGAACGTATCGCGTCGCGTGCCGGGGCGTGGCGCGGCTGACGCGACGAGGGGAGCCGGCGTACCGGCTCCCCTCGCAGTCTTTCGTGATTGGTTCAGGACGCCGGTGCGGGCGCCGCGGTGGTCGTGACGCCGCCGCTGTTGCTCTCGTACTGCTGAATCAGTGCTGGGTCACCCACGAGCTTGCCGGTGACCGTCTTGCCGCCGTTCGCGACGACGAACTTGCCGTCCTTCACGGTGACGTACCACAAGCAGCTCTCGTTCACGACCTTGCCGAAGTTCTCGTAGCTGAGATTCATCGGCTTGCATGTGAGACCGGCAGAGTCGTAGATGCCGCCGTTGGTCTTGCGGATGCCGTCGACGAAGCTCTGACGAGTCGGGGTCTTCCCGGCGTTCTTCAGCCCGAGGATCGCCATATCGCACACGATGTAGCCGGTGTAGGTGCCGTAGTCGGGCACCCCGGTGAGCCCGGCGTACTTCTTGAGGTTGGCCTGGAACTGCTTGATCGCCTTGCCGCCCAGTTCGACCGGCCGGTAGCTGGTCTGCATCACGTCGTTGGGTGTGATGGTCTTGGCGATGGGCTGGTCGAGCAGGTCCTGGCTGTATCCGGTGGCGAGGACGTTGGCCTTCATCTTCACGCCGTTCTGCTGCAGGCCCTGCACGATCGCGAAGTTCGTGTCGGCGTCGAGCGGCATGTAGAGCCCGTCGGCGCCGGAGTTCTTGATCCCGAGCAGGACCGGCCCGACGTCGGTGCCGCCGAACTCGAGCGCGGTGTTCAGGTACACGCCCTTGAGCCCCTGGGCTTCGGCGGCGTAGGTCTCGACGGCCTTGGCCGATTCACTCGACGACGGCGACACGCCGTAGCCGACCGCAGCGACCTTCTTGGCGCCGAGCTTCTTCATCACCTGCGTCACCGTGTCGTAGGTGAGACCCGGGACGGGGGTACCGTCGCCGAGGCCGGAGATGATGTTCTCGTTGCCCTTGTTGTAGTAGTAGGAGCCGTCGAACCCGCCGCCGATCATCGGCACGTTCTGTTCCTTGAGGTAGCGCTGGGCGAGGAACGCGAACGCCGAGTTGTCGATCACCGCGAACACGTCGCGGTTCTGCACCAGGTCCTGCGCCGCGGTGAGGTTGGCGCCCGACGACTGGTCGTCGATGACCTCGAGCTCGATCTTGCGGCCGTTGACGCCGCCCTTGGCGTTCTGGGCGTCGATCCTCGCCTGGCAGGACTTGTGGGCGTTCTTGTGCGTCGACGCGGCCACACCCGTCTGCGACGAGATGTAGCCGAGCTTCACGGCCTTGTCGGTGACGCCGGTCGAGTCGCCGGTCTGCGCTCCGGCTCCCGTCGCGGCGATGCCGGCAAACGCCAGGCCTGCGACCACGGTGCCCGCCACCGCGCGTGTGACGCGCGTGTTCCGATGCTTCAACTCTGTCCCCCCAGTCAGGCCCGGACCGCGTCCGAGCGTGTGTTCGGTGCTTGAATCGTATGAAGGTATCGCGTCCCACTGGGGAACACGGCGCGGCCTGCCGACGCGACGAGGGGGAAGCCGGCGGACCGGCTCCCCCCTCGTTCGCGGTTCCCTTCTGAGCTCAGGTCAGGGTGCTGCGGTGGTGGTCGTCGCACTCGAGGTGCTGGCACCCGAGTACTTGGCGATGAGGGCGGGATCACCCACGAGCTTGCCGGTTTCCGGCTTCCCCCCGTTCAGCACCTTGAACTTGCCGTCCTTCACGGTGACGAACCAGGTGCAGCTCGTCGGGGTGACCTTCTGGTAGTTCTCCACGCTCACGTCGATGGGTGCGCAGGTGAGGCCGGCACCGTCGTACTTGCCGAGGCCGCGGACGCCGTCGACGAAGCTCTGCCGCGTCGGGTTCTTGCCCGCCGCGAGGAGCCCCTTGATGGCCATGTCACACACGATGTAGCCGGTGTAGGTGCCGTAGTCGGGGACCCCGGTGAGCCCGGCGTACTTCTTGAGGTTGCCCTGGAACTCCTTGATCGCCTTGCCCCCCAGCTCCACCGGGCGGTACGCGGTGAACATCACGTCGTTGGGCGTGATGGTCTTGGCGATCGGCTGGTCGAGGAGGTCCTGGCTGTAGCCGGTGGCGAGGACGTTGGACTTCATCTTCACGCCGTTCTGCTGCAAACCCTGCACGATCGCGAAGTTCGTGTCGGCGTCGAGCGGCATGTAGAGCCCGTCGGCGCCCGAGTTCTTGATGCCGAGCAGGACCGGTCCGACGTCGGTGCCGCCGAACTCGAGCGCGGTGTTCAGGTACACGCCCTTGAGCCCCTGAGCTTCGGCGCCGAAGGTCTCGGTGGCCTTGGCCGATTCACTCGACGACGGCGACACGCCGTAGCCGACCGCGGCGACCTTCGTGGCCCCCATCTGCTTCATCACCCGGGTGGTGGTGTCATAGGTGAGGCCCGGGACGGGAGTGCCGTTGCCGAGCCCTGAGATGATGGCTTCGTTGCCGTCGTCGTAGTAGTACGAACCGTCGAACCCGCCGCCGATCATCGGAACCTTCTGTTCCTTGAGGTAGCGCTGGGCGAGGAACGCGAACGCGGAGTTGTCGATCACCGCGAACACGTCTCGGTTCTGCACCAGGTCCTGTGCCCCGGTGAGGTTCGCGCCCGACGACGCGTCGTCGATGATCTCCAGGTTGATCTTGCGGCCGTTGACGCCGCCCTTGGCGTTCTGGGCGTCGATCCTCGCCTGGCAGGACTTGTGGGCGTTCTTGTGCGTCGACGCGGCCACACCCGTCTGCGACGAGATGTAGCCGAGTTTGATCGCCTTGGCGGTGACGCCGGTCGAGTCGCCGGTCTGTGCACCGGCGCCGGTGGCGGCGATGCCGGCGAGTGCCAGGCCTGCGACCACCGTGCCGGCGACCGCGCGAACGCGGAGCTTTCGTCCGTGCCTCATGTTCCGATTCCCCCCAGATTCGGGCCCAAAGTGGGCTGTCGGGGCAATCGCCCCGGGGAACGGTACCGCGATGGCGGCGTCAATGTCGCGCGGCGCCCAATTTTCTGACGGTGCCGTCAACTCATGGCGTCGGCGGATTCCCCGAGGTAGCGGTCGAGGACCTCCTGGCGGGCGTTGTCGGCGGGGCCGGTCCACGCCACCGACCCCTGCTTGAGGATCACGCACTGGCTCGCGAGCCCGAGGGCACGGTGGATGAACTGCTCGATGAGCACGATGGTCACACCGCTCTGGCTGGCCCGCTCGATGTTCTCGAACACGAAGTCGACCACGAGCGGTGCGAGCCCGAGCGACATCTCGTCGGCGATGATCACCTTCGGCGGGACGGCGAGCGCCCTCGCCAGCGCGAGCATCTGCTGTTCGCCACCGGAGAGCGTGCCGGCGCGCTGCGTGCGTCGTTCGGCCAGGCGGGGGAAGAGGTCGTAGGCGTGGTCGACGGCCGAGCGGCGTTGGTCGGGGGTGCCGACGCGCCGCACCGCCATGCGGAGGTTCTCCTGCACCGAGAGGCCCGGGAAGATCCCGCGACCCTCGGGGATGTGCACGAGCCCGGCGCGGCGGATGTCGTGCGGTTGGGCCTTGGTGATGTCGCGCCCGTCGAACGTGACGCGCCCGCCGAACGACGGCACCAGCCCGGACACCGCGCGGGCGAGCGTGCTCTTGCCCGCGCCGTTGGCACCGAGCACGGCGACGACCGAACCCGCCGGTACGTCGATGCTCACGTTGAACAGCGCCTGGACCGACCCGTAGCGGACGTCGAGATCCTGGACGGAGAGAAGGGTGTCGCTCATGCCTCGGTGACCTCGGTGGTGTCGTCGGCCGTAGCATCCTCGACCGCGGTGCCCTCGACCGCTTCGTCGTCGCCCAGGTACGCGGCGCGCACGGCGGGGTCGTTGCGGATCTCGTCGGGGCTGCCGTACGCGATGCGGACACCGAAGTCGAGCACCGCGACCGAGCTCGAGAGCCCGAGCACCATGGCGACGTCGTGCTCGACGAGCAGCAGCGAGATCTTCTCTTCGTCGGCGACGGTGCGCAGCGCGGCGCCGAGGTGTGCCGTCTCGTGGCCGTCGAGGCCGGACGACGGTTCGTCGAGCAGCACGATCGACGGACCGGTGGCGAGGGCGCGTGCCACCTCGACGCGCCGGGCCGTTCCCAATGGGAGGACCGCCGCGGCGGTGTCGGCAACCGAGCGCAGGTCGAGGAGGTCGATCAGGTGCTCCACCCGCGCGCGCTCGGTGTCGGAGGTCCGGTGGAGCGATCCCGCGGTGAGGAGGTCACTCCACAGCCGTCGGCGCTGGTTGCGGACGCGGTAGCCGAGGATCACGTGCTCGCGGACGGTGAGGCCCATGAACAGCTCGAGCTGCTGGAACGTCCGAGCCAGACCGAGGCGCGAACGCTTCGACGGCGCGGCGCCGGTGACCTTGCGGCCACCGAGGTACACGTCGCCTTCCTGCGGTCGGAGCAGCCCCGAGAACACGTTGAACAGGGTGGTCTTCCCGGCGCCGTTGGGACCGACGAGGCCCACGATGCTGGCGGGAGGAACCTCGAGGCTCACGTCGCTCACGGCGACGAGGCCACCGAAGCGCACGGTCACGTTGCGGGCCTCGAGCGCCGGGGTATCGGTGCGGTCCGGCTCCGCGGATGTGGTGGCGTCGACGGTGCTCACGACGGCGTGACCTCCGCGGTCTGCTCCTCGGGCTCACCGGGCGGTGGCGGTGGCGGCTGCAGCCGTGGATCGTTGCGGCCGGAGAAGCCGGTCGCCGCGGGAACCGCGTGGACGCCGTTGGCTCCGTGGATGTGTCCCTGGATCCACCGGGTGAACGTGTACACCGTGCCCTCGGGATTCTTCGCCAGCCCGATCGCACCGAGGCCGAAGAGCAGGCCCGGCACGAGCGCCCACGTCCCACTGAGGTGGAGCACGCTGGTGAAGAACGCCGCTGACATCACGAAGGCCACACCCGCCAGGAGTGCGGCGATGTTGGACCGAATCCCGAAGGTGACGAGCACCGCCAGCCAGACCAGACCGAACAGGGTGACGTAGTCGAGGGGGATGGCCTGCTTGTGCGCCACCGCATACAGGCCGCCGCCGACGCCGGCGACGAACGCGGCGAGACCCGCCACGAGCATCTTCATCTGGATCACGCTGAGGCCCATGGTGCGCGACGCGTTCTCGCTCCATCGGACCGCGTTCAGCGCGAGGCCGGTGGTCGAGCGGCGCAGGTTGACGATGAAGATGGCGATCACCGCGAAGACCACCAGGGCGAGATAGGTGAACGCCTTGTCGGAGGAAGCGAAGTCGGGACGGGCGACCGCCACACCGGCGCCGAACTGTGAGAAGTCCTTCAGGTTGAACACGAGGCGCTCCATCAGCAACCCGAAGGTCAGGGTGACGAGCGCGACGTAGAGGTTGCCGAGGCGGATGGTGAAGAAGCCGATGAGCAGGCCGAGCAGCGCGGCGATCGCGCCGCCGCCGATCACGGCCAGGAGCACGGGCCACCCGTGCTCGGTCGCCAACTGACCGGTGGCGAGGGCACCGACGCCGGCGAACGTGATCTGGCAGAGCCAGAGCATGCCGCCCTCGCCGGTGACCAGCGTCATGGCAAGGAACGCCACCGAGACGCAGACGCTGGTCAGGAAGAGGCCCAGCCAGTACGGCTCGAGGATGAGCGGCATCAGGCAGGCGACGCCGAAGAGCACGACCGGGAAGTAGAAGTTCGTCTTCGGGTAGTAGTCGTTGGTGTCGGCCGACGCCGCGAGGCGGCTCCCGCCGTTGGGCGTGATGGCCCGGTCGAGCGCGCCGCCGACGCCCTCCTCCTCGTTCACCCGACCACTGCGGATGATGTTGACGATGAGCGAGATCACCACGAACGCGAACGGGATGCTCGGGACGATGTTGGAGGTGACTTCGCTGTCGGGGGGGAGGTAGTACTGCACCAGGCTCCCGGCGATGCCCATCAGCAGCGCCACGATCACCGCGATGGGAAGGCTGCGGAGCCGTGCCGCGATCACGGCGGCGAACGCGGCCGCGATGAGCAGCGTGAACTTCCCGGAATCGAGGCCGATGACCGGGGCGGCGAGGATGCCGGCGAGGCCGGCCAGGAACGTCGCCACCATCCAGACGCCGGCGGCGATGCGCGACGGGTTGCTCCCCGAGAGCGACGTCATGGCCTCGGAGTCGACCATCGCGCGCACGCTCAACCCGGCTTCGGTGAAGCGCAGGATCAGCGCGCCGATGACGACGATGGCGAGGACGCACGCGTAGGCGATCACCTGGTCGAGGGTGACCGCGACGCCGAGCACCTGGTATACGTCGACCGGCTGGGGCGCCAGGCCCGGGGCCTGGAAGATCTCGTCGGTGCCGTAGAGCATGGTGGCGAGGATGGGGATCGCCACCGAGACGCCGATGGTGACGACGACCTTGATGAGCTGCGACGAGAGCCGCAGGTATCGGAAGATCGCCATGTAGAGGAAGAGGCCCATGACGGGGGCCAGGACGAGCAGGCACAGCGCCGCCGACGCGAGGATGCCCCACTCGTGCTCGATGTGCAGGTAGTAGTAGGTGCGGGCGATGAAGAAGGCCAGCGCACCGAAGGCGAAGTTCAGGACACCGGTCGACACGTAGGTGATGACCAGGCCGGACGCGGCGAGAGCGTAGATGCTCCCCAGCACGAGTCCGGCAACGACGAATTGCTCCACCGGTGAACCCCCCTGGCTCTCGCTCTGTCCGTGCGACCGTTCACGGTGGGCAGCGGCGGCGTTGCTGCGTCGGTCACGGGTGTTGTTGTGCTCGGTCGGACTCTAGCGAGGTCGCCGGGCGGGCGCACCCCCTGTGACCGGGTTCAACCGTGCGAGCGGAGGGTGGATTGCGAACCGGTGTACCGAAGCTCCCGAACCCTCGCTGATGGTGAAGTAACTCGCGCCGTCCGCGGCGAAGCCGACCGCTTCACCCTGGCGTTCGTCGATCTGCGGCGCGTCGCACGGGGGCCGGCCGAACGCGCTGTCGAGCGGTTTGCCCCGCCGGCGCGTGAAGGCCAGGACGCGACGGTACGTGCGCACCAGCACGGTGCTGCCGTCGGGCGAGACGTCGGCGCCGGTGATGATCGTGCCGGGGAACTTGGCGACGGCCGTCGTGACGAGGGACTCGTCGGGCTCGAGGGAGAAGGTCGCGACCTCCTCCATGGTCACGTCGGCACCGTCGACGAGGGAGCGCTTCGGCGCCCGGAACACGCGGCCGACGGCACTGGTGTACTCCTTGTCGATGACGAAGAGGTCGCCGCTGCGGGGGTCGACGAACATCGACTCGGCGTCGACCGGGTGGTCGGGGTAGCGCAACGAGAAGGTCTCGGCACCGATGACCGTCATCGCCGGGATCGTGCTCCTCGGTTCGGGGACCCGGTACACGGTGAGGTGATCGCGTCCCGAGACGTTGTCGCCGATGTCGCCGAGGTAGAGGTAGCTGATGCCGCGTCCAGGCCCGGGACCCACCGCGATGTCCTCCCAGTCGGTGTTCGTGGCACCTTCGATGGTGTAGGTGCCGACGAGCGTGCCATTCTGCCGGACGAGGTACGCCGCGGGTTCGCCACCGGAGTCGTTGTGCACCCACAGCAACGGCGGGTGCAGACGGCTGGCGGTGACGCCCGACACCTCGTTCCGGGCGCCGTCGGTGAGCGTCGCGGTCTGGTCGGCTGCGGGCGAGAACCGCCGGCAGACCGTGGGGGTCGCGGCGCCCGCCGGCGTGGTCGTCGTGATCGTCGTGCCCATCAGCAGCAACACGGTTAGGGTGCAGAGCGAAGTGCGCACTAGGCGCGCGTGGAGGGAGTGGCCGTCACCATGCCGATCATCGAACCGATCCCGACCGATCAGTTGGCCCCCGAACCTCGTGCCGTCATCCAAGACGGTTGCGCCGACGGTCTCTACGCGACACCAGTACCGTTGCAGATCTTTGCGTACAACACGCAGACGTTGCTGACCATGCACCAGAAGCGCATCGGACGCGGCAACGGCTCACTGCTCGGTGGGCGCATCCTCGAGCTGCTCCGCATCCGCAGCGCGCAACTCGGCGAGTGCCAGCCGTGCATGCAGTCGCGCAAGCACGACTCGATCACCGACGAGGACGTCGCGTGCCTGCTCGACGTCAACGGGGGCGACCTCACCGACCAGGAACGTCTCGCGGTCACGTTCATGGACCTGCTGTCGGCCGATCACCACGCGATCGACGCCGACTTCTACCGTCAGCTCTCCGAGGTCTTCACCGCCGCGCAGATCATCGAGCTCGGTTTCTCGTGCGCGGAGTCGATGGGGCTGCACCGCTTCATCCACACGCTCGAGGTGTTCGGAACCAGCGAGCCGGTGATCGCGTTCTCGCCCGACCAGATCGACACCCGCCATCCGGTGTCCGACCCGGTCGACGCCTCCGTCTGACCGGGGGGATCACCACCTTCCCGAACCGGCGTCAAAGTAGGCGAATAATCGCGCCACTTTGATGCCGTTTCGACGCGGCGCCCTCGGCAGGATTCGAACCTGCGCACACGGCTCCGGAGGCCGATGCTCTATCCCCTGAGCTACGAGGGCGGGGGTTGCAGAATACTTGGTAGAAAACCGGCGACCCGGGCCGATGGCGGGACGTCGAGCCGGTGCCTTGCGGCCGTTCTCGGGCTGCGCGTCGGCGCTTGGACGAGCGCTTCGAGGCGCTGATCCGGGCGCGCCGAAGTCGGCGCCTGGCGAGTTCGGTGGTGGCGCTCGAGCCGTGCTCACGCGGCGAGCTGGGTGCGGCGTCGCTGGTGACGGTGGAGTGCGAGGCCGTTGACCATGAGCGCGTAGCCGAGGAGGTTGAGGAGTTGGCGGGCGTGGCCGATGCTGTGGGCGCGGCCGATCCAGAGGGTGTCTTCGAGGTTGCGGTTGATCGATTCGGCGTCGTTGCGCCGCGGGATAGAGCCGGGCGAAGTCGGGATCGGACGGTGGGATGGGCCGGACGTTCTCGGTGCGGTTGAACTTGCGGGCGCGCGTCGTCCGGGTTGCCGTGGAGTCGGACGGTGATGCGCTGGTTCTCGTAGCGGTCGGGCAAGACGGTAGTCGTTGTACCAGCGGTACTTGCCGTTCTTGTCGCGGTTGCGGTGGGTGCGGACGCGGGGGAGTTCGGTGAAGGTGAGGTCGCCGGTTTCGGTGAGTTCACCGATGCCGACGGCACCACCGCGTGCGTAGAGCGCGAGCGTGTGGTCGCGGCCATCGACGGTGATGGTCTTGTCTTCGATGTAGGCGCTCTTCTCGACGCGCCGTTCCGCGCGGCGGGGGTTCTTGGGGTTGGCTTTCGCGGCGGTGACGCGGTTGATGGGGAGCAGCCCGAGATCGCGCAGCAGCGTCTGGTGGTGGACGCCGCGGAGTGCGGTGTCGTAGATGACGCCTTGCGCGCCGTCGATGTGGGGTGCGAGGCGGGTGAAGCAGCCCATCGCGGTGCGGGCTTCGCCGCCGGCTTTGGGGACCCATTCGACGTCGAGGATGATGCGGCCGTGGACGTCGGCGGTGCGCGCGGCGACGAGCACGAACTTGACGCCCCACGCGGTTTCGCCGTCGCCTTCGACGTGGAGTCCGCCGTCGGGTTCGGCGCGCACGGGCCGGATCTCGCCGGTGTGTCGTGTCGATGCGGGTGTCGCCGGGCCGAGCCCGGAACAGGGGAGTGATGACCTTGCCGTCGGCGTGGAGCATCCGCGACAGATCAGGGTGCGTCCACGACCCGGGACCGTCCGGGTCGAGGAGTCCGAGCTCGCGGGCCTGGCCTGCGGCGAGTCTCGCGGTGCAGTGCGTTGAGTGCGGCGAGGACGTCGGGGTCGGTGAGGTAGCGGTTGCGGGCGTAGAGATAGTGGTGGCGACGCATCGGTGCGGCGGGCAGCCAGCGGGACAGGTCTCTGCGGGAACCGTTCGCGGACTGGGTCGCGGAGGATGTCCCAGACGGTCGGGTGGGAGAGTTCGGCTTCGACCTGGCGGGCGCTGCCGTAGACGCTGATCAGCGCTTCGTAGATCAGCCACATGTACTCGGGGTACTGCGCGGCGACGGCCCCCACGCAGCGGTCATCCGCCGTGGGGATCAGCTCCGCGAGCTCGTAGATCGCCGGGTTCTTGACGATCGCCTCGACCCGCTCGAGCTTCGGAACCCCGACCGGAGACCGTCTACCCATCCGCGTGGCCGCTCGCCGTCGGGTCCAGTCCCAGCCGATCAGGCGCGCAGCGCCGTCGAGGCTGCGCATCCCCAACGCCCGCGCCGCGACGTCGATCCGACCGGTCGCGCACAGCACCTGGCGGCCTGCCCACGCGGCCAGCGACGCCGGCCGAACGTACGGATCAGCGGTGAGTCCGGCACGTCGCAGGGTCTCGCGGATCGCCTGTGACGAATGCGCGCGGCGACTCTCCGGGTTGTCCGAACCTCGGTAGCGTCAACGACGCGTCCGTCGCTGGCCGGCGGGTGCTCGCGAAGGTGACGCTCGAGTTGCGCCGACACCCCACGTCGTGAGGCGATCCCCATCGCGGCTCGGTGTTGCTCGAACCGTGAATCCAGACCCGACCGCCGCTCAGATCGAGGTCGCCGACCCGCAGACGTGGGATCTCCGCGGTGCGCGCCGTTGCTTCCCCCAACGCCCACGGCACCGTCAACCGCGTGCTCGTCAGGTCCTCGAGCGCCACGCGCCGGCACCGCTGCACCTCCAGATCCGTCAACGGCCGAGCCGCCTCGTTCGTCCGCGACGGCAACACCACATCGATCGTCGGATCACCCTCGACGAGGCCGAGGTCTCGAGCCGTGCGAAACAGCAGCCGCAAGCGTCGAACGGCGAAGCCGCATCGTCGCCACACTCGGAAGCTCGCCCTTGTCGGTCCCGGAGCGGACGAAGGCCTCAACCTGCTCGGGCATCACGTCAACAAGTGACGTCACACCGAACGCGCGACCGAGGAAGAGCCCGAAGCGATCCACAAGTCCCAGCACTCGAGGCTGGCTCTCAGGAGAGAGACCCGGATCGGTCGCGAGTCGCTCTGCGACCTCAGCCAACTCGTGATGCAACGCGTCGAGCGCGCGCGGGTGCGTATCCTCGCCCATGTCGGCACCTCTAGCCAGGTTCCGGCCAGGCCCCGGGGTGTTTCCGCACCGCCGGGGCCACTTTCCTCTTGTTGAGGGTTTTAGACTAGCAGATCACGCGAGTCGGAGTCAACGCTCTTAGACTCGCAGCGTGTCTCCTCGTGTGCGGACTGAGGATCTCGTTGACGCGCGCTGGATCGCTGACTTCCTGGGTTTGAGTCACCCGAACAGCGTGAGCACCTATCAGAAGCGATATCTCGACATGCCGAGACCAGTCGTCGACCTCGGCCAGGGCAGATGCCGCCTCTGGCTGCGTGGCGAGATCGAGATGTGGGCTAAGCGAAGAGAGCGCCCGTAACCGACGCTTGAGCCCCAGCGCCGCCGAGCGCATATCGCCGGATCGGTGCGGTCTCGACAGCCCGGCGACGGTGTCGTTCTGTGCGGACCTCGCCGGTCAGGTGACGGCCGTCCGGTTTGCCTGGTTTACTTGCCGGCGGGTGCGATCGGTGAAGGGGGTCGGTGTGGAGCGAGTTGCCGTCGGGGACGGTCACCTTCTTGTTCACCGACATCGAGGGTTCGACGCGCCTGTGGCAGGACCATCCCGACGCGATGCGGCAGCGTTGGCGCGGCACGACGAGATCCTGCGGGACGCGATCGCCGACCAACGGGGGCAGGTCGTCAAGACGACGGGTGACGGGATCGCACGCGGTGTTCGCGACGGCGCACGATGCGTTCGGCGCAGCGATCACCGTCGCAGCTCGGACTCGCGGCCGAGTCGTGCGCAGAGACGGGACCGCTCCGGGTGCGGATGGGGTACACAGTGTGCGGCGGAGCTACCGCGACGGCGACTATTACGGCAGTGACGGTCAACCGAGCGGCGCGGTTGATGCGGTCGCGCACGGCGACCAGGTGGTGGTGTCGGGGTGACGGCGGGCTCCCGTGCTGCCGACGGTCGGTCGACGTCGTGGATCTGGGTGAGCACCGGCTCACGCGACCTCGGCCAACCGGAACGGATCTTCCAGGTCGTGCATGCCGGCGCTCCCGCGCGACTTTCCCCCGCTTCGATCCATCGAGACGTTCCCGACGAACCTCCCGCTCCAGACGACCTCGTTCGTCGGGCGTGACGACGACATGGCCGACGTCATCGAGGCGCTCGAGCAGGCGCGCGTCGTCACACTCACGGGTGTCGGTGGTGTGGGTAAGACCCGTCTCGCAGTGCAGGTCGCGGCGGAGCTCCTGGAACGGTTCCGCGATGGCGCCTGGCTCGTTGAGCTCGGGCCGTTGACCGATCCGGAGGGACTTCCGGGCGTGATCGCGGCTGCGCTCGCGATTCAGCCGCGCCAGGGTCGGACGATGGCGGAGAGCGTGGTCGATGCGCTCCGCGACCAGGACCGTCTCGTGGTGTTCGATAACTGTGAGCATGTGATCACGGCGGCGGCTCGGATTGTTGATGCGATTGTTCGTGCGTGTCCGGCCGTGCGAGTGCTCGCGACCAGCCGCGAAGGGCTTGGGCTGCGCGGGGAGCGGCAGATGACGGTGCCGTCGCTCGATCTTCCTGTCGCGTCGGTCCAGCTGTTCGTGGACCGCGCGCGGGAGGCCGGTGGAAGATTCGAGCTCGACGTTGGTTACGACCCTGCGGTGGCGCAGATCTGCGCACGGCTCGACGGGATCCCGCTGGCGCTCGAGCTGGCGGCTGCCCGGACGCGGATGATGACGCCGGCTGAGATTGCGGCGCGGCTCGACGAGCGGTTTCGCCTGCTCACGGGCGGGAGCCGCACCGCGGTCGAGCGCCATCAGACGCTGCGACAGGCGGTCGACTGGTCGTACGACCTTCTGAGACCGCTGGAGCGGGGTGTCCTCGACCACCTCGGCGTGTTCGCGGGCGGCTTCACCCTCGACGCCGCCGAAGCCGTCGTGGCTGGCGATGGCATCGATCGCGTCGACGTCTTCGATGGTGTCGCGCAATTGGTTGACAAGTCGCTCGTTGTCGCCGAGCGCGCCGGTGACGAGACGCGGTACCGCCTCCTCGAGACGATCCGGCAGTACGCGCTCGAGCGGCTCGACGACGCAGGCATCACCGATGCTGTCCGACGACGCCATGCCGAGTGGTGCGCCGACTTCACGGCAGACGTGTCGATCGGTGTACGCGGCCGCGACGAGCTGCGATGGGTCACTCGCCTCCGTCGCGAACTCGACAATCTCCGCGCTGGCATCACGTGGGCGGCCGAGGTCGACGATGCCGACCTCGCCCTACGCCAACTGGGCGAGCTCAGCGCCATGAGCCTCTCGCAACGGATCCGAGGGATACCGGTTGTGCCCGCTCGCGACCCTGGCGCTCTCGACCTCAGGTGCGCTGGATCATCCCCACGCGGCGATGGCGCTCACGATGCGTGCGGTCGATCACCTACACCTCGGAGAACTCGACGACGCGGAGCACGACGCGCTTGACGCCATCAGGCTCATCCGTGACGGCACGTCGAAGTTGGTAGTCGATCCGTGGGTCACGCTCATGCTCATCCGCGTCCCAAGGGGAACCATCGGGCCTCCATCCGAAGACCTCGTCGAGTTTCTGAGCGTCACGTCGACGCTCGCCGATCCCTTCCTGCGGGCCATGGCGAGCGGCATGGTCGCGAGCTGGTACTTCGCGAACAACGAACCCGACGAAGCCCTGCCCTACGCCGAACAGGCGATGGAACTCGCGAACGCCATAGGAAACACCTCCTTGGCGAGCATGGCGCGGTTCGCGTTGGGCGGAGCGTTGATGGTGCGTGACCAGCAGCGGGCGCGACAATTGCTGCTCGAGAGCGTCGAGCTCGGGAAGCAGGTCGGAAACGACTTCTTCGTCGGCATGGCACTAGGTCGCATTGCGCGGATCGGTGCGGACGCGTCCGATCCCGTCTGGGCACGCCAGTTCCGCGACGCAATCGATACATCGGTGAACAACGACGACCGTCGTAACGCCGTCGTTCTGCTCGACGTGCACCTCCAGGCGCTGCTGACCACGGGACGCGACGAACCCTCCGCGCTGCTCTTCGGATACGTCCAGCAGCACGCACGCCACGTCGACAACCCGTACTCGAAATCGGCCGCCGAACGCGTCAGGTCGGCGCTCACAGCCGCGCTCGGGGAAGCAGAGCTCACCACGCTCTGCGCCCAGGGTGCCGCGCTTGAGTTCGCTGAGGCCGTCAGCCTCTCACGCGCCGAACTCGACCGGGTGATCGCAACTGACAACAAGGGCTGATCTACGCGCCAGAACGCGCGCTCCGAATGTTCACCGACTGGAGTTCGGTCACGCGCATATCGGCACATCCGCGTGCCCGCGAGCACGGCGCGCGGGCCGGGAGCGATTCGGTGCGGCGTTGTCCGTCGCAGAACGAGCGCAGAGCGAAGCAATCTGTATGCGTTCGTGATCGCCGTGTTCGTTTGGGGAGCCGACGCGCCCCAATCGAGCGAACGGGTTCGTCACACCTGGCTGGCTCACGGCAACCCAAGCAACCGTCCTCACCAACGCGGCCAACACGAACTGACCAAGACAACTCGGCCCACGACACGCCACCACCGGCGCTCGGCGTGTACGGGGACCGGTACGTCAGTGGTGGTGGTCTGTGACGCACCAGATCCGCCAGGTGCCGGGTACGCCTTTGAGTTCGTGTGTTCCGAGGTCTTCGAAGGTGGTTGAGGATCCGATGAGCAGGTCGCGGACGGTGTTGGTGACCACGAGCCGGTTCGTGGGTGCGAGTTGCATGGTTCGCTGGGCGATGACGACGGCGAGTCCGGCAACGTCCTTGGCGAGGTACTCGATCTCTCCGGTGTGCATGCCGAGTCGCATTTCGAAACCGAGCCGTGCCGCTTCGGTCGCGAGGGACCGCCCGCAGCGTATTGCGCTCGATGGCCGGTCGAAGGTGACGAGTGCTCCGTCGCCGGTGGTCTTCACAACCGTGCCGCCGTGGCGTTCCGCGATCGTGGCCACGGTCCGGTCGTGGGTTTCGATTGCGTCGCGCCATGCAGTGTCGCCTGCACGTGCGGTGAACGCGGTTGAGCCGATGATGTCGGTGTACAAGATCGTGGCTAGCTGGCGGTCGGGTTCGATTTCGGCCCGACTGCCGATGAGGAACTCCTGCACCTCGTCGAGCACAGGATCGTCTGCATGCATCAGCCAGCCTGGGTCGTCGCCCTCGAACTCTAGGTAGCGTGCACCGTCGATGTTCGCCGCCAGGTAGCGCCCATGCGCCGAGGTACTAATCGCATTACCTGTGTTCTGCACGATCAACGTGGGGACGCGTACGAGACCCAGAAGGTCTCGTACGTCGTCACGGGCGATCACGGCCATGCTCCTGGCGGCGTCGCCTGGTCCCATCGACATTCGTTGGTAGCGCTGCCACCACTCGGCATGACGGTCGGAGATTGCGTCGCTTAACCCGAAGCTGGACCGACCCCACTCGGATCTCACGTCCGTTATGACGTTCGCTTGGTTGTGCCGTGCCCTGGTCGCACCACCGTCGGAATCCAGCGCAGCCCACGCGTTATGGAGCGCAAGGGCCGTGATCCGCTCGGGGAATCGGGCTGCGAGATAGACCGCGACCGATCCCCCGAGGAACGTGCCGAAGAGCGCGGCACGGTCGGAACCGGCCGCGTCCAGCACCGCGACCGCATCCGCGCCACGGGCCTCAAGTCCAAGGTCGGAGACACCACAGCGGTCTGACAGACCGCTGCCTCGACGGTCGAAAAGGATGAGTCGGCTGAACGAAGCCAACCGATCCAGGAACCGAGCAACCATCGGTGAGTCCCACAAGACCTCAACGTTTGAGAACCACGTCGGCACAAACAGCAGATCGAACGGACCGTCGCCGACGACCTGATAAGCGATGTCGAGGTCACCCGAGCGCGCATACTGAGTCGCGGACATGCATCACGGTCCCACGACCCGACCGAGAGGACAAGCCCTCGCCAGGCCAACACCCTTCCGTCTCAGACTCCTTGGCTGGCGCAACACGACCCACCGCTCGGGCGTGCTCCGGACCAGGCGGGGGTGCCGGGAGAGCCCGCCTGCGCGGTCACTCGGAAACGGGCACACTTTGCGGCGTTCGAGGTGTTGGCGCGAGGCCGGAGGAGGTCGGATGCATGTGGTCATCGGACGCGTGAAGATCAAGCCGGGCCATGAGGACGAAACGCGAGCGATGATCTCCGATCACGGCGTCGCGATGCTTCACGGCATGGACGGCGCATCGGGTGGCTACTGGTCACGCAGCCTCGGCGATGACGGTGACGTGATTCAGCACTCGTTTTGGCTCTTCGACACCGAAGAGGACGCACGAGCTGCGGAAGCGACCTTCAACACGCTGCGCGATATGCCCGAGGCACCCGCGACGTTCATCAGCGTCGACGTGTGTGAGGTCATCGGGCAGGCGTAGCGAACACTGCTATCACCGGCGGGCGTCCGCGCCCGCGCCAGATCTGCCGATGTCGCGCACCCGGTCCGCGCACATAACGACGCACCGAACGTTCATCGAAGTGGCGCCGCGGGGCGCACATAGCGGCACATCACGCGCACTTGGGCCGGCGCGCCCGGCGGCCGCGAATCTGTGCGGCATTGGTCGTCGCAGAACGAGCGCAGAGCAATCTGAGCGTCATACGAACGCCTCCGCGGGGGCACTGGACGACTCGACCCGCGTTCCGAACCCCACTACGTGTGCGTGTCGCATGGAGAGGAGCACGATGTCGGATCCTTCACGCATTCCTCCGGTTTCGCGCGATGCAATGACCGAGGAACAACGGGCGC
Source organism: uncultured Actinomycetes bacterium (assembly GCA_963725775.1). Lineage (GTDB taxonomy): Bacteria > Actinomycetota > Acidimicrobiia > IMCC26256 > DASPTH01 > DASUAS01. The sequence continues at coordinate 761,143 of CAVRZT010000001.1, forward strand.
TATTGAACGCGCCGCCGCCCAGCGGCAGTACTGGCTCGTGGGACGGTGACCTGAGCAGCATGAACTTCGCGGCGGTGATCGCTCAGCATCCCGAGCTGTACCGAGCCCTGCTGCCCTTCATCGCCAAGCTGATCCCCGGTTCGAATCTTCCGGCACGGGACCGGGAGGTTCTCGTGCTTCGAACGCTGGGCCTCTGTGATGAAACCTACGAGTCGCATCACCATGTTGTGATCGCCCGCAACGCCGGGTTGACCGACTCGCAGATCGAGGCAGCCACGACGGGCAGCAGTGACCTGTCGCCGTTCGAACGGTGTCTTGTCCGAGCCGCGGAGGAGCTGCTGCGGGAACAAACCCCCCAAGCGACGTCAGCCAAGACGAAGCGTTCCCGCGCCGACGCCAGCACGAAAACGAGGTCTTGACAACAAAGAGGAAATCGTTCGGCGCTGCCGGGACGCACCTCTGTGACTGACGTTGTCGGATGAGAGCGTTGCGGCAGTGCGTGCGCGCACCAGAGCGGCCAATCTGCGCGTTACGGCACCTGGGAGTGCGCAAGGTCGGTGCTAGTTGCTCCGTCTTCGACGTGACCAGAACTCAACGTCTCGGTGCGTTTTGGAGACGTCCTCGTCCGGCACCGTCGAAGTCTTCGTGGGGGGCCAGATGTTGCCGATTGCCACGACGTCGGGCTGACGTTGCACGATCGCGTCCATCATCCGCCGCGTCGATGCGTTCGCTGTGACGCGGAAGTCCGATCCGTCAAGCAGGGCCACGTCGAACTTCGCTGAGGTGTCATCGTCGCGCTCGATGAACTCGATTCGCCGCACCTGGGCAAGCGGCACCCTCCGTCGCTTGTACAGGTAGCGCATCACGAGGTATCCGTCGCTGACTTCCAAGCGGTAGCAGGTCTTGTAAACACCCCATCCGAACGTGGCGCACAAGAACGCCAAGAGACCAGCGACTATCACCGCGCCCTGAAGGGCGAAGAAAACGACGAGGGCGAAACACAACGGCGCGAGCGTTGCCAGACCGAAGACGTACACCCGAGATGTCGCCGCGACGTCTTGCGTTTCTTTCACGCCGCACATTGTTGCCCAAGCTCCGACTTCGTTGAGGCACAGGTGACCACCGGGACCGGATATGTTCTGCGATTGGGCGACCCCACCTCTCTGACTGACGGTGTCGGACGAGGTCGTCGTTGTGGTGCGTCCCGCGTAACTGCGCCGGAGTGGGCAATATGTTGTGCAACACGATGCTGTGCCGGTGGCGGGGGGTCTGCGGGTGATTGAAAGGTCGTACGGCGTCGGTTTGACCAACGCGTGGTTACGGACACTCGCTGTGGAACACGCCGACCGTGTCAACGTGCGCAGTGCACCCTTCGGTTCTCGGGAGGTGGGCTGCGATGTCGGTGAAGGTCGGCATTCTGATTGACGTGCAGTCAGCGGCCGTGCCTGGCAGCGTTTACGAACAGGCGGCCGCCGTCGGATTCGAAGCGGTGCGAGCGACGCCCGTCGGGTTCCGCCTGCCCGACATCGAACTCGTTACCGTGTCCGCGGCGGCGCATCCGGTCGGCAGTCCCGACCTGGCTGCAGTCGCGCTCCGAGAACTGGTCGACAGCGGTGTCGTCGCGGTCGTCGGGCCCTCGGTGGCAGACAACGCTCTGGCCTGTGTGCCCGTTGCTGACGAGCTTCAGGTCCCGTGCATCAACTGGAGCGGGTCGGAACGAGCGCGCAGCGAGTGGATGTTTCACTATCAGGTCGGTTCACTCGAGGATGAGCCGTATGTCATCGCCGACTACATGGCCCGGCAGGGTTGGCGGAGAGTCGCGCTGATTCGTGAGGACTCGATTATCGGTCGCGAGTACGCCTCGTTCTTCGTGGATGCTGCGGTCGTGCACGGGCTCGAGGTGGTCGCGACGATCGACCTCGACGTTCAAGGCGACAACGCGGTTGCCGCTGCGGCCGCCGTTGACGGGGTCGCCCCTGATGCCGTGGTGTTCCTCGGGTTCCCTTCGGTCTTCGGGTTCGCAGTCGCGATGCGGAACCGATCGCTGCCCATGGTTGCGAACTCGGCTCTGCTCGCCGGACATTTCGATTCGGCCCTGGCGAACGCGTTGGACGGCTGGAGCTATATCGACGTCTTCGACGAGGACAACGTCGAGTGTCGGCGGCTCCTGGGCCGGTTTCCGGACGCGCACGCCCTCCCGCTCTTGGCGCTCTACGACATGACTCGGCTCATCGCGTTCGGGCTCATGCACGCGCCGACCCTCGACCCGGCTGGCCTGCAGGTCGGCCTCGAACGTGTGAAGCGCATCCCAGCCGCGCTCGGTGCGCCGAGAACCATCGCGGGCTTCGGTCCATGGAAACGCGCCACGCTCGAAGGCGACTACCTCGTAGTTCGCCAATGGAAGGACGGTCGATCGATCCGCATCAGAGCTTGACCTAATCGGGCCAGCACACCCGATACAGCGCGCCAGATCTGCCGTGCGGCGCGCGTCGTTGGCGCACAGAACGCGCGCCCAGAACGTTCACCGAAACGCGGGCTCGAGGAGCGCAGATCGGCACATCACGCGCGCGCCCGATGGCATGTTCCGCGCGCATCTATGAGGCTCGGGATGCCGGTGCCCGGTCGACGAGACACGCAGAACGATCAGCCCGTCTCATCGGCTACGAGGCCAGGACTACCTGCTGATCGGCGCTACGGAGTTCAACGAGCCGGTTGTTCATCGTTGTGTGGAGGTGATCGGAAAGTTCAGGTGCTTCGCGTAACAGGGTCCAGAACTCGCGTCGTGACAGCACATCGATGACCACTGGAGTCTTGGCGACCACGGTCGCCGTGCGCGGACGGGTACTGAGCAGCGCGATCTCACCGAGATAGTCACCCGGTCCACGCATCGCCAACACTCGATCGCGGACTCAGACCTCAACGGTGCCGTCAATCAGGACGATGAACTCCCCACCCGGACTTCCTTCACGAGTAAGGACCAGGCCCGGGTCGCCGTCGATCATTGTCCCGAGATTTGAGGCGGTGTGGAGTTGACGCTTCGAGAGCCCACGGAAGAGCTCCATGTGGGCAAGATGCTCGTTGATGGCTCCAGGACGATTCATGGCGTCCTCCTCGAGTTCGGCTTCCCACTCGAAGCATGAACCTTGGACCCGGGCGGTTCTGCGTCACGCGACACACAACCGACCCGGAGAGCGTCACACTTCGCGCGTGGGCTTCACGATCCATCTACCGAACATGCGCCCGCGGTCACCTGCTTCGACACGGCTTGCCACTCAGGCCGGCACATCTCGCGTGCTCTCGCCGACGCTCACGCGTGTCGCCGATCTGTGCGGCCGGTTACCTGGCATCGCGCACCCATTCCGGGCACCATGAGCGGGTGGACAGCCGCGAACCGAAGGATGTCATCGAAGAGCTGTTTCGTCGAGTGGTCGCTCGTGATGACGCGGTGATCGATGAACTTGTCGCCGAAAATTTGGTGAACCACGCCGCAGGTGGTGAAGACGATCTGCGAGGTCCGCAAGGCCGAGAGGGTTGGAAACAGATCCTCGCGACGATCACCGACGATCTTGGTGAAGAGATCACCGTCGATCATCACCACCTCATCGCTGAAGGCGACTTCGTCGTCGACCACATGACGATCTACGGCCGCCACCGAGCCTCGACCATGGGATTGCTCGCGGGCACCCAAGCCACGGGTGCTCCGGTCGCGTGGACCTACATTCACATCTGGCGGGTTGTCGATGGCATGGTCGTCGAACACTGGGCTTGCCGGGACGATGTCGGCTTCCTCCGGCAGGTCGGGGCATGGCCGCCCCCTCACACGCAATAGCCTGCCGATCTCGCGCATCCGGTCCGCCACAGAACGACGCACCGAACGTTCAACGGATCGCGCTCACGGGGAGCGCAGAACGGCAGGTAGGTGTGCCCGCACCGAGCGCCGGTTCGGCGCCTGCCCGTGAGCCTCCGGTGGCCGGTGTTCTGTGCGGCTCGCTGGCTGGTGACGGTGGTCCAGTTTGCCTGGTTGACTTACCGGCGGGTGGGAGCGGAGAGTTTTGGGCGTGGTCGCGAAGGATTTGACCTCGCTGGAACGATTTCTGAGTGTGATCGGTGGTGCCGAACTGCCTGAGAACGCCGGAACGGTGGCGTGGGATGAGTTCCTCGGCTGCTACGACGCGACGGTCGTGGCGGTGCACCGTTACCTGTTTCGCGCGTGTGGTGGGGATCGGTCGTTGGCTGAGGATCTCGCCCAGGACGTGTACACGGCTGCGCTGGTGCGGGCGCGTGATGGTGACGCGACAGTACTGACGCTCCCGTGGCTCCTCACGGTTGCTCGTAACAAGCTCGTCGATCATTTCCGCCGCGCTGAGCGCGACCGCCGCAAGCTCTACCGGGTGGAACTCGACGTTCCCGACGCGGCTGTCGATCGCGACGGCAGGCTGATGGCCCGGCTGTCGTCGCTTCCACCGTTGCAGCGCGCCGCGATCGCGCTTCGCTACGTCGACGACCTTCCCGTGGGCGAGGTCGCTCGAGCGTTGGGGAAGAGCTGCAAGGCCACTGAGTCGTTGCTGTCGCGAGCGCGAGAGGCGCTGCGCAGCGAAGCACCGGAGGTTCGTAGTGCTTGAGTACGACGATCCCGAGCTGCGGTCATGGGTCGCCGCCCTCGACGGCGACCCGCGTGTCGACTGGGTCGACGCCCAGCGCGATCGTCTCGCCGCCGCCTGGGAGTCGGGCACGATCCCCGAGCCCCTGCCGGCCGCGTTGGAGTTCGACACGATCACCGAGCCCCTCACGCCCAGGTCGATTCGTTCCCGACGCGACCGGTGGCTTGCCATCGCGGCGGCCGCGGTGGTTCTCGCGATCGTCGTTCTTGTTGTTGTGGTCACGCTCCCGGGGGTCGACCGCCGCGGCGTCCAAACCCCGCGACGGCGCGTACCGACCACGGTCCCGGACGTGTCGAATACCCACGCGATCGTCGTGACTCCGAGCGCGGGGCTCCGGGATCGCCAGATCGTGCGCGTGTCGGGTGGGTTCGTGCCCGCGATCCTCCCCGGAGAACACATCGGCTGGCAGGAGATCGACCTGCAGATCTGTCGGGCCGGTGTGACGCCGCGGACTGCAGACTTCGACTGCGACCAAACGACCAGTCAGGACACGCGAGGGCAGCAACTGTCGACCGGCCCGTTCCGCCGTTATCCCTTCATGGTCCGCCGCACCATCACAGTCGGCGGACAAACCTCCCACGCGCGACGCCTCGACTGTGGCGTAGCTCCCGGCTGTGTCCTGTACGCGGCTAGAGGGCCCGGCGGACCCAAGGGTCCGATCCGCTACCGCCGCCTGAAGTGGGGCGTCGCGCCGCTCGCGTTCGACCCGCGTGGGTTCGCCCCTTCCCGGACCGAGCGTCACGCTGACGCCCGCCGGTGCACTCCGCGACGGCGACACCGTCACCGTCCGCGGTCGCCACTTCCGACCCCTCGGCTTCGCCTCGGTCACCGTGTGTGTGAGCGGCACCGAGGTGTGCGACGTCGTCGGCGCCAACGATCTCAACGTCGACGCCAACGGGAGCTTCTCGGTCACCCACGCTCCCTGGTCGGTTTTTGCTGCAGCTGACAGGACGCCCCAGGACTGCCATGTGGTGACGTGCGTCGTCCGTGTCCAGAGTGAGCTTCCCCCGGGTTGGCAGAACACCGCCGAAACCGTGGACGTGCCCGTTTCCTTCGCGCCCGCCGGCACCACCGTGTACCCGCAGCTCATCCTGGATCACCGCAGGCCCGTACACCGACGGCCAACAAATCGCGGTGACCGTGCAGGGCTGGCCGGGCTCGATCGGACAGCACCCCGGCCTCGAGATCGGACACCTCACGTTCGGAGTGTGCACCCAGCAGGTGATCGGCCCTCGGTCCCCAGTGCGGGGACAAGGCAGTCCTGCAAGGTCCTGACGCCGACGGGAACTACACCACGACCCTCACGTTGCACCGCACCCTGTCAGTAGAGCCGGGCGCCTCACAGCTCGACTGCACCCAGCCCGGCAACTGCCAAGTCGCGCTCGCCCGTGGAGGACCAGCGCTTCACTCGCCCGGGCACCGCGATCCTCGGAGCCGACGTCGTCGTCACCTAGCCCCGCCGCGAGAACAGCACTTGCCGACCCGACCTCGTCGGCGAAGCGGGCGAAGCGTGCGCCGCCCTTCGCTGGACACACAACACGCACTCCGAACGCTCACCCAAACGCGGCTGGAGCGAGCGTAGAACGCACATCTCGCGCACGCGCCCGATCGTCGTGCGGCGTGGTGTAGACCGCCCGACTCGTGCGTCGTGCTGTGCGGCTCGCTGGCAGGTGACGGTGGTCCGGTGTGCTTGGTTTACTTACCGACGAGCAAGAGCGGAGAGTTTTCGGCGCCGTCGCGAAGGATTTGACCTCGCTGGAACGACTTCTGAGTGTGATCGGTGGTGCCGAACTGCCTGAGAACGCCGGAACGGTGGCGTGGGATGAGTTCCTCGGCTGCTACGACGCGACGGTCGTCTCGGTGCGGTCATCGACACCGCCAGCGGTGTCGTGTCGGCCACCATTCCAGGCGGCAAGTCTCCGGGAGGGTTGGCGATCTGCCCGTCGTAGAGCGCGTAGCGGTTCAGTCTCGTCACGATCGGATTGTGGCTCGCGAGCCACGAGGGAGGGCCCCCAATGTCGAGCAGCGCAGCTTCGTCGCATTCGCCCACCGAGAGGTCCGGCAGCCAGCGTGTTCCTCGGCGTCAGAAGCTCATTGCCATGTTCCTGGTCGCGTTGTCAGGCTCGGGGGTACTCGCCGCGACCTCGGGCATGGCCGCGGCGGCCGCCGCCGGCGGGTGTGGGGGCAAGGCCTACGTGGCCAACTTCGGCGACGGCACTGTGTCGGTGATCACCACCGCGACGGGCGCGGTCTCCCCGCCGATCACCGTCGGTACGAACCCGGATGGCATCAAGATCGCTCCCGACGGCAAGCACGCCTACGTCGCGAACCGCGGCGACGACACCGTGTCGGTCATCACGACCGCCACCGGTGCGGTGTCGGCCCCCATCACCGTCGGTCACCGGCCGGTCAGAATGGCGATCACCCCCGACGGCAAGCACGTCTACGTGACCAACGCCAACATGATCGACGGCGCCGGCTTCACCCCCGCCGGTGACGGCACGGTGTCGGTGATCACCACCGCGACCGGTGCAGCATCGCCTCCGATCACCGTCGGCCGATTTCCGATCCGGGTGGCGATCACCCCTGACGGCAAGCACGCCTACGTCGCCAACTACGCCGACGACACCGTGTCGGTGATCACCACCGCCACCGGCAAGGTGTCGGCCCCCATCGCCGTCGGCAAAGGTCCGGTCGGGGTGGCGATCACCCCCGACGGAAAGCACGTCTACGTGACCAACGACACCGACAACACGGTGTCGGTGATCACCACCGCCACCGGTGCAGTGTCGGCCCCCATCACCGTCGGCCACCTTCCCGCCGGGGTTGCCATCACCCCTGACGGGACACACGCCTACGTCGCCAACGCGGTCGACAACACGGTGTCGGTGATCACGACCGCGACCGGTGCCGTGTCGCCTCCCATCACCGTCGGGAAAGGTCCCGATGACGTCGAAATGACTCCCGACGGCAAGCACGTCTACGTCGCCAACTACGTCGACACCATCGTCTCGGTGATCACGACCGCGACGGGCGAAGTGACCCCCATCACCGTCGGTCAGAGTCCGGACGCGGTGGCGATCTGCCCGACTCGGAGCACGAAACCACGACCGTGACCGGGGCGTCCGAGGATTGCCGTTCGCGGCTCGCTGGCAACCCCTCCCCGCAAGCCTGGTTGCGCGGCCGCTCCGGTGCGGTCGGTGAAGGGCACTGAACCGGGCGCGCGACTGAGAGTGCCGCAACCGCGGGTCAGCCGTCGGGTCGAGACTCGATTCGCGTATGCGACACGGTCGACCCATACGGAGCTGCGATCACGCGCGCACCGTCGGACCACACAGATCGACGCACCGAACGTTCACACGCTCGCCTCGCAGGGCCGCACATGTCGGCACATCGGGCGTTCTCGAAGCCGCTTCGCGCTGGCCGACTTGACGCGCCAGGTTGCCCGATCCGGCGCGCGCCGATCGGCAGTTCTGTGGTTCCGCGACGGTTCAGGTTGTTACGTGGAGCCTGCGGCTGCGGGTGACGCATAGGGCGATCGCGAGTACCAGCACGCCCGCGCCAGGGACGAACCAAGGTGGGAACAGAAGACTGGCGAGAACTGCTCCGATCGCGACGCCTCTTCCGATCTGTCCGCGAACAAACAAGACGATCGCGAGGACGATCGCGGCCGCGACGCCGAGCCACATCGAGATCTCGGCAAGGTCGTGGCCCGATTCGAAGCCCCGTAATCCCACGCCCAAGTCGTCGGCCTGTGGGTCGGTCCAGTCAGCACCACCAATCGCGTCGACAACGCGCAGATTGCCGATCGCGACGCCGACGAGGGCGGCGATCCACGCGCCGCACGCGATCCAAACATCGAGGAACCGACGAGCCGTGGGGGTCGACCAAAGGATGATCGCGATGAGGGCACTCCCCAAGAACACCGCTTGCGCCGATTTGAGATGACCCGCGGCGTGGCCGCGAGCTTCGTAGTCGCGCAGAAGAATCGTTTGGAGCGCGATCGCCACAACAATGAATGCGACGATGGGCCACCAGCGGCGTACGAGTGTCACCGCGCACATATTGCCCCCGATCAGGCGCACGCCGAGCGGCAGTTCGGGCGCGGTCAAGGCCCACGGATCGCGTGGCGGACCCTGACGACAGATTCCCGGCTACGGGCGGCCCAGACACCCCCGCGACGGCGATGTTCTGTGCGGCTCTCCGGACTGCAGAGGCAGGTTCCGATTGCGCCTGGTTTACTTGCGTGTCGGTCGAGGACGGAGGTCTGGGTGGCGGAGTTGCCGTCGGGGACGGTCACGTTCTTGTTCACCGACGTGGAGGGTTCGACGCGTCTGTGGGAGGAGCATCCGGATGTCGATGCGACAACGGTTGGCCCGCTCACGACGAGATCGTGCGTGAGGCGATCGAGTCGCACGCCGGATACGTGGTGAAGACGACGGGCGACGGCGTTCCACGCGGCGTTCGCGACGGGTCACGACGCGATCGACGCGGCGGTCGTCGGCGCAGCAGGCGCTCTGGGTGGAGGTCAGTGGGAGTGCCGTGAGCCGTTGCGGGTGCGGATGGGGGTGCACACCGGGCGAGGCGCGTTCGCGGGACGGCGACTACTACGGCACGGCGGTGAATCGGGCGGCGCGGTTGATGGCGGTGGCGCACGGCGGCCAGATCGTGTGTTCGCAGGCGACCGCCGATCTTGCTCGCGACGCACTGGTGCGAGGGCGTCGATGCTCGTTGATCTCGGCGAGCATCGGCTGCGAGACCTGTCGCGTCCGGAGCGGCTGTTCCAGGTGAACGCGCCCGGGCTGATGCGAGACGTTCGCACCGTTGCGGTCGGTGGATGCGTTCCCGAGCAACCTGCCCGGCGCAGCTGAGCTCGTTCGTGGGCCGGGAAGGCGAGGTTGCCGAGGTCGCGCAGGTGCTGCGCGAGAAGCGGCTGGTGACGCTCACCGGCGTCGGCGGTGTCGGCAAGACTCGGCTCGCCTTACAGGTGGCAGCGGAGGTGCTGCCCCGGTTCAGGGACGGCGCCTGGCTGTGTGAGCTGGCGGCTGTACGCGATCCAGCTGGGTAGTCGACGCGGTCGCGGTCGTGTTCCAGGTCACGGCGCGCCCGGGACTGAGTCTGGAGGAGTCGCTGGTCGCGTACTTGCGCGAGCAGGAGCTGCTCATCGTGCTCGACAACTGTGAGCACGTGTTGCGACCGGTCGCGTCAGTTGTCAGAGCGATCGAGGCCGCATGTCGCGCGGGTGCGGGTGTTGGCGACGAGCCGCGAGGGGCTGAGCGTTCGTGGCGAGCAGATCCTCGCGGTGCCGTCGCTGGAGGTGCCCGACGACACGACCAGTCCTGAAAGCGGTGGGCGCCTATGAGGCGGTGCGCTTGTTCGTGGACCGGGCCCAGGGCGTGAAGGCCAACTTCGTGGTCGACGCCAGCCAACGCCGAGGCCATCGCCGAGGTGTGTCGGCGTCTCGACGGTGTGCCGTTGGCGATCGAACTGGCGGCGGCGCGCATCACGACGATGAACCCAGGCGAGTTGGCTCGGCGGCTGGACCGGCGGTTCCGGCTCCTCACCGGTGGCGATCGCGACGCAATCGAACGTCACCAGACGCTGCGGGCCGCGATCGACTGGTCCTACGACCTGTTGAGCGAACCTGAGCAACGGCTCCTCGATCGCCTGTCGGTGTTCGCCGGGGGCTGCACACTGGACGCGGTCGAGACGGTCTGCGCCGCTGATCCCATCGAGAGCGACGACGTCTTCGAGCTGCTCGCGAACCTTGTCAGCCGGTCGTTGGTCGTTGCCGACGACATCGGGCCCGACACCCGCTACCGGTTGTTGGAGACGATCCGCCAATACGGAGAGGAACGCCTCGCCGAGACTGGCGACACCGACGCGGTGCGGGCCCGGTATTGTGACCACTACATCGCGTTCGCCGGCGTCGTGCGCGAGCACAGTTACGGGCCCGACCAAGTCGAGTGGGGCGCACGCCTCGCCCGCGACCACGACAACCTGCTCGCGGCGATGACGTACGCGGTCGCCACCCGAGACCTCGAGCGCGCCATGCAGCTCCTCCGCGACATGCCCCACAGGATCTTGCAGGTCGACGAGGAGGTAATCTTCGACGCAGAACCGGTCCTCGCGTTACCTGGCGCGGCCGACCATTCCGCCTGCGCGGTCGCGCTCATGCACGCGGCTATACAAGCCGCGCTCCGGGGCGACGGCCCACTGGCGTCGAAGCTCTGCGACCAGGCCCTCGCCGCCGAACAACGCCTCGGCCCCATCCCCGATTCACACCTCGCGATGTTCGGGTCCGATCTTCGCTGCCAAGTGGCGCTGACCGCCGGCTCCCAACGCGAAGCGGCGAACCACGCTCTCGACGCTGCCCGCCACGCCCGCGCCGATGACCTCCCGAGCATGACCGCCTTCTTTCTCGCCACCGCGGCCAACGTGCTCGCATTTCTGGACCCGACGGCAGCGCTTCCCCTCGCAACCGAAGGCCTCGCGCTTGCCCGCCAGACCGGCGCACCGATCCCCATCACCCGGACTCTCCTCGCCCTGGCGGAAGCACTCGCCGTCGACGATCCTCATCAGGCAAGGGTCCTGCTGGACGAATCCCTTCAACTCGCCGCGACGTTCGGCTACGAAACCCAGGGCCTGCTCAACGACGCGGTCTTCACCTCTGGCCGCCTCGCAGCCTGGCCCACGATGCTTCGCGCCGCGAACCGCGCGCTGCATCACCAGCTCCGATCAGGCGCGACTTCCCCTATCTACCTCGCCGGCATCCTGAACCTCGTCGCCCGCGGCCTCGCCGAAGTCCTGCCGGAACCGGCTGCCGTCATCCAGGGCACCATCGGCAACGTGATACACCGGGCCACGCCCAACACTGCGACTCCCGACACCGGCGCTTCGGCACAGACGAACACCGTGGCGACCTTCATCGCTGGAGTCCGTCACGACACGACCGAACTGGTCGTCGCCGTGCTCGGCGAACCACGAATCGCGCGAGTTCCGCGCCCAGGGCGCGGCCATGACCGAGGACCAGGCCTGCACGTACGCCCGCACCCACATCGACGACTACCTCGCCACCAACCCCGAGCAGCTCCAGTAGCGACATCCCCCGCGTGCGGAGCGCTCCGAACGCGCACACAGAACGCTCATCGAACCGCCTCACCTGCGCTCCGATCGGCACTTCCGCGCAGGGCTAATTGCGTGACGCCAACGCGCCAGATTGCCCGTTCTGGTGTGCCCACGCACACGACGACGCGGCGACGCGACTGCCGCACAGAGCGGCAGATCTGTTGGGGTCTAGAAGTGGAGCAGCTCGTCGTGCTTCCCCGGCGCGCACTATGCGCCGTTCTTGGAGGCCACACGACGACGCGGTGGCGGCCGAGTTTGCAATTGCCCGCACGCACCTCGCCGATCGATGATGGTTCGATGATCGCCACGATCGACGTCGCCGACATCGGCATCCGTTCCACACTTCGGGCGCTCCGGCGCCGACCGACACCAATCGACGTTCCCGGCTTGCGATGGCTTGACATCGCACCAACTGTTCCGTTGTCGAGCAAGAGACCGCCAGGGCTGCGTCAGGCCGTGTTGCTCGCGATGTGGGATGACGAAGACGCCGCCGCTTCGTTCGCGGACACACATCCGCTCGCCCAGCGCTTCGCGGACAACGGCTTCCACGCCGTCCTGCGTCCGCTACGGGCGTTCGGAGCCTGGCCCGGTCTGCCGGACGCCGTGCCGCGTACGAGGGTGACGCAGCACAACGGGCCCGTGATCGTCACGACGCTCGGTCGGCTGCGGATGAGCCAGACGCTTCGGTTCCTCCGAGCCAGCAGGCCAGCTGAGCGAGCGGCCCTCAAAGCCGACGGCCTTGTGTGGGGGACAGCCGCTTCTCGCCCGGCTCGCCAGCCGTTCATGTCGACAGTGTCCGTATGGAGCAGCGATGAAGCGGCGACCGCCTACGCCTACGCCGATGCAGACGCGGGACATCCACAGGCGATCGCGCGGCAACGACGCAAGGACTTCCACCACGAATCCGCCTTCATCCGTTACGCCATTGTCTCGACCAGCGGGACGCTCCCCGGTGTTCCGCCACTCGACTCCGCGTCCCGCGTGGCAGAGTGACTTGGCTTAGCACCCGCGTCCACCTGGGGAATCAGGCACACGCAGCGCACAGATTGCCCGGTAGGGGCGCGTGATGCCACCGCCGACGACGCACAGATCGGCGGATCGACAAGAGCTCTGGAGTTGACGCGTCAGCGTGCGCGTGATGTGCCGTTCTGCGCTGCCGTGAGCCCGGTTCGTTGAGCGTTCGGGGCGTGTGATCGGTGCTCGCGTCGACCGTCCATCACGGCGCGCCGCGAGTCACCGCCGAGCGCGTCGCTACAGCGTGATCAGCTGGCCGTGCGACGACCCCACGCCGTGTACCAGACGACTCCGGGTTCGAGCACGTTGGGATCGCGCAGGTGCTCGATGCCCGGGTCGATCTTCGCCTCGGCTGCGATCCGCGGGCGAACAGCCTCGACCGTCAGGGCAAGCAATTCTGCCTCCGGCGTCCCGCCCTTCACGACGTCGGCGGTTCCACACGCTTCGACTCCCGTTAGTCCTGCGGCCTGCATCGTTGCAGCCAGGCGCGGTGCCCACGCATAGTCGGCGTTGGGCATCGCGGCGTGGAAGGCCTGCCACATCTCGGCGCATGCCCCGGTTGGAGATGCCAGCAACGCCCCGAGGTAACACTCGGACGCCAGCAGCACGCCGCCAGGCCGAAGCGCTGCCGCCATGCGGCGCAGTGCGTTGAGTTGGCTGCCGCGCAGGTGGTGCAGGAGAAGACGGCAATGAACCAAGTCGTACTCGTCGTTCTCGACGTCGTCGCTCAGAATATCGAGCTCTCGTGCTTCGATACCTGGTTCATTCTCGAAGAAGCGCCGCGTCGAGGTCGACGGCCACGACCTTTCCTTCAGCTCCGACTTGGTCGCGCAGCCGACGCGCGATCGAACCACCACCCGCGCCGACGTCGAGGCACCGCCACCCCTCTCGAACTCCCAGCTCGGCGAGCCTCGAGGTTGTCGCGGGGTCATAGCACCGCTCGATCAACTCGAGCCGGCGACGCTCATCACTCCACGACGGATCAAATCCATATTCGCTCATGCGAGCATCCTCTCACCGGTGTGCACCCGTCGCCATCGACCCACACATGAGCACCCCTTGCTGGTCCCGGTTCACGTCGCGTACGCACACATGGCCCGGTACGGCGCGACGCCATGGCTCACAGTGCACAGAGCAGTGACACACGCGTGAGCGCCGGTTCCACGCACGCGGATGTGCCGTTCTGCGCACCCAGTCACCGCGGTCCGGTGAACGTTCGGTGCGCCGTTCTGTGCGCGGACCGGGTGCGCGAGATCAGGCAGATCTGGCGCGTAGCCGTGCGCCCCTGATCCGGCGTTGGGGAGCACCTCGCCCGACGGGGCACTCTGGCAGTTGTCACTGCCCGATCGCGCGCTGGTTCCGCCGGTCGAGGTCGGCGACCAGGGTGTCGATGGCCCATCTGATCGCGGCGCCGGACTGGTGACCGTCGAGGCCTGACTCGTCTCGGAGGCTGAGCCACAGCGAGGGCGTTGGCGAGGTAGACGATGACGGCCGTGGCCTGCTCGGCCTCGTGGCTGCGAAGGCGATCGCAGGCCGGGGCCAAGGCCTCCTCGATCTCACGGATCCGCTGCGATCGGGCGTCCCATCGCACCGAGCCCGCCACCCGGGCGGCGAGCACGGCCTGCACGATCGCGGGTGTGTCGTCGAAGCGTGAGAAGACCTCGCCGTAGACCGCACCGATCTGGTCGGGACTGGTCGGCGATTCGAAGGGCACCGCCTGGTTGTGCCGAGCGAGGGCAGCGGTCAGCAGGCTCGGGCGATCGGGGAAATACCGGTAGACGGTGCGCAGTGACACCCCGACTCGCTCGGCGACCGCCTCCATCGTGAGCCCATCGATCCCTGCCTCGGCCATCAGGTTCAGGACTGCGTCCAGGATCAGATCAGCCGTCTCCTGCCGGCGCCGTTCTCGCAGCGATGGGCCTGACGGCGCCTTGGATGTGACCTGGTCGACCATCGTGACATCTTACCAGCATGTTGACATGGACATGTCACAAGCGTAGAAAAGGCCCATGGAAACGCCGTGTCGAACCCGCACCTACCGCAGCCATCACCTCGACAGCGAGCGGTGGGATCACGTCACGCTGCGGCCCGGCGACGTCGTCATCTCGACCTCGATGAAGGCCGGTACGACCTGGATGCAGCGCATCATGAGCCTGCTGGTCTTCGGTCCGGGCCCCTTGCCCGCACCGCTCGTCGCGTTGTCACCGTGGATCGACGCGGCGTTCCTGGACGACGTGGATGCCGTCGTGGCGACCATCGAGGCCCAGGAGCACCAACGGTTCCTGAAGAGCCATCTGCCGTTCGACGCGCTGCCGTACGACCCGGCGGTCCGGTACGTGTACGTCGGACGCGACACGCGGGACGTGTTCATGTCGGCCTTCAACCACTACAGCGGCTACACCGAGCTCACCTACTCGCTGCTGGACGCCGCTGGTGGCGCGCCGGCCCGATGCCACGGTGCCCGGCCACTGAGCGAGAGCTGTGGGCCGATTGGATGACCCGCAGCCTGTTCGATTGGGAGACGGACGGCTGGCCGTTCTGGTCTCACCATCACCACGCCGCGTCGTTCTGGCCGTATCGGGACCTGCCCAACGTGCTGATGGTCCACTACGCCGATCTGCTCGCCGACCTCGAGGCGCAGATGCGCCGCGTCGCCGCCTTCACCCAGCATCGAGGTGGCCGAGGATGCGTGGCCCGAGCTCGTGGCGGCCGCCCGGTTCGACGCCATGAAGCAGGAGGCGATCCGCAACGAGGAGCACATCGGGCTGAGCTTCTTCGAGGGCGGCGCCGGTCGGTTCTTCCACAAGGGCACCAACGGACGTTGGCGCGATGTCCTCACCGAGGAGGACCTGGCCCTCTACGAGACAGCAGCCGCTCGGCTCGACCCGGAGCTGCGCTCATGGCTCGAAGCCGACTCAGCACCAACGCTTGACTCCGGCGCTTGACGCAAGCGGCCCACGCCCGATCTTCGGGCAGGCCCCCCGGAGACGGAGGTACTTACGGCCCCCCGTGTCGCCTCGTTGCCACGAGCACGGACAGCGTCCCCGAAGTGCCGATCGGGGATCGACGCGCCAGATTGCCCTGAATGAGGATCTGATGCGGACGCGCGGGTGTTGCTCGTAGCGTCTCGAGGTCCGGTGGGTGGTCTCCAGAATGCCCTGCCATCGTTGGTTGGCTTGCGAACGAACGGACCACCTGCCGGTTCTCGGCTGCGGTGTGGCTCGAAACAGGACCGAGCATTCGATCTCTTCAGGATTGCCCACTGCGGCGTTCCCATCGGGCAATCGATCGAGGAGGTTGACATGTTCGTGATCGGAATCGATCCCCACAAGGGATCCCACAGTGCAGCGGTGCTCGACGAGGACGAACAACTCGTCGGTGAACTACGAGTCCGTGCCGGGCGACGTCAACGTGACGAACTCGTGGCGTTCGCAGAACGGTTCGAACCGCGGTGTTGGGCGATCGAAGGGGCGACGGGCACGGGTGCCCTGTTGGCGCAGCAACTCGTCGCGGTCGGCGAGATTGTCCTCGATGTGCCTCCGACGTTGTCGGCGAGAGCTCGGCTGCTCGACGCTGGTCGGATCGACAAGACCGACGCGCACGACGCCCGCTCTGCGGCGGTGGTCGCGTTGCGTCACTCGAAGCTGCGGACCGTGGTGCTCGAGGACCACACGGCGGTGTTGCGGCTGTTCGCGAAACGCCACCACGACCTCGTCGCGCACCGCACCCGGGCGGTCTGTCGCCTCCACACGGTGTTGTGTCTGCTGGTCGCTGGTGGGCTCCCTCGGCGGTTGTCCGCCGCTCGGGCCGCTACCGAGCTGCGTCGCATCCGCCCGACCGATCAGGTCGGGATCGAGCGTCGCCGTCTCGCGGCGGAGCTCCTCATCGAAGTCCGTGTCGCGGACCGTGATCTCGTCGCACTCAAAGCCCGCATCGCGACCGCCGTCGCCGCGTCGTCGACGACGGTCACCGACGTGATTGGTGTCGGGCCGATCATGGCCGCGTATCTCATCGGTTACAGCGGCGACGTCCGCCGCTTCCCGAGCGCGGGGCACTACGCCCGCTACAACGGCACCGCACCCATCGAAGCATCGTCCGGGCCTCGCGTTCGTCACCGCTTGAACCCGCGCGGGAACCGCCAGTTGAACCACGCGTTGCACATCGCCGCGGTCACTCAGGTCCGCAACGACACGCCGGGACGCGCGTACTACCTCCGCAAACAAGCCGAAGGCAAGACCCGCAAGGAAGCGCTCCGCGTGCTGAAGCGACGGATCAGCGACGCGGTCTACCGCGAACTCCTCGCCGACACCACCCGCTGAGAAGAAGGCCCGGGAGGACAACCAGGGAACGACTCTCTCATCCAGCGTGGCCGGCACATCCCTGAACACCGGCACTTCGGAACAGCCACTCCCGGACCAACCACAACGCTACGCCGAGTCGCCGCTCGGGTCCATCGACGCGCCCGACAACACCCACTTGACACAAACAGGATTCGCTCTGCGCTCGCCCTGCCTCCAACAACGCCACACAGATTCGCGGCCGGCAAGCGCAACGGCTCGCAGGCACGCGGATGTGCCGTTATGGATCGTCCTGTGCGCGCTCGACAGTCGTGACTTTGTGCGCGCGTTCTGGTGTGCTGCCGCGAACGGCTGCGGCATTGTTGTCGGTCTCTGCGCGGAGTCGGTCGAGCTCGATGAGGGTGTACTCGATGACCTGCCGGTAGGTCATCGCGGTGGCGTGCATGGCTGCGGCGTTGTATCGGTCGGCGTCGAGTTGTGCTCGGACGTGGTCGAGCGCGGCTCGACGGGCGGTGTGTTCGGCGGGGTGAACGAGGATGGTCAGCCCGGCGAGTGGTCCGGTCTCGGCGGCAGCGCCGAGTGAGGCTGCGAGCTCCCAGGCGGCGAGGTCGGCAGCGACGCTGACGCCGTGGTTCACCGTGCTGGCCATGATGGGCAGCTGCCCCGTGTCGTCGGCGCGCGCGACGGCCTCGTGCAGCGCGGCGATGGCCTGGTCGCGTTCACCCTGATGGGCGAGAAGTCGTGCGAGCATCCCGAGGGCGCGCACCGCGTGTGGGTGGTAGCGACTGTCGATGGCGCGGCTGTGAGCGAGGCATTCCTGGAGCGCCTCGATCGTGTCGTTGCTCTCGTCCGGTCGGCGCGTCCACGCGAAGTAGAAGAGCGCCCCCATGAGCAGGCTCGGGTTGGCATGCGCGCGGGCACGCTGAAGGAGTTCCTCGGCTGACGCGCGGGCCGCTTCGTAATCGCCGGCTAACAAGTAGGCCAGGACGCGAACGAGGACGAGCCAGACGTTGGCGAACTCGTCGGCGGCGACGCGGTCGAGGGCGCGCTGGGCGGCTGCCAGTGTTTGGACTGCCGCGTCGTCGTCCCCCGCGATCGCTTCTGCCCACGCCAGCGCGACGTGCGCCCATCCGGGCGAGGGCGTGTCGGCAGGGAGTCCGTCGTGGAGCGCCTCGGTGGCACGGGTGCGCATGAGGTCGAAGTCGCCGTCCATGTACGCGTTGCAGGCCGCAATGGCGAGCACCGAGGTCCGCAGTCCCGGTGTCGAGGTCTCCACCCGGACAAGTGCGGCCTCGGCCCATTCGCCGACTCCGATCGACGGGCGACAGAGCCATTGGCTGGCGAGCGAGCCGGTGATCTGCAGACCGAGGTCGGCGTCGGCCTGGGCCTCGGCGTCGAGGGCCCAGGCGACCGCGGCGCGGAGGTTGTCGAGTTCGGCCTCGAACCTCGCGGCCCAGGAGACCTCGTCGGGGCCCTCCATGCCCGGACCCGCGACCTCCGCGAACGCGGCGCAGTACGAGGCGTGGCGGCGGCGGTACTCGTCTGCTCGGCCGGTGTCGCCGAGACGTTCCAACGCGAACTGACGCAATGTCTCCAACAGCCGATACCGCGTGCCCCCCCCGGGAGCCGTGTCGAGGTCGACCATCGACTTCGCCGCAAGATCGGCGAGCGCGTCGCGCACGTCCCACGCCGAGAGCTCGTCGCCGGCGACGACGGTCGCGGCGTCCGCGTCGAAGGTCCCCGCGAACACTCCGAGACGATCGAAGACCACCCGGTCGCGCGCTTCGAGCAGCGAATACGACCAGTCGACCGTTGCCCGCAACGTCTGGTGTCGCTCCACCCCGCGGCGGCGCCCGCCGGTCAACAGCTGGAACCGCTCGTCCAACAGGCCGGCGATCTCACCGGGACCCATGCTCGTGACCCGCGCCGCCGCCAACTCCACCGCGAGGGGAATCCCGTCCAGCCGGCGGCAGATCTCGAGGATCGAATCGGCATTGTCGGCGTCGAGCCGGAACTCCGAGCGGGTCGCGGCGGCCCGTTCCACGAACAGGCGCACCGCGTCACAGGCGGCGATCGCCTCGACGTCCGGCACGGACGCCACACGCAACGACCGCACCCCGACCACACGTTCACCGGCAACCCCGAGCAGCTCCCGGCTCGTGGCCAACACGCGCACCCCCGGCGCCGCCCGCAGCATCGCCTCCGCGGCATCCGCCGCCGCGTCCAGAAGGTGCTCGCAGTTGTCCAACACGATCAGCGCCTGCTTCCCCGCGAGGAAGTCACAGACGCTCTCGACGAGCGACCGCCCCGGACGGGGTTGTACACCCAATGCGGCGGCGAGCACCTGGCCCAAGAGGTCGGCGTCGTTGGTTGCGCCGAGCTCGCATAACCACACACCATCGCCGAATTGGTGCAGAACCTCGGCCGCGACCTGCAACGCGAGCCGCGTCTTGCCGACCCCACCAACCCCGGTCAAGGTGACGAGCCGAGACTCGTCGAGCGCAGCGGCGAGCGCCGCGAGCTCCTCCTCGCGTCCCACAAACGATGTCAGTTGCACGGGAAGATTCCCTGGGAACGCCTCCAAAGACCGCAGCGGCGGGAACTCCTGCTCCAACTGTGGATGCACGACCTGGAACACGCGCTCGGCGCGTGAGAGGTCGCGCAGGCGGTGCTCGCCGAGATCGACCAGGTCGATACCCTCGCCCAGCCCGTCGCGGACGAGCGCCTCGGTCGCCTGCGAGATCACGATCTGCCCGCCGTGCGCGATCCCCTCGAGGCGCGCCGCACGGTTCACCGCCGAGCCGAAGTAGTCACCGTCGCGGAGCTCCGCCACGCCGGTGTGGACCCCGACTCGCACCCGCAGCGGTTCGCTCACCGGCCACGACTCCGCGCCCAACAAGCGCTGAATCTCGATCGACGCGCGCACCGCGTCGATCCGCGGTGACGAACACCGCGTGCACACCGTCGCCACGGCCCTTCACGACCTGCCCCTCGTGGGCACCGATCGCCGCGCGGAGGATCTCGTCGTGGCGCGCCAGGGCCGAGCTCATCGCGTCCCGTTCCAGCTCCCAGAGGCGCGTCGACACCACGAGATCCGTGAACACGAAGGTCACCGTTCCCCCCGGTAACTCAGCCAGCTGACCCCCTCCGTTGCTTTCCACGCCGCGAAGTAAACCAGGCGCAAGCCGAGAGCGACATCCAGCCAGCGAACCGGACAGAACATCAATCCGTAGGGCAGCCGAGTTGCGGCACCGAACCGGCGATCCGTGGCCGCACGCATACGTGCCGTTCTGCGTTCGCTGGCGCGGCTGTTCGATGAACGTTCTGTCGGCGTGTTATGTGCGGGACGGTGCGCACCGCTGACCGATGCAGTACGAGCCGCGTTGCGTCACGAAGCGGGAGGCTCCCACGGGGTGGAGGCGCCGTGGTCCAGGACGCAGAACTCGTTGCCTTCTGGATCGCGAAGCACCGTGTGCCCGTCAGACAAACCGAAATCCGCGGCGATAGTCGCCCCGAGCTCGAGCGCCAAGGTGATGGTGTTCTCGGGATCTTCCGAGGCGATGTCGAGGTGCCAGCGGTTGGTCGTGGTCTTCTTGTCGGTCGACTTCGCGAAGTCGAAGGTGATGCCCGGCGCGCGGAACGCCACGACTCCGTACTCTTCCCGGACGACGATGTCGTCGCCCAGAAGTCGCTGCCAGAACGTCGCGACCAGAGTCGGGTTCGTGCACGCGACGACCATCGCGGACACGAACACGCTGGGTCGAGCTGACAGGTCGTGGTTCATGGAGCGATGCCAATCGCGAGGACGCCGACCGTTCGGCAGAGCCGGTGCCCGGGTATCAGCGTTCTGAACGCTCAGGTGCTCTTCTGGCAGACGTAGTAGTTGTTCATCGGGTCCCCGGGCAGGGTGTGGATTTGGATGGGCCCGAACCCCGCGTCGGTGAAGATCTCCCGTGCCTTCTGCACGCCCCACATCGCGCCGAGTCCTTCACCGTCGTAGGCGAGCGACACCGTCATGCAATGCATGCAACTGATCGTGTACATGAACGCTCCCATTGGGTGTTCGACGTTCTCACCGACATGGCTCGAGGCCTGAACATCGACGCATAGCCAGTATCCGTCGGGCTTCAACATGCGGTGGATTCCCGCCACGACTTCCCGCGGTTTCGCCTGGTCGTGGATCGCGTCGAAGGTGGTGATGAAGTCGAACTGGAGCGAATCGTCGAGTGCCGCGACGTCTTTCGCCTCGAACGTGGCGTTGGTGAGCTCCCAGGCCTTGGCCTCGGCGCGGCCTCGCTCGACGGCTTCTTCGGAGAAGTCGAACCCGACGAACCGTGACTTCGGGAACGCTTTCGCCATCACGTTGATCGCGTGTCCCGAACCCGTACCGATGTCAGCCACATCGATGCCGGCCTCGAGCCGTTCGACGACGCCGGGCACCAACGGCAGCGTCGCACTCACAAGATTCGCGTCGAAAATCGCGCCAGACAGATCCGCCATCGCCTCGTGAAAACGCGTGTACGACGAGTACGGGACCCCACCTCCGTGGCGGAACTTATCGATGACCTCGGCTTCGACCGCGCCGGCCATCGGAATGAACTGCATGAAACACGCGTAGTTGTTCGGACCCGCTGCCCGAGTGGTCAATGCCGCATGCTCCGGTGGCAGCACGTACGCCCCGCGCCCGCGGTCGTACTCGATAACACCTGCGGTCACCATCGCGCCCAGCCACTCCCGCACATACCGCTCGTTCAGACCCGCGGCTTCGGCGATCTCATCTGATGTTGCGGGCGGAAGTTCTGCCATCGCATCGAATAAGCCGGTCTGATGGCCGATGCTGAGCCCGAGCGCCGCAGCGCCACCGTTGAGGAACCCCACCATCTGCCCGCCAAATGCCTCGACCTTGCTCATGTCCAACTCAACGGTCGTCACGAGATGCTCCCCTCCACCCAAAACGGATCTACACACATAACCACCACCATCAGACCCAGTCCACCCTCGATACGGCACGCGGATCCGCCGCCCGGCAGCGAGCACGGCTACCCGTTCCGGCGTGTTCCGACTTCCCACCGTGGTGGTCCCTGGCACCTTGAGCGTGTGGGCTGTGGTGAAGTCGGTGGTCTCGATGCTCTCTTGAAGTGAGGGCAGTCCGCACACGGGGGTGGAGGATGGGTTTCACCGCCGAGTTGGAGTTCCCGGAGTTCTTCGGGATCGCCGAACCGCGCCTACGGCGCGCGCTCGTCGCTGCGTACGGTGCGCAGCGCGGACGCGACGCGGCTGCGGAAGCGCTGGCGTGGGCTTGGGAGCATTGGCCGCGGGTGCGACGGATGCACAACCCGCTCGGATACCTGTATCGCGTGGGGCAGAGCCGGAGCCGTCCTCGTCGCAGCCGCGTCCTGTCAGCACCTCCTGAGTGGCCTGATCCCTGGGTTGAACCGGAGCTCGAGGAGGCGCTCGCGGCCCTTTCTGAGCGTCAGCGCGTCGCCGTCGTCCTCGTGAACGGGTTCGGATGGACTTCACGCGAGGTTGCCGAGGTCACCGGCATCGCGACGACGACGGTCCAGAACCATTTGGAGCGCGGTATGAGTCGCCTGCGCGCGGCACTGGAGGTACCCGAAGATGCTTGAGCTCGAGGACCGATTGCGGTCACTCGTCGACACCCGCGCGCCCACAATCACCCTGGACGAGGTCTACGCGCGACGGGCTACGACCACGACCGCGTCACACGGAACACGCTGGCCCCGAACGCGTCGTTCAGCGACGGCGGCGTTGGTGGCCGTGTGCGCGATCGCGATCGCGGTCACGGCTGCAGTGATCACGACGAGCGACCGCGGCACTGGGCCGAAGGTTGTCGCCCGCGGCGCCACCGCTGCACCGGCGAAGTCACTATCGGAGCAGCAGTGGGCCAAGCAGGTCAACTCGGTATGTCAGCAGTTCAACAAGGGTCTGGACGAGATCCTCGCTCAGAACGGCGGATACCCCGCGCAGCCGGACGACGTGAAACGTGCCGCCACCGTCAATCAGATCGTGCCGGTGCTCGAACACGCGCTGACCTCGATCCACGCGCTCGACGAGCCCAAGGCTACGAGAAAGGACGCCAACAAGCTCGCGGCTGGCCTCTCCGACGGGATCGCCACGTTGCACTCGGATCCGTCCGTCTTCAACGTCGTGATCGTCTTCGAAGGTTCGCTCGGCGACGCGATCACCTCGCGGCGAGCCCGGAACCTCGGGCTCAAGGCATGCACCTCCAGCGCCGTCCGGCGCTTTGCCGGCCTGGATCGGTGACCGCCGACCGCACAGATCCGCGACACGCGTAAGCGTCGGATCCGTGTGCGCGAGATGTGCCGATATGGGCGGCCCGCGCCGGCGAGCGCGTGAACGTTCGGTGCGCGCGATCTGTGCTCGGCCCCCAGCGCCGACCGGCTGCACGCAGGTCACGTGGCGTTACGTGAGGAAGTCTACGAGCAGCGCGTTGAGTTCGTTGGTGGCATCGAGCTGCATCCAGTGGCCTGCTCCTTCGATGCGTTCGTAGCGCCACGGGCCGGTGACGTAGGCGGCCGAGTCGAGCATCTGGCGTTCGGTGAGGGCGAGGTCGCCGCTGCTCCACACGCCCATCGTCGGCGCGGCGATGGGGGGCAGCGCGGGCGGCGGCGCGAGCAGCGACTCGGGACCGACGTTGGCGCGATACCAGTTGAGCCCGGCGGTGAGCGCGCCGGGCCGCCGGAGGTCGGCGATCACGGCGTCGGCGTCTGGGTGGTTCGCCCATTCGCGGAAGTTGCGGAAATCGTCGGCCGAGATCCATTCCTCGGCGATGCCGGCGAACTGGAACAGGAGCATGTACCACGACTTCTGGCGCTGCTCGATACCCGCGCCGCGGAACGCGGCTGGGTGCCCCACGGACAGCGCGACGAGGCGTTCGACGCGGTCTGGCACGAACGACGCGAGGCCCCACGCGACCGCCGCGCCCCAGTCGTGGCCCACGATGTGCGCGCGCTCGACGCCGACTGCGTCCATGATGGCGACCACGTCGCCCACCAGGGTCGGGAGCGCGTAGTCCTCGACGGCCTCGGGCGCGAACGACTCGCCCATGCCGCGCTGGTCCGGCGCGATGGTGCGGAACCCCGCCGCGTGCAGCGCGGGGAGCTGGCGTCGCCATAGGCGATGCGAGTCGGGCCAGCCGTGCAACAGAACGACGGCAGGACCGTCGCCCGCTACGTCCACCTCGAACCCGGCTCCGTTCACGTCGAACTTCATCGGTGCGTCCTTTGTCGTCTCGTTCGGCCAGCCCGCGGACCGTCAGCCGGCCACGAGAGCCAGGAGCTCGGCGCGCGTCGGCCCGGGGAACGGTTCGCCCTCGGCGCCCAGCTCCAGGGCCCGTTCGGCGACCCCGGGGCGCGAGAGCACGTCGACGCCGCGGGCGAGCAGCGAGACGATCTCCAGGTAGCCGCGCAACAGCTCGGGGTCCTTGGCCGTCGCATTGGCGAGGGCCTGACCGAGTAGCCACGCCGGATCGTCGGTTTCGTAGGCGACACCGGCGATCTGCGCGTCGATCTCAGCGAGGCGGTGGCGATCGAAGGCCAGTGTGTCACGGAAGTAGGGCTCGACCGTCTCGGTGGTGGCGTCGTGCCACGCGGTCGCGAACTCGAACGCTTCCCTGGGCGCGACTCGCCGCAACGTGTCGCGCAGCACGCACGCGTGCAGCACACCGATCGAGGCGCCGCGGCCGACCGAGGGATTGGTGCACGCCCACGAGTCACCGAGCGGGGCCACTCCGGTGGCCACCGGCACGCCGTCGACGACGAAGCTGCGGTGGCGGTCTTCGATCTTGGCCATCACCTCGATGTCGGTGATCGGCTCGCCGTCGAGCCAGTGCGCGACGAGCGGGTAGCTCGCGATCACACGCGTCCACACGTCGGGGTCGCGCGCCGCGCGTAGGGCAGCGTCGCCCGCGCTGGTGACCAGGCCCACACCCCACGTGCCGTTGTCTGCTGGCAACGTGAGGATCGAGATCGAGTCGTACGGCATCAGACCGGGCCCGAACGCGGGCGGCAACGAACCGTCGGCGGAGCAGAAATGGCGGCCGTAGTAGACGAAACCGGAATCTTCGAGCTCCTCGACGGGAGGGCGGGCACCGATGTCGGCGAGGAGACGAGGCAGTGCCGAACGCCGCCCGCCGGCGTCGACCACGAGGTCGGCATGCACCTCGTCGCCTTCCTCGGTGACCACACCCACGACGTGGCGGACATCTTCGATCTGGTCGTCGCCGGTGAGCAGACCCTTCACCCCGACACCGCGGCGCACGTCGACGCCCGGCGTACGGGCCGTTACCCGCCCGACCGCGGCCTCGACCACTGGGCGACGCCCCGTCAGCACCGCGAAGCGCGCGATCTTCGTCGCGCAGACCACCGCTCATCTCCACCGGCATCCCCGTCGAACGGGTTCATCCGGAGCGCGCCGTCCGCGTCGAGCTCCGCCGCGACCGCGGGCAGCTCCGCCTCGACGATCTCCCGAAAACGCGGGAGGAAGTAGTGCAACATCCGGAACTGGTTCACGCCACGACGCTCCCAGGACTCCCACGCCTCCGCCGCGGAGGCCGCGGGCGGCGCCGGATCACGCTCGAGCACACGGACGCGGTGTCCGTCGACCGCGAGCAGCATCGCCGCGGCCTGGCCCGTGAGGCCGCCTCCGATGATCACGATCTCGGCCATCGTCCGTGTCTCCCGTCGCGCGCCGTCTCCGAACCGAGAGGATAACGAAATCCCCGAGACGATCCGCTGGCCCATCAGTCAGCCGACGACGGACACCGGGACGACATGCACCACGTCAGCCGACGCTCGCTTGTCCTCGCGCGTGGGCGCGTGACGTGCCGATCGCGGTTGAGTCGGAACGTCGCGGGCGGCCAATTGCCTCACGTGTCGGTGGACGGCGGGCCTGGCGGTGTTCCCCCGGCGGGGTACTCCTGAAGCGGGACCTCCCCGGCCGACCACGCGTTCATCACTGGGTCGATGATGCGCCAGGCCTCCTCCGCCTCGTCGCTCGTGATGAACAACATCGGGTCGCCCTCGAGAATCTGTTGGATCAGGTGTGCATACGCCGTGAGTCGCGGCGGGGTGGAGCGTGCCTCGAGGTCTCGCCTCTCGGCCGTGCGCTCCGGGCCATTGAGCGTCGTCGTCAGCCGAACGTACGGTTCCATGAGACCGATCCGGAGCGCGTTGGGCTCGACGCCGGGCCACTGCGCGAGCAGGTAGTGCGGCAGCGGTCGGAAGTGGATGGTGATCTCGTCCGAGTTGGCCTGGAGGGCTTTGCCGGATCGCAAGGTAAACGGCACCCCAGCCCAGCGCGGGTTGTCCACGTCGACGGTTAGGGACGCGTACGTCTCAGTGTTGCGCTTGGGGTCGACGCCGGCTTCGTCGACGTATGACGGCACTTGCCGATCCCCAATCGTGCCTGCGGTGTAGCGGGCGCGGACCGTGTCCCTGCGCATGCGCTCCGCCGTGGGGGTGGCGACCGCGCGCAGGGCTTCGACGCGGACCGCTCGGTGCGAGCCTCGACCGATCTTGGCCGGCTGTTCCATGAGCACGAGCGCCATGACTTCCATGAGGTGGTTCTGCACCATGTCCTTCAGTGCGCCCGCGCGGTCGTAGTAGGAAGCGCGTCCCTCAAGGGTGAGGCTCTCCAGCCAGCTGATCTCCACACGTTCGACGTCCACCGCGTTGAACAGCGGCTCGAAGACCCGGTTGAGGAACCGAAGAACGATTACACGGTGAACGAGCTCGTTGGACAGGAAGTGATCGATCCGGAAGATCCTCGGTTCGGGCATCTGAACTCGGAGGATCTCGTTGAGTTGGCGTGCCGACGCCAAGTCAGTGCCGAACGGCTTCTCGATCGCCACCGCGTCCGAGCCACCGAGCTTGCTCGTCGCCAAGGCTTGGAGGACTGACGCCAGCAGACCCGAGGGCAGCGCGAGATAAACGAGCGTGTCCGGGTGATCGTGGCCGATCAGCCGGCTGACGTCCTCGGGCTGCGTCACGTCGGCGCGCTGAAAGCTGAGCATCCGCACGACGAGGTCGCGCGTGGCCGGCGTCACGGTCGAGTGCTCCTTCAGCGACGCCGAGATGTGCTCGCGAAACTCCTCATTCGACCAGTCACTTGTGGCCGACCCAACGACCGAGAACTGTTGAGGCAACAGTCCAGCTTCGGCGAGCTGGGCCACCGCCGGCATGAGCAGCCGGCTGGTGAGATCGCCTGACGCTCCGAGAAGGACCATGCGCTCGATCATCGGATGTCACCCCCTCGAGATGCACTCCGACGCCGCACCGGCGTCCCCATGTTCGGTGGATCCGCTCACCCGAGTTGGCGGTCGAGGTTGTGGGCCGCGCTGATCAGTGCCAGGTGCGTGAAGGCCTGCGGGAAGTTGCCGAGCTGTTCACCTGTCGGACCGATCTCCTCTGAGTAGAGCCCGACGTGGTTCGCGTAGCTGAGCATCTTCTCGAATGCCAGCCGCGCCTCGTCGAGCCTCCCCGCGCTGGCGAGCGCCTCCACCCACCAGAAGGAGCACATCGAGAAGGTCGCCTCTCTGCCGGCGAGCCCGTCGGGTGACACGTCGACGTCATAGCGGTAGACGAGGCTGTCGGAAACCAACTCGGCGCTGATGGCGTCAAGCGTGGAGATCCAGCGCGGGTCGGTCGGCGCGATGAACTTGCACAACGGCATCAGCAGCACGGAGGCGTCGAGCACATTGGTGTCGTAGTGCTGGACGAAGGCCCGGCGCTCGGGATGCCAACCGCGTTCCATGATCTGGTTGTAGATATGATCCCGGACGGCGCTCCAACGGGGGATGTCGGCGGGTAGGCCGCGCTGCTGTGCGATCCGGATCGCTCGCTCGACCGCGACCCAGCTCATCAGCCGCGAGTAGGTGTAGTTGTGTCGGCCACCGCGCGTCTCCCATATCCCCTCGTCGGGTTGGTCCCAGTGGTCCATCAGCCACTCGATGGTTCGGGTGACCTGGATCCAGCCGTCGTGGTAGACGGGAAGGCCGTTCTTGTTACACAAGTAGAGGGAATCCATCAGCTCGCCGTAGATGTCGAGCTGCAGCTGGGTCGCCGCTCCGTTGCCGATCCGCACTGGCGCCGAGCCCATGTAGCCCTCCAGGTGCGAGAGCTCCTCCTCGGCGAGGTCACTACGGCCATCGATTCCGTACATGATCTGTAGCGGGCTGGAGTCGCGGCCGGCCGCGTCGCGAATGCGGCCCTCGAGCCAGTTCATGAACGCGCCGGCCTCCTCGGTAAACCCAAGCCTGAGCAACGCGTACAGCGTGAAGGCGGAGTCGCGCAGCCAGGTGTAGCGGTAGTCCCAGTTGCGTGCGCCGCCGATCACCTCGGGGAGACTGGTAGTGGCCGCGGCAACGATCGCGCCGGTGGGCGCGTACGTGAGCAGCTTGAGAGCCAGCGCCGAGCGATTCACCATCTCTCGCCAACGCCCGCTGTAGCGCGAACTGGTGTAGCCACTGACGCCAGAACGCAACGGTGGCATCGAACTCGAGATCGATCTGGGCATCGGAGTACGGCACCGGTGCTTCCCCTGGCTCGACTCGGTCGAGCACGAAGGTGGCCGTCTCTCCGGCCCGTAGGACGACGCGGGCGCGGACGCCGCCGTCGGCAACGATCTCGAGCGGACAGCGCGTCGAGAGGTGGAGTGTGAGATCGGGAGTGCGGAAGAGCGCCCCGTGCGGGGTACGCGCCACCTCATGATGTGCGCGCGCGTAGTCGAAGCGCGGGGCGACGTCGACGACGAACTGCATCTGCCCACGTACCGCGAGTACTCGACGGATGATGCGGTGCCGATGCGCCGCCCCGCGGGTACTCGGTGGAGGCATGAAGTCCTGCACCTCCCCGACTCCCTCGGGCATCAGGAAGCGCGTGATCAGGACATTGGTGTCGGGGAGGTAGAGCTGCTTGGAGCTCCAGGCCTCGCCCGCAGGCGCAATGCGGAACAGGCCCCCACGGTCGGCGTCGAGGATCGCCCCGAAGACACTCGGCGAGTCGAAACGCGGACAGCAGTACCAGTCGATCGTCCCGTCGGTGCCTACGAGTGCGACAGTGTGCAGGTCGCCGATCAAGCCGTGCTCGGCGATCGGGAGGTACCGCGCCCCCGGCGGGCAACGACCTCCGCCCGACATGACCCGATCCATCCGGCCAGCACGAAGATCTTGCGCCATCTCGCGACCGTCCTCGTGCGCTACGGCACGAGGACGAGCTTCCCCGTCGCCGCCGAGCTCTCGAGCATCTCGTGTCGCGCGGCGCGCTTCAGTGAGCGGGAGACGCTCAGCCACGACCGGGTGGATCTTGTCCGCACGAAGCAGCTCGACCAGCACAGCGAAATCCTCCCGGAACTGATCCGCGTTCATCGGCTCCCCGCCGACTGCTCCGTCCCGCCTCGTCGCCTTGTCGCGGTATTTCTGGACGGAGTAGGCGTACACGTGCCGGCGAGGCGACACCTTGTCCCACAGCCACACGGTCGAGATCGCGGAGTACCACTTGAACACCGCCAGCCAATCCTTGTGGCCGTCCTTGATCGTGCTGTAGCGGCCGAAGACGACGAGTCTGCCGCCCGGCCGGAGCGCCCGGAACGAGCGCAGCGAGATCGGCCCACCCAGACTGTCGACGACAACATCCACACCGCCGCCGTCCTCACGAACGCGCGCCAGGAAGTCCTCGTTCTGGTAATCGATCGCCACCGACCCCAGCGCCTCGACCTTGGCGCGATCACTCGCGGACGCGGTGCCGTACAGGCGAAGCCCAGCCACCGCTCCCAGCTCGAGAGCCGCAACGCCAACTCTGCCTGCCGCGCCGTGCACGAGCGCCGTCTCCCCCGGCTTCACCTTGGCCGTGCGATGAAGCACCTGGTACGAGGTCATGTACGGAAACAACAGGCTCAGGACCTCCCCCGGATCGAGATCCTCAGGAACGTCCACTGCACCGGACTCCGGCACACACACCCGCTCCGCGTCCGCGCCCCAGACCGTCAGTGCGCCAATACGGTCGCCGACCCGCAGCCGCGAGCAGCCCGGGCCGAGCTCTTCGACAACGCCGACAAGCTCGTAACCGGGCGTGAACGGCGGTTTGGGAGCGCCCGGAAGATACGTGCCGGCGCGCAACTGGGAATCGGTGAACGACACCCCCGCCGCCAGAACCTTGACCACCACCTCGCCCGGCCCCGGTCGGGGATCCCCCTCTTCGATCACCTTCAGGACCTCGGGCCCACCGAAATGGTCAACCACGACACGCTTCATCGCAAGCCTCCTTTGCGATGTCACAGCACCCGCATCACACCGCATGCTCCGCCGCGTCCTTCGCCTGCACTAGGGCCGTTCGGCCCTGGTCGCGCACACCGGACCGGCTTGCGCGCACGCAGTCGTGCCGATCTGGGCGGCTCCGCGCAGCGACCGTGTGAACGTTCGGTGCGCCGATCTGTGCGCGGATGGGGTTGAGCGAGGTCAGGCAGTTCTGGCGCGTGGATTCGTGGTCGGGCAACCCGGCAAGATGATGACGCCTGCGGGAGAACATGATGGCTTCGGCGAAGCAGGACCCCTACGACGTGTCTATTGTCTCATCGCACCGGCGCCGCGGCGAACCGCTCGCTGCGTTCAAGACACCTCGCGACAACGCACACGATCGAGACCGCAGGCCCCGAATGGAGACCTCGATGGACAGCCAGCAGCCTCTGATTGCCGACCCGTCCAACGCCGGCCAGGTCGGAGCATGGGACGGCAGCGAAGGCGCCTTCTGGACCGCCCAAGCCCGACGCTTCGACGAAACCCTCGCGCACTGTCACGGCCCGTTCCTCACCGCGGCGGCCATTCGCGAACGCGACCGTGTTCTCGACGTCGGCTGCGGCACCGGACAAGCCACCCGCGACGTCGCACGGGTCGCCATCAACGGCTCCGCGCTCGGCGTCGATCTGTCGTCGCAGATGATCGCGCTCGCCCGGGAGACCGCCGCCGCCGAAGGCCTCGACAACATCGAGTTCCGACACGCCGACGCACAGATCCACCCCTTCGAGAGCGCCGAGTTCGACGTCGTGATCTCCCGCATGGGATCGATGTTCTTCGGCGATCCACTCGCGGCCTTCGCCAACCTCCATCGCGCGCTGCGCCCCGAAGGTCGACTCACACTCCTCACCTGGCAGGGCGTCACCGACAACGAGTGGCTCACCGAGTTCCGCACGGCCTTGGCCGTCGGCCGCGACCTCCCGACACCACCCCCCGACGCCCCCAGCCCATTCGCACTCTCCGACCCCGATCGCGTCAGAGCCATCCTCGGGGCTGCGGGCTTCGCCGACATCTCCTTCCATGAGCCTTCACGAACCGATGAGCTTCGGACCCGACCCGGATGACGCGTTCGACTTCGTCAGCGGTCTCACCGGCTGGATGCGCGAAGGCCTCGACGAAGCCGGCCGAGACGCTGCCCTCTCGGCCCTGCGTACGACGATCGCCGCGCACACTGGCAACCACGGGGTCACGTACCAATCCGCTACTTGGATCATCCAGGCGCGCAAACCCTGACCGACCCTCGAGAGTGACTGCGCGCCACTCGGGAGACAACTCCGACGACGATGCACATGCGCGGTCCGCAGCCCTTCGGCGTCCGGGGGCCGGTCAGCTCGCGACCCGCGTGAACGTCGACTCGGCATGCGAGTGAAGCACTGCCGTTCTGTGCTCCCCGTTACCACGATCCGTTGGACGTTCGGTGCGCTGTCACGGACATGGTGCGCGAGATCGGCGCATCAGTTCTGGCGCGCTCATGGTCTGGATGTTGGGCGCTGTACGGTCTCCGCGTGCGTCTCCGCCTTCTCGTTGTGACCTCACTCGCGCTGGCGTCAGTCATCACTCTGGCGCGGCCCAGCGCAGCGCAGACCGTGAAGCCCGGCGACAAGTACGTCGCTATGGGGCACTCATTCGCGTCTGGCCCGATGATCCCTGCGGTTGTGGACGCGTCGTGCTTGCGGTCAAGCAACAACTACGCCAACATCGTTGCCCGGAAGCTGAAGCTGGCGCTCACCGACGTGACCTGCGGCGCGGCGACAACCGACGACATCACTTCCACCCCTCAGGGCGTGCACCCACCACAAGCCGACGCCCTCACACCCGACACCAAGCTTGTCACCATCACCATCGGCAGCAACGATGTCGGCTACACCGTCGCCGACATCGCCTGTTCCCTCATAGGCGCAGCCGGAAGGGAATGCGTCGGAACTTCGCTCCACCCCGAAGAAGTAGAGGCGGCTCTGGCCGCACTCCCGGGAAAGATGGCGGCGATGTTCGACATGATCAACGCGAAAGCACCGGACGCGCGAGTGGTCCTCGTACCTGACCCGCGCGTCCTGCCCCTCTCAGCGAAGCCGTGCCCGCCGAGCGTCCCGATGCAGCCCGCAGATCTCCGCTTCTTGGTCGACATGGGCGAGAAGCTGCACGCGATCATGGTGAAGACCGCGAAGGCAGCGAAGGTCGACTACGTCGAGACCTACGTGCCCAAGGGCCACAATGCGTGCGTCGCGCCTGCAAAGCGATGGATCGAGGGACAGGAGCCCGCGTCACCTGCCGCTGTGTTCCACCCGAACGCTTCCGGCATGAAGGCGCAGGCGAACTTGATCGTGAGCGAGCTGAAGCGGCAGCCCTAGCTCAATCGCGACAAAGGTCGGTGCTGGCCTCGCGGACGAGATCGCGTACCCAGATCAGGCAGATCTGGCGTGCCCATGTGGCCTTCGTCGTCTCCGCGCCGCCATCACCCGTGTCTACGAGGACGGGAAGTGTTCGTATGCGACGGCGTCCGCGATCGGGGCGACCCAGTGGTAGCGGAGCTCGGTCCAAATCTCCGTGGTCGGTGGCGGGAAACCGGGATCGACGAAGCTCCCCACTGAGATGCCAAGAAAGCCGGGCATCAGGTCGGTGATCCAGTAAACCGTCGAGCCGCAGGTTCCGCAGAAGTGGAACGCGGTGCCGTATTCATCGCTGCCGTCAAGCCCCACGCCGTCGATCTCGAGTCCGTTGTAGACGTTCGGGTCGCCCGTGATCTCCAATATCTGATCCTCGCCGAAGAATGAGGACACCCGGAAGGCACTGCCAGTGTGCTTCTGGCAGAAGTCGCAGTGACATGCCGCCACGAAGAGCGGCTCTCCACTGACCCGAACCTTCAAGCGGCCACATCCGCATTGTGCGATCCGTTCATCCATCTGGCCCCTCCCAAGATGCGCTGGCCCTACGTTCGCGGCACCCGCACAGATTGCCCAGCTCTGCGCTCGTTCTGCATCCAACAACGCAGTACAGATTCGCGGCCGGCAAGCGCGCCGGTTCGCGGGTACGCGGATGTGCCGATATGTGCTCGCCGTCGCTGCGGTTCGACGCGCGTTCGGTGCGTCGATCTGTACGCGGATGGTGCGCGAGAGGTGCGCGAGATCGGCAGATCGGGGCGACGCGGAGGTCAGAGGTCGGGTCGAATCCCGTGGTCGATCTGCATCAGTTCGACCGGCGCGCCGTTCACCTCGATGAAGGCAACCATCACCCCGGCGCTCGGACTGTTCGGTTCGATGATCACGTGATGACCTTCGAGCGCCTCGCGCAGATCGTCGACCTCAAACGCGACGTGCGGCACGGTCTTGACGAGATCGGGATACGGCGCGTCATCCCAGTATCTCT
Source organism: uncultured Actinomycetes bacterium (assembly GCA_963725775.1). Lineage (GTDB taxonomy): Bacteria > Actinomycetota > Acidimicrobiia > IMCC26256 > DASPTH01 > DASUAS01. The sequence continues at coordinate 794,937 of CAVRZT010000001.1, forward strand.
GCCACTGGATGCCGAAGGGGTTGTTCAGATGATCGCTGACGGTGACGTTTAGGTGCGGCAGCGGCATCTCTCCGTCGAAGGACTCGGCGGTCGGGATGCCGAGGTGGTTGAACTTCATGGCTGCCTCAATCGTCCGAATCCACCTGCCGACGCATTGCTGGCGCTGCTCATAATGGCCGCTCTGCGTTCGTTGCACCACGAGCGACACCGCACAGATCCGCTACACGCAAGGTCGCCGGCACAGCGTGCGCGAGATGTGCCGATAGGGGCGGCCCGGCAGGGCCATCGCGTGAACGTTCGGTGCGTCGTTATGTGCTCGGACGGAGAGCGCGCTATCGGCAGTTCGCATCGAGCGCGACGGAGGCCCCAGCCGAAACCGGGGCCTCCGTTCAGTGACTGTGCGTTGCGTGCTACAGCGGGATCTCGTTGTAGAGCATGCTCGCGACCGTGACACCGGGCCCGTCAGTGGCGCCGGGTCCTTTCGCTTGGATCGCCAAGCCAGCTTCTGTAAACCACGCCGCGCCCACCCGTGCCGCGGCTGCCATGTTCTCGTGCTCCCAGATGAAGGTCGTGAGGCCGCTGGACATACCGGCGTAGGTCAGTTGCAGCAGTCGTGCGTTGAGCGCCCCAACCGGCTGACGCTTCGTTCGAAAGCCAACCCGACCAGCGAGCAGCAGGCAGTTCGAGAGTCAACCAGCCAGGACCCGAGACGCTACGAGCAACCCCGCAACGTCACCCCCAGCATCCATCAGGCAGATCTGGCGCGGCGGTAAAGGCGGCAAACCGGCTGACGGTTGCGGACATTCGAGCGGACGCTGAGCCACGCGGCTTGGGACGGGTCCCAAGCCGGTTGTGGCGGTGACTACGGGTTGCGCTTGGGCTTATTGGTCGTGGCCGGGTGGGGTGAAGTTGTACGGTCCGTCCCACGTGCAGGGGCTGCCGGAGGGCGTGCAGTCGACGATGAGGTTGTCGGCGTGGAACCCGCTGAACCGGCCGGTCCCGCCGGACAACGTGAGCGAGCCGATCCACGTCACGAAATTGAGCGTCACGCTGCCGTAGGCATCATTGTTGCCTGGGCCGTCGACGTAGAGGTGGCTGATCAAGTTCGGGAAGACGAAGGTTGGGTCCGTGTAGACGACGTGCATGCCGGGGCGGATCGCGTTCAGGTTCGACGCGGTGATCGTGCAGAACCCACCGGCTTGGCCGGTGAACTGAGAGCACTCCTTCTCCACGTGGAGTTGTCCGCTGCGGGGACTACCGGGGTTCTCGGCAGAGCCTGCGGTGGCGAACGCTCCGACCATGACGACTGCCAAGAACAATCCGAAGATTGTCTTCGCCGTGTGACTCCGAATACTCATCGCACCCCCAAGGGATATTCCGGCACACATGTGCCGGAATATCCACGCTCGTCCTCGTGACCCGAAATGTAAAGGGAAACCTCGACCACGCAGATTGCTCTGCGCTCTGCGCTCGTTCTGCGACGACCAACGTCGCACAGATCAGCTGTCGTGGGAACCCAAGCACGAGCGCACCCGAATGTGCCGATCGGCGCGGCCGGCTATGGCGCCCGGGTGAGCGTTCGGTGCGGCGTTCTGTTCGCTGATCTGCGCGCAAGGCAGTGCTGCGCGCTGGACTGGCGCCGTCCGAGGTGGCGTTCAGGTGCGAAGCGAGGCGGTGTATTCGACTGCGGGCCGCTGCACCGCGACTCCATCTGTCCAGTCGGTGAGGCGCTCCAACTGAGTTCTGCCGGTGGCCCGAAACCCCACCTTCTCGTAGAAGCCTCGCGCCCGATGAGCATCGCGCAGCGTCCACAAGACCACGTCGTCGGCCTCATCGCTGACGGCCGACCGGGCTCGGGTCATCAGCAGGCCAGCGACCCCGGTTCCCCACGCATCGGGATGGCAATAGAAGCCGAGGATCTCGGCTGTGCGCGTGTCCTGCAATGGCGTCGCATGCGCGAACGCCACGACACGACCGCCGATCTCGCCAACCAGCAAGACATTTGGGGCTACCAGCAGACGGCGTATCGAGTGCGGCCATCCTGTTCTGCGGCCTTCTGCGGCAACGCGCAGGAACTCCGGGGCGAAGATGTGGTCGTAGGCAGCGATCCACGCCGCGGCGTGCGCCTCGCCGATCTGTTTGCCGTCAGCGTGGACTGCCGCTCGCACACGGATTCCTGCATCACTCACGCGGCTCAGCATGACACCGCGACCAGACTGACCTGGTCTGATTTTCGGCGCGAGGACTCGCGACCCGCTCCGCACGCTGATCGCGCCGCCAGCAGTCCGGGCGACACCCAGCTGGCGACCGCACCGCGAGCGCGTGATGTGCCGTTCTGCGTGGCTGGACGGTGCAATCGCCTGAACGTTCGGTGCGTCGTTCTGTGCGTTTTCGGGCGGCGTCCGGGATGTCGTCAAGGACGGTGTGGAGATGCAACAGCTTGCAGGTGACCCGGGGCTGGTGCAGAAGGGCGTATAAGCGGGCCGCGAATGGCAATCCGCGGGCGCGCCTTCATGGTCGTGGCTTCGTGCTCCGAGTCGGGCAGAGCGCCACGGCGTCGGGACTCGGGCCGACGGTGATGGGGGTCACTGCACCGGTCGCGGTCGTGATCACGGACACAGTGGTGTCGAGGAAGTTGGCAACGTACACCTGCTTGCCGTCGGGGGTGATCGCCACTTCGTCCGGGCCTTTGCCGACGGCGATGGGAGCCGACACCGCACCGGTCGCGGTCGTGATCACCGACACCGTGTTGTCGAGGGCGTTGGCGACGTAGGCGTGTTTGCCGTCGGGAGTGATCGCTACCCCGGCCGGATAGTGGCCGACGGGAATTGTGGCCGCCACCGCGCCAGTCGCGGTCGTGATCACCGACACGGTGCCCTCGCCATCGGTGTCGCTGGTCACGTAGGCGTGCTTGCCGTCGGGGGTGATCGCCACCCCGACTGGACCTTTGCCGACGGGAATCGTGGCCGCCACGTTGCCGGTGGCCGTGGTGATCACCGACACCGTGTCGTCGCCGCTGTTGGCGACGTAGGCGTGCTTGCCGTCGGGCGCGATCGCCACCCTGATCGGAAAGTGGCCGACGGTGATCGGGGCCGACACCTTGCCGGTGGCGGTGGTGATCACCGACACGGTGCCGTCACCGGCGGGGGTGAACCCGGCGCCCTCGACCAAGTTGGCGTTGGTCACGTAGACGTGCTTGCCGTCGGGAGCGATCGCCATCCTCACCGGCGAGGGGCCGACGGTGATGGGAGGCGACACCGTGCCCGTCGCGGTCGTGATCACCGACACGGTGTCGTCGCCGCGGTTGGTCACGTAGGCGCGCTTGCCGTCAGGAGTGATCTTGATCCCATCCGGATTCGTACCAACGGTGATCGGAGCCGACACCGCGCCCGTCGCCGTCGTGATCACCGACACCGTGCCGTCGCCGAAGTTGGCCACGTAGGCCTTGTTCGCACACCCTGCGGTGGCAGCCGCCGCGGGGATGCCCGAGGGTCGCGACGAGCACCCCCGATCCTGACAACGCGACCAGGACCATGGCGACGAGCTTCCGGCACCAAGCGACACCGAGGCTTCGGGAACTCGAGGTGGGCGAATGAGACGAAGAAGCGCTGGCGGGCATCACGGCCTCCCTTGTCGCTCGCGAGCCACCCGATCATGACGAGACTGGACCGCTACAAGCACTACGACGGGCAGATCGCCACCCATCCCGGATCTTTGCCGACGGGAATGGTGGCGACACCGGTGGCCGTCGCGATGACCGCACCGCACCGCGACGACCGTCGCGTCGTAGCAGCCGAGGAACTCATCCCACGCGACCGTTCCGGCGTTCTCAGGCAGTTCGGCACCACCGATCACACTCGGAAGTCGTTCCAGCGAGGTCAAATCCTTCGCGACCAGGCCCAAACTCTCCGCTCCTGCCCGTCGGTAAGTAACCAGGCAAACCGGACGGCCGTCACCTGCCCGACGAGGCGCGCAGAACGACGCCCGCGTTAGGCGGTCTACGCCACGCCGCACCGGCGACCGGGTGAGCATTCGGAGTGCTTGGTCTGTGTCCAGCGAAGGGCGGCACAGGCTTCGCCCGCTCCGCCAACGAGGACGGGTCGGCAAGTGCTGTTCTCGCGGCGGCGCTAGTTGACGACGACGTCGGCTCCGAGGATCACGGAGCCCGGAGTGTTACCGCGGTTCTCCACGGCGAGCGCGACTTGGCAGGTGCCGGGCTGGGTGCAGTCGAGCTGTGAGGCGCCCGGCACTGCTGACAGGGTGCGGTGCAATGTGAGGGTCGTGGTGTAGTGCCCGTCGGCGTCGGGACCTTGCAGTACTGCCTTGTCCCCGCACTGGGGACCGAAGCCCGACACCTGCTGGGCGCACACTGCGAGCATGAGGTTTCCGAGTTCGAGGCCGGGGCGCTGTCCGATGGAGCCCGGCCAGCCCTGCACGGTTACGGCGACTTGTTGGCCGTCGGTGTAGGGGCCTGCGGTGTCCAGGGTCAGTTGCGGGTACGCGGCTGTACCGGCGGGCGTGAAGGAAACGGGCACGTCCACGGTTTCGGCGGTCTTCTGCCAACCCGGGGGAAGCTCAGTCCGGACACGGACGACGCACGTCACCACATGGCAGTCCTGGGGCGTCCTGTCAGCTGCAGCAAACACCGACCAGGGAGCGTGGGTGACCGAGAAGCTCCCGTTGGCGTCGACGTGGAAGCCCCCGACGTTGGAGCCCCCGTTGACGCCGACGCCGTCGCACACGTCGGTGCCGCTCACGCACACGGTGACCGTGGTAAAGCCGAGGGGCCGGAAGTGCCGACCACGGACGGTGACGGTGGCGCCGTCGCGGAGTGCACCGGCGGGCGTCAGCGTGACGCTCGGTCCGGGGAGGGGCGGGGCGACGGGGTCGAACGCGAGCGGCGCGACGCCCCACTTCAGGGTGCGGTAGCGGATCGGACCCTTGAGGCGGCCTCCCCCTCTGGCCGCGTAGAGGACACAGCCGGGTGCGGCGGCACAGTCGAGGGGTCGACCCCCGACTGTGATGGTGCGGCGGACCACATAGGGGTATCGCCGGAAGGGGCCGGTCGCCAGTTGTTGCCCGCGCGTGTCCTGACTGGTCGTTTGGTCGCAGTCGGTGCCTGTAGTCGGCGGCGTCACGCCGGCCCGACAGATCTGCACGCCGATGTCCTGCCAGCCGATGTGTTCTCCGGCGGAGGATCGCGGGCACGAACCCGCCCGACACGCGCACGAGCTGGCGATCCCGGAGCCCCGTGCTCGGCGTGACGACGATCGCGTGTGTCTTCGAGAGGTCCGGGACCGTGGTCGGTGCCGGCTGCAGCGGCGTCTGGACGCCGCGGCGGTCGACCCCCGCGAGCGTGACCACAACAACAAGAACGACGATCGCGAGAACAACCGCCGCCGCCGCGATAACAAGTCGCCAGTCGCGTCGGGAACGAGTCGACCTGGATACGAGAGGCTCGGCGATCGGGTCGAACTCCAACGCGGCCGGCAGGGGCTCGGTGATCGTGCGCGACTCCCAGGCGGCGGCGAGACGATCGCGCTGGGCGTCGACCCAGTCGACACGCGGGTCGCCGTCGAGGGCGGCGACCCATGACCGCAGCTCGGGATCGTCGTACTCAAGCACTACGAACCTCCGGTGCTTCGCTGCGCAGCGCCTCTCGCGCTCGCGACAGCAACGACTCAGTGGCCTTGCAGCTCTTCCCCAACGCTCGAGCGACCTCGCCCACGGGAAGGTCGTCGACGTAGCGAAGCGCGATCGCGGCGCGCTGCAACGGTGGCAGCGACGACAGCCGGGCCATCAGCCGGCCGTCGCGATCGACAGCCGCGTCGGGAACGTCGAGTTCCACCAGCGCGAGCTTGCGGCGGTCGCGCTCAACGCGGCGGAAATGATCGACGAGCTTGTTACGAGCAACCGTGAGGAGCCACGGGAGCGTCAGTACTGTCGCGTCACCATCACGCGCCCGCACCAGCGCAGCCGTGTACACGTCCTGGGCGAGATCCTCAGCCAACGACCGATCCCCACCACACGCGCGAAACAGGTAACGGTGCACCGCCACGACCGTCGCGTCGTAGCAGCCGAGGAACTCATCCCACGCCACCGTTCCGGCGTTCTCAGGCAGTTCGGCACCACCGATCACACTCAGAAATCGTTCCAGCGAGGTCAAATCCTTCGCGACCACGCCCAAACTCTCCGCTCCCACCCGCCGGTAAGTAAACCAAGCAAAACGGACCACGTCACCTGCCGTGCCAGGCGCGCAGACGACACCCGAGTTTGGCCGGCCCAGCGCGCTCAGAACCGGCAACGATCTGCGCTCGGATCTACATCGTCGAGTCCGGGCATCCTGCGGCTCGGACATGGCCAGGCGCCACGAGCAGAACGTCTCTGGCTTCCGATGACTTGGCAGAATCGGAAGTCAGATGGATCAGGAACGGCACGTCAATCAGACCCCTCGTAGCTCAGCGGATCCTCCGGAGCCGTGCGCGCAGGTTCGAGTCTGTCGAGGGCGCACTGTCGAGGGCGCTCGCGAAGCCTGCCCCGTGGAGCCACCCACGCGACGCGCGGGCGACTCCACGGCTCCATGGTGCGTCAGTTCAGGTCGGCACACGCGATCTTGTTGGGCGTGGGACCTTCGCGGTGGATGACGACCGACGAGGCAGTCGGTCCCGCCGTCGCTCCAACGATGGAGTTTCCGTTGCCGACACCACCGCGATTGGCGGTGACCGGCCCGGGCCAGATCTCGTTGGACCCCGGACCATCACCGTCGGGAACGGCACCGCCGAAGAAGTAGTGGCCGCCTCCGGTGGCGTTGATCGCGCACGAACCCGCGTGCACGTGTGAGCCGTAGGTGGCGTCGGGAGTGAGCCCCGTGACGTGGATCGACACGATGGTCTTCCCATCGGCGGTGCGCACCATCTGTGCACGGCCCACGATCGACAGTTCGCTCCCGGTCGCCGCCGAGAAGGCGTGGAAGTCGCCTCGCGTCACTTCCGCGCTACCGGCCGCGGCGGGCCCGCCCAGCACCAGCAACGCCGTCCCCGCGGCGATCCCGAGCACCGCAGCCCGTTGGAATCGCTTCACCACGCGTCCCGATCGACCTGTTCTCATGGTGAATCCTCTCGTGTCCGTTGTCCAGTGGTCGAGCACGCACCGCGCACTCAGAACCACTGACGGCTCGACCGTGCTCCCGGGTGACACCGATCGTGCGAAATCCGGCACACGGTGCAGCGCGTCCAGCCGTGGGAGCATGGGCGGACATGGATCGGCGCGGGGGACGGCGAATCTCGACCTCGGTCAGCGACGCCCTCGGCCGGGCGATCGCCAACGCGTTGTGGGCGGCGTGTCACCCGGTGGGCCCCGCCGGTACGTCAGTCAGTGCGATGGCCGTTCCCATGCTGGCGGGCCGCTCGGTGTTCATGACCGACGCGGCGTCGATCCCCGCGCATCTCGTCGACGTCGGCGAGGGATCGATCGACGTCGACCGACTGGTCGCGGATCTCTTTCGTCAGGAGGGAGCGGCGCTCGTCCGCCTCGTCCGGCTCTTCGTGGACGATCGCAACGCGGCTGAAGACCTCGTGCAGGAGGGGTTCATCCGGCTCGCCCGATCGGCCCATCGCATCAAGGATCCGACGAAGGCCCCCGCGTACCTGCGGTCGATCGTGCTGAACCTGGCGCGCGACGACAACCGGCGCGGCCTCGTCTCGCTCCGTCATCACCTGCCCTTCGATGGCGATCGCGCGTCGGTGGAGGACGAGATCGTGCTCCGCGACGATCAGCAGCAGGTCATCGATGCGCTCCGTGAGCTACCACCTCGCCAGCGCGATTGCCTCGTGCTGCGCTACTACGACGAGCTCTCCATCGATGATCTCGCGTCGACCTTGGGCATCTCGCGCAACTCGGTGAAGACCCACCTGACACGAGGGCTGCGTGCACTCGAGGAACGACTTGCCGAAGCCGGCATCGACCTGGCGGGCGTGGAGCAGGCGGCGTCGTGACCGCCGTCGAGGAGCTTCTGCGCAGGACACTGATCGACGGGACTGCCGCGCTCGAGGAGAGCGACGATCTCTTCGCGCGCGTGCAACTCAGCATCGAGGACGACCGCGCGCTGCGCCGTCAACGTCGCCGACGGCTGGGCGTGATCGCCTGCCTCGTCGGCGCCATCGCCGCGGTGGTCTTCGCGACGACCGAACGCGACCAAGGAGAGTGGCTCATGGACTGGTGGGTGCTGGAGATCATCTGGTTTGCCGGGATGGTGTTCCTGGCCTTGTGGCTGGGGCCCTTCATCCGGCGCTTCGGCAAGAGCTACGCGGCCGACGTGTTCCGGGCGAATCCGCGGACCGGGAAGAGCTTCATCGTGCTGATGGACGTCGCGTACTACCTGATCTTCTTCGCGTACATCCTCTTCACCGTGCAGTTCGAACCCTCGAGCGACTGGTCGCAGACCGTCAACGCGAACCAGTTGCAGGCGACCGCGGTCCGGGTCGGCGGGATCCTGCTGATCGTCGGTGTACTCCACGGCCTCAACGTGCTCATGCTGCCCATCATCGGGCGGATCCTCACGCTGAACCGTCAGCTCGACCAGGAGACGCCGCCACCTCCGCAAGCGTCGGGCGCGCAGGGCAGCTAGCCGGAGCCAGTACCCGTGTTCTCGCTGATCCCCGTGGGAATCGTCCTCATCGTCCTCGGTGCCGGAGTTGCCGACGACGGCCGCGACCGCGTTCCGAGCGCCGTTGTTCAACGAACGGTGCAGCTGCAACCACGTCCGAGCGACGACCAGTTCCCGACTTCCTACGAGGCGATCGGCGCGCTCGAACCGGGGACCGTGTTGCGCGTTCGGGTCTTCGACTTCGAGCCCCACGCCGAGGCCGTCGCGACGCAGTGTGTGCATCGCAGGGATGAGTTCGAGTGTGGGAACACGTTCCCGGTCCAGTTCGATGCCGACGGCGAGGCGTTCGTCCAGTACCAGGTGCGGGACGATTTCCACGCCAGCGCGGTCGCCGGCGGACGCTGTCGCGCCGGCGCGGCGCGCTGCATCCTCGTCGTTCGGGACGAACTACACGACACCACGGCGGCGATCGACACCGTGTTCGACGATCGGCCACCCGCGCCCGGCAGGATCCGCGTGACTCCGAGCACGGGGCTCGCCGACGGCCAGACCGTCACCGTGTCCGTGGGCGGCTACCCGGCGGGAGCCCGTGTGCACGCGTCGTTGTGCGCCGCGCCCGATGCCACCGGCTCGCAACGCTGCGGTGCGCCCGGCCCGACCGCGCCGCTCGTGGTCGGTCCCGACGGCACCGGGACGACCACACTGGTCGTGCGGGAGGGTCCGGTGGGTTCTCGGCGCATCCCTTGTGGGCGCGACGCCGTCTGCGGCATCTCGGTGGCATCAGCCGACGTCTTCACGCGCGCGCCCGTGGCCCCGATCTCCTTCGCATCACCCGGCGGCGCGGTGTACGACCGGGGCCACGCTCGCGGTCGGTCTCGCGCTCGCCGTCGTGCTGCTCCTGGTCGCGATCTGGCTCGTCCGGCGCACCGACTGGCGGCCCGTGGGTGAAGCCGCGGCGCCCGAGATCGACGATGCCGAATACGCCGATCTCGACTCGATCATCGCCGCGCTGCCGCCCGAGGAGGACGACGACGAGCTCGCGCGGATTCGGTGATCAGCGAGGCTCCTCGCACATTTCCTCGCGCGCTTGTCACCCGCGAGGTGCCTTCCTCCCGTCGGTGAAGGCAAACGGGAGGAACCATGACGGCAGCCATCGAGATCGAAGGCCTGCGCAAGACCTACCGACGGGGAAGGGGCAGCACCGTCGCGGTCGATGGGCTCGACCTAACGGTGCCCGAAGGAGGCGTCTTCGGCTTCGTGGGTCCGAACGGATCGGGCAAGACCACGACCATCCGGTGCCTGCTCGGGCTCGTCCGCCCGACGAGTGGGCGGGCGGCGATCCTCGGCGCGCCGATTCCCGCCGGTCTCCCGAGAGAGATCTCTCGCATCGGGGCGATCGTGGAGGCGCCCGCCCTGTTCCTGACGATGAGCGGCCGCGAGAACCTCCGACTCCTCGCCGCGATCGACGGCATCGGCATCCGGCAGGTCGACGAGACCCTGGAGCGCGTGGGGCTCGGCGATCGATGCGCGATCTGGTCAAGAAGTACTCCCTCGGCATGCGCCAGCGGCTCGCGCTCGCTGCAGTCCTCCTGAAGGACCCCGCGCTCCTGATCCTCGACGAACCGGCGAACGGTCTCGACCCCGCGGGGATCCGCAACGTGCGCACCCTGCTCCGGTCGCTCGGCGACGAAGGCCGCACCGTCTTCGTGTCGAGCCATGTGCTCGCCGAGGTCGAACACACCTGCGACTCCGTCGCCATCCTGCGTCGCGGCCGCTGCGTCGCCCAGGGCAAGGTCGCGGACGTGATGGCGAGCGCTGCCCACGGCGCCGCCATGCTCGTCGCGCGTCGACGATCTCGACGCGGGCCACCGGGCGCTTCGCCGCGCTGCGCTCCCCGTCGAGCGCCAGAACGGTTACCTGCGAGTCGAGGTCGCCTCCGACGCTGCCGCCAGGATCAGCCGAGACGCTCGCGCCGAACAGGCCCTGGGTCACCGAGTTGCGAGTGGAAGAGCGCAGCCTCGAGGACCGCTTTCTCGAGCTCACCGACGATGCGGCATCAACCCAGGAGGTCGTGCGATGAACCTGTTGCTCGTCGAGATGCGCAGAGCGCTCCACCGACGGGTGGTGCGGGTGCTGCTCCTCCTCGCGCTCCTCGGATGCCTGATCGCCGGCGCGATCGCGTTCGGCTCGTCGGCCGGAAAGACCATCGGCGAGATGCGCCACGGTGACACCCACCCCGCGGTGCTGACCGACTGGTGGGTCTCCGGCAGTGCTGACGGCCAGCTGAGCATCGCCTTCTTCTTCCTGCTCATGGGCGGGCTCTTCGGCGGCGCGACCGTCGCGGGCGCCGAATGGCGGTTCGGCACCGTCACCACGGTCCTCACCTGGGAGCCTCGTCGGCTCCGTCTCCACCTCGCGCGCACCGCATCGGCCGGCATCCTCGCGTTCGTCATCTCGTTCCTGGTGCAGATGGTGTTCCTCGCGTCGTTCCTCCCGGCCGTGTTCGCGAACGGAACAACGGCAGGAGCCGACACCGACTGGTGGCTGCAGCTCCTCGAGGCCATGACCCGCGTCTCCGTGCTCACCGCCGGCGCCGCGGTTCTCGCGGTGGCGCTCGCCACCCTCGGCCGCAACACCGCGTTCGCGCTGGCCGCCGTATTCGCCTGGTTCGTCGTCATCGAAGGCGTGGTGCGCGGACTCGAGCCGTCGCTCAAGCCGTGGCTCTGGGCGGAGAACCTGGCGACCGTCTTCACATGGGCCCAGCTCAACCGCGACGACCTGACGCGCTCACCCGCGATTGCGCTCGGAACTGTGCTGCTCTATGTGGGTGTGGTCGTCACCGCTGGTGCCGCCACTTTCCATCGCCGCGACATCGCGGCCGCGACCTGAGGCGCTCAATGGCCCGCATCCTGGTCACGTCGGCGGGGTACCTGGGCGACGTCTTGCCGTTCGTCTCCGTTGCGCGAGAACTCGCGGCGCGCGGCCACGAGATCGACCTCGTCGTCCCGTCGGGCTTCCACGACTCGCTGGCGAACGAGCCCGTGAACTTGCACCGCCTCGGCGTCGAGTTCTCGCCCCGGGAGCTCTTCGGCATCCACCGCGACAAGTGGGATCGCTACGGCACCGCCCTCGGCGCGGCACGCATGACAAGGTGGATGCTGCGTGAGGGAATGCTCGAACACGTCGACTCCATCTATGACTCCCTCGCGTCGGTCGCCGACGAGGCGGATCTCGTGTTCACCCACAACGTCATCGTCCCCGCACGCTGGACCGCCGAGCTCCACGACATTCCGTGTGTGACACTTCCCGTCGTCCCGACGCTGGTCCCGAGCGAGCAACGCCTCCCCGGGATGCGGCCCATGCCGGCATTTCCGGGTCGGGTCGGTCGGCAGGTCAATCGAGCCGCGTGGACCGGCGCGATGCGCGCCATGGAGCTCGTCTTCGCTGCGGATGTTCGGCCGCTGAGTGAGGGGCGCCGTCGGCTGGGCCTCCCCGAGCACCGTAACGAGCTCCTGACGAACAAGGACACTGGTGAACGTCTGCTGCTCCCGGTGTCACGTCACTGGTTTCCGCGACCGTCCGACTGGCCGGAGACCACCGTGCTCACCGGTTTCATCCCGTGGGAGCCCCCCGGCTCCGAGTTGGCTGCCGACGTCAACGCCTTCCTCGACGACGGCACACCGCCCGTCCTCGTAACGCTGAGCACGAGCGCGGCGACGAACGCGCAGCAGGTGTTCGAGCTGCTGGCGAACACGCTCGACGAACTCGGCCTCCGCGGACTGTTCCTCGTCGCTGACGAATCGAACGTGAGCGAACCACTGCGAGGTCTGCCAGGGGTCTGGCCCTTCGTGCCCTTGCACCTCGTCTTGCCCCGATGCCGCGCCGTCGTGCATTCCGCGTCGCTCGGCACCACTGCCGCAGTCCTCAAGACCGGGCTGCCGTCGCTGGCCATACCGTTGCTGTTCGACCAGATCTGGAACGCGTACCGCACTGCACAACTGCGCGCCGGGCTGGTGCTCAGGCACCCGACTCGGCTGCGCGCACGCCGACTCGTGAACCAACTCGTGACCGATCGAAGTCTCGAAGCGAACGCCCGCGACCTCTCGGCTCGGCTACGCGCAGAATGCGGGGCGGCCCGCGCCGCCGACACAATCGAAGCCGCACTCGAACGACGAGGCGGATTCCCACGCTGAGCAGACACGCGACCCTGCGCGTGACCAATGCAAACGTCGTCATCGTGGCAACACCCGAGCGGACCTAACCGGACTCGAACACGAGCCGCACAGATTGCCCGCTCTGCGCTCGTGCTGCGACGACCGATGCCGCAAGATTCGCGGCCGCCGGGCGCGCCGACTCAAGTGCGCGTGATGTGCCGATCTGCGTGGCCGGAGGGTGCGATCGCCTGAACGTTCGGTGCGCGTCTTATGTGCGCTGACACGAAGCGCGAGATCCGTAGCTGGGGCGCGGTCGCCACCCGCCGATTGGTCGTTTGTGTGGACGACAGATCGGCAGGTCGTGGGCGGGTTCGGTCCGGTGATGGAGGTGCACAGCGGGCCGGCCTCGTCGGCCTGGCCTGGTGCTGGGACACGGGGAGCGGCCCGGGCGCGGCCGGCTGAGCGCGGGTCACCCGGCGCATCAGGTCTGCTTCGCTGTCGACGGGGTCGAGGACCGCGTAGACGCGCTGGGCGCCGTCGATGCCCTTGAGGAGGTGCTCGCCCCGGTCCACGAACGCGATGCCGTCGAGCCCCGCGACCGCGTCGCGGATCAACTCCGAGACCAGGATCTCGTCGGGCCCGGTGAGGTCGCAGATGCGCGCCGCATAGTTGACCGGGCCCCCGAAGATCCTCGGGCCGTCGACGATCACCTCGCCCCCGTGCACGGCCAGGTGTAGGTGCAGCCCGGTCGAGGGGACCACCGCGGCGCAGCGCCGTGCGGCCGCGATCGCCCGCTCCGGGGACGAGAACAACCCGATCAGGCCGTCGCCGAGGTTGATCCCCGAGACGATCGAGCCGCCGTGTGCGACGACCGCGGAGCGCACCAGGGTCTCCACCTGGCGTGCAACCGCTCGGTAGCGGATGGTCCCGAGCTCCTCGGTGTTCCGCGTGGACTCGACCACGTCGCTGAAGAAGATGAAGACCGATTCCATCGCCGCGTCGTCGTTGCGTGGCGCCGTCGTCGGGACGCGACCACCGGTGAGGCCCTCCGCCCGCTCGAGGTCCGGAAGCATCGCGAGGCGTTCGAACGATTCGGACGCGCGGTCGACGAGGTCGCGGGCAGCCCGGTGGTCCCCGCGGCGCGACCAGATCGTGGCGAGATCGGTGTGCGCGCGCGCGAGCTCGGGTTCGGCGCCGATGCGTTCGGCCACAGCAATCGCGTGCTGGAGATGGTCGACGGCCGCGTCCTCGTCGCCGAGCTGGTCGGCCGCGATCCCGAGCAGGCGGGGAACCAGCATCACGAGACCGCTCGTCACTACGCCACCGCGTTCGTCGATCGAGCGTAGGAGCGCGTAGGCGCGTTCGAGGTTCGCGACGTCGCCCTCGCGCCGGCGCGATCTCTATCTCGGCTGCCGCCCAGGTATCCACGCCGATCGTGGGGGCGCGCGGGAGCCGCGGCAGGGCGCTGCCCTCGGCGGCGTGCCCCCGCTCGCACGCGTCGATGTAGCGCGACAGGACGTCGATGGTCATCCGCTCCAGATCGCCGGCCGACTCGCCCCACGTGTCGAGGGCGGCACGGGCAGCAGCCCACCGGCCGCGCGCGACGTGGGCCGTCATGAGCGCGGGCAGGAGGAAGCCGGCCGCCCAGTGATACCCGGCGAGGCGCTGGATGAGCAATGCGTGGTGCGCGTGCTGCTCCGCCTCGTCGAAGTCGCCGCGCACGACGGCGAGCTGCGTGAGCGCGGCGAGCGGCAGCGGGTCCTCGAGCGGGTACTGGGCGCGTTCGGCGTCGGCGAGACACTCCTGCGCGCGGGACCGCACCTCGTCGAGACGCCCGAGCCACGTGAGCACGAGCGGCACCCGGAACCGCGTGCCCCCGGCGAGGATGGAGGTGCTGCCCGCGGCGCGTGCGTGCGCGGCGCCGTCCTCCAGCGCCGCCAGGGACCCTCGCAAGTCGTAGCGCATCCACAAAGGGGGACACAGCGCCGTCGTCGCGCGTTCGTAGGCCTCGTGGCAGCCGTGACGATCGGCGAGGACCATCGCCCGGTGCGCCACGGCCTCGGCCTGGTCCAGGTCCCAGTCCATCCAGTACGACTGCGCCAACTCGACGAGACCTTGCGCGGCGAGGGCGGGGTGTTCGTCCGCGATCACGTCGACGAGCTGCCTCAGGGGGCCGCGGTCGCGTGCGACGTCGAGCAGCTCCTGGTGCCCGGCCGCGCAGCGCATGCGCCACGTGTGGAGGTCGGCGAGCGTCGCCGCGTCGGGGTTGGCGTTGGCGCCGAGCAATGCGATCGCCGCCTGGAAGCGGTCGACGGCTTCGGCGAGGTCGAGGTCAGCGCGGTGGCACAGTCCCGCGAGCCGGTAGAGCGACACCACGTCGGCAGGATCGAGGTCGGCGCGTGCCGCGCCGATCGCGGTGTCGTAGCAGCGCGCCGCCTCCTCCCATGCGGTCACGGCCATGGCTTCGTCGCCGGCGCGGCGGGCGTACTCGAAGACCAAGTCTGGGTCCGCTGCACCGCTGGCCTCGACGAGGTGGTGGGCGATGCCGCGCACGGTCTCGCTTGCGCCCGACGAGCGCCGGGCGAGCAGTACCTCCGCGATGTGCGCGTGCAGGTCGTGGCGCGTCGCCGGACCGACCTGCGCGAGCAGCGTGTGAGCGTAGAGCGGGTGCGTGAACGCGAACCCTCCGCCGGCTTCGGTGAGCACCCCCGCGTCGATCGCCTCCGCGACGGCGCGGCGCAGCGCCAAAGGCTCAAGGCCGCTGACGTCGGCGAGGAGATCGAAGCTGCAATCGGACGCCAGGAGCGCGGCAGCACGCACCACCGCGCGCGACGCGTCGCCGAGCGCGCGGAGCCGGGCGTCGATGGCGGCAACGAGCGGATGGCGGGTGCCCGGCGTCGTGGCGAGCCCGCCGGCGACATCGCGGCGCGCCAGCGCCTCCACGAGGAGCGGGTTGCCGCCTGCGGCCGCCGCGGCGCGGCGGGCCTGCTCCACCCGGATCGCGGGCGCGACCTCGTGCGCCAGCTCGGTCGCCTCGAGGGGGGTCAGAGCGTGGAGCCGCAGGGTCGCGGCCGGGGGTCGGCCCGCAGGCGCTCGATCCCCGCCGCCGCCCGCGCGTCGGGATCGGCCCGCAGGGTGACGACGACGAGCAGGGGAACCGCCCCGTCGCCCAGCCGGAACAGCACGTGGCGCAGCAGGTCGAGCGTCGCTCCGTCTGCCCAGTCGATGTCGTCGACGAACAGTACGACGAACCGGTCGCGGGCAAGCTCGGTCACGAGACGCGTGGAGCGCGAGCAGCAAGCGCGTACGCTCCTGGCCGTCGAGCGACGGTGACGCGCCACCCGCTGTCCTGGTCGTCGAGCCCGGCGATGCGCCGGAGCAAGTCGAGGTCGCCTTCGCGGTCGGCGCTCGTCGACACGTGCTCGGTGAGGGCCGCGACGAAACCCTCGCGCAGCGGCAGGTACGCGAGGTCGAGGTGCTCGTAGCAGCGCCCGCGGATCACGAGGGCGCCGGTGGCGCGCGTGCCGTCGAGGAACGTCTGGGCGAGGCGGGTCTTGCCCATGCCGGCCTCACCCTCGACGAGCACGAGATGGCCGTAGCCGCGCGACGCGAGGTCGAGGCGGCCGCGGAGCCATGCCAACTCCTGGCGGCGACCGACGAACGCCGTCGACCACTCGTGTGACACCCCGAACGTGGTCATGGCGAGCGACCGTGACCCGCGAGGAGTCCGCGCCTCGCTATGTGTGGTAGATCTGCCGCTTGATGACCTGCGCGGCCGGTAGCACGCCGTCGGTGGTCGGGCCGAGGTGCGTGAGGCCGACCGGCGACGGGTAGGCGGCGTCGAAGGCTTCCTCCTTCTTCACGACCCAGATGTTCTCGGGCGTCGTGAGCGGGGCGGCCGCGTGCGGCGAACCGCCGCCGGGCGGATCGGGAAGCGGCGTGAGAATCATGACCGTCACCTGGTTCGGGCCCCTCGAGTAATACACCTGGAATTCCTTGTCCTTGGCGCAGACCCAGAAGAACTCCATCGGCTTCACTGGCGGCCTCAGGGCCTCCGTTATCGCCTCGGTGATCCCGTGCCGCAGCACGTCGGCCGGGGAGTACTTCTTCCACCCGTGCCCGAGGCCGAGCCAGTCGGCGCCGAAGTGGTCGGTCGCCGCCTGCGGGAGACTGGCGGGATCAATGATCGTTCGTGCCTGCGCCGCGGCCTTCATGGTCGCCTCGGCGCTGCCCCCTGCCAGTGTCAGCGCGTTCAACGCGTTCGTGAAATTCGCGTACCCGACCGGCGTGCTTGGGTCGCCGAACAGGCCGTCGAGGAAACGGAACGGGCCCTTGCTCACGTGGTACCCCGGCATGGAGGCCACGGCGTTCACCCCCTCAGTGGACGCCTCGGCTTTGGGTCTGTTGCGGCGTCCACCGCAGACAGTACCTGTCCGCCGAAAAGGTGTCGACCGAGCATGAATAGGCTACATCGGCGCGTAGCCCCCTGACCGGACCTCGGTTGTTGGTCCACCCGCTATGAGAGTGTTGGTCGGTGGTCGGTCCTTGATCGGGCTGCGAACGCGTTCGGCGTGAGCATGCCGAACGCGCGGTGGGGACGGTAGTGGTTGTATTCGGTGCGCCAGTCAGCGACGAGGACTTGGGCTTCGAGGAGCGACGGCGTCGACCCGGAGCCGCAGAAGTTCACACCGGAATCGCCAACGTCGGTCGAGCGCACAGCACCGACCAACGCACGGCAAGAAGCCAAGACGACGGTGACGGTGCCCTCGATGACCGCGCCAACGGTCTCGAGGACGCACCGTCGTCGTGGTCTTCAACACGAAGACACCAGGAACAGCAACGCGAGACCGCCGTCGAGGACGCGCACCGAAGACGCGACGACATGCGCTCAGCTGCTCTGCGAACGCACAGAACGATGCCCCTTGGGCCGCACCGAACGTCGTGTATCCCGCGACCGAACCGGCGCTCGGTGCGGGCACACCGACGTGCCGTTATGCGCTACCCGTGACCGCGATCGCGTGAGCGTTCTGTCCGCGCGTTATGTGCGCGGACCGGGTGCGCGAGATCACTGGCAGATCTGGAGCTGCTCGCCGCGGTCAGGCATCGCTTGGCTGGACTGGTGGACGCTGACCTGGACAGGGGGCCCCGACGCCCAGGCGGACGCGGTGGTCGCGGCCGGTCACTCGGACGATGAGGTCGATGCACGCGGGCTTCTTCAAGTAGAAGCCTCCGGGGAACACAATCCATCGGCTGGAAGCGCTACATGGTCCGACGGTGAACGACCGCGTCGCGAATTGTTGGCCTCCGGAGTTGCCCCAGCCAACAGCGAGGCGACCGCGCCACTTGTGCGGGACGACGATCTCCGCGCTCGCGGTTCCGGTTCGCACAAACAACGGCGACTTCGCGAAGTAACGCTCGTACGACGTGGGCGGGTCCGAGATGACAGCGGTCTGGAGAGCTCGCCTGTTCGACGAGCGGGTCTGTAACGCAACCGCGTTCCCGATATTGGTCACGTCCGACCGTGGGGCGCTCGCGGCGCCGATTGGTGCACGACAGTCAAGCGCTACGGCGGCCGTGGCATCGGCAGGAACCGTCGCCAAGGCGGCCGGTGCGCCCGGCATGAAGGTGATGAGTACAAGGATCAGTGTCCACGCCGACACGCACGCATATTGCCCTGATAGAGGATGGCGTGCAGGCGTTGCGGGTTCGCTCGTAGCGTTCGAGAGCCTGGCCCGCGGTCTCAATAATGCCCTGCCGCCGTTGTTGGTTGGCTTCTGAGCGAAGTGGCCGCGGGTCGGGTTCTCGCTGCGGCGTGGCTCGAAAGAGGCGAGCAATCACCCTTCATCAGGACTGCCCGCCGTGGCATCCCACGATGGCCAGCTTTGACGAAGGGACATGTCATGTTCGTGATCGGGATCGACCCCCACAAGGGGTCACGCACCGCGGCGGTGCTCGACGACACCGAGCATCTCGTCGGCCAGTTGCGCGTCACCGCGGATCGTTGGCAACGCGACCGCTTGTTGCGGTTCGCGGCACCGTTCGAGCCGCGCACCTGGGCAGTCGAAGCCGCCGGCGGGCTCGGTTCGTTACTCGCCCAGCAACTCGTCGCAGCCGGTGAGTGCGTCGTGGATGTGCCACCCACGTTGTCGGCAAGGGTGCGGCTGCTCGACTCGGGTCGCACCGACAAGTCCGACCCGCACGACGCCCGCTCCGCTGCGATCGTCGCGTTGCGACACGCCCGCCTGCGTCCGGTCCGACCGGTTGATCATTCAGCGGTGCTGCGTCTGTTGGCGAACCGTCACCATGACCTCACCGCGTCGCGGACCCGGACCATTTGTCGGCTCCATGCCCTGGTGTGCCTCGTCATTCCTGGCGGATTCCGCGGGCGATTGAGTGCCCAGCGGGCCGGTCAGGTGCTGCGTGGTCTGCGTCCGGTCGAGCTCGTCGACATCGAACGCAAACGCATCGCCCTCGAGTTGCTTGGCGATGTGCGTCGGATCGACAACCAGCTCGCGGAACTCGCCAAGCGCATCGCGGTCGCGGTGACCGCGTCGGGCACCTCGGTCACCGACGTCTACGGGATCGGTCCGATCGGCGCAGCATTGATCGTCGGTCATACCGGCGACGTCACCCGGTTCCCGAGCGCCGGGCACTTCGCCCGCTACAACGCGACTGCACCCCTCGAAGCATCGTCCGGACCGCGTGTTCGTCACCGGTTGAACCCGCGTGGGAACCGCCAACTGAACCACGCGTTGCACGTCGCCGCGATCACCCAGGTCTCCCACGACACGCCCGGTCGCGTCTACTTCGAACGCAAACTCGCGGAAGGCAAGACCCGCAAGGAAGCACTCCGCGCGTTGAAGCGACGCATCAGCGACGCCGTCTACCGCCAACTCGTCACCGACACCCGACCCTGAACTTCAGAGGGCCCGGGAGGACAGACGGGAACGGCTCCAAAGGCCAGCGTGGCCGGCTCTGCACCCTGACGGCCGGCTCTTCGGTGAGGTCACTCCCGGACCCGACAACAACGCTACGCCCACCCGACCACACCATGCTCGAACGCGGCCCACAAACAGGCCCTTGACACAAAGAGGCTTCGATCCGGGTGCGCGATGTGAGAAGACTGAGCGCACAGATCAGCGGTCGTCCGAACGCCGGCACGAGCGCACGCGGATGTGCCGATATGCGCTCCCCGCCGTGGCGATTCGGTGAGCGTTCGGTGCGTCATTCTGTAGAAAGGAGGTGGCGTCGAGGCGCTACGACGACGGAAGCCGCGGGCCGGTTGTCACCAATCGGCGGGGTTGTCTGGGTGCGCTCATTCCGGCGCTTGTTGTTGGGCGGTGTCGATGGCGCCGAGAGCGTAGGCGACGGCGTGGTCGAAGTCCATCGCTGCGCCTTCGGCGCGCAACTCGCGCAGGCGTACCTCGCCCAGGGTGTTGTGCAGCATGCCGGTGGTCTGCCTCCGGAGCTGGGTGACGAAGCTGGCGTCACCCGACGGCGGCGCGGGCGGCCCGTCGGGAGCGCGCACGGAGGTGTCAACCGCTGAAGCGCCGCCGACGAGCTCACCGAGGAGCCCCCGCGCCGCGCCTTGGAGCACGGCGGCCGCCTCGGGGTCGGAGGGCGTGATAGCGCGGGCGGCGACGTTCAGGATCGCCGCGCACAGGGGTTGGTCGCCGAGCCAGTGGAGACCGCGGACGGAGCGCGACGCGAGCTCGAGGGTGAGGGGCCAGTCTCCAATGCGGGCAGCGACGAGCACAGTTTGGGTGATCTCGAAGGTCTGCTCGTAGCCGAGCGCCGTCCGAATCTCGATGCTCTCACGCAGCAACGCTCGGGCGCGCTGAGGGTCTTCGTCGGCGAGCGCGGCGGCGAACGCGGCGAGGTTCATCACGATCACGGTCGGTTGGCCGACCTGACGGGCGAGCGCGAGACCTTCCTCAGCGAGTCGTATCGCGGCATCGGCATCGCCGGCCATCGCGTGATACATCGCCGCGCCTGCGAGGCTTCCCGCGACCCAAAAGTTCAAGCCCAAGGACCGGGCGATGTCGACGGACCGTTCCCCGTGGACGGCCGCGTCGTGCAACACGCCAATCTGGAACGCGAGGCTCACACGGGAGTTGGACACGACCATCTCGACGCGAGGTCCGAGGTCGGAGTCGAGACGCCGCACCGCGGCCAGCGCGTCGTCACCCAGCGTCTCGGCGGCCTCGCGGTCCCCCCGGAACGCGGCGAACAGCGCGGCCAGGCCAAGCGCGTACGGGTAAACGGGGTGTTCGGCAGCACCGGCGAGGTCGATCGCGTCGACCGGCACCCGCACCTCGTAGCCGGTCTGACCCGCGCCAGGCGCATAGCGCAGGAGCCGCAACGCGAGGTCGACGTCGTCGGTGTCGATCGCGTGGTTCATCGCCGCGAGCAGGTTCTCCTGCTCGGCGGCCACGCGCCGACTGGCCTCGATCTGGCGCGGACCCTCGAGCTCCGGCCCGACGACACGCCCGAACTCGCAGTAGAACTCGGCGTGCCGATTCCGCAATACGTCGGTCTCGTCGTGTTCGGCGAGGCGTTCCTCGCCGTACTCGCGGATCGTCTCCAGCAGCCGGTAGCGGGTCTCCGGACCGTCGCGTTCCGCGACCACCAACGACTTGGTCCACCAGCATCCGCCAGGAACTCGAACAGCGGCACGGCGCTTCGAGCGGTTCTCCCGCACAGACTCCTTCGACCGCCTCGCGGGTGCAACCACCGGCGAACACCGCTAGACGGGCCAACAGTCGCTGCTCGCGGTTCGCTGCACAGGTCGTAGGACCAGTCGATCGCGGCTCGCAACGTCTGGTGACGTTGCACCGCCCGCCGCCGCCCCCCGGCGAGCATGTCGAATCGTCGATCCAACGCCGCGGGCCAGCTCCGCCGGGCTCATCGTGGTGACCCGCGCCGCCGCGAGCTCGATCGCCAACGGCACCCCATCGAGACGTCGACAGATCTGCACCACCGCCGACGCGTTCTCCCGCGTCAGCGCGAAATCAGGGTCGATCGCCGCGGCGCGCTCCACGAACAGCTGCACCGCGTCCGACACCGCGACCGCCACTTCGAGGCTGGTGTCGTCGGCTGGCGCGCCAACGACGGCACCGGCACCATCCGCTCACCGTCGAGCGCCGAGACCCTCACGACTCGTCGCCAGGACGCACCACCCCGGACAGGAACGCTCGAGGATCTCCGACCAGATCCGCGACCGCCTCGAGCAGATGCTCGCAGTTGTCGACCACCAGCAACAACTGCTTCGTGCGGAAGAACTCGACGAGCGATTCCTCGAGCGTCTGGCCGGCACGGGCGCTCACCCCGAACACCGCCGCGAACGCGTCGACCACACCGTCGGGATCACGCACCGGCGCCAACTCGACCAGCCACGCCCCTCCCGGAACTCGCGGCAAGCACCTCCGCCGCGACCTGCAAGCGCCAAACGGGTCTTGCCGACCCCACCCACCCCCGTCAGCGTCACGACCCGCGCCTCGCGCAAGCGCCTCGCAACGTCGATCGCAGTCTCCCGATCCCGGCCGATGAACGAACTCACCTGCAACGGCAGGTTCCCCGGGAACGCATCCACCGACGTCAACGCCGCGAAACTCGCTCGACCAAACCTGGCGCGCACACCTGGAACACCCGCTCCGCACGCGACAGGTCACGCAGCCGATGCTCACCCAGATCGACGAGCTCCACACCCTCGGCCACGCCGTCACGCGCCAGATCCGCGGTCGCTTGCGAGCACACCACCTGACCGCCGTGCGCGACGCCCATCAGCCGCGCCGCCCGATTCAACGACGACGCCGAAGTAGTCGCCGTCGCGCAACGACGCCGCTCCCGTGTGCAGCCCCATCCGCACCCGCAACGGCCCCGTCACACGCCCACGCCGCGCCGTGCGAGCGCCACGCTGCGCCGCGACCGCAGCCACCACCGCCGCATCCGCCGTCGCGAACGCCGCGTGGAACCCGTCACCCGTCGTCTTCACCACATGCCCGCCGTGCGCCTCGATCGCCTCACGCACCAACTCGTCGTGACGCGCCAACGCGTCGCGCATCGCGTCGGGATGTTCCTCCCACAGGCGCGTCGAGCCCTCGATGTCGGTGAACAAGAACGTGACCGTCCCCGAAGGGAGGGGCGTGGTCATGATCCGGACTTCGCGAGCGCCTGGTCTGCGGTCTGTCGGATGAAGAGGAGGACGTCGTCACTCGACATCACGGCGCCTCGTGCGGTCTCGGCACCGAAGGACTCGTCGCCGAGGTTCGTGCGAGCACGATCCAGTGTGGCGTGGAGATCGTCGCGGATACTCGGATCGACGGCGGCAGGCAAGAGGTGTAAGAACATCCCGGCGGTGGCGAATCCGCCCAACACGGCTGCGGCCCCGAGATCGTCAACGCGCGCAAAGATCGCTGAGGCACGAGCGGCCGTGTTCACCACGACATGGCTCGAAATGTCGTCGCTCCATGCCACGGCGGCCGCCCCCACGAGCACAGTGGCCGCGCGCGCTTCGCCCGCGATACCGGCCAGATCGGCTTGGCACATGATCGCGGAGGCGAGCGTGCTCTGGATGCCTGACACGCGCGCGCAGACGACCGCTTCGTCCGCCGCCCGGCGCGCGCTCTCGAAGTCGTCGTCGCGGCACGACGACGCGAGCGAGGTGAGCGCCTGGGCGAGACGCATCGGAAACTTCGCTTCCCGGGCGAGTCGTACCGCCTCCTCCGCGTGAAGCCGCGCTGCGCCCGGATCGCCGCGTGAGGCCTCGACCCGGGTGATCAGAAGCTCGAAGAACGCTCTGGAATGGAGGCTGTCCGCGTTGAGCGCCCCGCTCGCGTCCTGCCCCTCCGAGAGGATCTCGAGCGCGCGCTCGAACTGGCCATCGACTGCGGCGCACATACTGAGCGTGGCATACGACATGGCCAGCCCCGCCATGGAAGTTGGCCCCTGGTCGAGCGCTTGGCGGGCGAGGTCGGCCGCGGCCACCACATCCCCGCGCACCATCAGTGCGTCGTTGGCCATTCCGGCGAGAACGGCGGCGCGCAGTGCAGGCGTGGATGACTCGGCGCGTTGCAACAACAGATCGCTCTGCGCGATCAGCCCGGCGGCTCGGCGCATCCCCGTCGTCATGCCCGCCATTGGCACCGCGATCCGGAGCGCGAGGTCGCCGTCGCCGGGTACGTCGGAGTCGAGCGACCACGTCACTGCCGCGCGGAAGTTGTCCCACTCGAATCGGATTTCCGACTGCTTCCGTTGGATATCGTGGCCGGTGAGCATGGTGTCGCCGTAGTCGTCGGCGAGCTGCGCGTAGTACTCCGCGTGAGCCCGGCGCCGCTGATCCGCATCGCCCGTCTGGTCGAGCCGCTCTCGCGAGTACTGCCGCATCGTCTCGAGGAGCTGGTAGCGCGTCGTGCTGGTGGCGCCGCTCGCGGTGTTGATCATCGACTTGTTCACGAGACCCGTGAGTGCATCCCGCACGTCCCAGTCTTCGACACCGTCTCCCTGCGTCACTGCGCGCGCTGCAGCCGCGTCGAAGCTCGCGGGAAACACGCCCAGCCGATCGAACACCGCACGCTCGGCTGGTTGAAGAAGGGAGTACGACCAGTCAACCGTCGCTCGGAGGGTTTGGTGACGTTCCACTGCATTACGTCGTCCTCCGGTGAGGAGCCGGAAACGCTCGTCAAGGAGTCCCGCGATCTCGGCCGGGCTCATCGAGACCACCCGCGCCGCGGCGAGCTCGATGGCGAGCGGGATCCCGTCGAGGCGCCGACAGATCTCCGCGACGACGTTCAGGTCGCCCGCGTCCAGACGGAAGTCGGGCTCCGCACCGTGGGCGCGCTCGATGAACAACCGCACCGCGTCAACCGCGTCCGCTCCTTCGGCGTCGGCCGAGGATTCGGGCAGCGGCAGCGAGCGGACCCGTACGACGCGTTCGCCGTCGAGATCGAGCGATTCGCGGCTCGTCGCCAGGATCCGCACCTTCGGACACTCCCGCAAGATCCCGTCCGCTAGTCGGCTCGCTGCGTCAAGGAGGTGCTCGCAGTTGTCGAGCACGACCAGGAGCTGCTTGTCGCGGAGGGAGTCGCGTATTCGTGTGTCCAAGGGCGTCGTCGGATGAGGCGAAACCCGGAGCGCGGCGGCAACGACCTGCACCAACGCCTCGGGGTTGTCCGCGCTCGCGAGCTCTGCCACCCACGCTCCGTCGCAGAACCGCGGGAGAACGTCCGCGGCGCTCTGCAACGCGAGCCGTGTCTTCCCGACGCCGCCGACACCCGTAAGGGTGACGATCCGCGCTCCGTCGAGGGCCCCCGCGACGCGGGAGACGTCCTCCTCACGGCCGATGAACGAGCTCACCTGCAGCGGCAAGTTGCCGGGGAATGCGTCGAGGGCGCGAAGCGGCGCAAAGTCGCGGCGGAGGTCCGAGTGGGCAAGTTGGAACAAGGCCTCGGGCCGGCCAAGGTCACGGAGTCGATGTTCGCCGAGATCGATGAGTTCACAACCCGCGGGAAGCGCGTCGCCGACCAGTTCCTCGGTGGCGCACGACAGAACGATCTGATCACCGTGCCCAGCGCTCATGATGCGAGCAGCACGGTTGAGCACGGTGCCGTAGTAGTCGCCCTCTCGGTGCTGAGCCTCACCAGTGTGAACACCCATGCGGGCGCGCAACCGTCCGGTACTGGCCCACTGCTCGGCGCTCAGCGCGAGCTGCGCCGCCAGCGCGGCATCGAGGGCGTCGCGAGCGGTGGCGAACGCGGCATGAAAGCCGTCACCCGTGGTCTTCACCACATGCCCGGCGTGCGATTCGATTGCTTCGCGCACAAGCTCGTCATGGCGCGCCAACGCATCGTGCATGGCGTCCGGATGGTCTTCCCAGAGACGCGTCGAACCCTCGAGATCGGTGAACAAGAACGTGACCGTGCCGGTCGGCAAGTCAGTCATCTGACTGCCCAGTCAACCAGGCAAATCGGACGCAACGTCACCTGACCGGCGAGGCGCACAGAACAACACCCCCAGCCGGGCTGGAGTTGAGGCACATAGCCGGCGTTCTGTATTCGGCGGCCGATCGAAATTCTCCGACATCGCGGTCCGAGCGGCCCGCCGTGATGGCCAACGATCGTGCCGGCGGAAGAAATGTCGCCCCGAACGGGGTTCGGAACTGCTCCGCGCCGATTAGTAGGTCGTGGACCCGACACCAGAGAAGTCGACAAGTACCGCTCGCGTCGCAGCGAACCGCCGGAACGCCCAAAGGTCAACTGGTCCGAAGACCTCAGAAGGCAAGGCCCGAAGTTCTCAGAACGCGATGACCCACGGCGTGTTCGCCACGAGTTCTCACCCCATCGGCGCGGGGGACTTTGCCGAGGATCCCGCCGAGATTCAGGCCTACATCGATGGGATCCTCGACGGGCTCGCACCCCGGGACAACGCCGAACGAGCCCAGGCGCAATTCGTGGCCAACGCCTACCTGCGCGAACAACGCCTGGTCCGTCTCGAGGCAACCGTGTTGGCCAGCGCCGGCAGCGTGCCCCCGAGTGAGCAACGCCGCCTCGTCGAAGAACGCCGCGAGGTTCAAGAATACTGGGATGGCTGTGAGGACCTGCGTCGAGCGCTCACCGGCTTGGACCACGATCCGGACTGTCAGAAGCTCGTCAGGTTCATCGAGAAACGCCAGTCCGCCGCTCGAGACGCCATCGAGAGGCTCTGGAGAGACGGGTTGCCTGACACGCTCGAGGACTGGAGCGACGCGCTCAAGGCGCTCATTCGAGAGGTGTGGGGACCCGACGACTCCGGCGGGATCGAATGGATCGAGCGCGAGCAGACCGCTGCGAGCCACGAGCTTGGCGTTCTCGAGGGCCGCGCTCTCGGGAACGGAGCCGAGCGCGGTCTGCAGGTCGTTGATCGCGTGACGGTCTACTCGATGCGGATCTCACTCGTACTCGAACGGGCCCTGCGTGAGTACCACCGACTCCAAGCCCGACCACTGGCCCCGCCTGCTTCCCCTCCGCGGCGGACGAGTTCACCAAAGCGAGTGATCTCCGTCGAGGAAATCAGCGCACGCGAAACGAACCCAACGCTCGAGGGTCCACCCGCCACCTAGCAACCCCGCATAGCAGGCCCGGGAAGCGACACGTTCCCAAAAACGCGAAATCCGTTCCCAACCCGTCCTGGAAGCCTTACGCCACCGGTTTTCTACCGGCCCGACGAGGGCGGGGGTTGGAGAATACTTGGTAGAAAACCGACGCCTTGGGCCGATGGTGGGAGTCGAGCCGGGGCCTTTCGGCTTTGGTAGCGCCCGCGTGGGCTGGAGATGAGTTTCGGTGCAGATCCGGGCGCGCCGAAGTCGGCTCCGGGAGGGTTTGGTGTCGCGGGCGCTCGAGCCGGTCTACGCGGCGAGCTGGGTGCGGCGTTGCCGATGTCGGTGAAGTGCGAGGCCGTTGACCATGAGCGCGTACCCGAGGAGGTTCAGCAGTTGGCGGGCGTGGCCGACACTGTGGGCGCGTCCGATCCAGAGCGTGTCCTCGAGGTTCCGGTTGATCGACTCGGAGTCGTTGCGGCGCGGATACAGCCGCGCGAAGTCGGGATCGGATGGCGGGATCGCCCGGACGTTTTCGGTGCGGTTGAACTTGCGGACCGCGTCGTCGGGGTTGGCGTGCAACCGGACGGTGATGCGCTGGGACTCGTAGCGGTCGGGGAGTAGATAGTCGTTGTACCAGCGGTATGTTCCGTTCTTGTCGCGGTTGCGATGGGTGCGCACGCGAGACAGTTCCGTGAAGGTGAGATCACCGGTTTCGGTGAGCTCACCGATCCCGACGGCACCGCCCCGGGCGTAGAGCGTGACCAATATCGGGAACGCGGTTGCGTTACAGACCCGCTCGTCGAACAGGCGAGCTCTCCAGACCGCTGTCATCTCGGACCCGCCCACGTCGTACGAGCGTTACTTCGCGAAGTCGCCGTTGTTTGTGCGAACCGGAACCGCGAGCGTGGAGATCGTCGTCCCGCACAAGTGGCGCGGTCGTCTCGCTGTTGGCTGGGGCAACTCCGGAGGCCAACAATTCGCGACGCGGTCGTTCACCGTCGGACCATGTAGCGCTTCCAGCCGATGGATTGTGTTCCCCGGAGGCTTCTACTTGAAGAAGCCCGCGTGCATCGACCTCATCGTCCGAGTGACCGGCCGCGACCACCGCGTCCGCCTGGGCGTCGGGGCCCCCTGTCCAGGTCAGCGTCCACCAGTCCAGCCAAGCGATGCCTGACCGCGGCGAGCAGCTCCAGATCTGCCAGTGATCTCGCGCACCCGGTCCGCGCACATAACGCGCGGACAGAACGCTCACGCGATCGCGGTCACGGGTAGCGCATAACGGCACATCAGCGTGCCATTGAACCGGCGCGCTTGCGGGCCGCGAATCTGTACGGCGTTATTCGGGGCAGAACGAGCGCATTCAGGGCAATCTGGCGCTTGCGTTCCGGGTCTCGATGGTGACTCCACGGCCGCGCTGATCTCCGGCCGTCGTGGCGGGTTATCGTCAGGGCAGTGAAGCGACGGCCACTCCTTGGGGAATCGACCTACCGTTGGCATCTCTGTTTTCGAGTGGCTGCGGTGTTGGCGTACGCAGCGCTCACAATCGTGTTTGCCGTGATTGGCGCGAAGTTCCTGCTCACCTTGGCGACGGTGGTCACTCTCTTGTTTGCGTACGAGGTCGTACGTTTCTGCGTCGCGCATCGGCAGTTCGAGGCGTAGTGGCTTCTGCCCTGTCGGATCGCTCGCGAATGTCGGCCCGTGAGCGTTGTGTGAAGCGCCGATGAGGTCTGACGGCCGCCCGGTGCGGCTGTCGTCGTGGCACCGCGATCCGAGCGCGACGGTGCCCGCCGGGAAGAGCCCGACGGGCACCGAGTCGACCACAGCGGCCGAAGGTGGGTTCGGTTCAGGTCACGCGCTGGCGTGCTGACCGAAGTGGTGGTTCATCAGGGTGGCGATCCGGGTCGGCAGCTTGTTCTTGATCGAGGCGGCCAGGTCCGGCGAGAACCGGTCCGCGGCGACCAGCTGGTCGAGCTTCGTGTTCGCCGCGGTGGTCAACGCGTCGACGACCGTCTGGGGGTCTTTGCCCTGCGACGTCGCGTACTCGCTGATCGTCTGGCCGCCCTTCAGGGCGGTGCGGAGGTCCTGGCGGGTCACGCCGAGCGTGTCCGCCGCCACCTTCACCGCGCCGCGACGGAACTGCGCCTGGATGCGCGGGTGGCCGTTCGCGGTCTGCGTCGACGGCGTCGAGGTGCCCGTCGCGGAACTGTCAGCGGCGAAGGCGGTGCCCGCGGCGCCGACGGTCAGTGCCCCGGCGAGGGCGACACCGGCGGCGAGTTTCTTGATCTTCGAGTCCATGGTCCTACTTCTCCTGGGTTGTCTTGGTTCGACCCAGCTGCGGGGGTGCGGCTGCTGTCACCCATCACAACGCCGCCAACGTCATGGGTTCGTGAAGTCCGCAACAGCCCAAGACCAAGCCGGAAGAATCGAGACTCAGCCGCAGCTGCCGCTCGGCGCGCGCCGGATCGGGAAATCTGGCTTGGCAATCTGGCTCCGGGTGTGTGGCCTTGGTGGGTGACTGACGTTGGCATCACGATTCCTTGACGTTGCGGGCGTTGTGATGGGTGACAGCAATCCTCGGGACGAAGCTGGGTGTCAGCAGCCCGATGAGCTCGGAGGCAATGAGATGGACCGGACCTCGATAGGGACGATGCGGTATCTGTTCTTTGGTGTTGGGCTGGTGGGAGGCGTCATCCTGCTCGCAGCGGGCCAGACCCTCATCGGCGGGTTGCTGGTGGCCATGGGCACGGTCCGGATCGTGATGCTGGTATCGATGCAGCATCGGACGCGGTCGTCGTCATCCAAGGCCCCAGGCATGAACCGCCGTCGCGGTGGTGGACGTCAAATGTTGCAGCGCCTTGCCAGCATGGAGCTCGATGTCGCCGCGACCGAGATCGGCGTTGCCCCCGACGCGTTGCGGCGCGCCGTCGACGACGGCCGCTCAATCTCCGCGCTCGCGGCTGACGCCGGTGTTCCCTCGGACCGTGTGATCGACACGGTCGTGCGTGACGCCAACACGAAGGTCGATCGGGCCGTCGCCGACGGCCGCATCGCCCCCGACCGGGCAAGCATGCTCCGCAACCGGTTGCCGAATTGGGCCGAACAACTGGTCCTGCAAACACCCACAATGCTCGCCGGAGCCGCATCACCTCCGGCCTGACCGGATCACTGGTAACGCCAGAACTGATGCGATGAAGGAGCGGGGCCTCCGCTCCTCGTGAGGGTCCGAGTCGTTGAGACTCGGGGCTTCACAGACCAAGTCCTCTTCGGAGGAAGGGAGGCCCCTATGGATCGACGTTACGTCGGGATCGATCTGCATCGTCGTCGTTCGGTGATCTACGCGATGAACGCCGAGGGCGACAAGTTGTTCTGCGAACGGATCGCGAACGAGCCGTTGCGGATGCTTGAGGTTGTGAGCGCGGCCGGCGCGGGCGCGGAGGTGAGCCTTCGCTCAGCCAGCACCGAGCGCCACGCCAGAACTGCTTCGATATCGCGTTGAGGCCCGAGCACATAACCCGCGCGCGCAGTTGGGGTCCTTGACAAACCAACCTCAACAGGTAACGCGCGCACCGAATGCTCACCTGACCGCCGCGATAGGCCGCCCCGATCGGCACATACGCGTGCGGGCACCGATCGCCGGTTCTGGGTCAAGCCTTTGAGGGTTCAGGGACCGTTGTTCTGTGCGGCGTCCGTTCGCCGATCATGCATCGGTAGCCTCCGGTCTCTCGCTCGGAGCCAAGCGTTAGCACACCTCGTTCGGCATCGCCTCTCGACCGCCGGTGCGCCAAGGCTCGGGATCTTCTTCCCGACCTCGAGAGAACGTGTGACACCTACGTGCTTGCCCGGACCGATCTCGTATTCCCAACCAGGCCTCGAGTTCAGGTGTCATCTCCGGTACGCGCGTTGCCTCTCGTGCGCGGCGTGAGATCACACATGGCCATTTGGTGAATGGCTCGTGATGACGATCCGACCAGGATCTCGTGGGCGCCCGGGGGCACCTGCCAGGAGTGCTGTTGGGTGTCCCAGTACGCGAAGGCCCGCTGGTCGAGAGCGATCGTCACCGTCGTGGTTTCGCCCGGGTCGAGCATGATCTTCTCGAATCCCTTGAGCTCACGTTCGGGTCTGGGTACGGCCGCGTGCACGCTCCGCACATACACCTGGACGACCTCGCTGCCGGGGCGATCGCCGCTGTTCGTCACGTCGACCGAAACCAGCACGACCGGTACGCCATCGCTGCGCTCGGCCGGGTCCGCCACGACCGTGAGCGACGAGTAGCCGAACGTCGTGTACGACAGGCCGTGTCCGAAGCACCAGCGCGGTTCGATGCCGTGGGCGTCGTAGTGGCGATACCCGACGAAGATGCCCTCGGCGTATTCGACCGTCCCGTCTCGGCCGGGAAAGTTGGAGTAGGCCGGGCTGTCCTCGACCCGCCGTGGGTGGGTGGTCGTCAAGCGACCGGAGGCGTCGACGTCGCCGAACAGAACCGCGGCAAGGGCCGCACCGGTCTCTTGCCCGAGGTACGACAGCTGCACGATCGCGGCAACCTCATCGGCCCAGTCCATCGTGACGGGCGAGGCGGTGTTCACGACGACGACGGTCCGCGCGTTCACCGCCGCGACCCGTCGGACCAGCTCCACCTGGTCGGGCGGCAGATCCATCGACGGCGTGTCCACGCCCTCAGACTCGCGGTCGTCCCGGCCGACCACGACGACCGCGACGCCGGCCTCGGCGGCCGTGCTCACCGCGCGCTCGACCGCGTCGGGTTGATCCGGCGGGCGAGCTTCAAGGGTCAGGCCGGCGAGCGCGAGCGGTCCGTCGGCCGCGGCGGCATCGAACTCGGCCACGACTTCGTGGGCGGCGCCGGCCGCGAGGTCGACCTCGAACTCCACCGGTGTGGTGAACAGACCGAGCAGACCGGCGCCGGTTGCGGCGTCGACGGTGTCGGCCACGAGCTCGCCGTCGATGAACAGGCGCGCGGTGCCGACGCCCGACACCGAGAGCGTCCAGCAACCTGACACGTCAGGCGTGAACCGGGCGCTCATGCGGGCGGAGAAGTCACCTGCGGCAACGCCGGGCGCCGGCTCGCCCAGCCACACTGCGGTCGTTTCGGGCACAGTCTCGCGGTGCAGTGGCGTCCCCGTGAGATCACCGGCGCCGAAGTAGTCGATGTGGACCGGTGCGCTCGCGCCGTCGGGGCAGGTCAGGAGCCGACCGCCGAGGGGCGCGGCACGAGCGGTGACCCGCCCGGATTGGAACTCGACCGCATCCGCATCGGCGCGGTCGGTGATCCCCTGCAGCGGGGTAATCACGTATGGAGGGGTCACCTGCGCGCTGCCGCCGCCCTGGACCTCGGGCTGGTCGGCCCGCCACCCGATCACGGCGAGCCGCGTCGCGGCGGTGTCCAACGGGAGCACGCCGTCGTTGGCGAGGAGCACGATCGCCTCCGACGCGGCGGCGCAGGCGGTCTCGGCGGCGTCGGCGCGCGCGTCGACGCCGCCGACCTGCTGTCGTGACGGCGCGGTGCGTTCGATCAGGTCGAGCACGCGTTGCGCGGCCTGCTCGACCACGTGCGCGGTGACGTCGCCGGCCTCGATCACGGCAAGGAGGTGATGACCGAGCGCGTTGGGCGGCCCCGGCATCTCCAGGTCGAGCCCGGCGCGGAGCGCGGCGGTGCCCTGGGTGCCGAACCAGTCGGACATCACGACGCCGTCGAAGCCCCATTCGCCGCGCAGCACGTCGGTCAGCAGTCCGGCGTGCTCGCTGCAGTGCAGGCCGTCGACGCGGTTGTAGGCGGCCATGACCGACCACACGCGGGCGCGACGCACCGCAGCTTCGAACGGCGGAAGGTAGATCTCGCGCCGCGCGCGCTCGTCGACAACTACGTCGATGTTCATGCGGTCGGTCTCCTGGTCGTTGCACGCGAAGTGCTTGACCGCGCAGCCCACCCCGCGACTCTGCACGCCCTCGATGAACGCGACGGCGATCTCGGCCGTCAGGTAGGGATCCTCCGAGTAGCACTCGAAGTTCCGACCACCGAGCGGGTGGCGGTGGATGTTGACGGTGGGTGCCAGCAGCACACTGGCATCCTTCGCCCGCGCCTCGTCACCCAGCAGACGACCGACGCGTCCGATCAGCTCGCGGTTCCACGTTGACGCCAGCGCGGTTCCACAGGGCAGCAACGTCGAGCTGGAACCCGTGAACTGCGAGCCGCGTGCGCCACTCGGGCCGTCGCTGACACCGATGCCGGCGAGGCCGAGCCGATCGACGCCAGCCGTGTGCCACAGATCGACGCCCGCGGTGAGCTCCGCCTGCTCGGCGACGCTGAGAGCAGACGACCCACGGAAGAGATCCCGCGCGTCCATCAGACGCCGTGCTCGATCCGCATGCGGGCCGCGTTGATCAAGAGGTCGAGGCTTGTGTCGAAGACCGCCGAGTCCTCGTCGGTGTCGACCTCGAAGTAGGCCCGCAACGCGGCGATGTTCGGGATCGCGTCCGCGGGCAACGCGCCGAGCATCTGCGCCCATTGCTCCTTCGCCGTCTCCGGGGACACGCCCGCACGTTCGAGCTGGCGCACGGGGTTGTTGGCGTCGATGAACAGGGCGTAGCCCATGAAGTTGACTGCGAACGCGGTGCCGATCGAGAAGGCGTCGCGCGGGGGCAGCCCGGCGCGGAGCAGCACGCCGAAGGTGACGTCCATCCGGCGGAGCAGGCTCGGGCCGAGCGGCATCCCGATCGCGGACAAGCGCGCCATCTCGCGATGGGTCTGCATGGTCGCTCGCCAGGAGCGGGCGATGACGCGGAGATCCTCCGCCCAGTCGGTGGAGTCGGGGTCGGGAAGGTCCATCAACGACACCACCGCGTCGAACACGAGGACCAGGAGCTCCTCCCGATTTCGCACGTGGGTGTAGAGGGCCGGTGTCGTGACGCCGAGGTCGGCCGCCAGCTTGCGCAGGCTGAACGCCTCGAGACCGTCGCGGTCGATCAGGTCGATCGCCGCGTCGAGGATCTGCTTCCGGTTCAGCGGGACGCGTTCGTCCCGCTCGGACCACCACGGCAAGGCGAGATCGTCGGTGGCGGTGGTGCGCTTCGGCACGGGATCTCCTTGACAGGGCGACGGGGCGCGACCATTATGCGATCCGAAGGGTGTTCACTAAACTTAACAGTGTCAGCACGGAAGGACAAGCGTGTCGGGGGGACCGATGAAGCCGCGTTTGGTCGCACGGGTCATGACCGCGGGATGCGTACTCGCGTCGCGATGAGCGGGACCGCGTCCGCGAGCACACGGACGGCGCCGAGCGCGCCGACGCCAGGGGTGACTGCGTCGACGATCAAGGTCGGGTACATCTACCCCGACACCGAGAACCTCCCGGCCGGGTTCACGCTCCCCGACACCGGAAGCCAGGTCGATCAGGCGAAGGCGTTCGTCGACGACCTAAACCAGCGCGGTGGGATCAACGGACGCAAGGTCGAGCTCAAGACCTACAAGTTCAGTCTCACCGCCGATGCCCTCGCCGACATGCGTGCCCAGTGTCTGAAGGCCACCGAGGACGACAAGGTGTTTGCCGTCCTGACACCTTCGTTCTTCGCCGATCCGGTCCTCTGCGTGACGCAGCAGCACAAGACTCCGATGATCCTCGAGGGCGGCACCACGCAGGAGGTCATCGACAAGTCCAAGGGGCTGCTCTACCTCACCAACTTCAGCGACCGACGCACGCGATCCAGTCGTCCGTCGATCCACTCGTCAAGGCGAAGGCGCTCAAAGGCAAGAAGCTCGCGGTGCTGCTCGAGGACACTCCCGGGTTCGACACCGCGATCGAGAACGGGCTCGTGAAGCCACTGGCGAAGCGTGGGATCTCCATCGACGACAAGGTCACGATCGGGGCGACCCTCGAGGGAATCAACGCACTCCCCGCTGCGGTGCAGCGACTCAAGAACGAAGGCGTCGACGGCGTGTTCCTCGGGGTCAACGCGATCTTCTCGTCGCTGTTCATGGAAGCCGCCGCGAAGGCCGACTACAAGCCGCAGTACTACGCGAGCGATCTATCCGAGAACTCGACCGACATCCTCACCCAGGCCGCGCCCAAGGGCCAGATCGACGGCGCGCTCGGCACCACCTGGCGTCGCACCGGGTCGTCGACGATCGGCCAAGCCCCGAGCGCGTTCGACACGAAGTGCAACGCCACGTACGCAGCGAGCTCCGGCGACGCGCCGGCGAAGGCGGGGACGAATCTCTACAGCTCGATCGCCGGACAGTGTGGGCTCGTCGACGTGTTCTCGCAGGCGGCCACCGCCGCCGGCAAAGACCTCACCGTCGCCTCGTTCACCAAGGCGCTCCAGGGCGTCCAGAACTTCCAGCTGGGCTACGGCGGCAAGGGCTCGTTCGGACCGAAGAAGTTCGACGCCCCCGACGAGGTGCGGACGCTGAAGTACCAGTCGGCCTGCAACTGCTGGGTCCCGACCAACGCCTACCAACCGGTCAAGTTCTGAAGGTTCGGCACCTGACCTCGAGCGTGCGCGGCCGCCGATGAGCGAGCAGACCACCAACGGCATCGCGGAACTCGCCGCGGTCGTGCTCGAGCAGGAGGCGCAACGCCAGGCCCACGAGGCCGCACCCCCGCGTGAGGCATCCACGGTTCCCGGCACGGTTCCCGATGGGTTGCCGGGTGTCGGTGTCGAGCCCGTCTCGTTGCGGGACGCGCTGCGTCGGGAGGGGCACGGCGACGCTCGGGACCTCGGGCGCGATCTGGTTCTTCGCGCTGTTCGAGTTCGCGGTGCTCGCGGTGCTCGCGCCCGACCTCCAACGTCAGTTCGACCTGGGCGACCGATTCCTCGTCAACGTCGTGATGGCCCCCGCGCTGCTGTTCTTCGTGGCGCAACCGATCGGGAATCTCGTCGACCGCACCACCACCAACCGGCCCCGGGTGATGGGCGCGATGGTTGCCGTCGCCGCGGCGTCGCTCGTCGTCGCGGGGCTCACCACCAACCGCTGGGTGTTCTTCGTCGCGTGCGCGTTCGCCGGGCTCGGACTGTTGGCGAGCCAACCGGCGCAGATCGCGCTCCTCGCCGACCGCTACCCGCTCGCCGCGCGTCGCCGAGATCTTCACGGGGTACACGGTGATCGGTCTGGTCGTCGTTCGTCGTCGGCGCCGCTGATCGCGGGCCTCGGCGCGGCGGTGGCGACGTGCCCGACCGGCGAGTGGCGCATCGGCTTCCTCGCCGCCGCGGTGCGGTGATCGCGATCGCGCGTTCCTGAGCACTCGCCTGCGGCGATGTCCGTCGGGGTCGCAACGAAGTTCGCAGCGGTCTTCGGCGACGATCGCGATCCCGTCGTCGAGCAACCGCCGTTCGCGCACGTGCTCGCACGCTTCGCGCAGATCCGAACGCTGCGCTTCATGACCGTCGGGGTCGTCGTCCTGGGCTTCGCCCTCCTCGGCTGGGGTCTTTCATTGAACCTCTTCCTCGCCCAGCACTTCCACGTGTCTCACCACGGATCGCGGTCTGCTGCTTGCCGTGATCGCGGTTCCCGGCGTGCTCTGCGACACCGCTGGTCGGCGTCCTCGCCGGCCGCGGTCTCTCCCGCGGCACCCGGCAAGGTCGCGTGCTGCGCCGCGGCCGTCTTGGTCGCTTTCAGCGTGTCGGTCATCGGTCTGTGGATGCCGAACGTCGCACTGCTCGCCGTCTGCGAAGCGATCGGCTTCGTCGGCGTGTGCGGCGCACTGGCCGCGCTGCCGCCCGTGGTGCACGCCGTGATTCCGCCTCACATGCGCGGGCAAGGCGGCGCCGCGTTCACGAACTCGATGTTCGTCGGCGCGTCGGCGGGAGCAGGCGGTGATCGCCGCACTGACCGAGAGCTACGGCCGCCGAACGACGCTCATTGTCGGTCGGTGCCGCTCGGAGTGGCGATCGGTGCGGGTCTCATGGCGCTACGCCGCTTGCTTCGTGGAGCTGCCGACATGCGACGCGTCGTCGAGGAGCTGCGCGAGGAACGCAGCACCTTCGACCTAATCGCCGCAGGCGTCGAAGTCCCGATGCTCCAGGTGCGCAATCTCGACTTCAGCTACGGCACGGTGCAGGTGCTGTTCGACATCATCTCGACATCCGCAAGGGCGAGACGGTCGCCCTATTCGGCACGAACGGCGCCGGGAAGTCGACCCTGTTGCGCCTGATCAGCGGGTTGGCGATCCCGAGTCGTGGGGTCGTCCGGCTCGGTGGTCACGCGATCACCTACGAGGATCCGACGGTCCGCGTTCGTCGCGGCATCGTGCAGGTGTCCCGGGGGTCTGCCGGTGTTCTCGCCGCTCACCGTCGCGCGACAACCTCCGCGTCGCTGCATTCTGTGCGACCCGTCTGACGTCGACGGCGCGGATCGACCGTTCCCTCGACGCTGTTCCCTGCGTTGCGATCCGGATGGACGAGCCGGCAGGCGCCCTGTCCGGCGGCCAACAGCAGATGCTCGCGCTCGCCAAGGCGCTCGTCCTCGAACCGGACTTCTGTGATCGACGAGCTGTCGTTGGGCGCTCGCGCCCCTCGACGTGCAGGAACTGCTCGAAGTCGTGCGTGAGCTCAAGGCGCAGGGCGTGACGATGATCATCGTGGAGCAGTCGGTGAACGTCGCGACTCGGAATCGCCGACCGCGCGGTCTTCATGGAGAAGGGCGAGGTGCGATTCGAAGGATCAGCCGAAGCCCTGCTCCTCCGCGACGACCTCCTCCGTGCGGTCTTCTTCGGATCGGAGGGAGGGTGAACCACTTGCACTGTCCGCTGCTGGCCTCCGATCTCGACCCGACCACCTGGACGTTTCCGCGCCAGGTGATCTTCAACGGCGCGACGGCGGGGCTGGTCTACGGGGTGCTCGCGGTCGGGATCGTGTTGATCTACCGATCGTCACGCGTGATCAACTTCGCCTACGGCGAGCTCGCGGCGTTCGCAGCGACGCTGATGTCGCGGCTGGTGTTCCACTGGGGTTTGGACTTCTTCCCGTCGTTGCTGGTGGTGCTCGCCGCCGGCGCCCTGCTCTCCGCGGTCATCGAGTTCACCGTGGTGCGACGGCTCTTCGACGCGCCGCGTGTCATCCTCTTCGTCGCCACGCTCGGCGTGACGCAACTCATCATCCTGCTCGAACTTCTGCTGCCCGGCACCCCAGAGCCAGTTCGACTTTCCCACCCCGTTCACGACGCAGTTCACGGTGGCGGGGATCCTCGTACGCGGCGAGCACATTCTCGTGTTCGCCGTCGTACCGCTCGTCACGATCGGGCCTCGCGTGGTTCCTGGCCCGCACCCGCTATGGCCGGGCGATCCGCGCGTCCGCCGCGAATCCCGATGCCGCGGCCCTGGCGGGAGTGAGTCCCCGACGGATGTCCACGTTGGTGTGGACCATCGCCGGGGGCTTCGCGGCGTTGACCGCGGTGCTCGTCGGCCCGTTCCAGATCGGCGCCGGCACCGCCGCGGGCCAAGGCTCCGGTGCCGGACTCCTGCTGCGCGCGCTCG
Organism: uncultured Actinomycetes bacterium; assembly: GCA_963725775.1. GTDB lineage: Bacteria > Actinomycetota > Acidimicrobiia > IMCC26256 > DASPTH01 > DASUAS01. The sequence continues at coordinate 833,253 of CAVRZT010000001.1, forward strand.
CCGCCGCGCTCATCGGCGGGATGGTCTCACTCCCGCTCGCGCTGCTCGGCGGCGTCGCCATCGGCATCGTCGAGGCCGTGCTCTACACGAACGTGATCAACACGCCCTCGCTGATCAGCATGGTGCTGTTCGTCCTCGTCCTCGTGCTCGTACTCGTCCGCGGTCGGGCCGCGAGCCGAGACGACGCCGACGAGGCACCGTGGTCGTTCTCGCCCCGCACCAAACCCATCCCCGAAGCGCTTCGGGACGTGTGGTGGGTGCGTCACATGTCGCGTGTCACCGGTCTCATCGCGCTCGTCGTGCTCATCACGCTGCCCTTGGTCATCACCCTCGCATCGAGCCAGTTCCTCTACAGCCGCGTGCTGCTGTTCGCCGCTCGTCGCGCTCTCACTCACGGTGTTGACCGGTTGGGCCGGCCAGTTGTCGCTCGGACAGTTCGGGTTCGTCGGCCTCGGCGCGTTCACGACCGCGGCGCTGCACACCGCCGGCATTCCGTTCGGGTTCGGGATCCTCATCGGCGGGGTCGTCGGCGTGGTCGCCGCCGTCGTGATCGGGCTCCCCGCGCTCCGGGTGAAGGGCCTCTTCCTGGCGGTCACAACGCTCGCCTTCGCGATCGCCACGCAACAGTGGCTGCTGTCCCGCTCGTTGTTCCTCGGAGGCACCACGGTCGCGATCCTGCCTCGCGCGCACCTCGGTCCCATCGACCTCCGCGACCAGCGCACCTACTACTACTTGTGCCTCGCGGCCCTCGTGGTCACGATCGTGGTCGTGACCAGGCTGCGCAACAGCGGGATCGGACGCTCGGTGATCGCCACCCGCGACAACGAACGCGCCACCGCGGCGTTCACCATCGCCCCCGCCCGCGCCAAGCTCACTGCGTTCGCGATCTCGGGCGCGATCTGTGGACTCGCCGGCGGACTCTTCGCGGGCCTCTTCGTCCAGTTCGGGGTCACGTCGTTCCCCGTCGAGACCTCGATCAGCGTGGTGACCATCGCGGTGATCGGCGGCCTCGGTTCGGTCATGGGACCGGTCCTCGGCGCGCTCTGGGTCATCGGCCTGCCCGCCGCCTTCGGTGACGATCCCAACATCGCGCTGCTCACCAGCGGCATCGGTCTGCTGTTCCTGCTCATGTACTTCCCCGGTGGTCTCGATCGGCATCGTCTACCTGGTGCGCGATCGGCTCCTGTCCCTCGCCGCCCGCCGCCGTCCGACTCACGAGCGCGGGGCCGATCGACGTCCCGCTCGCGACGTCGAGGCGCGCGATGCACGCCCTCGGACGGCATCGGTTCCGCGCCAGCAACGCGCGCCCGACGGCGACGCGGTGCCCGCGCTGCGCGTCGAGCATCTCTCCGTGCACTTCGGCGGGATCGCGGCGGTCGACGACGTGAGCATCGAACTCGAGGAGCGGCGCGGTGGTCGGACTGATCGGGGCGAACGGCGCCGGCAAGTCGACACTCATGAACGCGATCAGCGGCTTCGTCCCGAGCCGGGGCCGGATCGAACTGCTCGGCGACGACATCTCCCAGCAGTCGTCGGCGCAGCGTGCGCCGCGCCGGGCTCGGCCGCACCTTCCAGCAAGCCCATCTGTTCCCTGACCTCACCGTTCGCGAGACGGTCGCCACCGCGCTCGAGGCCCACGATCGCACCTCGCTCACAACCACCGTGCTCGGACTCCCGTCGTATCGCCGACGACGAGCGCCAGAAGCTGGTTGAGGCCGACGAGCTCATCGACGTCGTCGGGCTGGGGCGCTACGCGAACTCGTTCATCCGTGAGCTCTCGACGGGAACACGTCGCATCGCGGAGCTCGCGTGCCTCCTTGCGCTCGACGCGCGCGTGCTCTGCCTCGACGAACCCACCGCGGGCGTCGCCCAACGCGAGACGGAAGCCTTCGGGCCGTTGCTGCTCCGGATCCGTGCCGAACTCGACGCGACGCTGCTGGTCATCGAGCACGACATGCCGCTCATCTTCTCGATCAGCGACAAGGTCTACTGCCTCGAATCGGGCAAGGTGATCGCGTCAGGCACACCGGCCGACGTGCGCGACAACGAGCTGGTGATCGCGTCGTACCTCGGCACCGACGAACGCGCCATCCGCCGCAGCGACATCGCAACGGCGCCATCTCAGAACCGCGAACCACACGCCACGGAGTGACGTGATCCGAGCAAGCTGCGCTGGATCGAACAACCATGCCGGCGGAAGACTGGAGACCTGACATGACCTGGTACGAGGGAAACGTGGACGCGAACGGCATCAACATCCACTACACGCGAACCGGTGGCGACAAGCCTCCGGTCGTCCTCGCCCATGGCGCTGGCGACGACGGTCTCTGCTGGACGCGCGTGGCGAAGGAGCTCGAGGACTCCTACGACGTGATCATGCCCGACGCCCGAGGGCACGGCCGCACGACCGGCGGCGTCGGCGACTGCTCCACCGATGCGCGAGTCGCGGACCTGGTCGCGTTCATCGAGGCCCTCCAACTGATCAAGCCGGCGGTCGGCGGGCATTCGATGGGTGCAGACACCGGCCTCCATCTCGCCGCGTACCACCCCGACCTCCTCAGGCGGCTCATCATGGAGGATCCGCCGATGGTCGTGAAGGGTGAACGAATGTTCGGTGGACGCATCGGCGAACGGATGGGCGACTCGCCCAAGCTTCTCCTCACCGCGATGCGCGTCTTGCGACTCCTGCCGCGAAGCATGCTGAACGCGATCGCCAGGAAGGTGATGCCAGGTTGTCCCGACGACGAGATCATTCCCTGGGTGAACTCCAAGAAGCGGGTCCAGCCGGCATTCCTGAAGAGCTCCGCGACGATGCTCGACCCGGACCGTTCCTCATTGGACGTGGTCGGTCTGATCACCGTGCCCGCTCTGCTCTTCAGGGGCGATCGCGACCTCGGTGCCATCGTCTCGGAAGACGCCGCCCACGCGGCCGTTGCCGCGCTCCCTTCACTCCGAGTCGTGCATCTCCCGGGTGTCGGTCACGACATCCGTCGAGGCCAGTTCGCCCCCTACATGGCGGCGGTCAAGGAGTTCCTCGCGTCGACCGACGTGCAGCAGCCCACCGTGCGCCCGAACTGATGCCGCTGGGTCGGCGGGTTTCTCGGGTCGGCGACCGCCGTCGATGATTGCTCGAAGGCGGAACACCGTCTGCCGCTCCGACAACCGTTCCACACCACACCTCCCGATCGATCCAACTCGATCGAAAGACCTGATGCGTTGATCCCCTGAGACCGCAACCGTTAGGCGCACCCCACCCGCGCACATAACGACGCACCGAACGTTCACCCATGATCAGCAGCGGGGCGCACATAGCGGCACATCTCGCGCACGCAGAGCTGAGGCCGACGCGTGGCGCGGATCTGTGCGTCGCCGCCGGTGGCATCACGCACCCGTACCGGGAAATATGCGTGCCGCCGATCTACCGGGCACCAACGCTGCCGTTCCGACAGACTGTCCAGCCGTGGGCGAGCTCGCAGAGACCCGGTACGCCAAGACCGACGACGGGGCGCACATCGCGTTCCAGGTTCTTGGCGACGGGCCACCGGATCTGGTGTTCGTGGCGGAAGGGGCCAGCAACGTCGAGTTGGCGTCGGATGTTCCGGCTTATGACCGCGTGTTCCAGCGACTGGCGAGCTTCTGTCGGCTGATCCGCTTCGACACGAGAGGTTCGGGCCTCTCAGACCCTCTCGGCCTCACCGAGCAGCTCTCGCTGGAACTCCAGGCGAAGGACATGGTGGCCGTGCTCGACGCGGCGGGCGTCGAGCGGGCGGCCGTGGTGGCGAACGGTGCGTCGGGACTCCTGGCCATCTTCTTCGCCGCTTCCCATCCGAACCGCACCTCCTCCCTCGTGCTCGACGGCTGCTACGCCCGGTTCGTCCGAGCACCCGACTACCCGTGGGGCTGGCCGAAGGAGATCCTCGAGCAGGTCATCGCCGGTTATGAGGGCGTCGGGAACGACCACGGGCTGAGCCAGATCGCGCCGAGCGCCATGAAGGATCCTGCGTTCGTGGCGCAATGGCAGCGCCGCAGTCGCTCGACGTACGGTCCCGCGGCGGTGAGGAAGGCCGCTGAGATGTTGATGTTCTCTGATGTGCGCGCACTGCTCCCCGCCGTCCAGGTACCGACGCTCGTGCTGTGTCGCCGGGACGACCGCTTCGCCGGACCGCCACACGCGGCGTACCTGACCGAACACATCGCGGGCGCCCAACTCGTGGAGCTGTCGGGTGAGGACAACCTGATCTACGTCGGGAACAGTGACGCTGACCTCGACGAGATCGAGGAGTTCCTCACCGGCGTACGCCACGCGCCACGATCCGACCGGGTGCTGGCGACGGTGCTGTTCACCGACATCGTCGGGTCCACCGCGCACCTGGCGGAGTTGGGCGACCGGAAATGGCGCGACCTCATGGATGCTCATGACCGGACCATCCGTCGGCAACTGGAACGCTTCCGCGGCCTGGAGGTCGGCACCAGGGGCGATGGCTTCGTCGCCACCTTCGACGGACCCGGACGAGCAATCGAGTGTGGGTGCGCAATGCGCGACGCCGTTGGGGCGCTCGGCATCGAGATACGGGTCGGTCTCCATACCGGTGAGATCGAACTCCGAGACGACGACGAAGTCGCGGGCGTGGCCGTCCACATCGCAGCCCGCGTCGAGCAACATGCTCGCGCCGCGGAGGTACTCGTGTCCTCCACGGTCAAGGACCTCGTCGCCGGGTCAGGCATCGAGTTCAACGATCGCGGTGAGCACGAACTTAAGGGCGTGCCCGGGACGTGGAGACTGTTTTCAGTCGTGGGCTGACAACCGGAGCCTGCCGCTACTCGCGCCAGACCAAGGCCGATATCGCGCACCCTGTCCGCGCACATAACGCCGCACCCGAACGTTCACCGAAACGGCAGCTCAGGCAGCGCAGATCGGCACATACGCGTGCGTTTGGCTGCCGCGAATCTGTACGGCGTGCGTCGTGGCAGAACGAGCGCCGACCGATGCAATATGAGTCTCCTTGCCGCGCACGCTGTACTTGAGTTGCTGGTAGCGCGGGCCGAGCGCGGTCGGTATCCTGCGCCCGATGCGCGTTGAGGTGAACGGCACGACGCTTTACTTCGACGTCGAAGGCGCGGGGGTCGTCGCTGATGGTCTGATCATGCGCGAGCGTCCGACGGTCGTGCTGCTCCACGGTGGGCCCGGGTTTGACCACTCGAGTTTCAAGCCTGTGTACTCGCGGCTCGCTGCGATCGCCCAGGTCGTGTACATGGATCATCGGGGAAACGGCCGCAGCGACGGCCACGACGATCCGTCGAGTTGGACGTTCGACATCTGGGCCGACGACGTGCGCGGTCTGTGCGACACGCTCGGCATCGAACGTCCGATCGTTCTCGGGTGGTCGTTCGGCGGCTTCGTAGCTCAGCGCTACGCAAGCCGTTACCCGGATCATCCAGCGAAGCTGATTCTGCAGTCGACGGCCGCGCGCTTTGACCGAGAGCGGATTGTCGAGGGTTTCCGAACTGAGGGCGGCGACGACGCCACGGCGGCCGCACACGCGTACTTTGCCGATCCGAGCCCCGACACGACGCCGGAATTCCTGACGCACTGCGTGCCCGCCTATAGTCCGGCGCCGCTCGATTTTGCACGCGTGACCCGCACGGTGGCGAACCCCAGAATCGGGGATTACTTCTACCGCGATCTGGCCTTCGACTTCACGAGGGAGCTCGCCGCGGTCACGTGTCCAACGCTGGTCCTCGGCGGTGTCCACGATCCGGTCACAGCGCTTGCTGCGGCCGATGAGATCGTCGCGTCGCTCACGAACGCCGACGTTACGTTCGAGGTCTTCGAACACTCCGGTCACTTCATTCCCGACACCGAACCAGAACGTCTCATCGCGGTCCTGGAGTCGTTCATCGATTCCTAGCCCGCGAGCCGCAGCCCGCCGAGGACCCGTCGTAGCACGCACGCTAGAACTGCCTCTTCGCGCGCACCCTTTCCGCGCACCGAATCAGGCACCGACGCTCATCGGATCGCGGGCACAGGGAGCGCAGAACGGCACGTCGGTGCGCTCGATCCGAGCGCCCGGCCAGGACGCGGACGAAGGTACCGCCTCAACTCTTCGTGGTGCGCCAGCGTTCACGCAGGGCGCGGTGCAGGACCTTGCCGGACGCGGTGCGCGGCATGTCTGCCGCGGCGACGAAGGCAATCGAGCTTGGCTGCTTGTAGGTAGCGGCGCGTTCGCCGCACCAGTCGAGGATCTCTCGCTCGGTAGCGGTGGTGTCGGAGTGGAGGACAACCACGGCATGTACTTCCTCGCCCCAGGTGTCGTCGGGCACGCCGATCACCGCGACGTCCTCCACGGCTGGGTGGGCCCCGAGCAAGTCCTCGATCTCCGACGGGTAAATGTTTGACGCCCCGCGGATGATGACGTTGCTCTTGCGGCCGACAAGGAAGTAATAGCCGTCGTCGTCGCGTTGCGCCATGTCGCCCACGGTGCACCAGGCGCCTCGGAACGCCTCAGCTGTCTTCTCCGGGTTCTTCCAGTACCCGGCGAAGACGTAGGGCGTCCGCGAGTACAGCTCACCGACCTCACCGTCGGGCACCTCGTTCCCGTCGGCATCGAGGAGTTTGATGGGACCGGAACCCGTCCACTCGCGGCCCACCGAGCCCAGCTTGGTGAGCTGTTCGTCGGGCCGGAGCAACGTGACCCAACCAGCTTCGGTCGAACCGTAGAGCTCGAAGAGAGCGGAGTTCGCGAAGTGCTCCATGATTGCCAGCTTCGTGTCACGCCGTGCCGGAGCGGAGGAGATCATCAGCTTGGAGACGCTCGACACGTCGTACTTGCGTTTCGTTGCGTCGGGCAGGCCGAGCATCATGATGTAGTGGGTGGGCGGGAGCGATGTGAAGCTCACCTGCTGCTCTGACAGCGTCCTCAAGAGCTGCTCGGGATCGAAGGTCTTTTGGTCGTCGATGACGCACGTCGCGCCGATGGAGGTGAAGGCGAACGAGAAATAGAGCGAGTTCGCGTGACACATCGGCATCACGAGCAACGCGGTGTCGCCGCAGGTGAATCCCATGTCCATCGCAGTGACGAGCGACATGACCGCCGTGGCCGCATGGTTGCGGATCGCTGCTTTTGGCTTGCCGGTGGTACCGGAGGTGTACATCAACGCCCAGATGTCCTCCGGCCGCACCGCGACGACCGGAGCACTCGACGAGCCACGCTCGATAAGCGTCTCGTACACCGACCACCCCCGCGGCGCGCTCCCACCGCCGAAGTGGACGAAGCGTTCAGTCGGGATGTCCAGCTCGTCGCGGATCGTCAGCACCTGCTCGAGCAGGTCCTCCTGGACGACAAACGCAGCTGCCTCGCAATGTTCGGCGATGTACTGAATCTCGGCTCCGACGAGACGGAAATCGATCGGCACCGCCACCAACCCGGCGCGAGCAAGCGCCACGTACAACTCCAGCCACTCCACACAGTTGTACGCCAACAACGCGACCCGATCGCCCTTCTCCAACCCGAGCACGCGGAGCGCATTGGCCAACCGGGTCGCTCGTACGTCCCAGTCGTGAAAGCTCAACGCTCGGTGTGAGTCGCGCACCGCGACCTTGTCCGGTTGCAACCGCGCCTGAGTGGCGACCACCTCGGCGACGGTCAGGACTGAACTCATGTCTCGGCTCGCGTATGCCCGGTTGTGTCCGACCGGCTCCCGCGTATGCCGCACATGGCAAAACGCTACGTGGGGTGCGCTGGTCGAGCAACGAGCGGCCGCGCCGTCCCCCAAATGAACCCGGATGGCTCATCAGTGATGGGCAATCGTCAACGGCAGCCTCCTGACAGCCGCTGTCAGGCCTCGGAGCCTGGGTTCGAGCGCATAACGCGCACACAGAACGTTCATCGAACCGCCGCGCAGGGGAGCGCAGAACGGCACATCTCGTGCACGCGCCCCGATCGAGGTGACGCGCGGGTGATCTTCGATCACCCGTATGGCGCCGGTTCGGTGCGCCGCCGACACTTGAGAGATTCGTGGAGCTTCACGACCTGGGTGCGTTCGCTTGCCTGTTAGGGTCCGCGGGTCCTGTGGCGGCGCTTGTAGCGATCACGCCCGATTCGAGAACGAGGGAACACATCATGACGACGACACCCGACCAGCTGCGGATGTCCCCCTACGAGGTGGCTGCGGAGACGTTCGTGATTCCGTGGATGCTGGAGGCCCCGCCGGTGGGGCTGTTCTGCATGAACTCGCTGGTGATCCGCGGTGAGCAGCCGATGATCGTCGACACCGGGAGCCCTGCGAACCGCGACGAGTGGCTCGACAACGTGGCGAGTGTCGTCGATCCGAACGATGTCCGGTGGATCTTCCTCAGCCACGACGACCGTGACCACGCCGGTAACCTGCTCGCGGCGCTGGAAGCGTGCCCGAATGCCACGTTGCTCACCACCTGGTTCTCGGTCGGACGCATGGCGGAGGAGTGGATGACCCCGCTCGACCGGTGCCGGTTCCTCAACGAGAACGAGACGCTCGATCTCGGTGACCGTACGATCACCACCCTGCGCCCGCCCGTGTTCGACAACCCGACCACGCGCGGGCTGTTCGACGACCGCACCGGTGTGTTGTGGTCGGTCGACACCTTCGCGAACCCGGTGCAGCAGCCACTCGAGGACGCGCACGACATCTCCGACGCCGACTTCGCTGAAGGCCAACTCCTCGGTGGACGAGTTGTGTCGCCGTGGCACCCCTGGCTCGATGAGCGCAAGTACCACGCCCACATCGACACCATCCAGGCGCTGCCGATCGAGGTGATCGCGTCGTGTCACGCGCCAGCGATTCGCGGCAACCGCATCCAGACTGCGTTCGACGTGGTGCGCACCCTTCCTTCGGCCGATCCCTGGCAGCCGTTCACGCACCAGGACCTCGAGCAGTGGATGTCGATGTGACCTCGGCCGAGACGCGGCGCTAGCAGTTCGACGCGCCTCGCGCCGGTAGCTTCGAAGCGGCGCGGAACCGGCGTCCAGGCGTCAGACCCGACGACCCGGTCGGCAACTCGCGGCCGCGACCTGATGGCTGTTCCTCGCTCTCGAGTGGCGAACAGCACGCACGCCCCGAGTGTGCGCCGAATGGCGATCGCGGGAGCGCAGAACGGCCCGCCTCGGCCTTGGCTGATCTGTGCGTCGTCGCCAGTGGCGAAGCGAGCGCCGTGCGGGCATTCTGTGTAGATGGCGCGTCCCCCGATGAACGAACAGGTCGAGCTGCTCGGAGCGGTTCCGCTCTTCTCGCTCGCTGCGAAGAAGGACTTGCGGAAGATCGCGCGGCAGTTCAAGCTGCGGAACGTCTCCGAAGGCGAGCGGGTCACCGAGCAGGGTAAGTACGGACGCGAGTTCTACGTGGTCGTGTCCGGGAGCGCGCGTTGTGAGGTGGACGGGCGGGAAGTTCGTAAGTTCGCTCCTGGGTCTTACTTTGGGGAGCTGGCGTTACTCGCTGGTGGGCCGCGCAGCGCGACAATCACAGCGGAGTCACCTATGGAGCTTCTGGTGCTCGACCGGAGCGACTTCACAATTCTGGTCCGCGTCGAACCCTATGTTGCGGTCAAGATGCTGACTTCGCTCGCGGCCCGGCTTCAGGAAGCCGACTATCAGGTCACGAACTAGGCGTCGCATGTAACTGATGGGTCGTCTGATTCCGCGCCAGTCCGCCCATATCGCGCCGGCGAACGCGCACAGAACGCGACCACAGAACGTCCACCGAACCGCCTCGGTGGGGAGCGCAGATCGGCACATCTCGCGCTGCGCCCGATCGCCGGTTCGGGCGCACCTCCGTTGCCCATGAGCGCCGTTGTTCTGTGCGACCCGAATCGAGTTCCCGGCACCACGGGTCAGGTTCATGTTGCGTCGGTGACGTCGCGATAGGCGGCGCGCAGCACTCGGTCCGCGTCGGCAGCCGCGGCGCGTAGACCAGCGGCCGCGGTGTCGAGTTGTTCAGGCGGCACCGGTGGTTGCGCGCGTCGGGCGGAGTGCTCGGCATCGATGGCGAGGGCAAGGGCTCGGACAGCTTGGTGAGCGTCCTGCGCCTCGGCGCGGCTGCGGTCATCAGGTGCCGATGCGCTGAGGTCTTCCAACGCGCGAAGCGATGCCAGGACCTGCTGGGCGATCGCCGCGCTGACGGGCGTGCCTCGGGATAGGAGGCGTGCCGCGGCACCGATCTCCGCTGCTTCATCGGCGGCGCGACGACGCCATAAGTCGACGGCGGTGTGACGCCGGGCTTTGCGTCGCGAGGCCGCAGTGATACCGATAATGATTACGGCGAGGGCCACGACCCCCGCGACGACTGCCGGCCACGGGAAGCGGTCGCCAGAGCTGGTCGCGGTGGTCGAGGGTGTCGCGGTCGAGGCGGGTACCGCGCTGGTTGTCGTCACCGTGTTCGTATTGGGTGGTGTAGTAGTGGGCGGTGCGGTGTGAGCGCCATGCTCGCGGTGTGATGCCCGTGTCCTTGGGTCACTGACACGCTCGCGGATCAGAAAGTGTGGCGGCGGAGGCTGAGGCGCCAGCGTTGTTCGTGTGTCGGTGCGCTCTCCATCGGTGAAGCGGTGGCCGCATGCCAAGACGCGTAGCGACGAGCCAATGGGGCGGCGCTGATGCCGTGAGCGAAGACGCTGAGCGCGACGGTGACGGTGATGGTGGCCACGAGTGTTGACGTGTGCGGTAACCGCGCGGCCTCGATGATCACTACGCCGAACACGATCGACGCTAGACCGCGTGGGCCGAACCAGCCGAGGAACAGGACCGTGGGTGTTCGTGCGTGCGAGCCCAGCATGGCGATGGCGACGGGAACCATCCGAACGATGGTGAGGCTCAATACGGCGTAGACGGCGTCGGCGAAGCCGATCTGTGACCAGACGGTGCTGAGGACGGCGGCGCCGAACACGATGAAGGTGATGCCGCTCAGCAGGCCGCCCAGTTCTTCGGAGAACGCGGCGGGGTCTCCCTCTCGCCCGACGAGCCTGCCGTAGAGGGCGCCGCCGACGAAGGCCGCGATGAAGCCGCTGCCGCCGAGGGAATCGGCGATGCCGTAGGCGCCGGCAGCGGCGACGACCGGAATGACCTCGAGCCAATGCTCTTCGATCCACCCTCGGCTGCTCGAGAGTCTCACGGCCTGCGCGGCCACCAAGCCGGCGACGATGCCGCCGGCGACGCCCCAGCCGATGGCTTCGGCGACGACGGTTACCGCGTGCGCGTCGGAGAATTGCCCGGTATCGGCCTGGGCAACGGCGAGTGCGATCGCGAGGAGCGGCACGCAGAGCCCGTCGTTCAGGCCGCTCTCGACGTTGAGTCCTTGGCGTATGCGAGACGGCAAGGCTGGGCTTGTGACGACAGCTTGGCCGAGTGCCGCGTCGGTTGGTGCGAGCACGATGCCCACGACCACCGCTTCTGTCCAAGTGATGCTGTGGAGCACGACGGAGCCCACGACCGATCCGGCGACGATCGTGAGCGGGAGCCCGACGGCCAGGAGGCGGGCAGGAATGCCGTACTCGCGTCGCAAGGCGTGCAGGTCGATACGTGATGCATCCGTGAAGAGCACGACGGCCAGTGTTGCCTCCGCGAGTAGCTGCACTCCCTCCTGATCCAGACTGAAGTGCAGCCAGTCGAGACCCTCGTTGCTGAGGACGAACCCGGCGACGACGAAGATCATCGCGGCGGTGAGCGGAGTGTCATCGAGCCGCCGCGACAACACCCCATAGAACAAGAACGCGGCGGCGACGACAACCAGACTCGAACCGCTCATGGGAGCATTATGTCGAGATTCGACGCGACGCGAACCGCCTGCATTCCGTGTCGAAATGAGAAAGGCCGTGCCGACCTCGCCACCATGACCCAGGTGGGCACGGCGCGTACAGATCGCCGGCCATGGCGCTCCGTTCGGACGTTCAGCCGCCTTCGTTCTGTGGGTCCTGAAGTCTCTCCGGCTCGTGGCCTGCGGCGATGGTGAGGAGGTCGCCGGGTCGGACGTCGCGCGCGCGCCGCCGTTCGGCGGACTCCAGGTTGCCGTGGGGGACGAGCAAGGTCAGTCCCTGGTGATGGATGCGGAAGCGCAGCGGGGTGGGCAGCTCGAGGGCTTCGCCGTCGATGCCCGCGAAGGCGGTGCCCGACCGGGAACGTACCTCGAAGTCGGTCGCGGTGAACTGCTGCCAGAACGGGCTTCGGGTCCGCCGCCCGAGCGCGCTCGCGGCGAACAGTCGGGCGGCCTGGGCGCCGGTACTGGTCGTCACCGCGAAGATCCCGAGCTTGCCGCGGTCGAGGTGGCGACGCTGGGCATTGTCCGGCGACGCCCCGATCACGTACGCGTTGTTCGACACCATGACGACGATCGCGCCGTCGACCTCCGTGCCGTCGGGTGTCGTGAACTGGAGGTCGAACGGCTCAGCCTCCCGCCCGAGCATCTCGGGGAGCAGGACCTTCGTCGTGTCGAGCTTGGCGTCGCGGTACGACTCCTGTTGCACGATCTTGGCGTACACCCCGAGCGACACGTTGTTCACGAAGAAGCGGTCGTTGACCGTGGCGTAATCGACTCGCCGTTCGAGGGCGTCGCGGAAGGCGTACATTGACTCGCGGGGGTCGTCGCGGTTGAGGCCGAGGTCGAGCGCGAAGTGGTTGCGGGTTCCCGCGCTGACGCAGACGAACGGAAGGGCGTGCTCCACCGCGATCGACGCGACGAGCGCCTGTGAACCGTCGCCTCCGGCCATGCCGAGGCAGTCAGCGCCGCGTGCGACGGCGTCGCGTGCGAGTTGCTCGAGGTCGAGTCCGCGTGCGAGTAGGACCGTCTCGACGCCGAGCTCGGCGGCGAGCGCCACCAGCCCGAACCGTTCCACCTTCCCGCCGCCCGACCACGGATTACAGAGGAGGACGGGACGTCGGGGTGGCCCGCCCGCGCGTACCCGGACGTCGAGCTGGTGGAGATCGTGGACCATGGCGGCGCGGGCCGACCCCAGAGTGATCGCGAGGAGCGCGGCGACCAGCGCCGCGCGTGCAGCGATGCGATCGGCGCCGTTGAGCGCGTTGGCCACCGCGAAGATCATCGCGGCCAGCCCGACGGCCACCCCGGCGATCCCGATCGCGCGACGCGGCATCTCCTCGGTGATGAGCCACCAACCCCCGGCCACGGCCACGCACAGGCCGACCAGGCCGATCGCCAGGCTGGCGCCGTTGCGCAGGAGGATGGCCACCACCGCGGCGGCCAGCACCACGGAGCTGACGAAAGCAACGATCGCGGCGACGCGACGGCGGATGGATACGGGCCTCATGATCCCTCCTCGAGGATCGCGTCGAGCGCGCTTTCCACGCTCGGGTAAAAGTGGTCGCGGTCGAGAGTCTCGAACAGCCCATACTGCTGCACGAGGTCCTGGAGCCGGCTCCGCATCTCGACGAACGCCATGCACACGCCGACGGCGTTGAGCTCCTTGTCGAGTTGCTCGAGCATCCCTGCCGCACTCACGTCGACGTCCGTGATGGCCTCGCACTCCACGACCACCCACGCTGGCTTCCGCTCGCGCACGAGGTGGCGGATCTGGCGTCGGAACGCTCCGGCGTTCGCGAAGAACAAGGGAGCTTCCCAGCGGTAGATCACGATTCCGGGCTGTTCGTGCGCCCCCTCGTTCTGCTCGAGATCGTGCCAGCCGTCGAGCCCCTCGACTCGGCCGAGCACTGCGCCGTGGGGCCACCAGTTTCGGCGGAAGAACAACAACACGGCGAGCGCGATGGCCACCACGATTCCCTGGAGCACACCGAGCAGGATCACCCCGATCGACGCCGTCAGCGACAGCAGCACCGCCGAGCGACGAACCGCCCAGTAGCGGCGGAGCGCGCCGAGGTTGAGCAGGGAGAGCGCTGCGACGATCACGACCGCTGCCAGCGCGGACTGCGGGAGGTCGGCGAGCAGCGAGTTGAGAAACAGCAGGAGCACGGCGACCAAGCCGGCACCGACGAGGCCGGTGAGTTGGCTCTTGGCGCCGGACTGCTCCGCCACTGCGGTCCGAGAGCCGCTGGTCGACACTGCGAAACCCTGCAGGAAACCGGCGGCGATGTTCGCCGCGCCGATGCCGACCATCTCTTGGTCGGGGTCCACCTCGTCGCCTCGCCGGGCGGCAAACGCGGCCGACGTCGCGATCGTGTCGGTGAGCGACACCAGTGTGATGCCGACGGCGGCGATCAGCAGCGGCCCCACGTCGCTGAGGTGCGTCCATGGGAAGGTGGGGGCGGGGAAGCCCTTCGGGAGGGTGCCGACCGTCTTGATCTGGTCCGCCAGGCCGAACGCCGCCGAGACCACGGTGGCGGCCACCACGGCGACGAGCACCGCGGGGACCTTTCGCGTGAGCTTGGGTAGCCCGAGCATGATCAGGAGAACTCCCAGGCTGACGACCAAGGCGGCGGTCTCGGTTTGGTCGAGGTGGTCGTAGAAGGCGCGGATCTCGTCGAAGAACCCGCTCGCGTCAGTGGAGAAGCCGAAGAGCTTTGGGAGCTGGCCCACAATGATCGTAACGGCGAGCCCGTTCATGTAACCGACCTGCACCTCGCTCGAGAGCAGGTCGGCGACGAACCCGAGCTTCCCGAGTCCGAGCGCGATCTCGATCAGCCCGACGAGCAGCGCAAGCATGCCCGCCAACGCGATCGCGGTCTGGGGGTCGTTGGTGGCCATCAACGGCACGATGGCGGCGAAGATCAGCGGCGACACTGACGAGTCGGGTCCGAGCACGAGCACTCGGGACGGGCCGAAGATCGCGTAGCCCACGAGGCAAGCGATCGTCGTGTACAGCCCGGTCACGGCAGGCAGGCCGGCGAGCTCGGCGTACGCCATCCCCTGTGGGACGAGGATCGCCGCGAGGACAACCCCCGCGACCACGTCGGAACGTAGCCATGGCCGCCGGTAGTCGCGGAGCGCCCGCACGCCGGGCACCCAGCGTTCGAGTGCTGCTCCGCGGAGCTCCGTCACCAAGCTGCCCCCGCCCGTCGCGGTATCGCTTCAGCCTTCGGTCGCTTATCTGTGCATTCGTACCCCGCCCGGCGCGTCACGGTACGTCGGCGGTGAAGGGATGGGCAAGGAGCACAATCATGGCCCGAAGCCGGGAACGGCTCACGCCAACGCGCGCGTCGCCTCACGCAGTTTCGTGGCAAGACGGCGCACGGTGAGCTTCCCGAACTCCCAGAGGAGCAGTGGCACCAGTGCCCTTCTTCTTGAGGGTCGCCACGAACAACACCTTGTGCTCGGGAGCGACGCGTCCGACCACGCCGATGTCGTCGATGCGTGCCAGCCGCTCCTCGTCGCTCGGAACTCGCCTCGGTGTGATCCGTCACTGCCCCGGTGGCTTCCTCTGGCTCGTGCCGCTCGCCGGGAGCGGCGAATCACGTGCCACTGGTCAGAAGGGTGTCGGGATGTACCGGACCTCGACGCGCCGCTCGTGCTGCTCGGGGTGGACCTTGCGTTCGGGGAGGGCGATCTTCTTCGCCTTCACATGCTCGTAGGGCACCTGGCCGAGCAGGTGCGTGATCACGTTGAGCCGCGCGCGCTTCTTGTCGTCGGAGTGCGCGACGAACCACGGCGCCCACGCGGTGTCGGTCGCCGCGAACATCTCGTCGCGCGCGCGGCCGTACTCGTCCCACTTGGTGTACGAGAGCAGATCGAGGTCGGACAGCTTCCAGATCTTGCGCGGATCGTCGATCCGGCTCTCCAGCCGCCGGGTCTGCTCGTCCGGGCTCACCTCGAGCCAGTACTTCACCAGCACGATGCCGGCGTCGACCATCGCCTTCTCGACCGCCGGAACCTGTTCCAGGAATCGCCGCGCCAGCTCGTCGGGACAGAAGCCCATGACGCGTTCGACGCCGGCCCGGTTGTACCAGCTGCGGTCGAAGATGACGACCTCCCCCGCGGCGGGGAAGTGCGGGATGTAGCGCTGCACGTACATCTGCGACTTCTCGCGCTCGGTCGGCGCGGGCAGGGCCACGACCCGGAACACGCGGGGGCTGACCCGCTCGGTGATCGCCTTGATCGTTCCACCCTTGCCCGCGGTGTCTCGTCCTTCGAACACGACGCACACCTTGGCCCCGGACGCCTTCACCCACTCCTGCATCGCCACGAGCTCACCGTGCAACGTGCGCAGCTCGTGCTGGTACTCCTTCTCCTTCATCTTGGGCAGCGGGACCAACGTGATCTCACCGGCACCGACGCCGCCCGCAGCTGATGCTGAACCGGCAGCAGGAGGCTCCACGTCGCGCTGCGACTCTACGTTCTTGTGATGCTTCTTCTTGGTCTGCTCGCTCACGTCGTGCTCCTCTGCTCGATCGGCACACCGTACGTCGTCGGGTGGTCGACCGATGCGGCCGACACGACCTCGCGCAAACCAACGGTTCGAACGCCCGACCGGCGGCTCTCAGGGGCAGGGTGTTCGGTGCTCGATTCTGTACTCGGACCGTGAGCGCCAGGCAGCTATTACGTGCAGACTGCTGACGATCTGCGTCAAGCACCTCTGGCGCGCAGCGTTCCACGGAGAGCGCGCTCGACGAAGATCGGAATGAAATCGCGCACCGGTACCGCCGACCACCGAGTGAACTCTTCCCGCACGCGCCATTCGATCTCGTCGAGCGAGACACCTTGAAACATGTTGGCCAAAGCCGTCGTGAGTCGGTCGACTTCGAACTCTGCTCGGACGACCGTCGCCCCGTTCATCACGGCAGCAACTCCCTACACAGCCCAAAACGCGCCTCTGAGAGCCGAGTTTCTAACCCAACGTGACGCAATGCTGCAAGATGCCCGAGCGGCAGTTCATGAAATGCCAACTCCTGCGCACCTCGACCTTGTCGGCGACCGCGAACTCGTTGAGCGTCGTCCCAGGATGCACCTGTGACGTCATCGCCCTGGCCGCGACTTCGCTCTCGAAAACCAGAACGAAGCCACCCTTCAACTCGACGGGTGCCAACCAACAGCCCAAGGTGAAGCCCGGAGCCTGCTGACAACCCGGAGCCGAGAGGCGACACGGTTCACGGCATGACGGGCTTCCGGGAGATAGCGCAGCGCTCAAATCAGGCGTGCTTGAACGAGGGCTAGAGGTCGAGCCCTCTTATCGCCCGCGCCATATTGATGAGCGTCACCCGCGTCACCTACGGTGCAGGCGGTGGACAAGTCAAAAAAGCAGCTGGCCTGGAAGGCCGTCAGCGCTGGTGCTGCAGCGATATCGGTGCTCGTGACGCGCCGTGTGATCACTGCCGTGTGGCAACGGTTCGGCGGCGAGCCGCCGCCCGAGGGCGCCGCCGATCGGAAGGTCACCTGGCGCGCGGCACTGACCTTTGCTATCGCCATGGGCGTGGGTATCGCCGTCGCGAAGGTGGTCACCGCGCGATTGTCAGCGCGAGCGTGGGAGGCCGCGATGCACGAGGCGCCGCCCGGCCTCGGTTAACGAGTTGCAGTGACACGGGAGCGATGTCGTCTCTCCGCTCAGGTACTTCACCCTCCGACGACAACGGCGTGCATCCGACCGCCCTACCTCGCGCGGCTCAGATGTACTCGCGGTCTTCGGTCGTCGTGCCGAGGGCGTACATCACCATCAGGTCGAGACCGATGATGACCAGCGCACCGGGCCAATACGGCGAGAAAATCCAGAAGAAGGCGAAGAAAGCCTGCACCATGGCAGCGGTGATCCCGACGATCATCGCGAACGCCATGCGGAAGAACACCAAGATCCCGGCGACGACCACCACGGCACCGACAATCAGATAGATCCAGCCCCAGGTATCGAGGTTGCTGCTGCTGAATAGCAGCGTGTCCCCGAAGGACTTCTCGACCTGGCTGCTCGCGTGAAGGGCCCAGAGCCCGTTGATCGCCATGTTGCCACCAGCGAGGATCATCACGATCCCGGCGAAGACGATCCAGCCTGTCCCGCGCCCACGACGCGGCGATGCTTCGACCACGACCAACCCCCTTCGTCAACGGAGTGACCCCTCGTCGCCCCCCGGCAACGAACAGTAAACCTGCTCGGAGCCTGCGGCGCGGATGCTGAGCACAACGCCGTCTGAACGCGACGGAGCCCCGACCAGCGCTCGGCATAGCCAGGGCTCCGCGTTGTTGGGTGTCCGCATCTTCCACGCGGCGCCTTGCAACGTCAAGGAAAATGGAGATGAACCGTGCTGCGTTCCGCACTCGACCGTGTGACATCTGGAGTTGGCGCTTTTCGTGGCACTTGACTCTCGCGTGGCGTGGCGAGCGCGTAGCAAGATGCGTGGCCGGAGGGCGGTTCAGTGACTGGTCCCTGTCGCGCCATCGAGATGTGGAGTCCGTTGGTCGGGGTTGATGTCAGAGTCGTTGTTGCCGGCGCTGCGGTCGATCTGCACCCAGTCGTTCTTGCCGGTGGACCGGGTTGTACCGGCGCCATACGATCACGGCCATCCTCGTCGCCACGCTCGGGACCTGACACCGCTATGTTGCCTTGCCGATTCCAGGCTGTTCGGCGATGCCGGATCCGCTGCGACGCGAGAATGGGAGTCCGATGATCAACATGGAAGACACGGGGACCATCGACTGGTTCGTCGTCGAGTTCCGCGGCGGCAGACCGGTCGACGGTTCGCTCGTGCTTCCCATCCTCGATATGGTCGATCGACGGCTGATCCGCATCCTCGACGCCTTGGTCTTCCGAAAGAGCGCGGACGGTGCGCTCGAGACGCTCAGCACGAACGATCTCGAACGCGAGCAGCACGGCCTACTCGGCGAGCTCGCCGGCGCGACGTCAGGCCTCGTCGGCGTCGAGGACTCAGCCACGGTCGGTGAGATCCTCGAACCCGGGTCGGCCGCGCTGATGATCGTCTACGAGAATCTCTGGTCGCTCCCCTTCACCCGCGCCGCCCAGATGGCCGGCGGCCAGCTCGTGGCCAGCGGCCGCATCCCCATTCAGGCGGTTGTCGCCCGCCTCGACGAGCGCGGCGCTTGACGGCCGACCACGACTGACGAGAGGACGCTTCACATGGGACTCATCGGTGGCATCGCCCGCACTGCCGTCGTCGCCGGTACCTTCACCGCGGTGAGCAATCGCGTGTCGCGCCGGCAGCAGCGGCGCTGGGCGGAAAAGGATCAGTCCGCGTACCCGCCCCCGCCGCAGCAGTACGCGCCGCAGCAGTACGCGCCGCAGCAGTACGCGCCGCAGCAGTACGCGCCGCAGCAGTACGCACCCCAGCAGTACGCACCGGCGGTCTCGATGGGCGAAGCGAAGGACGTCTGGGACGAACGCGTCCGCATGCTCGCGCCGTTCCAGGTCAACCGAGAATTGCTGGACGCCACCGGCAATCGCAAGGCGAAGTTCATGCACTGTCTCCCCGCGTTCCATGACGTCAACACGGTCGTCGGCCGCGAGATCATGGAACACACCGGGATGACGACAGGTCTCGAAGTCACCAACGAGGTCTTCGAGTCCCCCGCCAGCATCGTGTTCGACCAGGCGGAGAACCGCCTCCACACGATCAAGGCCCTCCTCGTCGCGACCCTCGGCTGATGAGCACCACGTCGCCCGGGGGCGCCATAGAAATTGACGGCATCGACTGGCACACGCTCGACGCGGCCGAGACCGCGACCCGCCTCGAGGTCGACATCGACGACGGACTCGACCCTGCGGAGACCGCGCGTCGTCTTGTCGAGTTCGGCCCGAATCAGCTTTCGGTGGAGCCGCCCCCGAGTCTTTGGGTCGTCGCCCGCGGCCAGTTGACCAACCCGATGAACATCATGCTGATTATCGTCTCGATCGCCAGCTTCGCGATCGGGCAGATCGGCACCGGCATCTTCGTGGCCTGCCTGGTCACGTTCAACGTCGTCATGGGCTCGAACCAGGAGATGAAGGCCCGCGCCAGCGTCGAGGCGCTCGCGCAACTTCAGGTCCCCACCGCCCGGGTCCGGCGTGGCGGGCGGGTCGAATCCGTCGCGTCGACGGACCTCGTGCCCGGCGACGTCGTGCTACTCGAGGCGGGTGACGTCGTTCCCGCCGACGGGCGAATCGTCATCTCGGCCACCCTCGAGACCCAGGAGGCCGCGCTCACCGGCGAAAGTGCGCCGGTCGCCAAGGACTCGCAGGTACTGCCCGCAGGTGAGACGCCATTGGGAGACCGGACCAACCTCGTCTTCCAGAACACCCAAGTGACCCGCGGTACGGCCACGATCCTCGTGACCGCGACCGGCGGTCTCACCCAGATGGGTCGTATCGCCGGAATGGTCAACGCGACGCAGCGTTCCCGTTCTCCGTTGCAACGCGAACTCGACGGGATGACCAAGATCTTCGGGCTCATCGCCTGGTCGGCGGTCGCGATCATCGCGATCATCGGTATCGCCCGTGGGGAGGAGACGGACACCGTCCTGCTCCTGTGCATCTCCACTGCGATCTCCGCGATCCCGGTCGGTTTGCCTACGTTCGTGCAGACGATGCTCTCGTCCGGCGCGCAGCGGTTGGCCGCATCGAAGGCGGTCGTGAAGTCACTCACCGACGTGGAGACACTCGGTGGCACCACCGTCATCAACAGCGACAAGACCGGCACGTTGACGATGAACGCGATGACGGTCACGACCATGCTCGCCGGGGGCAGTTGGTTTCGGGTTGAGGGCGGCGGCTACGCAAAGGCGGGGCCCATCCTCGGTGTCGCCGGCGCCGAACTACCCGACTTCCACCGGCTCGCGCTGGGGCTCGCCCTGTCCAGTGACGCGACCGTGGCCGACGACGGGTCAGTGATCGGCGACCCGACTGAGGCTGCGATGGTCGTGCTCGCGGCGAAGATGGGGGTCGGCGCGGAGGAGCGCGTGCCGCGCTGCCGCGACGCGCCGAGGTGCCGTTCGACTCCGAGTACAAGTTCATGGCGACGTTCCATGACCGGGCGGACATCATCGCGGGCGGGATCATCGCCACGCCGCACTTCGCGACGGTCAAGGGTGCGCCCGACGTGGTGATCGAGCGCTGTGCTCGTGCGCTCTGGCAGGGCGAACAGGTACCCATCGCCGACGTCCGGGACGACATCCTCGCCGCGAACCAGCAGCTCTCCGAACGCGGGCTCCGTGTCCTCGCGTTCGCTGCGCGCGAGCTCGACGACGCAGCCATGTCGGCCGCGTTGGACGATCCCATGGGCGCAGTCGGTGATCTCACGTTCGTTGCGCTCGTCGGCATCATCGACCCGCTACGCGCCGAGGCAAAGGATGCCGTGCGAGTCGCGCTCGACGCCGGCATCGACGTCCGGATGATCACCGGCGACCACACCGTCACCGCACGGGCGATCGCCGACCAACTCCAACTCGGTCCGGGAGTCATCACTGGCACCGAGCTTCAGGGCCTCGACGACGCCCAACTCCTCGAGCGGCTTCCGGAACTGCACGTGTTCGGCCGAGTTGCACCTGAGGACAAGCTGCGTCTGGCCCGCCTCATGCAGGAGGCCGGCGACGTCGTGGCGATGACGGGAGATGCCGTCAACGATGCCGCCGCGCTCAAGCAGGCGGACGTCGGCGTCGCCATGGGAAGTGGTTCAGAAGTCTCCAAACAGGCTGCCAAGATGGTCCTGACCGACGACAACTTCGCCACGCTCGTTCGGGCCGTCGAACTCGGCCGCGACATCTACCGGCGCATCACTTCGTACGTCAAGTTGCAACTCACGATCTTGTCGTCGGTGCTCCAGCTGATGCTTTTTGCCACGATCTTCGACATCAACGGCGGTGTCGCGTTGTTTCCCATGCAACTGCTGTTCTGCAAGTTCTTCGTGGTTGTCACCGTCGTCATCGGATTCATCGTCGACGTCCCTGATCCCGGTGTCATGCAGCGACCTCCGCGCAAGCCCGGAACGCGGATCGTGAACACGCCGCAGGTCGTGCGCTGGATCGCAAGCGGATTCCTCGTCGCGGTGTTCGCGCTTTCGTGCCTGGTCTGGGGTCCTGACGATCCGAGCACGACACACGCATCGATCTCGATGACCATGGCCTTCGCGGTGGTTGCGCTGAGCGCGGTGAACCTGGGCGTCGTCATGCGGCGCGAACGGGAGCCGGCGTGGTCACGCCCGATGTTTCCCTACCTCGGATGGATCATGGTCGGATGGCTCCTCACCTGGGCCGCAGTCGAGCTGAACATGTTCGAGCGACTGCTCGACACCGTCTCGCTCACCGGCGGGCAGTGGGTGGTCGCCATCGCGCTCTCCATCGTCACGCCGCTCCTCGTGTGGATCGACAAGACGATCACCCTGAGGCGCCAACAACACGCAGGTGCGCATGCCAGGTGACCTCGACGATCGCGGCACCGATCCTCCACATACCTCCGATCGAGAACGGCACCAAAGTTTGGCGCGAACCAGGTGATGCGAAACGTCGCGCTCGCACGAGTGCTCCTCGCCCGCGGTGACACCACGAGCGTGACGGTCGCGCTCTGCGCCCCCGCACAACACCAGGCGATCTGGCGACGCTGGCGCGAGTACACCGAACTCTTCGCCGTGAAGGGTGTCTTTAGTCGGCCGCGGCCTGCTGGTGCAGGCTGGAGTTCATGTTCCTGCGGTTCGTGTACTTGTTGGTCCGCCGGCTGCTCGATGTGTTGGGCCGTCGGTTCTGCTCCGGGTTCGAGAACGAGGTTGAGATCGCGGTTTTGCGTCATGAACTCGGAGTGTTGCGTCGCCAGGTGAGTCGACCCGAGCTCAAGCCTGCTGATCGGGCGGTCCTGGCCTTGTTGGCGCGGCTGTTGCCTCGTGGTCGTTGGTCGGCGTTCTTTGTGACGCCGGCGACGCTGTTGCGATGGCATCAACGACTCGTCCGCAGGTATTGGACATACCCGAAGCTGGGCCGCCCACCGGTGAGCGCGGAGACTCGCCGACTCGTGCTGCGTCTCGCGCGGGAGAACCCACGCTGGGGGTATCTGCGGATCGTGGGGGAGCTACGTCACCTCGGCGTGCGGGTCTCGGCCAGCACCGTGCAGCGCCTGTTGCGCGAGGCGGGTCTCGGGCCTGCACCGCGTCGTGATGGGCCGGCTTGGTCGACCTTCCTGCGTGACCAGACGCGAGGTGTGCTGGCGTGTGACTTCTTCAGTGTTGAGACACTCCGATTGCGGCGTCTCTATGTCCTCTTCTTCTTCGAGGTCGCCAGCCGTCGGGTGCATCTCGCTGGGATCACCACGCATCCGAAAGGTTCTTGGGTCGCTCAGCAGGCCCGGAACTTCGCCATGGGTCAAGACCTCAGCGGCTTCGGGTTGCTGATCCGGGATCGGGACACCAAATTCACTGCTGCATTCGACGAAGTCTTCCAAGCCGAAGGCGTCCGGGTGATCCGCACCCCGGTGCGCGCCCCGAAAGCCAACGCCTTCGCCGAACGATTCGTTCGCACTGTGCGCCACGAGTGCCTCGACTGGATCCTGATTCAGGGTCGTCGCCATCTCGGGCGAGTACTCGATGAATACGTCGAGCACTACAACCGACACCGACCCCACCGCGGCCTCAATCTCGCATCGCCCGAACCGCGCCACGGACAAGACAGCGCCAGCGGCACAGTGATCCGCCGTGACCGCCTCGGCGGACTCATCAACGAGTACACGCGCGCCGCGTGATCGACTTATGACACCCTTCAAGCACACGATGGCACCGTTGTCACTATCTGAGCCGCTTGGCGACTCGCTCACCGAGTTCGGCGACCTCATCGAAGACCACTCCCAGCCGTCACCCTGCGACACGGCGATGGCGGGATTGTTGGCACTCGAAGTCACCAAGTTGCTCAGCGGGCTCGACCAACGCGAGCAGGAAATCATCTCCTTGCGCTACGGCCTTGACGGAGGTGCGCCTCGCACCCTGGCAGCAATCGGGGAACGCTTCGACCTGAGTCGTGAACGCATCCGTCAGATCGAAACCCAAGCGTTAGCAAAGCTTCGTCATCCCGCAACCGTCAACGCGGCGCGCGGCATTCTCGACGGTTAGCGCCCCCTCGGGACTGCGGTTGGGGTCCCGCGCTTCTTGTCCGTCGGTCGAGCGCGAGCCGCTCCCGGTCGGGCACGCCGGAACGCGAAGGAACCGGCCGAGCCGTAGCCCCGACCCGCCCGCGTCGTAGTTTGCGGTCGTGGACGAGATGGTGATGCGACGCCGGGTGTCGGAGGCGCGGGTCGGCCACCTGGCGACCACGACCGCGGACGGACGTCCACATGTGGTCCCCTGCTGCTTCACTCTCAGCGGGACCAGGATCTACACCGCCGTGGACGCCAAGCCGAAGTCGTCAGGTCGGCTTCAGCGCGTCCGCAATCTCGAAGAGAATCCCGCGGCGGCACTCGTTGTCGACGAATACGAAGAGGACTGGGCAAACCTGTGGTGGGTGCGGATCGACGGGTTCGCCCGGATCATTGCATCTGGAGGTGAACGAGAGGCCGCGCTCGCGTTGCTCGCGGCCAAGTACCCGCAGTATCAGCGTGAGGCACCACCGGGCCCCGTAATCGCCATTGACATCCGGAACTGGCGAGCGTGGCCGTAGATACACCTCGTCGCCAACGCGTCCCGTTCGTGGTGCACAACCACCGTTCACCAGACGACGAGCAAGCCGACCTCTATATGGCTCGGGGGTCAGATTCGCACGCCGCGGCGGGCGCGGTCTGCATGAGGTCCTCATTCAGGGCATTCTTTGTGGATGCCTGACGCGGTGTCCGTGACCGTGTCCGACGCGCCGGAGACGACGCGTGAGTCGTTGGGTTCCGCGGCGATGGGTGCGGCGACGTTCTTGAGTCGTGGGTTGCGTTGGGGTCTGTTGGCCGGCGCGGTCGTCGGTGGTGTGGGTGGACGACTCGCGATGTTTGTCCTCCGTGTGACTTCTGACGCCGAACTGCATGGCGTGAGAACCGATGACGATTTCAAGATCGGGCGCTTTACGCTCGCGACACTCTTCCTGGTCGCCTTCACTGCGCTGCTAGGCGCGTTCGGTGGGCTCGTCTACCTCCTCGTACGCGAGTGGCTACCCCGCAACTGGCGCGCAGTCGCGTATGGGGTCCCGTGCGGGACCGTCGTGGGTTCCACGATCATCTCGGCCGATGGCATTGACTTCAAGGTGTTGAGCCCGCTCTCGCTCGCCGTCGCAATGTTCGTGGTGATCCCCGGCGCGTACGGCGCGGTCGTGAGCATGCTCATCGAACGCTCCATTCGCCTCGGCCGAGTGCGACGGGGCGGTTGGCAATGGCTGGCGGTACTCCCGCTCGCGTTGGTTCTGTTGTCCGGTCCCTTCGCGCTGGTCGCGCTCGTCGTCTTCGGCGTTGTGCTCTTCGCGAATCGTTCCGGTCGCGTGGCCGACCTCTGGCGGCGCGCCCCGATGGTGTGGGTCGGTCGTTGCGCGGTCTCCATCGCGTTCCTCGTCAGCGGTGCAGCGCTTGTACAAGATGTTGGCGAGGTGCTGTAGGCGACGGAACCAGCGGACCGCCTACTGGACGAGCACCGAGCCGATGTCCCGTTCTCCTGTGATGTCAGATTCGTAAGCCGCGGTGGGCAAGCGAGACCGCACCGGATCGGGCAAGCTTTGCGGGATGCGTGAGTACGGGCGCGTACGAGAGATCGCTCTCTCGCTTCCCGAGGTCAACGAACGCTTCAGTCACGGCGAACCGTGCTTCTTCGTACGCGACAAGCGACCGCTCTGCTACTTCCACGACAACCACAACGACGACGGTCGAATCTCGTTGTGGTGTCCCGCACCGCCCGGAGTTCAAGAGGAGCTTGTGACCGCGGAACCCGAACGGTTCTTCAAGCCACCCTCATCGGGCAGCGGCGTGTTCTCGACCTGGCTCGGGATCTACCTCGACACGACGGGCAAGAACAAGATCGATTGGAAGGAGGTCGCGGCGATCGTCCGGGAGGCATACCGAGTAGTGGCGCCGAGGTCGCTTGCCGCGGGCCTCGACCGCAGGTAGCTGTCGCTCTCCTCGGGTGCCGAGGTCGCACCCCGCGGTGGGCGAGCGGCACCCCTTCTTAGCCTCGATCCACCGATTGGCGGTAGTGACGGGTCTGCGCGAGTGGTGTGTGGTCGTGGGCGCCGGTTTCGTTCGTGATTCCAGTCGAGTGTGTAGGTCGTGTTCCTTGACGCGGTGATCGGCGGTGCCGTGGTCGTGTTCGAGACGTGTTCGACCCTCGCGTGCCGGTTCGTCGTGGTCAACGTGCCCGAGTCTTCAGGTGCGGATCGGGATGGCGCGTAACTGTTCGAGTGCAGTGAAGAACGTCGCGGCCCATGGCCATCGTGCGGGGAGTCGAAGAGTTGGTTGTCCGCTGCGGTTCACGATCCGGCCTGGCAGCGCGATGAGTTGGGTGCGGATCGTGCGCGCGACCGTCAGTTGTTCGTCGGGGTGCACGTCGCCGAGCTGGGCGGTCCATCGCCAGAGGTTGTGCGCGAGGACCGAGCAAGCAAGCCACGCCGCGTTCGCGAAGAACTTGCCGGACGGACAATGCACGAGACCGGCGCCTTCTTTCAGGTCACGGATCGCGAGTTCGACTCTCGCGTGGTCGCGGTGAAACTGGTCGACGGCGACCACACCGACATCGAGGCTGGTGATGAACGCGTGGTAACGCCAGTCCGGCCACAGTTGTGCTTGGGCCGGGTCGATGAGGCGACTGCGGCGCACTACGAGTCGTAACTCACGTCGCTTCGAGCCGCGGCCGGTGGCATAGATGGTCTCCGCAACGGCGGCTTCGCCGCCGGGCGTGTAGTCGATCGGTGTCCAGGCCTCCGGGGCGATGAGCGCAATACACGCCTTGATCTGGGCGTTAAGGTTCACGGTGATCGACCAGTCGACGCCAAGGCGGGCCAGCGTGTCGATCAGCATGTAGGACCAAAACCCTGAATCGGCCCGCAACGTCAACGGTCCCGTCGCGCCAGCCCGACGCACCCGGGCGACAAGTTCGGCAACGAAACTGTTCGTGCCCCGCTGACTCGATCCTTTGCGTAGCCGCGCGTGGAGCACCTCACCGGTGTCGGCCCGGGTCGCGAGCAACGGGTGGTAGCCGAGCACCCGCGTGTAACCGTACGCGGCGCCATGTTTCTGTTTGCCGTGCACCTCGCAGATCGTCGAGTCCAGATCCATCGTCATCGACCCGGCCGGGCCTGCTCCCGCCGACCACGCCCGACGGATCGTCTCACCGACGACCTTGTCGAGCTGACGGACATGCCCAAACGTGAAGGCGCGCAGGAACGTCCCCAACGTGGAAGGGGCCATCACCCGGAACGGCAACACGCGTTGCGTCGAACCGGCACGCAGCAGGTCGACATGATCGATGTGGGTGCCGCCCGCCAGGATCGCCGCGACCAACGACAACACCTTGCGACCCGGGCGGGCACCACCAACTCGGCCTGAGAGCCGCACCGTCGCGTTGACCAACGCCTCCAACCCGAACCGGACCATCAACGTGGCCGGCAACACCAGCCCCGCGTTCGCGACCAGGCTCTCGTCGTCGAACGTCACCTCAAGGCGCTCAATCGAGCGCGATACTGACCTCACCGGAAGTGCCTCCTCGAGCAGCGGACCTGACGACTTCGAACACCGTCATCGTCCCTGCTCAGGAGGCACTTCCCGCGGATACGCGAACTACTCGGCTGCGATACCTCGGTGGATCAAGGCTTAGAAGGCGGACGCCCGCGGGCGGCGACGAGCACGAACTTCACGCCCCACGCCATCTCGCCGTCGCCTTCCACGTGTAGGCCACCATCAGGATCCGCGCGCAGCGGGCGAAGCTCGCCCGTTGTCGTGTCGAGTTGCGTGTCGCCCGGTCGAGCCCGGAACAGGGGAGTGATGACCTTGCCGTCGGCGTGCAACATCCGGGACAGATCGGGATGTGTCCACAATCCGGGACCGTCAGGGTCGAGGAGACCGAGCTCCCGCGCCTGCTGCGCCGCGAGTTCGCGGTGCAGCCCGGCTGGCAAGAGATGCACACCCGGCTGCACGAGCTGCTCGACGGCGTGCGCGTGGCCGACCTGGTCGCCGACCCCACGCCACGACCAGCATGACCTGACGGACCCGATTTCGCGATCCAATGACGGCTTGGCGCGAACCGACCCACGGCCTCGCGGGCTGGTGGTCCGTTCGCTCGCGGACCGCAGCGCTGTCAATACTTTGGTCAAACTTCGTCCGACATCCGCTCCGGGACTGGCTCCGTCAGTCTTGGAACTAGCAGCGGTACACGCGCTCGGCGTTTCCGGCGAACAGCTG
This sequence comes from uncultured Actinomycetes bacterium, assembly GCA_963725775.1. Taxonomy (GTDB): domain Bacteria; phylum Actinomycetota; class Acidimicrobiia; order IMCC26256; family DASPTH01; genus DASUAS01. Next base: position 861,427 of record CAVRZT010000001.1, read on the forward strand.
GTCGCGGGTCGCATCGTCGAGGTCGGCGGTGAGCTCGTCGTAGGCGCGGTACAGGTCGTCGAACGTCCCGTGCATGCCGTCGACGGGAAAGTTGCTCGCGAACATGCACCGGTCGGTCCCGAACGACTCGATCGCGTGCTCGACCCACGGCGCGAACGTCCGGGCGTCCATCGACTGCATCGGCATCGCGAGACCCGACAGCTTGCACACCACGTTCTCCCGGAGACCGGCGAGGGCCGCCATGCCGGTCTTCCAGAGCTCGTACTCCTCGGGATCGTTCGACCGCGGCCACCCCGTGTGCTCCACCACCACCGGCAGGTCCCAGGCATCGATCGCGGCCGCCGCCGCGAGGAGCTGATCGGGGTGCACCATGAGCTCGAGGATGAGACCGCGGCCCTGGAGGGCCTGCAGGATCTCCGGCGTCGGAACCGCCTCGTCACCCTCACCCATGATCCGGACGCCGCGGAAGCGCTTCGACGTCAGCTGCACGTCCAGCTGCCGCTCGCATTCGGCGATGCCGACGCTGGGAACCAGGCCGCCGATGAGCACGTCCGGATGCCCCGTCGCCTCGGCCTGTTCGTCCAGCTCCCGCGTCTCGTCGACGAGCATCGACGATGCCGCCACGTGGACGAACTTCTGCACGTTCCAGTTCGCAGCTTCCGAGAAGTAGATGGACTGATCGAACCGTCGACACATGCCGGAGATGTCGCCCATGTCCAGCTCCTGCATGCCGGCCAGGTACGGATACCAGTCGGCACGCGCCGGGTCCCAGAGGTGGACGTGGGCGTCGACCACTCGTTGGATTGTCATGCTCCGCTCCTCTGTCTCGAGTCGCTCACGATTCCGCGCAGGGTGCCGTCGACCCACGACGGAAGCTCCGGTCCACCGAAGGAGATGGACGCTTCGGGGTGCGGGTGGCTGCGCAAGCCGATCCATTCCGCCGTCGCGACCAACTCGGCGCCGGACAGCGCCCCGGCGTCGTCGGCGCCGACCAGGTATCCGGCGAGCGCCGCGACGGTCTGGTAGCGCGCATCGGCATCGGTCTCGACCCCGACCGCGAACGCGTCGGTCTGGACCTCCGCCACCAGGTGCGCGGCGCGCGAGAGCTGCGCCGCCGCCTGCGCGCGACTTCGCCCGCCCGAGGTCGTGGCGTCGGTCACGGTGACGATGCGCATCCGCCGGCCCGACTCGCCCACGTGGTCGCTCACCGCCCGCACCCACGCGACGTCGCTTCCGATGGCCTCGGTGATCCCCCCGTGCTCCTCGAGCACCTGCTCCCACGCCTCGCCGGTGCCGCTGGACCCGGACCCGGACCGGACGACCACGACGGCGTCGATCCCGCCTGCGTCGCGCGCGGCCTGCCCGAGCTGGGCCGCCGCGCCGGTGAAGTCCGTCGCGGGCGGGCCCGCGGCGATCCCGACGCACGCGACGTCCCGTGCCGCCAACGCGTCGCGCAACGCCGACTCCCACTGTGGGTCGTCGGTGACGACCAGGCACGACCGCGCGCCGGCGGCGGCGGGCCCGGGCGGCGGGGCCGACTCGTCGAACACCTCGGCGAACCGTCCGTTGCTGGCGCCGTTCGTCTGCTGGGCGGCCTCGGCCGGCACGAACGCCGCGGGGATGACGGTGTCGAGTACGTGGGCGACCGCCGCGACGTCGGTCGTCCGCGCCACCTCGAGCAAGCGCGGCGGCGCGATCGGCGCCACCTCGGAACCGTTGGAGAAGATGATGTTCCCGGAGCTCCACGAGAACTCGTCGCTGCCGAGGTACGCGCCGACCGGGCCGAGCTGCTCGGGTGAGGGCATCGCGGCGATGGCGAGCGAGAGGCCACCGGTCTGGCTCTGGTCGCCGCCGCCGGCGGCCGACGGCTGCTGACGCAGGCCCGAGGTCACCATGCGCGTCGCCGCGATCGGCGACAGCGCGTTCACCGTGACCCCCGCGGGCGCGACCTTCCCGAGCTGCCAGGTGAGCGCGGCGACGGCCCGCTTGGCGCAGCTGTACGCGCCCGCGTTGGCGGGTCGCCAACCGGAGCCGGAGGTGACGCCCAGGATCCGGCCGCGTCCGGCCGCGGCCATGATCGGCAGCGCCGACCGCAGCACGTTGAGGTATCCGTCGAGGTGCACGCTCAGCACCGACGTCCACGCCTGCTCGTCGCCCTCGGCGAAGCCCGTGGCTCGGGCGATCCCGGCGACGTTGATCACCGCGTCGAGACCACCGAACTCGGCGACCAGCCCGGCGAACAGCGCGTCGATGGCTCCCGCGTCGGTCACCGACGCGTTCGACGCCCGCGCCGCGCCGCCGGCCGAGACGATGCGGTCGGCGGTCGTCTCCGCGGGGGCATCGTCCTGGCCCAGGCCGTCGACCGTCACCCCCGGGTCGACGGTGACGACGTACGCGCCCGCACGTCCGACCGCTTCGGCGATGGCGGCGCCGATGCCGGCACCTCCCCCGGTGACCACGACGACCCGACGCCGGTCTGCTGCGTTGCTGCCTGCCAAGATGTCCCCCTTCAACGTGGCCCGATGCCGCGCTCAGCGCGTGGCATCTGCGGCCTCCTCGAGTCGCAGGCCGCTGAACTCGCCGCTCGCCCGCCAGTCGCGCAACAGCTTCTGGTAGGCGAAGAAGTCACCCAAGCCGCCCCCGCCGTACGAGCCCGCGCGTGGGTTCGCCTTGCTCATGTCACCTTCGTAGTTCAACCGGGACGGCGTGCACGCGGCCATGAAGTCACTGGTGTCCTGGAACCCGCTCACGATCTCCGCCGTCCATTCCTCCTCGGCTTCGGGCAGCACGTCGGCCACCCGGACGCCGCGCTCCTCGAGCATCGCGACCGTCGCGGCGATGTGCTCCGCGCCCTCGACGGCCAGGTGTGTGTAGTTGACGGTCACCACCGACTGGAGCGCGGGCGCGGGCATCAGGAACATGTTCGGGAAGCCGGCCGTCATGAGGCCGAACAGCGTGATCGGCCCGTCGGCGAACTTCTCGGCGATGGTCATCCCGCCACGCCCGATGATGGGGTGCGTCGCCCGGCGCGGGAAGGGCGTGCTCTCCGCCTCGAAACCGGTGGCGTAGACGATGCAGTCGAGCGCGATCTCCTTGCCGTCGACGACGATGCCGCGCTCGGTGATGCGATCCAGGCCTGCCGGGCTGTCGACGAGGGTGACGTTGTCGCGGTTGAACGCGTCGAGGTATTCGTCGTGGAACAAGGGTCGCTTGCAGAGGTACCGGTAATACGGCTTGAGGCTCTCGGCCACGCTCGGGTCGTGCACGATGTCGCTCACCCGGGCGCGGTGCTCCTCCATCACCGAGTAGTCGAACTGCTCCGCCATCAGCCCAATGTCTTCGAGGGACATGCCCTCGGAGATCTCCGGGTTCATGACCTTCCCCATGTGGTGGGTCCAGCCGTCGTCGATGAGGTCGCGCCCGACCGGCACACCGATCATGACCGCCGAGAAGTTCTCCATGCGCTGCCGCTGCCAGCCGGGCTCGAGGCCGTCGGCGAAGTCGGTGGGCGTCGGCCGGTTGTCGCGCACGCCGATGGCCGACGGAGTGCGCTGGAACACGTACAGGTGCTTCGCCGACTCGGCGAGCGGGGGCACCGCCTGGATCGCGCTCCCCCGCTGCCGATGATCCCGACGACCTTGTCGGCGAGCTGGTCGAGGTGCGGATCGTCAGGAGCCCCGCCCGTGTAGCCGTAGTCCCATCGCGCGCTGTGGAAGGAACGCCCGCGGAAGGTCTCCATGCCTTGGATCACCGGGAGCTTCATCAGGTGCAGGATCCCGGGCGCGACGACCAGATAGTGGGCACGGATCACATCACCGCGGTCGGTGGTCAGGATCCAGCGGGCGCTCTCCTCGTCCCATCTGCTCTCCTGCACGGTCGTGTGGAACAACGCGTCGTCGACGAGGTCGTAGCGCTGCGCGATCGCGTCGAGGTGCCGGCGGATCTCGTCGCCGAACGCATAGCGGGTCGTGGGCACGTAGCCCATCTCCTCGAGCTTCGGCATGTAGACGTACGACTCCACATCGCACATCACGCCCGGGTACCGGTTCCAGTACCAGGTGCCACCGATGCCCCCGGCGCCGTCGATGAGCCGGATCTGCTCGACGCCGGCGCTGCGCAGATCGGACCCGGCGAGGACACCGGCGATACCCGCGCCGATGATCGCCACGTCGATCGTGTCGTTGATCGCATCCCGCTCGACGTGGGGAGTGAACGGATCGTCGCGGTACGAGGAGAAGCGCTCGTCCACGCTCAGGTCGCGCGTCGCCGCCCGACCTTCGATCATGCGCTTGGCGCGTTCCTGCTCGTACTTGTGGTTGACGGCTTCCCGGTCGAAGGAGATCACGTTGGGATCGGTCACGGTCACCTCGGGGATGGTTGATCGGTCGTGTCGTCGCGGGGCCCGGAGAGATAGGTCGCCTCGATCTCGTCGATGACGTCCGTGGACCTCGTCCGCCGTCCCGCTCATCACGATGCGGCCGCGCTGCATCACGTAGACGCGGTCGGCGATGTGGAGCGCCTGGCGAACGTGCTGCTCGACCAACAGGATGCCGGTCGATCGCTCGCTCGCGACCCGCCGCACCGTCTGGAGCAGGCGCTTCACGACGACCGGCGCGAGACCGAGCGACAGTTCGTCGACGAGGAGCAGCTCGGGGCTCGCGCGCGACCGCGCGAGCCAGCGTCAGCATCTGCTGCTCCCCGCCCGACAGCAGCCCCGCGGTCCGTCCCATGAGTGGCTCGAGCTCCGGGAAGAGCGTCGACGGCGTCGGCCCGCGAGACGCCCGCGATCCGGAGGTTCTCCTCGGCGGTGAGCGACATGAAGACGGAACGCTCTTCGGTGACGAATGCCCATCCCCTGACGGGCCCGCCGGAACAACGGCGCCTTCGTCGCCGCGCCGCGGAACACGACCTCGCCGGAGATCGCAGGGAGCTCGCCGGCGAGCGTCAACAACGTGGTCGTCTTCCCCGCGCCGTTCGGTCCGATGAGCGCCACGACCTCACCGGGCTCGACGTGGAGATCGACGTCGCGCACCACCGCGAGGGCGCCGTAGCCGGCGGCGAGGGCACGGCACTCGAGCAGCGGGCCGTCGGGCCGGTTCACGACGACGACTCCTCCGTCGCCAGCTCGCCGACACCGCGGCGCGGCGTCGGCGGTCGGCACCTCTTCACCCAGGTACGCGGCGATGACGGCCGGGTCGCTCCGGATCTCCGCGGGCGTGCCCTCGGCGATCTTGCGCCCGAAGTCGACCACCACGATCCGGTCGCAGACCCGGAGCACGAGGTCGACGTCGTGCTCGATGAGGAGCACGGCCATGCCGTACTGATCGGCGAAACGTCGGACGAGATCGCCGAGCTCGCTCGTCTCGCTGTCGTCGAGCCCGGCGGCGGGCTCGTCGAGCAGCAGGACCGACGGTGCCGACGCGATCGCGCGTGCGATCCCGACGAGCCGCCGCCGACCGTAGGGAAGCTCGCCCGGGAGACGGTCGAGGTCGTTCTCGAGCCCGAACTCGCGGGCGCTGCTCACGGCGGTCGGCGGCAGGACCGGTCGCGCCGGCCAGACCAGGTCGCGCAGCCCGGAGAATCGCGTGCGCACTCCGGCGCCGGCGTGCAGGTTCTCCGCGACCGAGATCTCCTCGAAGAGCTCGAGCGACTGGAACGAACGCCGGACGCCCGCGCGCGCACGCCGGGCCGGACTCCAGGATCGTCCCACCATCGGCGTGCCGTTGAGGAGCACTCGACCGCCACTCGGCTTCGTGAAGCCGGTCAAGGCGTCGACGATCGTCGTCTTCCCGGCGCCGTTCGGCCCGATCAGCCCGACCACCTCCCGCGGCGTCACGCGGAAGCTCACACCGTCGACCGCGACGACGGCGCCGAATCGGACCGTCAGGTCCTCGATCTCGAGGGTCGCGGGCGTCACCGCGCTGGGTGCGACGTCGACGAGGTGCTCGCGGGGAGGTGTGCGGCGAAGCCGCAGGCGCAGCTTGCCGATGCCTCGCTCGTCGTTGAGCACCACGCTCGCGATCCCGTTCGGGTTCAGGATCACGATGAGGATGAGCGTGACGCCGCCGATCGTGATGAGCCACGAGCCGAGGTTGATCCAGTCGAGCGGGATCGAGCCCACCCCGCCGGGAGCGAGGTTCCCGCCGAAGACGGCGCCGAGCACCCACCCCACACCACCGGCGACCGCGTTGCCGACCGTGTTGATCGACTGGAACGGGTCGAAGCGGCCGTAGACGACGGTGGAGTCCTTGAACGCGAGCAGGATCCCGGCGAACGACGCGATCGCAGCCCCGACGCTGAAGGCATAGAGCTTGGCGCCGAAGACACTGATCCCGAGCGACGCCGCGGCGCGCTCGTTGTTCCGTACCGCGATGAGCCGTCGTCCCGAACCGGAGCGACGGAGGTTGGCCACCATGAGGGCGGCGACCACGAACACGCCGAGGCACACGACGAGATAGCGATTCGGGTGGTCGGCCGCGCTCGACGTCCCACCCGAACACCTTGATCCGGCCGATCGTCGTCACCGATCCGAAGTCACCGGTGAAGTACTGGTTGCTGAACACCACCTGCTGGACGGCGAACCCGAGCCCGAGGGTGACGACCGCGAGGTTCACGCCACGGGTGCGGAGTGCAGGGATGGCGAAGACGGTTCCGACGAGGATCGCGAACGACGACACCGGCGACGAATGCGAGCTCGGCCGGCCAGTGCTCCTGTCCCACGAGTCGCGACGCGACGAGGGCGCCGAGTCCACCGATCGCGTACTGCGCGAGCGAGAGCTGACCGGCGATAGCCGGTCAGCACGACGATCGAGAGGATGAACACACCGACGATCAGCGTGGTGTACACGGCGGTCGACCATTTCGCGTCGAACGCGAAGCTGTTGAGGAGCAGGAGCGCACCGACGGTGACGACGAGGAACCAGCGCGTCACGACGCCGCTCCCGAGGTCCGGGAGTCGCTCGAGGACATGGCTGCGCAGCGGGAGCGCCTTGCCGCGGACCACGAGGACGACGACGATCACGAGGAACGGCAGCGCCCGTTGGAGGCCGGTCGCGCCGTTCTCGATCCCGAGCGGTGTCGTGCAGGAACGTCGAGATGTCGCTCGAGTACGTCAGGACCTCGGTCTCGGCGATCCCGAGTGCGATGCCACCGAGCAGGGTCAGTGGGAACGAGCTGAACCCACCGATCAGCGCGACGGCGAGGGCCGAGACCGTGACGACGATCGTGAACACCGTCAGGCTCAGCCCGGCGTTGGGTGCGAGCAGGATGCCGGCGAAACCCGCCGTTGCGCCGCCGATCGCCCACGTGACGGTCGCGAGGAGGTTCGGCGACCATCCCAGCGCGGACACCGCCCGCTCGTTCTCCGCGCTCGCGGAGATCGCGAGCCCGATCCGTCGTGAACCGCGTGAAGGCCCACAGCGCGAACGTCAGCACGATCGCGATGCCGAGCAGGATCAGGCGGTCCTCCTGGACGACGACGCGTCCCATCGCGCCGTTGAACCCGAACCATTCGTGCAACGTGTAGTTGTGGGTGGGGAGGAACTGGTCGATCTGGTGGAAGTCGTTGTCCCAGAGCTTCTCGCCCGCGAGACCCTGGAGCACGATCAGCACTCCGAGCGTCGCGACGAGGCGCACGAGCGGCGCGGCCGTGCCGCATGAAGCGGAGGATGCCGTTCTGGATGACGACACCGAGGAGCGCCGCGAGCAGCACCGCGACCGGGATCGCCGCCCCGACCGGCCAGCCGTGCTGCTCGACGAGCGTCAGGAAGCAGAAGAACGCCGCCGAACATCGCGATGGCGCCGTGCGCGAAGTTGACGATGCCGGAGCCGCGATAGATGAGGACGATGCCCTGCGCGAGCAGCGTGTACGCCGCACCGGCGCCGAGTCCGAGGATCGCGAACTGAACCGCCTGGGCCACGGCTCCCTCAGACTGGCGGTCAACCGGCCGTCACTTGATGTACTGGGTGACGTCGACCGGTTGCTTGTCGGTGACGACGTCCTTGCCGTTGAACCGGGAGACGTACACGAAGTGGTTCGAGCTCGACTTGAACACGCTGAAGCCGGGCGTCGACGGTGTCCACGGCGGGGTCAAGCCCAGGAGGTCGACGTCCTTCGCGGTCTTCAGCGCCCCGACGACGGTCGCGGGCGTGAACGAGTCGAGACCCTTCGTGACGTTCACGAAGGCGAGCGTGGAGATCCAGGGTGCGAAGTCCGTGGCCTTCAGCTTCGCCGCGCTGAGGTTCTTGTTGCCCGACGCCTTCATGTCGGCGAAGTACTGCTTGAGCCCGGGGAAGTTCTTGACGTTCACCTGCGAGGGGTACGGGAACGAATCCGCGAGAACGGTGCCCTTCGTGATGTCTCTGTACTTTCGCAGGGTGTCCAGCGTGAACGATCCCGGGGTTCCACCCAACGGGATCTTCGCGTTGAGCTGCTCCATCGCGCCGATCAATTGCGTGGTGACGCTGTCGCTGTGGGAGATCAGCACTGCGTCGGGAGTCTCGCGCTGGACCTCCGCGATGTACGGCGCGTAGTCGGTGGCACCGGTCGCGACGGCAACGTCGCAGGTGATGTCGATCCCGATCGCCGTGAACGACGGAGTGAGGAAGCCCCGGAACGTCGCGCCGGTGGGCGCATCGGTCCGCACGAGGCAGATCTTGGTGTGCTTGTCCTGCTTGAACCCGACCGCGGTGCCGAGGTACTGCCGCGATGATCCCGGCCGAGACCGGATACGAGACGCTCGACGTGAACTCGGAGATGTCGGTCCCTCCGACACCGATCCGCGGGATCCCGGCGGCCTCGAGGACGTCGACCACGCCGGACGGGTTGTTGTACGTGAGGTCGTTGAGCGTGGCGACGACACCGTCGTCGACCATCTGACGCGCGCACGCCACCTCACCGTTCGCGTCGCCGCGGGTGTCACACACGTCGGCCTGGAGCCGGGCGTGGTTCGTTCCCAGGCCGCCGCGCTTGTTGAACGCGGCGAAGGAAGCGAGCAGGGCGTCCTTCACCTGGCCGTTCGACGCGATCGGGCCGGTCAGCGCAGTGATCATCCCGACCTTCACGACCGGTCCCGATGCGCTCGCCGACGGCGCGGACGCCGCGGCCGCGTTGACGGGGACCGCGACAGCGGCGACGAGCACGACCAGTACCACGACCTGCATACGCCACGGAGAGCGACCGACGGCACGCGTTCGCACTCCAACCCGAGCCTTCGCGTTCATGGTTCCCCCCACGTCGTTCTCGCCCCGCCGAGTCCACACTCGGAGCAGGTGACCATCGCCGCAGCGCTCGCGCCGCTGCGGGGGTAGCATGACCTGCCGATACATCTGATGCAAGACCTGTAACGCGGAGTGGATCCGCCCGACGGCGCACGGGCGATGGAAGTTCAGCGCAGCCGTTTGCCCACGTCTTCCCCTCCGGCGACGCGGTCGGCGTACTCGTCGAGCCAACGGGCGAACTTCCCGCTGTCCTGCTGGTCGGCATCGATGCGGGGGTAAGCGGGGATCACGTAGTCGGGATCAATCGGTGGGTGGTCCGCAGCCGGCTTGCGGGCCAAGACTCTTTCGATGACCGGCTCGAGCCGCCGTGTTTTGTCCATCTGGGACCGCTCGTCGCGTTCGGCGAACTCGGGCATCACCTCGCGAGCGAACAGCTCGATGTTCTCCATGATGTGCTCGTGGCGGTTGTTGCCGGCCGAGCACGACAGGATGATCTGGTCGACGCCGCACGCCTCGTAGCGGCGCATGTAGTCGCGGATCTGGGCCGGGTTGCCGACCGCGCCCCGAAGCCCAGTGGAGCCGGCTTCGACGGCTTTGGCTCCGAGCACGTCGGAGTTGGCGGCGGCCACGGCGACGGCTTCGGGGTCGAAGCCGTGCTCACTGCGTCGTTCGATGTACTCGGCCCACAGGTCGGTGGTACCCGGGACGTGGTAACCGAAGACGTAATAGTGCCCGAGGGAGTAGCCGAGGAAGTTTGACCCTTCGGCGCCCCGTCGCACCGCTTCCCGGGGGTCTTCGTGGCAGAAGAAGGAGGTGACGCAGGCGATGTTGGCGTTGACGGCGTCGCCGAGTGGAACACCGTCGGCCTCGAGCGTCGCGTAGTAGTCGCCCACCCACGCCTGCGCCTCTTCGGGATCGAAGAACGAGAACGAGAGCGCGCCGAGGCCGTGTTGGGCGGCGGTGTGGATCGTCTCGCGCCGGCTGCACGCGACCCACGTCGGCGGGTGGGGCTTCTGCAGCGGCTTGGGCACGACGTTCCGGGGCGGCATGCGGACGTGATCACCCACGAAGCCAGTGAAGGGTGCCTCGGTCATGCACCGGAGCGCGACCCGGGTTCCCTCCTCCCACATTGCCCGCTTGGCCTGAGGGTCGACCCCGAATGCGTCGAGCTCCACGGCGGCCGAGCCTTCGCCCGTGCCGAACTCGACGCGGCCGCCTGACAACACGTCGAGGGTGGACACACGTTCGGCGACCCTCGCCGGATGGTTGATCGCGGGGATCGTGTGCACGATGCCATGACCGAGGCGGATCCGCTCGGTGCGCTGGGAGACGGCGGCAAGAAACAGATCGGGGGCGCTCGAGTGCGAGTACTCCTCGAGGAAGTGATGCTCGACGACCCACGCGCAGTCGAAACCCAGCCGATCCGCCAGTTCGATCTGCTCCATCGCTTCGTCGAACTTGCGCTTCTCGTCGCCCTCCTGCCAAGGCCGCGGCACCTCGTGTTCGAAGAACAGCCCGAACTTCATCGAGCGTCCCACGCCGCCGTCGGCTGATGCATCGTCACCATGGGGTCACCCTAGGCAGGAACGTGTGACGGCCGCCGGTAGCGCGAAGGCGCACCTCAGGTGCCGAAGCGGTCGGTGAGGAGCCGCTGCACGCCCCTGAGATCGATCTTTCCGCTGTCGAGCCAGGGGAGGTCGTCGGAGGTGGCGAAGACCGCGATGTGCCGGGGCACCTTGTACGACGACAGCTCTTGCTTCACGCGCGTGCGGAGATCCTCCGGAACGATGTCGACTCCCGGGCGAGCGACCACCGCGGCGGCGACGTCCTCACCTCGCTCGCGGTGAGGGACCGCGGCGACGAAGGCATGCATGACGTCGGGCTGTGCTTCGATCACGAGCTCGACCTCGCGGGGGGTGACGTTCGTGCCCGACGACTTGATCACGTTGCCGAGCCGCCCCTTGAAGTAGAGGTGGCCGTCGTCGTCGAGGTAGCCGCAGTCGCCCGTGGCGTACCAGCCGCCCTCCTCGAAGACGTCGGCGTCGTCGCGCCCGAGGATCCCGATCATGAGCGAGTAACCCCGGATCCAGATCTCGCCGACCTCACCCGTCGGCAACGACCGTCGGGTGACGGGGTCGACGATCCGGTGTTCGACGCCCGGCACGCTCCGACCGAAGGAGCCCTGCTTCCCGGGAGGGAGCGCGCTGCCGATGACCTCGAGACTGTGGGGACCGAGCGACTCGGTCATGCCCAACGTGTTCGCCCGCAGGCTCGGGTCGCCGACCCTGCGTTCCTCGGGGAGGAGGTCGTCGAGGCTTCCGCCGCGAATGGAGCCGAGATCGCGCTCGCGATACGTCGGGTGCTCGGTGAGCGCCTTCGAGATGTGGGGCCAGCCGATGACGTGGGTGACTCGCTCGCGTTCGAGCAGGTCGAGCGTGGCGCCGGGTTCGAACTGCTGCTCGAACACGACAGTCGCACCGGCATGCATGCAGGTGAGCAGGGCCCAGACCAGCCCGCCCACCCAGAAGAGCGGCATGGGCGTGTAGATGACGTCGCCGGCACCGATGTCGCGGAACGGCAGGACGTTGTAGGGGTGGCGGATGACCGCGCCGTGGGAATGCACCACACCCTTTGGGTCCGACGCGCTCCCCGACGAGTACACGACCACCATGGGGTCGTCCGGGCCGACCGCAGCTTCCGCGTCGGCCAGCGCCTCGTCGGTCACGGCACCCGCCGACGCGAGGATGTCGTCGACCGATCCGCCCCAGGGACGGCCGGTCGCGGCCCAGATCCAGACCGACCGCAGCTTCGGGTGACTCTCGACGTGGATCTTCCCGGCGACCTGACCGGCGAGGCCGGTCGCGATCACCTCGAGGCGATCGAGGTAGTCGTGGCCGAGGTGATGATCGACGGTGAGCAGGACCTCGATACCGGCGTGCTCCATCACCCACGAGAGCTCGCGGGGCTTGGAGTAGGTGTTGAGCGGGATGGCGACTGCACCGATCCGTGTCACCGCGAAGTATCCCGCGACCCACTCCGGTCCGTTGGGGGCGAGCAACCCGACGTGGGTCCCGCGACGAACACCGTTCGCGAGCAAGCCCTTCGCGAGCTGCCGCGACGCAGCTTCGAGGTCGCGGTACGTGCAGCGCCGCTCGTCGAGGACGACCAGCTCACGATCGCCCCACGCCTCGACCACGTGGTCGAGGAACACGCCGGCCGTGGGCGTGTAGTCGGGGAACCGGACCTGGCGGCCGTTCATCACCGAACAGTACGCACCGTGAGCGTCGGCCGACGGACGAAGCTTTCGCCGGGCTACGCTCGCCGACGCCTGTTGCTTCGCCGTGTCCAGGGGAAACGAACATGAGCGAACGGGTGCTTCCCGAGAGCGACGATGAACTGCGCGCCCAGGTCGTCGACTGGTTGCGAGCGACCCTTCCGCCCGAATGGATCGCGGCCGTCGACGTCGACGACAAGCCGGCGCTGCGGATCGCGCGCGAACGGCTCGACACCCGCGACTGGTGGGAGCGGCTGGGCGAGGCCGGCTGGTACTTCTCGAACTGGCCGATCGAGTACGGCGGCCTGGGCCTGGACGCAGTGCGGGCTTCGGTCGTCAATCGGGCGCTCGGCGAGTACAAGGTGCCCCGCACCGACAATCCCCTGGGCATCAACGTGGCCCAGGCCCTCCTCCAGTGGGGAACCGAGGACCAGCGCCGGCGGTTCCTCCCCGAGATCGCGCACCAGCGGGAGACCTGGGTGCAGCTGTTCTCCGAGCCCGGCGCCGGCTCGGATCTCGCGGGGCTCGCGACGCGGGCAGTACGCGACGGCGACACCTGGGTCATCAACGGCCAGAAGGTGTGGTCGAGCCACGCCGAGCGATCGCAATGGGGGATCCTCCTCGCGCGCACCGATCCCGACGTGCCGAAGCACCATGGCATCAGCGTGTTCCTGCTCGACATGTCGCAGCCCGGCATCGACATCAGGCCCCTGCGGCAAATGACCGGAGAGTCGTTCTTCAACGAGGTCTTCCTCGACGACGTCGAGTGTCCCGACCGACAACGCCTGGGAGGGATCGGCGAAGGGTGGAGCATCGCCAGCCAGCTGCTCACCTTCGAGCGTGGGGCCGGTGGCAGCTCGGGGTCGTCGAAGCCGAGCATGGGTATCGGGCGCTCCGTCGACGCGCTGTGTACCCACTACCGTCCGGTGCTCGATCCGACACTGCGAGCGCGACTTGCGCAGGCATACATCCGCGATCGTGTGGGCCACTGGACCCGGCTGCGGGCCGACGCCCAGCGGAGGGCGGGCCGCGACGCCACTCGCCCGTCGATCATCCTCAAGCTCTTCAGCAGCGAGACCGCGCAGGCGCTCCAAACACTCTCGCTCGACCTGGAAGGCGTCAACGGCGTCGCGGCCGATCCCGACGACCGTTGGGCCGCCACGTCCGCCTACGGGTTCCTGCGCACGCGCTCGGCCACCATCTCCGGTGGAAGCTCCGAGATCCAGCGCAACATCATCGGCGAGAAGGTGCTCGGATTGCCGCGCGATCCGGCCGTCGACGTCGGAGTCCCGTGGCGCGACGTCCTGCGTTCGTGAGGCCGCGCTCGCCACGCATTGCCGCGCGTCGATCGAGGCGGCAAGCTCGACGGTCCGCGCGCGGCACGAGCTACGGTCGGCTCCGCGCGGCGCAGACCCGACGGAGGATGCCTCGCATGGCCAAGGTCGAGCTCGAGCAGTCCGACGGAGTCGCCGTGGTGACTCTCAACCGTCCCGACGCGCTGAACGCGCTCGACGACGAGATGCACGCCGAGCTGCCCGCCGTTTGGTCCCGGATCGGTGCGGATCCCGCGGTTCGGGCGATCGTGATCACCGGAACCGGCCGCGGCTTCTGCGTCGGCATGGATCTGAAGCGGGTCGGCGAGCGAGGCTTTCGGGTCCCGTCATCGGATCGCGTCGACGAACTGCTGCGGATGACGCCGCTCAACAATGACGTCTGGCTGCCGACGATCGTGGCGGTCAACGGCGTCTGCGCGGGCGGCGGGCTGCATTTCGTCGCCGATGCTGACGTCGTGCTGGCGTCGGCCGACGCCTCCTTCGTCGATACCCACGTCACCAATGGCCAGGTCACCGCCCTCGAACCGATTTCGCTGATGTCCCGAATCGGGCTCGGGAGCGCGCTGAGGTTGGCGGTGCTCGGTCGGGCGGGCCGGATCGACGCCTCAACCGCCCTCCGCATCGGTCTCGTCGACGAGGTCACCCCACCCGACGTTCTTCGCGCGCGGGCCATCGAGCTGGCCCGCGCCGCCGCGACTGGATCCCCGGCCGCGATCGAGCGGACCAAGCGCGCGATCAGGGCGTCGCTCGAGTTGCCGCTCTCCGAGGCGATGCAAGCGGGATGGGATTCGATCGTCGCGCATCGCGAACACCCCGATGCTCTCGAAGGCCCCCGAGCCTTCGCCGAGAAGCGAGCCCCTGTGTGGGTGACGAGAATCGACGCGTGAGCGCTCCCGACGGCCTGTTCGAACCGATCCGCGGACTGCGGGTCCTCGAGCTCGGCGACGGCGTAGCCGGCGCGGCGGCGGCGTCCGTGCTCGCGTCGTACGGGGCCGACGTGACGACGGTGCGCGAAGCGTCGACACGCCACGAGAGCGCACCATTGGCCATCGACGACGAAGGCACGGAGCGTTCGCTGTTGTCGATACTGCTCGACGTCGGCAAGACGGTCGTCGCGGATACGAGGAACACGACGTTCGGGTCGTTCGACGTCGTAATCTGCGACCGGGTCACGGGACCCGCGGCCCACACCCCGACGGGCACCGATGACTACCTGGCCATGGTCGAGGCGCGGAACCCCGGCACGTGGGTGACGATCAGCGCCTTCGGCCTCGTGGGGCCGCGGCGCGACGAGACGGCGAGCGAGCTCGTCGTCGCCGCGGCCGGTGGGCTGCTCTCGGTGGTCTCCGATGCCGACACCGGTCGCCCGCTCGAGCTCGCCGGCTCGCAGGCTCTGCTGTCCGCCGGGCATGCCGCGGCGCTCGCCGCGTGTCACGGCCTGAGTCGCCACCGCCACGACGGGGGATCCGTCCACGTCGACGTTTCCGCCCAAGCCGCGACCGTGGCGACGGGGCCCGTGCTGAAGGTCGTCGGTCTTCTCCTCGCGAGCAGTCCCACGGGCGGCGCGGTTCGTTACGCCGCCCCCGCCGCCTTCTATCCCTGTCGAGACGGCCTGCTGCGCATCTCCGCACTCGAGGACCACCAGTGGCGCGGACTCACCGAGGCGTTCGACCGACCCGACTGGCGCGATCGATTCCCGGGGCCGGCGGATCGGATCGAGCATGCCGACGAGATCGACGCGCTCATCGCCGACGTCACCCGCACGCGAGCGAAGGCCGAGTGTGAGGCGACGCTCCAGGCTGCGGGGGTCCCGACCACCGCCATGTACGGACCACGCGACCTCCTCGAGTCGGCGCAGTTTGCTGCGCGCTCGGTGCTGGTGTCCCGCTCGATCGGCGGCCGCGAGCTCCAGTACGTCGCCCGGCCCTTCCGCGTCGGCACCGAGGCCGAGGCCGGCGTGGTCGCATCGCCCGGCACCCTGGAAGGCCTGCGGGTCGCCGAGGCCGGCCACGTGCTCGCGGTACCGCTCGCCGGGGCGCTGCTCGGGGCGATCGGTGCCGACGTGGTGAAGATCGAGGACGCCGATCGGGTCGACATCTTCCGACGCAAGCGCCCCTTCGTCGACGACCAGCCCGGCAACGAGCGGGCCGTCTACTTCTCGTTGGTCAACCACTCGAAGCGCAGCGTCGCGTGCAGTTTCGAACGTAGCCCCGGCGCGCTGCACGACCTCCTCGACCGGAGCCAGGTGCTGCTCGAAAACCTCGGCCCGAGTCGAGCCACCAAGCTGGGTCTCGACGCCGACGGAGCACGGGCCGCCCATCCCCATCTGCTCGCCCTGAGCGCCAGCGCTTACGGCCACCAGGGTCCGTGGTCGACGTATCGCGCGCGTACGCGTACAACCTCCACACCGCGTGTGGTCTCGGACACCTCACGCGGTCCGACTCGGGGGAGCCGGCGCGCCTCGAGATGCCGTGGGCCGACGTGATCGCCGGTTATGCGATCGCGACCCTCGTCGCGGTGTGGGCACTCGGCGACCGCCCGGCCGCCTCGATCGACTTCTCGATGGCCGAGTTGGTCACCAGCCGATTCAACGAGTACCTCGCCGCGGAGTCGCTCGGTGTGCCGTCCTCGAACACGCGACCCGTTGACGACCGGTTGTTCGAGGCCGAAGGCTCGTGGGTGGCGCTGAGCCCGTCGACGGCGACGCAACGGGGGGCGGTGGCGCGCCTGCTCGCCGACCCCGTGCGCCGCGGGTCGGCGGCGGCGCTCGTCGACGAAGCGCAGCGGCTCGGCGTGCCGGCCACGATCGTTGCCGACGCCGAGAGCCTCCTCGACGACGAGCAACTCGCGTCGTTCGGGATCTACGTCGAGGTGGATCACCCGGAATGGGGTCGACGGCGGATCGTCGGGGTGCCCTGGAGGTTCGTCGGTGAGCCGACCCAAACGCTCGATGCCCCACCCCGCTTCGGCGCGACCGCGCGGATACCGGACGGCGCGGCCGACAGTTTCGATCCGTGGTCGACCGACCGGGTCGGAGGGAGCTGAGTGGACGCCCTGCTCGATGAGACCGAACAGCTGCTGGCCGAGTCGATCGCGGCCCAGGTCCAGGCGGCGATCCCGACCACGGTGAGCGGGCTCGAGTCGTTCGACGACGACGCATTCTGGAGCCAGCTGGCCACCACCGAGCTTCTCGGCCTCGGTCTCCCCGAGGCGTCGGGGGGAATGGGCACGGTGGTCGATGCCACGATCGTCCTCGCCGTGCTCGGCCGGGCGGTCGCCCCGGTTCCGTACCTCGGCGCCGCGGTGCTGCCGGGTCAGCTGCTGGCCGCCGCGGGCGCCGATCCCGCCGTGATCGCGGAGCTCGTCGGCGGGACGCGGCGCTGGGCCGTGGCGTTCGACCCCAGCTTGGCCGACGTCGCCACGACCGACGCGGAGTCGATCGCGTTCGACGCGGCGGGCTGCGACGTCGCACTGGCGATCGGACCCGACGGCGACGTGGTGTGCGTCGAGCTCAAAGGCGACCGCGACGCGCTCGACCTGACCCGCCGGATCGCCGGCGTGGCCGCCGGCCGGCGCGGTGACCGGGTCGGCGCGCTGTCCGCCGATGCGCGAGCACGATGGCGGGCGGTCGCGTTGGTCGCCGTCGCCGCCGACCTCGTGGGCGTGATGGCCGGTGCGCTCGACCTGGCCGTCGAACACGCCAGGACGCGCGTCCAGTTCGGCGTGCCGATCGGCCGGTTCCAGGCGGTGCAGCACCTCCTGGCCGACGCGCACGTCGACGTCGAAGGCGCTCGGAGCCTCGTGAACCACGCGGCCTGGGCGCTCGATCACCTCGATCTCGCCGACGCCGTGACCGCGGCCCACGTCGCGAAGGCCTATTGCTCCGAGAAGGGCAAGCTGGTGTGCGAACGCGTGATCCAGGTGCACGGCGGCATGGGCATGACGTGGGAATGTCGCGCCCACCTCTATCACCGCCGGGCGATGGCCGATCGGGCCCTCCTCGGCGACGAAGCCGTCCACTATCGAGCGATCGCCACGCGCCCCGCCGCGGGCGACGGCTGAGGACGACCATGGACTTCGCCGACACACCCGAACACGCCCGGTTCCGAGCCGAGTTCCGCGCGTGGCTGGCCGACAACCATCCGGGCCCGACGCCGGACTTCCGTGACTCCGCGACGGAGCAGGCGTTCCGCATGTCGTGGCATCGCACGATGTACACCGGCGGCTGGCTCGGGCTCAGCTGGCCGGAGGCCTACGGCGGGCGGGCGTTGAGCCCCCTCTTCGAGGCGATCATCAACGAGGAGCTCGGAGACGCCGGCGTCCTCAACGCCGTCGGGCCGCTCAACTGGCTCGGGCGGGCGATCCTGCTGTTCGGAACCGAAGCGCAACGCCGGCGGTACCTCGCGCCCCTCTTGAGGGGTGAGACCCAATGGTGCCAGGGCTTCAGCGAGCCGGGCGCGGGTTCCGATCTCGCGGGACTCTCGACGTACGGCGAGCTCGACGGCGACACGTATCTCGTCACCGGCCAGAAGCTGTGGACCAGCGGTGCCCAGTTCGCCGACTACTGCATGGTCCTCACCCGTACCGATCGAGACGTCCCCAAGCACAAGGGAATCTCGTGCCTCATCGCCGAGATGGACGCGCCGGGCATCACGGTGCGTCCCATCACCCAGTCGTGGGGCGGCCAGAGATTCTGCGAGGTGTTCTTCGACGCGACCCCGGTGCCCGTCGGCAACCGGCTCGGCAACGAGGGCGACGGATGGGGTCTGGCTTCCGCCGTGCTCGCCTACGAGCGCGGACCGTCCGAGTTGGGCGTCGTCGCCGCATGGCGATCGAAGTTGCGTGAGCTCCGCGAGCTCTCGAACGGTGATGCCGTCCGCGAGCACGCGTACGGGCGCGCCTTCGTCGACGCCCGGGCCTGCCAGATCCGGTTGATGGAGGGGTTGTCACGACGGGCGAGGGGCGAGGATCCGGGCCCGTCGTCGTCGGTCGACAAGCTCCTCATGGTGCGGGCAGAGCAGTCACTCGGCACCAGCCTCTTCGACGTCGGCGCCGCTCGAGCGGTGGTCGGCGACGACCCCCTGACCGTCAAGCACTACATCTACTCCCGCGCCGCATCCATCTACGGCGGCACCGAACAGATCCAGAAGGGCATCATCGCCACCCGGATCCTCGGGCTCCCGCACTGATCGCGTCGGGTCGGCTCTCGGCTCGGTGGCCCGGAGATGACTAGTGTCCGCGAACGTGCCTCCCACCGATGTCGCCCTCGCCGACGAGCTGGTCGCGACCATCCGGAAATGGGTCGCCGACGTGGTGATCCCGGGGGCCGACGAGTACGAGCACGCGGACGAGTACCCCGAGCCCTTCGTCGAGCAGATGAAGGCGTTCGGGCTCTTCGGCGCCAGGATCGCGCCGGAGCACGGCGGTCTCGGTCTCGACACGGTCACCTACGCGCGGCTCATGGAGGAGCTGGCGTACGGGTGGATGTCGCTCGCCGGCGTGCTCAACACGCACACGATCGCCGCCAACCTCATCGAGCGGTTCGGCACGGCCGAACAGCAGGCCCGATGGTTGCCGGGCATGGCCCTGGGCGAGCCCCGGGCGGCCTTCAGCCTCTCCGAAGCCGACGCCGGGAGTGACACCCAGGCGATCCGGTGCAAGGCCGACCGCGACGGCGACGAGTACGTCCTCAACGGCACGAAGATGTGGGTCACCAACGGCGAGCGGGCCGGGCTCGTCGCGCTCGCCGCCAGGACTCCCGAGGGCATCACCTGCTTCATCGTCGAGAAGGAGCCGGGGCCCGCGTACGGGGGTATCGCAACCAGCAGGCGCATCCCCAAGCTCGGTTACAAGGGTCTCGAAACCGTCGAGATGACCTACACGGATCACCGGATCCCGGTGGCCAACGTGCTCGGCGGCGAGGAGTGCCTCAGTCGCGGCCTCCAGTTCATCCTCGGATCCCTGGAGCTCGGTCGCATCAACATCGCGGCCCGGGCGGTGGGCGTGGCCCGAGCCGCCTACGACGCTTCGATGCGATACGTCCACCAACGCGAGACCTTCGGGGTGCCCATCCACCAGCATCAGGCCATCCAGTTCAAGCTGGCCGACATGGCCACCAAGCTCGAGGCGTCCAAGCTCATGGTGCGGTCGGCCGCGGACAAGTTCGAGGCGGGCGAGCGGGCCGACATCGAAGCAGGCATGGCCAAGCTCTTCTGCTCCGAGACCGCGCTCGAGCTCGCCACCGAAGCCATGCGGATCCACGGCGGCTACGGCTACACGTCCGAACTCCCCGTCGAGCGCTACTTCCGCGACGCGCCGTTGATGATCATCGGCGAAGGAACGAACGAGATCCAGCGGATCGTCATCGCCCGCGGCTTGCTCAAGCGCTGGACCGAGGCCAACCCCACCTGATGCTCACCGCGTTCACCGGGGGCCGCGTCCTCACCATGGACCCCGGTCTGACCGGCGCCACCGTGGTCCTCGTCGACGGGGACCGCATCGCGGCCGTCGGTGGCCGCGAGCTGGTGGTGGCACACCCCGATGCCGAGATGATCGACCTCGGCGGATCGGTCCTCATCCCCGGCTTCATCGACGCCCACAACCACCTCTCCGTCGCCGCGCTGCACCCACGTTGGCACGACGTCGCCGGTGTGCGCGACCGCGACGTCCTGATCGACGCGATCCGGTCCCAGGACGCCGCGGAACCGGAGACGGCGTGGATCCGGTGCCAGGGCATCGACGCGCAGGCGTTCCCGTTCACCCGTCACGATCTCGATGCCGCCGCCGTCGACCGACCAGTCATGGTGGCCGACTACACGTTGCACCAGTGCGTGGTCAGCTCCGCTGCACTCGCCGCGCTCGGGATCGGGCGCGACACGGTGGACCCGCCCGGCGGCGAGATCGCACGCGACCGGGCCGGGGCACCCACCGGGCGGTTGATCGAACGCGCGTGGAGCGACGCCCACGCGCGTTCGATGCGCGACTACGCCGATCCCGATCGCTGGCCCCTCCACATTGCCGCACGCGCTCGGACGTTGATCGCCGACGGCATCACCTGCGTGCACGACGCCGCCTGCTCGCCGGAGGCGGAGGCCACGTATCGGGCGATGGCGCGTGCCGGAACGCTTCCCATCGGTGTGCTCGGGCTCCCCCACCCGGCGGCGCTCCTGATGAACGATCCCGGCTCCCGGCTCGATGGACCGCCCACGGGCGAAGGCGACGAGCGATTCCGCACCGGACCGGCGAAGTTGTTCGCCGACGGTGGTGTCGCCATCGCGCTCGACACCTCGATCGGCGGCCACCCGCTGAAGATGGGCATGCTCTTCGGCGATCTCGCCGAACACGCACAGCGCGCCGTCGCCCGCGGCTTCCGCATCGCGATCCACGCGATGGGCAACCAGGGTGTGCAGGCGATGATCGACACGTGCTCCGACATCGAGCGGCGACACCCCGACGACGATCACCGGTTCCGCATCGAGCACGCCGGCGTGACGGGCGCGGACCAGTGGCACCGGCTGGCCGAGCTCGGCGCCGTTGCCGTGGTCCAGCCCGGTTTCGTCGAGCACGTCGGGACGAGCGCCGGCGGTCTGCGCTTCGACGACCACCACTGGCTTGCGTTCGCCGGCCTCGCCGAAGCGGGCGTCACGCTCGCGGGCTCGAGCGACGACCCCTGCGCGCCGCCGCCACCGCTGTGGGGCGCGACCCATGGCCTGACCCGGCGCACGGATGCCGGCGTGGACTTCGAGCCCGAGCAGTCGGTCTCCTTCGACGATTGGCTCGCGCGCGTACACGCTGCGGCGCGGCGTTCGCCGGCGGCCAGGAACGTGAACGCGGCAGCCTCACGCCCGGCAAGCGCGCGGACTTCGTGGTCCTCGATCGCGCCGACGTCCGGCGCGCGGTCCTCGAGACCTGGATCGGCGGGACGTGCGTGTTCCGAGCTGGTGCACAGTAGCGTCGGACCGATGACCACCGCCTCGGACGAGAGCGAGCCGAGCCTGCGAGGTGCGGTCGGGATCGTGACCGGCGCGAGCCGCGGCATCGGCAAGGGTTGCGCGATCGAGCTGGCGTTGGCCGGCGCGACGGTGTACGTGACCGGACGGACGCTCCACGACGGCGATTCCGAGCGATCCGGCAGTCTCGATGCGGACGATCGAGGAGATCGCGCGCCTCGGCGGTCATGCCATCGCGGTGCGGTGCGACCACGCCAACGACGACGAGGTCGACGCGCTCTTCGCTCGGGTCAGTGCCGAGCACGGCCGCCTGGACGTGATGGTCAACAACGCGTTCCGGGTCCCGCCGCACATGGATCCCCGCGTCCCGTTCTGGGAGACGCCGATCAGCGATTGGGACGCGCTGATCGACGTCGGAACACGTTCCGCGTACACGGGTACCCATCACGCGGCCCGGATGATGATCGACGCCGGGCGCGGCCTCATCGTCAACGTGAGCTCGGCCAGCGCGATCCGGTACTTCCACCACCTCGCCTACGGCGTCGGAAAGGCTGCGCTCGACCGGATCACCAAGGAGGCGGCTCGGCCACTGGCCACGCGTGGCGTCACGATCGTGTCGATCTGGCCGTACCTCGTCCGGACCGAGACAGTGATGGGCATGCCCGGCATCGATCCCGAGATCACCGAATCGACCCGGTTCTCCGGGCGCGCGATCGTCGCGTTGGCGACCGATCCGGACGTCCAGGAGTGCACCGGGCGCGCGTTCACCACCCGCGACTCGCCGACCGCTACGGCTTCACCGACATCGACGGCCGGCTCCCGCCCCACCAACCGTGGACGCCACCACAGTCTGGCGTCGGAGCTGAGCGGCGTCGTTCAGGGCACGACCAGACCGAGCCGATCGCGCACATCGACCGTGCTCGCCACCGGTCGGCCGGCGTCCTGAGCCCATTGCACGACCTGCTCGACGAGCTCGGCGTTCGTCGCCAACGGATTGGCCGCGGGGCTGTCGCCGATCCCGATCCGTACGTGCCCACCGCGTTCGAGCGCGGCACGGCTCAGGCGCTCGACCACTGCTGGGTCGCTGTGCGAGTAGGGCACCGCGAACCACTCGACGTCGAGGTCGTCGGGAAGTTGCTCGAGGTGCAGGTCCAGCGCCGCCTCCGACGGAACTGGGCCCACCGCCCAGCCCTCCGAGAGGAACACCTTGTGCAACACCGGACCTTGGATGCGACCGGACGCGGCAAGCATTGCCACCACGCGCGTGCAGCCGACGTCGAACGCGCCGAAGGTGCACGGCATCCCGAGGCTGTTCGCACGCTCGACGGAATCGATGACGAACGTCAACGGGTTGTCGACGACTCCCGACTGCGTGCGCAACCAGTCGAGACCGACGAAGTCGTTGAGCTGTCGGTTCCACGGGATCGTGCTCACGGAGCCGACGTCGATGGGGGCAAGCTCGAGCAGTCCCCGAGCGCGGAGCTCCCACACGTGGTCCAACCGGTCGCCGACCGCGACCTCGGGATCGACCGGGTAGCTCGGGTAGCCGAGCAGCCCGCCGGCCTGCATCGCCGCCAGGGCCTCGGCGTACAGGTCGGTATCGCCCAGACGCTGTTGCTCCGTTGCCGGGTCTCGGGCGTGCCAGTGGATCGTCGATGCGCCAGCGTCACGACAGCGCAGGGCATCGGCGGCGCACTCCCCCGGCGTGATGGGGACGTTGGGGTTCACCCCACGGCCCGCGCCCTCGTTGAGCCCCACTTCGATGATGACAGCGTCACCTGCGAATGGCATCCCGGTTCCTCCCTCATCGCTCTCGTCGAGTCCGACTCGGTCGATCCGCGCCCGCAACACACTGCCTCGTTCGCGGCGCCGATGCACGAAGGCGTCGTTCCGCTCTCCTCTGCGTTCGCGTCCGCCGACTCCTTGTGGTGACAACCCGGTTGTCAGGTGGAGGCGGACGAAGGCGCGTCGCCGCAGGCTCTTGTGGAACCGTTCGATCTTGCCGGTCGTCGTGGGTGAACGCACCGCGGTGAGTCGACGAGTGATGCCGTTCTCTCGACAGAGACGATCGAACAGAACCTCGACCGCGGGCTTGGAGAACCGACCGGTGAACGCCTTGCCGTTGTCGGTGAGGATCTCATCGGGCACACCATGACGTCGTAACGCCGCCGCGAACACCCGACACACAGCCCGGGCATTCGCCCTAGCCGTCACCCAGCCGCGACACAGAACTTCCACGAGGAACAGCCAGCCGCCCGAGAACATCGGTCAGGCAGGTGGGTCGAGAGGAGCGCCGAGCGGCAGGACTGGCGCAACTCAGGGCACAACCCGGAGCTGCGTCAGGTTGGTCGCGCTGTGGGGATCCAAGCGGGTTGCTGGTCCAGGTCTGTCGTGCGGGGAAGCTTGTGCACGCGTCCACCGCTCGATTGAACGACAAAGACCCCGTTTCTTCAAGGCTGTAGAACGCGATGCTCCGTCCAGTCGGGGACCACGCGGGCTTTCGCCCTTGGTTGCGACTCGGCGCCTTCGGGAACCATCCGCCCTCATGACCCAGAGCTCGGGGCTGAACACATCGGTGGCGAACGCGGTGGCATCGCTCGTAGGCGACCACGCCGGATCGACACCCGCACCCACGCGGTGTCGGCCGGTTCCGTCCGACGCCGTCACGTCGATAGAGGCGGTGTCGCCGTCGAAGGTGCCGTAGGCGATGCGTGTCGCGTCGGGCGACCACGACGGCGTGGTGCGATAGCCGCTCCTGGTGGCCCTTGGCGTCAGCCGGTTCACGTCACTCCCATCAGAGTTCGCAACAAAGACGGCCCACCGCTGGTCGTTCACAAGGCACTCGAAAGCGATCCTGATTCCGTCTGTCTCGGACTCCTCGCTGGTGGATATGTGTTCATTGACCACTCAACCTCGGACGTCCCGGCGACGCCCGAGGAGATGGCGCAGGCCCTCGCCAATGCCGACGCGTGGACCGACAAGGTGTTTGAGATCAAGCGTGTCTTCGACGGACTCGACAACACGGTGAACACGGCGTTTGACCTCGCGCTCGAGAAGCGATCGACAAGGCCGAAGTGCTGCGTTCAGCCGGCGGCGTCCGAGTCGGTCACCGATTGACATCCCACCGGCGAGCAATCACTGCCTTGCCACCCAAACGCCCTTCCTACGCCCCTTGCGACCCGGTGCGCACTCGCTGGAGGCGTTCGTACTGCTCGATCGTGCGCGATCGTGATGCCTAGGGATTGCTCTGTCCCGACCTTGCCAAGGTTGGAGTCGCGGGTTCGAGTCCCGTCGGCCGCTCCAAGAACCGGAGGTCAGGCCCCTCTTCCGGTTCCCGCCGGAGGTGGCGCCGTCGAGGTCCCCGAACTAACCCAACCCGTCAGAAGACTGCACGGAAACGCGGCCGTCTTGTGCATCCGGTCCCTAGTTGATGCGTCAGTGTGGTGAGGACTGGTATGGCCGCCTGGGCTTGACTGGTGTTCGACAGGCGAATCTGTGATGTGCGAGGGAGGTCGGGTGATCATCGAATGCCCTGGTTGTGGGAAGCGCAACCGGGTGCCGGCATCGGCGGATGGTCGGCCTCGGTGCGCGCGTTGTAAGCGGGATCTTCCATGGATCGCGGAGGCGGGGGAGTCCGACTTCGGCGTGGTCGTCGAATCTTCGGGGATGCCCGTGGTGGTCGATTTGTGGGCGCCTTGGTGTGGTCCGTGTCGAATGATCTCGCCGGCGTTGGAAGAGGTGGCACGACGGCACGCCGGAGCACTCAAGCTCGTGAAGGTCAACGTGGATGAGCACCCTGGTGTGTCCGCCCGTTTCGGGGTCCAGGGCATCCCCACGTTGTTGTTCTTCCGCAAGGGACGCCTCGTGGATCGCGCGGTTGGCGCACGAGGAGTCGACACGCTCGAAGCTTGGATCGACGCCGCCCTCACCAAGGTCCCGTAGATCGACCCGACCCGATGTCATCCGTGGCGGTGGCCTCGACGTTTGATGTCACACGCCGGGTGGATACTGGCCGGAGAGACAGGGGTCTGTACGAGGGCGGGGGTTGCAGATTACTTGGTAGAAAACTCAGCCCTCCGGCCCGGCTGGTCGCGTGTTGTGAGACTCGAGCGGGCGTCAGACTGGAGTCGACGTTGTTCTGTGCGCCTCGCGCTGGAGCCGGTCGCCTTCGGTCGTGGGCAGATGCTCGCCCGCTTCGCCCGCCACGCGATCGTCGTCGCGGCGGCGTCAAACCCCCGCGGGGCCCGGGCCTCCGTGCATGTAGAGCGTCTGGCCTGAGCAGAAGCTGGAGGCGTCGGAAGCAAAGAAGAGAACGCCGTACCCAATCTCTTCAGGCTCGCCGAGACGGCCGGAGGCGTTCGTCGTGCCGATGGCTTCGGGATCGAGCCCGTACCGCTCGAGGTCGTCCAGCAGCGACGCGGCGCGCACCGCGCCGACCGCGATCGTGTTCACTCGCACACCCCTGCCGGTCCAGGCTGAGGCCATGGAGCCGGTGAGGTTGTTCACGCCGGCCTTCGCGGCGCCGTAGGGCGCCGCCTGTGGCATCGCGAGCAGGCTGGCACCGGAGGAGATGTTGACGATCGAGCCCTTGCCGCGTTCGAGCATGGGCTTGACGGCGGCACGCGACAGGAACCAGACGCTCCCGAGGTTGAGAGCCATGACGTGGTACCACTCCTCCTCGGTCCACTTCGAGAGCGACTTCGTCTCCGCACCACCGGCGTTGTTCACCAGGATGTCGACACGGCCCAGCTCCGCGAGCGTCGTGTCGACGAGTCGCTGGCACTGTTCGGGGCTGGTCACGTCGGTCGGAACGGCAAGAACCCGACGACCAAGTGCCTCGATCTCCGCGGCGGTCGACTCCAGCGGCTCCGGGCGACGTGCCGCGAGCACGACGTCGGCGCCGTGCTCGGCGAGCACGAGCGCGCTGCCCCGACCGATGCCCGTGCCACCACCGGTGATGATGGCCACCCGCCCCTCGAGTGAGAACCGATCGCTCACGTGACTGCTCCTCCGTTGACCGCGATGACCTGACCGGTGATGTAGCTCGCAGCGTCAGAGCACAGGAACGCGCACATCGCGCCGATGTCGTCGCCGGTGCCGACCCGGCCCGCCGGGATCATCCTGGCCAGCACGTCCGCGTTCGGCACGTACTTCGACTCCTGAGCACCGCGCAGCATCGGCGTGTCGACGGTGAACGGCGGGATCGTGTTCGCGGTGATCCCCTTCGCCGCGTACTCGAGCGCCACGGTCTTGGTCGAGCGCGATCACGCCGCCTTTCGAGGCCGAGTAGTGCCCCTGGCGCGACGAACCGGTCTGACCGGCGGCCGACGAGATCGTGACGATCCGGCCCCACCCGGCTGCCACCATGTCGGGGATCGCTGATTGCAGGCAGTTGAACGTTCCGGTGAGGTTCACCGCGATGGTCCGGGACCAGTCATCGAGCGTGATCGCCTCGAACGGCACGAACCCCGAGATGGCTGCGCTGGTGACCAGGATCTCGATCGGCCCGAGCTCGGCGCGCACCTCGTCGAAGGCCCGGTCGACGGCGGTCCGGTCCGACACGTCGACCGAGCGGGCGATGGCCTGCGCGCCGCTGGCGCGGAGGGATTCGGCGACCTCGTCGGCGGCGTCGGCATCCCGGTCGAGGACTGCCACCCGTCGGTCCTGCGCGGCGAGGTGTTGGCAGATCGACAGGCCGAGCCCTGACGCTCCGCCGGTCACGACTGCGACACGTTGCAACTCGTTCCCCGTTCCTTCGGCCCAATACGCTCGTACAGCAGAGTGCTATACGATCGTACAACACCACTCGAGGAGGGGCCATGGGCGAGCGCGACCTCTACTACGACCCGTACGACGTCGAGATCGACGCAGATCCGTACCCGACCTACCGGAAGCTCAGGGACGAGGCACCGCTCTACTACAACGAGCGCTACGACTTCTGGGGACTGAGCCGATTCGCCGACGTGGAGGCCGCGCTGAAGGACTGGCAGCGGCTCAGCTCGGCGAAGGGCGACATCCTCGAAGTGGTCAAGGCAGACCCGGTCATGCCACCCGGCGTCTTCATCAACGAGGACCCTCCGTTCCACACCGTCCACCGCGCGCTCGTCTCGCGGGTGTTCACACCGAAGCGGATCAACGCGCTGGAGGAGAAGGTGCGCGCGTTCTGCGCGGCGTGCCTGGACCCCTTCGTCGGCGCTGATCGGTTCGACTTCGTGGTCGACCTGGGTGCCGAGCTGCCCATCCGCGCGATCGGCATGTTGCTCGGGATACCCGATGCCGACCAGCCGAAGGTCCGTGACCACGCCAAGCAGAACCTGCGGAACCGGCCGGGCGAGCCGCTGCCGGTGAAGAAGGATCGCTACTTCGACAGCTCCATGTACGCCGAGTACGTCGAGTGGCGAGAGACGAACCCGTCGGACGACCTCATCACCGAGCTGCTGCACGTCGAGTTCGAAGACGTGTCGGGGACCGTGCGCCGCCTGACCAAGAACGAGATCCTGACGTTCCTCGTCGTCATCGCCGGCGCCGGTGTCGACACCACCGGCAGGCTGTTCGGATGGATGGGCAAGGTGCTCGGCGACCATCCCGACCAGCGCCGCGAACTCGTCGAGGACCGGTCACTTATCGGGAACGCCATCGAGGAACTCCTCCGCTTCGAGCCACCGGGCCCGCACGTTGCGCGCTACGTTCCCGAGGCTGTCGAGTACCACGGCATCACGGTGCCGGCCGGGAGCGCATTGCTGCTCATGCTCGCATCGGCCAACCACGACGAGCGCCGCTTCGAGGACCCTGACCGCTTCGACATCCACCGGACGATCGGCCAGCACGTGACCTTCGGGTACGGAGCGCACTACTGCCTCGGCGCGGCACTTGCCCGCCTCGAGGGCCGGATCGCCCTCGACGAAGTGCTGCAACGGTTCCCCGAATGGGAAGTCGACCTGGGGCACGCCCGCCGAGCACCCACCTCCACCGTGCGGGGCTGGGATTCGATGCCAGCCATCCTCCGCTGACTCCTACGCGGGCCGTTTCTTCGAACGTCGCGCCGACGGCTTGCGTCGCGTGGCTGCCACCGACGGCTCCACCGAGTCGAGGTACTGCTCGAACGCATCCACCACCTCGGCGTGCGCGGCCGAGATGCCGACGCCGCCCTCGAGCCGGATCAGCTTCGGGATCCCGGTCAAGACGAACAACAACACGCTCGGCGGCAGTGCCCCGATCGCGATGTCTTCCGTGCCCATCGCTGCTTCGAGCGCGTCGAGTTGGAGGCGACGAGCCTGCTCGGTGAACTCGGTGATCTCGGACCCGATCGACTTGCGGTGGTTGCCGAGGGCCAGGAATTCGGTCGTGAGCGCCGACGTCGACTCGTCTCGGCTGTACTCCCACAGCACGCGCAACGGCTGGTCGGCGTGCGTCCGCAGTGCCGCGGTGAGCCGCTCGAGGTTCTGCTCGGACCGCCGGCGGATGGAGGCGACGAAGAGGTCGTCGATCGTCGGGAAGTAGTACTGCACGAGCCCGGAGGTGACCGCAGCTTTGGCGGCCACCACGCGGTACGTCACGCTGGCGTAACCCGTCTCCAACATCAGCCGCTCGACGCAGTCGAGCAGCACGTCTCTCGTCTTCGACGTCTCGGCGCCGACACGCCGGGGGGATGCCATGCACAACCTCGTTCTGTCGTGGCCAGGCATTCTCGCAGGCACGACGCCCGAGCGGCGTCTTCAGGACACGAGCTCCTTCAGCAGGTCCATGGTTCGCCGCCGCGAGGTCGCCCGGTCATCACCCACGGGGAACACCGCCGCCCAGATGTCGGTGGCTCCCGCGTCGAGCAGCGTCTGCAGCTGTGCGCGCACGGACGCCCCGTTCCCGACGATCGCCGCGTCCGCAGGCGTCGGGGCATTGCCGATCTCGAGGATGCGCTGGTAGTTCGCCATGCCCGCGTACGCACTGGAGTTCGCGGCGGCTGCGACGCGGGCTTCGGCCTCGTCGTCGTGCACGGCGACCGGGAGGCCCGCGACGATGCGCGGCGCCGGGCGACCGGCGGCGGTAGCCGCGGCATGGACCTTCGGCACGATGTGGCTCTCGATGGCGGACGGCGGGGCCATCCACAACACGGTGCCGTCGGCGAGCTCGCCGGCGACCCGCAGCAACCTTGGTCCCAACGCCGACACGAGCACCGGAACCGGATACGCGGGAGTGACCGCTCGCCCGGCAGTATGCGCCGTCCAGTCCTTGCCGTCGACGTCGACGGTGTCGCCGCGCAACACGCCGGTGAGGATGCGGACGTACTCCTCGGTGCTGCGCCCCGGATGGTCGTAGGCGAGGCCGTACACACCGCTGATCACGGGCTCGTGGGAGGGCCCGATGCCGAGGGTGAAGCCGGGGCGTCCCATGGCACCGACGACGGAGGCCGCGCGGTTGGCCTGGAGCAGCGGGTGGCACGGGTAGGTCTGCAACACCGCGGTACCGAGCTCGATGCTCGTGGTCTCCCGTCCGGCGATGGCGATGGCGACGAGGGGATCCCCGGTGACGACGCTGGCGTACCACAGCGAAGTGAAACCGTCGGCTTCCGCCTGCTTCGCCTGCCCGACGACCTTGTCCACCGTCGCGGCGCCGCCGGTCAGACCGATTCGCATCTGTCCTTCTCCCACACTCTGCTGTACGATCGTATAACACTAGCGGTCGTGCGCTGCCTCGGGAGGAGCGATGTCCGTGGCCCGAAGCCCGTTGACGCCGCATGTCGGGGTCGAGATCACCGGCATGACGGGCAGCGAGCTCGTCGACCGCGCCGACGCCGCCGACTGTCTCGCCGCCCTCGACCGATACGGCGTCGTCGTGTACCGCGAGGCCGACATCTCCGACGCCGATCTCGTCGCGTTCAGCCGGATGTTGGGTGAGGTCGCGGTCGTGCCGACCGGTGAGCACGAGCATCCCGAGATTCAGACGATCACGCTCGATCCGTCCAAGACCAACGCCCTGCTCGCCGCCTATCGCCAGGGCAACTTCCTGTGGCACATCGACGGCGCGACCCAGGCCGTCCCGCAGAAGGCCACGTTGCTGAGCGCCCGCGAGGTCGACGACGCTGGCGGCGACACCGAGTTCGCCAGCACCTACGCCGCGTACGAAGCCCTCCCAGCGGAGGACAAGGCCGCGATCGCCGACCTTCGCGTCGTGCACAGTCTCGCCGCGGCTCAGCACCGCGCCCATCCGGACGCCACCGAGGAGGAGCGGACCTCGTGGGTCCGGGTGCCGGTGAGAACCCATCCGCTCGTGTGGACGCGTCGCAATGGCCGGAAGTCGCTGCTGTTGGGCGCCACGGCCGCTGAGGTCGTCGGCTGGCCTGCCGCGAAGGGCCAGGCCCTGCTCGATCGTTTGCTCGAGTGGTCGATACGGCCGTCGTTCGTGGTGCGCCACCACTGGCGACGTGGTGACCTCGTGATGTGGGACAACACGGGGCTGCTGCACCGTGCGCTGCCGTTCGCGCCGACGTCGCGGCGCTTGCTCCACCGCACGACCCTCGTTGGCGAATTAGCCGTTGCCTGAGATTCGGAGCACGAAATGAACATAGAAGCGCAACTCGACGACATGCGACGCGAGGTGCAGTACCTCAAGGATCGCACCGCCATTCACGACTGCATCGCGGCGCACGCGCGGGGCTGCGATCGGCACGACGTCGAGCTGCTCACACGCACCTACCACGACGACGCGGTCGACGAGCACGGCTCAACTCTCAACCGGGGGCCCGAGTACGCGCCGTGGGCGAACGAGGTGCACGCCGCAACGTCCCAGGGTCATCTGCACAACGTCACGACGCACACGTGCGAGATCGACGGTGACGTCGCCCACGCAGAGAGCTACGTGCTCGTCGCCATGCTCAGCCCCGATGGCCGAACCGCCACGTTGCTCAACGGTCGCTACATCGACCGGCTCGAGCGACGCGACGGCACGTGGAAGATCGCGGTTCGACGCTCCACGGTGGAGCTCATGCTCACCGCTGACGCCTCGATGCTGCAATCCCCGTACTTCAAGCAGCAGGGCTACATCAAAGGCACGCGCGACCGGAACGACGTCTCGTACCAACGCCCCCTGTCACTCGAGACAACCCCGACGCGGTGGTAAGCGGCAGAGCCGACGGGCCTTCCATCGGGCCGGCAACGAACACGAGCGACGCACGACATGCGGCAGGGGAGTACGTGACCGTGCTGTGCGTGAACAGAACCCACCCTCGCACGAGACCTGGAGTTGGCCCGCGTCGGTGAACGGAGCGACGCACCGAACGTTCACCGGACCGCTTTGATCGCCCTGGGTTTGGTGGAGGCCCGTTGGTTTGCTGTCAGACCGGTTCCGCGGCCTGATCTTCGGGGTGGCTGGTGCCACCCGGTTCGCGTGAAGCGCTCTGATTGCCGGTGAGCGTTCCACCTGTGGAGCAATGGGATCAGGTCCTCGTCGTGGCGGCCGACCGCGGCATCGGCAAGCACGAACCGCTCGAGCTCGGTTTCACCATCGAGCCAGTCCTCGGGTCGATGACCGAAGAGGCTTCGAGGTCGTCGAGGTCCGCCTCCTCGATCGCGCCGCCGATCTCGTTGTAGCGGTCGAGGTGTGCGGCAAGGCGGAACGCCGAGGGGTCTCGTGCCGCGGGAACTCGTCGTCGGTCTGGAGGAGTGATCGCACCATGTGGCGATGGGTCTCGAATAGCACGTCAGGTGTTCGGTGCGGTGGTGGTCGACGAATGGTGGCGCGCTCGAGCCCTGATCGCGCTGCGCAGGAGCTCGTACGCGCCGCGCGCGGCGTACAAGGCCAGGATCGGCATGACGACCGCGCGGAAGCGCTCGCCTCGGCCGCCGGCGGCCTCCGGACCGGCGGAGACGAGCAACACGTACCCAACGACCGCGAGGACGTACGCGTGCGCAACGAGATCACGCCGCGCCCGAACGACCCGCGCGAGTCCGTAAGCGCAGAGCGCGTAGTAGGCGAACAGCATCGCGGTCGCCAGGTACTCGAGCGTGCCGGTCGCGGCGGGCATTCCGAGGTAGGTGAACACACGCGAGCGTGTACTCGTGAGCTCGGCGAGCAGACCGTCGGCGGTGCCCATCGCCGTCTCGGCCGGGTGGGTGACGACGATGTGCTCGCCCATGGAGTACATCCGTCCGTAGTAGGCGCCCTGGCTCTCGCGATGCGCGTCTCCGAGGCGCGCGAGGAGCTCATGCTGGGCTGCGGCAAGGCTCACACCGCGCTCGTCGGCGACGACACCCGCGGCGCGGAACAGGTAGAGGTTCTTCCCCTCGACGCCGCTGAGCCGCCAGGAGTCGACCTCCTCGTGGTTGCGGAGCTGCCAGCCTCCCACGATCACCAGCAGCGGCAGGAACAACGCCGCGATCAGCTGGAACGTCCGCCGCAGACTGAGGTGCCGACGCGACGCCGTCACGACGAGGAACGCGGCGGCGACGACCGGTAGGTAGTACGTCACGGGCCGCACCATGGTCGCGAGCGCGATCGCGAGGCCGAGCAGTGCGGCGCACTGCCATCGGAGTCGCTCGTCAGCGAACAGCCGGAACCCGATCGCGGCCACCAGCACCAGGAGGAGCGTGGCCAGGCTCTCGCTGAGGATGGTTCCGGTCGAGTACCACTGCAGCGGTTCGGCGATCGTCAGGAGCGAACCCAGGAGCGCCACGCCGACCGACCACATGCGGCTACCGAGTCGCCACACGACGAACACGGTGAGCGTGCTGATGAGCGCCTGAGTCAGCAGCAGCGCAGCGTGGCTGTGCCCGAATACCCGGTACACGAGCGCGATGAACAGCGGATAGCCGGGTGTGCGGACGAACTCGGGCTGGTGCCCGCCGATGCTGTGGAGGAAGCGGTCGTCGTGGAGGAGCGCGAGCGCCGGGTTCAGGTAGCTCGCGCTGTCGACCTGGACGACCACATGTGGATTCGTGAGCAGCACGCCAAGGACGCCGGCGCCGCGGAGCACAGCACACGTTGCTAGCACCACGAGCAGTGCGGCCCGCGCCGACCAGGCACGGGGCCCCCAAGGAGTTCGGAAGCGCCCGCGCCGGGGCTCGCGTCGTGCGCACATGAGTTGGTCGCCTCGTTCGGGTCTTCGCCCTCTACACCGACGCGGCTGAACTGCCGCTGAACGCGCGCTGGCCTCGGGATCGTCGCCTTGAGCCTCGACCCCAAGACGGTCTTCAACGATCTCAGTCCCAACGGCGAACTCGGCTTGATGCTGATCATCTCCGCCGAAACCGGACTGCTGGTCGGCTTCTTCCTGCCGGGTGATTCACTCCTGTTCACTGCGGGCATCCTCGCCAACCAGGGCAAGCTGAACCTGGCCGCGATCCTGCTCGGCTGCTTCGCGGCCGCCGTGCTCGGCGACCAGACCGGGTTCACGATCGGTCAGCGAGTCGGTCCGAGGCTCCTGCGCCCTCCGGACTCACACTTGATCAAGCGGGAGTACATCGACTGGTGATGGGCGCTCTTCGTCTTCGATGATGAGTCGGCCGAGATAGCGGACGCCTTCGTCGGGAGATTCTTCGACCAGGCGACGGTAGGAAGCGAGGATGGTGGATTCGCGCTCATCGCGTGCTCTGAGCATGTCGAGCGCGCGGATCTCGGACTCTGGGTCTGCCGCGAGGCTCACAGCGGACTCCCTTCCTCGCGTTCCTCCTCGGCGCGTCGACAAGCAGTCGGTTCGACGTCAGCTACCAAGACGTCGTGGCCCCAGTGGCAACGTTGACGACGACTTGGTCCTTCTTGGTCTTCGTGAGATACGCGACCACCACTGTGATGGCGGCAAGGAAGATGATCCAGAAGAAGATCGTGACCTCGGGAACCTTGCTCAACACGTTCCCGACGGTTCCTTGTCGTGCGCTCTGCGAGGTCATCCTCACCGTTCAGACGAGGGCGCCAAGACACGGGATCGGACGCAACGACACGACGCGGGCATACTCGTCTCATCAACCTGCACCGCGGTTGAAACCAGATCCCCTCAGGGCGCAGGCACGATTGAGCGGCGTTGAGCCACCCGCAGCTCCGCAACAGCTCATCCTGTTGTGCTGATGAAGTATCGGGCAGGTTCCACGTCGGCGGCAGAATGTCGAACACCGATCCGACTCACGAAGCGGCGAGACCGCCGGGCCGCCGCGGAAGAAGCCGGGCAGCACGCGACCGTGACACACCGCCACGCGTCACACAGGCCGGCCGGGCGGGACCGCTGAGCTCGGAGCCTCGATCGCGGTTTCGACGTCAGTTGTACGAATCGACTCCGCGCCGGTTTCGCCGACCGCTTCCTCTGCGACCAGGTATGTCCCTGCTGCAGCGACGAGCGACAGCATGATCGCCGGAATCGCAAGCCCGGAGTCATTCAAGCCGTACGACAGGATCGCGAGCACCGTCAAAGACCACGCGGCCGGTCGCAGGGTCGGCGTGCGTTCCGTCGCGTCTGCCAAGAGTCGGGGCGGTCGCCGCCAGAGCACGACACCGGCCGCGACGACGACGACGATCAACAGGAGATAGATCGGGCTCGAGAATGTCGCGGCGTTCTCGCCACCCTTTCGCTCGATCACGGTCGAGAAGCCCGAGAAGCCTTCATTGCCGACCTTCTCGAAGAACCGGCCGACGTGCGTGCGCTGATCTGCGGGACGGAGGAGGTCGAGAAAGCCGACGACAAGTCCACTGGCCAGGAGGATCCCGAGCAGGGCGCTGACTGCCGCAACGGTGATCCGACGTCCGTACAAGAGCCAGGCGAGGAGTGCGAATGCGGGAGCGGCCGCCAATGTGCCGCCGAAGTCCTGACCGAACAGGGGCGGAGTGAGCGCCACGAAGGACACGACGAGCACCAGCACCGCCATACGGCGTCCCCTCGGTGCCGACAGCCGCCATGCAAGCAGCGACGCCACGATCACGGCGGACGCGGCGAGCAATGCAGATGACTGGTTGCCGATTCCGGCGAAGCGGATCCCGACGGTCGCCGAATAGCCAAAGACGGAGTTGAACTCGAGATGGGCCCCGAGGAACTGGTCGACCACGAGAACAGTCAGGAAGAGTGCGACGGACCACAGCAGCGGATCGAGGCTCCCGCGGCGACGAGTGAGACGGCAGACCGCCGCGAAGACCAGCGCGAACAGGGTGACGAACACCCAGTAGGCCGGCTTTCCCCCGTGCTCACCGAAGTGGAACAGCGTGGCGGGGAGGGTCGCGAGCATGAAGCCGATCAATGCGATCGCCAGCCACTGCAGGATCGTACGAATCGACGGGAACCGTACGAGGAGAAGCGCGGCGGCTGCACTCAGCGCGATCGCCGTCCAGATCGCGGTTGCTGTCACCGGATTGACGAGGTCATCGCGGAGGAGCCCGTCGGAGTTCGCGCGTTCCAGCATCGAGCGCCGATCGCTCGCAGAACCGTGGCCTGCGTCGACCCGGATCGGCCGACCTTCCATCGAAGCCGGCGCCGGAATGGCCAGCAGGCCGAGCACCGTCGGTGCGACGTCCGCGAGTGTGACGAACCCGGACCGACGTGTCGTCGCGGAACGGAGGAGACCGGGGTGGATGCCAGGACCGCGCAGCCCGGCGATCGTGACCGAGCGATCGCCGGACCGCGGTGCGGGTGCCACGATGAGCACGGAATCCCGTGAGAGGTCGACGTGGGCGAGAAGCCGAGCGAAGAGACGATCGGAGGCGACGATCGCGGCGTGGCGCTGTCGGGCCTGGCCCTCGGCGGATGCGTATGCGGAGGAACGATCGGCGCGGACGAGATCGGATGCCTCGACGAGAGCGACGGCGCGACCTTGCCACACGGCGAGAAATGCGTGCTCGACGGCACTTCGATCGAGGCGTACGCCGAACGGCGCACTGCTATCGCGGGTGAGCAGCTGTCGATCGACGGCGCCGTGCGGCACTCGACCATCCGACCCGATCAGCGCGCCGACGGCCGACCGGACATAGAGGGGCGTGCTGCCGCCGGACGTATCGGGCTGCGAACCGTCGCCATTCGCGATAACGGACCGCGAGTACCGGGCCTGATCGAGCGCGTCGCCGAGCGCGCCGGGCTGAGCGTCGTAGAGGAGGTTCGCGTTCGCCGAGTCCACACGGGCGATGCCGAGGTCGACGATCCCGTCGCCCGGGGCGGCCCCGGTGCGTTGGCGATAGACCTGCCCGGCCAAGTCGTTGCCGAAGCGTTCAGTCGTCGCAAGTCCTTCGCCGTCGGTGGAGTCGTCGCCGGCAGCGCGCGTGCCCGCACCGATGGTGATGTACGCGGCGCCGAGCTTCGCCGGTTGACGGTCGGCGCGGGTGGCGAGATCAGCGATGGCGGCCGTATCGAGGAACCGGAGCAAGTTCGGTGTGTCGTTCCGGCTGATATCGCTCCATGTGAGCGTCGGCATCGACACGATGAGGACGCGCCGAGACCGTCGCGGGCTCGTGGCCGAACGCATAGCGGCGATGGCGCTCGGTGCGGTGCCGAGAGTGGCCACAACGGCGACGAGCGTGAGCTGCAGCCCGCACACGAACCACTTTCTGGCGTTGACGCTGCGGCAAGCACGCCGCGGGGCACGGACCGAGGTCATCGGGAAAGATTCTGCATGTTGGCGGACATCATGGCAGTGGGCGCGGTTGTCGCGTCGGCGCGTCAACGCGACAGGGACTGCTTCCAGCGCAACCTCAGCGGCAGCTCGACGGGACGGTGGTGTGGCGAAGCCGGGTAGTCTCCGGGCGTGCTGACCGCGGCTCCTGTGGGTCCCTACGCTGCGAGGTGAGCACGTCGTCGTCGCGAACCCGCGCGCTGAGTGTTCCCGTGCTTGCGATCATCTCGGCATTTGTGGTGTCACGGGTCGCGGCATACCTCGCGGGAGTCCGCTTCGACGACGGCCTTCTCCACAACGCCTACCAGCTCCTCGACGTCCGTCTGTTGCACGACGACCCGTTCACGAGCATCTACTACCTGCACAGCCAACCGCCGCTGTTCAACATCTTCACCGCGCTCGTGGTGCAACTCCCGCAGGGCGCGGTACGAACGGTGCTCGCGGTGACATGGGCCGCGGCGGGACTCGCGACCGCGCTCCTGATCTACGCAACGATGGTCCGGGTGGGTGTGCGCACGACACTCGCTGCGGTGATCGTCTGCGTGTTCGTCGTCGCGCCGGAGACGTTGCTCACCGAGAACTGGTTCTTCTACTCGCAGCTGGAACTTCTGATCACGGCGCTCGTGCTGTTCTCCCTGGCCCGCTTCGCGTCCACCGACCGCACCGCAGACGGTGTCGCGTTGGCGGCTGGCCTGAGCGCGCTCGTGTTGCTCCGCAGCTCGGTGCACCTCGTAGTGATGATCGTTCTGCTCCTCATGGTCTGGCGTCAGCTCCGCATCGACTCCCGACGAATGGCCGTCATCGTCGTGGTGCCGCTGCTCGTCGCCGGCGCGTGGTCGGTGAAGAACATCGCGGTGTTCGACAGCTGGACGAACAGCACGTGGGCCGGCATGAACCTGTCGTACATCGCGCATGCCGGTGTCACCCGTGAGCAGTGCGAGACGCTCGTCGCCGACCACGCGGTGAGCCGTTCCGCTTGCCGGACGGCGTTCCGTCAGCCGTCTGCGTACGTGCGGCAGTTTCCCCACCCGGCGCAATTCGGCGTTGCCGCGACCGACCGTCTCTACAAGTCGACGGGCCAACCGAACTTCAATGCGTCGCTGTACATCGACGTCGCCTCCCAGTATCAGCACGACGCCCTCGAGCTCTTGCGGCGAGGAGGACTGCGAGCCGTCGGTAGCGCCGAACTCGCTGCGTACACGCTGTGGGCACAGCCCGCTGACGATTCGTTGCAGCTTCGCAAGGTGCGCCGACCGATCTCCGCATACGCGGACTGGTTCGATCGACTGGTGCTCCTGCGGCCGGTGGCGACCGGATGGAACGATCCGGCGAGGTTCACCGCGTCCGCGGGTGGATTCCCGTGGGGAGACGCGCTGGGATCGATCAGCTACACGTTGCTGGCGCTCTTCGGGTTCGCGCTCTATGGGGGGATTGCCGGTTGGCGCCGTGGGCGGTCGGGCGCCACCGGACTGCGCTGCTTCTGCGGCGTCGCGCTCGGTGTTGCTCGTCTCTGAGATCGTCGTTGGGAATGCCTTCGACTACCGGGAGAACAATCGCTTCCGGCTCGAGGTGGCGCCCGTCACGATGGTGTTGGCGGCGATCGGTCTGGAGTTCTTGCTTCGGTATCTCCGGAACCGGGGCCAGGAATCCTCGCCGACCATGGCGAACCCAACACCACCATCAACAACACTGATCCGCTGAGGCCGACGTACCACCATGGCGACGCCTGCGCGGCACGATTGTCGACCTCCACCAGCCGGACGAAGCTCAGGGTCGTGAGCAAGATGGCGGAGAGCGCGGCGATCCAGCGCACGATCCAGGTTCGATGGCCCTTCAGCGGCAAGCCCACGCAGCGAATCCTCCCACATGACGACCGACGCTGACGGGCGCGGGCGGACGCCGACCGTGCGCACATCTTGGCGTGGCGCTCCCGTGGGATTCGGTCTCGTCGTCTGTGCTGCAGTTGTTGCGCACGCGCCCGGATATTTCCACCAGTTGTTCGATTCCGACGAGGCCGCGATCGCGACGATGGGCATGGTCGTCCAGCGGGGCGGCATCGTCTACCGCGATGTCATCGATCGAAAGCCACCGATTCCCGGGTTGGTGTACGCGGCGTCGTTCGTCGCCACGGCGACGCGCGACCTTCGACTGCTCCACGTCGTGGGCGCGCTCTGCCTTGCCGCATCGGCGGTCGTCCTCGGTTACGGCGCGCGGCGAGTTGCTGGTGCGCGCGCCGGCTGGTGGGCGGCCGGTCTGCTGATCGCGGGCGCCACCGCGATGCGCCCCACGGATGCCCAGGCCACGAACTTCGCGCACCTGGCGCTGCTCCCGGGCTGCGCCGCGATCGTTTCTGCCCGCGCCGGCAGTCGGAAGAGCGCGCTGTGGGCAGGGCTCTTCGTGGGGATCGCGACCCTCACCCGCCAGACCTGGCTCATCGGGCTCGCCCCGGCGAGCTTCGCGGCATGGTGGTGGGGAGGGCGCCGGTGGGCGCGCCCACTGCTCGTCCTCGCCGCCGCCGTCGTGACCATCGCTTCCGTGTCACTCGTGGTCCCGTTCGGCTCATTCTGGCACTGGACCTTCTCGGGCGACGCGTCGGTGGT
The DNA here is from genome assembly GCA_963725775.1 of uncultured Actinomycetes bacterium. Lineage (GTDB taxonomy): Bacteria > Actinomycetota > Acidimicrobiia > IMCC26256 > DASPTH01 > DASUAS01. The sequence continues at coordinate 901,375 of CAVRZT010000001.1, forward strand.
GGCATTGGGCGAGTCGCAGAACGTGGCACTGCGCGGCGGGCTCGCCGTCGAGCTCTTCGTCCTCGCGAACGTCGCCACCCTGTGGTTGGTCGCGCGCCGTGGCTGGCAGCGAGGAGATCTCGATCTGTGGCTCTGGCTCGGAAGTGGTCTCGTGGCGTTCGTCGCGGGATGGCGCTTCTTCGGTCATTACTGGTTCCAGGTGCTTCCGCCGCTCTGCCTCCTCGCCGGGCTCGGCGCGAGCACCTGCAGGAAATCCGTAGGACGGATGCTGGTCGTCGCAGTGACGGTCCCTGCGATCGCAGCCTGGCTGCTGGCGTTCTCACCCCATGGCATCAGTGCCACCGTCCGGGCGATGGCGGACTACGCCTCCGCGCACACTCGACCTTCTGAACGCGTGACGGTGTGGGGGGATGCACCGGAGGTGTACTGGCTCTCCGGTCGCACGCCCGGCGGCGCGATGGTGAACACCGACTTCATCACCGGAAAGACGGCAGGACGCTCGAACGGACCGGAGCGGCGGGCCGACGCGACGCCGGGCGCGCAGGGGACGTTCTTACGGTCGATGTCTGCGCACCCGCCGGTGCTCTTCTTCGATACGTCGACGGCCGGCCTCCGGCAGTACCGGAAATATCCGGTGTCGGCATTTCCGCGAGTCGAGGCGTTCCTCCAGGCGAACTACCGGCCGGTGGCGACGGTGCGGGGTGTGCGCGTCTACCGGCTCCGTTCGCCCGATTCGGCCGCCGCAGGCGCCGTGCTGCGGCGAGCTCGGCGTGCCGCGGCCCGGCGGCCATACCAGTCGAACACGCGGTTGCCGATCACGAAGACGAGGACTGCATACAGCCACCCGAGGAGCACGTCGGACACGTAGTGTTCGCCGAGGTACACGAGCGACCAGCCCATCGCGAGTGGGTAGAGGGCGAGCAACCAGCGGCCGCGTCTCGGCCACGACCAGAAGAACAGACAGATGAGCAACGCCGTCGCGGCGTGTAACGACGGCACGGCGGCAACTTTGTTGACGAAGTGCTGTGATCCCATCACGCGTGTGAGATCGACGCCCACGTGGCGGGTCATGTAGGTCGCGATTCGGGAAACGTGGGGGAGGAAGCCGTGACGGCTCGCGAGCCATGGCGGTGACGCCGGGTAGAGCGCGTACGTCGCCAGTGCCATGAACGAGAGGCCGATCCAGAGGCTGACGTAGCGGCGGAACGCCCAGTGTGCATAACGCCACAACGCGGCGGCGATCGTGATCGGTACCACGAAATAGCTCAGGTAGACGACGAATGCCAGGTAGTCCCAGACCGCGGGATCCCGCGGTGTCCATAGTGCTCGCTGGAGGGTGACCGTCGGTGCGGTTCCACCGAAGAGCCATTCGTCCACCTGGAGCTGCGGACGGGAGAACACGTGACCGACCAGGCCGTCGGCGGTGCCGCGCAGCAGGTCGTAGACGTAGAGGAAGATGATCACGGGTAGGAAGTCGATGAACAGGCGGGCGATCGCATGTGGACGACCGATGACCGCGATGACGAGCGGCGCGAGAACCCAGACCAGCAGTCGGTCACGCGAAGCAGGAAAGCCCCACAGCGCCGTCACCGTGACCAAGGCGGTGACGTAAGCGACGAAGAGCGCGAGCCGTCGGCGTCGCCATGGGTCGAAGGTGGGGTCACCGGCCGAGTCATCGACCGGCGGAGCCCCGGAGCCGGCCATCGCGGATGCCTAGCACCTCGATGCCCGGTCCTTCAGGCAACCCCTCGTCGGGCCCATCGGACTCCTCCTCGTCCTCTCGTGCGGCGCGGTGAACGGTGCGCGGGTGCGCGGCGGGTCGACTGAGTCGGTGCCGGCGCCCTGGCCTCGGTACGCCTTGCTCTTCGTGGCGACGGCGGGGGAGCTCTCGATCCTGCGCGCGCCCCGACACTCCGTTGCCGGCGTACTGCTCGTCATCGGAGCTGGTGCGGCCGGCGGCGTGCTTCTTCTGCTGGAGCACCGATCGTCCTACCTTCGTCTCGCGCCCGTCGCCGGGACGATCGGTGTGGTGATGTTCGTGTCCGTGCTCCTGCCTCCACGCACGTCGAACGACCTGTGGTCCTACACGATGTACGGCCGGATGGTCACGGTCTACGACCAGAGTCCCTACGACCATACGCCGGCGCAATTCCGACGCGATCCGTTCGAGTACAGGGTGAGCCCACGCTGGCGACACCGCGGATCGGTCTACGGCCCGCTCTTCGTCGGTGTCTCCGCCCTCGGCTCGTTGATCGCGGGTCCGTCCGCGCTGGTGTCGCGCCTCTACTACCAACTCCTCGCGGCTTTGGCTCTGACGACCACGCTGGTCGTGGTGTGGCGCAGCACTCGAAACATGGCCGCACTCCTGTTTCTCGGGCTGAACCCGGTACTCGTGGTCATCACGGTGAACGGTGGCCACAACGACGCGCTCGTCGGACTCGCGATTCTCGGGGCCGCGCTCCTCGCCGCGAAACGCAGACCCGCCGCGGCCGGCGCGATGATCGGCGTCGCCGCGCTGATCAAGCTGACCGGCGGACTCGCGCTCGTCGGGCTCGTCCTGTGGGCGTTGAGGCACAAGCTGCATCGGATCGCGGTCACCGCCACCGCGGCCGCGGCGGGTGTCGTGGCGCTCGGTTACCTGCCGGTGCTGAACGCCTCTCACGTCATCGAAGCGGCTGATCGAACGGTGACCAACGGGTCGCCCTGGAACGGGCTCGTGGATCGCCTGCTGCACCACGATGCATGGCGCAATGTGCCAAATCCTCTGGTGTTCAACGACACGCTCACGACTTTCTTCTTCCTCGGCGCGGCGTTGGTGCTCGCCGTGGGCGCCACCCTCGCCTGGTCCGCGGGTCGAGACCGACGTCCGAATGCCGCGATCGGCGTCACGGTCGCGGCGTACCCGATCGCCGCGGAGTACTCGCTACCGTGGTACGCGGCCTGGGCATTGCCGGTCTTCGCCGCGATCAGGCTCCGAGCGCTGTCGGGTGTGGTTTGGCTGGAATCCGTCGTGTTGCTCGCAGCGCTGAAGCTCCCTCTCCAGGTCAGGGGCCCGTTGCTGCAATCCGCTCTTCGGGTGGCGCTGACCGACGTCGCACCGCCGCTGCTCCTCATCGCGTTCGTCGTGACCGGGTTGCGGGAGCACCCGTTCCGTCGACGCCGGTCGGCTGTGGCCGGACCTCCTGTCCTCGGTGGGGGTGTCGCGAGTCCCGCCGAATCAGGGTGAGCGATCGAGCGGTACGTTCACGACGCGCCCTCCGTTGTCCCAGCCCGACGCCGGTGTCCAGCACATCGACCCCGCCGTCGATGTGCCGGACGGCGGCGGACTCGTGCACGGTGCCTGCACCTGCGTGAGCACGACGACCTGCGCGATGCGGGTCACCGGCTCGTTGACGACCTGATTGGGACGCGGTTTCGGCGTTCCTCCGGGCGCCGTGCTGTCGATGTACGGGAGCCGGTGCAGCGCTCTGACGAACGATCGCTGGTCGAGATCCACGCCCGCGCTGAAGAGACCGCGTGCGACGGTGCGCATGCCCAGGCACACCTCGGCGACGCTGAGGTATTTGGGGCTCAGCGTCGTACTCGACGGCTGCGTGGTCGTCGACGCCGAGGCCACTCTCGCGGACGCCGCCGCGTACTCCTGATTGCACATCTCCGAGAAGGTGCTCGGTGAGCGCTCCATTCGGTACTGGGTGTCGTCCACCGGCACGAACGAGAAGAGCTTGGCGGAGCGCAAGATCCGCGTGAGGTCTGCGCCGGCCGCCTGTCGAAGGTCGTCGAGCATCGTTGGTGTCGACGACGAGAAGCCGTACACCTCGAGGGGGTCATGTCGCCGGGCCGGAGCCGTCTCGGTGAGCAGGGGCTGGATGGTGGAGGGATCGAGGCTGGGTTCGAACACCACGCGAGCGCCACGTGGTTCCACGACCGGAATACCGGCCGCGGTGAGTTCTGCCTTCGCCGCCAGCGCGAACTTTGTGTCGTCCGGACTGCTGCCGGCCACGATGGCGACGGACTTGCCGTCGAGTTGCCCGCTGCCGATCAGGTCGAGCAAGCGCGAGCGCACGACACCTTCACTGGATCCGGATCCAGCGAGGCGTCCACTGGTCGCGTTGAGATCGAAATTTGCCACGTCCGACTCGGTGACCATGACGGTGCGTTCGTCGTGGGTGACGCACTGCTGCGTTGGCGACGCGGCCCACGAGAGAACCACGAACGCTTGCAGACGTTGAGTGGCGAGGAGGCAGTCGGTTACGGCGTCGCCGCTCTGGGTGAGCACGCGGAACTCGATTCGGCGACCGCCGATACCTCCGCAGCGGTCGATGAGCGTGGCGAAGGTCTCCGCTTCGTCGGCTACCGACGACTGGGGAGGTCCGGGCGCGAGCAGCGCGACCACGATTGGGTTGTTCCTGACCCTTGGATCCCTAGGAGAGACGGACTCGAAATGATTCTCCGACGGGGTGCAGAACTCATCGGGGGCGCTGAAGGGCGACTCTTCACGCGGAGGAGGTGAAAACGCGGGCGTCGGCGGTGGCGGGGAAGTGGTCGTTGCGACGACCGGGTGGACGCCCAGCACAAGAGGCATCATGAGCAGCGCCGTCGTCCTTCGAGCGATCCAGGCAATCATGTGATCGTGGACCAGCTCGCCGTCACAGGTGCTCCAACGTATTGCCAATGCGACCTTCGCGGGCGGCGCCGCCGTCGCTCGGTTGAGGGTGGAGCATGGAGGTAGTCCGACGAGAACCCGATCGCACGTGCGAGCCGACGCAGGCGCCGGGTCGCGGGGCTGCCCGGGATCCCTCCATGCTCGGGTTGTTGCTCCTTTTCCTCGTGCTGGTCGCAGTGCTTCGAGCGCCCACGTTCTCGGATCGAGTGTTCAACGCAGACGAGGCGTACCTCGCGACCCAGGCGCAAGTGCTCAACTCAGGCGGGCGACTCTACGTCGACACGGTCGACCGGAAGCCCCCCGTGGTCCCGTACCTGTACGCGGCCGTCTTCTGGGTGACGGGTTCGGACTCTCTCGTCCCCGTGCGTCTGCTCGCGATGCTCGCCCAGGTGCTGACTGCAGTGCTTCTCGCGGCCGAGGCGCGGCGACGTCTTCGTTGGCGGCACGCCGCCGTGTGCGCCGGCGTCGGGTACCTCCTCGCCGCGACCGCCTTTCATCCCACCGACGCGCTGGCGGCCAACTTCGAGGTCTTCATGCTCCCGGTGATGACCGCCGCGCTGCTGCTTGGGGCACGCGATCGGCCGATCGCCGCGGGTGCGACGCTCGGCGTAGCGACCCTGACGAAGCAGACCGCCGCGACGGCTCTGCTGCCTCTCGCGTACCTGGCGTGGCGCGCGCGCAGATGGCGGGGACTGCTCGAGCTAGGTCTGGCGTTCGTTGCGTGGCTGGTGGGCGCCGCGATCCTGTTTGGCCCGCACGACTTCTTCTTCTGGGTGTTCTCGGGAAACCGCGGATACGTCGACGTCGGGGGTGCATTCGGGTACGCAGTGTGGCTTGGCGCCGCGACAAACGGGCTGGTTCCTCCTGGGAAGTGCGGCGCTGCTGGTGCTCCTGCCGTGTGCATGGAAGCACCGGCGGGAGGACGTCGACCTCTGGCTGTGGCTCGCCTCGGGTGTGGTTGCGGTCGCGATCGGGTTCCGCTTCTTCCCGCACTACTACCTGCAGCTCGTCCCACCACTGACCCTGCTCGCGGTGCGAGGACTCGACTCCCTGTCGCTCAGAATGCGAACACCGTGGCTGGTCGCCGTCGCGCTCCTGGCGGTCGCGACGACGGCATTCTTCCTGGTGCCCGCCTTCACGTCGGGCGAGACGCGGGATACGACGATCGCGCTCGATGTGGCCCGGTACGTCGAGCACCACACGACGCCGGGCCAACGGATCCTGGTCTGGGGCCAAGCGCCAGAGGTGTATTGGGCATCGGGCCGGCTACCTGCGACCAGGTTCGCCACCACCGGGTTCGTCACGGGAGCAACTGGCGGTCGACCACCTGACCGCGTGGGCCGTCAATACGCGGTGCCCGGCGCCACTGCCGACTTCTCCAACGATCTACGCCAACACTCGCCCGCGCTGATCGCAGACATGTCAACGGCCGATCAGCGACACTCCCATTTCTACCCTCCATCGAGTTTCCCGGGATTTCAGCGCTATCTCGACGCGGGCGGATGGCACCGCGTTGCGACCGTCGACGGAGTTGCGATCTTGCGCCCGGAACCTGCAGCGCGGTAGGCGCCCGAACGATCGGACGCCTGGCGGCCGCTACCGTTCCGCCGGTGGGGTGCGAAAGCAGGGGGAGATACAGGGCCGTCACCGCCCTGGCGATGATCCTCTGCCTCGTATCCGTCGTCGGGTGCGCGGAAACCGAGGGGTCAAAGATCGGCGCCTGCCCGATCCGGCCCGGTGCCTTGTGTGCTGGCAACTACATGGCCGGTGCCCGGTTGGCCGCCGCTGGCCTCTTCGACGCTGACCTCGACCACGCGGATCTTGCCGGTGTCGACCTCACCGACGCTGACCTCGCTGGCTCGACCATGCGCAGCACCCGACTCGTCCGGGCCCGCCTACGAGGCGCATCCCTCGCGTACGCGGATCTGAGCGGGGCGGACCTACGCGGTGCCGATCTCACTGCCACCGACCTCACCGCGGCTGACCTGACGGGCGCAACAGTGTCACCGGCACAGCTCGAGAAGGCGAAGATCTGCCGCACGACATTGCCAGACGGCACGATTGCTCAACCCGAGTGTTGACGGCGCATCGCCATCGTGCCGACGATGCCGGCCGGTAAGGCGGCAGCACCACCCGCGGAGTTTGCCCTTCGCGTCTCGTACCAGTCGAAGAGCCGGTTACCCACGACGAACACGAAGACCGCGTAGAGCCAGCCAAGGAGAATGTCAATCACGAAATGCTCGGCGGTGTACACGAGCGTGAACCCCATGGCGATCGGATACAGCACGAGCAGCCAGCGCCACCGGCCGACGCTCTTCCAGAAGAAGAGGACGAGCAGCATCGGATAGGCGGCGTGGAGCGACGGCACTGCGGCCACGGGATCGGCGAAGTGGCCGGTACCCGAGAAGATGCCGGACCCATTGCCGAACCGAACGTGCGTCCACATCTCGTCGATGATCTTCGCCGTTGGCGGCAGGAATCCGGTCTGACTGGCGAGCCACGGCGGCACGGCGGGATAGAGGGCGTAGGTGACGAGTGCGGCGAATGTGAGCAGTACAAAGAGGGTTGCGAACCGACGAAAGCGATCGTGTGCGAACTTCCACAGGAACCCTGCGATCGCGAACGGGACCACGAAATGCGTCATGTAGACCGCGAACGCCATGTAGTCCCACGGCCGCGCCACGCCTGGCGTGTACAACGTGTGCTGCAGCGTCACTGTCGGTGCCGTCCCGCCGAAGATCCACTCGTCGATGCGGATCTGGGGAATCGCGTGTGGCATGAGCCAAGTGCCCGCCGAGCTACGCAGAATGTCGTACAACGTGAGCAGGATGTAGAACGGAAGCCAGTCGATCACGACACGCTGTATTCCGGACCCTGAGCGTGACGTCGTTCCGGATGCGATGAGTCCTCCGCCGACGACGACAAAGATCTGCGCGCGGGATCCTGGGAACCCGACGATGACCACGAAGAGGAAGACGGCCGTGGCCCACGCGATCAGCCACCGGTAACGCCACAACGGGCGTATGGAACTGCGGCGGGGGTTTCCCAGCAGTGTGTCGGGAGGCACGCGACCGGACGTGGTCACCACGCGCGCTTCTCGCAGGTCCATTCGCTTCGATGGTACCGAGAGCGGGCTCCTCGTGCACCAATCCGACGGGCGAGACGCGGTGGAATCCTGCCGACTGCGAAGAGGTGTGACACGCGGGGAGCAGTACACGCACCTTCACGGGCCTGGTCTTCGTCGTCACCGACGAGCGGGCTATCGGCGGTCGCGCCACGCGCCGAAGTGACAGCGAGTCGAGCCGTACTTCCGCGCGGGTCTCCCGTGATTGGCCAATTGGGGCTCCGTATTCGAGGCGGGGCGTTGCCGGAACCATGATCACGCGACCTCGCTGGTCCGGTGATGTGGCGGCCAGCTCGTGCCAAACCGCTGGTCGATGTCGGACGATGCTCCGAACCTGCCGTGCAACATCCGCGCTCTGACGGCAGCGAACGCCAGGACCACCAGTAGGACTAGCCCTTCCGGTTTACGAGATGAGGTTGCAGGTCCACCAGATGGTGGCCACGGCGATGGACGGGACTGGCCCGTTCCTCGAGTTCGAACACGCCGACCGCTGCCAGGTCGTGCCGATCTGTGCTCGCGAAGAACCGGCCGAGGGCTCTGGTCTCGGCCGGTTCTCCTGCATCCACGCCTCGGGGCTGAAGGCGGCTCGCCCCCATTGCGATTCGGGCAGTGGGCCCGCTCGGGGGGTGGCTGACCCCAGGTCGTGAACGTGGGGACGCTCGCGCCCGTGCGCTGAATGCGCACTGAACCTTGCCTCGCATGGCAAATGTCGAGGCCGCGAGCAAACCGCGTCCGCATACTGCAACTCTCACAGTCAATCCAGGAACCGTGAGCAAAACATTCTGGTCTGTCGGAGCAACCCGGAGATGCTCACGACGTGACCAGAAGGGACTGATCTGGACAGCTGAGCGATCACGCTTTGCAGCCTGGTTCCGTCGACGCCATACCTGATGGCACACGCAACGGCCTCTGAGTTGAGTTCGTCCAGAAGGCGTGCTTGGCAGTCCGTGTCCTCGAGCGTCGGACGCTCGATCCGTTCGGCTAGTCGAACGAGCGAGGCGGCATCCGCGGCGCGGTCGAAGGACACCGGACCGTGACGACACCCCAGTCGCGTAGACGATCGCATCACATGACTACGTTCGACGCCATCACCTGAACCGGCGCTGAACGGAATTCGTGCCGCGGGTGAACGCCACTGCGCGCTCTTTCACAGGCGCTGTCGGCGCGATTTGTCGAGTCGAGTCCGTGATTGCCACCGAGGAAATACTTCCGCAGCAACATTTGCCTGAGGCAGTCGATCCCTTCCTGTGGCCGGCATCGTGACCGGCCAGACGCTCATCCACGCGGCGACGGGCGCGGGCATCCCCGCCGACTCCACGACCAACGTGTCCGCGCTGTCCCCGCAGAGCGCGTACACGCCGGTGATCCAGGCCATGAAGGCCGACGGGTCGAACTTCCAGTACACGATTGGCGCCGTCAACGGCATGATCGCGGTGCGCAGCGAAGCGCAGTTGCAAGGCCTGACCGATCCGAAGATCATCTGGGTGTGCACGACCGCCTGTTACGACAAGACGCTGCACGACCAGGCTGAGACGATGGACGGCACCTACGTCCCGATGCAGTTCCTGCCGTTCGAAGAGTCGAAGTCGAACCCGATGCTGGCGAACTTCGTGAAGTACACCGGAGCCGGCAAGGTCGACGCCTTCGCCGCCTACGCATGGGTCGCCACCATGGCGTTCGCCGACGCGGTGAAGGCGGTCGTGGCCAAGGACGGCGTCAACGGCCTGACCCGCGCGTCGTTGTTCGACGGCATTCAGACCCTGACCAAGTTCGACGCCGGCGGGATGTACGGCACCGTCGACGTCGCCAACCACAAGATCACACCGTGCACGCTCCTGACGCAGTTCAAGAACGACAAGTTCGTGCGGATCTGGCCGTCGAAGGCGGGCACCTTCGACTGCAAGCCCGCGAACGCCATCACCTTCGAAGCCGACTACCTCAACAGCTGAGGAGCGAGTGGAGCCGATGCTCGACGTCCGAGCGCTGATCGACACCGCGCGGGAACGTGCCGGATCCGACGACTTTGGACCGGACACGTGGCGTGAGGGACTCGAGGTCCTCGTCCGCGCACTCAACGACGAGGGGAACCTGAACGAGCTCGGTGTCGCGGTGTTCACCGATCAGATCGTCGGCAATCTCGTCAACCGCCTCGAGATCGAGCAGTGGTACGCGCGCCATCCCGAGATCGCCGACCAGGAGATCGTCGCACCGCTGTTCGGGCTCGGCATGCCGCGCACGGGATCGACGGCGACGAGCTTTCTCGTCGCGTGCGATCGCTCCCGCCGTTCCCTGCGAACGTGGGAGGCGTCGGCACCGTGCCCACCGCCGGAGCAGGCGACCGAGCACACCGACCCCCGGATCGCGGCGAGCCAGGCCATCATCGACATGACCAACGAGATGTTCCCCGATTTCGCCGGAATGTTGCCGTCGTCCGCGACCGGGCCGCAGGAGTGCCTGCTGATCATGGCGTTCGACTTCCGGTCACAGGTCTACGAAGGCATGGCCCTCCTGCCGAGCTACACCGAGTGGCTGCTCTCGTGCGATATGGAACCGGTGTACCGCTACCACCAGCGCGTGTTGCGGCTGCTCCAGTGGCACTGCCCGCCGGACCGCTGGTGGTTGAAGACGCCGTCGCACATGTCGAGCATCGCGGCCCTCGACGCGATCTATCCCGACGCACGGTTCGTGATGACGCACCGCGACATCGGGGCGGTGATCCCGTCGGTGTGCGCGGTCAAGGAAGCGCTCTCGACGCCGGTGCTCGAACGGCTCGACCTGCACGCGCTCGGTCGCCACGAAGCCGAGCTGTGGAAGGAGTCGCTGCGACGCCTCGTCGAGTTCCGGGACGACGGGCGCGAGAACCGCTTCTTCGACGTCAAGTTCGCCGACGTCCAGCGCGAGCCAGTTCTCGCGATGGAGCGACTCTTCGCCCAGATGGGCGACGAATTCACCGACGACACCCGGACGCGGATGGCCGAGTGGTGGGCCCAGAGCGCCGCCGAGCGGCAGCCGAGCGCGCGGGTCGATCCGGCGACGTACGGGCTCGATGCCGACGCGCTCCGGGACGACTTCGCGTTCTACCACGAGCGATTCGGCGTCGACGTCGACGGGTGAGACCGATTCAGGTGGAGGCGCGGCTTCGCCTGAGGCGGGGGAGACCGGCGAAGGCCCGCATGGTGGCGAGGAGTCGCTCGGCGTCGCGGTCGGGGACGAGGTACTGGGAGTATGCCAGGCGCAGGAACATCTCGGCCGCCTGCTCGCGGGTGACCGCGCCGGCCCGGACGGTCGGGACCTCGTCGAGCGCGTCACCGAGGACGCGGGCCAGCGATGCCACGTGGGGTTGGAGCGAGTCGGCGAGGCCCTGGAGCGAGAACTCGGGATCGGCGTGGATCGAGTCCGCACCGATGGTCTCCTCGAGGTAGGTCACGAGGTACCGCAACGCGGCGTCGAGCCGGCGGCCGGGATCGCGATGCCGCTCGGCCAGCGCCTGCAGCCCGATGTCGAATTGCTCGACCTCGTAGGCGGTGAGGGCCCCGAGGAGCAGTGACTTGGTCGGGAACCAGCGGTACAACGTCGGGCGGGACACGCCCGCCTCGGTGGCGACCGCCGACAACGTCAACTTCTCGGGGCCACGGGTACGGACGGTGCGCATCGCCGCGGCGAGGATCAACTCGGAGGTCGTCGGCGCGCCGGTCATCGAGACAAGAGTACTGATCGTCGTCAGCCGCTCAGGGCTGCAACGCGTCCTCGCTCGGGATCTCGAACCGGTCCGTGTAGTCGGCGAACGCGGCGGTGACCGTGGCGCGGTCGAGCCCGTAGTCGTCGAGCCGGTACTCGTGGGTGCCGCGCTTGCCCTTGGGGTTCGTCGCACGCCACTCGCGGATCCGTTCCTCGACCTCAGGGCTCCACTCCAGGTCGAGCGCGTCGAACACCTCGGGCATGACCGACTCCGGAGCCGCGACGAGTCGGTAGTAGTCGACGTGCACGATCGCGGAGCTACCCGCCTTCTCCTGCTCGACGTCGAAGGCCACCAATCGGTCGACGTGTTGGCGCACGAGCTCCAACATGTCGCGGCCGATCTGCTCGGGGTCGGCGTTGGGAGACGTACCCGCGCGCAACATGTGCGCAAAGCTGCAATTCGACGCGAGCGCCTGCACCGGGTCCCGGTGCGTCACGACGAAGCGGGCATCGGGGTGCACGTCGGCGATGGCGTCGAGCGCGAGGAGGTGGCACGGCCACTTCAGCGCCCAGCGACGCGCGGGGGCGCCCCACTGCAACAGCTTGAGGACACGCGCCTGGTGTTCGTACGCTTCGCGCAGGTCGGCGTCGTGCAGCAGGAAGTCGAGGTACCCCGAGACCGACATCGTCCAGAGGAGCCCGGGATTCACGAAGGTCTGGTCGAGAATGGCCAGGCACTCCTGGGGACCCTCGACGTCGGTGAGGTGAAACGCGTCGATCCTCCCGCCCGTCGCCTTGTGCTGGCGGCGCGCGATCTCGGTGCTCGCCTCGAGTCGCCGCTGCACCGACGCGACATCGGTCGCCGGCGGCGGGACCGGGCGATCGCCTTCCCAGGTGCGGAGCATGCGCAGGCCCGGGTCCTGATCGAAGAGGTACTGGAAGTACGTGGTGCCGGAACGGGGGAGACCGGTGAGGAAGATCGGTGGCTCGAGGGGGGAGCTGTCGATGCCGGGCTCGTCGGCGACGTACCGGTCCACTTCCATGCGGTTGCGCATCGCGACGGCCATCAGGCCGACCGCGCCCTGGAGACCGGCCGGCGTGAGTGCAGCCTCGTCGTTGATGCTGCGAACGACCGCGTCGAGGTTCTCGACGAAGCGGGTCGGGTCGGGGTCGTGGACGTGAGTGAGCGCCTGGGCGCGCTCGACGACCTCGTCGACGGTCAGTGTTGACACGGGAATCCTTTCGTAGCTCAGTCGAACAGCGCGAGGCCGCGCATCTCGACGCTCGCCCGCGTGGGGACGCCGGCCGGACACGTCGGATCGGTGAACGCGGTGTGCGCGACCCGGCCCGCTCGGCGCGAGTCGGTGTCGTGCGCCTTGAACACGAGCACCTCGTCCGGCGTCATGTCGCGGAAGTAGTACCAGCGGTGCTCCGGGTTGTAGACGTAGCCGGTGGTGTCGTGACGGATCGCGCCCGATCCGACCTCTTCGGTGATCGCCTTGACCGTCACCTCGTCGTCCCGCGCGAGCGTCCGGGCGTCGCACACGGCGAGCGGGAAGTCCTGCGGAGGCGGCGTCGTGGCGCGCCACAGGTTGTAGAGGGCCCACCGCGAGTACCGGGAGACGTCGAGGTCCGGCACGAAGGCCGCGAGCATCTCCACCAGCTCCACCGACGACGTGTCCGTGTTGTCGGCATGGGGGTACCGCGCCGGCTTGGCGTTGGACAGTGCCTCGAGCTTCTCGGTGGCACTCTCGCCGTAGCGCTTCTTGCCGCCACCGAGCATGAACACCCGCGACGCGCCCGTAGTTCGGGCCAGGAGATCGGTGATCTCGTCGATGTAGCGCGCGTCGACCGCGGGATCGACCTGGATCTGGTCGAAGTCCTCCACCGCACTCACGTGCCGCACGAGCACGAAACCCTCGCGGTCGAGGTCCGGGTCGAGCGGCCGCGCGTCGGTGATTCGAACCGCGCGCCCGGGCGCGTCTGCATGGTGGAGTGCTCTTCGGCCTCGGTGACGAACTCGAGGACCTCACCAGGCACAGCTGGCGGGTTCCGGATGTAGTTCACGTCGGCGTGGACGATCGTCACTGGTGCTCCCCCGAGTTCGCCGGGCATTACAAATCTCGCACAGAGTGTAACTCTAGGCCATCTCGGGGATACTCTGCGAGACGCACGACCACGCGTGGAGGACGTCATGGCGAAGCACAAGGACGACCTGATCCTGATCTCGGTCGACGACCACATCGCCGAACCGGCCGACATGTTCGAGGGTCACGTGCCCGAGAAGTACCGCGAGCTCGCGCCGCGTGTCGTCGACGAGCCCGACGGTGCGCAGCAGTGGTACTACGGCGACATCCGGGGCCGGAACCTCGGCCTGAACGCGGTCGCCGGGAAGCCACCCGAGCTGTTCAACGTCAACCCGAACCGCTACGAGGACATGCGCCCCGGGTGTTACGACGTCGACGAGCGCGTGCGCGACATGTCGGCCGGCGGCCAGCTCGCGGGCCTGAACTTCCCGAACTGGACCGGGTTCTCCGGCCAGGTCCTGAACCAGGGCCCGGACCGCGACGTCAACCTGGTGATGATCAAGGCGTACAACGACTGGCACGTCGACGAGTGGTGCGGCGCGTACCCCGAGCGGTTCATCCCGTGCGGGATCCTTCCGCTGTTCGACGTCGAGGAGGCCGCCAAGGAGGTGCGCCGCCTCGCCGACAAGGGCTGCCACGCGGTGACCTTCTCGGAGAACCCCGCGGGGCTCGGCATGCCGAGCATCCACACCGCGAGTGGGACCCGCTGTTCGCGGCGTGCTCCGACACCGCGACCGTGCTCTGCTGCCACGTCGGGTCGTCGTCGAAGGCGTCGAGCACGTCGCCCGACGCGCCGCCACCGGTGCCCATGAACCTGTCGTCGGGGATGGCGATCTACACGCTCGGCGACCTGTTGTGGGCCGACTTCTGGCACCGCTTCCCGAACCTCCGGTTCTCCCTGACCGAGGGTGACATCGGCTGGATCCCGTACTTCCTCTGGCGGGCCGAGCACACGCTCGATCGCCACAACGGCTGGATGAACCACCAGCAGCCGCAAGGGTTGTCGCCCACCGAGCTGTTCCACGAGCGGATCCTCGTGTGCTTCATCAACGACCGGATCGGGGTACGGCTGCTCGACGAGTTCTCCCTCGAGCAGGTCTGCTGGGAGTCCGACTATCCGCACTCCGACAGCTCGTGGCCCGAAGCGCCCGAGAAGCTGTGGGAGCTGGTGTCGGACCTCGACGAGAACGTGGTCGACCACATCACCCACCTCAACGCGATGCACCACTACCAGTTCGACCCGTTCGCCACCGCCGCGCCGGAGCAGTGCACCGCGGCCGCGCTGCGCGCCGAAGCGACCGACGTCGACACCGTCACGCACGTCGGTCGACTCGCCGACGAGACCGACCGGGCGGCGTGGCGGCGCATCAGCGGCGGCGCCGCGGCCGCGGCACTGGCGAAGTAGCTCGGCTCAGGCGGCGAGCACGTCGCGCAGCCACGCGCCGATGCAGTCGAAGGCGAGGGCCGCGGCCGGGAAGTCGAAGTTGACGAAGCCGTGGGGTTGGCCCGCGTAGCAGACCTCGTCGACGTCGACCCCCTCCTCGCGCAGCCGACCGGCGTACGCGCGTACCTCGTCGCGCAACATGTCGCACCCGCCGAGCACCACGAGCGCCGGCGGAAGCCCGCCGAGATGCGTCGCGCTCAACGGAACCGCGTACGGGTCGTCGTCGAGGTCGCGCCCGCCGCTGTAGGCGTCCCAGTACTTCACGCCGAGCGCCCGGCCGATGACGAGGCCGTCGAACTCCACCGCTGACGGGTACGTCGTCCTGCCCGACAACTGCGGATAGATGAGTACCTGGCCCGCCAGCGACGCGTCGCCGGCGTCTCTGAGGCGGAGCGCGACCGCGGCCGCGAGGTTGCCGCCCGCGCTCTCACCGGCGACCGCGACCGCCTGAGAAGACACGCCGAACCGCTCGGCGTTGGCGAGCGCCCAGCGGGTCACCCGTTCGCAGTCGTCGAGCCCCGCCGGGTACGGGTCTTCGGGCGCCAGTCGGTACCCGACCGAGATGACCACCGCGCCCGAACCGTACGTGAGGTCGCGGGCGACGTTGTCCATCAGCCCGATGCTGCCGAGGACGTAGCCGCCGCCGTGGAAGTACACCACGAGCCCGGTCGGGGGACCGTCGTTCCGGTAGATCCGGATCGGTACTCCGTCGACGTCGTCGTCGGTGATCGTCGTGATCTCGCGTGTCGACGGGAATCCGACTGGACCTCGGGCCAGCTCGAGCACCTCGGGAGGGAAGTCGTCCATCGGGGTGGCCATCCCAGGATTGGCGGCGATCCACTCGGTGACCCAAGGGTCGAGCACGCCTTCGTCGGGAACTGGCTCGTTCGGCAACGTCATGGCGCGGAACGATACGGGCGCGTCGGGTGTGTGTACAGTCCGGCCGGTGCAACCGGTGTCCGACGCGACGCGCATGTGGTGGTCCTACCAACGACCGGTGACGTACGAGGTCGTCGGCACGATCGTCGACGTCCCGGTGCGGGATGGGATCACGATCGCGTGCGATCTCCGTCGCCCGGCGCGGGAGGGCGTGCCGGTCGACGGACAGTTCCCTGGTTTGGTGGTGGAGTTCACGCCCTACGTCGTGCTCCGCGACTTCTTCCTCGGCGAGGCCGACTTCTTCGCGGCGCGGGGATATGTCGCGCTCGTTCCCATCCTCCGCGGCGTCGGTGCGTCGGGCGGCCGGTGGGAGTACGGCAGCTTCCGGCAAGCGGGTCGCGACGCACACGATCTCGTCGAGTGGCTCGCCGTGCAGTCGTTCTCCGACGGACGGGTCGGGATGTTCGGCGAGAGCTTCGGCGCGCAGACGAGCTACAGCGCGGCGGTCGAACACCCCGAGCACCTGGTCACGATCGCGGCGATGCAGTCGCCGTCGTCCCTGTACCACGACGTCGTGTTCCCCGGCGGCATCAAGTCGACCGAGCGGGGCGAGATCGACAACTGGCCCGACATCGCCAACCTGACCACGGGCGGCGTGGTCGACGCCGACGCCGAGTTCGCCGGGAACCGCGCGCACCCGGCGTTCGACGAGTTCTGGCGCGACCGGTCGTTCGTCGACCTCCTCGACTCGCTCACGATCCCGGTGCTCGCGATCGGCGGCTGGAACGACGGCTACTTCCGGTCCGGCACCCTGGCGAACATCGAGGCGCTCCCGGAACGGACCTGGACGGTGTACGGCCCGTGGCAGCACTTCTTCCCGGTGGCGCTGGTGGAGGAGCACGAGTGGCCGACGACCGACGGCGACGCGCAGGCGCAGGCGCTGGCCGAGACCCCGCAGATGGGGCCGGGGGTGCTGCTGGCGTGGTTCGACCACTGGGTCGCCGTCCTGCCCAATGTCCCGGTCCCGCCGGCGCCCACCTTCACGTCGTTCGAGGGCCCACCCGGCGTCGGTGCCGGCTGGTGCGAGCTCGACGGGTGGGACCCGACCGGGAGCACCGGCGCGGAATTCGTGCTCGGCGCCGACGACGCGGTCAGCTTCCACCAACCGGGCCCGCCGGACGGACCGGCCGACACGGTGACGTTCACCACGGCGCCCCTCGCCATTGACCAGGTACTGGCCGGTCATCCGACCCTCACGTTCCGGGCCACGTTGGACGCCGCGGACGCGCACTTCTACCTCGAGCTCGTCGACGTCGATCCGGACGGTGACGAGATATGGGTCAACGACGGCTACCTCGCGGCCAGCCACCGGGACTCGCACACCGATCCCGAACCGGCGCCGGTCGGTCACGTCACCGAGTACCGCGTCGCGATCCGCGCCCACCACCACCGCTTCCGTGCGGGGCACCGCGTGCGCGTGCGTGTGAGTGGCGGCGCACCGTCGAAGCTGACGCCGCCGCCCGCGCCGGTCACGGTGACGATCGCGACCGACGGCGGCGCGGTGCTGCGACTCCCGGGGTTCACCGACGATCGGTGACCGTTACGACTGGTCGATCAAGGACCTCGGGTCGTCGCGGAGCGCCTGCAGCGCGAACCCGGCCGTGCGGCGGTACGCCTCGGTCACCTCGTCGATCTCGGTCCGGGTGATCACCGCGTCGATGTCGTCGAAGCCGTCGGGGGCGCGCTCGTGCACGAGCTGCATCGGCACCTCCGGCCCGAGCCCGCGGTTGGCGTGCACGATCGCCGAGGTCGCAGGGAGCCGGGTGGCTTCGTAGCCGTCGAGCGCGGTGACCACGTCGTCGTGGGCGCGCAGCGACCCGGCGAGGACACGCGCGTCGAGGATCGCCTGGGACGCTCCGTTGGAGCCGATCGGGTACATCGGGTGCGCGGCGTCACCGAGCAGGGTCGAGCGACCGAACGTCCAGCGCGTCACGGGATCGCGGTCGACCATCGGGAAGAGATAGGTGGCCGGCGCCGACTCGATGATCGCGGGGACGTCGAGCCAGTCGAAGGTCCAGTCCGCGAACTCGGGGAGGAAGTCGGCGAGCTCACCGACCCGGTTCCAGTCTTCGACCTCACCGAGGGCCGAGGCCGGGCGACGCAGCTCGGCGACGAAGTTGAACGCCTGACGACCGTCGGGCAGGTCGGCGATCGGGTAGCCCACGAACTTCCGGTCGCGGTGTCCGGCCCAGACCATCGTGCGCCCGTCGAGCACCGGCTCGATCTCGGCGACGCCGCGCCACATGAGCGAACCGTTCCAACGCGGCCGCCCCTCGTCGGGGTAGCGCTGCGCGCGTGCGACGCTGTGCAGCCCGTCGGCCGCGATCACCGCGTCGCCGGTGACGACGAGCTCGCCGTCGCCGGGAGCGGCAGTGAGCACCGCGCGGGCGCGTTCGTCGTATTCGTCGGCGTCGATCCGCACCAGCCGGTGACCGAGGTGGAGGTGGTCGCCTCCCACTCGCTCGACGAACGCGTCGAGCAGGATCTCCTGGACCGCGCCCCGGTGGATCGACAGCTGGGGCCACGGGTAGCCGGCCGCCACCCCGCGAGGCTCCCGCCAGATCTCCTGGCCGTGACGCGAGCAGTAGACGAGGCTCTGCGGCGCGATCGACCGGCGCAGCAGCGGTTCCAGCAGGGACAGCGCGTCGAGCTCGCGCACTGCGTGCGGCAGGAGGCTGATGCCGACCCCGAGCGGCCGTACGTCGCGCACGCTCTCGTACACATCGACGACGCGCGCCGATCTCGTGGAGGCTGAGCGCGGTGACGAGCCCGCCGATGCCCGCCCCGATGACGACGACGTGCAGCTCGCGGTCGGCCACGCCTCAGACGACCTCGTGGACGTCGATGCGCACCGTGTCGCGGAGGCGTTCGCCCGTCGACAGCGCAAGCAGGTCGTTCATCCATGCGAGTCGCGGCGCCGACGTCGAGAGCCTGACGTGGGTGCGGAAGTAGTACTCCGATGGCGCGACGACCTCGCCGCGGGCGATCCGGTCCGCCACCGCGGCGCTCGCCTTGCGCAGTCCGGTGGAGCGGACCTCGATCGGCTCGCCCTCGTCGGTGACGAGCAGGTAGTGCGCGTCGATCTCGATCACGCCGTCCGATCGCGCGAGCTGCCAGTCGACACCGCCGGGGGCGATCGTGCCGCGGAGACCGTCACGACCCTCGAAGGTGCCCCCGCGGAACGTGACGACGCGACGCGTCCCGAGCGGGATCTCGCCGAGGTCGACCAACGGCTCGACGTCGACGTCGATGGTGAGCAGGGGTCGGAGCTCCACGATCAGGAGGTGCCGAGCACGAAGCGGCGCCACTTCCCGGGGTGCCACACGTCCTGGTCCTCGCCCCAGCAACGGGTGCCGTCGACGTCCCATTCGGTGAGGCTCGTCCAGCAGAACATGTGCGGGTACGCATTGAACACGCAGCGACTCACCGGTCGTCCGCTCGCCCAGAGGGTACGGTCGAGCTCGTCGACCGCCTCGATGTCGATGCGGGCGGGGCGGTGCTCGGCGTCGCGCTCGACGGTGCGGTTGCCGTCGACCAGGTTCGACCACACGCCGTCGCGGAGCAGGTAGCCCCGCTGGACCCGGTCGTCGCCCTTGCGGTCGACCGAGATCGAGAGGAAGCCGTTCTCGGATGACGCGGTGCCGTGGTCGTACCCGACCTTGGGTTGGCGCCCGGCGCGCCGCACACCCCACGAGCGATCGCGCATCGCGATGCAGTCGACGTCGAACGACTCGCCGTGCAGCGTGAAGTCGCCGGTGACCCGTCCCGGTTGGTCGACGTGGGAACCGTGGTTGAACGGCGGTGCCTGCCGGGTCAGCAACGGCTTGCACACGGCCTCGAATGTGAGGTCGAACGACAGGTCGTCGTTGTCGCACGCGAACTGGAACACGCGGCCGGGCTCCAGACACCGCAGACTCATGCCGCCGTGCAGGTTCGTGGTGTCGAGCAGGTTCGGCGGCTCGGTCAACGGCTCGTGCCAGCTCCACTCGAACGCGGGAAGCTCCCACGGCACGGTGGCGGAGTCGTCGACCACGAGCACGCCACCGAACTGGATGCCCATGTTCGCCCGGAACGCCGGATAGAAGTACCCCAGCAGGTTGCGCTCGGGCACCATCCACGAGAACCAGACGGTCTCCGTCCACCACGGGTCGTCGGTCTCGGGTGGGTGGAACTGATCGTCCTCGGGCACGAGGCCCCAGTCGTCGGGCGCGTCGGTCATGGCGTCGTGTCCTCCTGGCGCTCGCGCACCGGTGCGAGATGGCGATCGGCGAGCGCGCCCATCGCGGAACGCATCAGCGCGGTGTCGCGCGCGGCCTGACCGAGGCAGTAGGGGAGCACCGCGTCGGCGGTCAACGCGCCGTGCTCGATCGCACCGCAGACGGCCTGCCGCGCGGGCTCGACGTCGTCGAACGGTCGCGCCAGCAGCGCTCCGATCTCGTCGAGCTCCTGACGGGTGAATTCCGGCCCGAGGCGATCGGCTGTCCCGCAGGTACTTGAGCAGCCGCGCGATGCCCTTCGCTCGCGTCGCGGCGAAGCCTGCGTCGAGCCCGGGGAGCACGACGTCGCGGAGGTCGCCGAGCGCCACGTCGTACACCCAGCTGTTCCGTCCTTCGTCGCTGGAGACTGGTAGCGGCGGGGGAAGGGCGATTCCCTCGGCGTCCGCGAGCACCTCGGCCAGCAGCCGCGTGTGCAGCGTGTTGTACATGAGCTGCCACGCGATCTCGCCCCGTTGATCGCGGGTGCGCAGCCCGGCGAGGGTGCCGATGGTGGCGCGGAACTGGGCGAGCACCCGGAAGTAGCGGAGCCGTGCCGGGTCGATCGCGAACCCGCTCGCCTGCTCGTACTCGGCCATGCCGCGCGATCGAGCTCGGGGAATCGTTCGAGGGTGTCGCGGACAAGCAGCCAGGCGAGGTCGTCGTGGAGATCGCCCCAGTGCGCGAGCTCCCAGTCGGTGATCGCGGTGAGGTGGCCCGCGTCGAACATGAAGTTGCCCGGCCCCGTGTCCCCCTGCACGAGCACGAGCGGCCAGTCGCCGTCGTCGGGCACGTGTGCTCGCAACCACGACGACGCCAGCGAGATGACGGGGACCCCGCCGCCGGCCGCGGCGTACTGCGTGTCCCACTCGGCGATCTCGTCGAGCACGTGGTCGGAGATCGCACCGGGCGGGCCGAGCTCGGGCAGGTCGAGCGTCGTTGGGGTCGAGTCGGTGGAGCGTCACCAGCTGGTCGATGAACTCGCGCGCGATCGCGAGTTGCTCGTCGGCGTCGGCGATCTGCGCGAACCGGCTCTCGCCCGGCATGCGCCGCATCAGGAACGCGGGTTCGTCGGGGTGGACGGCGACGAGCTCCGCTGCGCACACCGGGGTGTCGCCGAGCGCGCGGTACACCGCCGCCTCGCGACGCAAGCTGTAGAGCGTGCCCGACTGCGGGCCGAACCCCGGATCGGTCCGCAGCCACAGCTCGAGCATCGAACCGTCGGCGCCTCGAGCGTCGACCGCGTACCCGGCGCGCGACGCACCACCGGCGCGACGGTCGACGGTGAGAGAGTCGGTACCGGTGACGTCGACCAGCCAGGCGACGAGCGCGGGCTCGAGGTCGCCGTCGTTCACGGCTCGAGATCGTAGAACTGCTTCGCCCACTTGCGCAGCGAACCGTAGGGGCGGGCGTCCTGCTGCGCGAGCGCGGGATGCTCGACGTACTTCTGGTAGCGCCAGATCTCGAGATCGTCCCAGAGCGTGACCAGGAACTCGCGCTCGACGCGTTCGCGCAGCGCCTCCGGTGGCGCGACCGATGCGTCGTCGGCGGCCTTGGGCCACCAGATCGAATAGAACATGTCGGAGTGCGCGTCGTCGACCGGCGTCGTCGCGAACACGAGGCGGTACTGTGCCGATCCCTCGAACGCGCTGATCGCACCGCCGACGCCGAAGAGGTTGCTGCGGATCCGCAGCGCCATCTGGTCGGGATCCTCGGAGCGCTCGTCGGGCCACCCGGTGATGAAGCGCCACTCCTGGTCCACGATCTTCCAGTCGAGCAGGACCGGGTACACCGACGCACGGTGCACGTACTTGAAGTGCATGCTGTCGGGCGCGTTCTCGAGCGGGATCTGCGGGTGCACCGGCTCCATCGCGTACTTGGTCGAGAGCTCGGGGTACACGCGGTAGTACGCCGACGGGTCGGTCTCCATCTCGGGGAACGATGTGAAGATGTCGGGCATCTCCCACCTCGGCGGGTCGTCGTCGGGTTGGTGCCAGACGAACACGCACTCGTACTGCTCCATCACCGGAATCACCCGGAGCTGCTTGGTGACGTTGGGGCGGTCCTCGTAGGGGATGTAGCGGTTGACGCCGTCGGGCCCGTAGCCCCACCCGTGGTACGGGCACTCGACGCAGTCGCCGTTCACCTTGCCGCCGTGGCCGATGTGCGCGCCGAGGTGCGGGCAGTGCGCGCTCATCACGTGGAGCTCACCGTCGTCGGTCCGGTAGGCGACGAGCTCCTCGCCGAAGTAGTGGATCGGGCGCACCTCACCGACGGGGAACTCGGCGCCCCATCCGATCATGAACCAGCCCGTCGGCTTCCACGTGAACGGAACTTCCACCTGCGTGTCCTCCAGCCCGGCGGCCGTGCGCTAGATGTCTAGAGCTTTCCGCGCAGCCTATCCGTGCCGTGCTGCGTCACGACACCTCGACCGCCTGGGCGCTGGTGTCGCGCGCCCACCGGTAGTTGGCCTTGCCGCTGGGGTAGCGCTCGACCCGGTCGACGAACGACGAACGCCCGGGGTGCCTTGTACTTCGCGAGCCGCTCGCCGCACCACTCGCGCAGCGCACGTGGTTGCGGGGCCGCGTCGGGGGCGAGCTGGACGATGGCGGTGACCTCCTGCCCGAACCGCTCGTTGGGCCGGCCGATCACCAACGCGTCGACCACGTCGTCGTGCTGCTTCAGCGCGTCCTCGACCTCCTCGACGAACACCTTCTCGCCGCCGGTGTTCACGACGAGCGAATCGCGGCCGAGGAGCACCACCTGTCCGTCGGCGGTGTACTGCGCGCGGTCGCCGGGCATCGACACGCGGACGCCTTCGACCTCGGGAAAGGTCGCGTTGGTCGCGTCCTCGTCGTCGAGGTAGCCGAGCGGCACGTGACCCTGGCGCACGATCCACCCGATCTCGTCGTCACCGACCTCGAGGAACCGTGAACGATCCTCCGACACCAGCCGGGTGAAGCCGGCGACCGGAAAGCGCTGCGCCTCCCGTGCGTCGCCGACGGTCTCGCCCGAGGCCATCACGCCGAGCTCGGACGCGCCGTACCCGTCGCGGATGGTCACGTTCGGGAGGAGCTCCATGAGCCCCCGCTTCGCCTCGAAGCTCGTGGGTGCGCCACCCGTGCCGATGACGGCGAGGCGGGACAGGTCGTAGCGGTTCGTCCGTAGCTCGTCGATCATCGGGCGCGCGTACGCGTCGCCGACGATGGTCATCATGTTGGCGTGCTCGCGCGCCGCGGTCTCGAGGATCGTCCGCACGTCGAAGGGACGCGCGTCGTCGTGGAGCACGACGGTCGCGGCCATGTTGGTGGCCAGCAAAGCGGTCCACTGGGCGGCGACGTGCATGAGCGGGGAGGTCGGGAACCACACGCCGGCGCCGTTGAGCGCGGCGTGCCTGGAGCGCGTCGTCGTCGAGATCGTCGGCCCCGCCCATGCCCGCGACGAAGATGTCGGCCTGTCGCCACAACACGGCCTTGGGCCGGCCGGTGGTTCCGCCGGTGCACGCGATGTAGAGGTCGTCGGGCGACGGACCGGGAGCCGGCGTGCCCGTGCCGAGCTCCAGTGCGGTCTCGTAGTTCACCGCACCGGCGAAGTGCGGCGACGACGACGAACGGTCGATCTCGATCAGCAGATCGAGCTGTCCGGCCACTCCGGCGAGCTTCTCGGCCAGGCGGCGGTCGTAGATCGCGCCCCGGGCGCCGATCCGCTCCAGGAGCTCCGCCACCTCGCCCGCGGTGTACTGGTAGTTGACGTTGCACGGCACGACCCGCGCCTTCCAGCAACCGAGCAGTGACTCGAGGTGCTCCGGGGTGTTGTACGCGAGGACGGCGATGCGATCCTGACCGGCTTCCCAGCGCGCCAGCTCGCCGCGTTCCCGGATCGCGCCGAACCCGCGGCCGGCGAGGAATCCCGCGAGCGCCCGGACGCGGGCGTTGACCTCGCCGTAGGTGCAACGGCGCTCGCCGTGCACGATCATCGTGCGATCGGGAACCGTCGCGCTCACGACGTCGTGGACGTCGGCCAGCGCCCATTCGCGCGTCATGCGGTGTCGGCCCCTACTGCCCGCGGAAGTTCGGGGGCCGTCGTTCCATGTACGCGGTCATCGCCTCGGCCATGTCGTCGGTGCGGGTGTTGACGTTCTGGGCGAGGGCCTCGGCTTCGAGCGCCTGCGCCAGGGAACCCGAACCGGCGTTGTCGAGCTCCCGCTTGGTCATCGACAGCGCGATGGGTGGCCCCGCGGCGATGGTCGCCGCGACCGCGGCGACCGCGTCGTCGAGCTCCGAAACCGGGGTCACCGCGTTGACCAGGCCGAGCTCGAGCGCGCGTTCGCCGCTGACCATCTCGGCGGTGAACGCCAGCTGCTTCGCCACGTGCACGCCGACCCGTTGGCGCAGGAGCCACGACGTGCCGAAGTCGAGGCTCAGGCCCCGCTTGGCGAAGATGGCCGAGAAGCGGGCCCGGTCCGAGCACCAGGTCATGTCGGCGGCCAACGCCAGACCGAAGCCTGCGCCGACGGCCACGCCGTCGACCTTGGCGATGACGGGGACCGGGCACTGGTGCACCGCGAGGACGACGTCGCCCAGCACGCGCATGGCGTCGAGCTGGTTGCCGGGGACCCGCCGACCCTCCCCGCCGTCGCCACCGCCTCCTCCGCCACCGCCACCGAGGTCGGCGCCGGCGCAGAAGTCGCCGCCGGCGCCGGTCAGCACGACGGCGCGGGCACCCGACCAGCTGATGTCGCGGAACGTCGCGCCGAGGGCGACCCACATGTCGCCGGTGCACGCGTTCTTCGATCCCGGGCGGTCGATCGTGACCGTGGTGACGTGACCGTCGCGTTCCACGAGCAGGTCGGGGTGGTAGCTCACCCGGAGAACCAGGTCCCCGCGTCGTTGATCAGGACCTGCCCGGTCATCTTCGAGCTCTCGTCGGACGCGAGGAACACGACGACGCCGGTCATGTCCTCGGGCTCCAACGTGGTGCCGAGCACGGCAGCGTCGGCCAGTGCGTCGATGATCGGTGCGGGGACGACCGCTTTCGTCGCCGGTGACATGGTCACGCCCGGGCACACCGAGTTCGCCCGGATGTTGCGCTTGCCCAGGATCTGGGCCATCCGCCGCGTGTGGTGGATGATCATCCACTTCGTCATCCCGTAGCCCTCGGGCGCGATGTGGGTGGCGGCGCGTCGTCGGCGATCTCGAACATGGCGGGGAGGGGGAGTGGGAACGCGGCGGTCGACGAGATGTTGACGATCGAGCCGGACCGCTGCTCCCACATGGCGGGGATCACCGCGTTCGACGCGTTGATGATCCCCATGAAGTTGACCGCGAGGAAGTCGTCCCAGGTCGCGGTGAGCTGGTCGAACATGAGTCCGGCGTTGTTCACCAGGCAGTCGACGCGACCGAGGGTGTCGATCACCGTCTGACCCATCGTCTGCATCTCGGCCTCGTCGCTTACGTCGGCCTTGAGGACGAGGCACCGACGACCCATGGCCTCGACGTCCTGCTCTACGTCCTTCGCCTGGTCGATGCGCTTGAGGTCGACGACGGCGACGTCGGCGCCCTCCGAGGCCAGCGCCCGCGCGTACGCGGCGCCGATGCCCTGGGCACCGCCGGTGACGATGCAGACCTTGTCGAGCAGTCGGTCGCTCACGGATCCCCCTGGTGCACTGGCCGGCCGGGGCCAAGATGTCAGACACTTCGGCGCCGGTCAAACCTGGCGTCAGCGCGCC
This sequence comes from uncultured Actinomycetes bacterium, assembly GCA_963725775.1. Taxonomy (GTDB): domain Bacteria; phylum Actinomycetota; class Acidimicrobiia; order IMCC26256; family DASPTH01; genus DASUAS01. Next base: position 927,291 of record CAVRZT010000001.1, read on the forward strand.
GCGGAGCGCTCGACGCGGTGGGACCGGGTCCGCGAGGATCCTGCCATGACCGATCGCGACCTGTTCCTGCACGAGTACATCGACATCAATGGCATGCACCAGTGGGACTACATGGAGCACACGCGGCTGCAGTCGGGCGACGAGAAGGTCGAGTTCGAATTGCTCGGCACGTGGTACACGATGGGGATCACCGCGCGCTGGCCCCAGGTCGTCAACATCTGGGAGATCCCGGGTGGCTGGGACGGCTGGTTCGGCAAGGTCGACCGTCTCGGGCTCAAGCGTGCGAGCAACACGACGCTCAACGCCTGGTGGAAGCAGGCGTTCGAGTACCGGTCGGGCGGGTTCGACCGCCTCCTCGGCGCGGCGCCCGGCTGCCCGACGATCGAGTCCCTCGCCGCCGAAGATGTGCGCGGCTCGCTCTTCGTCCACGAGCTCAGTGAGGTCCGCCCCGGCACCGCGCTCGAGTACCTCGCCGCGGTGCGCGAAGAACGCGCGCCACTGCTCGCCGAGTACGGCCACGAGCTGGTCGGCCTCTACGAGGTGATGATGAACGACTACGAGGTGTGCACGGTCTGGGCGACGACCGCCGAGGAGCACGTCCGCGCGGCCAAGGCCCGCGACCTCGCGCGGGGGCTGGCACGACAGGAGGGCGACGTCGAGGGCGACGACCGCTTCGAGGCGTGGCACGAACGGGCCCGTACGTGGTGCACCCGGTGGCGGGAGGAGCTCATGACGCCGCACGTCGGCACGCTGTGCGCGCCGGAGGCCGCACCCCTCGACGACAGCGTCGCGTGAGCGGTCGCGGCCCGGAGCCCGGGGATCGAAATATATTAAGCTTTCGGGGCGATCTCGCGCGCCGAGACCGCCGCCACGATCCTGATCCGGGAGGCGCACCATGGACCTGACGTTCCGCTCCGTCGACGCCGACAACCACTACTACGAGGCGCTCGACTCCTGCACCCGCCACCTCGATCCCGCGTTCAAGCAACGGGGCGTGCAGATCGTGCAGCAGGGCAGTCACCAGCTGCTGCTGGCGGCGGGCAAGCTGTTCCGCTTCATCCCGAACCCCACGTTCGACCCGATCATCGTGGCCGGCTGCATGGACCTGATGTTCCGCGGCCAGATCCCCGAGGGCGTCGACCCCCGCACGCTGATGGCGGTCGAGCCGCTGCGTCCCGAATACCAGGACCGCGACGCGCGCCTGGCGGTGATGGACGAGCAGGAGCTCGAAGCCGTGCTGATGTTCCCGACGCTCGGGTGTGGCATCGAGCAGGCGCTGCGCTTCGACGTCGACGCGACCATGGCCACGCTGCACGCGTTCAACCGGTGGCTCGAAGAGGACTGGGGCTACTCGTACCAGGATCGCATCGTCACCGCGCCGATGATCTCGCTCGCCGATCCGGACGCGGCACTGGCGGAGCTCGACGATCTCATCGCGCGTGGCGCGCGCATCGTCCACGTGCGGCCCGCGCCGGTACCCGTCGGCAACGGCAGCAGTCGCTCGCTCGGCGACGAGCTCCACGACCCGGTCTGGGCGCGCCTCGCCGAGGCGTCGATCCCCGTCGCGTTCCACCTGGGCGACAGCGGGTACGAGGCGTTCGCCGCGGCGTGGGGAGGCAAGGACTACTTCGAGCCCTTCCGTGGCGGCGTCGACGTGATGTCGAAGCTCGTGGTGTCGGACCGCCCGATCCACGACACCATCGGCAGCCTCATCGTGCACGGCGTGTTCCACCGCCACCCCGGCCTCCGGGTCGCGAGCATCGAGAACGGCTCCGACTGGGTGCACCTCCTCGTCAAGCGGCTCCAGAAGCAGGCGAACCAGACGCCGTGGGTGTTCCCCGAGGACCCGCTCGAGACCATCCGCCGCCACGTGTGGGTCACGCCCTACTACGAGGAGGACATGCGCAAGCTCGCCGACCTCGTCGGCGTCGAGCGTGTGCTCTTCGGTTCCGACTGGCCCCACGGCGAGGGACTCGCGAACCCGGTCGACTTCGTGAAGGAGCTGCACGACTTCTCCGACGACGAGATCCGGAAGGTCATGCGCGACAACACCCTCGAGCTCCTCGACCCCGCCGGAGTGCCCGCGTGACGGCGACCGAAGCCGCTCCCGACGTCGACGACGACAATCGGGAGCTCATCGAGCAGGTCGCGGCCTGGCTCGACGAGAACTGGGATCCCGACCTCACCGTGCGCGAGTGGTGGAGCCGGGTCGGCGCCGCGGGGTGGAGCGCGCCGCACTTCCCGGTGGAGTGGGGTGGCCGCGGTCACCACCGACGCGCGGTCGTCCGCGTCCGCCAAGCCTTCCACGACGCCGGCGCGGTGCTGCCGCCCGGAGGGCTCGGGCTGCTCATGGCCGCGCCCACGATCCTCTCGCACGGAACCCCGGAACAGATCGATCGTCTGGTCCCGTCCGTCTACAACGGCAGCGTCGCGTGGTGTCAGCTGTTCAGCGAGCCGGGCGCCGGCTCCGATCTCGCCGGTCTGACGACGCGCGCCGAGCGCGACGGCGACCACTGGGTGATCTCGGGGCAGAAGGTCTGGAGCTCCATGGCGATGGAGGCCGACTACGGCATGCTCCTGGCCCGCACCAACTTCGACGTCGCCAAGCACGCGGGCATCTCCTGGTTCGCGTTCGCGCTCGACCAGCCGGGGGTGACGATCCGGCCCCTGCGCGAGATCACCGGCCACGCGATGTTCAACGAGGTGTTCTTCGACGGCGCGATCGTCGACGACGCCGACCTCATCGGCGGCGAGAACAACGGGTGGGCGGTCACGCAGACCACGCTCATGTTCGAGCGCTCGGGCATCGGTGCCGGAGGCACCATGGCCAACTTCCCGCCACCCGGCCCGAAGGGCGGGTTCCTCGACCTCCGGGCGGGCGACGCCGCCCTCCGCCGGCCACCGGCGACGACGAGCAAGGTCCTGGCGGTCGACGAGCTGTTCGAGCTGGCGCGCCTCCGCGGCCGGGCCGACGATCCGATGGTTCGCCAGAAGCTGGCGCGTCTCGTGGAGTACACGAGGACGGGGGAGTGGACGGCGAAGCGCTCGGTGGGGGAGATGGCGCGCGGGCGTGGGCTCGGGCTGCCCAACCTCGGCAAGATCGCGAAGACGCGTGAGAACAAGCTCGCCGCCGAGATCGCGCTCGATCTGCTCGGGCCCGACGGTCTGCTGTGGGACCCGGACGGTCCCCGCGCCGGCCGGTACTCCGAGGCGCTCGTGTTCTCGGTGGCGGCGTCGATCTACGGCGGCACCGACCAGATCCAACGCAATGTCATCGGCGAGCGTGCGCTCGGCCTCCCGCGCGAACCCGATCCCAACAAGGGGATCCCGTTCCGCGACGTGCTCGATCGCACGAGCCGAGAGCAACCCCGCTGACCCGGATGTCGAACCGAGGAGACGAGAGATGAGCACGGTGCCGCGCGCACACGACCTGCTCGTGAACACCGACCTGGGCGATGTGAAGCAGCCGGACTGGATGGTCCGGGTGAAGGAGGACTACTTCAAGGCCGACGAGTCCATGTTCAAGAGCCGCGAGCTGGGTGAGCTGCTCGACGAGATGGATGCGCAAGGGGTCGAGCGTGCGGTCCTGTTGACCAACCTCGCCAAGCCGTCGGCGCGGGCGATCGGATTCGTCGACGCGCATCCGGAGCGCTTCAGCCTGGGAATCGGCGGCCACGACCTGCTGCACCCGATGAAGAACCTCCGCAACCTCGAGAGCTTCGTGCGTGACCACCAGGTCGCGTACACGATCGTCGGCCCGAGCTTCTGGGGCGACGGCATGTACCCACCCAGCGACGCGGTGTACTTCCCCCTCTACACCAAGTGCTGCGAGTGGGAACTGCCGATGTGCATCAATACCGGTTTGCCCGGGCCGCCGATCCCGGGGGAGGCGCAGAACCCGATCCACCTCGACCGGGTGTGTGTGCGGTTCCCGGAATTGAAGCTCTGCATGGTCCACGGTGCAGACCCATGGTGGGACACCGCCATCCGCCTGATGATCAAGTACGCCAACCTCCGCCTCATGACCTCGGCGTGGTCGCCCCGTCACCTCCCGGCGTCGCTCCTGCACTTCATGTCGACCCGGGGCAAGAAGCGGATCATGTTCGCGTCCGACTCGCCGGTGCTCTCGATCACGCGCTGCGTCAAGGAAGCGGCCGCGCTCGAGCTGAGTCCGGAAGTGCTCGACGACTACCTGTACGGCAATGCGCAAGACTTCTTCTTCGGGGGACAGTGATGACGACCGCGGATGAGCGCGTGAAGGTTTCGCTCGAGAAGGATGCCGACGCGCACGTCGCGCGGATCACCATCGACAACCCGGCGCGCAAGAATGCGTGGGACCCGGAGATGCGCGGGCAGATGGGCGCATTCCTCGACGAGGTCGCCACCGACGACGACATCAAGGTCGTGATCCTCCGCGGCGCGGGCGGCGTCTTCAGCACCGGCGCCGACATGAACAACGCGTACAACTGGTACGGGCCCGGCGAGTCGAAGCGCCGCCCCAGCCAGCGCCGCCGACTCGGCGTCGATCGCCAGACGTTCGGCTTCTACCACGAGTACCTCAGCTTCCCGAAGGTGACGATCGCGCAGGTCGAGAGCTACGCGCTCGGGGGTGCCTTCGAGCTGGCGTTGATGTCCGACCTCGCCGTGGTCGGTCGTGACGCCCAGCTCGGGATGCCCGGCGCCCGCCTGCTCGGCCCGGCGCTCGGCAACCTGCACCTCTTCTTCCACCGGCTCGGTCCGGTGCTCGCGCGACGCCTCCTGCTCACCGGCGACACGGTCGCCGCTGCCGAGGTCGAGCATCTCGGCCTGTTCACCGAGGTGTGCGACGCCGCGCGACGTCGCCGATCGCACGGAGCTCTGGGCGGCCAAGGTCGCGCGGATGCCGGCCGACGGTCTCGCCATCGCCAAGACCGGCTTCAACCTGGTCGAGCAGAGCCAGGCGTACGTCGGCGAGGAGGCCACCGGCTTCCTGATGCACGCGTTCGCCACCAACCTCCGCTTCGAGCCCGACGAGTTCAACTTCGTGAAGACCCGTGCGCAGCACGGCACCCGCGAAGCTTTCCGGTTGCGGGACGAGCACTTCTCGGTCGACGGACACGACTGACCCCCGGCGATGCTGGACCACGCGCTCCTGACCAACGCGATCGTCGACGCCGATCTCGTCGTCCTGCTCGCTTCCGTCGTCCACCTCACTGCCGACGGCACGCTCCTCGACCGCTACGACGTCCGTGCCTTCGACCACGGCCGCGGCCCGGCCACGCTGTCACCGGCCGACGCCGACGAGATCCGGGCGTTGGCCGTCGACGTGCTCGGCCGTGTCGATCCGGCCGAGCTGCGCACCCGCGCCCCCGTCTCCGACGAGCTGCTGCACCGGATCATGATGTTCTGCGCCGGCGAGGCGATCGACGCCGACTACGTCGACCTCGTGCGCGAGGAGGCGAACTTCGAGCGCGAGGACCGCCGGCGGTTCGCGTGGGATCGCACGCCCGGCCCCGACGAGCTCGATGCGTTCCACGTGGCGATCATCGGTGCCGGCCTCGGCGGGATCTGCGCCGCCATCCGCCTCGAACAGGCGGGGATCCCGTACACGGTGTTCGAGAAGAACGAGGGTGTCGGCGGCACGTGGTTCGAGAACACCTACCCCGACCTCCGGGTCGACGTGCCCAACCACTTCTACTCGTTCTCGTTCGCGCCCAACCCCGAGTGGTCCGACTACTACGCCCGTCGCGCCGAGCTCGCCGACTACATCGAGCGCTGTGCGGCCGAGTACGGCGTCACCCCACACCTCCGCCTCGGCTCGGAGGTGGTCGCCGCCGACAACGACGACGAGCGGGCGAGCTGGACGCTGCAGGTCCGCGGGCGCGACGGCCGGGTCGAGTCCGTCGCGGCGAACGCGGTCATCAGCGCGGTGGGGATGCTGAACCGCCCGTCGGTGCCCGAGCTCGACGGGCTCGACACCTTCGCCGGGCCCGCGTTCCACTCGTCGCGCTGGGACCACGCGGTCGACGTGCGCGGGAAGCGGGTCGCGGTCGTGGGCACCGGCGCGAGCGCGATGCAGTTCGTGCCCGCTATCGCCCCCGAGGTCGACCACCTCACGATCTTCCAGCGGTCGCGCCACTGGGTCACGCCCAACCCCGCGTACCACCGGCCCGTCACCGACCGCGAGAAGTGGTTGTTCGCCAACGTCCCGTTCTACGCGGGCTGGTACCGCTTCTTGCAGTTCTGGAACAGCGCCGACCGCATCTATCCGGCGTTCCGGGTCGACCCCGACTGGCCGACCCCCGACGTCTCGATCAGCCGTCCGAACGAGAAGTTGCGGCGCATCATGACCGCGCACCTCGAGCAGGAGCTCGCCGCCACGCCCGAGCTGGTCGACCAGGTGCTCCCCGACTACCCGCCGCTCGGCAAACGCATGCTCCAGGACAACGGCTGGTTCCGGACGCTCCAGCGCGACAACGTCGAACTCGTCCACGAGGGGATCGCGAGCGTCACCGAGCACGGCGTGGTCACGACCTCGGGCGACGAGCATCCCGCCGACGTCCTGATCTTCGCCACCGGGTTCCACCCGAACAAGTTCCTCTGGCCGATGGAGATCACCGCGCGCGGGGTCCGGCTCCACGACGTGTGGGGCGAGGATCCACGCGCTTACCTCGGCATCACGATGCCCGGGTTCCCGAACCTCTTCTGCCTCTACGGTCCCAACACGAACCCGGTCGTCGGCAGTGTGGTCTTCATGCTCGAGTGTCAGGTCAACTACATCGTGCAGAGCCTCGGCGCGTTGCTCGAGGGCCACTACGCCTCGATGGAATGCCGCCGTGACGTGCACGACGAGTACAACGAGCGGGTCGACGCGGAGCACGAGCACATGATCTGGCGTCACCCGAAGGTGCACAGCTACTACAACAACGTGCACGGGCGGGTCACCACGAACGCACCCTGGCGACTCATCGACTACTGGCGCATGACCAGGCACCCTGACCTCGCCGACTTCGTCCTTCGGACCCAGGAGCTCGTATGAGATTGGGCGGGAAGACCGCGATCGTGACCGGCGGTGGTTCGGGATTCGGGCGCGCCACCGCGGTGCGCTTCGGTGCCGAAGGCGCCAACGTCGTCATCGCCGAGCTCGACGAAGCGGGCGGCCGGGAATCCGCCCGCCTCGTGGCCGACGCCGGATCGCAGGCCGAGGTGGTCGTCGGTGACATCTCGACCGCGGCCGGCGCCGAGCAGGTCGTGGTCGCGGCGCTGGACCGCTTCGGTGCGATCGACGTCCTGGTGAACAACGCGGGGATCTCCCAGAGCGACCCGCGCGACACGTGGAACACCACGGAGGACACCTGGGACCGCGTCATCCAGACCAACCTGAAGAGCGTGTACGTGTGCTCCCGGGCGGCCATCCCGTCGCTCATCGATGCCGGTGGTGGCGCGATCGTGAACGTGGCGTCGATCGCGGCATCCGTGTGCGTCGGGGGCTCGGCCTACGCCGCGACCAAGGGCGCGATCCTGAGCTACTGCCGCCACGTCGGCGCCGAGCTCGCCCGCCACGGCGTGCGGGTCAACGCGGTGTCGCCCGGCTACATGCGGACCCCGATGTCGACGGGTGAGCGCCTCGGCCTGAGCGCCGAGGAGCAGGATGCGCGCATCGCATCGTTCGCTCGCCTGGTGCCGATGCGGCGCGCCGGCTCGGTCGACGACATCGCCAACGCGATCCTGTTCCTCGCCAGCGACGAGGCCGCGTACATCACGGGCCAGGAGATCGTCGTCGACGGGGGGTACCTGGTCCGATGAGTGGGAACCCGACGTACGAGCACATCCTCTACGAGGTCGCCGACCGCACGGCGACGATCACGTTCAACCGGCCCGACGTGCTCAACGCGGTGAACCTGAAGATGGAGGGCGAGCTGCGCGACGCCTACGCCCGCGCCGAAGCCGACGACGACGTGTGGACGGTGCTCATCACCGCCAACGGCCGCGCGTTCTGCTCCGGCGCCGACGTCGAAGGCGTGCCCGACGACGGCAAGGTGCCGCACGAGGGGCGCTACCTCTCGCACTTCCGGGAGTGGGAGGCGCCCCAGGAAGCGACGCCGCCCTTCCGTTCGATGGCCAAGCCGATCGTGGTCGCGGTCAACGGGATCTGCTGCGGCGCCGGCCTCGACCTCGTCACCACCGGCGACATCTCGATCGCCTCCGACCGCGCGCAGTTCTTCGATCCCCACGTGAGCATCGGCCTGGTATCGGGTCGCGAGATGGTCCGGGTGGCGCGCACGATCCCGATCAATGCCGCGATGCGCATGGCGCTGCTCGGCAAGCAGGAACGGCTGTCCGCGCACCGGGCCTACGAGCTCGGCCTGATCACCGAGGTGGTCGAGCACGACCAGCTGCTGCGCCGAGCCCACGAGATCACGGGGATGATCAACCGGAACGCGCCGCTGGCGGTCCGCGGGACGCGCCTCGCGATCCGGCAGGGCCTGGGCGTGCCGCTCCACGAGGCGGAGCTGCTGGCCGAGATGTACCGGGAGCGTGTGCTGCACACCGACGACTCGCACGAGGGGCCCCGCGCGTTCCTCGAGCACCGCGATCCCGAATGGAAGTGCGAGTGAGCGACGTGACCTACGAGACGATCCTCTACGAGGTCGAAGCCGACGACCGGGTCGCGACGATCACGCTGAACCGTCCGGCGGCGCTCAACGCGTTCGACCGTCGGATGTGCGAGGAGGTGCGGCATGCGTGGCATGCGGTGAAGGACGACGACCGCGTCCACGCCGTCGTCCTGCGCGCCGCGGGCGACCGCGCGTTCTCCGCCGGCCTCGACACCAAGCAGAGCTTCGGCCAGCCCGAGATCGTCTGGAACCACCTCGACCCCGGCGAGTACCTGAGCCCGAAGTGGCAGAAGCTCTGGAAGCCGGTCGTGTGCGCGGTCCAGGGGATGTGCACCGCCGGCGCGTTCTACTTCCTCAACGAAGCCGACGTCGTCATCTGCTCCGAGGACGCCACATTCTTCGATTCGCACGTCACGTACGGGTTCGTGTCGGCGATCGAACCGATCGGGCTCATGCGCCGCATCGGGCTCGGTGACACGTTGCGCATGGCGCTCACCGGCAACGGCGAGCGGGTCTCGGCCGACACCGCACTCCGCCTCGGATTGGTCACCGAGGTGGTCGAGCGCGACGCGCTCTGGTCCCACGCCCACGCGATCGCGCGCCTCATCGCGTCGTACCCGACGGTGGCCACGCAGGGCACGGTGCGCGCGATCTGGGAGTCGCTCGACAAGCCGTACCGTGCCGCCATGGAGCAGGGCCTGATGTACACCCGGCTCGGCAACCCCATCGGCGCCGCGGAGATCGAGCGGACGGGCATCGATCGCACCACGCCCCCGAGGATCCGGTGACCGTCCTCGCCGAGCGCCTCGCCGCGGTCATGGTGCTCGATCCGGACGCTCCAGCGCTGGAGTTCGACGACCGTTGGTCGACCTGGGGGGAGCTCGCCGCCACGGCGGCGGAGATCGACCGCGTCCTCGCGGCCGTCGGTCTGGGTGCCGGTGCGCCAGTGGGCCTCATGTTGCGCAACCGACCGGCCGCGCTCGGCGCGTTCCTGGGGCTGCTGCGCGCCGGTGCGTGCGTGGTCACGGTCAATCCCATGCTCGGCGCCGAACGGCTCCGGGCCGACCTGCCGACCCTCGGGTTGGCCCTGGTGCTCGGCGACCCCGCCGACCTCGAGCTCGTGCCCGCGACGGTGCTGCCGGCGACGGCCCGCGGCGCACTCGGCCCCCTCGGTGGCCCGATCGAGCTCGCCGTCGCGGCGGAGGATCCGCCACTCGACGCGTCGGCGCCCGGCGTCGCGGTGCGCATGCTCACCAGCGGCACCACCGGAACACCCAAGCGCATCGACCTGCGGTACGAGATGCTCGAGCTGGTCATGCGCGGTGCGAAGCACTACGAGACGGGCACCGGCGACGACGTCCGGCTCCGCTCGGGTGTGGTGATCGTCAACGCACCGCTCGTCCACGTGAGCGGTGTCTTCCGCGTGCTGCAGGCGGTGCTCGACGGCCGCCGCATCGCGCTGCTCGAGCGGTTCACCGTCGACGGCTGGGTCGCGGCGGTGCGCGAGCACCAGCCGAAGACGGTCTCCCTGGTGCCGACGGCACTGCGCATGGTGCTCGACGCCGACGTCGCCCCCGACGTGTTCGCCAGCATCCGGTCGGTCGTGTCGGGCACCGCACCCCTCGATCCCGATCTCGCCGACGCGTTCACCGAGCGGTACGGCGTGCCCGTCCTGACCTCGTATGGTGCGACCGAGTTCGGCGGGGGCGTGGCCGGCTGGAACTACGCCGATCACCAGGAGTTCGGTGCGGCGAAGCGGGGGAGTGTCGGGCGCGCCCACGCCGGGTGCGATCTGCGGATCGTCGATCCGGAGCGCGGCACCGACCTCGGGGTCGACGGGGTGGGGCTGCTCGAGGTGCGCGCCGCGCAACTGGGCACCGCCGACTGGGTGCGCACCACCGATCTCGCGCGCCTCGACGTCGACGGGTTCCTGTGGATCGTCGGGCGCGCCGACCAGACCATCCTCCGCGGTGGGTACAAGGTGCAGCCCGAAGTCGTACGGGCGGCGCTCGAACGGGATCCGGGAGTGGTCGAGGCCGCGGTGGTCGGGGTGCCCGACCCGCGCCTGGGCGCGGTGCCGGTCGCGGCCATCGAGCGCCGGCCCGGTCACGAGCTCGACGAGGCCTCACTGCTGGCCGGTGCGAGCGCGCACCTGGCGCGCTACGAGGTGCCGGTCGCCATCACGGTGGTCGACGAGCTGCCGCGCACTGCGTCGGGCAAGGCCGACCTCGCGGCCGTCCGGACCATGTTCGTCCACGTCTCCGCGGCGACCGAGGCGTGACCGTGGAGAAGTGGTACTTCGGCGAGGCTCCGCTCCCCGATGTCGAGGCGTTCGCCGACGCGGTGCGTGACCTCGCGAGCACGGTGCAGGGGCTCGAGCACTCGAGCGACGAGCTCCGCCGCATCACCGCCGAGGTCCGCGCCGCGCAGTCGCGGTTGGCGGCGCAGTCGCCGCGCGACGTCGCGCCGCGCGTCGGCCCCGACACGCGACCGGAGCAACGCGTGTACGTCGACCACTCCCGTGACGTCGGGAGCTTCAACCCGGCGTTCCCGGTGTACGAGCTCACGTGCGCGGACGATCGGGCCGAGGGCACGGTCGAGTTCCCCGTGCTCTACGAAGGCCCACCCGGGATCGTGCACGGCGGGTTCCTCGCCGTGTTCTTCGACTGCGTGCTGCAACAGCTCAATTGCGACCTCGGTCTGGCGGGCAAGACCGCCGCCCTCGCGCTGCGCTACCGGCGACCGACACCATTGGCGACACCGTTGCGGGTGACAGCCACCCGGGAGCTCGACGGTGACCGCATCCGTTCGCACGCCCAGCTCTTCCTCGGGGACACGATGCTCTGCGAGGCGGAGATGAGCGCGGCGGCGGGCAACCACGCCGCGCTCCCCGCGGTCTCGCCCCGGAGGGATGTCGCGCAAGCACCGGAGGACCCACGATGACCGACGCCGAACCCATGGGGATCGCCACCCAGGTCGCACCGATGCGGATCGGCGTGCTGATCGACTTCATCCTCCCGCCGCCGAGCCACTGGAACGTCCGCTCCGACTTCCTCGACGCGGCGCGGATCACGTTCGACGACGCCACCGCGTCCGGGCAGCTCGACCGACCGGTCGAGCTGGTGATCCGGGAGGTGGAGGGGTTGCCGCGCGGCACCGTCAAGGCGGTGATCGACGCCTACGGCGAGCTCGCCGACGAAGGATGCCTCGGGGTGTTCGGTCCGATGATCTCGGAGAGCGCGGTGCCCCTGCGCGAGGCGATCGAGGATCGGTTCCGCATCCCGGCGATCAGCTGGTGCGGTGCCGACGAGTGGCACGGCGAGTGGACGTTCTCGCTCTCCAACGGTTCGCTCACCGACGAGCCCTACGTGATCGCCAACCTGATCGCCCGGCGCGGTCTCCGGCGGGCCGCGGTGAGCTACGAGCGGTCGCTCATCGGCCAGAAGTACCTCAGCTCGTTCCGCGACGCGTGCCGTGTCGAGGGCATCACCATCACCGGCGAGGAGGCCATCGCGCAGAGCGGGGTCGACGCCACCGCCGTCGTCACCGCCTTGCACGCCGCCGCGCCCGACGCCCTCGTGCACCTGGGCTTCGGGCTCGGAGTGGTCGGGGTGAACGTGGCGCTGGCCGCGCTCGACTGGGATCCCCCGCGCTACATGGGTACGTCGTGGGAGAACGGCTACATGAACGACGAGATCTTCCGGGCCCACCTGGGATGGATCGGGCTCGACCAGTACGACGAGGACAATCCGGTGGCGCAGGCGTTCCTCGACCGCTTCGAGGCCGTGACTGGTCGACGCCCCGGGTACTACTCGCCGATCTACGGGCACGACGTCGCGCAGACGTTCGTGGCCGCGCTGGCGAACGCGGAACCGCTGTCGCCCCGCGGGCTGATGGAAGCCCTGGAACGGGTCAAGATGCTCCCGGCCGCGTGCGGCGAGCGGGGCACCCGGATCTCGTTCGGCAACTGGACCCGGCGGGGCTGGATGGGAGCCGGCTATCTCATCGCCCGCGAGGTCGCGCCCGACTTCCAGTCCACGGTCTTCCGCGGGCGGTTGGGTGACCGCGTCGGTTCGTGACGCGCGCTACTTCGTCGGGTCGATACCGCTACGCCGTCCCGCCCTCCGGGCACGGCTCCGCTCCATCTCCTATGCGATGCCGAAGCGGTTCGCCTCGAACCAGCCCCAGAGCTCGGCGTCGGAGTCGTCGACGCGCGCCTTCACGAGGGTCCGCCAGTAGTCCCAGTGCACGGGCGGGTCCGACGAGTGCGCCATGTCGAACACGATCGATGCGCTCTCCGGCGCGAGCGTGACTCCGATGTCCGTTCCGTCGTCGATCGAGAACACGAGATGGCTCGGTGCGATGGTGTGGCGCTCGTCGTCGTACGCGACGGTGCCCACGATGCCGGTGATCGTGTGGGTGTCGTCGCCGTCGCGCAAGTACCCCGAACCGCGTTCGCCCGGCTGGGGAGCACCGGCGAACCAGAGTTGGCGACCGTCGCCGTGCAGGTCGCCGAGCGCGAACCCCACCTGCCAGGTGCGCGGGCCCCACGACCGGTCGCGGTGGCCGGGGCACTCGATGGCGTGGGTCTGCCCGTCGACGGTCAACGTGCCCGTGATCATGACCGACTGCTCGAACCGGCTGGCGGGGAACTGCGGTCGCTCGTCGGGCTCGTGGCCGGTGCCGGTGCCGAAGCACGGCGCGGTCGCAGTCGCGGTCAGCTCGATCGTGAGCGGCACCAGCGCACCTGCACGCGGACCGCTGCGCACGCGTGCGACCCCGTTGAGCTGGAACACGCCGCGCTGCAACGGCTCGACCGGCGTCCAGCCGAAGCGCAGACCCCACGCGTCATGCGTGGCGCCGTTCGCGAGGTCGAAGTGACGGAGGTCGAGGCGTGTCTCCTCCACCGTCAGCCACTCGCCGTCGAGGTGTAGGAAGAACCACAGCCACCCCCGGCCCTGGTTCGGCAGGAGCCCGAGGCGGAACAGGCCCGACGGCCCACCGTCGGGCGTCAACCACGAGAGCAGGAACGACTCGTTCCAGCTCCACACGGCGGGATCGTGCGGGTGGACGAGGTCGTCCTCGGGACGGAACGCGATCGACGACGTCGGGACTCACCGGCAGACTCCTTCGATGGCGGCTTCCCACGCCGCGATGAGCGCGTTCTGCTCCTCGGTGAAGTTCGCGGTTGCGTCGGGGCCGCCCCACTGCACGATCGCGCGCGTGGCCGTGACCACGATGATGGTGGCCCCGAACACCGTCCAGTAGCCGCGGTCCGCGGTCGGTCGGCCAGTGGCCGCGCCCCACCGCCGCCAAGTCTCGTCCGCGCTGGGCAGGTCATCGAGCGGAGCGTCGCTCCCGGCGCGGTGGTTCTGGTCGAGGAAGAGGCTGTAGGCGAGGTCGGCCGCGGGATTGCCGACGTACACGACCTCGAAGTCGACGAGCGCGTTCACGCGGTCGTGCTCCACGATGCCGTTCACCAGCCGCGCGTCGCCCATGCACGCCGCCGGCGCGTCGTCGGCGCCCGCGGGGAGGTGCTCGGTGAGCCAGTCGAGGGCCGCGAGCTGCCGCGGCGCCTGTTCGGGGTGCACGACGTCGAGGATGGCCTCGCGCCAGTAGCGCAACACACCGTGGAGCCCGTCGTCGCCGTGGCGGAGCGCGTCGAGCCCGCCGACGTCGGTGGCGTGGAGCTCGGCGAGACGGTCGTGGAACGACTCCCAGATCGCACGCCGGGAGTCGGGGTGGGCGTCGTGGAACCATCCGGGTGAGTGGTAGCCGGCGGGAACGGTGTCGTCGACGCTGCGCCCGGGGACACGGTCCATCACGAAGCACGGGCCGTCGGCGATCTCGTCGTTGCGGCTGATCGCGCGCACGCGGGGCACCGGCGCGCCCCGGCGGCCGAGCTCGTCGAGTGCGGTGGCCTCACGGTTCGGGTCGAACCCGTGCACGATGCTCGGTGGGCGCGGCGCCTTGAGCACCAGCTCCTGCGGTCCGCCTGCCGTCCTCGCGGTGATCTGCCACGCGCCGTTCGAGTAGCCACCCGCGAGCGGAGTGACGGTGATGCCGGAGATGGTCGGATCGACGGTCTCGACCAGCCAGCGCGCGAGGGGAGCGGGGTCGAGCTCGTGCCGGGGGCCGGTGGTGTGGGTCACCGGGTTCAGGCGACCGGCACCGACGGCGCGACCGGCGCGACCTCGACCGCGATGCCGGTCACGTGGGCCATGCCACTCACCGGCTCGAACGAGCCCGCGCCACTCGGGCCCAGCAGGTTGACGTTCACGCCCGGATGGCGCTGCGCGTTCGGCATCCCCGACGTCGCCGCGTTGCCGAAGCCGTGGGTCATGGCGACGACGCCGGGGCGGAGCTTGGCGTCGAGGCTGACCTCGGCACTGACGGAGCCGTGGTCGTTGCGCACCTCGGCGACGTCGCCCGTCGCGAGGCCGAGCCGCTGCGCGTCGGTGGGGTGCATCCAGAGGGGATTCGATCCGGCACCGCGCGCCTTCAGCTTCTCGATGTTCTGCAGCGCCGAGTTGATCATGTGCGCGGTGCGACGGGTGATCAGCTTCAGCTGACCCTCGGGTTCGGCCTGCAGGTCGCGGAACAGGTCGTGGCCGCGCTGCAGCGTGCTGCGCAGGCCGTCGGGCACGCAGTCGAGCGGTGCGGTGAGACCGAGCTGCGCGAGGCTGCCACCGGGCCCCGACTCGGGGAGCACCGCGACGCCGTCGGCACGGAGACGGCCGACGCTGAGGTCCTGCGAGGCCAGCGCGCCGTCGAAGACCAGCGTGAGCGGATCCTCGCACGACGGGTCGAGCATCACCGGGTAGCCCATGAGGTCGAGGAGCTCGGCGAGGACAGCGCCACTCCTCGCGTTGTTCGGCGTCGGGTTCGGTGACGGGCCCGGTCCACTGCACGTACGGCTCGCGTTGCACTCCCTGCACGAAGGTGTTGATGTCTTCGCGCTCGAACTGGTCGGTGGCGGGAAGCACGAAGTCGGCGAGCTCGGCGGTGGCGTTGCGGTACAGGTCGATCGACACGAGCAGCTCGAGCGAGGACAACGCCTCCTGCAGCCGCGCGCTGCCGCCGACCGAGAGCACGGGGTTTCCCGCGATCACCACCAGCGCCCGGATGGGCTCGTCGTCGTCGGCGATGAGGTCGGCCAGGAGCGCGGCGGGCATCATGCCGACCGTCGGACGGTACGGACCCCACTTGGTCGGCACGAACGAGGCCGCGCTGCGGTCCACCGGTGCCGGGGTGATCGGGAAGGCACGCGCCGCGAAGTAGTTCCCGCCCGGGCGATCGAGGTTGCCGGTGAGCACCAGGAGCATCTGGGTGAGCCAGTAGGCCAACGAACCCTGGCGCCCCATGTTGAGACCGGTCGACACGTGGATCGACGCGCCGTCGGCATCGGCGAACGTGTGCGCGAGCTCGACGATCTGCTCCGCCGGGATCCCGACGATCGGCGCCACCACCTCGGGGGAGTAGGGCGCGACGAATTCCCGGACCGCGTCGACGTGCTCGACCGCGCCGTCGAGCGCACCGAGGCGGAAGCCGCGGCCCCGGTCGATCTCGTGGAGCATCGCGGCGAGGAGATACGGATCGGTGTCGGGTCGGAGCTGCAGCGTGTCGCCGATCGCAGGCTCGATCACGTGCGGGTTCACGAACACGACCCGGCCACCGCGGTCGCGGATGTCGCGCAGCGCCCGTACGGGGTCGGGCACGCTCAGGAACGACGACTTGCTGACCCGCGGGTTCGAGCCGATCACCACGAGCAGCTCGGTCCGCTCGAGATCGGGAATCGAGTTCGCCTGTGCCACGCCATAGAGCAGCTCCGCGGTCGCGTACTTGTTGGAGCAATCCTGGCTGGCCGACGAGAACATCCGATCGGATCCGAGCGTACGCAGGAACTGCATCGCGCCGACGCCGGCCAGCGTGTTGAACGCGTTCGGATTGCCCAGGTACACGCCGACCGCCCGCGGACCGTGGCGGTCGACGAGGTCGCGCAACTGATCGGCGATGGCCCGGGTCGCGTCGCTCCAGGACACGTCGGCGAAGGTGTCGCCGGTGCGTCGTTGCGGGCGCCGGAGCCGGGCCGGGTCGCGGTGGACCTCGGCCGCCAGCAGCCCGTTGCTGCACGCGAACCCGCGCGTCACCGGGTGGTCGTGGTCCGGTCGCAGCTCCACCAACTCGCCGTCGGCGTCGGTGTGCGCGACGAGGCCGCAGCCCACCTCGCAGAGCCGGCAGTAAGTCCTGGTCGACGCGGCGAAGGTCATGCCTGCACGCTAGGGGAAAGGTCTATAGCTTTCAACCGGCCGGCTCAGTAGTGGTCGAAGAGGTCGACGACCGTCTTGGCGCGCTGCCCGAGGATCACCTTGCCGACCGCCGACATGTGGTTGCGCCAGTGGGCTTCGGCCTCGGCGGGCTGTCCGGCTTCGATCAGCGTGATGAGTCGCTCCTGCGACCGGATGCCCCGCTCGCGGGTCCCGATGGAATCGGCGCGCGGAGACATGCTCACCGCGGTGACCGCGCGGGCGACGATCTCGTTGAGCATCTCGGCGACGATGCTCAACGTCTGGTTCCCGGTGAGCTCGACGAGCCGCTCGTGGAAGCGCGCGTTGGCCTGTCCGAACTCCGCAGGGTCGTCGACCACCCGGCGCTGCTCCTCGACCAGTGCGGTGAGCTCCTTGAGCATCGCCTTGCGCGGAGACTCGGCGAGCATCCGGACGCACGCCGGTTCGATGGCGCTGCGCGCCTGGTGGACGTCGCCGAGGGTGACGTTGCGCGACTGGAGGACCAGCGCTGCGGTGCGTGCGGTCATGCGCTCGTCGGGCGAGTGCACGATGACGCCGCCGAGCACGCCGCGCACGACCGTGATGAGACCCTCGGCCTCGAGGATGCGCAGGGCCTCCCGGAGCGACGGGCGGGAGACGCCGAAGCGTTCGACGAGGTCGGGCTCGCGCCCGAGCGACGCGCCGTCGGCCAGCTCGCCGCTCACGATCAGGGCGCGAAGCTCGTCGGCAATCAGTTCAGGCTTCTCGCGTGATCGCGAACCGCTGCGCGGGGCCACGTGTCCTCCGTCTCGAACTCGCAGTGCGTCAACCTACCTGGCGCCACACCTTGACGCTGGGAGGAAAAGTCTGACATCTTCCCGACGTGACCCGACGGAGCCGGCGATGACGAGCACCATCGGTGAGGCGCTCCGGGCCCAGGTCGACGCCCGGGGCGAGTCACCGATGCTGGTCTGCGACGACGATCGCCTCACGTACGCCGAGGCCGACCGTCGGTCGCGCGCCATCGCGCGCGGTCTGGTGGCCATCGGCGCCGGACGCGGCACCCACGTCGCGATCCTCTTCCCGACCGGGGTCGAGTTCGTCGTCGTCTGGCTCGCGGTGACCCGCATCGGCGCGGTCGCGGTGCCCATCAGCACGTTCTCGACCGGCGACGAGCTCCGCGGCCTGCTCGCCGACGCCGACATCGACATGTTGATGACCATCGACGGCTACCGCGGTCACGACTACGTCGACCGGCTGGTGCACGCGGTCGGTGTCGACGTCACCCGACCCGACGGTTTTGCGACGAACGCGGTGCCCGCGCTGCGCCACGTGTTCGTCGCGGGCACTGCCGACGGCGTCGCGGCGGAGCACCGCCTCGACGCGTTGCTCGCGGCAGGCGATGCGGTCGACGATCAGCACCTCGACGCGGTCGAAGCAGACGTGTCACCCGCCGACCGCATGATCATCGTCTACACGTCGGGGTCGACGAGCGCACCCAAGGGCGTGATCCACACCCACGGCGCGCTCATCCGGCACGTGCGGAACCTCAACGCGCTGCGCGGGCTCGACGCCGGCGTCAAGCTGTTTTCCAACTCGCCGCTGTTCTGGATCGGTGGGCTCGGCTACAACGTCGTCGGCACGGTCGTCGCCGGTTCGACGCTGGTGTGCTCGACGAGCCTCGACGGTGGCGCGACCCTCGATCTCATCGAGCGCGAACGCCCGGAGCTGGTGAACGGCTTCGTGCAGTCGATCGCCAACCTCGTGACGCATCCCACGTTCGCCGACCGCGACTTCTCCTCCATTCGGTCGGGCAACCTCTATCCGCTGCTCCCCGACACGATCCGCCCCGCCGACACCGAGCTGCGCCACAACATGCTGGGCATGACCGAGACCGGCAGCGTGTGCCTGATGAGCCCGGACGAGAGCGATCTGCCCGAGCGCTACCGCGGGTCGTTCGGCAAGCCCGTCCCCGAGCTCGAAGCCCGGATCGTGAACCCCGACACGCTGGCCGACTGCCCGCCGGGTGAGCAGGGCGAGCTGTGGTTCCGCGGGCCGTTGCTCATGGAGGGCTACTACGGGCGCGAGCGCCACGACGTGTTCACCGCCGACGGCTGGTTCCGCACCGGCGACGCGTTCACCGTCGACGAGGAGGGGTTCTTCTACTTCCACGGGCGGCGGGGCGACATGATCAAGACCGGTGGTGCGAACGTGTCGCCCCGCGAGGTCGAAGCGGTCATCCGCGACGTGACCGACGGGCAGCTGGCGATCGTGTTCGGGGTCGACGATCCCGAACGCGAGCAGATCGTGGCCGCGGTCATCGTCGCGCCGCCCGATGCCGTGCTCGACGTCGACGGTCTCCCCGCGGTGCTCAAGTCCAAGCTCTCGGCCTACAAGGTGCCCCGCGCGATCATCCGGCTCGCGCCCGACGAGCTCCCCGTGCTCTCGAGCGGCAAGCCCGACATGGCTCGACTCCGCGAGATGATCCATGCCCGCTGACCGGCTCACCGTGCCCGCGCTCGTGCGCCGGTGGGCGGCCGAGAACCCGACCACCGAGTTCGTGGTGACCCAGGACGAACGGATCACGTTTTGGGAGCTCGACGTCCGGACCCGCACGCTCGCGGGAGAGCTCGTCGCACGCGGTATCGGGAAGGGCACGCGCGTCGGACTCCTGATGGCGAACGGCGTCGACTGGGCGGTCATCGCGGTGGCGCTGGTGCGCGTCGGCGCGGTGTTCGTGCCGCTGAGCACGTTGCTGCGCCCGCCCGAGCTCGAGGCCCAGCTGCGCGTGGCCGGGGTCGACCACGTGATCTTCGAGCCCGAGTTCCGTGGACGCGACTACGCCGCCGATCTCGGGTCGCTCGGTGCGCTGCCCCGGCTGCGCACCACCATCACCCACGACGAGCTCCTCGGGACGTCGACCGGTGCTCCTCCGCTGGAGCTCGTCGACGCCCTGGACCTCGCGGTGCGACCGGCCGACGATCTGGCGATCGTGTTCACCTCCGGCAGCCGGGGCACGCCCAAGGGCGTGATCCACACCCACGGGGGTGCGCTCGGCGCGACGCAGTCGGGCCTCGGTGTCCGCGGTCTCGAGATCGGCGATCGCCTCTACATCCCCATGCCGTTCTTCTGGGTCGGTGGTCTGGGCACCGGTCTCCTGTCGGCGCTGGTCGCCGGCGCGACGTTGATCACCGAGCGCCAGCCCGAAGCGGCGGCGACGCTGCGTCTGCTCGAGCGCGAGCGGGTCACGCTGTTCCGGGGCTGGCCCGACCAGGCAGTCGCGATCGCCGCCCACCCCGACTTCGCGTCGACCGACCTGTCGCGCTTGAAGCCGGCCAGCCTGCCCGGTGTCCTCCCGGCTGCGTCGCGGGGCGAGCCCGGCGGGCGGCCCGGGCTCCTCGGCATGACCGAGTCGTTCGGTCCCTACTGCGGCGACCCTCTCGATCGCGATCTGCCGCCGGACAAACGGGGCGGCTGCGGTCGTCCGTTCACCGACGTCGAGCTCCGCATCGTCGACGTCGACGACGGCACCGACGTCGCGGCGGGAGAGACCGGCGAGATCCAGCTCCGGGGCCCGAACCTCATGCGCGGGATCTGTGGGCGCACGCGCGACGAGGTGTTCACCGTCGACGGCTTCTATCCCACCGGTGACCTCGGGTACCTCGACCGCGACGGGTTCCTCTTCTTCACCGGGCGGCGCGACGACATGTTCAAGGTCAAGGGCGCGACCGTCTACCCGAGCGAGGTCGAGGCCGCACTGCACGCGAACCCCGACGTGCAGCGCGCGGTCGTCGTCGACCTCGGCGACCAGGCCGCCACGCGCGTCGGCGCGCTGGTGGTGCTGCACCCGGGTCGCGACGTCGCGGTCGACGAGCTCCGGCGTGACGCGGCGACCCGTCTGAGCGCGTTCAAGGTGCCGACGGCGTGGGCGGTCGTCGCCCTCGACGACATCCCGATGATGGCGACCGGCAAGATCGACAAGGCCGGCGTCCAGCGACTTCTGGAAGGTCAGGTGTGATGGTCGGTCCACCCGCCCCCGTTTCGGCGTGGCAGAACCGCGCATATCGCGGCTGAGCCACGCCAAAAGGGGGGCGTCAGGTCGACGGGGCGAGGCCGTCGCCGGCGACGACCACCGAGAAGTCGAGCACCGACACACATCCGGGGGGTGCCGCGACGAGACGTGGGATGGTGTTCATCGCTCGCGAGGTGTTGAGCAGCGCGTTCGCGGTCGCGGGTGCGACGTCGGCCGGCCAGCCGATCGTGGCGACAATGGGCGGGGTGCCGGTGATCTCGACCCGCCACGGCGGTTCCTCGTGGTTGGCCCGCCAGCCGGGACCGAGACCGAGCACGGCGGACTGCTCGTTGCTGATGGTCAGGAACTCGTGGTCCCCGGCGAACCCGGAGAAGGTCCACTGCGCGGCCGCAACGGTGCCCTGCGCGATCTTCAACCCACTCACCGGGAGCACGACGGCTTCGGGCGCCAGCGCGATCTGCTTGTCGGTGAGGCGCAGATCGGTGCACTCGAAGCCGAGTGCAGTCGCGATCATGTTCGCCGACTGCCGCATCGCCCACACCCAACCGCCGTCGACGAGGTCCTCGTTCCCGGTGCTGCCCGGCGGCAGCCCGATGCCGAGGCCCTGCTCGAGCTGTGCCGCCGACGGGTAGGTCTCGACATGGTTGCGTTGCCAGGCCCGGATGTGGCTGATGTTCGCGGTGTAGCCGGACAGGAAGAGCGGGAACACGTCGCTGATGAGGCCGGGGATGTTGCCGCCGGCCGCGAGCGACGCGCCGCCCGCGATGCCCGCCGCCTGCAACGCGTCGTACTCGGGCTGGCCCGGGAGGTAGTAACCACCCATCCCCGTGTACACGTTGATGCCCGCAGCGAGGAGCCGGCCGATCATCTCGTGGTCCCACAGCATCCCGCTGTAGATCGCGGCGTCGGGCTTCGACGCGATCACCTCGTCGAGGTCGAGGGTCGTGGTGATGCCGTTGCGGGCGGCGCCGACGAGCTCCCCGGAGTCGACGCCCGCCTTCTCCTCGCTGTGGACGAGGACCGCCACGAGCTCCAGCAGCGGATGGCCGTCGAGCCGGCGGACGATCTCCGAACCGACGCCTCCGGTGTACAACTGCGCAACCTTGATCACCACGCCCCCTCGAGGAGTCGGCACCCAGCCCGATAGTTCTATATCTTTTGGGCACCATGACGGCTGCCAGCGACTCTCCGGCGCTCCCGCGGCCGCTCGACGGTGTCCGCGTGCTCGACCTGTCGCAGGTCGTCTCGGGCCCGATCTGCGGTCGCATGCTGGCCGACCTGGGCGCCGACGTGGTGAAGGTCGAGCCGGCGGAGGGCGACATCATCCGCATGCTGCGGCCGCAGGTCGGAGACGAGCCGGTCAGCGTGTATTTCACCTGGGTGAACGCGGGGAAGCGTTCCATCTCCGTCGACCTCCGCACCGACGAGGGTGCCGACCTCGTGCGTCGGCTCGCGCTCACCAGCGACGTGCTGCTCGACAACTTCCGGCCCGACGTCCTCGCCAAGTTCGGTCTCGACGCCGACACCCTGCTCGCGCAGCATCCCCGCCTGGTCTACTGCTCGATCAACGGTTGGGGCCTCGACAACTCGTGGTCGCAGCGACGGGCGTACGCCGCGATGGTGCAGGCCGAGGTCGGGCGCGTGGAGCTCGACGCGCGCCTCCGGAACGCCCCGCCCGAGCAGAGCCCGCACGTCGACGGCGACATCACGCCCGGCCTGCTCGCGGTCAGCGGCATCCTCGCCGCCCTGTACCAGCGCGAGCACACGGGTCGTGGTCAGCACCTCGACGTGTCGATGGCCGAAGCGCTCGTCTACACCGACGAGTGGACGTCGACCGAGCTCGCCTTCTACGAGGGTCCGCGGATCCCCGACACGTGGAACTACCCGGTGTTCACACTGGCCGACGGCACCGCGGCCGCGTTCATGGGTGATCCGACGGGGCGCCTGATCGAGATCGCGGCCGCGCTCACCGATGCGCACATCGCCCCGACCGATTCGCGCGACGAGGCGCTGCGCGTGCTCGGCGACCTCGTTGCCCAGGTGCCCGACTTCGCGACCCTCGAAGCGCGGTTCGAACCGTTCGCGTTCCTCGTCGCCGAGGTGCGGACGGTCGCCGACCTCGCCGAGACCGCGTGGGCAGCCGAACGCGAGGTGTTCACCGAGGTGGAGCCGGGCGCGCGAATCGCCACCGCGCCGTTCCGCTCCGATTCGAGCATCATCGGAGCGCGGGGCCCCGCCCCCCGATTCGCCCAACACACGCGCGCCGTGCTCCATGAGCGGCTCGAGCTCGACGACGCCGAGCTCGACCGCCTGGAGCGCGAGGGCGTGATCATCGCCACTGGACCCGCGAGGAGAACGTCACTGTGAAGCGCAACGAGGAAGCACTGACCCTGTTCGAGTTCGACGACGCGGTACCGCTGGCGCAGACCGACATGATGTCGATGCCGACGATGACCGAGCCCGCGCCGGCGCCCGAGCGGCTGACGGAATGGGCCACCGCGCCCGGGCACGACGTGCGGGTGCTGTACCGCCACGCCGACGAGCACGGACTCTCGCTCGTGTGGTCGCGGTTCGCGCCGCACTACATCCTGCCCCGTCACAGCCACAGCGCCGACTGCCTGTACTTCGTGATCAGCGGCGAGGCCCACCTCGGGAACCGCGTCGTGCACGCGGGCGGCGGCTTCTACGTGCCCGCCGACGCGCCCTACGCGTACCAGGCCGGCCCCGACGGGATCGAGATCCTCGAGTTCCGCGACGAGAGCTCGTTCGACATGAAGATCAGCGAGAGCCTCCCACGCTGGGATCGAATCCTCGAGGGCGTGCGCGACCACCGCGACGAGTGGGCGTTGGCCGCGGAAGCGAGCCACTGACATGGCCCGCTTCGACGAGCTCGGGTTCTACACGCTGGCCGGTGCACCGGCGTCGACGCGCGAGCTCGTGCGCGAGGTCCCTGATGCCGAGGCGATGGGCCTCGGTCACGTGTTCGTCTCCGAGCGCCTGAACCTCAAGGAGGCGGCGACCGTCTCCGGCGCGGTCGGCGCTATCAGCGAGCAGATCGCCATCGCCACCGCGGCGACGAACCACAACACGCGCCACCCCACCGTGACCGCGGCGTTCGGCGCCACCATGCACAGCCTCACCGGCGGGCGTTTCACGTTGGGCCTCGGACGCGGCGTCGACCGGCTGTTCGACGCGATGGGACTGCCGCACATCACCACCGCGCAGGTCGAGGACTTCGTCGGCCTGATGCGTCGGCTGTGGCAGGGCGAGATGATCCTCGGCCACGACGGACCCGCCGGGTCGTGGCCGTACCTCAATCTCGACGGCGTCGAGGGGTACGACATCCCGCTCGGCTGGGTCGCGTTCGGCCCGAACTCGCTCGACCTGGGTGGCCGGTGCTTCGACCAGGTCGTGCTGCACACCTACTTCACTGACGAGACCACCACGCGCTGCGTCCAGACGGTGAAGACCGCGGCGGAGCGCGCGGGGCGTGATCCTGACGCGGTCAAGGTGTGGTCGTGCTTCGCGACCATCGGCGACCACATCGATCACGACCTGCGGTTGAAGAAGACGATCGGGCGGCTCGCGACGTACCTCCAGGGCTACGGCGACCTCCTCGTGCGCACCAACAACTGGGATCCCGCGGTCCTCGAGCGCTTCCGGGCCGACGACGTCGTCACCAGCGTCACCGGCGCGATCGACGCCAAGGCCACGACCGAGCAGCTCGAGCACATCGCCACGCTCATCCCCGCCGAGTGGCTCGCACCGTCGGCGACGGGCACGCCGGAGCAGTGCGTTGCCAGCATCCGCGGGCAGCTCGACCTCGGGTGCGACGGCGTCATCCTCCACGGCGCCAGCCCGACCGAGCTCGCACCCGTGGTCGAGGCCTACGCGAAGGTCGTGGCCTGAACATGGCGACCTACGTGCTCGTCCACGGCGGAGGCCATGGTGGATGGTGCTACCAGAAGGTGGCGCGGATCCTGCAGGCGGACGGGCACGTGGTCTACACGCCGACGCTGACCGGGTTGGGGGAGCGGTCGCACCTGCTGCGCCTGGGGATCGACCTCGACCTCCACATCCGCGACGTCGTCGCCGTGCTCGACTTCGAGGATCTCCGCGACGTCATCCTGGTCGGTCACAGCTACGGCGGGATGGTGATCACCGGTGTCGCCGACCGCGCCGCGGCGCGGATCGGGCGCCTCGTGTACCTCGACGCCGCCAACCCGGTGAACGGCCAGTCACTCCTCGACGTGGCGGGCCCGATGATCGAGGCCACCCGCCCGTCGGGTCAGGTCGTCGACGGCGTGGAGCTGGTGCTGCTGCCGTTCCCCGACGCGGGGCGGTTCTACGGCGTGGAAGACGACGACGACGTGGCGTGGATGGCCGACCGCTTGACCGGGCACCCGTGGGCGTGCTTCGAGCAGCCGCTCGTGCTCACGAACGAAGACGCGTTGTGGGCAATCCCGCGGTACCACATCGTGTGCAGTGCGACGGTGCCGACCCGCGACGCGACGATGGTCGTGGAGGCGCGCGCCGCCGGCCGGTTCTGGGAGATCGACACCGGCCACGACCTGATGATCACCGAACCGGAATTCGTCGCCGACGCGCTGCAGCAGGTCGCCGCCGATCAGAGTCGGTAGAGCTTGCGCGCGTTCTCGCCGTAGATCTTCTTGCGCGTCGCCGGCGCGAGCGTGGCCATCTTCGCCTCGACCGACGCGAGTGGATTCGGGTAGAGGCACGTCGGGTGCGGGAAGTCGGTCTCGAACAGGATGCTGTCTTCGCCTACGGCGTCGATGAGATCCGGCAGCTTGTTGCGGTTGTTCTCGAACCAGAACGTCGCGTACAGGTTGCTGCGGAAGTACTCCGACGGCATCTTCTTCAGCTTCGCCAGCTCGGTCGGCGCGTTCTCCGACATCTCGTAGTCGAGCGTCTCGAGGATGAATGGGATCCAGCCGACGCCGCTCTCCACCGACACCATCTTCAGGTCGGGATGGCGGTCGAACATCCCCGAGAGGATCAAGTTCGTGACGACGCGCGCGTTGCCGATGAACAGGAGCGAGCCACAGATGGCGAGCTTCGTGTCCATGGCATGTGATTCCCACGGGTACTTGCCGTAGAAGGTCATGGCGGTGACGCTGGCGCCGATGTGGAAGTGCACGGGGAGCTGGTGCTCGGTGCACGTCTCCCAGAACGGGTCCCACGCGCGGTCGCCGAGGTCGGGCGCGCCGAGATCGTCCGGGTCCGACGTCATGTTCACGCCGCGCATGCCGAGCGCGCCGACCCGCTTGGCCTCGGCGATGCACGTGTCGACGCTCCACGCCGGCATCAGCGGCATCGGCAGCAGTCGGTTGCCCGAGTCGGCCTGGATCTCGGCCATCTGGTCGTTGTACATCTCGACCACCATGCGGCAGAGGTCTTGGTCCTCCACCATGCCGAGGTCCTGGCCGCCGAGGCCGATGGTGCTCGGGAAGATGACCTGGGCGTCGATGCCGCACTCGTCGAGCACCTCGAGCCGCACCTTCGGGTCGTACGCGCCGACGTGGATGTCGTCGATCGTCCACTGGTTCAGCCCGATGTCGGCGCTCTCCTTCTTCCCGTCACGGCCGATGACCGCGGCGGCGGTGGCCTGGCCGAGTACGTGCCCGTCGAACACCCACGTCGGAATGCCCTCGACCTCCTCCACCCGCGGCACGCGGTCCACGAGGTCGGCCGGTGCGACCCGGGTGAAGAGGTCGTGCGGCTCGGTGAAGTGGGAGTCGGCGTCGATGATGAGGGTGTCGTTGTTCAACATTGAGGTCGAGGTTAGGGTCGGCCCATGGCTCGAGCAACCGTCGACGGACTGTCCATCGCCTACGAGGTGATCGGGGAGGGTCGCCCCTGGGCGATCACTCCGGGCGGCCGTTTCAGCAAGGACTTCCCCGGTGTCCGCGAGCTGGCCGAGGCCCTTGCCGCCGAAGGGCACCAGGTCCTGATCTACGACCGGCCGAACTGCGGCGAATCCGATGTGTGCTTCACGGGTGCGTCGGAGTCGGTCATGCAGGCCGACACCCTCGCCGCGCTGATCACCCACCTCGGCCTCGGGCCGACGGTGATCTCCGGCGGGTCGGGTGGTGCGCGTGTGTCGATGCTCACCGCCGCTCGCCACCCGGAGGTGGCCGCAGGGCTGGCGGTCTGGTGGATCAGCGGCGGCACGTTCGGGCTCATGAGCCTGGGCATGCACTACTGCGGGCAGAACCTGGTGCAGGCGTGGCAAGACGGCATGGAGGCGGTCGCCGCGCTGCCCGAGTGGGAAGAAGTGATCGCGCGACACCCATCGAACCGACAGCGCATCCTCGACCAGGACCGGGCCGAGTTCATCGCCGCGATGGAACGATGGATGCACGCGTACTGCTCGTGCGGCGACGATCTCGTGCCCGGGCTCAGCGCCGCCGACGCCCGCGCGCTCGACCTCCCGACCCTGGTGTTCCGCAGCGGCGAGAGCGACGCGTTCCACACGCGCCAGACGTCGGAACAGATCGCCGCCGCACTGCCGAATGCACAACTGGTGGAGCCACCGTGGGGTGACCGGGAGTGGATCGAGCGCTCGGCCGAGCACCAGGTGCAGGGGAACCTCTTCCACCGCTGGCCCCTGCTGGCACCGCAACTGGCCGAGTGGTCGCGGAGCACGTTCGGTTAGCGAGGTTCGACACTCAGGCCGGCATGTACTTGCCGCCGTCGATCACGAGCACCTGCCCGGTGACGAAGCGCGCTTCCTCGCTGGCGAAGTAGACCGCGGCTCCGGTGAGGTCCTCGGCGTGCAGCACGCCGGGCACGGGCTGCAGTGTCGCGAGGTGCTCGATCACCGACACGGGGACGACCTTGCGGGTGGCCTCGGTGTCGATCACGCCGGGCGCCAGGCAGTTGACGGTGATCCCGTAGCGGCCGAGCTGGCCGGCGGAGAACTTGGTGAGGCCGACGACGCCGCGGTTGGTCTGCTGGTAGTTGAACGCGTTCAGGCCGGTGAACTCGTCGGCGGCGAGGTTGCCCGTGTAGTTGTACGCGGCGGCCGACGCCTGGTTGATCACGCGGCCGTGTTGCTGGCTGACCATCTGGGGCGCGACGGCGCGCGTCATGAGCCACACTCCGTGGAGGTTCACGTCGAAGACGCGCCGCAGGTACTCCTCGCTCTGGTCGGCGAGGTTCCAGTCGCCGTAGAGGGCGGCGTTGTTCACCAAGATGTCGATGCGGCCGTAGGCCTCGACCGCCGCCTGCGCGCACGCGTCGGTCGAGGCCGCGACCGCGACATCCGTGTGCACGTAGGTGATCGGCCCGAGCTCCGACAGCTCGGCGATGCAGGTCGTGCCCGACGCGTCATCGACGTCGGCCACGACGACCGAAGCGCCTTCGCGCAGGAAGCGTTCCGCGTAGGCCCGGCCGATGCCGCGGCTCCCTCCGGTGACGATGGCGACCTTGTCCTGCAGGCGCATCAGTCGATGAACTGGGCGAGGTTCGTGCCGACGTCGACCGGCGTGTACTTCTCGAGCTCGGGGAGGACTTCCTTGCCCAGCAGCTCGATGGTCTTGAGCGTGCTCTCGCCCGAGTGGTACCCGAACTGCACGTAGCAGATGAGCTCGTCGACACCGAGGTCGGCGTAGTGCTTCATCTTCTCGAAGCAGCGCTCGGGATCACCGACGACGATCATGTCGCCGTCGTCGAAGCTGTCGATGGGGATGTTGCCTTCCATGAGCGGCTTCAGGAGCGGGAACGACGCCTCCTGGGCGGCGGGATCGAGGTGGGGGAGCTCCCAGTCGAGCGTGAACTGCGCGATGTTCTGGTACCACCACGCGACCGATTCCCAGACGCCGTTGTCGCGCGCCTGTTGATTGGTCTCCGCGCAGTGCACCAGCGTGTAGGCGGCGACCTTGTTGGTGGCGACGTCGGAGATCGGCTTCGCGTCGGGGCTGTTCCATGCGTCGCGGTAGGCGCGGATCTGGGCCGCCATCTTGTCGAGCGGCTGCATGATCGAGAAGGACAGCAGCCCGAGCTGGTTGGAGCCGGCGACGGCCGAGGACCCTTCGGACGTCGCGGCCATCCAGGCGGGCGGGTGCGGGTCCTGGTACGGCTTCGGAGTGATGAGGCGACGCGGGAACTGGAACGTGGGGCTGTCCCACTCGAAGTACTCCTCGCGCCACATCGCGCAGATGATCTCGATGGCCTCCGCCCACTCGGCGCGGCTGGCTTCGCGGTCGACGTGGAACGCGGTCTGCTCCATCGGTGTCGAGCGACCGGTGCCCCACTCGATGCGACCGTGCGAGAGGATGTCGGCGGTGGCGACCTTCTCGGCGACGCGCGTCGGGTGGGTGAACCCGTAGGGGAGCAGGGTCACGCCGAACCCGAGCCGGATGTTCTCGGTGACCTGGGTGAGCGCGCCGATGACGACCTCGGGGGCGGGGCAGTGCGAGCGGCCCTCGCGGAAGTGGTGCTCGACGAACCACGCGATGTTGAACCCGAGCGTGTCGGCGAGCTTCACCTGGTCGAGCATCTCGGCGTACGCGCGCTGCTCGCGCGCCCGCTGACCGTACGGGTGCGGCCCGGCGTCCCAGGGTCGCGGTGAGTCGATCTCGTACAGCAGGTCCAGCTTCACGGGCGTACCCCCGGGTCTGGTGTCATCACATATGCGATGGACACTAGGACTATCGTGATAGGTTACGTGGGGAGTGACCCCGCGTCAACGGGGCGCGGACAGGGGAGGCGATCCGGCGAATGGCGGCACGGACGTCGAACAGCGTGCGCCGCGCCGCGACGGTGCTCCACCTGCTCGCCGACGACCCGTCGTCGGCGTGGTCGCTCGCCGAGATCGCCCGCCGGGCCGACCTGAGCTACGCGACCGCGCACTCCATCGCCAGCGCGCTCGAGGAGAGTGGTCTCCTCCGCCGCCATACCAGCACCCGTTGCTACACGCTCGGTCCCGCGCTCATCGCGCTCGGCGCGGCGGCGCGCGCCGGCTACCGCGTGATCGACGACGCGCTGCCGGAGATGGAGCGCCTCTCGGGTGACCTCGGCCTGGGCTGCCTCGCCAGCGCGCGCGTCGACGACGACATGCTGATGCTCGCGGTCACCGGTCCGCCCCAGCCGTTCGGTTCTCGGGTCCAGGTCGGCGAGCGCGTGCCGATCGCGCCGCCGCTCGGCCTGGCGTTCATCGCGTGGGCCGACGCGGCGACGATCGAGGACTACCTCGAGCTGTCCGGCCGCAAAGCTCACCGCCACGGAACGTCGCCAGTACGTGGAGGCACTCGCGCTGGTGCGCGAACGCGGGTACGGCGTTGTGCTCGACAGCTCGACCCGTCACCGACTCATGGAGCGCCTCCGCGCGTCACGTGATCTCGACGACTCCCGCGCGGCCTCGACGAGGTCCTGGTCGAGCTCGCGCTCGACGACTACGCGCTGCTCCGTGGCGATGAAGATGCCGAGTACACGGTGACGGCGCTCACCGCTCCGGTCTTCTGCGCCCGACGGCGACGTCATCCTCGTCTTGACCGTCGTCGGGTTCGCCAGTCCACTGCGGGCCGACGCGTTGCCACGGTACGCGGCCCGCATGTTCGAAGCGACGTCCGCGATCCAGGCCGCGATGATCGCGGCACCGGTTCACGAAGGGATACCGGCAATCATGAACGATGCACTGGGACTCCGAGACCGACCGACGCTCGTGGTGGGGGGTGGCTCGGGGATCGGCCGGGCGAGCGCGTTGCTCCTCGCCGAGTGTGGCGCTCGTGTCGCGGTTGCCGATCTCGATCCCGAGCGCGCACGCGCGGTGTCCGACGAGGTGGCCGCGGCCGGCGTGCAGTCGGTCGCGGTCACCGGTGACGTCACCGATCCGGCCGGAGCCCAGGATGTCGTCGACCAGGCCCATCGCGCGCTGGGGGGCCTCCGCGGCGTCGTCAACATCATCGGGCTGGCGTCATGGGCCGACCTGATGACCGTGGACATGGAGACGTGGGAGCGCGACCTGCCGCGTGAACCTGACCCAACACCTGCTCGTCGGCCGGGCCGCGGCGCGGCACATGATCGACGACGGCGTGCCGGGCGCGCTGGCGCTGGTGACCTCGGTGAGCGGGCTCTACGGCACGCCCAACCACGCGGCCTACGGGGCCGCCAAGGCCGGAGCCACCAACCTCGCCCGCACCATGGCCAACGAATGGGGTCCGTACGGCATCCGCGTCAACTCGGTGGCGCCCGACATCATCGCCACGCCGCGCGTGGTCGAGGGCTTCCGCCAGGGCGGGCGCACCGACATCGACGCGCTCGCCGCGGACGACGGCGTGCCGCTGGCGCGGTTCGGGCGTCCCGAGGAGATCGCCGGCCCACTGGTCTTCCTGATCTCGGAGCTCGCCAGCTTCATCTCGGGCCAGAACATCGTCGTCGACGGTGGCACGCAAGCGCGCTTTCCGCACGGTGGTGTGAACGCGTTCGACACGTGACATGACTCCTTCGACACGGGGAGCCTCACCGCGGACGACCGGGCTCATCGCAACGGACGGAACGAGGAGCGCACCTCGTCGACGAAGAGCTGCGGGCTGCTCGAACGCGGCGAAGTGGCCGCCCTTCGCGGGCTCGTTCCACCAGTGGATGTTCGTGAAGCGCTGCTCCGCCCAACGGCGCGACGGGCGACGGATCTCGCGCGGGAAGACCGAACAGCCGGTCGGGACGGTGACGGGTCCGATGCAGCGCCGCCATCGCCGCGGGGTCGAGCGGGGGCGCGGGCCCGGCGCTCTCCCAGTAGAGGCGGCCCGAGGACGCGCCGGTGCCGGTGAACCAGTAGACGGTCACGTTGTCGAGCAGCTGGTCGCGGGTGAAGATGTTGAGCGGATCGCCGTCGCAGTCGGTCCACGCCCAGAACTTCTCGACGATCCACGCGAGCTGCCCGACGGGCGAGTCGACGAGCCCGTAGCCGAGGGTCTGGGGTCGAGTGGACTGCTGGTGCTGGTAGCCGGTGCCCCACTGCGTGTGCCACTGGAAGTCTTCGAGGTTCGGCGCTCGCTGCTCGGTCGCGTCGTCGGTGAGCGGGCCGAGCGGCACGGTCGGCATGTTGACGTGGATGCCGAGGACGCGGTCGCGGTGCATCTCGCCGACGGTGGTGGTGACGGCCGAGCCCCAGTCGCCGCCCTGCGCACCGAAACGCTCGTAGCCGAGCCGGGTCATCAGCGTCGCCCAGGCGTGCGCGATCCACGGGATCCCGCGACCGCGGGTCGACGGCCGGTCGCTGAACCCGTAGCCCGGCAGCGACGGGCACACGACGTGGAACGCGTCGGCGGCGTCGCCGCCGTGGGCGACCGGATCGGTCAACGGGCCGAGCACGTCGAAGAACTCGACGACCGAACCGGGCCAGCCGTGCGTGATGACGAGCGGCACCGCGTCGGGTTCGGGCGAGCGCGCGTGCACGAAGTGGATGTCGAGGTCGTCGATCCGCGTCGTGAACTGCGGCCACGCGTTCATCCGTTCCTCGGCCGCAGCGAAGTCGTACTCGTCGCACCAGTACCGCGCGAGGTCCTGCACGAACGCGAGCGGGATCCCCTGCGACCAGTCGTCGACGGTCTCGCGCTCCGGCCATCGCGTGTGCGCGCAGGCGCGCGCGGAGGTCGTCGATCGCGTCGGCGTCGAACGCCACGCGGAACGGGAGATGCGAGTTCGGCACAGTCTTTCGGCGCGACTCAGACCACGCCGAGACGGCGGAAGGTGTCGTGGTCGGTGAGCGCCGCCGCCAGGCGCGGGATGTGGATCAGCACGACGGCCCGCGAGCTGATCCGCGTGATCACCCACAGGAAGTAGCCGTAGGAGAAGCCGAGCGTGTACTGCTCCCACGCGTCGTCCCACGCCGGCGCGGGTGCGCCGCAGCGACTCGAGCTCGCGGAGGTAGTGCCGGAGCAGCTCGGCCTCGTGCGTCCCGTCGCGTCTCGACGTCGAGGACGGTCGCGAGGTGGTAGCTGATGTCGGTCGCCCAGTTGCCTCGCTGCACGATCTGCCAGTCGAGCCAGCACGCTCGGCCCGTCGGCATCGAGGTACGAGTTTCCCGAGTGCGGGTCGCCGTGGATCACGCACGTGATCTCGTGCGCGCCCGTGCGCCGCATCGCCTCCGCGACGTTGGCCGCCGAACGCAGCTCCGGGGCGACGTCGGGACCGCGTCCGTCGTCGAGGAGCGACTGGAGCAGGTCGATCGGGAAGCATGTCGGCCATGCGTCGCGACGCGCGGGCTCAGCCAGTCGAGGTCGGCGACCTCGTCGCAACCCCACGTCGCGGCGTGGAGCCGCGCCAGCTGACCGAGCGTGTCGCGGGTCGGTGTCGAGCGAGTAGGGCGTCTGCGCGTTGAGGAAGCGACCGCCGTTGCGCGACGACGTCGTCCATGATGATGATCGCCTGCTGCGACGCCGTCGTCGACCGCGGCGTAGTAGGCGCGCGGCATGCGGACGTCGAGACCGCGGCGCGAGCTCCCCGTAGAAGCGAGCCTCCGACAGGATGTCGGCGCCCGGCGACCCGTCGAGGTGCGCCTTCACGCAGTACGCCCGCGTGCTCGGCGCGCACCGTCGGCGCGCTCGACCGTGACCCGGAACCGCACCTTCTGCGCGAGCGTCTTCGAGGAATCGACCTCCTCGACCGCGACGATGCGGTCGCTCGTCGCCGATGTCGTCGAGCGCCTCGCTCAGCCACTCGGGGTCGAGCACCGCGTCGAGCGTCGTCGGAACGTCGATCACCTCAACCGCCGCGGGCTTCGACCAGCCGGCCGCGGTTGACCTTCATCGCCTCGCTGCGCGGGATCGCGTCGATGATCTCGATCGACTTCGGTACCTTGTAGGGCAGGAGACGACTCTTGGTATATGCCTTCACCTCGTCGAACGTGGGCGGATCGGCGGGATCGGCCGGTGCGATGATCGCATGCACGCGTCGTCCCCACTCGGGGTCCTTTAGACCCACGACCACGACGTCGGCGATCTTGGGGTGGTCGATCAACGCGGCTTCCACCTCGGCCGGGAACACGTTGGCGCCGCCGGTGATGATGAGGTCGACGCGCCGATCGACCAGGTAGAGGTAGCCGTCGTCGTCGAGGTACCCCATGTCGCCGACGGTGCCGAAGCCGTCGTCGGTCATGGGGATCTGCGGCGCTTCTCCCAGGTAGGTCGCGCCGACGTAGTTGGGCGACCGAACGTAGATGTGTCCGATCTCACCGGTGGCGACGTCGTTGTCGTCGTCGTCGAGGATGCGGATCTCGGCGCCGTTGAAGCCGCGACCGACGCTGCCTTCGTGTTCCATCCATTCGGTCCCGGTCAGCACGGTGAGCCCGAGGCCCTCGGTGGATCCGTAGGCCATGATGATCTTCTCGGCGCCGATGAGGTCGGCCCACCGGTGCACGAGCGAGGGAGGCATCGGCGCCGCGCCCTGCATGATCCAGACGAGGCTCGACAGATCGCGGTCGTCGACGCCGGGGACGTCCGCGATGCGTTGGAGCATCGTCGGCGTCCCCGTGTACGTCGTGATGCGGTGGTGCTCGATGACGTCGACGATGCGCGCGGCGTCGAACTTCTCGAGCACGAACAGCTGGTCGCCGGTCAGCATGCTGCTGATGGTGGCGAACGCGTTGATGTGGTACATCGGTGCGGGTACGAGGATGCGCTGCGGGCGGGTGACCGTCATGAACGCCTCGGCGATCGGGGTGCCTATCATCGGATTGAACACGGCCGGCAGCTGCGAGAGGATCACCTTCGGCGTGCCGGTGGCGCCGCTGCTGCAGATGCCGTTGCTGTTGGGCGAGATCACCTCGGGAAGCTCCGGCACCGGATCATCCGCGGTCGCGTCGATCCAGGGCAGGTCGTCAGGGCCGACGTAGACCGTGGGCTCGATCACCTCTTTGAGGCGATCGAGCTCCCAGTCGGGCACGTCCCACCGCACGGGAATCGGCACGGCTCCGAGCTTCCAGGTCGCGAGCACGCTGAAGACGAACTCGGGCGAGTTGCGGATGCCCAAGCCGACGCGGTCGCCGTAGCCGACGCCTCGTGACGCGAGTGCCGCCGCGAGCTGGCTCGAGCGTCGATCCAACTCGGTCCAGGTCACCGACGAATCGGTGCCGTCCATCGCCAGGTGCGTGTACGCGACCCCATCGGGTTGCTGATCCGCGAGCTCGCGCAACCGTTGGACGTTGCTGGGTGCTTGGTCCTCGACCGCGGCCATCGTCCTCAGGTCCCCGTCGGTTCGAACGAACCCAGATAGGCGGCTTCGAGTCGGGGCGCGTCGGCGAGGAGCTCTGACGCGGGACCGCGCAGAACGATCGAACCGCGGTTGAGCACCGCCGCGCTCGTCGGCCACACGCAGGGCGAGTTGGACGTGCTGCTCGACCAGCAGCACCGCACATCCGTGGTCGTGAGCGATCCGCTGGACGGTCTCGAAGAGCGACTCCACGATGAGCGGGGCGAGACCCATGCTCAACTCGTCGATGAGCAGCACCCGGGGTTCTTGCACGAGCGCGCGGCCCATGGCGAGCATCTGCTGCTCGCCGCCCGAGAGCGCGCCGGCCCGCAGGTTCCAGCGCGGTTCCAGCGCCGGGAACACCTCGAGCATGTCGCGGGGTGACGGGCCGCCGCGGTGACATCCCGCGCGGAGGTTCTCCTCGACGGTGAGCGTGGTGAAGAGATTCCGGTTGTCGGGGACGAGCACCGTGCCGGCCTTGTTGGCGCGAGCTGGACGACCGGCCTTGAGCAGCGTTCCGTCGAGCGAGATCGTGCCCGCGTGCGGCGGGAGGAACCCGGCGAGGGTAAGGAGGAGGGTGGTCTTGCCCGCGCCGTTGGGGCCGAGGAGCGCCTGGATGGTGCCGCCCTCGACGGCGAGGTCCAGCTCTCGAAACGCGGTGGTCGTGCCGTAGCCCCCGCTGAGGCCTGCGCACTCGAGCCGGGGGGTCATGACCCTGCACCTGCGGTGTCGTGGGTGTGGCCGAGGTACGCGTCGGCGACGTCGCGGTTGGCGCGGATCGCCGCGGAGTCGCCCTCGGCGATGACGCGGCCGAAGTCGAGCACGTAGATGTAGTCGCACACCTCGAGCACGAGCGCGACGTCGTGATCGATCAGGAGGATGCCGGTGCCGGTGAGGCTGATGTTGCGGATCCGGTCGCCGAGCCACTGGCTCTCGGTGGTGTCGAGGCCCGCCGCCGGCTCGTCGAGGAGCAGGACCTTCGGTTCGGCCGCGCAGGCGCGGGCGATGGACACGAGTTGGCGTTGGCCCTGGCTGAGGTCACCCGCGTTGCGGCGGCGCAGGTCGGCGATGCCGACGAGGTCGAGCGAGCGTTCCACGGCGCCGTGCTTGGCGGCGCCCTTCACGCCGTACGCCGCGGCGCTGACGTTCTCCTCGACGCTGAGGTCGTCGTAGAGCTCGAGGGCCTGGAACGTACGAGCGAGGCCGCGGCGCACGCGTTGGTGGGACCGCAGGCGGTCGATCTGCACGCCGTCGAGCAGCACCGCACCCGTGGCCTTCGTGAAACCGGCGATCGCGTCGATCGCGCTCGTCTTGCCGGCGCCGTTGGGGCCGATGAGCCCGACGATGCCGCCGGCGGGCACCCGTAGCGACAGATCGTCGACCGCGACCACCACGCCGTAGCGAACCGTGACGTGCTGGACGTCGAGCACGCTGCGAGCATCCGGACCCGGAGTGGTCCGGGCGGTGGTGACCGGCGCCGCAACGATTGCGTCCTCCGCCGCGGCTGCGGCGACGCCTCGGCGTCGCAGGCGCCACGCGGCGAACCGATCGGCGAGCTCGTGGCCACCCGCGGCGATGCCCTCGGGGTTGCGCATGAGCGTCACGATGACGAGGACGCCGCTGATGATGATGAACGCCTCACCGCTAAGGTCGATCCATTCGTTGAGGAGGAAGAAGACAATGCCTCCCGCCGCGATGATGCCCGCTTGGACACCGCCGAAGACCGACGTGACGCCGGCGAGGTACGCGGTCGAGATGAGGCTGAGGCCGAGGAGCGCCGCAAAGCTGTCCCACGTGATGATGCCCTGGCGGTACGCGAGCAGGCAGCCGGCGATGCCGGCGATGAACGATGCAATCGCAAAGCTGAGGACCTTCACGAACACGACGTTGACGCCGATGCCCGCGGCCGAGCGCTCGTTGGCGCGCACCGCGAGCATTGCTGACCCGAACGAGCTCCGGCGCAGCAGGGCCACACTCGTCGCGACGACGACTGCGACGATCAGGCACATGAACCCGAAGGACAGGCGCGGGAAGTCCTTCCCGGCGCCGATGCCGAGGTTCATGCCGAAGACCTCCGGCTTCCCGATCGGGTTGCCAAAGGAGTTGACCAGATCGGCGTTGCGGAACCAGATCGCTTCGAGGCCGAACGCCAGCGCCAACGTGACGACCCCGAGCATGAGTCCCCGCAGTCGCAGAGCCGGGAGCCCCACGAACACGCCCACGACCGCAGCCGCCGTCGCCGCCAACAACGGCGCGACGGGGAACGGCACCCCCCAGTCGACCGAGAGGTAGCTCAACATGAAGGCCCCCGCGCCTGCGAGAGCGAGCTGCGCGAGCGACACCTGGCCCGCGTACCCGGTGACCACGACGAGCGAGAGGGCGAGGACCGCGAAGATGATCGTGGTGATCACCGCGACGCGCGACGAGCCACTGGTCACGAGCAGCGCGACGGCTCCGACCGCGGCGCCGGCCACGATCGGTACGAAGTACGAACGTGGGCGCGGCGCCCGACCGAGGTGCGAGCGCAAGAGCGTGCCGCGCTCGGGCACCCCACGGCTGGTGACGAGCAGGGCGACGAGCATCACGACGAGCGGCACCATCTCGCCGACGCCCGACTGCGGCATCCAGGAGTGCTGGCCCGAGAGGTAGATCATCCACGCCTGGACCATCCCGATGCCGATCCCGGCGATCACGGTGGGGATGGGGTGCTGGAACTGGCCGACGACCGCCGCCGCGAGCGCCGGCACTACGAAGAGCGTGTACGTGTTCGGGGTCACCGGGGACAACGGCGCGATGAGGATCCCCGCCGCGCCGACCACGGCACCCGCGAGCACCCAGTTCAGGAGCGCGATCCGGTCGGGCGAGATCCCGCTCACGTACGCGCCCGCTTCGGACTCCGCGGTGGCGCGGGTGTCGAGGCCGAAGCGCGTCCACCGGTAGAGCGCGGTGATGAACAGGGTCAGCACGATGATGGTGATCGCGAGGTAGATGCGGTCCGACAGCACCGACTGGCCCTGCCACGTCCAGCGTTCCGACGGGTAGATCGCCTCGACCGTCACCGGGAGCGTGCCCATGCGCTCCGACATCAGTCCCTGGAGCACCACGAGGACACCGAGTGACGCCACCGCCTTCGCCAGCGGTGGCGCGTAGCGCAACGGCCGGAACACGAGCACGTACAGCAACGCCCCGAGCGACGGCCGAGATCACCAACGTCAGCGCCAGTGCGTCGGGCATGCCGAACTCGTGGTTGAGGTCCACGGTCGTCGGGAGGCCCGGGATGATCAGGAAGAGCTTGCCCTGGCGCAGGAACGCGTAGGTGTATCCGGCGTACAACGCCTGTGCGCCGGTGGCGAAGTTGATGACCCCCGACGCTCGGTAGATCAGGACGATCGCGAGCCCGAGGGCCGCGAAGGTGCCCCCGTTTCCGAGACCGAGGAAGGACGATGCGAGATCGCGCACGGTGTGATCCCCTGCGTTCCGATCAGAGTGGTGACAGCCGCGTCGGGGCCGGCGGGATCAGATCCCACCGGCCCCGAGCGCGGGTGTCAAGCGGGGATCTGGGTGTCGCCGGCGACCACGTACTTGGTCGCCTTGCCGTCGGCGCCCAGCGTGGCGAGCAGCGTGGCGTTCGTGCACGTCGCCGCATACTTCGGGTCCGGGCTTGCCTTGCCGTTGCACCTGATGTGGTATCCGCCCGAGCCTGGGAGCACCGACCACGGCATCGACTTGGCCGCCGCGATGATGCTCGCGGGCGTCGCCTCGCCCTTCAGGTTCTGGGTGGCGACGTTCAACCCGGTGATGCCCTGGAACATCGACAGACCGGTCTGGCGCGACTTGTCGACGTCCTTCGCCCCGAACTTGTCGAGCACCGCGTAGTACTGCTTGATCGACGGGTCCTTCGGGTTGTCGACCGGCGACGACGAAGTGATCTTGATCCCCTCGAGGAAGTCCTTCGGGACCACGGTGCGGGTCGCGTCGCTGAAGCACTGCGGGATCGCGGTGACCTGCCCCTCGAAGCCCGCGGTGCGCAGGCCGTTGAACGCGGCGATGCAGAACGAGTCGTTGCCGACCACGTGCACCACGCCCTTGGGGTTGTCGGTGACGACCTTCTGCATCTGGGGCGTCATGTCGGCGGTGCCGAGCGCGACCGGCACCGTCGAGAAGTCCAGGCCGGCCTTCTTGTACGGCGAGGCGTCGGCGAAGATCTGCGTGGCCGCGGGCACGTCGATCACGACCACGGTCGCCTTCTTGGTCTTCTGCGCCTTGGCTGCGCTGATGATGAGGTTCTCGAACGTCGAACCGGACCCGAAGATGAAGGTCGACGCGGTGTCCTTGAGCAGGTCCGGGGTGCCGGACCCGAAGATGAACACCGGGATGCCGGCGTCGTGCAACGGTGTCCACACGTTCAGAGAGAACTGGTTCGAACCGAAGACGACGGCGGCGACGTCGTCCTGGATCATCTGGTTCGCGCAGTCGACGCTCTTGCTCGGGTCGCCGCCGTTGGTGCAGATGTCGAGGTCGATGGGGTGGCCGCCGACCCCGTTGCGGTACTGGTTGATCCACTTGACCGCGGACTCGCTGACCGGGGTCTCGATGGAGTTGTCGGTTCCCGACGTCTTGCCGTCGGTGATCAAACCGATCTTGACCGGCGTGCCCTTGGCCGGGGTCTTGGTTCCCAGCGTGCTGTCGGCCGAGGCTGCCTGCGCCGGCACGGCGAACGCGGCCAACGCGAGCGTCACGACGACGAGCAGCGTGACGAAGCACGTCGAACGCACGCGAGATTGACGGATGTGCATGATTCCCCCCAGGAGTTGCGTGACACGCGCCCGTGCGATCGATGTACGGTACCGACCGAGTCCGGAACGAGGTTCTACTCAATCACGTAATGAGCTAGCTCGCAAGCCGGGCACGTCGTCGGTGGACACGGGGGGATTCGATGAGAAGCATGATCGTGGCGCTGGTCCTCACGCTCGCGTTGGGACTGACGCCGGCGCTCGCGGGCGCCGCGAGTGACACCGGATCGACCCCGTGGCCCGGCGGTCGTTGGCAGCCCGACGCACCGACGTACGGGATGACGGTCGACACGAACGTCTCCGTCACGATGGACGACGGCGTGACGCTCGTCGCCAACATCGGCTACCCCGCCGATCTCGCGACCGGCGAGCCGCGCGTCGGGCCCGTTTCCTGTCCTGTTGTCCCAGGCGCCGTACGTCGCATCGCAACAACCGGCGTCGTTCTACGTGAGCCGCGGGTACATCCACACGGTCGTCCAGGTTCGCGGGACCGGTGACACGACGGGACCGGATGGCGAGCCCATCGTGAACGAGCTGTTCGCACCGCGTCAGGCCAAGGACGGAGTGGCACTGGTGGACTGGGCCGCGAAGCTCCCGACGTCCAATGGCAAGGTCGGCCTCCAGGGCTGTTCACAACTCGGCATCAACCAGATCTTCACCGCTGCCGCGGTGGGGCCGAACTCGCCGCTCAAGGTCATCCTTCCCGCGTGCGCGTCGAACGGCTACGAGGGGTACTTCTCCGGTGGCATGCCCAGCCAGATCATCGGCCTCTTCGGGTCGTTTCCGAGCGCAAACCTCTCCGGCCCGAGGAACGGCGCGGTCAACGACGCCGCCGGCAAGGCGATCAGGGACGAGGTCCTCGCCGGCGGCCCCAAGGCGTATGACCGCGCGTACTGGCAGAGCCGGTCGACCGCCCTCGTGCTGCCGAAGGTCGTCGAGAACAAGATCCCGGCACTCCTGTGGAGCGGATGGCAACCGACCGACGGTCCCGGTTCGCTCTACGAGTACGCGATCCTCCAGAACGCGTGGGCGCACCGCCCACCGTTCGGCGCCATGAGCGCGAAGCAGCGCACCACGGGCCGCTACCAGATCATCATCGGACCCTGGATGCACGGCCAGGGCCTCGACGACTCCATCCAACTCGAGTGGTACGACACCTGGCTCAAGGGTGAAGACACCGGCATCGCCGACACGCGCACCCCGATGCACCTCTTCGAGCTCCAGTCCGACCGGTGGGTGAACGCGACGTCGTACCCGCTCACCCACGAGTACACCGCGTTGCACCTCGGCGCGGACGGCGCGCTCTCGACGTCGGCACCGAAGACCGCGGGATCGGCCACGATGCAGTACGGCGACCCGGCCACTCCCGGCACGTTGATGACGTTCGACGCCACGCCGCTCGACTCCGACCAGGTCGTCGCCGGCCCGGTCGGCGCGACCATCTACGCGAAGTCCAACAACCGCAACCTCAACCTCATCGCCACGCTGAACGACGTGTCACCCGACGGGCAGGTGAACCAGCTCGTGACCGGCAGCATCGTCGGCAGTCTCCGCGCCGTCGACCCGAAGACCTCGTGGCTCGACACGAACGGCCTGACCATCCGCCCCAGCCATCCGTACCGGACCGACGCCTACGCGAAACCGAATTCGCTCCAGCGCTACGAGATCTCGCTGACGCCCACGCTCTCGTCGGTTGCGAGCGGCCATCACCTGCAGCTCGTGCTGAGCTCACAGCCACCGGCGAGCAAGTGCGCCAGCCTGTTGTCGGCCCTGACCATCCCGCTGCCGTGCCTCCCGAGCGCGCCCCAGCAGGACACGCTTCCCGGCGGCGAATACACCATCGTCTGGAGCAAGTCCTCGCCGTCGTCCGTCAACGTGCCGCTGATCGACGCGGGAGCGCTCCCGGACGCACAGAGCGCGGTGACCGAGACGAGCAACGGTCGGGTCGAACCGCTCGACTGGGACAGCAGCCCGAGTTCGTAGACGAAGGGTCAGGCGGGGTGGGCGCGGTAGGCGACCGCGCCGCCGAAGTGCGGCGACGAGTGACAGGCCAGGCCGACCTCGGCACGCTCGCGCTGACGGTCGCCGGCGCGGCCCGAGAGCTGGAGGTAGCACTCGAGCATCTGGGGGATCCCGTGCATGCGTCCGTTCCCGAGCGCGCCGCCGCCGGAGAGGACCGGGAGGCCCCCCGGCGCGTCGCTGTCGATCCCCCCATCGGCGACGAACTCGTGCGCCTGCCCCACGGGGCAGAGGCCGAGCACCTCGAGCCAGAAGTACACGAACGGTGAGAAGCCGTCGTACACCTGGGGCAGGTCGACGTCTTCGGGCCGGAGCCCGGTCTGTTCCCACAAGCGGCGCGCGGTCTCGAACCCCGCGGTCATGATGTCGTCGAGCGGCCAGTGCGCCATCACCCGCCGCGCGGTGGGGTGTCCGGTCGCGTACCCGCTGACGTACACGGGCGGGTGCGGCAGGTCCTTCGCTCGTTCGGCGGAGGTGAACACGAACGCGGCCACACCGTCGACGGGGATGTCGCAGTCGTACTTGCAGATCGGATCGTCGAGGGTCGGCGCCGCGAGGTACTCCTCGGCGCTCAGCGGCTTCTCGTACCAGTACGACCACGGGATGCGCGCGCCGTTCTTGCGCGCCTCCACCAGCACCGTGGCCATCGCTTCACGGCGCGCGTCGTACCGCTGCAGGTATTCCTGGTACG
The DNA here is from genome assembly GCA_963725775.1 of uncultured Actinomycetes bacterium. GTDB lineage: Bacteria > Actinomycetota > Acidimicrobiia > IMCC26256 > DASPTH01 > DASUAS01. The sequence goes on from CAVRZT010000001.1 coordinate 969,902, forward strand.
GCAACGCGATCATCGCCAGCGGTCCGAAGTAGCCCTGAGGCACCGTCCATTGCGAGATGCCCCACGCTTCGCGCATCGGGTTGCCGTGATAGCTCCCGGCCGGATTGTGCGAGCGCCGCGGTGCATGAGCACGTAGTCGGCGGCGCCGGTGGCGACCGCGTTGACGGCGAGTGCGACCGCGCCGGGGATCTGCCCGTAGCCCTGGAATCCCGACACGTAGCGCGGGTTGATCCCGAGGTGCTCGGCCAGCCAGTTCGAGCTGACGATGCTGACGCCGTCCTGGATCGTGTGGGCGCCGGCGGTCGGGAACAACGCACCCGTCGTGAAGCCGTCGATCTGGGCGACGTCGAGGCCGGCGTCGGCGATGGCAGCGCGTCGCGGTGTCGATCGCGATGGAGCCCAGCGGCCTCGGTGCGTGACGCTGCACGGGGCTCTGCGCGTACCCGACGATCGCGACCTGGTCGCGCGCCGTGAACCGCGCGCTCACGAGCTGTCTCCAACGCGAACGCAGGAACTGCAGACACCGGGGGCGATGTCCTCGAACGCGGCGACGACGCGGTCGCCGAGGTGCAGCGCGACCTCGGGGCCGTCGACCAGTCGGCCGATCATGCGCAGGTCGGCCTGTTCGTCGAGCTCGACGTCGACGAGTACGTACGGCACGTCGTCGGCGAAGCCGGGGAGGAACGACTGGCGCACGACGGTCCACGACCGGACCGCGCCGCGACCGCTCGACCGGCACGAAGACGAAGTCGGGATCGCCGTGGTGACAGTGCTGGCACACGACGTCGGGTGGGATGGAGAACGCATGGCATCGCGAGCACCGCGCCACCGCGAGCACGTGCCGCGGCGGCGGCTTCCCAGAACGGCGCCGACTCCTCGTCGGGCACCGGCACCGGACGCGACGCCGCGGTCACGGGATCACCCCGTCGTCGCGCAGCGCACCGATCTGCTCCCACGTGTACCCCAGCTCGAGCAGCACCATCTCCGAATGCTCACCGTGCTCCGGGGCGCGACGCAACACCGCCGCGCGTTCGTCGAACTGCACCGGGACGTTCGGCAACTGATACGTCGGACCGCCTTCGATCACGACCTCGCCGAGGTAGTCGTTGGCGAGCACCTGGGGATCGGTGAGCAGCTCCTCGACGGCTTGTACCGGCGCCCACGGCGCGTCGATGCCCGCGAGCAACGCCTTCCATTCCTCGAACGTGCGGCTCGCGAAGATCGCCTGCATCTCCGCCACGCACTCGGCAGCGTGCTCGCGGCGCGCGTGCAGGTCGACGAAGCGCGGATCGTCGATCAACTCCGTCGCGGCCGACGAGGCGGCAGAAGTCGGGCCAGTAGCGGTCCGCTTCGAGGAACACGAGCTGGATGTGACGACCGTCCTGCGTCCGGTACGAACCGACGAGCGGGTTCACGTAGGCAGCCGCGCCGCCCATCGCGCGCGGCTTCTGCCCCTGCAACGCGGCGAGCACGTCCGACGACAGCGTCCACATCGCGACGCCGAGGAGGGAGACGTCGACCACCGAGCCCTTGCCGGTGCGGGTGCGCTTGAGCAACGCGGCCGCCATGCCGAACGCCAGCGCCATCGCACCGTTCCGGTCGCCCATGGCGCCGCGCTGTCCGATCGGCTGGTCCATCTCCGGGGGCGTGAGCACGTGCGCCAGCCCACCCCGGGACCAGAACGCCGACGCGTCGTACCCTGCGTGGTCCGCATCGGGCCCCCGCACCCCGTAGCCGTGCCCGCGCGTGTACACGAGCGACGGGTACCGCTCGGTGAGCGTCTCGGCGTCGAGCCCGAGGCGCCGCAACGCGCCGGGTCGGAAGTTGGTGAGGAACACGTCGGCCGTCTCGAGGAGCTGGTGCAGGATCGCCAGTCCTTCCTCGCGACGCAGGTCGAGCGCGATCGACCGCTTGCCGCGGCTCGCGAGCGCGATCGACATGTTCACGCCGCCACTGTCGACGCCGATGCCCTGGGTCATGAGCCCGCGGTAGGGATCTCCTTCCGGGCGCTCGATGCGGATGACGTCGGCGCCCCAGTCGGCGAGCAGCGCACCTGCCACCGGCACGAACACCCATTGCGCGAGTTCGACGACCCGTACGCCTGCGAATGCACCTTCGTCCACTGAGAGACCTCCTGATCGTCGCGACTGTCTCACACGCGTCGTCCGAGCTCCTGGCCGACGCGCCTCGGCTCGACGCGACGTACGCTGGGTTCGTCGAGACGACCCCGAGCAGAGCGGTTGGCTGATCCCACCTAGGGCTCAGTCGTCGAGCGGCAGCTTGCGAGCTAGCTCGTTACGTGATTGAGTAGAACCTCGTTCTGAATACGGTGGCTACCGTACATCGCGGGGGAGCAGCACGCGTGGGAGCACTGATCACCGAGCGCCAGTCGTACGTCGCCGGCCGTTGGGTCGAGGGCGACGAATCGCTCTCCGTGGAGAACCCGGCCGACGAGTCGCACTTCACCGACGTCTCGGTCACGCCCGTCGCCGAGTTCGGGCGCGCGATCGGCGAAGCGCGACGGGCGTTCGACGACGGGCCGTGGGCGTCGATGCCGGTGATCGAGCGGGCCCGGATCCTCCGTGCGCTGGTCGACCACATCGAAGCGAACGGCGCGGCCCTCGTCGAGACGATGATGGCCGAGGCGGGCCAGCCGAAGATGTTCGCCGAGTTCGCCCAGCTGAACATGGGTGTCTCCCTCGCGCGGGGAACCATCGACCTGTTCCTGTCGATGTCGCACGAGGAAGCGAATCCGGTCCCCGTCGACGAGCTCGTCGCGCGGCCGGGTCGGGTTGAGCATCCGCCGGCACGAGCCGATCGGCGTCGTCGCCGCGATCACGCCGTACAACGGCGCGATCATCATGGCGTTCCAGAAGCTCATTCCCGCGCTCATGGCCGGCAACTCGGTCGTCCTGCGACCGAGCCCGCTCACGCCCATCTCGTCGCTCATCTTCGGCTCGGCCGCCGACGTCGCCGGCCTGCCGCCGGGCGTGCTCAGCGTCGTGGTCGAGGCGGGCGCCGCGGGCGCCGAGCTGCTCACCACCGATCCTGCTGTCGACATGGTGTCGTTCACCGGCTCGACCGCAGTCGGCCGGCAGATCCTCGCCCAGTCGGCACCCACGGTGAAGCGGGTCGCGCTCGAGCTCGGCGGCAAGTCGGCCCAGATCTACCTCCCCGACGCGGTCGAGCGCGCCGCGGCCGGCGCCATGGCCGTGGTCGCCATGACCGCGGGCCAGGCGTGCGTGGCCGCCACCCGCATGGTGGTGCCGCGCGACCGCAAGGACGAGGTCCTCGACGCGGTGAGCAGCGCATACCAGTCCATCACCGTCGGCCCGCCGAGCGACTCCACCGCGCTGATGGGACCGGTCATCACCGCCGCGCAGCGCGAGCGGTGCGAACGCTTCGTCGCGCTGGCCGAGGAGCAGGGCGGCAAGGTGGCATCCGGTGGGCACCGGCCGGCGGCGCCCGAGCGGGGCTACTACTTCGAGCCGACGGTGCTCGACCTGCCCGACAACGCGAACGCGGCCGCGCAGGAGGAGATCTTCGGGCCGGTCATCGGCGTGCTCGCGTACGACGATCTCGACGACGCGATCCGGATCGCGAACGACAGCGTGTACGGGCTGTCGGCGCAGGTCTACGGCGCCGACGTCCACGCCGCGACCGAGGTGGCGCGTCGACTGCGCGCCGGCGCGGTCAACGTCAACACGAGCCTGTTCAGCGCGTACGCGCCGAGCGGCGGCTACAAGCAGAGCGGCCTCGGCCGCGAGCGCGGTCCGGACGGCATCCGGGCGTTCCAAGAGGTCAAGCACATGGCGATCGGAGAATTGAAATGACGAGCTACGACCTGGACTGGATGATCTCTGTCGACGACCACATCCTGGAGCCCCCGAACCTGTGGGTCGACAAGGTGCCGGCGAAGGATCGTGACCGCGCGCCGCGGATGGTGCGCGACGGTGACAACCAGTACTGGCTCTACGAGGACAAGAAGATGCCGACGTCCGGCCTGAGCGCGGTCGTCGGCAAGGCCAAGGAGGAGTTCAGCCCGAATCCCCTCAACTACGACGACATGCGGCCCGGGTGCTACGACCCCGTCGCCCGGCTCGAAGACATGGACCGCGCCGGCATCATCGCGTCGCTGTGCTTCCCGACGCTGCCGCGCTTCTGCGGCCAGCTGTTCTACGAGGCGAAGGACCGCGACTTCGGCTTCGTCTGCCTGCGGGCCTACAACGACTGGATGATCGACGACTGGTGTGGCGCAGCCCCCGGTCGCTACATCCCGTTGGTGCTGATCCCGATCTGGGATCCCGCGCTCGCGGCCAAGGAGCTCGAGCGGTGCGCGGCGAAGGGTGCGACCGCGTTCTGCTTCTCGGAGAATCCCGAGCCGCTCGGTCTGCCGACGATCCACGACCCCGACCGCTACTGGGACCCGGTGATGTCGGCCGCGCAGGACATGCAGATGGTCGTGTGCATGCACGTCGGCTCGTCGTCGACCATGCCCCTCATCTCCTCGGATGCGCCGGGGCTCGCCAATCTCACCTTCGGCGCGATCCGCGCCGCGGGCACGATGCTCGCGTGGCTGTTCAGCGACTACTTCGAGCGGATGCCGGGGCTGAAGATCGCGCTCTCCGAGGGCAACATCGGCTGGATGCCCTACTTCATCGAACGGGCCGAGCAGGTCATCGACAAGCAGCGGCACTGGGCCAAGAGCACGAACGTCGCGTTCTACGAGAACAAGGTCGAGACCCGCCAGGTGATGGCCGACCTCGATCACCTCGACGTGCGGAAGTCCATCCGTGACCACATCTACGGCTGCTTCATCGAGGAGAGCTCGGGGCTGCGGTCGCTCGACATCATCGGCGAGGACAACGTGATGCTCGAGACCGATTACCCCCACAGCGACACCACCTGGCCCGACTGCATCGGGGTCGCGCACAAGCTGCTCACCGGGCTCCCCGAGGAGACGCAGTACAAGATCCAGCGCGGCAACGCCGAGAAGTTGTACCGCTTCACGCCGGCCGCGCCGCCGGTGGCGGCGAATGCCTGACGCCGGCCGGGCGTGGTCGATCGACGTCGACCGCGACCTGTGCATGGGCAGCGGCATGTGCATCGTGTACACACCCGCCACGTTCGCGCACGACGACGAGACCAAGGCAGTGGTCGTGGATCCCGCGGGTGACCCGATCGACGCCATCCGCAATGCGGTGCAGGCGTGCCCGACGAGCGCCATCCGCCTGGTGATCAACGAGAACGACGACGAAGGAGCATGAGCGAGATGTTGTTGGAGGGCAAGTCCGCAGTGGTCATGGGCTCCGGTTCTGGGGTCGGTCGCGCCTCGGCGCTGCGCTTCGCGGAGGAAGGCGCCAAGGTCGTCGTGGCCGACGTCGACCTGGAACGCGCCAAGGAGACGGTGCGTCTGGTCGAGGAGGCGGGAGGCACCGCCGTCGCCGATCGATGTGACGTGTCGCAGGAGGCCGACGTCATCGCGACCATCGCGCTCGCGGTCTCCACCTTCGGGCGCCTCGACATCATCTTCAACAACGTCGGCGTCCCGACGCCGCGGCCGGGGTTGATCTTCGAGGAGCACACCGTCGACGACTTCGACCGCCTCATGGCCATCAACGCGAAGGGCGTGTTCCTCGGCTCCAAGCACGCCATCCTCCAGTTCAAGCAGCAGGGCGACGGCGGCGTCATCCTCAACACCGGTTCCGTCGCCGGCCTCGTGTCGTGGGGCGGGGGCGTCTACGGCTCCACCAAGGGCGCGGTGCACCAGCTCACCAAGGCCGTGGCCATCGAGGGCGCCCCGTTCGACATCCGGTGCAACGCGATCTGCCCGGCGGGGATGCCCTACACGAACTTCACCAACGCCATGGGCATGGAGGTGTCCGAGGACCAACGCGAGCAGATGGCCCAGGGCGTGGGCGCGATGCACCCACTCGGACGTCCCATCACCGCCGAGGACTGCGCCGAGGCGGCGGTGTACCTGGTGTCCGACCATGCGAAGAACGTCACCGGTGCGCTGCTGCCGGTCGACGGCGGGTACGTCGCACGATGACGCAGGTCCTGCCCCGCGACGAGCTCCGGCGCCTGTTCGACCTGCGCAGCAGCTACAACTCGTTCTCCGGTGGCGGTTACACCGACGACCCCTACGTGAAGTGGCACGAGCTGCGTGAGCAGGCCCCGGTCCACGAGGGCGTCGTCCACGAGCTCACCGACTACCCGGGGGACTGGTTCTTCCAGGGCCTGCCCTATCCCGATCGTCCCCACTTCTCCGCCTTCTCGTACGAGGCGTGCGACGCGGCGTTCCGCGACGGCGATCTGTTCGCCTCGTCGGCGGCGGAGGAACACATCGACACCGCCGAACCAGGCGTGTTCAACAGCATCCTGGCCATGGGCGGCGCCCAACACCGGCGGTACCGCGCGCTGGTGCAGCCGTCGTTCGTGCCCGCCAAGGCGCAGTGGTGGATCAACAACTGGATCGAGCAGACGGTGCACGCGCTCATCGACAGCTTCGTCGACGACGGGCACGCCGAGCTCAACGTCGACTTCGCCGCCGCCATCCCGGTGCTCACCATCACCGGGAGCTTCGGCGTGAGTGTCGAGCAGGCGCTGGTGATCCGCGAGTTCCTCATGAGCGATTCGCAGCGCGTCTTCGACATCCTCGAACCGATCATCGCCGCACGCCGCGAGGAGGCGCAGGACGATCTGATCAGTGTGCTCGCAGAAGCCGAGTACACCGACGAGGACGGTGTCGTCCACCGCCTGTCCGACGCCGAGATCCTCTCGTTCTCGATGCTGCTCCTGGCGGCGGGTTCGGGCACGACCTGGAAGCAGATGGGCATCACGATGGCGGCGATCTTCGAACGCCCTGCCGTCCTCGCCGCGGTTCGCAACGACCGCGAGCTCGTCCGCGCCGCGATCGACGAATCGGTGCGCTGGATGCCGACCGATCCGATGTTCTCGCGCCACGTCATGCGCGACACCGAGTTCTTCGGCGCGCAACTTCCCGAGGGCTCGGTGCTCCACCTGTGCCTCGGTGCGGCCAACCGTGACCCGGCTCGATGGGAACGGCCCGACGAGTACGACATCGCGCGAACGCCGAAGCCCACTCTCGCGTTCGGGAGCGGCCCGCACGTGTGTCTCGGCATGCACGTCGCGCGCGCCGAGATGTCCGTCGGCATCAACGCCCTGCTCGACCGGTTGCCGGACCTGCGGCTCGACCCCGACGCCGAACCCCCCGCGTACATCGGCTTCTATGAGCGCGGCGCGACCGCGATCCCAGTGGTGTTCGACGGAACAGGAGCAGCAAAGTGAACGAACCCGGCTACACCGCTCCCGACATCACCCTGATCGGTCAGGATCACATCGACCGCTACCGGGAGACCGACGGCGAGGAGGGCTACCTCTGGAACGGTGCCACCTCGCTGCTCCTCACGACCACGGGCCGCAAGAGCGGCGCACCGCGCACGTCGGCGCTGATCTTCGCCCGCGACGGTGACGACTACCTCGTCGTGGCGTCGATGGGCGGTGCACCGAGCCACCCGTCGTGGTACCTGAACCTCACCGCGAACCCCGATGCCGAGATCCAGGTGAAGGGCGACGTCATCCCCGTGACCGCGCGCACCGCCTCCGACGACGAGAAGCCGCGTCTCTGGCGGATCGTCAACGAGGTGTGGCCGAACTACGACGTGTACCAGACCCGCACCGAGCGCCCGATCCCGGTCGTCGTGCTGTCGCCGGCGTGAGCGCGGCCGAGGTCGCGGAGCTGGGGTGGGCCGAGCGCGCCGCCGACCGGTCGCCGACCGTGCAACGGTCGCGCGAGCGTCAGATCGAACAGGCCAAGGTGATCGTCGACGCGGCGCAGCGTCTGATCACCGAACGCGGCTCGCAGTTCACGACCCAGGAGCTCGTGAAGGAAGCCGGCGTCGCGCTGCAGACCTTCTACCGACTGTTCGCGGGCAAGGACCAACTCCTCCTTGCGGTCTTCGAGGACCTCATCGCGGAGAACTGCTTGCAGTACGAGGAAGCAGCCCGGAAGTTGCCCGACCCGATCGCGAGGCTGCACTTCTACCTGACCGAGGCGCTGCAGACCCTCGGTCACGAAGGCAGCAGCAATGTCGCTCCCCGGTTCGTCACCGCCGAGCACTGGCGTCTGTACCAGCTCTTTCCCGAAGAGATGTCACGGGCGACGCAACCGTTCACCGACCTCGTGACCACCCAGCTCGAGCAGGCCGCAGCCGACGGGCTCCTCGCGCCCGCCGACCCGCAGCGCGACGCGTGGTTCGTGGCCAAGTTGGTGATGGCCGTGTTCCACCACTACGCGTTCGCCGACGGCGAGCTCGACACCGAGGAGATCGGCGAGCAGCTCTGGCGGTTCTGCAGCACCGCCCTGGGCGTGGCTCCTGAGGCGCCGGCACCGTGAACCCGACCGTCGAGATCCCCGAGTCCATCGACGACCTCCTCAGCCCGGGCTGGCTGACCGCCGCGCTGTCGGAGCGGTTCCCGGGGGTGCGGGTCGAGGCGGTGACCCGCGGTCCGGTGGTCGAGCGTGTGTCGACCAACGCCCGCTTCAAGATCGAAGGCGACCTGCCCGACGGCCTGCCGCCCGCGCTCTGCGCGAAGGGGTACTTCGGTGAGGTCGGTCGCGGCAGTCGCAACGCCGGTGTGCCCGAGGCGTGCTTCTACCGCGACCTCGCCCACGCCACCGGCGTGCGCACGCTCAACAGCGTGTGGGCCGACGTCGACCCGAGCACCGAGCACGGCGTCGTGATCACCGAGGACGCGGTGGAAGCGGGCGCGGTGTTCTGCGACGCGCTCGACCCGTGCACCGTCGACCGCACCGCTGAGACCCTCGAGCAGTTCGCGCTCCTCCACGCGTACGCGTGGGAGGACACGCGCCTGGCCGAGTCGTCGTGGCTCACGCCCCGGTTGGCCTGGATCCTGCATGTCCGCGGGATCAAGGAGATCAGCGCCAATTTCGACGGCCCCAACGGCGCCGGTGTGCCCGACGGCACGCGTGATGCGCAGGCGCTCATCGATGCGTACGGACACCTCTCGTCGCGCGTGCCCGGTTCCGGCTGGGCGGTCGCGCACGGTGACGCGCATGTCGGCAACACGCTCCTCGACGCCGATGGTCGACCCGGTCTGCTCGACTGGCAGGTGACGCAGTACGGGCCGTGGGGCATCGACGTGGGGTACCACATCGCGTCGGCGCTCGAGCCCGACGTACGGGCGGCCAACGAGCGAGACCTCCTCCGGCACTACCTCGATGCGCTCACCGCGGCGGGTGTCACGAACGCACCGTCGTTCGACGAGGCCTGGAACGAGTACCGGTGCGGGCTGGTCCACGGCTTCTTCCTGTGGGGCATCACGCAGTACGTGAAGCCCGACATCATCGCCACGCTGCTCCGGCGACTCGGCACCGCGGCCGACGAGCTCGACTCGTTCGCGGCGTTGCAAGCCACGACCTGACGTCACCACCATCGCTCGACGACGGCTCCCGGGTCGTCGAGCTGGTCGCGCAGCACGTTCTTCGCCACCTTGGTGGTCGCGGTGGTCGGCAGCTCGTCGACGAGGCACAGGGCCTCCGGGCACTTGAAGCCGGCGAGGCGTTCGGCGGCGAACGCGCGCAATGCCGCCAGGGTGACGTCGGTGCCGGCGCGTGCGACGACGACCGCGCAGACCCGCTCGCCCATCACGGGCTCGTGCATCCCGACCACCGCGACCTCCACCACGTCGGGGTGGTCGTGCAGCACGGCCTCGACTTCGACGCAGTACACGTTCTCGCCGCCGCGGATCACGACGTCCTTGATCCGGTCGACGACGTACACGAACCCGTCGTCGTCGACGTACCCGATGTCGCCGGAGTGGAACCAGCCGTCGTCGAACGCCGCCCGCGTCGACACCTCGTCGTTCCAGTAGCCCTTCACCACCTGCGGCGAACGGAAGCAGAGCTCGCCGATCTCGCCGGCCTCGAGCACGTTGCCCTCCGGACCGACGACGCGCAGGTCGGCAGTCAGGTTGGGTCGACCGACACTGTCGGGATGCGCCGCGCACTCGATACCGAGGTTCGTCACGACCGCCGACGTCGTCTCGGTCAGGCCGTAGCCGTTCAGCAGCTGCACCGTGTCACCGAGCACCTCGAGGGCGCGCACCGGGAGGTCGGGCGGCACCGCGGCGCCTCCCATCGGAAACGTGCGGATGTCGAGATCGAGGGGTTCCTGGCTCGCGTGCTCGAGGATCTGCCCGGCGATCAGCGGCACGCCACCGAAACCGGTCACCTGTTCGCGCAGGGCGAGGCGCATGCCCTCGTCGACGTCCCACTTGCGCATGAGCACGAGCTTCGTGCCCCCGATCGGGCTCCCGATGATCGACGCCACCCCGCCGATGTGGAACAGCGGCTGCGCGGCGAGCGTGGCGGTCTGCCGGGCCGGACCGGGCCGGCGCCCGGCGATGATCGATTCGCGGCCGGCCACGAACGCCATGTTCCAGATGTTGGCGATCGCACCCCGGTTCGTGCCGAGCGCGCCCTTGGGCTTGCCGGTGGTTCCCGACGTGTAGAGGATCGTGACCGGGTCGTCGGGCTCGAGCCGCGCGATCGCCGACGGGTCGATCGGATCGCCGCCGACCAACTGATCGAACCGCGCGTCCGCGCGCGTCGGTGTCGCCGGTCCGTACCCCAACCACCTGCACCTCCGGCGGACGGCCGTCCGCGACCACACGCGCGAGGCGCTCGTCGTCGAGGAACGCGACGACGGCGCCCGCGTCCTGCAGCGCGTAGTTCAGCTCGGATCCCGTCCACCACGAGTTCAGCGGCACGACGATCGCGCCGTTGAGCGCCGCACCCCAGAACGACACCACGAACTCGGGGAGGTTTCGCATCGCGATCGCGACCCGGTCGCCGGGACGGACACCGAACGACGACTGCAGCTCGCGGGCCAGGCTGAGCGAGCGACTGCGCACGTCGCCGAACGTCAGGCGCTCCTCCTCGTGGACGAGATGGACGAGCGTTTCGTGGGCGGCGCCCATCTCGAACGCGTCGATGATGGTGCGCGGCGCGCGGACGAAGGTGCGCAGTGGCACGCCGTCGAGCACGACGTGCTCGACCTCGAACGGCGCCCCGGGACCGATCAGCGGCTGGAGCCGCGGGTCATCGCGATACACCGCGGCGACATCGGCGCGGTCGGGCTCGGTTGCGGTCATGCTCGACGATAGCCAGAAATGTCTGACATCTGGCGGGCGACGCCGTTCAGGAGTCGTCGTCGGGAGTGATCGCGTTCTGTTCAGTGGGTGCTCGAACCGGGCGAGGAGATCCGTCCCTGTGAAGTAGCCAATGCTCTTGCCGGTAGCTCCGTTGAGGAAGCGCTTGACGGTGAAGCTCCCAGTGGCCCCCGCGAACCGACCCGTACCACCCGTGACGGTCACGACTTCCTGAAGGGACAGGTTGGCGGTCCCCGGGATCGGAGTAGCCACGCCGCTCGTGTCACCGGTCAGCGCGTCGCCGTTGGCCCCGCTGAACGCTGCGGTCCCGCTGGCGGTCAGCTGCGCGAGGTCCACGACGAAGTGCTCTTCGGTGGTGAACCGACCCAGATGAGTTGGGATACCCGTGCTCTCGCGAGTCACAGACAGATGTGTGGTGTCAATGGGAGGAATCGTCAAGACCTGGGATCGGCGTGTCACGCGACTTGCTGATCACCAACCTCTGATTCGTCGGGTCGTTCGATGAGCTTGCCGTTCTCGAATACCGCGCCCGGCTACGACGAGGAGCTGCGCAACTCGGTGTTCTTCGAGCGTGGTCTGCACGCGACGTCCATCTGCGGCGCGGTCGGCGCCGCGGTGGCCGTGGCGATGCTGCAGGGGCAGGACGAGGCGGGGATCGCCTCCGCCGCCGGCATCGCGGCCAGCATGGGCGCCGGCCTGCTGGAGGCCAACCGCACCGGCGGGACCGTCAAGCGGGTCCACTGCGGCTGGGCCGCGCGCTGCGGCGTGGCAGCGGCCGACCTGGCCCGGCACGGGCTCACCGGCCCGCCGACCGTGCTGGAGGGCCGCTTCGGGTTCCTGCAGGCGTTCTGCTGCGACCGCGCCCACAGAGGTCGAGACAGTTACCGTTCCCGGACTGCGTAGGTCAGGTGGGTCACCCGCTGCGTCGGTTCCGCGCGGACCGGCTCCAGGGCCACGCGGCCCGCGTCCACGCCCTCGAACAGACGGATTCCGGAGCCGAACAGCACGGGTGAGAGCGCGATCGTGAACTCGTCGATCAGGCCGGTGTTCACGTACTCCAGGATCGTTGCGCCGCCGCCCGCGATGCGGACGTCCCGGTCGCCGGCGGACTCGCGGGCCTGGTCGAGCGCGGGCTCGATGCCGTCGTTGACGAAGTGGAAGGTGGTCCCACCCGGCCGCTCCCAGGGGTCACGCTTCTCGTGCGTCACGACGAAGACCGGCGTGTGGAACGGCGCCTCCTCCGGCCACGCCTGTTCGCCGGCGTCGAACATGCGCTTGCCCATCACGCTCGCGCCGGTGCGCTCGAACGTCTCCCGCACGATGTCGTTGTCGCGCCCTTCCTCGCCGCCCTCGCCGAGCTTCAGGTTCTCGCGGAAGAACCGCTGCGGGAAGATCCACTGCTGCAGTTCCATCCACTGCTGCCTCCAGGCTGACATCGGTCGTCCGTGCGCACCTCGGGTGCGATGAAACCGTCCAGCGACATCGACACGCTGAAGAACACCTTCCCGGCCATCAGTCCTCAACTCCCTTCCGAACGATCTCGGTGACGTAGGCAGCCAGGTTGCTCAGGGTCTGCTGGCCGCCCTCGATCGCGTGGTACTTCTCGACCGCCTCGTCGCGCAGCTCCTTGGTGGGGAACACCGTGCGCATCTCGATCCGGGTCGCCGCGCCGTCGGGCGCGAACGTCAAGACCGACTCGAAGGCGTTCGGGTCGCCGCGGGACTCACCGTGCAGCAGCGCGATCCGCTCCGGCGGGGCGATCTCGGTCCAGGAGATCCACTCCTGGTAGTCCGTCCCGTCCGGTCCGTGCATCACGAAGTCCCACTCCCCGCCGACGCGGAACTCGAACGCCCGCGTGCGTGGTGGTGAACCCCTCCGGTCCCCACCACCGCGACAGGTGCCGCACCTCGGTGAACGCCTCGAACACCAGCTCCCGTGGGGCACTGATGACCCGGGAGATCACGATCTCGCGGTCGGCCGTCGCGGACTGCGCCGGCGCTCCTCGTCCCGTCGCGCTCATCAGCTACTCCTCCTGCCTTGCCTGCTCGAGGTCCTGCACGTACTCGTCCAGCCGGTCGAAGCTCTCGTTCCAGAACCGCTCGAACCCGCCGGTCCACTCGTGGACCGGTCGTAGCCCGCGGGCGTCAAGGCCGTACAGGCGCTGCTTGCCTGCCTTGCGGTCCCGCACCAGCCCGACCTCCCGGAGCACCCGCAGGTGTTTGGACGCCCCCGGCTGGGTCATCCCCAGCTCCTGGGCCAACTCGGTCACCGGCCGCTCACCCGTCCGCAGCAGCACCAGGATCTCGCGGCGCTGCGGCTCGGCGATCGCGTTGAAGACGTCCGACGTCGTCGCCGCTCGTGCCATGACGCAATCATATGCCAATATCGGCATACGTCAAGCCGGGAGGAATCGGGCGGGTCTTGTCAGATGACGATCGTGACCCTTGTCGGCGGCTGCCCGCCGACGCACCACCAGACGAAGAATTTGGCCTTGGACTGACGCCCCAATTCGGTCGTGCTAGCGGCGCGCGGGTTCGATGGCGTGGAGACGCTCGATCGCGGGCCCGAACGTCGATTCGAGCCAGGCCGCTGGATCGGGGCCGACCGCGCCCGTGACCAGGGTTGACACGCCGATATCGGCGAACGCTTCCGCACTGCGTAGGAGGTCGTCTGTCGTCGTGCCCGCGGGGAAGTCGCGAAACATGACGGTGACCTCGATCTCGTTCGGATCACGACCGAGCGCGTCGCAGTGGCGTCGAAGGACATCGAGCTTCTGGGCCACTTCGATCGGACCGCCGAAGATGTTGCACGCGTCCGCGTATTGGGCGACCATCCGAAGGGTCTTGCGTTCGCCGGTCCCGCCGATCATGATCCGCGGCCGAGGGCTGCTCACTGGCATCGGGCTACACAGTGTCTCGTCCAGCTGATAGTGGCGACCGCGGTACGCGCCGTTGTCATCGCTCCACATCTGGAGACAGATCTGGATCGCTTCCTCGAGGCGCTCGAAGCGTTCGGCGACAGACGGGAACGGCACGCCGAGACCGAGGTGCTCTCGTTCGTACCACGCCGCCCCAATGCCGAACTCGGCCCGCCCGCCCGAGACGACGTCGAGCGTCGTGATGGTCTTGGCGAGCAAGCCCGGATGGCGGTAGGTCACACCGGTCACCAGGGTGCGCAGACGCAGCGTGCGGGTGCGGCCGGCAACGAAACCGAGCGCCGTGTAGCCCTCGAGCATGGGATCCGCGGCAGGTGCCGCAGCCTCCATCTGGAAGAAGTGGTCCATGACCGAGAGCGTGCGCACGCCAATCCCTTCGGCACGCTGCGCGAGGTCGGTGACACCGTCACCGATGCCGGCAGGACCGCCAGCCCAGTCGAATCGCCACAGGTGGAAGTCGAGATGCATGCCACCGTTCTCAGCGCGCTCACCCAGTCTCATCGCGAGGCAAGAACGCAGAGACGGATCGCGTCCCGACCTTCGGCCGCGCCAGAACCGCCGCACTGTCGTCACGACTCATGCAATGAAGGTGATGCGGTAAGCCGCAGCTTCTCAGGTCGCTGGTAGTGCGCCGAGTTGGCGCAGCATCGTCAAGTCGTCCCGCACGGCCCAACGCTCAGCAATGCGATTGCCCGCGAATCGGTACATGGCGGCGAAACCCCGGTCGTAGTCACCGGCTTCGGCTTCGACACCCATGAATCGCCCGCCGTGCCAGCGACCATGTCGGGAGCCGTACTGCACGATGTAGTCACCGTCGGCCACAACGACGAGCTGACTCCAGCCCCTCATGCGTCATCTGACGCCGCCCCATCGTTTCCAGAAACTCACGCGTGCCTGCCAGTCCCGCCGGCCGATCGGGCGCGAGCGCGTGATTGACCATGTCGGGTACGCACAGCCGATCGAGCGCCGACAAATCCTCGGCACCGAGCAACCGATCGAACTCCTCGAGCGTCCGCTTGTTGTCATCGATCCCCACGGCAACACCTTCCTCAGACCTGCCACCTCGGCGGGCCGATCCTGCAACGTTCGTCGTTCGCTCACGCGCGTGACAGTAGACCTGCCCGCCGCGCGATCAGGTACCGGTTCCACCACCTCGACCGCACGTGCGGTCGAAACTCATCGCTGCGGCGACAACGCCTCCAACGCGAGGATGAGCGCCTGGGTGCCGTCGCGACCGTGTCCCTGCGCCTGGAGCTCGACGTAGAGCTCGCGCGCGAGGGCGAGTCCCGGGAGAGTGAGCCCGAGGCGCGCCGCCTCCTCGAGCGCGATCTCCATGTCCTTCACGAAGTGGTCGACGAAGAAGCCCGGCGCGAAGTCGCCGTCGACGATGCGGGGCGCCAGGTTCGACAACGCCCAGCTCGCGGCCGCGCCGCTCGAGACCGAGGCGAGGACCGACGGTACGTCGAGGCCCGCGCGCGACGCGTACAGCAACGCCTCGCACACGGCGACGATGTTGCCCGCGACGAGGATCTGGTTGACCAGCTTCGTGTGCTGGCCGGTGCCCGCCGCGCCCTGGTGCACGATCGTGCCGGCCATCGTGTCGAAGCACGGGTGGACGGCGGCGATGGCCGACGCGTCGCCGCCGACCATCACCGACAACGTGCCGTTCCGGGCGCCGATGTCACCACCGGAGACGGGTGCGTCGAGCGCACGGACTCCCAGCTCGCTTGCCCGGGACGCCATCTGCACTGCGAGCGCCGGTCGGCTCGTGGTCATGTCGACGAACACCGAGCCTGGCGCCAGCGCGCCCAGTACGCCACCCGGGCCCAGGACGACCTCCTCGACCTCGGTCGGGTAGCCGAGCATGGTGAAGACGATGTCGCTCGACGCCGCGACGTCGGGCGGCGAGTCGACCCATGCCGCGCCCTCGGTCACCAGCGCGTCGGCCTTCGCGCGCGTCCGCGTGGTGAGCGTCACCGCGTAGCCGGCGGCGAGGAGGTGGCCGCACATGCTCGCGCCCATCACACCGGTGCCGATCCATCCGATCCGGGTCGTGCCGGGTTGCGCGCGTGGGGTGGATGACGACATCCCGACGTTCTAGCCCAGCCGGGGGAGGGTGTCCGCCGAGGTCGGCTCTAAGCTCGAATCGACCTTTGACGAGACTGCAGGTTCACATGAAGACGATCGGACACTGGATCGACGGGCGGCGCGTCGACGGCACCTCGGCGCGGCGCGCGCCGGTCTTCGACCCGGCCCGCGGAGTGCAGACGGGCGAGGTCACGCTGGCATCGGCGGCCGAGGTCGACGACGCGGTGAAGGTCGCGGCCGTCGCCGCAGCGGAGTGGGGTGCGTCGCCGCTGAGCCGGCGGAGCTCGCACATGTTCCGTCTCCGCGAGCTGATCCACGCGCACCGCGACCAGCTGGCCGCCATCGTGACCAGTGAGCACGGCAAGGTGCTCGACGACGCGCGCGGCGAGGTCGCCCGCGGTCTCGACTGCGTCGAGTTCGCCTGCGGGGTGCCGCACCTGCTGAAGGGTGCGCACAGCTCCGAGGTGTCGAGTGGTGTCGACGTGCACACGGTGTTGCAGCCGGTGGGGGTCGTCGCCGGGATCACCCCGTTCAACTTCCCGGTGATGGTCCCGTTGTGGATGCTCGCCAACGCACTGGCGTGTGGGAATGCCTTCCTGCTGAAGCCGTCGGAGAAAGACCCGTCGGCATCGCTCCTCCTCGCCGAGCTGGTGCAGCAGGCCGGATTCCCCGACGGCGTGTGCAACGTGGTGCAGGGCGACGCCGAAGCGGTGAACACGTTGTTGACGCACCCGGAGGTCGACGCCATCTCGTTCGTCGGCAGCACGCCGATCGCCCGCCACGTGTACGAGACGGGGACCAGCCACGGCAAGCGCGTACAGGCGCTCGGGGGCGCGAAGAACCACATGGTCGTGCTGCCCGACGCCGACGTCGACGCCGCGGCCGACGCCGCGATCTCGGCGGCCTACGGCTCGGCGGGAGAGCGGTGCATGGCCATCTCGGTGGTCGTCGCCGTGGGTGCGGTCGCCGATCCGCTGGTCGACGCGATCGTGACCCGGATCCCCGAGGTCGTGGTCGGTCCCGGCGACGAGGACGCGTCGATGATGGGGCCGCTCATCACCAGCGCCCATCGCGACCGCGTGCGTTCCTATCTGGCTGGAGCCGCCAGTGAGGGAGCGAAGGTCGTGGTCGACGGCTCGGCCGCGGCGGTCGATGACGGGTTCTTCGTCGGCTGTTCGCTCATCGACGACGTCGAGCCGGGCATGACCGTCTATGACGACGAGATCTTCGGGCCGGTGCTGAGCGTGGTGCGCGTCGCCTCCTTCGACGAAGCACTCGCGCTCGTGAACGGCAACCCGTACGGCAACGGGGTCGCGCTCTTCACGCGCGACGGTGGCGTGGCCCGGCGCTTCGAACGTGAGGTCACGGTGGGGATGGTCGGCATCAACGTGCCGATCCCGGTGCCGGTCGCGTGGCACTCGTTCGGTGGGTGGAAGGCATCGCTGTTCGGCGACGCGCCGGTCTACGGCCCCGAGGGGATCCGCTTCTACACGCGGCCCAAGGTCGTTACCTCACGCTGGCCCGACCCGGCGTCGAGCGTGATCGACCTCGGGTTCCCGACCAACCACTGACCGCGCATCGGCGAGGGGAACCCGTGACCACGACCGCACCGACCTCGATCTCCACGTTCTGCCGGATCTGCGAGCCACTCTGCCCGCTGGTGGCGGAGACCGACGGCAACGGGCAGGTGCTCGCGTTGCGGCCCGACCGGGAGCATCCGGTGTCGCACGGCTTCGCGTGTCACAAGGGCACGTCGTTTGCGCAGGTGCACCACGATCCCAACCGCTTGAACCATCCGTTGCGCCGGACCAACCCGAAGTCGGAGCCGGACGGCGCGTTCGAGCGCGTCACGTGGGACGACGCGATCGGCGACATCGGCGCGCGACTCCGTGACCTTCGCGAGCGTCACGGCACCGAATCGATCGGCTGCTACTGGGGCAACCCGCTGGCGTACACATCAACCGGCATCACGACCATCTACACGTTCTGGTCGAAGATGCAGTCGAGCCGGTTCTTCGGCGGTCTCACGCAGGACCTGTCGAACAAGTTCGCGGCGATGGACGCGATGTTCGGCGTCGAGGCCACGTTCCCCGTACCCGACCTGTACCACACCGACTTCTTCCTCTGCCTCGGCACCGACCCGAGCGGGAGCCACATGACCGCGGTGTCGGTCCCGAACGCGATCGAGGCGATCCGCGGCATCGGGAGCGCGGGGGACGGGTCACGTTCGTCAACCCGCGACGGATCCGGGCGGTGGAGCTCGGCCTCGGCGACCTCCTCCAGATCCGGCCCGACACCGACCTCTACTTCCTCGCCGCGATGCTCAACGAGATCGACCGCCTCGGAGGGTGGGACGACGACGTCCTGCGCGAGCACGGGCGCAACGTCGACGGCCTGCGCGAGTTCATCGCGCCGTTCGACGCGGACACGGTGGCCGGCGTGACCGGGCTCGACGCCGACGACATCCGGCGCACGGCACGCGCCTTCACCGAGGCACCGTCCGCGATCGCGCACATGGGGACGGGCGGGAACATGGGTCGTCAGGGCACGCCGGTCTACTGGTTGCTGCAGATGCTCAACCTCGTGACGGGCAACCTCGGTCGCGCGGGCGGCGGGCTCCTCCGCGTCGACACCGGCGCGGGATCGCCCGACGAGCTGCCCGATCCGTTCTTCGACTCCCCGGTCGGCCCCGTGCGCCACGTGTGGGGACACGTGCCCGCGAACCTCCTGGCCGAGTACATCGAAGCGCCCACCGATCCGCTGCGCGCGACTGCTGGTCGTCGGCGGCAACCCGATCATGGCCATCCCCGGTGAGGAGCGCCTGCGCGAGACGTTCCCGCAGCTCGAGCTGATCGTCACCATCGACCTGTACCGCAGCGCGACCGCGGAGCTGTCCGACTACGTCTTGCCGGCGAGCGACTGGCTGGAGCGCGCCGACTACCGCTCGGGTGGTGTCGCGCTCGCCCCGTCCGCGCAGTACAGCGACGCGGTGGTCGAACCGATCGGGGAGCGCGCCGAGGAGTGGTGGATCCTGGCGCGCATCGAGCAGGAGCTCGGCCTGCCGTCGGCGCTCGACGGCGCCTTCGGCGATCCGGAGTCGATCATCGACGGGATGCTGTCCGCCGTCGGCACCACGGTCGACGAGCTGCGGTCACTGCCGTCGAACACCAAGGTGTTACCGCCACTCCGGTCGGCCCCGATCGAGAAGGCGGTCGCGTTCGACGACGGTCGGGTCGACTGTTGTCCGTCGTCGTTCGCGCCCGCTCCTCGAGCGCGCCCGGGCGATCTTCGCCGAGCTCGAGCAGGAGCCGTCCGATTCCCTCAAGCTGATCCAGTGGCGGAACCGTCGTCAGCACAACACCTGGGGACACCGCATGATGCCGGGCCTGCGCGACGGCGACTTCGCGCGGAACCCGCTGTTCCTCCATCCCGACGATGCAGCCGCGCGCGGCCTCGCCGAGGGGCACCCGGTCACCGTCCGGAGCGCGTGGGGGAGCGTCGACACCGTCGTCGGCGTCGATCCCGCGCTGCGGCGCGGGGTTGTCGCACTGAGCCACGGGTACGGCGAGCGCTCCGCCGACGAACCGGACGACGCCGAGGTCGGGGTGAACGTGAACCGCCTGCTGCCCTCCGGCCCGGGCAGCTACGAGACCTACAGCAACATGGCGTACATGGTCGGCATCCCGGTGGAGCTCGAGTACGACTGATCGAGGCGGCCGCTCAGGAGCGGCCGCTCGGCGGGTTCCCGGCGCGGATCGCGCCGACGAGGAGGCTCATCGCCCACGCGATCGCGCCGGTCGCGTCGTCGGCCGCGAGCCCCCATTGCACGACCAGTCGCTCGAACGAAGGAACGTTCCACAACACGTCGAGGAGGCCGGCCGCCATGTCGCGTTCGACGTCGCTCCAGCCGGTCGTGGCCGCCGTGGTTGCCACCGCCTCGCGCAGCGCGTCGCGCCGCAGCCGGTCCTCCTCCGCGAAGGTGGGGTCGTCGACACCCAACGGCGCCACCGCGAACGAGGACAGCGACGAGAAGACGAGTGCGGCCACGCCGGCGAGGTCGTCGAGGCCGAGGCCCTCGTACGACACGCCGGCTTCCTCCTCGAGGCGGCGCATGACCGCGTCGCGCAGCTCCCGCTCGGTGGCGAAGTGGCGGTAGACCGTGCGCTCGCTCACCCCCGCCTGCTCGGCGACCGCCCGGAACGTGAGCGTGTGCCAGTCCCAGGTCGGGAACCCGTGCACCAATGCGGACGCGGCGTCGACGATGCGCTCGCGCGTCTCGGCGACCTGCCGGCGGCGCACCGGGCTGTCGTAGCGGCGGCGTTCGCCCGCCGCACCAGTGGTTGACGGCTCCGCCATATTGATGTCAGTCTACTGTCGCAGTTTGACGAGGGGGGAACATGGCGGAGCACGACGACCTCATGGCGGACGCGCGCGACCAGACCGGCCTCGACGACTTCGGCGACGACTCGTTCCGGGAGGGACTCGAACGTCTGGTCTGGAGCTTGCAGCACGAGGCGAAGCTCAACGCGATGGGCCAGGACGCGATGCGCGGCCGCGTCGTCAGCCTGCTCACGCAGCGCTTGCAGATCGAGGACTGGTTCCGGCGTCATCCCGAGATGGCGGAGGAGCCGATCGAGTCCCCACTCATCGGCCTCGGGTTGCCGCGCACCGGCTCCACCGCGCTGTCGTTCCTCCTGGCCGAGGACCCCGGGACGCGTTCGCTGCGCATGTGGGAGTCGAACGCGCCTGCGCCGCCGCCCTCGACGGTCGAGGCGCCCGACCCGCGCATCGCGGTTGCCGAGATGCAAGGGGAGCAGCAGCGGCTGTACTCACCCCGCAGCGCGGCACTCGTGCCGTCGACCGCGACGGGCCCGATGGAATGCCAGGAGCTGATGGCACTCGACTTCAAGTCCCAGATCTTCCTGGCGTACGCGTACCTCCCGTCCTACTCGGACTGGTTCCTCTACGAGGCCGACCTCACCCCGACGTACCAGAACGAGCGGAGGGCGCTGCAACTGCTCCAGTGGGGGTCGCCCGCGAAACCGTGGCGGCTGAAGTGCCCGACGCACCTCTTGTTCCTCGACCACCTGGACCGGGTGTTCCCCGACGCGCGGTTCGTGATGACCCACCGCGACCCGGCCGACGTCATCGTGTCGGTCGCCGACGTGTACCTCGAGATCGGCGGCATGTTCAGCGAGGAGATCGATCTCCACTACCTCGGCGCGCTCAACCTCGAGCACTGGTCGGTGGGCATGGAACGTGCGCTCGCGTTCCGCGACCGCGGCAACGACCACCGGTTCTACGACATCGACTTCCGCACCATGCAGACCGACCCGATCGGCGAGGTCACCAAGCTCTACGCGTGGTTGGGGGAACCGGTCACGCCCGAGTTCGAAGCCGGGATGGCCCAGTGGTGGGCGGAGTTCGCGGCGAACCGCGAGCAGAACGTGCATCCCGATCCCGCGACCTTCGGGCTCGTGCTCGACGACGTCCGACCGAAGTTCGCCGACTACACCGCGCGCATGACGCAGTGGACCTCGCACTGATCTGTCGCGTCGCGTAATCGCTCCAGTGCTGGCAATCTGGCTGCTCGCGGTGGGGCTCGCGACCCGTGAGCTTCCCCTTCCTCAGGCGCGACTGGTTTCGATCGCCGTTGGTGGTTGCACGCCTCCGTCCCTGGCGGGTGAGAGCCCGCTGACGATGCCGCGGACAGAGCCGTCGCTGCTGCGTCTACCAGTCTTGGGCGGCGAGTAGTCGCGTGGCGAGCGGTTCGAGCGTGGCCATGAGCTCGTCGAGCTCGCCGGGCTCGAGGCTCTCGTAGGGCTTCGCCGCGAGGTCGTCGGTGAGCGCCTCGACGCGCTGTTTGACGGCGCGACCCGGTTCGCTCAGCCAACCGTCATCGCCGATCAGGCCGCGATCGCGCATCCCGTCGATCACGGCGGCGAGCTGCGCTGCGGGGAGGTGGTGGATGCGTCCGAACTTCTCCGCGGGCATGCCCATGTCGAGGGCGAAGAGGACGTGAGCCTCGAGGCCGCCAACACCCTCGATCATCAGGGCCGCGATGTGCCCGTCGCCACGGTGCTCGCGCAGCAAGGAAGCTGCATGAAAGAGACGGGCCACCACGTCATCGGGGATCGGGATCGTGCGCAGCGCGGCGTACATCGGCCGGCCCTCGAACGGTGCGCTGGTCGCAGCCTTGAGCAACAGGTCAGCCGCGCGTGCGAACGCGGGAGAGTCGACGTGATCGCCCAGGATCCGCCGCAACGCCTTCACACAGCCCATCTGGCGAGCGGCGATCGCCGCTTCTGGCGTGGTGGTGCGCCACACCTTCGGAATGTGGCGAGCCACTTCACCGGGAGCGAAGTTGTAGAAGAGCGCGTCCACCACCTCCGCCGGGGCCAGGCCCAAGGGCGCCGCCCGTCCGGCGAAGTAGGTGTCCCAGTAGTTGGTGAACCCCAGGGCGAACATCGCCTCGTTGGGCTCGTCGGCCGAGTAGGGGATGACACCGATCGGCTCGACCAGCTCGAACATCCGGCGTGCCATCGAGTTCATGGTCGACCCCTCCTTCTGCAACCCCGGCGCCCCAAGCGGACGCTCACGATCAGTTGGACGACCGCGCACCGCGAAACTCATCGCACAACGACGGTTCGCCTGTAGATCTCGTGGGTCAGGCTGACGAACGTGGTCGATGTACACAGCCGGCCCAGACGGATCTCGCTTGTGCTCAATGACGTCGACCGGTCCGAGGTCGCGGTCGGCGACATTCTCCGCTTCCTCGAAAGGCCGCCCTGAGCCGGCGTTCGGGGGCACTCCGGAGCTGTGATCTGTGCGGGTCGACGGCATGGCGAGAGGACGCCGGTCCGGGCAATATGCGTGAGCGCTCGTGCCGGGCGAGCGTTCGAATCTGGGAGGGCGAACGATGCCTGATCTTGTCGGTTTCTCACACGTCGAACTCACGGTGACTGACTGCCGTAGGTCAGCTTCTTGGTACCAGGAGGTCCTTGGCTTCAAGGTGATGACTCACTCGGAAGAGGAGATGTTCGAGGTCTTTGCGATGATGCATCCATCAGGAGCTGTGGTCGATGTGATGACGCACCACGAGACGCCTGACGAGCGGTTCGATGAACGTCGCGTCGGGCTCGACCACCTTTCGATGCACGTGGCCGATCGTGCAGAACTGGAGCGTTGGGTCAAACATCTGAGCGACTGCAGTGTCGCTCACACTGGCATCATCGACGCTACCTACGGTCCGACAGTGGTCTTCAGAGACCCGGACAACATTCAGCTTGAGCTGATGGTCCACCCCACCGCGGAGGAACTCGCCGCCCTATTGGGTGAGCAACCCTGACGCACAACTGCCTGTGGAAACCTGGGCCACGTGCACGGTGCCGGTCATCCTCGAGGTGCTCACGCGAAAGGGCGAATATGCTGACCACCTTGCGCCGGGCGATCCGAGCGGCATGCGAAGGTGGCACTGCATCCATGGGCCGGTGATCGGATTCGGGCACGGCGACGGCCCGCAAGTCATGCAACGATGGGTCCTCGAACACCCGTTGCTTCCAGCGCTCGACGGAGTAGTCGCGGATGCGCTGGCGCGTCCGTGGTTCAACGGCATCAAGTTCCTCTTCGGCGCGACGGTGGCCGAAATCCGCATCAATGGCGTCAGGGATCGACTCGCGTCGGACGCGCTCGATGAGCTCGATTGGCCAAGGCTCGACCCTCCGGCGTTTGCCAGGTGCTTTGTGCTGGCTGTGCGCGGGACTGACCGCTAACACGCGACGGCTCGCGGGCTCCGCGGCGGCAGTGCGCTGGATCGCGCCGATGAAGAGCGCCCAATCTGCCGCTCGGCACGAACCGAAGGTCTTATCGGGCTATCTGTTGCTCGATAAGACGGACGAGCTGACGCGCCAGAACTGCCATCGGCCCTCGCTACGCGACTCCCGATCGGGCACTATCTGGGGGCCGACCTTGCATGGTCGGGACGCGGGAGGGCGCCATCGTGAGTGACGACCTGGACATCTGTACCCTCGATCAGTTGCGTGACGTTCTGCCGACGCACGTCGGTTCTGACGACACGAAGGTGCTCGATCACCTCGACGAGCATTGCCGACGGTTCGTCGAGCTCAGCCCCTTTGTCGTGATCGCGTCGCGCAACGCTGCCGGACAGATGGACGTGTCGCCGAAAGGTGATCCTCCCGGGTTCGTGCGGATCTTGGATGAGCGCATCTTGGCCGTTCCTGAACGGCCTGGTAATCGTCGATGCGACACGTTCACCAACGTGCTTCAGGTGCCGGACGTGGCAATGATCTTTTTCGTTCCGGGTGAGGACTTGACGCTGCGGGTGATGGGACGGGGATCGATCACACGCGATCCGGCGCTGCTGCGGACCATGGCGGTTCAGGGTCGCGAGCCAGTCGTTGCTCTACGCGTCGACGTGGACGAGGCGTTCATCCACTGCGGCAAAGCACCGAAGCGCGGCCGTCTTTGGGATCCCGACGCGCAGATCGCCAAAGGCACGTTTCCCCGCATGGGCGAGATGCTGCACGACCAGATGACCGGCAAATATCAGAGGGATCTGGAGCTCACGCGATCCGAGTTGGGCGACATCACGGACGCTGACTACCGCGACAACGTTTACTGACGCGGGTCCAATCCGTCGCAGCTCCCGAGAGTGATTTCAACCGAAGCCGTCTTGTCCGTTTCTGGCGTGGTCGGTCTGGCGTTGGGCCTCGTCAAACTTCGCCGTCGTTCCGCGGCACCTGCAGGTTGCGGTCGCGCAGAACTGATGCCGTTCAGCGTCCGCCACCCGCAGATTCTCAAGTCGCTGGTAGCGCGCCGAGTTGGCGGAGCATCGTCAAGTCGTCCCGGACGGCCCAGCGTTCCGCGATGCGATCGCCGACGAAGCGGTACATGGCAGCGAACCCACGGTCGTATTCACCAGCATCCGCTTCGACACCCATGAACCGCCCGCCGTGCCAGCGACCATGTCGGGAGCCGTACTGCACGATGTAGTCACCGTCAGCGACAACGACGAGCTGACTCCAGCCCTCGTGCGTCATCTGCCGCCGCCCCATCGTTTCGAGAAACTCACGCGTTCCGGCCAGCCCCGCCGGCCGATCGGGCGCGAGCGTGTGATTGACCATGTCTGGTACGCACAGCCGATCGAGCGCCGAGAGATCGTCAGCGCCGAGCAACCGATCGAACTCCTCGAGTGTCCGCTTGTTGTCATCGATTCCCACGGCAACACCTTCCTTCGCTCATCGTGACCCACTCGGGTGGGGATCACACCTCGGCGGCGAGTGTGTCGAGCAGAGCGAGCGAGTACTCCCAGAGCGCGCGTGCGGTCTCGGGGTCGGCGACGTTCGCGTCGTAGCCCGACCACGGATGCGTGTCGGGCCCGACCGGCAGTGCCTCGGCGCAGTCCTCGAGGACGAGGCCGCCGCGACCCTCCAGCTCCGGCGCGGTGGCCGCCCACAGTGTTGTTGCCGCCGCCTGTTCCACGGTCTTGAGGATCGGATTGAGTGAGCCGTCGGGCAGGATGAAGCCGATCCGGCGTTTCAGCTCCTCGCCGTGGAATCGCTGCAGCCCGGTCAGCGCGGAGCCGGGGAGCACCGTGTTGGCGAAGATCCCGTCGGCGCCCCACCGGCGGGTCGCCTCCTGCGTGAACAGGATGTTGGCGGACTTCGACTCGGCGTACGCCATCCCGGCGATGTGGTCGCGCGACTGCCACTGGAGATCGTCGAGGTGCACCGGCGCGCCCTTGTGCGCGGCGGAGCTCACCACCACGATCCGCGCGCCGCGCTCGGCCATCTGTCGGTGCAGTCGCAACGCGAGTGAGAAGTGCCCGAGGTGATTGGTCGCGAACCGCACGTCGAGCCCGTTGGCGAGGTGCGCATCGGGTGTCTTGGACACGCCCACGTTCGCGATCAGCAGGTCGACCGGCCCGGTGATCGCGTCGGCGAACGCCGCCACCGAGTCGAGCTCGCGCAGGTCGAGCTCCACGACCCGGAGCTCGCCCGAGGACTCGGGCGCGAGGTCGCGGGCCACCGCTTCACCCGCGTCCAGATCGCGCACACCGAGCACGACATCGGCGCCCGCGAGCCCGAGTCCGCGCGCGGTCTCCACCCCGATGCCCGACGATGCGCCGGTGAGCACCGCGAGGCGTCCGCGCAGGTCGGCCGTCCGCGCGATCTCCTCGGCGGTCGTGTCGTGCCCGAAGGCGCTCAAGCGACCTGACTGCTCGCCGACGAACGCTCCAACATGCCGGTCGCGGATTCGCCGTCCCACGTGTACTGGGTGACCGCCTGCTGCAGCCGAAAGTCGCCGACCATGCCGGCGGCCCCGGCGGCCGCGTTCATCACGTGGAACGTCGACAGCGCCGTTTCCCCCCGGATCGTCTCGGTCCGCCCGTCCTCGGTCTCGAGGGTGACCGACACGTCCTGACCCTTGGCCGCCAGGGTCTCCAACCACGGCGCGTCCACCACACGCGCCGGGATGAGCGCGCCGTCGCCTTCGAAGAGGAAGCCCTCGTTGAACGTTGCCTTGCCGTCGTCGCGCGGGGGGTAGACGCAGTGACCGAACGCGCGGCCACTCGGGAACACCGTCGACTGCCAGACGTGACCGCGGAACGCGGCGAGGCGCCGGACGCCGGCGCGGCGGATCCGCAGGCCTCCACCGTCGAGCGCGTACTCGTCGTCACCGACGCGCAATGTCCCGGTCGTGCGGAAGAGCTGCTCGAAGCGCGGGCCACCCATCAGGGCACCCTCCTCCTGGTGGGCGAGCACATAACCGGCTTCCTCCAGCAGGGTGCCGCTCTCCCACGGCGGTACCGCCGACTTGATCTCCCACTCCATCTCCACCGGCACGGTGTCACCGGTGCTGCGCCCGGCCTGCCAACCTTCCATCTGCGCCGCGGTCGTCGTCTCGGTGGCCATGCCGTCGACCCGACCGCGCCAATGCTTGAACGGCTCGATCAGCTCGAACGACAGTGGACCGGCACCGAGGATGCGCGGCTTGCCGTCGGCGCCGATCGGGTCGTGCACCTTGCCGGTGCCGAACATGTTGAGGACGCGCCCGGTGGCGAACGCGAGGTTCACCTGGATGTCGTGCGTCTCCCACTGGTCGGCGACGGCTTCGACCCCGATGCGGGGCATGCCGAACTCGGTGCTGTTGTCCCACACCCAGGTGTTGACCGACTCGCGCATCTCCGGGTTGTCGGGTTGCGTCGCGAACACGTACTCGCGGTCGTCGCTCAAGCCACCGGTCAGGTCGATCGCCATCGGGGTCCCCCTCAATTGTCGATTCCGCTGCGCCGTCCCGCCCTCCGGGCACGGCTCCGCTGCATCTCCGACCTCAATATTGGTGACAGCACAATGTCACGAATCGGTGCCGGCCGTCAACGGCGGAGGCGGACGCCCGGGAGTCGGTGGCGGCGGGAGAGTAGAACGGTCCGGCCGGTTCCGAACCCGTGCGAGCGTTGGAGAGGTCGTCGTGACCGTCGAGCCGTACCGGATCCACATCGCCGACGAACGCCTCGCGGTGCTCGACGAACGCCTGCGCACCACGGTCTGGGCCGACGAGGCCTCCGGGGTCGACGGCTGGCGCTACGGCGTGCCCGGTGCGTACCTGCGTGAGCTCGTCGCGTACTGGCGTGCGATCGTACGACTGGCGCACGCACGAAGCGGCCATGAACCGGTGGCCGCACGTGCGCGTCGAGATCGACGGGGTCACCGTGCACGCGCTGCACGAGCGCGGTTCGGGCCCCGCGCCGCTCCCGCTCGTGCTCACCCACGGGTGGCCGTGGACGTTCTGGGACTTCGCCGCGATGATCGAGCCGCTCGCGCACCCCGAGCGCTTCGGCGGTGATCCGGCCGACGCGTTCGACGTGGTCGTGCCTTCACTTCCCGGTTCGGTGTTCTCGTCACCGTCGCGTGCGGGCGTTGGTTGGAAAGAGACCGCGGCGGTGTGGGTGCAGCTCATGGCCGAGCTGGGGTACGACCGATTCGGCGCGCACGGGGGTGACTCCGGCGCGTACGTCGAGCGCGCAGCTCGCGCACGAGTTCGCCGACCACGTCATCGGTGCGCACCTCACCTTCCCCGCGTTGATCGGTGGGGACCTCGGGTCGGTGCGCCGCGACGACTTCGCGCCCGACGAGGTCGATTTCTACGACCTGCAGAGCACAACGGGGCAGAACCTCACGCACTTCATGACCCACATCTTCGAACCGCAGACGCTCGCGTGGGCGATGCAGGACTCACCCGCCGGTCTGGCGGCATGGATGTTGCAGCGGCGCCGGAACTGGAGCGACTGCGACGGTGACGTCGAGCGGCGTTTCACCAAGGACCAGCTCATCACGAGCTTCGCCCTCTACTGGCTCACCGGGACCTTCGGCGGCTCGGTCCGCTTCTACGCCGACTCGTTCGGTGCGCCGTGGACGCCCGCGCACGACCGCCGGCCGACGCTGCAGGCTCCGACCGGCATCGCGGTGTTCCCACACGAGCTGGTGCACGTGCCGCGCTCGTTCGCCGAGCGGGAGGCGAACCTCGTGCATTGGACCCGTATGGATCGCGGCGGCCACTTCGCGCCGGCGGAGGAGCCTGAACTCGTGGTCGAGGACCTCCGCACCTTCTTCCGGCCGCTGCGAACGACGTCGTGACGCAGGTGAATTGGCGTCGGCGTGGCGTCGGGGGCAGGGTCGTGTCATGACCGCAGAGGGAACCGCGATCGGTGTGCTACTGCCGTTGGCCCCGGGGCAGATCACGTCCGGTCATTTCCTCCGCGAGTGGGTGGCCGTCGTGGAGGAGTGCGAGGTCGAGTCTGTGTGGGGTATCGAGCACGTCGTCGTCGCGCACGAGTACGACCCGAAGTATCCGTACTCCGAGAGCGGGCAGATCCCCTCGGGTTCGGGTGCCGCGGCCGGCGCGAGTCCGATGCCCGATCCGCTCGACACGCTCGCCTACATCGCTGCGGTGTCAAAGAAGGTGAAGCTCGGGACCTCCGTGGTCATCGCGCCGCTGCACAGCCCAGCGGTGCTGGCCAAGCGCGTCTCGACCATCGACAACCTCTCCGGCGGTCGCATGATCCTCGGCCTCGGGATCGGCTGGCAGCGCGAGGAGTACGAAGCCGTCGGTGTGCCGTTCCGCCAACGCGGCGCCCGCCTCGAGGAGTCCATCGGCGCAATGCGCGCGTTGTGGACGCAGGCACCGGCGACCTTCCGCGGCGAACACGTCGCGTTCGACCGCGTCTACTCGTCACCCCGACCCGCACGGGGCGCGGTGCCGATCGTGCTCGGTGGTAACAGCGCGCCCGCGGTGGAGCGCGCGGGGCGGATTGGCGACGGGTGGTATCCGTACACGATCGGCCCCGATGAGTTCGCGACCTCGATGGGGCGGCTGCGCGAGGTCGCGACCGCGGCCGGCCGCGATCCTGACGCGATCGAGGTGACCGTCTGGCCGGGGAGCCATGACCCGAGGTCGGGGTTCGACGTCGACTACGTCCGCCGGTTCGTAGCGGCGGGTGCCCGCCGCCTCTTGATCACTCCGTATGTGGCGCGCGACCAGGGGCTCGACTCACTACGGGAACAGATCCTCGGATACCGCGAGCAGGTCGTCGACAAGCTCTGAATGACGCCGCAGCCAATTGGTGTCATACTCGCGGCGCGAATTCGGACACGCGCTCGCACGCCGAACTCAGGGGGAAGATCCATGGGGATGCTCGATGGGAAAGTCGCGGTCATCACCGGCGCAGGGTCGGGGATGGCGAAGGCGTCGGTGAAGGTGTTCGTGCGGGAGGGCGCCCAGGTCGTCGCCGCCGACTTCAGCGGCGCCGAGCAGGACACCGCGAAGGAAGTGGGCGGTGACGTCCTCGCGGTGCACTGCGACGTCACCAAGGAGGAGGACATCGAGCGCACGGTGGCCGCCGCGATCGACGAGTTCGGTCGCCTCGACGTGATGTTGAACGTCGCCGGCATCGCGCAGGGGATGCTCACCGCCGACATCACCGAGGAGCACTACCGCCAGCAGATGGACGTCGACCTGTTCGGTGTGATCTTCGGGATGAAGCACGGGATCCGCGCCATGCTCGCCAACGAGAACGGCGGCGCCATCGTGAACTGGTCGTCGCTCGGCGGCCTCGGGGGTGCGGCGTACACGACCGTCTACAACGCCGCGAAGCACGGCGTGGTGGGCGCCACCAAGTGCGCGGCCATCGAGTACGGGCCGAAGAACATCCGCGTCAACGCCGTGTGCCCGGGATTCATCCACTCGGAGATCATGGGCGCCCACCCCGAATGGACGCCGGGCATCCTCGAGAAGGCATCCCTCGGGCGCGGCGGTCAACCGTCCGAGGTCGCGGAGGTCGCGGCCTTCCTCTCGTCGGACCGCGCATCCTTCGTCACCGGCGCCTGCATCCCCGTCGATGGCGGCTGGGGCGCCAAGCTCGCGTGACCGCAGCAGCCCGGTACGCCGGGACGCGCGTGGCCCGGGTCGAGGACGCCCGGCTCCTCACCGGCCACGGCACCTACGTCGACGACATCGTCGTTGCCCGGGATGTTGCACGCGTCGTTCGTGCGCAGCCCGTTCGCCCGCGCCCGGATCCGGAGCATCGACACCGCCGCGGCGCGGGCCGTGCCCGGCGTGCGCGCGGTGTTCACCGCCGCCGACCTCAACCCGGACGTCAAGGAGCAGTGGCACACGTCGGTCGGTCGCGACGGGCCGGAGACGCCGCGGCCGCCACTGGCCGACGACGAGGTGCGCTTCGTCGGTGACCCGGTCGTGCTCGTCGTGGCCGAGAGTCTCTACGTCGCGGAAGACGCCGCCGAGCTCGTCGATGTCGACTACGAACCGCTGGAGGCGATCGTCGACTACGTGGCGGCGGAGCGCAACGAGGCGCTCGTCCACGAGGCCCACGGCTCGAACCTCATCGGCAAGATCGGTGGCCTGCCCGCCTCGGCCCTCGACGACGTGTTCGCCGCCGCCGCCCACGTGGCGAGCGAGACCGTGTTCCAGCAGGCGTACGCGCCGGTGCCGATGGAGGGGCGCGGTCTCGTCGTCGACGCTCCGCGCGTCGGCGGTGACATCACGATCTACTCGGCGACGCAGTCACCGCACGAGGTCCGGGCGTTCTGCTCCCGGCTGTTCGGCATCCCCGAGCACCGCATCCGCGTCGTGATGCGCGACACCGGCGGCGGGTTCGGCCAGAAGATCATGGTGCAGCGCGACGAGATGTGCCTGATGCTGGCGGCGCCGAAGCTCGGCGCCCCGGTGAAGTGGGTGGAGGACCGGCGCGAGAACCTCCTCGCCGCGGGCCAGTCCCGCCACGAGCACGCCGCGGTCCGCATGGCCTTCGACGCCGACGGCGCGATCCAGGCGTTCGGCATCGACTACGTGGCCGATTGCGGCGCGTACCCCACGCCCTGGCCGGTCTTCACCGGCGCGGCGGTGGGGGTGCTGTTCCCCGGGCCGTACCGCGTCCCCGCCGCCAGCTTCCGTACCAAGGCGGTCTACACGAACACCGTCGGTCGCGCCGCGTACCGCGGCCCGTGGCAGTTCGAGTCGCTCGCCCGCGAGGTGATGCTCGACGTCGCCGCCCGCGGCATGGGCATGGATCCCGCCGAGCTGCGGCGTCGGAACCTCCTGCACCGCGACGAGCTGCCGTACGCCAACCCCAACGGCATGACGTACGACAGCATCTCGCCGCTCGAGACGTTCGAGCAGGCGCTCACCATGCTCGACTACGACGCGTTCCGCGCCGAGCAGGCCGAGGCCCGCGCGCGCGGCCGCTACCTCGGTGTGGGCATCTCGAACTACGTCGAGCCGTCGACGCCGGGGTTCGGCGCGTACGCCACCGAGGCGGCGACGATCCGCATCGAGCCCTCGGGCACGGTGAACGTCTACATCGCCGGGGGCTCCACCGGGAACAGCATCGAGACCACCGTGGTCCAGCTGACCGCCGACGCGCTCGGGGTCGGCATCGACGACGTCGCGACCATCCAGGGCGACACGGCGCTGACCGGTTTCGGCGCCGGCGCGGCCGGGCAGCCGGAGCGGATCGATGACGGCCGGCGCGGTGCGCGAGACCGCGTCGATCCTGCGCGAGCGCCTCGTCGCCATCGCTGCGCACAAGCTCGAGGCCGCCGCCGAGGACATCGAGCTGGCGAACAGCCGCGCCAACGTGCGGGGCGCGCCGTCGGCCGGGGTCTCGTTCGCCGAGCTCGCGGCACTCGCCTACTTCGAACCGCAGTCGTTGCCGCCGGGCGTGCAGGCCGGGCTCGAAGCGAGCGCCCGGTACACCACCGAGAGCGGATCGATCTGGGTGAACGCCACGCACGTGTGCACGTGCGAGGTCGACGTGGTCACCGGTCAGGTGCAGCTGCTCCGCTACATCGTGAGCGAGGACTGCGGGCCGATGATCAACCCCAACGTCGTCGAGGGCCAGATCGCCGGCGGTGTCGTGCAGGGGATCGGCGGCGCGCTCTACGAGCACCTCGCCTACGACAAGCGGGGCAACCCGGTCGCCACGACCTTCATGGACTACCTGATGCCCACCGCGTCCGAGGTGCCGACCATCGAGTACGGACACGTCGAGACGCCCAGCCCCGGGCCGGGTGGTTACAAGGGCGTGGGGGAGGGTGGCGCCATCGGCGCGCCCCCGGCCGTCGTCAACGCGGTGGCCGACGCGCTCGCGCCCTTCGGCGTGTCGGTGACCCGGCTCCCCTTGACGCCGTCGCGACTCAGGGCCCTGCTCGACGAGAGGACCAACGCATGACCGCGCCGGTGTACTACGACCCGTACGACGTCGAGATCGACGCCGATCCGTACCCGGTGTTCCGCCGGCTCCGCGAGGAGGCGCCGCTCTACTACAACGAGAAGCACGACTTCTACGCGCTGAGCCGCTACGACGACGTCGAGCGCGGGCTGGTCGACCGCGACACGAACATCTCCGGACGCGGCGGCATCCTCGAGCTGATCAAGGCCAACATCCAGATGCCGCCAGGCATCCTCATCTTCGAGGATCCGCCGACGCACACCATCCACCGGGGCCTCGTGTCGCGCGTGTTCACCCCGCGGCAGATGAACGCGCTGGAACCGAAGATCCGCGAGTTCTGCGTCGACAGCCTCGACAAATTGGAAGGCGCGGACCGGTTCGACTTCGTCGCCGACCTCGGCGCGCAGATGCCGATGCGCGTGATCGGCATGCTCATGGGTATCCCCGAGCAGGACCAGGAGGCGGTCCGCGACTACTCCGACGCGGGCCTGCGGACCAAACCTGGCGAGCCCCAGAAGTTCACCGCCAACTTCGCCAGTGGCGAGATGTTCGCCGACTACATCGAGTGGAGAGCCGAGAACCCGTCCGACGACGTCATGACGCAGCTGCTGCAGGCGGAGTTCGAGGACGAGACCGGCGCCACGCGTCAGCTGACACGGGGGGAGATCCTCACCTACGTCAACGTCATCTCGGGCGCCGGCAACGAGACCACGACCCGACTCATCGGCTGGGCGGGCAAGGTCCTGGCGGAGCATCCCGACCAGCGGCGCGAGCTGGTCGAGGATCCGTCGCTGATCCCGAACGCGATCGAGGAGCTCCTGCGGTTCGAGCCGCCGGCACCGCACGTCGGTCGGTGCACCGCGCGCGACGTCGAGCACCACGGGCAGGTCGTCCCGGCCGGCAGCGCGGTGCTGTTCCTGGTCGGGGCGGCGAACCACGACGACCGCCGCTTCCCCGACGGTGACCGCTTCGACATCCACCGCGAGATCAGCCAGCACCTCGCGTTCGGGTACGGCGCGCACTTCTGCCTGGGGGCGGCACTCGCCCGGCTCGAAGGACGGATCGCGCTCGAAGAGCTGCTGAAGCGGTTCCCCGAGTGGGAGGTCGACTGGGACGGCGCCCGCCTCGCGTCGACGTCGACGGTGCGGGGGTGGGAGACCCTTCCGGTCGTCGTCCCGTGAGCGCGCCGGTGCGAGCGCGTCGGGCGTACGACAGCCCGGTGCGCCGCCAACGCGCGGCGGAGACCCGCGAGCGGATCGTCGCTGCGGGTGCGGAGGTGCTCCACGGGTTCCCGACCTGGAACTGGCACGCGCTCACCGTGCGCGCCGTCGCGCAGCGCGCCGGGGTGAACGAGCGGACCGTCTACCGGTACTTCGCCAACGAGCGCGAGCTCCGCGACGCGGTGATGGGCCGCTTCGAGGAGGAGGCGGGAATCGAGGTGGAGCGGCTGCGCCTCGAGGACGTCGCCGATGTCACCGCGCGGACGTTCGAGTACGTGTCGTCGTTCCCGATCGCGCCGCGCACGCCGCGCGACCCCACGGTCGCCGCGGCCAACCAGCGCCAACGGGAAGCCCTGCTCGCGGCGGTCGAGGCGGTCGCGCCGTCCGCGGGCGAGTGGTCGGACGTCGACCGCGCGCTCGCGGCGTCGATGCTCGACGTGTTGTGGGCGGTCGTGTCCTACGAGCGGCTGGTCATCGACTGGGAGATGGCACCGACGGACGCGATCCGCGGCATCACGTGGGTCATCGGGCTGGTCGAAGCGGCCATCCGGGAGGGCCGAGGCCCCGGGAACTGAGGTACCGTCGCCGCGCACAAGGGGGGACGACGCCGTGGCCAAGCGCACGAGGTACGCCGAGTACCGGGACCGGTACGCGAACTTCAGGTTCGAGCTGACCGACGAGGGCATCCTCTTCATGCAGTGCCACACCAACGGCGAGAGCCTGGTGTGGAGCTGGGAAGCTCACGACGGCATGTCGGACGTGTTCGCCGACATCGCAGGAGATCGTGAGATCAAGGTCCTGATCCACACGGGCACCGGCGAGAACTACAACGCGAACTGGGGCGCGGCGCCCGGTGGCAGCACGACGAAGCCCGTCTACCTGGCGATGGAGGGCCAAGAGGGGCTCATGCAGCTCGACGAGAAGGCGTGGTACGGGCGCATGCTCGTCGAGAACGTGCTCGCGGTCGAGGTGCCGATCGTCGCCGCGGTCAATGGTCCGTGCAGCATCCATTCCGAGGTTCCGCTGCTGTCCGACATCGTGTTGGCGTCGGACACCGCGTACTTCCAGGATCTCGCGCACTTCCCCCGTGGTCTGGTGCCGGGCGACGGCTCGCACGTGCTCTGGCCGATGCTCGTCGGGCCGAACCGGGCGCGCTACATGCTGCTCATGGGCAAGCAGCTGAGCGCGCAGGAAGCGCTCGACTGGGGCGTCGTCGCCGAGGTGCTGCCCCGGGATCAGCTGGTCGATCGCGCGTGGGAGATCGCGCGTGAGCTCGTGCAGCGGCCGCCGCTGGTGCTGCGCTACACGCGCCAGCTGTTCACCCAGAACTTCAAACGCGCCTTCCTCGACGAGCTGGGTCACGGTCTGGCGCGCGAGACGTACGCCCAGCGCCAGTTTTTCCCGCAGGGCGGCGGGATGCGGGGGCTCGACCGCGCCTGGGATCAGGAACCCTGGTCCGACTGAGTCAGCGCATCTGCATCGCCAGCGCAACCAGCCACACGATCTCGAACGGCACGAGGAGCAACGTGATCGGGACGCGTCCTGCCGCGAGCCGGCTCGGCGCGTCCGCGCGGGAGCTCCAACGCGAGGGGCACGAGCGCGAGGCCGGGGAGGAACAACCGGGCGTGGGGCGGCAGGTCGATGTGGACGGGCGGGCCCTCGCAGTAGACGATCCACCCGGCGAGCACGGCGAAGTACATCGCGACGAACACCAGGAGCAGGAACGTGCGTTGCTGCCAGTGGAGTGCGAGCCGCTCGGTCGGGTCGCGCTGGACGGCGAGAACGAGGAAGCCGACCAGGACGAGGACCGACACGAGGATGGGCCAGTCGACGACGCGACCGCCGACGGTGATCAGCTCCCGGCTCCACTGGCCGCCGTGGTCGACCGCGGCGCGGCACCCGCGCCGACGAGGCTCAGTGGGTTCGTGAGGATCGCGTGACGCTGGGCATCGGGATCCAGCTGGGCGCCGAAGAATCGGGTGTCGCAGACGAACAGATGCTCCTGGCTGGTCTGCCAGAGCGCGGACACGCCGACCCCGAGGGCGAGCGGGATCGCGAGCGGCCAGGACGCGAGGCGGCGCGCCGGACCGAGGAGCGGGAGCAGGTAGCAGAGCGCGACCACGACGTAGCTGGGTTTGCAGAGGCCGAGCGCCACGCTGAGCACCGTCGCCTCCACGAGGAACGCGCGCGGGAGTCGGGGTGACTGGTGGGCCGTCATGCGCAACGCGGACGAGATGACGAGGAGCGCGAGCGCGGTGGTCATCGCGTCGGGCGACAGGGAGGTCGCACCTTGGAACAGGGCGACCGGGAGCAGCGCGGTGATGCACAACGCCCAACGACCCACCGGTGCGCGTCGGATCGCCAGCCAGGCGATGCCGACGTACGCGAGCAGCGACGCACATCGGGCGGCGAGCAGCATGGCGTCGACGCTGCCCCCGCCGGCCCGGACGAGCCCGACGGCGACCGCCTGGGGGATGTACGGCACCGGCGAGTACCACGCGAACGTCGCGAAGGCGACGAAGCGCTGGTCGGAGCCGCACGCCGGCAACGAGGCCGCGAGCTTCGCGTCCGACGATCGCAACGCGGTCCGGAGCTGCTCGACCAAGCGGGTCTCGCTCTGGTGGTCGTGGATCTGGTTGCGGATGCCGTCGCGCGCGATCGCCGCGACGACCGGGACCGGGAGGCACGCCCCACCGCCCTCGTCAGCTCCCTGCGGCGACGCGACCGGGACCATCGTGGCGGAGCTCAGTTGGTAGACACGCGCGAAGTGGCCCGCCTCGTCGATCCCCGCGAACGGAGGCACGAGGAAGACCAGGAAGACGCCGACGACACCGGCGACGACGACGAAGGTGGTCGCGGGGTTGCGGAACCCGGCGAGGAGGCGGGTCACCAGCGGCTGTTTCGACGGATCCTGCTCGCCACCGCTCAGTGGTCGATGATCCCAACCCCGAACGCGAATGCGAGCAGGCCGAGGAGGATCGGAAGCGCGAGGACGGCGAAATCGACGAGGTCGGGTCGATATCTGGCTTTGGTGTCGTCACGCGGGGCTGAACCGTGCACTGCCTACGTAGACGCCTGACCCTGGCTCCTCCTTGCATCTTCGTGGCGGAATTCCTCAGCGGCGCTCGTCGAAGTCGTCGACGCGCCACTCGTCGCGCCAGTCGATGTAGGCCATCTCGCCTTCGAACCGCAAGGGGAGCCAGACGGAGTCGGCGAGCGACGTGTCGACGGCGAACTCCATCATGGGGCCGTCGTACGGCTCGCCGCGAGTAGAGGCGGGCGAACACGTCGACAACGTTCGACTGTTCCGCGGGCAGCTCCGGCAGCCAGCGGTCGGCCATCGCGATGTACAGATCCTGCTTCTCCGGATGACGGAAGACGCAACTGATCTGCGACCGGAACGACGTCCGGCTCGGATCGTCGGGGTGCGGATCGCCGAGCACCGTCCAGGGTCCGTGATATCCGTCCGCGACCGCGACCTCGGATGGGTTGGGGAAGTACCACGTCGTGCCCGACGTGAGGAGGTAGTGCCGCCCGTCGCGTGCGAAGTGCGCGGGTGCTTCGCGCACGAACGGTGGGTGCGGGTGGGGAAAGTGACTCGAGAAGGTGCCGGTGACATCGGTGTAGTCGTCGGTGAGGTCGGCGCAGATGAGCTCGCTGTGCACGCGCTCGAAGTAGAAGTAGGCCCGACCGTCGCTCTCGTCGACGACCAGATCGAAGTCGCCGGCGTTCATCCCCAGCGGGTGGTACCAGGCCTTCTCGATCTCGTACGGTCCCAGCAGCGACGGCGCGGTGAGCACCGTGTTGGTCTGCGTGTCGCCCTCACCCATGACCTTCAGCCAGCAGACGTACCGCTCGGTCGCGGCGTTGTAGACGATGTGCGGTCGGTCCATCATCTGGGCGGGGTGCAGTGGCGACGCAGGATCGTCGACGTCGGGCGGGATGATCAACCCGAGGTCGTCCCAGTGGAAGAGGTCGGTCGACGAGTAGCACCGCACGCCCCAGTGCCAGATGCCGCTTCCCGGTGTGGTCCGCTCCTTGTTCTCGCCGTACCAGTAGAACGTGCCGTTCTCGTGGTACATCGAGCCACCGTGCGCCTGGATGCGGCAACCGTTGGTGTCGTTCCACACCTGGCCGGGACGAATGGCGTCGTTCGGCGTCATGCCGACCGATTGGCGTCGCGCTCGTCGTCGAACTCGCGCGTCGCGTCACCCCAGTTCCGGATCGACTCGGCCGTGCTCGGTGGCTCGTACGGCACGGTCCAGGAGTGTGATCCGGCTCCGACTTCGAGTTCGTCGGTTTGACCGGGCAGCAGGACGTGCGCGGTCGTGTTCGGTGGCACCACGGCGTGGACGGTGACGGTGTCGCCGGACGACCTCCCACGACGAGGACGCGAACCCGTACGGGGTGTCGAGGCGGCTGGATGCGGAGCTCAGGCCTCCGCCGGGTTGCGGCGCGATGCGGAGCTCGCGCCATCCCGGCGCCGCGGGTGCGAGGCCGCCGACGACGCGGTGCATCCAGTCGGCGACCGCGCCGAAGGCGTAGTGGTTGAACGAGAGCATCGCGATCCCGTCCTGGTTGACCCGCCCATCGGGGGTGATGGCGTCCCAGCGTTCCCAGATCGTGGTCGCGCCGTGGAGCACCGGATAGAGCCACGACGGGCACTCCTCCTGGGTGAGGAGTCCGTAGGCGCCGTCGACGTGGCCGGTGTCGGTGAGCGCGTCGCAGATCAGCGGGGTGCCGACGAAGCCGGTCGCGATCTTCAGCTGGCTCTTCACCACCAGCGTGCGGAGTCGCTCGCCGGCGTGGCGGCGCTGCTCGTCGGAGCCGAGCAGCCCGTAGACGATCGCGAGCGCGTACGACGGTCTGTGCGTCGGAAGCGAGCCGTCCGCTCGGGGTGACGTACTCGCGCGCGAACGCGGCGCGTGCGTCATCGGCGATCCGCGCGTAGTGCTCCTCGTCGTCATCGTGACCGAGTAGTCCGGCGGCGGCGGCGAGGAGGTCCAGCGAGTGGATCATCGCCGCGGTCGCGAGCAGATCGGGATCGGTGCGCTGGTCGAACGCGTCGCCGTCGGCGCCGGTGGGGTCGAGCCAGTCGGCGAACTGGAAGCCGTCGGTCCACAGCAGGTCGTCGCCGGCGAGCGTCGAGCTCGCAGTCGACCCAGGCGCGCATGCTCGTCGTACTGCTGCGCGAGCACGCCGACGTCGCCGAAGCGTTCGTGGAGCGTGGCGGGCACGGTGACGGCGGCGTCGCCCCACACCGCGGCGGGGAGCAGCCAGTCGAGGGAGTCGGGGATCACCCACGGCACGGTGCCGTCGTCGCGTTGCTCCGCGGCGAGGTCCGCGCAGCCACGACTCGAGGAGCCCGGCGCAGTCGTAGAGGTACGTCGCGGTGGGCGCGAACACCGCCGATGTCGCCGGTCCAGCCGAGGCGTTCGTCGCGCTGCGGGCAGTCGGTGGGGATGCCGACGAAGTTGCCGCGCATGCCCCACACGACGTTCTCGTGCAGGCGGTTGATGCGCGGGTCGGAGCACTCGAACCAGCCGGTGCGCGTCATGTCGGTGTGCACGACGAGTGCGGTGACGTCGTCGGCCGCGAGCTCGCCCGGCCAGCCGGTGATCTCGGCGAACCGGAAGCCGTGGAACGTGAACCGCGGGTGCCAGGTCTCGGGTCCGTCGCCGCGCAGCGTGTAGCGATCGGTGGCGATGGCGCGCCCGGAGCGGCTCGGTGCAGAGCTCGCCGTCCTGCAGGACCTCGGCGTGGCGGATCGTGATCTCGGTCCCGGCCGGTCCGACCACGGTGAGCTCGACGACGCCGACCAGGTTCTGGCCGAAGTCGACGATCGTGCGGCCGCTCGGCGACGTGAGGATCTCCGATCGGCGTGATCCGTTCGGTGACCCGTATCGGCGGTGCGCTCGGCGCGGTCAAGGTCGCGAGATCGTGCTCGACGGTGATCACCGGCGTCCACGCCGAGTCGTCGTAGCCGGGCTCCGACCAACCGGTGAGCTCGGCGCGCGCGTCGTAGGTCTCGCCCTCGTAGAGCCCGGTCGCGAGGATCGGTCCGGTCGACGCGCGCCAGTCGCCGTCGGTCACGACGACGGTGGTCGAGCCGTCGGCGTGGGTCAGCTCGAGTTGGCAGAGCAGGCCGAGTCGGTCGCCGTAGCGGTTGCGCCGGAGGTTGTCGACGAGCGCGCCGCGGTACCACCCGTCGCCGAGCACCGCACCGATCGCGTTCTCGCCCTGCTGCACGCACGTCGGTCACGTCGAACGTGTCGTAGCGGAGCTGGTGGTGGTAGCTGGTCCAACCCGGCGCGAGCACGTGGTCGCCGACGCGTCGGCCGTTCAGCTCGAGCTCGTACACGCCGAGCGCGGTCACGTACAGGCGCGCCCGTGTCACCGGCGTGGCGACCGTGAACGACCGCCGCAGGTACGGGCAGGGTTGGGGCGTCTCGACGTCCTCGTCCCACGCCGGGCCCGACGAACGTCGCCTGCCAGTCGCGAAGCCTCGAGCAGCCCGGCCTCCACAGCGAGCGGCTCGCTCCACGGCGACTCCGAACCGTCGGCACCGATGCACGCGGACCCGGACCGTGCGGCGCTCGCGCGACAGCAACGGCGGTGCCGGCCAGGCCACGAGCAGCGACTCGCCGGAGTCGACGACACCGGTCGAGAACTCCGTGGCCGTCGGCGCGCGTGATCCGCAGCTCGTACGCCGCCTGCGTCCAGCCGGGGATGTCCGTCTCGGTGCACCACGAGAGGCGCGGCGTGTCCACTCCGATTCCGAGCGCCTCAGGCCGGTGCTCGACGGTGAGTCGGGAGATACGGGGTGCGGACATCAGGGCCCTCGTGGTCGGCGAGCGAGAATGTTCAAAGTTACGCGAACGCTCAGACTCGCACAACCCGTCAGCGGAGCTTCACGTGGTCCCGGAAGGGGTCGAGCCGGGCGATCGGCCGGATCGAGGTCGGTCACGAGGACGTCGATCCGGTCGAACGCGAAGCGCGCGGGCGGTCGCCCGGTGCGCCAGCTTCGACGCGGTGACCGCGAGCACGATCTCCGCGGCGGACCCCGCCGAGCGCGACCTTGACGTCGGCCTCTTCGAGCGTCGACTCGCTCGAACCGAGCTCGGGATCGACCGCCGCCGCGCTCACGAACAAGCGGCGCAGCATGACGTCGCGCGCGGCACGCGCCGCGAGCGGACCGACGAGGCTCCCGGTGCGGGTGTCGAGCTCGCCGCCGGTGAGCAACGCGGTGATCCCAGGATGTTCCTGCAGGGCGCGGAACGTGTCGGGACCGTTGGTGAGCACGGTGAGATCGCGCACGCCACCGAGGCGCGCGGCGAGGCGCTGCAGGGTCGACGACGCGTCGATGCCGATCGCACCGCCAGTGCCCACCATGTCGACCAGCTTCTCGGCCAGTGCGCGCCTTGGCGCGCGCGTGCTGCCGGAAGCGTGTCGCGAATTCCTGCGGACCCACCGCCACTGCGCCACCGCGCACGCGCTGGGCGACGCCCTCGTCGACGAGCATGTCGAGGTCGCGGCGGATCGTCATCTCGCTCACGTCGAGCTCCTGGGCGAGCTCCGTGACCCGCACTCGACCATCGGTGTCGAGACGGTGTCGCATCAGCTCGAGTCGTTCGAGGGCCTGGACGTTCATCGCGCGACCTCCTGGGGGTCGCCCAGTGTCGCACGCGCTGCGTCGCGCGTCGTCGAACACTCCCAACGCGACGCCCTGCGCGAGCGCGTTGCCGATGGCAGTCGCCTCGACCGGGCCCGTCGACACCGGGAGCCCGGTGCGCCGTCGGAGCGCGTCGAGAAAGAGGTGCGACCGGGAGCCGCCCCCGAAGACGCGGATCCCTCGGACGCGTTCACTTCCGTCGTCGACGGGAAGGGCGTCGATCACCGACGCGGTCGCTGCCGCCATCGACTCGACCGCGACGCGGACGAGCGGTCGGCGCGGCTCGGCGTCGGAGCGAGCCCCGCGGCGGTGCGCAGCTCGTGCTCCATGTTGGAAGGGGCGAGGAAGCGCTCGTCGGTCGCGTCGACGAGCACGTCGGGGTCGGGCACGGCCGCCGCATCGGCGAGAAGTTGGTCGAGGTCGCCATCCCACGCGCGGCGGCATTCCTCGACCAGCCACCAACCCGCCACGTTGCGGAGGAACCGGACGCCGCCCAGGGCGCCCTGCTCGTTGGTGAACCCGGCGGCCTGCAGCCTCCGACGCTCGTGTCGGGATGGGCCTGCTCGCGGCCGACGAGCAGCCAGGTGCCCGCGGAGACGAACGCCTCGTCGGGTCGACCTCCCGCCGAGCACGGCGGACGCGGTGTCGTGGCCCCCGACGAGATGGACGGGCACGCCGCGCCAGGAACCGACCGGCGTCCCGGCGGGAAGGATGTCGGGGAGGAGCGCGCGGGGGAGCCCGATGGCGTCGCAGAGCTCAGCGGACCAGTCGCGCGTGGCCAGGTCGAGCAGGCCGGTGCTCCCGGCACTCGTGGTCTCGGCGACGACCTCGCCGGTCAGGTGCGCGACGACGAGCTCGGGGAGCATCACAACGTGCGCGGCGCGTGCGAGCTGCGTCGGGATCGTGCGCCGCGAGCTGGAAGATCGTGTTGAACGCGAGGAGCTGCAGGCCGGTCA
Source organism: uncultured Actinomycetes bacterium (assembly GCA_963725775.1). Classification (GTDB taxonomy): domain Bacteria; phylum Actinomycetota; class Acidimicrobiia; order IMCC26256; family DASPTH01; genus DASUAS01. The sequence goes on from CAVRZT010000001.1 coordinate 1,012,755, forward strand.
GCTCGTAGAGCCGGCGGGCGCCGATCCGCTCGACGACCTCCTGGTACGAGCTCGTGCGGGCGTCGCGATACGAGATCGGGGGCTCGAGGAGTTCGCCGCGTCGCATCGAGCAGGCCGTAGTCGACGCGCCCAGGTGTCGATGCCGATCGACGCGATCGGTCCGGCGGCCAGCGCGCGCGTCGAGTCCGACGTCGAGCTCGGCGAGGAGTCGGTCCCAGTCCCAGCGCACGGTCCCGCCGGTGTCGCGCCGTGGCGCGTGCGTCACGCGGTGGACGACATCGACGCGCGGCGGACCGTCACCGAGGTCGACGCGGCAGACGCGGATCGAGCTCGCGCCGAAGTCGACGGCGACGACGGGGACGCTCATGCGCGCGGCGTCAGAGCCCGCTGGCGACGGAGTCCTCGCCGCGCGCGGCGACGGCCGCGGCGCGGTACCCGATTCGCCGGTAGGTGGTGAGCGGGCGCGAGGGCGGCGTGGTTGCGGCGACGCGCTTCGGCGACGAGCGGGCGGACGTCGCTGCGGTACGCGGCCTGCAGCACCTCGGCGGCGAGCGCGGGATCGTTGGCGTCCTGCGCCTCGGCGAGTGCGTCGCGGTCGACGAGCAGCGCTTGCGCGATCGTCAGCTGCACCTGGTCGGTCGCCTGGATGAGGTCTTCGAGCGGATCCTTCAGGTTGTGCGACGCGTCGATCATGTAGCGCACGGCGGGCATCGCCCCGCCGCCGGTGTCGAGCAGCTCCAGGACCACGAGGAAGAACTGGTACGGGTGGATCGAGCCGACGGTGAGGTCGTCGTCGCCGTACTTCGAGTCGTTGAAGTGGAAGCCGCCGAGGCGGCCGACCATCGCGAGGCGGCTCACGACCTGCTCGATGTTCGTGTTCGGGAGGTGGTGGCCGAGGTCGACGAGGCACTTCGTCCGCGGGCCCGCGTGCTGGGCCAGGAGCAGCGACGAACCCCAGTCGGAGTTCACGCTCGAGTAGAACGCCGGCTCGTACGGCTTGTGCTCGGTGTACATCTCCCAGTCGTCGGGCAGCGAGTCGTGCAGCTCGCGCAGGCTCTCGGCGACGCGTTCGAACTGCCGCCGGAAGTTGGCCTGCCCCGGGTGGTTGGTGCCGTCGGCGAGCCACACCGTGAGCGCGGTCGCACCGAGCTCGCAGCGCCGAGCTCGATGACCGCCTGGTTGTGCTCGAGCGCGCGCTTGCGGACGTCGGGATCCGCGTTGGCGAAGGATCCGAACTTGTACGACACCGCTCCGTCGCCGGTGGTGGACGGGTTGTCCTGGAAGGTGTTGGAGTTCATCGCGTCGAAACCGATGCCGGCCGCCGTCGGCGTGCGCCCGGAGCGCGGCCGGGTCACGCGGATCGTCCCAGGGCACGTGCAGGCTGACGGTGCGGTTCGCGCCGGTGAGCGCATTGAGCGCGGCGATGTCGTCGATCTTCTCCTCGGTGGTGCGCGGCTCACCACCGATGGGGAAGCGGCCGAACCGGGTACCGCCGGTGCCCACTGCCCACGACGGCGCGGCGACCGAGAAGCGCGCCACCTCATCGATCACCGCGTCGGCGTCGATCCCGGCGCGTGCGAGGCGCCTCCGCAGCATGTCGAGGTCGCGTTCGTGGGCGGCGACCAGATCCGCCTCGACGTCGACGATCCGTTCGGGGTGATCTGCATCGTCATCGACGTCCCCCTCGTGTCGCGATCATCGTAGGAACGCGGTCGCGACGCCGCCGTCGACCGGCACGAGCAGTCCGGTGGTCCGGGAGAGTGCACCGCCGGTGAGGGCGATGACCGCGTCGGCGACGTGGCGTGGCAGCACCTCCTCGCCGAGCAGCGTACGACTCGCGTAGAATTCGGCGAGCTGGTCGGGGTCCACGCCGTACGCCGAGGCCCGTTCCTCGCGCCAGGACCCGGTGAAGATCCCCGATCCCTCGACGACGCCGTCGGGGTTCACGCCGTTCACCCGGATGCCGTGCCTCCCGAGCTCGGCGGCGAGGAGGCGGACCTGGTGCGCCTGGTCGGCCTTGGCCGCGCCGTAGGCGACGTTGGCCGGCCCGGCGGCGACGGCGTTCTTCGACACGACGTACACGATGTCGCCGCCCATTCCGCTGGCGACGAGCATCCGCGCCGCCTCCCGGCTCACGAGGAACGCACCGCGTGCCAGCACCGCGTGCAGTCGGTCCCAGTCGTCGACGGTCGTGTCGACCAGGTCGGCGGAGCTCGCGAACCCGGCGTTGTTCACGACGAGATCCACGCCACCGAACCGGAGAGCCGCGTCGGCGAACGCCGCGGCGACCGCCGCGCTCGTCGCTGACGTCGACCTCGACCGCCAGCGCGCGCTCGGCGCCGATCGCGGCGGCGATCTTGTCGGCCCTCTCACCGTCGAGGTCGGCGACGACGACGCTCGCGCCCTCATCGGCCAGGCGTTCGGCGATGGCGCGCCCGATGCCCGACGCTGCCACCGGTTACGAAGGCGACACGCCCGGCGAGGACCGGTGGTGGCGGCTTCATCTGGAGCTTGCGTTCCTCCAGCTCCCAGTACTCGACTCGGAACTTCTCGGCGTCGGGGATCGGTGTGTACGACGACACCGACTCCGCGCCGCGCATGACGTTGATCGCGTTGACGAAGAACTCGCCGGCGACGCGCGCCGCGGATGCGTCGAGGCCGAAGCTCCACATGCCCACACCGGGCGCGAGCACGATCACCGGATCGGAGCCGCGCATGGGCGGCGTATCGGAGGTCGCGTGACCGCTCGTAGTAGGCGACGTACTCGTCGCGGTACGCGAGGTGGAGCTCGCGGAGCCGCGCGACCCGCGCCTCGAACGGCTCACCGGGCCCGAGGTCGAGGAACAGCGGATGGACCTTCGTGCGCAGGAAGTGATCGGGGCACGAGGTACCCAGCGCGGCGAGGCGAGGCGCGGCCTCGCTGGCGAGGAACTCGAGCACCACGGGCGCGTCCGAGAAGTGGCCGACCACCGGCCGGTCGGTCGACGCGAGGCCGCGCACGACCGGTGCGAGCCGCGCGGCCTCGGCGGTGCGCATGGCGTCGGGGAGCGGCACCATCGCGTCGATCTGCGACCCGAACGGGAGCCGCCGTGCCGCGCGTTGCGAGGAACTGTTCGGCCTGTTCGATCAACCGGAACGACGTCGCTTCACACTCGTCGCTGGTCGCGCCCCAGCAGATCATCCCGTGGCCGCCGAGCACCGCACCCGACGCGTCGGGATGTACGTCGCGGAACGTGCGCAGCGCGAGCCCCAGCTCGAACCCGGGACGCTTCCACTCGAGCCATCCCACGTCGTCACCGAAGCACTCGGTCACGAGTCGCTCGCCGTCGGCGGCGGTCGCGAGCGCGATCAACGAGTCGGGGTGGAGATGGTCGACGTGGTCGAGGTCGACGAATGCGTGCAGCGGCGTGTCGATCGACGGCACCGCGCCACCTTCGCCGAACCGGCACGCGGCGTAGGCCGTCACGATCTCGTCCTCGTGGCTACCCGCGGCGTGTTGATGCTCGAGCGCGAGGACCCGGTCGAGCACGAGGAGCGCGAGGCCGGACTCGGTGAGCGTGCCGAGGTCGCCGCCGGAACCCTTCACCGCGAGCACGCGCGTCGCGGCTCCGGTGACCGGATCCGCCAGCGTGAGCTTGGCCGACGTGTTCCCCCCGGCGAAGTTCGTGACGCGTTTGTCGGCTCCGAGGCGGTGCGAGCGGGCGAGGAGCTCCCGAAGGGCGCCGTTGACGTCGACAGACATGTTCGTTAGCTTAGAATCCAACAAGTTCGAACACCAGCGCAGGAGACCCCTTGCGCCGGACTTCGAGTTTTCTTATAGTCGTAAGAATCTTGGGTCGCGTGAGAATTCTTCACGACACCGGGGCCACGCACATCGGGGGGATGTCGCGCGCATGAGCGAACGGACGGGTCAGGCCTCGGCCACACGGCGCGCACGGCGCCGGACGCCGGCCGAGGCCGACACGAGGAATCGCCAGCGGCGCGGGAATGCCCGCCGGCAGCAGATCCTCGACGCCGCGGTCGCGCTCTTCGCCGCGAAGGGCTACCGAGGCACCGGAGTGGCCGCCCTCGCGGAACGCGTGGGGATGACCGCGACCGGGCTCCTCTACTACTTCGGGTCGAAGGAGCGCCTGCTCGCCGAGGTCGTCGCCGAGCGCGACCGGGCCGACGCGCTCGAACCCGGGAGCGCGTTGACCCTGGCCACCTTGCGCGATCTCGGCCGTCACAACGCCGAAACGGCCACGCTCACGCGGCTGTACGCCGTGCTGAGCGCGGAGAGCTTCGAGCCCGACGAGCCGCTGCACGACTTCTTCGTCGATCGGTACGAGACCGCGCGTGGCCTCGTGCGCGCAATCCTCGACGCGGAGCGCGAGCGCGGTGCGCTGCGCCGTGATGTCGACATCAGCCAGGTCGCGATGGAGATCATCGCGACGCTGATGGGACTCGAGACGCAGTGGCTCACCGACCCGGATCGCATCGATCTCGCCGCCGCGCACGAGGCGTACCTCGATCGGCTGATCCGGGACCTGTCGCCATCGGATCTATGACGAAGCAGTAGACGAGAAGACCACAGAGAGTTCCGGAACCACGGGGGGAATGAAATGCGGAAGCTGCTTGGACCGGCAGTCGTGCTCGGCCTGCTCGTCGGCGCCATCGGCGTCGCCGGCGCCGCGAGTGACTCGGCGCCGGGCGTGACCAAGGACGAGATCAAGTTCGGCGTCACCTACGTCGACTTCGAGCCGATCCGGAGCGTCACCAACATCAGCCACGGCGACTACGAGAAGAGCTACAACGCCGTGATCGACGATCTCAACAAGCGCGGCGGCGTCGGCGGCCGCAAGCTCGTTCCGACGTTCGCCAAGATCAACCCCCTCGGCACCGCGCCGGCGCAGGAGGCGTGCCTGAAGCTCACCGAGGACGACCACATGTTCGCGGTCATGGGCTTCTTCCTCAACGATGCCGCGTTGTGCTACGCCGAACAGCACGACACGCCCGTGCTCGGCGGCACGATCACCGCTGACCTGTTGTCCCGCGCGAAAGCGCTGTGGACGACTCTCGAGTCGGGCGCCGACGTCGCGCCACGGGTGGTCGACGCGCTCACCAAGGCGGGGGCGTTCAAGGGGGGGAAGGTGGGTCTGGTCACCCTTGCCGCCGACGAGAACTTGCTGAACGACGTGGTCATGCCGGCGTTGAAGCGCAACGGGGTGAAGGTCACGACCTCGGCGATCATCGACGCGCCGGCCAACGACATCACCGCCGGCATCAACCAGGCCGGCACGATCATGGAACGGTTCAAGTCCGACGGGATCAAGACGGTCCTCGCGGTGAACAACGCCCCGAGTGCCGTGATCACCGCGTTGGGCAAGACGGACTACCGCCCCAAGATCGCGGCGACTGCGGTCAACCCGTTCCAGGCGGCCGTGCTGAACCCCTCGACCGACCCCTCGGTGATCAAGAACGCGGTCAGCGCGGACATCGGCGTCGACTTCAAGGATCCGAGCCTGCAGAAGTGCCTCAAGCTGGTCGAGAAGGCCACCGGCGACAAGATCCTCGAGTATCCGGCCGAGGGCGCGCCCGACTACCGCGCCTCGGCGCAACAAGCGTGCCGGTACATCCCGTTGCTGGCCGCGCTCGACGGCTGCCGCCGGCAAGAACCCCACGGTGGCAGGCTTCGACAAGGCGGCCGAGAAGCTCGGATCGGTCGAGGTCCCGGGCTCCGGCACGATCACGTACGACCCCAAGACCCACACGTTCCTGCAGCCGATGTTCACCTACAAGTACGACCCTGCCCTCAAGTCCCTGGTGACCGACCAGAAGGTCGGCTGAACCCCGGGAGACCGGCATGACGATGACCTCGAGCGGCAACGAGCCCGCGACGGCGTCGGAGGCCGCGCAGCTCGCGGTCGCGGTGCTCGACGCGGAAGCCGAGCGGGAGGCGCAACAGGCTGCTTCGCAGGAGCAGGTGCTCTTCGCCAACGACCTGCTGCCCGGCGTGGGCGAGGAGCACCTCTCGATCGGACAGGCGCTGCGCACGGGCGGCGTGAGCACGTTCGTCGTGCTCCTCTTGCTCGCGTCCTTCGAGGAACTGGAGGTCGCGACCCTCTCGGTGCTCGCCCCCGACCTCCGTGACGCGTTCGGCGTCGGCAATGGCGTCATCGTGTTCCTGTCCGCGGCGTCCGGCGCGTTCCTCGTCCTGGGGGCGTTGCCGATGGGGTGGCTCGCCGACCGGTACCCCCGATCGAGCGTCCTCGGGTGGGCGAACCTCGCGTTCGCGGCGTTCGTCGCGTCGTGCGGGCTGGTCGCGAACGCGTTCCAGCTGTTCTGGGCGCGACTGGGCGTCGGGATCTCCAAGTCGAATTCGATCCCGGTTCATCAATCGCTCATCGCCGACACCTATCCCATCGGCGCGCGTGGCCGCATCAGCGCGTCGCTGGCGATGGGCGCACGTCTCGTCGGGGTGCTCAGCCCGGTGGTGGTCGCGGGCATCGCCGCGATCGCCGGTGGTGACGACGGGTGGCGGTGGCCGTTCCTGCTCCTCGGGATCCCGGTGGCGGTGGTCGCACTGTTCGCGTTCAAGCTGCCGCGAACCGCCCCGAGGTCAGTTCGAGAAGCAGGACGTGCTCGGCGAGGTGATCGAGGACGCGCAGCCGGCGCCCATCTCGGTCGAAGCCGCGTTCGCGCGTCTGTGGCAGATCCGCACGCTCAAGACCGTGATCGTCGCGTTCGCCGCCATCGGCTTCGGACTGTTCACCGCGCCGGTCCTGAGCAACCTGTTCATGGAGGAGGAGTACGGCACCAAGACCTTCGAACGGGGCCTGCTCGGCACCATCGGTGGTCTCGGTCTGATCGTCGCGCTGCCATTGGCCGGCCGCACCTACGACCGGATGTACCACCAGGATCCTTCCACGCGCGCTGCGCCTCGTCGGGCTGATGATCCTGCCCGCAGCGCTGCTCACCCCGGTGCAGTACTTCATGCCGAACGTCGTGCTGTTCACCATCCTGGGGATCCCGCAGCTCTTGCTGCTGACGGTGGCCTTCACCATGATCGGACCGATCCTGCAGTCGATCGTCCCCTATCGCCTGCGCGGGATGGGTTCGGCGCTCGGCGCGATCTACATCTTCTTCATCGGCGCGACCGGTGGCGCGTTGCTGTCCGGGCTGCTGTCGGACGAGTTCGGCCCCCGGGTGGCGGTGATCGCCATCGTCGTGCCCTCGACGATCGTCGGAGGGTTCCTGATCGTCCGGAGCGCCCGGTTCATCCGCAACGACCTGTCGCTGGTGGTGGCGGAGCTGCAGGAGGAGATGGCCGAGCACACCCGCCAGCTCGAAGCGCCGGACCGGGTGCCCGCCCTCCAGGTGGCCGACGTCGATTTCGCGTACGGGCCGGTCCAGGTGTTGTTCGACGTGGGCTTCGAGGTGCATCGGGGCGAGGTGCTCGCGTTGCTCGGCACCAACGGCGCGGGGAAGTCGACGATCCTGCGCGCCATCGCCGGTCTGGGCACTCCTGCGCGCGGCGTCGTGCGCCTCAACGGTGTGAACATCACGTACACCACGCCGGAACAGCGAGCCCGCCTCGGCATCCGCATCCTGCTCGGCGGCAAGGGCGTGTTCCCCGCCATGACGGTGAACGAGAACCTCGAGATGGCCGCCTTCGTCTACCGCCACGACGACGCCGACTTCCGTCGTCGCCTCGAACGTGCCTACGACCTGTTCCCGCCGCTGTCGCAGCGACGGCGCGAGCTCGCGTCGGCGCTTTCCGGTGGCCAGCAGCAGATGCTCGCGTTGGCCATGACCCTGCTGCACGACCCCGAGGTGCTCGCCATCGACGAGCTGTCGCTCGGGCTCGCGCCCCTCGTCGTCCAGGAGCTGCTCGTGGTCATCGAGCGGCTCAAGGCCGAGGGGATGACGATCATCCTCGTCGAGCAGTCGCTGAACGTGGCGCTCTCGGTGGCGGACCGCGCCGTCTTCCTGGAGAAGGGCGAAGTGCGCTTCAGCGGGCCGGCAGCCGAGCTCGCCGAACGCGACGACCTGGCCCGGGCCGTGTTCCTGGGCACCGAGGGCGGCTGATCGTGGGGGTCGTCGCGACCTGGGTCACGTCGCAGCTCGTCTTCAACGGTGTCATCGCCGGCCTGGTCATCGGCCTGCTGGCGATGGGCATCGTGTTGGTCTACCGATCGAGCAGGGTGATCAACTTCGCGGTCGGCAACATGGGCCTCGTCGGTGCGAGCCTCCTGGCCCTGCTCGTGATCGAGTACGGCGTCCCGTTCTGGCTGGCCGCGATCGCCGCGCTGGTGCTGGGCACGCTCTTCGGCGCGGTCATGGAGCTCATCGTGATCCGGCGCCTCTTCTTCGCGCCGCGCGTCATCGTCCTGGTCGCAACCATCGGGATCGCCGGTCTCGCGGCCGCGATCGTGACCGCGTATCCGGAGATCACCGACTTCAGCGCCGCGTATCCGGTGCCCACGGACACGACGTGGAACGACGTCGCCGGCATCCGCATCACGAGTGCGCAGGTCGCGGTGCTCGTCGTCGTGCCGCTGGTCGCGATCGCCCTGGGTTGGTTCCTCAATCGCACGCTCATCGGCCGTACGGTCAAGGCGTCGGCCGAGAACCCCGACCTGGCCCGGGTCCAGGGCATCAACCCGAAGATCGTCTCGACCGCGGTGTGGGCCATCGCCGGCTTCATCTCCACGCTGACGATGATCCTGATCGCGGGCGACAACGCGGGACCGGCGCACGATCTCCTCTTGCTCGGTCCGAACACCCTGGTCCGTGCGCTCGCCGCCGCGGTCATCGCCGGCATGGTGTCGTTCCCTCGCGCCATGGTCGCGGGTGTGTTGATCGGCGTGATCCAGGCGCTCGTCAACTTCAACTACCTCGACAAGCCGGGATTGATCGACGCGCTCCTGTTCGTCGCGGTCCTCGTCGCGGTCGCCCTGCAGAGCCGCGGCCGCGGGCCGGCGGAGACGCAGACCTTCTCGTTCGCGCCCAAGGTCCGCGAGATCCCCGACCAGCTGCGCGGGATCTGGTGGGTGCGCCGGTTCAACCTGCTCGTCCTCGGTGCGTTGCTCGTGCTGGCGATCGTCATCCCGCTTCTCATCACCGCGCCCTCACGCCACCTCTTGTATGCCACGATCGCCTGCTTCGCGATCTGCGGCCTCTCGTTGACCGTCCTGACCGGATGGGCGGGGCAGCTGTCGCTGGGCCAGATGGCGTTCGCCGGATTCGGCGCACTCGTCGCAGCCGCGCTCACGCGCGGCCTGCACTTCGACTTGGGTGTGATCACCCTCGACTTCGCCGCGCTTCCCTTCCTCCTCTCGATCCTGCTCGCGGCGTTCGCGACCGCAGGCCTGGCTGCGCTGATCGGCGTCGGCGCGCTCCGGGTGCGTGGGCTGCTGCTCGCCGTCAGCACCTTTGCCTTTGCCGTCGCCGCGCAGCAGTACCTCTTCCGCCAACCGGTGCTGTCCGACGACCAGCTCTCGGTGCCGTTCAGGCGCGGCACGCTCTTCGGGCTCGACCTGTCCGAGCAGCGCACCTATTACTACGTATGTCTCGCGGTCCTGGTGGCGGCGGTCGCGTTCGTGAGCCGCCTTCGCCGGTCTGGCATCGGCCGCACCACCATCGCGGTACGGGACAACGCCGACAGCGCCGCCGCGTACACCGTGGGCCTGGCGTCGACCAAGCTCCGCGCCTTCGCCATCGCAGGGTTCCTGGCCGGGCTCGGTGGCGCCTTCCTGGCCGGCGCGATCGAGTCGGTGCCGTACACGGAGCGCTACTTCCTGGTTGCCGATTCGCTCGCGCTGGTCGCGATCGTCGTCATCGGTGGCATCGCCTCGCCGATGGGTGCGGTGCTCGGCGCGCTCTGGGTGGTCGGGCTGCCCGCGTTCTTCCCCGATAACAACCTGGTTCCGCTGTTCACGTCGAGCATCGGCCTCCTCGTGTTGCTCCTCTACTTCCCTGGTGGGTTCATCCAGATCGCGTACACGATCCGCGACGCGCTGTTCGGCTGGGCCGCGGGCCGGGTCGAAGCGCCGCCGACCACCAGGAGTGTGGCGACACCGCCGGTGCTCCAACGTTCGGCGCGTCCTCCGGTGGCCGACGGCGTCGCCGCGCTCGAAGTCACCGGTGTCTCGGTGAGGTTCGGCGGCATCGTCGCGGTCGACGACGTGTCGCTGCGGGTCGGGAGCGACGAGATCGTCGGGCTCATCGGCACCAACGGTGCGGGCAAGTCGACGTTGATGAACGCGATCGGCGGATTCGTGCCGGCCACGGGTACCGCGTACCTCCACGGTCACGATCTCACCGCGATGGGTCCGGCGCAGCGGGCGCGGGCAGGGCTCGGGCGGACCTTCCAGGCCGCGCGGCTGTTCCCCGAGCTCACGGTGCGGGAGACGGTGCAGGTCGCGCTCGAAGCCAGGGGGAAGACGGGCTTCGTGTCCACCGCGCTGTTCCTGCCCCGTTCGGTGGGGAAGGAGCGTCAACGTCGGTCCGAGGCCGATGACCTCATCTCGTTCCTCGGGCTCGGTCGCTACGCCAACGCCCGCATCTCCGATCTCTCGACCGGAACCCGCCGCATCGTCGAGCTCGCGGGCCTCCTCGCGCTCGACGCGCGCGTGCTCTGCCTCGACGAACCGACCGCCGGCGTCGCGCAGCGTGAGACCGAGGCCTTCGGCCCGCTGATCAAGGAGATCCGCCGCGAGCTCGGGGCCGCGATGCTGGTGATCGAGCACGACATGCCGCTGATCATGAGCATCAGCGACCGGGTCTACTGCCTGGAGACCGGTCGGGTGATCGCCGAAGGGACGCCCGACATCGTGCGCAACGACGCGAAGGTCATCGCGAGCTATCTCGGTGTCGATGAGCGCGCGATCGCGCGCAGCGGCGCTGCCGCAACCGCTACCACGGAAGGACGCTAGAAGTCATGCGCCGTACCCCCCTCAACAACCACTGGTTGGTGCGACCGAAGGTCAATCGCTTCGCGGAGATCTTCGGCGCGCCACCGAATGGGAGCCGGCCACGTTGCCCCACGACGCCATGATCACAGGCGAACGGTCACCGTCGGCCGGCGCGGCGAACGGTTACTTCGTCGGTGGGAACTGGGAGTACCGCCGCGCCTTCGACGCCACCGCCGACGATGCCGCGGTGATGACGCTGGAGTTCGAAGGGGTCTACCGCGACGCGGTGGTGTCGGTGAACGGCGCGGCCGCGGCGCACCGACCGTACGGGTACTCGAACTTCTTCGTGCCGATCGACCACCTGGTGCGCCGCGATGGTGAGAACGAGGTGCGGGTCGAGGTGCGTGCCGGTGACGACTCCCGGTGGTACTCGGGTGCCGGCATCTACCGGAACGTCTGGCTCCTCTCGGCGGGGCCGGTGTTCCTCGTGCCCGACGGCCTCCAGGTTCGGACTCCCGAGATCGACGCCGCCGGCGCCGTCGTCACCGTTGCTGCCGACGTGCGGAACCGGTCGCAGGCGTCGTCGCGGCCGACGCTCGCCGTCGAGCTGGTCGACGGCGACGGTGCGGTGGTGGCGCGGAGCGAGACGCCGGTGACGACATTTCCCGGGGACACGATCACCGCCCGTACCCGGCTCCACGTCGTCGATGCGCGGCGATGGGGCCCCGATGATCCGTACCTCTACACGTGCCGGGCCATGCTCGCTCGACGGCGACGACATCATCGACGAGGAGTCGACGACCTTCGGCATCCGGTCACTCGCCGTCGATCGCGGAACGAGGGCTGCGGATCAACGGCGAACCGGTGCTGCTCCGCGGCGCCTGCGTCCACCACGACAACGGAGTGCTCGGCGCCGCGACGATCGACCGTGCTGACGAGCGACGCGTGGAGCTGCTGCAGGCCGCCGGTTACAACGCGATCCGCAGCGCGCACAACCCGATGAGCAAAGCGATGCTGCGCGCGTGCGATCGGCTCGGGATGCTGGTGATGGACGAGACCTTCGACATGTGGCTGCAGACGAAATCGGAGGACGACTACGCGTTGCGGTTCGCCGACTGGTGGGAAGCCGACGTCGAGGCGATGGTCCGCAAGGACATCAACCACCCGAGCGTCATCCTGTACAGCATCGGGAACGAGGTGCCGGACGGCTCGACGCCTGTCGGTGTGCAGGTCGGTCGCGCGTTGGCCGAGAAGGTGCGCGCCCTCGACGACACCCGCTTCGTCACGCAAGCGGTGACCGGAATGCTCGTCGGCGGCGCGGAGCTCTTCGCGGAGATCCGCGAGTCGGCGGCGAGCACGGGAACCGACGAGGAGACCGGAGTCAACACCGCGGCGACGAACCTGGGCGACATCATGGTGGAAGCCGATGCGCTCGTCCGTGGTCACGGCCAAGACCCAGGAGGCGTTCTCGCACCTCGACGTCGCCGGGTACAACTACATGGCGACCCGATTCGAGCAGGACCGCGAGCTCTTCCCGCACCGGGTGATCGTCGCGACCGAGTCGCATCCTCCGTCCCTCGACAAGGACTGGGCAGCGGTGCTGCGCAACCCGAACGTCATCGGCGACTTCACCTGGACCGGTTGGGACTACCTCGGCGAGGCGGGCATCGGGCGCGTGGAGTACGGAGCGCCGCAGTCCGAGCTCGGCATGGCCGCCTTCCTCGGCGACTATCCGTGGCTGACGGCGTGGTGCTCCGACTTCGACATCACCGGTCAGCGTCGCCCGCAGTCGTACTACCGCGAGATCGTCTGGGGCATCCGCACCGATCCGTACCTCGCGGTCCACCCTCCGGAGCACCACGGTCAGGCACTGGCGCATTCGAGTCCGTGGGCGTGGAGCGACGTCGTCTCGAGCTGGACCTGGACCGGCCACGACGGATCGCCGGTCGACGGTCGAGGTCTACGCCGACGCCGACGAGGTGGAGCTGCTGCTCGACGGCCGCTCGCTCGGCAGTCAGCCTGCGGGCGCGGAGCATCGCTTCCGCGCCGAGTTCGAGACGACGTACGAACCGGGGCTGCTGGAGGCGGTCGCGCGACGCGACGGCGCAGAGGTCGGGCGCACGAACCTGCGGTCAGCGTCGGGCTCGGTGATGCTCGACGTGCGCGCCGACCGCAAGGAGATCGCGGCCGATCTCGACGACCTGGCGTTCGTCGAGATCGGTCTGGTCGACGAGTCGGGGACGCTCGTACACCGACCGCCGACCGACCGGTCACGGTCGAGCTCGACGGTCCCGGCGTGCTTGCAGGGTCTCGGGAGCGCGAACCCCTGCACCGAGGAGCGCTTCACCGAGTCCGCCTGCACGACGTTCGGCGGCCGCGCACTCGCCGTCGTGCGCCCGACCGGCGCCGGCACCATCAACGTGACCGTCGTCGCCGACGGTTGCGATCCGCTCGAGGTCCGCATCGATGCGGTCGTCAGCCCAGACGCAAGGAGACAGCCATGACCACGATCGACCGCAGGACTCGCTTCGCCGGCCCCGCCGAGGTGATGGACCCGGAGCAGCTGTTCGGCGATCTCGCCGATCGCCTCGCCGAGACCGGGGTGCTCGCCGGCCGTGGCGTCGACCAGTTGGGTCTGCCGCCCCTTGGTCTCGACGTCGACGGAACCGTTGCCCACCTGATCGTCCGGGACGGGCGTCTCGTCCTCGACGACGGTGACGCCGACGACGGACCGGTCGTGCAGCTCGATGCTGCCGCGTGCTCCGAGCTCCTCCAGGATGTCACCTCGACGTTCGGACTGGTCATGGCCGGCCGGGTCCGCACGCGTCGTGGCACCAAGGACCAGTTCGTCGCGTGGGAGCCGGCGCTGCGGGCAGCCGTCGACGGTCGGCCGGTGCACGAACCAGGGTCGATCGAGCTCCGTGGCCGCGACGGCGCGCCACTCGACCTGCAGCGCGCGTTCCGCGTCGACGAACCGAGGGATGAGATCGGCCACTTCCTGGCGGAAGCGGGCTACCTCCATCTCGACCAGGTCTTCACCGAAGAGGAGATGGCTGCGGTGTCGGCGGAGCTCGATGTGGCGCTCGCCGCAGCCACCCAGGACGATGGCGCGTCGTGGTGGGCGCGCACCGCCGACGGTTGGTACCCCTCGCGCATCCTCGGCTTCAACCTCGTCTCGCCCACGCTGCAGGAACTGGTCTCGTCGGACCGGTTCCGTGCGATCGGGGACTTCACCGACGATGTCATGGTGCAGCGGCCGCCGGCGGAGGGCGACAGCGCCGAGGGACTCCTGAAGAAGGTCGGCGTCGTCGAGGGCATGTCCGACGTGTCCTGGCACAAGGACTGTTCGATGGGGGGTCATTCGCGTGGGTGCTGCGGCCTGACCGTGGGCATCTCCGTGACCGGCGCGGATGCGCGCAGCGGTGAGCTGGGCGTCGTGGCCGGCTCTCACCGGTCGAACGTCCAGGCGATCGACGTTCGACCGGACCTCGATCTCCCGCGGGTTCCGCTCCCGACCGTGACCGGTGACGTCACGGTGCACTGCTCGTGCACGCTGCACATGAGCCGCCCACCGGTCGACCGCGAGCGTCGGGTCGTCTACACGGGGTTCGGGCTCGCACCTCGCCCCGGGGATGTTCGCGAGGAGCTGTCCGCGGAGGAGATCCGGAAGCGCCGCGCCACGCTCAGCGACCAGGTGCACAACATCGAGGACGACGGGATCGGCCGCAGCCCCGAAGCGTTCGCGCTTGATGGCTGAGGCACGAGAGAGAGCGCGTTCACCAACCCGGTGATCCCCGGGTTCCATCCCGATCCGAGCGTCTGCCGCGTCGGTGACGAGTACTTCCTGGTGACGTCGTCGTTCACGTGGTTTCCGGGTGTGCCGATCTTCCGCTCGCGGAATCTGGTCGAGTGGACGCAACTCGGCAATGTGCTCGACCGTCCGTCGCAACTCGACCTCCGGGCGACGCAGGGTTGGGCGTCGATGGGCGTGTACGCCCCGACGCTCCGGTTCCAGGACGGCCTGTTCTTCATGATCACCACGACCGCGACGCATGACGGAGCGCAGAACTTCTTCGTGACCTCCGCCGACGCCGCCGGTCCGTGGTCGGATCCTGTGCCGGTCGCGGTCGCCGGCATCGATCCCGACCTCGCCTGGGACGACGATGGGAACTGCTGGCTGCATTTCTCCGGCCTCGGCGGTATCGCGCGCTGCCGCATCGACGACGCCACCGGCGAGGTGCTCGAAGGGCCGGTACCGACGTGGGCCGGCACCGGCCTGCAGCACCCGGAGGCGCCGCACCTCTTCCGACGCGATGGCACGTGGCATCTGATGATCGCCGAAGGCGGGACCGAACGGGGCCACGCGGTGTCCATCGCGCGCGGACCGTCGCCGGTCGGGCCCTGGGAGTCGTGCCCGGCGAATCCCATCCTCAGCCACCGGAGCACCGACCGGCCGATTCAGAACACCGGCCATGCCGACCTCGTGGAGGCCGCGTACGGATCATGGTGGATGGTGCTGCTCGGCGTTCGGCCGCGGGGGGTCACGCCGGGCTTTCATGTACTCGGCCGGGAGACCTTCCTCGCGCCGGTCGAGTGGGTCGGCGGTTGGCCCGTCGTGGGCGACGTGGATCTGACCATGGACGGGCGCCCGCCGGGGCCCGTTGACGTCGACTTCGCGGTGCGGGACGAGTTCGACGGTTCGTCGCTCGGTCCCCGGTGGATCTCTGTGCGCCGACCGCCGACCGCCTTCGCCTCGCTCGACACGCGCCCCGGGTGGCTGAGCCTCGCGGGCGCGGACGCGAACCTCGATGACGTGGAGCCCGCGTTCGTGGGGTGCCGCCAACAGTGGCACCACTGCCGGGTCCGAGCGCCCGTCGATCCGGGGACGAGCACGGAGGCGGGACTCGCCGTCGTCATGGACGAGTCGTCGCACTACGAGGTCTCGATGGCGAATGACTCGGTCATCGCTCGCGCCCGTGTCGGACCCGTCACGCAGATCTTGGGAGAAGCGCCCAGGCCCTCGGGACCGGTGGTGCTCACCATCGAGACGAGACCGCACGTCCACGGTCCCGACGAGATCGCGCTCGGTTACGAGGGCGACGACGGTGATGTCCGTGAGCTCGCGGCACTCGACGGTCGCTACCTCTCGACCGAGGTCGTCGGTGGGTTCACCGGTCGGATCATCGGGATGTATGCGGTCGGCGGAGCGGCGGCGTTCGACTGGTTCGAAGCGGAGGAGTCGGGATCGCCGGTCAGCTGACGAAGACCGGCATCGACTCCCACCCACGGACGGTGGAGGTCGACGCCAGCTTGATGTTGTCGTCGTCGACTTCCCAGTCGGGGAAGCGGTTCAGCACTTCGTCGAGCGCCACGCGGCCTTCGAGTCGTGCGAGCGCGGCGCCGAGGCAGAAGTGCATGCCGTAGCCGAAGGTGAGGTGCTGGCCGAGGTCGCGGTGGATGTCGAAGCGATCCGGTTCGTCGTAACGCCGCTCGTCGCGGTTCGCCGACCCGACCAGCAACAGGATCGCGCTGCCGGCGGGCACGGTCGTGCCGTAGTACTCGACGTCCCGGGCGACGTACCGCGCGATGTGCGGACCCGTCGGCTCGAAGCGCAGCGTCTCCTCGATGGTGTTCGGGATCAGCGAACGGTCCTCGACGAGTTGCCGGCGCTGCTCGGGGTGCTCACCCAGCACCTTGCCGAGCCAACCGATGAGCCGGCCGGTCGTTTCGTTGCCGGCGCCGGCGATCACCTGCGTGTAGGTGAGCACCTCGTCGCGGCTGAGCGTGCGAATAGTGCCGGTCTCGTCCTCGAACTCCGCCCGCAGCAGCGTCGTCATCAGATCGTCCGATGGGTGCTTCGCCCGCCAGTCGATGTAGTCGGCGAACATCGATCCGTCGGCGATGGCGGCCTGCTTCACCTTCATGGGCTTGCCCGCTCGAGTGCGCAGGGACGCGTCCTGCTTCGTGCGGACTGCGACCTGGTCGGACTCGGGGATGCCGAGGAGCATGCCGATGACCCGCATGGGCATCTGCTCGCCGAGGTCGGCGACGAAGTCGAACCGGTCGGTCCCGACGAGCGGGTCGAGACACGCACGGCAGTACGCGCGCACCTGCTCCTCGAGCTCGTTCATGCGTCGCGGTGAGAAGACCCGCGCCATCAGGCCGCGGTGCATCGTGTGCAACGGCGGGTCCTCGAACATCACGACGCCGGGTGGCAGTTCCATCCCGGACTGGATGATCTCGAGGATGTCGCTGCGAGTGTTGGAGAACGTCTGCCAGTTGACGAGCGCCTGCTCGACGTCGGCGTGGCGGGCCAGCGCCCACACGTCGTAGCGCCCGTTGTAGTAGATCGGCGCCTCGTCGCGGAGCCGCTGGTACGTCGGATAGGGGTCTGCGTTGATGCCGGCGTCGTAGGGGTCGTAGTAGACGGGGCTCGCGTTGGCGATCAATGCAGCGTTGCGGTCGTTCCGCCGTCGATCGGGATCACGGCGCCGGTGATGAAGCTCGCGCGGTCGGAGGCGAGGAACGCGGCGAGCTCCGCCACTTCCTCGGGCTGACCCGCTCGCTTGAGTGCCGCGCTCTCCACCAGTTCCGGGAAGCGGTCGATCGCGGCCTGGCCGCCCGAGAGCTCGGTCACGATGAGACCGGGGCAGATCGCGTTGGCGCGGATGCCCCGCGCCCCGTACTCGACCGCGGCCGACTTGGTGAACGAGATGACGCCGGCCTTCGCCGCCGAGTAGACGCTCGTCGGCATGACCGACGCGTTCATGCCCCCGATCGAGGACCAATTCACGATCGACCCACCACCCGTCGCGAGCATCGCCTTGATGCCGTGCTTCGTGCCCAGCAGGACGCCCTTGAGATCGACCGCCATGATCCGGTCGTACTCGTCCATGGTGACCTTGGCGACGGGTTGGGCGCCGCCGATGCCGGCGACGTTGAGCACCGCGTCGACGCGGCCGAACTCGCGCAGCGCGGCCTCGAACATCGCTTCGACCTCGGGCTCCTGGGTGACGTCGCAGTGGAACGGCACCACCGAATCACCGAGCTCCGCGGCGGTGTCGTTCTCGCGGCCGCTGATGTCGACCGCGAGCACCTTGGCGCCTTCGCGCACGAACACGTGCGTCGAGGCTCTCGCCATCCCCGAACCGGCGCCGGTGATGACCGCGATCTTCCCGTCGAGCTCGCCCATCGGTTCCCCCTCGGCCCGCATGTTCCCGGTGGTGTGAACCTAACACCACGACCGCGGGGTCAGCTGGGGCGGTAGCCGTCGGGGTTCGTCGATTGCCAGCGCCAGTGGTCGGCGCACATGTCGGCGAGGGTGCGTGACGCGCGCCACCCGAGCAGTGATGCTGCGAGTGAGCTGTCGGCCCACGCGGCGACGATATCGCCCGCGCGCCGCGGGCCGATCTCGAAGGGAATCTCGCGGCCGGTCGCCGTGGCGGCGGCGCGCACGACGTCGAGCACGGAGCTTCCGACGCCGGTGCCGAGGTTCACCGCGACCGCGCCCTCGATCCGGTCGATTCGGTCGAGGGCGGCGAGGTGACCCTCGGCGAGGTCGACGACGTGGAGGTAGTCGCGCACCGCGGTGCCGTCGGGAGTCGGGTAGTCGTCGCCGAACACCGTGAGGTGGTCGCGTCGACCGACGGCCACCTGCATGATGTAGGGCATCAGGTTGTTGGGGATGCCGACCGGATCTTCGCCGATGCGGCCGCTCGGGTGCGCGCCCACCGGGTTGAAGTAGCGCAGCAGCATCATCCGCCAGTCGCCGGTGGCGGCGACGTCGCGGAGCATCTCCTCGATGTGCAACTTCGTACGGCCGTACGGGCTGTTCGCCCCGAGCGGCGTGTCCTCGACGATCGGCACGGTCGGCGGCTCCCCGTAGACCGTGCACGACGACGAGAACACGAGGTCGCGCACGCCGTGTCGTTCCATCGCCCGCAGGAGCTGCACGGTGCCGGCCACGTTGTGCTCGTAGTAGCGCAGCGGCTCGGCGACCGATTCACCGACCGCCTTGAGCCCGGCGAAGTGGATGACCGATCCGACCCCACCCATGGCGAAGGCGCGGTCGAGGTCGGCACGATCGCGGATGTCGCCTTCGACGAACTCGAGCGTCGTTTCGGTGTCGGGCACGAGCTCGCGCACCCGGTCGAGCGCGACCGCGCTGCTGTTGTCGAGGTTGTCGATCACGACGACCCGGACGCCGGCTTCGAGGAGTGTGACGCAGGTGTGGCTCCCGATGTAGCCGGCGCCCCCCGTCACGAGAACTGTGCGTGCGTCGTTCATAGCGTTCCTTCTCGGGTCAGCGAATCAGGTCGTCGACGTCGTCGAGCGCGCCACGATCACAGAGGACGACGACGGTACCGCCGGAACCGCCGCCACTCGAACGCGCGCCGTGGACGCCGGGACGGTCGAGGCTGTCGTCGACAGCTGCGGTCGCGGCCGGATGTCCGAGGCCCATGGCGTCGTAGCCCGCGTGGCTCGCGGCCATGAGCGGACCCAGTGCGGTGGCGTCGCCTCGTTCGAGCGCGGCGAGCGCTTCCTCGCCGCGCCGGTGCTCGTCCACCCCGAAGCGCGTGGCCGCCTGCACCGGATAGGTCTCGTCGGGGTCGACGGTCGTCATGGCGTCGTCGGTGGTGCCCCACCGCTCGAGGAATTCCGCACCCTCGAGCAGTTCGGGGAGGTCGGCGACCGCGGACGCGGGCAACGCGCTCACCCACGGCCACTGCGGCGCGTCGTCGTCCTCGATGATCCGCTTGCCCATGAACGCGGCGGCGCGCGCACGGCGGTACGGCGCACCGCCCACGTCGTGCTCGGCGCCGGTGGGCCGGCCGACGACCTCGATCCCCTCGGGCAGCGCTGCGAGGGGGAGCACGGAAGCGGGCCGGCACAGGATCGGGAGCACCGCGCCGGTGCGCCCCATGACGACGACGACCTGGTCCATGATCCCGCAGGGCACGCCCACGATCTGGTTCTCCGCCTCCTGACAGAGCGACGCGAGACGGAGCGGGTCGATCCCGCCGGCGCCGAGGGCGCGCGCGGTGGCAACCTCGAGCGCCGCGCTCGACGACACCCCGACCGACTGTGGAACCTCCGACGACACCGAGAGGCTCACCTTCGGCGGCTCGATCACGCCGTGGCGGACGAGCACCAGCGCGACTCCGACCAGGTAGTGGGTCCAGCGCGGCATCGTCGAGAGCGTGTCGCGCATCTCGGGGTAGGGGAGGCGAGCCAGTCGTACGATGTCATCGAAGTCGAGGCGCACCGGCCCCACGACGAGCTCGTCGGCGGGTTCGGCGTGCACCGTGGTGGTGAGGCTGGTCGGCGACTTCGAGGACCAGCGCGCCGGAGTAGTCGGCGACGCCACCCAACAGGTCGAGGCGGCCGGGCGCGCTACCGGTGA
Source organism: uncultured Actinomycetes bacterium (assembly GCA_963725775.1). GTDB lineage: Bacteria > Actinomycetota > Acidimicrobiia > IMCC26256 > DASPTH01 > DASUAS01. The sequence continues at coordinate 1,033,053 of CAVRZT010000001.1, forward strand.
TCGAGCTCACCGACGAGCTCCGCGAGGACCGGGCCGATGCGCGCCGCGAGCGTCGGGGTTGGCGTAGCCCACCCAGGCGACCGGCGAGGTGGTGTCGAGGGGCGCGTCGAGCGGGCGACCCTGCGGATCGGTCACGACACCGCCGGCTTCCTCGAGCAGCATCGCGGTGCACACGTCGTAGGGATGGCACGCGAGCGCCTCGACGTCGACGAGCGGGCGGAGATCGGCGACGAAGCGATCGTGGCCGACGATCAGCTCGTGGAGCTGCCCGCCCGACGAGATGTACTCGTCGTCGAACACGTGACGGCTGCCGAGGCGAGCGAACAGCTCCGCCTCCAGCTGGGCGAGCGCGGGCTTGCCCGGCACGAAGAACTTCGCCAGGCCCGCGAACCCGTGTTCGAGGTCGGTGGCCGACGACGGCCGCACGGTGAGCGGCGGCGCGCCGCCCGTCGCGCAGCTCGATCCGCTCGGCGTCGACGCCACCACCCCGCGTCCCACTGAGCCGATCCGCCGCACCCTGCTTCACGGTCGGGAGCTCGGTCATCGCCGCCGCGACGACGTCGCGCAACGACCCGCCGTGCGGTGCTGCCGCGGCGAGACACCACGCGGCGCGCTTGTCGTACATCAAGCCGCGCGTGCCGTCGATGGTGTCGACGATCACCGTCCACGTCGGGTCGTCGCCGATCACCACCGGCTCGTCGAGGCCTTCCGACACCACCTCGACACCTGGCCAGTGCTCCTCGAACCACTGCAGCAACGTGTCGTCGGCGACCTGGTCGATGGCGTAGATCGTGTCGGCGACGGTCTCGCCCTCGATCCGCGCCATGTCGATGCCGCGGGCACCCACGACGACGTCGCGGATGTGGTCACCGAGCGCGCACAGCAGGCGGCGGGCGTCGTCAGGAGATGCAGCGGAGCCGTGCCCGGAGGGCGGGACGGCGGAGCGGAATCGACCATCGTCAGGAGAGTGCGTCACGGAGCTCCGCCGCCTTCTCGTCGGGATCGGACTCATTGGTCATCGAACCGCCACCGATCTCGGGTCCGGCCAGGTACTTCAGCAGCCCCGGCGCGCGCAGCGGCGGATGCAGCTCGACGTGGAACGGGTAGTGCGGGTGAGCGCCGACCGGGGCCTGGTGGACCGCGAGCACGTACGGCATGCGCAGACCCCACAGCGCGTCGTAGCGCCGTATGACGTCGCGCAGCACGAGCGCGAGTGACCGGCACTCGTTGTCGTCGAGATCGAGGAGCGACGTCACCAGCCGACGCGGCAGCACGTGCACCTCGTACGCGTAGCGCGCGAACCACGGCACGCACGCGAAGAAGTGGTCACCGTCGCTGACCACCCGGGGACCGCTGACGCTCACGCTCGACGACCTCCATCAGGAGCGAGCGCCCGGTCTGGTCGTGAGTGCTCGGCCGCGACCTCGGCTTCGCGCGCCATCGTGCCGTAGACGAGAGCGCCGGCGTAGATCTGGCAGTGCGGGTGCGGGTTCGACGTGCCGACCGCGGCGCCGCGGTTCTCGAAGATCAGCACGTGCGCGACGCCGTCGAGTTCCTGCAACGCGGCGGTGCGCTCGCGCCAGGTGACGACGACGGCGGTCACCTCGTCGTCGTCGAGGTCGGCCATCGAGCGCGTCGGATCGTGGTGGTAGCACACCACCTCGGCGGTGCCGACCGCACGCCGGGTGTGGTACACGTCGTCGCCGTCGACGGGCTCCGGCGCGTCGGGTGAGAACACCGGCAGGTCGTTGGTGAACACGAAGACGCCCCTGTAGTCGGGGTTCGTGGTGGCGATGCGCCGGCCGAGCGGTGCCAGCGCGTTGTCGTCGGGGATCTCGGGCTCGTCGTCGGCGACGGTCTCGCCGATCCACGGGCGCGCGCCGCGGTGCGCGGTGAAGAGCACCCACTCAGCTCGGAACGGATGCCAGCGCAGCTCCCAGGTCATCGCTGCGCACTCACCCGCGACGAGGTCATGTCGCTGTCGCGGACGTCATGGACCACCGTGTCGCCGGTGAGTTCGACGGTGGCCTCGGCGCGGATGTCGATCGACGACGCGCCGACGAGGAACGTGAACGTGCCGGGCTCCGTGACGCGTTGCATGGTTCGGTCGTGGAACGCGAGCCGGTTCGATGCCACGACGAAGGTGACCGTCGCGGATTCGCCGGGCGCGAGCGAGGCGCTCGCGAATCCGATGAGCTCCCGACCGGGTCGCGCGACCGAGGCGACATCGTCGCGGCAGTAGAGCTGCACCACTTCCTCGCCGGCCCGATCACCCACGTTGGTGACCTCGACCTCGACGACCGTCTGACTACTCGTGGTTCCCGGCGTCGACGCGCAGCGGCCCGTACTCGAACGTCGTGTACGACAGCCCGTGACCGAACGCGAACAGCGGACTGCTCGCGCAATCGACATAGTCGCCGTAGATCTCCGAACGGTCGCCCCGTGCCCGCATGTCGTGGTGCAGGGGCAACTGGCCGACGTGTCGGGGGAGCGTGACCGGGAGACGGCCCGAGGGGTTGACCGCGCCGGTCAGCACGTCGGCGATCGCGCTCCCGCCCTCCTCGCCCGGTGGTGACAGCCCAGAGAAGGGCGTCGGCGGCGTCCGCGATCCGCCCCAGCGTGTGGACGCGGCCGCTCACCACGACGACGATGGTCGGCGTCCCGGTCGCGCTGACGGCCTCGACCAGTTCGGTCTGCGCACCGGGAAGGTCGAGCGACGCGGCGTCGCGCATCTCGCCCACGGTGCAGTCGGACACCAATCCGGACTTGGCGCCCACGAACACGATCGCGACATCAGCCGCCGTCGCGAGCTCGACCGCGTCGCCGATCTGTGCGTCGCTCGGGATCGGAGTCGTGACATCCCCGCACGTGCTCGACCGTCACGTCCTTTCCGAGTGCAGCTCGCAGTCCCGCGAGCGGCGTCACGTGGGGAGTGAAGTACGGCCCGGCCGCGAACGAGCTGGCCGCGCTCGGTGACGCAGCATCCTGAGCCGATCGTCGTGGTGCGCTGGATGGCGTCGGGAGACCATCCAGCCCGCATGTCCGCCCACGCGTTCGTGTACATGATCTCGAGGTGCGCGGGGTAGTGGTAGTCGCCCTGCAGCAGCCGGGGATCGTCGGCGTGAGGACCGATGACCGCGACGCTCCGGAGATCCGACGGTCGCAGCGGCAGGACGCCGTCGTTGGTCAGGAGGCACACCGACTTTGCCGCCACCCGGCGCGCCAGGTCGCGCTGCTCCGCGGTGTCGAACGCCGCGGCCGCGCGCGACGGCTCGACGTACGGGTGTTCGAACAGACCGAGCCGGAGCTTCTGCGCGAGCACGCGTTCGACGGCGACGTCGATCGTCTCCTCGGCCAGACGTCCGTCACGAACCAGCCCAGGCAGCTCCCGGTAGCAGTCGAGGGAGGGCAACTCGACGTCGAGGCCGGCGGTGAGCGCCTGCGCCGCAGCCTCGGCCCGATCCGCGGCGGTGCGGTGGTTGTCGAGCAGCTGGTTCACCGCGAAGTAGTCGGCGACGACCGCGCCGTGGAACCCGAGCTCACCTCGGAGGAGGTCGGTGAGGATCTCGCGTGCGCCCGCGCACGGGAGCCCGTCGATCGACGAATACGAGTTCATGATCCCGTCGAGTGCAGCCTCGCGGATCGCGGCCGCGAACGGCATCGCGTACACGTCCCGGAGCTCGCGTCCGCCGACGTGGACCGGTGCCTGGTTCCGGCCACCCATCGATGCGGCGTAGCCGAGGAAGTGCTTGGCCGCGCAGGCGACGCCGTTCGAGAGATCGGAGGTCTGCAGACCCTGGACGTACGCGACGCCGAGCCGGGCGCACAGCTCGGGAGACTCGCCGTACGTCTCCTCCACCCTTCCCCAGCGCGGATCGCGGGCCACGTCGAGCACCGGCGAGAGCACGAGGCGCGCGCCGACCGCGAGCATCTGGTGACGAATCACCTCGGCGACCTCGCCGATGAGCGCGGGATCCCACGTGCAGGCCAGACCGAGCGCCTGCGGAAACGTGGTGGCGCCCCGATGGGTGAACCCGCCGACCGCCTCTTCGTGGAGGAGCACCGGGATGCCGAGGCGGGTGTGCTCGACGGCGACGTGCTGGATCTGGTTGATGAGCGTCGCCGAGTCCTCAGCGAGCAGTCCGGTGGACGCACCGATCCTGGTGATCTGACCGATGCCGTCGGCCAGGAGTTCGCGCGTCGCGGCGTCGTCGAACGCGTCGTTGCGGACGAGCTGCGTGACCCAGATCGCTCCCAGCTGCGCCACCTTCTCCTCGAGCGTCATGCGGCCGAGCAGGTCGCCGACGCGTTCGTCGACCGACGCCGCAGGGTTCTGGTACGTCTCGATGGTCATGTGCCCCCCCTGGTTCGCGCCCGGTAGGCCGCGCGCACGGCGTCCGCGTCGACAGCGCTGTCCGGTTCGACGACGTCGCCGTCGTGCACCGACCACGCGGTCACGATCTCGCCGACAGTGCACGACCGGAGAACCGCGGCGGCCTGGACGCACGCGCCCGTGGCCACGTGCTCGCCCACGGGCGCGACGAGCACCGGTCGTTGGGCGAGATCGGCGACGATGCGTCGGTACGCCGCGGACCGCGCGCCTCCCCCACGAGGAAGAGCCGCCCCGCGCGCGTCGCGACCCCGGCCCGCTCGAGCGCGTCGAGCGCGTCGAGCAGGCTGCAGACCACGCCCTCGAATGCCGCGCGGGCGAGCTGCACCCGCTCCGTGTCGGACCGCAGGCCCACCAACGCGCCGGTGGCGTCGGGGAGGTTCGGCGTCCGCTCGCCGTCGAGGTAGGGGACCATGACGACACCACCCGCGCCCGGCGCGACGTCGAGCGCGGCGCGGTCCAGCTCGGAGGTCGACATGCCCAAAAGCCGAGCGATGGTGTCGGTCACCTTGGTGGCGTTGAGGGTGCAGACCAGCGGGAGGTAGCGGCCGGTGGCATCGGCGAAGCCCGCGACCGCGCCGGTGGCGTCGGCCGTGGGGCGGTCCGACATCGCGAAGACGGTGCCGGAGGTGCCGAGCGAGATGGTGACGTCGCCCTCGACGAGCCCGAGTCCGAGCGCGGCCGCCATGTTGTCGCCGGTCCCGGGCCCGACGACGACCTCGCCCCACGCGCCCGCAGGAGTCGCCGGTCCGAGCACGGTCGGCGCGACCGTGGGATCGAGGCCAACCAGGTGCAGGATCTCGGCCGAGTACTTGCCCGTCGCCGGTGACCAGTAACCGGTCCCGGAGGCGTCGCCCCGGTCGGTGACGAGCTCACCCGTGAGCCGGTAGGTCAACCAGTCGTGGGGGAGCAGCACGTGACGCACGCGCGCGAAGGCTTCGGGTTCCTGCTCCCGGAGCCAGGCGAGCTTGGTGACGGTGAACGACGCGACGGGCACGCTGCCGGTGTGCTCGGCCCAGTACGCGGCACCGAGCTCGTCGACGAGGCGTTGCGCCTGCGGTGCCGATTCGGTGTCGTTCCACAGCTTCGCCGGTCGGAGTACCCGACGCTGCTCGTCGAGGACGACCATCCCGTGTTGCTGGCCCGCGACGCTGATCGCGGCGACATCGTTCGCATGGCCGTCGAGGAGCGACGACAACGCGTGCCACCACGCGTCAGGAGCCTGCTCGCTGCGCGGCGGGACCGTCGGCGGATGCGGCGCAGTCGCCGAGTGCACCAGCGTTCCGGAGTCGGCATCGCGTACTTCGATCTTGCACGACTGCGTCGACGAATCGGTCCCGACGACGAGGCTCATGTCGCGGCGAGCTCTCGAGCGCCTTCGAACGCGAGTAGGACCGCGCCCGCGAGGGCAGGGTCACCCGTGAGCCCGGTGGCGACCACCGGTACCCGTTCCGGTTCGAGGACGTCCTCGTGCAGGGCGGCGCGGAGCGGTTCGAGGAGGAGGTCGCCGGCCGGCGACGCCTCGCCCCCGACCACGACCAGCTCGGGATTGAGGATGCTGACGAGATATGAGGTCCCGAGCCCGAGGAGATGTCCGGCGGCGCGGAGGGTCTCGCGCGCGCTGTCGTCGCCGTTGTCCGCGTCGTCGATGACGTCGCGCACACTCGCTCGGCCTGCAGCATCTGCGATCGCAGGCCCCGAAGTGAAGACCTCCAGGCAGCCGCGCTTGCCGCAGTGACAGCGCGGTCCGTCGTCGACGACGCGGCAGTGGCCGATCTCGCCGGCGAACCCTCGCGTGCCGTAGACGAGTTTGCCGTCGTGGACGATGGCGCTCCCCACGCCGGAGCCGACGTACAGCCAGACGAAGGTGCGCGCGTGCGTGGCGACCCCATGACGTGCTTCGGCGAGTGCCGACGCCTGCGTGCTGTTGTAGGCGTCGGTTGGGACGGCGATCGCCTCGCCGATCGCCTCGCCGATCGCGTGCGCGATGGGCACGTCTCGCCACTCGAGGTTCGGCGCGATCGTGCAGACGCCGCTTGCACGGTCGACGAGGCCGGGAATGGCAACCGCGGCGCGCCGCACGTGTTGCATCGACATGTCCGCGTCGCGGAGTGCGGCGCGCGTGAGTCGTCGAACGTGCTCGACCGAGCGTTCCGGCACGCCGACCGCCGAGTCGCAGGTGTGGCTCGCGAGCACCGCGGCGCGCCCGTCGGCGACGGCGACGGTCGTGTGGTCGACGCCGATGTGGATGCCGAGGTACGCCTCGGTGCGGGCATCGAAGTCGAGCAGCGTCGGTGGGCGCCCGCCCGTCGTCTCGCCGACGCCGGTCTCGAACACGACGCCGTCGGCGATGAGCTCGTCGACGATCCCCGAGACGGTGGGCTTGGCGAGGAGCGTCCGCCGCGCGACCTCGGTCCGGGCCATCGGGCCGGACCGGCGCAGGAGATCGAGCACGACCGCGCGGTTGTGCCCGCGCATCACTCGGCGGTCGATCTTGGCGGCGCTTGCCATCAAGGCCGTAACTTAGTACGGTCAGCGAACAAAGTGCAGTGGAGAACAGCCGGCGCCCCGTCGCCCGCCCCGAACGCCCGAGGTGGCGCATGTCCGATCGCTACGTCCCGACCCCCGACGACCATTTCACCTTCGGCCTCTGGACGGTGGGCAACCCCGGCCGCGACCCGTTCGGTCACGAGGTCCGGCCGCCGCTGGATCCGGTGGATTCGGTGCGACACTTGGCGGAGGTGGGCGCGTACGGCGTGAGCTTCCACGACGACGACCTCGTCCCGCCGGGCTCGTCGCCCGCCGAGCGCGAGGCGATCGTGAAGCGGTTCCGCCGCGCGCTCGACGACACCGGTCTGAAGGTGCCGATGGCGACGTGCAACCTGTTCTCGCAGCCCGTGTTCCGATCGGGCGCGTTCACCGCGAACGACGTGAACGTCCGCCGCTTCGCGGTGGCCAAGGTCCTCGACGCGATCGACCTCGGCGTCGAGCTCGGCGCGCAGGTCTTCGTCATGTGGGGTGGCCGTGAAGGCTGCGAGGTCGACGCCGCGATGGACACCCGTGCGGCGCTCGACCGCTACGCCGAGGCGATCAACCTCGCCTGTGAGTACGCGATCAGTCGCGGGTACGAGTTGCGGTTCGCGCTCGAACCCAAGCCGAACGAGCCGCGCGGCGACATCCTGCTGCCCACGGTCGGACACATGCTCGCGTTCATCGAGAAGCTCGAGTATCCCGACATGGTCGGCGTGAACCCCGAGTTTGCGCACGAGACCATGTCGGGCCTGTCGTTCCACCACGCGGTCGCGCAGGCGCTGTGGCACGGCAAGCTCTTCCACATCGATCTCAACGCGCAGCGGCCCGGCAAGTACGACCAGGACTTCCGCTTCGGCTCCGAGGGCATCCGTGACGCGTTCTACCTCGTGAAGCTCCTCGAAGACGCGGGCTACGACGGGATGCGTCACTTCGACGCCCATCCCTACCGCACCGAAGACGAAGCCGGCGTGTGGGACTTCGCGCGCGGGTGCATCCGCACGTACCTGATCCTGCGGGAGAAGGCGCAACGGTTTCACGAGGACGCCGAGATCCAGGCCGCGCTCGAGGTCGCGAAGGTGTCCGAGCTCGCGGTGCCGACGCTCCCGTCGGGTGGCATCGAGGCGTTGCGGCGGGAGGTGCCCGACCCGGTTGCGCTGGCGCAGCGCGGTCAGGGACTCGAGCACCTGGACCAGCTCGTCAACGAGCTGCTCCTCGGCGTGCGGTAGGACCCTCAGTCGTTTCGTTCGGCCTCGGCCTTGAGCTTGGCCAGCGTCTCGGGCATTCCGGATTCCGCCATGCCCTTCATGCCGTCGAGGCGTTGCGCGACGTCGCCAGTGACCTCGCTCTCGTTGAGGAAGCTCTCGACGTACGCGGGGAGCACCTCCCAGGTCTGCGTCACCTCGGTCTTCCCCTCGCCGGCAGCGCGGAGCGTGAAGCCCCAGCGGACGATCTCGTAGTTGCCCTCCTGGCCACAGTTCACGAACGCGAACTCCTGCCCGGGTTCGGCGACGGCCACGCGACAGCGGGTCGACCAGGTGAACTCGCCGATGGCGTTGTCGCCGGTGAACCACGTCGGATCGTCGGCGTCGTACCGACCGCCGGTGCAGACCGGGCTCCACCGTCCCATGGCGCTCACGTCGGCGAGGAGGTCGTAGATCTCGCCGGCCGCAGCGTCGATGGTCAGGGTCTCGGTCCGGCGGTACGCGCTCAGGTCCATGGTTGCTCCCCGTGGCGATGGTGGTGGCGGTGGCGGACGGTATCACCGTCGGGGGGCGCCGAGCGCGGTCACGTGCCCGGTCCCGTAGTGTCGGCCCGCAGGCGGATCCGACCGGAGGTGGCAATGTCCGAGACCGCACCCGTGCTTCTGGTCGAGGTCGCAGACCGCATCGCGACGCTGACCCTCAACCGGCCCGACGCGCGGAACGCGCTCAGCCGCGCGCTGACCTTCGCGTTGTGGGACGCGGTGCTCGCCGCCGGTGACGATCCCGACGTCGACGCGGTGATCCTGACCGGCGCCGATCCCGCCTTCTCAGCCGGCGTCGACCTCAAGGAGATCACGGGTGAGCTCCCCCGCACCGCGGAGGATCGCGCGCCGGGTGAAGGTCCCGAGCGCTACGACAACGGGCTCTACCGGTTCCTCCCCGTCATCCCGAAGCCCGTCATCGGCGCGATCAACGGCGTCGCGGTGACCGGCGGCCTTGAGCTCGCGTTGCAGTGCACCTTCCTCGTCGCGTCGGAACGCGCACGCTTCGCCGACACCCACGCCCGCGTCGGCATCATGCCGGGAGGCGGCATCACCGTGCTGCTCGCGCAGTCGATCGGTCTCCGACGCGCGATCGAGATGTCGCTCACCGGCAACTTCATGACCGCCGAGGAAGCGCTCGGCCTCGGCCTCGTCAACCACGTCGTGCCCCACGAGGAGCTGCTGCCGTGCGCGCGGTGTCGCCGGTGACATCGTGAACAACGACCAGCAGGGTGTCCGCCGCCTCTTGGAGCACTACCGACGACTGCCGAACGCGGCCACCGTCGACGAAGCGCACCTCATCGAGGGCTATATGGCCGAGATCTGGCAACGGGGCACGAGCGACGTCGCCAGCCGGCGCGACGCGGTCACCGAGCGCGGCCGTTCGCAGACCCAGGGCTGACGGGTGGAGCTCCGGCCCTTCGGCACGACCGGTGTCGCCGTCGCGCCGTTGGTGCTGGGCGCGATGAACTTCGGGATCGCGACGCCACCCGAGGAGGCGGCAGTCATGCTCGACCGCGCGTTCGACGCGGGGATCACCGTCGTCGACACTGCCGACGTCTACGGCGAGAGCGAGCAGGTCGTCGGCGATGCGCTCGCCGCCAGCCGACGGCGCGACCAGGTGCTGCTCGCGACGAAGGTCGGTCTCCCGCATGGAGAGGGGTCTCCCGACCAGTGGCACCGGCGCGAGCACCTCGTCGCGTCGTGTGATCGTTCGCTGCGTCGCTTGCGCACCGATCGGATCGACCTCTACCAGCTGCACCGTCCGTCGAGCGTCGTGCCGTTGGACGAGACCGTCGGGGTGCTCGGCGAGCTCGTCGACGCCGGCAAGGTGCGCTGGATCGGTTCGTCGACCTTCGCCGCATGGATGGTGGTCGACGAGCTGGCGCTCGCGCGTGAGCGCAACCTGCCCGCGTTCGTGAGTGAGCAGCCTCCGTACAACTTGCTCGATCGGCGCATCGAGAACGAGCTGCTCCCCGCGTGCGCGCACCACGGGGTGGCGGTGCTGCCGTGGTCACCGATCGGCGGGGGACTGCTCAGCGGGCGCTACGACTCAATCGACCGGTTCCCCGACGGCTCGCGCGCCGCGCGCATTCCCCAGACGCGCGCGCGGGTCACCGAACCCGGACTCGCGGTGGCGTCGGCCCTCGCGGAGTTGGCGCGCGAGCGCGGGCTGAGCACGTCGCAGCTCGCGCTCCTCTGGGTCAAGGACCAGCCTGGGGTCACGGCACCGATCGTCGGTCCGCGCACGCTCGCGCAGCTCGACGACGCCCTCGCGGTGCTCGACCTCGCCCTCGACGACGCCGCCCGCGTCGCCTGTGACGCCCTGGTCCACCCGGGCAATGCGGCGGTCGACTTCCACAACTCGGCGGGCTGGATGCGGGCGACGGTTCCGGGTGGCCGTGCGAAGTAGAAGGGTCTTCTCTTTTTGGTAGATGGGTGTTAGAGTCAGCCGGTCTGACGAAGGGGAGGACTGCTGTGCCGCATTTCGCGAAGCCCGCCGAGGGCTCCTGGACCGAGCACTATCCGCAGCTCAACACGGGCCCGGTGTCCTACGAGGACTCGATCTCGCCGGAGCACTACGAGCTGGAGCGCCAGGCGATCTTCGCCAAGACCTGGCTCAACGTCGGTCGGGTGGAGCAGATCCCCAGGAAGGGGAGCTACTTCACCAAGGAGATCGACGCCGCCCGCACCTCGATCATCGTGGTGCGCGCCGGCGACGACCAGGTGCGCGCGTTCTACAACATCTGTCGCCACCGCGGGAACAAGCTGGTGTGGCAGGACTACCCCGACGAAGAGGTGAACGGCACCTGCCGGCAGTTCCAGTGCAAGTACCACGGCTGGCGGTACTCGCTCGAAGGTGACCTCACCTTCGTGCAGCAGGAAGCCGAGTTCTTCGACCTCGACAAGGCCGACTACGGGCTCGCGCCCGTCCGGGTGGAGACGTGGGAGGGGTTCATCTTCGTGAACCTCGACGCCACCGACACCACACCGTTGCGCGACTACCTGGGCGAGCTCGGCAAGGGCCTCGAGGGCTACCCCTTCGGCGAGATGACGCAGGTGTACAAGTACCGCGCCGAGGTCGGCGCGAACTGGAAGCTGTTCATCGACGCCTTCGCGGAGTTCTACCACGCACCGATCCTGCACGCGAAGCAGGCGGTGTCGGAGGAGTCGCAGAAGCTCGCGGGCTACGGCTACGAGGCCTTGGCGTACGCGCTCGACGGTCCGCACGGCATGGTCTCGTCGTGGGGCGGCATGTCGCCGCCGAAGGACCTCGACATGGTGAAGCCGATCGAGCGGGTGCTCCACAGCGGCCTCTTCGGCCCGTGGGAGAAGACCATCGACATCGACCTGCCCGAGGCGGTGAACCCGGCGCGCTCGAAGGCGTGGGGTGTCGACAGCTTCGTGTTCTTCCCGAACTTCATGGTGCTCATCTGGCAGCCGAACTGGTACCTCACGTACCACTACTGGCCGACGTCGGTGAACTCGCACATCTTCGAGGGCACGCTCTACTTCGTGCCGCCGAAGAACGCGCGGGAGCGGCTGCAACAGGAGCTCGCGGCGGTCACGTTCAAGGAGTACGCGCTGCAGGACGGCAACACGCTCGAAGCGACGCAGAAGTCGCTCGAGTCCCGCGTCGTCCAGCAGTTCCCCCTGAACGACCAGGAGATCCTGCTGCGCCAGCTGCACCAGACCGCCCGCGGCTACGTCGCCGACCACGCGCCGGCCGCGGCGCACGTCCTGACGAAGGAGCTGACGAACATGGCCACCCTTCCCGCAGATTTCGCCGACCTCGAGCCGTTCTCCGACTGGTGCCTCGAGTGGGAGCGTGAGCGGTACGCCAAGCGGCTCGCGAGCACCATGGACGAGATGCAGGCGTTCTACGACGCCGCGTTTCCCCGGCTCGAAGCGGCCATGGAGTACCTCGACCAGTACCCGCTCGACGCGCTGCCCGAGGACGCTTCACATCTGCTCTGGCTCTGCTACTCGCTGGTGAACGTGTCGTTCCCGATCGAGGTGTGGCGCCAGCCGCGGGTGCCCGACAGCGGCGCCGCCACCATGGACGTCGTCGTCGAACCTGCCGTCTGACCACGGGGGTCGCACCATGGAAGAGACCGAGGAGCTCCGCGCCGCGCGGGCGATGCGGCGGGCGATGCTCGGCGACGCCTACGTCGACCGCGCGACCTCCGACGCCGAGCCCGTCGCGGTCGAGTTCCAGGACTACGTCACTTCGATGGCGTGGGGCGTGTGGACCCGTGGCGGTCCGCTCACCACGCGCGACCGGAGCCTGCTGGTGATGGCGATGACGGCCGCGCTCGGTCGGATGGAGGAGTTCCGTCTCCATGCGAGCAGCATCGCCCAGACCGGCGTGACCGACGACGAGGTCGACGAGCTGCTGTTCCAGATCGCCGCGTACTGCGGCGCGCCCGCCGCGGTGTCGGCTCGGCGCGAGATCCAGGCCGTGCGCGCCGAGCGCGCCGGAGGTTGACCGTGGCCACCGTCGGATTCGTTGGTCTCGGCAACATGGGCAGCGTGCTCGCGTCGAACCTGGTGCAGACCGGTCACACCGTCGTCGCGCACGACGTGCTCGGGCCCGAACGGGTCCCCGACGGCGCGACCTACGCCTCCGACGTCGGGGAGCTCGCCCGCGCCGCCGACGTCGTCGTGCTCAGCCTTCCGGACGGTCCGGCGAGCGAGGCGGTGGTCGGGGAGATCCTGGCCGTCGCCGATCGCCGCGTCACCTCCGTCGTCGACACGTCGACCATCGGGGTGCAGACCGCGCGCCACCTGGGCGAGCTGCTCGCGGCCGCCGGGGTCATGTACGTCGATGCGCCGGTGTCGGGCGGGGTGGCCGGAGCCCGCGCCCGCACGCTCGCGGTGATGTACGCGGGCAGCGACGACGCCTGCGCCGAGGTCGCCCCGGTGCTCGCCGGTCTGAGCGACTTCCGCCACCGGGTGGGCGACCGGCCCGGTCTCGCCCAGGCGATGAAGTTGGCGAACAACTTCCTGTCCGCCACCACGCTGGCCGCGACCAGCGAGGCCATCGCCTTCGGGGTGTCGGAGGGGCTCGAGATGTCGACGATGCTGGAGGTCTTGAACGGCGCCAGTGGCCGGAGCGCGGCGACCGCCGACAAGTTCCCGAACCACGTGCTGACCGGTCGCTACGCGTCGGGGTTCACCAACTCGTTGATGACGAAAGACGTGCAGCTGTACCTCAGCGCGGTCGACGACGCGCGAAGGGCCGTCGGCGATCGGTGCGGTGACCGCATCGGTGTGGGCGCGGTTCGCGGCGGCGGAACCCGGCGCCGACTTCACCCGCATCTATCCCTTCGTCGAAGGCTCGTGATGATCGAGGAGGAGCGCCGATGAGCGTGTTGACCACGAAGCAGCTCGGGAGCAACGTCGGTGCCGAGGTGCTCGACGTCGACCGCGACCGATTGCTGCACGACGAGGAGCTCCCCGCCGCGACGCTCGAGGCGCTCGACGCGAACGGCGCCCTCGTGTTCCGCGACCTGCACGTCGACGACGCGACGCAGGTCGCGTTCAGCCGAAAGCTCGGCAAGGTCGAGGTGTTGGGCAAGGGCGAGCTCCCGGAGATCTTCCGGGTCACGCTCGACCCGGCCAAGAACCCTGTGGCTGCATACCTCCGCGGCACCTTCGACTGGCACCTCGACGGCGCCACCGACGACATCCCCATCATGGCGACCGTGCTCAGCGCGCACGCGGTCGCGGCGTCGGGCGGGGAGACCGAGTTCTCCAGCACCTACGCCGCGTACGACGACCTCTCCGACGCCGACAAGGAGCGCTACCAGAAGGTGCGCGTCGTGCACTCCTTCGAGGCGGCGCAGCGTCTCACGACTCCCAACCCGTCGCCCGAGGAGCTGGCGATGTGGCGGAAGCGACCGTCGAAGACCCACCCGCTGGTCTGGCGGCACCAGTCGGGGCGACGATCCCTCGTGCTCGGCGCGACCGACCTCGCACGTCGAGGGAATGGACGTCGACGAAGGACGCGCCTTGCTCGACGAGCTGCTGGCGTGGTCCACCACACCGGAGCGGGTGTACCGGCACGAGTGGTCGGTCGGCGACATGGTCATCTGGGACAACCGCGGCGTGCTGCACCGAGCGCTTCCCTACGACGCAGCATCGGCGCGCGACATGCACCGCACGACCATCGCCGGTGAGGAGCCGATCCAATGACCGCGTCGACCGTCCCCGCATCCCGCCGCTGCCGCCCGACCAGTGGGGCGACGACGTGATGCAGGCCATCGGGGTGCTGCGACCGCCGGACGCGACGCAGGAGCTCCGCCGCGACGCAAGGGCGGACCCAAGGGGCTCAACGTCCTCGGGCACCCTGGCGCAGCATCCGGCGCTCATGCACGCGTACCACATCGTTCAACGGGCACATCCTCTACACGAACGACGCTCAGCGCCCGTCAGCGCGAGCTGCTGGTGCTCCGCGTCGCCGCCCGACGCGAGGCCGAGTACGAGTGGGAGCAGCACGTCCGTCATCGCCCGCGACGCCGACATCACCGACGCCGAGATCGAGCGCATCGCGGAGGGACCGCACGCCGACGGGGTGGTCGCCGATCGACGCCGCGATGCTGCGCGCGGTCGACGAGCTGCTCGACCGACGCGCTGATCACCGACACGACGTGGGCGGTGCTCGCCGCGACCTCGATCGGCACCAATTGATGGACCTGGTCTTCACCGTCGGCGCCTACGACCTGCTGGCGATGGCGTTCCGGTCGTTCGGGGTCGAGCTCGACGCCGACCTGGCCCCGGCGTCATGAGCGCCCCCGAGGTCCCGGCCGACGCGCCGACGGCGACGTGACCCGCCGGGAGCTCGCGGTCGCGCGCGCGCTCGACCAGGCGGCGTTCGCGTGCCGAGAACCGCGTGCAGCTCTTCCTCGACGCGGCACGCGAGCTCATGAACACGAACTCGGGGGAGTTCACCGTGCAGGAGGTGGTCGAGCGCTCCGGCCAGTCGCTGCGGACCTTCTACCAGTACTTCGCGGGGCAAGCAGGAGCTCCTGCTCGCGCTGTTCGAGGAGTCCGATCCGCGCGGCGGCCGCGCATCTGCAGGAAGTCGGTCGCGGGGGTCGACGATCCGCTCGATCGTCTCCACTGCTTCGCGGTCGAGTACTTCCGGATGTGCCGGCTCCGCGCGAAGGGTCAGGCGCCCCGAGGGCCGGCTCCCGCGATCGTGGAGTTCGCCCAGCAGCTGTTGACGTCACGCACCCACGGAATGCCGCCCACGCGTTCGCGCCGCTCGTCGAGATGCTCGAGGACCTGCTCGCCGACGCCGATGTCGGCCGGCGCGGTCCGCGCCGATCTCGACCTTCGCCGCGATCGCCGGCACGTTGCTGCAGGCGACCATGTTCAACTCGGTGGCCGACGCCATCAGCGGTCCGCCGGCGCCTCGACGGTGACGCTGGGCGCCGAGGCACTGTGGGACCTGCTGCTGCGCGGCATCGGCACGGGCGCCGAGCGACTGACGACTGAAGGAAGCGGGGGTACGATGAGCGACGACGTGCGCACGGTCCGGAGCTTCTGCCGGATCTGCACCTCGGTGTGCGGGATCCTGGTCGACGTGTCGGGCGACGAGGTCGTCCGCGTGCGCGGCGACCAGGACCACCCGCTCTCGCATGGCTACACGTGCGCGAAGGGTCGCGCGCTGCCCGCAGATGCACCACCATCCCGACCGCATCGAGCAGCCGCAGGTGCGCGTCGACGGCGAGCTCGCGGCCGACGACCTGGGAGGCGTGCCTCGACGACCTCGGGAGCCGGGTCCGCGGCGATCATCGAGCAGCACGGGCCGTCGGCGGTCGGCGTGTTCTTCGGCAGCGGGAACGGCATGGACGCCGCGGGCTACCGCATGTCGCAGGCGCTGCACGCGGCGATCGGCACGCCGGCCAAGTTCAGCCCGCTCACCATCGACGGCACCGCCAAGGTGCTGGTGTCCGATCTCGTCGGCGGCGCGGTCGCACTCAGCGGACGTCCCGACTACGACTGCGCGACGTTCGTCATGTTCGTCGGCAGCAACCCGGTGGTCTCGCACGGTCACTCGGTCGCGATCCCGGACCCGGTGTCGGCCATCCGCGAGCTCACGAGCCGGGCCGACGTCTGGGTCGTCGACCCGCGACCGCACCGAGACCGCGCGCCTCGCCGACCACCACCTCGCGCCGCGTCCGGGCACCGACTACGCGATCCTCGCCTTCCTCGTGCGCGAGCTGCTGCGTGACGGCGCCGACCGCGCGGTCGCAGCGCGAGCGGCGTCGATGAGCTCAGCGGTCGCGGTCGAGCCGTTCACGCTCGAGCAGACGGCGCGCGTTGCCGATGTCCCCTCCGCCGACCTCGCGCAGCTGCTCGCCGCGGTCCGGCGCGCCGGTCGCGTCGCGATCGACACCGGCACCGGGGTCACGATGGCGGCCAGCGCCAACGTCACGCAGTGGCTGGCGTGGGTGCTGATGGTGCTCACCGATTCGATGAACCGCCCCGGCGGCTACTGGTTCCATCCCGGGTTCGCCCACCAGCTCGAAGCGTTCGAGATGCCGGTGTCACCCGCCGAAGGTTCGTTCGGACCCGGACCGGCGAGCCGGCCGGAGACGCACGTCGTTCCTCGGCGAATGGCCGTGCGCCGTGCTGGCCGACGAGATCCGCGCCGGCAACATCCGCGCCGTGCTCAACTTCGGCGGCCACCTCCTCACCGCCTTCCCCGAGGCCGACGACCTCGAGTCGGCGCTGCGGGAGGTCGAGGTGTTCGCGACCATCGAGATCATCGACAACGCGACCACCGCGATCTCGACGCACGTGTTGCCGACCAAGGACCAGCTCGAACGGGCCGACGTGACCCTGTGGGACTTCCTGAGTCCGCGGGTCGCCGCGCAGCACACGCCGGCAGTCGTCGAACCGGTCGGCGACCGCCGTTCCACCTGGTGGGTGCTCGCCGAGCTCGGACGCCGCCTCGGCTACGAGCTCGCCGAGACGACCGGCGACGACGCCACCGACGACGCCCGGCTCGCCAAGATCACGGCCCGGGGCCGTCGCCCGTACGAGCAGCTGGTCGCCGATGGTTGGGTCGAGGTCGACCACGAGGTGCCGGCGCCGTGGGTCGACGCGCACGTCGCGCGGATGGGCGGCTGGCGGCTCGCGCCGCAGCTGCTCGTCGACCAGCTGGCCGCGCTCGACCTCCCGGACGAGCTGGTCATGGTGCCCCGCCGGCAGGTGCGCCACCTCAACTCGCAGTTCGACTACCTGGGGGAGCCCGCCGAGGTGCTGCTCCACCCGGACGACGCGGCCGCCGCGCTGGTGGTCGACGGCGAGGCGGTGATCGTCCGGAGCGCGCACGGTGAGCTGACCGGCGTCGCCAAGGTCGACGATGCCATCCGGCGGGGCGCGGTCTCCGTGCCGCACGGGCACCAGAGCGCCAACGTGAACCGGCTCACGAGCAAGGACGCCCTCGATCCGATCACCGGGATGGCGCTCTACTCCGGGATCCCGGTCACCGTGCATCCCGCTGGCTGAGCGAAGGAAAATATCAAATCAGGGTGCATCGAGCCTGCGTTGACAGGCGGAGGGTCCCGGAGGCAAGCTTTGGGCGGATCAAGAAAATACTTTATCGAGATCCGCTTTCCCGGGGGAACGACATGCGAATCGCTCGTGCGGTGCCGGCGGCCGTCGCGGTCGTCGCCACCCTTCTCGGTGTGGCACTCCTGCCCGCCGGGGCGCAGCAGAAGGTCAAGGCCGATGACGTGGGGATCACCGACACGGAGATCCGCATCGCGGTGATCGCCGACGTCGACAACCCGATCGTGCCCGGCCTGTTCAAGGCCGGGGCCGACGCGGTGAAGGCGTGGGGGGCGACGATCAACAAGGCCGGCGGCATCGCCGGCCGCAAGGTCGTCGTCGACTTCATCGACTCGAAGCTGAGCGCGAACGACACCCGCAACGCGGTCATCAAGGCGTGCAGCGAGGACTTCGCGCTCGTGGGCACGGAGGCGCTCTCGCTCAACAACGTCGCCGACCTGGAGACCTGCCCGAACGCGCAGGGCGAGGCAATCGGGATCCCCGAGCTCCCGGGTCTCGTGAGCGCGGCGGAGAAGTGCTCGCCGGTCGTGTTCTACGTCACCGCCGACGCGAGGTACTGCGACGACCAAGGACTCCCCGACGGTGACCTACACCGACCCAGCAGGGCGATTACCGCTACTACGTGTCGAAGAACAAGGACCTCCACGGCATCTGGCTCGCGCCGGCCGACGTGAAGTCGGTGAAGGACGCGGCGGTCCCGAGCTACACGGCGGGGATGGACCTCGGGATCAAGGAAGACGGCGAAGGCATCTACGACGTCTTCGCCCGCGACCCGCAGAGCTCGCTGACGCCGTTCCTGAACGTCGTCAAGCAGAACGGTTCGACGTTCGTCTACAACGGTTCCAGCGCCAGCAAGATGGTGCAAGCCCGTCAGGAGGCGGACATCCAGGGGGTCGACTCGGTGAAGGTCTGGGCATGTCACCAGGGCTGTTACGACCACGCCTTCCTCGACACGGGAGGCACCGACGTCGAAGGCACCAACTCGATCCTGAACACCCTGCCCTTCTACAGCGAGTACAAGGCGAACGCGTCGTTGAAGAGCTTCGCCAAGCAGGTCGGCGGTGTCGACAAGCTCAACAGCTACGGCATGTCGGCGTGGGTCGCGGCGCTGTTGTTCCAGGACGCGGCCGAGAAGGCCGTCGCCGACGGGGGCACGCTCACCCGGCAGTCGCTCTTCGACGCGCTGAAGGCCGAGCACAAGTTCGACGCCCAGGGCATCATGGGCCCGGTCGACGTCGCTGCCCGCATCCCGCCGACGTGCATCGTCGTCGCGCAGGTCAAGAACGGGAAGTGGGTACGCGGTCCACCCGACGAAGCCGGACACGTTCGACTGCAGCAAGCAGAACCTCACCGAGATCACGGTGAACCAGAGCGGCTGACCCCGCCGCCGACCGACAACTGGGAGACAACCATGGTGATGCAGTTCGAGAAGCCCGCGGCCGGCAGCTGGACGGAGGCGTATCCCGGATCTCGGTACGGGGTTGATCTCCTACGAGGATTCGATCTCACCCGAGTTCTACGAGCTCGAGCGGGAGGCGATCTTCCGCCGCACGTGGTTGAACATCGGGCGGGTGGAGCAGGTCCCGAAGAAGGGCGAGCTACTTCACCAAGGAGCTCGCGGTCTGCGACACGTCGATCGTCGTGGTGCGGGGCCAGGACGACACGATCCGCGCGTTCCACAACATGTGTCGCCACCGCGGCAACAAGTTGGTGTGGCAGGACTACCCGAACGAGGAAGTCGCCGGCACGTGTCGCCAGTTCACGTGCAAGTACCACGGGTGGCGGTACGCGCTCGACGGCGAGCTCACGTTCATCCAGCAGGAGCAGGAGTTCTTCGACCTCGACAAGAGCGACTTCCCGCTGGTGGAGGTCAACCTCGACATCTGGGAGGGGTTCATCTTCGTGAACCTCGACAAGGAACCGGCCGCGAGACGCTCGCAGGAGTTCCTCGGCGAGCTGGGCGAGAAGCTCGAGGGCTACCCGTTCTCCGAGCTCACGCAGGTGTTCAGCTACTCGGCGGAGGTCGGCAGCAACTGGAAGCTGTTCATCGACGCCTTCCAGGAGTTCTACCACGCACCGGTGTCTGCACGTGAAGCAGTCGCTGCCGCGAGGTCGCGGTGCCGATGATGGAAGCCGGCTTCGAGGCCATCCACTACTCGATCCACGGCGATCACCGCGTGGTGTCGACCGCCGGCGGCCGCATGGACGCGCGGAGGTCCGCCGGAGTTCGTGAAGCCGATCGACATCGCTGTTCCGCAGTGGCCTGTTCGGCCCGTGGGACCGCGCCGAGAACGAGCGCGGTCTCCTCTCGCCGGGCATGAACCCGTCGCAGCCACCCGGCGTGGGGTCTCGACTCGTTCCAGTTCTTCCCGAACTTCGTGATCCTGGTCTGGGAGCCGGGCTGGTACCTCACGTACCACTACTGGCCGACGTCGGTGAACTCGCACATCTTCGAGGGTCGCCTCTACTTCCGGCCGCCGAAGAACGCGAGCGAGCGCCTGGCGCAGGAGCTCGCGGCGGTGACGTTCAAGGAGTTCGCGTTGCAGGACGGCAACACGCTCGAGGCGACGCAGACGATGCTGCAGTCACGCGTCATCACCGAGTTCCCGCTCTGCGACCAGGAGGTGCTGTGCCGGCACCTCCACAAGGTCGCGCACGACTACGTCGACGCCTACGGCGGCGTCGGGAAGGACAAGTGATGACGATGCTGCCCGAG
Organism: uncultured Actinomycetes bacterium; assembly: GCA_963725775.1. Classification (GTDB taxonomy): domain Bacteria; phylum Actinomycetota; class Acidimicrobiia; order IMCC26256; family DASPTH01; genus DASUAS01. The sequence continues at coordinate 1,053,522 of CAVRZT010000001.1, forward strand.
CGAGTTCTCCGACCTCGAGCCGTTCGCGGCCCGGTGGTCCCTGCCGACCGAGAAGCGAACGCTACGCGGAGCGTCTGTCGAGCTCGATGGAGGACATGCAGGCGTTCTACGACGCCACCTTCCCGCGCACCGAGGCGGCGAAGACGTATCTCGACACCTTCCCGCTCGACGCCCTGCCGGAGGACGCGACCAACCTGTTGCACCTGCTCTACTCCTTCATCTCGGTGTCGTTCGCGGTCGAGGTCTGGAAGCAGCCGAACGTGCCCGACTCGGGTGCCGCGTACCTCGACCTCGTCGGGGAGCCCACGCCATGACCGCGACGATGGTGGCCGGATCCCGGCCGAAGCCGCCCGACCACCCGGTCGTCCTGAAGGCCGACCGGATGGTCGACGTCGACGCGCGCACGATCGTCGAGCCGGGCGTCGTGGTCGTGGAGCGCGAGCACATCCGCGACGTGTCGCCCGAGCGGATCCCCGACGACGCCGAGGTGATCGAGCTCGGTGACCTGACCCTGCTGCCCGGGCTCATGGACATGGAGCTCAACTTCCTCATGGGCGGCGCCGGCGGCACGATGATGAGCTCGGTGTCGGACGATCCCGCGCTGAAGCTCATGCGGGCGATCCCGAGCGTCCGCAAGACGCTGCTGGCCGGGTTCACGACGGTGCGCAACCTCGGCCTGTTCGTGCAGACCGGCGGTCTGCTCCTCGACGTCACGCTCATGAAGGCGGTCGACGCCGGTTGGATTCCCGGGCCGCGCATCTTCCCTTCGGGGCACGCGATCACGCCGAGCGGTGGTCACCTCGATCCGACCATGTTCCAGGGGTTCGCACCGGGGGTGCTGCCGTTGACGGTCGAAGAGGGGATCGCCGACGGCGTCAGCCAGGTGCGTCGCGCGGTGCGCTACCAGATCAAGTACGGCGCCACGCAGATCAAGGTGTGCGCGTCGGGCGGCGTCATGTCGCTCACCGGTACGGCGGGCGCGCAGCACTACTCCGACGAGGAGCTGCGGGCGATCGTCGACGAAGCCCACCGACGCGGCATGAGGGTGGCCGCGCACGCGCACGGCGACCAGGGGATCAAGGCCGCGATCGAGGCCGGGATCGACTGCATCGAGCACGCCTCGCTCATGAGCGAGGAGACGCAGAAGCTCGCGCTCGAGCGCGGCACGTTCATCGTGCCCACGTCGTACCTCTCCGAGGGCATGGACGTGTCGAACGCGGCACCCGAGCTGCAGGCCAAGGCGGCGGAGGTCTTCCCGATCGCGAAGAAGACGATCGCGCGGCTGATCGACGCGGGAGCGAAGATCGCCACGGGTACCGACGCGCCGGCGATCCCGCACGGGCAGAACTGGAAGGAGCTGTGGGCGTTGGTGCAGCGCGGCATGCGGCCGGTCGACGCGATCGTGGCGTCGACGGTGGTCAGCGCGGAGCTCGTGCAGCGCGAAGGCGACCTCGGTCGCCTGGTGCCGGGCTTCCTCGCCGACGTCATCGCGGTGCCCGGCGACCCCACCGAGGACATCACCGTCACCGAGGACGTGCAGTTCGTGATGAAGGGTGGCGTGGTCTACAAGATGCCCGTCACCGTCTGATGGATTTCGACCTCTCCGAGGAACACGAAGCCTTCCGCAAGGTCGTCCGCGACTTCGCGGAGCAGGAGATCGCACCGCACGCCGAGCGCGTGGGACCGCGATCACGTGTTCCCCGTCGAGGTCGTGCAGGCGATGGGCGAGCTCGGCCTGTTCGGCCTGCCGTTCCCGCTGGAGTACGGCGGGTCGGGGGCCGACTTCACCACGTTGTGCGTCGCCATCGAGGAGGTGGCGCGCGTCGACTCGTCGATGGCGATCACGCTCGAGGCGGCGGTCGGGCTCGGCGCCGCGCCGATCGCGGCGTACGGCACCGAGGAGCAACGCCAGCAGTGGTTGCCCGACCTGTGCGCGGGGCGGGCGCTGGCCGGGTTCGGTCTCACCGAGCCCGACGCCGGAAGCGACGCCGGCGCCAGCCGCACGCGCGCGCGCGCAGGACGGCGACGAGTGGGTGCTCGACGGCACCAAGGCGTTCATCACCAACTCGGGCACGCCCATCACCTCGCTGGTGACGGTCACCGCGCGCACGGGGTCGGCACGCGAGATCACCGCGATCATCGTCCCGACCGGCACGCCGGGGTTCACCGTGGAACCGGCGTACCGGAAGATGGGATGGCACGCCTCCGACACCCACCCGCTCACGCTTCGCCGACTGCCGGGTGCCGCTCACGAACACGCTCGGCACCGAGGGCGACGGCTTCCGTCAGTTCCTCGCCACCCTCGACGACGGCCGCATCGCCATCGCCGCGCTGGCGGTCGGGCATGGCCCAGGCGTGCCTGGAACAGAGCGTCGCGTACGCGGGGGAGCGCATGGCGTTCGGTGCGCCGATCGGCGCCAACCAGGGCGTGGCGTTCCGGTGCGCCGATCTCGCGGTGATGGTCGAGAACGCCCGGTTGCTCACCTACAAGGCGGCGTGGCTGAAGGACGTCGGGCGTCCGTTCAAGCAGGCGGCGGCGATGGCGAAGCTCTACGCGACGGAAGCCGCGGTCGACGCCACGCGCCACGCCACGCAGATCTTCGGCGGCGCCGGGTTCATCGACGAGACGCCGGTCAGCCGCTTCTACCGCGACGCGAAGATCCTGGAGATCGGTGAGGGAACCAGCGAGATCCAGCGGCTGGTCATCGGTCGCGAGCTGGGGCTGCCCGTCCGGTGACGAGCTCGGCGACGCGGCCGCGCGACGATCCCGAGCTGCTCGCCGAAGGTGTTCGCCGCGGCGAGCGGGCGTTCGGTGGCGCGCATGCTGACGTTGGTGGAATCCGGCGACGAGGCGGCCCGCCCGGCGATCGCGTCGTTGGCCGCCGACGGCGGACGCGCGTACACCGTCGGTGTCACCGGAGCGCCCGGTGCGGGGAAGTCGTCGCTCACCGATCAGCTCGTGCGGGTCCTCCGCGCGCAGGGCGATCCGGTGGCCGTCCTCGCGGTCGATCCGTCGAGCCCCCGTACCGGCGGGGCCATCCTCGGTGACCGGGTGCGCATGGGCGCGCACGCCACCGACCCGGATGTCTTCATCCGCTCGATGGCGACGCGCGGCCAGCTCGGGGGTCTCGCCGCGGCCGCGCCCCAGGCGATTCGGGTGCTCGATGCCAGCGGCACGCCGTGGGTCCTCGTCGAGACGGTCGGGGTCGGCCAGGTGGAGCTCGACATCGCCGGCGCGACCGACACCACCGTGGTCGTCGTCACCCCGGGCTGGGGCGACGGCGTGCAGGCCAACAAGGCCGGCCTCCTCGAGGTCGCCGACGTGTTCGTGGTGAACAAGGCCGATCGCGCCGGCGCCGACGCCGCGGTGAAGGACCTCGTCTCGATGCTCGAGTTCTCGGCGACGGAATCGTGGCGCCCGCCGATCATCGAGACGGTCGCCACGACCGGTCAGGGCATCGACGCGTTGTGGGATGCGGTGTCGGCGCACCGCGCGCACCTGATGGAGACGGGTCTCCTCGAACGTCGTCGTCGTGAACGTCTGCACCACGAGATCCGCGAGATGGTGAAGGCGCACCTCCTGCAGCTCGCCGATGCGTGCTGTCAGGGGCCGCGGTTCGACAGCGATCGTCGAAGAGCACACCCAGGGCGCGTTCGATCCGCAGCGCGTCGCGGAACTGGTGGTCGGAGCGGAGCTCGGAGGAGTGCAGCAATGAGTCGCGACCACGGGTTCCATCCGCTGCGCGGTCGACGCGCATCGTGCAGGAGACCCACGACACGAAGTCGTTCGTGTTCGACGTACCCGCCGAGCTGCAGGAGGCCTTCGCCTACGAGGCGGGCCAGTTCTGCACCTTCCGCGTCCCCTTCGGCGACGAAGACCTGATGCGCTGCTACTCGATGTCGAGCTCGCCGCACACCGACACCGAGTTCGTCACCACGGTGAAGCGCGTGCCCGGCGGGCGGGTCTCCAACTGGATGCTCGACGAGGTCGCGGAGGGCGACGTGCTCGCCCTCACCCGACCGGCCGGGGTCTTCACGCTGGTACCGCGCAGCACGCCGATCGTCGCGTTCTCCGGCGGCAGCGGGATCACGCCGGTGATCTCGGTGATCAAGAGCGCGCTGGCGACCACCGAGCGGTCCGGTGCGGCTGCTCTACGCCAACCGCGACGTCGAGTCGGTCATCTTCCGGGCCGAGCTCGACGCGCTGAGCGTCGCGCATCCCGACCGGTTCGAGGTGGTGCACCACCTCGACACCGAGCACGGCTTCGTCCACTCGAACGGCGTGGCGGAGTTCGTGGGCACCGACCTCGACGCCGACTTCTACATCTGCGGACCGGGCCCGTTCATGGACGTGGTCGAGGACGCGCTGGCGCAGGTCGCGGTGCCGTCGGAGCAGGTGTTCATCGAGCGGTTCGCCTTCGCGGCGCCGCGGCGCGGCTCGACGAACCCCCGGCGCACCCCCGCGACCGCGACGGCGGTGGAGGCGGGCACCGAGACGGTCGTCATCGTGCTCGACGGGAAGGAGCACTCGGTGCACTACCAGCCCGGGGAGACGTTCCTCGAGACCGCTCGTCGCGCCGGGCTGCGCGCGCCGTTCTCGTGCGAGGCCGGGAGCTGCGCGACGTGCATGGCGTTCTTGCGCGAGGGCACGGCGACGATGCGCGTCAACAACGCGTTGACGCCCGAAGAGGTCGACGGAGGGCTGGGTGCTCACGTGCCAGGGCTTCCCGGCGTCACCGGCGGTGACCGTCGTGTACGAGTCGTGACCGTCGCGTCGCGCGTCGACACCGCGTCGATAACCTGGATCGAACATGGGAGACGGAGCAGATGGCCGAGCCCGAGGTTGCGGAGACCACCGCCGTGCGTGCCGGAACCGTGAACCATCCGAGCCTCAAGGACACCGCCGCGGCGTACCTGCGCGAGCAGATCCTCACCGGCAAGCTCACGCCGGGCACCAAGATCGACCAGGACGAGATCAGCGAGGCGCTCGGGCATGAGCCGCCTGCCCGTGCGCGAGGCGCTCATCGAGCTCGCGCAGGAGAGCCTGATCGACGCGGTGCCCCGACGCGGCGCGTTCGTCGCCCGCTTGGAACGGGCCGACATCATCGACCACTACCGGATCTTCGGACTCATCGCCGGGCTCGCGGCCAGCCGCGCCGCGACGTCGCTGACCGACGAGCAGCTCGTGCAGCTGCGCGCCGTCCACGAGGCGTTCGTCGCGGCGACCGATCCCGACGACAAGGCGAACTGGAACCACGAGTTCCACAAGATGATCAACCAGGCCGGCGGTTCGCGTCGCCTGGTCTCGGTGCTCGGCGCTGCTGTCGCGCAGCCTGCCGGTGCGCTACTTCGAGTTCGTGCCCGACTGGGCCGAGATCTCGGCGAGCCACCACGCCCGAATCCTGAGCGCGCTCGAGGCGCACGACGCGCACGAGGCGCAGCGCATGCATGGAGCACCACCTGGCCGAGAGCGGCGACCTCGCGGTCGAGATCCTCCAGGAGATGGGGTACTGGGACCGATTGCCCGGCGAGCGGACGGAAGCGAGCGAGTCCGGCGCGGCGTAGTCACGTGGCGCCGCTCGACGGCATCCGGGTCCTGGAGCTCTGTCACTTCCTCGCCGGCCCGTACGCGGGCCTGGTCCTGGCCGACCTCGGCGCCGACGTGCTGAAGGTCGAGGACCCTTCCCATCCCGACGACGCCCGCTCGATGGGGCCGCACTTCCAGGGCGACCAGTCGCTGTACTTCCTCGCGCTGAACAGCGGGAAGCGGTCGATCGGCGTGCGCCTGGCGACGCCCGAGGGCCGCGCGGTCGTCGAGGATCTCGTGCGCGACGCCGACGTGGTCATCGACAACTACCGGCCCGGCGTGCTGGCGAAGTTCGGCCTGGATCACGACGCGCTGCACGTGGTGAACCCGGCCGTGGTCACGTGCTCGTTGACCGGCTACGGCGAGACCGGTCCCGACGCGACCCGGGCCGGCTACGACTACACCATCCAGGCCCTCGCCGGGGTCATGAGCCTCGCCGGTGAGCCCGACGGACCGCCGACCAAGGCGGGCATCTCGTACGTCGACCACAGCGGGGGCATCACCGCCGCGCTCGGCGTGTGCGCGGCGCTGGTCGAGCGGGCGCGCACCGGCGTCGGTTCGCACGTCGACCTCGCGCTCTTCGACGTGCAGATCTCCATGCTCACGTACCTCGCGTCGTGGCAACGGAACCGCGGCGCCGCGTTCGCGCGCACCGCGAACTCTGCGCACCCGACGCTCGTGCCCGCGCAGAACTTCCGAACCGCCGACGGTCACCTCGCGCTCTTCATCGGCAACGACGGCATGTGGCAGCGGTTCGTCGACGTGTTGGGCGACCCGCCGTTGGCCGACGAGCGGTTCGCCACCCGCGAGGGCCGGTTGGAGCACCGGGAGGAGGTCCTCGCCCACGTCCAGCGGGTGTTCCTCACCGGTACCGGCCGCGAGTGGGAGCAACGGCTGGGCGCCGCGGGCGTCGCGTGCGGCACGGTCAACGACGTCGCCGACGCGCTCGAGGAGCCCCAGACCCGGGCGCGGGGCCTCCTGGTGCAGAACGAGCACCCGGCGTACGGGCGCTACGAACACCTTCGTGGGCCACTGCCCACACGCGGGCGCGAAACCCTGCGCCCCGCACCGCTCCTCGGCGAGCACACGACCGAAGCGCTCACCGGCATCGGGTACCCGGAGGCACGCGTCGAGGAGCTGCGCGCCGCGGGGATCGTCGTCTGACCGGAGTCAGCCCTCGTCGCGCGCGGCGCGTCGACGCTGCGCCGCCTCGTCGACCATCTGCCAGTGCTCGTCGGCGACCCACGTGCGCGCGAACGAGGCGATGGCGCCGTCGGCGAGGTCGGGGCGAGCGGTCGGGAACGCGGCACGCTGCGCGGCCTTGATGCCCACCAGAGCGTCCCGCGGGGCTCGCGCGATCTGCTCGGCGAGCTCGCGCCAGTGGCGCTCGAACTGCTCGCGTGGGACGACGTCGTCGAAGAGACCCTGCTCGAGCGCCTCGGGGGCGCCGAGGATCCGACCGGTGGTCATGAGCGCGAGCGCGCGTCCACGGCCCACCAACGCGGTGAGGCGCTCGATGCCACCCCACGCCGGCATGATGCCCAGCGTCACCTGGTTGAACCCGCAGCGGACGTCGTCGGCCGCGACGCGGATGTCGCAGGCGACGGCCACTTCGGCGCCGCCGCCGTAGGCGTCGCCGTTCACCGCCGCGACCACGGGTATCGGCAGCGTGGCCATCCGGTCGAGGACCGTCCGCATGGTCACGGCCATCGCCGCGGCGTCATCGAGGGTGCGGATCGCCGCGAGCTCCTTGAGGTCACCGCCGGCGACGAAGACCCGGCTCCCGGCACCGGTGACCACCAGCACGCGCGCCGGTGAGCCGGTCGACCTCGTCGAGGGCGTCGGCGAGCTCGCGCATGGTCGCCCGGGCGATGGAATTGCGGGCCTCGGGCCGGTCGATGGTGAGCACCGTGACTGCGCCGTCGTGGTCGAGACGCACGTCGCCGCCACTGACCATTCGGGAAAGATTATCAGATCTGCCGAATGCGGCTCCGGGGGTCGCCTGCTCTCGCAGCCCGAAGATGACAGCATGCGGCGCTCCAATATACGATATTTCGATGGGAGCGGAGGGGGAGCTCACGACCGAAGCCGGTCTCGTCGTCGAGCGCAGCTACGGCCCCGACGATGTCGACGGCGACCTCGCGCGGCATCGGCAACCCCGGCGAATTCCCGTTCACGCGCGGCAACCATCCCGGTGGCTACCGCGACAAGCTCTGGACGTTCCGCCAGTACTCCGGCTTCGGCACGCCCGAATGGTCGAACGAGCGCTACAAGCTCCTGCTGAAGGAGGGCGGCACCGGGCTCTCGGTGGCGGCCGATCTCCCGACCCAGATCGGGTACGACTCCGACGACCCCGAGGTCGAGGAAGAGGTCGGCCGGGTCGGGGTCGCGCTCGACTCTCTCGCCGACGCCGAGATCCTCTTCCGCGACATCCCACTCGACCAGATCTCGACGTCGTGGACGGTCAACGGCACCGCGGCGATCATGCTCGCCTTCTACGTCGCGGTCGGCGGCAAGCAGGGCGTGGCGCGTTCGAAGCTGCGCGGCACGGTGCAGAACGACATCCTCAAGGAGTACGTGGCGCGCGGCACGTGGATCTGGCCGCCGACACCGTCGATCCGGTTGATCGCCGACTCGATCGAGTTCTGCGCCGACGAGGTGCCCCGGTACAACGCGGTCTCGGTCGCGGGTGCGCACTTCCGCGACGCGGGTGCGAACGCCGCGCAGGAGATGGCGTTCACGCTGCAGGACGCGGTCACCTACTGCGACGAGATCGTCGGTCGCGGCCGGATGACGATCGACCAGTTCGCGCCGCAGGTGTCCTTCTTCTTCTACACCCACAACGACTTCTTCGAGGAGGTCGCGAAGTACCGGGCCGGCCGCCGTCGCTGGGCGCACATCGTCCGCGATCGCTACGGCGCGCAGGAGGCGAGCTCGTCGATGTTCCGCACCGGCGTGGTGTGCGGCGGCTGGACGCTGCAGGCGCAGCAGCCGCACAACAACATCGTGCGGGTCGCCTACCAGGCCATGGCCGCAGTGCTCGGCGGCGTGCAGTCGATGTTCACTGCCGCGTGGGACGAGCCGTTCGCGCTTGCCCACCGAGGAGAGCACGACGCTCGCGCTGCGGACGCAGCAGATCCTCGCCCACGAGACGGGCGTCACCCGCACCGTCGATCCGCTCGGCGGGTCGTACTTCGTCGAGTCGCTCACCGACGCGATGGAGGAGAAGATCGTCGGGATCATGGCCGAGCTCGAAGCGCGCGGCGGCATGGTCCAGTGCATCGAGGACGGGTACGTGCAACGGTTGATCGCCGACGAGTCGGCCGCGGTGCAGCGCAAGATCGACAGCGGTGAGCGCGTGATCGTCGGCGTGAACCGCTACGAGAGCGACCAGCCGGCGCCGGAGCTGGCGCCGCCCGAGATGGACGAAGCCGGCGCGCAAGGTGCAGCTCGACCGCCTGGCCGAGGTCCGGCGCACCCGCAACACGCCGGGCCGCGCTCGCCGCACTGGCCGAGCTGCGCGCCGCCGCACTGGGCGACGCCAACCTCATGCCCCACCTGGTCGAGTGCGTCGAGGAGTACTGCACGGTCGGCGAGATCACGAAGGAGCTCAAGGACGTGTGGGGCGAGTACCAGCAGCCGACGGTGTTCTGATGGAGATGCAGCGGAGGCGTGGCCGGAGGCCGGGATGCCGTAGCGGAATCGACCAGGCGTGATGACCGCTCCGGTGCGGGTCCTGGTCGCGAAGCCGGGCCTCGACGGTCACGACCGCGGCGCCAAGCTCGTGGCGCGGGCGTTGCGCGACTCCGGCTTCGAGGTCATCTACACCGGCATCCGGCAGAAGCCGGAGGCGATCGCGTCGATCGCCCTGCAGGAAGACGTCGACCTGGTCGGTCTCTCGATCCTCTCCGGTGCGCACATCGGGCTCACCCGCAAGACGGTCGAGGCGTTGCGGGCGTCGGGCGTCGGCGACATCAAGGTCGTGGTCGGCGGGACGGTGCCGCAGGCCGACGTGCAACCGCTGCTCGACCTCGGCGTCGCCGCGGTGTTCCCGACCGGCACTCCGATCGAGACGCTGGTCGCCGAGGTCCGTAAGCTCACGGGCGCGGTCGGCTGACCGATCGGATCCGGGACCAAGGAGCACAGATGACGTTTGCAGGTTCCACCGCGATCGTGACCGGTGGCGCGTCGGGCATCGGGCTCGCGATCAGCGAACGGCTGGCCCGCGACGGCGCCAAGGTGTCGGTGTTCGACCTCGACGTCGAGCAGGCCAGACGGGCCGCGCAGGGCATCCGCGACGAGGGCGGTGAGGCCATCGCGTGCGAGGTCGACGTGTCGGACCGCGCGCAGGTCGACGCCGCGATCGAGCAGACGCGTCGCCACCCTCGGCCCGGTGCTCGTGCTGGTCAACAACGCGGGCAAGGACGGCTTCGACCCGTTCATGGACATCAGCACCGAGCTGTGGGAGCGCATCATCGCGGTGAACCTCACCGGCACGTTCCACTGCACGCAGTCGGCGTTGCCCGACATGCTCGAGGCCGAAGTGGGGCCGCATCGTCAACATCTCGTCGTCGAGCGCGCAGACCGGCGCGGTGCGGATGGCGCACTACTCGTCGTCCAAGGGCGGCATGATCGCCCTGACGAAGTCGTTGGCGCTCGAGCTCGGACCGCACGGCATCACCGTCAACACCATCCCGCCCGGATCCATCGACACCCCGATGAGCCGCCGCTCCGCCGACGAAGGCCGATTCGGGGGCGGCACGCTCGACGACGTCGCCCGCCACCTCCCGGTGCGTCGCATCGGCGTCCCCGAGGACATCGCGGCGGCGTGCGCGTACCTCGTGTCCGACGAAGCCGGCTACGTCACCGGACAGATCATCGGCGTCAACGGCGGCCGGGTCACCTGACCTCTCGATCGAGGAGCGAACGACATGGACCAGCAAGAGATGGCCGACCTGCTCGAGATCCAGCAGCTGGCGGCGCGCTACATGATGTTGTCGGCGCGGAAGGACAACGACCACTGGCTCGACGTGTTCACGCCCGACGGCGTGTACAACGCGTTCGGCACCCCGTACGGACTCGACGCCTTCCCGATGCTCCTGAAGAGCGCGCCGCCCGGCCAGTACATCGGCAACGCGCCGCTGGTCGAGTTCGACGGCGACACCGCGACCGGGGTGCAGCACTACGTCTTCGTCGACCAGACCACCCACGACATGCGCCTCGCCTGGTACGACGACGAGTACGTGCGCACCGCCGACGGCTGGCGCATCCGCTCGCGCTCGACCACGTTCATGCGCCGCAACGGCTCGTTCGACCACGGCAAGGCGCACGACCCGGCGCGCTTCGTCGCCGGTCAAGAGATCGACGTAGGCGTCGAGCATGCGCATCGGCATCATGGTCGGGCCCGAGACCCGCGACTACGCGGCGCAAGGTCGACCGACTGGTCGACGACGCCAAGGCGGCCGACGACGCGGGCTTCGCGACCGCGTGGATCCCGCAGCTCCCGCAGGACTTCGACGCGATGACCGCGGTCGCGCTCATGGGGCGCGAGACGAGCCGCATCGAGCTCGGCACCGCGGTCGTCCCGCTGCAGTCGCGCCATCCGATCGCGCTCGGCCAACAGGCGCTGTCGGTGCAGGCGGTGTGCGGCGGTCGGTTCAGCCTCGGCGTCGGGCCGTCGCACCACTGGATCGTCGACAACATGCTGGGGTTGCCCTACGAGCAGCCGGCGAAGGTGGTCGAGGACTACCTCGACGTGTTCGACGCGATGTTCGTCGGGTCCGAGCCCGGTCGACGTCGAGAACGACCGCTTCCGCATCCACAACCCGCTCGACATCACCGACCTCGCGGTCCCCGTGCTGCTCGCGGCACTCGGTCCGGTGATGCTGCGGATCGCCGGCGAGCGGGCCGACGGCACGGTGCTGTGGATGGCCGACGAGCGCGCGATCGCCGAGCACGTCGTGCCGCGGATCACGAAGGCGGCCGAGGCGCGCGGGCCGACCCGCGCCGCGCGTCGTCGCCGGCGTGCCGGTGGGCCTGTGTGCGGCCGACCAGGTGGACGCGGCGCGATCGAGCGGGCGAACCGCATCCTCGGTCACGCGGAGTACTCGCCCGAACTACCAGCGGCTGCTCGAGCAGGGCGACGCCGCCGACGTCGGCGACATGGCGGCGCTGGGCACCGAAGCCGACATCGAGCGCCGGCTGCGCTCGTACGCCGACGCCGGCACCACCGACTTCTCGGTCCGCGTCCTGCCGCTGGGCAACGGGCGCGACGAGATCGTCGCCTCGTCCCGCCGCACGCGCGAGTTCCTGGCGTCGCTCGCGCCCGAGTTCACGTGAGCGTGACCCGTGAGGGGCGACCAGCTCTGGCGCGTCGCTTCCCGCGATGGCGGCCGACGCCGGCGCGCGCTTCGGTGACGCCGACGCGGTGGTCGACGGCGATCGCCGGGTGAGCTTCGCGGAGCTCGATCGCCGACGCCCGGCGCGTCACCGCCGCGCTGGTGGCGTCGGGGATCGAGCCCGGGGAGCGCGCCGCGATCTGGTCGCCGAACCGCTACGAGTGGCTGGTCGCCGCGCTGGGCACGCTCGGCGCCGGTGCCGCGGTCGTGCCGGTGAACACCCGCTTCAAGGGCGAAGAGGTGCGGTACATCCTCGAGCGCAGTGGCGCGCGCGTCGTGTTCACGGTCGGGGAGTTCCTCGGCATGGACTACGCCGCGCACCGTCGCCGACCTGCGCCCCGACCTCCCGAACCTCGCGCTCGTCGTCGGGTTCGACGACGCCGTCGGCGGCCGACCACTCGCTCGACGCGTTCTGTCGCGTTGGGTGACGCGGTCGACGCCGACGACCGTCGATGCACGCTGGGCCGCGGTCGGCGGCCGACGACGTGTGCGACGTGCTGTTCACGTCGGGCACGACCGGTGCGCCGAAGGGCGTGCTCATGACGCACGCGCAGACGCTCCGGCAGTTCTCCGACTGGTGCGACATGGCCGGACTGCAGACCGGCGACAAGTACCTGATCGTCAACCCGTTCTTCCACATGTTCGGGTACAAGGCCGGGTGCCTGGCGTCGCTCATGCAGGGCGCGACGATCATCCCGAAGGCCGGTCCTCGACGTCGACGACCTGCTGCGCACGGTCGCCGCGGAGTCGGTGACCGTGCTGCCCGGTCCGCCCACGCTCTACCAGTCGATCCTCGACCATCCCGACCGCGACGGGTTCGACCTGTCGTCGTTGCGGGTCGCGGTCACCGGCGCGGCCGACATCCCGGTCGACCTGATCCGCCGCTTGCACGAGGAGCTGCCGTTCTCCACCATCATCACCGGCTACGGGCTGACCGAAGGCGGCACGGTCACGGGCACCGGACCCGACGACGACTTCGAGACCATCGCGACCACGGTCGGTCGCGCCCGTCCCGGGCTCGAGATCCGCATCGCCGACGACGACGGGAACGCACTGCCGGTCGGCGAGCCGGGCGAGGTGCTCGTGCGCGGCTACAGCGTGATGCGCGGCTACCTCGACGACCCGGCCGAGACCGCACGCGCCATCGACACCGAGGGTTGGCTGCACACCGGCGACCTCGGCACGCTCGACGAGCGCGGCTGCCTGCGCATCGTCGGGCGCAAGAAGGACATGTTCATCGTCGGCGGCTTCAACGCCTACCCGGCCGAGATCGAGAACCTGCTGCTCGGCCACCCCGCGGTCGGCCGGGTCGCGGTGGTCGGGATGCCCGACGAGCGCCTCGGTGAGGTCGGCATGGCCTTCGTCGTGCCCGCACCCGGCGCCGAGGTCGATCCGGACGAGCTCATCGAGTGGGCACGCGGCACGATGGCCAACTACAAGGTGCCCCGCGCAGTCGAGATCGTCGACGAGCTGCCGGTGAACGCCGCCGGCAAGGTCGAGAAGGAAACGCTGCGCGCCCGTGCCGCCTCGTTCCCGGGTCGATCCCGTTCCGCCGTCCCACGCTCCGCGCACGGCTCCACTCCATCTCCGAAGCGGAAGGGATAGCTCGTGGACACCCGCTACTCGCCGGAGCAGCTCGAGCTGCGACGCAGCGCCGCCGTCGCTGGTCGACGACCTCGGACCGCGCACGGTCGACGACCTCGACGACGCGGTGCGGCGCGGCGCGGCTCGCCGACGCCGCGGACTGCGTCGGGGTGGTTCGAGCTCCGCGGGCCGGGTGACGACGACGGCCCGCTGGCGTCCGGCGTCGAGGTGGCGCTCGTGGCGCGGCGAGCTCGGTCGTGCCGCTGCCGACACGCCCTTCTTCGGGCCGGTGGTCGCCGCCGACCTGGCGCGTCAGGCCGGACTCGAGCTCGAGGACGCGCGTGCCAGCGTCGTGCTCGACGGCGCGTTGCTCGACGTCGCCGTCGTGCCGCCGACGGGTACGGCCGACGGGCGTCGCGGTCGACTGCGCGGGTGCGGAACGCGGCCTGGTGCTGCTCGGCGAGGGTGGTGGCGCACACCTGGCCGAGGTCGGCCATCGGCGACGCCGGCTCCGGCGACCGACCTGACCCGCGCCCTCGCGCCGGTGACGCTCGCGGCGTCGTCGACGACCGCACTCGACGGCGCGATGCTCGATGACGACGCGCTCGAGCGGTGCCGGGCGCTCGGCGTCGCGATCACCGTCGCCGATCTCGTGGGCACGATGGAAGGCGCGATCGACACCACGTGCGAGTACGCGAAGGAGCGACAGCAGTACGGCGTGGCCATCGGATCGTTCCAGGCGGTGCAGCACCTGTTGGCCGAGGCGCGGGTGCTGCTCGAAGGATCGATCAGCGTGTCGCAGTACGCGGCGTGGGCGGTCGACGCGCTGCCACCGGCCGAGGCGAGCGACGCCGGATCGGTGGCCAAGGCGTACTGCGCCCGGGCGGCGCGCATCGTGTGCGAGACCGCCATCCAGGTGCACGGCGGTATCGGGAACACGTGGGAGTGCTTCGTGCACGTGTACCTGCGCCGGGCGCTGCTCTCGAGCTCGCTGCTCGGCGACGAGGGACACCACCTGCGGGCGCTGGCCCGCCATCGAGTGGGAGACGAACGTGGACTTCGGTGACTCGCCCGAGGAAGCCGCCTTCCGCGCGCGCATCCGCGCCTGGCTGACGGACAACAACCCCGGCCTCCCCGCGTCGTCGACCGACGACGAGTACTGGGCCCGGCAGGCCGAATGGCACTGCGCGCTGTTCGACGCGGGGTTCTTCGCGCTCACGTGGCCGAAGCGCATCGGCGGTCACGAGCTGCCGCCCGTCTACGAGGTCATCGTCGACGAGGAGCTCGCCGCGGCCGGCGCGCCGCCCAAGCCGAGCCTCGGCTACCTGATCCAGGGCATCACCCGACACGGCAGCGACGAGATCTGCGACCGGTTCCTCCCCGCGCTCATCAGTGGGCGCGACCGCTGGTGCCAGGGGTTCAGCGAGCCCGATGCGGGCTCCGACCTCGCGTCGTTGCGCACGCGCGCGGTGCTCGACGGCGACGAGTACGTCGTCGACGGGCACAAGATCTGGACCAGCTACTCCGACGTCGCCGACTGGTGCATGCTGCTGGCGCGCACCGATCCCGGCGCACCGAAGCACAAGGGCATCTCGGCGTTCGCGGTGCCGATGCACCAGCCGGGAATCGAGCAGCGGCCGCTCAAGATGATCAACGGGGTCACGAGCGAGTTCGGCCAGGTGCTGTTCGACGGCGTGCGGGTACCGGCGGCGAACATGATCGGCGAGCCGGGGGAGGGCTGGGCGCTGGCGATGACGGTGGTGAGCCACGAGCGCGAGCCGACGGAGCTCGGCTACGTGGCGCGCTACAGCAAGTTGGTGAACCAGCTCGAGGCGACCGTGCGCGCGCAGCCCGATCGGTACCGACCCGACCAGATCGCCGCGCTCGGTCGTGCGTACGTCGAGTCGGAGATGTTGCGCTTGCACGTGGGCCGGCGGCTCTCCGAACGCCTCGACGGAGTGAAGCACGGGCCCGACGGCTCCATCGACAAGCTGCTGATGACCGCGGTCGAACAGGCCGTCGGGCACGCCGCGTTGGCCGTCGGCGAGCCGACGCCGGTGCTCGACGCCGACGACACCTGGCTGAAGGTGTACCTCTACAGCCGCGCGCAGAGCGTGATGGGCGGGACCTCACAGATCCAGAAGAACATCATCGCGACGCGGATCCTCGGCCTGCCGACGTCCTGAGCGGTGGCGCGGTGAGAACTCAGTCGCGGCGGTAGTCGTCGCGTTGCGACCCGTCGAAAGTTGCCTCCGCGCATACAACACCGCTTGAAGCGTCGCCCAGACCCGTATGGGCATGGATCGTTCCGACCGAGGCGCTCGATCAGCTCCTTGCCGTGACCGACCGCGCGGTCGCCGCGCTTGACCCGCGACTCGCTACGGGTACCCCCTGCGACGCTTGCTCATGGGCTCGAACGGTGCTTGCTCTTCGTGTCCCACGACGACACCTCCTGGCGGGAGCGGAAACGCTATTCGGTGTGCCGGACGGGAGCGAACGAATTCTCCGGAGTGCACCGCGGGCAGGTGTGAGACGATCCGGGCGCGGGAGGCGACGCGGAGAGAGGAGTTGTGGTGGATTCGAGCGAGAACTCGAAGCTGCTGATGCGGCGAATCACGACGGAGATCTGGGACGAGGGACGGATCGAATTGGTCGACGAGTTGATCGCCGTCGACCTGATCGATCACCTCGAACTGCCGGGTGTGGAAAGCGAGGGACGGGATCGGTATCGCGCGTCGGTCGAGACCATGCGCGAGGCGTATCCGGACTTCCGGAACCCCCTCGATCTCGTCATCGGTGACGGAGACCTCGCGGTCTCGTACGGTCGCACGACGGGAACCAACACCGGCGAACTCATGGGCACGCCACCGACGGGCCAGGCCATCGACGTGCCGGTGTTCGGCATGTTGCGCTTTCGGGACGGCCAGGCAATCGAGCGATGGGGCCTCGCTGACTTCATGACGATGACGCAACAGCTTGGGTACCAGGACTGAGCGGCCGCGGTGGTGACCAGCGATGCGGGTCAGGGCGATGGCCAGGCGCTGATCGCGAGCGCGTTGGCGACCATCGAGAGCATGGTGTACTGCCCGGCGACGAAGGGGATCTCCACCAGCTGGCCCGGCGTGTAGTGACGAGCGAGCACGGCCCACGTGGCGTCGCGGATCGAGCAGTTCGTCGCGAGCTCGTCGGTGGCGCGTAGCAGCGCCGCTTCGTGCTCGGCCCATTCGGGTGCGTCCGCCCCGTCGTCGAGGTCGAGGCGCGCGAGCTCGACGTCGGTGATGCCGACATTGCGTGCGAACTCCGAGTGCTCGACCCGTTCGAATTCGGAATGGCAGTGGTGAATGGCGCGCAATGCGACCAGTTCGTGGTCACGTATGGGAAGCGGGCCTTCGAGCGCGATCGCCGACGCCCAGCCGAGGAAGGGCCCGAACAACGCCGGCGCATGGGCAAGGACGGCGACGGTGGGGATCGGTCCGCGCGGTGGCCGATCCACGAGCTCGAGCAGGCTCGCGGTGTCGGGATCCACGTCCTCCCTGGCCGGGATGGCGACGCGGTACTCAGGCGTAGTGCCATTCGTCATGCTCGTGACCGTATCTCGAGGTACCGGCGCATGCTGTCGCCGAATGATCACGCGCGTTGAGCAGCACCGCTGCAGCACTGCTTCGCCGGACCGGGCAAGTTGCGTTCCGCGTGGTGCAGCTCTGCAACTCGGATGCGTGGGAGCACTGTGACGAGAGAACGTTGGATTCGGAGGGATGGCGGTTTGGCATCGCCGGACGTACCACGAGTGGCCGGGAGCGAACCTCCCTGACCGTCTGTCGCACTGCAATCGGCAGTACGGCCAAGGCGAGAAGGTCGCGATCGAGAGAAGCGCCATCGCTGTCGTACGCCTATCGATTCGACCCTCCGCTCGCTACGCATCACAAGGTGTACTCGGAGGCGAGCACCTTCACGAACGACCAAGGCCAGGCGTGCCCGATGGTCCTGTGGGTGCGAGACGGACCGGACTACGTCGAGGTACGGCCGCGAAGGTGGTCCGTAGCCGCCAAGCGGACACGTGTAACAGATTGACGCCTTCGACCGCTCCACACTGGCCCAGGGGGCCAACCACTTCGGACGCACCCGAGCGGGCGGGCGCAGTCGGCCGACTACTTCACGAAGCGGGAACGTGATACTTCTCGTAGATCTCGTGCGCCTCCTCTTCGGTGACGGCGTTCGCGAAGCCGTACCGGAACTCGTCGAAAGTGAGCGACACGGCTCGGTTGCGGTTCGCGGGGTTGAACAGGACTCGTCGCTCGTATCGAGCGTGCGCTGCAAGGACCACGCCAGCGCCAGCCAGCCGAAGCACGCCACACGGAGACGCAGATCCGTGCAGTCGTAGAACTTGAGCGTCCATGCGCCCCACATCGACTGGGTCCCGAACCAAGGCTTGTCGCCGAACAACACGTCGGCGACTCGTCCACCTTCCGGATGGAACACGGTTCCCGTGCGGATGTGGGCGACTTCACGGGCCGACCCGGTCAGGCGTACTGAACCAGTCCACGAGAGCGGAGCTGTCGCCTTGACCGGCTTGCGATTGCCCCGCCAGTTGATGCGGTTCGCCGGTACGAGCGACCCAACTTCGTGACCATCGGCGTCCTCGATCACCCAGACGCGATAACCGTCGTCCCCTCGGCGCTGCCGATTGAGGGTGGCGATCGGCCCGCCGTTCGGCACGTACAGCAGGCCTCGTTCCGCGTACCCCAACACGTGCCCGGTCGGGGACAGCAGAGTCGCGCCCGCGCCACGCGCCCGCGGGAACGCGGATCATCTTCTGGCGCAACAGCGCCGGCAACTCAGCTTCGTCCACCGTGCGGCGCTCCCATCCCCGAGGAACGACGTGCCCATCTCTCGAGCCGGGTCTTCACGGCGTCGCCATCATTGCCGATGATTCGCGATGCGCCCGAACGACGCGCCGAGGCGCCCCATCGCCGGATGGTGGTCAGCAACCGAGGGCGTAGCCGACGGCCGAGCACACTCCGCTCATCGTTTCGTCATCCACGGCGCCGACCAGGGCGGCAAGCGACGACCGAGCAACTGTGTGAAGGCCGTCGCAGTTGATCACCGAAGGCCGGTCGAGCCCGGCGGTGTCGTGATCGAAGGCGACCTCGGCTGAGATGCCGCGAATCGATGAGGTGATCTCGGCGACGGTGACCAGGTCGCGAACGTCGATCACCTCTGGTCGGGTGAGGATCAGTACCGGGCGTCGCTTGTGGCCGACCTGCGCGAGCCAGATCTCGCCGCGTGTCAATCCTCGCTCCAAGCCTCGGCTTCATCCCAGAATGGATCGGGTCGTTCCGGGTGTCGCTCGTAGGCGGCGCGATCTCGCGCGAGCCAGCGCCGCACGAACTGCAGCTGCCACTCCGTCGCGAGCGGCGGCGGAGACGTTGATGCCGAGCCGCCGGGCGCGTTCCGCGAGGGCGTCGTCGAGCGTGAAGGTCGTTCGAGTCGAGGCCACATGGACATGCTAGCAGAAGACGGTAGCGTCCTGAGCTAGCGAGCATGGCGAGTCTCGAGCGTGTTGAGCCTGCCTCCGTCCGATCCGCCGGGTTGCATCGCGCCTTCACGTGTCAGAAAGGTCGGCGAGCCAGTCTTCCTTGAGCGTGCGACGCAGCGCCTTGCCCGACGGGAGGCGGGGGATCTCGTCGACCATGACGACGTGACGGATCCGCTTGTACCCCGCGAGCTGCTCGGCGACCGCGGCTTGGAGCTCTTCGGCCGTGACGACCGCGTCGGGTACGACGACGACCGCGGCGACCACCGCTTCTCCGAGCTCGGCGTCGTCGACCCCGAAGACCGCGCAGTCGCGCACGCGTGGGTCGGCGTGTAGGACGGCCTCGATCTCCGCAGGCGCGACCTGGAAGCCGCGCACCTTGATCATCTCCTTGAGCCGGTCGGTGATGTGCAGCCAGCCCTCCGGCTCCATCCAGCCGATGTCGCCGGTGCGGTACCAGCCGTCGTGGAACGCCGCCGCGGTCTCGGCATCGGGGAGGTAGCCGGCCATGGCCGACGCGCTCCACACCTCGATCTCTCCGGTCGCGCCGGCGTCGAGCACGGCGCCGGTCTCGGGGTCGGCGATGCGGATGCGCACGCCGGGCGCGGGCAGCCCGGCGCTGTCGAGGCGCCACCGGTCGGGGCTGTCCTGCACGGGGTTGGCCGCGATGACCGGGACCTCACTCGTGCCGTACGCGGGCAGCCACCGCACTCCGGTACGGCGGGTGACGGTGCGCGCCACCTCTTCGGCCACGGGCGTCGCCCCCCACATGATGTAGCGCAGCGAGCTCAGGTCGAAGTCTTCGAGCCGCGGGTGATTGGCCATGCCCAGCGCGATCGGCGCCACCGCCATCTCGAGCGTCATGCGTTCCTGCTCGATGGCGCGCAGCGACGCGTCGAGGTCGAAGCGCGGGTGGAGACGGATCCGCGCACCCGCGGCCACCGCGGTCACGATGTTGAGCAACCCGAGGATGTGCACCGGCGGGGTGGCGACCTGAAAGCGGTCGCGGTCGGTGAGCCCGAGCGACGCGATCCAGTGTTCCACCGCGTGTCCCATCGTGCGGTGCGTGTGGCGCACCGCCTTGGGGAAGCCGGTCGTGCCCGAGCTGAACACGAGCACCGCGTCCGCGTCGGGATCGTCGATGATGTGCGCGGGATCGAGCGTGGCCGTCGGCCGCGCCTCGTCGAACTCCAGCACCGGCGCCGACGGGAGCGCATCGGTCAACGCGCGGCACCCGGCGGCGTCGCCCATCGCGGCCTGTGGCGCCACGATCCCGCAGGCGTGCTCCACCTCGGCGGCCTTCCACGCCGGGCTGAACATCACGATCGACGCGCCCAGCTGCAGCACGCCGTACGCGGCGAACACGAACTCGGGCCGGTTGTTCGACATCAACGCGACGCGCGTACCTCGCGTGACGCCGGCGGCCGCCAACGACGCGCTCCACTCGTCGGCGTGGGTCTGCACGTTGTCGAACGTGTACTCGCGGTCCTCGAAGTCGAGCGCCACGCGTTCGTGATCGCTCGCCACCCGGTTCCGCAACACCTCGGGCAGCGTGCGCCCCTCCCGCTGGCCGCTCACCGCTACAGGTCGAGCAGGCGGGGGAGTTGTCGGGTCACCAGGAGCGTCGATCCGATCTCCCGCGGGAGCCGGCTCGACGATCCGAGGAGGCCGTCGAGCACCAACGCGCGCTTGGTGTAGTGGTGCAGGGCGTGCTCCGCGGTGAACCCGATGCCGGCCAGCACCTGCTGGCAGTGCCGGGCTGCGACCGTGGTACTCCGACCGGCGAGCGACTTGGCGAGCATCGCGGTGAGTGGATCCGGCGCGTCCCACGCCGACACGACCGCGGCGTCGGCGGCTTCGAGCGCGACGTAGGTCTCGGCCAGCCGGTGGCGGACGGCCTGGAACTGGGCGATCGGTCGCCCGAACTGCACCCGCTCCAGCGCGTGCTCGCGTGCCAGGCGCAGCATCACGCGACCGGCGGCGAGGAGCTCCGTGGCGAGTGCCCGGCGACCGGCGATGAGCGCGTCGTCCCAGGCGGCGGGTTCGAGGGTCTCAATGGTGGCCGGCTGCGCGGCCTCGGCGCGGAGGCGCGACATGCCGAGCTCCGGGGCGATGCCGTCGACGGCCGTGCGCTCGACGGCGTCGGTGGGCAGCATCGCGACGACGATGCGGTCGCCGTCGCGGGCTGGTACCGCGACGGTGCCGCGGCGGGTGACGCGCGCGAGCGCGAGGCCGTCGATCTGCACGAGGCCGTCGCGCACGGTGCCCGGAGGTTCCCAGCGGCCGAACGCCGGGAGCGCGACCGCGCCGCCCGGCGCACCGTCGACACCGAGCCCATCGAGCATCACGTCGTCGAGCGCCGACGCAACCGCGTTGAGGTCGCCGAGCGCGCCGAACACCACCGACACCGCGTCACGCGGTTCGTAGGCGAGGACGTCGGACCAGCCGATCGCCTCGAGCGCGTCGTCGGCGTCGGCCGCCGAGGCCAGCGCGTGCCGCACGCTCTTGTCGAGCAGCTCGAGCTCGTCTCCTTCCATCGATCTACGCCTCCGCTCCGAGGTCGAGGAGTCGTCGGGCCACGATGTTGCGCTGGATCTCGGCCGAACCGCCGTAGATGGTCGCCGCGCGCGAGTACAGGAACTCGGAGCGCCAGTGTGCACCGTCGGGGCTGTCGTCGAGCTCCACGACGCCGGGCATGAGCTCGCGCACCGCGTCGAACACCTGCTGCTCGGCGGTGGCGACCAGGATCTTGTCGACCGACGTCTCCGGCCCGATGGTGCCCTGCTCGGCGAGTCGGTACTGCGTGAGCCGCGACCGTGCGCGCATCGCGTACAGCTGTTGGAAGGCCTCGCCGAGCACCGTCGCGCTGTGGACGTCGTCGGGCGCGCGTTCCACGAGCTGTTGCATGCGGCGGGCGAGGAAGGCGGTGCGGTGCCAGAACGACGTCGATCGCTCGAACGGGAGGATGTTCATCGCCACGGCCCACCCGCCGTTCACCGCGCCGAGGATCCGGTCGGCGGGCACGACCACATCGTCGAAGAACACCTCGGCGAACTCGGGGGCGCCGTTCAGCAGCTCGAACGGCCGCACGGTGATCCCCGGGGTGTCGATGTCGACGAAGAAGGCGGTGATGCCACGGTGCGCGGATCCCGGCGGACCGGTGCGGGTGAGGAGCACACACGCCGACGCGTGTTGCGCCAGGCTGGTCCACAGCTTCTGCCCGTTGACCACCCAGTGATCGTCGACCGGGGTCGCCCGGCACGACAACGAGGAGAGGTCGCTCCCGGTGCCGGGCTCGGAGAAGCCCTGGCACCACATGGTGTCGCCGCGCAGGAGCTTGGGGATCTCCTCGCGAGCGAGCTCAGGGGGCGCGAACTCGGCGAGCGTCGGGGCCAGGACCTCGGTCATCGAGTAGAAGCCCGCCTCCACGAGGCCCCGGGCGGTGACCTCCTCGCCGAGCACGGCCCGCAGGATCGACGGGCCGCCCAGCCCACCCACCGACTCGGGCCAGCCGTACCGTATCCACCCCGCCTCGTACAGGGCGCGCTTCACCCGTGAGAGTTGCGCCATCTGTTCGTCGAGCGTTCCCTCGCCGACGTAGGACGGGACGAGATCGGCGAGGTGCTCGTCGAGCCACTCGACCAGCCCGGTGCGGAACTCCGCGGTCTCCACGTGGTGCGTGCCCCCCGGGCCGTGCGGACGGTGGAGACCGAGAATACCAACCCGATGTCGGGCGTGATCAGCTCAGATCCAGCTCGAGATCGACCAGGTTCTTCTTGTTGCAGTCGAAGGTTCCGGCCTTCTTGGGGTAGGTGCGCACGAACTTGCCGTCCTTGATCTGTGTCATCACGATGCACCCTGGCGCCCCGCGGTTGCCGTAGTCGACGGGACCGGTGATCCCTTCGGCGTCGAACGCGTTCTCCTGCTTCAGCGCGTCGAACAGCGACTGGCGGCTGAGGGTTCCGCCGTTGGCGACGGCCTTCGACGCCGCGTCCTGGAAGAGCAGCGCCCCGAGCCACGACGACACCGCGTTGAAGTCGACCTTGTCGATGCCGCCGACCGCGGCGACCAGCTTCTTCAGCGTCGGGTTCTGCTTGTACTCCGAGTAGAAGGGGAGCATCGTGAGCACGATCTGCGTGCCGTCGACGTCGGCGCCACCCTGCTCGATGACCAGGTTGTTGTAACAGGCCTGGTTGCAGGCCCAGACCTTGACCGAGGTGACCCCCTGGAGCGTGGCCTCCTTGCGCAGGTCGGCCATCTTGTTCCCACCGTTGTACGCGAAGTTCGAGTTGTTCTGCTTGATGGCCTGTACGATCGGAGTCATCGCGCTCTGCGGGTCGCGGGAGAAGATGTCGTAGAAACCCTGCCCGTCCTTCTTGATCCCGAGGTCGACACCCGCCTGAGCGGTCGGCGTGACCGCGTTCTTCGTCGCCTTCAGGTCGGCCGGGATCGTCCAGATGCCGTGGAGGTTCTTGTTCTTCTTCAGGTAGTAGAGGTAGTCGCCCTGTAGCGTCGTGTAGGTCTGCGGGTGGTCGTTCTTGGTCTCGCAGTACGAGCCCCGGCCGTTGAGGACGTAGGTGACCGGCGAGCAGGCCTGCGCATTGTCGAGCGCGTTCCCCGGCATGTCGGGGATGCCGATCGCCTCCCCCGCGGAGTTCTTGCACGCGACCATGTCATCGACGTTGCTGAGGAACAGCGCCTCGCCACCGACCATGGCGAAGTCGTCGGCGCACGCCTTGATGATTGCGTTGCGGGTCTCGTTCGGGTTCAACTTCGAGTCGATGAAGTCGATCACGACCTTGCGCCCCGCGATGCCGCCCTCCTGGTTGACCACCTTGGCCCACGCCTTCATGGCGTCGACCGAGGCCTGGAACAGGCCGGGCTGGATGGGCGTGTCGACGTCGGCGATGACGGCGACGCGGATCTCGGTACCGGTGATCCCGACGTCGTCGGCCTTCGGCTTGGCGCTCTGCGCACCGGCGGCCGCGAAGGTGGAGCCGACCAGACCGACGACGATGGCGACGGTGATCAGCAGTACTCGTGAGAATCGCAACGGTCCCCCCACGATGCCCGGGCCGGGAGGCCTCTGGGCATCTCGATACAATATTTTCGCTGCGGGATCATACCGAAGCGGAGCCTCTTGTACCAGTCGGTACAAGAGAAATCACGTCCGTGGTCGAGGGGGCGCATGAGCGACGAGATCCGCGCCGCCGCCGAGCGGGCCCGCCAGGGCAACCTCGAGAAGGAGGGGGCCAAGCTCGAGCGGCAGGGGAAGCTCTTCGTCCGCGACCGCCTCGCGCTGCTCCTCGACGAGGGATCCTTCGTCGAGAACGCGCTCCTGGCGAACGCGCTGGCCGGCGATCTCCCCGCCGACGGCGTGGTCACCGGCGTCGGCACCATCGACGGCCGGCCGGTGTGCGTGATGGCCAACGACTCGACGGTGAAGGCGGGCTCGTGGGGTGCGCGCACGGTCGAGAAGATCGTGCGGCTCACCGAGTACGCGCTCGAGCACGAGATCCCGGTGTTCTGGTTGGTCGACTCCGCCGGGGCGCGGCTGACTGATCAGGTCGAGCTGTTCCCGGGCCGGCGCGGGGCCGGGCGCATCTTCTACAACCAGAACCGGCTCTCCGGTCGGGTGCCCCAGATCTGCTGCCTGTTCGGCCCTTCGGCGGCCGGGGGCGCGTACATCCCTGCGTTCTGCGACGTCGTGTTCATGGTGGAGGGGAACGCGTCGATGTACCTGGGCTCGCCGCGGATGGTCGAGATGGTCGTGGGGGAGCGCACCACGCTCGAGGAGATGGGTGGCGCGCGGATGCACGCGACCGTCTCCGGGAGCGGTGACAACCTCGCCGTCGACGACGCCGACGCCATCGCGCAGGCGCGCGCGTACTTCGCGTACATGCCGCAGAGCTGGCGAACGCCTCTGCCGAGCTACGCGGCGGAGGCCTCAGCGCGCGCGCTGACCACCGACGTCGTCCCCGCCGACGAGAGCGTCGCGTTCGACATGCACGAGCTGATCGACGGGGTCATCGACGCCGACAGCTTCTTCGAGGTGAAGCCGCTCTTCGCGCCGGAGCTGATCGTGGGCTTCGCGCTGCTCGACGGGCGACCCGTCGGTGTTGTCGCCAGCAACTCGGTGCACAAGGGCGGCGCGCTCTTCGTCGACTCGTCCGACAAGGCGGCCCGGTTCATCTGGTGCTGCGACGCCTACGGGATCCCGCTGGTGTTCCTGGCCGACGTTCCGGGGTTCATGGTGGGCACCGAGGTCGAACGCCAGGGGATCATCCGCCACGGCGCCAAGATGATCACCGCGGTGTCGGAGGCGACGGTCCCCAAGGTCTCGGTGATCGTCCGCAAGGCGTATGGGGCCGGGCTCTACGCGTTCGCGGGGCCGGCGTTCGGGCCCGACGCGTGTGTGGCGCTCCCAACCGCGCGCATCGCGGTCATGGGCCCCGAAGCGGCGATCAACGCGGTGTACGCCAACAAGATCGCGGCCATCGACGATCCCGAGGAGCGCGAGCAGTTCGTCGACGAACGGCGCGCCGAGTTCGCCGCCGACGTCGACCTGCTGCGCCTCGCGTCGGAGCTCGTGATCGACGGGATCGTCGAACCCGAAGACCTCCGCGCCGACCTGATCGCCCGGCTCGCGCTCGCGGGCGGCAAGGACCGCACGTTCAGCGACCGCCTCCACGGCGTGCCGCCGGTCTGAGCCTGCGATCTCCGAACGGTAGGTGCGTCAGGACTTCGGGCGCGTGAGCCGGGCCAGGTTGGCCTGGAACTCGGGCGTGTCGAACGACTGCCACTCGGCGTCCATGGCGTCGTCGATGAGCGTCGCCACCGCGTTCCGCAGCCCGGCGTTGAGGAGGCGCTTCGTCTCGCGCACCGACTGCGGCGGGAGCGCGGCGAGCTTGTGCGCCAGCTCGACCGCTTCGGTGAGCGGGTCGGCCGAGACGCGCGTGGCGAGGCCCGCTTCCACTGCCTTCGCCGCGCTGATGCGCGTGCCGAGGAACAGGTGCTCCTTGGCCTTGAGCAGCCCGGTGAGGTACGGCCACGAGATCGCGCCGCCGTCGGCGGCCACGAGGCCGAGCACCGCGTGGGGGTCGGAGAGGTAGGCGTCCTCGGCGATGAGGACGAGATCGCAGAGCGACGCCAAGCTGCAGCCGAGACCGACCGCGGGCCCGTTGACCGCACCGACGATCGGGATCTCCATCGCCAGCATCGACTTGACCAGGGTCTTGCCCTCGTCGATGGTCACCGTCCGAATCTCGGTGTCGTCGGCCATGGCCTGGAGCAACCCGAAGTCGCCGCCCGCGCTGAAGGCCTTGCCTGCACCGGTGAGCACCACCGCCCGGGCGTCGGCGTCGGCAGCAAGCTCGCTCCACACCTCCGTGATCGCGCGGTGCAGTTCGGCGTCGGCGGCGTTCAGGGTGTCGGGTCGGTTCAGCGTGACGATGCGGACGGGACCGTCGACCGCCACCAGGACGGCATCGGAGCTGCTGGGCTGTGCCATGTGACCCCCCGGGCCGGTAACGAGAGTTTGGTACGATATCCCGCCGCCGTCACCGCCGACGCGGCTGGAAGAAACGACGATGACTGTCACGCACCTCTCCACCATCAAGGTCGAGCCCATCGCGGGCGCGCTCGGCGCCGAGATCTCCGGCGTCGACCTGGCGACCGAGCTCGACGACGAGGTCGTCGCCGAGATCCGACGCGCGTGGTTGGACCACCTCGTCGTCTTCTTCCGCGACCAGCTCCTCTCGCCCGACGAGTTCCTCGCGTTCGCGCGCCGCATCGGCGAGCCGGTGGAGTATCCGTTCGTGAAGGGCCTCGACAGCCACCCCGAGATCATCGCGGTCACGAAGCTGCCGTACGAGACGGTGAACTTCGGCGGGATCTGGCACAGCGACACCGCGTACCTCGAGCGACCGCCGATGGCCACGATGCTGCTCGCCCGCGAAGTGCCGCCGCATGGAGGCGACACGATGTTCGCGAACATGTACCGCGCGTACGAGACGCTCTCGCCGGGGATGCGGCAGTTGCTCGACGGCATGCGGGCGGTCAACAGCTCCGCGCTGGCCGACGTCTCCAAGACGCGCGAAGACCGCATCCGCGACGCGGGGGTCGACGACGAGCAGCAGTACCTGGCCGAGCACCTGGTCGTGCGCACGCACCCCGAGACCGGCCGCAAGTCGCTCTACGTGAACCCGGCGCACACCGCGTCGTTCGCCGACCTCACCGAGGACGAGAGCCGGCCATTGCTCGAGTACCTGTTCCAGCACTCGATCCGCCCCGAGCTCACCTGCCGGTTCCGCTGGGAGGTCGGCTCGCTCGCGCTCTGGGACAACCGGTGCACCATGCACAACCCGATCAACGACTACCACGGGTACACGCGGGTGATGCACCGCATCACGCTCGCGGGTGACGTCCCCCGCTGACCCGCCGGCGCGGCGCCGATTCCACACTGGTGTTGACGGCGGGTCGCCGAGCCCGCAGAATGCCGCCGTGACCGCGGCCGAGCTGTTCCTCCGCGATCCCGAGAGCGACGCGATCGCCGCGCACTTCGAGGACCGCTCCTACACCCGGCGTGAGCTCGTCAGCGAGTCACGCCGCCGGGCGGCGTGGTGGGAGCGGGTCCGCGATCCCGCGGCGCCGCCGCACATCGGGGTGCTGCTCGACAACACCGCCGAGTACCTCTTCTGGCTCGGCGCCGCCGCGATCACCCGTTCGGTGGTGGTCGGCATCAACGCGACGTACCGGGGTGCCGAGCTGGCTCAGCTGATCGACCACACCGACTGCCAGGTGCTCGTGACCTCCGAGGCGTACGCCGATCTCCTGGCCGCGGCACCGAGCCGGGTCACCGACGATCGCGTCTTCGTCACCGGGACCGACGACTACACGGCGCGGCTGGCTTCGGTCGACGCCGACCACCCGGGAACGGCGGCGCTCGACGACGACCTGTACCTCCTCGTCTTCACCTCGGGAACGACCGGGCTCCCCAAGGCGGTGCGTTGCACCCAGGGTCGCTTCGCCCGCACCGGGAAGCACGTCGCCAGCGTCGCCGGTCTCGGCCCCGGGTCGGCGGTGTACGCGCCGCTGCCCATCTTCCACACCAGCTTCCTGTTCACCGGGCTGGCCAGCGCGCTCGAGGCGTCCGTCCCGATCGCGACGCGAGCGAAGTTCTCGGCGTCACGCGTCATGCCCGACATCCGTCGCACCGGGTCGACGATGCTGGCGTACACCGGGAAGGTCCTGAACTACATCCTCGCGGTGCCGCCCTCGCCCGACGATGCTTCGTCGCCGCTCGAGTTCGCGTTCGGGAACGAAGCCTCGGAGTCCGACATCCGCGACTTCTCGGCGCGGTTCGACTGCCAGGTGCGCGACAGCTACGGCTCGACCGAAGGGATGATCGTGATCCGGCGCGACGCGTCGATGCCGCGCGGTGCCCTCGGCCAAGCCGACGACACCATCGCGGTGTACGACCCCGAGAGCGGCCACGAGTGCCCACGTGCCGAGTTCGACGCGATGGGGCGACTGCTCAACGGCGACGTGGCGGTCGGCGAGATCGTGCACACGTCGCCCACCGACACCTTCGAGGGCTACTACCGCAACGAGGAGGCCCGCGCGTCGAAGGTGCGGGGCGGCATCTACTGGTCCGGCGATCTCGCGTACCGCGACGCCGCTGGGTGGTTCTTCTTCGCCGGTCGCTCGAACGAGTGGCTGCGGGTCGACGGCGAGAACTTCGCCGCCGCACCGGTCGAACGGATCGCGCTGCGCCATCCGGCGGTGCGCGCGGCCGCGGTGTACGCCGTGCCCGACGACCCGGTCGGCGACCGCGTGATGGTCGCGGTCGAGGTCGACGACCTCGACGCCTTCGACGTCGCCGAGTTCGACGAATTCGTGGCCGCGCAGCCGGATCTCGGACCCAAGTGGGTGCCGAGCTTCGTGCGGGTCGAGGCCGAACTGCCCAAGCTGGCGAGCATGAAGCTCGACAAGTCGCGGCTCCGTCGAGAGGGGTGGAGCGCCGATGGGGTCAGTTGGCGACCGAAGCGTGGCGAACCGCTGCGCCCGTTGACGCGAGACGACGTCGACGCGTTGGCCCACCTGTTGCCGTGAGCGTTCGCGTGGCCGCACCGACGACGAACATGAGCCGACGGCGCACGAGCGCGCAGCAGGAAGCCGCGCCCGGCTACCAGGCCCGACGCGAGGAGATCATCGCCGCCGCCGGTCATGCGTTCCTCGCCAAGGGCTACCGCGCGACGTCGTTCAAGGACATCGCCGAGGCGATCGGGGTCGACCGCGCGTCGCTCTACTACTACTTCGAGAGCAAGCACGACCTGTTCCGGGTCGCCACCGGCGTGGCCGTGGCGCGCAACGTCGACGAGGCCGAACGGATCGCGCGCAGTGACGGTGCACCCACCGACAAGCTCGCCGAGATCGTGGCGAAGCTACTCGACTCCTACACGCGCACCGACTACCCGTACATGTTCATCTTCCTGCAGGAAGACGTGAATCGGATCACCGCCGATCCCGACGACCCGTGGGCGCGCGAGATGAACCAGCTCAGTCGCCGGTACGAGCAGGCGATCACCGCGATCATCGAGGAGGGCGTGGCCGCCGGCGACTTCTCGCTCGCCGGCCCTCCGCACGTGCTGACCAAGGCCGTGATCGGGATGGCGAACTGGACCCACCGCTGGTACCGGTCCGACGGTGCGCTCAGCGCCGAGCAGATCGCCGACACCTTCGTGCAGACCTTTCTCCACGGAGTCACGACCCCACCGGAGACGCACCTGCCGATCAGTTACGAGCTCGCGTGAGCTCCTCGATCCATCAACTCGACCATGATCCCGTCCGGATCACGCACGGTTGCCACCGCGGTCCCGTTGGCGAGCGTCGTGCGGCGCACGTCGGTGGCGCCGAGGGCGATGAGCCGCGCGAGCACGGGCTCGAGGGTGACGAGGAACGACAGCATGACCGTGCCGGTCGCGGGCGCCGACGGTGCCGGGCCGACGGGCACCGGTTCGGCCAAGGTGAGGAGCTCGACCTGACCGACGTGGGGATCGTCGGGGCTCCCGAGGATGACGGCGCGCAGCCGGGTCGACGTCACGCCGAGCAGCGTCGGCCAGTCGCCGTCGAACTCGCGGTCGACGAGCACCGAGCAGCCCACCCCGTCGCGGTGGAACCGGAGGCTGCGCTCGGCGTCGTCGACGAAGAGGACGACGTGGTGCAGCTGCATGGCGAACGAGCCTACGGGCGTAAGGTTCCTGACGACCGAGGAACGGAGCACTGATGGCGCAGGTACCGGTGGCCGAAGGCGTCTTCACCTGGCCCGCCGACGAGCCGCAATTGATCGGCAGCCGGTGCACGGAGTGCGGGATCATCACGTTCCCGACCCAGGACTCGTGCCCCCGGTGCGCGTCGACCGCCATGGAAGACCAGCTGCTCGCCCGACGCGGTCGGCTCTGGGCGTGGACCACGCAGTCGTTCCCGCCCCCACCGCCGTACGCGGGGCCCACCGGTGCCGACTTCGTGCCGTTCGGGGTCGGGTACGTCGAGCTGCCCGGTGAGGTGAAGGTGGAGTCCCGCCTCACGGAGTCCGATCCCGACCGGCTCGCCAACGGGATGGAGATGGAGCTGGTGATCGTCCCGTTCCGCACCGACGACGACGGCAACGAGGTCGTCACGTTCGCGTTCCAGCCCGTCGTCTGAAGGGGCAAGCATGAGCATGGACGTCGCCATTGTCGGAGTCGGGCTGCACCCATTCGGGCGCTTCGCCGGGATGACCGGCATCGAGATGGGGGCGGTCGCCATCCGCAACACCCTCGCCGACGCCGGGGTGAGCTGGGGCGACATCCAGTTCGCGTTCGCGGGCAGCTACGAGATCGACAATCCCGACGCGGTCGTGGCGCTGTTGGGCCTCACCGGCATCCCGTTCACCGACGTGTACAACGGGTGCGCGACGGCCGCGAGCGCGCTGACGCTCGCGGCCAACACCATCCGCCTGGGCGACCACGACCTCGGGATCGCGGTGGGAATGGACAAGCACCCGCCGGGCGCGTTCGGCGCCGACCCGCGCCTGTACGCGTGCCCGTCGTGGTACGGCGAGGTCGGCCAGTTCGTCACCACGAAGTTCTTCGGCATGAAGATCAACAAGTACATGACCGACCACGGCATCTCGCACTCCACGTTGGCGAAGGTCGCGGCGAAGAACTACCGCAACGGCTCACTGAACCCGAACGCCTTCCGGCGCAAGCCACTGTCCGAGGAGGAGATCCTCGGGTCGACGATGCTGAACTACCCGCTCACGCAGTACATGTTCTGCACCCCCGACGAAGGTGCGGCCGCGGTGGTGTTGTGCAAGGCCGAGCACGCACACCGCTACACCGACACGCCCGTCTACCTGCGCGGCGACAACGGTGCGAACGCGCCGGCTCGGCGCGTTCGAGGTGCACAGCCCGTGGCTCCCGATCGAGCAGACGGTGGGTCCGACCGTCGACGCGTCGCGACAGGCCTACGAGATGGCGGGCATCGGGCCCGAGGACGTCGACGTCATCCAGCTGCAGGACACCGACGCCGGCGCCGAGGTGATCCACCTCGCCGAGAACGGCTTCTGCGCCGACGGCGAGCAGGAGGCGCTCGTCGCCGACGGCGCGCTCGAGATCGACGGCCCGCTGCCGGTGAACACCGACGGCGGCCTCATCGCCAACGGCGAACCCATCGGCGCCTCCGGGTTGCGCCAGATCCACGAGGTCGTCCGCCAGCTGCGCGGGCAGGCGGGTGACCGGCAGGTTCCCGGTAACCCGAAGGTCGGCTACACGCAGCTGTACGGCGCGCCCGGCACCGCGGGCGTCTCGATCCTGTCGGTCTGACCCCCGGCGCGATCAGTAACTGCGCGGCAGCCCCATCACGTTCTGCGCGAGGTAGTTGAGCGTCATCTCCTGGGTCACCGGCGCGATGCGCTGCAGGCGCGCCTCGCGCCAGTACCGCTCGACGTGGTACTCCGACGCGTAGCCCATGCCGCCGAGGGTCTGCACCGCGCGGTCGGCGGCGTAGAACGATGCGTCCGCGGCGAGGTACTTGGCGGTGTTGGCCGCCTCGCCGCATTCGAGGCCGGCGTCGTAGCGACGCCCGGCGTGCAGCGCCATCATCCACGCGGCGCGGCAGTTGCGCGTGCGCGTGCGCCAGGGGATGGCTGATCGCCTGGTTGGCACCGATGGGACGGTCGAACACGATCCGTTCCTTGGCGTAGGCGACCGCGCGGTCGAGCGCGACCTCACCGATCCCGCACGCCTCCGACGCCAGCAGCACGCGCTCGGGGTTCAACCCGTGCAGGAGCAACCGGAATCCCTCGTTCTCCTCGCCGAGCAGCCGCCAGCTCTCCACCGGCAGGCCGTCGTACGCGACCTCGCACGAGGCGACCGCGTTGCGCCCGACCTTGGGGATGGCGCGGATGTCGACGTAGTCGAGGTCGAGGTCGGCGAGGAAGAGGCTGAGGCCCTTGAGGCCGCTGTCGGCGTCGCCGGTGCGGGCGATGAGCAGCACCACCTCCGATTCGAGCGCCTTGCTGGTCCAGATCTTGCGTCCGTGGATGCGCCACCCCCCGTTGCCGTCGGGGACGGCGCGGGTGGTGATGCGACCGGTGTCGGTGCCGGCGTCGGGCTCGGTGACACCGAACGCGACGTGGAGCTCGCCCGCGGCGGCACGGGGGAGGAACGTCTCCTTGAGGCGGTCGTTGCCGAACTTCACCACCGGGTTGAGCCCGAACACGGTGAGGTGCACGGCGGAGCAGCCGTTCATCGCCGCGCCACTCGCGGCGATCTCGTGGAGCATCACCGCGGCGTCGGTGATGCCCCGGCCGCCGCCGCCGTACTCCTCGGGGATCGCGAGCCCCAACCAGCCGCCCTCGGCCAACCGCGCGTAGAAGTCCCACGGGAACTCGTGGTCCCGGTCGTGCTGCGCCCAGTAGTCGTCGTCGAACCCGCTGCAGACGTCGCGGATCGCGTCGGCGATCAGGATCTGGTCGTCGTCGAGGAGCTCGTCGGTGGCGGCCACGGGGGCAGTCTGCCACCCGTCTCCGCCGCCGCCGGGAGCGAGCTTGTACCGACCGGTCCAATCGCTTCTAGTATCTGCCCCGTGACCGACTTCGATGCGATGGACTTCTTCCGCGACGACGCGTTCGTCGCCGACCCGTTCCCGTACTTCGAGTTCCTGCGCGAGCAGTGCCCGGTGCAGCGCGAACCGCACCACGACGTCGTGATGATCACGGGGTACGACGAAGCGGTCGAGGTCTACAACGACACCGAGCGGTTCTCGTCGTGCACGTCGGTGAGCGGTCCGTTTCCCGGGTTCCCGGTGCCGCTCGTCGGCGACGACGTCAGCGAGCTCATCGAGGCACACCGCGACGAGCTCCCGATGAGCGACCAGATCATCACGTTCGATCCGCCACTGCACACCGACCACCGTTCCCTCTTGATGCGACTGATCACGCCGAAGCGCCTCAAGGAGAACGAGGAGTTCATGTGGCGCCTCGCCGATCGCCAACTCGACACGTTCCTCGCCCGTGGGAGGTGCGAGTTCATCCACGAGTACGCCGGTCCCTTCGCATTGCTGGTCATCGCCGATCTGCTCGGAGTGCCCGAAACGGACCACCCGGAATTCCAGGCCGCGCTCCTGCGCCGTCCGGACGCTGGCGCGGTCGGGAGCGTCGGCGACGACACGCTGGCGCACTCGCCGCTCGAGTACCTCTACGAGAAGTTCTCGGCGTACGTCGAGGACCGCCGCCGCGCTCCGACCAGCGACATCCTCACCGGACTGGCCACCGCGACGTTCCCCGACGGGTCAACCCCCGAGGTCATCGACGTCGTACGCGTGGCAGCGAACGTCTTCGCCGCCGGGCAGGAGACCACCGTCCGGCTCTTGAGCTCGGCGGTGAAGCAGATCGCCGAGGAGCCTGACCTGCAGAAGTTGTTGCGCGACGACCGGGCCCGCATCCCGAACTTCATCGAGGAGATGCTCCGGACCGAGAGCCCGGTCAAGGGCGACTTCCGCCTGTCGCGCGTGCCGACGACGATCGGCGGCGTGGATCTCCCGGCCGGCACGACGGTGATGCTGCTGAACGCCGCCGCGAACCGCGACCCGCGCCGGTTCGACGCGCCGGCAACGTTCGACATCAATCGGGCCAACGCCCGCCAGCACATCGCATTCGGGCGTGGGGCGCACACCTGCCCCGGCTCGCCGCTCGCGCGCGGAGACGCGGGTGAGCATCGAGCGGCTCCTCGACCGGACGACCGACATCAGCATCTCCGAAGCGGAGCACGGGCCCGCCGACGCCCGCCGCTACCAGTACGTGCCGACCTTCATCCTGCGGGGCCTCACCCAGCTCCACCTCGAGTTCACGCCCGTCGCGGGCGAGGCTCGATGAAGGTCGCGGTCGATGCCGACCGCTGCCGCGGTCACGGCGTCTGCTGGTCGCTCTGTCCCGAGGTGTTCACCCTGCTCGACGACGGGTACACCGTCGTCGAGGTGCCGGAGGTCCCACCCGAGTTCGAGGACGCCGTGCGCGCCGCGGTCAACCAATGCCCCGAGCACGCCATCACCGCCGAGCGTTGACTGCGGCGATCGGTCACGCGGCGGCGGGTGCCTCGATGGAGTCGAGCTCGTCCTCGTCGATCTGCTCGGTGCGGGACGCGCCCCGGAGCCACACGAACACCGCGCCGGTGAAGAGCAGCACCGTGCCGACGAGCACCGCGTAGCGCATCCCGGTGGTGAACGCCTCGCGGGCGGCGTCGGCCAGGGCGTCGCCTCCGGGGATCCGCCCCGCGAGCTGCACCGCGATCGCAGGTGCTTCGCGCGCCTGGTGCGCGACGTCGGCGGGGAACCGCGCGAGGTCGGCGTCGATGTCGTTGCGGTACCCGATGTTGAACGCGCTGCCGAGCACCGCGACGCCGAACGCGGCACCGAGCTCGCGCGCGGTGTCGTTGACCGCCGACGCGACCCCCTGCTTCGCGCGCGGGAGTGACGCGACGATGGCGTTGGTCGCCGGCGTCATCGCGAGGGCCGTCTCGCCGCCGAGGCCATGTTGGCGATGCTCGACGCGAACGAGGGTGAGCCGAGTCCGTGTGAAGCCATGCGTCACTCGGGGGCCGCGCTGCTCGCGCGCGGCAGGCGTCGGGTGAGGTGCGTGAGGGCGTCGACATCGACGACCTCGTGCGGATGGTGCAGGCGATCCGGCTCGCCGCCGACGACAGCACCGATTCCGGTGCCGCCGAACGGCTGTTCGCGTTCATGCTCGACGGGGTCAGGCCCGGCTGATCCAACGTCAGCGGTCGAGCTGGAGCCCCAGCCACTCGGTCACGATCTGGCCCCAGCGCCTCGCCACCACCGAGTCCATGAACATCTGCACGCCGTGCGGTGCACCCGGGAGCACGTGGAGCTCGGTGGGCACGCCCGACTGGTTGAGGCGCAGCGCGTACCCGATGTCCTCGTCGCGAAAGCCGTCGGCACCGCCGACGATCACGAGCGCGGGCGGGAGGCCCACGAGGTTCTCCGCACGCGCGGCGGCCGCGTACGGCGGGATGTCGTCGCTCCCGTAGAGGTCGCCGAGGTAGCTGCGCCAGCCGAACTCGTTCGACTCGCGACTCCAGATCGGGAGGCCGTCGAGCCGGCTCGACGACGTGGTCTGGCGATCGTCGATCATCGGGCACTCGAGCAGCTGGAATGCCAGCGACACCTCGCCGCGGTCACGCGCGAGCAGCGCCAGACCCGCGGCCAGCCCGCCGCCGGCGCTGACCCCGGCGATGCCGATGCGGGCGCGGTCGATGCCGAGGTCGTCGGCGTGGTCGTACGTCCAGCGCAACCCCGCGTAGCAATCGTCGAGCGGACCCGGGTAGGGCGTCTCCGGGGCGAGGCGGTACTCCACCGACACGCCCACGCAGGGGAACCGCGTGCACTGGCGGTCGAAGCGGGCGTCGTCCATCGCGTAGGTGCCGAGGACGTAGCCGCCCCCGTGG
Organism: uncultured Actinomycetes bacterium; assembly: GCA_963725775.1. Taxonomy (GTDB): domain Bacteria; phylum Actinomycetota; class Acidimicrobiia; order IMCC26256; family DASPTH01; genus DASUAS01. The sequence goes on from CAVRZT010000001.1 coordinate 1,089,630, forward strand.
ACGGAGTACACGCACGGCAACGGTCCGGCCACGCCCTTCGGACGGTGGACGCGCACGACGACGTATGGATCCTGGCTCACCACGTGGTCGGTGCGCTCGACCGCGTCGGAGAGCTCGACCTGGAACTGGGCGTTGCGCAGGTCGCGGAGGGCGGGGAGCGCGTCGACCGAGAGCTGGAAGGCGGGGGCGAGTTCGAGGAGGGGAGCGATCTCGGGGTCGAGGATCACGGCGTCCATGTCGACTCCTGGGGGAAGTTCGGCGAGAATCGGGGGCGTGACGGACCCTACGACCTTCCGTGGGCCGATCGCACCCGAGTCGCCGGCGACGACCGCCGACCGCCTCGCGGTGTGCCGGCTCGCTCCCACCTACGCGTTCGGCATCGACTCACGCGACGAAGCGCTCGTGCGCAGTGTGTTCGCGCCCGACGCAGTGCTCGTCGGCACGCTGGGAGAAGCGCCCGTCGACGAGTACGTACCGCGCCTGCTCGCCGGCGTCGCCAACTACGAAGCCACGATGCACAACATCACCAACCAGTACGCGGCGATGGCCGGCGACGAGGCCGACGTGTGGAGCTACGCGGTGGCGATCCACCTCGCCCCCGCCGATTCGGGGCGCGCCGATCTCACCATGGGCGTGCAGTACCGAGATCACGCCCGGCGCATCGACGGCGGGTGGTTGATCGGGCACCGCCACACGGTGAAGCTCTGGGCTCGCGGGCCGCTTCCCGGCTGACCCGCCCGAACCGCGACAGAATGCGCCGATGGAGACCGATGTTGAGGCAGAACAGCGGGCGCGCTACCTCGTCGCCATGGAAGCGGTGGCCGTGGCGAGCGACCGCATGATCGACGCGCTGCGCGACGCGCAGCACGCCCGGGGCATCGTCCGCGAGCACATGGCCCAGGGTGGCCGGCTGTCCGACCTCGAGCACATCATCCAGCCCGGACCCCTGCGGGCCTCGGTGTCGAACGGAATCGTGGAGCTCGAACGGACCCGGCACGAGGCGCAGCGGCTCCTGTTCCAGCTGCTGCAGGCGGAGGGTCAGAGCATGACCGACATCGGGCGGACCTGGGGGATCTCCCGCCAACTGGTGTCGCGCCTGGTCAACGAAGTGACCGAGGACGCCTCGCCGTAGGCTGTTCCACTGTGGACGGTGGCGACTTCGCCGCGTGGCGCGAGGCCTACGAACGGGCGTCGCTGCGCGACGACGACTTCGAGACGATGTCGGGGGTCCCGCTCGACGCGGTGTACGGCGACGCTCCGTACCCGGGCCAGTTCCCGTACACCCGGGGGATCTTCCCCTCCATGTACCGGTCGCGGCTCTGGACCATGCGCATGTTCGCCGGGTTCGGCACCGCCGAGGACACGAACGCACGATTCCAGGACCTCTTGCGTTCGGGCGGCACCGGGTTGTCGACGGCGTTCGACATGCCGACGTTGATGGGCCGCGACTCCGACGACGAGTGGTCGGTGGGCGAGGTCGGCCGGGCCGGCGTGGCGATCGACACCGTTGCCGACATGCACGACCTGTTCGCCGACATCGACCTCGCCGCGGTGAGCACGTCGATGACGGTGAACGGCCCGGCCGCGATCCTGCTGGCGATGTACGTGGCGACGGCCGAAGACCAGGGCGTCGAGCGGTCGCAGCTCTCGGGGACGCTGCAGAACGACATCCTGAAGGAGTACCAGGCGCAGAAGGAGTACATCTTCCCGCCGCGCCCGTCGATGCGGCTGGTCAGCGACACCGTGCGCTTCGCCACCGCGGAGATGCCGCGCTGGCATCCGCTCTCCGTCTCCGGGTACCACATCCGCGAGGCGGGCTCGACCGCGGCGCAGGAGTTGGCGTTCACACTCGCCAACGGGTTCGCCTACGTCGAAGCGGCGATGGCGGTCGGGCTCGCGGTCGACGACTTCGCGCCGCGGCTGAGCTTCTTCTTCAACGCGCACATCGACTTCTTCGAGGAGATCGGCAAGTTCCGCGCCGCGCGCCGCATCTGGGCGCGGTGGATGCGCGACCGCTACGGCGCGTCCGACGAGCGCTCGATGACGTGCCGGTTCCACACGCAGACGGCCGGCGTGTCGCTCACCGCGCAGCAACCCGAGATCAACATCGCGCGGGTCGCCATCGAAGCCCTGGCCGGGGTGCTGGGCGGGACGCAGAGTCTCCACACCGACAGCTACGACGAAGCCTTGGCGTTGCCATCCGATCGCGCGGCGCGCATCGCGCTGCGGACCCAGCAGATCGTGGCGCACGAGACCGGGGTCGCCGCGGTGGCCGATCCGCTCGGCGGGGCGCCGTTCGTCGAGTGGATGACCGACGAGCTCGAGCGGCAGGCCGAGGCGATCTTCGCCCACCTCGACGGTCTCGGGGGCGGTTCGATGCTCGAAGGGGTCTACGAGGGCATCGAGAACGGGTACTTCGTGAACGAGATCGCCGACGCGTCGTACCGTTTCGAGCGCCGGGTGAACGCCGGGCGCCGGATCGTCGTCGGGGTCAACGACTTCACCGAGGGCGACGACCACTCGGGTGACCTTCTCCGCATCGGCCCCGAGACCGAGGACACGCAGCTGAAGCGGCTCGCCGAGGTGAAGCGCCACCGCGACGACGACCGCGTGCGTGCCGCACTCGAGGCGGTGGCGCTCGACGCCGCCGAAGCGACCACCAACCTGATGCCCGTGATCATCGACGCCACCCGCGCGATGGCGACCGAGGGTGAGATCGTCCACGCGCTCGAGCGTGAGTTCGGTACCTACACCGAACGCGCGCCGTCGTGACCGACGAACGCCCGATCCGGATCGTCCTGGCCAAGCTCGGCCTCGACGGGCACGACCGAGGGCTGCGCATCGTGGGCCGCATGCTGCGTGACGCGGGCATGGAGGTCATCCAGCTCGGTCTGCGCCAGACCACCGACACGATCGTGGCGGCCGCGCGCGACGAAGATGCCGACGCGGTCGGGCTCTCGATGCACAACGCCGGCCACCTCACGCTCGCGCCCCGCATGCTGGCGGCCATGCGCGACGCCGACCTCGACATCCCTCTGGTGATCGGCGGCATCATCCCCGCGCAGGACGTCGACGCCCTGCGCGCGCAGGGTGTCGCGGCGATCCTCGGGCCGGGCGCCTCGACCGAGAGCGTGGTGGGGACCATCCGTGCGGTCGTCGGCCGCGCGCCCTGATCGGCGAAAGCTGTCGCGAGGGCGCTCGTACGCACGATCGTGATCTCTGGGGATCGCAGCGTCCCGACCTGGCCAAGGTCGGGGGTCGCGGGTTCGAATCCTCTCGTCTGCTGCACTCTCGTCTGCTGCACACTCTCGTCTGCTGCACGAGAATCGGTCCCCGACAGACTTTCACGAACACTCTCACGACCCGCCCGGCTCCGAATCCGGCGCGAAGAGCGGCACGTAGACCTCGCCGTGCTGCTCGAAGACGACACGGACCGGCATGGCGATGCGAACCGCCTCCGGGGGACAGCCGACGACGTTGGTGGTGAATCGCAGACCCTTCTGATCGCGCAGCTCGACGATGGAGATGTTGTACGGCAGAGGCACCGCAGGGTTGTAGGGGTGAGCGTTGGTCGTGTACGTGAACACAGTGCCTCGACCACTCGTCGTCTCGTACTCGGTGGTGCTCCCGCAGTCAGGGCAGCTCCGCGACAGCGGAAATGTCCAGTGGCGACACGCCGTGCACCTGGTGATGCGCAGCTCTCCGCGCTCGCCCGCGGTCCAGAACTCGCGGTTGAGGGCATCGAGCGTCGGGACGATGCGGGCAACGGGCTCGGTCATGAGCGCGGCGGTACCTTTCGTGCATGAGCGAAATCATCGAGCGGGGCGCGATCATCTCGGGGATCGGGATCTCGCGCATCGGTCGCAAGACGGGGATCGAGGGTCTCGACCTCACGGCCGAGTCGGCGACCGCGGCGATCGCGGATGCCGGCCTGCGTCCCGCCGACATCGATGGCATCGCCACCATGGGTGACACGCCGGTCGCGCAGGCCGCCGCCCGACTCCGGATCGAAGCCGGGTGGGTCAGCGGCGCGGTCGGGACGTGGGGATTGCTCAGCCCGGTGGTGAACGCGTTCCATGCCGTGGCGTCGGGCCAGGCGCGTCACGTGCTGGTGTACCGGACGGTGAACATGATGGGCGGGTCGGTGTTCCCCGGCGCGCAGCCCGGGCCCCGCGCGCCGCGCCCGGCGTCGGACGTGGACACGCCCGACGAGCCGCCTCCCGAACCGGTGGAAGAGCGCGACGCACCCATGAGCGATGTCCCGCGGCTCCTCACGGCGCACGCGTACTCGGCGGTGAACTGGCTGGCGCTGCACGCGCGGCGTCACATGCACCTCTACGGGACGACGAAGGAACAACTCGGCTGGTTGGCCATCAACAGCCGTCGGAACGCGGCAGCCAACCCTCGGGCGGCGTACCAGTCGCCGATGACGATGGACGACTACCTCGGCGCTCGCATGATCTCCGATCCGTTCGGCCTGCTGGATTGCGATGTTCCGGTCGACGGTTCGGTCGCGTTCGTCGTATCGGCGGCCGAGCTTGCGGACGACTGCGACCATGTCGTCAGGGTCGAAGCCTGCGGCGGGTCGCGGGGGAGCGGCGGATGGGACCAACGACCGGACTTCCCGAAGATGGCGTCGGCCGACGCCGCCGCCGAGCTGTGGTCGCGCACCGACCTCGCGCCCAGTGACGTGGATGTCGCGGAGCTGTACGACGGGTTCACCTTCCTCACCTTCGCATGGCTCGAAGCGCTTGGGTTCTGTGGCGACGGCGAGGCCGGGCCCTTCGTGGAAACCGCGTCGCGCATCGCGCTCGATGGCGAGCTGCCGCTGAACACCTACGGGGGCCAGCTCTCGGCCGGCCGCATGCACGGATACTGGGTGTTGCACGAAGCGTGTCTGCAGCTGCGCGGCCAGGCCGGCGACCGCCAGGTCGACCGACACGATGTCGCGGTGGTATCGAACGGAGGCGGTCCGATCGCGGGGTGCATGCTCCTGACACGCTGATACCGCCCGGTCAGCGATGGTGTGGTGCCCTCGACGGAACACAGGCGCCAGGCACGCCGGACCTTCAGACAACGCGCGACTCTTCGTCCGTGCCGACAGGCACTTCGAGGACGCCGCCACGAATGAGGGCATCGATGTCCGTGGGGTCCAGGTCCAGCAACCCGGCGGCGAGGTCGCGCGTGTGCTCGCCCTGGCGGGGGGCCGGTTCGGGAGGGGCCACGGCGAGGTGTTCGGCGCGGAAGCACTGTCCCTCGACGAACAACGGCTCCCAATCAGGTTGGAGGATCACCTGCACGAAGTCGTGCGCCTGCAGATGCGGGTCCTGCAACAGCTCGAATGGGGTTGCGACCCGGGCAGCAGGGACGCCGACCGACTGCAGGCGCTGCATGACCGTGGATGCGGTCATGGTGGAGGTTGACGACGCGATCAGCTCGTCGAGGACGTCCGCGTGGCCGTGACGACCGACCGAGGTTGCGAACCGTTCGTCGAGCCCCCATTCCGGGTTGCCGAGCGCCTGCACCAGCGCCGACCACTCGGCGTCGTTGCGTACCGTGATTGCGCACCAGGTGTCGTCGTCGGTACACGGATAGATACCCGCGGGGTTTCCGCCGTCGCCGCGGTTCCCGCGGGCGTCGACCGAGCCGGGCTCCAGGCTCTCCTGGAGGACCAGCTCGGCAAGGTGGTTCACGACCGCGTCGACCTGGGACACGCGGATGTGGCGACCGCCACCGGCACCGAGGCACGCGAGCACCGCGAGTGCGGCGAGCCGCGCGGTGAACTGGTCGGGGAAGAAGATCGGGTTCTCCGCGAAGTCGGCGACGGTCCCGGGATAGCGCCACAGCCAGGTCTGACCACCGAGGCTGCGGGCGTGGGAACCGAACCCGCGCCAGTCGCCCCAAGGTCCATGTCCGCCGAAGAGCTGGCTGCTCACGACGATCAGTTCGGGGTTGGCGGCACGCATCTCGTCGACGCCGAGCCCGAGGCCGTCGAGCGCACCGGGCCCGAGGTTCTCGATCACGATGTCGCTGTGCTCGATCAGCTCGAGCACGAAGCGGCGCCCGGCGTCGGACGTGAGGTCCACACCGAAGCTCAGCTTGCCCCGATTGATGCTGACGAACTGCGACGACATGTTGGCGTCGCCGCCGAAGACCCGGCTCTGGTCGGGGAAGGCGCCGCTCTCGATGCGGATCACCTCGGCGCCGTGGTCCCGGAGCAGCTTGCCGGTCTCGGGGCCGGCCATCAGCTGCGTGAACTCGAGCACTCGCACACCGCTCAACGGCAGCTGCCCCGCACCCGCCGGGGGCCGGACCTCGAAGCGCGGGCCGCCGAATGGCGCGACGGCCGCGTCGAGCGCCGCGCGCACCTCCGCGGTGTCGGCACCCATCGGGGAAGCGGGGCGCCGAAAGCCGACGCGACGGTCGTCGAACTGCCAGTACCCAGCGGGAACGAGCCCTGTTCTCCCCTCGACCGTGGTCTCGACGAACGTGCCTCGCTCGCGAAGGGGTTCGCTCGTCAGGAGCTGCTCGGGTGACATCACCGGCGCGACCGGAACCCCGCGACGCTGGGCCTCCGCGCAAATCTCCTCGGTGGTGGTCTCCGCAAAGAGCGGCGCGTAGATGGACGCCATGACGTCAGGCTGCATGAGCCGGCCGCCGTAGGTGTCGAGCGCGTCGTCGTGCAGCTCGGCGGGATCGCCGACCCACACCCGGAGCGCGACCCATTGGCGGTGGCTGACCACCAGCGGTCGCACCAAGCCGTCGCGGGTGGGGAACGCAGGATGACCGGGCGCGACCATTCCTCGGGTGTCGCCCATGACGCTGGCGCCCGGGAGTGCCGTGTCGATCGTCTGGATCATGGCCTCGTGGATCGACAGATCGATGTGGTCGCCCGTGCCGATGAGCGCCCGGTTCCACAGCGCCACCAGCGCGAGATAGGCGCCCATCGCGGACGCGACCTCGAACGCCGGTTGGCCCGGCGGCAGGAGCGGCGGACGACCGGGAAGTCGGCACGCCGCCAGCTGGCCGGCGAGCGCGTACACGATCGCGTGCGTCGCCTCGAAGGACGAGTACGGACCGGTCGCGCCGAACGGGCTCGTCGAGACCACCACCAGCTGCGGGTGCTCGTGTCGGACCGGCGCGACCTCGACGCCATGGCGTCCTGAATCGAACCAGATGTCCGCGTGCGCGAGCAACGCGCGCAGCTGCTCGGGGCTGTCACACAGGACCGATCGCTTGTTGGCGTGGTGAGTGGCGGAGAGCGCATCGAGCGGCTTCGCGGTGTGTTCGACGCGGATGACGTCGGCGCCCAGGTCCGCCAGCAGTCGCGCACTCGACCACGACGGCGAGTCGCTGGTGTCGACGACACGGAGACCGGCGAGCGGGAGCCCGACCTCGCGGTCATCGCTCACGACGACCGTCCGTTGCGGCGAGGCGAGACCTTCCCCACGTCCACGCCGTGCAACGTATCCCGGAGTGGCACGGTGTGCCAAAGTATCGCCATGGCGAATCAACACTCCGACGGGTGGGGCTGCGGCCTCTTGGCGTTCGAGGAAGCATGAGGGCAGCGGTCATCACCTCGCCGTCACCGACCTGTCCGAGCCGGTCATGTTCTCGGACCCGTTTCCACGGTACGCGCAATTGCGGTCGACCGCACCACGGTCGCGAGTGAAGTCCCGGCAACTCGTCCGCGGTGGCGGTGGATACCTGCTCACCCGCTATGACGACGTGCTGACGGTGCACACCGACAAGCGGTTCTCGAGCGACATCGTGAAGAACAGCCGTTCCGGCGCGATGATCAAGTACCTCCCGCGCATGTTGCGTCTCCTGACCGACAGCATGGTGTTCAAGGACGACCCCGATCACAAGCGACTGCGCGGTCTCGTCAGCAGGGCGTTCACGCCGAAGATGGTCGAGCAGATGACGGCCGATGTGGAGACGGTCGTCGAGCGCCTGCTCGATGATCTTGCTGCCAAGGGGCGCGTGGATCTGGTCGACGAGTTCGCCACACCGCTGCCGTTGGCCGTGATCTCGGACATGCTGGGCGTGAGCGCGGACGATCGCGACGCGTTCCACGGGTGGGTCAAGCGGTTCGCCGAAAGCTCGAGCGCCGGCCCGGTGCAGCTGCTGGCGGCCCTTCCCACGGCGCAGCGCATGTTGCGCCTGTTCGAGCGCATCGCCGACCAGCGCCGAGACGAACCCGACGACCGTCTCATCTCGGCGCTCGTGCGGGCCAACGACGAAGGCGACCAGCTCAGCAACCAAGAGGTGCTCGCCATGATCTTCCTCTTGCTGCTCGCCGGCCACGACACGACCGCGAACCTGATCGGCAGCGGCACACTGGCGTTGCTCGATCATCCCGACCAGTTGGCCAGGCTCCGGGAACAACCCGAGCTCATCGACCTCGCGGTCGAGGAGCTGCTGCGGTTCACCAGTCCGGTCACGTGCGGCGCGGCGCGCATCGCGTTGGAGGACGTCGACGTCGCGGATGGGACCATCCCGAAGGGCGCGCAGGTGCTCGGGATGATCATCTCGGCGAACCGCGACGAGAGCGTGTTCACGGATCCCGAGACGCTCGACGTGGCGCGCGATCCGAATCGGCACATCGCCTTCGCGTTCGGCGCGCACTACTGCCTGGGGAACCAGTTGGCGCGCCTCGAGGCTCGGATCGCGCTCGACGCGCTCATCCAGCGGTTCGATCGCATCGAGTTGGCGGTGCCGCGAGCTGAGTTGCGCTACAAGTCCACGCAGTCGTTGCGTGGTCTCCGCAGCCTGCCGCTCGTGCTCCACGAGTCGAAAGCTCACTGAGTAAAGGAACGAGCCGTGACATCACGTTCGAACGCACTGCCGGCGATGCTCGAGCTGGAACCGGTCGGGCCACACTGCTACGCAGGTCGCCCCGAACACACGGGCGAACTCCGCAACGTCGTGTTCGGAGGACAGATCCTGGCGCAGATGATCATGGCCGCTCATCTCGATCGCAGCACCGAACAGCCCAACGACAAAGAGGTGAAATCGATCCACGCGATCTTCGCCCGTGCCGGGGACTATGCGGCCCCGATCGAGTACGAGGTCGAGGCGATGCACCGCGGTCGCACGCTCGGCAGCGACACGGTCACGTTCTCACAGCACGGCAAGATCATGTCGCGGGGACTGATCCTGTGGAGTCGGGCCGAGCCCGATCTCATCCGCCACACCGCCAACGTGTCGATGCCCGTCGTTGCCCCGCCCGACGACCCGGCTGGACGGCCCGACGGGCGCGTCTTTCCCGGCGCGACCGGTCTCATCGTCGACGGGATCAACACGTGGAGTGACGACGAGCCCGTGCGCGACGCGGTGCAGAACGTCTGGACCCGCTTCGACCTCGTGTCCGACGATCCTGTCGTCCACCAGGCGGTCCTTTCTTGGGCCACCGACGGATACCTGATCGGGACCGCGATGCTTCCCCACGCGGGCTTCCACGAGGGTCAGGCGCACCGGACCATCTCCACCGGTGTGGTCTCGCACACGGTGAGTTTCCACGAGCCCTTCGACGTGTCAGCGTGGTTGTTGCTGGCACACGAGAGCGTCTGGGCAGGCCGTGGGCGTACCCATGGGCGATGCAACGTGTGGACGCGCGGCGGCCAGCTCGTTGCGACCTACACGCAGGACAATCTCGTCCGCGCGTTCGCCGACGATCAGGACCACAGCGCCGACTACCAACGCATCATGTGAAGACCGCCTCCCACGAATTCATCAGGCATCCGTGGGGGGCCGCCGCACTGCCTACCCATTGAGACTCTCCGGGACGAGCGTTCCCTTGATCGCCTTCTTCGTGTAGGGCACGAACTTGCCGTTCTTGATCTGCAGGTACCAGCCGCAGAGGGTCTTGGGCGCGGTGCCAAAGCCCTGGGCGCTCACGTCGACGGGCTGACAGCCGAGACCGGCGGCGTCCCAGGTGTTGAGACCCTTGGTCGCGCTGATGTAGCCGTCGCGGGTGAGGTTCTTCCCGGCTGCCTGGAGGCCTTTGATCAACAGGTCTGCCGCGAGGTAGCCGGTGTACACGCCGAAGTCGGGGACCCCGCGGAAGCTCGTGTACTTGGTGACGTCTCCCACGAACTGCTTGGTCGCCGCGGTCTTCAGCTCGACCGGCGCCCAGCCCTGGGCGAGCAGAACTTCTGGCCCGATCGTCTGCGCGGCGGGTTGGTCGAGCAGCGCCTGGCCGTACCCGGTCGCGAGCACCGCCAGCTTGAACTTCAGGTTGTTCTGGGCCGCGGTCTGGATGATCGCCAGGTTCGTCGACAGGACCAGCGGCAGGTACACCGCGTCGACACCGGCGTTCTTCATGCCGAGCACCAGGGGAGCGACATCCGTGGTCCCGAACTCGACGGTGGTGTTGGTGTACGCGGGATCGAGCCCGGCCTTGGGGACCGTGTACTTCTGGAGGTTCTTCGCTGCCGCGGTGGACGACGCCGAGGAGCCGTAGGACACCGTGCCGACCTTCGTGGCGCCCTTCTTCTTCATGAGCTCGACGAAACCCGGCTCGTACTGCGCGCCGTAAACCGGCGAGCTGTTGCCAAGGATCGAGATGAGCTTCTCGTTGCCCGGCTGTCCGTACTCGTTGCCGTCGTACCCACCACCCAGCATCGGCACGCCGCTGTCGAGCAGGAACCGGTAGCTCAGGAACGCGAACGGCGAGTTGTTCACGACCGCGAAGACCCCGTCGTTCTGTACGAGGCCCTGTGCGGCGACGAGGTTGTTGGCCGCCCCGCTGTCGTCGACGGTGGTCACGGCGATCTTGCGGCCGTTGACACCGCCCTTGGCGTTCTGAGCCTTGATCCGGGCGTCGAAGCCATTGCCCGCGTTCTCGAACGTCGAACCGGCGAGGCCCGCCTTCGAGAAGATGTATCCGACCTTGATCTCCTTCGCGGTGACGCCGGTGGTGTCACCAGCGGTACCGGTGGCCGCCGAGCTCGGCGTGACCAACCCGGCGGTCACCAGAGCGACGACAACGAATCCCAGCGCGAGAGCGTGGCGCAGCGGTCGCGGTCGCGGTGCGAAGTCGTTGTAGGTGGTGTCTCGTTGCATTCGCCCTACCCCCCGGTCGGTGCGGTGTGTGTGGTGCCCTTGCAGGCCGGGCTCGAGTGCGCGCCCGGTCTGGTCGGGTGGTTGTTCGGGTGATCTTGGCACACTCTGCCAACCGCTGGAGGTCGCGCGTCGGCCGTGGGCAGTCCCGGACTCCAGGGCGGTTGTGTCGAAGGTGCGAGAATGTCGGCATGGCGGTGCTCGAGTCAGCCGAACCGGGGGATGTCTGGGAGCGCAGGCGGATCCAGGTCTCGCTGGGGATCGAGCGGGCGGGTCTCGAGCTCCTGAGCGAACGGGGTCTCGAGGACGTCACCGTCGACCAGATCGCGACCGCCGCGGGGATCTCGACTCGCACCTTCTTCCGCTACTTCCGGAACCCCCGTGATGTGCTGACCGCAGTCCCGCTGCGGGAGTCGCGGCGCATGTGCCAGGCGTTGCTCGCGCGTCCCGTCGACGAGAGTCTCCTCGACGGTTTCCACGCGTGGTTCCGGGAGGTGGACCATCGCGACCTCATGACACCGAACGGCCGCCTCGAAGCGGAGACGCTGGTGCTCTGGAGCGGGATCGTCCGACGGGCACCCGAGGTCATCCAGTCGGAGAGTCGCGCCATGAGCGTCTTGAGCACGGAGCTCGAAGAGGTCGTGCGCCGGCGCTTCTCGTTCGGCGCGGGAGAGGACGAGCAGGTCGGCGTGCTCTCCGCTGCCTTCGCCGCGGTCATCTGGTACGTGTTCACTCGCTCGCTCATCGACGGCGACGCCGCGGACCTCTTGACTCGGCTCGACCAGGCGTTCGACCTTCTGGGGCACCTCAACGCGACGGGCGGAATCTGACCCCACCGAGGTGAACACCACGCGCATTGCAGACTTTGGCGTAGTGTGCCAAGCTCCGCCCTGACCGGGACGCTCGGGGGAGAGCCTGGATGGGGAATGCGGAAAGATCGGACACGCCGACGACGCTCGACCGGGGCGCGTGGACGTACGCCGATGATCCGGACCTGATCGCGGCCCCGTGGGAGACGTGGGACCGGTTGCGCGAGGAATCCCGTGCGTTCGTCGCCACCGCGGCAGCGAAGGACTGGGACGTCTGGACGCTGTTGCGATACGAGGACGTGCACGAAGCGCTGCGCGCACCCGACCTCTTCTCCAGTCGTTCGGTGCTGCACGTCTACCAAGGGCCGAAGCTCATCGATCCGGCGGAGGCTGATGCCGTCCGCGGCATGATCCCGGAGGAGCTCGACCCGCCCGAGCACACCAAGTACCGCCAACTCCTCACGCCGCTGTTCGCACCTCAGGTCATCGACACCCTGGAACCGATGATCCGGTCGTGGTGCGTCGAGCTCATCGAGGGCTTCCTCGCGCAGGGCCACTGCGACTTGAACCGGGACTTCGCCCGCCAGTACCCGACGATGATCTTCCTGCGTCTCATGGGCCTGCCGAAGGGCGGCGCCGGCGACTTCCTCGAGAACGTGCACGACCGCATCCGAGAAGCAGCGCAGATGGGCCTCTCCGAAACGCAGTCGCTGTCCGGCGCGTACGTGATGGCGATGGCGGAGTACATGAACGCCGTGCTCGACGAGCGCCGGGTCGAGCGGCAGGACGACATCGTGAGCTACCTGCTCGACATCGAGATCGACGGTCGCCCGCTCGACGACGCTGAGCTGCAGCAGATCTGCACACTGCTGTACGCGGCCGGTCTCGACACGGTCGCAGGTGAGCTCGGCTACATGTTCCTGCATCTCTCTGAACATCCCGAGCACCGTCGCCTCGTCGCAGAGCAGCCGGAACGGATCCCGGCGTTCGTCGAAGAGACGCTCCGGGTGTACTCGATCGTCACCACGAACCGGATCGTCACGCGCGACGTCGAGTTCGCCGGCTGCCCGATGAAGGCGGGTGACCGCGTCCTCTTGTCGATTCCCGCGGCCGACCGGGATCCACGCGAGTTCCCCGATGCCGACACGTTCGACATCGACCGCGCCAGCAACCGGCACATCGCCTTTGCCGCCGGTCCACACCGATGCCTCGGTTCACACCTCGCTCGACTCGAACTTCGAGTTGCGCTGGAAGAGTGGCACCGCCGCATCCCCGACTACGCGGTCGCCGACGGTGCCGAGGTCAGGTTCCACATCGGTGGTGTCGCCGGTGTCGACGACCTTCCGCTCGTGTGGCCCGTTGCCTGAGGTCCCTGGATCATGAATGCCTTGGACGCGCCCGTCACTGCTTGGATCGAGCGAGTCGCGGACGGCGAGGTCATCGACGCCGTGCAAGTCTCCGGCGGTGGCCGGATCGGCTTCACCGTCGATGTCATCGCGCCCGACGGCTCGACGCGAGCGCTGTTCCTGCAACGCGGCGGCCGCGGTGGCGTCGGCTCGTTCATGGGTTTTGCGCGCGAGGCAGAGGTCTACCGTGCGCTCGAGCCACTCGGCATACCGATCCCGCACGTCTGGGGCGTGGACGAGGACCTCGACGTGTTCCTCGTCGCCCGGGCGCCCGGGCACACGTGGTTCCAGGCGCCGCGCGATCCCGCAGTTGCGCTCGCGGTAGCGCAGGACTTCATGCGTCATCTCGCCACCTGGCACTCGGCCGGTGCGCATGACCTCGACCTGCCCAGCTTCGGCCCGGTCCGGTCGGTCCGCGAGCACCAACTGGATCAGTTGGCCGGCATCGAGGTCGAGTTCTCGCGCGACGATCGTTCGCGGCCGATCGACCTGCTGGCGCGCGTGCAGCTGGAACACCTGGTCAGCCACGTACCGGAGTATGACGACGGCCCGGTGCTGGTGCAGGGCGACACGGGTCCCGGGAACCTCATGTACGAGGGACATCGGGTCACCGCCGTCGTCGATTGGGAGCTCGCGCACTTCGGCGATCCCATGGACGACATCGCGTGGCTGTCGTGGCGGGCGACGCAGCACGGCTGGCCCGACTTCCCGGCCCGTCTGCGTGAGTACGAAGCCGTGAGCGGTATCGAGGTCGATCCCGCCCGGGTGCGCTACTACCGGCTGAACGCGTGCGCCCGGCTCGGGCCGCGCTTTGGGCTCGCCGACATGGGTGAGCGGCCGCAGCGTGTCCTCGGTGAGCCCGCGGGAGCGACCGACGCCGCGGTCGATCGCACCGCCGACGGCAGCGGTTTGATCATGAGCATGTTGCACCGACGCATGCGTCTCACCGCGCAGGCCGACGCGATGGGCATCGAGCTCCCGGGCCGGGAGGTTGGTGACGAGGCGCAGCCCCGGTCGCATGCGGAGCTCTACGACACCGTCCTGGTGCAACTCAAGGGCATCGTCGATCGAGCAGACGACCAAGCGGTTTCGAGCTTGGCGAAGGGCGCAGCCCGACAGGTGAAGTACTTGAAGGAGATCGACCGCAACGGTCAGTTGTTCGAGGAGCGGGAGCTCGATGACCTCGGGGGTCTCCTTGGTCGCCTGCCGAGGTCATTGGGTGAGGGACGCGCTCTCCTGGCCGAGGGGGCGCGTGACGGCAAGGTCGCGTTCGACGACTACCTGCTGTACCACTGGGCGCGCCTGACCCGCGACGACTGGATGATGCGACAGTCGTCGGGTGCGATGTACGAGCGCGGCTGGCCCGCGCTCGTCGGATGACGGGGGAGCTGATGGACGTACCTGAGGTGGCGCCGTTGACACCGGACGACGACGCGTTCCATCCGGTCAGCGACCATCCTTACGAGACGGAGACGTTCTGGGTGTCGTTCCACGATCCGGAACGGGAGCTCGGCGGCTGGTTCTACAACCAGGTGCTGTTCAATCAGGGCGTCTGCAACGGTGGCGCCTGGGTCTGGGACGCGTCGCCGGCGGGTGCCCTCTACGAGGTGATGGAGAGCGGCCTACCGCTGGTCGACCCGGAGGGCATGGATCTCCGCGACGTCGTGCTGCCGAACGGCAACCACCTCGAGATGCTCGAGCCCTTGAGCACCTACCGCGTCCGTCGTTCCGACCCGGGAAGGTTCGAGGCGGACCTCGTGTTCGAGGGTCTTCGGCCGCCGCATTCGCATCCTTCGGGTGTGGCGCCGTTCTGGCGGGGGCGACACTTCGACCAGTGCATGCACGTCACTGGCCAGATCGAGCTGAACGGCGAGACGATCGACATCGATTCGTTGTCGGTTCGCGACCGATCGTGGGGTCCCCGGCCCGGTCCCCGGGCTCCGGGATCCGGCCCAGGGAGGACGCCGCGTCCTCCACGTGATCCCGCGCAGGCGACGCGACCTCCGTACAGCCCCTTCGGCATCGGGTACGTGTTCGGGACGCAGGACGCCGACGAGATGTTCCTCGCGTACACGCTTCCCTGCATCTGGGACGGAGCAGCCCGCGACTTCGTCACCACGGGTTACCTCGTCCGCGACGGCACGTACGGGTTGTTGGTCGATGGCGAGCGACGGTGCGAGTTCGATCCCGAGATGGACTGGATGCGGAAGATCTGGTTGGACGCCGTCGACGAGCACGGCCGCGAGTTGTCAGCAGTCGGCGAGCTCGTGAGCCATCACGGCGAGCGAGCCCAGGGCAGCGGCTACTTCCACTGGGAGTGGGACGGAGCACACGGCTATGGAGAAGACCAGTCGACGGCACGAGGCGAGGTGCTCGATGCCCTCAGGGCCGACGGACTCTGGACATGAATCGCAATCACTCAACGAGGAGCAGCCGACAATGAGCGACCAGCAGACCGCCGAGCGTGCCCTTCCGTATCTCATCAACGACGCCGACGAGCACTCGACGCCCAGCTTCTCGGCGTACGAGCGCTACATCGACCCCGACAAGAAGGACATGGCGATCCGGATCGAGCGGACCGACGACGGTCGCCGTGGAGCATGCTCTACAACGGGCGGCCCGCGCGCTTCACGTTCAAGAACTTCCAGGTCGTCGGTTCGAACGAGCAGCTCGCCGAGGTCGGCGTGAAGGACCTCGGCGCGTCCGACGACATGGGTGGCCAGGTCATCCCGGGCTCGCTGCTCACGCGGCTCAACCCGCTGAAGGATCTCGACGCCGACGGCCGCAAGGAGTTCGCGCAGCGCTACCGCGAGCTGCAGGCGCAGCTCGACAACCCGGCGGACCGGCTCACGGTGATGGACGCGCAGGGCATCGAGTGCGCGGTGAACTACGCCGACGCTCCCGGGCATCGAGGTGGAGTTCGAAGACGACTTCGACGGCCTCTACGCGAACCTGATCGCGCTCAACCGCTACCTCGGCACCGAGTGGGGCTTCAACTACGAGAACCGGCTGTTCACGCCGCCGTTCATCTCGTTCGCCGATCCCGACGCCGCGCTCGTGCTGCTCGAGGAGATCATGAAGATCGAGGTGCCGAAGGTCATCCAGACCTCGAGCGGCCCGTCGATGCACACGTCGCCGTTCCGGCCCGAGAACGACCGCTTCTGGTCGATCTGCAGCGAAGCCGGCATCAAGCTCGCCACGCATCTCGCCACGGTCACGCGCTACGGCGCGCAGGGCCTCGACTGGAACGAGGAGGAGGTGATGCTCGGCGACATGGACGCGTTCCAGTGGGTCTTCTACTACGGCGACCGTCCCGGCGATGGAGACCGTCGGCGCGGCGATCCTGCAGGGCTGGTTCGCCCGCTTCCCGAAGATGCAGCTGCTGCTCTCGGAGCAGGGCACGGTGTGGGTGCCGTACATCGTCCGCAAGCTCGACCACGCGTTCCTGATGGGTCGGCGCGCGACGTGGGGCACGCTTGGATGGCGCCCGAGCGAGTACTTCAAGGAGCACTGCTTCGTGGCGCCGTTCCCGGAGGAGAACGTCGACCGCGTCGTCGAGGTCGTGGGCATCGAAGCCGATCGTGTTCGGCTCGGACTTCCCCCACGGCGAAGGGCTCCCCGAGCCGCAGATGTACCTCGGTCAGCTGAAGAACCTCGACGACGACCGACGACCAGAAGGCGATCATGCGCGACAACCTCGCCCGGTTCCTCGACCTTCCCGCCTAGGGTCCGCTGGGCGTGGACCTCCAGCTGACGACGGATCAGGAGCTCTTCCGCAGCACGACGCGCCGGTTCATCGACGACGTGTGCCCCCTCCCGGCGGTGCGCGAGCTGGCCGACGAGGCCACGAGTGCGGGCGCCGACTACCTGAAGGCCCGGCCGCGGAGCTCGGCTGGTTCGCCATGCTCGTGCCCGAGGATCTCGGTGGGGGCAGCGTGTCCGGCCTCGGTGTGTGCGACGCGGCTGATCGTGGCCGAGGAGCGGGGCCGCTCGCTACAACCGGGCACGTTCGTGGGCACCAACGTCGGTCGCCCGGTCGCTCGCGCTCGACGGTACCGACGCGATGCGCGCCGACGTCGTCCCCGACCTCGTCGCGGGCGCGGCGGGCGCGACGTGGGCCGTTGCGCCACGCGACCGGCGACTTCGTGCCGTGGGGTGGCGTGACCGCGACGTGGAGCGGGGACACCGCGCGCCTCGACGGGGTCAAGACCCTGGTGCAGGACGCGCGACTGCGTCGAGTGGTTCCTCGTCACCGCGACCGACGGCGCCGGCGTGACGCAGTTCCTCGTTCCGTCGGATCGCCCCAGCGTCGACATTGCCCGGCGCAACGGGTTCGACCTCACCCGCCAGCTGGCCGAGGTCGCGTTCGCCGGGCTGGAGGTGTCGGCGGCCGACGTCGTCGGCGCGCGTGGTGAGGCGGCCGACGCGGTGCAGCGCCAGCTCGACCTCGCGTGCGTGCTCACCGTGGCCGAATCGGTCGGCGCGATGGACCGCGATCTTCGAGCTCACCGTCGACTACGCGAAGGCGCGCACCGCGTTCGGTCGGCCGATCGGCTCGTTCCAAGCGGTGAAGCACCTGCTCGCCGACACCGCCTGCTGTTGGAGATGAGCAAGGCGGTCTCGGTGGCGGCGACGCACGCGCTGGCAGCAGGAGCGCGACGACGATGCCACCGGAGGTCGCGAGCATGGCCAAGGCGTTCGTGGGCGAGGCGGGCGTCGAGCTCGCCCAGAACTGCTGGCAGGTCTTCGGTGGGATCGGGTACACGTGGGAACACGACTTCAGCACCTGTATCTGCGGCGCCTCACGCTCGACGCCGCGCTCTACGGCGATGCCGCGTGGCACCGGGAGCGGATCTGCCGGTTGCACGGACTGGAGCGAGTGCACTGACGATGGCAGACGACTCCGTCGGTCGACGAGTTCCGCGACCAGGCACGCGCGTGGCTCGCCGAAAACCTCGAGCCGGCGGGTGACGCGCGCTCGCGACCGCGGGGCGTCGACCACCGCACGGTCGAGCAGATGGACCGGGAGCGCGGGCTCCAGCGCAAGCTCTACGAGGCCGGGTTCGCGGGCATCTCCTGGCCCGAGGAGTACGGCGGGCGTGGTCTCACGCCGCGAGCACGAGCGTCGCGTTCCGGGAGGAAGCGGCGTCGTACCGGATGCCCGACCTCGGCGTCGTCGGTGGCACCACGTTCGGCGTCTGTGCCAACACGATGTTGCACCATGCGTCACCCGAGTTCCTGCGGCGGCACGTCCCGAAGATGCTCTCGGGGGAGGAGCTGTGGTGTCAGTTCTTCTCCGAGCCCGAGCGCCGGCTCCGACCTCGCCGGCATGCACCACGCGCGCGACGCGCGACGGCGACCGCTGGATGCTCACCGGCTCCAAGGTCTGGACCAGCGGTGCGGTGTACGCCGACTACGGCATGTGTCTCGCCCGCAGCAACTGGGACGTACCCAAGCACCGCGGGGCTCACGTGGTTCGCGGTGCAGCTCGACACGCCGGGCGTGGAGATCCAGCCCGATCCGCGAGATCAACGGCGACACCGAGTTCTGCCAGGAATTCCTCGACGAGGTCGAGCTCGACGACGACGACGTGATCGGCGAGGTCGACCAGCGGCTGGAGCGGTCGCCCAGACCATGCTCGTGTTCGAGCGGGGTGCGGGCACGCCGGGCTCGGCGTCGGTCGCCGCGCCGGCACCGGGGCTCGCACCCGACCTGGTCGCGTTGGCGAGGCGTGTCGGCCGGGAGCACGATCCGGTCGTGCGGCAGCTGATCGCGCGCGCGCACATCAACGCGTACGTGCACGGCCAGTTGGCGAAGCGGATCGCGCAGCACCTCACGCTGGATCCCGCGGCGGCGGGCGGCATCGCCTCCTTCGGCAAGCTGGCGGCGGGGACGTTCCTGCCCGATCCGGGCCCGCATCGGCGCCACCATCGGGGGCGGTACCGCGTTGGTCTGGGACGACACCGACCTCGAGCAACAGCGCCCGAGCCTCGAGCACCTCAACAGCCGCATCATGTCGATCGCCGGTGGCACCAACGAGATGCAGCGGAACACCATCGGTGAGCGCGTGCTCGGGCTCCCACGCGAGCCGAGCTTCGACACCAAGAAGCCGTTCAAGGAGGTGCTGCGCGACGCCACGGAATGGAAGTAGCGAGCGTCGCGCCCACACCATGCGCATCGGTGTGTTCTTCCCCACCAAGGAGTACGGCCCGCTCGACGAGACCGTCGCGCGCATCGTCACTGTCGCCGGCCTGGGGTTCTCGTCGGTGTGGCTCCCCCAGAGCTCGGGGTTCGACGCGCTCACCGTGCTCGCGCTCGCGGGCAGGGAGACCAGTGGCGTCGAGCTCGGGACGTCGGTCATCCCGACGTATCCCCGCCACCCTCTGGCGCTCGCGGCGCAGGCGCTCACCACCAACGCCGCGACCGGCGGCCGACTGCTGCTCGGACTCGGGCTGTCGCACAAGATGGCCGTCGAGGGCGCCTGGGGCTACTCGTACGACAAACCGGCCCGCCACATGCGCGAGTACCTGGATGCGCTCGTGCCGCTCCTGCACGACGGCGCGGTCGACGTGCAGGGCGCCACGATCACGGCGCGTGGGCGGCTGACGTTGCCTGGGGCGCCGGCACCCACTGTGCTGCTCGCGGCTCTCCAGCCGCGGCATGCTCGCGCTCGTGGGTGGTGTCGCTGACGGCACGATCACCTGGTGCACCGGTCCGGTGGTGCTGGAACGGCAAGTCGTGCCGCTGCTGACCGCAGCCGCGATCGACGCCGGCCGACCGCCGCCCCGGGTCGTGGTGGCGCTGCCGACCATCGTCACGAGCGACGAGGTCGACGGTCGAACGAAGGCGGGTGAGCAGCTCGCGGGGTACGGCGACATCCCGGTGTACCGCGCCGTGCTCGACCAGGAGGGCGCCCTTGGTCCCGCCGACGTCTCGATCGTGGGCAACGAGCAGTCGGTGACCTCGCAGCTGTCCCGCTTCGAGGGCCTCGGAGTCACCGACTTCGTCGCGATCCCGACTGGAACCGATACCGACCGCGCCCGCACGCTCGACCACCTCGTGTCGCTCGACCGCTAGAAGCACTGCGCAGAGCGTGCCGTTCGCCGGCTCGGCTCCGCTCGGAGCTCCTATGCGTCCGCCGCCGCGGGGTCGGTCCGTCCACCGCCTCCGAGGTACGCGTCCTCGAGGACGTCCGGGCTGCGGAGGAGCTCCGCGGCGCTGCCGCGGAGGGCGACCTCGCCGTGCACGAGCACGAGGGCTTCGTCGGCCACTTCGAGGGCCAGTCCGACGTGCTGCTCGACGAGCACGACGACGGCGCCGGTGTCGTCGGCGATGCGGCGCACGACCGGCAGGAGGTGCTCGACGATCATCGGCGCGAGTCCCATGCTCATCTCGTCGACCAGGAGGATCTTCGGCCGCTGCACCAACGCACGGCGCGACTGCGAGCATCTGTTGCTCGCCGCCCGACAATGCGCCGGCGTTGAGCTTCCAGCGTGGACGGAGCGCCGGAAAGAGCTCGAGGACCTCCTCGCTCGGATCGTTTCCGCGCGCGCACGCGGCGCGGATGTTGTCACGCACGCTGAGCGAGGGGAACAGCGAACGATCGTCGGGCACGAGGACGAGTCCCGCCCGCGAGGCCGCGGCCGCCCGCCCGCTCTTGAGCTCGTGGCCCGCGACGCGCACCGTGCCGCCCTGACGCGGAAGCAGCCCGCACATCGTGGCGAGCAGCGTCGTCTTGCCCGCACCATTCGGGCCGAGGATCGCGACGACGGTGCCGGCGTCGGCTGCGAGATCGAACGGGCGGACGATGTTGACGTGGCCGTACCCGGCCGTGAGCTCGCGACACTCGAAGAGCGGTGGAGGAGGCGGGCCCGGCAGCTGATCGACGTGGTCGTTCACGGTGTCACCGTCGCCTGCTCACCGTGGGTGCTGCCCAGATACGCTTCGGCGACCCGGCGGTCCGCCTTCACGACCGCGGGAGTGCCGCTCGCGATCAGCACGCCGAAGTCGAGCACGTGGACCTGCTCGGCCAGGTTGAGCACGAGGTGCATGTCGTGGTCGACCATGAAGATCGTGACGCCGCTGTCGCGGATGCGCCGGAGGCGCTCGCCGAGCCATTGGCTCTCCGTGGTGTCGAGCCCGCTCGCGGGCTCGTCGAGGAGGACGACGCGCGGTTCGCCGACCAGCGCGCGGGCGATGGAGACGAGCTGGCGTTGTCCCTGCGACAGCTCCCCAGCCGGTCGCTCGGCGACCTCGTTGAGCTCGAGCAGCTGCAGGACTCGCTCCAGGTTTGCCTGCGATGCCCGCTTCCGCCCGCGCCCGGCGAGGCCCACCGCGATGTTCTCGCGCACCGACATGTCGTCGTAGAGCTCGATCTGCTGGAAGGTACGACCGAGCCCCGCCCGGATCCGCTGGTGCGGTTTGAGCCGACCGAGCTCGCGGTCGCCGAGCCGGATCGAGCCCGATGCGGTCGCGAAGCCGCTGATGGCGTCGAGGAGCGTGGTCTTTCCGGCGCCGTTGGGACCGATGAGCGCGACGATGCTGCCCTCGGCGACATCGAAGCTCACGTCGTTGACGGCGACGACGCCGCCGTACGCGACGCGGACGTCATGGAGCGACAGGAGCGCCGGATCCGGAGCTGCCGCGGGCGCGGCTTCGACCACGCTCATCGGAGCGGGCACCGGCACCGGCACCACCGGGGTGCCGCGTCGGGTCCGCATCTTCTCGAGCATGACGTGGAACGGCCCCACGATGCCTTCGGGGTTGAGCACGACCGTGAGCACGAGACCCACACCGGTGATGGTCCCGTACCAGTCGCCCAGCTCGAGCCACTGGGTGGTCGCGTAGTAGACGATGCCGCCCGCCGCGAGCATCCCGGCGAGGATGCCGCCGGAGACGGACGTGATTCCGGCCAGGTAGGCGGTTGCGAACACGCCGATGCCGATCAGGACGTCGAACGGGTCGAACGTGAGGTTGCCCTGCTTGTAGCCCAGCATCGCGCCGCCGAGCCCGGCGATGAACGCGGCGATGGCGAACGCCAGGATCTTCACTTGCACGACGTTGATGCCGGCGCCGGCGGCGGACCGCTCGTTGGCGCGGACGGCGAGCATGGCGGAGCCGAGCCGGCTGCGTCGCAGCAACGCGACGGAGACCGCGACGATGACCAGCACCGCGAGCACGAGGAGGCAGAACTCGAGGCGCGGGTAGTCGGTCCCGACGCGCGAACGGAGATCGAGCCCGAACAGCTCTGGTCCGCTGATGTCTCTGCCTTCGGCCGGCACGTAGTCGGAGTTGTGAAACCACACGGCCTGCACGGCATAGGCCATGGCAAGTGTCACCACAGCGACGAAGAGCCCACGGACGCGGATGGCCGGGAGACCGACGATCACCCCGACGACCGTGGCGCCGAGCGCGGCCAGGATGGGCGCGATCGGGAACGGGATCGACCACTCCGTCGTCATCGTCGCGAGCAGGAACCCGGCGACACCGGCCAGGGTGAGCTGTGCCAGCGACACCTGCCCGGCGTAGCCGGTCACCACGACGAGGGACAGGCAGATGATCGCGAAGATGAAGCTCGTCACCATCGCGGCGCGCCAGTTGTTGTGCAACAAGATCAGCGCGAGTGCGCCGGCGACGGTTCCGAGCACCGTCGGCACGAGGATGCGCTGTGGACGCGGCGCCCGCCCGAGCGTGCGTTGCAGGATGACGCCGCGACTCGGGAGCGGTTTCGCCCGGACGACGAGCACCAGGAGGATCAGAATGAGCGGGAATGAGCTCGGGCAGGCCCGACGTCGGCAGCCAGCCGTGCTGGCTCCGGAAGTACGTCACCTCCGACTGCAGCATCCCGATGAAGAGCCCACCGAGCACCGCCGGGATGACGTATTGGAAGCGCCCGAGTACGGCGGCGGCGAGCGCCGGGACGATGAAGAGCGTGTAGGAGATCGGCACGAGCGGCACGATCGGTGCGATCAGGATGCCGGCGATGGCGGCGACCGCCGCGCTGATCATCCAGTTCAAGGCGGCGACCCGATCGGGCGCGATGCCGCTGACGAGCGCGCCCTTCTCGGTCTCGGCCGCGGCGCGGGTGTGCAGGCCGAAGCGGGTGAAGCGGAAGGCAACGGTGATGGCGATCGCGATGCCGAGTACGGCAGCGGCGAACCACACGCGGTCGCTCGAGATCCGGACGGTGCCGAGGGTCCAGACGTTCGTCGGCAGGATCGCGTCGACGGACACGGGAGCGGTCCCGAGTCGCTGCGACATGAGCCCGGTCATGACGACCATCACCCCGATCGACGCCACCGCCTTGGCCACCGCCGGGGCCGCGCGCAACGGCCGGAACACGACGAGATAGAGCAGCAGACCGAGCAGCGCGGTGATGAGGAGCGTCAGCAGCGTTGCCGGCCAGAAGGAGAGATCGGTTCCGAGGTCGACCTTCTCGGGGAGCCCCGGGATCAGGACGAGGAGCTGACCCTGCCGCAGGAACGCGTAGGTGTACGCGCCGTAGAGCGCGATCGTGCCGGTGGCGAAGTTGAGGACGCCGCTGCTCCGGTACGTCACCACCAACGCCATCGCCAACGAGGCGAACACCGCTCCGTTGGCGAGCCCGAGCAGCAGGAAGATCAGGTGCTGATCCATTGCCCTCCTGCTGCTCGGGTGCCTCCTCGTCTTCGGTGGGTCAACCGAGCTTCGTGAGGTCCGACGTGTCGAACACCTTGAAGCCCACCGGGACCGCCTTCGCCGTGTACTTGGCCTTGAGCACTTCGGTGGAGCAGATCGGCGGTGCCAGGGTGACCTGGGTCCCGTTGCACTGGAAGGTGACGCCGCCACCGAGCGGGAGCGGTGTCGCCGGCATGGCTGTCATCCCCGCGGAGATGGTTTGTGCGTTGACGTCTCCGGTCAGGTCCGGAAGTGCCGCGACCAAGGCGAGGACCGACACGTAGCCGCCCGGTGCGACGCCGCCGGTGTCGACACCCTTGGCGTACTTCTTCATGACGGCGAGGTACTGCAGGTATTCCTTGTTCGCCGAGTTGAGTGTCGTCAGGACGTTGACGCCCTTGTACCCGCCGTTCGTCGCCTTGGCGCTCGTCTGGTCCACACACTGCTGGATCGCGGTGACGGGGCCTTTGAAGCCGACGGTGGTGAGTCCCTTGATCGCACTGGTGCAGAACGCAGGGTTGCCCACCATGGCGAAGGCTTCGTCACCGGCACTGATGCCGGCCTGGATCTGCGGCGTCATGTCGGCCTGGCCGACCGGGATGACGATCACGTCGGCGGTGACCCCGGCGTTCTTGTAGAAGATCGGTGCCGCCTGGCTGACCGGGCCGGACGCAGCCGGCACGTCGGTCACCAGGATTCCCGCCTTCTTGGCGCCTGCATCGGCGGCGATCCCCGCCGGACCCGCGAGCGCAGTGCCGATGCCATTCGTGAGCACGAAGACGTTGGCGGGCGGTCCGGCGAGCACTCCCTGGTCGAGTGACCCGTACTGCAGATACGGGATCCCGGCGTCCTTGATGCCGTCGTAGATCGTGCCGGACTGGCCGGAGACGGGCGTGATCACGATCGGAACCTTCGCTTGCACCATGTTCGTGGCACAGTCGGTCGCGCCCGAGGGTGTCTGCTTCGTCTCGCACACGTCCAACGCGAGCTTGTGGCCCGCGAGCCCGCCGAGGTAGTCGTTTGCGTAGCTCACGGCGGCCTGCGCGGCCTTGATCTCGGGCGTGTTGTCGATGGCGTCCGACTTGCCGTCGGACACGAACCCGAGCGTGACGACCGAACCGGTTGCCTTCTTCGGCGTGCCGAGCGGAGATGTCGCCGTTCGTACGCCGGCAGTGGCACTGGTGGCGGTCGCGAGTGCCGTGCCGACGAGCAGCACAGAACACACGAACCCTACGGACAACTTGCGTCGCATCGACGCCTCCCCCTGTTGATCGAAAGGCCTGTCGGGAGCACCGCGCTCCCGACCATCACGAGCGGCGAGACCGTATCCAGACTTGACGGTGGTGTCAAGTACCCCCCCGTCAGCTCGCCGCGGCAGGGGCACCCTTCGACGCCACGGCTGCGAGCCGAGCCGCGAGCGCACCGGCGTCGGCGTCGGCCTTGCGTCGACCCATGCTCTTGACGTCGACGTCGACGTCGGCCGCCTCGGCGCGGAGTGCCCGCGCCGTGCTCTGTTCCTTCGATCGGTGCGCGAACGGGTCGAAGCTGAAGCACGCCATCGCGTTGCGGTGCGTGATCTGCTCGATGTCGGCGTCGGGCAGGCGGCCGATGCAGCGCCACAGCTGCTCGGGCGCGTCGGGCCACGTCGAGTCGGAGTGCGGGTAGTCCATCTCCCACATCATGTGGTCGAGCCCGACGCGGTGGCGGGCCTCGACCCCGGCGGCGTCGTCGATGAAGCACGTCCAGAAGTGCTCGTGGAAGAGCTCGCTCGGCGTCTTCCCGCCGAGGTCGGTGGCGGTCCACGCGTGGTGATGGCGGTACACGTAGTCGGCCCGCTCGAGCGCGTAGGGAATCCAACCCACCCCGCCTTCCGACATCGCGATGTTCAGCCCCGGGAACCGCTTGAACACGCCGGAGAAGAGGATGTCGGTGATCGCGGTGAGGCTGTTGATCGGCGTGAGCGAGATCATCACCTCGGGCGGCGCTTCGGGTGCGGTGGTGATCATCGACGACGACGAACCGATGTGCAGACAGATGGTGACACCGGTGTCGACACACGCGGCGAAGAACGGATCCCAGTGGTCGGTGTGGTAGCTGGGCAGCCCGAGTTTGGCCGGGTTCTCGGAGAACGTCACCGCGTGACAGCCCTTCGCCGCGACCCGCCGGATCTCGTCGGCCATCGCCGCCGGATCCCAGAGCGGCGGGATCGACAGCGGGACGAGCCGGTCGGGGTAGGCACCGGCCCACTCGTCGATGTGCCAGTCGTTGTACGCGCGCACCGCGGTGAGCGCGAGGTCCTTGTCGACGACGCGCCCGAAGAACTGGCCGCAGAAGTGCGGGAACGTCGGGAAGTTCAGGCCGGCGAGCACCCCGGCCGCGCTCATGTCGCGCACGCGCTCGTGCACGTCGAAGCAGCCCGGCCGCATCTGCGTGTACTCGGTGGGATCGAGGTTGTACTCGTCGGGCGGGCAGCCGGCGACCGCGTTCAGGCCGACGTTCGGGGCGCGCTCGCCCTCGAACTCCCAGATGTCGCCACCGCCATCCGCCTCGACGACGCGCGGGATGCGGTCGGCGTACTTCGCCGGCCAGTGCCCGGCGAACATGCCGCGAGGCTCGACGACGTGGTCGTCGACGCTGATCAAGATGAGGACCTGGGCGTCCATGGCTCGGTCCTTGCTCGCGGAGTTCAGGCGGGGGTGAGGCGGAGCCCGGGGGTGAACGCGACGGGGAGACGGCGCACGGCGTAGACATCGCCGGCATCCTCGAAGCGGACGATGTCACCCTCGATGCGGAAGTCGGGCATACGGGTGAGCACCTCTTCGAGCATCACGCGGAACATGACTCGCGCGTGGTGCGAACCCAAGCAGCGGTGGGCACCGAGGCCGAACGCCATGTGGCGGTTCGAGGTGCGGGTGAAGTCGATCTCGTCGGGATGATCGAAGGTGCTGGGGTCGAGACCGGCGGCGGGGAACATGAGGATCACCCGGTCGCCGTGCCGAAGCTGCTGGCCGTGGAACTCGGAGTCGCGCGTCACGGTCCGGTAGAGGCCGAACGACGGACTGTCGAAGCGGAGGAACTCCTCGGTCGCCTTCGCCATGAGCGACGGGTCCTCGATCAGCTGGCGCCGAAGCCGCGGCCGCCGGTCGAGCTCGACGACGACGTTCCCGGTCAGACCAGCGGTCGTATCCATCCCGCCGAGGAGGAGCAGGAACGCGTAGCTGATGACCTGGGCGTCGGTGAGCGGCGCGCCGTCGATCTCCGCCCGCAGGATGTCGCTGAACATGTCGTCGGTGAGGTGGGCCCGGCGCCGCTCGATCTCCTCGCCGATGTTCGTAAAGATGTTGGTGACCGCTTCGACCGCGCGTTCGGGATGTTCGGTGCGATCGTGCACGGTCGAGTGGATCCATTGGATCCACTCGGGCCACCGCTCGGTGTCCCAGCCGAGCATTTCCAGGATCAGGCGCGCCGGCAGAGGAGTGAAGAGGTCTTGGCTCAGGTCGGCATGGCCGCGTTCGATGAATTCGTCGATCAACTCGGTCGCGATCTCTCGGACGCGTGGCTCGAGTTCGCGCGCGCCGCCCGGTGAGAACCACGACAGCACGATTCGTCGGTACTCGTGCACGAGCGGGCCGTCGATGTCGATGGGGATGAGTGCATCGTCCTGTGTCGACCGGGGGACGCCTTTCGGGGTTGTGGCGCTGTGGGCGGAGCTGAACAGCTCCGGGTCCTGGACTGCGTCGTAGAGGGCGTCGTAGCCGTAGATCGCCCAGAAGCCCCCGTGTTCGTTCGACCAGCCGAGTGGACGGCCCGTGGCGTGCAGGCCGGCGACGACCGCCGGGCAGTGATCGCGGAACTCCGGTGCATGGTGGTCGAAGTCGATCTCGTGGCGTTCGGTTGCCGTCATCGGTGCGTCACTCCTCCTCCACGGTGATCGCGCGCTCCGGGCACTCGCGTGCAGCGGCCAGCAGCACGTCGGCGGGAACGTGCTCGGCGCCGTCGCGCACCACCGAACGGTCCTCGAGGTCGAGGAACTCGAACGCTTCGGGCGCGTGCGCGAGGCACAGTGCGTGCCCGCGACAGCGCGTCGGATCGATTGACACCTTCATAGGACCTCGTTCTCCAAGATCAGCAGGACATAGGTGGCGTCGGCTTCGGCGAGCACGGTCGTGTCGTCGTCGATGGTGGTGATCACCGCGTGCACGTGGAAGCGGCGATCGGTGGTCTCGCCGGCGCGGGCGCGGCAGCGCAGGTCAGTGTTGACGGGCGTCGGGCGTCGGTAGCGCAGGGTCATCTCCGCGGTGAGACGCACGGCGTTGCCGCCGTGCTGCACGTACCCCATCACCTCGTCGGCGAAGGTGGCGAGGAGGCCGCCGTGCACGAGGCCCGGCGCGCCCTCGGCGTCGGGCCCGAACCGGACCGTGCCTTCGGCGCCGTCCGGCGTGGTCGTGAGCAGGATCCCGAGTGAGGACGGGTTCGTCGTGCTGCAGCCGAAGCAGCTCTCCACGTGTTGCAGCGGCGCCACGGCACGACCCTTCCTCAAGTTGACGGACTTGTCAAGTATTGGCGAGACTGCACGGGTGACCGGGGGACCGTTGCTCGACCTCGAGGCGTTCCGCCCCGCGTTCGCCGCGTGGCTCGACGAGCACGCGGCCCTCGTGACCCGCCAACGTCACTTCTTCTCGCTCGACCTCCTCGACGTCGCAACCGTGCAGCAGGAGTTCCAGGAGGCCCTGTTCGCGGGCGGGTGGGTGCGCCACGGCTGGCCGGAGGATCTCGGCGGGCTCGGCGGTGACGCCCAGCATCGCGCCGCGCTCTACGACGAGTTGGGTCGTCGGCGAGTGCCCATCCCGGAGTCGTACCTCACGATCGAGACCCTGATCCCGATGATGAGCGTGCACGCGCCCGAGCTCGCCCGCGCCCACCTCACCGATCTGCTGCGGGGCGCCGAGCGCTGGTGTCAGGGCTTCTCGGAACCGGATGCCGGGAGCGACCTCGCCTCGCTGCGCACCAAGGCGGTGCGCGACGGCGACGACTGGATCGTCGACGGGCACAAGATCTGGACGTCGCAGGCGACGGTCTCGTCGCGCTGCGTCGTGTTGTTGCGCACCGGCACGCCGGAGTCGCGGCACCGCGGGTTGTCGATGATGCTGATCGACCACGACGCGCCCGGCGTCGAGGTGCGCGAGATCCGGACCATGTCGGGACGCGACGAGCTGGGTGAGGTGCTGTTCGACGCGGTGCGCGTGCCCGGCGACCGGCTCATCGGCAGCGACGGCGACGGCTGGGCGCTGGCGATGTACCTGCTGCAGTGGGAACGTGGGATGTACCCCTGGCAGCGCCAGGCCGGCTTGCTCGGCACCCTCGACGCCCTGCTCGAGCGCGCCGGCGACGCCATCGATCCTCACGCGCTGGCCGATGCCTTCCTCGCGGTGCTCCCGATGCGGCTGTCGTCGGGCCACACCATCCGCCGGTTGGCGGCGGGGGAGACCCCGGGCCCGGAGGTGTCGGTCGACAAGGTGCTGCTGGCGCGCGCCGAGCTCGCCGTCTTCGACCTGGTCGACACCGTGCTCGACGGCGCGATCGAGTTCGACGACGACGAGCCGGCGCGGGAGTGGCGCCACGACTACCTGTTCAGCCGCTCGGCGCCCATCTACGGCGGTTCCTACGAGATCCAGCGCCAGATCCTGGCCGACCGTGTGCTCGGCATGCCCCGTGGGTGACGGCAGCGCCGTCGATCGCGACGCGCTCGACACCTTCGAGCGCACCGCGCGTGGTGTGCTGGCCCAGCCCGAGGTCGACGTCGCCGACGCGCTGGAGCAGATCGGCTGGCGCGACTTCCTTGACGCCGACGCGGCGTCGGCGGTGCCGTTGGTGTTCGGGCTGCTCGGCGAGCTCCTCCTCTCGAGCCCCGCGCTCGACGACGTCGCCTTCGCCGCGCTCGGCGCCGCCGGCGAGGAGCTGCGCGCGGCGGGCCATGCGTTCGCGCATCCGTGGGGGTTGCGTGCCGCGGCGACGAGCACGCCAACCGGGTACCACGTCGACGCGTTCGTGATCGGTGGACGTCGCGACCTACCCCTTGCGCTGGTCGCCGACGACGGCATCGTCAGCGTGGCCGCCGCCGCGCTCGAATGGACGCCGGTCGTCGGCATCGATCCCGCGCTCGGTCTGGTACGGGCGCGTGGCGTGGTCGCGGTCGGCGACGTCATCGTGCGTGACGACGCGGGCACGGACGCGGTGGCACCCGCATGCCGGCGTGCCCTCGCGCACGAGCTGCTCGGCGCCACCGACGCCATGCTCGCGCTGGCCACGGAGTACGCCAAGGTGCGCGAGCAGTTCGGCCAGCCCATCGGCGCGTTCCAGGCGGTGAAGCACCGCCTCGCCGACGTGTACGTCGCGCGCCAGGCCGCGGCGGCGGTCGTCGGGGAGAGCTGGTGGTCCGACCCCGAGTGCACGACGCTGGCGGCGAAGGCGTTGGCCGCGACCGCGGGCGCCGCGGCGTCGGAGCACTGCCTGCAGGTGCTCGGCGCGATCGGTTTCACCCTCGAGCACGACCTGCACCGCTACGTCCGCCGGGTCCGCGTGCTCGACCGCCTCTACGGGTCCGACCGCGAGCTGCGCACCGCGCTCGGCCGCCTGCTCCAGGCGCGCGGTTCCCGCCCGGCGTCGCCTGACCTCCCGAGGATTTCGGCGTCGTTCAACCATCAAATCGATGTCGAGACGCCAAAGCCTGGGGCGCCGAAGAACTTGACAGTTCCGTCAAGTCTGGGCACACTGCGGGGATGACGACGATCGACTACCGGCTGTTCGACGCCGACGAGCACTACTACGAGCCGGAGGACGCGCTCACCCGCCACCTCGACCGGAAGTACCGCAGCGCGGTGCGCTGGGTCGACATGGACGGCCGCCGCTCGCTCATCATCGGCGGCAAGCTGCTCCAGCTCATCCCGAACCCGACCTACGACCCGGTCGGGCGTCCCGGGTCGCTCAACAGCTACTTCCGCGCGCCAGAACCCGGAGGGCCGGTCGCTCAAGGAGATCCTCGGCGAGCCGCAGCGGATCCAGCCCGAGTACCGCGAGCGCGACGCGCTCGCGTGCAGGTGCTCGACGAGCAGGGCGTCGAGTTCGCGTGGATCCTCCCGAGCCTCGGGCTCGGGATCGAGGAGATGCTGAAGGACGACCGCGAGGGTCTTCCCGCGGTGGCGCGCGCGTACAACATGTGGCTCGACGACGACTGGGGGTACGACCGCGACGGTCGCATCCAGACCGCGCCGCTCCTCACGCTCGGCGACCCGGACGCGGCGGAGACGGAGCTGCGCCGCGTGATCGAGCGCGGTGCACGCCTCGTGGTGATGCGGCCGGCGCCGGTCGCGTCGGTCGCGGGCCCGCGCTCACTCGGTGATCCGGCCCACGACCGCGTGTGGGCGCTGGCGGCCGAGGCCGGCGTCGTGGTCGCGTTCCACGCCGCCGACGACGGCTACACGTACGCGGGCGACTGGGGCGAGAACGCGCGCTACACCGGGCTCAAGCAGTCGGCGTTCTCGGAGGTGCTCTCGATCCACAGCGAGCGGCCGATCTTCGACGCGATGGCGGCGATGGTGTGCCACGGCGTGTACGACCGCCACCCCGACCTCAAGGTCGCGACGGTCGAGCTCGGCTCGGGCTGGGTGCCCTACCTCCTGCGGCGATTCCGGATCGCGTTCGGCAAGCAGCCGCAGGCTTTCTCGCGGGACCCGATCGAGACCTTCCGGGAGCACGTGTGGGTGGCGCCGTTCTACGAGGACGACTTCGTGGAGCTGGCCGACCTCATCGGCATCGAGCACGTGCTGCTCGGCTCCGACTGGCCGCACCCCGAAGGCATCGCGCGGCCGCTCGACTACCTCGCCGACGTCGCCGACGTTCTCGCCCGACGACCAACGGCGCATCCTGCGCGAGAATCTGCGCGAGCTCGTCGGGCGATAGCGGGAGCGATCGGTTGCAGTTCGAGTTCACGGAGCTCAACGACGTCGAGCGCGCGCTCCAGGCCGAGGTCCGCGAGTTCCTGGCGACGACGCTGCCGCGGGGGTCGTTCGAACCCGGCCTGGGCATGGCCGGACGCAAGGACCCCGCGTTCTCGCAGGCGCTGGCGGCGCGCGGGTGGGTCGGCATGTCGCTGCCCCGCGAGTACGGCGGCGGTGACCGTTCCGCGGTCGAGCGGTTCGTCGTGGCCGAGGAGCTGCTGCGCTGGGGCGCGCCGGTCGGGCACCACTGGGTCGCCGACCGCCAGAGCGGGCCGTTGCTCGCCAAGGTCGGCACGCCCGAGCAGAAGGAGCGGTTCCTCCCCGCCATCTGCCGGGGCGAGCTCTCCTTCTGCATCGGGATGAGCGAGCCCGACTCCGGCAGCGACCTCGCGTCGGTGGTGACGCGCGCGACGCGTGCCGACGACGGGTGGATCGTCAACGGCACCAAGGTCTGGACGACCGGAGCCCACGAGCACGACTGGATGATCGCGCTCGTGCGCACGAGCGACGCCGAGGACCGCCACGCGGGGCTGAGCCAGGTGCTCGTCGACCTGCACGCGCCCGGGGTCGAGGTGAACCCGATCCCGTTCCTCGACGGCACGGCCGACTTCAACGAGGTCGTGTTCACCGACGTGTTCGTGCCCGACGCCGACGTCGTCGGGACCGTCGGCATGGGCTGGACGCAGATCGGCCAGGAGCTCGCGTTCGAGCGCGGCGGCCCCGACCGGTGGCTCTCGACGTACCTGGTGCTCGAGCAGTACCTGCGCGAGCACGACCCGGCGGAGCTCGACGCCGGGTTCGTCGAGCTGGTCGGGGCCGCGGCCGCACGGTTCTGGGGGTTGCGCAACCTGTCGTTGTCGGTGGCGCGCGCGATCGACGCGCACGGTCAACCGTCGGTGCAGGCCGCGTTGGTGAAGGAGATGGGCACGCGCTTCGAGCAGGACCTGCTCGAGGGCATCCGCCGCTTCGTCGACGTGGAGCCCGTACCGGATTCGTCGTCGTTGTTCGAACGCCTCCTCGCCAACGCGATCCTCACCGCGCCGGTGTTCACCATCCGCGGCGGCACGATCGAGATCCTGCGTTCGGTCGCCGCGAAGGGATTGCGGTCGTGATCGACCCGATCTGCTCTGTCGGAGACCGCGACCCGGGTGTTCGCCGACACGGCCACGTTCGCCGTGGTGGAGCAGGCCGAGGCCGACGGCTGGGCGCCGACGCATCTGGGACGCGGTCGCCGAGACCGGCCTGGCCTGGGTGTCGGTGCCCGAGGCGGCGGGCGGATCCGGCGGCACGCTCGCCGACGCCATCGAGGTCCTGCGCATCGCCGGGCGGCACGCGGTGCCGCTCCCGCTCGCCGAGACCGGCATGCTCGGCGGCTGGCTGCTCGCGGGCGCGGGGCTCGAGATCCCCGACGGCGCGGTGACCGTCGTGCCGCGCACGCCGCGCGACGACCTCGTGCTGCGCGACGGCGTGCTCCACGGCACCGCGCACCGTGTGCCGTGGGCGCGGGCCGTCGACGAGATCGTCGCGCTGCTCGACACCGACGACGGACCCGTGGTGGTGCAGGTCGATCCGCTCGACGCGCGCATCGAGCCCGCGGTGAACCTCGCCGGTGAGCCGCGCGACTCGGTGCATCTTCGACGGCGTCACGCCGCGCGCGATCGTGCCCGCGGCGCCCGGGGTCGACGGCGACGCGCTCCGCCGGCGCGGCGCACTCGCCCGCACCGCGTCGATGGCGGGCGCGCTCGAGCGCCTGGAGGAGATCACGCTCGAGTACACCGCGGCGCGGCGCCAGTTCGGCAAGCCGGTCGGCACGTTCCAGGCAGTGCAGGCGCACCTCGTGCATGGCGCGCAACAGTCGGTGATCGTCTCGGTGGCGCTGGCGGCGGCGGTGCGGGCCGCCGAATCGGGCGCGGCGCGGTTCGAGATCACCGCGGCCAAGTTGCTCGCCGATCAGGCCGCGAGCGACGCGACCCGGCACGCCCACCAGGCTCACGGGGCGATGGGCATGACCCGTGAGTACCCGCTCCACCACGTGTCCCGCCGGTTGTGGGCGTGGCGCAGCGAGTACGGCGACGAGCGCACCGTCGAGCCGGACTCTGGGCGAGATGGTCGTCGGGCTCGGTGCCGACCGGCTCTACCCGCTGATCAGTGGGAGTACCGAGATTGCCGGAGCCCGCGCCAGCCGCCATACTTGACGCCTTCGTCAAGTCTGGTCGAGAGCTTCGAGGAGCCCATGTTCCGACGCCCGCCGCTGCACTATCCCGAGCGTCCGCTGCACCACTTCCTGCAGGACGCGGCCGACCGTCACCCCGAGAAGATCGCGCTGCGCTTCGAGGACGACGTCTTCACCTACCGGGAGCTCGACAGCACCGGGAACTCGTTCGCCAACGCGCTGCTCGCGCTCGGCTTCGGGCCCGGCACGCGTGTGGCGCTCGCCGTCACCAACCGGCCGGAATGGATCATCGCCCAGCACGGCGTGAGCCTGGCCGGGGGCGCGGTGGTGCTGCCGAACCCCACGTGGAAGGCGTCGGAGTTCGAGCACGCGTTCGCGCTCACCCGCCCCGACGTCGTCGTGGCCGACGCCGCGCTGGCCGAGGTGCTCGACGCGGCCGGGGCACCCGTCACCCGCATCTGTGTCGACGACGACCCCCCGCCGGGGTGGTTGTCGTTCTGGGACCTCGTGTTCGGCACACCCGGGCAACGCGCCGGCACCGCTGCCGGAGACCGCGCTCGACGCCGACTACGCGTACCCGTTCAGCTCGGGCACGACCGGACTGCCCAAGGCGGTGCGCCACACGCACCGGTCGCTGGTCGCTGCGGTCATCAACTGGAACTCGGCGTGCGCGGTGCGCGAAGACGACCACGTGCAGTTCTTCCTGCCGCTGTTCCACATCTACGGGATCGCGATCACGGGCTGCACGTGGGTATCGGCCGCGACCATCACGTTGTTCCCGCGCTTCGACCTCGACACCATGCTGTCGCACATCGAGCAGACCCGGGTGACCTTGGCGTTCGGGGCCGCGCCCATCGCGGTCGCGATGGCCAACCACCCCGCACTCGAGAAGTACGACCTCTCGTCGTTGCGCTACATGATGTGGGCGGCCACGCCGATCACCGAGGACGTCGCCAACCGGGTCACCGAGCGCACGGGGATCCGCTGGCTGGGCGCCTACGGCGCCACCGAGGTGCCCGGATTGCACTGCAACCCGGTCGACTTCCCCGACCGCTGCCGCCTCGACTCGCCCGGGCTGCCGGTGTCGGACCTCGAGGTGCGCATCGTCGACCTCGAGACGCACGAGGACGTCGCGCCCGGCACCGAGGGGGAGATCATCGTGCGCGGCCCGCACATGATGGCGGGCTACCTGCCCGCGGAGGCCGACGCCGACGCGTTCCTCGACGGCTGGGTCCGCACCGGCGACGTGGGCTGGGTCGAGCCCGAGGGGTGGATCCACATCACCGACCGGGCCAAGGAGATGATCAAGGTCTCGGGCTTCTCGGTGGCGCCGGCGGAGATCGAGGCGACGCTGCACGGCCATCCCGCGGTCGCCGACTGCGGGGTCTACGGCGTGCCCCACGCGACCAAGGGCGAGGCGCCCAAGGCGGCCGTCGTGCTCACGGCGCCCGACGCCGCGACCGCCGACGACCTGCGCGGGTACGTCGCGGAGCGGCTCGCGGGGTACAAGCACGTGGAGGACGTGGTGTTCGTCGACGCCATCCCGCGGACCGCGTCCGGCAAGGTCCTGCGCCGCACGTTGAAGGACACCGATCCCACGCTCGGCGCCACCCGATGAGCATCGCCGCGATCGGTACCTACCTCCCGCCGTGGGGAAGCGTCGCCGCGCGCGTCCAGGGACTCGACGAGGACGCGCTCACCATGGCGGTGCAGGCGGGCCGGGCCGCGTTGGGCGCCCACGACGCCGACGTCGGCCACGTGGTGTTCGTGACCCGCGATCTCCCGCTCCTCGAAGGCGGCAACGGCGCCGCGCTGGTGGCGGGGCTGGGGCTGCCCGCGACCACGACGGTCGTGGAGCAGATCGGTGGTGGTCCCGCGGTGCTCGACGCGCTGCTCGCCGCCGCCCCCGGCACGCTGGTGATCGGGTCAGACACCGGCACGGGAAGCGGCGCGGCCGCGGCGGTCGTCGCCGACGGCGAGGGCCTCACGCTCGTGCCGGTCGCACGCGTCCTGCGCAGCCTGCCGGTGCGGGCCCGGGGGAGCGACGGCGAGGTGCACGACTACGGCGACCCGCGGCTCGTGCGTGAGCGCGGCATGCGTGCCGCGCTCACCGATGCGGGCATCGCGCGGAAGGCCGTCGCCGCCGTCGGGCTGCCCGCCAAGGACGCCGCTGCGCTCTGCGAGGGTGACGCGCCCCGTGTGCCCACGACCGGAGCGAGCTCGCCGGTGTTCGCACTCGCCGCGCTCGCCGACGCGCGTGCGAACGGGCTGTTGCTCGCGTTCGAGCAGGCGACCATGACCGCGGTCGACATCACCGCCGGCGCGGTCACCGTCACGCGGGTGGAACCCGCGGCGCAGGACGTGCCGAAGCAGCGGGCGACGCCGGGGCCCGAGATCCGGATCTCGCTCCCGGCGTACGAGCGGGCGTTCGAGGCCAAGGTGCGGCTGGAGGCCGGGCGGTGTCCGCACTGCGGCACCCTGGCCCTGCCGCCCCGCCACCGGTGTCTGGGTTGCGGTGCCGAGGGCGACGCCGGGCTCGCCGCGCTGCCGCGCGACGCGACCGTCTACACGACCACCACCATCCACACCCCGGTGCCGGGGCTCGCCACGCCGTACACGATCGTGATCGTGGAGCTCGGCGACACCGGCGTGCGGCTGCTCGCCCAGGTCACCGGCGCGCCACCGGGCACCGTCGGCATCGGCGACCGCGGCGAGATGGTCTTGCGCCGCGTCGCCGAGCGGTCGGGCATCCCCGACTACGGCTACGCATTCGCGCCGGAGGTCGCGCGATGAGGCGCGTCGCGGTGGTCGGTGCGGGCATGACCAACTTCGGCGAGCACTTCGAGCTCGGCATCAAGGACCTCGTGCCGATGGCCGTGACCGAGGCGGTCGACAGTGTCGACAAGGGGTTCGACCGGGCCGACATCGACGCGGCGTGGTTCGGGGAGCTCACCACCACCGACGGCTTCCCGTCGGGCATCTTCGCCGACTCGTGCGGGTTGCTCGACGTGCCGGTGACGCGCATCGAGAACGCGTGCGCCACCGGCAACGACGCCATCCGCAACGGCGTGTACGGCGTCGCCAGCGGGATGCTCGACGTCGTGCTCGTGGCCGGTGCCGACAAGGTGCGCGAGTCGTCGGCGCGCGGCACGTTCTGGGAGTGGATGGGCCTGACGCGCGACATGGCCTGGGACTACCCGATCGGCGTCGTCGCGCCCGCGAACTTCGCGCTGCACGTGAACCGCTACCTCTACGAGTCACCGGCGACCCGTGAGCACCTGGCGATGGTGGCGGTGAAGAACCACCATCACGGCGTCAGCAACCCGAAGGCGCAGCTGCGGTACGAGATCACGATCGAGGACGTGCTCAACGCGCCGATCGTCGTCGAGCCGTTCGGCCTCTACGACTGCACGCCCCAGAGCGACGGCGCCGCCGCGCTGCTGCTCGTCGGCGAAGAGGTCGTCGACCGCTATACCGACCGGCCGGTGTGGGTGCGGGGTGTCGGCCTGGGGCTCGACCGCGTGATGCACCAGCACAAGGCCGACATGACGACGTTCCCGCCGACGGTGAAGGCGGCGAAGCAGGCGTACGCGATGGCGGGGGTCGGACCCGCCGACATCGATGTCGCGCGAGGTGCACGACTGCTTCACCGGCGTCGAGCTCATCGACTACGAGGACCTCGGGTTCTGCGACCATTTCGGCGGCGCCGCGCTCATCGAGTCGGGGGAGACCGCGGTCGACGGGCGGCTGCCAGTCAACCCGAGCGGCGGGCTGAAGGCCAAGGGCCACCCACCGGGCGCGACCGGCATCGCACAGTGCGTCGAGCTGTTCGAACAGCTGCGCGGCGAGTCGACCAACCAGGTCGAGGGTGCGCGTGTCGCACTCGCGCACAACATCGGCGGCCCCACCGCGGTGTCGGCGGTCACCATCCTCGGGTCGGACAAGGACTGAGGATCGATGGAGTACATCGACGTCGAGATCGTCGACCGTGTCGCCACGGTCACCTTCGACCGTCCGCCGGTCAACGCGCTGAACGCCCAGGCATTCCGCGAGATCGAGCAGGCGTTCACCGAGCTGCGCCACGGCACCGACGCGCACGTGGCGATCTTCACCGCCGCGGGTGAGCGGGTGTTCTGCGGCGGGGTCGATCTCAACGACTCCGCGCGGCGCCACGGCCGGGAGAAGGTGGCCGACGACAGCATCGTCGACCTTCTCGACCCCGGGAGCATCGTGCGCGACTGCTTCTGGGCGCTGAGCGACTGCCCGCTCCCGTCATCGGCGCGATCAACGGCGCCGCGGTCGGCGCCGGGCTCGCGCTGGTGGCGTGCTGTGACGTGATCATCGCGTCGGAGCACGCGCGGTTCGCGCTGCCCGAGATCAACGCCGGCGTGCTCGGGGGCGGCCGTCACCTGCAGCGCATGGTCGGCCCGTACAAGACCCGCAAGATGTTCTACACGGGTGAGTTCGTCGGCGCCGAGGAGTTCCACCGCCTCGGCGCGGTGGAGAAGGTGGTGCCCGCCGGCGAGCTCATGACCGAAGCGCGCGCGCTCGCCGACGTGATCGCGACCAAGAGCCCGATCGGGCTGCGGCTGGCCAAGGAGTCGTTGAACCGGGTCGAGGATCTCGGGCTCAAGGACGGGTACCGCCTCGAGCAGGACTACACCGGCCGCATCACCCGTTACCACGACTCCGCCGAGGCGCGTCGTTCGTACCTCGAGAAGCGCGACCCCGAATGGACCTGGACCTGAGGCAGGAGCGCCGCGTGCACCGTGACGCGATGAACGCGCCGAGCACGTCGCCGAGCGTCTCGACGATCTCGTCCTCCGAGAACGGGAACTCGTTCACCCGCCAGTACGACCAGTAGCGGTCGATCATGACCAGGATCGCGAGACCGAAGCGGGCGGGGTCGTCGTCGGGATCCGGTTTCTCACCGGAGATGTGCTGCAGGATCTGACCGAACCGGCGTGCGTTCGCCAGCCGGGTGCGCATCCCTGCCTTCGCCAACGCGTCGTCGCCGTAGGTGGCCTGGCTCCAGACCAACATGAAGGCGCCGTGTTCCTCGAGGAACCGCAGGTAGATGCGGACGATCTCGTAGGCGTCGTCGGGTGACCAGGTCGCTTCGAGCGCCTGCATCTCCTTGATCGTGCCGTCGAGCGCGCCGTAGGTGTCGGTGCCGAGCGAGTAGAGGAGGTCGCGTTTCGAGGGGAAGTAGGTGTAGAAGGAGGCGCGGGACACGCCCGCCGCCTCGGCGATCTCCTCGACGCTGGTGCCGTAGTACCCCTTGGCCAGGAACACCTCGCGGGCGCACTCCTTGATCAGCCCCGAGGTGCGGAGCGCGCGCGGGCCCATCGTCTTCGCCGGGCTCCGGACCTCGCCGGTGAGCTTGAACTCGTTGGTGCGCGCCGCCATCGAGTCCTCTCACTCTCTCGCATCGACTACTTGGAGAACTTCTCGATCGTCGCCTTGATCTCGGGTGTCGCGAACGACTCCGCTTCGGCGGACAGCGCGAACGGGAGCACGGTAGTGGCCGCCTGCTGCAGGTGCAGGTTGAGCGCACGCTTCGTCTCCTGCACCGACTGTGGAGGCAGCGCCGCGAGCTTGTGGGCGAGCGTGGTCGCCTCGTTCATCAGCTGGTCGTCGGCCACGAGACGATTCGCGAGCCCGATCTCCACCGCGAGCTTCGCGGGAATTCTCTCGCCCGTCAGCAGGTACTCCTTGGCCCGCAACATCCCGATCAACAGGGGCCAGGTGGCGGCGCCTCCGTCTCCTGCGGTGAGGCCGATGTTCACGTGGGTGTCGGCGACGTAGGCGCTCTCGGCGATCAGCACGATGTCGCAGCTCACGGCGACGCTCGCACCCAGTCCGACGGCCGGGCCGTTGACCGCGGCCACGACGGGAAGGTGGAAGCGCAGCATCTCGTCGACCAGCCGCTGCGCGTCGCGGAGCGACTGGCGACGGTGTTCGGGGTCGTCGTAGTCGCGGATGAAGCCGGGCACGTTGCCGCCCGCGCAGAACGCTGACCCGGCGCCGGTGAGCACGACCGCACGCGCGTCCCGGTCGCGGGAGATCTGGTACCAGATGTTGCGCATGGCCTCGTGGAGTGGGTCGATGAACGCGTTGCGCATCTCGGGGTTGTTCATCGTGACGATCCGGATCGGACCATCCGCCTCGACGAGCAGCTCCTCGGGCATGTCGTACATCGGTGTCGTCCTTCCATGACGTGGGGCGTAGCGAGCATGGCCGATACTTGACGCATTCGTCAACTTCTCGGTTATCCTGCCTCGGTGGACCTCCGCCCCGCCCCCGACGCCGAGGCGTTCCGGGCCCGGGTCCGCGGGTTCCTGGTCGAGCACCTTCCCCCCGACTGGCCCGGGATCGGCGCGCTGCCGGCCGACGAGGCGGCCGAGTTCGTCACCCGGTGGCGGCGCACCCTGCACGAGCACGGGCTGCTCGGCCTGGCCTGGCCGTCCGAGTACGGCGGCGGCGGGATGACCAAGCTCGAGCAGGTCGTGCTAGTGGAAGAGTGCGCGCGGGCGATGGTGCCGCTCGGCCCGGCCAGCGACACCGTGACCGTGAAGATGGTGGGCAACACCCTGCTGAAGTGGGGGACCGAGGAGCAGAAGCGCCGCTTCCTGCCCCGCATCCTCTCGGGCGAGGACACCTGGTGCCAGGGGTTCTCCGAGCCCAACGCGGGTTCCGACCTGGCGAGCCTGGGCACGCGTGGCACTCTCGACGGTGACGAGTGGGTCATCGACGGGCAGAAGATCTGGACGTCGTTCGCGACCCGCGCCAACTGGATCTTCGTGCTGGCGCGCACCGATCCGACCGTCCCCAAGCACCGCGGCATCTCGTTCCTGCTGTGCCCGATGGATACGCCGGGGGTCGAGGTGCGGCCGATCCGGATGCTCACGGGCGGGAGCGAGTTCAACGAGGTGTTCTTCGACGGTGCGCGCATCCCCGAGGGCAACATCGTCGGCCCGGTGCACGGCGGGTGGGCCGTCGCGATGTCCTTGCTCGGTCACGAACGGGGTGAGGAAGCCGCGCTGAACCCGATCATGTTCCGGCACGAGTACGACCGCCTCGTCGCGCTCGCGCGCGAGTACGGGCGCATCGACGAACCCCATATCCGCGATCGGCTCGCCTGGTGCTACGAACACGTCGAGATCATGCGACTGCTGGGCATGCGCATCCTCACGCAGTACCTGCGCGACGGGGATCTCGGCCCCGCGGCGTCGATCTCCAAGCTCTACTGGAGCGAGTACCACCAGGTCGCCGCCGCGTCTGGCGATGGAGATCATGGGGCCGGCCGGGCTCTTGCCCTCGGGGCACGTGCCGCCGCGTGCGTACCGCACCGACGACCCTGGTGCACCGAACTCGACCGCGTCATGGGAGCACATCTGGATGCTCAACGCGGCGAGCGGCACGGTGTACGCGGGCACGTCGCAGGTGCAACGCAACATCCTCGGGGAGAGCATCCTCGGCCTGCCCAAGCAGTGAGGTGGCGCGTCAGCTGGCGCGGAGCTGCTCGAGCTCGGAACGCAGGCACTGCTCGAGCTCGGAGCCGAGCTGGAAGAAACCACGCTCGGTCATGAGCCGGTGGGCGGGAATCGGTTGGTACGAGTGCGCCACGACGTGGCCGGCGCGCACCTCGAACCCGCCGATGACGTCTTCCGGAGGGACGCGCCCGCCGGGATTCGGCGTGCGCTGGTCGATGACGTAGATCCAGCCGTCGCGTTGCCGGCGGGCATCGTCGGCGAACGACGGCGTCGTCGGAGCGTGGCGTTCGACCACGCCGTGCAGGAACTCGTGGAAGATCCCGTTGGCGACGAACGTCTCCGGCGTGAGCGCGCCGGCCGCCTCGGTGGCGCCCGTCACCTGCCCGACGATTGCCTGCGGCGCGAGTCCG
This sequence comes from uncultured Actinomycetes bacterium, assembly GCA_963725775.1. Lineage (GTDB taxonomy): Bacteria > Actinomycetota > Acidimicrobiia > IMCC26256 > DASPTH01 > DASUAS01. The sequence goes on from CAVRZT010000001.1 coordinate 1,131,641, forward strand.
TACTTCGCGACGTGGTCGAGCGGGAGCGGCGACACGTAGGTGCCCTGTTCCATCTCGTACACGACGAAGTCGGTCTCGACCATGCGCAGACGGTAGTGCTCCGCGCCTTGCGCGTAGGGTCATGCGCCATGGCGAAGCTGAAGGCACGCGAAGGCCACGACGCGCAGGTGCGGCGCGACGGCGTCGAGAAGCTCGCCGCGGCGACGCGCGCGCTCGCTGACGCGGTGGCGGAGACGGGCGTCGACCGGACGACCCTCGACGAGGTGACCGGCGCGCTGGAGATGCTCACCCATCGGCTCCGAGTCGCGGTCGACGACGACGCGTATTCCGGCCTGGTGATCAAGCCGGTGGACTACTCCATCCCCCAGGGACCGATGCCGCTGAACCCGATCATCGGCGCGTGCAGCCCGGTGCGTCCCGACGTCGAGCTCCACTTCGCCGACGGCGAGATCGCCGGCACCGCCACGTTCACGAAGCGGTTCGTCGGACCGCCGGGCTATGCGCACGGCGGGATCAGCGCGATGCTCGCCGACCAGATCGTCGCGGCCAGCCCGATGGCCGTCGGCGTGCGCTCCATCACCCGTTCGCTCGAACTGAGCTACCTGCGGCCCTTGCCGCTCGACGAGGAGGTCGAGCTCTGGGGCGTGTGCGAGCCCGAAGGTGATGGGTTCCGCGCCCGCTTCACCGTCACCGCGCGCGGCAAGGTCGCGGTCGAGGGCACGGCCGAGCTCGTGACCTTCGAGGACTTCGTCGCCAACGACCGACGCGACCGCTGAATCCCGGTCAGGGAGCGACGGCGTCGGGGGTGACGAAGCCGGTCGGGCGGTAGATGCCCACCAGCATGTTCTCGTGCATGCCGTAGCCGACTTCGCCGGTCGAGGTCTCGAACCGACAGAGGGTCTCGTTGAGGATCGGCGTACTTGCGGCGATCCTCCGGGTCGGACAGGTCGTGCACGAGGCCCGCGATCTTCAGCGGACCCTGGTACACGCCGTGGCCCCAACCGTCGAGGTTCACGTAGCCCGAACCCGCGGCGAGGTACAGCGTGCGCAGCGGCGTGTTCGTCACCGTGATCACGTTGCCGTCGGGGTCGGGCACGGTGACGGTCGCCCCCCGCATCTCGCGCGTGCCGGGGAGGTAGTCGATGGTGACCTCGGGTCGACCGAGCTCCTCGACCTCGCGGTCCTGCCCCAGGTTCCACACCCGTGCCGACTCCTCGACGAGGCGGTTGCCGTCGCCGTCCTGGTCGATCTGCACCTTGAGCATGTGGTCGTCGAACTGCATCGGCAACCAGTCGTGGCGGAACCCGTAGCCGTCCTGCGCGCCCCGCTCCTTGATGCCCGGGTGCTCGGGCTCACCGACGGGGCGGACGCCCCACGAGCGGTCGCGCGCTCCCTTCCAGCGGTCGGGGGTGACGGCGAACGTGCGACCGGCGGCGGTGATGGTGCCCTCCCAGGTGCCGACCTGCGCGTAGCGGCTGACGTCCTGGATCACGCGGCCGTAGCGACGGATGAACGTGCGCGGCTCCTCGAGCGCGGCGACCGCGCCCGTGAAGGTGAGGTCGGCGGCGATGCCCCACTCGTTGTCGTCGCAGCGGATTCGCAGCTTCTGCAGGCCCTCGATCACCTCGACCGACAGCGGTCCCACCGACGTGTCCATGCGGTCGACGCCCAACTCACGCGACGCGCGCACGGTGTGCTGCTCGGTGCCGATCGACACCGTGATGAACGCGTCGGTGACGCCGAGGTTGGGGTACTGGCCGAGCCCGGTGATCACGAACAGCTCGTCGCTGCTCGAGTGCATGTTGAAGTAGTAGCGGTCGTAGAAGTTGCGGTCCGACGTGGCGACGTGGTCGAAGGTGTCGCTGGTCTGGTGGGCGAGGTACTCGTCAAAGGGTCCGAGAGGCATGGGGCGGAACCTTAGAACGGACGGTTCCAGTGCTCCCCGGGCCCAGGTGACGGCACCGGCTAAATCAGGTACCTTATTTCTCATGGCTGACGACGCACCCGCCGCATCCCTGCAGGTCTCCGCCGAGCTCGAGGCGGAATTCGAGCAGGCCCTGCAGTACCACCTCACCGACGAGGACCTCGAGCGTGCCCGGGTCCTGCTCGGCATCGACACCGCGAGCCGGTACCGGGAGCTGTACTCGGTCGCCACGCCCGACGCCATCCGCAACTGGGCGCTCGGCGTCGGCGACGACAACCCGCTCTACACCGACGAGGAGTACGGCCCCACCACGCGTTGGGGCACCCAGATCGGGCACGGCACGATGATGGGCCACGTCAAGACGCCCATGCTCGGCGACCCGATCCCCGCCGAGATCAAGCAGCAGACCAAGAGTCTCTTCCGGGGCGTGCACGTGTTCGTCTCGGGTGGCACGTGGGACTGGTTCCGGCCACTGCGCCCGGGCGACCGCATCTACTCGTTCTCGGGCGACGAGTCGCTCGAGGTGAAGAAGTCGGAGTTCGCGGGACGGTCGGCGGTGCGGGTGCGACGCGACGTCGCCCTGAACCAGTTCGGCGAGGTGCTCGGCGTGTACCGGATCCTGGCCGTGCTCACCGAGCGCAAGGAGGCGCGCACGCGCGGCAAGTACGCCGAGATCGAACCGGCGCACTACAGCGACGAGGACTACGAGCGCATCGACGAGATCTACGCGTCGGAGCAGCCGCGTGGCGCGGAGAAGCGCTACTGGGAGGACGTGAACGTCGGCGACGCGCTGCCGCCGATGGTGAAAGGGCCGCTCACCGTCACCGAGATCATCGCGTTCCACGCCGGTGGCTACGGCTTCGTGCCCTACGGGCTGCGGTCGTCGCGCGTCGGCTACAAGAACCGCCTGCGCATCGCGCCCTTCTACATCAAGAACGAGCGCGGCGTGTGGGACGTCGCCCAGCGCCTGCACTGGGACGACCAGTGGGCGAAGGCCATCGGCAACCCGCTGGCCTACGACTACGGCGTGCTGCGGCAGGCGTGGTTCTACCACCACGTCGCCGACTGGGCCGGCGACGACGGCTTCATCGAGAAGATGAGCGACTCGATCCGCAAGTTCAACTATCACGGCGACACGCAGTTCCTGTCCGGCGAGGTGGTCGGCAAGCGTGAGGAGGACGGCCGGTACCTGGTCGATCTCAAGCTGTCGATGGTGAGCCAGCGCGACGTCGAGACCGCGTACGCCACTGCCACCGTCTCGTTGCCGTCGCGGACCGCGGGTCTGCCGCCGATGCCGCCCACGCCCATCGACCTGCAGCGCCAGGCCGCGACGATGTTCGCCCGCCACAACGAGCTCACGGCCCGGAAGCGCGCCTCACGCTGACGGTGCCATGATGCACGGATGACGCACTCGCGGTTCGACGGTCTCTGCATCATCGACGCCGACACCCACCTCACCGAGCCCCACGATCTCTGGACCGCACGGGCGCCCAAGGGATACGAGGACCGGGTCCCGCAGGTGCACGAGGTCGACGGCGTGCCGTCGTGGACCATGGACGGCAAGGTGCTCTCGCGCGCGGGAGCGTCGGGTGTCGTCGGTGCCGACGGTGTGAAGGTGCCCGGCACCACGTTCTTCCAGTGGAACATCGAAGACGTCCACGCCGCGGCCTACGACGTCGACGCTCGCATCGCGTTGATGGACGAGCAGGGCATCTGGGCGCAGATCGTCTACCCCAACACCGTCGGGTTCGGTGGCCAGAAGTTCTTCGACATCGGCGACGAGACGCTGCGGCGCCTGTCGGTCGAGCTCTACAACGACGCGATGGCGGAGATCCAGGAGCGCTCGGGGCAACGGCTGTTCCCCATGGGCATCGTGCCGTGGTGGGACGTCGACCTCGCGGTGGGGGAGATCGAACGGCTCGCCGCGCTCGGGCTGCGGGGTCTCAACACCACGACCGCGCCCCACGACCACGGCCTCCCCGACCTCGGCGACCCGCACTGGAACCCGATGTGGGAGGCGGCGAGCAGCCTCGGGTTGCCGGTCAACTTCCACATCGGCGCGAGCGAGTCGTCGTTGTCGTGGTTCGGGTCGGTGCCGTGGCCGTCGCTCAACGGCGATCAGAAGCTCGGCCTGGGCTCGGCGATGATGTACCTCAACAACGCGGGCGTGATCGGCAACATCATCTACTCGGGCGTGCTCGAGCGCTTCCCTGAGCTGCAGTTCGTGTCGGTCGAGAGCGGCGTGGGCTGGATCCCGTTCCTGCTGAAGGCGCTCGACTACCAGGTCGGCGAGATGACACCGGGCTCGATGGACAACCTGTCGATGGCGCCGTCGGAGTACTTCCGCCGACAGATCCACTCGTGCTTCTGGTTCGAGCGCGCCGGGATCGCCGAGGCGATCGGCATCGTGGGTGCCGACCACCTCATGTTCGAGACCGACTTCCCGCACCCGACGTGCATCTATCCCGACGGCCTCGAGTACGCCGACGCCGCGCTCGAAGGCGTCGGTGACGACGCGGTCGCCGGGATCATGGGCCTCAACGCCGCGCACCTCTACAAGATCCCGTTGCCGACCTGACCGATCGGGCACGAGCGGGGACCCGGGGGGTCGGCATGGGGGAAGCAGGCGACGACGGCGAGCGGGAGTGGCGGCTCGAGTCGATCTTCCACTTCGTGGTGAACGCGACGAACTTCGAACGGTCGCTCGCGTTCTACACGACGCTCGGCTTCCGCGTGCTGCGCGACAACCGTGACGTCGTGTGGCCGTCGACGGTGGCGCGGAATTTCGGGATGCCCGCGGCGCAGGGCCGGGGTGCGCTGCTCGGCATCGGCGACGGCCCCGAGCACACCCGCGTCGATCTCATCGAATGGCTCGTGCCGACGGTCGATCCGCTCGCCGAGGTTGCACCCGAACACGCGGTGCCGCGCGTCATGGCGCTGCGCACCCACAACGTGCAGGCGGCGTACGACGACCTCTCGGCGCGCGGGATCGAGTTCGTGTCGACCCCGGCGTCGGCCCCGCGCGCCGGCATCGTCAACGTGTGCACGTGCCGTGATCCCGACGGCCTGCTCGTCGAGCTGATCGAGTACGAACCCGGGCAGCTCGGCAGCCGGATCGACCACCTCCACCGGCGCGACGCCTCGTGATCTTCGACCTGTTCAACGAGCTGCAGATGCCGCAACCGTGGCCCGAGCACCACGAGTCGCTCGTGTTCGCCCACGCGCTGGAGCAGGCGGAGCTGGCCGACGAGCTGGGGTACGGCTGCTGGTGGTCGGTGGAGCACCACTGCGCCCCCGAGTTCTCGTACTCCAGCGCCCCCGAGCTGATGAACGCGGCGATCTCGCAGCGTACGGAGCGCCTGCGCATCGGTCACGCCGGCGTCCTGTCGCCGTTCAAGATCAACCATCCACTCCGGGTGGCCGAGCGGGCCGCCGTGCTCGACCAGCTCTCCGGTGGACGGCTCGAGCTCGGTCTGGCGCGTTCGGGCGGCGGCGAGTGGACCACGTTCGGGATCGACCCCGAGGGCACGCTCGAGGAGCTCGAGGAAGCGGCGCGCCTGATGGTGACGGCGTGGACGCAGCCCGAGTTCAGCTGGTCGTCGTCGCGCCTCGAGATCCCGACCCGCACGCTGGTGCCGAAGCCGGTGCAGATGCCGCACCCACCGCTGTGGCAGACGGTGTCGACCCCGGGCAGCTTCCGGCTCGCCGGGGAGCTCGGCCTCGGGATCCTGAGCACCACGCTCCTGTCGCCGACGTCGGTGCTGGAGACGATGCTCGCCGAGTACGAGGCGGGGCTGGCCGCGTCGACCGATCCGGTCGGGTCGTTCGTCAACGCGCAGCGCGCGGTGTTCACGTTCGTCTTCTGCACCGAGACCCGCGACGAGGCCATCGCCAGCCGCGCCGCCGAGGCCGCGCTCTGGTATGTGAACGCCGCGCCGCGAGTGTTCGCGGTGCCGCGCACGGTGTGGACCAACGTGATCCGCGGCAACGTCGACGCCGGCGCGGTCGGGCGGGCACGCACTGGCGCAGTCGACGCCAGCAAGGTGCTCGTCGACCTCGACCCCGACGATCCCAACCCGATCGTGCGGCTCATGAACCGTCAGGTGCTCGGATACGAGCTCGACCCGGTCGAGACGTACGAGGCGCTCGAGGACCAGGACTCGGTGATCATCGGCGACGTCGACTCGTGCCGCCGCAAGATCGAGAAGTTCGCCGCGGTCGGGTTCGATCGCCTCATGTGCCTCATGCAGTTCGGTCATCTTCCGCACGAGGCGGTGCTCCGCAGCATCCGTCGGGTGGGCGAGGTGCTCGTCCCGGAGCTCGCGCCGACAGGAGTCGCCCCGTGAACACCCACGCCGACCGGTTGCACGGCACCGTGGTCATCGTCAGCGGCTCGGCCGGAGGCCAGGGCGCCGCCGAGGTGCGGCTGATGGCGGCGCAGGGCGCGCAGGTCGTCGTCGCCGACATCGCCGACGACGCCGGGCGTGCTGTCGCCGCCGGCATCGGTGACGCGGCGATCTACCACCATCTCGACGTCCGGTCGGAGGACGACTGGCGCGCCACGCTCGAGGCGGCGCTCGCCGCGTTCGGGCGGGTCACCGCGCTGGTGAACAACGCGGGCATCAGCACGACACCGCGGTCGATCATCAAGACCCCGGTCGACGACTACCGGCGCGTGATCGACGTCAACCAGGTCGGCGCGTACACCGGCATCCACGTGGTTGCGCCCGCGATCGTCGACGCCGGTGGCGGCAGCATCGTCAACGTGTCGTCGGTCAATGGGTTCGTCGGAGCGTGGGGGATTGCGGGCTACGTGTCGTCGAAGTTCGCGCTGCGGGGGCTCACGCGCGTGGCGTCGATCGAGCTGGCGCGCAAGGGAGTGCGCGTGAACTCGATCCACCCCGGTCCGATCGACACCGACATGCTCCGCACCGGCCTCCCCGAGGGCGTCGACGTGCTCGGCGCGATGGCGAGCGCGGTCCCGGCAGGGAGGGTGGGCACGGCGGAGGAAGTCGCGGCCATGGTCGCGTTCCTGGTGTCGGACGAGGCGTCGTTCTGTCACGGCGGCGAATTCGCGGTCGACGGCGGGTTCCTCGCCGGGCCCACCGGGTACCCGGGCCAGTGAAGCCGACCATGGACGACGACGCCCGTAGGGAAGAGAACCGCGCGCTGGTGGAGGCGGTGATCGTGAAGATCTCCGCCGGCGAGTTCGACCGCGTCGGTGACCACCTCGCCGACGACCTCGTCTTCGAGCTGCCGTACGGCCCCGACTTCATCCCGAACCCGGTCGTGGGGCTGGCCGCATGGAACCAGCTGCAGTCGGCGACGTTCCCGCTGTTCCGCGACTTCACCCTGCAGCTCGTCGCGATGCACGACTGCGTCGATCCCGACCTGCTGATCGCCGAGTACCGCAGCGATGCGGTCGTCGTGCGCAACGGCAACGCGTACCGCAACGAGTACATCGGGGTGTTCCGCTTCGCCGGCGGCAAGATCGCGGCGTGGAAGGAGTTCCACAACCCGGAGGCGACGAGTGTCCTCTGAACCCCCCGCGCTCGTCGACGGCTACTGCGACACCGCCTTCGCCGGGGTGCGCGACGCGTTCGCCCAGAACTTCGCCGACGGCCTCGAGCTCGGGGCATCGCTGGCGATCAGCATCGACGGGCACAACGTCGTCGACCTCTGGGGCGGGTTCCTCGACACCGACAAGACCCGGGCGTGGGACGAAGACAGCCTGGTGTGCGTGTTCTCGTGCACCAAGGGCGTCGCCGCCATCGCGACCATGTGGGCGGTGGCCCGTGGGTTGGTCGACCTCGACGCGCCCGTCGCCTCGTACTGGCCCGAGTTCGCGGAGGCGGGCAAGGACGACCTCCCGGTGCGGTACCTGCTCACGCACGAGGCGGGCCTCCCCGCCATCGGCGTGCGGATGCCGCTCGGTTCGCTCAGCGACTGGGAGGCCATGACCACCGCGCTCGCGGCCCAGGCGCCGTGGTGGGAGCTCGGCACCGGTCACGGCTACCACGGGGTCACCTTCGGCCACCTGATCGGCGAGGTCCTGCGGCGCGCCACCGGACGCATGTGCGGCGAGATCGTGCACGACGAGCTGGCCCGTCCCCTCGACGTCGAGCTGTGGATGCCGCTGCCGGTCGACTGCGACGAGCGCACCAGCGACCTCGTGGTCGCCGTGTCGGAGGAGGGCACGTTCTTCGACGGCTGGAACCCGGAGACGTCGCTCGGTCCGAAGGCGTTCGGCAACCCGCCCGACGCCAACGACCCGGTGCACTGCATGTCGGACGAGTGGCGACGCGCCGAGATCCCCGCCGCCAACATGCACGCGAACGCGCGTGCGCTCGACCGCCTCTACTCGGTGCTCGCGCAGCATGGTCGCGTGCGCGGTGCGGGTGAGCTCGTGCCACGTGAACTCGTCGACGAGTTCGGGCGCGTGCACGTGCAGGGCGACGACCTCGTGATGGAGCTCCCGACCGCGTTCGGGCTCGGCTTCGAGCACACCATCCCCGAGTGGCAGTTCGGACCCGGCCCCAACACGTACGGACACAACGGCAGTGGCGGATCGCTCGGCATCGTCGACCCCGACGCCGGCATCTCGCTCGGGTACGCGATGAACCGGTTGTGGTGGGGTCCCGACCGCACCGACCCGCGCTGGGGCCCGATTTTCGACGCCCTCTACGCCGCGATGTGACGCGGGCGTCATCCGATGTTGCGCTCGCGACCTTCCCAGTACGGGCGCGCGGATCTCGCGCTTGAGGAGCTTGCCCGACGGGTTGCGCGGGAGCTCGTCGGCGAAGTCGACCGACTTCGGCAGCTTGTAGCCGCGCGAGGTGTTCACGCGCGAAGTCGATGAGCTCCTCGTCCGGGTCACGCTCGCCGTCGCGTCGGACCACGACCGCCTTCACCGCTTCGCCCCACTTCTCGTCGGGCACGCCGATCACCGCGACGTCGGCGACATCGGGATGCTTGGCGAGCACGTTCTCGACCTCGGCCGGATAGATGTTCTCGCCGCCCGACACGATCATGTCCTTGACCCGGTCGTGCAGGAACAGGTAGCCGTCGGCGTCGCGGTAGCCGGCGTCGCCGGTGCTGGAACCAGCCGTCGTCGTCGATCGCGCTCGCGGTCGCCTCCTCGTTGGCCCAGTAGCCGAGCCATGTTCTGGCGCGAACGCGTCCACAGCTCGCCGACCTCGCCGTCGGCGACGTCATCGCCCGGTCTCCGGGTCGACGATGCGCACCTCGACCCACGGGTACGGCTTGCCGCACGACCGCAGCAGGTCGCGGCCGGCCGTCGGGTCGTGATCGGCCGCGTCGAGCTGGGTGATCGCGCCGGTCGTCTCGGTGAGCCCGTACACCTGGATGAACTCGCAGCCGAAGACGTCCATCGCGTCGGATGAGCACGGTGTCGGTGATCGGCGACGCGCCGTACGACGATCGCGCGCAGGGTCGAGAAGTCGGTGTGCTCGACGCCCGGGTGTGAGCAGCAGGACCTGGATGACCGCGGGGACGAGGAACGCGGTGGTCACGCCGAACTCGGGGATCGACCTCGAGGATCCGGGCCGGATCGACCTCGCGGAGCAGCACGGTGCGACAGCCGTGGTACAGAGCCCGACCATCGACCATCCCGTGCCCGCGATGTGGAACATCGGCATCACCGCGAGGTTCACCGAGCCCGGCGTGAGCTGCCACGAGTCGGCGACCTTGATCATGCCCGTTGAAGAAGTTGTCGTTGGTGAGCATCACGCCCTTGGGCAGGCCCGTGGTGCCCGACGTGTAGAGCTGGAACGCGACGTCGTCGCCGTGCGGCTTCGACGCCGGGATCGGTCGCGTCGTGCGCGGCCACCGAACGTCTCGTAGTCGCGCCAGCGGGCGTGGCCGCCGATGGCGACGATCGTCGACACGGTCTCGAGGTCGGCTTCGATCTTCTCGACGTGGGCGACGAACTCCGGGCCCGACGATCAGCACCTCGGCCCCGGCGTCGTTGACGATCTGCGGCGATCTCCGCCGGGTGCCAGCCGCCAGTTGACCGCGACGGTGACCGCGTTGAGCTTGCCGAGCGCGAACGTGACCTCGAAGAACTCGGGGCCGTTCTTGTCGAGGAACGCGACGCGGTCGCCCGGCACGACGCCCGACGGCCGCGAGCGCGTTGGCGAGCCGGCTCGAACGCGCGTCGAGCTCGCCGAAGGTGATCGTGCGGCCCTCGTACTCGATCGCCGGCGCGTCCGGCCGCTCGCGGCCGTGCACGCGGACGATGTCCGCGATCGACATGATGGTCACGCTGTCCTCCCCCTGATGACCTCGTGCTGCACCATCATGGTCCCGATCGGGACCATGATGGTGGCTCAGGAGGCGAACGGGTCGAGGGAGCTGGCGACCACCCACATGGAGAAGTACTGGGCGGACGCGCCGTAGGCCTGCCCCAACGCGACCTTCGCCCCGTCGACCTGGTGCTCGCCGGCCATGCCCCGCACCTGCAACGCGGCCTCCGCGAAGCGCAGCAACCCCGACGCCCCGATGGGGTTCGACGACAGCACGCCGCCCGACATGTTCACGGGGAACGAGCCGTCGAGCGCGGTGTCGCCCCGCTCGACCATCTTCCAGCCCTCGCTGTGGGCGGCGATGTCGTGGGCCTCGAGCCACATCGGCTCGTACCAGCTGAACGGCACGTAGAGCTCGGCGCAGTCGATCTGGCCCAGTGGATCGGTGATCCCGGCCTGGCCGAACACGTCGGCCGCGCAGTCGACCGCGCCCTGCGGACGGACCGGGTCGCGACCGGGGAACGACGACGGCTCGGAACGCACCGCCGATCCGAGGATCCACGCCGGCGGACGACCGTCGGCGGCCGCGGCCTTCCCGCCCGCCTCGTCGGTGAACACCACCGCGCACGCACCGTCGGACGACGGGCACGACTCGAGGAAGCGCACCGGGTCCCACATCATCGGCGACGCCTTCACCGTCTCCAGCGAGATGTCCTTCAGCTTCAGATGCGCGTACGGGTTCTTCAGCGCGTTCAGACGGTCCTTCACCGCGACCATCGGCCCGATGTCGTCGGGCGCGCCGGTGCGGTGCATGTAGGAGCGCATGTACGGCGCGAACGCGCCACCCGCGCCGATCGAGGCGCCCTTGCCCGAGCCGAGCGCGAACTGCGCGTTGCCCTCCGACTGCTTCTCCAACGCGACCGCGAGCACGCGCTGGTGCCGGCCCGTCTCGACGTGGTGGGCGGCGACGATGCCGGTGGTACCGCCGACCGAGCCCGCGGTGTGCACACGGAACATCGGCTTGCCGGTCGCGCCGAGCGCGTCGGTGAGGAAGAGCTCGGGCTTCATCACCCCTTCGAAGAGGTCGGGCGCCTTGCCCACGACCACCGCGTCGATGTCGCTCCACGTCATGTGCGCGTCGTCGAGCGCGCGCAGCGCTGCTTCCCGGGCGAGACCCCCGTACGAGACGTCGCGTCGGGCCTTCTTGTGGTGCGTCTGACCGATGCCCACGATCGCGCACGGCTGATGGCTCACTTGGTGTCCCCCTCGAGGATGCAGACCAGGTTCTGCTGCAGGCACGGACCCGACGTCGAGTGCGCCAGGGTGCGGCGCTTGCCGTGGTCGCGGATCTGCGCCGCGGCTTCGGCGACGCGTACGAGACCCGTTGCCATGATCGGGTTCGCCGCGAGCGGTCCGCCCGACGGGTTCACCGCCACGTCGTCGCCGAGGCCGAGCGCTTCGACCAGCAGCGGCTCTTCGTGGGTGAACGCGCTCTGGAGCTCCGCCACCTCGACCGGCGCCTCCTCCAGGCCGGCGGCCTTGGCCGCCAGCGTGGTCGAGGGCGACGAGGTGAGCCCGCGCATGCCCGGGTAGTGCAGCTCGCTGTAGTGCGCGAAACCGCTGATCCACACCGGGTGCTCGCACAGCTCGCGGGCCTTGTCGGCCCGGGCGATCACGACCGCGACCGCGCCGTCGGTGATCGGCGGGAGGTCGTGGCGGCGCAGCGGCGACCGCACGTAGTCCTCGGCGAGCAGGGTGTCGACGTCGAAGTCGCCCGTGACCTGCGCGTGGTCGTTGCCCTTGGCAGCCTGCCGGCAGCGGGCCGCGACCTCGGCCATCTGGCGCTCGGTCACCTTGCCCGCGTCGAGGAGCGCCCGCGCCTGGAGCGCGGCGAACGAGGCGGCGTCGGTGCCGAGCGGCGCGAGGTAGTACGGGTCCATCTCCATCGGGTAGATGAGCGCGGGGTCGGCGGTCGACGACCGGCCGGAACCCATCGCCACCGCGACGTCGATGTCGCCGAGCTGCAGCCGGAGCCACGCCTCGTACATGGCCCACGCGCCGTCCATCTCGACGTGCGAATCGCGCTTGGGCGGCCACGCGCCGATGGCGTCGATGTTCTGCACGAACGAGAACGCCTGACCGGCCACGTAGTCGCAGCTGCCCGCGCACGTGAAGTCGACCTCGCGGCGGCGTGATGCCGGCGTCTTCGACCGCGCCGGTGATCACCTCGAGCAGCATCTGGGCTTCGGTCTTGTCGGTGCTGCGTACCATCGGTGAGATCGACCACCCGATGAGCGCGATGTCGTCGGAGCTGGGCATCACTGGATCCTGTCCACGAGGGTGGGGTCTTCGTCGTCGGGCTCACCGGTGGGCATCCACCCGAGGAGGCTGCCCTCGGCGGTGGAGGCGAGGTCGGCCTTCTCGGCTTCCGAGGCCCAGACCGCGGCGACCCGCATGCCGACGCGCACGTCGGCGTTGGGAGTGTCGAGCAGCGGTTGGTACCCGAGGATCACGTCGGTGTCGTCGAGCCAGACGTGCACCCGGGAGAACGGCTCGGTCTCGGTCTGCCCCGGGTACTGCACCGGGGTGATGATCGTGTAGCTGGTGACGGTGCCGACCTGCGGGAGATCGACCTCGTACTCGCTGGTGAGCTCGAGCGCGTCGACCGGGCAGTATCCCTTGCCCCCGGTGTAGGTGCGGCCGCACTCGGGGCACTTCAGCCCGAGGAACCGACCTTCGTCGTTGGCCTGCTCCGCCCGCGCCGCGTTCGGCGTGACCGGCAACGTGTAGGTGATGGAGGCGTCGTAGTCCATCATCGTGACCGGCTCCGCGGCGGCGCCGCCGTCGTCGGTGGGCAGGACCGGCTCCTCGCCGGGGACGAACGCCTCGATGTCGGTGATGTGACCGATGCGCGCCCCACGCCACCGGGGCGCCACCCGCATCCCGGTGCTCATGGCGGCGATCGAGCCCGCGTCGACCGCGTGGAGGATCGACGTGTCGGCGCCGTCGAGCTGCACGAGGGCGAACGCGAACGGGTGGTCGAGCGGGTGCTGCACGGTCGGGGTGGCCACCCACGACCACGAGACCACGGTGCCCGCCGGCCCGACGTCGACGAAGTCGTGCGCCAGCTCCTCGGCGGTGTCGGGATCCCACTCGAGCGGCGGGACGATCACCCGGTCGCCACTGCGGATCCCGATGATGCGGCGGTCGGTCAGGGCGGTCATGAACGCCCCCACCACCGGCCCCAGCGACCGCTTGTACGGGAACTGGATGGTCTGGACCGTCTGTGCCACTCGAGATTCCCCCCGGCGAAGCGGATTGATGAGCGGAGATTAGAGGCGCTCACGCGGCCATCACAATGTGACCGCACCCGCCTCACACGAAAGGAGTGGACTGGTGGGATGACGAGCCGGAAGGTCACCGTGCTCACGTTCGCCGCCGCGGTGGTGTTCGCCGTCGTGCTGCGCGGCCCCGCCGTGATCGGGATCGCGCTCCTCTTCCTCCTGTTCGTGCCGCTCGAGAAGCTGTTCGCGTTGCGCAAGCAGCGGGTGTTCCGCCCGGGCCTCCTCACCGACCTCACCCACATCCTGGTGAACAACGCGCTGAGCACCGTCGCGGTGATCGCGCTGGTCGTGATCGCGGCGATCCCGGTGTTCTGGATCCGCCGCTTCGACCTCGTGGGCAACCTCTCGACCGGCGCCGCGATCGCGCTCGCGGTCGTGCTGGTCGCGGTGGGCAACTACTGGAGTCACCGGCTCACGCACCAGGTACCGCTCCTGTGGCGGTTCCACTCGGTGCACCACAGCATCGAACAGATGGACTGGGTCGCGTCGGGCCGGCTCCACCCACTCGACCAGGGGTTCACCCAGGCGTTCACGATCTTCCCGCTGTTCCTGCTCGGCTACGGCGCCGGGGTGTTCGGCGGGGTCGCGGTGTTCATCACCCTGCTCGCGCTGTTCCAGCACGCCAACGTGCGGTTGCGCTTCCCCGGCCTGCGCTGGGTCATCAACACCCCGGAGTGGCACCACTGGCACCACGCCATCGACGACGACGCGCGCGACAAGAACTTCGGCCTCCCGGTGGTCGACAAGATCTTCGGGACCGCATACCTCCCCAAGGGTCGACGGCCGAACGGCTTCGGCACGCGCTCGCCGGTCCCCGCCGACGGGTACCTGCGGCATCTCGCGTACCCGTTCACCCGAGCCGCGAAGGCGACCGCTGACTTAGGGTGACCCCGTGCGCATCCTCGACGAGCATGGGCCGACCCCGGCGTCGTGCGTCTCCGAACACGTCGCGTTGCCGGACGCTCGACCGGCGGACCGGGCGTTCGTCCGGCTCAACATGATCGCGTCGGCCGACGGCGGCACCGCGGTGGCCGGCGTGTCGGGCGGGCTCGGCAACCGCGACGACCACGCGGTGTTCGCGGCGTTGCGCCAGTCCGCCGACGGCGTGCTCGTCGGGCTGGGTACGGCCGTCGCCGAGGGGTACCGGGTCCCCGATCCGCCCCATCTGCAGCTGTACGTCGTCGCCGACACGCCGGACGTCAGCGGCGCACCCGACCTCTTCGCCTCCGGGCGCGCGACGCTCGTGCTCCCTGCCGACGCCGGCGCCGCGCCCGACGGCGTGCCCGAGCTCCGGGGCGGCGCGCACGGCCAGGTAGATCTGCCCGCGGTGCTGGGCGCGCTCGCGGGTCGCGTGCTCGTCGCCGAGGGCGGACCGACCTTGGCGGGGGTGCTCGTGAGCCAGGGGTTGGTCGACGAGTTCTTCGTGACCGTCGCGCCACGCGTCATCGCCGGCGACTCGGCCCGGGTCGCGCACGGACCCGACGCCGCGCCGTCGCTGTGGAACCTCGAGCACGGGTTCGTCGACGACGACGGGTTCCTCTTCCTCCGCTACGGGCATCGCTGACGTGGTCACCGACTGGCCCACCGGTACCGACGTGCTCACCGTCGCGCTGCACGACCGGGTCGCGGTGATCACCTTCCACCGACCTGAGCGGCGCAACGCGATCCATCACGAGATGCACGCGCCGATCACGCGCGCTCTCGACGAGTTCGCCACGCGCGACGACGTCGGGGTCATCGTGCTCACCGGTGCCGGTTCCGCGTTCTGTGCCGGGGGCGACGTGAAGGGTGAGCTCCCCGCGCCTTCGAAGCTCGAGCCCGCCGAGCGGGAGGCGGCCCTCCTCGCCGACGCCCAGATCGTGCGCCGTCTGCACGAGCACCCGAAGCTGACCATCGCCGCGGTCAACGGCCCCGCGGTGGGTGCCGGAATGTCGCTCGCCCTCGCGTGCGACCTCCGCATCGCCGCGGCGTCGGCGGTCCTCGTGACCGGGTGGGCCGCGCTCGGGTTCTCGGGTGACTACGGCGGTGCGTGGTTCCTCACCCGGCTGGTGGGTCCGGCGCGCGCGCTCGAGCTCCTGGCGAGCAACGCGTCGCTCGACGCCGGTGCCGCCCGCGACCTCGGGCTGGTGAACCGGGTCGTGGCCGACGACAAGTTCGCCGACGCCTGGATGGCGTGGGCCCGCGACTTCGCGTCCGGGCCGACCGGAGCCATCACCGGCATGAAGGCCAACGTGCACGACGCCCTGGCCCTGTCGCTGGCCGACGCGCTGCCGCGGGAGACCGCGCGCATGGTGGCCTCGGGTCGGACCGACGAGCACCGGGAGGCGCTCCGGGCGTGGATGGCGGCACGGAAGAGAAATCGGTAACCTCTTTTTCTCGCGCCAGTCACGGAGGACCGCACGTGGGTGAGTACTCGACGATCACCTTCGAGGTCAGCGACGACCACGTCGCCACCATCACGCTGAACCGGCCCGACACCCTCAACTCGTTCAACGAGCTGATGGCCGGCGAGATCGTCGAGGTGTGGGGCATCGTGCGCGACACCGACGACATCCACGCCGTCGTCCTGCGCGCCGAAGGTGAGCGCGCGTTCTGCACCGGCATCGACGTCACCGAAGGCGTCTGGTGGTACCACCTCAACATCTGGAATCAGGCCGACCCCGGGTTCCTGCTCGGGCCGAAGGCGCACAAGTGCTGGAAGCCGGTGGTCGCGGCGGTGCACGGCATGTGCGCGGGTGGCGGTCAGTACTTCGTCAACGAGGCCGACATCATCATCTGCTCCGACGACGCGACGTTCTTCGATCCGCACGCATCGCGCGGCGTCGTGTCCGCGCTGGAGCCCATCGGCCTGTTGAAGCGCAACATCCCGCTCGGCGACGTGCTGCGGTGGGCGCTGCTCGGTAACGAGGAACGCCTCACCGCGGAGACCGCGATGCGCCTCGGGATCGTCACCGAGATCGTGCCCCGCGCCGACCTGTGGGCGCGCGCCCACGAGCTCGCGGCCGAGATCGCGTCGCGGCGACCGGAAGCGATCCAGGGCAGCGTCCGCGCCATCTGGGAGTCGCTCGACATGACGCGCTCGGCGGCGCTGCAGAACGGCATCCTCTTCACGCACATCGGCAACCCGTCGCCGTCGGAGAAGCCGGCCCTCGCACCGAAGCAGAAGCCCCGGTTCCGCTGATGGCCCACGTCGATGGGACCGGGCCCTGGGAGCAGCGTCTCGGCTTCTGGTGGATCGCCGAGGACCATCCCGACCGGCTCGCCATCGCGTCGTCCCCCGAGGGTGCGTGCACGTACCGGGAGCTCGCGGGCGCGTGCGCACCAGCTCGTGCACCTGGTGCGCGCGCGGGGCGTGCAGCCGGGCGACGCCGTCGCCGCACTGCTCCCCAACGGCATCGGTCTGGTCGAGTGGTGGCTCGCGTGCAGCGAGGGTGGGTGGTACTTCATCCCGCTCAACACGTTCCTCACCGAGCACGAGGTCGGCACCATCGTCGACCATTCGGGCGCGCGCGTGCTGGTCGCCGACGAGCAGTTCGCGGCGCAGGTGGTGACCGTCGACCGGAGTGCGCTGGCGGCGGCGTTCGCGGTCGGTGCCATCCCCGGCTTCGAGTCGGTCGACGACGCGCGCGCCGCGCACCCCGTCACCGAACCCGATGCCCGCACCCCGGGGTCGCTGTTCGTGTACACGTCGGGGACCACCGGCCGGCCCAAGGGCATCCGCCGGCCGCAACCCGTTGGCGATCCCGGGCAGGTCGCCCACGACGCCGCGGTGTTCGGCCGCGCCTTCGACTTCGTGCCCTTTGGCGGCTCACACCTCGTGTCGACCGCCATGTACCACGGCGGGAGCCACGCCTACTACGTGGGCGCGCTCAACGTCGGGCACCCGCTGGTGATCATGGCGCGCTTCGACGCCGCCGAATCGCTGCGGCTCATCGAGCAGCACCGCGTGTTCTCCGCGTACATGGTGCCCACGCAGTTCCACCGTCTCTTGCAGCTGCCCGACGACGTGCGGGCCCGCGCCGATGTCTCGAGCCTGCACGCGGTCGTGCATTCGGCGGCGCCGTGCCCGCTCGAGGTGAAGCGGCGGATGATGGAGTGGTGGGGCCCCGTCATCTGGGAGACCTACGGGGGCATGGAGGGTCCGGCCACCATCGCCAAGCCCCACCGGTGGTTGGAGAAGCCCGGCACTGTCGGGCGCGCCATCAAGGGCACGCGCCTGGCCATCCTCGACGACGACGGCCACGAGCTCGGACCCGGTGAGGTCGGCGGGATCTACTACGGCTCCGACGCGCCGTCCTTCGAGTACGTGGGCGACGCCGAGACCACGCGCGCCGCGTACCGGGGGAAGCTCTTCACCATCGGCGACATCGGCCTGGTCGACGACGACGGCTACCTGTTCATCCGCGACCGGGCCAAGGACATGATCATCACCGGGGGCGTGAACGTGTACCCGCAGGAAGTGGAGGCGGTCATCGCCACGCACCCCGCGGTCGCCGACGTCGCGGTCATCGGCCTGCCCGACGACGAATGGGGCGAGGCGATCGTCGCGGTCGTGGAACCGGTCGCAGGTACGAACCCCGGCGACGCGCTCGCCGACGAGCTCATCCGGCACTGCCGAGAACACCTCGCCAAGTACAAGTGCCCGCGTCGGGTCGAGTTCCGCGCGTCACTGCCGCGCAGCGACGCGGGCAAGCTCTACAAGCGCCAGCTCCGCGACGAGTACGCCGCATCGGCGGGCTGAACTACTTCTTCGGCTCGCGCGGGAGCCCGAGGGAACGTTCGCCGATGATGTTGCGCATCACCTCGGTGGTGCCACCGGCGATGGTGTACGAGCGGCTTCCCACGAGGCGGTCGCCGCTGCGCATGTCGTCGCCCGCGATCGCCGCGAGGCCGTCGACGTCGGCGGTGTACTCCGCGAACGACTGCCCGAGCGTCGACCACGCGAGCTTGATGAGCCCGGCCACGCCGCCGTTGGGGCCGCCGCCGTCGGCGAGCAGCGACCGCTCACCGAGCCAGCCCAGGATGCGGGCCCGGGTGTAGATGGCGGCACCGCGGTCGCGGTCGCGCCGGCTGAGGCGACCGGCGTCGGACGCCGCGTGCAGGAAGCGCTCGATCTCGGTGATGAGGTTGCCCGAGATCTCGATGACGCCGGCACGCTCGTAGCCGAGCGTCGACATGGTGACGCCCCACCCCTGGTTCATCGGCCCGAGCAACGCGGACACCGGCACTTCGACGTCGTCGAACACCAGCTCGGCGAAGTCGCGCTCGCCGGTCGCCTGCACGATCGGGCTCCGCGTGATGCCCGGCGTGTCGAGCGGCACCAGCAGCGCCGAGATCCCGCGGTGCGCGGGCGCCTCGGGATCGGTGCGCACCAGGAGCATGCAGTGCGTCGCCCACAGGCCGATCGAGGTCCAGATCTTGGTGCCGTTGACGACGAAGTGGTCGTCGTGCAGCTCGGCGCGGCAGCGCAGCCCGGCGAGGTCGCTTCCGGCGTCGGGCTCGCTGAAGCCCTGGCACCAGATCTCGTCGGCGCTGAGGATGCGCTGCAGGTGCACCTTCTGCTCGGGAGTGCCGGCGGCGGCGATCGTGGGTCCCACGTTCTTCACGCCAAACACCGCGATGCGCCGCGGCGCGCGCGTGTGGTTGAACTCGGCGTCGCACGCGATCTGTTCCTCGACGCCGAGACCCCGACCGCCAATCTCGACCGGCCACGCCGGCGCGCTCCACCCGCGCGCGCCGAGCTCGCGCTGGAACTCGACCAGGCCCTCCCACTCGCCGGACTCGCCCCAGTTCTCGCGATAGCGGGGAACGATCTCGTCGAGGACGGCGCGGAGCTCTTCGTTCGGCTTCATCGGCGGGAGCGTACTCAGGGCTCCGGGAGGTCCGGCAGGTGGCGCGTGGCTAACACGCCCATCGCGCCCGCCCGCAACCGTTGCTCCCACTGCACGCGCGTCCAGGCGTAGGGGAGGAGGTCGACCGCGTCGAACCGGCCGGCCACGACCTCGGCCTCGAGCTGCCGGCGCCCCTCGGTCGTCGTGGCCGGGCGCGTGCCGAGCAGTCGCTCGAGCTCGTCGAGCTCCGCGGCCACCGGACGGTCGCCGGCCCGCTCGACCTCGCGCAGGTACTTCAGAACCCGCGCCGCGCTCTTGGCCCGCTGCGACGCGAACGGGTCCGCGACCGCCGGCACCACGACGGTGCGGAGCTGTTCCAGGACCGCGTCGAAGTACGGCGTGGCGTCGGTGTCGACGGCGTCGTCGACGGGTGCGGGCGGGAGCGCGGTGCCGGTCGCGGCGGCCAGCGCCTCGGCGGTGAGCCGGGTGTGCAGCGTGCCGTAGATGAGCCCGCTCCCGACGTCGGCGTCGGCCGACGGCCTGTGGCCGGCGCGCTCGATCGCGAGCACCGCGATGCGCAGCTCGGCGAGCACGAAGTGGTAGCGGATGCGCGCGCGGTCGACGTGGCCGCCGGCGCGCGCGTACGCGTCGAGCAGCGCGTCGAAGTCGGGCACCGGCTCCTGCGCGTTGCGCGTGCCGATCCACGCGAGGTCTTCCATCGGGTCGCCGAGATGGGCGAGCTCGAAGTCGAGCAGCGCCGTGAGGTGCGCGCCGTCGTGCAAGAGGTTGCCGGGACCGGTGTCACCCTGCACCAGCGACGGCGGATCGTCGACGTCGGGCACGTGGGCGCGCAGCCACGCGAAGCACGCGCGCAGGAACGGTTCGGCCTGGCCGCTCTGGTCGAGCCGACCCTCCCAGACGTCGAGCTCGGCCCGCACGTGGTCGGCGACGGTCGTTGCCGGGAGCAGGCTCGGCAGCGCCAGCGCGGTGACGTCGAGCTGGTGCATGCGCACCAGCGCGGCCACCAGATCGTCGAGGATCGCGACCTGGGCGGTCTCCTCGAGCCCGGCGAAGCGCGCGCCGCCGTCGGCGTAGGCCATCAGGACCGCCGGATGGTCGGGATGCACCGCGAGCACGGCCGGGATCGGCAGGCCGGCATCGGCGAGCGCGGCGTAGATCTCGGCCTCGCGCCACAGCGTGTACGACTCGTGCGGCCCGGGCCGGGCCGCGTCGGCGCGGAGGAACCGCCGGACGGTCGTGCCGTCGGGCTCGGTCAGCGTGACGTCCCACGCCTGGTGGCGCCCGCCGCCCGGTCGCCGCTGCACGGAGACCGCGACTGCGCCGGTCGCGACGGCGACCCAGGCCTCGATGTCATCGACCGGCAGTCCGTCGTCCACGCTCCCCCCAGGGCACCTCGGCGGAAAACAGTACTCTCTTTTTCCGGCGACCCGAGGGGGCGAGCGTGGCCACCGACTTCCCGTTCGACGACGACCTGCGCTTCGCGGCGATCGACGACGAGTTGCACGCGCCGGGTCCGCAACGCGACTGGACCGAGACCCTGTGGTTCTCGTTCGCCGTGTCCGAGCGCGCGCTGGCCGGGTGGCTCTACGTGCAGGTGCGACCGAACGCGGGCGCGTCGAGCGGTGGCGCGTTCGTGTACGACGCGGGCGGATGGCTGCCGTGGGAGCTGCCGTACTACGGCTTCCTCACCCACCAGCCGTTGCCG
Organism: uncultured Actinomycetes bacterium; assembly: GCA_963725775.1. Lineage (GTDB taxonomy): Bacteria > Actinomycetota > Acidimicrobiia > IMCC26256 > DASPTH01 > DASUAS01. The sequence continues at coordinate 1,152,730 of CAVRZT010000001.1, forward strand.
GATCCCCTCGACCTCCGGTCGGTCACGTTCACGAACGGGGTGTCGGTGCGGATGGTGGAACCGGGGATGGTGTACGACCTCGGGTACCGCTTCCGCGACCAGCACGACTTCGTCGCCGCCCTCCGGTTCTCCGGGATCTCGCCGCCGGTGCCCCACCTCGAGGGCGCGCCGCCGTTCACGGGCTCCTCGCACTTCGACCAGCACGGCCGTGTCACCGGTGAGCTGCAGCTGCTCGGTGAGCGCATCCCGGTCGACTGCATCTCGGTGCGCGACCGGTCGTGGGGCCGCCGCCCGGAACTGCTCGGCCGGCGCACGCGCTTCAGCTACTGCTTCGGCGCGTCGTCACCCGACGACGCGTTCCTCGCGTTCTGTCGACCGGAGACCCATCTCGACGAGACCGAGCAGCTGATGAGCGGCTACCTCGTTCGCGACGGCGCGCTCCGCCGACTGGCGACGGCGCGACGGGTCAACGAACGCGACCCGGAGACGGGCGGAGTGGCGCGGGTCGTGCTCGACGCGCGCGACACCGACGGACGCGAGTTCCACGCGGTCGCCGACGCGGTGAGCCGCATGGCGTTGAGCGGTAGTGGTGCCGGGCTCACCGTGAACACGATGCTGCGCTGGTCGATCGACGGTGTGCGCACCGGCTGGGGCGAGGACCAAGAGGTGTGGTCGCTCCCCGCGCGCCGGGAGCACGCGGCGATGCACACCGCGCGCTGAGGGCTACCCCTCGAACAGGTCGATGGGTTCGTTCCGGTGCCAGCCTTCGATGGTGAACGTCATCTGCTTGCGCCAGTGCTCCTCGGCGCCGGGCGCGTCGCCGGCGTCGATGAGGCGCACCAGCTTCCGGTAGGACCGCGCCGCGCGTTGCATCTTCTCGTCGTCGCTGAGCGCGGCGGCGCGCACGTAGAACTGCGAGACGAGTGAGTGGAGCAGGGCGGAGATCGTCGCCAGCGTGGTGTTGCCGGCGCGCTCGATCAGGGTCTCGTGCATGCCGAGCGCGGCCGCGCCGAACGCAGTCCGGTCGGACGTCTCGGCGGCGAACGCGGCGCGGTCGGCCGCGGCGCGCAAGGCCGCGACGTCGTCGGCGGTGTGCGTGTCGGCGAGGCGGCCCGCGAGCCGGGGCTCGATGAGCTGGCGCGCTCCGTCGAGGTCGCCGGCCGTCGTGCCCTGGAGCTGGAGCGTGACCGCCAGGCCTTCGGCGAGCGCGTCGATCTTCGGCATGGTGACGACCGGCCCGCCGGTCCGGCCCCGGCGGATCTCGACCAGGCCCTGCGACTCGAGGATGCGCAACGCCTCGCGCAGGGTCGTGCGGGCGATGCCGAACACCGCGGTGAGCTCGTCTTCCGGGGGGAGCCGCTGGCCGATGGTGAGCTCGCCCCGTGCGATCTGGCGCCGCAGGCGCTCGGCCACCACCTCACCGGTCTTGGGCAGCCGGATCTGCTGGTCCGTGGGTACGGAGTCATTCGCGCTGATCATTGCCATGATTTTGGCAGAGATGGGTGCGCTCAGGCCGTGCGCGCGGTGAGGTCGTACACGGTGACGCCGCCGACGGTCCGGCTGGAGAAGTTCTCGCTGACCCACGACCGGATCTGCGACGACGTGCTCGCCGTCGTGCCCCCCGGTCCACCGAAGCCGCCACCACCGAAGCCGCCACCACCGAAGCCGCCACCACCGAAGCCGCCACCACCGCTGATGAAGTAGTGGACCTTGCCGGCGCGCACGTACTCCTGGAACTGCGCCAGCGTCGGCGTGGGATCGGTGCCGTTGAAGCCGCCGATGGCCATGATCGCGTCGTCGGTGGCGAGCTGGTAGCCCGCGGCCTCGTTGGCGCCGACGGTGGCCGCGACCCAGGTGAACGAACCACTGTCGGCCCCGAGCAGCTCGGTGAGCTCGGCGCTCGGAGCGCTGCCGTTGAGCAGCCCGCCCGCGCCACCACCGGTGCCGCCCGTCCCGCCTGCTCCACCCGCGCCGCCGGGGAAGCCGCCGAACGAGGGAGGCCCACCCGTCGGCGCGGCCCCGCCCGCGGGCAACCCGAACCCGCCGCCGGGGAACCCGAAGCCGCCGGCGCTCGCGGGGCCGGCCGTCGGGATCGCGCCGCTGTGGGAGCGGCGGACGGTGGAGAGGGTGTAGCCCGCGGGCGCGGCCAGGAGCACGCCGACGGCCGCGAGCGCGAGCGCGACGAGGGCGCGACCGTGGAGGAGGTGCGCGCCGAGCAGCGCGCCGGCCACCACGATCCCCACGATGAGGAGGGGGCCGCGCAGCCAGGGGCTCCAATCGGGGGTGCGACCCAGCAGGACGAACGCCCAGATCGTCGTCGCCGCGACGACGCCCGCGAGCACCGCACGCGCCTTGACGTCGTGGCGTCGCTTCCAGAGCATGCCCGCGCCCATGCCGACCAGTGCGCCGATCGCGGGCGCCAGCGCGACCGAGTAGTAGGGGTGGATGATGCCCTTGCCGAGGCTGAACGTGAGTCCGGTGACGAGCAACCACCCGCCCCACAGGATGAACGCGGCGCGGACGCGGTCGGTGCGGGGGAGGCGCCCCCGCCACGCCAAGCCGGCGATCAGCAGGATGAGCGCGGCGGGCAGCAACCACGAGATCTGCGTGCCGAACTCGGTGCCGAACATGCGGGTGAGACCGGTCGGTCCCCAGCGGCCGATCTGCCCGCCGCCACCGCCGACGCTGCCGGTCTCGTTGCCGGTCAGTCGGCCGAAGCCGTTGTATCCGAAGATCAGCTCGAGCACGCTGTTGCCCTGCGAGCCGCCGATGTAGGGCCGCGACGCGGCGGGCCACAGCTCGACGATGGCGATCCACCAACCCGCCGACGCGAGCAGCGCGCCGCACGCGAGCGTGAGCTGCGTGACCCGTCGGCGTACGGACACCGGCGCGGCGACGAGGTAGACGAGCCCGAACGCGGGGACGACGAGCAGAACCTGCAGCATCTTGGCCAGGAAGCCGAACCCGACCAACGAGAACGCGAGCACGAGCCACCAGGTGCTCCCGCGTTCGAGCGAACGGACCATCGCGTACGCGCCACCGACGAGGAACAGGACGAGCAGCGGGTCGGGGTTGTTGAAGCGGAACATCAGCGCGGCGACCGGGGTCAGCGCGAGCACCGCACCTGCGAGCAGCGCCGAACCGGCCGAGAACCACCGACGGACCGCGAGGTACAACACGCCGACGGTCGCGACGCCCTCGAGCGCCTGCGGGACGAGGATGCTCCAGGCGTTGACCCCGAAGAGCCGGGCCGAGAGGCCCATCACCCAGAGCGACGCGGGTGCCTTGTCGACGGTGACGAAGTTCGACGAGTCGAACGAGCCGAAGAAGAACGCCTTCCAGCTCTTGGTGCTCGCCTGCACCGCGGCGGAGTAGTAGGTGTTCGCCCAGCCCGAGGCGCCGAGTCCCCAGAGGTAGAGCACCCCGGTGCCGAGGAGCAGGAGCAGCAGGGCGGGTCGCACCCAGGCCGGGTCCTGCGGGCGGCCGCGCACGAAGCCGGAGAGCCGACCGCGCTCGGGCCCGTCGGGGGTCGGCGCCGGGTCGGGTCGCCGAACGGGGGGACGCTCGAGTTCGGGTTCGAGCACGCTGGTCATGAGCCGACCTCGTCGATGAGCGGAGCGGCGTCGGGACGGAAGACCCAGTGCCGGAGGAGCAGGAAGCGGGCGACCGTCGCCAGCAGGTTGGCGGCGGTCAGGGTGAGTAGGGTCACGCCGAGCGACGTGACCCCGAGCGCAGCGAGCGCCGCCAGCGCGACGAGGGTCAGCGCGAGGGGGAGGAGACCGAGCGCGGTCCCCGCCGCATAGTGGCGTACTCGGCCGGCGCGCCCGCGCAGCGCGAAGGTGAGGCGGCGGTTCGCTGCGGTGTTGGCGAACGCGCATACGAGCAGCGCGACGACGTCGGCACCGACCGCGCCGAGCGGACCGTCGAGCACGACGAACAGCGCGCCGAACACGACGGTGCTCACCACCCCGATCGAGGCGAAGCGCACGACCTGCTGACCGAGCTGCGGATCGATCGGTGTCGTAGTGGCCACTCGGTGGTCGAGGTCGCCGTCGCCGCGCGCGAATCTACGGATCATCCGCCACACGCCGCGGAGGTCGTCGGCCGCGGTGTGCACGATGTCGACGCGCGAGACGGGGTCGTCGACCCAGTCCACGGGGACCTCGTGGATGCGCAGCCCGTTGTGCTCGGCGAGCACGAGCAGCTCCGTGTCGAAGAACCAGCCCTCGTCCTCGACCAGCGGGAGCAGCGCCCGGGCGACGTCGGCGCGCATCGCCTTGAATCCGCATTGGGCGTCGGAGAACCCGGCCCGGAGCGTCGTGCGCAGCAGCAGGTTGTAGCCGCGCGAGATCAGCTCGCGCTTCGGGCCGCGCACGACGCGGGCGCTCGACGCGAGGCGGGTGCCGATGGCGATGTCGCTGTGGCCCGAGAGGAGTGGCGCGACGAGGGGGAGGAGTGCGTCGAGGTCGGTCGACAGGTCGACGTCCATGTAGGCGACGACGTCGGCGCAGCTGGCCGACCACGCGGTGCGGAGGGCACGACCCCGGCCCTTCGCGCCGAGGTGCAGCGCGCCCACGTGGTCGAGCTCCGAGGCGAGGCGCAGGGCGATGGCCCAGGTGCCGTCGGTGCTCGCGTTGTCGGCGACGGTGATCGCCCAGGAGTGGGCGAAGCGCTCGGAGAGGTACCGGTGCAAGGAGCGCACCGACCGTTCGAGGTCCCGTTCCTCGTCGTGGACGGGGATCACGATCTCCACCGCGGTCGTGGTGGTCGATCGGGTGGCGGGGGCGAGCTCGGGCACGAAGGAGATGATCGCGATGCGAGGTCCACCCCGGCTCCGGCCTTCCTGGGAGTTCGCCGTGAACCGGCGTGTCGTACGCTGCGCGGACCCGCAGGACCCAGGGGAGGCCCTCGTGTTGAGCAAGTTCGACGACTACCCGATCCACCAGACGTCGCAGCCCATCGCGACGCCGGCCACCGGCGACCGCAACGCCTACGACCGGTACTGGTTCAACGGGTACCAGGACGACGGCGAGTTCTACTTCGGCATCGGCGCCGCGCTGTACCCGAACCTCGGCATCCTCGACTGCGGGCTCAGCATCGTGCGCGACGGCGAGCAGCACGCGTTCCACGCGTCGCGGCGCGCGCCGCAGGAGCCGACCGACCTCCGCATCGGTCCGTTCGAGATCGACGTGCTCGAGCCCATGCGTCGCATCCGCGTGTCGATCGACGACAACGACACCGGGATCGCCGCCGACCTCACGTTCACCGCACGTACCGCGTGTGTCGAGGAGGGTCGCCAGATCCGGACCCACGGTCGGCGCCTCATCATGGACGTCACCCGCTTCGCGCAGTTCGGGAAGTGGGAGGGCGAGATCCGCTACGACGGGAAGACCGTCCCCATCGACGCGACCCGCGTCTACGGCACCAAGGACCGCAGCTGGGGTGTGCGTGGAGTCGGGATCCCTGATCCCGGGCCCGCGCCCACGCCGCCCGGATCCACGCAGGCGTTCTTCCTGTGGGCGCCGTTGCACTGGGACGACCGCTGCACGCACTTCGGCGTGTTCGAGGACGCCAATGCCAACCGCTGGCACACCGACGGCGCGGTCCTCCCGGTGTACTCGTCACCGGCCGACATCCCCGGCGCCGAGGACCCCGGGATCGAGCTGCTCGCGAGCGTCGAGCACGAGATCGACTACCTGCCGGGCACGCGTCGCGCCGGGCACGCCCGGATCGCGCTGCTCCACGCCGACGGCGGGCGCGAAGACATCGACCTCGAGCCGCTCATCTGCTTCCGCATGAAGGGCATCGGCTACATGCACCCCGAGTGGGGCCACGGCATGTGGAAGGGCGAGCTCGCGCACGCCGGAGAGTCGTGGAAGGTCGCCGACCTCGACCCGATGGCCTACCAGAACCAGCACCTCCAGCAGGTGGTGCGCGCCACGTGCGGCGACCAGGTCGGCATCGGCGTCCTCGAGCAGATCGCCTTCGGTCCCCACGCCCGCTACGGCTTCAAGGACTTCCTCGACCCCGTCTGACTGCCCCTCGCGTTCTTGGCTAGAGGTCGCGGCTGATGGTGCGGTTGAGCGCGGCGAGGGTGGCGCGCACCGCGCCCTCGACCGGGGTCGCGCCCTCGGCGACACCCCGGCGGTGGGTCCGGGCGAGCGGGTCGGTGACCGACGCCACCACGAGGAAGCGCCGGTCCGGCGTGGTCTCGACCGTACGGGCCCACCCCGGGAGATAGGTGAGTTCGGGAAGGAAGGTGCGGGCGGCGTAGACCGTCGCCTCGACCGCCGCGGGCAGGCCGCCGGTCGTCGAGGCCCGGCCGATCGCCTCGTCGTCGCCCCGGGCCAGACGCACGGTGAGCTCGCCGGCGCCGGGATCGGTGGTGATCTCCACCAACCGGAGCCGGGACTCGCGCTGGGGCGGAGCGCCGTCGCCCCAGCGAACGAGCTCCACGGCGACCGGGCCCTCGGCGTGCTCGACGGTGAGGAGGGTGGCGTCGCGCGCGAGGTCGTCGTAGGCCTCGGCCCCCGCGTGGAGCTCCACGACCAGCACCCCGTCGGTTTCCGCGAAGCCGACCGCCACGACGCCCGGCAACCTGCGCAGCTGCAGCTCGAGCAGGTCGAGGTCCACGGCGGTCACGGCTCGGCGACCTCGGCGTCCGACTGGAGTGGCCGCAGGTCGTGGCGGAACGCGATCGCGCCCAGGGCGAGCATGAGCGCGGTGAGCACGGGATCGTCGAGCGACGGCCACAGATAGAGGCCGGGTTCGGCCGCGTGCAGGCCGCGCTCATCGTCGTGCAGCGGGCGACGGCCCGCGTGCAGCACCTGCCGACCGAACCCGGGGACGTCGAACACGACCGCCGCGTCCTCGAGCGCGTAGAGCTCCACCAGCTCGTCGAGCGCGCGGTACACCGTGGCGATGCCCGAGCCCGTGCGGGCCGATTCCACGAGCGATTGGTTGGTCTCGAACACTGCCCCTCTTCCCGGCTGGTCACCGGAGATCAAGCGACGATAGCCCGACCCCGCAACACCTCTGGACGACCATGCGCGCGCCGGACGAATCGCCCCGAGGGACCGCGGACCGCCCAACTACCATGCGCGGGCACGGCGAACGGCGAAGGGCGCCGCCAGCCGGCGACCCTCGTGATCCGTGACCAGCTCCTCGCCGCTCTCGACGCCGCGCTCGACGCCGCCGGGTTCCCCGCGCCGCCGGGCCGGATCGAGCTGACGCCGCCGAAGGACACCGGCCACGGCGATTTCACCACCAACGTGGCGCTCCAACTGGCCAAGCCGCTGGGGATGCCGCCGCGCGACGTCGCGGCAAAGCTGGCGGTGGAGCTGGAGCGGGTGCGCCCCGCGCACTTGGACCACGTCGACGTGGCCGGTCCCGGCTTCCTCAACCTCCACCTCTCGCCGTCGTGGCTCCACGAGGTCCTCCTGGCCGTGGTGGCGACCGGCGCCGGCTACGGCCACGGTCACGCGCTCGACGGGCTGCGCATCAACCTCGAGTTCGTGTCGGCCAACCCCACCGGGCCGCTCCACGCGGGCGGCGGGCGCTGGGTGGCGGTGGGCGACGCGCTGGCCAACCTCCTGGCCGCGCAGGGTGCGGTGGTGCACCGGGAGTACTACCTGAACGACGCCGGCAACCAGCTCGACACCTTCGCCGCGTCGCTGATGGCGCGCTACGAGGGGGTCGAGCCGCCGGAAGACGGCTACCAGGGTCAGTACCTGATCGACATGGCCGAGCGCATGCGCGCCGAGCTCGGCGACGGCGTCACCGCGGAGCAGGCGCGCGAGTGGGGCTACCACGACGCCGTGCGCGGACTGCAGCACGACCTGGCGCGGCTCGGTGTGCACTTCGACACGTGGTTCTCCGAGCGCACGCTGCACGAGGCGGGCAACGTCGTGCGGGTGCTCGACGATCTCCGCGCCCGTGGCGTCGTCGACGAGCGTGACGGCGCCGTCTGGCTGCGCGCCACCGAGTTCGGCGACCAGCGCGACCGGGTGCTGGTGAAGTCCGACGGCTCCACCACCTACCTCTGCAACGACCTCGCCTACCACCGCGACAAGTTCGACCGCGGGTGGGAGCACCTCATCGACATCTGGGGCGCCGACCACCACGGACAGGTGAAGTCGCTCCAGGCGGGCATGGAGGCGCTCGGGTATCCCGAGGGCGAGCCCGAGGTGCTGCTCGGTCAGCTGGTGAAGCTGATGAAGGGCGGTGAGCCCGTGCGCATCTCCAAGCGCACCGGCAACGTGATCACCCTCGCCGACATCCTCGACGAGGTCGATCCCGACGTCACCCGCCTCACCTTCCTCCTGCAGGGCATCGACACCACCCTCACGTTCGATCTCGACGTCGTCACCGCGCAATCGATGGAGAACCCCGTCTACTACGTGCAGTACGCGCACGCGCGCATCGCGTCGATCGGCCGGCGCGCGACGGAGCAGGGCATCACGCGTCGTCCGGTGCTCGACACGTCGCTCGCGCCACTGGTGCACGAGCGCGAGCTCGACCTCCTGCGCGCGCTCGAGGCGTATCCCGGTGTGCTCGCCGAGGCGGCCGAGTTGCGGGCGCCGCACCGCGTCACCACCTGGGTGCGCGACTTCGCCAAGTCGTTCCACGGCTTCTACCGCGACTGTCGGGTCATCTCCGACGACGAGGCGCTCACGCACGCGCGCCTCTGGCTGGCCGAGGCCTGCCGGATCGGCCTGGCCGATGCGCTGGCCATCCTCGGTGTGCACGCCCCCGACGAGATGTCACGCCTCGACGACGACGAGGCGGAGTGATGTCCGCCGTCGCGCCCGACGCGCCGATCGACCTGCGCCTCTTCCCCCGCAGCGCCGTCGTGGACACCGACGGCCACCTCCACATCGGGGGCTGCGACGTCGACGCCCTCGCGCCGACGTTCGGCACGCCGCTCTACGTGTACGACGAGCAGGAGCTCCGGGCACGCGCCCGCGAGTACCGCGAGGCGTTCGGTGCCGACGCGGTGTCGTACGCGGGCAAGGCGTTCCTGTGCATGGCGATGGTCCGCCTGGTCGCCGACGAGGGTCTCCACCTCGACGTCGCGACCGGCGGCGAGCTGCACGTGGCCGTGCGGGCCGGGTTCCCTGCCGCGCGCGTCGTCTTCCACGGCAACAACAAGTCCGACGCCGAGCTGCGCGCCGCGCTCGAGCTGGGCGTGGGGCGCATCGTCGCCGACTCCTTCGACGAGCTCGACCGCCTGGAGGCGCTCGCCCGGGGCGGGTCGGCGCCGCGCGTGCTCGTGCGGGTCACGCCCGGCGTCGAGGCGCACACCCACGAGTACATCGCGACCGGTGCCGACGACTCCAAGTTCGGCTTCACGGTCGCCAATGGCGCGGCGCGCGAGGCCGCGTTGCGCGTGGCGAAGTCCGACGCGCTCGACTTCGCCGGCTTCCACTGCCACATCGGGTCGCAGATCCTTGTGCTCGAGTCGTTCGCGGTCGCCGCCGCGATCGTGGCGAAGCTGGCCGCCGAGGTAGCGCGCGCGACGCGCCCGCCATCGTCGGCGAGATCAACCTCGGCGGTGGGCTCGGCATCCCCTACACCGCCGACGACGTCGACGCGCCGTCGATCGCCGAGTTCGCCCGCGTCGTGCGCGCCGCGTACGCGACGGCGTGTCGTGACGCCGGTCTCGATCCCGCGCCGAAGCTCACCGTCGAAGCCGGGCGTTCGATCGCGGGGCCGTCGGGGATCACGCTCTACAGCGTCGGCACGATCAAGGACATCCCCGGGGTGCGCACCTACGTGGCGGTCGACGGCGGCATGAGCGACAACCCGCGCCCCGCCACCTACGGCGCGGCGTACGAGGCGTGCATCCCGGCGCGGGTCGGCGAGGCCCGGCCGTTCGTCGCCACCGTGGCGGGCAAGCACTGCGAGCAGGGCGATCTGCTCGTGCGCGACGCGCACCTGCCCGCCGACATCGCGATCGGCGACGTGCTCGCGACCCCGGCGACCGGCGCCTACGGCTACTCCATGGCGTCCAACTACAACCTGGTGCCGCGCCCGGCGGTGGTGTTCGTCCACGACGGTCACGCCCGGGTCGTGGTCCGGCGCGAGACGCTCGACGACCTCGTCGTCCGCGACCTTTCCCAGCGTGAGGGAGACTGACCCCATGGAGGAGCGGGTGAGGGTCGGCATCCTCGGCTGTGGTCACGTGGGGAGCGCACTGGTGCGCCTCATCCACGACCACGCCGACGTGATCGAGGCCCGGGCCGGCGTGCCGCTCGAGGTGGCGCGGGTGGCGGTGGCCAACCTGGCCAAGGAGCGCGACCTGCCGCTCCCGGCGCGCTGCTTCACCGACGACGCCGCCGCGGTGGTGGGCGATCCCGACGTCGACATCGTCGTCGAGGTCATCGGCGGCATCGAGCCGGCGCGCACGCTGATCGTCGAGGCGCTGATGGGCGGCAAGCCCGTGGTGACCGCCAACAAGGAGCTCATCGCCACCCACGGCCGCGAGCTGTTCGAGACCGCCGAGGGTGCAGGGGTCGACATCTTGTTCGAAGCGTCGGTCGGCGGCGGCATCCCGCTCATCCGGCCGCTGCGCGAGTCCCTCGCGGGCGACCGCATCCGGCGCGTGATGGGCATCGTCAACGGCACCACCAACTACATCCTCACGAGCATGACCGACGCCGGCGCGTCCTTCGCCGACGCGTTGGCGGAGGCGCAGGCGCTCGGGTTCGCCGAGACCGACCCGACCGCCGACGTCGAAGGCTTCGACGCCGCCGCGAAGGCGGCGATCATCGCGTCGATCGCGTTCGGCGCGCGCGTGGTCGCCGGCGACGTATACCGCGAGGGCATCACCGAGATCACGCTCGACGACATCGCGTCGGCGCGCGACCTCGGCTACGTCGTGAAGCTGCTCGCGGTGGCGGAGGAGTTCGACGGCGAGGTCGCGGTGCGCGTACATCCCGCAATGGTCCCCGTGCGCCATCCGCTCGCCTCCGTGCGCGACTCGTTCAACGCGGTCTTCATCGAGGGCGACGCGGTGGGCGAGCTCATGCTCTACGGCCGGGGTGCGGGCGGCATGCCCACCGCGTCGGCGGTGCTCGGCGATCTGGTCGACGCCGCGAAGAACGTGGTCGAGGGACGCAAGGGCGCGACCATGGGCACGCTCGCCCCGAAGCCGATCCGCGCCATCGCCGACGTCGAGTCGCAGTTCTACCTGATGATGGAAGTGCCCGACCGCCCGGGCGTGCTGCGCGCCATCGCCGAGCAGTTCGAGAAGTTCGGCGTGTCGATCCGCTCCATGCAGCAGCGCGACAAGGGTGAGGAAGCCCGCCTCATCTTCGTCACCCACAAGGCCAAGGAGTCCGACCTGCGCGACACGGTGCGTGCCCTGCGCGACGTCGAGCAGGTCCATCGCGTCGGCGCGGTCCTCCGGGTGATGGGGGAAGAGGAATGAGCTGGCCCGGCCTGATCGAGGCCTACCGCGAGCACCTGCCCGTCACCGACGCCACGCCCGTCATCACGCTGCTCGAGGGCAACACGCCGTTGCTCGACGCGCCCCGCGTCGCGCAACGCGCCGGGATCGCCCGTGTGTACCTCAAGGTCGAAGGGCTCAACCCCACCGGATCGTTCAAGGACCGCGGGATGACCATGGCGATCTCGACCGCGGTCGAGCGCGACGCCAAGGTCGTGATCTGCGCGTCCACCGGCAACACCTCGGCCTCCGCCGCGGCCTACGCGGCGCGCGCCGGGCTGCTGTGCGCGGTCGTGATCCCCGAGGGGCAGATCGCACTGGGCAAGCTCGCGCAGGCGCTCATCCACGGCGCGCGCGTCGTGCCGGTGCACGGCACGTTCGACCGCGCGCTGGAGATCGTGCGCGAGCTGGGAGAGCGCCCCGGGATCGAGGTCGTCAACTCGGTGAACCCAGTGCGCATCGAGGGGCAGAAGACCGCCGCGTTCGAGATCGTCGACGTGCTGGGCGACGCCCCGACCGTGCACTCGATCCCGGTCGGCAACGCCGGCAACATCACCGCCTACTGGCGGGGCTACTCCGAGTACGCGCAGCTCGGCCGCGCCGCACGCACGCCCCGCATGCTCGGCTGGCAGGCCGCGGGCGCGGCGCCGTTGGTACGGGGCGAGCCGGTGCTGCACCCCGAGACGCTCGCCACCGCCATCCAGATCGGCAACCCGGCGTCGTGGCAGGGCGCGATCGACGCGCGCGACCAGTCCGGTGGGCACATCGGCGCGGTCACCGACGCGCAGATCATCGAGGCCTACCGCTTGCTGGCCGCCGACGAGGGCTGCTTCGTCGAGCCCGCGTCGGCCGCGTCGGTCGCCGGCCTGTTCCAGGCCTCGGCCGACGGCCTGCTCGCGGCCGACGACGTCGCGGTGTGCACCGTCACCGGGCACGGGCTCAAGGACCCCAACCGCGCCATCGCCGAGGTCCAGGTCGGCGAGGCGGTCGACGCCAGCGCCGCCACCGTCGCGGTGGCGCTCGACCTCGCGTGACGGGGCGAATGATGGGCGCGGCCCTGGTCACCGGTGCATCGGCCGGCATCGGACGCGCCTTCGCCGAAGGGCTCGCGCGTCGCGGGCACGACGTCGTGCTCGTCGCGCGCGACGGCGCACGGCTCACCGAGCTCGCCGCCGAGCTGACGCGCGCGTACGGCGTTGCGGCCGAGGTGCTGGCGGCCGACCTCGTCGCACCCGAGCAGCTCGCGACCGTCGAGGCGCGTCTGGGCGACGCCGAACAGCCCGTCGACATGTTGATCAACAACGCCGGCTTCGGCACGTTCGGTCGCTTCGCCGAGCTCGACCCCCAGCGCGAGGTGGAGGAGGTCGAGCTCAACGTCGTCGCGCTGCTGAGGCTCACCCGTGCCGCGCTGGGTGCGATGGAGCGGCGCGGCGCTGGTGCAGTCGTCAACGTGGCGTCGCTCGCCGCCTACCAGCCGGCGCCGAACAGCGCGACCTACGGCGCGACCAAGGCGTTCGTGCACAGCTTCACCCACGCGGTGCACGAGGAGATGCGCGGGACCGGCGTGAGGGTGATGCTCGTGTGCCCCGGCTACACCCACACCGAGCTCCACGAACGCGCCGGGCTCGGCACCACCGACCTCCCGGAGTTCGTGTGGCAGTCGGCCGGGTACGTCGCCGAGACCGCGCTCCGCGACCTCGACCGCGGTCGATCGGTGTCGATCCCCGGCGCGCTCAACCAGACCGCCGCCGCGTTCTCCAGCGTGTCCCCGGCGGGGATCACGCGACGCATCGCGGGCCTGGTCGTGAAGCGATCGGGGTAGGCCTGAGCGGGTCAGCCGGCGTCGATGCGGAAGATGCCGTCGGCGAGGGAGATCACGTAGAGGGTGCCGTTGTTGGCCTGGCCGAAGCTCGCCACCGACTCCGAGGCGGCGCCCGTATCCTGCATGGTGAGGCCACCATCGGCGTCGGCGACGAGCACACGGATCACGGAATCGCACGTGTCACTGAAGAGGTAGTTGCCGACGAGCGACGGGATCTTGGTGCCGCGGTAGACGAAGCCACCGGCGACCGCGCACGCGCCCGTGTCGTGAGAGATCTCGTAGACGGGCGCCACCGCGTCGTCGGGCGCGCTGCCGCGATACGCGTGGGTGCCTTCCAGCCGGTTCCACCCGAAGTTGGCGCCCCTCCCGGCGTCGCGGCCCTTCGTCGCCGCGACGTGGTCGATCTCCTCCCACTCGTTCTGACCGACGTCGCCGATCCAGAGGTCGCCGTTGGCGCGGTCGAACGAGAAGCGCCACGGGTTGCGCAACCCGTACGACCAGATCTCCGGGCGCGCGTCCGCCTCGGCGACGAACGGGTTGTCCGCGGGCACCGTGTACGGCGCGCCACCGGGCTCCGGGTTCGGTGCGATGCGCAGGATCTTCCCGAGCAGCGTGTCGAGCGACTGCCCGTTGCCGCCCGGCGCATGACCGGCACCGCTGTCGCCTTGCGCGCCGCCGTCGCCGAGGCCGATGTACAGGTACCCGTCGGGCCCGAACGCGAGCTGCCCGCCGTTGTGGTTCGGCTGCGGCTGGTCGACGGTGAGGATCGTGCGGCGCGACGACGCGACCGCGTTGCGACCGTTCATCGTGAACTGGTCGATCTGCGTGTTCGCCGTCGTTGTCGGTGTAGTCGAGGTAGAGCCGCTTCCCGTCGGGCGAGAAGGCGATCCCGAGCAGGCCGCGCTCGCCGCCGTCCTGACTGACCCGGTCGGTGAGGTCGAGGACCGGGGTCGGCGACGAGCGTGCCCTCGCGGATCGACCGGACGACGCCCGCGCTGCTCGGTGACGTAGAGCGTCTGCGTGCCGGTGCGGGCGGCCATCGCAGTCACGCCGCCGAGGTCGGTGACGCGCGTGAGCCGCAGCGAGGCGTCGCCGCGCCTGCGTCGACGCCCGGTACGCCGACGACCACGAGGAAGGCGATCACACTGCCGATCGCGAGCCGTCGCATGAGCACCGCACGGTACCGCTCCCGATCGCACACACCGCCTCACCACCTCGATGGTCGATTCCGCTGCGCCGTCCCGCCCTCCGGGCACGGCTCCGCTCCGTCTCCTCCGGGCATGGCTCCGCTGCAGCTCCACCTAACCTTGGGTCATGAAGTACCTCGTGCTCGTCCCCGACGGCTGTGCCGACGAGCCGCTCGCCGAGCTCGACGGGCGCACTCCACTCGAAGCGGCGCACATGCCGCACCTGGCGCGCCTCGCCGCCACCGCCGAGGTCGGCCGCGCCGAGGTCATCCCGCCGGGCCTGCCGCCGGGCAGCGACGTCGGCAACCTCTCGATCCTCGGGTACGACCCGGCCGAGTACCACACCGGCCGCGCGCCGATCGAGGCCGCGGCCATGGGCGTCGACCTCGCGCCCGACGAGGTCGCGTACCGCTGCAACCTCGTCACCCTGGCACCGACGGCACCGGCCACGACACGATGGTCGACTTCGCCGCCGGTCACGTCACCAGCGAGCAGAGCCACACGATCGTGGCCGCGCTCGACGCCGCGCTCGGCAACGGGCGCGACGGCGTGCGCTTCCACCCCGGCGTCGAGTACCGCCACCTCTGCGTGGTGCCGCGCGACCTCGGCGACGCCGAGTGCGTGCCGCCCCACGACCTCACCGGTCAGCGCGATCGTGCTGCCGAGCGGGCCGGCCGCGGCCAAGCTCACCGCGCTCATGGACGCGTCGAAGCCGGTCGTCGCGGCCGCGGCCGCCGAGGTCGGTTCGGTCGCGACCCAGATCTGGCTCTGGGGCCAGGGCACGCGCCCGCAGCTGCCCGACTTCGCCGGCGGCTACGGCGTCACCGGTCGGCTGTCGTCGGCGGTCGATCTCGTGCGCGGGCTCGGCGTGCTCTCCGGCATCGAGGTGCTCGACGTGCCCGGCGCGACCGCGGGCTTCGACAACGACTACGTCGCGCAGCGCGACGCCGCGCTTGCGTCGCTCGCCGACCGCGACTTCTTCCTCCTGCACGTCGAGGCGACCGACGAAGCCGGGCACCAGGGGGCGATCGACGAGAAGGTCGCGTCGCTCGAGCGCTGGGACGCCGACATCATCGGACCGCTGGTCGAGGCGCTCGGCGACGAGCCGTACCGGATCCTCCTGCTGCCCGACCACGCGACGCCGTGCGCAGCGCGCACGCACACGTCGGACCCGGTGCCGTACCTCCTCTTCGCGACCGACGAGACCGGCGCCGGCGGCGAGTACACCGAGCGCGGCGTCGCCGGCTGCAGGCCGGTGCCCGCCCACGACCTCATGGCGCGGCTGCTCCGCTGACCCGCACGGGTGGTTGCCGCGCGCCGCGGGCGGGCGGTACAGTATCGGCGCCGCCGGTCGATTCTTCGCCCAACCCTGGTCGACGATCCCGGTTTCAGGTGATGCCGTAGCCCCGGTGGGACCCCCGATCTGCCGAGGTCTGACAACCGTGCCCGTCCCACCGCCGCAGAACGACGCGCGCGGCGGCCGAGCGGGCCGAGGGAGAGCGAATGAGCCCGGAGCAGCAGATCGAGCGGTCGGTGCTCGCCGGCAAGGACCGCGACGAGCTCCACACGATCGCCGGCGCCATCGGGGTGAAGGCCGCGACCCGCATGCGCAAGGCCGATCTCATCGAGGCGATCCTCGACGCCGCCAACGGCGGGAACGACGCGCCGCCGGCCGCGGCCGAGGGCAACGGCGCCGACGCGCCCAAGCCGCGCCGGGTCCGTTCCGCGCGTTCGTCGCAGGCCGCCGACGACGATCCCATCGCCGCGCTCGCGGCCGAGGAGAACGCACTGGGCGGTGACGCGTCGGCCGACGAAGAGCCGGTGATGCCGCGCCCGCGGGCCCGTCGCACGACCACCGCGACCGCGCCGGCCGCGGCACCGGCCGACCCGATCCCGCAGGAGCCGGCCGAGTCCGCCGAGTCGACCGACGCGCCCACCGCGCACGACGGCTCGCGCGACGACCGCGACGCCGAGAGCGACCGGGACAGCGACAACGACGCTGACGGCGACAGCCGCGACAACATCGACCCCGAGGACGAGCGCCAGTCGTTCGGCGAGGGCAACCGCCGCGGCCGCCGGCGCCGCCGCGGCCGCGGGGGACAGGACCAACCCGGCGACGCCCGTCCGGCCGAGTTCCAGGGCGATCCGATCCCGGTCGAGGGCCTCCTCGACCTGCGGCCCGAGGGCTACGGCTTCCTCCGCGGCGGCGGGTACCTCCCGGCGCAGAAGGACGTCTACGTCTCGGCGTCGCAGGTGCGGCGCTTCGCGCTCCGCAAGGGCGACTTCGTCACCGGCACCTCGCGCCCGCAGGCGAGCAACGAGAAGTACCCGGCGCTGCTGCGCGTCGACGACATCAACGGCCTGACGCCCGACGACGCGCGCGCCCGCCCCCGCTTCGAGGACCTCACGCCGCTGTTCCCCGACTCGAAGCTCGACCTCGAGCTGCGCGACGCGCCGCAGGAGATCACCGGGCGGATCGTCGACCTCATCGCGCCCATCGGCAAGGGGCAACGCGGGCTGATCGTGTCGCCGCCGAAGGCGGGCAAGACGACCATCCTCAAGCAGCTCGTGTACACGCTCGAGCGCAACAACCCGGAAGTGCACCTCATGGTGCTGCTCGTCGACGAGCGGCCCGAAGAGGTCACCGACATGAAGCGTCACGTGCTGAAGGGCGAGGTCGTCGCCAGCACCTTCGACCGGCCCGCCGACGAGCACACGCAGGTGGCGGAGCTCGCGATCGAGCGCGCCAAGCGCCTGGTCGAGATGGGCACCGACGTCGTCATCGTGCTCGACGGCATCACCCGTCTCGCGCGTGCCTACAACCTCTCGGCGCCCACGTCGGGACGCATCATGTCGGGAGGCGTCGACTCCACCGCGCTGTACCCGCCCAAGAAGTTCTTCGGCGCCGCCCGCAACATCGAGGAGGGCGGTTCGCTCACGATCATCGCGACCGCGCTCATCGAGACCGGCAGCCGGATGGACGAGGTGATCTTCGAGGAGTTCAAGGGCACCGGCAACATGGAGCTCCGGCTCGATCGCCGCCTCGCGGAGCGCCGCATCTACCCGGCGATCGACGTCGCGGCCTCGAGCACGCGCCACGAGGAGCTCCTCTTCGACCGCACCGAGCTCCAGCAGGTCTGGAAGCTGCGCCGGGTGGTGAACGCGCTCGAGGAGGGCAAGGGCCTCGAGCTGCTCATCGACAAGATCCGCACGACGAAGACCAACCACGAGTTCCTCACCGAGATCGGCAAGGCGCCCGTCCCGGGCAGCTGACGGGCATGAATCCACGCCCCCGGGTGTTGCGAGCACCACTGCCCGTGGAATTCGGGCCCCGACGTTCCTCTAGACTGGACGGATCATGAAGACCGGCATCCACCCCGACTACGTCGAGTGCAAGGTGCACTGTTCCTGCGGGAACGAGTTCACCACCCGTTCGACGGTTCCCTCGCTGCGCGTCGAGCTCTGCTCGGAGTGCCACCCCTTCTACACGGGCAAGCAGAAGCTCGTCGACACCGGTGGCCGGGTCGAGCGCTTCAATCGCCGCATGGAGAAGTCGGCCGCGGCCAAGAAGACCACCAAGACCACCAAGGCCGCCAAGGCGACCGTCGAGGCCTGACCCGATGAGCTCCGAGGCGCCGTCGTCGAGCCCCCGCTACATGGGCGGCCAGGCGGTGGTCGAGGGCGTCATGATGCGGGGCGAGCGCACCTGGGCGATCGCGGTCCGCACGCCCGAGGGCGACATCGAGATCGAGACCCACGACACGCCCACCTGGGCCGAGAAGTGGGCGAAGATCCCGCTGAT
This sequence comes from uncultured Actinomycetes bacterium, assembly GCA_963725775.1. GTDB lineage: Bacteria > Actinomycetota > Acidimicrobiia > IMCC26256 > DASPTH01 > DASUAS01. The sequence continues at coordinate 1,170,990 of CAVRZT010000001.1, forward strand.
GCGCGGCGTCATGGCCCTGGCCGAGTCGATGACGCTCGGCATGAAGGCCCTCACGTGGTCGGCCAACCGCCAGATCCCCGAAGAGGAGCAGATCTCCTCGAAGGCGATGGGCTGGACGATCGGTGTCGCGCTCGCGTTCTTCACCGCCATCTTCATCGTGCTACCCGCGGTCGCGGCGAACGGCATCGGCAACATCTTCGGCCTCGACGGCTTCTGGTTCCACGTGTCCGAAGGCGCGCTGCGCCTCGCCATCTTCCTCGGCTACCTCCTGCTGATCGGCCAGCTGAAGGACATCAAGCGCGTCTTCCAGTACCACGGTGCCGAGCACAAGGCGATCGCCGCCTACGAGAACGACGTCGAGCTCACCGCGGAGTCGGCGCAGCAGTTCGACACGTCACACGTGCGCTGCGGCACCAACTTCCTGCTCACCGTGATGGTGATCACGATCGTCGTGTACTCGTTCGTCGGGCGTCCCGGCTGGGCGTTGCTGATCCTCTCCCGGATCGTGCTGCTGCCCCTCATCGCCGGCGTGAGCTACGAGGTCATCCGCTTCGCCGCCCGCCACATGGACCGCGCGTGGGTGCGGGTGGCGATGAAGCCCGGCCTGCTCCTGCAGCGTCTGACCACGCGTCAGCCGTCGCTCGACCAGGTCGAGGTGGCGGTGGCGTCGCTGAAGGCGGTCCTCACCGCCGAGCAGCTGGCGGAGGTCGAGGCCCGACCGCGGCGTCGACCGAACCCGAGCGTGCAGCCCGCGCTCGGGTCGGCGTGAAGTTCGGGATCTTCTACGAGCACCAGCTCCCACGGCCGTGGGAGGAAGACTCCGAGTACACGCTGATCCAGCACGCGCTCGAGCAGTGCGAGCTCGCGGATCGGTTGGGCATCGACTACGTCTGGGAGGTGGAGCACCACTTCCTGGAGGAGTACAGCCACTCCAGCGCGCCCGAGGTGTTCCTCGCCGCCGTCGTCGCAGCGCACGCAGCGCATCCGCCTCGGTCACGGCATCGTCCAGACGCCGCCACCGTTCAACCATCCCGCCCGGGTGGCGGAGCGCGTGGCGATGCTCGACCTCGTGTCGGGCGGGCGCGCCGACTTCGGCACCGGTGAGTCGTCGTCGGAGGCGGAGCTCGGCGGGTTCGGCATCGACCCCGAGCGAGAAGCGGGCGATGTGGGAGGAAGGCCTGCGCGTCGCGCTGCGCTGCATGACCGAGACGCCCTTCACCGGCCACGCCGGCGAGCACGTCACCATGCCGCCGCGCAACGTCGTGCCCAAGCCGGTGCAGAAGCCGCACCCGCCGGTGTGGGTGGCGTGCAGCCGGCGCGACACCATCCACCTCGCCGCGCAGAAGGGGATCGGCGCGCTCGCGTTCGCGTTCATCGATCCCGAAGCGGCGCGTCACTGGATGACCGACTACCACGACACGCTGGCGAACGAGTGCGTGCCCATCGGCGATGCGGTCAACCCGAACGTCGCGTGCGTCACCACCTTCATGTGCCACGACGACGAACAGGAGGCCCTCCGGCGCGGCCTCGAGGGGGCCAACTTCTTCGGGTACTCGCTCGCGCACTACTACGTGTTCGGTCGTCACCATCCCGGAACCACCGACGTGTGGGCCGAGTACCGCGCCCAGCGGGGTGCCCGCGGCTACGCGCCCGAAGCGGTGGAGGCGGCGGCGCGCGACGGCGACCGCCTCGGCGCGCAGATCGTGCAGGACGGTGGCTTCTTCGGCCTCCGCGGCGCGATCGGCACGCCCGACCAGATCCGCGACTACCTCCGGCGCTACGAGGAGTGCGGCGTCGACCAGGTGATCCTCTGCAGCCAGGCGGGCAAGAACCGTCACGAGCACATCATGGAGAGCCTCGAGCTCTTCGGTACCGAGGTGCTGCCCGAGTTCATGGACCGCGACGGGCAGCAGCAACGTGACAAGGCGGCGCGCCTCGCGCCGGCGATCGACGCCGCCCTCGCCCGCAAACCCGCCGACGACCACCCGCCACTGCCCACGGATGACTACGAGTTCCCCGCCATCCCGCGCGGGCTGGCCGACCGCGCCGGCGGCGACGCCTTCCACCAGTGGCTCGACGACTTCGCCGGGAAGACCGCGCTCGGTGGTGGCGGCGAGTTCAACGATCTCATCGGCTGACGCGCCCCGCATCACACTCCCTTCACGTCGCGATGCGACAGTCGGCAGATGGCAGTCTCCGAGCGCGAGCGCGTCGCCCACGTGATCCGGCGGCTGTCGATGGGCGCTGCACCCCGATCTCGTCGCCGACCTCGACGACACCGACGCCGCGATCGACCGGGCCCTCGACCTCTCCGGGGCGCCGGCTACGCCACTCGACCTCGCCGCCCCCGCCGACTATCAGGCAAGGCGGAAGGTGCGCGAGGTGCTCGCTGCCATCGACTGGTGGGTGACGCGGATGCGGCGGTCCCGACCGTCTCGTCGAGGAACGGCTCGACGTGGTTCTGGCACGACCACTTCGCCACCATCCATCGCAAAGGTGCGCGTGCCGTACCTCGTGTACCAGCAGCACCTCACGCTCCGGCAGCACGCGACCGGCAACTTCGCCGACCTCCTGAAGGCGGTGGCCAAGGACCCGGCGATGCTGCTGTACCTCGACGGCGTCACCAACGCCGCAACCGAGCGCAACGAGAACTTCGGCCGCGAGTGCCTCGAGCTGTTCACCATGGGTCGCGACGGCGGCTACACGCAGGACGACGTAGTCGCCGCGTCGCGCGCGTTCACCGGCTGGGTGGTCGACGGTGCCCGGGCGCCCCCGCCTGGCCCGGCTGGGGACGCCGTGGAGCGCGGTGTTCCTGCCCGGCCGCCACGACGCGGCCGCGAAGACGCTGCTCGGCAGCACCGGGCCGCTCGACATGGACGGCGCGCTCGACGTGATCCTCGAGCACCCGGCGACCAGTCGCTTCGTCGTCACCAAGCTCTACCGCGACCTCGTGGGTCTCGATCCCGACGCCCGACACGGTCACGTCACTGGCCGCATCGTTCCGACGCGGCTACGAGATCCTCCCGTTGGTGCACGCGATCGTGCAGCACGACGCGTTCACCTCCGACACCGCGGTCCGGCCGAAGTACCGCTCACCGGTCGAGAAGCTCGTCGGCATCCAACAGGCCGCGGGCGCGTCGGCGACCGGCGCGATGCGGCCGAGCGAACGCAGGCGCGGCGTTGGCGCTGCGCGCGATGAGCTACGTGCCGTTCGTGCCGCCCGAACGTCGCGGGCTTCCCGAAGGGAGCGCGGCTGCTCGGACCGAGCAACCTCGTGCACACGTTCGATCTCGTGCAGGCGGTGCAAGGAGGTCGCCGCGTCACGACGGTCGACGATCTCTTCGCGCGCTTCGGCGTGTTCGACGTGAGCGACACGACGCGCGCCGTCGTCGAGCACGAGCGCGATCCCGATCGCCGGTTCGTGCTCGCCGCCACCTCACCGGAGTTCACGCTCGTATGAACGTGCGCGCACGAGCACGGGGATCTCCAGGCGACGGTTCCTCACCGGGCTCGGCGTCGCCAGTACCGCAGCGGTCGCCGCGGGCTACGGCCTGTCGGTGTGGCGCGACGGCGGATCGTCGGCACCGACGTCCTCCACCGCGACGACGATGCCGCGGCTCGGTGCTGGTCGCACCGACCGCACGCTCGTCGTCGTCGAGCTCGGCGGGCGGCAACGACGGGCTCAACACCGTGGTCCCGATCGGCCGATCCCGCGTACCGCGCGCTCCGGCCGACGCTCGCGGTCACTGACGCGATCGCACTCGACGACACCATCGGCCTCCATCCGAAGCTGGCCGAGCCTTGCGGCCCGCTACCGGGCCGGGCACGTGCGCGATCGTCGAGGGCGTAGGGCTTCCCGACCCCGACCTCTCCCACTTCGCGTCGCTGGCGTCGTGGTGGTCGGGCACGCCCGGTCACGGCGGGAGCACCGGGTGGCTCGGCCGCTACCTCGACGCGCACGGTCGGCTTCGACGATCCGCTCGCCGCCGTCGGCATCGGGCCGGTACCGTCGCCCGCGCTGCTCGGTTCGCGGTCCTTCGCCACTTCGATCGCCGACGCCTCGGGCCTGCAGCCGCGGCTGCCGGCGTGGGTCGACACCCCCGACGACCTGGTGGCTGCGTGGTCGCGCTTCGCGCCGGCGTCGCCCGATCCGTCGACGGTCATGGGTGAGATCCGGCAGGCCATCCGGCTCACCGCCCGGGCGCGGCGGGAGCTCGCGGGCGCGCTGCGCAACGCGCCGACGCCTGCATCACCCGGAGTCGACGCGTACGTCGACGACGGAACCGCGGTCGCGGCGTTGACCCTCGCCGCTCACCTCGTGGTCGGCGACCCGCGCCGCGGGTCGTCTACGTCAGCGGGCTCGGCGACTACGACACCCACCAGGGCGAGGCCCAACGCCACCCGGCGCTGATGGCCGACCTCGACGCGGGCCTCGAGTCGTTCTTCACGCATGCTCGACGGCGCGGGTGCGGGCGACCGGGCGCTGGTGATGACGGTGTCGGAGTTCGGTCGGCGCCCGGGCGAGAACGGCAGCGGCACCGACCACGGCACCGCCGCGCCGCATTTCCTCGTCGGCTCGGCGGTGAAGGGTGGTCGGTACGGCGCGCCACCGTCGCTCACGCAGCTCGACGCGCACGGCAACCTGGTACACGACCACCGACTTCCGGCCCTCTACGCCACTGCGGTGCAGGAGTGGCTCGGCGTCGACGCCGCATCCGGTCGTGGGCCGGGGCTTCGAACCCCTGCCGGGTCGTCGTCTGACCTGTCTCCGTACGCTGGTCGCGCGTGTTCGAACGCCTCGCCGACCTGGAGACCGAGCTGGAGAAGCTGGAGTCGCAGCTCTCCGAGCTCTACGCGTCCGGCGACCAGCAGGCCGCCGCGGCGGCCGGCCGTCGCACGCGGAGCTGAAGCCGGTCGTCGAGGCGTACCGCGAGTACCGCGCCACCGAGAGCGAGCTCGCCGAGGCGCGCGAGATGCTCGCCGGCGAGTCGGACGCCGAGATGCGCGAGTACCTCGACAGCGAGATCGCCGCGAAGGAGGCGCACCTGGGCGAGCTCGACGCCAAGCTCGCGCGAGCTGCTCGTGCCCCGACGACCCCGACGACGGCAAGAACGTGATCGTCGAGATCCGCGGCGGCGAGGGTGGGGAAGAGGCCAACCTCTGGGCCGCCGACCTCTTCCAGATGTACGAGCGCTACGCCGACCAGCACAGGTGGAAGCTCGGAGGTGCTCACCCGCCAGCCGTCCGACATGGGCGGCTTGCGCGAGATCACGTTCGTGGTCAAGGGCGACGACGCCTGGTCGCGGCTCAAGCACGAGGCCGGTCCCCACCGCGTGCAGCGGGTGCCGGTCACCGAGAGCCAGGGCCGCGTGCACACCAGCGCGGCGACGGTCACGGTGCTGCCCGAGGCGGAGGAGGTCGACGTCGAGGTCGACCCCAACGACCTCAAGATCGACGTGTACCGCTCGAGCGGGCCGGGCGGGCAGTCGGTCAACACCACCGACTCGGCGGTGCGCGATCACGCACAAGCCGTCGGGTCTCGTCGTCACCTGCCAGGACGAGAAGAGCCAGCTGCAGAACAAGGACAAGGCGATGCGCATCCTGCGCAGCCGCCTCTACGAGATCGAGCGCGAGCGCCAGGAGCAGGAGCTGTCGTCGGCGCGCCGCAGCCAGGTGAAGAGCGGCGGTCGCTCCGACAAGATCCGCACGTACAACTACAAGGAGAACCGGGTCACCGATCACCGCATCGGTCTCACCCTGCACTCCCTCGACCAGGTGCTCGCCGGCCAGCTCGACGACCTCACCGACGCGCTGGCCGGCCGACGAACGCAGCCGTCAGCTGGCCGACGAGGACGCAGTGACCACCTGGGCCGACCTGCGCGTGCACGCCGCGGAGCGGCTGCGCGGCGACGTCGTCGCGTCGACGCCCGACACCGAGGCGCGCTGGATGGTCGAGCGGGTGTCGGGGTACGACGGCGTCGAGCTGGTGGTGGGGGAGCACGAGCTCGCGACCGCGCCGGCGATCCAGCACCTCGACGACATGCTCGAGCGCCGCGCGGCCGGCGAGCCGCTGCAGTACGTGCTCGGCCGGTGGGACTTCCTCGGGCTCGACCTCCTGGTCGACCGGCGCGTGCTCGTCCCGCGCCCGGAGACCGAGGTGGTCGCCCGCACCGCGATCGAGGAGGTGGTCGCGGCTCGGCGCGCGCCGCGGCGCGCACGACCCGTGGGGCGGCGGCGCGACCGTCGTTCACGGTCGCCGACCTCGGCACCGGCTCCGGCGCGATCGCGCTGGCGCTGGCGCGCGAGCTCCCCGACGCCGAGGTGTGGGCCACCGACGTGAGCGACGACGCGCTCGCCGTCGCGCGCGCCAACCTCGCCGGCGTCGGTTCGGCCGCGACGCGGGTGCGGCTCGAGCGGCGGCTCCTGGTTCGACGCGCTGCCCGGCCGAGCTCCGCGGCCGGCTGCGCCTCGTCGTGTCGAACCCGCCGTACGTCGCCGAGCACGAGGTGGCCGACCTGCCCGCCGACGTCGCCGACTGGGAGCCGCGCGACGCGCTGGTGAGCGGGCCGTCCGGGCTCGAGGCGATCGAGGCGATCGTCGCGCGACGCGCCCGAGTGGCTCGACCCCGCGGGCAGCGTGCTCGTGGTGGAGCTCGCGCCGCACCAGGCGGACGCGGCGCGCGAGCTCGCGACCACGCGTCGGCTTCGACGAGGTCGACGTCGTGCCCGATCTCACCGACCGCGAGCGCGTGCTCGTCGCCCGTCGTCCGGGCGCGGTTGCGCTCAGGTTCCAGGTATGGCCGACGAGCTCGACGTCGACGCGATGCTCGCACCGGTTCCGCGACGCGCGCGGCCGCGGTGCGCGACCGCCCGCTCCCCCCGGTCGCCGGTGCCGAACGCCAGCGGTTCGTCGAGCAGGCGCAGCGCGACTTCCAGGACTTCGCGATCATCGGCGACGCCACCTGGGAGTTCGTCGACGGCGTGCTCACCCTGCGCGTCGACCTCTCCGGCTAGGAGATGCCGCGGAGCCGTGCCCGGAGGGCGGGACGGCGCAGCGGAATCGACGCATCGAGCTGGCGCGTTCCGCCCGATCGCTCGTCGAGCTCCTCGTTCGTGTCGAGGTGCTGGAGGAACGCGCGGTCGACCGCGACCCAGATCGTCTTCGAGAACGGGTAGCCGACGATCGGCACCAGGATCATCATCGGCACGAGGATCGCGAGCAGCGGCGACCACCGGGACGTCGGGTACGGTGAGCACGAGCGCGACCACGAACGTCACGATGAACGACCGCGCCGGCGAGGCCGATGTTGATCGCCAGCGCGCCCGCCAAGTAGCCCTGCTCGCGCTCGAAGTGCAGCCCGCACCGTGGGCAGTCGTCGACCATCGTGAAGTAGCGCCGGAAGAGGTGGCCGCTCCCGCAGCGCGCGCAGCGGCGGGTGGCGCCCCACCAGAACATGCGGCCGCGGGATGCGCTCATTCGTCGTCCTCCGCTTCGACCGAGGGCCAGATCGGCACACCCGCGACGACGGAGTCGGGGCAGATCGAACGGTAGCTGCAGCGGTGACAGACGTCCGGGTCGGCGACGCCGGCGAACGCGACCTCGCTACGGATCTCGGTGACCTCGGCCCGCAATTCGGATTCGATCGCGATCAGGTCGTCGGGGTCGGGCTCGAAGGGTTCGGGGTCGTCGACCACCTCGGCGTCGAGGTGCTCGAAGGCGACCCGAAGCTGGAGGCCGTGCGCCTCGGCGAGCGGTGCGAGCACCCACGCCTGCAGACGCGCCTGGGCGTCGTCGGCGACGCGGTCGCTCCACACTTGCCCCGTCTTGTAGTCGCGAGCGTCGAGCAGGCCGTCGTGCACCCACAGCGCGTCGAGCCGCGCCGTTGCCATGAAGGGCGTGGTCGGATGGTGCGAGAAGCGGGCTCGCGTCATCTCGTGCGCGAGTGCCTCTGCCGGTGACGGACACCGTTCGGTGTGCCGCGCCAGTTCGCCACGCATGCGATCGTTGTCATCGAACCCGTGCGCGAGGAGCACGTCGTCGACGTGCACGTCGTCGAGACACGACCCTGTCTCGTGCACGAGCCGCAGCACGTCGTGCATCTGCTGCCCGTGCACGGGACCAGGATGGGTGTCGCTGGCCGGGATGCCGAACAGGTGGCGGTTGCGCCATTCGCGCGGGCACCGGCGCCAGGTGTCGAGGCTGGTCGGCGTGACGTGCAGGATGCCCGGGAGCAGGTCGCGCCGGCGGCCGTGGTGCGCGCCCTTGTGGTGCTCGGGGCATGCGGCGACGAAGCCGCACCCGCCGCAGTCGTACCCCGGCTCGGTGACCGGATCCTCGACCCGTTCGTTGACGAGCGCCACGCGCGACTCGAACCACTCGGTGATCTCGTGTCGCTCATCGGGTTCCACGGTGCGCTCGCGCACGAGACCCCGCACGAGGTCGACCCAGGCCAGCCGGAGCGGTGCACCGTCGAGCCATGGCGTCAACCGGAGGAACGCGACCCTGAGGGCGGCGAGCTCCAGGGGGTCCTCGTCGGGAACCCTGCCGGTCCAGAGCGAGAACTGCCTGAGCTCGTGGCCTCCGTCGTCGGTGCGCAGGGTGAGATCCACCCATCCGCCGACACGCAGCCGGCGCCGGACGGTCGGCTCGTCGACCTCGGCGTCGTCCCAGATCGCCGGACGATCACCGAACACGTGGACGTACCAGTGCGCGGCTTGTCCGAGCACCGCACGTTCCTCAGGCTCGAGCTCGCAGCCGAGGTCGGCGAAGTCGTCGGCCCGTGGCGCCCGGAGCTCGGCGTGGGCGTCGCGCACCGCGGCGAGGAACGCGTCGCGCATCCGGCTCCGATGCACGGGATCGTGGGAACGCACGCCCCCCTCGAATTCGCGGGCGAGGCGGCGGCCGCACATGGAGTCGGCCCGTTGCAGCATCGACGGTGTGACCTTCGGCAGCGTCGTGACCTCGACCACGCGGCCAGGCTACGGGGCACTTCGAGCGAACCGAGGGTCCCTGCTCGGTTCCCGTCACCGGATTCGCCCCATGGGTCCAATGCCGTGACGGATTCCGTCACGCCCGCGGTGGCCCGGCTTTCCTACACTGACCGGGTCGTCGACGCGGGAGCGCCCATGCGGATCGCCATCGGCTCCGACCACGCGGGCTACCGCTTGAAGGAGCATTTCATCGCCGTCCTCCAGGAGGGCGGTCACGAGGTGAACGACCTCGGCACCGACTCCGAGGCCGCGGTCGACTACCCCGTCTACTGCTCCGCGGTGGGCCGCGAGGTCGCCGCTGGTCGCGCCGAGCGCGGCATCGTGCTGGGCGGCAGCGGCCAGGGCGAGCAGCTCGCGGCCAACAAGGTGAAGGGCGTGCGCGCCGCGCTCTGCAACGACCTCTACACGTCGGAGTACTCGCGCCGGCACAACGACGCCAACGTGCTGTCGATCGGCGCCCGCGTCGTGGGGGAGGGCCTGGCCGACGAGATCCTCCGCGTCTGGCTCGCCACCGACTTCGAAGGCGGCCGCCACCAGCGCCGCATCGACGAGATCACCGCCATCGAGAACGGAGAGGTTCCGACGTGAGCACCGAAACCGACGCACTGGCCGCGACCGATCCCGAGATCGCCGACATCATCCGCCGCGAGACGATCCGTCAGAACACCACGATCCAGCTCATCGCGTCGGAGAACTTCACGTCGCCGGCCGTGCTCGCGGCGCAGGGCTCGGTGCTCACCAACAAGTACTCCGAGGGTTACCCGGCCAAGCGCTACTACGGCGGCAACCTCGTCGTCGACGAGGCCGAGGTGCTCGCGCGTGACCGGCTCTGCGAGCTCTTCGGGGCCGAGCACGCCAACGTGCAGCCGCACTCGGGGGCCAACGCCAACATGGCGGCGTTCCTCGCGCTGCTCGAGCCCGGCGACAAGGTCATGGGCATGCGCCTCGACCAGGGCGGCCACCTCACCCACGGCTCGCCGGTGAACTTCAGCGGTCGCATCTACGACTTCGTGTCGTACGGCGTCGACCGCGAGTCGGAGCGCATCGACTACGACGAGCTGCGCGCCCTGGCGCGGGCCGAGCGCCCGAAGCTCATCATCGCCGGGGCGACCGCCTACCCGCGCACCATCGACTTCGCCGCGTTCCGCGAGATCGCCGACGCGTGCGGCGCGCTGCTCATGGTCGACGCCGCGCACATCGCCGGGCTCATCGCCGGTGGCGCACACCCGTCGCCCGTCCCGTACGCCGACGTCGTCACCACCACCACGCACAAGACGCTCCGCGGCCCGCGCGCCGGCGCGATCATGTGCCGCGAGCAGTTCGCCACCGCCATCGACAAGGCGGTGTTCCCCGGGCTCCAGGGCGGGCCGCTGATGCACGTGGTCGCGGCGAAGGCGGTCGCGTTCAAGGAGGCGATGCAGCCCGAGTTCGCCGACTACGCCGCCGCCATCGTGCGCAACGCCGCCGCGCTCGCCGACGCGCTCGCCGCCGAGGGGTTCCGCATCGTCTCGGGCGGCACCGACAACCACCTCATGCTCGTCGACCTGCGGCCCTTCGGCGTCACCGGCAAGGTGGCGCAGGAGGCGCTCGACCGGGCCGGGATCACCTGCAACAAGAACGCGATCCCGAACGACCCCGAGAAGCCGTTCGTCACCAGCGGCCTGCGGCTCGGCACCGCGGCGGTCACCACCGCGGGCATGCGCGAAGCCGAGATGCGCGAGATCTCCGTCGCTGATCGCGCAGGTGCTGCGCAAGGTCGACGACGACCACATCGCCGACGACGTGCGCGCCCAGGCCGCCGACCTCTGCAGCCGCTTCGCGCCCTACCCGGACCTCGTCTGCGTGACGCCGTGGGACGCCGGCGGCGGAGCCCTGCCGTGCCGGGCTCGACTCTCCGAGCCGGCTCGCCGGGGCGATCGCCGCGGTCGTCGCACCCGTTACCTGAGGGCGCTGCCGGGTATCTGACGTGCGGATGCGCGGTCGTCACGTTCTGCTGACGTTCGTGATGCGAGGATCGCCCCGCATCGGCGCGATCGCGATGCCGGGCCGCGCAGCGTGCACACGAGGCCCGACGCCGTCGCTCGGCGGCGCGGCGATGTTCGTCGGGTTCCTCGTCGCGATGGCGGTGGCGTCGCAGCTCGACCAGTTCCACGAGATCTTCGCCGACAACACCGAGCCGCTCGGCCTGCTGCTCGCCGCGGCGGTGATGTTCGTCGTCGGCGCGATCGACGACCTGCGCGACGTGTCGCCCCCGGCGAAGATCGCGGGGCAGGTGCTGAGCGGCAGCATCCTGTCGCTGCTCGGCGTCACCATGCTCTACTTCCGGGTCCCGTTCGCCAGCTACGAGTACGTCGTGCTCTCGCCCGACCTCGCGCCGCTCGTCACCGTGCTCACGGTGGTGGTGATGGCGAACGCGATCAACCTGATCGACGGCCTCGACGGCCTCGCCTGCGGGATCGTGATGATCGCGGGCGCGGCGATGTTCCTGTACGCCGACCGGCTGTTCAAGGCCGGGTTGCTCGAGGGCTCGAACATGGGCCCGCTGGTCGCCGCGATCACCGTCGGGATCTGCGTGGGGTTCCTGCCCCACAACTTCAACCCGGCGCGCATCTTCATGGGCGACGCCGGCGCGATGTTCCTCGGTCTGCTGCTCGCGACCACCACGATCACGGTCGGCGGCCGCACCGCCGACCCGTTCAGCGGCCAGACCTACTTCTACTTCGCACCGCTCGCCATCCCGCTGGTGATCCTCGGGGTGCCGATCTTCGACACCGCGTTCTCGTTCGTCCGGCGGCTGGTCAGGCGCCAGTCGTTCGCGCAGGCCGACCACGAGCACCTGCACCACCGGCTGATGCGCATGGGCCACGGCCCGCGACGCGCGGTCGTGATCCTCTGGCTGTGGACCGCCCTGCTCTCGGCGGTCGTGCTGCTGCCGACGTTCACCGACCGCGGCAACTCGCTGGTGCCCATCGCCGTCATCGCGCTGGGGCTGCTCCTCTACATCTACTTCCACCCCGGGGTCCGCAGCGTGCGTGCCGAGGAGCGAGCGCCGCCGACGCGGGCGAGGAGACGGGCGAGGTCGTCGAGCTGCGAGCCCGCGGCGCGCGCGCCGCGCCGCGGGCATTAGGAGATGCAGCGGAGCCGTGCCCGGAGGGCGGGACGGCGGAGCGGAATCGACCATTCGACTAGCGTCTCCCGAGGCAGAAATTTCGGCAGCGAAACGGCGCTCCGGTTTGACGTTTCGAGCGTGCGTCGGATAGCTTGCGAATACATTCACAAGCGCGAAGTCGCTCGTGACGCGCCCAGGCGACGGAGGGAATTCCCGGGTGGACGCAGCCGACCAGTCGGCACGTGAGAAGCAGGGGTACGGCGACGGCCTGACCCAGGCACTGACGCTCGTCGTCGGGCCCGTGCTCTTCGGGCTCTTCGGTGCCTTCCTCGACAGCCAGCTCGGGACCGGCGCCGCTGTTCCTGCTCGTGTTCGGTCTCTTCGGCGTGCTCGCCGCGTGCGTCACCGCGTACTACGAGTACCGCGACCGCATCGCCCGCCACGACGAGGGGAAGCCGTGGGCACGACACATACGGTGAACTCCGCCGACCCGCCGACGTCGTCCTACGAGGGCCAGATCGCCGGCGACCTCGTCCGGCGCGTGCTCATCGTGTCGCCGGCCGTCCTCCTCGTCGCCGGTCTGGTCAGCGGCGTCGACGGCGTGCTCAGCGCGGCCATCGGCCTCGTGCTGGTGAGCCTCAACTTCCTCGTCTCCGCCAAGCTCATCACCTACACCGCCCGGCGCTCGCCCGGCGCGGTGATGGGCGTCGTGCTCGGCGGGTACATCGTGCGCCTCGGGGTGCTGTTCGGCATCGCCCTCGCGCTCGACACCGTCTCGTGGATCGACATCGGTGTGCTGCTGCTCACCGTCGCCGTCGTCCACCTGGCGCTGCTCACCTGGGAATCGCGCCACGTCAGTCTCTCATTGGGTTACCCCGGCCTCAAGCCGGGCCGGCAGTAGGAAGGTCAGCAGTGCCCCTGCTCGGCGCCGTTACGTATTCCCGCCCATCGACGAGCTCTTCCGGTGGAAGGACATCTGGTTCGAGGACTCGCCGCTGGCGATCAACAAGACCGTCCTCCTCGTCCTCATCTCGTCGCTGTTGATCCTGCTGATCTTCATCGGCGTCGGCCGCAAGAAGACGCTGCGCCCCGGCGGCGGCCAGAACGTGGTCGAGATGACCTACGAGTTCGTCGACAACGGCATCACCAAGGACGTCGTCGGCCACGACGCCGGACGCTTCACGCCGTTCCTCGGCACGCTGTTCCTCTTCATCCTGTTCCTGAACTTCTGGGAGAGTGATCCCCGGGATCCAGTTCCCGCCGACCTCACGGATGGGCATCCCGGGCTTCCTGGCCCTGATGGTCTACGTCGTCTACCTGGTCGCGGGCTTCAAGAACCAGGGGATCAAGTACCTCACCGGGCACCTCTTCCCGCCGGGCGTGCCGAAGGCGCTGTACATCCTGGTGACGCCCGATCGAGTTCGTGCAGCTGTTCCTGGTGCGGCCCTTCTCGCTGGCGGTCCGACTCCTCGCCAACATGATGGCGGGCCACATCCTGCTCACCGCCCTGGCGTTGCTGACCGCCTACGCGCTCGAGCAACGCGCCGATCATCGCCATCGGCCCGTTCGCCCTGAACGTCGCGGTCACCGGCTTCGAGATCCTCGTCGGTTTCCTGCAGGCGTACATCTTCACCCTGCTCACCGCGGTCTACCTCGGTGACGCACTGCACCCCGATCACTAACGCACCTTCACACCAACAGGAGAGAAACCATCATGTCCCAACTGCTCCTCGCCGCCCAGCAGGCCGGTGAGCTCAAGGCCGGTCTGCAGTCCATCGGTGCCGGTATCGTGTACGGCGCCGCGGCCATCGGCCCGGGCATCGGCATCGGCCTCGTGGTCGCCAGCGCGATCCAGGGCATGGCCCGTCAGCCCGAGATGCAGGGCACGATCCGCACCACGATGTTCCTCGGTATCGCGTTCACCGAGGCGCTCGCGCTGTTCGGCTTCGTGCTCTTCTTCCTCGCCAAGAGCTAGGGGAGGCGACCAACCGTGTTCGCAACCCTGTTGCTCGCGGCCGAAGAGGTCAGCGTCAAGGCGAAGAACCCGATCCTCCCCGAGGGCAAGGAGATCCTCTGGGCGGCGATCTCGTTCGTCATCGTCTTCTCGCTCCTCGCCTGGAAGGCGTGGCCGGCGATCAGGGCGGGCCTGAAGGCCCGTCAGGACAAGATCAGCGAAGACCTGGAGAAGGCGGAGGCCGCACGCGTGGAAGCCGAGACGTCGCTCGACGACTACAAGCGGCAGCTCGCCGACGCCCGCAACGACGCCAGCCAGATCATCGAAGAGGCGCGGTCGCAGGCCGAGGGGGTGCGCCAGGAGCGCATCGCCGCGGTCGACGACGGAGATCGCCGAGCTGCGCGCCCGTGCCGCGGAGGACATCCGGCTCGCCACCGAGCGCGCCATGGGTGACCTCCAGAGCAAGGTCGCCGAGCTGTCGATCGAGCTGGCCGAGAAGGTCGTCGAGCGCAACCTCGACCGCCCGACCCAGACCGCGCTCATCGAGAGCTACATCAACCAGGTAGGGAGCAACTAGCCGTGCCGTCGACCCCCCGCGTCGAGGCGTACGCCAACGCGCTGCTCGAGGTGAGCCGCGCCGAAGGTCACCTCGCCGACATCCAGGACGAGCTGTTCCGGTTCGCCCGGACCTTCGAAGGGTCCGACGAGCTGCGCACCGCGCTCACCGATCCCGCCCTGCCCGCGGAGCGGCGGATCGCGGTGGTCGAGGACCTGCTCGGCGGGAAGGCGCTCCAGACCAGCGCCGCGCTGGCGGCGTTCATCGTCGCGGCCGGCCGGGCCGGCGAGCTGCCGGCGATCGTCGACCGGTTCGTCGAGCTGGCGGCGGCCGAGCAGCGGCGGGCGGTGGCCGAGGTGCGCAGCGCCATCGAGCTCACGCCGGAGCAGACCGACCGGCTGCGGGAAGCGTTGAACCGGGCGACGGGCAAAGACGTCGAAGTGAAGGTCGTCGTCGACCCGTCCGTGCTCGGAGGCATCGTCGCCCGGGTGGGAGACCTCGTGATCGACGGCTCCGTCCGTCACCGACTCGAACAACTGCGGGAGCAGATCTGAGATGGCTGAACTGACGATCAACGCAGACGAGATCGCCGCGGCACTGCGTCAGCACGTCGTCGACGTTCTCGCCGACCCTCGAGCAGGCGACACGTCGGACCGCGTCCTCGAAGTCGGCGACGGCATCGCCCGCGTCGCCGGCCTGCCCGAGACCTCGGTCAACGAGGTGCTCGAGTTCGAGGGTGGCACGCTCGGCCTCGCGCTGAACCTCGACGAGGAGTCGATCGGTGCGGTCGTCCTCGGTGAGGCCAGCCACGTGGAGGAGGGCGGCGCGGTCAAGGCGACCGGCCGGATCCTCTCGGTGCCCGTCGGCGACGCGCTCATCGGGCGCGTGGTCAACGGCCTCGGCCAGGCCATCGACGGCAAGGGCCCGCTGAACTCCACCGAGGAGCGACGCCTCGAGGTGCAGGCCCCCGGCATCGTCGGTCGCCAGCCGGTGCACGAGCCGCTGCAGACCGGCATCAAGGCCATCGACGCGATGACGCCCATCGGTCGCGGTCAGCGGGAGCTGATCATCGGCGACCGCAAGACCGGCAAGACCACCGTCGCCGTCGACACGATCCTCGCCCAGAAGGGCCAGGGCGTGAAGTGCATCTACGTCGCCGATCGGCCAGAAGGGCTCGACCGTCGCGCAGACCGTCGCCACCTTCGAAGAGCACGGCGCGATGGAGTACACGGTCGTGGTGAACGCGCCCGCGGCCGACAGCGCGGTGTTCAAGTACCTCGCGCCCTACGCCGGCTGCGCCATCGGTCAGCACTGGATGGACAACGGCGAGCACGCGCTCGTCGTGTACGACGACCTCTCGAAGCAGGCCGAGTCGTACCGCCAGCTGTCGCTGCTGCTGCGCCGCCCGCCGGGCCGTGAGGCCTACCCCGGCGACGTCTTCTACCTGCACAGCCGTCTGCTGGAGCGCGCCGCCAAGCTGAGCGACGCGCTCGGCGCCGGTTCGCTCACCGCGCTGCCGGTCATCGAGACCAAGGCGGGTGACGTCTCGGCGTACATCCCGACCAACGTGATCTCGATCACCGACGGCCAGATCTACCTGCAGGAGAACCTGTTCCGCTCGGGTGTGCGTCCGGCGGTCGACGTCGGCATCTCGGTGTCACGAGTCGGTGGCGCCGCGCAGATCAAGGCGATGCGCTCGGTGGCCGGCACGCTCAAGGTCGACCTCGCGCAGTTCCGCGACCTCGAGGCGTTCGCCACGTTCGCCTCCGACCTCGACGCGGTGTCGAAGGCGCAGCTCGAGCGCGGCTACCGCCTGGTCGAGCTGCTCAAGCAGCCGCTCAACTCGCCGATGCCGGTCGAGCTGCAGGTCGTGTCGGTGTACGCGGGCACGTCGGGCGCGCTCGACGACATCCCGGTCGACCGAGGTGCGCCGCTTCGAGCGCGAGCTCCACGAGTGGGTGTCGACGCGCCACGCGCGGCCTGCTCCAGGGCATCCGCGACACCGGTGCGCTGCCCGACGACAACGGCCTCGCCAGCGCGGTCGACGCGTTCCACGAGTCGTTCGTCGCCGGCATCGCCGCCGCCGCGTCGCGACGCCGAGCGTGGCCGACGACGGTCGCGGTCGAGGCCGCGTCGCCGAAGCCGCAGCGAGCGAGTAGTCCGACGATGCTGAGCGAACGCCCGCGAGCCGGGTATCCCGGCTCGCAGAGAGCGAGCGAGTAGAGATGGCCGGTGGGCAAGAACGCGTTCTGAGGCGACGGATCAAGAGCATCCAGTCGACGCAGAAGATCACGCGCGCGCAGGAGCTCATCGCCGCGAGCCGCATCGTCAAGGCGACGGCCGCGGTGGAAGCCGCGCAGCCCTACAGCGAGGCGATCACGCAGGTGGTGCGCGACCTGGCGGCGGGCGGGAGCGGAAGTGACAGCCCGTTGCTCACGCCGCGGCCGGAGATCCGGCGGGTCGCGTTCATCGTCATCGCCGCCGACCGGGGTCTCTCCGGTGCGTACAACTCGTCGGTGATCCGCGAGGCCGAGCGTGCGGTGCTCGCCGAGGTGGCGCGTGGCCGCGACTACTCGGTCATCGCCGTCGGCCGGAAGGTGGAGAGCTACTTCCGCTACCGCGACTACAAGATCGACGCGGTGTGCAGCGGCTTCAGCGACCAGCCGAGCTACGAGGACGCCCGCCAGGTCGGCGCCGCGGCGACGCGTGCGTTCCTCGCCGGCGACACCGACGAGGTGCAGATCGTCTACACCGAGTACCGCTCGGCCGGGGTCCAGGTCGTCGTTCGGCAGACGCTGATGCCGCTGGTGCGCGACGAGATCCCCGAAGCCACCGGCGACGCAGCCGACGGTGGCGGCGAGCTACGAGTTCGAGCCCGATCCCGAGGGGATCCTCGACCTCCTGCTGCCGCGCTACGTCGACTCGCGCGTCTACGCCGCACTGCTCAACGCGGCCGCGTCGGAGCACACCGCCCGCCAGCGGGCGATGAAGGCCGCCACCGACAACGCCGCCGACCTCATCACCAGCCTGAGCCGGGTCATGAACCGCGCCCGCCAGGACACCATCACCACCGAGATCATGGAGATCGTCTCCGGTTCGGAAGCGCTGCGCCAGGGCGCGTCCGGCGAGACCGACTACCTCTCCGACACCATCGAAGGTCGCGACGCGGATCTCTTCGCCGCACGCGGCACCGACCGCTGAGCTGAGCCACAGGAGCCACAGCATGACGATGACCGCCGACACCCCCGAGACCACGCTGAAGGACGGTCGCGTCGTCGCGATCGCCGGACCGGTGGTCGACGTCGAGTTCCCGCCCGACGCGCTGCCCGAGATCAACTTCGCGGTCGAGATGGACGCGGAGCTCGGGGGCGACACGATCACCATCACGCCGAGGTCGCGCAGCAGATCGGCGACAGCCGGGTGCGGGTCATCTGCCTGAAGCCCACCGACGGGCTCAAGCGGGGCACGATCGTGCGCAACACCGGCCACGGCATCACCATGCCGGTCGGTGACGGTGTGCTCGGCCACGTGTTCAACGTGATCGGCGAGCCGCTCGACATCGAGGAGTCCAAGCTCACCAACATCGAGGACCGGTGGGAGATCCACCGCGACCCGCCCCCGTTCGACCAGCTCGAGCCGAAGGCGCTGATGTTCGAGACCGGCATCAAGGTCGTCGACCTGCTCGAGCCCTACGTGCAGGGCGGCAAGATCGGCCTCTTCGGCGGCGCCGGCGTGGGCAAGACCGTGCTGATCCAGGAGATGATCCAGCGGGTCGCCACCCACCACGGTGGTGTGTCGGTGTTCGCCGGCGTCGGCGAGCGCACCCGTGAGGGCACCGACCTCTGGCTCGAGATGCAGGAGTCGGGCGTCATCGAGAAGACGGCGCTGATCTACGGCCAGATGGACGAGCCGCCGGGCGTGCGCCTGCGGGTCGCGCTGTCGGCGCTCACCGTCGCCGAGTACTTCCGCGACGTGAAGAACCAGGACGTGCTGCTCTTCGTCGACAACATCTTCCGCTTCGTGCAGGCGGGCTCCGAGGTGTCGACGCTGCTCGGCCGCATGCCGTCGGCGGTGGGCTACCAGCCCACGCTGGCCGACGAGATGGGCGAGCTGCAGGAGCGCATCACCTCGACCAAGGGTCACTCGATCACGTCGCTGCAGGCCGTCTACGTGCCCGCCGACGACTACACCGACCCGGCGCCGTTCACCACCTTCACCCACCTCGACGCCACCACCGAGCTCTCCCGCCAGATCGCCGCGCTCGGCATCTACCCGGCGGTCGACCCGCTGGCGTCGACGTCGAACATCCTGGCGCCCGAGATCGTGGGCGACCGGCACTACACCTGCGCCCGGCGGGTCCAGGAGGTGCTCCAGCGCTACCAGGAGCTCCAGGACATCATCGCCATCCTCGGGCTCGACGAGCTGTCGGAGGAGGACAAGGTCATCGTCGTCGCGGGCCCGCAAGGTCCAGCGCTTCCTGTCGCAGCCGTTCTTCGTCGGCGAGGTGTTCACCGGTCTCCCCGGCATCTTCGTGCCGGTCGAGGAGACGGTGGAGTCGTTCGAGGCGCTGGTCGACGGCGAGCTCGACGAGGTGCCCGAGCAGGCGTTCTTCAACGTCGGCGGGGCCGAGAGCGTGCTGGCCAAGGCCAAGTCGTTGCAGGAGAGCTGAGCCCGTGCCCGACGCGTTCCCCGTGCAGCTGGTGTCGCCCGAGCAGATCCTGTTCGACGGCGAGGCCGAGATGGTGGTGTGCCGCCCGGTCGAGGGCGCGATCGCGTTCCTCAACGGGCACGTGCCCTACCTCGGCGCGCTGGCCGACGACGAGGTGCGCATCATCCTCCCCGGCGACGGCGAGGAAGCGGCCGCGGTCCACGGCGGGTTCGTGCAGATGACGGGTGACCACCTCGTCGTGCTCTCCGACCTCGCCGAGCTCAAGGAGCAGATCGACGTGCCGAGGGCCGAGATGGCCAAGCGGCGCGCCGAGGAGACCCTGGCCCGGGAGCCCGAGAACGAGGGCGCCCTCGCCGCACTGGCCCGGGCCGAGACCCGCTTGAAGGTCGCCAACTCGTAACCTCTCGTGATGCGACGGGCCCTGATCTGTGTGGCCGTCGTGCTGGTCGCTGCCGTCGCGCTGCCGGTCGCGGGCCCGGCGGGCGCCGGCACCCCGTCGCTCACGGTCTTCCGGCGGCTGGGCGCGTGGATCGACGTGTTCGACTACGCGCCGCGCCTGCAGAACGCGGGCGCCGCGCCCCGGGTCACGCCCGACTCGGTGTCCGACATGGCGGCGCTCGGCGTGAAGACGCTCTATGTGCAGGTGGCCAATCCCGACGGAGCACCGTCGAACCAGCTCACTGACCGCACCCAGCTCCGGGCGTTGCTGGAACGCGCCCACGAGCACGACATGGACCTCGTGCCGTGGTTCCTCCCGGCGCACACGAACCCCGCGGATGACGTCGCCATGATGAAGCAGATCTTCGCCCTCCGGGCCGGCGGCCAGCGCGTCGACGGCATCGGCCTCGACCTGGAGTCGAGCGAGGTCGCCGACGTGCCGCTGCGCAACCGGCGGGCGGTGGCGTTCGCGCGTCAGACCCGTGCGATCGTCGGTGACTCGATGCCGGTCGCCGCCATCGTCTATCCGGCGGTGCAGCTCGAGGTGCTCAACACGACGCTCTGGCCCGACTTCCCGTACCGCCAGGTCGCGCGCTACGCCGACGCGTGGATGCCGATGGCGTACTACACGTACCGCTCGAGCGAGTCGGGGCTGCGCAGCGCGTACCGGTATGCCGTCGACAGCGTCGATCGGCTCCGGCGCAACCTCGGCGACGCCGCCGCGCCCGTCCACATCATCGGCGGGCTGGCGGAGGACAGCACGCCCGACGACTACCTCGACCTCGAACGCGCCGCGCGTGCGACCGATGCCCTCGGCTGGTCGGTGTACGACTACGCGAGCACCGGTTCGTGGGCGTGGCCGTACCTCCGCGGCGAGGTGCCGGTGCCGACCACGGTCGCGCCACCGACGACCGCGCCGTCGACCACGACCACCGTGCCGCCGACGACCACCGTCGCGCCGACAACCACGACCACCACGGTCGCGCCGCCGCCGACCGCACCGGCGTCGACCTGATCACAGCTGCGGTGAGCCGTTCAGTCGCTGTAGGAGCAGCCGACGGCGACGTAGAGCCGGTCTCCCGCGAGTGCGACAGAGTTGAAGGTCTCGGTATCGGTGGAGAGCGGCGTCGACTGCCAGCGAGGTTCTCCGGTGTTCGCGTCGAGGAGCGTGACCGTCGTCCGGTCGGCGAGCACCACTTCCGATTCGCTCACTGCGATCGTCCTCCCTGTCGCGACGGGCCGATCCCACACGACCGTGCCGGTCCTCGCGTCGACGACGCTGAACCGATCCGCTTCCTGGAGGCCGAGACGTGTCCCCATCGGCCACATGCCGTACGGGGAGCTCGATCGCTCCCAGAGACGCTCACCGGTCGCCGCGTCCAGAACGACCAGGCCGGTCGTGTAGCCGGTTGGTGCCTCGGAGAACGCGATGACGGATTCCGCCACGAGCCCAGGTACGAGGTCGTCGATGCTCCATCGCTCTCTCCCCGTTCGTGGAGCGAGCACCCGAGCATCCGAAGGAAACCGAACGTCGATCCCGGAAACGACCTGTCGGGTGAACCCGACCCCCACCGCGCCAGACCCGACGACGGCCGTCGCCACGTCCGCGTCCGCGACCGAGCGCGACCACAGCTGCTTGCCCGTTGCACGATCGAGCGCACGGGCCACACCTCGGACGCGGTCACCGAACGCGGCGCCGGGTTCCGCGATCACGAGTATCTGCGCATCGGTCGCCACCTGCGGGGTGTGCGCGACCGGTACCGACCATCGCTCGTGGCCGGACATCGCGTCCAGACCGCGCACCTTCTTCGCGGTCGTCGAGAGGATTACTCCGCTGCGCGCTGAGCCGGTGGCAAGCGTCTCGGCGCCGCGGCTCGAGGGAGACGAATCACCGGCCGGGGCCTGCCAGAGCTGCTTGCCGTCGCGCGCCCGATAGGCGAGCGTCCGGAACGGTCCATTCGTGCACGCAAAGCCTCGGCCGGCGACGACGCGGTTCGACACGTCCTCGACCCTGAAGATCCCGGGGGTCGACGTCCGCCAGACTTCGTTGCCCGACTTCGTGTCCAAGGCGATCAGCACACCGGTGGCGGGATCACTGTCCGGCGTCCCGACCAGCGGAGCGACGATCAGTGGCGCGATCGAGAGGGCGAGGAACGTCAGGGCCCGGAACCGAATGACCACCGCCGAATCATGCCGCTCCGGAACGCTCGGATCCGCGTGCGGACGTCGGCCGCCGAGGTCAGTCGAACTTCAGGGCCGAGTACTTCATCAGCTTCTGCCACTTGTGCGTGGCGTCGATGGTGCGGATGGTGCCCGACTTCGAGCGCATCACGAGCGACTGCGTGCTCGCGCCGTTGCCCCAGTAGCGCACGCCCTTGAGCAGGTCGCCGTCGCTGATGCCGGTGGCGCTGAAGAAGACGTCTTCGCCGGACACGAGGTCGTCGGAGGTGAGCACGCGGTCGAGGTCGTAGCCCGCGTCGAGTGCAGCCTGCTTCTCCTCGTCGTTGCGCGGGTAGAGGCGTCCGAACATCTCGCCACCCATGCACTTGAGCGCGGCGGCTGCGATCACGCCTTCCGGCGTGCCGCCGATGCCGAACAGGATGTCGGTGCCGCTGTCGGGGGTGGCGACGGTGATGGCGGCGGCGACGTCGCCGTCCTGGATGAGCTTGATGCGGGCGCCCGCCTCGCGGCACTGGCGGATGATGTCTTCGTGGCGGGGTCGGTCGAGGACGACCGCGGTGATGTCGTCGACGTCTTCGCCGAGCGCCTTCGCGACCGCCTCGAGGTTGGTCTTCACCGGGGCGTCGATGTCGATGACGTCGGCCGCGGCCGGACCCACCGCGATCTTGTCCATGTAGACGCAGGGACCGGGGTCGAACATGGTGCCGCGCTCGGAGATCGCGATGACCGAGATGGCGTTGTTGCGACCGAGCGACGTGAGCGTGGTGCCGTCGATCGGGTCGACGGCGATGTCGCAGGCCGGTCCACCGGCCCCGATCTCCTCGCCGTTGAACAGCATGGGCGCCTCGTCCTTCTCGCCCTCGCCGATCACGACGACACCCTCCATCGAGACCGAGTTGAGGATGATGCGCATGGCGTCGACCGCGGCGCCGTCGGCGCCGTTCTTGTCGCCCTTGCCCAGCCAGCGCCCGGCCGCCAGTGCGGCGGCCTCGGTGACCCGGGCGAGCTCCATGGCCAGGTTGCGATCGGGGGCTTGAGTCTGCTGTTCCATGCCGGGGAGCGTACCTTGCAGGGAATGGAGAGCTCGTTGTTGACGGCCGCCCGCGCCGCCGTCGGTTTCATGCCCGACGACGAGGGTCTGGCACTCCACGCCGCCGGGCTCGTGGCGGCGAGCGTGGGTCCGTTGCTCGAGATCGGGACGTACTGCGGCAAGTCGGCCATCTACCTCGGCGCGGCGGCGCGCGAGGGCGGCACGATCGTCTACACCGTCGACCACCACCGGGGCTCGGAGGAGAACCAGGCCGGCTGGCAGCACCACGACGAGCGGCTCGTCGACCCGCGCACCGGGCGCATGGACACGCTCCCGTTCTTCCGGCGCACCATCGAGGACGCCGGGCTCGAGGACGTCGTCGTCGCCGTCATCGGCGCGTCACCAACCGTCGCCGCGCACTGGGCGACCCCGCTCGGTCTCGTGTTCGTCGACGGCGGGCACGCGTTCGACGTCGCGCTCGCCGACTACCGGGGCTGGGCGCGCCACCTCGCGCCCGGCGGCGTGCTCGTGTTCCACGACGTGTTCGAGGATCCCGCCGAGGGCGGGCAGGCGCCCTACGAGGTGTGGCAGCACGCCGTCGCCGACGGCTTCCTCCCCGAGTCGACCACCGGCAGCCTGAGAGTGCTCCGCGCCCCCTGACCGAACCGGTGTCGCCAGAGGCGAAGAGTTCGCCTCTCCCGACGCAGGTTCGAGAAAGGAGCAGGGGGTACTACTTGCGGGCGCGTTCTTCGGCGATCTCGACGCCGGCCGCGAGCAGCTCGTCGGCGTTGAGGCCCTCGGGGAGACGCTCGCCGCGGAACAAGCCCGCGGTCGGTCCGGTACCGGTGAGCGCGTTGGCGGCGAGCACGACCGCGGCGGAGTTCCACGTCGGCTGCTCCACCGGGTAGAGCTCGCCGTCGAGGTGGAAGGCCTCGTCGTCGAAGTTGGCGCCCGTCCAGTAGCCGCCACCGTCGGCGCGCAGGAAGTGCACGCGCTCGAACAGCCGGCGCGCGTGGTCGTGGCTGCCGATGGCGTCGAGCGCCATCACCAGCTCGCAGGTCTCCGCCGCGGTGACCCACGGGCGGTCGGACACGCAGCGGATGCCGCGACCTTCGACGACGAACGCGGCCCAGCGCGACGCGACGCGCGCGTCGGCCGCGTAGCCGCGCAGCACGCCGCCGAGGATCGGGTAGTACCAGTCCATCGCCCAACGGTCCTTGTCGAGGAACACGTCGGGACGGTGGGCGATGGCGATGGCGAGCGCACCGAGCGACAACTCCCAGTCGGGACGTTCGTGCCCGAGCCGCTCGGCGATGGCGAGCGCGCACTTCACGCTGTGGTGGATGCTCGACGAACCGGTGAGCAGCGCACCGTCGTCGGGGTCGTCGCCGCGCCACGCGATCTCACCGGTCTCGCGTTGGAAGTCGAGCGCGAAGTCGATCGCCGCCTCGACCGTCGGCCACTGCGCGCGCAGGTACGCGGTGTCGCCGGTGACGAGGTGGTGGTGCCACGCGCCGGTCGCGACGTAACAGGTGACGTTGGTGTCGAGGGTCGGGTCCTCGATGTCGTCACCCAGGTAGTAGGCGTGCCACCCGCCGTCGGCGCGCTGCTTGTCCGCGAGCCACTCGTAGGCCGCGCGCGATTGGTCGTGACGACCGCCGAGGTCGAGCGCCATCGCCGCCTCGACCATGTTCCACGGGTCGGTGTGACCGCCCGGTGTCCACGGGATGTTGCCGTCGGGGAGCTGCACCCGGGCGATGGCGTCGACGGTCTCGGCGAGCTCGTGCGCGGTGACGATGCCGTCGAGGTTGGGGAGGAGGTGGAACGGCATCGCCATCAACGCACCTTCTGCGTGTAGACGACGAGGCTCTTGCCCATCACCGGGTTGAGCGAGCGGTCGAGCGCGGCGACCCACCGGGGCTGGCGTTCGATCTGGTACACGAGGAAGTCGTGGTACCGGCGCACCGGCCACGACCCCGGGCTGTCGAGGCCGAACGTGCACTTCAGCCACCAGTAGGGCGAGTGCAGCGCGTGCGCGTGGTGCGAACCGCGCAGCCACAGCCCCGACCGCTCGAGCTTCTGCTCGAGCTCGTGCTGCCGGTAGATGCGGACGTGACCACCGGGCGTGTCGTGGTAGCGGTAGTTGATCGCCCAGCTCACGCGCTCGGGGAACCGACTCGGAACGGTGACCGCGAGGCGACCGCCGGGGCGCAGCACGCGTACGAGCTCGGAGATCGCGCGCGAGTCGTCCCACAGGTGCTCGAGGACCTCCGACGCGATGATGCGGTCGAACGAGTCGTCGGGGAACGGCAGCCGCAGCGCGTCACCGTTGACCTCACCGCCGGGCGCATCGGCGGCGATCTCGCCCGCCTCGATCATCGCCCCACGTGTCGCCCGCACTTCCTTCAGCTCCGAAGCGTCGTAGTCGAGCGCGACCACGGTCGCACCGCGGCGCATCGCCGCGAACGTGTGCCGTCCGCCGCCGCACCCCATGTCGAGCAGCCGTTGGCCGGCGCGGAGGTCGAGGCGGTCGAAGTCGACGGTCAGCATCAGCGGCTCCCGGCGGCCGCGCGCGCCTCGAGGAGCGCGCGGTAGTTCTCGACGGTCCCCACCGCGGTGGCGCGCCACGTGAACTTGTCGAGGGCCCGGGCGCGTCCAGCGGTGCCGATGCGGGCCCGCAGGTCGGCGTCGCCCAGCGCGCGCAGCAGCATGTGCGCGAGCGCGTCGGGGTCACCCGGCGGCACCATGAGCCCGGTTTCGCCGTCGGTGCCGACGACCTCGGGGAGCGCGCCGCCCGTGGTCGCGACCAGCGGGACGCCGCACGCCATCGCCTCGACCGCGGGCAACGAGAAGCCCTCGTAGAGGGACGGCACCACCGCGACTTCGGCCTCGGCGTAGAGCTCGACGATCCGCTCGGTGGTCACGCCCGACACGAACCGCACCGAGTCGGTGAGGCCGAGCCTGTCGATCAGCGCGGGGATCTTGCTCTTGCCCTTGGGCTTGCCGATGATCACGAGCTCGGCGTCGTCGCGCTCGGTGCGCACCTTGGCCAACGCTTCGAGGAGTGGCACGAGGCCTTTCATCGGGACGTCGGAGCTGGTGGTCGTCATGAGGCGACCGGGGACGCGCGTGACCTCGGGGATCGGGTGGAAGATCTTGGGATCGACGCCGACCGGCACGATGTGCAGGCGGTCCTCGTGGACGTCCATCTGCCGGACGATGTCGCGCTTGCTGGACTCCGACACGGTGACCACGCGCGGGATCGCGCGCGCGACCTTCATCTGCATGCCGAGGAAGCCGTACCAGCGGCGCAGGGTGAAGCGCCGCCACGCGCTGGTCGCGTGTTCGAGGTCGAGATCGCGGTCGACGGTGATCGGGTGGTGCAGCGTGGCCAGGACCGGCCAGCCGTCGTCCATCATCCCGAGCAGGCCGGAGCCGAGGCACTGGTTGTCGTGGATGAGGTCGAAGTCGGCGCGGCGCGGCGTCAGCAGCCGGCGGGCGCGCAGGCTGAACGTGTACGGCTCGGGGAAGCCCGCCGAGCACATGGTGGCGAACTCCTGGACGTCGATGGTGGTCTTGAACTCCCACGGCCACGGCACCCGGAACGGGTTCTCGGGCCGGTAGAGGTCCATGCTCGGGACCTTCTGGAGCTGCTCGGGATGATCGAGCTCCGGGTAGGGCTGTCCGGAGAACACCGTGACCTGGTGGCCGAGCTCGGTCAGCTCCCGGGCGAGGTAGCGGGTGTACACCCCCTGCCCACCGCAGTGCGGGTTGCCCCGGTAGACCAACCAGGCGATGCGGAGACTCTCGGGCTGCGGCGGCATAAGCCGACAAGTCTCGCAGACGGTGCTCGATTTGGTCGAAAGTGCAGGTCAGACACGATGTAATCGCGCGGATTACGGCCCCGCCGTCTCCGGGCTCGTTAGCCTCGGGCCCCGTGGACGCCATCTCCGCCGTCGCCGTGGCCCGGTCGCACACGCTGGGCGAGGCCCGCTGGTCGCCGGGCGGGAACCGGCTGGCCTGGTTGGAGGCGTTCGCCGGGCGGGTCGATCTCGTGGTCGCGCCGGCCGATGGGTCCGGCCTCGCGGTCACCGTCACCGCGGAATTCCCCGTCACCCCGCTCGGCGCCTACGGCGGCGGTGGGTACTGCTGGGCGACCGACGACCTCCTGGTGTACGCGGCCGCCGACGGGCGCCTGCTCGCGATCCCGGCGACCGGGGGAGCGGTGCGCGTGCTCTCGCGTGACGGGCGCGCCGCCGCGCCCGCCGTAGGCCCCGGTGGGACACGGGTCGCGTTCGTGCTCGAACGCGACGACGTGTGCGACATCGCGGCCGTCGATCTCGACGGTGACGGATGGCCGCGGCGCATGTCACACGCCGACTACGCGTGGGATCCCTCGTGGTCGGCCGACGGTGCGATGCTGGCCTGGCACGAGTGGGACCTCCCGAACATGCCGTGGGACGGATCGCGGATCATGGCGGTCGCGGTCGACGCCGCCGACGCGTCCCCGCACCTGATCGCGGGTGGTCACGACGTCGCGGTCGGTCAACCGCGCTTCTCGCCGGTCGGCGACGCGCTCGCGTTCGTGGGCGAGCTCGACGGCTGGATGCGCGTCTGGATCAAGCCCGCGGGTGCCGCGCCGCCGTACGCACTGGTCGACGAACCGCACGAACACGCCGAACCGTCGTGGGGTCCCGGGCAACGATCGTTCGCGTGGTCGCCCGACGGCACCGCGATCGTGCTCAACCGCAACGAGGACGGCTTCGGTCGTCTGGTGCGCGTCGCGCTCGGCGGTTCGGCGCCGGTCGACGTGTCGAAGGGCTGGCACGCGGGGCTCGACTGGGGAGCCGGGGGCGTGGCGTGCATCCGCTCGGGCGGTCGGACGGCCCCACGCCTGACCGTGCTCGATCCGGTCGCCGGGACACGTGCATCGCGGCGCCGCGGTGCTCCCGCCGAGCTCGACGCCGTCGACCTCCCCGAACCGGTGCCCGTCACGTGGGCCGGCGCCGACGGCGCGACCGTGCACGGGCTCCTGTGGCTCCCGCCGGCGCCGCCTGCCGGCGGGGTCGACGGTGCACTCCCGCCGTTGCTGGTCGACGTGCACGGCGGGCCCACCGACCAGAGCACCGTCGACTGGAAGCCGCGCGTGCGCTACTTCGTCTCGCGGGGCTGGGCCGTGCTGAGCCCGAACTACCGCGGCTCGACCGGCTACGGCCACGACTACCGCCACGCCCTCGACCACGAGTGGGGGGTCGTCGACGTCGCCGATACCGTCGCCGGGATCGGAGCCGCCGGTCGCGAGGGGTGGGCCGACGCGTCGCGCGCCGCGGTGATGGGCGGCAGCGCGGGCGGGTTCACCGCGCTGCTCGTCGCCGCGCACGAACCGGCCGTGGTGCGCGCGGTGGTGAGCCTCTTCGGCGTCACCGACCTGTTCGATCTCGCGGCGACGACGCACCGGTTCGAGTCGCGCTATCTCGACCGACTGGTCGGCGCGCTGCCGAAGCACGCCGACCGGTACCGGGAACGGTCACCGGTGTCGCGCGCGCGCGACATCACGGTGCCTGCGCTCGTGCTGCAGGGCGCCGACGACAAGGTGGTCCCGCCGGCCCAGGCGCAGCTGCTCGTCGACTCGATGCGCGCCGCGGGCGCAACCGTCGACCACCATGTGTACGACGGCGAGGGGCACGGTTTCGCGCGGGAGGCGACCATCGTCGATTCGCTCGGACGGATCGACTCGTTCCTCGAGAAGTGGGTGGTGCAACGATGACCGACGCGCTGGTCACCGAGTACGAGTGGCAGGGACCCCGGAAGGGTGCGGACCGCGCGGTGCTGCTCGCGCACGGGGCCGGCTCCGACTTCCAGGGCGGGGCGCTGCGCGTGGTCGCCGACGCCCTCGCCGCGGCGAAGATCCCGTCGCTGCGGTTCAACTACCCGTACCGCAGCGCGGGCCGCAACGCGCCCGACCGTCCGAAGGTGCTCGAGGCGACGACGCGCGAGGCCGCGGCCGAGCTGGCGAAGCGGGCGAAGCTTCCTCCTGAGCGCCTCGTGCTCGGGGGCCGTTCGATGGGCGGCCGGTACTGCTCGATGGTGGTCGGCGCCGACGACGACCCGGTCCCGGCGCTCGGGCTGCTGATGCTGTCGTACCCGCTCCACGCCGCCGGGAAGCCGGAGAAGCCCCGCACCGAGCACTTCCCGGCGATCCGGGTCCCGGTGCTGTTCGTCAGCGGTACCCGCGACTCGCTGGCCGGGAAGGACGACCTGACGAAGGCGGCGAAGGCCATCCGCGGGAAGACGGCGTTCCACTGGATCGACACCGCCGACCACGGCTACCGGCCCCTGAAGGCGAGTGGACGGACCACCGACGACGTGCTCGCCGAGGTCGCCGAGGCCTCGGTCGGCTGGGTGGCGGCCCTCCCCGGCTGAACGAGGTGTGATCACTCCTGACGATGGTTTTGATCAGAAATTGAGATGGGAAGCCTTGACTGAGGCCCGCGCGCGTGTGCCAAATGGGGGAGCCCCGGCAACGGCGCCTGGACCTTGACTCCCCCCTGCGCGACCAGGAGGCCCCATGCCCGGTACGGAAGTCCGTGGACCCATCGCCCACACCCGCATCGGCCCCCAACGGGGCCAGTTGCGTGACGCCGCCACCCACTTCCAGCAGGTGGCGGGCGATGTCACCGCCGACCGCGACGTCTGGATCGCCGCCGTCGGGGGTGCCCTCTCAGGTCTGGGCGCCGCCTGGCACGAGCACGTCGAGTTCACCGAGGGGCCCGAGGGGCTGTTCGAGGAGCTGCTCGACGACTCGGTCGAGGTGGCGCCCGAGGTCGACCACCTGCGGCGTGACCACGAGGTGCTGGTCGCGGCCATGGCCCGGGCCCGGGAGCTGCTCGCCTCGCCGACCGCCGGACCCGACGACACCAAGCTCCTGCAGTCGTTGACCGGCATCGCCAAGCAGGTCGACCAGCACCGGCGGCGGGGCGCCGACCTGCTCTACCAGGTGTACAGCGTCGACGTCTCCGCCGGCGACTGAGGCTCCGCGAACAACCCGGGTCGTGGCCCGGCCATCGGCCAAACTGTCGGGGTGCGGGTCTTCCGGTGCTTCTCGTTCGTCGACATGTGTGGCTTCACGCGCATGAACGACACCCTGGGCGACGACGAGGCCCTGGCGGTGCTGGCCGAGTTCCGGGCGATCGTGCGTGGGCTCTCACCCGACCACGGAATCCGGGTGGGGAAGTGGCTCGGCGACGGCTGCATGTTCGTGGGCACCGAGGTCCGGCCCGTGGTGGAGACGGTGCTCGACCTCTCCGAGCGGATGGAGAACGCCAGCATCGTCCTGCCGTTGCGGATCGGGATCGCCGCCGGCAAGGTCATCGTGTTCGAGGGCGACGACTTCATCGGCATGTCGATCAACCTCGCGTCGCGCCTGTGCGACGCGGCGGCGCCGGGCGAGATCCTTGCCAACGACGAGGTGGTCGCCGCGCTGGGCGACAGCTTCCCGGTGTTCCCACTGGGCGAGCGCCAGATCCCCGGCATCGTCACGCCGGTGTCGGTGTGGCGGGTGGCGCTGACACCCGAGCTCGACGACGACCTGCCGCTCAGCTTCGCGGAATGAGCACACGATGACGAACCTGCCGATGAGTGATTCGTTCGTCGTCCGCGCCGGTCATCGGCTGCAGCGGCACCGTGCGCGTCTCCGGCGCGACCAAGAACGCGGGCACCAAGCAGATGGCCGCGGCGCTGCTCGCGCCCGGCGTCACCACGTTGCGCAACGTCGACCCCGTCGCCGACCTCGACGTGATGATCGACGTGTTGCGCGCCATCGGCGCGGGGGTCGAGTGGACGGGCCCGTCGGAGCTGCGGATCGACGCGTCGGCATCGCTGCACGCGGAGGCGCCCTACGAGCTGGTCACGCGGATGCGCGCGTCGATCAACGTGCTCGGTCCGTTGCTGGCGCGCTGCGGTCAGGCGCGCGTCGCCATGCCCGGTGGCGACAACATCGGGAGTCGCAAGCTCGACATGCACTTCCGCGGCCTCGAGTCGATGGGCGTCGAGCTCGACGTCGTCCACGGCTTCATCGAGGCCCGCACCAACCGCCTCTCCGGCGCCCGGGTCGTCCTCGAGTTCCCGAGCGTCGGCGCCACCGAGAACCTGCTCACCGCGGCGGTGCTGGCCAAGGGCTCGACCGTCATCGAGAACGCCGCCCGCGAGCCGGAGATCACCGACCTCGCCGACATGCTCAACCGGATGGGCGCCGAGATCCACGGCGCCGGCACGTCGACCATCTCGGTCGAGGGCGTCGAGGCGCTCGTCCCCGTCGACAGCGAGATCATGGGCGACCGCATCGAGACCGGCACGCTGCTCATGGCCTGCGGGATCGCCGGGGGCGAGTGCACGTTGCTGGGCGCCCGGCTCGACCACGTCGAGACCGTGGTCATGAAGCTCACCGAGATGGGCCTGCAGGTGTCGCAGACGCCCGACGGCCTCTGGGCGCGTGCCGACGAGCGGCTCCGCGCCGTCGACATCGCCACGCTGCCGTTCCCCGGCTTCGCCACCGACTTCATGCCGCTCGCGGTCGCGCTGCTCGCCACCGCCGACGGCACCGCCATCGTCACCGAGAACGTGTTCGACAACCGGCTCGGCTTCGTCGCCGAGCTGAACCGCATGGGTGCCGACATCCGCCACGAGGGTCGTCACGCGGTGATCCGCGGGGTGCGATCGGCTGTCGGCCGCGCCGGTGCGCGGCGCTCGACGTGCGGGCCGGCGCCGCGCTCGGTGCTCGCCGGGTTCGCCGCCGACGGCGAGACCGTCGTGCTCGATCCGTTCCACGTCGACCGCGGCTACTCCGACCTCGCCGCGCTCGCTGCGCGCCCTCGGCGCCGACGTCGAACGCGTCCGCGACTGGCGCTGAGCGCGCCGGCGTACCCTGACGCATGCCCTGGGTCGTCGGTGCGCTCGGATCCCGCCCGGCCCGGTCGAAGGGCATCGGTCGCCAGTCGGCCGGCGGCCGCGAGCCGAAGGGCAAGCGCCACGCGGTCGACACCGACACCGGTCTGGTCGCGTGCGGCACGCGCGACTCGCTGCGCATCTTCGACGACTGGCCGTGGGCGCCGGAGGACGACTGGTGCCGCGCCTGCGAGGAGATCGCCCCCTTCGCGTGAGTGGGCGGCGGCACGCCGTAGCCTGGGCGCGATGCAGGACTCCGTGACCGTGCACGTCGACGCCCCGCCCGCGAAGGTGTGGGAACTGGTGAGCGACGTCACCAACACCGGGCGGTTCAGCCCCGAGACGTTCGAGGCCGAGTGGCTCGACGGCTCGACCGGTCCCGAGGTCGGGGCCACGTTCCGCGGCCACGTGAAGCGCAACGGCCGGGGACCGACCTACTGGACCAAGTGCACCGTGGTCGCGTCGCGAGCCGGGCAAGGAGTTCACGTTCGTGGTCGGCACGCCGAAGCGCCACCCGATGACCTGGGGGTACCGATTCGAGCCGGCCGGCGACGGCACCGACGTCACCGAGTTCTACCAGCTCACCGACCAGCTGCCCATGCGGCTCTACTGGAAGCTCTTCGGGAAGGCCCGGGGCCGCACCAACGCCCGCAACATGCAGGCCACCCTCGAGCGGATCAAGGCCACCGCCGAGGAGTACAGGCGGGGAATTCGGGAAGGCCTGCGATACTGGTGGTGTTCCACCATGGTACGCCTGTGACAGGAGCTCCGTGATGCCGATCGACACCGAACTCGAACCTGCCGAGCTGGAAGGCCGCGTGCTCGAGGCGATCGAGCTGATCCGCCCGGCGCTCCAGAGCGACGGTGGCGACATCGTGTTCGACCGCCTCGACGACGAAGGCGTGGTGCACGTGAACCTGGTCGGCGCCTGCGGCACCTGCCCCATCTCGATGCAGACCCTCAAGGCCGGCGTGGAGCGCATCATCATGGACCGCGCCCCGGGCGTCACCGCAGTGGTCGACGACGCCCTCGTCGACGACGAGCCCTTCGTCTGACACCGTCGCCGTGACCGGTCCGGCCGCGGCACTGCTCGACGCCACCCGCGCCGGCGACCGCCGAGCCCTCGCGCGCCTCCTCTCGGTCGTCGAGGCGGGCGGCGACGACGCCCGCGCCGCGCTCGCGACGCTGCCGGTGTCGGTCGCAGACGACGCGTGGACGGTCGGCATCACCGGCGCACCCGGTGCGGGCAAGTCGACGCTCACCGACCAGCTCGTCGCACACCTGCGCGATGCGGGCGAGCGGGTGGCGGTGCTCGCGATCGACCCCACCAGTCCGTTCACGGGTGGCGCGATCCTCGGCGACCGCGTGCGCATGCAACGCCACGCCACCGATCCCGACGTGTTCATCCGCTCGATGGCGACGCGCGGACACCTCGGCGGGCTGTCGCGTGCGACGCCGCAGGCCGTACGCGTGCTCGCCGCCGCCGGCTACCGGTGGATCGTGGTCGAGACGGTCGGCGTCGGCCAGGTGGAGGTCGAGATCGCCGGGGCGGCCGACACCACCGTCGTGGTCGTGAACCCCGGATGGGGCGACGGCGTGCAGGCGGCCAAGGCGGGGCTGCTCGAGATCGGCGACGTGTTCGCGGTGAACAAGGCCGACCGCGCCGGGTTGGAGAGCACCGTCCACGACCTGCAGGCGATGCTCGAGCTCGCGGGCGCGCGCCCGTGGACGCCGCCGGTCCTCGCGACGGTCGCGGTCGAGGACCGCGGCGTCGACGCGCTCCTCGGCGCGGTCCGTGACCATCGAGCGCATCTGGCCGGCTCTGGCGAGCTCTCGGCGCGCCGCGAACAGCGCATAGCGGACGAATTGCGCGCCTTGGTACTTGATCGGTTCATCAAGCGCGCCGATGATTTCTGTAGCGGACCGCGCTTCGCTACGGTGGTTCGCCAGGTAGCTGACGGAACGTCAGATCCCTACACTGCGGCGACCTTGCTGAGCGACGGCGCCGACCGAGGAGAAGCATGAGCGAGTCCATCGAACGCGTCGGTGTGGTCGGGCGCCGGGCTCATGGGCGCGGGGATCGCCGAGGTGTCGGCCAAGGCCGGTGTCGACGTGACCGTCTGCGACATCAACGACGCCGCGGTCACCGCGGGCCGTTCGCGCATCGAGTCGTCGCTCGAGCGCGCGGTGAACGCGGGGAAGCTCGACGAGGCCGCCGCCATGGCGTCGTTGGCGCGGGTCCGCTTCGTCACCGACATCGGCGAGCTCGCGCGATCGCCAGCTCGTGATCGAGGCGGTGCGCGAGTTCGAGGACGAGAAGCTCGAAGTGTTCCGCAACCTCGGCAAGATCGTGGTCGACGAGCAGGCGATCCTGGCGTCGAACACGTCGTCGATCCCGATCATGAAGCTCGCGATGGCGACCGAACGTCCCGAGCACGTGGTCGGCCTCCACTTCTTCAACCCGGTGCCGGTGATGCGCCTGGTCGAGCTCATCCCGTCGATCGTCACGAGCAGCGACGTCGCCGACCGCGTCGAAGACTTCATGGTCGACACGCTCGGCAAGCGGGTGATCCGCTCCCAGGACCGCGCCGGGTTCATCGTGAA
Organism: uncultured Actinomycetes bacterium; assembly: GCA_963725775.1. Classification (GTDB taxonomy): domain Bacteria; phylum Actinomycetota; class Acidimicrobiia; order IMCC26256; family DASPTH01; genus DASUAS01. The sequence continues at coordinate 1,205,464 of CAVRZT010000001.1, forward strand.
CTCGCTGTTCGTGCCCTACGTGCTCGCGGCGATCCGCATGCTCGAGTCGGGGTTCGCCTCGGCCGACGACATCGACGCCGGCATGGTCGAGGGGTGCTCGCACCCGATGGGGCCGCTCGCGCTCGCCGACATGATCGGGCTCGACACCATCGAGGCGGTCGCCGACTCGATGTACGCCGAGTTCAAGGAGCCGCTCTACGCGCCTCCGCCGTTGCTCTCGCGCATGGTCGAGGCCGGGCTGCTCGGCCGCAAGTGCGGGCGCGGCTTCTTCAACTACGCCAAGTAACGGGAGCAGGCACGCATGCCGGAACCGCTGGTCCTCGTCGAGTCGCGTTCCGGCGGGGTGACGCTGCTGCGGCTCAACCGCCCGCCGCTCAACCCGTTGTCGACCGCGTTGCTCGGCGAGCTCGAGGAGATCGCCAACGGGCTGTCGGCGGATCCGTCGGTGAAGGCGGTCGTCGTCACGGGCAGCGAGAAGGCGTTCGCCGCCGGCGCCGACGTGTCGGAGTTCACCGCGGACGGCGCGGCGGCGATCGTGAGCGAGGGCATCCGGTCCGGGCTCGACGCGCTCGCCGCGATCCCTCGCCCGGTGATCGCGGCGATCAACGGCTTCGCGCTCGGCGGTGGGTTCGAGCTCGCGCTGGCGTGCGACCTGCGCGTCGCCGGCGACTCGGCCCGGCTCGGGTTCCCGGAGATCCAACTCGGCATCTTCCCCGGCGGCGGGGGCACGCAGCGCGTGGCGCGGCTGATCGGGCCGGCGAAGACCAAGGAGCTGGTCTGGAGCGGCCGCCACGTGCGGGCCGAGGAGGCGTTGGCGCATCGGGCTGGTCGACCGGGTCGTGCCGGCGGCCGAGGTGCTCGACACCGCGCTCGAGTGGGCGGCGTCGCTCGGGTCGGGCGCGGTGGTCGCGATGGGCATCGCCAAGCGCGTCGTCGACGCCGGGCTCGACGGCTCGCTGTCGGCCGGTCTCGACCTCGAGACCGAGGGCTTCGTCGAGGTGTTCGCCACCGACGACGCCACCGTCGGCATCCGCAGCTTCCTCGACGACGGCCCCGGCAAGGCCACCTTCTCGGGCCGCTGAGTTACACCCCGTACGGGTGGGTCAGATCGGGCAGTTCACCTCGGCGATGGCCTTGATCTCGTCGGCATCGGCGGCGAGCACGAATCCGGCCGCGACCGCGGCGTCGGTCGCCGCGGCGTATCGGGCCAGGTAGTCGTCGCGGTCGGTGTAGAGCTCGGCGAGCTTCGCGGCGTCGAACGGCGTGGTCGAGCCGGCGAGGAACGCCACCGGGTGTCCGCCGTTGCCGAAGCCCGACAGCACCGCGGTCGGAACGTCGACGTGTGGTGTGCGGATCCCGCCCCGGACGTTGCCGTGGTCGTCGAGCACGAACGCGCCGTCGCGCACCTCGAGCCTCGGTGACGCAGGCGGGCGCGTGCCGTCGCGCACCCAACGTTCGAGGCGATGCACTGCCGCGTTCATCACGTAGTGCTGCGCCCCGGCGTTCACGGGCAGGTCGACCAGGAAGCCGAACAGATCGGTACCGGGTGTCCACGCCGCAGCCAACTCGTCGATCGGGAGGTGCCGGTGTCGATCATCCCGACCACGAACGTGTACACGTCGGCGTGCGCGGTGCCCGCGATCTCCCACACCACGAGGTGCTCGTCCGTCGTGCTGACGCGCCGCCAGGTAGCCCAGCATGAGCAGGTCGGTCTCAGCTTGGACGCAGAGCAGCGGTACACGTAGGTCGTCGCGGAAGAGCACGGGTTCGCCCAGCATCGCGGCGGCCGGATCGTCGACGTCGTGCAGCGGTGGCGCGACGCCGGCGCGTGAGTGCAGGAGGTAGCCGTCGAACGTCGGCTCGGCGGGGTCGATCACGTTGACGTAGGTCGTGAGTCGGAACGCCGACTGCGACTCGCCGACCGCGAGCACCCGTTCGACCATGAGGTCGTCGAGGATCGTGCCCGCCGCCCGGCGGACCGCGACGCCCGCCTGGGTGAAGATGTCGTAGGAGAAGCGGTCACCCGGGTGCACGAGCGACCCGTAGCGCGCGGGGTCGGCGCCGACGAGCCCGGCGAGCGTCCATCCCCATGAGTCCGTCGCCACCCATCACGCCCATCTGTTGTGCCGACACGCCCACCCACGCGGCCCCGCTCCGCGTCAGCTCGGTGTGCGTGAAGGTCCAGTCGGGCGCGGTGTCGAACCCGCTGGTCATGTTGAGCCACTCGACCCAGACGGTGCCGTCGAACGCCGCGGCGTCGGCGGGACGGTGCACGAGCACTCGTGTGGTGTACGGCGCCTCCTCGACAACCGCCAGCCCGTCGTCGGTCGCCGCGAACGCGCGTGCGGTGCCCGACATCGCGTACTCGGCTTCCGCGTACCCGATGTCAGCGAGATCGAAGAGGGTCCGGGCGACGACGGGTGCACCGCCGGCGGTCAGTTCGGTCAGGTCCGGAGCGGTTGCGATCATGGTGTCTCCTCAGTTCCCGACGGCCGACTGCGCCGCGGCCGCCTCGAGGTTCTTCGCGTCGGCCGCAAGCACGAAGCCTGCCTTCACCGCCTTGTCGGTCGCGGCCCTCCACGCCTTCACGAACGCGGTGTGCGTCGGATAGAGCGACGCCAGCGTGGTGGCGTCGAACGGTGCGGTCGTGCCGAACAGGGAGCAGAAACTGGTACCCGACTGCCCGAGCCCCGACAGGGTCGCGATCGGCACGTCGACCTGCGGTGTGCGAATCCCACCGACCGCATTGCCGCGACCGTCGACGACGAACTCCCTCGACCCGCGCATCCGGAGCCGGGGCGCTCGTGGAGGAGGTGTGCCGTGCGCGACCCAGCGGTTGATGGCGGCGACCGCGGCGCGGGCCACGTACGTCTGCCCGCCGGCATTGATCGGCTTCACACAGTCGATGATCCCGGGATACGGCGACGTGACCGGGGTGATCATCGTCTCGAAGAACGAGGCGTCGCTCCCGTTCTTGCCGTCGTCCTTTGGTCCGAACGACAAGGAGTAGGTGTCGTAGTGCGACGATCCCGCGACCTCCCAGTCGCGGAAGAAGCGGGAGTCGGGCTGCCGCGCGCGGGCGTAGCGGAGCAGCGCGAGGTCGCTCTCGGTGGTGAGGATGAGCACCGGGATCCCGAGGTCGCGCCGGATCCGGACCGAACCTTCGAGGCGCTGGAACGCGTGGCTGCCGTCGAACAGGGTGGCGCCTCCGTCGCGGCTCGGGATCAGGAATCCGTCGAACAGGCGTGTCCGGCGCGCCAGGCCGTTCGCATAGCTCGTGAGGTAGAACGCGGACTGCGACGCACCGACCGCGATCAGGTGCTTCGGCGAGAGACCGCCGAGGACGGTCGCCGCGTCGGCGCGGACCGCGCGGGCGGCCTGCGAGTAGATGTCGTAGGAGAACTGGTCGCCCGGATGGCTCAGGGAGCCGTACCGCACCGGGTCCGCGTGTTGGAGCGCCTGGGAGGCGACCAGCGCGTTCGAGCCTCCGACGATGCCGACGCGTTGCGCGGTGACGCCGACCCACACCATGCCCTTGCGGATCTGTTCGACGTGCGTCGTGGTCCAGTTCGCACCGGCGTCGAGCTCGCCGCTCACGTTGAGCCACTCGACCATCACGGTGCCGTTGAACCTTCGCGGGTCGATGGGGCGGTAGACCACGATGCGGGTCTTGTACGGAGCGCTCGCGTCGGGGGCGACGCTCCAGTTGCCGTCGTCGGTGAGCGGACTCGTGCTCCGGTAGGAGCTCGCGGTCCCCGAGATGAAGTACTCGGCCTGCTCGTACCCGACGGTCGCGAGGTCGAAGTTCGTGCTCTGCACGACGATCCTGCCGTTACCCGTCGTGATGGGGCCCTGGACCGTCGGCGTCGGCACCGCCGTCGCCGCGTCGCCCGCGCCACCCGCGCCGGGGAATGCGGCGATCATCACGGCGCCGATCAGGACGGCGAGCTTGAACCTCACGGACCCCCCTCGTGCCGAGTGGTCAAGCTACCGGGCCGCGCTCCACGTGCGCCTTCAGGCGCCGGAGGTTGCCCTCCCAGATGCGCTTGAGCACCGGTCGCCCGAACCGCTCGCCGGCCGTGCTGCCCAGCCACCACGGGAACGTGAGCCGCTCCGTCCAGCAGAAGTCGGTGGCGTCACCACCCGCGAGCGGCCGCAGGCGGAACTCGCCGACGCCGGTGACCGCGCCCCGGTGCTCGATGCCCATCGCCGCGCCCGGCTCCCACGTGGTGACGACGAAGTGGTCGGTCGTGCGCAGCGGTCCGACGCGCGTCAGACAGTCGAACTCGGCGCCGACGCCGGCGTGCTGCTCGCTCCGGAACGTGATGGTCTCGGCGTCGAGCATCCACTCGGTGTGGGTCTCGATGCGCTCGACGGCCTGCCACACCGTGGCGGGCGGTGCGGCGATGGTGATGCAGATGTGGATGGCGACGCTCACGGGGATCCGTGCTCGCGGAGGTCGGCGGCCGCCCGTTCGGGCGGCACCGTGTTGACCAGGATGCCGGTCGCCTGTTCGAACCCCGCGACGACCGAGAGCCGGGGCACGATCTCGACGTACCAGTGGTACGGCCCCGTGTCCGGTGGCGCGGTGTGCACGACCAGGTTGTAAGCCGGGTCGCCGAGCGCGGCGTCGAGGCGCGCCAGCACGTCGCGCACGGTCACCGCAGTGGCCCCGAGCACGTCGTCGTCGGCGGTGTCGAACGCCGGTCCGGCAGCTTCGTGCGCGACCCGCACCAGGTACGACGAGGTCGACGCCGGTGGGCACCACGCGACGCGCGGGTGCGCGGGCGACGGTGAGGTCGGCCGGGGCGGCGTCGTCGCGCACGAGGTCGCGCTCGGCAGCGCGGAAGCGCGCGACGCGGGCGACGACCGCCGCGGGCACGGCGTCGAGCGCGAACACCTGGGCGTGCGGGTGTTCGATCGACGCGCCCGCCGGGCGGAGGTGGTTGACGATGGCGACCGCGTAGGCGTGACCGGCGGCGAGGTGAATGCGCACCCGGTTGCGCATGACGGTGAACAGCTCGACGACCTCGTCGTCGTCGAGGTGCGCCAGCGATCGGCCGTGCGCGGGTGACAGCGCGACCACTTCGTGCGTCTCGACGATGGGAAAGAGGTTCGGGAACACGCGGACCCGCCACCCCGGCGTGTCGGCGTCGCCGGTTCCGGTGCGGGCCAGCTCGGGCGGGGTCTGCGACTCCTGGCCGGGACAGAACGGGCAGTCGGGCGCCTCGGCGCGACGCTCGCCGGGTCTCGCGGCGAAGGTGACCGGCCGCGCCGCGCGCCCGGCGGCGACGATGACGTCGAGCCCGCTCAGCGGATCGTGGCGGAGCTCCGACATTGCGATCAGGTTACGCGGCACCACGTGGGACGGGTCCGGTCCGGCGGGCCCCTAAATTCCAGCTCATGCCGAGTCTCGTGATCCTGGGTGGTGGCCCCGCGGGGAACACCTGCGCGACCGTCGCCGCGACACTCGGTGCCGACGTCACCCTGATCGAACGCGACATCGTCGGCGGCGCCGCCCACCTCTGGGACTGCATCCCGTCGAAGGCGCTGATCGCCACCGGCGGCGAGCTGGTCGAGCTCGACCGCGCGCACGTGATGGGCCTCGAGGCCGAGGGGCGGCTCGACATCGACGCGCTCCGGGAACGGGTGGCGTCGATCGAGGGACGCCTCCACCACCTGATCACCACCCAGCTCGCGTCGCAGCAGGTGCGGGTGATCCACGGCCGCGGTGAGCTCAAGGGTCCGCACGAGGTCGTGATCGACACCAACGGTGTGATCGAGGAGCTCTCGGCCGACTTCATCCTCGTCGCCACCGGCTCGCGTCCACGCGTCCCCGATTTCGTCACCATCGACCGCGACCGCGTGCTCACCACCCGCGACGCGTACCCGCCGCCCGAGATCCCCGAGCACGCCGTCGTGATCGGTTCCGGCGTCACCGGGGTGGAGTTCACGCACCTCTTCGACTCGTTGGGCGCGAAGGTCACGCTGCTCGTCTCGCGCCAGCAGGTGCTGCCGATCAAGGACGCCGAGGTCGCCGCGGTGTTGGAAGACGCGTTCCTGCAGCGCGGCATCTCGCTGTTGAAGGGCGCACGCGCCAGCGCGCTCGATCGCGACGGCGACGTCGTCCGGGTGCACTGCGAAGACGGCCGCGTCGTCGAGGGCTCCCATGCGTTGTTGGCCGTGGGCTCGATCCCGAACAGCGAAGGCATCGGGCTCGACGCCGCCGGGGTCGAGGTCGACCGGGGTGGCTACATCCCGGTGAACCACAACTGCCTGTCGAACGTGTCGCACATCTACGCGGCCGGCGACGTGTCGGGGAAGCTGCCGTTGTCGTCGGTGGCGGCGATGCAGGGTCGCAAGATCGCCGAGCACCTCATGGGTCTGCACAACCGGCCGCACCGCCACCTCGACTACGACAAGGCGGCGTCGGCGGTGTTCACCGATCCCGAGATCGCCGACGTCGGCCTCGCCGAGGCGGAGGCGTTCTCGGAGGGGCGCAAGATCCGGGTCACCAAGGTGCCGTTCACCGCCAACGCCAAGGCGCTCATCAAGGGCGACCCGCGCGGGTTCGTGAAGATCATCTCCGACCCCGCGACCGGCGTCGTGCTCGGCGGATCGATCGTCGGGCGCAACGCGGCCGAGCTCATCAGCGTGCTCGCGGTCGCGGTCACCAACGGCCTGCGGGTCGACGACATCGTCGACTCGCTCCTCGTGCACCCGTCGCTGGCCGAGCTCTTGGCCGACGCCGCCAGCTGAGCCGGAGCAGGTACGTCAGGGCTTCACGAAGCGCTGCACGAACGCCAGCGCGGTGTCGGCGACCTTGCGCCAGCCGTGGTCGATGGTGAGCGCGTGGCCCCGGTCCTCGATCTTGACGATCTCGGTGACCGCGTCCTTGTTCTTTCGTTCCCGCTTGAACGACGAGTTACAGATCGCCCACGGCACGGTGTGGTCCTCGGCGCCGGCGATGATCAGCAGTGGACCGCGGTCGGGGTTCTTGGTCTTGACCTTCACCTCGGTCCACGGGTTGAGGTTGGCGGTCGCCGCCTGGAACAGCGGGAGCCCGGCGGCCGGGACCGCGTAGGTGTTGTAGAGCTCGTGCGCCTCGTCCTCGGTGACCGCGTTGGCGAACGCGTACCGGAATTGCTCGTAGGTGAGCGGGACCGCGCGGCCGTGGTTGGCCGGGTTGCGCAACACGGGTGACGACGACCGCAGCGCCGAGATCGGGAGCGGCAGCACACCCCGGTGCGGTGCCGGACTGATGGCGACCGACGCGTCGCTGCACCCGCGCCCGGCGAGGATCTCGGTGAGGAGTCCACCGAACGAATGGCCGATCACCGCAGGCCGCTGCTTCAGCTCCCGGATGACGGCCTCGACGTGGTCCGCGACCTGCTTCACCGACTTGTGGGCGAAGACCTCGGGATGGCGGTTCGCCTCGTCGACGTCGTTGGGGTCGTCGGGCCATCCCGCGGTCACGGTCGAGAAGCCGGCCGCGACGAATACCTCCGCCCAGCGGTCCCAGCTGCTCGGGAGCAGCCAGAGACCGTGCACGAACACGACCGGCTTCTTCCCCGACGTGTTCGCCGCCTTGACCTGCTGTGCCTCGTAGTCCATGAGCTCTGCCATGGAGCGAGTCTCCCGCGCCGACTCCGCGGCGCGCCACAGCTACTCGATGACGAGGAGGACGTCGCCGGTGCCGACGGTGTCGCCTTCGGCCACCCGCACTTCGGCCACCGTGCCGGCCTTCTCGGCGCTGATGTGGTTCTCCATCTTCATCGCCTCGAGCACGAGCACCGACTGCCCGACCTCGACCGTCTCGCCCGCGGCGACGAGCACCTTCACGATGGTGCCCTGCATCGGCGCGCTGATGGTGCCGCTCCCGGCGGCGCCACCCGAACCGCCGGTGCCCGGGCGCGGACGCGCCGAGCGCTTCTTCGGGGCGGTGCCCGCGGACGCGGAGGCCTCGGGGAGCCAGAGCTTGACGGAGTAGCGCTTGCCGTCGACCTCGACCGGGACCGTGCGCTCGAGCAGCGGCTCGGCGTCGTCGGCGCCCTCGGCGGGCGCGCCGGCCGGTGCGGCCGAGGTGCCGGCGAAGGTGGTGGGATCGATCTCGTCCTCCACCCACTTGGTGGAGTGCTCCGAGGCCGCGAACCCGGGATGGGACAGCAGGGTGACGTGCGCGGGGATGGTGGTGCTCACACCCACGATCTCGAACTCGCCCAGCGCGCGCAGCATGCGGGCTCGTGCCGCTTCGCGGTCGGGGCCCCACACCACGAGCTTGCCGATGAGGTTGTCGTAGTGCTGCGAGACGGTGTCGCCCTGCGCGTACCCGCCGTCCCACCGCACGCCGGGACCGCCGGGCAGGCGGAGGTGCGAGATGGTGCCGGGGGAAGGGAGGAAGCCGGCCGCCGGGTCCTCGGCGTTGATGCGGCACTCGATGGAGTGGCCGTGGTGCTGGATGTCGGCGGCGGTGAACGAGAGCGGCTCACCCGACGCCACGCGCAGCTGCTCGGCGACGAGGTCGAGTTGGGTGACCTCCTCGGTAACGCAGTGCTCGACCTGCAGGCGCGTGTTCATCTCGAGGAACCAGAACTCGCCGTCCTGGAACAGGCACTCGACGGTGCCCGCGTTCACGTAGCCGCAGGCGCGCGCGACCTTGACCGCGGCCTCGTCCATCGCGGCGCGGATCTCGTCGGTCAGGCCGGCGGCCGGACTCTCCTCGATGAGCTTCTGGTGACGGCGCTGGGTCGAGCAGTCACGCTCGCCGAGCGACACGACGTTGCCGTGGGTGTCGGCGAAGACCTGCAGCTCGATGTGGCGCGGACGCGGTGAGGTAGCGCTCCATGTAGCACTCGCCGCGCCCGAAGTACGCGACCGCCTCGCGCGACGCCGACTCGAACGCCGCTTCGGCCTCCCCCGCGCTGCGCGCGATCTTGAGCCCGCGGCCGCCGCCGCCGTACGCGGCCTTGATCGCCACCGGCCAACCGAACTCATCTCCGAACGCGACGACCTCCGACGCGTCCTGGATGGGCTCGAGGGTGCCCGGGACCGACTCGACATCGGCGGCGGCGGCCGCCTTCCGCGACGAGATCTTGTCGCCCATGATCTCGATCGCCTCGGGCGGCGGGCCGATCCAGGCGACCCCCTTCTCGGTGATCGTGCGGGCGAAGTCGGCGTTCTCGGAGAAGAACCCGTACCCGGGGTGCACCGCCTCGGCGCCGCTGCGCTCGATGGCGTCGAGGATCGCCTCGGTGTTGAGGTAGCTCTCGGCGGCCGTCTGTCCGCCGAGGGCGTACGCCTCGTCGGCGTAGCGGACGTGCATCGCGTCACGGTCGAGCTCGGAATAGACGGCGACCGTCGCGATGCCGAGCTCCCGACAGGTGCGCATGACCCGAACCGCGATCTCGCCCCGGTTCGCAATGAGAACTTTGCTGAACACGTGCCCCTCGGGATGTTCCGGTGATAGGTCGCCGTATCCTACGGCGGTGCCCGCACCCGCCCGCATCTCGGAACTGGGCCGATGGCGGATCGAGCACTTCATCGAGCTCGATTCCACCAACCGCCGGCTGCTCGAAGCGGCCCGGGCGGGTGCCGCCGACGGCCTGGTGGCCGTGGCCGACGTCCAGACCGCGGGCCGGGGGCGCCTCGACCGCACCTGGGACGCGCCGCCGGCGTCGTCGCTGCTCGTGTCGGTGCTGGTTCGGGAGCCGGCGGTTGGTGGAATCGTGGTCATGGCGACGGCGGTCGCACTGGCCGGCGCGATCGGCGAGGTCGCGGCGGTCGACGCTGCGCTGAAGTGGCCGAACGACCTCGTGGTCGGCGATCGGAAGCTGGCGGGGATCCTGGCCGAGCGCGACGGCGATGCCCTGGTGGTCGGCGCCGGCTGCAACGTGAACTGGGCGTCGTTCCCGCCCGAGCTCGCGGGGATCGCGACGTCGTGCAACCAGGAGGCGGGTCACGACGTCGATCGCGACGCGCTGCTCACCGCGTTCCTGGTCGGGCTCGAGCGGCTGCTCGACACGCCCGATGACGTCGTGGGCGAATACCGGTCGCGGCTGACGACCCTCGGGCGACGGGTGCGCGTCCGGCCCGTCCGCGGAGATGATCTCGTCGGCACCGCCACCGGCGTCACCGACGACGGCGCGCTCGAGGTGCGCGACGACGCGGGCGTCGATCACACCGTCACCACCGCCGATGTCGTCCACCTCCGCCCGGAGTGACCCGTCACCTCCGTTGTGGCGTCACTCGTGCGCCGTAGTGGCGCACTACCGACGCAAAACGGTGTCTAGGGATCGAGGTCGCGGGCGACGAGGTCGGTGAAGGCGGCGGCGAGCGCGGCGGTGACCGGGCCGGGGACGGCGCGGCAGCGCGTGGTCGTCGACCGCGGAGATCGGTTGGACCTCGCGCGTGGTCGACGTGAGGAAGGCCTCGTCGGCGTCGCGCAGCGCGTCGAGGGAGAGCGGCCGTTCGTCGACCACCACGCCGACGGTCGGCGCGAGCTCGAGGACGAGCGCTCGAGTGACGCCGAGCAGGCAGCCCGACGTGCCCGGTGGCGTCGCCACCGCGCCGTCGTGCACCACGAAGACGTTGGAGCCCGTCGCCTCGCACAGCTCGTCACGGGTGTTGGCGAAGATCGCCTCGCTCGCGCCGTGTTCGTGGGCGAACGCGAGGGCCCGCACGTTCTCGGCGTACGACGTGGTCTTCAGTCCCGCGGTCGCGCCGCGGTCGTTGCGGGCCCACGGCACGATGACGACGTGCACCGACGCGGGCCACGGCTTGACCGCGCTGCTGGCGACGATCACGGTCGGGCCCGCCTCACCCCGCTCGGAGCCGAGGGGCGCGACGCCGCCCGTGATGGTGATGCGCAACCGCGCCTCGTCGTGCCCGTTGGCGCCGAGGACCGCACCGGCTGCGGCGCGCAGCTGTTCGCGGTCGGGCACGGTGAGCCCGAGCCCGGCCGCCGAGTGCGCGAGCCGGTCGAGGTGACGGGTCCACGCGAACGGCTCGCCGCCGTAGACGCGGATGGTCTCGAACACGCCGTCGCCGACGAGCAGTCCGTGGTCGAACGGCGACACGCGCGCCGCGTTCGCGTCGAGCAGCGTGCCGTCGATCCAGACCGATGACGCGCCGGCCGCGCTCACGGACGCGACCCGCGCCGCGAGGTCGGCGCCCGCGGCCCGCAGGAGCCGGCTCGCCTTGAGCTCGGTCTCGCGCCACTCGGCGTCGGGCTGCGAGTCGGCGACGACGCCACCGCCGACGCCGAGCTGGGTGCACCCGTGGTCGCCGGTGCCGAGCACGGTGAACGTGCGGATGGCGACGGCGAGGTCGGCGTCGCCGGTGGTGGTGTCGATCCACCCGAGCGCGCCGCAGTAGACGCCCCGCCGCACCGGCTCGAGGTCGTCGATGGCCTGGAGCACGCGGGGCTTGGGCGCGCCGGTGACCGACGCGGGCGGGAACGTCGCCTCGACGAGCAGCCCGGTGCCGACGTCGCCGCGCAACCGGCCGCGCACCGTGCTCACCAGGTGGTGCAGTCCGGGGTGCGACTCGACCGCGCACAACGCCGGCACCTGGATCGACCCGGGCTCGCACACGCGGCCGAGGTCGTTGCGGGCGAGGTCGACGATCATCACGTTCTCGGCGTGGTCCTTGGCGCTGGCCAGCAGCGCGGCGCGGGTCGCGGCCGTGCCCTTGATGGGACGGGTCTCGATCAGGGCGCCGCGCCGGCGCAGGTAGCCCTCGGGGGAGGCGGAGACGACCGCGGTGCCCGGCCCGACGGACGGAAGGCGCAGTAGCGACGGGTACGGCGCCGGGTGCGTGTGGGCGAGCGTGGCGTAGAGCGCGACCGGGTCGAGCGCGCGGTCGCAGGTGAGCCGGCGCGTGAGGTTCACCTGGTAGCACTCGCCGGCGCGCAGCAGCTCGAGGATCGTCTCGACCCGGTCGCAGTAGTCGTCGCGCTCGAGGCTCGTGCGCCACCCCCCACTCGCGATCGTCGCCGGGCACTGCGTTCCGGTCGCGCTCAGGGCACCGACCGCGTGGTCGAGCCGGGCCCGACCGGGACCGTCGCCGCGCACGGTGATCGCACCGCGCTCGTCGACCACCGCGACGGCGTCGAACCGGGCGAAGACGATGTCGGGGACCGACGGCGTCTCCCGGGACCCGCCGCGTGCCACCACCCGCTCCGAGGCGTGGCCCAGCTCGAAGGCGCACCAGCCGACCCAGAACCCGGGCCCGAGGTCGTCGAGCGTCCGGAAGCCGTCGGCGCCGGCGGCCACGACCACCTCGGCGGGGTCGACACCGACGACGGTGGAGCGGCCCCGGCGGACGGCCGCGACCGCCGCATCCGGCGGGAACTGGGCGATCAGCCCGGACGCGACGGTGTCGGAACGGCGCACCGGCCCACGGTACTGGGGCCACGGCGGGCCGCCCTCGTTTCGGCGGGGGCCGTCGGTACCATGACCGAACCGTGAGATCTCCCCTCGCCGCGCTCCGCGCGCGTTCTCCGGACGGATCGTCATCGCCATCGTGGTGTGCGCGCTCGTCATGGGAGCGGCCGTCTTCCAGATCAACCGCTACGTCGACGACGAGGTGGCAAAGATCCCGCGCGTGCAATTGACGACCGCGCCGGCGTCGTCCACCGGCACCAACTTTCTCATCATCGGCTCCGACACGCGCTCCTTCGTCGCCAACGAGGCCGACCGGGACGCGTTCACCGACAAGGACACCACGGCCGACGGGCCCGCCCGCTCCGACACGATGATGGTGCTCCACGCCGACGGCAAGAACAGCTTCGCGGTGTCGTTCCCCCGCGACCTGCAGGTGAACGTGCCCGGGTTGGGCAAGCAGAAGATCAACGCCGCGTTCAACAACGGCCCGCAGTCGGTCATCGACACGCTCAAGGCCGACTTCGGCGTCGACATCCAGCACTACCTCGAGGTGAACTTCAAGACCTTCGAGGACATCGTGAACGCCGTCGGCAGCGTGCCCGTCTACTTCCCGTACCGGGCCCGACGACCAATACTCGGGGCTCGGCCCGACCCTCTTCCCCGGCTGCTACCAGCTCGACGGCCCGCCCGCGCTCGCCTACGTGCGCTCGCGGCATCTGGAGTACTTCGTCGACGGCAAGTGGGTCGACGCCAGCCCGCAGGCCGACATCGACCGCATCGCCCGCCAGCAGGACTTCATCAAGAAGCTCGGGCGCATCGCGGTCGACCGTACGCTCGACGACCCCATGATCGCCCCCGACCTCGCCGACAAGATGATCCCCAACCTCACCGCCGACAGCGGCTTCGACCGCGCCGCGTTCAACCAGCTCGTCCAGGCGTTCATCGGGCTGTCGGGTACCGACGGTGGCCCGACCTTCGAGACCCTGCCGTGGGAGCGGGGCGACAAGGCGGGCTCGTTCCTCACCGTCAAGCAGCCCGAGGCCGACGCCGTGCTCGCGGTGCTGAAGGGCCAGGCGCCCATCCCCACGACCACGACCGCGCCCGCCGACACCGGCTCGGGGAGTGGCACCACCGCGGCTCCGGCCGGCGTGCGCGTCTCCGACGTCCGCGTGAAGGTGCTGAACGGCTCCGGGGTGCAGGGTGCCGCCGGGAACACCTCGCAGGCGCTCACGGGGAAGGGCTTCGTGTCGGGGGGGACCGACAACGACCCGCGCGGCACGGTCGATCAGAGTGAGATCCAGTACGTGGCCTCCGACCTCGCCAAGGCCCAGCTCCTGCAGACCTACGTGCCCGGCGCGCAGCTGGTGCTCAACTCGTCGTTGCCGGGCACCGACGTCGTGCTCGTCCTGGGCACGAACTTCAAGGGCCTGGCCAGCGCCCCCGCGCCCACCACCGCTGCCGCCGGCGCGGCGACGGCTACCACGTTGTCGCCCGAAGCGGCCTGTCAGTAGCGCGGGGCGAACCACCAGATGTCAGGATCTCCTTCCGTGCGGTCGCGATGGGACGGCTTCTTCGGCCGGTACGTGATCTCGCTCGCGCTCGCGAGCGTGTTCGTGGTCACTGGCGTCGCGCTCGTGAACCGCGGCATCGACGACCGGGTCAGGAAGATCGAACGGGTCGCCGGGCTCGAGACCGCACCCGCGCCGCCGGGTGGGGCCAACTACCTCATCATCGGGTCCGACACGCGCTCGTTCGTCGACAACGCGAGCGACGCGGCCGCGTTCGGCACGCCCGACGATCCCAACACCGAGGGCCAGCGTTCCGACACGATGATGGTCGCGCACGTCGAGCCCGGCCCACAGAAGACCTTCGTGGTGAGCTTCCCGCGCGACCTCATGGTCGACGTGCCGGGCACCCCGGGCAAGAGCCAGATCAACGCGGCGTACGCGACCGGTGGCCCGAACCTCGTGATCCAGACCCTGAAGGAGAACTTCGGGATCGACATCAACCACTACCTCGAGGTCGACTTCAAGAGCTTCCAGGAGATCGTCGACACCATCGGGTACGTGCGCGTGTACCTGCCCGGGCGGACGCGCGACGAGGAGACCGGCCTCAACACGCCCTACGGGGGCGGGTGCTACGCGCTCGACGGTCCCGCCGCGCTGGCCTACGTGCGATCGCGCAACCTGCAGATCTCGGATCCCGAGGGTCCGATCGTCGACCCCGAAACCGGTGAGCACTGGCGCCTGGTCGACCCCCGGAACTCCGACCTCGACCGCATCGCCCGCCAGCAGACGTTCATCCGCAAGCTCGCCGGGCTCGCGATCTCGAAGAGCCTCAGCGATCCCTTCCTCGCGGTCGAGCTGGCCGACAACGTGCTCGGGTACGTCAAGGCCGACGAGGGACTCAGCCGCGACGACGTGAACGCGCTGGTGCGCTCGTTCAAGACCGTCGACGTGAACGACCCGAGCTCGGTGCGCTTCGAGACGTTGCCGGTCGAGCAGTACGAGCCCGACCCGAACCGGCTCGTCGCCTCGCCCGAGGCCGACGCGGTGATCGAGCAGTTGCGGACGTTCGGTGACAACACCCCGAAGCCGGCGACGGTGCTGCCGTCCCAGGTGAAGGTCCGCGTCGTCGACGCCTCCGGGACCAACGTCGCGCAGTCGGTGGTCGAGACGCTCGCCGACAACGGCTTCCAGTCCAGCGCGGCGCCGAACGCCACGACGAAGGTCGACGTCACCGAGATCCGCTACGGCTACGGCCTGAGCGAGGAGGCGAAGGCGCTGATCCCGTACTTCGCCGATGCCAAGCTCGTTCCCGACCCGAAGGTCACGGGCGCGGTCCAGCTCGTCGTCGGCACGTCGTTCCAGGCGATCACGGTGCCGTCGACCACGACCACCACGCCGCCGAGCACGGTGCCCGGTGCGCCCGTCACCACCGCGCCGCCGACGACGACCACGACGCTGGCGCCGGCCGCGACCGACCCCTGCCCCTGAGTCGACGCCGTGCTGCAAGCCGAGAGCTGGCGCAGCGGCCCCGTACACTTCCCAGCCGTGCGCATTCTCGTGACGGGAGCTGGCGGGCAGGTTGGAGCCCGGGTGGTCGAGGCCGTCGCGGGCCACGACGTCCTCGCCGCGGCACGCGACACCCTCGACCTCGCACAGCGCGAGCAGGTCGAACAGGTGGTGGCGGAGTTCGCCCCCGATGCCATCGTCAACACCGCGGCCATGACCAACGTCGACGGGTGCGAACGTGATCCCGAGCAGGCGTTCGCGGTGAACGCGCTCGGGGTCCGCACGCTGGCGCAGGCGGCCGCCCGCCGCGGCGCCCACCTGGTTCACGTGTCCACCGACTACGTGTTCGACGGCGCCGCCACCCGCCCCTACGACGAGTGGGACGCCGTGCACCCGATCTCGGAGTACGGCCGCTCCAAGTTGGGCGGTGAGCTCGAGGTCGAGCGACATGCGGGTTCGTGGGCGACGGTGCGCACCTCCTGGGTATTCGGGCGCAGGGGCACCGACCTCGTGAGTTGGGCCTTCGGGGCCTTCGACCGCGGTGAGCTCGACGGCGTGCTCGCCGACCAGGTGAGCATCCCGACCTTCGCCCCCGACCTCGCCTTGCTCCTGGCCCGGTTCGCGGTCGAGCGTCGCCAGGGCCTGTTCCACGTCACCAGCGGCTCGGAGGCGGTCACCCGCCACGAGCTGATCGTGACCGCGTTGCGGGCACGGGGCGTCGACCCGAGCGGAGTCGCCGCCATCGCCGCCGCCGACCTCGATCGTCCTGCGGCGCGCCCGCTGATGAGCGCGCTCGACAACCGCGCACTGCGACTGACGGGCCTCCCCGGGCTGCGCCCGTGGCGCGACGCGGTCACCGACTACGTGAAGGGCTGGGACGCGTGAGTGTTGTTGCAGTCGTCGGTGCGGGGTACGTCGGGCTCACCACCGCCGCGTGCTTGGCGCACCTCGGGCACGACGTCACCTGCGCCGACCTCGACGAGCAGCGCGTGCGCTCGCTGTCGAAGGGTGAGATTCCGATCCTCGAGGAAGGCCTCCCCGCGCTCGTGGCCGAAGGGTTGGCGTCCGGCCACCTCAGATTCGTGGTCGGCGCACCGGTCGCGGCCCGCGGGGCCGAGTTCGTGTTCCTCTGCGTGCAGACCCCGCAATCGGAGTCCGGTGCCGCCGACCTCTCGGCAGTGGAGACGGTGGCGCGCGAGATCGCACCGGTGCTGCAGCCGGGCGCGGTGGTGGTCAACAAGTCGACCATGCCGGTGGGGTCGACGTTGCTCGTCGCCCGCGAGCTCAGCCAGGCGGGTGCGGCGAACGACGTCGGCGTGGCGTCGAACCCCGAGTTCCTCCGCGAGGGCAGCGCCGTCCGCGACTTCCTCCAGCCGAGCCGGGTCGTGATCGGTTGCGACGACGCCGCGGTCGCGGTGCGCGTCTCGGACCTCTACCGCAACGTGCAGGCGCCCATCCTCGTGACCGACCCCGCCTCGGCCGAGATGATCAAGTACGCCTCGAACGCGTTCCTCGCCACCAAGATCTCGTTCATCAACGCCATCGCCAACCTCTGTGAAGCGGTCCACGCCGACGTGCGCGAGGTCGCGCTGGGCATGGGCTACGACCCGCGCATCGGGTTCGAGTTCCTGCATCCGGGGCCGGGCTACGGCGGGTCGTGCTTCCCCAAGGACACCGCCGCGCTCACCCACACCGCCGACCTCGCGGGCTACGACTTCAGCCTCCTGCGCGGCGTGGCCGAGGTGAACCGGCGCCAGCACGAACGCATCCTCGAGAAGCTGCGCGACGCGGCGGGCGGGTCGCTCGCGGGTGTCACCGTCGCCGTGTGGGGCCTGACGTTCAAGGCCAACACCGACGATCTGCGCGACTCGCCGGCGCTGGTCGTGTGCGGGCGGCTGCTCGAGGAAGGCGCGGTCGTGCGCGCCTACGACCCCGCCGCGGGCGAAGCGGCCGCCGCCCAGCTCCCCGGGCTCGAGGTCGTGGCCGATCCGTACGACGCGGTGACCGGGGCGTCACTGCTCGCGCTCCTCACCGAATGGGACGAGTTCCGTTGGCTCGACTTCGGCCGGGTCGCCGAGACCATGGTGGCACCGCGCGCGCTGGTCGACGCCCGCAACCTGCTCGACCCCGCGGCCATGCGCCGACGCGGCTTCGCCTACCAGGGCGTCGGCCGCTGATGCCGCGCGCGGTCGTCACCGGCGGCGCCGGATTCCTGGGATCGCATCTGTGCGATTTCCTCCGCGGCGCGACTGGGAGGTCGTCGCGGTCGACAACTTCACCACTGGCCGGCGCGAGAACGTCGCGCACCTCGCCGACGACACGGGGTTCACCCTCGTCACGCACGACGTCGTCGACGACATTCCGGTCAACGGGCCGGTCGACGCAGTGTTGCACATGGCGAGCCCGGCCAGCCCGTCCGAGTACCTGGCGCGCCCGATCGAGACGCTCGAGGTCGGATCGGTCGGCACGCGCCGCGCCCTCGACCTCGCCCGCGCCCACGGCGCGCGGTTCCTGCTCGCGTCGACCAGCGAGATCTACGGCGACCCGCTGGTGCATCCGCAGCCCGAGAGCTACTACGGCAACGTCAACAGCGTCGGGCCGCGCTCGGTGTACGACGAAGCGAAGCGCTACGCCGAGGCGATCACGATGGCGTACCACCGCGAGTTCGGCGTCGACACCAAGATCGTCCGCATCTTCAACACGTACGGGCCCCGCTTGGCGCCCGCCGACGGCCGGGTGGTGTCGAACTTCCTCGCCCAGGCGATGCGGGGCGACGCCGCTCACGATCTACGGCGATGGCAAGCAGACGCGTTCGTTCTGCTTCGTCGAGCGACGAGGTGGCCGGTCTGCTCGCGCTGCTCGAGTCCGACCACGTCGGGCCCGATGAACATCGGCAACCCCGACGAGTTCACCATGCTCGAGCTGGCCGAGCTGGTGCTCGAGGTCACCGGCGCCGAGGTCGACGTCGTGTTCGAGCCGCTGCCCGTCGACGATCCCAAGCAGCGCCGCCCCGACATCTCGCTCGCGCGGGAAGTGCTCGGCTGGCATCCGGCCGTCGACCTCCGCGAAGGTCTCGCCCTCACCCACGACTGGTACCGGAGGAACGGTGACATCACCTGAGGACGCGGGACGGTTCCGGAAGCTCTCCGTGATCGTGCCCGTGTACGACGAGCGCAACACAGTGGTGGAGATCGTGCGGCGCATGCGCGCGGTCGAGTTGCCGGTCGAGCTCGAGATCCTCATCGTCGACGACGGCAGCACCGACGGCACCCGCGACGTGCTGCGCCAGCTCGCCGACAGCACCGTGCGTGTGATCACCCACGAGCGCAACCGGGGCAAGGGCGCCGCGATCCGCAGCGGGCTCGAGCAGCGTCACCGGCGACCTCGTGCTCGTGCAGGACGCCGACCTCGAGTACGACCCCGAGGACTGGCCCAAGCTGCTGAACCCGATGCTCCGCGGCAAGGCGCAGGTCGTCTACGGCTCGCGCTTCACCGGCGAGCGGCGCAACATGCTGTTCCTGCACTGGGTCGGCAACCGCTTCCTCTCGCTCGTCACCAACGTGCTCTACAACACGACGCTCTCCGACATGGAGACCTGTTACAAGCTCTTCGACCGCACGCGTGCTCGACGGCATCACGCTGCGGGCGATGCGCTTCGAGTTCGAGCCCGAGGTCACGGCCAAGATCCTGCGGCGCGGCATCCGCATCTACGAGGTGCCGATCTCCTACACCGGCCGTGAGTTCGACGAAGGGAAGAAGATCACCTGGCGCGACGGCTTCATCGCGCTGTGGACCCTCGTCAAGTACCGCTTCGTGGACTGAGATGAAGCGGAGGCGTGGCCGGATGGCCGGGACGCCGGAGCGGAATCGACCATCGAAGACTGAGATGAAGCGGAGGCGTGGCCGGATGGCCGGGACGCCGGAGCGGGATCGACCATCGAAGATTGAGATGAAGCGGAGGCGTGGCCGGATGGCCGGGACGCCGGAGCGGGATCGACCATCGAGGCGGAGGTCGTGAACGCGTCGGCCCCGCCTCTTGCTGAACCGCGCTGGGCCGCGGTCGTCGTCAACTACGAATCGGGGCCGCTGCTGCTCGCCTGCGTGCGTTCGCTGCTCGCCGACGCGAGCGCGGGGACCCCCGAGATCGTCGTCGTCGACAACGGCTCGCGCGACGGCTCGGTCGACGCGGTGCGCCGGGACTTCTCGGCGAGGTCGTGGTGGTCGAGCCGGGCGCGAACCTCGGCTACGCCGCCGCGGCCAACCGCGGGACGGTGGCCACCACCGCGCCCGTGGTCGTCGGTGTGCAACCCCGATCTCGAGGTGAAGGCCGGGAGCGCCGCCACCGTGCTGGCGCGCTTCGGCGCCGAACCCGATCTCGCGGCCGTCGGGCCGACGCTGCGCAACCCCGACGGCTCGCGGTACCCGTCGGCCCGCGCGGACGTGTCGTCGTTCGACGCGCTGGGCCACGCGCTGTTCGGACGGATCTGGCCGCGGAACCCCTTCACCCGTCGGTACCGCCACCTCGACGCCGACTGGTCCCGGGCCCGCGACGTCGACTGGGTGTCGGGCGCGGTGCTGTACCTGCGTCGCGCGGCGGTCGATTCGGTCGGGGGATGGGACGAGCGGTACTTCATGTACATGGAGGACGTCGACCTGTGCTGGCGCCTCCGCCGGCTCGGGTGGCGGGTCGCGTACGAGCCCGGCGCCGAAGCGGTGCACGTGCAGGGTGTCAGCACCGCTGGTCGTCCGTACCGCATGATCGTCGAGCACCACCGCTCGGTGTACCGGTTCGCGGCCCGTCGCTGGCACGGGATCCGGCGCCTGTTGCTCGTCCCGCTGGCCGGGTTGCTCGCCGTCCGTGCGCTCGTCGACATGGCGGCGCGGGCGCTGCGGACGCGCCCCGAGACGCCGAGGGTCAGCGGGTAGCCTGCGACTCGCCATGCCCCAGTCCCGGACCCGCCAGCGCGCCGCCGTGCGCTCGCAAGTACCGCAAACCCAAGCGGCGCCGCAGCGGATCGATGGGCTGGAACGTCGCCATCGCGCGTGTTGGTCATCGTGGTCGTCGTCGCGATCGTCCTCGTACGCGAGCGACAACCAGAGTGCCGGGAGCGGCCCGCCGCGCGCGGCCGACGCCTCCGCCAACGTGGCCGGCGACCACTGGCACACCTCGCTCGACGTCAACATCTGCGGCGAGTGGCTCGAGCCCGCACCCGCGTTCGAGAAGCCGGTCGGCGAGCCCCAATCAGGTGGGGAACGCGGGCATCCACTCCCACGCCGACGGTCTGATCCACACGCACCCCTACGTCGTCGCCGAGGAGGGCAACAACGCGACGATCGGCAAGTTCTTCGAGCTACGGCGGGTGGGGGCTGTCGTCGGATTCCATCGACCTCGGCGGCAAGATCGCGACCAGCACGCCACAACAGTGGCAGGGTCCCAAGTCCGCGCCCAGAAGACGTCGTGGAGCAACGGCGACACCTGCCCGTTCGGTCAGTACAAGGGCGAGAAGGTCCAGCTGACGTGGGCGGTCGACGGGAAGACGAAGACGGGCAACCCGGCTGACTACCACATGCAGGACGGCGAGACGGTCGCGATCGACATGCTCCCGAAGGGCGCCGACATGCCGTTCCCGCCCGCCGCGTGCACGTCGTTCGCCGAGATCTCCGACCAGAACAGCGCGGTGCTCAGCAAGAACTCGCCGTGCCGCACGCGAGACCACGACCACGACGCCCGACGACCGCGCCGGCGACACCGCCCCTGCCACATCGACGCCGTGAAGGCGGTCGTCCTCGTCGGGGGAGAGGGCACGCGTCTGCGCCCCCTCACGTACGCCACCCCGAAGCCGCTGCTGCCTGTCGTCAACCAGCCGTTCCTCGAACGGCAGCTCACGTGGTTGGCGCACCACGGCGTCGACGAGGTCGTGCTGTCGCTCGGCTACCTCCCGGACGCGTTCGAGGCCCACTTCCCCGAGGGGCGCTTCGGCGACCTGAAGCTCCGCTACGCGGTCGAAGACCACCCGCTCGGCACCGCCGGCGCGATCCGCTTCGCGTCGCGCGGCATCGAGGAGCGCATCGTGGTCTGCAATGGCGACGTGCTCACCACCCTCGATCTCGACGCGCTGGTGGCCTTCCACGACGCCCGCGGCGCCGAGGCCACGATCTACCTCACGCAGGTCGACGACCCGTCGGCATTCGGGGTGGTGCCGACGCGCTGCCGACGGCGAAGTCGTCGCGTTCGTCGAGAAGCCGCCGAAGGGCGTCGCGCCCACCAATTGGATCAACGGGGGCACCTACGTGCTCGAGCCGTCGGTGCTCGAGCGCATCCCCGACCGGTTGACGGTCTCGATCGAACGCGAGACCTTCCCGCGTATGCTGGAAGAGCCGAGGCGCCTCTACGCGATGGCGAGCGATGCGTACTGGATCGACATCGGGACACCCGAGAAGTACCTGCAGGCGAACACCGACGTCCTCCGCGCCGCGCTCGGTGGCGCACCCGCGCCCGGCGCGCGTGAGCTGACGCGCGGAGTCTGGGTGCAGGGCACGCCGCGCATCGACGCCGACGCGCGCGTCGAAGCTCCCGCGCTGATCGGCGACGGCGCGACCGTCGCCGCCGGTGCACGCGTCGCGGGATCGGTCGTCGGGCCCGGCGCGATCGTGGGCCCGGGCGCGCGGTTGCTGCGTTCGGTGATGCACGCCGATGCCGTGCTCGCCGACGACGCCGAGGCCATCGATTCGGTCGTGGGCGCGGGCGCCGAGCTCGGTGCGGGCGCGATCGCGTCCGACCACACGGTCGTGGGTGCGGGCGCGTCGCTGGGTGCCGGCGCGCGCGCGTCGGCGCGCGCATCCGCCGACCCGAGCCCGAGCCACCCGTCGCCGAGCACTGACCATGCGGGTCATGGTCACGGGCGGAGCCGGGTTCATCGGATCGACCCTGGTCGACCGGCTGCTTGCCGAGGGCTGCGACGTCGACGCCATCGACGACCTGTCGACCGGCGCGCTCGGCAACCTCAACGAGGCGCGGGCCCAGCGCAACCGCAAGTTCAGCTTCCACCGGCTCGACGTGCGCTCACCGCAGCTCGCCGACATCGTCGCCCACCGCCGGCCCGAGGTGATCTTCCACCTCGCCGCGCAGCTCGACGTGCGGGCGTCGGTGGCCAGGCCGCTGTTCGACGCAGAGGTCAACGTGCTGGGGTCGCTCAACGTGTGCGAAGCCGCGCTCGGGGCGGGCACGCGCAAGGTGGTGTTCGCCGGTTCCGGCGGCACGCTCTACGGCGTGCCCGAGAGCCTGCCGGTGCGCGAGAGCCACCCGCAGCGACCGATCTCGCCCTACGGCGTGTCGAAGAAGGCCGCCGGCGACTACCTCCACTACTACCGCGAGGTGCGCGGACTCGAGTACACCGAGCTGGCCCTCGCCAACGTCTACGGGCCCCGCCAGGACCCCAACGGCGAAGCCGGGGTCGTGGCGATCTTCGCCGGCTCGATGCTCGCGGGCCGCCAGCCGACCGTCTTCGGCGACGGCACGCAGACGCGCGACTACGTGTTCGTCGACGACGTCGTCGATGCGTTCGTGCGCGCCACCGAGAAGGGTGGCGGTCTCCTCATGAACGTCGGCACCGGCGTCGAGACCACCGTGCTCGAGCTCTACGAGGCCATGGCCCGCCTCACCGGCTACGGCGAGCAACCCAACCGCGCGCCGGAACGGGCGGGTGAGCTCCTGCGGTCGTCGCTCGACCCGGGGCGGGCCGCGATCCACCTCGGCTGGAAGCCGTGGACCGCGCTCGACGACGGTCTGTTGCGCACCATCGACTGGTTCCGCACGCGCGACGCCTGATCAGCGGAAGGCACGGAGGTCGTCGAGGGTCACCGGCGGTCTCGGTCGCCCGACGTACGCGGGATCGGGCACGCCGACCACCACCATGGCGTGGGGGAGCCATTCGGGATCGAGCGCGAGCGCGTCGCGCGCGGCTTCGGGGCAGAAGATCGGCGCCGCGACCCAGCACGACGCGTAGCCGGCGTCGGCCGCCGCGACCATGAAGTTCTCGACCGCGGCGCCGAGCGACAACAGGGCCATGCCCCATTCGGCGCGCTGGCGGGCGGCGTCCGGGTAGCGGTCGAGGCCGTCCCACGTCAGGCAGCCGAGGACGAGCGCGGGCGCGTCGATGATCTTGCGGCGCGACGCATGGATGAGCTCGTCGACCCGCTCGGGGACCACGCCGTCGCCGGTGAGGTCGGCGCGCCACGCGTCGCCCATGCCCCGCGCCAGCCGTTCCTTGGCGTCGGCGCGGTCGACGATCACCCACCGCCACGGGCGCGAGTGGTGAGGCGCGGGTGCCGCGCAGGCGGCTTCCACGAACCCGTCGAGCGCGTCGCGCGGTACCGGGTCGGGGAGGAACGCCCGGATCGAGCGCCGGGCCTCGAGGAACGCGGGACGCGACTCACCGCAGTCCACCCTCGGATCGGTGGTGGGTGGGGAGGAACGTCATCGGAAGAGGTCGTCGCCCGGGGCGCGCACCAGCTCGCGTGCGCTGCTCTCGCGCAACCACGCCGGATCGAGGCCGCGCACGATCGCCACCGGCACCGCCGCGGACTTCCCCATCACCAGCTCGGCGGCGGCCGCGACCTCGTCGGCCACCGCGACCTCGGTGACCTGCAGCTCGCGGCCGTGGGCGTCTTCCGTGCCGCGCAGGTCGACGACCGCGGCCAACCCGGCGACCCCGATGGCGACATCGGTGAGGCCGTTGCGCCACGGTCGCCCGAAGGTGTCGGACACCACGACCGCGACCTCGACGCCGCGGGTGGCGCGAAGGGCGTCGCGGATGCGGCGCGCCGATCGGTCGGAGTCGACCGGGAGGAGCGCGGCCCAGCCGGCGTCGACGTTCGACAGGTCGATCCCCGCGTTCGCGCAGACGAACCCGTGGGTGGTCTCGCTGATGATGAGGTCACCGCGGCGGCGCAGGATGCGCACCGATTCCGATTCGACCAACGTGCGGCGCGCGTCGCGATCGTCGGGATCGACGGGCACGAGCCGGCCCTCGGCCTTCGACACGATCTTCTGGGTGACGACGAGGCAGTCGCCGTCGAGCAGGGGGGTGTCCTGTGCGGCGGCGGCGTCGGCGATCAGCGGCGCGAGCACGTCGTCTGGACGGATCTCGGGGATGCCGTGGATCGGGATGAGGGTGAGCGTCTGCACGTGCGGGCGGATCAGGCAACGGCCGCGAGCGTGTCGCGTGCGAGCGCGGCGGCGACGCGCGCGTCGGTCATCAGCGTGTCGGCGGTGACCGCGTGCACGCCGAGCGCCTCGATCTCGGCCGCTGCGCACGGCGTCGCCGGCGTCGATGACGAGCGTGCTGCAGAACTCGCGGTACTCGCGGGCGACGCCGACGCACGACACGTCGATGCCGAGCGGGCCCATGAGCCGGTCGGCCGGACCTTTCACCGGGCGGCCGGCGATGATCGGGCTCACCCCCACGACCCGGTCGCGGCGGGCCACGAGCGCGTCGCGCACGCCGGCGACGGCCAGGATCGGGCCGATCGAGATCACCGGGTTGCTCGGGCAGACGAGCACCGTCTCCGCGCCGAGGATGGCGTCGATCACCCCGGGCGCCGCGGTGGCGGTGCCGGCGCCGTCGAAGTGGACGCCGAGCACGGGCGGTTCGCACCGTTCGCGCACGAACCACTCCTGCATCGCCAGCTCGCCGGCGTCGGTGGTGATCCGGGTGGCGATGCGATCGTCGCTCATCGGGACCAGACGGGGGAGAGCTCCCAGGCCGCGGTGATGCGGGCGGTCGCCTCGCTGAGGGTGGCGCCCTCGCGCAGGAGCTGGGTGCGGAACAGGTGGGTGGCGAGGTCGCGGTCGCCGAGGCGGAACCAGGTGTCGGCGCCGTAGCGGCCGAGGGCGTCGACGGTGGCGAAGGTCTCGCCCACCAGGCCCCAGCCGGTCTCGGGGTTCTGCGCCCCGGCCAGGGTGTAGGTGACGGAATCGAGGTCGGGGCAGACGTAGAGGCCGTGGAACGAGTCGTCGTCGCCGGTGTTGACGACGACGGTCACGTCGGACGGGTCCACCACCTGCACGAGCCCACGGAGGAAGCGTGCCGCCCCCACACCGCCCGCCAGCGCCGTGATCATGCGGTGAGCGTACCGGCCAGGATCCGGGACTCCCGGCGAGCCGGGCTCGGCAGACTTCCGGGAGTCCCGGCGGGCGGGCTTCCGTGCCCCGGGGCGGGAAGGGCACGACGGTACGCTGTCGGCCCTGATGAGCGCGCTCGAACCGCCGGACGGAACCGTCGCGGTGCCGGCCGAGGACGAGCCGCCGACCTCCTCCCCGGACCCCTCCGAGGAGGTCCCGCTCGACGGCGAGGCCGAGGAGGAGCAGCTTGCGCAGTACCCGCCGGTGGTCGCGGTGGTCGTGACCCGCAACCCCGGTCCGTGGCTCGAGGACACCCTGGCCTCGCTCGGTGCGCAGGAGTACGACGACCTCACCGTGCTGGTCGTCGACTGCGGGTCCGACGACGACCCGACGCCACGCGTCGCGGCGGTGCTACCCCGCCGCGTTCGTGCGCCGCCTCGACGCCGCTGCGGGATTCCCCGGCGCGGCCAACGAGGCACTCCACACGGTCGAGGGCGCGACCTTCCTCCTCCTGTGCCACGACGACGTGGTGTTGGACGCGACCACGGTGCGCGTGCTGGTCGAGGAGGCGTACCGCTCCAACGCGGGCATCCTCGGGCCCAAGCTGGTGAGCGCCGACAACCCCGAGATCCTGCTCGAAGTCGGCCGGGCCATCGACCGCTTCGGCGCGCCGTTCACGGGCATCGAGCCCGGTGAGCTCGACCAGGAGCAGCACGACGGTGTGCGCGACGTCTTCTACGTCACCACCGCCACGATGCTGGTGCGCACCGACCTCTTCGAGGAGCTCGAGGGCTTCGATCCCGCCACCTTCCCCGGCGCCGAAGACCTCGATCTCTGCTGGCGGGCGCGCCTCGCAGGTGCCCGCGTGCTCGTCGCGCCCGACGCGCGCGTCGCGCACCGCGAAGCGGCCGACGAGCGGCTGCGCGGTGACCGGCCCGACGAGTTCGCGCTCGCCCGCTCACGGGTGCGGGTGCTCTTCACCTCGTACTCGCTGCCCCGGCTCCTCTGGCTGGTGCCCTTCGGGTTCGTGGTCGGGTTCGTCGAGGCGCTCGGCGACCTCCTCATCGGTCGGCCCCGCCGGGCCCGCGCCGCTATCGGGAGCTGGTTCTCCAACGTGCTGCACTTCCGGCGGTTGCGCGACTCGCGGCGGCGGGCCCAACGGCTCCGGCGGGTGCACGACTCCGAGCTGCACGAGCTCCAGGTGTCGAGCACGGCGAGGTTCGGCGTGTTCCTGGGCCACCACCTCCACACCGACACCCGCCTGCGCACCCTGGGCGACGCGTCCCGCAGCGCCGTCGACTCCGTGTCCGACGGGGTCCGCACCCCGGCCGCGATCGCGTTCCTCGGGTTCCTCGTGCTCGTGGTGATCGGGTCGCGCGACCTGCTCACGCACGGCATTCCCGCGATCGGCACCTTCGGGCACTGGGCGTCTGTCGGCGACGTGTTCGACACCTTCGGGTCGGCGTGGCGCTCGACCGGGCTCGGGTCGGCCTCGCCCGCACCCGCGGCGCTGGCGCTCATCGGGGCCATGGGCACCGTGCTCCTCGGCGCGGTCGGGCTGGCTCAGACCCTCACCGTGGTGCTCGCACTCCCGTTCGGCGCGTTCGGCGTGTACCGGCTCGCCCGGCACGTGATCGGGCTCCACGGTCCCGCGCTCGCCGCCGGCCTCGCGTACGGCATCAATCCCGTCGCCCGCAACGCGATCGCGCAGGGCCGTCTCGGGCCGCTGGTGCTCTTCGCGGTGCTGCCGTTCCTGATGCTCCGCATCGTCCGGCTCGGCGCACGCGACGACGCCCGGCGGGGTCGGGTGCTGCGGCTCGCGGTGCTCGCCGCGCTGCTCGGCGCGTGGTACCCGGTCGGGCTCGGGCTCTTCGTGATCGCGGCCGCCGCGCTGGTGGTGGCGATCCCGATCGCGGGATCGGCGCGGATGGCCCTGCGCGGGTTCGGGCTCACGGTGGTCGCCGCGCTGGGCGGCCTCGTGCTCCTGCTCCCGTGGCCGGTCGCGTACGCGAACACGGGCGTCGACAAGGCCGCGCTCGGGTTCGCGTTCCGCCCCGACCTCGACCTGTCGCAGATCCTGCGCTTCGACACCGGGCCGTCGGCCGCGGGCTGGGCGATGTGGGGCCTGGTCGTCGCGGCCGCGGTGCCGTTGTTCGTCGCCACCGGCGACCGGCTGGCCTGGACCGCCCGCGGCTGGATGCTCGCGCTCGTCGGCTGGGCCGTGGTCTGGGTCCCCGCGCGCTCTTCTCCCGACACGTCAGTGCTCGCGCCCGAAGCCGGGCTCACCCTCGCTGCACTCGGGCTCGCGCTGTGCGTCGGGATCGCGGTGTCGGTGTTCGTCGACGGCATCCACTCCTTCAAGTTCGGGTGGCGCCAGCCCGCGATCATCGTGGGCGCGTTCGCCATCCTGCTCCCCGCGCTGCTGTTCACCGGTGACGTCGTCAACGGTCGCTGGCACGCGCCGTCGTCCGACTGGACCAGCACGCTCTCGTTCACGGAGGCGCTCACCGCCAAGGGCGAGTTCCGGATGCTGTGGGTCGGCGCTCCGACCGTGCTCCCGCTCGATCCGGTGGTGCTGCGCGACGGCACCGGCTACACGCTCACCCGCAACGGCCCCGGCGACGTGACCGAGCAGTGGCGGGCCCCCGAGCACACCGCCGACCACGTCGTCGACCGGGCGGTGGGTCTCGCCACCGCCGGGCTCACCAACCGTCTCGGTCGCATGCTCGCGCCGATGGGCGTCCGCTACGTGGTGGTGCCGAGCACGCAGGGGAGCGACGGTGGGGCGACAGCCCCCGTGCCCGCACGCGGTGCGGGCGGCGATGGCCCAGCAGCTCGACCTGGCGCAGTTGCGGTCGAGCGCCGGCATCGTGCTCTACGAGAACCTGGCGTATGCACCGATCGCCGCCGCTCTGGGCGAGGACGCGGGTGGCGTGCCGACGAACTCTCGGCGTCCGAACGTCGCCGCCCTGCGCACCGACCTCTCGGACGCGACCGCGCTCGGTGCGCAGCCCGTTCCCCGGGGCACGGTGTTGTGGGGCGAGGCGTACGACTCGGAGTGGAACGCGTCGAGTGGAGGAACCGCGCTGCGCCACCGCGAGGCCTTCGGCTGGTCCAACGGGTTCGCGCTCGACCGCCGCGGGACGGTCTCGATCAGCTACGGCGCGCAGTGGGAACGCTGGGCGATGCTCGCCGGCGCGTTCGTGCTCTGGCTCCTCGTCGTGTGGCGGTGGCGACGCACACGCGTGCGGCGCGATCCCGCGCGAGCGCGCGGCGACGCGTCAACGTCGCGAACGTGCCGAGCGCTACGACCCGTTGACCGACGTCCTCGACGAGGACGCGTTCTGGTGGGAGCGGGTGTGACCGACCCCGAGGTGAACCCGACCCCGGAGCCGGCTCGCCGCACCCGCAAGGTCCGGCGGGCTCCGATCCTTCTCGTGGTGATCGCGGCGGTGGTGGCGGCGGTCGTCGTGCAGCAGGGCGCGAGCTCGTCGTCGACCTCGAACCCGACCGCGCTGGTGGCCGCGGCGCGCGCCGGGGTCAGCGTCCCACCGCCCGACGCGGTGTCGAGCGCCTGGTACTGCGCCGAAGGCACGTCGCAGCCCGACGGTCGCGCCGACGAGACGGTGATCGTCGCCAACCTCGACCGCAACGGCGTCGACGTCACGATCACGGTGATGCCCGGCGGTGACGCGGCGCCGAAGTCGGAGCAGCTCCGGCTCGCGCCGGGCGAGGAGACCCGGGTCCGGGTCGCCGACATCCTGGAGACGCCCGAACCCGGCGTCGTCGTCGAAGCGGCGGGCGGTCGGGTGGTGGTGTCGCACGAGCTCACCGACGGCGACGACCTCGCGGTCGCGCCGTGCACTCGCACCACCGCCACCGACTGGTACTTCGCGTCGGGCACCACCGTCGACGGGACGGCACAGAACCTCGCGCTGTTCAATCCCTTCGGTGACGACGCCATCGTCGACATCACGTTCCTCACCGACACCGGGGTGCAGGAACCCGACGGGCTCCAGGCCGTCGTCGTCCCACGCCGATCGCGCATCACGATCCCGGTGCAGGACAGCGTCCTGCGCCAGCAGCGGGTCGCCACGCACGTGAGCGCGCGTCTCGGGCGGGTCGTCGCCGAGCGCTCGCAGGTCTTCGACGGCACGGTGCCCGACAGCGGCCCGACCCACCAGGGCCTCGCGGTCTCGCTCGGGTCCGAAGCGCCCGCGACCACGTGGACGATGCCCGCGGGCACGACCACCAACGGCGGGATCGGGACGTTGGCGCTCGCCAACTTCTCCGAGGTCGACGCGCGGGTCGAGGTGCGGGTGGTGATGGTGGGTGGCCAGACCCTGGAGCCGGAGACGATCCGGGTGCCGTCGCGCGGGGTCGTCACCACCGACGTGACCACCCGCGTCCCGATCGGTACCGGCTACGCGGTCGTCGCGACCGCGGTCGACACCGACGGTCGGCGCGTGCCCTTTGTCGCCGAGCTCCTGGCGTCGTGGTCGCCGTCGTCCGAGACGCCGGGGCTGGCGAGCACGCAGGGCACGTCGGTCGCGGCCCGCCGCTGGGTCGTGCCCCAACCCGACGCCGACCTCGACGTCGACGCGTTCCTGACGGTGTACAACCCCGGGCCCGACCGCGTCTCGGTCGCGCTCCGCGGCGATTCGAGCCTCGGGGTCGCGCCCGGGAAGGCCGAAGTGTTCGAGGTCGTCCTCGACGACTCCGGCGCGCTGGTCGTGACGGCCCCGCGCTCGGTCGTGGTCGGGCTCACGCTGCTCGGCGACGCCGGCGCGTCGATCAGCACCGCGATCCCCGATCCGTCGTACGCGGGGTGATGGGGCGATGACGGCCCGGCTCGTGATCGCGGCGCTGATCCTGCTCGCGGTGGGTGGCCTCGCCTGGTTCCTGCGCCGGCGGCCACCCGACCCGCCGCCGCGCGACGTGTACCCCGTCCCCAAGCAGCTCGACCGGGCCGACTTTCCGCGGCCCGACGCGTCGTGGCTGGTCGCGCTGTTCTCGTCGGCGGCGTGTGACTCGTGTCAGGGGCTGGGGGAGAAGGTCGCGCCGCTCGAATCGGTCGACGTCGCCGCCTGCGAGATCGACGCCGAGTCACGCGGCGATCTGCATCGCCGGTACGACCTCGCCGCGATCCCCACCACGGTGATCGCCGACTCCGACGGCGTCGTGCAACGAGCGTTCGTCGGTGCGTTCACCGCCACCGACCTCTGGGCCGCGGTGGCCGAGCTGCGCGATCCCGGGAGCACGCCCGAACCCGACCTCGGGGCGATGTAGCGCTCTGGGCGATGTAGCTACTCGACGAAATCGGAGAGGGAATCGCCGTCGCCGGTGGTCTCGACGATCTCCTCGGTGCCGTCGGCCCGCAGTGCGCGGCGGGGGCCGCCGCTCTTGTGGCCCATCGCCGAGTCGACCAGCGACGCGACCTCGAGTCCGTCGACGGTCTCCCGCTCGAGCAGGGCCTCCGCCACCGCGATCAGACCGGCGCGGTGCTCGGTGAGCGTGCTGCGGGTGCGGTTCTCCTCGTCGCGCAGGATGCGCTCGACCTCTTCGTCGATCACGCGGGCGGTCTCGTCGGAGTAGTCACGCGTGTGCACGAGGTCTTCGCCGAGGAAGACAGCGCCTTCGGAACCCCACGCCATCGGGCCGATGCGATCGCTCATGCCCCACTCCCGCACCATGCGGCGGGCGATCTCGGTGGCGCGCACGAGGTCGTTCTGCGCGCCGGTCGACTTGGTGCCGAACATGATCTCCTCGGCGACGCGTCCACCCATGAACACGCCCAGCGAATCGCGCAGGTACTCCTTGTCGTGCGAGTAGCGCTCCTCGACCGGCATCTGCTGCGTCATCCCCAACGCCATGCCGGTGGGGAGGATGGTGACCTTGTGCACGGGGTCGGCGTGCTCGAACACGTACGCCGCCACCGCGTGCCCGGCCTCGTGGTAGGCGGTGTGCTCCTTCTCGAGGTCGTTCATCACGATCGACGGTCGTCGCAGACCCATCAGCACGCGGTCGCGGGCGTCGTCGAAGTCGTTGGCGTGGATCTCGTTGTCGCCGCGCCGCACCGCGAACAGCGCGGCCTCGTTCACGAGGTTGGCGAGGTCGGCGCCGGCCATGCCCGGCGTGCCGCGCGCCACGACGTCGACGTCGACATCGGGGGACATCTTCTTGTCCTTGAAGTGCACGAGCAGGATGTCGTGGCGTTCTCCCTGCGTCGGCAGCGGCACCATGATCTGGCGGTCGAAGCGACCCGGCCGCAGCAGCGCGGGGTCGAGCACGTCGGGCCGGTTGGTGGCGGCCATCATGACGATGCCCTCGGTGGCCTCGAAGCCGTCCATCTCGGCCAGCATCTGGTTGAGCGTCTGCTCGCGTTCGTCGTGCCCACCGCCGAGGCCGGCGCCGCGCTTGCGGCCGATGGAGTCGATCTCGTCGACGAAGATGATCGCGGGCGCCTGCTTGCGGGCGGTCTGGAAGAGGTCGCGCACCCGGGCCGCGCCCACGCCGACGAACATCTCCATGAAGTCGGAACCGGTCACCGACACGAACGGCACGCCGGCCTCACCGGCGACGGCGCGGGCGATGAGGGTCTTGCCGGTGCCGGGCGGGCCGACGAGCAGCACGCCCTTCGGGATGCGGGCGCCGATCTCCTTGAACTTGCCGGGGTTCTTGAGGAAGTCGACGACCTCGGAGATCTCCTGCTTCACCGGTCCGTAACCGGCGACGTCGGCGAACGTCGTCTTGGGCTTCTCGGTGTTGTAGACCTTCGCCCGGCTCTTGCCGATGTTCATGACCGCGCCCATCTGACCCTGCGCGCGCCGGCTCATCCAGACGAACAGTCCGATGATCAGGATGAGCGGCAGCACCCACAACAGGATGTCGCCGAGGATGTTGCTGCCCTCGTCGACGTAGTTGAGGTCGATGTTCTTCTTGTTGATCGTCGCGAGCAGCGTGTCGGGGAGGTTGTCCTTGGGTCCCGAGCTGGAGAACTCGGTGTTGCCCTTGACCGGCGTCGCGAGGTCGCCGCTGATCGCACCGGTCGACTTGTTGAAGTCGACGCTCTTGACGTTGTCGTCCTCGACCTGGTTGACGAACTGCGAGTAGGTGAGGTCGGTCTTCGACGAGCTGCCGCCCGCGAGGCTGCTGACGAGGAACGCGGCGGCGATGAGGGCGAGCACGATCCACGGCACCCAACGCAGCGACGGCGAGCTGCCGCCACCGGTGGGGGGACGGCGCTCGGTCGGCGGCCGTTCACCGGGGGGACCGTCGTCGGTGGGGCCGGTCGGCGGACGGGTGCCGGGGCGCCACGCGGGCGGCGGCGTGGGTGGACGGCCGTTGGGCGCGCCGAACGAATCCGGTTCGCCGGTGTCGGGTTCGACCCCGGGCTCGAGATCGGTCTGGCGGCGGCTCATCCTCGGCCGGCTCCTCGTCGTGGTCGCTCCATGCTACGGCCCCACGGCGCATCCGTCGGAGCGGGAAGACCGTCCGCGGACGCGACCGCGGACTCGGGGTCTGCAACGCCCCCGGTGTGCAACCGATTCCGCACACCGGAGATGAAGTGGAGGCGTGGCCGGAGGCCGGGACACCGCAACGGAATCGACCTTTGAACAGGTCAACTAGGGTGACGCCGCTGTGAGCAGCGCTCTCCCGCCGCCTCCGCCACCCCCGCCCCCGCCGCCTCCGCCACCCCCGCCCCCGCCCGGGACCGGCGATCGGGTGCGGATCCGCTGGGGCATCGGCGACGCCATCGCCGCGTTCGGCGTCGGCCTGCTCGTGTCGCTGATCGCGGCGGCGTTCGTCGTCGACCCCGACCATCCGAGCGATCCGACCACGCTCGTGGTGCTGATCTGCTCGCAGAACTTCGCCGTCATCGCCTGGCTGGCGTTCGTGGCCCGCCGCAAGGGCCTCGGATCGCTCCGGAGCGACTTCGGGTTGGAGATCCGCCGACCCTCGTCGGCGTGGATCGCCGATCTGCCCTACTTCTTCCTCGGCATCGGCCTCCAGCTCGTCGCCCTGATCCCGATCGGCCTCCTCGAGAGCCTGTACGGGCACACGGCCAAGCAGGACGTCGTGAAGACGGCCGACCGGGCGTCGGGCTGGCAGATCCCCGTCCTCGCGCTGGCCATCGTGCTGCTGGCGCCGCTCACCGAGGAGCTCCTGTTCCGGGGCACACTCCTGCGGTCGTTGCTGCGCAAGGTCTCCCCCGAGGTGGCGGTGTTCGTGAGCGCGGCGGTGTTCGGCCTGGTCCACGCGTTGGGCGATCCGTCGGTCGGCACGATGATCGCCCTACCGGCGATCATCCTCCTCGGCGTGGTGTCGGGCTACCAGGCGGCGCACACCGGCAACCTCTCGCGCTCGATCCTGCTGCACATGGGCTTCAACGCGCTCAGCGTGGTGTTCCTCTTCGCCAGCTGACCGAATGCGACGGGTTTCACACAACTGGCCTGGGCGCTCAAGCTTTTCGGGCGAGGCGCCGATGCACGTGCGGGCTGAGGACTGGGAGGTTCCTGATGCACTGTGCAAGGTGTTCCAAGGCGGGGATGATCGAGATCCGGATGCGGGTCGCCGAGCGCGACCTGACGTTCCGGCGTTGCGGCAGGTGCGAGGCGCAGACGTGGGAGACCACCGACGGCCCGCTGGCCCTCGTGCACGTGCTGGAGCTCGCCCGCACGCGCTGACCCTGCGCGTGTGCGGCGCGCGCCGCCTGGCATGCTGGCCGGATGGTGCAGGCGCCGGAGGTGATCGACGCGCCCGCGTCTCCTGACGACGACGGCACGACGGCAGCTCCGTCCGCCGACCGTCGCCGGCAACCGTTCGACCGGCTCGAGTACTGGGTCGGGCTGGCGATCGTCGCCACCTGCTGCATCTACGTGTTCGTGCAGCTCGGGCCCGACCTCGTGCTGCGCAACACCACGATCACCGGCGGTGACACCGGCGCGCACGTCTGGTTCCCCGACTTCCTGATCGACCACTTCCTGCCGTGGCGGGTGACGGGCTGGTCGAACGACTTCTACGCGGGCTTTCCCGCCGGGCAGTTCTACTTCCCGTTCCCCGCGGTGCTCATCGCGGTCCTCGACCTCGTTTTGCCGTACAACATCGCGTTCAAGCTCGTCACCGCGCTCGGTCCCGTGATGCTCCCGGCCGGCGCATACGTGTTCGCGCGTGGCATCCGCGTCCCGCGCCCGGCCGCGCCACTGTTCGCGGTCGCCGCCACCGCCTTCATG
The DNA here is from genome assembly GCA_963725775.1 of uncultured Actinomycetes bacterium. Taxonomy (GTDB): domain Bacteria; phylum Actinomycetota; class Acidimicrobiia; order IMCC26256; family DASPTH01; genus DASUAS01. The sequence goes on from CAVRZT010000001.1 coordinate 1,240,217, forward strand.
TACTTCAAGGACGGCGGCGACGCGACGATGACGTTCGACTTCCACATCATGGGCGGCACGCTGGCGAGCACCTTCGCGGGCGAGTACTCGTTCATGATCGCGTTGGCGTTGTCGTTGTTCTTCCTCGGCACGCTGGCGCGCGCGCTCGACCGACGCGGACCGATGTGGCTGCCCGCGGTGTTGCTCGGGCTCACCGTGATGAGCCACGTGGTCGTCGCCTTGTTCGCGGTCGTCGGCGCGGTCGTCATCTGGCTCGTCTTCCGACCACTCCGCAACGCCACCCGGCTCGCCGCCATCGGCGCGGTGGGCGTGCTGCTCACCGCGTTCTGGCTGGTGCCGTTAGCAGTGAACCTCGGCAACACGACCGACATGCGGTACGAGCCGATCGGCAACTACCTCGACTGGATGTTCCTGTCCGAGAACTGGTTCCTGTACCCATTGGTGGCGGTCGCGATCGGGGCGGGGATCTGGTACCGACGGCGCTCGACGCTCGTCATGGGCGCGCTGACGGTCGCGACCGGTCTGGCCTTCTACCACTGGGAGGGGGTGCGCAGCCTCCTGGGGAAGGCGCCGGCGTGGAACCTCCGCCTGCTGCCGTTCTGGTTCCTCATGCTGTTCCTGTTGGCGGCGTTGGGCATCGCCGAGCTCGTGCGCCTCGGCGCGCTCGGCGTGACGTGGGTGGTGCGCGGCCGCGAGCGCCCGGTGCCCGCCGCCGAGGTGATCGGTGACGGCGAACTCCCGCCGCCGGTGGCGGTCCCGCAGCCGAGCGGGATGTCGCGTCATTCGATCCGGGTGCTCGCGATCGCCGTGCTCGCGGTCGTGGCGACGGCCGTCTCGCTCGTGCGCGTGGAGCAGTCGCGCGACTTCCTCCCGTACTGGGCCCGCTACAACTACACGGGCTACGAGAGCGGGACCACCGAGGACTTCACCGCGAAGTCGTGGCCCGAGTACCGCGCGTTCCTCGACACCGCGAACTCGCTCGCACCCGGTCGCATGGCGTGGGAGGGCGGCGACGCGATCGGCGCGTACGGCACGCCGCTCGCGCTCATGCTCCTGCCGTACTGGACCCACGGTCGCATCCAGTCCATGGAGGGCCTCTACTTCGAAGCGTCGACGACGACGCCGTACCACTTCATGATGATCGCGACGCTCGCGCAGGCGCCGTCGAACCCCGTACGCGGACTGCCGTACAAGTCGATCGCCGACTTCGACCTCGGGGTGCAATACCTCCAGGTGATGGGGGTGCGCTACTACGCCGCGTTCAGCGACTCGGCGAAGGCGAAGGCGGCGGAGAACCCCGCGCTGCGCCCGGTGGCGACGGTCCCCGATCTCGACGGAAAACCACCGTCGGGGTGGACGATCTACCGCGTCGCCGACTCGCCGACGGTCCAAGCGCTCCCCTACGAGCCGGTCGTCGTCGACGACCTCCACGCCGCACCGTCGTGGCAGTGCAACGACGAGCCGGAGCCCGTCGCCGGCACCGGGCCCGAGGCCGAGTACAGCCCGTGGGAGTGCAGCGCGGTGCCCTGGTTCAACGATCCGAACGCGCTCGACCGCCCGCTCGCCGCCGGTGGTCCGGCGTCATGGAAGCGGGCCGACGCCGCCGACGCGCGCGGGGTGGCGAAGCGCCCGCTGCCCGAGGTCGACGTGTCGAACATCCGCACGACCGAGTCGTCGGTCGAGTTCGACGTATCACGGACCGGGGTCCCGGTCATGGTCAAGACGTCGTACTACCCGAACTGGGAGGTCGACGGCGCCGACGGGCCCTGGCGTGCCACCCCGAACTTCATGGTGGTCGTGCCGACCAGCAAGCACGTGAAGCTGACCTTCGGCACCTCGAACGCCGAGCAGGCGGGGCGGGTGCTCACGATCGTGGGGGTGCTCGGGCTCGGCGGGCTCGTGTGGTGGGGCCTGGCCGCCCGGCGGCCCGACGACGCCGAGGTCGATTCCGGTGTGAGCGAGCGGCGGCGGAGGGTACGATTTCCGTCCCGCTCGCCGCGGTGAGGACCCGAGGCTCCTGTGCCCGACCCTGCGCTCGACTCCATCTTCAAGGCCTACGACGTTCGCGGGATCTATCCCGACGAGCTCGACGAGTCGATCGCCCGGCGCATCGGCAACGCCTTCGTGGCCTTCACCGGCTCGGCCCGCGTCCTCGTCGGGCGTGACGCGCGGCCGTCGTCGGAACCGCTGGTGGCCGCGTTCATCGAGGGCGCACTGGTGGCGGGCGCCGACGTCGTCGACCTCGGGTTGGCATCCACCGACCTCTGCTACTTCGCGGCGGGGAGCCTCGACGCCCCCGCGGCGATGTTCACGGCCAGCCACAACCCCGCGCAGTACAACGGCGTGAAGTTGTGCCGGGCGGGCGCGCTCCCTATCGGGCAGGACACCGGCCTGGCCGAGATCAAGGCGATGGTCGCCGGTGGGCTCATCGAGCGCGCCGAAGATCCGGGGCGGTCCGAGCACCGTGACCTGCTGCCCGCGTTCGTCGCCCACGTCCACTCCTTCGTCGATCTCGACGTGCTCGCGCCGCTGCGCGTCGTCGCCGACACCGCCAACGGCGTCGGCGGGCTCATCGCGCCGGCGGTGTTCGCAGGTCTCCCGATGGACCTCACGCTCCTGTTCGGCGAGCTCGACGGCACCTTCCCGAACCACCCCGCCGATCCGACCGCGGTGGAGAACCTCAAGGACCTGCAGCGCGCGGTGCTCGACAACGACGCCGCGATCGGTCTCGCCTTCGACGGCGACGCCGACCGCGTGGTGCTGGTCGACGACCAGGCGCAGCCGGTCTCGGGATCCACCACCACCGCGATGCTCGCGGCCTCCATCCTCGAGCGGAACCCGGGCGAGAAGGTGGTGCACAACCTGATCTGCTCGAAGGCCGTCCCCGAGATCGTCACCGAGCTCGGGGGCACGCCGATCCGCACGCGCGTCGGGCACTCGTTCATCAAGCAGGTGATGGCCGAGACCGGTGCCGTCTTCGGCGGCGAGCACTCCGCGCACTACTACTTCCGCGACAACTTCCGTGCCGACTCCGGCATCATCGCCGCCATGCTCGTGCTCGAGCAGCTCTCGAAGACGGGCCGGCCGCTCTCGGAGCTGCGGGTGCCGTTCGAGCGCTACGCCATGTCGGGTGAGATCAACACCCGGGTCGATGATCCCCTGGGCGTGATCGAGGACGTCGCGGCGGCGTACTCCGACGCCGAGCAGGACCGCCTCGACGGGCTCACCGTCGACTTCGGCGACTGGTGGTTCAACCTCCGTCCGAGCAACACCGAGCCGCTGCTCCGCCTCAACCTCGAGGCGCCCGACCGCGCCGCGTGCGACGCTCGCGCGGCCGAGGTGCTGGCGCGCGTGCGCGGCACGTAAGTCACCGATCACAGGAGTCACGATGGCGTTGGACCCGAAACTGCTCGAGATCCTCGCGTGCCCGGAAGACAAGGGCCCGCTGCTCTACTTCGAAGACGAGTCGTCGCTCTACAACCCCCGGCTGAAGCGCCGCTACGCCGTGCGCGACGACATCCCGATCATGCTGATCGACGAAGCGGAGACGGTCGACGACGCCGAAGCGGAGCGTCTCACCGCCAAGGCCGACACCGACGGCATCCAGCCGACCTTCGCGGCGTAGGCGCGGGTCGTGACCACCGACTCGCTCCAGTTCGGGGACGCGCTGTGCGCGATGCCGGAGCAGCTCGCCACCGCGCACGAGGCTGCGGGCAAGGTCCCGGCGGCCGACCTCCCGAACGCGGCCGACTACGACCACGTGGTCACGTTGGGCATGGGCGGATCCGGCATCGCCGGGAACGTGCTGCAGGCCGTCGGCACCGCGACGCTCCCGGTGCCGGTCACGGTGCTCAAGCACTACCGCACGCCGGCGTTCGTCGGGCCGCGCACGCTCGCATTCGCCCTCTCGTACTCGGGCGACACCGAAGAGACGGTGGAGATGGCCCGCGGCGCGCTCGCCGCCGGCGCGCGCCTCGTCGCCATCTCGAGCGGCGGCGAGCTGGCTGCGTTGGCGAAGGAGTCCGGGTCGTTGCACGTACCGTGCCCGAGCGATGTCGTGATGCCGCGGCTCGCGCTCGGCGCACTGGTCGCGCCGCTGTTCGTGGTGCTGTTCCGCATGGGCATGCTGCCCGAAGCGCATGCGGGTCTCCTGCGCGCGCGAACAGCAGCTCGCCAAGCGCCGCGATCAGTGCCGGCCGACGGCCGACGCGTCCCGCAACCCGGCGCGGGAGCTGGCGCGGAAGCTCGGGCGCACGATCCCGGTCATCTACGGCAGCGGCGGGCTCGGCGGTGTCGCCGCGCTGCGGTGGAAGCAGTCGGTGAACGAGAACGCCAAGGCTCCGGCGTACTGGAACGAGTACCCGGAGCTCGACCACAACGAGGTGTGCGGCTGGGGTCAGCACGGTGACGTCACCCGCCAGGTCTTCTCGCTGGTCCAGCTGCGCCACGGGCTCGAGCACCCGCGGCTCGAGCAGCGCGCGGTCGCCACGCGCGAGCTCATCGAGGAGGCGCTCTCCCAGGTGCTGACGGTCGACGCGGAGGGGGAGGGGCGCCTCGCGCAGCTCCTCGATCTCATCTACCTCGGCGACTGGACGAGCTACTACCTCGCCCTCGACAACGACGTCGACCCCGGCCCCATCGACGCCATCGCCCAGCTCAAGGCCACGCTCGGGTAGCTGCCGCGCCGCCCGCCCCCGCCACTCGAATCCTGCGCGTTTTCGCACGCATGTGATCGAAAACGCACAACTTCAGCGGTGAGCGTGATCAGAAGTGGGTTGAGCACCACGGCGACGGGAGCGTCGTGAAGAAGCGGTCGGCGCGCGCGATCGCGCCGCTCGTCAGCTCCTGCACGCGCCCGGCGGCCGCCAACGTCGACACGGGCACCCCGCCGAGGTAGATCGCACCGAGCTCCGGCGCGCTCAGCGCCAGATCGGCGTCGCGGTCGGTGCGTGCACACGTGGCGCCGGTGGGCCCCCCGTCGACCAGCCACCTTCCGTTGTGCTCGGGACGGAAGCCGTCGACCAGCTCGACGACGAGGGCGTCGTCGGCGCCGTAGGTGCGCGCAGAGAGCGCGGCGGCGACGTCGACGATCCGGATCCACAGGTGGTCGCGCAGATGGCGCACACGCAACCGGCGGGCGTCGGCGAGTCGCCACCGCAGCGGGTCGTCGATCGGACGGTCGACCGCGACGACCGTCGCCACGAGGTCGATGCCGAAGAGGTAGGTCCACATCGCGGCCTCGGCGTCGGCGTCGACGGCCTGCAGCTCGATCACCCGCAACGTCGAGCTGGGCACACCGTCGGGCCAGGCGGGATCGAGGGCGTAGCGCGCGAACGCGTCGGGGCGCCCGTCGGCCCCGTCATGGACGGCGGTGAAGAAGCGCGCGCCCTTCTTCCCCGGCGTGAAGACCGGCGGCCACCAGTCGGCCGGGCGCTCGAGTTCGCCGACGCGCGCCGCCGCGGCGACGTCGTAGACGGCGCGTGCCGCCGCGATCGCCGCGTCACCCGTGACGAGGCGAACCCCGCCGCCGGCCTGGGTGGGCAGCCCCGTGGACGCGTACTCCGACGCGAGCTCCCACTGCGTCGTGAACGTCGCGGTGCCGTAGCCGAAGCGTTCGTAGATCGACGCCTCCGACGCGGTGAGCGCGGCGAGGGGCTCTCCCCGGCGCGGCGACGTCGTCGAGCTGTTCGTCCATCATCTGCCGGAGGAGGCCCCGCCGCCGGTGCGTCGGGTGGACGGTCACGACCGTCACCCCCGCGACCGCGACCGGTGCACCGCCCGGCACGATGATCCGGAACGGGAACGCGCCGGCGGTCGCTACCACGACGTCGTCGTCGTACACGGCCAGACTGCGCTCGGCCGGGAGCAGGTGGATGGGGTACTCATCCTCCTCGTTGGGCGTCGTCATGCCGAACCCGGTCGAGACCGCGCCGAGGAAGTCGCGCATCTCCCCGTCGCGCACGGTGCGGAGGTCGAGATCCATCCGGAGAGCTTGTCACGGTGGGCGCCGCGCTAGCCTGGGGATCCAGTCGGGCCTTCAGGCTGTCATCCGGTGATCCGGGCCGACTCTGACATCACGCGTACACCCTGATGAAGGAGTCTGTTCCATGACGACCACCGTCGATCCGTCGACCGCGACCGAGTTCTCCGACTTCAAGGTCGCCGATCTCTCGCTTGCCGAGTTCGGGCGCAAGGAGATCGAGCTCGCCGAGCACGAGATGCCCGGGCTCATGGCTTTGCGGGACCGCTACTCCGAGAGCAAGCCGCTCGCCGGCGCGCGCATCACCGGCTCGCTGCACATGACCATCCAGACCGCGGTGCTGATCGAGACGCTCGTCGCGCTCGGGGCCGAGGTGCGCTGGGCGTCGTGCAACATCTTCTCGACCCAGGACCACGCCGCCGCCGCCATCGCCGCGGCCGGCGTCCCGGTGTTCGCCTGGAAGGGTGAGACGCTCGAGGAGTACTGGTGGTGCACCGACCGCGCGCTGTCGTGGCCGGGCAACGAGGGCCCGAACATGATCCTCGACGACGGTGGTGACGCGACGCTGCTCGTGCACAAGGGGGTCGAGTTCGAGCGCGCCGGCGCGGTGCCCGATCCGTCGACCGCCGACAACGAGGAGTTCGCGGTCGTGCTCGGCCTCCTGCGCGACGTGCTCGCCGACGACAACCGTCGCTGGCACCGCATGGCAGAGGGCCTGCTCGGCGTGACCGAGGAGACCACCACCGGGGTGCACCGCCTCTACCAGATGATGGAGAGCGGTTCGCTGCTGTTCCCGGCCATCAACGTCAACGACTCCGTCACCAAGAGCAAGTTCGACAACCTCTACGGCTGCCGGCACTCGCTGGTCGACGGCATCTGCCGCGCTACCGACGTCATGCTCGCGGGCAAGGTCACCGTGGTCTGCGGATATGGCGACGTCGGCAAGGGCTGCGCACAGTCGCTGCGCGGCCAGGGCGCCCGTGTCGTCGTCACCGAGATCGACCCGATCTGCGCGCTGCAGGCGGCGATGGAGGGCTACGAGGTCACCACGCTCGAAGACATCGTCGACAGTGCCGACCTCTTCGTCACCACGACCGGCAACATGAACGTGATCACCGTCGACCACATGGCGCGGATGAAGCACAACGCGATCGTGGGCAACATCGGGCACTTCGACACCGAGATCGACATGGCCGGCCTCACCAAGGTGAAGGGTGTGCAACGGATCAACATCAAGCCGCAGGTCGACGAGTGGAAGTTCCCCGACGGCCACTCGATCATCGTGCTGGCCGAGGGCCGCCTCCTGAACCTCGGGTGCGCGACCGGTCACCCGAGCTTCGTGATGTCGAACAGCTTCACCAACCAGGTGATGGCGCAGCTGGAGCTGTTCACCCACCGCGACTTCTACGAGCGCAAGGTGTACACGCTGCCCAAGCACCTCGACGAGGAGGTCGCCCGCCTCCACCTCGAGAAGCTCGGCGTGAAGCTCACCACGCTCAGCGAGGACCAGGCCGCCTACCTCGGCATCCCGGTCTCGGGCCCGTACAAGCCCGAGCACTACCGCTACTGAGCCCAACCTCGCGAATGGGGTTGCGCCTACTGGAGGAAGAGGAACACGACGGCGACGGCCAGCAGCACGAGCACACCCACCAGGATGCGGTCGAACCAGCCATCGGTGTGACCGAGGGCGTGCTCCACGTTGGCGAGGGTGGATCGCGCCCAGCTCATCAGGACACTCATGGGGGTCTCCCTCTCGGTTGGTGTTCGCCCGGCCCCCGCACGTGCCGTCGGTCACATCAGGCATCGGCGGGGATCGCGAGATGCTTGATCCAACGGACGGTTAAGAACGTCACAGGGCCGTCGTACCGTCATCGCATGCTGCGTGCCCTGTTCCCGTTGGTCTGCCCGGGCTGTGGTGGGCCCGGCGCGCCCGTGTGCCCCGGGTGCGCGGCCCGGCTCCACGCACCCGTCCCGGCGTCGCCGCCGCCCGGGCTCGATGGCTGGTGGGCGCCGTTCGCCTACGAGGGCGTCGCCCGGGAGCTGGTGGCCCGGGTCAAGTACCGCAACGTCCGGGCGGTGGTGCCGTGGCTCGCCGACGCCATGTCCGACGTGCTGTCCGACGTGCTGTCCGGCGAGCGGTCACCTGCCCTCGCCCTCGGGTCGCCGGAGCTCGTCACCTGGGCGCCCACGAGCCGGGACCGCCGCCGGCGCCGGGGCTTCGATCCCGCCGAGCTCCTGGCCCGGGCGGTGGCGCGCCGGCTGGGCCTGCGGGTCGTCGGCCTCCTCGACCGGCTCCCGGGCCCGCCCCAGACCGGCCTGCCCGCCGACGCGCGCCGGCGCGGCCCGCGCTTCGTGGTGCGTCGTCGCGCGCCCGGTGGCGTGCTGGTGGTCGACGACATCGCGACGACGGGCGCGACCCTCACGTCCGCGGCGACCGCACTGCGCGTGGCAGACGCGCGGGTCGTGCTCGCGCTGACCGCGGCCCGGACACCGCCGCCGTCGTGACCCGTACACTTGCGGTGCGTCCTCGAGCGCTCGAGTGCACGCCAAGGAGGTCACGATGGACATCGTGGTGCGGGGCAAGAACCGTCCGGTGTCGCCCCATCTCGACGCGGTGGCGCGGGAGAAGGTGGCCCGCATCGCCAAGTTCACGCACGACGCCGGGCGGGTCGAGGTCGACTTCGCCGAGCAGCAGCACCGTCGCGTCGCGGAGTCGCAGCTCTGTGAGATCACGGTCCACCTCAAGCGCCACTTCGTGAAGGCGCACGCCTCGGCGCCCGAGGCCGAGGCCGCGCTCGACCTCGCGGTCGACAAGGTCGGTCATCAGGTCGCCCGCATCAAGGACAAGCGGGTCACCCGCGTGCACCCGCGCCGTCGCACCAATGGGAACGGGAACGGCGGAGCGCTGGGTGTGGCCGACGGCGAGCTCGACACCGACGACGACGCCGACGACGCCGGCGCCCGCATCGTCAAGACCAAGCGGTTCACGGCCAAGCCGATGGATCCCGAGGAAGCCGCGCTGCAGATGGACCTCCTCGGTCACGCGTTCTTCCTGTTCACGAACACCGAGACCGGCAACGCCGCGGTGCTCTACCGCCGCCACGACGGTCACTTCGGGTTGATCGAGGCCTCCGGCTGATCGACGGGGAGCGCCGGTCGCCTCTCGTCGCGCCGTCCGTCGAGGAGCATCAGCAGCAGGATCACCACGCCCAGGCGCACCTGAACGTTGCCGACGCTGGCGTGGCGGGTGACCTCCATGCCGTCGCCGTGCCACGCGATGAGCATGTGCGCGAGCCCGAGCGCGCCGAGCAGCGCGACGGCCGCCCAGACCGGTCGGCGCGTCTGCCCGAGCCGCCAGCCGCCGACGATCGCGAGCACCGCCGCCGCGAGCACCCACGGCCAAGCCGGGTAGAGCAGCGTGGTGAGCAGCGGTGCGTCGCTCCGATCGACCGCGGCGTAGAACGAGAGGTGACCGTCGGCGTTGTTGTAGGTGCGTTCGGGTCGTAGGAGTGGGTCCTTCAGCACCGTGCCCGGGTGCAGGGCCAGCCACTCCACGTAGGTGCGCGTGGCATCGGTACGCAGCCAGTGCGCGAGCGGTTGGAACGCGGGATCGCCGAGGTCGATCGCCACGACCGGCGCGTGCCCGTCGACGGCGGGCGTCGCGCGCGCCAGCGCCGTGAGCCGCGCCGCCTGGGGCATGCCGTGGTCGGCGAACCAGCCGATGCGGTTCGAGTACGGGAACACCCGCACGGCGAGCGCGTTCTGCACGTTCCGGACGTCACGGTGGGAGACCATGGAGCTCGTCGCGGTGCACACGACGACCATCACCAGGCCCGTGGCGACGATCAGCGCCGGCCGCGCGCTCGCCACGTCGACGCGGAGCCCCCGCCACAACGCGTACGCGCCGAACGCCACCGCGACCAGCGCGACCACCCAGATCTGCGTGTCGCGGGTCGCGGCGAACAGGAGCGCGGCCACGATCACCGCGACGCTGCGCGGGATCGTCGGGCGTACCGCCCACAGGATGACGACGGTGAACACCAGTGCCAGTGCGCTGAGCGACAGGCTCTCGGACAGGACCGAGCGGTCCCACTGCGTGATCGGACGGGTGGCGGCGAACCCGAGCACGACGCCGCCCGCGAGCAACTGGAGCCCGCGCGCCGCACGAGGCGCGCCACGACGACCGCCAGTGCGCTCCACGCCGCGACCGACACCAGGGTCTGGAGGAACACGAACGTCGACGAGTTGCCCGCCACCTTCCAGAACAGCGGCGTGAGCGGCGGCCGGGCGCCCGCCCACACCCAGTGACCGAACAGTGGATGGTTCCCGAGCGACCGGTACTGCAGGGAGTCCTGCCAGATCAGCGGATCCCCGGCGCGGGCCTGCCAGATGCGGAACCACGCGAACGCGCCGATCCCGACGATCACCGCGAGCGCACTGCCGGCGGTCGCGGCGCGAGCACGCGTCGATCGTGCCGGCACCGGCTCCACCATCGGCGGGGATCGTAGGCCGCGCACCCTGTGGAAACGGCGCGTACGCGGGGTCGGATCGGCCCAGAGCCCCGGTAGACTGGGTCCTTCCATGGGACTCTTCAACAAGATCCTGCACGCCGGCGAAGGTCGCAAGCTCAAGTCGCTGGAAACGATCGCGCCGGTCGTCGGCACGTTCGAGGCCGAGATGCAGGCCCGCTCCGACGACGACCTGCGCGCCCTCACGGCCCGTTGGCGCGAGGAGCTCGACCACGCCGGCGACGACGACAAGATGCAGGAGCACCTCGACGACATCATGCCCGAGGTGTTCGCCGCGGTCCGGGAGGCCGGCACGCGCACGCTCGGCCAGCGTCACTTCGACGTGCAGATCATGGGCGGCGCTGCCCTGCACTTCGGCTGGGTCGCGGAGATGAAGACCGGTGAGGGCAAGACCCTCGTCGCCACGTTGCCCGCGTACCTCAACGCGCTGACCGGTGGCGGCGTCCACCTGGTCACCGTGAACGACTACCTGGCCAACCGCGACGCCGAGTGGATGGGGCAGCTCTACCGCTTCCTCGGGCTCGAGGTCGGCGTCGTCATCCCGTCGGTCGACGACTTCGAGGCCAAGCGCCGGGCCTACGCCGCCGGCATCACCTACGGCACCAACAACGAGTTCGGGTTCGACTACCTCCGCGACAACATGGCGGTGGCGCGCGACGACCAGGTGCAGCGCAGCCACGCGTTCGCCATCGTCGACGAGGTCGACTCGATCCTCATCGACGAGGCCCGCACGCCGTTGATCATCTCGGGCCGGGCCGACGACGCGCAGGAGCTCTACGTCCAGTTCTCCGCCATCGTGAAGAACCTCAAGCGCGATCACGACTACGAGGTCGACGAGGCGAAGCGCACGGTCGTCCCCAGCGAGATCGGGGTCACCGCGGTCGAGAAGGCCCTCGGCGTCGACAACCTCTACGAGAACATCAACCAGAACTTCGTCCACCAGCTGCAGGCCGCGCTGCGCGCCAAGGAGCTGTTCAAGAAGGACGTCGACTACGTCGTGCAGGGCGGCGAGGTGAAGATCGTCGACGAGTTCACCGGGCGCATCCTCGAAGGTCGGCGCTGGTCCGAGGGTCTCCACCAGGCCGTGGAGGCGAAGGAACGGGTGAAGATCAAGGAGGAGAACCAGACCCTCGCGACGATCACCCTCCAGAACTACTTCCGCATGTACGACAAGCTCAGTGGCATGACCGGCACCGCCGCCACCGAGGCGGGGGAGTTCGCCCACACCTACGGCCTCGAGGTGGTGTCGATCCCCACCAACCGGTCGATGGTGCGCCTCGACGAGCCCGACCTCATCTACAAGACCGAGGCGGCCAAGTTCGAGGCCGCAGCCGACGACATCGCCGAGCGGGCCCGCCAGGGCCAGCCGGTGCTGGTCGGCACGATCTCGGTCGAGAAGTCGGAGCAGGTGTCGCGGCTGCTCGAGAAGCGGGGCATCACCCACCAGGTGCTCAACGCCAAGCAGCACGAGCGGGAGGCGCACGTCGTCACCCAGGCGGGGCGCCTCGGCGCGGTGACCGTCGCCACCAACATGGCCGGTCGCGGCGTCGACATCCTCCTCGGCGGCAACCCCGAGGGGCTCGCCCAGCAGGAGCTCCTGGCCAGCGGCACCACGGTCGACGAGTCGCCCGAGAAGTACGCCGAGCTGGTCGAGCAATTCAAGGTCGAGTGCGCGGAGCACGGTGCCCAGGTGCGGGAGCTCGGCGGCCTCTACGTGCTCGGGACCGAGCGCCACGAGAGCCGCCGGATCGACAACCAGCTGCGGGGTCGTTCCGGTCGCCAGGGCGACCCGGGCGAGACCCGCTTCTACCTCTCGCTCGAAGACGAGCTCATGCGACTGTTCGCCACCGGCGCCATGAACTGGGTGATGGGCAAGGCCTTCCCCGACGACATGCCGCTCGAGGCGAAGATGGTCACCAAGGCCATCGAGCGCGCGCAGCGCACGGTGGAAGACCGCAACTTCGAGATCCGCAAGGACGTCCTCAAGTACGACGAGGTGATGAACGAGCAGCGGAAGGTCATCTACCGCCGCCGTCAGCAGATCCTCGACGGCGGCGATCTCCGCGACGAGGCGTACGACGCGATCACCTCGGCGATCGAGCACACCGTGCTCGCCAACTGCGCCGACGAGTTCCCCGAAGACTGGGATCTCGACGAGCTGCACCTCCAGATGACCGCCATCTACCCGACGCGCATCGAACGTGAGCAGCTCGACGACTGCACGCACCGCGACATGCTCGTCGAGCTCTTCACCGACGACGCCATCGAGCTCTACGAGACCAAGGAAGCGACGATCGGCTCCGACAACCTCCGCGAGATCGAGCGCCGCGTGATGCTGTCGATGATCGACCAGCACTGGCGCGAGCACCTCTACGAGATGGACTACCTGCGCGAGGGCATCAACCTCCGCGCCATGGGTCAGAAGGATCCGCTGGCCGAGTGGCAGCGTGAGGGCTTCGACATGTTCGAGGCCATGATGGGCCAGATCCAGGACCAGTTCGTCGCGTACGTGTCGCACCTCCAGGTCGCCGCGGTGGAAGAGTCGCCGCGCGCGCCCGAGACGCAGAAGATGCGGTACAGCGCGGCCGAGGACCCGGTCCAGGGTTCGGGAGCGATGCGCGCGACCGCGGCGTCGATGCCGGCCGACGAGCTCACCGGCGACTTCGGCGGCGCGCCCGACCGGCTCGTCCGAACCGGCACGCCCCGAGCCGGAGTCGTCGATGCCGGTGAAGGTCGAGAAGACGCCCGGCCGCAACGAACCGTGCTTCTGTGGGAGCGGCAAGAAGTACAAGCTCTGCCACGGCCGCTGAACGGCCGACCTCCCCATGCGTGACTTCTCCGACGACCTGTCCGAATTGCGCCGCCGCGTCGAGGGCGCGCGCGCCTACCTGAAGGTCGACGAGGCGCGGGCCCGGATCGAGGAGCTCGAGATCGAGGTCAGCAAGCCCGACCTCTGGGACGACCAGGATCGCGCCCGCAAGGTCAACACCGAGCTCTCGCAGCTCCAGGAGGACGTCACCCTCGTCGATCAGCTCGACGGCACGGTTTCGGATCTCGAGACGCTCGCCGAGCTTGCCCGCGAGGAGGGCGACGAGTCGGTCGAGGGCGAGATCGGCGCCGGGCTCGAAGCGCTCGGCCGTCAGCTCGACACGTTGGAGCTGCGCGCGCTGTTCACCGGTGAGCACGACGACCGCGACGCGATCTGCACGGTCAACTCCGGCGCGGGCGGCACCGACGCGCAGGACTGGACCAACATGCTGTTGCGCATGTACCTGCGCTGGGCGGAACGGCGCGGTTTCGCCACCGAGATCGACGAGGTGTCGCCGGGCACCGAAGCCGGGCTCAGCTCCGCGACGTTCACGATCAAGGGCCGGTACGCGTTCGGCCTGCTCGCGAGCGAGCGCGGGGTGCACCGCCTCATCCGCATCTCGCCCTTCGACGCCAACGCGCGCCGCCAGACCGCGTTCGCGTCGCTCGACGCGGTGCCCGCGCTCGACGAGACCGAGGCAGCCGGAGATCGACCCGACCGACCTGCGCATCGACACCTACCGCTCGTCGGGCGCAGGTGGTCAGCACGTGAACGTGACCGACTCCGCGGTCCGCATCACGCACGTGCCGACCGGCATCGTGGTGTCGTGCCAGAACGAACGGTCGCAGACGCAGAACAAGGCGCGCGCGATGCAGATCCTCGCGGCACGCCTCGCGGAGCGGCAGCGCCAGGAACGCGACGCCGAGCTCGAGGCGCTCGCGGGGGAGAAGCGCGACGTCGCGTTCGGCAACCAGATCCGCACCTACACGTTGCATCCGTACCAATTGGTGAAGGACGAACGGACCCGCTACGAGACCGGCAACGTGCAGGCGGTCCTCGACGGAGAGCTCGACGGGTTCATCGAGTCGTACCTGCAGTGGCGCCGTCAGCAGGCGTAGGCCGCCCGCACACGCACGCCGCGAGACACCAGATCCGCAAATGGCCCCTGCTACCCTCGCGACCCTGAAATGATTCGCTTCGAGAACGTCTCCAAGGTCTACAAGGGCGATGTCGACGGCGCTCCGCGAAGTGTCGGCCGAGGTCCAAAAGGGCGAATTCATCTTCCTGGTGGGCCCCTCCGGATCCGGCAAGTCGACCTTCCTCCGCCTCCTCCTTCGGGAGGAGCAGGCCACGACCGGGCGGATCGTCGTCGCCGGTCGCGACATCTCGCAGCTGAGCCACTGGAAGGTGCCGCAGCTGCGCCGCAACATCGGCTGCGTGTTCCAGGACTTCAAGCTGCTCCCCAACAAGACCGTCTACGAGAACGTCGCTTTCGCCATGGAAGTGATCGGCCGCCCCCGCCACGTCGTGCGCACGCAGGTGCCGCAGGTGCTCGACCTCGTCGGGCCTGGCCAAGAAGGCCGGCCGGTTCCCCTCCGAGCTCTCCGGTGGTGAGCAGCAGCGGGTCTCGATCGCCCGGGCGTTCGTCAACCGGCCGCTGATCGTGCTCGCCGACGAGCCGACCGGGAACCTCGACCCCGCGACGACGGTCGGGATCATGCGGATCCTCGATCGCATCAACCGCACGGGCACCACCATCGTCATGGCCACCCACGACCAGCGCATCGTCGACGCCATGCGCCGGCGCGTGATCGAGCTCGACCGGGGCACGCTCGTCCGCGACCAGGCACGCGGCGTGTACGGCGTCGGGAGCTGACACCGCAACATGTGGACGCGCATCTCGTACTTCTCGCGCGAGACCCTGGTCTCGCTGCGCCGCAACGTGCTGATGACGATCGCCGGCATCGCCACCGTCGCGGTGTCGCTCTCGTTGTTCGGCGGCATCCTGATGCTGTCGAAGTGGGTCGACCACGGCACCGAGGTCATCAAGGGCGGCGTCACGCTCGAGGTCTTCATGACCGTGAACGCGACCCAGCAGCAGATCGACGACGTGCAGAAGGCGCTCGACGACGATCCGAACGTCAAGTCCAGCCGGCACCTCACCAAGGACGACGCGTTCGAGGAGTTCAAGCGCATCTTCCGCCGGAACCCGGATCTGGTCAGCAGCATCCGGGCCAAGGACCTCCCCGAGTCGTTCCGGGTCGTGCCCAAGAAGGCCGAGCTCACCGACACGGTGAAGAACGAGTTCAAGACCAAACAGGGCGTCGAGGAGGTCGGCACCCCGGGTGAGGCCCTCAAGGGCCTCATCGACGTCACCAACACGGTGCGGTGGATCTTCGTCGCGCTCTCGGTCGATCCTGCTCGGCGTCGTCGATGTTCCTGATCGTGAACACCATCCGCCTGGCCACGTTCGCCCGCCGGCGTGAGATCGAGGTCATGAAGCTCGTCGGCGCGTCGAGCTGGTTCGTGCGCGTCCCCTTCATCGCCGAGGGGATGGTCCAGGGACTGGTCGGGGCCGGGCTCGCGATCATCGCGGTGGCGTCGCTCAAGCACTGGGGTTTCGACCAGGCCTTCAACGACCCGAACAGCTTCTTCAGCCAGTTCTTCGTCACCACCGGCGACGCCACGGTGATCGCGTTCTTCGTGCTGCTGATCGGGCTGGTGATCGGTGTGATCGGCGCCAGCATCGGCCTCCGCCGCTTCCTCCGCACCTGATCCCGGTCGAATCGCAACAAAAGCGACATCGTGGGGCCACTGTTGCTCGTGTGGCTCGTGTTGTTTACGCTGGGCGCAATGCGCAGGCACCGCTCCCTCGCCACGCTCCTGCTCGTGGCCGTCTTCACCGTCGCCTTCGCCGGTCGCGCGCCGGGCCAACAGTCCGACAAGCAGCAGCAGCTCCAGCAGCAGGTCGGTGAGGCGAGCGCGGCCGAGCAGTCGGCCCGCGCGCAGCTGGTCGAGGCGCAGGTCGAACGTCAGCGGGTCGACGCGTCCTACGCCGACGTCTCGGCGCGCCTCGAGGTCGCCAACGAGCGGCTCGCGGCCGCGCAGGAGCAGGTCGACACTCTCGGCTTCACCGCGCTGATCCTGACGGCGAAGGTCGAGGTCACGCAGAAGAAGCTCGCCGCCGCGCGCAACGACGTGCGGCAGAGCGCGGTGCTCCTGTACCGCCACGGTGACGCTGCCGACATGATGGGCCTGCTCGGGTCGACCGACGGGTCCGGCCAGCTCGTCGAAGGCAAGCACTACCTGCAGCGCGTGTCCGACAAGCGCCAGAGCGACGCGCGCCGAGTCACGAAGTTGCAGAACCAGCTCGAGGCGCAACAGCAGGACGTCGCCGACCAGAAGGCAGTCGCCGACGCCGCGCGCGGCCGCGGCGGAAGAGAAGGACAAGCTCGACCAGCTCGCCGCGCAGCAGCAGCGCGCGCGTGACGCCGCGGCCAGCGCGGAGCAGGCCGAGAGCGCCGCGCTCGGCGCCGCCGTGTCACTGCACGAGCAGGCCGACGCCGCCCTGCAGGCGGAGTCCGATCGGCTCGCGGCGTTGATCCAGAGCTCGGGCGACGGACCCGTGACCGGCGACGGTACCTTCATCCGTCCGGTGCCCGGCCCCGTCACCAGCGGGTTCGGCTACCGCACCGACCCCGTCACCGGCGCGACCGCCTACCACGCCGGGCTCGACATCGGCGCGCCGTGCGGCACGCCGATCAAGGCGGCCGGGACGGGTTCGGTCATCACCGCCGGCTTCAACAGCGGCGGCTACGGCAACATGACGCTGATCAACCACGGGAACGGGTTGTCGACGCCTGTACGGGCACCAGTCGTCGATCATCGTGTCGGCCGGGCAGTCCGTCAGCCAGGGGCAGGTGATCGGCTACGTCGGCTCGACCGGCAAGTCGACCGGGTGCCACCTCCACTTCGAAGTGAGGGTCAGCGGCAACCCGGTCGACCCGAGCGGTTACCTGTAGATGGGCTGAACGTCGGCGCCACCGT
This sequence comes from uncultured Actinomycetes bacterium, assembly GCA_963725775.1. Lineage (GTDB taxonomy): Bacteria > Actinomycetota > Acidimicrobiia > IMCC26256 > DASPTH01 > DASUAS01. The sequence continues at coordinate 1,257,582 of CAVRZT010000001.1, forward strand.
GTCGCGACACACCGATCTTCGGGGCGACGACCACACGGCATCGCGAGACGTGCGGTGGCTTCGGCGCGAGCGAGTTCTCCACGCCCTGCTAGCGGCTGACTACTTGTTCGGCTGGGGCGTGACCCGCAGGTAGGGCTTCTTCGCGTCCCAGCCCTTCGGGAACTTCGCCTTGGCGTCGTCGTCGCTCACCGCGGGCACGATGATCACGTCGTCGCCGTCGGTCCAGTTCGACCGGCGTGGCCACCTGGTAGTTGGCGGTGAGCTGCAGCGAGTCGATCACCCGGAGGATCTCGTCGATGTTGCGACCCGTGCTCGCCGGGTAGGTGATGATCAGCTTGACCTTCTTGTCGGGGCCGATCACGAACACCGACCGCACCGTGAGGGTGTCGTTGGCGTTCGGGTGGATCATGTCGTAGAGGTCGGCGACCTTCTTCTCGGGGTCGGCGATCAGCGGGAAGTTGAGCGCGGTGCCCTGCGTCTCCTCGATGTCGCCGAGCCAACCCTGGTGCGACTCGAGCGGGTCGACGCTGACGCCGATGATCTTCACCCCGCGCTGGTCGAACTCGCCCTTGCGCTTGGCGAAGGCACCGAGCTCGGTCGTGCAGACCGGCGTGAAGTCCTTCGGGTGCGAGAAGAGCAGGCCCCAACCGTCGCCGAGGTAGTCGTAGAGCGTGACGGTGCCTTCGGTGGTCTCGGCGGTGAAGTTCGGGGCTTCGTCGCCCAGTCGAACCGGCATGGTGCTTCCTCCTGAAAGTGGATTCGTTGCGGTTGCGAGACTACCGACCGGCACGTCAAAAGGCGAGTGAAATGGTCAGAAATATTCACCGGGCAGCAGGATCCCGGACTCCGGGCAGCAGGATCCCGGACTCCGGGCAGCCGGATCCCGGACATCCCGGCTCGGGGCGGTTGACAGGCGGCCGGTCGAGCGATGAACCTGCGGGCGGGACGGGGCGACGCGGGAAGGGCGCGAGCGGGGAATGGCGACGAACAGCGGCGGGTATTCGGGCACCCCGCTTCCGAAGAAGTTGGGCATCCGGGAGGGATCCCGGGTCGCGGTCGTGGCCGCGCCGCAGGGGTTCGACGCGGTGCTCGGCGCGCTCCCGACCCGGTGCGCAGCTGCGGACACACGCACGCGGGACGCCTCGACGTGATCGTGTTCTTCGTGACCCGTCGGGCCGAGCTCGCGCGGCGCTTCCCGTCGTTCGCACGCGCGCTCGACGACGACGGTGGGCTGTGGGTGGCCTGGCCGAAGAAGACGTCGGGGGTCGCCACCGACCTGGCGTTCGACGCGGTGCAGCACGTCGGGCTCGACGCGGGACTCGTCGACAACAAGGTGGCCGCCATCGACGGCACGTGGTCCGGATTGCGCTTCGTGTACCGGGTCGCGGACCGGGGGAGCCGCTGAGATTCGCTACAACTGGTGGCGTATGTGCGGACGGTTCGTGTCGGTGTCGTCGCCCCAGCTGCTCGTCGACCGCTTCGGCGTGGAGGAGACGTGCCATCGACGACACGGGAGCCCGACTACAACGTCACTCCCGCGCTCGATGGTGCCGATCGTGCGGGATCGCCCGCCCCGCAAGGGTGACGACGGGCCGACCAGGCGGGCGCTGACCATGGTGCGCTGGGGGCTGGTGCCGTCGTGGGCGGAGAGCACCGCCATCGGCGACAAGCTGATCAACGCGCGGGCGGAGACCATCGCCGAGAAGGCGGCGTACAAGCGCGCGTTCCGTCGCCGTCGCTGCATCGTGCCGGCCGACGCGTTCTACGAGTGGCGCCCGTCGAAGAACGACGTCGACCAAGCGTCCGCCGCGCCAGCCGTACCTCATCCATCGACGCGACGGTGAGCCGCTCGCGTTCGCCGGGCTCTGGGAGATCTGGCGCGACGAGACCATCCCCGATCGCCGACACGCCCGACGCGTGGGTGCGGTCGTGCGTGATCGTGACGACGCGCGCGAACGCGTTGCTCGAGCCGATCCACGAACGCATGCCCGTCGTGCTCGACGAGACAGCTGTGGGACACGTGGCTCGATCCCACGACCGACGACGTCGGCGCGCTCGAGGCGATGCTCGTGCCCGCGCCCGACGAGTGGTTCGAGGTCGTACCCGGTGAGCACGCGCGTGAACACGCCGGCCAACAACGACGCCGACCTCGTCCGGCCGGTCGAGCCCGACACGCTGCTGTGATGGTCGATTCCGCTCCGCCGTCCCGCCCATCCGGGCACGGCTGCGCTCCATCTCCTCTGACCGCGCGTTCGTCGTAGTCTCCGGCCATGGAGACCGAGCAGTACCTCGACCATCTCGCGCGCGACTCCGGCCGGCTCGCCGACGCCGCCGCGGCCGCAGGCCCCGATGCGCCGGTGCCCGACCTGCCCGGGCTGGACCGTCACCGACCTGCTCCACCACTGCTGACGGGCGACGACGTGGGCGCGCACATCGTCGAGACGGGCAGCCGGGGCAACACCGACCGCGTGCTGCCGCGGCACGCGCGACGACGGGCTCGACGGCGACGCCCTGGTCGACGCCTTCCGGGTCGGGCGCGCTGGCGCTGGTGGAGACGCTGCGGTCGGTCGATCCCGCCACGTCGGTGTGGACGTTCTCGTCCGCGAACCGCACCGCAGAGTTCTGGCAGCGTCGTCGGGCGCAGGAGACCGCAGTGCACCGCTACGATGCGGAGACCGCGGCCGGCACCCCCACCCCGATCGACGCCGCGCTGGCGGTCGACGGCATCGACGAGTTCTTCGCCGTGTTCCTCCCGCGCCTGGCCGACAACTTCGGCGACGTGGGCGACGCCACGGTGCACCTGCACTGCACCGACGTCGACGGTGAGTGGTTGGTCGCGCGGCGCGACGGCGAGATCGTCGTCACCGCCGAGCACGCCAAGGGCGACGTCGCCGCGCGCGGTGGTGCGTCCGATCTGTTGTTGTTCCTGTGGGGTCGGGTGCCGGCGGACGCGCTCGAGGTGTTCGGTGATGCCGATCTGCTCGAGCGGTTCCGTCAGGCGGTCAGGGTCTAGGAGCAGGCGCGAGGGCACGCAGCGTGGTCCGTACGACCTCGCCGCCGGCGAGGATCGCGGGGGCGGTGGTGGTGACGCCCTGCTCGGCGTAGCGCTCGACGCCGGCGCGGATCCGTTCGGGAGTGCCCCACACGATGAGCTCGTCGATCAACTCGTCGGGCATGAGCTCGACCGCCCGGGCGCGGTCACCGGCCGCCCATGCGTCCCACATCGGGTGAGCGCGGGCCCGCGCCCCAACCACCGCTGGAACTCGGCGTAGGCGCCGACGGTCAGGTAGCTCGTGATCTGGCGAGCCGCGAACTTCCGCACCTCGTCGAAGTCGTCCGACGGCACCACGAAGATGCGGGCCACGATCTCCTTGTCGCCGACGTACGGCGCGACCTGGGTGACGTCGTCGGCCGAGAGCCAGTTGACGATGGCGCCGTCGCCCTCGTCGCCCGCGAGGCGCAGCATGCGCGGGCGCAACGCGGCCACGAGCACCGGCGGCGGCACCTCGAGCGCGATCCCGAGCCGGAAGCCGTGGATCTCGAAGGTCTCGTAGCGCTCGGTGACCTTCTCGCCGGTCAGCGCGCGGCGCAGGAAGCGCAGCACGTCGCGGGTCCTCGCGAAGGGATCGACGAACGGGATCGCCGTTCCAGCGCTCGACGATCGCAGGCGACGACGCGCCGATCCCGAGCACGAAGTGGCCCGGCGCGGCCTCGGCCATCGACGCCGCGGTCTGGGCCAGCAGCGCGGGCCCGCGGGTGAACGCGGGTGCGATGGCCACGCCGCCGCGGAGCGAGGGCGTCCACGCCGCGGCCAACGCGAGCGACGTGAACCCGTCGTGCGCGCTCGCCTCGCCCGACCACACGTCGGTGAAGCCGAGCGCGGCGATCTCCTCGTACCACTCGCGGTGCTCGTGCAGCCGTACGCCGGGGATGGGGACGGTGACGCCGACGCGCCGCGGGACCGATGCCATGGAGGGAATCTACGGCAGCCTGCCTTGTAGGCTGCGACGACCATGTGTGGCATTGCCGGGTTCTGGGGCGCGCCCGACGCCGCCCTCCTGGCCACCATGACCGGCCGGATCGCCCACCGCGGGCCCGACGGCGAGGGGTTCTTCGAGCACCCGCTGGCCAGCCTGGGTCACCGGCGCCTCGCGATCATCGACCCCGCCGGTGGTCACCAGCCGGTCGGCACCGACGACGGCGCGGTGCAGCTCACCTACAACGGCGAGGTCTACAACTTCCGCGAGCTGCGGGCCGAGCTCGAACCGCTCGGCCACACCTTCCACACGACGTGCGACACCGAGGTGGTGCTGCACGCGTACCTCGGAGTGGGGGACCGACTGCTTCGCCCGATTCAACGGCATGTGGGCGCTCGCCGTCCTCGACCTGCGCGACACCGGCATGCCCCGGGATGGCACCCACGGCCCGCGCCTCGTGCTCGCCCGCGACCACTACGGCATCAAGCCGCTCTACTACGCGCGCTCGGGTTCGGGACGCGTGCTGTTCGCCTCCGAGGCGAAGGCGGTGCTGGCCGATCCCGAGCTCGAGACCGCACCCGACCGGCAGTGGCTCTACGACTACCTGCTGCACGGCCTGCACGACCACAAACCGCAGACAGCCTTCGCGGGCATCCGGGCGCTTGCGGCCGCGACCTGGGCGGTGGTCGACGCCGACGGCGTGCACGAGCAGACCTACTGGACACCGACGCTCTCGACCGACGCGCCCGCGGATCCTGCTGAGTTCCGCGCCCGGTTCGAGCGTTCGGTCGAGCGTCGCCTGGTGGCCGACGTCCCCGCGGGCACCTGCCTGTCGGGCGGCATCGACTCGTCGTCGATCGTCGGGATGGCGAGCCGGCTGCTCGAGGAGCACGTGCCCGACGCGGTGTCGTTGGGCGACCGGCTCAAGACGTTCTCGATCGTCTACGACGGCGACCCGATCGACGAGCGCGAGTACATGGACGCGGTCCTCGCCGAGGTCGACGCCGAGCCCGCGTTCGCGGAGCCGACGTCGGAGCGGTTCATCGAGGAGATCGACCGACATGGTCTGGCACCAGGACGAGCCGATCGTGTCGACCGGCCCGTACGCACAGTGGTGCGTGATGCGCCTCGCGCAGCCGAAGGTCACGGTGCTGCTCAACGGGCAGGGCGGCGACGAGCTGCTCGGCGGCTACGTGCCCTACCAGTACGTGTACCTGCGGGAGCTGCTGAAGCAGCGCAAGCTCTCGCAGTTCACCCGCGAGGCCTGGGAGTCGCGCGACGTCCTCAAGCCACTGATGAAGCGGCGCCTCGCCGACCGCCGGCGCGCGCTCCCGATCAAGCCGTTGTTGAAGCCCGCGCTCTACGACGGGCTCGAGCCGCCGAAGTTCCAGCGGGCGCAGGACGACCTCAAGCGCCGGCTGGTCGCCGACCTCCAGACGTTCTCGCTCCCGTCGTTGCTCCGCTACGAGGACCGCAACTCGATGGCGTTCTCGATGGAGTCACGCCTGCCGTTCCTCGACCAGGAGCTGGTCGACTGGGTGCTGCGCCTGCCGTCGTCGGCGATCGTCGACCGGGGCTGGAGCCGGGCGATCCTGCGCGAGGGGTCTGCGCGGGGTCCTCATCGAGAAGGTGCGTACCCGGCGGTGGAAGGTCGGGTTCACGACCCCCGAGACTCGGTGGTTGCGGGCCCGCCGCGCCACGGTGCAGGGCCTGTTCCGCTCGCCCGAGTTCTGCGCGCGGCCGTACTGGGACGCCGCCGGCGATCGCCGAAACCTTCGAACGGTTCTGCGCGGGCCAGGTCGAGCCGTCGCAGATCTTCTGGCGGGCGATCAACACCGAGATCTGGCTCCGCGTGTTCTTCGACCACGACGGCGGGACCCGGGTCGGCGCCGGTCCCGCCGACCACTTCACCCGCGTCGGCGACGACTGGCTCGCGCGACGCAACGAGCGCGCGGCCGCCGCCCTCGCCCAGTTCACCCCCCACGATCAGCGTCACCTCTTCGCGCGGTCGACGGTCGACGGTCACGATGTACGCGCGCATCGCCGATCCGCACGCGCTTGTTCGTGAGCGGCGATTCGCTGGCCGACGGCCTCGACGACGCGCTGCGCGACGTCGATCTCGCCCCCGGCGACATCGTCGCGGTCAGCGAGAAGGCCGTGGCCATCTGCCAGGGGCGTTCGTACCCGGTCGACGAGGTGCACGCGCGCCCGCTGGCGCGCACCTTGTCGAAGTTCGTCGGGCGCACCGCGTCGGGCATCGGCCTCGGCATCCCCGCGACCATGGAGCTCGCGATCCGGGAGGCCGGCGAAGCGCGCATCCTCGGCGCCACCGCGGCCGCCGCGGTCACCAAGCCGTTCGGCGTGAAGGGTGTCTTCTACCGGGTCGCCGGTCCGGCGGTGCGGGCCATCGACGGCCCGACGCGCGGCACCATCCCGCCCGTACGACGGCCACGCCAAGATGGGGCCCGAAGATCCCGAAGGTGTCGCCCGCGAGCTCGCGGCCGCGGTTCGGCGTCGGCGTCGCGATCATCGACGCCAACGACATCGGCGTCAACGTGCTCGGGGTGTCGAGCGGTGTCGACGCCACGCTGGTCGAGTCGCTCCTGCGCGACAACCCGCTCGGCCAGGGCGCGCAGCAGACGCCAGTCGCCCTGCTCCGCCCGGTCTGAGGCGTCGAGGCCGGTCATCGCCCGGAAGTCGGCGGTGGTGTTGACGTGCGGGAACGGATCGTCGGGCACCGGCACCGACGAGCGCCGCGCAGATCGGTTCCCAGCCGTCGCCCGGCTGCCAGTCGACGAGTCGCGCGGGCATCGATCGCGGCCCGCACCGCCGCGTTGTGCGCCTCGTAGGCGCGCTTCGCCGCGGTCTCGTCGCGCCAGTTCGGCGTGAAGGTGTTGGTGAACATGTCTGTCGACCATCGCCAGCTGCGCGCCGCACGAAGGCGGGGTCGTCCGGCTCGGCGGCATCGCGCCGGCGAGATCTGGAAGATGGTGTCGTTGGCGCTCTTCCACCACGCGTCGGCACTCGACCGGGTCGAGAGCAGCACGATCGCGTCGGGGTTCTCGTCGGCGAGCTCGCGCCAGAACGCGGCACGCCGGCCAGTCGACGGTGGCGACGTAGTCGGCGAGGAACACGGACCAGTCGGGCTGCTCGCCGTTCGATCGCCGCGTGCCACACCGGGATGTCGTCGGGGCGGCCGAACGTCTCGCCCATGTGGTAGCAGCGCCCGCCGAGCAGCTGCTGCGAGCGCGTTCTGCAGCGAATGGTCCCGGTGCGACCGAGACCGGCGCCCACGACCGTGCAGTGACATGGTTCCCCCCAATGCCGTCGGGCGCCGATCCGTACGGCAGCCGTTAGCCTCGCCGCCGTGAGTCCAGCCGATCAGCCCCGCCGGGGCCGTCCCGATCGCCGCCGCAGCGGAGGCCGCAGCGGCGGCGCCGGCAGCGCAGCGCGCGGTCGTCGGGCGAGCCCCGCAAGAAGGTCAACCCCAAGATCCAGATCGGCGCGGTCGTCGCGCCCGCCGACGTGGTCGACCGCGCGCAGCACTCGCGCGTGCTGGAGGTCGACGCGTCGAGCGAGCCGCTCACCGAGCGGCTGGTCGCGCCGTGGGTCGACCGCACCCCCGAGAACGTGGTGCTCGACGTCCGCGCCCACCGCTTGCTCACGCACCACGCCGCGCCGATCGAGTCGATCTGGCCCGAGGTGCGCGACACGCTGCACGCCCGCGCTGCGCGAGCGCCGCCAGCTCTACGCCGACGACCTCCCGGCGACGCTCGCTCGACGCTCGCCCTCGACCGCTTCCTCGCGTCGATCGCGCTCGGTGCGCGAGTTCGGCAAGCTCGGCGCGGTCGTGTTCCCGTTCCCGTCGTACTTCACGCCGGGCGCCCGCGCGCTCGACTACCTCGAGTGGCTGCGCGGCCGGAGCGGCGACGTGCCCATCGCGATCGAGCTGCGTCACCGCGACTGGGTGGCGGGCAAGCAGCGCGACGCGACGATGGAGTTCCTCACCGAGCACCAGCTCGCGTACGTGTGCGTCGACGTGCCCTCCGGCTTCGACAGCTCGCTCCCGCCGCTCTCGGTCGCCACCACCGACACCGCGTACGTGCGCTTCCACGGGCGCAACACCGGCGCGTGGGAACGCGGCGCCGACACCGGCGACGACCGGTTCGCGTACGACTACAAGGACGCCGACCTCGAGCCGTGGGTCCCGCGCCTCGAGAAGCTCGCCGGCTGCGGCGAAGTCGGTGCACGTGATCTTCTCCGGCCGCACCACCGACGCCGCGGTCCGCAACGCGCGCCTGCTCGTGCGCGTGCTGAGCGGCGAGCCCGCGCCGGAACGTCCCACGAAGTCGTCGGGCCCGCCCGAAGCGCAAGCGCCCGCCGCGGCCGCGCTGATCAGAAGTGGTCGAGCAGCTCCGTGATCCTGCGGAGGTGCAGGATCCCGGCGTCGTCGGCGTCGAGCTCGGTGTGCTCCAGGGCCCAGGTGTTGGCGTTGGGGATGTAGACGGCACGCAGGCCGGCGGCCCGCGCCGGCACGATGTCGGACTTCGGTGAGTTGCCGATCATCCAGCTCGAGTCGGCCGGCAGGTCGTGCTCGCGCAGCAGCCACTCGTAGGTGGCCGACGTCCTTCTCGGCGACGACGTGGACGTGCCGCGAAGTGGGGTGCGAGCGCCGACGCGTCGATCTTGCGCTGCTGCTCCTCGGGTGCGCCCTTCGTGAGCAGCAGCAGCCGGTGACGGGTGCCGAGCTCGGTGAGCGTGTCGACGACCCCGGGCCCGGGTTCCACCGCGGTGCTCGAGCAGCGGGCGCGCCAGCGCGTCGATCGCCGCGTGCTCGTCGTCAGTCGCGGGGCGCTCGTTGAGGTGACCGAAGCAGTCGCGGAGGCTCCGGAGGAACACGTCGCTGCCGTAGCCGTGGGCCGCGGCGTTGGCCGCCTCGATGTCGAGGAGCACGGCGCGGATCTCGCCCGCCGACATCGTCGGGTGCGCCAGCCAGTGCAGGTAGTCGTCGATGACCCGCTCGAAGAGGTGATTGTTCTCCCACAACGTGTCGTCGGCGTCGAAGACGAGCACTTGGCCGCGCATGACCGTGATGCTATTGGGGGATGTCGAAGAGCAGCCGAGCGCCGGTGACCGCGTTGCTGACGAAGTTGGGGAGCGGCGGCAACACGAGAAGATAGGTCGCGACCGCGACGGCTGCGACCCCGCGGCCGGCGACCGCGACCCGCGCCGGCAGCGGTCGATGCCACTCGTCGTGCGCGGGCGACGGATACCGGGCGCGCCCGTCGATGGCGACGATCGACGCACCGGCGAGCAGACGCGGCGAACGCGATCGTGGTGATCCAGCGCAGCCAGTCGAAGCCCAACGCGAACAGCACGAGCAACGCCGCGCCGCTCGCGGTGCACCAGACGACGCGCTGGACCCGGGTCGGAAGGATCCAGCCGCCGGTCGACCGGACGTACCCGCGCCCGCCCCGGAACACGAACAGCAGCAGACCGACGAGCAGCAGCCCCACGAGGATGCTCAGCTCAGGGTTCGACCGTTCGATCACACGTTGGAAGCTCGACCGGAACGTGTCGCCCAGGTACACGAACACCGATCCGTGACCCTCGATGATCCCCGGCGCGTCGAGCTCGAGCGCGTTCACCTGGTCGGCTGCGGGTGCGCCGTGCAGGGCGAGCGCGCCGAGCACGAGGACGGTCGGGCCCACGCACAGCAGTGTGACGAGTCCGGTGCGGGCCGACGGTCCCCGGCTGGCCCGGGCCGCCGCCATGACCACGAGCACGAGCCACGGCCCCACGATGAGCGGCGCGGCCTCGCTGGCCAGCGTGCAGACCGCGAGGAGCGCGCCGGCGACCAGGGCCAGGCGGGTGGGGGCGACCGACCGGACCCCCGCCCACAGCCCGATGACCGCGAGCACGAAGAACGCGAGGAGGTCGGGGCGGCGTTGACCGCCGACCGAGTCGAACGCGAACGGCGCCACGACGAGCGCGGCGGCCGACGCGTACACGATGACGGTGCGCCGGTGGCAGAGCAGGACGACGAGCCCGGTCATCGCGGCCAGCGTCACCACGGCCACGATGTTCTGGACGAGGTCGACCGTGGCGATGGTGGGCCGATCGCCGACGATCGTGCGCAGCGCCTCGCCCGCGAGCCCCCGTCGCACGAAGCCGTGCCGGTACGTGACGTACCAGAGCGACCGCCCGTACTCGCTCAGCCCGTAGCCGGTGTACGTGAACCGCTGCGCGACCTGGTAGGCGATGCCCACCGCGAGCGCGATCCGGACCGCGAGCTCGAGCCGTGCGGGCGGGAGGGAGCCCCGGATCCGGGAGTCATCGTCGGTCGTCGCGGCGATCGCGTCGCACGGCACGGGGGTGAGCATGGCAGGGTCCCACGCCGATGTCCGCGCGGGACCCTGCTCGGCTCGGTTCAGGCGGCGACGAGCTGCATCGTCCGCTGGATCTCCTCCAACAGCTCCTGACCGGGCTGGGGCGGCACGATCGCGGTCGGCGTGCGCCGGGTGGTCGCCAGTGCCCGGGCCACGAAGGCCTCGCCGATCGCGGGCGTGTGGCACCCGGCGAGCACGTGGGGTGCGAGCGCCTCGACGCGGTCGACCGTCGCCTGGAAGCAGGCCGGGTCGACCATCGTCACCCAGGGGCTGACGTACTGGTCGAACATGTTCATGCCGTCGGTCCAGAACGCGTCGTCGAGCGTGCTCACGTCGGGAACCGGTGTGAGCATCGGCGTGGCGAAGCTGTCCGACGCCCAGTAGACGCCCGTGGTCGGGTCGAACAGCCCGCCGCGTGGTGGGGGAGTCGAAGATGGGCGGGCGCACGGCATGCAGCGTGCGGTCGCCGACGTCGAACGACTCGCCGTCGCTGATCCACCGCTGCCGGGTCGGCGGCACCGCGAGCGACGCGCCCATGCGCTCGGTCATGAACCAGTTCACGATGAGCGTCGCGTTGGGGCACACGTCCATCAGCGCGTTCACGTTTCCGGTGTGGTCGACGTCGTCGTGACTGATGAACACCCACCGCACGTCGGCCGGCTCGACCAGACCGAACACGTCGGCCAGGTACTGCTCGCGGTGCTCGGCCATCCCGGTGTCGATCACCACCGGCTCGGCGGCGCGGATGACCATCGAGTTGAGGGCCACCGCGACGGGGGCGGTGCCCTCGCCCTCGTGGTCGTGGATGACGAACGTGTCCGGGGCGACCCGGGTCGGTTCGAGGCGCGTCTTGACCAGGTGCTCTTCCATCGTGCTTCCTTTCGCATGGGCGGGACTTGCCGGGTTCGTGGGACCGCTGTACCATGACAGTATGAGCGTCCCACGTCAAGACAATTCTGCGAAGAATCCGGAGCCGTCAGTCGGGACCGGTCGCGTCAACCAGAAGCGCCGTACACGCGCGCCGCGATCGTCGACGCCGCCAAGCATCTGATGGAGTCGGGGATCACGCCGACGGTTGCGCAGGCCGCGGAAGCGGCGCTGGTGTCGCGCACGACCGCGTACCGCTATTTCCCGACGCAGGAGTCGTTGCTGCTCGAGATCGCGGTCGACGTCGACGTCGACGACATCGAGGCGCTGGTGGGCAGTCCGCTCGCGCCGGGGGAGGACGCCACCGCACGCACGGTGGAGGTGATCGGCTTGCTCAACCAGCGCGTGCTCGCCGACGAGGTGCGGTACCGGACCATGTTGCGCCTCTACCTCGACCTCTGGCTCGCCGGCGCGGCGAGCGGCGACGACGCGCCCGTCGTGCGCGCCGGTCGCCGTCACCGGTGGCTCACCGAATCGCTGGCGTCGGTCCGCGACGATGTCGATGACGCTGCGTGGTCCCGCCTCGTCGCCGGACTGTCGGTGCTCATCGGGGGCGAAGCGATGTTCGTGCTCCGCGACGTGTGCCGTCTCGACGGCGACGACGCGCTGGCGGTGGCCGACTGGGCCGCCCGCGCCCTGATCGCGGCGACCCTCACGCCCGAGAGTTGACTGGGCTATCACCGATAGATAAACTACCTATCAGTGATAGCGTCCACCACCACGACCACGGTGTCGCAGCGGCGGGAAGCGAAGACCGCGTCGATCGTCGCCGAGGCCTGGCAGCTCGCTCACCAGCACGGCATCGGCGGCGTCTCGCTGCACGCGCTGGCGAAAGCCGTGGGCATACGCCAGCCGTCGCTGTACGCCTACTTCGACTCCAAGCTCGCGCTCTACGACGCGATGTTCGCCGACGGCAACCGGCAGCTGCTGCAGCAGGTGTCGGCGCTCGAGCTTCCGGCCGATCCGCGTGAAGCAGTGAAAGTGTTCATGCGCAGGTTCGTCGACTTCGCGGTGGCGGACGCGGCGCGTTGTGAGCTCCTGTTCCACCGGCCGATCCCCGGTTTCGAACCTTCACCGGAGTCGTACGCGGTGGCGCAGGCCGTCCTGTCGCGCGCCGGCGAGCTCCTCGCTGCCACGGGCGTGTCCGAACCGGGCGACGTCGACTGCTTCGTCGCCATGATCGCCGGGATCGTCGACGCGCAGACGAGCAACGACCCGGGCGGTGACCGCTGGACCCGCCACCTCGACCGACTGATCGACCTCTACCTCGACGATGCCTCGACCCGCAGCGCCCGCGGGAGAAGGAGCTGACGCTCATGAACGCGAACCGCATCCAGCGCCCCGAAGCACAGGTGATCGCGGAGGAGGAGTTCCGCCGCTTCGCGACGCTCGCCGCGTCGTTCACCGACGACGAGTGGAGCCTCCCGACCGACTGCACCGCGTGGGATGTCCGGAAGGTGGTGCTGCACGTGCTGGGCTCGGGCGACGCCCAGGCGTCGTTCCCGCAGTTCGTCCATCAGCTCGTGCGCGGGGTGCCGCTCAACCGGCAGATCGACTCCCATCACTGGGTCGACGGCATGAACGAGCTCCAGATCCGCGAGCGCGCGCACCTCTCGAACGAGGAGGTCGTCGCACAGCTGCAGGCCGTAGGGCCGAAGGCGGTGGAGGGCCGCTGGCGGACGCCCGCGCCGATGCGTCACGTGCCCATCCCGTTCGGGCCGCCCGTCGGCTGGGTCGGGCTGTGGTACCTCCTCGACGTCGGCTTCACCCGCGACGTGTGGGCGCACCGAATCGACCTCTGCGCCGCGACCGGTCATGATCTGGCGCCCACCGCCGACCACGACGGCCGGCTCGTCGCCGACCTCGTGGGCGAGTGGGCGGGAATCCACGGCCAACCGTTCGAGCTCGTGCTCGAAGGGCCGGCCGGCGGCAAGTTCAGCCAGGGCACCGGTGGCGAGCGGGTCGAGATCGACGCCATCGAGTTCGTGCAGACCCTGTCCGGTCGCCGGCCCGGCGCCGGCATCCTCAGCCACCCGCTGCCACTCTGAAGGAGCACCACGATGGATACCGACGTCACCGAGATCGCCGACCGGATCTACCGCTTCTCGACGTTCGTGCCCGAGGTGGGGCCCACGGGCTTCACCTTCAACCAGTTCCTCGTCGACGCCGACGAACCGCTGCTGTTCCACACCGGGCAACGCGGGATGTTCCCGTTGGTGTCGGGTGCGATCGCGCGCGTCATGCCGATCGAACGGTTGCGGTGGATCACCTTCGGGCACCTCGAGGCCGACGAGTGCGGCGCCATGAACAAGTTCCTCGCCGCCGCACCGAACTCGCAGATCGCGCACGGCGCGCTCGGGTGCATGGTGTCGATCGACGACCTCGCCGACCGTCCTCCGCGCCCGCTCGGGCCCGACGAGGTGCTCGACCTCGGCGGAAGGCGCGTCCGCAACCTCGACACGCCGCACGTTCCCCACGGCTGGGACGCGCACGCGCTCTACGAGGAGACCACCGGCACGCTGTTCTGCGGCGACCTGATGTCGCAGGTCGGCCAGGGGCCGGCGATCACCGGCGACGACGTCGTCGAGGCCGCGGGCCAGGCGGAGGACATGTTCCAGGCGACGTGCCTCACACCGCAGACGGGGAACACGATCCGGATGCTCGCCGAGCTCGCGCCGCAACGCCTCGCGATCATGCACGGCTCGTCGTTCGACGGCGACTGCGCCGTCGCGCTGGTCGCGCTGGCCGACGACTACGACCGGCGCGTCAACGCCGCCTCGGTGGTTTGAGACGGACATGACGTTGACTGAGGACCAGATTCGCAGTGCCGCCGACCTGCTCGTCGCGGCACGGGAGGGTCGCCTCGAGCTCGGCGGTCTTCCCGCCGACGTGACGCCCGACACCACCGTCGACATCCAACGGATCATCGACGCCACCAGCGCGCGGATCGACCGTCCGATCCGCGGCTGGAAGACCTACACCGTCTACAAGCCGATGAATCCGCCGTTCTCGGCGCCGATCTACGACCGGTTCCCGAGCGGCGCGGAGATTCCGGCCGAGCTCTCGCCGCACCGGCTCATCGAGCCCGAGATCATGTTCCGGGTCGACCGCGACCTGCCGGCGCGCGATCGCAACTACGAGATCAGCGAGGTCATGGAGTCGGTGACCGCGGTCGTCGGGTTCGAGGTGATCGGATCACGCTTTCGCGGCACGGTTCCGGAGGGCCGGGGATCGTTGTACGGCTCGCTCTCGGACCACATCGCGAACGGCTGCATCGTCGTCGGCGACGCCATTCCCGGCTGGCGGGATGTCGTGTTCGAGGATGTGCACCTGCGGATGACCGAAGATGATCGCGAGCTGATCGCGGTCATCGGCTGTCATCCCTTCGACAACCCGTTCCTGCCGGTTGTGGTGAGCGTGAACCGGTTACGACGGCACCGGGGCGTCAAGGCGGGCGACGTCATCGTGACGAACTCGTCGACGAGCTTCTTCGCCGTCGAGGCGGGGTCGTTGATCCGCGCCACGTACGACGGGCTCGGCGAGGTCGCAGCGACGTTCGCGCGGTCGGTGTAGGTGGGCGAGGGTCGTGGTGCACCTCCAACAATGCTCGCTGCGGGGCGAGCACTCTTGGAGGTGGCGGGAGTCGAACCCGCGTCTTCCGGGATGTCAGTGGGGCTTCTCCGAGCGCATCCGGGAAGAGATCTCGGGTCACCACCGCTCACCGGCGGCGGACGGCGACCCCAGCCTCAGTGAGGTGTCCCACCGGGCCCTGAGGCGAATCCCGGTGGTGAGCCGCTCTCGATGGCGCCCCGGTTCCGGCCGAGCGGCTGGGCCGGGAGGGACGCGCGTCTAGTTGGTACTAGGCCGCGAGTGCGAGGTTGCCCTCGTCAGTGTTGGCATTTCTGCTGTTTGCCGGCTCTTTCACGACGTTCCGGCAACGTCGGCTCGCTTCCCCCACCTCGATCGTCCGAAATCGAAGCCACGCACCCCCATGTCAAGTGCCGCACCGGTGCGTGTCGGTAGGTGCAGCCCCACCATCGTACCGGCGGGGGAACAGTCGGTGGCAGGGGTTTGTAGTCATACTCTCTTCCGTATACTCTGTTCCGAGTATTCGGAGGTGCCTCATGCCCCGACGCCGATCCAACCCCCTCGCCCTCGCCGTGCTCGCCTGCCTCACCGAACGCCCGATGCATCCGTACGAGATGGCCGCGACCATGCGCACCCGTGGCCAGGACGCCAGCATCCGGCTCAACTACGGGTCGCTCTACGGGGTCGTCGAGAACCTCCTGAAGCGGGGCATGATCGAGGAGCACGAGGTGGTGCGCGAAGGCCGCCGGCCCGAGCGCACTGTCTATCGCATCACCGACGAGGGGCGGGCCGAGGTCGACGACTGGCTCGCCGAGCTGCTCGGGAAGTCGGCCAAGGAGTTCCCGCAGTTCGAGGCGGGCCTCTCGCTCATGGGTGCGTTGGCGCCTCATCGGGTAGTCGATCTCCTGCACCAGCGCGTCGACGCGTTGCAGGCGCGCCTGTCGGAGCTCGACGCCATCGTCGAGGCGGCGACCCGTAACGGTGTGCCGCGCGTGTTCCTCGTCGAGATGGACTACGAGCGCGCGCTCGTCGACGCCGACTGCGCGTTCACCGAACAGCTCGCCGCCGACATCGAGTCGGAATCACTCGACGGCGTGAAGTTCTGGAGCGACGTGCACCGAGGAAGGGAAAGCGAATGAGCGCGATCGTCGAGGTCGAGGGCATCGCCCGGTCGTTCGGGGAGACGAAGGCGCTCGCCGGCGTCGACCTCTCGGTGCCCGAGGGCGGCGTGGTCGCGCTGCTCGGGCCGAACGGCGCGGGCAAGACGACCCTCGTGCGCATCCTGTCGACCCTGCTCGAACCCGACGCCGGCGCCGCGCGCGTCGCCGGCTTCGACGTCGTGAAGCAGCCAACCGCGGTGCGCCGGTGCATCGGCCTCGCCGGGCAGTACGCCGCGGTCGACGAGACGTTGACCGGTCGGGAGAACCTCGAGATGGTCGGCCGGTTGTCGCGGCTGTCGAAGAAGCTCGCGGCCGAGCGCGCGGCCGAGGTGCTCGAACGGGTGTCGCTCACCGATGAGGCCGACCGCCCGCTCAAGACGTACTCGGGGGGCATGCGCCGCCGGGTCGACCTCGGGGCCGGGCTGGTGGCACGGCCCCGGGTGCTCCTGCTCGACGAACCGACCACCGGCCTCGACCCCGCCAACCGCCTCGACCTGTGGGCCTACCTCCGCGACCTCGTGAACGAGGGGGCGACCATCCTCCTCACCACGCAGTACCTGGAGGAGGCCGACCAGCTCGCGTCCGACGTCGTCGTGATCGACCACGGCGCCGTCATCGCCCACGGCACACCGACCGAGTTGAAGCAACGGCTCGCGGGCGACGTCCTCGACGTCACCGTCGAAGGTGCCGACCTCGACCCCGTCGTCGAGCTGCTCGCCGACGTCGGCTCGGAACGTCCGAGCGTCGACCGCGGCACTCGCCGCGTGTCGCTGCCGGTCGACGGTGGCGCCGGCAGCCTGGTCGAAACCGTGCGGCGGCTCGACGACGCCGGCATCGAGGTCGTCGACATCACGCTGCGCCGGCCCTCGCTCGACGATGTGTTCCTCGCCCTCACCGGGCACACCACCGTGTACGACGACGCCGACACCGACAAGGAGGTCTCCGCGTGACCGTGACCGTTGCCCCCACCCCCACGACCACGACGGAGGCGCCCGTCTCCAACCGGTTGCCGCGCGGCGCCGCGCTCAGCGACGCGACGGTGATCGCGGGGCGCAACATCAGGCACCTGTTGCGCACCCCGCAGCTGCTCGTGTTCAGCGTCGCCCAGACGGTGATGTTCCTCTTGTTGTTCGTCTACGTGTTCGGCGGCTCGATCCAGGTGCCGGGACTCACCTTCGTCGAGTACCTCATCCCCGGGTACCTGGCGCAGATCGCGATCTTCGACGGCTTCGGAGTGAGCATCTTCTTCGCCGAGGACTCGAAGTCGGGGCTGATCGACCGCTTCCGGGCGCTGCCGATGGCGCGCTCCGCCGTCGTCGGCGGCCGCGCCATCGCCGACCTGTTGCGTCAGGCCGCGCTGCTGGCGATCGTCACCGTCGTCGGCATCATGGTCGGGTTCAGCTTCCACGGGAGCTTCGGAGGCATCGTGCTCGCCTACGTGATCGCCCTGGTGTGGGGCTTCGCGATGTTCTGGGTGTTCGCCGCCATCGGCCTGTTCGTGCGCGACACCGAGACCGCGCAGGCGGCGTCGACCCCGTTCTTCATCATGGTGTTCGTGTCGTCGTCGGTGATCCTGGTCGACACGCTGCCGGGGTGGCTCCAGCCGATCGCCCGCAACCAGCCGCTGAGTCAGGTGTGCAACGCGATGCGCGGGCTGATGGACGGCAGCGCGGGCTCCGCGCTGGTCGAGCACTCGACGGGTCACTACGTCCTGACGTCGTTCATCTGGTGCGCCGCGATCACCGCGGTGTTCGCGCCGCTCGCGATCTACGCGTACCGGCGGCCGTAGCTCGTCGCTACTCGCGGATGCCCTTCATCGCCCGTTCGGCCTCGCGCTTGGCGTCGCGCTCGGCGAGGGCCTGCCGCTTGTCGTAGGCGCGCTTGCCCCGGGCGAGCGCGAGCTCGACCTTGGCCCGACCGTCCTTGAAGTACACGCGCAGGGGGACGAGCGTGTGTCCCTTCTCCGCGGTGCCGCGCTCGATGGCGGTGATCTCCTTGCGGTGGAGCAGGAGCTTGCGCTTGCGTACGGGGTCGAGATCCATACGCGAGTACGAGTACGGCGACACGTGCATGCCGTAGAGCCAGACCTCTTCGTCCTCGACCCGCGCGTACGAGTCCTGCAGGTTGGCGCGACCCTCACGCACCGACTTCACCTCGGGGCCGGCCAGCATGATCCCGCACTCCCACGTATCGAGCACGAGGTAGTCGTGTCGTGCCTTGCGGTTGGTGATGACCAGCTGGTCGCCGCGCCTGCTCACCGCCTGCACGGTACCGTGCCCCTCGAGGTGATCGAGTGTCCGAGATCGTGAATGTCGAGATGGCTGCCGCATGGGACGGCGAGGAGGGCGACGACTGGACGGTCCACGAGCAACACCACAACGACGCCGTCCGTGCCCATTCCGACCGGCTGATGGCGGCCGCGGGGGTGAGAGTGTCCGAGCACGTCCTCGACCTCGGATGCGGGACCGGCGAGACCACGCGTGAAGCGGCGTGTGCCGCCGTCGACGGAGACGCGCTCGGCGTCGACCTCGGCGCGCACATGCTCGAACGGGCGCGCGAGCGGGCCGTCGCCGAGGGTCTCACCAACGTCTCGTTCCTCCAGGCCGACGCGCAGGTGCACGAGTTCTCACCGCCGCCGTTCGACGTCGTGCTGAGCCGCATGGGTGCCATGTTCTTCGCCGACCCGGTCGCCGCGTTCACCAACCTCGCCCGCGCGACGCGACCGGACGGCCGCATGGTCCTCTTGACCTGGCAGGAGCTGGCCCGGAACGAGTGGGTCGGCGCAGTGCGTGGCGCGTTCGCGTGCGGTCGTACGCTTCCGGTGCCGCCCCGCGGTGCGCCCGGGCCGTTCGGGCTCTCCGATCCCGACCTCGTGCGGTCGACGCTCGAGGCAGCGGGATGGCGCGACGTCGAGCTCGACGACGTGCAGGTGCCGTTCCGGGCCGGCGCCGACGCCGACGACGCGTACGCATTCGTCGTCGGCACGGGCATCGTGCGGGGCCTGGGGCAGGACCTCGACGCCGACCAGCGACGCGCCGCGTTCGACGCGTTGCGCGCGACCATCGACGCGGACGATACGGGTACCGACGCCGGTGTCGTCTTCGGTTCCGCCGCGTGGATCATCCACGCGGTGCGAACGCCGTAGGGGTCGGCCGGTGTCGGAGATCGTCAACGTCGACCAGGCGGCGGCGTGGGACGGGCCCTCCGGCGATTCGTGGGTGGCGCGCGAGGCGCGCCAGGACGAGGGGTTCGCGCCCTACACCGAGCGACTGCTCGACGCCGCGGGTGTCGGTGCGTCCGAGCGCGTCCTCGACGTCGGCTGCGGGACCGGCGAGACCACCCGTCTGTGCGCCCGACGGGCGGTCGCCGGCGACGTCCTCGGCGTCGACCTCTCGACCGCGATGCTCGAACGGGCGCGGGTCCGCGCCGTCGAGGAGGGGCTCGACAACGTGACGTTCGCCCGGGCCGACGCGCAGGTGCACCCGTTCACGCCGGGATGGGCCGACCTCGTCGTGAGCCGCTTCGGGGTCATGTTCTTCGGCGATCCGGTCGCCGCCTTCGCGAACCTCCGGCGAGCGATGGCCCCGGGCGCTCGTCTCGCGCTCGTGGTGTGGCAGGCCCTGGACCGGAACGAGTGGCTCGGCGTGGCACGCGATGCCGTGGCGCGGGGTCGCACGCTCCCGACCCCGCAGGCGGGTACCCCGGGTCCGTTCGGGCTCTCGGATCCCGACGGGACGCGCGTCGTGCTCGAGACCGCGGGCTTCGACCAGATCGTCCTCGACGATCTCGCCGCGCCGTTCCGGATGGGCGCCGACGCCGACGACGCGGTCGAGTACGCCCGCGACATCAACATGGTCCGGACGCTCCTGGACGAGCTCGACGCCGACGAGAAGGCGCGTGCGCTCGATTCGTTGCGCGACGCGATGGCCGCGCGCGACACCGGGAGTGGTGTGGTCCTCGACTCCCGGGCGTGGGTGGTCACCGCGCTCCGTTAGATTGCGGCGATGGCATCGGAGAACCTCCGCCTCACGCACGCGCAGTACGAGACGGTGATCTCGCACTGCTTCGACGGCTTCCCCGACGAGGCGTGCGGGTTGCTCGCGGGGCCGCTGGAGCCGGGCTCGAGCGTCGGTACGGGTGAGGTCACTGCGGCGTATCCGTGCCAGAACGCGGACCGGTCGGCGCGCACCTACACCGTCGACTCGCGCGACTACCTCCGCGCCGTGCGCGACGCCGAGGAGCGCGGCGACGAGATCATCGGCGTCTGGCACTCCCACACCCACACCGACGCCTACCCGTCGCCCACCGACGTGCGTCAGGCCGTCGACCCCGCGTGGTGGTACGTGATCGTGAGCCTCAAGCAGGGCGAGCCGGTGCTGCGCGCGTTCCAGATCCGGAGCGAGACGATCACCGAGGTGCCGGTCGAGGTCGGGTGACCCCGATAGCTGTCACACCCCTGGGTTAGGTTCGTCTCGTCGCTTCCCCGCTGCTGCTTCCCCCACTGGATTCCGACCTGGGGAGGTGCACGATGGCGACCCTGCGAGCACGGGTCTCGGATGCGCGGGAGTTCGCTCGCCTGCTCGAGGGTCTGCCGATGGAGGGCATGATCGCGGCGGGCTTCGACGCCGACCATCGCATGTGTGGCGTCGCGGTGAACCTGCGGCACCGATCCCTGTCGTGGGTGAAGGTGTGGGAGCTGGCCGAGATCGTCGCCGACCTGGACGCGAGCTTCCTGCGCCTCGCCATCTACCCGGCCGGTCGCGGGGCAAAGCCGACCGCGCACGAGTGCGCGGTGTTCTCCGATCTCATGGTCCGGGCTCGCCGGGCCGCGGTGCCGTTGGTCGACTGCCACGTGTGGCGGGGCGAGCGTATGTGGTCGTTACGCGAGATGCACCAGAGGCTTGCCAGTGCCTGACCTCTCGTCCTGGTCCGACGCCGCGCTGAGCGCCGAGGTGATCGAGCGTGCGGCTGAGGCGGAGCGCGCCACGCGCGGCTCGCGGAGGCGACGGGCGTGTGGCAGGCGCATCGAGCGTGGGTCGCCGACGGTGCCTCCTCGGCCGCGTCCTGGCTGGTGGAGCACACGCCGATGACGCGGCCCGCGGCCGTGCGGTTGTGTCGGATGGCCCGGCTGGTGCACGAGCACCGGCAGACCGCAGAGGCACTCGACGCCGGTGAGGTGACCGTCGCGCACGTCGAGGTTCTCGCCGCGGCGGTGCAGCGGCGCGAGGCGCTCTACTCCGAGCACGAGGCGATCCTGCTCGAAGCTGCGCGCTCGTTGCATCCCGACGATCTCACGACCGTGGCGAAACGGTGGCGGGAACTGGCCGACGACGAACTGGCCGCGGTCGACGCCGCCGCTTCGTTCGCGAACCGCTACCTCCACGTGTCGCCGACGCTCGGTGGCGCGCGCATCGACGGGTTCCTCGATCCGGTCGGCGCCGCCACGGTGATCCGGGCACTCGACGTGCTCGCGCCGCCGGATCCCGCGTCCGATCCGTCGCCGCGGTCCCAGTCGCAGCGCTACGCCGACGCGTTCGTACTCATGGCCGAGCAGACCCTCGACGATCCGGAACGTTCCGGGGGCGTGGCGGCGGGGATCGACCTCGTGATCGACGTCGACACACTGTTGGGGAAGGTGTCGACCGACGCGTGCGGGGCGCGGTGCGACTTGCGTGACTACGGGCCGATCGGTCGCGCCGTGGTCGAACGGCTCGCGTGCGATCCGAAGATCGCCCGGGTGGTCATGCAGGGCGAGTCCCGCGTCCTCGACCTCGGGCGCAGCACCCGCGTCGTCAGCCCCGCGCTGCGCAAGGTCGTGATGCTGCGCGACCGGCACTGCCAGGGTCGCGGCTGCCGGATGCCGGCGAAGTGGTGCGACGTGCACCACGTCGTCCACTGGCTCGACGGCGGGGAGACGAAGGAGGAGAACCTGATCCTCCTGTGTCGTCGTCATCACGTCGAACACCACGAGGGTGGGTGGCGGATCAACCGGGCGCCCGACGGCACCGTCACGTCCCGCCGGGTGCGCCCGCAGCGGCGCCGGACCCGGCGACGATCGCAATCCCGACCTCCGTAGTCGGACTTGTAGGATGGCGGGATGGCCGTCGAAGTCCGTCTTCCCACGTTGTTGCGTGCCCAGACCGACGGTTCGTCGTCGGTGGCGGTCGAGGGCGCGACGGTGGGCGAGGTGTTCACCGAGCTCACCTCGCGCTACCCGGGTCTCGCCGGCCAGCTGGTCGACGACGAGGGCGGGCTGCACAAGTTCGTCAACGTGTACTGCAACGACGACGACATCCGGTACCTCGAGCAGCTCGACACCAAGGTGACCGACGGCGACGTCATCTCGATCCTGCCCGCGGTGGCGGGAGGCTGAGGCCGGTCCCGGACCGGGTCCCGGAGTCCGTCATGCGCCACGAGAACATCCTCGGGGTCATCGGTGACACGCCGCTCGTCGGGGTGCACGCGCTGTCCCCGAATCCCGACGTCCGGATCTTCGCCAAGCTCGAGGGGCAGAACCCGGGCGGTTCGTCGAAGGACCGCATCGCGCTCGAAGATGATCGAGCTGGCCGAGGTCGCGGGCGAGCTGCACCCGGGAGACACCATCCTCGAGCCGTCGTCGGGCAACACCGGCATCGGGCTGGCCATGGTGTCGCGCCTGCGCGGGTACCGCTGCGGGTCGTCATGCCCGAGAACGTGTCGGTCGAGCGCCGCCAGCTGCTCGAGATCTTCGGCGCCGAGATCGTGCTGTCGCCGGCCGACGAGGGCAGCAACGGCGCGATCCGGTTGTCGGAGAAGCTGGGGGCCGACGACCCGTCGCTGGTGCGGCTGTTCCAGTACGGCAACCCGGCCAACCCGCTCGCGCACTACGAGCGCACCGGTCCCGAGATCTGGCGCGACTGCCCCGAGGTCGACGTGTTCGTCGCCGGTCTCGGCACGAGCGGCACGCTCATGGGCGTGGGCCGCTACCTGAAGGAGCAGAAGCCCGGCGAGTGCAGATCGTGGCGGTCGAACCCCCGGCGGGGGAGCTGGTGCAGGGCCTCCGCTCGCTCGACGACGGCTTCGTGCCGCCGATCTTCGACCCCGCCATCCTCGACCGGAAGTTCATCGTGCGGCCCCGCGAGTCGATCGAGTGGCTGCGGCGCCTGCTCGACGACTGCGGCGTGTTCGCCGGGGTGTCGTCGGGCGCGGCGGTCGCCGGGGCGGCGAAGATGGCCGCGCAGATGGAGTCGGGCACCATCGTCACGTTGCTCCCCGACGCGGGCTGGAAGTACCTGTCGTCGGGGGCGTGGACCGACGACCTCGACGAGGTCGTCGAGCGCGCCACCCGCATCAACTACTGGTGAGGATCCGGACTCCGGGAGCGCGGCCGACGTCGGTCGCGCCGTCGCCGTGCTGCGGGCCGGGGGCCTGGTCGCGTTCCCGACCGAGACGGTGTACGGGCTCGGGGCCGACGCGGCGTCGACCGACGCGGTGCACCGGCTCTTCGCGGTGAAGGGTCGCCCGGCCGACCACCCGGTGATCGTGCACCTCGGCGATGCCGCGCTGCTCGACGCAGTGGGCGAGCACCGTCCCCGAGTCGGCCCGGTGCTGGCGCGGTCGTGCTGGCCCGGCCCGCTGACCGTGGTCGTGCCCCGGGCCGAGCGCGTGCCCGACGCGGTGACCGGTGGGCTCGCCACCGTCGGGTTGCGCGTACCCGACCAGCCGCTCGCGCTCGAGCTGCTGCGCGCCTTCGGCGGGGGACGTGGCCGCGCCGTCAGCCAACCGCTTCGGCCGGGTGAGCCCGACGACCGCGGCCGACGTCCGCGACGACCTCGGCGCCGACGTCGACCTCGTGCTCGACGGTGGCCCGTGCCGGGTCGGGGTGGAGTCGACCATCGTCGACTGTTCGCGGGCCGCGTCCCGCGATCGCTCCGGCTCGGCGGTGTGCCGCGTCGGCGCGTCGAAGCGCTCCTCGGGGGTCGGTGCCGCTCCTGAGCGCGGCGAGGTTGCGCGCGCCCGGCACGCTCGCGTCGCACTACGCGCCCCGGGCCCGCGTCGAGCTGGTCGACTCGAGCGGAGGCCGACGAACGCGCGTCGACGCGGCCGTCGCCGAGGGTGAGCGGGTCGGCGTGATCGGTGCGGCGCCCGACGATCCGCGCGTCGTCGTCCTCGGCGCGCCCGTCGACGCGGAGGCGCTACGCGCACGACCTGTACCGCATGCTGCGCGCCGCCGACACGCAGTCGCTCGACGTCGTGGTCGCGGTGCCGCCCGGACGGATCCGGAATCGGGGCGGCGGTGGCGGATCGGCTGCGGCGGGCCGCGGGGCCGGCCACGTGAACGAGCCGCCGATCGGCGTGTTCGACTCCGGGCTCGGTGGGCTCGACCGTGCTGCGCGCGCTCATCGACCTGCTGCCCGGACGAGCGCATCGTGTACTTCGGCGACACCGGTCGGTTCCCGTACGGCCCGAAGCCGCGCGACGAGGTGCTCGCACACGCGCTCGAGATCACCGACGTGCTGCTCGGGCACGACGTGAAGGCGCTGGTGGTGGCGTGCAACAGCGCCGCCGCCGCCGCGCTCGACGTGCTGCAGGAGCGGCTCGACGATCCCGGTGGTCGGCGTGATCGAGCCCGGGCTGCGCGCCGCAGCCCGCGTCACCCGCTCGCGGGCGCATCGGGGTGATCGGCACCGTGGGCACCATCGCGTCCGGTGCCTACCAGCGCGCTGACGACCGCCGACGTCGAGCGTCACGTGTGCGGCCTGCCCGGGATTCGTCGAGTTCGTCGAGGCCGGCGACGTCGATTCCGACCAGGTGCACGTGCTGGCCGAGCGCCTGCTCGCTCCGATCCGCGAGGCCGACGTCGACACATTGGTGCTCGGATGTACCCATTATCCCCTCTTGGCCCGTACCATCGCCGACGTGATGGGCAGGGACGTCGTGCTCGTGTCGAGCGCCGACGAGACCGCGTTCGCGGTCCGCGACCTCGTTGACGGCACACGGGATGCTGGCCGAAACCGCCCCGAGTGACCCGAGGCACGTTTTCTTCACCACCGGCAGCGTCGATACTTTCCGGACGCTCGGCGAGCGGTTCCTCGGTCCCGAGGTCGCCGCCGTCGAGCCCTGGCAGTGGGACTGATCGTGGAACTGACGGTGTTGGGATGCTCGGGGTCGTACGGCGGTGTCGGCGGCGCGGCGTGCAGCGGCTACCTGCTGCGTGGCGGGGAGACCACGGTCTGGGTCGACTGTGGCAACGGCACGTTCGGCCACCTGCAGGAGCACGTCGCCGCTGAGGACCTCACCGCCGTGGTGCTGACCCACGGCCACCCCGACCACTGCGTCGACATCTACGGCCTGCACGTCCTGCTGCGCTACGGCCTCGGCCGTGAGAACGTGCCGGTGTACGCGCCCGAGGGGCTGGAGAAGTTCCTGCTCTCGTTGGTGTCCGACTGGGGGAACACCTTCGACTGGCGCGTGGTCGGCGACGGTGACACCGTCGTCGGTCGGCGACATCGACCTCAGGTTCTCCCGGACCGACCACCCGCCGCCCACGTACGCGGTCGAGGCGACGTGCGACGGGCCGGCGCCTGATCTACACCGCCGACACCGGGCCCGACTGGACGCGTCGACGCCTTCGACCCCGGCGCCGACGTCGTGCTGTCGGAGGCCACCTACCTCGACGCCCACATCCCCGCCCCGATCCACCTGTCGGCCAAGCAGGCCGGCACCGCCGCTCGCGAGGCCAACGCGCAGCGCCTGATCCTCACCCACCTCTGGCCCATGATCGACCGGCTCGAGGCGGCGGAGGAGGGTAGCGAGGCGTTCGGCTGCGGCGTCACCCTGGCCACGCAGGGGCTCGTCACTACCATCTGACTCCCATTGCCATCATCTCGGGAGACACAGTGGGCATCCGACGTGACGGGCGCGAGCCCGACGACCTGCGCCTCCTCGCCTTCACGCGCGACTTCACCCAGTTCGCGGCCGGCTCGGTGCTCGTCGAGTTCGGGATGACGCGCGTGCTGTGCACCGCGTCGGTCGAGGAGCGGGTCCCGCCGTGGCTGCGGGGCAAGGGTCGGGGCTGGGTCACCGCCGAGTACTCGATGCTCCCGGGCTCGACCTCCGAGCGCAACGACCGCGAGGCGGCGCGGGGCAAGCAGTCGGGCCGCACGCAGGAGATCCAGCGCCTCATCGGGCGTTCGCTGCGTGCGGTCACCGATCTCACCGCGCATGGGCGAGGTGCAGATCACCGTCGACTGCGACGTGCTCCAGGCCGACGGCGGCACGCGCACCGCGTCGATCTGCGGTGGCTACGTCGCGCTGCACGACGCGTGTTCGCGGTTCGTCGCCGACACGAAGATGGCCACGCACCCGCTCACCGACCAGTGCGCGGCGATCTCGGTCGGCATCGTCGACGCACTGCCGTACCTCGACCTCGACTACTCGGAAGACGTGCGGGCCGAGGTCGACATGAACGTCGTGATGACGGGCGCCGGCCGCTTCGTCGAGGTGCAGGGCACCGCCGAAGGGCGCCGCGTTCTCACGCGAGCGAGCTCGATGCCCTCCTCGGGCTGGCCGAAGCCGGGATCGCCGACATCTTCGCCCTCCAGCAAGAGGTGCTGGCCGACCCGCCGCCGTCGCCGGCAGTGACCGTACCGGCAGTGAAGCTGGTCCTCGCCACCGCCAACCCCGACAAGGCCGACGAGATCCGCGCCGTGCTGCGCGAGGCGGGAGTCGACGTTGAGCTCGTGGCCCGGCCCGCGCGACGTGCCCGAGGTCGACGAGACCGGCGACACGCTCGAGGAGAACGCCCGGCTCAAGGCGGTCGCGGTGTGCGAGGCGACCGGGTTGCCGGCCATCGCCGACGACACCGGCTTGGCGGTCGACGCGCTCGACGGCGCGCCCGGCGTGTACTCGGCCCGGTTCGCGGGCGACGACGCCACCTACGCCGACAATGTCGAGAAGCTGGTGCGGGAGCTGCGCGACGTCCCGGCACCTGCCCGCACCGCGCGGTTCACCACCGTCGCCTTGGCCCACTGGCCCGACGGCCGGGAGGTGGCGGCGATCGGCGACGTCGAAGGGGTGATCGCGACCGAGCCGCGGGGGACCGGCGGGTTCGGGTACGACCCGGTGTTCGTGCCGGTGGAGGGCGACGGCCGCAGCTTCGCCGAGATGACGGCGGACGAGAAGCACAAGGTCTCGCACCGGGGCCGCGCGTTCCGTACCCTGGCCGATGGGCTCCGAGTCGTCGAGGCCCTGGAAGCGGAGCGCTAGAAGTGGCAGTCATCGACATCGCCGGGTTCGTGGCCGATCTCAAGGACCACGCGGTCGAGCACGGGTTCCACGTCCACGACGAGCGGCACTTCGTCGAGAGCTACTCGTTGCGGCAGAACTGGGAGGTCGACCTCCACCCCGAGGAGGGGTGCGAGGGTCCGGTCGACCTCTACCTGTCGCTCGAGATCGACCCCCGGGTGCTGCTCGGGTTCGAGGACGCGGTGATCGAGCGGGCCGACGTCGAGGACCCGCCCGACGAGTTCCACTTCCCGCTCAACTTCACCTGGGCGCTGCCGCCGCTGCCGAGCGGTCCCGATCTCCTCGCTGCTCGCCACCGAGCTGGCGGGGCGGGGCGGCCCCGACCTGCCGCTCGAGGTGTCGGCCATCGACTCGATCCCCGCCGCCACCGACGCGCCCGAGCGCTCGCTGCGTATCGTCGCCCACCAGTCGGTGTCGCTGTTGCACATCCGCGACGGCGACGCGGTGTCGTGCGAGGTGCTCGACCGGTGCCTCGAGGTGAGCCGGTACCTGCTGGAGTGTGCCGGTGACTGGCTCGGCTGAGCGAACGCCCGCGGTGCAGGTACCCTGCGCCGCAGTGAGCGGTGGCCTCAGCGGCCCGGCGCCGACGGGAGCGAGCGACCCATCGAGAAGGCGCCGAGAGCGGACGTGTCGGAAGGGGCAGACTGATCACCATGCCGATGCGGACCGAATGCAAGAACTACGAGAGCCGTACCTACGCCAACGGCGAAGTGGTGCGGAAGTGCCGCGTCGACCTCGCGCCGGAAGCACCGTGGCGCTGCCCCGACGAGTGCGTCGGGCTTCGAGCGGCGGATGATCGACGCCGGCTGGCAGGTCGGGTCGTTGTCCGAGGGGTACGTCAAGCCGGAGCCCGAGCCCGAGGGGCAGGACGTCGCCGACCTGCTCGACGCCGCCGAGGACATCGTCAACGCCGCCGCGCCCGACATCCTCAGCGAGTTCGACAAGAAGCCCCGCCGCTTCGGGAAGCGCAAGAAGCGCAAGTAGCGCAAGGAGCTCAGGCCGGCATGCCCGCGCGTGCCGATCGAGTCCGCGCCGCATCTGGGCATCGTTCCCGTCGAACACGTGGTACAGCACCCGCTCGACGCCGAGCTCGACGGCAACGCTCACGACGTCGGCCAGGGCGGGCGCCCCGGGCAGGGGATTGTGGACCAGGGTGACGCGCGGCCCGGCGTCCTCGCGCCCGGCACCTTCCCAGGCCTGACGGAGCGCACTCAGGTCGGCGTGGAGCCGGCTGCGCTCGATCGTCTCGCCCATCGTGATCCAGCCGTCGCCCCAGCGTGCGATTCGGCCGAAGTTGCGCTGACTGGCCGGGCCGCCGAGCAGGATCGGTGGGCCCGGGCGCTGCAGAGGCTTCGGCCACATGCGACTCGGCGGCAACGTCACGAATCGGCCCTCGAACGATGCCACCTCGTGCGTCCACAGTTCCCGCATCACGAGGACCCACTCCTCGACCACCTGCGCCCGCAGCTCGGGCGGCCGGCCGTGGTCGGCGAACTCCTCGCGGTTCCAGCCCCAGCCGACGCCGAGGACGAAGCGGCCGTTGCTCAGGGTGTCGAGCGTGGCGACGGCATGCGCGAGCTGGATGGGGTCGTGCTCGCCGATCAGCGACACTGCGGTGCCGATCTCGAGGGACGTCGTCGCCGCGACGAACGACAGCGCGATGTACGGATCCCAGAAGCGCGCGTAGCGCTCGGGGACGTCACCCCCGGGCGGGAAGTGGCTCGTCGGGTGCTCGACGGGAAGATGGGTGTGCTCGTTGAGGAACAGGCTCGCGAACCCGCGTTCTTCGACCGCCCGGGCGAAGTCGAGCAGCGGCATCGTCTGGTCGGTGAGGTCGGCGAACACACCGACGCTCGTCACCGAGATCGCGCCCCGGTCACCAGCTGCCCCGGCCGGTTGCCGGTGAGCATGTCGCGCTCCTGGGTGACTGCGCCGCCGGTGATGGTGTAGCGGTAGCCGCCGGGGGTCGGCGGAATCGAGGCCCGTTTCCCGGGAGGTCGGTGACGAACTCCTCCTTGTCCCAGTGGAGCTCGTCGAGCGCGAACACGGTGACGTCGGCGATCGCCCCGGGGCGCAGGACGCCGCGGTCGGGCATGCCGAACGTCGTCGCCTGGCGGCCGGTGAGCTGCCAGACCGCGTCCTCGAGGGTGAAGTCACCGCGCTCGCGCACGTGACGGGTGAGCAGCAGGGTCGTGTCGCCGCTGGCGCACATCATCTGCAGGTGGGCCCCGGCATCGCTGTTCGAGATGATCGCCGCCGGATGTCGCAGCATCGCGGCGACGCCCTCGACGTCGGCGTTGGTCACGTCGACCCCGACGACGCCGGGTTCCAGGTCGTTCTCGAGCATCCAGTCGGCCAACACATCAGATGGATGACCGCCGCGCGCGGTGACCAGCTCGGCCAGCGTGCGCCCCACCCAGGGATCCAGCGTGGGGTCGCGCACCTCGACCAGGCGCACGCGCTCCGGCGAAGCGGTGCGGGAACATCGTGCGCTTCGTGGTGTCCCATTCGGCGCGGGCCCGCCGCCGCCACTCGGGATCGGTGAGCATCGCCCGCTTTTCGTCGGCGTTGCCCTGCACGACGCGGTGCCAGGTCTCCGCCATGCCGTAGAACGACATCCCGCCGTACCAGTTCACGCGTACGTCGACCCCGCGGGGCGAGACCTGCGGGTACAGCCGGATGCCGTCGGCCTGGAGCTCGCCGATGTGATCGAGGATCTCCAAGATGCGTTCGGGTCGGTCGTTGTCGCAGAAGATCCCGTTGAACGTCGACACGAGACCGCGCGGTCCGGTGAGGCGCGCCACGCGGGCAACGTCGTCGCGCCAGGCACTCGACTTGACGTCGGGGATGAACTCGAGGAACGCGCCGCGGTCGACCAGCACGTCGAGGAGCTCGCCGAGCTCGTCGTCGTCGGCGAGCACGCTCGGCGTCGGGCGTTTGTGCGCGTCCTCGTCGAACCACGACGTCGAGAGGCCGAGCGCGCCCGGCGCCGAGTGCTTCGTCGAGCACCGCCGCCATCGTCCGCCGTTCCTCGGGCGTGGCGGCCCGGTCCCACGCGTCATCGCCCATGACGAACATCCGCAACGGGGTGTGACCGACCTGCGTAGCGACGTTCACGGTGCACGGCAGCGCGCGGAGCGCGTCGAGGTATTCGGGAAAGGTCGTCCAGCTCCACGGCACCGCCTCTGCGAACACCGAGGGTGGCATGTCTTCGACGTACGCGAACACCGCGCTCAGCCCGTCGCGCTGCTCGGGGTGGAGGGGCGCGAGCGAGAGCGAGCAGTTGCCGATGAGCACCGTGGTGACACCATGTTGGGGCATCGGGTCGCAGGTGGGATCCCAGAAGAGCGTGGGATCGAAGTGCGTGTGCGAGTCGATGAAGCCGGGCGCCACCGTCGCGCCACCCGCGTCGAGCACGCGCTCGTCGGAGCCCAGGGTGAGTCCGGGACCGATCTCGGTGACCACGCCGTCAGACATGCGCACGTCGGCGCGACGGGCGGGGGCGCCGGTGCCGTCGACGACATCGCCCCCGCGGACGAGGAGGCCGCTCACCGGTGCGTCCATCTGGAGACCACGACATGCCGTTCTATCATTCGGCTGATTCGTACGCGCGAGCCCGACCAACTGACGGCGAAACTGAACGAGGTGCGCGATGGGCATCTTCGACTGCGACACGCACTGCTACGAGACGCGGGACGCCTTCACCAAGTACATGCCGAAGGACCTGCTCGAGCGGTCGATCTTCCCGGTGCGCCTGCCCGACGGCACGGAGACGATCCTCGCCGACCGGCGGGTCGCGGTGTTCAACAGCGAGCAGGGGCTGGGCTTCGACCTCGCGTACCGGCCGGGCTCGCTGAAGGAGATGCTCAAGCAGATGGCGTCGGGGAACCCCGACGAGACCTACGAACCGATGCCGATGCTGCCGGAGTTCCAGGAGCGACCGGCGCGGATTGCAGCTGCTCGAGCAGCAGGGCGTCGATCGGTGCGTGCTGTACCCGTCGACCATGGCGTTGTCGGTCGAGCAGTACGTCATCGACACGCCGGTCGCGTACGCCAACATCCACTCGTTCAACCGCTGGTTCGACGAGACGTGGGACTTCGACGGCGAGCGCATCTCGCCCACCGCGTTGCTGTCGTTCCGCGATCTCGACCGTTCGGTCGCCGAGCTCGAGCACGTGCTCGACCGGGGCGCACGCGTCGTCCTGTTCCCGACCGGGCCCGCGGACGGCCGCTCACCCGGTGACCCCTACTTCGACCCGCTCTGGGCGCGGATCGAGGAAGCGGGCGTGGTGGTCGCGTTCCACATCATGGAGCACTGGTACAACGAGCACGTCGCGCCGGCGTGGGGACACGACCCGGTGCCGGCACCGTGGCACATGTCGGCCTGGCAGTGGCAGAACACCTACGGCGAGCGGCCGATCGAGGACTCGCTCTCGGCGCTGATCTTCGACAACGTGTTCGGGCGCTTCCCGGAGCTCAAGGTGCTGGCGTCGGAGTTCGGCGCTTCGTGGGTGCCGCACTTCGTGAGCCACATGGACAAGAGCCGCGGGATGGGGCGCAACGGCCCGTGGATCGGTGGCCCGCTCCGCGAGCGTCCGAGCGAGATCTTCCGTCGTCACGTCCGCGTCGCTCCGTATCCCGAGGACGACGTGGTCAAGATCGTGCAGGATCTCGGCCACGCCGACTCGATCGTGATGGGATCCGACTACCCGCATGCCGAAGGACTGGCCGAGCCGGCCGACTTCGCCAACCTGTTGACGTCGCTGTCCGAAGACGACCAGCAGAAGATCATGCGGGGCAACGCGGAAGCATTGCTCGGCGCAGCCTGAGGTGGCGGACGACTTCCGCGACCGAGTGCGCGGGTTCCTCGCGGAACAGGCACCGCTCGCCGATGACGCCGACGCGTGGCGCCGCACGCTGCACGAGCACGGACTCCTCGCCGTCGCGTGGCCACGGGAGTACGGCGGGGGCGGGCTCACCAAGCGCGAGCAGGTGGTGCTGGCCGAGGAGTTCGCCCGTGCGGGGGTGCCGACCGGCGCGCCGCAGGACAACTTCGGGATCAAGATGGTCGGCAACACGTTGCTGCGCTGGGGCACCGAAGAGCAGCGACGACATTTCCTCCCGCGCATCCTCTCCGGCGCCGATCGCTGGTGTCAGGGCTACTCGGAACCTGACGCGGGCTCCGATCTCGCTGCGCTCTCGACCCGAGCGGTACGCGACGGCGACGAGTGGGTCATCGACGGTCAGAAGATCTGGACCTCGCTCGCCGCCGACGCGACGTGGATCTTCCTCCTCGCCCGAACCGATCCCGACGCACGAGGGCACCGCGGCATCTCGTTCGTTCTGTGCCCGATGGACCAGGCCGGCATCGACGTGCGGCCCATCGAGATGCTCAACCACGAGCGCGAGTTCTGCGAGGTGTACTTCACCGGGGCGCGTACACCCGTCGAGAACGTCGTGGGCGAGGTCGGTGCCGGTTGGTCGGTGGCGATGACGTTGCTGTCCCACGAACGTGGAGAGGAGGCGGCGACCAACCCGATCCTCTTCCGGGCCGAGTTCGACCGCCTGGTGGCGCTGGCGCGGGAGTACGGCCGCGAGCGCGATCCCGTCGTGCGGGACCGGTTGGCGTGGTGCTTCACCAAGGTCGAGACCATGCGCTACCTCGGCGAACGCATCCTCAGCCAGTACCTGCGCGACGGCGAACTGGGCCCGGCTGCGTCGATCAGCAAGCTCTACTGGAGCGAGTACCACCAGCGGGTCTCGGAGCTGGCGATGCAGATCATGGGCGCCGACGGCCTCGTGCCGACCGGACGGCGACCGGTCCGCAACGTCCGCACCGACGCCCCGGGTGCTCCGAACTCGACCGCGTCGTGGACCAATGTGTTCCTGCTCAACGCCCGCGCAGGGACGGTGTACGCCGGAAGCTCCGAGATCCAGCGCAACATCCTCGGCGAGAGCGTGCTCGGGCTACCCAGGGAACCGCGTCGACTCACGCCCGAGTGACGGGGAGCCACTCGAGAAAGCGCTCCCAGAGCTGCACGCGGGTCTCCGCGAAGTTGTGCATGTGCGCCATCCGGGGCACCACGACCACGGTGATGTCGGACGAACCCGGATATCCCGTGGGCTCGGCGCGCGGATCGGCGGAGACGTCGAACTCGCCGAACGCCAGGAAGAGCGGCGACGCGATCCGATCGGCGAATGGCTGGGCGAATCCTGGCGTCATGCCGTCGATCCCGGAGTTGCGGGGAATGAGCGTGTGACACTCCGCCTCGTCGTAGGCGAGCAGATCGTCGGGGACGTCGGTCACGTGGAAGATGCCGCGGTACTGCTCTCTCGGTGCGCCGTGGTACATCGCCAATTCCTGACCGCCGGACTGCCGGGCGTTCTGCTCGATGATCCACGCCCGTCGCTCGGCGGCTGACAGCTGCTCCCACTCGGGTTGCTCCCGGGTGTTGGCGATCAGCAGCGGGGACGCGCCGAAGATGCCGATCGCCGGGTAGTCGCCGTACTTCCCCTGCTGGATCATCGTGATGAAGCCCCCGAGGGACTGGCCGATGCCGATGATCGTCGGGTCCGTGACCGGAGGGAGCGCGTCGACCAGGGTCCCCTGCGCGAGCGAGTCCCGGACATGCGCGAACACTCCGTGGGCTGCATCGGCCTGCGCCTCGAGCCCGATGAAGTCTCCGTCGTCGGGTCGGGAGCTGTCCCCTCCACCGAGGTAGTCGCAGGCGACGAAGATGACGCCTCGCTCGGCCAGGTACTCGGCCTTGCTGAAGCCGGCGCGGCCCGGAGGGTGCAGGTCCCAGTAGCGGCGGTGGTACGTGCCGCCGGGGATCGCGATGACGACGAACGGTCGGGGCGGCAGCTGCGCGGCGTTCGGGGCGACGACCGTCACGCTCACCCGCAGGGGCTCGCCATGGTCCACCGCCGCGGTCACGTCGATGGTGCATTCTCCTCGGATCATGGCCCACGCTCCTCCGACAGGCGGGCGCGCAGCTCGCCCTTCAGCACCTTCCCGCTCGCGTTGAGCGGGAGCTCGTCGACCACCTCGACCCGGCGGGGCACCTTGTAGTTGGCGATGTGCTCACGTGCCCACGCGATGACCTCACCGGGGCTCGTGTTCGTTCCGGGGCGGAGCACGACGAACGCCGTCCCCACCTCCCCGAGGCGGGCGTCGGGGAGCCCGACCACCGCGACCTGGGAGATGGCGTCGAAGCCGAGGAGCAGGTTCTCGACCTCCGCCGGCGACACGTTGAACCCGCCGCTGATGTAGATGTCCTTCTTGCGATCGGAGATCCGCAGCGCGCCGTCGTCGTCGCGCATCCCGATGTCGCCGGTGTGCAACCAGCCGTCGGCGTCGATCGCGAGCGCGGTGGCGTCGGGGTCCTCGTAGTAGCCCCGCATCACGTTGAACCCGCGCACGAGGATCTCGTCGTCGTCGCCGATGGCGACCTCGATGCCCTCGAGCGGGTAGCCGCCGTTCCAGTGCGCCACGTGCTCGGGCTCGGCGTCGGGCCGAGTGACCGACACCATCGCGGTGCACTCGGTGAGCCCGTACCCGGTGGTGAGCGACTCGAACGGCAGCTCGTCGCGGATGCGTCGCAACAACTCGGGCGGCACGGTCGACGCGCCGACGAACCCGACCCGCAGCGACGACAGGTCGGCGTCGCCATCGCGCGCGTCGAGCAGTGACGAGAAGAGTGTTGGCGGCCCCGGCAGCGCCGACACGCGCTCGACGGTCACGAGCTCGAGCAGGCGGTCGAGGTCGAGGGCGGGCATCGGCAGCGCGGTCGCGCCCTGCTGGAGACACGCCATCCACCCCGCCTTGTAGCCGAAGCAGTGGAAGAACGGGTTGACGATGAGGTAGCGGTCGCCCTCGCGCAACCCGAAACAGCGGGCCCACACGTCGAAGGCGCGGAGCGACGCGCCGTGTTCCAGCATCACGCCTTTCGGCCGCCCGGTGGTGCCCGACGTGAAGATCACGTCGGCGACATCGTCCGGCCCGAGGGCGGCGATCCGCGCGTCGGCGTCGGCGTCGTCGATCGCGTCGCCCGTGGCGAGGTAGTCGTCGAAGGTGTGCTCGCCGGTGCGTGCACCCGCCAGGAAGACGACGTGGTCCAGGCAGCGCAGGTGAGGCGCCGTTTCGCGCAGCATGGCGACGTAGTCCGTGTCGAGGAACCCCCGAACCGTAAAGAGGGCGGCGACGTCGGCCCGGTCGAGCACGTAGGCCGCCTCGTCGCCCTTGAACCGGGTGTTCACCGGGACGAGCCACGCCCCGGCCCCGAGCGCGCCGAGGGCGGCCACGATCCACTCCCAGGAATTGGGGGCCCAGATCGCGACCCGGTCGCCGGGTTGGATCCCCTGTGCCATCGCGGCCCGGGTCGCCCGGCGTGCCAGGGCCGCCAGCTCGCGGAACGTGACGCGGGTCCCGCCGTCCACCACCGCTTCGGCATCGCCGTAGCGGGCTGCCGCCCACTGCGCGAGGGCGGGGATCGACCGGACCGGATCGTCGGCGTTCACGAGCCGGCCGCCAGCGCCCGCAGGCGCGGGTAGTCGGGCTTGCCTGCGACCGTGCGCGGCAGCGTCGTGATGGCGAGGAACTGCTTCGGCACCTTGTACCCGGCAAGCTGCGCGCGTGGCGTGCTCGCGGAGCGTGTCATCGATCGAATGACCAGGCGCGAGCTCGATCATTGCGGTGACCATCTCGCCCCAGCGTGCGTCGGGTACGCCGACCACCGCGGCGTCGACCACCGCCGGATGGCGGCGCAGCACCTGCTCGACTTCCTCGGGGTACACCTTCTCGCCCCCGGTGTTGATGCACGCCGAGCCCCGACCGAGCAGCTCGATGCTGCCGTCGGCCAGCACGCGGGCGCGATCACCAGGCGTCGCGTAGCGGACGCCGTCGACCTCCCGGAACATGCGCGCGGTCGCGTCGGGATCGCGGTGGTAGCCGAGCGGGAGGCGGCCCGCGACCGCGAGTACGCCGTCCTCGCCGGAACCCGGCACGACGTCGCGCCCGTCGTCGGTGAGGACGCGCACGTTGTCCTTCGCGGCGAACGTCGTGGGCACCGAGGCCTCGTCGCGCGTCACTGTGGAACGCGTGATCATCGCTTCAGAGGCGCCGAGGGTGTCGACGATCGTGAGTCCGGGCAACCGGTCGAGCAGCGCCTGCTTGGTCGCCGCCGCGAACGCCATCCCCGACGACACGATCGCGCGGAGCGACGAGCGGTCGAGTGCACGCACGTCGTCGCGGTCGAGAGCTTCGACGAGCGGACGGGCGAACGTCTCGCCCACGATGCTCATCACGGCGACCTGCTCGCGCGCGACGAGCCGCCAGAGCTCGGCGGCGTCGAGCCGTTGGTCGTCGCGGAGCACGACGGTGCCGCCACCACTCAACGTCGCGGTCGCCATGCCGAGCGCGGTCGCGTGGACGAGCGGCGAGGCGGGGAGCAGGGTCGCGGCGCGCTTGCCGGCGCGCATGGCGGCGGTGGGATCGGGTGGCACGGTTCCGGGGCGGGCGGCCTCCCAGCCCTGCAGGTAGTAGTCCTCGACCCGCCAGACGACGCCCTTCGGCCGGCCGGTCGTGCCGCCGGTGTACAGGAAGAGCCGGTCGTCACCCGACGGCGGCCGCGGGCGCGGGACGGGGTCGTCGGGCGCGCACGCGAGCGCGCGCTCGTAGTCGTCGTCGACTGCCAGCCGCAGGGTCGGCGTTCCGTCGAGGCCGAGCGACTGCCTCGGTGACGCGGTCGGTGGCGTCGACGTGGAACACGACCGCGGCGGCCGCGCAGTCGGCGAGCACGTAGGCCAGCTCGGCGGCGACGTACTGGTAGTTCAGGTTCACCGGCGCCGCGCCCAGCTTCAGCGTGGCGAAGAAGGCCTCGACGTACTCGGGTCGGTTGGTGAGCGAGATGGCAACCGCGTCTCCCGCGCCGATCCCGTGCGCGGCCAGCACGTGGGCCAGCCGGTCGGCCCGGCGATCGAGCTCGCCGAACGTGATGCGGCGGTCGCCGCAGACGACGGCCTCGCGGTCGGGAACCTCGCGGGCAATGGTCTCCCACGTCGTGGCGTAGTTCCACCCGTTCACGGCGGCGACACCTTGACGACGACCAGTCCGGTAGCGACCGGTGCGCCGTTCGCGTCGCGCACGTCGACATTGACCGAGCAGAGGCTCCGGCCGCGCGCCGTGCACGTCGCGTCGGCGACGAGGTGGCCGCGGGCTGGACCGGTGTAACTCACAGTCATCGAGACGGTTGCGATCAGTGTGCCGGGCGCGAACGCACCCACGGTGACCGCGGCCGCGTTCGCGGCGGTGTCGACGAGCGTCGCCACGACGCCGCCGTGCATCGAGCCGACGCCGTTCGACAGCGCCTCGCGGTCGTCGACCTCCATGCGCACGCCGTGCTCGTCCCAGCGGCTGACGACGAAGCCGCACAGCCCGTTGAACGGGATGCGGTCCTGCCAGTGCCGCACGAGCGCGTCGACCGAGACGCTGCTCACGGCAGGCCGAGCCCCGTCGGCGCCTGGAGGCCGGCCGGCATGGTGCCGTAGAGACGACGGATGCCGTCGACCAGCTCGCCGGCGTCGAGCCGGGCGCCCGACGCGGCGACGTACTCGCCCGGATCGAGCGTCCAGGTCCGAGCCGCGGCGCACGACGTTGCCCTCCACGCGCAGCACCTGACCCGTCAGCCACCCCGAGTGCTCCGAGGCCAGGTACGCGACCACGGGGGACGAGTTGCCCGGGTCCATGGGGTCCCAGCGGTCGTCCAGGGGCCGTGTGGCATTCGGCGTCATCCGGGTGGCCGCCACCGGCGAGATCGCGTTCGCGGTGACGTCGTAGCGGCCCATCTCGAGCGCGGTGACCAGGGTGAGGTTCGCGATGGCGGCCTTGGCCGCAGCGTACGCAGCCTGTCCGACGTTGCCGTACATGCCCGCACCCGAGGTGGTGTTGACGATCCGGGCGGAGTTTTCTCCACCAGCCTTGCCGACCGTGCGCCAGTAGTCGCACACGTGCTTGGTCATCGAGAACGTGCCCTTGAGGTGGACGCCGAGCACCAGGTCGAAGTCCTCCTCCGTCATGGAGGTGATCATGCGGTCGCGCAGGATGCCGGCGTTGTTCACGAGCACGTCGAGCCGCCCGAACTCGTCGACGGCCCGCGCCACCATCGCCGCGCAGGCGTCCCAGCTCGTGACCGACGAGTGGTCAGCAACCGCAGTGCCGCCGGCGGCGACGATCTCGGCCACCACGTCGTCGGCCGGGTGCTCGGCTGCCGTTGTCGTGTCGCCCTCGCCGCGGAGGCCGACCCCGGGATCGTTCACGAGCACACGGGCGCCGCGGCGGGCCAGCTCCAGGCAGTGTCGGCGCCCGATGCCCCGACCCCCGCCGGTCACGATCGCCACTCGGCCGGTCAGCACGGGGATCCCGTCGTCGCGGTGACCGCGTCGGCGATCGCGGTCCCTGCGAAGAAGTCCGGGTTCGCGGCGGTCAGCATCCGCACCACGTTGCCGAAGGTGAAGGCGCGGAACTCGTCCTCGTCGAGCAGACCGTCGTCGACCAGCTCCCAGGCCTCGGGGAGCACGCCGCGCATGTCGGGCACGTCCCAGTGACCGATGTCGGAGGCGAACATCGCGCTGAGCCGGGCCCCGTGGGGCAGCACCCTCCCGTCGAAGGCGAGCGCGTTGAGCGGGTCGTCGGCTTCGCAACCGAAGTGGAACTGGCGGGTAAACACGTCGACGATCTGGTCGGGATCGGTGAGTCCCGATTCGGCGAAGTCATCGAACCCGAGCGTGTCCGACGGTGCCGCGGCCCTGGCCTTCGCTGCGTTGCGCTCGTAGCGGTCGCGCCGATCGGCGATGCGGCCGGTGGCGAACCCGTCGAGCAGCTCCGCGCACAGGTCGAGATCGAAGCGTCGGGGGTCGAACTGGCCGACCACGTCGGCGTTGCGCTTCTCGAAGTGTCCCAACGCGTCGGCGTAAAGCTGCGCGGCCCAGGCTACGCCACCCTCCAGGAACGCGAAGTGGAGATCGGGGAACCGCCGGGTCACCCCACCCATCAACAACGACCGGCACGCCGCTTCCTGGGCGGCGGCGAAGTTGCCGAGGTGGTTGTAGACGTAGTTCGTGGCAGAGACTCGGCTGCCCCAGCCGTACCCGACGCCGTGGAATGCGGGAGCGATCCCGAGCTCGGCGCAGCGCGCCCAGAGCGGGTCGTAGTCGTACGCGCTCCCGTGGCCGAGCGTGTCGACCCAGGCGCCGGGGCTGCCGTCGGGACGCGTCGCGCGCGGGATCACGCCGTTCATGACCACCGCTTTCAACCCGAGCGTGCCGACCGCGTGGTCGAGCTCCGCCACAGCCTCCTCAGGAGTGAACGTGGGGATCACTGCTACCGGCTCCAGCCGGTCGCGGTACTCGGCGTACACCTCCGCGTAGTACGTGTTCAGCGCGCGGGTGACGGCCTGGCGCACCTCGTCGTCGGGCACCGCGAGCACGGTGAGCCCGAAGCTGGGGTAGAGCAACAGGAAGTCGAGCCCGAGTTCCTCGGTGCGCCGGTAGGTGAGCGCGGGCAAGGTGACGGTCATGCGGTCGAGGGTGTGCTCCTCGGGCAGACCCCAGAACACCCGCGCCGGCATGAACCCGGCATCGTCGGGCGCCAGTGCCCGTCGCATGAACTGCTGGTAGCGGTCGGCGACGCCGTCGCCCGCGACCTCTCGCACGATGTCGTTCACGAGCGGGAGGAACTCGAGGAGATGACCGTCGGCGTCGATCACGGGGTGGTCGAGGCGGGCGCGGATTCGAGCCACCTCGTCGGACGGTACGAAGGCGAAGGTCAACGTCGGACTCCTCAGGTTCCGGCCAAGGTCTCGATCACCGGCGCGAACGCGTCGAGATCGGGCGTGGGGAAGCCGGCGTCGAGCTGGAGGTAGCTGATGCCGAGCTGCTCGCGCCGGGACTCGAGCGTGTCGACGATCTGCGTGACTGTGCCGACGAGCACCGAGGGCGAGGCGCCCAGGACGTCGGGATCGACGTCGAAGCGCGCGCCCATGCGTGCGACCAGGTCGTCGGCGGCGCTCGCGCTGGGTGTCACGCGCGCCAACCAGTGGTTCATCTCGAGCTCGAGCGAGTCGGGATCGCGCCCCGCCGCCCGCGCGCCCTCACGCGCCCAGCCGATCTTCTCGGCGACTCGCTCGACCGACAGGTCACGCACCGCGTGCGCACCCAGCTCCCCGGCGCGCAGGCTGGCGTTGATCCCGACGACGTCGGCCTCGCCGGCCCGCGAGCCGCAGGACGCGCGGGCTCCCGCCGCCGACGAAGAGGGGTGGGTGCGGGTGCTGCACCGGCTTCGGGAGTCCGTCGAGCGCGTGCACGGAGTAGTGCTCGCCGGCGAAGTCGAACGGCTCGGGGCCGAACAGGCCCTTGATCACGGCGAGCGCCTCCGCGAAGCGGCTCACCCGCACCCCGGCCGGGTCGAGCGCGATCCCGGCTGCCTCGTAGTCGGACGTCATCCAACCGGCGCCGAGCCCGAGCACCAGGCGTCCGTCGGACACGACGTCGAGGAGCGCGGCCATCCGGTGCACCAGCACCGGATGGCGGTAGTCGTTGCCGAGCACGCCGGTCTGCAGGCGCAACCGGGTGGTCGCGGCGGCGGCCGCGGTGAGCGCCACCATGGGTTCGAACGTGTAGCCCCCGGTGAAGTGGTCGGCGGCGACCACCGAGGAGAGACCGAGATCCTCGAGGTGTCGCAGTTGCGCGTGCCAGTCGGCGAGTGGCCGCGTCGGGCGGGGGCATGGTGGCCGCGAACCGGAACGGGTGCACGCGCGCCGATCCTCAGTTCCGCATGTACGCGCCGGCGGCGACGTTGAGGATCTCGCCGGTGATGTGGCGGGCA
This sequence comes from uncultured Actinomycetes bacterium, assembly GCA_963725775.1. Taxonomy (GTDB): domain Bacteria; phylum Actinomycetota; class Acidimicrobiia; order IMCC26256; family DASPTH01; genus DASUAS01. The sequence goes on from CAVRZT010000001.1 coordinate 1,298,791, forward strand.
CGGTCGGACGCGACGAAGGCGATGGCTTCGGCGACGCTGTCGGCGTCGGCGAAGGTCCCCAGTGGCCCCTCGCGCCGGGACTGTCGAGCATCTCGGGGTGGTCGTCGATGAACTTGGTCCCCGTGACGATGCCCGTGGCCACCGTGACCGCCCGGATGCCGAAGGGACCGCCTTCGTGGGCGCAGCTGCGGGTCAGGACGTTCAGGCCGCCCTTGGTGATCGCGTACGGCGCTTCGATCCCTCCGCCACCGACGTCGGGCGCGTAGCTGCTCACGTTCACGATCACGCCGCTACCGGCATCGCGCATGAGCGGCATGACGGCGCGGCACAGGTACCACGGCCCCGACAGGTTCACCCGGACGCACCAGTCCCAGTGCTCCGGGTCGTAGTCGAAGATGCTGCCGATCACGTTGACCGCGGCATTGTTCACGAGGATCTGCACTCGTCCGAGCGTGCGCGTGACCTCGGCGACGACGTCGTCGATCTGGGCTCGGTCGCCGGCGTCCATCGGGTAGCCGACGACGGTCGAGGTCGGGATGATCGGCCGCGATCGCGGCGGCGACCTCGCGCGTTCGGCGCTCGTGGATGTCGGTGACCACAACCCGCGCGCCGCCCGCGGCGAGCCGGCGCGCGGTCGCCTGACCGATCCCCGCACCGGCAGCCGCGGTCACCAGCGCGATCCGGCCGTCGAACTCCGTCGTCATCCAACTGCTCCTCGGGGGGCCGACGCCGACGCCGACACCGACACCGTAACCTGAGCTCGTGCTCGACGATCTGGCCGACGACCAACTGCAACCGCTCCATGACCGGACCTACGCGGTGCAGGTCTTCCGGCGCGACGCCCGGTGCGTCGTCGTGCGCGGGATCGTGCACGACCTGAAGCCACCCGGCCTGTACGTCGATGACGACCCGGACCCGCTCAGCATGCACCGCATGCGGGTGGAGCTCGAGATCGACTACCCGGCGCTCGTCATCCGCGCGGTCGACGTGGAGTTCGACGACTTCCCCCAGACGCTGTGCCCGATGATCGCCGACGACTACGGGGCGCTGGTCGGGGTCTCGATCACGCGTGGGTTCACCCACCGCGTGCGCGAGCTCTTCGGCGGGCCGCGGGGCTGCGCGCACGTCACCGCCCTGCTGCAGGCCATGGCCCCCGCGGTGGTGCAGTCGACCTGGTCGATGGGGATCCTGAACCAGCGCGAGGCGACGGTCGGCGACGACCGGGAGGAGGCGGGCGGAAGCCGGCGCCAACCACCGCCGGCCGACAGCTGCCACGTGTGGGCCGCCGACGGCGACCTGGTGAGGATGGTGCAGCGGGGCGAGACCCTGCGCCCGATGCTCACGGTGCGCGACCGGCTCGTGGACCTCGGGCGCGACCCGGAGGCGCGGTGAGCGCTATTCGGAGGTGGGACCAGTGAACTCAGCGGCGCGCTTCTCGCGTAGCGCCGCGAGCCCCTCGGCCGCGTCGGGGCCGCCGAAGCCGTAGAACTCGAGTCCGACCGACGCGTCGAAAGCGGGACCGAGCATTCGGTACCAGTTGTTCAACGTCTGCTTGGTCCAGCGAATCGCGCTCTGCGCCCCGTTCGCCAGCTCGACCGCGATCTCGAGCGCGGTGTCGAACAGCTCGTCGTCGTCGACGCAGAGCGACACGAGCCCGATCCGTTCGGCCTCCTCGCCCCGCAGGTCACGGCAGGTGAGCAAGTAGTACTTCGCCTTGGCCATGCCGCACAGCAGCGGCCAGCAGATCGCGGCGTGGTCGCCGGCGGCGACACCCAGGCGGGTGTGACCGTCGATGATGCGGGCGGAGCGGGCGACGACCGAGATGTCGGCGAGCATCCCCACGACGAGACCGGCGCCCACCGCAGGGCCATGGATGGCCGACACGATGGGCTTCGAGCAATTCAGGACGTTGTAGACGAGGTCGCGCGCCTCGCGCATCACCCGCGTACGTGACGCGTAGTCGCCGATCATCTCCTCGAGCAGCTCGAACGAGCCGCCCGCGGAGAAGCCCTTCCCCGCGCCCTGGATGATCGCCACCCCTACGTCGGGATCGCGGTCGACGGTCAGCCACACGTCGGCGAGCTCGCGGTGCAGGTCGGGACCGACCGAGTTGAGACCAGGACCGTCCATCACCACGCGCAGGACGCCGGTGGCCGGGCGCTCGAAGGTGAGGGAGGGGAACGCGGCGTAGCGGTCGGTGCCGGGCATGGGAGGATCCTCTTCGTGATGCAGCGGATTGGTCAAGCTCGGAGTCCACGGTGACCGCGCGGGTGGCGCTGGTCACGGGTGCCGGTCGGGGGCTCGGCCGCGCGCACGCACTCGCGCTCGCCGCTCACGGCATGCGGGTGGTGGTCAATGATCTTGGCACCGACCTCGACGGTCATGGTGCCGACGGCGGCCCGGCGCGGTCGGTCGTCGCCGAGATCGAGGAGGCCGGCGGCGTGGCGATTGTCGACACGACCGATGTCGCGTCGCTCCCGGGTGGCGCCGCCGCGATCGGGGCGGCGTTCGACGCGTTCGGCCGCGTCGACGTCGTCGTGAACAACGCAGGGTTCGCGGGTGGCGGAGGCACCGTCGACGAGCCGGTCGGCGCGGAGCTCGACGCCCTGTTCGCGGTGCACTTCACGGCGACCGTCGGGACCATGAGCGCGGCGTTCCCGGTGATGCGCGCGCAGGGCTACGGGCGCATCGTCAACACCGTCTCGGAGGTCGCGCTCGATCCGCGGTTCGACGGAGGTCTCGGGTACGGCGCGGCGAAGGCTGCGGTGTGGTCGGCGACGTTGCACGCGGCCCGGCACGGCGCGGCCGCCGGCATCACCGTCAACGCGATCTCGCCGGGCGCGCGCACCCGTATGAGCGCACCCGCCCTCGACGCGGGGTTCCGGGAAGGGGCATCGGATGTGCTCGACCTGCGGCCGGAGCACGTGGCCCGGGTCGTCGCCTACCTGGCGTCGGAGGACGCCGGCGACATCACCGGCCGGATCATCCACGCGGCCGGCGGGGCGGTGCGGGAGTACACGACCACCCGCACCGGCCGGTCAGAGCTGGTGGCACGGCTCGAGCGGATCCTCGGCTGACCGACTGCGGACGGGCCGCGGATGGACGATCGTGCCCGCGATCAGCGTCCTCGGAACTCGGGCGTGCGCTTGGCGCGGAACGCGGCGAGTCCCTCGGCGGCGTCGTCGGTGGCGAACAGCTCGGCGACGGTCTCGCGCTCGAGGTCGATGGCGTCGGTGAGCGGAAGGAGGGCGCCGCGCTGCACGAGGTGCTTCGCGGCGCCGTGCGCCAGCGGCGGACCGGTCGCGATCTCCCGGGCCAGGCGCTCGGCCACTGCCAGCGCGGGCGCATCGCCGCTGAGCTCGTTGACCAGCCCGAGCCGGTGGGCGTCGACCGCGCCGAGGGGGGCACCGGTGAGGAGCATCTGGAGCGCGATCCCGCGCGGCAGGAGACGGGGGAGCCGCTGGGTGCCGCCGGCGCCGGGGAGGAGGCCGAGCTTGATCTCGGGCACGCCCAGGCGCGCGTCGTCGGCCGCCACCCGGAGGTCGCACGCGAGCGCGAGCTCGAGCCCGCCACCGAGCGCGGCGCCGTCGATCGCAGCGACCGACGGCTTCGGGTGTTGCTCGAGCCGGTCCAGGACGTCGGTGAACGTGCGCACGAACCGCGCGAAGCCGGCGGCGCCCTCGAGCGCGGACAGCTCGCCGATGTCGGCGCCGGCACAGAACGCCCGCCCCTCGCCGGTGATCACGAACGCGCGCACGCGGTCGTCGGACTCGAGGTCGACCAGCGCGGCGTCGAGCGCGGCGAGGGTGTCGGTGCCGATCGCGTTCAGACGATCGGGCCGACTCAACGTGACGACCCCGATCGCACCCTCCCGTCGTTCGACCCGCAGCACGTCGCTCACGCTCATGCCATCTCCATTGGGCATTCGCTACTCGCCGGGATGCCCGGCTCGCTCACGCTCATGCCATCTCCATTGGGCATTCGCTACTCGCCGGGATGCCCGGCTCGCTCACGCTCATGCCATCTCCATTGGGCATTCGCTACTCGCCGGGATACCCGGCTCGCTCACGCTCATGCCATCTCCATTGGGCATTCACTACTCGCCGGGATACCCGGCTCGCTCACGCTCATGCCATCTCCATTGGGCATTCACTACTCGCCGGGATACCCGGCTCGCTCACGCTCATGCCATGGTGAGTCCGCCGCTCACCGAGAGGGTCTGCCCGGTGATGTAGCGGGCACCGTCGCCGGCGAGGAACACGACCACCGGCGCGAGGTCGGTGGGCTCGCCCACGCGCCGCATCGGGATGGAGCGCGCGAGCGCGTCGCGGAAATTGGGGCTGGCCTCCGCGACCTGCGCGAGCAATGCGGTGTCGGTGGGCCCGGGGCTCACGCAGTTGACCCGGATGCCGTAGCGGGCGACCTCGCGGGCGAGCGTCTTGGTGAACGCGATGACGCCGCCCTTGGTCGCGGAGTACACCGCTTCGCGCGACGAGCCGACCCGGCCGGCGTCGGACGCGAAGTTCACGATGGCGCCGCCGCGGGGCTGCATGACCGCGAGCGCCGACTGGCAGCAGTGGAAGGTCCCCATGAGGTTCACGGCGATGATGCGTTCCCACTCGTCGGGGGTGCTGTCGATGAACGGCTTGATGACGTCGATGCCCGCGTTGTTCACCAGGATCGACAACGGCCCGACCTCGGCTTCGGTCGTCGCGATGGCCGCGTCGACGCTGGCGCGGTCCGCGATGTCCATACCGATGCCGAGCACCGTGCGTGCCGTGTTCCTTGGCGGCGCGCGCCGCGGTGTCGATCGCGCCGGTTTCGTCGACGTCGCCGACCACTACCGCCGCGCCTGCTTCGGCGAGCGCGGCGACGACTGCGGCACCGATGCCGCGCGCGCCGCCGGTGACCAGTGCGACCTGTCCGGTCAGGCTCATGACACCCCTTCGTCAGCCCAGTGAGGCGACGTAGATTACCCATCGGTCCCGCCCCGACGAGAGGAAGCATCTGTGACGGTCCCCCGCGACGACGCACCGCACGCGATCAGCGGGAGCACCTGGGAGGAGATGACCGTCGGGTCCGCCTTCCGCACCGCCGCCCGTACCGTGACCGAGGCCGATCTGGTCCAGTTCGTGAACCTGTGCGGGTTCAACGAGCCGCTGTTCTACGACGAACGCCACGCGGCCGAGGGTGGGTACACGGGACGACTCGTTCCGGGCGCGCTGGTCTACGCATTCGGCGAGGGTCTCGTGATCCAGACCCACTCGTTCGCGGGGACGGGCCTCGCGTTCATGCACATGGAGCTCGACGTCCGTCGGCCGACGTTCGTCGGTGACACGATCGACGTGGTGGTGGAGATCCTGGAGTCACGCGCGTCGAGCAAGCCCGGGCGCGGGGTCGTGAAGGCGCGCAACACCGTCTACAACGAGCGCGGTGACGACCTGCTCGTCTACACGCCGGTGCGGCTGGTGCGTGGGCGCGACTTCACTGCCTGACGAGGTCGCGGAGCGCGCGACCGACATGCGCGCAACCGTCGATCGCAGTCTGGTCGTCGGCGGCGACCGGAATCAGGTTGAACGTGCAGCACCCTGCGTCGCCGTACGCCGCGAGCTGTGCGGCGACGTCGTCGGGCGTGCCGTGGGGCGAGTACGCGGCGAAGTCGCGGAAGGGCCGGTGGTAGAGATCCTCCATCGTCGCTGCGAGTTGAGGAGCCGCGTCGGCGCGCGATTCGCCGAATCCCACCCATACCGAGAGCCCGTGCTCCCAGGCCACCTCCGTACGACCCAGCTCGCGCGCGGCCGTCTCGACCCGGGCCCGCGACTCGCTCCAGCGTTCCGGCGTGACGAACACACCGAGCCAGCCGTCGCCCAGCCGGGCGGCACGTTGGAGGGCGGCGTCGCTGCGACCCCCCACCACGATGGGCACGGGCACAGCCGGCGCGGGCGTCACGCGCGCGCGCCGTGCACCGAGAGCACCTCGCCGTCGTGGTCGGCGGTCTCGCCCGCGAGGAGCGCGCGCACCACGGCGAGGCAGTCGTTCATGCGGCGCCCGCGTGTGCGGGGATCCACGCCGCAGACCTCGAGCTCGTGCGGATCGTCGCCGCCCAGTCCGACCCCGAACACCAGCCGACCGGGTGCGAGCTGCGCCAGCGACGAGAGCTGGCGCGCCACCGTCACCGGGTTGCGTAACAGGAGCAGGTACACCGCGGTGTGCACGGGCAGCGGGGAGAGGACGGCGAGCGCGGTCGCCTGCACGAGCCCGTCGTACCCGTAGCCGTCGCGGAAGCTGACGTGGTCGCCGACGCACAGGTGGTCGAGTCCGGCGGCGTCGGCCTGCGCGACGAACGCCCGCAGCGGCCCCGTCCCGCGCTCGAACGTCGCGAGAGGAGGGCGGATGCCGACGCGCGGGGCGGTCGTCACGGCCGCGGTTCCTTCGGGAGCCCGAGCACACGCTCAGCGACGATGTTCCGTTGGATCTCGTTCGCGCCGCCGTAGATGGTCTCGGCGCGGGAGTTGAGGAAGACCCCCTGGAACGGGCCGAGCGCGTACCCCTCGCCGACGACCATCGCGTCGGCGCCGAGGAGATCCATCATCGACTCGCCGAGGTCTCGGTGCCAGTGCGACCAGAACAGCTTCGAGAGCGAGGCTTCGGGTCCGAGGCTGCCGTCGCGCACGAGCAGGGTGAGCATCCGCGCGTTGTTGTACCGGTTGAGCTGCAGGCCGATCCAGGCGCGGGCGAGTCGTTGCCGGACCACCGGGTCGGTCGTCCGCCCGCGCGTCCGGAGCGCCACCACGCAGGTCGTGCAGCTGCTGCTCGAATGCGGCCTGGTAGGGGAGCACGGTGGTCCCGCGTTCGGTCCCGACGGTTCCCATCACGACCGACCACGCGCCGTCGACGGGGCCGACGACGAGGTCGGCGCGCGGTGCGCGCGTCGGTGAAGAACACCTCGGCGAACTCCGCGCCGTCGGCGAGGTTGCGGATGGGGCGGATGTCGACGCCCGGTTGGTCGGCCGGCACGAGGATCAATGACAGCCCGCGGTGCTTCGGCGCGCCGGGATCCGTCCGGCACAGCACGTACAGCCAGTCGGCGCGAGTCCCGAACGTCATCCAGATCTTCTGTCCGTTCAGCACCCACTCGTCGCCCTCGCGTACGGCACGGGTCCGCACGCCGCCGAGGTCGGAACCCGCCTCGGGCTCGCTGAAGCCCTGCCCCCACATGTCCTCGCAGCGCATGATGCGCGGCAGGAAGCGAGCCTTCTGCTCGTTGCTGCCGGCGTGGAGCAACGTGGGGCCGAAGAGGTCGCGCCCGTGCACGCCGACCCAGTACGGCGCGCGGGCCCGGAAGTGCTCCTCGAGGAACACGAGCTCCTCCTCCAGAGTGCCCCCACGTCCTCCGTATTCGACCGGCCACGTGATGCCGAGCCAGCCGCCCTCGGCGAGCTCGCGCTCCCACGCCAGGCGCAGTTCCCACCACGAGTCGTCGGTGGGGCCGCCGACACCCGGATGGCGCGCGAACTCGCCCGTCAGGTGCTCGGCCAACCAGTCCCGGATCTCCTCGCGGCGCGCCGCCTGGATCGGCGTGTCGGCGAGGTTCACCAGGTGAGCGTGAGGTGGTGCGGAGCGCGGGGGTTGCCGCTGTACGTGAGGTCGGAGCCGGTCGCGATCTCGTACTCGGGAATCCGCTGGTGCCAGACCTCCAGCGCGACGTGCATCTCCATCCGAGCGAGATGCGAGCCGAGGCAGCGATGGAAGCCGCTCGCAAACCCGATGTGGGGGTTCGGGGCGCGCTCGAGATCGACGGTCAACGGATCATCGAACGCGTCGGGATCGAGGTTCGCCGCGTGCCAGGAGATGCCCATCTTCGTTCCCGCGGTGACGTGCTCGCCGCTCGGCAGGTCGAGGTCGGCGAGGGCGATGCGCCCGCCGTCGGTCACCGGCGATTCGTAGCGCATGAGCTCCTCGATGGCCGACGGCCACAACGACGGGTCCGCCACGAGCCGTCGCCGGTCGTCGGGGTGGCGGGCGAGATAGCTGAGGAAGCACGCGAGCGACGCCGCGACGGTGTCGAGCCCGGCGATCATCAGCAGACCGAGGATGTCGAGGAGATCCTCGCGCGGGAGGCGCTCACCCTCGACTTCCGTCGTGAGCAGCCAGCCGAGGAGGTCGTCGCCGGGATCGTCGGCACCGAGCCGGTCGTCGAGCAGGCGGTTGAAGTAGTCGTGGATCCAGACCACGGCCTCCTCGCGGCGCGCCATGGCTTCCTCGAACGGCAGCGTGGCGAACTCGTTGCCGAGCGTGAGGCTCTTGAAGTGCAGGAAGTCGTCGAGGTCGGCGAGGGGCAGGCCGAGGATCGAGAGGAAGATCGTCGACGGCAGGGGTTCACACCACCGTTCGTACGCCCGCACCTCTCGATCGTCGATGAACGAGTCGATCATCTCGTCGGCGAGTCGGCGCACGTTGTCCGCGAGCGGTGCAACCCGCTTGGCGGTGAACACAGGGTCGAGCAGGCGCCGGTACTTCCGGTGCTCGGCGCCGTCGAGCCCCAGGGGGATTGCCGGCCGACTACTGCCGAGGTACTTCGACGCCTGCTCGACGTCGTGGTGCTTGTTGACGTAGAGGATGTCGGCCATCCGCAACAGCACGACGAAGTCGTCGCCGATCCGTTCGACCGGGCACCGCGCCGCCCGCTCGACATACATCGACATGGGTTCGGCGGTGGCCCGGGCCGCCGCGCCCTCCGGGTCGCTGAACGGCAGGGCGGCATCGGCGAACTGCGCCGCCATCGCGTCGAGTTCGGTCATGCCCCCAGTCCACCACGACGCGCCGGCGGGCGCACCGGGCGCGATTGGACGGCGTCAGCCCCGGTCGGGCTCCGGCATCGTGTTGTGGCGGACGTCCCGGAAGGGCACGTCGCGGTCGGGGGCAGGTTCGCGGGGGAGCCCGAGGACGCGTTCGCTGATGATGTTGCGCTGGATCTCGCTCGTGCCGCTGAGGATCGACGTGGCCTGGCGGAACAGGTAGTCGACCCCGAGCCCGCCGGACCGGTCGTCGCCCGGCCACACGACCGCCGACGAACCGGCCAGCTCCATGGTGATGTCGGAGGTGCGGACGTGCGCGGTGGAGCCGAACAGCTTCAGGAGCGATCCGGCGGCGGGAGGGAGCACGCCGAAGTTCGTGGCGGTCTGCAGCCGGGTGGAGAGCTGGCGGTTGACGGTGGCGAGCACGTGCGCCTCGGCGACGAGCTGGCGGCTGTGGGAGTCGGCGGCGAGGCCGCGGGTGCGGGCGAGCTCGGCGAGGTCGACGCGGTGACCGCCGAGCTCGGAGCCGTCGGCCCGCGCGGCCCCGGCGTCCATGTCGTGGAACTCGGAGCCGCCGGCGATCGCGTTGCGTTCGTGCACGAGCAGCCGCGACGCGACGTTCCAGCCGTCGTTCACGTCGCCGATGACGTCGGCGGCGGGGACGACGACGTTGTCGAAGAACTCCTGGCAGAACCCGGTCGCACCGGTGACGAGGCGCAACGGGATCACCTCGAGCCCGGCGGCGCGTAGCGGGACGACGAACATCGTGAGCCCGCGGTGCTTGGGGACGTCCCAGTCGGTGCGGGCCAGGCAGAAGCCGTAGTCGGAGTAGTCGGCCGCGCTCGTCCACACCTTCGACCCGGTGATGAGGTAGCTGCCGCCGTCACTCGTCGCCCGCGTGACCGCGCCGGCGAGATCGGAGCCGCCGGTCGGTTCGGAGAGGAACTGCACCCAGAGGTCGTCGCCCCGGATCATCCCGGGGAGGTACCGCGCCTTCAAGTCGTCGGACCCGAGCTCAAGCAGCGTCGGGCCCATCATCCCCAACGTCATCGCGAACATCGGGCCGCATCCGCCGAGGTCGTAGGTGCGCGCTTCGGCCGTGAACGCGTGGAGGTGCGCGGCGGTGAGGCCCTGCCCGCCGTAGTCCTTCGGGTACGTGATGCCGGCGAAGCCGCCTTCCCACAGCATGCGCTGCCCGACCCGGGCGCGCTCGGCGTCGGTGTCGTCCCGCCCTTCGCTGCGCAGCCGGTCGCCGACGGGATCGTCGGCGGCGTCGACCCGCGCGAACGTCTCGCCGAGCCACGCCCGCGCCCGCGCGGAACGACTCGACGTCTTCGACGGTCGACGGGTCAGTGGTCGCAGTCATCCGATCACACTCCCAGCAGCGTGGCGACGCGCAGTCGATGGTCACGCGCCGATCCGAACAGCGCAGCGTTCTGCGCGACCCGCCGCAGGTAGAGGTGCAGGTCGTGCTCCCAGGTCACTCCGATGCCGCCGTGCAGCTGGACGCAGTCCTGCACGATCGCCGGAGACCGGTCGCCGATGTAGGCCGTGGCCACACTGACCAGCCTCGACGCATCGTCGTCGCCGCGCTGCACCGCGCGGGCCGACGCGGTCGCCGTCGCGTGACACGCTTCCAGCCACACCTTCATGTCGGCGAAACGGTGCTTCAGCGCCTGGTAGGAGCCGATGGGGCGTCCGAACGCCATCCGGTCCTTGGCGTACTCCAAGGTGAAGTCGTAGACGCGGTTGACCGCACCGACGGTCTCTGCGTTCTGCAGGACCAACGCGACCTGGAGTTGGCGTTCGACGTCAGCGGCCGCGTCGCCGACCCGGCCCACGACCGTCGACGCGGAGACGACCGTATCGGCGAACTCGAGGTCGGCGAACCGGCGGGTGATGTCGAGGGACTGGAGCGGGCGCACGGTGACGCCCGGGGTGTCGGCGGGAACCAGGAACTGTGTGAGGCCCTCACCGGTGCGCGCGGTCACGAGCCACGTGTCGGCGGCTCCGGCGTCCTGCACGTACGACTTGGTGCCCGAGAGCAGCCAGTCATCGCCATGCTCGCGTCGCGACGAGCGCGACGCCGGTGGCGTCCCACACGCCTGCCGGCTCGGCGAAGGCCCAGGTCGCGATGCGGGTGCCGTCGACGAGCGGGGCGAGCTCCGCGGCCTGCTGTTCCGGGGTGCCGGATCGGGCAACGGCCTCGGCGACCACGTTGACGGGAAGGAGCGGACCGGGCGCCACCAGCCGGCCCATCTCCTCGGCCACCAGCACGAGATCGAGGAGGCCGTCGCCGCTGATGCTCCCGCCGCCCAGACGGTCGGGGACGAGCATGGTCGTCCAACCGAGCTCCGCGCCCCGGCGCCAGAAGCCGCGATCGAAGCCGTCGTCGTCGTCGTAGAGCGCGCGGACGTTCGTGAGAGGACTCTCGGTTTCGAGGAACCGGCGCGTCGTCTCGACGAACAGCTCCTGGTCGTCCTGCAGGTCGAGCTCCACGTGGTCCGTCCTCTCTGGTCGCGCGTGGTCGTGCGCGATGCTAGCGACGGCTCACCGCACGGCACCTCGGGCGCGCAGCTCGGCGATCTCCTCGGGAGAACATCCCAGCTCGGTCAGGAGCTCGTCGGTGTGCTCGCCGAGCCCCGGCGCCAGCCGGTGCGGTGTCGCCTCGGTGTCGCTCACCCGCAGGAGCACGTCGAGCTCCCTCACGTTGCCCAGCCGCGGGTGCGAGAGCTCGGCGACCCGTCGGGTGCGGCGCGAGTCCGGGTCGTTCATGAACGCGTGCACGTTGCGTCCGACCGGTTCCACCGCGGCGACGCCGACCGCGCGCAGGCGCTGGACCACGTCGCGCGTCTTCAGCGTTGCGAACACCGCGAGCAGACGGTCGCCCTGTCGTTCGTCGTCGTCGACCGCGTCGACGCCCAGGGTCTCGAGCAGCGCACGCCGTTCTTCGTCGGTCGGGGCCATGATGCACACCCAACCGTCAATGGTCTCGTAGAGGCGGTCGAACGCGGCGCGGCCGGTCTGCAGAGGGTCGAGACGACCAGCGCCGATGATCTCGCCGTCGACCGTTCGGACGATGTGCGCGAGGTGGCACATCGTGGCGTTCAGCTGCGGGTTCTCCACCGCCTGTCCGACACCGGTGCGATCGCGGTGGAGCAACGCGAGCAGGATCGCGATCGCGCCGAGCATCCCGTTCCCCGGATCTTCGTTCGCCGACGGCGGAAGGGGTGGGTTGAACTGTCCCGCGATCTCGTAGGTGACGCCGGCGTACCCGGAGAGCATTGGCGCGAAGCTCTGGCGCATCGCGAACGGACCCGTCGAACCCCACCCCGGTGCGTGCAGGTACACGATGTCGGGGTTGACGGTGCGCACGGAGTCGTCGTCGAGCCCCAGCCGCTCGGCCGCACCGGGCCGCAGGTTGTGGTGCACCACGTCGGCGCGCCGGAGCAAGGCTTTGGTGACCCCCGCCGAGCGCGGGATCCTTGAGGTTGGCGGCCATGGCGCGCTTGCCGGCCTGGGCCGAGAAGAACGGTCGCTCGATGCCACGCAGCGGGTCGCCGGCGAGCGGCTCGACCTTCACGACGTCGGCGCCGAGATCGGCGAGGAGCCGGGAAGAGTACGGACCCGCGTAGTACGCGCCCAGATCGAGGATGTGCACGCCGTCCAGCAGCGGTCGGAGATCGGGCACCGGCTCGCGCGTCGGCGCGTCGGGCGCGGGCCGACCCGCGGCCGTCGCGAGCACGGCATCGGTGTGCTCGCCGATGGTCGGCGCGGCCGTCCGCACCGCGCCCGGCGTCCGCGAGAACTTGATCGCGGGTGCCACCTGTTCCACCGGGCCGAGCACGGGATCGTCGACGGTGACCACCATGCGGTTGTGACGGGCCTGCGGCGTGTCGTACACCTCGGTCGGACGCAGGTGCTCGATCGCGCACACGTCGGCGTCGAGGAACCGCTGCACCCATTCGGCGCGCGGCCGGGTCTTGAAGATCTCGACCAACTCGTCCCGCAGGATCGGGATCTGCTCGTCGGTGAGCGGCATGCCCATGTCCATGCCGTCGGCGCTGGGAGGAATGCGGTCGTCGAGCCCGAGGACGTGCATCGCCCGCCCGAAAGCACCGACCGCCCCGGTGTGCAGGCCCACGTACTCGCCGTCGCCACACTCGAACGAGCGCGTCACCAGGCGGGTGGTCGCGGTCTGCTGCATCGGCAGGGGAGCGTCCCGGAGCGCGGCCATCGTCGCGTCGCTCTCACCCCACAGCATCGAGTTGTACGCGAGCGCGCCGTCGAGCAGCGAGGTCTGAACGTGGCGGCCCCAGCCATCGTGCCGGGCGCGACGCAGGGCCGCGAGCGCACCGATGACCGCGAGCGCCGCCGCGCCGAGGCTGGCGAAGGGGAACCCGAGGTACACGGGGCCGTCGCGGTGCGCGGCCTGGTCGGACATTCCGCCGAGCACGGCCTGCACGGTCGGTTCGTAGCCGGGCAGGTCGACGTCGGAATCCTCGCCGAAGCCGGAGATCGAGACGTAGACCATCGCGGGATTGAGCGCGTGGAGCACGTCGTAGCCGAGGCCGAGCCGATCCGCGACCCCGGGTCGCCAGCTCTCGACGAAGACCTCGGCGCGATCGAGGACTGCCAGGAGCTGCTCGCGCGCCGCGGCATCGTGGAGATCGACCTCGATGCTCCGCTTGCCGCGGTCGAGGACCGAAACCGCTTCCGGTGCGCATCGTCGTTGTGGATCACCGCCGGGTGGTTCCACCCACACGACATCGGCGCCATAGTCGGCGAGCATCCCCGTCGCGCGCGGCCCGGCCGTCCCACGGGAGCAGTCGACCACCCGGAGCCCTTCGATCGGCCCGACCATGTCAGGCGATGAGGGCGCGGTCGAGCCGGAAGAACCGCACCGCGTTGTCGCGGACGATCGCGCGCGTCTCGTCGTCGGGGACGTCGGCGAACTGCTCGTCGATGATCGTGCGGGAGTTCGGCCAGTCGCACTGCACGTGCGGGAAGTCGGTCGACCACTGGATGCGGTCGACGCCGATGTCGTGGCGCACCTTCACCCCGAACCGGTCGATCTGGAAGCCCCAGTGGAAGTGGTGGTCGACGTACCAGCTGGGTTCGTGTGCCCACTGGTCGGCGCCGCTCCAGTAGCGGTGCCGCCGCCAGTTCTCGTCGGCGTCCTCCTTGAACTCCGGGATCCATCCGATCTGGGTCTCGGCGAAGAACAGCTGGAGCTCCGGGAACCGGTCGAGGGTGCCGTGCTGGATGAACTGGATGACGATCCCCCCGCGTGTCGCGGTCTTCGACAACATCGTCGTCATCGGCGCGAAGTTGATCTGCAGCACGCCCTGCGACGCTGCTTCCGCACGCGCCTGCTCCTCGGCGGCCGCGCCGCCGCCGAAGCTCACGTGCGCGGTGAGCGGGACGTCGAGCTCGATCGCGCGTGCCCAGAACCGGTCGTCGTCGTCGGGTTCGGGGATCCCCGAGCCGTTCGGCCACTGGTGGAGCACGACGCCGCGCACGCCCGGCATCGTGGCGACCCGTTCGAGCTCGGCGATCGAGTCGTCGATCGTCGCGCACGGGAGGATGGCGAGGCCGAGCAGCCGGTCGGGATCCTCGGCGGTGTACTCCTGGGACAGCCAGTCGTTGTACCCGCGTGCGATCGCGACGTACGCCTCGCCTGGGATGGCGGCGACGTCGAGTGTCCGTTGGCCCGACACCGCCGGGAACAGCACCTCGGCATCGACGCCGTCCTGGTCCATCTCTGCGAGGCGCTGCGTGGCGTCACCTGCGCCCACCAGCCCGTCGGCGTAGGACAGGCCGGAGGTCTTCAGCTGCTCCCACCCCCGCCCGGCCGAGAAGTTCAGGCCGAGCGGGACCGGTTGGCTCTTGCCCGGCATGAGCCAGGCGTCGCCGCCACCCGGTAGCTGCACGACGGTCGGCACGTAGTCCTGGAATTCCCGCTCGACGTACGGACGCCATCGGTCGGGCGACACCTCGAGATGCGAGTCGGTGGAGATGATCTCGTAGTCGCGCATCGGGTTCCTCTCGTGATCGGCGCGGCTACACCACGCCGAGCTCGTGCAGGCGGGCGCGGGCCGGTGCGTCGTACCCGAGCTCTTCCAGCACCTCGTCGGTGTGCTGGCCGAGGGCAGGGGCGGACCGCACGGTGAACTCCTCGCCGGGGACGAGGATGGGATTACCGAGCGTGAGGACCTCACCGAAGACAGGGTGCTGCTCGACGACGACCTGACCACGCGCCTGCAGGTGCGGATCGTCGGCGGCCTCGTCGAACCGGAGTGCGGGGCCGAGCGCGATGTCGTCCTCGACGGCGATCGTCATCCATTCGTCTTGTGTCTTCGTGTGGAACACCTGCTGGATCTCATGACGCAGGGCGTCGTCGCCGCCGGCGAAGTCGACGACGAGATCAGTGCGGTGCTCGCGCAGGAGATCTTCGCGGCCGACCGCGGTGCACCAGTGCTCCCAGAACTTCGCCTCGATGGCACAGAAGAGGACGTACTTGCCGTCGGCCGTCTGGTAGTGCTGGTACTTGGCCGACTCGCCCGGGCCCTTCGCCTGCCCAGCTCCGGTCGACGAGCTCGGGATTCAACATCGGGATGGCGTCGAGCCACTTCGCGCTGAGCACCGCGTCGGCGCACGACACGTCGAGGTAGCACCCTTCGCCGGTCAGCCGCGCGCGCGCCAACGCGCACGCCACGCCGAACGCGGCGTACAGCGGACCGATCACGACGCCGCCGCTGCCCCCGACCGGATCACCGGTCGCGACCACGAAGCCGTCGGTCGTCGAGCGCCATCGGCGGCGCGCCGCCCCCGAGCGTCGTCCATCATCTGCCCGTGCGTCGGCACGTCCGCGTACGGGACCCGACGCGCCGAAGCCGGTGGCCTGGCAGTACACGATCTCGGGCCGGATGGCGCGGACGGACTCCTCGTCGAGTCCCAGCTTCCGGTTGGTGTCCCCGATGTTCCCGGTGATGAAGATCTCGGCGCGTTCGAGGAGGCGGGTCAACACCCCACGACCTTCGGGGGTGCGCGCGTCGCAGGTGAGGCTGCGCTTGTTGCGGTTCAGCGCGAGGTGGAACGTGGACCAGTCGGGGGCGAACCTGGTCATGATGTTGCGGAGGTAGTCACCCTGCCCGGGCGTCTCGACCTTCACGACATCGGCGCCCTCGTCGCCGAGGAGGCGGCCGAGATGGTCGACCGTCATCAGCACCCCCGTCTCGACGACGGTCACACCCTCGAGCAGGCCGGTCACCGTGGCTCCCCAATCCGGATCGCGTGATCCTCGCGCGCCGGCCCCACGTCCTCAGTTGGTCGGGGCTGTGCGCGGCGGCAGCGGGGGGAAGGCCGGCGAGCGCTTCTCGGTGAAGGCGGCGACGCCCTCACGGAAGTCGGGGCGGCGGGCGGGTTCCTTGACCAGGCGGAAGGCCTCGTCCTGCGACTCGTCGATGCCGCGGATCCAGTCGGCCGCGACCTGGGCCTTGATCGCCTGCATCGCGAGGGGTGAGCAGTTGACGGCGAGGTCGCGCGCGTAGGACTGGGCCGCCGGAACCAGCTCGTCGGCGGGGTACACGCGGTTGACCAGGCCCATCGCAAGCGCTTCCTCGGCGGTGACCGCACGTCCCGACAGCAGCAGATCCATCGCGTTCCCCGCGCCCACGATGCGAGGGAGCATCCACGACGCGCCGAACTCGGCGACGAGGCCGCGCCGCGTGAACGCGGTCGCGATCTTCACGCCCGCGGCCGCGAAGCGCAGGTCGGCGACCAGAGCCTGCACGAGCCCGATGCCGGCACAGCCCCCGTTGATGGCGGCGATGAGCGGCTTGCGCAGGGTGCGCGCGTGGGTCATCGGCCGGTCGACGCCCTCCTGACCGGCGACCCCGTGCGTGCGTGCCGCGAGATCACCGGCGTCGAGCCCGGGGCAGAAACCCCGGCCCGCGCCCGTGAGCACGACCGCACGCACGTCGGGGTCGTCGTCGAGCGAGTCGACGAGGTCGAAGTAGGCGACCTCCATCGCGTGGGTCCACGCGTTCATGCGATCGGGCCGGTTGAGCGTCACCGTGGCCACGCCGTCGGCCACCGCGCACACCACTGGCGCGTCGGCCACTCCGCTCATGGTTCGACGAGCTTCCAGCGCGTCGGCTCGCCCTCGGACTCCTCGAGGACGCCGCGCACGACGAGCGCGCGCAGGTGCGCGTAGGCCTCGCCGATCGCGGACCGGCGCATGAACCCGTCGATCTGGTCCCACGGTCGCGACCAGTCCATGCGGGGCGCGACCTCCCACGCGGTGTCGTGGCCGTCGCGCACCGCGTCGATCACCTCGACGAACCGGTGCTCGTGGTGGGCGCGGATCTCGAGCAGGCGGGCGCGGTGGCCGACGTAGCGCCACTCGTGCGCGGGCAGGGCCTCGTCGGCGTCGAACTCGGCCAGCCGCTCCAGCGACCGGAGGTAGTCGCCCAGGGGATCTGGCTCGGTCTGCGGGTTGAGGTTGACGTTGGGCGTGATGCGCGGGAGCACGCAGTCGCCGGTGAGCATCAGTCGGTTGGTCGCCTCCCAGAAGCAGAGGTGGCCGGGCGAGTGGCCGGGCGTCCACAACGCGGTGAGGTCCCACCCGGGCATGTCGGGCTTGTCGCCGTCCTCCATGAGCACGTCGGGCTCGACGAAGTCGACGAACGGCCGCGCCGGCATCGACGCGTTGCGCAGCTCCTCGAGCTCGCTCGCGGGCGCACCGAGCTTGCGCAGCGACCCGCCCATGCGCTCGAGCAGGTCGGCGGGATCCTCGTAGCGGTCATGGATGAGAGCGGCGTCGGCCGGGTGCAGGGCGATCCAGGCGTCGGAGTTCTCGCGCACGCGCCCGGCGAGGCCGTAGTGGTCGGGATGGATGTGAGTGACCATCACGCCCTGGACGTCGGAGATCTCGAAGCCGCCCTGGCGCAGCCCTGCGCTCAGGGCGTCGAAGGCGTCGTCGGTGTTCCAGCCCGCGTCGACGAGGAACGGGCCCTGGTCGGTCTCGAACGCGTAGACGAACACGTAGCGCAGCGGGATGGGGAGCGGCACCGGGATGCTCCACAGTCCGGGCCGCACCTGCTCGACGGGCGGCAGCGGCTTGGTGGAGGGCGCAGGTGCGGTCGAGGTCATCGGAAGAGGATGCCAGACGGCACCTAACGCGCGCTCAGCGCAGCAGTGGGTCGCGGGGGAGGCCGAGCAGCCGTTCGCCGATCGTGCTGCGGACGATCTCCGAGGTGCCGCCGGCGATGGTGAGCGCAGCGGGCGAAGACCTCGGTGGCCTGCACGCCCGCGTCGGGCCCTTCGGCGAGCGCGCCGACCGGCCCGAGCAGCCGCAGCGCCGAGCGCGGCCTGGGCCTGGACGTGCTCCCCGGAGAGCAGCTTGGCGACGTTCCCCTCGGGACCCGGCTCCGCACCGGCGATCGGCGCGCTCGGCGGAGCGGAGGTTCAGCAGCCGCATGGCTCGGCGCTCGGCGAGGAGCCGTCCGACCGCTTCCAACGCGGCCGAGTCGCCGGGGGCGTACCGCCGGGCACGAGGTCGAGGAGGTCGAACCCGCCTTCGCCGACGCCGGTACCGCTCGCCGATGCTCACCCGCTCGTTGCCCAGCGTCGAGCGCGCGACCTTCCACCCGCCGTCGACCGGGCCGACGACGTCGTCGTCCGACACGAACACGTCGTCGAAGAACACCTCGCAGAAGAGCTCGCCGCCACTCGCCTCGCGCAGCGGCCGCACGTCGACGCCCGCGCCTCGAGGTCGATCACCATCATGGTGATGCCGTCGTGCTTGGGCTTGTCGGGATCGGTGCGCACGGTGGCGAACCCGCGGTTGCAGAAGGCCGCACCGCTCGTCCACACCTTCTGGCCGTTGACCAGCCACCCGCCGTCGGTCTTGGTCGCCCGGGTGCGGATCGCCGGCGGCGTCGGAGCCCGCGCCCGGCTCGCTGAACAGCTGGCACCACACGTACTCGTGCTCGAGACTCGGGCGGATCCAGCGCTCGATCTGGTCGTCGTCGGCGTGCTGGGTGATGGTCTGGATGACCCAGCCGCCGATCCCGTACTGCGGCTTCGTGCACGCCGGCGGCGTCGAGTTCCTCGTCGATCACGAGCTGCTCGACCGCGCTGGCGGCGCGGCCCCACGGCTTCGGCCAGTGCGCGAGCGCGTACCCGGAGTCGAGGAACGCGCCGAGCTGCTGGTCCTCCGGGCAGCGACTGGTACCGGCTCGCATGAACGCGCGCACCTCGGCGCGGTAGGTCTCGGCTTCGGGCGGGAGCTCGACCGCGTGCGCGCCGACGACGCCCTGGTCGGCCAGGCGGGTGACGTCGGCCTCGATGGCGCCGGTCGGCCCGAAGACCGCCGCGAGCGCGACGGCGCGCTTGAGGATGACGTGGGCGTCGTGCTCCCAGGTGAAGCCGATCCCGCCGTGCAGCTGGATGTTCTTCTCCGCGCACATCACGAACGCCGGCAGCGCCTGCGTCGCGGCGATCGCGACCGCGAGCTCGAACTCGGGCGTGCCCGGCTCGGTGCGCGCCGCGTCCCACGTGGCCGCGGTGGCGAGCTGCGGTGGCGACGAACATGTCGGCGGCCTGGTGCTTCACCGCCTGGAACATCCCGATGACCCGCCCGAACTGCTCGCGCACCTTGGCGTACTCGCTCGCCATGGTCACGCACGTCTGCCGCGCCACCCGTCGCCTCGGCGGCCGCGAGGAGACGACCGAGCACGACCGAAGTGTGGCGTGCGCCGGCGAGGACGCGATCGGCGGCCGGGTCGGCGGTCAGGGTGACCGTGCCGAGGCGTCGGGTCGCGTCGGTGTTCGCGGGCACGGTGACGGTGACCTCGTCGCGGGTGGCGATCACGAGATCGTCGCCGCGGGGAAGGAGGAACAGATCGGCGAGCCCGGCGCCGAGCACGAGGTGGGTGGTCTCGTCGAGCCCGACCGCGGCGCGGGTCGAACCGTCGGCGAGGCCGGGCAGGCAGCGCGGCTTGCTGCGCGTCGGTGCCGCCGGCCGCGATCACGGCCGAGGCCCAGACCGTCGGCAGGAAGGGCCCGGGCGCGATCGCTGCGCCCAACGCCTCGACCACGATCACGAGCTCGGCGAACCCGAAGCCGGAGCCGCCATGGGCTTCGGGCAGGTGGAGGCCGAGCCAGCCGAGGTCGGCCATCTCCTTCCACGCCGCCGGGAGCGTCTCCTCGGGCGCGTCGAGCAGCGACCGGGCCTCGGTGCGGGCGCCGGTGCGCTCGAGGAACGCGTCGGCGACGCCGGCGAGTTCGAGGTGGTCCTCGGAGATCGCGATGCCCATGGGTCCTCCAGTGATCGAGTCTGCGGTCAACCTATCCGTGGGTGCGGTGCCCACGGCAATGGATCCGAACCGTCCAACCGCAGCCGATCCCGATCGGGTGCCCGAAGGCATGCTGGGTGCCCGCGACGAGAGGACGACATGTTCACGATCTTCAGCGTGGACGATCACATCGTCGAACCGCCCGACGTCTGGGCCAGCCGGGTGCCGGCGAAGCACCGCGAGGCCGCGCCGCACGTGATCGAAGAGGACGGTCGCGAGTACTGGGTGTACGAGAACCAGCGGATCCTCACGATGGGCCTCAACGCCGTCGCCGGGAAGCCTCGCGACCAGTGGGACATGGAACCGGCGCGCTTCTCCGACATGATCCCGGGCTGCTACGACCCGAACGAGCGCGCCCGCGACCTGCTCTCACAGGGGGTGCTCGCCAGCGTCGCGTTCCCGACGCTGCCGCGATTCGGCGGCATGCTGTTCAACAGCTTCGCCGACAAGGATCTCGCCAGCGCGTGCGTCAAGGCCTGGAACGACTTCATCCTCGACGAGTGGTGTCCGGCGGGACCACCCGGCCTGTTCGTGCCGATGATCATCTGCCAGGTCTGGGATCCGGTGCTCGCCGCCCGCGAGATCGAACGGTGTGTGTCGAAGGGCGCGACGGCGCTGTGCTTCACCGAGAACCCGGTGGGTGACGGGCTCCCGTCGTTGCACGACCCCGCGGGCCACTGGGATCCGCTCTTCGCCGCGGCCGAATCCGCCGGCCTGCCGGTGTGCATGCACATCGGATCGAGCGGATACCTGCCGCTGATCGATCCCGAGGCACCGTTCACGACCACCATCTCGGCCGCCACTGCGAGCGGGCAACTGGCCCTCACCAACATGCTGTTGAGCCCGATCCCGCAGCGGTTCCCCGACATCAAGCTCGTGTGGTCCGAGGCCGGCATCGGTTGGATCCCGGCGATCCTCGAGCGCGCCGATCGTCAGGTCGACCGTCACGCCGGCTGGGCCGGCCGCCTCGAAACCAAGCCGTCCGACACGTACCGACGCAACATGTGGGTGTGCATGATCGAGGAGCCGATCGGACTCTCCCTGTACGACCTCATCGGCGTCGATCGCATTCTCGCCGAGACCGACTACCCGCACGCCGACACTCCGTTCCCGCACACGCAGAAGGCGTACGCGGAGGTCTTCGCCGGGATCCCGGCCGACGTCGTGGAGGCGGTCAGCCACCGGAACGCCGAAGCGCTGTTCGACTGGGAGATGGCCGACATCGGCCTGTTGACCTCGCCCGACGTGCAGACGTGGCGCGCGTCGCTGGAAGCCGACCCGTTCGCCGCGATGCAGATTCGCCACGACCTCGCCGCGGTGGAGCACGGGTCGGTGTCGATGGACTCGGTCGCGACGTGCCAGGAGATGGTCCGTCGGGGCGCGCTCATCGAGCAGTGCGGCGCGTCGCTCGGTGCCGACGGGACCTGCGAAGCGGGTCACCACGCCGGCTGAGGCGCATCCGCGCGAAGCTCAGTCCTGTGGACCAGCGCGCCCTCCCTGCCTACGCCGAGCTGCCGGTCGGCGCGGACCTCCCGCCGGGCTCCTCATGGGGGTTGTGGGGCGACCACGACGTGCTCGGCACGCTCAACCTGCTCACGCCTGAGCGGGTGCTGGCGGCGACCCGCTCGATCCGCACCGGCCGCACGTTCGGGCTCAACCTCGACCTGACCCTGCCCGATCCGCCGTTGTTCGGCGCGCGCCGATGCGCCACGAGGTCACCGACGAGGCGCGTTCGGTGCACGACGACGTCTACCACGGGTGGAACACGCAGGCGTCGTCGCAGTGGGACGGCTTCCGGCACATGGGCCACCGCGACCACGGTCACTACGGCGGCGTGGCCGACCAGGAACACGGCGTGCACCACTGGGCGGCCCGCGGGATCGTGGGCCGCGCGGTCCTCGCCGACGTCGACCGGTGGCGCACCGCGCGGGGCCGCCCGTTGCGCCACGGCGAGCCCGACGCGATCTCGGCCGACGACCTCCGCGCGTGCCTGGCCGATCAGGGCACCGCGGTGGAGACCGGCGACGTGCTGCTGGTGCGCACGGGCTACGTCACGTGGTACCGGTCGCTCGACCGCGCGGCACGGGAGGCGCACGCGGCCGTCGCCGCAGACGCCGGGGCTCTCCGGTGAGGACGTACCCGGCGCGCTCTGGGACCTGCACGTGAGCGCGATCGCCTGCGACAACCCCGCGGTCGAGATGATCCCGCCCAGCCGCCCGTTCCTGCACGCGATGCTGCTCCCGCTGCTCGGTCTGCCGCTCGGCGAGCTGTGGGACCTCGACGCGCTCGCCGACGACTGCATGCCGCGCCGGCACCTACGACGCGTTCTTCACGTCGGCGCCGCTCAACATGCCCGGCGGGGTGGGCACACCCCCCAACGCGATCGCCATCCGGTAGTCCGACACGCCAGGTTCCGACCGACCAGGAGGGGACACCATGACCGCACCGAACGCCGACGAGATCCGGGAGGCCGTCGAACGACACGTGGAGCTGTGGAACGCGGGCGACAAGGAGGCCTGGCTCGCGTACTGGAAGCGCATCGTGCCGGGCGAGATCACGATGGAGGACCCGGTCGGCACGCCGGTCAAGCGCGGGTGGGACACGATGGCCGAGGTGTGGGACGCGTCACCCAACGCCGACTGGAAGTTGGCGATCGGGATGCTCTACGTCTGCGGCTCCACCGGTGCCGCGGTGATCAAGAACTCCGGTTCGGTGAACGGCACACCGACGTTGATCGAAAGCATCGAGATCTATCAGTTCGGCGACGACGGTTCGCTGCACACCTCGACGTACTGGGAGCTTGCCGACGGCAACGAGTACGCCCAGTGGACCGCGACGACGGGCGAGCCGGCCTCGAGCTGACCGCTCGGGCTCAGCGCCACTTCCAGTCGGGCTCGCGTCGATCGAGGAACGCGTGCGCGGGCTTCGCCTGCGTCCTCGAAGCGCAGGAGGCCGCGCGGTGTAGTCCTGCTCGGTGCGGTAGCCGTCTTCGAGCGACAGGTCCTCGACCCGGTTCATCGACTCCTTGGCCAGGCGCATCGCGATCGGACTCTTCGTCGCGATCGTCGCCGGCGAGCTCCGTGCGCGCGTCCATCAGCTCGACGCGTGGCACGACGGCGCGGACGACGCCGAGCCGGTGCAGCTCCTCCGCGCTGATCGTCTCGCCGGTGAAGAACATCTCCCGCGCCTTGTGCCGACCGACGAGGCGCGACAGATGCGCGCTGGCGCCGAGCAGGCCGACGTTGATCTCGGTGCGTCCGAAGGTCGCGGTGTCGGCGGCGACGAGGATGTCGCAGCACGCGGCGATACGCGAGCCCGGCGCCCAGTGCGGGACCGTTGATCGCGCCGATCACCGGAACCGCGCAGTCGGTGATCGCCCACATCGGCTCACGCGGCGACCAGTCCCGGGTCGGTCACGAAGCGGGCGGGGGCGTCGTCGGCGTCGGGTGCTTCGGCGCGGAGGTCGAGCCCGGCCATGAACGCGCGGTCACCGGCGGCGGTGAAGATCGCGACCCGCACGTCGCGGTCCGCGCTCGAGGCCGGCGAACGCGTCGGCGAGCTCGCCCAGGGTGGCGTGGTCGACCGCGTTCACCGGTGGCCGGTCGAGGGTCACCACCGCGATGTGGTCGGCGATCTCGACGCGCACCGTCATTCGACGTGCCTCCCGTCGCTGATCCGCGGCGGAACGCCGCCCACCCGTGGATCGGCCATGCGTCCTGGTCGTCGCCCCACGCGGCGACGCCGTCGATGCTCCAGTGCACGAGCGTCGTCCAGCAGACCCCGTGGACCCCCGGGATCGGCATCGCCATCCGGCTGCGCGCCTCGCCGTGGGCATGGAGGTGGCGACCGTCGGCGTCGTCGGCGTCGACGGTGATGCGCTGCAGGTAGCCGTGATCCGGGATCGCGCTCGAGGACGCGGGTGCCGTCGACGATCGCGGCGCGACGGCCGTCGCGCAGGAGGAAGCCCGCGCGGACCCGGTCGTGCGTCTCGCCCCGCATGCCCGACCGCCGACGCTGGCGAGGAACGCGACGTCGCGTCGTGCCCGCGCTGCAGTAGCCGATGTGACCGTCCTTCCAGCGCTCCGGCCGGGGCGACCAGCTGCGGTCGCGCATGGCGATGCTGTCGACGGCGATGGTCTCGCCGTGCAGCACGCAGCTCACCGGTCACGTGCATCATCTGGTCGAAGTGGCCGTCGGCGACGATCCAGGGCGCCATGGTGGCGTCGAAGTCGAGGTCGAAGTCGATGAGGTCGCGATCGGCGAAGCGGAGCCGGTACCGCTGCAGGGGTTCGACGTCTCGGTCGACAACCCGCTCGGTGAGTGCTCGTAGCAGGCGTAGTAGGGCACCTCCAGGTGGGAGTGGGCGGTGTCGTCGTACATCCAGCAGCCCGCCGCCCTGCGTCGACTGGTTCGGTCGCACCCAGTGGTAGATCCACGCGCCCAGGTTGCGCTCGGGCACGTAGAACGACCACCAGCTCGACTCGAAGAACCACGGGTCGTCGCCGGGCGGGTGGAGGTCGTCGTCGGCCGCCGACAGCAGGTCGACGCCGGCGGTCGTCGATCATGACGAGCGGACGCGCGAAGGTCTGGCTGGCGATGCCGGCCAGGATGCCGTCGGGCGACCAGAGGTGGACCGAGCCGTGGCCGTAGCCCTCGTGCGCGGCCTCGGCGTGGAGCGCGAGCAGCAACCACTCGGAGTTGACCGGGGGCCCGACCCGCAACGAGTTGTCGAGGCTCATGCCGCCGGGCTGGCGGGCGCCGAGCGCGCGGTGGATCGACATCGGCACGACGTCGGCGACGTACCCGAGGAGCGTCGGCGTCCATGCCGGCGTCCCGGCGATCCGCGCCCACAGGGCCATGCTCGGAGTCGCGCGTCCCTCGGTGCCGCCGTGGACGATGGCCTCGCGGATCTCGGTGGTGCCGAAGTGGGTCTTCTCGGGGTCGAAGGCATCGCGGGCCAGGAGTGGCGGGCCGACTCCTCGGGTGCGGCTCGACGACCGGCATCGGCGCGAACGTCTGCGAGATGCGCCCGCCGTCGGCGCCGGTCGCGCCGACCGAGGTGAACACCTCGCGCCCGTCGACCCACGCGGTCACGACGCGCACCTGCGACGTGCGGTGCCCGTGGGCGACGACCTCAGTGTCGAAGCTCGAGGTGGTCGCCGAACCGGGCGCCGCTCGCGAACTGCACCGTGCACCACACCGCGTCGCGTCCGGTGGCGTGCTCCATCATGGCGCACGCCAACGCCAGCCCGGCGCCGCCGTAGAACGAACCCCGGGGGCTCATGAGCTTGTAGCGTGACGTCGACCACCGCCGACGTCCGGACTCGTCGACGGTGAGACCGAGGAAGGCTCGCGGTCGGCGGCGCGGGACTGGTCGCTCACCACCTCAACGTAGCCCTGTGCGCGATGCTGCATCGCGTGGACCTGAGCGCCGACCTCGTGGAGTGGGTCGAGGACCGAGACCGACGCGAAGGTCGTGCGCAGCCGCAGGAACTTCGGCGGCGGTTCGCGCGCGACCTGGTTCGTCGACGCCGAGCGGGCCGGCGAGCCCCTGGCGCTGGTGGTCCGGGAGGAGAGTGGCGCGGGCGCGTTCTCGGGCTCGGTGCTGTCGCTCGCGCGCGAGGGCGCGGTGTACCGGGCGCTCCGCGACACCGCCCGTGCGCATTCCTCGTCTCTGCGCGCGCGACCGACGACGGCCAGGCACTGCTGATCGAACGCGTGGCGGGTACGGCCGACCTGGCCCGACTGTCGCACGACGAGCGTGCGACCGCGCTGTTCGAGTTCGTCGACGCCCTCGCCGAGCTGCACGCGGTCGACGTCGACACCGCTCTCGCTCGATCGCTTCACCCGGCCCGTCGATGCCGCCGACCACGCGCTCGCCGACCTCGACCTGTGGACCGGCCTGCTCGCGACGTGGGCGGGCCCGGACGATCCGGAGATCGTCTACGCGCTGGCGTGGCTCCGGCGCGCACCCGCCCGAGACGGTCGCGCGGACGGTGCTGGTCCAGGGCGACACCGGGCCCGGCAACTTCGTCGCCGCCGACGGTCACCTCACCGGGCTGGTCGACTGGGAGTTCGCGCACCTCGGCGACGCCATGGACGACCTGGCATGGGTGGAGTACCGGCTCCGACGGATCTCCGACGCGCCCGGCCTTCGACGCGTTCGTCGCCCACTACGAGTCGCGGACCGGGTCAGCCGTCGACCGCGACGCGATCGCGTACTACGCGGTGCTGGTGCAGGTGCGCTCCGCGATCACGACGGCGCGGACCATCGCCCGCGGCGGTGGTGCCGTCGGGCTCGCCGGCTACCTCGTCGCCCACCAGCGGTTCCTGCAGGGGATCACCGAGACACTGGCCGCGCGCATGGGCGTCGGGATCGAGCCCGTAACACCGGTAGCCGCGCCACCGACACCCGAGAGTGAGATGTACGACCGGGCAATCGACGACCTCGAGCACTGGCGTGCTTCCGCAGCTGGACGATCCGGCGGTGAAGCTCCGGGCCCGCAGTGCGCGTCATCTACCTACGACACCTCCGTGCCGTCGATCGCATCGGCGCGCTCGTCGAGCCAGACCGACGCGCCGATCGACTTCGCGGGCGCGGGCGAGCGTGGCGACCAGCGACGTGCTCGCCCAGCTCGCCCGCCGCGCCGCCCGGAACGTCGGTGGCTCTGGCCCGACGCGTGAGGTGCGTCAGGGCGAGAGCGGGCTCCGCCCGGCTCGCCCGCTGGGACGGAGCGAGCGGAGGCGAGCGACGGGGACAAGTCAGTCGAACCAGGGGACGACGAGGCGCTTGACCACTTTGCCCATCGCGTTCCGCGGGAGCTCGTCGACGAAGAGGAACCGCTCGGGCACCTTGTAGCGGGCGAGTGAGCGGGAGCAGTGCTCGCGCAGGTCGTCGGCGGTGAGCGGGCGATCTCCCTGGCGCACCACGGCGGCGACGACGCGTTCACCGAGCCGCTCGTCGGGGATGCCGACCACCGCGCACGCGGCGACGCGCGGGCTCGTCGTGCAGCACGCGCTCGACCTCCGCCGGGTACACGTTGGCACCCCCGCGCACGATGAGGTCGCCCTTGCGGTCGGTGATGACGAGATCGCCGTCGGCGGTGAGGTACCCGAGGTCGCCGGTGCGCAGGATGCCGTCGCGCAACGCCTCAGCCGTGGCCTGCGGCCGGTTCCAGTACCCGAGCATCGGGGTGTACGCGCCCGCGAAGAGGCCGTCCTCGGCGGGGCCGACGCACACCTCGCCGACCTCGCCCGCGCCGACGGGCGCGCCGTCGTCGTCGCGCACGGTGACCGACACGTGAGGGAGCGCGCGGCCCGACGCGCCGGGCACCTGGGGAAGCGCGGCGTCCTCGTTCGTGACCGCAGTGGGCGCCTCGGTCAGGCCGTACCCGGTGGTGAGGCGGATGCCGAAGCGTTCCTGGTAGAGCCGCCGGAAGCTGTCGGGCGTGGCGCCTCCACCGCAGCCGGGCCGTGCGAGCGACGCGAGGTCGGACGGCGCGACGTCGGGATGGGTGAGCAGGTCGTGGATCATCGCGGGGACGGCCGACATGGCGTTGACCCGCTCGTCGCGGATCCACCCGGCCAAGCCGACCGGGTCGACGCGATCGATGCAGACGACGCAGGCGCCCATCTGGAGCGTGCTGACTGGACCGAGGACCATCAGGTTGAGGATGGTGAGCGGCAGCACGACCCCCAGACGCACGTCGGGGAACGGTTGGTGCGCGAGCGCCACGGCACCGACGAGCAGAAGGTTGTGCTGGCTGTGCACGACCCCTTTGGGCTGGCCGGTCGTCCCGCTGGTGTACGCGATCGCCGCCGGCGCGAACGGGTCGACGTCGGGCTCGGGCGCGGACGCGGGGTCGGAGGCCGCCAAACGCTCGGCCCACGGGCTGGCCGGGTCACCCGGCTCGGCGTCGAGCACGACCCGCAGGGCCGGCAGATCGTCGCGGCGCGGCCTCGACCTCGGCGCTCGCCGCGCGGTCACCGACGAACACCGACACGCCGGCGTCGTCGAGCAGGTACCGCTTCTCGGAAACGGTCAGCGGACGGTTGATCCCGACCCACACCGCGCCGAGGTGCATGGTCGCGAGGAACGCCACCACCAGCTCGGTGTGGTTGGCCATGCACCCGGCGATGCGATCTCCCGGGCCGACGCCCGCATCGGTCAACGTCGCAGCTGCCCGCCGGACCCGGTCGTCGAGGTCTCGGTACGTGAGGCGGGCGTGGCGCCCCACGACCGCCTCGGCATCGGGCACGCGCGCGACGGCGGTCGCCAGCGCCTCGGACATCGACTGGGCGCCCACAGGCAGGCGCGGGCGGTCAGGCGAGGGTCGGAGTCCGTGCATCGCGGATCGGGCGTCGCTCGCGACAGCGTCCGCGTCGAGCGTCACCCGTCCCCCAGTTGCTCGCGGAGCTCCCGCTTGAGCACCTTCCCCATGCTGTTGCGAGGCAGGTCGTCGACGAAGACTGCTCGCCGCGGTGTCTTGTAGTCGGCGAGCCGCGTCCGCGCGTACGCGAACAGCTCGTCGGTGTCGATCCCGTCCGGGGCGACGACCACCGCGAGGAGGTCCTCACCGAGCACGTCGTGCTCCACACCGATGACGGCGACGTCGGCGATGCCCGGGTAACTCATCAAGACGGATTCCACCTCCGCCGACGCCACGTTCATCCCGCCCCGTATGACCAGATCCTTCCGGCGATCGGCGTAGAAGAGGAACCCGTCCTCGTCGACGAAGCCGAGGTCACCCGTGTGAAGCCAGCCGCCCGCCAGCGTGGCCGCGGTCTGGGCGGAGTCGTCGCGGTAGCCCTGCATCACCGCCGGTGACCGGAGCACGATCTCGCCGAGCGTGCCGGAGCGGCTGCGACGGCCGTCGTCGTCCTGCACCTCGAAGCAGGTCCACGGGACGTTGCCCTGGTTCCCGATCGAACCGGCCTTCGCCAGGATGTGCTCGGGTTTGCACACCGTGCCACCCGGTCCGGCCTCGGTCTGTCCGTAGAGGTTCGTGAGCGCGCAGCCCGGGAAGGCATGGCCGAGCCGTTCGAGCGTGGCCGCGGTCATGATGGAGCCGCCGAACACCAGGTGACGCAGTGACGCCGGGCGACGGTCGAGTTCGGCATCACGCAGGATCAGCGCCAGCATCGAGGGCGCTCCGAGGTACACGGTGGACCCGAATGCGTCGGCGATCGGCAACGTCCGGTGCTGGTCGAACGAGGGCTCGACGACGAGGTGCGCCCCGGCCGCCAGGCACGCGAGCGGGTTGGTGTGTACGCCGGTCGACGTGAAGTAGGGAATGGCGCTCTGGAAGACGTCGTCGTCCGTCAGTTCCATGGCCCGCGCCAGTTCGATGCCGGCGGCGATGTTGTTGGCGTGCGTCAGTTCGACGCCCTTCGGCTGCCCCGTGGTCCCCGAGGTGTAGAGGATGTCGGCGAGATCGTGCTCCGAGACGTCGGCGCCGGCGCAGGGTGTGAAGGGAGCGGTCAGCTCGCGAAGGCTGGCGGTCACGTCGAGGACGCGCGTGTGCGTGGACTCGCCTGCCGCACTCGCGAGCGTGAGGTGCTCGCGGCCCGAGCAGATCAGGGCGACGTCGGCGTGGCCGACGATGTACTCGATCTCGGGCAACGCGAGCCGGGTGCCGAGCGGTACCGCGACGGCACCAGACCACTGGGCGGCCCAGTGCAGCACCAGTGCCTCGAGCCCCGACGCGTTGTCGAGGTGGATCCCGACCGTGGAGCCGTGGCCGACGCCCGCCGCGGTGAGCAGCGAGGCGCTGCGCGCGACGAGCTCGGTGAGCGCGGCGCCGCCGAGGCGCACCGTGTCTCCGGCAGACGAGGGCGCACTCAGCGCCGGTTGGCCGCGTCGGTCGGCGACGGCCTCGAAGAGCTCGACCATCGTGCGCCAGGGCGCCTCGACCGGGAGCGGAACCAGGCTCATTCGTGGGACGGTCCCTGCGGTCGGAACCAGGCCGGGTCGCCGTTCGCCCCCGGCGATCGGCTCCTCGAGCCACTGGTTGAACCGCGGATCTCGTCGTTCCCGGTAGGCCGCCATGCCTTCGGACGTGTCGGGATGGTGATCGCTCACCGCGGTCTTGGCCGCGATGTCGTCGCCGGCCTGTTCGAAGGTCTGCCCGGTTGCGTTGTACAACGACCGCTTGAGCATCCGCATCGCGACCTGAGGGCCGTTCGCCATCTCCTCGGCCAAGCCCATCGCCGTCGGCATCAGCTGCTCGGGGCGGACGACCTCGTTGACCAGCCCGAGGTCGAGCGCTTCCTCCGCTGACACGATCTGCTTGCGCATCAGGAACTCGAGTGCCCGGGCGAGCCCGAGGTGCCGGAGCAGGATCCAGTGACCACCTTCGTCGGGCAGGAAACCGAATCGGAGGGTCGCGCTGCCGAGGCGTGCCTCGGTCGACGCGATGCGGAAGTCGCACGCCAGCGCGATCGACAACCCGATCTGGATCGTCACGCCGTTGAGGGCGGCGATCGTGATCTTGTCGAGGTTCAGGATCGACCGGATCAACTCCTGCGAGTACGCGCGGAGGAGGGCGTACTGGTCGACCTGGGAGTTCCGGACGTTGCGCACTTGTTGTGGAACCAGCGTGGGGACGTGCCGGTCGTTCTCCGTCGGGTTGAAGATGTCGTCACCGGCGCAGAATCCTCGGCCGGAGCCGGTCATCACCACGACGCGCGTGTCGGTGTCGAGCTGCGCTTGCGACATGATCTCGGTGAGATCGCGCTTCATGCCCCGGCTGAGCCCGTTCAGGCGGTCCGGCTCGTTGAACGTGATGATCGCGATGCCAGGATCGCGGGTGGTGATCTCGAAGCCGCGGTAGTCACCGTCGAGCGTCATTGCATGCTCCTCGTGAGGTCGGGGCACGGGTCGCGGCGCCCGCGGGGTCATCCGTCACGGAGCTCGGCACGAAGCTCGAACTTCTTCACCTTCCCGGCCGCGGTGCGCGGGAAGTCGTCGACGATCCGGACCTCCTCCGGCCACTTGGGACGGCCGAGCCCGACCGCGGCGAGGTGGGCGCGGACGACGTCGAGGTCGGGAGCGTCCTCGCCGGGCCGCAGTCGGACGAGCGCCACCGCGCGCTCGCCCGTCCGCGCGTCGGGCCGACCGACCACCGCGACCTCGGCGACGGCCGGGAGTTGCAGCAACGCGTTCTCGACCTCGGCGGGCGAGACGTTGACGCCGTTGCGGATGATCACGTCCTTCTTGCGGTCCGTGATCGTCAACCAGCCGTCGTCGAGCACACCGATGTCACCGGTGGCGAACCATCCGTCGCGATCGAGGAACTCGTCGGTGAGCGCGGCGTCGGTGTACCCGGAGAAGAGATCGGGTCCGCGCGCCACGATCTCGCCCGCCTCGCCCGGCGCGGCGTCGGCGCCGTCGTCGGTGACGATGCGGATCTCGACGCCGGGGAGTCCGTGACCATCGGTGCTGGTGCGCAGTTCACCCGGTTCGTCGGGGCTCGCGCCGCTCACCGTCGGCAGTTCGGTGAGCCCATACGATCGCACGACGCGGATGCCTTGCGCCTCGGCGGCGGCCGCGATGGTCGTCGGCACCGACGAGCCACCGAGGACGACCGACGTCATGCGCGCGCGGTGAGCGTCGGAGAACGACGGATGGCCGAGCAGGCTGGTGAGGAACACGGTCGCGCCGCTGCCCGCGGAGAGATCGTCGGTGAGCACGGCGTCGAGCACCACGCCCGGGTCCCAGGCGTCGATCAGGTGGATCGGTGCTCCGCGCGACGCGGGGAGCAGGAGCCCGAGCAACATGCCGGTGGCGTGGCTGATGGGCGCGCCGAGGAGCTCGGGCCGACGACCGGGTGGGATGAGCATCGACATGTGGGTGCGCACCTCGGCGCCGAGTGAGCGGTGCGACTGGATGACGCCCTTCGGGTTGGCGCTCGTCCCCGAGGTATACGCGACGACGGCGGGGCTCGCGGGATCGACGGTGACCGACGTGGCGAGTCGATCGCCGTCGAGGAGATCGGCGAACCGGGTCGAGTTCGCGGGACGCGCGTCGCCGACCACGACGACGTGTTCCAACGCGTCGAGACCGGGTCGCACCTCCTCGAGGTTGGCGAGGTGGTCGACGGTGCCGAACCGCTCCGCGATCACGAGGACGCGCGCGTGCGATTCCCCAAGGATGTAGGAGAGTTCGCTGGTGCCGTAGTAGTGGACGATCGGGACGACGACCGCGCCGAGCATGCTGCTCGCGAACCAGGTCGCGGCGCCCTCGATCCAGTTCGGCAGCTGTACCGCGACGACGTCGCCGGGCCCGACGCCGAGGCTGCGGAGTCCGCCGGCGAAGCGGGTCGACAGCTCGAGCAGGTCCCCCAGGGTGCCCGCCCACGGACGGGTCCCCGACCAGATCCGGACGGGAGCGTCGGGCGCAGCACGCAGCCCCCGCTCGACCAGTTGGCCGAGACTGTCGTCGTTCCACCATCCCGCGCGCCGGTACGCGTCGGCGAGCTCCGGCGCCGGTTCGCGCAGTTCCCACGCGGGCACGGTCGGGCGCTCCTCTACTTCCGGCCCGGCGCGACGTGGTCGGTGGCGGGCCGGCCGACCCCCATGTGGACGAGTGGCGTGTTCGCCATGCGTTCCAGCTGCCGTACCTTCTCGCGGTCCTGCGGGTCGGACGCGTCGATCACGAGCTTGGCCAGCGCGACGGTCTCCGGGTCGATGCGGGTCAGTGCGGCCGCGAACGCGTACACGGCGTCCATCAGTTTGTCGGCGGGATGGATCTCGTGCACCAGCCCCATCATGCGGGCGTCGTCGGCCGACACGTTCCGCGCCGCCAGCGCCATCCACTTGGCCCAGTGCGTTCCGACCAGGCGGGTGAGCCGGCTCACCCCACCGCTCCCGGGGATCGCGCCCTCGCTGCGCGTCTCCGGCAAGCCCCAGTGGGCCTCCGGCGTGCAGAACCGGAAGTCGCACGACACCG
Organism: uncultured Actinomycetes bacterium; assembly: GCA_963725775.1. GTDB lineage: Bacteria > Actinomycetota > Acidimicrobiia > IMCC26256 > DASPTH01 > DASUAS01. The sequence goes on from CAVRZT010000001.1 coordinate 1,331,901, forward strand.
CCATCTCGGTGCCGGCACCGAGGCACGGCCCGTTGGCGGCCACGATGATCGGCTTCTCGATGCTCTCGAGCTCGTCGTAGAGCAGGTGGTGGGAGCGGTACCCGCGGCGCCAGGCGTACCCGGGAGCCTCGGGGCCGGGGAGCCGGTCGCCGTGGCGGAGCTTCAGGTCGAGCCCGGAGCTGAAGTACGGACCGGTGCCGGTGATCACCATCACGCGCAGGTCGTCGCGGCTCCCCAGCGCGCGCACCGCCTCCCAGAGGGTCTCGGTGACCTGCGGGCTGATCGGGTTCAGTTTCTCCGGTCGGTTCAGCGTGACGGTGATGACACCGTCAGCCTCGTGGGTGAGCGCGTGCGCCTCGTCCATGACTGATCCCTTCACTCGACGCGCAGTGTGCAGCCCTGCGCGTTGAAGAAGAAGCCGCCGGCGGTGATGATCGCGCGCCCGGCGCCTTCCACCTGGCGCTCGCCGGCGCGGCCCTGGAGCTGGTGCACCGCTTCGCGGAGGTGGCCCGAGCCCTGGGTGCCGCCCTCGGAGAGCGCGCCGCCGTGGGGGTTCACCGGGATGTGCCCGTCGATCAGGATGCGGTTGGACGCGTCGTCCCAGTGCTCCCGGATGAACGCCCCCGCTTCGCCGGGTCCGCAGAACCCGGCGTTCTCGAACCAGTTCAGCGTGATGATGGTGAAGCCGTCGTACGGGAAGTAGACGTCGCAGTCGTCGATCCAGAAGTCGCTCTTCGCTTTGAGCGCGTCGACCACGACGTGCTGGCCGTGCTGGCGAAGGCTGGGCGTCTGGTCCTCCTCGTTCTTCCCGATCTGGCCGAGCGTCGCCGCATGGACGAGGACCGGCCGGTGCGGGAGGTCACGCGCCCGCTCGGTGGTGGTGATGACGAACGCGTCGGCACCGTCGACGGGCACGTCCATGTCGAGCAGGCAGAGCGGCCAGCGGATCATGCGCGCGTGCAGGTAGTCGTCCATGGTGAGCGGGTCGCGCATCGCCGCCGCGGGATTGCGCATCGCGTTGGAGCGGGCATTGATGGCGACGCGCCCGAGATCCTCGCGTCCGACGCCGAATTCATGGAGATAGCGCGACGCCCACGCGGTGTAGCCGACGGCGCCGGCGATCGTCTCCGGCGGCGGGGGCACGAACCCGGCACCGAAGCCACTGCTGCGCCGGAACGGGTCGCGCGCGGCCGAGCGCGAGAACATCGGACCGCGGAAGAGCGCGTGGTAACCGAGGACGACGTCGCACTGGCCGCTGTACACCGCGCCCACCGCCGCCACGAGTTGGTTCACGAACGGGATCTGCGGGTTGGCGAACCAGGTGATCTCGGGGATACCGAGCGCCGACTGCACCGCGGCCGCGGGCGGGGTCGAGCCGACGATGCCGTCGACGTCGCCCGCCATCAACCCCGTGTCGCGCAGGACGCGGACGCACGCGTCGAGGGCGAGTGATGTGGCGCTCACCTCACCGCCGTCGCGCGAGAAGCCCGTGGTCGCGGCGTTGGCGATGGCCACACGGTCCTTGGCCGGATTACGCGAGGAGATCATGAGGTCGCCCGGGTCGCGAGGCGGAAGACGGGGACCGGCACTCCCTCGCGGTCGAGCCAGTCGAGCGTCACGGGCGTGCCGATCACGATGTCGTCGTTGGCCGCGCCGACGACGGTGCTGGTGAAGCGCAGCCCCGCCTGTTCCTCGAGCTCGACAGTCACGACCGGATACGGCGTCGAGTAGTCGACGCCCGGTGCGGGCGGACCCTGATGGAGGAAGATCGCCATGAAGATCGTGCCGCGCCCGCTCACCGGGGTCGCGACCACGTTGGTCGACCAGCACGCGGCGCACATGGGCTTCGGCGGTTCGTGCCACGTGCCGCAGTCGTCGCAACGCATCACCCGGAGCTCGTGGTCGAGGCGCGCCCGGAACACGGCCTGGTTGTCGTGGTCGAGCGAGTACGCGTGGAAGAGCTCGACGAGGGCTTCGTCGCCGATCGCAGCTTCCGCTGGTGCATCGTCCATGGGGCAGTTCTACACGGTGTCCCGGATGGTCACCTCAGGATGCGCGCATGATCTCGAGGAACCGCTGCGCGGCCCAGGCCTGCGTCGTGCGTGCACGCCGGACCAGCGCGTGGAGCTCGTCGGCGAAGTCGGCGCGGCGCTCGGCGAGGTCGACGCCCGTCTCAGGGGCGAGCAGTCCACGGTGGCCGGCCAGGCGCACGGCACCCTCGGCGTAGGAGCTGGAGACGGCGTCGGCGCAGTAGATGCGGTGTTGCAGGAGGAACTGCTCACCCAACCCACACGATGCCGCGAGCAGATCGTCGGTCTCGGTGACCGGTTCGTCGCCCCGCGGCGCGGAGAGCCTCGGCCAGCACCCAGTAGGCCTCGAGGAAGGGGCGCAGGAACGGGCCCGTGACCGGTCGGTCGGGCCGCGCGAGTTCCTCGTCGACCTCGGCGAGGAACTCGCCCTTCTCGGCGAAGAAGAACTCGAACTTGAGAAGATCACGCAGCCGCAGCGCGGCGTCGTGGAGGTTGTCGTCCTGCGCGAGATCGACGATGGCGGGGATGAGGAAGAAGTGGAGGATGCCGTTGCGGTAGTAGGACGCGGTGATCCGCTGCTCGGGTTGGATGAGGTACACGGGCTCGCCGCCGCCGTCGTACCGCGTGACGACGGCGTGGCGCTGCAGTGACGCGAGGCCGGCGAGGAGCGTCTCGCGGGTCGCGATCGGGGTGGCGGTGACGGGAAGCCCGCGTTCCTCAACCACTGCGCCGTAGCGCTCGAGCAACGCCAGCAGCTGGTCGACCGACAGGGCACGGTCGGCCCAGAGCAGTGCCATCGTGATCAGTGCGGGGGGCGTGATGGGCGTGACCGTGTTGATCCGGACCGCGACTGCGAACGCGAGCTTCTGCAGCGGCAGCGCTTCGGTATCGCCCTCGAACGCCGCGCCCTCCAACTCGTAGTTGAGGTGGTCGCGCACCGAGATCGGATCCGCGAACGACACGTGGATGTCACCCCGCGAGTACCGCGTCCGCTGCGCGCGCGCGTAGGCGATGAGCCGGCCGAGTGACTCGGGAGCCTTCGCCGCGCCGGTCGCGGAGCGGGCGTGCTCCTCCACGTCGAGGAGCTCGTCGTAGACGATCGAGACCGGCTGCAACAGGAAGTCGTCGCAGCGGTCGTCCTGCACCGCGTCGACGAGGTACGCGAGCAACCCGAGGCGCGGGTCACGCAGCTTGCCTGTGCGGGTCCGCCCGCCTTCGATGTACCACTCGAGGTTCTGGCGGTGCTCCGCCAACCAGCCGACGTACTCCCGGAGCGCGAGCTTGTAGACGGGATCGTCACGGAAGCTTCGCCGGATGAAGATCAACCCGGCGCGGCGCCCCATCGGTCCCATCGGCCAGAACGCGACGTTGATGCCACCGAGCTTGTACGTGGGTGGAATGGCCGCGCGCTGGAGCACCGACGCGAGCACCACCGGGTCGATGTAGGAGCGGTGGCTCGGTAGCAGTGCCATGGGGTAGCGGCGATTGAGGTCCTGGAGTCGCGCCACCTCGGACTCGTCGTAGCGGATGCGCCCGCGGTAACTCGAGCGGTCGAACAGCCGCGCGATGTGCAGGAACACGTCGCCCGCGGGACCACCGTGCGTGGCGACCATTTCGTGCAGATCGGCGTCGAGCTCGGCGGTGACCTCCGCGACGGGGCGCGTCGTGTCGGCCGCGACTGCCGCGATGCGCTCACGGACCGAGGCCCGGGCGAGGATGGCGGCGCGTACTTCCGCGGCGTTCACCGGGTCGGCCAGCTCGCGAGGGTGTCGAGGTAGAGGCGGCGCACATCGGTGATGTGGGCGTCGAGGTCGTCGTCGGTCCAGTCGTCGGTCGGGATCGGGGGGTGGACGACGACGTCGACCGTACCCGGACGCATGAACTGGGTGCCGAGGGGCCACACGTCGTTGGCGTTGCGGAAGACGATCGGCACGACCGGCACCGCGCCCGCCATGGCGAGGCGGAACGCGCCCTTCTTGAACGGCCCGAGCCGACCGCTCCCCGAGCGCGTGCCCTCGGGGGCGACCGCCAGCGACTTGCCGCGCACGAGCGCGTCCTCGACGAGCGGCCGGAGCGCCGCGATCGCGCCGGCGCGATCGTCGCGGTCGATGAACACCGCGTCGGCCAGGGCTCCGACGACCCGGACGACGGGGTTGGCGGCGAGCTCCTTCTTGGCGACGGCGGTGACGTCGCGCCGCAGGAGCGCCATCAGCAGGAGCGGATCGACGGAGCTCTGGTGGTTGAACAGGAACACCGCCGGTCGGTGTGACCAGACGTGCTCCTCGCCGATGACGTCGAGGTGGATGCCCGCCAGTCCGAGGCTGAGGTCGCTGCCGACCGACACCATGGTGTTCACCGCGTCGGCCTTCCGGCGGTTGAGGAGGCCGAGCCCGATCCCGGCCGCGGTGGCGGTGAGGAAGCCACCCACGGCGGCGACGTGACGCAACGCCAGCTCCGGCGTCGGGGCCCCGCGACCGACGAACCGGTGGACCGGCCAGCCGCGTTCGCGCGCCTTGCGCTCGAGCCCGCGCGTCGGGTTGGTGGGCCGCGGGTTGCCGACGACCTCGAGCAGCTCGACATCCTCGCTGCCGTCGGCGTACGCGTAGCTCCGGGCGAGGTCGATGCCCCGTTCGGCGGCAAGCTGCTCGACCGCGCGTCGCTTGCCCACGCCCCACAGGTGGGGGCCGGCGAGCGCGCCGGTGAGGCGGCCGTCGATCACCTCGAACCGGGTGCAGAGCACGTGCTCGATGTCGAGGTCGGCGGCCACCGCCTCGACCTGGAAGGAGAGCGCCGACGACGCCAGGACGACCGTATGCCCCTTGCGCAGGTGGGCGGCGACCAGTGCCCGTGCTTCCGGATACATGCGCCCGGCGAGCTTCTCCTTGAAGAGCCGCCGGCCGAGCGCGTCGATCTCGTCGACGTCACGCCCGCGCCACGAGCGGCCGAGCACCGAGACGACGGCGTCGTAGTCGGCCTGGCCGAGCACCATGCCCACTCCGGTGATCAGCGCGTGCGCAAACTCCTGGGGTGGAACATCGCGTCGGCGCAGACGTGCGATCTGGAGCGCGATCGCGGAGAAACCGTAGATGAGGGTGCCGTCGAAGTCGAAGAACGCCCCGGTGGTCGGGCCATCGGGACTCCGGTCGACTTCGTCGACGAGCGTATCCACCAAACCACCGAACGTAACCGAAGCGCCTGATCCGGTCCAAGTGCGCACGGGTGGCGATTGGACGGGATCGAGATGAAGCGCAGCCGTGCTCGGAGAGCGGGACGGCGTAGCGGAATCGACCGTTCGGGCGCGGTGGATCAGTCGACGAGCGTGATCGCGCTCTCGGGGCAGTTGGCCACGGCCAGCTGTGCCTGGTCGAGCAGTTCGGGTGGCACGTCCTCGACGAGCGCGACGCTGTGACCTTCGTCGTCGGGCTCGAACACCTCGGGGGCGAGCACGTAGCAGCGGCCGTGACCGGTGCAGGCGTCGGCGTCGATATGGAGTTTCACGGGCGAGAGCATACGCCGACGGCGCCGCCGTCTGGATGGGTCGATTCCGCTGCGCCGTCCCGCTCTCCGAGCACGGCTCCGCTGCATCTCGTCTCGATGGTCGATCGTCAGACGTCCTCGCCCCGCATCCGCCGCAGCCGGCGGTTCGTGCCCCCGAGCCAGCGGTCGTAGTCGCCCGCCTTGCGCAAGAACGACTCGCCGACGCGGGGGTGTGGCAGCACCAGGAAGCGTCGTTGCGCCATCGCGTCGAGTGCCAGGTCGGCGACGAGCTCGGGCTCGACCACGTCGCCGATGTTGGCGGAGACTGGTGACGCCGAGCGACCCGACCCCTCCTCCTCGTCGTCCTCGTTGCGCCCGAGCATGCCGGTGTTCACCGCGTTCGGGCAGAGGCAGGTGACGGTGATCCCGAGATGCGCGTAGTTGAGCGCGATCCATTCGGCGAACCCGAGCGCACCGTGCTTGGTGAGCGTGTAGCCCATCGGCGACGGTCCCGTGATCAACGCGGCCGACGAGATGGTCTGCACCAGGTACCCGGCACCTTCGTCGAGCATCGCCGGGAGCACGCGCTGCGCGGCCCAGACGTGCGCGAGCAGGTTGACGTCGACCACTGCGCGGACCTCGTCCGGCGTCGACGCGAGATCGGGTCCACGGTCGCCGATCCCCGCGTTGGAGCAGAACACGTGCACGGGCCCGAAGTGCGCGACGGCGTGGTCGACCAGCGCGGAGATCACAGCCGGGTCGCCGACGTCGCCGACGAACGCGGTGCCGCCGACCCTCGTGGCGATCTTTGCGGCACGTTCCCGTTGCACGTCGGCGACGACGACCCGCGCTCCCTCACGCGCCAGGCGCTCGCACAACGCCCGCCCGATTCCGTGACCGCCCCCGGTCACCACGGCACACCGATCGGTGAGATCCATGACCGCGAGCGTACGGACCGTGCGGGCGTCGCGCCGTGTGTGGTCTGCTGGTTCGATGGAAGCATCGGCCCAGATCCCCGGGTACCACGCGGCGCATGATCCCGACCGGCCCGCCATCCTCATGGCCGGGAGTGGTGACGTTGTCACGTACGCGGAGCTGGAGTCGCGGGCGGCCCGCGTGGCACGCGCCCTGCGCACGGCGGGGTTGTGCCCCGGCGACCACGTGGCCCTGTTGCTCGACAACCGCGCCGCGACCCTCGAGCTGGCGTGGGCGGCGCAACGCTCGGGGCTCTACTACACGCCGATCAACACGCGGTTGGCGGCCGACGAAGCGGCGTACGTGATCGACGACTGCGGCGCCACGGCGCTGTTCGCCGCGGCCTCGGTCGCAGAGCTCGCAGGCGTGGTGCGTGACCGCCTCCCGCACGTGACGCGCTTCGTCGCGGTCGACGGCGAGATCGACGGCTACGAGCCGCTCGCGGCGTTCGTCGACGGGATCGGCGACGAGCCTCTCGACGACGAGCGAGAAGGTTCGCCGATGCTCTACTCGTCGGGCACGACGGGGCGCCCCAAGGGCGTGCGTCGTCTTGTCGCCGGCCAGCCCTACGGGACCGAGAACCCCGTCGGCCCGTTGCTCGAGGGTGTGATGGGGTTCGCGCCGGGCCGCGTGTACCTGACCCCCGCGCCCCTGTATCACTCAGCACCGTTGGTGTGGTCGATGACCGTGCACCGCATCGGCGGGACCCTCGTGCTGATGGAGCGCTTCGACGCCCAGGCGTGCCTCGACGTCATCGATCGCGAACAGGTGACGCACGCGCAGTTCGTCCCCACGATGTTCGTGCGCATGCTGAAGCTCGCCGACGCGGCGCGCGCCGCGTTCGACGGCGCGAGCCTCGAAGCGGTGGTGCACGCGGCGGCACCGTGTCCCGTCGACGTGAAGCGCCAGATGATCGGATGGTGGGGGCCGATCATCTCCGAGTACTACGCGGGCACCGAGGGCGGCGGACTGACCTGGATCGACAGCGAGGAGTGGCTGACGCATCCGGGTTCGGTCGGGCGCGCCGCGTGGGGCGAGATCCACATCTGCGCGGAGTCAGGCGAGGAGCTCCCGGTCGGTGAACCCGGCGTGGTGCGCTTCGGCGGGGGCGCGAACGCCTTCGAGTATCACAACGATCCCGAGAAGACCCGCCAGAGCTTCGACGAGCGCGGCTGGAGCACGTTGTGGGACGTCGGCTACCTCGACGGCGACGGCTACTTGTACCTCACCGACCGGCTCACCTACATGATCGTGTCGGGCGGCGTGAACATCTACCCGCAAGAAGTGGAGGACCACCTGCTCCTGCACCCGAAGGTCATCGATGCCGCGGTGTTCGGTGTGCCCGACGCCGACTTGGGCGAGCAGGTGAAGGCGGTGGTCCAGCCGGCTGGGGGTGTGGAGCCCGGACCGGAGCTCGAGGCCGAGCTGCTCCGGTACTGCCGCGACGGGTTGGCGCACTACAAGTGCCCGCGCTCGGTCGACTTCGAGGTCGAGCTCCCGCGTGGCGACAACGGCAAGCTCTACAAGCGCGTCCTGCGTGACCGCTACTGGGCGGGCCACGACACCCGTCTGCTCTGAGGACCCGCTCGGACGGTGGTGGGGCTCTCTCATCTACGCTCGGCCCCGATGAACCTCGCACTGACCGACGATCAACAGTTCTTCCAGGAGACGACGCGGCAAATTCCTGGAACAGGAGGCGCCCATCACCGCGGTGCGCGCGCTCGCCGACACCGACGACGGGTTCGATCGCTCGTGGTGGGGGCGCGGCGCCGAGCTCGGGTGGACGTCGCTGCTCGTGCCCGAGGCCGACGGCGGTGGCAGCCTCAGCGGCGAGGGGCTGCTCGACCTCGTGATCGTCGCCGAGGAGATGGGGCGGCTGGTGTCGCCGGGTCCGCTCGCTCCCACGAACATCGTCGCCGACGCGATCGCGGCTGGAGGTTCGCCCGAGCTCCGGGCCCGGGTCCTGCCCGGGATCGTCGCGGGTGAGGTTGTCGGTGCGTGGTGCTTCGCCGGTCCCGGTGGTGGTTGGGACGCCGCCGGTCTCGCGGTCTTCGCCACGCGCGACGGCGACGAGTTCGTGCTCGACGGCACCGCCACGCCGGTCGAGGCCGGCGCGCAGGCCGACGAGCTGCTCGTCACCGCGCGCTCCGCGGGAGGGCTCACGCAGCTCCTCGTCCCGGCCGGCACCCCGGGTGTCGCGGTCGATCCGCTCGAGTCCGTCGACCTGGTGCGCCGGTTCGCGTCGGTCCGCTTCGACGGCGCCCGCGTCCCCGCTACGAACGTCGTGGGCGACATCGACGCCGCGGCGGCGGCCGTCGAACGGCAACTGCAGCTCGCCATCGTGCTGCAGTGCGCCGAGACCGTCGGCGCGCTCGACCGCGTCGTCGAGTTCACCCTCGAGTACCTGGCCGATCGCAGCTCGTTCGGTCGTCCTTTGGCGTCGTACCAGGCCATCAAGCACCGCTTCGCCGACATGAAGATGTGGTTGGAAGCCGCGCACGGCGTCACCGAGCTCGCCGCGCGCGTCGTGCAGGACGCAAGTCCCGACGCGCCTGAGACGGTGAGCGCGGCGGCGTCGTACCTCGGCGATCACGCCACCGAGTTGGTGCAGGAGTGCACGCAGCTCCATGGGGGCATCGGCGTCACCTGGGAACACGACCTGCATCTGTACCTGCGGAGGGTCACGTTGCACCGCAACCTTCACGGCACGCCCGCCCAGCACCGGGAGCGCCTCGCCGCGCTGTTGCTCGACGACGACCGGGAGGCTACCCGTGCCTGACGAAGCCACTCGCGAAGAGATGGAGAGTCTCGAATCGTTCCGCCTGCGGGCGCGGGCGTGGCTCGCGGAACACATGCCGCGCCTCCCCGATGATGCCCCACCGGTCGACCGTGCCGAAGACGATTCGACCTGGGTCCGCGACCGCGAGCTGCAACGCATGCTGTGGGACGGTGGGTTCGCGGGCATCTGCTTCCCGAAGGAGTACGGCGGACTCGGTCTCACGATCGAGCACCAGCACGCCTTCACCGAGGAGTCGATCCCGTACGAGATGCCGGTGCACCTCAACGTGCCCAACTTCAGCATCCTCGCTGCGACGTTGGTCGACTACGGCACCCACGAGCAGAAGCTGCAGTACCTCCCCGCGATCCTCAAGGGCGAGCAGCAGTGGGTGCAGTTCCTCTCCGAGCCCACCGGCGGTTCCGACCTCGCCGGGTGCGTCACCCGCGCCGATCGAGACGGTGACGAGTGGGTGCTGAACGGCTCGAAGATCTGGAGCACCGCGGCGATGTCGGCCACCCACGCCATGTGTCTGGCACGCACCGACTGGAACGCGCCCAAGCACCGCGGGCTGACCATGTTCATGATGGAGATCCACCAGAAGGGCGTCCAGGTCGATCCGATCAAGCAGGTCAACGGCTCGCTCGAGTTCTGCCAGGAGTTCTTCGACGACGTGATCCTCACCGACGACGCGGTCATCGGCGACGTGAACGACGGCTGGAGCGTCGCGCAGACCCTGCTCGCGCACGAGCGCAACGCGGTGGGTGGCGGCTCGCCCTACGTCAGTGGCCGCAACTACCTCGCCGAAGGTGCCGACGGCGCGCGCGATACCACCCTGACCAAGCTCGTGACCCTGCTCGGTGCCGCCAACGATCCGGTGGCGCGTCAGCTCGTCGCCGAGGCCCACGTCCTCGACGTCGTGCAGCGCGGGCTCGTGCAGCGGGTCACCGTCGGCATGGTCAGCGGCGCGCTCGCAGTGCAGGCCGCGGCGATCACGAAGCTGTACAGCGCGTCGTCGGGCGTCCGCAAGATGGAGATCGCGCTCACCCTGGCCGGTCCCGACGCGGTCACGTGGCCCGCGGGCGAGGCGACCGCCGGGCGGGAGGCGGGGGAGCCGTTCCTGCAACGCCAAGCGCTGTGCCTCGCCGGCGGGAGCAACGAGATCCAGCGCAACATCATCGCGGAGCGGGTGCTGGGGATGCCGCGCGAGTGGGCGGCCGACCGCGACGTGCCGTACAAGGACGTGCGCCGCAACGCCATGCCCACCGCACCGACCGGAGCCTGACCCGACATGACGCTCACCGAGCCCCGCTCTCTCGACGTCGCCGGTCGCGACGGCCTGCGCCTGCGCGCCGACGAGTTCGGTGACCCGCTCGGCCCGCCCGTCGTCCTGCTGCACGGCGGCGGCCAGACCCGCTACGCGTGGGGTACGACCGCGCGGGTGCTCGCCGAGCGCGGATGGCACGTGCTGCGCGTCGACCTGCGCGGCCACGGCGAGAGCGATTGGCCCGACGACGGCGACTACGGCCCCGACGCCTTCGCCGGCGACGTGACCGCGATCGCCACCGCGTTGCCGCAACCGCCGGTGCTGGTCGGCGCGTCGCTCGGAGGGATCGCGTCGATCCTGGCCATCGGGCGGTCCCGCGAACCGATCGCGCGCGGCCTCGTGTTGGTCGACGTCGCGCCGAGGATCGAGCAGGACGGCGCGCTGCGCATCGGCGCGTTCATGAGCGAGCACATGGAATCGGGATTCGGCTCGCTCGAGGAGGTCGCCGACGCGGTGGCTGCCTACAACCCGCACCGCCCGCGCCCGACCGACCTCTCCGGTCTGAAGAAGAACGTGCGCCAGCGCGCCGACGGTCGTTGGGTCTGGCATTGGGACCCACGGTTCATGTCGGGGAAGCCGGGGATGCAGGACGAGACCCGCGTGTCGCTCGTGCACGAGGAGAACCTGAGCGACGCGGCGCGCAACATCACCGTGCCGACATTGCTGGTGCGCGGCCGGGTGAGCGACCTCCTCAGCGAGGAGGGCGCGCAAGACCTGCTCCGCCTGGTGCCGCACGCGGAGTACGTCGACGTCGAAGGTGCGGGGCACATGGTTGCCGGCGACAAGAACGATCTCTTCAACGACGCGATCGTCGGGTTCCTCGACCGGCTCCGGTGAGCTGAACCGTCGTCTTGACATTCGCGCGAAGCCTCTTCACGCTCAGCTGAGCATGAACATCGAAGAGTTCTACGACCAGGACCCGCGTCGGCAGACCTCGGACGAGATCGAGTTCGGCCGGGAGTGGTACGAGAACGACCTGCGGTTCGAGGTCGCGTGGGTCGCCGACACGGGCGAGGTCTACGCGATGGCAGAGTCCTACGACCGGCGCGGGGTGACCACCGAGTCGGTCACCGTCGAGATCCTGGCGGTGATCGAGGGGCGAGATGCCATCACTTCCGTGCTGTCGGGATGGCGGGATGCGATGTCGCAGCCCGAGAGCCTCGCCTGGGTGCGTGCACGCGTCGCCGGGGGAGCGGAGTCGACGGCCTGATCGGCCGCGGAGTGGGCCCGACGAGCGTCAGCGAGAGAACGCCTACTCCCCGTAGACGAACCTCTCGATCGACTGCGCGAGCTCGACCGGGGTGTCGCCCTGGAGGCTGTGGCCGGCTTCCTCGAAGTGCTCGACCTGCGCGTCGGGCAGCCGCCGGAGGAGCTCGACCTCGTCGTCGTCGTCGACCACCGACTGCTCGCGCATGCCGCGCGCCAGCAGCACCGGCACCTGGATGCGCGAGACGGCGTCCCACAGGGAGCCGAAGTTGGGGTGACCGGTGCCCTCGGTCTCCTCGGTGCGCGAGGTCGGCTCGAAGGCGCGGAAGCGCTGGTAGCGCCACACCCAGCTCCCGTCTTCGCGCTGTTCGGCGTTGTGCAGGATGCCGCGCCGTAGTGACGACTCGGTACGGGTCGGGTTGTACTCGATGGTACGGGCGAGCAGGTCGTCGAAGCTGTCGAAGCTCTCGGGGCCGTTGATGAACTCGGCGATGACGGACGACTTCGACTCGTTGACCCCGGGGGTGACGTCGACCAGCACGACCTTGCGCACGAGGTCGGGGGCGTGGTCGGCGAGGGCGATCGTGGTCATGCCGCCCAACGACATCCCGACGACGGCCCGCGCGTCCGGGGCCAGCGCCCGGATCGCGACCGCGACGTCCTCGGCGTTGGTGGCGACGTCGACGGAGCCGTTGCGGCCACCGTCGGAGTGGCCGTGGCCGGGGAGGTCGAGCGCGACGAGCGGGCGGCCGAGCGCCATCGCCACCGTGTCCCACGTGTGCGCGTTCTGCGCGCCGCCGTGGAGGAACACCAGCTCGGGGTCGCCGCTACCCCAGATCGAGCGCGCTCGAGGCGGCGGCCGGGCTCCACCTCGACCGACTCGCGCCGCACCGTCGGGGGACCGTCGTAGGGGAGACCGAACTCCTCGGCGTTCTCGTGGAACATCGAGAACTCGTCGTACGGGACCCGTTCCATGCTTGCTCCCTGTCTGCTCAGTGACGCCCGAGGTCGAGGCGCGGCGACGCGTCCATGAGCTCGGCGAATCGGTTGCGGATGTAGTGCTGGCCCTGGATGTCCATCGTCGTGTTGACGGCGCGCTTGGCCTGACGCAGCGCGAGGGGGTCGACCTGCGCGATCTCCCGGGCGAAGGCCATGGTCTCGTCGTGCAGCGACTCGCGCGGGTAGAGCCGGTTCACCGCGCCCATGGCGTGAAGCCGTGTGGCGGGGAGGCGCATGCCGGAGAACAACATCTCCTTGGCCAACCGCGGCCCGTACAACCACGTGTGGATGGGGGCCTGGATGCCGCCGATGCCACCCACCGCAGCGAGCGGATCGCGGAAGAACGCGTCCTCGCTGCAGAAGATGAGGTCGCACGGGAACACGAAGCGCTGCGCGCCCCCGATGCAGCCTCCCTGCACCGCGGCGATGGTGGGCTTCATGAGGTCGCGCACGAAGTCGAGTTCGTCCCACTCGGTCATGGGCTCGGCGCCGGCGGCCGCCTCGCGGTCAGAACCGTCGAGCAGCGCCCCCGCGCAGAAGTGCTTGCCCATCGCCCGGAGCACCAGCACGTGCGCGTCGGGGTCGCGTGCCCCCTCCCGCCACGCCTGCTCGAGCTCGAAATGGAGCAACGGGTCGTAGGCGTTGAGCGGGGGCCGGTCGAGGGTGATCGTGCCGACGCCGTCCGCGGTCTCGTAGCGCACGAACTCCGGCTGCTGTGGCAACGGGCCTCCTCGACCGGTTCTTCTCGTCGAACCGGACGCTAGCGTCGGTGGTTCGCGAGCCGCACGTTGCGGGAAGTAGATCGAGGGGGAACCCGAATGCCCGACGCCGACTACCAGTTCGTCACCTACGAGACGCTCGACGACGGCATGATCGCCCGGATCATGCTGAATCGGGTCGACGCCCGGAACGCGCAGAACCGCGGTCTGCTCGTCGAGCTCGACGACGCATTCCTGCGGGCCGAGGCCGACGACACCGTGCGCGTGGTGATCTTCGGTGGCAACGGGAAGATGTTCTCGTCGGGCCACGACATCGGCACGCAGCTGAGCCGGGAGGAGTTCATGCCCGGGACCGAACCAGCATCCGAGCCGCCTGATCAACGGCGGCCACGCGCGCGGGTTCCGAGAGCTTGATGCTCCAGGAGTGGCACTACTACTTCCAGAACACCCTGCGGTGGCGCAACCTGCGCAAGATCACCATCGCCCAGGTGCACGGTTCGGTGCTACGCCGCCGGCCTGATGTTGGCGTGGGCGTGCGACCTGATCGTGGCGGCGGAGGGCACCGTCTTCGCCGACGTCGTCGGCACCCGGCTCGGGATGTGCGGCATCGAGTACTTCGCGCACCCGTGGGAGTTCGGGCGCCCGCAAGACCAAGGAGCTGATGCTCACCAGCGACTCGATCGACGCCGAGGAGTGCTACCGCCTCGGGATGATCAGCAAGATCTTCCCGGCCGACGAGCTGAGCGGAGCGCACGGTCGAGTTCGCCCGCCGGATCTGCAAGATCCCGACCATGGCCGCGTTGCTCGTCAAGGAGTCGGTGAACCAGACCCATGGACAACCAGGGCTTCTACAACTCGCTGCAGGCGTGCTTCACCATGCACGAGCTGAACCACGCGCACTGGGCGTCGTCCACGACGACGGCATGCCCGCGGCCAAGGTGGGGGAGGACATCCCCGACTGGAAGGGCACGAAGATCAAGCCCGCCCAGCGACTCGGTCGAGGCCTCCGGAGGTCGATTCCGCTCCGCCGTCCCGCCCTCCGGGCACGGCTCCGCTGCATCTCAGCGGGGGCCTGTCCAAGCGGGGAATCGGCACCGATCGGTCACGTCGGTACCCTGCAGACGACCGCGAGAAGGAGGCGCCAGCGATGGTGAAGCTGTGGGCCCACTCGGGCGATTCCCACTTCCTCGAGCCTGAGGACCTGTTCCAACAGATCCTTCCGCCGAAGCTGGCGGAGCGGATGCCGTGGAGCGAGCGCGACGGTGACGACGAGATCGTCCACGTCGACGGCCAGTCGCTTCCGCCGCAAGCTGCCGAAGCTCGCGACCAAGAAGGGCAGCGGCGGCCTCGACATCATGGAGCTCAGCACGCGTCCACCGGGCGCGCGCGACATCCGCGCCCGACTGTCGGATCTCGACCACGAGGGCGTGTGGGGCGAGGTCATCTACCCGTCGCTCGGGCTGTGGAACCCCTTGATCAAGGACCCCGAGCTGGTGCGCGACCGCCAGCCGCGCCGAGAACGAGTGGATCGCCGTCCGAGATCCAGGGCGTCGCGCCCGACCGCCTGGTGCCGACCGCGCAGCTCCCGCTGCTCACGGTGCAGCACGCGGTCGACGAGGTGTACCACGTCGCCGAGATCGGCCTGCACGCGGTCAGCCTGCCCGACCGGACTTCCGGAGGGTGTCGACGACTACAACCGGGATTCCTGGGAACCGCTGTGGGCGGCCATCGACGAGACCGATCTCGTCCTGTCGTTCCACATCGGCTCCGACGGCAGCGACACCGCGTCGATGTACCGCGGCCCCGGCGGCGCGGTCCTCAACTACGTCGAGACGACGTTCGGCGGGCAACGTTCGGCGATGAAGCTGGTCACGTCGGGCGCGCTCGACCGTCACCCGACGATGAAGGTGCTGGTGTCCGAAGGGCGGCGCCACGTGGGTGCCGTTCATCGGCGACCGCATGAACGAGGGCTACCGCCAGCACGGCATGTTCGTCCGGCCGACGCTCTCGGCCCTGCCGAAGGAGATCCTGTACCGGCAGGTGTACGCGTCGTTCCAGCACGACGAGTCGGCGGTGGCCGCGTACACGGCGATGGGATACCGCAACGTGCTGTGGGGCAGCGACTACCCGCACCTCGAGGGCACGTACGGGCACACGCAGAAGACGCTCCACGAGCTGTTCGACGGCGTCGCGCCGGAGGTGCGGGAGCGCATCACGCGCGGCACGTTCCTCGAGCTGTTCCCGCACGTCTCCGAGCCGCCCGCGGCGAGCTGACGTGAGCGGCGTCGAGCAGTTCCGCTACGACGGCAGGCGCGCCGTGGTCGTCGGTGGGGCGACCGGTATGGGCGCCGCCGCCGCCCGTCTCCTCACCGAGCTCGGCGCGGAGGTCGTCGTCCTCGATCTGCAGGACGATCCCGTACGACGTCGACCGCTGCGGTGCACGTCGATCTGCGCAGCGTGGCGTCGATCGACGGCCGCGCTCGACGAGGTCGGTGGTCCCATCGACGCGCTCTTCGCGTGCGCGGGCATCGCGATCGACGGTGTGCCGCTGATGCAGGTGAACTTCATCGGGCACCGCCACCTGATCGAGACGGCGATCGAGCGCGGCTGCTGCCCGTCGGGTTCGGCGATCGCCGGCGATCGCGTCGATCGGCGGACTCGGTTGGGATCGCAACACGAAGGTGATCCGCGACTTCCTCGAGACCGCCGACTTCGACGCCGCGACCGAGTGGATCATCGGCGCGGCCGGAACTGGCGACACTACACGTTCTCGAAGCAGGTGATGATCGCCTACTGCGCGTGGCGTGCGCCGGCGCTCCTGCGCCAGGGCGATCCGGATCAACTGCATCGCGCCCGGGACCGACGATGACGCCGCTGATGGACGCGACGCAGATCTGGCGCGACTTCGAGGCCGACTATCGGCAACGTGATGGGCGTCGGCGGCGCGACCGCCGAACAGCAGGCGGCACCACTCGTGTTCCTCAACAGCGATGCCGCCGCGTTCGTCAGCGGGACGGTGCTCAACGTCGACGCCGGCTACGTCGGCGGCGGCACGATGGGTGCGATCTCCGCCGCGGTCGTCGACATGCTCGCGCCGCCGATCGGTTGACCGGATCGTCGACGATCGTCAGTTGGTCACCACGACATCCGGCGATCTCGGGTCGACGGTACATTCGCTACGCATCCGCCAAGGGGGGAAACCAATGGCTCGCACGAAGACTTCTTGCCCGACGATCGCGCTGCTCGCGATCGTCACGTTGTCCGTCGGCGTCGCCACCGGCGCTGCCGGGCTGCGCCCGACAAGGCACCGGCGCAGACCAAGGGCACCCTGGTCATCGGCAACATCTCCAACGCCACCGGCCGACCGGCCTGCCGAGCACCGGCGCGTTCCAGACGCTGCAGGCGTGGGCGAAGGACGTCAACTCGCGCGGCGGGGTCAACGGCTACAAGGTCGTGGTGAAGACCGCCGACGACAAGGCCGACCCGGCCAAGGCGTCGGAGGCGATCAAGACGCTCATCGAGAACGACCACGCGATCGCCATCGTCGGCCAGTACGCCGGCGGCACGGCGTCGGTCTGGCTGCCCATCGCCGACGATGCCGAAGGTGCCGGTCATCGGCGGTGGTTGTTACGACTCGACTCAGAACGCCGACCAGAACTTCTACTGCGTCACCACCACCGCCATCCTCGACGGTCTGTTCGCGCAGGCGAAGCTCGTTGCCGACGAGGGCGGGAAGAAGTTCGGCATCACCTACGACAGCTCGCAGCCGCAGGCCGCCGCCGCCGCACCGCTCATGAAGAGCGCCGTCGACGAAGTACGGGCATGGAGTTCACCGACGGGCTCGGCGTGAGCAACACCCAGCCCGACTACACCGCGACCTGCGTGACGTTCAAGCAGAGCGGCACGACCGACGTCGGGATCGAGGGCGCACCGCAGCTGCCGAACCTCGCCCGTGACTGCGCCCGCCAGGGATACTCGCCCAAGTGGACGTCGGGCGACGGCCAGATCTCGCAGAACTCGTGGCTCAAGGACCCGAACATCAAGGAGGCGATCGCCGCGATCTACTCGTTCCCGTACATCGACACGAGCACGCCGGCGACCAAGCGGTTCAACCGGTGATGAAGAAGTACGCGCCCAGCGTGCTCAAGAGCGACTACAAGCAGCCGGCGACGACCACGTGGACCGCGGCCATCGCGTTCGAGAAGGCGGCGGAGAAGCTCACCGCGGCCAACCCGACGGCCGCCGACGTCACCGCGGCGCTCAACACCTTCAGCAACGAGACGCTCGACGGGCTGGCGCCCAACCCGATCACCTTCGTGGCCGGGCAGCAGCACGCGCACAACTCGTGCTGGTTCACGATGGTGCTGAAGAACCACAAGCTGACCGAGCCGAACGGGATGAAGACCACCTGTACCCCGGCCGGCGGATGACCTGAACCTGGGGCCCGCCGCCGTGAGGTGGTGGGCCCGGTGCAGTTCGATGACGTCGCAAGCGACGGAGGGAGTCGAGGCGTGCAGGACTTTCTCCCGTTCATCGTCATCGGCCTCACGGCCGGCTCGGTCTACGGCCTCGCCGGCACCGGACTCGTGCTCACGTACAAGACGTCGGGCGTCTTCAACTTCGCCTACGGCGCCATCGCCGCGGTCGCGGCGTACGTCTTCTACTGGCTGCACGTGCGGGAGGGCGTGTCGTGGCAGCTCGCGGCGGTCCTGTGCCTGTTCGTGCTCGGCCCGGTCATGGGGCTGTTGCTCGAGCTGCTCACGCGCATGCTCGTCCGAGGTCGGCACGCAGTACCAGATCGTCGGGATGATCGGTCTCACGCTCGGCATCGCGGGGGTGCTCACGCTCTGGGGGAACAGCTGGAGCGAGCCGGGCACAGTACGTGCTGTTCCCCGACTTCCTCCCCACCGAGACGTTCACGGTCTTCGACGTCAACGTCGGGTACAACCAGCTGATCACGATGCTCATCGCGCTGGTGTCGGCGGTCGGTCTGTATCTCTTCTTCCGGTGGTCCCGTCTCGGCGTCGGCATGCGCGCGGTGGTCGACAATCCCGACCTCGTGAACATCTCGGGCACCAACCCGCTGCGCGTCCGGCGGTGGGCGTGGGTGATCGGCACGATGTTCGCGGCGATGTCGGGGCTGCTGCTCGGCCCGACGATCGGGCTGAGCGTCACGCTGCTGATCCTGCTCGTCGTCCAGGCGTTCGGCGCGGCCGCGGTCGGCTACTTCTCGAACCTCCCGCTCACCTACGCCGGCGGGCTGCTGATCGGCATCGCGGCGGCGCTGTCGACGAAGTACATCAACGACATCACCTGGCTCGGCGGGTTGCCGCCGAGCATCCCGTTCATCGTGCTGTTCGTCGCGCTGCTGGTGACGCCGAAGCGACTGCTCGCCCTGCGCCGCACGCCACCACCTCCGCCGCCGCGCTCCTCCTACACTGCACCGGCTCGGGTCAACATCCTGGGCGCTGCGGTGCTCGTGGGCGTGCTCGTGTTCATCCCGGAGATGGTGGGCGTCAAGCTCGCCGCGTGGACCGTCGCCCTGCTCTACGTGATCCTGTTCCTGTCGCTCGGACTGCTGGTGCGCACGTCCGGTCAGGTGTCGCTCGCGCAGCTCGGGCTGGCCGCGGTCGGTGCCGCCGCCTTCGGTCACCTGGTGAGCGACCACTCCATCCCGTGGCTGCCCGCGGTCCTGCTCGCGGGGTTGATCGCCGTGCCCGTCGGGGCGATCATCGCCATCCCGGCCATCCGGTTGTCCGGGGTGTTCCTCGCGCTGGCGACGCTCGGCTTCGGGATCATGCTGGAGCAGATGTTCTACACGCAGGACATCATGTTCGGCCCGACGTCGGCCGGAGTCGCACGCGACCGCGCCCGAGCATCGGGCAGACCGATCGCGGGTACTACTACGTGGTCCTCGCCGCGGCGGTGCTGTGTTCGATCTTCGTCGTCGCGCTCACCCGCGGGCGCCTCGGGCGTCTGCTCCGCGCGCTTTCCGACTCGCCGCTCGCGCTCGACACCCAGGGCACCACGATCAACCTGACACGCGTGATCGTCTTCTGCATCTCCGCGTTCCTCGCCGGGATCTTCGGTGCCCTGTACGCGGGCTTCGTCGGTTCGATCAACGGAACGTCGTTTCCGGCGTTCAATTCCCTCACGATCCTGGCGCTCGTCGTCCTCGTCCTCGGCGGCGCGCCCTGGTACGCGATCACCGCGGCCGCGGCGTTCCAGCTCATCCCCGCGTACGTCACGTCCGACGACATCAACACCTACCTCCAGATCCTCTTCGGGTTCGCGGTGATCGGGGTGGGGCTCCAGGCCCGGCATCCGGCCTCGGTGCCCGACGCCGGTCCGGCGGCTGCTCGACCGTCTCGGCGGCCGACGTCCGGAACCGGCACCGGTGCCCGCGGCCCCGCCGGCCGCGGCGACGTCGGAGCCGGCACCCGTGCTCGCGGTCGTCCCCGACACCCCGGAGGCGCGCGCCGGGCTCGAGATCGTCGACCTCACGGTCCGGTACGGAGGCCTGGTCGCGGTCGACGGTCTCAATGTGAACGCGCCGCTCGGTCGCATCACCGGGCTGATCGGTCCCAACGGCGCGGGCAAGACCACGACGTTCAACGCATGTTCCGGGCTGGTCCGGCCCGGCGCGCGGCCGCATCCTGCTCCACGGTCGCGACGTCACCCGCTCCGGCGCGGCGGCGCGGGCCCGCCGCGGCCTCGGCCGCACGTTCCAGAAGTCCGAGCTGTGGCCGTCGCTCACCGTCGAGGAGAACATCGCGCTGGGCCGGGAGGCGGCCATGGCGGGTGGCCACTTCTTCAATCAGATCGCGGCACGGCCGGGCGACGCCAAGGTCGTGCACGAGTCGGTGGATCGGGCGATCGCGCTCACCGGGATCGAGGCGCTGCGCTATCGGCAGGCCGCCCTCCTCACGTCAGGCGAGCGGCGACTCGTCGAGTTGGCGCGCAGCCTCGCTGGCGACGTTCGACGTCATCCTGCTCGACGAACCGTCGTCGGGCCTCGACCAGGCGGAGACCGAGCGCTTCGGCGCGGTGCTCCAGCACGTCGTGGCCGAGCGCGGGGCGGGGCTGTTGCTGGTCGAGCACGACATGGCGCTCGTGATGGACGTGTGCGAGCACATCTACGTGGTCGACTTCGGCCGGCCGTTGTTCGACGGCACGCCGGACCAGGTGCGGGCCAGCGAGCTGGTGCAGGCGGCCTACCTCGGGTCCGATGAGGTCGAGAGCGCGATCGCGGTCGAACCGGCGGGGAGCGTCTGATGCTGGAGCTGCAGAGCGTCGTAGGCGGCTACGGCGACACCACGGTGCTGCGCGAGGTGTCGTGTCGGTGCCCGACTCGTCAGTGGTCGCGCTGCTCGGGCCGAACGGCGCGGGAAAGACGACCACACTCCGGATGGTCTCGGGCCTGTTGCGCCCGCGCCAGGGCGCGGTGCTCCTCGACGGGGTCGACATCTCGAAGCTGAGCCCGTTCCAGCGGGTCGCACGGGGGATCTGCCACGTCCCCGAGGGTCGCGGCATCTTCCCGTCGCTGACGGTCAAGGAGAACGTGGTCATCTACGCACCACAGGGCGAGGAGAAGGAGTCGTGGGAGCGGGCGGTCGACACCTTCCCGGTCATCGGTGCCCGCCGGCGGCAGATCGCGGGCACCTTGAGTGGCGGTGAGCAGCAGATGCTCGCGCTCGTCGCGGGCGTACATCGCCAACCCGCGGGTCGTGCTGGTCGACGAGGCGTCGCTCGGGCTGGCCCCGCTCGTCGTCGACGACATCTTCGCGTTCCTGGAGAATCGCCCGCGGAGGGCGCAGTCGCTGCTGCTCGTCGAGCAGTACGTGAGCCGGGCGCTCGCGCTCGCGGAGACGGTGTACCTCCTGAACCAGGGGGAGATCGTCTACGCGGGCCCGGCCGCCGACCTCGACGAGGAGCGCATCTTCGATCTCTACACCGGCACGAACGCCTGAGGAGCGAAGCATGCGACTGCAGGACAAGGTGGTCGTCGTCACCGGCGGCGGCGCCGGGTTCGGGCGGGAGTGCGCACTGCTGTTCGCCGAGCACGGTGCGCGTCTGGTGGTGTCCGACGTCGACGAGCAGCGGGCGCTCAATGCGGCGAAGGCGGTGACCGAGGCGGGCGGGACGGCGATCGGCATCCGCGCCGACGTCACCGACGAGGACGACGTGCGCGCCCTGATGGCGGCCGCGGTCCACACGTACGGTCGGCTCGACGTCACGCTCGCCAACGCCGGCATTCCGGTGCCCGGCTTCGGTACGGTGCCGTTCGAGGAGACGACGCTCGAATCGTGGCACCGCGTGATCGACGTCAACCTCACCGGTGTCTTCCTCTGCACAAGCACTCGGTGGCGCCGATGCAGCGAGCACGGGGGTGGTGCGATCGTCGTGACGTCGTCGGCGGGCGGGCTACGCGCGTACCCGGGGTTCGCCGTCTACAACGCAACCAAGGGTGGCGTGAACATGCTTCGTGCGCGGCGCCGCGACCGACCTCGGCCAGTACGGGATCCGGATCAACGCGATCTGTCCCGGCGTGGGGCATGTCGGCGAACTTCGCGCTCGGTCCGACTGACGACGTCGTGGGCTTGTCGTACGAGGAAGCGGAAGTCGCCGGCGGGACGGCCGTGGGATCCGCGAACGTTCCCCGGACCCCTCAAGCTCGGGCGACCGCCCAGCCTGCGTGACAACGCCTACGGCGCGTCTGTACCTCGCGTCCGACGAAACCGCCTACATGTCGGGCGTGTTCTTCGCGACCACCGACGGCGGGAGCACGTCGCGGATCTACGCCAACCCGACGATCCCCTGAGTGGGCGGATCGAGAAGCGTCATCGTCCCTGGTAGTCGGGGTCGCGTGCTGCGCGAACGCGCGCATGCCCTCCTTGAAGTCGTCACTGCGCACCGCGAGCTCCTCGGTGAGCGCCTCGCGCTCGAGCGCGTCGGCGAGGTCGCCGGTCAGCCCGCGGTACACGAGCTGCTTGGCCAGGCTCGACGGCGACGGTCGGCGCGTGCGCGAACTCCTGGACCACCTCCTCGACCGCGGCGTCGAGCGTACCGTCGTCGACCACCTGGCTCACCAGACCCCAGTCGGCCGCGAGCGTGCCGTCGACCCGCATGCCGCGCAGGATCATCTCCTTGGCGCGCGCGACGCCGATCAGCCGGGGCAGCAGGAACGTCGTACCGCTGTCGGGCGTGAAGCCGCGGGACACGAACGGCACCCAGAACTGCGCCGAGCGCGCCGCGACGACGTGGTCGCCCACCAGCGCGAGCGCGTTGCCGATGCCCGCGGCGTAGCCCTGCACGCCGGTCACGATGGGGATCTCGGCCTCGAACAGCGTGCGGATCATGCGGTGCGGCGAGGCGCGGAGGTTGCGCTGGAGGTGGCCGGTGCGCGGCTTGGCCGGCTTCTCGTCGCCGTCGGTGCGGTCTCCGGTGCCGATCTCGGCGCCGGCGCAGAAGTGGTCACCACGCCCCCGCAGCACGACGACGCGGACCACGTCGTCGGCGACCGCGCCCTCGACCGCGTCGGTCACCGCGTCGAACATGGCGATGGTCATCGCGTTGCGCTTCTCGGGACGATCGAGGGTGACGCGCCGCACCGGGCCGTCGTCGACGACTTCGACCTCCGCGCCGGTACGCCGCCGTCCCTGCTCATCGACGCGATCGTTCGAGCAGCGCGGCGAGGCCGAGGTCGTGAGGGTTGTGCGCGAGGTACGGACCACGCCGATCGCGTCGACGTCGGCGGGAGCTCCTCGGGGCGGTCGTCGACGCACACGTGAGGGCGGTGCTCCAGCGGCGAGGTGGGCCACGAGGTACCGGCCGTCGTCGCCCCGCTCGTCCTTGTCGTAGAACGCGTGGAACAAGTCGTCGATCCCGACCAGCTCGGCCTTCCGGCGCGCGCGTACTCGCCCCCGCCGGCGCTCCAGAGCACGACGGTGGCAGCCCTGCGCCCGGAGCTGCTCGAGCACCGGACGGGCCAGCGGACGGAGCGACGTGCCGGTGATGGAGTCGACCAGGCAACCGTCGACGTCGAACGCCCAGACCGGGCGTGCTCACGTGAGTCGCAGCCGGGAGTTGTCCCACGTCACCAACCGCTCGGTGGGGGTGAGGCGCAGCATCGCCGAGCGCCCGCCGTAGTGCTCCTTGGTCGCGTCGGGCACCTTCTTGCCCCCCATCGCCTTCGACTCCATCCCGAAGCCCGCGTACTTCGCGGTGATCGCGGCCGACGCCGTGTCGTACTCCTCGCCCGACTCGAGCAGCTCGACGTCGGCGTAGACCATCACCGCGCACAGCTCGATCCACTTCTCGCCCCGTTCCACGAGGAACGTGGCCCGCGGATCGTTGCGGACGTGCTCGACCTTGCGGGTCTTGGCCGGCGTGCGCACGTAGATGTGGCGACCGACCGTCGCGAACCATACCGGGAGCGACACCGGCCGTCCGTCGCGTCGCAGACGTGGTCAGGATGCCGGTGTGCGCGCTGCTCGAGCTCGGCCCACGCTTCGTCCTCGCTGAGGCGGACTCCCATGTGCTGCCTTTCGTCAGATGGCGTGTTCGCGCATCGGCCCAGTAGGGCTCGCGCAGACGCCGTTTCTCGATCTTGCCGTTCGGGAGCCGGGGCAGCACGTCGACGAAGTCGACGCGGCGCGGGCACTTGAAGCGGGCGATCCGCTCCCGGCAGTGCTCGACGAGCTCGTCGGCGAGCTCGGGACCCGCCTCGGCGCCGGCGCTCGTCTCGACGATGGCCTTGCACCGATTCGCCCCACTCGTCGTCGGGCACGCCGATCACCGCGACGTCGGCGACCGCGTCGTGGGTGAGGAGACACGCTTCGACCTCGGCCGGGTAGATGTTGACGCCGCCGGAGATGATCATGTCGATCTTGCGGTCGCACAGGAAGAGGAAGCCGTCGTCGTCGAAGTAGCCGACGTCGCCGAGGGTGACCAGCGACCCGCGCCGGATCGATGCCGACTTCTCGGCGTCCTTGAAGTACTCGGCGGTCTCGTGGCGTGCCGAGCCGAGGTAGATCGAGCCGGGCTCGCCGGTCGGCAGCTCGTGGCCGTCGTCGTCGAGGATCTTCACCACCGCACCCACGATCGGCCGGCCGACGGTGCCCGGCTTCTGCAGCCACCGGCGTGGGGTGGCGATGGTCGCCGCGCCCTCGGTGCCGCCGTAGGTCTCGTAGATCACGGGTCCGAACCACTCCATCATCCGCTGCTTCACGTCGACCGGGCACGGCGCGCCGGTGTGGAAGATGCTCTCGACCGACGACACGTCGGCCCGTGTCCGTTGCGCCTCGGAGAGGGCGAGCAGCCGGACGAACATGGTCGGCACCATCTGGGTGTTGGTGACGCGGTGCCGCTCGATCAACTCGAGGCACCGCTCGGGCGTCCACTGCCGCATGATCACGACGGTGTGGCCGGCGTGCAGCGCGTTGGTGACGCCCACGAACGGGCCGGCGTGGTACATCGGCCCGCACACGAGGTGCACGCCGTGGTCGACGGTGATGCCGAACCCCTGGCACGTCGCCGCCGCGGTCGTGGCGCCGAGGTCGTCGGGATCGCCTTCCGGGAGCGGTCGTCGTACGCCCTTGGGCCGGCCCGTCGTGCCCGAGGTGTACATCATCACGGTGCCCGGGCTGCGCGGCGGCTGCGGTCCGGCCGGCCATCGGTTCAGATCCGTGAACGGCCGGAATCCCTCGATTTCGCCGACGGCGAAGCGGTGCTCGGCGTCGACGCCGGCGGCGGCGACCGCGGCGTGGCACACGTCGTCGAGATCCTCGTGGCCGACCAGCACCTTGGCTTCGGAGTTCGCGACCACGAACGCGGCCTCGGCCGGTGCGAGGTGCGAATTGACCGGGACGAAGTACAGGCCGCTCTCGGCCGCGGCCAACCACGTCCCGAGGAAGGTGCGGTGGTTGGGGAGGATGGCGGCGACGGCATCGCCTCGTCGCAGCCCCAACGCGTGCAGGCCGCGTGCAATGGCCCGCGAGTGCTCGAGGAGCTCGCCGTACGGGAGCACGCGCCCGTCGTCGTCGATGACGGCGACCCGGTCGGGATCGGCGGTCGCGATGCGCCAGAACCCGAGGCCGGTGCCGTCCACGAGAAAACAGCGTACTGTTTTCGCCCATGGAGGACGAGTTCCGCGTCCAGCTGCGCGCCCGCTTCGCCGAGCACCACCCGGGACCACCGCCGAAGGGTCGGGAGGCGCGGTTGGCGTGGCAGCGCGCGTGGTGCGCGACAGCCGTCGACCACGATCTCGCCGCGCCGAGCTGGCCGCGCGAGCACGGCGGGATGGACCTCACGTTCGAGGAGCAGGTCGTGTACGCGGAGGAGGCCGCGCGCGCCCGCGTGCCCGGTGTCCCCGGGACCGGCGTCGGCATCGCGGGTCCCACGATCATCCGCCACGGCACCGAGGAGCAGAAGGCGCGGTGGCTGCGCCCGATGCTGCGGGCCGACGTGATCTGGGCCCAGGGCTACTCGGAGCCCGAGGCCGGCTCCGACCTGCCGGCGCTGCGTACCACGGCCGTGCGCGACGGCGACCGCTACGTCGTCAACGGACAGAAGGTGTGGAGCTCCAGCGCCGACATCGCAGACGTGCTCTTCAGCCTCGTGCGCACCGGCGGTCCGGACTCAGGTCGCGACGGCATCACGTACTTGGTGATCGACGCGCACGCGCCCGGTGTGACGGTACGCCCGCTGCGCGACATGACCGGCGACTCGGGCTTTTGCGAGATCTTCTTCGACGGTGTCGAGGTCTCCGTCGAGAATCGCATCGGCGAGGAGAACCAGGGCTGGGACATCACCCGCACCAGCCTCGGCCACGAGCGCGCGGCCGGTGCCCTCACCCAGGCGCGCTTCTACGACCGGATCGTGCGTGAGCTGGCCGCGTTGGCGCGTGAGTGCGGCCGCGCCGACGACCCGGTCGTGCGGCAGCGGCTGGCCCACTTCGCCGGCGCGCAGCGGATCATGACGCTGAACGCGTCGCGCATGATCGCGACGATCGCGCAGGAGGGCGAGCCGGGTCCGGGATCATCGACGTCGCGACTGTTCAACACGATGTTCGAGCAGCAGCTCCACGAGTTCGCCGTCGATCTGGTCGGTCCGGTCGGCCTGCTCGACCGTCGCGATCCGCACGCGATCGAACGGGGCCGCTGGACGCGCGGCTTCCTCCGCACCCGCGCGTCGACGATCGGTGCCGGTACCGCCGAGATCCAGCGCAACACCATCGCCGAACGCGTCCTCGGCCTCCCCCACGACTGATGAACCACGACGTCGTGCTCACGTCGGTCGTCGAGGGGGTGGGCGTCGTGTCGTTCAACCGGCCGGCCCGGCACAACGCGATCGACGACGAGCTCGGTCGGGTCTGGCGGGCCGCGGTGACCACGCGCTCGCCGACGACGCGGTGCGCTGCCTCCTGCTGTGCGGCGAGGGGCGGTCGTTCTGTTCGGGTCGTGACACCGCGCAGCTCGGGCGGCGCGCCGGAGGGGAGAGCGACGTCGAGTTCGTCGTCACGCGCGCAGGACATCCGGATCGCGCTGCTCGAGTCGCCCAAGCCGGTGGTCGCCGCGGTGCAGGGGTACGCGCTCGGCGGCGGATTCGAGACCGCGCTCGGTGCCGACATGCGCATCGCCGCCGACGACGCGGTGTTCGCGTTCCCGGAGATCGGCTACGGCCTGACGGCCGACACGGGAGGCACGCAACTGCTCACACCGCTCATCGGACCGGCGAAGGCCAAGTACCTGCTCATGACCGGGGAGCGCATCGACGCCGCGCTGGCACTGGCGTGGGGGATCGTCGACTGGGTCGTGCCCGCCGCCGAGCTCCGCGACGCTGCGCTCGTGCTCGCCGCCAAGCTGGCCGCCGCACCACCGACCGCGGTCGCCTTCGCCAAGCAACTCGTCGACCAGGCGTGGGCCGGGAGCATCCGCAACGGGATGCGGCAGGAGGTGGTCGCCCAGGCGGCGCTGTTCGCGTCGGACGACTACCAGCGGCTCCGAGCGGCGCGCCGTGGCCCTGCCTGAACCTCCGCCGCTCGGCACGCTCATGCTGCCGCCCGGCACGTTCGCCGGGCGCGGTGGTGCTCGTCACCGGCGGCGGCACCGGCCTGGGCAAGGCGATCGGCGTCGAGTTCGCCCGGCTCGGAGCGACCGTCGCCGTCGTGAGCCGCGACGCCGGGCACGGCGAGGCCGGGGTCGCGGCGATGGAGGCAGTCGGGGCGCGGGCGCTGGCGGTCGGTGCCGACGTGCGCGACCCCGAATCGGTCGGGCGCGCGTTCGACGCGGTCGAGCAGGCGATCGGGCCGGTCAATGTGCTCGTGAACAACGCCGCGGGGAACTTCACGGCGCGCGCGGAGACGATGAGCGCGAACGCGTGGCGCGCGGTCACCCAGATCGTGCTCGACGGCACGTTCTTCTGCTCGACCGAGTTCGCCCGCCGGCGGATCGGCGCGGGCGAGGGCGGCGCGGTCCTCAACATCGGCGCTACGTACTCGTGGACCGGCGGACCGGGCACCGCTCACTCGGCGGCGGCGAAGGCGGGCGTCACCAACCTCACGCAGTCGCTCGCGGTCGAATGGGCGCCCCACGGCATCCGGGTCAACTGCCTGGCGCCCGGCCTCTTCCCGCACGACGATCTGCCGGCGCGACTCCGGGACGGGAGGACGGAGGCCGACGACGCGGGCCGGGTGCCGGCGGGGCGCGTCGGCCGTGCCCACGAACTGGGCTGGGCGGCGACGTACCTGTGCTCGCCGTTCGCGGCGTACCTCACCGGTCACACGCTGGTGCTCGACGGTGCCAACTGGCTGCGCCGCGGCTTGCGCATGCCCGAGTTCGTCCCCGTCGCCGACCAGCTCGAGCGACCCTGACCCACATCCACCCGGTCAGGACTTGTCGAGGAAGGACTTCGCGGCGGCGATGGATTCCTCCGAACCGCTGCACTCGGCGAAGCGCGCGGTCTCGGCGTCGAGGTACTCGCCGAGCGGGAGAGTGATCGCGTCGTCGAGGTTCCGCTTCATCAGCCGCGCCGCAGTCGGGGGCATCGCCGCCAAGCGAGCCGCGATCGCATCGACGTGCTCGGCGAGGGCGTCGTCGTCGAGCACGGCGCTCACCAACCCGATGCGCAGAGCCTCGTCGGCGTCGACCCGGTCGCCGAGCAGCAGCAGCTCGCGCGCCTTGGCTGGGCCGACGGCCCGGGTCAGGACCCACGCGCTGCCGTGGTCGCCCGAGCTGCCGACGCGCAGGAAGGCGCTGACGAAGACCGCCGAGCGTGCCGCGTAGCGCAGGTCGCACGCGCACGCGAACGACAGCCCCGCTCCCGCGCACGGGCCGTTGACCGCGGCGAGGGTGATCGCGGGCATGCCGTGCAGCAGCTCGGAGACCTCCATGATCGACCGCAGGTCGACCGGCTCTCCGGACCCGCCTCCGGTCATCGCGGTGACGTCCCCGCCCGCGCTGAACCCACGACCCGCGCCGGTGAGCACCACCACCCGCGCGGAGACGTCGTCGGCGAGCGCGCGCAACGTGTCGCGCAACGTGACGACGTGCTCCAGATCGAGCGCGTTGAGCTTGTCGGGCCGATCGAGGGTGACGCTGGTGACCGCGCCGTCGTGCTCGACCCGGATGGTCAGGACGCCACCTTGGCCGCTTCGACGAGGGCGAAGATCTGCTCCGGTCCCAGCGGTGTCTTGGTGGCCTTCACGCCGAGCGGGCGCAGCGCGTCGGCGACCGCGTTGGCGACGGCCGCGTGGG
Organism: uncultured Actinomycetes bacterium; assembly: GCA_963725775.1. Classification (GTDB taxonomy): domain Bacteria; phylum Actinomycetota; class Acidimicrobiia; order IMCC26256; family DASPTH01; genus DASUAS01. The sequence goes on from CAVRZT010000001.1 coordinate 1,361,165, forward strand.
CGCCGATGGCACCGCCCTCGCCCATGCCCTTGTAACCACCGGGATTGGTCGTCGACTCGGTCTCGATGTGGCCGACCTCGATGTCGGGAACCTCGGAGGTGGTCGGCGGCAGGTAGTCCATGAAGGTGGTGGTGAGGGGGTTGCCATCGTCGTCGTACACGAAGTCTTCCAGCAGTACGCCGCCCATGCCCTGCACGACGCCGCCGAAGATCTGCCCCTCGACGACCATCGGGTTGATCATCTTCCCGCAGTCCTCGGAGACGATGTAGCGCAGCACGCGCGGCAGCCAGGTCTCGCCGTCGATCTCGACCACGCAGATGTGAGTGGCGTTCGACCACGTCGGGAACCGTTTCGGGCGGAACCGCACGGTTGCCTCCAGCCCGCTGCCGATCTCGGTCGGGAGCTCGTGCGCGTTGAGCATCGCGGCCTTGGCGACGTCCTTCATGGTGACCGACTTCGACGGTGTGCCCCGCACCGACACGACGCTCTCGGCGATCTCGAGGTCGTCGGGCGCCGCTTCCATCAGGTGCGCGGCGACGGCGAGCACCTTCTCGCGCACGGCGACGGTCGCCTCGCGCGCGGCCCCGCCGGCGACGACTGCGGTGCGGCTGCCGCCGGTGCCGGGGCCGTAGGGCGTCGACTGCGAGTCGGCCTGCACGATGGTGACGTCCTCGTACGCGACGCCGAGGTGATCGGCGACGATCTGCGCCATGGTCGTCTCGATGCTCTGACCGTGCGATGTGGTGCCGAGGTACGCCATGACGCGCCCGCTGGTGTCGACCTTCACCGTGGCCGCTTCCGTCGCCAGCGTGTTGCCGCCCATCGACGTCGGTTCCACGTAGGCGCAGATTCCGACACCGAGGTACCGGCCCTCCGCCCGCGCGGCTGCTTGTTCCGTGCGGAACGCGTCGTAGTCGAGGATCTCGAGCGCCTGCTCGAGCGTCTCCAGCGGGGTGATCTCCTGGAACACGTTGCCGGTCGGCGCGGTGAACGGCAGGTCCGACGCCGCGAGCAGGTTGCGCCGCCGGAACTCGGCCGGATCGAGGCCGATCTCGTTGGCGACGTAGTCGATCGCGACCTCGCGCGCGGTCGTCTCGAACATCCACGGGCCGCGATACGCGGCCTTGCCCATCGTGTTGGTCCAGTTCATCTCCATGCCGAAGCCGAAGCGCGGGATCTTGTACGGCCCTGGCACCAACATCGGATCGATCGCCGCCGGGCACACCGCGTACGCGCCGACGTCGGCCTTGGCGTCGGCGGTGATGGCCTGGATGATGCCGTCGTCGTCGACGGCCATGCGCATGTGGGCGTACTCGTTGCGCGAGTGCCCGGCGGACAGCAGGTTCTCGCGCCGGTCCTCGATCCACTTCACCGGGCGACCGAGCAGGTACGACGCCAGTGCCACGGCGCACTCCTCGCGGTACACGAACATCTTCTGCCCGAAACCACCTCCGACGTCACGCGCGGTGCACGCGGACGTTGCTGTCGGGGATCTGGAGGTAGCGGCTGAAGAAGTTGCGCGTCTCGTGGACGGATTGCGTCGCGCACACGATCTCGAGCTCGTCCCTGCCCTTCACATACGACACGACGATCCCGCGAGTCTCCATCGGCATGGCGACGTAGCGGTTCTGCACGACGTCGCATTCGACAACGTGGGCGGCGTTCGCGAACGCGTCGTCGAGGTCGGGGGAGAGCGCCATGAACGGTACGGCTGCCATCGCGTTCGACTCGAGTCCCCAGCCCGCGTGCACGATGTTGTCGGTGTCGGCGGCCGCGACCATGTAGTCGACCACCGGCTGCTGCGGTTCGTAGTCGACCTCGATCGCTTCGCACGCGTCCTCGGCGAGGTAGCGGTTCTGGGCGATCACGATCGCGACCGGGTCACCGACGTAGCGGACGTCGGTGATCGCGAGCGGCGGCGGCACCACCAGCTCCTCGCCGAGCATGGCGTGATAGCCGGGGCCGGTGAGCCCGTTGAAGTCCTCCCACGTGTAGACGGCGACGACGCCCGCCAGCTCCTTCGCCGCGCCAGTGTCGACGCGGGTGATGGCGGCCCGGGCCAGGTCGCTGCGGAGGAACGCGGCGTGCAGCGTGCCCGCCACCTTCACGTCGTCGACGTAGAGCCCGTGACCGGTGAGGAGGCGCTGGTCTTCCTTGCGCGTCACGGACTGGCCGAGGTAGCGCGCCGCGACGGGGGAAACGGGAGTCTGGGTCATGGCCGGGAATCTACGCGAGTCCCGGGAACGCTGCCTGTTGTCACGGTCGATTGCGCTGCGCCGTCCCGCGCTCCGCGCAACGGCTTCGCTGCATCTCCACTCAGACGCGCTCGACGAGGGTGCCGGTGCCGAGGCCGCCACCGCAGCACATGGTGACGAGCGCGCGGTGCTTCCCGGAGCGCTCGAGCTCGTGGATCGCCTTGGTCAGCAGGATCGTGCCGGTGCCACCGAGCGGGTGGCCGAGCGCGATGGCGCCGCCGTTCGGGTTGACTCGCGCCAGGTCGGCGCCGGTGGCCCGCTGCCAGCCGAGCACCACCGAGGCGAAGGCCTCGTTGATCTCCACGAGGTCGATGTCGTCGATGGTGAGCTTGTTCCGGTCCAGCAGGTGCTCGGTGGCGGGGATCGGGCCGGTGAGCATGAGCACCGGGTCGCTGCCCTGGATGCACGTGTCGACGATGCGTGCCTTCGGCGCCAGTCCCAATGCGTCGGCCTTCTCCGCGGTCATGAGCAGGAGCGCTCCCGCCCCGTCGCTGATCTGCGAGGCGGTGCCGGCGGTGTGGAACGCGGGATCGCGGTCGAGCACGGGCTTGAGGTTGGCCAGCGACTCGAGCGTGGTGTCGCGCAGGCCTTCGTCGCGCTTCACGGTGTGCGTGCCGTTCACCTCACCGTTCTCGTCGCGCGTCGGGGCCTCGATCGGCACGATCTGCGTGTCGAAGCGCCCCTCGGCCCACGCGGCGGCGGCGCGGTCCTGGGACTGCTTGCCGAACGCGTCGAGCTCCTCACGGGTGACACCGAAGGTCTCGGCGATGCGCTCCGCGCCCTCGAACTGTGACGTGTTCTCGTAGTGCTCCCAGTAGTGCTTGTTGATCGGCTTGCCGACGAAGGGGTCCTTCGGGACCGTCGAGCCCATCGGCACTGCGCTCATCACCTCGACCCCGCACGCGACCGCGACGTCGACGACGCCGGCTGCCACCAGCGCGGTCGCGATGTTGGTGGCCTGTTGCGATGAGCCGCACTGCGTGTTCACCGTCGTGGCGGCGGCCTCGAGGGGGAGCCCGGCCAGGAGCCACGCGGTGCGCGTGACGTTGGCCGCCTGCATTCCCACCTGGCCGACGCACCCGCCGACCACCTGACCGACCTCCATCGGGTCGATGCCGGACCGGTCGATCAGTGCGCGCTGCACGTCGGCCAGGAGGTCGGCGGAGTGCATGCCCGAGAGCCCGCCGTTGCGCCGCCCGACGGGCGACCGCACCGCTTCCACCACTACGACGTCGCGCATGTCCAACCGCCTGTGTTCGCTCGGGTGTGTCGGTGCATCACGGTAGCGCCGGGCCGTCGGCGGCGGGATCGGCGCCCAGGCCTCGCAGCACGAACCGGCAGACGTGCTCCGCCAGCTCCTCGTACGTCAACGGGCGCGAGGGGTGGAACCACTGGCTGATGCCGTTGAGCAGGTCGAACAGGTTGTTGGTCGTGACGCCGGGGTCGATCCCGGCGTCGAAGGAGCCCTTGGCGATCCCGGCCTCGAGGATGTCGCGGACGAACCCGTGGATCCGGGCCCGCTTGTCCATCACGATCGCCTGGCGTTCCGGGCTGAGGCGGCGGAGGTCGCGCTCGGCGATGGCGGCGTACCCGGGATTCGCGCCGAGAATGGAGATCCAGCGCCCGATGAAGCCGCCCAGTCGCGTGGGCGGAGCGGCCGACTCGAGCGCGGCCCCTTCCTCGATCACCACGATGCCCCGGCTGTGATTGCCGTCGACGATGGCGAAGAGCAGGTCTTCCTTGCTGTCGATGTAGTAGTAGAGGCTCCCCTTCAGCAGGCCCACCCGGGCCGCGATGTCCTCGATCCGGGCGGCGGCATAGCCCTTCTCGTCGAACTCCTCACCGGCGGCGTCGACGATGTCGTTCCACCGCTCGGGGTGCAGGGCCCTCGGGGTCCGGTCGGCCTCGATCGCCGGTCCGCGTGTCTCGGGCGCCAGCGCCACGTGTGCTCCGCTTCGTCGGTGCCGGGCAGGAACGGGCTCACCCTACGGGCGCGGGCTCACGCTGCGCGCGGGATCAGTTGGTCGGTCCGGCGGGTGGCCTGATTCGTGTTCTTGACACAATCATTCAACTCATTTATCGTCTACCCGCGGTTTGAATTTCTCGGACTCCGGGGGGAGATCACATGCCGAAGACCCGAGCGACGAGGCCCGGTCGACCGGTGGTCGCGGGCGATGCCGAACTACCGCTCGACATGCTCAAGGTCGGGCCCTCCCTGCGGGTCGAGGGTCTCGACGCCCGTCACGTCGCGACCCTGGCCGAGCTGGACGGCGGGTGGCCCCCGATCGTGGTGCGCCGGGAGGACCGATCGGTCGTCGACGGCCAGCACCGCGTCGCGGCTGCCCGTCGGTTGGGGCTGGCGACCTTCCAGGTCACCTGGTTCGACGGTTCGGCCGAGGACACGTTCGTCGAGTTCGTCCGCTGCAACGTGGGGCACGGGTTGCCCCTCGGCCTCGCCGAACGTCGGTCGGCGGCCAGCCGCATCCTGCGGTCGCACCCCGAGCGCTCCGACCGGGGCGTCGCGTCGGTGTGTGGCGTCTCGCCCAAGACGGTGGCCCGGCTGCGGAAGGAACTTGCCCGCAGCGCACCCCAGTTGGTCCCGGTGCGTCGTTTGGGGCGCGACGGCCGCCTTCGCCCGGTCGATCCCGCCGAGCTGCGGGCGCGGATCACCGAGGAGCTCGAGCGTCGGCCGGAGGCCTCCCTGCGCTCGATCGCTGCGGCGGTCGGCTCGTCGCCCGAGACCGTGCGCAGCGTGCGCGGGAAGCTGCAGGCAGTCGACGGCGGATCGGTCGTCGCCGAGCCGATTGTCGACACCGACGCCACCGTGCTCGGGTTGCTCACACGACGATCGCACCGGGGCCACCGGCTCGAGGGTGATCAGGCGTTCGCGACGCGCGAGGGCGGGTGTGAGTTCATCGAGTGGTTCGACAGCACTGCCGTGGAACCCGCCGACCAGTGGGCTCACGTCGGGAGCGTGCCGCGAAGCCGGATCTACGAGGTGGCCGACGAAGCCCGCCGCCGAGCAGCGTTCTGGAGCCAGTTCGCCGACTCGCTCGAAGGCCAGGTCCGGCGCCGCGCCTAGCGGGGACGAGACGCCCATCCGAGGAGGATCCGATGCCCAAGGTCGAGTTGCCGTACGCGATCAACGACGCCGACAACCACTTCAACGAACCGCCCGACCTGTACGAGCGATTCATCGACCCGGAACAAGCGCGACCTCGCGATCCGTTACGTCACCGACGCCGACGGTCGTGAGCTGCAGCTCTTCGCCGGGTCGCCCGTCGAAGTTCGACTCCAGCCAGGTCACGTACTCGGCCGACGAGCTCGCCAAGATGCTCGGCGACGTGCCGAGCCCGGTCGACGACGAACCGGAAGCTCGATGGCAGCGCGTTGCCGGGCATGCTGTTGAACCGACTGAACCCGTTGAAGGGGCTCAGCGACGACGAACGCAAGGAGCTCATCGCGCAGTTCCGCGAGCAGCGGGAGGCTTACGGCAACCGCGACGTACGCCTGGCGCTGATGGACGACCAGGGCATCGACAAGGCGCTGATGTACCCCGCGAGCGCGCACGACATCGAGTTCGAGTTCGCCGACGACCTCGAGGCGCTCTACGCGAACGTCCGCGCGTTCAACCGCTGGATCCACGAGGAGATCGGGTACGCGTACCAGGGCCGCATGTTCCTGCCGCCCTACCTCGCGCTCGCCGACGTCGACCTCGCGCTCGCCGAGCTCGAGATCGCTGCTCGACGACGGGCACACCGATGGTGCAGTTCAAGTCGGGCCACGCGCACGGCGGGCGTGACAACCCGTTCGGCGGCCGCTCGATCGCCGATCCGGTGTTCGACCCGATCTGGGCGCGCATCAACGAGGCGGGCCTGCGCGTCGCCGTGCACCTCGGGGCCACCGACTACCAGAAGTACGGCGCCGACTGGAGCGAGGACCCCGAGGTCACCTTCGGCGGCTTCGACGCGTTCCAGTGGGTCATGTACTGGGGCGACCGGCCGGCGATGGAGCTCACCGCGGGCATGATCCTGCACAACCTCTTCGGACGGTTCCCCAACGTGCCGCGTCGTGCCTCTCCGAACAGGGCACCGTGTGGTTGCCGTACACGCTGCGCAAGATGGACCACGCGTTCCTCATGGGCCGCAAGGCCAAGTGGGGTGAGCTCACCGAGCGCCCGAGCGAGATCTTCCGCCGCCACTTCGTGGTCGCGCCCTTCCCGGAGGAGAACGTGGAGCGGGTGGTCGCCGAGGTCGGGATCGAGCCGATCGTGTTCGGTTCCGACTTCCCACACGGCGAGGGGCTCGCGTACCCCGTCGGAGTACGTCGGTGCGCAGCTGAAGTCGTTCACCGACGACGAGAAGCGCGCCATCATGCGCGACAACCTCGAGCGCTACCTCCCCGTCGTCTGACGGTGAACGTCGGCGTCTACTTCGACCTCCGCAACGCGCCGTCCTGGCCCCAGGATCCCGCTCGGCTCTACGGCTTCACGCTCGAGCTGTGCGAGGAGGCGGAGCGCCTCGGCGCGCACTCGGTGTGGCTCTCGGAACACCACTTGTTCGACGACGGTTACCTGCCGCAACCGCTCACCTTCGCGGCCGCGGTCGCGGCCCGTACGACGCGCGTGCGCATCGGCACCGCGGTCCTGCTCGCACCGCTGCACGACGCGGTCGAGATCGCCGAGCAGGTCGCCGTGGTCGACCTCGTGAGCAACGGCCGTGTGGAGCTCGGGCTCGGCGCCGGGTACCGCGTCCCCGAGTTCGAGCTGTTCGGGCGTCGATCTGGCCGAGCGTTACCGGATCACCGACACGCGGGTCGCTGAGCTCCGGGCGATCTGGGCCGAGGGGCGGGTCACGCCGGCGCCCGTCCAACCGCGCATTCCGATCTGGTTGGGCTACCAGGGACCGAAGGGCGCCCGCCGGGCCGGGCGGATGGGCGAGGGGCTGCTGTCGGCCACCGCGGCGCTCTGCCGAGCCCTACGTCGACGGGCTGCGCGAAGGTGGCCACGACCCGCGTCCGGTCGAATGGCCGGGATCGTTCCAGGGCTTCGTCACCGAGGATCCCGATCGCGACTGGCCGGAGGTGTCCCGTCATCTCGCCTACCAACTCGACTCGTACCGCCGATACATGGTCGGAGGGCACCGACGCGCCGGTCCCGACGCCCGGTCGACCCCGAACGCGTCCGCGCACGCGACTCCGACTCACCCCTCGCGTCCTTCGTCTACGGCACACCCGACGACGTGGCGCACTCGGTACGCACGCGGATCGCAGGCGCACCGGTCGAGACGGTGTTCTTCTGGGTGTCGATCGGCGCCATGTCCGAGGCGATGTCGCGCAGCACGTGCAGACGCTCTGCACGCAGCTCGCACCGCTCCTCGCTGACTCGCAACGGCGATACCGTCGCTCAGCGTGACTCGAGGATCAGGTCGGCGGCCCGTCGACGGCCATCGCCATCATCGGCCCGTTGAGGTTCCCCGCCACCATCACCGGGAGCACCGAGCAGTCCATGACCCGCAGGTTGTCGACGCCGCGGACCCGCAGCTCGGGGTCGACGACGTCGGCGTCGTCGGGTCCCATCGCGCACGTGCCGATGGCGTGGTACCCGCAGTATCCGTGGGCGAGGTTCGCCTCGATCACGTCGTCGTCGTCGTCGACGCCCGGGCCGGGCTGGGTCTCGTCCTCGATCCGACCGGCGACCGGGTCATGGCGAAGATCTCGCGCATCTTCCGGAAGATGCGCACGCCGGTCTCGCGGTCGTGATCGGTCGTGAAGTAGTTGCTGTCGATCTCGAGCGGCGGCGTCGGGGTCCGCGCCCGTGATGCGGACGGTGCCTTCGCTGTCGGGCCGCAGCACGTAGCCGATGCACTGCATGCCCGGCTCGCGTTCGAGGCCGATCGCCTTGCCCGGCTCCGGAGGTTCGGTGGTCCACGGGGCCATCAGGATCTGGGCGTCGACCCGGTCGAGCTCGGGACGCGTCTTCAGGAAGCCGACGATGTCGTACGACGGCGCGGCGAGCGCCCCCTTCTTGGTGGCGAGGTACTGGATGCCGCTCATCGCCTGCGCGAGCGGGCTGCTCAGCTTGCGGTTGTAGCCGAGGTTCTCCTTCAACCGGTACTGCAGGGCGAAGCAGTGGTGTTCGCGCATGCGCGCGCCCGACGTTGGGGCGGTCGAGGCGCACGTCGATGCCGGCGGCCCGCAACACCTCCGACGGGCCGATGCCCGAGAGCTGGAGAAGCTTCGGCGTCTGGATGCTGCCGAGCGCGAGGATGACCTCGCGGCCCGCCTGGTGCTCGACCGCGGAGGCACCGGACCCGGTGCGCACGCCGACCACCTTGTCGCCCTCGAAGAGCAGCGACGTCACCGGTGAGTCGACCGCGATCGTGAGGTTGGCGCGCTTGGCGATCGGGTGCAGGAACGCGGCGGCCGCGCTCACGCGCTGGCCGTGCTTGATGTTCGCCATCGCGTACCCGATGCGCTCGCCGTCGACCTCGTTGAGGTCGTCGACGCGCTCCATGCCGACGGCCGCGCGCATGACTCGATCATGTCGTCGGTCAGGTCGCTGCGGTTCGCGCCGGACGAGATGCCGAGCGGTCCGCCCACACCTCGCGTGGGCGATGCCCCGAACTGGTTGTCCTCCATCGCGCGGTAGTGCGGGACGATCGCGTCCCATTCCCACGCCGGATTGCCGACTGCGGCAGCGAGGCCGTCCCAGTCGGCCTGCACGCCGCGGTTGTAGACCATGCCGTTCACCGCGCTGGAGCCGCCGAGGGTCTTGCCCCGCACCCAGATCTCGACGGTCCGCGCGTCGCCGATCGGCTTCGTGGGGAAGAACCAGGCGAAGCGTTCGTTGCCGAGCAGCTTGCCGAACCCGCGCGGGATCCTCACCATGAGGTTGTTGTCCTTGCCGCCCGCCTCGAGCAGCAGCACACGGTTGGCCGGGTCCGCCGAGAGGCGGTTGGCGAGCACGCAGCCCGCGGATCCCGCACCCACGATGATGTAGTCGAACGCACCTGCGGTCGCGGTCATGTCGTGACTCCGTTCGTGGCGTCGGATGCGAAGACGGTGCCGAGAGCCTCGAGCTCCTCGATCCGTTCCGGCGCGTACCCGAGCTCGGTGAGGATGGCTTCGGTGTGCTGGCCGACCAGGCAACCGGGCGCGACGCGTCCGGGGGTCTCCGAGAGCGCGACCGGAGGCCCGGCACGGAGGATCGGGCCGAACCGCGGGTGCTCGACCTCGACGACGAGGCCGGTCTCGCGCAGCACGGGATCGGTGCAGGTGAACTCCGAGTGGCTGGCGTCGAACGCCTCGACGCAGGCGACGCCCGCCGCGGTCAGGTGCGCTTCCCACTCCGACGCCGGGCGCGTCGCGAACAGCTCGGCCAGCGCGGCGACGAGCGCGTCGTCGTGCTCCAGCCGGGTTGCCTCGGTGGCGAAGCGCGCGTCGGCGGCGAGGTCCGGGCGACCGAGCGCCTCGACCAGCGCGTCCCATTCGCGGGGACGGGGCGCGGCGAGGAACACCCAGCCCGCCTCGGCGCGGTACAACCGGTAGAGCGCGTGCAGGCCGTGGTTCTCCTCGTCGGCGACCGCGAGCGGGGGCTTCCCCTCGTAGCGCACGAAGTCGTCGGCGTAGGCCAGCGCATTGCCGCCGATCATGGTGGTCGAGAGGAACTGCCCCTTGCCCGTGCGCCGCTGGTCGTACAAGGCGAGGAGGATCGACGACAGCACCGCCAGCGCGGCGTTGGAGTCGCCGTCGACCGCGCCACGCAGGCGCGGCAGCACCACGATCTGGGCCTCGATCCAGCTCAAGGTCTTCGTGAACTCGGGATCGAGCCAACGCCCGCCGTAGCGCCCGATGCTTCCCGCGACCGCCTGCGCGACCTGCGCGTAGATCGGGCGGTGGGCGAGCGGGCCGTCGATGCCGTAGCCCGCCGCGTGCACGTACACGAGGCGCGGGTTGAGCTTCGACACGGTCGCGTAGTCGAGCCCCATGCGCTCGGCGACGCCGGAGCGGAAGCCGTTCACGAACATGTCGGCCGTGGCCACGGCCGCCTGCACGATCTGCTGACCCTCCAAGGTCTGCAGGTCGACGGCAAGGCTCTCCTTGCCCTGCATCGTCTTCTCGCCACCCACGTCGGCGGCGCCGAACGCGGAACGCATCGGATCGCCGCCGGCGCCTTCCAGCTTGATCACCCGGGCGCCGAGCGCGCCCGCCATCGTCACCCCGTAGGGCATGGCGTAGAAGTACCCGAGCTCCACGATCGTGATGCCGTCGAGCGCGTGCGGCGGTGCCGGGCCGTCGGTCGGTGCACGCGGCGGCGAGTTCGACCAGGTCGCCCGCATGCTCGTCGAGCCGGGGCGCCGGGCGATCGATGCGCGACGGCGTCTCGGCGAAGCGGGCGATCGGACCGATCTGTTCGACGGGGCCGTACGCCGCGTCGGGCACCGTGATGGCCTCGCCGTTGTGCCGGATCTGCTGGTGGTCGAGGCCCTCTTCGCTGAACCGGGCGAGCTCGAACGCGATGTCCGGATCGGCCAGAAAGGCCTTCTCCCAATACTCGTAGGGGTGCTCGGCCATCGCCTCCCAGAGCAGGTCCTCCCACGCCTGGGCATCCTCGGCGGTGGCGAACTGCGGCTGCTTGTCGAAGCGCGGATCGTCGATGGTGTGCTCCATGCCCGCGGCCCGGCTGAGTGCGTGGGCCTGGTGCGGGAGCATCTGCGTGAAGATCACCCAGCGGCCGTCCTGGGTGGGGACGAAGAAGCTGTATCGGCTCGCGCCCATCGCGGCCCCCACCGCCGACGTGCCGTGCGCGGCGCCGGTGGTCCGCTGGGTGTGCTGCCAGGTCATGGTGCCGAAGTAGTCGAGCGGGTTGAAGCCCTGCAGCATCGTGGCCTCGACGCCTTGGCCCCGCCCGGTGGTCTCGCGCGCGATGAGCGCGGCGAGCACGCCGCTGCACGCCATGTGTCCCGCGCCGACGCTGCCCAGGAGGGCGTTGACGAAGATCGGACCGGACCGGAAGCCGAACGGTCCCAGGCTGTAGACGCCGGCCTTGGCGGCCACGACGCCCTCGTACGCGGGGATCGTGGCGTACGCGCCCCTCGAGCCGAAGCCCTTCACCGAGCAGTACACGAGGCCGGGATTGGCCGCGCGGAGCTGTTCGTCGCCGAGGCCCCAGCCGTCGGCGACACCGGCACCGAAGCCCTCGATGACCACGTCGGCCCGGCGCGCGAGGTCCCGCACGCGGGCGCGACCATCGTCGGTCCTCAGGTCGGCGACGAGGCTGTCCTTGCCGCGGTTCCAGACCAGGAACCCCGAGGGGTGCTGATGGCGCAGCCGGTCTCCCTCCGGTGGTTCCACCTTGAGCACGCGGGCGCCGTTGTCGGCGAGCACCATGCCCGCGAAGGACGCACCGATGCTGCCGGCACCCATCTCGATCACCTGCAGGCCGTCGCAGATCGTTCGGGTCACCCGTGTCTCCCCCTGTCCGACCGGGGCCCGCGTGGTCGCTCGAGGGCCCCGGTAATCTCTCACGAAGTTAACTGAATCGCGACTGTGGACGGCAAGACCCGTTGGAGGGTGCGCGGTGGTCGAAGGTCAGGTCGGCGCCGAGGATCTCGTGCACTACGACGTCGCCGACGGTGTCGCCACGGTGACGTTGCACAACCCCGACCGCAAGAACGCGTGGAGCGTCGCGATGGAGCACCAGTACTTCGCGCGCCTCGATGAAGCAGCCAGGGCGGCCGACGTGCGGGCCATCGTCGTCACCGGGGCCGGCCGCGCGTTCTGCCCGGGGATGGACATGGCCGCGCTCGAACAGACCGCGGCCGCGGGAGAGATCGTGCGCGCCGGCCGGCGCCCGATGCACTACGCGCTCAGCATCCCGAAGCCGATGATCGCGGCCATCAACGGCGCGTGCGCGGGCATCGGTCTCATCCAGGCCCTGTATTGCGACCTGCGGTTCGCGGCGCGTGGCGCGCGGATGTCGACGTCGTTCACTCGCCGGGGGTTGGGTGCGGAGTACGGCACGTCGTGGATGCTGCCGCGGCTCGTCGGTGTCGAGCGCGCGCTCGATCTCCTCCTCTCGGGCCGCACGTTCGACGCCGAGGAAGCGCACGCGATGGGCCTCGTCGGACGCCTCAGTGATCCTGCCGACGTGCTGCGCGAGGCCCAGACCTACGCGGCCGAGCTCGCGCGGTTCTCGTCGCCGCGCGCGATGGCGGCCGTGCGCTACCAGGTGTACGCGGACCTCGACGAGGATTTCGAGACGTCGTGGACCCGCACGCTGGCGATCATGCAGCGCATGAACGCGCACGCCGACTTCGCCGAAGGGATCGCCAGCTTCACCGAACGGCGCAACCCGGTGTTCGAGCCGTTGCCTCCCGGCTTCGGCGAGTCGCTGCGCGGCGCGTAGCTTCGCCGTCAGTTCAGCAGTTCGAGCACGGTCTTCGCATCGGCGCCGCGGAGCACGACGTCGGAGGCCTCGACGAGGTGGCGCTCCCAGAGCTCGGCCGCTTCGTCGTGTCGCTGCTCCACCACGAGGTCGAGGAAGCGCCGGTGCGCTCGGGTCCCGATCTTCGCCGTCTTGGTGGCGTGCGGTTCGTCGAAGTGCTGGGCGACGTACACGCGGCCGTGCAACTCGATGATCCCCTGGATCATCTCCTCGAAGATGGTCAGGGTCTGGTTACCGGCGGCCTCGACGAGCAGGCGGTGGAACTGCTCCTGGAGGAGCACGACGCGGGTCGGGTCACCCTCGGCGGCCTCGCACTCGTCGAGGTTCGCCTGGAGCGGTTTCAGCACCGTGTCGGACCGCCGATTGGCCAGCGCGCCGAGTGCTGCGAGCTCGATGGCCTTCCGGGCCGCGTAGACGTCGGCGAGCGTCGCACCCCGGAACTGGAGGACGAGGCCCGCGTACCGCGCGGCCACGTCGCCGTCGGGAGTGTGGACGCGTGCACCCCCGCGTGCGCCGCGCCGGACGCTGATGAGCGCCTCCGACTCGAGGACCCGGAACGCCTCGCGCAGCGTCGGCCGCGACACGCCGAAGTGCTCCATGAGGGCGGTCTCGGGGGGAAGCGCGTCGCCTTCCTTGAGCTCGCCCCGGACGATCTGACGCCGCAGGTGGGAGGCCACGAGTTCGGCGGTCTTCGGGACGCGCACCGGAGCGGCGACGTCGGCCAAACGGGCCTTTTCGTTCATCCAATGGGTCCTTCGAACGGTTCGCGGAATCGTAGGCGCGAGCCCGGGGCGCCCATCGCATGGGGCATCGGACTCAGACCGTCGTCGCGCCCATGTCGACGGGCAACTGGATCCCGGTGACGCACCGGGCGGCATCCGACGCCAACCAGACCACCGCGTTGGCGATGTCGCTCGGCTCGGCCGGCAAGGGTGCCGGGAGTATCGACCCGAACGAACCCGCGTACGTCGGGTTGGCCTCGAGCATCTCGTAGACCTCGGGGTCCTCCGCGAGCCGCGTGTTGATGCCCCACGGGTGCACCGAGTTCACCCGGATCTGGTGCGGGCCGAGCTCGATGGCGGCCGACCGGACGAGTCCGACCACGCCATGTTTGGCCGCCGAGTAGTGCGCTTGCCCGGGCAGCGCCTTCAGGCCCGCGACCGAGCTGATCGCGACCAACGATCCACCGCGATCCTGCTCGAGGAGGACGGGGGTCCCCGCCTTGAACGTGCGCCACACGCCGGTGAGGTTCACGTCGATCATGGTCTGCCACTGGTCCTCGGGCATCTCCCAGAACTTCGACCAGGTCGAGATGCCGGCGTTGGCGACGATGATGTCGAGCGCGCCGAGCTCGGCGACCCCCTCGCGGACGACGTCGTCGAGCGTGGCCTGGTCGCGTACGTCGGACTCGCGGGCGACGACCCGGCGACCGAGATCCTTCACCGCCGCCGCGGTCTCGTCGAGGTCCGACAGGTCGGTCGCGATCACATCGGCGCCGGCGGTCGCGAGGGCGTGGCAGATCCCCTGCCCGAGACCCCGCGCCGCTCCGGTCACCAATGCCACCCGACCGTCGAGACTGGTTCCCTGCACGTCGCCGTCCTCCCCCGCACTTCCCCCGAATCAGTATGATCATTGTACGGCATATGCCGGCTGGGACGCGCTGGACGAGGGGGAGCAGATGCGCCACGACGTGGTCGAGACGACGTTCGACGCGATGAGCCCCGAGCTGCGGGCCCTCATCGCGTACGACCCGAACGGCGCGCTCGACGTCGAGGTGCCCCAGGCCGCCATCGACGCCATTCGCCGCACCATGCCGGTGGTCCGGTGGGAGATGGGTGTCGGGTTCTTCGGCATGGACGACATCGTCAGCGCCGGGCGCAACCCCGACATCGGGTCCGTCGTCATGGGCATGGGCACCGACGATCCGCTCATCCCGTTGCACCTCGACGGCGACGTCCACCGCCACTACCGCAAGCTCCTCGACCCGCTGTTCACGCCGAAGAAGATGGCGGCGCTCGAACCCGACATCCGCACGCTGGCCGACGAGCTCATCGACGGCTTCATCGGCGACGGGCACGTCGAGCTGCACGACGCGTTCTGCGTGCCGCTGCCGTCGACCATCTTCCTGCAGATCTTCGGGCTGCCGGTGGAGGACGCGCCGTTCCTGATCGCGATGAAGGACCGCATCCTCAAGAACGAAGCGACCACCCGCGACGAGGCCGAGGTGATCGGGCGCGCCGCCGGCCGCGAGTTGCGCCGCGCACCTGCGCGTCCGCCTCGACCAACGACGCGCCGAGGGTGCGCGCCACGACGACCTGCTCGACCAGTTCATGCACTTCGAGCTCGACGGTCACGGTCTCGACGACGACGAGGTCGTGAACATCATGCACATGTTCACCATCGTGGGTCTCGACACGGTGACGTCGTCGTTGTCGTGCATCGTGGCCTGGTTCGCGACCCACCCGGAGTTCCGGGCGCGGGTCGTGGCGGAACCCGACCGCCTCGCCGGCGCCATCGAGGAGATCATGCGCTACGAGAGCCCGGTACCGTCGTCGGGCGCGCGCACCGCGCTGCGCGACACCGAGGTCAACGGCGTGCCGGTCAAGCAGGGGGAAATGGTCTACCTGTGCTGGGCCAGCGCCAATCTCGATCCGGCCTCGTTCGACCGTCCGCTCGAGGCCGATCTTGATCGCGTGGAGAACCGCCACATCGCGTTCGCCGCGGGCATCCACCGCTGTCTCGGTTCGCACCTCGCCCGCGCCGAGCTGCGCGCGTCGATCGACCAGCTGCACCGGCGCATCCCCGAGTACCGGGTGACCGACGGCGACCGGATCGAGTACGAGTTCGCGGGCGTCCGCCAGGCGCGTCACCTTCCGTTGACCTTCGACGCGCGCGCGAGCTGAGGTCCCGGTGGACTTCGGACTCACCGAGGAGCAGGAGCTCCTCCGCGGCACCGTGCGCGACCTGGTCGCGCGTACGTGCCCGCCGGAGGTCGCCAAGGCGTGGGACGACGACGCCACTCCTCCCGCCGAGCTGCAGCGGGTGCTGGCAGACATGGAGCTGTTCGGCCTTCCCTTCCCCGAGGAGTTCGGCGGCGCGGGCGCGACCCCGACCGAGCTGGTGATCGTCGCCGAGCAATTGGGCCACGCGAGCCTCGACGTGGCGATGTGTTACTCGGGACGGCTGATCCCCACGCTCGGGATCTACGAGTGGGGGAGTGACGACCAACGGGCGCGCCTCGCCCCCGAGATCATGAGCGGCCACCGCAACTACGCGGTCGCGATCAGCGAGCCCGACGCCGGATCCGACGCGGCGGCACTGCGCACGACCGCTGACGACCGTGGGGACCACTTCGTCGTGAACGGCCAGAAGATGTGGTGCACCGGCGCGGGCCTCCCCGACACGACGATCCTCATGTACGTGCGCACTGACCGTGACGCGCCGAAGCACCGCGGAATCAGCGCGGTGCTCGTCGATCCCGAGGCGCCGGGCGTGTCCCTGCGGCTGATCCCGACGCTGGCGCGCCACATCCTCGGTACCTACGAGGTGTTCCTCGACGACGTGCGCGTGCCCAAGGACGATCTCGTCGGCCCGCTGCACGACGGCTGGCGCGTCATGCTCTCGAACCTCGAGCTCGAACGGATCCTCCTGAGCGCGGGCTACGTCGGCGCCGCGCAGTCCACCCTCGATCTCACCGTCGAGTACGCGAAGACGCGCACGCAGTTCGACCGGCCGATCGGCACGTTCCAGTCGTTGGCGCACGTGATCGCCGACCTGCAGACCGACGTCGACTCGGCCCGGCTGCTCACGTACCGCGCCGCGTGGCTGCGCCACCAGGGCACGCCGTGCCACCGGGAGGCGGCCATGGCGAAGCTCAAGGGATCCGAGACCTACGTGCAGGCGG
Organism: uncultured Actinomycetes bacterium; assembly: GCA_963725775.1. Taxonomy (GTDB): domain Bacteria; phylum Actinomycetota; class Acidimicrobiia; order IMCC26256; family DASPTH01; genus DASUAS01. Next base: position 1,377,771 of record CAVRZT010000001.1, read on the forward strand.
CGCGTTGGGGGATGCAGATCCTCGCCGGGCACGGCTTCGCGACCGAGAGCGTCATGAGCCATCGCTACCGCGAGTCGATCGTCGCCACCATCTCCGGCGGCACCAGCCAGATCCAGCGCAACGCCATCGCCCGCGACCTCGGCCTGAAGTCGTACTGACGTGTTGTTCGACGCGTACGGCGCCAGCCTGCGGCTCGAGGACACCGCGCCGGTGGCGCGCCGGGTCGAGGAGCTCGGCTTCGCGGGGTTGTGGTTCACCGAGTCGCAACGGCCGCCGTTCCTGTCGTGCGCGGTGGCGAGCACGGTGACGACGGAGATCGAGCTCGGCACCGCGATCGCGGTCGCCTTCCCGCGCAGCCCGATGATCACGGCGCAGACCGCGTGGGAGCTCGCCCGGGCGAGCAAAGGTCGGTTCTCCCTCGGTCTGGGTAGCCAGGTGAAGGCCCACATCGAACGCCGTTTCTCGATGAACTTCGAACATCCCGGGCCGAAGCTCCGCGAGTACGTCCTCGCGTTGCGGGCGATCTGGCGAGCGTTCCAGGGTGAGGAGCCGTTGCGGTTCGACGGTGACTTCTACTCGTTCTCGTTGCTCACCGACTTCTTCGCCCCCGGGCCGAGCGATCATCCCGACATCCCGGTCTCGATCGCGGGCGTGAACGTCGGCATGGCTCGCCTCGCCGGTGAAGTCTGCGACGGGTTCCACGTGCATCCGTTTCACTCGCGTCGGTACCTCGACGAGGTCATCCGGCCCGCGATCGCCACCGGCGCCGACGGGGCCGGTCGTGCGGCCGCGGCGTGCGAGGTGTACTGCCCCGTCTTCATGATCGTGGGCGACTCCGACGCCGAGGTCGCGCCGCAACGCGACTCGATCCGCCGCCAGCTCTCGTTCTACGGCTCGACCCGCACGTACCGGCCGGTGTTCGAGTTGCACGGCTGGGGCGAGACGAGTGAGCGGCTCCACCGGCTCATGGCGACGGGCGACACCGACGCGATGGCCGGCGCGATCACCGACGAGATGCTCGACGAATACGCCGTCACCGCGACGTGGGACGGCCTGGCGCCCACGCTGATCGGTCGCTACCAGGGTCTCGCCGATCGCATCTTCGGCTACGGGCCCGCCCAGACCTGGATCGACTTCCCGGACCTCGCCGAACGCTGGCGGGCGGTCGCGGCCGCGGTGCACGCGGCGGGCTGATCCGTTCGCCCTACGCCTGGTCGGGCTGGTCGACCTCGGTGGAGAGCGCGCCCTGGGCAGCGCCCGATGCCGCCCGCCCGCCGCCGCGGCCGCGCAGGACGAACGCGGTACCCACCGCGATCACCGCGCCCGCCAACGGGCCGGCTACGTAGACCCAGTAGGCGTGGAAGTCGGCGCCGACGGCGTCGGGACCGAACGTGCGCGCCGGGTTCATCGACGCCCCGGAGATGGGGCTGCCCCACAACCCGGCGAGGGCGATGTACGCGCCGACGCCCAGCGCGCCGATGATCCCGAGGTTCTGCGCGCCTGATGCGGTGCCGAGGATCACGCTCACCAACCCGAAGGTGAGCACCATCTCCATGAAGAAGGCGTCGCCGTTCGAGAAGTCGCGCGGCCGGGTAGTTGGAGCCGTACGTCGCGGAGACGTGCACGACGGCCTGCAGGAACCAGGCTGCGAGCACGGCGCCGCCGAGCTGCACGAGGATGTAGCCCGGCACGCGCCACCACGGGAAGTCGCGCCGCAGCGCGAACGCGATGCTCACCGCCGGGTTGAGGTGCGCGCCCGACACCTTGCCCATGAACAGGATGATGGCCATCACCATGAGCCCCGGCGCGACGACCGCCGCGGTGCGGCTGATGGTGCCGGGGAACGCCTGGCCCATCATCCCGCCGCCGGCGGCGACGAGCACGAGGAAGAAGGTGCCGAGCAGTTCGGAGAAGAGCCTTCGCCATTCCTGCGACGGGTCCTGGAAGTTCTGGGCGGCTTCCTCGAACGTCTGCAACTCGTGCGCGATGGGTCCCGACACGGCGTCGAACATGCGCACAGTGAACACGATCGCGCCGTTCGGCGCATCCTCCACAGAGGATGAAGCGTCAGAAGTCGGTGCGGTAGAGCTCGTCGTAGTGGTGGTACTCGGGCTCGCCGCTGACGAGCTCGCGCAGTCGCGCCGCGGTCGCCTGGGTCTCGGGACGCTCGTTGTTGCGTGCGGCTTCGTCGGCCGCGGACACGTCCGGATCGACCACCCCGAAGTCGGCGATGATCAGGTACTGACCGGGGTGTTCGCGGTCGGCCAGCACCCGGATGCCCATGTACCCCATGATGTCGGTCGACGCCTGGTCGAGATCCCATTGCTCGAGCAACGCGATGATCGGCGCGGGGTCGTCGCACTGCACGGAGATCACCTGGCTGAAGTTGACGTTCACGTGATGTCTCCTCGACGTTGCGCGACCGCGCGCCGCTGGGTCTCCGACATGCCTTCGAGGCTGAAGGGGCCGACGCACCCGGCCGCGACCGCGCCGGGACCCTTCGGCGGGATGCTGAGGATCTCACGCACCTCGGGGACGGGGCGGGCGGCGAGCTCGTGGTAGTCGACCTCGAACAGGTCGACTCCGTAGCGCTGGCTCACCACCTTGCCCCGCCGGATCGCGTCGGCGATCCGCTGGTGCATGCCCGGCGCCTGGATGACGCGCTCGCTGACGTCGCGGTCGAAGAAGCCGGTGGTGGGGATGTAGCCGGTCTCGAAGAGACCGGTCAACGTGGCCAGCCAGGCGAAGCCCTTCGGGTCGGGGTCGGCCCGCCCGATGAACGCGAAGACCTCGAGCTCACCGCGGAGGTTCGTGCCGTAGTCGGCGAGCACGTGCACGAAGTCGTGCTGCGCGAGGTATGCGGGCGCGCCGCCGGGAGTGCCGGGGAGCGCGAAGCCGCGGCCGTCGTACATCTCCCAGACCGAGTGGCCCAGTGACTCGTCCGGCAGGTCCGCGAACGCGATCCAGCGCGCCGCGAGCTCGGGGTCGACCTCCGCGGGCACGAAGGGGGCGGAGCCGCCGCGGCCCGGCGCGCGTCGACCTCGGGCTTCGGCGTCCGCGTCGCCGGCGTCCTGCACGTGCTCGACGAACCCGTTCCGCTGCAGGTCCTTCCACGCCAGGCCGTAGGCACCCTGGGCGTACCGGCGGGCGACCCGCACGAAGTCGTCCTTGATGCCGAGCGCGTCCGCGTACTTCGCGACGCGGTGCGCGACCACCGTCGGGATCGGTCGCAGCACCAGCTCCCCGAGCACCATGTGGTGGACGATGCGCTGCCGATACTCGAGGTCACGCCCTTCCAGCACCGCGGCGAGCCCGTCGGGGCCGAGCGGCTCGAGTGCCCGGTAGTCGACGTCGATGCCGGTGAGCGCGCTGGCGATCGCCTCGAGCAGGTCCGCCTGCACGTCGGTGAGGCCGGTCTCCGGCGCCACCGCGGTCGCGATCCCACGCGCCACGAGGTGCACTTCCTCGGAGTCGTGGTCCTCGGTCCCGGTGGGGTGGACGGCATCCATCAGGGGGCATCTTGGCGCACGACGACGACGCGGGGCAGAACTGCGGGTCATCCGGATGGGGTGATGCGGCGCGTGAGGAACCGTGCCAGGCTGACCCCGGAAGACGAGTCCGACCAACGAAACGGATCATGATGACCGAGACATCACTCGACGAGCTTGGGCCCGTCGACTACATCGTCGTGGAGTTTCCCGCCGGGGCGAGCAACTTCACCGGCGAGATGGTCGAGGAGCTGCTCGCGCTGGTCGACCGCGGGATCATCCGCGTGATCGACGTGCTCATCCTCACCAAGGACGCCGACGGCTCCGTCGAGGCCATGGAGCTCGCCGACGTCGCCGACCTCGGGGAGCTGGAGGCGCTCGAGGCGGAGTTGGCGGAACTGTTGGCCGAGGAGGACGTCGAGCACCTCGCGGCCGCGATGGACCCCGGCAGCACTGCCGGCGTGCTCATCTGGGAGAACCTGTGGGCGGCGCCGTTCGCGGCCGCGGCTCGGCGTTCGGGCGGGCAGCTCATCGCCAACGGCCGGATCCCGATCCAAGCCATCATCGCCTCGATCGAGGCCGACCAAGCATCTGCGACCTGAGGAGACTGAAATGCCGATCAGACCAGGACGGGTTGGAAGAGTGGGCGTCATCGGGGCGCCGGTCGCGAAGACTGCGGTGGTGGCACGAGCGGTCTCGCCGGGTCCGTCGCCGGTGGCGAAGACCGCGGTGGTCGCCGCGGCCGTCACGCCGGGGCGCGGCATCGGCCGACGGCGCATCTGAGATCACCTCATCTCCGAAGACGAGCTGATGCGCGTCGCCACGACGATCCAGTGATGGAAGCGACGACGAGCACAGCCAAGGTGCTGTTCGTGTACTACACGTTCACGAAGCAGGCGCTGAAGGTCGCCGAAGACATGGAAGCGGTGTTCCGCGAGCGTGGCTTCGACATCACGCGCGCCGAGATCGAGTTCACCGACGCGCGGTACGCCAAGACGTTCTCGCGGTTCCCGATGAAGCACCGCTACCTCGACGTCCTGCGGATGCTGCCCGCGCAACTGCGTCGGGCGACCGGAGAGATCCGCATACCGCCCGAGGCAGAAGGTGGTGACTACGACCTCGTGGTCATCGGATCACCGACCTGGTGGCTGACCACGTGCATGCCGATCCGCTCGTACCTGAAGTCCGACGCCGCGGCCACGTTGCTCCACGGTCGCCCGGTCGCCGCGTTCGTCGTCTGTCGTCGGTACTGGAAGAACAACCTCAAGACGGTGCAGCGCTTGGCGGAAGGCCACGGCGCGACGCGCGTCGACACCACCCACTTCAAGTACCTCGGCGGTCAGGTGAGGTCGCTGCTCTCGTTGATCAGCTACCTCGGCACCGGTGAGTACCACGAGCGGTATCTGGGCGTGAAGATCCCTCCGACCAACCTCCAGCCCGACGGCGATGCCGCGGCGCGTGACTTCGCGGTCAGGCTCGCCGATCGCCTCACACCCGGGGTGCGTTTGTCTGATTGACTGACGCTCGGGGCATATGAACGAGAGGGGTCGGGGTGGCGGAGTTGCCGTCGGGGACGGTCACGTTCTTGTTCACCGATCTCGAGGGCTCGACGCGGATGTGGCAGGAGCATCCCGACGCGATGCAGCCGGCACTGGCGCGCCACGACGAGGTCATCGGCGGTGCGATCGTCGCGCACGGTGGTCATGTGGTGAAGACCACGGGTGACGGCTTCCACGCCGCGTTCGCAACCGCTGCCGACGCGCTGGATGCAGCGCTCGACCTGCAACAGGAGCTGGCCGCGGAACCGTGGGCGGCGACTGGCCCGTTGCTCGTGCGGGTGGGTCTCCACACCGGTGAAACCCAGGAACGCGACGGCGACTACTACGGCACGGCGGTGAACCGCGCGGCGCGGGTGATGGCGGTCGCGCACGGGGGCCAGATCCTCTGCTCGCGTGCGACGGTCGAGGTGGCGGGTGAGGCGTTCCCGGTGCGGAGCCTCGGCGAGCACCGACTGCGCGACCTGGGCGCGCCTCAGGAGCTGTTCCAGGTCGGCGACGGGCGGTTCCCGCCGTTGCAGTCGGTCGACGTCGTGCCGACGAACCTGCCGACGGTGCGCACCGAGTTGATCGGCCGCAGCGACGAGTTTCGGGCGATCACCGACCTCGTGGTTCGTGAGCAGCTCGTAACCCTGACCGGGGTGGGCGGCGTCGGCAAGACGCGTCTCGCGTTGGGTGTCGCGGCGGGCGTCGCCACTGAGTTCGCCGATGGATGTTGGTTCGTGGAGCTCGCGCCCGTCTCGGGCGGCGATGAGGTCGTGACCGTCGTCGCCGCGTCGATGCAGGTGCCGATGACGGACCTGGGCGCGTTGGCCACCTACCTCGCGGACCGACGGATGCTCGTGGTGCTCGACAACTGCGAGCACGTGCTCGACGCGGCCGCCGAGCTCGTCGACGAGGTGCTCGCCCGCGCCCCCGACGTGCACGTGGTGGTGACGAGCCGGGAACCGCTCGGCCTCGACGGCGAGCAGGTGCGCCGGGTGCAGTCGCTCGCCCTTCCCGACGCGGAGGCGCTTCTCGACGCGGCACGGGGTACAGCCTCGGTACGCCTCTTCGTCGAACGGGCCGCGGCGGTGGCCGACGGGTTCGTGCTCGACGACGACAACGTCGAAGCGGTTGTCGACATCTGCCGACACCTCGACGGGATCCCGCTCGCGATCGAGCTGGCCGCAGCCCGCGTGCGCGCGATGGCGCCCACCGAGATCGCGAGCCGCCTCGACGAGCGGTTCCGCCTCCTCGCCGGCGGCTCGCGCCGCGCGCAGGAACGCCACCGCACGCTCCTGGCCACCGTCGCGTGGTCGCACGACCTGCTCACCGAACCCGAGAAACGGGTGTTCCGACGCCTGTCGGTGTTCCCCGCGTCGTTCGACCTCGCCGCCGCCGACGCGGTCGCGGCCGATACCGATGCCGACGTGATCGAGTGCGTGCTGCGCCTCGTCGACCGGTCGCTCGTCGTCTACGAGCCGGAGGCGAACCGCTACCGGTTGCTGGAGACCCTGCGGCAATTCGGCGCCGATCGCCTCACCGAGGCCGGGGAGACCGAGGAGATCCGCCGGCGACACGCCGCCTGGTTCCTGGCGTTGACGGACCGACTCGGACCCGGGCTCGACGACTCCCGCTTCGTGGCCACCCGGTCGGCGCTTCTCGCCGACCTCGACAACCTCCGCTCGACCGCCGACTGGTGCGTGGAAAGCGGGTCGTGGACCGAGCTGGCCACGATGTGCGAGCGGATCTTCTACTTCCTCACCCAGGATGCACCGGTCGATGGCGCCGCATGGCTCGAGCAGGTCCTCGAGCACAGCTCCCAGGTGGAACCGCGCGTCGTGGTCGATGCGCTGGGCTGGCTGGCGTGGCTCCAGACCATGAACTTCGGAGCGTTCGCCACGGCCGAGGAGCTGGCGGCCCGGAGCGCGTCCCTCGCCGACCAACACGAGATCGTGGGTTCGCAGTGGGCGTGGCTCGCCGCCGCGCAGTCTCGGCGTGTTCACCGGCGGATACGCCGCGAGCGAGGCCGCGAACGAGCGGGCCATCCAATTGGCCGAAGCGCGTGGAGACGTCATGGTCGCCGTGATCGGCGCCACCGGCGTGGGGATGCTCTTCGCGGAGGTCGGCCAGCTCCAACGCAGTGCGGAGATCTTCGCTGATGCCTTGGAGCGCGCCGAGCGGAGCGGCAGTCTCCTCATGCTCCAGGCCACCGTGATCACGACGGCACAATCACTGGTCTGGCGCGAGGAGCCCGAGTTCGTCAGGAGCTTCGACATCCTCAGCCGGCATGGCGCGGATCTGCTCACCGGTGGTCTCGGCAACCTGTGGCTCGACATGGCGTGGGGCATCACGCTGCTCGGTCTCCACCGGCCGGGGTCGGCGACGTACGCGGCCCGGGCCGCGCGCGCCGCCGATCACCAGAGCTCACCGCATGCGCTCGACCTGGGCCTGCACGTGCTCGGCCTCGCCGCGGCCGAAGCCGGACTCCTCGAACCGGCCGCCACGCTCGTGGGCTACGCCGAGGCCTACCTGGCCGGGTACGAGTTCGCCCAACCGGATCGGGGCTGGTTCCGAGCCCGCCTCGACCAGGCGCTCGGTGACCGTCCCGCAGCTCCCGCCGCCGACGGCATGCACCGCCGCGAGCTGATGGTGCTCATCAACGAGGTCGAGGCCGCGCTCACCGCGCGGGCGTGAATTCGATGTGGACCTCGTCGTAGGCGCGGGCGAACGTGGCCGCGAGGATCTTCGGCGCGGGCTTGTCCTCGGCCAGGCGCCAGTCGGGCATGCGGCGGAGCATCTCGTCGACCATCACGCGGATCTCGAGTCGGGCGAACGACGCGCCGAGACAGAAGTGGGTGCCGATGCCGAACGCGAGCTGCAGGCCGATCGGGCGCGTCACGTCGAACACGTCGGGGTTCTCGAACTCGCGGTCGTCGCGGTTGGCGGACGGGTACATGAGGAGGAGCTCGTCGCCCGTGCGGAGCTGGCGTCCGTGGAACTCGTGGTCCTCGGTGACGGTGCGGCGCATGTTGAGGATCGGTGATACCCAGCGGATGAACTCCTCCACCGCACTCCGGCCGAGCATCTCCGGGTCGTCGAGCAGGAGCTGCCGCTGGTCGGGCTGCACCGCGAGCTCACGGACGATCGCCCCGATCACCGTGCGGGTGGTCTCGGCCCCGCCGTCGAGCACGAGCAGGCACTCCTCCAGGATCTCACCGTCGTTCCACGGACGGTCCGCTCCGTAGCGCTCCGCCTGCGTCCAGATGGAGATGAGGTCGTCGCGGGGGTTGGCACGCCGGTCGTGGATGATCGGCAGCGTGTGCTCCACGAACTCGAGCATCGCTCTGCCGGTGTCGTCGCCCACCGGGAAGGGACCGCCGCTCGGGTCGGTCTGGCCACCCTGGTACATGGTGGTCTCCGACCAGTGGCGCACCCGCTCCCAGTCCTCCGGCGGATAGCCGAGGCGCCGGCCGATCATGATCGCCGGGAGCCGGGAGGCCAGGGCCTCGACCGCCTCGCACTCGCCGTTCGCGGCGACCTCGTCGATGAGCCCGCGCGCGACCTCGCGTACCTCGTCCTCCTGGGTGGACACGGTCCGCGGCGTGAAGCGCCGGTGGATCAGCGCCCGGTGCTGTTGGTGCAGCGGGTCGTCCTGGTCGATCATCGACGTGTTGTCGGTCTGGTCGATGTGCGGTCGCGACCCGTGGTACGACGTGTAGCGCTGGGCGTGCTTCTCGACGTGCATCACGTCCTCGAAGCGGGAGATGCCCCACAGCTTCTGCACCGGGTCCCAGAACACCGGATCGTTGTCGCGCAACCAGCGGTACGCGTCCCAGGGGTCGACGTAGAACTCCGGGTCGAGCAGGTTGACGTACGGCTGATCGCTCATGCGCCCCTGTCTCTCGGTCGCCAGTAGGACAGCCAACCTACGCCGAACCCGGCCTGGGCGTCGTTGACCTCGGCGCAGGGACTCGCTCTGGGGGCGGCCCTACGTGGTCGCGAGGTGAGGGAGTTCCAGGAGTCCGACCACCTCGTGATCGACGCAGATCGACGTTAGGGTGCGCCGGTCGAGGAGGGGTGAGCATGGACGTCGCGGGTCGGTTGGCCGTCGTCACCGGTGGCGGGAGTGGGATGGGTCGAGAGCTCGTGGTCCAGCTCGCGGCCGGCGGCTGCGATGTGGCGACCTGTGACGTGCACGACGCGGACCTCGCCGAGACCGTCGCGCTCGGCGACGGATGGTGCACCGGGAACACGTGTGACCGGGCACGTGTGCGACGTCGCCGACGAGGCTCAGGTCGGGCGCTTCCGCGACGAAGTGCTCGCGGAGCACGACCGCGAACACGTCAACTTCTTGTTCAACAACGCGGGGGTCGGCGGGGGATACAGCTTCATCGCCGAGGATCGCGCGGGCTGGGACCGGACGTTCGCGATCTGCTGGGGCGGGGTGTACAACTGCAGCCGCGCGTTCGTACCGCTCATCGTCGCGAGCGACGCCGGATACATCGTGAACACCAGCAGCGTGAATGGATTCTGGGCCGCGCTCGGACCGAATGTGCCGCACAGCGCGTACAGCACCGCCAAGTTCGCGGTGAAGGGGTTCTCCGAGTCGCTCATCACCGATCTCCGGGTCAACGCGCCGCACGTGAAGGTGGCTGTCGTCATGCCCGGTCACATCGGGACCGGGATCGTGGCCAACAGCATGCGAATCCTCGCGACCGACGACTCGGCGACGACGACCGGCGACGCAACCGACGGCGATCTCGACGAGCTCTTGCGTCAGGTCGCCGACGGATTCCGTGCCAACGCGCCCGTCTCGGCGAGCGAAGCGGCAACCGTCATCCTCGATGGCGTGCGGAACGACGCATGGCGCATCCTCGTCGGCGACGATGCACGGGCGCTCGACGAAGCCATCCGCTCCGACCCGTTGGCGGCCTACGGCCCCGACGGACTCGCGCTTCGCAGCATCACCGGTTAGGGACAGCGCGGTCGCCTGCCCCGATCGGCACCGCTGGGTCAGGTGCGAGCGGGGAGACTCGGATTCCTCTCAACTGCCTGATTGCACCTCGTCGACCGGGCACGTGACGCGCCGACAGAACGTTCACCAAACCGCCGCGCGGGGTAGCGCAGATCGGCAGATCTCGCGCGTGCGGAACTGACGCTCACGCGTGTCGCGGATCCGTGCGTGTAGACGGTGGCGGAGCGAGCGCAGTCCGAAGCATTCTGTCGTCATGGGACGCGTATCAAGGTGATCCGACCTTGAGCGTCCTTGAGCGGGGCCCGGATGAGCGACTCCGCCTTCGGGAGACGACTTGTCGAAGGGCGTGCGATGACGATTCTCACGGATGACATGAAACGAGTCATCAAGGAGCAGTCCCTGGGATTCGTCGCCACCGTGTGTCCTGACGGGAGTCCGAACCTTTCACCAAAGGGGACGATGGCGGTTTGGGACGACGACAGTTTGATCTTCGCCGACCTTGCCTCACCGAACACGATGGCCAACATCCTGGTCAACCCGGTCGTCGAGGTGAACGTCGTCGATCCCGTGCGGCGCAAGGGCTACCGGTTCAGGGGCCGGGCTTCCGTGCACCAGGCCGGACCCATCTTCGATCGGGCCGTCCGCTCGTTCGAGGAGCATGGGGTGGAGGCGAACCGCATCCACGGGGTGGCCGTGGTGCGGGTCGAGCGAGCGGTTGCCGTGCTTTCGCCGGCATATGCGCGGGGCATGAGCGAGGGGGAGATCGTGGAGCGATTCGCTCGCCGCTTGGAAACGATCCACGGCTGGAAGATCGAGCGCCAACCAGCCGAGTAGCACTGCCGATCTCGCGCACCCGGTCGGCGCACCGAACGCTCACCGAACCACCGTCATCGAGAGTCCAGAACAAGCACATCACGCGCGACGCGGAGTTGAGGCTGATGCGTGTCGCGGATCAGCCCGGCAACGCCCCTATTGACGGCTCTCCGATGAGGTGGTTGGGTTGGGAACAGCCCGAAACCGGGCAAGATGCCGCCGAATCGGGCGAGCCAGAGCAAATGGGGGATCTAGATGAAGGCGTTCTTCTCGACGACAGCAAGAGTGCTGGAAGGGCAGCTCGACGCCACGATCGCCAGTTCCGCCGATGCGGCCAAGGTGGTGGGCCGCCACGGGGGTGAGGTTCGGTTCTTCATGGCCATCGCTGCGGGTGAGCAGGTGGACTCGACCCTGTTCTCGGTCGAGTACGAGAGCCCCGAAGCGATGGCCCAGGCGTTCGACGCGATGAACACCGACCCGGAGTTGCATCGCCTGAGGACCGACGCGCGGGGATCATCGCAGACGTCGACGAGCATGGGGATCGAGCTACCGACCGGCCATACCCCCACGCCGGGGCGGGGCAGCATCATCGAACTCCATGCGAGCCAGGTGAAGCCGGGACGGATGGAGGAGTTCCTCGCGGACGCGGCGGACACCTGCGCGTTCGTCGAGGCCAACGGGGCGCTCAACGCACGACTGCTGCAACTGACCTATGCCGGTATGTCGAGCGGCCTCACGACCTTCATCTGGGAGCACGAGAACATGGCGGCCGCGGCCCGGGTGGGCGCGGCGTGGTCCACAGAAGCTGGGTTGGCGATCCAAGCGAAAGGCCCAGGAGCTGCCGACGGGCCCGGTGTCTCGGTCGCGAGCATGCTGTACAACGAGATCCCGCTGTAACCCGCGACTCACACTCAACGAACGGTCGCCCCGGTTCCGGCCGGGGCGACCGCCGTGTACGGCGAGAACTGCCGATCTCGCGCACGCCCTCCACGCACAGAACGGCTCGACCTGGGACCTCTGACCCTGGCCGAAGACTCGGCCGCTCGGGAGACTGTGGGTCATGGGTGCGAGCGCGATGACCGACTCGGGGGTGGGGGCCGTGGCCCGGGCGGCTCGGCTGGTCACCGGTGCGCCCGATGATTACGACGGGCTCCTCGATCTCGTCGGAAACCGTCGGTTCGTGCTCATCGGTGAGGCTACGCACGGCACCCACGAGTTCTATCGGGAGCGGGCCCGGATTACGCGTCGGCTGATCGATGAGTGCAATTTCACGGCGGTCGCGGTAGAAGCCGATTGGCCCGACGCGTACCGGGTCAATCGCTACGTGATGGGCCTGTCCCACGATCCCGATGCTGAGAGCGCGCTGTCGGACTTCCGTCGCTTCCCGGCGTGGATGTGGCGCAACCGCGATGTGTTGGAGTTCGTCGAGTGGATGCGCGCCCGCAACGACGCGCATGCGTTTCCGGAGACCAAAGCTCGGTTCTATGGTCTCGATCTCTACAGCCTGCGCGCTTCGATCGAGGCAGTGATCGAGTACCTCGACCGGGTGGACCCCCGCGAAGCGCAGCGGGCGCGAAGCGCTACGGCTGCTTCGACCATGTAGACCACGAAGGTCAGGCTTACGGATACGCGCTCGCGTACCAGGGCGCGATCCCCTGTGAGAACGAAGTCGTCGCGCAGCTGGTCGAGTTGCGCCGCCGATCGGATGCCTACCTGCGGCGTGACGGTTGGGTTGCCGAGGACGAGCTGTTCTTCGCGGAACAGAACGCCCGCGTGGTGCGAGACGCGGAGGAGTATTACCAGCAGATGTACCGGGCGGAGGTCTCGTCATGGAACCTGCGAGACCGGCACATGGCAGGCACGCTGGACGCGCTCGTCGAACACCTCGATCGTCGGCTCGGGCACACGAAGGTCGTGGTGTGGGAACACAACTCACACGTCGGTGACGCGCGCGCCACCGCTATGGGCGGGCGCGGGGAACTGAATGTCGGCCAGCTCGCGCGACAGCGCTACAGCCATGATTGTGTGCTCGTCGGGTTCAGCACGTACGACGGTCGCGTCACCGCGGCCTCGGACTGGGGTGACCCACCGGAACGCAAGCATGTGCGCCCCGCGCTCGTGGGCAGCTACGAGTCTCTCTTCCACGAGGTTGCGCAGCGACGCTTCTGGCTCGTCACCGTGGATCCCGCGGTTCGTGATGCCCTCAAGGTGCCCCGGCTCGAGCGCGCGATCGGGGTCATCTACCGCCCCCAAACCGAGCGTCAGAGCCACTACTTCGAGGCTCGTCTCGCGGACCAGTTCGACGCGGTCATCCACCTCGATCGCACCCGGGCCCTCGAGCCGCTCGAGCGGACCGCCCTGTGGGACCGCGGGGAGCCACCCGAGACGTTTCCGACGGGCGTATGAACGCTGATGGTCTTGCGCGAGTCCCCTTCTGGCAGTCGGCGGATGCGGGTTGTCGTTGCGCTGGGCGGCAACGCGCTCCTGCGCCGGGGCGAGCCGCCCGAGGCGGAACACCAGCGCCGAAACCTGGCTGCCGCGGCCAACGTGCTGGCCGAACTCGCCGGCGAGCACGACCTCGTCGTGACCCATGGCAACGGACCCCAAGTCGGGCTGCTCGCGTTGCAGAGCCAGGCGATGACGGATGTGCAGCCGTACCCGCTCGACGTGCTCGGCGCGGAGAGCGAGGGCATGATCGGCTACCTACTCGAGCAGGAGCTGCGCAACCGTCTGCCAGGCCGTGACTGCGCGACGCTGCTCACGCAGGTGATCGTCGACCGAGCCGATCCTGCGTTCGCCCGGCCGACGAAGCCGATCGGGCCGCGGTATGTCATCGAGGATGTAAAGCGTCTCGAACGGAACTTCGGATGGCGGTTCACAGCTGATGACGGGACGTGGCGGCGCGTGTCGTCGCGTCCCCACAGCCCTTGGCGTTGGTCGAGCGCAACACGATCGAGCTGCTCGTAGACGCGGGTGTCGTGGTCGTGTGCGCCGGTGGTGGCGGCATCCCGGTGGTGCTCGACGACGGGCAGGCGTTGCACGGCATCGAAGCGGTGGTCGACAAGGACCGGTCCGCGGCGCTGCTCGCACGCGACGCGCACGCTGATGCACTGTTGCTGTTGACGGACGCTCCGGGCGTCGTCGTCAACTGGCGAACACCTGAGGCGAAGCTGGTGCGCCGGGCTCACCCAGACGCGTTGCGGGGGCTGGCGTTCGACCCGGGATCGATGGGCCCCAAGGTCGAGGCCGCCGCCGTGTTCGCTGCATCTGGCAAGGGGTGGGCGGCGATCGGTGCGATCGAGGACGCGGTCGCCATGGTTCGTGGCGAAGCGGGCACGATGATCAGTGCGCAGGCCCGGGGTCTGGAGCTCGTTCCTCTCGGGTCGCGGTGAGAGCGCGCTCGATCAGCGGTGCGAGGGTGTCGGCGAGGTCGGGATGGCCGAGTTCCAGGAGGTCGTACGTGGCGTGGCGGAGGGGATGGCCGACGTCGATCAGGCGGCTGAGATCGATCGGAGTTCCGGTGACCACGACATCGCAGTCGACGGCCCGGATCGTGGCGGCGAGATCGTCGAGCTGCTCGGGTGAATAGCCCATCGCCGGTAGTACCGGACCGATCGCGGGATAGCGCTCGAACGTCTGGGCGATCGAACCGACAGCCCACGGCCGCGGGTCGACGATGGTCGCCGCGCCATGGTGGCGGGCCGCGACCGTACCCGCGCCGAAGGGCAGCCCGCCGTGGGTCACCGTGGGACCGTCTTCGATCACCAGTACTCGCCGTCCGCGGATCTCGGGACCGGGACCGAGGGTGACCGGGGACGCGGTCTGCACGACGGTCGCAGTCGGGTTGACGGCTTCGATGGTCGCACGGAGTGTGCGGACCGCGACCGGCGTGGCCGCGTCGACCTTGTTCACGACCACGACATCGGCCATCCGTACGCATGTCTCGCCCGGGTGGTAGCGGAGCTCGTCGCCGGCACGCAGCGGGTCGGTGACGACGACGAGGAGATCGGCTGCGACGAAGGGGAAGTCATTGTTGCCGCCGTCCCACACCAGGACGTCGGCCTCGCCCGCGGCCTGTTCGAGGATCTCGCCGTAGTCGACGCCCGCGTACATCACCATGCCCAGCTCGACGGGCCGTTCGTACTCTTCCCGTTCCTCGATGGTGGGGTTGGCGGCGTCGATGTCGGCGAGGGTGCCGAAGCGCTGGAGCCGCATGCTTTCCAGGTCGCCGTAGGGCATCGGATGGCGCACCAGCGCGACTCGCAGACCGGCGTCGACCAGGATGCCCCCGATTCGCCGACTGGTTTGGCTCTTGCCGGCGCCGGTGCGTGTCGCGCAGACCGCCACCACCGGTCTCGGGCTGTGCAGCATGGTGGCGCGGGTCCGAGCAGCGTGAAATCGGCGCCCGCCGAGAGGACGATCGACGCTCGGTGCATCACGTCTTCGTGGGACAGGTCCGAGTAGGCGAGCACGACCTTGTCAACCCGCTCACGGTGTATGAGCGCGGCCAGATCGTGTTCGGGGACGATGGGGATGCCGTCGGGATAGCGGGGTCCGGCCAGCGAGCGGGGATAGGTGCGGTTGTCGATTCCGGGGATCTGCGCCGCGGTGAACGCGACGACGACATGCTCGGAATCGTCGCGGAACACGACGTTGAAGTCATGAAAGTCGCGCCCTCCTGCGCCCATGATCACGACCCGCAGCACACCGAGGTTCCTACCACGCCGGTCGGGGTGTTCCGTGACCTTCGGCCCTGGGTCGCGGCGGCTGGACCCTCCAGGATGAGAGGCATCGTGAGTTCGGCGACGACGTGACGGGCGCCGCAAACGAGATGAGCAGGGCCGGCAGCCGTGGAAGCGGTGGTGCAGGCACGAGGCGACGGTGATCCGGGCCGTCGCGCTGGTCCATCGTCACTGAGAGTCGTCGAGGGAGGTTTCTCATGCGACTATTTCGGGATCGCCGCGACGCCGGCAAGCAGCTGGCCGCCCGCCTTGAGCACCTGCGTGCCGAGCATCCGATCGTCGTCGGCCTCCCTCGGGGAGGCGTGCCGGTCGCGTTCGAAGTCGCACGAGCGCTCGAGGCAACCCTCGATGTGATCGTGGTACGAAAACTGGGTGTCCCCTTCCAGCCAGAGCTCGGCATGGGCGCGATCGGCGAGGACGGCGTACGCGTGCTCAACGATGACGTGGTCCGCCTGGCGCGGGTCACGCCGGGCGACATCGCCGCGGCGGAAGCCCGTGAAGGGCGTGAGGTGGAGCGGCGCGCCAACCTGTATCGCGGTGGCCGACCGATGATCCCGCTCGCGGGCCGGACGGTGATCGTCGTCGACGACGGCGTCGCGACGGGAGGCACCGCCCGCGCCGCGCTCGAAGTCGCGCGAGCTCATGGGGCGCGGCGCGTCGTGCTCGCGGTCCCGGTTGCGGCCCGCGAGAGTCTCGTCGAGATGGCCGCCATCGCCGACGAGGTGGTCGCGCTCGAGACGCCGACGCCCTTCTACGCGGTCGGTGAGTGGTACGCCCGCTTCTCCCAGACGCCCGACGACGAGGTCGTCGGGCTGCTCCGAGCAGCCCCCGCGGCCGTGACGAGCGCGGAAGCCGATCCGCCGGGAGACGTTCCGGACGTGGCAGCACGCGACGAGGAGATAGAGATCACGGCACACGGCGCGCGAGCTGGCCGGCCACCTGACACTTCCCCCGCACGCGGCCGGTGTCGTGGTGTTCGCGCACGGCAGTGGCAGCAGCCGCCACAGTCCCCGCAACCAGTTCGTCGCCCGTCACCTGAACGCTGGAGGCCTCGCCACGCTGCTCGTCGATCTGCTCACACCCGCCGAGGCGCTCGACCGCACGAACGTGTTCGACATCGAGCTCCTCGCCGAGCGCCTCCGCGCCGTCGCCCACTGGCTGCATCGCCAACCCGACTGCACGGACCTCGGTGTCGGCTATTTCGGTGCAAGTACCGGCGCGGCTGCGGCGCTGTGGGCCGCCGCCGATACCCCGACCGTCCGGGCCGTTGTGTCGCGCGGCGGCCGCCCTGACCTCGCCATGGCGCGCCTCGGGAGCGTGCATGCACCTACCCTGCTCATCGTCGGTGGTCGCGACACACAGGTGCTCGACCTCAACCGTCGAGCCGCCGGCACGATGTCCTGCGAGCACCGCATCGAGATCGTCCCCGGGGCGACACACCTGTTCGAGGAGCCCGGCACCCTCGAGACTGCCGCCCAGCTCGCCCGCGACTGGTTCGTCCGCTACCTGACGCCCGCACGGAGCGCCGCCGGGTGACGTCGGTGCCGCCCCGCGCATGGCCGCGACGTGACCTTGGTCCCTACCGGGGCGCGCCCTCGTCGGGTGATGGTGCTGGGAACGTCCCAGGAGGTTCTCATGCGCGTCGACGACATGGTGCTGGTAAGCATCGACGACCACTCGATCGAGCCGCCCGACCTGTTCGAGCGCCACATGCCGGCCAGGTACCGGGAGCAGGCCCCGAAGCTGGTCAAGGACGCCGACGGCCGCGACCAGTGGGTGTTCCAGGGCGGGACGATCGGCGTTGCCGGGCTCTCGGCCGTGGTGTCGTTGCCCAAGGAGGAGTGGGGCTTCGACCCGGTCGACTTCGCCGAGATGCGGCCCGGCTGTTACGACATCGACGAGCGCGTGAAGGACATGGACGCGAACGGGATGCTCGCCGGGATGAACTTCCCGACGTTCGCGGGATTCGCAGGGAGTCACCTCGCCGGCACGCCCGACACGGAGCTCACGTCGATGGCGCTCAGCGCGTACAACGACTGGGCGATCGACGAGGTCGCCGGAGGGCATCCGGGGCGGTTCATCCCGCTCGCCATCCTGCCGATCTTCGATCTCGACGCGGCCGTCGCCGAGGTGAAGCGGGTCGCGGCGAAGGGCTGTGTCGCGGTGAGCCTGCCCGAGACGCCGTACGGCGTCGGGCTCCCCACGTACGCGAGCGGCCACTTCGATCCGTTGTTCGCGGCGCTGGTCGACCACAACATCACGCCGTGCATGCACATCGCCGGCGCGTTCGGGCTCATCCAGCGCCCCGCTGACGCGATGGCCGACGACATCATGTTGATCGCCCCGCAGGTGATGACGATCACCGCGGTCGACCTCATGCTCTCGGGTCTGTTGCGCCGTTTCCCGAGCCTGAAATTCGCGCTGTCGGAGGGCGGGATCGGATGGGTGCCGTTCTTCCTCGACCGGTTGGAGCGCCACGTCGTCAACCAGTCGTGGACCCACTTGGACCGTCTGCCCCCGGGCACGACACCGACCGAGGTGTGGCGCGAGCACTTCCTGGCGTGCTTCATCACCGACCCGAGCGCGCTGCGCCTGCGTGACCGCATCGGCATCGAGACGATCGCGTGGGAGTGCGACTACCCGCACTCCGACTGCACCTGGCCCAATTCGCCCGAGATCCTGCACGCCGAGCTCGAAGCCGCCGGCTGCACCGACGAGGAGATCGATCAGATCACGTGGAAGAACGTGGCGCGGTTCTTCGACTATGACCCGTTCGCCCACGTCCCGAAGGCGGAGGCCACCGTGGGGAAGCTCCGGGCCCGCGCTGCGATCGCCGGGGTCGACACCTCCGAGACGTCGAAGGCGGAGTACCGGCGCCGGGCCGAGGCCCGAGCGCTGGCGAAGGTGTGAAGAGGTGAACGATGCCGGTTGACAACGCGGTCTACTACGACCCGTACGACTACACCATCGACGCCGACCCGTACTCGGTCTGGAAGAAGCTGCGCGACGAGGCGCCCGTCTACTACAACGAGCGGCACGACTTCTACGCGCTCGCGCTACGACGACGTCCTCAACGGGCTGCTCGACAGCGAGACGTTCGTGTCGAGCCACGGGATCGTCCTCGACATGATCAGCGAGGAACAGGTCGGCTTCCCGTTGCTGATCATGATGGACCCGCCCGACCACACGAAGCTGCGGAAGCTCGTGAGCCGGGCCTTCACGCCCCGTCGCATCGCCGACCTCGAACCGCGGATCGGCAGGATCTGTCGCGACCTCCTCGACACCGTGGCCGACCAGGACGAGTTCGACTACGTCGAGGCCTTCGCCGGTCTGCTGCCGCCCACGGTCATCCTCTCGCTGGTCGGGTTCCCGGAGGGTCACGCGGCGGAGTTCCGCCGCCTCGCCGACACGGGGCTGCACGTCGAGGAAGGCGAGACGGCGCAAGGCGGGGTGGAGAAGGTCGAGAGCCTCGTGAACGAGAACGGCGAGATCACCAACGAGGCGTTCGCCGTGCTCCCCGAGCTGATCGAGCTGCGGCGGATGGACCCGCAGGATGACCTCATCTCCGCGCTGGTGCACGCGGAGAATCGACGACGACGGCATGACGCGCCGGCTCACGTTGGAGGAGATCGTCGGCTTCGTGCAGTTGCTTTCGGTCGCGGGCAGCGAGACCGTCGCGCGGCTGCTCGGCTTCGCCGCGGTCACGCTCGCGGAGAACCCCGACCAGCGCCGGCTACTCGTCGACGAGCCGTCGCTCGTCTCCAACGTGGTCGAGGAGCTGTTGCGTTACGAAGCCCCTCGCCCATCCAGGGTCGGTGGGTAGTGCGTGACGTCGAGGTGCACGGCACGTGCATCCGCCGCGGGTCGAGGACGGCGTTGCTGAACGGCTCGGCCGACCGCGACGAGCGCCACTTCCCGGACCCCGACCGCTTCGACGTGCGGCGCGACATCGACCGTCACCTCGCGTTCGGCTACGGCGCCCACTTCTGCATCGGCGCCGCGCTCGCGCGTCTCGAAGGGCGGGTCGCGCTCACCGAGACGTTGCGGCGCTACCCGACGTGGGACGTCGACGAGTCGCGCCTCGAGCGCGTCCATACCGCGACGGTCCGCGGGTACTCGTCGGTGCCGATGAGGCTGGGCTGAACGACGCGATGAAGGTCTGGATCGACCAGGAGCTCTGCACCGGCGACGGTCAGTGCGTCGACATCTGTCCCGACGTCTTCTTCATGGACGAGGGCGACCGCACCTACCGGGCCTACGCCAGGAACGCCGACGAGCGTGGAGGCATGGCCGAGGTGCCGCCATCGCTCGAAGCGGAGGTGGTCGAGGCGGCCGACTACTGCCCCGGGGCGTGCATCTTCGTCGAGCACGACGACGGCCAGCCCGCCGGGTAGGGCTCGAGAACGCGTGCGGCCGCCTGCGGTCTTGGTGCGAGCGGGGAGACTCGAACTCCCACGTCCTTGCGGACACCAGGACCTAAACCTGGCGCGTCTGCCGGTTCCGCCACGCTCGCGTCCGTCCAGTCTCGCGCCCGCAGATCATCCGGACCGGAGTTGCAGCTCGGAGACGCCGTCGGGCCTCAGGACGATCTCGGCGGTGCCCGCGACGACGCCTTCGTCGCGTCGGATCCGCACCGACCACCTGACGCGGTCACCGGTGACCTGCTTGCGCACGGGATCGACCGTGACGCGGTCGCGGAGGAGTGCGACGACGAACTCGCGGTCGACCGCCACGCCGTCGCTTACGAGCAGGGCGTCGTCGGTGAACGCGCCGAGCACGCGGTCGACGTCGCCGGTCACCCAGGCCCGTTCGAACGCGTAGCCGGCGAGGAACACCTGCGCCTGGCGTCGACCGTGCGCGATGAGCCCGGAGAGGAACGCGGGATCCCGGTTGAGCTTCGACGCCGGTCCCTGGAGACGCGCCACCTCCGACGGCATCTCGATGATGCGCACGGTGACCTGCTTGTACTTTCCGCCCGGGGCGAGCAGCCCGTCGTCGAGCAGCTGATCGATCTTCTCCACGAACCCGAGCTCCTGGTAGAGCGACAGGTTGGCGGACAGCTCGTTGCGTCGGTCGGCGATGTCGAGCACCGTGGTCGGCTCGTGCGCGCTCGCCGTCGGATTGACCTGGATCACCCAGAGCTCGTCGGGCTCGGTGTCGAGCAGATTACGCACGGGCGGGTTCTGCGAGAAGAGGCCGTCCCAGTACACGCCGCCGTCGACGTGCACCGCGGGGAACAACATCGGGATGGCGGCGGACGCGAGGACGCAGTCGGCGGTGATGCGCTCCTCGTGGCTGTTGAAGGCACGGAACCGACCCGACAACACGTCGACGGCACCGAGCAGCAACATCGGTGCGCGCGCGGCGTCGTCGACGGTGATCGCGTCGAAGTCGATGTGGCGTTGCAGCATCTCGCGGAACTGATCGAGCCCGAACGACGGCGCGGGGAGGTGGTACGGGCTGACCGCGGGAAGCATCCCGTAGCCCTGCGCGAGGCCCGCGAGCAAAGTCGCCGCGTTGAGCACCCGGTCGGCGGGCTCGCTGGCGGCGTTGTCGGCCCAGAACTCCTCGAGCAGGGTGACGGCGCGGCCGCGGTCACCGTCACGGAGCGCGAACCAGACGAGCGTGGCGCAGATCGCCCCGCCCGACGTGCCGCTCACGCCGACGAGCGGGTGGTGGGCGAGCTCGTCGGCTTCGAGGAGCTGGGCAAGGACGCCCGTGCTGAACGCCGTGTGGCTGCCACCACCCTGACAGGCGATCGCGACGGACGGTTCGGTCATGGGTGACCAGCATGGCCCGTCGCGCACCGCGTGGTCGTAACCACCGGACCAGTCTTGGGGCCTGTCAGATACTTCGATACTCTCACCATGTGAGCGTCGAACGATGAGCCGGTCCCGGACGACCACGGGCGCGGCGCCGCGCCGTCGCCCGCCTGGCGAAGCAGGTGGAAGTGGCGATCGCGCCGCTCGACCTCTCCCTCCCGCAGTACCGGGTGCTCGCCCTCCTCGGCGACGGATCCACCGCGTCGTCGGTGCTGGCCCGCCAGCTCGCGGTGAGCCCGCCGACCGTCACCGCGGTGGTCGACGGCCTCGTGGCGCGCGGGCTGGTCGAACGCGAGGCCGATCCCGAGGACCGGCGCCGGCTGACGCTGCTGCTCACGCGCGACGGCAAGCGCGTCCTCGCCGCTGCAGACGCGGCCGGTGAGGCCCGCCTCGACGAGATCGCGGGGTTTCTTGCAGATCCGCCTGACGCGCTCGCGGCCGGGCTCGACGGCTGGAACCGCGCCCTCGACCGCAACCGCGAAGAACATGTGAGGCGCGACCGGTGACCGTGGAGATGGGCGCGTTCGGCGCCGACGTGAGCTCACCGTTCGTGCCCGTCGGCGTCACCCCGCGCTACCCGCCACCGCGCGCGCACATCAACCCCGACCGCGGGGGCTCCTGGCTCAAGCGGATGATGCCGATCGTGCTCGCGCACAAGGGCATGTTCGCGTTCTCGCTGATCGCGTCGTTCCTGGGTCTCGTGGTGCAGGTGCAGATCCCCAACGAGGTCGGACAGGCGATCGACTCGCTAGGCAAGACCGCGGGGCCGACGCTCGAGCACTTCGTCGTCGTCATCGTCGCGCTCGCGCTGATCCGCTTCGTGCTCACGTATTTCTCGCGCAACTACCTGCTCGAGACGGCGTACCGCATCGAGTACGACCTGCGGAACATCATGTACGAGCACCTGAGCCGCATGTCGTTCTCGTTCTACGACCGCGTGCAGTCGGGGCAGCTGATCTCGCGCGCCAACTCCGACATCCGTTCGGTGCAGATGTACCTCGCGTTCGCGCCGAGCATCCTCGTGTCGTGCAGCGTGGCGGTGCTCGCGTTCGCGGAGATGCTGTCGATCAACGTGCAGCTCGCGCTGGTGACGATGTCGACGATGCCGTTCGTCTACATCGTTGGCGTCCGCATGCGGAAGCAGATGTTCCCGGTGTCGTGGCTCATCCAGTCCCGCCTGGCCGAGGTCGCCACCGTCGTCGACGAGAACATCAACGGCGTCCGCGTCGTGAAGTCGTTCGCGGCAGAGGACGGTCAGCTGCAGAACCTCACCCGCGCCGGGATGCGGGCCGAGTGGGCGAACGTCAAGGACGCCGACATCCGGGCGAAGTGGTCGCCCCTGATCGAGAACCTGCCGCGCTTCGGACAGGCGATCGTCCTGTTCTATGGCGGCTACCTGGCGATCAACGGTCAGGCGACGATCGGTGACATCGTGGCGTTCAACGCCTACGTGCTGATGCTCCAGCCGCCGTTCCGTCAGCTCGGCATGATCCTCATGATGGGTCAGCGGGCGTCGGCGTCGGCGCAGCGCATCTACGAGGTGCTCGACGAGCAACCGGACGTCGTCGACCGTCCCAGTGCCGTCGACCTGGTCGAGTGCCGCGGCGACGTGCACTTCGACGACGTGTCGTTCCGGTACGCCAACGGCACGAGCGTGCTCGACGGGTTCGATCTCCACCTACGCCCCGGCGAGACCGTCGCGCTGGTCGGGCGGACCGGGAGCGGGAAGTCGACCGCCGCACGGCTGCTCGCGCGCTTTTACGACGTGACCGGGGCGCGGTGCGTGTCGATGACCACGACGTGCGCGACCTGACCCTGCCGAGCCTGCGCCACCACATCGGCATGGTGCTCGACGAGCCGTTCCTGTTCTCGGTGTCGATCCGCGACAACATCGCGTACGGGCGGCCGGACGCGACGCTCGAGGAGGTGCAGGCGGCGGCGATGGCGGCCGGCGCCCACGAGTTCGTGCAGGACCTCCCCAAGGAGTACGACACGGTCGTGGGGGAGCGCGGCTTCACGCTCTCGGGCGGTCAGCGCCAGCGGCTCGCCATCGCCCGGACGCTGCTCGTCAACCCGCCGATCCTCGTGCTCGACGACGCGACCTCAGCCATCGACGTCCAAATCGAACAGCAGATCCACGAGGCGCTGCGCGGGTTGATGGCCGAACGCACCACGCTCATCATCGCCCACCGGCTGTCGACCATCAGCCTCGCCGACCGGGTAGCGGTGGTCGAAGGAGGTCGCGTCATCGCCGAGGGCACCCACGCCGACCTGCTCGTGTCCGAGCCGCGCTACGCGGAGATTCTCGCCCAGAGCGCGGTCGAGCTCGACGACGACGCCCCGTTCGACGTCGGGACCGACAAGTTGGTCGACGCCGAGATCGACGCCGACGTCGCACGGTCGCGCGTGCTCGACACCGACGTCGGCGAGCTGGGGGATGTCGACTGATGCGAGCGAACGGCCGCGAGCCGGGTACCCCGGTGAGTAGAGAGCGAGCCATGTAGTGGCATGGGGCGGAGGCACCATCACCGGCGGCGCGCCCATGGGCGGCGCGGTCGGAGGCTCGCCGGGGAACCCGGGCAACGGCCTGCCCTTCGCGGGGATCCCGTGGGAGATGCGCAAGGGCGTCGAGCAGCTCCTCGCCGACGAGCCCGAGCTGGGTAGCGACCCGCGGTGGCAGGCGGCCGAGGGATCGTTCACGCACCAGATGAAGGAGAGCGGCGTCAGCCTGCGGCGGATGCTCAAGCCCAACCGTCGGATGATGAGTTGGTCGGCCCTCTTCATCGTGATCGAGGCGCTGGCCGTCCAGGCCGGCCCGTTCCTCAGCCAGATGGGCATCGACGACGGCATCACCCCGCACGACTGGACCGCGCTGGCGGTCATCGGCGTGTTGGCGATCCTGGCCGTGGTCGTCTCGGCGGTGGCGAGCGGCGCGCGTGTCGCGACCACCGGACGGGTCGCGTCACGCGTCATGTTCGAGCTGCGCGTCCGTGTGTTCGCGCACCTGCAGCGCCTTTCCCTCGACTACTACACCGAGGAGAAGGCGGGCGTGATCATGACCCGCATGACCAGCGACATCGAGTCGCTGCAGCAGCTCCTGCAGGACGGCCTGCCGCAGCTCGCGCTCCAGGGTCTGACGATGCTCATCGTCACGGTGATCCTGTTCTTCTACAACGTCGAGCTCGCGCTCATCACGTTGCTGATGATCGTGCCGTTGCTCACCGGGCTCTCGCTCTGGTTCCGCTCGTCGTCGGACCGCGGCTACCAGCGCGTGCGCGACGGCATCGCCAGCGTGTTGAGCGATCTCTCCGAGAGCCTGTCCGGTGTCCGGGTGGTCACCGGGTTCAACCGGGCCCGTCACAACGTGTTGTTCCACCGCAACGTGAGCGGCGTGTACCGCGATGCCAACGACCACACCGCGCACCTCGCCGCGACGTACGGCGCGTGCACCGAGTTCGTCGGTCTGCTCGGCCAGGCGATGCTGCTGCTCATCGGCGGGAACATGGTCCGCGACGGCAACCTGACGATCGGGGAGCTGACCGCGTTCATCCTCTACCTGAACTCGTTCTTCCTGCCGATCCAGCTGCTCGTCCAGCAGTACAACCTCTACCAGCAGGGACAGGCCGCCATCGCCAAGCTCGACGACCTGCTCTCGACGCATCCGACGGTCGAGGAGGCCGCCGACGCCGAGGTGTTGCCGCAGATCGACGGTGACGTCACGCTCGAGCGGGTGTCCTTCGCGTACGACCCCGCGAAGCCGGTCCTGCACGACGTCGACCTGCACATCGCCGCGGGCGAGACCGTCGCGCTGGTCGGTCCGACCGGCGCGGGGAAGTCGACCATCGCCAAGCTCGTCACTCGTTTCTACGATCCGACGCACGGGCGGGTGGCGATCGACGGTCACGACCTGCGCGACGTCACCCTCGACTCGTTGCGTCGCCAGCTCGGCGTCGTGCCCCAGGAGCCGTTCCTGTTCGCGGGGACGATGCGCGACAACATCGCCTTCGCCCGACCGAGCGCCACCGGCGCCGAGGTGATGGAAGCGGTGCACCGCGTCGGCCTCACCGAGCTCATCGAACGGCTGCCGGAGGGGGTGGACACGCCGGTCCACGAGCGGGGCGTCTCGATGTCGTCCGGGGAGCGCCAGTTGGTCGCGCTGGCACGCGCCTTCCTGGCCGGTCCCCGGGTGCTGGTGCTCGACGAAGCGACGTCGAACCTCGACCTGAAGTCGGAGACCAAGGTCGAAGCGGGGCTCGACGCCGTCCTCGACGGTCGCACCGCGATCATCGTGGCGCACCGCCTCTCCACCGCCATGCGGGCCGATCGCATCGCCGTGGTGGACGACGGCGCCATCCTGGAGCTGGGCTCGCACGACGAATTGGTCGCACGGGGTGGCCGGTACGCGGAGATGTTCGAAGCGTGGACCGCGCACCTCGAGACCGCCTCCGACGACCTCCCGGAGGTGGTCGCCACCAGCCCCAACGGGTAGGTTCGGGTCCTCGAACCGTCACCTCCCGGGGGGAAGCAGCGCACATGGGCAACCAGATCCCGATCGTCGACTACCTCGTCCTCGACGACGGCGCACCGCACCTCGAGGCGAACAAGTGCACCCAGTGCGGTGCCCTGTTCTTCGACCGCCGCAACGCGTGCGCCCACTGCGCCAACCGCACGTTCACCAAGGAGACGCTGGGCACCACCGGTGTCGTGCGCTCGTTCGCCATCGTGCACCAGGCCGCGCCCGGCGTGCCGGTGCCCTACGTCTCGTCGGTCGTCGATCTCGACGGCGGCGGCGACGTGAAGGCCAACGTGGTCAACATCGAACCCGACCCCGAGCACGTGAAGCTCGGAATGAAGGTGAAGCTGACGACGTTCGTTGCCGGTACCGACGACGACGGCACCGAGGCCGTCGTGTTCGGCTTCGAGCCCGCGTAGAGCTGAGATCCGGAGAGAAGGGACTATCCAATGGGTGAATCCGTCTGGGTGCTCGGCGCCTCGATGACCAAGATCAGCCGCTACCCCGACAAGGACGTCATCGACCTTGCCGCGGAAGCGACGTTCAACGCGCTCGACGACGCCGGGGTCTCGATCTTCGACATCCAGGTGCTGGCGGCCGGGAGCATGTTCAACATGGGCGGCATCGGCCAGTCCGTGGCCAAGCAGGTCGGCCAGACCGGCATCCCGATCTACAACGTCGTGAACGCGTGTGCGACCGGCGCGACCGCGGTGCGCACCGCGTACCTCGAGATCGCCGCCGGCGAGGCCGACTTCGGTCTCGCCATCGGGGCCGAGCAGATGGGCAAGATGGGTCTGCTCGCCGGCAACGCGGCACGCGGTGGCGCGAACAAGTTCGAGCCGGAAGGTCGCTACGGCGGCGTCATGCCCGTCGACGGCTGGCTCGGGTCCGGCACGATGCCCGCGGTGTTCGGCCAGGCCGGCATGGAGTACGCCTACAAGCACGACGGCGTCGGTTTCGAGCAGTTCGCCAAGGTCGCCGAGAAGAACCACGCGCACTCAGCGCTGAACCCGCTCGCGCAGTACAACAAGGTCTTCTCGCTCGAGGAGATCATGGAAGCCCGTGTGATCTCGTACCCCAACACGCTGCCGATGTGTTGCCCCACCGGCGACGGCGCGGCGGCGATCGTGCTGGTGTCGGAGTCGAAGCTCCGTACCCTCTCGCTCGAGCAGCAGCGGCGCGCGGTGAAGATCGGCGCGTCGGTGCTCACCAGCGACCCGTGGGTCGAAGGTGGCGAATCGCAGCCCGACGTCAACACGCTCACCCGCAACGCGGCCGACAAGGCCTACGAGCTCGCGGGCGTCGGCCCCGAAGACCTCGACCTGGTGGAGCTGCACGACTGCTTCGCCACCGCCGAGCTGCTCCACTACGACAACCTGCGCCTCTGCGAGCCCGGCGGCGCCGGCGAGTTCATCGACCGCCGTGCCCCGTGGCGCGACGGCACGACCCCGGTCAACGTGTCCGGCGGCCTGCTCTCGAAGGGCCACCCGATCGGCATGACCGGCGCGGCCGGGGTGTTCGAGATCACCACGCAGCTGCGCGGTGAGGCGGGCGACCGTCAGATCGAGGGCGCGAAGGTCGGCATGGCGCACGTCATCGGGCTCGGCTCGTCCTGCGGTATCCACATCCTCGAGAAGGCCGCGCTCTAGCGGTCACGCACGCGGTTCGACGGCGGGTCGCTGGTCGACCCGCCGTCCGAGCACGCGCAGGAACTCCTGTCGTCGCGCCACGAACTCGGGGTCCTTCACCGACATCCCGGTGACGAGCTGCGTCAGCTGCGGCAGGACCAGTGGTCCCATGGTCAGGCAGATCTCGCTCAGCACCAGCTGCGCGGCATCGAGGTCGGCGGGCAGGGTCCCCGCGCGCTGCTCGTCCTCGACCGCCTTCACCCACGTCTGGAAGAAGTCCCGCCGGATCTCTTCGTTGACCGGACGGTCCGGGTTCGTCTCGAGCGCCTCCCACATGAGCAGGCGGGAGTACTGGGCCTCGTCGATCAGCCGACCCTGACGATCCGCCAGGCGGTCCGGGTCCGCCGCGCCGGTCGTGCGCAGGTTGGCGGAGCGCTCGTGCAAGCGGCGCCGGAGGATCTCGCGGAACAGCCCTTCCTTCGAATCGAAGTAGTAGTAGAGCATCCGCTTGTTGACCTTGGCGCGCGCCGCGATGGCGTCGACGCGAGCGCCGGAGATCCCCTTGGCGGAGAACTCGCGGAGTGCCGCGGCGAGGATCCGGGCCTTCGTCGCCTCGGGATCACGGTTTGCCACGCTCACCCCCCGAGCAGTAGTCTTTATTAACTGGTTGGTTAACACTATCGCACAGGAGGGCACCCGGTTTGCTCAGCCCGGAGAAGGCCTACGAGCGCCGCTGGTACACCCTCGCCGTCCTGTGCATGTCGCTCGTGGTCATCACCGTCGACAACTCGATCCTCAACGTCGCGCTCCCCACCATCGTGCGCGATCTCGGGGCCAGCGGTTCCGACCTGCAGTGGATCATCGACGCGTACGTCATCGTGTTCGCCAGCCTGCTCCTCACCGCGGGCGCGCTGGGCGACAAGTACGGCCGCAAGGGCGCGCTGACGCTCGGCCTCCTCCTCTTCGGCGGGTTCTCGGGGCTTGCGTCCTTGGCGAAGACGCCCGAGATGCTGATCCTGGCGCGTGGGCTCATGGGCATCGGCGCCGCGTTCATCTTCCCCACGACGCTGTCGATCCTCACCAACACCTTCACGGGGCACGAGCGGGCCAAGGCCATCGGAGTGTGGGCGGGCGTGTCGGGCATCGGTGTCGCGCTCGGCCCGATGCTCGGCGGGATCCTGGTCGAGCACTTCTACTGGGGCGCGGTGTTCTTCGTGAACGTCCCCATCTGCGCGTTGGCCCTGGTGCTCGGGTACTTCTTCATCCCCACCTCGCGCGACCCGGAGAACCGACCGCTCGACCCCGTCGGCGCGCTGCTCTCCATCCTCACCCTGGTGGCCCTGCTCGCTTCCATCATCCAGGCCCCCGAGAAGGGGTGGTTGGCGCCCGAGGTCGTCGCCGCGTTCTTCGCCGGGTTGGCGCTGCTCGGACTGTTCGCCTGGTGGGAGATGCACACCAAGCACCCGATGATCGACGTGCGCGTGTTCCGCAACCCGCGGTTCTCCGCCGCGTCGAGCGTGCTCACGCTCACGTCGTTCGCGCTCTACGGGTCGGTGTTCCTGCTCATCCAGTACTTCCAGTTCGTGCTCGGGTACTCGCCGCTCGAAGCCGGGCTCCTCGCCATGCCCGTCGCCATCGCCATGATGGTGGTCTCGCCGAACGCGCCGCGCCTCGTTCGGCGGTGGGGCACCAAACGCGTCGTGGTGCTGGGGTTGCTCATCGCCGCGGTCGCGATGTTGTGTTACGGCTCCGACACGATCATGTCGTCGTTCGTCGGGGGCTGCGCGGTGCGTCTGCTGTTCGGCATCGGGCTCGGGCTCACGTCGGCACCGGCGACCGAGTCGATCATGGGTTCGCTGCCCCCGAGCCGCGCCGGTGTCGGTTCGGCGATCAACGACACCACGCGGCAGACGGGTGGCGCGCTCGGTGTCGCCATCATCGGCAGTGTGTTCCTCGCCGCCTACCACCACTACGCCGACAAGGCTCAGCACCTCTCCGCCGCGTCGTCGGCCGCGGTCCACGACTCGGTGGGGCGGGCGCTCGAACTGGCCCGCAACCTCCCCGCCAAGCAGGGTGCGGCGCTCGTGCAAATCTCCCGCGAGGCGTTCATCGACGCCATGCGCATCACCTATCCGATCGCCGCGTTGTTCATCGTCTTCGCCGCGTTCATCGCCTGGCGGTTCCTGCCCGCGCACGGCCACGACGAGTTCGCGACGCCTGAGGATGCCGACGAAGCGCGCGAGATCAGCGAGTTCGAGATCCTCGGCGCCTAACGTCGTGACGGTGCGTACCGCCAGCCGGGTCTGGATCCTGGCCGCGGTCGCGGTCGGTGGCGCGATCGGCACAGTGGCGCGCTACGAGCTCGCGCTGGCCGAGCCGGTCCGCTCGGGGCAGTTCCCCTGGGCGACGTTCGTCGTGAACGTGTTGGGCTCGTTCGTGCTCGGGGTCGCGCTCACGGTGCTCCTCGACCAGGGGACGGCCGGGTCGGTGTTGCGCCCGCTCGTGGGCGTCGGCTTCTGCGGTGGCCTCACCACGTTCTCCACCTGGATGGTCGAGAGCGTGCTGCTGGTGCGCGACGGTGACGCCGGGGTCGCGGTCGGCTACCTGCTCGTGAGCCTGGCGGCGGGGCTGGTTGCAGTCGTCGCCGGAGTGGCACTGGCACGGCGCGTCGTTCCGCCGGTGCGCGCCGTGGTTTTCGATCCGGAGCTCGACGACTGATGGTGTGGTGGGTCGCCCTCGCCGGCGCGCTTGGCGCATTGGCGCGCTTCGGGGTCCACGCCGCGGTGCAGTCGCGCACCGCGTCACGGTTCCCCTACGGCACCGTCGTCGTGAACCTGACCGGCTCGTTCGCGTTGGGACTGCTCGTCGGGCTCGTGACCTACCAGGGGCTCGACGCCGACGTCCGGATCGTCGTCGGCACCGGGTTCCTCGGCGCGTACACCACGTTCTCGTCGTACTCGTACGACACGCTCGGCCTGGCGGAATCGGGCGAGACGCGCGCCGCCGTCGTCAACGCGGTGGGAAGCGTCGTGGTCGGGCTGCTCGCCGCGACCGTCGGGTTCGTGCTCGCCGGTCTGTTCTGACGAGCGGTCAGCCGACGGGGGAGTCGGCCGCGAAGGCGGCGCCGAGCTGGTCGGCCAGGGCGATGGCCACCACGCGTTCCTCGATCGAGACGCCGACGGACAGATCGGGCACGAGCACCAGCCGCCCGAACTGACGGCCCCGCCCGAGCACCGGGATCTCCGCGCCCTGCGCAGGGAGGGTGTACTCGCCGTCGATCCAGCGCCGGTGGTCGCCGGCGATGCTGCCGTTGCGCTCGAGCCGGGGGAGGTCGGAGGCGTAGGGCTCGGTCTCGTAGCGGCAGTCGCGGAGTGACAGGAGCCCGATCAGCTCGGCCTGCACCGAGAGCACGACGTCGTCCGCGTCGGAATCGGTGGCCACGAGCTCGGCGACCCGATGCAGCCGCGCGATCTCGTCGCCACGACTCACCGACTCGGCCCGATGCCGACGGGAGTAGGTCACGATCTCCGCGACCACGAGCCCGATCGCGAGGAGGAGGAGTGTGGTCACGATGTCGTCGGAGTCGTCGATCTTCAGCGACTGGTACGGCCGGGTGAAGAAGAAGTCGAACGACATCGCCGCGACGACCGCGGTGAGCGCGCCGCTCCACCGCGTCCCGATGGCGGCGCCGCACACCACCACGAGCACGAACACGAGCACGACGTTGGCGCTGGCGAGGTCGTCGCGGAACGGGACGAGGATGCCTGCCACCAGTAGCGGTCCGAAGGCGGCGATGGCGAGTCCGAGCGCCCGGGCTGCGTCGTCCGGAGAGCCGTTGCGTCGTGTCATGACCCCGGTATACCCCCACTCCATGCGGTCCGCCAAGGGTCTTGATGCCCTCTTGACGCGGCAGTTGCTTCGCCGTCGATCAGCGCTCGCGCGCGGCGCATCAAGACCTGCGGCACGCCCGCGAAGAACGCATCAAGAAAGGGTCGGACGGCTCTGGGCGGCGCAATCCAGGTGTACACACATGGGTGCAATCCACCGTCGAGGTAGGAGGGGAAGACCGTGACCGATCTGGTCTTCGTGCTGATCCTGATCGCATTCTTCGCCGCGTTCGCCGGCTTCGTGATGCTGTGCGAGCGCATCATCGGTCCCGACCCCGAGGGTGTGGCGCTCTCGACCGGTCCGAACCCCGTCGTCGACGAGCCCGAGGACCAGCCCGAGGAGGTGGCCGCGTGAGCGGTGACGACTGGGCGGGTCTGATCCTCGCGGTCCTCCTCGCCGTCTACCTGGTGGCGGCGCTCGTGATCCCGGAGAAGCTCTGATGACCGCGGCGGGATGGCTCCAGCTCCTGGCGCTCATCGTCCTCCTCGCGGTGTCGATCCCGATCCTCGGGAACTACATGGCGAAGGTCTTCGGTGGGAAGCGGGCGCCGGGCGATCGGTTCTTCAACCCCATCGAGCGGGTGATCTACCGCCTCGGCGGCATCGACCCCGACCGCGAGCAGAAGTGGACCATCTACGCGTTCGCGCTGCTCGCGTTCAGCCTGCTCTCGGTGGTCGTGCTCTTCGTGCTGCAGCGCGTGCAGGAGCACCTCCCGTTGAACCCGACACACGTCAAGGGCGTGCCGAGCTTCCTGGCCTTTAACACGGCGGTGAGCTTCCTCACCAACACCAACTGGCAGAACTACTCGCCCGAGAGCACGATGAGCCACCTCACGCAGATGGCCGGGCTCGCGGTGCAGAACTTCGTGTCGGCCGCGGTCGGCCTCACGGTCGCGATCGCCCTGATCCGCGGGCTCACCAGGCACCGTGCCGGCACCATCGGCAATTTCTGGGTTGATCTCACCCGGGCGATCACCCGCATCCTGCTCCCGTTCGCGTTCGTGTTCGCGCTGGTGCTCGTCTCCCAGGGCGTCATCCAGAACTTCCACGGCTTCACCAACGCGACGACCGTAGAAGGCACGAGCCAGCAGGTGCCGGGTGGGCCGTTGGCCAGTCAGGAGTCGATCAAGGAGCTCGGCA
This sequence comes from uncultured Actinomycetes bacterium, assembly GCA_963725775.1. Taxonomy (GTDB): domain Bacteria; phylum Actinomycetota; class Acidimicrobiia; order IMCC26256; family DASPTH01; genus DASUAS01. The sequence goes on from CAVRZT010000001.1 coordinate 1,410,320, forward strand.
CCAACGGCGGTGGCTCGCTCAACGCGAACTCGGCGCACCCGTTCGAGAACCCGAGTGGCCTCACGAACTTCGTCGAGATCTTCCTGCTCCTCGTGATCCCGTTCTCGCTGGCCTGGACGTTCGGGAAGATGGCCGGCAACAAGAAGCAGGGCGTCGCGGTGATGATGGCGATGCTCGCACTCTGGCTCGCCGCCGCCGTCGGCGCCATGGTCTTCGAGACGAACGGCAACTCCAACCTCGATGCGGTGAAGGTCAACCAGGCCACCACGTCGAGCCAACCCGGCGGCAACATGGAGGGCAAGGAGAGTCGCTTCGGACCGGCGGGTTGCGGGGTCTTCGCCGCATCGACCACCGGCACCTCCACGGGTTCCGTCAACTGCGCCCACGACAGCATGACGCCACTCGGCGGCATGGTGCCCCTCGTCAACATCATGTTGGGCGAGGTGAGCCCCGGCGGTGTCGGCGCCGGCCTGTACGGAATGTTGGTCTTCGCCCTCCTGGCGGTGTTCATCGCCGGGCTCATGGTGGGTCGGACGCCCGAGTACCTCGGGAAGAAGATCCAGGCCGCCGAGATGAAGCTGGTGGTGATCTACCTCCTGGCGGTGCCGCTCGTGATCCTCGCCTTCGCCGGCGCGTCCGTGGTGATGACCACACCCGCGAATTCGATCTTCAACCCCGGCGCGCACGGCCTCAGCGAGGTCGTGTACGGGTTCGCATCGACTTCCAACAACAACGGCTCGGCGTTCGGCGGGCTCGGCGGGAACACGGATTGGTACAACGTCACGTTCGGCATCTGCATGCTGATCGGGCGCTTCGTCCTGATGATCGCGGCATTGGCGATCGCCGGGTCGCTCGCCCGCAAGCAGACCGTTCCCGAGTCCTCGGGCACCTTCCCCACCGACACGCCGCTCTTCACCGGGCTGTTGGTGTCGGTGATCGTCGTCGTCGTCGGCCTCACGTACCTGCCCGTCCTGGCGCTCGGCCCCATCGTCGAGCACCTCGGGCTCTGAGGAGGAGAGAGCAGTGGCTGGTCCCACCACATCCGCCCGCCCGTTGTTCGAGCCGGCGATCGTCCGGCGCGCACTGGTCGACAGCTTGCGCAAGCTCGACCCACGCAACATGATCCACAACCCGGTCATGTTCGTGGTCGAGGTCGGCAGCGTGCTCACGACCTTCATCTTCTTCCGTGATCTCGGGAAGCACGGATCGTCCAACGACGTGTTCACCGGGCTCGTCACCGTGTTCCTCTGGTTCACGGTGCTGTTCGCGAACTTCGCCGAGGCGATCGCTGAGGGACGCGGCAAAGCCCAGGCGGAGACGCTGCGCAAGACCCGCAGCGAGACGGTGGCGCGCAAGCGCCTGCCCGACGGCTCCATCGAGGAGATCGCGAGCACGCTGCTCACGATCGGCGACGAGTGCGTCGTCACCGCCGGTGAGGTGATCCCCGGAGACGGTGACGTCATCGAGGGCATCGCCAGCGTCGACGAGTCGGCCATCACGGGTGAATCGGCGCCGGTGATCCGCGAGTCGGGCGGTGACCGCTCGGCGGTCACCGGGGGCACGCGCGTGTTGTCCGACGAGATCGTGGTGCGGATCAGCGCCAAGCCGGGCGAGACGTTCCTCGACCGCATGATCGCGCTGGTCGAGGGCGCCGACCGCCAGAAGACGCCCAACGAGATCGCGCTGAGCATCCTGCTCTCCGGCCTCACCATCATCTTCCTGCTCGCGGTGGTCACGCTGCAGCCCTTCGCGGTGTACTCGGGCGCGCCGCAGACGCTGGTGATCCTCACCGCCTTGCTGGTGTGTCTGATCCCCACGACCATCGGCGGCTTGCTGTCGGCGATCGGCATCGCGGGCATGGACCGGCTCGTGCAACACAACGTGCTGGCGATGAGCGGACGAGCGGTCGAAGCGGCGGGCGACGTGAGCACGCTCCTGCTCGACAAGACCGGCACCATCACCATCGGCAACCGGGAGGCGGTGCAGTTCCTGCCCGTGGGCGACGTGACCGAACACGACCTGGCCGAGGCCGCGCTGCTGTCGAGCCTGGCCGACGAGACGCCGGAAGGGCGTTCGATCGTCACGCTCGCGATCGACCACTTCGGCCTGGAGCGCACGCAGCTCCATGGGGCGACGCTGGTGCCGTTCACCGCGCAGACGCGGATGAGTGGCGTCGACCTCCCCGCGAACGGGGTCGCGGCGCGCTCGGTGCGCAAGGGCGCGTCGGAGTCGGTGAAGGCGTGGGTCCAGGAACAGGGCGGGAACGTGCCGGACGAACTCACCACCATCGTCGACGGCATCTCGACCAACGGCGGCACTCCGCTCGTCGTGGCCGAGATCGTCGACGACGGTGGCACGCCAGGTTCGGCGCGGGCCCTCGGCGTCGTCTACCTCAAGGACATTGTGAAGACCGGCATGCGCGAGCGATTCGACGAGCTGCGGGCCATGGGCATCCGGACCGTAATGATCACCGGCGACAACCCGCGCACCGCCGCGTTCATCGCCAACGAGGCGGGCGTCGACGACTTCCTCGCCGAGGCGACGCCGGAAGACAAGATGGCGCTGATCAGGCACGAGCAGTCCGGCGGTCACCTCGTGGCCATGACCGGTGACGGCACCAACGACGCGCCCGCGCTCGCCCAGGCCGACGTCGGTGTCGCCATGAACACGGGTACGCAAGCTGCAAAGGAGGCCGGCAACATGGTCGACCTCGACTCCGACCCGACGAAGCTGATCGACATCGTTGGTATCGGCAAGCAGCTCCTGATCACCCGCGGCTCGTTGACCACGTTCTCGATCGCCAACGACGTGGCGAAGTACTTCGCCATCATCCCCGCGATGTTTGCCGGCTTCGCCGGGCTCACCGCGCTGGGTGACCTCAACGTCATGGACCTCGGCTCGCCGAACTCGGCGATCCTCTCCGCGGTCATCTTCAACGCGCTGATCATCGTGATGCTGATCCCACTCGCGCTCCGCGGGGTGAAGTACCGGCCGTCCGGGGCGGCGGCGATCCTCCGGCGCAACCTGATGATCTACGGCGTCGGCGGCCTCATCGCCCCGTTCGTCGGCATCAAGCTCATCGACATCGTGGTCACGGCCCTGGGAGTGAACTGATGCGACGACAGCTGCTGCCCGCACTCCGCATCGTGCTGGTGTTCACGGTGTTCCTGGGCCTCGCCTACCCGCTGGTGGTCACCGGGGTGGCGCAGGGCCTGTGGTCCGACAAGGCCGACGGGTCGCTGGTCAAGGTCGACGGCAAGGTCGTGGGCTCGAGCCTGCTCGGTCAGACGTTCACCAAGGCGAAGTACTTCCATCCGCGACCCTCCGCGGCCGGCGACGGCTACGACGGCGCCGCGAGCGGCGCGTCGAACCTCGGCCCGACGAACCCGGTGTTGCTGGACAACGTGAAGAAGGCGGCGGCCGCCTACCGCGAGGAGAACGGCCTGGCGGCGGGGGCGAAGGTGCCGATCGACGCGGTGACGTCGTCCGGCTCGGGTCTCGATCCCGGAATCTCGGCGGCCAACGCGCGGACGCAGGCGGCGAGAGTCGCCGACGCCCGAGGGCTCACGACCGCGCAGGTGATGCGCGCGATCGACGACCACACCGAGGATCGTCAACTCGGGATCCTCGGTGAGAAGTGGGTCAACGTGCTCGAGCTCAACCTCGCACTCGACAAACTCCACTAGCACTACGGTTCGACGATGGCCCGCGGTCTGCTGCGCATCTACTTGGGCGCTGCGCCCGGCGTCGGCAAGACGTTCGCCATGTTGAACGAAGGTTGGCGCCGCGCCAGCCGCGGCACCGACGTGGTCGTGGGGTTCGTGGAGACGCACGGTCGCGTCAACACGCAGGAGCAGATTCGCGACCTCGAGGTCGTCCCTCGACGCACGATCGTATATCGCGGGACCGAGTTCGAGGAGATGGACGTCGACGCGATCGTCGCCCGTGCGCCGAGGGTCGCCTTGGTCGACGAGCTGGCGCACACCAACGTGCCGGGGTCGCGCAACGAGAAGCGGTGGCAGGACGTCGAGGAGCTGCTCGTCGCCGGTATCGACGTGATCTCCACCGTCAACGTGCAACACCTCGAGTCGATGAACGACGTGGTCGAAGAAGTCACGGGGATCAAGCAGCACGAGACGATCCCGGACGCCGTGGTGCGCGCGGCCGACCAGATCGAGATCGTCGACATGACCCCCCAGGCGCTGCGGCGCCGCATGGCGCACGGCAACATCTATCCGCCGGAACGGGTCGACGCGTCGCTCGCCAACTTCTTCCGCGAAGGGAATCTCGGCGCGCTGCGAGAGCTCGCGCTCATGTGGGTTGCCGACCGGGTCGACGAGGCGCTCGAGGACTACCGCGAAGCGCACGGCATCTCAGGGATGTGGGAGACGCGCGAACGGGTCGTCGTCGCGATCACCGGTGCGCCCGGGGGTGACGACGTCGTCCGCCGAGCCGCGAGGATGGCGGCCCGCACGCGCGGGGAGCTTCTGGGCGTGCACGTGCGTCCCGCCGACGGATTGCGCGGTCCGCCCGGCGAGTCGCTCGTCGAGCAACGGACCCTGCTCCAGGAGCTCGGCGGCGAGTACCACGAGCTGGCGAGTGCCGACCCCGCGACGACCCTGGTGCAATTCGCCCGGTCCGAGAACGCGACGCAGATCGTGCTCGGGGCGAGTCGCCAGTCGCGCTTGACCCATCTCCTCCGCGGTTCGGTCATCAACAACGTCATCCGGGCATCCGGTTCGATCGACATCCACGTGATCTCCGCCGAGATCGACAGCCCTCGCGCCGAGCGCGAAGCCGCAGAGACGACCCGTCGGCGACCCCGCGGGTTCGTGGTGTCACCGCGCCGGCGTCTGCTCGCGTGGAGCCTCGCGATCATCGCGCCGCCCTTGCTGACGCTGGTCCTCGCCAACGTCCGGGACGCCCTCACGCTGCCGAGCGACCTGCTGATCTTCCTCCTCGTCGTGGTCGTGGTCGCGGCGCTCGGCGGTTTCGTTCCCGCCTTCGTCTGCGCCATCACCGGCTTCCTGCTCGCCAACTGGTACTTCACGCCGCCGTATTACGAGTTCACGATCTCGGAGGGTGAGAACCTCGTCGCGCTCGTGATCTTCCTCGTGGTGGGCGGGGTGGTGAGCCTCCTCGTGGCGACGGCGTCGCGCCGGACCGCGGAGGCGGCGCAGGCGCGCGCGGAAGCCGAGACCCTGGCCGCGCTCAGCGGCACCTTGTCGGCGTCCGACGACCCGCTCCCGCAACTGGTCGGACAGCTGGGCCTGGCGTTCGACGCCGACGGCGTGGCCGTGCTGTCGAGTGACACCGACGGGGAGTCCTGGCAGGTCATCGCGAGCGCCGGCGACATCGTCCCGCAGCATCCCGACGACGCGGATCTCATCGTCCCGCTCCACGGCACCGAGGTGCTCGTGCTGCGCGGCGACAACCTCGGTGACGACGACCGGGAGGTGCTGCGGGCCTTCGCCGGCCAGGTGGCTATCGCGGTGCAGCAACGCGAGCTGCGCGCCGACGCCGAACGGGCGGTCGGCCTGGCGGAGGCCAACGAGCTGCGGACCGCACTGCTCGCGGCGGTGTCGCACGACCTGCGGACGCCCCTCTCGTCGATCAAGGCCTCGGTCAGCAGCCTGCTGCAACGCGACGTCGACTTCACGCCCGGGGCGACCCGTGAACTGCTCGAAACGATCGACGAGGGCGCCGACCGGCTCAACCACCTCATCGGCAATCTCCTCGACATGAGTCGCCTGCAGACCGGTGCGCTCCAACTGGTAATGCGCGACGTCGGCCTCGACGAGGTGCTGCCGGTCGCGCTGGCGGGGCTGGCGCCGACCGACCGTGTCGACGTCGACGTGCCGGAGACGCTCCCGCGCGTGCGGGCCGACGCCGCGCTGCTCGAGCGCGCCATCGCCAACGTGGTCGAGAACGCGGTGTCGTGGTCGCCACCCGGTACGTCCGTGCGCGTCGAGGCCTGTGTCGCGCAGGAGCGCGTCGACCTCCACGTTGTCGACCGCGGTCCCGGCATCCCTACGTCGCAACGCGAAGACGTGTTCCGTCCGTTCCAGCGGCTCGGCGACAACACGAGCGGGAGCGGCGTGGGTCTCGGGCTCGCGGTGGCGCGGGGATTCGTCGAAGCGATGGGAGGCGAGATCATTGTCGATGACACCCCCGGCGGTGGGGTGACGATGATCATCAGCCTCCCGGCGGCGACATGACGCGCGTCCTGGTGGTCGACGACGAGCCGCAGATCCTGCCGCACGCTGGGGATCAACCTCCGCGCGCGCGGCTACGACGTCGACCTCGCCCCCGACGGCGAACACGCGCTCACCCTCGCCGCGTCGCACCATCCCGACGTGGTGGTCCTCGACCTCGGGCTCCCGGGGATCGACGGGGTCGAGGTGATCCGCGGCCTGCGGGGTTGGAGCACGGTGCCGATCGTCGTCCTGTCGGTGCGCGACGGCGAGCGCGACAAGGTGGCCGCGCTCGACGCCGGCGCCGACGACTACGTGACCAAGCCCTTCGGGATGGACGAGTTGATGGCACGTCTCCGCGCCGCGTTGCGGCGCGCGACGCCGGCGGCGGAGGAGCCGGTGGTCGAGACCCCCGACTTCACCATCGACCTCGCGGCCAAGCGCGTCCACCGCGACGGTGCCGAGGTGCGGCTCACGCCGACCGAGTGGCACCTCGTCGAGGTGCTCGTCCGCAGCCGCGGCAAGTTGGTGTCGCAACGGCAGCTCCTCCAGGAGGTCTGGGGGCCCGAGTACCACGACGAGACCGCGTACCTGCGGGTGCACATGGCGAACGTGCGGCGCAAGCTCGAACCCGAACCCGGGCGGCCGCGCTACTTCTTCACCGAGCCGGGAATGGGCTACCGCTTCGCGCCGAGCGCGTGAACGCTCACCGCGTAGTCGCCCGACGCTGACCACGGGGCGCGGTCCCACGTCGCCCAGCGCTCGACGAGCTCCAGCCCGGCGGCGCGCGCGTGGGTGTCGTACGCGGCGAGTGGGAGCTGACCCGAGAGCTGGAAACCCGCGATCACCAGACCACCGGGCGCGAGCCGGGTCGCGACGTGGGCGAGCACCGCGCCCTCCGTGCCCCGGGCGACGAAGATCATCACGTTGCCGGCGAGGACCGCGGCCGCGAACGGTCCCGGCGCGGCCTCGGGCGGGAGCTGGGCGAGGTCGCCCTCGACCCAGGCCAGCTCGGGAGCCTTCGCCCGGGCCCGGTCGAGCAGCGCGGGGTCGACGTCGATGCCGACGGTGTCGTACCCGCGGCGGGCGAGCTCGATGGCGACGCGCCCGGTGCCGCAGCCGGCGTCGAGGACCCGGGCTCGGGCCCCGCGGACCAGCCCCTGCACCAGGGACGCCTCGCCGTGGACGTCCTCGCCGGAGGCGGCGAGGGCCGTCCAGCGTTCGTCGTACTGGTCCGCGGTCAGCGGCACGCGGCGGGGGGTGTCGTCCACGGGACGAGTCCAGCACAGCGGTGCCGTCCGTCACACGCTGGGGACATCGGCGCTCAATTGGTCAACTCCGGAGCTCCTCGCGCCGTTGAACACGCGAGCGGGACCAGTGGAAGGGGACCGCACGGCCGAGGGGGCCCACATGGAGCAGACCGTCTTCTCCTGTTCCATCGCCCGCCACGAGGGCGATGTCGACATCGAGGTCATCGGGGCGATCGACCGGTCGTCGGCCGGCCAGTTCCGCAACCAGCTCCTGACCCTCGCCAAGGAGCACCCGGCGTCGATCGCGATCCACATGGACGGCCTCTCGTTGGTCGACTCCTCGTGCGTCGCGGTGCTGGTCGAGGCGTGGCGGTTCATGCAGGAGCACGGCATCGAGCTCACGGTGAAGTCGCCCGCGGCGTCGATCCGTCAGGTGTTCGACGTGGGCGAGACCGGTCGCCTGCTCACCCTGCGGCACTGAACCTCAGGAGGCGACGGGAACTTCTCGCCGTCACGCGGCGACTACCCCTCGACATCGACCGCACAGAGGGGTGGGCAGCACATGAAGGTTCGTCGTTTCGGTCCGTTCGTCGGCAGCGCCGTGGTGGCGTTGGTGATCGCGGTGGGCGCGTCCGCCGCGGTGGCGCACGTCAGCGTGGTGCCGGACACCGCGCCGAAGGGTGGCTTCGAGATCCTCAGCTTCTCGGTGCCGAACGAGGAGCAGGACGCGAACACGGTGAAGCTCGAGGTCACCGTCCCCACGAAGTCCCCGATCGCGTTCGTGAGCACGCAGCCCATGCCGGGCTGGACGGTCGCGGTGGAGAAGACCACCTTGGCCAAGCCGGTGAAGACCGACGACGGGACGGTCACCGAAGCGGTCTCCAAGATCACCTGGACCGCGACCGAAGGCGGCCTGAAGCCGGGTGAGTTCGACCTGTTCACGATCTCCGCGGGCCCGCTGCCGACCAACACGAGCACGCTCACCTTCAAGGCGATCCAGACCTACGACGACGGCACGACCGTGAACTGGATCCAGGCCACGGTCAAGGGCGCACCGGAGCCCGAGCACCCGGCTCCCACGCTGACCCTGACCAAGGCGAGCAGCGACCACCACTGATCGGAATCGAGGTCGCTCCGCACGACCGGACAGGGGCGTGGTATTGATTCGCCCGATGAGTGAGCATCCCCTGCCCCTGTCCGGCCTGCGTGTCGTCGACTGCACCGTCGACCGCGGCGAGCTCGCCAGCCGCCTCCTCGGCGACCTCGGCGCCGACGTGATCAAGGTCGAACCGCCGGGTGGTTCACCCGCCCGGCAGACCGCGCCGATGCGACGCGGGGTGTCGCTGGCGTTCGCGGTCCGCAACGCGGGCAAGCGCGGGATCGTGCTCGACCTCGGCGCCGACGCCGACGTCGCCCGGTTCCACGAGCTGCTCGACCACGCCGACGTGCTCGTGACGTCTGCGGTCGAGCTCACGCCCGGGCTCGACGCCCGCGAGCTCGCGGTCGCGCACCCCCACCTCGTCGTCGGTGCGCTCACTCCGTTCGGGCTCGACGGTCCCCACGCCGACTGGGTTGCCACCGACGCGACCCTCGCGGCGAACGGCGGCTTCGCGTTCAAGGCCGGCATCCCCGAGGACTCGCCGATCCTGCCGCCCGGGCACCTCGTCGACGACGCCGCGTCGATCACCAGCGCGTTCGGATTGCTGTGCGCGCTCTACCAGCGCGAGCAGCTCGGGGTGGGTCAGTTCGTCGAGGTGTCGGCCAACGAGGCGATCGCGCAGATCTGTGACTGGTCGTTGCCCAACGCCATGGCGCGGATCGAGGCCGGGTTTCCCGCCGGTGAGGTGCGCAACGGCAACGGACCGATCTACCCGATCTTCGCGTGCAAGGGCGGGTACGTACGCCTCATCATCCTGAGCATCCGGCAGTGGCACGCCATGCGCGAGTGGCTGGGCGAGCCGGAGTTCCTCCAGGACCCCGCGCTCGACGGCTTCGTCGCCCGTCGCGAGATCGCCGAGCACGTCCTCAACCCGTTGTTCGTGGCGCACTTCGCCGATCTGAGCATGGAGGAGGTGTCGCTCGAGGCACAGAAGCGGGGCATCGTCTGCACGCCCGCGCTCACGCCCGCCGACATCCTCACCAACGAGCACTTCGAGTCGCGGCGGAACGTTCGTCGAGCTCGAGGTCGGTCCCGGGGTCACCGCACCGATCCCGTCGGGGTTCTTCGAGGTCGACGGTGAGCGGGCCGGGCCGGCCGCACCACCGCCCGCGGTGGGGGAGCACACCGACGAGGTCTTCGCCGCGCTGGGCGACGCGCGGCCCGTTCCAGGTACGAGCGTGTCCGGTGTCGGCGCCGACGCGCCCGAGGGGCCGCCGCTCGCAGGCCTGCGGGTCATGGACTTCGGCCACGGCGCAGTCGGGGTCGAGGTCGGCCGCCGCTTCGCCGAGTACGGCGCCGAGGTCATGAAGGTCGAGTCGCGCACCTACACCGACTTCATGCGCCTCCAACTCGGGGGTGAGACCAACCCGTCGTTCGCGTCGTCGAGCCGCTCGAAGCTGGGGTTCGGCGTGAACGCCAAGACCGACGACGGCCGCGCGCTGCTGCACTCGCTGGCGGCGGAGTCCGACCTCGTGATCGAGAACAACTCGACCGGCACCATGGACAAGCTCGGGATCGGGTTCGACGCGCTCCAGGCGGTGAACCCCGGGCTGGTGATGGTGTCGAGCCAACTGATGGGCTCCCACGGCGCGTGGTCGTGGTGGCGCGGCTACGGGCCGAGCACCCAGCCCCCCGGCGGTCTCGTCCACCTCTGGAACTACGCCGACCGCGACGAGCCCGCGGGGTCGATGTCGATCTACCCCGACCACGTCGCCGGGTGTCTCGGCGCGGTGGGCTCGCTCGCGGCGCTGCTGGGTCGGGCGCGGGACGTCAACCGGGGCGTGCACCTCGAGGTCGCGCAGGTCGAGACGGTCGTCGGCATGCTCGGTGACCTGATCGCGGCCGAGGGCGTCGAACCCGGTTCGGTCGTCCCGATGGGCAACCGCAGCGAGGGCGGCGCCCCGTGGGGCCTCTACCGGTGCTCGGGCGAGGAGGAGTGGCTCGCGATCACGTGCCGTGACGACGCCGACTGGCAGGGGCTGGTCGCGGCGATGGGCTCGCCCGCCTGGGCCTCCGATGCCGCGTTGGCCGGGGTCGAGGGGCGCCGAGCGCGGCGCCGACGAGATCGACGACCGGATCCGCGAGTGGACCTCGGCCCAGTCGAAGGACGCGGTCGCCGCCGCGTGCCAGGCGCACGGTGTGCCCGCCGCGCCCATGCTCACCGGTGCCGAGCAGACCACCGACGCGCAGTTCGTCGCCCGGGGGTTCGCGGTCGAGATCGACCAGCCCGGGGTCGGCCCGCTCGTGCTCGACGGTCCCGCGTTCCGCGGCGCGCTGATGGTCGGTCCCGACATCCGACCCGCGCCCGACCTGGGCGAGCATACGCGGCAGATCGCCCGTGAGGTCCTGGGGCTCGCCGACGACGAGATCGACCGCCTCCTCGCCGCGGGCGTGTTGGAGACGACGCCGCCGGTCAGCTGAGCACGTCGAGGAACTGCTGCGCGACGCGCGCCGGCGCGTAGCGCTCGCGCACCCGGTCGCGCGCCGGTTCCGCGCGCGTGCGTGCCTGCTCGGGATCGGCCACCACCTCGCGGAGGAGCTCGACCGCGTGGCCGAGATGGGGCGCGGCCCAGCGCTGGTCGGGGGAGTACGACGCGAACGCATCGTGCTCGACGGCGGTGAGTGCATGGTCGACGAGGAACGCGGAGTCGGCGTCGAGGTACTCGAGGAACCCACCCCAGCCGGTGGCGACGACGGGGTTGCCGTACGCGGTGGCGTCGAACGCGCCGATGCCCCATCCCTCACCGCGCGAGCGTGACGTAGCAGTCGCCGCGGGTGTGCAGCCCGGCGATCCGCGCCTCGCTCCACGTCTCCACCTCGACCCGGATCCGTGCCGGGTTGCGGTACTCGCGCACGAGCGAGGCGACCTGCCACCCCGTCGTCCACGACCACGGGTTGCCCGCACCCCACTCACCGGGGGGCATCTCGATGCGCGGTCCGGTTTTCACCACCAGCACGACGGGGTCGTCAGCGGTGAACGCGTCGAGGTAGGCGCGCACGGTGAGGAACATCGCCTTGCGCTCGTCCCAGCGGCCGATCGTGTAGAAGACGAAGTCGTCGTCGGCGAGTCCGAGCGGGCCGCCACGGTCCCCGGGCTCGACCGCGGCCGCGACGTGGGGCACGACCATGACCGGTGCCCGCACCCCGCTGTCGACGAACACGGCGCGGTTCCATTCGGTCGGCACGATCACGAGGTCGGTGCCGTCGAGCAGCTCGGGCCAGTGCCGAGGCAGGCGGTCGCTCTCCCACACCGTGTGCGCGACGAAGGGGCCGTCGGGCACCACCGAGCGCACGAGCGGGTAGTACTCGGGGACCAGGTGCGCGACCGTCGGTGCGCCGGGAGCCGCGCGTTCGCGGGGAAGTGGATCGCGGGAGTACCGCACCAGCTCGGGTGCGGCGCCGGCACGCGTGTTCGACCATCCCCGGTACTCGACGGCGGTGCCGTGCGCGCGCGTGTGGCCCGCACGAGACGATCGGCGGCGTCGCCGTAGCCCGTGGGCGCGTCCTCGGCGACGTACCGCAGTGCCGCGCGACCCATCTCAGAAGCACCCGTGGTCGGGGAGGAACCGTCGTGCCGCCGCCGCGTAGGTGGTGGCGCCGGCGCGGATCCATCGCTCGTCGATCTGGCGGGCGTGCACGGGGCTGAAGTCGCGCCGGGTCTCCTCCCACCACAGGTGGGCGGCGAGGTGGATCGAGACCACGCCGGTGAGATCCGCTTCACGCTCGACCAGGAGACGGCGGAGGCCGTCGGGCGTCGGCGGGAACGGGTGGAACGTGCGCTCCGGTTCCACCCGCACGTCGTCGGGCAGCGCCCGGGTGAGATCGTCGGCGAGGAAGCAGCTGTGCGCGCTCCACGAACCGTCGAGCGCGGCACCGATGTCGGCCCGCCAGCGTTCGACGAGCCGTGCGCCGGGCTCGGCCATGATCAGCGCGTTCGACACCGACGCACGCGAGCGCTCGATGCGCGGATCGAACGCGTCGGCTTCCCGGCCGATCACGCACGTCGCGTCCCACAGGGCCGTGGGCGGTGGCGTGACGAACAGGGTGTCGATGTCGGCGTACACGCCGCCGTGTTCGGCGAGCACGTCGAGGCGCACGAAGTCGGCCTGGTGCGCATAGGAGTAGTGACGGACCACCGGGTCGTCGTACGGGAACTGCGTGACCGCGGTGACCGGCGCGATGCGGTGCAGATCGACCAGTGGCCGAGCGAGATCCCAGTAGAAGCCGTACGGCAGCTCGTCGCAGTGGAACATGATCGTGTCGGGCCGGAGGATCTCGGCGCACGACGCGATCGCGAGATACTGCACGAGATGGAAGGGTTCGACCTGCGGGCGGAGTCCGAACACGAAGTGGACGGTGCGCGGGATCCGGGTCATCGGCCCCGTGATGGTAGCGACGGTGGCTGCCGGTGAGCGACCGCAGCGCCGTGCTCGTGGTGCCGCTGGCGCCGGCACCCGACGGCAACGGGCTCGCGATGCGTGCCGGCCTCCTGCTCGACGCGATGGCGGCCGCCGGCCCCGTGGACCTCGTGATCGCGCCGGTGTCGGGAGCCGCGGCGCCGCTCGAGTGGGCGGCGACACGGTCCCGGCGCGTCGCGGTGATCGAGCCGGACTCCGACGCGGTCGTCGCGCAGCTCGGCGACCCGCAGCTGCGGGAGCTGCTCGCGCGGACCGCACCCCTTCCCGCCCGGGCGCGTGCCGCACCGCCGACCCTCGCGGCGTCGGTGGAGGTCGATGGTCGTCCCGAGGTCGTCGTGACGATGCGGTCGTACCTGGGGCCACTGGGTGTCACCCTGGCGCGCCGGACGGGTGCGCGGCGGGTCGTGGTCGACGTCGACGACGACGACGAACGGCTGCTGCCGCGACCTCGGTGACCACGCGGAGGCCGACGCGTACGCCCGGCTGGCCCGGGCCTGGCTCCCGGCCGCCGACCTCGTCGTCGTCGCCTCCGCCTCCGACGCCTCGGCGGTGACCGCCCGCTACGGATTGCCGGCGGTCGCGACGCTCCCCAACGCGGTGCGGCCGCCGCCGACGGTGCCACCCGCGCCGGGGCGGGCACGGGTCCTGTTCGTCGGCAACCTGACCTACGCGCCGAACATCGCGGCCGTCCGCGAGCTGGTCGAGCGGGTGCTCCCGCACCTGCGACGCGAGGCGCCGGGCGCGACCGTCGACATCGTGGGCGCGTACGACGATCGCCTGGCCGATCTCGGCGGCCACGCCGGTGTGCGCTTCACCGGCCGGGTGCCCGAGGTGGCGCCGTACTACGCAGGCGCCGACGTGGTCGTGGTCCCGCTCCGCGAGGGAGCCGGCACACGCATCAAGGTGCTCGAGGCCTTCGCCCACGAGCGGCCGGTCGTCGCCACGCCGGCGGCGGTCGCCGGGCTCGAGGTCCGTGACGGTGTGACCGTGCTGCTCGGTGACGACCCGGCACAGCTGGCCCGGCACGCCGCCCGGTTGCTGCGCGACCCGGTGCGGGCCGGGGAGTTGGCGGACGCGGCGTCGGTGCTCGTGCACGACCACTACGTTCTCGATGTCGTCGCACCGCTGGCGCGACGGTTGATCTTCGGTGCGGGAGGCTGACCCGTGGGTGCAGAACAACCGGAACCGGCGGGCGGGCTCGACGTCCACGAGGTCGACGACGGGTTCGTCGTGTTCGACGCGTCCACCGACCGAGTGCACTACCTGAACCCGACCGCGACCGTCGTGTTCTCGCTCTGTAACGGCACCCGCACCACCGACGAGATCGCCGATCTGGTGCGGTCGGCGTGGGATCTCGACGTCGCCCCCGTCGACGACGTCGTCGCCTGTGTCGCGCAGCTTCGCGCCGAAGGAGTGCTGCGATAGCCCCCGATCCCGCCGGCGGCGTCGAGCGGCGGCTGTTGTGGCACACCCTCCGCGTCGACGGTGACGCGCGCGTCGTCGCGCACCTCGGGTCGCTCCTGCCGCGGGCCGAGCACCCGATGCCGGCGACGCGCGCGATGCACTACACGGTGGTGGCCACCGACGGGCGCTTCGCGGTGCGCGAGGAGGGTGACGTCCTCACGACCACCGCCGACGCCGAGTCGGCCACCGATGCCATCCATGTGCGCGCGCACCGGCGCGCGTTCGAGCTCGCGTCCCTGGCCGGGTGGGCCCGGGTCCACGCGGCGACCGTCGACCTCGAAGGTGCCCGCGTCCTCGTCGTCGGACCGTCGGGCGCGGGCAAGTCGACGCTGGCGGCCCGGTTGCTGCTCGGCGGCGCCGACGTGCAGGGCGACGAGAGCGTGCTCGTGCGACGGGATGCGAGCCTGGCGGTGCCCCGGGCCGTGCACCTGAAGCCCGGCTACGAGCGCTGGCTCCCCGAGCTCGTCCCGCTCGCGGCCGAGCTGCCGGTGGTGGGTGAGGTCACGGTGCTCGACCCGGCGCGGCTCGGTCGGCCCTGGCGGCTGCGTGAGGCCGCGGTCGACCACGTGGTGGTGCTCGACGGCGCGGCGGGAACCGGTTCGGGACCGGTGGTCTGCGAACCCGTCGACGGAGGCGCAATGCTCGAGGCGCTGCTCGGCGACGCGTTCCCGCTGACCGAGACCAAGGCAGGCATGGTGGCGATCCTCGCCGGTGCCATCGCCGGCGCCCGCGGGCACCGCCTCACGTCGGGAGCACCCGACGCGATGGTCGAGGTGTTGCGCGCCGCGGTCCGCTAGAGTCCGGTCACTGAGCTGGTAGGAGGGCCCACGTGTCGGAAGACTTCGAAGCCGCGACCGAGCGACTGGGCGACGGTCGTCGGGCTTTCCTGAAGAAGATGGCGGTCGGTACCGCGTTCACGGTGCCCGTGGTCTCTTCGTTCACGATGGCGGGCATCCAGGCGGTCTACGCGCAGACGCCCACCGCGAGCGGCAGCGTGAGTGCGGGCAACGCCACTGCCAGCACCACCACGTCCACGTCGACGACCACGACGCTGCCGTCCAACATGACCGAAGACACGCTTCCGCCGGACGCATGATCCAGGCGGCAGGATGTCGCTGTCGGCTGCGCTCATCGTCAAGGACGAAGCCGACCATCTCGACGCCTGCCTGACCTCGCTCCGCGGTCTCGTCGACGAGATCGTCGTCGTCGACACCGGCTCGACCGACGGCACCCTCGGCATCGCCGAGCGGCACGGCGCGGTGATCGGGTACGAGCCCTGGCAGGGCGACTTCGCCACCCCGCGCAACCGCAGCCTCGAGCTCGCCACCGGCGACTGGATCCTGTACGTCGATGCCGATGAACGCGTCGGTGGCGATCTCGCCGGCGCCCGTTCGTTGCTCGACGCCGCCGCCGACTGCCTGGCCTTCCGGGTGCGCTTCGTGCCCCGGGTGGGGTGGACCCCCTACCGGGAGTACCGGTTGTGGCGCAACCGCCCCGACATCCGGTTCCGCAGCCCGATCCACGAATCGGTCGTCCCGGCGATCTCGGCGGCGGCCGCCACGGCCGGCCTGCGCGTCGACCCGCTCGACATGATCACCATCCAGCACCTCGGGTACGAAGGCGACCGGGCCGACAAGCGCTTCGCGCGACGAGCCGATGCTGGTCGCCGAGCTCGAACGCCGCCCCGACCGCGCCTTCGTCTACGACCACCTGGCGCGCGTGTACGAGGCCGCGGGCGACGGCGACCGCGCCGTCGACGTCTGGAAGCGCGGGATCGCGATGGCCCGTACCCGCGAGCTGTCGCACCCCGATGACCGGGTGCTCTTCATCAACCTCATCCACCACCTGCTCGCCAGTGGGACGGTCGACGACGAGCTCGCGGCGCTCGTCGACGAGGCGCGGCGCGCGTTCGATCCCATCCCGACCCTGGAGCTGGCAGCGGCGCGCCTCGCGTTCGCGACCGGCCGCCCACGCGACGCGCTCCCGCCGCTCGAGCGGTTGGTGCACCTCGACGAAGAGGCCATCATCGACACCGGTGCGTCGTACGACGAGCGGGTGTTCGGCGAGTGGGCGTGGAGCCTCATCGGCTTGTGTCGGTTCGCGCTCGGCGACGACGACGTCGCCGCCGACGCGTTCCGGCGCGCCGAGCGCTACGCGCCGGGCGACCCGTCGTACGTGGTGCGGCGCCGCCTGGCGGAGGCACGCGCCGGTACGTCGGCCTGATGTCGTTCCCCTGGGACGATCCGGCCTGGTGCGAGGTCGGCGACCTGCTCGACCGATTGGTCGACTCGGGGTCCGCGCTGCGGATCCTCGCCCCCGATCTCTTCTGGTGGCGGGTCCCCGAGCTCTGGCGCTACGTGCCCGCCAACGTCGCGGGCGACGAGGCGTTCGACGTCGTCGTCGTGCACAAGAGCGAGATGCGGTTCGTGCCTCACCACTTCCTGGAGGCGGTCGCGGCCACCATGCGGCCGGTGTGCGCCAACGCGGTGTTCGTCGTCTTCTCGGCCGGCGACGACCTCCCGCCGGTCGACCGGAGGTCGGACCACTTCGTTTCGTTCGTCGCGCGGCTCGCGCACCTCCCGGCGGCACCGGAGTCGCCCCATCCCGCAGTCGCCGACCGGGCGCTCGGGACCTCGCCCACGCTGCGCAAGTTCGCCTCGATGAGCGTGGCCGACGCCCGGCGCGCGCAGGACGAGTTCTTCACCGACACCGGATATCTCTACCCGACCCGCCGCGACCAGGCCTATCACCACGACCTCCTCGATCACCGCGATCGCCTGCTCGCCGCCACCACGGGGAAGCGGGTGCTCGAGTTGTGCTGTGGTGCGTTCCCGGCCGGGCGCGTCCCTGACGATGTCTTCCTCGTGCGCAGTGACTTCTCGCCCGTGGGCGTCGCGAACGCACGTGATCGCGATCACGACACCGACGCGATCGTCCACGCGGTCTGCGACGCGTCCGCGGTGGCGCTCGCTGACGCATCGTGTGACGTCGTGATCTTCGTCGATGCCATCGAGCACGTCTTCGACGCCGGGGCGGTCATGCGCGAAGTGGGCCGGGTGCTGCGGCCGTGCGGCGAGTTGTTGGTGACGTTCGCCAACCGCAACAGCCTCAACCAACTGCTGAGCCGAGCGTTGGGCTACCCGGAGTTCGTCACCAACCACCAGCACATCCGCGAGTTCACGCTGGCCGAGGTCGAGGCGATGCTCGGGGAGGCCGATCTCACGGTCGAGTCCACCGCGGGGATCGAGCTCCGGCCCTACTGGGGAGTGCCCGGGGTCGACCCGCTGGTGCGCGAGGCCATCGACGACGACGAGGAGCTGGTCGAGGCGTTGCACGTGCTCGGCGAGCGCGTGGGTGCGGAGTACGCGTACGTGGGTGTCGTGCGCGCGCGGAAGCGCGGGTGACGAAGGGTCAGCCGGCGGTGATGCCGCGGTCGACCGAGAGGATCGCCCCGTGGATGCTGCGGCCCTCGTCGGAGGCGACCAGCGCGAACATCGCCGCGATGTCCTCGGCCGATCCCATGGACCGGAACCCGGTGTAGCGGCCCATGAGCTCGAAGTCGAGGTCGTCGGGGATCTGGAAGTTTCGGCTCAGCGCGGTGTCGACGCCGCCCGGCGCGATCGCGTTGACCCGCAGCGGGAACTTGGCGTACTCCATGGCCAACGCCTTGGTCATCTGCACGATGGCGCCCTTGGTCATGCAGTACGCGACGGTGTAGGCCTGGCCCATGAGCCCCGCGTTCGAGGCGATGTTGACGATGTTGCCCTCGGCCTCGAGCAGGTGGGGGATGGCCGCCTGGGCGAGGAAGAAGCAGCCGTCGACGTTCACGCCCATCATCTGGCGGTAGGCGCGCTCCTCGACGTCGGGGAAGTGCTCGGCCCGCGCGATGCCCGGCGATGTTGCCGAGCACGTCGAGGCGACCGAATCGCTCGACCGTCGCGGCGACCGTGGCCATGCACTCGTCGCGCCTGCTGATGTCGCCGGTGCGGGTCTCGAGGCTCGCGCCGGCGTCGGCGACGAGCTTGGCGGTCTCGCCCAGCGCGTCGGGGTTGAGGTCGTGCGCGAGCACCTGTGCACCCTCGGCGGTGAGGCGCAGGGCGACTGCCCGCCCGATCCCCGAACCGGCGCCCGTCACCAGCGCGACCTTGCCGTCGAAGCGTGCCATGCGTTCTCCCCCTGATCGGACCGGCTGATCGGACCGGCCGGCGTCCGGACTCGCCGTGACCGTAGTCGGGCGGAGGCCATACGCTCTCGCCGTCCACCGACCCCGCGAGAGGCAGCACGAGATGAGTGGTCCGCTGACCGGCATCACCGTGATCGAGCTCGCGGGTCTCGGCGCGCTGCCCGTTCGGCACGCTGAAGTTGGCCGACATGGGGGCCGACGTCATCCGCGTCGAGCGGACCGCCGACGTGCCCGCGTCGCCGCCCGATCCGCCGCGCGCGTTCTCGGAGTGGGACCGCGGTCGGCGTTCCATCGCCGTCGACCTGAAGCACTCCGACGGCGTCGAGGTCGTGCTCGCGCTGGCCGCCCGGGCCGATGCACTGGTGGAGTCGTTCCGGCCCGGTGTTGCCGAACGGCTCGGCGTCGGTCCCGAGGACGCGATGGCCCGCAACCGGAAGCTCGTCTACGGCCGACTCACCGGCTGGGGCCAGGACGGCCCCTTGGCGCAGAGCGCCGGTCATTCGTTGAACTACGAGTCGATCACCGGCGCCATCGGATCGGTGAGCACGGCGCACGGCCCACCGGTGCCGATGCTCCAGGTGCTCGGCGACTTCGCCGGCGGGGGACTGCACCTCGCCTACGGCGTCGTGTGCGCGTTGCTCGAGGCGCAACGCTCCGGGCAGGGCCAGGTGGTCGACGCGGCGATGGTCGACGGCGTCGCGTCGATCTTCTCGGTGTTCTACGGCATGGCGCGCTCGGGGATGCACACCGACGACATCGGCACCAACCTGTTCGACGGCGGCGCGCCCTTCTACGCCGTGTACGAGACCGCCGACGGGAAGTACGTGAGCCTGGCGCCGATCGAGCCACACTTCTACGCGCAGCTGCTGGAGCACCTCGGGCTGGCGGGGGAGGACCTGCCCGGTCAGTACGACCGGGCGCAGTGGCCCGCGCTGAAGGAGCGGTTCGCCGCGGCCGTGCGCACGAAGACGCGCGCGGAGTGGGATGCCCAGCTCGCCGGTACCGACGTGTGCTTCGCGCCCGTCTACCGGTTCGGCGAGGTGCACGAGCACCCGCACAACGTGGCCCGGCACCTCTTCGTCCCCACCCCCGACGGTGGCCGCCAGGTCGCGCCCGCACCCCGGTTCAGCCGTACCGAGGCGACGCCGGGCACCTCGTACGCGTACCCCGGGGTCGACACCGACACGGTTCTCGGTGAGTTCGGGTTCTCGCCCGACGACGTCGCCCGCCTGCGCGCCTCGGGCGCGATCAGCTGAAGCAGTCGCATAACGTATACAACGTGGCCGCGCCGGATCTCGACGACTCGGGTTTCGCGCCGGTGCCGCTGATGGACCGCCGCAGCAGCGGCGACCTCGCCGCCGTGCACATCCGCACCCTCATCTTCAACGGTCAGCTGCGCCAGGGCGACCGCGTGCACCAGGACGACATCGCCAAGCGGTTGGGGGTGAGCCGCATCCCCGTGCGTGAGGCGATCATCGCGCTCGATCGCGAGGGTTGGCTCACCATCACGCCGCACCGCGGCGCGTTCGTCCACGGGCTCGACGCCGACGCGCTGCGCGACCACTACGAGCTGCTCGGCCTGGTCTACGGACTGGCCGCGCGCCGCGCGACCGAACGCGCCACCGACGACGGCCGCGCCGAGCTCGCCGATGCGCAGCGACAGCTGGCGGCAGCCGACTCACCCGAGGCGTTGCACGCCACCAACGACGTGTTCCTGCGCACGCTCCTGGTCTTGGCCCACGCTCCGCGCCTCGGCGCGGTGATGCGCAACATGTCGACGGTGGTGCCCGGCAACTTCTTCGAGCTCGTTCCCGGGAGCGGCAAGGTGCAACAGGCGGGCGCGGAACGGATCGTCGCCGCCATCGCGCGCAACGATCCCGATGCCGCGGCCGACGCCTGCGTGAACCTGCTGCGCGATCAGGGCGAGCTGGTGATCAAGCTCCTCGCGTCACGCGGGATGTTCGCCGCCGATCAGTAGCCGCGGAAGTTCGGTGCGCGCTTCTCCATGAAGCTGCTCACGCCTTCGTCGCTGTCGAGGCTCTGGGCCATCACGTCGACGATCCACGCCTCTTCCTGCGCCATCGTGGCGCGGTCGACGTCGAGCGAGCGGTTGAGCAGCCACTTGTTGACCGCGTGCGCGCGGGTCGGGCCCGTCGGCCAGGCGGCGGGCGAGGTCGGCGACGGTCGCGTCGAGCTCGTCGGCGGGGACCACGCGCGCGTCGCGAGCCCGATCTCGTACGGCGCGCGCCGCGCTGATGTCCTCGGCGAGCAGGATCGAGTTCCTTGGCGCGCTGCAGCCCGACGAGCCGCGGGAGGAGCCAGGTGCCGAGGCCGTCGGCGGCGAGCGCCCGGCGCGGCGAACACCTCGATGAACTTGGCGTTCTCCGACACGATCACCAGGTCGCACGCGAACGCCAGGTGGGCGCCGATGCCGGCCGCGGTGCCCTGCACCTTGGCGATCACGGGGACCTCGCAGTCGAGGATCGCGTTGACGGTGGTGATCGCGCCCGCGCAGCATCATGCGGCGCCGCTCGCCGATCACACGCTCGGGCGCGTCGGCCGGCCGGGCCGACGCCACCGCGGGCGCGCCGCCGCTGAGATCGGCACCGGTGCAGAAGAACCGGCCGGTGGCCTGCAGCACGACGCAGCGGATGGCGAGGTCCTCGTCGCACCGGGCCAGCCACTCGCCCATCTTCACCCGCTGCTCGCTGGTGAGCGCGTTGCCGGCCTCGGGCCGGTCGATGGTGATGCTGGCGATGCCGTCCTCGACCTCGAACCGGACGCCGTCGAAGTCTTCTGGAGTGCTCACGTGTGCTCCTGCTCGTGCCGGGAGGCCCCGCGGGGCTCGGGGCGGGCGCATTGTATATTCGACACCCCTGTGACCCAGACGACGAACGAGCCCATGATCACCGACGAGGCGATCGCGCGGCTGCGGGCGCGGGTGGGGGTGCCGGAGCCGTGGACGCGGCGTCCGCACTACTACCGGCCCAACACCGACGCGTTCCGGATCGTGGCCGAGGCCTACGGCGACGACAACCCGCTGTACGGTGATCCCGACTACGCGACCGCGTCGGTCTGGGGTGGCCCGATCGCGCCGCCGCCGTTGGTGGGCGGTGATTCGCTGATCGGCGAGGACGAGGTCACCGCGGTCCCCGACGACCAGCGCGACCTGATGAAGGGCGACCCGTTGCGGGGCGTGCACGCGTTCTATTCGGCGAGCGCGCGGGAGTGGTGGGCGCCGTTGCGACCCGACCACCGGATCTGGCGACGCAACGCGCTGGTGGCGGTGCTCGACAAGCCGAGCGAGTTCGCGGAGCGGGCGGTGCACGAGTGGTCGGCGAACGTGTTCCGCGACGACGACGGCACGATGTTGTCGGGCCAGTACCGGCTGATGATCCGCACCGAGCGCAAGAAGGCGCGGGAGAAGAAGAAGTACGACGCCATCGAGCTCGCGTCACTACTCCGACGCGGAGATCGAGGAGATCGAGGCCGAGTACGCGGCGTACCGTCGGCGCGGCGCCGAGCCCCGGTTCTGGGAAGACGTCGCCGAGGGTGACGCCGTCGGCCCGATGGTGAAGGGCCCGTTGACGGTCACCGACATGGTGTGTTGGCACGTCGGGATGGGCATGGGCCTCTACGACGTGAAGCCGCTCGCGCTCGGCGCGGCGAACCGTCGCCGTATCCCGCGGTTCTTCCACCGCGACGACCAGAACGTGCCCGACGTGATGCAGCGCGTGCACTGGGATCCCGAGTGGGCCCGCCGGGCCGGGAACCCGACCACCTACGACTACGGCCGCATGCGCGAGACGTGGCTGATCCACCTCTGCACCGACTGGATGGGCGACGACGCCTGGCTCTGGAAGCTCGAGTGCGAGTTCCGTGGCTTCAACTACGTCGGCGACACGCACCACCTCACCGGCACCGATCGTGCGCAAGTACCTCGCCGACGGCGACCGCCCCGCGGTCGACCTCGAGCTCGCCGCCACCAACCAACGCGGCACCGTCACCACCCCCGGCACCGCGACCGTCCTGCTGCCGCAGCCGGGAGCACGGCCCGGTCCGCCTGCCCGACCCGCCCGGTGGTGCGCACGACCTCGAGACCGCGCTCGTCGCCATCGGCGACGCGTTCTCCCGCCGATGAGCAACTACGAGTCGGTCGCCCGGACTCGGGATCGTCGCTCGACGACGGCGTGCTCACGCTGCGCCTGGCGCGGCCCGAGAAGCGCAACGCGCATCAACGACACGATGATGTACGCGGCCATCGACGCGGTCGACCTCGCCGGTCGCGACGAAGCGGTCCGCGCCATCCTGCTCACCAGCGACGGCGAGCACTTCTGCTCCGGCTTCGACTTCGTCGCCCGCAACCAGGAGGGCGGGCAAGCCACGGGTCGGCAGCATCCAGCGCCGGCTCCCTGCGCAGGCCCACCGGCTCGTCCCGCTGCTCTGCACGGTGCAGGTGCCCGGTGGTGTGCGCGGTGCGCGGCTGGGCCGCGGGCATCGGCCTCAACCTCGCGCTCGCCGCCGACTTCACCGTCGCCGCCACCGACGCGCGCTTCTGGGCGCCGTTCGTCGACCGCGGGTTCACCCCCGACAGCGGCGCCACCTGGCTCCTGCCCCGGCGGGTCGGTGAGCAGCGCGCCCGCGAGATGATCCTGCTCGGGCGGGTCGTCGACGGCACCGAGGCCGCCGACTGGCAGATGATCCACCGCGCCGTGCCCGCGGCGCGAGGTCGACGCGGTCGCCGCCGAGCTCGCCGGCACGCTCGCCGCCGGCGCGACGGTGGCGGCGGGGCTCGCCAAGTGGCTCCTGCACACGCGGGCGCCACCGCGTCCCTCGACGACCAGCTCCGCAACGAGGCGTTCGGCATGGAGCTCTCGTCGCGCAGCGAAGACTTCCGCGAGGGACTCAAGGCGTTCCAGGAGAAGCGGCCACCGGCGTACGGCGGGCGCTGACGTGTACGAGCGGCTGATCGTCGAGCGACGGGGCCCCGTCGGCTGGTTGGTGTTCAACCGTCCCGAGGTCGGCAACGCGATGGACGCGCGCATGATGACCGAGCTCGAGGAGGCGTGGCGCGAGCTCGACGCCGATCCCACGGTGCGCGTGATCGTGAACGCGGGTGAGGGGAAGAACTTCCAGACCGGGCTCGACGTCGCCGCGCTCGAGCCGCGACAAGGCAGCGATGACGCGAGCAGTCGCGTCGCACCCGCGACGCCGAGCTCCGCTTCACCGCGTGGCACAACCAGGTGTGGAAGCCGGTGATCGCCGCGGTCCACGGAAGCTGCGCCGGCGGCGGACTCCACTTCGTGGCCGACGCCGACATCGTGATCGCCGCCAGCAACGCGACGTTCTTCGACACCCACGTGTCGCTCGGGCCAGGCGATGTCGTACGAGGGTGTCGGGCTGTCGCACAAGATGGCGTTCGAGCCGATCATGCGGATGGCGCTGGTCGGCAGCTACGAGCGCATGCCCGCGGCACGGGCGCGTCAGCTCGGCATGGTGTCGCAGGTCGTCGACCCGCCGGAGCAGCTGCGCGACGAGGCGCAGCTCCTCGCCGAGACGATCGCCCGGAACTCGCCCGCGGCGATGCGGGCCACGAAGCAGGCGTTGTGGGGCGCGCTGGAGCTCGGGCCTCACCGACGCCTGCCGCGCCGGCGAGTCAGGAGCTGGTCGGGATGTGGGGCCACCCCGATCAGGAAGAAGGCCCGCTCGCGTTCTCCGAGAAGCGCGACGCGCAGTGGATGGAGATCACATGACCTTGTCGTCGTACGACACCTTGAAGCTCGAGCGCCACGGACCGGTGGGGTGGCTGATCAACAACCGGCCCGAGCAGTTGAACGCGATGAACAGTCACATGCGCGACGAGTTCGCCGACGCGTGGCTCGAGCTCGACGCCGATCCCGCGGTCAAGGTGATCGTGCACACCGGCGAGGGGCGCGCGTTCCAGACCGGCGTCGACGTGACGGAGATCGCAACCGACGGGCTCGGCTTCGAGCGGTACCGCGAGTCGGTCGAGAACTGGGACCTCCACTTCACCGCGTGGCAGCAGGGCGTCGACAAGCCGGTGATCACCGCAGTCAACGGCATCTGCGCCGGCGGTGCGTTCCACTGGGTGGCCGAGGCCGACATCGTGATCGCGGCGAGCGACGCGCAGTTCTTCGACCCGCACGTGTCGGTCGGGCAGGTGGTGGCGGTCGAGGCGATCGCGCTGCTGCGCAAGATGCCGTTCGAGGCGGTCATGCGCATGGCGCTGGTCGGTCGCTACGAGCGGATGAACGCCGAGCGCGCCTACGAGCTGGGCATGATCTCGCAGATCGTCGACCCGCCCGAGCAGTTGCGCGAGGAGGCGCAGGCGCTGGCGGAGAAGATCGCCAAGAACTCGCCGGCGGCGATGCGCGCGACGAAGCGCGCGTTGTGGGGCGCGCTCGAGCACGGGCTCACCGACGCGTGCCGCGCGGGCAGCGCAGGAGCTGGTGGGCATGTGGGGCCACCCCGACCAGACCGAAGGGCCGCTGGCGTTCGCGGAGAAGCGCGAGCCGCAGTGGTTGGAGCTCGACGAGTCGTGACGAGCGAGCGGTGCGCGTGAGCCTGGCCGACGTCCTCGAGGCGCGCGACGACGACGCCACGACCGTCGCGATCTACACGGCGACGGCGGAGGTCACCCGGGCCGAGCTGCGCTCGCAGGCCGAGGCGTTCGCGGCGGCAGCTGCGCGACGGCCGGTCTGCGGCCCGGTCAGGCGGTCGGCGTGATGCTGCCGAACGGCGCCGACATCGTCGCCGCGCTGTTCGGGGTCTGGTTCGCGGGCGGCGTGTACGTGCCGCTCAACCCGCGGCTGTCGCCCGACGAGCTCGCGCACGTGATCGCGGAGGACCGTCCCGCCGCCATCGTGACCCGCCCCGACGGCGCCGGTCGCGTCGTCGACGTGCCGGTCGTCGCTCGCCCCCGGCGACGGCAGCTTCACGGTCACCGGGCCGGTCGACGTCGCCGCACCCGCGTTGTCGCCCGAGCGTCGCCGCGATCTCGTTCACGTCGGGCACGACCGGGCGCCCGAAGCCGGTGCCGCTGGTGCACGACAACGTGCTCGGCCTGATCGACGGCGTGCTCGCCAAGCTCCGCGGCGGCGGTGCGGCGCGCCGAACGCGGGCACCGATGCCCAACCTCATCCCGACGTCACTGTCGTTGTGGGCGGGGATCTACAACGTGATCTTCGCCTTCCGCGCCGGTGCGGCGGTCATCATCATGGATCGCTTCGACACACACGCGTTCGCCGGCTTCGTCGAGCGCTTCCAGCTGCGTTCGACGGTGCTGCCGCCCGCGGCGATGACGATGCTGGCCGACGACGACGTCGATCACGTCGCTGGCGCCGATGAAGTACGTGCGCAGCATCACCGCGCCGCTGTCGCCGATGCAGGCCCGCCGGTTCCGCGAACGGTTCGGGATCACCGTGCTCAACGGGTGGGGCCAGACCGAGATCGGTGGCGAGATCGTCGGGTGGAGCGCGCAGGACGCCAAGGAGTTCGGCGACACGCACCTCGGCGCGGTGGGTCGCGCCCACGAGAACGTCGAGCTGCGGATCGCCGACGACGGCGAGATCCTGGTGCAGACGCCCATGATCGTGGAGCGGGCGGCGACCGGTGACGACTTCGACGGGCGGCTGGTCGACGGCTGGTTCCGCACCGGCGACCTCGGCCGCATCGACGACGCCGGGTTCCTCTGGATCGAGGGCCGGGTCTCCGACATGATCAATCGCGGCGGCCTGAAGGTCTTCCCGGAGGAGGTGGCCGAGGTCGTCCGCCTCTCGCCCGACGTCGCCGAGTGCGCGGTCGCGGGCATCCCCGACGACCGGCTCGGTGAGGTGCCGTGGGCGTTCGTCGTGCGCGCGGGAGGGCGCGGTGGTCGACGCCGACGCGCTCGACGTCGCTCTGCCGCGAGCACCTCGCGCCCTACAAGGTGCCGGTGCGGTTCGAGCCGATCGATGCGCTCCCGCGGAACGAGGTCGGCAAGGTGCTGCTCCGCGAGCTGGTCGCCCGCGGGACGACACCAGCCTGAGGACCCGCGCGAGACTGCGCCGATGATCCGACTCAGCGTGCTCTACCCGGCCACCGAGGGTGCCACCTTCGACCACGACTACTACCGCGAGAAGCATGTCCCGCTCGCAGCGAAGACGTGGGGCATCGACGTCTACGAGATCGACAAGGGCCTCGACGGCCCGTACGTCGCGGCGGTGCACTTCCTGTTCGAGTCTCCCGACGCCATCGGCGCGGCGATGGCATCGGAGGGCACCGGAGCGATCATGGCCGACGTCGCCAACTACACCGACATCGCGTCAGTCCTCCAGACCAGCGAGATCGTCGTCCACTGACGGCCGTGCGCTCCCACGATGGCTGACCGCTCGGAGCGACTGCAGGGAAGGGTCGCGCTGGTCACCGGCGCGGGAAACGGGATCGGGCAGGCGTGCGCGGAGGCGCTCGCACGGTCACGGCGCGTCGGTGGTGGTCAACGACCTGGGCACCGACGAGTACGCCGGTGGTACCAGCTCGGAGTCGGCCGACTCGACGGTGGACGCGATCCGGGCCGCCGGCGGCACCGCCACCGCCAACTACGACTCGGTGGCCGACCCCGACGGATGCGCACGCGCGGTGCAGCACCGCGGTCGACGAGTACGGAAAGCTCGACATCGTCGTCGGCTGCGCGGGTGCGATCATCGACGGCACGTTGGCGGCCGACGACGACACCTACCTGCGGTTCATGTCGCTGTTCCTGCACCAGAAGTTCTGGCTCGCGCGTGCCGCGTTGCCGGCGATGGCCGAACGCGGGTGGGGTCGCCTGATCACCACCACGTCGCACGGCGCGACCGGCCTGCTCGGCCAGCCGATCTTCGCCGCCGCGATGGGCGGTGTGATCTCGATGACGCGGGCGATCGCGTTCGAGTACGAGGCGGCCGGGGTCACCGCCAACTGCCTGTCGCCGGGCGGCGCGACGCGGCTGCACGCGGTCACGCGACCGATGTTCGAGCAGCTGCGGGCCGACGGGCTCATCAGCGAGGCGGAGTGGGACTCGTACGTGAACACGCCGCCGCCCAGTTACGTCGCGCCGATCGTGGCGTGGCTGTGCACCGACGCCGCCGATGGCGTCACCGGGCAGGTGTTCCACGCGTCGGGTGGTGCGGTGGGCACGTGGAACCGTTACCACGTCGAGCGCACGATCTACCGGGGCGACCACCGCACCAACCCGCCGTGGTCGCTCGAGGAGCTCGACGTCCACGTGCCGAAGGCGCTGCTCGCCGACCCTTGAGCGCCGACCCCCGGAGTGCTTGGCGCAACTCTCAGCTTCGCTCGGTAGGTTCGGGTGCGTGCGCGCCGCGATCGTCGTCCTGGTGATCCTGGTCGGGAGCGCGCTGCTCCCGGCGGGTGCCGGCGTGGCGACGACGGCGACGTCCTGCGCCGACGGTCCCGTCGCCGGCACGCCGAGCCCCGACGCGACCACCGGGATCACCCGGGTCGACTACCGCTTCGCCCACCGGGTCGACGGGCGTTGCCGGGTACTGGTGACGCAGATCCGATCGACCACCGGCGCCACGGCACCCGAGCCGCTGCTGCTCGCCATCCACGGCGTCGACGGTGACCCGAGCCGCCTCGCGCCGCTGCTCGACGTGTGGGCGGCGGCGGGGTACGTCGTGGTCGCGCCGAAGTTCCCGACGACGAAGAAGGACACCCGCGGCAAGGCGCTGCGCAGCGAGGTCGCGCTCCAGGCCGACGACGCCCGGTTCGTGCTCGACGAGGTGCTCGACCGTGCCGACGACCTGCACGTCGACGACCACGAGGTCGGCGTGGCCGGCATGTCACTGGGCGGGATGACCGTCTACGGCCTCATCTCGCACACGTGTTGTCGCGACGGACGGATCGGCGCCGCGATCGTGATGGCCGGCGTGCACGACGACTTCCCCGACGGGACGTACGTGCACCAGGACATGCCCGTGCTCCTGATCCAGGGCGACGCCGACGTCGGGTACCACCACAGCCGCGACGCCTACCCGCAGCTCGCGCCGCCGAAGTGGTTCATCACGCTGCACGGCGAACGGCACTCGCCGCCCTTCGAGGTGCCGCGCGGCAAGGCCGCCGCGGTCGTCGACGCCACCACGACCGCGTTCTGGGACCACTACCTGAAGGGTGACACCGCGGCGGCCTGGAAGCTCGTGGGCGTGGTCGCCGCGACCAAGGGGGCCGCGACGCTCGCAGCGCGACCTCAGCCGGAGGTGAGCGTCCGGCCCCGCTCGCGCAGCTCGAACTTCAGCACCTTGCCGCTCGCGTTCAGCGGCAGCGCGTCGACGACCTCGAGGTAGCGCGGCGCCTTGTAGTTGGCCATGTGCTCGCGTGCCCACGCGAGCACCTCATCGGCGATCGACGGTGTGGCCGGCCGTCGGTACCACGAACGCCATGCCCACCTCGCCCATGCGGGCGTCGGGCACCCCGACGATCGCGACCTGCGCGAGGTCGGGGTGGTCGAGCATCAGGCCCTCGATCTCGGCGGGGTACGCGTTGAACCCGCCGACGATGAACATGTCCTTGATGCGGTCGGTGATGGTCACGTTGTTGTCGTCGTCGACGTACCCGACGTCGCCGGTGTGCAGCCAGCCGTCGGCGTCGATGGTCTCGGCGGTCGCGGTCGGGTTGTCGAAGTAGCCGATCATCACCTGGAAGCCGCGGGCCACGATCTCGCCCGGCTCCCCGGTGGGCACGTCGTTGCCGTCGGCGTCGACGATCTTCATCTCGACGCCCGGGAATCGGCCGGCCCGACGTGTGGGCGATGATCTCGGGGTCGTCGTCGTGGCGGCACATGCTCACGATGCCGGTGGTCTCGGTGAGCCCGTAGCCGGTGACCACGCACTCGAGCCCGAGCTGCTCCCGCATCTGCACCACCAGCTCGACCGGGACGACGGCGGCACCGGTGACCGCGAGGCGCAGCGACGAGAAGTCGTACCGGGAGAGGTCGGCGTTGAGGATGGTCTGGTAGATCGCGGGCGGGCCGGGGAGCATCGTGATCCGCTCCTCCTGCACGGTGGCCATCACCGACGGCGTGTCGAACACCAGGTGGGGGAGCAGCGTGGTGCCGGTCAGGAGCGACGCGACCAGGCCCGACTTCAGGCCCGCGGTGTGGAACAACGGGTACACGAGGAGGTAGCGGTCGCCGTGCCGCAGCCCGACGACGTCGGCCCACGACGCGTACGCGCGCACGCTGGCGCCGTGGCGCAGCATCGCGCCCTTCGGTGCGCCGGTGGTGCCCGAGGTGAAGATGATGTCGCACATCGTGTCGGCGTCGAGCGCCGCCTCGCGCGCCTCGATCTCGTTGTCGTCGACACCGGCACCGCGCGCGAGGAAGTCGGTCCAGCTCATCGGTGCCTGCCGGCACCGCACCCTCGAGGATCACGATCTCCTCGACCAGGTCGCGCGCGCCCGCCTCGTCGAGCAGCGCGACGTAGTCGGTGTCGAGGAAGTCGGTGACGGTGAAGAGGAACCGCGCCCCTGACGTGCGCAGCACGTGCGCGGCTTCGGTGCCCTTGAAGCGTGTGTTCAGGGGAACGAGCACGCCCCCGGCGGAGTAGAGCCCGAGCGCGGCGACGATCCACTGGTGGATGTTGGGCGCCCACACCGACGCCCGGTCGCCGGGCTGGAGCCCGCTCGCGACGAACGCCCGCGCGGCCTCCCGCACCGCGGTGTCGAGCTCGGCGAAGGTCAGCCGCGTGTCGCGGTCGACGACCGCCTCGTCGTCGGGCCACCGGGCGGCGGCGCGGTGCACGACCCCGGGCACGGTCTCGGGCAGCGGTCCGGTGGGGGCGTTCACGGAGCGGAATATACAATCCCGCGACCTGACGCACCGTCAGATCCGAACGACACACAGGGGGAGCCGTGGGGTTGCTCGACGGCAAGGTAGCGATCGTCACCGGCTCGGGCCACGGCATCGGCCGGGGTCACGCCATGGAGATGGCCCGTCATGGGCGCCAAGGTCGTGGTCAACGACCTGGGGGGCAGCGAGCGGGGCGAGGGCAGCGGCAAGGCCGCCGACGACACCGTCGCCCTCATCGAGGCCGCCGGCGGGACCGCCTCGCCCAACTACGCCAACGTGGCCGACCACGAGCAGTGCGGTGCGCTGATCCAGCAGGCGGTCGACACCTACGGCCAGCTCGACATCCTGGTCAACAACGCCGGCATCGTGCGCGACTCGGCGATCTGGAACATGCCGGTCGACGACTGGGACGCGGTCATGGCCGTCCACGTGCGGGGCACCTGGTCGACCTCGCATTTCGCGGCCAAGTACTTCCGTGACCGGGCCAAGCAGGGCGACGAGCTCCACGGCCGGATCATCAACACCACCTCGGGTGCCGGCCTCGGCGGCAACTTCGGCCAGTCGGGCTACGCCACCGCCAAGGCGGCGATCGTCGGGATGACGCTCACCGTCGCGCAGGAGCTCTACCGCTCCGGCGTCACGGTGAATTGCATCGGCCCATCCGGCCTCACCCGCATCACCGCGACCATGCCCGGCGTCGGGCGACTCGTTCGAGCCCGACGAGGTGCCCGAGGGCGAGTGGAACCCGATGGACCCGAAGAACAGCTCACCGATCGTGGCGTGGCTGGCGAGCGACGAAGCCGACTACGTGACCGGCCAGGTCATCCGCGTGATCCACGACCGGCTCATCTGGATGGGCGGGTGGTACGAGCGCAGGGACATCAGTTGCGACGGCAAGCCGTGGGACGCCGAGACGCTCGGCATGCTCATGGCCACCGAGATCTTCGAGACCCGCCACCGCGGTATGGAGTTCCGTCCCCTCTAGCGCAGGAGTCCCGTCATGGCGATGCCGACCGACGTCCCGATCATCGACTGCATGATCAGCTTCCCGATCGCCGACAAGAAGGCGCTCTACGATTTCATCACCAAGCAGACCAAGGACTCGCAGTCGAAGGACGAGTTCTCGTTCCCGGTCGAGTACATGTTCAAGGACGTGCCCGACGAGGCCGACTCGAGCGAGGATCCCGGTCGCGGTCACGCTGCGCGAGATGGACAAGCACAACATCGAGAAGGGCCTCATCGGCATCGGGAGCGAGAACTCCCGGCGTGCGCTGGAGCAGCATCCCGACCGGTTCGTCGCCGCGCTGAGCGTCGACCCCAACGACATCATGGGCTCGCTCGGCAAGATCGTCGAGGGCCACGAGAAGTACGACATCCGCGCCGTCGACGTGTTCCCGTGCGGCCTGTTCCCGCAGATCGCGATCAACGCCCCGCAGATGTACCCGGTCTACGCCAAGTGCTGTGAGCTCGGGATCTCCGTGTGGGTCAACGCCGGCATCCCGGGGCCGCGCCTGAAGTTCGACGTGCAGCGCGTCGACTACATCGACGACGTGATGTACGACTTCCCGGACCTCGTGTTCGTGACCCGGCACGGGTGCGAGCCGTGGGAAGAGCTCGCGGTGAAGCTGATGCTCAAGTGGCCGGGCCTGCACTACTGCACCAGCGCGTTCGCGCCCAAGCACTACCCGAAGGCGATCATCGACTACGCGAACACGCGCGGCGCCGACAAGATCATCTACGCGGGCTACTACCCGATGGGCCTCACCCTCGACCGCATCATGGGCGACATGGTCGACGTGCCGTTCCGCGACCACGTGTGGCCGAAGTTCCTGCGCGAGAACGCGGAGCGGGTGCTCAAGCTCACGTGAGCGAGGGGCGCACGCTCCGCTGGCACGACGACGACCGGCTCACGCCGGAGCAGCGGGCCGCGCTCTGCGGCCCCGGCGCGCCGTTCGAGCGCACGACCGAGGTCGTCCTCGGCGCCGAGGTCGAGGTGTTCGTGCAGCGGCCGCGCAGTCTCGTCGAGGTGCTGCGGAACAGCGCCGAAGCAGTTCGGCGACCGGCCCTACCTCGTGTTCCCCGAGGAGACGGTCACCTTCGCCGACGTCCCCGAGCGGGCCGGCGCGATCGCGGCGGTGCTGGCCGACGAGTACGGGATCGGCCAGGGCGACCGGGTCGCGTTCGCCAGTGCCAACAGCCTCGAGTACGCCCTCGCCCAGCTCGCGGTGGTGAGCCTGGGCGCGATCATCGTCGGGCTCAACGGCTGGTGGACCGGGCCCGAGCTCGCGTACGGCATGGAGCTGACGACGCCCACCGTGCTCTTCGGCGACGAGGCGCGGCTCGAGCGGCTCGCCGACGTCGGCATCCAGGGCACGCCCATGCTCTCGGTGGACGGGCGGGCGCCAGTGTCGGAGAGTTGCCCGAGGTCGCGATCGACGAGGACGACCCGTTCATGATCCTCTTCACGTCGGGGACGACCGGTCGTCCGAAGGGCGCGACGTTGACGCACCGCAACATGGTGCACATGGGCTCGGCGATGGCGTTCGGGCGCTCCGTCACCATGCTGGTGAACGGTCTCGCGCCGCCGCCCGCCGACGGGCCACCGCCCGCGTCGATCTGCGCGACGCCCTTCTTCCACATCTCCGGCACCGCGCCGCTGTTCATGACCGGTGCCCGGTTCGGCTCGTCGCTGGTCTTCCCGCCGCCGGGACGGTGGGACCCCGGCGTGCACCTGCGAGCTCACCGCGGACCATCGCGTGTCGGCGTGGTCGGGGGTGCCGACGCAGTTCTGGCGCATGCTCGAGCACCCCGACTTCGAGTCGTACGACCTCTCGTCGCTGACGATGGTGTCGTCGGGCGGCGCGCCGTTCCCGCCTGAGCTGATGCGGGTGCTCAACGAGAAGATTCCCGACCGCGAACCTGTCGAACGGCTACGGCATGAGCGAGAGCATGGGCGCGGGCACGCTGCTGTCCGGCGAGCGCTACTTCACCCACCGCGAGTCGGTGGGGGCGCCGTACCCGACGCTCGAGGTCCAGATCCGCGACGATGACCGGCAACGTCCTCGCCGAGGGCGAGGTCGGCGAGATCTGCCTGCACGGCGCGGTGGTCTTCAAGGGCTACTGGGACGATCCCGACGCCACCGCCACGGTGCTCGACGACGAGCGTTGGTACCACAGCGGCGACTACGGGCGCATCGAGGACGGCGTGCTCTGGCTCGAGAGCAGGATGCGCGACCTCATCATCCGCGGCGGCGAGAACATCTACCCGATGGAGATCGAGCACCGGCTGGTCGAGCACCCCGACATCGCCGACGCGGCGGTGATCGGGGTCGAGCACCGCACGCTGGGTCAGGAGGTCATGGCGGTCGTCGTCGTGCACGAGGGCGCGTCGATCGACGAGGCCGGTGTGCGCGAGTGGGCGGCGCAGTCGCTGGCCGCGTTCAAGGTGCCGACCTACGTGGAGCTCCGTGACTCCCTGCCCTACACCCAGACCGGCAAGGTCATGAAGCACCTGCTCGAGCAGGAACAGGAACAGGCTCACCGGTAGCGCGTTCCCACGCCGCGGCTGCACCTCGCTGCGCGACGACCCGGGCCACGCCTGCGCCCACGCCCACCGCGACCGCCCAGGTGAGGGCGTCACGCCAGCCGACGTCCCGTGCGATCGGGTTCTCCGGTGGGTTCTCGTGCTTGGTCGTCCGCCACGTGGTGACGGCGAGCCGGCGCACCAACGTGGCCGCCAGCGTGCCCGAGACGAGCGCCACGCCCTGCCACGCGAGTTCCTTCGGTTTCCGCATGTGGCAGTGGTGCCCGTTCGGGCGTGCGGTCAACCCTCCAGCTGGCCGAGCACACCGTCGCGGGCGTCGGGGAGGGCGAGCAGCTCGGCGAACGCGGCGTTCTCGAGCAGGCGCGCCCGGGCGATGCCCTCGCGCTCGGCGTCGAGCAGGAGGCGCTTCGTGGCCATGAGCGACGGCAATGACTTCGCCGCGATGCGGGTCGCGAGCTCCAGGGTCTCCTCGACCAGGGTCTCGGGCGAGCACTGCTTCACCGCGAGCCCGGTGGCCACGGCCTGCTCGGCGGA
This sequence comes from uncultured Actinomycetes bacterium, assembly GCA_963725775.1. Lineage (GTDB taxonomy): Bacteria > Actinomycetota > Acidimicrobiia > IMCC26256 > DASPTH01 > DASUAS01. Next base: position 1,444,908 of record CAVRZT010000001.1, read on the forward strand.
GATCCAGTCCGACGTGAACAACGAGAGCGACGCCTGCTGGCGCCCCATGCGGCGGGGCAACAGGTAGCTGCTGGCGGCTTCGGGCGCCACGCCCATCGTCGTGAAGGGCGCGAGGAGGCGCGCGCGGTCGGACACGAAGACCAGGTCGCAGTGCGCCAGCATGGTGAAGCCGAGACCGACCGCGGAGCCGTTGACCGCGGCGAGCAGGGGCTTCGGGAACTCCTGCAGGACGTCGACGAACGCGGGGAAGCCGTCACGCGACCCTGCGGTGCCGTCGACGGTCTCGGCCATCTCGAGGAGATCGGTACCCGCGCAGAACGCCTTGCCGGCGCCGGTGAACACGACCGCGCCCACCCCGTCGTCGTCGGAGGCGGCGCGCAGCGCGTCGGCCGCGGCGTGGTAGAGCGCTTCGTTGAATGCGTTGGCGCGGTCGGGACGGTCGAACGTCAGCAGCCGCGCGCGGTCGTGATCTTCGGTGAGCAGCATCCGCTCAGCCTACGGCGAGCATGAGCGAGACGAACTCGACCGGTTCGTCGCCGACCGGCTGCCACTTGTGGTGGGTGCCCCGCTGCACGACGGCTTCGCCCGGTCCGACGACGACCGGCTCGGTGTCGGGGAGCGCGAGCTCGAGCTCGCCCGACACGACGATGTCGACGTCGATGGTGTTCGTCGTGTGCCAGCCCGCGTCGCCGGGGTCGTGTCCGGCTGGGAGCCGCACCCAGCGGAAGGCGACGCCGCCGCCCCGCGGCTCCAGCTCCCAGCCGCCCTCGGGATCGCCGCCCTGCTCGGGGGAGGCGAGCGCGCCGCCCGACTGCCAGAGCTCGACCAGCGCGACGCCGTCGTCGGCGCCGGGGGAGAGCGCGCACGGCGGGTACCCGTCGGCCAGTGCGTACGACGTGCCGTCGGGTCCGGTCGCGGCAACCACGCGGCGCGGTCGCCCCGGGCCGGTGGCCGACGCCGCCGCTAGCGCGACGGTGCCGCCAGCACAAGCGGGGTCGGGGCGCACCATGCACACCGCGTAGGTGCACGGCTCGTCGCCGGCCACGCGCCAACGGTGCAGGTTGCCGCGTTGGACGACGACATCACCGGGCCCGAGCTCGTGCTCGCCGTCGTCGAGGCCGAGGACGATGCGGCCGTCGATCACGACCATGAAGTCGAGGGTGTCGGTGGCGTGCATGCCCGGACGTTCGGCTTCGTCACCGTCCACTCGGATCCAGCGCGCTTCAGTGGCGGGCCTGCCGCCCGGGAAGCGGATCAGCATCACGGAACAGCCACCGGGTGGCGGCTCGAGCCGGCGGGGGCCGTCGGGCACCTCGCCGCCGTCGTCGACCGTGGCGGCCGCACCGTCGAGCCACAGCCAGTGGGCGAGACCGAACCCGCCGGTGGTCTCCGCGGGCGAGATCAGGCCGGGCGGCGGACCGTCGGAGACGACGACGTCCCTGCCGTCGGCGTCGTGTCCGGTGACGATGCGGCGACCCGTGAAATCCACGGATCGGACCCTACGCCGACGTGGCCGGGAGCGCCCGAAGACCCGCGCCCCGCGCCGGGCGTGGCCTACGGATTCCCGCCCGAACGGCGTGAGCCGGTAGTAGTGGCGCCCGTCTTCCCAACGGTCTTCGAGCAGACCGAGGGCCGTGAGTCGCCGGAGCGACTTGTAGACCGCGCTCCGCTCCCGACCGAGGATCTCCGCGATTCGGAGGCCGTAGAACTCGTCGTGCCCGGTCCGGTGGAGCTCGGCGCCGACGCTGAGCACCCGCGCGTCGGACGGGAACAGGTAGGTCTTCCGTGGTCGAGCCATGTCGCGCTCACTTCCGTCACCGCATTCGACCCATGGGTCCAATGAGACGACGGAGAACGAGACGTGTCTCACTCGCCTACACTGGCTCGTTGAAGGGGAGTATCCCGACAGCGGTCGTCGTCATCACGGCATTGCCCGGCGCACCGTGCCTCCACGTAGGTGGGAGTGGGAGAGACCTTCGGACCTGTCGCCTCTGGCGCTTCCGAAGGATGGACCCCCATGGATCTCGGCATCGACGTCGGCCTTTGGCACTGGGCCGCACTGCTCGGCCTCATCGTGGTGCTGCTGACCGTGGACCTCCTGCTCCATCGTGGAAACGAGGAGCCGACCGCCAAGCACGCGCTCGTCGAGTCGGCCGTGTGGGTCGGGTTCGGACTCGGGTTCTCGTTGGTGATCCTGCTGATCTGGGGTGGTCCCGCGTTCGGCGAATACCTCAGCGGCTACGTGATCGAGAAGTCGCTCAGCATCGACAACGTGTTTGTGTGGGCGGTGATCTTCTCGTCGTTCGCGATCCCGGCCCGTTACCAGCACCGTGTCCTGTTCTGGGGGATCTTCGGGGCGCTTGCAATGCGCGCCGTGTTCATCGTCCTCGGCGCGGCGTTGATCGAGCAGTTCTGGTGGGCCTTGATGGTCTTCGGAGTGGTGCTCGTCGCGTCCGGCGTGAAGGTGATGCGACACCGGGACGACGAGGGCACGCACGGGCACGACCGCGCGGTCAAGCTGCTCGGACGATTCCTGCCGGTGCGGTCCGAGCTGTCGGGTCAGAAGTTCCTGCTGCGCGAACAGGGCAAGTGGGTGGCGACGCCGTTGCTCGCGGCGCTGGTGGTCGTCGAGGTGACCGACGTGATCTTCGCGGTCGACAGCGTGCCCGCGGTGCTCGCGGTGTCCCGCGAACCCTTCATCGTGTTCTCGTCGAACGCGTTCGCGATCCTGGGGCTCCGGGCGATGTACTTCCTGCTCGGCGACGCGCGGGAGCGCTTCCACTACCTGGCGCACGCCCTGGGCGCGGTCCTCGTGTTCGTCGGCGTGAAGATGGCGGTGTCGCACTGGTGGCACATGCCCACCGCGGCATCGCTCGGCGTCATCGTGGCGATCCTGGCCGTCGCCATCGTCGCCAGCATCGCCAAGACCCGGCGTGCGGCGGTGGCGGCGATGGGGGATCATGTCGCCCGTGAAGGGTGACCGGGTCGAGGTGGTCGTGGAATTGGGCGGGGGCGAGACCCGCACCTACGAGATCGTCGCCACCCGCGCCGGGCGACGGGTGGAGACGACCACCGGTCGCGGGGTGGTCGAGGTCACGGAGGTGACCCGCACCGGCGAGGTCGTGCGCACCGCCCGGTTCATGCAGGCCCGGGTGATCGCGGTGGTGGAGCACCCGTCCGACGACGACCGGCCCGTACCTCCGAGCCCGCAGCCCGCGCTCGACCTCTGACTACGGTATCGATCCATGCAGCTCTCCGATCTCGTCGCACCCGAGAGCACCGTCGTGCTCACCCAGGAATGCCAGAAGGGCGTGATCGGTGATCTCAGCCTGCTCCCCGCGCTGGCCGAGTCGGCGAAGGCCACGGGCCTGGTCGAGAACGTCGGCCGTCTCGTGGCGACGGGGCGGGCCGCCGGGTGTGGGATCCTGCACTGCATCGCCGCCACGCGGGCCGATCGTCGCGGCGCGAGCACCAATGCGCCCCTCTTCCAGGGCGCCGCGAAGGGGCCCAGCACGATGACGCCGGGAAGCGAGGGCACCGAGCTCATGGACGGGATCGAGGCCGCCGACAGCGACGTGTTCTCGACCCGAATCGGGGGTCTGTCGCCGGTGAACGGCACCGACGTCCCGACCCTGTTGCGCAACCTCGGGGCCCGGACCGTCGTGATCGCGGGCGTCTCGACCAACGTCGCCATCCCGAACGCGACCCTCGACTGCGTCAACATCGGGTTCAACGTCGTGATCCCGCGTGATGCGATCACGGGGTACCCCGTCGAGTACACCGACGTCATCATCAAGAACACCCTCTCGCTCGTCGCCAAGATCTGCACCACCGACGAGCTCGTGGAGCTCTGGTCCTAGATCGGGAGGTCGACCGGGTCGGCGATCTTGGCGAGCAGGTCTCGCAGCTGCGCGAGCTCCGCCGCGGTCAACGACTGGATCGGTGCCTCGTCGAGCGCCCGCTCGAACAACTTCCGCCGGACCGACTCTCCCTCGTCGGTGAGCACGAGCCTGCGGACGCGCCGGTCGGACGGGTCGATCGTGCGCGAGACCAGGCCGCGTTCCTCGAGGCGGTCGACGATGTCGGTGACGTTGGACGCATCGAAATGGAGTGACTGCGCGAGCTCCCGTTGCGAGCACGGCTCGCCGAGGTTCTTCATCGCGTCGAGCTGTGACGTCGTGAGGTCGAACTCGGCAGCGACGGCGGTCACGTGCCGCTTCATGGTCGCCACCACTCCGATCAGGTGGTGCAGCACCTCACGGGCCAGCTCCTGATCGCCCCCCGGACTGGACATCGCCCTCTCCTGTGGTACCGTCCAATGGTTGAGTAAACCAATGATTGGTTCACTCACAGGTATGATACCCGCAATCGGGAGAGGGAACAGGGGAATGCTGCAGCGACTCGCCGCCTGGTGCTACCGCCGTCGTCGTCGGGTGCTGGTCCTGTGGATCGTGGCGTTGGTGGGGGTGAGCGTGATCGGCTCGAACGTCGGGTCCACGTTCTCGCAGGGCTTCTCGCTGTCCGACACCGAGTCGCAGCGCGCCGCGGCCCTCCTGCAATCCCGGTTCCCCGCCAAGGCGGGCGACGAAGGCCAGATCGTGTTCGCGCACGCGGGTGGCGTGGACGATCCCGGCGTGCAGTCGAGCCTGGAGCAGCTGTTCCGCGAGGTGGCCGTCGTTCCCGGGGTCAGGGGGATCGTCAGCCCCTACACGCCGGAAGGTGCCCGCCAGATCGCACGCAGCGGCGACGTGGCCTACGCGACCATCCAGTTCGACCGGTCGGCGGCCAAGATCCGCGACGCGACCATCGAGCGGATCCGCACCCTCACCGATGCCGCGGCCGGCGACGGTCTCCACGTCGCGCTCGGTGGCCGGATGTTCCAACAGCCCGGTGGCCTCGGGCCGGCCGAGGCGATCGGCATCCTCGCCGCGATCGTGATCCTGCTGGTCGCGTTCGGCTCCCTGCTTGCGATGGGACTCCCGATCCTCATCGCGTTGTTCGGGGTCGGGATCGGCATCGCACTCGTGCAGCTCCTGAGCCACGTCATCGCGACGCCCGACTTCGCGACGCAGCTGGCGTCGATGATCGGGATCGGCGTCGGCATCGACTACGCGCTCTTCATCGTCACCCGCTATCGACAGGGACTCGACGAGGGCCTCGAGCCGGAGCACGCCGTCGTGCGCGCCATCGACACCGCCGGTCGCGCCGTCGTGTTCGCCGGTTGCACGGTCGTCATCTCGCTGCTGGGCCTGTTCCTGATGGGCGTCGACTTCGTCAACGGGATGGCGGTCGGCACGTCGGCGACCGTCGGCATCGTGATGCTGGCGTCGATCACGCTGCTCCCGGCGATCCTGGGCTTCGCCGGCCGCACCATCGACCGGTTCTCGGTGCGGCGCAACCGCGAGCCGAAGCCGCGGGAGCAGCAGCTGTGGTTCAAGTGGAGTCGGGTGGTGCAGCGGCGGCCCTGGCCCTCGTTCGCCGCCGGCCTCACGATTCTCGTGGTGCTCGCCATCCCACTGCTGTCGATGCGGCTCGCCTTCCCCGATTCGGGCGGCAACCCGACCAGCGACACGACGCGCCGGGCCTACGACCTCGTGGCCGACGGCTTCGGCGCCGGCTTCAACGGCCCGCTCATCCTGGCGGCGGAGTTCCCCGCCGGTTCCGACACCGCCGCGCTCGACACGCTCGCGGAGCGGCTCCGCGGAACCCCGGATGTCGCGGCCGTCACGCCGCCCACCCTGAACCCGGCGCGCGACGCCGCGGTCATCCGGGTCATCCCGGCCAGCTCGCCCCAGTCGCAGCGCACCACCGACCTCGTCGCCGCGCTACGCATGGAGGTCATCCCCGAGGCGCTGCAGGGTACCGACGTGAAGGTCCACGTCGGCGGTCTGACCGCGTCGAGCGTCGACGTGTCGGAGCGCTTGTCGTCGCGGCTCCCCATCTTCATCGGCGCGGTGCTGGTGCTGAGCTTCCTGTTGTTGATGGCGGTCTTCCGGAGCCTGCTCGTCCCGCTGAAGGCCGTGATCATGAACCTGCTGTCGATCGGCGCGGCGTACGGGGTGGTCGTGGCCGTGTTCGAGTGGGGGTGGCTGAGCGGCCTGTTGGGGGTCGAGAAGACCGGCCCGATCGCGCCGTTCGTCCCGATGATGATGTTCGCGATCCTGTTCGGACTCTCGATGGACTACGAGGTCTTCCTGCTCTCGCGCATCCGGGAGGAGTACGACCGCACGGGCGACAACGCGGTCGCGGTCGCCGACGGCCTGGCCTCGACCGCACGGGTCATCACCGCGGCGGCGCTCATCATGGTGACGGTCTTCGGCAGCTTCGTCCTCGGCGAGGCGACGACCATCAAGCTCTTCGGGCTGGGCCTCGCCACCGCGATCCTCATCGACGCCACCGTCGTCCGCATGGTCCTCGTTCCCGCGACCATGGAGCTCCTGGGTGACCGGAACTGGTGGTTCCCACGCTGGCTCGACCGGGTGATCCCGCGGCTGCACGTCGAGGCGGGACCCGACGTCGACGCCGAGCTCGCCCGCCTCACCGCCGAGGAGAAGGCTCCCGCCCTGGGGTCCTGAATCGGCCTCGGGGTTACAGTGTCGCGTCATCCGGAGCGCACTCGAGGAGTGCACCATCACTGGAGAGCACTGTGACCGAAGCCGTCATCGTCGCCACCGCCCGCACCCCGATCGGGCGGGCGTACAAGGGATCGCTCGTCGATGTCGACGCGTTCCGTCTTGCCGAGATCGCGGTGGGGGAGGCCGTGTCCCGCTCAGGCATCGGCGCCGCCGACATCGACGACATCGTGGTCGCCGAGTCGCTCTACGGCGGCGGGGTGATCGCGCGCCACACCGCCGTGCGCCTCGGGCTCACCAACGTGCCCGGCATGGCCGACAACCGCCACTGCGCAGCGGGGCTGAGCGCGGTGCAGATCGGCGCCGCCGGCATCCGCGCCGGGATGGACCACGTGGTGGTCGCCGGCGGAACCAACAGCTCCAGCACGTCGCCCCAGTCGTGGAAGGTGCTCGAGCCCGGCGGCGAGCCGCAGCAGTGGATGTCGCCCAGCCACCCCGACACCCCCGACGCACCCGCGTTCGACATGTCGATCACCGTCGGTGAGAACACCGCCCGCGAGATGGGCCTGACCCGACTCGACGTGGACGAGTGGGCGGCGTACAGCCACCGTCAGGCGCTGGCGTCGATCGACTCCGGCGCGTTCGAGGAGGAGATCATCGCGGTCGAGTACACCGACCGCGAGGGCAACGCACGCGTGTTCAGCGTCGACGAGCATCCCCGTCGCGGTACAACGGTCGACACGCTCGCCGAGCTCAAGCCGCTGCACCCCGAGATCGACGGCGCCACCGTCACTGCGGGCAACGCGTCGGGCATCAACGACGCCGCCGCCGCCGTCGTGCTGACCGCCGACGACTACGCCGAGACGCACGGGCTGCAGCCGCTCGCGCGGATCGTGTCGTGGGCGTCGTCGGGCATCGAGCCCGCGCGCACCGGGATGGGACCGACGCTGGCCATCCCGAAGGCGCTCGAGCGGGCCGGGCTCACCATCGACGACATCGACCTGTTCGAGATCAACGAGGCGTTCTGCTCGGTGCCGGTGGCGGCGATCCGCACCCTCGGCATCGACCCCGCCATCGTGAACGTGAACGGCAGTGGCTGCAGCCTCGGCCACCCGATCGCGGCGACCGGCGCGCGCATGGTCGTCACCATGGTCAACGAGCTGCGGCGCCAGGGCAAGACCCTCGGCGTCGTGTCGATGTGCGCAGGCGGGGGCATGGGCTCCGCGCTCGTGCTCGAGGTCGCCCAGTGACCGTCGACATCGATCTGAAAGGCAAGCGCGTCCTGGTGGTCGGCGGATCCGCCGGCATCGGTCGCAGCACCGCGCTCGCCGCGGCCGCGGCCGGGGCGTCCATCACGGTGGTCGGGCGCAGCGCCGAGAAGCTCGCCGAGGTCATCGGCACCGCAGGGACCGGCACCGCGATCTCCGCCGACGTCACCCACCCCGGGCGCTGCCGCGAGCTCGTCGCCGAAGCCGTCGACGCCATGGGCGGGCTCGACGCGCTCGTGTTCTCCACCGCCATGTCGCCGCTGGCACCGCTCGAGGAGATCGACGCCCAGACCTGGCAGGACGTGATTGCGACCAACGCGATCGCGCCCGCACTCGTCGCCCAGGCCGCCGTCGATCATCTGAGCGACGACGGCGTGATCATCTTCATCTCGTCGATCTCGACGGCCGGGGGGTACGACGGGCTCGCGGCCTACCAGGCCAGCAAGGCGGCCCTCGACCGGACCGTGCGGTCCTGGCGGTCGGAGCGACCCGACCGCCGGTTCGTGTGCATGGCGGTCGGCGACACCATGGGCACCGAGTTCGCCCGCGACTTCGACCTCGAGAAGGCGGCGGCGCTGTTCCCGAAGTGGCTGGCGTCGAACGTGATCTACGCGAACCACATGGAGGCCGACGACCTGGGCGCCACGATCGCCGAGTTCGTGGCGATGCTGCTGGCGCACCCGGGTCTCACCATCCCCGAGCTCACGATCGTTCCGACCGGTGGGATGATGACCGGCGACGCGTCGCAGCTCATCGCCGACATGAGCGCGGACCAGGCGACCTACTAACGCACCCTCGGCTTGGTGCGCGGGCGGTTGGCGAACGTCTCCTCGCCCTCGCGCAGGTTCTCCTTGTCGGTGTCCGTGCCGAGGTGCAGGAACAGGTTCCCCATCGCGGTGGCCTGTGACGGGAACATCTCGCGCGCCGCCCACAGCGTGCGCACCGTCGCCATGATCGCGGCGGGAGGTTGTGCCGCGATGGTCTCGGCCGCCCACGTGGCCGCGTCCATCAGCTCCTCCAAAGGGACGACCTCGCTCACGAACCCGACCTCGTAGGCGCGCCGCGCCGACATGCGCTCGTTGGCACCGAGCAACGCGATGCGCATCGCCTCACCGAAGGGCATCTTGGCCAGTGCCTCGATCGGCTCGTACACCGCAGGCATGGCGTAGGTGACGTGCGGGTCGACGAACGTGGCGTGCTCGGCGGCGATGATGAAGTCGACCTGGCCGAGCAGGTAGAACGCGCCCGCCGCCGCGGTGCCGTTGACCGCTGCGATCACCGGCTTCCACAGGCGGTTGACCCGCGGTCCGATCGAGACTCCCGGGTCGTCGTAGGTGTACGGATCCCACTTCACGTCGAAGGGGATCGTGTTGCGGTCGTTGCCGGTGCAGAACGCCTTGTCGCCGGCGCCGGTGAGCACCACGGCGCGCACGGCGTCGTTCGCCCGCAGCGACTCCCACACCTGTGCGAGCTCGTCGATCATCGTGTAATCGAAGCTGTTCTGCACCTCGGGCCGGTTGAGGGTGACGTAGGCGACGCCGTTCTCCTCGCGGTACAGGAGGGTCTCGAACTCCATGTCACTCCTCGAGCCAGTCGTCGAGCGATGCGTCCTCCCAGCCGGGAGGCCCGTACACGGTACGCGGGAGCGGCGTCATGATGTGGGTGTCGCCGCCGGTCACGCACTCGGCACGCGGTGCGTTCCCACGCCACGATCCGGTCGTCGGCCTCGCCCTCGTCGCTGAGGCCCCGGGCCGCGTCGCGGTTCTCGCGCAGCCGCACCTGCGACGGGATGTCGGTGGCCCACACCATCACGACCTCGTGCTGGTTGGCGAGCACCTCGTAGAGGCCGGTGGGCTCGTGGCCGTACTCGCGCATGAGCGGCACCCGCTGCTCGACGACCGCGGCGAGGAAGTCGAGCTGGGCAGCCGGGCCGCACCGTGAGCATCTCGTGCACGAACAGCGTGCCCTGGACGCCCGCCGCCTGGAGCTCCTCGGTGCTCGGGCTCCCGGGCACGCCACCGCAGAGCCGGTCGAACCCGCCGGTGCGCCACTTCGCCGCCTCGTCCCACCAGTCGCCGTAGAACGCCTGGCGCCGCTTCAGGTTCATGCGGTCGACGTTGGCCGCCCACCCCTTCCAGCCCCGCGTGCCGACGTCCCAGATGTTGATCACCTGGGGCCAGCGCCCGCCGCCCGCCGCGCACACGTAGAACGAGCCCTGCAGCCCGAACATCTCGGGCATGCGCAGCACCGGGTCCTTCCAGAGGTGCTCCATGTAGTCGTACTGACCCTGGCCGACGATGTCGACGGTCTCGTGGAGGTACAGGCGGCGCGTGGTCATCGCGGCGCAACGTAACGTGACGCCGGTTCGGAGCACAACCCATCGACCAGTGAGGCAGGAGCAGGACCATGGACGACCCGCACTTCCGGGTGTTGCCGGCACTCGACGGCACCAACGAGTTCTTCTGGACGTCGGGGAAGGACGGCGTGCTGCGCTTCCTGCGCTGTGTCGAGTGTGAGGAGCTGGTCCACCCGCCGGCGCCGTACTGCCCGAAGTGCGGCTCCGACCATCCCGAGCCCGCGGCGGTGAGCGGGCGGGGCACCGTCTACAGCTACACGGTGAACCATCAGGCGTGGGACGGCACCACCGAGCCGTACGTGATCGGCCTCGTCGCCATCGACGAGCAGCCCGACGTGCGCCTCACCACCAACATCGTCGGCTGCGATCCCGCCGGCGTGACCATCGGCATGCCGGTGGAGGTCGTGTTCGCCGATCACGACCCGGTCTACCTGCCACTCTTCGCTCCGGTGGCGCGATGACGGCGTTCGAACGGCAGTCGGTGATCTCGGGGATCGGGCAGTCGGCGATCGGCCGTCGCCTGAACCGCAGCGGCGTCGACCTCACCATCGAGGCGGCGCGCGAAGCCGTCGTCGACGCGGGGCTCACCTTCGCCGACATCGACGGCCTGGCCACCTACCCCGGCGCCGGTGGTGCGGGCGGGCTCGACTTCGCGGGACCCGGCGTCACCGAGATGCAGGACGCGCTGCGCCTCGAGCTCAACTGGTACTCGGGCTCGGCCGAGGGCGCAGCGCAGATCCAGGCGGTCATCAACGCGGTCATGGCCGTCGGCGCCGGCCTCGCCCGTCACGTGCTCGTGTACCGGACCGTCACCGAGGCGACCGGCCAGGGCAGCGGCGGGCGCAAGCCGATCTCGGTCGGTGGGGGTGGCGCGTCGGGCATGGTGCAGTGGACGCTTCCGTTCCGCGCGTACTCAGCGGCGAACTGGCTCGCGCTGTACGCGCAGCGGCACTTCCACGAGTTCGGCACCACCCGGGAGCAACTGGCGGAGATCGCGCTCAACGCGCGCCGCAACGCCGAGCAGAACCCGAAGGCGATCCTCCGCGAGCCGATGACGAGGGACGACTACTTCGCGGCGCGCATGATCACGACGCCCTTCTGCCTGTTCGATTGCGACATCCCCGCCGACGGCTCGACCGCGGTCGTGGTCTCGGTGGCCGAGCACGCGTCTGCGGTCGACCACGCCGCGCCGGTGGTGGAAGCGGTCGGCACCGGGTTCGCCGGACGCCCGTCGTGGGACCAGTGGGCCGACATGACCACCATGGGCGCGCACGACGCGGCGGCCTCGATGTGGGCGCGCACCGACCTCACCGCGGCGGACGTCGACGTCGCCGAGCTCTACGACGGCTTCTCGTTCCTCACCATGTCGTGGCTGGAGGCGCTGGGGTTCTGCGGGCACGGCGAGAGCGGACCGTTCATCGAGGGTGGCACCCGGATCGCGCGTGACGGCGAGCTCCCGCTCAACACCAACGGCGGCCAGCTGTCGGGCGGACGGCTCCACGGCTTCGGGTTCCTGCACGAGGCCTGCCTGCAGCTGCGCGGAGAGGGTGGCCGGCGTCAGGCCGCGAAGCCGGTCGACGTCGCCGTCGTGGGCAATGGGGGAGGCCCGGTTGCCGGGTCGATGCTGTTGACGAAGCCCTGATCTTCAGCGCGCGCCGCGCGAGGTCGTACGATCACCGCATATCAGGCGTTCCGGGGAGTCCGATGCCAGACGAGAATCTCGAGCTCGACCTCGCCGCCCGGGAACGGGCCGAGAAGAATGGCGATTCGCCGACGGCGCCGTCGTCCGATCGCGCGCTCGACCTCGAGCATGACCACTGGCGTGAGCGCGCGGTCGTGTGGCGCGAACGGGCGATGGCCGCGGAGCTGGTCGCGAAGATGCTGCAGCGGAATCTCGACGACCTCCGCGCCAACCTCGAGGATCTCCGCCGGAAGATGGAGGCCGCCGACGCGGCCGATGCCGCCGATGCGAAGCGCCATCCCACGATCGAGTCGTCGGAGCCCCCGTGGCAGCGCTTCGTCCGCAACCTGTACGACAAGTACCTCGGCTGACCGCGGTGGGGAAGAAGAAGACGAAGTCGTCGAAGCCGTCGGAACCGTCGAGCCAGCAGCCGGTGCAGCTCGAAGAGATCCGCGCGCTGCTCGAGGACGTGCTCGTCGCGCAGCACCGCACCAACCAGCTCCTTGAGCTCGCGCTGCGCGCCGGCTTCGACGACGCCGAATACGCCAGGACCCGTATCACCCAGGAGGATTCACCGTGACGTTCGCTCCGCTCGCACCGGCAACCTACGTTCCGCCGACCGAGGTCGCGCCCGAGACGTTCGTGATCCACCAGGTGCAAGAGGCGCTCGGTCAGCCGCTGTTCGTCTACATCAACTCCATGGTGATCCGCGGCGCGGAGCCGGTGATCGTCGACACGGGGACGCCGGCGAACCGCAAGCAGTGGCTCGAGGACGCGTTCTCGATCGTCGAGCCGAACGACGTGCGCTGGGTGTTCCTCTCGCACGACGACGTCGACCACAGCGGCAACCTCGACGAGGTCATGACCGCGTGTCCCAACGCCACGCTGGTGTGCAACTGGGCGATGGTCGAGCGGCATACCAACTGCTTCAACTTCCCACTCGATCGCTGTCGGTGGGTGATGGACGACGAGTCCCTCGATGTCGGTGACCGCACCCTGCACGCGCTGCGCCCGCCCGTCTACGACTCGCCGACGACGCGCGGCCTCTACGACCCCACCACCAACGTGTACTGGGCGGTCGACACGTTCGCGACGCCGCTGCCCGACCCCCACGCGGGCGTCGCCGACCTCGACCCGGGCTTCTGGCAGGAGCTCATGTGGGTGTTCGCGATGGGCGCCGTGAGCCCGTGGCTCACCATGCTCGATCCCGTCAAGTACGGCCGATACGTCGACCGCGTCCAGGAGCTGGACATCACCACGATCGCGGCCTGCCACACACCGGTGATCGAAGGCGAGTTCATCGAGAAGGCGTTCGCCCGGGTGCGCGAGCTCCCGACGCTCGACGCGCCGACGTTGCCCGACCAGTCGATCCTCGAGCAGATCGTCGCCGCGACCTCACAACCGCCCGGCTGACGACCGGGCGTACCTTCAGCTCCTGGTGAACACCATGGGGAAGGTGTCGAGCGAGCGGATCGCCGGGGTGTACACGAGCTCGTGGCCCGGCTTCACCGAGTACTCGGGGATGCGGGTGTGCCACTCGCGCAGCGCGACCCGGAGCTCCAGACGGGCGAGGTGCGAACCGAGGCAGCGGTGGATGCCGCCGCCGAACGCGTTGTGCGGGTTGACCTCGCGGTCGAAGCGCACCTCGTAGGCGTCGGGGAGCGCGGCCTCGTCGGTGTCGACCGAACCGAGGCTGATGCTCACCATGTCGCCCTGCTTGATGGGGCACCCGAGGAGCTCGGTGTCGGCGGCGGCGACGCGCATGATGCCACCCACCGGTGTTTCCCACCGCAGGAGCTCCTCGACCGCCGACGGCACCAGCGACGGGTCGGCCACCAGCTGCGCCCGCTGGTCGGGGTGCTCGCAGAGGTAGCCGAAGAAGCAGTCGAGCGAGGCGCTCACGGTGTCGAGGCCGGCGATGAAGAAGAGGAAGCAGATGTCGAGGATGTCCTCGCGCGTGAGGCGGTGCCCGTCGACCTCGGCGTCGAGGAAGCGGCTCACGAGGTCGTCACGCCGCTCGACCTCCCGCTGGTCGAGCACCTCGTTGAAGTAGTCGTAGACCGATGCCCCGATCTCGTTCTGGTAGGCGATGGTGTCGGGGTGGTCACGCGGCTCGCCGACGACGTGGTCGGGACGGATGATGCCGTCCTTCATCTTCAAGAACAACGTGAGGTCGCTGAGTGGCAGGCCGAGCAGCGTGAGAAACACCTGCGACGGCAGCGGCACCGAGAACTCGGCCGCGAAGTCGCACTCGCCGCGGTCGACGAACCCGTCGATCAGGTCGTTCACCAGCGCGGCGACGGGCTCCTCGAGCGCGGCCATGTGCCGCGGCGCGAACAGCGGGTCGAGGATCTTGCGGTACTTCACGTGGTCGGGCGGGTCGATCTGCAGCGGGATGAGCGGTCGCACCGAGCCCATCGGCAGTACGTCGACGGTCGCCGCCGAAGAGAACATCTCCGGGCGGCGGAACGCCTCCATCGCCGCTTCCTTGGTCGTGAGCACGTGCCCCATGCCCTCGAGCGACAGCACGGGCGCGGCGTCGCGCAGGGCGCGGTACATCTCCTGCGGGTGACGACTCTGCTCTGGGTCGGCGCTGAAGAGGCTGAAGTCGGGGCCGTACCCGCCCGAGTCGGTGGTGGCTTCCATGGTTACTCCTGATCGTCGAGGAACCGAGGAAGGTCCCGGCCGGGGCGCCCGTCGGTGATGCCCACAAGATACGAGGTCAGCCAGACGCCGAGGCACGCCTCGGCCACCGCGGCGCGCCGGCCGGCGAGTACGTCGCCCTCGGCGACGGCGCGCGCGGCGGTGAGCACCGTGGCCTGGACCGTCTCGAGGAACGCGGAGGAGATGTCGAGCAGCTGCTCGTAGGCCTCTTGCGAGAAACCCGCGACGTTCAGCATGCCGTCCCACACCGTGCGGCCCCGGGCGACGCCGGCGTCCTGCACCGGCGCGATGCGGGTCGCGAGTCGGCCGTACTCACCGTCGCCACGCGCCAGCGCGTCCGACGTGTCGGCCACCTCGGCGAGGGCGCCGAGCCGGCTGGTCGCGTACGTGCACGTGAGCGGACCGTCGGCCGAAGCCGCGGGACACACGACGAAGTCGGCGGGCGTGTCGAGGCCCTCGGGCGGTGCTTCGACGATCTGCAGCAGGTAGCCCTGGTTGTAGCCGAACGTGTCGACCAGGCCGTGCTCGGCGTGGAAGAGGCTCGCGGCGCTCAACGCCAGGACGTGATCCGGCGACGACGCCGCTGCGGTGAGGGCAGTTGCAGCACGGTCGGTCTCGTCGGTGAACGCGTCTTCCGACGGCGTGACGCTGAAGCCGGCGATGGCCTCGTTGTGCCCGGAGCGCGCCAGCTCGTCGCGCAGCCACACGCCGCCGAAGTACCCGGACAGGTGGAACACCCAGAGGTACCCGCCGGTCGGGAGCACACCGGGGTCGCTCGACGCGAAGATCCGGTCGAACAGCTCGACCGGTGCATCGCCGAACAGGAAGCGCGTCATCACCAACGGTGCCGGACGGGTGCGCACGGCATACGCGTCGGCGAGCTCGTCCAGCAACGCCGGCTCGCGCGTCATGACCGTGCCGGGGAAGAACGGGTGGTCCGGGAGCTCGACCCGCACGGTCAGAGGATCACGCCCGCGTCGCGCAGGGCCGTGATGCGATCGGCGTCGTACCCGATCTCGCTCAGCACGGCGTCGGTGTGGGCACCGCAGACCGCGCTGGGGAGGACGACGGTCGACGAACGGGAGAACTCGACCAACGGCATCAGCCGGGGGTGCCGGCCGACGACCGGGTGGTCGACATCGGTGATCCAGCCGTTCTGGCGCCCGAGGCCACCTTCGGGGAAGAGCTGCCGGTCGGGCGGGCCGGCCCGCACCGCGAGGCAACCGACGTCGACCGCGACGAGCTCCTGCTCCCAATCGTCGGCCGACTGCTTGCGGAACACGTCGGCGAGGATCTCAGCGAGAGCGGCGTCGTTGGCGACGCGTGACGACTCGTCGGCGAACCGGGGGTCGGACGCAAGGTCCGCGTACGGCGCCAGCGCGGTGGCCAACGCCTCCCACTCGCCCGGCGCGGGCGCGGCGAGGAACACCCAGCCGTCGCCCGTCTCGTAGAGGCGGTAGCGCGCCGAGAGCCCGTGGAGCCCGGGGTCGGAGGTGAGGCGGGTCGGCGCACCCTCGTACTCGACCATGTCCTCGACGAGGACGTGGGCCATGGTGAGCAACATCGACGTCTGCAGTGCCTGGCCGGGTGCGCCGCGCTCGCGCGCCAGCAGTCCGAGTAGGAGCGCGCTCGCGACGCCGAGCGCGGAGAACCCGTCGGCGTGACCGACACCCATGGCGGCCTGCGCGATGCGCAGCGCGGCCGGCTTCACCACCTCGACGTCGAGGTCGGGACCGTGGGGCGCCGACTCGCCGATGTTGCGCATGGCGAGGCCCGAGCCGGCACCGATGGTGGGGGCGAACGCGGGACGGTGACCGCACGGACCGTCGACGCCGTAGCCCGGCGCGCTCAGGTACACGAGGTCGGGGTTGACGGCCAGGAGCGTCGCGGCGTCGAGGCCGTGGCGCTCGACCACGCCGGCGCGGAAGGAGACCAGGACCGCGTCGGCGTTGCGCACGAGCTCGTGGACGATTGCCCGTCCGTCGTCGGTGTGGATGTCGACCGCGACGCACTCTTTGCCCTGCAGCACCTTGACCGCGCCCACCTCCGGGAACGGGATGATGTGGCGGATGGGATCGCCGTCGAGCTGCTCGACCTTGATGACGCGCGCGCCGAGGTCGGTCAGCAGCGTGGCGCCGTAGGGCGCGGCGTAGTACGTGCCCAGCTCGACGACCGTGACGCCGGCGAGCGGCGGCGCGTCGTCGGCGTCCGTGGTGGGTGCAGCACTCGACGCGGACGCGGTGCTGTCGTCGGCGCGCAGCGCGGCGCCCTGCGCGTCGAGCACGGGTGCCGAGCGGTCGACCTGGCCCGGCGTGGCGGACAGCCGGATCATCGGCCCCGGCTGGCGGACCGCACCGAGCGCGGGATCGTCGACGGTGACGACGGACCGGTCGTGTTGCATCTGCGGGTGGTCGAGCAGCTCGCTGCCGTGGCGGAAGATCTCGGCCCACACATCGGGCTCGCGGTCGAAGACCTCCTGCCATTCCGCCGCGGTCTTGGCGCGCACCGCGGCGAGCAGGAGCTCGTAGTACTCGACGCGCTGGTCGACGTCGTCGAAGTCGGGGACACTCGACCACTTCGGGTCGTCGAACATCCAGTCGAGGCCGACGGCGCTCATGAACGCGGCGAAGAGGCGCGGCGTGGTCTGCGAGAACTGCAGCCATCGACCGTCGGCCGACAGCGCGACGAGGAGGCGGAAGAACAGCGGGTTGTTCGGGACCGACGCCCCGTCGTCGGCCAGTGCCACCTGCGAGAACGCTTCGGGGTACTGGGTGGCGATGTGCGCGATCAGCGCGTTCCAGGTGTCGTGGGCCGCGAAACCCTGCACGAGGGTCGTGTCGATGCGTTGACCCCGGCCACTGCGCTCGCGTTCCAGGAGCGCGGCGAGGATGCCGTGCAGCGCGGTCTGCGCACCGCTGAACGCGGTGTACGGCGCGGCGCAGAACGCGGGACCGGGGCGGTCGATGATCACGCCCATCGAGTCGTGCCCCCCGAGGCGGGCCATCACCAGGCCCTCGTAGCCCTTCACGCTCGCGAGCGGACCCGTCCGACCGAACGCGGTGACGGACGCGTACACGAGGCGGGGGTTGTCGGGGGCGAGGTCGTCGTAGCCGAGGCCGAGACGCTCGACGACACCGGGGCGGAAGGTCTCGACCACGACGTCGGCCCCGCGCGCCAGGCGTTGCGCGACGAGCAGGTCGTCGGCGTCGTGGTAGTCGAGCACGATGCTCTGCTTGCCCCGGGCCCAGAACGGGAACGCGGGCTGGCTGCGGAGCGGGCTCCCGCCGGGCGGCTCGATGCCGACGACGTCGGCACCGAAGTCGGCCAGGAAGCCGCTGATGTGCGCACTCGTCATCGTGTTCGACACGTCGACGACGCGCAGACCGGTCAGCGGACCGTTCATGAAAACCCCCGTTTCACTTTCGACCGACGCTACCCCATGGGCGCGGGTGTGGGTCGGGGGCCCCGAAATGCGAACGGAGTGATCGGTACTACGCGGGGACGCCGACGTTCATGAGGCCGGCGAGGTTGCCGCCCATGATCTTGGCCTTGTCCTCCTCGGCGAGACCCTCGAGGTCGTCGACGTAGGTGATCGGGTCGGACATGCCCTCGGCGTGCGGGTAGTCGGAACCGAAGCACACGTGGTCGACCCCGACGAGGTCGATGAGCCCCTTCGGGTCCTCCTCGTGGAACGGGTGGATCCAGATGTTGCGCTTCAGCACGTCGACCGGGTGCTCCTCGAAGAGCTGGGGCTGGAGCTCGTACGCCTGGTTGAAGTGCTCGATCGACGGGCGCACCCAGTGGCTGCCGTTCTCGACGGGAAGGATCTTGATGGTCGGGAACCGCGTGGGCAGTCCGTGGCCGATGACCGCGGCGATGGTGTCCTCGATCGCCCGGTGGCCGATCGTGCTCAGCGCGGCGAATCCGGAGCCGTCCTTGAACGGCAGCATCTCGCCGCCCGGCACGCCTTCCCACTCGTTGATGTAGCGCTGGTAGCCGCTGTCGGACGCGTGCATGCCGACGACGAGATCGGCCTCGACGACGCGCTCCCAGAACGGGTCGAACTCGGGCAGCGCCATCGAGCGCGTCGCGTACAGCGTGGTCACGGGCGCTGGCCGGATGAGGACCACGCGTGCTCCGTGCTCGATGATCCAGTCGATCTCCTCGAGCGCGTTGTCGAGGATCGCCAGGTTCACGACCGGCGTGGCGAAGATGCGGTCCTCGTAGTTGAACGACCACTGCTCGTACATCCAGCGGTTGAGTGCCTTGATCACCGCAGCAGTGGCGAACGGGTCGTCGCGCAGGCGCTCCTCGACCAGACTGGCGAGCGTCGGCCACATCATGGCGCGGTCGATACCGAGCTCGTCCATGAGCTTGATGCGCGGCTCGGGGGCGAAGAACGCCTCGGGCGAACGGATGGCCTTGCCGAGGATCTCGCGACGTGACTTGCCTTCGGGGTTCCCGTTCTTGAAGTACTCCTCCTGCGCGCCGGGCGCGGCCACGACGTTGAACGTCGGGTTGGGGATGTACTCGCTGATCTGGCCCTTCACCGTGATCTTCGTGCGACCCGAGATGTCGATGTACTTGATGACTTCCTTGTACGGGTCCTCGAGGAACTTGGTGAGCGCGTCGGGGGTCTCGTACATGTGGTTGTCGGCGTCGAAGATCGGATAGTCGAGGATGCGTGACGGCACGGGGTTGCCTCCTGGGCGCGTTGGGTGCGTGGGCCAAAGTTAGGCTGAGTACTATTATGACGCATCGGCGCCGACCACGCCAATGCGGGCGGCGAGCGGGCCGACGTCGGCCAGCGCCCGCATCATGTCATTGAGATGGGTGCAGGTCGTCGCCCCGACGAACTCGGCCCGGATCCGGGTGCGCAGGTTGTCGAGGCCGTCGCCGGTGAGACGACCGGCGCTCGCCGCCGCTTCCGGGCACTGTTCGAACGGGAGCGCCCGGGCGACGGCATCGGACGCCAGGACCACGTGGGTCCGGGGGTCGACGTCGGCGGTGAACGTGTACTCGTGCACGATGGTCTCGATGCCCCCCGCGGTGACGTAGCTGTCGCGGAACATGGCGTCGACGTGGAGGAGCCCCTCGCGGGCGTCGTCCGGGGGGATCACGTCGATCCGGCGGCGACGGCGCATCCCGTGCGGCGGGATCGGGTCGGGGAGCTCGTGCCAGGCCTGTGGGTCGTCGGGTCGGGCCAACGAAGGTGCCTCGGGCCCGAGTGCGATCGGGACGTGCCCCACCGCGAGCACGTTGGTGACGATCGCGCCGCCCCGCTGCCAGCCTGCGCACACCCCGGTCAGGGCCAGGAGGTGGTCGGGCGGCCCGTCGTCGTCGACGGTCGCGACCTCGCGGGGGCGGCGGCGCGGTCGGCGTCGCGGCGGTTGAGCTCGGGCGAGTAGCCCGCGACCAACGACGCGCCCGGTACGTCGTCGAGGAGCTGGTAGAGCGCGCGCCCGACGAGTCCCTGCTCGTCGGCGATCCGCTGCAGCTCGCGTCGGTAGCCGCGCGCTGCACTGCGGCCGATCAGCGCGTCGAGTCCGTCGATCGCCGGCGAAGCGGTCAGTTCCTCGATGGGCTGACCGCTCCGGTAGTCGCCGATGCGCGCGGTGAACGACCCCTCGTCGACGACCACCGCGTCACCGCGACGTGGCGTCACCAGGTCGCGCGCGCGTCCGATCAGCACCTGTCCGTCGGTCACGATCATGTCGATGCTCGTCGTGCGGCGCGTCGATCCGGGCACCCGTGCGGGCGTCGAGACGGACGGCGCGTTCACAACGACCGCGCGAGCACCGGGACGTCTTCCAGCGCGCGGAGGGCGTCGTTCAGATGCGTGCACGTGGTGGCGCCCAGGAACTCGGCGCGTACGCGGGCCCGGAGTCCCTCGAGGGTGCCGCCCGCGAGGCGCGTCGCGCTCGCGGCGGCCTCCGGGCACTCGAACCACGGCAGCACCTGCGGGGTCGCCTGCGCGCTCGTCACGTGGAAGTCGCGCGGGTCGACGTGCACGACGACGGTGTACTCGTGCACGATCGTCTCGGTGCCCTCGTCGTCGACGTGGCTGTCGCGGAACATCGCGTCGACGAGCATCGGCGCGCCGTCGGCTCCGGGCACGACGTCGATGCGGCGCCGGCGCCGCATGCCGTGCGCCGGGAGCTCGCCCGGCATCTCGTGCCAGGCCCACGGATCGTCGGCCGAGGTGAGCGACGGCGCTTCCGGCCCGGTGACCACCGGGGGAAGGCCGTCGGCGAGACCCTGGATGATGGTGCCGTCGGCGCGCCAGCCGGCACAGAGGTCGGCCTGCTGGATGAGGTCGAGTCCTGCGGGCTTGCGTCGCTGCAGCGTCCGCGACGCGACGTCGGCCCAGGTGCCCTGCGCGGCCATCGCATGCTGCGGGGAGAAGCCGGAGATGAGGACGGCCACCGGGAGGTCGTCGAGCAGCTGGTACACCGGCCGGCCGACGAGGTCCCGGCCGGCGACGACGTCGTTCACCGCGGCGCGGAAGCCGGTCGACGCGGACCGTCCCACGAGCTGGTCGAGTCCGTCGATCGCGGGCGTGCTGGTGATGTCGCGGACGCGCTGTGCGTCGCCGTAGTCGACGGTCGCCTCGAACCCGCCGGTGTCGAGCTCCGACGGCGTGCCGTCGGGCGCGGTGCGCAGGTCGCGCCCGACACCGACCAGGACGAGCTCGCCCTCGATGCCGTTCGGTCGCAGCATGTCGACGCTGGTCGTGCGGCGCACGGAGCCCGGGCGGCGCGGGGCGTGGCGTTGGTCGGGTCGTGGGTGCCGTGACGCGGGTCGAGCGGGAGCCGCGGCACGTCAGGAGGCGTGTTCGGCCCGGACCCCGGCGAGCAGCACGCGCACGCGGTACGCGAGCTCGGGGGCCAGCTTCGGGTACGCGCCGTGGACCCAGCCCTCCACCGCGGTGATCATCAACGCGTTGAGCATGTCGGCGACGTCGAAGGGATCGGCGTCGACCGGCAGCTCGCCCCGGTCCTGAGCGGCCGTGATCAGGTCGGGGAAGAGCTGACGGGTCAGGTTGTGCTCGCCGATGCGGGTCGGGTGCTTGTAGAACTCCCCGAGGGTGCGGGCGATGGCGGCGCGGGGCAGTCGTTCGGTCCGCCGCGCCATCTCGGCGAACGCCTTCTGCACCGTTTGGTCGAGCGTGTCGCCCTGGGCCACGGACGCCTGGCGATGGCCGCCACCGCGTCGTTGGTGGTGATGCTCATCTCGAGCAGCACGTCTTCCTTGTGGGCGAAGTGGAAGTAGAACGTGCCCTTGGTGACGCCGGCGGCGCGGGCGATCTCCTCGACGGTCGTGGTCTCGACGCCGTTCTCGAAGCCGCGCTCGGTCCAGAGCTTCACGGCCGCGTTGACCAGGTCCTGGCGGGTGCGACGCGAGCGTTCCTGCACCAGCGACGAGCGGCGCGGCCCATCGCCGTTGCCGTTCCCGTCGCTCGGGTTGGTGTCACGTTCGATCGCCGCTGGCATCAGAAGCCCCCTGAAGGGCCCGATCCTAAACCAGCCGGGCTAGGGCTCCAGATGGGCCGGGAGCCCGAACAGCGGGAAGAGGAGCTCGGTGTCGAGGAAGAAGCTGAGCTCGACCAGCTCGCCCGTCGACGATGTCGAGCGATCTGCAGCGCCCACGGGTCGTGACCGCTCCCGGTCGTACTGCGGCGGTACTGGCCGAACGCCGGCCTGCCGTTGGCGACGGTGGGCACGAGCCGCGAGCCCGCACACGCCGCGCCCTGGGTCTGCCAGAAGGCGAGGATCTCGTCGCGGCCGCGCAGCCAGAGCTCGTACGGCGGCATCGACTGGGTGGCGTCCTCGTGGATGAGCGCGGTGAGCGAGTCCATGTCGTAGCGCTCGAACGCGTCGACGTAGCGCGACAGCAACTCCTGTTGCTCTTCGTCCATCGGGAGGACGGGATCGGTGTCGGTGATGTTGCTGGCGGCGATGGTGGAGCGCGCACGCTGGAGGGCGCTGTTGACCGACGCGTCGGTGGTGCCGAGCAGCTCGGCGACCTCCGTGGCCTTCCACCGCACGACGTCGCGCAGCAGCAGCACCGCACGCTGACGCGGCGGGAGGTGCTGCAGTGCGGCGATGAAGGCCAGGCGGATGGTCTCACGGGCCTCGGCCAGGTCGGCCGGGTCGCCATCGCCGGCGAGTACGCGCCCGTCGGGCACCGGGAGCACCCACTCCGACTCCGGGAGCGTGGCGCCGACGGCGGTGTCGGCGGTCGACGGCCCCGCGAGGTCCATCGGGCGGGCCCGCCGGTTGCGGCCGTTGAGCATGTCGAGGCACACGTTGGTGGCGATGCGGTACAGCCACGAACGGAGTGCGGCGCGGCCCTCGAAGCCGTCGTACCCTCGCCACGCGCGCAGCATCGTCTCCTGGACGGCGTCCTCGGCCTCGAACGACGAGCCGAGCATGCGGTAGCAGTGCGCGGTGAGCTCCCGGCGGTACTGCTCGAGGGTCGCGTCGAGCGCGGTGTCCGCCACCTCGGTCATGCGTGCAGGGTAGTCCTGGGCCACGGTCATGGAAGTTGGACCCGCGGCCTCGCCGGAACTCATCGGTCAGGGTGAGATGCCGCTGCAGCTCCGCCGGTTGTTCCACTCGGCGACGTCGGCGGCGGCCGCGTCACCGGTCTGCGGCACCGCCACGCCGTTGGTGATGCGCGCCGGAACCCACGAGTAGTCGTCGACCTCGCGTCCGGTGGTGGTCACGAGCAGGATGCCGCTGCGGCCCGATTCGCCGTCTTCGCGCCAGTACACGAAGTTCCCGAGTCCGTAGCCGACGAGCGCCGGTCCGACCTTGCCCGGCGCTGAACACCCGGTGCGCGTGGCTGCCGACGACGATGTCGGCACCCGCGCCGAGCAGCGCGGCGGCGAGATCCTGCTGCTCGCCCGACGCGCACCACGTCTCCTCGGTGCCCCAGTGCAGGAACACCACGAGCGTGTCGACGTCGGGACGCACCGCCGCGACCTCCTGGAGCAGGCGGGTGCGGTCGATCGAGAACGCGAGGCCTGGCTGCGCGTCAGTCGCCGACCACGCGGCGACGAGCCCGGGCTCGAGCCAGTCGGTCGCGCTGAGGATGGCGATGCGCTGCCCCTTGATCGTGGTGCGGAACGGCCGGTACGCCTCGGCCGCGTCGTGACCGATCCCGGTGACCGGCATGCCCGAGTCGGCGATCGCCGCGAACGTGTCCTGCGAGCCCGACCGGTCCGTAGTCGAGCGCATGGTTGTTCGCCATGTTGACGACGTCGACGCCGGCCGCCTTCAGCGCGGTGAACGACGCCGCCGGCGAACGGAAGTGGTAGTTCTTCCCGGCGACGGGTTCGCCGCGATCGGTGATCGCGGTCTCGAGGTTGACCATCGCCAGGTCGGCGTGCGAAAGCACGGGCGTCACCGGATCGAGCACGTGCCGGGGATCGTCGCGCACCTGTTGCGCGAGCGGTGGCGCGTTCGGGGGAGGACCGTCCTCGGTGTCCCACACCTCCGGGAAGTTGACGTCACCGGCGAACGCGAAGGTCACCGCCTTCCCGTTCCCGCGTGCGCCGCGTGGTGCGACGGTGGTGACGGGCGCGGGCGTCGTCGCGGCCGCGACGGTGGACGTGCTGGTCACGGCGGCACGGTCGGCGCCGTTGCTGCTGTCGGTGGCGTCGTCGTCGTCCGAGCTCAGGACGAGCGCGACCGCGATGACGACCACCGTGGCGAGTGCCGCGAGCGCGTATCGCCGCATTCGCGCACCTTACGGGTTCAGGCCGCTCCCCGGAGCTCGGCCGCCGCGATCCGCACCGTGATCTCGAAGGCGCCCAGGGCGGCGGTGGCCGACGGACCCGCTTCGGCCAGCCGCACGATC
Organism: uncultured Actinomycetes bacterium; assembly: GCA_963725775.1. Lineage (GTDB taxonomy): Bacteria > Actinomycetota > Acidimicrobiia > IMCC26256 > DASPTH01 > DASUAS01. Next base: position 1,469,313 of record CAVRZT010000001.1, read on the forward strand.
GCGTGCGCCCGCCGCAGCATCGGGCCCTCCAGCATGAGGTTGTCGGCGAGGCCGAACAGCTCGACCATGAGCTCCTCGTCGACGACGCGGGAGGCGTAGTCGCCCTCGTGCGACGTGTAGCCGAACACCGGGAAGCCCCGCCCGAAGAGGTACCCCATCTCGAACGCGGTGCCGACGTCGGCGCTCGGTCCCCGGAACGGGGTGAGGTTGGCGAGCCCCGCAACGCAGCGGTCCATCATCTCGACGCACCCGTCGAACAGGGCGAGTGCCTGCTCGACCGGCGGGAGCCCGCCGACGTCGGCGCCGTCGCCGGGGTAGTGGCCCTCGAGGCCGTGGGCCGCGCAGATCTCCTGTTTGCGACGACCGATCGCGGCCGAGTCGGGGAGGAAGACGTCGGGCCCGGCGAGGTACACGGGGAGGAGCTCGCTCACGGCGAGATGCTACGGCCCGCTCCTGGCGGCCTCGATGGTCAACGGAATGAACATTCTGGAACTGGCTTGCTAGTGTTGGGGACGTGCCCGAGACCAGCGAACCGAGAGTCGACGAACGAGCCGGCGTCGAGCGAGTCGGCGACATCGAGGTCGAACGCCGTCCGGACGGCTACTCGGTGACGATCCGCTTGAACGCGGCGCCGCCGGACGCGGAATGGGTGAAGCTGTTCGACCACCCGTCCGAGCTGCCGCTCGTCTTCCCGGCGCGCCGACCGATGATGTCCGGAACGATGATCGAGATCATCGTGCACAACGAGGAGCAGATGAGCGCGAGCGTGCGGTATGCGGAGCTGGCCCTGGCCGAGGCGAACCGCGCGTACAACGACGAGGTCCTGCCTCGCCGGGAACGGCATCGGCGGGTCCGCGATGCCGCGCGAGCCGCCGACGGCGATGGCCTCGACGCCATGGCGCGCGCCGCGAACACCCTCTGAGGTCGACCTAGTTCCTCGCGGACACCGCGAGCGCGCCGAGGATGTCGTGCGTGACCTCCTGGACGGGGCGGTCGGCGTCGACGGAGATGAGCAGCCCGCGCTCGTCGAGATCGCGGAGCATGGGCGAGGTCTCGTGCTCGAAGGCGCGGAGTCGCTCGCGTATCCCCGCCTCGGTGTCGTCGGTCCGTGCGCGCGCGACGAGCCGTCGGACGACGACATCGTGCGGCACCGCGAGTTCGATCGCCGCGTCGAGGGTTCCCGGGTGGAGCCAACCGAGCAGCGCATCGAGTTGGGCTTGGTTGCGCGGGAAGCCGTCGAGCAGGAATCCCCGCTCGCGCGCGGGGTTGCCCGAGCCGTTCCCGGACCAGTTCGGTGACCAGCTCGTCGGGGACCAGGTGCCCGGCAGCGACGCACTCGCAGGCGGCGTCGCCGAGCGGCGTACCGAGCTGGATGGCGTGTCGGAGCGACGCGCCGGTCGAGATGTGGGGGATGCCGAGGGCGCGTGACAACCTGAGTGACTGGGTCCCCTTCCCGGATCCGGGTGGGCCCACGATGAGCAGCTTCATGTGGGTTCGGTTCGCTCAGTCGCTCTCGATGCGGGGCGGTCCCGCGGTGCGTTGCCGCGCCGAGACCATGCCCAGCTCGACGAGCTTCGACCAGCGCCGGCCGTCCTGCTCGAGGTAGGAGCGGGCCTGCCAGCGGGGCAACCAGGTCGGCGACGCGAACGGGCTGAGGTAGTGCACGAGCTCGCGGCCGTCGCTCACGAGGTGTCCGCGAGCACACTCGGACGTAGCGCGGCCAGGAGCTCGCCGAGGCGTTGCTCGATCGCCAGCAACGCGTGCACCTGCGCGGCGGTGAAGGACTGCTCGGCCGACAGCACGGGGTTGTGCTGCGCGTCGCGGAGTGACTGTTCGGCAGCCTCGCGATGTTCGGTCATGCCGTCGCGACCGCACGCTTGCTGCGCACTCGCTGGAGAAAGGAGAGGCCCGTCTCACGCACGTGTGCGGGCGCGCCCGAGGGATCATCGGTGCGGAGCCCGGCGGTATACGTGTTCAGTGCCTGCAACGCGGCGGTGGCCGCGAAGTCGTCGGAGTGGCTCGACAGTCGCGCCTGCAGCGTGCGTCGAGCGGTGTCGAGGTCGGCAATGTCGAGACCGGCGGCGCGGAACGCGACTTCGAGGCAGTGGTGCTCGTCCCGTCCGGCGTCCGAACCCCGGGTGGGCGCGGGAGGGGTGCGATGCCGGGCCATCCCCCGACACTAGCACTGTGTCTCATGAAATATTTTGCGAGTAAGGCTGACCGGGGCAAGCCTCAGCCGACCTGGTGACCGCCGAGGAGCTCCAGCACCTCGCCGATGGTCCGCTCTTCGCTCGTCGGCTCGGCCAGTGGGAGGTGGTGCTGCACCTCGTAGCGATTGCGCCGGCCGTCGCGCTCCTTGAGCACGTAGCCGGCCTCGGTGAGATCGGCGACCACGCCGAACGCAGTGCGCTCGGTGATGCCGAGGGTGGCGGCGATGTCGCGCAGGCGCACCCCGGGGTCGCGGGCGATGCACAGCAACACCCGGGCGTGGTTGGTAAGGAAGCTCCACTCGGCCATCGCGGAAGACTAGTCAGGAAACTCTAGAAACCTGCTTCCGATGGCGCTACCCGACTCCCTCGGGCTCCGGCGGCTTGCCGGCGATGAAGTCGCTCAGCCACTGCGTGGCCGGACTGTCGCGCGCGTCGTAGTGCGCCGCGCGGGCGGTTGCGCGTGCCGTCTTCTCGGGCCCGTAGCGATTTCGCCCAGCGCGATTCCGGGCGGGCGAGACGGATCGCACCGACGAGCGCGATGAACGGGATGACGGCGCCGAACAGCGCGACCTTGTACTTGCCCGGTCGCGACCGCCATGAACGCACCGGTCGCGAGCAGGATGATGCCGGGCACCGCGTGGTGGACGTGCAGGCCACTCTCCGAGACGTTGTCCTTGAACGGGCCACGACCGGCGCGGATCATCCGGGTGACGATGCGGGTGACGATGAACGTGACCACGAACACGGCGAAGCACACGAACAGCGGCAACTTCCCACCACCGCCGATGCCGACGTCGACGTCGAACTGCATCGACGAACGTTCGGGCGAAGCCGAGCACACGTTGGTCGTCGCCGCACGCGACACTGAGCCATGACCTCGATCGACGAGCTCCTCGCGGAGAGCGCGCACGTTCCTCGACGCGACGTGCCCGCTGCGCCGCGCGACGGACGAGAAGTTCGTGTGGGGTGAGGGCTCCGACCGGGTCAACATCCTCGAGGAGGTCGACCCGGCCGAGGCGTCGGCGCAGCTCGCCGAGGCCAAGCGCTACGCCGCGCTGCGCGGTTCGACGCCGGTCTCGGCTGGATCGACGGTCCCGTCGAGTACGGCGGCCGCGGACTGACGCTCGAGCACGCGACCGCGTACCGCGAGCTCGAGGCGGGCTACGAGATTGCCCGAACCTCTCGATGCTCACGATCGCCATCGGGTTCATCGGTCCCGCGCTGCTCGCGCACGCGAGCGCCGGAGGTGCGCGCCGCGTACCTGCCGAAGCTCTACCGCGGCGACATCGTGATGTGCCAGCTCTTCAGCGAGCCGAACGCCGGCTCCGACCTCGCCGCGGCCGCGACCCGCGCGGTGCGCGACGGCGACGAGTGGGTCGTGAACGGCCAGAAGGTGTGGACGTCGAGCGCGCACGTCGCCGACCTCGCGCTCGCGGTGTGCCGCACCGATCCCGACGTGCCCAAGCACCAGGGCCTCACGACGTTCCTCGTCGACATGCACGCGCCCGGCGTCGAGGTGCGCCCGCTGCGCCAGATGACGGGCACGGCGGGGTTCAACGAGGTGTTCCTCACCGACGTGCGCGTGCCCGACGCCCACCGGGTCGGCGATCTCAACGCCGGCTTCGGCGTGATCCTCACCACGCTCGGCAACGAGCGGACCATCGCCACGCCGGGCTCCGTCCGGTGGTGCGGGGATCGGGCAGTTCGAGCGTCTCCTCGGCGTCGTCGACACGTTCGGCGATCGCACCGACCCCCACCAGCGACAGCGGCTCGCGCAGCTGTACATCGGTGGTCGGGTCAAGCAGCTGCTGATCGAGCGCTGGCGCGCGTCGCTGCGACCGGGCGTGACGCCGGGGCCGGAGATGTCGGTGCTCAAGCTGCACTCGTGCCGGCACAACGCGAGCTGGTCCGCGATGCTCACCGAGGTTCTCGGCCCGCGACTGGAGGCCGACACGGGGGAGTGGGGCGCGTTCGCGTGGACGGAGTACGTCCTCTCGACGCCCGGTGCCCGGATCGGTGGTGGCACCGAGGAGATCGTGCGCAACACGGTGGGCGAGAAGGTGCTCGGCCTCCCGAAGGAACCCCGCGCTACTGCTGGCCCGTCCTCGTCGCCGTGAGCTCGCGCAGGAACTGCTCCGCCTGACGCGTGACCTTGTTCCAGGTCGCGAGGACGAGTCGATACCCGTGGTGGCCCGGGACGCTCCACGTCTCCTGATCGCGCTCGAAGTCCGTGGGATCATCGTGCCACCGGCGGCCGTTGGTCTCGAGGATCGTCCTCGCCTCCGGGAACGCGAAGTCGAAGCGGTAGGTACGTCCGCTCCACTCGAGCGGGAGCTCGCGCACGAAGTCGGTGATGCCGTGCGCGACGAGGAGCCGGCGCGTCTTCACCTCGAGGGTGGACCGTGCCGCGTGCACCGGATCGAGCTCGGCGAGGAGGTGACGCATCGGCGCCACGCCCCGACGCCCGCGCCGGCCGACCCGATCGAGGTAGGCGCGAAGCGCAGGCATGGACGTCAGCCGACGCCGTCGAGCGTCTTCACACGCGATCTCGAACGGTTCCTCGTCGAGCACGTAGGCCAATCGCAGCAACGTCGCCTCGACCCCGGTGACGCGCAGGCCCTGGAGCGTCCGTACCATGAGCGCGGCCGGATCGCCGTGGTACACGGTCATTCCCTGCATCCGACCGCGGACCTTGTGCGGCAGTACGACCTCCGGTGACGAGGCGCGCACCCCCTCGAGTCTGTAGAGCTCTCCAGCGGACCGGCCAGCTGCGGCGGCGCGCTCGCCAGCCCAGAGCAACGCGGCCCGCAGTCGTTGCGCGCCGGTCGGCGCGACCGCGGTCATGCGGTAGGTGTGCGGGAACACTCGCTCGATGACGCCCTGCTGGGTGAGGCGCGCCAACTGGTTGGGTGTGACGCCGCGTGCGGTGGCGCCCTCCGCTCGGAACACGCCGAGCGAAGAGGCACTCAGCGTCGAAAGCGTCGTGACTGCTGGTTCCTTTGGCATCCCGTACTCCTCACGCGTACTGGCGGCCAAAAGTTGGCCGGTGGCGCGAGGAAGTTCAGGGAGAAGAGGCGGTACGCCCCCCGGGACTCGAACCCGGAACCGAATGATTGAGAGCTATTTGGGGCTGAGCGTTGTGCTTGCTCGCCGCTCACCTGCAACTCTGCGGGTGTGCCCGGAGCATAACTGCATTTGTTGTCAGGTGTAGATGTAGCGCTGTCGTGTGGAGGTCTCGACACGACCGTCGGCGAGCGCATATCGCCGGGTTCTGGCGCAGGCCGGGTCTTCGAGAGCGCAGTCGTTCTGTGTGGTGCGCGCGACTGTTTGCAGGGACGTTGCGCTAACGCGTGAGGAGGTCGATGACGATGCCATCGAGGACGACGGCGAACGCAACGAGCCTTGCGTGTGAACGCAACCAGTGCGCGCGACGACGTACTTCAGTGAATGCTCGGACCCTCCGAGGCCCGCACGGGCTGCCAGTTCAGAATTGTGGTGAGCTTCATCGATTCGAGGGTCAGTCGATGATCCCGAGCGCGCGGGCTCGGGTGACGGCTTCGGTGCGGCTGTGTACCCCGAGCTTCTTGTAGGCGCGCTCGGCTCGTTCCTTCGCCGCGGCGCGGGAGATCCCCAGCTTGTCGGCGATGACCGCGAAGCTCAACTGCGTGGGCAAGTAACGGAGGACCCTCGCCTGAGCCATCGTGATCGATGCGGCCTTGATCGTGGCCGCGGCTTCCGCGACAGCCTCCGTCGCGGCTTCGTTGGCTGCCGCGACGATGATCCCAGCGGCGGTCAAGGCCTCGACGGCCTCGACGGCGGCTGCTTCCTCCACGATGCCTGCGGTGATCAGCGCTCGGATGGCGTCTGCCGCGGCGGCGGTGCGGATCGCTTCCGAGGCCGCGATCGCCTCGACCGCTTGGGTTTCTGCGGCCATGGCCAGGAGCATCGTGTCGGCTTCGTCGGCCTGCGCGGCCGCGATCACCCGAGCTGCCTCCTCCATCGCCGCGACCTCGGCCCCGACCAGCAACCCGACCTCGGGCGTGAGGAAACCCTCGCCCACCAACGCGCCCCCGCTCTCGGCGATCGCGTCGAAGAGCGGCTGCGCCCAGCCGTGCTCGACGAGCAAGAACGCGAGCGCCGTCCCCGGCGCCAGGGACCCTGCCAATGCCCATGCGTCAGCCGGATCGAATCCTGACGAGCCGTCGCCCACGAGGCCAGCGCCGTCAAACGGGACGATGCTCGCCAGGAGTGCGCCAAAGTCCTCGTCGTCACCCACGACGAGCCGCTCGACCACGCCGTCCTCGCTCTTCGCGACGAAGAGCACGTCGAGCAGCCGCAGCACTCCTCGGCCCTGGAGGCGATCGACTTCAGCGAGGACCCGACCCTCGAAGTCGGCACCCGGACCGAAGCTCACCGCAATCACCTGCAAGGGACCCGGCATCGATCAACCTCCCAATCACGCTTGCCGTACGGACCCTCGGGCGCGCACGGGCCTCTAGTCGTTGTCTGAGCCCTGAACCTTGTCCTTGATGTCATCGACAACGGCTTTGGCCTTCTCGCCGAGATTGTCGATGACGTCTTTCGCCTTGCCGCTCGCGCGGTCCGCCTGACCTTCCCGTTTCAAGTCGTCGTTGTCCGTGAGATCGCCGACTGCTTCCTTCGCTCGGCCTTTGAGATCGTCAGATTTTGAGCCCATGTTCTCTCCTGGCTGCGCCGGATGAAGTAGATGATCAACACGATGATCAGGATCACCACGAGAGTGCCGACGCCGATGTCGACGGGCTGACACTTCGTCCGCGCCCGGCGGTCCGATGCTGACCGATTTGAGACCTCTCCCGCCATTGTCTCCGGCGAGGAGATCGAATCGCTAGGGCCCAACGGCCCCACCGGAGCAGTGCAACGAGATCGACTCCAAGCTGGTCACCAGTTCCCCGACAAGGCCACCGTGCTCTGCCTCAGCACGGACCACCAGGGTTGGGACGGTCCGCTCCCCGTAACCGGGCCGGAAGTGACACACTCGCTACATGATGAAGCCCGACCCGCAAACGCGCCTGAACCCGCGTCTGGTCCTCGGCGTCGTCCTCGGCATACTGGTCTTCGTCTTCGTTGTCGAGAACACGAGGGAAACGAAGATCCGGTTCTTCGTCCCCCAGGTGACGGCACCGCTTTGGATCGGCCTGATGGTGGCGGCCCTGCTCGGTGCAGTGGCGGGCGGGCTCATCGCCCGACACATGGCTGCACCCGAGCTCCGCAGACTCCGAGACCAACAGGACCGCAATGAGCACCCACCAACGGGGGGCTCACCGAGTTCGCCATAGGTAGAACTGGAACGGAAAGACGTTCTGCGACTTCGGGATTGACACGCACGCCAGCGAGAACGTGCGTCCCGAACGTACGCCGGAACGCGGTCGCGGGGAGCGCCGATCGGCACCTCACGCGCACGTGGAGTCGGCGGTCTCGCGTGGCACTGTTCTGGGCGTCGTCGACGGTGGCGTCACGCACTCCTATCAGGGCACTATGCACTCCCGCCAAGGAGTTCTTTCGTGTTCGGTGGATGTATCGAGAGCCGGAGGGCCGATGCCGAGCGCCGATGAGATCCGAGACGTTCAGCGAGTGACGTGGGCCGGGCTCTCTGCGGGCTGGGAGAAGTGGGACTCGGTCATCATGGAGCAGCTGGGCTCGGTCAGCGCAGCGATGATCGAGCGTCTCGACATCGCTGAAGATCAGCAGCATCTCGACATTGCCGCGGGCACGGGTGAGCCGGGTCTGAGCATCGCGAGACTGTCGCCGAAGGGACGCGTCGTGCTGACCGACCTCGTCGCGGAGATGCTGGACATCGCCGCGCGACGAGCCAGGGAGCAAGGGGTCGCCAATATCGAGACGCAGGTGTGCAGCGCCGATGATCTGCCGTTCAACGACGCCACCTTCGATAGCGTCTCGGTGCGTTTTGGGTACATGTTCTTCCCCGACGTGGCCAAGGCGACGGCCGAGTTCGCGCGCGTGCTCAAGCCGGGCGGACGTCTGTGCTCGTCGGTATGGGTCAAGCCCGAGGAAAACCCGTGGACGACGATCGCCATGCAGGCGATCGCGACCGAGGCGGTGGTGGCGCCACCCGACCCGGACGGGCCGAATATGTTCCGGTGCGCTGCCCCGGGATATGTCAGTGCCCTGTACGAGGGCGCGGGGCTGCGCGACGTTGCCGAGTGGGACGTCGACGTCGAACTCGTGACGCGATCGCCCGCGCAATATTGGGAGATGATCAGCGAGCACGTCTCGCTCGCAGTTGCGGCGCTTCAGCAGGTCGACGAACCGGCACGGGAGCGGATTCGGGCAAACGCCATCGCGAAGGTGAGCGCGTTCGAGAAGGACGGCAAGGTCCGGGTTCCGGGCGTGGCGCGGTGCATCGTGGGAACGAAACAGGACGCGAGCGGCACGCGCCCACGCGACGGCGCGCGATCCTCCAACCCAGGCTGCCCGACCCAGCCGTAGGCCGAAGCCGCGCCAACCGGCGGCAAGCGCATCTCGCCGGTTCGGCGTTCGCCGGCGGGGCCGTCGCCGGCCGTCGTTCTGTGCGCGTCGCGGACCGGGTGACGCTCGTCTTGTTTGCCTGGTTTACTGCCTGTCAGGTGCGAAAGGCGAGGTGGGGTCGGGGCGTCGGAGTGCTGCGACGCGAGGAGTTGACTTTCGCCTCTCGCTCCGTCGGCATTGGCCGTGCAGAGTCGGGGTGTGGCTCCCCGAAAGGTTGATTGGGCATTGAACGCACCCGCATCTGCGCGACATGGGCGCGTGGGGGCTACGTGCTTGAGGCGGTCGTGGTTGTGAGGGTTGGCGTAGTGCTCTGGGCGGTGTCCGCCTGGCTCTGGATGTTCGCGGTCGGGTCTTGTCGTGGTTGCCGTCGCGCAGGGTCGATGACGACGTGATCGCCAGGTCGTCTGAGGTCGTGTCCGCCACCCGATCGACTGGGCCGGTTCGCACGACGACACGCCGTCACCCAAGCGACGTGTTGCGTCTCGCGCTCGGTCTTGTGCTCCTTGTCTGGGCGGCGATCGCCGCGGGGTCGACGGATCCGAGCCGCGCGGAGCTGAACCTCTTCCGGTTGATCAATCAACTGCCTGATCCGGCGGGCGCGCCGCTCGTCGGGATCATGCAGTTGGGCGCGCTCGCGGCGGTGCCGGTCGTCGCGGTGGTTTGTATGCTCGGTCGGCGGCCTCGCCTGGGGCAGCTGGTCTTGTTGGGTGGATTCTCGGCGTGGCTCGTCGCGAAGGGTCTCGACGCGTTCATCGCGCAGCGCCCACCTGACGAACGGGTCTCGGGTGTTGTCCTCCACGGTGCCGTGACCCCGGGGCTGTCGTTCCCGGCGACACACGTCGCGGTCGCGGCGGCGATGGCGACCGTCGCCAGTCCGTACATCAGCCGCTCCGCCCGCCGGACGACGTGGCTCCTCGTGGCGCTGATCGCCGTCGCTCGCGTCTATGTCGGGGCGCACTTTCCGGCTGACGTCATCGGCGGCTTCGCCGTTGGCTGGGTGGTCGGGTCAACGATCCACCTCGTGTTCGGCGCGCCGCGCGGTTTCCCCGACCCGAACGTCCTCGCCGCCCGACTCGGTGAGGAAGGTCTCGAGCATCCGCGCGATCGAGGCGATCGGGCGGAAGAGCAGTTCCTTTCGCGTCGAGACAGCCGACGGTTCCGTCCTGCACGTGCGGGTGGCAGACCGTGACCGTGGCGACGCCGACTGGCTGTATCGGACTTGGCGATTGGTCGCGTTCCGCGACCCGATCGAGTCCGAAGAAGTCCGCGACACTGACCGTGCTGTCGAACACGAAGCTCTGGCTCTGGTCCTCGCAGCCCGTCATGGTGTGGCCGCACCCGACGTCTTGTGGACCGATCGGGTCTCGGACAGCGAGAGCGTGCTCGTGCGGGAGTGGGTCGCTGGTCACGACCTGACCTGCATCACCCCAGACGACGAGGCTGTCCTCCGCGAGGCCTGGTCCATGTTGCAGCGACTGCATCGCGCCGGCATCGCCCACGGAGCGGCTGACATGGGGAGCTTCGTCGTCGCCGACGACGGTGTCGTCGTCGTGCGGTTGTCGCATTCTCGGTTCCGAGCCTCATCTGGCGAGTTCCGACACGATGTCGCGGAGTTCCTCGGGTCGAGCGCGGCGACCGTCGGCACCACGGTGGCGGTCCGTTGCGCCGAGGAGACACTCGGACCTGAGATGCTGCTCGACGCGTTGCCGGTGCTCCAGCCCCTCGCCCTTTCGAGCGCCACGAGGGCCGCGCTGCGGGCCTCGGACTGCACGGTGGATGAGCTCCGCGCCGCGGTCGCCGAGCTCGGATCGCTCCCGACCACACCCACCGAACGGCCGCTGTGGGTGGTGGGACGAAACCTCGCACCTCTTGCGCTCGGTGCGATCGCGCTCGTAGTGCTGCTCGCGCAGATCGGGAACTTCCGCATCGCTCTCGACGCGGCACGCAGCGCGAATCCTGCCTGGCTCGCGAGCGCTGTGCTCATCACTTGTGCCGGGTACGTCATGGCGGCGGTGTCACTGATGGGCGCAGCGCCCGAAGCCCTCGCGCTGGGGCGCACGACCGTCGTCCAGTTCGCGGCGGCGTTCACGAACCGCATAGCTCCGGCCGGCATCGGCGCCATGGCTACGAACATCCGCTATCTCGAACGGTCGGGAATCCGGCGAGCGCGCGCGGCGACATCGATCGGTGTCAATGCCGCGGCTGGCGGCATCGTCCATGTCTTGCTTCTCGTGACGGTGATTCCGATCGCCGGGGTGCACGCCAGCGTCCATCTCCCGAGCGCGCCCGATCTCTCGGACTACTGGCCGATCGTTGCCGTGATCATCGTCGCTCTCTCGCTCGCCGGTCTTTGGTACTGGCGACACGGGCTCAAGTCGATCATGGAGCGCGTCCGACCTCACGCTCGCGACGTCCGGAAGGTGCTCGGACAGCCGCGAAGGGCTCTGATGCTGTTCGGAGGATCACTGGGCGTGACGACGGCACAGGCGTTCGTGTTCGTGGCGTGCCTCGAATCCGTCGGTGTGCACTTGCCGATCCTCACCGTCGTCGCCGTGTTCCTCGCCGGATCCGCCCTCGCCGCAGCGGCGCCGACCCCCGGCGGCCTCGGCGCCCTCGAAGCCGCGCTCGTCGCCGGGCTGGGTCAGGTCGGCGTGGCCGCGGCGCCCGCAGTGGCTGCCGTACTCATGTCACGGATCATCGGCTATTGGCTCCCGGTACTTCCCGGCTGGCTCGCGTTCAACGCTTCGACTCGCAACGGCACGCTCTAAGTCGATCGGCACCGACAGAGGCGGCTCCACTCCGTAGCTCTCGATATCGCTGACCGTCAGTTCGAGCAACTGCGCCAAGGTACCGGCCATAGCTGATGCCGATATCGCGCACTGGAGTGGCGCACATAACGGGCGCAACGTTCGCGCGATCGCTGGCGCGGGCCGCTCCGAACGGCACGACTGTGTGCGTTCCGCTCCGGAGCGCGTCGGGGAGATCGGGCACAGCAGATGGCGCGAACGAGGCGAACAAGCGTTGTGCTTGTGGCCGATGCGCGACGGCTAGCGCATTTGCGCAGATCAGCGGCTCGGTACGCCCCCCGGGACTCGAACCCGGAACCTAATGATTAAGAGTCATTTGCTCTGACCAATTGAGCTAGGGGCGCTCAGTCGGGCAAGACTACCGAACCGAAGCGGCGGAGGCTCGCAGCGTTACGGTGGTCCGCGTGGACGTGCTCGTGACCGGATCCCACGGACTCATCGGCTCGGCGCTCATCCCGCGACTGCGGGCCGACGGCCATCGCGTCGTCCGCCTGGTGCGCGGCGCACCCGAGGGGTCCGACGACGTGCGCTGGGATCCCGAGGCCGGCACCATCGACGCGGCGGGTCTCGAGGGCGTCGACGCGGTCGTGCACCTTGCCGGGCGCCGGCATCGGCGACAAGAAGTGGACGCCCGAGCGCAAGCAGCTGATCCTCGAGAGCCGGACGAAGGGCACCGACCTCCTGGCCCGCACCCTGGCGGGCCTCCAGCGCCCGCCCCGGGTGCTGATCTCGAGCTCGGGCGTGGGGTATCTACGGCAACCGGGGCGCCGAGGAGCTCACCGAGGAATCCGGGCCCGGGCGACGACTTCCCCGCCCAGGTCTGCGTGGCCTGGGAGGCGGCGACCGCCCCGGCGGCCGAGGCCGGGATCCGGGTGGCGCACCATCCGCACCGGCATCGTCCTGGCCGCCCACGGCGGCGCCCTCCACCGGATGCTCCTGCCCTTCAAGCTCGGGCTCGGGGGCCGCATCGGCTCGGGCGAGCAGTACATGAGCTGGATCACCCTCGACGACCACGTCGGCGCCATTCGCCACCTGCTCACCACCGATTCGGTGTCGGGACCGGTCAACCTCACCGCGCCCGAACCCCGCGACCAACGCCGAGTTCACGCACGCGCTCGGTGGCGCGGTGCACCGACCGACGCTGCTGCCGACGCCACTCTTCCCGTTGAAGGCGGTCTACGGCGGCGAGCTCGTGCAGCACCTGCTCGTCGACGGTCAGCGCGTGCGTCCCGCGCGTGCTCGAGGCGAGCGGCTACGCGTTCGCGCATCCCGACATCGACGGCGCGTTGCGCGCCGTGCTCGCAGCTCCGGCTGCGGCCGTGAATCGCGCCGCAGCCGGAACCGTGCGATGGGGTGACCGAGGGGTTTCGAACCCCCGACCTCCGGGACCACAACCCGGCGCTCTAGCCAACTGAGCTACGGCCACCATGGCCGGCGCACCGCCCTGCGCGCCGGGGCCTCCACTGTACCGGCCCGCGCGGAACGGTCCGCGGTCGAACCGCGATTCGGCTGGTCAGCGGCCCTCTCGGGCGGCGGCACGGTGGTCGCGTGCGGCCCGCATGCGTCGTCGGCATCCTCGATCGCCTCGTGGCGCGCGTGGATCTCGCGGACCGAGCATGCCGTGGGTGATGACGTACGGCTCGCCGGCGAGCACGTCGACGCACGAGGTCGGCGATCGCGTCGTCAGGCGTGGTCACGACGTCGTCGACACCGGCGCCCGCGTGTCGCGATCACGACCTCGAGATCTTCGTCGCGCAACACCGACTCACCGAGTTCGCCCGGTCGCGCCGCGCGGCTGCTCTCGAGGTGGTTCGTCATCATCCCGTTCGGGAACAGGACGGTCACGCCGATGCCGTCGTCGGCGAGCTCCTGACGCAACACGTCGCCGTATCCGGTGACCGCGAACTTCGTGGTGATGTACGCGCCCTGGCGCGGACTCGGTGCGAGCGCCGCGACCGATGACGTGAGCACGATGTGGCGCGGACCGTCGGCGGCGCGCAGCAGCGGGAGGAACGCGTTCACCGTGTTGGCGGTGCCGATCACGTTGACCGAGAGCAGCCACTGCCAGTCTTCGGCGGTGATCTGCTCGAGCGGCCCGAACTGCATGCACGCCGACGTTGGCGCAGACGACGTTGCAGCTCCCGAACCGGTCGGCGACCGCGGCGGCGGCGGCGTCGAGTGAGGCCCGGTCGGCGACGTCGACCCCCCGGGCCAGGGCTTCGGTGCCGGCGCCCGTGAGCTGCGTCGCGACCGATTCGGCCGCTTCGCGGTTGATGTCCAGCGCGGCGACCCCCATGCCCTCGGCGGCGAAGGCGTCGGCCATCGCCTCGCCGAGCCCGGACCCGGCCCCGGTGACGACGGCGGTGCCGCCCGTCAGTGCGCTCATCGGGCCCGGAAGTCGGCGGGTCCGCCGTCGACGGCGGCGCCGATCACACCGAGGTCGACGCCGAGACCGCTCGCGACCTCGCGCACGACGTCGATGTCCTTGCGCATGTAGTGCCCGGCGGTCGTCGATCAGGTGATTGGCGGAACCCATGAAGGTGACGAGACCCATCACGTAGCTCGCGCCACTCGATTGCTGGATGACACTCGCGAGTGTCGGCGTGTCGACGCCCAGTTCGTTGGCCACGTGCTCGGCCTGCGCGACCAGTTGGATGTTGGCAGCGAAGAGTGCGTTGTTCAGGAGCTTGACGACGAGCGCGCTCCCCAGATCGCCGATCGGGAGGATCGGATTCGCGTACGCGCCCACGAGTGCGCCGACGCGCTCGACGTCGGCGGCCTCGCCGCCGAGCATCACTGTGAGCGTGCCAGCGAGTGACCTGATCGGCACCGCCACTGAATGGTGCGTCGACGACGTGGACGCCGTGCGGCTCACCCGCTTCTGCGATGCGTCGGATGGTGGCGGGGCTCCCGGTCGTGTGCGACACGAGCAGCGCGCCGTCGCGCGAGGTTCGCGACGAGCCCGTGGTCGCCCGAGCGCGACCTCCTCGAGTTGCTCGTCCGAGTACACCGCGACCGTGCACGACGTCGGCGTCGAGCGCCGCGTCGACCAAAGAGTCGGTGACCGTGGCGCCCGCCGCGGCGAAGTGCTCGCGCACCTCGGCCCGGCGGGCGTACACGGTGACGTCGTGACCGGCCGCGAGCAGCCGCTCCGACATGGGGCCGCCGATCTGGCCGGCCCCGACGAAGCTGACGCGCACGGTCCTACTCGGGCGGAAGGCCGGTGGCGATGGTCTTGACCTCGGTGTACTGCTGGAAGCCCTCGATGCCGTTCTGGCGCCCACGCCGCTGGCCTTGTACCCGCCGAACGGCGCGTCGGCGCCGTAGAACACGCCGCCGTTGACACTGACGATGCCGGCCCGCAGGCGGCGGCCGATCGCGGTCGCCCGTTCGACCGAGCCCGAGGTGACGTAGCCGCCGAGGCCGTACTGGTTGTCGTTGGCGATGCGCACCGCGTCGTCGTCGTCGTCGAACGGGATCACGATCAGCACCGGACCGAAGATCTCCTCGCGAGCGATGGTCATCGAGTTGTCGACGTCGGCGAAGAGCGTGGGCTGCACGAACCAGCCCTTGTCGAACTGCTCGGGCGCGGCCACCGCCGGCGACGACCCGGGCGCCTTCTTCCTTGCCCTTCTCGATGTAGCCGAGCACACGGTCGCGCTGCTTGGCGCTGATCTGCGGCCCCATCAGGTTGCCCACGTCGTTCGGGTCGCCGTACGGGAAGTTCTCGAAGCCCGGCGTCGCGATCTCGATCGCCTGGTCGTAGATCGAGCGGGCGACGAGCATGCGGGTCGGCATCACGCAGCCCTGGCCGCCGTGCACGCACACCATGCGACGCCATCGCTCATCTTCGCTTCGAGGTCGGCGTCGTCGAGCACGATGTCGGCCGACTTGCCGCCCAGCTCGAGGAAGAGGCGCTTCATGGTGGCGCCGCCCTTCTCGAAGATGCGCTTGCCGGTGACAGTCGAGCCGGTGAACGAGATGAGGTCGACGAGCGGGCTGATCGTGAGCTCCTCACCGACGAGGTGGTCGGACGACGTCACCACGTTGAAGACGCCCGCCGGGATGTCGGTCTTCTCGGCGACGAGTCGCCCGAGGCGTGTCGCGTTCCACGGCGTGTCGGGCGCGGGCTTGAGGATCACGTGTTGCCGGTGGCGAGCGCCTGACCGATCTTCTGGACGACACCTCGAACGGGATAGTTCCACGGCACGATGGCGCCGACGACACCGGCGGCCTCGCGCACCACCCGATGCGGCGCGGAGCGTCCGCCGAACGCGTGACCGTCGGGAGCTCGCGCTCCCACTCGAACTTGTCGATGATCTCCGCCGGCCACGTCAGACCGTCGCTCGAGCGGCGCGTCGAGCTGCGGACCGTAGGTGAGCGCGATCGGGCGAGCCGACCTCGGCGACCAGCTCGTGGCGCAGCTCCTCCTGCTCGCTCTCGATCGCGTCCTGCAGCTGCCGCAGGCACTTCTGGCGGAACGTGTGGTTGGTCGACCAGTCGGTCTCGTCGAACGCGCGCGCGTGCGGCGGCGATGGCGCGCTGCATGTCGTCGACCGCCCGCGTCGGCGACCTCGCCGAGGACCTCCTCGGTGGCCGGGTTGACGTTGTCGAAGCGCTTCCCCGAAGCGGCTTCCACCAGCTCGCCGTCGATGAGCATGCGGACCTCGCCCTGGACGGTGCCGGGGCGGTCGGTTTCGATCGTGGCCATGTGGTGCTCCCTGTTGTTCGGTCGGCGCCCAACGCTAACGCAGCCGATCGGCAGGCGCCCAGAGCGCGTGAATACGAGGTGTAATGCTCATCTGCACTTGCAGATGCAGATGCCATTGGCCAGTACAGTCTCGCATCGTGACGACCTATCGCGTCGGCCAGGCCGCCGAGCTGCTCGGCGTGAGCCCCGACACCGTGCGGCGTTGGACCGACACCGGTCGGCTGACGGCGCGCCGGGAAGGCGGCGAGCGGGTCATCGACGGCGCCGACCTCGCCCGCTTGCTCACCGAGACCGCGCCCGTCCGACGACGAGTCGCCGGTGATCGAGTCGGCGCGGAACCGCTTCCCCGGCATCGTCACCCAGGTGGAGAAGGACGGCCTCGTCGCCGTCGTGCACATCCAGGCCGGACCGCACCGGGTCACGTCGCTGATGACGCGCGAGGCGGCCGACGATCTGGGCATCGAGCCCGGCGACCTCGCGGTCGCGGTCGTGAAGTCGACGAACGTGGTCGTGGAAGTGCCCCGACCGGAGTGAGAGAGGAGTCAACGCGGTGAAGCGAGTCGTTCGTGCTGGTGGCTCGTCGCGATGGTCATCGCGGCGATCGGGCTCGAGCCGCGGAGCCGGCGGTGCACGGCCGCGAAGGCGAAGAAGCTCTCGGGGACGATCACGGTGTCGGCGGCGGCGTCGCTCACCGAGGCGTTCACCAAGATGGGCACCGACTTCCAGAGGGCGAACCCGGGCACGACGATCACGTTCAACTTCGCCGCGTCGTCGGCACTCGTGCAGCAGATCCAGGGCGGTGCGCCAGCCGACGTGTTCGCCTCGGCCGACGGCACCAACATGCAGAAGCTGGTGTCCGGTGGTCAGGTCACAGCCGAGCCGACGGTGTTCGCCGCCAACGAGCTGACCATCGTGGTGAAGAAGGGCAACCCGAAGAACGTCAAGTCGCTGGCCGACCTCGCCGACCTCGACGTCGTCTCGCTGTGCGCCGACGCGGTGCCGTGCGGCAAGTACGCGCAGCAGGCGCTGAGCCAGGCGGGCGTCACGATCCCGCCGGAGAAGATCACGAAGGGCGCCGACGTGAAGACGACGCTCGCCGCGGTCTCCACCGGCGACGCCGACGCGGCGATCGTGTACACGACCGACGCCAAGGCGGCCGGCACCAGCGTGCAGTCGGTGCGGATCCCCGCGTGGCTGAACGTGTACGCCATCTACCCGATCGCGCCGATCGCCGCGTCCGAGAACCAGGACCTCGCGAACGCGTGGATCGAGTACACGGCGTCCGCGGCCGGTCAGAAGACCCTGCAGAGCTTCGGATTCCTTCCGCCGCCGCTCCAGTGAGACGCCGGGGGCGAGGGGTGCCGCTCGTCGCGGTGCTCCTCGCCCTCGTCGCGGTCGCGTTCTTCGTGCTCCCGCTCGTCGGGCTGCTGAAGCGCACGCCGTGGGGCGACGTCTGGGACGACCTCTTCCGATCCGGCGCGCGCGGGACGCGATCCGGCTCTCGATCGAGTGCTCGCTCTGGTCGACGGCGTTCGCCGTCGTGTTCGGCGTGCCGCTCGCCTACGTACTCGCCCGCGCGCGGTTCCCCGGTCGTGCGCTGGTGCGCGCCCTCGTCGTGCTGCCGATGGTGCTGCCGCCGGTGGTCGGCGGCGTCGCCTTGCTGTCCGCGTTCCAACGCAACGGCGGCCTGGTCGGCGGCTGGATCTACGACGTGTTCGACTTCCAGTTCACCTTCAGCAAGTGGGGCGTCGTCCTGGCCGAGACGTTCGTGGCCATGCCGTTCCTCGTGATCACGGTCGAGGCCGGGCTGCGCTCGATGGACCGCCGGTACGAGGACGCCGCCGCCAGCCTCGGCGCCGGTCGGTGGACGGTCTTCCGACGGGTGACGGTGCCGTTGATCGCGCCCGCGCTCATCGCCGGGTCGGCGCTGGCGTGGGCGCGCGCGCTGGGCGAGTTCGGCGCCACCATCACGTTCGCCGGCAACATCCAGGGGCGCACGCAGACCACGCCGCTCGCGGTCTACAACCTGCTCGAGTCCGACTTCCCGCTGGCGATCGTGCTCAGCCTCGTGCTGCTTGCGGTGTCGGTCGTGGTGCTCGTGTCGCTGCGCGACCACTGGTTCGGAGGTCTCCGTGACGCTGGCCGCTGACTTCGGTCTCCGGCTCGGTGATCTCGACCTCGGCGTCGCCATCGACGCGGCCGAGGGTGAGACCGTCGCCGTGCTCGGGCCGAACGGCGCCGGCAAGTCGACGCTGCTGCGCGCGCTCGCGGGCCTGGTCGCCGTCGAGCACGGATCGATCGTGATCGACGGCGCGTGGTCGACGAGCCCGACGACGCAACACGTTCGTCGTACCGGAACGGCGCCGGGTCGGTGTCGTGTTCCAGGACTACCTCCTGTTCCCACACCTGACCGTGCTCGAGAACGTCGCGTTCGGCCTGCGCAGCCGGGGATCGGGCCGCGGCCGACGCGCGTCGGCGCGCGCACGGGAGTGGCTCGAGCGCGTCGGTCTGCACGACCGCGCCGACGTGAAGCCCGCGGCGCTCTCGGGTGGTCAGCAGCAGCGGGTCGCGCTGGCACGCGCGCTGGTCACCGAGCCGCGGCTTCTCCTGCTCGACGAACCGCTCGCCGCGCTCGACGTCGGGACCCGTACCGAGTTGCGGCGTGATCTCCGCGCGCACCTCGCGTCGTTCTCCGGCGCGCGGGTGCTCGTCACCCACGAGCTGCTCGACGCGGTCGCCCTCGCCGATCGCCTCGTCGTGCTCGAGCACGGCCGCGTCGCGCAGTCGGGAACCGTCGCGGAGGTCACCGATCGACCGCGCTCGCGCTACGTCGCCGAGCTCGTCGGCACGAACCTGCTCCGCGGCACTGCGCAGGGTCATGAGGTCGTGCTCGAGAGCGGGGGAGTCGTGGTCACCGCGGACCCGGTCGCGGGCGACGTGTACGTCGCGATCCAGCCGCACTCGGTGAGCCTGCACCGGGCACATCCCGAGGGGAGCCCCCGCAACGTCTGGCGCGGTCGCGTACGGGGTGCGGATCTCCTCGGCGACCGGGTCCGCATCCACGTCGACGGCCCGGTGCCAGTGGTGGCCGAGGTCACCGCGGCTGCGGTCGGTGAGCTGGGCCTGCACGACGGCGTCGACGTCTGGGCGACGGTCAAGGCGACCGATCTGTCGGTCTACGCGATCTGACGCAGCGTGCTGACCCCGCCCTGGCCCGGGGGCGGGACGGGAAGGCGTCCCACGAGCGGGTCAGGGCCTTCACGTGGGCGGCGAGCGCGGGGAGCGACAGCGGTGCGAGGTAGGTGTCGGCGCCGAGATCGAGGAGCGCGGCCGGGGCCATCGGCTGTTCCGACGGGTGCCCGCTGTGCACCACGATGATGCGCGTCGCCGCGCGCTGCTCGCTGGACGAGCTCCTCGAGGTCGTCCTCCCGCGAGTCGATGACGACGGCGGCCGGGGTCTCGAGTGCGTCGGTGACGACCTCGTACGACGGACCGAGCGCGTCGCCGAGCGACGGTGCGAGCCAGCGGCGGCGCGGGGGGAGAGGAGCACCTGCTTGCGGCGGCGGTTCCGCGACCACGCGGTCGTGGTCCGGGCACCGCCCCGAACGAGACGGAAGCGTCGGATCCGTCCGGGCGCATTCGGGTGGCGGTGGTGGTCTCGTGGGCGATGCTCATGGCGGCCTCGATTCGGTGGGCGGGGGTGAGTGGTTCCACCCTGCACCCGTCGTGTGAGACCGAGGTGTGGAGCACGTGAGAACTCCACAAGAACGCGCGGCCGGTGGGGTCAGCCGGCGAACTTCTGGATCGGGTGGTGCGTGGCCATGGCCGAGCCCGCGGGACCGACGAGCAACTTGTAGCGCAGGTACCGGCGGTGGAAGAGCTGCAGCAGCTCCTCGTCGTGGGCGCCGTCGTCGGCGAGCACGAACGCCTCGAGCGCGGCGTCGCCCTCCTGCCACGTCGACGGCCGCCGGCCGAGGAACGCCTGCAGGTCGTCGAGGTCGGCCTCGGTGCACGCGTCGCCGATCTCGTCGAACCGCTGCAGGTGCCGCGCGAGGCGGAACGCGATGCGCAGCTGGTGACGCTCGTACTCGTCGGCGAGGTCGAGGCTGCGGAGCGACCGCACGAGGTGCTCGTGGGCCGCGGCGACCGGCGAGCCACGCGGTTCGGGCACCTCGACCGTGTCGAGCTCGTCGATGCCGAGGATCTCGGCGAGCGCCTCGATCGCGAAGAGGTTCGTCTCGCTGCACCACTGCATGTTCGTCATGTAGTCGGACTGCGGGCGGTGGCGCGGCGAGCGCGGCGTGGAACGCGAGCTGGTTCGAGAGCGTGAACGCGAAGTGGTGGTGCATGATCGCGGGCGAGGTCGACCGGCGCACCGGAGTGCTTCGCGTACTGGTCGTAGAGCACGCGCATGTCGCCGAAGCCGAGCACCGTGTCGCGCATGCGGAACGCGGCGAGGTCCATCATCGGGTCGCCGACGTGGCCGAGCTCGAGGTCGAGGATCGCGGTGACGCGGCCGTCCTCGTGGTGGAACTGCCCGGAGTCCCACACCACCGGCGCCTCACGACCGTGCGAGTCGACCGGGTTGCGGGCCAGCCACCCGAGACAGAACTCGAGGAACGGGTCGGGCCGCATCTTGGTGCGCCGGTAGCCGTCCTCGTACACGTCGCATCCCGACGACGCCCGACTGCGCGGGGTCCGGCGCCGGACGATCCCGGCCCGCGCGTACGGCTCGGGGTCGAGCGGGTGCATCCGGGCGAGGATGCCCATGTACTCGTCCATCACCGCGGCGCGTTCGGCGTCGGTGGAGCGCTCGAAGTCGGGGCGCCGCCGACCGTGGCGGTGACGAAGGCGCGCGGTTCGTCGCACCAGCCGTACACGTGGGGGACCGGGATGCCGTCCTGCCTCGAGCAGCTCCTGGAACTTCATCTCGTGCTCGAGCGGGAAGAGCGGGCGCGGCGTCGGTGCGGTCGCCCCGCACCATGATCTCGAGGCGTTCGCCGTCGCGGTCGACGTCGAGGAACCAGACCGGCCGCCAGCGGGCCTGCCGGCGCGATCGCCGACGACGGTCCCGCCGACGTGTGCTCGCGGATCCACTCGGGAGGCGTGCGTCGTCGGTGCGGTGTCCATGGTCACCCCCGGGTCATCTTGCGACCGATGATCTCCTTCATGATCTCGGTGGTGCCGCCGTAGATCGTGGTGATCCGGGCGTCGATGTAGGCGCGGGCGATCGGGTACTCGAGCATGTAGCCGTAGCCGCCGTGGAGCTGCAGGCACCGGTCGACGATGCGCTTCTGCAGCTCGGTGCACCACCACTTCGCTTCGGCCGCTTCCTCGACCGTCAGCTCGCCGGCGTTGAGCGCGTCGACGCAGCGGTCGACGAACACCTGCGCGATGTCGACCTCGGTGCGCATCTCGGCCAGCACGAAGCGCGTGTTCTGGAACGACGCGATCGGCGAGCCGAACGCCTTGCGTTGCTTCACGTAGTCGAGCGTCCAGCCGAGCGCGGCCTCGGCCGCCGCGACGCCGGTCACCGCGATCGAGAGTCGCTCCTGCGGCAGGTTGTCGACGAGGTGGGCGAAGCCCTTGCCCTCGACGCCGAGGAGGTTGTCGACCGGCACGTGCACGTCGGTGAAGAACAGCTCGGCGGTGTCCTGCGCGTGCAGCCCGACCTTGTCGAGGTTGCGACCGCGCTCGAAGCCGTCCATGCCGCGCTCGATGCACGAGCAGGCTCATGCCCGCGTGCCGCTGCGTCGGGTCGGTCTTCACCGCGGTGATCACGAGGTCGGCGTTGATGCCGTTGGTGATGAACGTCTTCGCGCCGTTGACGACGTAGTGGTCGCCGTCGCGGATCGCCGAGGTGCTCATCGACGCGAGGTCGGAGCCGATGCCCGGCTCGGTCATGGCGATCGCGGTGATCAGCTCGCCGGACGCGATGCCCGGGCAGCCAGCGCGCGCGCTGCTCGTCGGTCGCGAGCGAGAGGAAGTACGGGAGGCAGATGTCGTTGTGCAGGGTGAGCCCGAGGCCGGCGGCGCCGACGCCGGCGTACTGCAGCTCCTCGCCCACGACCTGGTTGTAGCGGAAGTCGTCGACGCCGCCGCCGCCGTACTCCTCCGGCACGGCCATGCCGAGGAAGCCCGCGGCGCCGGCGGTGGCGAACAGCTCGCGCGGCACGACGCCCGCCTCGTTCCACTCGAGGTGGTGCGGCGTGATCTCCCGTTCGACGAACGTCCGGACGCTCTCGCGGAACAGGTCGTGGTCCTCGGTGAACTGCGTGCGGCGCATGCCGCCGAGGTTACGTCGGCCAGCGTTCGCCCGAGCCGACGACGGCGACACCGTCGGGCATCCACGTGGGCTGCCGGTTCCGGCGCATCGACGTGGTGAGACGCGGTACGAGCTGCCCGTCGGGCGCGGCGACGTCGACCTCGTACGACGAGTACGTCGAGGAGCGCGATCGCCGAACCCCGGGTGACGGCGACGCACTCAGGCGCCCGTGACGGAACGGCCGCGGGGGGCGTCCACGGCCGGCTCGCGCCAGAGGTACAGGCCGATACACACCCGCCGCCGCCTGGAGTCCTCGTCCTTGAATCTGGATCACCGGTCCACCACACTTGAACCTATCGAGCGACTTGAACGTATTGAGCGCCACGACCGAGTTGATGACGGTCAAGAGGGGCGGAGGCCATGCGTCGGTTCGGGACAGTCCTCACAGTAGGAATGCTTCTCCTGGTCATCGCTGCTCCGGCGGGCAGCGCCGCCACAAAGCCAAAGGGTGCCCAGGTAAAGGTCAAGCTCTTCGAGTTCGGTGTCCGTCGCTCGCTGCCCTTCGCGGCCGAGGGCAGGGTCACCTTCAGTGTGAAGAACATCGGCACCGAGAAGCACGAGTTCGTCGTCGTACGCGTGGAGCCAGGCACCGAGCTCCCGACGGACGCCGACGGCGCGGTCGACGAGGAGGCCATCGAGGAAGCCAACCAGATCGGGGAGCTCGAGGACATCAAGCCGAAGAAGACCAAGTCCCTCACGAAGACGCTCGACGCCGCCGACTACGTGCTCTTCTGCAACATCGTCGAGGAAGAGGACGAGACCACCGTGAGTCACTACGCCAAAGGAATGAAGCGGGGCTTCACAGTCGGATGACCGTCGGCGTCTCGGAGATCCGGGACGAACCGCAACCGTTGTCGAAGTAGCGCGCCCGGAAGTGTTCTCGGTCAGGACATAGGCAACAAGCTGCCGATGCGACGGGCCGCTGAGCGAGGAAGTGCGCCCGGAAGGATTCGAACCTTCGACCTAGTCATTAGAAGTGACTTGCTCTGATCCGCTGAGCTACGGGCGCCAGCACGACATTCTCGCAGGTCCAGCCGCGGGCATCCGCTCATCCTTCTTTCATGACGGCGTACCAAACGCGGTCGGCGACCGCGTGGATGTGGTCCCCGATGCGGGAGAGTCGCCGGTACACCTCGCGCCAGCCCATGACCTCGCGGAGATCGTCGACGTGGAGCAACGTCGACATCGCCGATCGGTACACGTGCTCGACGCGGCGCGCGCACTTGATCGCGGCGTCGGCGCACTCGGTGGCGTCGCCTTCCTCCTTCCCGAGCCGCGTGAACGCCTCGGCAATGTGCTGTGTGGCTTCGGCGAGCAGTTTCGTCATCTCGTGGGTCGCCGTGTCCGGCACGAGCTCCATCACCTCGAACTCGCGGACGAGGTTCTTGGCGGCATTGAGGACCTCGTCGAGATCGGACGACAGGGAGTAGAGGTCTTCCGCGTCGATCGGGGGCGAGAACGCGTCGCGCAACTCCCGCCAGAGTTGTCGCTTCTTGTCGTCGGCCTGGTGTTCGAACGCCCGCACGTCGTCACCCGCGCCCGGCTCGCCGGCTGCCCAGGCGACGAGCGCGTCCATCCCGTCCACGGTGATCGCGGACTGCTCCCAGAGGAGCCCGAGGAGGTCGGGGTTCTTCGGAAGGAACCAGTGCTTGCTCACGAGAGCCACCTCCAGGGGAGCAGGGCGAGGACCGCGATCGCGGCCGATGCAGGGATGGTCACCAACCAGGCGAGGGCCATCGCGCGCACGAGCGGCCAGTGCACGTGACGCCAGCGACGCCGGCCGCCCGCGACGCCGACCACCGACGACGCGACCACCTGTGTCGTGCTCACCGGTGCACCGACGAGCGATGCTCCGAAGAGCACTGCCGTGGACCCGGTCTGGCTCGACAGTGCGTCGAGTGGCCGGAGCCGGACGATACGTCGGCCGATCGTCCGGACGATCGGCCAGCCGCCGAGCGTCGTGCCCGTGGTCAGCGCGGCGCCGCACGCGAGCTCGGCCCAGACCGGCGACGTGAGGTGCGAGGTCTCGCCTGCTGCGAGGAGCAGGACGGCCAGAATCCCGATCGACTTCTGCGCATCGTTCGCACCATGGGTCAACGCGAGACCGCCCGACATGGTCCACTGTCCGGCGCGCACCGGGCCCCGGACGCGAGTCGTCGCACGACGTGCGACGCGACGCGCCGACCGGTTCACGACCAGACCCCCGAGGAAGCCGAAGACCGGTGCCAACGCCAGCACGCCCATCACGCCCAGCACCCCCACCGGCTTGATCCCGTCGAACCCGCCCCAGTTCACCGCACCGGTGCCACCCTCCGCGAGTGCGGCGCCGACCAGGCCGCCCAGGAGCGCGTGGCCGGAGCTGGACGGAAGGGCACGCCACCACGTGATCGCGTTCCACGCCACCGCACCGGTCAGAGCTGCGCCCAGTACGAAGATCATCTCGTCGTCGGGAACGGTCACGATCCCGGCGATCGTGTCGGCGACCGCTTTGCCGAGGAGGAGGGGGCCGATCAGGTTGCCCACGGCCGCGAGGATCACGGCGGGGGCGGGCCTGGCCGCTCGCGTCGCGACGAGCGTCGCGATCGCGTTCGCCGCATCGTGCAAGCCGTTGGTGAACGCGAACGCCAACGCCATCCCGATCGCGATGACCACGGCAGCATCCACCTGGCAGAGTCTGCTGCCTCGGGCAGGCGACGCCCCGCTTTGCCTTCAGCCGGGTTCGGCGCCGAACGACTCGTACTCGCGTCCCTCGGCCTCGGCGACCGCGCGTCCGTGCGCGAACTGGTAGGGCGAGATGCCGCCCGGTTCCCATGCGGTCCTCGAGCCGGCGGCGACCGCACGGTCCGACCGGGGTGGGAGCCCGAAGTCGGCGCGCACCTCGTCGAGCGGCCGGTCGGCGTGCGCGAACCAGTCGGTGGCGAGGAGGTCGGTCTGGCCGCTACGGCCGGTGTCGTTGAGGTGCCAGGCGAGCATCGCGCCGCGGTACATGGCGTCGGCGAGGCGAACCGACATGCGGTCGACGTCGCCCGACAGGTGGCCGCGGTCGTACCCGAAGAAACCCTTGGCCGCGCCGTAGAGGTAGCCGGTCTCGAACAGGCCGAGCACCATCGCGAGCAGCGAGAACGCGTGCGGGTCGTCGTTGGCGCGGGCGATGAGCCCGAAGACCTCGATCTCCGACTCCACGGTCGAGCCGTAGTCGGCGAGCACGTGGATCCAGTCGTGCTGCGCGAGCGTCGGTGGTGCGCTCTCGGGACGACCGGGGAAGGTGAACCCCCGGGCCCGGTAGAAGCGCCAGACGCCGAGCCCCAGTGAGCCCTCGGGGCAGTGCTCGAGCGCGGCCCACTGCTCGTAGAGCGCGTCGTCCTGGCAGGCGAGCTCCCATGCGTCCGACAACGCGCGCGTCGTGTGGAGGTGCTCGGGCGGTTCGGCGAGGAGCTGCTCGAAGTATCCGCTGCGTTCGAAGTCGATGAGCGCGAGCCCGAGCGACCCGCTGGCGATGCGGCGCACCACGCGGATCATGTCGTCGCCCACGCCCAGCCATTCAGCGTACGACTCGACGCGTGCAGTGACGTCGGGCGGGATCGGGACGAGCAGCATCTCGGCGAGGAGCATCGCCTGCACCATGCGGGTGCGGAAGGCCGCGTTGCGGTCGCGCAGGGACTCGGCGAACGCGGCGGGGCCGAGTGGTTCGAGGTCGGCGACGTCGACGACGACGCCGGTCATCGACTCGACGAGCGCGTTCAGGACCGCTCGCTGGACGGCGGTGAGGCCCTCGGCGGGCGCGGACGCGGTGGCGAACGCGCGCGCCATCACGTGCACCTCGTCGGCCGCGGGCGGCTCGAGGTTCGTGACTTCGTCGGAGGCCGGCAGCGGCACGGGCGCGATCGGCTCGGTCATCGTGGAGCGGGTGACGGGAATTGAACCCGCGTCATCAGATTGGAAGTCTGAGGCTCTGCCATTGAGCTACACCCGCGTGTGTCGCCGCCGCATGACACGACCGGCGTCGGGGAGGGGGGACTTGAACCCCCGACCTCCTGCTCCCAAAGCAGGTGCGCTACCACTGCGCTACTCCCCGGCAGCCGATCAGGTTACGGCACGGCGCGCCGTCGGCCATCGCCGTTGTACGGTGCGCGTCATGCAGGAGCAGAAGCGAGGCCGCAAGATCGCGATGTCGCCCGAGGAGCTCGACGCCTACCTCGGCTCGGAGCGCACGTGCACGGTCGCGACGGTGAGTCACGACGGCCCGCACGTCACCGCGTTGTGGTTCGTGTGGGACGGCGAGTGCGTGTGGCTGTACTCGATCACCCGGAGCCAGCGTTGGACCGACCTCGCAGCGCGATCCGCGCGTGGCGCTGCTCGTCGAAGCCGGCGTGGAGTACAACGAGCTGCGCGGCGTCGAGGTCCACGGTCGCGTCGAAGTCGTCGGCGAGGTGCCGCGCACCGGCGACCCCGACGACGCCCTCGCGGAGCCGGAGCGCCTCTTCGCCGCGAAGTACCAGGGGGGCGGCGACGGCGGGATGTTCCACGACGGCCGGCACGCGTGGCTGAAGCTCACCCCCACCAAGATCGCGAGCTGGGACTTCCGCAAGATGGGGATGTGAAGGTTCCACGCGTCGAGTTCATCCGCGCCGGCACGTCTGAGCGAATCATCCACGAACGTCGACGGCCCACCGGGGGTCCCGTTCGAGGAGGACGTCATGTCGCTCGTCAAGCTGCTTCCCGCGTGGTTCCACGCGGTCGCCGACTCTGCCGTCGGCATCCTGCTCATCGTCGTCGCACTTGCTGCTGACGGGTCCGCGGGTGCGACCGCGACCGGCGTGGTCGTCGGCGCGGTGGTGCTGCTGGTGAGGGCGCGGACCGCGAGCGGCATGGCCGGCACTCGTCCGGTCACCGCCTGACCACCCGTTTCCGTCACCTCTCCCCGCGCATCGGCGGCCGGACCTCCGGGTTCCGGCCGCCGTTCCGCGCGTCGGCGCAACGTGTCGGTTCGGCGTGGGTGAAGCAATAGACTGCGCAGCCCCATGTCTCTCACTACGTCAGTCGAAGCGCTCGAAGGCAACAAGGTCCGCCTCCACGTCGCGATCCCGGCCGAAGACTTCGAGCAGGCCATCGACGCCGCGTTCCGGAAGCTGGCGAAGGAAGTCAAGATGCCGGGCTTCCGTCCCGGCAAGGCGCCCCGCCGTCTCCTCGAGGCGCGCATGGGCACCGAGATCGCGCGTGATCAGGCGCTGCGCGATTCGCTGCCGGAGTACTACGCCGAGGCCGTGGTCGCCGAAGACGTCGACGTGATCGCGCCGCCGGAGATCGACATCACCGCCGGCGAGGAAGAGGGCGACGTCGAGTTCGACGCCGTGGTCGAGGTCCGCCCGGTGGTCACGGTCGAGGGCCACGGCGCGTTGCGGATCGAGATCGAGCGCCCCGACGTCGACGACGAAGCCATCGCGCGCCAGGTCGACGGGCTGCGCGAGCGCTTCGCCGACCTCGAGGATTCCGACGCACCACTCACCGACGGCGACTTCGCCGAGATCGACATCAAGGGCTTCGTCGACGACGAGTCCGTCGAGGGCCTCACCGCCACCGACTACCTCTACGAGGTCGGGTCCGGCATCGTCGTCGCCGCAGCTCGACGAGGAGCTGCACGGCAAGCGCCCCGGCGACATCCTCAAGTTCACCGACACGCTGCCCGAGCGCTTCGGCGAGCGCGCCGGCGACGAGGTCTCCTTCCAGGTCCTGGTGAAGGAGACGAAGAAGAAGGTGCTGCCGGAGCTCACCGACGAATGGGTGAGCGAGGTCAGCGAGTTCGAGAGCGTCGAGGAGCTCCAGGACGACGTCCGCAAGCGCCTCGACGTCTACGCGCGCGTGCAGGCGTCGATGGCGATGCGCGAGAAGATCTTCGAAGCGGCCGCCGCGCTCGTCCCCGACGACGTCCCCGACACGCTCGTGAACAGCGAGATGGAGCGTCGCCTCCACGACCTCGCCCATCGGCTCGAGGAGCAGGGGATCAAGATGACGATCCCGCAGTACCTCGCGGCCACGGGTCAGGACCAGCAGGAGTTCGTCGACAACGTGAGGGTCGGCGCGATCGAGGCCGTACGCGCCGACCTCGCGCTGCGTGCGGTGATCGCCCAGGAGGAGATCGCCGCGACCGACGACGAGGTCGAGGCCGAGGTCGACCGCCTGGCCGAACAGCTCGGCGAGAAGCCCGCCAAGGTCCGCAAGGATCTCGAACGGCGGGGGGTCGTCGAGGCGGTACGCTCGGACATCGCACGAGGCAAGGCGCTCGCGTTCCTGATGGACCACGCGGAAGTGGTCGATGCCGACGGCGAACCCGTCGACCTCTCCCTCCCGCAACCCGAAGCTCCGCCGAGGGATCAGAAGAGGGATCAGAAGGAGCGGAAAGCGACGGCCCCGCCGCCGACGAACCCGCAGAAGCATCGGAAGCATCACCGGCACAGGAAGCACCGGAAGAGGAGCCAGCGCAGTGAGCGACACCTTCCGCAACGTCTACGTCCCGAACGTCACCCAGGACACCCCCCGCGGACCCGACCGCAACGACATCTTCTCGCGGCTGCTGCAGGACCGCATCATCTTCCTCGGCACGCCGATCGACGACGTCGTCGCCAACATCGTGATCGCGCAGCTGCTCCACCTCGAGAGCGAGCAGCCCGACAAGGACATCTCGATCTACATCAACTCGCCCGGCGGCGAGATCACCGGGCTCTTCGCCATCTACGACACGATGCAGTTCATCAAGCCCGACGTGTCGACCATCTGCCTCGGTCAGGCGGCGTCCGCCGCGGCGGTCATCCTCGCCTCCGGCACCCCCGGCAAGCGCTACATCCTCCCGCACTCGCGAGTGCTCATCCACCAGCCACACGGTGGTGCGTCGGGTCAGGCCGTCGACATCGAGATCCAGGCCAAGGAGATCGTGCGCATGCGCGAGTCGCTCGACGAGATCCTCGCCCACCACACCGGCCAGGACGTCGAGAAGGTGGCCAAGGACACCGACCGCGACTTCATCATGGGCGCGGCCGAGGCCAAGGAGTACGGGATCGTCGACGAGGTGATCACCAACCGCGACCTCGCAGCCGTCGGCGTGCCGGCGGGCGTGAGCTGAGCCGGCGCCCACCGCGTCGAGCTGGACCGAGCAGGACCAGGAGGGGGAGTCGTGGCCAAGTTCGGTGACGGTGGCGACCTGCTGAAGTGCTCGTTCTGCGGGAAGAGCCAGAAGCAGGTCAAGAAGCTGATCGCCGGCCCCGGCGTCTACATCTGCGACGAGTGCATCGATCTCTGCAACGAGATCATCGAGGAAGAGCTCTCGCAGAGCTCCGAGGTCAAGTTCGACGAGCTGCCCAAGCCGCGTGAGATCTACGAGTACCTGAACGACTACGTCATCGGACAGGAGCAGGCGAAGAAGATCCTCTCGGTCGCGGTCTACAACCACTACAAGCGGGTGCAGGCCGGCGCCTACGGCGACCCCGACGTCGAGCTGCAGAAGTCGAACATCCTGCTCATCGGCCCGACCGGTTGCGGCAAGACGCTGCTCGCCCAGACGCTGGCGCGCCTGCTGAAGGTGCCGTTCGCCATCGCCGACGCCACCGCGCTCACCGAGGCCGGCTACGTCGGCGAAGACGTCGAGAACATCCTGCTCAAGCTGATCCAGGCGGCCGACTACGACGTCAAGAAGGCCGAGACCGGCATCATCTACATCGACGAGATCGACAAGATCGCCCGCAAGGCCGAGAACCCGTCGATCACGCGCGACGTCTCCGGTGAGGGCGTGCAGCAGGCGCTGCTGAAGATCCTGGAGGGCACCACCGCATCGGTGCCGCCCCAGGGCGGGCGCAAGCACCCGCACCAGGAGTTCATCCAGATCGACACCACGAACATCCTGTTCATCTGCGGCGGCGCGTTCGCCGGTATCGAGCGGATCATCGAGAGCCGCACGGGCAACCAGGGCATCGGGTTCGGCGCCGACGTGCGCCGGTCGGACGAGAAGGACGTCGGCACCATCCTGCGGTCGGTGCTGCCCGAGGACCTCCTGAAGTTCGGGCTCATCCCCGAGTTCGTCGGCCGGCTCCCCGTCATCAGCGCGGTCAACAACCTCGACAAGGACGCGCTCATCCGCATCCTGGTCGAGCCGAAGAACGCGCTGCTGAAGCAGTACCAGAAGTTCTTCCACTTCGACGACGTCGAGCTCGTGTTCACCGACGACGCCCTCGACGCGGTCGGCGACGAAGCGCTCAAGCGGGGCACCGGTGCCCGCGGGCTGCGCGCCATCCTCGAAGGTGTGCTGCTCGAGGTCATGTACGACCTGCCGAGCCGCACCGACATCAGCCGGTGCGTGGTCGACCGCGCCGTCGTCATGGACCGCGTGCACCCGACGCTCATCACCACCGACGAGGGCGAGCGCCGTAGCGCGTGAGCGTGAGCGAGCCGGGTATCCCGGCGAGTAGCGAGCGCCCAATGATGGACGCGTGAGCCGCGTTCAGCCCTGACACACTTGGCTGATGACGGAGGTTCGTAGGCTCAACGTCCCGCGCTTCGCGCTGCGCAGCGCCGACCTCGGCAGCCGACTGGACCTGTTCCTCGTGTGCGCGGTCGGTTCGGTGATCGGCAACCGCGTGTTCCTGATCATCACGGGCTACCCGCAGCTCGGGCAACGGCACGCTGCACATCTCGCACGCGATCTGGGGCGCGCTGATGATGGCGATCGCGATCGTCTTCGCCATCGCCTTCCTCGCTCCGAACAACCGGACATTCATCGCGTTCATCGGCGGGTGCGGGTTCGGGTGGTTCATCGACGAGCTCGGCAAGTTCATCACCCGCGACGTCAACTACTTCTTCCGGCCGACGATCGCACTCATCTACATCACGTTCATCGCGATGTACCTGGTGTTCCGCGGAATCCAGCGCCGTGCCCTCGGGGCCGACGAGGCCGTCGCTCAACGGACTCGAGGCGCTGAAGTCGGCGGCCATCGGTGAGCTGAGCGCAGCCCCGGCGCTCCGCCGCGGTGGCACTGCTCGACCAGACCGGCGCCGACGATCCGCTCGCCCATCAGGTGCGGAACGCTGCTGGCCGACGCCGGCAACCTGCCCGATCCCGAACCCCAACCGGTTCGAACGCGCTGGGACGGGGCGTCCGGCAGTGGTACCTCGCCCTGGCCGGTCGCCGCTGGTTCGTGCGCCTCGTGACCTGGTGGTTCGTCGTCATCGGCTCGTTGCAGCTGCTGGCCGCGGTCGCGCTCGCCGCCGACCACGAGCGGCATCCGTGGATTCGCCGAGTGGGCGACGGTCGTCTCGAGCGGGGTCTCGGGTGCGCTCATCGTGGTCGGGGTGGTGCAGCTCCGTCACCACCGCGTGGCGGCCTACCGATGGTTCGAGCGCGGCGTGCTCGTGCAGATCTTCGTGACGCAGATCTTCGAGTTCGCGCAGGAGCAGCTCGCCGGCGTCTTCGGGCTGGCGTTCAACATCCTGCTGTGGGTGGCGATCCGCTCGATGATCCGCGCCGAGGTCGAGCAGCAACTCGTCGAACCCGAATCGGTCGCTTCCTAGACTCACCGGGATGAGCGCGCCGGAGAAGCCGAGCCTCGACGGGCTCGAGGACAAGTGGGCGGCCCGCTGGGATGCCGACGGCACCTACCGGTTCGACCGGTCGAAGACGCGCGACCAGGTGTACGCGATCGACACGCCGCCGCCGACGGTGAGCGGTTCGCTCCACGTCGGACACGTGTTCTCGTACACGCACACCGACACCATCGCCCGCTTCCAGCGCATGCGCGGGCGCGAGGTCTTCTACCCGATGGGGTGGGACGACAACGGCGTACCGACCGAGCGCCGGGTGCAGAACTACTTCGGCGTCCGCTGCGACCCGTCGCTGCCCTACGACCCGGAGTTCGCGCCGCCCGAGAAGCCGGGCAAGCAGGAGATCCCGATCAGCCGGCAGAACTTCGTCGAGCTGTGCGACCGGCTCGTGGTCGAGGACGAGCAGAAGTTCGAGGAGCTGTGGCGCACGCCTCGGCCTGTCGGTCGACTGGGCGATGACGTACACGACGATCGGTGAGCGTGCCCGGCGCGCGTCGCAGCGCGCGTTCCTGCGCATGCTCGCCCGTGACGAGGCGTACCAGTCGGAGGCGCCGACGCTCTGGGACGTCGACTTCCGCATGGCGGTCTCGCAGGCCGAGCTCGAAGACCGCGAGCTGCCGGGCGCGTACCACGGCGTTCGCTTCGGCGGCACCGACGGCGAGGCCGACATCGTCATCGAGACCACCCGACCCGAGCTGATCCCGGCGTGCGTGGCGCTGGTCGCGCACCCCGACGACGAGCGCTACTCGCCCCGCTTCGGGCACGAGGTCACCACGCCGCTGTTCGGCGTGCGCGTGCCCGTGCTGGCCCACCCACTCGCCGATCCCGAGAAGGGGTCCGGCATCGCGATGATCTGCACCTTCGGTGACACCACCGACGTGGTGTGGTGGCGCGAGCTGCAGCTGCCGACCCGCACCGCGATCGGACGCGACGGTCGGCTGCTGCCGGAGCCGCCCGACTGGGGGAGCGCCGGCGCCGGAGGCCGACGCCCGCTACGCGGAGCTCGCGGGCAAGACGGCCAAGCAGGCGCAGGCCCGGATCGTCGAGCTGCTCGCCGAGCTCGGCGAGCTGGTCGGCGCGCCGAAGCCGATCACCCACCCGGTGAAGTTCTACGAGCGGGGCGACCGTCCGCTCGAGATCGTGTCGTCGCGCCAGTGGTACATCCGCAACGGCGGGCGAGACCCCGAGCTGCGGGAGGCGTTCCTCGCACGCGGCCGTGAGCTGTCGTGGCACCCCGCGCACATGCGCAGCCGCTACGAGAGCTGGGTCGAGGGGCTCAACTCCGACTGGCTCATCAGCCGCCAGCGCTACTTCGGTGTGCCGTTCCCGCTCTGGTACCCGCTCGACGAGTCCGGCGAGGTCGACTACGACCACCCGATCGTGCCCGACGAGGCGCGCCTGCCGATCGATCCCACCAGCGACGCCCCGGCGGGGTACACCGAGGACCAGCGCGGGCAAGCCGGGGGGTTCGTCGCCGATCCCGACGTGATGGACACCTGGGCGACGTCGTCGCTCACGCCCGAGATCGCCGCCGGCTGGGAGGACGACCCCGACCTCTTCGCCCGGGTGTTCCCGATGGACCTGCGCCCGCAGGCGTTCGAGATCATCCGCACCTGGCTGTTCTCGACCATCGTGCGCGCGCACTTCGAGTTCGACTCGCTGCCGTGGACCGACGCCGCCATCTCCGGCTGGGTCCTCGACCCCGACCGCAAGAAGATGTCGAAGAGCAAGGGCAACGTCGTCACGCCCGATGGAGCCGATCCGCCAGTTCGGCGCCGACGCCATGCGCTACTGGGCGGCGAGCGGGCGCCCCGGCGTCGACACCGCGGTCGACGAGGGCCAGATGAAGGTCGGCCGCCGGCTCGCGATCAAGATCCTCAACGCGTCGAAGTTCGCGCTCGGTGTCGATCGGTGACGACGTGCCACCGGCGGACGCGGTCACCGAGCCGCTCGACCGCTCGATGCTCGCCAGCCTCGCCGCGCTGGTCACGAACGCGACGACGTCGTTCGACACCTACGACTACGCGCGCGCGCTCGATCGCACCGAGCGGTTCTTCTGGGGCTTCTGCGACGACTACCTCGAGCTGGTGAAGGGCCGCGCCTACGCGCGGATCCGACTCGGCGCCGCGCCGCGCTCGCCACCGCGCTCGACACGCTGCTGCGCCTGTTCGCGCCGCACATGCCGTTCGTGACCGAAGAGGTGTGGTCGTGGTGGCGCGAGGGTTCGATCCACCGCGCGTCGTGGCCCGGTACCGACGAGCTCGCCGCGTTCGCGATCCGACGATCTCGCGGTGTACCCCGCGGCCGCTGCCGTCCTCGGGCGAGATCCGCAAGGCGAAGAGCGAGGCCAAGCGCTCGATGCGCACCGACGTCACCCGCGCCAGTGGTGCACGCGCCAGCCGAGCTGCTGCGCGCGCTCGAGCCCGCGCTCGACGACGTGCGCGACGCCGGCCGTGTCGTCGGCGATCTCGAGCTCGTCGAGGCGCCGGAGCTCGTCGGTCGACGTCGACGCTCGCCGCCCCGGAGTGACGCTCGATCCCGGCCGAGGCGCGCGCCTGGCTCGACGCCCACGTGAACCTCGAGACCGGCGTCGGCGTCCCCGCGCGCGGCGGCGTCGGCAAGCGGCTCCTCGCGGTCGAGCGGGAACGCCCGCTCATGGAGCTGCTCGGGCTCGCCCGAGCTCGAGTACCCGTTCATCCACGTCACCGGGACCAACGGCAAGACGTCGGTGGCGCGGATGACCGCGGCGCTGCTCGAGGCCGCCGGGCTCTCCGTCGGCTCGTACACGAGCCCGCACCTGGCCCGGGTCAACGAGCGGATGGTGTGGAACGGCGAGCCGATCAGCGACGACGACCTCGACGAGCTCCTGGTGGCGGTGGCGACGGTCGAAGACCTCCTGCCCGACGCCCCGAGCTACTTCGAGATCCTCACCGCCGCCGCGCTCCGCTGGTTCGACGACATCGCGGTCGACGCCGCGGTGGTGGAGGTGGGTCTCGGCGGCACCGGCGACGCCACCAACGTGGTCGACGCCGCGGTCGCGGTGGTCACGAACGTGAGCATCGACCACGTCGAGTACATCGGGCCCACGCTCGAGGACATCGCGGCCGAGAAGGCGGGGATCGTGGAGCCGGGGGCGACGCTCGTGCTCGGGGAGACCGACCCCGACGCTCGTGCCGTACTTCCTGGCTCGCGAACCGGGTTCGGTCGCCGTGCGCGACGTCGACTTCGGGGTGCGCGACAACCGGCTCGCGATCGGTGGCCGTGTGCTCGACCTGTTCACGCCGCTCGGCGACCTACGACGACGTGTTCCTCGCGCTGCACGGCGCGCACCAGGCCGACAACGCCGTGCTCGCGCTCACCGCGGCCGAGTCGTTCTTCGGGCGCGCGCTCGATCCCGAGCTCGTCGCCGACGCGTTCGCGCGACGTGCAGCACGCCGGGACGACTCGAGGTCGTCGGGCACCAGCCGCTGGTCCTGCTCGACGGCGTGAAGAACGTCGCCGGCGCGCACGCGCTGCGCGCCGCGCTCGCCGAGGAGTTCGCCGACTCGCCGCGCACGTTCGTCGTCGGATTGATGCGCGAGAAGGAACCCCACGAGATGCTCGAGGCGCTCGGCGCGCGTCGACGTCGCGCGGCTCGTGTGCTGCCGCCCCGACAGCCCGCGCGGCCAGGATCCCCAGGCGGTGGCCGACGCCGCCGACGACCTCGGCGTCGACCGCGCGCGTGATCGACGTGATCGACGACGTACGCGACGCGGTGAACTTCGCGATCGAGGCCACACCGGCCGACGGCCAGGTCGTCGTGACCGGTTCGCTCTACGTGGTGAGCCCGGCACGCGCGTTTCTGGTGCCGTGAGGACGTTCCACTAGTTTGACCGCCCCATGAGCACCCGCACCCTCTTCCTCTGCAAGCCCGACGCGGTCGAGCGCGGCCTCGTCGGCGAGATCGTCGGCCGCATCGAACGCAAGGGCCTCACCATCGTGGCCCTCGACCTGCGCACCATCGACGCCGACCTCGCCGGGCGCCACTACGAGGAGCACCGCGACAAGCCGTTCTTCGGCGACCTGGTGTCGTTCATCACCCGGAGCCCGCTGGTGGCGATGGTGATCGAAGGCGGCGACGACACCTGGAAGGTCGTGCGCGGCCTGATGGGGGTCACCAACCCCCGCGAGGCGGCACCGGGCACGATCCGGGGCGACCTCGCGCTCGAGACCGGCGAGAACCTCGTCCACGGCTCCGACGGCCCCGAGTCGGCCGCGCGCGAGATCGCGCTGTTCTTCCCGAATCTCACGTCCTGAATGAGCAGGCCGTACGCTGAGGCAGTTCTGACGAACGCGGGGCGCTCCCGGCTAGCCTGTGCGCGGACCGAGCCGACCCCGGAGATCCTTCCCCTGTGCCTGAGCCCTGGTTTTCCTCCGTAGTCGGCCGCGACATGGCCGTCGACCTGGGCACCGCGAACACGCTCGTCTACGTGCGCGGGCAAGGGCATCGTGCTCGACGAGCCGTCGATCGTCGCGATGAACACGCGCGACGGCCGCCTCCTCGCGGTCGGCACCGAAGCGAAGCGCATGCTCGGGCGCACGCCGGGTCACATCGAGGCGGTACGTCCGCTGAAGGACGGCGTCATCGCCGACTTCGACATCTGCGAGAAGATGCTCCGCTACTTCATCCAGCGCGTGCACCAGCGCAAGTGGGCCAAGCCGCGCATGGTCATCTGCATCCCGTCGGGCATCACCGGGGTCGAGCGACGCGCCGTGCAGGAAGCGGCCGAGTTCGCCGGCGCCCGCAAGCCGGTGCTCGTCATCGAGGAGCCCATGGCCGCCGCGATCGGCGCCGGCCTCCCCGTGCACGAGCCGGCGGGCAACATGATCGTCGACATCGGTGGTGGGACCACCGAGGTCGCAGTGATCTCGCTCGGCGGGATCGTCGTGAGCGAGTCGAGCCGCGTCGGCGGCGACGAGTTCGACGAAGCGATCATCAACTTCGTGAAGCGCGAGTACTCGCTCGCACTCGGTGAGCGCACCGCCGAAGAGGTGAAGGTGCAGCTCGCGAGCGCGTGGCCACTCGAGGAGGAGCTCTACGCCGAAGTGCGCGGACGCGACCTCGTCACCGGTCTCCCCAAGACGATCGTCCTCTCCACCGTCGAGATCCGCGAGGCGGTCGAGGAACCCACCGCCGTCGATCGTCGACTCGGTGAAGGTCACCCTCGACCAGACGCCGCCCGAGCTCGCGGCCGACATCATGGAGCGGGGAATCGTCATCACCGGTGGCGGCTCGCAGCTCATCGGGATCGAGAACGCGATCCAGGCCGAGACCGGCATGCCGGTGCACCGGGCGAAGCACCCGCTGTACTCGGTGGTCCTCGGTTCGGGTCAGTGCCTCGAGAACTTCGACGTGCTGCAGCAGGTCCTGAGCTCCTCGCCCCAGGACTGACCGTCCCCCGAGGGGCGCTGCGAGCACCGTGGTCGTCTACCGGCATGACCGTCGTCGGCGGTTGACGCTCGTCCTGCTGGTCATCACCTCGCTCGCCTTGATCTCCCTCGACGAACGCGGGTCCGGCGATCATCAACTCGGCCCGCACCGCCGCGCAGGACGTCGTGTCGCCGCTGCAGACGCTCGCCGACGACGTCATCAACCCGGTCACCGACTGGCTCGACGGCCTCGGACGCGCCGACGAGCTGCAGGTCCGAGAACGAGCGGCTCCGCCGCGCAGCTCGATCAGGCACGCAGCGAGATCGCGGCGGCAAAGGGCTCGCTGGCCGAGCTCACCGAGCTGCGCGCGGATCCTCGACCTGCCGACCATCGACGACTCCACCGGTGTCACTGCCGAGGTGATCTCGCAGGGCACGGGCAACTTCAACCGCACGTTCGAGATCTCCAAGGGCAGCTGACTCGGGCATCGCGAGGGCATGCCCGTCGTGGTCGGCGACAGCAACGGTGCCGCGCTCGTCGGTCAGGTCACGTCGGTGTCGCGGTCGCG
This sequence comes from uncultured Actinomycetes bacterium, assembly GCA_963725775.1. GTDB lineage: Bacteria > Actinomycetota > Acidimicrobiia > IMCC26256 > DASPTH01 > DASUAS01. Next base: position 1,507,457 of record CAVRZT010000001.1, read on the forward strand.
CGCGATCGTGCGACGAGTCGACGACCGCAACTTCGGTGTGGGCGCGCAACTGGTGCGAGGGCACGGGCTTCGGGCCCAAGGGCACCGCGTCGGGCCAGGCGAACAGCGGGCTCCTGCAATTCTCGGTCATCGAAGACAGCGCGACGCCGACGCCGTTGAAGAAGGGCGACGTCGCGGTGACGCTCGGCGGCGATCGGGGAGAGCTTCCCGAAGAACCTCGTCATCGGCACCGTCGTGCGCGAGGTGGGCGCGGGTGGCGCGATCAACCGCGACGCCGAACTGCGACCGGTGGTCGACCTCGACGCGCTCAACTTCGTGAAGGTCCTGAAGAACCCCACGGTGGCGCTCCCGTGATCCGCCGCATCCGCCTCGGGCTGGTGATCGTCGTCTGCGTCGTGCTGCAGACGACGCTGTTCACGCACCTCCGCATCGACGGCGTCGGCCCCGACATCGGCCTGGTCGCCGTGCTGGCCGTCGCCTACGAGGACGGCGCCGACACCGGGGCGATCTTCGGCTTCCTCATGGGCCTGGCCATGGACCTCTTCCTCACCACGCCGCTCGGGCTCTCGGCGCTGTCGTTCGCGATCACCGGGTACGCGGTGGGCGTGTTCCAGGCCGGGGTGGTGCGCACCACGCCCGTGGCTGGCGCCGATCCTCGGTGGCGTCGGCGGATTCTTCGGCGGCCTGGTCTTCATCACCGCCGGCGCCGATCGTGGGCCAGCCCGGGTTCCTGTCGTTCGACAGCCTGCGGATCGTGATCATCGCCTCGATCTACGACGCGGTGATCGCACCCCTGGTGTTCCCGATCGTGCGGCGGGCGGCCCGCCGGGAGGAATCCTCGGGCGCCTGGCGGGTCCGCGGGTGATGCCCGGATCGGGCCGCCGTCGGCGAGACTGGGAGCCCGTGACGTCCCCGACCGAGCCGCCGTCGTGACGCCATGACCGAGCCCAACAGCCGTCGCCGGCTCGCCGTGATCGGGGTGCTCGTCATCGCCCTCTTCGCCGGCCTGCTCACCCGACTCTGGTTCCTCCAGGTCACCGGCGGTGAGCAGCTCGCGGTGGCCGCGCAACGCCAGCGCGACCGGTTCGTGCAGGTGCCGGCGATCCGCGGCACCATCTACGACCGCAACGGCACCCCGCTGGCCCAGACCGTGCCGGTCACGACGCTCACCGTCGACCGCCAGAAGCTGACCTCGGCCGAGCGGGCCACGCTGCAGGTGAACCTGGGCCACCTGCTGGGCAAGGACGCCGCCGCCATCGACCGGCTCATCGACAACCAGAACTACGAGTCGTTCGTGCCGGTGCCGGTGGCCAAGGGCGTGAGCCTGGCGACCGCGGTCGACGTCATGGAGCACCGCGACCTGTACCCCGAGGTCTCGGTGACCCGCACCGCCGAGCGCCGGTACCCGCAAGAGTTCCAGGCTGCCGACCTCCTCGGGCTACATCGGCCAGATCAACAAGGACGAGCTCGACGCGCACCCGGACGGCGCCTACCAGACCACCGACACGATCGGGAAGACCGGTATCGAGCAGATGTTCGAATCGGAGCTGCGCGGCACACCGGGGAAGGACAAGGTCGAGGTCGACAACCAGGGCCGCGCCGTCAACGTGATCGACGTGAAGCAGCCCAAGGCGGGGCACGACGTGCGCCTCACCGTCGACCTCCCGACCCAGCACATCGCCGAGGAGTCGCTGGCGCAGGGGATGGTCGGCGCGCAGGGGCTCGTCGACCCGGACAGCGGCAACTACTACTCGGCCAATGCGGGCGCGGTGGTGGTGCTCGACGCGCGCACCGGTTCGGTGGTGGCGATGGCGTCGAACCCGAGCTTCGATCCCAACGACTTCATCAACGGCAACGCCGACAGGTACTTCAAGGACCCCAACTTCCCGCTGATCAACCGCGCGCTCAACGCCTACGCGCCGGGTTCGACGTTCAAGACGTTCACCTCGATCGCCATGCTCCAGAGCGGCCTCTTCCCCGACGGCCCGAACACCGTCTATTCCGACTACCCGGATGGTTGCTTCCACTTCGGCGCCGAAGGCGAGAAGCGCTGCAACGCGGGGCGCGGTCCTCGGCGCGGTGGACCTGCCGTCCGCGCTCACGGTGTCGAGCGACGTGTACTTCTACACAGTCGGGAACGAGTTCTGGAAGGCGTACCGCGACGAGGGCCAGGCCAAGGTGGGTACCGGCAAGGACCTCGCGGGCGACGAGATCCCCGACGCCGAGCACCCCGTCGGCAACGCGATCCAGCACACCGCGGGCACGTACGGGTTCGGCGAGCAGAGCGGCATCGGCCTCAACGACCAGGCCGGGGTCATCCCGAACCACGAGTACCGGGTGAAGCTGAACCCGAACAACGCGGAGCTGCAGTTCTGGCGCCGCGGCGACAGTGCGGCCCTCGCGGTCGGCCAGGGCGACGTGCTCGTCACGCCCCTGCAGCTCGCGAACGCCTACGCCGCCTTCGCCAACGGCGGCACGCTCTACCAGCCGCGCCTGGTCGACGCGGTGACCGAGAACAGCGCCGGCCTCCCCGCCGGTCAGCTCGGTCCCGTGGTCAGCGCCATCGATCCCCAGGTGAAGCGCACGACCGGGATCACGCCCGAGGTCCGCGACCCCGTCGAAGCCGGGCTCGACGGCGTGATCTACAACTCGCGGGGCACCGCCTCCGGCGCCTTCAGCGACTACCAGGGCGTGAAGGTCATCGGGAAGACCGGTACCGCGCAGCGGACGGGTGAGGGCAAGCAGGACACCTCGTGGTTCGCGGCCATCACGAACCCCGACAACGATCCCGCCCTGCCGCAGTACGTCATCGTCGCGATGGTGGAGCAGGGCGGTTTCGGCGCCAACGTCGCGGCGCCGATCGTGCGTCGGGTCATCGACTTCCTGAACAATCCGATTGCGACGCCGGCACCGGTGGTCATCGCCCCGCCCACGCCCACCGAGCAGAGCAACTGATGTCGACCATCAACCCGAACCGCATCGCGCGTGCGCAGCAGCGCCGCGGTCTGGGGGAACCGTCGCGGCTGGAGGCGTCGCCCCTGCGCCACTTCGACTGGTTGCTGGTCGGCTGCGCGTTCGGGATCGTCGCGCTCGGGCTGCTGATGATCTACTCGACGACCCACCAGCGGATCGCGGGCGACCCCTACTACTTCGTCAAGCGCCAGGCGCTGTTCGCGGCGCTCGGGTTCGTGGCCATGGTGGTCGTGCTGCTCGATCGACTACCGGCGCATGCGCGACTACGCGATGGTGTTCTACGGCGGCACGGTGTTCCTCCTGGTCGCGGTGCTCGCGCCGGTCGGCTCGAACATCAAGGGTCACCAGGCGTGGTTCCAGCTCCCGGGTGGGTTCACGCTCCAACCGTCGGAGCTGGCGAAGTTCGGGATCATCGTGGCGTTGGCCGGCTACTGCAACCAGTACCGCGGCGAGCTCGACGCGTGGCGCCTCACCACGATCATCGTGCTGGCCAGCGTGCCCATCGGCCTCGTGCTGCTCCAGCCCGACCTCGGCACCGTGATGGTGCTGGCGGTGATCGTCGTGGCGATCCTCGCCATGGCGGGGGTGACCGGCAAGCAGCTGATCGTGCTCGGCCTGCTCGCGGTCACCGGCGTCTACGCGGTCGGTGGGGCTCGGCCTCCTGCAAGCAGTACCAGATCGACCGCCTGACCGTCGTTCATCGACCCCGAGAGCGGCACCAGTCAGGGCACTGCGTACAACCAGGAGCAGTCGACCCAGACCATCGCCCACGGGCGGTCTCACCGGCGAAGGCCTCGAGCAGGGTTCCCAGACCCAGGGCGGGTTCGTCCCGGAGCAGCACACCGACTTCATCTTCACCTCGGTGGGGGAGGAGCTCGGCTTCGTGGGCGCGGCGCTGCTGCTCGCGCTCTTCGCCATGGTCATGTGGCGCACCTGGCGAACCGCACGCCTGTCGCGGGACTTCTTCGGCGCGCTCGTGTGCGTCGGGGTCCTCGCCATGCTCGCGTTCCAGATGTTCGAGAACATGGGCATGACCATGGGGATCATGCCGGTGACCGGTATCCCGCTGCCCTTCATGAGCTACGGCGGCTCGTCGCTCATCACGAGCCTCGCCTGCATCGGCCTCGTCGCCAACGTCTCGATGCGACGCTTCAGCTAGAGCGAATTCGCCCGGCTGGGTAGGATCCCCGCGAGATGTCAAACCTGTGGCCGAGGGTCGAGCCCCTACTGGCCAGGGTCGAGAAGCCTGCTCGCTACATCGGGATGGAGCGGGGCAGCCTGCGGCCGGAGCACCGGCCGTCCAGCACCTCCTGGCTCCTCGTCTATCCCGATACCTACGAGATCGGGCTACCCAACCAGGGGCTCCAGATCCTCTACGAGATCCTCAACGAACGTGACGACGCGTTGGCCGAGCGCGCCTACGCGCCCTGGGTCGACATGAACGCCGAGATGCGGGCGGCGAGCGTGCCGTTCTTCTCGGTCGACACCCACCACGACGCCGGCGACTTCGACGTGCTCGCCTTCGGGCTCGCCGCCGAGCTCGTGTACACCAACGTCCTCGAGTGCCTCGACCTCGCCGGGGTCCCCGTGCGGGCCGAGCAGCGCCGCCCCGAGCACCCGCTGGTCATCGTCGGCGGCCACTGTGCGTTCAACCCCGAGCCCATGGCCGACTTCGTCGACGCGTTCGTGATCGGCGACGGCGAGGAAGCCGTCGGCGAGATCACCGAGGTCGTCGGGGCGTGGAAGCGCTCCGGGCGCACCGCGCGCGAAGGCGTGCTGCGGGAGCTCGCGACGATTCCCGGCGTGTACGTGCCGTCGATGTACGAGGTCGACGTACGACGGCCCGTTCATCGCCGAGGTACGCCCGCGGTTCCCCGAGGCGCCCGACCGCGTCGACAAGCGCACCGTCGCCGACCTCGGGTGAGTGGCCGTACCCGAAGAACCAGCTCGTGCCGCTCATCGAGGTCGTGCACGACCGTCTCAACGTCGAGGTGTTCCGGGGCTGCACGCGCGGCTGTCGCTTCTGCCAGGCCGGGATGATCACCCGGCCGGTGCGCGAGCGTCCCGCCGACCAGGTCCGCACGATGGTGCAGGACGGCCTGCGCCGCACCGGGTACGACGAGGTCGCGCTCACGTCGCTGTCGACTGCCGACTTCTCGGGGATCGACGGCCTGGTCGCGGGGCTGGTCAACGAGCAGCAGGGCTGCGGCAACGTGGGGTTGTCGTTGCCGTCGCTGCGGGTCGACGCGTTCACGGTCGGGATCGCCAGCGAGATCCAGAAGATCCGTCGCACCGGGCTCACGTTCGCGCCCGAAGGCGGGACGTGGCGGGTCCGCCAGGTGATCAACAAGCTCATCACCGACGACGACCTCTACGCCGCGGTCGAGGGCGCCTACTCGCAGGGCTGGCAGCGGGTGAAGCTCTACTTCCTCATCGGCGTGCCGACCGAGATGGACGAGGACACGCTCGGGATCGCCGAGCTCGCGCGCGAGGTCGTGAAGATCGGGCGCAAGTACACGAAGAAGGCGAGCGCCACCGCGTCGGTCGGCGGTTTCGTGCCGAAGGCGCACACGCCGTTCCAGTGGTTCGGGCAGAACAGCGTCGCAGGAGCTCCACCGCAAGGTCGGGCTGCTGCGCGACGATCTGAAGCGCTCGGGCGCGCAGCATCCGGTGGCACGATCCCGCGGCGACGTACGCCGAAGGGATCGCGAGCCGCGGCGACCGGCGGATCGGCCGGGTCATCGAGCGCGTGTGGCGCGCCGGCGGCACGTTCCAGGAGTGGAGCGAGCGCTTCCAGCTCGACCGCTGGCTCGACGCGATGGCCGCCGAGGGGCTCGACCCCGACTGGTACGTCACCCGGCACCGCACCGAGGACGAGATCCTCCCCTGGGACCACATCGCCGCCGGGCTGCACCGCGACTTCCTCTGGGACGACTGGCAGGAGGCGCTGGCCGAGCCCACGGGCTCCCCGATTGCCGGTGGACCCCGTGCTACGACTGCGGGGTGTGCACCGACTACGCCCTCGAGCACGTCGTGGCGTCGGCGGTGCCGCCGGCGGGTGGCAGCCAGGGCACCGGCCAGGATCTCGGCTTCGGCCGGGCGGTTCCCGTCGAGCTGATCACCAAGGCCGTCAGCGGGGTGCCCGCGTGAGGGGCGACAGCGGATTCCCGGTGCGCATCCGGTTCGCCAAGCGCGGCAAGGTGCGGTTCGTCTCGGCACCGCGACGTCGCCCGCGGCGTTCGAGCGCGCGTTCCGGATCGAGCAACTGCCGCTCGCGTTCACCGAGGGGTTCTCGCCCCGACCCAAGGTGAGCTTCGGGCTCGCGCTGTCGGTCGGCCACGAGAGCGACGCCGAGTACCTCGACGTCGAGCTCACCGAGGCCGTCGACACCGACGCGCTCCCGGAACGTCTCACCCCGGCCCTGCCCGACGGGATGCCCGCGACCGGCGCGGTGCGGCTCGTCGAACGGGCTCCCGCACTGCAGGAGTCGATCACCGAGGTCCAGTACCGGGTCGAGGCCGTCGACGGCCGTCGGCCGCCCCGTCCCGGAGGCGGTGCTCGGTGCCGCCGCGTCGGGCGCGTTGGCGTGCGACGAGTTGCCCGTCACCCGCACCCGCAAGGGCAAGGAGAGCGTGGACGATCTCCGTCCCGCGCTCCGCAACATCGAGGTCGGCCACGACGGCGACACGCCCGTGCTCGAGCTCACCCTGTTGACGCAATCCCGTGGTGCCCGACCCCGTGAGGTCCTCGACGCCCTCGACTCGTTCGTCGGCGTCGGCCTCACCGAGCACCGCGTCCTGCGAACATCCCAATGGATCGAACGCGGCGGCGCGCGGCTGGAACCGCTGGCCGCCGACGCGTTCGCGCTCGCCCTCGAGGCGAGCGCATCATGAGAGAAGGAACCGATGTCCGACGAGACGATCCCGGAGGCGGCCACCGCCTCCGGCCCGACCAGCACGCCTGTCCCCACCCCGACCCCGGCCCCTGAGCCGCCGGCGGCCTCGGCCGCCGCGAGCGTCACGACGGCCCCGCCCCGTCGGACCGAATCGCCCGCAGATTCTGCGGCTGGATCCGCCGACTCTTCCACCGAATCGTCCGCAGATTCTGCGACTGGATCCGCCGAATCGTCCACCGAATCGGTCCGAGGGAACGACGGCGACGACGGTGCTCCGGCGCTCGGGCCCGACGGCCTGCCGAAGCGCCGGCGCCGGCGCGGATCGCGCGGCGGCCGCAACCGCCGCAAGCCGGGTACCGGCACGGGCGCTGCGGGCACGGGCGACCGTCGCCGACGACGCTCGACGATGAGGACGAGCGGCGACGACGACGTCAACCGTCGGCCACGACTACACCGACGCCGCCGCCGACCGCGGCCTCACCACCGACGACGTCGCCGACGTCGCGCTCGAGGAGGCCGGGCTCGACCCACACCGCACGGCGCCCGCGGTCGGCGACTCGCGACCCGCACCCAAGCCCCAGATCGGCGACTCCCGCCCCGCCCCGGCGGCCGCCGCCGACGGCGGACGCCGCGTCCAGCGGCGAGCCGGGCGACCGCGCCCGAAGCGTCGTCGGCGGCCGCGGCGGCCGCGGCCGTGGCCGCGGCGGCGCCGGCGCCGGTGGCCGGCACCGCACCCGGCGGGCGCCGGCGGTGGTCGTCGGCAGCAGCGACCGCAGCCGCAGCAACCGCGTCGCGACGACGTCGTGCGCGCCGACCTCGGGGTCGGCGAGGACACCCGCCGCCGCGCTCGACGACGACGTGCTCGAGCGGCGCCGGGGCCGCACCCGCAAGGGTCGGCCGGCCGGCCGCTACCTGATGTGCGTGCACGTGCTCGAGGGCGGTCACACCCACATCGCGGTGCTCGAGGGCCGGAGCCTGGTCGAGCACTCGCTGGCCACGCCCACCGGCAACGAGTCGATCGACGGCAACATCTACCTCGGCCGGGTGCAGAACGTGCTCCCGGGCATGGAGGCCGCGTTCGTCGACATCGGCACGCCCAAGAACGGCGTGCTCTACCGCGGCGACGTCGCCTTCGACAAGGGCGACGTCGAGGGCGGCAACAAGCCGAAGATCGAGCGCATGCTCAAGAACGGGCAGATGATCACCGTGCAGGTGACGAAGAACCCGATCGCCCACAAGGGCGCGCGCCTCACCCAGGAGGTCAGCCTCGCCGGCCGCTTCCTCGTGATGGTGCCGGGCGAGCCCGAGACGTACGGCATCTCGAAGCGCCTCCCCGACGACGAGCGCAAGCGGCTGCGCAAGGTGCTCGACGGGATCCGCCCGAACGACGCCGGCCTGATCGTGCGCACCGCGGCCGAGGGCGCGACGCAGGACGAGCTCGAGCGCGACGTCCGCGCGCCTCCGCAACCAGTGGGAGCAGATCTCCGCGCTGGCCGACCAGGCGAAGCCGGCGAAGCTCCTCTACCAGGAGCCCGACCTCGTGTTGCGGCTCATCCGTGAGGAGTTCACCAAGGAGTACCGCGGCATCGTCATCGACGACCGCGCGCTCTACGAGGAGATCCGCGGGTACGTCGAGGCGATCACCCCCGAGCTCGCCGACCGCGTCGAGTACTACGACGCCGAGGAAGAGGGACTCCCGATCTTCGAGCGCTTCCACATCTCCGAGCAGCTCCTCAAGGCGCTCGACCGGAAGGTGTGGCTCCCGTCGGGCGGCTCGCTCATCATCGAGCGCACCGAGGCGCTCACGGTCATCGACGTGAACACCGGCAAGAACGTCGGCAAGTCGAACCTCGAGGAGACCGTCTTCCGCAACAACCTCGAGGCGGCCGACGAGGTCGCCCGCCAGCTGCGGCTGCGCGACATCGGCGGGATCATCGTGATCGACTTCGTCGACATGGAGATCAAGACGAACCGCGACGAGACCATGAAGGTCTTCCGCGACGCCCTGGCCCGCGACAAGACCCGCACCCAGGCCTTCGAGATGTCGGAGCTGGGGCTGGTCGAGATGACCCGCAAGCGGATCTCGGAGGGCCTGGTCGAGTCCTTCAGCGACACCTGCCCCACCTGTCACGGCCGGGGGTTCGTCCTCGACGAAGCCCTGCTGCGGTCGATGGACTAGCATCAACGGGTTCCAGCAACGCTTTCGAGGGGTTTCCCGCGCCATGTACGCAGTCATCCGCACCGGCGGCAAGCAATACAAGGTCGAAGCCGGTGAGCAGCTCGAGGTCGAGCGCCTCGGCGTCGACGACGGCGGCGAGGTCGAGCTCGCCCCGATCCTCGTGGTCGACGGCGAGACCGTCCTCGCCACGCCCGCCCAGCTCGACGGCGCGGTGGTGAAGGCCCGGGTCGTCGGCGCCACCCGCGGCCCCAAGATCGACGGGTTCATCTACAAGCCGAAGAGCAACAACCGCCGCCGCTACGGCCACCGCCAGGACCTCTCGGTGATCGAGATCCTCGGGATCACGCCGGCGAGCGCGAAGCAGTAGGGAGCAGACCAATGTCGAAGAAGAAGGGCGCAGCGTCCTCGCGCAACGGTCGCGACTCCAACGCGCAGCGGCTCGGGGTGAAGGTCTACAGCGGCACCGAGGTGCACGCGGGCACGATCATCGTGCGCCAGCGCGGCACGCGGTTCCACCCGGGCGAGAACGTCGGCAAGGGCAGCGACGACACGCTGTTCGCCACCGCGAACGGCGTCGTGAAGTTCGGCCACCGCAAGGGCCGCAAGCTCGTCGACATCGTCCCCTCCTCCAGCGAATAGCCCGGCGAGGAACTCGGCGCGGCGCGTCGCGCGCCGTCCGTAGGCTGATCGCATGTCGTCGTTCGTCGACCTCGTCCAGGTCAACCTCCGCGGTGGTGACGGCGGCGCGGGCGCGGTGTCGTTCCGCCGCGAGGCGCACGTGCCCAAGGGCGGTCCCGACGGCGGCGACGGCGGCTCCGGCGGCGACGTGTACGTGCAGGCCGACCGCAACGTCGCGTCGCTGCTCGCGTACCGCGACCACCCGCACCGGCGGGCCGAGTCCGGCAAGCACGGCTCGGGCAACAAGCGTCACGGGTCGAGCGGCGTCCGACCTCGTCGTGACCGTGCCCGAGGGCACGCAGGTGAAGACGCGCGACGGCGAGCTGCTCGCCGACCTCGTGCGCCACGGCGACCGCTACCTCGCCGCCCACGGCGGGACGCGGCGGCCGCGGCAACGCCCGGTTCCTCTCCAACGCCCGGCGGGCGCCCGCGTTCGCGGAGCAGGGCGAGTACGGCGAGGAGCACTGGCTGCGGCTCGAGGTGAAGCTGCTGGCCGACGCCGCGCTGGTCGGCTTCCCCAACGCCGGCAAGTCGACGCTCATCGCCGCGATCAGCGCGGCGAAGCCGAAGATCGCCGACTACCCCTTCACCACGCTCGAGCCCAACCTCGGGGTGGTGCGCTTCCGCGACCACGAGTTCGTGGTCGCCGACATCCCCGGCCTGATCGAGGGCGCGGCCGAGGGACGGGGGCTCGGGCACGAGTTCCTCCGCCACGTCGAACGCGCCCGGGTGCTCGTGCTGCTCCTCGATCTCGCGCCGGTCGACGGCCGCGCGCCGGAGGAGCAGGCGCGGGTGCTGCTCGACGAGCTCGGTCGCTACCGGCCCGAGCTGCTCGAGCGGCCCCGGCTCGTCGTCGGCACCAAGGCCGACGTCGCCACCTTCGAGCTCGATACGAGCCTTCTGGAGAGCAGCGACGCGCTCGTGATCTCGGCGGTCACGCGCCAGGGACTCGACGTGCTGCTCGGCCGTCTCGGCACGCTCGTCGGCGAGGCGCGCGCCGACGAGCCCGAGCCCGAACCGTTCGTGGTGCTGCGCCCGGCGGAGGAGGGGTTCAGCGTCGTGCGCGACGACGACGGCGCGTGGCGCGTGACCGGCCGCTCGGCGGAGCGCGTCGTCGCCATGGCCGACCTCACCAACGTCGAGGCGATGGAGTACGTGCAGCACCGCCTCCGCAAGATGGGCGTCGAGCGGGCGCTGGCGCGCGGCGGGTGCGCGCGAGGGCGACCTCGTGCGCATCGGACCGGTCGAGCTCGACTACTTCGAGGGGATCGGCTGATGGAGACGCAGCGAAGGAGTGCTCGGATGAGCGGGACGACACAGCGGAGTCGACCGTAGAGATGACCACCGTCGTCGTGAAGGTCGGCACGTCGTCGATCACGTCCGAGCGCGGCGAGCTCGACGACGCGTCGCTCCTCAAGCTGTGTCGCGAGCTCGCCGCCGCGCGCGCCGAGGGCCACGAGGTCGTCCTGGTGTGCTCGGGTGCGATCGCCGCCGGGCTTCCCGCGCTCGGAATGACCACCCGCCCCACCGACATCGGGCACGCTGCAGGCCATCGCCGCGGTCGGCCAGCCCCGGCTCATGGAGCGGTTCGGCGCCATCCTCGCCCAGCACGGCCTGCTCGCCGGGCAGGTGCTGCTCACCCCGCACGACTTCGGGATGCGCACGCAGTACCTCCACGCGCGCGAGACGCTGCGCCGCCTCCTCGACCTCGGCGTGGTGCCCGTGGTCAACGAGAACGACACCGTCGCCGACGACGAGATCCGCTACGGCGACAACGACCGCCTCGCCGCGCTCGTGTCGCACCTCGTCGGCGCCGACGTGCTGGTGCTGCTCACCGACACCGCCGGGCCTCTTCACCGCCGATCCCCGCCTCGACGCCGGCGCGTCGCTGATCGAGGAGATCGTCGAGGTCGACGCCGCGCTCGAGGCGCTGGCGGGCGGCACCGGCACCGACCGGGGGAGCGGCGGGATGGCCACGAAGCTGGCGGCGGCGAAGATCGCCGCGTGGTCGGGGGTGCGGGCCGTGATCGCCGCGGCCGACGCCCCCGACGTCGTCCGCGACGCGATGGCGGGGCGGGCGGTCGGCACGGTCGTCCTGCCCCGGGCGGAACGGCTCCCGAGCCGGAAGCTGTGGATCGCGTTCGCCCGGGCGGCCGCCGGGCGGGTCGTGGTCGACGACGGCGCCCGCCGCGCACTGTGTTCGGACAACCGCTCCCTGCTGCCGGCCGGGGTCCGGGGCGTCGAGGGTGCGTTCGAGGCCGACGACGCGGTCGAGATCGTCGACGGCACTGGGCGTGCCGTTCGCGAAAGGGCTGGTCAGGTACCCCGCGGCCGTGCTGCGGGGCGTCGCCGGGCGCCAGACCTCCGAGCTGCCCGACGGGTTGCCGCACGAGGTCGTGCACCGCGACGACCTCGTCGTGCTGCCCTGATCCACGAAATTTGGCCGCACCCGCTCTTGCGCGGGCGCCCTGGTTCCGTCACACTCTTGCCTCACGAGCTCGTCGTCGACCGGCGGGGGGAGAGTCCTCTCCGGAGGGCTTCGACGGTCGACGAGGAGCGGGAGGAAGGTGAGGCCGGGTCGCCTCGGCCGCAGCACCCCCGGGCAACCGGCGGGATGCGCGGCTGGCGGGCGACACGGCCTCACCCCTCCCGAAAGGCAAATCGCGCTTCGCGGCCCGGGGTTACACTCGCCCGCATGTCCGCGCCGACCCCCGTGCCCGAGCTGGGGCAGCGGGCGCAGGCCGCGGCCCGGGTGCTGGCCTCGGCGTCGACCGCCGAGAAGGACGCCGCTCTCCTCGCCGCCGCCGAGCTGCTCGTCGAGCGCCGCGGTGAGCTGCTCGCCGCCAACCGTCTCGACCTCGACGCCGCCGAGGCCGCGGGCATGGAACCCGGTCCGCTCGACCGCCTGCGCCTCACCGACGCCCGGATCGCGGGCATGGCCGACGGTCTCCGCGCCGTCGCCGGGCTCCCGGATCCGATCGGTGAGGTGCTCGACGGGTGGCGGCGCCCCAACGGGCTGCGCATCGAGCAACGCCGGGTACCGCTGGGCGTGGTCGCGATCATCTACGAGAACCGGCCCAACGTCACCAGCGACGCCGCGGGCATCTGCCTGAAATCGGGCAACGTCGCCATCCTGCGCGGTTCGGCCACTGCCCTGCGCTCCAACCTGGCGATCGCCGAGATCCTGCGCGACGGCCTGGTCAAGGCCGGCCTCCCCGCCGACGCGGTGCTGCTCGTCGACGACGTGAGTCACGAAGCCGCGGTCGAGCTCATGCAGCTCACCGACGTCGTCGACTGCCTCATCCCGCGCGGCGGCCCGGCGCTCATCCAGAGTATCCGCGACCACGCCACCGTGCCGGTGATCATCGACGGCGACGGCAACTGCCACGTGTATGTCGACGCGTCGGCCGACCTCGACACCGCCCTCGACATCGTCGTGAACGCCAAGACCCAGCGGCCCAGCGTGTGCAATGCGGCCGAGTCGCTCGTGGTGCACGAGACGGTGGCCGACGCGTTCCTGCCGCGCGTGAGCGACGCGCTGGTCGAGCTGGGCGTCGAGCTGGTCGGCGACGCCGGCGCCCGGGCCCGGGTCCCCGCCATGGGCGAGGCGACCGACGACGACTTCGGGCGCGAGTTCCTCGCGCTGAAGCTGAGCGTGGCCGTCGTGCCGTCGATCGACGCCGCCATCGAGCACGTCAACCGGTACGGCTCCGGCCACACCGAGGCGATCCTCACCCGCGACCTCGCCGCCGCCGAGCGCTTCACCGACGCGATCGACGCCGGCACCGTCGTCGTGAACGCGTCGACCCGCTTCACCGACGGCGCCGAGTTCGGCTTCGGGGCGGAGATCGGCATCTCCACCCAGAAGCTCCACGCGCGGGGCCCGATGGCGCTACGGGAGCTCACCACCTACAAGTACGTCGTCTGGGGCGACGGCCAGATCCGCGACTAGACCTTTCCCTCATGGCTGAACGATTCGAATCGGTCGACGACGTCACCACGCGGCTCCGCGGCGCCGACTACCTGGCCGACGCCGCCATCTCCGGCGTCGTGTTCCTGGCCGACCGGTTGGAGAAGCCGGTGCTCGTCGAGGGCCCCGCCGGCGTCGGCAAGACCGAGCTCGCCAAGGGCATCGCCGAGGTCACCGGCGCCCGACTCATCCGTCTCCAGTGCTACGAGGGTCTCGACGAGGCCAAGGCGCTGTACGAGTGGAACTACAAGAAGCAGCTGCTGCGCATCCAGGTCGACAAGGGCCACGACTCCGACTGGGAAGACGTCGAGTCCGACATCTTCTCCGAGCCGTTCCTGCTCACCCGCCCGCTGCTCGAAGCCATCCGTTCGGAGGAGCCGGTCGTGCTCCTGATCGACGAGGTCGACCGGGTCGAGATCGAGACCGAGGCACTCCTGCTCGAGGTGCTCTCCGACTTCCAGGTGTCGATCCCCGAGCTCGGCACCATCGTCGGCAACCAGCAGCGACCCATCGTGCTGCTCACGTCGAACAACACCCGTGAGCTGTCGGAGGCGTTGAAGCGGCGGTGTCTCTACCTCCACATCGACTACCCCGACATCGAACGCGAGAAGGAGATCGTGCGCGTACGCGTGCCCGAGATCGACGAGCACCTCGCCGACCAGATCGCGCGCGTCGTGCGCTCGATCCGCGCGCTCGAGCTGAAGAAGGCGCCGTCGATCTCGGAGACCATCGACTGGGCCCGCACGCTGCTCTTCCTCGGGAAGTCCGAGATCGACCCCGCGGTGATCGGCGAGACGCTGCACGTGCTGCTGAAGTACCAGTCCGACATCACCAAGGCCCGCAAGGAGCTGCAGGTGCCTGACGGGAGCGCGGTCTGAGCACCGCCGCCGCGCCGCCTTCGGGCGCGTCGCTCTCGCTGCTCGACGTCCTCCAGGGCTTCGTCCACGAGCTGCGGACCGCCGGGTTGCCGGTGTCGATGACGGAGAACCTCGACGCGATGCGCGCGATCGGGTACATCCCGATCGACGACCGCGAGATGTTCAAGTCGGTGCTGAGCGCGACGCTGGTGAAGCACGCGCGCCACCAGCGCGCGTTCGAGACCGTCTTCGAGGTCTACTTCTCGCTGTTCAGTGCCGGGGTCGACGGCGACGGCAGCAACGAGGGCGATGCCGCCGACTTCGACGAGGGTGCGTTGCAGGACGGCCAGGCGCAGGGTGGCGCCGGCGGCACACCGATGTCGCGCGAGGAGCTGGCGGCGATGTTGCTCAACGCGCTCCAGAAGATGGACCGCGACGCGCTCCGTCGCCTGGCAGCGGCGGCGGTCCAGCAGTTCGCGGGAATGGAGCCGGGCCGGCCGGTCGGCGGCACCTACTACCTGTACCGCACCCTCCGTCAGCTCGACCTCGACGACCTGCAGCAGCGCCTCATGGACCAGGCGCGCGAGCGGGGCGAGATCGAGGAGGGCGAGCTCGCCGACCGCCTCGCCCACGAGGAGTTCCAGGCGCGCCTGAAGGAGCTGCGCGAGCTCATCGAGGAGGAGATCCGTCGTCGGCTCGTGGCCGACCGCGGGGTCGAGGCGATGGCGCGCACGTTGCGCAAGCCGTTGCCCGAAGACATCGAGTTCATGCACGCGTCGCGCGAAGAGATGCTCGCGCTGCAGCAGGCCGTCTACCCGTTGACGCGCGCGATGGCGGCGCGGCTCGCGCAGCGGCGGCGGCGGCGTCACCGCGGCCACCTCGACTTCCGCAAGACGATCCGCGAGTCACTGTCCTACGGCGGGGTGCCCGCCGATCCCAAGTTCAAGAACCCGCACCCGTCGAAGCCCGAGATCATGGTCGTCGCCGACATCTCCGGGTCGGTCGCCAGCTTCGCCCGCTTCACGTTGCAGTTCGTGTACGCGATGGCGAGCCAGTTCTCGAAGGTGCGGTCGTGGGTGTTCATCGACGGCATCGACGAGGTCACGAAGTACTTCCAGGAGTCCGACGACGTCACCGAAGCGGTGCAGCGGGTCAACACCGAGGCCGACGTCGTGTGGGTCGACGGCCACTCCGACTACGGCCACGCGTTCGAGACCTGGCACCAGCGCCACTTCCACGAGATCACGCCGAAGACCTCGATCATCCTGCTCGGTGACGCGCGCAACAACTACCACGCGTCGGAGGCCTGGGTCGTCGACGAGATGCGCAAGCGCGGCCGGCACGTCTACTGGCTCGACCCCGAGCCCCGCGGCTACTGGGACACCGGCGACTCGATCGTCTCCGAGTACGGCAAGTACTGCGACGGCGTGTTCGAGTGCCGCAACCTGCGTCAGCTCACCCAGTTCGTCGCCACCATCGCCGAAGGCTGACGACCACTTCCCCCCATCCGAACTTGCGTCGAAGGAGGCGAAGATGTCGCCTCTGCCCACGCATGTTCGCTATCTCGGGGCCGCCTTCCGGGCCTTGTACTCGGCGATCGCCTCGCGGTGGTCGACGATCGGGTCCGGGTAGTCGTAGGCGCGGCGCACCTTCGGTTCCGGATCGTGCACCGCGCCACCGTGGACGGCGCGGAGCTCGGGGACGTAGCGGCGGACGTAGTCGCCGTCGGGGTCGAAGCGCGTGCCCTGCACGGTCGGGTTGAAGATGCGGTGCGGGTTGGTGTCAGTGCCGGTGCCGGCGACCCACTGCCAGTTGAGGTTGTTGTTGGCGAGGTCGCCGTCGAGCAGGTGGTCGAGGAAGTGACGGGCGCCTAGCCTCCAGTCGACGTACAGGTCCTTGGTGAGGAACGACGCCACCACCATGCGGGCCCGGTTGTGCACGAAGCCTTCCTGGCGCAGCTGACGCATGCCGGCGTCGACGACGGGGAACCCGGTGCGGCCATCCTGCCATGCCCGGAGCCCGTCGGCGTCGTCGCGCCACGCGTCGCCCCGCGACTGGTAGTCGGACCACGCCGCGTCGGGACGGGCCGCGAGGATCTGGTGGTAGAAGTCGCGCCAGCACAGCTGCCGGAGGAACGCCTCGGCGCCCGGGTGGTGCCCGGCCGCGCGGGCGACGTGGAGCGGCGACACGCACCCGAGGTGCAAGTACGGCGACAGGCGCGAGGTGGCGTCGCCGGGGAGGTCGTCGTGGCGGTCGGCGTACGCCCGGAGATGCGACTCCACCCACGCGTCGAGCCGCTCGTGGGCCGCCGCCGCCCCGCCGGGTATCACGTCGGGGCGCGGTCGCCGACGACCAGGTCGGCGAGCGCCGGCAACTTCCCCGAGTCGACGGCCGCGGGCACCGCGAGCTTCGTGGGCGTGGGCTCGACCGCGCGCCGGCGCGCTTCGGACCAGCGCCGGTAGTACGGCGTGAACACCTTGTAGTGGTCGCCCGAATCGGCGGGCGTGAGCGCACCGGGCGAGACCACGGTGACGCCCGGCGCGCGCACGACGTTCGCGTTGTCGCCGGCCGCGGCATCGAGCCGGGCCAGCCGCGTCCGGGCGTACGCGCTCACGTCGTCGCTCACGTGGATCGCGGTCGCGCCGGTCGCACGTACGACGTCGACGACGGACTCCACCCACGGCCCGCGGCGCACGATCAGCCCGCGCGCCGAGCTGCTGCAGCGCCCGGTCGAGGTCGGCGAGCGACTCGAGCAGGAACCCGGTGCGATTCGGGCAGTTGAACGAGCCGGCCAGGATCGCGTCGTCGAACACGAACAGCGGGACCACGAGCTCGGCCTCCCGTGCCGCGCGTGCGAGTGCGGGATGGTCCTCGACACGCAGGTCGCGCGTGAACACGACGACGGCGGTGGACGGCACCTCCCGACCCTAGGTGGCGAGGTCGGGCAGAGCGTCGCCCACTAGGGTCGGACGTCGATGCGGCTGGGCTTTGCGAGTCGACGTCAACCGCGTGCTGCGTTCCGTTACCTCGCTGAGGATGGGCTGTCGGAATACGGTGACGCGGCCGATCGCGTGGTGCGCGCACTCCGGGCGGCAGGCGTCCGCCTGGAGTACAGCCGCGACCCCCGACCGGCCGGACGGGCGGCGCGGCGGGCGCCGACGGTTGCGCACGTGGTCGCCGAGCGCCTCCCGGAGGTGCGCGCGGCGATCACTGACGGCCCGCTGATCGCGCACACCACCTGGGAAACGCATCGCCTCCCGCGGCACTGGCCGCAGATCCTGAACCAGGTCGACCGCGTGGTCGTCCCGACGGAGTGGGCCCGCGACGTGTTCGTCGCGGGTGGGGTCACGGTGCCGGTCGGAGTCGTGCCCCCGGTGGCATGCGATCCCATCCCGGGCGATGGAGGACTCCCGCTGGAGCTCGCCGCCGACCTGATCGTCTTCTACGCGCTCGACCGTTGGGACCAGCGCACGGCGCCGGCTGCGGTGCTCCGCGCGTTCCTCGAGGCGTTCACGGCGGACGACCGCGTCGCGCTGGTGCTCAAGACGACACCTCGGGCGTACGTCACCGCCGAGGAGTCGTGGGGTGTCGGCGCGGCGGCCAGCGGTACCACCATGCTCGAGGTCGCGCGCATCATCCGGAAGTACCCCCACCCCCCGATGGTGCGCGTCGAGGTCGAGGAGTGGGGGCCCGAGCGCGTCGCCGGACTCCACAGTCGAGGCGATTGCTACCTCTCGCTCTCCCGCGGTGAGCAGTGGGGTCTGGGCGCGCTCGACGCGGCGGCGTACGGCAACCCGGTCGTGGCGACCGGCTGGGGTGGGCAGCTCACGTCCCTCGAGGCTGAACCCGGGTGCATGGTCGACGACGACCTCGAGCCGGTGCCGCTCGGCGAGCCGAGCGCGTACGGACCTGACCAGCACTGGGCGGTACCGCGGCTCGAGCACGCCGTCGAGCTCCTGCGCCGGGTTGCCGCAGATCTCGGCGCCGCCCGGGCCCGGGCCGCGCCACTCCGGGAACGGGTGCTGCGCGACCGAGCTCCCGCGCGGGTCGCGGCGATCTTGCTCGACGCGGCCCCGGAGCTCGCCGCGGCGCTGGACGACACCCCTCGGTCGCGCGCATGCACGACCTCGCTGGTTCCCGCGCCGACCTCGCGCCGTCGATCGGGAACCGAGGAGCTGCTCCTCGTGGGCGTCGCCGCCGGCGTGTGGCGGTCGGCGTTCGACAACTGGGTGGAGATGGCCGAGCGCTATCAGTATTCGTACGAGCTCGTCGAGCAGGACGCGAGCGAGCCGTACGTGCGGCATTTGACGAAGCTGCGATTGCTCCGCGACTACTTCGAAACGCTCCCGCGCGCGACTCGTCTTCTGTCTCGATGCTGCCGACGCGTTCGTGTGCGATGCACCAGCTGCCGTGTTGGCGCGCTACCGGTCGTACGGGCATCCGCTGGTCTTGGGCGCGGAACACCGCTCCCCGACGGACGCCGGTGGGGAGACTCCCGAGCAACGGTGGCGCTTCGGGAACGCGGGGGGATACGTCGGCGAAGCAGGGATCATGGCCGACGCGCTGCGCCACGGCTTCGAGCTGGAGGACTGGGCGAGCTACGGACGGGTATGCGATCAACGCGCGATGTTGCTCTACCTCGGCCTCCCCGAGAACCGTCATCGCGCGACGCTGGACCATCGGCGCATCCTCGTGCAGAACGTCGCGGCCGCCGTGCGGTACGAGGAGTACGACGACCACCGCGCGGTACTGAACGTTCGACCCGACCGGCCCGTGACGTCCAGCGTGCACTTCTACGGCGACAACGGTCGCGGCTACAACCTCTTCGCGGCTGTACGGCCTCACGCCGCACGAGCTCGAGGAGACGGGCCGGTTCCGTGTCCCCTCGCGGGAGGACCGAGGCGCGACGCGGCGCACCCGAACCTAGGCGAGCAGCGACCAGGTACGGTCGGCGATGCCCGACAGGGCGACCAGCTGCGCCCGCTCGCGGCGGCGGAAGGCGCGACCGTCGCGACCGACGAGCAGCGCGGCGTCGTGCGTGGGGAGCGACGCGACCGCGAGATCGTCGGGCCCGGTGGTGCCGTCGGCGACCATCGGCGACGCCGCGGTGCCCGCCACCAGCGCGCCGAGCACCGAGGCATCGTGGGTGACCTCTCCCGCCGACGCCAGCACCGCGCCGTCAACGAGCAGTGCGCTCCAGTCGGCCAGGAACTCCGTACGCGTGTGGTCGACCAGGGTCTGGTGCAGCTGCTCGACGGAGCCCGACGCGCACAGGGTGGTCGCAGACTCGAGCGCGTCGAGGCGCGGATCCGGGAAGTGGTCGATCGTCCGCACTTCCTCGACGCTCGCGCCGTCGACCTCTTCGATCTCACGGACGAGCAGGTCGAGCGCGATCTCCTTGCGCAACAGGACGGCGAACTCGTCGACCGCGACGTTGTCGCCGCGCTCGAGCACGTCGATGCCCACGATGTCGCCGTCGACCGCGCCGATCCGTGACGCGACCAACCCGAGCGCACCGGGCCGGTCGGGGAGCCACACCCGCACCAGGACGTGGGTGACGGGCTCGGAGGAGTCGCTCACGGATCCGATGCTACGGGGCACGATGACGCGAATGTTTCGCCGAGGTGAAGACACGGCGCGCCCGTATACTCCCTGGTCCATGACGGCGAGGGTGGAACGCCTGGGCGTGTTCGGCGGGACGTTCGATCCCGTGCACGTCGGGCACGTGGTCGTGGCCACCGAGGCCCGCGCGCAGTTGGGCCTCGACCGCGTGCTGCTCGTCGTCGCCGGCGACCCGTGGCAGAAGCGCGGCCTGGTCGTGGCTTCCGCGGCCGATCGGCTCGCGCTGGTCGAGGCCGCGGTCGCCGGCATCGACGGGGTCGAGGCGTCGGCCATCGAGATCCAGCGTGACGCGCCGTCGGTCACCGCCGACACCCTCGAGGCGCTGACCGCCGACGACCGCGAGCTGTACCTCGTGCTCGGCGCCGACGTGGTGGCCAACATGGGGACCTGGCGGCGGCTCGACGAGACCCGTCACCTCGCCACCGTGGTGGTCGTGGAACGCGCCGGCGACGGCCATTCCGAGCCGCCGGGCCCCGGGTGGCGGGTCGAGCGGGTGTCGATCCCGCGCCTCGACATCGCGTCGACCGACCTGCGCGAACGGCTCCGCGACGGGCGGCCGATCGACGGGCTCGTCCCGAGCCCGGTCGTGCGCACCATCCACGAACGCGGCCTCTACACTGTCGGGAGATGACGCCTCGGACGACCGCCGCTTGACTCCCGTCGCACCGGTCTCCGATTCCTACCGCCGCGCCGGGATCGCCGCGCACGCGGCCGCGGAGAAGAAGGGCGACGACGTCGTCGTGCTCGACGTGGGCGACATCATCTCGATCGCGGAGGCGTTCGTGATGGTCAGCGCGTCGAACACCCGACTCGTGCGCACGATCGTCGACGAAGTGGAGCTCGCGCTGAAGCTGTCCGACGACGAGTCACCGCGCAGCGTGGAGGGTCTCGACGACGCCACGTGGGTGCTGATGGACTACGGCGACGTGATCGTGCACGTCTTCCTGGGCGAGACCCGCGCCTTCTACGACCTCGACCGCCTGTGGGCCGATGCGCCCGCGGTCGATTGGGAAGCGCTCGCACCGCTCGCCGAACGGGCCTGAGCGTCCGCTACATCGTCTACAGGTACGGCCGCATCAGGACGGCGCGCTCGGCGAGGCCGTCCTTGAGCTCGCGCACGCCGACGTTGCGGTCGAGGCGCGGCGAGTAGAGGATCGAGCTGATGATGGCGGCGGACGCGCCGCCCACGGTGAGGCCGTCGGCGATGTGGTCGACCGTGCCCGCGCCGCCCGACGCGATGACCGGCACGTTCACCGCGTCGGCGACGGCGCGCGTGATGTCGAGGTCGTAGCCCGACGCGGTGCCGTCGCGGTCGATGCTGTTCACGACGATCTCGCCCGCGCCGAGGTCTTCGCCGCGGCGCACCCAATCGAGAGCGTCGAGGCCGGTAGCGAGACGCGCGCCGTCGATGAACACCTCGTAGCCGCTCGGGATGCCGTCGCGGATGCCGACGTGCTTGACCTGGGTGCTCAAGCACCACGCACTGGCGACCGAACGCCGCGGCGCCTTCGCGGATGATCTCCGGGTTGCGCACCGCCATCGAGTCGACGCTGATCTTCTCGGCGCCCGCCTTCAGCACCTCGAACATGTCGTCGGCGTTGCGGATCCCGCCGCCGACGGTGAAGGGCACGAACACGTGGTGCGCGACGCGGCGCACGGTGTCGAGGTCGATCTTGCGCTGCTCGGCGCTCGCGGTGATGTCGTAGAAGACGATCTCGTCGATCTGGTCGGCGTAGAGCCGCTGCGCGAGATCCTCGGCGGGCGCGACGTCGATGTTGTCCTGGAACTGCTGCGCCTTGGTGACCCGACCGTTGACGACGTCGAAGCAGGCGATCAGGCGCTTGGTCAGCACGACGGCTCCCACGCGGCGAAGCCGCGCAGTAGCGCGAGCCCGAGCTCGCCGCTCTTCTCGGCGTGGAACTGGGTGGCGACGACGTTGCCGCGCGCGACGACCGAGCAGAACTCGACCGTGTAGTCGGTGAGCCCGAGCGCGTCGGCGGGATCATCGGGGACGCAGTGGTAGGAGTTGACGAAGTAGTAGTGACCCGTCTCGGGCACGCCTGTGGTCACCGGGTGGGGGCGGGTGAAGCGCACCTCGTTCCAGCCGATCTGCGGAACCCGCCCGGTGTCGGGGAAGCGCCGGACCGTCCCGGGCACCCAGCCGAGGCCGGGCGTGTCGCCCTCCTCGCTGTGGTCGAGGAGCACCTGCAGGCCGATGCAGATCCCGAGGAAGGGGACGCCGTCACCCTGTACCCGGTCGGTGAGCGCGATCACGAGGTCCTGATCGACCAACGAGTCGATGGTGGCGCGGGCGGCGCCCACGCCCGGGAGGATGATGCGCTCGGCGGCCGCGACCTCGGCCGGCGTCGAGGCCAGCCGGGCGGGCAGCCCCAGGTGCTCCAAGGCGTAGAGGACGCTGGGGGCGTTCCCGGCGCGGTAGTCGATGACGTCGATCATGCCCGGCCGAGGGTAGCGAACCCCTTACAGTGAGCCATCGCTCAATCCGAGCCCCGGATCCTCCGATGACCTCGTGATGCGCCCTCGCCGTCCCCGCGCCCGCTTGTCGCTCGCGCTGGCTCCGCTCCTGGCCCTCCTCCTCGCCCTGGCCGGGTGCGTGCCGCCCCCGCCACCACCGCCTCCGCCGTCCGACGGTTCCCCGGGTTCGGCCGGCGTGCCCGTGATGGGCCTGTCGCGCCTCACCGCCGAGCAGCTGGTCGCCTACTACCAGCGCTACGACCCGGGCACCTTGCCGTACCGGGCGGCCGGCGCGACCTTGGAGCAGCTCGCGCAGATGTACGTGAACGAGGGCAATCGCTACAACGTGCGCGGCGACATCGCGTTCGCGCAGTCGATCGTCGAGACCGCGTGGTTCCATTACCCCGACTACGGGCAGGTGCGCGCGACCGACAACAACTTCGCCGGGATCGGTGCGTGCGACTCGTGCGGCACGGGCTTCGGGTTCAGGAGCGCGTTGAACGGCGTGCGCGCGCAGTTGCAGCTGCTGCGCAACTACGCCGACATCAACGCTCGCGTCACCAACATCCCCGATCCCCCCGTTCCCGAGCTCTGGGGCAGCACGCCGGCGACGGCCAACTACAACTTCGACCACTACTTCGCCAAGGGCGACGCGCCGTTGTGGAACGACATGGGCAACGGCAACTGGGCGACTGCACCGAACTACAACACCGTCATCCTGAACGTCTACAACCAGATGCTCACGTTCAACGGTCTCCCCGGTCAGTGTCCGCCCGATGGCCTGCTCTTCGGTGCGCTCACCGCGGCAGGTCCGTGCCCGGTGAGCCTGCGTCAACCGGGCCGCGCTCTCACCACGAACCAGGGCGGCGACACCTACACGCTGAACGGCAACGGCACGGTGACCGCCTTCAACGGTGCACCGTTCTTCGGCTCGCCGCCACTCGCCGACGCCGATTCCTTCCGCGACATCGCCGCCATGCCCGACGGCGCCGGCTACGTGGTGCTCGCGAACAATGGCCTGGTCTACAAGTTCGGTTCGGCGACCAATCCCGCGACCGTCGGCACCCTCGGTATGGGGTTCTTCCTGGGTGACGACATCGCCCGCTCGATCGCGGTGATGCCCGACGGCAAGGGTTACGTGATCCTGCTGCGCGACGGCACCCTGCTGAAGTACGGCAGTGCCACCACCGGGCCGATCGCGACGCTCGGATTCCCGCAGTGGCCCGGAGACGACGTCGCCCGCTCCGTTGCCGTGATGCCCGACGGGCAGGGGTA
The DNA here is from genome assembly GCA_963725775.1 of uncultured Actinomycetes bacterium. Taxonomy (GTDB): domain Bacteria; phylum Actinomycetota; class Acidimicrobiia; order IMCC26256; family DASPTH01; genus DASUAS01. Next base: position 1,531,381 of record CAVRZT010000001.1, read on the forward strand.
CGTCGTGCTCGACAAGTTCGGCTTCGTCCACAAGTGGGGCACCGCCATGCTGGGCGCGGTCGGAGCCGGCGCGACGAAGTACTTCGGCGTCGACATCGGCCGCGACATCGTGATCGTGTCGGCGTACGGCGTCGCGTTCGGCTACTACGTGCTCGACGCCTTTGGCGGCGTGTTCAACACGAGTGGGCTCGCCGCCCGCACCAACCCGTCGTCCGTCCTGTTCCGTGACCGGTGGCGCGGCATCGCCATCTACGGCGGCAAGCCGTTGCTGCTGCGCAACGACGGCACCACGACGCTCACGCCGTAGCTCCCCGCCGGCGCGGTGTTCGCACCGGATGCGGCCGGCCCGCGACAATGGACCTCGTGGACCGTGTGCAGCGACGGCTGGACGCCTTCGATCGTCGTCAGTGGCAGGAGGCGTACGACGCACTTCGCTCCTGCGATGCGCTGTCGGCGACGCAGATCGACCGGCTCGCTGAAGCGGCGCACTGGATCGGTCGGCCGAGCGAATCGATCGATGCCTATCAACGGGCGTACGAGGTCCATCTGGCCGACGGCAACGTCAAGGGCGCCGCGCTGTCGGCGTTCATGACCGCAGTGTTCCTGCGGCTCCGGGGTGATGGCTCGCAGGCCGACGGGTGGCAGGCACGAGCGCTGCGGTTGCTGACAGACGAGGACGAAGGGGCGGAGCACGGCTATCCAAGCTCGACGCACCGTACGAGGTCGCCCGGACGCGTCGTGCTCGTCGCCGCGTCCTACGACGCGTTGGACGACACCGATTCCGCCGACCGTGAACGTGCCGCGGCGCGCGCCTGCTTCGTGCGCCTGGGCGCGGACGCCGACGTCCGCGCGCTGGACGGCACCCATCGCACCGCTCCCGGCGCCTCGACGCACGGCTTGAGCCCGCGCGAGCTCGAGGTCCTCGACCTGGTTGCCCGGGGAATGAGCAACCGGGAGATCGCCGGCGTGTTGTTCCTGAGCGAGAAGACGGTCGCCCGCCACGTCTCCAACATCTTCGCCAAGTTGGGCGTCTCTTCACGGGCGGCGGCGACCGCGTACGCGTTCACCCACGACCTGGTGGATCGGGCGACGACCTGACGCTGGGTGGTTCTACCCAGTCGCCCGCCGACGCGGAATGCGCAGTTCGGCCGATGCGGGGGACGCCCCTGGATTCGTACGCTCCGGCTGCCTCTCGTCGCCGATGAGAGCGCGCATGCACAGACCGTGCGAAGACCAGGAGGAGACATCATGCAGAAGTACGTCGTCGAACGGGAGCTCGAGGGAGCGGGATCGCTCAGCCGAGACGAGCTGCGCACCATCGCCATGAAGTCGAACGCGGTGCTCGCCGACATGGAGCCGCGCGTGCAGTGGGTCGAGAGCTTCGTCACCACCGACAAGATCTACTGCATCTACCTGGGCGAGAACGCGGACGCGATCCGGGATCACGCCCGCTGCGGCGGTTTCCCCGCCAACGTCGTGACGCCGGTCGAGAACATGTTCGATCCCACGACGGCGAACTGATGCGAACGGGCGGGCGCTCGGCTGGGGCCGGGCGCCCGCAGCCATTTCGTCGGGGCGACTTCGCTGCGCCGTCCCGCCTCCGGCAACGGCTCCGCTTCGTCTCCTAGAGGACGACGACGGAGCGCAGCACCTCGCCGCGCTCCATCTTGTGGAACGCGTCCTCGACCGCGTCGAGCGGGATGGTCTCGCTCACGAAGCGGTCGAGGTCGAGGCGGCCCGAGAGGTACAGGTCGATCAGCATCGGGAAGTCCCGCGACGGGAGGCAGTCGCCGTACCACGACGGCTTCAAGGCGCCACCGCGTCCGAAGAACTCGATCATGGGGAGTTCGATCGTCATGCTCGGATCTGGCACGCCGACCTGCACGACGGTCCCGGCGAGGTCGCGCGCGTAGAAAGCCTGCTCGAGCACCTCGGGGCGGCCGACCGCTTCGATGCACACGTCGGCACCGTTGCCGTCGGTGAGCGCGCGGATCGCCTCGACGGGGTCGGTGTCGCGCGAATTGACGGTGTGTGTGGCACCGAACTCCTGGGCCACCGCGAGCTTCCGCGGGTCGATGTCGATCGCGATGATCGGATTGGCGCCCGCGAGCCGCGCGCCGGCGATCGCGGCGTCGCCGACGCCGCCGCAGCCGAACACCGCCACGCTGTCGCCCCGACCGACGTTGCCGGTGTACATCGCCGCGCCGAGGCCGGCCATGACCCCGCAGCCGAGCAACCCCGCGGTCTCCGGCTTGGCCGCCGGGTTCACCTTGGTCGCCTGACCGGCGGCGACCAGGGTCTGCTCCGCGAACGCCCCGATGCCGAGCGCGGGGCTGAGCGGGGTGCCGTCGGTGAGCGTCATCTTCTGGGTGGCGTTGAACGTGGCGAAGCAGTACCACGGGCGACCGCGCCGGCACGCCCGGCAGGTGCCGCACACCGCGCGCCAGTTGAGGACCACGAAGTCGCCCGGGGCCACCTCGGTGACGTCGGGTCCGATCGACTCGACGACTCCCGCCGCCTCGTGGCCGAGGAGGAACGGGAACTCGTCGTTGATGGCGCCTTCGCGGTAGTGCAGGTCGGTGTGACACACCCCGCACGCCTGCACGGTGACGCGGACCTCGCCGGGCCCCGGGTCGGGGACGACGATCTCGACCACCTCGACCGGCGCCCCCTTCGCGCGCGCCACGACACCCTTCACCGTTGCTGCTGCCATGGCGCCCGTTCTACCTCATTGGTCGATTTTGCGCTGCGCCGTCCTGCCCTCCGGGCACGGCTCCGCTCCATCTCTCCCGGAAGCGCAGGGTCGCGCGCACCGGGCGGTGGTCGGAGCCGACGTCGGGCAGCACCTCGTGGTGCAGCACCTCGGTGCCGTCGCTGCGACGGATCAGGATGTGGTCGATCTGGCTGTGGGGCCGCCGGGCCGGCCACGTGCGCCCGCGCACCGTACGTTGCCATCCCGGGAAGAACGCCTGGACGCCCGGGCCCCAGAAGTTGCAGTCGCCGGCGACGATACCCGGCCGGTCCGCGGGCGGGAGCTGCGAGTGCAGCCGCCGGAGCTGGATCGGTGGCCCGTACGGCAGGCGCGACGTGAGGTGCACGCCGACGAGGTCGACCGTGGTGCCGCCGACGTCGAGCACGACGTGCAGCCCGCCGCGCTCGGGCGTGAAGTCGCCGGTCACCATCCCGACCGCGAGCCGGCCTCGCGTCTCGGCGGGGATGCGGCTGAGGATCGCGATCCCCACGGTGCCGCGCCCGCCCTGGTCGCGCGGGACGTGTGGCCACGGCTCCAACTGCGCCCGGCCGAAGGGCAGCTCGAACAGTTGCGCCCCTGACGCGTCGGCGACCCGCCGCACCGCGGGGACGCCACCGTCGGGCGTCCACGACTCCTGGACCACGATCACGTCGGCCTCGAGCCCCAGCAACACGCCGTCGAGGTCGTACGGCTCGCACGCGCCGTTGCGTCGGGCTTGCAGGCCGGCGTGGCAGTTGAAGCTGCAGATGGTCAGCTCGGGCATCGGGGTGAGACGGTAGGAGGTCAGGCGGCGGGGAGCCGTACGCGGACCCGGGCCCCACCCAGCGGCGCGTCGTCGATCACGACCGAACCGCCGTGCTGGTCGGCGATCGCCTTCACCATCGAGAGCCCGAGCCCGAGCCCGCCGGCGTCGCGGGCGCGCCCGTCGTCGAGGCGGGTGAAGCGCTGGAACACGCGCTCACGGTCTTCGACCGGGATGCCGGGGCCGTCGTCGTCGACGGTGAGCACGACCTCGGTGTCGTCGGTGACGAGCTCGACCGCGACCGTCGTCGACGCGTGACGCGCCGCGTTGTCGAGCAGGTTGCGCACGACCCGCGTGAGCTGCTCGCGGCGGCCGTGCACGCGACCGGCCGAGACGCGTGCGGTGTCGACGGGTACCCGTCGTTGCTGCACGGTGTCGTCGAGCACGAGCTCGTCGAGGTCGATCTCGGGGAGCGAGCCGAGGGGGAGCGGCCGGTTGGCCTCGTCGAGCCGGGCGAGCTCGAGCAGCTCGCTCACCGTGTCTTCCATGCGCACGTCTTCGGCCAGCGCGCGCTCGGCGACCGCCGGCCAGTCGGCGCGGTCGGCGTGGCGCAGCGCGACCTCCAGGTTGGTGCGGATCGACGCCAGCGGGCTGCGCAGCTCGTGCGACGCGTCGGAGACGAACTGGCGTTGCCGCTGCGACGACGACTCGAGCCGGTCGAGCATCGCGTTCATGGTGCGGGCCAGCCGGCCGACCTCGTCGTCGGTTGGCGGTTCCGGGACGCGTCGGTTGATGGTGGCGCCGGTGATCGACTCCGCCTGCAGGCGGATCGCCTCCACCGGCTTGAGCGCCCGACCCGTGAAATACCAGGCCGCCAACGCCACGAGGGCGATCATCGCCGGTACCGCGATCAACAGCACGTCGGTCACCGAGTCGACGGTCCGGTTCACCTCCTCCGTCGACTGTTGTGCGACCAGTGTGATGTTGCCGATCTCGCGTTGCGCAGCTTCGTAGCCGTTCCGAGGTGATGGTGCAGCCGGATAGCAGACGACACGGCCTCGGAAGTCGTATCCGCACACGGCGTTGGCCTCCGTTGGTGGCTGGAGGTCACCGCGGTCCACGGCAGCTTGCAGGTCGTCGAGCTGCTGTTGGTTCGTTTCGTCGATCTTGTCGAGCAGGTTGTTGTGCACCAACCGCACGAGGCCGAACCCGGCCAGGCCGATGGCGATCGCGAACGCAAGCGTCGCGACGATCGTCAGGCGGACCCGGACTGTCTGCGGCCACCACGACCGCCGTGGCTCGAGCTCGGGCTCGACCTCGTCACTCATCGGGGAGGAGCTGGTAGCCCGCGCCGCGCACCGTCTTGATGGACTCGACGCCGAACGGCGCGTCGATCTTCTTGCGCAGGTAGCCGACGTACACCTCGACGACGTTCGGGTCGCCGGCGAAGTCGATGCCCCACACGTGGTCGAGGATCTCGGCCTTCGAGGCGACGTTGCCGTCCTTGCGCACGAGGTACTCGAGCAGCGCGAACTCGCGCGCGGTCAGGCGGATGTCGGTGCCGTCGCGTCGGCAACGCCGCGCGCCGGGGTCGAGCTCGAGCGTGCCGACCGACAGCACCGCCGGCCGCGGGGGAGCGCCTCGGCGGATGAGCGCGCGGAGACGCGCCAGCAGCACCACGAACGAGAACGGCTTCGAGAGGAAGTCGTCGGCGCCGGTGTCGAGCGCCTCGGCTTCGTCGTACTCGCCGTCCTTGGCGGTGAGGATGAGGATCGGCGTCCACACGCCTTCGTCGCGCAGGGTCCGGCAGACCCGGTAGCCGTGCATCCCGGGGAGGAGCACGTCGAGCACGATCGCGTCGTACGAGCCCTCCCGGGCCCGCCAGAGCCCGTCGGGCCCGTCGTGGGCGACGTCGACGTCGAAGCCCTCGGCGGTGAGACCGTCGGCGACCGCCGCAGCCAGGAGTTCCTCGTCTTCGACCACCAGCACGCGCACCAGTCGAATTGTGCCGGTCCGGGACGAACTTCGCGGCACTGGCGCTCAGGGATCTCTCAGGAGGCCCGATTCGGGGTACAATGGGTCCGGCGAGCACACCTCTTCGCTCGCGGGTCCTTCCTCATCGCTCACCACGCTCGTCGTCGCGGCCCGAGGTTCGACCCACCACCACCCGGAACCAGGTGTGGTGGCTCACCTCCCACGACTGACGAAAGCGAGCAACTTCCCCATGACCGCAACCTTCGCGGGCCTCGGCCTCCCCGCCGATCTCGTCGCGGCGCTCGCGCGCCAGGGCATCACCGAACCCTTCGCCATCCAGGAGCTCACCATCGCCGACGCCCTCGCCGGGCGCGACGTGCTCGGCAAGGCCAAGACCGGCTCGGGCAAGACCCTCGCCTTCGGGCTGCCGCTCCTCGGCCGCATCGGCAAGGCCGAGCCCCGCCACCCGCGCGGCCTCGTCCTCGTTCCCACCCGGGAGCTCGCCACCCAGGTCACCGACGCGCTCCGCGCCCCTCGGCGACGTGCGCGACCGGAAGGTCCGGGCCGTCTACGGCGGTGTGTCGATGGATCCGCAGGTCGAGCGCGCTGCAGAAGGGCGTCGACGTCGTCGTCGGCACGCCCGGGCGTCTCATCGACCTCATCGAGCGCGGCGAGCTGTCGGTCGGTCACGTCGAGGTGCTCGTCGTCGACGAGGCCGACCGCATGGCCGACATGGGCTTCATGCCGCAGGTGCAGAAGATCCTCTACGGCATCAAGTCCGAGCACCAGACGATGCTCTTCTCGGCCACGCTCGACGGCGCGGTCAAGCGCCTCGTCGACCGCTACATGGACGACCCGGTGTCGCACGAGGTCGAAGACGCCGAGCCGACCGTCGACGAGATGGACCACGTGTTCCTCGCCGTCCACCAGATGGACAAGGTGAAGGTCGCGGCGTCGATCGCCAACGGCGCCAACCGCACGCTCGTGTTCGTGCGCACCAAGCGCGGCGCCGACCGTCTCGTGCAGCAGCTGCGAGCGTGAGCGCGTGCAAGGCCGGCGCGATCCACGGCGACCTCCGCCAGGGTGCGCGTGAGCGGGCGCTCGCCGACTTCACGTCGGGCAAGGTCAAGGTGCTCGTCGCCACCGACGTCGCGGCGCGGGGCATCCACGTCGACGGCGTCGACGTCGTCGTGCACTACGACCCGCCGGAGGACGAGAAGGCGTACCTCCACCGCTCCGGCCGCACCGCCCGGGCCGGCGAGAGCGGCGTCGCGGTCACGCTGATGCTGTGGAACCAGGAGAACGAGGTGCGGGTGATCCAGCGCCGCCTCGGCCTGCAGATCCCGGTGGTCGAGGTCTTCTCCAACGACCCCCGCCTCCTCGACCTCCCCAACTGGACGGCCGATCCCGTCGCGGTGAACGCCTGACCGACGCTCCGGTCCCACCGGAACGTCGAAACGAATGGGAACGGGCGTGCGCCCGGCGCGCGACCATGGGGACATGAGCCGCATCTCGCGCCGGGTCGGCGCGATCACCGAGTCCGCCACCCTCGCCGTCGACGCCAAGGCGAAGGCGCTGCAGGCGGCGGGCGAGGACGTCATCGGCTTCGGCGCCGGTGAGCCCGACTTCCCGACGCCGCCCACATCGTCGAGGCCGCGGCCGCCGCGGCGTGTGCCGACCCGCGCAACCACCAGTACACGCCCACGCCCGGGCTCCCCGAGCTGCGGGCCGCGATCGCGGCGAAGACCGCCCGCGACTCCGGCTACGCGGTCGAGGCCGAGCCAGGTCGTCGTCACCAACGGCGGGAAGCACGCGGTCTACAACACGTTCCAGACGCTGCTCGACCCCGGCGACGAGGTCATCCTCCCCGCGCCGTACTGGACCACCTATCCCGAGGCGATCAAGCTCGCCGACGGCGTCCCGTCGAGGTGTTCGCGCCGGAGCGCGCCGGCTTCCGCGTCACCGTCGACCAGCTCGAGGCGGCGCGCACGCCGCGCACGAAGGTGCTGCTGTTCGTGTCGCCGAGCAACCCGACCGGCGCGGTGTACCCGCGCGCGGAGGTCGAGGCGATCGGGCGCTGGGCCGTCGAGCACGGCATCTGGGTCGTCACCGACGAGATCTACGAGCACCTCACGTACGGCGACCACGAGTTCACGCTCGATGCCGGTCGTCGTGCCCGAGCTCGCCGACACGTGCGTCGTGCTCAACGGCGTGGCCAAGACCTACGCGATGACCGGCTGGCGCGTCGGCTGGATGATCGGCCCCGCCGACTTCACCGCGGCCGCGATCAACCTGCAGTCGCACCAGACGTCGAACGTCGCCGACGTCAGCCAGCGCGCCGCGCTCGCGGCGGTGTCGGGCGACCTCGACGCGGTCGCGGAGATGCGCGACGCGTTCGACCGGCGCGGCCGGGTCATGCACGAGCTGCTCACCGCGATCCCCGGTGTCACGTGCCTCGAGCCGCAGGGCGCGTTCTACTGCTTCCCCTCCTTCGAGGGCGTGCTCGGTCGCGAGCTCGCCGGGCGGCACGCCCACGACGCACGCTCGAGCTGTGCGAGCTCCTGCTCGAGCGAGGCGAAGGTCGCGATCGTCCCCGGCGAGGCGTTCGGCGCGCCCGGCTACGCCCGGCTGTGCTTCGCCCTCGCCGACGACGCCCTGGTCGAGGGCGTGGAGCGCATCGCCAAGTTCCTCACGCGGTGATCCCCCGGAACTGAATCGTTCCGGGCTCGGCCGGGGTGTGCGTCTAGCCTCGACCCGATGAATCGCGTGCTGGTCACCGAGCAGCTCGCCGAGAGCGGGCTCGAGGCCATGCGCGGCGCCGGACTCGAGGTCGACGTCCGTCTCGGGCTCTCGCCCGAGGAGCTGCTCGACGCGGTGCGGGGCGCGTCGGCGCTGGTGATCCGCAGCGCGACGCAGGTCACGGCCGAGGTGCTCGAGGCGGCCGACGAGCTGGTCGTCGTCGGCCGGGCCGGGATCGGCCTCGACAACGTCGACGTCGAGGCCGCCACGCGCCGCGGCGTCATGGTGGTGAACGCGCCCGCAGTCGAACGTGCTGTCGGCCGCCGAGCACACGATCGCGCTGCTGCTCGCGCAGGCCCGCAACATCCCGCAGGCCGACCGCGACCTCCGGGCGGGGCAGTGGAACCGCACCCGCTGGGAGGGCGTCGAGCTGCACAACAAGACGCTCGGCATCGTCGGCCTCGGCCGCGTCGGCGTGCTCGTCGCGCAGCGCGCCAACGCGTTCGGCATGCAGCTCGTCGCCTACGACCCGTACGTGAGCGCCGACCGCGCCCGCCAGCTCGGCGTCGAGCTCGTCCCCACGGTCGAGGAGCTCGTGACGCCGGGCCGACTTCCTCACCGTCCACCTGCCGAAGACCCCCGAGACGCTGGGTCTGATCTCGGCGGAGCTGCTCACCCACGCCAAGCCGACGCTGCGCATCGTCAACACCGCACGGGGTGGCATCGTCGACGAGGCCGCACTCGCCGACGCGGTGCGCGACGGCCGCATCGCCGGTGCCGCGCTCGACGTGTTCGTGCAGGAGCCCACCACCGAGTCACCGTTGTTCGGGCTCGACTCGGTGGTCGTCACGCCGCACCTCGGCGCGTCGACGGTCGAGGCGCAGGACAAGGCCGGCCAGACCATCGCCGAGCAGGTCGTGCTCGCGCTGCGCGGCGAGTTCGTGCCGTTCGCGGTCAACCTCGCGGCGACGCGAGGCGAACGCCACCGTGCAGCCGTTCATGCCGCTGGCCGAGCGGCTCGGTCGGCTGTTCACCGCGCTGGCCGGCGGCACCGTCGACACGCTCGAGATCACCTACGAGGGCCAGATCGCCGACTACGACTGCCGGGTGCTCACGCTGTCGGTGCTGAAGGGCGTGCTCGGCCCCGTCGTCGACGAGCCGGTGTCGTTCGTGAACGCGCCGCAGCTCGCCGAGGAGCGCGGCCTCGTCGTGCGCGAGACCACGTCGTCGTCGGCGCGCGACTACGTGAACCTCATCGAGCTGCGCGGGCACACGTCCGAACGCAGCACCCACGTCGCCGGCACGCTGTACGGCAAGCAGGACGCGCCCGCGCATCGTCGCGATCGACGACTACATCGTCGACCTGCCGCCGTCGAGCCACATGCTCGTCGTGCGCAACGATGGACATGCCCGGGCATGGTCGGCCGGGTCGGCACGATCCTCGGCGACCACGGCATCAACATCGACGAGATGACCTCGGGCCGGGGGCCGTCGGGCGACGTGTCGCTCATGGTGCTGTCGACGTCGACCCCGGTGCCGCCGGAGGTCGTCACCCAGCTGCGCGCCACCGACGGCGTCGTCGACGCCCGCGCCATCGAGCTCGACTGACTCTTCCCCGTCGTTCGCCTCCGCTCACTCCGTCCCAACGGGCGAGACGGGCGGAGCCCGCTCTCGCCCTGGCGGTACTACCGCTTGCTGGGCCGCAGGCCGTCGGCCTCGGCGGCGTCGGCCGAGCAGGTAGCAGCGGTCGGCCTGGGTGCGGGCGTAGTTGGCGCCGCCGGGCACGTGGAAGATGCCGCTGGCGAGCTTCGCCTTCACCGGATGGTGGGCCGGGCAGGCACCGTCGTCGGCGGCCTCGACCCACGGCGACGTCGGTGTCGGCGGCCGGTTGGGGCGGGAACGGGAACGGCTGCGGCTGCCACCCGAGCCGGTGGCCTGTGTCGACCGGCGACGAGAGCGCCCGCCACACCGCGTAGGCCGCGCCGGCCAGGATCCCGAGCCCCAACGCACGTCGCACCGACTTCCGCACCGGGCGATTCTCGCGGCGTCGCGACCTCGGCGGCGGACATGGTGGTTGACAGCGGCTTCGGGATCTGGCAGCATCGCTGGTTCATGACGAAGGAACTGCGCACCCAGAGCCTCCTCCTTACGTAGCTGCGGGCACCCTCCGGTGCTCGCGGACGCCTCCTCGTGCCTCAGGGCCGGGGAGGTTTTTCGTTGCCTGGGAACCCTCGGACCCAGAAGAGAGCCAGCCATGAGCGATCACGTGAAGATCTTCGACACGACCCTGCGCGACGGCGAGCAGTCGCCCGGGATCTCGCTCGACGTCGGCGAGAAGCTCGAGATCGCCGACCAGCTGGCGCGCCTCGGGGTCGACGTGATCGAGGCCGGCTTCCCGATCGCCAGCCAGGGCGACTTCGAGGCGGTCGAGGCCATCGCCAAGGCCGTGCGGGGCTCCACCATCGCGGGCCTCTCCCGCACCGCGTTCAAGGACGTCGACCGCGCGTGGGAGGCCGTGCGCCACGCCGAGCAGCCGCGCATCCACGTCTTCATCGCGACGTCGCCGATCCACATGAAGAAGAAGCTCCGCATGACCGAGGACCAGGTGAAGGCGGAGACCGCCGGCGCGGTGGCCCGGGCCAAGACCTACTGCGACGACGTCGAGTTCTCACCGGAAGACGGCAGCCGCTCCGACGTCGACTTCCTCGTCGAGGTCTGCCAGCTCGCGGTCGAGCAACGGCGCGACGACGCTGAACATCCCCGACACCGTCGGCTACGGCGTGCCCGAGGAGTACGCCGCGCTGATCCGTCACGTCATCGAGAGCGTCGACGGCGACTTCGAGGTCTCGACGCACTGCCACAACGACCTGGGGCTGGCGGTGGCCAACTCGCTGGCCGGTGTGGTCGCCGGCGCCCGCCAGGTGGAGTGCGCGATCAACGGCCTGGGCGAGCGGGCCGGCAACGCCGCGCTCGAAGAGGTCGTGATGGCGCTGCGCACGCGCATCCGACTACTTCGGGCATTGCACACCACCGTGAAGACCGAGGAGCTGGCCCGTACGTCGCGACTGGTCGCGCGCCTCACCGGCTACCCGGTGCAGTACAACAAGGCGATCATCGGCCGGAACGCGTTCGCGCACGAGGCCGGGATCCACCAGCACGGCGTGCTCGAAGACCGCGAGACCTACGAGATCATCGACGCGTCGACCGTCGGCCAGGAGGCCGCGCAGATCGTGCTGGGCAAGCACTCCGGACGCCACGCGTTCGCCGACTCGCTGGAGAAGATGGGGCTGCACGTGCAGGGCGACGCGCTGAACCAGGCGTTCACGCGGTTCAAGGAGCTGGCCGACCGCAAGGTCGAGATCACCGAGGCCGACCTCGAGGCGATCGTCGCCGAGGAGCTCGGCATCGGCGTCGTGCACCGGTTCACGATCGTGAGCCTCGAGCTGCGCGGCGGCACGACCGCGATGCCGAGCGCGCAGCGTCGTGCTCACCGACGGCGACGGCAAGGTCGAAGGCGACGCCGAGGGCAACGGCATGATCGACGCCGCCATCGAGGCCATCAGCCGCGCCACCGGGGTCACCGGCACCGTGCTCGACTTCAAGGTGTCGTCGGTGACCAAGGGTGGCGACGCGCTCGGCGACGTCGTGATCCAGCTGGAGGTCGACGGCCTGAAGGCGTCGGGGCGCGGTGTCGCCACCGACGTCGTCGAGGCGTCGGCCCGTGCGTACCTCAGCGCGGTCAACAAGATCGTCCGGCTGCGGGAGCGCCCCGACCAGCGCGCGGTCGAAGAAGTCGGCCCGTGAGGTGACACGAACCCGGTAGCGTCGGACTTCGTGTCAGTCGCGGCCTCCGAACCCCTGATCCAGGGATCGAACCTCACCAAGCGCTTCGGCGACTTCGTCGCGGTCGACGGCATCGACTTCCAGGTGGAGCCCGGAGAGGCGTTCGGTTTCCTCGGCCCGAACGGCGCGGGCAAGACGTCGACGATGCGGATGATCGGCTGCGTGTCGAAGCCGACGAGCGGCGAGCTGCGCATCCTCGGGATGGATCCCGCGGTCGACGGCTCGCGCATCCGGGCACGCCTCGGGGTCGTGCCGCAGGAAGACAGCCTCGACTCCGAGCTCACCGTCCTCGACAACCTCATGATCTACGGTCGGTACTTCGACCTGCCGCGCGCCGAGATCCGCCGTCGCACGGAGGAGCTCCTCGAGTTCATGCAGCTCGGCGACCGTCGCAACGAACTCGTCGACCCGCTGTCGGGCGGCATGAAGCGGCGGTTGACCATCGGGCGCGCGCTCATCAACCAGCCCGACCTGCTGCTGCTCGACGAGCCGACCACGGGCCTCGACCCGCAGGCCCGCCACCTCCTGTGGGACCGCTTCTACCGGCTCAAGCGCGACGGCGTCACCATGGTGCTCACCACGCACTACATGGAGGAGGCGGAGCAGCTGTGCGACCGGCTCGTGATCATGGACGGCGGCCGCATCGTCACCGAGGGTTCACCCGCGAGCTGGTGCAGCGGCACGCCACGCGTGAGGTCGTCGAGCTGCGCTTCACGACACCGGAGGAGCGCGACCTCGCGCTGCCCCGTCTCGCCGAGTTCGGCGAGCGGGTCGAGGCGCTGACCGACCGCGTGCTCGTCTACACGCAGGACGCCGGGAAGGTCGCTCAGCCTCGTCGAGTGACGGCGAGCTGCACCCGGAGTCGGTCTACGAGCGGCGCGGCACGCTCGAGGACGTCTTCCTCATCCTCACCGGTCGCACGCTGGAGGAATGACGGTGTCGACGCTGCCCGCGCTGCGCGTCGTCGAGAAGGAATGGATCGCGTGGCGCCGGCTCTGGAAGGCGTCGGTGTTCCAGGCGACGATCTCGCCGCTGCTGTTCCTCGCCGCGATGGGGCTCGGGCTCGGCGACCTGGTCAACAAGGGGTCGGGGGGCGTCGACGGCGTCGACTACCTGGTGTTCGTCACGCCCGGGCTCATGGCCGCCAGCGCCATGATGCAGGCGGCGGGGGAGTCGCTGTGGCCGGTGCTCGGCGGCGTGAAGTGGATGCGCACGTACCACGCCGCGGTGGCGACGCCCGTCGGCGCGGGCGCGCTGTTCGCCGGGCACGTGCTGTGGGTCTGTCTCCGTGTCCTGCTGTCGGCGACGGTGTTCCTGGTCGTCGGCGCGATCCTCGGCGGAGTGCCGTCGTGGTGGGGTGTGCTCGCGATCCCGGCCGCGGTGCTCGGCGCGTCGGTGTTCGCCGCCGCGCTGAACGCGTACGCGGTGACGCAGGAGAGCGACCTGCCGTTCGCGGTGATCATGCGCATCGGGTTGTTCCCGCTGTTCCTGTTCTCGGGCACGTTCTTCCCGACCAGCCGCCTGCCCGACTGGCTGCAGCCGGTGTCGTGGTTGTCGCCGCTGTGGCACGCGGTCGAGTTGTGCCGGGCGGCGACGACGGGCTCGTCAGCCGTCGGCGGGGACGGTGCGTCGGCCACGTCACGTTCCTGGTCGCGTGCCTGGCGGCCGGCTGCTGGTGGGGCGTGCGCCGGTTCACCCGGGCGCTGACGTCATGATCAGCGCGATCGCGGTCAAGGACGCTGGGCGGCGCCGGCAGCACGGGTCAACCAGGGGCGCACTCCGCGTCGTGGTGGAGCGCAACCTGCTCGCGTACCGGCGCATGTGGCTGGCGTTCGTCACCGGCCTGTTCGAGCCGTTGCTCTACCTGCTGTCGATCGGGATCGGCGTCGGCGGACTGGTCGGCAAGGTGCCCGGGCCGGGCGGACAGCCGATCCCGTACGACCAGTTCGTGGCGCCGGGGCTCATGGCGGCGGCGGCCATGAACGGCGCGGTGCTCGACACCACGTTCAACTTCTTCTTCAAGTTCAAGTACGCGCACACGTACGACGCGATGCTCGCCACGCCGCTCGAGGTCGGCGACGTCGCGCGCGGTGAGCTGACGTGGGCGCTGATCCGCGGCGGCGTCTACTCGGGCGCGTTCCTGGTGACCATGGTGATCCTGGGTCTCGTCGGCTCGTGGTGGGCGCGTGCTCGCGCTGCCGGCCGCGGTGCTGATCGCGTTCGGGTTCGCGGGTGCGGGGATCGCGGCGACGACGTTCATGCGCTCGTGGACCGACTTCGACTTCGTGAACCTCGCGCTCATCCCGATGTTCCTGTTCGCGGCGACGTTCTTCCCGCTGTCGCAGTACCCGACGGGGCTGCAGTGGGTCGTCCGGTGCACGCCGCTCTACCAGGGCGTCGCCCTCGAGCGCGGCCTGACCACCGGCCAGCTCCAGTGGACGATGCTCCTCAACGTCGTCTACCTCGTCGTCATGGGCGCCGTCGGCCTCCGCATCGCCACCCGCCGCCTCCGCCTCCTGCTCCAGCCGTAGCCCCGACTCCCCTCCGAACTCGCGTCGTTGGAGGCGAACTCTTCGCCTGTGCCGACGCCGGTTCGAAGTGAGCGAGCTCGGCGGAGGTCGACGGCGAGGCGATTCCCACCGTTCCTGACGTCGCGTGCGGTCGCGGTGATCGGCAGCCAACCCAACCCGACGATCGCGTTCCGCCGCATGCCATCGCGATCGTGGGCGTCAGTGCCGAGATGGTGGGCGTAGCTGTCGTACTCGACGCGAATGACTGCCGTATCCCAGAGGCGAGATCGAAGATCGTGCGTGGCGCGGTGGTCGTCGGAATGCCGTTGACGACATCCGTGTGCTCAGCCGTGAGCGCGAGCGACTCGTGGACCGTGAGTCCTTCGTGGCGCGCCCGGCGCCATCGCGGGCAGGTGATCTCCACGTCGAGCCGATCGTCCAGGGAGTCCCCAGAGCTCTGCCGCGGTGCGATGCGACGCGACCGCACGCATTCCGCCGGCCCAGCACGCGGCGAGCACACTGGCCGTGCCAGGTCGTCGGCGTACCCGACGATGCGGTAGACGCGGTCGTGGACGCAGCTTCCCACCGACCCGTGGCGAGGCGGTGTCTGCGTTCGTGATCGGGGACGCCGAGCTCGTGGAGGTGCTGCGCTGCGAAGAGGCCATGGTGCGCGTTCGGCGATCGCGACGCACCAGCACGTCGAAGTGGTCGTTCACATCGGATGAGACGACCATGTGCTCGGACCATCACGCCAGCCGTTCTGGCGTCGCAGCAGCGCGAACTCTTCGCCTGTGCCGACGCAGGTTCGGTGAGGTTACGCCACCACTCTCGGGGTCCAGGGGGGGCGGGTGGCCTCGAAGGTGTCGATGTCGGTGACGTGGCGGAGGGTGATGCCGATGTCGTCGAGGCCCTCGAGCAGGCGGTAGTGGTGGAAGTCCTCGAGGTCGAAGGGCTCGTCGAGGTCGATGGCGGGGACCGCGACGCGCCGGTCGACGACGTCGATGACGATCTCGATCGACGGGTCGTCCTCGATCGTGCGCATGATGCGGGTCGACGACGTCGGCGGGCAGCTCCACCGGCAGCAGCCCGATCTTCAGGCAGTTGTTGCGGAAGATGTCGGCGAAGCGCGCCGAGATCACGGCCCGGAACCCGTAGTCCTCGAGCGCCCACGGCGCGTGCTCCCGCGACGAGCCGGTGCCGAAGTTGGGCCCGGCCACCAGGATCTGCGCGCCGTCGAACTGCTCCTGGTTGAGCACGAAGTCGGAGCTCTCGCGCCACTCGGAGAACAGCCCCTCGCCGAAGCCGGTGCGCTCGACCCGCTTGAGCCAGTCGCTCGGGATGATCTGGTCGGTGTCGACGTCGCTGCGGTCGAGCGGGACGGCCCGCGCCACGATCTCTCGGACGGGTTGCATCGGCATCGCAACTGCTCCTCACTTGATGGTCGATTTCGCTGCGCCGTCCCGCCTCCGGCAACGGCGCGGCTGCATCTCCTAGTCGAGGTCGTCGGGGGTGGCGAAGTGGCCGGCGATGGCGGTGGCGACGGCGACCTCCGGCGAGACGAGGTGCGTGCGCCCGCCCTTGCCCTGGCGGCCCTCGAAGTTGCGGTTCGACGTGGACGCGCAGCGCTCGCCGACGGCGAGCTTGTCGGGGTTCATCGCCAGGCACATCGAGCACCCGGCCTCGCGCCAGTCGAACCCGGCGGCGATGAACACCTCGTGCAGCCCCTCGGCCTCGGCCTCGGCCTTCACCGCGCATCGAACCCGGGCACGACCAGCGTGCGCACGCCGTCGCGCACCTTGCGCCCGGCGGCCACCGCGGCCGCGGCGCGCAGGTCTTCGATCCGCGAGTTGGTGCACGACCCGATGAACACGGTGTCGACGGGGATCTCGCGGATCGGCGTGCCCGCCTTCAGGCCCATGTAGGCGAGCGCCCGCTTGGCGCTGTCGCGCGCGTCCGGATCGGCGAACGAGTCGGGGCTCGGCACGACGTCGTCGATGAAGACCGACTGCGCCGGGTTGGTGCCCCACGTGACCGACGGCTTGAGCGTCGCGGCGTCGAGCACGACCTCCTTGTCGAACGCGGCGCCGTCGTCGGTGACCAGCGAGCGCCAGTCGTCGAGCGGCCTGCTCCCACGCCGCGCCGGTCGGCGCGAACTCGCGACCCTCGAGGTAGGCGAACGTCGTGTCGTCGGGCGCGACGAGCCCCGCACGCGCGCCCGCCTCGATCGACATGTTGCAGACGGTCATGCGCCCTTCCATCGAGAGCGCGCGGATCGCCGAGCCGCGGTACTCGATGATCGAGCCGATGCCGCCGCCGGTGCCGATGCGGTTGATGATCGCGAGCACGATGTCCTTGGCGGTGACGCCGCGCGGCAGCGTCGCCGTCGACGGTGACCGCCATCGTGCCCGGGCGCGCCTGGGGCAGCGTCTGCGTGGCGAGCACGTGCTCGACCTCGCTGGTGCCGATGCCGAACGCCAGCGCGCCGAACGCGCCGTGCGTCGACGTGTGGCTGTCGCCGCACACGATCGTCATGCCCGGCTGGGTGAGCCCGAGCTCCGGGCCCGATCACGTGGACGATGCCCTGGCCCGGCGCGCCCATCGGGTAGAGCCGGATGCCGAACTCGGCGCAGTTCGCCGCCAGCACCTCCATCTGCTTCGCGCGAGATCGGGTCGGCGACCGGCAGGTCGATGTCGGCCGTCGGCACGTTGTGGTCCATGGTCGCGACGGTGAGATCGGGCCGGCGCACCGGGCGCCCGGCCAGGCGCAGCCCGTCGAACGCCTGCGGCGACGTGACCTCGTGGATGAGGTGGAGGTCGATGTAGAGGAGGTCGGGTTCGCCGTCGCCGTGGCGGACGACGTGGCGTTCCCACACCTTCTCACTCAGCGTCGAGCGGGCGTTCGGGGCCATGGACTGATTCTGCCAGGCGCGTGGTTCACTGCTCGTATGACTTCCCTCGATCTCCGCATGGGCACCGCGCAGGGTCGCTGGGTCATCGCCGCCGCGGTGCTCGGGTCGGGCGTCGCCTTCCTCGACGGCACCGTCGTCAACGCCGCGCTGCCGGCCATCTCCCGACGACCTGCACGCGAACCTCGGCGACCTGCAGTGGGTGCTCACCGGGTACCTGCTGACCCTCGGCTCGCTGCTCGTGCTCGGCGGCTCGCTCGGCGACCGCTACGGGCGCCGCAGGATCTTCGTCATCGGGCTGGTCGCGTTCGCGGCGACGTCGCTGCTGTGCGCGATCGCGCCCGACACCGGCTCGCTCATCGCCGCGCGTGCCTGCAGGGCGTCGCCGCCGCGCTGCTGGTCCCCAACAGCCTGGCGATCGTGTCGGCGTCGTTCGCGACCGACGACCGGGGCCGGGCCATCGGCGCGTGGTCGGGGCTCGGCGGCATCGCCACCGCCGTCGGCCCGTTCCTCGGCGGGTACCTCATCGACTCGGTCTCGTGGCGCTGGGTGTTCGTCATCAACCTGCCGATCGCGGCCGCCGCGGTCTGGATCGCGCATGCGTCACGTCCCCGAGTCGCGCGACGAGCACGCCGGCGCGCACCTCGACGTCGCCGGCAGCGCGCTGCTCACCGTCGGGCTCGCCGGCGTCGTGTACGCGCTGATCGAGGGCCCGGGCAACGACTGGACGGCGCGCGCGGTCGTGCTCGGCGTGATCGGTGTCGTCGCCCTCGTCGCGTTCCTCATGGTCGAGGCGCGCAAGCGAGAACCCGATGGTGCCGCTCGGGATCTTCCGGTCGCAGCAGTTCTCGGGCGCGAACGCGGTCACGTTCGCGGTGTACGCCGCGCCTGGGCACCGTCACGTTCCTGCTCGTCGTGCACCTGCAGACCGACCTCGGCTACTCCGCGCTCGAGGCGGGCGCGTCGCTGCTCCCGATCACCGTGTGCATGCTGCTGTTCTCGGCGCGCGCCGGCGCGCTCGCGCAACGCATCGGGCCGCGCTGGCCGATGACCATCGGCCCGCTCGTGGTCGCGGTGGGCATGGTGCTCCTCGGTCGGGTCGAGCCCGGCACCACCTACTGGGCGACGGTGTTCCCGGCGATGCTCGTGCTCGGCCTCGGGCTCTCGCTCACGGTCGCGCCGCTCACCGCCACGGTGCTCGGCGCGGTCGACGACTCCCACGCCGGCATCGCGTCGGCGATCAACAACTCGGTGGCGCGCATCGCCGGCCTCCTCGCGGTGGCGGTGCTCCCCGCAGCCGCCGGGCTCACGGCCGCGCAGGGCCTCGACCTGGACGACGGCTTCTCGCGCGCGATGTACATCGCCGCCGGCGCTCGCCGCCGTCGGCGGGGTCCTCGCGTTCCTCACCATCCGGCGCGCCGCGTTCGTCGAGCCGGTCCTCCACGGCAATCCGGCGATCCCGTGCTACGACTCCGGCGTCCGCGTGGCAGGATCTGCGAGATGACCCCCGGAACGCCGCTCGACGTCGTGATCGAGATCCCGCGGGGCAGCCGCAACAAGTACGAGTACGACCACGACGCGCACGTGATCCGCCTCGACCGCCGCCTGTTCTCGGCGACGGTGTACCCCGCCGACTACGGCTTCGTCCCCGACACCCTGGCGCTCGACGGCGACCCGCTCGACGTCCTCGTGCTGCTCGAGGATCCCGACGTTCCCCGGCTGCTGGGTGGAGGTGCGGGCGGTCGGCGTGTTCTGGATGGAGGACGAGAAGGGCCCCGACGCCAAGATCCTCTGCGTGCCGTCGCACGACCCGAGCTACGAGCACGTGCACGACCTCGCGCGACCTGCCGAAGCGACTGCTCGACGAGATCGAGCACTTCTTCGACGTGTACAAGATGCTCGAGCCCGAGAAGAACTCGACGACGCGGGGCTACGAGGGCCGCGACGCCGCGTACGGGGAGATCGAGGCGTCGAGGTTGCGGTTCCAGAGCTCGGCGTAGTTCCCGCCGCGCGCCAGCAGCTCGTCGTGCGAGCCGGTCTCGACGATGCGGCCGTCGTCGACCACCACGATCCGATCGGCGGTGCGTGCGGTCTGGAGACGGTGCGCGATCAGCAGCGTGGTGCGGTTCCGCGCGACACGAGCCCCATCGCCCGTTGCACACGCGCTTCGGTGCTGAGGTCGAGGTTGGCGGTGGCCTCGTCGAGCAGCAGGATCGCCGGGTCGACGAGCAGCGCGCGCGCCAGGCAGATCAGCTGCCGCTGCCCGGCCGAGAGTGACCGCCCGCGCTCGGTGACCGGGTGGAGGTACCCGCCGCGCAGGCCGGCGATGAACTCGTGCGCACCGACCGCGCGCGCCGCCTGCTCGACCTCGGCGTCGGGCGCGTCGGGACGGCCGTACGCGATGTTGTCGCGGATGGTGCCCGAGAACAGGAACGCCTCCTGGGGCACGTAGCCGAGCCGGCGGCGGTACGCGCGCAGGTCGAGGTCGGTGATCGGGACGCCGTCGACCAGCACCTGTCCCGGCGTCGGCGTCGTAGAAGCGCGCGACCAGCTTGACCAGGGTCGACTTGCCGGCGCCGGTCTCGCCGACCAGCGCCACCGTCTCGCCCGGTGCGACCTCGAGGTCGACGCCGTGCAGGGTCTCCCGACCGGTGCCCGGGTACGAGAAGTGCACGTCGTCGAAGCCGGATCGCGCCATCGATCGCGTCCGGGCGCGACGGGTTCGGCCGCGTCGGGCGTGGTCACCGGGGTCTGCATCAGCTCGTCGATCTTGTTCATCGACGCGACGGCCTGCTGCCACTGGTCGAACACCTGCGACAGCTGCTGCACCGGCGCGAAGAACTGGTCGAGGTAGAGCAGGAACGCGATCACGGTGCCGGCGGCGATGGTGCCGTCGTGCACGAGCGCGCTCCCGAGACCGAGCACGATCGCGTCGCCGCAGGTGGCGAGGAACAGGATGAACGGGAAGTAGATCGCCTGGAGCACCTGCGTGCGCAGCCGCGCGTCGAGGTAGCGGCTCGCGGTGGCGCGGAACGAGTCGATGTTGCGTTCCTCGCGCACGTACGCCTGCGACTCGCGCACGCCGGAGATGCTCTCCTGGAACTCGGCGTTGACGGTGGAGATGGTCTCCCGTGCGTGCGCGTAGGCACGTGCCGAGCGCCGCCCGAACCAGACCGTCGCGAGCGAGCAGCGGCGGCACGAGCACGAGCACGCCGAGCGTGAGCGGCCAGCTCATCAGGCTGAGCACGACCAGCACGCCGACGAAGCTCAGGATGTTGACGAACGCGGTGATCAGGCCGGTCTGCAGGAGCTGCGCGAACGCGTCGACGTCGGTGGTCATGCGGGTCATGATCCGGCCCGCCATCTCGCGGTCGTAGTAGTCGAGCGCGAGCCGTTGCAGGTGGGCGAAGATGCGGATGCGCAGCGCGAAGAGCAGCCGCTCGGCGGTGCGACCGGTGTAGCGCGTGTAGGTCCAGGTGACGAGCCAGTCGACGAGCGTGGTGCCGAGGAAGAGCGACCGACGCGAGCCAGAGCGCGCCGGTCGGCCTGTTCCTGCACGCCGTTGTTGAGCCCCTGCTGCACGAGGAACGGACCCGCGAGGGTGAGCAGCGTGTCGACGACGATCAGCCCGAAGCCGATGAGCAACGGCCGGCGGTACGGGCGCAGGAACCCGCGCAGCCGGAAGTGCTTCGCTCGCCGCGGCCTCGGCCGCGACGTCGATGTCGGGATCGTCGTCGGCCGGGGGCAGGGCGTCGACCGCGGCGAGGAGCTCGGGCGTGGGAGCGAGCGCGATGCCGCCACCCGCGCCCGCGGGCCGACGCTGCCGCTGCCGCCCAGCCCGCGCGCGCCACCGCCGGGGCGGCGGGGGCCACGAACGCGCGCGCGGCCGCCGCTGCCGTCGGCGTCGTCGCGGACCCACAGCGACGCGGTGATGCCGTCGCGCCGGTCGCATCCGTCGGTCGCCTGCCGTCGGCCGGCGTCGCCGTCGTCGTCGAGGTCGTCGCCGGGGCCGGGGAGCAGCGCGCGGTAGCGCGGCCGACGTCGCCAGCAGCTCCTCGTGGGTGCCGGTCTCGACGGCCTGCCCGTCGTGCCATCAGCGACGATGCGGTCGGCGAGGCGCAGGGTCGAGCGCCGGTGCGCGATGAGCACCGTGGTGCGGTCGACCATGATCTCGCGCAGCGTGGCGTGGATCTGCTCCTCGGTGCGCGTGTCGACCGACGACGTGGCGTCGTCGAGCACGAGGATGCGCGGGTCGGTGAGCACCGCGCGCGCGATGGAGATGCGTTGCCGTTGACCGCCGGAGAGGGTGAGGCCGCGCTCGCCGACCACCGTGTCGTAGCCGAGGGGCAGCTCCTGCACGAACTCGTGCGCGCCGGCGATCCGCGCCGCGCGCTCGACGTCGTCGTCGGACGCGTCGGGGCGACCGTACGCGATGTTGGTGCGCACGGTGTCGGAGAAGAGGAACGCGTCCTCGAACACGATGCCGATCTCGCGGCGGATCGAGTCGAGGGTGACGTCGCGCACGTCGACGCCGTCGATCGCGGATGGCGCCGTCCTGCACGTCGTAGAAGCGGGGGAGCAGCAGGCTCACCGTCGACTTGCCCGACCCCGACGCGCCGACGAGGGCGACGGTCTCGCCCGGGCGCCACCCGCAACGAGAAGTCGCGCAGCACCGGCTCCGAGCGCAGGTACCCGTACGTGACGTGGTCGAAGACGATCTCGGCGGCGGTCGCCGGAGCAGCGGCTCGGCGTCGGGCCGCTCGGTGACGAGGGGGTTCGAGTCGATCAGCTCGAAGATGCGCTCGGTGCCGGCACGCGCCTGCTCGGCGACCGCGACCATCCCGGCGAACATCCGCACCGGCGCGAGCAGCTGCACGAGGTAGGTGGAGAAGGCGAGGAACGTGCCGATGCTGATCTGGCCCTGGATGGCGAGCCACCCGCCGAGCGCGAGCACGCCGACCTGGCCGAGCGCGGGGATGGCCTGCGAGCGCCGACTGGTAGCGCGCCTGGAGCCGCACGGTGCGGACCCGCGAGCGGTAGAGCCCCTCGGCGGCGTCGGTGAGGCCGGCGCAGCTCGCGGTCCTCCTGGCCGAAGCCCTTCACGACCCGCACGCCGTTGACCGCTTCGTCGACGACGCCCGCCACCTCGCCGGCGCGCTGCAGCGAGTCCCACTGCGCGGGGAACATGACCCGGCGCAGGCGCAGCGACACGAACAGCAGCGCGGGCACGATCGCCAGCACGATGACAGCGTGAGCAGCGGCGACAGCACGAGCATCACGACCAGCGACAGCACGAGCAGCACGACGTTGCCGGTCGCCAGGGGGAGGAAGCTCAGGAGCGCCTGGACGAGGGCGAGGTCGGAGCTGGCGCGCGACACGATCTGGCCGGTGGGGAGCTGGTCGTGACGGGCGAAGTCGAGGCGTTGCACGCGCTCGAAGATGGTGGTGCGCAGGTCGTGCTGCACGTCGAACGCGAAGCGACCGCCGACGAACCGGCGCATGTACGAGAACACGAAGTTGACCGCGCCCAGGCCGACGAGCAGCACGAGCAGTGGCCAGAGCGCGCTGGTTCTGCTCGACGATCACGTTGTCGACGACCGCGCGCTCGATGAGCGGGATGAGCGACGGTGATGACCGTCGTGCCGAGCGAGACGCCGAACGCGATGAACACCTTGCGCTTGTGCCGGGCGAGGAACGGCCAGAGGCGGCGGATCCAGCCGCCCTCGCGCTCACGCTCGTGCTCATCTGCCCTCGCGCGCGGCTCGGCGCTGCTCGCGGCGTTCGTCGAGTGCGGCGTGGAGCTGCGTCGAGCGCGAGCGTGCACCGCGTCCGGGATCGTCGACCCGCCCCACGACGTCGTCGAGGCGTTCGCGCATCGCGGCTTCGGCGACGCCGAGCGCGACGCGACCGTCGTCGGTGATCTGCAGGCGCAGCGCGCGGCGGTCGTCGTCGACGACCGTCCGCGTGACGAGGCCTCGTTCCACGAGCGTGTCGACGGTCGCCGACACGGTCGGCTTCGTGAGCGCGAGGCGCCCGGCGATCTGGCTGGCGCGGTCGGCGCCGTCGGCGACCATGGCCAGGAGCCGGTACTGGGCGAGCGTGACGGGCGGATCGAGGTCGGTGCAGGCCCGTTCCAGCACGCGGGCCAGGCGGGCGAGGGTCAGGACGTCGTCAGCCACGTCTCGGGAGTCTACCGAACAGTTCGTACTCCGAACTATGTAAGAAGTCCGTCATGAGGCCGGCTCCCGGCGGCTACCGTGCGGCTGGCAAGCTGGCCTTCACTGTGCCGTAACCGATCCGTAACGAAGCGTCCGTACGGTGCCCACATGACCGACGTCGTCCTGGTGCGATGGCCCGAGGAAACCGAGCGGCTGGAACGGCTGCGGGCCGCGGGCGCGCCCCGGCTCCTGCTCGTGGGCGAGGATCTCGCCGCCCCCGAGCCGGTCGACCCGCTCGAGGACTGGATCCGGCTCCCGGCGGCCGAGGACGACCTGCGGGTGCGGGTGTCGACCCTGGCGTCACGGGCCGGTCGCACCGCGGTGGCGCCCACGGTCGACGACGACGGCCTGCTGCGCTACCGGGGTCGCTGGGTCACGTTCTCGCCGGTCGAGCGGGCGCTCGCGGCGGCGCTGATCGACCGCTTCAACGCGGTGGTCGGGCGTGACACGCTCGTGCGCCGGGCGTGGCCCGGCGGCAGTCCGACCCGAAACGCCCTCGACGTCCACATGCTCCGGCTGCGCCGCCGGATCTCGACCCTCGGCCTCGAGGTCCGCACCGTCCGTGCCCGCGGCTACCTCCTCCAAGCGCTCGAGCCCAACGGCCTGACGTAATGGACGTCACCGACGTCCTGCTCGACATCCTCATCGTCCTCGTCGCGGCCAAGGTCGCGGCGGAGATCGCCGAACGCATCAACGTGCCGGCCGTGGTGGCGGAGATCGTGGCCGGCTGCATCATCGGTCCCTCCGTCCTCGGGATGGTCGGCGGTGACCAGACCCTCGCGGTCTTGGGCGAGCTCGGCGTGATCCTGCTGCTCCTCGGCGTGGGCATGGAGATGGACCTCGGCGAGCTCGGCGCGGTGGGCCGCGCCTCGATGTCGGTCGCGGTCGTCGGGGTGGCGGTCCCGATGGTGGGCGGGTACTTCGTCTCCACCGCGCTCGGGCACGACAGCAACCAGTCGTTGTTCATCGGGGCCGCGCTCGCGGCGACCAGCGTGGGCATCACGGCGCGGGTGTTCAGCGATCTGCGCGCGCTCGCGACGGTCGAGGCGCGCACCGTGCTCGGAGCCGCGGTGGCCGACGACGTGCTCGGCCTCGTCATCCTCACCGTCGTCGTGCGCCTGGTGTCGGAAGGCTCGGTCTCGATCGCCGACGTCGCGGTGATCGTGGCGGTGGCGGTCGGGTTCCTCGTGGTGACGGCGGTGCTGGGCTCGAAGCTCGCGCCCGGGTTCTTCCAGTTCCTCGACCGGCACGCGAAGTCGGCGGGCACCCTCGTCGCGCTCGTGCTCGCGTTCACGCTCGCGTTCGCCGAGCTGGCCGACGCGGCGAAGCTCGCCCCCATCGTCGGCGCCTTCGTCGCCGGCCTCGCCCTCTCGGGGAGCTCGGCCAAGGACCGCATCGAGCGCGAGCTGGCGCCGGTCGGCCACCTCTTCATCCCGGTGTTCTTCCTCGGCATCGGCATCGAGGCCCAGGTCGAGAAGTTCGCGAACCCTGAAGTCCTCGGGATCGCAGCCGGACTGCTGGCGGTGGCGATCCTGGGCAAGCTCGTCGCCGCGGTCGGCGTGTTCGGATCGCCGGGCGACAAGTGGCTCATCGGCATCGGCATGGTCCCCCGGGGCGAGGTCGGCCTCATCTTCGCCACCATCGGGCTCAACGAGGGCATCCTCGGCGGCAACCTCTACGCCGCGTTGCTGCTCGTCGTGCTCGTGACGACGATCATGACGCCACCCCTGTTGCGTTGGCGCCTGAACCGCATCCGGAGCGGTCCGCGTGAGCGGCTCGACAGTCACGAGCCGAAGCCCGAGGGGGGCTGGTTGCGGGTCGACGACGGTGTGGTCGACCTGGCGGGGGAACCGCCTGCGCAGTACGCCCTCGATCTCTCGCTCGAGGCGGCGCGCAGCATCGCGCTCGGCGCCCGGCCGGGGACCCACCTGCTCAACTGGATCGGCGAGTGGAGCGATACGCCGCTGCGCTGGAGCGCCGACGCGACCAAGCAGCTGTTCGCGGTGCTGGTCGACGGCGACGCGCGATCCTGGCGGTTCCTCGAGACGACCGGCGTGCTCGAGCGCGCGCTCCCGAACTGGCCGAGGCGGTCGACCGCCGGCGCAGCGACCCGTTCCTCCTCGACCCGGCACAGGTGCTGCGGTTCTCGTTGGTGGACCGGATCAAGGAGCTGACCGCGTCGGACGAGATCGCCGCCGAGGTGCACGCCGCGCTCGAGCACCCCGAGTGGCTGCTGCTCGCGGCGCTGATCCTCGACACCGTCGGCGACGGATCGTCGCCGGTGGAGCTGGCCCGACGCATCTCGCACCGCCTCGATCTCGGTGCCGTCGCCGAGCAGGAGATCGCGCTGCTCGTCGGTGACTCCGATCTCCTCCGCGCCGCCGCCGGCAAGGTCGACGGCCTCGAGGAGGAGCGGGTGGTGCCGATCGCCATCCACCTCGACACCGCCGAACGCACTCGAGCGCTCTACCTGCTCACGCTGGCGCTCGGTGACCTCACCCCGTGGGACCGCCGGCGCCTCGACCAGCTGTTCCAGGTGGTGTTGCAGCTCCTCGACCAGCCCGACGTAACCGGGCTCGACGCCCGGAACATGGTCGAGCGCCGCCGCGCCGAGGCGATCCGCCTCGTCGGCGGCAAGCCACACGTCATCGAGCGCATCCGGCACGCGCCCCGCGCCGTACCTCCTGAGCCAGGACGCCGCCGACATCGCCCGGCAGGCTGCGTTCGTCGAACCGGTCCCGGCGCGGGGCGACGCGAGCGTCGCCGTGCTCCCGGTGCCCGCCGAGGTCGGCAAGGATGGTGAGCGCGGGGTGCCGCGGCTGGCGGATCGAGGTCGCGGCCCGCGACCGCCCCGGGCTTCTCGCGACGGTGTCGGGAGTCGTCGCCGACGCGGGGCTCGACATCGTCGACGCCGCCGTCGCGACCTGGGGCGACGGCGGCGCGCTCGACACGCTCCTGGTGCAGCGCGCCGGGCTCAACCCGGCGCGTCTCTCCGACGCCGAGCTCGCCGAGCTGCCCCCGCCCGATCCGGTCAAGCTCGAGTCGGCGATCGTCGCCGCGTTCGACACGCCGCCCGAGTCGTTGCCCAACCCGGACGCCGAGCTGCGCTTCGACGACCACGCGTCGCCGTGGTACACGATCTGCGAGGTGCGGAGCCCCGACCGACGGGGTCTGCTCCACAGCCTCACGGCCGCGATGGCGAACGCCGGCACCAGCGTGCACTCGGCGCGACTGGTGACCATCGCCGGCACCGCGGTCGACCGCTTCGAGCTCACCGATCGCAACGAGCGCAAGCTCGACGACGCGGCGAAGGAGGCGGTGCTCACCGCCGTGCGCAATGGGGTCACCCCCAAGCGCCGGCTGCTGAGCCGTCGTCACTAGCGTCACGGGCATGCGCGTCGGCATCGACACCGGTGGGACCTTCACCGATGTGGTCGCCGACGACGGCACCACGGCCAAGGTTCCGTCGACCCCGGCCGACCCGGCGCGGGCGGTCCTCGACGCGTGTCGGTCGCTCCGCGCCCGAGGTGCTCGCCCACGGGACGACCGTCGCCACCAACGCGCTGCTGGAGCGGCGCCTCGGCCGGGTCGCGCTGGTCACGACCCGTGGCTTCGCCGACGTGCTCGAGATCGCGCGCCAGGCGCGCCCGTCGCTCTACGACGCGCGCGTCGATCGTCCGGCGCCGCTCGTGCCTCGCGGAGCTGCGCTTCGAGGTGGCCGGGCGACTCGACGCACGCGGTCGGGAGGTCGAACCGTTCGACGGTGTCGTGCCTCGCCCTCGCAGCTCGCCGGGGTCGACACGGTCGCGGTGTGCCTGATCCACGCGGATCTCGATCTCTCCCACGAACAGGCGGTCGCCGCGATCGCTCGCGGCCGCAGGGATCGACGTGGTCTGCTCGCACGAGGTGTCGCCCGAGTTCCGCGAGTACGAGCGCATGGTGACGACGGTGGTCGACGCCGCGCTGCGCGCGGTGTGCGCGCCGTCGCTTGGCCCGCCTCACCGGCGCCGGCGCGCCGACGTGTCGGTGATGACGTCGGCCGGTGGTCTCGTGCCGCTGGCCGATGCGGCCGCGCACCCAGCTCGGCTCCTCCTGTCGGGACCCGCCGCCGGGGTGCGTGCCGCGGCCGCGGTGGCGGACGCCTGCGGGTTCCCCGACGCGGTCGCGTTCGACATGGGGGGCACCAGCACCGACGTGTGCCTGGTGCAGGGCGGGGTGCCCGAGCCGTCCGCGTCGCGCACGGTCGGCGGGGTTCCCGATGCGGTTGCCGTCGCTCGCGATCCACACCATCGGCGCCGGCGGCGGATCGGTGGCGCGCCTCGACGCAGGCGGCGCGCTGGTGGTGGGACCCGAGAGCGCGGGCGCCGATCCGGGACCCGCGTGCTACGGGCGCGGGGCACCGCGCCCACGGTCACCGACGCCAACCTCGTGCTGGGGCGCATCCCGGCCGGTACCGAGCTGCCCGGCTTCGGTCGCGCTCGACGATCGACGCGGCCCGCGCCGCACTGGCACGCGCCGGCGGTGACCGCCGAGGGCGTCGTCGCGGTCGTCGACGCGGCCATGGAGCGCGCGGTGCGTGTGGTCACGGTCGAGCAGGGCGTCGACCCGCGCGACCTCGCGTTGGTCGCGTTCGGCGGCGCGGGACCGCTCCACGCGTGCGCGATCGCCGACCGGTTCGGGATGCGCGCGGTCATCGTGCCGCCGCGCGCCGGGGTGTTCTCTGCGGTCGGCCTCCTGGCGTCGCCCGAGCAGCGCGAGCTGGTGCGGTCGTGGCCCGACGCCCGGTGCCGCGACGGACTGGTCGATGCCCGGGCCGAGCTCGCCGACGCGGGCCGACGCGTTGGTGCCGGGCGGCACCGTCACCAGCTGGCTCGACTGTCGGTACGCGGGCCAGAGCCACGAGCTCACCGTGGTCGACGTCGGCGACTTCCCCGCCGAGCACGAGCGCCGCAACGGGTTCGATCGCCCGGTGCGGCGGTCGAGGTGGTGGCGCTGCGCGCACGCGTGACGTCGCCCCGCACCGCTCGCGATCGACGACCTTCCTCCGGTCGACCCGCGCGGTCGTCGTCGGTCCCCGGGTGGTCGCGGAGCCCGACTGCACGGTGTGGATCCCCGACGGGTGGCGCGCCGAACCCGGCCCCACCGGCGCGTGGGTGGTGGCGCCGCACGGTGAACCCGGCGGAGCTGCAGATCCTCGGCTCGCGGTTGGCGTCGATCGCCGACGAGATGGGCGCGGTGCTGCGCCGCGCCGCGTTCAGCCCCAACATCAAGGAGCGGGCCGACTGCTCGGCGGCGCTGTTCACCGCCGCGGGCGAGCTGCTCGCGCAGGCCGAGCACATCCCGGTGCACCTCGGGTCGATGCCCGCGTCGGTCGCGGCGGCGATCGCGACCGGGCACCCGTGCACCGATGGTGCTCAACGACCCGTTCGCGGGCGGCACCCACCTCAACGACCTCACGCTGGTGTCGCCGGTCGCGCGTCGACGGCCGCGCTGGTGGGGTGGGTCGCCACCCGCGCGCACCACGCCGACGTCGGCGGCATCGCGCCCGGCTCGATGCCCCCCGACGCGCTCACCATCGACGAGGAAGGACTGCGCCTCCCGCCCACGCCCTTCGACGACGAGGTCGTCGACCCGGATCGTCGCCGCGTCGCGCACGCCCGACGAACGTCGCGGCGACCTCGACGCGCAGCGGGGCGCCAACGAGCTCGGCGCTCGTCGGTTCGCGGAGCTCGCCGCCTGCCCTGATCGACCTCGCGCGTCCTCGACGAGATCCTCGACTACGGCGAGCGACGCATGCGCGCGGCGATCGCCGAGCTGCCCGACGGCCGCTTCACCTTCGCCGACGTGCTCGACTCCGCCGGCCCCCGTCCGGAGCAGCAGTCGCCGACACGCATCGTCGTCGTGGTGACGATCGACGGCGACCAGGCGACGTTCGACTTCACCGGCACCGACGACGCAGCGGCCCGGCAACGTCAACGCGGTGGAGGCGGTGACGGTGAGCGCGGTCGCGTTCGCGGTTCGCGCGGTCACCGATCCGACGCTCCCGGCGAACGGCGGCACGATGCGCCCGGTGCGGGTCGTCGCACCGGCGGGATCGGTGGTGGCCGCGCTGCCACCCGGTCGCGGTGGGAGCGGGCAACGTGGAGGTGAGCCAACGGGTCGCCGACGTGTGCCTGGGCGCGCTCGCGCAGGTGGTGCCCGGGCGCGTCGGCGCCGCGAGCCAGGGCACGATGAACAACGTGCTCCTCGGCGGCGACACCTGGGTGCACTACGAGACCGTCGGCGGCGGGCAGGGTGGCCGGCCGTGGGCGGACGGGATGAGCGGGGTGCACACCGCGATGACGAACACCCTCGACACGCCCGATCGAGGCGATGGAGCGCGCGTTGCCCGCTGCGGGTGCGGCGCTACGGCCTGCGGCGGGGGAGCGGGGGTGCCGGGCTCCATCCGGGCGGTGACGGGATCGGGCGCGAGCTCGAGGCGCTCGCGCCAGTGACGGTGTCGCTCGTCACCGAGCGCCGGACGACACCACCGTGGGGTCTCGCCGGCGGTGCGCCGGGTGCGGTCGGCGAGAACTGGGTGCTTCCCGCGCGGCGACGAGGCACGCGCCCGGCGTCTCCCCGACAAGTGCACGATCACGCTCGCGCCGGGCGACGTGCTGCGCGTCCTCACCCCGGGTGGTGGGGGCTGGGGACCGCCCGCTTGACCTCGTCGACCACCGCGGGCGCGGACGCCGCGATCGCGGGCGCGAACTCGTCGAGCACGAGCGCGACCGAGTCGACCTCGGACGCGCGCACCTCGATCCGCCGCCGACCGGCGGTCATGCGCTGCAGCCGCTCGGCGACGAACCGGGGGTCGGCGTAGCGGCGCGGCTCGAGTGACGAGCCGATCATCCGCAGGCGGGTCGCCAGCACCGACCGGGAGTCGGCCGGCGCGAGCAGGGCGAGCAGCGTCGGCGCCGGTGTCGACGGCGTCGAGCGTGCGCTGCGAGCAGGACGCGACCCGGGCCTCGGCACGAGCGCGCCGTCGAGCAGCATCTCGGAACCCGCGTGCGAGCACGCGCGCGCCGCGCCGGACGACACGCCGGCGTCGAGCAACGCGTCGCGCAGCTCGCGGTTGACGCGGCGGAACCACTCGGAGTCGTGGAACACCGCGTCGCACTCGTGATGGAACGCCACTCCACGTCCGAGGTCGCCCTCGGGGCGGGTCAGGCGGACCCGGGTGATCGCCGCGAGGTCGGGGAGCATGCACCCGACCAGGAAGTCGGTGGGCGGATCGGCGCGATCGGGCGCGAGCGCGACCGCCACGTGCCCGACCAGGTTCACCGCTGATGGTCGATTCCGCTGCGCCGTCCCGTGCTCCGCACACGGCTCCGCTGCATCTTCACCCGACGGGCCGGACGCTCACGATCTCGACGGCGAACGTGCGGCGGGGACCTTCGTAGCGACACGGTGTCGCCGGGCGCGTGCTCCAGGAGCGCCTGCCCGAGCGGTGACGAGGTCGACAGCACCTCGAACTCGTCGCTGCGCTCCTCGATGGAGCCCACCAGGTACGACGTGGTGTCGTCGTCGCCCTCCATGCGCACCTCGACGATGGTGCCGGGCGCGACGACCTCACCCGAGGGACCCTCGACCACGACCGCGGTGCGCAGGATCTCCTCCAGCTGACGGACCCGGGCCTCGTTGTGGCCCTGCTCGTTCTTCGCCGCGTCGTAGTCGGCGTTCTCCTTGATGTCGCCGTGCTCGCGCGCCCGCTCGATCCACGCCGAGATCTCCTTGCGGCGCGGCCCCGAACGCTCGGCCAGCTCCTCCTGGAGCCGGTCGTAGGCCTGCTGCGAGAGGTGCGAAGGATCCATCGGTGCAGGCTACCGAACCAGGGAAAACAGCAAGGGCCCGGTAGCTCAGCTCGGGTCGAAGAAGAGCTGGAGCTCCATCTCGCCGTGGTCGTCGACCGACGCCACCGCGGGCGCGGTCGGCGCGGTGATCCCGTAGTCGCTGAACACGATCGGCAGGTGGCCGACCACCTGCACCTGCTTGCCGTCCCAGCGACCCTCGAGCGAGATCGTCACCGCTCTTCGTGACGCCGTGCAGGGTGAAGTCGCCGGTGGCTTCGGTGGTGATCGTCTCGCCCGGCGCCGGGACCGCGCTCAGCACGATCGGCTCGGTGAGCACGAACTTCGCCTCGGGGAACTGGTCCGACTCGAGGCCCTCGCTCTGGATCCGCCCGTCGCGGAAGTTGTTGTCGGACGTGAGGTCGCGGAGGTCGGCGGTGACGGTGACGTCGCTGACCGTCGTGCCGTCGATCTTCATCGACGCCGGTGACGTTGTTCGGTGCGCCCGGTCGCCTCGCTCTCGGAGATGTTGGCGAAGAGCTTCTCGGTGACCCGGTAGCCCACGAAGTTCTGGTCGTCGCCGGGCTCCACCGTCCAGGTGCCGTCGAGTCCGCTGGCGGCCTGGCCGGCGACGGTGCTCTCGGTGACGACCGGCGTGTCCTTGATCGCGGCCCGCGGCTCGGGGTCGGTCTTCAGGAAGAAGTACCAGCCGGCGACCCCGAGGCCGATCACGACCACGAGGCCGAGGACGAGCCACTTCCAGATCCGACGCATGCCCGCACCCTCCCAGATGAGTCCGGTCAGGGTACGGGCAGGCTGCCCGAAGCGATTGCGTCGCGCTCTCAGCCGTGTCTCAGACGGGCGAATCCGTCGACGCGGTGCCGCCCGGCTGGTATGATCGATGGTCCATGCGACGCAGTGCCTTCCCCTCCGTCATCGTAATTTCGTAGCGAGCGCCGACTCCGGCGTTCGCCTCCAACCGTCCACTTCGGCCCACCACCGGAGTCGGGCGGTTTTTCGTTGCCGGGAACGAACTCTGCGAGGACAGACACCAGTGACTCACCAGATCGGGATCATCGGCGGGGACGGCATCGGCCCCGAGGTCGTGGCCGAGGCCATGAAGTGCGTCGACGCGACCGGCGTCGCCTACGAGGCGGTGCCGTTCGACCTCGGCGGCGCGCGCTACCTCCGCGACGGCGTCGTGCTGCCCGAGCAGGAGCACCTCGACGACATCCGCCGCCTCGACGCGGTGATGCTCGGCGCGGTGGGCACCCCCGAGGTGCCGCCCGGGCGTGATCGAGCGCGGGCTGCTGCTCACGCTGCGCTTCGAGCTCGACCTCTACGTGAACCTGCGCCCGTTCGTCGCCGGCCCGAACCGCTACAACGACGGCGTCGACATGATCGTCGTCCGCGAGAACACCGAGGGCACCTACGCGGGCGAGGGCGGGTTCCTGCGCAAGGACACGCCGCACGAGGTCGCCACGCAGGGTTCGGTGAACACGCGCATGGGCGTCGAGCGGTGCGTGCGCTACGCGTTCGAGCTCGCGCAGGCGCGCGAGCGCAAGCACCTCACGCTCGTGCACAAGACCAACGTGCTCACCTTCGCCGGCGACCTCTGGCAGCGCACCTTCGACGTCGTCGCCGCCGAGTACCCCGACGTCGACACCGCGCTACCACCACGTCGACGCCGCGTGCATCTACTTCGTGCAGGACCCGGGTCGCTACGACGTGATCGTCACCGACAACCTGTTCGGCGACATCCTCACCGACCTCGGTGGCGCGGTCTCCGGCGGGATCGGGCGGGCGGCGTCGGCCAACCTCAACCCGGCCCGCACCGGCCCGTCGCTGTTCGAGCCGGTGCACGGCTCGGCGCCCGACATCGCCGGCACCGGGAAGGCCGATCCGCGCGCCGCGATCATCTCGGCCGCGATGATGTTGGAGTTCCTCGGCGAGACCGACGCCGCGGCGCGAGTACGCGACGGCCGTCGACAAGTCCGACGACGTCACCGGCACCACCTCGGAGATCGGCGACGCATCGCCGACTCAGCCAGGGAGGATCTAGACGATGCCCATCGAGAAGACCGAGAAGATCTGGATGGACGGCGAGCTCGTGCCGTGGGACGAGGCGCGCGT
Source organism: uncultured Actinomycetes bacterium (assembly GCA_963725775.1). Taxonomy (GTDB): domain Bacteria; phylum Actinomycetota; class Acidimicrobiia; order IMCC26256; family DASPTH01; genus DASUAS01. Next base: position 1,565,027 of record CAVRZT010000001.1, read on the forward strand.
CCACGTGCTCACCCACAGCCTGCACTACGGCTCCGGCGTGTTCGAGGGCATCCGCACCTACGCGGCCGCCGACGGCCCGGCGGTGTTCCGGCTCACCGACCACATCCAGCGCCTGCTCGACTCCGCCAAGCTCATCATGATGAAGATCCCGTACACGCGCGACGAGCTCGTCGAGGCGTGCAAGCTCACCGTGCGCGAGAGCGGGCTCGACTCCTGCTACGTGCGGCCGATCGCGTACCTCGGCTACGGCGAGATCGGGCTCAACCCGCTGCCGTGCGCGGTGAACGTGTCGATCGCGGTGTGGCCGTGGGGCGCGTACCTCGGCGAGGAGAGCCTCGAGGCGGGCGTGCGGGTGAAGGTGTCGTCGTGGCGGCGCATGGACCCCAACGTCAACCCGGTCGCGGCCAAGGGCACCGGCATCTACATCAACTCGAGCCTGGCCAAGGTCGAGGCGGTGCAGTCGGGCTACGACGAGGCGATCCTGCTCAACACGCAGGGCTACGTCGCCGAGTGCACCGGCGAGAACCTCTTCATCGTGAAGGACGGCGTGCTCATCACGCCGCCGCTCTCGAGCGGCGCGCTCGCCGGCATCACCCGCGACTCGATCATGACCATCGCCCGCGACCTCGGGTACCCGGTGCAGGAGGAGCAGCTCCTCCGCCACGACCTCTACCTCGCCGACGAGGCGTTCCTCACCGGCACCGCGGCCGAGGTGGTGCCGATCCGCTCGGTCGACGACCGCGAGATCGGCAACCGGGGGGAGATCACCCGCACGCTCCAGGAGACGTACTTCGCCGCCGTGCGCGGCGAGGTGGAGCAGTACAAGGACTGGTTGGAGTATGTCCGCTAACGATGCACCCGCCGTACGCGACCCGAGCTGGCCGGCACGCGTCGAGATCTACGACACGACGCTGCGCGACGGGAGCCAGCTCGAGGGCATCTCGCTGACCGTCGACGACAAGCTGCGCATCGCCGAGCAGCTCGACTGGCTCGGCGTCGACTTCATCGAGGCGGGCTGGCCGGGCGCCAACCCGAAGGACGACGAGTTCTTCCGGCGCGCGCCGTCCGAGCTCGCGCCTCGACCACTCGCACGCTGGTCGCGTTCGGGTCGACGCGGCGGGTGAAGGGCAAGGTCGACTCCGACGACACGCTGCGCAACCTCGCTCGCGGCGGGCACGTCGACGGTGTGCATCGTCGGCAAGGCGTGGGACTACCACGTGCTCGAGGCGCTCAACACCACGCTCGACGAGGGCGTCGCGATGGTCGCCGACTCGGTCGCGTTCCTGCACGCCGACGGGCGCGAGGTGTTCTTCGACGCCGAGCACTTCTTCGACGGCTACCGCCGCAACCCCGAGTTCCGCCTGCGCGTGCTCGAGGGCGCGGTCGCAGGCCGGCGCCGACCCGGCTCGTGCTCTGCGACACCAACGGCGGCACGCTGCCCGACGACGTCGAGCGCGTCGGTGCGCGAGGTCGTCGACTACTTCGGCGGCGACGTCGGCATCGCCGTGCACCTCCACGACGACGCCGGCACCGGCGTGGCCAACGCGCTCGCCGGCGTGCGCGGCGGCGCGATCCAGGTGCAGGGCACGATCAACGGCTACGGCGAGCGCACCGGCAACTGCAACCTCACCACGATCATCCCGAACCTCACGCTGAAGATGGGGATCGAGACGATCCCCGCCGACCGGCTCGAGCGGCTCACGCCCGTCGCGCACCACGTGGCCGAGCTGGTGAACATGGCGCTCAACCCGCAGGCGGCGTACGTCGGCTCGTCGGCGTTCGCGCACAAGGCGGGGCTGCACGTGAGCGCGATCGCCAAGCGCCCCGACGCCTACGAGCACGTCCCGCCCGACTCGGTCGGCAACGGCACGCGCTTCGTGGTGTCGGAGCTCGCGGGCAAGAGCACGCTCACGCTGAAGGCGAAGGAGCTCGGCCTCACGCTCGACGGTCCCGCAGCTCAACGAGCTCGTCGACACGCTCAAGCGCATGGAGCACGACGGCTACCACTTCGAGGTCGCCGACGCGTCGCTCGAGCTGCTCATGCGCCGCGCCGGCGGCTGGGAGCAGACGTGGTTCGAGGTCGAGTCGTTCCGGGTGATCACCGACGACGACGACCCGCTCGTCGGCGCCCGGCGACGTCACCACCGAGGCCACGATCAAGGTGCACGTCGACGGGACGCGCGTGATCGCCACCGCCGAGGGCAACGGTCCGGTGAACGCGCTCGACACCGCGCTGCGCAGCGCGCTCGGCGACCGGTACCCGGCGCTCGCGCCGGTGCACCTCACCGACTACAAGGTGCGGGTGCTCGACACCGCCAAGGGCACGGGCGCGGTCACCCGGGTGCTGGTCGACTCCACCAACGGCGACCGCACCTGGACCACGATCGGGGTGAGCGAGAACATCATCGAGGCGTCGTGGCAGGCGCTGTACGACTCGCTGGTGTACGGCTTGCTCCTGGCGCCGACGGACCGCGGGCAGTAGCACTCCACCATGCCCACCGACCCGTTCGTCTCCCCCGAGCTCGACGACCTCCCGCGCCAGGAGCCCAACCTCGCGCCGGGCGTGCACCTGCCGCCGCGCGACGGGCTGGCGGGCCGACCGCCCCGGCGACCTCGCGCCGGGCCAGCCCACCGGCACGCTGCTCGGCCGGCCCGGGCCCAACGTCGGGTACGCGGTCACGCTCGCCGGGCGCGCTCCGCGACCGGTCACGCTCGCGCCGCACGAGCACGCCGACGACGCGCTCGCGGTGATCGCCGAGCTGGCGATGAAGCGGGCCGCCTCTTCGGGCGGGCGCCGACGATGGCCGACGTCGACGTCGCGTCGTCGCTCCTCGGCTACCAGGGCGACGTCGACGCCGGCGTTCGCGGCGTGGCGCACCGGCGTCGGTGCACGGCGCCGACCACGAGTACGGCGTGCGGCGCGCCATCGTCGACGCGGTGCCCGACGCGGTGCTGCGCATGCCGCCCCAGGTCGCCGCGCACTGCTCGGCGAGTTCCGCGCGCCGAGCTGCAACGCGCCGCTCGCCCGCTCCACTGACTGCCGTGGTCCGCGTCCGGTTCTCGCCCGCACCCACGGGCTCGCTCCACATCGGCAGCGCGCGCACCGCGCTGTTCAACTGGCTGTTCGCCCGCCACCACGACGGCACGTTCGTGCTGCGCATCGAGGACACCGACGTCGCGCGCAGCCGCGAGGAGTGGGTCGTCGGCATCCAGGACACCCTCCGCTGGCTCGGCATCGACTGGGACGAAGGCCCGATCCTGCAGAGCAGCCGCTTCGAGGTGTACCTCGCCGCCGCCGACCGCCTGCTCGCGCAGGGCGACGCCTACGAGTGCTACTGCACCGAGGACGAGGTGCGCGAGCGCAACGACGCCGCGATCGCGGCCGGGCACGCGCCCGGCTACGACGGTCATTGCCGCGAGCTCACGCCCGACGAGCGCGTCGCCGCTCGCGGCCGAGGGCCGGCCCCGCACCATCCGGTTCCGCACGCCCGACGAAGGGCGTCAGCAGCTTCACCGACCTCATCCGCGGCGAGGTGCGGGTCGAGTGGTCGCTCATCCACGACTTCGTGATCGTGCGGTCCGACGGCACACCGATCTTCTTCCTCGCCAACGCGGTCGACGACCTCGACATGGGCATCACCCACGTGATCCGGGGCGAGGACCTCATCGACTCGACCCACCGGGTGCTCGCGCTCCGCGCCGCGCTGGGCGGCGACCGACGTACCGGAGTACGCGCACCTGCCGCTCATCGTCGACGCCGAGTCGCGCGCCAAGCTCTCGAAGCGCCACGGCGCGGTCGCGCTCGAGGACTTCCGCGCCGACGGCTACCTCGCCCGAGGCGCTCCTCAACTACCTCGCGCTGCTCGGCTGGGCGCCGGCCGACGACGGCGACGAGGTCCTCGACGCGCGACGGAGCTGGTCGCGCGCAGTTCGACCTCGACCGCGTCACCCACGCCGCCGCCGGCTTCGACCGCGCGAAGCTCGACTGGCTGAACGGCGAGTGGATCCGCCGCCTCGACCGCGACGAGCTCGATCGCGCGGGTGCGAACCGCTCGCGCAGCGAGCGGTTCGGCGACGTCGTTCGACCTCGAGCGTCGCCGCGCAGGCCGGTCGGCGATCGCGCAGGAGCGCGCCGTCACGCTGGTGCAGATCGTCGACCAGATGGACTTCCTGTTCGTCGACGACGCCGACTTCCGCGATCGCGCCCGAGTCGTGGGAGGTCGTCGAGAAGACCGACCGCATCGCGCGAGGTGCTCGACGCGGTGATCGCGCACGTCGAGTCGTGCGACTGGACGGTCGAGGCGCTCGCGCTGCAGCCGGTCGACCGAGGCGCTCGGCATCAAGTTCCGGAAGGTCGCGCCGGCGGTGTACGCGGCGGTCGAGGGCGTGCACCGCGGGCTCCCGCTGTTCGACTCGATGTTCCTCCTCGGCCGCGAGCGCACCCTCGCCCGGCTGCCGCGCCGCCGCGCCCAGCTGCGGATCGGCCTGAAGCTTCGGATCCGGAGGGACCCGTCCGCTAGTCTGGCGGGACCTTCGGGGGTGGTGTAATCGGCAACACAACAGGTTCTGGTCCTGTCTTTGGGGGTTCGAGTCCTCCCCCCCGAGCTCGCAGCATGCGATTGCAGCCAGTCTGGCCCCGTCGTCTAGTGGCCGAGGACGCCGCCCTCTCAAGGCGGTAACGGCAGTTCGAATCTGCTCGGGGCTGCACACGGAAGCCCGGTTCGTCCCTCGGGGATGGACCGGGCTTCTCCGCGTCATCGCAGCCGCGAACGCGCACGCGCGCGCGTCGCGACGTACGACGATCCGCGCACGGATCCGACGATACGTAGCGCGTCGCATCTCGCGCGATATCCACCACTTCCGCGTGTGCCTGTCGTACCCTCCTCACGAGTTGCGCGCACGCGCGCGCATGCGCGAGTACGCGTGATCACGCAAGATCATCAAGCGGGTATGCACAGCGGACGAACAGCAACACACATCGTTGACATCGTGCATTCGCGCGATGCGCGGCGTGGAAATGCTTGACGTATCGTCGTAAATGCGTTCAACTTCCTGAGAACACGCACACATTTCGGAGGCCAGCGTGAACAAGTCAGAGCTCGTCGACAGCATCGCGGAGGGGGCCGGGCTCAGCAAAGCCGACGCGGAGCGCGCGCTGAACGCGCTCATCGAGTCGGTGCAGGCCGCGGTCGCAAGCGACGACAAGGTCACACTTCCCGGTTTTGGTTCCTTCTCCCGCTCATCGCGCGCCGCCCGCACCGGTCGCAATCCGCGCACCGGTGAGCCGGTCCAGATCGCGGCGTCAAAGGGCGTGAAGTTCTCTGCAGGAGCCGCCTTCAAGTCAGCCGTGAACAAGTAGGTCACGGCTCCCGCCGTACCTACACACTGAACAATCCCTAGCGAAAGGTGGTGACCGTGCCTCCCGCAAAGAGACGCACAGCACGGAAGACAGCGGCGAAGAAGACGACGGCCCGTAAGCCGGCCAAGCGTCGGGTCGCGAAGAAGACGACGGCACGGAAGCCGGCCAAGCGTCGTACCGCCAAGAAGGCGGCGGCGAAGAAGGCCCCGGCGAAGCGCCGGACCGTCAAGAAGGCCGCAAGCGGACTGCGAAGAAGGCGCCCGCGAAGCGCCGGACCACGAAGAGGGCCGCGGCGAAGAAGGCGCCCGCGAAGCGTCGCACGGCGAAGAAGGCGCCCGCGAAGCGCCGGACCGTCAAGAAGGCGGCGAAGAAGGCTCCGGCGAAGCGCCGGACCACGAAGAAGGCCGCGGCGAAGAAGGCGCCCGCGAAGCGTCGCACGGCCAAGAAGGCGACGCCAGGAAGGCGCCCGCGAAGCGTCGGACCGTCAAGAAGGCGAGCGAAGCGCGCACCGGCGAAGCGCCGGGCGACGAAGCGCCGCTAGTCAGCACCACTCGCACGATCGAAGGGGCCCTCCGGGGCCCCTTCGCCGCGTTCGGCTGGGTTCGGGTGCGGTCAGAGCTCGGTGATGCGCTTGAACGGCTTCGCCGCCGGCCGCGGCGATCTCGCCGCGGACCCGGTCGGCGAACGCGGCGCGTTGCGCGTCGGCGTCCGGGTCTGTCTTCGTCGATGCCCATCGTCGAGCGCCACTGACTGCGATGGCACAGGAGCGCGGCGATCTTCGCGGCCACCGCGTCGTCGTCGACCAGTTCGACGTGGTCGACGACCTGCGCCTCGAAGAGGAGGAGCCGCGACGGCCGGTGCGGCGCGCCCACGTCGGGGAAGAAGTGCGGGTCACGCGCCGCGACGATGCCGTCGATGACCAGCTGACCCGCCCGGCGGTGGTCGGGATGCAGCCGGTACTGCTTCCACGGGTCGTGACCGAGCACGACGTCGGGTGCACCGTCGCGCACGACTTCGCACACGCGCCGACGGTGGCGGCGTCGGCCTCCAGCTCGCCGTCGACCGCGCCGAGGAAGTGCACGGCGTGCGGCACCGAGGGTGTGGGCCGCGGCGCGCTGCTCCTCCTGGCGGGTGGCGACCAGCGCGGCGAGGTCGGACGCGGGATCCCACGTGCCCTTCGAGCCGTCGGTGAGGACCGCGAGCTCCACGTGGGCACCGGCGCGCGCCCACGTGGCGAGGGTCGCGCCGCACCCGAACTCGATGTCGTCGGGATGCGCGCCGATCGCCAGGACCCGGTGCGGGTGGGGAGGTGCCGCGGAGCTCACGGCGTGGGCGTGGCCTCGAGATCGCCGGCGAGGTCGACGAGGTCGTCGGGGACGTCGACGTCGAAGGCGAGGTCGCGGTCGCGCACCACCCGCAACGGCGAGGCCGAGTCGGCGCGCTTCCGCCGCGTGGCGGCGGAACGATTCCGGGCCGTAGGCGAAGCGGAACTCGCCGGCGGTCGGAACCGACAGCACCGGCGTGCCGTCGTCGCGGTGACACGGCACGAGCGCGACCACCGGCCGCGAGCCGTCGCGCGCGAGGCGGACGAGGTCGCGGGCGAACGGCAGATCGGCGTGGGCGATCACGACCCGGGTGCAGCCCGCGGCGCGGAGATGGTCGCGACCGGCGGCGGCGGCCGCGTCGAGCGTGCCGGGATCGTCGAGCACGGTCACGTGCAGCTGGCGCGCCCATTCGCGCACCTCGGCGTCGGAGGACACGACGACGACGGGCAGGGGCGCCGCGGCCTGCAGCACGCGCTCCGCCCAGCGCCGGGCGAGCGCCGCCCGCGTCGGCGGGGTCGAGCGCGTCGGCGAGGCGAGCCTTGCCGAGCGCGAAGGCGCGGATCGGGATCGACGACCCCGGCGCGTGCGCTCGGCACGCCGCGACGTGTCGGTGCGGGAGGAGTCGGGGAACATCGCTGCACGTATGCTACCGACCGTGGAGTCCGCAACGTCCGTGGCCGTCATCGGCGCCGGGTCGTGGGGCACCACCGTCGCCGCGATCATGAGCGAGCACGCGCCGACCACGCTCTGGGGCCGCAACCCCGAGCTGGTCGAGGCGATCGCACTCGACACGAGAACTCGCACTACCTCGCCGGCATCGCGCTGCCGGCGTCGCTCCGCGCCACGACCGAGCTCGACGCCGCGTGCACCGGAGCCGACGTCGTGGTGATGGCCGTGCCGTCGCACGGTTACCGCGCGGTGCTCGAGGTCGCGGCGCCCGCTCATCGCGGCCGACGTCCCGGTGGTCAGCCTGGCCAAGGGCATCGAGCGCGGCACGCTGCTGCGCATGACCGAGGTGACCCTCGACGTGCTCACCGGCCACGATCCCGGACGCGTCGCGGTGCTCACCGGTCCGAACCTCGCGCGCGAGGTGGCCGAAGGGCAGCCGGCGGCGTCGGTGATCGCGTGTCGCGACGAGGCCACCGCACGCCAGCTCCAGCAGCTCTGCATGAGCCGCAGCTTCCGCGTGTACACCAACCCCGACGTCGTCGGCTGCGAGGTCGCGGGTGCGATGAAGAACGTGATCGCGATCGCGGCCGGGCACCGCGGCGGGGCTCGGCTACGGCGACAACACGCAGGCGGCGCTGATCACTCGCGGCCTGGCCGAGGTCGCGCGGCTCGGCGTCGCCCTCGGCGGTGAACCGATGACGTTCGCGGGCCTGGCCGGGCTCGGCGATCTCGTCGCCACCTGCACCAGCCCGAAGAGCCGCAACCGCAGCGTGGGCTTCGAGCTCGGGCGTGGTCGTTCGCTCGACGAGATCGTCGAGCAGTCGAACATGGTGGCCGAGGGCGTGCGGAGCACCGCGGCGCTGCTCGAGCTCGCGGCGCGGGCGGGGATCGAGATGCCGATCGCGTCGATGGTGGGCGCGGTGCTCTACGAGGGTCGCCGGCCGGCCGAGCTGGTGCCCGAGCTCATGCTCCGGGAGGCCAAGGCCGAGCTCCACGGTCTGTCGTGACCGGCGCGGGTCCCGATCCTTCCGGCGTCGCGGTGATCGGCGTGCTCGGTGGCGGGCGCGACGCCACCGTCGACCGCGCCGGCCGGCTCGACCCGCGGGCGACGGGATGGGAGCTCGACTGGTGGATCGGCGCCGACGACCGCTGGCACGTCCCGGCCCGCGAGGCGGCGGTGCGCCAACACCGGATCGACGACATGCCCGTGGTCCAGACCGCGATGCGCGTGCCGGGTGGCGACGCGGTGCACCGCGTGTACGGGGCACCGGCCGCCGATGTCGGCGAGGTCGCGGTGGTCGAGATCGTGAACGAGTCGCCGGCGCCCTTCGTCGCCGCGCTGGTGGTGCGGGGCGCGCGCGCGGTCGACCTCGCCGACGCCACCGCGTTCGTCGACGGTCGGAGCGCGCTGCGCACGGCCCGCCCGCCCTCGCGCTGGGCGATGAGCGTCGACGGCACGACCGAGGATCTGGTGACGAGCGGGCAGGCGTCCGACGCCCCGTTCGCGCGCTCGGCGCGACCGCGGGGCACGACTCGTCGCCGCGTTCCTGTACCCGGTGGCGCACCGCACGACGCTCCGCGTCGCTGTCGCGTTCGGCACGCGCGGCCTCGGCGCGGTCGACCCGGGTGCACTGCCCGACGCGGCCGCGGTCGCGCGTGGGTGGACCGCACAGCTCGACCGCGGGATGCAGGTCGAGCTCCCCGACGAGCCCCTCGCGCGCGCGGTGCAGACCGCGCGCGCGGCGACCGTGCTCGCGGGCCAGGCGTGGAAGGTCGACCCGATGGTCGTCGCGGTGCTCGAGGACTGGGGCCTCGATCCCGAGGCGGCGGCGGCGTGGGCCCGACTGACCGGGCGGGAGCGACGCCGGATCGGTCGGCGCACCCCACCGGCCGACGTGTCGTGGGCCGCGGTCCGGTCGCGCACGGCGCGCCCGGATGCCGCGCTGCTCGACGCGGTGCGATCGGTGGTCGTTCGTGACGTCGACGACGGCGTCGCGCTGCTCGCCGAGTGGCCCACCGAGTGGATCGGGCAGTCCTTCGACGTCCGCGACGCGCCGACCCGACGGGGTCCGGTGTCGTACTCGATCCGGTGGCACGGCGATCGACCGGCGCTGCTGTGGGAGGCGCCCGAGGGCACGCGCCTCACCGCGCCCGGACTCGACCCGGGCTGGACGACGAACGAGGCGCGCGGGGAGGCATTGCTCGCGGCACCGGCGCCGCGCGGGTAGACCTCAGCGATCGACGACGCGCACCGTGACGAGCTCCCACGGCCGCAGCGGCGCGGAGCCGTCGAACGTGGCGATGGTCGCGCCGGTGAGGTCGACGACCTCGCCCGCGAGCGGGACCGTCGGGCGCCGCGAGCGTCGCGGTGGAGGGGTTCGGGGAGAGGTTCACCACCCGCACGACGAGCGCACCGGCGTCGTCGCGCCGGAGCGCCGACACCTCCGCACCGTCGACCCGGAGGGCGTGGCCGGTCGGCGCCGCGTCGGCACCGCGCCAGCCGCCGCCGCGCACCCGCTCGAGCGGCACGAGGAAGTCGTCGGCCGCGGCGGGCAAGTCGGCGTCGTGCCAGTCGCCCCGGTGGGGGAGCACGGCGTAGTCGAGCGCCAGGCGGCCCTGGAGTTGCGGACCCTCGAGCGGATCGAGCGGTCCGGCCGGGTTCGGACGCAGCGACAGCTCCGAGCGCGACAGGTAGCCGGTGGCCCGGAGCAGCGTGAGCGCGAGCTCGCGCCCGTCGTCGACGACCTCGTACTCGAGCAGCCCGTCGTGGAGGAGCGCGAGCCCGCCGAAGTCGGCCGACGCGTCGACGAACCGGCGTGACACGAACGTCGGCAGTCCGTACTCGTGGGGCCCGCCCTCGGCGGTGAGCCCGCGGTGCACGACCGCGAACGCGCACTCGGCGTCGGAGCCGTCGACCGACGACGGGAGCGGGAAGTGGGCCCGGAGGCGGTGGTCGCGCACGCGGTGGTCGAGCTCGACGTGCACGCGCAGGAACCGCTCGCCGGCGCGCAGCTCGAGGGTGGTGACGACGTCGATCGCGAGCCGGTCGTCGCTGCGCCGCGCGCACGACCGCTCGTCGCCGATCGCTTCGACCGGCCACTCGTAGGTGGCGGTGACGACCACCCGGGCGCGTACCGGGACCCGACTCGGCGACGGCGATGCGCACGGCCTCCGGCCGGTCGATCACGGTGTCGACCGTGGGCGGGGAGTAGTTGTAGGTGTCGCCGCCGTCACCGCCGTCGACGTACCGGTTCGCGCCGCGCACGACGACGCCGTCGGCCTCGACGGTGAGCGTGCCGTCGCCGGGGTCGACCTCGACCCGGAGGTGCTCGTTCGCGAGCTCCCGACCCTCGGCCCGCACCGCGGTGCTCGGACCGGCGCCGTCGACGGCGCGGTACGTGCGCCACCCGAAGCCGGGCACCGGATCGGTTGCGACCACGACCTCGCGGACCGGCGCGCGCCGCTGGCGGATCGCGATCGTCGCGCCCGACTCGCCCAGCGCGAGCAGCTCGGCCTTGGTGGCTTCGAGGTCGAGCTCGGGCTCACCGGGGGCGGCGTCGTGGAAGGTGAACTCGACGGTGCCGTCGTCGAGCGTGCGCCGTTCGACCAGCGCGATGCGCGCGCCGGCGAGCTCCGGTCCACGCATCATCTCGAGCACCCACCGGATCTTCTGGCCCACGACCACGGTGGAGATCCCTTCGCCCGCCGTGGTCGTCACCACCTGCGTGGGGCACGCGACACCGTCGTCGACCGCGACGAGGTGCACGGGGCCCTCGCCGGGCAGCGGGACGGTGACGACACCGCGCGCGGGTGCGCGCGGCGCTGTTCACCACGATGGTCGACGACGGCGGCGCGTCGATGGTGGTCGCCAGTTGACGGAGAGCGTCGCGGGTGAGCGCCTCGCCGACGTGCCGGGCTTCCTGGTAGCGGACGCGGACCGCTTCGACGACCTCGTCGGCGCTGCACGCGCACGACGAGTCGTGTGCGCTGTTGAGGATCAGTTGCTGCCAGCCGATGTCGAGCAGCGCGGCCGGGTAGGCGTCGGGCGCGAGGAGCAGCGCGCTGAGCGGCTCGGCCACACGCTCGAGGCTGCGTTCGGCGCGGGCCGCGGCCTGGTGCACGTCGACGCGGTTGGACGCCACGCCCATCAGCACGTTGGCGCGCGCGCCGGAGCGGAGCTCACCGCACCACGTGAGCAGCCCGTCGACCGGCTGGTCGCGGACGTATTCGCCGAGCGACGTGACCGCGAAGTGGTACTCCGCCTGTGCCGCGTTGGCCGCCGCGACGACGCGCCCCAACCACGGTTGGGGGAGGAGGTGGTCGGAGCCGTTCATCAGCAACATGCCGCCGCCGGGCAGCGCGGCGTCCCCGAGCTCGGCGTCGTAGCCGCGCGCACGCGCGACCAGCTGCTCGGGATCGACGGGGATGTCGCGGCCGTTCGAGTAGGAGCCGTAGAGGTACTCGGCGCGCACGGTCGAGCCGTCGGGCGCGCGCCACCAGAACGCGGTCTGCGTCACGTCGCTCGGCACGCCTCGCCACACGACCGCGTGCTCGAGCCCGGCGAGTCGCAGGATCTGCGGCATCTGCGCGACGTGACCGAACATGTCGGGGAGGTAGCCCACGCGCATGGCCGCGTCACCCCCGAGCGCTTCGGCGCGCGCGAGACCGTGCTGCAGGTTCCGCACGATGGTCTCGCCCGACACCATGAACTCGTCCATGAGGATCATCCAGGGCCCGATCTGGAGCCGCCCGGCGGTGGCGAGCGCGCGCAGGCGGGCCTCGGCGGCGGGGCGAACCGCGAGGTAGTCGTCGACCACCGCGGTCTGGCCGTCGAGCAGGAACCGGGTGAACGATGCGTCGCCCTCGAGCAGCTCGAGGAGGTCGTCGACCAGGTGCACGAGCTGCACTCGGTACTGCTGGAACGGGGCGTACCACTCCCGGTCCCAGTGGGTGTGGGGGACGATCCCGACCTCGCGCACGGGCTCAGGATACGGGTCTGCGACCGCCGTACCCGTGGCGTCAGAAATACGACAGGTTCGTGTCGCACTTCGTTCACGTCGCCGCGGCAAACGGGAAACTGCCCTTCCTTAACGTTCTCTGAGCCGAGGCAGCGCGGGCAACGGCGCCTGACGTCCGGTGACCGACACCACTTCTCAGGAGGACCTTTGTGAAACGGACGATACGCCGGATCGGCTTCGTCGCGACGATCGCCGCGGCGCTCGTAATCTTGACGAACGTCGCCGCCTTCGCGGTGGACCCGTCGATTGACGTCAATCCGATCAAGGGCATCTCCCACACCGACCTGGGGCTCAACAACCTCTGGGTGATCATCGGTGCGGTGCTCGTGATCTTCATGCAGGCGGGCTTCGCGCTCGTGGAGACCGGCTTCTGCCGGGCGAAACACGCGTCGCACGTCGTGAGTACGAACTTCGCCATCTTCGGCCTCGGCTTCGTGGCGTTCTTCCTCGTCGGCTTCCCGATCATGTTCAGCGGCTTCAGCTACGCGCCGTTCGGCATGACCGCGCCGCTGAGCACCCAGTCGCTGATCCACTTCGGCGACAGCGGCAACTGGGTGTTCCTGTGGGGCAAGAGCGGCTTCGCGCTCTCCGGGGTCGCGTACAGCGTCCCGGTGGCGGCATTCTTCCTCTACATGGTCGCCTTCATGGACACGACGGCGACCATCCCGACCGGCGCCATGGCCGAGCGGTGGAAGTGGAAGGCGTTCGTCGGCTGGGGCCTGTTCTGTGGCGCGCTCTACTACCCGATCTTCGGTGGGTGGACCTGGGGCGGCGGCTGGCTGGCCAAGCTCGGCAACAGCTGGGACCTCGGCTTCGGCTACGTCGACTTCGCCGGCTCGGGCGTGGTGCACGCCATGGGTGGCGTCGCCGGTCTCGCCGGCGCGGTCGTGCTCGGTGCACGCATCGGCAAGTACGGACCCGACGGCAAGCCGCGTACGCTGGCGGCGCACAACATCCCGATGGCGATGCTCGGGACGTTCATCCTGCTGTTCGGGTGGTTCGGGTTCAATGCCGCATCGACCTTCGCGGCGACCGATCTCCGCTTCACGGTCGTCGCCGCCAACACCGCCATCGCGGCGGCGTTCGGTGCGACGATCGCGATGTTCTACTGCATGTGGCGGATGAAGGCTCCGGACCCGGGCATGATGGTCAACGGCATGCTCGCCGGCCTGGTGGCGATCACCGCGCCGTGCGCGTTCGTGCAGCCGTGGGCGGCGGCGGTCATCGGTTCGATCGCCGCGGTGATCATCGTCGAGTCCGTGTTCTTCTTCGAGCGCAAGGGCGTCGACGACCCGGTGGGTGCGATCTCGGTGCACGGCGTGGGTGGCATCTTCGGGGTGCTCTGCGTCGGGATCTTCTCCGACGGTCGCTACGGCGCCGGGTGGAACGGGACCGTGTCCGACGCGACCAAGAACGCGAAGGGCGTCACCGGGTTCCTCTACGACACCAGCCTGGGCTTCAAGCAGCTCGGAGCGCAGGCGGTCGGGTGTCTCGTCATCATCTTCGTGATGGGTGCGTTCGCCTGGGCGTTCTTCAAGATCCAGAACGCGATCATGAAGGGCGGCATCCGTTCCGAGCAGGCCGACGAGGAGATGGGTCTCGACCTGCCCGAGATGGGTGTGCTCGCATACGACAACCTGCAGGTGCGGGAGCTCGACGTCGTCGGCGTGGACCAGGACATCGTCATGTCCGGCGGGCCCTCGCAGGAACCCACCACCGGAAGGTAGGCGTGGAACGCGGACAGCAAGCGCTTCGCCGGCGGGCCTCCGGGCCCGCCGGCGTCTCGCTGTCCGGAGACGGCCGTCACTCCGTCCCGATCCAGCGGTAGCCGATCCCGGGCTCGGTGACGATGAGCCGGGGGTTGGCGGCGTCGTCGACCAGCTTGCGCCGCAGCTGCCCGACGTAGACGCGGAGGTAGTTGCTCTCCGAGCCGTAGCCCTGGCCCCAGACCTGGCGGAGCAGGTACTCGTGGGTGAGGAGCTTGCCCGGGTGGGTGACGAGCTGCTCGAGCAGGGCCAGCTCGGTCTTGGTGAGGTGCACGACCTCGTCGGCCAAGCGCACTTGCCGGAGGGCCAGGTCGATCTCGAGGTCGTCGACGCGGATCACCGTGGGTGCCGACGACGTGTGCGGCACCCGGCGCAGGACTGCGCGGACGCGCGCGAGCAGCTCCTCGACGTCGAACGGCTTGGTGACGTAGTCGTCGGCACCGGCGTCGAGGGCCGCGATCTTGTCCTGCTGGCGGTCGCGCGCGGTCAGCACGACGACGGGGACGTCGCTGAACGAACGCATGCGGCGCAGTGCTTCGATGCCGTCGAGGTCGGGGAGCCCGAGGTCGAGGAGCACCGCGTCGGGTCGCCGGTCGGCCACGAGGACGAGACCCTCCTCGGCGCTCGCGCTCTCGATCACCTCGAGCGAACGGGCCCGCAGGCTCGTGCGCAACGCGCGGCGCAAGGAGCTGTCGTCCTCGATCACCAGCACCGTGGTCATGCTCGGGTCTCCTGCGCGGTTCTCTCCTGCGCGGTGCGGGTCGGGACGACGAACGCGAAGGTGGCGCCCCCGCCCGGGGTGTCCTCGCACCATACGTTGCCGCCGTGCGCGGTCACGAGGGCGTGCACGATGGCGAGGCCGAGGCCGGTGCCCGTGGAGTCGGGCCGGGCGTCGACCCGGGCGAATTCCTCGAAGATCCGCTCGCGCTCCGCTTCGGGCACGCCTGGCCCATGGTCGGCGACGCGCACCATGACGCCGGGCGGGTCCCCGGTCGCGCTCGCCGACACGAGGATCTCGGAGCCGGGGGGAGCGAACCGCAGTGCGTTCTCGAGCAGGTTGCCGAAGACCTGTTCCATCATCTCGATGTCGACGTCGAGATCCTCGAAGTCGACGGGCACGTCGAGGCGGATGCGATGCGCGCGTGCGAGCGGTCGGAGCCGGCGGATCGACGCCTGCGCGAGGTCGCGTACGTCGACCGGTTGGCGCCAGACCTCGAGCCCACCTGCCCGGATACGGCTGAGCTCGAGGATGTTGGTGACGAGGCGCTCGAGGCGGTCGGTCTCGTCGTAGATGGTGTCGAGGAGCTCGGCACGGTCGCTGGGATCGAGTTGCAGGTCGGGGGCGCGGAGTGTGGAGGACGCGGCGCGGATGGAGGCCAGCGGGGTGCGCAGGTTGTGGGTCACCGCCGAGAGAAAGCCGGATCGGGTGCGGCCGACCTGGGCTGCCACCCGGGCATCACGCGCTTCCGTCTCGAGGCGGAGGCGGTCGATGGCGGCGGCCAGCCCCGCGACGAGCGCCTCGAGCAGCGCGCGGTCGGCCGAACCGAACGGGTGCTCGCGTGCGGCGGTGACCTCGACCTCGAGCGGTGGGAGCCGCACCACCATCGTCGGTCCCGGCGTGCCGGGGCCGGTCGCGGTGGTGGCGGAGCCGGGCGCACGCAGGATGCAGGACACGAGGCCGAACAGCGCGACCAGCGCGTCGGCGGCGCCGGCGACGACGGTGTCGGGATCCTCGCCGGCCATGAGCCGGGTGGTGAGGTCGAGACGGATCTGGGTCTCGCGTTCGCGCTGCTCGGCCGTGCGGCGCGCCGCATCGAGGCGTGAGACGGTCCAGCCGAGCACGCCCGACGCCACCGCGAAGGCGACCAGCGCCACGAGGTCGTCGCCCTTCTGAACGTCGAGGCTCTCGCGCGGCGCGGTGAAGAAGTAGTTGAGCGCGAGGAACCCGGCCACGGTCCCGACGACCGCGCCGACGCGACCGAGGAGGGTGGCGAGCAACGCGGCGACCAGGAGGAGCAGCGCCGCGGCGGTGAGGTCGATGTCGAGCAGGCGGCCGATCGCGGTGGCGGCGCCGACGATGGCCAGCGCCGCGAAGGCCTGGACCACCCCGTTCTTGACGGCATCTTGACGCCTCACCGGCGTGCGCTGACGGCCTCTTGACGGCGAGCCCACGACGATGAGTGCATGGCCACGACCATCACCGACCCGAGCCTAGAACCCGCGCCGGTCGCGCCCCCTGATCACGGGACGCACCTCCGCGGCGAACCGGAAGCCCCGTCGGCACTCCCGCCCGGACGGCCGCGCTCGCGCCGGTCCGACCTGCAGAACATGTTGTTCGGCCGGAAGATCCGGACCGACCAGGAGATCCACGAACGTCTCGGCAACAGCACCGCGCTCGCGGTGTTCGCCAGCGACGCGCTCTCATCGGTTGCGTACGCAACGGAAGAGATGCTGACCGTGCTCCTGATCGGGGGCGCCGGACTGCTCGCGTTCGGGACGCTGGTGCCGTTGTCGCTCGCGATCGTCGCCCTGCTCGTGATCCTGGTGTTCTCGTACCGCCAGACGATCAAGGCGTACCCGAGTGCCGGTGGCGCGTACATCGTGACGCGTGACAACTTCGGCGTCCTGCCCGCGCAGGTGGCCGGGGTCGCGTTGCTGACCGACTACATCCTCACCGTCGCGGTGAGCGTCTCGGCCGGTGTCGCCGCCATGTACTCCGCCTTTCCGGCAACGTACCCGTACCGCGTCGCCATCGCGGTCGTGCTGATCTGGATCATCGCCTGGATGAACCTGCGCGGGGTCAAGGAGTCGGGTCGCATCTTCGCAGTGCCCACCTACGGCTTCGTCATCGCCATCATCGGTCTGGTGATCGTCGGCGTGACCAAGGCGGTGCTCGGCGGTCTCGATCCCATCCACGTCCAGCACGCGGAGGTGGCGGCCGGCGCCGGTGGATCCCTCGGAATCTTCCTCCTCTTGCACGCCTTCGCCGGGGGCTCCACCGCGATGACCGGCGTGGAGGCGATCTCCAACGGGGTGCCGGCGTTCAAACCGGTCGAGTGGAAGAACGCCGCGGCGCGTCCTCGCGTGGCTCGGGGTGCTGCTCGCGATCATGTTCCTCGGCATCTCCTTCCTGGCCTGGAAGCTCCACCCGCTTCCGAGCACCAAGGAGACGGTGATCAGCCAGATCTCCCGGGCGATCGTGGGCACCGGGACGCTCGGCAACATCGCGTTCTTCTTCATCCAGGCGATGACCATGCTGATCCTGGTGCTCGCCGCGAACACGTCGTTCGCCGACTTCCCGCGCCTGGCCAGCTTCCACGCCGAGGACCACTTCCTGCCCTCGCCGCTCACCAAGCGGGGGCGGCGGTTGGTGTTCGCCAACGGCATCCTCGTGCTCGCCGCGCTCGCCACGGTGCTGACCATCGCCTTCGGTGCCAGCGTCACCCACCTCATCCCTCTGTACGCGATCGGCGTCTTCACCTCGTTCACGTTGTCGCAGGGCGGCATGGCCAAGCGTCACCTGACGCTGAAGGAACCGGGCTGGAAGGTGGGACTCTGGGTCAACGGAACGGGCGCGATCGCCACTGGAGTCGTCGGCGTCGTGATCGCCGTCACCAAGTTCACACACGGGGCGTGGATCATCATGGTGATCGTCCCGGTGACGGTCGCGGTCCTGGTCCGGGTGAACAAGCATTACGACCACGTGGCGTCGAAGCTCGACGAGCCCGACCCCGCGCTCGCAATCGCGACGGCCAACCGCCTCTCTGCAGTGGTGCTCGTGTCGCGCGTCGACGACGGTCTCGACCGCGCGATGCGCTACGTCGATCACCTCGACGCCGACCGCGTGCGCGCGGTGCACGTCGGTGCCGAGGACCGCAACCTCGAGCGCGGCGTTCTGGGCACGCTACGGCTGCAAGCTCGAGTTCGTGTCGTCGCAGCACGGGTTGGTGAAGACGGCCCGGGCACTCGTACAGGGCGAGCGAGCTGAGCGCGAGGACCACTTGTGTGCGGTCGTGGTGCCCGAGACGATCGAGCAGGCGCGCATGCGTCACGTGCTGCGGCACAACGACGCGTTGCGCCTGAAGGCCGGGCTGCTGTTCGAGCGGGGGATCGTCGTGGTCAACATCCCGACGCTCGACCACGACGACACGTTGCTCACGCGGCCGCCCCGCCGTCACGTCGCGTTGGTGCCGGTGGCGACGTTGCACGAAGGGGCCCGGGAAGCGCTCCGGGTGGCCGAGCTGTTGCGCCCCGACCGCGTGCGTGCCGTCCACATCGCCGAGCTGCCGGAGGACGCCGAGAAGCTCGAGAAGCAGTGGACCGACCAGAAGCTGCCGGTGCCGCTCGACATCGTCGCCGCGCCGTACCGCGAGCTGGGCGAGCCGCTGCTGCAGGAGGTCGAGGCGATCAAGGCCGAAGGTGCCGACCTGGTCACCGTCGTCATCGGCGAGTTCGTGCCCAAGTGGTGGCAGCACGGCCTGCACAACCACCGGGCCTTGCAGATGAAGGCCCGGCTGTTGTTCGAACCCGGCGTGGCCGTCGTGTCGGTACCCCACCACGTGTGAGGCGCCAGCACGTGAGCGGGAGCGCTCAGCCCTGGAACGTGCGCAGGGTCTGCAGCGTGTCCTCGGCGCCGCGGTAGTACTCGATCCTGCCGTCGCGGAACTTCCAGTAGTGGTGGAGCAACATCGATGCGCTGCGGCCGTTGGTCCGCGACTTCATGCCGAAGCGCACCACCGTGAGCACGACGTCGCCGTCGCCGATGACGGCGAGGGGCGTGAACTCCTCGAGCTCCATCTCGGTGCCCAGCTTGGTGAAGAAGTCGGCGACCTCGGCCTTGCCGTGGCGGACGCCCCACCAGGGGACCTCGGTCGAATCGGCGTCCGCTGCCCAGTCGACGTCGTCGGTGACGGCGTCGAGGATGGCGGGGACGTCGCCCCGGCCGAACGCCTCGTAGACGGACTGGATCGTCTTCACGTTGTCGTCGGTGCTCATGGTGTGCCCCTCTCTCGAACCGGATACCGGCACTCATTCGCTGCCGGTCGGCGCGTGGATCACGGCTAACTTCGCCGGGATGGCGCGGCTCGATCTCGACCCCCTCGACTTCACGCGCACGTCGGTGTTCCTCGACTTCGACGGCACGATCAGCACGGTCGACGTCGGCATGCACGTGCTCGAACGCGCCGGCGCCCGACGAGTGGTGGGAACTCCACCATCAGTTCGAGCGGGGTGAGATCGGCAGCCGCGAGTGCATCGTCGACCAATGGGCGCTGGTCGAGGGCGACGAGGCCGGGCTGCGCGCGATCGCCGCCGAGGTGCCGCTCGATCCCGGTTTCGGGCCGCTGGTCGACGCCGTGCGCGCCGCGGGTGCGGAGCTGACGGTGGTGTCCGACGGCTTCGGGTTCTACGTGCAGGACGCGTGCGCACCGCTCGGCGTCGACGTGCTCACCAACGCGGTCGACTTCGCGACCGGTGAGCTGCTGTTCCCGCACGAGGACCGCTGCTGCCCGTGTTCGTCGTGCGGGGTGTGCAAGCAGGCGCCGATCAAGGACGCGGCGTACCGAGGGCAGACCACGGTGCTCATCGGCGACGGCGCCAGCGACCGCAAGGCCGCGTTGCTGGCCGACATCGTGTTCGCCAAGGGCCCGCTGGCGTCGTGGTGCGCCATGTCCGGTGTGACGTGCACACCGTTCGACACGCTCGGCGACGTCCACCGCATGCTGTTCGGATGAAGGTCGCGTTCGGGAGCGACGAGTACACCGCGCTGACCGACGCGGTGCGCGCGGATCTCGAGGCGCGTGGCCACACGGTGGTCGCTGCCCCCGACGGCCAGTGGGTCGAGGTGGGACACGCGGTGGGGGAGCTGGTGGCGGGCGGTGCGTGCGCAACCGGCCTGCTGTTCTGCTGGACCGGCACCGGCGCGTCGATCGCGGCCAACAAGGTCGCGGGCGTGCGCGCCGCGCTGTGCACCGACGCGGCCACCGCCGCCGGCGCGCGGAAGTGGAACGACGCCAACGTGCTGGTGATGGGCCTGCGGCTCACCAGCCCCGAGGTCGCCGCGCGAGATGCTCGACGCCTGGTTCGCGGGCGCGCCCGATCCCGGTGAGGCGGCGAACATCGCCGCGTTGGAGAGCTAGGCCCGTCAGCCGATCGCGATCGGGTTGATCGGGCTCCCCGCCGCGCCGGTGACCTTGAGCCCCCCGACCGAGAGCAGGAACTCGTGGCAGCCGTCGGCCGCGAGCTCGGCGAGATAGAGGTGCTCGAGGAGGGTGACGCCGCGGTTCACGAGCAGCGCGATGTGGACGCTGAGGAACTCGTTGTCGTCGAACGGGATGCACTCGATGGCGGCGTTGTCGGCACCGACGACCGAGATGTCGTGGTCGTCGACGAACGACACCGCGTCCTTGCCGAGCCCCGGCTGCGCGTAGCCCTCGGCGCCGGTGGCGAACAGATCGAGCCACCCGGTTCGCACGAGCAGGATGTCGCCGCTGCGCAGCTCGATGCCCTGCGCGTCGCGGCAGGCCTCCAGTTGCGCGGCGTCGATGACCTGTCCGGGCTCGAGCCAGTCGACGCCTTGATGGCGGGGCAGGTCGAGCAGCACGCCGCGCCCGGCGAAGCTGGCGGTCTGCGCGACGTCGAGGTGCTGCGCGCCCTTCGCGGTAGTGAACTCCTCGGCCCCGAAGTCGTTGTACATCCGGCCTTCCGCGAACACGTGCGAGAGGGCGTCCATGTGCGTGATGCTGTGGGACGCGAGCACGAGCACGTCCTCGTTGGAGCCCAGTCCGTCCGGCGCGCCGAACCCCTCGTAGCGGTCGTTGTCGGTGTTGCTCGTCAGGCTCAGCCGCTGCGGCGCGCCGCGGTAGTCGAAGATCGGCACACCCTCGCGTTGGATCGGCAGGGCGAGGCTGTACACCTTGCCGGTGCGGCAGCACCTGAGTCGCCGCGAGCACCGCCGCCGGCGTGAGCAGGTTCAGTGTGCCCCGCTCGTCGTCGTCGCCCCATCGACCCCAGTTGCGGCCGGTCATGTCATCCTCCGTCCGTCGGCTGGGTCCGCACACTAGGTTCGGCGTCGTGACCGCCGCCGCGCCCACCCGCCGCTCGGGCCCGACCCTCCGGCTGGAGCGGAAGTTCTGGGACGCGGGCGACCAGGTCGTGTGCGGGATCGACGAGGTCGGCCGGGGCGCCTGGGCTGGTCCGGTCACCGTGGCCGCGGTCGATCCCCGCGCCCGAGCACGTCCGTGGGGTCCGCGACTCGAAGCAGCTCACCCGCGCCGAACGCGAGAAGGCAGCGCGCGTCGGTGCGGAAGTGGGCCGTTGCCGTCGGGGTCGGGCACGCGTCGCACGACGAGTGCGACGAGCAGGGCATGACCGCCGCGCTGCGGACCGCGGCGTTGCGCGCCCTCGCCGAGCTCGACGCGCAGGGCTACACCCCCGACCGCATCGTCCTCGACGGCAACCACGACTACCTGCGCATGGGATCGCGGGTCACCACCGTGATCAAGGGCGACACGAAATGCCTGGCGGTGGCGGCGGCGTCGTGCGTGGCCAAGGTGACGCGCGACGGGATGATGCGGGAGGCCGCGGAGCACTACCCGCCGTACGACTTCGAATCGAACGTCGGCTACCCGGCGCCCGCGCACAAGACGGCGCTGGCGGGCTACGGCCCGAGCGCGATCCACCGTCGCTCGTGGATCTTCATGGACTCGCTCTGCTGGCGGGGCGTGGCCCCTGCGCCGGGGCGACTGTTCATCTAGCGTTGCTGCCAGTCGATCCGACGGCCAGGAGGTTGCGGATGAGCGTCGACCTTCCGGAAGTGCATGCCACGTCACTCGAGCGCGCACGACGATCGATCGCCGGAGTGCGCGACGACCAGTGGGCGCAGCCGTCCGACTGCGACGGCTGGACCGTGCGTGAGCTGGTGAACCACATCGTCACGGGGAACTACTGGGCTGCGGAGCTCGGCTCGGGGCTCACCATCGAGGCGGTCGGCGACCGGCTCGATGGCGACGTGCTCGGTACCGACCCGTTGCGCGCCTACGACGACTCCGCGCTGGTCGCGGCGGCGGTGTTCCGCGCCCCGGGTGCGATGGAGGCACCGTGCGCGGTGTCGTACGGGCCCGTCCCCGGCGAGATCTACTGCGGGCACCGGTTCCTCGACGTGTTGATCCACGGGTGGGACGTCGCGTCGTCGACCGGCCAGGACACCACGCTCGATCCCGTGCTGGTCGAGGCGTGCTTCGAGGTCATCGAACCGCAGATCGACATGCTCGCCGGGAGCGGTATGTTCGGCACACCGGCCGACGTCCCCGAGGGTGCGGGCCGTCAGACCCAACTGCTCGCGGTGCTCGGTCGTCGCGGCTGACGCCGTAATGTCTGGGTCATGGGTCAGTTCATCACCGTGACCGTGCGGACGGGCGCCTCGCCGTCGGTCCGCATCTTCGACCTCAACCGCTCACTCACCGGCATGGCCATCGAGCGATACCCGTCGATTGACGACGTCAAGGAAGGCGGTGACCGGGCGCCGGACGTGCTCGCCCGACGCCTGTTCGACCTCGGCGCCACCACGGTGACGGTGTACTCCAGCGCGGTGGCGGTCACCGCGCCCGCGGAGCAGTGGCCCGCGTTGGAGCCGAGGGTCGTCGAGACCGTCGAGCACCTGTTCGGGTACTACGGCGACGACGCGGGCTGGTCGCCCGAGTCGCTGCGGGCGATCGGCGTCGAGCCGCTCCCCACCCCCGAACCCACCGCGTAGCCGCACTCCGGGATCTTGTGTGACCTACGTCACATAGCTACATTCGCGACATCGGAGACCTGGCGCGTTCCCTCCCTGCCCTGTGGGGCGCCGCCGGGTCTCCCGCGAAGCGGCGCAATTGACGGGGCGAACATACGTTCGATAACGTCGGGGACCTTGGCTCCCCTGACCGTGCTTCCCCGGCGTGACGACGAGGCCCGCGCCCATCTCGACGACGTGGCGCGCCACGCCCGTCCGCTGGTGCTGGCGCGCGACCGGTCCGTGGCGCTGGCGGGCGGGTTGGGCGACCTCGTGCCCGAGGGCGCCGTCGTGCGCGGCTCGGTGCTGCGGGTGGTGGGCGAGGCCGGCGCGGGGGCGACCACCGTGGCCTTCGAGCTCGCCGCCGCGTTCACCGCGCTGGGGGAGTGGACGGCCGCGGTCGACCTCGACGCCACCCTCGGCCCGCTCGCCGCGGGGGAGGCGGGCGTCGCCCTCGACCGGTTCGCGGTGGTCCGGCGGGTTCCCCCCGCCCGCTGGGCCACCGTGGTCGCGGCTCTGCTCGACGGCGTGAGCCTGGTGCTGGCCGAGGTGCCGCGCGGGGTGCGCCTGGGCGACGCCCGCCGGCTGGAGGCGCGCGCCCGTGAACGCGAATCGGTGCTGGTGATCGCCGAGCCGCGCGGGGTGGCCTGGCCCGCGGGCGCGGCCTACGTGCTGCACGCGGCCGGGAC
The DNA here is from genome assembly GCA_963725775.1 of uncultured Actinomycetes bacterium. Classification (GTDB taxonomy): domain Bacteria; phylum Actinomycetota; class Acidimicrobiia; order IMCC26256; family DASPTH01; genus DASUAS01. Next base: position 1,588,623 of record CAVRZT010000001.1, read on the forward strand.
CACGTGGGACGGCCTGGAGTGCGGCGCGGGCATGCTCGCGGGCCGTCGGCTCCAGGTGCAGGTCGACGGCCGGGGCGCGGCGGCCCGCCCACGCGCCGGCGAGCTCGCCCGCGCCGGCTGACGGTCGTGGGGGAGGCCACCCGCACCTGCGCGTTGTGGTGTCCCGACTGGCCGGTCGTCGCCGCCCGTCGGCGTGATCCTGGGTTGGCCGACGCGCCGGTGGTGGTGACCGGGCGCGGTCCGCGCGGGCTCGTGGTACGGTCGGCGTCGGCCGAGGCACGCGCCGAAGGAGTGGCCGTCGGGCTCCGCGTGCGTGAAGCGGAAGCGCGCTGCGCGGGCCTCGTGGTGCTCGAGGCCGACGACACCGCCGACGCGCGCGCCTTCGAGCTCGTGGTGCGCGCGGTCGAGGAGCTCGTCCCGCGGCTGGTGCTCGAACGTCCCGGGCAGCTGTCGTTCCCGACGCGCGGGCCGTCGCGCTACTTCGGAGGTGACGACACGTTGGCGGCGCGCATCGTCGACCGCGTGCACGAGCTGGGCGTGGTCGACGTGCGCGCCGGCATCGCCGAAGGCACGTTCGCCGCCGGGCTCGCGGCGCGCGGCACCGAGGAGCGCGGGCTCGACGCGCTGGTCGTACCCCCCGGGGGATCGGCCGGGTTCCTCGCGCCGTGGCCGGTGACCGTGCTCGCGGGATCGGTCGACGCCACGTACGGCGGTGGCGGTGACCTCGTCGACCTGCTCGCCCGTCTCGGGTTGCGCACGCTCGGCGCGTTCGCCGCGCTCCCGGCCGCGTCGGTGCTCGGACGCTTCGGTCCTCCCGGCGCGCTCGCGCACCGGCTCGCGTGCGGCGAGGAGGAGCACGAGCCGGTGGCGACCGTCCCGCCCGAGGAGCTGCTCGAGTCGATCGAGCTCGACCCGCCCGCGACGCGCGTCGACGAAGCCGCGTTCGCGGCGAAGATGCTCGCCGACCGCATGCTCGCACACCTCGACGCGCTCGGGTTGTGCTGCGCGCGTGTGGTCGTGGAAGCGGAGACCGAGCACGGTGAGCGGCTCACCCGGTGCTGGCGCCACGAGGGCGCGCTCACGCCGTCGACGCTGGGCGCGCGCGTCCGCTGGCAGCTCGACGCGTGGTTGCTGACCGACACCGTCACCGCCGGGCTCACGCGGTTGACGCTCGCGCCCGACGACCTCGGGCCTGCATCCGGGCGTCAGCTCGGCTTCTGGGGCGGGGATCCCGCGGCGGCCGACCGCGCCGGACGCGCCCTGGCCCGGGTGCAGGGGATGCTCGGGCCCGACGCCGTCGTCACCGCAGTGGCCGCCGGGGGTCGCACGCCGGGGGAACGGGTGCGGTGGGTGCCGTGGGGAGAGGAGCACGGCGACGCCCCGGCCCCGCTCGCCCCGTGGCCGGGGGCGGTGCCGGGGCCTGCGCCGGCGCGGGTGTTCGACCCGCCGTTACCCGCCGACCTGGTCGACGCCGACGGCGCCCCGGTCACCGTCTCGGGGCGAGGGGAGCCGTCGGCTCCACCGGTCGGGCTGTGGTGCGCGGCCCTTCCCGGCGGGGGCGGTCCACTGGCGGGGTGGAGCGGACCCTGGGCCCACGACCTCCGCTGGTGGGACCACCGTCGCCGGCGCGCGCTGTGGCAGGTGGTGGTCGACGGCGGCGACGGCGCGGGCGTCGCCTGTCTCGTCGTCCTCGAACGCGGCCGCGCCGCCGTCGAAGCCATCTACGACTGACCCGTCCCTCCATACCGACGTTGCGTCGCTCGTACGTGTATGACACGCCCCAGCGACGCAACGTGTTCAGGGGTCCAGGTCGAGTGCCACGGGGAGGGCGCGGGCGCGCCAGGTGACGAGCTCGCCGTCGTTGCGGGGTTGGTACTTGTCGAACACGAGCGTGCGGGCGCGGGCGTCCTCGTCGGGATCGGTGACCACGCGACCGTGGGCGACGGACGTGACGTCGCCCACACGCACCGTCACCGCGCGGTTCGGCCTGCAGGTTGCGGACCCAGTCGGAGCGGTCACCCGCGCCGGCGAGCAGGTAGATGGTGTCGCCCTCGCGCACGTACCAGATCTCGATCTCGTGGTCGTTGCCGGTGACACGCCCGCGCGTGGTCAGGTAGCAGTAGTCGTCGTCGCGACTCACTCGGGGACGACGCGCTCGTATCCCGCCGCGGGAGTGCCCGGAGGCTTGAGATCGGCGGGCCCGGCGCCGGGACGGTCGAGCAGGACCTCACCCTCGAGGCCGTCGGGATCGATGAAGAACAGGCTGATGGCGACGCCGAAGTCGGTGACGAAGCCGTCGGTCGAACCGCGGGCGATCAACCGCTCGCGGATCTCGTCGAACGCCTCCTGCGACGCCGCCTGCAGGCCCATGTGGTCGATGCGACCGCGACCGAACATCGGGGTCTGGTGCTCGGCCTCGGTGTTGCCCGGCAGCTGGAACACGTTGAGCTGGGTGTGCGGCCCCACCGTCACGAACGACAACCGACCGTCGCGCTCGCCGTCGCCGATGGTCTGGTCGGCGAACACCTCGGCGTCGAAGACCTCGCGGTAGAACGCGTGCAGGCGGTCGGTGTCGTTGGTGAGCACGGCCACGTGGTTGATACCCGACAGCAGCATGACCGCGATCGTAGAACGGTGCGCTACTTCTTCGCGTAGTTCGGTGCACCCATGATGTCGATGAACACGCAGGTGTCGTTGCCGACGATCCAGGCGTCGTGCCCCGGCTGCATGTGGGCGAAGTCGCCCGGTCCGACCTCGGCGCTCGTGCCGTCGTCGAACTGCACCTTCATGCGGCCCGAGACCACGTACCCGAAGTGCTCGACCTGGCAGCTGTCGGTGCCGACGATCGGCTTGACCGACTCGCTCCACTTCCAGCCCGGTTCGAACGTGGCCCGACCGACCTGGCTGCCGTTGACCTCGACGATCTCGAGCTTGCCCTTGTCGAACGTGCGGGTCTCGTCGGGGGTGGACAGGTTCTTCGTTTCGGCCATGACCGATACCTCCGTTTCCTGCCCTCCTGGGAGTCACCGTACCTCCCCTTGCATGATCGAACATACGTTCGGTACCGTCAGGGCCATGGCGGGCTATGCCGAGCTCCACTGCCACACCAACTTCTCGTTCCTCGACGGCGCCAGCCATCCCGAGGAGCTGGCGGTCGAAGCGGCCCGCCTCGGCCTGGCGGGTCTCGCGGTCACCGACCACGACGGTCTCTACGGCGCGGTCCGCTTCGCCCTCGCCGCACGCGAGCACGGCGCTGCCCACCGTCTTCGGCGCGGAGATGACGCTCGGGATCACCCGGCCCGCGAACGGCGAGCCCGATCCCGAGGGCGAGCACCTGCTGGTGCTCGCGGAGGGTCCGGTCGGGTACGCGCGGCTCGCCCGCGCGATCAGCGAGGCGCAGATGGCGGGGGAGAAGGGCGCGCCCCGCACCACGATCGACGCGCTCGCGCGCGCCGCGCGCGGGCACCGGTGCACCTGCACCCGCAGCCGAGCATGCGCAACGACAGCTGGTACGTGCTCACCGGGTGTCGCAAGGGCACGGTGCCGGCGGCGTTGGTGCGCGACGGTCCCGGCCGCGGCACGCGACGCGCTCGACCGGCTCGTCGCCGGCTTCGGGCGCGAGCGCGTGCTGGTGGAGCTGTGGGACCACGGCGACCCGATCGACCGTCACCGCAACGACGCGCTGGCCCGGGTGGCGATGGCCGCGGGGGTCGACGTGGTCGCCACCAACAACGTCCACTACGCCACGCCCGCGCAGCGCCCGCTCGCCACCGCGCTCGCGGCGGTGCGGTCGCGCCGTTCGCTCGACGAGATCGACGGCTGGCTCCCGGCCGCGCCGTTCGCGCACCTCCGCAGCGCGGCCGAGCAGGAGCGCCGCTTCGCGCGCTGGCCGGGCGCGGTGGCGCGCACCGTCGACGTCGCGCGTGCCTGCGCGTTCGACCTCCGCCTCGCCGCGCCCGAGCTTCCCGATCACGACGTGCCCGACGGTCACACCGAGATGACCTGGCTGCGCGAGCTCACCGCACGCGGCGCGCGGCATCCGGTACCCGTCGACGCACCCGAAGCACGAGCAGGCGATGCACCAGATCGCGCACGAGCTCGACGTGATCGAGCAGCTCAACTTCCCCGGCTACTTCCTGGTGCTCGTCGACATCGTCGGGTTCTGCCGCACCCACGACATCTACTGCCAGGGCCGGGGGAGCGCGGCGAACAGCGCGGTCTGCTACGCGCTCGGCGTCACCAAGGCCGACGCGGTCGCGCTCGGGCTGCTGTTCGAGCGGTTCCTCTCGCTCGAGCGCGACGGCCCCCCCGACATCGACCTCGACATCGAGCACCAGCGGCGCGAGGAGGTGATCCAGTACGTCTACGACAAGTACGGGCGCGAGCGCGCCGCGCAGGTCGCCAACGTGATCACCTACCGGCCGCGCTCGGCGCTGCGCGAGATGGCGAAGGTCGTCGGCCTCTCACCCGGGCACGCCGACGCGCTCACCAAGTGGATCGACCGGTGGGGTCGCGACTCCGGCCAGCTTCGAGAGCGCTCGCAGGGAGACAGGCCCGCCCGTTCCCGAAGCTCGCGCTCGACCTCGCCGAGCAGGTGCTCGACTTCCCGCGCCACCTCGGCATCCACTCGGGCGGGATGGTGATGGCCGACCGCCCGCTCATCGAGTGCTGCCCGGTGGAGTGGGCGCGCATGGAGGACCGCTCGGTGCTCCAGTGGGACAAGGACGACTGCGCGGCCGCGGGCCTGGTGAAGTTCGACCTGCTCGGCCTCGGGATGCTCACGATGCTGCACCTCGCCGTCGACCTCGTGCGCGAGCACGAAGGGGTCGAGGTCGACCTCGCCACCATCCCCCAGGAGCCCGAGGTGTACGCGCTGCTCGAGCGCGGCCGACACCATCGGCGTGTTCCAGGTGGAGAGCCGCGCGCAGATGGCCACGCTGCCGCGCCTGCGCCCCGAGTGCTTCTACGACCTCGTGGTGGAGGTGGCGCTCATCCGCCCCGGGCCCATCCAGGGCGGGTCGGTGCACCCCTACCTGCGCCGGCGCAACGGCGAGGAGCCGGTCACCTACCCGCACCCGCTGCTGGAGAAGTGCCTGGAGAAGACCCTCGGCGTGCCGCTGTTCCAGGAGCAGCTCATGCAGATGGCGATCGACGTCGCCGGGTTCACGCCGGGGGAGTCCGACCGGCTGCGCCAGGCGATGGGGTCGAAGCGCTCGCGGGCGCGGATGGCGGCGATGCGCGACCGGCTCCTCGTCGGGCATGGCCGAGCGCGGCATCACCGGCGAGGTCGCCGACGACATCGTGCACAAGATCGAGGGCTTCGCCGACTTCGGGTTCCCCGAGAGCCACTCGGTGAGCTTCGCCTACCTCGTGTACGCGAGCTCGTGGATCAAGCTGCACTACCCGACCGAGTTCGCGTGCGCGCTGCTCAACGCGCAACCGATGGGCTTCTACTCGCCGCACACCATCGTGCGCGACGCCACCCGTCACGGCGTCGAGGTGCTCGGGCCGTGCGTGCAGGCGTCGCGTCGCGACTGCACGTTGGAGCCGCGCACCGAGGCCGCGGGGCCGATCGGGCGGCCGCGGGCCGGGCTGGCACGCCGACCCGTCGATCCACGCCATGCGGGTCGGGCTCCGGTACGTGCGCGGGCTCTCCGAGCACGCGCTCCTCGACCGCATCGACGACGCGCGGGCCGAGCAGCCCTTCACCGACCTCGACGACTTCACCCGTCGCACCGGCGCACCCACCGACGCGCTCGAGGCCCTCGCCACCGCGGGCGCGTTCGCGTGCTTCGACCGCAACCGGCGCGAGGCGCTGTGGGCCGCGGGCGCGCTGCGCGACGCGCGTGCCCGACAAGCTGCCGGGCATGGTCACCGGTGCCGACGCGCCGACGCTGCCGGGGATGAACGAGGTCGAGGAGATCGCCGCCGACCTCTGGGCCACCGGGCTGTCCGCCGCCCGCCATCCCACCGAGTTCGTGCGGGCGGAGCTCACGGCGCGGGGCATCGTCACCGCCGAGGCGCTGCGCGAGCTGCCCGACCGCACCGTCGTCGACGTCGCCGGCGTGGTCACGCACCGCCAGCAGCCGTCGACGTCGAAGGGCGTGATCTTCCTCAACCTCGAGGACGAGACCGGGCTCGTGAACGTGATCTGCACCCCCGACGTGTGGAAGCGCTACCGCAAGGTGGCGCGCACCGCGCCCGCGTTGGAGATCCGCGGGCTGCTCGAGCGCTACCAGGGCGTCATCAACGTGCTCGCGCGTCGCATCGTCGCGCTCCCGCTCGGTCTCTCCGACCTGCTTGCGTTCCCGCGACTTCCACTGAGGCGAAGACTTGCGCTCACCCGCCGACGGCGCAGGTGTAGCTCGCGTACACCGACCGCCGGAACTGCGCGTCGATGATCCGGAATCCGGCCGACTCGAGCAGGGAATCGAGGACCGCTCGGTAGGTGCTGTGTTCGGACTGGAGGTGCTCGACGAGATCCTCGGCGGTGTAGCCGACGGCGGGGTCGTCGGATGCGCCCGCGAGCCATTCGCCGATCCGGGCGGGCGCGGATGCAGGCTCGAAGTCGTAGACGATGTCGCGGACGAGGAACATTCCGTTCGCGGCGAGGAGCCCGGCGATCCGTTGCAGCGCGACGCCCTTCCAGAAGTCGGGGAGATGGTGCAGCACGTTGCGGCAGTACACGACCCCAGGCGCACGGCCCATGGGGGAGTAGCTCAGGAGCCCGGCCTGGACGATGGTCACGTTGTCGGCACCGGAATCCTGAACGCGTCGGCGCAGCACATCGACCATCACCGGAGAGATGTCGACCGCGACGACGTGGCCGAATGATCGGGCCGCCGCGAGGGCGAAGGTCCCCGTTCCCGCGCCCAGATCGATGATCGTTGCATCGCTCCCGATTCCGAGATCGGTGAGCAGAGCGATGTCATCGCTCGGATCGAACTGCTGCTTGCGGTCGTAGCCCGCGACGAACTCAGCGTTGAGGTGCTCCGGCCCGGCCAGCTCCAGTTCGTCGGGGTACCACCGTTCCATCGTGTGATCCTCGCGCGACCGCGAGCGGAGGCACGCGTGATTACGCGATGCGAGCCCTGTGGACAGGCCCCGCGGGGCCTTCCCCAGGTGGTCAGTCCTCGCCGGAAAACCGCTCCCACGCCGACTGCTTCGTCATGCCGAGCGCCTGGCCGATCTGTGTCCACGACTTGCCGGTGGAGCGACAGTGCGCGACGAGCTCCTCGATCTTGTCGTCGACCTTCGCGGCCCCGTCGGCGAGCGCGACGAGGAGCAGTAGCGGATCGACGACGCCCTCGGTGATGGAGAGGTCGACCGGCATCACGAGCGCGACTCGCCATGTGCCACCCGGGAACTCGACGTTCTCGTCCATACCTTCGGGAAAGGCGGTCCATCCGTCGTCGGTGCGCTGCACCGTGAACATTTCGAAGCCGTCGAGCTCGATGAGCCACTCCGGCGGGTCGAGGAGCGAGGGCGGCTGCGGTCGCCTGCGGGCCATGTCGAGCATCGTAACTCCATTCGTCAGGGATTCCTGACCAGGATACCGAGGACCGCGCCGAACGTCAAGATATCCTGACGGCCGATCAGCGCCTGTGGACAGGCCCCGCGGAGCCAATCCACAGGCATTGGCCCTTGCCGGGGTGAGGATGGACCGGTACGATACGAACACCAGTTCGATCACTTCCCCGTGATGCGGCCAAGGAGGCTGTCATGGACACGAGGGAAGAGGTTGCGCTCGACACGGTGCCGTTGGAGCGGCTCGAGGCCGAGATCACCCAGCTGGCGGGTGAGCTCGCAGCGGCGGAGTGTCGCTGGTTGCAGCTGATCGCGGAGTACGACCGTCGCGAAGGCTGGGCGCAGTGGGGGTGCCACAGCGCGGTGCAGTGGTTGGGCTGGCACTGCGGCCTGTCCGGCCGGGCGGCGCGCGACCGACTGCGAGTCGCGCACGCGCTCGCGCGAGCTCCCTGAGCTCACCGAGGAATTCGCCGCGGGACGTTTGACCTACTCCAAGGTGCGGGCGCTCACGCGGGTGGCCACGCCGATGAACGAGAGCGACCTCGTGATGCTCGCCCAGCACGCGACCGCGTCCCAAGTGGACCGCATCGTCTCCGCCTACCGCGGGGTGCTCACGGCCGAGGAGGAGGTCGAGCTGGCGAACCGCCAGGTCATGGAGCAGTACCTGCGTTGCGACTGGGACGACGACGGCTCGCTCGTCATCCACGCGCGCGTCCCGGCGGAGATCGGGGCCCTCGTGCTGCGCGCACTCGACACCGCGCGTGAACAGCTGAGTGCCGACGCGCGCGGTGAGGGTGGCCCCGCGGGGCCTGTCCACATGGCGGCGAGCGCGACGAACGTCGATGCGCTCCACCTGGTGGCCGAGTCGTTCATGGCGAACGGGCCTGCCGCCCGGTCCGGCGCCGACCGCTATCAGCTGGTGGTGAACGTCGACGAAGACGTCCTCGTCGACGACTCGCCGGACGGGATCTGCGAGCTCGACGGTGGCCCGCGCCTCGCGCCGGAGACCGTCCGTCGTCTGGGGTGTGACGCGTCGACCGTGGTGATGGTCCGCCGCAAGGACGGCACGTTGCTCACCGCGACCAACAAGACCCAGGCGATCCCGAGGCGGGTGCGGCGCATGCTGCACGCCCGTGACCAGGGGTGTCGCTTTCCCGGGTGTAGTCAGCGCACGTTCGTCGACGCCCACCACATTCATCACCGCGCCCGCGGCGGTAGCAACGAACTCGAGAACCTCGTCGAACTCTGCTGGTTCCATCACCGACTCGTCCACGAAGGCGGCTGGAAGCTCCGCCTCGACAGCACCGAAAACGTGGTGGTGACGAACCCAGCCGGCAACGTCATTCCCTCGTTGGTCGCACTCCGTGGTGCAGTCGGCGGCATCGAACCGCGCAACCGTGCCGCCGGGATCGCCATCGACTCCACGACCGTCACGCCTCGCTGGTACGGCGACCCGCTCGACCTCGATCACATCACCACTGCTCTGTGGTGCGCCGATCAACGCGACCGGCCATCGAAGAACTGAACCCGGCGAATCCGAAGCTCCGTGCCATGCCGATCACTGATCGTGACATCGAAGAGCTGGTCGCCGCGACCGACCGTGGCCGCGCCCGCTGGATCAGTGGGCAGAGTGAGTCGTCGGACGACGACCCGGGGTATCGGAAGGCGGACGACATGACGATCTTCGGACCGTTCGGCGGCACGGGTCCGCCACCGACCATCGCGTCAGAGGACCTCGCGGCGCTGCACGCCGCGATGTCGGCCCAGTTCCACGGCGGTGAGGGAGCCGGCGAGCTCGTCCGCGCCATCATCGAAGGCGATCTCGTCGTGCTCGTGATGATCGAGCGCAACACGGTGACGTTCGACGGATTCGACGGGCCGCAACCGTGGGTGCTGCGCACCACTCAGGTCTTCCGCCGCGACGGTGACGGGTGGGTGCGACTGCACCGGCACGCCGGTCCGCTCATCGGCATGCGGTCGTTGCCGGCGACGGTCAGCATCGCGAAAGGCGGGTAGCCTTGCTCCCCGGTCAGGGAGTTGAGGAAATGAACGAGCCTCCGAGTACCCATGTTGCAGTCGTGGCGAGCCGTCTTCACGCGCTTCCGCGCGCTGTTGCGCTCGGACGCCGCCGGGGTCCGAGCGGGCTTCTACGCGCTCCTGCTCAGCTCTGGCGGTGACCTGATTGCCGGGCTGACCCTCGGCTCGATCACCGGCACCCTCGAAGCACTCCCCGGTCTGCTCGTCCTCGTCCCCGCCGCCATCGGTATGCGGGGCAACGTCTTCGGTGCGCTCGGGAGCCGCCTCGGCACCGCGGTGCACACCGGGACCTTCCGGATGTCGGCCCGGCGCGACACGCTGGTGGGTCAGAACCTGGCGGCGTCGCTGTCGATGTCGCTGTCCGTGTCGTTGGTGCTGGCGATCCTGGCGAAGGCGATCTCGGTGGCCTTCGGGTTGGAGAACACGATCTCGGTCGCCGACTTCGTGGTGATCTCGGTGGTCGGCGGGTTCCTGTCGTCGATCGTGGTGATGGGCATCACCGTGGTCGTCGCGGTGCTCGGCGTCCGCCGCAACTGGGACCTCGACAACGTCACTGCGCCGATCGTCACCGCCGCGGGCGACATGGTGACGCTGCCGGCGCTGTTCCTGGCGACGTACCTCGTCGGCATCCCCTGGTTGACCACGGTCGTCGCCGTGCTGTGCGCGATCGTCGCGTTGATCGCACTGGTCGCCAGTCTCCGCTCCCGCCTGCCGATCCTGCGGCGCATCGCGCGGGAGTCGCTGCCGGTGCTGGTCCTCGCCGGGACGATCGACGTCATCGCCGGGCTCACCATCGAGAAGCGCTTCGAGTCGTTCCTGGTGTACCCCGCGCTCCTCGTGCTCGTACCGCCGTTCCTCGAGGATTCGGGCGCGCTCGGCAGCATCCTGAGCGCGCGCGTGTCGACCAAGCTGCACCTCGGCACGCTCGTGCCCGGGCGCGGCAGCCTGCGGTCGATCGGCGAGGACTTCCTCCTGGTCTACCTGTACGCGATTCCCGTGTTCTTCCTCCTCGGCGTGTCCGCCGACATCGCCGCGCTCATCGCCGGGCTGAAGAGTCCCGGGAGCTTCGAGATGATCGCGGTGTCGATGCTCGCGGGCGTCATCGCCACGACGTTCGCGGTGCTCGTGGGGTTCTACGGCGCGGTCGCGGCCCACCGCCTCGGCCTCGATCCCGACAACCACGGGATCCCCATCGTCACGTCGAGCCTCGACCTGCTCGGCGCGTTCGCGCTCATCCTGGTGATCGTGGCCCTCGGCCTCACCTGACCTTCCGACCTGACCCCGCGGCCAGTTCGCCCTGGCCGCGCGGCGTCGCGAGTGCCGCCGATCGAGCATCGGCAGCGGCGCCGTCGGCTGTGATCGTCGTCTCCATGAGGCGCACGAGTTCGGCGGCGCGCCGAGTCGGGAGGGAAGTCATGAAGAAGTGCGCTCGGTTCGCGACCACCGCATTCATCGTCGCCGTGTGCACCCTGGCGGCGACCGTGTACACCACCAACCTCCCCGTCGCCGGGGCGGAGGAACGACCCACCACCACGCACCCGGTGAAGCAGGCGGGGATCTCGATCGCGTTCCCTGACGCCTGGCTCGTGTTCGATCCGACCCGGGCGGAGAGCCGTGCGATCTACGAAGCCGCGGTCGAGCAGGCCCCGCAGTTGGCGGCGTTCATCGACCCCGGTGAGGACGACGAGCACGGCGCGCTCAAGGCGATCCAGCTGAAGGACGACGGCACGGCGGGCGTGATGCTCGGGGTGAGCTCGTTCCCGGAGCAGCGAGTCGTGGAGCCCGTGTCGCTCCTCCGCGCCGAGCTCCAGCAGGCGGAGGTGTTCGACACCGTGGTGGTGCGCGCCACGAAGGTCGCGGGACGTCACGCGGTCAGGGCCGACTGCATCCTCATCACCGACGAGGCGACGACGTCGGGAGTGGAGATCCGCATGTACGAGTTCGTGGGCCCCCGCGGTGCCGTGGCGCTGGCATTCGCCTCACCCCTCGGCGATCTGCCCGAGCCCGACATCCGGGCGGCGGTGAAGTCCGTCCAGTTCACCCGATGAACGACCCACGAAACCAGGAGGTCCTACCATGGCGATGAGCGGTGCGGCGAACCGGATGCGGCTGGTGCTCCTCCCGATCCGGGTGGTGCCCGAGTACCGCCGGGTGGTCGTGTTCCGGCTCGGCCGGATGGCCGGCGTGCGCGGGCCCGGCCTCATCTGGTTGATCCCGCTCTTCGACCAGGCGATGTCGATCGACCTCCGGGAGTCCTTCCTCGAGATCCCGCACCAGACGTCGATCACGAAGGACAACGCGCCGATCTCGATCGACTTCATCACGTTCTTCAAGGTGGTCGATCCCGAGGCGAGCGTCGTGCAGGTCGCCAATTTCGCGAGCGCGGCGCACAACATCGCGGCAACGACGCTGCGTTCGGTCGTCGGTGATATCACGCTCGACGACGTGCTGGCGCGCCGCGACGACATCAACGAGATGCTGCGCGTGAAGCTCGACGAGGTGACCGAGCGGTGGGGGGTGAAGGTCACCAACGTCGAGATCCGCGAGATCGTGCCGCCGCCTGCGGTGCAGGAGGCGATGACCCGTCAGATGTCGGCCGAGCGCGCTCGTCGTGCCGTGGTGACGGAGGCCGAGGGGCACCGCGAAGCGTCGGTGCTGCGGGCGGAGGGCGAGAAGCAGGCGAACATCCTCGAAGCCGAGGGGAACCGCCAGGCCCAGATCTTGCGCGCCGAGGCCGAGCAGCAGGCCGCCGTGCTGCGGTTCCACGGGATGGCGCGCGGGCTCGCGGCGCTCTCCGAGTCGGCCCGCACGATGGACGCGAACACGATGACCTTGCAGTACCTCGAAGCGCTCAAGGCGCTCGGTGCGTCGCCGAGCAGCAAGATCGTGGTACCTGCAGAGGTCACCGGGCTGGTGCAGGGACTGGCCGCGTTCAGGAACGCCGCGGCTCGGGCGCGGCCGACCGCGGTCGACGGCGCTGCAGTCGGCGCCGCGTCGTGACCGCGGCGCGGGACGTCAGCGGAGGTGTTCGTCGAAGAACGCCATGAGCCGCGTCCAGGCGTCGGTGGCCGACGCCTCGTGGTAGTTCTCGGAGCCGTCGCGCATGAAGCCATGGTCGGCGCCCGGGTACACGACGACGGCGTCGCCGTGGTGGGCCTGCACCGCTTCGATGTCGGCCATCGGGATGTACGGGTCCTGGTCGCCGAAGAACATGAGCGTCGGGCAGTGCACCTCGCCGAGGTCGCGGGCGATGCCGCCGCCGTAGAACGGCGCCGCGGCGTCGACGCCGAGCTCGTCGGCCCACTTGGCGGCGCGGTAGGTGAACCACCCGCCCATGCAGAACCCGGTGACGCCGATCTTCGACGCGCCGCTTGCCCGCAGCGTCTCGGCGGCGCCCGCGAAGTCGCCCTTCAGGTTGCCGGGCGTGATCGACCCGATGATCGCCCCGAAGTCGGTCGGGTCGACGCCGTGGGAGCGGGAGAAGAAGTCGGGGGCGATCACCCGGAAGCCCTCGCGGGCGAGGCGCTCGCAGAATCGGATGAGCTGGGCGGACATGCCGTTGCCCTCGTGGACGACGATGACGCCGGGGCCCGACGCCGGCGCGTCGGCGGGGGCGACGGAGAAGGCGGGGAGCGTGAGTTCGGTCATGGCCGCACTCTTCCACGGGTTCGGCGGGTCGCACCCGTCGACGCGGATATCCTCGAGGCGCACCGATGCCTCCTGACGAACAACCCCGCAATCTGAAGGCCATGCTCTCCGAGGCCAAGGACACCTCCGAGCTCATGGTCGACCTGGCCTACGCCGCCCTCTTCTTCGGCGACGCCCAGATGGCCGACGAGGTCCACGAGCTCGAGGAGCTCCTCTCCGACCTCGCGCACGCCATGCGGGAGGTGTGCGTGCTCGCGGCGCGGTCACCCCGCGACGCCTCAGAGATGTCGAGCGTGCTCCACGTGCTCTCGGCGATCGAGCGCATGGGCAACGCCGCCGTCGACATCGCGCGCATCGTCACCCACCACCTCGGCATCCCCGCCTCCTTGGTCGCCGACCTCGCCGCCGCCGAAGAGGTGTCGCACCGGGTGCGGGTGCGTCCCGAGTCGATGCTCGCGCACCGGTCGCTGGCCGACGCGTGCCTGCCCACCGAGGTCGGCATGCGCGTCGTCGCCATCCGGCGGGGCAAGGAGTGGATGATCGACCCCGACGGCGACGACACGCTGCTGCCCGACGACGTGCTGATCCTGCGCGGTCCGTCCGGTGGCATCCCCGAGTTGCGCATGCTCGCGGGCGCGCCCGAATGGCGACCACCGGGCACCGACGAGGATCCCGCCATCACCACCGACCTCGACCGCGCGGTCGACGTGCTGGTGGAGATGAAGAACGTGTCGGAGGTCGCGATCGGCCTCGCGTACTCGGCGTTGCTGTTCAACGACCAGGGTCTCGCGGCCGAGGTGAGTCACCTCGAGGACCGGCTCGACGAGATGCGCGAGCGGCTCGAGGTGTGGGTGCTGCGCAGCGCGTCGGAACAGGTCGAACCGTCACCGCTACGCGGGCTGCTCCACCTCGGCGCAGCCGCCGAGGAGCTCGGCGACGCCGCCCAGCAGATGGTGTGGCTGGTCGAGGAGAACGAGGAGATGCACCCGGTGCTCGCGATCGCCTTCGGCGACACCGACGAGGTGATCGTACGGGTGCCGGTGTCGGCGGGCTCGTTCCTCGACGGCCGCACGCTCGCCGCCGCCAACCTCGAGCTCGAGACGGGCTACTACCTGCTCGCCATCCGGCGGGCCGGGCGCTACCTGTACCGCCCGCGCGGGTCGGTCGCGCTCCAGGCCGGCGACGAGCTGATCGCGCTCGGTCCCGACGAAGGGCGCTCACGCCTCGCCCAGCTGGGTGGCTACCGCGTGCTCGAGGACGACGCCACCGGCGAGATCGCACTGGTCCGCGTCGATTCGTAGCTCACTCCACTAGCGTCGACCGCGGTGGACTCTGACGCACGGCACCGACCGGCCTGACCTCGGCCGAGGTGCAGGAGCGCGTCGCCCGCGGGCAGACCAACGACACCGGCGAGCGCACCAGCCGCACTCTCGGTGAGATCGTCCGGGCCAACGTGTTCACCCGGTTCAACGCCATCCTCGGCGCCGCGCTCGCGGTGATCGTGGTGATCGGGCCGATCCAGGACGCCACCTTCGCGCTCATCCTGGTCGCCAACTCCGCCATCGGCATCTTCCAGGAGGTGCGGGCCAAGCGCACGCTCGACAAGCTCGCGGTGCGCGAACGCGGCCGCGCGCTCGGGTGGTGCGTGACGGCAACGTGGTCGAGGTCGCGACCGACGCGGTCGTGCTCGACGACCTGCTCGACGTGCGCGCCGGCGACCAGATCCCGTGCGACGGCGTGGTGCGCACCGCCGACGGGCTCGAGGTCGACGAGTCGCTGCTCACCGGCGAGAGCGACCCGATCAACAAGGCCGAGCGGCGACGAGGTGCTCTCGGGCAGCTTCGTGGTCGCCGGATCGGGCCGCTTCCAGGCCACGCGGGTCGGGCCCGACGTCGTACGCGGCCAAGCTCGCCACCGAGGCCCGCCGGTTCCAGCTCACCCGCTCCGAGCTGATGGACGGCATCAACACGATCCTGCGCATCATCACCTGGGTGCTCATCCCCGTGTCGGCGCTGCTGCTGTGGAGCCAGCCGCGCGACCACGACCTCACCGAGACGGCGCTGCGCTCCACCGTGGCCGGGCGTCGTCGCGATGGTGCCCGAGGGCCTCGTGCTGCTGACGAGCATCGCGTTCATGGTCGCCGCGCTGACGCTGGCCCGGCGCAAGGTGCTGGTGCAGGAGCTGCCCGCGGTCGAGGGTCTGGCCCGCGTCGACGTGGTGTGCCTCGACAAGACGGGCACGCTCACCGAGGGCGAGATCGTGTTCGACGAGCTCGAGCCGCTCGACGGTGGCTGACGACGAGCGCGGCCGCGCCGCGCTCGGCGCGCTCGCCGACGACGAGAACCGCAACGCCACCGCGGTCGCGCTCGGCCGACCACTTCGCGTCGCCGGGCTGGACGCGCACCGGGGCGGTGCCGTTCTCCTCGGCACGGAAGTGGAGCGCGGCCACGTTCGACGGCCACGGGTCGTGGGTGATGGGCGCGCCCGAGATGGTGTTCACCGACAACTCGTCGCCGGTGCGCGCCCGGGCCGACGAGCTGGCCGCGAGCGGCCGCCGCACCCTGGTGCTGGCCCACAGCGACGTCGGCCGCTGGCGAGCGAGACGCTCCCGCGCCGACCTCACGCCGGTCGCGCTGGTGATGTTCGCGGAGAAGGTGCGGCCGGATGCGGCCGAGACCCTCGCCTACTTCGCACGAGCAGGGCGTGCAGCTCCGCGTGATCTCGGGCGACAACCCGCGCACCGTGGCCGCGGTGGCGGCGCGCGGTCGGGCTCGACGACGCCGAGCGGCGGGTTCGACGCGCCGCGAGCTCCCCGAGGACCAGGACGAGCTGGCCGAGGTGCTCGAGCACCACCCGGTGTTCGGCCGCGTCACCCCGCAGCAGAAGCGGGCGATGGTCGGCGCGCTGCAGTCGAAGGGCCACGTCGTGGCCATGACCGGCGACGGCGTGAACGACGCGCTGGCGCTGAAGGACGCCGACATCGGCGTGGCCATGGGCTCCGGGCGCCGCGGCGACCCGCGCGGTGGCGCAGCTCGTGCTGCTCGACGGCAAGTTCGCGACGCTGCCCGGCGTGGTCGCCGAGGGTCGGCGCGTGATGGCCAACATCGAGCGTTCGGCGAACCTGTTCGTGACCAAGACGGTGTACGCGGTGCTCCTCGCCATCACGGTGGTGATCGCGAGCTGGCCGTACCCGTACCTGCCGCGCCACCTCACGATCATCAGCACGTTCACCATCGGCATTCCCGGCTTCTTCCTCGCGCTGGCGCCGAACTCGCGTCGCTACATCCCCGGGTTCATCGCTGCGAGTGCTGCGCTTCACGCATCCCGGCGGGGATCATCGCCGCCGCGGCGGCGCTGGTCGCGTACGGCATCGCGCGCTACGGCCACGACCTCTCCGACGCGCGAGGTGCGCACCATCGTCGGCACTGGTGCTGATCGCGGTCGCGCTCTGGGTGCTGGTGCTCCAGGCGCGGCCGTTCAACTGGTGGAAGACCCTGCTGGTCGCGTCGATGGTCGGCGCGGTGGCGCTGATCCTCGTCGTCCCGGCCTTCCGCGACTTCTACGCGGTGCAGCTCCCGCCGGCCGAGGTGCTCGCCGAGGGGGCGATCGTGGCCGGCGTCGCGATCGTCCTGCTCGAGGTCGGTTGGCGGTTCAGCCGCGTGATCGGCAGCCGACGAAGCTTCGGCGAGGTGGTCGACGACGACCACGCCGACGAGGAGCGGCTGGCTACAGCCAATCGCGACGCTTGAACATCCGGTAGAGCAGGAAGGTCGTCACGCCCATCAGCCCGAGCGCCATCAAGTAGCCGTACTGCCAGTGCAGCTCGGGCATGTGGCGGAAGTTCATGCCGTAGATGCCGGCGATGAGGGTGGCCACGATGAGGATGGCGCCCCACGACGTCATCTTCTTCATCACCTGGTTCAGCTGGTTCGACGTGACCGCGAGGTTCGCCTCGAGCAGACCGGTGAGCAGGTCGCGCTGCGCCTCGACGAGATCGCCGACCCGCAGGACGCGGTCGTAGATGTCGTGGAAGTGCACGATCGCCTGGTCGTCGACGAAATCGATCTCGCGGCGGATGATGGCGTTCACCACCTCGCGCATCGGGGCCGCGGCTCGACGCAGGGTCGTGAGGTCGGTGCGCACGGTGAAGATCTCGCGCGGGACCGCGGGTGGTGGCTTCTCGCTGAACACCACTTCTTCGATCTCGTCGAGCCGCTCGTCGACCGCGTCGGTCACCTCGAAGTAGCGGTCGACGATGACGTCGAACAAGGCCCACAGCAGGAAGCCCTGCTCGGTCGTGTGGTGCTCGCTGCGTTGGAGCTCGAAGCGTCGGGCCACCTCGTCGAGGTCGACCGGAGTGCCGTCGTCGCTACGGTGCCGAACCGTGACCAGCCATCCCGGGCCGGTGACGATGTCGATCTCGCGGCTGACGACCGTCGGAGCGTGAGCACTCGCAGTCGTGCACCGCGACGTGGAAGTAGTCGCCGTAGCGCATGAGCTTGGTGCGTTCGCGGGGGTTGAGGATGGCGTCGACCACCGACGGGCTGAGACCGAGGTCGTCGCGCAACTCGTGCAGCTCGTCGTCGGTCGGCGAGAGCGCGTCGATCCACAGCACCGCGCCGGTCGGGTCGAGCTTGGTGTCGATCTGGCTGGGCTCGACTTCTTCGCGGCCTTCACAACCGATCACGTAGCGCCACGCGCGGATCACGCCGCGGAGCATACGCTCGTGCCCGTCGAGGGGGAGGTACCGATGTCGAGCGATCTGTCCGACCTGACCGCGGACGAGCTGCAGGCGCGCACCCGTGCGTGGCTGGCCGAGCATCTTCCCGAAGGATGGATGGCTGCAGTCGACGCCGGCGACACCGCGATCGCGGCGCGCGCTGCGCGCCGACCTCGACTACGCGAAGTGGTGCACCGAGTTCGGCGAGTCAGGCTTCGCCACGCCGACGTGGCCCGCGGCGTACGGCGCCGGTCTCTCGCTCGCGCCGGGCCAGGCGCGGCCGGTGAACGAGGTCCTCAACCACTACCGGGTGCCGCGGCCGGCCAACATCATCGGCATCGGCATGGGCGGGCCCACCGTGATCGCGTGGGGGAGCGAGGACCTCAAGCACCAGTTCCTCCGCGGCATCGCCACCAACGAGGAGATCTGGTGCCAGCTCTTCAGCGAGCCCGGCGCGGGGTCCGATGTCGCGGGGCTGGCCACACGCGCCGAACGTGACGGCGACGAATGGGTGATCAACGGTCAGAAGGTCTGGACCTCGCTGGCCCACCTGGCCCGCTTCGGCATGCTCCTGGCCCGCACCGACCCCGACCAGCCGAAGCACCGCGGCCTCAGCTACTTCGTGATCGACATGCACCAGCCCGGTGTCGAGGTGCGGCCGCTCCGTCAGATCACCGGCGACGCCGAGTTCAACGAGGTGTTCTTCGAGAACGCGCGTGTGCCCGACGCGTGGCGCCTCGGACCGGTGGGCGACGGCTGGCGCGTCGCCATCACCACGCTCATGAACGAGCGGGTCTCGCTGTCGGGCCCGGGCTCGGTGAGCGGCGACACCATCGGTGGTAGCCCGATCCAGCGGGTGATCGACCGGCACCGCCCGGTGACCGACCCCGGGTTGCGCCAGCGGCTGGTGGCGGCATGGATCGACCACCGCATCATCGGTCTCAACAACCAGCGGGCCGCCGACCGGCGCCGCACGGGCGGGGAGGCCGGCCCGGAGGGTTCGATCACCAAGCTCCAGAGCGCGGAGTTCAACCAGCGCGTCCAGAAGCTCGCGGTCGATCTCGAGGGCGTCAACGGTGTCGCGTGGGAGGGCAAGGGCCTCACCGCGGAAGCGACCTTCAGCTTCGTGGGGTCCGCGTCCGACGACCCGCGTACGGTCGCGCGCGGGTTCCTCCGCGCGCAGGCCAACACGATCGAGGGCGGGACGTCCGCGATCATGCGCAACATCCTGGGTGAGCGCGTGCTCGGGCTCCCGAAGGAACCCGACACGTCGCGCGAGGTGCCGTGGAAGGACGTGCCGCGGTCGAGCTGACCGCGCGCCCGGCTACGAGCGACAGGTGGTGCCGTCGGCCGGCACCGTGCCGCGCAGGAGATAGGCGTCGACCGCATCGTTCACGCAGCGGTTCTTCGTGTACGCAGTGTGTTCCGTGCTCTCGAACGTGAGCAGGCGCGAGCCGGCGATGCGCGATGCGAGGTCCTCCGCGCCGGCGAACGGCGTCGCCGGGTCGCGCGTGGTCCCCACGATCACGATCGGCGCGGTGCCCGACACGCGGACGTCACCGAGGGTCTCGCCGTCCGCAGGCCGCGGCAGTCGGCTGTCGCAGCCCAGCACGGTGCTCCCGACATACCCACCGAGCAGCGGGAACTCCGCCAGCTCGGCGTGGTACTCGGCGCGGTACTCGTCGAAGGAAGGGGTGGCGTCGATCCGGTCGTCGCAGAGGATGACGCCGATGACTTCGTTGATGTTGTCGTAGCTCCCGTCGTCGCGGCGGCCGTTGTACGAATCGGCGAGGTACTGCAACAGGGAGCCGTCGCCGTGCTCGCGCGTCGGCGAGTGCTTCGCCGAGGAACGGCCAGCCGTACTGCTTGTCGTAGAGCGCGGAGATGAGCGCGGTGTAGAACGCGGCGACCCCGGCGGTGCGCGAGGTCTTCTCGCCGCTGGTCGGGTCGATGGTGGGGAGCTGGAGCCCCTGCTCGAAGCGGGTCTTGAGCTTGGCCAGCGCAGCCGACGGGTCGCCATCGTTGCGGAACGCGCACGAGCGCTTCCTTCCGCAGTCGGCCAGGAAGTCGTCGAGGGCCTGCTCGAAGCCCTGCGCGTTGGCGCGCAGCTCTTCGAGCGCGTTCGCGGAGAGGTCGACGGGCGAGTCGAGCACCATGCGCCCGACCCGATCGGGGAACATCTGCGCGTAGGCCGCGCCGATGACCGTCCCGTAGGAGAACCCGATGTAGGAGAGCCGGTCGTCGCCGAGCGCGGTGCGGAGCCGGTCGATGTCGCGGGCCACGTTCCGACTGCCGAGCTGGGCGAGCCACTCGCCGTTGCGGGCGACGCAGCGCGCCACGAGGTCTACCGGATCGTGCTCGCCGGTGTAGAACGACCGCAGTTCCCCATCGGAGTTGGGGGTGGGATCGACCGCGTTCAGGCGGTCGGCGGTGGCGTCGTCGACGCACTCGACCGGTCGTGACCTCCCGGTACCGCGCGGGTCGAAGCTCACGAGGTCGTAGCGGGCTCGCACCGCGGCGGGCACGTCACGGGCGAAGCCCGGCAGGGTCGTGGTGCCCGCGTCGCCGGGGCCGCCGAAGTTGAACACGAGCGAGCCGAGTCGTCGGCTCGGGTCGGTGGCGCGGATCCGCGCCACCGCGAGGTCGACCGTCGGTCCCTCGGGTCGGCGGTAGTCGACCGGGACGCGCAGCACCGCGCACTGCAGCTTCTTGCCGCACGCCTTCCAGGCGGAGAGCGCAGACGCGGAGGTCGACGCCGCGCCCGCGTCGGAGGTGATCGACGCGATCCCGGCCAACCCGCATGCAAGCGCGACGAAGCACGCGGAGAGGCGCCGGGACATGGGAAGCAATGTACCGGCGCAGTTCCGTACCGGAGCTTCGCGCCCGGCCACTAACTTCAGAGCTCGATGTCCACCCCCGTCGACGTCACCGGTCACCCGTTACGGCTCGTCTCCGTGCACGCGCACCCCGACGACGAGGCGTCGAAGGGCGCGGGAACCGTCGCGCGCTATGCCGACGAAGGGATCCGTGCCGCGCTGGTGTGTTGCACCGGGGGCGAGGAGGGCGACATCCTCAATCCCGCCGCCGACACCCCCGAGATCCGGGCCGACCTGCAGGCGGTGCGCGAAGCGGAGCTGCGCGCCAGCGTCGACGCCATCGGCTACGTCGAGCTGTACCTCCTCGGCTACCGCGATTCGGGCATGCCCGACACCGAGGCCAACGCCCGGCCCGACAACTTCGCCAACGCGCCGCTCGACGAGGCCGTCGGCCGGCTGGTCGCGATCATCCGACGCGAGCAGCCCCAGGTGCTGATCACCTACGGCGACGAGAGCGCGTTCTACAAGCACCCCGACCACATCCGGGTGCACGAGATCTCCGTCCCCGCGTTCGAGGCCGCCGGCGATCCGGACCGCTATCCGAAGGCGGGCCAGCCGTGGCAACCATCGAAGCTCTACTACTCGGGATTCTCGTTCCGCCGCATCCGTGCGTTGCACGACGCGTACGAGCAACTGGGGGAGGAGAGCCCGTACGCCGAGCGCATCTCCCAGTTCCCGACGAACCTCGACATCGCGCCGCCGACCACGTTCGTCGACGTGGGTGACCACCTCACGGCTCGCCGCGCCGCGCTGCTCGCGCACCGTACCCAGATCGATCCCGACAGCCACTGGATGCGTGTGCCCGACAACCTCATGCGTACGACCTTCCCGTGGGAGGAGTACGTGCTGGCCCGATCGCTCGTCGCGTCCGCACCCGTGCCGACCACCGACGAGCCGGAGACCGATCTGTTCGCCGGGTTGCGCGCCCCGGGCGAGGTCGCGCAGGAAGCCGAGGTGTGACCGTGGCCGAGTTCCTGAGCGACGAGTGGATCGCGTCGATGGTCGGGCGCGGTACCGCGCCCGGTCCGACGGGCACGGTGCAGATCGTGGTCACCGGCGCGCCGGACGGCGACGGCAAATGGCATCTCCGCCTCGACGAGGGTGTCGTGGTCGAGGCCGAGGCGGGCACGCGCTCCGCTCCCGACCTCACGCTGACGGTCGGGTACGCGGAAGCTGCGGCGATGGCCGCGGGAGAGCTCGATCCGAGCGTGGCGTTCATGCGGGGACGCATGAAGACGGCCGGCGATCCCGGCCTCGTGCTCGACGTGCTCGCCGGTACCGCGGCCGGCTGATCCGACCGCGTCAGGCGCGCTGCAGCTCGCGGAGGTCGCGCCAGCCGATCACGGTGGCGCCGGCGCGGGTCACGAGGTCGCGCACCGACGGGTCGCGGCACAGCGCCGCGTGGTCCTCCACCCGTCCCGACCAGTCGTCGCCGCACGCGGCGCGGAGCTCGTCGGTGTCCATCCCTGGATGCAGCGACAGCTCGGTGACGCCCGGCGCGAGCTCGAACAACGTGCGTTCCAGCCGCCGCCGGGTGCCCGGCGCGCACGTGACCACGTGGTCGGGGAACACCACGCCCTCTTCGGCCGCGAGCCGGCGGAACGGGAAGCCGGCGACGCGCTCTTCGGTGTCGTCGCCCAGGCGCAGCGGCAACCCGAAGTCGACGGCGAGCTCGAGATACACGTCGAAGAAGTCGGCGCGGGGCTGCAGTGTGCCCAGATGGCTGGTGAGGTGACTCACGTCGAATCCCCACACGATCGCCCGCTCGATCTGGGCCCGGCACTCGCGCCGTACCTCGTCGAGGTCGGCGTGGTCCCAGGCGTCCTCGACGGTGCGGGGGAACCCGCCGTCGCCGTCGAGCAGGCTCGGCGAGTGGGTGATGGGTCCCCAGCGGTACGTGTCGAGCTCGGCGTTGAGCGTGAGGTGCACGCCGACGTCGTCGCCCCGGTAGCCGGCGGCCGCGTCGCGGGCCCATGGGCAGGGGACCATCAACGACGCGCTCGACGCCAGGCCGTGACGCAGCGCGTCGTACGAGGCCACGTTGCTGGCGTGGGTGAGGCCGAGGTCGTCGCACGTGACGATCAGCAATTTGGCGTCGGCCGGATGTCCGAGCCGCTCGGCGAGCGAGAGCATGGACCGATCAATCTACCGGCCGTGCGCTGGCTAGCCTCCGGGCTCGTGCGAACTCGGTGCCTGGTGCTCGCCGTCGTCGTGCTCGCGCTCACCGCGTGCTCCGGTGGTGGGTCCGACGAGTCGGCATCGACATCGACCACCACGCCGACCACGACGCCGGTGACCGCGCCGCCTGCGGTAACCGAGCCGGTGAGCACGTGCCCCGCTTTCACCGGCTCGACCACCGTGCTCGAGTCGGTGGGCCCCACCGCGCCCGGCTCGCTGGTCGACGCCGAGGCCGGCGCCAACGGTTGCCTCGACCAGGTGACGTTCACCTTCAATGGCGCCGGCATCCCCCCGGGGTACGTCGTCGGGTACCAGGATCCCGACAAGGAGCCCTTCCTCGACGGCGACCCGCCGGAGGCGATCGACGTTCCCGGCAACGCGTTCCTCGTGGTGAAGATCCGCCCGGCATTGAGCTTCGACCCGTTCAGCGAGGACCAGGCCCGCACCTACACCGGCAACCTGTCGCTCGAGTACGGCGAGCACCACCACCTGCAGATCGTGCGCGAGCTCCCCGACACGGCGGATTCGGTGGTCTGGGTGATCGGCCTCGACTCGGTGCGCCCGTTCCGGGTCGACCGGGCCGAGGACCCCCGACGGGTGACCGTGCTGATCGGCTGATGTACCGGTGAAATGAGCGAGGCGAGCCTCAGGTGAGGTCGAGCACGAGGGAGCCGAACACTGCGTCGGCGGCGAGCAGGTCGTAGGCCTCGCGGGCGTCGTCGAGCGGCAACGTGCGGGCGATCACCGGTGCCACCGCGCCCGATTCGAGCAGCGGGACGACGTCACGGATGAACGCGTCGGTCGCCATTGCCTTCTCCGCGACCGAGCGGCCGCGGAGCATGGTGCCGAACACCTGGAGCCGCTTGAACATCAGCGCGCCGAGGTTGAGGTCGACGAGTGCGCCGGCCATCAGGCCGATGACGACGATGCGACCGCGCGGGGCGGCGACCGCGAGGTCGGTGGCGACGTAGCCACCGCCGACGAGCTCGAGGGTCACGTCGACCGGTCCGGCCGCCGTGGTGATGTCGGCGGCGAAGACGTCGGGGTCGAGCTCGCGCGCCGCGAGCACCGCGTGGTCGAGGCCGAGCTCGCGGCAACGCTCGAGCTTCTCCGCGGTGCGGGCGGTGCCGACCACGGTGCAACCCATCGCCTTCCCGAGCTGCAGCGCGGCGGTGCCGACGCCCGAACCGACCGCGTGCACGAGGAGCGTCTCGCCCGGTTGGATCGCGGCCTGGGTGACCATGGCGTCGTGGGCGGTGATGAACACCTCGGGCACGCCGCCCGCGGTGACGAGGTCGAACCGATCGGGCACGCGGGCGCACTGCGTGGCGGGCACGGCGAGGAGCTCGGCCTGCGCGCCGCCGCCGGCGATGCCGAACACCCGGGCACCCACCTCGGGAGCGGTCGCGCCTGGGCCGTGCGCGACGATCTCGCCCGCGAACTCGAGCCCCGGGATGTCGGGCGGCGACCCGGGCGGCGCCGCGTAGTTGCCCGACAGCTGCGCGAGGTCGGCGCGGTTGAGGCCCGCGCCGTGGACCCGCACGAGCACTTCGCCCGGTCCGGGCTCGGGATCGGGGCGGGTGGTGACGACGAGTTCGGCATCGGCGGTCACGACGAGGGCGCGCATCGCGCGACCGTACCCCGGGTCGGGTGACGCCCGGCGCGGCGCTACGGTGCGACCATGGCCGCGCCCGCCCTCGTGATCTTCGACGCCGACGGCGAAGAGCTGTCGTTCGATGCCACCGAGGCGGTCGACCTGTTCGCGCTCACCGGCAACCTCGACGCGGCGACGGTCTCGGCGTGCCCGCAGTGTCGCAGCCGCATCCTGGCGGTCGTCGCGCTCGGCGATCTCCTCACCGACGCGCCGCCCTTCGCCCGCTGCGGCCGAGCTGATCGTGCTCGCCGACGACGCCCCGACGTTGCACGTGTACGTGCGCGACGACGCGACGCGGTGCGCGCACCGCGCGTGGCGCGATCCGGGTGCCGAGGAGTGGGCCGAGGTGTCGGCCGAGCTCGCGGGACCGTCGATCGTGCGGTGACGGCGCGGTCAGCGCGGGATGCGCGTGCGCTTGAACTCGTTGAGCCGCGACCACTGCAGCAGCTCGAGCGCTCGCTCGAGGTCGTCGACCCGGCCGCGCTCCATGAAGCGGATGAACACCGCTTCGTCGTCTTCGATGTAGGTCGGCACGCCGAAGACCGACCACCGTTCGACCGCCTCGGTGTGCTCCGCGGCCAGGCTCTTGAGCGGCCGTCCGCTGTGGGCCTCCTCGGCGACCGCGTCGGCGTCGAGGCCGGCTTCCGTCACCGCGTCGCGCAGCACGTCTTCGTGCCCGAGCTTCAGCCCCTTGTCGTGGCGGGCCGCGAACAACGCGAGGTGCGCATCGAAGAACTGCTCGGGGAACGTGTCGCGCACCGCGACGCCGTAGAGCAATGCGAGGGTTCCGGAGCCCCACTCGGTGGGCTCGCGTTCCCACACCGGGGGATCGCCCTCCTCGACGTGGGCCTGGTCGAGCGAGAACGGCATGAACCGGAAGTCGACGTCGCTGCCGGCGCGGAGCGCGGCCACCACCGCGGCGTTGCCGTTGTAGGCGAAGGGGCACCGGTAGTCGAAGGTGACGGCGATCGAACGGCTCACGGGGGACCTCCGAGCTCGGTGACGAGGTGGTTGTGTGTTCAACGATACCCGACCTCGGAGATCGGCAATCGGGGGGGTCAGCCGAGGGGGACGATCCGGCGGGCGATCGCGCCCAGCGCGATCCCGAGCGCGGCACCGGCCACGATGTCGCTGGTGTGGTGCATCTGCGTGTACACCCGGCTGGCGGCGACGGTTGTTGCGAGCGCGAACCACACCGGCGTGGCGGGGCCCCCGGCGAGCAGCATCGCGGCGGTGAACGCCGACGCCGCGTGGCCCGACGGGAAGGAGCTCGAGATCGGCCGGTGCATGCCGTAGGGGAGCGGGCCCTCCGGTGGGTGGTCGTCGGCCGGGCGGACCCGACGGAAGCACGCCTTGATCGGACCGTTGGTGAGGATCGACTCGACGCCGAGCGCCGCACCCAACCGCAGCGCCACGCCCGGGTCGCCGTCGCGCGGCCGCCCTCGTCGCACCGACCAGCAGCCACAGCAGCCCGTGGTCGGCGGCGCTCGACAGCCCGTAGAAGACGGGGTCGAGCTGCGGGCCCCGGATGCGCTCGACGAGCGCGTCGACCCGGAGGTCGAGCGCGTGGACCCGGGACAACATCGGCCCGAGGCTATCGGCCGGTGTGGTGAAGCAGGCCGCCCGCCTCAGCCGGCGGGAACGAGCGGCAGCGGCAGCGACGGCTCGATCACCGTGCCCGGCCCGCGCAACTCGAGCGCGTCGACCGGATTCGCCGCCGTGCGCGGGGCAGTAGGGCTTGAAGGTGCAGAAGTCGCAGAGGCGACCGGGCTTCGGCTTGAAGTCTTCGCGGCTGCACGCGTTGGCGATGGCGTCGTAGAGCGCGGTAGTGCGGCGTTCGACACCGCGAATGGTCTGGTCGGTGGGCGTGGCGATGATCGCCTCGGGCTTCGAGAGGTAGTAGAGCTGCACCCGCGCCGGGCGCCGGCCGAGCATGCGCTCGCACAGGAGCGCGTACATGTGCACGCCGGTCAGGCTCTTGGCCTCCCACAGCTCCGACGGCACCGAGCCGGTCTTGTAGTCGGTGACCACGAACTCGCCGTTCTCGTCGAGCTCGAGCCGGTCGATGATGCCGCGCAGGCGCGTGCGGCCGAGGTCGGCTTCGAGCTTCAGCTCGAGGCCGATGGGGCGGATCGTGCGGGGATCCTCGAGCTCGAAGTACTTGCGGACCAGCGATTCGGCGTCGGTGTCGAAGTTTGCCCATTCCTCCTCGGTGAGCACGAGGTCGGCGAAGTCGGGGTGGGGGGCGAGCTCGACGCGTGCCGCGGCGAGGTCGGCGAGCGCGGCGTCGACCGAGCGTTCGTCGGCCGGGCGGTCGAGGAGGAGCTCGAGGGCCCGGTGCACGAGCGTGCCCTTGGTGGTCCACGGTGCGGGGGGCTCCGGGAGGCGCTCGAGGTACGAGAAACGGAACGCGAGCGGGCACTCCTTGAACGACGAGCAGGAGCTCGGCGACAGCGACCAGGGGGGCGCGAAGCTCATGGATCGGAGGGTACTTCGGGGGTGTGACAGGGAAGCGGATAGCGTCCGGGCGCAGCGGCGAAGGGAGCGCGACGTGAAGGTAGACGGGATCCTCGGGGGCGGCTTCGACGCCATCGGTGACCAGGCCCGCAAGCTCGAAGCCGACGGGTACGACGGCGGGACGACCGCCGAGATGGGCCACGACCCCTTCTTCCCGCTGGTGCTCGCGGCGCAGGCGACGGAGCGGCTGGAGGTCGCGACCGGCGTGGCCATCGCGTTCGCGCGCACGCCGATGACGTTGGCGATGATCGCCAACGACGTGCAACTCGCGGCGAAGGGCCGCTTCTCGCTCGGCATCGGCAGCCAGATCAAGCCGCACATCGAGCGGCGTTTCTCGATGCCGTGGTCGCACCCCGCGCCCCGCATGCGCGAATTCATCCTGGCGATGCGCGCCATCTGGGCGGCGTGGAACACCGGCGAGAAGCTCGACTTCCGGGGCGAGTTCTACACGCACACGCTCATGACGCCGTTCTTCAGCCCGGGCCCGAACCCGTACGGTCCGCCCCCGGTGATGCTCGCGGCGGTCGGCGAGAAGATGACCGAGGTCGCGGGCGAGGTCGCCGACGGCATGATCCTCCACCCGTTCACCACCGAG
This sequence comes from uncultured Actinomycetes bacterium, assembly GCA_963725775.1. Classification (GTDB taxonomy): domain Bacteria; phylum Actinomycetota; class Acidimicrobiia; order IMCC26256; family DASPTH01; genus DASUAS01. Next base: position 1,616,375 of record CAVRZT010000001.1, read on the forward strand.
CGCTACGTGCGCGAGGTCACGCTGCCGGGGCCATCGAGCGCGGGTTCGCCGCCGCCGGGAAGACCCGCGCCGACTTCACCCTCGCGCTGCCCGTGTTCCTCGTGACCGGGAACACCGACGAGGAGTGGGCCGCGGCGCGCAAGGGGACGCGCGAACAGATCGCGTTCTACGGATCGACGCCCGGGTACCACGGGGTGCTGCGGCTGCACGGCTGGGAAGAGGTCGGGCTCGAGCTCAACCAGTTGTCCCGGCGTGGCGAGTGGGTGGCCATGGGCGAGCTGATCACCGACGAGATGCTGGAGACGTTCGCGGTGGTGGCGCCGCCCGAGGACCTCGCCGCGGGGATCGTCGCCCGCTACGGCGACGTGCTCGACCGGGTGAGCTTCGACACCCCCTACGCGTCCGATCCCGCGGTCTGGACCCGGTTGATCGCCGACCTCAAGGCCGCCGGCTGACGTGTCTGATGCCGCCGAGGCCGTCCGCGAGGTGAACTCGGCGTTCTACGCCGCGCTCGAGGCGTGCGATCTCGACGCCATGGCCGACTTGTGGGAGCACTCCGACCGGGTGTCGGTGACCCATCCCGGCTGGCCCATGCTGCGGGGGTGGGCGAAGGTCGCCGGCTCGTGGGACGCGATCTTCCGGAACACCGGCTACATCCAGTTCGTGCTCACCGACGAGCAGGTCGTCGTGGCGGGCGACACCGCGTGGGTCACGCTCGACGAGAACATCCTGCAGTCGGCCGGCAGCGACGAGCTGTCGGGATCGAAGGCGACCGCGACCAACGTGTTCGTGCGCGCCCGCGACGGCGACGGCTGGCGCATGGTCGTGCACCACAGCTCACCCGTCGCGGGCGAGGGTTAACTGTCTCGCGTCGATCCACGCTTCGAGCGCAGGGCCGCTCTCGAAGCTGGAGATCAGCGCGTACCGCGGCTCCGTGCCGGTGTGGCACACGACGTGCCAGAGCCGCTGGGTGTCGACGACGAACCGCGCGCCGCGGTGCAGTGGCAAGCGCACCTCGGTGCGTCGGGTCGGGCAGGCCGTCGGCGCCCTGCTCCATGAGGATCATGAAGCTGTCGGGGTTGTCGGTGAGCTCGATCCACGCGCGCACGACCCAGCCGTCGGCGTCGGGGTTGAACCGGTTGTTGTCGTCGCGGTGGATCTGGCGGAGCGCGTCGTCGTACGGCTGCGGCTCGAGCTTGATCACGCGCACGCGCCCGTAGTCGGCGCCGACCGATTCGACCTCGGCCACGATGCTCGGGCACTGCGGCGCGTTCGAGGTGAGGCGCCCGCCCTTGTCGGGACGTTCCTCGCCCGGCTTCCAGAAGCCCGCGGCAGTCGAGCTCGCCGTCGGCGGTGGCGACGGGCGCGAAGTTGGTGTCGCCGCCGCTCTTCCAGTCCATGTACTCGAGGCCGAGGTACTCCGACTCCGGGATCGGCGGGTCGAGGTCGCGCAACACCACGTAGCCGTGCTCGGCGAGCGCGTTCGACCCGTGGGTGGGGTGTGTCGAGCGGGATCTCGGTGGACCAGTGCGGTGCGCTGAGCCAGTGGTCGGTGACGGCCATGGGAAAAAGTGTAGGGAGGCGGGGCGGTCGCCGACGGCACCAATGGGAGAAAGGGCCGAAGGTCCCGAGCTGCCCATTCCGGCGGCGCCGGAACGGATAGCGTGCGCCCAGATCGAACCGGGGGGGCGAACCACATGAAGCTCGCCGCGCGCTGCTGTCCTCGTCGTGATCGCGCTCGATCGCGTCCACGCTCGCGGCGATGGCACCCTCGGCTGCGGCCGCCAAGGCGAAGCCACCGGCGATCAAGCACGTCTTCATCATCAACCTCGAGAACAAGAGCTACGACGAGACGTGGGGGCCCGATTCGCCCGCGCCCTCTCTGAGTCAGACGCTCACGAGCAAAGGCCAGCTGCTCACCCAGTACTTCGCCATCGGTCACGTGAGCCTCGACAACTACATCGCCGAGATCAGTGGTCAGGGACCGAGCAAGCAGACCCAGCTCGACTGCTTCACGTACAACGACTTCGTGAGCACCGGCACCGGTGATCTCGGCCAGGCGCTGGGCGACGGTTGCGTGTACCCGACGTCGGTGAAGACGATCGCCGACCAGCTCACTGCCAAGAAGCTCACGTGGAAGGGCTACATGGAGGACATGGCGACGCCGTGTCAGCACCCGGAGCTCGGGGCCAAGGATCCCGACGTGAAGGCGACCGAGGCCGGCACCTACGCCACCCGGCACAACCCGTTCGTGTACTTCCACTCGATCATCGATGCGCCCACGTGCGAGAAGAACGTGGTCGCCCTCGACGCATTGGAGCCCGACCTGAAGTCGCTGAAGACGACGCCGAACCTCTCGTTCATCACTCCCGGACTCTGCAACGACGGCCACGACGAGTCGTGCTTCGACGGGAGCCCCGGCGGGCTCGAAGCGGCGAACGCGTGGCTCGAGCAGTGGGTGCCGAAGATCCTCGCGTCGCCTGCGTTCAAGAAGGACGGGCTGCTCGTCGTCACCTTCGACGAGGCGGAGCCGTCCGGCGACCACGGGGACGCGACGCGTGCTGCACCAAGGCCACGCCGCCGAACGTGGAGAACGCAAGCGTCATCCCGCCCGGGCCCGGTGGGGGCCGCATCGGCGCAGTGCTCGTGTCGCCGTTCATCAAGCCCGGCGGTACGAATGACACGCCGTACAACCACTACGCGCTCTTGTGCAGCCTGGAGGACACGTTCGGTCTGCAGCACCTCGGATTCGCCGGCGAGAAGGGCCTGAAGTGCTTCGGGAAGGACGTCTACACCAAGGCGTCGGGGTAGGCCCCGGGTCGGGTCAGCATTCCCCGGCGCCAGCGGCCGGGCGTGAACACGAGGGCGCGGGGATAGTCCTCGAACATCCAGCGGGCGAAGTTGCGGCGGGTCCACGGGGTGAGTGCAGCGGTCGCGGATCGCGGCGCGTGCGCCGATCGGCACCCGCAGGATGTGCTGGAGCAGCGACGCGAACCGGAGGTCGCGGCCGAGGGCGCGGCTCGACGTCGGTGCGGTACCGCCGGGTTACCGCGTCGGCGTCGTCCGGTGACGCGGCGATCGCCCGCACCGCGAGCGCGCCGGTCTCGAGCGCCTGCGCGATGCCTTCGCCGGTCATCGGGTCGACGACGTCGGCGGCGTCGCCGACGAACAGCGCGCGGCCGTGCGTCAGTCGCGCCGGGTCGTACGCGGCGGGGATCGGCCAGGCGCGCATCGGGCCTTCGGGCTGCGCGTCGCGGACCGAGGGCCCGTCGCACGCTCGGCCGATCGGTGAGCGTCGCGCCACTGCGCGGCGAGCGCCTTGCCGGTCGGCGCACCGTCGCGTGCCGTCGCGCAACACGCCGAAGCCGACGTTGGCGCGCCCGTCGCCGACGGGGAACACCCACGCGTACCCGGGGAGGAAGTCCTCCTCGAACAGCACCCACAGCCGGCGGTCGTCGACGCCGGTGAAGTACTGGCGGAACGCGTGCCACGTGCCGAGGTCGGCGCGGTCGTCGTCGGCGCCGTCGCAGCAGCTTGCGGGTGGGGGAGTAGTGGCCGTCGGCCGCGACGATCCACTGCGCCCGGACGATGGTGCCGTCGGCGAGTGTCGCGTCGTAGTCGCGTGCCGTCGTCGGCGAGTGCGGTGAGCGCCGCGTGCTCGCGGACCTCGACGCCCTGCGCGCGGGCGAGGTCGACGAGCGCGGCGTCGAGCTCGACCCGCGGCACCACCCCGGCGTACGCGCCGTCGCCGGGCAGGGGCACCACGACCTCGCGCCCGGTCGGCGAGACGAGCACGGTCTCGGTGACCGGCGCGTACGACGGCAGCGTGCGGACGTCGAGCCCGAGGTCGTCGAGCAGGCGCAGCGCGCCGGTGGTGAGGCCGTCGCCGCAGGTCTTGTCGCGGGGGAAACCGGCCTTGTCGACGACGAGGGCACTCGAGGCCGAGGCGGCGGGCCTCGATGCCGGCGGCGACCCCGGCCGGTCCCGCACCCACGATGAGTACGTCCACCGGGCCTCGACGGTACCCACGTTTCGCACTGGCGTCCCGATCGCGGCAAGAATCAGGTCATCAGGCGGCGCGACCGGTTCGTCGGCGCGCCCGGAACCCGGAGCAGACCGAATGAACATCGCAGTCTGCGTGAAGCAGATCCCGGACCCGGCGGTGCCGGGCAAGCTCGAGGCCGACCACACGCTCGAGCGGTCCGGGCAAGCTCATCCTCGACGACTCCGACGCCTACGGCGTCGAGATGGCGCTGCAGCTGGCCGACAAGGCGGGCGGCGGCGACGTCGTCCTGGTGTCGATGGCGCCCAACGGCGAGGTCTCGGGCCTGCGCACGGCCCTCGCGATGGGTGCGGCCACGCGCGGTGCTCGTGTCCGACGACGCGCTCGCCGGCTCCGACTCGCTGTCGACGGCCAAGGTGCTCGCCAAGGCGATCGAGCGCGCCGGCGACATCGACCTGGTGCTCACCGCCACCGAGTCGACCGACGGCTACACCGGCACGATTCCCGCCCAGGTCGCCGAGCTGCTCGGCTGGCCGTCGCTGACGTTCGCCAAGCACGTCGAGGTCGGCGACGGCAAGGTCAGCATCCAGCGCCAGACCGAGGCGGGCTACGACGAGGTCGAGGCCAACCTGCCCGCGGTCGTCAGCGTGACCGCCGGTGTGGTCGAGCCGCGGTACCCGTCGTTCAAGGGGATCATGGCGGCGAAGAACAAGCCGGTCGACCAGGTGACCATCACCGACCTCGGCCTGAGCGCCGACCAGGTCGGCTGGGCGGGCGCCCGGCAGAAGATCGTGTCGGTCGGCGCCGCGCCCGAGCGCGAGGCCGGCGAGAAGATCGAGGACGACGGCGAGGCGTTCGAACGCATCGTCCAGTACCTCGAGCAGCTCAAAGTCGTTTAGGAGACGAAGCGGAGCCGTGCTCGGAGAGCGGGACGGCGCAGCGGAGTCGACCGTGAAGTAGGAAGCAGGAGCCGACTGATGCCAGTTTCCAAGATCTGGGTCTTCGCCGAGGCCGACGGCGACAAGCCGACGACGACGACGCTCGAGATCCTCACCAAGGCCCGCGAGCTCGCCGACACGGTCGAAGCGGTGCTACGTCGGCGCCAACGCCGACGCGCTCGCGGCCGGTCTCGGTGAGCACGGCGCGACCAAGGTGTTCGCGGTCGACCCGGGCGACGCGCTGCCCGGGGTCATCGGCGCCGCGGCGCTCGCCGACGCTCGTCGGCGAGCACTCGCCCGACCGCGATCCTCTTCGCCCAGAGCTACGACGGCCGCGACGCGGTCGGCCGTCTGTCGGTGAAGCTCGACCGTCCCGCGCTCACCAACGGCACCGACCTCAAGGCCGACGGCGACAAGCTCGATCGTCGGCATCGGCGATCTTCGGCGGCGTCACGCTGGTCGACACCGAGTTCGAGGGCGACGGCCCGTTCCTCGGCCGCCATCCGGCCCGAAGTCGTTCGCGGCGGAGCCGAGCGGCGGCGGCGCGGCCGAGGTCGTCGCGGTGGCGACGCCCGACGCCGGGCGCGCCGGTGAGGCCAAGGTGCTCGAGCGCCACGTCGAGGAGCGCGAGGGCCCGAAGCTCGAGGAGGCCACGGTCGTGGTGTCCGGTGGGCGCGGGCATCGGCAGCGCCGAGGCCTACGATCCGCTCGTCGACGAGCTGGCCAAGCTGCTCAACGGCGCGTCGGGTGCGTCGCGTGCGATCGTCGACGCCGGCTGGGTGCCGTACTCGAAGCAGGTGGGCCAGACCGGCAAGGTCGTGAAGCCGAAGCTCTACATCGCGCTCGGCATCTCCGGTGCCACCCAGCACATGGTGGGCATGAAGGGCTCCGACAACATCATCTGCGTCAACAAGGACGGCGAGGCGCCGATCTTCGGCATCGCCGACCTCGGCGTCGTGGGCGACGTGCACAAGGTCGTCCCGAAGCTCATCGAGGCGCTCAAGGCGCGCTGACGTTCCTTCCCGAGCGACCATGTGTCGTTCGGGGGTCCATACGACACCGAACTGACACATGTTCGGTGGTTTTCTGATCAGCTGCTGACGAACGTGCGCATGCCTTCGAGGTAGCGGCGGCTGGTGTGCTGTTGCACCGGCGGGCGAACGGCCCGCCGAGGCGGGTCAGCAGGTCGTGGGGACGGGAGAACGACGGTGATCTCGAACCGCACGGTGCCGTCGTCGGCCGCGCGTGACCAGGAACCGCTCCTCGCCCTCCTCGGGGTGTGCGGGCAGCGTGCCGTACGCGAACCCGTAGCGGTCCGGTTCGTCGACCACCGCGACGATGCGACAGGCGGCGAGCACGTGGACCGGCCCGACGCGGGTGATGATGCCCACGGTCGCGCCGACGGCGATGGGTGCGTCGCCCGGCTCGATCGTGATGCCCGCCGCGGTCGCAGCCTCCCAGCGGTCGATGCCCTGCTTCGCCTTGGCCCAGGCGTCGTCGCCGGCGCCGACCACGACCGACGAGTGGTCGTGGTGATACCCGTCGGGCAGTGAGTCGCCGAGCGTCGCGCCCTCCTCCGGGTAGGTCAGCGGCGCCGTCCGTTGGCGGGCGAGGAAGTGCGAGACGTGCTCGGCGTCGGGTGCGCGGAGCCGGAGCACGTCAGGCGGGACGCGGACACGACATCGCGGCACCCTAACGGGTGCAAGGATGGAGCGCAGGTTCGACGAGGTGGGGGGCCACATGAATGCACGTCGCTGGGGCGCGGTGACCGGGTGCGTCTCGCTGGTCGGGTCGATGACCATCGCCACGTGGGTCCTCGCGCCGGTCGCCGGTGCTGCTGACCGGACCTTCTCGTTCACCGGTGCGACGGTCGACGTCACGGTGCCCGACGGCGTCTGCGCCCTGACCTTCGAGTTGGCCGGGGGGAACGGCGGCGCGGCCGAAGGGGTGGGCGACGCCGGCGTGATCGACGGCGGGACCGGTGGCACCATCGCGGGAACGGTGCCGGTGACACCCGGCGACGTGATGACGATCGCCGCGGCCGGCGCCGGCGCGAGCGGCGGCGAGGGCGGCGAGGGCGGGTTCGGCGGTGGCGGGTTCCCGGGTGGTGGCGACGGAGGAACCGTGGGCTCGCCTGGCGGTGGCGGAGGTGGGCCGACGACCGTGCGGCGCAACGGGCTCCTCGTGCTCGCCGCCGGTGGGGGCGGCGGAGCCGGCGGCGCGGGCTCGGGGCAGAACGGTGGCGTGGGCGGGAATGGCGGCGGTGGCGTCGACCGGGATGGCGCTGCCGGATCCCCGAGCGTCAGCCAGCAGGGCGAGGGTCAGGGCGGCGGGGCGGGGAGCTCCATCACCAGCGGGGGTGGCCCGGGTGCAGGTGGGGCGCGACGGGTGAAGGGACCGCCGGGACCGCGGGCAGCATCCCCGGCGGTGGCGTCGGTGGTGCTGGTGGACCCACGAATGCCGGGTCCGGTGGCGGCGGCGGTGCCGGCGCCTGGGCCGGTGGTGGTGGAGGGGGCGGGGCCAACGACCGCGCGGGTGGCGGAGGCGGCGGTGCGGGCGCCTACGTCGACGGCAGCGTGGTCGACGTCGGCGGAGGCAGCGCGGTGCAGGACTCCGATGGCAACGGCGAGGTGCTGATGACCGCGGTGACGAGCGGCTGTCCGCCCCCGACCATCCCGGACTCGTCGGGTGGCAGCTCCTCGGCTCCGGCGACGGCGGTGACTGTCGCGTCACCGCGCTTCACCGGCTGACTCGCTTGCCGCGGGTCGACCTGTCGACGAAGGACCTCAGACCGGACGCGGGAACGACAGCAGCTGCACGATCGCGAAGAGGAGGATCGCCACGCCGACCACGATGAGCCCGTAACGCGCCAACTTGATCGGGAAGTGGCTGCTGATGCCGATCAGGAACAGCACGGTCGCCAGGTACACGGTCGTGCGCACGTAGTCGTCCGCATTGCCGCCCTGGTCCGATCCTTCGTTCGCCAACCGGTCGGCCTTGGCGTGCAGGGCCTTCGCCTTCACCTCGTCGGGCTGCTCGTACTCGGGCATCGCCTGGGGGCCCGGCGGCGCGTCGGGGTTGTGGTCGGGATCGGTCGCCAGCCAGGCGTCGAACGCGACCTTCAGCTCGGGCCGGAACCGCCGCGTCGCGATGTCCATCGCCTCCTGGTTCCCGGTGGCGCCGGCGCCGAGCCAGGCGTTGAACACCAGCGCGTCGCCGAGCCGTACATCGAGCGCGCTCGAGGTGCGCCGTGCTCGCCTCGTTCCGTGTCGTCGACGCCTCGGCGACGGTGAGACGCGATTCGGTGCTCCACTTCGCCGACGCATACCCCGACCACGCGGCGAGCAGCGCGACGATCGCGAGCAGGCTGGCTTCGACGACGCTGACGATGACGTCGTGGCGGCTGCGCGGCTCCCCGTGCATCCCGGCGTGCTTCGCGTGTTCCGCGATCTCCTTGCCGACCTCGGATGCCTCGAGTCCCCCCTCGCCCACGGCGGCACAGTACCGGGTGCGAGGATGGACCGATGGGTGCACAGGTCCCGGATCTGCCGGTGGAGGAATTCGCGTCGGCGAAGGCGTGGACCTCGTGGCTGGTGACGCACCACGCGTCGTCGCCGGGCGTCTGGTTGAAGATCGCCAAGAAGGACACCGGAGTCGTCACCGTCGGGATCACCGACGCGATCGAGGTCGCGCTCTGCTACGGCTGGATCGACGGTCTGCGCCACCGGCACGACGACGTCTACTTCCGTCAGCGCTTCACGCCGAGACGGCCGCGGAGCAAGTGGTCGCAGATCAACCGTGACCGGGCCGAGGCGCTGATGGCGGCGCGGCGCATGCGGGCCGCCGGGTTGCGGGAGATCGACGCGGCCAAGGCCGACGGGCGGTGGGACGCCGCCTACGCGGGCAGCCGGACGATCGCCGTGCCCGACGACCTGACCCGGGCGCTGGGGCGCAACGCCAAGGCCCGGCGTGCCTTCGGGCGGCTTGACAGCCAGAACCGCTACGCGGTCTTGTTCCGCATCCACGACGCCAAGCGGCCGGAGACGCGCGCTCGCCGCATCGAGCAGTTCGTCACCATGCTGGCCGAGGGGCGAACCATCAACGACCGGGGGGACCAAGGTGGCTGACAACCTGCAGTGGACGATCGGCGACGTCACCGTCACCCGCGTCGTCGAGAGTGTCGCGCACATCCCGCCCGGAGGGCTGCTCCCCAGCGCGACCGCCGAGGTGGTCGCGTCCCACTCGTCGTGGTTGCGGCCGCACTTCGTCGACGACGACGGCAACCTCGTGCTCTCGATCCACGCGTTCGGCGTCACCGTCGGCGACCGGAAGATGATCATCGACACCTGCATCGGCAACGACCGTCAGATCCCCGGTATGGAGGCGCTCAACCTGCAGACGCCGTTCCTGGTCGACCTCGCCGCGGCCGGGTTCCCGCGCGAAGAGGTGGACACGGTGATCTGCACCCACCTCCACTTCGACCACGTGGGTTGGAACACGATGCTGGTCGACGGCGAATGGGTGCCGACGTTCCCGAACGCGCGCTACCTGCTCTGCCGCGACGAGTGGGCGCACTGGTCGGCCGAGGGCGGTACCGGGTACGCGTCGACGCTCGACGACGCGGTGCGGCCCGTGGTCGACGCCGGCCTCGCTGACCTCGTCGCACCCGACCACCGGGTCACCGACGAGATTCGCCTCGAGCTCACCCCCGGGCACACGCCGGGGCACGTCGCGGTGCACATCGAGTCGGGCGGGCAGCACGCCCTCGTCACCGGCGACCTCGCCCACCATCCCGTCCAGTTCGCGGAGCCGCACTGGTTCGCCGATCCCGACACCGACCGGGCGCAGTCGGAAGCGACTCGGCGCCGGCTGCTCGACGAGCACGCGGGCACCGACGTGCTCGTGATCGGTACGCACTTCGCGCCGCCGTGTTCGGGTCATCTCGTCGTCGACGGGAACGGATACCGCTTCGCGGCGGTTGCAGCCCAGGATGGCTGACCCGAACGTTCCCCTGTCCGTCCTCGATCTCGCCCCCGTCGGGCGCGGATCGTCACCCGCCCAGGCGCTGCGCAATTCGATCGACCTCGTGCAACGGGTCGAGCGCCTCGGATACCGGCGCCACTGGGTGGCGGAGCACCACAACATGCCGGGGATCGCCAGCTCGTCGCCTCCGGTGCTGCTCGCCCACCTTGCGTCGGTCACCGACACCATCCGCCTCGGATCCGGTGGGCTCATGCTCCCGAACCACTCCGCGCTGACGGTGGCCGAGCAGTTCGGCATGCTCGAGGCGCTGCATCCGGGTCGCATCGACCTCGGGATCGGCCGGGCGCCGGGCACCGATCCCGTCACCGCGGCCGCGCTCCGCCGCGGCCCGGGCATGCTCGGCGCCGACGACTTTCCCGAACAGCTCACCGAGCTGCTCGGCTACTTCGACGGCTCGCTCCCCGAGGGTCACCCGTACGAGCACATCACGGCGGTGCCCGCACTCGGCTATCGCCCCGCGGTGTGGATGCTCGGATCGAGCACCTACGGCGCGCACGCCGCGGCCGTGCTCGGGATGCCGTACTCGTTCGCGTACCACTTCGCCCCGGCCATGCTCGACGACGCGCTCGCCGCCTACCGCGGCAGCTTCCGGCCGTCGCCGCAGCTCGACGACCCGTACACGATGCTCGGGGTGTCGGTCGTGTGCGGCGAGTCCGACGAGCACGCCCGCTGGCTGGCCGCGCCCGGCGCGCTGGCGTTCCTGCGGTTGCGGCAGGGACGTCCCGACGTGTACCCGACACCCGAGGAGGCGGCCGAGTACCGCTTCACGCCGTTCGAACGTCAGCAGGTCGACGCGTGGACGGCATCGCACGTGATCGGCGGCGCCGAGACGGTGCGTGCGCACCTCGAGGCCCTGGTCGAGCGCACGGGCGTCGACGAACTGATGGTGACCACGATGGTGCACGCGCACGACGAGCGGGTCGCGTCCTACGAGCGTCTGGCGGGTGTGTTCGCGCTCAGCGCCACCCACTGACCGGGCGGGCCGTCGACCAGATCGACCACACCACGAAGAGCATGCCGATCACCGCGACGCGCGTGTGCGAGAGGTGGCGCGGGGCGCCGTACGCCACCGGCGCGGGGAAGTGCACCGGTCGTCTCGAATCGACGATCAACCACCACACCAACGCGCCGAACGCGACGACCGCACCGAGCAGCCCGATCGCAATGGGGACTGGGGTGACGGTGGCCATGCTGCCTCCTCAGCGTCGCGCGGTGTACACGTCGTCCTCGAGGAAGGTCTTGACCAGATCGCCGATGCTGACCACCCCGCAGAGGCGGTCGCGTTCGACGACGGGAAGGTGCCGGAGGCGCAACCGGGTCAGCTGTTCGAGCACGCGCTCGACCGGGTCGTGCGGTTCGCACGTGAGCACCGGGTGGGTCATCACCGTGCTCACCGGCGCGTCGACGACCGCGACCCCCTGCGTGCTGAGCCCGTAGACGACGTCGCGTTCGGTGACGAGCCCCTCGACGTGTACGCCATCGCGTGACACCACGAACGCGCCCACGCGTGCGAGGCGCATGCGCTCGGCGACCCGGGCCACGGGGGTGTCGGCGGTGACCGTCAACACCTGGTCGCCCTTCCGCTCCAGGATGTCGGCGATCCGGATCACCGGACCGCGTCCTGGAGCTGCTTCCTCCCTTCGGGCCGCATATCACCGAACGGCGTGATCACGTGCGTGACGGGCAACGCGATCCGTCGTTCGAGGCGGCGCGGGAGGTCCTGGTGGATCCAGCGCGAGAGGCCGGGCGGGAGGGTGGACATGATCACCGCGTCGAACTCGGCGCGGAGCAGGAGGTCGCTGACCGCGTCGACCGGGTTGGCGTCGCCCACACTGCCCGTGGCGGGGATGCCCTCGCCGGCGAGGGTGGTGATCGCGTCGTCGAGGCGTTGGTGCGCGACGGCGTGGGCCTCGCCTTCGGTCCAGAACGCGTGGACGTGCGGATTGGCGGCGGGGACGAGCAGGTGGAACGAGCACGGACCGTCGGCTTGGCGGGCCCGCAACTCGCGTATCAGGCGGGCGCTCTGCAGCGTCTGGTTGCCGACGACGACGTAACGGCGCATGGACACTCCCCGAGGGCCAGAGGGTCGGTCTTCCCGGAGCGTACGCCCGACGCGCCCGAAAGGAAACCGGCGAAATTCAGCCCGGATCAAGCTGTCAGGGAGAGAACTGGACCATCTGCACCTGGACGGGCAGACCTCCGGTGAGGGTGCGGACCGTCATCTGGATGGTGGCGCCGTTCTGCCCGTTCCACGTGCAGTAGAGCGACCCGGCCGCCGGCCCGCAGTTGGCGAAGGTGTACGGGCCCTTCGCCGGGAACGCCTGCGCGAACATCTGCGTGACCGCCTCGGCGCTGGCGACGTTGGCCGCGACGGTCGTGTCGTTGTTCTGCCACGCCGCGTACAGGTACTCGGCGTAGGTCTGCGGGTCGTCGGTGACGATCGGCAGCGCGACCGTCGTCGTGGTCGGAGGCACGGTGGTGGTCGTCGTGGTCGTGGTCGTCGTGGTCGTCGAGGTGGTGGTCACCGTGGTCGACGTGGTGGTGGTCGTCGCCGCTTCGTCGGTGTTGTCGTCGCGGGTGACGAGCACGACCGCGAGCGCGATGGCGAGCACGACCACGAGACCACCGAGCACCCACAACCACGCGCGCGTCTTGCCCTGGGCGTGCGGATCAGTCATCGGTCATCCCCTGTCCGCGAAGTCGGCGATCACCGGTGCGTGGTCCGACGGTTGCTTGCCCTTCCTGGCGTTGCGGTCGACCACGGACCACCGGGTGCGGGCCGCGAGCGGCTCGGTCGCCAGCACGAGGTCGATGCGCATGCCGCGGTGCTCGTGGAAGTCGCCGCGGCGGTAGTCCCAGTAGCTGTAGAGCCCGTCGGCGTCGGGGTACTGCCGGCGGAACACGTCGACCATGCCCCACTCACACAGGCGCCGGACCGCGGCGCGCTCGGGTTCGGTGACGTGGGTGGCGCCGACGAACGCCTTGGGCGACCAGACGTCGCGATCCTCGGGCGCGACGTTGAAGTCGCCGAGCACCGCGAGGTCGTCGCCGGGCGAGCTCGTGGCGGCGAGCCAGTCGTGCAGCGCCTGGAACCAGACGAGCTTGCGGTCGTAGAACTCGGTGCCGACCTCGCGCCCGTTGGGCACGTACACACTGACGACGCGCACGCCGTCGCACGTCGCCGCGATCACGCGGGCATCACCCTCGTAGGGATCGACGTGGTCGTCGTCGAAGCCGTTGGTGACGTCGCTGATGCCGACGCGCGAGAGGATGGCGACGCCGTTCCACTGGCCCTGCCCGTGGTGCACCGAGTCGTAGCCGAGGGCCTGGAAGCTCAGGTGGGGGAACGCCTTGTCCGAGAGCTTGGTCTCCTGCAGGCACAGCACGTCGGGCTTGGCGTACGCGAGCCATTCCTCGACGCGTTCCTGCCGGGCCTTCAGCGAGTTGACGTTCCAGGTGGCGATGCGCACCCGGCGACGTTACCTACTCGACGGGTCGATTCCGTTCCGCCGTCCCGCCCTCCTGCCCTCCGGGCACGGCGCCACTTCATCTCCTATCGGTTGTCGGCCCGGTGGTGTTCTCGGAGGGCCAACAACGCCTCGCGGTCGATCCGGTCGGCGGGCGCCACCGCGATCCGCACGTCGGTCGACGCCTGCAGGCTCGCGGTGCGCACCCCGCCCTCGAGGACGGCGCGTTCACCGAGGACGACTCCCGGCCCCACCTCGGCGACCGGTTCGCCGTCGATCGAGACCGACAGCACGCCGTCGAGGAGCAGGAAGATCGCGTCGCCCGGATCGCCCTGCCGCACGAGGTACTTCCCCTGCTTCACGGTGCGGATCTCGGGTCGCTCGCCGCCCGACATGATCCTGACCGACAGCTGGCGCTCGAGCGCGGTCTCGACCGCGGTGACGAGGGCTTCCGAGTCCTGATCGCCCCAGGGCGTGTGCTTCCCGAACGCGTCCCGGTACCAGTCCTTGAAGTTGGCGAGTCCGACCTTGGCCGCGATGTTGCCGTCGGCGTCGTAGACCCAGTGCCGGGGGAACTTGCTGGCCCCGAGCACCTCGAAGCTGGCCGTGCCGTCGGCGCGGATGGTGAGTGCGACGGTGGTCCACACCGTCGGCGCACGGAACTGCAGGAACGGCGGGTGCTTCACCCGGCGGGGTGCTGGCAGGCCCGTCCGACCCCCCGTGGTCTGCACGAACCGCACCTCGGTGTCGGATCGTTCGGGATCGTGCTGGAGGTCGGGGAGGGCGACCGGTTCGAAGGTGCCCCGGAACTTGGCCAGGTGGACCGTCGTCGAGCTCATGAGGCCACCGCCGGAGTAACCGGCGTCGACGATCCGGCCGTGGTCGATCTCGACCCAGGCCGCCAGGTGGTTGGCGAAGCGGAACTTCCCGGCGGCGCGCCAGGCCTCCAGGTCGTCGATGGCATCGGGCGGGGGATCGTCGTAGCTCGTGAACCCCGTCTCGAACGTGCCCTTCAACACCGGTCCCGTGACCGCTTCCGAAGGGATCCACGACACCGTGGTCACCGACGACTCGACGCGCATGTCCGCCTCCTCCTCGTACGGCCTCGCGTGGGAGAGTACGCCACGACCGCTGCGCGGACGAGGGGGTAGGCCGACCGGACGGGAGGGGGCCTGCACCCCCGGATCCGGGTGGTCAGACCACCTTGTCCGGAGACGCTCGATCGCGTGGAATGGAGACTCATGGGCGACGGCCGCATCACGGTGTTCCTCGCCGACGACAACGTGATCGTCCGCGAGGGGGTGCGAGCGTTGTTGGCGCTCGAGGCCGACCTCGACGTGGTCGGCACCGCCGACGACTACGACAGCCTCATCGCGGGTGCAGAGGCGGCGGCGCCCCAGGTGCTCGTGACCGACATCCGCATGCCCCCGAGCTTCCAGCGCGAAGGGATCGACGCGGCGAAGGAGCTGCGGAAGCGTCATCCGGGCACCGGGGTGGTGGTCCTGTCGCAGTACGACGACCCCGACTACGCCATCGCGCTCCTCGGCGACGGCGCGGCCGGCTACGCCTACCTCCTCAAGGACCGGGTCGGTGAGGGCAACCAGCTCGCCCGCGCCGTCCGCGAGGTCGCCACCGGCGGCTCGGTGCTCGATCCCAAGATCGTCGAGGCGCTGGTGCAGCCGGTGACCGACGACGCCGGCCTCACCGCGGCCGACGAGCAGTTGCTCCACGAGGTCGCCGAGGGCCGCCCGATCAAGGCGATCGCCAGCGCGCGCGGCACCACTGCGGCGGCGGTGGCCGATTCGGTCGAGGAGCTCTTCCTGAAGTTGTCCGAAGGCGCGAGCACCGGCACCACGGGCGCGCTGAAGCGCCTCCGCATGCTGCACACCGCGATCGTCGACCGCGAGGAGCAGGGGGAGCGGTTGAGTCGTCTGCTCCCGGGCGGGCTGGCCGAGAAGGTGCGCAACGAGGGTCGTGCGATCGGCGAGACCGAGGAGCTCGTGGTCACCGTGTTGATGGGCGACATCCGCGGCTACTCGGGGATCGCGGAACGCAGCGACGCCACCCAGCTCGCCGCGCAGCTCAGCGAGCACCGGGCCGAGATGAACCGCGCCATCCTCGACGAGGCCGGCACCGTGATGCAGTTCGTCGGCGACGCGGTGATGGCGTGCTTCGGTGCGCCGGTGCCACTCGACGACCACGCCGACCAGCGCGGTGTGCGCGGCGCGCGCCATGCTCGAGCGGCAGCGGGCGCTGAACGAACGCTGGTTGGCGCAGAGCAAGGCGCCGTTCGGCCTGGGCATCGGCGTGTCGACCGGTGAGGTCGCGGCCGCGTTGCTCGGCTCCGAGGAGCGGGTCGAGTACACCCTGGTGGGCGACACGGTGAACCTGGCGCAGCGCCTGCAGGATCTCGCCGCGACCGTCGGGCCGGATCGTGATCAACGAGAGCACGTACGCGGCGGTGCACTCGGAGTTCGACGTCGTGCCACTCGACGAGACGACGGTGAAAGGGCGGAACACGCCGGTGCGGGCCTACCGCATCGATGTGTTCGACAACATGGAACGGGGATTCGCACATGAGTGAGCGTCGAGAGGCGGGTATCCCGCCGAACAGCGAACGGGGCCTGAGCGGCCCGGCGCCAGAGGCGCCGAGAGCGGGAGACATGAGTGATTTCACGGGTGCGTTCGTGGTGGAGACGCACGGGCTGCGCAAGACGTTCGAGTCGGAAGGCGCGCCGGTGCGCGCGCTGCGTGGCGTCGACTTCAGCATGACGCCGGGCGAGTTCGTCGCGGTCATGGGGCCGTCGGGATGCGGCAAGTCCACGCTCCTGAACATCGTCGCCGGGCTCGACACCCCGACCGACGGTGACGTCGCGCTCGCGGGCGAGGCGCTCGTCGGCAAGACCGAGGACGACCTCGCGATCATGCGCCGGCGTCACATCGGGATCGTCTTCCAGTTCTTCAACCTGCTGGAGGGCATGAGCGTGCTGGAGAACGTGACGCTCCCGGCGGTCATCGCCGGCGCACCGCGCAAGCGCGCCGAGACACGGGCGCGCGATCTGCTCGACCTCCTCGGCCTGGCCGACAAGGCGAAGGACGCACCCGGTGTGCTCTCGGGCGGGCAGCGGCAACGCCTGGCGATCGCCCGGGCGCTGGCCAACGAACCGACGCTCCTGCTCGCCGACGAACCCACCGGCGCGCTCGACTCCGAGGGCGGGCACGAGGTGCTGGAGCTCTTCCGGCGCCTGCACGCCGGCGGGCAGACCATCCTCATGGTCACCCACGACGACGACGTCGCCGCCGCCGCCGACCGCATCGTGCGGATCCGCGACGGCCGCATCGAGACCGAAGCCGAGGAAGCGGCCGCGTCGGCAGCTTCGACCGCCTTCTAGACCAACCGGCCGAGGGAGGGAAGCGGGAGCCTGGAGTGGGCGCGGTCCGGATGCTCGGGTGGTCGGAGATGCAGCGCCGGTGGCGCAGCATCGTCGTGCTCACCGTGCTCGTGGGCTTCGCCGGCGCGGTGGTACTCACGCTCGTCGCCGGCGCGCGGCGCACCGACAGCGCGGTCGCCCGGTTCGAAGCCGCGAGCCGCTCCGCCAATCTCGAGATCACCGCAGGCAACGCCACACCGGCCGAGCTCCGGGACTTCGAGCGCACCCCGGGCGTCGCCGCGGTCGGGCGGCTGCGGCAGCTCACCATGGTCGTCGACGACGGCCAGTTCCTCGCGACCGGCGCGCAGGTCGACGACCAGTTCGGGCGGACGGTCGACCGCCCCCGGGTGATCGAGGGACGGCGCGCGAACCTCGACGATCCCGACGAGATCACCATCGGTGAATCGCTCGCCGAGCAGATGCACAAGGGCGTGGGCGACACCCTCACGTTCCGGACGTACTCGCCGGACGACATCGAGGCCCTCACGCAGGGCGAGGACCGGCCGCCCCTGGGCCCGAAGGTCAGGTTCCACGTCGTCGGCATCGTGCGCCGACCGCTCGACCTCGGAGGGCGGGCCGTGATGGGCGGCGTGCTCGTGCCCACGACCGCGTTCTACGAGCAGACCCGCGACACGATCGGGAGCTTCGCCGGTTCCATCCTCCGCGTGAGGACCGAGCACGGCGCCGACGACATTCCCCGGGTCTCGGCCGCGGCGCGCAGCCTCTTCGGGAAGCAGGAAGCGTTCAACGTTGCTACCGTGGCGGTCGAGGGCGCGACCGCGCAGCACGCGATCGACGTGACCGTCATCGCGCTCCTGGTCGCCGCCGCGGTCGCCGCCTTGGCCGCGCTCGTCGGCATCGGTATCGCGCTCTCGCGAGAGATCTCGCTCGCCGACGTCGACCAGCTCACGCTGTGGGCGTTGGGGCTGGGGCCGCGGCACCGTGCGGCGGCGGCCGGCTCGGTCGGCGTCCCGGTCGCGATCGGCGGCGCGCTCCTCGCGGTGGTCGGCGCGATCCTCGCGTCGCCGCTGTTCCCGATCGGCATCGCCCGGAAGGCCGAGCCGCAGACCGGGATCCACGTCGACGGGCTCGTGCTCGCAGCAGGGTTCGTGGTGCTCGTGGTCGTGGTGCTCGCGATGGGGCTGGTCGACGGCATGCGCACGGCACGCGCGGCGCGGCAGGCGAGCGCGGCCCGTGGCCCCACCGCGGCGGCGCGGGCGGTCGCCGACCTGCGGATCGCACCGACCGCGCGCATCGGCATGCAGTTCGCGCTCGATCGCGGCCACGGTCGCCGACCACATCCCGTGCGATCGTCGTTGGTGGGCGCCACCTTCGGCGTGCTCGTGGTGGTCGCGGTGCTCGTGTTCGGCGCCAGCCTCGACCACGTGATCGACAGCCCCAAGGCCTACGGCTGGACGTGGGACCTCGTCGCTTCCGACACCGAGGCGACGCAGGAGTCCGTCGCGTGCTCTCCGGTCGACACCCGACTCACCGAACTGGCCTCCGTGTCCGCCGTGGTCTCGATCTGCAGCGCCGAGGTGCAGGTCGGCGGGCACCCGGCGCCGGGTTGGGGCTTCACCGATCTGAGGGGGCACATCGGGCCCGCGATCATCGACGGCCGCGCCCGCGCGCGACGACGAGGTGGCGCTCGGCGCGGAGACCCTCACCGCGATCGACGCGAACGTTGGTGACACCGTGCCGATCGAGGGCTCGGGCGGTCGTCATCGGTACCGGGTGGTCGGCACCGTGGCGTTGCCGAGCTTGAGCGATCCGCAGCCGCTCGCCGACGGCGCCGCGTTCACCGGCGGCGGGCTGAAGCAGCTCGACGACGAATCGAACTCGGGCTCGTGGACGCTCATGGTGCGGCTGGCGCCCGGTGTCGACGAACAGGTGACGCGGCGCGAGCTCGCGTCGGTGGCCCGCAGCGACAGCCCGGCGTACGGACCCACGTTGCCGGCCGAGATCGAACGCGTCCAGCAGATCGACGGCCTCCCGATCGCGCTCGCGGTGTTCGTCGCGGTCGTCGCGCTGATCGCGGTCGGCTTCGCGCTGGTGACCGCGGCGCGGCGGCGCCGTCGCGAGCTCGCGGTGCTCAAGACGCTCGGCTTCGCCCGGCGGCAGCTCCGGGCCACGGTCGCGTGGCACGCCACGACGGTCGCGGTGATCGGCCTGATCGTCGGCATCCCGCTCGGCCTCGTGGTCGGGCGGATCGCCTGGCGCGTCGTCGCCGATGAGCTCGGGATCTCGCCCGATCCCACCTGGCCGGTGCTCGGCGTCGTGCTGCTGATCCCCGCGGTGCTCGTCGCGGTCAACCTCATCGCCGCACTACCCGGACGTCGGCAGCGCGCACGCGCCCTGCAGTCGTCCTACGATCGGAGTGACGTGGTCACCAGCCTCGACGACGTGAAACCCCTGGAGCTCGCGAGCATCCGCGACGACGTGCGCGAGCGCCCGCCGTGGACGTCGCGCGCCACCGCGTCGGTCGTGCTCGCGGTCATCGCACTCTCGATCGGGGTGATCGCCGCGCTCGTCGGTGACCGCGTGCCGCTCGGCCCCGGACGGGTCCTGAGCGCGGTGCTGGTGGCGTCGTGGGCGCTCGCCGCGGTCTTCGTCGCCGTCCACCGACCGCGTGAGGCGCTGGCCGAGATCATGGCGCTGGCGGCGACGATCGGCGCGCTGGTGATCCTCGGTGCCGCGCTGGCCGGGCGCAGCGTCGCCACCGACACCGTGCGCGACTTCGGCGCGGGGCTCCGTGGTGTCTCCATCGCGCTCCTCCCGGCGGTGGCACTCCATCTGGTCCTCGGCCTCCCCGACGGCTCGCTGGGCTCGCGTGCCCGCAGGCTCTGGTGCACCGCGGGGTATGCCGCGAGCGCCGTGGTCGCGGCCTACCTGCTCAACGACCGTCCGCACGTCGCGCTGTGGCCGGTCGTGGTCGTCGCGTCCGCCGACGTGGTCGTGGGCCTGGTCGGCTACGTGGCGCGCTGCCGTGCGGCGGGAAGCGTGCACGAACGCGCCCGGCTCCAGTGGCCGGCGTGGGCGGTCGTGGTCGCGACCGCGATCTCCGTGACCGCGTGGGTGCTGCACGAGCTGGTCTCCTGGCCCGAACCGATCCGGGCGGTGGTGGTGAGCACGACGGTGCTCGTGCCGTTGTCGCTGGCGCTCGGCGCGTCGGAACGCATCGCGGTGCGCATCGACCGACTCCTGGTGCACACCATCACCATGGCGGGGCTCGCCGCGATGGTGGCGGCGTCGTATCTGCTCATCGTGCTCGGACTCGGCCGGTCGCCGACGGGCGACGAGAAGACCCTCCTCGGGCTCTCGATGCTCGCGGCCGCGGTCGCGGCGCTGCTCTGGATCCCGGTGCGCGAGCGACTCAACGACTGGGCGACGCGTCGCGTGTACGGCGAGCGGCACGCGCCCGACGAGGTGCTGCGCACGTTCGGAAGCCGGCTCACGCGCGCGCTCCCGCTCGACGAGCTGTTGTTGCAACTGGCCGAGTCGCTGAAGAAGACCATGTCGTTGAGCGTCGCCGAGGTGTGGACGCGCGGGGTCGGCGGTCGGCTCGAACGCGCGGTGTCGGTGCCCGATCGCGGCCCGTCGAACCTCGCGCTGGGATCGGAGGAAGAGGCCGTCGTCGCCCGAGCGGGGGTGTCGGGGATCGCGTGGGCGCGGATCTGGCTGCCCGCGATCGTCCGCTCCGATGACGAGGTCCTGCGCGTCGCGCCCATCACCAACAGCGGCGAGCTGCTCGGCATGATCGTCGTACGCCGCCCCGACGGCGCGCTGACGTTCGACGAGAACGACGACCAGGTGCTCACCGAGCTGGCCCGGCAGGTCGGCCTCGCGCTGCACAACGTGAACCTCGACTCCGCGCTGCAGGAATCGCTCGACGAGGTGCGACGGCAGGCCGACGAGCTCCGGGCCTCGCGGGCGCGCATCGTCGAGGCGGGCGATGCGCAGCGTCGGCGGATCGAACGCGACCTGCACGACGGTGCGCAGCAGCACCTGGTGGCGTTGGCGGTGAGCGTCAACCTCGTGCGCCAGATCGCGGAGACCGACCCCGACACCGCGCAGTCGATGCTGGCGCAGATCGGCACCGACCTCCAGGAGGCGGTGCAGGAGCTGCGCAACCTCGCGGCACGGCATCTACCCGCCGCTGCTGATGGACCGTGGTCTCGCGGAGGCGTTGTCGGCCGCCGCGGGACGCGCCGCGCTCCCGACCGGCGTCGAGGCCGACGGCATCGGGCGCTACCCACAGGCGGTCGAGGCGGCGGTCTACTTCTGCTGTCTCGAGGCGCTGCAGAACGCGGCCAAGCATGCGGGCGACGGCGCGCAGGTGATGATCACCGTCCGCGAGGAGGAAGGCGCCCTGCTGTTCGAGGTGCACGACGACGGCGCCGGCTTCGACCTCGCCACCGGCGCCCACCACGGCCACGGGTTCGTGAACATGAGCGACCGCGTCGGCGCGATCGGCGGTTCCATCAACGTGGAGTCGGCACCGGGCGCGGGCACGACGATCCGCGGGCGTCTCCCGCTCACCGACCTGCCCGACGCCTGACTCGGCCTCCTCCGTGTGCCCCGCTCCTCCGTGTGCCCCTCTACTCCGTGTGCAGCGCGGCCGCGGGTGACGTGCGCGCCGCGAGGATCGCGGGCACGACCGCGATGAGTGAGGTGGCGACGAACACCGCGCCGGCGACGAGCACCAACGCGCCGGGCTCGACGCTCGGCACCGGTGGGATGCCCTGCCAGTCGGCGAAGGTGCGCCACACGATGCGACCGATCGCCACGCCCAGGGGCAGCCCGATGACGAGGGCGAGCGCGGCGAGGGTCAGCGCCTGCGCGGCGACGGTGCCCGCCACCTCGCGCCGCAGGAACCCGAGGGTCTTGAGGATCGCGAGCTCGTGACGACGCCGGCGGATGGCGGCGAGCAGCGTGTACACGAGCACGGAACCGGCCATGAGCCCCAGGATCGCGGCCACGACGAGCGGCAGGCCGTCGACGCGCCCGAAGCTCGCGAGGTCGTGGGGGAGCGCGGCCGCCGCCACCGGGATGGGCGCGATCGCCTGGGTCAGCTCTGCGACCTCCCGTCGCTGGTCGGTGCCGTCGCGGAAGCGCACGAGGACGGTGTTGCGCGGCGTGACGCCGCCGACGCTGTCGACCGCGCCGAAGGTCAGGAACGCGCCCCGACCCAATTGGCCGATGTCGCCGACGTCGGGGAACACCGCGCGACCGACGACGCGGAACCGGCGTGACTCGTCGCCGATGCGCACGCGTACCTCGCTGCCGATCGTCGCGTCGGCCGCTCGCAACGTCTGGGTGCCGAGCACGATCTCGTCGTCGGTGCGGGTGCGCGCCCGGCGAGGAGGGCCGGCGGCATGGCGCCGACGCCCGGCCGCATCGCGAGGGCTTCGGCGCGCACGTCGTTCACCGCGATCTCGGTGACCGTGCCGGTCGAGTAGGCCGCGACCGCCGGGTTCGTGTCGAGCCCCTGCGACACGGCGCTGCCCAGATCGGGGAAGCCCCGACCACCCACCTGTGCATCCCACGACCAACCGTAGAGCCGGGGCGTGTCGAGCAAGTGCCCGAGGCTCGAGCCGAAGGTGAGCGTGGTCGTGAGGGTGGCGACCGCGAGCGTCGCCGCGAGCACGGTCGTGCGCACCGGCACCGCGCTGCGGCCGCGGCCGCCGTCGAGGGCCTGGCGGGCGCCGAGCGTCAGGGGTAGGGGACGGATCGCCTCGCCAAGCGCACGCGCCGCCCACGGCGGGCGGGTGGAGCGGGCGCGGGTGCGTCGTCGCGGGGTCGGACGTGACCACCGCCAGGTCGACCCGGTGCCGGCGAGAAGCACGCCCAGGAGCACCGCGAGCGCTCCGGTCCCCACCACGGCGACATTGAGCTCGAGGCCCGGCGACGGTTCGGCGACCCCGGCCAGGCCGATGGGCCACAGCGGCGACATCAGCAGCGCGACGGCGATCGCGACGACGGTCGCCAGTATCGCGATCGACGCGGTCCGCACCAGCCCGACGGCAAAGCGCTCGAGACTGGTCATCCCGAGCGCGCGCAGCACCGGATGTTCGGTCGATTCGACGAACGCCTGGCGTGAGAGCGCCTGCACCGCGATCATGAGCGTCGCGATGGCAATGAGCGCGGCGAGCATCCACAGCACGACCGCGGCGAGGTGGAGGGTGCGGTTGACGTTCTCCTCGTGGTCGGCCTGGGTCAGCCCGTAGAACACGGGCGCGCCCCACTGAGCTGCGCCACGTCGGCCTTGAAGCTGTCGAGGTCGGTGACGTCGGCGAGGTCGGTGAACAGCACGTCGGAGTGCGTCAGCTCGCTCACGTACCGGTGGTAGAACGCGGGCGTGAGCCGCAGGAACGGGCTCAGCTGCCCGGGGATCGGCGGGAACGTGACCGGGTCGGTGGCGACGCCGACGATGCGGAAGGTGATCTCGGGCTCGTCGTCGAACGGCAGCTGGTCGATCGCGCCGGCGGTCCCGGTGCCGCTGACACGCGTGGGGATGCCGGCGACGAAGGGCACGATCTCGCGGTCGAACACGCTGCGCCGGACGAACCGCAGCGTGATCGAGTCACCCACGCCGAGGTCGAGGTCACGCGCGGCCTCGTAGTCGAGGACCGCCTCGTCGACCTTGTCGGGGTCGAAGCGACGGCCGTCGAGCAGCTTCCAGCGGTCGAGGGTGACCCCGAGCGCACCGCGGGGCCCGGCGACGGGGACGAGGTCGTCGGTGGTGAGGGGGCGGCCGTCGGCGGTGTGGCCGAGGAAGAAGAGGATGCTGGCGCGGGTGCTGCGGTCCACCTCGGGCAGGGCCGCGACCTTGTCGAGGTCGAGGTCCTTGGTGAGGAAGTCCTTGCTCTCGGTGATGCTGACGTCGCTCGGAGTGTGCGTGGCCAGGAACCGCTGGTAGGCGGTGTCGGTGCGCCGGGCCGCGGCGGCCACCGCGATGGCGGCGCCACCCGCGATGCCGACGATCAACCCGAGCGCGAGCCAGCTGATGCCGCGGCGCCGGAGGTCGGCTCGGGCCCGGACCCAGACGGCGCGCACCCGGAATTCCTACCCGGCGGCCGACCGATCCGGCGAATGCCCGAAGCGATTCCACACGTCGCGCACGATGCCGGGACCGAATTCCTCCTTGTGCACGTACTGCACGGCGCCGGAGGATTCGGCGTCGGCGGGGAGGTCGCCGGCCTGGTAGGTGGACAGCAGCATCACGACCGCCTCGGGGTGGGCCGCGGTGATGCGGCGGGTCGCCTCGATGCCGTTGATGCCGGGGAGGTTGATGTCCATGAGCACGAGGCCCGGGGCGAGGGAGTCGGCCAGCTCGACCGCCTCCTCGCCGCTCTCGGCCTCGCCGACCACCTCGAACCCGGGCGTCGCGGTGACGACCGCACGCGCGGCCCGGCGGAAGGGTGCTTGATCGTCGACGATCAGGACGGGGACGGAGCCGGGCATGGATCCATTGTCCCATTCCGGCCGCGGCCCTGGCAGGGTGCGGACACCACCCACTCCGGGAGGGGTGACTTCACCGGGCTCGCGAGTGCGTCAACGGTCGGCCAGATAGAGGAGCACGGCCTTCACCCGCCGGTGGACGTCGGTCTCGGCGGACAGGCCGAGCTTCGAGAAGACCGAATTGATGTGTTTCTCCACCGCCCGTTCCGAGAGGCCGAGGGCGGCGGCGACCGAGGCGTTGTTGCGGCCCTGCGCCATCTCCGCCAGGACCTCGCTCTCGCGGGGCGTGAGGTACTGGAGCGGTGAGTCGGCCCGGCGGGAGCGGGCGTCGACCAGGGCCTCGACGACCTTGGGGTCGATCACGGAGCCGCCGTCGGCTACCTCACGGATCGCCCGCACCAGCTGGTCGACGTCGGACACGCGCTCTTTCAAGAGGTAGGCGCGCCGCTCGGACCCACCGTCGAGGAGCTCCAACGCGTAGCCGGGCTCGACGAACTGACTGAGCACGACCACGCCGAGATCGGGATGGGTCTGGCGCAGCTGCGCGGCCGCGTGCACGCCTTCGTCGGTGCCGGTCGGTGGCATGCGGATGTCGGTGAGCACGACGTCGGGGTGCTCGGTCTCGACGCTCGCGAGCAGGCCGTCGAAGTCTTCGCACACTCCGGCGACCTCGATGTCGGGAGCGGCCTCGAGCAGACGCGTGACCGCTTCGCGGACGAGGTAGTTGTCTTCGGCGACCACGACCCGGATGGGCATGTGGGGAGGCTACGCGACCGCACCCGTCGTCGCCGGTAGCCTCACGCGTTCATGCGTGTGCGTCGGGCGGCCGCGATCCTGCTCGCGACCGCGGTCGCGCTCCTCGCGTCGGTCGTCGGCGCCGGCCCGGCTGCAGCCGGGTTCACCGAACGGATCACGAACTACCGGTCCGAGGTGACGATCGAGCACGACGGCACCATCGAGGCGCACGAGACGATCGACTACGACTTCGGCGTCGTCCCGCACCACGGCATCTACCGTGACATCCCCGTGCGCACCGACCAGTCGGGCAAGGACGGGCTACGACCGCGTGTACCCGCTCGACGTGGTGTCGGTCAGCGGGTCGCCGGGCACCCCCACGCAGTACACGGTGGAGGACGAGGGCGACTCGAAGCGCATCAAGATCGGCGATCCCGACGAGACCATCACCGGCGAGCACACCTACGACATCACCTACCGGGTGCGCGGCGCGATGAACGCGTTCGCCGACCACGACGAGCTGGTGTGGAACGCGGTCGGCACCGACTGGTCGGTGCCCATCGAACAGGCGACCGCGGTCGTGCACGCGCCCGCCGACATCCAGAGAGTCCTCTGCTCGACGGGGCCCTACGGTTCGTTCCTGCCGTGCGCCACCGCGTCGTTCACCGGCGCGGAGGCGACGTTCGCGCAGACGCAGCTCTCCCCGTACAGCGGCATGACGTTCAGCATCGCGATCCCGTCGGGCGCGGTGGTGCCGGCGCCCACTCCCATCCTGGAGGAGCGGTTCAACTTCGCCTCGGCGTTCCGCGTCACGCCCAGCACCGGCGGAATCTCCGGGGGGTTGCTCGCGCTCCTCGCCGGCATCGTGATCTTCCTGGTGTGGAAGTTCGGGCGCGACCGTCGCTACGCGGGCTCCGCGGTCGACGCCGCGTACGGTAAGGACGGCGGCCCGGAGGTCAGCGCGCCGTTGCGCGAAGCCGAGACGCCGGTCGAGTTCGTGCCCCCCGACAACCTGCGACCCGGCGAGCTCGGCACGCTCGTCGACTTCGAGGCCGGCACGCTCGACGTGACCGCGACGATCATCGACCTCGCGGTGCGCGGCTACCTCAAGATCGAAGAGGTCGAGAAGGAGTGGTACCAGTTCAAGCACGACTGGACGCTGACCAAGTTGCCGAAGGACGGCGAGCTGCGACGCTACGAGCGCACCTTGTACGACGGCCTGTTCCGCGACGGCGACGAGATCAAGCTGTCGGACCTCAAGAACACGTTCGCCACGCGCATGAGCAACGTGCGCGAGCAGCTCGTGGACGACGCGATGTCGAAGGGCTGGTTCTCGCGCAAGCCGGGCACGGTGAAGGTGCTCTACGGATTGCTCGGGATCCTGGTGCTCGGCGTGGGCGTCGCGCTCACCATCCTGTTGGCGGCCTCGACACACGCCGCGCTGCTCGGCGTTCCCGTGATCGTCGCCGGCATCCTGTTGCTGATCGTGGCGCGGTGGATGCCGAAGCGCACCGCCAAGGGGTACGCGGTGCTGCGCCACACGCTCGGGTTCAAGCGCTTCATCGACGAGTCGGAGAAGCACCGGGCCGAGTTCGCCGAGCGGGCGAACATCTTCTCGGAGTACCTGCCGTACGCGGTGGTGTTCGGTGCGACGGAGAAGTGGGCCAAGGCGTTCGCCGACCTGGGCGACGAGCCGCCCGACACGTCGTCGTGGTACGTCTCACACCACGCGTTCGACTACGCGGTGTTCTCGAGCGCGATCGACGGCTTCGCGGTCACGAGCGCGGGCACGCTCACGTCGTCCCCGGCGTCGAGCGGCTCGAGTGGTTTCAGCGGCGGCGGCTTCTCCGGCGGTGGCGGCGGCGGTGGCGGCGGCGGGTCCTGGTAGTAAGACTCGGTCATGCCCAGGCAGCAACCGGCACGCGAGTTCCCGGCCCCGCTCGCGCCCGAGCCGCCCTCGGAGCCGCTCACCCGCGAGCACTCCGAGATCTCCTCACACGACGAATGGGAAGACGAGCGGGTCGTCGGCGCAGACTTCTCCGGTCAGGTCGCGGATCGGGTTCGCCTGACCCGCTGTGAGCTGCATCGCGTCGTGTTGACGGGTGCGCAGCTTCGAGGTCTTGCCCTGGTCGATGTGCTTGCCGTCGACTGCGAGTTCTCGGGCGCGTTCCTGCACGAGGCGCAGCTCCAGCGCGTCGAGCTGCGGAATTGTCGAATGACCGGTGTCGTGGTCACGCGGTCGAACCTGAGCCATGTCCGGCTGGCGGACTGCAAGTTGGATGAGGCGAACTTTCGAGTGGCGCGAGCCGACCACGTGCTGATGAGCGACTGCTCCTTGATCGACGCCGATTTCTACGAAGCCGTGCTCACGAAGAGTGCGCTCGACGGCTGTGATCTGCGCGGGAGCGTGTTCTCGAAGGCGTCGGTGCCGGGCCTCCGTCTGGTCCGGTCGCAGCTCGAGGGCGTGCGCGGTGCGATGAGCATGGGCGGCGTCGTGGTCGGAGGCGATCAGGTGCTGCCGCTGGCACTCAGCATGTTCGGGGATCTGCGCATCGAGATCGAGAACGACGAGGTGTGAAGGAGACCACGGTGGAGGTTGCGATGTTCGGACTCGAAGGCAAGAACGTCCTGGTGCTCGGGGGCGGACAGGGCATGGGGGAGAGCACGTCGCTGCGCCTGGCGGGCGTGGGCGCCAACGTCGCGGTGGCCGACCTCGAGACTGACCGCGCCGAGCGGGTCGCGGCGGACGTGACCGCGGTGGGCGTCCCGCGCTGCCCCTCCCGGTCGACGTCACCGACGACGCGAGCCTCGTCGCCGCGGTCGCGCGCGCCGAGCGCGAGTTGGGACCGCTCCACGGGATGGTCACCATCGTGGGCATGGCGAGTTGGGCGCCGCTCCTCGACATGACGTTCGAGCACTGGGATCTCGACCATCGGCGCAACCTCCGCTACTTCTTCGTGGCCCGCGCGAGGTCGCCGGCGCGATCATCGGCCGCGGTGATCCGGGTTCGCTGGTGTGCGTGGCGTCCATCGACGGGATCCGCAGTTCGCCGTACCACGCGTCGTACGGCGCCGCGAAGGCGGGACTCATCAACCTGGTGAAGAGCATGTCGGTCGAGTGGGCGGGGCGCGGTGTGCGCATCAATGCGGTGGCGCCCGGCGCCATGATCACGCCCCGGATCCCCGATCGCGGCCCGGAGGAGGAGCGGGAGATGATGCACGCCGTGCCGATGCAACGGCGCGGCACCACCGACGACATCGCCAAGGCCGCGCTGTTCTTCCTGTCGGACCTCTCGGAGTACGTGACCGGACAGACCCTCGCGGTCGACGGTGGCTACACGTCGGTCGGCCCGCTCGACTACGGCGCGTCGATGGTGCAGATGCAGCCGGGCGGCACGATGGGCCTCAGCGAAGAAACGTGACGCCGGTCGTCGTCGCTGGCCTACCTACGACTCGGTAGGCAGTGCCGCGCGCGTGCAGGTGGCATTGTGCGGGCGACATCGTGATCGCGACGGTCGTCGTCGAGTGAAGGAACGCGCGTGGGTCCACTGCACGGGGTGAAGATCGTCGAGCTCGCCGGGATCGGGCCGGGACCGTTCGCGGGCACGTTGCTGTCCGACATGGGCGCCGAGGTCGTGCGGGTGGAGCGGGTCGAGCTCGTCGAGCGCGCGACCCGGCCGAGTGGGTTCACGTTCGACGCGCGCGGCCGGCGCGACATCGCCGTCGACCTGAAGCACCCCGACGGGGTGGAGACCGTGCTGCGCCTGGTCGAGCGGGCCGACGCGCTCATCGAGGGGTTCCGCCCGGGCGTGACCGAGCGGCTGGGCCTCGGGCCCGACGCCTGCCTGGCGCGGAACCCGCGCCTCGTCTACGGACGCATGACCGGATGGGGCCAGGACGGCCCGCTCGCGCACGCGGCCGGGCACGACATCAACTACATCTCGCTCGCCGGCGCGCTCGCGCACTTCGGTCGCGTCGGGCAGCCGCCCACGCCGCCGCTCAACATGGTGGGCGACTACGGCGGCGGCGCGATGTTCCTGGCGTTCGGCGTCGTCTGTGCGGTGCTGGAAGCCCGCGGCTCGGGTGAGGGCCAGGTGGTCGATGCGGCGATGGTCGACGGCGCCGCCTACCTCATGGGTCCGATGTGGGGCATGCTCGGCATGGGCCTCATGAGCGAGGAGCGGGGGACCAACCTGCTCGACACCGGTTCGCCCTACTACGACGTGTACCAGACCGCCGACGGCGAGTGGGTGTCGATCGGGTCGATCGAGCCGCAGTTCTACGCGCAGCTGCTCGAGCTCACCGGCGTGCAGCACGACGACCTGCCGCCGCAGTCGGACCGCGACGGGTGGCCGACGCTGCGGGAACGGCTCACCGCGGTGTTCGAGGCCAAGACGCGCGCCGAGTGGACCGACCTGCTCGAAGGCACCGACGTGTGCTTCGCGCCGGTGCTCCCGATGAGCGAAGCGCGCTCACATCCACACGTCGTGGCGCGCCGGATGATCGTCGAGCACGACGGGATGGACCAGCCCGTGCCGGCGCCGCGCTTCTCGCGCACCGAGGCCGAGATCCAGGGCCCGGCGCCGTTGCCCGGAGCGGACACCGGTGCGGTGCTCGCCGACTGGGGGTTCACCGACGCCGAGGTCGAGCAGCTCGTCGCGTCGAACGCGGTCAAGCAGCGGAGCTGAGCCGGCGTTCCAGCACGACGAGCCGCGACGTGAGCTCGTCGTCGTCGCCGGCGGTGACGGTCACGTGGCCGAGCTTGCGTCCCGGGCGCGGTGACTTGCCGTAGTCGTGGAAGTGGGCGCCCGGCACCGACAGCACCGCCTCGGGGTCGGGCATCTCGCCGATGCAGTTGAGCATGGCGCTGGGCCCGAGGGAGACGGTGGCGCCGAGCGGCAGCCCGAGGATCGCGCGCAGGTGGTTCTCGAACTGGCTGGTCTCCGCGCCCTCGATCGTCCAGTGGCCCGAGTTGTGGACCCGCGGGGCGATCTCGTTGGCGAGCAGCTCGCCGGCCACGTCGAACAGCTCGACCGCGAGCACCCCGACGTGACCGAGATCGGCGAGCAGGCGTCCGGCGAGCTCCTCGGCGCGGGCGGTCAGGCCGGCGTCGATCCCCGGCGCGGGGGCCCGGCTCACCCGCAGGATCCCGCCCTCGTGGCGGTTCTCCACTAACGGCCAGCACGCGGACCTCGCCGTCGAGCCCGCGCACCGCGAGTACCGACAGCTCCCGGTCGAAGGGCACCAGGGACTCGAGCAGCAGGGGCACGTCACCGAGTTCGGCCCACGCGTCGTCGAGATCCGAGTCGGCGTGCAGGACGCGCTGGCCCTTGCCGTCGTAGCCGCCACGGCGGGTCTTGAGCACCGCGGGGAAGCCGCCGACCGCGTCCACCGCCCGGTCGAGGCCGGCGCGGTCGTCGACCGGCGCGAACGCGGGCGTGGCGATGCCGAGCCGGAGGAAGGTCTCCTTCTCGGTGAGGCGGTCCTGCGAGACCTCGAGCGAACGCGCGCCCGGGTGGACGGGGAGGTCGGCGGCGAGAAACCGTGCCGCGTCCGCGGGCACCCCCTCCCACTCGTAGGTGACGACGGTCGCGTCGCGCGCCACCGCCGTGAGCGCGGCTTCGTCGCCCAGCGGACCCACCACGAGGTCGCCGACCGCGGAGGCCGGGGCTCCGGCCGTCGGGTCGAGGAAGCGGAACTCGAGACCGAGCGGGATCCCCGCCAGCCCCAGCATGCGACCGAGCTGACCGCCGCCGAGCACCGCGACCAGCGCGCGGGACGAGCGGCGGTCGGTCATCGGAGTCTTGTCTAGCGCACCAATTGGGTAGGGCAGGCCCGTGGGGACCGCGGGGAGCCTGATCGTGCTGGTCGCGGTGCTCGCGCTGGTGGCGTGGGGACCCGTGCCCGACCTGTGGTTCGCCGGCCCCGCCGCGGTGCTCGTGGTCGTGACCGGACTCGTCGGGCTCGATGACGTGGGCGACACCCTCGATCGCCTCGCGCCGACCCTGGCGTTCCTCGCCGCGGTGTTCGTGCTCGCCGAGGTCGCACGCGACGCGGGGCTGTTCGCCGCGGCGGGTGCCGCGATGGGGAAGCGCGCCAACTCCTCGCGCCGCCTGGTGCTGGTCGTGTCGGCGGTGGCGGTGCTCGTCACCGTGCTGATGAGCCTCGACGCCACCGCGGTGCTGTTCACGCCGGTCGTCGTGCAACTGGTCCAGGCCCGGAACACGAAATCCGAGCCCTCACTGCTGGCTACCGCCCAGCTCGCCAACGCCTCGTCGAGCCTCCTGCCGGTCTCGAACCTCACCAACCTCCTCGTGTTCTCGGCGACCGGCCTCACGTTCGGCGGGTTCGCGGTGCGCATGGCACTCCCGACCCTGGCGGCGGCGTCGGTGGTGATCGGCACCGCGGTGCGAGCCGACGGCGAGAACACTCCGGAGGAGACGACGACCGAGGCCGTGCACCTCGACGGCTTCGCCCGGTTGGTCATCGCCGCCCTGGCCGCCCTGATGGTCGCGTTCTTCGTCGGCTCCGCGGTCGGCGTCGAACCGGCGTGGATCGCGGCCGGTGGGGCGGTGATCGTCGGGGTCGTCGCGGTGGCTCGGCGCCGGGCTCGTCCGGCCGGGCTGCTCGCGGCGTCGGCGCCCCGCTTCCTCCTGTTCGTGCTCGCGCTGGCGGTCGTCGTCGACGCCGCCGTCACCCACGGCCTCGGCGACGCCGCCCGCGACGTGCTGCCCCACGGCGACGACTTGCCCGCGCTCCTGGCCATGACCGGTCTGGCCGCGGTGCTCGCCAACCTGGTGAACAACGTCCCGGCCACCCTGGTGCTGTCGTCGGTCGTCCCTGCGGGCAGCACCGGCCTGCTCCTGGCAATGCTGCTCGGGGTCAACGTCGGCCCCAACCTCACCTACACGGGTTCGCTGGCGACCCTCCTCTGGCGACGTGTGGTCCGGGCCGCGGGGGTCGAGCCGAGCCGGGCGCGTTCTTCCGGTTCGCGGTGATCGCGACCCCGGCAGCACTGGTGCTCTCGACGGTGATGTTGTGGCTGACGTTGCAGGTGACCGGCTAATCTGTCCCTTCCGCAGCAAGGGCCAACGTCGTCCCTCTGCGTCCACCGGTTCTGTACGCGTGCGTGGATGTGAGATGACGAAGCCCCAACGATCTGACGCGGCGCGTGTGCCGCACCGCGCGGCTCATTTCAGCACCAGGCCCGAGGCGTTCGGGCTCTACGACCCGCGCTTCGAGCACGACGCCTGTGGGGTCTCGTTCATCTGCCACATCAAGGGTGTGGCCAGCCGCTCGATCGTTACTGACGCCCTCGACGCCCTCTGCAACCTCGACCACCGGGGCGCGTCGGGCGCCGAGATCAACACCGGCGACGGCGCCGGGATCCTGTTGCAGGTCCCTGACCGCGTTCCTGCGGGCCGTCGTCGACTTCCCGCTCCCGCCCGCGGGCGCCTACGGCGTCGGCCTGGCGTTCCTCCCCCTCGACCCCGAAGCGGCCGAGAAGACGATGGCCCGGATCAACGCCATCGTGGAGGACGAAGGCCTCCGCGTCGTCGGCTGGCGCGAGACCCCGGTCGACACGTCGATGATCGGCCCCACCGCGCTGAGCGTGGTGCCGAGCTTCCGGCACTTCTTCGTCGACGATCCCGCCGGCGCGACCGGCATCGAGCTCGACCGCCAGCTGTTCGTCGTCCGCAAGCGCTGTGAGCACGAGCTCGCCGACATCGACGGAGAAGAGGTGTACTTCCCGTCGTTGTCGAGCCGCACGCTCGTCTACAAGGGCATGCTCACCACGCCCCAGCTGGCCGAGTTCTTCCCCGACCTCGCCGACGACCGGGTCGAGTCCGCGCTTGCGCTGGTGCACAGCCGGTTCTCGACCAACACCTTCCCCTCGTGGCCGCTCGCGCACCCGTACCGGTACCTCGCGCACAACGGCGAGATCAACACCGTGCAGGGCAATCGCAACTGGATGCGCGCCCGCGAGGCGCTGATGGCCACGCCGCTGATCCCGCGCCTCGAGCGCGCGTTCCCGATCGTCACGCCGGGCGCGTCCGACACCGCCAGCTTCGACGAGTGCCTCGAGCTGCTGCACCTGGCCGGTCGGCCGATCTGGCACGCGGCGCTGATGATGATCCCGGGCGCGTGGGAGAACCACGCGACCATGCCCGCCGACGAGCGCGCCTTCTACCGCTACCACGCATCGCTCATGGAGCCGTGGGACGGCCCGGCGTCGATCACGTTCACCGACGGCACCGTGGTCGGCGCGGTGCTCGACCGCAACGGGCTGCGGCCGAGCCGCTACTGGGTCACCGACGACGACCGTGTGATCATGGCGAGCGAGGCGGGTGTCGTCGCGATCGACCCCGCTCGCGTCGTGCAGAAGGGCCGGCTGCAGCCGGGGCGCATGTTCCTCGTCGACACCGCCAAGGGGCGCATCGTCGGCGACCACGAGATCAAGCACGAGCTGGCGAGCGCGCAGCCGTACGGCGAGTGGCTGGATCAGGGCCTCGTCCACCTCCACGCGCTGCCCGACCGCGTGCACGTGGTGCCGAGCCACGAATCGGTGCTGCGGCGCCAGGAGACGTTCGGCTACACGCACGAGGAGCTCAAGCTCCTCGTGGCGCCGATGGCCCGCACCGGCGGCGAGGCGATCGGCTCGATGGGCACCGACACCCCGATCGCGGTGCTGTCCGACCGGTCGCGCATGCTGTTCGACTACTTCGCGCAGATGTTCGCCCAGGTCACCAACCCGCCGCTCGACGCCATCCGCGAGGAGCTCGTCACCTCGCTGTCGGCGACCATCGGGGCCGAGGCGAACCTGCTCGAGCCGGGGCCACAGTCGTGTGTACAGGTGGAGCTGCCGTTCCCCGTCATCGACAACGACGAGCTGGCGAAGCTCATCCACATCGACCGCGACGGCGACCGCCCCGAGTTCGCGGCGGCGGTGATCTCCGGTCTCTACCAGGTCTCCGGCGGCGGCCGCGCGTTGCGCGAGGCGCTCGACCGCGTACGCGCCGAGGCCTCGCAAGCCATCGCCGAGGGCAAGCGCATTCTCGTGCTCACCGACCGCGACTCGAACGCGGAGTCGGCGCCCATCCCGTCGTTGCTGCTCACGTCCGCGGTGCACCACCACCTCATCCGTGAGAAGACCCGCACGCAGGTCGGTCTCGTCGTCGAGACCGGCGACGCGCGCGAGGTGCACCACATGGCCCTGCTCGTGGGCTACGGCGCCGGTGCGATCAACCCGTACCTCGCGTTCGAGTCGATCGAAGACCTCATCTCGAGCGGGCTGCACGGCCTCGGTGGCACCGACCCGAAGGTCGCGATCAAGAACTACATCAAGGCCGCGGGCAAGGGCGTCCTCAAGGTGATGTCGAAGATGGGCATCTCCACCGTCGCGTCGTACTGCGGCGCGCAGGTGTTCGAGGCGATCGGCCTGAGCCAGGAGCTCGTCGACGAGTACTTCACCGGCACGGTGTCGCGGCTCGGGGGCATCGGCCTCGACGAGATCGCCACCGAGGTGGCGAAGCGCCACGTGATCGCGTACGCCGAACGTCCCGACGAGCGTGCCCACCGCGACCTCGAGTTGGGTGGCGAGTACCAGTGGCGGCGCGAGGGCGAGTACCACCTCTTCAACCCGGAGACGGTGTTCAAGCTGCAGCACGCGACCCGGGCGAAGCGCTACGACGTCTACAAGGAGTACACGTCGCTCATCGACACGCAGTCGACGAAGCTGGCCACGCTCCGCGGGTTGTTCGAGATGCGCGAGGGCGTGCGCCCACCGGTGCCGATCGACGAGGTCGAGCCGATCACCGAGATCGTGAAGCGCTTCGCGACCGGCGCGATGTCGTACGGCTCGATCTCGGCCGAGGCGCACGAGAACCTCGCCATCGCGATGAACCGCATCGGCGGCAAGTCGAACACCGGTGAGGGTGGGGAAGACGCCGACCGCTTCACCGCCGACGCCAACGGCGACCTCCGCCGCTCGGCGATCAAGCAGGTCGCCTCGGGTCGCTTCGGCGTCACCTCGGAGTACCTGGTCAACGCCGACGACCTGCAGATCAAGATGGCGCAGGGCGCCAAGCCGGGCGAGGGTGGCCAGCTCCCGGGGGCGAAGGTCTACCCGTGGATCGCCAAGACCCGGCACTCCACTCCCGGCGTGGGGCTCATCAGCCCCCCGCCGCACCACGACATCTACTCCATCGAAGACATCAAGCAGCTCATCCACGACCT
The DNA here is from genome assembly GCA_963725775.1 of uncultured Actinomycetes bacterium. Lineage (GTDB taxonomy): Bacteria > Actinomycetota > Acidimicrobiia > IMCC26256 > DASPTH01 > DASUAS01. The sequence goes on from CAVRZT010000001.1 coordinate 1,651,688, forward strand.
CAAGAACGGCAACCCGCAGGCGCGCGTGCACGTGAAGCTCGTCGCGCAGGTCGGGGTCGGCACGGTCGCCGCGGGCGTGGCCAAGGCGCACTCCGACGTCGTGCTCATCTCCGGTCACGACGGCGGCACCGGCGCGGCGCCGCTCACGTCGCTCAAGCACGCGGGCGCGCCGTGGGAGCTCGGCATCGCCGAGACCCAACAGACGCTGGTGCGCAACGGGCTGCGCGACCGCATCGTCGTGCAGTGCGACGGTCAGCTGAAGACCGGCCGCGACGTCGTGATCGCCGCGCTGCTCGGCGCCGAGGAGTTCGGGTTCGCCACCGCGCCGCTCGTGGTGAGCGGCTGCGTGATGATGCGGGTGTGTCATCTCGACACCTGCCCGGTCGGGATCGCCACCCAGAACCCCGAGCTGCGCAAGCGCTTCACCGGCAAGCCGGAGTTCGTCGTCAACTTCTTCGAGTTCATCGCCGAAGAGGTGCGCGAGTACCTGGCCAAGCTCGGCTTCCGCTCGATCGCCGAGGCGGTCGGCCACGCCGAGGTGCTCGACACGCGCGCCGCGGTCGACCACTGGAAGGCGCACGGTCTCGACCTCACCCCGATCCTCACCGTGGCCGAGAACCCCTACGACGGCCAAGACCTCTTGTGCACCAAGGCACAGGACCACGGCCTCGACCAGGCGCTCGACCAGCAGCTGATCGCGGCGGCGGCGCCCGCGCTCGAGCGCGGCGAGCGGGTCGAGATCGAGGTGCCGGTGCGCAACGTGAACCGCACCGTCGGCACCATGCTCGGCTCGGTGCTCACCCGGAAGTACGGCGGTGCCGGGCTCCCCGACGACACGATCAGCGTGCACCTGCGCGGCTCGGCCGGCCAGAGCTTCGGCGCGTTCGTACCGAAGGGCATCACACTGCGGCTCGAAGGCGATGCCAACGACTACGCGGGCAAGGGACTGTCCGGCGGCAAGATCGCGTGCTTCCCCGACCGCGAGGCGCAGTTCGCCGCGGAAGAGAACATCATCGCCGGCAACGTCGCGCTCTACGGCGCCACCGGTGGTGAGGCCTACTTCCGCGGCGTGGTGGGGGAGCGCTTCTGCGTGCGCAACTCGGGTGCCACCGCGGTGGTCGAAGGCGTCGGCGACCACGGTTGCGAGTACATGACCGGGGGGCGCGTGGTGGTGCTCGGCCCGACCGGGCGCAACTTCGGCGCCGGCATGTCGGGTGGCATCGCGTTCGTGCACGACCCCACCGACGCCTTCCCCGCGCTGGTCAACTACGAGCTGGTCGAGCTGGAGCCGCTCGACGACGCCGACCGCGAGTGGCTGCGCGCCACCGTCGAAGCCCACCGTGAGGCGACGGGCTCGAAGGTCGCCGAGCGTCTGGTCGACGCGTGGGAGAGCGAGGTCGAGGCGTTCTGCAAGGTGATGCCGAAGGACTACCGCCGCGTGCTGTCGGTGGTGCGCGAGGCGGAGCGCCTCGGGCTGTCGCAAGAGGAGACCGACATCAAGGTGATGGAATCCGCGCATGGGTGAGACGAGCGGATTCCTGAAGTGGGAACGCGAGACCCCGACCCGTCGCCCGGTGCCGGTGCGCCTGCGCGACTGGAACGAGGTCTACGAGCCGTTCCCGGCCGACAAGCTCGCGTTGCAGGCCGGGCGTTGCATGGACTGCGGCATTCCGTTCTGCAACAACGGATGCCCGCTCGGCAACCTCATCCCCGACTGGAACGACCTCGTCTACCGCGACCACTGGCGCGACGCCATCGAGCGACTGCACGCGACCAACAACTTCCCGGAGTTCACCGGTCGGCTCTGTCCCGCGCCCTGTGAGGCGGCGTGCGTGCTCGGCATCAGCGCCGATCCGGTCACCATCAAGCAGGTCGAGGTCGAGATCGTCGAGCGCGCGTGGGCCGAGAGGTGGATCACGCCCGTCGTGCCGACGGTGCGCACCGGCCGCAAGGTCGCGGTCGTCGGCTCCGGGCCCGCCGGCCTCGCCGCCGCCCAACAGCTCACCCGCGCCGGCCACTCGGTGGTGGTGTTCGAGCGGGCCGACCGCATCGGTGGGCTGCTGCGCTACGGCATCCCCGAGTTCAAGATGGAGAAGCGCCACCTCGATCGTCGACTCGAGCAGATGGAGGCCGAGGGCACCGAGTTCAGGGTCAACGTCAACGTCGGCGTCGACGTGAGCGTCGAGCAGCTGCGCGAGAAGTTCGACGCCATCGTGTTGTCGGGCGGCGCCACCGCGTGGCGCGACCTGCCGATCCCGGGCCGCGAGCACAAAGGGATCCACCAGGCGATGGAGTTCCTGCCCTGGGGCAACCGCGTGCAGCAGGGCGACCTCGACGAACCGCCGATCACCGCCGCAGGCAAGCACGTCGTGATCATCGGTGGTGGCGACACCGGGGCCGACTGCCTGGGCACGTCGCACCGCCAGGGCGCGGCGTCGATCCACCAGTTCGAGATCCTGCCCCGGCCGCCCGACTCGCGCGCGCCGACCAACCCATGGCCCACGTGGTCGGACATCTTCCGGGTGTCGTCGGCGCACGAAGAGGGTGGGGAGCGCGTCTACAGCGTCAACACCGAGTGTTTCGTCGCCGACGACGACGGCAACGTGCGGGCGTTGCGCGCGCACGAGGTCGAGAGGATCGACGGCAAGTTCGAGAAGATCGACGGCTCCGACTTCGAGCTGCCCTGCGAGCTGGTGCTGCTCGCCATGGGCTTTCTCGGCCCGGAGAAGGAAGGGCTGCTCGAACAGCTCGGGGTCGAGCTCGACGGGCGCGGCAACGTGGTGCGCGACCCGTCGTTCATGACCGACGTGCCCGGCGTGTTCGCGTGCGGCGACATGGGTCGCGGTCAGAGCCTCATCGTGTGGGCGATCGCCGAGGGAAGGTCGTGCGCAGCCGGGGTCGACACCTGGCTGATGGGGGAGACGCTCCTCCCCGCGCCGATCACGCCGTCGACCCGGCAGCTCCTGTAACCAGTCGAGCTGCGCCAGCTGTCCGGCCCACGGGCGACAACGACGTCGTACCGGGGCCGGTCAACCAGGTCGTTGCCCGTACGCGACCGGATGCCCGGCTCAGAAGCCGGCGGCGAGCACGAACGCCGGGCGGGCGTCGTAGCCGAGCAGCCGGGCGACGGGCTGCTGGAGGCTCCCGGTGCGTTCGTCCTCGTAGGCGCGGACCGCGTCGTTGTAGGCGGTGACGAGCGCCGGGGCGGGTGTGGTGTTGGCGAAGGTCGTCAACGCCGCCGTGACCGCGGAGTCGAGTTTGAGCCGTTCGGATCCCTGGACGTTGGCCAGGAGCCGGGAGGCCTGGGCCTCGAGCTGGTTGGCGGCGGTGGCCTGGCTGCCGGCGTCGCCGTCGCGCAGGGCGCGCTTCCACGCGGCGAGCGCGGCGTGCAGGTCCTTCGACACCGCCCGGTCGCTTCCGCCACCGGCGTCGAAGGCGCTGAGCGCGCCCTCGAGGGTCTGGTAGCGACGGACGAGCTGCTCGGGAGTCCGCAGGGGCTTCCACCCGAGGTCGACCGCGGTACGAGCATCGTCGAGCTTGGGCCGCTCGACCACCACGAGCGCGATCGCCCCTCCCACCAGCACGACGATCAGAGCCAGGAGGATCCACCGGGTGCGTCGCGACATGGCCCGGCCACGTTACCGGCGCCCCCTCGCAGAACCGGGCCATTCCCCGGCTCGATCACCCCTGTTCGGCGCCACACTCGGTCGGCTGCTCGCGGTCACGAAGACGAGCGCAGTGGAATCCGTTCAGTCCCGGTCTGGCGCGTTACCCGGGTATCGGCACCCAGTCGTCCGTGCCGTCCGCGGGCACGGGAACGACCACCACGGGCATGGTGGAATGATTCGCGACACGGTGCGCGGTGTGGCCGAGCAACGAGTCACGCCGCGGCCCGTGGTGGCGGGCTCCCCCGACAACGACGAGATCGGCGTGGTGCTGCAGCGCGATCCGAAGCAGCTCCGTCGTCGGGTTTCCCTGCGCGAGCTTGGTGGAATGCCCCACGCCTTGGCTCCGCAACACGTCGGTCCACTCGCCGGCGAGCTTGGCGCGTCGCTCGGCAAGGAGATCGTCGGTCTTCAGCTGGAAGGCATTGAGCTCGAGCAACCAACTGTCGGGCACGATGTGGATCGCAACGATCCGCGCGTCGACGGACTTCGCCAGCTCGGTTGCCCAGCTCAAGGCGTGCTGCGAGCCATCAGAACCATCGACACCGACAGCGATGCGCTCGATTGTCACCTCCCGACCCTATCCCGACGCCCGTCGGGCCGGACAACGCCTCGAGTCGAACCTCGATCGACGGTGACGCGACGGAGTCTTCGTCGTCTCTGCGTGCATGAGACCGTCAGAGCAGGACCGCGCTGATCCTCGCTGAGGAAGGCGAGATCGGCGTGCGATGGGATCATCCTCCAGGCACTACGGCACATCGGCACTCGTGGTCACCGTGGTGACCGCCACCTCGGTGCTGGGGTGGTGGTTCGGTGGACAGCGGCGCGCGGTCGATCAGCAGTACCGCGTCGTGCAGGTGCTCGACGGTGACACGATCGTCGTGCGGCGCGCCGGCCGCGCCGACGAGACGATCCGATTGCTCGGCGTCGACACGCCAGAAACGCACCATCCGACCAAACCGGTGCAGTGCTACGGCCCTGAGGCGGCGGCGTACACCGCGTCGAGGTTGTTCGGGCAGGTCGTGCGGCTGGAGGACGACGTCGAGCGGCACGATATCTACGGCCGGCGACTCGCCTATGTGTACCTCCACGGTGCGAACTTCGAGGAGGAGCTGCTGCGCAAGGGATACGCGCGCCTGCTGGTCATCGAACCCAACCACGCCCACGCGCGCGACATGCTCGACGAGGAGCTCGACGCCCGGGCGCGCGGCGTCGGCCTGTGGGGCGCATGCGGCGACGCATCATGAGAACGAGCGCACCGAACCACGTTCTGCGCTCCAGTCGGCAAGCTCCGTCGAGGGTCCGTTGGAACCGAGGACAACCGTTTTGGCACACTGTCAGACCGTGGGAGCCGCAGAGGAAGCGATCGTCCGGGAATTCATGGACGCGTGGGGCGACGGCTCGCAACGCGACCCGGATGTCGAGAAGATCCTGTCGATGCTCAGCGATGACATCGTGTGGCAGCTGTGGATCCCTGGCGGTCCGACGCTGCGGGGTCGTGAAGCAATTCGCGCCGACATCGATCGGCAGCTCGGGTTTGCGACGTTCATGCGGTGCGGGCCGGTGCATATCGCCTCGAGTGGTCGCGTTGTCTTCACGGAACGCGCAGACCAGTTCCGGTCGCGTGACCGCATCGTGTTGCACCATCTCGTTGCCGTGTTCGAGGTCGATGATCACGGCAAGATCGCGGCCTGGCGTGAGTACTTCGACCCCGAGGATGTGAACCGCCAGCTTCGCAAGCCACGCGATGCGTGACCCGAGTCGCGTTCACTGCATGCGGAGGAGCCGGGAGAACTGCGACTCCGAGGTGAGTCCCCCGTCGACGACGATGTTCTGGCCCGTGAGGTAGGACGCCTCGTCGCTGGCGAGCCATACCGCGACTGCTGCGATCTCGTCCGGGAGACCAATGCGTCCCGCCGGTTGGGACTCGACGGCCTGCTCGTGGAGAGTTCCTTGGTCACTACCGAGCGCCGCGAGCATGGGTGGCGTCGCCGTGACACCCGGCGAGATGGCGTTCACCCGCACACCCTCGCGGGCGTGGTCGACCGCCAGCGCCTTGACGAGGCCGATCACCGCCGCCTTCGTCGTCGCGTACCCGACGTTGCCGGCATCGGCGAAGATCGCCGACACGGACGCGGTGGCGACGATCGCGCCGCCGCCTCGCTCAGCCATGACCGGGACGGCGAACTTGGCGGCGTGGAACAACGACGAAACATTCGTCTGCCACATCGCGTCCCATTCGTCTGCGACGAGATCGATCGCGCGGCCCGGCAGCGAAACAGCCGCGTTGTTGAAGACCACATCGAGGCCACCGAGTTCGCGTACCGCTCGCACGATCATCGCCTCAACTTGGCCCGGGTCGCTGATATCGGTCTCGCTCGCAATCGCGCGACCACCGGCGTTGACGATCAGCGCAGCTACTTTCTCGGCCTTCTCGCGGCGTACGTCGGCGACGAGGACCGCCGCGCCTTCTGACGCGAATCGTGTCGCACTCGAACGCCCGATACCCGACCCAGCCCCGGTGACGACCACGACCTTGTTCTCGTGAAGCACTTCAGCCACCCGCACTGACATCGGCGGTCGCGCACCGATCCCGCGATCACATATGGGCCCCCTGGATTCCCGCGGCCCGACGACCAAGTAAACCAGGCGAACCCGATGGCCGTCACCTGCCGTGTCCCGGGCGAGACACGTTCAACGACGAGCGCACGCTGAGGTGCCGATCTGCGCTCGCCTCCCGGTCGTCGGAACGCCAAGAACCGGCGATCTGTCCGCGCGTCGGGCGGACAACCAGTGGCCTCGGTGGGGGAGTGAGTGGTGTTGGCGCCGCTTCGACACGCCGGAGACGCACCATCCGACCAAGCCGGTGCAGTGTCACGGGCCGGAGGCGTCGGAGTACACCGCGTCGAGGTTGTTCGGGCAGGTCGTGCGGTTGGAGGACGAAGTCGAGCGGCACGATATCTACGGCCGGCGGCTCGCGTACGTGTACCTCGATGGTGCGAACTTCGAGGAGGAGCTGTTGCGCAAGGGTTACGCGCGTCTGCTCGTGATCGAACCGAACCATGCCCACGCGCGCGAGATGCTCGACGAGGAGCTCGACGCACGCGCCCGGGTGTGGGCGTGTGGGGCACCTGCGGTGAATCGTCGTGACGACCAGAGCGCCGCGAGGCAGCGTCAGCGAGCGCGAGTCGGGTCCTCGAGGACGCGCCGGAGCCCAGCGGCGGCACGGTCACCGATCTTGCGGAACGAGAGCCCGAGGAGCGGGTCGAAGAGCCGCAACAACCCGCGCAGGTCGAGCTCCGCGTCGTAGGTGACCGTCGACCCGGTGTCAGTGGCGTCGATGCGAACGGTGTCGTTCGAGCGGATCGAGCGGGTCTCGCCGCGCAGCACGAGCCTGCGCGGCGGTTCCCACTCCACGACCTCGTAGGTGAGCGTCATCGTACGCGGACCGGCATTCACAACGACTTCGAACGCGGCCCCTGGGCCGGGCTGCTCCCCGCGCACCAAGGTGGAGCTCCGCACTCCTGGGTCCCATTCCGCGAAGTTGCGGGCGTCGGCCATGTACGCGAACGCTGCGTCGGGAAGCCAGGGGCTGTTCACAGCGTCGACGTAACGTGCCATGGAGCCATGGTACGGGGGCGGACGAGCACTTGGCGTTTGCGCTCACGCTCGTCCAGCGGTAGGAGGAGCGCGTGAACGGTCGATCAGCTGGTGGAGTGCTCTTCGCTGCCGGTACGTCGGCAGCGGCCGCCGGAATCGGCTCGCTCGGCTCGCGCCGGGCGCCGCAGGTGTACCCGCGGTTGGACAAGCCGGCTTGGGCGCCTCCGGCAGGTGTGTTCGGGCCGGCCTGGACTGCGCTGTACGCGTCGATCGGTGTCGCCGGTTGGCGCCTGTGGACCCGTGACGGCAGTCGTACCGTCCTCGCTCTGCACGTGACCCAGCTCACGCTCAACGCGGCGTGGCCGTTCACGTTCTTTGCTGCCCGCAACCGTACCGCCGCGCTCACCGTCATCGCCGTTCTGGACCTGGTGATCGCGGCCGAGATCGTTGCAGCGGCGCGCCAAGACCGCACCGCCGCTGCCCTGCTTGCCCCGTACCTCGCGTGGAGCCTCTACGCCACCGCCCTGACCGCAGCAGTCACACCGGAGAACGCGGACGACGAGTGACGTGCGGGGCAATCACGAGCGCGCGCTCGAGTGTTCGGCCGGGTTCCGTGACTCGGCGTCGGCGACGATCGCGGCGAGGAGCCGAGGGAACACGAGGCGGTGGAAGGGCGCGACGCTCAGCCAGTAGGCGCGGCCGAGCAGGCCGCGGGGGCGGTACTCGGCGGTCTGGACGATCCGGGTGACGGTCCGTCGGGGGTGAGCTCCCATTCGAGCCAGGCCTCGCCGGGAAGGCGCATCTCGGCGTGGAGGCGAAGCCGATGGTCGGGCTCGGCCTGCTCGACGCGCCAGAAGTCGAGCGCGTCGCCGACGATGAGCGTGTCGGGGTCGCGTCGCCCACGTCGTAGGCCCGGGCCACCGACAAGCTGGTCGAGGATGCCGCGGGCCTGCCAGAGCAGCTCGCCGGAGTACCAGCCGCGCTCACCGCCGATGCCTTCGAGGGTGGCGTAGACGGTGGCGGGCGATGCCGACGTCGTCGTGTGGCGGACGTCGGTGAGCGTGGTGCCGCCCGACCAGTCGGGGTCGGTGGGCACGGGCGCGAAGGGCGCGAGGTCGGCATCGACGAACGACGTCGGGACCGCGCCCGATTGTGTCGATGCGAGCGATGCGGCTGATCGCGTCGCGCAGCCCGATCGTGTGCACGTCGAAGACCTCGTCGGCACGGTGGTCGGTGACCACGACCTCGTTCACGAGACTCTCGACGAGCTCGCGTGCGAGAGGTACCGGCACCGGAGTGACGAGCCCGACCCAGTGCGACGACAAGCCGGGGGTCAGCACGGGCACGGTCACGAAGCGGCGTCGGGGCAGACCGGCGACGTCCGCGTAGAGCTCCATCATCTCCGCGTAGGACACGACGTCGGGCCCACCGACTTCGTACACGCCGGCCGGCACCGCCGGATCGGTGGACGCGCGCACGAGGAGCTCGACGATGTCGGAGATCGCGATGGGTTGGCAGCGCGTGTTCACCCAGCGGGGCGTCACCATGAACGGCAACAGCTCGACGAGGTAGCGCAGCATCTCGAAACTGGCCGATCCCGACCCGATGATCACACCGGCGCGCAGCTCGACGACCTCGATCCCCGTCGACGCGAGCGCGCGGCCGACGGCGTGGCGGCTCGCCAGGTGCACGCTCAGCTGCTCCGCGTCGGAGCCGAGACCACCGAGGTACACGATGCGCCGCACGCCTGCGGCCGCGGCTTCGTGCGGCGAAGTTCGTCGCGTCGTCGAGCTCCGCCTGTGCCCAGCCCGGCCCCTGGCCGATCGAGTGCACCAGGTACACCGCAACGTGACGTCGCGCATCGCGTCACCGAGGGCGCCGCCGACGGAGCCGGCCACGACCTCCACGTCGGACGCCACGGCGCGCGGTCGAGCTTCGCCGGTGTGCGGGCCAGGCAGCGCACCGTGCATCCCGCGTCGAGGAGGGCCGGCACTAGCCGGCCCCCCACGTACCCCGAGGCGCCGGTCACAAGCACACGCGGATGCTCTGAGGTCACGTTCGCGCTCATGTCCGCATCGTGTGCCCGCTCATCAGTCATCGCGTACCGGCGCGCGGTCAGCGGTGGGCTCGAGCGCGTCGTCCTCGTGCTCCCAACGCATGAACTGCGCAACGCCGAGCAGGAACATGCCCGTGATCGTCGCGACGAAGACGGTACAGCCGACGGCGAACAACAGCCACTGGCTCATCGGATCTTCTCCCCGGCCAGGATGAACGTACCGAGCGACAAGATCGACGGCACCCACAGACCGACGAAGATGCCCTCGGTCTTGTCATCGGCGAGGAAGAAGAGCGCCACGGAGAGCAGGAACGAGACGAACGCCGCGGCAAGAAACAGCGTCTTCGCCGCGGCCCGCCTCGATGACGCGCTCTGGGGGGCTTTCAGCACGGTGGAATCTCCCTTCGGGAATCACCCTGGCGTCGGTAGTGACATCCGGGAGCGCAACGAGTGAGCGGGCGGTCCCGGGCCAGGCCGGAGTGGCCTGGCCCGGAGCGGCATGGTGGCGGGTTGCTCAGGAGCTGGGCGGGAGCAGGACGGTGTCGATGACGTGGATCACGCCGTTCTTGGCCTTGACGTCGGTCGTGACGATGTTGGAGACGTTGCCCTGTCCGTCGGTGATGGTGGCCTTGCCGTCGGCGACGTTGATGGTGATCGTTCCGCCTTCGAGGGTGGGGACCGTCTGGGTCGCCTTGAGCGAGGAGGACGGCACGCGGCCCTTGAGGACGTGGTACGTCAAGACCGCTGTGAGCTTGGCCTTGTCGGCGAGCAGCGCGTTCAGCTGGTCGGCGGGGATCTTCGCGAAGGCCTCGTTGGTGGGCGCGAACACCGTGTAGGGCCCCTTGCCCTTGAGTGCGCCGACGAGGCCGGCCTGCTTGACCGCGGTCACGAGGGTCGAGAAGTCGGGGTTGGCGGCGGCGACACCGACGATCGTCTTCGCCTTCGTCGAGCTGTTCTGCGAGCTCATGCCGGTGGAGGGACGGTTCGGCGATGCGCCTGCGGTCGCGGGGAGCACCGCGGCGGTCAGGGTTGCGGCGACGAGGGCGCCGATGACGACGAGACGGCGCATGGATGGCTGGAACATGGCAACTCCTGCTGGTCGAGGGTTCTGATGACACGGCGATGCACGTTCGCATCGCTCGTGAGGCTCGACAACCAGATCGCCAGGCAGTTTCATTCCTCTTTAGTGATATTTGTTTGGCAGGCCCTAGGATCGGGGTGTGACCCGCTCCCCGATCAACCTGCAGACCGCCGCCGAACGGCTCGGCGTCCACTATCAGACCGCCTACCAGTGGGTTCGGTCCGGTCGTCTGCGGGCGCAACGCATTCGCGGCCGATACCAGCTCGATCCCGACGACGTCGAGCGACTCGCCCGACAGCGCGCCCGGCCCGCGCCGCGCCGGACGCGCCGGCCCCGCGCCGGCTTCGCGAAGCTCGCGCGAGCGCGCGTACGACGCTCTCGTCGACGGTGACGAGCGTTCCCTGCGTGATCTCGTCGATCGCCTGACCAGCGATGGCACGCCGATGACGACGATCACCCAGGAGATCCTCGTACCGGCGATGCACCGACATCGGTACTGACTGGCACGACGGAGTCGTCACGATCACCGACGAGCACCGAGCCTCTGCCATCGTGGAACGCATCCTCGGCGACCACTACCCGAACCCGCGCGGCCGGCGCCGAGGCACCGTCGTCGTCGTCGCGCTCTCCGGCGAGCGCCACGCACTCCCCACGTCCATGGCCGCCCTCGCGCTGCGCGAAGACAACTGGCACGTGCAACACCTCGGCGCAGATCTCCCGGCAGAAGAACTCCTCCACTTCTGTCGCGAGCGACCCGGTCGACCTCGTCGTGCTGACCGTCACCACGAACACGACACGACCCGCCGCACACGCATGCGCCGAAAGACTTACGCCAACTCGGCGTGCGCGCACTCGTCGGCGAACCCGGCGACACCCTCACCGACCTCCAACGACGCGCACGAGATCCCTCTGATCGCGTCAGCGAACTCCCGACATGAACTTCTCGGTTCCGCGCATCGGCGCCTCACTGCGCATACCAGCTTCCCGACCGCCTTCTCGCCCGGTAGCAGGCCCGCCAATGGAACGCGTACGCCGCCACACGCCAGTGAACCGCCACTGGGACGTTTGGCCCTGGAATGATGCAGCTTTGTGCGCCAGGCTCGGCGCACAACAATCAGGAGGGGAATGGGCATGGAAAACGATGGTGTGGGTTGGAAGCTGTTCGCCGGGATCATGATCCTGATCGTCGGCACGATGAACGTCTTCGACGGTCTTGTCGGGATCACGCAGGTGAACTACATCAAGCGCTACACCGACGGCCAGCTTCCGATCACCAACAACGTCAAGACGTGGAGCTGGGTGGTCCTCATCATCGGTGCGGTGATGATCCTGGCTGGGTTCCTCATCTTCGTCGGCAACATGTTCGGACGCGTCGTCGGCGTCATCGTGGCGTCTCTGAATGCACTCGTGCAGCTCGCATACCTGAATCACAACACGTTCTGGTCGTTCACGATGATCATCATCGACGTCCTCGTGATCTACGGGCTCGTTGCTCACGGTGGCCGACTCGATGAGTGGACGGTCGTCGACGACGAGGTCGTCTGACCGCAACCAGCGGAGCGACCTCGCGATGGGCGGCGCAGCGGTCGCCCATCGCGAGACCTCCGTCTGTCGGCTTCCGCGCAGCGATGGAATTTCCCGCATTGCGCGCGTTTCGCCGCGAGCGACGGCGCACGGAACGGCGACACTCGTGAGCGCAGGCTACGCGTGCGCGTGATGTGCCTTCGTTCTGTGCTCACAGCGGTCGCCAGCGTCTGAACATTCGGTGCACCGTTCTGTGCTTCAGCATGTAGCACCATCGGCAGTGCTGGGCACTGTGGACCGCGCGCTCGGCCACGCTGCGGTGCCGAACATCGCACCATCCTTGAACGGGGCATGTCTCGAAGGACGGACGAGGCGGTCTTGTCCGCAGAGACTCGGGTCACGCGCTCGAGCCGCCGCGAGCGCCCCTTCAGTGCCTCGCGGCCGCCTCCGCGAGTCCCCGGCCTACGAGCACCCGCGCCAGGTGACGACGGAATTCGGCGTCGGCGTTCAGGTCGGTGGTCGGTTCGGTGTTGTCGGCGGCGTGGGCGGCGGCGTCGTCGACCTCGGCGCCGCCGGCGAGCGCCCGCTCCACACCGGTTGCGCGCAGGGGCGTCGGACCCATGTTGACGAGGGCGACGCGTGAGGGCGAGCCGTGTACCACTGCGCAACCGACGATCGCCCAGTCCTGGGCGCGGCGATTGAACTTCTGGTACGACCACCCCGCCCCGTGCATCTTCGGGAACTGGATCTCGACGACCATCTCGTCGGGCGCGAGCGCGGTCTCGAAGAAGTCGGTGAAGAAGTCGGTTGCCACGATCGACCGGTCGCCACCGGGACCACGCACGACGATCTCGGCGTCGAGCGCGAGCGCGACTGCCGGCAGATCGGAGGCGGGATCGCCGTGCGCGAGCGAACCGCCCAGCGTGCCGCGGTGGCGCACCTGTGGGTCGCCGACGAGCGAGGCGGCGTGGCGGAGCAGGGGTACGTGTTCGGCCAGCACCGGCGACGTCTCCACCTCGCGATGGCGGGTCAGCGCACCCACGGCGACGTGACCGTTGCTCTCCCGGACGTACGACAGCTCACTGATGCGGGCGACGTCGACGAGCACCGCGGGGGTCGCGAGCCGTAGCTTCATGAGCGGCAACAGGGAGTGGCCACCGGCGATCAGCTTGGCGTCGTCACCGTGTTCCGCGAGCAGCGAGACGGCTTCGTCGGCGGATCCGGCGCGTACGAAGTCGAACTTCGCCGGGATCACGACCTCACCGCCTTCGCAGCGCGGATGGCGTCCCAGACGTGTTGCGGGGACGCCGGCATGGTGACGTCGCGCACGCCCATGGGCGCGAGCGCATCGACCACCGCGTTCATGACCGCGGGCGTCGACGCGATCGTGCCCGCCTCGCCGATGCCCTTGACCCCCATCGGGTTCGTCGGGCTCGGGGTGACGGTGTGATCGAGCTCGAAGGTGCCGAACTCCGCCGCCGACGGCACGAGGTAGTCCGTGAACGTGGTGGTCTGGAGGTTCCCGTCGGCGTCATAGACCGCGTCCTCGTAGAGCGCCTGCGCGATGCCCTGCACGATGCCGCCGTGCAGCTGGCCCTCGACGATGAGCGGGTTGATCTGGTTGCCGCAGTCGTCGACCGCGACGTAGCGCAGAATCTCGACGTGGCCGGTCTCGTCGTCGACCTCGACGACGCACGCATGGGTACCGAACGGGAAGGTGAAATTCGGTGGGTCCCAGGTGACGCTCTCGGCCAGGCCCGGTTCCATCCCGTCGGGCAGGTTGTGGGCGGTGAAGGCGCCGAACGCAATTTCGCCGAACGCCATCGATCGGCTCGGGGTTCCCTTCACCGCGAACGCACCGTTCACGTACTCGAGGTCTTCTTCCGCGGCCTCGAGGTGGTGCGCGGCGATCGTGCGCGCCTTGTCGAGGACGCGTTCGGTCGCGAGGAACACCGCCGTGCCTCCGACCGCGAGCGAGCGGGAGCCGTAGGAGTCCATGCCGGTCGGCGAGATGGCGGTGTCGGAGTGGAGCACGTCGATGTCGTCGACGCCGATGCCGAGCTGGTCGGCGACGATCATCGACCAACAGGTTTCGTGACCCTGGCCGTGTGGTGAGGTTCCGGTGACCACTTCCACGCGCCCGGTCGGCAACGCACGGACGGTCGCCGCCTCCCATCCACCGGCACCGTACTTCAACGACGCGAGCACCCGGCTCGGGGCGAGCCCGCACATCTCCACGTAGGACGACAAGCCGATCCCGAGATGCCTGGTGGAACCCGACGCCCGACGGTCCTGCTGCTCTCGACGCCGGTCGTCGTAGCCGACCATCTCGAGCGCCCGGTCGAGCGCCGCCGCGTAGTTACCACTGTCGAACAGCAGCCCGGCCCCAGACGTGTAGGGGAAGGCGTCGGGCGCGATGAAGTTCCGGCGCCGGATCTCCGCCGGGTCGATGCCGAGGCGCGCGGCCAGGGCGTCCATCGCCCGCTCGATCGCGTAGGTGGCCTCGGGACGACCCGCGCCACGGTACGCGTCGGTCGGCGTCTTGGAGGTGAATACCCCGGTGCACGTGAACGAGTACGCGGGGATGTCGTAGCTGCCGTGGTAGAGGAACGCGCCGAGCAACGGGATGCCGGGCGTGACGAGTTGCAGGTAGGCCCCCATGTCGGCGAGGAGATGGACGCGCACCGCGGTCACCTTGCCCGACGCGTCGGCAGCCAGCTCGATGTCCTGGATCTGACCGCGACCGTGGACCGTGGCCATGGCGTTCTCGCTCCGGTCTTCGGTCCACGCCACGGGCTGCTGCAAGCGATGCGCCAACGCGAGCGCGAGGACCTCCTCGGCGTACACGTCGAGCTTGGACCCGAAGCCCCCACCAACCGAGGGAGCGATGACCCGCAGCTTGTGCTCGGGCAGACCACACGTAATGGCGAGCATGATCTTCAGGATGTGCGGGATCTGCGTTGACGAGTAGATCGTGAACTCACCGGCGAAGGGCTGGGGCACCACACACACGCCACGCGGCTCCATGGCCGCGGGGATGAGGCGCTGTTGCACGTACCGCTCGGTGACCGTGTGGACGGCGTTGGCGAACGCGGCGTCGACCGCCGCCGCGTCGGGGGTCAACTCCCAGGTGTACGACGAGTTGGTCCCGAGATCGTCGTGGAGCACAACCGTGTCGGCCAGCGCTTCCTCGAGATCGACCACCGCCGGCAGCGGGTCGTAGTCGACGACCACCGCTTCCGCCGCGTCGCGCGCCTCGTACGCGGTGCGCGCGACGACGACTGCGAGCGCGTCGCCGACGTAGCACGCGTGATCGACGGCCAGCGGGTAGTGAGCCGGGTTCTTCATGTCGTCGGTCACCGGCCACGCGCACGGCATCGGCGCCGCCCATTCGTCGACGAGTTCGGCGCCGGTGAACACCGCGACCACACCGGGCATGGCTGCGGCAGCCTTGGTGTCGATCGCGGTGATGCGCGCGTTCGCGTGGTGGCTGCGGACCAGGGCGAACTGCAGCGCGCCGGGCACGGCGAGGTCGGCGACGAAGCGAGCTTCACCAGTGAGGAGCGGTGGGTCCTCCTTGCGCGCCAGCCTTGTGCCGACCACCGCGGTCATCGTGCTGCTCCGGCCGCGACCACTGCCTTCACGATGTTCTGGTACCCGGTGCACCGACACAAGTTGCCCTCGAGCCCGTGACGGACGTCGTCGTCGTCGAGTGCGCCGTTCTCCTCGAGGAGCGACACCGCGGCCATCACCATGCCCGGGGTGCAGTAGCCGCACTGCAGCGCGTGGCACTCCTGGAACGCCCGCTGCACCGGATGGAGCTCACCGTCGACGGCGAGACCTTCGATGGTGGTGACCGACTGGCCGTCGGCCTGCACCGCAAGGACCGTGCACGACTTCACCGACTCGCCGTCGACGAGCACGGTGCAGGCTCCGCACGACGAGCTGTCGCACCCCACGTTGGTGCCGGTCAACCCGAGCACACCCCGCAGGTAGTGCACCAGCAGCAGGCGGGGTTCGACGTCGTGGCGCCGCTGCACCCCGTTCACGGTGATCGAAACGTCCATCGGACTGACCCCCCGTCGATCGCGCGCTGAGGCCAATCATGGACCCGCGATCGCTCATGCGCCAGCGGTTGACGGCGTCACCCTGAACTCGGCGGCGGAGCGCCAACGAGAGGGAGATGATCCGGCCGTCGGCACCGGCTCGATGATCGGGACCAGCACACAGGTGCCATCGAGCGTGTCGGGAATCACCGTTGCGCCCGGCTCTCTCCTCAGGAGAGCCAGGCGTTGCTCCCTGGCATGGGTCCGCGGCGGCGACGAAGTGCCTGGGCGGTTGTCCGTGAACGAACAGGTAACCGCCCCCGACGGCAGCTCCGCCGTCCGAGCCGCGCGCAAACTTCCAGCGATCGCGCGCGACGCCGATGTGATGCCGCTATGTGCGTCCCACGGGCCGATCTGTGTCAGTCGAGCCTGGGAATCAGGCGGTTTCGAGATGCTGGAGCGCGTATTCGATGATCTCGTCGTAGGTCATCGCGGCCCCTTCGGCGACGAGCCTGCCGGCGGATTCTTGGCCGAGTTCGGCGCGGAGGCGCTCGAGGGTTCGAGCTCTGGCCCCTGCAACGAGGGGGAAGTTGCCGACGTCGGCGAGTGCGCCGCGGGTGAGCGCTCCGACCAACACGGCGGCGGGTTCAGGCCGTCCGACTTTGACGAGCGGGCTGAGGCTCCAGTCGAGCGTTGCCGAGAGTTGCGGGCGGGCACCAAGGTCGCGTGCGAGTACCACCGCTTCGCGTAGGAGTTCGACCGCTCCGTTGGGGTCGCCCACGCGGAACCGGAGCCCGCCGGCCAGGGAGAACAGCCCTGCGGCTGCGCCACCCTTGGCGAGTCCCCTTCGATAGAGCTCGATGGATTGCTGCGCGGCCGCGAGTGCGACGGCGGGTTCGTCGCGCTGGTACGCCCAAGCCATCGCATGGAACGCATCGGCCAGCAGTCCCGGGTTCAGCAGTCGGCGTGCCGTCTCGAGCACCGACTCCGCGTCGGCGCGTGCCTCGTCGAGTTGACCGGCCATTGCTTCGTAGTTGGCCAGGCCCGCAAGATGGTGAGCTCGAGCCCACGGGTCGTCGACGGCGTCGAACGAAACTCGGACGTCCCGGTAGATCTCGATTGCGCGCTGGGTGTTGCCGACGGCCAGCTCGATGAAGCCGAGCGCCTGGTACGCGATGAAGGGATTCGTTGCCTCGGCGACGACACCGTCGCGGAGTGCGTCTTCGGCGAGTGCGCGTGCACGCTCCACGTTGCCTTGGTGCATCTCGTAGTACGCCGCCAACCCGAGGACGGGAGTTCTGAGCTCGGGTCGGCAGTGTTGTGCGGCGGGCGCCGCTTGTGCCGCCAGTGCGTTGATAGTCGCCGATCTCATCGTGGTGAAGGAGAACGAAGCGACGATCCGCACCGCGAGTTCCCGTTCGACAGGATCATCGCGATCGAGGCCCCATCCGACCGCGGCTCGCAAGTCGTCGAACTCGGAGACCAGACGGGCGATCCAGCCGACCTCCTCGGGACCCCGCAGACCGGCTCCGGTAGCTTCCGCGAACGTGACGTAGTACTCGGCATGGCGGCAACGCCATCGGTCCGCGTCGCCGGTCTCCTCAAGGCGTTCCCGGGCGAACTGGCGCAACGTTTCGAGCATCGCGTAGCGGGTCGTGTCGTCCGGGCCGTCTTCGACGACCAACATCGACTTCGCGACCAGACTCGCAATCGAATCCACGATCCGCCACGCGTCGAGGTCGTCGCCGCTGGCGACTGCGTTCGCTCCAGCCGTGTCGAACGTACCGGCGAACACCCCGAGTCGATCGAACACCGCCCGGTCGTCGGAATCGAGAAGCTGGTAAGACCACTCGACGGTCGCCCGCAACGTCTGATGCCGTTCCACCCTGCCCCGACGTGTCCCCGTCAGGAGCCGAAACCGTTCGTCGAGATGCGCAGCGATCTCGGCCGGACGCATCGACGCCACCCGAGCTGCAGCCAACTCGATCGCGAGCGGAATCCCGTCCACCCGCCGACAGATCTCACCGACCGCCGCCCACTGCGCGTCGTTCCACGTCGTGTCCGCACCCGCATCCGCGGCCCGATCCGCGAACAGACGCACCGCCGCACTCTCGAGCAGCTCATCCCCGATCGCCGACGGAGCCGGCGCATCGAGCGAACGCACCCGCACCACCCGCTCACCACCCACCCCGAACGCCTCACGGCTCGTCGCCACCAGCCGCCCGCCCGGACACCCCTGCATCATCGCTTCCGCGAGCGCGCCCCCCTCATCGAGCAGATGCTCACAGTTGTCGAGCACCACCAACAACTCACGCACCTTGGCGTACTCGACGATGCTGTCCGCCAACGACAACCCCGGCCGTTGCACACACCCCAACGCCGTCGCGACGACCTGCGCCATCGCGTCACCGTCCCGCGCGGACGCCAAATCACAGAACCACGCCCCATCAGCGAACTGGGCCAACACCTCGGCCGCGACCTGCACCGCGAGACGGGTCTTCCCCACCCCGCCGGTTCCGATCAACGTCACCAACGCCGCGCCCTCCGCCAACAACTCGACGATCTGCGCCACGTCGTCGTCACGACCCACGAACGACGTCACCTGCGCCGGCAAGTTCCCGGGCAAGGCATCCAACGACCGCAAGACCGGGAAGTCGCTCCGTAGCTCCGGGTGCACCACCTGGAACACCCGCTCGGCACGCGACAGATCCTTCAACACATGCTCACCGAGGTCGAGCAACTCAACCCCACTTTCCTGCACCAGCTCCTCGGTCGCGAGCGACACCACGATCTGCCCGCCATGCGCCGCCGACATCAGCCGCGCCGCCCGATTCACCGCGGAGCCGTAGTAATCGCCATCGCGCAGCTCCGCTGGGCCCGTGTGAACCCCCATGCGCACCCCCAACGCGCCTGTCGCCCCCCAACCCTCTGCCCCCAGCGCGAGCTGCGCGTCCACCGCGGCGTCGATCGCGTCGTGCGCAGCCGCGAACGCCGCGTGGAACCCGTCACCCGTCGTCTTCACCACATAGCCACCGTGGCCCTCGATCGCGTCGCGTACGAGCTCGTCGTGACGGGCCAGGACCGGCTTCATGGCCTCGGGGTGCTCCTGCCACAGACGCGTCGAACCCTCAAGATCGGTGAACAAGAAGGTGACCGTCCCCGACGGCAACTCCGCCACCCCGACCCCCTTGCCCGGCTGTGCCCGAGCCGCAAGTCAATCAGACAAACCGGACGACCGTCACCTGCCCGGCGAGGCGCACAGAACGACAGCGTCGCCAGACAAGACAGGCGGCACGACGTCTACGACCGTCGCCTGGCGTACGTGTACCTCGACGGTGCGAACCTCGAGGAGGAGCTGCTGCGCAAGGGATACGCGTGCCTGCTCGTGATCGAACCGAACCATGCCCAGGCGACGCGAGACGCTCGACGCACGCGCCCGGGGTGTGGGCCTGTGGGGCGCGTGCGGGACGAGTCCTGAACGCGAGCGCGCCGGAGGTAGTTCGGGGCGGTGATCGGGCTACGCCAAGGGTGCGGTATGCCGAGTTGTTCGATGGCGTAGCCGAGGAGTTCATCGTAGGTCGAGGAGGATCCCTAGGCCACGAGCTGGTCCGTCTTCTCGTCTCCGAGTGCGTCGCGGATGCGGGCAAGTGTTGGCGCCCGGGCGCGGGCGGATCCATCGACGCGCTCGAGAGGAACCCTTGACACAAACAGGATTCGATCGGGGATGACCGGCACGGCTCGCGTCCGTGCCGTTGTGTCGGGCATAGGGTGCTCAGTAACGAGAGGAGACGCCCATGGTCGCTGTCATCGTGATTGTGGTCCTGATTGTCGTCGCCGTCGGATTCACGATGCTCGCGTTCAACGGGCTGGTCCGGCGTCGCAACCAGGTCGACAACGCCTGGTCTCAGATCGACGTCCAGTTGAAGCGTCGTTATGACCTCATTCCCAATCTCGTCGAAACTGTCAAGGGTTACGCGGCGCACGAGAGAGGAACATTCGAGGCAGTGGTCTCAGCACGGGCGAACGCGATCAACGCGCAGCAAAGCGGCGACGCGGCGAAGAGCGCTCAGGCCGACAATGTCGTGACGGGTGCGCTCAAGAGTCTGTTCGCGGTCGCGGAGGCGTACCCGGATCTCAAGGCGAACCAGAATTTCCTCCAACTCCAAACCGAACTGAGCTCAACAGAGGATCGGATCGCGTCGTCGCGTCAGTTGTACAACGACAGTGTGTTGTCGTATAACACGAAGATCCAGACGTTCCCGCCGGACTTGGTCGCCGGTGCGTTCCACTTCAAGGCACGTCAGTACTTCTCCGTGCCGCCCGAAGAGCAGATTACCGGCGCCCCCAACGTCCAGTTCTGACGGACTGCGGAGGGCGCGAGAAGTGCGCGCGTTCTGTCGTCGCGTTCTGGATGGTTGAACACTGGGTCCGCGCCTTTTGCGTACCGCTCATCGACGCACTCGAGCCTTGTAGATCTCGAACCATGCCACGCCGATGAATCCTGCGACGAGTGCGACGAGCCAGTCGGTGGGCTTCATGGGGCCGAAATGGAACGCGCTTCTGAGCGAGGGAACGGTCAGGAGTACGACGAGGAGCGCGGCCCCAGCGAGGATCCACTTGAGGGTGGGGTTGCTGCGCTGCCGGAACGACTGCCAGATCGAGAGCCGCCAAGAGCGGTTCACGAGGATGAGCGCGAGGTTCCCGACGAGGAGAGTCGCAAAGGTGATCGACCGTACGACGTCGTCAGGCCGGTTGTCGAGCACGCTCCACAGGTAGACGCCGAACACGGCCGCGAGGGCCGAGAGCCCTTGCAGGGCGGCAATCGTGAGTATCCGCCGGCTGAACATCTGTGCCCCGGGCCGTCTCGGCGCTTGGTCCATGATCTTCGGGTCGATCTCCTCGGCTTCGAAGACGATCGAGCAGGCTGGATCGATGATGAGCTGGAGGAACGCAATCTGCACGGGCAGGAGGACCAGCGGCCAGCCTGCAACGAACACAGGGATCACTGCCATCCCGAAGATCGGGACGTGGACGGCGATGATGTACGCCATCGCCTTGCGCAGGTTGTCGAAGATGCCGCGGCCCCGTCGGATACCGCCGGCGATCGAGGCGAAGTCGTCGTCGGTGATCACCAGCGCGGCTGACTCGCGAGCGACATCGGTGCCGCGAGCGCCCATCGCGATGCCGATGTCGGCGGCGCGCAGGGCGGGGGCGTCGTTCACGCCATCGCCGGTCATGCCGACGACCTCGCCATTCGCCTTGAGCGCGCGGACGAGCCGAAGCTTCTGCTCGGGGACCATGCGCGCGAACACGCACACCGTGCGGATCTGGCGGGCGAGCTCGTCGTCGGTCATGGCGTCGAGCTCGGGACCGGTAATGCATCCCGCCGCGTGTTCCAACCCGACCTCCCGCGCGATCGCGAGCGCAGTGCCCGGATAGTCACCCGTGATCATCACGACGCGCACCCCGGCCCGCGCGCATTCGGCGATCGCCTCGCGGACCCCTGGTCGCACGGGGTCGTACAACCCGGCGAGGCCGAGGAACTCGAAGTCGAAGTCGTGCTGCCCCGTAGGGAGCGGGTCGGCCTGGCTGAACCGGGCGCGGGCGACCGCGAGGACGCGCAACCCACCCGCGGTGGCCGATTCGACCTGCCGGATGACCGCTTCACGCGCTGTCGGGCGCGAGGTGACACAGGTCAGCGATCGCCTCGGGTGCGCCCTTGGCCGCGATGACGTACCGGCGGTGGTCCGGTGAGCGCCAGACGTGCGAGAGAGCGAGCAGGTGCTCCGTGAGCGAGTACTCCCGCACGAGCTCCCAGTCGCCGTGCAGGTGCTCGGTGTTCGCGAGGTAGTCGCGGCCGAGGTCCTTGAACGCCCGGTCCATCGGGTCGAACGGGTCGATGGGGGAGGCGAGCACGGCGAACTCACCGATGCTGTGGAACTGCTCGGGGAGCGGCCGCTCGTCGAGCACGTGGACCAAGCCGTCGACGACGAGCTCACGGACCGTCATGCTGTTCGTGGTCAGCGTGCCGGTCTTGTCGACGCACACCACCGTCGCCGACCCAAGGGTCTCGATCACGGGTGCACGCCGGGTCAACACGTGGCGTTGCGACATCCTCCACGCGCCGAGCGCGAGAAAGACGGTGAGCACCACAGGGAATTCCTCGGGCAGGATCGCCATTGCGGTGGCAATACCGGCGAGTACGCCCTCCAGCCAGCGTCCCCGCGTCAAGCCGTACGCGACGACGATGATCGCGGCCGCGGCCACCCCAAGCACGGCGATCACGCCCACGAGGCGGTCGATCTCGCGCTGCAACCGGGTACGCTCGGGTTCGATCGTGCGCAGCGCGGTGCCGATGCGTCCGAGCTCAGTGCCGCTGCCCGTCTCCTGCACCAGCGCCATCCCGTGGCCCTTCACGACCAGGGTGCCCGAAAAGACCCAGGGCGTGGCGTCCCCGCCCGGACGCCCGAGGCTCGCGCCGACAGGGATCGCTGCCTTGCGGACGGGAACCGACTCGCCGGTGAGCGCCGACTCGTCGACGGAGAAGTTCACGCAATCGAAGAGCGTGGCATCGGCCGGCACCCGATCGCCCTCCGAGAGCAGGACGACGTCGCCGCGTACGACGTCGCGCCCCGCGATCCGCTGCTGCCGACCATCGCGGAGCACAAGCGCACGAGGCGAGGAGAGATCACGCAGCGCGGCGAGCGCGTTCTCCGTCTTGTGCTCCTGAAAGATCGAGATCGCGATCACGACTACGACGAACGACATCAGGATGGCACCGTCGAGCGGTTCGGCGAGCAGGAAGTTGACCGTTCCCGCACCGAGCAGCAGGAGCAGCATCGGCTGGCGCACCACGCCCCAGGCCTGCTGCAGAAGATTGCGCTTCTGCGCCGTGGGCAGTTCGTTCGGCCCCTCCGTGCCCAACAGTCGAGCTGCTTCCTCCGACGTCAAGCCCGTCAGCAGCGCGTCCTGACTCACAGCCATGAGGCGCACCTCACAGTCGGCTCGGGGTGATCGGCCACGTCCCGCGGGAGACGCGGCACGGTTCGGCGAAGCGTGGCCATCGGGAACCCCGTAGCGCGCTGCCGAGCCGGCGGTGTGTTCGCATGGGTTGGCATCAGATTCGAAACCTGAGTCGGTGCTCATCGTGGTTGGTGGTTCGGTGCGTGCGTTCGGTGTGCGCCGACGTTGCCGATCGAGCGGGGACGCTGATCCATCCCCGCGTGCGTGGATGTCCTCGAGAGCTTTCGATGGCTTGCGTCAGTCGGTCCTCGCGTCGGCTAGAGAGAACCTCGCGCGTCGAGGGGCGAGAATCCGCACCAGAGTCATGAAGAGTGCCCGCTCGGATCTGTGTTCGCCACCACACCCCAGTGTGCGCCAATGTCACCCGAACCGGTTGACCCTCTCCCTCCGGCTCAAAGACCGGGCTTGTGGCGCAATGCGTTCTTGATCGCCCGCCCGAATCGGCGGTCGCTCGCCGCGGCGCGCCTGCTCGTCTGCTCGCAGGGCGGCCGCGGCCGCCTCGCGACGAAGTGACTCCCAGGCCTCGAAACGTTCTGTTGTCAGGCGGCCTTCTGCCACGGCGGCACGCACAGCGCAGCCGGGCTCGGGCCCGTGGGAGCAATTCCGAAAGCGACAGCTCTCGGCGAACTCGTCGATCTCGGGAAAGGTCTCATCGACCGCCGATTCGTCGGTCCAGAGGCCGACCTCGCGCAGTCCCGGCGTGTCGATGAGTACCCCACCGCTCGGCAGGACGTGCAACTCCCGGGACGTCGTCGTGTGGCGGCCTCGGTGATCGCCGGCGCGGACCGCGGACACGGCGGCGACGTCTCCGCCGACGAGCGCGTTCACCAGCGTCGACTTCCCTGCGCCTGACTCGCCCACGAACACCAGCGTCCGCCCGTCGGTCAGTCGCCGCAGAGTCTCCAGGCCCTCCCCATTGACCGACGAGACAGCCACCAGATCAAGCAGCGGGTCGATGTCACGGACCCGGTCGACGAGTGCGTCCGCGCGGTCGAGCAGGTCGGTCTTGGTCACCACGACGAGCGGCGTCGCGCCAGCATCCCAGATCTGCGTACGGGTGCGATACAGCCGACCGGCCTTGACCGGCCGATCTGCACCGAACACCATCGCTACGATGTCGACGTTCGCGGCAAGCAGTTGCTCACCTGCCTCGGGATCTCGCCGGCGCAGGAGCGACGAACGCTCGAGCAGGCCGACGATCACCTCGTCGCGGTCGACGACGACCCAGTCTCCGACCGTCAGTGCGCCCACCGTGCGACGCGCCGGGAGATGGACGACGCCACGCGGTGTTGCCACCAGTGGCATCGCCCGGTCGTAGCGCACCACGCGCCCCGGTTCATTGCCGGCACTGGCGACAGAGCCGAACAGGGCCGACCAGCGCTCGTCCCAGCCGTAGGGGGCGAGGGTTGTCTCCATCATGAGGGGATGCCGACAACGGGCTGTCGACGTGGCGACGCTACCTGATGCCGCCGCGGCCGAGCCTGGTACGGCGAACTCCTGCACCCGAGTGTGCTGTCCGTCGACGCCTTCCCCGGGACGGGGAGGGGGAAGACGTGGATGAGGTCGCTCAGGAGCGACGACAGAGCTCGTCGAACGACAGGCGCGAGAGCTCGCCCCAGGGATCGTTCATCGACGGCGGGGCTGCGAGGCCCGGCGTGAGCATGTCGCACAGGGTACGTCATAAATCTGACCTGTCAAGTCGGATTTATGAACACAGGCGACGAGGGTCGTGACCGCGTGCCCTGATGCACGGGGTTGCGCTCGCGTTGTGGTGCGGAATACTGAAACCCGCGGTGAAGGAGGGCAGCCGGCCTCGTGGATGATCGCGGAGTTTCGGACGACCCGACGGCATCGCTGCGGGACGACCATGTGGCGGCGGTCGAACGGCTGATTCCCGACTACGTCTCCCGCATCGATTGGCCGCCCGCTCGCCTCGACGAAGAGCGCACGGTCGCGCTGCGCGCCCTGCTCACGGCGGCGATGGAGCGGTCGTCGTGGCATCGTCGGCGGCTCGAGGGCCTCGACATCGCTTCGCTGTCTGAGGGCGGCATCGTCGATCTGCCGGTGATGACCAAGACCGATCTGATGGACAACTTCGACGCGGTCGTGACCGACACGCGCCTTTCCCTCCGCCTGTGTGAAGAGCACCTCGATCGCAGTCCCGGGGACCATCTGTTGGGCGAGTTCCAGGTCGTGGCTTCCGGCGGCTCGTCCGGCACGCGAGGCGTCTACGTCTACGGGTGGGACGCGTGGACGATCTGCTACGCGTCGAACGTCCGCTTCCAGGCTCGGGACTGGAGCCGAGACCCGACCCTCGCCGGTACGCCACGCGTCATCGGCGTGGTGGCGGCTTCCAGCCCGACGCACATCTCGGCGGCGCTCAGCAAGACGTTCTCCTCCGGGGACAACGCGCGGCATCTCTTCCCCGTCAGCCTGCCGCTCGAGGCGATCGTGACCGGGCTGAACGAACTGCAACCGACGGTGCTGATGGGCTACAGCTCGTTTCTGCCGCGTCTCGCCCTGGAAGCCCAGAGCGGGCGGTTGCGCATCACGCCGCGACGCATCATCGCGATTTCCGAACCGCTCGCACCGGAAACCAGGCAGGTGATTCACGAGACCTGGGGCGCACCGATCGCGAACGGCTACGCCATGTCCGAAGGCGTCTTCACCGGCTGCTGTGGCCACGGCATCCATCTGCCCGACGACCTGTGCATCTTCGAACCGGTCGACGCAGACGGGCGACCCGTCGGACCCGGCGTGCTCTCGCACCGAGTGCTCGTCACCAACCTCTACAACCACACGCAGCCGCTGATCCGCTACGAGATCACCGACCAGGTCACGCTGATCGACGGGCGTTGCGAGTGCGGGTCGAGCTTTCGTCGGATCGAGGACCCGCAAGGTCGCCTCGACGACGTGTTCGACTACGCGAACGGGCTGAGCGTCCACCCTCACCTCTTCCGCTCGTCGCTCGGACAGCAGCCCGCGGTCATCGAGTACCAGGTTCGACAGACACGCCGAGGTGCGACCATCCGCATCGTGACGACGGCACCCGTCGACGTCCAAGCGCTCCGCGCAGAGATCACCGATGCGCTGTCGGCGCTCGGCCTCGCTGATCCGCGAGTGGTGATCGAGACCGTGACCTCACTCCCTCGACAGGCGAGCGGCAAGCTGAAGCGGTTCGTCCCACTCTCGAGCTGAGGTGACGCTTCGAGGTCGGGCACTCCGTTGAACTTGAGCGAGCGTTCAAGTAAGTTCCGACCCGATGGGCCCTCGCTCGGGAGCCACGGTCGCGACCCGGGACCGCGTGGTCGAGCGCGCACTGCGGCTCTTCTCCGAACGCGGCACCACGGGCGTGAGCATGCGGGAGCTCGCCGACGCGGCCGGCGTGACGGTGCCGGGCCTCTACTACCACTTCGCCTCGAAGGCCGAGCTCGTCCGCGCCGTCTACCGCGAACGGATCGAGCGCGAGCCCTGGGAAGCGCCGGATCCCGCGCCGATCCGAGAGCTGATCGTCGAGCAGGCCAGTCGCGAGTTCGCTCGCTTCCTCGACGACCTCGACTTCCTGCGGCTGATGCACCGCGAATCGGTTCTCGGCGACCCCGACGCCCGCGCGGTCGGCGCCACGCTCGACGCCGAGTGGCGCGAGCGTTGGCGTCACGCACTCCTGCTCGGCACCGATCTCGCGCCCGATGCCGACGTCGGGGCCGCGACCGACGTGCTCACGACCTTCTTGTGGGGGTTGTTCGTCGAGCACCTCCACCGCCCCGAGCGACCGATCGACCAACGCATCCGTGACCTGGCCCGCGTGCTGGGTCCCGCACTGACCGGCGCACCGGCGTGACGACAGCGAACCGGACCGAGTACGCAGCGGGGCTCTCGAAGCGTCGCATCGTGCTCACCACCGCAGCGGCGATCGCGGGCATGTTCCTCGCCGCGCTCGACAGCACGATCGTCGCAACCGCGATGCCCACGGTGATCGCCGACCTGCACGGCATCGACCACTACGCCTGGGTCTTCACCGCCTATCTGCTCGCGGAGATCGCGTCGATCCCGCTGTGGGGCCGTCTCGCCGACATGTACGGCCGCAAACGCATCTTCCTGCTGGGCATGATCATCTTCCTGGTCGGCTCCGCGCTCTGCGGCGCGTCGACGTCGATGGGGGAGCTGATCCTGTTCCGCGCCATGCAGGGAGTCGGCGCCGGATGCCTGCTCCCGGTCGCGCAGACGATCGTCGCCGACCTGTACACCCTCGAGCAGCGCGCCCGGCTCTCGGCGGTGATGTCGTCGGTGTTCGGATTCTCGTCGGTGATCGGCCCGTTGATCGGTGGATTCCTCACCGACCAGCTCTCGTGGCGCTGGGTCTTCTACGTGAACCTGCCCATCGGCATCGCCGCCATCGTCCTCGTGCAGGTGGTGATGGTCGAACCGCTCACCGATCGACATCGCCACCGTATCGACTGGCTCGGGATGTGCACGCTGCTCGGTTGGACCGTGCTGCTCGTGTTCGCGCTCGAGATGGGCGGGCGCGACTACGCGTGGGGGTCGCCGGTCATCGTCGGCGCCATCGTCACCAGCGTGGTGCTGTTCGTGGCGTTCATCTCGGCCGAGCGGCGGGCCTCGGAGCCACTGATCCCGCTCAGCCTCTTCCGCGTGCCCGCGTTGCGCGCCGCGAGCGTCATCGGTGTGCCGCTCGGAATGGTGATGTTCGCGATCATCTCGTTCCTGCCGCTCTTCGTCGTGGTCGTGCAGCAGTCGTCCGCGACCAACGCCGGGCGGGTCCTCACGCCGATGATGCTGGCGGTGGTGATCGGCTCGGCCATCGGCGCTCAGATCGTTCTGAGGATCGGCTATCGCCTGATGTGCGTGGCGTCGTTCGCCTCCCTGCTGGTGGGTACGGCGCTCCTGACCCAGGTCGGCGTCGAGTCGTCGCAGCTCGACGTGAGCATCGCCATGGTGTTCGTGGGCATGGGCATGGGGTTCGGCTTCATCGCCACCGCCCTCGCCGCCCAGAACTCGGTCGACCTCCCGCGCATGGGCGTGGCGACCGGGCTGGTCAACTTCACCCGCCAGCTCGGCGGCGTGTTCGGCGTCGCCATCGGTGCCGCGCTGATGCTGACCACGCTCACCGACCGGCTGCAGGAAGCCTTCCCGCACGCGCACATCAAGGCCGCCGAGCTGCTCTCTCCGCAGGCGGCGGGCCGCTTCCCCGCCGCAACGCAAGACATCGTGCGCGGGGCGTTCGCCGACGCCCTGCACGTCGTCTTCGTCGCCGCGCTCGTGATCGTGCTCCTCGGGATGCTGACGATCGTGCTCATGCCCGGCGGGAAGCCGACCGCCATTCGCGACGCGGCGCGTGGTGACCTGCTCCCCGAGGCGGTGCTGTCCGACGGTGAGACGATCCTCATCATGCCCACGGCCGCGGTGCCCGACGCGGAAGGGGTGTCACCTCCGGCGTGAGCCGGCGAAGCGCGCACGAACGACCCGTGAGGTCGTCGGTCAGTCCGTCGTCGGGTTCGCCGGGCTGGACAGGATGACCGTGCGCCCGGCGTCGGTCGGTGCGGTCGTCACGCGCAATCGCGGTCCGAACCCTGGCGCGGAGGAATCCAGCCAGCCGCTCTGAGGCGCGGGGGCATCGGCGTCGAGTCCACCGGCTCGGAGCACGCGTCGTACCAGGATGTCGCCGGCCGCCATCGGGAGCACCGTGGTGTCGCGCATCTGCCCGTCGACATGTGCCCGCACGTGGAGCTCGGGCGGTTGCTCGATGAGGTGCACTGCGCTCGCGCCGAGTGCGGCGGCATGGCCGAGGAGCCAGGCCACGACGCGATCCCCCGTCGGGGCCGGCGCGCCGGTGGTGCCGCCGATGTCGACACCCCCATCGGGTTGGAAGTGAACGGCGTGCTCTGCCCGTGGCCGCTCGTCGGCCGGGCTTCGAGCCGTGAAGAGGTCCATGCCCGGTTCGTTCGGGCGGAGCTCCATGTCGATGGTGGTATCCGTGCCGACGAGCGGCGCGACGGCAACCGTCGAAGGATGCGGGTACGCATGCTCGATGGCATCGGCGAGTTGGCTGCCGTTCGCCAACACGAAGTCGGGCTGTCGACCGGACAACTTCTGGATCTCGCGGCGGACGTCGCGGGTCGGAGGCTCGGCCAATGCCACCACGAGGAGTCCTTCCTCGTAGCCCAATGGCAGGGCCCGCAGGCGGAACGCCGCCTCGCGCGTCATCCGGCCGAGGGTCGACGGCTCCGGGGGCGTGTCCGGATCGAGGTCGACGATGCCCATGCCCGACTGCTCGGCGAGCGTCGCGGTCAACACGTCCTCGTCGATCGCGCCGAGGCGGACCAGGAGCCGGCCAAGTGGCGCGCTCCCACTACTGAGCTCTTGCTCGGCCAGGGCAAGTGCCAGATCGTTCTGGTCGATCAGCGCTCGTCGGACGAGGAGCTCGCCGATGCGCAGGGGTGACGGCGAGCGCGCGGGCGTAGCCATCGCCTTCCGTTCCCTGTCTTCAGATCGGTCCGGCACCACAACTCCCCGAGTCCGTGGACCAAGGAGGTCCCTGCGAGGGATCTCGCGAGGCAGACCCTTTCTGGATCGTCATCGTGTCGCTCCACTTGAGCGCGATCCGCGCGTTCGCATCTTTGTCACTCAAGGCGTCGGCGTTCCGTGCCGCTATCGCGGTGAGCGATGCCCTCGTCTCGACCGGCCGAGCTGGACCCCATCGGAGTTGCCATGTGGCGCACCAAACACAAAGCGAATCGGCGCCGAGCGCCACGTCGGCCGGTCCGCTGGATCGGCCACTACGGGGTCGCTGGGCTTCCGGAGGATTCGTGGTCGCCGTGCGTAGTCCGGAACATCTCGCAGGGTGGTTCCGGGATGATGCTGCAAGGGGGCATGCCGGTGCAGGAGGGAGAGCCGCTCGTGATCGAGATCGAGCGCATCGGTCCGACCCCGGTGAGCCTGCGGATCCGCGGCACGGCGCGAAGCGTCGGCTCGCCGACCGCGGAGGGTGATCTCGAGATCGGCGTCCGGCTCGCCCTCGACGAACCGCACCAGCAACGCATCGCGAAGACGCTCTTCGCGGGCTAGCTGTCGTCGCTCTTCAACTGGGCCGGCGTGACCAGCGCGGTGAGTACGGCGCATCCGGGAGTGGTGTCGCTCCAGTGCTCGACGTCAAGTTCGAGCCAGCCGAGTGCTCCGGTGGGATAGCGCGGCGATACTCCGCAGAGCATTGCGGTGAACTCTTCTATCGATGGGTTGTGCCCGACGAGCATCACCGACGAGATGTTGTCGGC
Organism: uncultured Actinomycetes bacterium; assembly: GCA_963725775.1. Taxonomy (GTDB): domain Bacteria; phylum Actinomycetota; class Acidimicrobiia; order IMCC26256; family DASPTH01; genus DASUAS01. The sequence goes on from CAVRZT010000001.1 coordinate 1,681,972, forward strand.
AAGGCGACGCGTGAGAGCCAGCAGGTCATCTGCATCGGCCGCATACATCGCGTCGTCGTAGCGGATCGGGCAGCCCAACACCTCGATCAACGGTTTGGCGGTCTCGGTGGCGCGCCTCGCCGGCGAACACATCATGAGGTCGATCTGCCAGCCGGTGACGTGTCGGGCGATCAGCTTTCGTGCGCGCTTCCCTCGTCGGCTCAGCGGCCGCGCGAAGTCATCGAGCGACGGGTCCGACCAATCCGATTTCGCGTGGCGCAACAGAGACAGTGCTTTCATCGTTCCAGTGCATTCCGTCGCGCTCGGTGCAATACTGCGCGTTCCTCATTCACGGGAGAGAGGCCTCCGATGGCGAAGAAGAAGAGTAAGAAGAAGGACAAGAAGAAGGGCAAGAAGAAGAAGTAGCACGGTTCGGCGGTTCCCCGCGCGCCACGTGTGAAGGGGTCGCGGGGACCGCCGTGCCCGTCGTGGCGCCGCCGCCGCCGTCAGGCGTGCGCGCTCTCGGTCCGGCGGCGCGCCACCAACTTCCCGAGCTCCCAGAGAACCAGGAGCACGAGCGCCGGCACCAGCGCCCTGTCGGCAACCTCCTCGGTGGTCGCCGCGACCGGATCCGTCACTGCCATGGTGTGTTCCTTGGTCAGAAGGGTGTCGGGATGTACCGGACCTCGACGCGCCGCTCGTGCTGCTCGGGGTGGACCTTGCGTTCGGGGAGGGCGATCTTCTTCGCCTTCACATGCTCGTAGGGCACCTGGCCGAGCAGGTGCGTGATCACGTTGAGCCGCGCGCGCTTCTTGTCGTCGGAGTGCGCGACGAACCACGGCGCCCACGCGGTGTCGGTCGCCGCGAACATCTCGTCGCGCGCGTGGCCGTACTCGTCCCACTTGGTGTACGAGAGCAGATCGAGGTCGGACAGCTTCCAGATCTTGCGCGGATCGTCGATCCGGCTCTCCAGCCGCCGGGTCTGCTCGTCCGGGCTCACCTCGAGCCAGTACTTCACCAGCACGATGCCGGCGTCGACCATCGCCTTCTCGACCGCCGGAACCTGTTCCAGGAATCGCCGCGCCAGCTCGTCGGGACAGAAGCCCATGACGCGTTCGACGCCGGCCCGGTTGTACCAGCTGCGGTCGAAGATGACGACCTCCCCCGCGGCGGGGAAGTGCGGGATGTAGCGCTGCACGTACATCTGCGACTTCTCGCGCTCGGTCGGCGCAGGCAGGGCCACGACCCGGAACACGCGGGGGCTGACCCGCTCGGTGATCGCCTTGATCGTTCCACCCTTGCCCGCGGTGTCTCGTCCTTCGAACACGACGCACACCTTGGCCCCGGACGCCTTCACCCACTCCTGCATCGCCACGAGCTCACCGTGCAACGTGCGCAGCTCGTGCTGGTACTCCTTCTCCTTCATCTTGGCCGGCGCGCCCGACACCCCATCATCCTGAGAATTCGCCTTCCTCTCGCGGTGCTTCTTGGCCACGTCGTGCTCCTCTGCTCGCCCCGGTCCAGTCAGGATGCAGTGCCGTTCTGCGCTCGACGAAACGCTCCGCGCAGCGCCACCTGTGCCTCGCCGTCACCACGCCATCGCCTGACCGCCGTTGACGCGGAACACGTTGCCCGTCGCGTACTTCGCCGCGTCCGAGAGGAGGTAGTGGATGAGGAGCGCCTGGTCGATCGGATCACCGACGACATGGAGTGGCGACATGCTCTTCGATTCCTCGATGAAGTCGTCGTAGGCCTGCTGATCGAGGGTGCCGTCGGGCTTGTGCAGCCGCCAGGTGGTGAACGGGGTGACGACCATGCCGGGTGCGATCACGTTGATCCGGATGCCGTATTCGCCGGCCTCGAGAGCCGCGGTCATGGTGAGCATCGCCACCGCCGCCTTGGTGAACGCGTAGACGCCGATGCCGGCGTAGGGCTCGTCGATCGCGGCCGACGACACGTTCACGATCGACCCACGCCCCGCAGCCTTCATCGCCTTGATCGCGTGCTGCGTGCCGTAGAGCACGCCCTTGAGGTTCAGCGCAATGCCACGGTCGATCATGTCGTCGTCGAGGTCTTCGATGAGGCCCGGGAACATCGCACCGGCGATGTTGCACATCCCGTCGAGGCGGCCGAAGTCGCTCACCGCGCGTTCGACGACCGCCGCGACCTCGGCGCGGACGGTGACATCCGTGGGGACGGCGACGGCCGTGCCGCCCGCCTGCTCGACCGCCACGACACTGGCGCCGAGACCGTCGGCGTCGACGTCGGCGCAGACCACCGTCGCGCCCGCAGCGCCGAGCACCGCGCACGTCTCGGCGCCGATGCCACTCGCCGCGCCCGTGACGACGACGACGCGATCGTCCATCCGGTACGCATCGAACGGATTGGCCACGTGACCCCTTCAGGCATCGACTCCGAGAGCCAGAGTCAACCAGACCCCAGCCGACCAACGCACCTGCTGGTCGTCAACGTCCTCGATCGGCGGCCTGCTCGCGCTCCGAGCGCGGCACGGATCGTGCGGAGACGGGGGGAGTGGACGTGAAGTTCATCGTGCAGTGGACGGTGCGGCCGGGGAGCGAGCCGAAGGGCAACGTCGAGAGCGGCGAGAGCCTGCTCCGGGCGTGCGGGAGCTGGACACCTCCGGCCGAGTGGACGACATCGGCGACAGCGTCGCCAACTTGGCTGCGGGGAATGCCTGGGCCCGTTCCGCGGGCGGCATCGGCTGACGCCCCGAGCTACATGTCGAGCGCGGGATAGAACGTCTCGGGGCCGACCGCTTCGACCTCGCTCAACATGTCGCGTTCGTAGACCTGCCCGACCTCGGGGTCGACGAGGCTCAGCGCTTCGCGGTGGTAGCTCCAGTTCGTCGGGTCGAGGCGGTGCGCTTCCTGGAAGTGGGGGACCGCGTCGAGCGGGAACCCGGCGAGGTGGAGGTGCTGCGCGAGCTCGAAGTGCGCGGCGGCGAGCCCGAACTCCGGAGGACAGGGCCGGGACCGGTCGATGACCTCGTCCTCCGTGAGCACGTAGTCGCTCGACGCGCCGTTGGCTGCCCAGTCGCGCACCGCGGCCGGGTACCGGTCGGGGTCGCGCATGTTGGTCGTCATCTGCTCGATGATCATGCGTTGCCGCTCCGGGAGCTGCGCCACGAACGACGACTGGTCCCCGCCGTCGGCGCGTGCTTGACGAGGCGCGAACGCGAGCTCGGCTGGTCGCACGATGGTGCCGGCTTCGTCGATCCAGATCGCGAACGGCACGTTGGTGATGCCGAACAGCCCGACCATCACGTGCGCAGGGTCGACCAACGACGGGTGCGTGGGTTGCGCGGCCTCGTGGAACGGTCGGGCCGCTTCGACGTCAGTGTCGAGCGCGACGGTGACGATCTCGACGCCCGCCGGTGAGACCTCCTCGTGCAGCACCTGCCACCCGGGCAGGTCGAAGCGGCAGCCTCACCACGACGCCCAGGCGACGAGCACGACCTTGCGGCCGCGGAGGGTCGCGACGTCGAACGCGTTGCCGTCGAAGTCGGCGAGGACCAGCTCGGGCATGCGCGTGCTGTCGAGGACGCGGCGGTCGCCGGACCGCGGGCCGAGCGCCCAGAGGTGGTGCGCCTCGTCGTGCGCGATCGGCATGCCGAGCCGCTCGGCGACCACGGTGACGTCGAAGCGTCCCTCGGCGTCAGGCTCGAGCGGCGGCAGTGGGACGCACACCTCGTCCTGACAGGCGCCCTCGGCCTTGATCTCCCAGCCCGTGATCCGCGCGAACTCCTCCTCGGTGACGTCGAGGCGATCCAGCGGCATGCGAGAACGCTACCGTCGCCGGAGCACGTCGACGCCCGGTCCTTCGAGCTCGCCGGTCGCGTCGGCGCGACCGTTGATCGCCATGAGGATCGCTTCGGCCGGTCCCCGCACCTCGAGCCCCTGGCCGCCTGACCACCCGATGTCGGCGGCGACGAAGTGGAGGTCGCGACCTCGCTGGTACGAGCCGCACCCGATACCGAGCACCCCGCCACCCTTCGACGACAACGCGTAGTGCAGCGCCCACGCGAGGCGATCGGTGGCGATCGCGCGGGGCACTCCCAGTGGCCGGCGGGCGTCCTGCTGGTGGATCAGCAGCTCACCCAGGTTGTTCGGGTTGACGACCGCGGGCGCACCGATCCACTCGATGAGGCTCTCGTTCGAGCGGGCGCCGTCGCGGGCTCGCTGTTTCGTGTCGAACCGGGCACCCGCGAAGGCACCGAACTGCGCCGCGTCCTTCAGGTATCCGAGCGGCCGGAAGTGGGTGTGCCACGCCGTGTGGATCACCGCGTCGCGCACCGTCCATCCCGCGCACAGCGACGGCGTCGCCCACTGTTCGTCGGTCAGCCCGCGGCAACAGGGCGACGAAGTCGTCCTGTTCGGCGTGGATCTGCTGCCGCAACACCGCCGTGTCCGCCACCGCGGGGACCGTACCAGGGGGATCTTCGTGACCCCTGGCCGCCCGGGTCAAGGGTTCCGTCGGCCATGCCGACTCCATTGGGCATGGCGATCGAGGTCGACGAACAGGTCGACGATCAGTACGAAAGGTGGGTCGCGGCCCACGATGCCTCGACGCGCGCCTCGGTCCGCCCGCCGGCCCGGAGCGACTCCGGGCGCCGGCTCGACACGCACCTGCTCACCATCCTCGCCGTCGCAGGCGCGCTGCCTGCGGTGCGCCTCCCGGTCGCCTGGCTCATGGTGTGCGCGGTGACGTCGATCGTGCTGTGCGCCGCTGCAGTCGCACCCGACCGGGCCGCGACGAAGGGCAGCGCCGATCTCGTCGTCGTGCCGGTGCGCGCGCTCGGACGCCTGTTGCACGGCTGCATCAATCCGCTCAACTGGCTCAAGGCGGTGCTCTGCGTCCTCGCGTCCCTCGCCGTCGGCGCGCTCGCGGCGGCGGTCATCGCCGCGGCGCGTTGGATCGTGGTCGAAGGGCCCGACGGCATCCTCGCCGCGATCCGCATGGGTGTCTGGTCACATGCACCCGCGTACGCCGCGATGTTCGCGTGCTACCTGCTGCTGAGCGGGGTCGGGCGCACGCACGAGCGTCGCGCCGTGGCGCTGCACCGGTGGACGCGCGCGCTCCCCGAGGTCGCGCTCGCCGGCATCACGTTCCTCCTCGTCGCCGCTGTGATCGTGTTCGCACTCGCCGGCCCCACCGTCGACGTCGGCTTCGCGCGCGGCTCCGACGGACTGGGGTGGGTGCCGCCCGGTCTGCGCACCTCGGTCGACGAGCTGCGCGACGACGTCGTCGACGCCGAGCTCGACGGGATCACGCAGTGCCTCAGCGGCGACCAGGCGGGGCTCTGGACCTACCGGTACACCGCGGGGAACTCGGCGGGTGACGCTGACGTCGCGACCCTCACCGCCGACCCCGCGCGCGCACCCGGGCAACCGGCGCTGGCCGCCGCCGCCCTGGTCGCGCACAACCACCTCGCGCCCTGGGTCGAGGCGATCGAGATCACCGTCGGCGACGACGCTGCGCTGATGGTCAGCCGCAGCGGCCTCGCCACCGATCAGCCGCTGGTGGACGCGAACGACCTCCGGGCGCACACCATCGGTGCCCCCGAGTGGGTGTCGGCCGTGGCCCCGAGCGTCGACCACGACACCGTGCTCACCTGCTCGGCGCGCACGCCGCTCTGAGCACCGGACCCGGGTTCAGAGGTCGGCGACCACGCCCGTGCGCTGCTCGACCTGGAGCACCGCGAGCGAGCGTCCGAGACCGAGCCAGATCGCCAGGCACAAGGTGAGGTCGAGGATCTCGGCGTCGGTGTAGTGCGCGTGCATGCGGTCGAAGAGCTCGTCGTCCATCCCCTGGTGGTCGACGGTGAACCGCTCGGCGTACTCGATCGCCAGGCGTTGGCGTTCGGTGTAGCCGGGCCAGGTCTTCCACTCGTCGACGTGGCCGTAGTCCTCCTCGGGCACGCCGGCGTCGATCACCGATTGCGCGCGCGCCGTCGAGCATGCCGAGCAGTCGTTGAGCTGCGCGACGCGCATGCGGGCGACCTCCTGCTCCGCGGGGGAGAGGATGCTCCTGTGGTACACGGTGTCGATCATCTCGTACACCGTGGTCGCCATCTCCGGTCGCACGGTGAACACGCGTCGGCCTTCGGCGTTCGGACCGTCGGGGATCTGGATGCGCGCCATGCGCGGGAGTGTAGGAGTGGCAGCGCTGCCGCGCAGCGCTCACGCGGGCGCGGTTCGGTTGCCCCCACCGAACACCGCGATCACCGCGTCGACGGTGTCTTCTGCGGCATCGGGACCGAGCGGCTGACCCCACACGACCGCCCGCATGAAGAGAGGACCCATGAGCAGGTCGTAGGCGAACGCGAAGTCCATGTCGGCGTGGAGCTCCCCGCGGTCGACGCCGCGCTGCAACACCTGCCACACCGCGGCCCGCCGTGGCGACAGGTACTGGCTCACGTAGGTCGCGGCGAGCTCCGGATCGTTCGCGAGATCCGCGACGAGACCGGCCGTGATCCGGCGGCTTTCGGGCGAGTTCATCAGCTCGACCTGGTGGCGCTGGACCGCGATCAGGTCCTCACGCAACGAACCGGTGTCTCGCTCGGGGACGGCCAGCCGGCTGGAGTGCACGAGCGCCGCGACCGCGAGGGCCGGCTTCGAGGGCCACCGGCGGTAGATGGTCGGTCGGCCGACGCCGGCGGCGACCGCGACGCCCTCGATGGTCAGCGCCTGGTACCCGCGTCCCTGCAGGATCGCCAGCGTCGCCGACAGGATCGCCTCGTCCCGTTGGGAATCACGGGGCCGTCCGGGACCCCGTGTCCCCTTCGGGACGCTTCCGTCGGTTGGTTCGGTGGCGGTCATGGCGTGCTCCAGGCTCAGGGATATCCATTACTCACCCCTTGCGTAACGTATTCGACGGGTTTAGGTTAGGTGTGTAACGATACACCCCCGCACGGATTGGTCGGGTCATGCCGTCTGCAGTTCGAATGCGGGCCGATGGGGCCGGGGCACCCACCGGCACCAGCGTTCCCGCCTCGAAGCTCTCGGACGAGGCGCTGCTCAGCGGCTACGGAGCCTCGGACGCCGACGCGGCCGCGGAGTTCGTCCGTCGGTTCCAACGCCGCGTGTTCGGGCTGGCGTTCACCGTCCTCGGCGACGCGCGCGTGGCCGAAGACGTCGCGCAGGAAGCGTTGGCCCGCGCCTGGCGCCACGCGGCGGTGTTCGACGCGCGGCGCGGCAGCGTGGCCACGTGGCTGCTTACCATCACGCGGAACCTCGCGATCGACGCCGGGAGGTTGGGGCGCGCCGTCGCGATCGATCCCGAGACGCTGCTCGGGTTGATGCCGGTGGCGCCGGGACGGGATCCGGCGGATGTCGCCTCCCTGCACGATGACGTCGAGCGGCTCCGTGGTGCGCTGAGGACGCTGCCCGACGAGCAACGTCGCGCCGTGGTCCTCGCCGGTATCTGGGGGCTGAGCGCGCGGCGAGATCGCCGAGCGGGACGGGATCCCCCTCGGGACCGCGAAGACGCGGATCCGCATCGCGCTCCGTCGACTACGAGTTGCGCTCGACGACGCGCGTCCCGAGTGAAGCCGTCCACAGAACGCGCCGACGCGAGAGCCGTAGGGCACGCTCGAACGTAGTGACTGTGACAGCGCGTCGCGCGTGACGTTCGATCCCCCACACAGGAGTCTTCTCGTGCATCGAGTTCATTCGAGTGTCCGCGTCATCGCGGGCGTGTTCACACTCGCGTTGCTCGTGGTCGTGCTCGGCGCGTCGGCGGCATCCGCAACATCTTCCCAATCGGGCTTCGGCTTCAACGCGTGTGACATCAGCGGCGCTCCCACCGGCGCGGTCACGCTGACCGGCGGCGGCGGGTACGACCCCTCGACCGGCTTTGTCCACTCCGGGGGTGGGTTCCGCTGCACCAGCTCGGTCGGTCAGGGTCCGCTCTCGGGGTGCCTGGCCGGTCAAGGCGTCCGGTGGGATACCGACAGCCTCCTTCCGAGCACCGCGTTCAAGTGCACCGGCGCGGCGGGCGAGGCATTGAAGACTGCGACGACCGACGCGGGCACGGCCGTGCTGCGCGCCGACTTCTACCGGGCGGGTGACGGCGTCGACGAGTCGTTCACCGCGAACATGATCGTGGCGTCGCAAGATCTCGCTCCCGACATCGACGGCGTCCAGGACGTCTGGGTGCAGGGCGTCGGCTGCACCGACGGGATCACGCACTTCAGCAACTGATCAACCCAAAACTGCGTGGACGTGCTCGTCGCACCCGTGTGCGGCGAGCACGTTCATGCGAGGGCGGGCGCCCAGCGAGGATCGAGCCGGCCCTGCTCCAGCATCCACGCCACGGTGTCGCGCAGCGTGTCGGGGAACGGACGCCAATCGACGCCGGTGTCGCGATGCAACGCGGCATCGTCGGACGGCACGATGCCGAGCATGATCTCAACCGCAGCCGCTTCGATCTGTTGCTCGAGCTCGTCACGCGTGGTGCGTACCCTCGTGCGCTCGAGTCCGGTGACCGCGTCGAGCGCGTCGGCGCACTCGTCCCAACCCAGGAACCTTCCCCCGGTCATGTAGCGCTGCGGCCCCCGACCGGGCACGAGGAGCGCGACGATCGCCGCTGCGACATCACGCACGTCGACCATGAGGTATCCGCCACTCTCGGCGGAGAGCACGAACTCGGCGGCCAGGATCTGTCCCCACATCGCCTCGACCACGTTGACGCCGAGGTCGAGCGGCCCCATCACCCTGGCGGGATACACGATCACGATCGGCGCGCCGGCGTCCTGCAGCGACCGTGCGTACAGCTCGGCGTCAGCCTTCGACGCGTTGTACGGCGCACCGCCGTGTGTGGACGGGGTCGTCGGCCGAGAGCATCGCCCCGGTGGGCGGGAAGATGACCGACATGCTCGACACCGACACGACCGGGTCGCACCCCTGTGCGAGCGCGGCGTCGAGGACGATGCGGGCGCCGGGCGCGTTCACGTCGAGCGCCTTGGGCATCTCCTCCGGCGTGAGCGACGTGAACGCGGCGGCGTGGACGCAGGCGTCGCAGCCGTCGAGCGCGGCTCGCACCGACTCAGGATCGAGGATGTCGCCGGGCACCGGGTCACGCTCGCCGGATCGATGCCGAGCAACGCGCACTGGCGTTCGAGCTTCGCGGTGTCGCGCACCAGCAGTCGCGGTTCGTGTCCGGCGTCGACGAGCGCACGCGTCACGTGCCCGCCGATGGACCCGGTGCCACCAGTGACCATCACCCGCATGTCCGCCCCCCAGGATTCCGATGCGTGCCGGTCGCGAGCAGTGTACGTAAGCTCTCGCCCGCATGGCTGGGCTGCGGGTCGGGATCGTGGGTGCGGGGGGCGTCGGTATCGCCACCGCCAGCGCGCTCATCATGCAGGGTCTCGCGGGGCGGGTCACCCTCTACGACCGCGCCGGGATCCGGGCGCGCGGTGAGGCGCTCGATTACCTCCACGCGTTGCCGCTGCTGCCGAGCACCGAGATCCGCGGCCGCAGCTACGACGAGTTCGAGCCCGACGACGTGATGATCATCACGTGTGGGCACCACATCCAGCCCGGGGAGACCCGCCTCGACGTGCTCGACGCCAACATCGAGATCCTCGACCACACCGCGAGCGCGATGGAAGCCGGCGGCCTCCCGCGCGTCGTGATCGTGGTGACCAACCCGCTCGACGTGCTCACCGAGTACCTGGTACGGCGGTGGGACGGTCAAGGGGTCTCGATCATGGGTTCGGGTACGTCGCTCGACACCCTGCGGTTCGGCGAGCGGCTGGCCAACGAGTGCGGCGTGCACCCGCGCAGCATCCACGCGTGGGTGATCGGTGAGCACGGCGACTCGTCGGTGTTCCTGTTCAGCAGCGTGACCATCGGCGCGCTCCCGTTGCTGGAGTACGCGGAGCAGCGCGGGATCACGGTGAACCGCGAGTGGTGCTCACGCATCGAGGACGACGTGCGGACCGCGGCCTACCGCGTGCGCGAGCTCAAGGGCTCTCCTCGCCACGGCATCGGCCTCGCGGTGGGCGGGCTGGTGCGTTGCATCGGACGCGAGCACGGCACCATCATCCCGGTGTCGGTGCGCGTCGCCGACGACGTGTGCGCGAGCCTGCCGTGCATCCTCGGCCCCGACGGCGCCAGCGAACCGCTGTGGCCGGTGATGGACGACACCGAACGCAGTGGGTGGGAGCGGACGCTCGACGTGCTGCGCGATGCCGGGAAGTCGCTCCCGGTCACGGCGTGATGAGCCGCTGACGGAGCTTGTCGAGCGCGCCACCGAGCACGGCGCGCGCTTCGGTGTGGTTGCACTCGAGCTGTGACGCGAGGTCCTTCATCGAGTGCGGATCGCCGGTGAGGCCGTAGCGCCACGACACCGCGAAGTACTCGAGCTCGGTGAGGTCGGAGTACGCGTGCGGATCGACGCGCAGCTCGAGCAGGTCGAGGTCGACCTCGTCGTCGGTCGCCGGCTCGAACGCCGCCGAGTCGGGGTAGGGCCAGCCGTCGTCGGTGGGTTGGAGCGGCAGGCTCGTCACCTGCCCATCGTGGACCCGGGTCGGGCCGCCGTCAACCTTCGCGTCGGTGCTACGCGGACGCCGAGCGGGGGTGCTCGGCCACCAGCGCGAGGACGGCGTCGCCGTAGCGCTCGGCTTTCACCGGGCCGACGCCGGGCACGTCGAGCAATGCGCGCATGCTCAGCGGCCGGGCACTGGCGATGCCGGCGAGCGTGGTGTTGGGGAAGATGACGTAGGCGGGCGCGCTCGCCGCACGCGACTGCCGGAGGCGCCAGTCGACGAGCGCCGCGTACAGAGGCGCGTCGGCGGGGGCGACGTCGGCGGTGACCTTGACCCGGGTGCTGCCTCCGCTCGCCCGGGCGACCCGGTCGCGGGCGTCGGCGATGCTCCGGCGTGCGTCGCCGTGGGACCCATGGGCCGGTGCGCTGCCGGGGTGCACGGCGTCGTCGACCCGGGCGAGCCAGCTGCTCGGGTTGCGTCGGGCGGTGCGGCCGCCGACGGTGCGCTCCCGGGCCCAGCTGAGGTGCAGCACCCGCTCGGCCCGGCTGAGCGCGACGTAGAGCAGCCGTTGCTCCTCGTCCATCGCCTCGGAGGTCTTGGCGTGGGAGATCGGGACGAGGCCCTTCTCGAGCCCGGTGACGAACACGGTGTCGAACTCGAGGCCCTTGGCCCGGTGGAACGTGAGCAGCTCGACCGCGTCGCTCGAGGCTTCGCCGGCGTCGTCGCCGCGCAGCGAGGTCTGCAGGAACTCGAGGAAGCCGTCGACGCTGCCGCGGCCGCCGTCGGCCTCGAGGTACTCGTGGCCCAGGCGCACGAGCGCGTCGGCGTGATCGCGCCGCTCCTCGGCGAGGTCTTCGGCGTCGGTGGCGAAGTCGGTGAGGTGCTCGACGAACGGCCGGGCGGGTGCTTCGCGGGCGGACTTCCGCAGCTGGTCGAGTGCGACCTTCACTTCGGGGCGGTCGAGGAATCGACCGCCCCCGCGCACGCGGAACGGCACCCCGGCGCGGGCGAGGGCTTCCTCGAACAGCGCGGACTGTGCGTTGACGCGGTAGAGGACCGCCATCCGCGACCACGGCAGGTGCGCGCTCTCGGCGTCGCGCAACGCGCGTGCGACGCCGCGGGCTTCGGCTTCGGCGGTGTCGTACTCGTGGAACTCGGGGAGGGGACCATCGGGTTGCGCCGCGTGCACCTGCGGGCGCCGGCCGGGTGGGGCGAGCACCGCGCTCGCGGCCGCGACCACCTGGGGCGACGACCGGTAGTTGCTCCCGAGCCGGACGAACCCGGCGTCGGGGAACTGTTCGGGCCCGAACCAGCGGCGGAAGCCGGCGAGATACGACGAGTCGGCACCGGCGAAGCCGTAGATCGCCTGATCGGGATCGCCGACCACGCACAGGTCGCTGCGGTCGCCGAGCCAGGCCCGCAGCAGGCGGAACTGCGCGGCGCTGGCGTCCTGGAACTCGTCGACGAAGAGATGGCGGAAGCGCCAGCGTTGCGCGGCGGCGAACTCGGTGTCGCGCTCGAGGACGTCGGCGCAGCCCGAGATCAGGTCGTCGAAGTCGACCAGCCCGCGCTTGCGCTTCTCGCGCTCGTAGTTGCGGAACACGTCGGCGACCTCGGCCGGCGGGCGCGGCGTGGTGCGGCCGGCGGCGGCGACCGCCCGCTCGTAGCCGTCGGGCTTGACGATGCGGGCCTTCGCCCACTCGATCTCGGAGGCCAGCTCGGCGGCGAGGAGCGCGCCTTCGCGGCCACGCGCCGGGAGCAGCGGCACCAGGATGCGCACCTTGCGTTCGAGCAGGCCGGGCATCGTTCGGCCCTGCTCCTCGGCCCGGCGCCGCAGCTGGGCCAGGGCGATGGCATGGAAGGTGCCGGCGGTGACGGAGCCGCGCACCCCGAGGCGGCCGAGGCGGGCGCGCAGCTCGCCCGCGGCCTTGCGGGTGAAGGTGACCGCGAGGGCGTGACCGGGATCGACGAGGCCCTCACGCGACTGCCAGGCGATGCGCCGGGTGAGCACACGGGTCTTGCCCGAGCCCGCGCCCGCGAGGATCGCCAGTGGTGCGGCGCGGCTGGTGACCGCATCGCGCTGGGTGCCGTCGAGACCGTCGAGGAGCGCGTCCACGTCGGCACGGTACCGCCGGGGTACGACACGCATGGCGACCGCACGCGTGCGAACCCGCCCAGAACAGCAGAAGGCCCCGAGTAGTCTCCGCTGCGTCGCAGCTCGGATCTCCTCGGGGCCGTTCCTGCCGACCGCTTCCGACCCCTCGCTCCAGGGTTGCCCCCTTCGCTCGGCCTCGGCTGCGGTCTCCGGTGATCTCACCTCCCGGGGGTGGTCCCGTTCGGTTCCTTCACCGCACCGGATCCTTCCCGTCCGTCTTCCGGATGCGCCCGGCCCGAGGGCCTGTCGCTTCCGGCACCAGACTGGCGCTCACCGGTTTCAGCATCGTAAAGACGCGCGTACACGATTGCAAGAGGGAATTTCGCGGAATCTCGCGGTACCGTCCGACCGGTGGTCGACCTCTCGCTCGAGCGCTTCGAACAGATGGTCGCCGACGCGCTCGACGAGATCCCGCCCGCGCTCGGCGAGCAGATGGAGAACGTCGCGGTGGTCGTCGAAGACTGGCCCGACGCCGCGCAACGGGCGCGGCTGGCGCCGGGCAGCACCCTGCTCGGGCTCTACGAAGGTGTGCCGATCACGCACCGCGGTCCGTTGAGCTACTCCGGCGTCGCGCCCGATCGCATCACGATCTTCCGCGGTCCGTTGTCGCGACTCGCGCGCGACGACGCCGACCTCGCGGCGCGTGTCCGTGTGACCGTGCTGCACGAGGTCGGCCACTACTTCGGCATGAGCGACGCGCGCCTCGGGGAGCTCGGCTGGGCGTAACCTCGCGCCCATGCCGTACCCCGACAACCTGATCCAGGACGGCGAGACGCGTCGCCCTCGACCTCCGCCCGCACTGGTGGTACTTCTCGCGCAACATCCTCACCGGCATCCCGCTCGCGATCGTCCTCATCCTCGTGCTGAGCGCCGACGCCGACTGGGTCTCCAAGTACGGTGGCCTCGTCGTCGGCCTGGTCACCGTCGCGTGGGCGGTCTGGCTCGGGATCAAGTACCTGGGATGGCGGATGACCTACTTCGTGGTCACGAGCCGGCGGGTGATCTACCGCAGCGGTGTGATCTCCAAGCGGGGCGTGGAGATCCCGCTCGAGCGGATCAACAACATCAACTTCCACCAGCGCCTGATCGACCGCATCATCGGTGCCGGCGACCTCGACATCGAGTCGGCGGGCAAGGACGGCCAGTCGCACTTCGACTTCATCCGCCACCCCGACGGTGTGCAGCACGAGATCTACCGCCAGATGGAGACCCGCAACATGCCGGTGGCGATGATGCAGCAGGCACCCGCCCCCGCAGCGCCCGCGCCGCCGGGGGCCGCCGTGCCGGAGCAGATCGAGCAGCTGGCGAAGCTGCGCGACGCCGGGCACATCACTAGCGCCGAGTTCGAGCAGAAGAAGGCGGAGCTGCTCGGTCGGATGTAGCCCCGCCGACGGCGCGGGCCACGAAACCCATCGGCTCGATGCCGGTGGCGGCGCGGTAGCGCAACGTGGTCTTGGCCAGGACGTCGTCGGCGTGGTTGCGCTGCGCCGAGCGCGACGACGCACCCACCGAAGCCTGCGCCGGTGAGGCGCGCACCCGCCGCGCCGCACTCCACGAGCAGCTCGACGAGCACGTCGAGCTCGGGGATCGACACCTCGTAGTCGTCGCGCAGGCTGGCGTGGCTCGCGAGCAGCAGCGGTCCGAGCACCGAGAGGTCGCCGGCCGGCAGCGCGAGCCGCGGTCGCGAGGACACGCGCGTTCTCGCTGACGACGTGACGCGCGCGTGGCCGGTCGACCACCTGCTCCGGCGTCGCGTCGCGGAGCGTGTCGATGCCGAGCTCGGCCGCGATGGCCTCGCACTCGGCCCGCCGCGACGCGTACGCCGAACCGACGAGCGTCCGGGGCACGCCGCAGTGCACGACGACGACCGCGACGCCCGGTGGGATCGCGACCGGCGTCACCGAGTTGTCCTGACAGTCGATCAGGAGCGCGTGCCCGGCGCGCCCGAACAGCGACGCGAGCTGGTCCATGAGTCCGCCGGGCACGCCGGTCGCCGTGGTCTCCGCGGTCGACGCCAGCCGTGCGGCCTCGACGCGGTCGAGCGTCACGCCCGCGCCGTCGGCGAGCGCCAGGACGAGCGCGACCGTCAAGGCCGAGCTCGACGACAGTCCGGAGCCGACCGGCACCGTCGAGCTGATGGTCAGGTCGCCAGGTTCCACTGCCATCCCGTACGCGGTGACGGCGCTCACCGCGCCGGCGACGAAGCGGCCCCAGGCGGGCTCGACGGCGCGCGGGTCGGTCGTGCCGTCGACCGCCACCTCCACGCGTCCGGGCAGCTCGGAGGACCTGGCGACCACCACGCGGGCGCGTCGTGGGCGAGGTGGTGACGGTGCAGCCCCGGTCGATGGCCATGGGAAGGACGAACCCACGGTTGTAGTCCGTGTGGTCGCCCATCAGGTTCACGCGACCTGGAGCCAGGAACGTGGGCACGGCCTTCATTGTGACTTCATCGCGGCCGTCCGATCGCCGATACTGGAGCTCTATGGGCAGATTCCAGACCTCGTGGGAGATCGCCAAACGCTCGTGGGCGGTCCTCAAGTCCGACAAGACCCTCGCGTGGTTCCCGGTGCTCTCGGCGATCGGATCGCTCCTGGTGTTCGCGGTGTTCGGGGGCCTCATCGCCCTGATCGGCATCGACAGCTCGTCGACGGGCGACTCGCTGCAGCCGATCGGCTGGGTCCTGATCGTGTGCACGTACCTCGCGCTGGCGATGGTGCAGACGTACTTCCTCGCCGGCCTGGTGGCGGGCGCCGACCTGCGGCTGCGCGGCAACGACTCCACGGTCCGCACCGCGCTCGACATCGCCAACTCCCGGCTGCACCGGCTGCTGCCGTGGGCGATCGTCACCGCGACCGTCACCATGATCCTGCAGGCGATCGAGGAGCGGTTCGGGATCGTCGGCACCATCGTCGCCCGGCTCGTCGGCCTCGCGTGGAACCTCGTGACCTTCCTGGTCGTCCCGATCCTCGTCCTCGAGGACCTCGGTGTGGGCGACGCGCTCAAGCGCTCGAAGGACCTGTTCAAGCGGACCTGGGGTGAGAACGTGATCGGCCAGTTCGGCCTCGGGATGGTCGGCTTCCTCGCCATGCTCCCGGGTCTGGCCCTGATCGGCATCGGCGTGGCGATCGGCACCGTCGGCATCGTGGTGCTGGGCGCCCTCGGAGTGCTCTGGTTGATCGCCTCGGCGGTGGTCGTCGCGGCGCTGAGCGGCATCTACCGCACCGCGCTCTACCACTTCGCCGCGCACGGTGAGGTTCCCGGCGAGTTCTCCGACATCGACTTCCACAACGCGTTCCGGCAGCGGCGCCGCCGCGGGGACTGACCCGCGGAGCGGCCCCTAAGGTTGGAGCGATGATCGAGATCGACTCGCTCCCGCAGCTGCGCGACCCGGTGCTGGTCATCGCGTTGTCGGGCTGGGTCGATGCCGGACTCGCCGGTGGCGGCAGCGTCGCGCTGCTGCAGGAGCAGATCGAGTCGGTGCGCACGTTCGCGCACATCGATCTCGCCGATCTCATGGACCTCCAGCAGACGCGCCCGACCGTCCATCTCGTCGACGGCGTGTCGCGCGAGATCTCGTGGCCGCAGATCACGATGAGCGCGGGCCGCCTCGGTCGTGACGTCGTGGTGTGTACCGGTCCGGAACCGTCGCTGCGGTGGCGGTCGGTCCTCGGCGACATCGTCGACCTCGCCGGGCAGCTCGGCACCAGCGCGGCCTTCACCCTGGGCGGGATCCCGAGCATGGCGTCGCACCGCCGGCCGGTCAGCGTGCTCGCCACCGGCACCGACGAGGACCTCGTCGCCCGGTCGGGCGCGTGGCGCCAGGACTACACCGGCCCCACCGGTGCCCAGAGCGTGCTGCAGGTGATGCTGGGCGACGCGGGCATCCCCACGCTCGCATTGTGGGCGCAGGTACCCCACTACCTGGCCGGCGGCGCGTCGCCTCCCGCCATCCGCGCCGTGCTGAAACGGCTCCGCGATCTCGCGGGCATCGCGGTCGACCTCGAGGGGCTCGACGCGCAGGCCGACGGCTACCTCCAGCGGGTCGAGGAAGGGCTCAGCGACCGGCCCGACGTCGTCGAGGTGATCCAGGCGATCGAAGCGGGCGAGGCCGAGCTGCCCAGTGGCGACGAGCTCGCCTCCGAGATCGAGCGGTACCTCCGCGACCAGAGCTGAAGAGTACGGCGCGGTGCGCGGAGACGAGCGGAGCGAGCGGAGCGCACTCGCCAGCGAGTGAGTGCCCGCGGCGCAGGTACCCTGCGCCGCAACGAACGAGCGAATCGGAGAAGGCATGAGCGTCGTCAAGATCAACGCGATCACGGTGCCCAAGGAACGGGCCGACGAGCTGGTGGCGCGTTTCGCCGCCCGGGCCGGTGAGGTGTCGAGCTCGCCCGGATTCGAGGCGTTCGAGCTGCTCCGCCCGTCCGACGACCGTGACACGTTCCTCGTGTACACGCGCTGGGCGACGGAGGACGACTTCCAGGCCTGGATGAACAGCGCCGCGTTCCAGCACGGTCACAAGGCGCACGGCGAGCAGGGCCCGGTGAGCACGGGCAGCGAGCTGTGGCAGTTCGACGTCGTCCAGCACGAGGACGCGCCCGCGACCTGACCGGCACCTCGTGGAGACACTGCTCGACTTCCACAAGATCTGGGGCTACGTCGCGATCGGCATGAACGCGGTCGCGGGCGTGATCGCGCTCGTCGCGTGGCGGTGGAAGCCGGCCCGCGGCAAGTACGTGTGGATCGCCACGATCATCGCCGAGGCCGCGCTCATGCTCCAGGTGCTCGTCGGCACGATCCTGGTCGCGAGCAAGGACTACGTCGCACCCCGGTTCCACATGTTCTACGGGTTCGTGGCGTTCCTCACCGTCGGCATCGCATACCAGTACCGTCGGCAGATGCGCGGACGGCGCGAGATGTTCTACGGGCTCGTGGGCCTGTTCCTCATGGGGCTCGGCATCCGCGCCGTGCTCCAGGCGGGCTGACCGCATGGCCGCGAAGCGTCGCGTGCTCCTGCTGTTCGGTGGGCGCTCGGCGGAGCACGACGTGTCGCGGGTGACCGCGGTGGCGGTGGCCCGTGCGCTCGACCCGGCGCGCTACGACGTCGTGCCGGTGGCGATCACCACCGACGGTCGCTGGTTGCTGGCCGACTCGGCGCAGCGCGCCGATCGCGGCGGGTCCGGCGGCGCTGCCCAGCGCGTTCCCGGTCGACGGCGAGGTCGCGCCCGCGGTCGGCGCGCTCGACGTCGACGTGGTGCTGCCGCTGCTCCACGGCCCCTACGGGGAAGACGGCACCGTGCAGGGTCTGCTCGAGCTGGCCGACCTGCCGTACGTGGGGTCGGGCGTCGTCGGCTCGGCCGTGGCCATGGACAAGGTCGCGATGAAGCGAATGTTTGCGGCCGCGGGGTTGCCCTACGCGCGCACGGTCGAGTTCCGCGACGGCCACGACCGCGCCGCGCTCCGCGAGGTCGTCGAGCGCGACCTCGGCTACCCGTGCTTCGTGAAGCCGGCCAACCTCGGGTCGTCGGTGGGCGTGTCGAAGGCCGCCGACGCGGCGGCGTTCGACGCCGCGTGCGACCTCGCGCTGTCGTACGACGAGTGGATCGTGGTGGAGGAGGCCGTCACCGGCCGCGAGATCGAGCTCGGCGTGCTCGGCGACGACCCGCCGGCGGTCTCGGTCCCCGGCGAGATCGTCCCCGGCGCCGACTTCTACTCCTACGCCGACAAGTACGAGGCCGACGACGCCCAGCTGCTCGTGCCCGCCCCGCTCACCGGCGACGAGGTGACCGCGGCGCAGACGCTCGCGTGCCGGGCGTTCGAGGCGTGCCGGTGCGAGGCGATGGCCCGGGTCGACCTGTTCCTCACTCCGGATGGCCGGTTCCTCGTGAACGAGGTCAACACGATCCCCGGCTTCACGCCGATCTCGATGTACCCGCGGCTCTGGGAGGCGACGGGCGTGCCGTACGCGGAGCTCCTCGACCGCCTCATCGACCTCGCCATCGAGCGCCACGCTCGCCGCGCCGAGCGCGCGGGAAGGCAGCGTTAGAGGTTGACGATGGGGCAGGTGAAGGTCCGGGTGATGCCGTCGACCTTCTGGATCTCGGACACGACGAGCTTGCCCAGCGCATCGAGCGAATCGGACTCCGCCCGCACGATCACGTCGTAGGGTCCGGCCACGTTGTCGGCGTTCACCACGCCGGCGATGTCCCGCGCCGCCTTGGCGACCTTCTCCGCCGCGTCCGACCTCGGTCTGGATCAGCACGTATGCGGTGACGCTCATGGGGACCCCCTGCATCGGTGACCGGGAGCCGAGCGTACCCCGCTGCTGAGCGAGTCGTCTCGGGGGCTCGAACGCGACTTCGAGTGACACCGCGTCGACGACGGCCGCCGTCGGAAGTGGGTCAGCTCAAGCGTTCCTCGAGCGCGTCGAGCTGCTCGACGAGCTCGCGGCGGCATGCGGTCGCCGAACTCGGCGAAGTACTCGCGGATGCCGGGCAGCTCCCGCTTCCACGCGTCGTCGTCGACCAACGAGCGCGGCGGCGACGTCGGCTTCGCTCACGTCGAGACCGTCGAGCACGAGGTCGGACGGCCGGGGCACTACACCGATGGCGGTGTCGGCACCCGACGCTTCGCCGTCGAGCCGTCGGCAGATCCACTCGAGCACCCGGGAGTTCTCCCCGAAGCCCGGCCACAGGAACTTGCCGTCGTCGCCCTTTCGGAACCAGTTGACGCCGTAGATCGCGGGGAGCGACGCCTCGTCGGTGCGCTCGGCCATGCTCATCCAGTGGGCGAAGTAGTCGGCCATGTTGTAGCCACAGAACGGCAGCATCGCGAACGGGTCGCGACGCAGCTCGCCGAGTCCGCCGGTCGCGGCCGCGGTCTTCTCCGAGCCCATCGTCGCGGCGACGAGCACCCCGTGGTGCCACGAGTGCGACTCGAACACCAGCGGCACGGTGGTGGCGCGCCGGCCGCCGAACAGGAACGCCGAGATCGGTACGCCCTTCGGGTCCTGCCACTCGGGGGCGATCGACGGCACCTGCGACGCCGGTGCGCAGAAGCGCGAGTTCGGGTGAGCGGCGGGGCCGTCCGACGCCGGCGTCCACTCCTGGCCCTTCCAGTCGGTGAGGTGCGCGGGCGGTTCGTCGCTGAGGTCCTCCCACCACACGTCGCCGTCGTCGGTGAGCGCGGTGTTGGTGAAGACGGTGTTCGCGTCCATCGAGTGCAGCGCGTTCGGGTTCGAGTTCTCGTTGGTGCCGGGCGCGACGCCGAAGATCCCGAACTCGGGGTTGATGGCGTGGAGCCGGCCTTCGTCGCCGAACTTCATCCAGGCGATGTCGTCACCGATGGTCTCGACCGTCCACCCGGGCACCGTCGGGATGAGCATCGCGAGGTTCGTCTTGCCGCACGCCGACGGGAACGCGGCGGCGATGTACTTCACGCGCCCTTCGGGGCTCGTGATCTTGAGCACCAGCATGTGCTCGGCCAGCCAACCCTCGTCGCGCGCGATCACCGACGCGATGCGCAGCGCGAAGCACTTCTTGCCGAGCAGCGCGTTGCCGCCGTAGCCCGAGCCGAACGACCAGATCTCGCGGGTCTCGGGGAAGTGCACGATCCACTTCTCCTCCGCGTTGCACGGCCATGGCACGTCGGCATCGCCCGCCTCGAGCGGTGCGCCGACGGAGTGCACGCACGGCACGAACTCGCCCTCGGGCCCGAGCACGTCGAGCGCGGCCTGGCCGGCGCGCGTCATCGTGCGCATGCTCACCGCGACGTAGGGCGAGTCGGTGATCTCGACGCCGATGTAGGACAGCGGCGAGCCGAGCGGGCCCATGCTGAAGGGCACCACGTACATGGTGCGACCGTGCATGGAACCCCGGAACAGCTCGTCGAGCTTGACCCGCATCTCGGCGGGCGCCTTCCAGTTGTTGGTGGGGCCGGCGTCGATCTCCTCGGCGGAGCAGATGAAGGTGCGGTCCTCCACCCGGGCGACGTCGGTCGGGTCGGAGTGGGCCCAGTAGGAGCCGGGGCGCTTCGCCGGATCGAGCTCGGTGAACGTGCCGGCCTCGACGAGCTGCTTGCACAGGAGCTCGTGCTCGGCGTCGGACCCGTCGAACCAGTGGACGTCGTCCGGCTGGCACAGCTCGACCATCTCGTCGACCCAGGCGAGGAGTCGGGCGTTCTGGGTAGGGACCTGCACGAGCGCCACGTCGAGCTCCTCCAGGGAAAAGGGGTGCCGACGAGTGTAACGACGACCTCGACACCAGCCCGAAACCAGGAGTTCACACCGCCAGGGGGCGTCCGTCGACACCTCGGTACCGTGCCCGGCATGCCCGACGCCGACCTCACCAAAGCCGCACTCCGGACCCACCTCTACGGCTACCCGATGCTCACTCCAGGACCAAACCGACCGGCTCGATGCTGTCGGGCGACTACGTGCTCCTGAAGGTGCGCCGGGTGAGCTGAGCTCAGACCTGGGCGGTGGGGAGGCCCATGTCGACCTCGGAGCCGAGCCGCACGTTGATGGCGCGGCCGTCGGCGTCGAGCTCGAAGTTGATCCGCTGACCCTGGCGCAGCGTCTGGAAGAGCGAGCCCTCGAGCGCGGTCGGCGCGAACGCGAGCTCGGCGCGGTCGGATTCCCGTACGAGGAGGCCTTCACCCGAGATGGGGTCGAAGATGCGGACCACGCCCTGCACGATGCGACCTACGGCTTCTGGACCTTGCCCGCCTTGAGGCAGGAGGTGCAGACGTGGAGGCGCTTCGGCGAACCGTTGACCACGGCACGGACCTTCTGCACGTTCGGGTTCCAACGGCGCTTGGTGCGCCGGTGCGAGTGGCTGATGCGCATGCCGAACTGCGGCTTCTTGCCGCACACCTCGCAGACCGACGCCATGACCGAAACCCTCTTGTCGTAACCGTGCTCACGGACCAGACCGAACGGTCGAGGATAGCAGTGGGCGCAGTACGATCCCAGCCGTGACGGTCCTGCAGAAGCTGGCGCCGGGCGACCTGCGGCGGATCGTGTCGACCTACCGCGACGCCCTGCGCACCCACCAGGACGAGCTGAACGCGCTCAACGTCTACCCCGTGCCCGACGGCGACACCGGCACCAACATGGCACTGACCCTGGAATCGGTGGTGACCGAGCTCGACGGCGCGGCCGACGCCGCGCCCATGGAGCAGGTGTGCGAGGGCATCCGTCACGGGTCGCTCATGGGCGCCCGGGGGAACTCGGGCGTGATCCTCTCCCAGATCCTGCGGGGCCTGGCCGACACCTTCTCGCCCCTCGACGCGGTCTCCAGTGCCGATGTGGCCGCCGGCCTGCGCCGGGCGGCCGACGCCGCCTACGAAGCGGTGCTCCGCCCGGTCGAGGGCACCATCCTCACCGTGGTCCGCTCCACGGCCGAGTCGGTGGAGCGGGCGGTCAGCGAAGGCGAGACCACCCTGGTCGGCGTGTTCGAGCGGGCGGCCGTCGCGGCGCGCGACGCCGTCGCCAGCACCCCCGACCTCCTGCCGGTGCTGCGCGAGGCGGGCGTCGTCGACGCCGGCGGACGCGGGTTCGAGCTGTTCATCTCCGCGTGTCTCCATGTCGTCGCCGACACGCCGCTGCCCGCGCCCGAGGCGGTGCACTCGTCCATCGCGGTCGATGCGCACGCCGGTCACGGAGGTGGGGGACACGGCGGCGGTGCCATCGCCGACCTCCGCTACGAGGTCATGTACTTCCTCGAGACGCCCGACGACACCATCGACGGCTTCAGAGCCGCGTGGGGCGAGCTCGGCGACTCGATCGTCGTCGTCGGCGGCGACGGCATCTGGAACTGTCACGTGCACACCGACGACATCGGCGCCTCGATCGAGGCCGGCATCGCGGTGGGCCGTCCGCGCGACATCCGCGTCACCGATCTCCTCGAGCAGGTCGCCGACCGCGAAGAGGAGGCGTGGGTGCGCGACGGTTCCGGGGCCGTCGTTCCCGCACTCACGCGCGTCACCACCGGTGTCGTCGCCGTTGCGGTGGGCGACGGCCTGCGCACGTTGCTGCTCGGCCTCGGCGTGCAGCAGGTGGTCGCCGGCGGTCAGTCGATGAACCCGTCGACCGCGCAGATCCTCGAGGCGGTCGACGCCTGCGTCGCCGACGGCGTGATCGTGCTGCCCAACAACAAGAACATCGTGCCGGTGGCCCAGCAGGTGCCCGACCTCACCGACCTCCCGGTGGCGGTGGTCCCGACCGCCGCGGTGGTCGAGGCCCTCGGCGCCCTCGTGGCCTACGACCCCGATGCGTCGCTCGAGGCCAACCGGGCGGCGATGGCGGAGGCGGCGGGCCGCGTGCGCGCCGGGGAGGTCACGCAGGCGGTGCGCGACAGCGTGGCCGAGTGCGGACCGATCGCCACCGGCGACTGGATCGCCATCACCCGCAGCGGCATCCAGGTGGCGGTGAAGTCGGCGAGCGACGCCGCGGTCGCGTTGGTCGACGCGCTCGTGGATGACGACGCCGAGCTCGTCACCATCATCGTCGGCGCCGAGGCCGACGCCGCCGACACCGCGCGCATCAGCGAGCACATCGAAGACGCCCACCCCGACGTCGAGGTCGAGCTGCACCACGGTGACCAGCCGCTCTACCCGTACCTCATCGGCGTCGAGTAGCCCGGGACCGGTGGTGGCCCCGGGCCTCACGCTGCGCGAGCTCGCGTCGCACCGCGTCACCGAGTTGAAGGCGGTCGGCGACAAGCTGCGCGCCGGTCTCGCCGAGATGGGCATCGAGACGGTGCTCGACCTCCTGGAGCACTACCCGCGCCGCTACGTCGACCGCACCGAGCGGGCCGAGATCCACGACCTCGAGATCGGCCAGGAGGCGACGGTCGATGCCGAGGTGCGGGCCGTCCACGCTCGCCGCACGCGCGACCGCAAGCGCACGATCGTGAACGCGACCGTGTACGACGGCACCGGTCTCCTCGAGATCGTGTTCTTCAACCAGGCGTGGCGTGAACGCCAGCTGCGCCCGGGCACGCAGGTGTCGCTCTTCGGCAAGGTCGAGAGCTACCGGGGCAAGCGCCAGATGACGAACCCGGTCGTCGACGTGCTCGCCGATCCCGACGCCAACTCCGACGTCACGGGCACCATCGTGCCCGTGTACCCGCAGTCGGGGAAGGCCGAGGTGCACACCTGGCAGCTGCGCCGGGCGGTGGCGTCGTGCCTGGAGCGCACGAAGGCGCGGGGCTTCGCCGATCCGCTCGCCGGCGACCTCCGCGCCGAGGCACCAGCTGATCGACCGGGGGAGCGCGTACCGCGGCATCCACCGCCCCGAGACCATGACCGAGCGTTCGGCCGCGGCGCAGCGCCTCAAGTTCGACGAGTTCCTCCGTATGCAGCTCGCCCTCGTCGCCCGCAAGCGCGCGCTCGCGGCGGAGGCGACCGGCATCGTGCACGCGGTCGACGGCCCGCTCGTGCCCGCGTTCCACGCCGCGCTGCCGTTCCCACTCACCGACGACCAGGCCGCCGCCATCGCGCAGATCACCGACGACATGTCGCGTCCCGGCGCCGATGCACCGGCTCCTGCAGGGCGAGGTCGGCTCGGGCAAGACCGTCGTCGCCCTCACCGCGCTGCTCGTCGCGGTGCAGGGCGGCTACCAGGGCGCGTTCATGGCGCCGACCGAGGTGCTCGCCGAACAGCACGAGCTCACGATGCGCGCGCTCCTCGGCGAGCTGTCGGTGATCGACGAGGGCACCCTGCTGGGCGAACGACCGGTGAACGTCGCGCTCCTCACCAACCGCACACCCGCCGCCGAGCGTCGTCGCATCGCCGACGGCCTGCTCGCCGGCAGCGTCGACATCCTCGTCGGCACCCACGCGCTGATCTACGGCGGCGTGGAGTTCGGGCGGCTCGGCGTCGCGGTGATCGACGAGCAGCACCGCTTCGGCGTCGAGCAACGCGACCTGCTGCGCGCCAAGGGCGACTCGCCCGACGTGCTGGTGATGACGGCCACACCGATCCCGCGCACCGCGGCGATGCTGATCTACGGCGACCTCGACAAGACCGAGCTGCGCCACCTGCCGGCCGGCCGTTCGCCGATCGAGACCACGGTGGTCGGCGGCGGACCCCTCGAGCGCGTTGCGGTCTACGAGAAGGTGCGCGAGGAGGTGGCGAAAGGCCGGCAGGCCTACGTGGTGTGCCCGCTGGTAGAGGGGTCCGACAAGCTCGAGGCGCGCGCCGCCACCGAGGAGCTGGAACGCCTGCGGGCGGAGGAGCTCGCCGAGCTGCGGCTCGGTCTGCTGCACGGCCAGATGCCCGCGGCCGACAAGGAAGGGGCGATGCGCGCGTTCCGCGACGGCGAGACCGACGTGCTCGTGGCGACGACGGTGATCGAGGTGGGTGTCGACGTGCCCAACGCGACGGTGATGGTCATCGAGGACGCCGACCGCTTCGGGTTGTTGCAGCTCCACCAGCTGCGCGGCCGCATCGGTCGCGGCGAGCACCGCTCGTTCTGCTACCTGCTGGCGGAGCCGACGACCCCGCAGGGGGAGGCGCGCATGCAGGCGATGACGGAGTCGGGCGACGGCTTCGAGCTCGCCGAGCGCGACCTGGCCATCCGGGGCGCCGGTGAGGTGTTCGGCGAGCGGCAGGCGGGGTGGACCGACCTCAAGCTCGGGCGGCTCCCGCAGGACGAGCTGATCGTCTACGAGGCGCGCGACGTCGCCGAGCAGATCCTCGACGCCGACGCCAACCTCGAGGGACACGAGCAGCTGCGCGAAGAGGTGCAGGACCTCCTCGGCGACGCGGTCGACTTCCTCTTCAAGAGCTGAGCGCTGCGCGCGGTGCGCCGGAGCCCCGTAGGGTCTGGCCGTGGCGCTGCGGGTGATCGCGGGTTCGGTGGGTGGGCGGCGGTTGGTCGCTCCGAGGGGCGACGCGCGACCGACCACCGACCGGCTGAAGGAGGCGCTGTTCGCGTCGCTCGGGCGACACCGCACCGACGATGCGAGCGTGCTCGACCTCTACGCCGGCAGTGGCGCGCTCGCGATCGAGGCGCTCTCGCGCGGCGCGGCGCGCGCCGTGCTGGTCGACCACGACTTCGCCGCGCAGCGGGCGATCGTGGAGAACCTCGAGACCGTCGGCTTCCGGGACGTGGCGCGCTTCCAACGCATGACCGCCGCGTCGTTCCTCGCCGGGGGCGCGGCCGAGGCGCCGTTCGACGTCGTGTTCCTCGACCCGCCCTACGACACGCCGTCGTCCGAGGTCGAGGAGGTGCTCCGCGCGCTCGCCCGTCCGCCGTGGCTCTCCTCCGGTGCGACCGTCGTGATCGAACGGCCGAAGGCGGGGGTCGCCATCACGCTCCCCGAGGGCTGGCGGCTCGAGAAGGAGCGCACGTACGGCGACACGCGCCTGGTGGTCGCGAACGTCTGACGGTGCGCACTGGCGGCAGAGTCAGCCCGACCTGACCCCGGGACCGCGGCGAACCGCCCGCCCGGGCATGGCTGCGGCGACCGGTTCGGCCGACGATCGCGTCATGACGATCAACGCGTTCCTCCACACCACCTCGATCCTCGACGCCTACGCCCGCGACGAGCTGCTCGCCCGGGAGACCGGCCTGTGGCTCTGAACACCGAGAGGGTCCAGCGGGTCACCGCGCTCGACGCGCCGGGCGTCCGCTCCCGACTGCGCCGTTCGCGCATCGGGGCCGTACTCCTGTTCTCCGTCGGCGTCCTCGTGACCCTCACCGTGGTGGTCGCCGCGCCGCTCCTCGACCGGATGTACAGCGGGCGTCAGTCGCGCTTCGACCGGATCCCCGGCGCGATCGTGGATCTGCAGGACACCGGCGGAAGCGACAGCGACGCGGGAACCGTGTGGGTCGAGTACTTCGTGAATGGTGACCGGCGTCTTGCCGACGTGCACGTCGACGACACCGACGGCTGGAGCGACGGCGAGTTGGTGGGCGTGCTCATCGATCCGCACGACCACAGCTCCGTCACGCTTCCCGGCGAGAACTACCTCCCGGGATGGTTCGGCCTCTTGTGGTTCGTGCTCGGGGCGGGCGCGTTCGCGGCGGTGATCGGCGCGATCGCACTGGCGCGGCTCCCGAAGGTACGACGCGCGCTGGCGGCCGGCCCATGGCGCTCGGTCGTCGGCCGTCGGATCCGGGTGGGCTCGGGCGAGAACGCGCTTCACCTGCTGTTCCTCCCGGAGGTCGCCGGCGGCTCGTTCTGGCGGTTGCTCCGGCGACCCGGGAAGGGGAGCGAGTTCCGGGTCGACGTCGCCGGGACCGACGACCGGGAGCTCGTGGTGCGCCCACGCGGGTCGCACCGGTTGCTGCTGGCTCGCCTCGCGCAGACCGCCGGGCGCGTCGAGGGCCGCGTGACCGCGGTGGCGCGCCGCGGGGAGACTGTCGCGGTGCGGATCGACGACGCCGAACGCGCCGGCTTCTACGAGTTCAAGGACCCCGACCTCGCCGCCGGGCTCGACGACGACGCGCTCGACGGCATGTCGGCGGTCACCGTCTGGCACGGCCCCGCCGGCGCGGTCGCGGCGCTGATGCCGGGCGACGAGATCCCGGTCGTCGGCGTAGGTGTCGCGGCGCGCAAGGCGCGTCGTCGGTGGCCGGCGCTCGAGCCACGGTGAGCACCGAGCGCCCCGACGACCGGCTCCTCACGGTCCCGCGGGCCGACGTGATCTTCACCGACCGGTGGTCACGCGGCCGCTACGTCGACGAGACCGGCGCCGTCCTCGCCGAGCTGCGTCCCGGAGCGCAGGACGTGCTGGAGGTCGCGGGCCCCGAGCGTGTCGCGTTCCGGCTCGCGCACTGGCGCTCCTCGATGCGGGACCGCGTCGCGATCCTCCGAGCGCGGCGGCCGGCGGTGTGGTCGCGGCCGACGCTCCCGCCGTCGGTCTGCTTCGTCATGATCGGTCCCGACGGCGCCCGGCTCGGCCACGCCTGGCCGATCCGCGGCCTGCACCGCACCGGACCCACGCTCGACCTGCACTCGGCTGCCGGTGCCCGCCTCCGCTGCAGCCAGCGCACCTTGACCCCGAGGTGGAACGAGACGACGTCCCGGGACGAGCTGGAGTTCCCGCTGCGGCCCCTCGGCGAACCCGCCATCGGTCGGGTCGTCAAGGAGTACGGGACGGGCGTCGATCGGCTGCGGGTCGAGCTCCCCGCCGGGCCGAGGGATCCGGCGCTCCGGTGCGTCGTGCTGGCGGCGCCGCTGTGCATGGTCCTCGCGGGCGCGGGGATCGCGATGCCCGGCGTCAGCAGCGGGTGACCGCCGGACGACCAGACGGGGACCGAGATCCGGCGGGGCTCCGGCGATACGCTCCTGGGGGTCGCGACCGCCCGAGGTCCGGCTCCGCCTCACAGGAGCAGCTCGCTTTGGCCACCGCCCTCTGCCCGGGCTCGTTCGATCCCGTCACCAACGGTCACCTCGACATCATCGAGCGGACCGCGCGCCACTTCGACGACGTGATCGTGGCCGTCATCCGCAACCCGCAGAAGACGGCGTCGCTCTTCACGCTCGAGGAGCGCCAGGAGATGCTGGCCGAGGAGATCGCGCACCTCACCAACGTGCGGATCGAGTTCTTCAAGGGTTTGCTCGTCGAGTTCGCCAAGGACCACGGCGCCGAGTCGATCGTGAAGGGCCTCCGGGCCGTCTCCGACTTCGACTACGAGCTGCAGATGGCCCAGATGAACCAGCAGCTCTCGGGCATCGACACCTTCTTCATCTCCACCAGCCCGCAGTACTCGTTCCTGTCGTCGAGCCTGGTGCGGGAGGTCGCGAAGTACGGCGGCGACGTCTCGGGGATGGTGCCGCCGAAGGTCGCCAAGCGTCTGACCGAGCGGTTCTCTGAGCTTGCCCGCGCCGAGCTGGTGACGGGGGGTCCGGCCGAGTCATGAGTGACCAGCAGGCGTACGACCTCGAAACGCTGCTGCGCGAGCTGCGCGACATCATCGACACCGCGCGGACGATGCCGATGTCGGCATCCGTCCTGGTCAACCGGGAGGAAGCGCTCGAGCTGATCGACGACGCCCTCGCCGCGATGCCCGAGGAGCTGCGCCACGCCGCGCTGGCTCATCAAGGAGCGCGAGGAGTACCTCGTGCAGGCGCGGCGCGACGCGGAAGACATCGTCGAGGCCGGCCGCGTGCAGGCCGAGCGGATGGTCGAGCGGACCGAGGTGGCGCGCGAGGCGCGACGGGTCGCGCAGCAGGTCGTCGCCCACGCCGAGGCCGACAGCCGCCGCCTGCGCCACGAGGCCGAGGACTACATCGACCAGAAGCTCGCCGCGTTCGAGGTGGTGCTCGAACGCACCATGGCGACGGTCGTCAAGGGCCGCGAGCAGCTCCAGGCGGTCGTCGAGCCGCTGCCCGTCGAGCTGCCCGACGAGCACACCGGCCTCGAGTCGATGTACGAGAGCGACGAGGAGCCCGCGGTCTACGACCAGGACGGCATGTAGTCCAGGTATCGACCCATTTCTCCGGTCCGTCCGGAGAAATGGGGTGGCTGCTATCCTGGCGCACCGGTCCTACGGGACCGACGACCCCTTTCACCAGGTGTTTTCCACCCTGGCTCGCTTGCAGGCCGAAGCAGCATGAGCGCACTCCGTATCGACGTCGCCGACCTCCTCACTCACCCTGGCGCGCGCCGTCCCGTGCACCTCGAGGCCGCCGTCGAGGGTCTCGGCACCTCGGTGGCCCGCATCGTCGAGCCCATCCGCCTCGATCTCGTGCTCGAGCGCGTGCCCGACGGCATCGTCGCCCGGGGTGAGCTGCACGCCCGCTGGGAGGGCGAGTGCGGCACCTGCCTGCGGGAGCTGGCCGCCGACCTCGCCGTCGGGGTCGCCGAGCTCTACGAGAGCCACCCGCTCGAGGGCGACGAGACCTACCCCATCGAGGGCCACGAGATCGATCTCGAGCAGCTGGTGCGCGACGCCCTGATCCTCGAGCTCCCCCTGGCGCCGGTGTGCGCCGACGACTCGTGCGCGCCCGCCACCGCCCCCGGTGTGCTGATCGGCGCCCTCGACACCGACCCCGTCGGCGGCCCTCCGGTCGACCCGCGGTGGGCGGCCCTCTCCGATCTCGAACTCTGAACCAGCAGGCACCAGGAGCAACCGATGGCAGTCCCGAAGCGCAAGACCCCGAGGGCGAAGACGCGTCAGCGTCGCGCCTCCAACTGGCGCCTCGCCGCGCCCGCCCGCTCGACGTGCCCCAACTGCGGCTCGGTCAAGCAGCCGCACATCGTGTGCGGCAACTGCGGCTGGTACGGCGGCCGCCAGGTGATCGACGTCGAGTAGCGCGACCGTGCCCATCACCATTGCCGTCGATGCGATGGGGGGCGACAACGCCCCGAGCGAGATCGTCGCGGGCGCGATCCAAGCGGCCGAGGAACTGGACGTGCGCGTGCTGCTCGTCGGGCTCGAGGACGCGATCACGCCGCTGCTGCCCGACGGCATCCACGGCGTCGAGATCGTGCCGACCACCGAGGTCGTGGCCATGCACGACCCGCCGGCCTCGGTGCGCACCAAGAAGGACTCCTCCATCGTGATCTCGGCCGAGCTCGTGCGCGACGGCAAGGCCGACGCGATGGTGAGCGCCGGCAACACCGGCGCGGCGATGGCCGCCGCGCTCCTGCGCATGGGCCGCATCCGGGGCGTCGCCCGTCCCGCGATCGCGGTGCCCGTCCCGGTGCCCGGGCGCTCGCCGCAGATCCTGGTCGACGGCGGCGCGACGGTCGACTGCACGGCCGAGTGGCTGCGGCAGTTCGCGATCATGGGTCGCGAGTACGCGCGGTGGCGCATGGGTGTCGACGAACCGCGCATCGGCCTGCTCTCCAACGGCGAAGAGGCCGGCAAGGGCGACGACCTGCGCAAGACCGTGTACCCCCTGCTCGAGTCGATGCCGGGCTTCATCGGCAACGTCGAAGGTCGCGACTTCATGCACGACACCGTCGACGTGATCGTCACCGACGGCTTCACCGGCAACGTGGCGCTGAAGACCGTCGAAGGCGCGATCCGGGGCACCGCCCGGCTCGTCTTCGAGACGCTCGCGGCGTACCCCGAGGTGATGCCGGCGCTGCTCACCGCGGCGGAGCAGCTGGATCCCGACTACATCGGCGGGTGCACGCTGCTCGGCGTCGGCGGCGTGTGCGTGATCTCACACGGTTCGTCGAACGCGCTGGCGATGAAGAACTCGGTTGCCCGGGCGCGCGAATGCGTCGAGGGCAACGTGGTCGAACGGATGAAAGGTGCGGTGGCCGATGCCGGCTGAGACCCACGTGGAGCGGAGCCCCATCGGTCCCGACGACGTGTTGCGGATGATCCGGGAACGGCTCGCGGAGATCCTCGAGATCGACGAAGACCGCGTCACCCTCGACTCCGACTTCGCCACCGACCTCGACGCCGACTCGCTCGCGCTCATCGAGCTGGTCGAGGCGCTCGAGGAGGAGCTCGGCGAACGCACCGTCGGCTTCAGCATCGACGACGAAGACCTCGGCGATCTCCACACGGTGCGCGACGCGGTCGACTACATCATGCACCGACTGAGTACGGGGGGTTGATGGTCGCTCGGGGGGCGGTGCCGTCGACCCGGCACTCGATCGCGCGGCTGCAGCTCGCGCTCGGTTGGGACTTCGGCGACCACGGCCTCCTCGACCGCGCGCTGACCCATCGGTCGTACTGCTCGGAGCACGGCATCGAGGAGTCGAACGAGCGCCTGGAGTTCCTCGGCGACTCGGTGCTCGGCTTCGTGGTCACCGACTTCGTCTACGAGCAGTACCCGCAGATGCCCGAAGGCGAGCTGGCCAAGCTGCGCGCCGCGGTGGTGAGCGCGGAGGCGCTGGCCGAGCTCGCGCAGGAGCTCGACCTCGGCGCGTCGCTGCGGCTCGGGAAGGGCGAGGACGCGTCGGGCGGACGCGCCAAGCCGTCGATCCTCGCCGACGCGATGGAAGCGGTGATCGCCGCGGTGTACCTCGACGGCGGGCTCGAACCGGCGAGCCGGCTCGTGCTCGCGGTGCTCGAAGGTCGCATCCGCGAGCAGGCCATCGGCCCCGGCGGGCAGGACTACAAGACGCGGCTCCAGGAGCTGGCGGCCCAGCGGTGCGATCAGTTGCCCCGCTACCAGGTGCGCCACGAGGGCCCCGACCACTCGAAGCGGTTCTTCGCCGCCGTGCACCTCCGGAACGAGGAGTACGGCGCCGGTGAGGGACGTTCGAAGAAGGCGGCCGAGCAGGCCGCAGCGCGTGTCGCGTGGGAACGGTTGCAGGGCGAGGCGAGCAGCGTCTCCCCCGACCGAGGGGACCGTATCGGGGTGGGGGATGCCTGAACTTGCCGGAAGTCGAGGTCGTACGACGCGATCTCGAACGTGAGGTCGTCGGCAAGAAGATCAAATCGGTCGACGTCGACGGCATGCGCGCGGTGCGCCGTCACCACAACCGCAAGCAGTTCACGACGCGGCTGGTCGATCACAAGATCACCAGCGTCGTGCGGCGGGGCAAGTACCTGTTGGTGCAGCTCGACGGCGACGACGTGCTGGTGATCCACCTCGGCATGTCGGGCCAGCTGCTGCGGGCGAAGAGCTCGCGCGAGACGATGGCGAAGCACACCCACGTCGTCATCACGTTCACCCAGGGCGGGCAGCTGCGCTTCGTCGACCCGCGCACGTTCGGTGAGATGTTCGTCACCGAATCCGACACCGTGGAGAAGCAGGTCACCGAGCTCGCGCACCTGGGCATCGACCCGCTCGAGACCGCGATGTCGTGGGAGCACTTCGGGTCGATGCTGGCGCAGCGCCACGCCAAGCTGAAGCCGCTGCTGATGGACCAGAAGTTCATCGCCGGCATCGGCAACATCTACAGCGACGAGATCCTCTGGGGTGCCGGGCTCCGCTGGGACCGCATGAGCGACGCGCTCACCTCGGAAGAGGTGCGGCGGCTGTACCGGTCGATGATGGAGACGCTCCAGGAAGCGGTCAAGCACCGCGGTTCGTCGCTCGCCGACGAGCAGTACGTCGACCTCTTCGGGCGGCCGGGCGAGTACCAGCACTTCCACAACGTGTACGCCCGCGAGGGGCTCTCGTGCCCCCGCTGCCGGCACGAGATCGTGCGCGAACGCGTCTCGGGGCGCTCCACCTTCTATTGCTCGGCCTGCCAGGTCTGACGAAGGGGTAGAGGTTCCGCGGAACCGGCGGTGCCGCTCGCTACGATCCCGCGGAGACCACCACCACCTTCTCTCCACGCGGAGCCGCCCACGTGTTCCTCAAGTCATTGACGCTCCGAGGCTTCAAGTCGTTCGCCGACAAGACGGTCCTGGAGTTCGAGCCGGGCGTGACGGTGGTGGTCGGGCCCAACGGTTCGGGGAAGTCGAACCTCGTCGACGCCGTCGCCTGGGTGCTCGGGGCGCAGGGCCCGCGCACGCTGCGCGGCGGCAAGATGGACGACGTCATCTTCGCCGGCACCCCCGATCGGCCCGCGCTCGGTCGCGCCGAGGTGTCGTTGTGCATCGACAACTCGGCCGGCCTGCTGCCGATCGAGTTCACCGAGGTCACGATCACCCGCACGCTCTTCCGGGCCGGTGACTCCGAGTACCAGATCAACGGTGCGCCGTGCCGGCTGCTCGACATCCAGGAACTGCTCTCCGACTCCGGCATCGGTCGCCAGCAGCACGTGATCGTCGGGCAGGGCCAGCTCGACGCCGTGCTCAACGCCCGTCCCGAGGACCGTCGGGCCATCGTCGAAGAGGCAGCCGGCATCCTCAAGTTCCGCAAGCGTCGCGAGCGCGCCGAGCGCCGCCTGGAGGCGACCGAGGGCAACCTGCTGCGGCTCAACGACCTGCTGCGGGAGGTGCGGCGCCAGCTCACCCCGCTGCAGCGCCAAGCCGACGCCGCCCGTCGCCACGGTGGCCTGGTCGAGGAGCTGCGCGCGATCCGGATCCACCTCGCCGGTCACGAGATCGCCGGGCTCCAGGCCCGGGGCGAGCGCCTCCACGACCGTGGCCTCGAGCTGACCGCGAGCGAAGAGGGCGTCCGGGCGCGGCTGCGCGACCTCGACGTCGCCGTGCTCGACGCCGAGCACGCGCTCACCGCCGCCGGCCACGGCGATCTCGCCGACGCGCTCACGCGGATCGAGTCGTTGCGGGCGCGCGTCACCGGGTTCTCCGCGCTCCTCGACGAGAAGACGCGCGGCCTCCACCGCGAGCTCGCGTCGGTCGCCGACGAAGGCGTGTTCGAGACGCTGGTGGCCGACGCCGCCGAACTGCGTCATCAGCTCGACGACATGAGCGCGGTCAGCGGCGGGTTCGCCGAGGAGCGGGCCGCGGTCGAGCGCGCCGAGTACGACCTCGCGGCCGCGCAGCGCGCGTTCGCCGCGAGCGCAGCGCCCGACGCGAACGCCGACGACCTCCGGCTCGCGCAGCGTGAGCTCGAGTCCCGTCGCGACGCGCTCGCCCGCATCGACACGCAGCTCGACCGCGTCGCCGCCCGGCTCGAGGGTGCGTCGTCGCGGGTCGAGGCGTTGACCGCCGAGCAGGAGGAGCTCGAGACGTCGCACGGGCGCGTCACGGCCCACCTCCCGGCGCGCCGCCAGGCAACCGTGGCGGCTCGCGACGCGGTCGCTCGCTCGACCGACGCCCAGACCGCGGCCGAGGCCGCGGCGAGCGACGCCGACGCCGACGCCGCGCGCTGGCAGGCCCGCGCCGAGGCGTTGGCCGCCGCGCTCGACCAGGCCCGCAACCGCGACGCCGCGGCCGCGTTGGGCGACATGCCCGGCGTCGTCGGCCCGCTGGTCGACCACCTCGACATCGACGCCGGTGCCGAAGGCGCGGTCACGGCGGTGCTCGGCGACGCGCTGAGCGCCATCGTGGTCGAAGGTCCGGGCGCAGCCCGGCAGGCGCTGGCGCGCCTGGCCGACGGCGACACCGGTGCGCTCGTGCTGGTGGCCGGGGCACGGTCGGGTGGTGCGGTGCCGGGGGTGGCCGCCGCGGTGCCGGGCACGCGGCGGCTCGCCGACTGTGTCCGCAGCGCGGTGCCGGGGGTGGCCGCCGCAGTGGCCGCGATGCTCGACGGTGCACTGCTCACCGAGGGCGACTGGTCGAGCGCGCTGGAGCTCGTGCTGCGCGACCCTGCGCTCACCGTGGTGACGCGCGCGGGTGACCGCTTCGGCGGTCGCGGTTCGTGGCGTCTCGGCGGCGACACCCTCGCGGCGTCGCGCGTCGCGTTGGACGAAGCGCAGCAGCGCGCCACCGAGGCGCTCGACGCCCGGGAGCGAGCCGCGGCCGCGTTGCTGACCGCCCGCGCCGCGGTCGAGCAGACCCGACGCGCCGAGGCCGAGGCCGCAGAGGCGGAACGGCGCGCGGTCAACGAGCTCGACGGCGTGGAGCGGGCGCGCGCCCGGGTCGACGCCGAGCGTACGCAGCGAGAGGTCGAGGTCTCGGCGATCCGTGCCGAATGGTCGGCGTTGCACGAGCAGCGCGCGGACGATGTCGAGCAGCTCGCGACCCTCGAGGTGCGGGTGCCCGCGCTCGAAGCAGAAGCCGCCGAGGCACAGTCGTTGTTCGAGTCACGCGCGCTGGTGCAGCTGGAGCTCGACGAACGCGCCACCACGGTCGCGTCGCAACGGCGCGAGCTCGATCTGCGCGAGGCCCAGGCCGCGGAGCGGCGTCGGGTCCTCGAGCACCGGCTCACCGAGGTCGACGAGCGTCTCGCGCGCGATCCCGAACGGCGGGCGGAGGCCGAGCGGCACCGTCTCGCGCTGGAACAGCGCGGCACGGGCTACGGCGCGGTCGGCACCGGGCTCGAGGCATTGACCGCCCGCGTCGACGAGATGCTGACGCGCTGGCGGACCGCGCGTCGCATGGAAGCTGAGCGCGCCGCGGCCGCGAGCGGGCAGCTCCAGGAGATCCGGCGGGCGCGGGCCGACGCCGAGCGTGAGCTGGTGGAGCTCCGCGAGCACCTGCAACGACGCGACGTGGAAGACGCCGAGACCCGGCTGCGGCTCGAGACCGCGATCGAACGCCTGCGCACCGACTACGACGTCGAGCCGGCGGTCGCGCTCGACGCGCCCGCACCCGAGGTGCCACCGGGCACGACCCTCGCCGGGCGCGGCCGTGAGCTCGATCGCGAGCTGCGGCTCATGGGCCCGATCAACCCGCTCGCCCTCGAGGAGCACGACGCGCTGCTCGAGCGCCACGAGTTCCTCCAGGCCCAGCTGGAAGACGTGAAGGCGAGCCGTCGCGAGCTCAACCGGGTGATCCGGGCGGTCGACCAGGAGATCGTCACCGTCTTCAGCGGCGCGTGGGACGACGTGAGCCGCAACTTCACCGATCTGTTCTCCACGCTGTTCCCCGGTGGTGCCGGCAAGCTCATCCTCACCGATCCCGACGACCTCCTGAACACCGGGATCGAGATGGAGGCGCGCCCGTCGGGCAAGAACGTGCGCCGGCTGTCGCTGCTGTCGGGCGGTGAGCGCTCGTTGACCGCCCTGGCGTTCCTGTTCGGCGTGTTCCGCGCCCGGCCGTCGCCCTTCTACCTGATGGACGAGGTCGAGGCCGCGCTCGACGACGTCAACCTGCACCGCTTCCTCGATCTCGTGCACGAGTTCCGCGACGAGGCGCAGCTGCTCGTGGTGTCGCACCAGAAGCGGACGATGGAAGCCGCCGACTGCCTCTACGGCGTCTCGATGCCGCCGGGCGGCTCGAGCCGGGTCGTGAGCCAGCGCGTGAACGACGACCTGCCGGTGGCCTGACGGCACCATGATCGCGTCGGCGGTGCTGGCCGCATCGGTGACCGACGCCGACCTGGTCAACGCGTGCGGCCCGAAGGGCGAGCAGTCGTGGCTGTGCTCGACGGTCTACCGCATCACCGGCGACGCCCACGCGGCCGATGTCGCCGATGCATTGGCCAAGCCCATCCGGATCCTCGTCGTCCTGCTGCTCGCGTGGATCGCGGTGCGCATCGCCCGCATCTTCACCGCGCGGTTCGTGAAGCACGCCAGCGGTGGCGTCGAGAAGCTGGCGTCGATGCGCGCGGGTGTGGCCTTCGTCGACACCGGTCCGATGCCGCAATCGCGTCGCGTGCAGCGAGCGGAGACGATCGGCGCGGTCCTGCGCAGCATCATCACCATCGTCATCTGGTCGATCGCGGCGCTCACCATCCTCGAGGTCCTCGGGATCAACCTCGCGCCGCTCATCGCGGGAGCAGGCATCGCCGGGCTGGCGCTCGGCTTCGGCGCGCAGTCGCTGGTGCGCGACTTCCTCTCGGGCATGTTCATGCTCATGGAGGACCAGTTCGGCGTCGGTGACGTGATCGACACCGGCGTGGCCACCGGCACGGTCGAGGGTGTCAGCCTGCGCACGACGAGGCTGCGCGACGTCGACGGCGTCGTGTGGCACGTCCCCAACGGTACGATCCTGCGGGTCGGCAACAAGTCGCAGCAGTGGTCGCGTGCCGTCGTCGACGTGCCGGTCACGTTCGAGGCCGACGCCAGTGCGGCCACCGAGGTGATCCACGAGGTCGCCGCCGAGATCTGGCACGAGCCCGACCTCGCGTCGGTGATCCTGGCCGAGCCGAGCGTGCTCGGGGTCGAGTCGCTGGCGCCGGGCCGGGTGGTCATCCGGGTGGTGGTGCGGACCAAGCCGCAGGAACAGTGGCGGGTCGAGCGCGAGCTCCGCAGTCGCATCAAGACCGCGCTCGACGCCGCGGGGATCGCGTTGCCCTCCGCGTAGGATCGCGGCCCCCTCCCTCACAGAACTGCAGGATCCCGCGATGGACGCGACGCTCGGTTTCATCCTCATCTTCGTGCTCGCGGTCGTGCTGATCGCGGTCGGGTTGGGCCTGTCGCGCCGGTCCCGGCGTGGCGAAGCGGCCCCGGGTGAGCGGCCGCCGAGCCGGCCGGCTTCGCCGACTGCCACGCTCCCGCCACCGATCGAGGTCGAAGCTCCCGAGGTCATCGCCCCGGAAGCACCAGCGTTGCGCGAGCGCCTGGGCAAGACGCGCGCCGCGTTCGCCAAGCTGCGCGGCCGCGGTCGCATCGACGACGAGACCTGGGAAGAGCTCGAGGACACGCTGCTCCTCGCCGACGTCGGCATGCCGGTGACCGAGCGTATCCTCGGCGACGTCCGCGACCGCGCCGCGAGTCGAAAGCGGCCGACACCGATGCGCTGATGGGTCTGCTGCACACGGAGCTCGTCGCGCTGCTCGACGACGGCGACAAGACGCGCGCGTTGGCGGCCACGCCCGACGAGCCCAACGTCTGGATGTTCGTCGGGGTGAACGGCGTCGGGAAGACGACCACCATCGCCAAGGTCGCGCAGCGCGAGACCGACGCCGGTCACCGCGTCGTGCTCGCCGCGGCCGACACCTTCCGTGCGGCCGCGGCCGAGCAGCTGACCCACTGGGCGGAGGTCACCGGTGCGGGGATCGTGCGGGGGCAGGAGGGGGCCGATCCCGGATCGGTCGTCTACGACGCCATGAGCTCGGCCGCGAGTCGCGACGCCGACCTCGTGCTCGTCGACACCGCGGGTCGTCTCCACACCAAGACCAACCTCATGGCCGAGCTCGAGAAGCTGCGGCGCATCGTCGAGCGCACTCCCGGCGCGCTGAAGGAGGTGCTGCTGGTGCTGGATGCGACCACCGGCCAGAACGGGCTCACCCAGGCGCGGCAGTTCGCCGACGCGGTCGACGTGACCGGCGTGGTGCTCACCAAGCTCGACGGCACCGCCAAGGGCGGCATCGTGCTCGCCATCGAGGCGGAGCTCGGGATCCCGGTGAAGCTGATCGGGGTGGGGGAGCGCTCGGCCGATCTCGTCGAGTTCGAGCCCGAGGCGTTCGTGGCCGCGTTGCTCGACGCCTAACCTCGGAGCTCCATGTTCGACACCCTCGCCTGCTCTTCTGGTCGACTCCGCTGTGCCGCCCCGCTCTCCGAGCACGGCTCCGCTGCGTCTCCTCCGCTCGCTCCACCGTCTGCGAGGTCGTAGGTGTTCGACACGCTCGCTGACCGTTTCGACGGAATCTTCACCAAGCTCCGCAGCCGCGGGAAGCTCACCGACAAGGAGATCGACGAGGTCTGTCGCGAGCTGCGGGTGGCGCTGCTCGAGGCCGACGTCAACGTCGTCGTCGCCCGCAACTTCATCCGCCGGGTGAAGGAACGGGCGCAGGGCGCGGAGGTCGCCAAGAGCCTCAGCCCGGCGCAGCAGGTCATCAAGATCGTCAACGAGGAGCTGGTCGAGACCCTCGGCGGGACCACCGGCAAGCTCACCACATCGTCGAAGCCGCCGAGCGTCGTGATGATGGCCGGACTCCAGGGCTCCGGGAAGACGACCGCTTCGGCCAAGCTGGCCAAGCTGCTCAAGGGCCAGAACCGGCGGCCGTTGCTCGTCGGTGCCGACCTCCAGCGCCCCGCCGCGGTGGAGCAGCTGCGCGTCCTGGGCGAGCGCATCGGCGTGCCCGTCTACTCGGAGCCCACCGACCCGGTGTCGGTCGCGCGCGGCGCGCTCGACGAGGCGGCGCGCCTCGGGCGCGACGTCGTGATCGTCGACACCGCCGGCCGGTTGCAGATCGACGCCGAGCTGATGGACGAGCTGCGCCAGGTGCGCGACGTGGTCAATCCCAACGACACGCTGCTCGTGGTCGACGCGATGACCGGCCAGGAAGCCGTCAACGTCGCGACGGAGTTCGACGAGGCGGTCGGGCTCACCGGCGTGATCCTCACCAAGATCGACGGCGACGCGCGCGGTGGCGCCGCGTTGTCGGTGAAGGAGGTCGTCGGCAAGCCGATCCTCTTCGCGGGAACGGGGGAGAAGCTCGACGAGTTCGAGCCTTTCCACCCCGACCGCATGGCGAGCCGGATCCTCGGCATGGGCGACGTCCTGACGCTCATCGAGAAGGCCGAGGCGACGTTCGACCAGGACGAGATGGAGAAGGCGGAGCAGAAGCTCCGCAAGGGTCAACTCACGCTCGAGGACTTCCTCGACCAGATGCGTCAGGTCCGCCGCATGGGTCCGCTCTCGAACGTGCTCGCCATGCTGCCCGGCGTGCCCAAGGAGATCAAGAACGCGGAGATCGACGACCGCGAGATCAATCGCATCGAGGCGATCATCTGCTCGATGACGCCGGCCGAACGGCGCGACCCGTCGCTCATCAACGGCTCCCGGCGCGTGCGCATCGCCAACGGCAGCGGCGTCACGCCCGCCGACGTCAACGGGCTGCTGAAACAGTTCAAGATGGTGCAGCAGATGATGAAGTCGGCGGGCAAGGGCAAGATGCCCAAGTTCCCGATGGGCGAGCTCCCCGCCGAGCTGCAGTAGTACCGAAACCTGCGCTCGCCCGCCCGGCGACGGGTCGGGTACGCTTTCCCCTCGCAACTTTGCCAGGCGTGGTCGTCGCGCCCGGATCCCCGAGACGAGAAGGAAACCCCCCTCCGTGGCCGTGAAGATCCGCCTGATGCGGGTAGGGAAGAAGAAGCAGCCGACGTACCGCGTCGTGGTGGCCGACGGTCGTTCGCCCCGTGACGGGCGGTTCATCGAGATCATCGGGCAGTACGCCCCCCGGCAGGACCCGTCGTTCTGCCAGATCGACGCCGAGTCGGCGCTGGCCTGGCTGCGGAAGGGTGCCCAGCCGACCGAGCAGGTCCAGAAGCTGCTGACCGCACAGGGTGTGTGGGCGCAGTACGAGGCCGAGCGCGGCAAGCCTGCCGACACCAAGCTGTCGCGCCGTGGGTACGCCACCGGCAAGGTGAAGCCGCCGGAGAAGAAGGTGAAGGAGGCCAAGGCGCCCGCCGCGGAAGCACCGGCTGCTGCGGCGGAAGCTCCAGCTGCTGAGGCCGAGGCAGTTCCTGCTGCTGACGAAGCGCCCGCAGCCGAGGAATCGGCAGCCGAGGACACGGAGTGAGCGTGAGCGAGCCGGGTATCCCGGCGAGTAGCGAACGACCGATGGAGCAGGCGTGAGCGACGAGCACGACGACACCTACGACGACGTCGACGACTTCGAAGACGAGGTCGCCGCCGAGGGCAACCGCATCGACGACGAAGTCGGCGCCGAGGGCAACCGCATCACCGGCTCCCGCGCTCTCGCCGTCACCGAGTACGTCACCCGCAACCTCGCCGACAACCCCGACGCGATCGAGGTCGACGTCGAGGAGCGGCGCGACGAGGTCGCGCTGATGGTGCACGCCGACCCCAGCGACATGGGTCGGCTCATCGGCAAGCGGGGCCGCGTCATCCAGGCGCTGCGCCAGCTCGTGCGTGCGGCCGGCACCGCCGACGGCGTCAAGGCCAACGTCGACATCGTCGAGTAGCGCGATGACGCCCGATCCGGGCGAGCGTCTCGTCGTCGGACGGGTCGGCAGGGCACACGGGCTGCGCGGCGAGGTCGCGGTCACCTTCACCAGCAATCGGCCCGAACGCGCGGAACCTGGTTCCGTGCTCTACGCCGCCGACCGCGAGCTGGTGATCGACGCGTCGCGCCCGCACCAGGGCCGGATGCTCGTGCAGTTCTCCGGAGTCGACGACCGCACCGCGGCCGAGGGTCTGCTCGGCGCAGAGCTGACCGCCGACCCGCTGGCGCCGGGCGACGCCGAGCTCGACGACCACGAGCTGTGGGTGCACGAGGTCGTCGGCGCGCAGGTCGTCGACCGCGACGGCGCCCCGGTCGGGCGGGTCACCGCG
Organism: uncultured Actinomycetes bacterium; assembly: GCA_963725775.1. GTDB lineage: Bacteria > Actinomycetota > Acidimicrobiia > IMCC26256 > DASPTH01 > DASUAS01. Next base: position 1,723,244 of record CAVRZT010000001.1, read on the forward strand.
GTCGAGGCGAATCCCGCGCACGACCTGCTGGTGCTCGAGGGTGGCACGCTCGTGCCCATGGTGTTCGTGGTCGAGCAGCGCGACGGCGTGCTCGTGATCGATCCGCCCGACGGACTGCTCGACCTCTGAGCGAAAGGGCAGGTGCCGTGCGCATCGACGTCTTCACCATCTTCCCCGAATGGTTCGCGGGGCCGCTCGATGCGTCGCTGCTCGGCCGAGCGCGCGGCGGAGGGTCGTCTCGACACGCGGGTCCACGACCTCCGGACGCACGCCACCGACCGTCACCGGAGCGTCGACGACACCCCCTACGGCGGCGGCGCGGGGATGGTGATGGCGCCGGAGCCGATCTTCGCCGCGGTCGAGGCGGTCGACCCGCCGCGCCCGCTGCTGCTGCTGTCGGCCGCGGGACGGCCGTTCGACCAGGCGTACGCCGAGGAGCTGGCAGGAGGTGCGGGGTTCTCGTTGCTGTGCGGCCGCTACGAGGGTGTCGACCAACGGGTGGCCGACCACCTGTGCGACGGCGAGCTGTCGGTGGGCGACTACGTGCTGGCCGGCGGTGAAGCGGGGGCGGCGATCGTGATCGACGCGGTCGCGCGACTGGTGCCGGGCGTGATGGGCAACGAGGCTTCGGGCGCCGACGAGTCGTTCGTGGCCGGGCGCCTCGAGTACCCGCAGTACACCCGCCCCGCCGTGTTCCGGGATCACCCGGTGCCCGACGTGCTGCTGAGCGGCGACCACGCGCGGGTCGCCCGGTGGCGGCGGGCGGCGGCAGTGCGGCGAACCCTGGAGCGCCGCCCCGACCTCTTCGCCGTCGAGTCCCTCTCCGCGAAGGACGAAGCCCTGCTACGCGAATTCCCGGACGCGGGGGCGGGCCGGTAACATCGTGGGTTCCCCGATCCCGGAGCTCTCCCGATGAACGTCACCGATCTCGTCGACCGCACCCAACTGCGCGACGACATTCCCGAGTTCGCCCCCGGCGACACCCTGAAGGTGCACGTCCGCGTGGTCGAGGGAAACCGTGAGCGGGTGCAGGTGTTCCAGGGCATCGTGATCCGCCGCCAGGGCAGCGGCAGCCGGGAGACCTTCACCGTCCGCAAGGTCAGCTTCGGCGTGGGCGTCGAGCGCACCTTCCCGGTGCACTCGCCGATCGTGGCGAGGATCGAGCGGATCACCCGCGGCGACGTCCGCCGGGCGAAGCTCTACTACCTGCGCGACCGGATCGGGAAGGCCGCCAAGGTCAAGGAAAAGCGCGACTAGGCGTGACAGTGACCTCACCGTTCCGTCGTTACAGTACGGACAACGGTTGGGAGTGTCCGGGTGAGCGCTGAAGATCTCGAGCGATACGAGACGGAGATCGAGCTCCAGCTCTACAAGGAGTATCGCGACGTCCTGCCGATGTTCTCCTACGTGGTGGAGACGGAGCGGCGCTTCTACCTCACCAACCAGGTGAAGCTCGACGCCCGCAACGAGCAGGGGCAGGTCTACTTCGAGCTCGAGTTGCGCGACGCCTGGGTGTGGGACATGTACCGCCCGGCGCGCTTCGTCGCCAACGTCCGCGTCGTGACGTTCAAGGACGTCAACATCGAGGAACTCGCCCGGGACGCCTGAGCGTGGCGGCCGATCCCCGGCGCACGCTCGGCGAGGCTGGTGAGGAAGCCGTGGCGCGCGTGGTACGCGCGTGCCGGCTACGAGGTCGTCGACCGCAACTGGCGCTGCCGCGAAGGCGAGCTCGACCTCGTGGTCGCGGCCGCCTCGGTGCTCGTGTTCTGCGAGGTGAAGACCCGCCGCAGCACCGCGTTCGGTTCCCCGGCCGAGGCGGTCACCGTCACCAAGCAGCGCCGGCTGCGCACCCTCGCGACCCGCTGGCTCGCCGCGCACCCCGACTCGACGCGCCCGCACGTTGCGCTTCGACGTGGCGTCGGTGCTCGCGGCACGGGGCACCGACCCGGTGATCGACGTGATCGAGAACGCCTTCTAGCCAGCTCGATGGTCGATTCCGCTGCGCCGTCCCGCCCTCCGGGCGCGGCTCCGCTTCATCTCCTCAGCGCCGCTTCCGGCTGGCGCGGTGCCAGCACGAGGTGTGCCAGTGGCGACGGTCCTCGGGCGCGTCGGACGGCACCACGACCTCGTGACCGAGCCCGGGCGGGATCTCGTGGTCGCAGCCGGGGCACCGGTACGTCTTCACCGCCTGGTACGGCTGGATGTGGCGGACCTCGATCGGACCGTCCGGTGCGCTCGCGTGCGGCACGTCGACCTCAGCCGAAGACGGCCCAGAGGACCAGCGCCGCGATCACCACGAGCGCGACCGCGACGATCACGATGTCGCTGCTGCGCTTCGCCTGGGAACGGAACGGGTTCAGGCCCACCCCGCTACGGTAGCGGCCGATGTCGGACCTCCTTGTCGACCGCGCCGACGGTGTGGTGACGCTCACGCTCAACCGGCCCGAGAAGATGAACGCGATCACGCGCGACATGTGGGGTGGGTTGCAGGACGTGTACGAGGAGGTCGCCCGCAACCGCGACGACCGCGTGCTGGTGGTGACGGGCGCCGGGCGCGCGTTCTGCGCGGGCGCCGATCTCGTCGACGCCGGGATGCCGAGGAGCTCGGGGCACCGGCTCGAGCACATGCGCGGCGTCGGGCGGAGCGCAGCGGCGTTGCGCGGGATCCCGAAGCCGACCATCGCCAAGGTGAACGGCGTGGCCGCCGGCGCCGGGCTCAACCTCGCGCTCGGCTGCGATCTCGTGATCGCGTCCGACGCAGCCGCGCTTCAGCGAGATCTTCGTGAAGCGGGGCCTGAGCATCGACTACGGCGGCTCGTGGCTCCTGCCCCGGCTGATCGGGGTGCACAAGGCCAAGGAGCTCGCCTTCCTCGCCGACGTGATCACCGCGGCCGACGCCGAGCGCATCGGGCTCGTGAACCGGGTGGTGCCCGCCGACGACCTCGACGACACCGTCGACGAGATCGTCGCCCAGCTCATGAAGATGGCACCGGTCGCGCTGTCGCAGACCAAGCACCTGCTCGACCAGGCGTTCTCCACCACGTTCGACGACGCCGTCGAGGCGGAAGCGGTCGCGCAGGTGGTGAACCTCAGCACCTCCGACGTGCAGGAAGCGGTGCGCGCCTTCACCGAGAAGCGCGACCCCAACTTCACCGGCGAGTAGGCCGACCGCGCTCATCGTGGCCAGCACAATCCACGGGCGCGTTCCATCCATCCGCCCCGCTCGAGCTCGCGCACCGCGGCGACCACTGCCGACGGCGTGAGCCCAGCCCGGCTCGCCAACTGGTCGAGCGTGGCCGGCTCGCCGTGACAGGCCGCGAGCACCGCCGCGGCCTCGCCGACCGCCGGCACCCGGAAGTCGAGCTGCGGCGCGGGCCGGTCGAACTCGAGCTCGACCAGCACGTCGGACGGTTCGAGCACGACCCCGGCGCCGTCGTAGAGCAACGAGTTGGTGCCCGCGGCGGACGGGTTGCGGCGCGAACCCGGGTAGGCCATCACCGTGCGGCCGTACTCGAGTGCCCGCTCGGCGGTGATGCGCGCGCCACCCTTGAGCGTGGCCTCCACCACCACGACGAGCTCGGCGAGCGCCGGCGATGATGCGGTTGCGCACCGGGAACGACTCGCGTCTCGGTTGCACGCCGTAGCCGAGCTCGCTCACCAGCAGCCCCGAGCCGCGCACTCGATCGAACAGCGTGCGATGCCGGCGCGGGTACACGACGTCGAGCCCGGTGCCGAGCACGCCGACCACCGTGCCGCCGGCGTCGAGCGCGCCCTCGTGCGCGGCGGCGTCGATCCCGATGGCGAGACCGCTGACCACGGTGATCCCCGCCCGGGCGAGCACCGCGCCGAGGTCGTACGCGTCGGCGAGCCCGTGGGGCGTCGCCGCCCGCGTGCCCGACGATGGCGACCCGACGGCGGGCGAGCGCCTCGGGCGCGTCGCCCTCGGCGAGCAGCACCGCTGGACGCTGGGGCACCCCGTCGATGGGATAGCCGGGCCGTCCGTCGACGTACACGTGGGTGCGCCGCGCGGCCAGGAGCTGGTCGACCCGGTCGGTGCGGGCCGTCTCCTGCCAGATGCGGGCCAGCGCGGTGCGCGCCGGGAGCTCGTCGGCCGACGCCCGCTCGCACAGGACCGCCGACGCCAAGCCCGCGCTCGAGCCCGGCGAGCGCACCCACCGCTCCGCCGCCCCGTTCGAGCAGTGCCCGCAATCGTGCCGGGGTCATGTCGGGGAGGCACGCCAACGTCGCCGCCGCAACCTCGATCGGATCGAGGGGCGGCGAGGCAGGACGGAGGGAATCGCCGGCGCGACTCACGGCACGTCACCCCGGAGCAGCGACGCGCGGTCGAGGTGCTCGGCGCCGATGTCGGGGGAGTCGTCGAGGTCGGCGAGCGTGCGCGCCACCCGGCGGATGCGCGCCGCGCCGCGACCGGTGAGGCTCCGCTCGGCGATCAGCGACCTCCACGCGTCGTCGGCCTCGCGGTCGAGCGGGAGCAGACGCGGTACGGCGCCCGCGGCCACGTGCGCGTTCTGCGACCATGGCCAGTCGGCGTAGCGAGCGTCGTTGTCGTTCGTGGGCCGCGGTGACGCGCAACGCGACCTCCGCCGAGCTCTCGCCCCGCACGTCGTTGGCTTCCGGCGCGTCGACGCGCACGCGGAGATCGAACCGGTCGAGCAGCGGTGCGCTCAGCCGCCGTCGGTAGCGCTCGCGCTGCGCGTCGCTGCACCGACACCCCTGCGCGCCGGCGCCGCACGGGCACGGATTCGAACACGCGACCAGTTGGAACGCGGCGGGGAACGTGAGCGACACCGGTTGGCGCGAGATCCGCACCGAGCGTTCCTCGAGCGGCTGGCGCAGCGCGTCGAGCGCGCTCGGTGCGAACTCGCCGAGCTCGTCCAGGAACAGCACACCCCGATGCGCCATCGTGATCTCACCGGGGCGGGCGCGCCCGCTGCCGCCGCCGACCAGCGCGGCTGTCGACGCGGTGTGGTGCGGGGCGCGGAACGGCCGGGCGCGCGACGAGGCGTCCCTCGACGCGCTCCCCGGCGGCCGAGTGGATGCGCGTGACCTCGAGCGCCTCGCCGTGCGACAGCGGCGGGAGGATGGTGGCGAGGCGGCGGGCCAGCATGGTCTTGCCGGTGCCCGGTGGCCCGCAGAACAACAGGTGGTGGCCCGCCGCGGCCGCGACCTCCAGCGCCTCGCGCGGAACGGGAGCCCGCGGACGTCGCTGAGGTCGACCAGTTCGTCTTCGGTGAGCGGCGCGCCCGAGTCGGAATCCGGATCGGGGTCGGGAGGATCCCAGTCGGGCCAGGGCTCCTCGCCCTTGAGGCAGGCCCGCAGCTCGCCCAGCGTGCGGGCCGCGCGCACACGCACGCCGCCGACGAGTGCGGCCTCGGCCGCGTTGGCGATCGGTACGACCACGCACTCGATCCCGCTGCGGGCGAGCGCGTCGACGAGCGCGAGCGTGCCGGGCACCGGGCGGACCGCGCCGTCGAGCCCGAGCTCGCCCAACACCGCGACCCCGTCGAGCACACCGGCCGGCAACGCCTCGTTGGCGCCCAGCGCGCCGAGCGCGACGGCCAGCTCCAACCCGGAGCCCGACTTGCGCACGCCGCCCGGCGCGAGGTTCACGGTGATTCGGCGCATCGGCCATTCGAAGCCCGACGACAGCACCGCGGCGCGCACGCGTTCGCGCGACTCGCGCACCGCGGCGTCGGGGAGGCCGACGACCTGGTACGCGGGCAGACCGGACGAGACGTGGACCTCCACGGTGACGGGTTGCCCGTCGACCCCGATGAGCGTGGCGCTGCGGACCGCGGCGAGCACGGCGACCTCCCTCGATTGGTCGCTCGCTCCTCGCCGGGATACCCGGCTCGCTCACGCTCGCGACACCCGAATGCACGGAGACTTCGGGAGGGCCGGACCGCGGCGACCTCGACGGTGGAGCGAGGATCGCGCGCGGGTGTGACAGTTATCCGGGGTCGATGGGACCGTCGGCCCTACCGGCACGCCCGGGTGTGCCCGAGGCTGACGGGATGACCCGCGAAGCGCGCGCTCCCGGTTGGTTCCCGGATCCGACGCGTCGTCACCGCCAGCGCTACCGGGCCGGCGAGGACTGGACCGAGTGGGTCGCGGACGACGCGCACGCCGTGACGGACCCACTCGGCGCCGAGCTCGCGCCGAAGGCCGGGTGGTACCCCGATCCCGGCGCCCACCGATCGCGGTGGTGGAACGGGGCCCAGTGGACCGCTCACGTCTGGGACGGGGCCACCGGGACCGCGGGCTCGGGAACCACCGACGACGCACCGGCGACGGAGCTCCCGCCGCCGCCACGATTCCCCCCGACCGTGGTCCGCTCGTCGTCACCCGACGAGGTGATCACCGGCAGTCCCGGCGCGACGACGGACAGCTTCGTCCGGCGGTTCCGCGCTCACGGTGACGTCAACACCACCCAAGCCGCCGAGGATCTCGTCGCCGCCCTGCGGCAGCAGGGGTACGACGACCTCGATCGTCTCACCGGGTTGTCGTACTGGTCCGGCAGCTGCCATGCGACCTCGTACTGCACGCTGGAGATCGAGGTCGACGACGACGTGGACGAGATCGTCGTGCGACTCATCCCGTGATCGCTACCCGGCCGGCACGACCGGATCGGCCGGCCAGTTCGGAGGTTCGTCATGAAGATCGAATACTTGCACGCCTCGAAGTTCGGCAACGGGGCCATGGTCGCGGATGAGTTCAAGAAGCTGATGTCCGCCAGAGGTGTGAGTGTCGACGTGCATCACATCCGGGAGGTCAGCGCGACCGAGTTGTCGCCGGCTGACCTGTACGTGTTCAGCTCACCCGGACGCATGGGCAAGCCGATCGGGCGCATGCGCCGCTTCCTGAAGAAGGTGCAATTGCCGGCCGGCACGAAGTACGCCGTCCTGACGACCGAGGCGGCACCGAAGCCGGACAAGAAGACCGGGCGTCTGCCGACCGAGGAAGAACTGGCGAAGTGGCAGCGTGTCCGCCCGATCATGAACGAGATCCTTCAGGGCAAGCGCTTGGTCAAGGTCGCGGAGGACAAGGTCCTCGTGACCGGTCTCAAAGGCCCGTTGGAAGACGGTTGGCACCAGAAGGTGGAGGCATTCGTGGTCACGCTCCCCACACTCGGCGCCGATCCGACTGCCCCCTCCGAGGGGTAGCTGTCGGATGTTCGGGCCTCGAGACCCGAGGAGGCTCAGTCCGTGGCAGCCTTCTCGGCGGTTCGCAGCTGCTGTGCGATTGCGTCCGCCCACGTATCGATGTCGGCCCAGTCGCGATGGTCGCCGTAGCTGCCGCCGAATGCCTTGAGGAAGAGGTGCCCGGCGAGGTTCCAATGAGTACGTTCGACCGCGCCAGCGAAGCTTCGATGGCCGCGAGGACCCATCGTCTTTCGGAATCCAGCAATGTCCTTCGGCTCACTTCCCATTCGGCGCATGAGGCGCGCGACCCGCGGGCCGAAGAAGCTACTGGTCTCGCCCACCGAACTGACGCTGAACAGCCACACAGGGTGGACGCTGAGTTCGCCGGTATGGCTCCGCATGAACGCCGCGGCATGCGGGAGCCAAGCCATGTTGTGGATCGCGCTGCCGATCACGACGGCGTCGAACGCGTTCATCGAATCGATCTGATCGATGGGCCGCACATCTGCTCGGAACCCTGCACGCCTCATCCGCTCACCGACGCGGTGCGCGATGCCCGCGGTGGATCCGTGCACGCGCTGGCATATGTCACGAGGACCTTCATGGTCGCACCTTACGTGCGCGCAACTGGCGACGCCTCAGACGTCGCGCCGCCGGACGACTGCCACCTGCTTGGGAGCGCCGCGTCTCCGGCGTTGGAGGAACATGAGCCCGGCCTGCCGCGCCGCTGACGAGTTGGGCCGTTCGACTCTGCCAGGTTCGAGGATTCCCACACAGAATGTGGGCCGTGCGGGCAGGTGCAGCGTGACGACCCCGAATCACATTGAGCGGTCCAGCGACGAATCTCGTGCCGCCCTCTTGGTGACACGTGCATGGATCGCCGTCGCGCTGCTTCCGGTGTTCTTCTTCCTCGCCTTCTTCGTGGGATACGTGCTCTACGACGTGATGGGCTACGCACCCGAGAACGCCGATGCGCCGTTGTGGGTGGACCTGGTGTGCACGATCCCAACGCTCGCGGTCTTCCTGGTCCCCTGCACAGCAGCCACGTATTACGGCAGTCGAGCCAACCGCGTCGGCGAGCGTCGCGGCCTGGTCCCTCTCGTCATCGGGGCGCTCGCCGGTCTCCTGATCACGATCATCAGCGTCGTTGGCCTTGCCGGCTAGGAGCGAACGCGTGGAACGGCGGGGAAGGCGCCTCGCACGGGGCGGACGACAAGGGGCCGGAGGCCTCTGGTGGAATATACCCCTGGGGGTATAGGTTGAGCAGGAGGTCGAGGAGGCCGGGGAATGTTCTTCCGCCAGTATCAGCTCGGATGTCTGTCGCTCTTCAGCTACCTGATCGGCGACGAAACGACGGGTCGAGCGGTCGTGGTCGATCCGCAACGCGACGTGTCGCAGTACTTGGCCGACGCGGAGGCGCACGATCTGCGGATCGAGCGGGTGATCGAGACGCACTTCCACGCCGACTTCCTCTCCGGTCATCTCGAACTCGCGGCTGCCACCGGGGCGGCGGTCTCCTTCGGGGAAGGGCGCGCAGGCGGACTTCCCGATCGAGCCGCTCGCTGACGGCACTCGTCTCGTGCTCGGCGAGGTCGTCGTGGAGATCCGGGCCACGCCCGGGCACACGCCCGAGTCGATCTCGGTGGTCGTCTTCGAGCATCCCGATGCCGAGCCGTGGGGGGTGTTGACCGGCGACGCCTTGTTCATCGGAGACGTCGGCCGTCCGGATCTGCTGGCGTCGGTGGGTTGGACGCCGGACCAGCTGGCGCGGCGGCTGTACCGGTCCCTGCGCGACAAGTTGCTGACGTTGCCGGACGCGACACGCGTCTATCCCGCGCATGGCGCGGGATCGGCGTGCGGGAAGTCGATGTCGGACGCGGTCGTGTCGACGATCGGCGAGCAGAGGGCCACGAACTACGCGCTGGCCCCGATGAGCGAGGACGCGTTCGTCGAGGCGTTGATCCAGGGTCAGTCGGTGGCACCGCTGTACTTCGGGTTCGCGGCCGACGCGAACCGTCGAGGGCATGCGTTGCTGGACGACCAGGAGCCGGTGACCGCTCTGGAACTGCCCGACGTCGAAGCTGCCCGGCGGAACGGCGCGGTGCTGATCGACGGGCGCATCCCCGAGGTGTTCGCGTCGGGCCACGTCCGCGGCTCGATCAACGTGAGCCTCGACGGACGGTTCGCCGAGTACGCCGGAGACGTCGCGAGGCCGGATCAACCGATCGTGATCATCACCGACGCCGGCCGTGAGAGCGAGGCCAAGGTCCGTCTGGCCAGGATCGGGTTCGACGACGTCCGCGGCGCGCTCGTCGACGTGGAAGCTGTGCTCGCGGCGCATCCCGAGGTCGCAGAGATCGCACGCCGGTTCCCAGCGCGCGACGTCGCCGTCGTGGCGCGACGACGAGTCGGACGTGCAAGTCGTCGACGTGCGCAATCCCGCCGAGCAGGCGGCCGGTGTCGTTCCCGGCGCGCTGTCGGTGCCGTTGCCCACTTTGCTCGACCGACTCGGGGAGCTCGACGCGCGCCGCCCGATCGTCGTGTACTGCGCGGGCGGATACCGGTCGTCGGTGGCGGCGTCACTCCTGCGCGTGCACGGCTTCGAACGTGTGGCCGACATCCTCGGTGGCTTCGACGCGTGGCGTGCTGCGGGCCTGTCGATCGAGCACCGTGAACCGGAGCCGGCCGCCGCTGATCCCGGCGGATCGTGAGCGATCCAGATGCGCGCACTCCTCGTCTCCCCGCTCGGGTTCCTCATCGGCGTGTCGCTCGGCGCGCTCGGTGGTGGCGGCTCGATCCTCGCGGTCCCGGTCCTCGTGTACGCCGCCGGCCAGGGTGCGAAGGCGGCGACCGCGACGAGCCTGCTGCTCGTCGGTTCGGCCGCGCTGGTCGGCATGGGAGTGCACCACCGGGCCGGTCGTGTCCGGGTCCGCACCGGCATCATGTTCGGACTCGCCGGGATCGGGGGTTCGATCGCGGGCACGGCGCTCAATCGCCGCCTCGATCCCGACGCGCTGCTCCTCGGCTTCAGCGTCCTCATCCTCGTCGCTGCGTGGCGCATGGTCGTGGGTTGTCCGACGTGCACGCAGGTCGGCGAGGAACGTGCGCTCGCCGCGCGCCAACCGCCAAGGAACGCGTCCGCGTCGACAGCGACGTCCGCCTGGCAACCGTCGCCAAGGTGCTGCTCGCCGGTACGGCCGTCGGGTTCCTCACCGGCCTGTTCGGCGTCGGTGGAGGATTCGTGATCGTGCCCGCGCTCACCTTGGTGCTCGGTCTCTCGATGCCGGAGGCGATCGGAACCTCCTTGCTGGTCATCGCCATCAACTCGGCGGTCGCGCTCGCCACCCGTCTCGGGAGCAGCACGATCGACTGGAGCGTCGCCATCCCCTTCACGGTGGCGGCGATCGTCGGCGTGCTCGTCGGGAAGCGCATTGCCGATCGGACTCGATGCCCAACGCAGCCTCAACTGGTTCGCCGCGCTGCTCGTCGGCGTCGCCGCCTACACCGCCATCCAGGCCGGCTCGAAGCTCCTCGGCTGACGCGCACGACGCCGCTCCGCCGGGGAACCCCCCCTGACCGCCGCTGACACAGGAGCCACGTGATGAAGGTCTCGTCACCCGATCTGCCACCGTCCGAGCACGAGCCGTCGGCGCCGCCCGACGAGCGAGCGCTCTTCTCCCGCCTGGCCGCCTCGATGGCCCGCCATCGTCGGGCCGTGATCATCACCTGGCTGGTGGTCGCCTTCGCCGCCGCACCGCTCGCGCTGACGCTGTCGAGCGCACTCTCCGGCGCCGGGTGGGAGGCGCAGGGCTCGATCGCACAGGACGGTGCGCGACGAGCTCCGGCAGCGACTTCGGGGCGCTGGGCGCGGAGAACCCGATCGTCGTGTACCACCAGGCGCACGCCGATTACCGACGACCCGAGCGGTCTCCAGGCCCTCGTCGCGAAGCTCCAGCACGCGCCGCGGGCGACCGGCAGTCGTCGATCCGTTGTCGGTGCCTCCGGAGACGGGTCTGATCTCGCGTGACGGCCGCACCGCGCTCGATGCCCGTCGCGCAGAAGGTCACCTCCGACGCGCAGCGGCCGATCGCGGCCGGCGAGCTCGGCGAGCTATGTGGGTGGCCTACAGCTCGCGCCCGGCGCGCCGGCGGAGGTCACCGGTGAGTGGCCGGTGTGGAGCGACTTCAACAAGGTGAACGCGGAGGCGCTCCACAAGGCGGAGCTCCTCAGCGGCCTGCCCACGCTGGTGCTGCTCTTCGTCGCGTTCGGGGCGATGATCGCCGCCGGGCATCCCGCTGCTGCTGGCGCTCGCGGGCATCGCGGTGGGCTTCGCGGTGCTGCACCTGTTGTCGTGGGTCACGCCGATGTCGGTGTGGTCGATGAACTTCTCGATGATGATCGGCCTCGCCGTCGGCATCGACTACAGCCTCTTCATCGTCAGCCGCTACCGCGAGGAACGCGCCGAGGGCAAGGACGCGATCGCCGCGATCGAGAACACGATGTCGACCGCCGGCAAGGCGGTGTTCCTCTCGGCGCTGACCGTCGTGCTGTCGCTGGCGGCGGTGTTCCTCGTGCCGGTGATGGTGTTCCGGTCCATGGCCCTCGGCATGATCCTGTCGGTGGTCGCGGTCGCCGTCGCCGCCCTCACCCTGCTGCCCGCGGTGCTCGTCGCCCTCGGCGACAAGGTGCTCGTCACCCGGGGCAAGAAGGATCCCGACATCGTCGCCGAGAGCCGCTGGGCCCGCTGGACGGGCGTCGCGCTGCGCCGCCCCGGCACGGTGCTCGCGATCGGGCTGGTGGTGCTCGGGGTGCTCGTCTTGCCGGCGCTCGGCATGCACCTCGGCATGCCCGGCGCGCGGGTCGTCGACCAGGGCCGCACCAGCCGCGACGGCTACGAGCTGCGTCGTGAAGGCGTTCGGGCCCGGGGCCGCGGCGCCGGCGTTCGTCACCGTGCCGGCCGCGCGACGCGAACACCGTCGTGAAGGTCGCCGCCGCCGACCGCAGCGTGGTCGACGCCCGCGTCGTCACCGAGCCCGCACCGACCGGGCGCGTCGTGGTGCGGGTCACCCCGAAGACCGCGGTCGACGACCCCGCGACCGCGTCGATGATCGACCGGCTCCGCGCGAAGCTCGACGCCGCGGTGCCCGCGGCCAAGGTCGGTGGTCCCGCGGCGCAGAACCGCGACCTCACCGACGTGCTCACCGGACGCGCGCCGTACGCGATCGGCGTGATCCTGATCGTCGCGTTCGTGCTCCTGTTGGTCGTGTTCCGCAGCCTCGTCGTGGCGCTGTTCTCGATCGTGATGAACCTGCTCACCGTCGGCGCCGCGTTCGGGTTCGCCACGGTGGTGTTCCAGCACGGCGTCGGCGCCGGCCTCCTCGGCATCGAACACCAGGGCTTCGTCGACGCGTGGGCACCGCTGTTCTTCTTCGCCCTGCTGTTCGGGCTGTCGATGGACTACCAGCTGTTCCTGCTCGCCGCGATCCGCGAGCGCTACCAGGCCACCGGCGACACCAAGCGCGCGATCAGGGAAGGCATCGCCCGCACCGGTCGGCCGATCACCAACGCCGCGCTGATCATGATCGTGGTGTTCGTCGCCTTCGGCGTGACCGGCCCGATCCCGCCGACCGAGCTGGGAGTCACCCTCGCGATGGCCGTGCTCCTCGACGCCACGGTCGTGCGGGTGATGCTCGTCCCCGCCACGATGGCGCTGCTCGGCGAACGCAACTGGTACGTGCCGAAGTGGCTGGCGCGGATCCTGCCCGACGTGCACTTCAGCCACTGACCGAACTGGGCACGACGCCGGAACAATACCCCTAGGGGTATCGTTGGCAACGACCGAGGAGGAACGAATGGACATCAGCCCGGACGTCGTGGGAGAGCTGCAACGCAGGCTTCGTCGCGTCGAAGGCCAGGTACGAGGGATCCAGAACATGCTCACCGAGGAACGCGAGTGCCGCGACGTCGTCACCCAGATCGCCGCCGCGTCGAAGGCACTCGAACAGGTCGGCTTCCGGCTGCTGGCGTCCGGCCTCACCTCGTGCCTCCAGGATCCCGAGCAGTCCGAGGCGGAGGGATATTCCGTCGCCGAGGTCGAGCGGCTCTTCCTCAAGCTCGCCTGAACACCCGAACCACTGCCGATTCCGAATCCGAACCGAGAGAGAGGTACGCCATGAGTGCAGTTGCCCACGCCGACGACACCACCTTCGACCACGAGGTGCTCGAGTCCGACGTCCCCGTCGTCGTCGATTTCTGGGCGTCATGGTGCGGCCCGTGTCGCGTGGTCGCGCCGGAGCTCGAGGCACTCGCCGCCGAGCACGGCGATTCGCTCAAGGTGGTAAAGGTCGATGTCGACGCGGCGCCCGGCGTCGCCGGTCGCTACGGCATCCGGGGCATCCCGACCATCGCGCTGTTCCGCGACGGAGCGCCGGTCGCGGTCAACCGTCGGCGCCAAGCCGCGGCGCGCCATCGAAGCCGACCTCGGGCTCACTCCGACCCGCCGGGAGCTGACGATGCAGAGCTTCGACACGACCATCGACGCGCCACTCGAGGAGATCGAGCCCAAGGTGCGCGCCGCGCTCCAGGAGCAGGGCTTCGGCGTGCTCACCGAGATCGACGTCGCGGCGACGCTGCGGGCGAAGCTCGGGGTGGAGCGTCCCGCGTTGAAGATCCTCGGCGCCTGCAACCCTGAGTTCGCCAATCGTGCGCTCGGGATCGACCCCACGGTGAGCCTGGTGCTGCCGTGCAACGTCGTCCTCGAGACCACCGAGCCCGGCCGCACGCACGTCGGCATCGTCGACCCACGCGCGCTCATGGACGATCCCGCGTTCCGGGAACTCGCCGAGGAGGCCGCCGGGCGGCTCCGTTCGGTGATCGAGGCCGTGGCCACGTCATGACCCGGGCCGGTGGGCGTCGAGGGTGAACGACGCGACCGAGACGCACGTCGGCAGGACACGTCCCCGGCTGGCGATGGTGGCTCCGGGGTCATCCTCGGCGTCGCGCTCGGCGCGGGCGCGATCTGGCTGGTGTTCCGAGCCGCCGGCGGCCTCGGCGACGTCGGCGACGCCCTCCGACAGACGAACCCGTGGTGGCTCGTGCCGGCGGTCGGGATTCGAGGGGCTGTCGTACGTGCTCGTCGGGGATCCGGCTCCAACGGCTCGCCGGTGACGACGCCGACCTCTCGATCGGCGTCGGCAACCGAGCTCGAGTTCGTGGTCAACGGGCTCGGGCTCCTGACACCCGCCTCACCGGCCGAGGGTTTCGCGTTCGCAACCGCCGAACTGTCACGACGGGGTCTCCCTCGTCGGCGGATCGGGCTCTCGCTCGGATTCGCCAGCTGGTTCAGCTTCCGGATCTTCTACCTCGCCGGTGCCGTCAACCTCCTCTTCATGGTCGCGACACGCGACCTGCCCGGTCGATGCCATCGTGGCCGCTCGTTGTCGCACCACTCGTCCTGATCCTGCTCGTGGTCACCGCCGTGCTCGCGAACCGGCCGGGTACCGCCGAACACGTCGCCGTCGTGCTCGGCGCACTCCGGTTCTGGAAGCCGCGGCCATCGCGCGCCGAACGCCGCGACGCCGGCGCACGGTTCCACGCCGACGCCATGGCGGTCATCGGGCCCCCACGGCAACGGGTGCGCCTCGCGCTCCTGTCGCTCGGCTCGATGATGAGCGATGTCGCGTGCCTCTGGTTCATCCTCATCGCGGTCGGCGCGCGCGTCGACCCCGATGTCGCCCTGCTCGCGGTCGGCGCCGGCGCGGTCGCGGCGTCGGTCCCGTTGCTGCCTGCGGGCATCGGGGTGGTCGAGGCGGTGATGCCCGCGGTGATCCACTGGTACGGACCGGCTCTCAGCGCGGCGTTGGCCGGTGTCCTGCTCTACCGGGCGATCGGTACGTTCCTCCCCGCCGCGGCGGGCGCGGTCTCGCTCGTCGCGCTGCGGGCGCGTCACACGAACGATCGGAAGCGATGATGACTACGAAGCCGACCCGTCGACGGTTCCTCGGAGTGGTCGGCGGCGCGCTCGCCATCGGCGCGGTGGCGTCGCTCGGGGAGCGGCTCGCCGGCGCGGTTCCCTCGGCGACGACCCCACCGGGTGGAGCACCGTTCGTCCAACCCCGGGAACTCGTGAGTGCCAACGGTCGGCTCGACGTGGAGCTCGTCGCGGCCGCGTCGCAGGTGCCGTTCGGCAACGGCAAACGATTCGCGTACACCTACAACGGCACGACGCCGGGACCGACCCTGCGCGTGCGACCCGGCGACGTCCTCACGGTCACGCTCGTGAATCGTCTCGGTGAAACCACGAACCTGCACACCCACGGCCTGCACGTCTCGCCGTCGGGCCACGCCGACGACGTGTTCGTCTCCGTGCCCGACCGCAGCCGCCGCACCTACACGTACGACATCCCGAGCGATCACCGCAGCGGAACGTTCTGGTACCACCCGCACATGCACGAGATGGTGGCGCCGCAGGTGTTCGGTGGTCTCGCCGGCGCCATCGTCGTCGCCGACGCGCTCGACGACCTGCCCGAGCTCGCAGGCGTCACCGAGCGGGTTCTCGTGCTGAGCGACCCGCCGGTCGGAACGTCGTCGAGCGTGCTCGACGTGTCGATGATGGAGCGGATGCGGGGGAGGGAGGGCGATGTCGTCCTCGTCAACGGCGTGGTCGCGCCCACGATCGCCGCGCGCGCCGGCACCCTCGAGCACTGGCGGATCGTGAACGCGAGCCCGTCGCGCTACTACCGCCTCTCGCTCGAGGACCACCACGTCGCGGTGATCGGTACCGACGGCGGGCGCCTCGCGAGCCCCCGTGACGTGTCCGAGGTGCTGCTCGCGCCGGGCGAGCGCGTGGAGGTGCTCGTCGCTCCCACCACGGCAGGCCGGTACCGGCTGCGCGCGCTGCCGTACGACCGGGGGAGCATGGGAATGGGCATGGGTGGGAGCGCGGGATCGACGTCGCGGGTCCTCGTCGCCACGATGACCGTCGCGGGCGACGCACCGGCCGCGGCGCTGCCCACCACGCTCGCACCGGAGGCGACGCTCGCGCTCCCGGCCGCCGTCTCCCGCCGGGAGCTGGTGCTCGCGATGGGGATGGGTGGCGGCGGCATGGGTGGCGGCATGGGCGGAGGCGGCGGAGGCGGGACGGGCCGCAGCTTCACCATCGACGAGAAGACGTTCGACCCGTCCCGCACCGACATCACCACCCGCCTCGGGCGGGTCGAGGACTGGACGATCAGGAACTCGTCGTCGATGGACCACCCGTTCCACCTTCACGTGTGGCCGTTCCAGGTCGTCGCGCGCACCGACGGGGCAACGATCACACCGGGGTGGAAGGACACCGTGAACGTCCCGGCCGGCGAGTCGGTGACCCTGCGGATCCCGCTGACCGACATTCGGGGTCGCACCGTCTACCACTGTCACATCCTCGATCACGAGGACCTCGGAATGATGGGCGTCATCAGAGTCGCGTGACCACCGAGCGCAGCGCGTCCCCGGCCGAGTGCCTCTGTGCTCTCCGAGTGAGAATCGCGCCGGTGTGACAATTACGACGTCGGCGCGTGCGGGGCGGACTCCCGCCAGTGGCCGACGCCATCGTTCACCGCGAAGGCCGCGACCAGGAGCGCAGCCGCGGTATCGGTCCACCACCACCCGAGCCAGGCGTTCAGCGCCAGCGCGGTGAGGATGCTGGTACTCAGGCACCCGTCGAGGAACGTCATCCCGGCCTCGGCGGCGAGCGTCTCGCTCCCGAGCTCGTCGGCCGTCACGCGCTTCAGTCGGGCGAGACCGAACATGGCGAACGCGGTCACTGCCAGGTAGGCGGCACCGAGCGGGGAGTTGTCCGGTCGATCGCCGCGGACGAGGGCACGGGCACTCATGATCACCAGGAACGCAGCGAGGAGCCAGAACGCCAGCGCGAGCAATCGGAGCGAGCGGTGCACTCGCCGATCGCCGGGGTCGCGACGTCGGTCGTGAAGGTTCCGGATCACGACCATCGACGCGAAGATCTCGATGATCGAGTCGAGGCCGAAGGCGATCAGGGCAAGCGACCCGGCCTGTACCCCGAGCGAGATGGTGACCACCACCTCCATCGCGTTCCAGGCATTGGTGGCCCACTCGAGCCGGATGCCGCGTCGGCGCAGATCCTCGGGGGGCCGGCGTGTCGGCACTCCGCGCCGTCGGATCATTCTCGGGGCACGACCGGATCGGTCGGCCACGGTGCCGCGGCCTCGAGCGATGCGGCCAGGCGCACCAGCGTCGACTCCTCGCCGAGCCGGGCCGCGAACTGCACGCCGATCGGGAGCCCGTTCCGGTCCGTGCCCGCGGGCACGCTCATCGCCGGGTTGCCCGTGGTGTTGAAGATCCCGGTGAACGCAGCGAACGCCGACGCGCGCACCATGGTCTCGGGTCGGGTCGTGTCGACGAACCCGAGCTCGGGCACGCAGATGGGCATGGTGGGCGTGAGCAGCAGCTCGTACGTGTCGAAGAACGGCGCCACGTCGCGACTCGCCGTTTCGAGCGCCCGGAGCGCGTCGATCACCTCGGTGCCCGGCAGGGTGCGGCCGCGGTCGTACAAGATCCGGGTGAACGCCTCGAGGTCGTCGTCGGCAAGGGCGCGGCCGAGCACCTCGAGTCGCGCGTCGACCGCAACGGTGACGTTCACCGACATCACCGTCGCGAGCGCGGCGTTCGCTGCCTCCACGTCGTAGGTGAAGGGTGTCTCGACGACCTCGTGGCCCAGGCCTTCGAGCACGGTCGCGACGTGTGCGACCGCGGCGACGCAGTCGTCGTCGGCGATGTCGCCCCGCCCCGTCACCGTCGTGAACCCGATGCGCAGCCGCCCGGGGTCGGCACCGACGTCGGCGAGGAAGGAGCTCGCGGGCGACGACGAGCGGTAGGCGTCACCGGGTGCGGGTCCGGCGACGGCGTCGAGCAGCGCCGCGCTGTCGCGCACGGTGCGCGTGCAGCGCGTGGGTGCAGCCGACGGGATACGCGAACGCGTCGAGCGCGGGCGCGTTCGACACCCGACCGCGTGACGGCTTCAGCCCGAACAGGCCGCACGACGCCGCAGGGATCCGGATCGAGCCCCCGCCGTCGTTCCCGTGCGCGATCGGCACCATGCCCGATGCGACCGCAGCCGCCGAACCACCGCTCGAACCGCCCGCCGAGCGCGTGAGGTCGTGCGGATTGCGGGTCGGCCCGTGCAGCACCGGTTCGGTCGTGCCGTTCTTCCCGAGCTCGGGCGTGTTGGTCATGCCGAGCACGATGACGCCCGCCGTCCGGGCGCGGGCGACGGCGAGGCTGTCAGCGGTCGCGACGTCGTCGGCGAACAGCCGCGATCCGCGCGAGGTCGGCAATCCGGCGACGTCACCCCCGAGGCTCTTCACCAGGTAGGGGACCCCCGCGAACGGGCCGTCTCCGACCGCTCCCGCCGCCTCGGCGCGGGCGGCGTCGAACCGGGTGGCGACGACCGCGTTCACCGCCGGGTTGCGGGTCTCGATGCGGTGGATCGCCGCCTCCACCACCTCGGTCGCGGTCACGTCGCCGTTGCGGATCGCGGCGGTGAGGCCGAGACCGTCGAGCTCGTCGTACCAGCTGTCGTCCACGCCGGGGAACCCTACCGACGGCGTGCGTGACGCGCCCCGGCCACCCAGCGGTGTCGCGGCTCACTGCGAGTGGCGGGTAACGTCTTCTCCCGGGCGGTTTGGAATCGGAAGGGCGAGCATGCGCATGCCGGAAGGGCCAGCGCCGGAGGTGGAGTCCCGCTGGCGTGCCGGCGAGTTCGCGGCTTCCCTCGCCGGGCGCAGCGCGCACACCCGCGCGGCATACGACCACGACGTCGCCGAGTTCGTCGCGTGGGCCGAACGCGGCGGCTGCGCCGAGCCGCGCGCGCTCGACCACCGCACCCTCCGCCGCTACCTGGCCTACCTCGACACGCGCGGGTTCGCCCGGTCGTCGATCTCGCGCAAGGCGGCGGCGCTGCGTTCCTACCTCCGGTTCCTCAAGCGCCACGGTGTGATCGACCAGGACCCCGGCCGCAGCCTCCGGGCCCCGAAGGGCGCGGGGCGGCTCCCTCGCGTGATCCGCAGCGACGAGGCCGTCGATCTCCTCGACGCCGCCTCCACCGCCGCCCACGACGCCAGCGACCGCGCCGAGGTGGGCGACGATCCGGTCGTCGTGGCGATCGTGCTGCGCGACCTGGCGGTCCTCGAGGTCCTCTACGGCGCCGGGCTCCGGGTCGCCGAGTGCTGCGGGCTGCGCATCGCCGACTGCGACCTCGACCGGGGGCTCGTCACCGTGGTCGGGAAGGGCTCCAAGATCCGCCGCGTGCCCATCGGCGCGCCGGCCGTCGACGCCCTCCACGCGTGGCTCACGCGGGGTCGGCCCGAGCTCGCCGACGCGACGTCGCCGGCCGACGCCGTCTTCCTCAACCGTCGGGGTCACCAGCTCACCCCGCGTGACGCCAGGCGTGTGCTCGACCGGCATCCGTTGCCCGACGGCCGTGCCCTCCACCCGCACGCGCTCCGCCACGCGTACGCTACGCACCTGCTCGAAGGCGGTGCCGACCTCCGAGCGGTCCAGGAACTCCTCGGCCACGCAGATCTCGCGACGACCCAGATCTACACCCACGTGACCCGCGACCGGCTCCGTGCCGTCTACGAAGCGACGCACCCTCGTGCCTGACGACCCCACCGAAGCGCTCGACGAGCTCTGGACCGACTACAAGTCCAACGGCACGTCGACCTCCCGCGAGCGCCTCATCCTCCACTACTCACCGCTGGTGAAGTTCGTGGCCGGGCGCGTCGCCGCCGGCCTCCCGCAGAACATCGAGCAGGCCGACCTCGTGAGCTACGGGATCTTCGGCCTCATCGACGCCATCGACAAGTTCGACCCCGGCCGCGGCTTCAAGTTCGAGACGTACGCGATCTCGCGCATCAAGGGCGCGATCATCGACGAGCTCCGCTCGATCGACTGGGTGCCGCGCTCGGTGCGGGCGAAGGCACGGGCGATCGAGCGGGCGATCTCGAAGCTCGAGAACGAGCTGCGCCGCAGCCCGGAAGACGCCGAGGTCGCCGCCGAGCTCGAGTGGTCGGAGGGCGAGCTCGCCCAGACCCTCTCGCAGATCTCCTTCACCGGTCTGGTCGCGCTCGACGACCTGCTCGCGGCGGGCAACGCCGACCGTCAGGGTTCGGCGACGGTGAGCGACACCATCACCGACGGCAAGCACGATCCGGTCGAGGCGTACGAGGTCGACGAGATGAAGCACCTCCTCGCCGACGCCATCAACCGCATGCCCGACCGCGAACGTCTCGTGCTCACGCTCTACTACTACGAGGGCCTCACGCTCGCCGAGATCGGCGGCCTGCTCGGGGTCACCGAGAGCCGCGTGTGCCAGATCCACACGAAGTCGATCCTGCAGCTGCGCGGTCGTCTGTCGGAACCCGAACGAGAGACCGGGCCCGTCCGCTACTGACGCGATTGCCTCTTGGCAGGCGCGCGCCGCACCGGTAGGGTCGGCGGCACTTCCTTCCCGCGCTTCCCCGTCGTCGTGTCGTCCACCGACCACGGGGTTGCCCATGCGCTCTCCACGTCATGTTGTAACGCGCCGCGCGCCGCGTCGGCGCGCGTTCTTCGTCGTCCTGTCCACCGTCGTCGCCAGCACCGTCGCGGTGCTCGGCCTCACCGCGCGTCCGGCCGGTGCCGCGGCCGAGCCGGCGGGAGGGTGGCTCCGTCCCGTCGCCGGTCCGGTGGTGCGTCCGTTCGACGCGCCCGCCTCGGAGTACGAGGCCGGTCATCGCGGCGTCGACTTCGGGGTCGCCGCGGGCGCACCGGTGCACGCCACCAACGACGGCGTCGTCAGCTTCGCCGGTTCCGTCGCCGGCACGCTCCACGTCACCGTCAGCCACGAGGGAGGGCTCCGCACCTCGTACTCGTTCCTCTCGTCCGTCGCGGTCCGCGCCGGTCAGACCGTCGCGCGCGGCGAGGTCGTCGGGTCGACCGGGGGTGTCGGCAGCGATCACGACGGCACCGTGCTGCACCTCGGGTTGCGCATCGGCGAGCGTTACGTCGATCCGATGCTGCTGTTCCGCGCGACCGATCTCACCAAGCTGGTGCGGCTGGTGCCCGCGGGCGAGCCGAGCGAGACGCCGTGGTCGCCCGAGCGCGAACGACGGGAGCTGCAGGCCTCGCTGCACCTGCCCGCGCCCGGGGGAGGGAGCCGCGCCTCGACCGCCTCCGACGAGTCGTGCGACACCGGGATCCCGTTCGTGGGCGACGCCGTCGACGCGGTGTGCAGCGTCGGCGCCTGGCTCGGCGACGGCGTCGACGGCGCGATCGACGCCGGGATCGGCTTCCTCGACGCCACCACCGACCTCGCCGACACCGCGCTGCGCGGTCTGCGCGCGTCGGTGCACGCCTCGGTCGACGCGATGCAGGCGCTGTCGAGCGCGCTCGCCGCCCACCTGGCCCGCACGCCCGCGGGCCAGGTGGCGCTCGACGTCGTCGCCATCGGGCGGCGCTTCGCCGACACCGTCACCGCCGACTGCAGCGACGACGCGCCCGGCGCCGACGGCACCGGCGGGTCGGCCCACCGGGTGATGGTGGTGGCCGGGATCAACAGCGAGGGCGCCGCCTGGGACCGTGGGCCGACGGTCGCACTCGACGTCGAGGCGCTCGGCTACCACCCCGACGCCGGCGAGGTCCGCTACTACTCGTACGCGGCCGACGGCGGGCCGTACGCCGCCGAGGCCACCCACGGCCCGATCGAGGTCGCGGCGTACCGGCTCGACGCGCAGCTCCGCGCCATGCAGCACGAGCAACCCGGACGCGAGGTCGATCTCATCGCGCATTCGCAGGGCGGGATCGTCGTCGACTGGTTCCTGGCCCACGTGTACGAAGGCGGCGACCAGGGTCTGCCGCCGCTCGGCAACGTGGTCACGCTGTCATCGCCGCACGAGGGCGCACCGATCGCCACCGCCGGACAGCAGATCCGTTCGACCGCGATCGGGCGTGCCGTGCTCGACGCGCTCGAGGACGCCTCGGCGCTCCCACCTCCGAGCAGCCCTGCGGTGGAGGAGCTGGCCGAGGGCTCACCGTTGCTGCGTCACCTGTGGGACCGCGGCGTCCCCGACCACTTCGACTTCACCACCATCGGCGCTACCGAGGACCTCGTCGTCCCCGCCACGCAGATCTCGGTGCCCGGCGCGACCGAGACCGTCGCCGCGGTCGACGACCTCAACGAGCACAGCGCGATCGTCCGCGCGCCCGACGCGCTGCGGGCGGTGCGGGCGGCGCTGGAGGGTCGACCCCCGCCATGCGTGGGGTTGTTCACCGCGCTGCGCGCCGCGGTCGCACCCGTCGTCATCAGCCGCGTCGAACGCACCGTCGGGAGCGGCGCCGCCGCGGTCCTGGGAGGAGCGGTCGGATGAATCGGACCTTCGTGCGAGCAGTGCTGGTGATCACCGCAGCGGTGTTCGGGTCGACGCTCGTCGACGCGGTGCCGGCCCGCGCCGACGATCCGGTGGAGTGGCGCGCCACGATGCGTGGCCCGTGGGAGCTCGGCGCCGACGCGGGCGGCGTCGTCGTGGTCGACCAGCAGCTGGGTGTCCGCGCCCTCGACCGCGCCGGCCACGAGCAGTGGACCGCGGCGGTCGACGGCATCCTGCCTGGCGCCCCCGCGCTCGATCGCGAGGTCGTGGTCGTCGGTGGCGAGACGGGCGTCACCGCGCTGGGGCGTCGCGACGGCGCAGTGCGGTGGCGACGACCGATGGGCGGCCTCACCTACGCGGTCGCGGTCGCGGGCGACGTCGCGCTCGCGGGGGACCGGGCGGGCACGCTCAACGCCTTCGGCGTCTCCACCGGCGAAGTCCGCTGGTCGCTGCACTTCAGCGGGTCGCTCTGGTCGGGGCCGCGCGTCGACCCGCGAGCGGCACGGTGGTCGCGTCGTGGCACGAGACCGGCGAGCCCGCCGTGCGCGCCCTCGACCTCGCGACCGGTGCGCTGCGCTGGCAGGCGCCCATCGGCGTGTGCTCCGCCGCCCCCGCGCTCCACGCCGGCCTCGTCGTGCTCGCGGTGGGCGACTGCCACCGCCACGCGTGGGTCGAGGCGCGCGACCTGGACACCGGCGCGCGGCGCTGGCAGACCCCGGTCCCCGCGTCGTTCGAGGAGGCCATCGAGCCCGCGGTCGACGAGCGGAGTGTGGCGGTGGTCGACCATTTCGGCGTGGTCACCCTCCTCGACCTCGCCTCGGGGCGGCGCACCTGGGAGCACGACCTCGCCCGGGCGTTGCTCCAGACCCGCGTGACCCTCACCGCCGGCCGCGTGGCGCTCGGCGCCGACTCCGGCGAAGTCTTCGTCCTCGCCCGACGAGGCGGTCGGGTCGTCGCCCGCCTCGACGTTGCCCGGCTCGGCGGCTACCCCGTCGCGTTGCTCCGGGTGCCGTGGCGGGGCCCGGCCCGGATGCTCACCGCTCTCCGGTCCGACGCCTGGCGGGTCGAGCTCCGCAGGATCCCGTAGACGCCAGAACGCCTGAAGGGCCGCGAGGGCCGCCCACTACACTGGTTGTCGACCCGTGCTCCGGCTCGGGATCACGCACGCCCGTCATCCGAGGTCCTCCGGTTCGCCGGTCGCCAGCGGGCGGAGGAACAACCGAGGAGCAGCTCGTCCGCAGCTTCCTGGCCGTCCGCGGCCCGGTGGGCCGGGTGACTGCGTCAACAGAAGGGACGTACCGTGGCAGAAGCAACGGCCGTCGTCACGATGAAGCAGCTGCTGGAGGCCGGGGTCCACTTCGGTCACCAGACCCGGCGCTGGAACCCCAAGATGAAGCGGTTCATCTTCGGGGAGCGCAACGGCATCTACATCATCGACCTGCAGCAGACCCTGGAGCGCATCGACACCGCCTACCGGTTCGTGCGCCACACCGTCGAGAACGGCGGCACGGTCCTGTTCGTGGGTACGAAGAAGCAGGCCCAGGAGCCGGTCCAGAAGCAGGCCGAGCGGGCCAACTCGCCCTACGTGAACTACCGCTGGCTCGGCGGCATGCTCACCAACTTCCAGACCGTCCACGGGCGCGTCGCGAAGATGCACGAGCTCGAGCGGCTCGTCGCCACCGGTGAGACCGAGCAGATGATCAAGAAGGAAGGCCTCAAGGTCAAGCGTGAGGTCGCCAAGCTCGAGCGCAACCTGGGCGGCATCCGCACGCTCGAGCGCGCGCCCGACGCCGTCTTCGTGATCGACACCAAGAAGGAGCACATCGCGGTCACCGAGGCCAACCGCCTCGGGATCCCGGTGATCGCCGTCGTCGACACCAACTGCGATCCCGACGTCATCGACTTCGTGATCCCCGGCAACGACGACGCGATCCGCTCCGCCAACCTGATGAGCCGCATCGTCGCCGACGCGGTCATCGAGGGTCAGTGGCTGCGGTCGCGCAAGCAGGCCAAGGCCGGTGCACCCGACGGCGGGAAGGTGGCCAAGCCGGCCCCGCCGCAGCCCAAGCAGCTGACGCCGGAGGAGCAGGCGGCCAAGGCCGCCGAGCAGCAGAAGGCGCGCGACGCCGCCGCCGCCCAGCAGCGCGAGCGTGAAGCCCGCCTGCTCGCGGCGAAGGAAGCCGCCGAAGCCACGAAGTCCGAGACGCCCGAGCCCGAGGCGGCGGCAGCCGAAGTGCCGGCCGACCCGGGCACCACCGAGATCCAGGAGAGCGACACGAATGGCTGAGTACTCGGCCAAAGACATCTCCGCGCTGCGCAAGGCGACCGGCGCCGGGATGATGGACTGCAAGAACGCGCTGGAGGAGTCCGGCGGCGACGCAGAGCGCGCCCTCGACCTCCTCCGCGCCAAGGGTCTGGCCAAGGCGGGCAAGCTCAGCGACCGCGAGGCGACCGAAGGTGCGGTCGACGTCGTGGTCGACGGCAACGTCGCCGCCATCGTCGAACTCAACTGCAACACCGACTTCGTGGCCAAGGGCAGCGACTTCAGGTCGCTGCTCGCCGAGCTCACCAAGTTGGTGGCGTCGCAGGGCGCCGGCGACGTCGCCGCGCTGCCGTTCGATGGCTCGACCGTCGGCGACACGCTGACGCAGCTCGCCGGCAAGCTGGGCGAGAACATCGTGCTCGGGCGCGTCGTGCGCTTCGAGTCCGACGGACTGCTCGACGCCTACCGGCACAACCAGAACGACCGCGGCACCATCGCGGTGCTGGTCGAGATCACCGGCGTCGACCCCGCCAACGAGCAGGCCCGCGAGGTCGCGCACGAGATCGCACTCCACATCTCGTTCGCGGCGCCGCCGTACCTCACGCGCGACGAGGTGCCGGCCGACGCGCTCGCCCGCGAGCAGGCCGTCATCGAGGAGAAGAGCCGCAACGAGGGCGTGCCCGAGGCCAAGCTCGAGGGTGCGGTCAAGGGTCGGCTCAACGCGTTCTTCAAGGACTCGGTGCTCCTCGAGCAGCCGTCGGTGAAGGACCCCAAGGTGAGCATCGCCAAGTTGGTCGAAGGGCTCGGCGGCGATGCCAGGCTCGCGAGGTTCGCCCGCGTGAAGGTGGGCGAGGACTAGCGTCCGCTCCCATGAGCGCGCACGGAGCGGCCTGATGGCCGAGAGCCAGTACCGCCGCGTCATCCTCAAACTGTCGGGGGAGGCGTTCGCCGACCCCACCACGAACTACGGCATCGACGCCGCGGTCGTGCAACGGATCGCCGAAGAGGTGGCCGAAGCGCGGGTCGAGCTCAACGTCGAGCTGGCGATCGTGGTGGGCGGCGGCAACATCTGGCGGGGCATGTCGGGCGCGACGCGCGGTATGGACCGCGCCCGCGCCGACTACATGGGCATGCTCGCGACCGTGATCAACGCGCTCGCGCTGCAGGACTCGCTCGAGGCCGTCGGCCAGGTGACCCGCGTGCAGACTGCGATCACGATGGCCCAGGTCGCGGAGCCGTTCATCCCGCGCCGGGCGATCCGCCACCTCGAGAAGGGGCGGGTCGTCGTGTTCGCGGCCGGCACCGGCAACCCGTACTTCACGACCGACACCACCGCGGCGCTGCGCGCCGCCGAGATCGGCGCCGAGGCGATCCTGAAGGGCACACACTCGGGTGTCGACGGCGTCTACAGCGCCGACCCGCGGCTCGATCCCACCGCGGTGAAGCTCACCGAGGTGAGCCACTTCGAGATCCTCAACAAGGGCCTGAAGGTCATGGACTCGACTGCCATCACGTTCTGCATGGACAACGAGCTGCCGATCGTCGTGTTCGACGTGACCGCGCCCGGTAACATCCACCGCGCGCTCGTCGGCGAGCGCATCGGCACGCTCGTCAGCTCGGGAGCCAAAGCATGAGTTCCGACGGCGACGAGATGAAGGCACTCGTCCTCGACGAGTGCGCCGACAAGATGAAGAAGGCCATCAGCCACCTCCAGTCGGAGTTCTCGGCGGTGCGCACCGGACGGGCGTCGTCGGGGCTGGTCGAGAAGCTGAAGGTCGACGCCTACGGCAGCGAGGTCCCGCTCCAGCAGATCGCCGGGTTCGGGGTGCCCGAGCCGCGCGTGCTCACGATCTCGCCCTACGACAAGGGCACGATCAAGGCGATCGAGAAGGCCATCCAGCAGAGCGACCTGGGGGTGAACCCCTCGAACGACGGCCACGTCATCCGGCTCACGTTCCCCGAGCTCACCGAGGATCGCCGCAAGGACCTGGTGAAAGTGGTGCGCACCCGGGCCGAGGAGGGCAGAGTCGCGGTGCGCAACGCACGCCGTCACGCACGCCACGAGCTCGAGGGGCTGGAGAAGGACGGCGAGATCAGCAAGGACGACCTCGATCGCACGGAGAAGGACCTCGAGAAGCGCACCCACGAGGTCGTCGCCGAGATCGACGAGATGCTCAAGCACAAAGAGCAGGAGCTGCTCTCCATATGACTCCCCGGGTCAGCACGACGGAGCAGCGGATGCGACCCAGCAAGTAGGAGACCGAATTGCTCTCGATCTGAATCGCTGAGAGGCATCTCAGCGGGACCGACGCCGAGGCGGGCGACGGGTCTAGCCTGGTGGAGCGAGACTTCGGAGGATCGCGTGGCCGAATTCGATGACGACCGACCCGAGTCGCCGCCCGCCGAGGGCGTGCGAATCCTCGGTGCGGAAGAGGCCCAGGCGGCGGTCGAGGGTGGCCCCGACCGGGTGAAGCCCGACGACGCTCCATCGCGCCCGCGCCGCAAGCGCCGGCCCGCACCCCCCGACGACGTCCAACCGGCGGCCCGGTTCCCTCTCCCGGCCGACCGCCTCCCCGGTGACGACCCCGGACCGTCGCCCCGACCGACCCCGGCGCCCCCCGCCGGACCCGTGGCCGGAGAGCCGTCGGGCCCGATGCCGTTGCCGCACTGGACCGAACCACCGACGGGAGAAGTGCCGATGATCGCCGACGAACCGGGCGACGACGAGGTCTGGGCCGCGGCCGGCAGCGAGCCGCGCTTCCGATCCGATGCGGGTGAGTGGAGCGACGGCGACTTCGGCCTCGGCGACGAAGGCCTGCACGACGAGACCACCGCGATGGGTGCGCTGGTCGACATCCCCGACGTCGACGAGGACGAGGAGTTCGCCGCCCAGGTCGCGGCGCGACGCGCGCCGGCCCGGCGCACGCGCACGAAGCCCCCGCGCACGGCGCGCGGCAAGAGCGCGGCTGCGGCCGCGGCTGCTCCTTCGTATCCCACCATCGACGACGAGACCGACGCGCCCCGCGCCACCGGCGCGTCGCGGATGATCCCGACCCGCGACGACCTCCCGACGCGCGTCATCACCGGTGCCATCCTCGCCGCGGTCGCGCTGCTCGCGTTCGTGATCGGCCGCGCCGGTACGGCGGTGCTGATCACCGTGATCGTCGCCGCCGCCGCGTTCGAACTGTTCGAGGGCTTCCGGCGCGCCGGGTTCCAGCCCGCGACCCTGCTCGGGCTGCTCGGCTCACTGTCGTTGGTGGGGATCGCCTACAACCACGGCGAGCGGGCGTTCCCGCTGGTGACCGCAGTGGTCGTCGGCTTCACACTCTTCTGGTATCTCGCCAAGGTCGTGCACGCCCGCCCGATGGTGAACGCGGCGGTCACGATCTTCGGCTTCGCGTACGTCGGCATCCTCGGCGGGTTCGCCGGGCTCCTCCTCGTGTTCCCCGACGGCGTCGGGATGATCATCGGGCTCGTGCTCTGCGCGGTCAGCTACGACGTCGCCGGCTACTTCGTCGGCTCCCGGATGGGTCACCGTCCGTTGATGCCCGACGTGTCGCCCAACAAGACGGTCGAGGGGCTGCTGGGCGGCATGGCCGCCTCGGTGCTGATGGGCGCCATCATCGGCGTCGTCACCATCCAGCCGTGGGACTCGATCGGGCACGGACTGCTGCTCGGCATCGTGGTCGCCGTCTTCGCGCCACTCGGCGACCTCGTCGAGTCGATGCTGAAGCGCGACCTCGGCCTCAAGGACTTCGGCACGCTGCTCCCGGGTCACGGGGGGGTGCTCGACCGCTTCGACGCGATGCTGTTCTGCCTGCCCGCGGTCTACTACCTGGTGGTCGCGCTCGGAATCACCTGATGCGCCGGATCGCGGTGCTCGGCTCCACCGGTTCGATCGGCACGCAGTCGCTCGACGTCGTCCGCAACCATCGCGACGACTACGAGGTGGTCGCCCTGGCCGCGGCGCGCAACGGTGAGCTGCTGCGGGCGCAGGCCGAAGAATTCGGCGTTCCGCTCTCGTCGGCGCGCCTCTGTGCCGATACCCCCGAGGTGCTGACGGAGCTGGCGTCCCTGCCCGAGGTCGACGTCGTGCTCAACGCGGTCGTCGGCTTCGCCGGCCTGCCCGCCACCCTCGCTGCGCTCGAGCACGGCAAGCGCCTCGCCCTGGCCAACAAGGAGAGCCTGATCGCCGGCGGCCCGGTGGTCGCCGCGGCGCGTGAGCGGGGCACCGGCGAGATCGTCCCCGTCGACAGCGAGCACTCCGCGCTCTACCAGTGCCTGCGCGCCGGGCGTCCCGACGAGGTGCGGCGGCTGATCCTCACCGCCAGCGGCGGCCCGTTCCGTGGCTACTCCCGCGACCAGCTCGCGGGCGTCACCGTCACCGACGCCCTGAAGCACCCCACGTGGGACATGGGCGCCAAGATCACCATCGACTCGTCGACCCTGATGAACAAGGGTCTGGAGGTGATCGAGGCGCACGAGCTGTTCGACGTCACCTTCGACCAGATCGACGTCGTCGTGCACCCGCAGTCGATCGTGCACAGCATGGTGGAGTTCGTCGACGGCGCGACCATCGCCCAGCTCTCGATGCCCGACATGCGCCTCCCGATCGGGTTGGCCCTCGGC
Organism: uncultured Actinomycetes bacterium; assembly: GCA_963725775.1. Classification (GTDB taxonomy): domain Bacteria; phylum Actinomycetota; class Acidimicrobiia; order IMCC26256; family DASPTH01; genus DASUAS01. The sequence continues at coordinate 1,752,721 of CAVRZT010000001.1, forward strand.
GCGCCCGCCCGGCTGCCGGAGCCGTTCGGGGCGATCGACTGGACCGGCATCGGCCAGCTCACCTTCGAGACCCCGGATCTCGCCGCCTTCCCGTGCCTGCGCCTGGCGTTCGAAGCGGGACGGGCCGGCGGTGGGGCACCGGCGGTGCTCAGCGGGGCCAACGAGGTCGCGGTCGCGGCGTTCCTCGACGGCCGGATCGCGTGGACGGCCATCGCCTCGATCGTCGCCGAGGCGCTCGATGGCGGTACCGGGAACGTTCACGAGGTCGCGGACGTTCTGGAAGCGGACCGGGTGGCGCGCGAGCGCGCCACCGACGCCGTCGACCGATTGGGCCGAGCCGCATGAGGGCAGCCGCATGAAAGACCCGTTGGAGGACGCCGGCGTCGACGTCAACAGCCGGGTCGCCACCGGCATCCTGTTGGCGTTCATCGCCGCGATGGTGGCCCTGGCCGTCTTCGTGCCCGGCAGCCGCACCCCGCTGCTGCTCGTTGCCGGCATCATCCTGATGGTGATGCTGCACGAGTTCGGTCACTACTGGATGGCCAAGCGCTCGGGCATGAAGGTCACCGAGTTCTTTCTCGGCTTCGGGCCCCGCCTCTGGTCCTTCACCCGCGGCGATACCGAGTACGGCGTGAAGGCGATCCCCGCCGGCGGCTACGTGCGCATCATCGGCATGACCAACATGGAAGAGATCGACCCCGCCGACGAGCCCCGCACCTTCCGCCAGGGCACCCCCGGGAAGCGCCTCGCGGTGATCCTGGCCGGGGTGACCGTCAACCTGGTCATCGCCTTCCTCCTGATCTTCGCGGTGATCGCCGGTCAGGGACGGGTCAGTGACGGGCCGAACACCACCGTCGAGCGGGTCCAGGCCGACAGCGCCGCGCACCGTGGCGGTGTCGAGCCCGGCGACAAGATCCTCGCCATCGACGGGGTGAAGATCGCGCAATGGGACGACCTCAAGTCGGTCGTCCAGTCCCGCGGTGGCGACGAGGTCGAGGTGATCGTCGACCGCAACGGCGAGCGGGTCGCCCTTGTCACCACGCTGGGGGTCAAGGACGGCAACGGGTTCCTGGGCGTCGGTCCCGGGCTCGTGATCCGAGACGTCGGCGTGGTCGAGGCAGTGCCCGAGACGTTCAAGTCGATGGGCTCGATCTTCACCGGCTTCACCACCATCCTCGGCGACCGTCTCTCGCCGTCGGGCGTGAGCACATCGGCCCAGCAGAGCTTCACCTCGGCCACCCCGCAGGCAGGTTCCAACGAGGATCTCAACCGCCCGCGTTCGCTGATCGGCATCATCGACACCGGCAGCGACATCGTCGGGAGCAACATGTGGCTGCTCCTCCTGCTGCTCGGCCAGATCAGCTTCATCCTCGCGGTGTTCAACCTGCTGCCGATCCTGCCCTTCGACGGCGGGCACGCAGTCGTCGTGATCTACGAGTGGATCGCGTCGAAGGTGAAGCACCGCCGGGTCTACGCCGACTACCGCAAGCTCATCCCGATCAGCGTGGTGCTCATCATCCCGATCCTCTTCCTGGGGCTCTCGTCGATGGTGCTCGACATCCGTCAGCTCGGTCAGTAGTCCACCCGTGCCCGTCACCACCGCGTCGGCCCGGCGCATCACCCGCCGCATCGAGGTCGGTGGTGTCGCGGTCGGCGGCGGCTCGCCGGTGACCGTGCAGTCGATGACGACCACGAAGACGGCCGACGTCGACGGCACGCTGGCGCAGATCTACTCGCTCGCCGCGGCCGGCTGCGACATCGTGCGCTGCACGTGCAACGAGGAACCGGCCGCCGAAGGCTTGGCGCAGATCGTGCCGCGCTCGCCGGTGCCGCTCATCGCCGACATCCACTTCCAGTACAAGCTCGCGCTCGCCGCGATGGAAGCGGGCGTCGCCGGCCTCCGGCTCAATCCGGGCAACATCCGCAAGCCCGAGCACATCAAGGTCGTCGCCCGCGAGGCGAAGGACCGCGGCCTGCCGATCCGCATCGGCGTGAACGCGGGCTCGCTCGACCCCGACATCGCCGAGCAGTTCGGCGGCGCCACGCCCGAGGCGCTGGTCGCGTCGGCGCAACGCGAGCTCGCCTACTTCGGCGAGGTCGGCTTCGACGACGTGAAGATCTCGGTGAAGTCGTCGAACGTGCCGGTGATGATCGACTCGTACCGCCTGCTCTCGGAGACGGTCGACTACCCGCTGCACCTCGGCGTCACCGAGGCCGGTCCGCTGCCCGGCGGCCTGGTCAAGTCGACCGCCGGGATCGCCACGCTGCTGGCCGAGGGCATCGGCGACACCATCCGCTTCTCGCTCACCGCAGATCCGGTCGAGGAGGCGAAGGCGGGTCGTCAGCTGCTCGAGGCGATGGGCCTGCGCGAGCGCAAGGGCCTCGACCTCATCGCGTGTCCGTCGTGCGGCCGCGCCGAGGTCGACGTGATCAAGGTGGCGAGTGACGCGATGGAAGCGCTCGAGGCGCGCAACATCCCGTTGCAGGTCGCGGTGATGGGCTGTGTCGTCAACGGCCCGGGCGAGGCGCGTGACGCCGACCTCGGCATCGCCGCCGGCCGCGGCAAGGGGCACCTGTTCGTGCGCGGGCAGGTGGTGCGGGTCGTGCCCGAGGCGGAGATGGTCGACGCGCTCGTCGCCGAGGCCGAGGCGATCGTGGCCGAGGGTATCGACGCCCGGCTGGCCGCCGCCGACGAGAACGCGGAAGCGATCGCGGCGGCAACGCGCGAGGAGCTGCTGCAGATCCAGGGGCTCGACGCCAACCACAGCGACGAGAAGGTGGAGCGGATCCGCAAGATCGCGGACTGAGCGAACCCGCGCCGGTCAGGTGCGTGACGGTCGGGTCAGCAGCAGGGCGACACCGGCGGCGACGCACAGCGCGCCGATCACCGCCCAGACTGCCTCACCCGTCATGAACGACCCCTCGATCACGCCGACGCCCTGGAAGAACCACACGCCACCGATCACGAGGAGGGCGATCGCGAACGCGCGCCGGATCCACATGTCCGCGCACACTAGGCGGAGGGTCGTGCACCGGCTCGGTGTCCGCGCCGGGAGCGCGGCCGGCATGCACCCGGGCGTGGGCGACCGCGGCGTCGAGCTGCGTGAAGAGGTGGTTCTCGTGCGCCAAGTGGTCGAGCGCGCCGACGGTTCCGAGCAACCGGAGATGGTCGGGCCGGGGGCCCTTGAGGAGCACCGTGATCCCGCGTGCCTCGAGCTCGGCGACGATCTCGGAGAGCGCTTGCGCACCGGTCGCGTCGAGCATCTGGAGGTCGGGGAGGCGCAGGATCACGACCTTCACGTCGGTGACCGCGGTGAGCTCGGTGAGGAACCGTTGCGCCGCACCGAAGAAGAGCGCCCCGTCGATGCGGTAGCAGATGATGTGGTCGCGCAGCAGCTCCGCCTCGACCGTGTCGTCGATGCCCTCGAACGTCAGCGGCTCCTTGACCGCGCTGGCGGACCGGGCGATCTTGCTCAGCGCGAGGAGCGCAGCGAGCGCGACCCCCAGCTCGACCGCGACGATGAGATCGAACGCGATCGTGGCGCCGGCGGTGATCACGAGTACGAACGCGTCCGCACGGGTCGAGAAGAGCACCGCGCGCACGTTGTGCACCTCGACCATCCGGACCGCGGTGAGCATGAGCACCCCTGCGAGCGCGGCGAGCGGGATCCGCGCGACCAGTGATCCGCCCACGAGTACGACGAGCACGAGGACGAGCGAGTGGACGATGGCCGAGACGCGTGTGCGGGCCCCGGCCCGGACGTTGACCGCCGTGCGGGCGATCGCCCCTGTCGCCGGCATACCGCCGAAGAGCGGCGACGCGAGGTTGGCCAGTCCCTGTCCGAAGAGCTCGCGGTCGGGATCGTGCCGGCCGGTGTCCGACATCCCGTCGGCCACCTTCGCCGAGAGCAGGCTCTCCATCGCCGCGAGCAGGGCGACCGCGAACGCGGCCCCGAAGAGCTCCCGGACCTGGCCGGCCGAGAACACCGGTATCGACGGCATCGGTAGCGAATCGGGCAACGCGCCGATGCGCGTCAGCGGCCAGCCGGCGATCTCGGCGACCGCGGTGGCGGTGACGACGGCGAGCAGCGACGCCGGCAGCGCCCGGTGTACGCGCGGCGCAAGCACCATGACGGCGACGGTGATCGCCACCACCGCGATCGCGGTCGGTTCGAGATGACCGAACGCGTCGGCGACCGCGCGTCCCGCGACCGCGGCCGCGTTCTCCCCTTCGGGTTTGGTGACGCCGAGCGCGTTCGGGACCTGCTGGAGGAAGATGATCACCGCGATCCCGATCGTGAATCCCTCGACGACCGGCCAGGGGACGTACGCCAGCAGCCGGCCGAGGCGCGCGAACGACGCCACGAGCACGAGCACGCCGGCCATGAGGCCCACGACGAAGACCGCCTGCGCGCCGTAGCGCGCCACGACGGGGACGAGCACGACCGTCATCGCCCCGGTGGGACCCGAGACCTGCACGTTCGAACCGCCGAAGACGCCGGCGACCACACCGGCGACGATGGCGGTCATCAAGCCCGCGGTCGCACCGAGCCCGCTCGTGATCCCAAACGCCAGCGCGAGTGGGAGGGCGACCACGCCGACGGTGACACCGGCGAGGACGTCGCCCCGCCACGATCCCCGCAGTCCTCCGTAGTCCTTCCGGTTCGGCAACATCGCCGCCGCGCGGCGCGCCACCGAGGCGACGGTCATTCGGCGCGGAGGTCGGCGAGGAGGTCCTGGGTGTGCGCGAGCGAGTTGATCAGCACGCGTCTCGACACTGCGAGCAGCTCGACGATCTCGGGGTCGCGGAGCGCGTAGATCACGGCGGCGCCGTCCTTCCGCGTCGTCACCACGCCCGCCCGTCGCAGGACCGCGAGCTGCTGCGAGAGGTGCGACGCCTCGACACCCACCAGGGGTTGCATCTCGCCGACGCTGTGCTCACCCTCGGCCAGCACTTCGAGGACCCGTACCCGGGCGGGATGCGCCAGGGCCTTGAACAACTCGGCCTTGAGCTCCGAGATCGGCCGGCTCACCGCGGCCGTGCGGTCACGATCGGGCATGCCCGCACGATCGCCGCCCGACAAGAAGTTGACAAAACATGCAGATCATAAATTGATTGTATATGACGCCCCACGGCCACCGGGAATCAGGTGCTCCGGGGTTTGGCGCCGGGACGCGTCGCACGGCAAGAGTGACCGGCGCATGGTCGCCGTGAGCTCGCGCCTCCCGCGCTCGATCCTGGTGATGCGCCACCGCGACTTCGCGCTGGTGCAGGTCGGCAACGGCGTATCGCAGCTCGGGACGTGGGGGCAGTACGTCGCGCTGGGCTGGGGGATCCGCGAGTTGAGCTCGTGGCCGTTCGCGGTCGCGCTGAGCCTGGTCGCGCAGTTCCTGCCGTTCCTGCTCCTCGCACCCTTCGGTGGCGCGCTCGCCGACCGCAGGAGCCGGCGCGCGGTGGTGGTGACCGGCAACCTGTGCGCGGTGCCCCCGTCGATCGCGCTCGGGGTGCTCGTCGCGACCGGGGAGCAGACGATCCCGCTGATGCTCGCGCTCGCGGCCCTGGGCGGGATCGCCACCGCCCTCACCCAGCCCGCGATGAGCGCGGTGGTGGGGGAGATCGTCCCCGCGGTCGAGCTGCCCGAGGCGGTCGCGTCGGTGAGCGTGATGAGCAACCTCACCCGGATCCTCGGGCCGTCGTTCGCGGCGGTGGTGATCAGCGGTTGGGGTCTGCAGTGGGCGTTCTACCTCAACGCGGCGAGCTTCTTCGCGGTGGTCGTGGCGTGGGCGTTCGTCCGTGCGAACACCAGGCGCCCGGTGACGCACGAACCCTTCCGGAGCCAGCTCGCGGTCGGCTTCCAGTTCGCGCGCACTGACGCGCAGATCCGTTTCCTGCTGTTCATCACCTTCGTGGTCACGTTCGTCGTGTACCACGCCGCGTTGCTCCCGGTGATCGTGACCGACCTCCTGCACGAGGGGGCATCGGGCTTCGCGCTGCTGCAGGTCGCCACCGGCGCGGGCGCGATCGCCGGTGCCGTCATCGCAGGCGAGTTCGTCACCGACGGCCGCCGTCGCGTCGCGATCGGCGCGTCGATCGGATGCATCGCGGTGATGTACCTGGCGATCAGCACGTCGACGGTCTTGCTGTACACCGCGCTGGCGCTGGGCGGATTCGGGTTCGCGTACTTCGTGCTGAGCACAGTGGTGCAGGGACTGTTGATCGGGTCGTCACCGGACCAGTACCGCGGGCGGGTCATGGGGCTGTACACGATGGTCACTGCCGGTGGCGTGCCCATCGCCGCGCTCATCGGCGGCGCGATCGGTTCGCTGGTCGGCCCGGGCGAGGCGGTGGCTCTGGCCGCGTTGGTGATGCTGGGGCTGCTCGCGTGGATCCTCGTCGGTCGGCGTCTCCGGGTGGTGCGCTTCGACGTCGCCGCCCAGAACCCCGACGATCCGTTGGTCGTGCACCCGGTCGAGGAACCGTCACCTCAGGCCTGAGCACCCGCACGTCGGGACCTTGGCCACGGGTCACGGGGCCACGGGCAGCGGGCAGGAACGCCGCGACTGCAACGCCGAGTACTCGGGCGGCGAGACTGTCACCCCTCGACCAGGAACACCCGGTTTCGGACGAGCCACCGAACGAGGAGTCACCTGTGAGCTCACCATCGAAGCCACCCACCACGGATCACGCCGGTGACCGCAGCCGCCTGTGCTCGATCGTGGCGATGTTCGTGTTGGCGCTCATGGTGGCTACCGGTGTCCTGGGAGCGGCGGTGAGCTCGTCCGGTGCGTCGACGAAGGCTGCGTCGACGAAACCAAGGTCGCCGCGCGCCATCGCCACCGCACCCTTCGCCACCCCCACCGGTGTGACGCTCACCGACACCCCGCCACCCTGGGCGCTGCCCGCCGATGCTCGCCCCTACTTCGCCGCGGCCGGCCTCTCGGTACTCGGCGCGGAGCAGCTCGCGGTGCACTACCACGCGCATCTCGACATCGTTGTCGACGACGCCAAGGTCACCGTCCCGGCCGGCATCGGCTTCGTCGTCAGTCGCGGGAGGGCGATCGGGCTCACGGTGCTGCACACCCACGACACCAGCGGGGTCATCCACATCGAGTCGTCGTCGCACGAGCCCTTCACACTCGGTCAGGTCTTCACCGAGTGGGGCGTGGCGCTCAGCGCCACTCGGCTCGGCGGCCGCCACGCAGACGCCACCCATGTCCTGGCGGCCTACGTCAACGGCCAGCGCTTCACCGGCGACCCCGCCACGCTCGAACTCGAGCGCCACCTCGAGGTCGCGCTCTGGTACGGCCCGAGCGACCAGAGCCCACGCGTCCCGAGCTCGTACCGCTTCACTGGCGGGCTCTGACGATTCGATCCGGGCACGGATCATCGGCCTCGGGCTCGACCGATCAGGCGGCGGCACCGTCCCAACCGCTGGGCGTATGACGCGTCTGCGAGGCACGTGACGATGGTCGTGTTTGTCTGGTTGACTTGCCGCCACCGTGCGGTCGAAGAAGAGGAGGTCGGGTGAGCGAGCTCCCGTCGGGGACGGTCACGTTCCTGTTCACCGATCTCGAGGGTTCGACGCGCCTGTCGGAGCTGCATCCCGACGCGATGCGGCCCGCGCCGGCCCGCCACGACGAGATCGTGCGCAACGCGATCGAGGGCCACGACGGGCTCGTGGTGAAGACGACCGGCGACGGCGTGCACGCCGCGTTCGGCACCGCCCACGACGCCGTCGACGCCGCGGTCGCCGCGCAGCTCGCGCTCGGCAACGAGCCGTGGGAGGCAACTGAACGAGCACGGGTTCGCACGAGCTGAGCAGCCCTGTGTACGAAACGTACACGCGGTGCTAGCCTGATCGGATGAGCAGCATTCCGGTGACCGCCCGCTTCGATCCTGAAGTCGTGGACGCGTTGGATCGAGCGGTCCGGGCCGGTCTCGGAGCCACCCGCGCCGCCGTCATCGCGGCCGCGGTGCATGAGTGGCTGAGCACCCACGGCGAGGACGCCATCGCCGACTCCTACCGTCGGCGCTACTCCGAACCCGATTCCGACCATGACCAACTGGTCGCGGACATCGCTTCGTTCTCGGTCGCCGCGTGCCTCGCCGCCAGCGAGCGCTGATCGCCCGCGGCGACGTCTGGGATGCAGCGATCCCGGGTGTCGGTACGCATTCCGTCGTCGTCGCGACTCGCGACTCCGCGATTCCCATGCTCAGTGCGCTCGTCTGTGCGCTCGTCACGAGCACGTTCCACGGTCATGTCGCCGAAGTGGAGATCGGCCCCGACGAGGGCCTGGATCACGATTCCGCGCTCAACTGCGACAATCTCTTCACCCTGCCGAAAGCCGCGTTGACTCGCCGACGTGGTCGCCTCAGCATCGCGAAGCTCCAGCAGCTCGACCGCGCACTGATCATCGCCCTCGGGCTCGACTGATCAGGCGGTCGCAGCTCGGCGCTCGGCTTCCGAGGCCGCCGACGTCGCGTAGCCGTGCACGATGCGACCGAGGACCGCGGCGAACAGCGCGCCGGTCCCCGGGATCTTCGGCTCGAACGCGCCCGACCAGCGGATCGTGGTCGCGCCGTCGGGCGCGTCGAGAAACTCGATGTCGGCGTGGTACCCGCGCACAGGCAGGCCGCGCACGATGGTGTAGGCCAAGTGGTGCGGGGGGTCGTACTCGAGGATCTGCTCGAGCGCGAACGCCGGTGGCCGGCCCAGGCGCCGGATCGCGCCGACGCCTCCGGGCGCCGGGTCACCCTCGCGCTCCCATTCCGAGACCGTGATCATCGAGCCTGCCCACTCGCGCCATCGCGTCGCGTCGGCGAGCACCGCGAACACGGTCTCGGGTGACGCACTCGACGGCACCGTGAACTCGTACATCGACACCGGCATCGGTCAGTTCCTCTCGGTCCAGAACGCGTCGACCCGGTAGGGGAGCGCGACCTCGTCGCCTTCAGACAGATGGGCGGGATCGTCGCGCAGCAATGCGCGCACCTCGTCGAGCACCGCCTCCTGTTGCTCAGGGGGCAGCACGGCGACGTGGCTCACGCTGCGCACGCGCTCGACGACGTCGGCAGGGGAGAGCAGCTGCTCGTGGTGGAACGTCGCCTCATGGAGCGGGCCGAACCACGGGGTCTCCACGAACGCCGATTCCCGCCATTCGTCGTGCGCCCGCCACGGTGCCCGCTTCTCGACCCGGTCCATGATCGACCACACCTCGTCGACCCAGGGCACCGACCGGTCGCGGCGCGTTCCACACCAACGCGAGTCGCCCGCCGGGGCGGAGGACGCGGTGGAACTCGGCGAGCGCGGCGGCCGCGTCGAACCAGTGGAACGCCTGCGCGACGGTGATGCCGTCGAGCGACGCGTCGGCGAACGAGATCGCCTCGGCGGTCGCCGCGGTCACGGGTACGGCAGGCAGCGACGCGGCGAGTACGTTGCGCATGCCGGCGACGGGTTCGATCGCGACCAGGTCGGCGCCGGGGAGGCGCGGCACCAGCAACCGGGTGAACTTGCCCGTCCCGGCCGCGAGGTCGGCGACACGCGGCCGCCGTCGGGAACGTGCAGTGCGTCGACCAGCCAGTCGACCGCGTCGGGGGGATACGAAGGTCGGGCCCGCTCGTACGCGTCGGCCTCGGCGCCGAAGCCCGATGCTGCGACGTCGTGGACGCTCAAGCAGGTATCGAGGGACTGGCGGACGGCGTCCAGCCGTGCAGCCCGCACTCGAGCTTGCCGCTGCTCGACCATCGGCCGGCGCGTGGGTCGTCGCCGTCCTTCACCGGGTTGGTGCACGGCCAGCACCCGATCGACGGGTAGCCCTTGTCGCGCAGCGGGTGCACCGGCAGCCCGCGTTCGGCGACGTAGCTGTCGATCTCGTCGTGGGTCCACGTCGCGATCGGGTTGACCTTCACGATGCCGCGGCCGACGTCGAAGCCGACGATCGGTGCGTTGGCCCGAGTCGACGCCTCGTCACGGCGGAGGCCGGTGAGCCACGCCGACTTGCCTTCGAGCGCGCGGGCGAGGGGCTCGACCTTGCGCATCGCGCAGCACTCGTCGGGGTCGATCTGCCAGAGGTTGTCCGGAGCGATCTGTGGCGTGATGACGCGCAGGTTGAGGTCGTAGTGCTCGCGCACCTGCTCGACGTACCAGAGCGTCTCGGCGAAGTGGTACTGCGTGTCGAGGAACACGACCTCGAGCTCGGGGACGACCTGGGTGGCGATGTCGATGAGCACGCAGTCCTGGAACGACGCCGCGAGCACGGCACCGTCACCGAACGTCTCCCACGCCCACTTGATCGCCGACGACGCCGGCTCCTGCTCGAGCTCGGCGGAGACCCGTGCGAGATCTGCGAGATCCGGCACCTCCGACTGGGTCTGCGTGGCGGTCACGTCGCGCACTCCGAGTCGCCGACCTCCGCTACGTAGGGCCCGGTCTCGTCGAAGTCGATGTAGTAGTCGGGGGCTTCCTCGGGCGTCGGGAACTCGTCGAGGTCGACGAGGGTCTTGCCCACCTCGGCCGCGCCGCCCGCGCGTTCGAGCCACGACGAGAAGGTCTCGCCGGCGTCGCGTTCGCCGGCGAACTGCTCGACCACCCGCACCACCGCTTCCGAGGCGCGCTTGGCCGGGAGCTTGGTGGCCTTCTTGCCGAACGCGATCTCCATGTTGGTGACGTGACCACCGAGCTCCATCTGGTAGCCGGGAGCGGCACGCCCGTGCGCGCGTCGTTCGAGGCCGAGGAACCCGATGTCGGCGACGTGGTGCTGCCCACACGAGTTGGTGCAGCCCGAGATGTTGATGCGCACGCCGCCGACCTCGGCGAGCCCCGCCTTCTCGAGCGCGTCGCCGATGTCGGCGGCGAGACCACGAGACTGCGTGACCGCGAGGTTGCAGGTGTCGGCGCCCGGGCACGATACGACGTCGCGGGCGAGCTCGGCGCCGGCCTCGGCCATCCCGTGCTCGGCGAGCCGGGCGTGGAGGTCGGGGAGCTGGTCCTCGGTGAGGCCGCGCAGCGCGAAGTTCTGGCGGTTGGTGATGCGGACCTCGACACCGAAGTCGCGCTGGATCTGCGCGAGCGCCCGGAACTGCGCAGTCGTGATGTCGCCGAGGCGGCAGTACGCGTACGCGCTCACCGTGCCGTTGGCGCGGCCCCGTACGACGTTGGCGGTGTCCCACTGCTGCAGCGGGGTGAGGCCCTTGAACTGCACCGGCGTGGCGCCGGAACCGATGAGGCCGCCGTCGGCGCTCACCGAGGTGCCCATCCCGGCGGGGGCGTCGCCCTGCTCGGCGACGATCGCGGGGATGCCGCCGGGCCACGTGGCCGACGCCGGGAGGAAGCGACGCTCCTTGAGGATGCGCTCGCGCAGCTCGTCGGCGCCCATGGTGTCGACCAGCCACTTCAGGCGGGCACGCAGCTTGTTGTCGCGATTGCCGTGGTGGTCCTGCACCCGAAGGATCGCCTCGATCGTCGGCAGCAGATCCTCGCGGGAGGTGAACTCCTCGAGCGCGATCGCGGGGTGCGGGTTCGCGCCGAGGCCGCCGGCCATGAAGACCCGGAACCCGGGCTCGACGGTGCCGTCGTCGAGTGGGCGGTTGACCGCGATCACCCCGACGTCGTTGAACATCGCCTGGCCGCAGTCGGTGGCGCAACCGGAGAAGTTGATCTTGAACTTCCGCGGCATGCGCTGCGCGATCGGATTGCGCAGGAAGAGGTCCTTGGTGGCCTCGGCCCACGGGCTGATGTCGACGACCTCGTAGGGGCACGCGCCGGCGAGGTGGCATCCGCTCACGTTGCGGACGGTGTCGCCGCACGCCTCGCGGCTGGTGAGCCCCACGGACGCCAGCAGCCGGAGGGTCTCGACGGTGTCCTCGAGCTGCACGAAGTGGAACTGCGCGTTCTGGCGGGTGGTGAGGTGACCCCAGCCGCGGGAGAAGGTCTCCGAGATGTGGGCGAGCATCTCGAGCTGGTCGGGCTCGATCTTGCCGTAGGGGATCTTCACCCGCAGCATCTGGTTGTGGCCGCCCTGGCGCTGGCCGTAGATCCCCTGGTTGAGGCGGAACACCCGGAACGCGTCGTCATCGATCTCGCCTGCGAGGTAACGATTGACGCCATCCTCGAACTTGACCAGCTCGGCCTCGACCTCGGGATCGAGGGGCTGGGCGCGGAGCTCTTGCACGTCGATCGCCATAGGTGACGAATCTACCGGCTTTTCGGTTGAAATACCAGCGGCGAGGTCGGAAATATTTTCGATCAGATCTGTGGGATTTGACGCTCGCTACCCTGCGACCCATGAGCGGCAAGAAGCCTCCCGTCCTCACTCCCCGCGGCGACGACTTCCCCCGCTGGTACCAGGACGTCCTGCAGAAGGCGCAGCTCGCCGAGAACGGCCCGGTCCGGGGCACGATGGTCATCCGTCCGTACGGCTACTCGCTCTGGGAGCGGATGCAGAGCGAGGTCGACGAGCGGATCAAGCGCTGCGGCGCCGAGAACGCCTACTTCCCGCTGTTCATCCCCGAGTCGTACTTCCAGCGCGAGGCCGAGCACGTCGAGGGATTCAGCCCTGAGCTGGCGGTGGTCACGGTCGCGGGCGGCAAGGAGCTCGACGAGCCCGTCGTCGTGCGCCCCACCAGCGAGACGGTCATCGGCGAGTACATGGCCAAGTGGATCCAGAGCTACCGCGACCTCCCGTTGCTGCTGAACCAGTGGGCCAACGTCGTGCGTTGGGAGCTGCGCCCGCGCCTCTTCCTCCGCACCAGTGAGTTCCTCTGGCAGGAAGGGCACACCGCGCACGTGTCGCGCGACGACGCCCACGCGTACTCGGTGCGCATCCTGCGCGACGTCTACGAGAACTTCATGGTCGACGTGCTCGCGATGCCGGTCGTCGTCGGGCTCAAGACCGCACGCGAACGCTTCGCCGGCGCGACCGCGACGTTCACGTGCGAAGCGATGATGGGCGACGGCAAGGCTCTGCAGATGGGTACGAGTCACGAGCTCGGGCAGAACTTCGCGCGCGCGTTCGGCATCGAGTTCCTCGACGACACCGGCGTGCAGCAGACCGCGTGGACGACGTCGTGGGGTGTGTCGACCCGCATGGTGGGTGGGTTGATCATGGCGCACGGCGACGACGACGGCCTGCGGGTCCCGCCGCGCCTCGCGCCCGTCCAGACCGTTGTGCTCGTGGTGCGCGACGAGGGCGACGTCGCCGAGCGGTGCCGCGCGATCACCGACCAGCTCGTCAGTGCCGGCGTGAAGGCGCAGCTCGACGCACGCGCCGACGTCTCGATGGGCCGGCGCGCCACCGACTGGGAGCTCAAGGGCGTGCCGGTACGCCTCGAGGTCGGTCCCCGCGATCTCGCCGACGGCGTCGTCACGCTCGTGCGGCGCATCACCGGCGGCGAGGAGCGCAAGGTCGCGGTGCCGCTCGACGGTGTCGTCGCCGCGGTCACCGCCGAGCTCGCCCGCCAGCAGGAGTCGCTGCTCGCGGAGGCGACCGCGCTGCGCGAGTCGCGCACGGTCGACGTCTCCACCCTCGACGACGCGCGCGACGCCGCCGCGACCGGCTGGGCGCGCATCCCGTGGGTCACGGTGGGGGAGGACGGCGAGGCCGAGCTCGCCCAGGGTGGCGTCAGCGTGCGGTGCCTCACCCGGGCCGACGGCTCGCTGCCCGACGCCGACACCGATCCCGACCTTGTGGCCGTCGTCGCCCGTTCGTACTGACGGGCGGCACGCCGATGTATCCGATCGAGCCGCCCGTCTCGCCCATGTTGGCGAAGCTGGCGCGGGAGCTGCCGACGAGTGGCGGCAAGGCCGGCGACTTCCTCTTCGAGCCGAAGTGGGACGGCTTCCGGGCGATCATCTTCCGCGACGGCGACGACGTCGAGATCGGGAGCCGCAACGAGAAGCCGCTCACGCGCTACTTCCCCGATCTCGTCGAGCCGCTGCGCGCCAACCTCCCCGAGCGCTGTGTCGTCGACGGTGAGATCGTGATCGCGACCGAGCGCGGGCTCGACTTCGATCTGCTGTCGTTGCGCATCCACCCCGCCGCGTCGCGCGTCGCGATGTTGGCGGAGGCGACCCCCGCGTCGTTCGTCGCCTTCGACCTGCTGGCCGACGCCGACGGCGATCTCCGCGAGCTGCCGTTCCGCGAACGGCGCGCGCGACTCGAGGCCGCGCTCGCGCACGCCCGTTCGCCGGTGCAGCTGACGCCGGCGACGACCGACCGCGCGGTGGCGCACCAGTGGTTCGAGCGCTTCGAGGGCGCGGGGCTCGACGGCGTGGTCGCGAAGCCGCTCGACGGTCGCTACGAAGAAGGCAAGCGGACGATGCAGAAGGTGAAGCACCTGCGCACCGCCGACTGCGTCGTCGGTGGGTTCCGCATGCACAAGGAGCGCGGGGTCGGCTCGCTGCTGCTCGGCCTCTACGACACCGACGGCGTGCTCCACCATGTCGGCGTGGCGAGCAGCTTCGCCGCGCCGGTGCGTGACCAGCTGCTCGAGGAGCTCGCGCCCTACCGCGACGGCGACCTCGACCCGCACCCGTGGCGCGAGTGGGCCGAAGCCGACGCCGAGGCCGCGGCCTCCGGGCAGCGCCGGCCCGGCGCGCAGAGCCGCTGGACCGGCGGGAAGGACCTCAGCTGGGAGCCGCTGCGCATCGAGCTCGTGGCCGAGGTCGCCTACGAGCACCTCCAGGGCGACCGCTTCCGTCACACCGCCCGCTTCCAACGTTGGCGTCGCGACCGCGAACCGTCATCCTGTACGTACGAGCAGCTCGAGGCGCCGGTGCCGATGGAGCTGCAGGAGATCTTCGGGATCGAGCCGGGAGGCCACCATGGGTGACGACGCACCGTCGGTCGGGAAGCTCGCCGGGCAGCTCGGGTACCTGTTCGACGACGACCCGTCGCTGCGCGACGCCCCGGTCGCCCAGCTGGTGGCACGCCTCAACGAGCAGGACCGCCTGGCCCGGGCCATCGCCAAGTACCCGAACCGCAGCGACGCCGAGATCCACCGCCACCTGGCCGAGTTCCACGACCGCATCGGGGCGGTCGACGTCGAGCAGGCCCGCCAGCAGGCGCTCGGCCGCGGCTGAGGGTGCGGTCCCTTTCGCGGAGATCGCGCAGCAGATATTCCCGGTGACATCCGATATACTGATTCGGTTCGGTAGGTAGAGAGACCCACCGGTCCCCATCGGTCCGTAGGAGACGTGGGCGCAAGCCCACGTTTTTTCTTGCCAGTTTCCTGGCGCCGCTGGTGACCCTCGAGACGATTGAAAGGCGGGTGCATCCATGGTCGACGTCGACGTGATCGTGCGATCGGTGGCTCCCGCCGTAGAAGCGCTCGGGCTCGAGCTCTACGACGTCGAGATCAACGGGTCCGGGAAAGCGCGCGTGCTGCGGGTGCTCGTCGAACCGCGAGGGCGGGATCGACCTCGAGGGGATCGCGGCGGCCACCGACGCGGTGTCGCCCCTGCTCGATGCGCCGCCGCTCGACGCCGCCATCAACGGTCCCTACGCCCTCGAGGTCAGCAGTCCCGGTCTCGAACGCCCGCTGCGTACACCCGCGCACTTCGCCGGGGCGCGGGGCGAGACGATCTCGGTGAAGATCCGCGCCGGCGAAGACCGTCCGGCCCGCCGGGTGCGCGGCGTCGTGGGCGACACCACCCACGCGGGCTTCGCTCTCCTGCTCGACGACGGCAGCACCGAGCATCTCGACTACGCCGACGTCGCGCAGGCGCGCACGGTGTTCGAGTGGGCGACGCAGCCCAAGCGCGGGAAGTCCAAGAAGTCCTCCTCGAAGTCCAACTCCCTGAGAGCCAACTCCCAAAGAGAACCGGTACGGCCATGAACTCCGACATGATGGAGGCGCTCGAGAACATCGAGCGCGAGAAGGGCATCTCGATCGAGATCATGCTCGAGGCGCTCGCGAACGCGCTGCTCACTGCCTACAAGCGCATGCCCGACGCCGCCGAAGAGGCGCTGGTCGAGATCGACATGGAGACCGGCGCGATCAAGGTGATCGCCCAGGAGCTCGACGAGGACGGCAACGTCACGCGCGAGTGGGACGACACGCCCACCGACTTCGGCCGCATCGCCGCGCAGACCGCCAAGCAGGTCATCTTCCAGCGCATCCGTGAGGCGGAGCGCGAGATGAAGTACGAGGAGTACGCCGGCCGCGAGGGCGACATCGTCACCGGGATCATCCAGCAGACCGACGCCCGCTACACGCTCCTCGACCTCGGCAAGGTCGAAGCGCTGCTGCCGCAGGCCGAACAGGTGCAGAACGAGCACTACGACCACGGCAGCCGGCTCAAGGCCTACATCGTCGAGGTGCGCAAGACCGCCAAGGGCCCGCAGATCGTCGTGTCGCGCACGCACCCCGGTCTCGTGAAGCGGCTGTTCGAGCTCGAGGTCCCGGAGATCGTCGACGGCGTCGTCGAGCTCAAGGCGATCGCGCGCGAGCCCGGTCACCGCACGAAGCTGGCGGTGTCGTCGAACGACAACAACGTCGACCCCGTCGGCGCGTGCGTCGGCGCGCGCGGTTCGCGCGTCCGCATGGTCGTCAACGAGTTGCGCGGCGAGAAGGTCGACATCGTCCCCTACAGCGACGACGCCGTCCGAGTTCGTGATGAAGGCGCTCGCGCCCGCCCGCGTGCGCGAGGTGCGCATCCATCCCGACACCGGCACCGCCGAGGTCATCGTCCCCGACTTCCAGCTGTCGCTCGCGATCGGCAAGGAGGGCCAGAACGCCCGGCTCGCGGCGCGGCTCACCGGTTGGCGGGTCGACATCAAGAGCGAGTCGCAGCTGGCCGAGGAGGAGTCCGGCGGCGGCGTCGAGTACGCCGAGGGCGAGTGGGTCACCAACGACAGCGGTGAGCTCGTCTGGCAGCCGGCCGAGGGTGGCGAGGCGATCTCGGCTGCGGAGGCCGGGTACGCGGCACCCGTCGCCGCCCGTTGCGTGGCGAAACAGCCGACGGCGACGCCGCGGCACCCGCCGAAGCAGTCAACGGCGACGCGCCGGCGGCCGAGGCGCCGCGCCTGATGCGCCTGAGGCGGCGTACCCGAGACCGAGGCGGCAAACGACGCGGCACCGATCGCCGGTGCCCGCCGAATCGACGGAGGGGGCTGACGGCTAGCACGCGAGCGGCCCGACCCCTCCGCACCTGCATCGGGTGTCGGCGGGTGGCGGCCGTCGAGGAGCTGGTGCGCTTCCGGCGCGCCCCGTCCGGGCTCGCGCTCGGACCGGGTCCGGGGCGGGGCGCCTGGCTCTGCCGGGCCCACCCCGGCGCGTGCCTCGACGAGGCGCGGCGCCGACGGGCGGTGGACCGGGCGTTGCGCATCCCGATTCGGGATGACGACATCGAGCAGCTACGCGCGAGACTGGTTGACGGCAATGTCCGGGCGAGCGGCGAAACGGGCGAAGTGTGTAACACGCAGTAGAGGAAGCAGAGGCAGCGAGCTTGGCTACGAAGAAGATCCGGGTCTACGAGCTGGCGAGAGAGCTCGGCGTCGAGAACCAGGTGGTGCTCGATCTCGCCGAGCGCCTGAAGATCGGCGTCAAGAGCCACTCGTCGAGCATCGACGACCCCTCCGCGGACCGCGTCCGCCGGATGGCCGACGCCGAGGGGCTTCGTCGCGACCCGATCGTCGACGAGCCCGAGCCCGAGCCCGAGCCGAAGCCGAAGCGCGGGGCCGCCAAGGCCAAGGCCGAGCCGGCCGTCGAGGAGCCGGGTGGCGACACCGCGCCCGCTCCGGTGCCCGCGCCCGCGCTGGTCGAGGTGCCGGTCGCCGACGACGACACCGAGGTCGCGCCCGCGGCCGCGCCGCATCGCGTGGTCCGCTCGACCGGCGTCATCCTGGATCCCGGCGCGCCGACCCCGCCGCCGGCGCCCCGTCCGGCCGCGGCTCCGCCCGCGCCGGCCCCGGCCCCGGCACCGGTTCCCGCGGCTCCGCCCGCGCCCGCTCCGGCTCCGGCCGAGCGCCCGGCAGCGGCCGCCGCCGAAGCTCCCGCGGCCGCGTCCGCGGCTCCGGCTGCGGCTCCGACGACACCGCCGGAAGCGCCGGCGACACCACCGCGCAGCGTGACCGGTCGCCCGATCCCGCCGCCGCCCGGCGGCGGTCGGCGCATCCCGCCGCCGCCCGGCCCTCGGGTCGTGCCCGGCAGCGGTGGCCCCGGCGGCCCTGGCGGCCCCGGCGGTCCTCGTGGTGTTGGTGGTGGCGGTGGCTTCCAGCGTCCCGGAGGGGGCGGTGGCGGCGGTGGCTTCCAGCGTCCCGGCGGCGGCGGACCCGGTGGTGGCGGGGGCGGTTTCCAGCGTCCCGGTGGTGGCCCCGGCGGTCCCGGCGGTGGTCGGGGTGGTCCGGGCGGACCCGGTGGCCCCGGTGGCGGTCCCGGCGGACGCGGTCGACCCGGCCCGCAGGGTCAGCGGCCCCGGCGCAAGAAGCGTCGTCGTCGCGACTTCGAGGATCTCGGTCCCGCGTCGATGCCGCAGCTCACGCCGGCCGACGCGCCCGTACCCGAGGGCGAGATCGTCGTCGAGCGCGGCAGCACCATCCAGGAGCTCGCGCCCAAGCTGAACCGCACGACCGCCGACCTCGTCCGCCTGCTCTTCGACGCGGGTGAGATGGTCACCGGCACGCAGTCGCTGGCCGACGAGATGGTCGAGCTCATCGCCGAGGCGCTCGGCGCCGAGGTCTTGCTGGTCGAGCCCGGCCAGGAGGCCGAGCTCGAGCTGCAGGCCCTGCTCGGTGACGACGACGACGAAGACGACGCCAACCTCGAGCCGCGTGCGCCGATCGTGACCGTGCTCGGCCACGTCGACCACGGCAAGACCACGTTGCTCGACAACATCCGGCACGCGAACGTCGTCGCCGGTGAGGCGGGTGGCATCACCCAGCACATCGGTGCCTACAAGACCGTGCACAACGGGCACCCGATCACGTTCATCGACACGCCGGGCCACGAGGCGTTCACCGCCATGCGGGCCCGCGGCGCCAACGCGACCGACATCGCCATCCTGGTGGTCGCGGCCGACGACGGCGTGATGCCGCAGACCGTCGAGGCGATCAACCACGCGCGTGCGGCCGAGGTGCCGATCATCGTGGCGGTCACCAAGGTCGACCGCGACGACGCCGACCCGACCCGCGTGCGCCAGCAGCTGGTCGAGCGCGAGCTCGTGCCCGAGGCGTGGGGCGGCGACATGATCGTCATCGACGTCGCGCCGCCCGCCGGGATCGGGGTCGACGAGCTGCTCGAGTCGATCCTGCTGGTCGCCGAGGTCGAGGAGCTCGCGGCCAACCCGAAGGTGCCGGCCCGCGCGCTGGTGCTCGAGTCGAACCTCGACCAGGGCCGCGGCCCGGTCGTCACCGCGCTCGTCGAGCGCGGCACGCTGCGCGTCGGCGACCCGATCGTCGCCGGTGGCGCGTGGGGCAAGGTCCGGGCCATGTTCGACGAGAACGGCCAGCAGGTGCAGGAGGCCGGCCCGTCGACGCCGGTCGAGGTGCTCGGGCTCGACGACGTCCCGCTCGCCGGCGACGAGCTGCGCGCCGCACCCGACGAGAAGACGGCCCGCACGGTGGCCGAGGCCCGCGCCTACCGGCGTCGCTCCGCCAACCTGAAGCACCCGATGAGCCTGGCCGGCGGCGCCCGCCTCGAGGACATCTTCGCGATGGTCCAGCGCGGCGAGGTCGCCACGCTCAACCTCGTGCTCAAGGCCGACGTGCAGGGTTCGCTCGAAGCGCTCACCGACTCGTTGCGCAAGCTCGACCAGGAGCACGAAGAGGTGCGCCTGTCGTTCGTGCACCGCGCGGTCGGCGGCGATCAACGAGTCCGACATCAACCTGGCGTCGGTCTCGAACGCGACGGTCATCGGCTTCAACGTCCGACCCGACCGCCAGGCGCGCGAGCTCGCGCAGGTCGAGGGCGTGGAGATGCGCCTCTACGAGGTCATCTACCAGGTCCTCGAAGACGTGCAGTCCGCGCTCATCGGCATGCTCAAGCCCGAGTTCGAGGAAGTGGTCACGGGCGACGCCGAGGTGCGCGAGGTGTTCTCGGTCCCGCGCGTCGGGAAGGTCGCGGGTTGCTACGTGCTCAACGGCACGATCACCCGCGGGTCGAAGGTGCGGTTCCTCCGCGAGGGTGTCGTCATCTGGAACGGCGCCATCGCGTCGCTGCGCCGCTTCAAGGACGACGTCCGCGAGGTGCAGTCGGGCTTCGAGTGCGGTATCGGGCTCGAGAACTACCAGGACCTGAAGCCGGGCGACGTCATCGAGACGTACGACCTCAAGGAGATCACGCGGGGCTGACCGGCAGCTGAGCGTCGTCTGAGCGTCCCGCGGTCGGCGCGCGGGAGGCGGCCGGTACCCTGCGCGATCCCCCGTCATCTCAGCGAAAGCAGCTCCCGTGCGTCGCTCCACCGTCCTCCTTCTCGTGGTCTCGTGCGCCCTCGCCGGGGTGCTCGCTGCCCTGCCCGCGGCCGGCGCGGCGGCCGAGCCGCTGTCGGGGGTCACGGTCAGCGCCGACATCGCGGCCAAGCCGACGGTCGAGTTCGACAAGCCGTTCGCGGTGAAGAAGACCGCCGACAAGGTCGTGGCCGCGGGCACGGGCGACGTGCTCGCCCAGGGTCAGACGGTCCTCTTCGACTACCTCCTCGTCGATGCCCGCACCGGCAAGGAGCTGCAGACCTCGTTCGGCCAGGCGCCCGCATCGCTGGTGCTCGACACGAAGCAGACCCTGAAGCCGCTCGTGAACAGCCTCAAAGGCGAGACCGTCGGCAGCCGGCTGCTCCTCGCCATCGCTCCGAAGGACGGGGTGGCCAAGGGCATCACCGCGAAGGGCGTCAAGAAGAACGACACGTTGCTGTTCGTGATCGACGTGAAGTCGGTGCGCACGCCGTTGGCGAAGGCGACGGGCGAAGCGGTCGCTCCGGTCGCCGGCCTGCCGACGGTCGCGGTGGCCGCCGACGGCAAGCCCACCATCACGGTTCCCGTGGGGGTCGCGGCGCCGACGACGCTCGTGTCGCAGGTGCTGGTCAAGGGCACCGGCCCGGTGATCACCGCCGGTCAGACCGTCGCCGTCCACTACACCGAGGTGATCTGGGACACCGGCAAGCAGCTCGACTCGTCGTGGGACCGCAGTACGCCCGTCGACGTCGTGCTTGGCAAGAGCCAGGTCATCGCCGGGTGGGACGAAGGCCTCGTCGGCCAGACCGTCGGTTCGCAGGTGCTGCTCGTGATCCCGCCCGACAAGGGCTACGGCGCCACCGGCAACAGCGACGGCACCATCAAGGGCACCGACACCCTCGTGTTCGTCGTCGACCTCCTCGACGCCTACTGACCCGGGGCTGATCCTGCACGACCGTTCTTGCGTCGAATGAGGCGACTCTTTCGCCCGTGCCGACGCCGGTTGGGTTTGGCATCGGGTTCCGGGCTCGAAGAGCGCGAAGATGCACCGGTGCACGCGGCGGCGATGAGCTTCGATCTCCACGTCCCCGAGAGCCGATCCCTGAAGGCGAAGCGGGCGGCGATCCGCCCGATCGTCGACGGCCTGCGTCACCGGTTCCACGTGTCGGTGGCCGAGGTCGCGCACCACGACCAGTGGCAGCGGGCGGAGATCGCGGTGGCGATCGTCGCCGAGAGCGACGGTCGGGTGCAGCACCTGCTCGACGGCGTCGAGCGCTACGTGGCCGCCGCGCCCACGGTCGAGCTGCTGGGCACCGAGACGAGCTGGTTGGAGACCGCGTGACCCGTCAGCAGCAACCGCGTCGCTATCCCCGCATGGCCCGGGTGAACGAGGTCGTGCGCGAGGCCCTCGGTGACGAGCTCGAACGGCTCAGCGACCCCCGGCTCGGCCTGGTCACGATCACCGGGGTCGACGTGAGCGCCGACCTTCGGCAGGCAACCGTCTACTATTCCGCGCTCGGCCGTGCGAAGAAGCGGGGTACGGGGGTCGTGCCGGAACTTGCACCCGAGCAACGGGTCACCACGCAGGCCGCGCTGCAGGCTGCGGCGCCGCATTTCCGCGCCTCGCTCGGCCGTCAGGTGCGGTTGAAGTACACGCCCGAGCTCACGTTCCGCGAGGATCCCGCGATCGAAGCCGGGCTCCGCATCGAGTCGATCATCCGCGACCTCCACCGCGACGAGCCCGTCGACGGGAGCCCGGAGTGACCGCCACCGAGGTCGACGCCGCCCTCGCCCGCGCCGCCGACACCGTCGCCGGGGCCGGCACGATCGCGCTCGCGTGCCACGTCAACCCCGACGGCGACGCGCTCGGGTCGATGCTCGGGCTCTTCCACGTGCTGCGCGCCGCGCGACGCGACGTCGTCGCGTCGTTCCCGCCGCCGTTCGCGGTCGCGCCGCACTACCGCGAGCTCCCCGGCCTCGAGCTGCTGTCGCATCCCGACGAGTTCCCGCGCGAGCCCGATGTCATGGTCACCTTCGACTGCGGATCCCTGGGTCGCCTCGGTGATCTCGAGCCCGCGGCCAAGGCCGCGCGCGAGCTCATCGTGCTCGATCACCACGTGTCGAACACCTGTTACGGCACCATCAACGTGATCGATCCCGCCGCCGCCGCGAGCGGTGTGATCGTCCGCCGCCTCGTCCACGAGCTCGGGCTCCCGCTCACCGACGACGCCGCGGTCGCGCTCTACGCCGCGCTCGTCTGCGACACCGGGCGGTTCCAGTACGAGACCACCACCCCCGCCGTCTTCGACCTCGCCCGCGAGCTCGTCACCTTCGACGTCCCCGTCTCACGGCTCTCGCGTCAGCTGTTCGAAGAGCACCGCTTCGCCTACCTCAAGCTGCTCGGGGAGGCATTGGCCGCGGCCGAGCTCGACGTCGAACGCCGCTTCGTGTGGACCGCCGTCACCCAGGACATGCTCGCCCGCCACGGCGTCACCCTCGAGGAGGTGGAGGGCCTCATCGACATCGTGCGGCGGGCCACCGAAGCCGAGGTCACCTGTGTGGTGAAGGAGGAGCCCGACGGCTCGGTCCGCGTGAGCCTCCGCTCGATCGGCGACGTCGACGTCCGCCTCATCGCCGCCGACAACGGCGGGGGAGGGCACCGCTTCGCCGCGGGCTTCGAGTCGACCCTCGACATCCCGTCGGTCGTCGCGAAGATCCGCGACGCGCTCTGACTCGCAGCGCCGGCGTGAAGCAACAGGGTGCGATGCGTGACGGCCTGGTCGTCGTCGACAAGCCGGCCGGGTGCACGTCGCACGACGTCGTGGCCCGGATGCGGCGCGTGTACGGGCAGCGCCGCGTCGGGCACGCGGGCACGCTCGATCCCGACGCCACCGGCGTGCTGCTCGTGGGTCTCGGGCGCGCCACCCGGCTCCTGCGCTACCTCTCGGAGGCCGGCAAGGCCTACACCGGACGCGTCGTGTTCGGCATCGCCACCAGCACGCTCGACGCCGCCGGGGAGATCCTCGACCAGCGCCCCATGCCACTCACGCGCGACGAGATCGAGCGCGCGCTGCCTCGCTTCATCGGCGACATCGAACAGCTCCCGCCGATGGTGTCGGCGGTGAAGATCGGCGGCCGGCGCCTCCACGAGCTCGCCCGTGCGGGCGAGGAGGTCGAACGCGCGCCTCGTCCCGTGCGCGTCGACCGCTTCGAGCTGCTCGAGTTCGAACCCGGTCCCTACCCGGAGGCCACGTTCGTGGTCGAGTGCGGCAGCGGCACCTACGTGCGTTCGCTCGCCGCCGACCTCGGCACCGCGCTCGGCGGGTACGCGCACCTCGCCACGTTGCGCCGCGACCGGGTCGGTTCGTTCACCCTGGCCGAGGCACACCCCCTGCCCGAGATCGAGGCGACACCGGACGACGCGGTCCTCCCGCTCACCGTCGCCATGCGCGACCTCGAGCGGGTCGACGTCGACGCCGAGCAGGCCCGCGCCGTCACCCACGGCGTGTCGTTCGCCGCCGGCGCGATCACCGTGCACGGCGACGGGCCCTACGCGCTCGTCGGTCCCGACGGCGCGCTGCTCGCGGTCTATGGCAGCAGCGGTGCGGGGCTCCGGCCGGCCGTCGTGGTCGTGGGGGCATGAGCGGAGTGGTTGCGAGCCGGATATCCCGGCTCGCGACGGAGCGGGCGCCGAGCGCCCCGGTGCACGCGAGCGAACGGCTGCGGGCCGGGTATCCCGGCCCGCAGAGAGCGAGCCATGAAGCGGGCACCGAGAGCGGGAACGCCTGATGCGCATCGTCGACGACCTCCAGGTGCTCTCCGCCGCGCTCAGGGGCGCGAGCGGCGATCAGCGCGGCGCGGTCGTCACCATCGGCGTGTACGACGGCGTGCACCTCGGGCACCACGCGGTGCTGCGCTTCGTGCGCGAACTGGCCGACGCGCGCGGCCTCGCCGCGGTGTGCGTCACCTTCGACCGCCATCCCGCCGAGGTGGTGCGCCCCGAGTCGGCGCCGAAGCTCCTCACCACGCCCGAGCAGAAGCTCGAGCTGCTCGACGCCACCGGCTACCTCGACCTGGCGTTCGTGCTGCAGTTCGACGAGGCGCGCAGTCGCGAGCCCGCGGAAGACTTCGTGCGCGAAGTGCTGGTCGAGGCCGCGCACGCCCGGCTGGTCGTGGTCGGGGCCGACTTCCACTTCGGCAAGGGCCGCGGTGGCGACGTCGCGCTCTTGCAACGCATGGGCGCGGAGCTCGGGTTCGAGGTGATCGGCGTGGGCCTCGAAGCCGCGCCGGGCGGCACGATCTACTCGTCGACCCGCATCCGCGAGCTGTTGGCCGAGGGCGACGTCGAGGCCGCCGCCGCGTTGCTCGGCCGTCCCCACGAAGCGCGTGGCACCGTGGTCGAGGGCGACCGCCGCGGCCGCGAGCTCGGCTATCCCACCGCCAACGTGGCGGTGCCCGGGCGCTGCTGCCTCCCGGCCGACGGCATCTACGCGGGCACCTTCCGCGCCGAGGACGGCGTCGAGCACCTCACCTCGATCTCGCTCGGTCGTCGCCCGACGTTCTACGAGTCGGCCGACGCCTCACTGCTCGAGGCCTACGTGCTCGACTTCGACGCCGACCTCTACGGTCAAGCGGTCACCGTGCAGTTCGCGCACCGCCTGCGCGGTGAACAGCGGTTCGACTCGGTCGAGGCCCTGGTCGCGCAGATCGCCGCCGACGTCGAGGCCACCCGGAGGGTGCTCTCGTAGCGATGCCTCCGCTCCTGGCCGACGACCGCGCCGCGAAGGATCTGAACGACAGCTTCGGCCTGGCCGGGTTCCGGGTGCCCACGATCCTGGCGTCGCCGTACGCGCGCCCGGGCTACGTCGACCACCGCGTCTACGACCACACGTCCATGCTCCGCTTCGTGGAGTGGCGCTTCCTCGGCGCGCCGCCCGAGGGCCCCGGCGGTGCCGCCACCTGGAACCTCACCCTTGGCGACCGCACCGCCAACAACGTCGCCGCCGCCTTCGGCGCGACCCATCCCGACGCCGATCTCGGCTACGACCCGGACGTGGAGATCGGTCCCTACAGCCAGCAGTGCCCACCCGCCGACGCGGTCGTCCCGCCGCCGCTGCCCCAGGGCGAGCACCCCGATCCCTTCGTGGTCCACGAGGAGCTCGAGGCGAAGCCGGGGAAGGACTACCCCCTGGCCGCACACCGGCCGTGGCTCGACGTCCCCGTCTGAGCCGCCCAGCTGGTAGGATCCCCTGCTGGTCCGCACAAGAACGAAAGATCTTTTCAGCGCATGCCCGATACCACCGCCACGATCGCCGAGCACCGCCTCCACGAGTCCGACACGGGCTCGACCGAGGTCCAGGTGGCCCTGCTCACCGAGCGCATCAACCACCTGACCGAGCACCTGAAGGTCCACAAGAAGGACCATCACTCTCGTCGTGGTCTGCTCATGCTCGTGGGCCGGCGGCGTCGGCTGCTCGACTACCTGCGGCGCAACGACGTCGAGCGGTACCGCGCGCTGATCGCCAAGCTCGGCCTGCGCCGGTAACGGACCACACAACCACCCGACAACACTTCACATCGAAGTCTCCACTCCGAGAGAACCGCGAGCGCGACGACGGTTGTCAGTCGCCACCGCCCGGCCGGTCCACACCCTGGGACGATCCGGACGGCGACAACTGGGAATCGCCACGCTCTCGCCCCGATCGCCCGACATGGGCGAGAGAGGAGCGCGTTCCCCATGGCGGACGCAATCCGAGTCACCGGCCCGATCAATGCGGCCGGACTGGAAATGACCCTGGAGACGGGCAAGCTCGCTCCCCAGGCCGACGGCGCGGTCCTCGTGCGCGTCGGAGACACCACCATTCTGAGCACCGTCGTCACCTCCAAGCCGCGGGAAGGCATCGACTTCTTCCCGCTCACGGTCGACGTCGAGGAGCGCATGTACGCCGCCGGGAAGATCCCCGGCGGCGTCTTCCGTCGTGAGGGCCGCCCCGGTGAGCCCGCCATCCTCACCTGTCGCCTCACCGACCGCCCGCTGCGGCCGAGCTTCCCCGAGGGCTTCCGCAACGAGGTCCAGGTCGTCGCCACGATCATGGGTGCCGACCTGATCAACCCGCACGACGTGCTGTCGATCAACGGCGCGTCGGCCGCGCTCACCGTGTCGGGCATCCCGTTCGACGGCCCGATCGGCGCGGTGCGCCTGTCGCGTCAGGGGAGCGCCTGGATCGCCCACCCGACGTTCGAGGAGAGCACCGAGTCCACCTTCGAGCTCGTCGTCGCCGGTCGCATGATCGACAGCGGCGACATCGCCATCATGATGGTGGAGGCGGGCGGCACCGAGGCCACCTGGCGCCTCTACGAAGAGGGCGCGCCGAAGGTGACCGAAGAGGTCATCGCCGACGGTCTCGAAGAGGCCAAGCAGTGGATCAAGGCGTCGATCGAGCTCCAGAAGAAGCTCCGCACCGAGGTCATCTCCCAGCGCGGACCGATCGCCGACATCCCCTACGAGATCCACTCCGACTACGACGCCGACGTCTTCGACACGGTCGCCGAACAGGCCACCGCGTCCACCAAGGAGGCGATGTCCATCGCCGACAAGACGACGCGCAACGACCGCCTCGACGAGATCCTCGAGGGCCTGCTGCTCGCGATGGTCGGCACCGCCGACGAGCCGGAGCCCTTCGCCGGCCGGGCCAAGCAGATCAAGCCGGCGTTCCGGGCGCTGCAGAAGAAGGTCGTCCGCAGCCGGATCGTCAACGAGGGCCTGCGCATCGACGGTCGCGGCACCACCGACATCCGGCCGCTCAGCGCCGAGGTCGAGATCCTGCCGACCGCGCACGGTTCGGGCCTCTTCCAGCGGGGTGAGACCCAGGTGCTCAGCGTGCTGACCCTCGGCATGCCCCGCATGGAGCAGTTCATCGGGCTCGACGAGCTGCGTGGCACCACCAAGCGCTACATCCACCACTACAACTTCCCCCCGTACTCGACCGGTGAGACCGGTCGGGTGGGTTCGCCGAAGCGCCGCGAGATCGGCCACGGCGCGCTGGCCGAGCGGGCGCTCGTCCCCGTCGTCCCGTCGGTCGAGGAATGGCCGTACGTGCTGCGCATCGTCTCCGACGTGCTCAGCTCCAACGGGTCGACGTCGATGGCGTCGGTCTGCGGATCGACCCTCTCGATGCTCGACGGCGGTGTGCCGCTGAAGGCGTCGGTCGCCGGTATCGCCATGGGCCTCGTCTACGCCGAGGGCAAGTACACGACCCTCACCGACATCCTCGGCACCGAGGACGCCTTCGGTGACATGGACTTCAAGGTCGCCGGCACGCGTGACTTCGTCACCGCGCTGCAGCTCGACACGAAGATCGACGGGCTCCCCGCCGACGTGCTGCGCCAGGCGCTGCTCCAGGCCCGCGACGCCCGCCTGAAGATCCTCGACGTGATGGACGCCGAGATCTCCACGCACCGCGACGACGTCAAGACGACCGCACCGAAGATCATCAGCTTCGAGATCCCGATGGACAAGATCGGTGAGGTGATCGGGCCCAAGGGCAAGGTCATCAACACGATCACCCAGGAGACCGGCGCCGATGTCTCGGTGAGCGACGACGGCGTCGTCGGCACCGTGAGCATCGGCTCCAAGGACGGCGCGGCGGTCGAGGAGGCACAGCGCCGGATCGAGCTCATCCTCGACCCGCCCACCGCGGAGCTCGGCGCCGAGTACACCGGCAAGGTGGTGAACGTCACCAAGTTCGGTGCGTTCGTCAACATCCTGCCCGGCCGCGACGGTCTCCTCCACATCTCCAAGCTCGGACGCGGCAAGCGCATCGACCGCGTCGAAGACGTGCTCAACCTCGGCGACGAGGTCACCGTGCGGGTCGACGACATCGACAACTCGGGCAAGCTCTCGCTGTCGCTCGCGGGCGACGAGCCCGACGGCGACGCCGGCGGTTCCGACTCCGGTGGTGCGCCGGCCGCAGAGAGCCGCGGCAACGGCGAGAGCCGCGGCAACGGCGACCGCGCGCCGCGTGAGCGGACGGTCAGCGGCGGCGGCGACATCGAGGTCGCGTCGTTCGACGACGCCTGGGACTCCCAGGCCAAGGCCGAGTTCGGTGACCTCGGGCCCGCCGAGGCGGGCCGCCCGGGTGGCGATCGTAGTGGTGAGCGCCGCGGTGGCGGTGGCGGTGGCCGTCGTCGCGGTGGCGGTGGCGGTGGCGGTGGTGGCCGCCGGTAGCCCGGCGCCCGACCTGATGCTCGAGAGAGCCCGTCAAGGCGCGCCGATCGTGCGCCGATGACCGCTCCGATGGTCGACGACGTTTTCGGCATGCGCCGCACGCGACTCGACTCCGGGTTGCGCGTCGTCACCGAACACCTCCCCGGCCTCCGCTCGGCGGCGGTCGGGTTCTGGGTGGGTACGGGGTCCCGCGACGAACCGGAATCGCTCGCCGGCGCCAGTCATTTCCTCGAGCACCTCTTGTTCAAGGGCACCGAGTCGCGTCACGCGCAGGAGATCGCGGAAGCGGTCGAGTCGTGTGGCGGCGACATGAACGCGTTCACGGGACAGGAGGTCACCGCGTTCTACGTGCGCGTCCCCGACCGGTTCCTCGCGCTCGCGCTCGAGATCCTCTCCGACATCGTGTGGCAGCCCGCGCTGCGCGCCGACGAGGTCGAGTCGGAGCGGCAGGTGATCCTCGAAGAGATCCGGATGCGCGACGACACGCCCGACGATCTGGTGCACGACCTGTTCGCCGGCGCGCTGTTCGCCGCGTCACCCGCTCGGCCGTGAGGTCGCGGGTACCCAGGAGACGATCGGCGCGGTGACGCGCGACCAGATCGCCGAGTACCACGCCGACCACTACCAGCCGTCGAACGTCGTGGTCGCGGTGGCGGGCAACGTCGATCACGACGACGTGGTCGCGCAGGTCGCCGCCGCGCAGCCGACCACCGGTCGCGCCCGGCCCGATCGCGTGAGTGGGGCTGACGCCGCCGACTCCGATCGCTTCGCGCGCGTCGACCGTCCGTTGGAGCAGTCGCACGTCGTGCTCGGTGCCCGGGCGTTGCGGCGCGACGACCCCGACCGCTTCGCGTTGGCCGTTGTCGACCAGGTGCTCGGCGGCGGGATGAGCTCGCGACTCTTCCAGGAGGTGCGCGAGAAGCGCGGCCTGGCGTACTCCGTGTTCTCGTACCGCAGCGCGTTCGAGGAGACCGGCGCGTTGGCGGTCTACTGCGCCACCGTGCCCGAGCGGGTCGACGAGACCCTCGACGTCGTGCGCGGTGAGCTCGACCGCCTCGTCGCCGACGGCGGCATCTCCGAGCGCGAGCTCGTCGGGGCCAAGGGTCATCTCACCGGCTCGCTCGCGTTGTCGTTGGAGAGCTCGTCGAGCCGGATGCACCGCATCGGTCGCAGCGAGCTCACCATGGGTGAGATCCCGAGCCTCGACTGGGTGGTCGAGCAGGTCGACGCGGTCACCGCCGACGACGTCGCCCGGGTGATCGACCGCGTGCTCGGCGACGGCTCGCGCACGCTGGCGGTCGTCGGCCCCGGCGATTCGCTCGCCGCGGTCTGACCTCCTCGACGGTCGATTCCGCTGCGCCGTCCCGGCCTCCGGCCACGGCTGCGCTGCATCTCCTCCGCAGATACTGTGAGCCGATGATCAGAGTCGGTGTCTTCGGCGCGGCCGGGCGCATGGGCGCCACGGTGTGTCGGGCGGTGCTGGGTGACCCGCAGCTCGAGCTGGTGGCCGCGGTCGATCCCCTGCATGCGGGCATCGACCTGCGGCAGTTCGGGATCGAGGCGCCCAGCATGCAGATCTCGCGCAGTGCCGACGCGCTCGCCGACGCCGGTGCCGACGTCGCGGTCGACTTTACCGTGGTCGACGCCGCGCGCGGCAACATCATGTGGTGCGCCGACCACGGTGTGCATGCGGTCGTCGGCACCACCGGGTTCGGGGCCGACGACATCGAGCGGTTCCGCGCCGGGTTCGACGCGTCGAGCGCCAACGCGGTGATCGCGCCCAACTTCGCCATCGGCGCGGTGCTGATGGTCCGCTTCGCCGAGCTCGCCGCGCCCTACTTCGAGACCGCCGAGGTCATCGAGCTCCACCACGACCAGAAGGTCGACGCGCCGTCCGGCACCGCGATGCACACGGCCGAGCGGATGGCCGCGGCGTCGGCCGACTGGGCCGCCGACCCGACCACGAAGACCGTGGTCGAGGGCGCCCGCGGGGGAGTGGCGGCGGGCGGGATCCACGTGCACTCGGTGCGCCTGCGGGGCCTGGTGGCCCACGAGGAGGTGCTGCTCGGCACCACCGGCCAGTCACTGAGCATCCGCCACGACTCCTACGACCGCACCTCGTTCATGCCCGGCGTGCTGCTCGCGGTCCGCGAGGTGCGCGAGCGGCCCGGGCTCACGATCGGCCTCGACGCGCTGCTCGGTCTCTGATCCTTTGGACGAGTCGCGCCGGCGGGTCCTCGAGGGCGCCTACGAGTGCATCGCGCGGCGCGGCATGGCCAAGACCACGGTCGACGACGTCGCCACCGCGTCGGGCGTGTCGCGTGCCACCATCTACCGGCTGTTCCCGGGCGGCAAGGAAGAGGTGCTGCGCGAGACGGTCGGATGGGAGATGGACCGGTTCTTCCTGCGCCTGGGGGAGGAGCTCGGTGACGCGGCCGACTTCCCCGAGTTCCTCGAGCGTGCGCTCCCGTTGGCCCGCCGCGAGCTGCGCGAGCACGCGGTGCTGCAGAAGGTGCTCGAGACCGAGCCCGACCGCCTGAACGCGCTGATCACCGTGCAGCAGCACCGGGTGATCGGGGCGATCGCCGCCTACTTCCTGCCGCTCCTGCTGCGCGACCGGGATGCGGGGATCGTGCGGCCGGGTGTCGATCTCGGACAGGCCGCCGAGTACGTGGCCCGACTCTCGTTGTCGCTCATCGCCTCCCCGGGTCGCCACGACCTCGCCGACCCCGCCGAGGTCCGGCACCTGGTGCGCGACGAGCTGCTGGGCGGCGTTCTGACCCGATGAGACAAAATCTGGTGTATCGTCTCAGGCGATGACCATCGCCGTGACGGCCCCGGCTCCCGTCGACGTACGGGCCCGCGAGGCGGCCCTCGCGTGCATCGGCCGCTTCGGTCTGGCCAAGACCACCATCGACGACATCGCCCGCGAAGCGGGATGCTCGCGGGCCACGCTCTACCGCTATTTCGACGGCAAGCCTGAGATCGTCGCCGGCGCAGTGGACGCCGAGCACGCCCGCATCACCGCGGTCGTGGTCGACGCCGGGCGCGCCGCACCCACGTTCGCCGACGCGGTCGTCGCCGCGGTGGTCGCCGGCGCCCGCGAGTTGCGGGGTCACGAAGCGTTGCAATTCCTGCTCGCGCACGAACCCGAGGCGGTGCTCGGCCACCTCGCGTTCGGCCCCGGCGACCGCGTCCTGATCGCGGTGGGCGACGCCATCGCACCCGCGTTCGAGCGCTGGCTCAGTCCCGAGGCCGCGACCCGCGCCGGCGACTGGCTGGCGCGCCTCGTGCGCTCGTACGTGCTCATGCCCCACCCGCCGATCGACTTCACCGATCCCACCGCCGCGCGCGAGTTCCTCGAACCGCTCGTGATTCCCGGTCTCGACGAAAGCAGGAAGCGATGACATCGAACTCGGAGCTCATCGGTCGCGACGACGTCAACGACCTCGACGCGATCCTCGCCGTCACCAACACCGACGTCGACGAGATCCAGCACGCGGTGCACGCCGATGCCGACGCCATCTTCACGTGGAACTACGAGCGCAGCCGCCCCGCGCTGGTGAAGCTCTACGAGAAGGCCAAGACGTCGATGTGGAACGCCAACGACCTGCCGTGGGACACCGACGTCGACCAGGAGAAGGTCGCGCGCGACAACCAGAACCAGAACGGCATCGGCCAGCAGATGGACCTCACGGGCACCCCGTTCGAGAACTGGGGCGACAAGGAGTGGACCCAATTCGGGATCGAGTCGCAGAACTGGACGCTGTCGCAGTTCATGCACGGCGAGCAGGGCGCGCTCATCTGCACCGCCCAGATCGTCGAGACGGTGCCGTGGATCGACGCCAAGTACTACGCGGCCACGCAGGTGATGGACGAAGCCCGCCACGTCGAGGTGTTCGCCCGTTACCTCAACACCAAGTTGTCGGGGCACTACCCGATCAACGCGCACCTCAAGATGCTCCTCGACGACATCGTCGCCGACAGCCGCTGGGACATGACCTACCTCGGCATGCAGATCATGGTCGAGGGCCTCGCGCTCGCCGCGTTCGGTTTCCTGCACCAGATGACCACCGAGCCGCTGCTCAAGCGGCTGCTCCGCTACGTGATGAGCGACGAAGCGCGCCACGTCGCGTTCGGCGTGCTGTCACTGCAGGAGTACTACTCGCAGCTCGGGGCGGCCGAGATCCGCGAGCGCCAGGAGTTCGCGTTCGAGGCGGCCGTCCGCATGCGCGACCGGTTCCTGCAGCAGGAGACGTGGGAGCGTATGGGGGTCGACGTGAAGGAGGCGGTGAAGGCCATGCAGAACGCGCCCGACCGCCCGATCTTCCAGGGCCTGCTGTTCTCCAAGATCGTGCCGAACTGCAAGAAGCTCGGCCTGCTCGACGCCGGCGACGGCTGGCTGCGCGACCGGTTCACCGAGCTCGGCGTGATCCAGTTCGAGGACTGGGTCGACACCGGCGAGGAGTACTCGCAGCTCGACGAGGTGGCCAAGGACCGCGAGGCCGCGTCGGCGTAGGCCCTGGCCCCTGCGCCCGAGGGCCGCGAGCACAAGGGGCCCAAGTCGTGTAAGAGTGCCCCTCGACATCGACCGAGGGGGGAACCAGTGGTCAAGGTCCGCAACGCGATCGTGATCGGCGCGCTGCTCGTCGGATTGGCGGCAGTGAGCGTCGGACCGGCGAGCGCGCAATCGAGCAACGAGAAGCTGAAAGCCACGGAGGTCGGGGTCTCGGCCACCGAGATCCACATCGGCGTCGTGGCCGACGTCGACAACCCGTTCGCACCCGGGCTGTTCAAGGGTGCGGTCGACGGCGTGAAGGCCGGGGCCGCCTACCTGAACAGCAAGACCGGCGGAGGCGGGCTCGCGGGCCGCAAGGTCGTCGTCGACTTCTACGACTCGAAGCTCAACGGGAACGAGTCGCGCAACGCCACCATCTCGGCCTGCGAGAAGGACTACGCGCTGGTGGGCACGTCGGCGTTGTTCCTGACCCAGGTCGACGACATCGTGAACTGCCCGGATCAGGCGGGTCAGGCGACGGGCATTCCCGACCTGTCCGCGGTGACGACCGGGGTGCCCGAGTCGTGTATGGCGATGGCGTTCCCGGCCTACGGCACCGCCCTCGACTGCCCCACCGTCACGCAGAACCCCCAGACCTACTACGCGAACCAGGGCCCGGCGAAGTGGGAGCTCTCCCAGAACAAGGGCGGGCTGCACGGCGTGACCATCGTGGGGAACGACACCAAGGATGCCCAACGGGGTGGCACGATCCTCGGCCTGGCCGCGCAGCAGGCGGGCATCAAGGCCGACCAGGGCGACCCCGTGGTGTCGGTGTCGGGTCGTGACCCGCAGAGCGTGTTCACACCCATCGTGCAGAAGATGAAAGCGGACGGCTCGAACTGGGCGTTGAACGTGGGCGCGGCCAACCAGGGGCTGTTGCTCCGTAACGAAGCCGAGCTCCAGGGCATCGACGCGTCGAGTGTCCTCTGGGAGTGCGCGTCGTGCTACGGCAACCAGCTCATCAGGGACAACGCGCAGGCGTTCGAGGGTGAGGTGCAGTTCCTCGGCTTCCTGCCCTTCGAGGAGGCCTCGGTCAACAAGACGGTGGCCAACTTCGTCAAGTACATGAAGCAGGTGGGCGGCACGCCCGACCAGTTCTCCGCCTACGCGTACGCGGCCGTGCTGGCCTTCGCCGACGCGACGAACGCGGTGGTCAAGTCGGACGGCGTCAACGGCCTCACCCGTACGAACCTGATCACCGGGATCAAGACCCTCACCGACTTCGACGCCGGCGGCATGATCGGCACGCGGTCGTTCAAGGACGGCAAGACCACGTCGTGCTTCCTCATGGTGCAGTGGAAGAGCGGCAAGTGGGTGCGCCAGTACCCGACGAAGAAGGGCACCTTCGACTGCAAGCCGTCGAACGCGATCGAAATCAAGGCGAACCTGATCAGCGGCTGAGTCGTCGGGGCGAACGAAGAAGTGGTGCGGCACCCGGTTCGCTTCGCGGACCGGGTGCTCCGCCGCGCGCCGGACGGAACCTGCGTAGGCTCCGGCGATGGCACTTCTCGGCAGGCTGTACCACGTGGGCATCGTCGTCCCCGACGTCGAAGCCGCGAAGTCGCACCTCAGCGACCTGTTGGGCATCACGTGGGGGCCGGTCCTCCACGTCGACGCCTACGACGTACGCGCCTTTGACGAGGGAGGTGGCGACGGCACCGACCTCGTGTTCCCCAACACGCTCTGCTACTCCACGGAGCCGCCGCACCTCGAGTTGGTGGAGGAGGTCCCGGGTTCCGTGTGGGAGTGCAACGAGCACTCGAACCTCCACCACATCGGCGTGTGGACCGACGCCCTGCCCGCCGACTCGGCCCGCTACACCGAGCTGCGCTGTCCACTGCAGCTCTGCGGTCACGACGCCGACACCGCGCCGATCCAGTTCGCCTACCACCGCGATCCGCTGGGCGTGCGCATCGAGCTCGTCGACGCTGCGATGAAGCCGATGATGGAAGAGTTCATGTTCAAGGCGCCACTAGCCTGAGCGCGATGAGCCCATCGCCGGTCAAGATCGTCTTCCTCGGCGGGCTCGGTGAGATCGGGCGGAACTGCTTCTGCCTCGAGGTCGACGACCGCATCCTCATCGTCGACTGCGGGATCATGTTCCCCGAGGCCGAGATGCCGGGCGTCGACCTCGTCCTGCCCGACTTCACGTACCTGCGCGAGAACGCCGACCGCGTCGAGGCCGCGTTCCTCACCCACGCGCACGAGGACCACGCCGGTGGCCTCGCGTTCCTGCTCCGCGACATCTCGTTCCCGGTCTACGGCTCGCCGCTGTCGCTCGGGCTGGCGCGCAACCGCATCGAGGAAGCGGGGATGCTCAAGCGCACCGAGCTGATCCCGGTGCACGACGGCGAGCGGCGCAACATCGGCCCGTTCGACTGCGAGTTCATCCCGGTCACCCACTCGGTGCCGCACGCGTTCGCCACGGCGTACCACACGCCCGCGGGCACGATCATGCACAGTGGCGACTTCAAGCTCGACCCCACCCCGGTCGACGGCCGCAAGACCGACCTGTCGCTGATGGGCGCGATCGCCCAGCGCTCGGGTGGGGTGAAGCTGCTGCTGTCCGACTCGACGAACGCGTGCCGGCCCGGCTTCACGCCGTCGGAGTCGACGGTCGGCGACACGCTGCGGTCCGTGTTCCGCGACTACCCGAACCAGCGGATGATCGTCGCCAGCTTCGCGTCGCACCTGCACCGTGTGCGCCAGGTCGCCGACGCGGCCATCGCCGCGGGGCGCAAGGTCGTGTTCCTCGGGCGCTCGATGGTCAACAACGTCGCGCTCGGTCGCGAGATGGGCATGCTCGACATCCCCGTCAGCAGCGTGATCGACATCGACGAGGTGCCGCGCTACGCGCCGGGCGAGGTGTGCATCATCTGCACGGGGTCGCAGGGCGAGCCGATGAGCGCGCTCTCGTTGATGGCCGCGCACGAGCACAAGCACGTGAAGATCAGCAGCGACGACGTCGTGGTGATCTCGGCACACGCGATCCCCGGCAACGAGACCAACGTGACCCGCATCATCGACTCGCTGCACCGCGCCGGCGCCGAGGTGCTGCACGGCGGCAGTTCGCCGGTGCACGTGTCGGGTCACGCGTCGCAGGAGGAGCTGAAGATGCTCCTCAACATCGTGCAGCCCGAGTGGTTCGTGCCCGTGCACGGCGAGTACACGCATATGGTCCACCACGCGCGGTTGGCGGAGTCGGTCGGCGTGCCGAAGGACCACGTGCTCGTGTGCGAAGACGGCGACGCGCTCACGTTGGTGCTCCAGGCCGACGGCACCACCGCCATCGACGTCGAACGGCGCGCCGTCCCGTCGGGCTTCCTCTACGTCGACGGCATCGTCGGCGACGTCGGTCAGGGCGTGCTGCGCGACCGTCGCAACCTGGCCGAGGAGGGGTTGGTGGTGGTGATCGTCACCGTCGACTCCACCACCGGCGAGGTCGTGACCGGCCCCGAGATCGTCACCCGGGGGTGGGTCTACGCCCCCGAGGCCGAGGAGCTGCTCGAGGAGGCGAAGGCCGCGGTGCTCGCCTCGCTGAAGGAGGCGGCCGACGAGGGCGCCACCGACTTCGACACCCTGCGCCGCCACTGCCGCCGTTCCCTCGGCAAGTTCATCAACGAGCGCACCAAGCGGCGGCCGGCGGTCATCCCCGTCGTCATGGAGGTCTGAGGCACCTCAGCCCGATCCGGCGAGCATTGCGTACCACCTCCTCGCTGTCCTCGTCGCTTCGCTCCTGCGGAGGCTTCGTCGGCGGCACTCCATGCTCGCCGTGTGACCGAGGATGCTGTTGTGGGTGGTGGTGCGGGTGTTAACTTCGGCAGATGCCCGCGACCAAGACGCGGCGTGGTCGCGCGTCGGCCCGCTCGAAGAAGAAGCCGGCCCGCAGGCCGGCGGCCCGGAAGACCACCGCGGCGAAGAGCAAGGCGACGCCCGCCGAGCCGGGGGCCTTGGCGCGGGGCCGTGACGCCGCCGGGCGGCAGCTGGCCGGGCACCGGGCCGACGTGCTGGCGGTGTGCCTGTTCGTGGTCGGCGCCATCTTCGCCCTCGGCCTGTGGACCGAGCTAGCCGGGCCGGTCGGCTCCGCGCTGGCCGACGGCACGGGCGCGCTGCTCGGGCGGGCCCGGGTCGCGGTGCCAGTCGCGTGCTTCGCGTTCGGCGTCGTGCTGCTCTGGCCCCATCGGGGCACCGACTCCGAGGCTGACGCCGACGCCGACGACGTCGCCGCGGGCGACGCGCCCACCGAGCCGCCGACGGTGCGCATCGCCATCGGCGCGGTGCTCCTCTTCCTGGCCGACGTCGGGATCCTCCACCTCGCCTACGGGCGCCCGCCGTTGAGCGGCAACCTCGACGACCTCCGCGGCGCGGGTGGCGCGCTCGGCGCGATGCTCGCGGCGCCGTTGACCGCGGCCACCGGCGTCGTCGGCGCATCGATCGTGCTCGGTGGGCTCGCGCTCGTCGGCGTGCTGCTCGCGCTCGGGCTGTCGATCGGGATGGTCGTCGCCGCGGTCGTCGTGTGCGTTGCGCACGGCAGCCACCAAGGCGCGGAGCGCGGTGTCGTTCGCGCCGATCGGTGAAGGTGTCGACCTCGATGCCGCGCCGGCGCCGGGCGGGCCCGCCCCGTTCGACTACGCCGCGTACGACGACTACGGCGCCGACGAGGCCTCGGTACCCGAACCTGAGCCCGAGCTCGCGCCCGAGCCCGAGCTCGAGCGACTCCCGCCCGTCACCCACGCGGCGATCGAGATCCCGACCCACGAGGATCCGAGCGGACAGCTCGTCATCGAGCTCGGCGACGACCCCGGCGGTAAGCACGGCCCGTGGAAGCTGCCTCCCGCCAACGTGCTGAAGCGGGGGAGCGGCAAGGAAGCCGACCGACGGCTCATCGAGGAGGGCGGTCGCATCCTCGAGGCCACCCTCGCGCACCACGGCGTGGAGGCACGTCTGGTCGGCACCACCGTCGGTCCGACCGTCACCCGCTACGAGCTCGAGCTCGGCGCCGGCGTCAAGGTCAATCGCATCACCGGGCTCAGCAACGACATCCAGTACGCGATGGCGTCGCTCGACGTCCGTATCCTCGCACCCATCCCCGGGCGCAGCGCGGTCGGCGTCGAGGTGCCCAACAAGGAACGCATCATCGTCACGCTCGGCGACGTCCTCGCCGCGCCCGAGGTGGCGAAGAGCAAGACCGCGCTCGGGGTGGGGCTCGGCCGCGACATCTCCGGCAAGTCGGTGATGCTCGACGTCACCGCGCTGCCGCACGTCCTCATCGCCGGCGCCACCGGCGCGGGCAAGAGCAGCTGCATCAACTCCATCGTCACGTCGCTGCTGATGCGCTACACGCCCGACCAGGTCCGCTTGATCCTGGTCGACCCCAAGCGGGTCGAGCTCGGCGCGTACAACAACCTGCCGCACCTGCTCACCGAGGTGGTCACCAACCCGAAGAAGGCGGCGAACGCGCTCGACTGGGCCGTGCGCGAGATGGACATGCGCTACGAGATGCTCGCCGAGGTCGGGGTGCGCGACATCACCGGCTACAACGCGATGTTCGACCGCGGTGAGCTGCCCAGCAAGGACGAGCCCGACCCGACCACGGGCAAGGGCTACGAGCGCCTCCCCTTCATCGTGATCGTGGTCGACGAGCTCAACGACCTGATGATGGTCGCGGCGCGCGACGTCGAGGCGAGCATCTGCCGCATCGCGGAGATGGCCCGCGCCGTCGGCATCCACCTCATGATCGCGACGCAACGCCCGTCGGTCGACGTCATCACCGGCGTCATCAAGGCCAACGTGCCCAGCCGGATGGCGTTCTCGGTGAGCAGCCTCGCCGACTCCCGGGTCATCCTCGACCAGCAGGGCGCCGAGAAGCTCATCGGCCAGGGCGACATGCTCCTGCTCGCGGCCGGCTCCGGGCGCGCGCAGCGCATCCAGGGGTCGTGGGTCGACGAGGAGTGCGTGCGCAAGGTGGTGGCCCACTGGCGTCGCCAGTCCACGGCGCCGGCGTACGTCGAGGGCATCGCCGGAGACGACAACGCGGGGAGCGGTCCCGGGGGCGGTGCCGCCGACGACGACGGCGACGAGCTGCTCGGCGAAGCCGTCGAGCTGGTCGTCCGCAGCGGGCTCGGGTCCACCAGCATGCTGCAGCGCAAGCTCCGGGTCGGATTCGCCCGGGCCGGGCGCCTGATGGACCTCATGGAGCGTCGTGGGGTGGTCGGCCCGTCGGAAGGCTCGAAGGCCCGGTCGGTCCTCATGACCGTCGAGGAGCTCGAAGCCTCCGGCGACCGGGTCTGAGCCGGGTCCGACCCCGGTTCCCGCGGTCGGTTCTTTTCCGAGCCCTTCCCCAAGCGTTGCTCAAGGCGGCTTCCCGCCCTGCCGACACGCCATATGAGGTGTGGCGCGCGCCGCAATGTCGCGGTTCGCGCACACCCAGGTCGAGGGAGGACGCGGTGCAGCTTGGACGCATGAAGGGAGGCACGTCGCTGATGGCGCGACTGAGCTTCCGGTCGAAGCTGCTGCTCGTCCTCTTCGTGCCGTTCCTCGCGGTCGTCGTCATCGCCGCCGCCGGTCTCAGCGACCGGTTCACGGCACTGCACGCGCAGGAGCTGTACGGCGACATCTCGGGTCCGCTGCGCTCACTCGACGACGCCAGTCGCGCGCTCCAGAACGAGAGCGTCGTGTCGTCGTGGTACGTCGCCGGCACCACCGCGCCCCGAACGGACGAGCTCGAGGCCGCGCGAAGCGCGCACCAACGCCGCTGCTCGCGTGTTCCGTGCCGACGAGCAGGCCTTCGCCACCGCCGGGCTCTCACCCGCCACGCTCGCCGCGCTCGAAGCCACCAACCGCGGCTTCGACCAGATCCCCGAGATGCGCGGCGCAGGTCGACGCCCGCAGCGCCGACGCAGCCCGCACCCGCGAGTTCTTCCTCGCGGTCGACGGCCACCTCCTCGACTTCGGTGAGCGCGCCGCCAACGACCTCGTCAGTGCCGACGTGTCCGCCAGCCTGGGTCGCGTGTTCGCGCTCGAGCGGGCGCAGCACGAGCTCGCCCGCGAGGCGAGCGTCGAGATCGCCGTCCTCGCCAGTGGCGTGCCGAACGACTTCAGCGAATGGGTCGGCGCGCAATCCGCCGGTGCCCACTACCGCGAGCTGTTCACCACCACCGCGACCGACGGCGAGCTCGCCGCCTACACCGCGGTGATGGGGACCAAGGCGATCGACACCACGCTCCCGTCGGCGTTCCCGGCCGTGGGCCAGACGCCGGCCGACTACTACGCCGGGTACCAGCAGCAGGCCGGCCGGCTCGACAAGGCGATCGACGGGGTCGGCGCGGTGGTCGACGCCACGGCGAACGCGGCAGGCGTCGGCGGCACTGCGAGACACCCGGATCTACGGCGGCCTCGCGGTGTTCGCGATGCTGCTGACGCTCCTCCTCCTCTGGTTCGTGTCGCGGGCGATCGTCGGCCCGCTGCGCCGTCTCACCGCGGCGGCGCGCGAGATGTCGCAGCGCCAGCTCCCCGCGCTGGTCGAGTCCCTCCGCACTGGCGGCGACGTGAGTGCGGTGCAGCCGACGATCATCGACGTGCAGTCGGAGGACGAGATCGGCGAGCTCGCCCAGGCGTTCAACGACGTCGAGGCCGTGACCATGGAAGTCGCGCAGGAGCAGTCGCGCCTGCTCCGCAAGGGCATGGGCGACCTGTTCGTCAACCTGGCGCGCCGCAACCAGAGCCTGCTCGAGCGCCAGCTCGAATTGCTCGACGAGCTCGAGCGCAACGAGCACGACCCCGCCGCGCTCGACGCCCTGTTCAAGCTCGACCACATGGCGACCCGCATGCGCCGCAACGCCGAGAGCCTCCTCGTGCTCTCCGGGGCCGAGCAGCCGCGGCAGTGGCAGCAGCCGATCGCGCTGCTCGACGTCGTTCGCGCCGCGGCGGCGGAGATCGCCGACTTCCCCCGCGTCGAGCTCGTCGCCATCGACGACGCCCTCGCGGTGTCGGGCCGTGCGGTGTCCGACGTCGCCCACCTCGTCGCCGAGCTGCTCGAGAACGCGACGTCGTTCTCGCCGCCCGACTCCGCCGTGGTCGTGTCGGGCGCGGTCACGTCGACCGGGTTCGTGCTCGCGATCTCCGACCAGGGCATCGGGATGCCGCCCGAGCGCATCGTCGAGGCGAACGCGCTGCTCGCCAAGCCGCCGGTGGTCGGCCTCGCGCTGTCGCGCGCCCTCGGCCTCCATGTCGTCGGGTCGCTCGCCGCTCGCCACACGATCACCGTCGAACTCCGCCCCGGCGCGCCCCGCGGCCTGGTGGCACTGGTCCATCTCCCGACCGCGGTGCTCGAGCCCCGTGCCGTGCCCGCGCCGACCGCCCCCTTGCCCGCGCCCAACCCGGTCTACGCCCCCGAGGTCAGCGACGACGGCGCTGCCGCACCCCTGGGGGCGCGGCGGGTGGCCTCCCGCCCGCCCGACGAGCCGCCGGTGGAGCAGTGGCGCCGCGAGGGCCTGGACCACGGTGCGTCGCCGAACCCGTCGAGCCCCGACCCGTTCACGGTGCCGCCCACGGCACCTCCCGTCGTGACCCCGACGAACCTGGCCGAGCCCACCGTGGCGTCCCCGCCCGCGCCGGCCCCGCCGTTCGTGGAGCCGCAACCGCAGGCCCAGCCCTTCGTGGTGCCCCCGCCCCGCCCGCAGCCCCAGCCGCAGCCCCAGCCCGCGCCGAGCGCGTTCACACCGCCGCCCTCGCCGCCCGAAGCCGATGCCGGTGCCCCGGACGACTTCGCCGACGCCGCGCCGCTGCCGACCCGGATCCCGGGTCAGAACCTCAGCCACCAGCCGACGGTGAACGGCGACGCGGCCGAAGCCGACGCCGACCCGATGCGGCCGTACCGCGTGCACGAGCTGCTGACGCGACACACGCAGGGCAAGCAGCGTGGGCGCACCGAGCCGGACGACGGCCCGGTCGACGCGCCTCCCGCGGCGACCGTGCCCGATGGCTTCGGGCACGCACAGGAGGACGGGCGATGATGCAACTGAGCGCGGAAGCGCGCAACCTCAACTGGTTGGTGTCGAACTTCGTCGAGCGCGTGCCCGGCGTGACCGAAGCCACCGTCGTGTCGTCCGACGGTCTGCTCATCGCGTTGTCCGATGGCCTCGACCGCAGCTCGGGTGACCGCCTCGCCGCGGTGTCGGCCGGACTGCTCAGCATCGCCAAGGGTGGATCGACCCCGATCGGTGGCGGCCGGGTGCACGAGGTCATCGTCGAGATGGACATGGCCATGCTCTTCGTGATGCGGGTGAGCGACACGTCGGTGCTCGCGGCGACGACGGCACGGCCGTGCGACGTCGGGCTCGTCGGCTACGAGATGGCGGTGCTCGTCGAGAAGTGTGCGAGCGCGCTGACCCCCGGCCTGATCTCCGAGCTCCAGACCGCGCTCCCGAGGTCGGCGATCCGATGACCTTCTCCCCGCCGAGTCCGCCCGACCCCGCGGCGAACGCACCGAGCCGCAACCTGGTGCGGCCGTACATGCTCACGCGGGGACGCACGAGCGGATCGCTCGGCGTGTTCGAGCTCCACGCGCCGGTGCTCGCGCTGATCACGCCCGACCAGCTCGGCCGCCGGGCGACGCCCGAGGACCGCCAGATCATCGACCTGTGCCAGACGCCGATGTCGGTCGCCGAGCTCTCGGCCCGGATCGGGACGCCCGTGGGTGTCGCACGCGTGCTCGTCGGCGATCTCGTCGCGGCTCGGATGGTGCAGGTCCGTCAGACCGGCGACCAGGCCGAGCACCGCGACGTGGGGCTGCTCGAGCGGCTGCTGGAGGGTATTCGTGCGATCTGAGTTCGTTCCCCCGATGCCTCCGATGGCGTCCACGGTGCCCGGCCCGCACGGTGCCACTTCGTCGGCCACCGGGCTCCCGGTGTCGATGAAGGTCGTCGTCGCCGGCGGGTACGCGGTCGGCAAGACGACGCTCGTCGGCACGATCTCCGAGATCGAGCCGTTGATGACCGAGGCCGACATCACCGTCGAGAGCCTCGGCATCGACTTCGCCGGCGCGGGCAGCGCCAAGACCGGGACGACAGTGGCGATGGACTTCGGCCGGCTCACCATCGGGCCCGACATGGTCCTCTACATGTTCGGCACCCCGGGCCAGGACCGCTTCCTCTTCCTGTGGGACGAGCTGGTGCGCGGCGCGGTCGGCGGCATCGTGCTGGTCGACACCCGGCGCATCGAGGACTGCTTCCCCGCGGTCGACTACTTCGAGCACCTCGGGATCCCGTTCGTGGTCGCGGTCAACCTCTTCAACGGGGTGTACCGGCACCATCCCCGCGAGGTGCGCGAAGCCCTCTCCGTGCCCGCCAACGTGCCGGTCGTGCTGTGCGACGCCCGGAACCGTCTCCACGTGAAGGAGACCCTGGTGCTGCTGGTGGAGGGTGCCCTCCGCCGGGCCCAGATGGCGAGCGCGGTCTAGGCGCAACCCCGGGGGGTCGGCCACGGCGCAGGTATCCTGCGGCGCAGTGAGCGACCCGGTCCAGAGCACCTTCTTCGTCGAGACGCTCGGCTGTCCCAAGAACGCCGTCGACTCCGACAAGGTGGTGGCGACGCCTCCTCGCCGACGGGCTGGTGCCGGCTGCCGAGGCCGACGACGCCGACCTCGTCGTGGTCAACACGTGTGCGTTCGTCGAGGCCGCCCGTCAGGAGTCGATCGACGACGATCCTCGCCCTGGGCTGACGTCCGCAAGGACGGCGCCGCGGCTGGTCGTGACCGGCTGCATGGCCGAGCGCTACGGCGACGAGCTCGCCGCCGCGCTGCCCGAGGTCGACGCCGTCGTCGGGTTCGCGGGCGAGGGCTCGCTGGGTACGGCGGTGGCGATCGGCGCGCCGCGGCGCAAGCCGACCGGGCGTCCGCGACCTGCTCGAGCTGCCGCGCCCGGCGCCCACCGTGCCGTGGGCCTACGTGAAGGTCGCCGAGGGCTGCGACCGGGCGTGCGCGTTCTGCGCCATCCCGTCGTTCCGGGGCAAGCAGCGGTCGCGCACCCCGGAGTCGATCGAGGCCGAGGTGCGCGCGCTCGTCGACGGCGGCGTCGCCGAGATCGTGCTCGTCGCGCAGGACCTCGCCTGGTACGGGCGCGACGTCGGCGAGCCCGGCTCGCTCGCGCCGCTGCTGCGCCGCCTCGACCGGCTCGCGGCCGACGGCCTGACGCGCGTGCGGCTCCTCTACCTGTACCCGAGCGAGGTGCGCGACCCGCTGGTCGCGACGATGCTCGAGCTGCCGACCGTCGTGCCCGTACTTCGACCTCTCGCTCCAGCACGCCGACGCGCCGCTGCTGCGACGCATGAAGCGGTGGGGGAGCGGCGACCGCTTCCTCGCGCGCGATCGACGCGCATCCGCGCGCAGGAGCCCGACGCCGCGTTCCGGTCGTCGTTCATCGTCGGGTTCCCCGGCGAGACCGAGACGCGAGCACGACGAGCTGCTCGCGTTCCTCGACGCGGCGTCGCTCGACTGGGCCGGCTTCTTCCCGTTCTCGGCCGAGGACGGCACGCCGGCCGCGACGCGCTCGACGACGCGGTCGACCGCCGAGCTCGCGGCCGAGCGGCTGCGCGAGTGCGAGGAGGTGCAGGACCC
Source organism: uncultured Actinomycetes bacterium (assembly GCA_963725775.1). Classification (GTDB taxonomy): domain Bacteria; phylum Actinomycetota; class Acidimicrobiia; order IMCC26256; family DASPTH01; genus DASUAS01. The sequence goes on from CAVRZT010000001.1 coordinate 1,797,505, forward strand.
GATCACCCAGGCGGCACGCGACGCGCTCGTCGGCCGAGAGGTCGAGGTGCTCGTCGACGCGCGTCGATCGACGACGGCACGCTGGTCGGTCGCACCCACCGCGAGGCGCCCGAGATCGACGGCATCGTGCGGCTCGCAGGCGCCGACTGCGCCCGCCCGGGCGCGATCGTCGCGCGCGCACGTCACCGAGGCGATCGGTCCCGATCTGATCGCGAAGGCGGTCGACGCGGCACGTGGCAGCGCGCGTCGTGACCGCGGCGGTGCGCGCGAAGCGGTTCGGCGCCGGAGCGCGATCGCGACGCCCGGCCAACTTCGTCACGATCGCCCGGCTGCTGCTCGCGGTGCCCGACGCTGCTCCTCATCGTGCGACGAGGGCTCGACCTGGCTCACCGTCGCGCTCTGGTTCGTGCTCATCGTGCACCGACGGCGTCGACGGCTGGCTCGCCCGGCGCGACGGCACGACCCGCTCCGGCGCGTTCCTCGATCCGCTCGCCGACAAGTTCCTCGTGCTCGGCGGGTTCTTCGCGCTCGGGCATCAGCGGCGACTTCTCGTGGGCTGCCGGTCGATCATCGTGACCGCGCGCGAGGTCTGCGTCTCGATGTACCGCTCGTTCGCGGCCGACGCGCGGCATCTCGTTGCCCGCGCGCCGGCTCGGGAAGTGGAAGGCCGTTCTTCCAGTGCTCGCGGTGGGCGTCGTGCTCCTGCCCGCCGACCTACGAGTGGGCGACGTTCCACGACATCCTGCTGTGGTTCGCGGTCGGGTTCACGGTCGTCTCGGGCCTCGACATCGTCATCAGCGGTACCGCGGGTCGAAGCGGGAAGCCAACCGGGAGGGCAAGGATCAGCATGCGGTGTGACGTCCTCGCGATCGGCACCGAGCTCCTGCTCGGCCAGATCGTCGACACGAACCGCTCGTGGATCGGCGAGCAGCTCGCCGCGGTCGGGATCGACACGTGCGAGCACCGCAAGGTCGGCGACAACCTCGAGCCGGATGGTGCAGTGCCTGCGCGAGCTGCTCGACCGGGCCGACGCGGTCATCGTGTGCGGCGGCATCGGGCCCACCCCCGACGACGTGACCCGCGAGGCGATCGCCGAGGTGATGGGCGTCGAGCTCGAACGGCGCGAGGAGCTCGTCGAGCACATCCGCACGATCTTCGGCGGCCGGGGCCGGCCGTTCCCGGAGAACAACCTGCGCCAGGCCGACGTACCCATCGGCGGCGACGTGATCCCGAACCCGATCGGCACCGCGCCGGGGCTGCGCTGCGAGGTGGACGTGGGCACGGGCGTGAAGAAGGTCGTGTACGCGGTGCCCGGCGTGCCCTACGAGATGACCGAGATGGTCACGGAGCACGTGCTGCCCGACCTGCTCGAGCGCTCGGGGCAGCGCGCCGTGATCGTGTCGCGGTCGCTGAAGACGTGGGGCACGTCGGAGTCCGGGCTCGCCGAGATGATCGCCGAGCGCGTCGACCAGCAGACCAACCCGACGATCGCGTTCCTCGCCCGTGGCATCGAGGGCATCTACGTGCGCATGACCGCCAAGGCGCCGACCGAGGCGGAGGCGCGTGACGCTCCTCGACGCGGAAGACGTCGAGCTGCGCAAGGTGCTCGGCGAGCTGGTGTTCGCGGTCGACGACGAGACGATGGAGTCCGAGGTGCTGCGGCTGCTGCGAGGAGCGCGGGTGGACGCTCGGGGTCGCCGAGTCGCTCACCGGCGGGTTCATCGGCGCGCGCCTCGCCAACGTGCCCGGCGCCAGCCGCACGTTCCGCGGCTCGATCGCGTCGTACGCGACCGAGGTGAAGCGCAGCGTGCTGGGCGTGACCGCCGAGCAGGTCGTCACCGAGGAGGCGGTCAAGCAGATGGCGGAGGGCGCGCAGCGCGTGCTCGGCGCCGACGTCGGCATCTCGGTCACCGGCGTCGCCGGGCCCGACGAGATGGACGGTCAGCCGGTCGGGCACGGTCTGGTACGGCATCGCGGTGCCCGGCCACGAGACCGAAGCGGTCACCGCCCGGCTGCCCGTTCGACCGCGAGCGCATCCGGCAGTTCTCGACCATCTCGGTGCTCAACCTCCTGCGGATGCGGTTGCACTCACTCGGATAGAGACGGAGGCGGAGCCGTGCTCGGAGAGCGGGACGGCGGAGCGGAGTCGACCCGGGAGGGAGCCGCGCTCCGGCGGGCGTTCCTCGCGGTGGTACCACCGCCCGACGTGCTCCGTTGGACCGAATCGGTCGCCGATTCGGCGCGACGAATCGGCGGTGACGGCGCGGCCGGTCTGCGCTGGACCCGCCCCGACCAGCGCCACCTGACGCTGCAGTTCCTCGGCGCCGTCACCGAATCGGTCGCCGATTCGCTCACCGAATCGATCACCGAATCGGTCCGACGGATCGCGCCCTTCACCCTCACGCTCGGCGGTGGCGGGGCGTTCCCGTCGGCGCGTCGGGCGTCGGTGGTGTGGCTCGGGGTGTCGAGCGGCGCCGCCGAGGCTCGTCGAGCTCGCGGCGGCGCGGTCGCCGATGCCGACGACCGTCCGTTCCGACCGCACCTCACGCTCGCGCGGCTGCAACCGCCGCGCGACCTGCGCACGCTGGTCGAGCACCTGGGGACCGGTCCCGCGGGACCACCGTTCGTCGTCGACCGCGTCGTGCTGTTCGACAGCGACACCCGTGCCGACGGCGCGGTCCACACCGTCCGCGCCCGCTTTCCGCTGCACGCGTAGCGTCGGGCGATGGGCAACAAGTCGGCGAAGAGGATCCGCGGCCACGACGACCTCGAACCGGGTGAGCATTGAACGCGGTCGTCGATCCGGACGGCGCCTGACTGCGGGCAGTGCCCCCTGCGCGAGTCTTCCAGACCTGCTCAGGGCAGGAAGGGGAAGCGCTCCTTGCTGCGCGGGTGCGCGTCGAGGACCTCGCCGTAGCGCCGTTCCACCCCGACCGACTGTCCCGGGCCCATCACGATGTAGTCCCAGCCCTCGCGCACGCCGACCAACGTGACTTCCGCGACCACGTCGGGCTCGATCATCTCGAGCGACGTCGGGTCGAGCGAGGTGGTGAGCACCGTGAAGTCGTCGGCGATGCCGTCGGGATCGGTGGCCGATGGCCGGACCATCGAGTCGCCGATGTTGGTGTTCACGCCCGCCGGGACGAGCACGCTCACCCCGATGCCCGTGCCGTCGAGCTCGTAGCGCAGTGCCTCGGAGAGCCCGACGATCGCGTGCTTGGTCGCGCAGTAGGGGCCGAGGCGAGGCGTCGCCACGAAGCTGGCGCCCGAGCCGGTGTTGACGATGTGCCCCTCGCCCTGCTCGATCATGCGGGGCACGAAGCTGCGGATGCCGTTGGCCACGCCGCGCAGGTTGACGCCGAGCAGTGTTTGCCATTCGTCGTCGGTGAAGTCCCAGATGCGCCCGACCGGTGAGATGCCGGCGTTGTTGCACAGCAGGTGCACCGCGCCGAACGTGGCGAAGGCGAAGTCGGCGAGCGCCTGCACCGCTGCGGCGTCGGACACGTCGACGGCCCGGGCGACCCCCGCTCCGTCCGGGAGCTCGGCGGCCACCACCGCGGCCCGCTCCTCGTTGACGTCGACGACCACGACCTTCATCCCCGCCGTCGCGCAGGCCCGGGCCAGCGAAGCGCCGATCCCGCTCCCGCCACCGGTGATCACCGCGACCTTGCCGTCGAGCTCCTGCAGCATTCGTCCCCCTCGAGCGTCGTGAGCCCGCAGTCTGCCCGAGGCGGCGAGCCTGCCGTGCGAAATGCTTGACCCCGAACGGGTGTTCGGCTAACTTCACGGGTGTAGTTCGAGGGGCGGCTCCCGCATCACTGTCACACCCCGGTCGTACGTTCCTCTCGACGACTTCCCCGAACAGTCCAGACCCACAGGAGGGTTCCACCGTGGAACGAGACCAGGCCCTCGAGATGGCACTCGGCCAGATCGAGAAGCAGTACGGCAAGGGCGCCATCATGCGCCTCGGCGAGCACGGCAACGTGGGCGTCGCCGCCATCCCCACCGGCGCGCTGGCGCTCGACATCGCGCTCGGCATCGGGGGTCTGCCCCGCGGTCGTGTGGTCGAGGTCTTCGGCCCCGAGTCCTCGGGCAAGTCGACCCTCGCCATGCACGTGGTGGCCGAGGCCCAGCGCAACGGCGGCGTGTGCGCCTACATCGACGCCGAGCACGCGATGGACCCGGTCTACGCGGCGGCCATCGGCGTCAACGTCGACGAGCTGCTCATCTCCCAGCCCGACACCGGGGAGCAGGCGCTCGAGATCACCGACATGCTGATCCGCTCGGGCGCGCTCGACGTCGTCGTGATCGACTCGGTCGCGGCCCTCGTGCCCCGGGCCGAGATCGAGGGCGAGATGGGCGACACCCACGTCGGCCTCCAGGCCCGGCTGATGAGCCAGGCGCTGCGCAAGCTCACCGCCAACCTCAACCGGTCCAACACCATCTGCCTCTTCATCAACCAGCTGCGGGAGAAGATCGGGGTGATGTTCGGTTCGCCGGAGACGACGCCGGGCGGCCGGGCACTGAAGTTCTACTCGTCGGTCCGCCTCGACATCCGCCGCATCGAGTCGATCAAGGACGGCGCCGAGATCACCGGCAACCGCACCCGGGTGAAGGTGGTCAAGAACAAGGTGGCGCCGCCGTTCAAGCAGGCGGAGTTCGACATCATGTACGGCAAGGGCATCAGCCGCGAGGGCTCGCTGCTCGATGTCGGCGTGGAGCTCGGCATCGTGAAGAAGTCGGGCGCCTGGTTCACCTATGAGGGTGAGCAGCTCGGTCAGGGGCGTGAGAACGCCAAGACCTTCCTGTCCGAGAACCTCGACATGATGCTGGAGATCAGCGAGAAGATCCGCCAGGAGGTCGGCATCGACGAGGTCGACGTCTCGGAGATCGACGCCGAAATCACCCTTGGCGAGGAAGAGCCGGTCGACATCGACAGCTGATCCGACCCGGCCGGTGGGGGCGGGGTCGGAAGGCCCCGCTCCTACACTGATCGATCGTGACCCAGCCTGAACACCCGGCCGCTCCGACGCGCCGCTTCTACGTGCGCACGTACGGGTGCCAGATGAACGAGCACGACTCCGAGCGCATCGCCGGGTTGCTCGCGGCCGATGGGATGGAGCCCACCGACGACCTCGAGTCGGCCGACGTCGTCGTGCTCAACACGTGCTGCATCCGTGAGAACGCCGACAACAAGCTCTACGGCCACCTCGGCCGGCTCAAGGCGCTGAAGGCGGAGCGTCCCGACCTGCAGATCGCGGTCGGTGGCTGCCTCGCACAGAAGGACCGTGGGCTGATCGTCGAGCGCGCCGGCCACGTCGACGTCGTGTTCGGCACCCACAACCTCGGGAACGCGGCGTCGTTGCTCCAGCGGGCCCGAGTCGAAGGCCCGGTGGTCGAGATCCTCGAGGAGCACGACGCCTACCCCTCCGCGTTGCCGGCGCGGCGCACCGACTCCTCTTCTCCTGGGCGCCACAGCGCATGGGTCACCATCCAGGTGGGCTGCGACAACTCGTGCACGTTCTGCATCGTGCCCATCGTGCGCGGGCCCGAGATCAGCCGCCGCACGGGTGACATCGTCCACGAGGTCGAAGAGCTCGCCGCCGACGGCGTCCGCGAGATCACCGTGCTCGGCCAGAACGTCAACTCCTACGGCCGCGACCTCGGTGCGGGGCAGTACCGCCCGCAGTTCGCCGACCTCCTGCGCGCACTCGACGCGGTCGACGGCATCGAGCGCATCCGCTTCACGTCACCGCACCCGAAAGACCTCCGCCCCGAGACGATCGCGGCGATGGCCGAGTGCGTGTCGGTGTGTGAGCACCTGCACCTCCCCCTGCAGTCGGGGAGTGACCGCACCCTGGCCCGCATGCACCGCGGCTACACCGCCGCGCGCTACCTGCAGCGGTTGGCCGACGCGCGCGCCGCGGTACCCGACCTCGCGGTCACCACCGACCTCATCGTCGGGTTCCCGGGCGAGACCGACGCCGACTTCGCGCGCACCCTCGAGGTGGTCGACGAAGCGGCGTACGACGCCGCCTACACGTTCGTGTTCTCACCCCGTCCGGGTACGCCCGCGGCCGACATGGTCGACGACTTCGTGCGCCCCGAGGTCGCGCAGGAGCGCATGGCGCGGCTCACCGAGGTGGTCGAGCGCCACGCGCTGGCCAAGCACGAGGCGCGGATCGGCTACACCGAATCGTTGTTGCTCGAAGGCCCGTCGAAGAACGACGACACCATGTGGTCGGGTCGCACCCGCCAGAACAAGTTGGTGCACTTCTCTCCGGAAGGTGGCTCCCCGGGTGGCGAGCGGCCGATGGTCGGCGGCACCGCCGAGGTCGTCGTCACCTACGCCGCCCCGCACTGGCTCCGCGGCGAACTCGTGCACCTCGATCCCGCGCCGCGCCCCGTCCGCATCCGCATTCCGGTCACCGCCGCACCTGCGTGACCCGCTCCCATCTCGCGATCGTCGGCCCCACCGCATCCGGGAAGTCGGCGCTCGCGCTCGAGGTCGCGCGGGCGTACGCCGATGTCGAGATCGTGTCGATCGATTCGATGCAGGTGTACCGGGGGCTCGACATCGGCACCGCCAAGCCCACCGCGGCCGAGCGGGCGTTGGTCGCGCACCACCTGATCGACCTCGCCGAGCCCGATGAGGAGTGGTCGGTCGCCCGGTTCCAGCAGGAGGCGCGCGCCGCCGTCGCCGACATCGAAGCGCGCGGTCGGCGCGCCCTGCTCGTCGGTGGCACCGGGCTCTACGTGCAGGCGGTCGTCGACCCGCTGACCTTCCCGCCGGAAGACCGCGCCGTGCGCGACGCCATCCTCGCCCGCACCGACGACACCTACGCCGAGCTCACCCGACTCGACCCGGAGGCCGCGGCCGCGATCGAACCCGGCAACACCCGCCGGATCGCCCGCGCCCTCGAGGTGATCGAGATCACCGGTCGGCCGTTCTCGTCGTTCGGCGCCGGGCTCCAGGAGTACGGGCCGACCGTGTTCCCCGTCCGCATCGCCGGAACGTGGCTGCCGCGTGCGGTCCTCGCCGAGCGGATCGAGCGGAGGGTCGCGGCCATGCGCGACGCCGGTCTCGTCGACGAGGTTGCCGGCCTGCAGGCGCGAGGCGCGCTGTCCCGTACCGCCGCGCAGGCCATCGGGTACCGGGAGATCCTCGCCCACCTGGCGGGGGAGGAGCCGTCACTCGACGCCGCGCTCGCGGCCGTGGTGGTGCGCACCCGGCAGTTCGCCCGCCGCCAGCGGATGTGGTTCCGGCGGGATCCGCGCGTCCAGTGGTTCGGGGCTCCTGAGAATCCGTGCTCGGTGTTGCGGGCCCTCCTGGCAAGCTGGAGCACATGACCGCCGTCCGCCTCTCGAAGCTGCACGCCACCGGCAACGACTTCCTCGTCTGGTCGTGGCTCGATGGCGCGCGCGGGTTCTCGGTGGAGAACGTGCTGGCGTGCCACCTGTGCGACCGCCACCGCGGCATCGGCGCCGACGGTCTGATCGTGGTGAAGCCTGGCACCGACGGCGCCGACGCCGAGATGCTGCTCTTCAACGCCGACGGCGGCGTCGCCGAGATGAGCGGCAACGGCATGCGCACCCTCGCCTGGGTCGCCGCACGCGACGGGCTCGGCGCCGACGGCACGCTCACCGTCGACACCGGTGGCGGCCGCCGGCACGTCGAGCTCACGCGCGACCCGGCGACGGGCGAGGTCACCGCCGCGACCGTCGACATGGGTCCGGTCACGTTCGACCCCGCACAGATCCCGGTCGCGGTCGACTCGCCGTTCGGGATCACCGCCGACTTCCACGGCACCCACTACGAGGGCGACGCCGCCGGGATGGGGAATCCTCACCTCGTGCTGTTCGTCGACGATCCCGCCACGGCTCGGGTCATCCAGCACGGTCCACACCTCGAGCACGACGATCGCTTCCCGCGCCGCACCAACGTCGAGTTCGTGCGCGCCACGCCCGGTGCCACCGACGAGCTCGACATGCGGGTGTGGGAGCGCGGCGTGGGCGAGACCCTGAGCTGCGGCACCGGCGCGTGCGCCGTTGTCGCCGTCGCCCATCGCCGCGGCGTGGTGGGGGAGCGGGCCACCGTGCACGTCCCCGGCGGCGACCTCGTCGTCGAGCTGGGCGACACCATCCGCCTCGGCGGCCCGGTCGTGCACGTGTTCGATGTGGAGCTGGATCAATGAGCCGCCGGCGCCTCACCGCGACCGAGGTCGATCTCGCCGTCCTGCGTCAGCGCGCGTTGCTCGTGGGCACGGGCATCGGTACGCGCGACGTCGAAGCCGCCGAGGCATCGCTCGAGGAACTCGCGCGCCTGGCCGACACCGCGGGCGCGGAGCCGGTCGAGCTCGTGCTGCAACGACGTGACACGCCCGACCCCGCGACCTACATCGGTTCCGGCAAGGCCAAGGAGCTGCAGGAGCTCGCCGACGCGCTCGACATCGACCTCGTCATCTTCGACGACGAGCTCACCCCGGCGCAGCAACGCAACCTCGAGCGTCTGTTCAAGGTCGACGTCGTCGACCGCGTCGCACTGATCCTCGACATCTTCGCCCAGCACGCGCGCAGCCAGGAGGGCATGGTGCAGGTCGAGCTCGCGCAGCTGCGCTATCGCCTCCCCCGCCTGCGCGGGAAGGGCAAGCAGCTCAGCCAGCAGGGCGCCGGCGGCGGCGCGCGCGGCGGGCTCGTTGGCACCCGTGGTCCCGGCGAGACCCAGCTCGAGGTCGACCGCCGGCGCATCCTGTCGCGCGTCGCGCGGCTCGAACGTGATCTCGACCGTCTGGCCAAGAACCGCGCCACGCAGCGCAAGGGTCGCCGCCGCAGCGCGATGTCGACCGTCGCCCTCGTCGGTTACACCAACGCGGGGAAGTCGACGTTGCTGAACCGGATCACCGACGCCGACGTGCTCGTCGAGGACCGCCTCTTCTCCACCCTCGATCCGACCACCCGGCGGCTGCGGCTTCCGGGCGGCGAGACGGTGCTCGCCTCCGACACCGTCGGCTTCGTCCAGCGCCTCCCGCACCAGCTGGTGGAGTCGTTCCAGTCGACGCTGGAGGAGGTCGTCGACGCGCAACTGCTGGTGCACGTCGTTGATGCCGGTTCCCCCGACGCCGAGCTGCAGATTCACGCCGTCCGCTCGGTGTTGTCCGAGATCGGCGCCGCGCACGTGCCGGAGCTGTTGGTGCTCAACAAGTCCGACACCGCCGCCCCCGGCGACGTGAAGGCGCTGCTCTACGCGCACCCCGAGGCGGTCGTGGTGTCCGCCGTCACAGGCGACGGCGTCAATGTGCTCTTGGACACGGTTGGTGCTCGCCTGCGGGCCCTCGCTCCTATCGTGGAGTTGTTGGTGCCGTACGAGCGGGGCGACATCGTCGCTGGGCTCCATCGTGAGGGCGAGGTACTCGTGGAAGTGCATGCGGAGGGCGGGACGCGGGTGCGCGCACGCCTCCCCGCGGCAACGCTGCCGCACTTCGACGAGTTCGTCGTGGTCCACGACGAATGACGTGACCGACGACGCGCAGGAGTTTCCCCACGACCGGCTCCTCGATGCACTCGAGCTCGCGGTCGTCGCCTTCGACCGCAACGGCCGCGTGCTCCTGGCGAACGCTCGCGCCCGATCCGGGTTCGCGGCGATGGGGGAAGCGGTCACCAGCGAGGGGCTCTTCTCGCGTCGCCTCGACCTGATCGACGCGCAGAGCGAGCCACTTGCCGTACCCGACATCCCGTCGTCGCGCACGCTGCGCACCGGCGAGGTGCTGCGCGACTTCGTGATGGGCGTGCGCATCACCGACGGGCGCGTGCTCTGGACGTCGGTGTCGACGTCACCGGTGCGCGACGAAGACGGGTCGATCGTCGCGGCGATCTGCACGTTCGCCGAGGTCACCAAGGAACGCCACGTCGTGGCGGCCTTGCGCGAGTCGGAGGAGCGGTTCCGGCTGCTCGCCGAGATGGCGGCCGACGTCGTGTACCGGATCCGCGTCGGTCCGTCACCGCGCTTCGAGTACGTGAATCCCGCGGTGGAGGTGGTGCTCGGCTACTCGCCGCAGGAGTTCTACGACGAGCCCGCGCTCGTGGCGAGGATCACCCACGACGACGATGTCGAGCGCGTGCGCGAGTTGGGCGCCGTCGGGGTGCCGAAGGTGGAGTCGGTGCAGCTGCGCATGCAACGGCGCGACGGCACGATGATCTGGACCGAACACCGCGTGGTGCCCCTGCACGACGCCGACGGAGCGGTCACCGCGTTCGCGGGGATCGCGCGCGACGTCACCGAGCTCAAGCTCAAGGAGGCGTATCTCTCGCACCGCGCGCTGCACGACCCGCTGACCGGCCTGCCCAACCGGGTGTTGCTGCTCGACCGCCTGGAGGCGGCGCTGTCGCGGATCCGCCGGCACAAGGCGTACCTCGCGGTGCTGTACCTCGACCTCGACCGGTTCAAGACGGTCAACGACAACCTCGGACACGAGATCGGGGACCGGCTGTTGCACGTGGTCGCCCGTCGCCTGCAGGACACGCTGCGGCCGTCCGACAGCGTGGCCCGGCTCGGGGGTGACGAGTTCGCGGCCATCCTCCCCGATCTCGGCGACCCGACCGAAGCGACCCAGATCGCCGAACGGCTGCTCGCGGCGGTGGCCGAGCCCGTCGACCTCGGTGACGGTTCGCTGGTCACCACCGTGAGCATCGGCATCGCGGGCGCCGGCGACGGCGGTGCCAGCGCAGCCGAGCTGCTGCGGCGCGCCGACTTCGCCATGTACACGGCCAAGGACCGCGGCCGGGCGCGCATCGAGTTGTACGACGATCTCGAGCGCGCCGACCGTCCCGCGCACGAGGGCGGCGAACCGACCTCCCGATAGCCTCCGCAGATGGCTTTCGTCCCGCCGCCGTACCCGCACGACCGTCTCGGCCCGGTGCGCGCCGTCGCCGCGGCAGTGCCCGGCGGGATGGTCGACGCTTCGGTCGGTACGCCCGTCGACCCGATGCCCGATGTCGTGCTGCGCGCGCTCGCCGACGCCGCGCCCGGCGCCACTGGATACCCCGCGACGATCGGCAGCCCCGCGCTGCGCGACGCCGCCGTCGGGTGGATCGACCGCCGGTTCGGGTGCGCGGTCACGTCCGACGAGATCGTCGCGTGCATCGGCACCAAGGAACTGGTCGCGTCGCTGCCGCGGGCGTTGTCGTTGCGCGACCCATCGCGCGACACCGTGTTGTACCCGGCGGTGGCGTACCCGACCTACGAGATGGGCGCGCTGCTCGCCGGGCTGCGGGCGGTGCCGGTGCCGGTCGACGACGCCTGGCACCTCGACCTCTCCCGCGTGGATCCGGCCGATGCCGCGCGTGCGCTCGTCCTGTGGCTCAACGACCCGAGCAACCCGACCGGCGTGACCGCGTTGCCCGAGCAGATGCTCGCGGCGGTCGACTGGGCGCGGGCGCGCGGCGTCATCGTAGCCAGCGACGAGTGCTACGCCGAGTTCACCTACGGTGCCGACGGCGAGCCCGCCGCACCGGCTACAGCACTGACCGCGGGCACGGACGGCGTGCTGGTGGTGCACTCGCTCTCGAAGCGCTCGAACATGGCCGGCTTGCGCTCCGGGTTCGTGGCCGGCGACCGCGGGCTCGTCGGCTACCTGGGTGAGGTGCGCAAGCACGGAGGCCTGATGATGCCCACACCGGTGCAGGCGGCGACGGTGGCCGCACTGGGCGACGACGTGCACGTGGCGGAGCAGCGGGCCCGCTACGCCCGGCGCCGGTCGGTTGCCCTCCCCGCGCTGGAGGCGCGGGGGCTGGTGCACGACGGGGGGTCGTCCACCTTCTACCTGTGGCTGCGTGACGGCGACGGCTCGCGCGACGGCTGGGCCATCGCCGACGATCTCGCCACCACCGGCCTCGTGGTCGCGCCCGGCGACTTCTACGGCACCGCGAGCGCCGACCACGTGCGGGTGGCGCTGACTCTCACCGACGATCAGGTGGATTTGGTGGCGAAGCGGGCGACGGCCGACCTCTAGCCTGACGCCATGGCCGTATCGCAGGAAGAGCTCGAGAAGCAGATCACCGCGCTGTGGGAGGGCCGCGACGACCTGTACTCGGTGCTTCCCGAGGCCGACGCCCGCGCCGCGGTGCTCCAGTCGGTCGAGTTGCTCGACACCGGTGAGGCGCGGGTCGCGGAGCTGGTGGGCGACGACGTCGTCGTGCACGAGTGGCTCAAGTACGCGGTGCTGCTCCTGTTCCGCATCTCGCAGATGGAGACGACCGAGCTCGGGCCGTTCGAGTACGCCGACAAGATCCCGCTGAAGCGCCACTTCCAACAGCAGGGCGTGCGCGTCGTCCCCGGCGCGTCGGCCCGCTGGGGCTCCTACCTGGCGCCGGGCGCGGTGATGATGCCGAGCTACGTGAACATCGGCGCGCGCGTCGGCGCCGACACCATGGTCGACACCTGGGCGACGGTCGGTTCGTGCGCGCAGATCGGTGAGCGCGTCCACCTCTCCGGTGGGGTCGGCATCGGTGGCGTGCTGGAGCCGCCGCAGGCCGCGCCGGTGATGGTCGGCGACGACACGATGATCGGGTCGCGCTGCATCGTCGCCGAAGGGGCGCGCGTCGGCAGCGGCGTGGTGCTCGGCGCCGGCTGCATCCTCACCGGGTCGATCCCGGTGATCGACGCCGAGACGGGCGCCGAGCTGTCGCGGGGCATCGTGCCCGACTGGTGCGTGGCCATCTCCGCCACCCGCGCCCGCACCTACCCCGGGGGCGAGTTCGGCCTTCCGTGCGTGCTCGTGGTCAAGCGCCTCAACGAGGGTGAGCGCCACGACAAGTCGAAGCTCAACGACATCCTGCGCGACCACGGCGCGGCCACGTGACCAGCCTGTCGACGGCGGCGATCCTCGAGGTCGACGCGGCCGATCTGTTCGGGCTCACCGCCGCGCTGGTCGCGGTGCGCTCGGAGAGCCACCACGAAGCGGAGCTCGCTGATCTCGTCGAAGCGCGGTTGCGCGCGCGTGCGCCCTCGCTCGCCATCCACCGCCTGGGTGCGAACGTGATCGTCCGCACCGAGCTCGGGCGTGCGCGTCGCGTCGTGCTCGGTGGTCATCTCGACACCGTGCCCGCCAACGCGGGCAACGAGGTGCCCCGTCTCGACGGCGACGTGCTCCACGGCCTGGGTTCGGCCGACATGAAGGGCGGCCTCGCGGTGCTCCTGCGCCTGGCCGAGCGGCTGCACGACGACGCGACGTCGGCGCGCCACGACGTCACGCTCGCATTCTACGAATGCGAAGAGGTGCGCGACGAGTTCAACGGGCTGGGCAAGGTGTTCGCTGCGCAGCCCGACCTCCTCGCGGGCGACTTCGCCGTCCTCCTCGAACCCACCGACGGCTGGGTCGAGGCCGGTTGCCAGGGCGTGCTCGTGGCCAAAGCAGGGTTCGACGGCGAGCGCGCGCACGCGGCGCGTCCGTGGATGGGCCGCAACGCCATCCATCGGGCCTCCGAGGTGCTGGCCCGGCTCGCCGCGCACGAGACCGACCTCGTCGACGTCGACGGGCTCGAGTTCCGCGAGGCGTTCCAGGTGGTCGGCATCGAAGGGGGCATCGCCGACAAGCACAACGTGGTGCCCGACCGCTGCACCATCACCGTCAACCGACGCTTCGCACCCCGCTACACAACGGAGGAGGCCGAGGCCCAGGTGCGGGCGCTGCTCGACGGGGCCGACGACATCGAGATCCTCCAGGCGCAGCCGGCCGCGGCGCCCAATCTCACCAACCCGCTGGTCGACGAGTTCGTGCGCGGCCTCGAGCTCCCGGTGCGCCCGAAGTTGGGGTGGACCGACGTTGCCCGCTTCGCGTCCAGGGGTGTTCCCGCGCTGAACTACGGCCCCGGAGACCCGACCATCGCCCACACCCAGGGGGAGTTCGTCACCCGCGAATCGATCGAAAACGCCCACTCCGTCCTCGCCGGCTTCATCGGCGTCGGCTGAAGCCGAGCTGGTCGGTCGAGCCGGCCGGTACCGTGTTCGGCCCATGCTTGCGTCCCCCGAGCTCTACCGATGGCAGCTCGACGCGCTCGTGAGCTGGTTGCGCTGCGGCCGCCGGGGCGTGATCGAGGCCGTCACCGGCTCGGGGAAGACCGACGTCGCGATCGCCGCTGCGTCCGACGCCCTCCGCCGGGGCCGGTTCGTGCTCGTGGTGGTGCCGTCCCGCGTGCTCATGGAGCAGTGGCACGGCCGGCTCACCGCCGCACTGCCCGGCGCCCGCATCGGCCGCCTGGGTGACAGCGGGCGCGACGCCCCCTTGTCGTGCGACGTGCTCGTCACCACCCGCCACTCGGCCGCCGCCGTCCGCCCCGTGCCGCCGACCTCGGCGGGTGGGTTGCTCATCGCCGACGAGTGCCACGGCTTGGGCGGCGCGACCCTACGCCGGGCCATGCTCCCGGAGTACGACGAGCGGCTGGGGCTCACCGCGACGCTCGAACGGAGCGACGACGCGGTCACGGAGCTGTTGATCCCGTACTTCGGCGGCATCTGCTTCCGCTACGGCTTCGACCAGGCCATCGTCGACGGCGTGTGCGCGCCACCGCGCGTCGCGTTCGTCGGCGTTGAGCTGACCGCGGGGGAGCGGGCCGAGTACACCGCGACCGAGCAATCGCTCGTCAACGCCCGTCATCACCTCCGGCAGGTTCGCGACATGCCGCTCGAGCCGTTCGGCGATTTCCTCGCCGCGGTCGCGTACCTGGCCGAGCGCGACGCCGGAGCCGACGGGCGCGCCGCGCGCGAATATCTCGACGCCTTCTCCAAGCGGCGCGAGATCGTGGCGCGGTCGAGCGGCAAGTACGAATTGCTCGGCGGTCTGGCGTCGGCGATCAGGGATGCCGACGGCGCGCTGGTCTTCACGGAGACGGTGCGCGCCGCCAACCACGCCATCAATCGGCTGGATCCGCTGGTGTCGATCGACCTGATCACCGGGTCGACGGCCCGGCGGCAACGTCGCGAGATCCTCGACGACCTGCGCGACCGGAAGCTCGATGCCGTCGCCGCGCCCCGCGTGCTCGACGAAGGCGTCGACGTGCCCGACGCCAACCTCGGCATCGTGATGAGCGCGAGCCGCACACGCCGCCAGATGATCCAACGGATGGGTCGCATCCTGCGCCGCAAGCGCCCCGGGATCGCGGCCCGCTTCGTGATCATGTTCGCCAAGGACACGCTGGAGGATCCCGCGCACCGGATCGACCGCGACGGGTTCCTCGACGAGATCGAGCGCATCAGCGAGGCGAACGGGGTGTTCGACGGTGCGCGCTTCGAGGCGCTCGACGCCTTCCTGGGCGCGCCCGGTCCGGAGGCGGTGCCCGAACCGGAGCGTCTCGAGCGTTACGAGCGCGCCGTGGTGCACGCGATCGGTGAGGAGAGCCTCACGTCGGAGTCGACGGTCGAGCACCTGGCCGAGCAGATGGGGATCGAACCGGCGTACGCCTTCTTGAGCTTCGCCGACCGCGACCCGTCGGGCGCGCCGCGCGACGCTGCCATCCGCGTGCTCGGGCCCCGCCTCCCGAAGCCCGCGCCTCGTGTCGCGCCGTACCTGGAGCTCGAGCTCGCCAACCTCCCGCCGATCGCCGCGCCCCGGGTCGAGCGGCCGCGACTGTCGACCGGGCAGGCACCACTCGAGATCGCGCGCGTGGGCGACGCGTGGCGCATCAGCTGCACGGGGTGCGGTGAGGCGTCGGTGCTCGTGAAGTACCGCTGGCAGGTGCTCGACCAGACCGTTGACTGCCGCTGCAACTGACGGGCCCCGACCAGCGCCGCGTCAACGCTCCAAGCGGGCAGTACGCGCTACCTCCGCCTGCCAGCTGCCTCGGCGCAGACCGAGCACCGATGTGCCGTTTCGGGGGGACTCTCGACGTCGTTCCGCGAACCTTCGGGGGTCAACCCCACGCGCTCTGTGCCCCTCAGACCCTGCCTGGTGGACGATGCACAGCAAGAACGGCGACCTGGATATTGAAACTCAACTCGAGGCGCACCGTCCCAAGCGACGACCTTCTCATCGAACTCAGCGCCACATCGTGTTGAGCGCACTGATTGCGATCGGTCGATCGTTTCTGACTCATGTCACAGTCGCGAAATCGCGCTGGCGATCGGCCCGATGTAGGACTCAGCCGGTGCCAGGCCCGAGCGAGGGCGGCGGGTCTGGCCCGGCAAGTCTCTCTTGAAGCGGTGGCCGTGCTCCCTCGAGGAACACCAGGCGCTCAACTCGATGCGGGACCGGTCGAGTCGCGGACGGGTGTTCCCGTAGTTGCACCAGGGCATCTGTACGCGTGGCGGACGACGAGTGGACCCCCCTCGATGATGATTTGCGCGCCACAATTGGTCAGGGTCTGCCGATCGGAGGCGGGTCGGAGTACTCCCACACGTGATGTCTCGTGAGAAGCTTCTTGGATGTTCCGACGCGAACGCCGACCCTTGAGCGCGTTGACGTGGTCAGACGACCGAACGTTCCGGCTCGACGATGCCGAGTACGTGTGCCGTCCGTTCGGCAACCGCGTCCCGTCGACGAGTGATCGCTTCTGCATCCTCAAGCCTCGTTGGTCAGTCTTGCTCTACGAGCAGATGCTCACCGAGCTCGCGCCGCGCAACGTCGTCGAAGTCGGCATCTACGACGGAGGAAGCACCGCACTCTTCGCCCGGCTGGCACAGCCGCAGAAACTCGTGGCCATCGATGTCAAGACGACCGCCAGCCCGGCCCTGGAGGAGTACCTCGACGCCCGACGACTGCGTGACACGGTCGCGACCTACTACGGCGTGGACCAAGCCGACACGCTGCGGCTCACTCAGATCCTCGACAGCGAGTTCGGCACCGAGCCGCTCGATCTCGTCATCGACGACGCGTCACACGCGGTTGCGCCGACGCGCGGCGACATTCAACTGCCTCTTCCCCCGGCTGCGACCGGGCGCCACCTACCTCATCGAGGACTGGTCCTGGGCGCACAGTCCGCTGCCGACCCGCGTCGAAGAAACTCCGCTCACTGTCCTGGTGTTCGAGCTGATCCTCGCGTGCGCGAACCGAAGCGATGTCATTCCCGAGGTCACGGTCAACCGCGGCTGGACTCGCGTGCAACGCGGGCCCGCCGAGTTGGGCGACTCCTTCGATGTCGCCGCGCTCCTCGACGACCGCGGCCGGGATCTTCTCGCGTGAGGGACACGTGAGGGGACCGAGTCAGCGCCGCTGATGTGACCGGAGGTAGCGAACGCTGCGGAAGCCGAGGCCACCCTGGCCCCAGCGGAGAAGTAGCGGTCCTGGAGTGGGCGCTGACAGTCCCGTCCTCCGGCCGAGTGCAGAGCTGCCGCTCGGCCTCGCCCGATCGAAGCATCATGTCCGGCCATGTGGTGCTTCGTGTGCGGGCGCAGCGAGCTCCGTGCGATTCCGACGACGAACTGCACGCTCGTGCCGACCACCTCTATGAGGTGCTGTTCGACACGGGGCGTCGTGTCGCCCAGATCGCTTTGAGAGCGGGCCCCAGCATGACGCCTGAGCAGAATTCCGCGACCTTCAGGGGAGGCGGGGGGACGGCCGATCCACGTCCGGCCAGATCGGGTCTCCTACGAGGCCGTCGGCGCGCATCTCCACGAGGTTGGGGTCGAACGCCTGGAGCTCGAGCTGGATGTTGTCAGGGTCGCGGAACACGATGAGGGGCCCGCCGCGCTCGTCCTGCACGCCCGAGTGCGCGATGCAGTGGTTGTCGAGGTGTTCTGCCCAGGCCTCGAGGGCAGCCCGGTCAGGAACTTGCATCGCCAGGTGGTCGAGCCCAACTGCACGTTCGTCGAACGTGTCGCTGGCCATGTTCGAGTGCTCCATGAACCCGATGAAGAATCCGCTGGGGTGTATGACGCTCCAGAGGTTGAAGTCTGGTGTTTCCCGGACGGCAATGAGCCTGAAGCCCATGACTTTTTCCCACCATCTGACCGTGCGCTCACCATCGGTGACGGTCAGATCGATGTGCCCGAAACCATTCATCGCCGGGAAGTCCATGCGCGACATCTTGCCTCGCTCGGAACAGGTGCGGGAATGATCGCGTCGCCGCCGCTGGCGACAGCACTGCCTCTCGACAGAGGCTTTCTACTCCAGCAACTCGCGCGGGAGACGCATGCTCGCGCCCAGCACCTCTCTTCCGACGAGTCGGTCGCCGGCGTCGAAGTCGAGGTTGATCATCCCGCGCACCTCCGACGGGTCGCACGGGTAGGTCCAAGCGACGCCTCCGGCGCCAATCTCATCAACGAGCTGGATGTAGGCAGCATCAACTTCGGCGTTGTACGTGATCCGCGCTCAACGTTGTAGGACGTCACCCAAGGAGTGTCGCGCCAGATTTCCGCGCAGCGCTCCCATTTTCCTCGACGCAGAACTGATGCCTGATCGGCACGGGTACTCAGTGTCGAGTCCTGGCTGACATCCAGTCGCAGGCCGGTCCGCTGCCGTCGGGGGAAGCCGTCCTCAGGGGGGCGAGACGGGGAAGTCCCCAACGGCAGCGAAACCGAACTGCGACTGCCTCTTGGAGCATGCGACGATCGGTCGAGGCGTGTCTGCGTCAAACTGCACAGAACACGAGGTTGCTCGAAGCCGTCGCGGCATGCAGCGGGTAGATCTTGCGTCGCTCCGGCGTTGGCATCACCGAGTGGGAGACGCACGCGGCCGGCTCCCGCCGTAGCGGCGTGCCGCCCCCGCTCTGTGCCATCCCGTTTGCGAGCGCGCGTCGGGAGCGCGACACTCCCGCAACTTGAGCGTCGTCGTCGTGGCGCGCCCGCGAGCACTATGCGAAGGGACGCGTGATGTTCGGAGGCATGGAGCACATCGACTTCGAGCACGAAGGAACGCTCCTGCGTGGGTATGCCGCCCTGCCCGATGGAACAGAACCCGCTCCCGCGGTCCTCGTGATGCACAGCGCGCTGGGGATTGCCCACGAGGTCAACGAGCGCACCGCGCGGAAGCTCGCCGAACTGGGTTACGTGGCCATCTGCACGGACATGTACGGCGCGCACCTCGAAGGGGCGCCGATCGAGGACGCCGGGCTCGCCTATGCGGAGAACCTCGCCGACCCCGAGAAGCAACGAGCGAGAACCGTCGCCTGGTTCGACAGAATCGCGACCCGGCCGGACGTCGACGACGAACGCATCGCGGCGGTCGGCTTCTGCTACGGGGGCATGACCGTGCTCGAGCTCGCGCGCAGCGGCGCGAACATCAGAGCGGCCGTCAGCTACCACGGGACCCTGAACACACACGCCCGGGCCGAACCTGGCGCGGTCCGGGCACACGTCGTCGCATATTGCGGTGCCGGGGATCCGTATGCACCCCTCGAGGACGTCGACGACCTCCGCAAGGAAATGCTCGACGCCGTGGTGAGCGACTACCAGATCACGATCTTCGGTGCCGCCGGTCACGGATTCACCGACCCGGATGCGGAGCGCCTGCAGCTCGAGGGCGTTCGCTACGACGCGCTCTCGAACGATCTCTCGTGGAGCGGCACGCTCGTCCTGCTGCAACACATCTTCGGGCGCTGACCGGCGGCCAACCCATCTCGGCCGCGAACCGTCGGTTGGGCTGACAGTCTGTCTGGGTGGTGGATCTGCTCATCGTGACGGGGCCGTCCGGCGTCGGGTAGTCGACCGTGAGCGCACAGGTCGCGTCGACGATCGAGAAGAGCGTTCACCTCCGCATCGACGACTTCATGCGCTCGATCGTCAACGGCTGGGTCGACCCCTGGCTCGCGGAAGCAAGCGAGCAGAACGATGCGATCGGCAGAGCGGTCATCTCGGCGGCGATGCAGTTCGGGGCTGCTGGCTACACCGTTGTCATCGATGGCTCGATCTTTCCCGACGCGCTCGACGAGCTCGGTCCCGCGTGTCGTGATCGAGGTGTGGCGTTGCACTACGCGGTCCTCCGTTGCCGCGTTCGACACGTGCTGCGAACGCGTCGCGCATCGCGACGGTGAGCGACCGGACCGCCAGCTGGCCGCAGCGCTCCACTCCAGGTTCGAGGACCTCGGCGCGTACGAACGGCACGCCATCGATGCTTCCGGAACGCGTGACGAGGTCGCCGCGGCCGTCGTCGCCGCATTCGGGTCAGGGAAGCTCGGCGTGTGAGCTGAGCGCCGCAAGGCGTCGAAGAACGGCAGGGCGTCAGACGATCGCGCGCCCACCGCTCTTGGCGAGCTCGCATGCCACCACTGCGAGATTGCGTTCCCACACGTCGTCGGGCGTCGGGGCATGATCGGCTCCCAGAACGGCATCCCGAAACCGCACATGCTGATCACGCCGACAGGGCCGGCCGAAGAACCACGTGTGAAAATGTCTTCCGCGGTCGGCCCAGCGGTACACGTGCACACGCCCGATGTCGCCGATCGCCTGGATCGCGTGATCGAGCCGGACGATCATCTGCCCCATCTCCGCTGCGAGTTCGTCACTCAAGCCGTCGAGATCAACATGTTCGCGGGTCTCGAGGAACACGAGCGCCGGCACCGACGAAGGCGGATTCTTCGCGCGCACGCGCCAGTGTTCGTCAACCCAGACGAAACGATCATCGTCGTCCGTGCACGACGTGCACGCCCGCGCCACCCGGTTGGCCCGATCGTGGCGGATCGGCATCGCGATACGTCGGGGACTTCAGGAGGAGGTCACCCTCGAACGGAAACAGCGGCCAATCGACGTACGCCGGCCAACGCAGACTCGACTCGTCGGACATCCGCGAATCGTACGAGATCAGATCCCGATGGCAACGAGTTCTGTGTCGGCGAGCGGCCTCGCCGACACACGTCTACCCTTCGCTCGCGGGATCGCAAGGTGAGGAGACCCACATGCAGACCTACGTCCTACTGAGCACCCTGACGCCGTCCGGGGGATCGACGCTTCACGCCCATCCGCACCGGCTCCGAGAAGTCAACAGTGAGATCACCGAACTCGGTTGCAAGGTCATCGCGCAATACGCGCTGCTCGGCCCCTACGACTTCCTGTCGATCGTCGAAGCTCCCGACAACGAGACCATTGCGCACTTGTCCGTCGACCTGGGTTCGCGTGGCTCGGTGAAGGTCATGAGCCTGCCGGCCATTGCAGTCGACTCGTTGGTCGACAAGCTGCAGAGCCCCGAGCAGCTGGGCCGAGAGTAAGGCTCAGCGGTCGACTCTGCGGTAGACGAGATCGAAGTCGGTCGTGTAGTTGACGTGGTCTTCGGCGATCTCCCAGCGTCCGGTGATCGTGGTTCCGTCGTCGCTCAAGGTCGCCGTGAAGCGCTGGGAGAACGGGTCGCCGTCCCGCCAGAGCTTCCACTCGCCGTTGCCGATGCTCATCTCGTAGACGCGACACACGCCGCGCTCGTCGGAGTACAGCTGGAAGAACGTCCCGTTGGCCGCATCGCATCCGATGATCGACAGGTTCTCCGGGGCCTCGGGAAGCTCGGCCGTCCCATGCTCGACCAGATGCGCTCCCGAGGCGTGCCACTCGAAGGTGACCCTCCCGCCGCCCGGCCACGACGTTCCGTCGGGCCATGTCGCCTCGAAGATCCACTCGCCGACCAGCGGCTCGAGCTCACCGAGCGCGTGCTCTGCAGTTGGTTGCTCCATCGATCCGCTCGTTCGCCAGGTCACTTCGGTGCGAAGTGTTGGCCGCCGTCGAGCCGGATCGTGCCGCCGTTCAACATCGGGTTCTCGATGATGGCGATGGCCAACCGCGCGTATTCGTCGGGTCGGCCCATGCGCTTCGGGAACGCGGCGTCGGCGGTCAACTGGCGTTCGAAGTCCTCGGGGATCCCGGCGGTGAGGCCGGTGGCGAACAGACTCGGCGCGATCGTGTTCACACGGATGCCCAGCGACCCGAGGTCGCGCGCCATCGTGAGTGACATGCCGGCGATGCCCGCCTTCGCCGCGGTGTAGGACACCTGCCCGATCTGGCCCTCGAACGCGGCGATCGACGCGGTGTTGATGATCACGCCGCGTTCCTCGTCGGCATTCGGTTCGTTCTTGCTCATCTGCCACGCGGCCAGGCGGGCGACGTTGAACGTGGCGACGAGGTTGAGGTCGATGACCTGGCGGAAGGTCTCGAGAGGAAGGGGCCCCTCGCGGCTCACGGTCCTCGCGGAGATACCGCCACCCGCCGTGTTGACGACGGCGTCGAGCCCGCTGAGCGCGGCGATCGCGTCGTTGATCGCGACCTCGGTGGCCTCGAAGTCGGTCACGTCGCAGGCGTGGAACGAACCGCCGAGCGCGGACGCCACCGCCGCGCCGTCACTGGCCGGCCGGTCGAGGACCGCCACCGCGCCGCCCCCGGCGACGATGCGCTCGGCGGTGGCCTTCGCCATTCCCGACGCGCCTCCGACGGCGATGGTGCGCAATCCCTGCAGTTCCATGGATCTTCCTTCCGGCGGGCGGGGCACCGCGCCCCGCGAACGGGGAGCCTTACACGCGGGGGCGCCTTGCTCCGCACGTACGATGCGGAGCTGCGGCGACGACGTCTACCCTTTGCGAGCGTGGCAGCGTTCGACCAGGTTCGGGTGGCGGCCATTCAGGCAACCCCGGCCATCCTGGATGCCGACGCGACGATCAGCAAGGCGATTGGTCACATCGAGGAAGCTGCTGACCGAGGCGCCACGTTGGTGGTGTTTCCCGAGTGCTTCGTGTCGCTCTATCCCAGTGGCGCGTGGGCAGCGCCTGCCGCAACGTGGTCGAAGGGCTGCGACGAACTGTGGGAGCGGATGTGGGCGTCGAGCGTCGACGTTCGTGGGCCCTTGGTGGATCGTCTCGCGAAGGCGTGCGCCGAACGTGGGGTGACGGTCGCGATCGGCGTCAACGAACGTGAGGACGACCGTCCCGGCACGCTCTACAACACGATGCTGCTCGTCGGCGCGGAAGGATTGCTGCATCGGCACCGCAAATTGATGCCCACGATGCACGAGCGCGTGTTCCACGGCCTCGGTGCGGGTGACGACCTCGGGGTCGTCGAGCTTCCCGATGGCGTGAGAGTCGGGGGTCTCATCTGCTGGGAGAACCGGATGCCGCTCGCCCGCTGGGCCGTCTACGAGGGCGGTCCCCAGATCTGGCTGGCGCCGACTGCAGACGACAGCGAGAGCTGGATCGTCTCGATGCGCCACATCGCGATCGAGGGCGGGGTGTTCGTCGTGAGCGTCCCGCAGTTCATTCCGGCGCACGCATTCCCGGGTGACTTCCCACTAGCGCTTCCCGAAGGAGTCGAGACCTTTGGGCGCGGCGGGGCGTGCGTCGTCTCCCCGACGGGCGAAGTCATCGCGGGGCCGCTCTATGACGCCGAAGGGATCGTCGTCGCCGACTGCGACCTCCGCGACGCGCTTCACGCGAAGCGCTACTTCGACGTCGCCGGCCACTACTCGCGCGCCGATGTTCTCGACCCCGGATCCCGTTCGCTGACGCGGTGGAAGGAAACACCGTGAAGATGAGGAAGAACGTCGACGGGCTGGTGCGCGTACCCGCGTTCTCCCACGCCACGATCGTGGGCGACACGATCTACGTCCCCGGGACCGTCGGGTCATCGATGACCAACCCGTTCTCCGGCACGGTCGGGGAGCAGACGACACAGGCGCGCTGCGGAACATCGAACGGATTCTCGCGGCGTGCGACGCGTCGGTCGACGACGTCGTCAAAGTCACCGTCTACCTCACCGACCTGTCGACGTTCGCCGAAATGAACGAGGCGTACGTCGCGGTGTTCGGCGACGACCCTCCCGCACGCGCCACGGTCGGAGTGTCGGCGCTCGTGCTCGACGCCGGCGTGCAGATCGAGTGCGTGGCGGTACACCCCGCCACCTGACGGGCGGGAGGTCGCCCTAGAGGCGACGGAGCAGCGACACGACCTTGCCGTAGATGGTGACGTCGCGCGGATCGAAGACCATCTCTTCCATGGTGGAGTTCTCCGGGCGCAGCACGATCTTGTTGCGGCGCCGCAGGAAGGTCTTGACCGTGGCTTCTTCGCCGGGGATGCCGGCGATGACGGTGTCGCCGGGCTCGGCGTCGGGCTGCTGGCGCACGACGACGTAGTCGCCGTCGAAGATGCCGGCCTCGATCATCGAGTCGCCGCGCACACGGAGCATGAAGAGCACGCCGTCGCCGGTGAAGTCTTCCGGGACGGGGAGGGTCTCCTCGATGTTCTCGGCCGCGAGCACGCCGGTACCGGCGGCGACGTCGCCGACGAGCGGCACGTGGCGCACGGGACGGCGCTCGATCGGTTGGCCCGACTCGACGTCGAGGTGCACCTCGAGGGCGCGGGGTTTCGTGGGGTCACGCGTGAGGTAGCCCTTGTCCTGCAGCGCCGCGAGGTGCGCGTGCACCGTGGAGCTCGAGGAGAGGCCGACAGCCTCGCCGATCTCCCGCACGCTCGGCGGGTACCCGCGGTGGCGGACCTCGGCGTCGATGAACTCGAGGACCTGACGCTGACGGGGGGTCAAATCGGTCATCGATCGAACGTACCACGATCGTGCGTTCGGGGCAAACACCTGTTCGGATTTCTTCCGATCACCTCTTGACCCGAACGGGCGTTCGTGCGACGCTGCGAACGTCCGTTCGGTCCGGGGATCGGTGGGCGGAACCGCGAACGGCTCCGATAACTGTCACACCCCCGTGGTTCGCTCTCCATGGCGGGCCGCACCACAGGAGCAGAACCGTGAACCAAGCAGGTGTCATCACGATCACGACTCGGGCCACGGCCCGGCAGCGACCCACGACGCTGCCGCGCCACACCGCCGTTGCCGCCGGCGGTTCCCGGGCAGCCACCCGTGCCACGTACTGGCGTCGGCGCCTCGTCGTCGTCGCCCTCGCGGGTCGCGTTGGTGCTCGTGATGGCGCAGGCGGGTGCTGCGCTCGGGGGCTCCCTCGCCGCCCCCGAGCGCCGCCCAGCCGGCGTTGCTTCCACTGCTGCCTCCACGGTGGTGCGGCCCGGCGATTCGCTGTGGACGGTGGCCACTCGCCTCGCGCCCCATGCCGAGCCGCGTACCGTCGTCGACGCACTGGCCGAGGCCCGCCACGGCAAGATGCTGGTACCGGGGGAAACCGTCGAGTGGGACGGGTAGGCGCCCGTCCCAAGTTCGCCCACGGCGGCTCAGGCACCGCGTGCTGCTGGCAGCCGGGCCGCCGTGGCTGCGCTCTGCGCCTCCCGCCGATGCGCGGCGGGTCGCAACCGGGCGGGATACGGTGGCGCGGTGCGCTGTCCGTTCTGCTCGGCCGACGACGACAAGGTCGTCGACTCCCGCCCGGCCGACGACTTCGCCGCGGTCCGGCGCCGGCGGGAGTGCCTGGCGTGTGGGCGCCGCTACACCACCTACGAACGGGTGGAGGAACTGCCGCTCGTGGTGGTGAAGCGCTCGGGCGTGAAGGAGCCGTTCGACGCCGAGAAGCTGCGGGGTGGGATCGAGCGGGCGGTCGCGGGCAGTGCGATCGACCCGGCGGCGGTCGAGGCGCTGGCGCACGACATCGAAGAGCGCGCCCGTGCGGCTGGTCCCGAGGTGAGCAGCGAGATGGTCGGGCTCGCCGTGCTCGAGCGGCTGCGCCAACTGGATCCGGTGTCCTACGTGCGCTTCGCCTCGGTGTACAAGGGCTTCGAAGACGTGGGTGACTTCGAGCGCGAGGTGGTCGATCTGCAGAAGTCGACCGCCCCGAAACAGCGCCCGAGATAGTTCCGCGGGAATCCCCCGCGAAACCCTTGCAATCACATCTCTGTAGTTCTACCTTTGTCATCCCACCACCATGTGGGGTGGGAATCACCCTTCGCCACAAGATGTTGTGGTAGAGACGCGTCCGCACGAGAGTCCGCAGGAAAGAGAGTCACGTATGGCACTGGCGCCGGAGCAGGTCGGGATCGGGATCCGTAGGCACTTCACGGAGCCGGGCGAGCACCCTTACGACACCCTCGAATGGGAGCGTCGTGAGGCGAGGATCCCGAACTGGAAAGACGGCACCGACGCCTTCCTGCAGCCCGACGTCGAGTTCCCGGTGTCGTGGTCGCAGAACTCCACGAACATCGTCGCCCAGAAGTACTTCCGGGGCACGCTCGGCACCGAGGAGCGCGAGACCTCGCTGCGTCAGGTGATCGACCGCGTCGCCGACACGATCACGTCGTGGGGCGTGAAGGACGGCTACTTCGTCGACGAGCAGGAGGGCGCCGCCTTCCGCAACGAGCTCAAGTACCTGCTCGTCACCCAGCGCGCCGCGTTCAACTCGCCGGTGTGGTTCAACATCGGCGTGAAGGGCGTGCCGCAGCAGGGGAGCGCGTGCCAGCCGTACGACGCGCTCGTGTCGACGACCGAGGGTCTGGTCCCGATCGGCAAGCTCGTCGAGGACAACGCGGTCGGCACGAAGGTGTTCGACGCCCACGGCATCACGAAGATCGTCGCGACGAAGGCGAACGGTCGCAAGGAAGTGCTGCGCATCCACACCAAGGCTGGCACCACGCTCGACGTCACGCCGGATCACCTCGTATGGCGCCTACGCACGGGCGGGCGCAGCGAATTCGTCGAGGCAGGCACGCTCCGCCCGGGTGACCGGCTCGAATGGCACCGCACCGAGTCGTGGGGTACCGGCGAGATCTCGACGCGCGAGATGGCGGAAGCCGCGCTCGCCGGTTGGCTGCAGTCCGACGGGTTCGTCGGTCGCTACACCGGAACGAACAAGTCGCTCACCATCGAAGCGATGACGGTCACCGAAGCCGAGCGCGACTGGGTGCAGTGGGCCGTCGACACCGTCTTCCCGGGCGCCCACTCGCACGAGCGGGCAGTCGTCACCCAGGACGAGTCGCTCGACTGCCGGCGCCTTCGTCTCTACGGGAACCACCTGCAGTCGTTCGTCGACCGCTGGGCGCTGATGACGCGCGGCACCGCAATGACGGTGCCGTCTGAGCTCTACACCGCGCCCCTCCCGGTGGTGGCCGCATACCTGCGGAGCCTCTTCCAGGCCGAGGGCTACGTGTCGCAGCGCGAGCGCAGCTGCGTGGTCGCGTTCGACATGATCTCGGAAGGCATCGTGCGCGGCGCACAGCAGCTCCTCGCTCGGTTCGGGATCTTCGCTCGGGTGAAGTTCAGGGACGACAAGCGAGCCGGCCGTCACGGCTGCTGGTCGCTGGTCATCCAGAACGCCGGCGACCGTCGGCGCTTCGCCGACGAGATCGGCTTCCTCGACCCGCGCAAGGCCGACAAGCTCGAAGCGTCGTTCGAGATTGCCGGGCGTGGCGCTGCTGCGGTGAAGCGGCTCGAGATCCGTCGCATCGAGTCGCTCGGTGAGATGGACGTCTATGACATCCAGACCGAGAGCGGCGAGTACCTCAGCGGCAGCCTCCGCGTGCACAACTGCTTCATCCTCGCCGTCGACGACACCATGGACGGCATCCTCGACTGGTACCGGGAAGAGGGAATCATCTTCAAGGGTGGTTCCGGCGCGGGTATCAACCTCTCGAACATCCGATCGTCGCGCGAGTACTTGAAGGGCGGGGGCACCGCCAGCGGGCCGGTGAGCTTCATGCGAGGAGCCGACGCGTCGGCCGGCACGATCAAGAGCGGGGGCAAGACGCGGCGTGCCGCGAAGATGGTCATCCTCAACGCGGATCACCCCGACATCGAAGAGTTCATCTGGTGCAAGGCACATGAGGAGCAGAAGGCACGCGCGTTGCGCGACGCCGGCTTCGACATGGACCTCGACGGCAAGGACTCGCATTCGATCCAATACCAGAACGCGAACAACTCGGTGCGGGTCACCGACGAGTTCATGCAGGCGGTCGTCGACGACGACGACTGGAACCTCGTCGCCGTCACGACCGGCGAAGCGATCGAGACTGTCAAAGCCCGCGACCTGTTCCGTCAGATCTCGCAGGCGGCGTGGGAGTGCGCCGACCCAGGGGTGCAATACGACACCACCATCAATCGCTGGCACACGGCGCCCAACACCGGGCGTATCAATGCAAGCAACCCGTGTGCCGAGTATGTCCACCTGGACAACTCGGCATGCAACCTTGCCAGTATCAACCTCCTGAAGTTCCTCGACGACGACGACAACTTCGACGTCCAGGGCTACAAGCAGACCATCGAGGTGATGTTCACGGCACAGGAGATCATCGTCGGGAACGCCGACTACCCGACCGAGAAGATCGCGGAGAACACGCGCAAGTTCCGCCAGCTGGGGCTCGGCTATGCGAACCTCGGAGCGCTGCTGATGGCGCAGGGGATGCCGTACGACTCCGACGCCGGTCGGGCGTGGGCGGGTGCGCTCACTGCGCTGATGACCGGCCACGCCTACGCGACCAGCGCGCGCACGGCGGGTCGCATGGGTCCGTTCGCTGGCTATGCCGAGAACGACGATGCCATGAACGGTGTGCTGCGGATGCATCGCGCGGAAGTCGCGAAGATTGACGAGGATCTCGTGCCGCCGGAACTGCTCGGTGCAGCGCAGCAGGCATGGGACGACGCGGTCGAGTTGGGCGAGACGTTCGGCGTGCGTAACTCGCAAGCCAGCGTCATCGCACCGACTGGCACAATTTCGTTGATGATGGATTGTGACACCACGGGCATCGAGCCCGACCTCGCCCTTACCAAGGCCAAGAAGCTCGTCGGTGGCGGCACGATGATGATCGTCAACCAGACGATCCCGCGTGCGCTCACCAACCTCGGCTACTCCGGCGACGAGTCCGACGCCATCGTCGCTCACATCAACGAGCACAAGACGATCTTCGGGGCGCCGCACTTCAAGGCGGAGCACCTCCCTGTGTTCGCGTGCTCGATGGGCGACAACACGATCCACTACATGGGGCACATCCGAATGATGGGCGCAGTACAACCTTTCACAAGTGGGTCGATCAGCAAGACCGCGAATATGCCCGAGGATGTGACAGTCGAAGATGTCGAGCAGCTCCACCTCGAGGCGTGGCGGCTCGGCCTGAAGGCCGTCGCCATCTACCGCGACAACTGCAAGGTCGGGCAGCCACTGGCCACGCAGAAGAAGGGTGGCGAGACCGGTTCGCCCGAGGCCCTGGCCAACGCGCTCGCCGGCGCAGGTGGTCGAGCGCATCGTCGAGCACGTCATCGTGCAGGAGCCGGTGCGCCAGAAGCTGCCGCGCATGCGCAACTCGAAGACGTTCTCGTTCCGGGTGGCCGACTGCCATGGGTACGCGACCGTCGGTGAGTTCGAAGACGGCCGTCCCGGCGAGGTGTTCCTCAAGGTCGCCAAGCAGGGTTCGACGCTGGCCGGGATCATGGACGCGTTCGCGATCTCGCTCAGCCTGGGTCTGCAGTACGGGGTGCCGCTCGAGGCGTTCGCCGAAAAGTTCACCAACATGCGCTTCGAGCCCGCCGGCATGACCGACGACCCCGACCTGCGCATCGCCACCAGCCTCGTCGACTACATCTTCCGGCGCCTCGTCGTGGAGTACGTGCCCTACGAGACGCGTCGCGACATGGGCGTGCTCACGGTGGGGGAGCGCACCCAGCCGACGCTGCCGGGAGTCGAGGAGGCGTCGATCCCGAACGAGACGATCTACGCGGAGCTCCCGCTCGACGACCAGGCTCCGTCGGCGGCGATCACCCCGACGTCGGTGCCGCCGCTCACCCCGGGCACGCACGTGATGCGCGCGTCGGAAACGGTGCTCTGCCACGTGTGCGGTGACATCATGCAGCGGGCCGGCAGCTGCCACGCCTGCCCGAGCTGCGGCGCCACCAGCGGCTGCTCGTAGCGGTTCGCGCGGTCAAGTCAGTGAAGGGGCGGTCCCGCGGGACCGCCCCTTCACTGTTGCTGCCGGTTGATGACTCCGCGGTCTCGGGTGGGCCGAACAGGTGCACTCAACGCGGACCTCGTCTCAGAGACTCGACGAGCGTTTCCCATATCGGCGCTCCTAGGCTCGCCGTCGTGAACGATCGACGGAATCCGCATGTCGGTGAACGGTTCACGGACGTCGACGCAGCCATCGCGGCCGCGCTCGAGGACGTGTCGGTTCCCGTGTTGCTGTGCTCGCTGGTGCACATGACGGGTGACCCCTCGTGGGTCCGCGAGGTGTCGCTCCCGCGCATGCCCGGCACCATGGACCTGCAGGGTGGCCTCGACGACGACGTGCTCGCCGACGTCCGGCAACGCGCGGTACCGGCGATCGCCGCGTACCGGGACGGTGGGTGCGTTCCCCATGAGCTGCCGCCGGACGTCGTCGTCGAGATGTTCGCATTCCTCGCGGGCACGCCGCTCGAGGGCGTGATGGTGCCGATGTTCGTCGAGGACATGCAGTTCGACGGCGCCGACGGCGGCGCGATCTCGTGGGGCGACGAGGTGTCGGACGAGGCGAAGGCTGCGTCGCCGGTCGTCGTGATCGGCGCCGGCCTGTCGGGCATCCTCGCGGGGATCCGCCTGACGCAGGCCGGCCTGCCGTTCGTCATCGTCGAGAAGGACGAGGGCCCGGGCGGGACCTGGTGGGAGAACCGGTACCCGGGCGCGCGGGTCGACGTCGGCAGTCACCACTACTGCTACGCGTTCGAGCCGTCGCACCACTGGACCGAGTACTACTGCCAGCAGCCCGAGCTGCGCGACTATTTCGTTCGAGTGCTCGACACGTACGAGCTCCGTCCTCGGTGCCGCTTCGGCACCGAGGTGACGTCGCTCACGTGGGACGAGCCGACGAGCTCCTGGAACGTTGGTATCCGGAACCCGGACGGAGCGCCTGAGGTGCTCGAGGCGCGCTTCGTCATCAGCGCCGTCGGCTCGCTGAACATCCCGAGGCTGCCGGACATCCCCGGCATGGACGACTTCGCGGGGCCGTCGTTCCACTCGGCGCGCTGGCCGGACGGGCTCGACCTGGCGGGCAAGCGGTTCGCGCTCGTCGGCGCCGGCGCCTCCGGGTTCCAGATCGCGCCGACCATCGCCGACACGGTCGAGCAGCTCACGATCTTCCAACGGACGACGCAGTGGATGCTGCCGAACCCGCTGTACCACGCGAAGGTGCCGCCCGGTGACCGGTGGGCGATGCAGCACCTCCCGTTCTACGCACGCTGGTTCCGGTTCCTCATGCTCTATCCGGGCATCGCGATGGGGACCGAGGGATACCGGATCGATCCGGAGTTCCGTGCGAGTGAGGGTATCGCGGTCAACGCGGAGAACGAGCTGCGCCGCAAGCAGCTGGTGGCATGGATCACGATGCACCTCGAGGACCGGCCCGACCTGATCGAGAAGTCGATTCCCGACTACCCGGCAATGGGGAAACGGATACTCCAGGACAACGGGTCCTGGTTGCGCACGCTGAAGAAGTCGAACGTCGAGCTCGTGCACACGGGCATCGAGCGCATCGTCCCCGACGGTGTGCTCACCGTTGACGGCACGCTGCGCGAAGCCGATGTCATCTGCTATGCGACCGGGTTCCGGCACAACGACTTCCTCGGCACGATCGAGCTGACGGGGCGCAACGGCGTTTCGTTGCGCGACCAGTGGGGCGACGAGCCGACCGCGTTCCTCGGGATCACGATCCCGAACTTCCCGAACCTCTTCTGCATGTACGGGCCGGGCACGAACCTCGCGCACGGTGCGAGCTTGTTCTTCCATTCGGAGTGCCAGATCCACTATGCGTTGGATTGCATCCACCGAGTCCTGTCGGCCGATGCACGGACGATCGAGGTGCGCAAGGACGCGCACGACGAGTACGTCGAGCGCTACCGCGAGGAGATCGACCAGCTGGTGTGGTCACACCCGTCGATTGAGCACAGCCACTACAAGAACCCGCAAGGCAAGATCTTCACGCTGTCGCCGTGGCCCCTCGAGCTGTACTGGCAATGGACGCGATCGGCCGATCCCGAGCAGTTCATCGTCGGCAGATGAGGCACGGCAGAGGGGAGACGGCATGGCAACGTCCGCCCGCGAGTTCCCACGCGACGAAGTGGAGAATGCCTTCGCGGTGTACTTCGAAACTGGCCCGGTGCGCGAGGACTGGGAAGCATGGGTCGACTTGATGGTCGACGACGTGTTCTACGTGGACCACTGGTGGGGGCCGCTGTACGGCAAGGACGAAGTCAAGGTCTGGATCGCAGCGTCCATGGGCGGCGTGCCCGAGATCTACACAGTGCTCGACTGGTACACGATCGAGAACGCAACCGTCGTGTTCCACATGCAGAACCGTCGCGACAACCCCGATCCCGACGGTCCGCCCTACTTCGACTTCGCCGGCCTGTCGGTACTGCGGTACGCGGGTGAGGGTCGGTGGGCCTCCGAGGAGGACTTCTGGGACCTGTCCGGTGCGCGCCGCACCGCCACCGAGTATGCCGAAGCATGCAAGAAGATGGGTGTCACCGACCCCGCCGACCGCCTGACGCGGAAGCACTGGCCGCAGCAACCGAGCTGGGCCCGCTACGACGGCCCGCCCCGGCCCACGTGGTTCGAAGGGACCGTTCCGGGCGTGACCCGACCGAGCGAGCTCGCGGCGCTACTGGCACCGCTCCGCGCGGCACGACGGGAGGATGGCGCGTAGGCGTCCTCGAACGCTTCAGTCGAGTTCCGCCAGGACCTCGCCGATGATCTTGGTCGCTTCGTGGGGACGCAGCGGCTCGCCGCCTTCGGCCTCGGCGACCTCCGTCGCGAAGTCCTCGACCGCGTGCACGCCACCGACCAGCACGTGGCGCAGTGCTTCGCCGGCGGCATCGGGATCGTGGAGCGCCTCGACCGCGGGCTCCACCTCGTGGCGCGGCGACTCGGCGACGGCATGGACGACGCTCATCGCCTCCTCGCGCCCGCTCACCGTCGAGACGGGGACGTCGGCGTCAGGATTCTGCTGGCGGTCCCATTCGGTCAGCGCTTCGTCGTAACCACCTTCGCCGGGATGCAGCACACGCGTGTCCGGCGTGGTCGTCGACTCGACCGTGTCGCCGTCGCCGGATGCGGTATCGGCGTCGTCGCCGTGTGTGCGGCCTGGCTCGATGGGGACGATCAGGGTGCCATCGGGGTTGCGAACGATCTCCATGGTGAGTGGTCCTACCCGTAACCACCGCGCGGGAACCGCCCCGGTGACGTCGCTATGACGCCCCGGCTGTCCACGTGATGAGTGGTGGGCGGCCGCGCCACAGGCGAGGCCCGGGAGGTCCGATCCCACGACTCGGATCCGCACGGTGGCGAGGCTCTGCCGCGAGCTCGGCCGGGTTTCCGCCCCGGTTGCGTACGCTGCGAATCGTGGTGATGACCTCGGATGCGCTGACCCGCCATGCGATCGAGATCGAGCGCGACGGCTACACGGTGCTCGAGTGCGTCATCGAGCCCGACCTCATGGGTGAGCTGCTCGAGGTGATCGATCGGGTCATGGTCGACGCACAGATCCCCTTCGGCGCCAACCGATTCCTCGGCGAGCGCACGCGCCGCATCTTCAACCTGCTCGCGCGCGATCCGCGGTTCGCGCGCGTGCCGCTCCATCCCGCGGTGCTTCCGCTCATCGAGCAGGTGCTCGACGAGCAGTGCCTGCTGTCGTCGCTCACCGCGATCGAGATGCATCCGGGGCAGGCGGCGCAACCGTTGCACGCCGACGACGGGTCGATCGCGCTGCCGCGTCCGCATGTGCCGGTGGTGTGCGTGGCGCTCTGGGCCCTCACCGACTTCGACTCGGACAACGGCGCCACCCGGCTGGTGCCCGGTTCGCACCGCCGTGAGCGTCGTCCGGCCAAGGGCGAGTACGAGGCCTACGTCGAAGCAGAGATGCCGGCGGGGAGTGTGCTCGTCTACGACGGCGGACTCTGGCACGGAGGCGGCGACAACACCAGCGACGACCGCCGCGTGGGCATCGTGGTGAACCACTGCGCCGGCTTCCTCCGTCAGGAGGAGAACCAGTTGCTTGCCGTCCCGCGCGAGATGGTGGCCTCGTTCCCTCGCCGGCTGCAGGAGATGCTCGGCTACGGCGTGTACCGGGGGCTCATGGGGCACGTCGACCAGCAGAACCCCGGCGTGTTCCTCGACCCCGACGTCGACACCGACATGGTGTGGCGTCGCATGGGGTGATGGTGATACACACCGCCGCATGCCCGTGAAGATCACGATCAACTTCTCGGATCCCCAGGATCCTGACGCCTTCGAACGTCACTACGTCGGGACGCACGTGCCGCTCGTGAACTCGCTTCCCGGACTGCGGGCATTCGAGTACGGCCGTGCGGTGACGAACTTCGACGGTTCCCCGCCCGATGTGTTCTGGGTCGTGTCGCTCACCTTCGACACTGAGGACGCGATGCACGCCGCGTTCGCCAGCCCGGCGGGGCAGAAGACCGTGGCCGACATGCCGAACTACGTCGCCGGTTCGATGACGTCCGTGGTCAGCGAGGTGCAGTAGAGGTCGGACCCCGTTGTCTGCCCCTGTCGCATTGAACGCGGTGCTCACGACGACGTAGACGATTGGGAGAAGCGGGAGCAGCGAGGGCAGGCACAGCAGGATCGTGGCGATGAACGCCCGGCGAACCTTGTGGCTCGGGTCGGCGGTCGCGACGATCGTGAGGATCGCGACGGCTGCCACGTACCCCACCTCGATTGCGGACCGCACCCAGATCGCGATCGAGGACGTTCTCGCGAGCTGAGGCGTTGGTGCTTTCGAGTGGATTCACCGTGTCGAGGCAGAGGACCTGTCGTGGTCCCACCTTGGGTTCGTTGACCAAGCCGAGGAGCGCGTTCTGTGGGACATCTCCGCATCATTGGAGCGAGTGCTTGCGGAACCCTTCGAACGCGACTACCCGGCGATCATCGACGCGGCACGGGATGAGGTGCGCGATCCGACGGACTGACGCAGAACTGCGCTCGGTCTCGCTATTCCTCGATGGCGAGACTCCGACCGAGGGCATCGCGATCAGGTGTTTCCACCGCCATCCCAAAGCAAGAAGTAAAGAGTGAACAACACGGCCGCCACCACTACGAGGCCGATGAAGACAGCGGCGTTCCAAGATCCACCATCTTCCGGCAATGCTGGTCCCTCATCGCTGTAAGTCAACTGTCCCGCCTCTCAGAGGGAAGTACATCGGATTGCAGCGTGCCACGCTTCGCGCAGGGGGGACAAGGCAGAAGTCGGCCGCCCGCTTCAGCCGCAGCGCGCGCGCCATACTGCCGTTCGGCAGCGGAGCGACCCACCAGTCTGATTGACGTTGTCGGGTGAGAGTGAGTGGGTGACGCAGTCGTTGTGGTGCGTGCGCGTAAGTGCGCCGGAGCGGGCACTCGGTCGCCGCGACGTGGTGGGGCTCGGACGTACCAGAGCGCGCCATTGTCGGGAGTGCTACCAATAGGGGCCACGCTTCCGCGCAGTCACCCCGATCAATGGACGGGAAACTCATGTTTGTGACAGTCATCCACCGAATTCACGACCCCGAGGGCTTTCAGGCCGCCGAGGCCAAGGCACTCGAAGCTGGGCTTCCTTCCCACGTTGCGTTGCCAATCCACGCGGCTACCAACGATCACGGACTCGGCATCTGCATCTGGGAAGGCGAATCGGTCGACGCTGTGCGCGAGGTGGTTGAAGGCGCGGTCGGACCATGGGCGAACAACGAGTACTACGAGATGCACGTGGACGGACTGACGCCGCAGCTCGGAACGTAACCGGCCGATCGCAGCGTGCGCGCACCAGAACGGGCATCATGTGCTCGCTGCCGCGAGTACGGAGGTGAGCGATGGCCGAGAGACCGAGCACCTCGCACAGGTACCAGCAAGGAACGCTCATCGCCATTGGTGCCGGACTCGGCGCAACGGTTGGCGGGCTCATCGGTGGGGGCCCTGGCATCGGGATTGGGTTGGCGATCGGCGCGGGATTCGGCGTAGCGCTCGACGCCATGATGTCGCGCCGCGCCTGAATCAACCTCCACTGAGGTTGGTACGAGAAAGTCCAGAGCTGCTGTTCTGCGACGGCCCGGCTAACGCTTCCGGGATCGCGTTCGTGCGAAGTACTCGTCGGCCAGCGCACGTGGTGCGCAGGCCAGCCAGCCGTCGACGATCGTTGCCCGCAACGCCCGCTTGCCGGCGATCTTCAGCTGGATCAGGACGGCCGCGTAGCCGTCGAAGTGGGGGATGGTGAAGAAGCCGCGGTGCTGTTCTGCGAGCACCGCCTCCTTCTCGTGCAGGTCTTCCATGGTCACGGCGAGGATCGGACCGTCGGGCGGCGTCGCGTCACCGAACCGCCTGATGTCGGCCTTGCTGAACGGCCGCTCCCACGCGAAGGCCTTGCCGTGCACGAACCAGGTGCGGCGGCCGTGGCGCTCGCCTTCGGTGACCTCGGGGAGCTCCGACACGATCCGCACGACGTCATCGATCGTCGCCATGGAGCCACGCTACCGATGCCCCGGCAGCCGATAATGCTGAACATTACGGAAACATTTCGTCGCGGGGGGCCTCGATCCGCGACAATGGAACCTCCCCCCGCACTCGATCACGGAAGAATTGCAATGACGAACTCCAACGACACGCAGAATCGCGCCGCCCGGTCCTTTCCCCACCCCATGAGCGAAGCGCTCTCGCGCTACTTCTCCATGACGTCCCCCGGCCGCCCCCGGCGCGGGAGCGAGCCCCGCGGCACCTCGGGGCCGCAGATGCGCAGCCGGGTCGAGACCCAGCGCCGCGCCGAAGAGCTCTGGGACGTCCTCGCCGACTTCGCGTAGCCGGCGGCGCCTCGGAGATCCTCCCACGGGACGCGCGACGGCACGACAATCAACCCGCGCCGACGAGCCACGACGTCGCTACCGTTGATGGGGTGAGCGCGCAGAGCGACGAGTCCCGCGAGGGAGTGTCGCTCACCAACCTCGACCAGCCGTTGTTCGACGACGCCGACGCGACCAAGCGCGACCTCGTCGACTACTTGGACGCGGTCGCCGATCGCATCCTGCCCGTGCTCGCGGACCGGCCGCTGTCGGTGATCCGTGTCCACCGCGGGCAGGAGGCGTTCATGCAGAAGAACGTCCCCAAGTACACGCCTGAGTGGGTGCGCACGGTCACGATGTGGGCGGAGACGTCGAAGCGCGACGTTTCCTACGCCTTGTGCAACGACCGGCGCACGCTGTTGTGGTTCGCGAACCAGCGCGCCGTCGAGTACCACCCTGCGCTGGTGACGGTGGACCAACCCGACCACCTCACCCACCTCGTGCTCGACCTCGACCCACCCGAGGGTGGCGCCTTCGCACACGTGGTCGCGGTGGCGCGCCTTGTCCGGGAGGCACTGTCCGAGGTCGGGCTCGTCGGCGCGCTGAAGACCAGCGGCGCCAAGGGTCTCCACGTGTTCGTGCCCGTCGACGCCGACGCGCCGTTCGAGGACTCCGCGGCGGCGACGCACGCCATCGCGGCGCGGGTCGAGCAGCTCGACCCCGAGCTCGCCACCACCGCATTCGTGAAAGACGAGCGCGCGGGCAAGGTGTTCGTCGACTCCACCCGCGTGGGCGGTGCCACCGTGGTCGCGGCCTACAGCCCGCGTGTCCGCCCCGGCGTCCCGGTGTCGTTCCCCGTCGGCTGGGACGACCTTGATGCCATCGCGCCGGCCGACTTCACCATCCACACCGCGCTCGAACATCTGGGCGACGCCGACCCCTGGCGCGACCAGATGGTTGCCCCCCAGCATCTGAGTGCCGAACTCATCGCGGAAGGCCACGCCATCCCGGTCGCGCGTGTGCAGGCCATGCACGAAGGGAAGCGCCGCGCCCGTGCGCGTCGAGCCTAGGGCCACGGCGGCTCGAGCTCGACCCGCCGACCTGACCTGACCTGACCTGACCCACTACGCGCCGCCGCGGATGCGAGCACGGCCGTCGCACGTCACCCTCGGGAGCAGCCGGCCGGTTGCGGCCGTTCGACCCCGAGAGGTGAGGCGATGGGTTTCGTGACCGCGTCGGACGGCGCGCAGATCTTCTACAAGGACTGGGGTGATGGACCGCCCGTTCTGTTCAGCCACGGCTGGCCGCTCAACGCCGACAGCTGGGAAGCGCAGATGCTGCACCTCGCGTCCAGCGGCTTCCGGTGCGTGGCCCACGACCGCCGGGGCCACGGCCGCTCGTCGCAGACCTGGCACGGCAACGAGATGAACACCTACGCCGACGACCTCGCCGCCGTCATCGACGCGCTCGACCTGCGCGACGCGATCCTCGTCGGGTTCTCCACGGGCGGTGGTGAGGTGGCCCGCTACGTCGGTCGTCACGGCACCGGTCGCGTCGCCAAGGTCGCGCTGGTCTCGGCCGTGCCACCGTTCATGCTGCAGACCGACGACAACCCCGGCGGCGTGCCGGTCGGGGTGTTCGACGAGATCCGTGCCACATGCGTCGCCGACCGATCCCAGGCGTACCGCGACCTCGCCGCGGGGCCGTTCTTCGGGGCGAACCGGCCCGGCGCGCAGGTGTCGCAGGGAACGCAGGACGCGTTCTGGTCGCAGGGCATGCAGGCCGGCCACCGCAACGCGCTCGAGTGCATCCGGGCGTTCTCGGAGACCGACTTCCGGGGTGACCTCGCCGCGATCGACGTGCCGACGTTGGTCATCCACGGCGACCACGACCAGGTGGTGCCGTTCAGCGTCGGCGGCCAGGCGTCGGCCGCGCTCGTCGCCGGTGCGACCCTGACCGTCTACGAGGGCGCGCCCCACGGCATCACCGACACGCACAAGGCGCGTCTCGGCGACGACCTGCTGACGTTCGCCCGAACCTGACGGCGTTCAGTCGAAGCGACCACGCAACTCGCGCCGTGAGCCGATGTCGAGCTTCCGGAACACCTTGCGGAGGTGGTAGTCGACCGTTCGCGCACTGATGAACAGCTGCTCGGCGATCTCGGCGTTGGTGTCGCCGGCGGCGGCGAGGCGGGCCACCTGCTCCTCCTGTGGCGTGAGGTCGGCAGCAGTCTCGACGGTCCCGGCGCGACTGCGAACGCGTCGGGCACGCCCGTCTGCAGGTCGCGCCGAGATCGGTGAGGGCGAGCGGGTTGCCGGCGGTGGCAACGACGACACGCTCGGCGACCTGTGGGTCGATCGCGTGGGCGACGACCCGGTCGAGGAGGAGCCGGGCGTGCACCGGCTCGAGCCCGTTGACCGACAGCGCGGGGATGCCGTCGAGGTCAGGGAGCGCGTCGTGGTCGTCGCGCGCGGCGAAGAGGAGCGCGATGCCCTCGGCGTGCAGGCGCCGGGCGACGAACGCGAGCACGGCACGCGACTCCTGATCGAGCCACTCCGCGTCGTCGACGCAGAGGAGCAACGGACGCCCCGCTGCGAGCTCGGCGAGGAGTGACAGCGCGGCAACACCAACGCGGAAGGGGTTGGTGGGTGGGCCGTCGGCGAGGCCGAACGCGACCTCGAGCGCGCCTCGTTGCGTGGACGAGAGCCGTTCGAGCCGGTCGAGGGTGGGGAACCAGCATGCGGTGCAGCGCGCCGAACGGGTACTCGGCTTCGGCCTCGATCCCTGCACTGCTGATCACCCGCAGGTCGGTGGCTGACGCCTTTGCGTCATCGAGGAGCGCGGTCTTCCCGATGCCCGGCTCGCCGTGGAGGACGAGCGCGCCGCTGAGCCCGGATCACGCGTCGTGCAGCAGTTGCTCGATCGTGGCGCGCTCGTGCTCGCGATCGACGATGCTCGTCGCCATCGTCGGAGTATGGCATTCGTCGACTACGCGTTCTTCCGGATGCGAGTGGCGAGCGCGACCCGGACGATGGATCCGACCTGCCTGCGCTCCGAAGGGATCTGTCATGGCCGACCGCACCGCACCCGACACGATCGTCCTTGTCCACGGCTTCTGGGTGACGCCGAGGAGCTGGGAGGACTGGATCGCCCACTACGAGAAGAAGGGCTTCACCGTGCTCGCGCCGGCGTACCCCGGATTCGAGGTGGAGGTCGAGGCGCTCAACGCCGATCCGACACCGGTCGTCGACCTCCGCGTGCCCGCGCTCATCGAGCACCTCGAGTCGGTCCTCGACCAGCTCGACTCGTCGCCGATCATCATGGGCCACTCGGCGGGCGGGGCGTTCACCCAGATCCTCCTCGACCACGGCTATGGCGCGGCCGGGGTCGCGATCAACTCGGCGCCGACCGAGGGCGTGAAGGTGGTGCCGGCCGCCCAGGTGAAGGCGACGTTCCCGATCCTGAAGAACCCGGCCAACCACCACAAGGCCGTGGGCTACACGCTCGAGCAGTGGAAGTACGCGTTCGCCACCACATTCAGCGACGAGAAGGCGCAGGAGACGTACGAGCGGTACCACGTTCCCGCGTCGGGTCGGATCCTGTGGGACAGCGTGCTCGCCAACGTCGAGCCCGGGCACCAGGGCACCTGGGTGAACTACAAGAACGACGACCACGCGCCGCTCCTCTTCATCTCGGGGACCGACGACACGCTCATGCCGCCGCGCATCCAGCAGTCGAACCTGAAGCACTACAAGAGCGACACCGTCACCGAGATCGTCGAGTACCCGGGGCCGCACCTGTTGCCGATGGCCGACAACTGGGTGGAGGTGGCCGACGACGCGCTCGAGTGGGCGCTGCAGCACGCGGTCGCGTCCGAGCCCTCGTCCGAGCCCGCGTGACGGGCCCGCGGCTGACGCACCTCGGCGGTCCGACCGTCCTGCTCGAGGTCGACGGCTGGCGGATCCTGTCGGATCCGACGTTCGATCCTCCCGGTCGCACCTACCGGTTCGGCTGGGGGACGAGTTCGCGCAAGCTCACCGGACCCGCGTGCGATCCGAGCGATCTCGGCCCGATCGACCTTGTCCTCGTCAGCCACGACCACCATGCCGACAACCTCGACGACGCGGTCGTGCGCTCCTGCCGTCCGCAGGAGCGGTCGTGTCGACGCGACCGGCGGCGCGACGACTTGGTGGTGACGTGCGCGGGATCGCCGCGTGGGACCGCACCGTGGTCGACGCGCCGGGGCGGCCGTCGATCACCGTCACCGCCACCCCGTGTCGGCACGGGCCGCCGCTGAGCCATCCGATCGTCGGCGAGGTGGTCGGGTTCGCGCTCGACGTCGACGGCTCCCTTGGGCGCACGATCTGGTTCTCCGGCGACACCGTCCTCTACGACGGCGTGCGCGAGGCCGCGCGCCGGCTCAGCGTCGACGTCGCGGTGCTCCATCTCGGTGACGTGCGGTTCCCGGTGACCGGGCCGGTGAGCTACAGCATGACCGCGGACGACGCGGTGGAGCTCTGCAAGTTGCTGCAACCGCGCGTCGTCGTGCCGGTGCACTACGAAGGTTGGTCGCACTTCCACGAGGGCTCCGAGCTGGTCGCCCGTGAGATCGCCGGCGCGCCCGCCGAGCTGCGGTCGCGCTTCCGGCTGGTGCCTCGCGGCGAAGCGGTCGACCTCGCTCCCCGCCAGTGTTGATCGAGGCGGCGCGAGCGCGGCGCCGTCAACTCGACTTGCGATCTCGCACCATCCGCGCAGCAACCTTCGACATGGTGACGGGGTGCAGCACTGCCGTCGTCACCCGCCCGATCGAGCTCTCGGGGTTGTAGAACACGCCCACCTGTTCGAGCACCGTCGCGCGGTCGTAGTAGATCCGTTCGCCGGCGATCTCGGCGCCGTCGCCGAAGGTGTAGATGCCGCACAAGGGAAACGAGACCGGTCGGCCGGTCGCGGGCAACCCGTGCCACGGGCCGAGGTGAGTGCCCGTGATCGTGCATTCCAACACCACCACGTCGTCGGCGACGTGCGGACCGTGTGGATCGATGCGCACGTCCGGGACCGCGGCAATCAAGTCGGCGTAGTAGTCGCGTACCGCATCACGACCGAAGCGGTGTTCGTTCCAGGGCTCGTCGTGGTACGAGGCCTCGGCGCCGAACGTCTCCATGACCGCGTCGAGGTCGTGACTGTTCTCACAGGCGACGTGCTTCTCGACCTGCCGGAGACGCTCGGCGCGGAGAGGTTCGTTGGTCATCCCGTCACACTGGTCGGGGTCGAACCCGGCGTCAAGCCGCGTCCTCGTGCAGGTGGCGCTGCGCGAACGCTTCGATCGGTCCGCGGCCCTCGGCCGGCCAGCCGCAGATCAGGTAGCCGAATCCGGCGTCGCGCCACTCGTCGATGCGCTGTGCGATCGTGTCCGCGTCGTCTTCCAGTGACAGCGACGCGGCGCGCAGGATGTCACCCGGGTCGCGACCGGCGTCTTCCGCCATCGCGCTGAGTCGTTGCGACTTCGGCTCGAGGTGCTTGACGGGGCCGAAGCAGTGCCACGTGTCGGCGTAGCGGGCTGCGATCGGCATCATCCGCTTCTCGCCCGACGCCCCGATCCAGATCGGGGGGTGCGGCTGCTGCACCGGACGCGGCCGCAGCGTCGCGTGCTCGACCGAGTAGTGCTGCCCCTCGAAGGTGAAGTCGTCGGTGGTGAGCAGACCGCGCACGATCTGCACCGCCTCCTCGAACGC
The DNA here is from genome assembly GCA_963725775.1 of uncultured Actinomycetes bacterium. Classification (GTDB taxonomy): domain Bacteria; phylum Actinomycetota; class Acidimicrobiia; order IMCC26256; family DASPTH01; genus DASUAS01. Next base: position 1,839,808 of record CAVRZT010000001.1, read on the forward strand.
GTCGACGCGCTCCTTGAGCGCCGGGAACGGGATCCCGAGCTCGCGGTGCTCCTCCTCGAACCACGCCGCGCCGTACGACAGCTCGAGGCGGCCACCCGACGCGTGGTCGATGGTGATCGCCTCGGCCGCGAACACCGACGGGTGCCGGTAGGTCATGCCGGTGACCAGCAGGCCGAGCCGGGCGCGTTCGGTGATGCCGCTCAGCGCCGCCAGCGTGGTGTTGCCCTCGAAGCACTCACCCGGACCTTCGCCGTACATGGGCTGGAAGTGGTCGAAGCCCCACAGCCCGTCGAAGCCGAGCTCGTCGATGAAGCGGGCGCGGGCCGCCACCTCCGACCAGGGGACGCGTTGTTGGGCCATGTCGAGTCCGAAGCGCATGGCTCCACGTCTAGCACGCAGCTACGAAGCGGCGTTCCAGATGACCACACCCAGCCAGATGCCGACCGCGATCGCCACCACCTGCAGGGCCAGCAACACGATGCGCAGCGTCGAGGTCACGGGCCCACCTCGTCGCGCAGGATCTTGTCCTTCACCTGTTCGTACTCCTCCTCGTCGATCAGCCCCTTCTCGCGCAGTTCGGCCAGCCGTTCCAGGCGATCGACCACGTCGGGCTCGGGCTCCTGGTCCGGTTCGGTCGGTGGCAGCGCAAGCCGGAACGTCGGCGAGGTGGCGACGACGGGAGCCGGCGGGAACACGAGCCCACCCGCCGCGGCGGGCGTGAGGGTGCGCGGCGCGGGCCGGAGCGGTTCCTCGACCGGTCCCCACAGCGCCCAACGGGCCGCAGTCTTCCAGAACAGGCCGATCAGCGGGATGCCGCCGATCGCGACGAACACGAAGCCGCACACCAGCCAGCTCACCGACGTGCCCCCGCCCGGAGGGTCGAATCCGTACTCGAGGAAGTTCCAGCCGAGCGCGAGGAACAGGGCCGACCACGCGAACACGTACGGCCGCGGCCCGCCCTCCGAGAACGACGCGAGCAGGCTGATCGCGGTGAAGAACAACATGCCGAAGATCGCCACCGGCATGATCCACGCCACACCCTCGGGACACGGCCGACTGATCGTGTACGGCCCGCCCGACGCGCACGATCCGCCGATGTCCATCACCGAACGCATGGACTCGTAGACGAGCGTGAGGCACACGACGAATCCGAGCGTTCCGACCGTGAGCAGCACCGACTTGAGGACGACACGACGCGCGCGCATGCCGTCGACCCCGAGTGCCATGACCGGAGATCCTCTCCGACCCGGGAGCCACATGCAATCGGTGTGCGCCGATACAGTTTCGTGCATGGCGAAAGGTGGCACCGGATACGGGCAGTACTGCCCGATCTCCCGCGCGCTCGACGTGCTCGGCGAGCGTTGGTCGCTGTTGATCCTGCGCGACATGCTCGTCGGTACCACGCGCTTCAACGATCTCGCGCGTGGTCTGCCCGGCCTGTCGCGCAGCCTGCTGACGAAGCGGCTCCGGCAGTTCGAGCGCGCCGGCCTCGTCGAACGCCTCCACGGCGAGTACCTGCTGACGCCGTCGGGTCGCGAGCTCGAGCCGATCGTGTTCGGCCTCGGCGAGTGGGGCGCGCGCTGGACCTTCGGCGAGCCCGACCCCGACGAGCTCGACGCCGCGCTCCTCGTGTGGTGGATGCACACCCGCCTCGACACGTCGGACTTCCCGGGTCGACGCCACGTGCTGCAGATCCGCTTCACCGACGATCGGCAGACGTTCTGGATCGTGATCGAAGCGGGCGTGCCGTCGGTGTGCGACAGCGACCCCGGTTTCGAGGTCGACGTCGTCGTCACTTCCGACGTCCGCTCGCTGTACGAGGTCTGGCTGGGCCGGGTCCCGATCCGCGACGCCATGCGCGACGGTCGGCTCGAGTTCGCGGGTCCGAGCGCGCTCACCCGGCGGATGCCGACGGTGTTCCAGCGCAGCCCGGTGGCACCGATGGTGCACGCCGCCACCTGACAGACTCCGCCCGTGCACTTCGAGGTCGGCAACGATTTCGCCGCGCCCCTTCAGCGCGTCGGCGAGCTGATGAGCGATCCCGATTTCCAGGCACAGCTCGACCTGCCCGATTTGAGCGCGCCCACGGTGGTCGCCCACGAGGTCGACGGCCCGCGCCGGCTGCTGCGCCTGCGCTACCAGTACGTCGGTCAGATCGACTCCTTCGCCAAGCGCATCGTCGGCAACCGCCAGCTCACCTGGGTGCAGGAGCTCCGCCTCGACGTCACCAGCGGCGCCGGCGAGCTGGCGTTCTCGGCCGACGAGGACGCCGGCCGCGTCAACGGCGCCGCGACGGTCGCGATCACGCCGACCGCCACCGGCGCGCACCGTGCCATCCAGGGTGACTTCCGCATCCGGATCCCGCTGGTCGGTGGCACCGCGGAGAGGAAGATCGTGCCCGGGCTGGTTCGCCGGCTGAACGTCGAGGCTGAGGCGCTCGCGGCCCGCATCGCCGCCGACGGTTGAGCGAGACTGCCTCGTGGACCTGCCGACGATCCCGTTCCCGCCGACGATCCCCGGGATGCTGCAGCACGCGGTCGACGAGTGGGGTGACCGCGACTTCATCGTGACCCCGGACCGGCGCATGACCTACGCCGAGGTCGACGCCGCGTCACGGCGCGTCGCGGCGCGCATGCTCGCCGACGGCATCGGGAAGGGCACGCGCGTCGGTCTGTTCTTCACCTATGGCCAGGAGTGGGTGATCGCCTGGCTGGCGGCCAGCCGCATCGGCGCGCTCGTGATGCCGCTGGCGACGACCTACCGCCCGGCCGAGATCCGCAAGGTCCTGCGCATCGGCGACATCGACACCCTGATCACGGCACCGTCGGTGCTCGGGCACGAGATGCCCGACATGCTCGAAGCCAGCGTCGACGGTCTCGCCGATGCCGACGGCTCGCGGCTGTTCCTCCCTTCGACGCCCTACCTGCGTCGCATCTGGATCACCGGCGACAGCGACCGGTCGTGGGCGACGACCGTCGACCTCGACGCGCCCGCCGCGCCCGACACCGTCACCGAGGATCTGGTGCGCGCGGTCGAGGCCGACGTGGTCCCGGCCGACCTCGCGCAGGTCACCTACACGTCGGGCTCGAGCGCGGACCCGAAAGGCGTCGTGCACACCCACGGCACCGTCGTGCGGGCGACGAGCGGGCTCGCGGCGCTGTCGGGACCCGGTGACGGCCCCAATCGGTACTTCTGCGTGTTCCCGTTCTTCTGGATCGGGGGCACGCTGATCCTCGGAGCCGCACTGCAGTCGGGCGCGACGGTGTTGTGCATCGAGCGGTTCGAACCGGGCGCCTCGCTCGATCTCATCGAGGCGGAACGCGCCACCCATGTGCTCGGCTGGCCGACGCTTTTGCAGTCGATGCGCGACCACCCGTCGTTCGCGGACCGCGACCTGCCCGACATCGGCGGGCTCACCGTCGGACCGGCCGACCTCGCGCTCGTCGCGAGCCCGGTGCCGGGGATCCCCGCGCATCGTGGCATGAGCGAGACCGTCGGCAACATCGCGTCGGTCGACCACCGCGTCGTCGACCCCGCGACGGGAGCCGACGTCCCGGACGGCGAAGAGGGCGAGCTGCTCGTCCGCGGCTACGGGTTGATGCACGGGTACTACAAGCAGGAGCAGGCCGACGTGTTCGACGCCGACGGGTGGCTGCACACCGGCGACCGCGTGTTCCTGCACGACGGGCGGCCGTACTTCGTCGGGCGCTTCACCGAGATGGTGAAGTCGCGCGGCGCGAACGTCGCGCCCCGCGAGGTCGAGCTCTTCCTCGAGGAGCACTTCGACGAGGTGCTCTACGCGTTCGTGCTCGGGATGGCGCACCCCGAGCTGGGCGAGGAGGTCACCGCGGTGCTGGTCGCCGCGCAGGGCCGGAGCATCGACCCGGCCGAGGTCACGGCACGATCCCGGGAGCAGATCTCCGGGTACAAGGTGCCCACACGCATCGAGATCTGGGACGAGGCCGACGTGCCGTGGCTCGGATCGGGCAAGCCCGACAAGATCGCAATCCGGAATCGTCTCGAAAGTACGTCGGAGAGCTGAGCGCAGCTTCGACCTCGGGGTGATGGCGCCACCGGGGCCCGGTCCACGACACCAGGACGATCACGAGATGCGTTTCATGCTGTTGCAGAAGTACGGCGAGACGGAGTCGGACTTCCCCCCGATGACCGAATGGTCCGCCGCCGACGTGCAGGCCCACATCGAGTTCCAGCACGGGCTCAACCAGGAGCTGACCGTGGTCCGGCGCTTCGGGAACTTCGCCGACGCCGAGGACGCGGTGCAGGAGGCGCTGCTCGCCGCGCTCGCGCAGTGGACTGACGTGTCCCACACCCCCGACGATCCGCTCGCGTGGGTGGTGCGGGTCGCGTCGCGCCGGCTGATCGAGCAGTTCCGCCGTGACGACGCGCGTCGCCGCCGCGAGGAGCAGGTGGTGGCGTGGTCGTTGACGCCGCCGGTGTCGGTGGAGCACGACGACGACACGCTGCTGCTCCTCTTTCATGTGCTGCCATCCGTTGTTGGCGCCCGGGTCTGCCATCCCGTTGACGCTCCGCGCCGTCGGCGGTTTGACGACGCGGGAGATCGCGGCCGCGTTCCTCGTGCCGGAGGCGACGATGGGGCAGCGCATCAGCCGCGCCAAGGCGCGCATCGTCGCGTCCGAGGTGCCGTTCGGGTACCCGTCGCCCGAGGAGCGCACCGAACGCCTGCGCTCAGTGCTGCACGTGCTCTACCTGTTGTTCAACGAGGGCTACGTGAGCCACGACGGCCCCGACCTGGCGCGCACCGACCTCGCGGACGACGCCATCCGTCTCGCCCGCGAGGTGCACGCGGCTCGTTGCCCGACGACCCCGAGGTGACCGGGTTGCTCGCGCTCATGCTGCTCACCGACGCGCGGTCGCGCCCGCGCGCACCGGTCCGAGCGGTGAGCTCGTGCCCCTCGCCGACCAGGACCGGTCGCGCTGGGACCGCGCCGCTATCACTGAAGGCGTCGCGCTGATCACCGCGGCGCTGCGCCAGGGCCGGATGGGGGAGTACCAGGCCCAGGCCGCGATCGCGGCGGTGCACGACCAGGCGGGGGAGCGCGACGCCGCCATCGCCGAGTTCCGGGCCGCTGCCGCCCGCACGACGAACCTGCGCGAGCGGGAGTTCCTGACCCTCCGCGCCGCCCGCCTGGCCGGCTCGGGGTGACCGAAGGCAGTCAGCGCTGAGCGAAGGGCGGCGGGCCGAGGATCTGGGTGCCGCCGTTGCGCTGCGCGGCGGCCTGCACCCGCGGGATGTCGATGGCGCCGGAGTCTTCGGTGTCGGCGATCGAGTCGCTCGCGTCGCGGAAGAAGGACTCCGCCGTCCCCGGCGTGTGGAGCGTGAGCAGCCGGGCCTCGTCCGAGACGACGCGGAAGGCGTGCGGAGTGCCGCGGGGCGCCACGGTCACGGCGCCCCGCCCGACCGTGTGCTCGACGCCGTCGACCGAGAGGACGACCTCGCCGTCGATGACGTAGATCGTCTCGTCGGCGTCGGGATGGCAGTGCAGGGGCGTCGACTTCCCTTCGGTCAACTGGTCCTCGAACAGGAAGAACGCGCCGTCCGTCTCGGCAGTGGTCGCCTTCCAGACGTGGACGCCGCCACCGGAGAACCACCGCCGTTCACCCTCACCCTCGGCCCGGACGATGGGCAGGCGAACAGTCATGGATCTCCCTCGGACTCCGTCGGACGCGATATGAGATCTACGTCTGATGATGAGATTAGGGTATCATGAAGTCCATGTCAACGGGATACGTCGAACAGGGGCGCATCGGCCAGAAGCAGCGCACGCGGGCGGCGCTGATCGCCGCGGCCCGGGATCTCGTCACGCAGGGATCCACCCCGACCGTCGAGGTCGCCGCCGAGGCGGCGGGCATCTCGCGCGCCACCGCGTACCGGTACTTCCCGAGTCGAGCGCGACCTGCTCGTTGCCGCTCATCCCGAGACCGATGCCGCATCGCTCCTGCCCGCGGATGCGCCGAGCGACGCCGCCGAGCGACTCGACCTGGTCATCGCCGCGTTCACTCGTCTGATCGCCGACACCGATGCGCAGCAACGCACGATGCTCCGGCTCTCATTGGAGCACGGGCCGGAGCCGGCGGCTCCCGGGCTGCTCCGGCAGGGCCGCGCGATCGGTTGGATCGAGGACGCACTCGAACCGCTGCGCGAGCAGATGCCTGACGCGCAGTTGCGACGGCTGGTGCTGGCGATCCGCAGCGCGACGGGGATCGAGGCACGCACCTGGCTCCTCGACGTCGCCGGACTCTCGAGCGACGAGGCCGTCGAGGTCATGCGATGGTCGGCCCGAGCGCTCTTCGCGGCGGCGGTGGCAGACGTCGGCTAGACCGGGGGAGATGGACTTCCGCGACGTGCTCACCGACTGCTTCGGACGGATCCGGGAGGCGACGCACGGCGCGGTGGAGGGCTGTTCCGACGCCGTGCTCACGTACCGAGGCGACCCCGACGCCAACTCGATCGCCTGGCTGGTATGGCATCTCACCCGCATCCAGGACGACCACGTCGCCGGCGTGGCCGGGACCGAGCAGCTCTGGACCGCCGACGGGTGGCACGAGCGCTTCGCGCTGCCGTTCGACGTGTCGGCCACCGGGTACGGGCAGAGCAGCGACGAGGTGGCGGCGGTGACTGCGTCGGCGGAACTGCTCCTCGGGTACCACGACGCGGTGCACGACGGGACCCTGCGGTTCGTCGGCGGTCTCGAGGCCGGCGACCTCGACCGGATCGTCGACGAGCGATGGGACCCCCCGGTGACGCTCGCGGTCCGCCTCGTGAGCGTGGTGGCCGACGACCTCGAGCACGCCGGCCAGGCCGCGTTCGTGCGGGGGCTGGCCGAACGACGGTGAGTCAGCCGCAGCCCGTCGAGCGCACGCTCGAGTCGAGTACACCGGTGCGGCCCGGGATCGCCGCCCGCTGGTTCCGCGCGCTCTACGAGACGCCGCTCATGTTCTCCGGCATCCTCGACGCCGACGGGCGTGTGCTCGACGGCAACGCGCTGTCGATCGAGGGTTGCGGACTCGACCGTGCGGAGGTGATCGGTACGCCGTTCTGGGAATGCGGCTGGTGGAACCGCGACCCCGCGCTCGCCGACCGCATCCGAGGATGGTGTGAGCACGACGCTCGCGTCGGGCGCACCGTTCCGCACCGAGAGCGAGTACTACTTGGGCGACGGGACGCGACGCACGGTCGATCTCGCGCTGTCGCCGTTGGTCGACGACGAGCACGACGGTCCGGTCCAGTACCTCGTGGCCACCGGTACCGACATCACCGACGCGCGCGCGGCACACGCCGCCGCGTCGCGCAGGTCTCCGAGGAGTCCGACCTGTTCCGACGCGCCCAGGACCTCTTCCGCTCCGCGCTCGACGCCATGATCGACAACGTCGCCATCGGCCGCACGGTGCGCGACGACGACGGCGCCATCGTCGACTACGAGCTCGAGTTCGTGAACCGGGCCAGCCTCGACGGTGGTGGTCGCGCGGCCGACGAGCTGGTCGGGCGGCGCCTGTGTGAGCTCTACCCGGCGTGGCGGACCTCGGAGATGTGGACCCGGTTCCACGACGTCGTCGAGACCGGGGTGCCGTTCATCGGCGAACGCATCCCGTACGAAGACGAGCTGGCCGACGGCACCCCGATCTCCGGGTTCTGGGATCTGCGGGTCGTGAAGCTCGGCGACGGCTACATCGCCGCGTCGCGCGACGTCAGCGACATCGTGCAGCGCCGAGGAAGGGCTGCGCGAAGCGGAGCGCGTCGCGGAACGTGAGCGCACCGCGGTCGATCTGCTCCAGCGCTGCCGCGCTTCCCGAGGTGTTGCCGATCATCGATCGGGTCACGATCGGCGCGCACTACCAGGCCGCCCAGGAGCAGCCGATCGGGGGCGACTGGTACGACGCGTTCCTGCTCGACGACACCCACCTCGCGCTCGTGATCGCCGACGTCGCCGGCCACGGGATGGACGCGGCGTCCTACATGGTGCAGATCCGCAATGTGCTGCGGACCGTCGCGTTCGAGCACGCGCAACCCGACGTGATCCTGCGCCGGTGAACCAGATCGTGCTCACGCTCCACGCGGACACCGCGCCCATGACGACCTGCTGTGTCGCGCTGCTCGACCTCGAAGCGCTCCGCCTCTCGTACGCGTTGGCCGGGCACTTCCCGCCGCTCATCCGCACGCCGGACGGCGCGCGATTGGTCCCGGAGACACCGCCGGGTCCGCCGATCGGCATGTCACTCGACGCGGTCTACGCGACCGCCGACGTCGACCTGGAACCGGGCGACCGCCTGGTGCTCTACACCGACGGTCTCGTCGAGCGGCGGGGGGAGTCCCTCACCCTCGGGATCGTGCGCCTCGAGCGGTCGATCGACGACTGCCGCGACCTCGCGCCGCAGCAGTGCGCCGAGTTCCTGTCGGACGAACTGAGCCTGCGCGAGGACGACGTCGCCATCCTCATGGTCGAGGTCGGGCCGGTCGCTGCTCCCGGCTGATGTATTTCGCTTGACAGTTAATTAACTCTCTGGCAAAGTACACGGCGTGCAGGTACGCGGAGCGGCTGACCGATGACGACCTCGACGCCACGTTCTCCGCGCTCGCCGACCCGACCCGCCGGGCGATCCTCGCCCGGCTCGCCACCGGCGACGCCACCGTGAACGAGCTCGCCGCGCCGTTCGACCTCAGCCTCCCGGCCATCTCGAAGCACCTGAAGGTGCTCGAGCGCAGCGGGCTCATCTCCCGCGGCCGGCGGGCGCAGTTCCGCCCGTGCCACCTCGAGCCCGAAGCGCTCGACGGCGCGGTCGACTGGATCGACCACAACCGTCAGGTGTGGACCGAGCGGTTCGACCGGCTCGAACAGCACCTGCGCGACCTCCAGACCCCGAAGCCGTCCACCACCGAAGGGAACGAGCCATGACCGACGCCACCGACATCACCCAGACCCGCGAGCTGAAGATCAGCCGCGTGTTCGACGCCCCGCGCGAGCTCGTCTTCCAGTGCATGATCACTCCCGAGCACCTCACCCACTTCTGGGGGCCGGCCGGTATGAGCACGCCGCTCGAGAGCATCGTGATCGAGCCCCGCGCCGGTGGCCGGTTCGAATCGACGATGGTGAACGACGAGACCGGCGAGGAGTTCCCCGGGCGCGGCGTGTTCGTCGAGGTGGTCGAGCCCGAGAAGCTGGTGTGGCACGAGCCCGACTTCGGCATCACCTGCACCAGCACGTTCACCGACCTCGGCGACGGTCGCACCGAGGTGCACATCCACCAGACCGACCTCCCCGAGCAGTTCGCCACCCCCGAGGCCGAGGCCGGGTTCAACAGCTCGCTCGACCGCTTCGCGGCCTACCTCGCCACGCTGTGATCCGCTGACCGACGGGAAACGCCGGGTCGGCGCGATGAGTTCGCGTCGGCCCGACGGTCGGTACGGGGACACGGCAACCGAGGAGTGACCGTGAGCATCCTGTTCGTGAGCGAGTTCGTCTCCCTCGACGGCGTCGTGGAGGCACCGGGCGGGGAGCCCACCCATCCGCAGTCGGGGTGGACGATCGCCTACCACGCTCCGGAGAACATGGCGTACAAGCTGGCCGAGGTGCACGAGGCCGAGTCGCTGCTCATCGGCCGCACCACCTACGAGATGTTCGCGGGCGCGTGGCCGCAGCGCGAGGGCGAGTTTGCCGACCAGATGAACGGGATGCCGAAGTACGTCGTGTCGTCGACGCTCGAGTCGCCGACGTGGAACAACACGACGGTGCTGAGCGGCGACTGGCCCGCGCAGGTCGCCGAGCTCAAGGCGCGTGATGGCGGCCCCATCATGGTGGTGGGCAGCGCGAGCCTGGTGAAGGGGCTGTTCGAGCACGGTCTCGTCGACGAGCTCCGGCTCATGGTGTTCCCCGTGATGATCGGCGGCGGCGTGCGCTGCTTCCCCGACGACCGCGGGAAGGTGGCGCTCGAGCTCGCCGACACGCAGGCGTACGGCAACGGTGTGATGCTCAACACCTACCGGACAACGGCGGGCTGAGCGATGCCGAAGCTCCGCGTCCACGCCATGGCGATGTCCCTCGACGGGTACGTCGCCGGACCCGACCAGGACCTCGAGCACCCGCTCGGGGTCGGCGGGCCCCGGCTGCACGAGTGGATCTTCGAGACCCGCACCGGTCGCGGGATCCTCGGCGAGGAGGGCGGCACGACCGGTGTCGACGACGCCGCCGTGGCCGCGGGATTCGCCGGCATCGGCGCCACTGTGATGGGCCGCAACATGTTCGGTCCGGTGCGCGGGTCGTGGGGGAGCGGGCCCTGGGGCGATGACTGGCACGGCTGGTGGGGCGACGACCCGCCCTACCACCACCCCGTCTTCGTGCTCACGCACCACGCACGCCCGTCGATCGAGATGCAGGGTGGCACGACGTTCCACTTCGTCACCGACGGCATCGAGTCCGCGTTGGACCAGGCCCTCGCAGCCGCCGACGGTGCCGACGTCCGCCTCGGTGGGGGCGCGGCGACGATCCAGGAGTACCTGCGCGCCGGCCTGGTCGACGAGTTGCACGTCGCCATCGTGCCCGTGTTGCTCGGCGGCGGCGAGCGGTTCTTCGACTCCCTCGGCGACGTCCCCGACGGCTACGAGTGCGCCGAGCTCGTGGCGGGCGAGTCGGTCGTCCACGCCCGGGTGGTCAGCACCGCGGACTGAAACGCGGAGCGTCGCTCAGGCGCCGTAGGTGTCGCGGTCGTGGTCGACCTCGTCGAGCTTGTGGGCGTTGAGGGTCGCGCCGGCGAGCGCGCCGAGCAGGAGCGCGCCGATCACGCCGAGGCCGACGCCCAGGCTGATCCACACGTACCACTCGGTCTTGTCGCTGATCGCGATCGCGGTCATGAACAGGAAGATGGCGATCGAGATCGGCAGCGCCACGAGGATCGAGATCACCAGCGACTTGAGGAGGTCCCGCTCCGGCGGCTTCCTCGGCGTGCAGCGACGCCTCGAACCTCGCCGATGCGGCGTCGTCCGGGACCGCGACTTCCGTGCTCATCGGTGCTCCCTCTCGACCGTGGCGCCGGTCCCCGCCGGCGAGCGCCCATTGTGCCCCATCGAGCGCGACGCTACGGGTGTTCGCCCGCGACCGGCTCGATCCGGAAGACCGGGTGCTTCGGCGCGATGCGCGCGACCTCGGCGTCGTCGGACGTCGCGCTGACGCCGTCGAAGAAGACGCCGACCTCCGCCTTCCACCGCTTGAGGTAGGCGCGCAGGATCGGGATCTTGTCGGCGTCGGCGATCTCGGTGGCACGGAATCGCTCGGTGCGACGGCCGACGCGGAACTCGCCGGTGCCCGCGACCCGCAGGTTGCGCACCCACTGCGTCTCACCGCGCGGTGCGACGAGGTATTGCTGCGTCTCGATGGTGAGCAGGTTCACCGGCGTGGTCCGCCACTCGCCGCTCTTCCGACCGCGCACCCGGCAGCTCGCGCGATCCCCACACGCTGATACCGGCGCGGGTGGGATCGCGATCAGTGGGTTGAACACGTGTTGGGTGAACCAACCCGGCTTCGCGTAGTGCGCGCCCGTGTCGCCGTCCGTCATCGCGCCACCGTACCGGTCAGGTGTACATCAGCGACCCGGGCGTGGTGAGGAGCTCGCCGCTCTCGAGCCAGGTCTTCAGCCCCGAGAGGACCATGGGCCAGCCGCCGTAGAGCTGCTCGTTGGCGCCGTCACGCATCTGGTCGTGGGTGAGCACGAGGCGGCAGGAGTCGCCGACCGGTTCGATCTCCCAGGTCACCCGCGAGGAGCCTTCGGCCTCGGCCTCGGGGCTGAAGTGGGCGAGCATCGTGTGCACGAGCCGCCGGGGCGGGTCGGCCTCGAGCACCTCGCCCTCGCCGAGCAGGCCGTCGAAGTTCTCGGCCCGCATGTCGATGCGCGAGCCCGGCTCCCAGTCGGAGTACGCGCCGGAGCCGAAGTTGTACTTGGCCCGGATCTGCGGGTCGGTGATCGCCTCCCAGAGTCGCTCGGGCGTGGTCTTGATGTAGATCTCGAACACCTTCTCCATCTGACGCTCCAGTTCCTGCTTGAGCCCGCTGAGCCCGGCGGCCCAGGGTTCGGCGTACTTGCTCACCCACCGGTCGTGGACGAGCCGGATCGGGACGGGGTTCAAGAAGTGGAGCTTCTCCCGGCCGCGCCGCTTGGTGACGACGAGGCCGGCCTCCTCCAGCTGCTTGAGGTGCTTCATGACCCCGAAGCGCGTCATGGGGAGCCGCGCCTCGAGCTCGGTCAGCGTCTGGCCGTCGGCCCGGAAGAGCTCGTCGAGCAGGCTCCTCCGGGTCGGGTCGGCCAGCGCCTTGAACACCTCGTCCACCCGGCCAGGATAGGTGACCAATCAGTCACATGTCAAGCGTTCCGGTCAGCCGGAGGCGGCGACACCGACGACGTGACCCTCGGGGTCGGTGAAGAGGCCGATGGTGAGGCCCTCCATCACGTTCTCGGGCCCCATGATCCGGCTGCCGCCGAGCTGCTCGGCCTTGGCTCAGCGCGGCCTCGACGTCGTCCACGTCGACGTAGAACGTCGCGTAGCCGGGGCCCGTGGCCGTCGGGCATCTGGCCGATGCCGCCGCCGATGCCGCTGGTCTCGGCGCCACCCGGGGCGTTGTCGTCGGGCGAGACCATCCCGTAGTTCATGCGGGTTGTTCGCGTCGATCTTCCAGTCGAAGAGGTCGGCGTAGAACGACCGGATCGCGGTCGCGTCGTTGGCCATCACCTCGAAGTGGACGACAGGCCTTCCCATGGCGTGCTCCTTCGGTCGTCGGACGCTGTCCTGCGCTCGTGCCTACTCCGTTTCGATCGGAAACGACAGGTGAACTCATCGCGACCGCGTCGCTGTCCGGGCCGTTCGGCTCCCGTCGCTTATCGTCGGACGATGCTGCACCACCTGACCTGTGGGTTCCCGACCTCGGCGCGTGCCGAGCGATCGTGGAGCTGGTTGCTCGGCTGTCTCGGCTATCAGCGCGACCGCGACGGCGCGGTCGACAACGTGCGCGTTGTTCCGCCACGCCGACGGCTTCAGCGTGGCGCTCGAGGAGTCGCCCGACATGGTGCCGGGGATGCTCTACAGCCGGTTCCGTCCCGGCCTCAACCACCTCGCGTTCCGGGTCGAGAGCGAGGTGACGCTCGCTGAGATCGTCGAGGGCGCGGCGGACTTCGGCTGGTCGGCGCTGCCGACCGACGGATCTGCACTCGATCGCCGGCGGCGCCGACGTCGTGTACCTGGAGGACCAGGACGGCTTCGAGGTCGAGCTGGTGCGCGCCCCGCGCCGCCGGCCTAGTCGTCGTCGTCGGCGAGCTCGGGCGGGAAGCCGCCGGTCGCGATCGGTCCCCACCGCTCGATGGTGATGCGCAGCAGCGACTTGTCCTGACGGCGCATCGCGTCGCGGTACTCGTCCCAGTCGGGGTGCTCACCGGAGATGCTGCGGAAGTACTCGACCAGGCCGTCGAGGGCCTCGGGCATGTCGAGCACCTCGGCGCGCCCGTCGACCTGCACGTACTCGTCGCTCCAGTCGGCGCCCTGCACGCAGATCGACACGCGGTCGTCGGCCTTGGCGTTGACGCTCTTGGCCCGTTGCGGGTACGTGGCGATCACGATGCGACCGTCGGGGTCGATGCCGCACGAGACCGGCGACAGCTGCGGCCGTCCGTCGCGCCGGGTCGTCGCGAGCAGGCCTCGGTGGCGCGGTCGCAGGAACTCGACGAGCTCGTCGCGGTCCACCGTGCGGGCGGTGGCGTACTTCGTGGCCATGGCCGTCTCCGGTCTGGTTCGGGCATGCTGTGGGCATGGACTCGCTCACACATTCGGACTCGATCATCGTCGCGCGCTCGCCCGAGGATCTGTACGCCCTGGTCTCCGACATCACGAGCATGGGGGACTGGAGCCCGATCTGCAAGGCGTGCTGGTGGGAGGAAGGCGCAGGACCGCGCGTCGGCGCGTGGTTCGGCGGGCGCAACGAGCTGCCGGAGCGCACGTGGGAGACCCGGTCCGAGGTGGTCGCCGCCGATCCCGGTCGCGAGTTCGCGTTCGTGGTCAACGGCACCATCGCGCGGTGGGGCTACACGTTCACCCCGGTCGACGGGGGCACCGAGGTCACCGAGTCGTGGGAGTTCCTGCCCGGTGGCCAGGCGCAGTTCGGAGAGTGGTTCGGCGACGACGCCGACGCGCAGATCGCCGATCGCTACGAGAAGGCGAAGACCGGCATCCCCGAGACGTTGGCCGGTATCAAGCGCGCCGCGGAGGGCCCGCCTGCATGACGCACGGCGATGCCTGATCCGGGACGGCATCTCGCGGGACCGCCCGATGGCGAGGTGCGGATCCCGGAGGCGGTGCGCGACCTCGCCGAGGGTCGGACGGTCACCCCGGTCTGGTGCAACGAGCGCGGCGGCACCACGTTCGCGGTGGGCGACGATGCCTTCGTGAAATGGTCGCCGGTGGACGGTCCCGATCTCGCCGGCGAGGTCGAACGGCTCACGTGGGCGCGCCGCCACGTGGTCGTGCCCGACGTGGTCGCGCTCGGTCAGGACGACGACGGTTCGTGGTTGGTCACGGCGGCGCTCCACGGTACGAGCGCGGTGTCGCCGCGGTGGATCGCCGATCCGTCGACCGCGGTCACCGCCATTGGCGAAGGCCTGCGCGCGCTCCACGACGCGCTACCCGTCGACATCTGTCCCTGGTCGTGGTCGGTCGCCGATCGCGGTGCGAGCGCGGAGGACGCCCCGCCGCTCGATCGGCTCGTGGTGTGCCACGGCGATGCCTGCGCGCCCAACACGTTGCTCGACGACGACGGGCACTGGATGGGCCATGTCGACCTCGGCCGCGTGGGCGTGGCCGACCGGTGGGCCGATCTCGCGGTAGCGACGTGGAGCACGGTCTGGAACTACGGGACCGGGGTACGAGGACCGACTGCTCGCGGCGTACGGCATCGCACCTGATCCCGATCGCACGGAGTATTACCGGTGGCTGTGGGACCTCGCGAGTGACGCGAAGCGGACCGCGTAGGGTGAAAGCCCGCCGCGAAGGAGTTGTGACGAGCATGGCGAGCGACTGGAACACGAAGGTCATCGAGGAGTTCCGCGCCAACGGCGGCAAGGTCGAGGGCATGGGGACGCCCCGTTGCTGATCCTGCACACGACCGGCGCGAAGAGCGGCGAGGAGCGCGAGTCGCCGTTGCTCTACCGCGAGCGAGGGCGACGACCTGGTGATCTTCGCGTCGTTCGCCGGCGCTCCGAGTCAACCCGGCCTGGTACCACAACCTCGTCGCCAACCCCGACGCCACCGTCGAGCTCGGTACCGGACACGCGGCCGTGCGGCGCGCGTCGCCGAGCGCGACGAGCGCGACCGCTCTGGGAGTGGAACAAGCAGGACTACCCGAGCTTCGGCGACTACGAGGACAAGACCGACCGCACGATCCCGGTCGTCATCCTCGAACCGGCCGGCTGACGCGCACCGATGAGTTCGGCGGCGCCGCCGCGGTCGTACCGGGTGAGCGTTCCCGGACCCCCGGGGACCCGACGAAGGAGCCACCGTGCCGAAACGTGACGACGCCCCCATCGGCGCCCCGTGCTGGGTCGACCTGCTGACCACCGATCCCGACCGCAGCCGCGACTTCTACGGTCGGCTGTTCGGCTGGACGGTCGAGGATCCCGGTGAGGAGTACGGCGGGTACGTGAACTTCCTGTCCGACGGGATCCACGTCGCCGGGTGCATGCGCAACGACGGCACCGCCGGCGTCCCCGACCTGTGGTCGGTCTACCTCGCCACCGACGACGCCGAGGCGACGGTCGCCGCGTGCAGTCGAGCACGGCGGGCAGGTGATGGTGCCGGCGATGGACGTCATGGAGCTCGGGCGCATGGCGGTCGTCGTCGACGTCGGCGGCGCGGTGATCGGCATGTGGCAACCGGGTCTGCACCGCGGCTTCGGCATCTACGACGAACCCGGGACGCCGGCGTGGTTCGAGCTGCACACCCGTGACTACGACGCGTCGATCGACCTTCTACCGCGACGTGTTCGGCTGGACGCACGCAGGTCGCGAGCGACACGCCCGAGTTCCGCTACACGACCCTCGACGTCGGTGACGAGCAGCTCGCCGGGGTGATGGACGCGAGCGGGTTCCTCCCCGAGGGTGTGCCCGCGGGTTGGTCGGTCTACTTCCGCGTCGCCGACGCCGATCACGCGCTCTCCGAGGTCGTGGCGCTCGGTGGCGAGGTGCTGATGGGCGCGGAGGACACGCCCTACGGACGGCTCGCCACCGCGGCCGACCCCACCGGCGCCGTGTTCAAGCTGGTGCATCGGCTGATGGCGACGTTCGTCCTGCTCCACGGGGCGGGATCGGACTCGTGGTACTGGCACCTGGTCGCGCCCGACCTGGTGGCGACGGGTCACGACGTCGTGGCCGTCGACCTCCCCGTCGCCGATGACACGGCGGGACTCGCGGAGTACATCGATGTCCGCGGTCGACGCCATCGGCGATCGCCGCGGACTCGTGCTCGTTGCGCAGTCCCTGTCCGGACTCATCGCACCACTCGGTGTGCGACCGGGTGCCGGTCGACCTGTTGGTCCTGGTCGCCGCAATGGTCCCGCGACCGGGGGAGTCGGGCGGCGAGTGGTGGGTGAACACCGGGCACGACGAGGCACGCGGGCCCGAAGCGTCCGAGGATCCGGTCGAGATCTTCCTGCACGACGTGCCGCCGGAGGTCGCCCGCGAATCGGCGCAGCACGTGCACGAGCAGTCGGGGACGGTGTTCGCGGCCCCGTGGCCTCTCGCCGCGTGGCCCGACGTGCCGACCCGCTTCCTCCTCTGCCGCGACGACCGGTTCTTCCCGGCCGACTTCCTGCGCCGGGTCGTCCGCGACCGGCTCGGGATCGTGCCCGACGAGATGGACGGCGGGCATCTCCCCGCCTTGAGCCGTCCGCACGAGCTCGCGGCGCGGCTCCTCCGGTACCCACGCGGAGGTCGAGCGCGCGACCGCAGTAGTGTCCGCGGCATGACCATCGAAGCGGTGTCGCACATCGCGGTCGGCGTGCGGGACATGGAGGTCGCACTCGGGTTCTACCGAGACGTCCTCGGCCTGCGCGTCACCGCCGACAAGATCGAGGAGTTCCCGCAGGGGCCGGGCCAGCCGCCGGCGCAACGTCGAGCCGTCTACCTCCGCTGGGTCGACGGTCCGCACGCGAGCTTCATCGTGCTCGACCAGCAGATCACCAACGAGATCAAGGGCCAGCCCGCCGAGCTCTTCCAGATGGGCTGCCACCACTTCGCGTTCTGGGTCGACGACCTCGACGCCTACCTCGAGCGCGTGCGCGCCGCGAACCTCACCGTGGTGATGGGCGGCGAGGGCCCCGGCACCGACACGGTGATGTACGGCGAGCCGCCCGGTGGCCTGGTGCGCAGCGCGTTCCTCCGGGATCCCGAGGGGAACTACGTGCAACTCGACCAGCGCGCCTGAGCAACGACGGGAGCCGCGCCCATGGAAGCGACCTTCGACCACGCGACGATCGCGGTCTTCGACGTCGACGAGGCCGTGCGCTTCTTCGGCGTGCTCGGGTTCGAGGTCACGAAGTCGGTGCAGATCTCCGGCGCGACCATGGACGCGTACATGGGCATCGCGGGGATGGAGGCCGACCACGTGACGTTGTCGATCCCCGGCGCCGAACCACACCAGGAGGTGCAGCTCCTGCACTTCCACAAGCCGAAGAAGCTCGTCGACCGCAATTCCGGCGACCTCGCCGGCACCGGGTTCAACCACGTGTGCTTCCGGGTGGAGGATCTCGATGCCACCGTCGCGGCGTTCGACGCCGCCGGTTTCCCGACCCGCAACCAGGCGATGGACTTCCACGACCGCAAGCTCGTGTTCCTCGTCGGGCCGGCCAACGTGGTGATCGAGCTCGCGCAGTGGGAGTGATCCGGTTCAGCTGAGCCGGACGGCGCGACCCTCGAGGTGGCGCTGTTCGGGCCGACTCGTCGTCCGCCGCGCGGCTTCGCGGTACGCGACCCGCGCGCCGTCGGTGTCGCCCGACCGTTCGAGCAGGTGCGCGCGCACCGCGTAGGTGCGATGGTGCGCG
This sequence comes from uncultured Actinomycetes bacterium, assembly GCA_963725775.1. GTDB lineage: Bacteria > Actinomycetota > Acidimicrobiia > IMCC26256 > DASPTH01 > DASUAS01. The sequence continues at coordinate 1,857,912 of CAVRZT010000001.1, forward strand.
GCGATGCGGTCGTCGTCGTCGAGCGATGCCAGCAGTTCGAGCGCGGCGTCTGGTCCGTGGACCTCGGCGACCGCGACCACGCGGTTCAACGTCGCCATCGGGTTGGGTGCGACGCGATCGAGCAGCTCGTAGAGCGCGAGGATCTCGCGCCAGTCGGTGGCCTCGGACGACCGCGCCTCGTCGTGCACCGCGGCGATCGCTGCCTGCAGCTGGTACGGACCGAGCGGTGCGTGCGCGAGCGCATCGCTGACCAGCGTCACGCCCTCGGCGATGAGCGTGTGGTCCCACCGCCTTCGGTCCTGCTCGTCGAGCGGGACCAGCGCGCCGTCCGTGCCGGTGCGTTCACTTCGGCGCGCGTCGGTGAGCAGCATGAGCGCGAGGAGGCCGGTGACCTCGCCGTCGGTGGGGAGCATCTCGTGCAGCGCGCGCGTGAGTCGGATCGCCTCGGTGGTGAGGTCGGTGCGTTGGAGTTCGTCTCCGGACGACGTCGTGTAGCCCTCGTTGAAGATCAGGTACAGCACGTGCAGCACGACGCTCAGCCGCTCGGCCCGCTCGTCGTCGGGTGGGAGCCGGAAGTTCGCGCCGGCCACCTTGATCGACTGCTTGGCCCGGCTGATCCGTTGCGCCATCGTCGCCTCGGGGACCAGGAACGCGCGCGCGATCTCCGCGCTGGTCAGACCCCCGACCGCCCGCAGGGTGAGTGCGAGCTGCGACGACGACGACAGGGCCGGATGGCAACAGAGGAACAACAACGTGAGCGTGTCGTCGTCGGCCGGCGCGACCGCGAGGTCGGCATCGCGGTCGGTCGTGGCGCCGACCGAGCTCTCGCGCCGACGTCGCGATTCCTCGCCGCGGAGTTGGTCGATCATCCGGCGCACCGCGACGGTCGACAGCCATGCCGCCGGGTTGTCCGGTCGTCCGTGCTCGGGCCACTGCACGGCGGCGGCGACCAGCGCCTCCTGGACCGAGTCCTCGGCGGTGTCGAAGTGCCCGTAGCGGCGCACCAACGCGCCGAGGACCTGCGGCGCGAGCTCCCGCAGCAGATCCTCGGTCGTCGGGGCGCGGTTCACTCGTTGTCCGGGGCCTCGTGCATCAGCGGGCGCACCTCCACGTCGCCGATCCGGGCGAACGGCACCCGCCCGGCGATCTCGAGCGCGCGCTCCAGGCTGTCGACGTCGATGATGTCGATGCTGCCCAGGTACTCCTTGGCCTCGAGGTAGGGGCCGTCGGTGACCACCGGTGCACCGTCGACCAGCTTCACCGTCTTGGCCAACACCTGGTCGGCGACGCCGTAGGCGCCGACGAACTCGCCCGACGCCCTGAGCTCGGCCTGCAGCGCGTTGGTGTCGATCACGACCTGCTCGAACTCCTCCGGGGGGAACGAGCCCCACAGCTCCTCGTTGCCGTAGATCATCAACAGGTACTTCATGGCGTCACTCCTGGGTCTGGGTTCGTGCCGGCCGGGGTGGCCGGTCGATCCTTCGTCGGAGCCGGGGTCCCGATCTCGACATCGCGCGTCGGAATACTGTCGCGGCGATGCCCCCCGAAATGGAACTGGATCTCCGTGGCGACGCTCGCGGTCGAGGGTGATCTTCCCTCCGATCTCAACGGTCGGTACGTGCGCAACGGGCCCAACCCCAGGTTCCCGCCGCTCGGCGGCTACACGTTCCCGATGGAGGGCGACGGCATGCTCCACGGCGTCTGGCTGGAGGGTGGCCGCGCCCGCTGCCGCAACGGGTGGGTGCGCACGCGCGGGATGGAGGCCGAGGAGCGCGCAGGGAAGGCGATCTTCGGTGGGCTCATGACGCCGGCGTTCGTCGACCCGTCGCTGCTGCGTCCCGATCCCGACCCCGGCTGGCCGATCAAGCTCGATGCGTTCATCAACATCGTCCGGCACGCCGGCCGGTACCTGGCCCTGGAGGAGGGCACCCCGCCCTACGAGGTGAGCGCAGACCTCGACACCGTCGATCGCTACGACTTCGCCGGTGAGTTGCCTGACGGCATGTGCGCGCACCCCAAGGTCGATGCACGCACCCGCGACATGATCGTGTTCCGCTACGACGTGCAGGCGCCGTTCCTCACGTGGGCGGTGATCGGCGCCGACGGTCAGGTCACGGTCCCGCCGATCGCCATCGAGCCGGTCGACTGCGGCTACATGGTGCACGACTGCGCCATCACCGAGCACTTCCTCGTGCTCGTGATCGGTCCCGCGGTGTTCGACCTCGAGGTGATGAGCTCCGGTGGTGCGCTCCTGCAGTGGAAGCCCGAGCTCGGCATGCGCGTCGCGATCGTGCCGCGCGATGGCGTGAGCCCGACCCGTTGGATCGGGTCGAATGACACGTTCTGGGTGTGGCACCTGGCCAACGCCTACGAGGACGGCACCAAGATCTGCGTCGACTTCCCCGGGTTCAACACGCTCGCGTTCGTCGATCCGCACACACCGGTCACCGGCGCGTACACGCAGGCCGTGCTCGATCCCGATGCGGGCACGATCGAACGCACCGTGCTGCGGGACGAGATCAGCGAGTTCCCGCGGATCGACGACCGGCTCGTCGGCCGTCGTCACCGTTACGTCACCGTGGGCGCGGGGTCCGGCGCCGCGCCGACGGCGGGGGAGCACGACGTGTTGTGCCGGGTCGACCTCGAGACCGGCGCGTGCGAGTCGTACGACACCGGCGCAGTGATCGGCGAGGTCCTGTTCGCGCCAGCGCGCCGGCGGCACCGAGGAGCTCGACGGCTACTACCTCACGTTCGGCACCTCGCTCGACGACGGCCACTCCGCGCTGTACGTGCGGGACGCCGACGAGTTCCCCGGCTCGCCACGCGCGCGCGTCCCGATCCCGCAGCGCGTGCCCGATGGTCTGCACGGCAACTGGTTCCCGGCGTGACCGACGACGGGGTCGCCCGGCCCATCTCGTTCGACGCGCGCTACGGCGCCGGCGTCGACCGCGCGCTCGTGCTGGGCGGCGGGGGCGTCGTGTTCGTCGCCTGGCTCACCGCGTACCTGCACGAGCTGACCACCCGCGGCGTCGTGGTCGGCGACGCCGACCGCATCGTGGGGACGTCGGCCGGGTCGGTGCTGGCGACGGTCATCGCCGCCGGTCGGCTCGATCGCTTCGCCAAGCTGATCCGGGTGGTGGAGCAGCGCCCCAACCTGATCGGGCGGTTGGCGCCCGCGGCGCAGCTCACGCCCAGCCAGCAGCGGGCCGTCGACCTCTTCGACCATGCGGCCGACGCCGAGCCGTCGGTGATCCGCGCCATCGGCGCCGCGTCGCTCGCGGCGCGCACGCCGGGGATCAACCGACTGCCATCGAGCGTGGTGCTGATGACCCAGACCTGGCGGTGGCCTGCCCGGAGCCTGGCGGTGAGCGCGGTCGACGCGTACACGGGGGAGCGGCTCGTGCTGGAGGAGAGGTCAGGAGTGCCGCTCCCGCGTGCGGTCGCGGCCAGCGCGTCGGTGCCCGGGCTGTTCGCGCCGCAGCCGCTCGGCGACCGGCGGGCCATGGACGGCGGTGTCTCCGGCACCGGCATCCACGCCGATGTCGTGGCCGGCGCCCGCCGCGCGCTCGTGTTCCCGATCGTGGGCGACGTGCCCGAAGGCCGCATGACGATGACGCCCGGGGGGACCGCACGCGAGATCGCCGCGTTGCAGGCCTCGGGCACGGAGGTGGAAGTACGGCACAGCCGATTGCCGATCACCACGAACCTCATGGACCCGGCCGAGGTGCCCGCCGCGCTCGCACTCGGTGTGCAACAGGCGGACGAGGACGCCGCCGCCCTCGCCGCGTTCTGGTGCGCGTCATGAGCGACGAGCCGCGCCGCACACCACTGCGCCTCTACACCGCGGTCGACGAGCACCCCGCCCTCGCGTGGTCGTGGGTCGAGCAGGAGCTGCGTCACGCGGGTACGTATTGGGTGGTGACCAACGGACCGGCCCATCCCTCCGCACGACCGGTCTGGGGGTTCTGGCACGAGTCAGCCCTGCACATGACGATCGGCAGCCCCGCGCTCCGTGAAGGGATGGCGCGGGACGCACGCGTCACCGTGCACCTCGACCGCGGCACCGACGTCGTGATCCTCGAAGGGATCGCGTCGTCGGAGGCGGCGACCCCGGCGCTGCTCGTGGCGTACGACGCCAAGTACGACTGGAAGTACGACGCCGACACCTACGGGCCGTTCACGCTGATCGCGCCGGTGGTCGTCAAGGCCTGGCGCACCGCCGGCGTCGCGGGCCGCGACAGCTTCCAGGAGACCGGGCGGTGGGAGTTCCCGGCGTAGGGTTCGCAGTGTTCCCGGACCGGTACGTGGTAAACGGACCGGGCTCGGAGCCTTCTTCAGTGAGGGTGGCGAACGGAGGACTCGGCGGGTGGGCGAGCACCTTCTCCGCGTTCTTCGCCGCCGCGGAGCCGCGGCTTCGTCGGGCCTTCGTCGCCGCGTACGGTGGCGACCGGGGTTGCGAGGCGACGGCCGAGGCACTGGTCCCGACGACGACGGTGCCCTGAGTCAGGCTGGGGCGTCGCGCACGCGGTCGCGGTGGCGGCGGCGGAACAGGAACGACGCCAGCAGCCCCGACGGGAGCGGCAGCCAGTACGAGAACAGCCGGTAGAGCAGCGTCGCCAGCACCGCGTGCTCAGGGGTGACGCCGGCCAACGTGAGCACACCGGTGAGCCCGGCCTCGACGAACCCGAGACCACCCGGGGTGATCGGGATCATCGCCAGCGCGCTGCCGGCAACGAAGGCCAGCAGCACGAGCACGGGGTCGACACGCGATCCGACCGCGAGCAGGCTCACGTAGAGCGCGAGGAAGTCGAACAGCTGGTTGCCCAGCGCGGCGGGGACCGCCTGCTTCCATGACTCCGCCAACGCGGTGCGCACGAAGTCGCGTGACGCGACGAGCCCTTCGGCCAGCGGGGGTGTCGGCACCGGTTGCCGCAGCACGCGGTGCACGAACCAGTCGAGCATCCGACCGGCCCCGCGCACGACGCGGTCGGAGACGAGCAGGATCGAGGCGCCGGTCAGCACGAAGATGCCGAGCGCGCCGCCGAGCAGCGCGCCCTGCAACAGCTCCGAGCGCACTGCGAGTCCGAAGATCATCGCGGGCAGCGCGAGCACCGGGAGCACGAACAGCGTGGCGGTCGAGAGCAGGCCGACCGCGGTGAGCGCGGTGCTCGTGGTCGCGCCGTCGAAGCCCGAACGGGTCAACATCTGGTACATCGTCGCCCCACCGGTCGCCGCGCCGCCCGGGAGCGCGCGGCTGAGCGCGTTGCCGGTGAGCTGTGAGCACGCGATGTCGAACCACTTGTCGGTGTGCAGCGCGATGCGCATCAGCGCCCAGACGCACACGAAGGCCGCCGCTTCGAGCAGGAAGATCGGCACGAACCACGCCGGGAACACGCCTTCGAGCTGGGGGAGCGATCCGAACATCACGATCAACCCGGGGAGCACGAGGTAGAGCGCGATCCCGGTGACGACGAGCATCAACAGCCGGAACACGATCCGGGAACGCGCGCGGGCGTCCCGATCGATCGTGTCGTCGGGTTCGGTCACCCGGGCGTGCCCTTCGGGCCGTACGCCTTGCGCGCCACGTCGGGCGGCAGTGGGATCACGACGGTGAACTCGTTGCCTTCGGGATCGGCCAGCCGGTAGTGCGACTCGCCGGGGCGGGCGTGGATCACCTCGACCAACGTTCCGCCGAGCTCCTCGATGCGGGCGCGGGCGACGTCCATGTCGTCGACCTCGATGTCGGGGCGGGTGCGGAAGCCGACCGGCGCCTGGCCGGCGGGCGCCGGTTCGAACGCGAGGAACGCGCCACCGCGGTCGGGCTCGAGCTGGATCCAGTCGGACTCGGCTTCGACCACACCGACGCCGAGCACCCTCTGCCAGAACTCCGCCAGGCGGGAAGGATCCGCCGCGTCCACCACGACCGCCCGCAGCCACCCCACCGGCTCGCTCATCTGGCTGTTCCCTCCTGTGCGCCGCGCACCGTCACCCCATGATCGTACGGTCGGTTCTCCCGTGTCCGGACCGTGCCGTCCGACGACTCCCTGCTCGCGCTCCTGGCCGCGCCGCCCCGCACGCCCGCCGATCCCGACCTGATCTCGTCGAACACGCTCTTCGGTGAGCCCGGGATCTACCCGCAGGGCAGCCCGATGGAGCCCGCGGCCGGACCGGCGATGTCCGAGGCCGACGCCGTGGCTGCCCTCGAGGCGCTGGGGATCACGCATGCCGCGACGCGCCTGGCGACCCCGGCGCTCGTGGCGCGCGCACCGGACGCGGGACCGCGCGCCGGCCTGCTCGCGCTCTCGGTCACTGTTGCCGCGTCGCTGCTCGACGCGTTCGTCGCGGGCAGTCGTGCGCCCGTTGCCTCCCCGGAGCACCGGTAGCCTCGCCGGCGTGCTCCTCCCGTCCGACTCCGACGCCCGCCTCGTGCTGGGCATAGTGCAGGCGGCATTTGCGCCCGCGGGTGGTTTCGACGAGTTGCAGCGGCATCTCGTGGAGGGGATCGCGACGTCGCTCTACGGGCTCGACCTTGCCGACGTCCCGCCCGCGACCGCCGAGCAGGTCGCGGCGGCGAGCCATCCCGAGCGTCTCCACGCCGTGCACCTCATGGTCGTCCTCGAGTTCGTGGAGCACCCGCTGAGCGAGCGCGTCGAGCTCCCGATCGAGCAGTACGCGCACGGGCTCGGTGTCTCGTCCACCCTGTTCCGCGATGCCCGCAGCCTCGCCCACGGCCACTTCGCGTGGATGTACCTCGACCTCCAGCGCCACAGCTGGTACGGGGAGGAGACGATCAAGGAGTCGCTGCGCGGTCGCCGGCACGAGCTCATCTGTTCGAAGCTCGCGTACGCGGGGGTCGCCGCCGACCGCGTCATCGCCGACAAGTGGCGTACGTTGCGCGACTGTCCCGAGGGCAGCTGGGGCAAGGAGGTGGCCGACCTCTACGACCGCCACGGGTTCCCCTTCCCGGGCGAGCGCTTCGGGATCTACGAGCTCGGGGCGCGGCACGACTGGGTGCACGTGCTCGCCGGCTACGAGACGACGCCCGACGGTGAGCTCGACGTGTTCGCGTTCATCGCCGCGTCGATGACCGACGAGTGCGGCCTCGTGCTCCTCGCCATCACGCTCGGGCTCTTCCAGAACGGCAGCATTCGTCACGTCTCGGGGAAGCGCATCAGGAACGCGCGTTCCGACACCCTGACCGACGACGGCGCCGTCGAGCGCTTCACCGAGGCGCTGCTGCGGGGCAACCTCTGCACCACCGACGTGATGGGGTCGGTCGACATGTTCGCCCACAAGGACGAACCGATCAACGAGGTCCGTGCGAGGTTCGGCGTCACGCCGGTGCGCGCGGATCGCTGAGAGGACGCGTCGATGGCCTCGACGGCACGCCGCCTGCTCGTGTCGATCCCGACGCTGGATGATCCGAACTTCTTCCGTTCGGTCGTGTTCGTCATCGAGCACAACGACGACGGCGCAGTGGGGCTCGTGCTGAACCAACCCACCGACGCGGTGCTCACCGACGCGCTGCCCGACTGGGCCGATCTCGCCGCGCCGCCCGCGGTGGCGTTCGTGGGCGGGCCGGTGCAGCAGCACGACGCGGTGATCGGCCTGGCGCGGGTCGGGCGGGTCGAGGACTCTGACGCGTGGCAACCGCTGATCGGGCGGGTCGGCACCATCGACCTCGGCCGCACTCCCGCCGACGTGCGCGGCGACCTCGAGGCGATTGCGCGTGTTCGCCGGCTACTCGGGATGGGCCCCCGGTCAGCTCGACGACGAGATCGAACGTGGCGGCTGGTTCGTGGTCGACGCGCTGCCCGACGATCTGCTCACGCCCGATCCTCCGTCGTTGTGGCGCGTCGGTGCTGCGGCGCCAGGGTGGTGAGCTCGCGGTCTCGGCGAACTATCCGTTCGATACGGGCCGACCGTCAACTGCGGAGCGGAATCGACCATCGAAGCGAGCGCGGTAGCTTCGGACGATGCCGTCGGAGACGGAGTCGAACGCATCCTGATCGTCACTGCGCATCCCGACGACGTCGACTTCGGGAGTGCCGGGTTCAGTCGCGCGCTGGACCGACGCCGGCATCGAGGTCGCGTACTGCATCTGCACCAACGGCGAGGCGGGCGGGTTCGACGACGTCGGTGACCCGCTCGACGATGGCCGAGATCCGCCAGGCCGAGCAGCGAGCCGCGGCGAAGGTGGTCGGCGTCACCGACGTGACCTTCCTCGGGTACCCCGACGGGCGGCTCGTCTCGAGCATCGAGCTGCGCCGCGACATCAGCCGGGTGATCCGCCGGGTCCGACCGCAGCGGGTCGTCGGCCAGTCGCCGGAGCGGAACTTCCAACGGATGCTACGCCAGCCATCCCGACCACCTCGCCGCGGGCGAGGCGACGATGGACGCGGTCTACCCCGACGCGCGCAACCCGTTCGCGCACGCCGGAGCTCCGCGAGGAGGGGTTCGAGCGCCTGGGCGGTGCGGCGAGATGTACCTCGCGACGACCACCACGCGCCGACGTCTTCGTCGAGATCACCGAGACCTTCGATCGCAAGCTCGACGCACTGCGGTGCCACGCGCAGCCAGATGACCGACCTCGACGGGCTCGACGCCCGCATCCGGGCCTGGAACTCGGCGAACGCGGCGGACGGCGGGCTGCCCGCAGGCGGGCTGGCCGAGTCGTACCTCCGCGTCGACACGCAGTAGCCACACCGCGGCGACCTGACGTGCATCGCGTGACGCTTGGTCCTAGGGTGACCCGCATCTGACAGGTCGGCCACGATGGCCGAGCGACCGGGGGGTCCACGTTGCGATACCGAAACAGTGGCGCGGTGCGCGCACTTTGTGCGATCACGGTGGGGATCGTGGGCATCGGGCTCACCGCCGGCGCCGCCGGCGCCCAGTCGAGCAACACCCAGGGCGTCACCGACAAGTCGGTGAAGCTGGGGTTCATCTGGTCCGGGACCGGCGTCGCCGCGCCGAACTTCGAGGACTCGGACAAGGCGTGCCAGGCCCGGGTCGACGCCCAGAACGCCAAGGGCGGCGTCAACGGCCGCAAGATCCAACTCGAGACGGTCGACGACACGTCGTCGGGCGCCAACCTCACCGGGGCCCAGGACCTGGTGAAGAACCGCAAGGTGTTCGCGGTGGTCAACAACTCGTCCTTCGCGTTCCTCTCCTACCGCTACCTCCTCGACTCCGGGGTGCCGATGATCGGCGGTGGGTTCGACGGCAACTACTACAGCCAGAAGGGCAACGAGAACATCATCAACGCGGGCGGGAACGGCAGTCCGCCGCCCGAGGGCATCATCTTCACCAACGGCACCGACGTGGCGAAGAAGCTCGGCGCCACGAAGATCGGGTCGGTGGGCTACGGCGTGTCGCCGTCGTCGAGCGGCGTGGCCAAGGACACCCAGAAGTACGCCGCCAAGGCCTCGGGGCTCAAGCCCGTGTACCTCAACACCTCGGTCGACTTCGGCACCACCGACGTCGGTCCCATCGTGCTGGGGCTCAAGAACGCCGGGGCGGACGCGGTGTACCTGCCCCTCGACGGCAACACGAACCTCGCCATCGCGCAGGGCCTCCAGCAGAACGGCGTCCCCATGAAGGCCGTGCTGATGGCGTCGGGCTACGGGCAGGCCATGCTCGACTCGCCCATCACCAAGACGCTCAACTCCGCCGACGTGGTGTCGCAGATCTACAAGCCCGCCGAGCTGAAGAACGACCCGGCGGTGAAGCAGTTCCGGGCCGACCTCAAGAAGTACGCCGGCATCACCGGCGTGCCCGACTACGGCGCCTACACCGGCTATCTCAGCTGCGACCTGGCCATCACCGGTCTGCAGCAGGCGGGCAAGAACCCGACGAGTCAGGGCTTCATCGACGGCCTGCACAAGCTCGGCACGTACAAGGCCGCCGACCTGACGTGCCAGCCGCTCGACATCAGCCTCACGAACTTCGGGAAGACGCCGACGAAGAGCTGCCAGTACTTCATCACGTTCAAGAACGGGAAGTTCGTGGTGATGAACGGCGGCAAGCCCATCTTCGGCAAGCTCGTCGGTGATCCCGCACTGATCAAGGCCAACGCCGAGGGCCAGGCCGCTGACGTCACGACGACCGTGGCGGCGCCGTAACGCGGCACTCGAATCATCGACCGGGGAGGGGTGGCGCACTGCGTCCACCCCTCCCCGGCGCTCGCGTCGGAATCAGCGATCGGGCAGCCCGAGGTAGCGATCGCGGCCCGGCATCGGACTGTCGACGCGCTCCCACGGCAAGCCTGCGGCCGCGAAGGCGTGCTCGTACTCCTCCGCGGTGAACAGCGTCATCTCGTGGTGGTCGACGAGATGCTCGACGCCGTCGGAGGTGGCGACCAGGTGGTGCATCTCGAAGCGTGCGCGCGCCCCGGCCCTCCGTGTCTTCGTCACCCGGGCGACGGCGATGTCCTCGCGCTCCGCGGCGAGCGCCGACACCGAACCGTCCCGCCAGGCGTCGGGTCGCAGGAACCCGTCGACGATCAGCACGCCTCCGGACGTCAGGTGTCGCGCCATTCGCGCGATCGCGCCGTCGAGCTCATCGGCGGTGGACAGGTAGCCGATCGAGCTGAACAGGCAGACGATCGCGTCGAAGGTCCGGTCGAGCTGGAACGATCGCATGTCGGCGTGCACGAGCGGAACCCCCGTGACCATTTCGCCGGCGACGGCGAGCATCGCCGGGTCCAGATCCAGGCCGACGACCTCGTACCAGTCGGCGAAGTAGCGGAGGTGACCACCGGTACCGCACGCGACATCGAGGAGTGATCGTGCACCCGGGTTGCGCTGCTCGATCTGCGCGCGGATGTTGGACGCCTCCGCTGCGTAATCCTTGCCCGCGGCCTCGTAGATCAGGTCGTAGAGGTGGGCCGTCTGCCGGAACATCCCCCGATTCTTGTCTCGCGGCTAGGTCGATGCCTCGGGATTCTTTCGTTCCCGCCACGCGCTCGGCAGCTGGAAGTAGCACGTGCCGCGTGCGACGAGGAGTTCGTCGGGGTCGTACACGTGCACGTCGACGATCGCCGTCGCCTTTCCCGCCCGTACGATCTCGCCGCGAGCGGTGTACGTGCGACCCATGGGCATGGCGTTGAGGTAGTCGATCTGCAGGGACACCGTCGGAGCCCCGGTGCCGATGAGGGACATCAGCGCCATGCCGGCGACATCGTCGACGAGCAGCGCGGTGTACCCGCCGTGCACGTTGCCCACCGGATTGGCCCACTCCGGGCTCGGTGTCCACGTGGCCTCACTGCGTCCGTCGGCCATCACGACCGCGGTGAGGTTCGTGGGCCGGTACGAGTAGTCGGAAGCGGTCACGGATGGAACCCTAACCAGCGCGCCAGATCCTGACGCGGCCGCGGCGGATGGGGCATCTTGTCGCGTGGGGAGGCGGCCGTGGGGTTGGTGAAGTGGTGGCGCGGCGTGAACGTCGCCGCGAAACGGTGGGAAGCCGAGATCGACGCGAAGGCACCCGAGTGGGAAGCCACCGCGAAGCACGCCACGGCCGACGGGGTGCGCCGGGCACTGTCGTCGGTCGAGGCGGCCGCGCTGTCGGGGATCGGCGCCGCGGTGCTGCTCTCGCACTTCGGCGGTCAGGAAAGCCTCGACCGGAGCACCGTGGCGCTCGCGCACGGCCTGTGGTTCGGCCTCTGGGGTGTCAGCGCCTCGCGCCTCGTCGGGGTCTTCATGGCGGCCACCTCGGCGATCGGCCTGTGGTTCGGGGCCCTGCCGCGGCGGCGCGGGCGAATCGGACTGTTGCTCGGCGTGCTGTTCGGTCTCACCGGAGCATTTGCCGGACCGCTCGACTTCATCGTCCCGGCGTGGCTCGTCCTCGTGAGCGTCACGTTGCTCGTGACCCGCCGACGGCAGGACCAGCGCGGCTACGTCGTGATGACGACCATGGGCGAGAGCACGATGCCGGTGCGTAGCCGCGCGAGGGAGGTGCGATCGTTCGCGAGTCGCGAGTCGTTCACGGCCTCGACGGCTCAGTCGAGACTGAACCAGGCTGCGACCTGAGCCTCGTGGTCGACGAACTTGTCGCCCGACACGTCGACGACGACCTTGTCGATGGTGCCGCCGGTGAACGGGAACGGCGCGGTGTACTCGGGAGAGACGGGTGACGCACTGTCGCGTCCGACGCAGATGCCGTCGCCGACGAGGCAGAAGTTGCCCGGTTGGGTGACGATCTCGCCCTCGCCGATCTTCTGCGTGTCGACGTAGAGCGTCAGGGTGCCGGCGAAGCCGGGCGTCGTCGGATCGGTGCTCTGGCCCTTCGACGCGAACTCGGCGGTGAGGACGTGCCGCCCGGGCGTGATCTCGGTGTCGGCGACGACGTCGAAGAGCTTCGTGCCGATCCAGTTGAACGTGTACCGCAGCTTCTTGTCCTTCACGTAGAGGCTGTGGCCGCCGGCGACGCCACCGTGCGCGAACAGCACGCCCTCGCGCGTCGGCCGAGTCGATCGTCGACGCCCGCGGCGATCGTGTACGACCGACCGTTGATCGCGACGCCGGACGACTCGGGGACGTCGGCGACGTGCGGGTAGTACGTGTACTGCTGGCGGTCGGGCCCGCCCCGCGGGCGTTCGGCGAGCACCTGCTCGAGCGCGGTGCGGTCGTCGAGCGGCAGCCCGTTGTAGATGCCCGCGTAGTAGAACCACAGGCTCTTCAGCGTCTCGAGCCGCTCCGGCTCGTCGGCCGCGACGTTCTTCGACTGCGAGCGGTCGTGCTCGAGGTCGTAGAGCTCCCACTCGTCGTGCTCGAACTTGCCCCACCCTCCGATCGGCGGGTGCACGGTGCACGCCAGCCAGCCCTCGTGGTAGATCGAGCGCTGACCGAGCATCGTGTAGAACTGCGTGTTCTTCCCGGGCGCCTTCGGATCGGTGAGCGCGGCGGCGAAGCTCTCGCCCTCGATCGGGCTCTGCGTGTAGCCCTTGATCACCGCGGGCGGCTCGATGCCGAGGAGGTCGTACACCGTCGGGACGATGTCGACCGCGTGGATGTACTGGTGGCGCACGTCCTTCGACGGCTTGATCTGCTTCGGCCACGCGAACAGGCACATGTCGGCGACGCCGCCCTCGTAGCCGGCCCACCGCTTCCAGTACGGGAACGGCGTGTCGAACGCCCACGCCCAACCGGTGCAGTAGTGGTTGTACGACTTCGGCGTGCCGAGGTCGTCGATGTGCGGAAGCGTCGACTCGGTCGTGTCGGGCACGCCGTTGAAGAAGCGCCACTCGTTGAACGAGCCGTTCGGCCCGCCTTCGCCGCTGGCGCCGTTGTCGGAGACCACGACGACGATGGTGTTGTCGAGCTGTCCGGAGGCTTCGAGGTAGTCGAGGACGCGACCGATCTGGTCGTCGGTGTAGGACACGAACCCGGCGAACACCTCGGCCATGCGTGCGAAGAGGCGCTGCTCGTCGTCGGTCAGCGAGTCCCACGGACGCACGGTGTCGAGCAGCGGCCAGGGCTGACCGTCGGGACCCGTCCGCGCCGGCTCGCCGTGCGGGTTGATCGGCGAGAGCTCGGTGTCGTCGGGCAGCAGGCCGAGCTGCTTCTGCCGTTCGAGGATGCCGGCGCGGATCGCTTCGTAGCCCTGGTCGAACTTGCCCTTGTACTTGTCCGCCCACTCCTTGAACACGTGGTGCGGCGCGTGCCCGCACCCCGGCGCGAGGTACATGAAGAACGGCTTGTCGGGATCGATGACCTTGGCCGACTGGATCATGCCGATCGCCTGGTCGGCGAGGTCCTTCGACAGGTGGTAGCCCTCTTCGGGCGTCGCGGGAGGATCGATCTGGCTGTTGTCCTGCACGAGATCCGGGTACCACTGGTTCGACTCGCCCCCGAGGAACCCGTAGAAGCGCTCGAACCCGCGCCCGAGCGGCCAGCGGCCCTTGTACGCGGCGAGGTTGCACTCCTCGCCCGGGGTGAGGTGCCACTTCCCGACGCAGTAGGTGTTGTACCCGCGCTCGAGCAGCACCTCGGAGATGAACCCGTTCTCGAACGGGATCCGCGTCGAGATCCCGGGGAACCCCGCGCTGAACTCGGCGATCGTGGCCATGCCGTTGCTCGTCGCGTTGCGACCGGTCAGCATCGACGAGCGCGTGGGCGAGCACAACGCGGTGGTGTGGAAGTTCGAGAAGCGCACGCCCATGTCGGCGATTCGGCGCATGTTCGGCGTCTCGACCGGACCTCCGAACACGTCCATCGTCCCGTAGCCGAGGTCGTCCCACGTGATGTACAGGACGTTGGGCGCACCCTCGGGCGCCTTCGGCGGGAGGTACGGCGCCCAGTCCGGGACCGAATCGCGAATGTCGAGCTCGATCCTGCCGTCGAAACCCTCGGTCACCGCGTCTCCTCCGATTGGCCAATATGGCGATAGGTGGCTCAACCTACCGGGAGGGATCCGTGTGCGCCATGATCGACGCGGATAGCTCGCGTCCCGGGGAGTGCACGGTGCAGGAACATCGCTACACGTTCGAGGTGGATGCCACGCCCGAGGAGATCTGGGGAGTCATGCACCGACGCCCGCCCGATCGCTCGGGTGGTCCGGGCGACATCGGGGAGTTCGGCCGGATCATCCGGAAGATCGAGCACGGGCCCGTGACGATCGAGATCCTGCACGAGGGCGACGAACACGGTGACGGCTTGGTGCGTCACTGCTTCTTCCGGGTGCCGAGGTACCTCCTGAGCGGAGGCATGGCGCAGTCGTGGGAACACGTCACCGACGTCGTTCCCTACGAGTCGGCCAAGTACTACGCGATCGGCAAGCCCTTGTGGTCGCGGGCGGAGGGCGAGCACCGACTCGAGCCCCTCCCGGACGGGCGGACGCGGGTCCACTTCGTGGAGCGGTACCACGTGTTCAACCGGTTCATGCGGCTGTTGCTCGAGCGTCGCGTCCACCAGTTCATCTCGAAGGACAACGACACCCTGGTGCGCCAGGGCATCGAGATGGGCCTGGCCGCGACGCGACGCGCTGCGAACGCCTAGACGAGGACGCTGCGGATGACCTCGCCGTCCTGCATGGCGCGGATCGCCTCGTTGACCTCGTGCAGGTGCATGGTGCGCGTCACCATCGCGCCGACGTCGAGCTTGCCCTGCTCGATGAGGCTGATGAGGCGCGGGAAGTCGCGTCGCACCTGGGCCGAGCCGTACACGCAGCCGAGGATCGTCTTCTCCTCGAGCACCGACATGGCCGGGATCGCCGAGTCTCGGAGTCGAGCCGCGGCACGCCGACCATCACCGCGGTGCCGCCGGGGCGCGCGGTGTCGACGGCCTGACGGATGGTGCCCGCGGTGCCGATCACCTCGAACGCGTAGTCGGCGCCGCGCCCGCCGCTGAGCGCGCGCACCGCCTCGATCGGGTCGGCGTCGGACGGGTCGATCACGTCGGTGGCGCCGAGCTTCAGCGCGGCGTCGCGCTTCAATCGCGACCGGGTCGATGGCGATGATCCGCGCCGCGCCGGCGATGCGCGCGCCCTGGATGACGGCCTGGCCGACACCACCGCACCCGATCACCGCGACGATCGAACCGGGTTGCGACGCGCGCGGTGTTCAGCGCGGCGCCGACGCCGGTGGTGACGCCGCAGCCGATCAGCGCGAGTTGCTCGTCGGGGAGGTCGGACTCCACCTTCACCACCGAGTGCTGCGCGACCGTCATCATCTCGGCGAACGTGCCGAGGCCGGTCATCGCCATGAGCTCTTCGCCGTTCTGGCGCCGGACCCGGGGCACGAACATGACCGAGTAGGTCTCGGCACACAGGTTCGACTGGTCGCGCAGGCAGTACCAGCACACGCCGCACGCGGGGATGAACGAGCCGATGACGCGGTCGCCGACCTGGAGGCGGGTGACGTCGCTGCCGATCTTCTCGACGACGCCGGTGCCCTCGTGGCCGAGCACGACCTTCCCGGCGGGGAGGGTGCCGTTGATCACCGAGAGGTCGGAGTGGCACACGCCGCTGGCGGTGATGCGGACGATCACGTCGTTGGGCCCGGGATCGAGCGGGGTGACCTCCTCGACGGACAGCGGCTGATCCAGTTCGAGGCACATGGCGGCCTTCATGCGGTTCCCCCTGATGGTGCTGGCGGTCGGAGCGAGTGCGTGCAGTGGAAGCTACCGCGCTACCTTCCGCCCGTGACCCGCATCCTCCTCGTCCGCCACGGCCAGTCGGTCTGGAACGCCGACGGTCGGTGGCAGGGGCAGGCCGACCCACCGCTCAGCGACCTCGGCGTCGACCAGGCGGCCGCGGCCGCCGATGCCGACGCGGTCGAGAGCGTGCGTGCGCTCTACTCGTCCGACCTCGAGCGGGCCCGCCACACCGCGCAGCTCCTCGGGGTGCGCCTCGGACTCGACCCGGTCGTCGACGTGCGCCTGCGCGAGCGCCACGCCGGGGCGTGGGAAGGCTGCACACGCGCCGAGATCGACGCCGGCTGGCCCGGGTTCCTCGAGTCGGGTCGGCGGCCCGACGGCTACGAGGCCGACGCGTCGGTGCTCGACCGCGTGCTCGACACGCTGGCGGCGATCGCGTCGGGACACGAAGGCGACGTGCTCGTCGTGACCCACGGGGGAGTGGTCCGCACGGTCGAGCGCCATCTCGGCGGGGATGCCGACGGCCTGATCCCGAACCTCGGGGGCCGTTGGCTGCTGCACCACGGGGCCGCACCGGTGCTGGGCGACCGGATCGTGCTCCTCGATCCCGACCAGGTGACGACCCCCGAGCAGATCTGACCCGTTCCGGCCCCGGCGACCCCGGTGTAGACTCGTCAGTTCCCTGAAGCCGGAGATTCGTCTGTTGACCGACCCTGCGGCGGGCACGGCGGCGACCGCGTCCGAACCCGAAACCGACCCGGAGCTGGCTGCCGAGCAGCGTCACATCGACGCCGCCTACGCACGCCTCGACGTGATGCGGCGGGCCGCGGAACGGGTCGCCGAGGGCTATACCGAGGTCACCCGGGGTGGCACGCACCAGGCCCGCCTGGAACGGGAGGCCGCCGAGGCCTACACCCGCCGGCGGTTGGCCGGGCTCGACATCGGCGACACTCCGCTGTGCTTCGGACGCCTCGACCTCCAAGTGCTCGACTCGGGCGCCGCCGACCCCTATTACATCGGCCGCATCTCGGTCACCGACGAGGACCTCACCCCGCTCGTCATCGACTGGCGCGCCCCGGTCGCCGAGCCCTTCTACCGGGCGACCGCCGTCGAGCCGTTGGGAGTGGCCCGCCGCCGCCACTTCCAGACCCACGGCCGGCGGCTCATCAGCATCGACGACGAGGTCTTCGATGCCGACGCCACCGAGGCGTCGGGCTTCACCGTGGTGGGGGAGGGCGCGCTGCTCGCCGCGCTCGACCTCGAGCGCACCGGGCGGATGCGCGACATCGTCGCCACCATCCAGGCCGAGCAGGACGAAGCCATCCGCGCCGACCTCAACGGCATCCTGGTGGTGTCCGGCGGCCCCGGCACCGGCAAGACCGCGGTCGCGCTGCACCGCGCCGCGTACCTGCTCTACACGCACCGCAAGCGTCTCGGATCGCAGGGTGTGCTGCTCGTCGGGCCCAGCGCGATCTTCCTGCGCTACATCGACGAAGTCCTCCCGTCGCTCGGTGAAGACGAAGTGACCCTCGCCACTCCGGCCGCGCTGAAGCCGCGCCTGCGGGTGGGCGCCACCGAGTCGTCGGCCACGGCCGCGGTGAAGGGCGACGCCCGCATGGCGAAGGTGATCGCCGCCGCCATCGGCGACCGTGAACGGCCCATGCCGCGCGACGTCGTGATCGTGCTCGACGGCTACGTGCTGCGCCTGCGCCGGCGCGACTCCAGCCGCATCGTCGAACGGGCGCACGCGCGACGCGGGAGCACAACGAGCGCCGGCCCTACGTCGCCAGCCTCGTGCTCGACCACTTCCGTCGCGAGTACCGGCGTGCACTGGTGCGCGCGTACCGCGCCGACCGGGCGCGCCTCGACGCCGACGCGCAGCTCGAGCTTCCCGCCGACCGCTCGGCGGCCGCGGTCGTCGATCCGACGGTCGCTGCTTCCCTGGCGCGGGGCGAGGCGGCTCCGCCCGAGTGGGAAGACGAGCTCTCCTCGCGCCTGCGCCGGCAGCCCGAGGTCGCGCGCTGCGCTCGACCGCATGTGGCCGGTGCTCAGCGGCACCGAGCTGGTGCACGACCTGTTCGGCTTCGAGGCGTTGATCCGATCGGCGTCGGGCGGCGTGCTCACCGACGCCGAGCAGCGGTTGCTGCTGCGCGAGCGCGTGGGCGAACGTCGCCGACGTGAAGTGGACCGACGCCGACCTCCCGCTGGTCGACGAAGCCGATTCGATTCTCGGCCCGCCGAGCGCGGCGCGTCCGCGCGCGCGGCGACGGAACCGGCGCGACGGCGAGCTCGAGGGCGCGCGCCGCACGGTCGAGGAGCTCGGGGTCGGTGGCTTCACCAACGCGGCCGAGGTGCTCGCCCGCTACGGCAGCGACGCGCCGACGGTGGGTCAGGTCGACGACGAGCCCCGCACCTTCGGTCACGTGCTCGTCGACGAGGCGCAGGACCTCACCGCGATGCAGTGGCGCATGCTGGCCCGCCGGTGCCCGTCGGGCTCGATGACGCTGGTCGGCGACTTCGGCCAGGCCAGCCGCCCCGGCGCCGCCGCCAACTGGGACGACGCCATCGGCAACCTGCCCGTGCGGGTGCCGCCGCACCGGGTCATCGCTCACGGTCAACTACCGCACGCCGTCGGAGATCATGGACGTCGCGAACCGCCTGCTCCCGGCCGCGGCGCCGGGCGTGGAGCCGGCCCGCCCCGTCCGCAGCACCGGCGCGCACCCCGAGGTCGTCACCGTCGGGCGCGCCGAGCTGGTGGCATCGGCGGCCGACGCGGCCCGCCGGTCGTCGGCCCAGGGTGGCACCGTCGCGGTGATCGCCCCCGAGATACTGCACGGCGCGATCGCCGCCGCGCTGGCCGACCGAGGCGCGGTCGCCGACGACGTCGAGGCCATCGACGCGCCGATCGCGGTGCTGAGCGGGCTCGACTCGAAGGGCCTCGAGTTCGACCACGTGATCGTGGTCGAGCCGTCGCGCCTGGTCGCGCCCGACCGCTCCGGGCTGCGCCTCCTGTACGTGATCCTCACCCGGGCGACGCGCCGCCTCGTCGTGGTGCACACCGAGCCGCTGCCGGAGGCGTTGGGGCTCGCGCCCCGTAACTTGGGGGCATGACCTCCACCACTGACCGTCCTGAGAGCGATCTCACCGCCGCCGACGTCGCGTGGGACCTCGAACCGCTGGTCGACGGCCGGGGCGCGGAAGGCGTCGACGCGTTGCTCGACGACGCCGAGGCCCGCGCGCACGCACTGGCGCCGTACCGCGGGCGGATCGCCGAGCTCGACGTCGACGGGCTCGTCGCGCTGATGACCGAGCTGGCGGTGATCGGTGACCGGGCCGGTCGCGCCGGGTCGTACGCAGGCCTGAAGTTCGCGGTCGACACCGCCGATCCCGCAACGGGCGCACTGATGGCGCGCACCGAGGAGCGCGGCACCGCGATCAACAACGAGATCCTCTTCGTGGAGCTCGAGTGGGCCGCGGTGCCCGACGAGCAGGCCGAATCATTGCTCGCCGACCCGCGCCTCGACTTCTGTCGTCACTACCTCGCGTCGGCGCGCCGGTACCGTCCGCACCTGCTGAGCGAACCCGAGGAGCGGGTGCTCGCCGACAAGTCGCTCACCGCGAACAGCGCGTGGGTTCGGTTGTTCTCGGAGCTCACCTCCGCGATCACCGTCGACCTCGACGGCACCACGGTGAGCCTCGAGCAGGGACTGTCGCAGCTGATGTCGCCCGATCGCGACGTTCGCCGCGGCGCCGCCGAATCGGTGACCGTCGCGCTCGAACCGGGCCTGCGCACGCGCGCGTTCGTGTTCAACACGCTGCTCGTCGACAAGTCGGTCGACGACCGGCTGCGCAAGTACCCGTCGTGGATCGCCAGCCGCAACCTGGCCAACGAGGCGAGCGACGAATCGGTGCAGGCGCTGGTCGACGCGGTGCAGGCCCGCTACGACATCCCGCAACGGTGGTACGCGCTCAAGGCGCAGTTGCTCGGGCTGCCCAAGCTCGCCGACTACGACCGCATGGCCTCGGTGGCGAGCTCCGACGAGGAGTTCGGGTGGAGCGAGGCCCGCGCGCTCGTGCTCGACGCGTACGCGTCGTTCTCGCCCGATCTCGCATCGGCCGCGGAGCGCTTCTTCGCCGAGTCGTGGATCGACGCACCGATGCGCCCGGGCAAGCGTCCGGGCGCGTTCTGCGCGTACACGGTGCCGTCGCAGCACCCCTACCTGCTGCTGAACTGGACCGCCCGCCGGCGCGACGTCCTCACGCTGGCCCACGAGATGGGTCACGGGCTGCACGCCTACCTGGCCCGCGAGCAGGGGATCTTCCACCAGACCACGCCGTTGACGCTGGCCGAGACCGCGTCGGTGTTCGGCGAGACGGTCACGTTCGGCCGGCTGCTCGACGCGACCTCGGATCCCGCGGCACGGCTCGCGCTCCTCGCCGAGAGCCTCGAGGGCCAGATCGCCACGGTGTTCCGCCAGGTCGCGATGAACCGCTTTGAGGACCGGGTGCACACGCAGCGGCGCGACGAGGGCGAGCTGTCGGTCGAGCAGTTCAACGAGGCGTGGGAATCGACCCAGGCCGCCATGCTCGGCGACACCGTCGAGATCACCGAGGGCTACCGCACGTGGTGGTCGTACATCCCGCACTTCATGGGCACGCCCGGGTACGTCTACGCCTATTCGTACGGCCAGCTCCTCGCGCTGTCGGTGTACCGCGCCTACGAGCAACGGGGCGACGCGTTCGTGCCGAAGTATCTGGAGCTGTTGGCGTCGGGCGGTTCGCGTTCGCCGGAGGAGCTGGGCGCGATCGTGGGTCTCGACCTCGCCGATCCCGGCTTCTGGAGCGGCGGGCTCGCCATCGTCGACGAGCAGCTCGAGGCCGCCGAAGCCGCGGCGAAGGAGTCCGGCCGCCTCTGAGCGTGCCGCTCAGGGGCGCCGCACCTCGAGGCCGTCGAGCAAGAGCGTCAGTGTCGTTGCGAAGAGCACGTCGGTGTCGAACTCGCTCGCGGTGTTCGGGTCGTCGCCGATGGTGAGCGCCCACCGGGTCGCGTCGATCCGCTCGTGGTGCACCGACGTCTGCAGGTTCTGCTCGAGGATGACGAATCCGGTGACGGCCCACGACAGGGAGCGGTAGCACTCGATCGTGTCGCCGGGCGCGATCCCGAATTCCTCGAGCAGCGAGAGCCCGGCCCGGCTGACGTCGCCTGCGGCCGACGGCGGGTGCTGCCGCGAGAGCTCGAGCACGCTCGGATGCTCGCGCCAGTGGTCGCGGATCGCGACGAAGTGGTGCGCGAGACGGTCGCGTGCGCTGCCGGTGGTGACGGTGGCGATCCGCAACTGCGCGCCGACGGTGTCGACCACGGTGCGGCAGAGCTCGGCCTTGTCGGCGAAGTGCCAGTAGAGCGCGGCCGACTCCACCCCGAGCTCACGCGCCAGGCGCCGGATCGTCAGCGCCGCGGCGCCCTCGGCGTCCATGAGCGCGATCGCCCGCTCGACGATCTGCTCGCGGGTGAGCCCTGCGCCCCGACCGCCCGGTCGCCGGCGCCCGGCCGCGGTTGACGCGGCCGGGGTGACCTGCGAGGCTGTCGGCGTCATTGATCAATGATAAGTGACTCGGGGAGACGGTGTGACGACGGTCGCGGCGGTGCCGCTCACGAGCTCCATCGGCGCGCGGGTGGAAGGGGTGCAGCTCGGCTCGGTCGACGCGGCCGGGGCCGAGGCCATCCGGCGGGCGTTGCACGAGCACGGCGTGCTGGTGTTCCCTGCGCAGGAGCTGGAGCGGGAGCAGCAGGTCGCGTTCGCCCGCCTGCTCGGAGAGGTCCGCGGTCACCCGGTGCCCGAGTTCCTGTTCGGCGGCGCCGATCCGGTGGCCGTCGTCGAGAACGACGGCGACAAGCTCCCGCAGGACGACCAGCACTTCCACGTCGACTACTCGTTCGCGCCCGAGATCCCCGACCTCGCGGTGTTGCACGCGGAGGTCCTCCCCCCGGCCGGTGGCGACACGATGTGGGCGAGCGCGGGCGCGGCGTACGACGCGCTGTCGCCGCGGATGCGCGCCTTCCTCGACGGCCTGACCGCCCGGCACGACGCGGGCGAGCGCTTCTGGTTCGAGATGCGCCGCACGCTCGGGCCCGAACCGAGCGACCGCGCCCGAGACCACTTCCAGGGCAACAGCCACCCGGTGATCTGCGCGCACCCGGTGACGGGTCGCGGGCTGCTGTTCGTGAACCCCGGGTACACGGTCGCGATCAACGGGTTGACCACACGCGAGAGCGATGGCCTGCTGCGGATGCTGTTCGACCACCTGAACAACCCCGCCTTCCACTTCCGTCACCATTGGCGCGACTCGGACGTCGTGATCTGGGACGAGCACCTGACTGCGCACATGGGCCCGTTCGACTTCGCGCCGCATCACCGGCGCCTCGTCCGGGTGACGGCCGGGAGCAGCGTGCCGTCGGCCGCGTAGCCGGTCGATCCCGTCACGCGCCCATCAGGACCAGCATGTGATCCATCACCTGCGCGTGCTGCGCCTGCGGGCTGAAGAGGATGACCTCGGCGTCGTCGACCACGCGCACGCTGTGGCCGGGTTTCCAGTAGAAGAGCTCGTCGGTCGCGCACGTCTCCTCGGTCCCGTCGGTGTAGGTGACCACGACCTCGCCCGCCAGCATGTAGCCCCAGTGCGGCGCCTGACACGCATCGTCTTCGAGCCCGCGCAGCAGGGGAGCGATGTCGGCACCGGCCCCGAGCGAGAGGTACTCGCCGGCGAGTGCTCCTGACCCGGACGCGTCACCGAAGCCGGTGGCCTGGCGTGCGATCGCACCCGGCGCGTTGATCTTCACCGGGACCTCGTGCTTGTTGATGTGCATGGAACGCCCTCCTGTGGTGTGAGCCTGCGGTGCGACTCTCCGCGCGCTCACTTGCAGGAACCGTGCAACTTCCTTGCACGTATGCTTGACAGGCGAACGCGTGTTCGAGAGTGTGATGAGACGCTTCGAGGTCTGGCTCATGACCTTCCTTCCAGTTCCACGGGTATCGGGAGGAGGGTCGTGTCGATTCGTGGGTTGCTACGAGATGCGCGCGCCGCGTTGGCCGACTTCCAGCCCGACGTGTACTCCGCGGCCGATCGCGCCACGCTGATCGACGAGCTCGCGGCGGCGGAGAAGGCCTGTGCGGCCGCGCGGGTGTGCACGGCGGCGTTTGCCGCGTCGAAGGGCGAGCACCGGGCGCACGGGTTCGTGGATGCCGCCGAGTGGGTCGCGCGCGCCGGCGGGTCGACACCGCGGGAAGCTCGTGCCGCACTCGACACCGTCAGCGCGGCGGCGCAGTGTCCGGAGACGCGCGAGGCGCTGGCCGCGGCCCTCCAGAGGTGGGTGTGCCCTTCGTGAACCGGCTCGATGCCGAGACTGATCGGGTCCGCCGCGAGGCGCGTCGGGAGGGCAGCACCGATTCGCGGGATGCCCACGCGGCCGACGCGCTCGCGCGGGTGGTTCGGGGCGAGGGTGGGGGCACGGGTCGCACCGACGTCGTGCTCGTGTGCGATCTTTCGGCGTACCGGCGAGGTCACGCCCACGATGGAGAGGTGAGTCACCTCGTCGGGGGCGGCCCCGTGCCGGTGTCCTCGATCCGGGTGCTGGCCGAAGATGCGTTCCTGAAGGTCGTGCTGCACGACGGCGTGAAGATCGACACGGTGAAGCATCTCGGGCGCCACATCCCCGCGGAGTTGCGCACCGCGCTGGAGCTCGGCCCGGTGCCCGAGTTCGACGGTGCGACCTGCTCACACGAGGGTTGCGAGCGAAGGTACGGGCTCCAGTGGCATCACCGCGATCCCGTCGCCAATGGCGGTGCGTGCGAGATCGGGAACCTCGAACCCGACTGCACGCCGCACCACTGGACGGAGACCGAACGCCAACGCAAGGCCGGCCTCCTCGGCCCGCGCCGCGCGAACAGGGTGCCGCCGTAGCGTGACGTTGGCCACGCCGGTGTGCAGTGGTGCGTCCGCCGGGGTAGTGGTGGAAGGATGAGCGACGCCGAGCACGAACTGATCATCGACACCATCGACCTTCGCGAACGTTTCGACCGGGTGAGCGTGCTCGCGCTGCGCGCCCTGGCTGCCGCGTCGGAAGCACAGGACGTCGCGTTCGGCCGCCACGAGGACTGGATCGACGACGCGAGGCGCGAGCTGGCCGCTATCTGAGGATCGCGTGCATCGCGGTGGCGATGCGGCGCGTGCCCTCTTGGAGACCGAGCTCGTCGACCTCGGCGCTGAGCACCTCGGCGCCGACCGGGAGGTCGGGCGCGCGTGCCGGACGCGCTCGATGATCTCGCGGAGTGGGAGTGAGCCGTCGCCCGGGAGCTTGCGGCCGCGTCGCGGGACGTAGGGCTCGGCGTCCTGCTCGGGGGAGCGGTCGCTGATCTGGAGCCCGCCGACGAGTTCCGCCGTCTCGGCGTCGAGGTCGGCGAGGGTGCCGCCGCCGCGGGCGAAGTGCCAGGTGTCGAGCAGCACGCTGCCGTTCGGTGCGCCCGCGGCGCGCACGACCGCCGCCGCGGTGGGCAGGTCGGGGATGCCGGTGTCGGGGAGGAACTCGATGGCCAGGCGGAGTTCCTCGGCGGCGGCGCGCTCGACAAGCGCGGCCGAAGGCGTCGGCCAGCTCGGCGACGGGAGTCGGGACGCCGGTCGCGTGCACGAGGTTGATCGCGCCCGCGCCGGTGGCGTGGGCGATGTGGATGCAGTCGTCGATCGTCGGCTCGCCCGGGGGGAGGTTCGTGCCGGGAAGGGCGGTGCAGAGGCCGTCGACGAAGGTGACGCGCACGCCCGCGTCCTCGACCTGTTCGCGAAGGTTGTCCGCCGCGTCACCACCGCTACGCACGAAGACCTGCGGCGTCAGCGTGACCGCAGCGAAGCCCGCGGCCGCAGCGGCGACGGCCAGCTCCGGCAGCGTCGCCCGCCGGAAGGTGAAGCTCCACAGCTCGAGCTCGGGCACGGCCGGACACTACGTCGCGGAGGAGAGTCCGCTCACCGGGCGCTCAGAGCATGAAGAGCATCTCCTGGTAGGTCGCGAGGGGCCAGAGGTCGTCGGCCACCAGGGTCTCGAGCACGTCGGCGGCGGACCGGACCGCGTCCATCGCCGGGAGGTAGCCGGTTCCCGCGAGTGCTGCCTCGTCCTCGAGCGACTCGGGGTGGTCGCCACCCAGCTGCTTGCGGAGCTCGACGATCCCACCCCGCAGGTCGCTGATGGCGGCGGTGACCTCGTCGAGCGTCGACGTGTCGCCCTCGATACCGGCGGCCTTGAGGCTGGCGATGTTGGTCGCGAGCTCGGTCTGGTACCGCAACGCGGCGGGCAGGATGACCGTGTTGGCCACCTCGAGCGTCAGCCGGGCTTCGACGCCGATGCTGAGCACATAGTGCTCCAGCGCGATCTCGTAGCGGCTGTGCATCTCCCGCTCGGTGAACACGCCGTAGTCGGAGAACAGCTCCATCGCTGCGGGCGTGACGAGCTGCGGCACGGCGTCGAGCGTGGTGCGGAGGTTCAGGAGCCCGCGGGCCTCGGCCTCGATCGTCCAGTCCTCGGTGTACCCGTCGCCGTTGAAGACCACGGCACCGTGGGTCGTGATCGCGTCCTCCAGGATCTTGCCCACCGCGACGTTGAAGTCGTCACCGTCGGCGACGCGCGACTCGAGCTCGCTGGCGAGGTAGTCGAGGGACTCGGCGAGGATGGTGTTGATCGTCACCATCGGTCCCGCGATCGACTGCAGCGCACCGGGGGCGCGGAACTCGAAGCGGTTGCCCGTGAACGCGAACGGACTGGTGCGGTTGCGGTCGCCCGGGTCGGTTGGGAGCACAGGGAGCGTGTCGACCCCGATGGTGAGCGCGCCCTTCTCCTTCGAGCTGGTGGCACCTCCCTTGGCGATCTGGTCGAACACGTCGGTGAGCTGGTCCCCGAGGAAGATGGAGATGATCGCCGGCGGCGCCTCGTTGGCACCGAGCCGGTGGTCGTTCGTGGCCGACGCCACCGAAGCGCGCAGGAGGCCGCCGAACCGGTGGACGGCACGGATGACCGCCGCACAGAACACCAGGAACTGGGCGTTGTCGTGCGGCGTGTCGCCCGGGAGGAGCAGGTTCCCCTCGCTGCTGTTGCCGAGCGAGAAGTTGATGTGCTTGCCCGACCCGTTGATGCCGGCGAACGGCTTCTCGTGGAAGAGGCACTCCATGCCGTGGCGCTGCGCGATCTGCTTCAGCGTGACCATCAGCAGCTGCTGGTGGTCGGCGGCCACGTTGGAGCGTTCGAACATCGGGGCCAGCTCGAACTGGCCGGGCGCGACCTCGTTGTGGCGGGTCTTGGCCGGGATCCCGAGCTTGAACATCTCGCGCTCGGCGTCGAGCATGAACGCCAGGACCCGTTCCGGGATGGCGCCGAAGTAGTGGTCGTCGAACTCCTGGCCCTTCGGGGGCTTCGCTCCGAACAGGGTGCGGCCGGTGTTGAGGAGGTCGGGACGGGAGAGGAAGAAGCTCCGGTCGATCAGGAAGTACTCCTGCTCGGCACCGGCGAACGACACGACCGCGTCGGGGTTCTCGTGCCCGAAGAGCTTCAGGATCCGCTCGGCCTGCTTGGCCATCGCCTGCTGCGACCGCAGCAGCGGCGTCTTGTGGTCGAGCGCCTCACCGGTCATCGACACGAAGACGGTCGGTATGCACAGCGTGTTGCCGTTGGGGTTCTCGAGGATGTAGGCCGGGCTCGTCGCGTCCCAGCCCGTGTACCCCCGGGCCTCGAAGGTTGCGCGCAGACCACCGTTGGGGAAGCTCGACGCGTCGGGCTCACCCTGGGTGAGGGTCTTGCCGCTGAACTCGGCAATCGACGACCCGTCGCCCGCGGGTTCGAGGAAGCTGTCGTGCTTCTCGGCGGTGAGCCCGGTGAGGGGATAGAAGACGTGCGCGTAGTGCGTCGCGCCCTTCTCCATCGCCCAGTCCTTCATGGCCGCGGCCACGACGTCGGCGACGGTGGGATCGAGCGGCTGTGCGTGCTCGATCGTCGACATCAACGACTTGAACACCGGCTTGGGCAGCCGCGCCTGCATCTTGCTCTTGGTGAAGACGTTCGCGCCGAAGATCTCCCCCGGTGCCTCCGCCGGGGGGAAGAACGTCGTGGGCCGTTCGTGGCGCTTGACCGCGTCGATCGCTTGCAGCCGGGCTGTGCTCCCGCTCATCGATTCGCTCCCTCGTCGTTCCGCGCCGGACGGTCCCGCGGGTGAACGTGGCCACCGTACGGAGCCCCGATATCCGGAGTGTTTCGAACCGGTGAAGTGCGTCGGAGGAAGAGGTTCAGAGACGCGCGAGCTCGCGCTCGAGCTGACCGAGGCCCATGGGGCCGAGGTCGAGTGCGGCGGCGTGGAACGACTTCAGGTCGAAGGCTGCACCCGCTCGGGTTCGTGCCGCGTCGCGCGCGTCGAGCCACACGCGTTCGCCGACCTTGTAGCTGATCGCCTGGCCGGGCAGCCCGAGGTAGCGGTCGACCTCGCTGGCCATGAAGTCGGCGGGGAACTTCGACCGCTCGATCACGAACGGGAGGGCGAGCTCCGGCGTCCACGTCTCGCCCGGGTGGTAGCGCTCGTGGGCGGGGATCGCCAGCTCGAGGTGCATCCCGATGTCGACGACCACGCGCACCGCGCGCATCGCCTGGGCCCGCAGCATCCCCAGCTCGTAGGCGGGGTCCTCGAGGTAGCCGAGCTCACCCATGAGCCGTTCGGCATAGAGCGCCCATCCCTCGGCGTGGCCGGACGTCCCCGCGAGGGTGCGCTGGTAGCGGCTCAGGGAGTCGGCCAGGTAGCGCACCTGCGCGATCTGGAGGTGATGACCGGGGACGCCCTCGTGGTAGCAGATCGACACCTCGCCCCACAGCGGGAAGCGCGTCCTGCCGAGCGTCGGGTACCAGGTGCGGCCCGGACGGCTGAAGTCCTCGGCCGGACCGGTGTAGTACATCGCCGCCGCGCCACCGGGTGGCGCGATCATCGCCTCGACCCTCTGCACCGGCTCGGGGATGTCGAAGTGCACGCCGTCGAGCTCGGCGACGGTGCGGTCGAGCAGCTCCTGGTTCCACCGCTGGAACGCGTCGACGCCTTCGATGGCGCGGGTCGGATCGGTTTCGAGGTGCTCGATCACGGTGTCGACGTCGGCGCCGGGGATGATCCGCTCGGCGACCTGTCCCATCGCGTGCTCGATGCGGTGCAGCTCGTCCCAGCCCCAGGCATAGGTCTCGTCGAGATTGAGCTCGATGCCATTGAAGTCCTGCGCGTAGAGCGCGTACCGCTCGCGTCCCACCGGATCGTGCTCGGTGGCGTGCGGCGCGTACTCCTCCACCAGGAAGCGGCCGAGCGACGCATACGCCGCGGTCGCGCGTGTCGCCAACGTCTCCAGCCGATCGCGGAATGTCGCATCGGCGAGACCCGACTCCGCGTACTGGTCAACCAGCGTGAGGAAGAACGGGCGGGACGAACCGTCGACGCCGCCCCACGTGTCGGCCTGCTGGGTGCAGGCGACGGCCTGCCGGCGTGCCGCGACGATGCCCTGCGCGGCGCCTTCGGCCAGCGCAGCCTCGATGCTCGACAGCCCCTGGGGCACGAGTGCAAGGCGTTCGGCGACGACCTGCCAGTCGTCGGCGCTGTCGTGCGCCATCAGGTCGAAGGCCATGCGCACGGTCTGCACCGGGCTGCCGAGCACGCGCAGGTCGCGCAGGCGCTCGCCGGCGTCGTGTTCGACCAGCGCGAGCTCGAGTCGTTCCCGCATCACCTCGGCGGCCACGCGGTCGGCGTCGGTCATGGTCGCCGGGTCGAGGGCGGCGAGCGCGCGGAGGGTGGCGCGGTCGTGCTCCGCGCGCTCCGCCGCACCGTCGGGCGAGAAGTCGGTCATCTCGTGGTCGTGGCCGGTGATGCCCTCACCGGTCGCCGCCAACGGATCGAGTGCCGCGAAGCGCGCCACGTACTCGTCGGCCAGTTGGTAGACGGGAGAGCTCATGGGCCAGGACTCCGGTTGTCGAGGGGGACGTAGGCCCGGCACGGCTGCCCGCGCAGCGAGCCGCACTTCGGGAGCGGTGTCGACACGTCGACGCCCGACACCACCGGCAGTACCACCTTGGAGGGAGTCGCCGCGGCGCGCGCGACGGTGACGGAGGTGGAGTCGTTCGTGCGCGGCGGGATCGTGGCGAAGGCCCACGAGGGTCGGTTGCCGCCCGGCGGCTGCACCACGATCCGGATCCGCGAACCCTCGCGGAACGTGTGCGCGAACGGATACAGCGGGACGCGCACCTCTGTCGGCGTCGCGGCCTCCCCGGTGGGAAGCGGCGCGACGTCGGCGCGCGCGTGGGTCTGCACGGGGAGGAGCGCGGTGGACGCGTCGGCGTCGAGCGCGCGCTGGCTCGCCCGCAGCCATCCGCTCTGGACGTAGGTCTCCTGCCCGTCGGGCCGCACCTCGCTGATCGTGACCTCGAGGTCGACGTCGGGTTGCGTCGCCTGTACCCAGAGGTCGACGCTGCCCGTGCCGGCCATCACCGTGTCGGCGGCGAGGGGCGCGCTCACGTACGCGAGGGCCTTGCCCGCGGGCACCGGCTCCCAGCCGTACGCGGGGAGATCTGGCCACCCTGCCCGCCGGAGTCCTCCGTCGTCATGGTGCGCGGGAACGCCGCGGGGTCGTAGGTGAACGTGTCGCGCGCCGAGCTCGTGGGTGCCGTGCCCGACAGCGAACCGTCGGCTCCGAGGTAGTAGGTGGCGGCGGCGGTGTCGGGGAGCGGCCACGCCGACGCGATCGATGTGAACGAGGGCACCGGTGCACCGTCGGCGGTCGCGCCGACGTCGAACAGGACGCGCACCTCGGGCTCTGCCTCGTACGCCTTCAGTGCGGCGGCAAAGTCGGGCTCGTCGGTGAAGCGGTCTGGCTCGAGCGTCACCCCGGCTCCGTACACGCGGGCCAGCAGCACCCCAGCCAGGAGCCGGGTCGCGGGCGAGAGCGATGGGGTCTTCCGCGCGACGTAGAAGTCGAGGAACTCGATCCAGCGCGACAGCACCACCGGGCTGAGCGAGTCCTGGTGGATGCCGTTCATCAACGTGATCTTCAGCGGGATGTCGGGCGAGAAGTCGCCGAGCATGTTGGCGAAGTGGCTACCCGTCTCCTGGTCCTGCCAGGCGCCGGCGAGGAACACGGGGACGTCGATGTTCGACACGTTGGTCTTGGGCGCCAGCGCGGCCGTGGCCGCGCCGCGCCGGAAGCGGTTGGCGCGGATCTCTGCACTCACGTTCGCAGCCTGCAGCCGCAACTTCTGGTTGTCACGACAGGTCGTGTCGCCCGCCGCGATTCGCTTCGCCGCCCACTGCTGCCCGCCGCCGTCGACCGTCGCCGGCTTCGCGTCCTGTTGACGGTCCTGGGCCCACCCGAGCGCGAACCCGTTGTTGAGGATCCCGCCGGGGTGAAGGGTGTCGTAGGTGTCGTCGAGCACCGACAACGGGGTGATCGCGGCGAGGTGGGGAGGTCGGGTGCCGGCGACGAACAGCTGCGTGATCCCGGGGTAGGAGATGCCGATCATGCCGACCGTGCCGTGCTCGACCCACGGCTGCGCGGCGACGGTCTCGATGACGTCGTAGCCGTCGAGCGACTGCAGGGTCTCGAAGTAGTCGAACGCGCCACCCGAGCACCCGGTGCCGCGCAGGTTCACACCGACGGTCGCGAAGCCGAGCAGCTGCGCGATCCCCGACGCCGGTTGGCGACCCTCCGGGTTCGACGGGTCGTACCCCGAGTACTCGACGACGGTGGGATACGGCCCCTCGTCGACCGGACCCGGCAGGTCGATGTTCACCGAGAGCAGCGTGCCGTCGCGCGTCTTCAGGTAGCCGTAGCCGGGCTCGAGCTGCTGGCCGGTGTAGAGCGACGGCGGCGGGGTGTCGTCCGGGCTGGTCACCGTGACCGACGCCGAGCGGTCCTTCCCGATCGCCACCGTGTAGCCCGCGCCGGCCTTGATCCGGCGGAAGAGCGCGCTGCCGGCGGTGTCAACCTTGCGGGTGGCGACGGTGGCGCCGTCGGCGGCGCGGCAGGGCGGCCGACCCGCCCGCCGGGCCGTCGAGCACCGCGACCTGGTTGACGCTCGGCTGCACCCGGAAGGCGTCGTTCTCCGCGGCACGTGCCGCGGGTACGAGCGTGGCCGCGGCGAGCGAGACCGTGAAAATGACGAGCAGGCGCCGCCGGAGCACGCTGCGACGCTACCCGCCACTCCCTCGAATCGACGTTCGCCGTGGCACGATCTATCCATGACCAAGCTGGCGGACGCGCACGTGGTGATCACGGGGGGATCGAGTGGGATCGGGCTCGAGGCCGCGCGGCGGGTGGTCGCGCGCGGTGCGCGCGTCTCGCTCATCGCTCGCGACGAGGGTCGCCTGGCGACCGCGGCGTCCGACGTGGGGGCAATCGCGACGGCCAGCGCCGACGTCGCGCGGCCCGAGCTGCTCGGACCCGCGATCGACACGGTCGTGCAGCAGGGCGGTCCGTGCGACGTGCTGATCACGTCGGCCGGTTCGTCGTATCCGGGGTATTTCGAGCAGCTCGACGACGCGGTGTTCCGCGACCAGATGGAGGTCGACTACTTCGGCACGCTGCACGCGATCCGCGCGGTGGTGCCGTCGATGATCGAACGGCGACGGGGTCATGTGGTCACCATCTCGTCGACGGCCGGACTCATCGGCGTGTTCGGGTACACGGCGTACGCGCCGGCGAAGTTCGCGGTGCGCGGCCTCACCGAGACGCTGCGACCGGAGCTCGCGCCGTACGGGATCGTGGTGGCGTGCGCGTACCCGCCCGATACCCGAACGCCGGGTTTCGACGCCGAGAACGCCTTGAAGCCGCCCGAGACCGAGCGCATCTCCGCCGCGATCAAGCCCCGCCAGGCCGACGTCGTGGCCAAGGCCATCGTCACCGGTATCGAGAAGGACCGCCTGGTGATCACGGCTGACGTGCAGACCGCCGCGCTCGCCCGCGCGAGCGGGCTCCTCGGCCCGTACGTCCGCCACACCATGGACCGCCAGGTGCAGAAGGTGCGTCGCGAGCGGAGCTGAATCACCGCGCCTTGGTACCGTCGCTCCATGGACACGAAGGGCATGAGCACGCGTACGGAAACCGACAGCATGGGGCCGATCGAGGTTCCCTCCGACCGGTACTGGGGCGCCCAGACCCAGCGGTCGTTGCACCACTTCTCCATCGGCGAGGACCGCATGCCCGGCGCGGTCATCCGGGGGATGGCCATCCTCAAGAAGGCGGCCGCCCAGGTCAACGAGCAGCTCGGCAAGCTGTCGCCGGAGAAGGCCGCGTTGCTCGTGCAGGCGGCCGACGAGGTTATCGCGGGTCAGCACACCAAGGAGTTCCCGCTCTTCGTGTGGCAGACCGGCAGCGGCACGCAGACCAACATGAACGTCAACGAGGTGATCTCCAACCGCGCCATCGAGCTGGCCGGCGGCGAGAAGGGCAGCAAGGTGCCCGTCCACCCCAACGACGACGTGAACATGTCGCAGAGCTCGAACGACACCTTTCCGACCGCGATGCACATCGCCGCCGCCGAAGAAGTGGTGCACGAGCTGGTGCCCGCGGTCACGCGCCTGCGCGACGCGCTGGCGGCGAAGGCCGACGAGTTCGAAGACATCGTGAAGATCGGCCGCACGCACCTGCAGGACGCGGTGCCCCTCACCCTCGGGCAGGAGTTCGGGGGCTACGTCGCGCAGCTCGACGCCGACCTCGACCGCATCCAGCTGGTGCTGCCCGGGCTCTACGAGCTCGCCATCGGCGGGACGGCCGTCGGCACGGGGCTCAACACGCACCCCGAGTTCGCCGAGCGCGCCGCGGCGAGGATCGCAGAGCTCAGTGGCCTGCCGTTCGTGTCGGCGCCGAACAAGTTCGCCGCGCTCGCCGCGCACGACGCGCTGGTGATGGCGAGCGGCGCGCTCAAGACGCTCGCGGTGTCGCTCATGAAGATCGCCAACGACATCCGCTGGCTCGCGTCGGGCCCACGCGCCGGGTTCGGCGAGCTGATCCTCCCGGAGAACGAGCCCGGGTCGTCGATCATGCCGGGCAAGGTGAACCCGACGCAGAGCGAAGCCATGACCATGGTGTGCGTGCAGGTGATCGGGAACGACAACACCATCGGCATCGCCGGCTCGCAGGGCAACTTCGAGCTCAACGTGTTCAAGCCGGTGATGATCTTCAACTTCCTGCACTCGGTCGACATCCTCACCGACGCCTGCGACTCGTTCCGCGAGTTCGCGGTGGAGGGCGTGCAGGCCAACGAGGAGCGCATCGCCGAGCACGTGAAAAACTCGCTCATGCTGGTCACCGCGCTCAACTCGCACATCGGGTACGACAACGCGGCAGCCATCGCCAAGCACGCCCACAAGAACAAGGGCACGTTGCGGGATTCGGCGGTCGCCCTCGGCCACCTCTCCGGTGAGGAGTTCGACCGCCTTGTGGTGCCCGAGGAGATGACCCGCCCCGGCGAGTAGTGGCGTGGCGCGCGTAGGGTGTCGACCATGACGATTTACGACGCCAAGATCAACACGCTCGAGGGCGAGGCCGCCGACATGTCTGAGTACAAGGGCAAGGCGCTCCTCGTGGTCAACGTCGCCTCCAAGTGCGGTCTCACGCCGCAGTACGAGGGCCTCGAGAAGCTGCACGAGCAGTACGGCTCGCGGGGCTTCGAGGTGCTCGGCTTCCCCTGCAACCAGTTCATGGGGCAGGAGCCCGGCACGCGCGGAGGAGATCCGCGAGTTCTGCGACACCACCTACAACGTGCAGTTCCCGATCTTCGAGAAGATCGACGTGAACGGCGCCAACCAACACCCGATCTACGCCGAGCTCGAGGAGACGGCCGACGCTGACGGTGAAGCCGGCGACGTGAAGTGGAACTTCGAGAAGTTCCTGGTCGGTCCCGACGGCGCGGTGGTGGCCCGATTCCGGCCGCAGGTCACGCCCGAGGATCCCGCGCTGGTATCGGCCATCGAGGCGCAGCTCCCCGCGTAGGGTCGCCATGAGCCAGGTCTTCCTCACCGGCGCGACGGGGATGATCGGCTCGAACATCGCCGAGCAGCTCGTCGAGCAGGGCGACACGGTACGTGCCCTCGTGCGCGCGGGCAGCGAGACCGGGCCGCTCGAGGCGTTCGGCGTCGAGGTCGTGCGCGGCGACATCACCGACGCCGACGCGGTGCTCGCGGCGGCCGACGGCTGCGAGTACGTGATCCACTCGGCGGCGGTGCTCGGCGGTCAGACCCAGATCGCGGGTGAACACGAGGCAGTCAACGTGGTCGGGACCGGCCACGTGCTCGACGCCGCGGCGAAGGTCGGGGCGACGCGCGTCGTGCAGCTCAGCACCACCACGTTCTTCGACGCGCAGCACGCTGCGCTCACCGAGCACTCACCGCTCGACCCGAACCCGAGCGACGACCCGTACACGGTGTCGAAGCGCGCCGCCTACCTCGACGCCATGCGCCGGGTCGAAGACGACGGCCAGGACATCTGCATCGTGATCTCGGGAGGCGCGTACGGCATGTCGCCGTTGCCCGAGCGGTCGATGGTGGCGCCGAGCTACAACGCGCGGATCGCACTGGCGCTCGCCGGTGCGATCACCGAGTACGTCGGGTTCCCGATCCCGTGGGTCTACGCCGGCGACGTCGCCCGGGCATCGGTGCGCGCCACCCGCAAGGGCGTGGCGGGGGAGCGCTACCTCGGGTTCGGCCTGCCGTCCGACGTCGGCGGGGTGCCGTTCTTCTGCAACGCCGCACTCGAGATCGCGGGATCGCCGAGCCGCGTCACCGAGGTGGCGGTCGCCGAGCTCGACGATCCCGAGGTCGCCGCCCGGTTCGGGCCCAGCCTGGTGGCGCTGGCCCGGAAGCACTTCCCCTCGCCGTTCTTCGTGAACGACCAGACCGTCGAACGCCTCGGCTACGAGCCTCTCTCCCTCCGGGACGGCTTGGCGCTGACCATCCCCTGGATGCGCGAGCATGGCCTCCTCTGACGTCGGCCGGAGGCCGCGGCGGCGAGGTGACCCGCGAGGTGACCCGCGAGGTCACCCGCGAGGTCACCCCGAGGGTTTCGTTCCGTCGGAACGATTCGGCGACCGATTCGGCGCGGGTTCCGCAGCATCTCACACCGATTCGGCGCCTCGGTGCGCAGAATCGGCGGCCGATTCGGTCCGACGGGGCCAGGCGGCCGTTGCGGGTCCAGGATCGGGGCCGGAAAATCCCGAATCCTGAGCCGCAGCATCGGGAATGCGGGGCCCCGGGGGCTGGTTGTGGATCTCGACACCACGAAAGTAATGGTGTAATCACCACGATCCACTGGAGCCCCCGATGCCCGAGACGACCCCCGAAGTCGAAGCCCTGCACCTGCCGTTGCTGCCCCTGACCACCGGGGTGGTCCTGCCGCAGATGGTCGTGACGCTGGCGCTCGAGACCGCCGAGGCGCGTGACGCCGCCGACGGCGCGATCGCCGGCGACCGCCGGGTCCTCCTCGTGCCGCGCGTCGGCACCGGCTACACCCGCGTCGGGACCGTCGCCCGGGTCGAGAACGAAGGCGAGCTGCCCGGCGGGGCGCGGGCGTTGGTCCTGCGCGGCCTGTCCCGGGCGGTCGTCGGCCGCAGCGTCCCGAGCGACCACACCGGCCTGTGGGTCGAGGCCGACCCCGTGGCCGAGCCGGCCGCGGTGTCGGGCCGCGCCAAGGAGATGGTGCGTGAGTACCGCGCCGTCGTGCGTGGCATCGCCGAGAAGCTGGGCAACCCGCGTATCGCCGACGCGCTCGCCGGGGTCGACGACCCGGGCGCGCTCGCCGACACCGCGGGCTGGGCGCCCGACCTGTCGGTCGAGCGCAAGGTGGAGCTCCTGGAGGAGCTCGACCCCGAGGCCCGGCTCGAGATCGCGCTGCGCTTCGTGCGCGAGACGCTGGCCGAGCTCGACCTGTCGGAGCAGATCCGCAGCCGCGTGACCGAGGGCATGGACAAGACGCAGCGTGAGTTCCTGTTGCGCCAGCAGATGTCAGCGATCCGCGAAGAGCTGGGTGAAACCGGCGACGCCGACGACGCGGTCGCCGAGTACCGCCAGAAGCTGAGCGAGCTCGTGCTGCCCGACGACGTGCGCGTCGCGGTCGAGCGCGAGGTCGACCGGTTCGAGCGCATGAGCGAGCAGAGCCCCGAGCACGGCTGGATCCGTACGTGGCTCGACACCGTGCTCGAGATCCCGTGGGGCACGCGTTCCGACGAGCGGCTCGACGTGGTGGAAGCACGCGAGATCCTCGATGCCGACCACACCGGCCTCGACGACGTGAAGGACCGCATCGTCGAATACCTGGCGGTGCGCAAGCTGCGTGCCGAGCGAGGCATGAGTGACAGTGACGAGCCCACCAAGGGCCGCCGCGGCGCGGGCGCGATCCTGGCGCTGGTCGGTCCTCCCGGCGTCGGCAAGACGTCGCTGGGGGAGTCGGTCGCCCGTTCGCTCGGACGCGAGTTCGTGCGCGTCGCCCTCGGGGGCGTGCACGACGAGGCCGAGCTGCGTGGTCACCGGCGCACGTACGTCGGTGCGCGCCCCGGCCGCATCGTGCGGGCGCTGACCGAAGCCGGCACGATGAACCCGGTCATCGTCCTCGACGAGGTCGACAAGCTGGGCAACGACTGGCGCGGCGACCCGTCGTCGGCGCTGCTCGAGGTGCTCGACCCGGCCCAGAACCACACGTTCCGCGACCACTACCTGGAGGTCGACCTCGACCTGTCGGACGTGCTGTTCCTGGCCACCGCCAACATGCTCGACACCATCCCCGGGCCGTTGCTCGACCGGCTGGAGATCATCCGGCTCGACGGCTATACCGAGGACGAGAAGGTCGCCATCGCGCGTGACCACCTGCTGGCCCGTCAGCTCGAACGCAACGGACTCACCACCGACGACGTGTCGGTCACCGACGACGCGCTCCGTGCCGTCGTCACCGACTACACGCGCGAGGCGGGCGTCCGCAACCTCGAGCGCGAGCTCGGCAAGCTGCTGCGCAAGACGGCGGCACGCCTGGTTTCCGAGAGAGGCGCAAGTGGTACGGCGACGCCGCCGATCGTGATCGACTCCGACGACGTGCAGCCCGCGCTGGGCCGCGCCAAGTTCCACTCCGAGACCGCGGAACGCACCGGGGTTCCCGGGGTGGCGACCGGCCTCGCGGTGACCGGCGTCGGCGGTGACGTGCTCTTCATCGAGGCGACGACGATGGACGGCGAGGGTCTGACCCTCACCGGCCAGCTCGGCGACGTGATGAAGGAGTCGGCGCAGATCGCGCTGTCGTACGTGCAGGCCCACGCCGGTGACCTCGGCATCGACCCTGCTGCTGTGCAGCGGCGGGTGCACCTGCACGTTCCCGCGGGTGGCATCCCCAAGGACGGTCCGTCGGCCGGCATCACCATGACCACGGCGTTGGTGAGCATGCTCACCGGACGCACGGTCAGGGCCGGCGTCGGCATGACCGGTGAGGTCACGCTGCAGGGTCGAGTGCTGCCGATCGGTGGCGTGAAGCAGAAGGTGCTGGCCGCGCAGCGTGCGGGGCTCGACACCGTGATCCTGCCGCAGCGCAACGGTCCCGACCTCGACGACGTGCCCGAGGCGGTGCGTGAGGTCATGACCTTCCACCTGGTCGACGATGTCCGCGACGTGCTCGCCCTCGCCCTCGAGGACGCGCCCGTGGAGGCTGCCGTCGCAGCCTGACGTGACGCCCCCGCCCCCGCCCTCCCTCCCCCGGGGCGGGGGCCGTCACGTCGCTAGGGTCAGTGCCGTGCAGGTACTCGAGCTCTGGCGCTTCCCGGTCAAGTCGCTGCAGGGTGAGCAGCTCGACACCGCCGAGATCGGCGCCGACGGCATCGCCGGCGACCGCGCGCGTACGCGCTGTTCGACCTCGACACCGGTTTCGGCCTGACGGCGCGGCGCGTCCCCGAGCTGCTGTACGCGTCGGCGCACCTGTCCGACGGCGAGCTGGTGATCACGCTGCCCGACGGTTCCGTGGCCGACGGCGACGACGCGCTCGCCGACTGGCTCGGAAGGCGCGTGGCGCTGCGTCGCGCGGCCGAGGTGGAGACCCGTGAGTACGAGAACCCGCTCGACTTCGAGCACGACGACGACTGGATGACGTTCGAGGGTGCACCGGGGACATTCCACGACTCGCGCCGCACGCGCGTGTCACTGGTGTCGACCGGCACGCTCGGCGACGTGGGACCGGCGCCGGTTCCGCGCCAACATCCTGGTCGAGGGTGACGGGGAAGACGCGTGGGTGGGCTCGACGATCACGATCGGTGACGCCCGGCTCGACGTCGGCAACCGCATCGACCGGTGCGTGATGACGACCCGCCCGCAGCCGGGCGGGATCGATCGCGACGTCGACGTGCTGAAGACGATCAACGATGCTCGGGATGGATGCCTTGCGGTCGGTGCCCTGGTCGCGCACCCGGGCACGGTGAGGATCGGCGATGTGGTCACGCCGTCGTAGCCGGGTCGCGGCCGCGCTCGTGGTCGGCGTGCTCGTGCTGGTCGCGCCCGCCGCGGCGGCGCAGGCGCGCCCGAAGCCGGTCACCATCGTCACGCTCAACCTGCTGCACGGACTGTTCTGCCCGGAGGACACCGACGCGTGCCAGGCGCCCGACCGGGTCCAGATCTTCGGCGAGCAGCTCGAACGCGCCGGGTGTCCCGACCTCGTCGGCATCCAGGAGGTCGGACCCCGGCTCGAGCAGCGCCTCACCACCTCCGTGCCGACGTGGTGCGACGGTGCGTACGACGTCGCGTGGGCGGGGAGCACGATGCCCGACCGGGTGATGGTGCTGTCGCGCCTCCCCGTCGTCGAGCGGGGCGAGCTCGACATCGCCAACGTGCCGTGGGAGGCGTACTGGGTGCGGGCGAAGTCGCCGCAGGGTCCCGTCGATTTCCTCACCGCGCACTTCGCCAGCAGCAGCAACAACCCTCCGTGCACCGAGACACTCTGCCCACCGGTGTGCCCGGCCGGGATCTCGACCAACGAGTGCCACGGCATCCAGGTCGCCGAGTTCCTCACCGCGCGAAGGGTGCCGCGCTCACGGTCGTCGGCGGCGACCTCAACGCCACCCCCCACGAGCCGACGGTCGCGCACCTCCGCGACGCGGGGTTCGTCGACTCCTGGCTCGCGGCCGGGAAGCCCGAGTGCGACGCGACGCACGGCGCCGGCTGCACCGCGGGCGGGACCGCGCCGGATCCGTGGGTGGGCATGAACACCCGGGCCGGCGCGGGATTCGACGAGCGCATCGACTACGTGTGGGTGAAGCCGGTCGCGGGTGCACGGTGCGCGTCGCGGCGAAGGGCATCGCGACGACCCCGCGCGCGACCCCGTTGCACGGCATGTGGTGGCCGTCGGACCACGGCGGCGTGTTCGCGGCGTTGCGGTGCGCCTGACCCCGACTACGTTCCTCTCCATGTCTGAACGCCCGAACGTGCTCGTCATCATGACCGACGAGGAGCGTTACCCACCGCCCTACGAGCAGGACACGCTGCGCGAGTTCCGTCGCGCGCAGCTCCCAGCCCGCGAGCGGCTGCGGGCCCAGAGCCGGGAGTTCCACCGCCACTACACGGGCGCGACCGCGTGCACCCCCAGCCGTACCACGTTGTTCACCGGTCAGTACGCGTCGCTCCACGGCGTGGCGAACACCGACGGTCTGGCCAAGAAGGCGACCGATCCGGGAATGCACTTCCTCGACCCCGACACCGTGCCCACCTTGGGCGACTGGTTCCGCGCCGCCGGGTACCGCACGCACTACCGGGGCAAGTGGCACATCTCACATCCCGATCTCGTCGTACCCGGTACCCACGAGAGCCTCCGGGTGAACGACGCCGACGGCGTGCTCGACCCCGCGGCCGTCGACGCCTACCGCCGGGCCGACCGCCTCGATCCCTACGGCTTCTCGGGCTGGATCGGGCGTGAGCCGCACGGCGCCGACAAGGCCGACACCGGGTTCGTGCGCGACGGCGTGTTCGCGCGAGGAGGTCGTCGACCTCTTCGGGCAGATCGCCGCCGCCGACGACGGGGTGCCGTGGCTGGCGGTGGCATCGTTCGTGAACCCGCACGACATCGCCTTCACCGGCCTCGCCTGGAGCGCGCTCGGCTTCCCGCCCATCGCCGACTCCATCGCCGAGATCCCCGAGGCACCGTCGCAGTCCGACTCCTTCGCCGGCCGCCCCGACTGTCAGCGGCAGTTCTGCGACGTGTGGCCCAAGGTCCTCTACCCCCAGAACACCGACCTCGAGTACCGGCGGCTCTACCACTTCCTCCAGGTGCTCGTCGACGGCGCGATCATGCGCATCCTCGACGAGTTGCAGGCACGCGGGCTCGCCGACGACACCATCGTCCTGTTCACCTCCGATCACGGCGACCTGCTCGGTGCGCACGGCGGGATGCTCCAGAAATGGCACAACGCCTACGACGAGGCGTTGAGGGTGCCGCTGCTCGTGTCGGGTCCGGGGATCGACGCGCGCGCGAGCGGCGTCGAGATCGCCACCAGCCACGTCGATCTCGTCCCAACGCTCCTCGGGCTCGTCGGCGTCGACCTCGAGGCCGCGGCCGCCGAGGTTGCGCGCCACCACGTCGAGACCCAGCCGTTCCCGGGCCGCGACCTCAGCGGCCTCCTGCGCGGGAGCACGACCGAGGATGAGATCGATGCGCCGGTGTACTTCATGACCGAGGACCAGGTCACGCGGGGGTTGGGCATGAACAACTTGTTCACCGGCGAGCCGTTCGAACCGGTCGGCGAGCCCGGCAAGGTCGAGTCGGTCATCGTGCACCACGCGGGCGATCTGTGGAAGCTGAGCCACTACTACGACTCCCTCGATGAGCCCGACCGCACCGAGTCGCAGTGGGAGCTGCACAACCTCACGGTCGACCCCGAGGAGCGCACCAACCTGGCCGGCGACACCGCGAACGCGCCAGTGCGCGCGCAGCTCACGACCGTGCTCGAGCGCACGCGCGACAGGGTGCGCCGCACGCCGGAGCATGTCAATCCCGTCGACTGACCGCGCCAATGGTCAGCGGTGGCCGCGACCGGTACGCTCCGCGCATTCGCAATTTCGCCGAGCCAGGAGGCTGCCGTGCCCCGATTCATGATCGTCGCCAGTTACACCGCCGAGGGTGAGCAGGGTCTGCTCAGCAAGGGGGGAAGCGCCCGGCGAGCCTCGGTGACCGAGATGGTCGAGAAGTTGGGCGGCAAGGTCGAGACGTTCGACTTCGCGTTCGGCGAGGACGACGTGTTCGTCGTCGCCGAGCTCCCCGACAACGTGACCGCCGCGGCCATCGGTCTCGCGGTCGGCGCGAGCGGTCTCGTGGCGCTTCGGACCATCGTGCTGCTCACCCCGGAAGAGATCGACGCCGCCGCGGCGAAGCACGCCGAGTACCACGGTCCCGGGCAATAGCTGCGGGTCAGTCCGAGATCTCGACCGCGTTGCCGATGCGGAGCTCACCGTCGTCGAGGATCTCGGCGCGCAGGCCACCCCGGTGGACGAACGCGGCCCGCACACCCGCGTGCCCGGTGAGCTGCTCGAGGTACACGCACGGCTCGGCGAGCTTCACGCCGCGCAGCCGCACCGCGCCCACGCGGAACTCGCGCCCGACCAGGTGGTTGAGCGCGACGCCCTCGGTGACCAGGTTGCGGCGCGTCTCGGCTTCGGTGACCGGGACGCCGCCGTCCTCGGTGCGCACCGCGTCGATCGCCTCACGCTCGATGAGCGTGACGTCGCGTGCGCCGCGCCCGGTCCCGGAGTACTTCCCGGCGGCGGTCGAGTAGCGGTCGCCCTGCAGTCCGGCGCCGGCGATCGCCTCGACCGCGCTGCGGGCCTGCATCGGCGCGCCAGCCGTGGGCGCGACGAAGATGGCGACGAGCCTCACGCGCCGGCGAAGTCGAGCTGCTCACCCGGCTCGAGCGGGAAGTGGCAGGCGACGTACTGCTCGGGGCCGACGTTGCGCACCTGCGGCTCCTCTTCCGCGCACCGGTCCTGCGCCTTCGGGCAGCGGGTGCGGAACCGGCACCCGCTCGGGGGGTTCGTGTTCGACGGGATCTCGCCGCCGAGCACGCGCGAGTCGTCGGGCGGCGAGCCGGGGTCGGGCACCGGGATCGCCGCGAGCAGCGCCGCGGTGTACGGGTGCGCCGGGCTCGCGTAGAGCTGGTCGGGCGCGCCGATCTCGCACAGCTTGCCGAGGTACATGACCGCGACGCGGTCGCTCACGTTCTTCACCACCGCGAGGTCGTGGGCGATGAACAACATCGTGAGCTCGTAGCGGTGCTTCATCTCCTCGAGCAGGTTGAGGATCTGCGCCTGCACCGACACGTCGAGCGCGGAGACGGGCTCGTCGCAGATGATGAGCTTCGGATCGGTGATCACCGCGCGCGCGATCGAGATGCGCTGGCACTGACCGCCGGAGAACTCGTGGGGCCGGCGGTTGCGCGTGATGTCGGGGTCGAGCCCGACCGCGTCGAGCATCTCGTCGACCTTGGCCGTGCGCGACGCGGCGTCGCCGACGCCCCAGATGTCGAGGCCTTCGGCCACGATGTCGCCGACCTTGCGCCGCGGGTTCAGCGACGAGATCGGGTCCTGGAAGATCATCTGCATGCGCGGGCGGGTCTCGCGCAGCGCGTCGCCCTTCAGCTCGGTGAGCTCGAGGCCGTCGAAGTGCACGCGACCCGAGGTCGGGCGGGGGAGCTGCATCACGGCGCGGCCCGTCGTCGACTTGCCGCACCCCGACTCGCCGACCAGCCCGAGGGTCTCGCCGTCGACCAGGTCGAGGCTGATCCCGGAGACCGCCTTCACCTTGCCCGCCGTCGGCGTGGAACTCGACCACGAGGTCCTCGACCCGCAGCAGCGACCTCCGACTCGGGGCGCAGGTGCGCGGTGCCGGTGCCGGCCATCAGGTGACCGCGCCGGTCTGCTCGGTTGCGCGCCAGCGCCTCTGCGCCCTCGGGCGTACCCACCGGGAACCAGCAGCGGAACTCGTGCCCGGGCGTGTTCGCCCGGCAGCAGCGGCGGCTGCTCCTCGCGGCAGCGGTCCTGCACGTACGTGCAGCGCGCCGCGAAGCGGCAGCCGGTGGGCAGGTCGACGAGGTCGGGTGGACGGCCGGGGATCGCCGACAGCCGCGTGTGGCTGGGCTGCGGCGATCTTCGGGATCGAGCGCAGCAGCGCCTCGGTGTAGGGCATCTTCATGTCGGAGAACAGCGTGGCGGTCGACGCCTTCTCGACCACCTGGCCGGCGTACATCACGACCACTTCGTCGGCGCGCCCGGCGACGACACCGAGGTCGTGGGTGACGAGCACCAGGGCCATGAAGCGCTCGCGCTGCTGGGCCTCGAGCAGGTCGAGCACCTGGGCCTGCACCGTCACGTCGAGCGCGGTCGTCGGCTCGTCGGCGAGGAGCAGCTGCGGACCGCACGCCAAGCGCGACCGCGATGCACACGCGCTGGCGCAGGCCGCCCGACAGCTGGTGCGGGTACTCGTCCATGCGGCGTTCGGGATCGGGGACCCGCACCGACTCGAGGAGCGAGACCGCGAGCTCGTTCGCGAAGGTGCGGGTGACGTCGAGGTGGGTGTGGATCGACTCGGTGATCTGCTTGCCGATCTTCATGACCGGGTTGAGCGACGGTCATCGGATCCTGGAACACCATCGCCATGTGTGCGCCCCAGTACTTGCGCATCTCCTTGGGCTTCGCCGCGCCGATCTCGGCGCCCTCGAAGCGGATCGAGCCGTGGCGCACGACGCCCTTCTTCGGCAGCAGGCCCATGATCGAGCGCGACAGCACCGTCTTGCCCGAGCCCGACTCGCCCACGATGCCGACGGTGCGTACCGCGCTCGAGGGTGAACGACACGCCGTCGACCGCGTGCACGAGGCCGCGCTCGGTCTCGAAGTACGTGGCGACGTCGTGACCTCGAGCAGCGGGGTGCCCGTCGCGGGGCGTCGGCGTCGGCGTCGGCCGTCGTCACAGCCCTCCCTCCCGCACGTCGAAGCGGCTGCGCACGACGTCGCCGAGCATGTTGAGCGCGAGCACGGTGAAGAAGATCATGAGCGCGGGCTCGAACACGATGTGCGGTGCGCGCTGGAGCTGGGTGCGGCCGATGGCGATCATGTTGCCCCACGTGGGCGTGTCGGTCTCGACGCTCGCGCCGAGG
The DNA here is from genome assembly GCA_963725775.1 of uncultured Actinomycetes bacterium. Taxonomy (GTDB): domain Bacteria; phylum Actinomycetota; class Acidimicrobiia; order IMCC26256; family DASPTH01; genus DASUAS01. The sequence goes on from CAVRZT010000001.1 coordinate 1,902,210, forward strand.
ATCGCGAGGGTGCCCTCGGCGACGATGGCCACCGCGATGCCGAGCAACGCGATCGAGCCATCGCCGGCAGCACGTTGGGCAGGACCTCGCGGAAGATGATCCGCCGGTGCTTGGCGCCCTGGGCGCGCGCCGCGAGCACGAACTCGCGCTCGGACCACGACAGCGTGCTCGCGCGCGTGATGCGGCCGAGCACCGGGATCGACACGAGGCCGAGGGCGAGGATCAGCGCGACCTCCGGGTCGAGCCCCCCGCCGCCGGTGCCGGGCTGGGTGCGCAGGATCGTGACCAACGCGAGGGCGAGGATCACCGCGGGGATGGCGAGGAACACGTCGAGCAGGAGGCTGACGACGACGTCGACCTTGCCCCGGAAGTAGCCGCCGACCAGCCCGAGGAGCGCCGCCGAGCACGAAGCCGATGATCACCGAGACCGTGGCGACGACGAGCGTCGTGCGCCCGCCCCAGATGCAGGCGCGAGAGCATGTCGCGGCCGTTGAAGTCGCCACCCAGCAGGTGGCCGGGCGCGGAGCCGGCGTCGGCCAGCGGCCCGCGGCGGGCGATCTCGGTGATGCTCTCCTTCGGGTCGTCGAGCGGTAGCACCGGGGCGAGGATCGCCAGGCCGACCACGAGCGCGATCCAGGCGATCGACAGCCAGGCGGCGAACCCGAGGCCCTTCCCCCGGCGCCGGCGGGTCTGCGGGCCGGTCTCGACCGCGGCGATCTCGATGGTGCCGGCGTCGACCGGCATGCCGCGGCCGACGGCGTCGTCGACGAGCTCGCGTGCGCGGGTCGACCTCAGGCCCGGGCACGACGGATCCTCGGGTCGAGCACCACGTAGAGCGAGTCGATGATGAAGTTGATGAGCACGTAGCCGATGGCGATGATCGCGATGTAGCTCTGCAGCTCGACGAACTGCCGCGCGTTGATCGCCTGGTAGATCAGCGTGCCGATCCCGGGGATGCCGAAGATCACCTCGACCGCGATCGCGCCGCCGATGAGCGTGCCGAAGTTGAGGCCCGCGACGGTGAGCAGGGTGAGGCTCGACGGCCGGAGCGCGTGCCGCCACAGGATGCGCTGGTCGGAGAGTCCCTTGGCGCGCGCCATGGTGATGTAGTTCTCCTGCAGCGTGGCGATCATGTCGCTGCGCAGCAGGCGCATGTACACCGCGATGAGCCCGGCCGCGAGCGAGATCGCGGGGAGCAGCATCGTGCCGAAGTGCTTGCCGAGGTCGCCGGTGGGCTGCGCCGAACAGCCGCTTCGAGCCAGCCCGGCTCGTAGCCGGTCACCGGAATCTGCCCGAGGAAGGGTAGGTCGGGTTGCCACTTCACCCCGACGAAGTACGCGAGGGCGAGCGCGAGCACGAAGCTCGGCAGCGCGAGCAGGGCGAACGCGCCGGTGTTGATCGCCCGGTCGGTCTTGGTGCCGACGCGGTACGCGGTGAGCACGCCGAGGGGGATCGCCACGACCAGCGCGAGGAGCTGCGCGTAGAGCATCAGCTGCAGCGACACCGGGAGCGCCGCGCTCGAGCTTGTCGACCACCTCGCGTGTTCGACTGGTAGTCCTTGCCGAGGTCACCCTGCACGCAGGTTGCCGAGCCACGTGGCGTACTGCTCGAAGAACGGCTTGTCGAGGCCGTTCTCGGCCCGGAACTGCGCCTTCTGCGCGGCGGTGCCGTAGGGGAGCACCGCGTCGGCGACGTCCCCCGGGAACAGCCGCAGTAGGCTGAACGCGAACAGGGTCGACAGGATGACGACCACGACCAGCTGCAGGAGCCGTCGCGGTCGATCGTCCCCATGGCGGTGAGGTCTACTTGGTCACCGAGAGACCGAGCAAGGGGTGGCGGCCGTAGAGGAGCACGGCCGGCTTCCCGCCGCCGTCGGGGAGCGGCGGACCGGTGAGCCCCTGCACCTTCTTCTTCGCTCGCGACGACCCAGTCGGCGTAGTAGGCCCACACGTTGTAGACCTGCGACGCGAAGCGCTTGTTGACGTGCTGGTAGATCTGCCTTGCGCTTCGCCGGGTCGGTCTCGGTGCGGCCCTGGTCGATCAGCGCCTGCAGCGTCGGGTCGTTGAACTTGCCGAAGTTGAGCGAGCGAGCCGGTGTTCCACCACACGTACTGCGCGTCGGGGTCGTCGCCGGGGTGCTGGCGCCACAGCATGATGCTGAAGTTGCCGCCGACCGCGGCGATGATGAACGCGGTCTGGTCGTCCTGCTTCAGCGTGGCGTCGATCCCGGCCTTGGCGAGCTGCTCCTTGATGAGCTCGGCCTCGGCGGTGTTGGCGGGGTCGTTGGTGTGCTCGAGCACGACGCTGAACTCGCCGCCGTGCGCGGCCTTGTAGGCTCGACGCCAGCTTCTTCGCTTCCTTCAGGTTGTACTTCGGGAAGCCCGGGTCCTTCACGTACCCGATCACCTTCGTGTCGAACGGCCCGTTGGCGACCCGGTAGACGCCGTTGTTGCGGATCTGGTTGATCTGCTCGCGGTCGATGGCCATCGCCACCGCCTTGCGGGCGTCGAGGTCGTCGAGCGGCGGCTTCGCCACGTTCATCAGGTAGTAGCGGACCTCGCTGCGCCCGGGCTGCTCGCTTCATGCACGTTGAACTGGCGACGTCAGCTGGTCGAGCGCGTCGACCTGCTGGCCGTCGGAGGTGTGGATGAGGTCGAGCTGGCCGCCCTGGAGCGCCGTTCACCCGCTGGACTCGCTTCGGCGACCGGCTTGAACGTGATCTTGTCGAGGTAGGGGAGCTGCTTGCCCTTCGAGTCCTTCTGCCAGTAGTCGGGGTTCTTGTTGACCACGAGCTCCTGGTTGACCGTCCAGTGGTCGAGCTTGAACGGGCCGGTGCCGATCAGGTTGCTCGCGCAGGTGTCGGGATCGTTCGAGCTGCGCGGGCGCCTCGATGCCGGAACGCGACCGTCGAGGTAGAGGAACCAGTCGAACGCCAGCCACGGGCGACCGATGGTGACGGTGACCTCGTGCGGCCCGGTCGCGGCGACGTCGGTGACGTCCTTGCAGCGCCGCGCCGAGCAGCGTGCTCTTGCGGTAGGCGTCGATGTTCTGCTTGACCAGCGCGTCGGCGTTGAGCGGCGTGCCGTCGTGGAACGTGATGCCGTCACGGAGCGTGATCGTCCACTCGGTGAAGTCGGCGTTGGGGGTGACCGACTTCGCCAGGTAGGGCACCATCTCGTTCTTGGTGTTCGGGCACCATCAGGGTGTCGTAGATGGCGGCGCCGACCTGATGCCCGGAGATGGCGAGGCGGGCCGATGGTGGGGCACCACCCGCCGCCGGTCTCGGCCTCGAGGCCGTAGACGACCGATCCGCCGGGCTTGGGGCTGCTGGCCGCGGAGGCCGACGGCGCGATGCCGACGAGGACAGCGGTCGCACTCGCCAACGCGAGACCGGCGGCTGCGACCTTGGTGCGCGAATGCCGTGTGAACGCCTGCTCGTCTCACGAGTTCCGGCCCCCCCGGGCCACCCCGTCCGGTCGCCCGGAGCGGGCCCATCCGAAAAGCTGCTGACCGGTACCCTATCGGAGCGTGGCGGAGACGGACGCGCGCGAGCCGGTCACCGAACGTGCCGACGTTGCGCGTCACGCCGACGTGCGTGATCCGTCTCGACGAGCTCGAGTGGCGCACCACCGCGTCGGGTGGGCCGGGCGGTCAGCACGCCAACACGTCCGACACGCGCGTCGAGGTGCGCTTCCCGGTCGCGACCTCGCCGTCGCTCGGACCGCGCCAACGGGCGCGACTGCTCGAACGTCTCGGCCCGGTGGCGCGGGCCACCGCGTCCGACTCCCGCTCGCAGGCGCGCAACCGCGAGCTCGCGCTCGAACGGCTCCGGTCACGGTTGGCCGACGCGTTGCAGGTCGACCCGCCCCGGCGCGCCACCGAAGCCGAGCCGCTCGGCGAAGCAGGCCCGCCTCGACGCCAAGCGGCGCCAGGCCCAGCGCAAGCAAGGCCGGCGGCGTCCCGCCTCCGACGACTGACCTGCGTGACCCACTCCGAGGTTGCGTCGCGAACACGTGTCAGACACGTATCGCCGACGCAACCTGGCTCATGGCCGGTCGCCGACCGGTCGCCGTCTGCGAAGCTGCACGCCGATGCACGTGGTCGTCGGTGGTCCTGTGGTTCGCGCTCGGGGTCGGTCTCCTCTTCCTGGTGATCGACTCGGCGTTGCGCACCTTCGTGCTGCCCCGGGGCGCCGCACCGCTCGTCGACCCGCGGCGTGTTCATCGGACTGCGGATGGTGTTCAACACGCATCGCCCGCGCTCGCCCGCAGCTACGACGGGCGCGACTCGGTGATGGCGCTCTACGGGCCCGTCGGTCTGCTCATGCTGCCCGGGCGTGTGGATGGTGATGGTGCTCGGCGCCTTCACCGCGATGTTCCACGCCCTGGGCGTCCGCGGCTTCGAGCGGGCCTTCGAGATGAGCGGCTCTTCGCTGTTCACGCTCGGGTTCGTGCGCCCACCCGACCTCGGCGACCAACATCCTCGCCTTCCTCGAAGCGGCCACCGGGCTCGCGCTCCTCGGTCTGTTGATCGCGTACCTCCCGACGATCTACGGCGCGTTCTCCCGACGCGAGGTGCAGGTGGCGCAGCTCGAGATCCGCGCCGGGCAATCCGCCGTCGGGCGTACAGGTGCTCGTGCGCGCGCAGCAGATGGAGCGCTTCCACCTGCTCGACGACTTCTGGGTGCACGTGGCAGCAGTGGTTCACCGAGCTGGAGGAGACGCACACGTCGCTCGGTGTGCTGAGCTTCTTCCGCTCACCGGTCGGGCACCGGTCGTGGGTCACCGCGAGCGGCGCGGTGCTCGACGCCGCGTCGCTGCGGCTCGCTGCGGTCGACCTGCCGTTCGATCCCGAGGCGGGCATCTGCGTGCGGGCGGGATTCTTCGCCCTGCGCGCCAGTCGCCGACTACTTCGGAATCCCCTACGACCCCGACCCGCATCCCGGCGACGCGATCAGCATCACGCGAGGACGAGTTCCTCGAGGCCTGCGACGCGCTGGTCGCCGCCGGGCTGCCGGTGCGAGCCGACCGCGAGGCCGGCGTGGTTCGACTTCACCGGGTGGCGCGTGAACTACGACGTGCCGCTCCTCGGCCTGGCCGGCTTCGTGATGACGCCGTACGCGCCGTGGTCGTCGGACCGGTCGTTCCGCTACCGGCGCGCGACGTTTGCGACCGGCGCGGACGCTCGCGAGGCTCGACGGCTAGAAGATCCAGTTCTCGTGCTCGGCGGGTGTCGCGTCGAGGCGGATGAACCACTCGAGCCCGAAGGCGCGCCGGAAGGCGTCGTCGGGCAGGGCGAGGAAGAACGACTCGGCCGGGATCTGGCTCGGGTGCGCCGCCATCGCCGCCCGCTTGCGGTCGAGCACCGACGTCACGTCGACGGTCGTCGTGATCCTCTCGGCAGCGACACCGAGGTCGAGCTCCTCGGGGTCGGGGGTCTCGACACCGTCGGGCACCGCGTCCTGCATCTCGTCCTGGAGCTCGAGGAAATGCTCCTTGCTGACCGTCGCCGCGTACACGCGAGGGGTCTGCGCGAGCTCGCCGGCGCGCCGGCCGACGTCGTGCACCTGGATGTGGTCGGGGTGGCCGTAGCCGCCGCGCTCGTCGTAGATGGTGAGGACCTCGGCGTCCTCGTCGCGCAGGATCGCGGCGAGCTGCGTCGCCGCGTCGTCGACGTCGGCACCGGTGAACGCCCCCGGCCGCTCGTTGGTGGGTTCGCCCGCCATCCCGGAGTCGAAGTAGGGGAGGAACTCGACGCGGGCCACGCCGAGCACGTCGGCCGCGGCGCGGGCCTCGACCTCGCGCCGGTCGGCCAGCGCTTCGTCGGGTGCGAGCACGCCGTCGGCCACTTCGCCGAGGTCGCCGCGGGTCGCGTACACGAGCACGACGCGGTGGCCGCCGTCGGCCGCGAGCGCGAGCGTGCCGCCGACGAGGATGGCCTCGTCGTCGGGGTGCGCGTGGAACGAGACGAGGGTGCCGGGCATCCCGCGATGGTCGCACACGAACGCGGTTTCGCCGGTAGCGGCGTGCCTGCACTGCTGCTACGGTTCCCCGGCAATTGGTACACGGCAACAGCGCGGGCGCTGACCCGCGTGCAGTACGTCAGGAGCAAGGCGTTGGCAACAGGCGCAGTGAAATGGTTCAACGCGGAGAAGGGCTACGGCTTCATCTCCCGTGAGGACGGGCCCGACGTGTTCGTCCACTTCTCGGCCATCCAGGGCACGGGGTACCGCACCCTGGAAGAGGGTCAGCGCGTCGAGTTCGACGTCGGCCCCGGCCGCAAGGGTGAAGAGGCGCAGAACGTCCGCGTCGTCTGACGCATCACCCCGTCGGCCCGTCTGACCGGGCCGGTACCTTCAGTCCGCCACCAACGGCAGGATGCCGGTGAGGTCGCGGATCCGTTCGATCGGCGCCGCCGTCGCATCGGGCGGTTTCGTCGTGTCCGGCCAGTGGCCGTCGCGCTCGAGGTACGCGGGTCGCATGCCGGCGGCCGCCGGACCCTCCACGTCGGGACCCCAGGTGTCGCCGACGAACAAGACCGTGGCCGGGTCGAGATCGGCCTGTTCGATCAGGTAGCGGTAGATGCGCGGGTGGGGCTTGCGCGCCCCCGCCCACGCCGACGACACGACGGTGTCGAACCGGCCCGCGAGCCCGGCTTCGGCGATCGCCGGCTCGAGGTCCCAGTCCCAGTTGGAGCAGATCACCAGCCGGTGGCCCCGCGCCGCCGAGCGCGTCGAGCACGCCGTCGACCTCGTCGTAGGCCTCCAGCACCCGCTCGCTCCGCCCGGCCGCCAGCGCCTCGAGGATGGCGTCGTGCTCGCCGGGGTGGACGTCGGCCAGGTGGAGCATGGCGACGAGGCGCTCCCGTTGCCACGCCAGGTAGTGGTCGCGGCTGCGGGACTGCTCGACGTGCTCGGTCCCGTCGATGTCACCGCTCCACCACATCTCCTGCAGGTGATCGGGCAGGGTGTGGCCGTGGCGGGCGAGGATCTCGTCGAGGCCCACGGAGGCAGTGGCCCGGGCCAGGGTGCCGAAGAAGTCGAAGACGACCACGGTGGGTGGTGACATCGCGAGAGTCTCGCGCGGGGCCCGTTTTCCCCGGCGCGATCCCGGCTCCCGGGCGGGTGCCCGCCTAGCCTCGACGGATGATCCTCGTTGTCGACGACGACCTCGAACTGGTCGACGTCGTCCGCACCGCCCTCGAGCGCGAGGGCTTCGCGGTCGACGAGGCCGGCGACGGCGAGACCGCGCTCGACAAGATCGCCGACGACGCGCCGGAGCTGGTCGTGCTCGACCTCGGTCTGCCGAAGGTGCGCGGTCTCGACGTGCTCCGACAGCTGCGTCTCGACAACGCGGTTCCCGTGATCGTGCTGAGCGGCCGCAGCGACGAAGCCGACCGCATCATCGGACTCGAGCTCGGTGCCGACGACTACGTCGTCAAGCCGTTCTCACCACGCGAGCTCGTCGCGCGCGTGCGTTCGGTACTGCGTCGTTCCCGTGCCCCGCGTCGTCAGGAGAACCTCGCCTTCGGCGACCTCGAGCTCGACCTCACGACGCGCGAGGTCATCGTGCGCGGCGAGCCGATGGAGCTGCGCCGTCGTGAGTTCGACCTGCTCGCGTTCCTGTGCGCCTCGCCCCGGCAGGTGTTCACGCGCGAGCAGTTGCTGCGTCACGTGTGGGACTCCGAGCCGGAGTGGCAGGGGGTCGGCACCGTGAGTGAGCACGTGCACCGTCTGCGCGGCAAGGTCGAGGTCGACCCCACGCGCCCGCGCCACATCGTCACCGTGCGCGGCGTCGGTTACCGGTTCGTCCCCTGACCTTCCGACCCTCGCGGCGAGCATGTGTCCCTCGAGGGGCTCATTGCGCACCCGATCGACACATGTTCGGCGGGGGAGTGGGTCAGGCGGCACCGTCGAGCGCGGTGTGCACCGCGTCGAGGAGCTCGGCGCGGCGGAGCGGCTTGGCCACGAGCGGGGCGCCGTGCAGCGAAGGTGAACCCGCAGGCACGAAGCCGGACACGAACAGCACCCGGGTCGACGGTGACCGGTCGGTGACGCGCGCCGCCAGGTCGGTGCCACTCATCACCGGCATCACGACGTCGGTCACGAGCAGGTCGATGGGTCGGCTGCGCGCGCTCGAGCAGCGAGATGGCGGCGTCGCCGTCGGCGGCGGCGAGCACCCGGTAGCCGGAGCCCTGCAGGATCTCGGCGACCAGCGCGCGCACGTCGGACTCGTCGTCGACCACGAGCACGGTCAGCGCACCGTCGTCGACGTCGAGTTCGGCATCCACGAGGTTGAGCTCACCGGGCCCGAGTTCGACGGCGGGCGCCGGCACCGGGAAGGTGAGGGTGAACGTGGTGCCGTGCCCGCGTCGGCTGTCGACCTCGATGGTCCCACCCGCGGCCCGCACGATGTCGTCGGTGGTCGACAGGCCGAGGCCGGTGCCGAAGCCGGGTGGCTTGGTGGTGAAGAACGGTTCGAAGATCCGCGCGCGTGTCGCGGGGTCCATCCCGGCGCCGGTGTCGCCGACGCGCAGCACGAGCGCGCGCGACGGCGCGGGTTCGTTGTGGGTCGTGATGATGACGCGTCCGCCCGCGGGCATGGCATCACGCGCGTTCACCACGAGGTTGAGAACAGCCTGCTCGAGGCGGTTGGCGTCGGCAACGATCGTGGTCGCCGTCGCCTCGAGCTCGAGCTCGAGGGTCACGCTGTCGCCGAGCACCTGGTGGAGCAGCTCGCGCACGCCCTGGAGGAGCTCGTGGAGGTCGAACGGCTGCGGTTCGTCGACGCGCTGACGGCTGAACGCCATGAGGTCGTCGGTCAGCGCGGCGGCCCGGTCGGTGGCGCGTTGCACCGAGTCGATCCGGGCCCGGGCCGAGTCGAGGACCTCGAGGTCGTCCTGTAGCAGCTCGACCTGCCCCCGCATGACCGCGAGCACGTTGTTGAAGTCGTGGGCGAGCCCGCCGGCGAGGCGACCGACCGACTCCATCTTCTGCCGCGTGGAACAGCTGCTGTTGGAGGACCTTGCGCTCGGTGACGTCGCGGAGCACGACGACCTGAAGCTCGTCGCGCCCGTCGTGCCGGCGCAACGGTGACTCGCTGATCTCGACCCACACGGTGTCGCCCCGCGAGTTCACCAGCCGGGTCTCGCCGGGCGCCGACCGCCGGGCGAGCTCGTGCTCGCCACTGTCGTCGGGGCCGTGGGAGAGGAGGTTGGTGCCCACGAGGCGGTGGTCGGCCAGGACGAGCAGCGCGCAGAGGGCCCGGTTGGTCTCGACGATCCGACCGTCGACGGTGGTGACGGCCATCGCGACCGGGGAGTCGTGGAACGTGCGGCGGAACCGTTCGGCGGCGTTCGCCCGCGCCACCTCGGCCCCGTCGCGCTCGTCGAGCGCGAGTGCGAGGCCGAGCATCGCGAAGGCGGTGACGGCGACGAACACCTGGAGGAGGATCGACGCATCACGCCGCGTCGAGCATCGTGTCGAAGGGGCCGGCGGCACGCGCCGCGGCCCAGTCGGCGGCGGCGACCATCACGAGAATCGACCACGCGACGCCGCGGGCGCCGAAGCGGAGCGCCGCCCACACGAGGAGCGCGGCCGCCGAGAACGCGAGCGGGTCGCCCCACCGGCCGAGCGCGAGCACGCTGACGGCGACGACGGCCGCCGCGAGCGCAACCGCTTCGAAGGGGCCGCCGCGGCGCCGGGCCGGTGCCACGCCGACGAAGGCGCTGAGGATCGCCGCCGCGACCAGCACCATGCCGATCGCGAACGAGAAGGCCGTGGGCCACGCACTGCGCCACATCGCCGCGGTGTCGAGATCCAGGGCGACCGCGAGCGCCAACGTCTCGAGCGCGGCGCCGAGGACACCGCCCACTGCGGCCGCGGCGAAGAGGGCGCCGAGCTCGCGCACCCGTTGCAACCGGAACGCGCCGCCCGCGTACCAGCGGAGCAGCAGCGCGGTCGCGACCGCGGCGGCGACGGTGGCCACCGCGCGGCCGACGGCGATCTCGGCCGGGGCGTCGTGACGCGCCGCGACCAGGCCCACCGCGAGTGCAGCGGTGGCGAGGGGGGCGGGCCACCGCCGTGGCACGAGCAGGAGGAGTGTTCCGAGCAGGACCCCGGCGGCCGGCGACGCGGCACCCTCGAGCAGGCCACGCGGGTGCAGCCACCACGTCCACTCGGCGGCGACGATGCAGACGAGGCCGACCAGCACGGCCGGTGCGCACGCCCGTACGCCGTGACGGACCGCCGTCGTGGCGGACGTCGCAGTGCTGGCGTGGGGGATGACGTCGGCCAACGCGTCCTCCGGGCCCGGCGGCGGCTGACCGCGACGCTACCAACCGGGAGCCCTCGGAGAACCGGGAAAGAACTGGCGAACGGGCCCGCGGGCATCACGGGCCCGTTCGCCACCGGGGGAGAGGCGGGGACCCACCCCCGACGGTGCCGGGTAGGGGCGGCTACCTGGCTCCGATCTCGGTGACGACCGACCGCCGGCCGTCGACATCCAGTGTCATGGGGAGATCGTGCCGCCGCGACTTCTCCTACCGCTCCGCGCCGCTTCAACGCCGCATCAACCGGCACCAGGCTCAAGGCGGGACCCCGGCGCTCCGACAAGTGGTCGTGGAGAACTCCTTGATGGTCGTCGCCGCCATCGCTGCGGTGGTGGCCGTGGTGGCGACCACCGTCGCGTGGCGTGCCGGGCGCCGGGCCCGCCGGGCGGCCGATCTCGTCTCCCAGCTGCTCGATCCGCCGGTCGTCGAGGCCCCGGTGGTGGACGCTTCGGTCGCGGCGCCCGCCAGCGGGCCGGTCGCCGACGCGGAGACCGAGGCACTCTTCGTCGCCGACGACCTCGCCGCCGACCCGATCGCCACTCCGGTATCCGCGATGACCGCACCGGCGGTCGCCTTCGAAGCGGTGGATGAGGTGCCGACGGACTTCCCGACCGACCCGCCCACGGGCCCCCCCGCCGACCTCCCGCCCGACATGGTGTTCGCGCCCGCGCCGCCGCTCGCGGCACGTCCCGATCCCGACGACGACCCGCCGACGCCGGGCGCCGAGGGGACCGATCCCGCGCCCGTCCGCATCCCCGTGCTCGACCTCGACCGCCTCCGCTCGTGGCTCACGCTCGGCGACGTGAACCTCGGTCGCCTCGCGGTCGTGTCGGTGGAGCTCGACAACCTCGCGTTCGTGCAGGAGCGACTGGGCTACGCGGCCGGCGCGCACCTGCTCGAGGCGATCACCCAGCGCCTGCGCACGGTGACGCGCCCGCGCGACGTCGTCGCCCACGTCAACCGTGAGCGGTTCGTGCTCGTGTGCCGCGACGTCCCCGACCGTCGCCGCGGCGGAAGCGCTCGCCGAGCGCATCGCGATGGGCGTCGCCCATCCGTCGGTGGTGCTCGCGGGCGTCGCCGAGGTGACCGCCAGCATCGGGGTCGCACTCGCCGGCCACCTCGACGAGCGGCCCGAGAGCGTGCTGCGGCGCGCGATCAAGGCCGGGAACCACGCGCGGTTCGCTCGGCGGCGCCCGCATCGAGATCAGCGACGCGCCCGCGACCACGACGATCGCCGAAGGCGAGCTCGCGGCTGGCGATCGCCCGCGACGAGCTGCGTCCTGCACTACCTCCCGATCGTGAGCTGCGCCACCGGCCGGGTGGCGGGCTTCGAAGCGCTCGTGCGCTGGGACCACCCCGAGCACGGCCTGCTGCTGCCCGGGCGAGTTCCTGCCCGGTGCCGAGCAGACCGGGGTCATCGTGCCGATCGGCACGTGGTCGATCGAGCAGGCGTGTCGCCAGATGGCGGCCTGGCACGACGGCGCAGGCTCGACGCTGAAGCTGAACCTCAACCTCTCGGCCCGCCAGTTCGCGGAGCCGACGATGCCCGCGCAGGTGAAGCGCATCATCGGCGAGACCGGCCTCGCGCCGGGATCGGTGTGGCTGGAGATCACCGAGGACACGCTGCTGCACGACCGCGACGCCAGCGACCAGACGCTGCGCCACCTCCACGAGGTCGGCGTGCGCCTGGTGATCGACGACTTCGGCACCGGCTCGTCGTCGCTCGTGTCGCTGAAGCAGTTCCCGCTCGACGCGATCAAGATCGCCTCGACGTTCGTCGCCGACCTCGGCCGCGACCGCGACAGCGACGCCATCTGCAGCGCGATCGTCGACCTCGCCCACTCGCTCGGGCTCTGTGCGATCGCCGAGGGCGTCGAGACGCTCGAGCAGTTCGCGGCATTGCGCGGCGCTCGATTGCGAGCTCGCGCAGGGTCATCTCTTCGGCGCGGCACGGCCGGCCGAGGAGTACGGCACGACCCCGGCCGCCACGCTGGGCGTGGTCCGCACGTCGGACCAGGCTCACGCCACCGCGATAGCTCCGCGGACCGCGTGAGGCATCCTGGCGCGATGGGACTCGCCCGGACGCCTGCGCGCCGTCATCGCGCTCGTCGTGGGCATCACCTCACCGTGGGTTCGCGACCGCGGGTCGCGCGCGCGGCTGCTCCCGACGTCGTGTCGATCACGTGGCACGGCTGCGGCGACGGCTTCCAGTGCGGCACGCTCACGGTGCCGCTCGATCCCGCCGAGTCCGACGGAGCGGCGGCCGACTCGACCTCGCGGTGATCCGCACCCGGGCGCGCGACCCGAAGCGCCGCATCGGCTCGCTCGTGTTCAACCCCGGCGGTCCCGGGGCACCCGGCGGTCGCGTTCCTCACCGCGGTCGCGGCGATCGCTGCCGGGCGAGCTGCGCGATCGGTTCGACCTCGTGGCGTTCGACCCGCGTGGCGTCGGCCGCAGCGCCCGATCGAGTGTCGAGGACTCGCTCGACCCGCTCTTCGACCAGTCGTTCGAGCCCGCACCACGCCGCTGCACGCGCGGACCTGGTCGCGGCGGATGACCGCGCTTGGCGCGGGCGTGCCGCGTCGCACACCGGCGCCACCTGACTCGCCCACGTGTCGACGGCCGACACGGTGCAGGACCTCGAGCGGCTCCGCGATCGCGCTGGGCGACGACCGGCTGTCGTTCGTCGGCTACTCGTACGGCACGTTCCTCGGCGCGAGCTACGCCGACGCGTACCCCGACAAGGTGCGTGCCTTCGTGCTCGACGGTCCCGTGGACCCGACGATGGACGCGGCCCAGGTCGCGCTCGGTCAGGCACGCGGCTTCGAGCACGCGCTCGACGACTTCCTCGCCGACTGCTCCGAGCGCACCCGGGATGCGACGTTCCACCACGACGGTGACGCCGCCGGCGCGTACGACGACCTCCGGGCCCGGGCCGCCCGCGCGCCGCTCGCCGCGAGCAACGCCGACGGCCGCGACCTGAACCAGACCCGGTTCGACGCCGCGGTGCTCCAGGAGCTGTACCTGGGCCGCGCGGCGTGGCCGGCGCTCGCCGACGCGCTCGCGCGATGCCGAGCGACGGTGACGCGTCGACGCTGCTGTCGATCGCCGATTCGTTCGTCGGGTCGCGACGCCGACGGACGCGACGACCACGTGCTCGAGGCGTTCTGGGCGGTGAGCTGCCGCGACGGCCCGGTGATCGGCGACATCGCCGCCGCCGCCGCGCTCGAGTCCCGCGCGATCGAAATGGCGCCCGCGCCTCGGCGCGTTCATCGCCAACAACAGCCTGCCGTGCTCGGTGTGGCCGGTCCCGCCGGTTGCCGCGCCGGGGCGGCTCACCGCCGCAGGCGCGCCACCCATCCTCGTCGTCGGCACCTCGCGTGATCCGGCGACCCCGCTGGTCCAGGCCCGCGCGCTCAGTCGTGCGCTCGACCGCGGCCGACTCCTCGTGGCCGAAGGGGAGCAGCACACCGCGTTCGACACCGGGCAACGCCTGCGTCGACCGGGCGGTGACGCGCTACCTCGTCGACCGCGAGCTCCCGCGACGCGGCACCCGGTGCTGACGCGCCGTCACTCCTTGCGGACGACCCACACCTGTTCGGCGGGCCACTTCCGGGCCCATCGCGCGGTCGAAGTCGACGAACGTCGTGCGGGCGTGCTTCGGTGCCCGGAGCTCGATCAGGTCGTCGACCACGAACCCGTGGCGTCGGAAGCACCGGATCCACTCGCCGTACGGGAGCTGGAAGTCGACGGTGCCCTGGTTCCCGCCGTCGGCGAACCGCCGCATCCCGAAGTAGGGGCGGCGCAGGCGCCGGGTCACCCGTTCGCGCTCGAAGTTCCAGGCCAGGTAGGGCCACGGCGTCGTGTGGGAGAACACGAGGTGGCCGCCCGGGCGCAGCAACCGCGCCACCTCGGGGACCGAACGGTCGGGATCGCAGAACGACATCGCGCCGTGGTCGCAGAACACGAGGTCGAAGGAGCCGTCGGTGAGGGGCACGGCTTCGCCGCTCGCGCACACGAGCGTCACGGCCGTGTCGACGAAGGTGTCGACGAGGGCGTCGACGAGGCTGCGGGCGTGGCGCAGCTGCCCCTGGGACTGGTCGAGGGCGACGACCCGCGCGCCGTCCTCGGCGAGCTCGACCGACCACCGCGCGCCGCCGCAGCCGTACTCGAGCACGTCGAGCCCGCGCACGTCGCCGAGGACGCGCAGCTCCGACTCCGGGATGCGCCACACCCCCCATGTGCGCGGTCGCGCGAGGTCGCCGGCGTGTTCCGCCTGGTAGTCGTCGGCGTCGTCGTCCCAGAAGGCCCGGTTGTGCCGCTCGTGGTCGGACGCCACTGCGTCAGTCGAGCGGGAGCACGAGGAACGCGATCGCGCAGTAGTGCATGAGCGCGGCCAGGATCACGAACACGTGGAAGATCTCGTGGTACCCGAACGTCTCGGGCCAGGGATCGGGGCGCCGGGCCGCGTGCACGATCGCGCCGATCATGTAGCAGAGGCCGCCGCCGGCGACGAGCCCGACCCCCCACCAGCCCGTCTCCTCGTAGAGCGGGACGAACGCGAACGCGCCGATCCACCCGAGGAACATGTAGACGGTCGTGACGTAGCCACGCGGCGCGGGGATCGGCATCCACTCGAACACGATCCCGGCCGTCGCGACCAGCCACACCGCGGTGAGGGTGACGACCTGCTCGGTGCCCTGCATCGCGGCCAGCGCGATCGGGGTGTACGTGCCCGCGATCAGCAGGAAGATCGCGGTGTGGTCGAGTTGGAGGAGGCGGCGCGCGGTCGGCGGTGACCAGTTGCCCCGGTGGTAGAGCGCGCTGGCGCCGAACATGCCGACGAGCGTCACGGCGTAGACCGTGGCCGCGAACGTCGCCAGCCCGCCCGGCGCGGTGGCCACCAGCACGATCGCCGCCACCACCGCGACGAACAACGCGTAGAAGTGGGACACGCCCCGGAAGCGCGGCTTGGGCAGGTGCGCGAGTGCGTGCACGCCCATCGACTGCCGCATGGGGCGCGAGTCGGTGCTCATGGGTCGGTGTTCCCGTTCCCGTTCCCGTTCCCGTTCCCGTTCCGTGCGGCCCGGCGCGCCGCGAGCGCGCGGATCTCGGCCTCCCGGGTGAAGCGGGCCGCGACCGCGCCGATCACCAGCGCCACCACCGCAGTGATGCCCCAGGGCACGCCGAAGAACAGCCCGAGCATGAATGAGCGCGAGAAACGCGACCGCGCTGTCGATCCCCGAAGTGCACCAGCAGCGGTCGGGGCGGGCGGTCGGGGAGGGTCCCGGGCCCGCGAGGGGGTGTCGGTTCCGTCGTCACGGTACGCGTCAGCGTACCCCTCAGCCCAGCACGACCAGCCGGGCCTCGGTCATCTCGTGCACGGCGTAGTGCGGGCCTTCCCGGGTGTTGCCGCTGTCGCGCACGCCGCCGTAGGGCATCTGGTCGGTGCGCCAGGTCGGCACCTCGTTGACGAGCACGCCTCCGAAGTCGAGCTCGCGTGCGGCACGCAGCGCGAGGTCGAGGTCGCGGGTGAAGATCGCGGCCTGGAGCCCGTAGCGCGTCGTCGTTGGCGAGGCGGAACGCGTCGTCGACGTCGGTGTAGGTCTGCACCGCCACGACCGGGCCGAACACCTCCTGGCTGCACACCTTCATGTCGGGCTGCACGTCGGTGAGCACGGTCGGCGCGAGCACCCCGTTGCGCTCGGTGCCGCCGGTCGCGACCTTGGCGCCGGCGGCGACGGCCTCGTCGATCCACGCCTCCACCCGCTCGCGCTCGCCCGTCGAGATCAGCGCCGACACGTCGGTCGCCTCGTCGAGCGGATCGCCCACGACGAGCGCGTCGACCCGCGGCACGAGCACGTCGAGGAACGCGTCGGCGATCGCCGTCGTGCAGGTAGATCCGCTGGGTCGAGATGCACGACTGCCCGGCGTGGCTGAACCCGGCCACCGAGATCTTGGTGGCCGCGGTGGTGACGTCGCCGTCGGGCTCGATGATCACGGGGGCGTTGTTGCCGAGCTCGAGGCCGACCTTCTTGCGCGGCGCGCGCGGCCCGGATGCCCCACCCGACCTCGGGGGAGCCGGTGAACGTGATGAGCGCGATGTCGGGGTCGTCGACGATCGCGTTGCCGACCGTGCCGCCGCTGCCGGTGACGACGTTGAGGTGGCCGGCGGGCAGGCCGCACTCGTCGAGCAGCAGCTCGGCCAGCGCGATGGCCGACAACGGGCGTCTGCGACGCGGGCTTGAGCACCACCGGGCACCCGGCCGCGATCGCGGGGGCGAGCTTGTGCGCGACGAGGTTGAGCGGGAAGTTGAACGGGCTGATCGCGCCGACCACGCCGATCGGGAGCCGCAGCGTGAACCCGAGCTTGCCCTCGCCGACGTCGGACGCGTCGAGCGGCACCATCTCGCCGGTGAGCCGCCGCGCCTCGGCTCGCGGCGAACGTGAACGTCGAGACCGCGCGCTTCGCCTCGACCCGCGCCGTCTTGATCGGCTTGGCGGCCTCCTCGGCGATGATGCGGGCGAACTCCTCGGTGCGCTCCGAGAGCAGGTGCGCGGCGCGGTCGAGGATCTCGGCGCGCTGCCACGCCGGCAGCGGTCCGGCGCGGTGCACGCCGACCGCGAGGGCGACCGCGCGCTCGACCTCGACGCTGCCGCACGCGGGCACGCGGTCGATCTCGTGGCCGTCGTAGGGGGAACGGACGACGAGCTCGTCGCCGGTGCTGGAGGCACTGATCCGGTCGTCGCCGATCGGGAGGGTCCGCATGGTGCAGCCTTTCTGCTTGGTCGAGTCAGCCCGTCGACGGATGGGTCGTGAGCTCGAGCTCGCGGTCGAGGACCTTCTCGAGGAGCGCGCGCTTGCGGCGCGCGCCCCAGATCTCGAGCTCGGCGTCGTCGAGCGCGCGGATGCGCAACAGCACCAACGACGGGGTGATCATCGCGTCGACGCCGTAGACGTTCTGGTTGCGACTGCGGTCGAGCCCGTCGGCCACCCGCAGGATCGCCGCCAGCGACGCGCACGCGATCGACGGCCTGCGGCGTCGAGCAGCGGGAACTCGTCGCTCACGCGCGGTTCGCCGCGGCGGTGCCAGCGCACGATCGCGGCCAACATCTCGATCTGATCGGGCGCGAAGCCACGCAGCTGACCGTTGCGCACCAGGTACGCACCGTGCTTGTGGTGCCCGCTGCTGGCGACGTGCTCGCCGACGTCGTGGAGCAGGGCGGCGAACTCGAGCAGCTCGCGGTCGGCGTCGTCGAGGCCGTGGAGCGACACCGGTCGCGTCGAAGAGGTCGAGCGACAGCTTCGTGACCTGACGGGCGTGCGGCCTCGGCCCAGTTGCAGCGTCGCGCCAGACCGACCACCGCGTTGCCGCGGATGGCGTGCGGGTCGTCGGACCAGTCGTCGGGATCGTGGCGGCCGACCGCGTCGAGCACGATGCCCTCGCGCAGCGCCCATTCGCTGATCGTGAGCTGGTCGAGCTCGAACAGCTCCATCGCGGTCGCCAGCACCATCGAGCCGGCGACGATGAGGTCGACCCGGCGCGGCGTCGAGCCCCTCGATGCGCAGCCGCTCGGTCGCCTTCGACGCGAGGAGGTCCTTGTGCAGCTCGAGGAACTCCTGGCGGGTGATGGTGAGCTGGTTCAGCGTGGCCGGCGTGTCCTCGTCGCGCCGCGCCGCGACCATCTCGGCCAGGCTCTCGAGCGTGCCGCTGCTGCCGACCGCGAGCTTGGGCTCGAAGGTCTCGACCTCGGCGACGACGGGCGCCAGCACCTCGACGATGTGGTCGCGGAGCGCGCGCCGGTCGGACTTCGAGATCGGATCGGAGTGCACGAAGTCGGCGGTGAGCCGGGCCACGCCGAGCGGGACGCTGGTGGCCCACATGAGACTGCTGGCGTCGCCGACCATGACCTCGAGGCTCCCGCCGCCGAGGTCGAAGCACACGCGCCGGCGCGGGATCGAGCACGACCGACGCGCGCACCGCGCCGAAGATGAGGCGGGCCTCCTCCAGACCGCCGATCACCTCGACGTGCACGCCGGTCTCGGCGCGGATGCGGTCGACGAGCTCGCCGCCGTTCGCGGCGCGCCGGATCGCGCTGGTGGCCTTGGCCAGCACCTCGGTCGCCCCGGCGGCGTCGGCGAGGAGCCGGAACCGGCGCACGGTGGCGACGGCCTGATCGGCCGCGGTCGGCGGGACGGCACCGTGCCGGCTGACGACGCTCCCGAGGCGGAGCATCTCCTTCTCCTGCACGAGCGGGTCGATGTGCCCGTCGGGGTGGACGTCGGCCACGAGGAGGTGGAAGGAGTTCGACCCGAGGTCCATGGCCGCGACGCGCATCACCCCCACGCTACGGGAGCGCAGGTCCTAGCGTGGGTCCGTGAGCGACGCGCCCCTCGCCCCGCCGGTCCGGTTCCGGGCGATGGGCACCGACGTCGAGGTGCTCGCGGTCGGGTGCCGACGACGCGGCGATGGCGACCCTCGGCGCGCTCGCGGCCGAGGCGCTCGAAGCGCGCGAGGCCAGGTGGTCGCGCTTCCGGCCCACCAGCGAGCTCTGCCGGGTCAACGACGCCGGCGGCGCGCCGGTGGTGGTGTCGCCCGACACGTTCGCGCTGATCGGGAGGGCCGTCGACGCGTGGCGTGACACCGGGGGTCGCTACGACCCGACCGTGCTCGCCGCGCTCGAAGCCGCGGGCTACGACCGCGACTTCGACCGCGTGGCGCGCACCGGCGCGCGCCGACGACGACCGCGATGCGCCGCCGGTCCCGGGGTGCGGCGCGGTGGAGCTCGATCCGCTCGTGTCGTGCGGTGCGGCTCCCGCCGGGCGTCACGCTCGATCTCGGCGGGATCGGGAAGGGCTACGCGGCCGACGAGGTCTCGGCCGAGCTGGTCGACGCCGCGGTGCCCGGGGTGCGGGGACTGCTCGTGAACCTGGGCGGCGACCTGCGCGCCCGCGGGCGAGGCGCCCGCGCCGCACGGCTGGGTCGTCGACGTCGACGATCCACTCGCCACCGGCCGTACCGGGCCTGCTCGCGCTCGGCGAGCGGCGCGATCGCCACCAGCACGAAGCTGCGCCGGGCGTGGGATCGCGGGGTGACGCGCGCTGCACCACCTCATCGACCCGCGCACCGGGCGTCCGGCGCGAGTCGGGCCTGGCGTCGGTGACCGTCGTGGCCGGGGAGGCGTGGCGGGCCGAGGTGCTGGCCAAGGCGGCGTTCGTCGCCGGCGCGGCCGAGGGCGCGCGGCTCGTCGAGCGGGCCGGCGCCACCGGCCTCCTGGTCACCGACGACGGCGACGTCGTCGAGCTCCCGGTCTCGACCGCCTTCCGTCCGTGACTACCCTCGGGGGTGCACGCTTCGCGGAAGAGGAGACGATCCGATGGCCGAGACGCGCAGTCGCGACGAACGCTGGTACCTGCCGAAGTACGACACCGTCGAGGAGGAGCGCCAGCACCGCAAGCAGCGCCTGGCCGCCGGGTTCCGCCTGTTCGGGAAGTTCGGCTTCGAGGAGGGCGTCGCCGGCCACATCACCGCACGTGACCCCGAGCGGCTCGACCACTTCTGGGTGAACCCGTTCGGGATGAGCTTCAGCCACATCCGCGGTCTCCGACCTCCTCCTGGTGAACTCGCGCGGTGAGGTCGTCGAGGGCGACGGCGGTGTGAACACCGCGGCGTTCGCCATCCACTCGCCCTCCACGAGGCCGCGTCCCGACATCATCGCCGCCGCGCACTCGCACTCGCTCTACGGCAAGGCGTGGTCGTCGCTCGGTCGCCTGCTCGACCCGCTCACGCAGGACGCGTGCGCGTTCTACGACGACCACGCGCTGTTCGACGACTACACCGGGGTCGTGCTCGACCAGTCCGAGGGCAAGCGCATCGCGCACGCGCTCGAGCGACAGGAAGGCCGTCATCCTGCGCAACCACGGCCTGCTCACCGTCGGCACACTCGGTCGACGAGGCGGTGTGGTGGTACGTCACGATGGAGCGCTCGTGCCAGGCGCAGCTGCTCGCCGAGGCCGCGGGCACGCCGATCCCGATCGGCGACGAGATCGCCGCGCCTCACCCGGTCGCAGGTGGGCGCGCACGTGTCGGGCTATGCGAGCTTCGGTCCGCTCTACCAGAAGATCATGCGCGAGCAGCCCGACCTGCTCGACTGACCCGATTCTCCCCGTCGCTCGCCTCCGCTCGCTCCGTCCCAACGGGCGAGACCGGCGAAGCCGGCTCTCGCCCGGGCGTGCGGACCTACGAGCGCACCAGCTCCCGCGGTGTCGACGGTCCGGTCGCGCCACCACGCGAGCTCGCTCACCGGTCTCGTCGAACGCCTTCTCCCACGCGAGCTGCAGCATCACGCCGACGAGGCACAGCGACGAGCTGCCGTTCGAACCACGGCGCGGTGTCGACCCCGTGACGCTCGAGCGCGGCGCGGTAGGCGTCGACGGTCGCGTCGCGGCCGTACCCCGTGGGGATCCGCGCCCGGTTGAGCGCGAGCGAGTGCACGACCTCGGCGACCGGTGGTCCCGCGCCCGTCATCGACCAGTCGACGCAGCACGGTGCGACCGTCGGGGCCCGACGCCGAGGTTCGAGAACTTGGTGTCGCCGTGGAGGAGCGTGCTCGGGGTCTCGGCCAGGGCGTCGAACAGCGGCCAGGGCGCGTGACGCAGCGGGCGGAGCGCATCGGCCAGCTCCGGCGACGCGTCGTCGAGCCGGCTGCCAGCCCTCGACGGCGATGGCGGGTACCGGTTGCGGGAAGCCCGAGCGCCGCCTCGCAGGCCATCGCCGCGGGACCGAAGAACGAGTAGCGGTTGGCGACCGGGACGAGGCCGACGGTGTCGCGCCAGCCCCACGCACGCCGCGTGCAGCGCGGCGAGGTGGTCGAGCAACTGCAGGTGCTGGTCGGGCGGCGATCGGCGCGTCGCCTGCGGGCACCAGCCACTCGCCGACGTCGCGCATCAGCACCGCGCCCCGGTCGCCCTCGCGGGCGGCACCGACGGTGGCGTGGTCGATGGACGGCGGCAGGAGGTCGAACACCCCCGACTCCCACACCCGCACCGGCACGCAGCCCGAGGTCGCCGGTCTGGCGCATGATCCAGTCGTCGCGGTGGTCGACGTGCTTGAGCACGTACGGGTCGCCGTCGAGCACGACCCGTTCGAAGCGGGCGCCCGACTTCGAGTCGACCGCCGTCATCGGGATCCGGCTCGACGCGCCCGCGACCAGCTCGTCGACCGACGCCGCGACCGGTCGTGGCTGCACCAGCGCGCCGCCTCCGGTGCCGGCGCAGAACTGCCCGAGGTCGACGATCACCTGCTGGGGCGCGGAGCCGCAGCCGGCGTTGGTGCCGCCGCTGGCCGCGATCGCTCCAGGAGCCCGCGCTGCCGTGCACGATCACGGTGAGCGCGTCGAACTGGCGCGCCGGGCTTCGCGGCTCGAGCTGCACCGCCGCCCACGACGGGTCCGACGCCGCCAGCCGGCACGACGCGAGCAGCGGCGTTGGCCGACGCGTTCGCGATCCCCGGCGTCGATGGCGGCGCGGACCGGACCGGTGTCGGTGCCGCACGGGCCCGGGCGTCTCGCCGGTCGGAGGAGCGGTGGTCGTGGTGGTCGTGACCGGCGCGGTCGTGCTCGGGGCGGCGGTCGTCGTCGCGGCGGCCGTCGACGTGGACGGCGCGGCGCGTGGCTGCGGTGGTCGACGCGCTCGGGTGCAGCGACGCGTCGTCGTCGCGGATCGCCCGGGCCGCGAACACCGCGCCGACCACGAGGGCCGCAGCCACGATGACGGTGAGGATCCAACGCCGGGCCATCGCGCCAGTCTCGCGGCCGGACGACCCGACCGGAGTACATTCCCGGCATCGTCGCCGACCCCACTCCCGATCTCGCGTCCGACCTGTCCTTCGCGCACGAGTTGGCCGACGCCGCCGACGTGATCACGATGGGCCGGTTCCGGGCCCGCGACCTCGTCGTCGAGACCAAACCCGACCTCACGCCGGTCACCGAGGCCGACCGGGCGGTCGAGGTGATGATCCGGGAGCGGCTCGGGCGCGATCGCCCTGGCGACGCGATCCTGGGCGAGGAGTTCGGCACCACCGGCGACGGCGGGGCCGGCGGCCGGCGCTGGATCATCGATCCCATCGACGGCACCAAGGGCTACGCCCGGGGCATCCCGGTGTGGGCGACCCTCCTCGCGCTCGAGGTCGACGGCGACCTGGTGGCCGGGGTGGTGTCGGCGCCCGCGCTCGGGTCGCGCTGGTCGGCCGCGCGTCGGTCGGGGCGCGCACCGCGACGGAGAGCCGGTCGCGGTGTCGAAGGTGGCCCGCGTCGAGGACGCCCACCTGGCCTACGACTCCGTCGACGCGTTCGAGTCGGTCGGGCTCGACGCGCAGTTCCTCGCCCTGGCGCGCCGCTGCTGGCGCGTGCGCGGGTTCGGCGACTTCTGGGCCCACATGCTCGTGGCCGACGGCTCGATCGACATCGCGGTCGAGGTCGGCGGGCTCGCGGTCTGGGACCTCGCTGCCGTCTGCGTCGTGGTCGA
The DNA here is from genome assembly GCA_963725775.1 of uncultured Actinomycetes bacterium. Lineage (GTDB taxonomy): Bacteria > Actinomycetota > Acidimicrobiia > IMCC26256 > DASPTH01 > DASUAS01. Next base: position 1,925,065 of record CAVRZT010000001.1, read on the forward strand.
GGAGGCGGGTGGTCGCTGCACCGACGTGCGGGGTGAGCACCGCATCGACACCGGTGACGTGATCTCGACCAACGGCCTGGTGCACGACGACGTCGTCGCCGCGTTCGCCGCCGGCGCGAACCCCGGGGACGCGTGAGCGTGAGCGAGCCGGGTATCCCGGCGAGGAGCGAGCGCCCAATGGAGGAGGCGTGACCGTGGGCACCGAGGTCACCGTCGGCATCGACATCGGTACGTCGTCGGTCAAGGCGGTCGCGGCCGACGGCGACGGCAACGTCGTCGCGCGCGCACGGGTACCGCACGAGGTGCGCGCGCCGGCCCCCGAGCGCTTCGAGCACGACGCCGACGTCGCCTGGCGCGTCGGTCCGCGTCGCGCGTTGGCGGAGCTCGGCGATCTCGACATCAAGGGGGTATCGGTCGCAGCGATGGTGCCGTCGCTCACTGCGGTCGACGCCACGGGCACGCCGGTCGCGCCCGGGCTGCTCTACGGCGACGAGCGCGGGCGGTCGGGGATCGACACGCCGGGCGCCGACGACGCGTCGGGTGGGTTCCTCGGGTACGTGCGCTGGCTGAAGGACGAGGTGCCCGACGCGCACGGCTTCTGGCCCGCACAGGCAGTGGCCAATCACGCGCTCGCCGGTGAGGCGGTGCTCGACACCACCACCGCGTCGCTCGCGTATCCGTTGTTCGACTGGGTGGCGTGGGACGAAGACGTGGCGCGAGACCTCGGGATCGCGACCAGCCAACTTCCGCGGCTCGTGCCCACCGGCTGGAAGGCCGGGCAGGTCGACGGCGACGGTCCTGCGCTCGCGTCGGGCTGCATCGACGCGATGGCCGAGCAGCTCGTGGCGGGGGCCGACCAGCCCGGCGATGTGCTGGTGCTGCTCGGCACCACGCTCATCGTGTGGATCGTCGCCCCCGAAGGCGCGCAGGCTCCCGGCTACGTCGGCATCCCGCACACCGCGTCGGGCAACTTCCTGATCGGCGGGCCGAGCAACGCGGGCGGGATGTTCCGCGACTGGGTGACCCGTCTGTTCGCACCGGCGGCGGACCGCGTGCTCGATCCGGGTGCCGTCCCGGTGTGGGCGCCGTATCCGCGCGGTGAGCGCGTCCCGCTGAACGACACCGACGCGACGCGCGGTGCTGGAGCAACTCGACCTGACGCACGACGCGGCCTCGGTGGTACGAGCCGCCGACGAAGCCTCGGCGTTCGTGGTCAAGCGCGCGATCGACGCGGCCGTCGCGCACGCGGGCGTCGAACCGCGCCGGGTGGTGGCTTCGGGCGGCGGGACGCGCGTCGATGCGTGGGTGCAGGCCCTGGCCGACGTCACCGATCTGCCGGTCGACTGCGTCGCGGTGCCCGAGGGCGGTGCGCTGGGGTCGGCGTGGTTGGCGCGCATCGCGGCCGGCCTCGAGGAGCCGATGGCCATGACCGAGGGACGGCGGTGGGCCCGCGTCGGGCGCCGGATCGAACCTCGGGCGGCGTGGACCACCGCCGCGGCCGGGCGCTACGAACGGTTCCTCGAGCTCAGCTGACCGGCGGGAACACCACGACCTCGCCCGGGAACACCAGGTCGGGGTCGCCCGAACGCAGGGTGGCGCGGTTGAGGTTGCACAGCGTGACCCACGTGGGTGCGATCTCCGCGTCGGTGACGTCGTCGCGTGCACGTCCGGTGGTGGCCGCGATCCGGCGCGCGGTGAGCTCCCACAGGTTGTCGTCCGGCGCGACGACCACGACCGCCGCGGCCGGAGGTTGGGCCGCGGGTGCAGGGATCGCGACGGGCGCGGCTGCCGGAGCGGGCGCGGGCGCGGGTGGCAGCGACGCCAGGCCTCCGGTGCGACCGTCGCGCACCTCGGTGGTGGATGGCGCGCCGGCGACGGCCGCGCCGGCGCCCGTCGCCGGCGCGAACACCGCGCCCGCGACGACGGTCGCCGCGCACGCGACGTCGACCACGCGCCGCACCGGGGGGAGCGCGACCCACCGGGCCGCCCGCACCGCGCCCGGGACCCGCGAGACGGCGGCGGCGACGTAGAGGAGCGTGCCACCGAGCAGCCACCACGCGCCGAGCACCGCGACCCACCGCAGCACGGCGGCGAGCGCATCGGCCGGGGGAGTGGCCCGGATCCAGTCGTCGAGGTGGGTGAGCGGGACGGCGAAGTCGCGGCGGGTCCCGAGTGCCCCGAGCCCGACGACCGCGCCGACCTCGAGGGCGAGCACGCCGGCGGTCGCGAGCGCGGCTGCCGTCCGTCGGAGATCAATCATCGGAAATGCACGGTATGCCCGATTCGCGCACAAGGTCAAGGGTCCACCGGGGTCCGTGCCCCGATTCGTCAAGGGTGTTATGTTCCGCCCCGCACCAGCAGGGAGAGGGGTACGGCATGGCGCTCGCCGACGTGATCATCATCATCAGCCGCAACGGGGGAGCATTCGTCTCGCGGTGGCTCCACGTGGTCGTGGGCATCACCTGGATCGGGCTCCTCTACTACTTCAACTTCGTGCAGGTTCCCTCGTTCGCGGAGATGGAGGCGGCGGCGCGCAACAACGCCGATCGACAAGCTCGCGTCCCGTGCGCTGTGGTGGTTCCGCTGGGCCGCCGCCGCGACGCTCGTCACCGGGTTGATGATCCTGGCGTTCCAGGAGATACGGCGGCAAGGCGCAGATCTACAGCACCGACTACATGAAGACCACAGGCGGCATGGCGATCACCACCGGCATCCTGCTGGCGGTCACGATGTTCCTCAACGTGTGGCTGGTGATCTGGCCCAACCAGAAGAAGGTCATCGCCAACGCCCGCAACGTGCAGGCCGGTGGCGAGGCCGACCCCGATGCCGCCGCGGCAGGTCGCAAGGCGCTGCTCGCCTCGCGCATGAACGCGATCTTCTCGTTCACCATGTTGCTGTTCATGGTGGGCGCCGCGCACTTCTTCGGTGCCGGGTTCAAGATCGCGCCGAGCGGGAGCGACCGCGGCCTCTACTGGGGGATCGTCATCGTGATCTGGCTGTTCCTCGAGCTCAACGCGCTCGGCGTGATCGGCGGCACCAAGCCCGGTGGCTTGAATGCGATGTACGACACGCACAAGGCGGCCCTGATCGCGGGCGGCGTGCTCGTCGTCGTGTACTACGCGGTGTTCTACCTCGTACTCAAGAACTAAGTGCCCGGAGCGCCGTGCTGCTCGATCTTCTGCAGCACGGCCCGTTGCAGGTTGCGTTGCTGGGTGTAGTCGGCGATCACGCGGACGTCGCGCGCGAAGCGTTCCATCTCGTCGGGGAACCGTGAGCGGAAGCACTCCACGGCCGCGGGGTCCCAGCCGTGCGCCTCGACGACGGTGAGCAGTGACACCAGCTGGCGTTGGATCTCGTCGAGCCCGGCGGCGTAGATGCGGGCCACCTCGACGAGCACGGAGTCGGGGATCGCGAGCTTGCCGAGATCGGCGAAGCTGCGCAGCACGTTGACGTCGTCGGCGTCGTAGGCCGAACGGCCGTGCTCGGCCGGGTCGCGGAGCAGCCCGGCGCCGGTGAGGTCGCGCACGAGCTCCGCGCTGACGCCGGCGGCGTCGACCAGCTCGTCGTGGTCGTAGGTGGACTCCTCGGAGCCGACGAGCAGATCCGGCGAGCGCGCCGGGGTCGTCGCGGTCGAGCAGCGCGCGGATGGCGGCGAGGGAGAAGCGGCGCGACTGCAGCGCGCGGATCCGCTCGAGCTGCTCGAGGTGCTCGGGGCCGAAGCGCCGGGTGCGTCCGTTGCGCTCGCCGCTCGTGAGCAGTCCCTCGCGCTGGTAGTAGCGGATGGTGTCGACCGCGACGCCGGCCCGCTGGGCCAACTCGTCGATGCGCCAGTCGCTCACTTCGCCGAACCTCTCCGCCCTCGAGGGGCCGGGTGACCCGGCCGAGAACAAGGGGCACGCGCACCGGGTATTTGACAAATCCTACTACGGAGTAGATACTCTGAACGTTCGTACGTCGAGAGTCCACTCCCACGAGTTGATCCTCTGAGAACGAGCGCCCGTGTCGCCGGCCCGTGCCGGTGGGCCGGAAAGCGCCGTAGCATCGACCCTTGTCCGCCCCCCTGGACAAGGGTCGATGCGCGTTCGTGGCGGCGAGGTTGGGATGATGGGCGGCCGACCGGACTCCGAGGAGAGGAAGCAGGCGTTGCGAACGGTGGCGGTGGTGGGGGCCTCACTGGCGGGGCTGCGGGCCACGGAGACCCTGCGCCGGGACGGGTTCGACGGCCGGATCGTGCTCCTCGGCGCCGAGCCGCATCTCCCGTACGACCGCCCGCCGCTGTCGAAGCAGCTGCTGGCGGGTGAGTGGGAGCCCCAGGAGCTTGCGCTACGCCGCGCCCCCTACGACGAGCTCGAGGTCGACCTGCGTCTCGGCGTGCGGGCGACCGCGCTCGACGCCGCCGCCCGTGTCCTCACCCTCGAGGGCGGGGAGATGCTCCCGTTCGACGGTGCGCTGCTCGCCACCGGCGCGACCCCGCGCACCCTGCCGGGCACGCCCGACCTCGACGGGATCTTCGTGCTGCGCACGGTCGACGACGCGCTCGACCTCCGCGCGCGGCTCGACGACGGACCACGCGTGGTGGTCGTCGGCGCCGGGTTCATCGGGTCCGAGGTCGCCGCGACCTGCCGGCTGCGGGGCCTCGAGGTCACCGTGCTCGAAGCGCTCCCTGCGCCGTTGGTGCGCGGGCTCGGCCCGGTGCTCGGCATGGTGTGCGGCGAGCTGCACCGCGACCACGGGGTCGACCTGCGGCTCGGGGTCGGCGTCGCCGCGATCGAGGGCGACGGTCGCGTCGAACGCGTGCGCCTCGACGACGGTTCCACCGTCGACGCCGACGTCGTGGTGGTCGGGGTCGGGGTCGTCCCGGTGACCGAATGGCTCGAAGGTTCCGGGCTCGAGCTCGACAACGGCATCGTGTGCGACGAGACGCTGCTCGCGGCGCCGGGGATCGTCGCCGCCGGCGACGTCGCGCGCTGGCCGAACCCGTTGTTCGACGGCGAGCTGATGCGCCTCGAGCATTGGACCAACGCGGCCGAGCAGGGCGTCGCCGCGGCGCGCCGGCTCCAGTTCGAGCTCGAACCAGGTGCCGAGGGCGACGAGCCCGAGGTGTTCGCACCGGTCCCGTTCGTGTGGTCCGACCAGTACGACCGCAAGATCCAGACCGTCGGTCACTTCCGCGGCGACGACGAGATGGAGGTCGTCTACGGCACGCTCGAGGAACGTCGCTTCGTCTCGGTGTTCGGCCGCAACGGTCGACTGGTGGGCGCGCTCGGATTTTCCATGCCGGCCAAGGTCATGCAGTATCGGAAGATGATCGAGGAGCGGGCCACCTTCGCGGAGGCCGTCGAGCGCGCACGCGCGTCGTGAGGCGCCGTACCCGGGAGGCGCGCGAGGCGCAGGAACCACTGCTGACCCGTCGCTTCGTGATCGTGGTGATCTCCGGGTTCTGCTACTTCTCGGCGATGGGCGCGATGCTGCCCGTGATCCCGCGCTACGTCGACACGTCGCTCGACGGCAACGACGTCGCGGTCGGGCTCGCGGTCGGCGCGATCGCGGTGGGTGCGATCATGTTGCGGCCGCTCGCCGGTCGCATCGGTGATCGCTTCGGCCGACGGGTGCTGATGGTGGGCGGCGCGCTGATCGTCGGGATCACCGCCGCGTGCGCGGGCCTGATCCCCGTCGCTGGAGTGGTTGATCGCCACCCGCCTGGTCATGGGTCTGGGTGAGGCGTGCTTCTTCGTCGGCGCCACGACCATGGTCACCGACCTCGCGCCGGTGGCGCGCCGTGGTGAGGCCGTCAGCTACTGGTCGGTCGCGTTGTGGGGCGGTCTCGCCTTCGGCCCGGTGCTCGGCGAAGCGCTCCTCGGTGGTTCGAACTACGACCTCGTGTGGTGGGTGGCCGGCGGACTCGGGCTCGCCGCGGCCGCCGTCGCCCTCGCCACCACCGAGACGCGCACCGACGTCCACGGTGATCGGGGCAAGGTGATCGCGCGCGCCGCCATCCGGCCCGGGATCATCCTCGCGGCCACCCTGATCGGCATCACCGGCTTCAGCATCTTCCTGCCGCTCTACGCGCCGGAGGCGGGGATCGACGACGTCGGTCTGGTCTTCCTGCTCTACGGCGTCGTTGTCCTCGGCGTGCGCCTCGTGGGCGCGCCTCCCCGACACCCTCGGTCCGATCCGCGCCGGTACCGCCGCGACCGGCGCGACCGCGTGCGGACTCCTGCTCGCGGCCGTGTGGCAGAGCCCGGTCGGTCTCCTCGTCGCCACCGTGGTGATCGCGGTGGGCTCGTCGTTCCTGTATCCGTCGTTGCTGCTGCTCGCGCTCCGCGGCATCCCCGAGAGCCAGCGGGGCTCGGTGGTCGGGACGTTCAGCGCGTTCTTCGACTTCGCGAGTGGTGCCGCCGGCATCTCGCTCGGCGGCATCGCCGCGCTGAGCAGCTATCGGGGTGCGTTCGCGGCGTCGGCCGGGCTCGCCGCCGTCGCCATGGTCCTGCTGCGCGGGGGGTTCGGGCGCCACGAGACGGGCGCGGTGCCGACGGTCGCCGACGTCGGGACCGCGACCGTCGAGCCGACGTCGTTGCCGTGAGCGGGCTGCTCGTCACCAACGACTTCCCGCCCAAGATCGGGGGGATCCAGTCGTACCTCCACGAGCTGTGGCGCCGGCTCCCCGTCGCCGACGCGACCGTGCTCACCACCCGCTACGACGGCGATGCCGCGTGGGACGCACGGCAGGCGTTCCGCGTCGTGCGCGCACGCCGGAACGGCAGTTCTTCCCGACCGCGTCGCTGGCGCGCCGCATCGACGCGCTGGCGCGTGAGGTCGACGCCAGGGTGATCCTCCTCGATCCCTGGTTGCCGCTCGGCAAGCTCGGGCCGCGCCTGCGCGCCGCGCCCTACGTGGTGGTCGTGCACGGCGCCGAGGTCACCGTGCCCGGTCGTCTCCCGGGGAGCCGGCAGCTCGGCGGCACGGTGCTGCGCGGCGCGGCAGGGGTGGTCGCGGCCGGCCGGTATCCGGCGCGCGAAGCGGCCGAGGTTGCGGGATGCGAGCTGCGCGGCGTGGTGGTGCCCCCGGGGGTCGACGTGGACCGCTTCCGCCCCCTCGACCCGCCGTCGCGCGCCGCGACCCGACGCCGCGTTCGGTCTCGATCCTGACCGCCCCCTCGTGCTCGGGGTCAGCCGGCTCGTGCCCCGGAAGGGCTTCGACGTGCTGATCGACGCGGTCGCCGGCCTGCCCGACGTGCAGCTCGCGATCGCGGGTAGCGGTCGCGACCGGCGTCGCCTCGCGGCGCACGCCGAACGGCGCGGGATCGCGTCGCGCGTCCGCTTCCTCGGGCGCGTCCCCGACGACGACTCGTTCCCGCGGTTGTACGCCAGCGCCGACGTGTTCTGCATGCCGTGCCGCGACCGGTGGGGTGGCCTCGAAGCCGAGGGCTTCGGCATCGTGTTCCTCGAGGCGGCGGCCGCCGGGGTTCCCGCGGTGGCAGGGCGCAGCGGCGGCTCGCACGAGGCGGTGGTCGACGGCGACGACCGGCTTCGTGGTCGAGAGCCGCGCGCTCGACGTGCGCGGGGCGCTCGGCGCGTTGCTTGCCGACGACGCGCTCCGAGCACGCATGGGCCTCGCCGCCCGGGTCGCGCGCGTCGAGCGAGTTCGCCTACGAGAGCCTGGCCGCCCGCCTGGCGCCGGTGGTCGCGGGGGACCTCGCCGGCCTCGGACCGCTGCCGTGACGGCCGGTACGCTCGGCGCCGTGCCCGACGGCGACCTCGACCCCGAACTCCTGGCGCGCCAGGGTCGGGCCATCATCCGGCGGGGATGGGTCGCGAACGTGGTGTTCGCGCTCAGTGCGATCCCGGTCGCGGTCGGGGTCGACGACGCCCTCGGCGTCGCGATCGGAGTGGCGTTGCTGCTGTTCGTCGTCGCCGTGGTGGCGTTCGGCTACGCGTTCGCGCGTCGGCCTGGCGCGCAGCACCCAGGGCGACAACGTGGCCGTCGCCAACCTGTTCTTCCTGCAGGGATCGGCCCCCAAACCGATCCGGCGCCAGTTCCTCTGGATGTTCCTGGTGTGTCTGGCGATCACCGCCGGCACCGCCGCGTGGGAGCCGTTCGGCGTGCTCGTGCCGATGCTGCCCGTCGGCTTCGCCGGCGTGTGGGCGGCGCGCTACGGCGTGTTCCCGCCGCGGCCGGTCGCGGCGCCACGTCGGCGCGCGTGATCGCCGGGGTGATGTGATGGCCGACGAGGCGCACGAGCAGATCCACGTCGACGCGCCGCCGACGCGTTGCTTCGAGCGCGCGTCGGCGTTCGCCGAGTATCCCGAGTGGACCAACGACGTGAAGCAGGCGACCGTGCTCGCGCACGACGACGAGGGCCGCGGCACGCGGGTCGAGTACCGCGCCGCGGCGCTGGGGCGCAGCGTGCGGTACGTGCTCGACTACGACTTCACCGACGCACCGCGCGGCTTCTCCTGGTCACTGGTGGAGGGCGACATGCTCCGCGCGCTCGACGGTGAGTACGGGTTCACGGGCGACGGCGACGGGACGCTGGTCGACTACCACCTGCGGGTCGATCTCGCGATCCCGCTGCCCGGTCTGATCAAGCGACAGCGCGTCGGGAATGATCATCGGGCACTGCGCTCGAGGACCTCAAGCGGGTGGTGGAGGAACGATGACCGGGAACGAACCGAACCCGCATCCCGACGCGGTCGACTTCGAGTCGGCCGGCACCGAGGAGCGGCCCCTGCCGCCGCCGTCGGTGCTCGAGAGCGTGATCACCGAGCTGCTCGGCGCGGTGCCCGAGGTGCGCGACCACGTGCTCGAGGCGGCCGACTCGCTCCTCGACGCGGCGAAGGCGCTGATCGACGCGGCCGACCGGGTCGTGCGTCAGCAACGCGGCGACGACTGACCGTGGGCGCGACCGCGACGTTCGGCGTCGATCTCGGTGGTACCAACCTGCGGGTCGCGCTGGTCGATCCGGACGGCACCATCGTCGAGCAGCGCAAGGCCCGCACCCCTGACACCCTCGACGGGATCGTCGACCGCATCACCGGCGCGGTGCGGGCGTTCGCGCCCCTGCGACCCGATGCCCGTGCGCTCGGCGTCGGCGCCGCGGGCATGGTCGACCGCGACGGGGTGATCCACTACTCGCCGAACGTCCCGGCGTTCCTGAAGGCACCGGTGCGGGCCCGGCTGGAGGAGTCCGTCGGCCTGCCGACGGTCGTCGACAACGACGCCAACGTCGCGGCCGTCGCCGAGCTCACCCACGGTGCGGCCCGCGGGCAGACCGAGGTGCTCTCGTCACCCTCGGCACCGGCGTCGGCGGCGGGATCGTCACCGGTGGTCGGGTGCTGCGCGGCGCGCACGGCTTCGGGGCCGAGATCGGCCACTTCCAGGTGGATCCCGACGGTCCGCTCTGCGCCTGCGGCGAGCGCGGGCACTGGGAGGCGGTCGCCTCGGGGACCGCACTGGGCGAGCTGGGCCGCGCCCGGGCCGCGGAGGGTGGCCTGCCGTCGGTGCTGGCGCGCGTCGGCGGCAACCCGGCCGATGTCGAGGGCACCCACGTGGGTGACGCCGCCGCCGACGGCGAGCCCGACGCGGTGGCGCTGGTCGCTGAGTACGCGGCGAACGTCGCGCTCGGGCTCGTCGGCCTGGTGAACATCCTCGATCCGGAGCTGGTCGTCGTCTCGGGTGGGCTGGTCGACCTCGACGACGTGCTGCTCGGCCCGCTTGCGCGCCGCGTTCGACGGGCGCATCGAGGGCGCGCCGTACCGCCCCGCGGTGCCCATCGTCGCGGCCGAGCTCGGCGGCCACGCCGGCGTCGTCGGCGCGGCGGTGCTGGCGCGGGAGCTCGCGTGAGCGTGCGCGAGCCGGGTCTCCCGGCGAAGGTCGGCATCACGTTGCCGTCGTTCCGCGACGAGATCGGTCCGTCGCTCGCCGTCGCCGCCGCGGCCGAGGCCAGCGGCCTCGACGGCGTGTTCGCCTACGATCACCTCTTCCGTCGCGACGCGCAGGGCAACCGTCGGCCCGCGCTCGAGATGTTCGCGTCGATGGGCGCGGTGGCCAGCGCGACGACGCGCGTTGCGGTCGGCTCGCTCGTCGCGCGCGCGACACTGCGGCCGCACGCGACGCTCGCCAACGGCTTCGACTCGCTGGCGCGCATCCTCGGCCCCGAGCGTCTGCTCGTCGCGATCGGCGCGGGCGACGGCGAGAGCCGTGAGGAGAACGAGACCTTCGGGCTCGACGTTCGGTACCGTGGCCGACCGCGTCGCCGCGTTGCGCGACGCGGTCGACGAGGTGCGCGACCGGGGCTACCCGGTCTGGATCGGCGGGACGGATCCCGCGGTCCGCGAGGTCGCGGCGGCGCACGCCGACGGCTGGAACCGGTGGGGCGGAGGGCTGGAGCGCTTCCGCGAGCAGGGCGCCAACCTCCAGGCGGCCGCCGCGCGCGCTCGCCGTTCACCCTCTCCTGGGGGGGCCTCGTCGTCCTCGCCGACGACGACGTTGCGGCCGCGGCCAAGGCCGAGCGGCTCGGTGCGGGGGACCACGTGCTGGTCGGCGGCCCCGACGTCGTGGCGGCTGCACTGCGGGCGTACGCCGACGCCGGTGCCGAGTGGTTGATGATCGGACCGGTCGATTCGTCGGATCCCGACAACGCGCGGATCCTGGGCGAGGAGATTCTGCCCCGGTTGCGCTGAGGGCCGCTGGTACCGTGAGTCCGATGGAGACGCAGCGAAGGAGTGCTCGGATGAGCGGGACGACGAAGCGGAGTCGACCGTAGCAATGGAGTTCCGCCGGATCAACGCGCTGCCGCCGTACGTCTTCGGGATCATGGACGCCCTGAAGATCGAGGCCCGGCGCGCCGGGGTCGACGTCGTCGACCTCGGCTTCGGCAACCCCGACGTGCCGTCACCCGACGTCGCCGTCGACAAGCTCGTCGAGGCCGTGCGCAACCCGCGCAACCACCGCTACTCGGCCAGCCGTGGCATCCCGAAGCTGCGGATGGCGATCGCCGACCTCTACCAGCGGGAGTTCGGCGTCGAGCTCGACCCCGATACGCAGGTGTGCAGCACCATCGGCGCCAAGGAGGGCTTCTCCCACCTGATGTGGGTGCTGCTCGGCCCCGGTGACGCCGCGCTCGTGCCCAGCCCGTCGTACCCGATCCACATCTGGGGCCCGATCCTGGCCGGTGCCGAGGTGCGGCACGTGCGCCTCGGGCCCGAGCAGAACTTCTTCGACAACCTGCTCGAGGCGTGGGAAGACTCGTGGCCGCGCCCGCGTGTGATCGTGCTCTCGTTCCCACACAACCCGACGACCGCGTGCGTCGACCTCGACTTCATGCAGCGCATGGTCGACTTCGCACGCGAGCACGAGGTGCTGCTCGTGCACGACTTCGCCTACGCCGACCTCGGCTTCGACGGCTACGACCCGCCGTCGATCCTGCAGGTGCCGGGCGCGACCGACGTCGCCGTCGAGCTGTACACGATGACGAAGTCGTTCTCGATGGCCGGCTGGCGAGTCGGTTTCCTGCTCGGCAACGCCGAGGTGGTCGCGGCGCTGGCGAAGCTGAAGAGCTACCTCGACTACGGCACGTTCCAGCCGATCCAGATCGCGGCGACGGTCACGATGAACGAGCTGCCCGACTACCCGAAGGAAGCGAACGAGATCTATCGCGGTCGCCGCAACGCGCTGATCGACGGCCTGAGCCGCGTCGGCTGGGACATCGAACGGCCCCAGGGCACGATGTTCGTGTGGGCCCCGATCCCCGAGCCCTACGAGGAGCTCGGCAGCCTCGAGTTCGTCGAAGCTGCTCGTGCGCGACGCCAAGGTGGCGGTGTCGCCCGGCGTCGGGTTCGGCCCCGGCGGCGAGGGGTTCGTGCGCTTCGCGCTGGTCGAGAACGAGCACCGCATCAACCAGGCCGTCCGCGGCATCAAGCGCGCCCTCCCCAAGCTCGGCTGAACCGCCGCGCGAATCTTGCCTTCAGCACGCAGGGTGGGTGGTCGACGCAATTGGGAGCAGGTCCCGCGTCTCTTGACAAAAGACCCGGGGAATGTGTCCAATCGTGCGCACTGCACCGCCTCTCGGGGGAAGAGAACGTGGCGAGCGAAACGGTGAACCCGCCGGGTGCCGAGGTGTTCATCAGCTACGCGCAGGACGAGGACCACGCTGCCGCGCTCGCGCTGGCCGACCGCGTCGAGGGCGTCGGCGCGACCGTCTGGATCGCCGAACGCAGCATCGACGGCGCTCAGAACTACGCCGACGAGATCGTGGCCGCGATCGACGCGTGCAAGGTTGTCGTCGCGCTGTGCTCCCGCGCCTCGCTGCAATCGCGTCACGTGGCGGTCGAGTTGAGCCTCGCGTTCGAGGCCGGGCGCCCACGCCTTCCCCTGATGCTCGACCCGACTCCGTTGCCCGGACAGGTCCGCTACTGGTTGGCCGACGCCAACCGCATCGACATCTCCGGCCCGGCCGACCAGTGGTTCCCACGGGTCTTGCGTGCCCTCCAACGGCTCGGGGTCGGTTGCGAGACCGCCGACGAGGTCGCCTGGCCGGACGAGGACGACGACGTGGTCACCATCGCAGTGCAGCGTGGCGAGTCCTCGCCGAGCCCGCCGGTGCCCGCGTCGGACGGCCCTGCGTTCGCTCCGCCACCCAGATCGCCCGGCCGCGAGGCGGTCACCCGGGCCGACGGTTACCGCACCCCGGGGACTCCCCGCGGGTACTTCCGCACGCCCGGCGACATCCACGTGCACATCGACGGTGGTCGGAACGTCGAGGAGATCCTCGACCTGTTGCACGAGCTGGGCGAACCCGATGACGTAACCGAGTGCCCGGCGTTCCCCGCCAAGTTCAATCGCATCTCGCGGTTCGCGGGTGGACCCCAGCGTGACGACAAGGCCTTCGCCGAGACGTACCGACACCACACGCCCGGTTCGGTGCAGAAGGAAGACTTCGACTCGTTCTCGACGATCTGGCTCGGGAACGACGCCGACCTCGACCCCAGCGCAGTGCCGGCGCTGCGGAAGATCCTCGACACCGTCGCCGAGCAGCGTGGTGCGGTCGTCGAACTGGAACGGGTGATCGCGGTGCTCGACACCGCCGGTCGCTGGCAGGAAGCCGACCCACCCCGCGTCGCGGACCCGCGCATGCTCGAGGCGTCCGAGCTTCGCGAGTTCCCGCGCTTGACGACGAGCACCATCGAGATCCACCACTCGGTCGATCTCCCCAAGCGCGGTGCGTCCCCGGTGTTGTCGGTCGACGAGCTCCCGACGTGGCCCCACCTCGGAGGGTGGTTCCTCTTCGACAAGGGGGAGTTCTGGTCCTATCGGTCCAGCGAGTTCGTGGGCCGGACCGGCGAGTACCACTACGCCGCGACGATGGGTCAGAAGCGGTTGTCCGACCATCTCGAGGCGTACGGCACGACTACGAGATGCGAACGCTCGTCGAGCAGGTGCTCGGCATCTGGCGCGGCGGCATCCATCCCCGCGACGACCGGCACTCGATCCCTGCACTCGGCGAATGGGAGCTGTCGTGCCCGCCCGGCGGTCACGTGTGGGTGATCGCCGCGAACTTCTACGGCGACCGCAGTCCCGATGTGAAACGGGCCATGCTCGAGAACCTGGCCGAGGACGTGGTGTACACGTACTTCCTGCGCACCAACGCCGACATGCTGCGACTCGGCTTGTTGGCCGAGGAGCTCGAACGCGAGCTGGTGGCCGACGGGTTCACCGGCGACCGGGCCCGGCGCACCGTCGGCGAGAACGTCCGCTGCGTGCTCCTGTCGCCCGACCTCGACATCCAGGACGATCGGCTCCGGCGACTTCTGCAGTTCGACTACTTCCTCTGCCCGTTCGACCACGTGATGGGCGGATACCGCCTGGAGTCGTCGGGCCTGTCCGGCGAGCGCGTCGACGACGACGACATGCAGTACCTCTGCGACGCGCTCACCCCTCTGCTCGAGCCGAGGATCCGGGGCCTCGCGTTCTCCTCGGAGGAGTCGTGGGCGCCGAAGTCGTCCAACCAGACGGTCGTCTGCACCGATCTCGCGGAATCGGCCGTCGACCAGGGTGAGCAGCCGTGGTTGAAGATGCTTGCCGCCTACGACCGCCTCGTCGCCCGCGAGGTCAGCACGTACGGGAAGGACTGCCTCGTCGTGCGCCCGGTGCGCAACGGGTACCTGTTGATCTTCGCGCAGGCCAGCGAGGCTGCCGAGTGGGCGCGGCGTCTCCAGTTCGAAGTCCATCGATACAACGAGAAGGTGGCGGGGGGAACGAAGCGAACCCTCCCGATCCCCACCCAGAACATCGCGCTCGGCTACGGGTTCGTGTCGCGCATTCTGCGCGCGCACGGCTATGACTACATCGGCGGTGCGATCGACGATTGCATCGACAACGTCGCGCGGCTCCGCGAGGGCGTCGTCGCGATGTCCCGGTCGTTCGCCGGTCAGTACGAGAACCAGGTCGGGAAGCAGGAGTTCCTCGCGAGCACCCGCGAGCACCCCGAGCCTGGGCTCGAGGATCTCACGTTCCTCGACTGGTCGTGAGCCCGAAGGATCGCAAGCCCTCGATCACCACGCGCGTCCGGTTGCGCGTGTCGACGTTCTGGGGCTCGACGTTCGACTCGCGCAACCGATGGATCGTCCTCGCCTGCCTCGCGCTGCTCGGCTTCGTCCTCGGCTTCGTGGGCCTGAGGAGGATGGCGATCGACGGGCACGGTGACAGCTCGGTGCTGACACTCCTCTACCGCGATCTCGCCACGCTGTCGTTCTCGACCGGTAATGCCGGCACGGGGACGCCGATTCCGTGGACCTATCAGGTTGCGCGGTTCCTGCTCCCGGTGGTGGTCATCTACGGCGCGTTTGCGGGCCTCGTGCTGCTGTTCCGGGATCGGTTCCAGCAGGTTCGGCTGCCGTTCCTGCACCACCACATCGTGATCGTCGGCCTGGGCGACATGGGTCTCGGCTTCGCCGAAGCGATCCGCGCGACGGGCTCCCGCGTCGTCGCGATCGAGATGGATTCGGCGAACTCCAACCTCGTCGTCGCCCGTGAGGAGGGAATCATCGTCGTCAGCGGCGACGCGCGAGAGCGCGCCGTGCTCTCGAGAGCCGCGTCTGCACCGCGCACGCCGACTGGTGGTCACCGCCGACGACGCGACCAACCTCGAGGTACTGGTCCACGCCCAGGAGCTGGTCGTCGGGCGGAGCGGTGAGACCCTCGACTGCCTGGCCCACTCGCTCGATCCGGAGATCTGCGCGCTCCTGAAGCACCATGCGTTGGAGACGGCGCGTGACGGCGGGTTCCGGGTCGACTTCTTCAACTACCACGATCAGGCGGCACGACTGCTCCTCCGGACCGAGCCGCCTGATGCGGCTGCCGGGATCGTCGTCGTCGGATCCGGGGCCCTCGCCGAGTCGGTGGTACGTCACGCGGCGGCCCTGATGGCCGAGCCGAAGCCGACGCTCTCCGTGCCGCTCGTCGTGGTGGCGCCGGACGCGACACGCCGGGTCGAGTCCCTCCTGGCGCGGCACGTGGCGATCGCCCGGTATGTCGACGTGCAGCCCGTCGAGATCGCGCTCGACCCGGTCACGCTGCGATCGGCGCCGATCCTCGCCCGGGGCAAGGCTGCGGGTGTCGTCTACGCCTGCGACGAGCGCAGCGACGTGAACGTCGCCGCGGCACTCGCGCTCAAGCCCGCTGCGCGCGCCACCGGGTCGCGGATCGTCGTCTGTGCCGACCACGCGACCGGCCTCTCGGTCCTGTTCGACCACGGTCGGCAACGCCGACGAGGTCGTCCGGATCGTCGGACTCGGTTCCGAGATCTGCACGCGCGACCTGGTCGAGGTCGGGATCTTCGAGCTCCTCGGACGGTCGATCCACGCGGCCTACGTCGGCTCCCGCTGGTCCGAAGGCTCGCTGTCACCGGCCGACGACGTGCTCGTGCCCTGGTCGAGGTTGCCCGAGGCGTTGAAGGCTTCCAATCGCGCCCAGGCCGCCCACGTGGGGGCGAAGCTCGATGCGGTCGGCTGCGGACTCGTGCCGCTCGAAGACGTCGACTGCAGCTGGTTCACGTTCACCCGAGACGAGATCGAGCGCCTCGCCGAGATGGAACACGAGCGTTGGGTCGTCGAACGGCGCGCGGCCGGATGGCGTCCCGGCAGCGAGCGGGACGCCAAGCGAAAGACGACGCCGTACCTCGTCGGGTGGGCGGAGCTCCCCGAGGAGATCCGCGACCGGGATCGCGAGACGATCGTGCGATTGCCGGGCCAGGTCCACGACGCCGGCTACCAGATCGTCCGCCTCGTGCCCGACGACCGAGGCGCGACGGTGCCGGAACCCCGCTGACCCGCGCGCCTGCGCGCACGTTTGCAATGGAATGCGGTCGGTCAGGCGTCGGGGTCGGCCCAGCCGCGGGCACGGTCGACGCCGCGGTGCCAGTCGGCCCGGCGCACGTCGGCGCGGGGGAGCGGCGCGGGCAGGAACGCGGCGTCCTCCCGCCACGCGGACGCTGCCTCGGCCGGTGACGCCCACACCCCTTCGGCGATGCCGGCGAGCGACGCGGCCCCGAGCACGGTGGTCTCGGTGGCGACCGGCCGCCGCACGGTGACGCCAAGCACGTCGGCCTGGAACTGGCACAGCACGTCCATCGCGCTCGGCGCCGCCGTCGACGCGCAGCTCGGTGACCGGGATGCCGGCGGCCGCGGTGATGGCGTCGATCACGTCGGCGGTCTGCCACGCCATCGCCTCGACGACCGCGCGCACGAGGTGGGCGCGCGTCGTGCCCCGGGTGAGCCCGAACACTGCGCCGCGCGCGTACGGGTCGAAGTGCGGCGAGCCGAGCCCGGTGAACGCGGGCACGAACACGACCCCCTCGGGGTCGGGCACGCTCGCCGCGAGCGGTCCCGCGTCCGACGACGCGTCGATGATGCCGAGCCCGTCGCGCAGCCACTGCACCGCGGCGCCGGTGACGAAGATCGACCCCTCCATGGCGTAGGTCGTGGTGTCGCCGAGCTGCCACGCCACCGTCGTGAGCAGGCCGTCGACCGGCGCCGGGTGCGAGTCGCCCAGGTTGACGAGCACGAACGAGCCGGTGCCGTAGGTGTTCTTGGTCATGCCGGGCGAGAAGCACGCCTGGCCGAACAGCGCCGCCTGCTGGTCGCCGGCCATGCCCGAGACGGGCACGCGCAACCCGGCGGCGTGGTCGGGATCGGTGATCCCGAAGCGCCCGCTGCTCGGGCGGACCTCGGGCAAGCAGGAGCGCGGCACGCCGAAGAGCTCGAGCAGCTCGTCGGACCACGCGCCGGTGTCGATGTCGAAGAGCATCGTGCGGCTGGCGTTCGACGGCTCGGTCGCGTGCACCCCGGTGAGGTTCCACAGCACCCACGAATCGACGGTGCCGAACGCGAGGTCGGCGTCGGCCT
Organism: uncultured Actinomycetes bacterium; assembly: GCA_963725775.1. GTDB lineage: Bacteria > Actinomycetota > Acidimicrobiia > IMCC26256 > DASPTH01 > DASUAS01. The sequence goes on from CAVRZT010000001.1 coordinate 1,942,467, forward strand.
CGATGCCACCCTCGTCGCAGCAACCACTCGAGCTTGGTGGCGGAGAAGTACGGGTCGAGCACGAGGCCGGTGCGCTCCCGCACCAGCGGCTCCACGCCGGCGACGCGTAGGTCGTCGCAGCGCGCCGCGGTGCGGCGGTCCTGCCACACGATGGCGCGATGGCGCGGTCGACCGGTCGACCGGTCCCACACCACGACCGTCTCGCGCTGGTCGGTGATGCCGATGCCGGCGACCGTGCGATCGCCGAGACCCGCGACCACCTCGGCCAACGTGTCGTGCACCGCGCGCCAGATGTCGTCGGCGTCGTGCTCGACCCATCCCGGGCGCGGGAAGTGCTGCGGGAACTCCCGGTAGGCGAAGCCGGCCGCGGCACCGTCGGGACCGACCGCGACGGTGCGCACGCCGGTCGTGCCGGCGTCGATGGCGAGGACGACGGCGGTCACGACGGTCAGCGCAGCGCGTCGGCCAGGGCGCGGCCCTCGCCGTGGCGACGGGGGCGGAACTCGAAGACGTGCGTGTGGTCGTCGGCGTCGCGCGCGAGCACCTGCAGCAGGAGCCCGTTGCGCACGCGGACGAGCGTCAGGGAGTCGAGCGGGGCCTGGAAGATGGTGCGACGGCGACGGGTCCGCACCATGACCTGGTCGTCGGCGAGCACCACCTGGTCGTAGTGGCGACCGACGAACAGTCGATGACGATTCGGCGACACCTTCGCGTACCACGCCCTCACGGCCCGGAACACTACCGACGATGCGCCACACTGGTACCCATGCGCATCGGCATGCTGACCGGCGGGGGTGACTGTCCCGGGCTCAACGCGGTGATCCGTGCCGTGGTCCGCAAGGGTGAAGGGGTCTACGGCGACCAGCTCGTCGGGTTCCGTCACGGATGGCGCGGGGTCACCGAGGGCCAGACAGTCGAGCTCACCATCGCGGGCACGTGCGGCCTGATCCACCGGGGCGGCACGATCCTCGGCACGTCGCGCACCAACCCGTTCCAGTCCGACGACGGCCCGACGCGCGTCCTCGACACGCTGGCGCGGGAACGGATCGACGCGCTGATCGCGATCGGGGGCGAGGACACCCTCGGCGTCGCCGCCCGCCTCGGCGAGGAATCGGGGGTCGCCGTCGTCGGCGTGCCGAAGACCATCGACAACGACCTCGCCGCCACCGACTTCACCTTCGGGTTCCACACCGCGGTGCAGATCGCGACCGACGCGATCGACCGGCTGCACACCACCGCCGAGAGCCACGACCGGGTGATGGTCGTGGAGGTGATGGGCCGCCACGCCGGCTGGATCGCGGTGTACGCCGGAATGGCCGGCGGCGCCGACATCGTGCTGGTGCCCGAGGTGCCGTTCGACATCGCCGAGGTGTGCGCCCGCATCGAGCACCGGCACCGCCAGGGCGCGAACTTCTCCATCGTCGTCGTCGCCGAGGGCGCCACGCCCCGCGAAGGCACGCTCACCGTTGCAGAGCGGTCAGGTCGACGAGTTCGGTCACGTGCAGCTCGGCGGCATCAGCAACGTGATCACGGCGGAGATCGCCCGGCGCACCGGGTTCGAGACGCGCGTCACCATCCTCGGCCACGTGCTGCGCGGCGGCACGCCCACGGCGTACGACCGCGTGCTCGCGACCCGGTTCGGCATCGCCGCCATCGACGCGGTGCACGACGGCGAGTTCGGCACCATGGTCGCCCTGCGCGGCGAGCGCATCGAGCGGGTACTCATCGCCGACGCGGTGCGCGAGCTGAAGACGGTCGACCCCGACCTGCTCGACGTCGCCGGCGTGTTCTTCGGGTGACAGGTCTTCGGGTGACCGGCCGCTCCGTCTCCTAGGTTGCACCGATGAGCGCGCTCGACGACCTCGTCTCCCTCCTGGATCTCGAGACGCTCGAGGTCAACCTGTTCCGGGGCACGAGCCTCGATCCCGACGCGGGTCCGCATCTACGGCGGCGAGGTGCTCGCCCAGGCGCTGATGGCCGCGGGGCGCACGGTCGCGCCCGGCCGCCGCGTGCACTCGATGCACGCGTACTTCCTGAAGCTCGGTGACCCGCAGGTGCCGGTGGTCTACGACGTCGACCGCATCCGCGACGGCGGCAGCTTCACCACCCGCCGCGTCGTCGCCATCCAGCACGGCCGCGCCATCTTCAACATGGCGGCGTCGTTCCACGTCGACGAGCGGGGCCCCGAGCACTTCGACGCCATGCCCAGCGTGGCGACGCCCGACGCGCTCCCGCCGGTGGTTCGACTGCCCGACGACGAGCTCGAGCCCATCGATCGCCAGGGCGGCCCGCACGTCGTCGACGCGCTCGACTTCCGTCACATCGGCGAAGCGTGGTCGCCGCCGGGGGTGAACCGCGGCCACCCGCCGCGCGATCCCGACCAGGACACGTGGTTCCGCACGCGGGGCCGCCTGCCCGACGACCCGCTGCTGCACGCGTGCGTCGTGGCGTACGCGTCCGACCTCACCCTGCTCGGCAGCGCGACCCTGCCGCACCCGCTCACCGAGGACGACGCCGGGTACATGATCGCCAGCCTCGACCACGTGATGTGGTTCCACCGGCCCTGCCGCGCCGACGACTGGTTGCTGTACCACGTGCACAGCCCGTCGGCCGGCGCCGGTCGCGGCTTCGCCACGGGACAGATCTACTGCGCCGACGGGACGCTCGCGGTGAGCGTCGCGCAGGAGGGACTGCTCCGGCCCGTCCGCCCGACGCGATGACTCCCTCCCCGCCCGACGTCGTCGACCTGCGCTCCGACACGGTCACGCGTCCGACGCCGGAGATGCGCCGCGCCATGGCCGACGCCGATGTCGGCGACGACGCGTACGGCGAGGACCCCACCGTCCGCCGGCTCGAGTCGCTGGCGGCGGCGTTGCTCGGCAAGGAGGCGGCGCTCTACGTGCCGTCGGGCACGATGGCCAACCAGCTGGCGCTGCGGGTGCTCGCGCGGCCCGGCACCGAGGTGCTGTGCGGCGAGCGCGGCGCACGTGTACCGCTACGAGCACGCCGCGGCCGCGGTGAACGCGGGCGTGCAGCTGCGCCCGTTGCCCGATGCCGACGGCACGCTGCACGTCGACGACATCGTGGGTGCGGCCGCGTCGCAACAGCACCACCTGCCGACCATCGCCGCACTGTTCGTCGAGAACACCCACATGCCCGCGTGCGGGCGACCGTGGCGCACCGACGAGATCGATGCCGTCACCGCGGTGGCGCGCGAGCACGGGCTCGCGGTGCACTGCGACGGCGCGCGCCTCTGGAACGCCGCCATCGCGCTCGCGGTCGCGCCCCGCGTGCTGGTCACCGCCACCGACACCACCATGTTCTGCCTGTCGAAGGGGCTGGGCGCGCCGATCGGTTCGGTGCTGTGCGGCACGCGCGATGTCATCGACGAGGCCCGGGCGCAGCGGGCGCGGCTCGGCGGTCAGATGCGCCAGGCCGGCGTGATCGCGGCGGCGGGCATCGTGGCCCTGGAGACCATGGTCGAGCGTCTGGCGGACGACCACGCGCGCGCCCGCACCCTGGCCGAGACGCTGGCCGAGCTGTTCCCGGGCAGCGTCGACCCCGCCGGGGTCGAGACCAACATCGTGTGCGCGCACGCCGCCGCGCTGCCCGTCGATCTGCTCGGCGCCCTGGCCGCCGACGGCGTGCTGGCGGGCACCATCGACGTCGACACCGTGCGGTTCGTCACCCACCACGACGTCGACGACGCCGGGCTCGCCCGGGCCGTCGCCGCGCTCCGCGGAATCGCCGCCCGCATCTGACCGGTACCGTGGTGGTCATGGTCGCGTCCGGCGAGATCCCCGCACGCGCCCTGGCCGTGTACGCCCACCCCGACGATCCCGAGATCTCGGCCGGGGGCACGCTGGCCAAGTGGGCGGAGGCGGGCAGCGAGGTGTGGGTGCTCATCACCACCCGCGGCGACAAGGGCACCCAGGACCCCGCCGCCGACCTCGACGCGCTGGCCGCGCTGCGGATCGAGGAAACGGGCAAGGCTGCCGCGCTCCTCGGCTTCGCCGGCCACCTCCACCTCGACTACCCCGACGGCGAGCTCGCCGACGACCAGCAGCTCCGGGGCGCGATCACGCGGGTCATCCGTGACCTCGCCCCCGACGTCGTGCTCTGCCCCGACCCGACCGCGGTGTTCTTCGGCGACGGCTACTACAACCACCGCGACCACCGCGTCACCGGTTGGGCGACGCTCGACGCGGTCGCGCCGGCCGCCGGCAACCCGCACTACTTCCCCGAGCACATCGCCGAGGGGCTCGCGGTGCACCACGTGCGTGAGGTCTACCTGTCGGGCACGCTCGAGCCGAACTGCTGGATCGACATCGGCGACACGCTCGAGCGCAAGATCGACGGGCTGTTCTGCCACGCCAGCCAGCTCGTCGACGCGGGGGAGTGGTTCCGCGACTTCCTCCGCGAACACGCCGAAGACGCCGGCGCCGCCGCGGGCGTGAAGTACGCCGAGCCCTTCCGCAGCCTCTCCTTCGGCGGCTGACCGCGCCAACCCTCGTTCTGGCGTCAACGTGGGCGAACACTCGCGCAAGAAGACAGGGCGAACACTCGCGCCACTTTGACGCCGGTTCGCAAGATGGGCGCTACGGCGACGGGTTCTGGCGGCGCCATTCGGCCATGGCGCGCAGCACGAGCACGGCGACGATACCGACGCCCGCGGCGCCGATCAACGAGCCGATGAACGTGCCGAGCAGGTGCGAGAGGTCGGACTGCGAGCTGACGTCGGCGATGCCGTAGCCGATGATCCCGCCGAGGATGCCCGGCCAGCACGACGCCCCCGAAGGCGAGGAGGAACGCGCCGCGCGACGGCAGCATCGGTGGGGTCGGCTCGGCGGCCGGAACCGGTTCAGGACCTTCGGGCATCGGCCGATGGTATTGCCATGCAGGAGCTCGCAACCACGTGGCCGATAGGCTCGCCCGCGATGCGCGTCCTCGTGATGCTGCCGACGTACAACGAGATCGAGAACATCCAGGACGTCCTCGAACGCGCCCGGGCTGCGCTGCCCGACGCCGACATCCTGGTGATCGACGACGGCAGCCCCGACGGCACCGCCGAGCAGGCCGAGAAGCTCGGTGAGGTGCTCGGCGGCGTCGACGTGCTGCGCCGCGCGTCGAAGTCGGGTCTCGGTTCCGCGTACCGCGCCGGGTTCCGGGTCGGCCTCGCCCGTGGCTACGACGTCATGATCGAGATGGACGCCGACCTGTCGCACGACCCCGCCGTGCTCCCCGAGCTCGTCGCCGCGGTCGAGCAGGGCGCCGACCTCGCGATCGGGTCGCGCTACGTGCCCGGCGGCTGCGATCCCCGACTGGAAGTGGCTCCGCCGTGCGATCTCGCGTGGGGGCGGGCTCTACGCCCGCACGATGCTCGGGCTCTCGGTGCAGGACGCCACCGCCGGCTTCCGTGCGTACCACCGCGCAATCTGTCGCAGCATCGACCTCGACCACGTGCGCGCCGACGGCTACGGCTTCCAGGTGGAGATGACCTACCTCACCGAGCGCAACGGTGGCCGCATCGTCGAGGTGCCGATCGAGTTCCGCGACCGCAGCCTCGGCCGGTCGAAGATGTCGAGCCGCATCGTGGTCGAGGCGTTCCTGCTGGTCACGTGGTGGGGTATCCGCGACCGGCTCGCTGCAGCTCAGGTCGCAAGGTGCTCCGCGCGACACTGACGGGCATGGGCCTGTCCGAGTTCACCGTTGCCGGTGCGCTCGTGGAGTCGTCCGAGGGTCTGCTGCTCGTCCGCAACCAGCGCCGCAACGGCGCGCACCGACTGGAGCACGCCGGGCGGGGTGATCGACGCCACCGACGCGTCGCTGCGCGCCGGCCTCGCCCGTGAGGTCGAGGAGGAGACCGGCCTGCGCGTCACCGAGTGGGAGGGCCCGCTCTACGAGGTGCGGGCCACCGCGGTCGAGATGGGCTGGGTGATGCGCTGCGAGGTGCACCGCGCGCTCGCGTTCGAGGGCGACCTCGTGGTCGACGATCCCGACGGCATCGTGGTCGAAGCCACGTTCGCCGCCGCCGACGCGTGCAGCGACTTCCTCGCGTTGTGCGCGCCCTGGGTGCGCGAACCGCTCGCCGACTGGATCGAGCACCGGTGGGGCCCACGCGAAGCCGCGGGCGTACACCTACGACGTGTTCGGCACGAGCCGCGAGGAGCTCCGGGTGGTGCGCACCTGAGCGCGACGCGTGACATGAGGACGGTCGCCAGCATCCTCCACGTCGACCTCGACGCGTTCTACGCGTCGGTCGAGCAGCGCGACGACCCGACGCTGGTCGGGCGTCCGGTGATCGTCGGCGGGCTCGGTGGGCGCGGCGTGGTGGCGGCCGCGAGCTACGAGGCCCGCGCGTTCGGCGTGTACTCGGCGACGCCGATGGCGCGCGCCCGCCGCGCCTGCCCCGAGGGCGTGTTCCTCGCGCCGCGCTTCGACCGCGTACCGCGACGTCAGCGCCGACGTGATGGCGCATCCTGCGGTCGTACACGCCGCTCGTCGAGCCGATCTCGCTCGACGAGGCGTTCCTCGACGTCGCCGGCGCGCGCCGCGTGCACGGCACCGGTCCCGACCTCGCCGCCGGCATCCGCACGCGGGTGCGCGCCGAGACCGGGCTCACCATCTCGGTCGGCGTCGCCACCACGAAGCTGCTCGCCAAGCTGGCCAGCGACCTCGCCAAGCCCGACGGCCTGCTCGTCGTCGAACCCGGCACCGAGCTCGAGTTCCTGCACCCGCTCCCCGTCCGGCGGCTGTGGGGTGTCGGGCCCGGCCACCGAGCGCAAGCTCGGCGCGCTCGGCGTGCGAGACCGTCGGCGACCTCGCCGCCATCCCCGAGGACACGCTCGTGCGCGACGCTCGGCAACGCATCCGGCCACCATCTGCACGCGCTGGCGTGGAACCGCGACGAGCGCCCGGTCGTGCCCGACCAGGAGGTGAAGTCGATCGGGCACGAGGAGACCTTCCCGGTCGACCTGCACGACCACGCCGCGCTCGGGCACCAGCATCGTGCGGCCTGGCCGACGGTGTGGCGTCGCGGCTGCGCGCCGCGCGGCGGCGGCGCCCGGACGGTGCAGCTCAAGGTCCGCTTCGGCGACTTCACGCACCATCACCCGGTCGCGCACGCTCGCGGAGCCGACCGACCTCGCCGCCGACCTCGGCCGGGTCGCCCGCGAGCTCCTGGGTGCCCTCGACGTCGTTCCTGGCGTGCGCCTGCTGGGCATCTCGGGTCAGCAGCTGGTGCGGGCGGCACCGAAACCTGGAGGATCAGGGCCAACTGTTCGGTGACGGGGCGGAGGCCGTCGATCCCGCTGAGGCCGCCGACCCGCCCCCGGGGCCGGATCGCAGGCGGCGCTGGAGCGTTCGGTCGATGCGGTGCGGGCCCGCTTCGGCCCCGGTGCCGTCGGGCCGGGGAGGGCCACGAGCCTCCCTCGGGAAGGTCCGGGTCGCCCCACGCGTTGAGAGGGGCACTGACCGTGCGCGAGAATGGACGGGTACCACTCGACGGGCGCAAGTCGGCGCACAGCACGAGGAGCCCTGATCGGAAATGGGAGAGATGCCGCTTTCCGAGGACGAGCAGCGGATCCTGCGGGAGATCGAGGAGAACCTGTCGGCGACCGACCCCAAGTTGGTGCAGCAGGTCTCCGACACCACCCTCTACCGCCACTCTGCCCGCGTCATCAAGTGGGCGGTCGTCGGCTTCATCGCCGGGCTGCTCCTCATGGTCTTCACCTTCACCACCACGCTGATCCTTGGCGTGGTCGGCTTCCTCGTGATGCTCGGCTGCGCGCTGGCGATCGAGCACAACGTCCGCAAGCTCGGCAAGGCCGGCATGGAGAGCCTCACCGGCTCGATGCGCAACGGCGCGATCAAGAACATGCTCGGCAACGCCGGGAGCCGCTGGCGCGAGCGCTTCGGTCGCGACGACCCGCCCAACTGAGCGACGGCACGTTCGGTGGGCTATACCGCGATCCAGGCCGCCCGGCTCTCCGGGTGCAGCACCGCGCAGCTCGACGCCTGGCGACGCATCGGGCTCCTCGTACCCGACGACACCGACCCCGCCGGGCCCTACTCGTTCCGTGACCTCGTCGCGTTGCGGATGGTCGCGACGTTGCTCGACGAGGGGCTCCCCATGCCTCGCATCCGCCGCGCTGTCGCCGAGCTGCTGCGCACGGGCGACGACTTCACCGGGCTGCGCCTGGTGACCGACGGCGACACGGTGTGGGCGTGTCGTGACGACGGCCAGATTCTCGACGCGCTCCGCCACGGCCAGCTCGCGCTGTTCGTCGCCGTCGACCGCTTCGCCGACGAGGTGGCCCACGAGGTACGCGACTTCGACGCCGATCGCGACACGTTCGTCGCCGAGCTGCGCGCCCGCGACGGCCATCCGAGCCGAGGCGCCTGACCCGACACGATCGCGCACGCGCGCCGCGGCTCAGCGGTGGGTGAAGGTGGAGGGGTCGAGGCGGCGTCGCCACCGCCGGGTCCACGACACGCCGTCGTCGAGCGCGACCTCGAGCTCGCCGAGCGAGGTCCACGCGTCGCGCGCGTCGTCGGGTCCGGTGGCGCCGTCGCTGTAACGCGCGGCGCTGTACGCGCGCGCGAGGTCGCGGAGCGGATGCGCGGTGGGCGGGGCGAGGTCCACGGGCACGGAGCGGGCGACCTCGTTCGCGGTCAGCGCGGGATCGGCGGCGAGGTCGGCTTCACGGAGCCGGTCGAGCGCCTCTTCCCAGGCGCCGGCAACCACGAGCGCGGGATCGGCCGCGTGGCGGCGCCGATCCCGGCGCCGCCGCTTGGCGACCAGCACTGCGCCGACGTAGGCGCCGCTGAGGAGCAGCAACCCCACCAGGACCACGATGACGACCAGCCACGGGCCGAGGGCGTCACCGGACGACGGCGCGGTGGCCGGCGTCAGCGTGGGGGTGACGGGCGTGGTGCCCGGGGACTGCGGCGTTCCGCTGCTGCCGCCCGCGGCCGGGGGGCTGGTGACCGTGGGTGCGGTGGTGACGGGCGGCGTGGTGGTCGCGGCGACGTCGGCAGCGGTGTCGTTCGGCAGTTGGCTCCCGCCCGACGCCGCGCCCGACTGTGCGGGCGTGGGGTCGAACAGGTGTGTCCAGCCGATGCCGGTGAGGTAGATCTCGGGCCAGGCGTGCGCGTCGTGGCTGGTGACGTGATACCGGCCGTCGACGAAGGCGCCGGGCGTGAAGCCCACCGCCACGCGCGCGGGGATCCCCAGGCTGCGCGCCATCACCGCGTACGCGCTGGCGAACTGCACGCAGAACCCGCGCTTGGTGCGCAGGAATTCGAGGATTGCCGAACCGTTGTCGAGGCTGCCGACGCTGGTGTCGTAGACGGAACGCGGGACCTGCGGAAGTAGTCGCGGAGGGCTTCGGCCTGCGCGTACGGCGTGGTTGCGCCGGCTTCGCCGACGACCTGCCGGGCGATCTGTTCGATCTCGGCGATCTCGCCGGTCTTCGGCAGTGCGACGTACGGCTCCACGTCGCGGGGCAGCGGCGCCCACGGTCGCCGCGATCTGCGCGGGGGTGAACTGCGTGCCCGCGAGCGGCGGGAGCTTCGACGCGACGACGTAGTCGAGGCCGCTGACGTCGGACGCGTCGGCGACGAGGGTGTCGGACGACTTCACCACGAGCGTGTCGGGGAGATCGATGGCGACGGGGCGGAACGCGGCGGGCAGCCAGCGCTCACCGAGCGGCCCGATGGAGAACTGCTGCACCAGGGTGCCGCCGGGATCCTCGCTCGGGAGCCCGACCTGCACGCTGCCCTCGCCCTCCGCGCTGAGCGTCCACTGGCCGCCCTGGTCACCCGAGTACTGGTCGAGCGCGGCGATGCGCCAGTAGTCGGGCTGATCGGCGCTGCACGGTGAACAGCTCCTGGTCGTCGACGTCGTCGAGCTTCTTGCCGATGTCGATGAACGGAGCGAGCGAGGGCCGGTAGCTGCGGCCCGCGCTGTCGTCGCGACCGGTGTTGGCGACGTCGAGCAACGCGTCGGAGCCGGCGCCCGGGAGCACCGGCGCGACGAGCAGCGCGAACACGACGGCGCGCGCCGTCCCGAGCAGTGCGGCGGGCGCGAGCCAGTGCGGGTGCGCGGCGTGCTGCGACACGAGCCAGTTGCGACGGCGGTCGAGCACCGCGAGGTTCTGGGCGAGGAGGAAGGCGCCGGCCGTCGCGCAGAAGGCGACGGTGAGCGGCGACGCGCCAGTCGCTGGTGCCCAGCGTCGACGTCCACACGAAGAACACGAGCGCGGGTGAGATCGCGCCGAGGGTCGCCTGGCGTGCGAACGCGAGCCAGTCGGCGATCGCGGCCATGCGTCCACACCGCGAGCACGGCGAGCAGGATGGCGCCGTCGGTCGCGGGCGCGGGCGCGGGCGCGGTGCGCAGCAGGTGCCACCCGGCGGTGAGCTGGTGGTCGAGCGCTCGCCAGGTGTCGCCGGTGGGGACGATCCCGAACGTGGTGCTCGCGGCTCGAGCGCGACCACCACGAACACCGCCAGGCCGACCAGCGACAGCAGCGACGCCGATCCACACCGACCAGCCGCGGCGACGCACCAGCGCGCCGAGCGCGTGGGGGAGCAGCGCGGCGCCGACCACGGGCAGCACGAACCGGCCGGAGTCGACGACCCGGGCGAGTGAGAGCGCCGCGACCACGCTGAGCGCGGCCAGCGTGAACGGCGCTACGAGCACGCGCGCGGTTGCGCCATGGTGAGCGAGCGGGTGAGCGCCTGGTTCCAGGCGGTGGCGAACGGGGTGGTCGAGGCGTCGACGACGAGCACGCGACGCGTGGGGCGTCACGGCGGCCGGGCGCGTGAGCACGACCACGACACCGATGCCGGACGAGCATGCCCAGCGCGTGCAGCGTGTCGGGCGCGACGCGCCCGAGGATGGCGACGACGAGATCGACGCGCCGGTGGGCGCGCAGGTTCTCGAGCACGGCGGGGAGGCGGTCGCGGTCGTCCGGGCCGACGGTGGCGAGCACGTCGATCACGTCGTGGCGCGGGTCGCCCCCGGTGCCGAGCATCTCGCCGGCGCTGGTGACGACCTCGACCCGTCGGCGCAGGCGCACCAACCGCGCGGTGACCGACGCCGCCGCTTCGACCGCGACTTCGAACGACTCGGCGTCGTGTGCGCTCGGGTGCACGTCGAGCACGACCGCGGCGCGCGATCGCCACCGGGCTTCGTCCTGGCGGATCATGAGCTCGCCGGTGCGGGCCGTCGACTGCCAGTGCACGCGGCGCAGGTCGTCGCCCAGCTCGTAGTCGCGCAGGGTGACGAACTCGTCGCCGAGGTCGCTCACCACCGCGCGCGACGCGGCGGCCTCGTGCTCGGCGCTGATGCGGCTGCCGACCGCGACCGGGAGCGACGATCTCGTGCACGCGCGGGCGCACGACCAGCTCGGCTTCGCCCGCGCTCGGTTCACTGCGGCGCGCGAGCCCGAACGGGTCGGTCACCGCGACCGCCAGCGGGCCGACGCGGTACCGCCCCCGGCGGCGGGTCGGGATCCGGTACGCGGCGCGCGCGGTCGCCCCGGCGGCGAGCGGCGGCACCAGGAAGCGCGCGGCGCGGCGCCCTTCGTCGAACCAGTCGGTGGCGAAGACCAGCGGGGTGGCGCGGGTGCCCAGGTTCTCGACGAGGAGGTCGATCCGCCCCTCCGACCCGACGTGCAGTCGGTCGGGACGGACCCGGCGGCTCACCGCCAGCTCGGGCCGCGTGCTGGAACCGCAGCCAGAGCGTGACCCCGACGACCAGGGCGAGCGCGGCGACCCCGAGCACGAGCATCTCGAGCGCGCCGAGGAGGAAGCTGCCGACGATCAGCCCGAGGGCGGCGCCGGTCAGCGACCAGCCGCGGCGGGTGAGCGTGGTGTTGCGGCTCGTGCTGGGCCCGATGGGGGGTTCGGGCGTGGTGGTCACCGAGGTCGGTCCCGTCACCCCGACGTCGCGCCGGGGACCGGGACCGACGCCATGATCGAGCGCACGACGTCGCCCGCCGACACGCCGCGCAGCTGGGCGTCGGGCGCGAGCATCAGGCGGTGCTCGAGCACCGCGGGCAGCACGCGCTTCACGTCGTCGGGGATGACGTAGTCGCGGCCGAAGCTCGCGGCGAGCGCGCGCGCCGCGCGCTGCAGCGACAAGCGAGCCGCGGGGGCTCGCGCCGAGCACGAGGTCGGGGTGGCGGCGTGACGCGGCGACGAGGTCGAGCACGTAGTCGCGCACCTCGGCGGCGACGTGCACGGTGCCGACGAGCGCGGCGGCGTCGGCGATGTCGATCGCGCTGGCGACGGGCGTGAGCGCGTCGACCGTTGCCGACTGCTGGCCCGCGACTCGAGGATCGCCAGCTCGGCGTCGCGCGCCGGGTAGCCCATCGGGATGCGCATGAGGAAGCGGTCGAGCTGCGCCTCGGGCAGCGGGATAGGTGCCCTCGAGCTCGATCGGGTTCTGGGTCGCGATCACCATGAACGGCCGGGGGAGGAGGTAGGTGTGCGCGTCGACGGTGACCTGGCGCTCCTCCATCGCCTCGAGCAGCGCCGACTGGGTCTTCGGCGAGGCCCGGTTGATCTCGTCGGCGAGCACGACGTTGGCGAAGATGCCGCCGGGGCGGAACTCGAACTCGTTGGCGGTGCGGTTCCACACCGACACGCCGGTGACGTCGGACGGCAGGAGGTCGGGGGTGAACTGGATGCGGTGGCACGTGCCGCCGATCGACGCCGCGATCGCCTTGGCCAGCGAGGTCTTGCCGACGCCGGGGACGTCCTCGATGAGGAGGTGGCCCTCGGCGAGGAGGCACACGAGCGCGAGGTGCACCTGCTCGCGCTTGCCCTGGATGACGCGCTCGACGTTGCCGAGCAGGGCAGAGAACAAGCGGCCGAACGACGAGTCGCGGCTCGGCGCGGTGGCGGGCTGAACCACGAACACCTCCAGCGCGGGCGTCCCGACGGTACCAGAGAGCGTCTCGGGCGTTCCGCGCCAGGTCCCGACGGACCGGCTACCGTGCGCACACATGACGAACGAGCCGGCCCGGACGCGTTGCCCGGCGCCGTGGTTCTGGGTGCGTGCCGTCGTGCTCGTGCTGCGTGCGCCCGTCGCTGTGGCCGACCGCGCTGGCGCAGGCGACCGCGGCTCGCCCGGCCGCGGTGGTGGCGCCGCGCCGCCGTTCCTGCCCGCTGCCCGACGCCGACTACCTGCGGTTCCGCTTCGAGACCCAGTACGGCTCGGCGCGGGCGGCCCGACCCCGCACGACCTCGTCGCGCTACCTCGAGTGGTGCAGGCGATGAAGCGGGAGCCGCCGGAGCGCCGGACGGCGCGCGGAATCGACCGATCGGAGGCGGCAGTCGCCCCGGTAGACTGCCTCCCGACCGGGATGACCCGTGGAGGTCGCGACGCTTGGGAAGAGCCCTGCTGCTCAACGCCAGCTTCGAGCCGCTCTGCGTCGTGCCGATGCGCCGGGCGGTGGTGCTCGTGCTGAAGGAGAAGGCGGAGATCGTCGCGCGCAACGGCGCCGTGCTCCACTCCGAGCGGGCTGAGCTGCCCGGTGCCGGCGGTGATCCGCCTCCACCACTTCGTCCGGGTGCCGTACCGCAACCGGGTGCCGCTGTCGCGCCGGGCCGTGTTCGCCCGCGACGGCCACCGCTGCCAGTACTGCAACCGGGCGGCCGAGAACATCGACCACGTGGTGCCCCGCTCCCGCGGTGGCCCGCACGCCTGGGACAACGTGGTGGCCTCGTGCCGGGCCTGCAACTCCCGCAAGGAGGACCGCCTCCTCTCCGAGGTCGACCTCCGCCTGCGCACCCGCCCCGCGAGCCCAGGCCAACCTCTGGGTCGTGGCGAGCGCCGGCTCGATCGACCCCGCCTGGGAGCCCTTCCTCCCCGCGTAGCCCCGCTCCATTCGCTGCAGCCTGGCTGTTCGCACTGCGAACGTCAGTCGGCACTGAATCGCAGCCGAACGCGCCCTCCGGGGCGCATTTTCGCGTGACGGGGCGGAAAAGGGAGCGTTGTGGGTTGAAGAGTGGGGCGAGAGGGGTGTAGGGTGCCACGAAATGGAGTGAAGTGGTGACCAAGTGGTAGGCGAGGGTGCGAGCGGGAGGTCACCGCCCGGCAAGTGGCCCGGCAGTGGTGGACGAGGACCGAGAGGCGAGGGATTCCCGGATGTTCCTGGGAGAGTTCCAACACTCCCTGGACACCAAGGGGAGGGTCATCCTCCCGGCGAAGTACCGGGACCAGCTCGCCGACGGCGCGTTCGTCACCAAGGGCAAGGGCGGTTGTCTCTCGGTGTTCACCCCGGAGGAGTTCGAGACGGTGGCGACCCAGATCCGGGAGCAGTCGAAGCGGGGGCCGAAGGAGCTCAACGCCGCCCGGGTGTTCTTCGGCGGGCGCCAGCGAGATCCAGCCCGACAAGCAGGGGCGGGTGGCGCTGCCCGGCGAACCTCCGCGCGTTCGCCCACCTCGAGCGCGAGGTGATGGTGGTGGGCCTCTACTCCCGGATCGAGATCTGGGACCGCGACCACTGGCTGGAGCTCGACCGGATGGGCGCGGAGGCGCTGACCGAGTCCGACGACCTGCCCGACTTCGGGATCTGAGGCACCGCACAGCCGGCGAGCACGGCGAGCCCTTGACAACGGTGAGCCTGCGGGCCCGCCACCAGCCCCCCGGGCGGCGCGGCGCAAGCGCCCCTTCCGCCCGCTTCGCTTTCGTCGACGCGTCCGGGGGGCTGGTGGCGGTCCCGGGGAGACGAGAGCGACGAGGCGGGGAGGGGGCCGTGCGGGATGGCGACGAGGCTTCCATGCACCTCCCGGTCATGGCGGCGGAGGTGACGCGAGCTCCTGGCCGCCGTGCCGACGGGACTGGTCGTGGACGCGACGGTGGGTGGCGGAGGCCACGCCCGGGCGCTCCTGACCGCCCGACCCGACCTCCGGCTCCTCGGCATCGACCGGGATCCCGTCGCCGTGGCAGCGGCGGGCGCGGCGCTCGAACCCTTCGGGGACCGGGTCCGCATCGTGCAGGGCGGCTTCGAGACCGGTCGCCGACATCGTGGGAAACGAGGGAATCGTGGCGATCTTGTTCGACCTGGGCGTCAGCAGCCCGCAGCTCGACCGCCCGGTGCGGGGCTTCTCGTACTGGGCCGACGCCGCGCCGCTCGACATGCGCATGGACAGCGTCGCAGACGCTGACCGCGGCGACGGTGGTGAACGAGTACACCGAGGCCGACCTCGCCGCGCTCATCGCCCGCAACGGTGAGGAGCGCTACGCGCGTCGCATCGCCGCCGAGATCGTCGCCGCCCGTCCGCTGCGACACGACCGGCGACCTCGTCGAGGCGGTGAAGCGCGGCATCCCCGCCGCCGCCCGGCGCCGCGGTGGTCACCCCGCGCGTCGCACCTTCCAGGCCATCCGCATGGAGGTCAACCGCGAGCTGCCGAGCCTCGGCCGCGGGCTCGACGAGTCGGTGCACCTCCTCAAGCCCGAGGGGCGCATCGTCGTGCTCGCGTACCACTCGCTCGAGGACCGCATGGTGAAGGAGCGCTTCGCCGACTGGTCGCGCACCGAGGAGCCGGGCTACGTGCCGAAGGGCCTCCCGCGCGCCAAGCGCAACCCGCTCACCCGTCTGCTCACCCGCCGCCCGCTGCGGCCGACGGACGCCGAGGTCGAGGCGCAACCCGCGTGCGCAGCCAGCGCCCGCCTGCGTGCGGTGGAACGCCTCGCGCCGTGACCACGGTCGCCGCGCCCGCCCGGCGCGACGCCGCCGGCGCGCGACGCGCCGCGCGCACGACGCCGCGCCGGACGCGCGCCCGCGCACCGCGCGCCGACGACGACGCGCGTCGCCGCCGAGAACCGCACACGTCGGGCGCGTCGGCGACCCTGCTCGCGCTCTTCACCGTGTTCGCGCTCGTGAGCGCGGTGGTGTTCCACGTGGTGCTCGCGCAGCACCAGCTGCGAGCTCGACCGCCTCAACACGCAGATCACCACGGAGCAGCGCACGTACGAGCAGCGCCGGCTCACCGCGTCGCTGCTGGCGTCGCCGCAGCGCATCATCCAGGAGGCCGAGCGGCTCGGGCTCGTCGTGCCCGCCGGAGCCCGCCGCAGTACCTCTACGTCGCCGGACGCGCCGCTGCCCGGCGGCCGCCGACGGCTCGTCCGCGACCACCATCGCCGACGTGGTCGAAGACGAAGTCGAGCCTTGGCCCCCAGCAGCCGTGACCGTGAGCGGGGCCCGCCGGCCGCCACGTCCGCGCCGTACCCCGACGCCGCGCGCCGCGTGCGCCCGCGCGCGCGCCGCCGCCCGGCGCGCCGGCGCCCGACCGTCACGCGCCGCCCGCGGACGCAGCCCGCGCGCCCGCGCACCACGACCGCGCCCGACGCGCGAGTCGGCGCGTCCGCTGCCGCCGGTCCGGCTGCGGCTCGATCGCGCATGCTCGTCGTCGATGGTGCTGGCGTTCGCCGCCATCGGCGTGCGCCTGTTCGACCTCCAGGCCCGCGACCGCTCGCACCTCGTCGTCGCTCGGGCTCGGCCAGCGCGTGCGCACGGTCACCATCCCCGCGGAGCGCGGCAACATCTTCGACCGCACCGGCAAGGTGCTCGCGGTGTCGGTGCCGCAGACCACGATCGTCGCCGACCCCCGCGTGATCAAGGACCCGGTCGCGTACGCGGCGAAGCTCGCGCCGATCGTGCAGGTCGACCAGGCCGCAGCTCGCACGACCGCCTGTCGAACCGGAAGAGCGCGTTCGCGTACGTCGCCCGCAAGGTCAACGACCAGGTGACGCGGCCAGGTGCGCAAGCTCAACCTCGTCGGCATCTCGTACCAGGACGAGTCGCGCCGCTTCTATCCCGACGGCTCGGTCGCGGCGCCGGTCGTCGGCTTGGTCGGCACCGACAACACCGGCCTCGGAGGCATGGAGTACCACTTCGACAAGACGCTGACCGGCACGCCCGGGAGCGTCGCAGGTCGAGCGCGACCCGCAGGGCAACGACATCCCCGGGGGCGAGCGACAGGTGACGCCGGCGCAAGCGGGGCAAGGACCTCGTGCTCACCATCGACTCGTCGCTGCAGTGGAACACCGAGCAGGCGCTGCTGCAGGGCGTCGTCGACGATGAACGCCAAGGGCGGCATCGCGGTGATCGTCGACGTGCAGACCGGCGACGTGCTCGCGATGGCGACGGTCGACGGCGCGACCGACACCGCGCCCGCGCGACGCGGCGCGCGACCGAGAGCAACCGGCCGGTCACCGACGTCTACGAGCCGGGTTCGACCAACAAGGTCATCACGATGTCGGGCGCGATCCAGGAGGGTCTCGTATCGCCCGACACGGTGTTCGACGACGTGTACCCAGACGATCAATGTCGGCGGCACCGACTACGAGGACGTCGAGGAGCACTCGTCGACGATGACCGTCGCCGACATCCTCGCCCAGTCGTCGAACGTGGGCACGATCAAGATCGCGGACGAGCTCGGCCCGACGAAGCTGTCGCAGTACCTCGAGCGCGTTCGGCTTCGGGCAGCCGACCGGGCTCGGCCTTCCCGGGGAGTCGTCGGGCTCGTCGTTCTCGATGAAGGACTACACCGACACGAGCATGGGGTCGATCCCGATCGGCTACGGGATCGCGGTCACGCCGATGCAGATGCTCGACGTGTACACCACGATCGCCAACCACGGCCTCGCCCGGCCGCCCCGCCTGGTCGCGGCGACGATCGACGCCGACGGCAAGCGCCACGACGAGGCCGCTGCCCGCGCCCCACCAGGTGGTGGCGTCCGGCGACGGCCGACGCGGTGACGGGCATGCTCAAGAAGGTGGTGGCCGACCCGCTCGGGACCGGCACCAAGGCGCAGATCCCCGGCTACCCGGTGGCGGGCAAGACCGGGACCGCCCGCAAGGCGCCGTACGACACCGGCGAGTACAACGCCTCGTTCGCCGGGTTCGCCCCCGCCGACAACCCCCGCCTCGCGGCCATCGTGGTGATGGACTCGCCGCAGGGCAGCATCTTCGGCGCCGACGCCGCTGCCCCCGTGTTCCAGCAGATCATGCGGTTCGCGCTCACCTACGAGCGGGTGCCGACCACATCGTGAGGCCGGCAGCCGGAGATGCGCCCATGCACGAGCACCGCGACGGGCGCCCGGTACCCTGACGCGTTCAATCCCGTGACCGAGCCGAGAGGACGCGCACGCGTGCGTTGGCACGACCTGCTCGCCGGTCTCGACGGACCGGGGCGTGTCGCCGGAGCCGAGCTCACCGGGGATCCGGACGTCGAGGTCGACGCCATCACCCACGACAGCCGCCAGGTCACGCCCGGTGCGCTGCTTCGCGTGCATCCCGGGCGACACGACCGACGGCCACGACCACGCGCCCGAGGCCGTCGGCCGCGGGCGCGGTGGCGCTGCTCGTCGAGCGGTTCCTGCCGCTCGACGTCGCCCAGGCGCGCGTGCCCGCGTCCGGGCCGCGCTCGGGTCCGCTCGCGGCGCCGCCTGCTACGGCGACCCGTCGTCGGCGATGCGGGTGCTCGGCGTCACCGGCACCAACGGGAAGACCACCACCACCTACCTGCTCGACGCCATCGCCGTGCGCGCGGGCGACCGTGTCGGCGTGATCGGCACCGTCGGCGCGCGCGTCGCGGGCGAGTCGATCACGACCGCGCACACCACTCCCGAGGCCTCCGACCTCCAGGCGCTGCTGGCGCGGATGCGCGACGCCGGTGCGGCGACGGTGGCGATGGAGGTGTCGTCGCACGCGCTGGAGCAGCACCGGGTCGACGGCGTGCGACTTCGCCGCGGTGTGCTTCACCAACCTCAGTCACGAGCACCTCGACTACCACGGCACGCTCGACGCGTACTTCGCGGCGAAGGCGCGCCTCTTCACCCCGGCGTTCACGCGCGGCCGCGGCGATCAACCTCGACGACGAGCGCGGCGCCGGAGCTCGCCGACGTGCGCGCGCGATGCCGGGCTCGACGTGATCACGTACGCGATCGACGACGAGCGTGCTGACGTGATCGCGGTCGACGTCGAGCTCGCCGGCAACGGCACGCGCATCGCGTTCGTCGACCGGCGCGCCGGGAGCCGGATCGATCTGCGACTCCCGCTCGTCGGCCGCTTCAACCTCGCCAACGCGCTCGCCGCGGCGGCCACCGCCCGAGCCGCGGGTATGCCGCTGGGATGCGGTGGGCGGGGACTGGGCGACCCGGTGGTGGTCCCCGGCCGGTTCGAGCGGGTCGATGCCGGCCAGCCGTTCACCGTGCTCGTCGACTACGCCCACACGCCCGACGCCCTCGCCCGGGTGCTCGCGGCGGCCCGTCCGCTGGCGCGGCGCCGAGCGGTCGGGTGTGGTGCGTCTTCGGGTGCGGTGGCGACCGCGATCCGGCCAAGCGGCCGTTGATGGGCGCGGCCGTGGCCGCGGGCGCCGACGTCGCCGTCCTCACGTCCGACAACCCACGTTCGGAGGACCCGCAGACGATCGCCGACGCCGTGCTCACCGGCCTGGCGGCGGGCGCCGGAGCTGCAGCTACGCGTGGAGCTCGACCGGCGCGCCGCCATCGTCGCCGCGCTCGCCGGCGCCCAGCCCGGCGACGTCGTGCTCATCGCCGGCAAGGGCCACGAGACCGGGCAGACGAGCGCGCGGACGCACGGTCCCGTTCGACGACCGGGTCGTCGCCCGCGAGGAGCTGGGAGCGCTCGGGTGGAGCTGACCGCGCGCGAGCTCGCGACCATCACCGGCGGCACCGTCGTCGCCGGCGACCCCGACGCGCGCGCGACGACGTTCGCCATCGACTCGCGCGCGCTGGAACCAGGGGCGTGCTTCGTCGCGCTGGTCGCCGAGCGCGACGGTCACGACTTCGTCACCGACGCCGTGACGCGCGGTGCGTCGGTCGCGCTGGTGACGCGCGCCGTCGCGCCGGCCGACCTCGCCGTCGTCGAGGTCGGCGACGCGTTCGACGCGTTGGCGCGCCTCGGACGCGCCGGCACGCGACGCGTTGCACGACACCGCGGTCGTCGGCATCACCGGCTCGGCGGGCAAGACCGGCACCAAGGATCTCGTCGCCGCCGCGCTCGCGCCCAAGTTCGCGGTGCACGCCAGCTCCCGGTTCGTACAACAACGAGGCGGGCGTGCCGCTCACGCTGCTGCGCGCGCCGGCTCCGCCACCGAGGCGCTCGTGCTCGAGATGGGCGCACGCGCCCACGGCGACATCGCCGCGCTGTGCGCCATCGCCCGCCCGACCGTCGGCGTCATCACCAACATCGGCCTCGCCCACGCCGGGCCCCTCGGCGGCCCGCCGGCGTGGCGCGGGCCAAGGGCGAGCTGCTCGAGGCGCTCGACGCCCACGGCCTGGCGGTGCTCGACGCCGGCGACCCGGAGACCCCCGGGCTCGCGGCCCGCACCGCCGCCCGGGTGGTCCTGGTCTCGGCCGGTGCCGCCCCCGCCGACGTGCGGGCCGGTCGACGTCGCGCTCGACGCCGAGCTGCGCCCCCGGTTCCGGATCGAGTCGCCGTGGGGCGGTGGCCCGGTCGAGCTCGCGGTGCGCGGCGCGCACCAGGTGGTGAACGCGATCCTCGCCGCCGCGGTCGCGCTGGCGCACGGCGTGGCGTTCGACGAGCGTCGCCGACGGCCTCGCCACCGTGCAGCCGGCGCCGTGGCGCATGGAGGTGAGCGCGCACCACCGACGGGCGTCGTCGTGCTCGACGACGCCTACAACGCCAACCCGTCGTCGATGGCCGCCGCGCTCGAGGCGCTCGCCCGCGTCGACGGCACCGGCCGCCGCATCGCGGTGCTCGGCGAGATGCGCGAGCTCGGCGATGCTGAGCGCGGCCGAGCACGCCGCGCTCGGCGCGCTCGTCGGCGCGACGGCGGTCGACGTGCTGGTCGCGGTCGGACCCGAGGCGGCACCGCTCGCCGCCGCCGCGCGCGACGCGGGGGTCGCGGTCACCGAGGTGGCCGACGCCGCCGCCGCCCTCGACGCCACGCTCGGCTTCGTCGCACCCGGGTGATGCGGTGCTCGTCAAGGGGAGCCGGGCGGTGGGGCTCGAGCTGGTGGCCACCGCGCTGCGCGGCGCCCCCGACCAGGCGACCGTCACCCGAAGGACGCCCCGTGATCGCGCTCCTCGTCGGCATGGGCGCCGCGTTCGTGCTGTGCATCCTCACCACGCCCGCGCTCATCCGGGTGCTGCAGGCCAAAGGCATCGGTCAGCAGATCCGCGACGACGGCCCGTTCGCGCACCCGCACGAGGCGAAGGCGGGAACGCCCACGATGGGCGGCATCGCCATCGTCGTGAGCGCGCTCATCGGATACCTCGTCGCGCACGTGAGCACCGAGCAGACGCTGTTCGCACGCGCCGGCATCACGCTGATGGCCCTCATCGTGGGCATGGCGATCGTCGGCTTCGTCGACGACTACCTGGGCGTGCGGCGCGGCCGCAACCTCGGACTGCGCAAGCGGGGCAAGACCGGCGGCCAGCTCATCGTCGCGGTCGGCTTCGCGTTGCTGGCGTTGCAGTGGGTGAACGTGTCGACGCACTGGTCGTTCACCCGCGTGCTCGACCTCGACATGGCGTCGGGCCTGTGGTTCGTCGTCGCGGTGCTGTTCGTCTACGGCTTCTCGAACGCGGTGAACCTCACCGACGGCATGGACGGCCTCGCGGCCGGATCGGCGGCGATGGTGTTCGCCGCCTTCGTGATCATCGCGTTCTGGCAGTTCCGCCACCCCGGCGTGTACCACGTGCTGCCCGCCGGCGCGCTCGACCTCGCCATCGTGTCGGCGGCGATGATGGGCGCCTGCCTCGGGTTTCTGTGGTGGAACGCGGCGCCCGCACAGGTGTTCATGGGCGACGTCGGTTCGCTCGCCCTCGGCGCGGCGATGGCCGGCCTCGCGTTGCTCACCAACACGATCCTGCTGCTGCCGATCCTCGGCGGTCTCTACGTGTTCGAGACGCTCAGCGTGATCGCGCAGGTGATCTCGTTCCGCTGCTTCCATCGTCGCGTCCTGCGCATGGCCCCGATCCACCACCACTTCGAGGTGGGCGGCTGGCCCGAGTTCACCGTGATCGTGCGCTTCTGGCTGCTCGCCGGCCTCCTCGTCGCGCTCGGCCTCGGCTTCTTCTACGCCGACTTCATCCGCATCCCCGGGGTCCTCGACTGATGCGGGTGCTGGTGGTCGGCCTCGCCACGACGGGTGCCGCGGTGGTGTCGTACACGCGCGCCGCGGGCCACGACGTCACCGTGCTCGAGGACCGCCCGCCGCGTGACGGCGCGCCTCAGTTCCCCAACTACCGTGCCCGCGCCGACGCAGGCCGTCGCCGAGGGCGCGACGGTGGTCGAGGAGCCCGACGCCGACACCGCCGGGCGCTCGGGCAGGCGGCCGACCTCGTGGTGCCGAGCCCGGGGGTGCGGCCCGACCATCCCGCGCTCGCCGCCGCGTACGCGGCGGGCGTGCCGATCCGCTCCGAGATCGACCTCGCCGCAGCGCGGCTGCGGGCGCGGCCCGACGCCCCGCGACTGATCGCGGTCACCGGCACCAACGGCAAGACGACCGTCACCACGCTCATCGACGCCATGCTCCGCACCGCGGGCATCGCCTGCGCCGCGGCCGGGAACATCGGGCGCCCGCTGCTCGAAGCCGCGGGTGACGACGTCGCGGTGGTCGTCGCCGAGGTCTCGTCGTTCCAGCTCGCGCACACCACCGCCGCGTTCGCCCCCGACGTCGCTGTCCTGCTCAACGTGGCGGAGGACCACCTCGACTGGCACGGCTCGGTCGAGGCCTACGCCGCCGCCAAGGCGCTGCGTGTTCGCGCACCAGGGCCCCGACGCGCTGCTCGTGGTCAACGGCGACGACCCGGTCGCCGACGTGCTCGCGGTCGACTGCGCCCGGCGCGGGTCGTCGGAGTTCGTCGCCGGCAGCCCCGAGCCCGACGGCTTCGGCGTGCGCGGCGGACACGCTGATCGGTCCGGCCGGCGTCGTTCTCGCATCGGTTCCTGGGTCCGGTGCCCCCCACGACGTCGCCAACGCCCTGGCCGCCGCGGCCGCCGCCCTCGACGTCGGGTGCGACGTGTGGATGCGATCGCCCGGACGCTCGCCGGCTTCGGCGGGCTCGCCCACCGGGTGCAGCTGGTGGGGGAGCGCCGCCGGCGTGCAGCTACTACGACGACTCGAAGGCCACCAACCCGCACGCCACCGCCAGCGCGCTCGCGGGCTTCGAGCACGTCGTGCTCATCGCCGGCGGGCGCAACAAGGCGCTCGACCTCAGCGGGCTGCGCGCGCACGCGGGCGCGGTTGCGCGCCGTCGTCGCGATCGGTGAGGCCGCGGACGAGGTCGAGGCCGCGTTCGCCGGCGCCGTGCCGGTGGTGCACGCGGCCGACTCGATGCACGACGCCGTGCGCGCGGCCGCGACCGAGCGCGCCCGGCGACGTCGTGCTGCTGTCACCCGCGTGCGCGTCGTTCGACTGGTACGAGAGCTACGCGGCGCGCGGCGACGACTTCGCCCGCGAGGTGCAAGCTGCTTCCCGAGGGCGAGCCGGCTCCGTGCGCGGAACGGAGGACCGCGCATGACCGCGTTCACCGAGCTCGCTCCGCGCCCATCGCCACGGCACGCGGCCTCCGGCTGCCACCCGCGCCGCGACGCCGGAACGCAGATCGTCGACCGCGATCCTGCTCGTCGCCGACGGTCGCGGTGCTCAACGTCGTCGGTGTGGTGATGGTGCTGTCGGCGTCGTCGGTCGCGTCGCTCGACCGACTACGGGTCGCCCTGGTACTTCTTCCTCCGTCAGCTGCATGTGGACCGCGCTCGGCCTCGGCGCGTTCGTGTTCGCGATCCGCTTCGACTACCGGCGCTGGCGCGGGCTGGTGCGCCCGCTGCTGATCCTCAGCGTCGTGCTGCTCGTCGTCGTGCTCGTCCCCGGCGTCGGCATCTACGTGTCGGGCTCGCGGCGCTGGCTGGGTGCGGGGTTCCTGCGCTTCCAGCCCAGCGAGATCGCCAAGCTCGCGCTGCTGCTCTACGCCGCCGACCTCGTCAGCCGACGGGCGCGGCGAGCTCGACGACTGGCGCCGGGTCGCTGCGTCCGGTCCTGCTCGTGCTCGGCGGGTTCACACTGCTCGTGATGAAGGAGCCCGACCTCGGCTCGGCCATGGTGCTCGCGCTCGTCGTCATCGCGGTGCTGGTCGCCGGCGGCGTGCGGATGCGGCACCTCGCGGTGGTCGGCGCGCCGGCATCAGCGCGGTCACGTTCCTGGCGTTGGCGGAGCCCTACCGCCGGGCGCGCATGCTCACGTTCCTCGACCCGTTCGCCGACTCCTCGAACGCGGGCTACCAGATCTCGCAGTCGCTCATCGCGCTCGGGAGCGGCGGCCTCACCGGCGTCGGGCTCGGCGCGGGTCGGGCCAAGTGGAACTTCCTCCCCAACGCGCACACCGACTTCATCTTCGCCATCATCGGTGAGGAGCTCGGGCTGATCGGCTGCTTCCTCGTGATGGGGCTGTTCGTCGCCTTCGGCGTGCTCGGCACCCGCGCCGCGCTGCGCGCGCCCGACCGGTTCGGCGCGCTGATCGCGGCGGGCGCCACGGTGTGGGTCGTCGGGCAGGCGGTCATCAACATCGGCGCGGTCGTCGGCCTGCTGCCGGTCACCGGGATCCCGCTGCCCGTTCGTGTCGTTCGGGGGCTCCGCGCTGATCACGACGATGTTGGCGACGGGCATCCTGGTCAACGTCGCGCGCCAGGGCCACGCGATGCCCGCGAGCGCCGCGCCCTGCCACCGCGCGACGGTGACCGCGACGGTGACCGCGACGTACGTGCTGATCAGTGGCGGCGGCACCGGCGGTCACGTCTTCCCCGCGCTCGCGCTCGCCGAGGAGCTGGTCGCGCGCGGCCATGCGCCCGACGAGCTGCACTTCGTCGGTGCGCAGCGCGGCCTCGAAGCCACCGCGGTGCCCGCAGCCGGCTTCGCCATCGACCTCCTGCCCGGGCGCGGACTGCTGCGCAGCGTGGCGCCGCGCACGATCGTCGCAGAACCTCCGCACGCTGTGGGACACAGTCGTGGCGGTCGCACAGGCGCTGCGGCTGGTGCGCCGTCTCCGACCGCGTGTCGTCGTCGGCGTCGGGCGGCTACGCGTCGCTCCCGGCCCTGGTGGCGGCCCGGGTCGTGGGCGTCCCCACCGTCGTGCACGAGGCCGACGCCCATCCGGGGCTCGCCAACCGCATCGCGGTGCGCCTCGGCGCCCGTCCGGCGGTGAGCCTGCCCGGCACCGCGCTCCCCGGGGCGGTGGTCACCGGCAACCCGATCCGGCCCGCCATCGCCGCGGTCCAGCGGGCGCCGGTCACGCCGCCCTGGTGGCGGTGGTCGGCGGGAGCCTCGGTGCCCGCTCGGTGAACCGGGCGGTCCTCGGACCTCTACGACCGCTGGCGCGACCGGGCCGACGTCACGATCCACCATGTCGCGGGTGTCCGCGACTACGAAGAGTGCCGAACCCGGCTCGCCGCGCAGCGGCGTCCGGGTGACGCGCTCGGCGTACCGACTCGTCCCGTTCGAGGAGCACATGGAGGTCATCTACACCGAGGCGACGGTCGTGGTGTCGCGGTCGGGCGGCATGACCGCCGAGCTCACCGCGGTCGGCATGCCCGCGGTCCTGGTGCCCCTGCCCGGAGCACCGGGCGACCACCAGACCGCCAACGCCGAGGCACTGGCCGCGGCCGGCGCCGCGGTCGTCGTCGCCGACGCCGCCCTCGACGCCGCCCGCCTCGACCGCGAGCTGCAGGCGCTGCTCGACGATCCCGACCGTCGCGCGGCCATGAGCGCCGCCGCCCGCACGCTCGGGTCGGCCCGACGCGACCGCGCGCTTCGCCGACCTGGTGGAGGAGGTGGGCGGTGGCCGCTGACCTCGACCTCACGCGGCCGCACGCCATCCACATCGTCGGCGTGGGTGGCGCGGGCATGAGCGCGATCGCCACCGTGCTCGCGCGCATGGGTCACCGCGTGAGCGGCTCCGACCTCCGCGAGTCACGCGCGCTCGAACGCCTCGATCTCCTCGACGTCACCACCCACGTCGGGCACGCGGCCGCGCAACCTGCCGGCCGAGCTCGACGCGGTCGTCATCTCGACCGCGATCCCCGAGAGCAACCCCGAGGTCGTCGCGGCGCGCGAGCGTCGCGTCCCGGTGCTGCGACGCGCCGACGCGCTGCGCGCGATCGTCGCCACCCGCACCACGATCGCGGTGGCCGGGAGCCACGGGAAGACCACCACGTCGTCGATGCTCGCGCTCATCCTGCGCGCCGGCGGGCTGGCACCCGAGCTTCCTGATCGGCGGCGACCTCAACGAGGTCGGCACCAACGCGGTGTTCGACTCCGGCGAGTGGCTGGTGGTCGAGGCCGACGAGAGCGACGGCACGTTCCTCGAGCTTGCGCCGCACGACGCGGTCGTCACCTCGGTGCTGCCCGATCACCTCGACCACTACGGCGACTTCCCCGCGCTCGTCGAGGCGTTCGAGACCTTCGTCGCCCGCATCCCGGGTACCTCCGCGCTCTGCGCCGACGACGACGTCGCCGCCGCGATCGCCGGCCCGCGCCGATGCCGGCGTCGTCACGTACGGGTTCACCGTTGGGGCCGACTACCTCATGACCGACTACGAGGGTGGGCGCAGCGGCACGCAGTTCACGTTGACCCGGCGCGGGCGAGGTGCTCGGCGTCGTCGAGCTCCCCGTGCCCGGTCGGCACAACGCGGTCAACGCGGCCGGCGCCGCGGCCATCGCGCTCGAGGTCGGGGTGCCGTTCGACGCGGTGACGCGCGCGCTCGGCGGCTTCGGCGGCGTCGCACGACGCTTCCAGTTCCGCGGCGAGCGCGACGGCGTCACCTACGTCGACGACTACGCCCATCTCCCCAGCGACGTCGACGCCATGATCCGCGCCGCGCGCGAAGGCGGGTGGGAGCGCGTCGTCGCCGTGTTCCAGCCGCACCGCTACACGCGCACCGCCGCGTTGTGGCGTGACTTCGCCGACGCCTTCGCCGGCGCCGACGCGCTCGGTGCTCACCGACGTGTACCCGGCGGGGGAGCAGCCGCAGCCCGGGCGTGTCCGGTCGCCTGGTCCTCCGTGCCGTGCTCGACGCGCACCCGGAGCAGGCGGTCACCTACCTCCCGCGCCGGGCCGACCTCGTCGCGCACGTCCCGCGCTTGGCCCGGCCGGGCGACGTCGTCCTCACCCTCGGGGCCGGCGACCTCACCACCGCACCCGACGAGTGGCTGGCGCCGTCGTCGTGAGCCTCGCCCCCGAGCCGGCGCTGGCCGAGCGGCTGGATGCGGCCGGGGTGGCGGTCGAGCGGGACGTCCCGGTCGCCGACTTCACCACCTACACCGTCGGTGGTCCGGTCGCGGTCCTGGCCCGGGTCGGGTCCGCCGAAGCACTCGCGGCGCTGGCCCGGGTGGTCGCCGCCGCCGCGCCGCCGCTCCTGCTGATCGGCCGCGGGTCGAACCTGCTCGTGGCCGATGCGGGGTTCGACGGACTGGGGGTCGTGCTGGGCGGCGACTTCGACGCCGTCGACCTCGACGCGGGGCCCGGGCTCGTGCGGGCCGGGGCGGCGGTGCCGCTCCCGGTGCTCGCCCGGCGCAGCGCCGGCGCCGCCCGGTCCGGGCTCGAGTTCTTCGTGGGGATCCCCGGCAGCGTCGGCGGCGCGGTGCGCATGAACGCGGGCGGCCACGGCCGGGAGACCGCCGACGTGCTCGTCGAGGCCGAGGTCGTCGACCTCGCCGATCCCGACGCCCGCCCCGATCGGCGGCCCCCGGCCCGGCTCGGGTTCGCCTACCGGTACTCGGCCCTCGACTCCGACCGAGATCGTCACCGCGGCCACCTTCCGGGTCGGGGAGGGGAGCGTCGAGGCCGGTGAGGCCGCCGTCGCTGACGTCGTCCGCTGGCGCCGCGAGCACCAGCCCGGCGGCTCGAACGCGGGCTCGGTGTTCGCCAACCCGCCGGGCGACTCCGCCGGGCGCCTCATCGACTCGCTCGGTCTCAAAGGGCTCCGCGCCGGTGGTGCGGTCGTCTCCGAGAAGCACGCCAACTTCTTCCAGGCGGAGCCCGGTGCCACCGCCGACGACGTGCGCGCGCTCGTGGTCGAGGTCCGCCGGCGGGTGTTCGCCGCCACCGGCATCGCGTTGGAGCCCGAGCTGCGGATGATCGGGTTCGACGACCGCGAGCTCGCGCTCGACAGAGGGATCCGGTGAACGCCCGCGCCGCGGGCCCGCCCGGGCGCGCACCGGCGCGGCGCCCCGCCGCCCGACGCCGGGCGCGGATCCTCGTGCTCGTCGGCGTGGTGGTGGTCCTGGGACTGATCACGTGGGGCGCGTCGATCTCCCCGTTGCTCGACGTCGACCACGTGCAGGTGCGGGGGCTCGACCGCCTCACCGCCGCGCAGGTCGAGGACGCCGCCGGCGTCCACCGTGGCGATCCGATCGTGTGGCTCGACGAGGGGAAGGCGACGACCGACGTCGAGGCGCTGCCGTACGTCGGTCGGGCCGAGGTCGTGCGCGAGTGGCCCGACACCGTGCGCATCGTGGTGCACGAGCGCCTGCCGGTGGCGTGGGTCGACGGACCAGCCGGGAAGTCGGTGGTCGACGGCACCGGCCGGGTGCTCGAGGTCGTCGACGCCCCGCCCGCCGGTCTGCCCCAGCTGCTCGGCACCAAGGTCGTCCCGCCGGTGGGCGGCACCATCGCGCCGGTCGACGGCGCCCGCGTCGCCGGTGGGCTGACCGGGTTCGCGGCCGGGGGCACGACGTCGGTCGAGGTGACCGACAAGGGCGTGCTGCTCCACCTCACGTCGGGCCCGGAGATCCGGATGGGCGCGGCCACGCAGATCGCGGTGAAGGTGCGCGCCGCGATCGCGGTGCTCGCGGCGTCGACCGACGTCGAGGTGCACTACGTCGACGTGAGCGTCCCCACCAACCCGGTCAGCGGGTTGAGCCGCGTGTGGGGGGATGGGGGAGTTGACCATTCAATGTTGCGAGAGTAAAGTCTGCACCGAAAGTACAGCTTGACATAACTCTCAACCTCGAGTGGAGGTCGAGGGTTGGTGATTCAAGCCCTGATAACCCAAGGGATGTGAAGGCCGGCCAGCACAATGGGAGCGGTCGGGTCCACGGGAACGAGCAAAGGAAGCACTGGATGCTGGGCGAGCCGCAGAACTACCTGGCGGTGATCAAGGTCATCGGGGTCGGCGGAGGCGGGTGCAACGCCGTCAACCGGATGATCGACGCGGGGTTGAAGGGCGTGGAGTTCATCTCGGTGAACACCGACGCGCAGTCGCTGCTGTTGAGCGACGCCGACGTGAAGCTCGACATCGGGCGCGACATCACCCGGGGTCTCGGGCGCCGGGTCCGATCCCGAGATCGGCCGCCAGGCGGCCGAGGACCACCGCGAGGAGATCGAAGAGGTGCTCAAGGGCGCCGACATGGTGTTCATCACCCTCGGCGAGGGTGGCGGCACCGGCACCGGCGCGGGCCCGGTGGTGGCCGAGGTGGCCAAGGCCGTCGGCGCGCTCACCATCGGCATCGCCACGCGCCCGTTCAGCTTCGAGGGGCGCCGCCGCGGCGTGCAGGCCGAGAACGGCATCCAGAAGATGCGCGAGAAGGTCGACACGCTCATCGTCATCCCGAACGACCGGCTGCTCAGCGTCGCCGACGAGCGCACGTCGATGCTCAACGCGTTCAAGACGTGCGACGAGGTCCTGCTCCAGGGTGTGCAGGGCATCACCGACCTCATCACGACGCCGGGGCTCATCAACACCGACTTCGCCGACGTCCGCATGATCATGAGCAACGCCGGCAGCGCGCTCATGGGCATCGGCTACGCGTCGGGCGACGGCCGCGCCGTCAACGCGGCCCGGGCCGCGATCTCGAGCCCGATGCTCGAGGCGAGCGTCGAGGGTGCCCGCGGGATGCTGCTCAACGTGTCGGGACCGTCCGACCTCGGCCTCTTCGAGGTCAACGAGGCGGCGGAGATCGTGGCCAAGGCCGCGCACCCCGACGCCAACATCATCTTCGGTGCGGTGATCGACGACAGCCTCGGCGACGAGGTCCGCATCACCGTCATCGCCGCCGGCTTCGACCGCTACGACGGCGAGAAGCGCCCGTCGCGCGGGCTCACGTCGCTCGGTCTCGACGACGATGACGACGACCTCGGCCGCGGCATCGACTTCTCGGTCGGGGGCGGCGACGAGGGCGACGGCGACGACCAGTTCGACGTCCCCGAGTTCCTGCGCTGATCGAGCACACGTCTTCCCGTCCGCCCGCGTGGTCTTCACCGACCGGCACGGCGGGGTGTCCGGGCGCGCCGTACGCCAGCCTCAACCTCGGCGACCACGTCGACGACGACCCCGGAGGCGGTCGCCGAGAACCGTGCGCGCGGCCGCTGCGCTCGTGCCGTTCGGCCCCGCCGATCCCGGAGCGTGGGTGTGGCTGCGCCAGGTCCACGGCGCCACGGTGGTCACCGTCGACGGGCCACTTGCTGAGCCGCCCGAGGCCGACGCCGCGGTCACCACGACCGTCGGCGCTGCCCGCTCGTGGTGCTCACCGCCGACTGCGCCCCGATCGCGCTGGTCGCGCCGGAGGCGGTCGGCGTGGTGCACGCGGGGTGGCCCGGCCTCGAGCAGGGCGTGATCGGTGAGGCGGTCGGCCGCGCTGCGGGCGGTGTCGCCGGGCCCGGTGCGCGCGGTGCTCGGGCCGTGCATCCACCCGGAGCACTACGAGTTCGGCGCTGATCTCCTCGGCCCGCCTGGTCGATCGGCTCGGGTCCGAGGTCGCGGCGCGCACCGCCGACGGCACGCCCGCGCTCGACATCCCGGCCGCGGTCCGCGTGGCGCTGGCCCGAGCCGGCGTCGCCGACGTGGCCGACGTCGACGTGTGCACCGCCGCGTCGCCCGACCACTTCTCCCACCGGCGCGACGGCGTGACCGGCCGTCAGGCCGTCGTGGTGGTGCGGACCGCGTGAGCGACACGGACGAGTCGGCAGTCGCCGACGCGTCGCCGAGGTGCGGGAGCGCCTCGCGGCCGCGGCGGGCCGCGCCGGACGCGCGGCCTCCGACATCACGCTGGTCGCGGCGACCAAGACCGTCGACGTCGCTCGCGTGCAGGCCGCGGTCGACGCCGGGGTGACCGACCTCGGCGAGAACCGCGCCCAGGAGCTGCTGGCCAAGACCGCCGTCACCGGGTGCCGGTGGCACTTCCTCGGGCAGCTCCAGCGCAACAAGGTGCGCGCGCTCGCGCCCTGGGTCGACGTGCTGGCAGTCGGTCGACCGGGCCGAGCTCGGGGCCGAGATCGCCCGCCGCGCGCCCGGGGCTCGGGTCCTGGTGGAGGTGAACCTGGGGGAGGAGCCGCAGAAGGGCGGCTGCCTCCCCGGCGAGCGTCGCCCGCGCTGGTCGATGCCCTCCGGGCCGATGGCCTCGCGGTCGACGGCCTGATGGCGGTGCCGCCCCACGACGGCGACCCCCGTCCGTGGTTCGCGCGCGCTGCGGGAGCATGGCCGTGGCGCTGGAGCTGACCGAGCTGTCGATGGGCATGACCGACGACTTCGAGGTCGCGGTCGAGGAGGGCGCCACCATCGTCCGCGTCGGCCGCGCCCTCTTCGGCCCCCGGCTCTGACCCCTGCCCGTCCGGGCATGGCCCCGTTCCATCTCCTAGGCTGACGCGCTGCGAGGGAGGCAGACGCACATGGCTTCGATGTGGCGTCGGGCGATGGTCTACCTGGGTCTCCAGGACGACGACGAGCTCGAGTACGGCGGCGAGTACGAGTCCTACGGCGAGTACGCCGACGCGCCCGACGAGCCGCAGAACCCCCGCGCCCGCCGCGACCCCGGTCGCGACGACGCCGACGGCCGCAACGGCCCGCCCCGCGACTCGGGCACCGTGCGCACCCGGCCCGACGCCCGCACCGAGTACGGCGCCGACTACGGCGCTCCCGAGCCCGCCCCCTCCCGTCCCGCGCCGGCGGCGCCGGTCGCGAGGAGCCGTCGGGCATGTCGGCGCCGCGGCCGAGCGTGGTCCGCACGATCGGCCCCACCACCGCGGCCCGGGTCCACGTGGTCGAGCCCCAGGGCTTCAACGACGCGCAGGAGGTCGGCGACCGCCTCAAGGCGAACCAGCCGGTCATCCTCAACCTGCAGGGCCTGCCGCGCGAGCTGCAGCGGCGCCTCATCGACTTCTCGAGCGGCCTCGCGTACGCGGTCGCGGGCTCGATGCAGCGGGTCGCCGACCAGGTGTTCCTGCTGACGCCCAGCAACGTCGAGGTCTCCCAGGAGGAGAAGGACCGGCTCCAGGCCCGGGGCCTGTTCCAGCCCTGAGCCCGTGCGCACCGTCCTCGTCTATGCGGTCACCCTCTATCTCGTCATCCTCGCCGGCCGCGCCGTCCTGTCCTGGTTCCCGGTGCGCGGCGGCACGTTCCTGGCGCAGCTCAACACCCTGCTGTTCGACCTGACCGAACCGGTCCTGCGACCCGTGCGCCGGGTCATCCCGCCGGCCGGGATGTTCGACACGTCGTTCCTCATCGTGTTCTTCGCCCTGATGATCCTGCGGACGTTGCTCGCCTCCGGATGACCGGGGTTCGACGCGTTCCCTGCCCCCCTCGCTACCATGGCCCCCCATGGATGTGACCCCGCAGGAACTCCGCAGCAGTGAGATCAAGGACTCGTGGCGCGGCTACGACCGTGACGAGGTCGACGACCTCCTCGAGCGCGCCGCGGTCACCATCGAGGGCCTGAGCCAGAAGTTGCAGGACGTCGCGAGCCGTCCGGCGCCGACGGCCGCCGCGGCCGCCGCGCCCGCGCCGGCCGAGGTGCCGCTGCCGTCGAGCCGCGAAGACGCCGAGATGCTGCAGCGCACGTTGCTGCTCGCGCAGCGCGCCGCCGACGACGCGGTGAACGAGGCGCAGGCGCGGGCCCGCCAGCTGCTGGAGGAGTCCGAGGCCAAGGCGCAGTCGCTGGTGAGCGACGCCGAAGCGACCGCACGCCGCATCGCCGAGGGCGAACGTCGTCGGCTGGAAGCCGAGATCCTCGACCTGTCCGAGCGTCGCGAGAAGCTGCGGGCCGACGCCGACGCGCTCGACGCGTACGCGTCGGGTTACCGCGACCGCATCCGCGCCGCCATCGAGTCCGACCTCGCCAGCCTGGGCGGCGAGGTCGAGGCGCCGAGCGAGCGTCCTGAGCTCCACGACGTCGAGCTGCCGCCCGATCGCGACGCCGCGCCGGTCGCCGCCGTCCCGGAACCGACGTCCGAACCCGAGGTCGAGGCCGAGGCCGAGGCCGCGATCCTCGAAGTCGTCGAAGACCAGTCGGCCTGGGATCCGGGCCCCGACACCCGCGCCCTCGGCAGCGTCGACCAGGGCACCGGATCGGGTGCCACCGGTTCCACGTTCGCGGGTGAGACGTCGATGGGTACGTCGCCGGTCGCCGCGCCGCCCCGCCCGACGCCGGCACCAGCCCCTGCGGCCGCCGAGTGGCCGCCGCCCGCACCCGCGCCGGAAGCCTCGATGGGCGCGACCCCGGCCGCGGAGTCGTCGTGGCTGTCGTCCGACGACGACTGGGCCCCCGCCGAGCAGTCGTGGGATGCCCCCGCACCGTGGGAGCGTGACACCGCGCAGCACGAGGCCTTCTCGACCGACGTGCCGATGGAGGCCAACGCCGTCGACACCGACTCCCTCGACGACGACGCGTTCTTCGCGTCGCTGCGGGAAGCGGTGCGCGACGACGCGCCGCTCGGGCCACGCGACGAGGACCAGGCGACGTTCTTCGAAGGCTCCTCCGACCAGGACCGCCGTCGGTTCCGTCGCCGCCGCTGAGCCAGCTGACCTACGCGTGCTGCAGCGCGACTGACACCGTCTCCCCGTCGAGCTCGACGCGCGTCGCGTCGGCGTCGGGGGTGGTGAGGTCGAACTCGACTGCGAGCACCTCGCGCGCGATGCGGTCGCGGTGCAGGTGCGCAGCCGCCTCGATCCGACCGGTCGCGCCGAGGCGCACGCGGATGCGATCGGCGATCTCGAAGCCGTCGGCCTTGCGTTGGTCGTTGAGCAGCCGGATGAGGTCGCGCGCGATGCCCTCGGCGCGCAGCTCGTCGTCGACGGTCGTGTCGATCGCGACCGCGTACCCGGCGTCCTGCGCGAGCGCGAGCTCCTCGTGCGACTCGGCGCGCACCTCGACGTCGTCGGGATCGAGCCGCACGGTGCGTGCCGTCGGCGAGCGCGAGGTCGTAGCCGCCGTCGGTGTCGAGGGCGCGGCGCACTGCGCCACCGTCGGCGGTCGCCAGCGCGTCCTTCACCAGCGGCATCTGCTTGCCGGACCTTGGGTCCGAGGCCGCGGAAGTTCGGGTACCACCGAGTACTCGAGCAGACCTTCGAGATCGGTGACCGTCTCGAGCTGCTTCACGTTGAGCGCGTCGGCGACCTCGGCGGTGACCGGGTCGGAGAAGGCACCGGCGCCGTGCCCGAACGGCAGGCCGGGTCGGGGAGGAGCACCAGCGCCCGCCGCAGTGGCTGGCGCACCTTGAGCTTCGCCTCGTTGCGAGCCGACAGCCCGAGCGACACGACCGCCCGCGCCCGCTCCATCTCGGCCTCGAGGGCTTCGTCGCGCGCCGAGGTGTCGGCAACGGGCCAGTCGGCCAGGTGCACCGACTCGTCGGTGCCGAGCAGGTTGCGGTGCAGCTCGTCGGCGACGAACGGGGTGAACGGCGCGAGCAGGAGCGCGAGGGTCGACAGGCACTCGTGCAGCGTCGCGTGCGCGGTCGCGTCCTCCGCCTTCCAGAAGCGCGACCGCGACCGGCGCACGTACCAGTTGGAGAGGTCGTCGACGAAGCGCTCGAGCGCCTGCGCGCCGCGGAGCGCGTCGAACGCCGTCGAGCGCGTCGGTGACCGCGGCGACGGTGCCGTGCAGTCGCGACCGGACCCACCGGTCGAGCACGTGGGTCGACGGCGCAGTCGAGTCGGCGTCGGGCTGCCAGCCGTCGAGGTTCGCGTAGGTGACGAAGAACGAGTACGTGTTCCACAGCGTCACGAGGAAACGGGCCGACTCGTCGATCGCCTCGACCGACACACGTCGCGGCGTCCACGGTGAGCCGGCGGAGAAGAAGTTCCAGCGCAACGCGTCGGCGCCGCGCGTGTCGAGCACCGTCCACGGGTCGATGACGTTGCCCTTCGACTTCGACATCTTCTGGCCGTCCTTGTCGACGACCAGCGCGAGGCACACGACGTTGCGGTAGGGGCTCCG
Source organism: uncultured Actinomycetes bacterium (assembly GCA_963725775.1). Taxonomy (GTDB): domain Bacteria; phylum Actinomycetota; class Acidimicrobiia; order IMCC26256; family DASPTH01; genus DASUAS01. The sequence goes on from CAVRZT010000001.1 coordinate 1,977,679, forward strand.
GTCGAACACGAGCGTGTTGACCGCCAGCAGCGAGTAGAACCAGCCGCGGGTCTGGTCGATCGCCTCGCAGATGAAGTCGGCCGGGAACCGTTGCCCGAAGAGGTCCTCGTTCTCGAACGGGTAGTGGAACTGCGCGGCGGGCATCGCGCCGGAGTCGAACCACGCGTCGAGCACCGGCTCGACGCGGCGCGCGCCGGGCTGCTCGCACTTCGGGCACTCGATGGTGACGTCGTCGACCGCAGGACGGTGGAGGTCGAGGTCGGTGAGGTCGCGGCCCGACCGTTCGGCCAGCTCCGCGACCGACCCGATGCACGTGTCGGTGCCGCAGTCGTCGCAGCGCCACACGGGGAGCGGCGTGCCCCAGAACCGGTCGCGCGACAACGCCCAGTCGACGTTGTTCTCGAGCCAGTCGCCGAAGCGGCCGTGCTTGATGTGCTCGGGGTGCCAGCCGATGGTCTCGTTCTCGCGGAGCAGCTCGGCCTTGTACGCCGACGTGCGCGCGAACCACGTGGGCTTGGCCCAGTAGATGAGCGGCGTGCCGCACCGCCAGCAGTGCGGGTACGAGTGGGTGTAGTCGACGACGCCGCTCGAGCCGCGCCCGACGCCGCGAGCGCGTCGATGATCGCGGGGTCGGCGTCCTTCACGAAGGTGCCCGTCCACGGCGTGCTGCCCGTCGGGGTGTCGACGAACGTCGCCGCGGGCCCGACCGGGTTGAGCATCGGCAGGCCCTCGGCGTCGGCCACCTCGCGGTCGATCTCGCCGAACGCGGGCGCGAGGTGCACGATGCCGGAGCCGTCGTCGACGGTCACGAAGTCGGCGGCGACGACGCGCGCACCGCTGCTCCGGCAGCGGGAGCAGGTCGAACGGGCGCTCGTAGTGCAGGCCGACGAGGTCGGCGACCGCGACCGGGCCGACGACCTCGGCGTCGTCACCGAGCACGTCGGCGACGCGCGCCGCCGCCATCACGAAGTCGCGCCGCACCGGCTCCGTGCCCGAACGGCGGCGTGCACGGACCCGCACGTACTCGACGTCGGGGCCGACCGCGGCGCCGACGTTCGACACGAGCGTCCACGGCGTGGTGGTCCACACGAGCAGGTCGAAGTCGCGCGTCGACGACCGGGAAGCGCACGTACACCGACGGCTCGGTGATGTCGCGGTACGCGCCGGGTTGGCCGAGCTCGTGGCTCGACAGCGCGGTGCCGCAGCGGCCGCAGTAGGGGACGACCTTGTGGCCCTCGTAGATGTTGCCGGCGTCCCACATCTGGCGGAACAGCCACCACACGCGTCTCGATGTAGGAGTTGTCGAGCGTCCAGTAGGCGTCGTCGGTGTCGAGCCACATGCCGATGCGCTTGGTGAGCGCCTCGAAGTCGGAGACGTAGCGCTGCACCGACTCGCGGCACAGCCGGTTGAACTCGCCGATGCCGAAGGCCTCGATCTCGTGCTTGTTGTGGATGCCGAGCTCCTTCTCGACCTCGACCTCGACCGGGAGGCCGTGGCAGTCCCAGCCGCCCTTGCGGGCCACGTGCCGCCCCCGCATGGTGTGGAACCGGGGGTAGATGTCCTTGAAGAGCCGGGCCCACACGTGGTGGATGCCGGGCCGGCCGTTGGCGGTGGGCGGGCCCTCGTAGAAGACCCACTCGGGTGCGCCGCGCGCGCCGGCGCAGGCTCTCGCGCGAACACGTCGTCGGTGTCCCACCGCGTGGAGCACCGCTCCTCGAGCGCGACGAGGTCGAGCGAGGGGGCGACGGGATCGAAGGGCACTCCGGGATCGTACCGGCGGCCCGGCGACCGTCCCGGGGCCGAAATCGGGCCGCTACCGCCCCGCCACCGCCGCGTGCGGATCGGGTCGGGAACAACGCACGGCGACCAGGTGCGTTGCGCCGGCCTCGACGTGCCACTACAATCCGGCGCTCGCTCCTCAGGGGAAGTCATGGCCAGAGCCGCTGCACCGAAGAAGACGCCCCGAAGCCCGCCGCCGACGGCGGCGCCGGCCAAGAAGGCCGCCGCGCGGCGAAGAAGGACGTCCGGCGCAAGAAGGTGGCCGAGAAGCTCGCCGGCGAAGAGCCGCACGGCGGCGAAGAAGGCCGCGCCGGCGAAGAAGGCGCCGGTCTCGGCCCGCCAAGAAGGCCGTGCCGGTGAAGAAGGCCGCGGCCCCGAAGAAGGCGCCGGCCAAGAAGGCGGCGCCCGGCCAAGAAGGCCGCCCGGCCAAGAAGGCCGCCGCCGGCGAAGAAGGCGGCGGCCGCGGCAAGGCCGGAACCGGCGAAGAAGCCCGCCCGCAAGCCCACCACGGTCATCTGCCCGCTGTCGGGGTTCGAGGTGAAGCCGGAGAAGCCCGGCCTGTCGCCCACGCACGATCGAGCGCCTGCAGGCGAGCCTCCTCGAGGAGCGCGCCCGCCACGTGCAGCAGGCCGACGAGCTCGCGGCCGAGGCCGAGCAGCTCGCCGCCGAACGCGAAGGCGGCGACACGCAGTTCGACGAGGAGTCGGGCGAGGGCGACACCATCAACATCGAGCGCGAGCGCGACCTGCTGCTCTCGGCGTCGGCCCAGCAGATCGTCGACGAGATCGACCGCGCGCTCGAGCGCATCGAGAACAAGACGTACGGCCTGTGCCTGCCCGCCGGTCGCCGCATCAGCCTCGAGCGCCTCGAGGCCCTGCCCTACGCCGAGACCTGCGTCGACTGCAAGGCTCGTGCCGAGCGACGCCGCTAGCGCCAGCGAACCCGCACCTCCGTCGCGGCACACGGGCCGACCGGTGCTCGCGACCGCGATCGTGCTCGGCGTCGTCGTGCTCGACCAGCTCTCGAAGCTCTGGGCGGTGCGCGACCTCGCCGACGCCCCGATCATCGTCGATCGGCGACGACATCGGGTTCGCGCTCACCCGCAACACCGGGAGTGCGTTCAGCCTGTTCCAGGCGTTCACGCCGCTGCTGGCGATCGTCGCCATCGTCGTGGCGGTGCTGCTCGTGCGGGCGGTGCGCCGCACCCGCGACCCGCTCATGGTCGTCGGGCTCTCGCTGGTGCTCGGCGGCGCGCTCGGCAACCTGGTCGACCGGTTGTTCCGGTCGCCCGGCTTCCTGAAGGGCGCGGTGGTCGACTTCGTGCACGTCGGGCAGCTTCCCGACGTTCAACGTCGCCGACTCCGCGATCACGATCGGTGCGGTGCTCATCGTGATCTGGGCGGTCCGCACCGACCTGCTCGAGCAACGCGCCGCGCGTGGTGACGCCGGTGGCTGAGGAGTTCGCGGTCCCCGACGCGCTCGCGGGGGAGCGGGTCGACCGCGCGGTGGCATTGCTCACCGGCTGGACCCGCAGCGAGGTGCAGGCGCTGGTCGACGCCGGGCTCGGTGCTCGTCGACGGCATGCGGGTGGCCAAGAGCCGTCGGCTCGAGACCGACGACGTGATCGAGGTGCTCGCCGAGCCCGACGGTCACCGGCGCTCCCGCAGCCCGATCCCGTCGGTCCCGTCGTCGTGCGGTACGAGGACGACGACCTCGCGGTGGTCGCCAAGCCCGCGGGGCTCGTCGTGCACCCGGGCGCCGGGCACCCCGACGGCACGTTGGTCAACGGCCTGCTGGCGCGCTACCCGGAGATCGCCGACGTCGGCGACCCCGCCCGGCCCGGGCATCGTGCACCGGCTCGACCGCGACACGAGCGGCCTGCTCGTGGTGGCGCGGTCACCGCGCCGGCGTACGACGCGTCTGGTGGCGATGCTCGCCGCCCACGACGTCGAACGGCGCTACGTCGCGCTGGTGTGGGGCATGCCCGACGTCGCACGCGGGGCGTGATCGACGCGCCGATCGGCCGCTCGGTGCGCCGCCCGACCCGCATGTCGGTGCGGGAGGGTGGTCGGACCGCCCGCACCGCGTACGAGGTCGTGCGCCACGTACCGCGACCCGAGGCGTCGCGCTGCTCGAGTGCCGGCTCGAGACGGGCCGCACCCACCAGATCCGCGTGCACCTCCAGGCCATCGGCCACCCGGTCGTCGGCGACGCCGCCTACGGGGGGAGCCGTCCGACGCTGGCGCTCGACCGCCCGTTCCTCCACGCCGGCGGCCTGGCGTTCGCGCACCCGGTCACCGGGGAGCCGGTGCGGGTCGAGGAGGAGCTCACCGCCGAGCTGGTGGACGTCCTCACCCGGCTCGGGGTTTGACGCAACGGGTCGTGGTTGTGCTCTGAGGATCAGTCGTCGGCGGACACGGGCGTGGCGGCGCGATCGTGGTGACCGGTCGCCGACGCCGGTGCGATGCCGCAGGCCTCGGCCGCCGCCCGTCGCGAGTCGAGCCGGCCGACGGGGGAGTCGGGCTGCGGTCACGCCGAACAGGCCGAAGTTGGCGCCCAGGCCCACGGTGGTCGCGAACGCGGTGATCGCTCACCACCCCTGCGGTTGCCAGCAATCTGCGTCGTTCCACGGCTCGTCCTTGTACCTCGGCCGTACCTGCGTGAGGACGGAACATCCTCGGCCGCCCTATCGGCCGACCGCGCTCCGGGTGAAGCGGGTGTGACCGACGACCCGGATCATCGGGTCAAGGCGGCGTCACGCGGCGGTCGAGACTCCTGCCGACACGGTGCTCAGCGGTGTCGCCCACCGGAAAGTGCTGTCACCATGCGAGTCCTGATCGTCGAGGACGACGACGCCATCGCCACGACCCCTCGCCAAGGGGCTCGAGCGCGAGGGCCTCGACGTCGACCGGGTCGAGACCGGCACCGACGCGCTCGACCACAGCGCGACGGGCGCACTTCGACGTCGTGCTGCTCGACCTCGGCCTGCCCGACCGCGACGGCTTCGACGTGTGCCGCGAGCTGCGGGCCCGCTCCGACGTCCCCATCATCGTGGTCACCGCGCGTTCGGAGGAGGTCGACCGGGTGGTCGGCCTCGAGCTCGGCGCCGACGACTACATCGTGAAGCCGTTCGGCTTCCGCGAGCTGGTGGCGCGCATCCGGGCCGTCGCCCGCCGGCGCGCTCCGGCGACGAACCCACGACCGGCGGACGACGCCGACCGCAGCCGGCCGTCGCGCAACGCGAACGGCGACGGGCACCGCCCGGTGCGTCGAGGTCGGCACGCCTCGCGGTCGACCGGCGCACGCGGCGCGTCACCGTCGACGGCACCCCGGTCGCGCTCGACGCCCAAGGAGTTCGACCTGCTCGCGTTCCTCGCCGACGACGCCGGCGCGGTGCGGCCCCGTCAGGAGCTGCTCGAGAACGTGTGGGACCCGCACTGGTACGGGCCCACCAAGACGCTCGACGTGCACGTCGCGTCGCTGCGCAAGAAGTTGGGCGACCCGGGATGGATCGAGACGGTGCGCGGCGTCGGGTTCCGCTTCCGCGCGCTCGGCCGAGTGACGGGACGGGGCTGAGGCGCGATGAAGCGGCGCCTGCTCGTCAGCTACCTCTCGATCACCGCGTTCGTCCTGCTCGTGCTCGAGATCCCGCTCGGGCGTGTCGTACGCGAACTCGGTCGAGCGCCGCCTCACCAGCGATCTGCAGCACGACGCGTTCTCGCTCGCCATCCGGTCGCAGGAGCCGCTCGATCGGCCGACGACCGGCGCGGCCGCGCAGGCGCGCGCGCGCTCCAGGCGCTCGCCGACCGGTACCACGCCAACGCCGGCGGCCGCGTCGTGATCGTCGACGCGCCGGGGCCGCAGCGTCGCCGACTCCGACGCGGCCGAGCGCGACCGGGCGCGACTTCTCGACCCGCCCCGAGATCCGGCAGGCCCTCGCCGGCGCCGAGGTGAGCGGCACGCGCTCGTCGCGCGACGCTCGGCACGAGACCTGCTCTACGTCGCGCTCCCGGTCGGCTCGGCCGACCGGCATCCAGGGCGCGGTGCGCATCACGTATCCCGCGTCGGTGATCGACGACCAGATCCGCCACATCTGGCTGCTGCTCGCGGCGACCGGCGGCGTGGTGCTCGGCATCGTGTTCCTGGTCAGCCTGCTGCTCGCGGGCTCGATGACCAAGCCGCTCGCCGACCTCGAAACAGGCCGCGGGTGCGCTCGGCGCGGGCGAGACCTCTCGGCGCGCGCCGAGGTGCCGCAAGGGCCCCGCCGAGCTGACGGTGCTCGCGGAGTCGTTCAACGCGACCGCGGCGCGCCTCGAACAGCTCGTCGGCGCGCAACGCGCGTTCGTCGCCGACGCATCGCATCAGCTGCGCACGCCGCTCGCCGCCATGCGGCTGCGGCTCGAGAACCTCGAGGCCGACGTGCACGGCGCCGCCGCCGAAGACCTCGAGGGCGCGCTCGCCGAGGTGTCGCGGCTGTCGCGGCTCGTCGACGGTCTGCTCGTGCTCGTGCGTGCCGAGCAGTCGACGTCGTCGCCCGGCGCCGGTGCCCGGTCGACGAGGTGCTCGACGGACGGTGCGACGCGTGGGACGCGTTCGCGGCCGAGAAGCACGTGCACATCGACACCGTCGGTCGACGGGCACGCCCGTCGCGTCGCGCGACGCCGGGCCGGCTGGAGCAGGTCGTCGACAACCTGTTGAACAACGCGCTCGAGGTGGCGCCCGCCGGCAGCGCCGTGCGCGTCGCCGGCCGGGAGCCGCGGCGACTGGGTCGAGCTGCGGGTCAGCGACGAAGGGCCCGGGCATGACCGGCCGAGGAACGCGCGCACGCGTTCGAGCGCTTCTGGCAGTCGGGCGAGGCGCGACGCGACGGTCGCCCCAACGGTCACTTCGGGCTCGGGCTCTCGATCGTGCGCGAGCTCGTGCGCGGCGACGGCGGTGACGTCGCGCTCGAGCCGTCGGACGTCGGGCGGCCTCGAGGTGATCGTGCGCATGAAGCGGAGCGACGCGACGGCTCGCGCCGCGGCCGCGTCAGCTCTCGACGGCCTCCGCCACCTGATCACGTCGGCGTCGGCACGTCGGGGTGACCGATGCGGGTCCGCTCGACCAGCTCGCTGCGAGCGTGAACCGCTCGAGGATCTGGCGGGTCTCGTCGGACACGCCGACCCACACCTCCTGCAGGATGCAGTGGCCCTCGCAGTGGTCGTGCTCGCCCATCAGCGTGGTGAGCGGGCCGTCGACCGCGGCGAGGATGTCGGCCAGCGTGATCTCGGCCGGCGGGCGCGCCAGCACGTAGCCGCCGCCGACGCCGCGCTTCGAGCGCACGAGCCCGGCGCCCTTCACCGCGAGCAGGATCTGCTCGAGGTACGGCTGCGGCAGCCCGGTGCGCTCCGCGATCTCCTTCACCGACGTCGGCCGCTCGGACCCGTGCGAGCGCGAGCGACAGCAGGGCGCGGGCCGCGTAGTCGCCTCGGGTCGACACCTTCACTCTGGGCTCGCTGCCGCTCGCCGGATACCCGCGTGCATCGCCATGATCGCGTCTGGGCGCTCGTGACGCGTGCTGGACCGGGTCCTCGCTCGTAGCCTGGATCGTGGTGGAGGCGGTGAAACCCGACTATTCGGGCCCGAACGTGACCGGTGTCGTGCCCGCGCTCCTGGGCACGCGGCACCGTCGAGCTGGCTGCCCGAACCGGTGGCCGGCGCCCGGGCCACCGTGCTCCTGGTGCTCGACGGCCTGGGCTGGGACGCGCTCGGCGCGCTACCCGGAGCGCCTGCCCGAGCTCGCGGGCCTTCGCCGGCGGGCCGATCACCACCGTCGTGCCGTCGACCACGCCCGCCGCGCTCACGTCGATCACCACCGGGCTGGCGCCCGTCGCGCCACGGGATCACCGGCTTCCGGATCCGCCACGACCGCAGCGTGCTCAACGCCATCCGGTGGCAGCTCGCCGACGGCGGCCGCGCCGCCCGACCCCGCGCACGTGCAGCGGCACGCCGGTGTTCGCCGGGCGCGCGGTCCCCGTCGTCACCAAGGCGATGTTCCGCACCACCGGGTTCACCGGCGTGCACCTGCGCGGCGGCGACTTCCACGGCTGGCAGACCACCGTCGGTCGCTGGTCGAGCACGTGCGGGCGGCCGGTCGCCGACGGCGCGCCGTTCGTGTACGCGTACTACCCGGGCGTCGACGAGGTCGCGCACGCGTACGGCCTCGACGCGCCGTACTACCCGGCCGAGCTCGCGGCCACCGACCGACTCGTCGGCGCAGCTGCTCGACGCGCTGCCCGCCGACGTCGCGCTGCTCGTCACCGCCGACCACGGACAGGTGCAGGTCGGGCCCGACGGCTGGCTCGAGGCTCGCGCCGCTCGACCCGATGGTCGACACCTACGCGGGCGACGGCCGGTTCCGCTACCTGCACGCGCGGCCGGGCGCCGCGGCCGACCTGTTCGCGGCGGCGCGAGCAGCTCCACGGCGACGACGCCTGGGTGTTCCGGCGCGAGCAGCTGCTCGACGAGGGCTGGCTCGGGCCCGATCCGGTGTCGGCCACCTACCGGCCGGGTCGGCGACGTCGTGCTCGCGGCCCGCACCGGCGTCGGGCTTCGTCGACCCGACGCTGCCCTACGAGGCGCAGCTGATCGGCGCCCACGGATCGCTCACCGCGGCCGAGATGGAGGTCCCCCTGCGTCGGCGGCCCGCGGCCGCGACGCACGCGCTAACGTCGGCGAACTACACCCGTGTGATTCATCCACAGCCCTGTGGAGGGGCTTGTGGACGGGGGAGATCGCCGGAGCGAGAGGGAAAGCGGCGTTGGCCAAGTCGTTCGTGCATCTCCACCTCCACACCGAGTTCTCGATGCTCGACGGCGCGGCGCGCATCACCGAGGTCGTGTCGAAGGCCGCGGCCGACGGCCAGCCCGCGGTCGGCATCACCGACCACGGCAACATGTACGGCGTCCTCGACTTCTACCGCGCCGCGCGCGAGGCCGACCTCACGCCGGTCATCGGCACCGAGGCCTACATGGTCACGACGAGCCGGCTTCGACCGGCCGCGGCGCGACCAGCACGACATCTACCACCTCACGTTGCTCGCGGAGTCGACGCAGGGGTACCGCAACCTCATCAAGGTGTCGTCGCACGCGTACCTCGACGGCTTCTTCCAGAAGCCCCGCGTCGACTTCGAGCTGCTCGAGCAGCACCACGAGGGGCTCGTCGGCACCACCGGCTGCCTCGGCGGCGCGGTGTCGCAGGCGACTGCTCGCAGGACGACTACCACGCTGCGCGCGGCAGCACGTCGATCGCTTCCAGTCGATCTTCGGGCGCGACTCGTTCTTCGTCGAGCTGCAGGACCACGGCCTGCCCGAGCAGCTGCAGGTCAACCCGCAGCTGATCCGGCTGGCGCGCGACATGCGCGCGCCGCTGCTCGCCACCAACGACTCGCACTACACGCACCGCGACGACGCCGAGGCGCACGACGCGCTGCTCTGCGTGCAGACCGGCGCGATGCGCGACGACCCGAAGCGCTTCAAGTTCGACGCCGACGAGTTCTACCTGAAGACCGCGCAGGAGATGCGCGACCTCTTCTCCGACTACGAGGAGGCGTGCGACAACACGCTGCTCATCGCCGAGCGCGCCAACGTCGAGATCGAGTTCGGCAACTCGGTGCTGCCGACGTTCCCCACGCCGCAGGGTCACGACGAGGACTCCTACCTCCGCGAGCTGTGCATCGAGGGCGCCAAGGAGCGCTACGGGATCTCGCCCGGTCCCGAGGTGCTCGAGCGCATCGAGTTCGAGCTCGGCGTCATCAAGACGATGGGGTTCTCCGCGTACTTCCTCGTCGTGTGGGACCTCGTCCGCTACGCGCGCTCGCGCGGCATCCGGGTGGGTCCCGGGCGGGGGAGCGCGGCGGGGTCGTGCGTCGCGTACTGCCTGCGCATCGTCGACATCGACCCGATCAGGTACGACCTGCTGTTCGAGCGCTTCCTCAACCCGGGCCGCAAGCAGATGCCCGACATCGACATGGACTTCGACTCCCGCTACCGCGGCGAGATGATCAAGTACGCGGCCGAGCGCTACGGGTGGGACCACGTCGCGCAGATCATCACCTTCTCCACCATCAAGGCGCGGGCCGCGGTGCGCGACTCGGCGCGGGTGCTCGGCTACCCGTACGTCGGTCGGCGACAAGATCGCCAAGCTCATGCCGCCGCTCATCATGGGCCGCGACACGCCGCTGCGCGCGTGCTTCGAGAAGGTCAGCGGGCCACGAGGACGGCTACAAGATGGCCACCGAGCTGCGCACGCTCTACGAGGCCGATCCCGACGCCAAGCGCGTCATCGACGTCGCCCGCGGGCTCGAGGGGCTGCGCCGCCAGGACGGCATCCACGCCGCCGCGGTCGTGATCACGCGCGAGCCGCTCACCGAGTACCTGCCGATCCAGCGCAAGCCGGAGGCGGGCGGCAAGATCGAGGACGCGCCGATCGTCACCCAGTACGAGATGCACGGGGTCGAGGACCTCGGGCTCCTCAAGATGGACTTCCTCGGCCTGCGCAACCTCGACGTCCTCGAGATCGCGCTCGAGCTCATCGAGGAGACGCACCGGCTCGCGTCCCGACATCGACCGCGTCCCGCTCGACGACGGCCAAGACCTTCGAGCTGCTGCGGCGCGGGCGACACCGTCGGCGTGTTCCAGCTCGAAGGCGGGCCGATGCGCGCGCTGCTGCGCTCGCTCGATGCCGACCTCGCTTCGAGGACGTCGCCGCGCTCGTCGCGCTCTACCGCCCGGGCCCGATGGCGCAGAACTGGCACAACGAGTACGCCGACCGCAAGAACGGCCGCAAGCCGGTCGACTACCCGCACGCCGACCTCGCAGGAGATCCTCGAGCCCACCTACGGCCTGATGATCTACCAGGAGCAGCTGATGCGCGTCGCGCAGCGGCTGGCCGGCTACACGCTCGAGGAGGCCGACAACCTCCGCAAGGCGACGGGCAAGAAGATCCGCGACCTGATCGCCAAGGAGCGCATCGAAGTTCGTCGACGGCTGCGTCGCGCAGGGTCACGGCAAGGAGTTCGGCGAGCGGATCTTCGACACCATCGAGCCGTTCGCCGACTACTCGTTCAACAAGTCGCACTCGGTCGGCTACGGCTACGTCGCGTACCAGACCGCGTGGTTGAAGGCGAACCACCCGGTCGAGTACCTCGCCGCGCTGCTCACGTCGGTCAAGACCAACAAGGACCAGACCGCGGTCTTCCTCAACGAGTGCCGCCAGACTGGGCATCGAGGTGCTCGTCCCCGACGTCAACGAGTCGGTCTCCGACTTCTCGGTGCGCGACGGCCCGACGGCAGGCGGTCCGCTTCGGGCTGTCGGCGGTCCGCAACGTCGGCGAGGGCGTGGTGGTGCACATCGTCGCGGCGCGGGAGGAGGGCGGTCCGTTCACCGACTTCTACGACTTCTGCGACCGCGTCGACCCGACGGTGCTGAACAAGCGCACCATCGAGTCGCTGATCAAGGCGGGCGCGTTCGACTCCCTCGGCCATCCGCGCCAGGGCCTGGTGTTCGTGCACGAGACGATCGTCGAGACCGTGCTCGAGCGCCGGCGCAACGAGGCCGAGGGCCAGTTCGACCTGTTCTCCGCGGTCGACGACCCCGCGCCCGAGGCGGTCGTCGGCCACCGCACCGCGATCCCCGACACCGAGTTCCCCAAGTCGCAGCGGCTCGCGTTCGAGAAGGAGATGCTCGGTCTCTACGTGAGCGAGCACCCGATGATGGGCGCGGAGCGGGCGCTGCGGAAGTACGTCGACTGCACGCTCTCCGAGCTGCGCGACGGTCGGGAGGGCGAGATGAAGACGGTCGGCGGGATCGTCACCGCGCTGAACCGCAAGTACACCAAGCGGGGCGACCTCATGGGCACGTTCGTGCTCGAGGACCTCGGCGCCGCGCTCGAGGTGATGGTGTTCCCCAAGACGATGGCCGGCTACGGGCACCTGCTCGAGGACGACGCCATCGTGGTGGTGAAGGGCCGCCTCGACGTGCGCGACGACACGCCCAAGATCATCGCGATGGAGATCACCCGGCCCGAGCTCGCGCTCGACAGCGGCCCGCCGGTGCGGGTGAAGGTGCAGCTCAACACGCTCTCCGACGACAAGGTCGGCAAGCTCAAGGACATCCTCGCCGAGCACCCCGGCGACAGCCCGGTGTTCGTGCACCTCGAGAGCCCGGAGAAGACCACCGTCCTCCGCCTCGGCGACGACCACCTCGTCGACGCCGGCACCGGCCTCTACGCCGAGCTGCGCATCCTCCTCGGCGCCGACTGCATCACCTAGCAACCGCTCGCGCCGCGGATACCGACACCTGCTCGCTGGAGCAGGTGGGGATCGTGGGGCGGGCTGTGCGAAGCTCTCCTCATGCGTATCGGGGTGTTGGGGGGGACGGGGCCGGCGGGGCGCGGGATCGCGGCGCGGCTGGCGAGCGTGGGCCACGAGGTCGTGGTCGGGTCGCGCGAGCGCGACCGGGCGCAGCAGGTCGTCGACGAGCTCCGCGACCGTTGGGGTGACCGGGTCGACGGCCTGCGCGCCGGCACCAACCACGAGGCTGCCGACGCCGAGCTCGTCGTGCTGGCGACCGTCTGGGACGCCGCGGTGCCCACCGCCATCGCCCACGCCGAGCAGCTCGCGGGCAAGGCCGTGATCTCGATGGCGAACGGTCTCGACCAAGGACGGCCGCCAGTTCGTCCCCGTGGTGTCGCCCGCCGGCTCCATCGCCGCCGAGGTCCAGGCCGTGGCGCCCGACGCCCAGGTCGTCGCCGCCTTCCACCTCGTCCCGGCCGCGGCGCTCGCCGACCTCGACCACCACCTCACGAGCGACGTGCTCGTCGTCGGCGAGGAGACCGCCCGCACGATCGTGCTCGACCTGATCGACGGCATCCCCGACCTGCGCGCGCTCGACGCCGGCCCGCTCGCCAACGCGCTCGGCATCGAGACGTTCTCCGCCGCGCTCCTCACCGTCAACCTCCGTCACAAGGGCGAGGGCACGCTCCGACTCGAAGGGATCGGCCCCCGCCGCGACCACCACACCATGACCATCCAGATCTTCGACACCGCGCAACGCGCCGTCGTCCCGTTCGAGGTCGGCCCCGTCGTGCGCATGTACGTCTGCGGCATCACGCCCTACGACTCCACCCACCTCGGCCACGCCGCCACGTACCTCACCTACGACCTCCTCATCCGCCGGCTCGAGGAGCTCGGCCACGAGGTGCGCATGGTGCGCAACGTCACCGACGTCGACGACTCCATCCTGCCGAAGGCCCGCGAGCTCGGCGTGCCCTACCTCGACCTCGCCGAGGCCGAGCTCGCGCGCTTCCGCTCCGACATGGAGGCGCTCGGCACGCGTCCGCCGCTCGCCGAGCCCCGCGCCACCGAGTCGATCGACGGCATGATCGAGATGGTCAACCGGCTGCTCGACGACGGCCACGCCTACCTCACGCACGGCACCGTCTACTTCGACGTGTCGACGTTCCCGCGCTTCGGCGAGGTGTCGCACTACTCCCGCGACCACATGGTGCGCCTCGCCCGCACGCGCGGCGGCAATCCCGACGACCCGCACCGTCGCGACCCGCTCGACTTCGTGCTGTGGCAGCCGTCGCTGCCCGACGAGCCCGCGTGGCGCGCGCCGTTCGGCGTCGGGCGCCCCGGCTGGCACGTCGAGTGCTCGGTGATGGCGATGCACGAGCTCGGCCCCACCATCGACCTGCACGGCGGCGGCACCGACCTGATCTTCCCGCACCACGAGTGCGAGGTCGCGCAGAGCGAGAGCTACACCGGCCAGCCGTTCTCCCGGCACTGGGTGCACTCGGCGATGGTGAGCTACGAGGGCGAGAAGATGTCGAAGTCGCTCGGCAACCTCGTGTTCGTGAGCGACCTGCTGAAGATCGCCGACCCGCGCGCCATCCGCCTCGCGCTGATGCGGCACCACTACCGCGCCGGCTTCGAGTGGCACGACACCGATCTCGACGAGGGCACCGCGCTCCTGCACCGTCTCCTCGCCGCCGCCGAGTCGCACCGACGGCGCCGACGCCGCGTCCGTTCGCGGCGCGTGTCCGCGCCGCCATCGACCACGATCTCGACGCTCCCCGCGCGCTCGAGGCGCTCGACGACCTCGCCAGCGCGATCCTCTCCGGGGGCGACCGACCCGGGCGCGCCGGCGACCCTGCGCGAGCTCGGCGCGCTGCTCGGCATCGACCTCACGCGTCCCGCGGGCGCGCCGCGCTAACAGAGATCGGCCCCGCCGGGGCCACTGGTAACGTCGGCGGCCCATGTCGATCACGATCACGCTGCCCGACGGCTCGCACGCGCGAACACGACGCACGGCGTCACCGCGGGCGACATCGCCGCGTCCATCGGCCGGGGCCTCGCCAAGGCGGCGCTGGCGGCGAAGGTCGACGGCGAGCTGGTACGACCTCGACCGTCCGATCGACCCACGACGCCGACGTCGCCATCGTCACCCCCGACACCGACGACGGCCGTGAGGTGCTGCGCCACTCCACCGCGCACGTGATGGCGCAGGCGGTCACCGACCTGTTCCCGGGCGCCAAGTACGCCATCGGCCCGGCCATCGCCGACGGCTTCTACTACGACTTCGAGCTGCCCGGCGGCGCGCACTTCAGCGACGACGACCTCGGGCGCATCGAGGCGCGCATGCGCGAGATCGTCAAGGCCGACGAGCCGTTCGTGCGCGAGGAGCTCGACCGCGAGCACGCGATCGCGACGTTCGCCGACCAGCCCTACAAGATCGAGATCATCGAGCGCGTCGACCCCGACGACTCCGCCGAGATCGGCGAGGGCCAGGTCATCTCCGTGTACCGCAACCCGCGCCGCCGACGGCGACGGAGTTCGTCGACCTCTGCCGCGGCCCGCACGTGCCGTCGACCAAGCGGCTCGGTGCGTTCAAGCTCACCAAGGTCGCCGGCGCGTACTGGCGCGGCGACGAGAAGCGCCCGATGCTCCAGCGCATCTACGGCACCGCGTGGGAGTCGAAGGCCGCGCTCGAGGAGCACCTGCACCGCCTCGAGGAGGCCGAGAAGCGCGACCACCGCAAGCTCGGTGTCGAGCTCGACCTCTTCTCGTTCCCCGACGAGATCGGTTCCGGCCTCGCGGTCTTCCACCCCAAGGGCGGCACCATCCGCCGCGTCATGGAGGACTACTCGCGCCGACGGCACGAGGAAGCGGGCTACGAGTTCGTCAACTCGCCGCACATCACCAAGTCGCACCTGTTCGAGATCTCCGGGCACCTCGACTGGTTCGCCGACGGCATGTACCCGCCGATGGAGCTCGACGGCGGCACCGACTACTACCTCAAGCCGATGAACTGCCCGTTCCACATCCTGATCTACCGCAGCCGCATGCGCTCCTACCGCGAGCTGCCGCTGCGGCTGTTCGAGTTCGGCACGGTGTACCGCTACGAGAAGTCGGGCGTGGTGCACGGTCTCACCCGTGTGCGCGGCATGACGCAGGACGACGCGCACATCTTCTGCACGCGCGAGCAGATCGTCCCCGAGCTGACGCGCGCGCTCGAGTTCGTCATCAGCGTGCTGCGCGACTACGGCCTCGACGACTTCTACCTCGAGCTGTCGACCAAGCCCGAGGGCAAGGCGGTCGGCACCGACGAGGAGTGGGAGGAGGCGACCGAACGCGCTGCCGCACCGTCGCCGAGGCCGACGACCTCGAGCTGGTGATGGACGAAGGCGGCGGCGCGTTCTACGGCCCCAAGATCTCGGTGCAGGCGAAGGACGCCATCGGCCGCACGTGGCAGATGTCGACCATCCAGCTCGACCTCCAGCTCCCGCAGCGCTTCGAGCTCGAGTACGTCGGCGCCGACAACGAGCGCCACCGGCCGGTGATGATCCACCGGGCGCTGTTCGGCACCATCGAACGGTTCTTCGCCATCCTCACCGAGCACTACGCCGGCGCGTTCCCCGCGTGGCTGGCGCCGGTGCAGGCGACGATCCTCCCGGTCGCCGACCGTCACGACGACTACGCGTTCGAACTCGCCGATCGCCTCCGTGCCGACGGCCGGCGCGTCGAAGTGGTCGATGCCCACGCCGACACGATCGGAGCCCGCATCCGCAACGCCAAGATGCAGAAGGTGCCGTACATCCTCGTGGTCGGCGACGACGACGTCGAGCACGGCACGGTCGGGGTCAACGCACGGGGGAGCGACGCCCCCGAGCGCGGCGTCGCCGTCGACGACTTCGTGGCGCGCCTCGGCGCCGAGGTCGACACACGCGCGGTGACGTGAGCGTGAGTGAGCCGGGTATCCCGGCGAGTAGCGAACGTCCAATGGTGAAGGCATAGCCCGTGTCGCTCGATCGCCTGTGGGCAGGCTGGCGCACGAAGTACATCGACAGCGTCGCCACGCAACGCGAACCACCGGGGGCGCCGAGGAGTGCCTCTTCGAACGGCTGGCGGCGGTGACGCCCGACGACGAAGGTCTCATCCTGGCGCGCAACGAGCACGCGTTCGCGGTGATGAACGCGTACCCGTACACGTCCGGGCACCTCATGGTCGCGCCCCTGCGGCACGAGTCGACCCTCGCCGGCCTGTCGCGCGACGAGGCCGCTGCGGTGATGCGCCTCGTGCAGGACGCCAACGTGGCGATGCTCGCGGCCTACCGGCCCGACGGCATCAACGTGGGCGCCAACATCGGGCGCGCCGCCGGCGCCGGCGTGCCCGGTCACGTCCACGTGCACGTCCTGCCCCGCTGGGTCGGCGACACCAACTTCATGACGACGGTCGCGGAGGCCCGCGTGCTGCCCGAGACGCTGACCCGGAGCTACGAGAAGCTCCGGGCCGAGTGGCCGGCCTGAGCGACGCGCCAGGTACCGTCTTCGCGATGGCCGACGACGAGATCGAGCAGGAGGGCGACCAGCTCCCCGACGACCTCGACGTCACCGCGTACGTCGGTCCGTACCTGTTCCCGACGATGGAACGGCGGCGGATCCCGGCGATCATGTACCTGGTGCTCGCCGCGCTCTGCGTGCTCGGTTACCTGCAGTCGAGCAACGGCGGGCTGCTCGCGGCGGCGATCGTCCTCACGCTGATCGCGGCATATCACTTCGCGTGCGCGTGGCCGCTCACCATCGACCAGACCGAAGCGCTGCTCATCGCGTCGCGCACCGTCGGCTTCGCGGTGGGTCACTCGAGCGCGCAGCTCGCGTGGCACGGGCTGCGGGCGCGCCCGATCTGGCGCATCCTGCTCTACAGCGCGGAGTCGCCGCCGACCATGCGTGGCCTCGTGCAGATCGACGCGGTCGACGGCACGGTGATGGGGGAGTACACCGAACCGAACCCCGAGGACTGGTCGAAGTACGGGCTCGACGAAACTGCGGGCCGAGCTCCATAGTCCACCCACTACCGCGATCGCCGGCAGAGCGAGTGCCGATCGCACCCGCGACGAGCGCGCCGCCGACGACGAGGAGTCCTGCGGCTCCGAGCACCAGTACCCAGATGGCGATGGGCCGGCGTGGGCGCGGGGGCGGTGGCATCGCCTCCGGCTCCGCGACCGGTGAGCCGTTCGAGGAGCAGAAAGAGTACGCAACTGGCCCGCGCGCAGGCGGAGGGCGGGGAGGGGCAGGGCTCCCGTTCTTCGACGCCCGCGCCGGCGGGCCACCGCGAGGAACGCCCGCGACCCTGGCGCTATTCCGCGATGGCCGCCCGCACCTTGTCGACCAGGTGGGCCGGCACCGGGTCGTAGTGCGAGTGGGTCGCGGTGAACCGACCGCGGCCGCCGGTCATCGAGCGGAGGTCGATGGTGTAGCGCAGCACCTCCGACGTCGGGACCAGCGCGACCACCTCGACCTCACCGTTGCCTGCGGCGCTCGACCCCTGGATGCGCCCGCGCTTCGAGTTGAGGTCGCCCATGATGTCGCCCTGGTGCACCTCGGGCGCGAGCACGACGAGCTCGCTCACCGGCTCGAGCAGGATCGGTTCGGCCTTCGCCATCGCCTCCTTGAAGCCGATCGAGCCGGCCATCTTGAAGCTCATCTCCGACGAGTCGACCGAGTGGTACTTGCCGTCGAAGCACGTCACCTTCACGTCGACGACCGGGAACCCGAACACGCCGCCCGTGCTCCATCGTCTCGTGGACGCCCTTCTCGACCGCGGGGATGAACTGACGCGGGATGGCACCGCCGACGATCTGGTCGACGAACTCGAAGCCGCCGCCGCGCTCGAGCGGCTCGACGCGGAGGAACGCGACGCCGAACTGACCGTGACCGCCGGTCTGCTTCTTGTACTTGCCTTCGGCTTCCGCTTCGTGGGTGATGGTCTCGCGGTACGCGACCTTCACGTCCTCGGTCTCGACCTCGACGCCGAGCTTGGAGTGCAGCCGGGCCTGCGCGATGCCGAGGTGCGTCTCGCCCTGACCCCACAGCAGGGTCTGGTGGGTCTCCGCGTTGCGCTCGAGGCGGAGCGCGGGATCCTCGTCGAGCAGGCGGTGCAACGCGTTGGCGAGCTTGTCCTCGTCGCTCTTCGACTTGGCCTTGATCGCGATCGCGAGCACCGGCTCGGGCGGGGCGAACGGCTCGACGTCGATGTCGGCGCCGCGCGCGCCGAGCACGTCGCCGGTGGTCGTGTCGGCCAGCTTGGCGACCGCGGCGATGTCGCCCGCGGGAACCTCGGAGGTCGGTTCCTGCTCCTTGCCCCGCATCACCGAGAGCTGGTGCAGGCGCTCGTCGTGCATCGTGCGCCCGTTCACGAGGGTGGCGTCGGCCTTCACCGTGCCCTGCAGCACCTTGAACAGGTTCACGTGCCCGACGTACGGGTCGACGATGGTCTTGAACACGAACGCGACCGGCGGGCCGTCGCCCGCGGCCGCGGCCGGTGCGGGGCCCTCCTCGGTGATGAACGACGCGAGCCGGTCGACGCCGATCATCTTCGTCGCGCTGCCGCACAGCACCGGGAACACCGATCCCGACGCGACACCGTCGGCGAGCGCGTGCGCGAGCTCGGACGTGGGGATGGTCTCGTCGGCGAGGTAGCGCTCCATGAGGTCGTCGTCGCCGACCACGATGCCCTCGATCAACGCGTCGTGGATCGAGTGCTCCTCCATCTCCATCTCGGGTGGGATCGGCCCCTCGGTCGCCTTGCCGTCGACGTAGTGCACCGCGTGGTCGTCGAGGAGCTCGACGACGCCGTGGAAGTCGGCTTCGTCGCCGATCGGCAGCTGCAGCGGCGCGACGCCCGCGCCGAACGTGTCCTTGAGCTGGTCGAGCGTGCGGGAGAACGACGCCCGCTCGCGGTCGAGCTTGTTCACGAAGATGGCGCGGGGGATGCCCAGCTCGTCGGCCATGCGCCACACCATCTCGGTCTGCACCTCGACGCCCTCGACCGCCGACACGACGAACACCGCGAGGTCGGCGGCCCGCAGGGCGGCGGCGACGTCGCTCACGAAGTCGGCGTAGCCCGGGGTGTCGATCACGTTGACCTTGTGGCCGTCGTGCTCGAACGGCGCGAGGGCCAGCGACACCGAGATGCGCCGCCGTGCCTCTTCGGGGTCGAAGTCGGTGGCGGTGTTGCCGTCCTCCACCTTCCCGAGGCGGGGGATCGCCCCGGCGGAGAAGAGGAGGGCCTCGGCGAGCGAGGTCTTGCCCGACCCGCCGTGGCCGACCAGGGCCACGTTGCGGATCTTCTCCGTCGGGAACGTCTTGGCCGCCACCGGCACCCCCAGCGCAGTTGAGCCTGTAGGTCTCGAACGGTTCCGGGCCCGAGTCTACGCAGGTCCTTTCAGACGTTGCCCGGGCCCGGCGTCCGGGAGCCTGCTCGCCCGGCGTCCGGGAGCCTGCTCGCCCGGCGTCCGGGAGCCTGCTCGCCCGGCGTCCGGGAGCCTGCTCGCACCGGGTGTTACCCTGGGTTTCGCACGCACCACCTGCACCGTTCCCGACCGAGGACCTTCTGCGCATGCTCGACGGACGCTGGCGTGCGACGGTCGAGCGAGGACTCGAGCCCGTCGGCCAGGGCCTGCACCGGGCCGGGATCACCGCCGACGGCCTGACCATCATCGGCCTCGTCTTCGCCATCGGCACCGCGTTCGCTGATCGCCGACGGTCACCTGCTGCTCGGCGTGTTCGGCGTGGTCCTCACCGGCCTGCCCGACATCCTCGACGGCTCGGTCGCGCGCCAGAGCGGTCGCGCCGGTCCCCGCGGCGCGTTCTTCGACTCGGTCTGCGACCGCGTCGCCGACGCCGCGCTCTTCCTCGGCGTCGCCTGGTACCTCTCCGAGACCGACGACCCCGGCTACGCCGTCCTCGCGATGGCGGTGCTCGCGCTGTCGATGCTCATCACCTACGAGCGGGCCCGGGCCGAGTCGCTCGGCTTCCAGGCGCGCGGCGGGCTCATGGAGCGCGCCGAGCGTCTCGTGCTGCTCGGCGTCGGCCTCGCGTTCGACATCCTGGTGCCGGTGCTGTGGGTGATGCTCGTGCTCACCGCGATCACCGCGGTCCAGCGCTTCGTGAAGGTGTGGCGCCAGGCCACGCCCGAGCGTCCGCGCCGCACCCGTCACCACCGCGGATCGGGCACCGAGGAACCCCGGGCCGGCAGCCTCGCGCAGTGGTGGGCGGCGCACCGTCCGCAGACCGAGCGCACCGGACCCGGTTCCGCTCGCGTCGTCGCTGACCCGACCCCGCTGTACCGTCGCCGCTGTCACCGCGTTGCCGTCCTCCCCGAGCGCACCCCGTACTACGCGTACCGCGCCGGTGCCGAGATCGCGCGCTTGCGTGCCCGCGGCTGGTCGGCGAGCCCGGTGGCCCGCGGGCTGGCCGCAGGTCGCGCCCGCGTTCATGGCCGATCGTCGTCACCAGGTCGAGCGCAACCTGCGCCGCGTGCACGGCCCCGACTTCGGCGGCACCGAGCTGCGCCGCGCGGTCACCGCGACCTTCGACTCGTACGGGCGCTACTTCTACGAGCTGTTCCGGCTCCCGTCGTACGAGCCGCAGTGGATCCTCGACGCACTTCGAGTGCGTGCGGGATCGAACACGTCGCGGCCGGGGTGGCCGAGGGCCGCGGCGCCGTGCTCGCGCTCCCGCACCTCGGCAACTGGGACTTCGCCGGCGCGTGGCTCGCGCTGCCAGGGGTACACCGTCACCGTGGTCGCCGAACCGGTCGAGCCGCCCGAGCTGTTCGAGTGGTTCGTCGAGACGCGCGCCCGCCTCGGGATGCGGGTGATCCCGCTCTCGCCGTCGGCCGGCACCGAGGTGCTCGCGCGCGGTGCGCGACAACGAGGTCGTGTGCCTGCTCTCCGACCGCGACCTCACCGGCGACGGGGTCGCGGTCGAGTTCTTCGGCGAGCGCACCACGCTGCCCGGCGGGCCCGGCGCTGCTGGCGCTCCGCGGCGGCGCGCCGCTGTGTCCCGGCCGGGTGCTACTTCCGCACCGACGGGCGCCACATGACGCAGATCCTGCCGCCGATCCCGGCCGAGCGGGTCGGGACGCATCCGCGACGACGTCGGCCCGCGTCACCCAGGACCTCGCGCACCGCTTCGAGGACCTGATCCGGGTCGCACCGACCCACTGGCACCTGCTGCAGCCCAACTGGCCCAGCGACCGGGGCTCCGACCCTGCCGCCGCCCGCCCCGGGGTGGGATGATCACGACGTGGGGACGCACGACCGCGGCCTGAGGGTCATGCTGTCGTGCCCGTACTCGCTGACGCTGTTCGGTGGGGTGCAGGGCCAGGTGCTGGGCCTCGCCCGCGCGCTCCGCGAGCTCGGCGTCGACGCCCGCATCGTCGCCCCGTGCGACGGCCCGCCGCCCGAGCCCGGCATCACGACCGTCGGTCCGAGCACGCGGGTGCCGAGCAACGGCTCGGTCGCGCCCATCGCCAGCGGTCGGGCCGTGGCCCGCCGCACGATCGAGGCGCTGCGCACGTTCCAGCCCGACGTGCTCCACCTCCACGAGCCGCTCTCGCCGGGTCCCAACCACGCGGCGCTGGTCGGCACCACGCTCCCGGCCGTCGGCACCTTCCACTCCGCGCGCGCCGGGCAGCAACGGCTGGTACGAGACGTTCCGTCCCGGGCTGCGGCCGATGATGCGTCGCCTGGCCGTGTCGCACCGCGGTCTCGGAGGACGCCCGTCGCCAGGTCACCCAGACCTTCGGCGGCGACTGCGAGATCCTGCCCAACGGCGTCGACGTCCCCGGCCTCGCCAACGGTCCGGTCACCCCGGCGCCGGCGCCGGCGATCGTGTTCGTCGGCCGCCACGAGCGCCGGAAGGGACTCGCGGTGCTGCTCGACGCGTTCGTCGGCCTCGAACGCGACGCCGACCTCTGGGTCGTGGGCGACGGCCCGCACCAGGAGCTGCTCCGCGGCCGCGGGGTGCCCCGGGTCGAGTGGCTCGGGCGGGTCACCGAGGACGAGAAGCAGGCCCGCCTGCGGGGCGCGACCGTCGCGTGCTTCCCGGCGCTCGACGGCGAGTCGTTCGGGGTGGTGCTGCTCGAGGCGATGGCCGCCGGGCACCGCGCTGGTGGCGTCCGACATCGACGGCTACCGGACCGTCTCGCGGGCCGACCGCGAAGCGCTGCTCGTGCCACCGGGCGACGCCGACGCCTTACGGGCGGCGTTGCGCACGCTGCTCGACGACCCGGCCCGCCGCGCCGAGCTGGTCGCCGAGGGCCGGACGCGGGCCGACGAGTTCTCGATGACCCACCTCGCCGAGCGGTTCCTGCCCGCTGTACGAACGGGCCACGGCCGCGCCCCGCACGCCCGTGGGCTGAGCCCCGATCGCGGCGGGCCCGCCGGTAGAGTGACCCGCATGGTTGCAGTGATCGTCATCGCCGTCGTCGTGGTCCTGATCCTGCTGTTCTTCTGGCTCGGATACAACGGGCTGGTCAAGCGGCGGAACCAGGTCGACAACGCCTGGTCGCAGATCGACGTGCAGCTCAAGCGCCGTCACGACCTCATCCCGAACCTGGTCGAGACGGTCAAGGGCTACGCCGCCCACGAGCGGGGCACGTTCGAGGCCGTCACCGACGCGCGGGCCAACGCCATCAACGCGCAGACGCCCCAGGACCAGGCGCAGGCCGAGAACGTGCTGAGCGGCG
Organism: uncultured Actinomycetes bacterium; assembly: GCA_963725775.1. Lineage (GTDB taxonomy): Bacteria > Actinomycetota > Acidimicrobiia > IMCC26256 > DASPTH01 > DASUAS01. The sequence goes on from CAVRZT010000001.1 coordinate 2,000,533, forward strand.
CGTTGAAGAGCCTGTTCGCGGTGGCCGAGGCCTACCCCGACCTCAAGGCCAACCAGAACTTCCTGAACCTCCAGGAAGAGCTGACCGCGTCGGAAGACAAGGTCGCCTACGCGCGGCAGTACTACAACGACAGCGGTGCTGAGCTACAACACGCAGATCCAGAAGTTCCCGACGGTGCTCCTGGCCGGCATGTTCCACTTCGAGAAGCGCGAGTTCTTCGACGCCGCTCCCGAAGACACGGAGACGCCCCAGGTCCAGTTCTAGTCCCGCGCTGATCGGCGCCCGCCGCTCCCGGTCGCGGAGCGGACCGGCGACGGAGCCGCTCCCCAGACAGGTCGATTCCCGTGAACGAGCAGATCGCGCGCAACAAGCGCCGCACGTTCCTGATGCTGTTCGGCTTCGTCGTCATCATCACGTTGGCCGCGACCGCGATCGTGCTGCTGTTCGGCGGCGGCTGGGTCGGCGTGATCATCGCCTTCGTGATCGCGATGGCGCTCGCCTGGGGCTCGTACTTCAACTCCGACAAGATCGCCATCGCCGCCAGCCGGGCCAAGCCGGCCGACGAGACCGAGTACCGCCGCTACCACAACCTGGTCGAGGGCCTGTGCATCGCGGCCGGGCTCCCCAAGCCGCGGCTCTACGTCGTCGACGACCCCGCACCGAACGCGTTCGCGACCGGCCGCAACCCGAAGCACGCCGCGCTCGCGGTCACCACCGGTCTGCTCGAGGTCATGAACCGGGTCGAGCTCGAGGGCGTGATCGCCCACGAGCTCTCGCACGTGAAGAACTACGACATCCTCGTCACCACGATCGCGGTCACCGCGGTCGGCACCATCGCGCTGATCTCCGACATCGGCCTGCGCTTCGCGTTCTGGGGCGGGATGAGCGACCGCCGCGACAACAACAGCGGCGACTCCGGTCCGCTCGGTGCGGTGATCGCCATCGCGTCGCTGGCCGTGCTCATGTTGGCGCCGTTCGCGGGCTACCTCATGCAGATGGCGATGAGCCGCAACCGCGAGTACCTCGCCGACGCCAGCGGCGTGCAGCTCACCCGGTATCCACCCGGGCTGATCTCGGCTCTGGAAAAGTTGCGCGACGACCACGCGGTCGTGCACAACGCGACCAAGGCCACGGCCCAGATGTGGATCGAGCAGCCGCTCGAGACCGACAAGGAGAAGCCGGGCTCGAAGTTCAACAACCTGTTCGACACCCACCCGCCCCTCGAGGATCGCATCAAGCGGTTGCAGGAGATGTAGTGAAGCGTCCGTTCCCGATCGCTTCGCGGCGGCGGCTGTCGTCGCGAGCTTGGCCCTGTTCGCGTCCGCGTGCGGCGGCGGTGACTCCAAGGCGGCGACGCCGAAGAAGACCACCACCACCGCCGCGCCGACCACCACGACCGTCGCGATCCCGACCGCGCCGCTCACCGGTCTGCCCGACCCGGGGGGCGCGAGCCTCACCCGTCCCGCGTTGTCGGTGAAGGTCGAGAACACCGACGCGGCCGGCCGCAGACCGGCATCGACCAGGCCGACGTCGTCTACGAAGAGGTCGTCGAAGGCAACATCACGCGCTTCGTCGCGATCTTCAACTCGACCGTGCCCGCGGTCATCGGCCCGGTGCGGTCGGTGCGCGCCGAGGACCCCGACATCGTGTGGCCCCTCGGCGGCATCTTCGCCTACTCGGGCGGCGCGCCGGTCAACGTCGACGCCATCAACGCCGCGCCGGTGCACACGGTCGACGAGAACGAGGCCGGCGCTCTGGTGCGCAACGAGCCGAGCCAGCCGCCCCGCGACGCGCCCCACAACCTCTACGGCCTCGGCCCCGAGCTGTTCGCGCTCGGTGGCGAGCCGGTGCCGCCCAAGCCGTTGTTCGAGTACCTGGCCAACGGCGCCGCCGCCCGTGACGGCGCGGGGCATCCTCGAGTTCCACGTCGGCTTCGCGGCCGGGTACGACCCGACGTGGACGTGGGACGGCGCCACCGGTACCTGGAAGCGGTCGATCGACGGGGTGCCCCAGACCGTCGTCGGCGGTACGCAGATCGCACCGGCCAACGTGGTGGTGCAGTTCACGCCGTACGCCGGCGAGGCGGAGGCGCAGACCGTCGGCGAGGGCGACGTGTGGATCTTCACCGACGGCACGGTGCGGCACCGGTCGATGGGTGCGCCCCGACAAGACCCAGCCGGCGCGCTACGTCGACGCCGCGGGGGCGACCATCCCGCTGCGGCCCGGACGCACCTGGGTCGAGCTGCTGCCGGCCGGGAGCGTGGTCGACCTCATCGACGCGCCGCCGCCCGCCACCACGCTCGCCGCCGGTCACCGACGGCCCCGCCGACGACCGCCAAGAAGAAGAAGTAGGAGCGCACAGATTCGCGAAGGCGCGGTACGCTGGGGACATGACCGATCGCACGACGCGGAACCGCCCGGACCGGCACCGTCCGAGGTCAAGCGGGGCCTCGCCGAGATGCTGCGCGGCGGCGTCATCATGGACGTCGTCACGCCCGAGCAGGCCAAGATCGCCGAAGACGCCGGCGCGGTCGCGGTGATGGCGCTCGAGCGGGTCCCCGCCGACATCCGGCGCGACGGCGGCGTCGCCCGCATGAGCGACCCGGCGATGATCGAGGGCATCCAGGCCGCGGTCACCATCCCGGTGATGGCGAAGTGCCGGATCGGCCACTTCGCGCGAGGCGCAGGTGCTCGAGGCGCTCGGCGTCGACTACATCGACGAGAGCGAGGTGCTCACCCCGGCCGACGAGGCGCACCACGTCGACAAGTGGGGCTTCACCGTGCCCGTTCGTGTGCGGCGCCACCAACCTGGGCGAGGCGCTGCGGCGCATCTCCGAGGGGGCGTGCCTGATCCGCTCGAAGGGCGAGGCGGGCACCGGCAACATCGTCGAGGCCGTCCGTCACCTGCGCTCGATCCTCGGCGACATCCGCCGGATCACCGTGGCCGACGACGCCGAGCGCTACGGCTGGGCCAAGGAGCTGCGGGCGCCGGTCGAGCTGGTGCAGGAGGTCGCGGGAGCGCGGCGAGCTGCCCGTGCCGTTGTTCTGCGCCGGGGGCATCGCCACGCCGGCCGACGCCGCGCTGGTGATGCAGCTCGGCGCGCAGGCCGTGTTCGTGGGCAGCGGCATCTTCAAGAGCGCCGACCCGCCGACGATGGCGAAGGCGATCGTCGAGGCCACCACGCACTACGCCGACGCCACCATCGTCGCCAAGGTGTCGCGCGGGCCTCGGCGAGGCGATGCGCGGCGAGGAGATCGACACCCTCGACGTCAAGCTCGCCGACCGCGGCTGGTAACGCATGAAGAGGCCTCCAGGCCATGAAGGTCGGGCGTGCTGTCGCTGCAGGGAGCGTTCCGCGAGCATCGTGAGGTGCTCGACGCGCTCGGCGTCGAGGCGGTCGACGTGCGCACGCCCGAGCAGCTCGGCGCGCTCGACGCGCTGATCCTGCCCGGAGGCGAGTCGACGACCATGAGCAAGCTGCTCGACACGTCGTCGCTGCGCGCGCCGGTCGCCGACGCTGCTCGCCGACGGGCTGCCGGTGTTCGGCACGTGCGCGGGGATGATCCTGCTGGCACGCGACGTCGTCGACGGCCGCCCCGATCAGCAGTCGTTCGGCGGCCATCGACATCGTCGGTGCGCCGCAACGCCTACGGCCGCCAGCGCGACTCGTTCGAGGCGCCGCTCGACGTCGACGACCTCACCGGTGGACCTTTTCCGGGCGTGTTCATCCGCGCGCCCCGCATCGAGCACGCGGGCGCCGACGTCGAGGTGCTCGCCCGCTACGACGGCCATCCCGTCCTCGCCCGCCAGGGCCCGGTCTGGGTCGCCAGCTTCCATCCCGAGTTGTCGGGTGACCTCCGGTTCCACGACCGGTTCCTCGATCGGAGAGTGGGAGCGATGAGCGGACATTCCAAGTGGCATTCGATCAAGCACGCCAAGGGCGCGGCCGATGCCGCGCCGCGGCAAGCAGTTCGCGCGGCTCGCACGTCAGATCGAGGTGGCGGCGCGCAGCGGAGGCGGTGACATCGAAGGGCAACCCCACGCTCCGCACGATGATCCAGAAGGCGCGCGACGCCTCGATGCCGAAGGACAACATCGAGCGCGCGATCAAGCGCGGCACCGGTGAGCTCGAGGGTGTCACCTACGAGAACATCACCTACGAGGGCTACGCCACCAACGGCGTCGCCGTCTACGTGGAGACGCTGAGCGACAACCGCAACCGCACCGGCGCCGAGATCAAGAACGTGTTCACCCGCAACGGTGGGTCGCTGGCGGAGCCGGGCGCGGTCGCGTGGCAGTTCGAGCGCAAGGGCGTGGTCATCCTGCCGCACGACGCGGCGACCGAAGACGACCTCATGCTCGCCGCGCTCGAGGCCGGTGCCGAGGACATCGCCGACCTCGGCGACACCTGGCAGGTCACCACCGCGCCCGACCGACGTGCACGTGGTGCGCACCGCGCTCGAGGAGGCCGGGCATGACGGTGTCGAGCGTCGACCTCACCATGCTGCCGAGCACCACGCGTCGAGCTCGACGAGGCGGGGAAGGCGAAGTCGGTGCTGCGGGTGATCGACGCGCTCGAGGAGCACGACGACGTGCAGAACGTCTACGCCAACTTCGACATCCCCGACGACGTGCTCGCGTCGGTCTACGCTGTAAGGCACACCTCTGCTGCGACCGCGCGGACAGATCGGCCGATCTGTATCGACGGCGGGCGTTCCGACCGTCCTCGACAGTTGACGGACCGGAAGTCATCCGTCGAACGACATTGACGACAGCATCCTTCTGAAGGTCGCTCGATCCGCTGCCTCAGTGCCGGGGTCGTTGAACCAGACGATGTGGTAGCCGCGCCCTTCGTGGACAACACCCGCCCACAGGTGAAGGTATCCGAGGTCCGTTGGCAGTCTGCGATACGTCAGCAGCGTCGCGGACTCACCTCCGATGTCGAGGTGTTCGCTGCGGTCCGGCGGTTCGCAGTTCTTCATGAACTTGACGGTGTCCGTCATTGTCGCAGTCCGACTTCGCGATGTGCACGTCGTTGGTCACGGGTTGCGCGGCGATGATGACGCCTGGCAGTTCCATGGTGCTCACGCGAACGCTGGCGTCTCGTCCGAGGATGTCTGTGGCGCCGGAGGACGTTGCGGGCGGCTCCCCTCCAGAAAGCGGCCGACGCGGCCTCGACGACCCTCCAGCTGCGTGGGTGGGAGATCGAGTAGCCGTACACGGGCGAGCTGTACGCGACGGACGAGGCGCGGTCGTCATCCGCGGCGTCGTTTCGCGCACGCACTGAGCAGTACCAGGCACCGCGACCGTCAAAGTCGTACGGGCCGTCAACGATCCGGCGCGACTCTGGGCCGGGGACCGGCCCTCGGATCGCACGATGCTCATATGCCCCCTCTGCTCCCCGTACAGAATGATGCCCGCTCTGGCGCGGCTGTGCGCCCCGCCTCGGCCGAGTGTGTGACATTGAAGGAGGTAGGTTCGCTGCATGGAACACGAAGGGCGATACGCACCCCTCGTTGAGCGATCCCCGAGACGTCGCTGCAGTCGGTGTACGCTGATGGAGATCGACGACGCGCTCGACGTTCGTCCGGGAGCAGCACGAGGCGGTGATGCTCACCTACCGGCGCGACGGCTCACCGCAGCTGTCGCCGGTCGCGTGCAGCGTCGACGCCGACGGGTAGCATCGTGGTCAGCACGCGCGAGACCGCGCTGAAGACCAAGAACCTGCGGCGCGATCCGCGCGTGTCGCTGTGCGTGCTCACGAGCGGGTTCTACGGCGACTGGATCCAGGTCGACGGCACCGCCGAGGTCGTGTCGCTGCCCGACGCGATGGAGCCGCTGGTCGAGTACTACCGCTCGACGTCGGGGCGAGCACCCCGACTGGGACGACTACCGCGCCGCCATGGTGCGCGACCAGCGCGTCATCGTGCGGATCACCCCCGAGCGCGCCGGTCCGGACCGCTCCGGTTGAGCACCGCGGTCGCGATCCTCGCCGCGCGGTCGCGGGATCGCGGCCTCGGGGGCGACGCGTCGAAGCCGCTGCTCGACGTGGCGCGGGCGACCCTCTCGTCGCGTGGGCGGTCGACACCGCGCTCGCCTCCGGGCTGGCGCCCGGTCGTGGTCGTCGTCGGCTACCGCGGCGACCGAGGTCCGCGCCGCGCTCTGCCGGCGCGACGACGTGCTGGTCGTCGACAACCCGCGAGTGGGACGAGGGGATCGCGTCGAGCCTGCGGGCCGCGATCGCCACGCTCGACCCCGATCCCGACGTCGACGCGGTCGCCGTGGGCCTGGCCGATCAGCCCCTGGTGGGGGCGGCGGCGTACGCGCGGCTCGACGCCGGGCGGGGTGACGCGCCCATCCGCGCCGCCCGCTACGGCGGTCGCCCGGGCAATCCGGTGTGGCTGGCGCGTAGCCTCTGGCCCGAGGCCATGCAGTTGCGCGGCGACACCGGGGCGCGAACCCTCATGCGCGACGGCACCGTCGACTGGATCGACTGCACCGACACCGGGAGCGCAGCCGACATCGACACCCTCGAGGATCTCGAGCGACTGCACCAGGAGGACCAGTGAAGATCGAAGACAGTTTCCAGGTCGACGTGCCCGTCGACGAGGCGTGGAAGGTGCTCCTCGATCTCGAGCGCATCGCCCCGTGCCTCCCCGGCGCGCAGCTCACCGAGGTCGAGGGCGACGAGTACCGCGGCACGGTGAAGATCAAGGTCGGCCCGATCACCGCGCAGTACAAGGGCGTGGCCAAGATCGAGGAGGCCGACGAGGCCAACCACAAGGTGGTGCTCCAGGCCGAGGGCCGCGACACCCGCGGCCAGGGCAACGCGTCGGCGACGGTCACGGCCACGTTGGTGCGGCGAGGGCGCGAGCACCACGCGTCAACATCGACACCGACCTCAACATCACCGGCAAGGTGGCGCAGTTCGGCCGCGGCGTGATGGCCGACGTGTCGAGCAAGCTGCTCGGCCAGTTCGCCGACAACCTCAAGAACGACGTCCTGTCGGGTAGGCCCCACGGCGAGCCCCGCGCCGCAAGCGGCGGACGGTCCGGCGGTCGCGGACACCGCGCCGACGGACGGAGGCGCCAGCGAGCAGGGTCCGCGGAAGATCGACAGCCCCGGAGGCCGCGCCGATCGACCTGATGGACGCGGCCGGGTGGCTCGTTGGTCAAGCGGATCGCCCCGATCGTGGCCGCGCTCGTCGTCATGCATCGCGATCCGTTCGATCTTCAAGCGCCGCAAGCGCCGGAAGCACCGGTCCGCCACACCGAGAGCTGACCCCTCTAGGATCGAACCCGTGTTCGATCCGGGATCGGCTCCGCCCAGCTCGTGCTGGGGATCGACCCCGGCGTGTCGCGCTGCGGGTACGGCGTGGTGCGCCGTGACGCGGGCCGCTTCGAAGCCGTCGCGTACGGCGTGATCCGTACGCCGCCGTCCGACGAGCTCCCGACCCGGCTGGCCACGCTGCTGCGCGAGCTCGACGCGCTGATCGTCGAGTTCCCGCCGGTGGCGGTGGCGGTCGAGCGGGTGCTGTTCCAGGTGAACACCCGCACCGCGATGTCGGTCGGCCAGGCGAGCGGCCTCGCCCTCGCCCTGGCCGGACGCGCCGGGGTGCCGGTCACCCACTACAGCCCCAACGAGGTCAAGCTCGCGGTCGCCGGCGACGGCAACGCGGGCAAGTACGAGGTGCAGACGATGGTCACCCGACTCCTCCAGCTGGCCGAGGTCCCCGACCCGCCCGACGCCGCCGACGCGCTCGCACTGGCGTTGTGCCACTGGTGGCGTGCGCCGCTCGCGGCTGCCGGGGCCGGCTCCGTGCCTGAACGGCGAAACGGCGGGAACGCGCCGTCGTCACGGCTCGCCGATGCCATCGCCGCCGCCGTCGCCCGCGACACCGCCCCCGCGAAGGGCACCCGGTGATCGGCTCCGTGCGCGGCACCGTCATCGAGCGCACCGCCACCGGTGAGGTCCTGGTCGAGGTCGGTGGGGTCGGGTACCGCGCGTTCGTGCCCGCGAGTGCGCTGCCGGCGCTGCACCCGGGCGACGCCGCGTTCCTCTTCACGCACCTGCACGTGCGCGAAGACGCCATGGTGCTCTACGGCTTCCCGACGCGCGACGAGCGCGACACGTTCGAGGCGCTCATCGCGACCACCGGCGTCGGGCCCGAAGCTCGCGCTGGCGATGCTCTCGGTGCACTCGCCCTCCGCGCTGCGCCGCGCGCTGCTCGAAGACGACCTCGCCGCGCTCACGATGGTGCCCGGGGTCGGCAAGCGCACCGCGCAACGGCTGCTCGTCGAGCTGAAGACGCGCCTCGAGGTGCCGGAGCTCGACATCACCGAGACGGGCGGTGGTCCCGCGCCGCGCACCGAGGTGCGGGCCGCGCTCTCCGGTCTCGGCTACGCGCCCGACGAAGTTCGCGACGTCGTGGCGCAGCTCCCCGAGGAGGGCTCGGTCGAAGACCTGCTGCGCGAGGCGCTGAAGCTCCTGGCGGTGACCCATGCGTGAAGAGCTGTTGCGAGCGTCGGCCGATCCGGTGGAGGAGGCCGAGGAGGTCACGCTCCGGCCCCGCCGGCTCGACGAGTTCGTCGGCCAACCGCGGCTGAAGGAGCACCTCGAGATCCTGCTCGGCGCCGCGCGCGGTCGCGGCCAGGCCGCCGACCATCTGCTGTTCGCGGGCCCCCCGGGCCTGGGCAAGACCACGTTGTCGGGGATCGTCGCCGCCGAGATGGACGTCAGCCTGCGGATCACGAGCGGGCCCGCGCTCGAGCGCGCCGGCGACCTCGCCGCCATCCTCACCAACCTCGACGACGGCGACGTGCTCTTCATCGACGAGATCCACCGTCTGCCGCGGCCGGTCGAGGAGGTCCTGTACCCGGCCATGGAAGACTTCCAGCTCGACATCGTGATCGGCAAGGGTCCCGCGGCACGCTCGATCCGGCTCGACCTGCCCCGGTTCACCCTCATCGGCGCGACGACGCGTACCGGTCTCATCACCAGCCCGCTGCGCGACCGCTTCGGCTTCATCGCCCGGCTCGACTACTACGACACCGACCGACCTCGTCGCCATCATCGAGCGCGCCGCGCGCATCCTCGGGGTGCCGCTCGAGCACGGCGGCGCGGAGGAGATCGCCCGGCGTTCCCGCGGCACGCCGCGCATCGCCAACCGGCTGCTGAAGCGGGTGCGCGACTACGCGGAGGTGCGCGCCGACGGCGCGGTCACCACCGAGAACTCGCGCGTCGCGCTCGAGCTGTTCGAGGTCGACGAGCTCGGGCTCGACAAGGTCGACCGCGCCATCCTCTCGGCGCTGTGCGAGACGTTCGGCGGGCAACCCGTCGGCCTGCACACGCTCGCGGTCGCGGTGGCGGAGGAGCCGGAGACGGTCGAAGAGGTCTACGAGCCGTTCCTGCTGAAGGCGGGGATGCTCCAGCGGACCCCCCGCGGGCGGGTGGCCACCCCCGGTGCGTACGCGCACCTCCACCTCCCGGCGCCCCACCTCCCACCGAACCTCTTCACCGCCGACGACTGACCTGCCGTGCCGCGTGGGGGAGTGATCGTGCTGGCGGTCGCACTCGTCGTGCTCGGCGGCGCGGCCCCGGTCGGCGCGGCGCGGGCGCCCGTCGACCTGGAGTTCCGTCCCGTGATCGACCGCGTCCCGAGCGTCGCCGCCACGCCGACCACCACGGTGCCCGTCGACGTCGCCGTAGCCAAGGCCGCGATCGCGGCGTGCGACGACGCGGCCGTGGCGCAGCTCACCGTGATCCCCACCACGACCGCCGCCGCCGCCGACCCCGCTGCCTGCGTCGTGTTCCCGGACCGCGACGGCGGGAAGCGGGCGGAGCGGTACTACCTCGGGCCCGCCGGGCTGACCGGCCGGGGCCTTCGCAACGCCCGGGCCGAGTTCGTCCCCGGCCAGGGCTGGACGATCAAGGTCGACATGACCCGGGCCGGCGCCAAGGCCTGGGATGCGCTGGCCCGGGCGCAGTTCCACCAGAACGTGGCGATCTCCGTCCAGGGACATGTGGTCTCCGCTCCCCAGATCCAGCCGAGCGATGCGAAATTCACCTCGTTCGACGGCATCGCGGTCATCAGCGGCAACTCCACGCAGAAGCAGGCCGCGGAGATGGCCACGATCGTGAGGCTGGCGATCTTCGACGCCCGCCACTGATCCCGCCTGCCGTGAGTCGGCCGCTAGCATCCGCGACCGGTCCGTGCCCTCCGGCCCGCCCGATGCCAGCGTCAGGAACTCCACGACTTCATGGTCATCATCCTCTACTTCGTCGTCATCGCGGCGGCGTTCTTCCTGCTGATCGTCCTCCCGCAGCGGCGGCGCGCCACTGCCCACCGGGCGCTGCTCGAGACGCTCGCGGTCGGCGACGAGGTCGTGACCATCGGCGGGATCTTCGGCACCATCCGCGAGATCGACGAGGACCGCATCGAGCTCGAGGTGGCGGAGGGCGTCGTCGTCTCGATCGCCCGCAACGCGATCGCGCAGATCGCGAACCCGCGCTCGACGCACCGGCGCAGCTCGACGAGCGCCCCGCCGACAACGGCACGGGCGACGACTGATCCGTGCGTAGGAACGTCATCCTCCTCGTCGTCACGGTGGTCTTGATCGTCGGGACCTTCCTCGTGACGATCGCGGGCAACAAGGAACCGCCCCTCGGCCTCGACCTCCAGGGCGGCACGTCGGTCGTGCTGTCGCCGGTCGGCAAGTACCGCTCCGACACCTCGACGTCGCCATCGACATCATCCGGAACCGGGTCGACTCCCTCGGCACCCTCGAGCCCGAGATCACCCGCCAGGGGAGCGACATCGTCGATCGACCTCCCCGGGCGTGAAGGACCGCGACACGGCGATCGCGCTCGTCGGGAAGACCGCCGAGCTGCGCTTCCGCCCGGTGATCGCCGACGTGCCGTCGGATGCCGCGCAGACGAAGGCGGCCACGACCACCACGACCACGGCCGCCGGCGCGACGACCACCACGACCACGCCACCGCTCGACCGACGCCGAGGCGAAGGCGGCGATCGCGTCGTGTGACGACACCAAGGTCAGCACGCTCACGAAGATCCCGACGACGTCCGCGCCAACGACCTGCGCAACGCGTGCGTCGTGCTGCCCAACAAGCCGGGCGGGAAGGCCGCGCCCCGCTACTACCTCGGCAAGGCCGGCCTCACCGGCAAGGGCAACGTCGACACCGCCAAGGACAGAGTTCCAGCCCGGCACCGGGCTGGACGGTCAAGGTCGAACCTCACCGACCAGGGCAGCAGCGAAGTGGGACGCCCTGGCCCAGCAGCAGTTCCACCAAGCAGGTGGCGATCGTGCTCGACGGCCTGGTGCAGTCGGCCCCGGAGATCCTGCCCAAGAGCAACCACGTTCACGTCGTTCGGCGGCACCGCGCATCATCTCGGGGAACTTCAACCAGGGCGAGGCCGACCGATCTGGCCAAGCTCATCAAGTTCGGGGCGCTGCCGGTGACGCTCAAGCAGGTGAACGTCGAGAACGTGTCGCCGACGCTCGGCAACGACCAGCTGCACGCGGGCATCCTCGCCGGCATCATCGGCCTCGCCCTCGTCGCCCTCTACATGCTCGTCTTCTACCGGCTGCTCGGGCTCGTGGTGATCGCCGGGATCGTGCTCAGCGGGATGGCGCTCTACACGCTGATCGCGTGGATCCTGCCCGACTTGCTTCGACGCCACCATCGTGCTCAGCCTCGCCGGGGTCACCGGCATCATCGTGTCGGTCGGCATCACCGTCGACTCCTACATCGTCTACTTCGAGCGCATGAAGGACGAAGTGCGCGCCGGCGCGTCGGTGCGCTCGTGCGTCGACCGTTCGTTCACTCGTTCGTTCCGCACCATCCTCGCCGCCGACCTCGTGTCGCTCATCGGCGCGGCGGTGCTCTTCGTCCTCGCCATCGGTTCGGTGCGGGGCTTCGCGCTGTTCCTCGGGATCTCCACGATCCTCGACCTGTTCGTCGCCTACTTCTTCATGCACCCGCTCGTCTCGCTCATGGCCCGCCGCCCGCACCTGGTGGCGATGAAGGGCGTCGGCATCGCCGCCGGCCTCGACGCACCCGCGGGGGTCACCACGTGAGCACCGCCACCGCGCCGGCACCCGCCCCCGCCAAGCGGCAGCGGCACACGTGGGCCGACCTGTACCACGAGCGCACCCACTTCCAGTTCATCGAGCGCTCGTGGCGTTGGGCGGTGCTCTCGGGCACGCTCATCCTGATCTCGGTCGTCGCCTTCGCGATCAGCGGCCTCAACCTCGGCATCGACTTCGAGGGCGGCACGCAGTGGCAGTTCACCGTGGCCAACAGCGAAGGGCTCGGCGTCGGTGTCCGACGTCCGCGACGCCCTGGACCCGCTCGGTCTCGTCCGACGCCAAGGTGCTCATCGTCGGCGACCAGTCGGTGCGGGTGCAGTCGAAGGACCTGAAGGCCGCCGAGCAGGCCAAGGTGACGGCCGCGCTCGCCCAGTACGCGGCGTCCCCGACGCGCAGATCAGCCTCACCAACGTCGGGCCGACGTGGGGCGACAAGGTGAGCAGCAAGGCGCTCACCGCGCTGATCGTGTTCTTCTTCGTGATCGCGGCGTACCTCACGTTCCGCTTCGAGTGGCGCATGGCGCTCGCCGCGATCATCGCGGTGGTCCACGACATCATCATCACCGTCGGCGTGTACGCGGTCACCGGGTTCGAGGTGACGCCGGCGACGGTCGTGGCCTTCCTGACCATCCTCGGGTTCTCGCTGTACGACACCGTGGTGGTGTTCGACAAGGTGAGGGACAACCAGGCGCGTCTCGGCACCGTGCGCGGCGACACCTACTCCTCGATGGTCAACCGGTCGCTCAACCAGGTGCTGATGCGCTCGATCAACACGTCGATCGTGGCGCTGCTGCCGGTCGCGTCGCTGCTGTTCGTCGGCACCTACGTGTTCGGCGGTCTGGCGCTGCGCGACTTCGCGCTCGCGCTGTTCGTCGGTCTGCTCACCGGTGCGTACTCGTCGATCTTCGTGGCCACGCCCATCCTCGCCTGGCTCAAGGAGCGCGAGCCCAAGTACCGGTCGCTGCGGGAGCGCGCCGCCACCGACCTCGCCAAGGCCAAGGTCGTCGCTCCGGTCGCGCCCGTGGTGGCGGGAACGCCGGCCGACGTGCCCGTCGACGGCGAGGACGTCGACCCCGGTCGACGATGTCGAACCGCCGTCGGTCGACACCGGCGCCGGCTGCGTCGCAGCCCGCCGCGAGTCCGTCGCCGCGGGACCGCCAACCCCAGGGGCCGCCAGCAGCGCGGCCGGAAGCGGCGCTGACCGCTGCCCTGGTCGAGTCCGCTCCGCCGTCCCACGCTCCGCGCACGGCTCCGCGGCATTCCCGTCGCATGACAACGGCCCGGGGAACACCCCGGCGCCGGTACGGTTGTTGTGCAGATGAGCACGACGGATCTGTCCGGCAGCGGTCCCCGCGTCGAGGTCCGCACCGATCGTCGTTCCGTGCTGCCCTGGCGGCGCCCGCACACCGTCGACGCCGAGCTCGCCCCGCTCGTCAACGCCTACCTCGAGCGGCACCGCCGCGCCGACACGACGATGATCGAGCACGCCTTCGACATCGCCCGCGACGCCCACCGGGAGCAGGTCCGCCGCTCGGGCGAGCCCTACATCACCCACCCGGTCGGCGTCGCGCTGGTCCTCGCCGACCTCGGCCTCGACGACGTCACCATCGCGGCCGCGCTCCTCCACGACGCGGTCGAAGACACCACCGTCACCTCGGCCGACATCGAGCGCGAGCTCGGCGCCGACGTCGCCACCATCGTCGACGGCGTCACCAAGCTCGACCGCCTCCAGTTCGACTCCAAGGAGGCGCAGCAGGCGGCGACGCTGCGCAAGATGCTGGTGGCGATGGCCAAGGACATCCGGGTCCTGCTCATCAAGCTCGCCGACCGTCTGCACAACATGCGCACCATCGCGTCGCTGCCCGAGTTCAAGCAGCGGCGCATCGCGCAGGAGACGCTCGACATCTACGCGCCGCTCGCGCACCGGCTCGGCATCGCCGACATGAAGTGGCAGCTCGAGGACACGTCGTTCGCGGTGCTCTACCCGCTGCGCTACGCCGAGATCGAGCAGATGGTCGCCACCCAGGCGCCCGAGCGGGAGGAGTTCCTGCACGACGGTGCTCACCGAGCTGCGGGCGCGGCTCGACGAGCTGCACATCGACGCCGAGGTCAACGGCCGCCCGAAGCACTACTGGTCGATCTACGAGAAGATGATCACGCGCGGCAAGCAGTTCGACGACGTGCAGGACCTCGTCGGGGTGCGCGTCGTCGTCGAGTCGGTGAAGGACTGCTACGCCGCGCTCGGTTCGATCCACGCGATGTGGAAGCCGGTCCAGGGCCGGTTCAAGGACTACATCGCGATGCCCAAGTTCAACCTCTACCAGTCGTTGCACACGACGGTCGTCGGGCCGTCGGGCAAGGCGGTCGAGGTGCAGATCCGCACGCAGGAGATGCACCGGCGCGCCGAGTTCGGGGTCGCCGCGCACTGGGGCTACAAGGAGCGCGAGCCGGCCGAAGACCTCCTCTGGCTGCAGCGGATGGTCGACTGGCAGCAGGAGACCTCCGACCCCGGCGAGTTCATGGAGGCGCTGAAGATCGACCTCGAGTACGACGAGGTCTTCGTCTTCACGCCCAAGGGCAAGGTCATCACGCTCGCCGCGGGCGCCACGCCCGGTCGACTTCGCCTACGCGATCCACACCGACGTCGGCCACCGCTGCATCGGCGCGCGCGTCAACGGGCGCCTGGTGCCGCTCGACTCCGGGCTGGCGTCGGGCGACACGGTCGAGATCTTCACCAGCAAGGTCGAGGGCGCGGGCCCGAGCCGCGACTGGCTGCAGTTCGTGCACACGCCGAAGGCGAAGACCAAGATCCGGCAGTGGTTCTCGCGCGAGCGACGGGTCGACGCCATCGACACCGGGCGCGAGGAGCTGGCCAAGGCGATCCGCAAGGAGGGCCTGCCGGTCCAGAAGCTGGCGTCGTCGACGTCGCTGCACGACGTCGCCGTGGCCATGCACTACGCCGACGTCGAGGCGCTCCACGCCGCCATCGGCGAGAACCACGTGTCGGCCAAGGCGGTCGTGCAGCGGCTGCAGAAGGAGCTGCGCAGCGGCGACGAGCAGCTGCCGATCACGATGGCGCGGCCGCCGGAGCGGGCGCGGCGTTCCGAGCGACGGGCGACCGGCGTGCACGTCGAGGGCCTCGACGACGTCATGGTGCGCCTGTCGCGGTGCTGCACGCCGGTGCCGGGCGACGAGATCATGGGCTTCGTCACCCGCGGCCGCGGCGTGTCGGTGCACCGCACCGACTGCGCCAACGCCGCCGGCCTGGTGGACCACGCCGAGCGGGTGATCGAGGTCGAGTGGGACCACGACCAGCCGGCCACGTTCGTGGTGTCGGTCGAGGTCGAGGCGCTCGACCGCTCGAAGCTCCTGCGCGACGTCGCCCAGGTGCTCTCCGAGTACCACGTGAACATCCTGTCGTGCACGTCGCAGACGTCGAACGAGCGGGTGGCGAAGTTCCGGTTCGACTTCGAGCTCGCCGACCCCAACCACCTCGAGTCGATCCTCTGGGCGGTCAAGCGCGTCGACAGCGTCTACGCCGCGTACCGCGTCCTCCCGGGCCACGCCAAGGTGGAGAAGTAGCGGAGCCGTGCTCGGAGCGCGGGACGGCGGAGCGGATTCGACCATTGCGTGGAGAAGTAGCGGAGCCGTGCTCGGAGCGCGGGACGGCGGAGCGGATTCGACCATTTGTGTGGAGAAGTAGCGGAGCCGTGCTCGGAGCGCGGGACGGCGGAGCGGATTCGACCATTCGCGTGGAGAAGTAGCGGTCCCTCTGCGCATGACCGATGACGAGGACCTTCAGGCTCGGTTACGCGCGGCGACCGAGCTCCTCGAGTTGGTCGCCGAGGATCCGTCGCGCCTCGAGACCATGTCGGAGGCCGAACGCATCCGGCTGGTGAACGCGGCGGGCGACGTGTTCTCGCCCGACGTCGAGGAGCGCCGCCGGCGACTGAAGGCCCGTCAGCGTCGGCGGCGCGCCGAGAAGCTCCGCCGCGACGACGACGTCCTCGCCGAGACCGGCATCCGCCGGCTGCGGGCGAAGCCGGTGTTCACCACGCCCAACGTGTTCCCGCCCGAGGGGTTCGCGCCCGACGACGCTGGCGGACGACGACGATGCCCGGCTGCTGCGCGACCCGCAGCACTGCTACGTCTGCAAGAAGCAGTTCTCGCTCGTCCACCACTTCTACGACCAGCTCTGCCCGTCGTGCGCCGAGTTCAACTACGCCAAGCGCACGGAATCGGCCGACCTGCGCGGTCGGGTCGCGCTGCTCACCGGCGGGCGGGTGAAGATCGGCTACCAGGCCGGCATCAAGCTCCTGCGCGCGGGAGCGACGCTCATCGTCACCACCCGCTTCCCCCGCGACGCCGCGCTCCGCTACGCCCGGGAGCCCGACTTCGGCGACTGGTCCGACCGGCTCGAGATCTTCGGCCTCGATCTGCGGTACACGCCGAGCGTCGAGGCCTTCTGCCGGCACCTCGACGTCACTCGCGACCGGCTCGACTTCGTGGTGAACAACGCGTGCCAGACGGTGCGCCGCCCGCCCGCGTTCTACCGGCACATGATGACGGTCGAGACCGAGTCGCTCGAGCAGATGCCCGCGCCCGTGCGCGCGCTGCTGCGGGAGTACGCCCGAGCTACCCGGCGGCGCCGGGGGCGTCGCGAGCCTCTCGCAGCGCGCGCTGCTGCCCGGCGAGGCGCATCCGCAGCACGACCTCTTCCCCGAGGGCCGCCTCGACCAGGACCTGCAGCAGGTCGACCTGCGCGGCCGGAACTCGTGGCGGCTCATGCTGGCCGAGGTGCCGACCGTCGAGCTCCTCGAGACCCAGCTGGTGAACGCGGTCGCGCCGTTCGTGCTGAACGCTCGGCTCAAGCCACTGATGCTGCGGACGCCCGAGCGCGACAAGCACGTGGTGAACGTGTCGGCCGTCGAGGGGCAGTTCTACCGACGGTTCAAGACCACCAAGCACCCGCACACGAACATGGCGAAGGCCGCGCTCAACATGATGACGCGCACCAGCGCGGCCGAGTACCACGCCGACGGCATCTACATGAACAGCGTCGACACCGGCTGGGTGAGCGACGAGGACCCCGTCGACATCGCCGAGCGCAAGACCGCCGAGCACCGGTTCCACCCGCCACTCGACATCGTCGACGGCGCCGCCCGCATCGTCGATCCGATCATCTCGGGGTGCAACACCGGCGAGCACGTCTACGGGCAGTTCCTGAAGGATTACCGGCCGACCGATTGGTGAGGTCGCCGGTACCATGCCACGGTGCCCGAACCCACCGACGACCCAGCGCGCTACCGCGCGCCCGTCGGCACCCACGACGTCCTGCCGCCGGAGTCGGCGCACTGGACGGCCCTGGTCGGGCGTTCGCGGTCGAGCCGGGCGCTACGGGTTCGACCTCGTCGTCACGCCGATCTTCGAGCACCTCGAGGTGTTTGAACGAGTCGGCGGGAGCACCGACGTCGTCCGCAAGGAGATGTACGACTTCGAGGACAAGGGCGGCCGGCGCATCGCGTTGCGGCCCGAGGGCACCGCGGGCGTGGCGCGTGCGTTCGCGCAGCACAACCCGGTGGTCCCGTGGAAGGTCTGGTACGTCGCGCCGCACTTCCGCTACGAGCGCCCACAGAAGGGTCGCCTCCGCCAGCACTTCCAGGTGGGCGCCGAGGCGCTGGGAGTCGACGACCCGCAGCTCGACGTCGAGGTCATCGCGCTTGGCGCACGGCTTCTACCGCGCGCTCGGCCTGCGCGACTTCACGCTGAGCATCAATTCGATGGGCGACGAAGCCGACCGGGCCGCGTACGTCGAGGTGCTCCGCGAGCACCTGCTCGCCCACGGCGCCGGGTTCGGTGACGTGTTCCGCGAGCGCGTCGCCACCAACCCGCTGCGCGTGCTCGACTCCAAGGACCCCGACTGGCAGGACGTCATCGAGCACGCGCCGCAGATCACCGAGTTCCTCGGCGATCACGCGCGCGACGCACTTCGAGGCGGTGCAGCACGGGCTCGACCGGCTCGGCATCGCGCACGAGATCAACCCGCGGCTCGTGCGCGGGCTCGACTACTACACGAGCACCACGTTCGAGTTCTGCGAGTCAGGCGCTCGATGCCGCCCAGAACGGCATCGGCGGCGGTGGTCGCTACGACAGCCTGGTCGAGCAGATGGGCGGCAAGCCCACGCCGGGCATCGGGTTCGGCATCGGCATCGAGCGGGTCCTCATCGCGTGCGCGGCCGAAGGCGGTGGTGCCCGGAAGCGTGCCGGGTGCCGACGTGTTCGTGGTCGACTTCATGGAGAACCCCACCGAGGTCACGCTCCTCGTCACCGAGCTCCGCGAGGACGGCATGCGCGCCGAGCGCACCTACGGTGACCGGTCGTTCAAGGCGCAGATGAAGGCCGCCGACCGGTCGGGCGCCCGCTTCTCGGTGATCCTCGGCAAGCAGGAGGCCGAGCGCGGTGCGGTGGGAGTGAAGGACATGCGAGTCCGGCGAGCAGGTCGAGGTGCCGCGTCAACTCGTCGCGGGTTGGATCGCAGGAACGACGCGAGACAGAGGACACAGACGCGATGATGCGCACCGATCGCGCCGGCGATCTCCGGAGCACCGACATCGAGCGGGAAGTCGTGGTGTGCGGGTGGGTCGACGGCCGCCGCGACCACGGCGGCGTCGTGTTCCTCGACGTGCGCGACGTCGCCGGCATCGTGCAGGTGGTCGTCGACCCCGACCAGCCGGTCGGCGTCGACGTGCACCGCGTGCGCAACGAGTACGTCGTGCGGGTGGTGGGCACCGTCCGGCACCGCCCCGAGGGCACGGTCAACGACACGCTGCCGACCGGCGAGGTCGAGATCGCGGCGACCGCCCTCGAGGTGCTCAACGAGTCCGACACGCCACCGTTCCCGGTCGACGACCGCATCGACGCCGACGAGATGCTGCGGCTCCGGCACCGGTACGTCGACCTCCGTCGCCCGCGCCTGCAGCGCAACCTGCGCGTGCGGGCGCAGGTGAACGCGGCGCTGCACCGGTCGCTCGACGCGCAGGGCTTCACCGAGGTGGAGACCCCGATGCTCATCGCGTCGACCCCCGAGGGCGCGCGCGACTTCGTCGTGCCGTCGCGCCTGTCGCCGGGCGAGTTCTACGCGCTGCCGCAGAGCCCACAGCTGTTCAAGCAGCTGTTGATGGTCGGCGGCCTCGACCGCTACTACCAGATCGCCCGGTGCCTGCGCGACGAAGACCTGCGCGCCGACCGGCAGTTCGAGTTCATGCAGCTCGACGCCGAGATGAGCTTCGCCGACGCCGACGACGTGATGGGCGTGATCGGCGAGGCCGTGCTCGACGCCGCCGAGACCGTGACCGGGACGCGGCCGGGTCCGGTGTCGCGCATGACGTGGCATCAGGCCCAGGAGCGTTACGGCTCCGACAAGCCCGACGTGCGGTTCGGCCTCGAGCTGGCCGACCTCGGCGAGGTGTTCGCGGCCACCGAGTTCCGCGCCTTCCAGGCCGACACCGTGAAGGGCTTCCGGTTGCCCGGCGAGGGCGGGATGTCGCGCGCGCAGGTCGACAAGCTCGTCGACCGCGCCAAGCAGCTCGGCGCCGGCGGCCTCGTCTGGATGCGGGTGGTCGACGGCGGCGCGCTCGAGTGCCAGGTGCTGAAGTTCCTGTCGGAGGCCGAGCAGATCGGGATCGTCGACACGCTCGGCGCCGAACCCGGCGACCTGCTGCTCGTGGCCGCGGGGCCGCGTCGGCTCGTCGACCACGTGCTCGGCACCCTGCGCGTCGAGCTGGGACGTCCCCCGGTGCACGAGGGCGGGCTCCAGTTCCTGTGGGTGGTCGACTTCCCGTTGTTCGAGGCGCTCGACGACGACGGCCGCCCGATCCCCGCGCACCACCCGTTCACGATGCCCCACCCCGACGACCTGGAGATCCTCGCGCCACGGGAAGGGCGAGGACCTGCTCGGGGTTCGCTCGCAGGCCTACGACCTCGTGCTCAACGGGTGGGAGCTCGGCTCGGGCAGCGTCCGGATCCACCGTCCCGACGTCCAGCGGCAGATCTTCACCCTGCTCGGGATCTCCGACGAGGAGGCGCAGTCGCGCTTCGGGTTCCTGCTCGACGCGTTCCGCTACGGCGCGCCGCCGCACGCCGGCTTCGCCTTCGGCATCGACCGGCTCACCGCCATCCTGGCCGGCGAGGACAACATCCGCGAGGTCATCGCCTTCCCGAAGACCCAGTCGGGCGCCGACCCGCTCACCGGGGCGCCCACCGGCATCGACCCGGCCCAGCTCCGGGAGCTCGGCCTCTCGGTGCTCCCCGAAACCCAAGAGCAGCGCGAACGCCCCGCCCGGAGCCGTAGCGCAGGGCGGGGGCGGCTACGGCGGGGCGGGGCGATCCGTCGGGCTCGGGTTGGCCGACCCCAGGTTTCGATGGTGCGGCTTACGGCAGGTCGAAGCTCACGTTCGAGTCGCCGCTGATGGTGACGGCACCGAGCTTGCCGGCCTGCGTGGCGGTACCGGTCGAGTCCACCCACTCGTACATGGCCTGGTACTCGCCGGCAGGCACGCCGCTGAGCGAGAAGTCGCCGGCGCTGTCGGCGACGGCGCTGAAGGTGCCGCCGCTCCCGCTCAGCGTGAGCGTGAGCGTGACGCCGGCAGGGACGTTCGCCACGGTCCCCGACACGCTGAACGTGCCGGGTACCACCGGTGGGGCGCGAGGTGTCGACGGCCGGGGCCGAGGTCTCGGCGACAGCTGGCTCGCTGACGATCGGCGCGGCGGGAGCGGCGGTTGGCGTCGGCACCGTCGCCGGTGCGGGCACCGTGGTGGCGACAGCCGCGGCGGTGGTGTCGGGCGAGCCGGCCGCCACGATGCGACCGCTGCCGGACCCGGAGGTGCCGCCGGCCGTGAGCGCGGCCACGCCCACGGCAACGGCGGCGACCACGCCGAGCGCGCCCGCGCCCTGCATCATCCTGCGCTTGCGGCCCAACTGGTGGGCGCGGGTGGCGACGGCGGCGCGTTCGGCGGCACCCGGGACGGGGGGCGACGGATCGCGCAGGTCGGAATCGGTGAGGCTCGGCATCATGGCTCCTGGGTGTCCGCGGCGTCGTCGACGCGCCATCGTGGTCCTGAGGGTGGCGAGTCCGCGGCTGGCGTGCTGCTTCACCGAGCCCACCGAGCAGCCCAGCGCCTTCGCCACGTCGGCCTCGGGGAGGTCGGCGAGGAAGCGCAGGACGATGACCTCACGCTGGCGGCGCGACAGGGTGTCGAGCGCCCGGTGGAGGTCGATGCGCTGCTCGTTGGGGCCGGGCGCTGTTGCGCCGCGACGCTCGGTGGCGGCATCGGTGTCGACCCGGCGGAGACGCCGCCAGGCGTCGATCGCCAGGTTGCCGGCGACCCGTACGACCCACGCCTCGGCGTAGGAACGGATCTTCCGCCACCGGACGAAGGCACGGGCCAGAGTCTCCTGGGCCACGTCTTCCGCCTCACTGCGGCGTCCCAGCAGCTGGTAGGCGACCCCGTAGGCACGGGTGTAGAGGTCGTCGAAGGCCTCTTCGAACGGCAGGTCGATCGTGATCGACGTGACGGACGTGGCGTCCGGCTCGTCCATGCGCTCGACGCGCCGGTTGAATCGGCCGGCGCGCCCGACGCGGGGTCGTTCAGCTTCCAGTGTCACTGCCACGGGAAGAATACGCCCGGGGTGCTCGGAAGGTTGACACCCCGTTGAAGAAATCTCACCCAGCGCGGTGACCGTTGCGGCACGCGTCGTGCGATGCGCCGCTCGGGGACGCGGTCCTAGCATCGGACCGGTGGCCGACGACCTCTTCAGTGCCGCGGTCACCGAACGGCTCGAACGCCGCGCCCCCTCGCGGCGCGCCTCCGGCCGCGCACGTCTCGACGAGGTGTTCGGGCAGGAGCAGCTGCTCGGGCCCGGCCGCCCGCTCCGGGTGCTGATCGAAGCCGATCGCCTCTCGTCGGTGGTCCTGTGGGGCCCACCCGGTACCGGCAAGACCACCATCGCCCGTCTGGTCGCCGGCGCGACCAGCAAGGCGTTCGAGCCGTTGTCGGCGGTCACCGCCGGCGTGAAGGACGTGCGCGAGGTGGCGGAGCGGGCCCGCGCCCGCATCGGCGAACAGGGCCGCGGCACCATCCTGTTCCTCGACGAGGTGCACCGGTTCAATCGCACGCAGCAGGACGCCCTGCTCCCGCACGTCGAGGAAGGGCTCCTCGTCCTCATCGGCGCCACCACCGAGAACCCGTTCTTCTCGCTCACCGGCCCGCTGCTCTCGCGCTCCACGCTCTTCCGGCTCGAGTCGTTGAGCGTCGACGACCTGCGCGTCGCTCCTGCTGCGCGCGCTCGACCGACGAGTCACGCGGCCTGGGCGACGAGCACCTCGACATCGACGACGACGCGCTCGGTCACCTCGCCGACCGCGCCGAGGGCGACGCCCGTCACGCGCTCGACGTCGCTCGAGGTCGCGGCCGCGCTCGCGGCCGAGTCGGGTCGCACGTCGATCACGCTCGCCGACACCGAGGCCGCGCTCGCGCTCCGGGCGCTGCGCTACGGCGACGACGAGCACTACGACGTGCTGTCGGCGTTCATCAAGAGCATCCGCGGGTCCGACGTCGACGCCGGCCTCTACTGGCTGGCGCGCATGCTGACCGCGGGCGAGGATCCGCGCCTGATCGCGCGCCGGCTGGTGATCCTGGCCTCGGAGGACGTCGGCATGGCCGAGCCGAACGGCCTCGTCGTCGCCGACGCCGCGGCGCGGGCGGTCGAGTTCGTCGGCATGCCCGAGGCGCAGCTGAACCTCGCGCACGCGGTCACGTACCTGGCCAACGCGCCCAAGTCGAACTCGGTCACGACCGCGCTCGGTGCCGCGATGCAGGACGTGCGCGACCAGCCGGCCGGGGCGGTCCCTCCGCATCTGCGGGACTCCCATTACCCTGGCGCCGCGAAGCTCGGGCACGGCGACGGGTACGTGTACCCGCACGACGAGCCCGACGGATGGGTGCACCAGCAGTACCGTCCCGACGACCGCGTGCGACCGGTACTGGCAGCCGACCGGACGCGGCGGTGACGTCGACCGGAGAGGACGGGAACCGGGAGTGAGAGCCAGTGAGCGGGAGCGAGTGGGCAGCCGTGTTCGCGGCGCAGCTGTGCCTGGTGCTGCTGGTCGTGCTCGTGGTGATGATCGTGCGCCTCGACCGCGCCGCCTCCGACCTGCCGACGGGCGGCCAGCGACTTCCGGGCCGAGGCCGAGCCTGCGCTCCAGGAGCTGCGGGCCGCGGTCCACTCGGCCGACTTCGAGCTCGACCGGGTCGACGCCATCGTCTCGGTGCCGAGCGGGTCGGCGACCGGGTCGACGCCGCCTCCGATCTCGCCTACCGCACCTTCACCAACCCGGTGGTCAAGGCGCTCGCGGTCGGCACCGGCACCCGCCGTGCCGTGCAACGCCTCAAGGGCGACAAGCCCGCGAAGCCGACCAAGCGCGACGGACGGAAGGCCTCCTGATGTTCAAGCGCGCCACGTGGCTCGGTGTCGGCTTCACCCTCGGCGTCGGCACCACCGTCGTCGCGGCCCGCAAGGCCCGCCAGCGATTCGACCGCTACAAGCCCCCCGCCCTCGTCGACCGCGTCACGACCACCATCACCGACAAGGCCACCAACCTCCGCGTGCAGGTCACGACCGCCTCGACGACGGCAAGCAGGCAGCCCGGGCACGCGAGGACGAGCTGCGGGCGACGCGGCCGAAGCTGCAGAGCGTCGACACGGATCGGACCCCGGAAAAGGACGGGTGACCAGCAGATACGATTTGTCCCGTGTCCCCGCCGCGCACCGCCGACGAGTTGCGAGCCGCGTTCCTCGAGTTTCTTCGCGCAACGCGGCCACACGCCGGTCGCGTCGTCGAGCCTGATCCCGCACGACGACACGCTGTTGTTCACGAACGCGGGGATGGTGCCGTTCAAGCCGTACTTCGTCGGCGACGAGACGCCGCCGTACCGGCGCGCCACGTCGATCCAGAAGTGCGTGCGGGCGGGCGGTAAGCACAACGACCTCGACGACGTCGGGCGCACGAACCGTCACTTCACGTTCTTCGAGATGCTCGGCAACTTCAGCTTCGGCGACTACTTCAAGACCGACGCGATCGAGTGGGCCTGGGAGCTCTACACCGACGTCCTCGGCCTCGACCCCGACCGCCTCTGGGTCACCGTCCACACCACCGACGACGAAGCCGCCGCAGATCTGGCGTGACGTCGTCGGCCTCCCCGCCGAGCGGATCCAGCGCCTGGGCGACGACAACTTCTGGCGCATGGCCGACACCGGTCCGTGCGGCCCGAGCTCCGAGATCTTCTGGGATCTGGGCGCCGAGCCACGGCCCGGCGACCGGCCCCGCCGGCGAACGAGGACCGCTACGTCGAGATCTGGAACCTGGTGTTCATGCAGTTCGACGCCAAGCCCGACGGCGAGCTGGTGCCGCTGCCGGCGCCGAGCGTCGACACCGGCGCCGGGCTCGAGCGCAACCTCGCGGTCCTGCAGGACGCGGCGTCGGTCGTGGGACATCGACGTCTTCCGCCCGCTGATCGCGGCGGCCGAGCAGGTCACCGGGGTCGACTACGACACCTTCCCGGGTTCGGCGCGCGACGTGTCGCTGCGCATCCTCGCCGAGCACGGTCGCACGATGACGTTCCTGGTGGCCGACGGCGTCGTGCCGTCGAACGAGGAGCGCGGCTACGTGCTGCGGCGCATCATCCGGCGCGCGGTGCGTCACGCGTTCCTCCTCGGTGCCGAGCAGCTGGTCACGCCCGCGCTCGTCGATGCGACGGTGGCGGTGATGGGCGGCGCGTACCCGGAGATCGTGAAGCAGCACGAGCTGGTGCTGAGCGTCGTCAATCGCGAGGAGGAGCGCTTCCGTCAGACGCTCGCGCGCGGTCTCGATCTGCTCGACGGCGTGCTCGGGCGCGGCGACGTGACCGGCGACGACGCCTTCTTCCTGCACGACACGCTCGGGTTCCCGATCGACCTCACGCGCGAGATCGCGGGGGAGCGCGGCCGCGACGTCGACGTCGACGGCTTCCACGCGCGCATGCAGGAGCAGCGCACGCGCGCCAAGGACGCGCACAAGGCCGCGGGCGGCAAGGGTGAGGGCGCGCCGCTCGAGCTCTACCGCGAACTGGCCGACGAGCTCGGCCCGACCGACTTCACCGGTCGCCAGGAGTACGAGACCATGGGCGCCAAGGTGCGCGCGCTGGTCGGCGGTCGCGACCGCCTGGCGCGGGCGGGCCCCGGCACGCAAGTGGCCGTCGTGCTCGACCGCACCCCGTTCTACGCGGAGTCCGGTGGCCAGGTGGGCGACACCGGGGTCATCGAGACGTCGGGTGGCGGGCGCGTCCGGGTCGACGACACGCAGTACGGCCTGCCCGGCTTGGTGCTGCACCGCGGCGTCGTCGAGGACGGCACGGTCGAGGAGGGTGACGAGGCCGTCGCCCGCATCGACGGTCCCCGCCGTGACGCCATCCGCCGCAACCACACCGCCACCCACATCCTCCACTGGGCGTTGCGCGAGGTGCTGGGCCAGCACGTGAAGCAGGCGGGCTCCTTCGTCGGGCCCGACCGGCTGCGCTTCGACTTCAGCCACCACGAGGCGCTCACCCGCGAGCAGCTCGACCGCATCGAGGCGCTGGCCAATGCCGAGATCATCGGCGACGCGCCGGTGCGCCACTACGAGACCACCAAGGAGCACGCGGAGTCGCTCGGCGCGATCGCGTTCTTCGGCGACAAGTACGGCGACCTCGTGCGCGTCCTCGAGGCGGGGGAACACTCGATCGAGCTGTGCGGCGGCACGCACGTGCACGCGCTCGGCTTCATCGGCCCGATCAAGATCGTGAGCGAAGGCTCGATCGGCGCCAACCTGCGGCGCATCGAGGCGGTCACCGGCACGGGCGCGCTCGAGCGCATCCACGACGAAGAGGTGCAGCTCGCGCGAGCTCGCCGACACCCTGCGGGTCACGCCGGGTGAGCTCGGCGACCGCGTGGGCAAGCTGCTCGACCAGGTCAAGCAGCTGCAGGACGAGCTCGGCGCCGAACGTTCGAAGCAGGCGGGCGCGGAAGCGGCCACGCTCGCGGCTGCGGCCGACGACGGCGTCGTCGTGGTGCGGCGCGACGGGCTGGATCCCGCCGAGCTGCGCACGCTCGCGATCGCGACCCGCGACGCGCTGGGTTCCGGGATCGTCGCGATCGTCGGACTCGACGCCGACGGCGACAAGGCCGGGCTCTCGGTCGCGGTGAGCAAGGACCGCGTGGAGTCCGGTGCCTCGGCGGCCGAGATCGCCCGCGACGCGGCGAAGGTGCTGGGTGGCGGCACGGCCAAGCACGCCGACGTCGTGCAGGGTGGCGGCCCGAAGGTCGGCGCGGTCGACGACGCGCTGACGCTCCTCGACACGGCAGTTCGTGCCGAAACGTCGGCGCGCCGAAAGCACGCGCGCCGCCACCGGGTGAGCCGCGTCCTCGGCGTCGACCTCGGGTCCCGCCGCATCGGCCTCGCCGCCAGCGATCCATCGCGGGTGTTGGCCAGCCCGCATTCGACCCTGGACCGGGCGGCGTCGGTCGACGACGACCACCGTGCCATCGTCGAGGCGGCGAAGGAGGTCGGCGCGGCGTGCATCGTGGTCGGGCTGCCGCGTTCGCTCGACGGCCAGCTCGGCCCGGCCGCCCGGTCGGCGCTCGCCGAGATCGAGGCGTTGCGCGACCTGGCCCAAGTCGAGGGCGTCGAGGTCGACACCTACGATGAGCGGTTCACCACGATGATCGCCCAGCGCAACCTCCGAGACGCCAACCCCCGGCGGGGCAAGCGGCGCGCCGCCCAGCGCGACGACATCGACGCCTCCGCCGCGGCGGTGATCCTGCAGTCCTGGCTCGACGCCCGGCCGCCCCGGGTGACCGACACCGAGGGTGGCGGCCCCGACGATCCCTGGCCTCCCCAGCCACCGCGTCGGACCGAATCTGCCGCGGAATCTGCGCCGCCACGTACCGAATCTGCATCCGAATCTGCGACCGAATCGCCGCCACGCGCCGATTCCGCCGACTCTGTGTCCGAATCGCCGCCACGCGCCGATTCCGCCGAATCTGCGACCGAATCGGTCCGACGGCGCGGGGACACCGGGGATGGCTCCCGGGCTCCGACGAGGATCGCGGAGCGCGGGCGCCGTCGCCGGCGCCGTCGGACCCGGGCGGGCGTGGCGATCATCGCGATCCTGGTGCTGCCGTTCGTGCTCGTCGGCGGCTGGTTCTACTGGCAGTTGCACCCGCCGGGGGGGCAGGGCGCGACGGTGAGCGTGAAGATCGAGCCCGGTTGGGGGACCAAGGAGGCGGGCGACGCGCTGCAGGCCCAGGGCGTGATCGGCTCGTCGCTCGCGTTCCAGATCTGGGAGAAGGTATCGGGCGGTGGGTCGTTCCAGGCCGGGACGTACACACTGCGCGAGAGCATGGGCGTCTCCGACGCGTCGGACGCACTCGCGAGTGGGCCGTCGACCGCGGCGGCGAACACGGACCACACGGTGCTCGCGCTGCCACCCGGCCTGCGGCTCGAGCAGATCGCCGACCGCGTCGGCGCGCTCCCCGGCCACGACCGGGCCGCGTTCCTCGCCGTCGCCCAGTCGGGCCAGATCCGTTCGAAGTACCAGGGTGACCAGCAGTCGGTCGAGGGGTTCACCTGGCCCGACACGTACTTCGTCGAGGGTCGCACCGACGCGCAGATCCTGCAGACCATCGTGTCGGAGTTCGACAAGCACGCCGACGCGGTGAACCTCGGGAACCCCGCGGCGACCGGGCTCACCGCGCAGCAGAGCGTCGTCGTCGCGTCGCTGGTGCAGGCGGAGGCGGGCACCGCCGCCGACGCCCCCAAGGTCGCGGCGGTGATCACGAACCGCCTGAAGCAACAGACATGCCGCTGCAGATCGACGCCACCCTCTGCTACGCCAAGGGCGGCTGCCCGCCGGTGCCGAGCAACGCCGACAAGCAGATCGATTCGCCCTACAACACCTACAGGATCGACGGTCTGCCGCCCACGCCGATCATGACCGTCACCGAGCAGTCGCTGCGCGCCGCGCTCGCTCCGGCGAGTGTCCCCTATCTCTTCTACGTGACCGGCAAGGATGGGGTCACGTACTTCGCCAACGACGTTGGCGGAGCACGAGGCGAACATCCGGGCTCATGGAGTGCGCGGGGAATGACGCTCAACGGCGAGACCAGGATCACCGGGCTCATCGGTGATCCCGTCGCGCATTCGCGTTCGCCCGCCATCCTCAACGCCGCGTACCGGGAAGCCGGGCTCGAACTGGGTCTACGTCGCGTTCCCGGTGCCGCGCGGGCGCGGTGGCGAGGCGGTGAAGGCGGCCGGTGCGCTCGGCCTCGCCGGTCTCACCGTCACGATGCCGCACAAGGCCGACGCTGCGTGGGCGTGCGACGAGCTCACCGCCGACGCCAGCGCCCTCGGCGCGGTGAACGTGGTGACCGTGCTCGACGACGGCCGGCTCGCGGGATCGTCGACCGACGGCGAGGGCTTCCTCCGCTCGGTGCGCGACGAGGGCTTCGACCCCGCGGGGACCGACGTGCTCGTGGCCGGCGCCGGCGGCGCGGCCCGGGCCATCGTGCTCGCGCTCGGCGGCGCCGGGGCCCGGGTGACCGTCGCCGCCCGTCGGCGCGACGCCGCCGACACCGCGGCCGGCCTCGTGCCCGGTGGTCACGGCGCGAGCCTGGCCGACATCGACCCGGGCGTGTTCGCGCTCGTCGTCAACGCCACGCCCCTGGGGATGCAGGGCGAACCCGGACCGGTCCCGGTGGAACGTCTCAACCCGGGCCAATTGGTGGTCGACACCGTGTACCACCCTATGGAAACCCCGTTCCTCGCCGCCGCCCGCGCCCGCGGTATCCACGCCGCCAACGGACTCGGCATGCTCGTGCACCAGGCCACGCTCGCGTTCGAGCGCTGGACCGGGTTCGACGCGCCGGTCGCGGTCATGCGTACCGCCGCCGCCCAGGCCACTTCGCTCGAGGCCACTTCGATCAGAGACCGCGCGCATGACCGTCGCCCTCGTCGTCGGGTGCGCCCTGTTGGGCCTCGTGATCGGCTGGTTGCTCGACCCGGTGATCACCCGCGTCCCCTTGAAGCAACCCGTGTTCGGTCCGCCGGGGCCCGACGAGCCCCCGCCGCCCCGGGGCCGGCGCGTCATCGTCGCGTTGGTCAACGCCGCGTTGTTCGGCGGGATGGCGGCGCGCTTCGACGATTCGTGGACGCTGGTCGCGCTACCTCGTGCTCACCGCGGCCCTCGTCGCGCTCGCCGCCATCGACCTCGAGACGTATCTGCTGCCGAACCGCATCGTGTACCCGCTGACCGTCGCGATGCTGGTGCTGCTCCCACTCGGTCTGCTCGCCGACGGCGACACCGATGCCATCGGCCGCGCCGTGCTCGCCGGGGTGGTCGCGTTCGCCGTGTTCTTCGTGCTCCACCTCATCTCGCCGCGCAGCATGGGCTTCGGCGACGTGAAGCTGTCGTTCACCCTCGGCCTCGCGCTCGGGTGCATCGGCTGGGGTGAGATGATCCTCGGGCTGTTCCTCGGGTTCCTCTACGGCGCGGTGATCGGGATCATCCTCATCGCCACCCGGGTGCGCGGCAAGAGCCAGGCCGTGCCGTTCGGCCCGTTCCTCGCCGCCGGCACGATCACGGCGCTGCTGGTGGGGATGCCGATCCTCGACTGGTACCGCGGGAGCTGACGCCCCTTCCCGACGAAGGGCGAATGAGCGGAACCGGCTGCGGGCCCGCCGGTATCCTGGACCGTCCCCTTCGGAGGTTGTCCGCGTGTTGCGTTACCTGACCGCCGGTGAGTCCCACGGCCCTGCGCTGACGGTGGTCGTCGAAGGTCTCCCCGCGGGCCTGTCCGTCACCGTCGAGCAGATCGGCGACGAGCTCGCCCGGCGCCGCCTCGGCTTCGGCCGCGGCCCGCGCATGCGCTTCGAGCGCGACGACGTCGAGCTGCTCGGCGGCGTCCGCCACGGCGTCACCCTCGGGTCGCCCGGTCGCGATCGTGATCCACAACACCGAGTGGCCGAAGTGGCAGGAGGAGATGTCTCCCGCCCCGGGCGCCACCGAGAAACCGCTGCACCAGCCCCGGCCCGGTCACGCCGACCTCGTCGGCATGCAGAAGTACGGCTTCGACGACGCCCGCAACGTGCTCGAGCGCGCCAGCGCCCGGGAGACCGCCGCCCGCGTCGCCGCCGGCACCCTCGCCAAGCTCCTTCTCGCCGAGATCGGCACCGAGGTCATCAGCCACGTGATCCAGATGGGCGCGGCCCGCGCCGCGTCCGATCGCCGCCCCACGCCCGCCGATCTCCCCGCGGTCGACGACTCGCCGGTGCGCTGCTTCGATCCCGCCGCCGAGGCGATGATGATCGCGCGAGGTCGAGGCCGCGGCGAAGGTCGGCGACTCGCTCGGTGGGGTGGTCGAGGTACTCGCCTACGGGGTGCCGCCCGGGCTCGGCTCGCACGTCCACTGGGACCGCAAGCTCGACGGCCTGCTCGCGCAGGCGCTCATGAGCATCCAGGCCATGAAGGGCGTCGAGATCGGTGACGGCTTCGAGGTCGCGGGACTGCGCGGCAGCGACGCCCACGACGAGATCCTCTGGGATGCCGACGCCGGCGAGTACACCCGAGGTTCCACCCGCGCCGGTGGCACCGAGGGCGGCATGACCACCGGTGGCCTGCTCGTCGCCCGGGTCGCGATGAAGCCGCTCGCCACGCTCAACCGTCCGGTGCTCAAGACCGTCGACACCACCACCAAGGAAGCGACGGTCTCGTTCAGGAGCGCACCGACGTCACCGCGGTGCCCGCGTCGGGCGTGGTCGCCGAGACCATGACCGCGCTCGTGCTCGCGCAGGAAGCGACCCGCAAGTTCGGCGGCGACTCGCTCGAGGAGCTCGTGCGCAACCACGCCGCGTACCTCGCGTCACTGCGGTAACTCGGTGGCCACCGAAGCGTCGCGACGAAGCATCTCGTGCTCGTCGGCCTGATGGGCGCGGGCAAGACCACGGTGGGGGAGCGCTGCGCCGAGCTCCTCGACCGCCCGTTCGTCGACACCGACGACTGCTCGTCGAGGCCAACACCCGCATGGGGGTGGGCGACATCTTCGCCGAGCACGGCGAGCAGGAGTTCCGCATGCTCGAACGCGACGCCATCGCCGACGCCGTCGCGTCGCCGGTGCCGCTCGTCATCGCGTGCGGTGGCGGCACGGTGCTCGACGCCGACAATCGTCGATCAGTTCCGCGCCGCCGGCGTCGTCGTGTGGCTCGACGCGTCGCCTGCCGTGCTCGGCGTCGCGCGTCGTGCCGGCACGGGCCACGCCAGCGCCCGTTGCTCGCGGGCGCTGCACCTCCCGCGGCCACGCTCGAGCGCCTGAGCGCGCAGCGCGAGCCCGCCTACGAGGCCGCCGCGCACGTGCAGGTCGACACCGAGGGTCGCACCGTCGACGAGGTCGCCGCGGCCGTGATCGAGGAGTTCGACGCGTGGAACGGGTGACCGTCGCGCTCGAGGGCGCGCCCTACGACGTGATCGTCGGGAACGGCGCGCTCGCGCGACGCCGGGAGCCTGCTCGGCGGGCGACGGCGCGTCGCGGTCGTCAGCCAGCCCGGCGTCGCCGACTTCCACGCGCCGGGCCTCACCGCCGCGCTGCAGGGCGCCGGCGTCGACCACCGACCTCTTCCTCATCGGTGAGGGCGAAGACGCCAAGTCGCTCGCCACCGTCGACGACCTGTGCTCGCGCCTGGCGGCGTGGGGCCTCCTGCGCGACGACGCCATCGTCGCCCTCGGTGGCGGCGTGGTCGGCGACACCGCCGGCTTCGCGGCGTCGGTGTACTACCGCGGGATCGCGGTCGTGCAGGCCCCCACCACGTTGCTCGCGCAGGTCGACGCGGCGATCGGCGGCAAGACCGCGGTCAACCTGCCCGAGGGCAAGAACCTGGTCGGCGCGTTCCACCAACCTCTGGGTGTGTACGCCGACGTCGGCACGCTCGCGACCCTGCCGCCGCGCGAGTACCGCGCCGGCCTCGGCGAGGTCGCGAAGTACGCGCTCATGCCCGACGGCGCACGTGTCGCCGCGCTCGTCGACACGCACGCGTCGGCGATCGTCGCCCGTGATCCCGACGTGCTCACCGAGCTCGTGGCCGCCTGCGCCGCGATGAAGGCGCACGTCGTCGCGGCCGATCCGCAGGAGCGCACCGGGACTGCGCGCCACGCTGAACCTCGGCCACACGCTGGCGCACGCGCTCGAGTCGGTCGGCGGCTACGAGCTGCTGCACGGTGAGGCGGTCGCGGTCGGCCTCGTGTTCGCCGGTGCGCTCGCCGGCGCGCTCGAGCGCATCGACGGCGAAGCCGTCGCGCACTACCGCAACGTCGTCGCCGCGCTCGACCTGCCGACCGCGGTGCCCGGTCCTGCCGATCCCGACGCGCTCCTGGCGTCGATGCGGCGCGACAAGAAGTCGATCGGTGGACTCACCTTCGTGCTGCCCGGGCCCGCTCGGGCTCGAGACGGTGCACGATCCCGACGCCCGCGCGCTCGACGTCGCGTTCGCCGCGGTCGGTGTGGGAGGCTGAACGCCGTGCAGCGACACCATCCTCCTCCTCTCGGGACCGAACCTGAACCTGCTGGGCGAGCGCGAGCCCGAGATCTACGGCACCGACCACCCTCGCCGACCTCGTCGACCTCGCCACCAAGGCCGCGGCCGAGCACGGCTACGGCCTCGAGCACGTCCAGTCGAACCACGAGGGCGATCTCGTCGACGCCATCCACGGCGCGCGCGGCCGGTGCGCGGCGATCGTGATCAACGCCGGCGCGTTCACGCACTACTCGTTCGCGCTCGCCGACGCGCTCGCGACGTTCGAGGGCGTAAAGGTGGAGCTGCACATCTCCAACCCGGAGGCGCGTGAGCACTGGCGCCACGACTCCGTGATCTCGCCGTACATGACGGCCACCATGGCCGGCTTCGGCGCCGCCGGGTACCGCCTCGCGGTCGAGGGCGCCATCGCCAAGCTCGGAGGCCGGCGCGTGAGCGACGTGACCCGCTCGCGCTCGACACGCTGCCCGGCGATGGACGTCGCCGCGCCGCGCCGCGCGGATCCGCGCCGTGGTTCGCCGACGCCGGCATCGACGCGTTGCTCGTCACCCACCTCCCGAACGTGCGCTATCTCACCGGGTTCACCGGCAGCTCCGCGATGCTGCTCGTCACCGCCGACGCGATGGTGTTCACCTCCGACGGCCGCTACCGCACGCAGGCGGGCGAGCAGCTCGCAGCTGCGGGTGTCGACGCCCAGATCGAGATCGGCGCCACCGTCGCGCAGCAGCGCGAGGCGATCGCCGCCGCGCTCGCGCCGACGCATCGCGTCGGCCTGGAGGCGCACTCCGTCACCTGGGCCCAGCAGCGCGACTTCGCCCGCGTGCTCGACGGTCACGAGCTCGTCCCCACCGACGGTCTCGTCGAGCGGGTGCGGCGGGTCAAGGAACCCGCCGAGGTCGCGCGCATCCGCGCCGCCTGCGCCATCGCCGACGACGCGCTCGGCGCGTTGCTCCCCACCCTCGCCGACCGCCCGACCGAGCGTGACTTCGCCCTCGACCTCGAGGTGGAGATGCGCCGCCGCGGCGCGAGCGGCAACAGCTTCGACCCGATCGTCGCCGCCGGTCCGAACGGCGCCAAGCCGCATGCCCGCCCGAGCGACGCGCCGGGTCGAGGCCGGCGAGCTGGTCGTCATCGACTTCGGGTGCATCGTCGACGGCTACTGCTCCGACATGACCCGCACCGTGAGCGTCGGCGACCCCGGGCCCGAGGCGCGGCGCGTGTGGGACGTGGTGCGCGAGAGCCAGTGGGCCGGACGCGAGGCGGTGCGCGCCGGCGCCGACTGCGCGGCGGTCGACCGCGCCTGCCGCGACGTCATCGTCGCGGCCGGCTGGGGCGACTCGTTCGTGCACGGCACCGGTCACGGCGTCGGCCTCGAGATCCACGAGGAGCCCCGAGTGGCCGCGAGCGCCCGTGATACGTTGGAGCCCGGTTCGGTCGTCACGGTCGAGCCCGGCGTGTATCTCCCCGGTGTGGGCGGCGTGCGCATCGAGGACACGGTGGTCGTCACCCCCGACGGCTCCGATCCCCTCACCGAATTCCCGAAGGAACTGATTCTGTGAGCAGCGTTCCCAAGAGCACTGTCCTTTGAGCATCTCCACCAACGACTTCAAGAACGGCATGGCGTTGAACCTGCCGTCGGAGGGTCTCGTCACCGTCGTCGAGTTCCAGCACGTCAAGCCGGGCAAAGGTGGCGCGTTCGTGCGCACCAAGCTCAAGAAGGTCGCCAGTGGCGCGGTGCTCGAACGCACCTTCCGCGCCGACGAGAAGGTGCCGCTCGCGGTCATCGACAAGCGCGAGATGCAGTACCTCTACCGCGAGGGCAGCGCGCTCGTCTTCATGGACACCGAGTCCTACGACCAGCTCAACGTCGAGACCGTCGAAGCTCGGCAGCACCGTCGAGTACCTGAAGGAAGGCGACTCCGCCGTCCTGCACATGTACAACGGCGACGTCGTCAGCGCCGAGCTCCCCGCCGCGGTCGAGCTCACCGTCACCGAGACCGAGCCGGGCGTGCAGGGCGACCGCGTGTCGGGCGCCCGCAAGCCGGCGACGCTCGAGACCGGCCTCGTGGTGCAGGTGCCGTTGTTCGTCGAACCCGGCGAGAAGATCAAGGTCGACACCCGCACCGGGGAATACCTGGCGCGCGCCTGACCGCCGATGGCAGCCACGGGAAGCCGCCGCGAAGCTCGGGAGCGGGCCCTCGGTCTGTGTTACGAGCTCGAGGTGCGCGATCTCGGCGTCGACACGCTGATCGATCAGCAACCGGCGCCGCCCGACGCGTACGCCGAGCAGTTCGTGCGCGGGGTCGAGGAGCACCACGCCGACGTCGACGCGCTGCTCCGCAAGTTCTCCGAGCACTGGGCGCTGGAACGCATGCCCGCGGTCGACCGCGCGGTGTTGCGGCTCGCGGCGTACGAGCTCGGGTGGGAGCCGGAGATCCCGAGCGCGGTCGTGATCAGCGAGGCCGTCGAGCTCGCCAAGCAGTACTCCACGAAGGACTCCGGGCGGTTCGTCAACGGCCTGCTCAGCCGCATCGCGGAGGAGCTGCGGCCGGCGGGCACGTGAGCATGCTCCCGTGACCGCGCCGGTCGAGGTCCAGGAGCCCTGGGTCGACGAGCAGACCGTCACCGACAAGCCGTGGATCGTGATCGTCTGGAACGATCCGGTCAACCTCATGAACTACGTCGTGTACGTGTTCCAGAAGTTGTTCGGCTACTCGCGCAAGAAGGCGACGCGGCTGATGCGCCAGGTGCACGAGGAGGGCAAGGCGGTGGTGTCCGACGGCACCGTCGAGAAGTGCGAGGCCGACGTCGCCCGCCTCCACGCGCACGGGCTGTGGGCCACGATGGAACACCCCAGCTAGTGGGGCGGTCGTAGTGGAGATGCAGTGGAGGCGTGGCCGATGGCCGGGACGCCGCAACGGAATCGACCCGAGTGATGGCGCGCTGGAAGCGGTTCCGGCCGGGGCCGGACGACACGTTGGTGGTGTCGCTGTCCGAGGAGGAGCTCGGGCTGCTTGCGCTCGCTGCCCGAGCAGCTGCGCGAGGTGTTCGAGGGCGAGAGCGGGGATCCGGCGCGGGAGCGGCTGTTCCCGCGCGCGTACCTCGATCCGACCGCGGAGAGCGAGGAGGCGGAGTGGCAGGCGCTCGTCCACCCGTCGCTGTTGCGGGAACGGCTCGACGCGTTGGAGCTCATCACGTCGACGCTCGCGCGGGCGGCGTTGTCGGGTGACTGGTGGCAGATCGCGCTGACGCCCGACGAGGTGCAGGCGTGGCTCGGTGTGCTGAACGACACGCGCCTGGTGCTCGGCACCCGGTTGGGCGTCACCGAGGACGAGCGCGAGCTGCGACCCGTCCGATCCGCAGGCCGGCGCGTACGCGATGTACCACTGGCTCACCTGGCTGCAGGGCGACCTCGTGGAGGCGTTGCTGTAGTGCCCGGGCTCGACGTGGTGGATCTCAGCGAGATGAATGAGTGGTCATCGACGCACGGTCACGTTGAGCTTCATGCCGAGGCGGTAGTGGCCCGGGAGGTTGCACACGGCGACGTAGTGACCCGGCGCGAGCGATGCGGTGGAGAAGGACTTGGCGTCGCCGGCCGCGAGTGCGTCGCCGCTATCGGCTGCGTTCACGAGCAGGGATGACTCCTCGTCGACGTCGCCGTTGGCGTCGGTCGGGAGTCGATTCGCGGGCAGATCGGTCTTGAAGAGGACGAGCTCGTGGGCGAGGTTGCCGTCGTTGGTGAGGCCGACCGTGTGCCGACCGGTTGAGAGTGTGGTCGGCATCGAGATCCGGTACTCGACGGTCGAGGCCTGGACGTCGCCGGCGGGTGCATCCGAGCCCTTCACCCCGTAGGCGATCGAGACGGCGATGACCGCGGCGACCAGGAGGGCGCCGACGGCGACGAGCGTGGTGCGCAGGTCACGCCAACCGCGCCGCGGCTCGCGAGCGTCGGGCGGGCTCGGCTCGACGCCGGGTTCGGTGGTCGCCAGGTTCACACGTCACCTTCTTCGGGTGACCCGATCGTGTCAGGCAAGCGCAACCCGCCCCAGAGGCGAAGGTCCCAGCTACGGCTGCAGGTTGACGATGTCGATGGCGGTCTCTTGCGGTGGGGCCTCGAAGCCGCCCGGGATCCCGGCCTGCAGGCTCGGGACCAGCGTGCCGTCGCGGAACTGCTCCCAGCTCTCCTGCGACTCGTGCACCGCCATGATCGTCCAGCCGCCTTCCGAGGGTCCGGCGGCGTGGAAGATCTGACCCGGTGGCAGCCCGCCCGCGGGGTGCACCGCGGCGATCGATGCCTCGTACTGCGCCCGGGTGGCGCCGGGGAAGAAGTGCACGATGCCGTATGCCATGGTCGTCCCTTCGGAGGTGGTGCGTCGGCCGGACCGTAACACCCGGGTGACCCGAACGTGCAAGATTCGGAGGAATGGCGAAGGCTAGAGCCACTGACCCCCGAGCTCGGCGAGACTGGTCGAGCCGCCGGACCGGGGCGGAAGACGCCGTTGAGGAAGTGCGGGGTCCAGGCGCTGGTGACGCCGCGGGCGGTCTCGCCGAGGCCGCCGGTCTGCGCGAGCTTCATCGCGGCGCTGTGGGCGTCACCGCGCAGCGCCGCCTGCGCCGCTTCGGGTGTGGTCCACGCGGTGAAGGTGTAGTTGCGGCGACCGATGGTCGCGAAGCAGGCGCCGAGGTAGTGCGTCGTTGCCGAGCTGCTCCATCACGATGTCGGTGGTCGGCGTCGACGAGCGTGCATCTGGTGCTCGGGGTCGATCTCGATCCAGGTGACGGTGAACGCACCGGGGATCGTGTCGCGGCCGGTCTCGACCCGGCAGGCTGATCCCGAACTCGGTGACGCCCTCGATGTCGGCCGGCGTGATGTGGGCCTGCAGGCCGAGCTGGCCGAGCATGGTCGCGGTGTCGAAGTAGCCGACCACCCTGCTCACGCGGTCGGCGGCGGCGTCGTAGGTGAAGAAGTCGGCGCCGGGCAGGTCGAGGGAGCGCGCCGGTCGCGGGACCGCCGGGCAGCGGCCCGGTGTTGGTGCCGATCATGCGCCACTGCGCGGCGGCGGTGTCGTCGCCGGTCGCGGCGACGCTCTCGATCTCGAAGCGCACGTCGGGGAACCCGGCGTACACCCCGGCGACGCTCGCCGCGAGCGCGTCGCCCGAGAGCGGCCCGCCGGTCGTCGGGTCCTCGTAGGTGCCGCCGTCGGTGAGCGCCGCGACCACCTGGTCCGGGTCGTGGCTGTTCCAGGCGTCGAAGTACCGGTCGAGGGCGTGTCAGTCATGTCCATCGTCGCATCGGCACGGTCGGATCAACTACGATCACCAGGACCGTGAAGGGAGTCCCGTGAGGCTCCTACGGGAGGTCTCGATGCGAGTTCCGCGCGAGTGTGTTCGACGCCGGCGATCTGCGCCGTGCCCATACCCGCATCGCCCACGAGATCGTGGAGCGCAACCACGGCGCCGACGACCTCGTCCTCGTGGGTCTCTACACCCGCGGCCCGGCGATCGCCCGCCGCCTCGCCGCCGCCATCGAGAGCTTCGAGGGCCGCGAGGTCCCGGTCGGCTCCCTCGACGTCGCCTTCTACCGCGACGACATCGGCCTCCGCACGGTCACGCCGGTCGGCGCCACCGAGATCCCCGTCGACATCGGCGGGCGGGTCGTCGTGCTGGTCGACGACGTCCTCTTCACCGGCCGCACCGTGCGCGCCGCCATGGACGCCCTCACCGAGCTCGGCCGCCCCCGCGCGGTGCAGCTCGCGGTGCTGATCGACCGCGGCCACCGCGAGCTGCCGATCCGGCCCGACTACGTGGGCAAGAACCTGCCCACCGGCCGCAACGAGGACGTCCGCGTCCGCCTGTCGGAGGTCGACGGCGGCGACGACGGCATCGAGCTCTGGGACGCCCCGACGAGGGAGCGGGGGAGGGGACCGGATGAAGCACCTCCTGTCGATCGACGATCTCGACGTCGAGAGCCTCACCGCGCTGCTCGACCTCTCGGAGCAGTTCGTCGCGGTGAACCAGCGCGACATCCCCAAGGTCCCCGCGCTGCGCGGCAAGGTGGTGGCGTCGCTCTTCTACGAGGACTCCACCCGCACCCGCCTCAGCTTCGAGACCGCGGCCAAGCGCCTGTCCTGCGACGTCATGACCTTCAGCGTGGCGCAGTCGTCGGTGAAGAAGGGCGAGAGCCTGCGCGACACGGTGCAGACCATCGCCGCGATGGGCATCGACGCCATCGTCGTCCGTCACCCGGCGGCCGGCGCGCCCCACCGCATCGTCGACTGGATCGACGCGTCGGTGATCAACGCGGGCGACGGCCGGCACGCGCATCCCACCCAGGCGCTGCTCGACGCGCTCACGCTGCGCCGCCACCGCGAGCTCGCCGGGACTGCGGGTCGCGATCGTCGGCGACGTGCGCCACTCGCGGGTCGCCCGCAGCAACGTGAAGGCGCTGCACCTGCTCGGCGCCGAGGTCACGCTGGTCGCGCCGCCCACCCTGCTGCCGGAGTCGCTCGAGGGCTGGCCGGTACGGGTGAGCTACGAGCTCGACGACGTGATCTCCGAGGTCGACGTCGTGATGCTGCTGCGCATGCAGTTCGAGCGTCAGCAGGACGCGCTGTTCCCGACCGTGCGCGAGTACACGGCTCGCTACGGGCTCACCGAGGCGCGCGCCGAACGGCTCAAGCCCGACGCGCTGGTGATGCACCCGGGACCGATGAACCGCGGGGTCGAGGTCGCCGCCGCGGTCGCCGACGGCCCGGCATCGCTGGTCACCGAACAGGTCGCGAATGGCGTCGCCGTGCGCATGGCCGTGCTCTATTCGCTCCTAGGAACAGGTGCGTGCTTTTGCCTGAAGTGCTGCTCAAGGGTGGCGACGTCATCGACGCCTCCGGGTGCGCGTCGCGCGGATGTGCTCGTACGTGACGGTGTTGTCGTTGACGTTGCTCCGGAGTTGGCATCGACCGGGCACGCGCTTGGATGTCGCTGGTTGTGTCGTGTCTCCGGGGCTCGTGGATCTGCACGTGCACCTGCGGGAGCCGGGCGACGAGGAGGCCGAGACCATCGAGACCGGCACGCGCGCCGCGGCGCGCGGTGGGTTCACCGCGGTGGTCGCGATGCCCAACACGCGACCCGCGCTCGACGACGCCGCGGTGGTCAGCTCGGTGCTCGCCACCGGGAAGGCCGCCGGGCTCTGCGACGTGGTGTCGTCCGGATGCATCACGGTGGCGCGCGCGGGCGAGCAGCTCGCGCCGATGGGGGAGCTCTACGCGCTCGGCGTGCGCATCTTCACCGACGACGGCTTCTGCGTCGCCAGCGCAGGCGTGATGCGCCGGGCGCTCGAGTACGCGGCGTCGCTCCCGGGCGCGGTCGTCGCGCAGCACGCGGAGGACGAGACCCTCGCCGGCGGAGGGCACATGCACGAGGGCGCGTGGTCGAGCCGGCTCGGCATCCCCGGCCGCCCGTCGGTCGCCGAGACGGTGATCGTCGCCCGCGACATCGAGCTGTGCGCGGTCACCGGCACGCCGGTGCACTTCCTGCACTGCTCGGCCGCCGGAACCGTCGACCTCGTGCGTGCGGCCAAGGCGCGCGGCCTGCCGGTGACCGCCGAGGTCGCACCGCACCACTTCGCGCTCACCGACGCTTGCTGCGAGGGCTTCGACCCGATGTTCAAGGTGCACCCGCCGCTGCGCACCGAGGCCGACCTGCAGGCGATCCGCGCAGGCCTGGCCGACGGCACCATCGACGCCATCGCCACCGACCACGCGCCCCATACTCCTGAATCCAAGGAGCGACCGTTCGAGGAGGCGCCCCCCGGGATGCTCGGCCTCGAGACCGCGCTGGCCGTGACCATCACCGAGCTCGTCGACCCCGGCATCCTCTCGCTGCAGGACGCCCTCGCGCTCCTCTCCTGGAAGCCCGCGGCGATCGTCGGACTCGCGCGACCACGGGCGGCCCGATCCTTGCTGGTGCCCCGGCGAACCTGACGATCTTCGACCCCGGCCACGAGTGGGTCGTGGAGCCGGATCGTCTGGCCAGTCGCGCTCGCAACACGCCGTTCGCCGGCCGCACGTTGAAAGGTCGCGTGAGGCACACGCTCCTTGCTGGTGACCCGGTCGTCATCGACGGTGAGGCGACCCGATGAGCCAGGACGCGCTGCTCGTGCTCAACGACGGAACGGAGTTCGAAGGTGAGGCGATCGGCGCACTGCGGTCTGACGCGGGAGCGGGCGCCATGGGGGTTGGTGAGGTCGTCTTCAACACCGCGCTCTCGGGTTACCAGGAGATCGTGACCGACCCGTCGTACGCGGGGCAGGTGATCACCTTCACGTACCCGCACATCGGCAACTACGGCGTCAATGCCGACGACGACGAGAGCGCGCGCCCGTTCTGCTCCGGGGTCGTGGTGCGCGACCTCGCCGACCACCACAGCAACTGGCGCGCCGACGACGAGTCTCGACGACCTGCTCGTCCGCCACGGTGTCCCCGGCATCACCGGCATCGACACCCGCCGACTCACCCGTCACCTGCGCGACTCGGGCGCGCTCCCCGGTGCGTTCGGCACCGACGAGGCCGCGGTGCGCGCCGGCGGCGGCGAGGGCGACGAGCACCGACGGCATCGACCTCGTCGCCACCGTCACCACCGACGAGCCGTACGTGGTCGGCAGTGACGACGCGCCGTTCCGCGTCGTCGCCTACGACTTCGGCATCAAGCGCACCATCCTCCGGCACCTCGTCGGCGTCGGCTGCCGCGTCGAAGTCGTTCCGGCGTCCACGCCGGCGGCCGACGTCCTCGCCCGCGAGCCGGACGGCGTCTTCCTCTCCAACGGTCCCGGTGATCCCGCCGCAGTCACCGGCGCGGTGGGGCAGGTCGCGGCGCTGCTGGGGCAGGTGCCCGTCTTCGGCATCTGTCTCGGCCACCAGATCCTCGGGCTCGCCCTCGGCGGCAGCACGTACAAGCTGCGCTTCGGCCACCACGGTGGCAACCACCCGGTGCGTCATGAGGCGACCGGCCGCGTCGAGATCACCAGCCAGAACCACAACTACGCGGTCGCCGACGATCTCGCCGGAGTGGAGCTGACCCACGTGAACCTGAACGACGGCGTGGTGGAGGGCTTCCGGGTGCTCGACGCCCCCGCGTTCGGTGTGCAGCACCACCCCGAAGCGGGTCCGGGTCCCCACGACGCCAGCTACCTGTTCGACGACTTCACCACGCTGATGACCGGAGCCCGCTAGTGCCGAAGCGCACGGACCTCGAGACGATCCTCATCATCGGGAGCGGCCCGATCGTCATCGGCCAGGCCTGCGAGTTCGACTACTCGGGCACCCAGGCGTGCCGCGTCCTGCGCGACGAGGGCTACCGCGTCGTGCTGGTCAACTCGAACCCGGCGACGATCATGACCGACCCCGAGTTCGCCGACGCCACCTACGTCGAGCCCCTCGACGTGCAGAGCCTCACCCGCATCATCGAACGCGAGCGTCCCGACGCCCTGCTCCCCACCCTCGGGGGCCAGACCGCCCTCAACCTCTCGATCGACCTGTACGAGGCG
The DNA here is from genome assembly GCA_963725775.1 of uncultured Actinomycetes bacterium. GTDB lineage: Bacteria > Actinomycetota > Acidimicrobiia > IMCC26256 > DASPTH01 > DASUAS01. The sequence continues at coordinate 2,042,837 of CAVRZT010000001.1, forward strand.
GGGGTGCTCACCGAGTACGGCGTCGAGCTGATCGGCGCCAGCGTCGAGGCCATCCACACCGCCGAGAACCGTGAGCAGTTCAAGGCGGCGATGCAGGAGATCGGCCTCGCCGTCCCGAGCTCGGGGCTGGCGTACACCCTCGACGAAGCGATGGAGATCGGCGAGCAGGTCGGCTACCCGCTCATCATCCGGCCGTCGTTCATCCTCGGCGGCAGTGGGACCGGATTCGCCGCCGACGCCGACGAGCTGCGCGTCGTCGCCGCGCACGGGCTCGCCACCAGCCCGGTGTCGGAGATCCTGATCGAGCAGTCGATCGCGGGGTGGAAGGAGTACGAGCTCGAGGTCATGCGCGACCACGCCGACAACGTGGTCGTCATCTGCTCGATCGAGAACTTCGACGCCATGGGCGTGCACACCGGCGACTCGATCACCGTCGCCCCCGCGCAGACCCTCACCGACGTCGAGTACCAACGACTCCGCGACCAGGCGTTCGCGTGCATCCGGCGCATCGGCGTCGACACCGGCGGCTCCAACATCCAGTTCGCGGTGAACCCGGACAACGGCGACGTCGTGGTCATCGAGATGAACCCCCGCGTGTCGCGCAGCAGCGCGCTCGCGAGCAAGGCGACGGGATTCCCGATCGCCAAGATCGCGGCGCGCCTCGCAGTCGGCTACCGGCTCGACGAGATCATGAACGACATCACCGGCGAGACGCCGGCGTCGTTCGAACCGACCATCGACTACGTCGTCACCAAGGTGCCGCGATGGGCGTTCGAGAAGCTCCCGGGCGCGTCGCCGGTGCTGGGCACGATGATGCAGTCGGTCGGCGAGGTGATGGCGATCGGGCGCACGTTCCCCGAGAGCCTGCAGAAGGCGCTGCGTTCGCTGGAGACCGGACGCTGGGGGCTCAACTGCGACCCCACCGAGCGCGAGTACGACGCGCACTCGGCCGACGACCTGGTGCGCATGGTCGTGCAGGCGACGCCCGAGCGGCCCTTCCTGTTGGATGCGGCCCTGCGGCGGGGTGTGTCGGTCGCGCGCCTCCACGAGGCGACCGGCATCGACCCGTGGTTCCTGCAGCATCTTGCGATGCTGGGCGACCTGCGCGCGTCGCTGGTGGGGAAGGGCCCACACGACCTTTCGCGTCGGGAGTGGAAGAAGGTCAAACGCGCGGGTTTCGCGGACGCCCAGCTCGCGTACCTCTGGGACTGCCCCGAGCAGGAAGTGTTCGCGGCGCGGAGCGCCGCCGGTGTGGAGGTCACCTACAAGACCGTGGATACGTGCGCGGCGGAATTCGCGGCGCAGACGCCGTACCACTACGGCACCTACGAGGACGAGGACGAGGTCGCGCCCCTCACCCGCCCGGCGGTCGTGATCCTGGGGAGTGGCCCGAATCGCATCGGCCAGGGCGTCGAGTTCGACTACTGCTGCGTGCACGCGGCGTTCGCGCTGTCCGACGCCGCGTTCGAGACGGTGATGCTCAACTGCAACCCCGAGACCGTCTCCACCGACTACGACACCAGCGACCGGCTCTTCTTCGAACCCCTCCACGCCGAGGACGTCCTGGCCGTGTGCCGCCGTCTGCAGGAGCGGGGTGCCGAGGCCGGCGGCGAGCTCGTGGGGGTGGTGGTGGCACTGGGCGGGCAGACGCCGCTGAAGCTGGCCCGGACGTTGGAGGGCGCGGGGATCCCGGTGCTCGGCACCAGCCCCGACTCCATCGACCTCGCCGAGGACCGGGAGCGGTTCCACGAGCTCTGCACCAGCCTGGGCATCGCGCAGCCGCCCGGCGGCACGGTCACCACCACCGAGCAGGCGCAGGCCATCGCCGCCGAGCTCGGGTTCCCGGTGCTCGTTCGCCCGTCGTACGTGCTCGGCGGCCGGGCCATGCAGATCGTGTACGACGACGACAGCCTCGTCGCCGCGATGGAGGAGCTCGCCGCCGAGGGCAGTCTCGGGCGGGAAGGGGGCCTGTCGGCCGAACGACCCGTGCTGGTCGACCGCTTCCTCGAGGACGCGGTGGAGGTCGACGTCGACGCCATCCGCGACGCGACCGGTGCGTCGGTCATCGGCGGCGTGATGGAGCACATCGAAGAGGCAGGCGTGCACTCGGGTGACTCTGCGTGCGCGATCCCACCGCAGACCTTGAGCGCGGCGATGGTCGGGCGCATCGAGACCCAGACCCGCGCGCTCGCCGATGCGCTCGACGTGCGCGGACTCCTCAACGTGCAGTACGCCGTGAAGGACGACGAGCTGTTCGTGATCGAAGCGAACCCGCGCGCGAGTCGCACCGTGCCGTTCGTCAGCAAGGCGACCGGTGTGCCCCTGGCCAAGGTGGCGTCCCGCGTCATGGTGGGCGCGACGCTCGCCGAGCTGCGCGCCGAGGGTCTGCTCCGGCCCCGCGCCGACGGTGGGCACATCGCGGTGAAGGAAGCGGTGCTGCCGTTCAACCGGTTCCCCGACGTCGACACCGTGCTCGGTCCCGAGATGCGCAGCACGGGCGAGGTGATGGGCATCGACCGCACCTTCGGGATGGCGTTCGCCAAGAGCCAGACCGCGGCCGGGAACCGCATCCCGCGCGAGGGCACGGTGTTCTTCTCGCTCGCCGACCGCGACAAGCCCGCCGGCCTGGTCGCGGCGCGGCGGTTCGCGGAGCTCGGTTACTCCCTGGTGGCGACGGCCGGCACCGCCGCCGCGCTCGAGGCCGACGGGCTCAAGGTCGATTCGGTGGTCGGGAAGCTCACCGCGGGTGACCACGACGCCGTCGACCTGTTGCTGTCGGGCAAGGTGCACCTCGTCGTGAACACCCCGCGGGGCCGGGGGCCGCGGGCCGACGGCGCCCACATCCGCCGGACCGCGACGGCCCGCGGGATCCCGTGCGTCACGACCGTGGCCGCGGCGCTCGCCGCATCGGCCGGGATCGTCGAGTGGGAGTCGACCGAGGCCACCGTTCGTTCGCTGCAGGAGTACCACCGCGACGGCCAGCTCCGGCTGGGGATGTAGTGGTCGACCTCGCCGTCTCGCTCGGGTCGCTCATGCTGTCGGCGCCGATCCTCACGGCCTCGGGCACCTTCGGTCACGGCGACGAGGTCGCGAAGCTCGGGGAACCGGCGCGGCTCGGCGCGGTGACTGCGAAGTCGATCAGCCCGGAGCCGTGGCCGGGCAAGCCGCCACCGCGTCTGCACATGACCGCGTCGGGAATGGTGAACGCGGTCGGCCTCCAGGGCCCGGGCGTCACCGCGTGGTTGGCCCACGATCTTCCCGCGTTGCGCGCGACCGGCGCGCGCGTCATCGCGTCGGTGTGGGGTCACACCATCGACGACTTCGCGCGGCGACGGAGATGCTCGCCGGCGCGGATGTGATCGCGATCGAGGTCAACGCGAGTTGCCCGAACCTCCACGAAAGCATCTTCAGTCACGACCCCGACGCGACGCGTGAGGTCGTCGCGGCCGTCGTCGGCGCCACCTCGCTCCCGGTCTTCGCCAAGTTGTCCCCCAATGTGACCGATCTCACCATGATCGCCCGTGCTGCCATCGACGCGGGCGCCCAGGGGCTGACCCTGGTGAACACCGTGATGGGTCTGGTGATCGACGCCGAGACCCGCCGGCCCGTGCTCGGGGGTGGAGGCGGGGGACTGTCCGGTCCCGCGATCAAACCGGTCGCGGTGCGCGCGGTACACACGGTGACGCGCGCGCTGCCGGGCGTACCGGTCATCGGCACCGGCGGCGTGCAGTCGGGTGTCGACGCGGTCGAGATGTTGCTCGCGGGTGCGAGCGCCGTCGCGGTCGGCACCGCGAACTTCCGCGACCCGCGCGCGCCCTACCGCGTGCTCGACGAACTTCGCGACTGGTGCGCGCGCCACGGCGTCGCGCGCGTCAGTGAGCTCACCGGTGCCCTGGAGGTTTCGTGAACCCGCGTGATCATCTCGCACTCGCGCTCGACGTCGGTGACCTCGACACCGCGCTTGCGGTCGCGCAGCGTGTGCAGCCCTGGTTCGGTGTGGCCAAGGTCGGGTTCGAGCTCTACGCCGAGGCGGGTCCTGCCGCCTTCGATGCCTTACAGGACAAGGGTTTCCGGGTGTTCGCCGATCTCAAGCTGCACGACATCCCGAACACGGTCGGCCGGGCGGCACGCGTGCTGGGACGGCGCGGCGTCGACTTCCTCAACTTCCACGCCGCCGGTGGCGAAGCGATGCTGCGCGCCGGCGTCGTTGGTCTCGCCGAAGGTGCGCGCGACGCGGCACGAGACATGAAGCGTGACGCGCCCGTCGCGCTCGCGGTGACCGTGCTCACGAGCGACCCGAACGTCGACGCGCTCGACGCGCGCATGCGGGTCGCGCGTGACGCCGGCTGCGACGGCGTCGTCTGTGCGGGCACCGACGTCGACGTCGCGCGCGCGCTACGGGTTGCGCACGATGGTGCCGGGCATCCGCCTCGCTGGTGGCGCGGCGCACGACCAGGCGCGCGTCGACACGCCCGGTGACGCGATCGCGCGAGGTGCCGACTGGCTGGTGATCGGCCGTGCCGTGACCGGCGCCGACGACCCGGAAAACGCGGCCATCGAGGTTACGCGCGCGGTGGCCGACGCGCTCGCCCGGCACCCCGCCTGACCTAGTTGTCAGACGGGACCTGCTGCGTATACTGGCCGCCGCCGTCGTCCCGGAGGTAGCCCGGATGCCACTGCCCCCTGCGCTCACCGCCGAGCAACGTCAAGCCGCACTGGAGAAGGCTGCCGAAGCGCGCCGCACGCGCGCCGAGGTGAAGGCGAAGCTCAAGGCCGGATCGCTCGGTCTCGGTGAGCTGTTCGACCAGGGAACCCGCGACGACGCCCTCGCCAAGCTGAAGGTGGTCAGCGTGCTGGAGTCGCTCCCGGGGGTCGGCAAGGTGCAGGCGCGCCGGATCATGGAGGAGCTCGACATCAGCGAGAGCCGTCGGCTCCGCGGGCTCGGCCGCAACCAGCGCGAAGGGTTGCTCTGCCACCCCAAGATCGTCCGCAGCGCCTGACTCCGGGCGACCCCGTGCTGCTCGTGCTCGCGGGCCCCTCGGGGGTCGGCAAGGGCGCCATCTCCGAGAAGCTGCTGGCGCGGGTCCCCGCCTTGTGGTCGTCGGTGTCGTACACGACCCGGGCGCGGCGCCCGACCGAGGTCGACGGGGTCGACTACCACTTCGTCACGCCCGCTCGGTTTCGCGAGATGCGCGACGCCGGGGAGTTCCTCGAGTGGTTCGAGGTGTTCGGCGACCTGAAGGGCACCCCCCGGGGCCCGGTGGTCGAGCGGCTCGCCGGCGGCGACGACGTGCTGCTCGAGATCGACGTCCAGGGCGCCCTGAAGGTCAAGCGGGAGTTCCCGGAGGCCCTCCTGGTGTTCGTGAAGCCGCCGTCGCCCGAGGAGCTGCGGCGGCGCCTCGCCTCCCGCGGCACCGAGTCGCCCGCCGACCTCGAACGGCGCCTGGCCGCGGCCGCCGCCGAGGAGGCCCGGGCCCCGGAATTCGACGCCGTCGTCGTCAACGACGACCTGGAGCGGGTCGTGGCGGAGGTGGCTGGTATCCTTACGGGTTCCCCCGTCACCCCCGGCGAGCCTGGAGATGCCTGAATGGCCCCGCGTGCCAACCTCATGAACCCCCGCATGGAGTACCTGCTCGAGCGGGTCGACTCCAAGTTCACGCTGGTCACGCTCTCCGCCATGCGGGCGCGGGAGATCAACGACTACTACAACCAGCTCGGCGAGGGCCTCGGCAAGATCGTGCCGCCGCAGGTCACGTCGGTGTCGCGCAAGCCCCTCTCCATCGCGATGGAGGAGATCGAGGTCGGCAAGATCGAGTCGATCCCGCTCCCCACCGAGGAGGAGCTCGCGGCCGCGGCTGCGGCCGAGGCTGCAGCCGTCGAGGCTGCGGCAGCCTCCCTCGACGAGGCGTAGAGCGCCCACCCGGCGATGCTGACGAATCGCCGCATCGTTCTCGGCGTGAGTGGCGGCATCGCCGCCTACAAGGCCGTGGAGGTCTGTCGCCGCCTGGTCGACGCCGGCGCGCACGTCGCCCCCGTCCTCACCCAGGACGCCCTCCGCTTCGTCGGTGCGCTCACGTTCTCCGCGCTGGCGTCGGAGCCGGCGCGCACCACGCTGTTCGACTCGCCCGAACCGATCCCGCACACCCGGCTGGGCCAGACCGCCGACCTCGTGGTCGTCGCCCCCGCCACCGCCAAGCTGCTCGGCAAGTACGCGGCGGGCATCTCCGACGATCTCCTCACCGCGACCCTGCTCGCCACGCGTGCGCCGGTGCTGGTGGCGCCGGCGATGCACACCGAGATGTGGGAGCACCCCGCGGTCCAGGAGAACCTGGTCACGCTGCGGCGGCGCGGGGTGCACGTGGTCGATCCCGCCTCGGGGCGCCTGGCCGGCGGCGACGTCGGCGAGGGCCGCCTGGCCGACCCGGCCGACATCGTGGCCGCCGCCGACGCCGTGCTCCGTTCGTCGGGCGAGCTCGCCGGGGTCCGGGTGCTCGTCACCGCCGGGGGCACCCGCGAGCCGATCGACGCGGTCCGGATCATCACCAACCGCTCGTCGGGCAAGCAGGGTTACGCCATCGCCGAGGTCGCGGCCCGCCGGGGCGCCGACGTCACCCTCGTCACCACCATCGGCCGGCCGGCACCCGCGGGCGTGGAGATCGTGTCGGTGCAGACCGCAGCAGAGATGCAGGAGGCGGTGCTCGACCGGGCGCCCGCTACCGACGTGATCGTGATGGCGGCCGCGGTCGCCGACTTCCGGCCCAAGGAACCGCCGAACCGCAAGCTCAAGAAGCACGAGGGCATCCCCGAGATCGTGCTCGAGCCCACCCACGACTTCCTCGTCGACCTCGGTCGGGAGAAGACCCCACGCCAGGTGCTGGTCGGGTTCGCGGCGGAAACCGACGACCTGGTCGACAACGCGGCGGGCAAATTGCGCACGAAGCGCCTCGACCTGATCGTCGGCAACGACATCTCGCAGCCCGATGCCGGATTCGAGGTCGACACCAACCGGGCGGTCATCCTCGACGCCGACGGCGGGATCGACACGTTGCCGTTACTCGCAAAATCCGACCTCGCGGGGGTCATCCTGGATAAGGTCGCCCGCTTGCTGGAGCAGAAGAGAGACTCATGAGCCTGACCTTCACGTCGGAGTCGGTGACCGAGGGTCACCCCGACAAGATGTCCGACCAGATCAGCGACGCCGTGCTCGACGCGATCTTCGAGCAGGATCCGCAGAGCCGCGTCGCCTGCGAGACCCTCTGCACCACGGGTCTCGTCGTGGTCGCGGGGGAGATCTCCACCCAGGCGAACATCGACTACCAGCGCACCGTGCGCGACACCGTGCGCGGCATCGGGTACTCGAGCAGCGCCTACGGCTTCGACGCCAACACGTGCGCGGTCATCACGTCGATCGACGAGCAGTCGCCCGACATCGCCCAGGGCGTCGACAAGGCGAAGGAGATCCGCGACGGTCTCACCGACCACTACGACGAAGTGGGCGCGGGCGACCAGGGGATGATGTTCGGGTACGCCTGCGACGACACCGACGACCTCATGCCGATGCCGATCTGGCTCGCGCACCGGCTGGCCAAGCGCCTCGCCGCGGTGCGCAAGGAGGGGCTGCTCGACTATCTGCGGCCCGACGGCAAGACCCAGGTGAGCCTGGTCTACGACAACGGCCGTCCGGTGGCGTTGTCGACCGTGCTCATCTCCAGCCAGCACGCGCCGGGTGTCGACATCGACGGCCAGATGCGCAACGACCTCATCGAGCACGTGATCAAGCCCACGGTGCCCGAGCAGTTCCAGGGCGACGACTACGAGGTGCTCTGCAACCCGACCGGCGCGTTCGAGCTCGGCGGTCCCCACGCCGACTGCGGGCTCACCGGCCGCAAGATCATCGTCGACACGTACGGCGGCATGGCCCGCCACGGCGGCGGCGCGTTCAGCGGCAAGGACCCGACCAAGGTCGACCGTTCGGCCGCGTACGCGGTGCGCCACGTCGCCAAGAACGTGGTCGCGTCGGGCATCGCCACGCGCTGCGAGGTGCAGGTCGCGTACGCGATCGGTGTCGCGCACCCGGTGTCGGTGATGGTGGAGACGTTCGGCACGTCGCAGGTCGACCCCGACAAGCTGCCCGCGCTCGTGCACGACATCTTCGACCTCCGTCCCGCGGCGATCATCGAGCGGCTCGACCTGCGTCGGCCGATCTACCAGAACACCGCGGCGTACGGGCACTTCGGGCGCAGCGACCGCGACTTCACGTGGGAGCGCACCGACCACGCCGACGAGCTGAGGAAGGCCGCGGAGGCGATCGCCTGACGCGAGTCGCGAGGATCCAGCCGGACGTTCCGGCGATCCACCGCGCGTTCGACTATTCGGTTCCCGACGCCCTCGGCTACCTCGAGGTCGGGACGGTCGTACGCGTGCCGCTCCACGGGCGTCGCGTGCGCGGGTGGGTGGTGGTCGCCGACGTCGCCACGCCTGAGGCGAGCGACCTGCGCGACGTCCTCGCCGTCATCTCGGAGGGTCCGCCCGCCGACGTCGTCGATCTGTGCCGGTGGGCGGCGTGGCGGTGGTCGGGACCCGTGGCGAGCTTCCTCCGGGCCGCGTCGCCTCCCAACATCGTCGCGCGGTGGCGCGCCCGAACGCGCCACCGCGGTCTATCCCGGTGCGGCACCGACCGGCGCCGAGCTGCACGTCGTCGGTCCCCGCGACGCGCTCGACCGCGACCCTCGCGCCGGAGGGATCGACGCTCGTGCTCGACCCGTCCCCCGCGCGTGCGGCGGAACTGGTCTCCCGGTTGCGCGACGAGGGCCGCGAGGTCGTCACGCTCGGGTCCGAGCATCCCGACGCGGTGCGCACGCGTGAGTGGGACCGCGCGCGTGCCGGCGCGTGTGTCGTCGTCGGTGGTCGCTCGGCGGTGTGGGCGCCGGTGCCCGACCTGGCGGCCGTGGTCGTGTTCGACGAGGGCGACGAAGCGCTGGAGGACGAGCGCGCGCCGACCTGGAACGCGCGTGACGTCGCGCTGGAGCGCGCCCGCGTCGTCGGCGCAGCCGTGCGGATGGTGACCCCGGCCCCGACCGTCGACGCGATCGTGGCGGTGGGGGAGCCGACCTCGGTCGCCGGGCGCTGGCCGCCGGTCGAGGTCGTCGACCAGCGCGACGAGGAACCCGGCCACGGGCTGCTCGAGCGCGGCGCTGGCCGACGCGCTGCGCCACACCGTCGGGCGCGACGCACGCGCGCTCTGCGTCCTGAACCGGCGCGGCCGCGCCCGGCTCCTCGCGTGTCGTAGCTGCGGGGAGCTCGCCCGCTGCGAACGCTGCGGCGCGACCGTCGAGCAACGCGAGCACGAGCTCGCCTGCGCGCAGTGCGCGACCGTCCGGCCGATGGTGTGCCTGCACTGCCACGGCAGCACGTTCCGGGCGCTGCGCCCAGGGGTCGCGCACCTGCGCGACGATCTCGCCGCGCTGCTGCCGCGCACCGAGGTCGGCGCGGTCGACGCCGCCACCGACGGCGTTCCCGACGCGCCCGTGCTCGTCGGTACCGAGGCCGTGCTCCACCGGGTCGCGGGGCCGGTCGGCCTGGTCGCGTACCTCGAGCTCGACCAGGAGCTCCTGGTTCCCCGGGCGCGAGCCGCGGAACAGGCGCTCTGGCTGCTCGTGCGGGGCGCGCGGCTGCTGGGCGACGGCGGCCGCCTGCTCCTGCAGACCCGCCTGCCCGAGCACGAGGTCGTGCGCGCCGTCCGGCGGGGCGCGCCGATGCTCGTCGCCGAGGCCGAACGGGCCCGCCGCCGGACCCTCGGGTTCCCGCCCTTCGGCGGCCTCGCCGAGGTCAGCGGCGCCCCGGAGGCGGTCGCGGCCGCGTGTGCCGCCGCGGCCGAGGGTGGCGTGACGGTCCTGGGTCCCGTCGATGCGGGCACGGGTGCGCGGGCGCTCCTGCCGCGCTCCGGCGGTCGCCGACCTGTGCGACGCCCTCGCCGCGCCCGCCGTCGATGCCGCGCGCACCCACGGGCGCCTCCGGATCGACGTCGACCCTCGTCGCGTGTGAGGCCAGCGGGTAGTTTGGGGGCATGTACCCGCTGCGACTCTTCGGCGATCCCGTGCTGAAGCAGCGCGCGCGCGAGGTCGAAGAGCTCGACGCCGATCTCGTCACCCTGGTGCACGGCATGTACGACACCATGGACGTCGAAGACGGCATCGGGCTCGCCGCGCCGCAGGTCGGGGTGCGCAAGCGGCTCTTCACGTACGACCTGCACGAGGGTGACGGTCCCGCGGTCGTCATCAACCCCGAGATCGTCGAGTCCGACGGCGAGATCCTCTCCGACGAAGGGTGCCTGTCGGTACCCGGCTACCGCTTCGAGGTCGTGCGGGCCGAGCGCGTCACCATGCGCGGCGTCGACCTCGACGGCAACGAGATCGTCCTCGAGGGCGACGACCTGCTCGCCCGCATGATCCAGCACGAGATCGATCACCTCGACGGCGTGCTCCTGCTCGACCGCGTCGAGCCCGACGTCCGCCGCGAGGCGCTGCGCGACATGCGCACGCGCGACCTGGGCGTCACCACGCCGCACTCGGGTCACGACCGCGGCCTGTAGGCCACTATGGTCGATTCCGCTCCGTCGTCCCGCCCTCCGGGCACGACTCCACTCCACCTCCGATAGGCCCGCGGTGCGACTGGTCTTCTTCGGCACGCCGTCCGACGCGGTGCCCGCCCTCGAGGCGTTGCACGACGCGGGCCACGAGATCCCGCTCGTCGTCACGCAGCCCGACCGCCGACGCGGCCGGGGGACCGAACCGGGCCCGAGCCCGGTGAAGGCGGCCGCCGAGGCGCTCGGGCTGCCGGTGCTCACGCCCGACCGATCCGGCGAGGTCGATCGACGAGGTCACCGCGAGCGCTGCCGACGTCGGCGTGGTCGTCGCGTTCGGTCAGACTGCTCCCCGAGGCGCTGCTCGACGCGGTCCCGCACGGGTTCGTGAACGTGCACTTCTCGTTGCTGCCCCGCTGGCGGGGCGCGGCGCCGGTCGAGCGGGCGATGCTCGCGGGCGACACCGAGACCGGCGTCTGCATCATGGCGCTCGAGGCCGGGCTCGACACCGGGCCGGTGTACGCCCGCAGTCCGTGTGCACGCGATCGGCTCGCACGAGACCGCCGGTGAGCTGCGCACCCGCCTCGTCGCCGCCGGCACCGAGCTGCTCGTCGCGACGCTCCCCGCGGTGCCCACCACCACGCCGATACCGCAGTACGGCGAGCCCACCTACGCCGACAAGCTCACGGTCGAGGAGTTCGAGCTCGACTGGGAGCTGCCCGCCGCCGATCTCGCCCGCATCGTGCGCGCGGGGAACCCGCGCCCGGTGCGTGGACCACCGACCACGGCGGCCGGCTGAAGATCTGGCGGGTGCGGGCCACTGTCGGCCGGCATCGACGCGCCGCCCGGCACGGTGTTCGGCCACACCCGGGTCGCGACCGGCGACGGCGCGCTCGAGCTGATCGAGGTGCAACCCGAGGGTCGCCGGGTGATGCCCGCGAACGCGTGGCTCGCCGGCCGGCGGTCGCCCACCACGCTCCTCGGCACGTGACCGACGCCAGACGACCGAGCATGTCAGCCGCGCTGCGTCGCGCTCGACGCGTTGGTGCGCATCGAGGACGGCGCGTACGCGCACGTGGTCGTGCCCTCGATGCTCGGCCAGACCAACCTCGCCGACCGCGACCGCGCCTTCGCCACCGACCTCATCTACGGCACCGTGCGCTGCGCAACGTCGTCTCGACGACCTGCTCGGGCACGTGGTCAAGCGACCGCTGCACCGCCTCGATCCCACCGGTGCGCGCCGCGTTGCGGCTCGGTGCGTACCAACTGCTCCACGACACGCCACCGCACGCCGCGGTCGCGTCGACGGTCGACGCGGTCGGCGCGCGTTCGCCGCGCGCACGCGGCTTCGTGAACGCCAACCTGCGCGCGCTCACCCGTCTCCCGCGTCCGTTCCCGGAGCCGGACGACGACGCGGTCGCGTTGTCGTACCCCGACTGGCTGGTCGACCGGCTCACCGTCGAGCTCGGCGCCAAGACCGCACGCGCCGCGCTGGTCGCGATGAACGAGCCGGCGGCGGTCACCCTCCGTCCCGACCCGCGCCAGCGTCACCGTCGACGCGCTCGCCGAGGAGCTCCGCGCCGCCGGCGCCGAGGTCGACCACGGGCGCGCTCGTCCCCGACTCGCTGCTCGTGCGCGGGGCATCGGCGATCCGGCGCGCCTGGCCGCGGTGCGCGACGGGCGGGCGACGCCGCAGGACCAGGGCAGCCAGGCGGTGGTCGCGGTGCTCGGCGCCCATGCCGGGGGAGCGGGTCGCCGATCTCGCGGCCGCGCCCGGGGGCAAGGCCACCGCCATCGCCGAGCGGGTCGGCCCGACGGGTTCGGTGGTCGCGCTCGACATCGACGCCGGCCGCGTCCGCATGATCGACGGCGCCCGCCACCGCATCGGCCTCCCGCACCTCTTCCCGCTCGTCGGCGACGCGACGCGCCCGCCCCTGCGCGCGGGCGAGCTTCGACCGGGTGCTGCTCGACGCGCCCTGCAGCGGCATCGGCGTGCTGCGCCGCCGGCCCGACGCCCGCTGGCGGCTCCAGCCGGATGCGATCGCGCGAGCTCGCCGCGCTGCAGCGCGACCTGCTCGCGGCCGCGGCGCCGCTCGTGCGCCCGGGCGGGATGCTCGTCTACTCGGTGTGCACGCTCACCAACGAGCGAGACGCTCGGCGTCGACGACTGGGCCGCCGAGCACCTTCCCGAGCTCCAGCCCGTCGCACCGCCGGGCGCACCCTGGACCCCTCGCGGCCGCGGTGCGCTCCTGCTCCCGCAGGCCGCCGGCACCGACGGCATGTTCGTCCTCGCGCTCCGCCGCGACGGCTGACCCAACCGTGTTCTGGCGTCAACCGCATCGTACCCTGGCGATGTTCCGGTGACGGCAGAACCCAGCCGTAGCGTGACCACGATGAAGCTGGCGCCGTCGATCCTGTCCGCCGACTTCGCCGAGCTCGGCGGCCGAGGTCGAGCGGGTGAGCGAGGTCGCCGACCTCCTCCACGTCGACGTGATGGACGGCCACTTCGTGCCCAACCTCACCATCGGTCCGCCGGTGGTGAAGTCGCTGCGCAAGCGCACCGAGCTGTTCCTCGACTGCCACCTCATGGTCGACAACCCCGGCGTGCTGCTCGAGGAGTTCGCCGACGCCGGCGCCGACCGCTGCATCGTGCACATCGAGCTCGGCGACCCGCGCCCGCTGTTCGACGAGCTGCGCGCCCGCGAACGTCGGCGTCGGCCTGGTGCTCAACCCGCCGACGCCGGTCGACACGGTGCTGCCGTACCTCGACCAGATCGACCTGCTCCTGGTGATGAGCGTCAATCCCGGGTGGGGCGGTCAGGCGTTCATCCCCGAGGTGCTCGACAAGGTGCGCGGTCGCGCGCAAGGAGATCGACGCCCGCGGTCTCGAGGTCGAGATCGAGATCGACGGCGGGATCAACGTCGACACCGCAGGCGCCGCGGCCGCCGCCGGGTGCGACATCCTCGTCGCCGGCAGCGCGGTGTTCGGCGCGCCCGATCCGGTCGCCGCGTCGCGCGCCATCCTCGCCGCCGCCGCGGCGGCGGGCGCCGCCCGATGAGCCCGGCCCCGGAGGTGCGCGTCGAGCTCGTCGCCAAGGTGCTGGTCGTGTCCGACGGCGTGCACGAAGGCACCCGCGAAGACCGCGCCGGCCCGAAGGTCGTCGCCCGGCTGGTCGAGGCGGGCTGGGCGGTGCTCGACCACCAGGTGACCGCCGACGGCATCGACGAGGTCGCGTTCACGCTGCGCGACCTGGTCGCCGGCTTCACCGGGCGTCGTCGTCACCACCGGCGGCACCGGGTTCGGGCCCCGCGACCTCACGCCCGAGGGCACCCGCATGGTGATCGACCGCGAGGCGCCCGGGCTGGCCGAGGCCATGCGGCGCGCCAGCGACACGCCGGGCAAGCCGTTCGGCATGCTCGGGCGCGGCGTGTGCGGCACCGTCGGCACCGCCATCGTCTGCAACCTGCCCGGCTCCAGCAACGGCGCGCTCGAGTGCCTGGAGGTCATCCTCCCGGCGCTGCCACACGCGCTCGACCTGTTGAGCGGCGGCCGGCCCCACTGCAGCTCGACGGCAGCGACCAGGAGATTCCATGCGCGCAGCGCGTCTACGAAGCGGGCAACGCCCGACCTGATCCTCGACGACGTCGACATCGACGACCCCGGTCCCGGTCGGGTGCGGGTGCGCGTGCACCACTGCGGGATCTGCCACTCCGACTACACCGTGCTGCACAGCACCTACGGCGCGAGCCCGTCGGTGCTCGGCCACGAGGCCGCGGGGGTCGTCGACGCGGTCGGTGAGGGCGTCACCATGCTGGCGCCCGGCGACAAGGTCGTGCTCACGCCGATCGCGCCGTGCGGTCGCTGCTACTGGTGCCAGCGCGACCAGCCCGGCTGCTGCGTGAACAACTCGGCGGTGCTCGGCGGCGCGTTCCTCGACGGCTCGACCGGACTGTCGCGTGGTGGCCAGCAGGTGTACCGCGGCCTCGGCGTCGGCGGGTTCGCCGAGTACGCGATGACCAACGAGACCGGCGCGGTCAAGGTGCCGGACGACACGCCGCTCGAGACCGCCTGCGTCATCGGCTGCGCGGTGCAGACCGGCGTCGGCGCGGTGCTCAACACCGCCAAGGTCGAGCCCGGCGCGACGGTGCTGGTGCTCGGCCTCGGCGGCATCGGCCTCTCGGTCGTGCAGGGGGCACGGGCCGCGGGCGCCGCGCAGATCATCGCCAGCGACCCGCTCGCCTGGCGGCGCGAGGCGGCGACCCGCATGGGCGCCACCACCGTGCTCGACCCTGCCGCCGACGACGTCGTCGCCGCCACCCGCGACCTCACCGGCGTGGGCGCCGACTACGCGTTCGAGTGCGCGGGGGTGGCCGCCCTGGCCGCGGTCGGGATCGAGGCGACCCGGGCGGGTGGCACGACCGTGCTCGTCGGCGCGCCGCCGATCGACGGGAAGCTCGTGCTCGACCCGCTGGTGCTGTTCGGCATCTCGGAGAAGAAGCTCATGGGCTGCTTCCTCGGCAGCTGCAACTCGCTGCGCGACATCCCCCGGCATGATCGCCATGTGGCGGGCGGGCCAGCTCGACCTCGAGGCGCTGGTCACCGCGCACCGTCCCCTCGACCGAGATCAACGAGGCCTTCGCCGACCTCGCCGCCGGCGTCGGCATCCGCACCGTCATCGACCTGTCGTGAGCGCGCCCGGGTCGGGCCTACACTCCTTCTCCACGCAAGAATCCACAGCAGCAAGCCCTCGGGGTTGGGTGGAAGTCCCGACCGGCGGTAGCCAGGACGAGTGCCTCTCGTTATAATGGGAGGCATTACAACCTGGGAGCCCGCGAGCCCACGGCAGCCAGCCGTGTGGTCGACCCGGTCAGAAGCCGGGGCCGACGGTGAGAGTCCGGATGGGAGAGGGCGCAGACCACGACCGACGGCGCACTCCGCGCCGTCCGCTCGGCGTCCGCTCCCGAGCCAAGCGATCAGGGAAGCCGACAGGGAGACGGAGCCGAAGTCGGTGGTCGCAGACGCCGAGCTCATGCGCCGGGCACTCGCCCAGGGCGACACGGCCCGTCGCCGGACCGCGCCCAACCCCTGGGTCGGGGCGGTGGTGCGTGCGCGACGGCGAGGTCGTCGGCGAGGGCGCGACCCAGCCGCCCGGCGGCGCCCACGCCGAGATCGAGGCGCTGCGCGCCGCCGGTGACCGGGCCCGCGGCGCCACCGTGTACACCACCCTCGAACCGTGCTCGCACCAGGGCCGCACCGGGCCGTGCGCCGTCGCGCTCGCCGAGGCCGGCGTCGCCCGGGTGGTCGTCGCGCTCGAGGATCCCGATCCGCAGGTCGCGGGGCAGGGCATCGCCCAGCTGCGCGACCGCGGCCTCACCGTCGACGTCGGCGTCGGCGCCGACGACGCCGCCCGCGTCGCTCGCGCCCGTACCTCCTCCACCGCCGCCTCGGCCGCGCCTACACGGTGGTGAAGACCGCGATGAGCCTCGACGGTCGCATCGCGGCCCGCGACGGCTCGTCGCGCTGGATCACCGGCGCGGCGTCCCGCGCCGACGCCCACACGCTGCGCGCCGACTCGCAGGCCGTCGTGGTCGGCGCCGGCACCGCGCTCGCCGACCGTCCGAGCCTCACCGCCCGCGACGTGAAGCCCCCCGTCGCGCCACCAGCCGCTGCGCGTCGTCCTCGACGCCACCGGGCGGGTCCCCGCCGACGGCCCGCTGTTCGACGCCGCGCTCGCGCCCACGCTCGTGGTCACCACCGACGCCGCGCCCGACGCCGCGCAGCAGGCGTGGCTCGGCGCGGGCGCCAAGGTGCTCACCGTCCCGCCCGCCGCCACGCGGCGCCGGGGTCGATCTCGCCGCCACCCTCGAGGTGCTCGCCGGGCTCGGTGTGCTCCAGGCGCTGGTCGAAGGCGGCGCCGCGCTCTCGGGCTCGCTGGTCGAGGCCGGGCTCGCCGACCGACTCGTCACCTACGTGGCGCCGACCATGCTCGGGCGCGACGGCCGGCCCGCGCTCGACCTCGCCGGCCCCGACCGCATCGCCGACGCGCCCCGCTGGCGCCTCGTCGACGTCACCCGCGTCGGCACCGACGTCCGCCTCGACTACGAGCCGCCCGCGGATCGCCGCTCGCGTGACTGAACGGCGAAGGGACGCGCTGATGTTCACCGGCATCGTCGAGGAGCTCGGCACCGTCCGCGCCGTCACCCCCAACGCCGGCGGTGCGCGCATCGAGATCGTCGCCGACGCGCGTGCTCGACGACGCCGAGCTCGGCGCGTCGATCGCGGTCAACGGCTGCTGCCTCACCGTGGTCGAGCTCGCGCGACGACGGCTGGGCCGCCGATGCGGTCACCGAGACCCTCGACCGCACCGCGCTCGGCGCGCTGCGCGCGGGCGACCCGGTCAACCTCGAGCGCCCGGTCCGCCTGGCCGATCGGCTCGGCGGCCACGTCGTGCAGGGCCACGTCGACGCGGTCGGCACGCGTGCGCGCCCGCACGCCGCTGCCCGACGGCTCGACCCGCATGACCTTCACCGCCCCGCCCGACGTCCTGCGCTACGTCGTCGAGAAGGGCTCGATCACCGTCGACGGCATCAGCCTCACCGTCGCCGCCGTCGACGACGACGGGTTCGACATCGCGGTCATCCCGCACACCCTCGCCGTCACCACGCTGGGCGCCCGGCAACCGGGTGATCCCGTCAACCTCGAGGTCGACGTCGTCGCCAAGTACGTCGAACGTCTCCTGCGTCAGGCGAGCAGCGCCGAGGCCGAGTAGGAAGGACCATCGAGTGGCATGCCCTTCACCGACATCGAGAACGCCATCGCCGCCATCGCACGCGGTGAGATCGTCATCGTGGTCGACGACGCCGACCGCGAGAACGAGGGCGACCTCATCATGGCCGCCGAGTCCATGACGCCGGAGGCGATGGCGTTCATGATCCGCCACACCAGCGGCGTGATCTGCATGCCGGTCGAGGGCCAGCGGCTCGACGAGCTGCGGCTGCCGCTGATGGTGGCCGACAACACCGAGAGCCAGCGCACCGCGTTCACCGTGTCGGTCGACGCCCGCCACGGCACCACCACCGGCATCTCCGCCGCCGACCGCTGCACGACCGTGCACGCCCTCCTCGACCGACGCCACCCGGCCCGAGGACCTCGCCCGGCCCGGTCACATCTTCCCGCTGCGCTACCGCGAGGGCGGCGTGCTCAAGCGGGCCGGTCACACCGAGGCCGCGGTCGACCTCGCCCGCCTCGCGGGCATGCGCCCCGCGGGCGTGCTCGCCGAGGTCGTGAACGACGACGGCACCATGGCGCGCATGCCGCGGCTCGAGGCGTTCGCGGCCGAGCACGGCCTGCAGCTGATCTCGATCGCCGATCTGATCCGCTACCGGCGCCACCGCGAGAAGCTGGTGCGCCGCGTCTCCGAGGCGCGCATCCCGACCCGCCACGGCGACTTCACCGGCTACGTGTTCGAGTCGCTGCTCGACGGCACCGAGCACATGGCGTTCGTGTGCGGCGAGGTCGCGGGCAAGGAGAACGTGCTGGTGCGGGTGCACTCCGAGTGCCTCACCGGCGACGTGTTCGGGTCGATGCGTTGCGACTGCGGCCTGCAGCTCGACGCCGCGATGGAGCTCATCGCCGAGGAGGGCACCGGCGTGGTCGTGTACCTCCGGGGCCACGAGGGGCGGGGCATCGGCCTCGGCCACAAGATCCGCGCCTACACCCTGCAGGACCAGGGCCGCGACACGGTCGAGGCCAACGTGGAGCTCGGGTTCCCCGCCGACTCGCGGGAGTACGGGATCGGGTCGCAGATGCTCGTCGACCTCGGCGTCTCGACCATGCGGATCATGACCAACAATCCGGCCAAGTACGGCGGGCTCGAGGGCTACGGTCTCGAGATCGTCGAGCGGGTCCCGCTCCACGTGCTGCCCAACGCCGAGAACATCCGCTACCTGCGCACCAAGCAGGAGAAGATGGGCCACCTGCTCGAGATCGAGGACGAAGGCCTCGGCACCAGCTAGGACCAACCGTCATGGGTCAGTACACGGAGTACGAGGGCGCGCTCGACGCCACGGGGATGCGGATCGCGGTCGTCGCGGGCCGGTTCAACGACCACATCACGAAGCCGCTGCTCGACGGCGCGCTCGCCACGCTGCGCGACGCCGGCCTCGACGACGTGCCCGTGCACTGGGTGCCCGGCGCGTTCGAGATCCCGCTGGTCGCGCAACGCCTGGCGACGTCCGGCGCGTGCGACGCGGTGATCTGCCTCGGCGCGGTGATCCGGGGCGACACGCCGCACTTCGACTACGTGGCGGGGGAGTGCGCGGCGGGCATCGCGCGCGTCTCGCTCGACACCGGGGTACCGGTGGTGTTCGGCGTGCTCACCACCGACGACCTCGACCAGGCGCTGGCGCGGTGCGGCGGTCCCGCGTGCAACGGCACCGAGTGCAACAAGGGCGAGGAGTCCGCGATCACCGCGGTCGAGATGGTCAACCTGCTCCGGCAGCTTCCCACGAACGAGCCCAACCCGAAAGGGAGCTGATGCTCCGCCTCGTCCTGCCCAAAGGCTCGCTCGAACGCGCGACCATGCAGCTGTTCGAAGACGCCGACCTCGCGGTGTCGCGCGGCTCCGACGTCGACTACCGCGGCAGCATCGACGACCCGCGCGTCGACGAGGTGCGCATCCTGCGCCCGCAGGAGATCCCGCGCTACGTGGCCGACGGCATGTTCGACGTCGGCATCACCGGGCGTGACTGGATCGAGGAGCGCGACGCCGAGGTCGTGACCCTCAGCGAGCTGCACTACTCGAAGGCGACCGCCCGCCCGATCCGGATGGTGCTCGCGGTCGGCGGCCGACTCGACCGCGCAGACGGTGGCCGATCTCCCGACCGGGCTCGTCGTGCACACCGAGTATCCCGAGATCACCCGGCGCTACTTCGAGCGCCACGGCGTCGCTGCCGACGTGCAGTTGTCGTACGGCGCGACGGAGGCCAAGGTGCCCGGAGATCGCCGACGCGGTCGTCGAGATCACCGAGACCGGCCGCGCGCTGCGCGCCGCCGGGCTGCGCATCCTCGACACCATCCTGGTGTCGTACACCGAGCTCATCGCCAATCCCGACGCCTACGCCGACCCCGAGAAACGCAAGGCGATGGAGCAGCTGCAGAGCCTGCTCACCGGCGCGCTCGAGGCGCGCGGTCGCGTGCTGCTGAAGCTCAACGTCGACGCCGCCGATCTCGACGGCGTGATCGCGCTGCTGCCGGCGCTGAAGTCGCCGACGGTCTCGAAGCTCTTCGGCGAGGACGGCTTCGCGGTCGAGACGGTGGTCTCCAAGAGCGAGATCAACACGCTGATCCCGAACCTGCTCGACCTCGGCGCCAACGGCATCATCGAGCTGCCCGATCTCCAAGATCGTGCCGTGAGAGCGCCAGTACTCGGGCCGCGTGGCGCGAGTTCGACGATCACCGCGGCCGCGGCGAGGTCGAAGCGCGTGGGGGCCTGCGGTTCCCGTTCCACTGCACCGCCATCGCCGACGGTTCCCGCACCATCGCCGAAGGCACGCCGGTGCGGTTCCGCCTGGTGATCGGCCCACTCGGCGCGCTGGAAGCCACCGCAGTGAGTCCAGCAGACTGAGCCCGTGGAACGGCGGCGCCTCGGCGCGAGCGGGCTCGAGGTCTCGAAGCTGTCGCTCGGGGCGATGACCTTCGGCACCGGCATGCCGCCGGTCACCACCGTCGACGAGCGCGACGCCCGCGTGATGATCGACCAGCGCCCTCGACGCGGGCGTGAACCTGATCGACACCGCCGACGTGTACGCGTTCGGGCAGTCGGAGGAGATCCTCGGCGCCGCGATCCGCGACCGGCGCGACGACGTGCTCGTCGCCACCAAGATGGGCTTCGGCGAGCGCGGTCCCGGCGCGCTGTCGTACGACAACGTGGTCGCCGCGTGCGAAGCGAGCCTCACCCGCCTCGGCACCGACCACATCGACCTCTACCAGCTGCACCGTCCCGACCGCACCACACCGATCGAGGAGACGCTGCGCGCGCTCGACGACCTGGTCGCGCGCTGGCCTGGTGCGCGCCACCGGCACCAGCAACTTCCGGGCGTGGGAGATGTCGGCCGCGGTGGCGCATCAGCGCGCGCTCGGGCGGACGGCGTTCACGGCCGCGCAGCTCTACTACTCGTTGGTCGGGCGCGAGGCCGAGCACGAGCTGATCCCCGAGTGCCGGGCCGACGACATCGGCGTCATCGTGTGGAGCCCGCTGTCGAGCGGCTACCTCACCGGCCGCTACTCCTCCGGCACCCGCGACCGCGAAGGCGGGGGACGGCGCACCACGTTCACGTTCCCGCCGGTCGATCCCGACGTCGGCGCCCGCGGGCTCGCCGCGGTCGAGCTCGTCGCGCGACGGCGCGCGGCGTGTCGATGGCCCAGGTCGCGCTGGCCTGGGTGCTCGCGCAACCCGGCATCACCTCGGCCATCGTGGGGGCGAGCAGCCTCGAGCAGCTCGACGACAACCTGGCCGCCGCCGACCTCGTGCTCACGGCGGAGGAGCTCGCCGCCCTCGACGCCGCCACCGCATTGGCGCCGATCTACCCGGCGTGGTGGGATCCCGCCATGGGCATCCCCGCCCCCAACGAGACGACGTCCGAGGAGCAGGCATGAGCGAGTGGAAGAACCGCGACGACCGCCAGGCCGACGCCAAGGCGCAGTACGAGCACATCATGACCACGCCGGCGCCGCCGGCCATCGGCGCGTACATCGACTCCGGGGTGATCGGCTTCGTGTTCGGCGAGATGTGGCGCCGCGGCGTGCTCACCCCGCGCGACCGGCGCTGGGTCACGCTGGCGTGCGTGGGCGCGGCCGACGCACCGATCCCGATGGAGACGCACACCTACGCCGCGCTCAACAGCGGCGACGTCACCAACGAGGAGATCGACGAGTTCCTGCTGTTCTTCGGGACCCAGATGGGCTGGCCGAAGGGCTCGGCCATGAACACGCACATCCTCACCGCGATGGCGAAGATCGCCGAGGAGCGGGGCGAGGAGATGCAGCTCCCCGCGTTCGTGCCGTGGACCGACCCGGTCGACGACGACGTGCGCCGCGCCCGCGGCGAGGCCGCCTACGCCGAGGTCCACGGTGTCCCCGCGGCGCCGGCGCCGACCGCGTTCCGCGGCCGCGCGTACCTCGACTTCCTCTACGGCGAGGTGTGGACGCGCGACGAGTACCTCACCCGTCGCGACCGCCGGCTGGTGAGCATCTGCTGCAGCGCCGAGCTCGGCGCCGACACCGAGACCACCGAGCACCTCGAGGCCGCGCTGCGCAACGGCGAGCTCGACTACGAGGAGCTCCAGGAGGTCGTGATGCACGTCGCGGTGTACCTGGGGTGGATCGTCGCCCGCCGCCTCGACGACCTGCTCGTCGCCGCCGCCACCCGCACGGGCGTCATCCCGGCTTAGCGCCGAGGCCGTCCTCACCGGTCGAACGGTGCAGCGCGGGCCGAGTCGCGCTCGAGAGGTTGCCGGCGGTGTTCACCAGCGACACGTGGGTGAACGCCTGCGGGAAGTTGCCCAGCAGGCGTCCCGAGGCCGGGTCGTACTCCTCGGACAGGAGGCCGACGTCGTTGCGCAGCGCGATGAGGCGTTCGAACAGGGCCCGGGCCTCGTCGGACCGGCCGAGCAGCCCGAGGTTGTCGGCCAGCCAGAACGAGCAGGGGAGGAACACGCCCTCCCCGGCTGGGAGACCGTCGACGCCCTCCTCGGACTCGTAGCGGCGCACGAAGCCGTCGGTCATCAGCTCGCGCTCGATCGCGTCGACGGTGCCGGCGACGCGCGGATCGCTCGGCGGGAGGAATCCCACCAGCGGGATCATGAGCGCGCTGGCGTCGAGACTCTTCGAGCCGTAGTACTGGACGAAGGCGTTGCGCTCCGCGTCGAAACCCCGGTCGCACACCTCGTGGTGGATCGCGTCGCAGCAGCGTCCGCCACTGGTCGACGGGACCGTCGAGCCCGAACTCCTCGACCCCCTTCACCGCGCGGTCGAACGCCACCCACGCCATCACCTTGGAGTGCACGAAGTCCTTCCGCCCACCGCGGACCTCCCAGATGCCTTCGTCGGGATCGCCCCAACCGGTCTCGAGGAAGTCGAGGATCGCGCGCTGCACCGCCCACGCGTTGGGGTCCTCCTCGATGCCCATGTGCCGGCTCTGGTGCATCGAGTCGACCACCTCGCCGTAGACGTCGAGCTGGTACTGGCCGTGCGCGGCGTTGCCGACCCGCACCGGTGCCGAGCCCTCGTAGCCGGGGAGCCAGTCGACCTCGTACTCGTCGAGCCGCCGCTCGCCCGCGGGTCCGTACATGATCTGCAGGTGCGCAGGGTCGCCGGCCACCGCGCGCAGCAGCCAGTCGCGGAACGCGCACGCCTCGTCGGTGTAGCCCGCGGTCATCAGCGAGTAGATGGTGAACGTCGCGTCGCGCAGCCAGCAGTAGCGGTAGTCCCAGTTGCGCACACCGCCGATCCACTCGGGCAACGACGTGGTGGGTGCGGCCACGATCCCGCCGGTGGGCTCGTAGGTGAGCGCCTTCAGCGTGATGAGCGAGCGCTGCACGACGTCGGCCCAGTCGCCGTCGTAGGTGGACCGCGCGCTCCACTCCTGCCAGAACGCGGTGGTGCGCTCGATGGCCTCGTACGCGTCGACCCGCGGCGGCGGCTCCTCGTACGACGGGTAGCCGGTGAGCACGAACGGCACGCGGTCGCCCTCGGCGACGGTGAACTCGGCGGTGTGGCGGAAGTCGTGCGCCCTCGACGCGCACCGGCGTCGAGAGGCACAACGCCGAGGGCCCGGCGATGATCCGGATGGTCGCCGCCCTCGGCGTGCACCCACGGGCAGGATGCTGCCGTAGTCGAAGCGCACGACGAAGTCCATCCGCATCGGCACGCGCCCGCGCACGCCCTCGACGACCCGCACGAGGTCGATGCTCTGGTCGCGCACCGGCATGCAGTCGACGACCCGTACCGTGCCCTCGGGCGTGTCCCACTCGGTCTCGAGCACCAGGGTGCCGTCGCGGTACGACCGTCGGGTGGCGCGCCCGCCCGCCGCCGGGGCGAGCAGCCACCGGCCGTTCCGGTCGTCGCCGAGCAGCGCCGCGAAGCACGCTCCGGAGTCGAACCGGGGTACGCAGCACCAGTCGATGGAGCCGTCGTCGGCGACGAGCGCCGCGGTCTGGGTGTCGCCGACGAGCGCGTACTGCTCGATGCGCGACGTCATCTTGGCGCTGTCATCTGGGCTGTCATCTTGGCGCTGTCATGAACAAGGCGTCATCGAGCCGAGAGCTCGACGAACGCCAGCCGGAGCTCGGTGAGCGACGTCGCGCAGCCCGTCGGCGTGGTTGCCGAGGCGGTCGCCCAGGCCGTCGACCAGGGCGCCGAGCGCGTCGATGGCGAGCCCGGCCTGGTCGAGGTCGGGCTCGGTGACCGTGCCGTCGGGGTTCGGCACCTGCATCAGGTGCATCATCGCCAGCTGCTGGAGCCCGAACGCGTGGTTGGCGACCAGGTCGACGGCGGGGATCGAGGTGATCTCGGCCTGGAACCGGAGGAACTCCTCGAGCTGCTCCTGGCTGATCTCGGGGACGCGCCCGGCTCCGCGGGCGACCCGGCGCCGGGCTCCTCCTCGGGCCGGTGCTCGCCTGATGGTGTCCAGAGGCTGCTCACCCGTGTATCCTGGCAGGAAATCCGGTCGTGACCGGCAAAGCAGGGAAGTGGGATCCAACTCTCATCGGAGAACGGGATCCCCACCCGGCCACCACGCAACACCAGCAAGGCAGGTGAGCCGGGTCCGCATGTTGTGCAGCCGCTCCAGCTCCCTGGAGTCCGGGCGGCTGTTTGATGGCGGACATTCCCGTGTCCGCCATTTTCGCGTCCGGCGCCAAGATCCTCGATGAGGAATCCCCGATGAAGCAGGTGACCACATAGCTGCACACGAGGTCAGGATCAACGACCGCATCCGAGCCCGCGAGGTCTTCCTCGTCGGCGCCGAGGGCGAGCAACTCGGGGTCCGTCCCCTGCCCGAAGCGCTGTCGCAGGCCCGCGAACAGGAGCTCGATCTGGTCGAGGTCGCGCCCAACGCCAACCCGCCCGTCTGCCGGATCATGGACTATGGCCGGTACGTCTACGAGCAGGAACAGCGGCGGCGTCAGTCGAAGCGCAAGGCCACGAACGTCGTCATCAAGGAGATGAAGTTCCGGCCCAAGATCGACGAGCACGACTACACCACGAAGATGAAGCACGTCGTGCGCTTCCTCGGCGAGGGCAACAAGGTCAAGCTCACGATCATGTTCCGTGGTCGTGAGATGGCCCATCCCGAGCTCGGGATGAGGATCCTGCGCCGGGTCGCCGACGACGTCGCCGAGTTCGCGGTCGTCGAGAGCGATCCCCGCCAGGACGGTCGCAACATGACCATGGTGTTGCATCCCACCCGCAAGGACGGCCGCAAGTCGTCGAGCAAGCAGGACGCCGGCGGCCCGCCGGTCGAGAGTCAGCCCGCCGCCACCGTGCCCGAGGCACCGGCGGCACCCGAACACGGAGTTGCGTGATGCCGAAGATGAAGACGCACCGGGGCGCCGCCAAGCGCTTCAAGGTGACCGGAACGGGCAAGATCATGCGCCGCAAGGCGTTCCGGGCCCACCTGCTCGAGAAGAAGCCCACCAAGCGGACGCGTCGCCTCGCGCGCCCGGCCGAGGTCACCGGCGGCGACAAGAAGCGCGTCGAGCGGCTGCTCGGCCGCGCCTGATCTCACCCACACGCATTCCAGGAGTTCTGTCATGGCCAGGGTCAAACGATCCGTCCACAGCAAGAAGAGTCGCCGCAAGGTCCTCGCCCGGGCCGAGGGGTACCGCGGTTCGCGCAGTCGCAGCGTGCGCAAGGCCAACGAACAGGTCATGCACTCGGGCAACTACGCGTACCGCGACCGCCGGGCCCGCAAGGGCGAGTTCCGCCGGCTCTGGATCGTGCGCATCAACGCCGCGTGCCGCGAGAACGACATCTCCTACTCGCGCTTCGTCGCCGGCCTGAAGGCCGCGGAGATCGAGGTCGATCGCAAGATCCTCGCCGACCTCGCCGTGCGCGACTCGGCCGCCTTCGGCGCGCTGGTCAGCACCGCGCGCGAGGCGCTCGAAGCTGCCTGACGCACAGCTCGCACCGTCTCTCGGTCCTCGCCACGGCGCGGTCAAGCGCCTGCGCGAGCTCCTGCGCGACGCCCGCGTGCCGCGCCGCGGAGCACGCGTTCGTGGTGGAGGGTCCCCGGGCGGTCGGTGCCGCGCTCGACCGCGGCGCGCAGCTTCGAGGCGGTCTACTTCGGGCCCCGCGCCGACACCGCCTTCCCCACGCTCATGGCCCGGGTCGCCGCCACCGGCACCCCGATGGCGGAGTTGAAGGAGGGGGTGCTCGAGAAGGTCGGCACCACCCGTACCCCGCAACCGGTGCTGGCGGTGGCGACGATGCCCGAACGCCGGGTTGCCGCGCTCGCCGCCGACGGCCTGGTGGTGATGGGCGTCGCGCTCTCGGATCCCGGCAATCTCGGCACGCTCGTGCGTAGCGCCGAGGCCGCCGGCGCGGCGGCAATCCTCCTCGGACCGGGATCGGTCGACGCCTACAATCCCAAGGTCGTGCGGGCCTCGGCCGGCGCGATCTTCGGAATCCCGGTGGTGGACGCGGTCTCGGAAGGGTGGTCTGCGGTGGAGGCGCTCGACGCGCTGGGTGAGCTCGGTCGGCAACGGCTGGGTGCCACCGCTGGTGCCGGCACGGCCTACACCGAGGTCGATTTCACTCGCCCCACGGCGATCGTCGTCGGGAACGAGGCCCACGGGCTCGGCCCCGATCTCGACCCGCACCTCGACGGCCACGTGAGCATCCCCATGGCCGGCGCGGCCGAATCGCTCAACGTGGCGATGGCCGCGACCCTGCTGTGCTTCGAGTCGGCGAGGCAGCGCACATGAACGGTGGAGCGATCCTTCCCGAAGAGTTCCTCGACGAAGCGAAGCGTGCGATCGCGTCCGCGGGCACGCTCGAGGCGCTCGCGAACACCGAGCGCGCCTACACGGGGCGCGGTTCGCTGATCGCGCGAGCGCAAGCAGGGCATGAAGGATCTCGATCCCGTCGGATCGCCCCGCGGCCGGCAAGGCGCTCGGCGAGGCGACCGCGCGCATCGCCGAGATGTTCGAGGCCCGACGGGCGGAGCTGGACGCGGTCGAGGCCGAACAGGCGGGGAGCGCGATCGGCTCGACCTCACCCTCGGCGGCCACGGTCGTACCCGCGGGCACCTCCACCTCGTCACCCAGGTGCAGCGCGAGCTGGAAGACATCTTCGTGGGTATGGGCTACCGCGTCGTGCAGGGTCCCGAGGTCGAAGACGATTGGCACAACTTCGAGGCGCTCAACATGGTCCCCGGTCACCCGGCGCGCTCGATGCAGGACACGCTCTACGTCGAGCTCGGCGACGCCGAGCAGGTGATGCTGCGCACGCACACGTCGCCGGTGCAGATCCGCACCATGGAGACGATGGAACCGCCGATCTTCGTGGTCGCGCCCGGGCGCACCTACCGCAACGAGACGCTCGACGCCCGCCACTCGCCGGTCTTCCATCAGATCGAGGCGTTGGCCGTCGACCGCGGCATCACCCTCGCCGACCTCTTCGGCACCATCGAGACGTTCGTCCGTCGTCTGTTCGATGACGACCGCATCCAGACCCGCTTCCGCCCCGACTTCTTCCCCTACACGGAGCCGTCGGCCGAGCTCGCGGTGAGCTGCATCTTCTGCGGCGGCGACGGCTGTCGCGTGTGCTCGCAGTCGGGATGGATCGAGCTCGGCGGCTGCGGCATGGTCGACCCCAACGTGCTGCGGGGCGTCGGCATCGACCCCGAGGTCTACACCGGGTTCGCGTTCGGCTTCGGCCTCGAGCGCATCGCGATGGTCCGCTACGACATCGACGAGATCAAGACGTTCTTCGACGGCGACGTGCGCTTCCTGGCGCAGTACTGAGGCACCCCGATGCGCGCACCGCTCTCCTGGATCCGCGAGTTCACCCCGGTCGTCGCGCCCGTCGCCGACCTCGTCTCCGCGCTCAACCAGCTCGGCCTCGAGGTCGAGGGCGTCGAGCAACCGGGCGAGGAGATCACCGGCGTCATCGCCGCCCAGGTGCTCAACGTCGAACCGCACCCCAACGCCGACAAGCTGTCGCTGGTCGACGTCACCACCGGTGACGGGCTGACCCGTGTCGTGTGCGGCGCACCCAACGTCGTCGCCGGGATGGTGGTGCCGTACGCGCCGTCGGGCGCGACCCTCCCCGGCGGGTTCACGCTCGAACGGCGCAAGATCCGCGGCCAGGTGAGCGACGGCATGCTCTGCTCGGCCAAGGAGCTCGGCCTGGGTGAGGACCACTCGGGCATCCTCGGTCTCGATCCCGCCGCCGAGCTCGGCGCCGACGTGCGCGAGCTCCTCGGCCTCGACGACGTGATCTTCGACCTCGCGATCACGCCCAACCGGCCCGACGCGATGTGCATCGTCGGCGTGGCCCGCGAGCTCGCGGCCCACTTCTCGCTCGACTTCAGCCTCCCCGAGCCGGTCGCGGCGGCCGATGCCTCGGTGTCGAGCGACATCACCGTGGTGATCGAAGACGAAGCGCGGTGCCCGCGCTACCTCGGGCGCGTCGCCCGCGTGCGCATGGGGCCGTCGCCCGCGTGGATGGCGCAACGCCTGGTGAAGGCGGGGATGCGCCCGATCAGCAACGTGGTCGACGTCACCAACTACGTCCTGCTCGAACGCAACCAGCCGTTGCACGCGTTCGACCTGTCGCGCCTCGCGGGCCGGGGCATCGTGGTGCGCCTGGCCGACGACGGCGAGACCATGACCACGCTGGACGACGTCGAGCGCACCCTCACCCACGAAGACCTGCTCATCTGCGACGCCGAGCGCGCGCCCCAGGCCATCGCCGGGATCATGGGCGGTTCGACGTCGGAGGTGTCCGACGCCACCACCGAGATCCTGCTCGAGTCGGCCTACTTCGCGCGCATGGGCATCGCCCGCAGCTCGAAGCGGCTCAAGCTGCGCAGCGAGTCGAGCGCGCGCTTCGAGCGGGGGATCGATCCCGAAGCCGTCGCCCGCAACGCGGAGCGCGCGATGGAACTGCTCGTCGACGTGGCCGCGGCCCAGGTCGCGCCCGACGTGTGCGACGTGTACCCGGCGCCGCTCGAGCGGGCCCGCATCCGCCTCCGGGCCAGCCGGGTCAACGCGGTGCTCGGCACGAACCTCGACGACGAGGACGTGTGGGGGGCGCTGGCGCCCCTCGGCATCGAGCTCGACGTCGACGCGGTCGCGGCCGACGGAGACACCGTGGTCGCGATCGTGCCGACCTTCCGTCCCGACCTCGACCGGGAGATCGACCTGGTGGAGGAGGTGGCACGCCGCATCGGCTTCGACCGCATCGGGCGCACCCTGCCCGACACCCACGGCCAGGTCGGGATGCTCACCGTCCGCCAGCAGGAACGCCGCCTGGTCGCCGACGCGCTCGTCGGCGTCGGCCTCTCCGAGGCGATCACGCTCTCACTGGTCTCCCCGGCCGACCTCCAACGCGCCGGCGCGCCCCTCGACCGGGTCGTGCGCGCCACCAACCCGCTGCGCGCCGAGGAGTCGGTCCTGCGCACGGCGGTGCTGCCCGGCCTGCTGCGCGCGGTCGCGGGCAACCGGGCGCACGGCCTCACCGACGTCGCGCTGTTCGAGATGGGCCGCGTGTTCCTGATCCCGTTCGACCGTCGGCGCGCCGGCGACGATCCGTTGCCCGACGAGCCCGAGCACGTCGCCTTGGCGTGGGCCGGCAGTGTCCGCCGCCGCCCGATCGAAGACGACCGCAGCGTCGACGTGTACGACGTGATCGACGCGGTGCACGTCGTGCTCGACGCGCTCGGTGTCCACGACGTCGTGCTCGAGCCCGCGTCGCTCACCGGCTACCGTGCCGGGCGTGCCGCGCGGGTGCTGGTCGACGGGTACGACGCCGGCACGGTGGGCGAGGTGGCACCCACGGTGCTCGACGCGCTCGGCCTCGACGCCCCGGTCGTCGCCGCCGAGCTCGTGCTCGACACGCTGCTCGACGCCGCCCGGCGCGACCGCACGTTCCGCGCGCCGTCTCGCTTTCCCGCGTCGACCATCGACCTCGCGTTCGTGGTCGACGACGCGGTCGCCGCCGCCGACGTCGTGCGCACGATGCGCACCGCGGCGGCGTCCGTTGCTCGAGGACGTCCGTCCGTTCGACGTGTTCCAGTCCGATTCCCTCGGTGCCAGCCGCCGGAGCGTCGCGTTCGCGCTGCGCTTCCGCGCGCCGGATCACACGCTGACCGACGCCGAGATCGGCGCGCTGCGCCAGCAGGTCATCGACGCGGTCGTGGCCGCCCACGGCGCCGAACTGCGTGCGTGAGCGTGAGCGAGGCGGGTATCCCGGCGAGTAGCGAACGCCAAATGGAGCCGGCATGACCGGGTTCGTCCACCACGTCCGGCCCCGCTACGCGGAGGTCGACCTCCAGGGGGTCGTGTTCAACGCCCATTGGCTGACGTACTTCGACGAGGCGTCGACCCGGTTCTTCGAGTGGCTCGGCTACGACCCGTCGGTCGCGTTCTTCGAAGAGTTCGACGTGATGGTGGTGAAGGCGGTGGTCGAGTGGCAGGGCTCCGCCGGCTTCGACGATGACGTCGCGATCGGGGTGGTTCC
Source organism: uncultured Actinomycetes bacterium (assembly GCA_963725775.1). Classification (GTDB taxonomy): domain Bacteria; phylum Actinomycetota; class Acidimicrobiia; order IMCC26256; family DASPTH01; genus DASUAS01. Next base: position 2,073,163 of record CAVRZT010000001.1, read on the forward strand.
CGGGCGCGTCGGCACGAAATCGTTCGAGCTCGTCTACACCGCGACCAACCAGGGCTCGCCCGCGTGCATCGGCACGATCACGTACGTGTCGGTGACCCCGGGGACGCACGAGTCCGTGGCCATCCCCGACGGCCTGCGCTCCGCGCTGAACTCGGTGGCGGGCGCCTAGCCGACGCGCCACACTCGGAGGATGTTCGAGAAGTTCTCCGACGGCGCCCGCCGGGTCGTGGTGCTGGCCCAGGAGGAGGCCCGGCTCCTCAACCACGACTACATCGGGACCGAGCACCTGCTGCTCGGGACTGCGGCATACGGCGAGGGCGCGACCGCCCAGGTGCTGCGGTGGTTCGAGCTGACGCTGCCCGGCCTGCGGCGCGTGGCGGAGGAGATCGCGGGACGCGGCGAGTTCGCGCCGTCCGGTCACATCCCCTTCACCCCGCGGGCCAAGACCGCGCTCGAGCAGTCGATGCGCGAGGCGATGCGCCTCGACGACGAGCTCATCAGGGCCGAGCACATCCTCCTCGCACTGGTGAAGGACTCGACGAGCGTGGCGGTGCGGGTGCTGGAGCAGGTCGCCGTCGAGCCGGCCGCGGTGGCCGCGAGGCTCGAAGAGCAGTCGCGCGACCTCGGCGCGGAATCGACGACGGTGCACCGGCAGGCCCACGCGATCGGTCTGCGGCAGGCGTGGGGTCCGGTCGGCGTCGCGCCACCGGCACCCGTCGCGTGGTGCTCGCTGTGCCGCCGACAGGTCGAGCGGGTCGAGCGGGTGCTCGTCGCCGGCGGCGTGATGATCTGCGACCGCTGCGTGCGTGATGCCGCGGCGCAGCTCGACGCGCTGACCCCGGATGCACCTGCCCGCGTGCGGTTCGTCGGTCGTGACGTCGCACCACCCGATCAGCGCGCCGCGGTCGAGGCGATCCAACGCGCGTTCGACGCCGTCCTGGGCCCGCTCCACGTGCCTCCCGCCGACGCGCTCTGGGCGGTCGAGTCGGGCGACGACGTGCTCGAGCTGCTCATCGCCCTCGACGAGGCCGCCCGGCACGCGCCCGTCGTGGTCAACGACCAGACCATCGAGCACGTGCGCTTCGTCGACGAGGACGAGGCCGAGGTCGGGCTCGGGCTCTGGATGGCGAACAGCACCGCGCCGATGATGCAGCCGGCCAGCGCGGTACGCGAGGACGGGATCTGGAAGGTGAGCCGGACGTCGCTGGAGTACTTCGCCTCGCTCGCGCAGCAGTTCCGGCGCCGGTAAGGGCTCCTACTGCCGGCGGACCTGCCGCGGTGCTTCGCCGTCGCGCCAGATGTCGATGACCATGAAACCGCCCTCGACGCCGCGCCAGTGACGCGTCGGTGAGATCGGCCCGGAACAGCGCCATCCCGCTCGACGGCAGCTCCTGGGGCAGCGTCGCCACGAACCGGTCGCGGGTTGCGTCGTCGTGCTCCTCGACGCGCGCGGCCGCTGACCTTGGCGTCGCCGTCGACCATCGACACATCCGGCGCGCTGTGCACCGAGAAGCGCCCGTCGCGACGGAGGTCGTCGGCCTTGCGGGAGTCGGGCATCATCGCCAGCCACAGCTGGCCTTCGCTGAAGTGCACCTCGAGCCCGGTGAGCCGGGGCGCGCCGTCGGCCTTCAGGGTGCCGAGCACGGTGTGCAGCGTGGCGGTGAGCTGGGCGCGCACGGCGTCGGCGAGGTCGGGAGCTTGTCGGTGGAAGTCGTCCCAGGAAGCCACGGAGGGCAGTTTCGCAGCCCCGACGTGTCCGCGCGCGGGCACAATGGGAAGCCGTGGCGTTCCGCGAACCACTGGGTGATCTCTACGAGGAGCTCGGGGTCGACCGCGACGCGTCGCGTGACGAGATCACCGCGGCCTACCGGGCCCGGGCCAAGGAGCTGCACCCCGATGCCCGCCCCGATGACGCCACCGCGTCGGAGCGCTTCCGCCGGGTCGGGGCGGCGTACCGCGTGCTCTCGGATCCCGAGGAACGGGCACGGTACGACACGTCGGCGCGTGCTCCCGCCCCCGACGCCGCCGGTCGCGCCCCGGCCTGCGCCACCTGCTCCGGCGGTGGCGCCGACGCCGGTCCCGTCGAAGCCGTTCCGCCTGAGTCGCCGAGGGGCGCGGTGGGCCGCCGGGGGCGGCGTCGCGCTCGTCGTGCTCGGCCTCGTGGTGGGCGCGTTCGTGTTCACGTTGCAGCGCCACGATGCCGACCTGCGCGGCGAACGGCGTGGCGGCGGTGGCCACGGTGATCCCGGTCGACGGCGAGCGCGTGCTCGAGTTCGAAACCCGCAGCGGGCGGGTGGTGCGGGCGACCGAGTCGGTGAAGTCGGGTGAGGAGGCACCACCCCTGGGGAGCCGGGTGCCGATCCACTACGACCGGTCGGACCCGACCTCGATCGTCACCGACGACAGCCACACCGGCCGCAACGTCACCCTCTGGATCGTGGCGGTCAAGCTCACCATCGGCGGCGCCATCCTCGCGGGGTTCGGCGTGCGGCGGTTGCGTCGGCCCTGATCCCGTCGGGGCGAGGTCAGACCCCGGGTCCCTGCAGGCGGAGTTCCGTCGCATCTTCGCGTCGAATCCGCACGCCTGATGGTCGCGTCCTGGGGACGTCTCCCGGCTTGAGATCCCAGGAGGTCGCATAGATATGCACGTGTGTGTATACTGCACGGATGGCGTATCGAGCGGCCGTCGTCGGGGGATCGGGGTACACGGGGGCTGAGCTCCTGCGCCTCCTCGCCGGCCATCCGGAGATCGAGGTGTCGCTGGTCACCGCCGACTCCAACGCGGGCGCCGCCGTCGCCGACCTCTACCCGTCGCTCGCCGTCGCCTACGAGGGCCTCACGTACGAGCAGGTGAGCCCGGCCGACCTCGCCGGCCTCGACCTCGTGTTCCTGTGCCTGCCCCACGGACAGTCCCAGTCGATCGCCGCCGAGCTGGTCGACACGGTCGGTCATGTCGTCGACCTCGGCGCCGACTTCCGGCTACCGGTCGCCGACTACGAGCAGTGGTACGGCGAGACCCACTCGGTCCCTGAACTGATCGGGCGGTTCGCGTTCGGGATGCCCGAGCTCTACCGCGACGAGATCGTGGCCGCCCGCCACGTCGCGTCGCCCGGTTGCTACCCGACGACCGCGTCGCTCGCGCTGGCGCCGCTGCTGGCCGCCGGGCTGGTCGAGCCGAGCGGCATCGTGGTCGACGCGGTGTCGGGGGTCTCGGGCGCCGGTCGGGGACTGAAGGCCACCAGCTTGTTCGCCGAGGTGAGCGACAACGTCAACGCCTACGGGCTCCTCACCCACCGGCACACCGCGGAGATGGAGCTCGCGCTCAGCCACGTCGCCGGCGATCCGGTGCAGGTGCTGTTCACGCCGCACCTCGTGCCCATGACCCGGGGCATCCTCGCCACCTGTTACGCGCGGCCCGTCGGTGGCGTCAGCCTGAGCACCGACGCGCTCCTTGCCGGCTACCGCGACTTCTACGCGTCGGAGCCGTTCGTACACGTCACCGACGGGTCGCCCGCGACCAAGGCCACCCTGGGTTCGAACGCGGCGCACCTCACCGTCCGCTACGACGAGCGCACCAGCACCGTGCTCGCCATCGGCGCGCTCGACAACCTGGTGAAGGGCGCGTCGGGCCAGGCGCTGCAGAACGCCAACCTGGTGCTCGGCCTCCCCGAGACCACCGCCCTCTCGACCATCGGATTGATGCCGTGAGTGTGACTGCCGTTCCCGGGTTCGCCGCCGGTGGGCTCGCGTCGGGCATCAAGCCGTCGGGCGATCCCGATCTCTCCATGGTCGCCACCGTCGACCGCGCGCCGGTCGCCGCCGCCGGGGTGTTCACCACCAACCTCGTCGCCGCCGCTCCGGTGCAGATCAGCCGGTGCCATCTCGGCGACGGCCGCGCCGCCGCGGTGGTCCTCAACTCCGGCAACGCCAACGCCGCCACCGGCGACCAGGGCCGGGCCGACGCGCTGCGCATGTGCGAGCTCACCGCCCAGACGATCGGCTGCGCGACCGCCGACGTGCTCGTCTGCCAGACCGGCCTCATCGGGATCCCGATGCCCATGGACCCGGTCGAGTCGGGCGTGCCCGAGCTCGGCGCGCAGCTCACCGCCGACACCGCCGGGGGACTGGCCGCGGCCGACGCCATGCTCACCACCGACACGGTGCGCAAGGTCACGGTGCAGCCGGTCGAACTGCCGCTCCAGCGCGCCGCGACCGTCGGCGGTATGGCCAAGGGCGCGGCCATGCTCGCGCCGTCGATGGCGACCATGCTCGCGGTGCTCACCACCGACGTCGCGGTCGAGCCCGGTCCGCTGCAGCACGCGCTCCTCGCCGCGGTCGAGCAGAGCTTCAACGCGCTCGTGGTCGACGCGTGCCGGAGCACCAACGACACCGTGCTCGTGCTCGCCAACGGCGCGGCCGGCAACGAGCCCATCACCACGACCAACGGGTTCGCGTACGGCGCGCTGGTCGAAGCGCTCGGCGCCGCGTGCGTCGACCTCGCGCACCAGATGGCCGTCGACGCCGAGGGTGCGACCAAGTGCGTCACCCTCGACGTGCGGGGCGCCCGTAACTCGACCGACGCCCAACTGGCGGCGCGCACGGTGGCGAGCAGCCAGCTCGTGCAGTGCTCGCTCTACGGCAAGGACCCCTACTGGGGCCGGATCATCTCCGAGCTCGGGGTGAGCGGCGCCATGTTCGATCCCGAGCTGGTGACGATCGCCTACGGCGGAATCGTCGTGTGCGAACGGGGCATCGCGGCCGCGCACGACGCCGACGCGGTGGCGACGCTCATGGAGCAACGCGAGCTCGAGATCACGTGCGACCTGCACAACGGCAACGGCGAAGCGACCATGCTGTTCACCGACCTCACCCACGCGTACGTCGACGAGAACATGGGCACCTCATGATCAGCGCCGAGATCCTCGAGAAGGCAGGCATCCTCGCCGAGGCGTTGCCGTACATCCGCGAGTTCGGCGGCCGCACCGTGGTGATCAAGTACGGCGGCCACGCCATGGACGATCCCGCGCTCGCCGACCTGTTCGCGCAGGACGTCGTGCTCATGCGCCTCGTCGGCATGAACCCGGTCGTCGTCCACGGCGGCGGCCCCCAGATCTCCGACCTCATGCGCCGGCTCGGCAAGGAGCCCGAGTTCGTCGACGGCCTGCGCGTCACCGACGCCGAGAGCGTCGACATCGTGCGCATGGCGCTGGTGGGCAAGGTCAACCGCGAGATCGTCGCCGCGCTGAACCAGCACGGCTCGCTCGCGGTCGGCCTCTCGGGGGAAGACGCGGGGCTCATCAAGGTCGAGATGCGCGACGAGCGGCTCGGCTTCGTGGGGGACGTCTCCAGCATCGACCCGTCGATCGTGCACAAGCTGGTCAACGAGGAGCTCATCCCCGTGATCGCCACGGTGGGCGTCGACGAGCTGGGTCAGGCCTACAACGTCAACGCTGACACCGTCGCCGGCGCGATCGCCCTGGCGATGGGCGCCGAGAAGCTCGTGTACCTCACCGACGTCGCCGGGCTGTATGCCGACTACGGCGACGAGTCGAGCCTCATCTCCCAGACCGACGTCGACGGCCTCGCGGCGATGCTCGAATCGGGGAAGGCCGACGGTGGGATGATCCCGAAGTTGGAGTCGTGCCTGCACGCACTGCGCGGCGGGGTGCGACGAGCGCACATCCTCGACGGCCGCATCCCGCACGCGCTCCTCCTGGAGTTCTTCACCCGAGAAGGCATCGGCACCATGATCGACGCGACATCGAGCGAGACATGACGACGACAAGGAGTTTCGACACCAGCTCATTCAACGACATCCGGGCGCTCGACGCCGAGCACGGCATGCAGACCTACGGCCGGCTCCCGGTCGCGTTCGTGCGCGGCGAGGGCGTGAAGCTCTGGGACAGCGAGGGCAACGAGTACCTCGACTTCCTCGGCGGCCTCGCGGTCACCGCGCTGGGCCACGCACACCCGGCGGTGGCCGACGCGCTCGCCGAGCAGGCCCGCACGCTGCTGCACGTCTCCAACCTCTACTTCAACGAGTGGCAGCCCCGGGTCGGCGGCGCGGCTCGACGCGTTGCACGGCGGCGGCGGCAAGGTGTTCTTCTCCAACTCCGGCGCCGAGGCCAACGAGTGCGCGATCAAGCTGGCCCGCCGTTACGGCCAGGCCAACGGCGGCCCCGACCGGTTCCACGTGCTCTCGGCGTGGGGCTCGTTCCACGGGCGTACGCTCACCACGCTCGCCGCCACCGGGCAGCCGCAGAAGCAGGAGACGTTCCAGCCGCTCCCCGTCGGCTTCCGCCAGGTCGTGTTCGCCGATCTCGATGCACTCGCCGCCGCGCTGGACGAACGGGTGTGCGCGGTGATGCTCGAACCGATCCAGGGTGAAGGCGGGGTGCAGCCGTCGCCCCCGGGCTACCTCGAGGGCGTGCGCGCGCTCTGCGACGAGCGTGAGGCGCTGCTGATCGTCGACGAGGTGCAGACCGGGCTCGGGCGCACCGGCAAGTGGTTCGGCTATCAGCACGCGCGTGACGTGCGGCCCGACGTCGTCACCATGGCCAAGGCGCTCGGCAACGGGGTCCCCATCGGTGCCTGCTGGGCGCGTACCGATGTCGCCGAGGCGTTCAGGCCCGGCGACCACGCCACCACCTACGGCGGGCAGCCCCTCGCGGCCCGGGCCGCCATGACCGTGCTCGACGTGATGGCCGAGGTCGACGCGCCCGGGTGTGCCGCCCGCGCCGGCGAGGTGCTCACCAAGGCGCTGTTCGACGTGCCGGGGGTCAGCACCGTGCGCGGTGTCGGCCTGCTCATCGCCGCCGAGCTCGACGACGGCATCGAAGCGGGTCCCGTCGCCAACGCGTGCCTCGACGCGGGACTGGTGGTGAACGCGGTCACGCCCACCGCGTTGCGGTTCGCGCCGTCGCTCCTGGTCACCGACGACGAGATCGCCGCCGCGGTGGCGATCCTCACCCGGGTGCTCGCGTCATGAGCGGAGTGGCCGCGAGCCGGGTCTCCCGGCTCGCAACGGAACGGGGCCTGAGCGGCCCGGCGCGCAGCGCCGAGAGCGGGCACGCATGACCGCGCGCCGGTTCCTGGAAGTCGACGACCTCACGCCCGCGGAGTTCGCCGCGGTGCTCGAGTCGGCCGAGAAGGGCAAGGCCGGCCCGTCGGGCATCCCCCAGCTGCTCGCCGGGCAGGGTGTCGTGATGCTGTTCGAGAAGCCGTCGGCCCGCACGCGCGCGTCGACCGAGATGGCGGTCGTGGGCCTCGGCGGCCACCCCATCTACGTGCGGCCGGAGGAAGTGGGCCTGGGCGTGCGCGAGTCGGTGGCCGACGTCGCCCGCACGTTCGCCGGGTTCTGCTCGGTGATCGCGGCACGCGTGTTCGACCACGCCACCCTCGAGGAGATGGCCGCAGTCGTCGACGTGCCCATCGTCAACCTGCTCTCCGACCGCGCCCACCCGACCCAGGCCGTGGCTGACTTCCTGACCCTGCGCGAGCTGTTCGGCGCGCTCGAGGGTCGGCGGCTCGTCTACGTCGGCGACGGCAACAACGTCACCGCGTCGCTCGCGTACGCCGCCGCGCTGTCGGGGGTCGAGCTGACCGTCGCGTCGCCGCCCGGCTACGAGCTCGACGACCTGACCGTCGAACGCGTCCGCAACCTCGGCGGCACCGTGGAGCTCGTCGCCGATCCGTACGAGGCCATCGTCGGCGCCGACGCGGTCTACACCGACGTGTGGACCTCGATGGGCCAAGAGGCCGAGCACGCGGCGCGGCTCGCCGCGTTCGCGGGCTACACCGTCGACGACGCGTTGATGGCGGCGGCGGGGGAGCAGGCCTGGTTCCTGCACTGCCTGCCCGCCCACCGGGGCGAGGAGGTCGCGGCGTCGGTGATCGACGGTCCGCGCAGCGCGGTCTGGCAGCAGGCCGCCAACCGGATGCACGCGGCCCGCGCCGTGCTCGCCCACCTGCTCGATGGCGGAGGTGCCTGAGCGTGGCTACGTTGGGGAAACCGCAACGCCAGCACCGGATCGCGCGTCTGCTCGAGGAGCAGGCGATCTCGAGCCAGGCCCAGCTGGTCGAGATGTTGGCGGCCGACGGCGTGATCGCGACCCAGGCCACGGTGAGCCGCGACCTCGAGGAGCTCGGCGCGGTGAAGGTGCGCATCCCCGGCGGCGCCATGGCGTACGCCATCCCCGAGCACGCCAAGGAGCGCACCGCCCCCGACGACCACCTCCGTCGGGTGATGGGCGAATTCGTGGTCGAGGTGGCCCACAGCGCGAACCTCGTGGTGTTGCGCACGCCCCCCGGTTCGGCCCACGTGGTGGCCTCGGCCCTCGACCGCGCCGGGCTCCCCGACGTGCTCGGCACCGTGGCGGGCGACGACACGATCATCCTGGTGTGCGCGGAGGCCACCGGCGGGCCGTCCGTCGCCGGCGACCTCGCCACCCTCGCCGGACTCTGACGAAAGCAGCGACGATCATGACCAAGCGAGTGGTGTTGGCGTACTCCGGCGGGCTCGACACGTCGGTGGCCGTGAAGTGGATCCAGGAGGAGTGGGACGCCGAGGTCGTCGCGCTCGCGGTCGACGTCGGCCAGCAGGCCGACGATCCGTGGGACGAGATCACCGCGCGAGCCCTCGCCGCCGGCGCCATCGAGGCCCGGGTGGTCGACGCCCGCGCCGAGTTCGCCGACGACTACCTCGTGAACGCCATCCACGCCAACGCGCTGTACGAGGGCAAGTACCCGCTCGTCTCCGCGCTGTCGCGCCCGGTGATCGCCAAGCACCTCGTCGACGCCGCCCGTGAGTTCGGTGCCGACTCCGTCGCGCACGGCTGCACCGGAAAGGGCAACGACCAGGTGCGTTTCGAGGTGTCGGTGCGCGCGCTCGCGCCCGACCTCGACGTGCTCGCGCCGGTGCGCGTGTGGGGCTTCACCCGTGACGACAGCATCGACTACGCGGCGAAGCACGACATCCCGATCAGCGTCACCAGGAAGAGCCCGTACTCGATCGACGAGAACCTCTGGGGCCGGGCCATCGAGTGCGGCATCATCGAGGATCCGTGGGTGTCACCGCCCGCCGACGCGTACACGCTGCACGCGCGACGTCGCCGACGCACCGAGCGAGGCCCGCGAGATCGTGGTGCACTTCGAGCGGGGCGTCCCCGTTTCGCTCGACGGCGATCGCCCAGCCGCTGCACGAGCTCGTGATCGAGCTCGGCGCCGCGGTCGGCGCCTACGGCTGGGGTCGGCTCGACATGGTCGAGAACCGGCGGGTCGGCATCAAGAGCCGTGAGACCTACGAGTGCCCGGGTTCGCTCGCGGTGCTGCTCGCGCACGCCGACCTCGAGTCGATCACCCTGGAGCGCGACGTCATGCGCGAGAAGGCCCGCCTCGAGCCGCGCTACGCCGAGCTCGTGTACGACGGCCTCTGGTTCTCGCCGCTCAAGGAGGCGCTCGACGCGTTCATGGGCCACACCCAGGAGTTCGTCACCGGCGACGTCCGGCTGCGCCTCGAGCCCGGCCGCTGCTTCGTCGCCGGCCGGCGTGCCGACCACGGCCTCTACAGCCACGATCTCGCGACCTACGACGCGTCCGACACGTTCCGCCACGAGGACTCCGCCGGCTTCGTCCGCCTGTGGGGGCTCTCGGTGGAGACGTGGGCCCGCCAGCAGGGCGGTTCGCGGCAACCGGCAGGTCCCAGCACGTGACCCTCTGGCACGGCCGGTTCGCCGAGGGCCCGGCCGAGGAGCTCCTGGCGTTCACCGAGAGCCTGTCGTTCGACCGGCGCCTCGCGCCCGACGACCTCGCGGGTTCCCGCGCGCACGTCGCGGGCCTGGCGCGCGCGGGGGTGCTCACCGACGACGAGGCGACCGAGGTCGTCGCCGCGCTCGACCGCGTCGGGGCCGAGCTGCTCGACGGCACGTTCGAGTTCGCGCCGTCCGACGAGGACATCCACACCGCCATCGAGCGCCGGGTCACCGAGCTGGCGGGGCCCGCGGGGGCGAAGCTCCACACCGGTCGCAGCCGCAACGACCAGGTCGCCACCGCGCTGCGCCTGTTCTTCCGGCGCGAGGGCGCCGACGTCGCCGCCCACGTGCACCGGTTGCAGGAGGTGCTCGTGGCGTGCGCGGATGCCGCCGACGACGTCTACCTCCCCGGCTACACGCACCTCCAGCGCGCGCAGCCGGTGCTGCTCGCGCACCACTTCCTCGCCCACTTCTGGGCCTTCGGCCGCGACGTCGAGCGCTGGCGCGACGCGCTCACCCGGGCCGACGTCTCGCCGCTCGGCGCCGGCGCGCTCGCGGGGTCGAGCCTCCCGCTCGATCCCGACGCCACCGCCGCCGACCTCGGCTTCGCCCGCCGGTTCGACAACTCGCTCGACGCGGTGTCCGACCGCGACTTCGTGGCCGAGGCGCTGTTCGTCGCCGCGCTCACCCAGGTGCACCTGTCGCGTCTGGGCGAGGAGATCGTGCTGTGGAGCAGCGAGGAGTTCGGCTTCCTCCGCCTCGCCGACGCGTACAGCACCGGGTCGTCGATGCTGCCGCAGAAGAAGAACCCCGACATCGCCGAGCTCGCGCGCGGCAAGGCCGGCCGCCTGATCGGCGACCTCACCGGGTTCCTGGCCACGCTCAAGGGCCTCCCGCTCGCCTACAACCGCGACCTCCAGGAGGACAAGGAGCCGTTGTTCGACGCGCTCGACCAGTGCCGGCTCGCGCTGGGCGCGATCGCCGGGCTGCTCGCGACGGCGGAGATGGTGACAGCACGCATGCAGTCGGCGGCCGACGGCCAGCACGCCGCCGCGGTCGACCTCGCCGAGTGGCTGGTGCAGCAGGGCGTGCCCTTCCGCGACGCCCACGCGCGGGTCGGGGCGCTGGTGCGCCACTCGGCCGAGCGCGGCGTACCCCTCGACGAGCTGGTGCTCACCGAGCCCGACCTCGGTCCCGAAGCGCTCGCGCTGCTCGAGCCGGGCGCGGCGGTCCTGCGGCGCACCACCGCCGGTGGCGCCGGTCCGGCGTCGGTCGAGGAGCAGATGGTCAAGGCGCGGCGTCCGGCTCGCCGAGCAGGCGCGCTGGCTGCAGCTCCCCGGGTGAGCCGCGGGCGCACGCTGCCACGTTCGTTCTACGCGCGTGACGCTCGCGTGCTCGCGCCCGACCTGCTCAACAAGCTGCTCGTGCGCCGGGCCGACGACGGGCGTCGGCTGGCGGCGCGCATCGTCGAGGTCGAGGCGTACCTCGGGTCCGACGACGCCGGCAGCCACGCGTACCGGGGCATGACGCCGCGCACCGAGGTGATGTTCGGGCCGCCCGGGCACCTCTACGTGTACTTCACCTACGGCATGCACTGGTGCGCCAACGTCGTCGCGGCCAAGCCCGGCGACGCCGCCGCGGTGCTGCTGCGCGCCGCCGCGCCGGTCGACGGCGTCGAGCTCATGCGGGAACGGCGGGTGAAGGCCCGGCGCGACCGCGACCTGCTCGCCGGGCCGGCCCGGCTGTGCCAGGCGTTCGCGATCACCGGTGCCGACAACGGCAACGATCTCGTGCGGGGCCCCGCCCGCATCCTCGACGACGGCGTCGCGCCCGCCCGACGCGCCCGGCGTGTCGGTGCGCATCGGCCTCGCTCCGGGCCGCGGCGACGAGCACCCGTGGCGCTTCTTCGTCCCCGGCGACCCGAACGTCAGCCGCCCCTGAACCCGAACCGGCGTCGTTTGACGTCATCTCTGCACTCTGTCCTGTCATATATGCACTCGAAACGACGCCGGTTCCCGGAGCTGGGGCCGGGTAGCGTTCCGGGGTCATGGCCGCACCGTCCGTCTCCGTCGACGAACAGCTGCGCATC
>CAVRZT010000001.1:2090000-2875816 GCA_963725775.1 uncultured Actinomycetes bacterium
ACTGATGGGTAGGGGAGCGTCGATCTCAGCCGTGAAGCGGCCGCGTGAGCGGTCGTGGAGCGTGGTCGAGTGCGAATGCAGGTATGAGTAGCGAACGAGGGGGGAGGAACCCCTCCGCCGAATGCCCAAGGGTTCCTGGGGAAGGCTCATCCGCCCAGGGTTAGTCGGGAGCTAAGGCGAGGCCGAAAGGCGTAGTCGATGCACAACAGGTTGATATTCCTGTACCACCATGTACGCGCCCAACCCAATCCAGGTTGCTAAGGGGATGGCTTCGGCCGAACCGACCCACTTGGTGACGGGTAGCGAAGGGGGGACGCAGGAGGGTAGGTCTACCGGGCGCTGGTTGTACCCGGGGTAAGCAGGTAGGCGGTCCCATAGGCAAATCCGTGGGGCACTAACGCCGAGATGCGATGCCGAACCGATTCAGGTGAAGTGACTGATCCCATGCTGCCGAGAAAAGCCTCTAGCGAGCTGACATGGTGCCCGTACCCCAAACCGACTCAGGTGGGCACGTAGAGAATACGAAGGCGATCGGGAGAACTCTGGTTAAGGAACTCGGCAAAATGCCCCCGTAACTTCGGGAGAAGGGGGGCCTTAGTAGGGTGGAGGACTTTACGTCCCGAGCCCGAGGAGGCCGCAGAGACCAGGGCCAAGCGACTGTTTACTAAAAACACAGGTGCGTGCAAAGTCGAAAGACGACGTATACGCACTGACGCCTGCCCGGTGCCGGAAGGTTACGGGGAAGGGTTAGCCGCAAGGCGAAGCTCTGAACCTAAGCCCCGGTAAACGGCGGCCGTAACTATAACGGTCAACTTTTTGGGCCGTTGTAAAACCTGGCTATATGCTGGAATCTCCGAGTATCCGGTGGTACTCGTTCAGTGTCGCACCCTCGACCGAGGATGGGGCGATGAGCAGTGAAAATCCATCCGGTGCGGACAATCAGCAGGAAACCGCAACCAGCGGGATCCTCAGAGACTGCACGCCAGGCACTCTCGAGCTACGCCGCTCGGGACGTGAAGATACAGTCCGATCCTCGTGGCGACATGAGGAGTTAGGCAGAAATGACCTGACCACGCACGCAACATCCAGCTGCGATGCGGAGTAACAAGCATGCCTAAGGTAGCGAAATTCCTTGTCGGGTAAGTGATTTGCCCTGCATGGAGGTGACTCCATGTGAAGACCCGCTCATAACGGCGAAGCCCTCACCGGCTGCCTCACCTCAAGGATGAGGCGATAGACGGCGGGTAATGCCGTGGGAAGTCCTCTGCCTCTCCGAGGCATGACCCCGTAACGACTGATCCCTTCGGGGAGAGGCGTCAGTTACTGTCACACCCCGGCCATAGGGTCGGGAAGTGGCAAATCTACAACTGGCGCAACACGCGGGCTCTCGACAACAGGGAATGGTGGATCTGCCGTCGTACATCTCCGGATACGTCGACGGTGAGGGATGTTTCACGGTCTCGATCTCCCCACGACAGGCCCTCCGGGTCGGTTGGGAGGTCCGACCGAGTCTGTCGGTCAGCCAGAACGGCAACCGCAGCGAGGTACTCCTGGCGATTCAGGAGTATTTCGGATGTGGAACCCTGCGGCCCGACCGCAGCGACCTGACGCTCAAGTGGGAGACGCGACGTCTCGCCAACCTCTTGAGCGTTGTCATCCCTCACTTCCGCGACTATCCGCTGCAGTCCGGCAAGCGGCGTGACTTCGAGCTGTTCGCAGAGATCTGCGAACGCATGGCTCGAACGGAGCACCGCCACGCCGAAGGACTGCGTGAGATCGTGCGCATGGCCGGCGCGATGAACCCGAGCGGTACGCGCGGGTACTCGCCGGAGACGATCCTCCAGGATCTTGTGTCGAGATGAAGGCATAGTCTGCCCCGCTGGAAACAGCGGAATATGGCGAAGTTCCGACCTGCACGAATGGCGTAACGACTTGGCTACTGTCTCAACCAGAGACCCGGCGAAATTGCAGTACGAGTAAAGATGCTCGTTTCCCGCAGAAGGACGGAAAGACCCCGTGGACCTTCACTACAGTTTGATGTTGGTTTTCGGTATGTATTGTGTAGGATAGGTGGGAGTCTGGGAAGCCGGGGCGTCAGCTTCGGTGGAGACAACGTTGAAATACCACCCTGTGCATACTGGGAATCTAACCTGGGCCCGTGATCCGGGTCGGGGACAGCGTCAGGCGGGTAGTTTGACTGGGGCGGTCGCCTCCTAAAGAGTAACGGAGGCGCCCAATGGTTCCCTCAGCCTGGTTGGCCATCAGGCGTTGAGCGTAAAGGCACAAGGGAGCTTGACTGCGAGACCTACAAGTCGAGCAGGTGCGAAAGCAGGGCTTAGTGACCCGGCCGTGGCGTGTGGAAGCGCGGTCGATCAACGGATAAAAGGTACCCCGGGGATAACAGGCTTATCTTGCCCAAGAGTCCACATCGACGGCAAGGTTTGGCACCTCGATGTCGGCTCGTCGCATCCTGGGGGTGAAGCATCTCCCAAGGGTTGGGCTGTTCGCCCATTAAAGCGGTACGCGAGCTGGGTTTAGAACGTCGCGAGACAGTTCGGTCCCTATCCTCTGTGGGCGTAGGAGATTTGAGGGGAGCTGTCCCTAGTACGAGAGGACCGGGACGGACGCAGCTCTGGTGTGCCAGTTGTCCTGCCAAGGGCACGGCTGGTTGGCTACCTGCGGAAAGGATAAGCGCTGAAAGCATCTAAGCGCGAAGCCTGCCTCGAGATGAGATCTCCCACCGGGTTAACCGGGTAAGGCCCCTGGTAGACCACCAGGTTGATAGGCCGGAGGTGTACGCACGGTGACGTGTTCAGCCGACCGGTACTAATCGGCCGAGGGCTTGGGTTCTTTCTTCTACTTGCGGACCTAGGCTTGGAATGTTCGTGCTCGCTCTGGAGCTCTCAATGAGGGCTTTGACAATTTCATAAGGTTTCCGGTGGCAATTGCGGCGGGGAAACACCCGTTCCCATCCCGAACACGGAAGTGAAGACCGCCAGCGCCGATGGTACTTGGGGGGGAACCCCCTGGGAGAGTAGGTCGTCGCCGGGATTTCTCGGACGCCCCCGCCGCGCGAGCGATCGCCGCGGCGGGGGCGTTTTTCGCGCGGCCGTTACGCTCACGGCCTCACCAGGATCGGGATCACGATGACAGAGCAACGACGCGGCAGCGGCCAGGGCCGGCCGCCGGCCAAGCGCAGTGGTACCTCCGGTGGCCGATCGTCCGGCTCGGGGTCGCGCGCTGGTGGCCAGGGCGCCAAGCGCACCGGCGGGTCCGGTGGGTCCGGTGGGAGCACCCGCGGATCTGGAGGATCAGGAGGCCGGACCGGTGGCTCGGGCGGCCGCACCTCGGGATCGGGCTCGGCGTCCGGATCGCGCCGCGGCGCGGCAGGGCGCCAAGGGCGGCGACCGGCGTGACCAGGGGGCCCGCGGCGGCCGGGGCGAGACCGCGCGCCGGGTCACCGGCGGGGGCTTCGGGCCCTACGCCGTCGACCAGCGCGACGAGGAGACCAGGGAGAAGCGCGGCGCCAAGCGGTCCGACGACCGGCGCCCGAGCGCGGGCACGGGGGAGCGCTCCGCGCTACGGACCGTCGGCAAGCGCACCGTCCGCGACGAGAAGCCGCGCGGCAGCCGGCGGGCCTCGGCGTCGACCACGCCGACGCGACGCCGCCGGAAGCGCGGCCCCGCCGACGTGCAGCAGGAGATGGCCAAGGTGGCCGGCCGCAACGCCAACCGCGCACTCGGCACGCTCATGGCCGCGGCCGACGCCTTCGCCCACGACCGCGAGCGCGAGACGCTGCGGATCCTCCGGCCGCTCCGGGAGCAGCTGCCCGATTCGCCCAGCGTCCGTGAGCTCACCGGCCTCGCGCAGTACCGGATCGGCAACTACGCCGCCGCGGCCAAGGAGCTCGAGGCCTACGCCGACCTGAGCGACTCGGTCGACCAGAACCCCGTCCTCATGGACTGCTACCGGGCTCAGCGCCGGTGGCGCAAGGTCGAGGAGCTGTGGCTCGAGCTGGCCGCGGTGTCGCCGACTGCCGAGCTCGTCGCCGAGGGCCGCATCGTCTACGCCGGTGCGCTCGCCGACCAGGGCCGGCTCCCCGAGGCGCTCGCCCTGCTGCGCAAGCGGGCCGAGAGCGTGAAGTCGCCGAAGGAGTACCACCTCCGGCTCTGGTACGCGCTGGCCGACCTCGAGGAGCGCGCCGGCAACCTCGCCCGCGCCCGCGAGCTGTTCCACCAGGTGCGCCGGGCCGAACCCGGCTTCGCCGACGTCGCGGAGCGCCTCGCCGCGCTGGGCTGACTGCGCCCGTGGGGCTTTGACAGGGCCCGAATTGTCCTGACATCTTGCGCGCCTCTGCCCCGCCGAAGGAGCCCGCGATGCCCACTCCACCGTTCCGAGTCATCGTGTGGTCGACCGGGGGGATCGGGTCGATCGCCATCCGCGCCATCCACCACCGCGCCAACCTCGAGCTCGTCGGGGTCTGGGTGCACAGCGCGGACAAGGTGGGGCGTGACGCGGGCGAGCTGGCCGGCGGAGACCCCATCGGCCTGGTCGCCACCGACGACGTCGACGCGCTGCTCGCGCTGCACCCCGACTGTGTCGTGTACGCCGCCAGTGGCCCGGAGCAGGACGCCGCCTCGGTGCCCGACTACGTGCGCTTCCTCGAGGCCGGGGTCAACGTGGTGACGGTCAGCTCGTGGGGGCTGATCCACCCGCCGAGCTACGAGCCCACGTGGCGGGGGCAGCTGGAGGACGCCGCCGGCCGTGGCGGCGCGTCGCTGTACGCCTCGGGCATCGAACCCGGCTTCGCGGCGGACCAGCTCCCGCTGTTGCTCATGACGCAGTCGAACTCGATCCGCTCGATCCGGGCGTCGGAGTTCGCGCTCTACGACACCTACCCCGTCGAGTTCATGATGAAGGAGGTCATGGGCTTCGGGCAGCCGCTCGACCACGAGGCGCTGCTCGCGACGCCGGGCGCGCTGCTCTCGGCGTGGGGCCCGGTCATCGGGCTCATCGCCGACGCGCTGCAGGTCGAGGTCGAGGAGATCCGCGAGCAGGTCGACCGGGTGGCGACCGACCGCACCCTCGAGGTCGCGTGCGGCACCATCCAGGCCGGCACGTGCGGGGCGATCCGCACGCAGGCGATCGGCGTCGTGAACGGCCGGGAGGCGATCGTCATCGAGCACGTCAACCGCATGGCCGCGGACCTCGCGCCGGAGTGGCCCATCGGCAACCGCGACGGCACGTACCGCATCCTGATCGAGGGCGATCCCGACATCGAGTGCGACATGGCCGTCGGTGACCCGAAGTCGGCGAGCGCGGGGGCGATGGTCGCCACCGCCATGCGCATCGTGAACGCGGTGCCCTACGTCGTCGCCGCCGAGCCGGGCCTGCGCACCTCACTCGAGCTGCCGATCACCGTGCCGCACGGCGCGCTCGAATAGCCGTCACACCCCTGTCGTAGGGTCGGCGCAGCTTCCCCCCACGCGAGATCCGGAGCCCGGATCCGACCCTGAGGGGAAGCCATGTCCTCCGCCGCCGCCCTGTCGTCCACCGGCACCTCCACCACCAGAGACACCGCCGCCGACCGCCAGGTCAACCTGGGCGTGCTCTGCGGCCCGTGCTCGTCCGCGCCCGAGCTCCGGGTCCTCGAGTCGGGCACCCGGCTCGCCACGCTGGCCGTCCGCTGTCCCGTGGGCCCCGCCGACGAACGCGCCACCTCCGTGCCCGTCACCGTCTGGAACCCGCCCGCCTGGATCGACACGCTGGAGGCGGGCGAGGAGGTCGTCGTCGTGGGCCCGCTGCGACGGCGCTTCTACCAGCGCCCCGGCGGGGTCGGCTCCCGGGTCGACGTCGAGGCCGCCTACATCGGTCGCGCGCGCGACCGGCGCCGCATCGACGCCGCCCTCCGCCGGGCCCTCGAGGCACTGGAACCGCTCGGATGACGTTGTGGTGACGGGCGCGCGCACCGGGCGCTCCCATCCCAGAACCCGCGGGTGCCATCGGTAAGATCGACGGCACCGACAAATTTCCTCCACACATGAGCCCACACATGAGCCCACACAACGAGGTGAGGGACGCGTGACCGCGACACCCGAGACCAGATCACTCGAGCCCGAAATCCTGGAAGAGGTCGTCATCCGCTTCGCCGGCGACTCCGGCGACGGCATGCAGCTCACCGGTGACCGCTTCACCGACGTGAGCGCGGTGTTCGGGAACGACCTGGCGACGATGCCGAACTACCCGGCCGAGATCCGGGCACCCGCCGGCACCATCGCCGGGGTCTCGTCGTTCCAGGTGCACATCTCCGACCACGACATCGTCACGCCGGGCGACGCGCCCAACGTGCTGGTGGCGATGAACCCGGCGGCGCTGAAGGCCAACCTGGCCGAGCTCCCTCCGGGCTCCACCATCCTGGTCAACTCCGACGCGTTCGACGACCGCAACCTCACCAAGGTGGGCTACGAGGCCAACCCGCTCGACAACGGATCGCTCGCGTCGTACCACGTGGTGCAGGTGCCGATGACGAGCCTCACGCTCGAGTCGTGCAAGGACCTCGGCGTGAAGCCGCGCGACGCCGAACGCTCGAAGAACTTCTTCGCGCTCGGGCTCATCTCGTGGATGTACACGCGTCCCGTCGACCCGACCATCGAGTGGATCGACCAGAAGTTCTCGTCGCGCCCGCAGGTCCGCGACGCCAACCTCGCCGCGTTCAAGGCGGGCCTGCACTTCGGTGAGACGGCCGAGCTGCTCGAGCACTACCAGATCCAGCCGGCCAAGCTCGAGCCTGGTCACTACCGCAACATCACCGGCAACCTCGCGGTGGCCTACGGGCTCATCGCGGCGGCGCAGTGCGCGAGCCTGCCGATCCTCTACGCGTCGTACCCGATCACGCCGGCGTCCGACATCCTGCACGAGCTGTCGAAGCACAAGAACTTCGGCATCCGCACGCTGCAGGCGGAAGACGAGATCGCGGCCGCCGCGGTCGCGGTGGGCGCGGCGTTCGCCGGCCAGCTCGGCATCACCGCCACCAGCGGCCCCGGCCTCGACCTCAAGTCGGAGGCGCTCGGTCTCGCGATCAGCCTGGAGCTGCCGCTGGTCGTCGTCGACGTGCAGCGCGGCGGCCCGTCGACCGGGCTGCCCACCAAGACCGAGCAGTCCGACCTCCTCCTCGCGATGTACGGGCGTCACGGCGAGTCGCCGTTGCCGATCGTCGCCGCGTACTCGCCGAGCCACTGCTTCGACGCCGCGTTCGAGGCCGTGCGCATCGCGTTGAAGTACCGCACGCCGGTGATCCTCCTCACCGACGGCTACGTCGCGAACGGGTCGGAGCCGTGGAAGCTCCCCGACATCGACAACCTGCCCGACATCTCGGTGCCGTTCGCGACGGAGCCGAACCACGACGGCGAGTTCTGGCCGTACCTGCGCGATCCCGAGACACTGGCGCGTCCGTGGGCGATCCCGGGCACGCCGGGGCTCATGCACCGCATCGGCGGCATCGAGAAGCAGGACGGCACGGGCAACGTCAACTACGAACCGGCCAACCACGAGCTCATGACCCACATCCGGGCCGACAAGGTGGCGCGGATCGCCGACGACATCCCGCCGCGTCGCGGTCGAGGGCGACGCCGACGCCGAGGTCCTGGTGCTCGGATGGGGGAGCACGTGGGGGCCGATCAGCGAGGCGGTGCGCCGAGTGCGGGCCTCCGGCGCCAAGGTCGCGCACGCCCACCTCGCGCACCTCAACCCGTTCCCGTCGAACCTGGGCGAGGTGCTCGCCCGGTACCCGAAGCTGCTGGTGCCGGAGATGAACCTCGGCCAGCTGTCGAGGCTGGTGCGGGCGGAGTTCCTGGTCGACGCGCAGTCCCTCACCAAGGTGCAGGGCCTGCCCTTCAGTGCCACCGAGATCGAGAACACGATCGTGGAGATGATCGATGCCTGACAACGACGTCGACGGCAACGGGTCCGAGCAACGGGGGCGGCACCGCCGTCAAGCTCGGCCGGAAGGACTTCCAGTCGGACCAGGAGGTCCGGTGGTGCCCGGGGTGTGGCGACTACTCGATCCTGGCGGCGATGCAGCTCGAGCTGGCCGACATCGGCGTGCGCCCGGAGAACCTGGTGTTCGTGTCGGGGATCGGTTGCGCGGCGCGCTTCCCGTACTACATGAACACGTACGGCCTGCACTCGATCCACGGTCGGGCGCCCGCGGTCGCGACCGGCGTCGCGCTGGCGCGGCCCGACCTCGACGTGTGGGTGATCGGTGGCGACGGCGACATGCTCTCGATCGGTGGCAATCACCTGATCCACGCGCTGCGTCGCAACGTGAGCCTGAAGATCATCATGTTCAACAACCAGATCTACGGGCTCACCAAGGGTCAGTACTCGCCGACCAGCGAGGTCGGCAAGATCACCAAGTCGTCGCCGTTCGGCTCGCTCGACACGCCGTTCAACCCGGTGTCGGTCGCGCTCGCGGCCGAGGCCACGTTCGTGTCGCGCACCCACGACATGGACCGGCCCGGGATGCTCGAGGCGTTCCGCCGCGCGCACGAGCACCAGGGCAGCGCGTTCGTCGAGATCTACCAGAACTGCAACGTCTTCAACGACGGCGCGTTCGAGGGGATCACCGCGAAGGAAGCGCGCGCCGACATGCTGATCCAGCTGCGCCACGGCGAACCGATCCGCTTCGGCACCGACAACGAGCGAGGCGTCATCCTCAACGAGTTCGGGGAGTGCGAGATCGTCGAGGTCGCCGACGTGGGTGAGGAGCGCCTCCTCGTCCACGACGAGACCCGCGAAGACCCGGCGTTGGCGTTCGCGCTGTCGCGGCTGTCGTCGTCGCCGACGATGCCGACGCCGATGGGCGTGTTCCGCTCGATCCAGCGCCCGACGTACGAGGCCGAGGTCCAGCGTCAGCTGGTCGGCGCAGTCGAGCGCCAGGGTCCCGGCGACCTGCACAAGCTGATCGGCACCGGCGCCACCTGGGAAGTCAACTAGAGCGAGCGGGCGTCGTCAGCCGTCGAGGCTGCGGAACACCATGCCCGTGCGCGGCTTGGGGGCGAAGAAGGTGGTCTTCTCCGGCATGCGGAGGTCAGCGGCCGCGGCGGCGCGGATGGTGTCGACGCCGACCGGTCGCAGCAGCACCGCGGCGTCGGCGTTGCCCTTCTCGACCTGGGCGGCGACGGTCGCGGCGTCGTTGCGGTAGGCCAGGCTCACCCCGGGGACGGCGGGGAGCACCCCGGCGTCGAACCGGGCCGAGTCGACGTCGCGCAGCTCGACCGGGAGCTCCGTCATCCGGGCCTCGAGCTCGGCGGTCGGGAGCAGCAGCGCGAGGCCGTCGCGGTCGACCAGGCCGAGACCGCCGCTCTCGCGCATGGCGGTCTCCAGCGCGGCCACGCCCTCGGGCACGTTGGGCCCGGCGGCGTGCACCATGAACGGGCCCGCCAGCGCGGTGCGGAGATCGACGGAGCCGACGTCCGGTGAGCAGGCGGTGGATGGCGCGCACGCACAGCTGGCCGGGCGCGAGCTCGACCACCAGGGTCATGATCGCGTCGGCGCCGGCATCGTCGGTGCCCGCGGCGCGGCGCTCGGCCCGGTAGTTGCCCGCGGTCTCGAAGCGGTGGTGACCGTCGGCGAGCACGAGCTTGGCGCCGCCGACGGTGTCGGAGATGGTGCGGCGGGTGTCGGGGTCGGTGATGCGCCACAACGAGTGGTGGAAGCCGTCCTCGTCGGTGGCGGTCGCGAACGGCGTCGCCGTCGACGTGGTCGGTGAGCGCGGAGAGGCCGGTGGCGAGCGAGAGGCCCCAGATCGGGTCGAGGTTGGCGCGCGTCGCGCGCAGCAACTCGAGTCGGTCGCTCTTCGCCTTCGGCAACGTGCGCTCGTGGGGCATCACCTCGCCCCCGGAGTTGTCGAGGCCGAGCGCGCCGATCACCCCGGTGGTGCGTTGCGGGAGCCCGTCGTCGCCGGTGAAGTCCATCCGGTAGACGGAGAACGTGGGCTCGTCGTCGGTGACGAGCACGCCGTCGGATCGCCACTGCGCCAGCGTCGCGGCAGCGCCGTCGTAGCTGTCGGGGAGGATGAGCCGGACCGAATTGTGCGGGTCGCGCGCCATCAGGGCGGCACGCGCCTCGGGTTCGATCACGTCGTAGGGTGGAGCGCTCACCGTGCTGATGTCGGTGGCGCGGTAACGGATTCCGGGGAAGGGAAGAAATTCGGGCACGGTCGCGATTCAGTCGGGGGACAGTCACCGGATTCTCGCATACGGGACCCCCGATCGTTCGCAAGCGACCGCGTAGGAAGGAACAGGCCATGGAGTCGGCATACGACGCGTACCAGGAGGGCAACCGGCTGCTCGCGTCGCAGAACCCCCACGCCGCGGTGATCGCCCTCGAGCGCGCCCGCGACCTCGAGCCCGACAAGGCCTCCGTGCGGGAGACGCTCGCGCGCGCCTACTTCCGCACCGGCCGCTTCGCTGAGGCCCGCGCGGAGTTCGAGCGCGCGGTCGAGATCGAGCCGGTGAACGACTACGCCCACTTCGGGCTCGGCCTGTGCAACCTGCGCCGGGGCGACCGCATCGGCGCGCGCCGCCACCTCAAGTTGGCGGTGGCCATGCGCCCCGATCAGCCCGACTACCGCGCCGCGCTCGGCGCGTGTCGCCGACGACGCGTGAGCGGGAGCGCGCCGGTCGTCGCCTGCGATCTCGACGGGGTGGTCTGGCGGGGCGACGAGCCGATCGCGCCCGCCGCCACCGGGATCGCCGCCCTCCGCGCCGCCGGGTTGTGCGTCGCGTTCGTGTCGAACAACTCGAACTCACCGGTGGGCGACGTCGTCGCCAAGCTCGAGCGGATGGGGGTGCCGGCCTCCGCGGCCGACGTCGTCACCGAGCGCGACGGCCTCGGCGTGGCTGCTCGCGCAGTCGCTGGCGCCCGGGGCACGCGTGCTGGCGTGCGCCGGGCCGGGTGTGCGTGAGGCGCTCGCGTCCGCACGGTCTGGTCGCGGTCGACGAGG
Source organism: uncultured Actinomycetes bacterium (assembly GCA_963725775.1). Lineage (GTDB taxonomy): Bacteria > Actinomycetota > Acidimicrobiia > IMCC26256 > DASPTH01 > DASUAS01. The sequence continues at coordinate 2,101,006 of CAVRZT010000001.1, forward strand.
GCCCGGCCGACGCGGTCGTCGTCGGCTTCCACCGCGAGTTCGACTACGACGCCCTCGACCGCGCCTCGGCTGCGGTGCGTGCCGGCGCCCGGTTCGTCGCCACCAACCTCGACGCCACCTATCCCGTGCCGGGCGGGTTGATCCCGGGTGCCGGGTCGCTGGTCGCCGCGGTCGCCACCGCCGCCGGGAGCACGCCCGAGGTCGCGGGCAAGCCCGAGGCGCCGACCGTCGGCCTCATCCGGGAGCGATTCGGGACCACCGGGGTCGTGGTGGGGGACCGGCCGTCGACCGACGGCGCCCTGGCCACCGCCATCGGCTGGCCGTTCGCGCTGGTGCTCTCGGGGGTCACCGCCGCGGTCGCACCTCCCGGGGGTGAGGCGATCCCGGAGCCCGCGCCCCCGTTCGTGGGCGCCGACCTCGGCGCCCTCGCGCCGGCGCTGATCGCGTCGCTGCGCCAATAGGCCACTTCGACGGTCGATTCCGTTTCGCGGTCCCGCCCTCCGGGCACGGCTCCACTTCATCTCGGACGTATCCTGCGCCGGTGACTGTGCGCCGGCGACTCGACGCCGAGCTCGTGCGCCGGGGATTGCTCGGGAGCCGCCGTCAGGCGGTGGAGGCGATCGCGGCCGGACGGGTCCGGGTGGCCGGCAGCCCCGCGACCGCGCGCCGGCGCGGCTGGTCGGCGCCGACGAACCGATCCAGCTCGTCGGCGAAGCCGCCGCGGTTCGTGTCCCGGGGCGGGGAGAAGCTCGCCGCCGCGCTCGAGCGCTTCCGGGTCGACGTGGCGGGCCGCCGCGCCCTCGACGCCGGCGCCTCGACCGGCGGGTTCACCGACTGTCTCCTGCAGGCCGGCGCGGCGCACGTCGACGCGGTCGACGTCGGCCGCGGCCAGCTCGCCTGGGCGTTGCGCGACGACCCGCGGGTCACCGTCCGGGAGCGCACCAACGTCCGCGCCCTCGGGCCCGACGACCTCGGCGGCCTGGTCGACGTGACGGTCGCCGACCTCTCCTTCATCTCGCTGGTCACCGTCGCCCCCGCGCTCGCCCGCTGCACGCGGCCCGACGGCGACTTCGTGCTGCTGGTGAAGCCGCAGTTCGAGGCGGGCCGGGCCCGGATCGGCAAGGGCGGGATCGTGCGCGATCCCGACGTCCACCGCGCGGTGCTCCACGAGGTGCGCGACGGTCTGCGTGACGCCTCGCTGTTCGTGATCGACGTGATGGCGTCGCCGTTGCGCGGCGCCGACGGCAACGTCGAGTTCCTCGTCCGCTGCGACGCGCGCGGCCCCGCGCTCGACGACCCCCGCCTCGACGACGTGGTGGTTGCGGCGTGAGCGTGCGCGAGCCGGGTATCCCGGCGAGGAGCGAGCGCCCAATGGAGACGGCGTGAACGCCCGCGTGCGCGCCGTCGGTCTCGTGCCGCACCCCAACCGCGAGACCGCGGCCGAGTTGGCGCGCCACGCGTCAACCCGGCTCGGCGGGCACGGCATCGAGGTGCGGTGCCCGACCGGCGACGACGGCACCGCGCTCGACGCCACCGGCCTCGACGTCGTCATCTCCCTCGGCGGCGACGGCACCATGCTCCGCGCGGTCGACCTCGCCTACGAGGCCGGCGTGCCCGTGCTCGGGGTGAACGTCGGGCAGATGGGCTACCTCACCGAGATCGAGCCCGACGACTTCGACGCGGCTCTCGACCGGCTCGTCGCCGGTGACTACGAGGTCGCCGAACGCATGGTGCTCGAGATCACGGTCGAGTCGGCCGGCTCGGCGAAGGGTCGGTGGTTCGCGCTGAACGAAGCGGTGCTCGAGAAGGTGCACACCGGCCGGCTGGCCCGCCTCGAGGTCGAGATCAACGGCACGTTCTTCACCACCTACGCGGCCGACGGCGTGATCGTCGCCACCCCGACCGGCTCGACCGCCTACTCGTTCTCGGCGCGCGGGCCCATCGTGTCGCCCCGCCAGCGCTGCCTGCTGCTGACCCCGGTGTCGCCCCACATGCTGTTCGACCGCTCACTCGTGCTCGCGGCGGAGGAGACCTTGCGCTTCGTCGTGATCGACGATCGCAGCGTCGTGCTCACCGCCGACGGTCGCGAGCTCGGCGAGCTCGCCGCCGGCGACGCGGTGTCGTGCCGCGGCGGCGCGCTGCCGGCCCGCATCGTCACCCTCGGTCCGCGCGACTTCCACCAGATCCTGAAGGCCAAGTTCGGCCTCTCCGACCGGTAGCTGATGCTGGTCGAGCTGCACGTCGTCGATCTGGGGATCGTCGCCGACCTCAACCTCGTGCTCGGGCCCGAGCCCGGCCTCACCGCGATCACCGGCGAGACCGGCGCCGGCAAGACGCTCATCGTCGAGGCGGTCGAGCTGCTCGTCGGCGGCCGCGCCGACGCGGCGCTGGTGCGCGACGGGGCCGACGAAGCGCGCGTGGAGGGCCGGTTCGTGCACCCCGAGACCGGCGACGAGACCGTGCTCGCACGCGTGCTACCGCGCGACGGCCGCAGTCGCGCCTACGTCGACGGCCGTCTCGCCACCGTCGGCGAGCTCGCCGAGGTCGGCCGCGCCCTGGTCGACCTGCACGGCCAGCACGCGCACCAGTCGCTGCTCGATCCCGCGGTGCAGCGCGGCGCGCTCGACCGCTACGCGGGCCCGGTCGCGCTCGACGCGCTGGCTCGCTACCGCGACGCACGTGCCGCGGTGCGCGCGCTCGACGACGAGCTCGCCGCGCTCGGTGGCGACGCGCGGGCCCGCGCCCGGGAGATCGATCTCCTCCGGTACCAGGTCGAGGAGATCGCCGCCGCCCGGCTCGAGGACCCCGCCGAAGACGTCGCGCTCGAAGCCGAGGAGCTGCTGCTCGCCGACGCGGTCGCGCACCGGGGCGCGCTCACCGATGCCTACGAGGCGCTCGAGGGCCCGGCGTCCGACGCGGTGGGCCGGGCGCTCGCCGCGCTCGACGGCCGCGCGCCGTTCGTCGAGCTGGCCAACCGCCTGCGCGGGCTGCAGGGTGAGCTCGCCGACGTCGAGCTGGAGCTGCGTCACGAGGTCGACCGGGTCGAGGAGGATCCCGAGCGGGTCGACGCGGTCCGCGCCCGTCGTCACCAGTTGCACGAGCTCGGCCGCAAGTACGGCTCCACGCTGGCCGACGTCATCGCCTACGGCGCCGAATCGGCGTCCCGGCTCCAGGAGCTGGAGGCCTACGAGGAGCGCGCCGCCGCCATCGAGACGCGCCGCGCCGACCACGAGACCGCGGCCACGGCTGCCGCCGCAGAGCTCAGCCAGGCGCGCCGCGACGCCGCGACGCCCCTCGCCCGTGCGATCGAGGTCCACCTCCGCGAGCTGGCCATGCCGCACGCGGTGATGGACGTGGTGGTGGAACCGGGCGAACCCACCGACGACGGGCACGACCGCGTCGTCTACCTCCTGGCACCCAACCCGGGTGAGACCGCGCGACCGTTGGCCCGGGCCGCGTCCGGTGGTGAGCTGTCCCGTGCGATGCTGGCCACTCGCGTGGTGCTCTCGGAGGCGCCACCGACCCTGGTGTTCGACGAGGTCGACGCCGGGATCGGTGGTGAAGCGGGGGTCGCGGTCGGGCGTCTCCTGCAGACGCTCGGATCGCGCCACCAGGTCCTCTGCGTCACGCACCTCGCGCAAGTGGCGGCGTTCGCGGGTACCCAGGTCGTGGTGGAGAAGACGGTGGAACTCAGGAAGGGCAGGGGCGAGGAGCGCACCGTGGCGAGCGCGACCGTGGTCGACGGTGATGCGCGCGTCACCGAGCTGTCGCGCATGCTCGCCGGCCTCGGTGATTCGTCGCACGCGCGCAGTCACGCGGCCGAGCTGCTCGAGGCGGCCGCCGCGTCCGGCCCCACCCGTTCGACGTCGTCACGCAGGCGGCGCTGATGGCGCGCCTGCGGTCCCGCAAGCGCACCGACGTCCCGTTCGCGATCCAGGGGACGGCGAGAGTCGACCGGCGCACCAAGGACATGATCCCGCGCCTGCAGGCGGGGGAGATCGCGGTCATCAACCACCGCGACCTCGACCGAGTCGCCGCCGACGGGCTCATCGAGTCCGGTGTCGTGGCGGTCGTGAACTGCGCGCCGTCGATCTCGGGCCGCTATCCGAACGGCGGCCCGATCCGCGTCGTGAGCGCGGGGATCACGTTGCTCGACGACGTCGGCGCCCACCTCATGGACCGGGTGCAGGAAGGCGACGTCATCCGGATCGAGGAGGGCGAGCTGTGGCGCAACGGCGAGCTCCTCGGTCGCGGCACCGAGCTCACCGCGCCCGAGATCGAAGCGGCGATGGAGGAGGCGCGCACCAGCATCGGCAGTGAGCTGGAGCGTTTCGCCGCGAACACCCTCGAGTACATCCAGAAGGAGGCGCGGCTCACGTTCGAGCCGCTCACGCTGCCGCCGATCCACACCGAGATTGCCGGGCGGCACGCGCTCGTGGTCGTGCGCGGTCACGACTACCGCTCCGACCTCGCCGCGCTCCGCTCGTACATCCGCGAGTACCGGCCCGTGCTCATCGGCGTCGACGGCGGCGCCGACGCGCTGCTCGAGCACGGGCTGACGCCCGACATCATCATCGGCGACTTCGACTCGGTGTCGGCGAAGGGCCTCGCGTGCGGTGCCGAGCTCGTGCACCACGTGCATCCCGACGGACGTGCCCCCGGTCGTGAGAACCTGCTCGAGTGGGGCGTCGACTACCTGGAGTTCGTGGCCGAGGGCACCAGTGAAGACGTCGCCATGCTCCTCGCGTACGAGTCGAAGGCGCAGCTGATCGTGGCGGTGGGGACGCACGCCACCATGGTCGAGTTCCTCGACAAGGGCCGTCCGGGCATGGCCTCGACGTTCCTCACCCGGCTTCGGCTCGGACCGATGCTCGTCGACGCCAAGGGCGTGAGCCGCCTCTACGAGGGGCGGGTCCGGAGGCTCGACATCGTGCTGCTCGTCGGCGCGGCAGTCATCGCCATGCTCGTCGTCGCCATCGTCGCCGAGCCCATCCACGTGTTCGCCCGCGGCCTCTGGGTCACGCTCAAGGACTTCTTCACCGGCTGATGATCAATTTTCGGTTCCACAATCGTGCCGTGCTCATCGCGATGACTCTCGAGGACTCGTTCGTCGGATGATCAACTTTCGGTTCCACAATCGTGCCGTGCTCATCGCGATGACTCTCGAGGACTCGTTCGTCGGATGATCAACTTTCGGTTCCACAATCGTGCCGTGCTCATCGCGATGACTCTCGAGGACTCGTTCGTCGGATGATCAACTTTCGGTTCCACAATCGTGCCGTGCTCATCGCGATGACTCTCGAGGACTCGTTCGTCGGATGATCAACTTTCGGTTCCACGTCGTGTCGCTCATCGCGATCTTCCTCGCCCTCGCGCTCGGGGTCGTGATCGGTGCCGGCGTGATCGACCGTGGTGTGGTCGACGCGCTCGACAACCGCCTCAACACCGTGGAGGCGAAGTCGGAGCGGATCAAGGACGACAACGACCGCCTGTCGGGTGAGAACGAGCAGCTCCGCGGCGTGATCGACGACCTGCAACCGTTCGCGGTCGACAGCCGGCTCACCGGCGACGAGCTCGGCGTGGTCGCCGTGCGCGGCGTCGACGGCAATCGCACGAGCGCGGTCGTCACCGCCGCCAAACAGGCCGACGCCACGGTGACCGGCACGTTGTGGCTCGAGGACAAGTGGACCCTCGCCAACGGCGACGACGTGAACGCGTTGCAGACCGCGCTCGGATCCGAGACCAAGAACAAGAACGCGCTGCGGGCCGAAGGGTGGCGGCAGTTGGCCGAGCGGCTCAGCGCGCCCCCGGTCGAAGGTGACACGAACGACCTGCTGGCCGTGCTCCAACAGGCCGGGTTCCTCGGGTTCGACGGCGTCGACAACTCGACCATCGCAGACTTCCCGGGCCGCGGCGCGGGCGTCGTGCTCGTCGTGGGGACCGAGGGGTCCATCCCCGCCGAGATGGTCACGGTGCCGATGGCGACCGCGCTGCAGACCGCCGACGTCTCCACCGTCGTCGCCGACGTGTGGGTGGAATCGACTGATGGTCCCTCACGGGGCGACGTCTTCGAAGCACTGCGCGACAGCGACCTCGCGGTCACGGTCTCGACGGTCGACGACCTCGACCAGCCCGAGGGCCCGACCACGGTCATCCTGGCGATGTCCGACCTCTTCCTCACCCCGCCGACCGTGGGGCACTACGGCTACGGGCCGAACACCCAACCCCTCCCGGACCCGGTCAACGCGTGATCCGGCGGCTCGCGACCGCGGGATTCGTCGCGGTCGTCGTCGGCCTCACCGTGCTGGCCGCCGCGGTCGACGCCGGCGCCGCGACGCCACGCACCGGCCGGGTCCTCATCATCTCGCTGCCGTCGCTCGAGTGGGCCGACTTCGCCGAAGCCCGCACGCCGAATCTCGATGCGCTGTTCGAGCAGTCGGCCGTCGGCGCGATGGTCACCAACGGCGTCGACCGGCCGACGTCGTTGTCGAGCGGGTACGTGACCATGGGTGCGGGCGCCCGTGCCACCGCCAACGGTTCCACCGGCGGGCAGGGCTTCGGGGTCGACGAGGACTTCGGGCGCGACCCGGCGGGCGTGGTGTTCACCACCCGCACCGGGATCCCGCACGGCGACGGGCTCGTGTACATGCCGATCGCCGACACCATCGAGACCAACGACGCGGAGCTCTACGGCGCCGAGGTGGGGCTGCTCGGCGACGAGCTCGCACGCGCTGGGATCGCGCGCGCGGTCATCACCAACGGCGACGGCACCGATCCGAGCACGCCCGAAACCCGGTTCTCGCCCTGGCGGCGTGCCGCGGTGGCCGCGCTCATGACCAGCGACGGGAAGGTGCCGGGCGGCCGGGTCGACACCGGGCTCCTGCAGCACGACGACGCCGCGCCGTTCGGGGTGCGCCTCGACGCCGACCGCGTGGTGCGGGCCTTCGACGACGCGTGGAAGCCGGGCTCGGCCGTGCTGGTCGAAGGTTCCGACCTGGTGCGAGCCGACCTCGCGTCCCGCTTCGCGTCGGAGGAGCAGGCGGTGAAGATCCGGGCGCGCGCGCTCGAGACGACCGACCATCTCGTGGGCCGGCTGCTCGAGCGGGCGACCAAGGACGACGCGGTGCTGGTCGTCGGTCCGACACCGCCGAGCGCCCGCGACGCGTTGAGCGTCGCCGCGGTACGCGCCCCCGGGTTCGCGCCCGGGCTCCTGCGGTCGACCACGACGCAGCGCGACGGGTTCGTGAACGTGACCGACGTCGCGCCGACGGTTCTCACCTACTTCGGGCTCGAGCGTCCCGACGCGATGGAGGGCCGGCGGATGGAGACGGGGGAGGCGGGCGGGTCCCTCGCCGGCCACCGCGAGTTCCTGACCGACGTCAACGAGGACGGTCTGTTCCGCGACACGCTCGTCGGGCCGTCGATGGGGGTGATCCTCGGCGTCACCATCGCGCTCGGGATCGCCACCGCGATCGTCGACCGGTGGTTGCGCAGGCGGTGGGCCACCGGCATCCTCGCCTTCGTCGCGCTGTTCCTCCTCGGCTACCTCGACGCGACCTACCTCGCCGGCCCGCTGCACTTCGGCCGCCACGGTGGCGCGGCCGCGTACTGGGCGTTCGTGCTGGGTGTGGGCGCGGTGATCGCCGCGCTGTGCCTGCTCGTCACCCGGAAACGGCCGGTCGACGCGGTGCTCGTCGGCCTCGGGGCGATGGTCGGCGTTGCACCTCGTCGACCTCGTGACCGGCGCCCACCTGGAGTGGAACACTGCGTTCGGCTACTCGCCGACCATCGGCATCCGGTTCGTGGGCCAGGGCAACATGACCTTCGCGCAGCTGAGCGCCGCGGCCGTGCTGTTCGCGGGCCTGCTCGCGTGGCGCGTGCCCACGCGGCAGGGCGTCCGGATCGCCATCGCGCTGCTCGCCGTCACCTTCGTGGTCATGGGCGTGCCGTTCTGGGGCAACGACTTCGGCGGGGCGATCTCGGTCGCGCCCGGGTTCGCGCTGCTCGCCTGGCTGCTCCTCGGGCGCGAGCTGCGGTGGAAGACGGTGTGGATCCTCGCCGGCGTGCTGGTGGCGAGCGGCGTCCTCGTCGGGCTCGTCGACCTCCTGCGCCCGTCGGACCAGCGCACCCACGTCGGCAAGTTCTTCGAGAAGGCGGGGACCGACTTCGGGAGCGCCACGCTCGTGCTCCGCCGCAAGGCGTCGGAGAACCTCTCGGTGCTCACCCACTCCATGCTGCTCGGCTGCGTCATCGTCGCCGCGCTGCTGCTGGTCTACCTCTGGCTGGTGCCGCCGAAGTCGCTCGGCCCCTTGCTCGCGCGCGTCACGACCGCACGGGCCACCGCGCTCGCGCTGGCGGTGGTGGCCGTGCTCGGCTTCGCGTTGAACGACTCCGGCATCAGCATCCCCGGCATGATGGCCGCGGTGTTCGTCGCCGCGCTCGTGTTCCTGATGGTGCGGATCGTGTTCACCGACGACCGGAGTCGAACGTGACGGTCGTCGTGGCGCTCCTCGTCGGGTTGCTCACCGTGCGCTTCCTGCGCATCGTGAGCGGCGAGATCCTCTCGTCGCCGACCCTCGAGCGCCAGAACTACCGCGGCCACACGTTGGCGACGGCGGGCGGCATCTTCATCATCCTCACGGTGCTGGTGATCGACGCCGGGCCGGTCGGTGCTCGGCGCGCTCGGGGTCGGTCCCGAGACGCGGGTTGACCGAGGCCCGTCTGGCGGTCCTGTTCGCGGTGTTCGGCTTCGGGTTCCTCGGCCTGATCGACGATCTCACCGCGGTCGGTGAGGACCGCGGCTTCAAGGGTCACCTCGGCGCGTTGCGCGAGGGCCGGGTCACCACCGGCATGCTCAAGCTGGTCGGTGGCGCGGCGGTGGCGGTCGTGCTCGTCGCCAGCCCCGGCTTCAAGTCGGGGCGCACGCTGATCGTCGACGCCATGCTCATCGCCCTCGCCGCGAACCTCGGCAACCTGCTCGACCGCGCTCCCGGCCGCACGATCAAGTTCGGCCTGGTCGCCTACGTGCCGATCGCGATCGTGGTCGGCACCGCGCCGATCGGCATCGCCATCGCGCCGGTGATGGGCGCGGCGCTCGGGCTGCTCGGTGACGATCTCCACGAACGCCTGATGATGGGCGACACCGGCGCCAACGTGATCGGCGCGGTGCTCGGGCCTGGCCGTCGTGCTGGGCTCGCGCGAGAGCATCCGACTCGGCGTGATGCTGGCGCTGCTCGCGCTCAACGTCGCGGCCGAGCTGGTGTCGTTCAGCCGCGTGATCGACGCGGTGCCGCCGCTCCGCTGGTTCGATCGCGTCGGGAAGCCGACGCGCGCGGCCCGGACCACGCGCTACCGATACCCCGTGATCGGGGTGCAGTCCGTGCGCTCGTACAACGTGATGCGGGGGCCGAACTCGACCGCGGTGTAGCCCTCCGCCGCGAGGGCGTCGCCGAGTCCCTCGAAGCGCCCGAAGTGCATCGGCGACGACGAGATGACGCCGCACACGTCGGCGGCACGCGCCGCCTTCACCAGCGACGCCCGCGGTGATCTGTCCCTGGTCGATGCGCTGGAACGACGAGTCGGCGAAGCGCGCCGGGCGGCCGGTGGCCCGAGCGCCACACCCAGCCGGGCTCGTCGCTGATCACGAGGGCGTCGGCCGGCAGTCGTTCGAGTCGTTGCACGAGGGCCGCCTCTTCGCCGGTGTACCCCTCGGGCCACAGGATGGACCGGTTGTTCGAGATGAAGAAGGCGCCGGCCACGATCGCCGCGACCGCGAGCACCGACCACGGTGCCGGTCGCAACGCGGCCAGCAACGCCAGCGGCGGGATGAGGTGGACGATGTGCGCGCGCCACATCGCCGGCTCCCACACCAGCAGCGCGACCACCAGCACGATCCACAGGGCGAGCCCGGCCACCACGACCTGCAGCGAGCGGTCACCGGGCGCCCCGGGTCCGCCCGACCGGCGCCGCCGCGCCCAGCGCACGACGAACGCGATACCAGCCGAGCGCGAGCGCGAGCACGACGAGCAGGTCGCGGTCCCAGAGGGTGTCGACGATCTTGCGGACCGCGCCCCAGTGGGTGTTCGCCCGGTGCGAGTCCTGGTGGTACACGTACGACTGGTCCCACACCCGGCCGATGCCGAAGGGGAGCGCGGCCACCACGTAGACGGTGACGGCGATCCCGGCCGCCGCCGCGGCGTCGCGCACCCCGCGGCGGAGTGGTCGGTGCGACAGCAGCACGATCAGCCCGGCGATGACGACGGCGGGCACCGACAGTGCCTTGATCGACACCGCGCCGCCGGCCGCCAGGCCCAACCACACCGCGTTCCGCGTTCGCGGCTCGTCGCGGTAGCCGGAGCCCGAACGCGACCGCGAGCACCGACAGCGCGAGCGACGGGCCGTCGGCGTTCACCGGCCCGGTGACCCACAGGACCGAGCCGCTGGTCGTGACCAGCCCGGCGGCGAGCAGCGCGTTCGCGCGCGTCGTGACCCGGCGCGCGCACGAGTAGACCGCGACGGTCAGCAGCACGCCGGCGGCCACCGCGAGCACCCGCGGCGCGTTCATCGTGCGGAAGCCGACGAGGTCGGCGACCCACAGCAGCGGCAGGAACACCGGGCCCTGGCTCGAGAAGATGTCCCGGAACGGCACCTCGCCGGCGCGCATCGCCAGGGCCGATGACGCGAACACGCCGTCGTCGAACCCGAGCGACCGGGAGGCGAAGAGGGCCGGGAGGCGGATCAGGACGGCGACGATCGCGAGCACGGTGGCGTCGACGCGCCAGTGTCGCGCGCGCCCGTCGTCCGACCGGGGGAGGGTACGCCGTCTCGACCCGGGTCATGTCGGCACGGTATCGAACACCGGTGCGCGGCTCGTCGCGGGTCGCATGGTACGGTCGCCTGCGGTCGGATCGGCGTGCGGGATTCTCCGCGAAACGAAAGAGCAGAGGCCTTGGCGAAGCACATCTTCGTGACCGGCGGTGTTGCCTCCAGCCTCGGCAAGGGCCTCACCGCATCCTCGCTCGGGCGCCTGCTGAAGGCCCGGGGGCTCCGGGTCACGATGCAGAAGCTCGACCCCTACATCAATGTCGACCCGGGCACGATGAACCCCTTCCAGCACGGTGAGGTGTTCGTCACCGAAGACGGCGGCGAGACCGACCTCGACCTCGGCCACTACGAGCGCTTCGTCGACGTCCCGCTCACGCAGAAGTCGAACGCCACCACCGGCTCGATCTACCAGGACGTCCTGGCCAAGGAGCGCCGCGGCGCGTACCTCGGCCAGACCGTGCAGGTGATCCCGCACATCACCGACGAGATCAAGGACCGCATCTTCGCCCTCGCCGCCGACGAGGACGTCGACATCGTGATCACCGAGATCGGTGGCACCGTCGGCGACATCGAGATCCTCCCGTTCCTGGAGGCAATCCGGCAGTTCCGGAAAGACGTCGGCCGCGACAACGTGTTCTACGTGCACGTCACCCTGGTGCCGTTCATCGGCCCCTCGGGCGAGCAGAAGACCAAACCCACCCAGCACTCGGTCACCGAGCTGCGCAGCCGGGGCATCCAGCCCGACGCCATCGTGTGCCGGTCCGACCGACCGATCTCGATGCGGCTGAAGGAGAAGATCTCCCAGCTCTGCGACGTGCCCGAGGCGGGCATCGTGTCGTGCGTCGACGCGCCGTCGCTCTACGAGATCCCGCTCGTGCTCCACGACGAAGGCCTCGACGACTACATCTGCACGACGTTGCACCTCTCCGAGCACGAGCCCGACCTCACCGACTGGCGTCAGCTGGTCGCGCAGGTCGAGGCCGCCACCGAGCCGGTGCGCATCGGACTGGTCGGCAAGTACATCAACCTCCCCGATGCCTACCTCTCGGTGGCCGAGGCGCTCAAGCACGGCGGCTACGCGTGCGGCGCGGCCGTCGACATCGACTGGATCGCGTCCGACGACGCCGAGGGCCTCCTCGCCGAGGGGCGCCTGCGCGACCTCGACGGCGTGGTCATCCCCGGCGGATTCGGGTTCCGGGGGATCGAGGGCAAGATCGCCGCGGCCGGCTTCGCCCGGGAGCACGGTGTGCCGTTCCTCGGGCTCTGCCTCGGGATGCAGTGCGCGGTCATCGAGTTCGCCCGTGACGCGTGCGGCCTGGTCGGTGCCAACTCGAGCGAGTTCGACCCGCACTCACCCCACCCGGTCATCGACCTCATGGACGCGCAGCGCAATGTCGTCGACAAGGGCGGCACCATGCGCCTCGGCGCTTACGCTGCCAAGCTCCTGCCGGGCTCGGTCGTGCAGCGCGGCGTACGGCCAGGAAGTCATCTACGAGCGCCACCGGCACCGCTACGAGGTCAACAACAAGTACCGGGCGCGTCTCGAAGAGGCCGGGCTCGTGTGCTCGGGCACCTCGCCCGACGATCGCCTCGTCGAGTTCGTCGAGCTGCCCGACCACCCGTTCTTCGTCGGCACGCAGGCGCACCCCGAGTTCAAGAGCCGCCCCGACCGTCCGCACCCGTTGTTCGCGGCGTTCGTGAAGGCGGCGCGGGAACGGGCCGAGGGTCGACTGCCGCGCCTGCCGCTGCCGATCGACGCGCCTGTCGTCGGCACGGGGTGACCGGGAGCGACCACTTCCGCGTCGTCGGGTCGAGCACGATCTGCGATGCCGGATTCCTGTCGGTGTCGCGCCTGCGCGTCGCCGGCGCCGATGGTGAGGAGTTCGACCGTCACGTCGTGCACCACCCCGGCGCGGTCGTCGTCGTCCCCGTGATCGACGACCACGCGGTCCTGGTGCGCCAGTGGCGCGTCGCCACCGGGCGCGAGCTGCTCGAGGTGCCCGCGGGCAAGCGCGACGTCACGGGGGAGGCACCGGAGGCCACCGCGAACCGCGAGCTCGAGGAGGAGATCGGCTACCACGCGCGCCAACTCGACCGGTTGTGCGAGTTCTACAACTCGCCGGGCTTCTGCGACGAGTACACCCACCTGTTCCTCGCCACCGACCTGGAGTCGCGCGAGCGGGCGGCGGTGAGCGCGGAGGAGGCGGCGATGACCATCGAGCGGGTGCCGCTGGCGCAGATCGACGCGCTCATCGCGTCCGGCGACCTGGTCGACGCCAAGAGCATCATCGGGCTCCTGCTCGCGCGCCAGTTCCTCGCCCGCGCCTGACCGGCCAGGGAGGTGAGATGGGCGACGAGCTCGACGGCCTGCTCGCCGAGTACGAGACGTGGTTGCGCGTCGAGCGCGGCCTCGCGCCCAACTCGCTCGCGGCCTACCGACGCGATCTGCGCCGCTACGCCGAGTACCTGCGGCGGCGCGGTGTCACCGGCGACGTCGCGAACGTCGACGAGGCGATCGTGGCCGGCTACGTCGAGGAGCTCGAGCAGGCGCGCACCGACGACGGCCTGCGCCGCTACAAGGAGTCGTCGATCGCCCGCGCGCTCGCCGCGGTGCGGTCGTTCCACCGCTTCTGCGTCGAGGAGGGGCTGCTCGGCTCGGATCCGAGTGAGGAGGTCGGCGCACCCCGTGTTCCCCAGGGGATCCCGAAGGCGCTCACCGAAGCCGAGGTCGACGGCCTGCTGAACGCGGTACCCGGCGACGGTCCGCGCCCGCAACGCGATCGCGCCATCCTCGAGCTGCTCTACGCCGGCGGGTTGCGCATCAGCGAGCTGGTCGGCCTCGACCTCGGCGACGTCGACCTCTACGACGGGCTCGTACGGGTCCTGGGCAAGGGGAACAAGGAACGGGTCGTCCCGCTCGGGCGCACCGCGCGCGAGACGGTCGGTGACTACCTCACGACCGGGCGCCCCGAGCTGACCGGTCGCACCGCGACCGCCGCGCTGTTCCTCAACGCCCGTGGCGGTCGCCTCACCCGTCAGGGCGCGTGGCTCATCGTGCGGGCGGCGGGGGACCGCGCCGGCCTGTCCGGCCGCCTCTTTCCCCACGTGCTCCGGCACTCGTGCGCCACGCACATGCTCGACCGCGGCGCCGACATCCGGGTCGTCCAGGAGCTCCTGGGCCACGCCAGCCTGTCGACGACCCAGGTGTACACCAAGGTCTCGCCCGAGCGGCTCCGGGCGGTCTACGACGCCGCACACCCCCGGGCCCGCAGCGGGAGCCGAGGCTAGGGAAGCGGGTACCCGGCGGTAGACTCGGGGGATGGCCGAGACCTCGCACACGATGTTGCGCGACCAGCTCCAGGAGGAGCGGGCGCGTCTGCGCGAGCAGCTCGCCCGCCTGGGTCACGGCGACGACGCCAACCTCGACTTCGACGAGAACTTCGCCGATTCCGGCCAGGTCACCGCCGAACGGGGCGAGGTCGAGGCGCTCTCGGGGCAGCTCAGCGAGACGCTCACCGACATCGAGGACGCGCTGGTCAAGTTCGACGAGGGCACCTACGGCGAGTGCGAGTCGTGCCACCGGCAGATCCCGGAGGTGCGGCTCGAGGCCATGCCCGCGGCGCGCCTCTGCATCGAGTGCGCGTCGAAGCGTCGCTGAGCGACGAGCCCCCACCCGCACCGCGGCCCCCGTGCACCTCGACGAACAGACCGTCATCTACTTCGGTTGCCTCGTCGTCGCGGTCATCCTCCACGAGATCAGCCACGGCGTGGTGGCGCTGTGGTTCGGTGACCGCACCGCCAAGGAGGCGGGGCGCCTCACGCTGAACCCGATCCCGCACATCGACCCGTTCGGCTCCATCATCCTGCCGGCGATGGGCGCGATCACCGGGATCCCGATCCTCGCCTGGGCCAAACCGGTGCCGGTGAACCCGGCCCGGATGCGCCGGCCCCGCCGCGACCTCGTGTACGTGAGCTTGGCCGGCCCCGCCACGAACCTCTCGCTGATGCTGGTGTCGGCCCTCGCGGCGCGCACGCTCTACGAGAACGCCGACCCGGTGCAGTTCTACGACCAGCTGTCGCTCGGGATCCGCATCCTGTTCTCCTTCGCGGTGGTGAACCTGTTCCTCGGGCTGTTCAACCTGCTCCCGATCCCGCCGCTCGACGGTTCGGCGCTGCTCGAGCGACTGCTGCCGGCCGCATGGCTCCCGCAGTGGTACAAGGTCCGCCCGTACGGCTTCCTGGTGCTGTTCCTGCTCGTGTTCTCGACCGGGATCATCTCGGAGTTCCTCGACCCGTTCCTGGACCAGCTGTTCAACTTCGTGTTCCGATGAACGGGTAGACCGGTAGCCGGATGAAGCTCGCGCACCTCTCGGGCCGTTTCGTGCGGGCGCTCTGGCCGGGGCCGCCGCGTGCCGCTGACGTCGCCTGGGTCGAATCGCTGCTCACGCCCGCGGGGTTCGTGCAGTTCCGTCGCCAACCGAATCACGACCAGCGCCACGCGATCGGCGTCGCCCGCGACGTCGAGCACCGCCTCGCCGGCACCGAGTACGCCGACGATCCGCGCTGGATCTCCGCCGCGCTCCTCCACGACATCGGCAAGCTCGACTCCCGGCTCGGGGTGTACGGCCGCGTGGTGGCCACCGTGTCGGGCGCGGTCGTTGGCCGTGACCACGCCGGAAGCGTGGTCGGAGACGAGTGGCTTCACCCGCCGGGTCGGGCTGTACCTGCGCCACACCGAGCTCGGCGGCGACCGCATCCGCCTCGCCGGTGAGCCCGAGGAGGCCGCAGCCTGGTCGGCGGCCCATCACGATCCCGAGCGCTGGGCCGGGCTGGGCATCCCCGAGCCGGTGATCGCCGCGCTCGACGCCGCCGACAACGACTGAGGCGGGAGGGGGGGTACCGGGGGCCGGCCCCCGACGACTCGGCGTTCGATGTCGACTCACGCTGATCACGGCCAGAGTTCCCCCAAGGGTTGTTCCGCAACACAGGTTGCGGAACGCACACCGTCGCGCCGATGACTCCATGTGGAAAGGGTCGAAAGGCCGGACAGGCCCGTGCCCTCCTTCAGGAGTCGTCCACGTCGTCGGGACCGAAGGTCCGGTCGATCAGCCACTCGAGCGGGAAGATCAGCAGCCACGCGACGAGCGCCCAGTCGGGCGCGGCGTACGCGATCGGGATCGAGATCGCGAACACGAGGACCGGCGCGACCGACGCGATGACCCCGGCCCGGAACGCCTCGTCGCTGCAAGCGCGTGCGGAACAAGCCGGCGCGCTGGGAGTGCCAGAACAACGCGGCGTCGAGAAAGCTGGCGGTACCGAGGGTGATCGCGTACAGGACGACCGTCACCGGCTTGGGGCCGTAGGTACCGACGAGCGCGGTGGGGAAGGGCATGAACGCGATCGCGGCCAGGTAGAGCATGTTGATCTGCATGAACCGCACGTCGACCGCGGCCAGGCGGGTGAAGAAGCGGTGGTGGGCGAGCCAGTAGAAGCCGATCACCACGAAGCTCAGGAAGAAGCTGAAGATCTCGGCGTCCTTGCCGCTCAGCGCTTCACCGAGCTTGGCGTCGCTCACGTGGGGGATGCCGATGCCCACGACGAGCAGCGTCATCGCGATGGCGAACACCGCGTCGCTGAAGAAGGCGACGCGGTCGAACTCGAGCTCCTCCGACCGACGGCGGTAGCGCCGATCGGGGCGTGTCGTCCGGCCAGCGACGTCGTTCTCGTGATCCTCGGGCATCAGCCGCCGCGGGGAGCAGGCCCACGGCGTCGCGCACGCGTTGGAGCACCGGGGCGGCGATGGCTTCGGCGCGGTCGGCGCCCACCCCGAGGATGCGGGCGACTTCGGCCGGATCGCGCTCCAGCTCCGCGTAGCGCTCCTGCAGCGGGCGCACGAACTCGACGACGGCGTCGGCCACCGCGATCTTGAGCGCGCCGTAGCCGGATCCTGCGAGCTTGTCGGCGACCTGCTCGACCGGTTGGTCGGTCACCGCGCCGAGGATCTGCAGCAGGTTCGAGACGCCGGGCTTCGCCTGCGGGTCGTAGCGGATCTCGTTGTCGGAATCGGTCACCGCGCTCTTGACGTGCTTGGTGATCGCCATCGGGATCGTCGAGGAGCTTGATGGTGCCGTGGGGCGAGTCGAGCGACTTCGACATCTTGGCGGTGGGATGCTGCAGGTCCATGACCCGGGCCCCGACCGGCGGGATGCTCGCCTCGGGCACGACCAGCGTGTCACCGCACCGGTGGTTGAACCGGATGGCGATGTCGCGGGCGAGCTCGAGATGCTGGCGCTGGTCGTCGCCCACCGGCACCCGCTCGGTGTCGTAGGCGAGAACGTCGGCGGCCATGAGCACCGGGTAGTCGAACAGGCCGACGCTCACGGACTCCTGCCCGTCCGACTTCTCCTTGAACTGCGTCATCCGCCCGAGCTCGCCGAAGGTGGCGATGCAGTTGAGCAACCAGGTGAGCTCGGTGTGCTCGGGCACGTGGCTCTGCACGAAGAGGGTGCAACGCTCCGGGTCGAGCCCGGCGGCGAGGAGGAGCATGGCGGTGCGGCGGGTCGCGGCCGCGTAGCTCCCGGCGTCCCAGGGGAGCGTGAGGCCGTGGAGGTCGACGACGCAGTAGAGCGTCTGGTCGGGCGACGCCGACCGTTCCTGGGCCGCCACCCAGTGCTGCACGGCGCCCAGGTAGTTGCCCAGATGGATCTCCCCGGTGGGCTGGATACCCGAGAACACGCGCGGCATAGGGGCGTGAGATTACAAGGGGTCCGGCGCAGCTCCGGGATGCCATTTCCGCGGGGCGGTGGCCGGTACGCTCGACCGCGATGTCGTACTCGGTGCGCACGCCCGTCTTCGAGGGGCCCTTCGACCTCCTCCTCCACCTGATCCTCAAGCAGGAGGTGGAGCTCTGGGAGGTCTCGCTCTCCGAGATCGTCGACGCGTACATCTCCGAGCTGGAACGCATGGAGACGCTCGACCTCGACGTCGCCACCGAGTTCCTCCTCATCGCGGCCACGCTGGTCGAGCTCAAGGCCCGCCGTCTGCTGCCCGGTATCGAAGACCTCGAGCTCGACGAGGAGCTGCTGCGCTTCGAGGAGCGCGACCTCCTGCTCGCCCGCCTGCTCGAGTGCAAGACGTTCAAGGACGCCGCCCGCGCGCTCGAGGGGCGCATGCGGCGGGCCGACCGCAGCGTGCCGCGCACCGCGGGCCCCGAGGAGCCCTACCGCTGGATGGCGCCCGACCCGCTCGAGAGCGTGCGGCTCGACACGCTGCGCGCCGCCGCGTTGCGCATGCTCGCGGCACCGCCCGTCGTGATCGTCGACACCGACCACGTGGCGCCGGTACGTGCCAGCGTGCGCGACGCGGTGGAGTCGGTGCTGCGGCTGTTGCCGGAGTCGGAGCCGATGAGCTTCCGTTCGCTCGTGTCGGGTGCGCCACACCGGCTCGAGGTGATCGTCCGCTTCCTCGCGGTCCTCGAGCTCTACAAGCAGGGGATGGTCGACATCCTGCAGTTCACCAACTTCGGTGAGCTGCTGGTGCGCCGCCTGCAGGACGGCGAGTCCGCCCTCGACATCGCGAGCCTCGCCGACTGGGACGACGGCGCGCCGATCGTCGAGGAATCACTCGCGTGAGCGTCGGCGTGAGCGAGCCGGGTATCCCGCCGAGGAGCGAGCGCCCGATGATGGCGGCGAGATGAGCGAGGCGCGACGCGCCATCGAAGCGGTGGTCATGGCCTCGACGGAACCGGTGGAGGCGAGGCTGCTCGCCCAACTCGTGGAGCTGTCCATCGCCGACGTCGAGGCCCTGTGTGAGGAGCTCGCGGCCGAGTACGAGTCGACCGAGCGCGGTTTCGTGCTGGCGCGGATCGCGGGCGGCTACCGCTTCCAGACCCATCCCGACCTTGCGCCCTACGTCGAGCGCTTCGTGCTCGAGGGCCAGCACGCGCGGTTGTCGGGCCCGGCGTTGGAGACGCTGGCGATCATCGCGTACAAGCAGCCCATCTCGCGCGGCCAGATGTCGGCCATCCGCGGTGTCAACGTCGAGGCCACGCTCACCACGTTGTTGCAGCGCGGCTACGTGCAGGAGGTCGGGCGCGACCCGGGGCCGGGTGCGGCGGTGCTCTACGGCACGACCCGGGAGTTCCTCGAACGCCTCGGGTTGGCGTCGCTCGATGATCTCCCGCCGCTCGGCGACTTCGTGCCCGACGCGTCGGTGGTCGAAGCGCTCGAGCGCGGGTTGCGCATCAGCGACGATCCGCAGGCGGGCGACCCCGAAGGCGACGCGGACACCGACGACGAGGCCGACGTCGAAGCCGAGGCCGACGCCACACCGGCTGCCGACTGAGGCCGCGGTGGCCGACCTTCACGAGGGCGAACGACTCCAGAAGCTGCTCGCGCGCGCCGGGCTCGGGTCGCGGCGCGTCGCCGAGGAGCTGATCGCCGACGGGCGTGTCACCGTCAACGGCGAGGTCGCGGCAGCTCGGCCGCCGCGCCGATCCCGAGCACGACGTGATCGCGCTCGACGGCGTCACCGTGATCGTGCGCGACGACCTCGTCTACTACCTGCTGAACAAGCCGGCCGGCCACGTGAGCACCGCGTCCGACCCCGAGGGCCGACCGACGGTCGTCGAGCTCGTCCCCGACACACCACGCGTGTACCCGGTCGGTCGCCTCGACTTCGAGACCGAGGGGCTCCTGTTGCTCACCAACGACGGTGAGCTCACGCAGCTGCTCACGCACCCGAGCTTCGGCGTCGTGAAGACCTACCTCGCCGAGGTCGAAGGCGATCCCGCGCCGGCGACCGTGCGCGTACTGCGCGAGGGCATCGACCTCGACGACGGTCCGACCGCGCCCGCGCGTGAAGGTCGTGCAACGGCGCGGCAGCTCGGCCGCGATCGAGATCGGCATCCACGAGGGTCGCAACCGTCAGGTGCGCCGCATGTGCGACGCGGTCGGTCATCCGGTGCGTCGCCTCGTGCGCACCCGCATCGGCCCGCTGCACGACGGCAACCTGAAGCCGGGGCAGTGGCGCCCGTTGTCGTCGGGAGAGGTGCGCCGGCTCTACGAAGCGGCGACGCCGAGCGACGACAACAGCCCCGGAACCGAGAACGCACCGGGCTAACCTGCTTCTCCCGATGAGACTCCAGGCGCTGCGCGGCGCGATCACCTGCACCGAGGACTCCAAGGCCGAGATCGACGCCAAGACGGCGCGGTTGGTGAAGGAACTCCTGGCCCGCAACGAGCTCGCGCCCGACGACATCGTGAGCATCATCTTCACGACGACGCCCGATCTCACGTCGGAGTTCCCCGCCAGCGCGGCGCGCACCGCGCTCGGTCTCGACGGCGTGGCGCTCCTCGGTGCGCAGGAGCAGGCCGTGGCCCACGGCACCCCGCACTGCATCCGGGTGCTCGTGCACTGCTACTCCGAACGGTCCCGCGACGAGTTGCGCCACGTCTTCCTCGAAGGCGCGACGGCTCTGCGGGCCGATCTCGCCGACGCCGACTGATCGCTCGCGATCTCCATGTCGACCGCACCAGCGTCCGTCGCGCTCATCGGCACCGGCCTCATCGGGGGCTCGATCGGCCTCGCGCTCCGGCGTGACGGCACCGTCGTGCGCGGCTTCGACCACGACGCCACCCGGGCGCAGGCCGCGCTCGAGGTCGGCGCGCTCGACACCGCGGCCGGCAGCCTCGCCGACGCGGTGGCCGGTGCCGAGCTCACCGTGGTCGCGGTGCCGGTCGGCCGCGTCGCCGAGGTCGTCGTCGACGCGCTCGACGCCGGTGCCGCGCTGGTCACCGACGTCGGCTCGGTGAAGGCCCCGGTCGTCGTCGCGGTCGAGGCGGCCCGTCCCGATCTCGCGCCGCGCTTCGTCGGCGGTCACCCGATGGCCGGTTCGGAACAGGAGGGCCTGGCCGGGGCGAGCGCCGACCTCTTCGTGGGCGCGACCTGGGTGCTCACCCCGACCGCGCGCACCGACCCCGCGGTCTTCGCCAGCGTGCGCTCGTGGGTGGCGGCGTTCGGTGCCGAACCACTCGCAGTCACGCCCGAGCTGCACGACGCGCTCGTCGCGGTCGTGAGCCACGTACCGCAGCTGGCCGCGTCCACGCTCATGAACGTCGCCAACGCGGGCAACGACGAGCACGCGGTGATGCTCCGCCTGGCCGCGGGCGGCTTCCGCGACATGACCCGCATCGCGTCGAGTCATCCCGCGATCTGGCCCGACATCTGCCTCGCCAACCGCGACGCCATCGTCGGCGCGCTCGACCGCTACCTCGACGAGCTGACGCGCGTGCGGGAGATCGTCGCCGGCGGCGAACGGGCCGACCTCCTCGAGCTGCTCGAGTCGGCGCGTGCGGCGCGCCGCAACCTCCCGACCGGCATCCCCGCGGAGACCCACCTGTTCGAGCTGCGGGTCCCCGTCCCCGACCGCGAGGGTGTCATCGCCGAGGTCACCACGTTGGCCGCGCGCTTCGGCGTGAACATCGCCGACCTCGAGATCGCGCACTCGCTCGAGGGTCGCAGCGGTGTGCTCGTGCTCGTCGTCGCCGAGCGGGGGCTCGACGCCTTCGAGCACGCGCTGGTCGAGCACGGCTACCACGTCGCCCGGACCCCACTGGCATGAGCGTCCCGACCGACCTCGCGCTGAGCGGCCCGCGTCCGCTGCGTGGCCGTCTGCGCGTCCCGGGCGACAAGGGCATGTCGCACCGCGCGCTCCTCTTCGCGGCGATGGCCGATGGTCGGTCGCGAGTCGTGGGCCTCGCGGGTGGCGACGACGTGTTCCGCACGCGGCGCGCGCTCACCGACCTCGGTGTCGTCAGCACCATCACCGGCTCCGCGGTCACCATCGACGGCCGGGGCGTCGACGCGTTCACCGAGCCGCCCGGCATCGTCGACTGTGGCAACTCGGGCACGACCATCCGGCTGCTGAGCGGCCTCCTGGCGGGGCGGCCGTTCCTCAGCGTGTTGACCGGCGACGAGTCGCTCGTGCAGCGGCCCATGCTCCGGGTCACCGAGCCATTGCGGGCAATGGGCGCGCGGGTCGACGGCCGCGCCGACGGCACGCTGCCACCGTTGGTCGTGCGCGGCGGGAACCTGGTCGGCGCGGCGCACCAGCTGGCGGTGGCCAGCGCGCAGGTGAAGACCGCGCTGATCCTCGCCGGGTTGCAGGCTGGCGGCACCACCGACATCACCGAGCCCGCGCCCAGCCGTGACCACACCGAGCGCATGCTCGTCGCCCTCGGCGCGCCGGTTACCCGGGTCGACGAGCGCGCGGTCCGCGTCACCGCGGGCGCGCCCGGTCCGTTCGACTTCCACGTGCCCGGTGATCCGTCGTCCGCTGCGTTCTGGGTCGTCGCCGCCACCATCACGCCGGGCTCGCAGCTCGTGATCGAAGACGTCGCACTCAACCCGGCGCGCATCGCGTTCGTCGACGTGCTCGAGCGCATGGGCGCATCCATCGAGATCGTCGCCACCGACGAGCGCCTCGGCGAACCGGTGGGGGAGCTGCGGGTCACGGCCGCGCCGCTGCACGGCACCACCGTCGAGGGCGCCACCATCCCGTGGGTGATCGACGAGATCCCTGCGCTCGCGGTCGCCGCCGCCTTCGCCGACGGCGTCACCGAGTTCCGTGACGCCGGGGAGCTGCGGGTCAAGGAGAGCGATCGCATCGCCACCGTCGGTGATCTCCTCACCCGGATGGAGGTCGGGGTCGAGAGTGGCGCCGACCACCTCGTGGTGCGGGGCGGCGCGGTGCGGATCGCGGCCGAGCTCGACAGCCACGGCGACCACCGCGTCGCCATGGCCGGTGCGATCGCGGCGAACGCGCTCGAGGGCGAGACGGTGGTGCGGAACTGGCGCGCCGTCACCAGCTCCTACCCCGAGTTCACCCAGGACCTCGCCACCCTCACCGGACGGTCCGCGCTCTGATGCCGGCCCGGATCATCGCCATCGACGGGCCCGCGGGTTCGGGGAAGTCGACGGTGTCGCGTGGGGTCGCCGCCGCACTCGGCCTCCCGACCCTCGACACCGGCGCGATGTACCGCGCGGTCACGTTGGCCGCGATGGAGTCGGGCGTCGACCTCGACGACGGCGACGCGGTCGCCGACATCGCCCGCGCCGCCACGATCGCGCTCGAGGGCGGAGGCGTGACCCTCGGCGGACGCGACGTCTCGGCGACGATCCGCGGCCCCGAGGTCACGGCCAAGGTCTCGCGGGTGTCTTCCCATGCTCCGGTGCGGGCGGTGCTGGTCGACCGTCAACGCGCGTGGGTCGCGGCGCACGGCGGGGGAGTCGTGGAAGGGCGCGACATCGGCACCGTGGTGCTGCCCGACGCGCCGCTGAAGGTGTTCATCACCGCGCGCGACGACGTGCGTGCCGCGCGGCGCCAGCGCGACGAGGTCGCGGCCGAGCGCACGGTCGCGGTCGACCACGTGCGCGACTCGTTGACTACCCGCGACCGCGCCGACGGTACCCTGGGTCGTGCGACCCGGCCGGAAGACGCGGCGCCCGACGCGTTCGTGATCGACACCAGCGACGTCTCGGCCGAGGACGTCATCGCCGACATCGTCAGGCGTGCGCAGTGAGCTTCTACCAGTTCGCCCGCGCCGTGGTGCTCAGCGCGTTCAAGGTGGTGTTCCGGGTGCGCGTGGTCGGTAAGGAGCGCGTCCCGACGACGGGCGCGTACATCGTCGCCCCGTCGCACCGGTCGATCCTCGACATCCCCTTCGCTGCGTACATCACGCCGCGCGCGGTGCGGTTCCTGGCCAAGGACGACCTCTTCGAGTCGGCCATCGGTGCCCGGTTCTTCGACGCGTTGGGTGCGGTCAAGGTCGAGCGAGGCACCGCGGATCGGGCCGCGATGCGTGTGCTCGAGGACGTGCTCGCGTCGGGGGAGCCGGTGGCGATCTTCCCCGAGGGAACGCGTCACGCCGGACCCGAGATCGCCGAGCTGTTCGCGGGTGCCGCGTTCCTCGCGGTCAAGCTCGGCGTGCCCATCGTGCCGGTGGGCATCGGCGGCAGCGAGCACATCCTCCCGAAGGGCAAGGTGTTCCCGCGCATCCACCGGGTCGCGGTGTCGGTCGGTCACCCGATCCCGCCGCCGGTGCTCGAGGGCCGGGCCCGTCGGGCGACCGCGACCAAGCTCACTCAGCAGCTCCAGGTCGAGCTGCAGCGCTGCTTCGACGACGCCGAGCGCCTGGCCCGCTGACCGCGCCGGCGAACGAGATCTAGCCGGCGAGCACGTCGGAGGCGTCGACCCGGCGGTCGTCGGTGAACGTGCCCCCGGCGATCGTCGGCGCCGAGCCGCCGAGCAGCACCGGCGCGACGAGATCGAGAGCGCTCATCAGCTCCCGCAGCTCGCGCGGCGGTGGGAAGTACTCGTCCTCGTCGGTGACGTGCACCGGCACCACGCCGTTGGTCGGCGCGAGCCGGGCGATGACCGCCTGCACGAGATCCTCGGGCGCACTCGCGCCCGCAGTCACGCCGACGATGCGCGCGTCGCCCAGGGCGTCGGCGGCGAGCTCGTCGGGACCGTCGATGCGCAACACGGTGGGGCATCCGGCCGCGGTCGCGACCTTGGCCAGCGCGAGCGTGTTCGACGAGTTGGCACTGCCGAGCACCACGATCGCGTCGGCCTGCGTCGCGATCTCCTGGAGCGCGGCCTGGCGGTTGGTGGTGGCGAAGCAGAGATCGTTGCGCGTCGCGGTCCACAGCTCGGGGAACGCGTCGCGGGCGCGCTCGGCGATGCCCTGCCAGTCGTGCATGGAGAGGGTGGTCTGCGCGAGCAGTGCCACCTTCGAGGGGTCGTCGACGGTGGCGAGCACGTCGGCGAGGTCGTCCTCGTGCTCGACCAGGCGGATCGACTCCGGCGCCACGGCCAGCGTGCCCGACGCCTCGTCGTGGCCGCGGTGGCCGACGTAGAGCACGGTGAAGCCCTTGCCCGCCCGCACCTTGGCCTCGTGGTGGACCTTGGTGACCAACGGGCACACCGCGTTCACCACGAACCGGTCGTGGTCACGGGCGGCGGCGACCACCTCGGGGGCGGAGCCGTGGGCCGACAACATGAGCGGCGCACCGGCGGGCACGTCGTCGACGTCGTCGACGAACACCACCCCGAGCTCGCGGAACCGGTCGACCACCAGCCGGTTGTGCACGATCTCGTGGTAGCAGTACACGGGCGGCTCGAACACCCGCACCATCCACGAGAGGGCTTTGATCGCCATTTCCACGCCCGCGCAGAAGCCCCGCGGCTGGGCGAGGAGGACCTGCTCGACGGGCACGCGATCGAGGGTAGCCCTCGGGCCCACGTCGGGCGCGAGGGCTTGCCGCCCATAGACTGGAGCGATGCCGACCGCCCGCGTGGTGGCGGTCGCGCCCGGCTCGCCGGCAGATGCCGCCGGGCTCCTCCCCGGTGACGAACTGCTCACGCTCAACGGCGAGATGGTGCGCGACGTCATCCGGTACCAGATTCAGGCCGACGAGCCACGGGTCGAACTCGAGGTTCGCCGCGGCGGCCTCGAGCAGCTCGTGCTGGTCGAGAAGGCCGCCGGCGCGCCGCTCGGGCTCGACCTCGCGAGCGCGGTGTTCGACCGCGTGCGCACGTGCGACAACCACTGCCCGTTCTGCTTCATCTACCAGTTGCCGCCGGGGATGCGGAAGAGCCTGTCGTTGAAGGACGACGACTACCGGCTCTCGTTCCTCTACGGGAACTTCACCACCCTCACCCGCTTCACCGAGGCCGACCTCGAGCGTGTCATCACCGAGCAGCTCAGCCCGCTGTACGTGAGCATCCACGCCACCGACCCCGAGCTGCGCGCCCGGCTGCTCCGCAACCGTCGCGGCGCCACCAGCCTCCGCTGGCTCGCAGCGTTGCTCGACGCCGGCATCGAGGTGCACGGCCAGGTCGTCGTCTGCCCCGGGATCAACGACGGCGACGTGCTCGACGACACGCTGCTCGGCGTGCTCGACCGCTATCCGGCGCTCGCCACCGTCGGCGTCGTGCCCCTCGGGGTGAGCGACCACACGACCGAGCCCGAGATGCGCCCGCACACGCGGGCCGAGGCCGAGCGCGTGATCGACGTCGTCGCCGAGTGGCAGGAACGCTTCCTCGCCGCCCTCGGGCGCCGGCTCGTGTACGCGTCCGACGAGTACTACCTGCTCGCCGACCGCCCGTTCCCCGCGCTCGAGGCCTACGACGACCTCTCGCAGCACGAGAACGGCATCGGCATGGCGACGCAGTTCGAGCGCGAGGTGCGGGCCGAGCTCACCGGCCACGACGTGGCCACCCACGGCACCCGCACCGGGTTCTTCGCCTGGGTCGACGGCGCCCCCGCCGAGGGGTACCGCGCGCCCCGCGTCGACACGACGGTCCAGTTCCGGGTCCGAGACGCCGACCCCGCGCCGATCGCGATCCTCACCGGCGAGTACGGCGCGCGCGTGCTCGCGCCCGTCGCCGACGATCTGGCCGCAGCGGCGCGGACGAGCGTGCGACTGCTGCCGGTCGAGAACCGGTTCTTCGGTGGCAACATCGCGGTGACCGGCCTGCTCACCGGGCCCGACGTCGCCCGCGCGCTCGACACCGCGTTGGATTCGCAGGAGCGCTTCCTGCTCCCCGACGTCGTGCTCTCCAACGGTCGCTTCCTTGACGGCACGACGCCCGCCGATCTCCCGCGCCCGGTCGAGATCGTCGCCACCGACGGCGCGTCGCTCGTGCGGGCGGTGCGGTCGTGAAGGCCGAGCTCCCCGTCGTCGCCGTGGTCGGCCGGCCCAACGTCGGCAAGTCGACGCTGGTCAACCGCTTCGTCGGCCGGCGTGACGCCATCGTCGAGGAGAAGCCGGGCGTCACCCGCGACCGCAAGATGCTCGAAGCCGACTGGAACGGCCGGTCGTTCATCGTGGTCGACACCGGCGGCTGGCTGCTGCCGACGTCGGGTGACGGCGCGGCGCCCCTCGCCCGCCAGATCAGTGCCCAGGCCGAGCGCGCGGTGGCCGACGCCGACGTGATCCTCATGGTCGTCGACGTCAACGTCGGCATCACCGAGGAGGACGCCCAGGTCGCCCGGGTCCTCCAGCGCAGCGAGCGCCCCGTCCTCCTGGTCGCCAACAAGGTCGACGACGAGCGCCGGGAGAACGAGTCGTGGGGCTTCTCCCGCCTCGGTCTCGGCACGCCGCATCCGGTGTCGGCCATCCACGGGCGGGGGAGCGGCGATCTCCTCGACGCGCTGGTCGCGGCGCTCCCCGAACTCCCGGCCGAGGAGGTCGAGGGCGGGAAGGCCGACGACGGCATCTTCTCCATCGCCATCGTGGGCCGCCCGAACGTCGGGAAGTCGACCCTGTTCAACCGGATCGTCGGCGACGAGCGGTCGATCGTGCACGACATGCCGGGTACCACCCGCGACGCGGTCGACACCGTGGTGGAGACCGAGGACGGCCCGCTGCGCTTCGTCGACACCGCGGGGATGCGACGCCGCAGCAAGATCGACGAGCCCACCGAGTACTTCTCGCTCGTGCGCGCGCTCCAGGCCGTTGACCGCTCCGACGCCGCGCTCCTCGTGATCGACGCCCACGAGGGCGTGAGCCACCAGGACCAACGCCTGGCCGAGCGGGTCGACGCCGCGGGCACCGCGATCGTGATCGTGCTCAACAAGTGGGACCTGCTCGACGCCGAGGGGCGGGCCAAGGCGAAGATCGACGTCGCCGACCGGCTCGCGTTCCTGTCGTATGCACCGGTGCTGACCGTGTCGGCCCTCACCGGCAGGATGATGCAGAAGGTCCTGCCCGCCCTGCGTCAGGCCGAGGAGGCCTACCACCAGCGCGTGCCGACCGCCGCGCTCAACCGGGTGATCCGCGACGCCCAGGCCAGCCACCCCGCACCCGCCGCCAAACGGCACCGGGCGCGCATCCTCTACGCCACCCAGGGCGCCAACGACCCGCCCACCTTCACGCTCTTCGCCACCCACGAACTGCCCCCGACGTACCTGCGCTACGTCGAACGCAAGATCCGCGAGGCCTTCGATCTCGGGCCGACGCCGATCAAGCTGCGTGTCCGCCGTCGCAACGGCTGAAGATCCCCGGGGCGATTTTTTCTCCTTTCTTTCCTCAACAACGGCCACTGCGCGGCCGACACTCTCTGCAGGCCGAGGTCGGGCCCCTAGGTCGGGCCACAGAGACGAGAAGAGATGCTGAGACTTGGCAGGCGCAGCAGGTTCTCGGAGGAACGCGGCGCGGTCCTCGTCGAGACGGCGATCCTCATCCCCGTGATCATCATCATCACGTTCGGGCTGATCGAGTTCTCGTCGGCATATCAGTCGTCTTCGGTCGCCTCCGCGTCGGCGCGGACCGCGGCCCGTACGGCATCGGCAGAAGCGCTCCTCCCCACGTACGCGACGGACGCCGCGGCGGCGGCGGCGACGGCGCTCAAGACCGTGCCGAACAACGAACCACAGGAGATGTGGATCTACCGCGCCAACACCGCCGGCTACCCGGAGTCCGGCGGTTTCTCCACGTGCACCACGCACTGCATCAAGTACCTCTGGAACCCCACGACCAAGACCTTCGACACCTCGAGCCCGACCGGCGGTGGTTGGGCCTACACCACGCAGAACGCGTGCAACTCGACCAACTGGGACTCCGTCGGGGTGTACGTCAAGTTGAACCACAAGTTCCTGACCAAGCTGTTCGGAGTCAGCATCAACCTCGCCGACCACGCGGTGTTCCGGCTGGAGCCCGCGCCGACCCAGCTGTGTCCGTGACGTGATGACGCGCTTCATCGATCGAGTCCGTGAGGGCGAACGCCGCGAGCAGGGGTTCTACATGGTGTGGTTCGCCCTGACCTTCGTCGCGTTGACCGCGTTCGCCGGCCTGGCGATCGAGTACAACCGCTGGCAGCAGATCGCGACCCGCGCCCAGAAGGCGGCGGACGCCGCCGCGCTCGGCGGTGCCGTCTTCATGCCCGAGAACGTCGGCAACAAGGCCTTCACGACCGCGCAGACGCTGGCGAGCGAGAACGGCTTCACGAACGGATCGAATGGCGTCACGATCACGACCGTCGCCGGCAAGCTCCCCAACCAGCTCAAGGTCACGGTCTCCATCAACACCAAGAACCCATGGGGTGCGATCGTCAACTACAACAACACGACCATCGTGCGCAGTGCGGTCGCGGAGTATCAGCTGCCCCAGAACCTCGGGAGCCCGCAGAACTCGTACGGTAATGATCCCGAGTCGGCCGCGGCGCAACCGCAGTTCTGGGGCAACCTCTTCGGTCCGTCGTCCAACAAGGACAAGGGCGACGCGATCCAGGCGGCCGGTCCGGCCGCGGCGGCTGCGCTCTGCAACGCCGACAACTGCCCGAGCTCGGTGAACAAGGACTACGACGCCAACGGCTACTTCTACGGCATCGACGTGCCCGCGGGAACGACCGGTGCGCTCAACGTGCAGGTCTACGACCCGGCGTTCGTGCACGTGGGCGACAACTGCGGCTCGAGCGACACGAACGCGCTGAACAGCCTGAACAACGCCGCCACGCTCACCGCCGCGATGATTCCCGGCTACAGCGGCACGACGACCCCGGCCGTTCGCTACGCCTCGGCGGGCTCGAGCGCGTTCTGCAACGGCGACAACTACTACCCCGAAAGCAACACCGCCAACCCCTGGACCACGTGGACCTTGCGGGCGCCCGACGTCTCGACCTGGGACCCGACCAACAACCCCATCGTCTGCCAGGCCGAATTCCCGGGCATCTACCCGGAGACGAGCAACGATCAGCCGACCGGCACGGTGAACGCCAACGAGCTCAAGACGCTGCTCCAACAGTCGGCGAGC
The DNA here is from genome assembly GCA_963725775.1 of uncultured Actinomycetes bacterium. GTDB lineage: Bacteria > Actinomycetota > Acidimicrobiia > IMCC26256 > DASPTH01 > DASUAS01. Next base: position 2,130,646 of record CAVRZT010000001.1, read on the forward strand.
TACCCCGGGACCAATCCGGCACGCAACTTCGCGTCCTTCTTCCGTCAGTGGGTGACGATCTGCAGCGTGGCCTCGCCGATCCAGGGCACGTATTTCCTCCAGGTCCAGACGGGCAAGAAGATCGACGGCACGGCCGCGCCGAACGGCGGTGGTTCGAACCGGTTCTCCATCCGTGCCGGCGTGGGTTCCAACTTCGCCGCATCGAACGGCCTGCACCTGTACGGCAACCAGAAGATGGGTGCGTACGCCAACGCGACCGGGGCGAACACGCAGTTCTACCTGACCAAGGTCCTTCCCGGAGAGGCGGGGAAGACGCTCATCCTGAACTTCTTCGACACGGGTGACGCGTCGGCCGCGGGCGCGTTGGCGGTGTTGCCTCCCGCCGACTCGAACGTGAGTGGCGGCGCGTTCTCCGGCTGCAAGTTCGTGACCCCGCCCGGGAACTCGACCGGGCCCCCCTGGGGAACGTTCTCGGCCACGGCCACGGGCTGCAAGATCACCGGGGTGAGCAATTCCGGGACGCCCAACTACAACGGCCAGTGGGTCACGTGGGAGATCCCCATCCCCAACGACTACACCTGCAACTCTGCCGATCCCCTCGGGTGCTGGGTGAAGCTGCAGTTCATCTATCCGGTCGGTACCACCGTCTCCGACACGACCACGTGGTCCGCGTACATCCTCGGTGAGCCCGTACGGCTGATCCAGTAGTCACGTGGTCCAATAGGGACCTGTGCCGTGGTGCGACGCGTGCGACCGGTTCCTCTCGCCTTCGACGGTGAAGGTCGACGGCACCTGCCCGTCGTGCGGTCGCGTGGTCGACGCCGGCCACGCCCGGACCGCCGAGACGATCGAGGACGACGACGAGGCGCTGCCGCCGATCCCGTGGCACCTCTGGCTGCTCGCGGCCGCCCTCGCGATCTACCTGGGGTACCGGGCGATGCAGGGCATCGAGTGGCTGCTCAATTAGCTCGAATTCGTAGGAATTGGGGCTTGACAGGAGAAGCGTCCTCGTAGAGCATCGAACGCGTGTTCGATCCGATTGCCGCGCATGCAGGCCGACCTGGCCGAGCTGGAGGGCGAGTCCCTGGCAGGGCTTCCGGCTGCCGCGCAGTCCGCGCGGCTGCGCGACCTGGTCGAGCTGAAGGAGCGGCTCGACGCCGAGCTCATGCGCTTCGCCGGGCAATGGGACGCCGAGGGCTGCTGGGGTGCAGATGGCGCGGTGAGCGCGGCCTCGTGGCTCGCGCAGCACACGAGCATGTCGCGCGCCGCCGCCGCGCGGCTCGTGCGGGCGGCGAGGTTGGTGCGAGAGCACGACGCGACGGCTGCGGCACTCGCGTCGGGCGCGGTCACGTCGGTGCAGGTCGACACCATCGCCGCCGTCACCCGCAACCGCGAAGACCTCTACCCGGCGGGGGAGCGCGCCCTGCTCGCCGCGGCCGAGGCGCTCGGAGCCGACGACTTCGTGAAGGTGGCCCGCTACTGGCGCTCGTGCGCCGACGATGCGCTGGCAAGCGAGGACGCGTTTGCAGTCCACGAGCGCCGCCACCTCCATGTCTCCAAGACCCTGTACGGCACCGTGCGCATCGACGGCGAGCTCGATCTCGACGGCGGCGAGACGTTGCTCAACGCGCTGGAGGCGATGGGCTCGTCCGACATCGACGACGGCCGGACCGCCGCTCAACGCAGCGCCGACAACCTCGTCCAGATGGCTGCCGCCTACCTCGGCGGGAGCCGTCCCGACGCGCGACCGTTGCCGAGCGCGAGCCTCATCCTCGGTCTCGAGGAGCTGGGCGATGAGGTCGTGAAGGCCCCGCACGACGTGCGCCTGGAGCTCGAGCGCCTGGGTCCGGTGGCACGGGCCACCGCGATGCGCCTCACCTGCGACGCCACCGTCCAGCGGGTCGTGATGTCGGGCGCGTCCGAGGTGCTCGATCTCGGCCGGACCACGCGGGTCGTCTCCCCGGCACAGCGCCGGGGTCTCGTGGTGCACGATCGCGGGTGTGTGTTCCCGGGTTGCGACCGTCCACCGCAGTGGTGCGACGCCCACCACCTCTGGCACTGGGTGAAGGGTGGCCCGACCAGCCTTCACAACCTGGTGCTGCTGTGCCGCCGACATCACGTGTTGTCCCATGAGGGCGGGTGGCACCTGGCGCGCGGACCCGATGGTGTCGTCAGGGCATATCGCCCCGACGGATCCGAACTCGTCCTCGCTGCATAGCCCGAGCCGGCCGGGAGTTCCGCGAACGCGCCCGTCTACACTGCCGTCCGCGGCTCAGGCCGTGTACGGGCTGTGGCGCAGCTTGGTTAGCGCGTTGGTCTGGGGGACCAAAGGTCCCGGGTTCAAATCCCGGCAGCCCGACAACTCATCTCCGCAGGTCAGAGGCTCTCGGCTCGGAACGGGTCGTCGACCAGCGGCGGTACTGACTCTGAACCGCGCTACTGCCGCGGCGCGGAACTGCTCATCGGTGCAATGGCCGGGGCAACGCTCGTGGTCGCCAGGGTGGAGGGCGCCGGCGCGACCGTCATCGACGTGACGTCGGTCAGCTCGGCCTGGTTCAACTTGACCGTCGGTGAAGGATCGTCGCCGTGGTCGTCGAAGAGGAGCTCGCTGCCGACGAATCCGGCGGCCACCAGCGCCACGACACCGACGGCCACCGCGATGCGGCCACCGAGACTCAGCTCCATGCACGAATTGAAGCACACGTGCCGAGATCCACTCCCCGAATGCGGCGAGCCGGCGCGATAACGTCCCGGGCCGACTCGACGACTCGGAGGGCCGTGGCCGTGGCCTACGCAGAACTGCACCTGCTCGACGGTTCGACGGTGGTCGACAACCGCCGCGACATCGGTCAGCACCAGCTCGAACAGGCGATGAACCACTGGCTCGAGGGTGGTTCGAGCCCACTGCTGATCCAGGCCGACGACGCCTCGCTCACGCTCGTGCCGCGCTCGAGCGTGCTGTGGATCAGGGTCGCCGACAGCCTCTAGCGACCAGTTCGAGCGATCACGTGGGTTCCCACAACTGGACCGCGTTTCCTTCCGGGTCGTGCAGGCTGGCGAACCGCCCGTTGGGATACTTCTCGTGGTCGACCTCGACCGCGATGCCCACGTAGCGCAGCTGCGCCACCATCGCGTCGAGGTCGCGCACCCGGAAGTTGATCCCCCAGTGCTGCGGGCCGAGCTGCGGACTCTCCCAGTGCTCACGCCCGAACGGCGCGAACACGGTCGGCCCGGGCTCCTGGAACCACACGTCGTCCTCGTACGCCTCGGGTGGGAACCCGACACCGAAGTGCTCCGCGTACCAGCGCGACAGCGCGTCGGGATCGTCGGCCCGGAAGAAGAACCCACCGATGCCGGTGACGCGCTCCATGTCCGCGAGTGTGCCGCGTCCGGCGCCCGGGTGCCCGGGTGCTTGACTGCGCCCGTGGAGGTACGCGACGACACGGTGTGGGACGGCACCACCCCGATCGCGGTCATCGAGCGCCCGCCGACCGAGCCCGACGTCACCGTCGTGCGCCTTCAGGTGCGGCTGCTCGCACGGGAAGCGGCGCGGGACCTCGTGCAGGCTCTCGCGACGACGGGCTCGGGCCACGTGGATGTCACCGACGAGCTCGTCCGTTTCGAGGCGCGCGCCGCAGGCTGGACCGGCGCGCTGCGGGCTCCGCTGCGACCGCCGACGCCCGGCGCGTCGAGCCCGGCCGAGTCCGACCCGCGGATCGCCGCGGTCGACGAGCTCCTGCCCGGCGTCGACGTGCGCCGGCACGGGTTCGGGCGACGCGTGCTCGCGCTGCGGGCGACCGCGGCCGACGGCCTGCGGATGAAGGTGAAGGCGCCCGACCGCGACGACTTCGTCCCTGAGCTCGTCGCCGGCGCGATCGACGTCGCACTCACGATCCGACGGCGGTTCGGCCGGATGGCGTCGGGCGTCCACACGATTGTGATCGACGACGGCGCCGGGACGTACGACGACCACTCGACCGCAGGCTCGGCCCAGAGCGGGAGCGGCACCTTCTTCCTCGACACGAGCCTCGCGTTCGCCGACGCCATCGCCGCGCAACGACAGCGGATGGCGGGACGCGTCGGCATCTCGGCCGCGGTGTCGCCGCCGTTCACGCCGATCGACGGCGTGGTCGCGCACGAGTACTGGCACAACCTCGACGCGACGGTGGTGACCACACCGGCGGTCTATGTCGAGATCAACCGCGCGCTCGGCGAGGAGCTCGGGGTCGACACGTTCGAGCACGCGTTGCGCGGTGGCGAGGCGGGCGCGGCGGTGGCATGGCAGGCCGCGCGCGTCCGGATCGCCTCGGAGGTGTCGCGCTACGCGCTCACCAACCTGAGCGAGGCGACGGCCGAGATGTTCAAGCTGTGGTGGTGCTCGACGCCGGCCGCGCCGCCGTCACCGCTCGTCGCGTGCTTCGGCGCGCAGCTCGAGCGCCACTACCCGCCGGCCTAGTTGTCGGCGCGCTCCGAGACCCCGCCACTCCGGTCGACGGCCGGGTCAGCTAGCGACGAATGTCTTGCACCAGGCGGCGACCGAACCACGCCACGCCAAGCCCCCAGAGGAGTGCCAGGAAATACGCCTCGTTGACCAGGCTTCGTGCGAATCCGAAGCCACACATGGCGACGGCAACAGCGGCCATGCCGATGAGAACTCTGCGTCGGTTCCGCATCGCTCGCTGTTCGCGTTCGCCTTCTGTGGCGATCTCTTCCACGCGTGCATTCAGCTCGATTGGTGAGGCGCTATTGCTCGGGTGGGCTCCACGCTGACGGCGAACCCGCCTCGTTGGCCTCCTGCTGCTTCTGGGTGGCCAACTGCCGCATGGTCTCGCCGAAGCGGATGGCTTCGAGGCTGGAGAGGTGTTGCGAACGCACCGCGACCTCCTTCATGGCGCGCGCCGCCAACGGGGCCGCCCCGACGAGGCGTGCCGCGAGCGCCCGGGCCTCGTTCATCAACGTGTCGTGGGGCACCACCCAACCGGCGAGCCCGATCTCCTTGGCGCGCGCCGCGTCGATCCGTTCGCCGGTGAGGAGCAGCTCCATCGCGTACTGCCAGTTCACGCGCTGTGGCATCCGGATCGCGCCGACGATGGCCGGGGTGCCGAGCAGCACCTCGGGGAACCCGAACTCGGCGCGCTCGCTGGCGATCACGAAGTCGCACCAGGTCACCAGGGTGAGGCCGTAGCCGAGGCAGTAGCCGTTCACCGCCGCGATGACCGGCTTGAAGATCTCCCACCCGCTCTCGAACGAGTTGATGGTCGGCTTCTCCCAGAACGTGCCGGCGAACTCGCCGATCGAGCCGGCGCCGTCGCGCAGATCGCCCCCGGCACAGAAGGCGCGTCCCGCACCGGTGACGATCGCGACCCACGCGTCCTCCTCGTCGCGGAACCGGCTGAAGGCGTCGTTCAGCCCGCGGCGCATGTCGCCGTTGACCGCGTTGAGTGCCTCGGGCCGGTTGTACGTGATCGTGGCGACGTGGCCGTCGAGTTCGTAGCGGACGCTGTCGTGCATCGGTGACCTCGCGAGGAGACGGTCCTCCTATCATCGCCGAATGCGACGATCAGCGGGGCGGCTCCTGGTCGCGTGCGCGATCGCGCTGTTCGCCCTCACCGCCGCATCGTCGTCGCCCACGCCGTGGGCGACTCCCCACGGGAACGAGTTCGCCGCGACCCGGCACGCCACCGGCGCGCCCGACGGGGCGCTGGCGACAGCGCCGGGGCCGGACTGGGTACGCACGCTCTCGACCCGCGCCACCGGTGACGATCGGCTCGTCGTCGGTGCTCCCGGCGCGGCCGGGCTCCTCGTCGTCGGCCTGCTGGCGTGGTTGCTCCGGCTGCCGAGCCGGGGAACTCCCGGGCGCTCCTGGCGCGCCCGAACCCGTGGCCGCGCCCCTCCGGCGCTGCGCGTCGTCTGAACGTCAGTACGACCGCGCTCGTTCGCGCGCCGGTGCGCGCGCGTCACTTCCGGAGGCATCGATGAATCGCTACGACAACCTGGCCTGGCTCGGGTTCCTGATACTCATGGTCGGCAGCGCGGTGGTGTTGCTGCTCACCGCCGACCTGTTCTGATCAGGCCGGGAAGAACAGTCCGAGCGCGAACGCGGCGACGCCGATCGTGGCGACGCCGAACGCGAGTGGCCAGAGGTCGGTCGCGCGCGCCGGTTGCTCGATGCGGTCGGGCGAGAGCCGGCGGCGGGCGTGCCACGCGGCGAGGACGTAGCTCGCCGCGCCGAGGCCGAGGATGGTCGCCCCGACCGCGACGTCACGCGGCGGGAGCCCCTGCAGGGTGAGTCCTCGCATGACCACGAGCCCGCACCCGATGATGGCCAGTCCGCTGCGGTTCCAGGCCATGTCGGTGCGCTCGTCGGCCAGGCGCGACCTCGACGGATGCGGGCGTCGCGGCGGGTTCACGAGCCCGATCCCTCCACGATCACCAGGACGAAGCCGAACACCGCCACGACGCCGACCACGACGGCCACGATCAACGGGAGCCACGAGCGGGGGAGCGCGCGGTCGTGGCGCATCGCCTCCTGGTTGCCGCGCCACTCCCAGTAGCTCACCGCTGCGATCACGATGCCGAGCCCGATGAGCGGGAGGCCGATGAGGCGGCGTCCGCCCGGGAAGTCGAACGACGGCAGCAACTGGGTGATGGCGAGGCCCGCGGTGATGAGGCCGAGCGCGGTGCGCTCCCACGCCAGGAACGTGCGCTCGTTGGCGAGCGACAGCTGCACGTCGGGCTCGTGCCCGTCGCCGGGGTTCGCGTCGGGTTCCATCGGTGCTCATCTTGGCGCACGGCTAGCGTCACGCCCGTGACCGAGGTGGGGATCGAGGGGTCGGGCGCCGCCGCCGTGCCCGGGGCGGTCGCCGAGGTGGTGTCGGGCATCGATCGTGGCCTGCACCTCGGCGCCCAGCTCTACGCGTCGATCGACGGCAAGGTCGTCGCCGACCTGGGGATCGGCGAAGCACGCGCCGGGGTCCCCATGACCCCCGACTCGATGGTCGTCTGGTTCTCGATGACCAAGCCGACGGTGGCGGTGGCGGTCGCGCAGCAGTGGGAGCGCGGCAACCTCGAGCTCGACGACCGCGTGGCCGACCACCTCCCCGGGTTCGCGACCCACGGCAAGGATGCGATCACGCTGCGGCATCTCCTCACCCACACCGCGGGGATCCGGGGCGCCGATGCCGTGGTCAGCCACGCGCCCGGTCCCGAGTACTGGGACGAGATCGTGGCCGGGATCTGCGCGATCACCCCCGAGGCCGACTGGGTACCCGGCCAGCGGGCCGGGTACCACCTCACCAGCGGGATGACATTGCTCGCCGAGATCGTGCGTCGCTGCGACGGTCGGCACTTCGAGCAGTACGTGCGCGACGAGGTGTTCGAACCGTTGGGCATGACCGACTGCTGGGTCGGGATGCCCCCCGAGCGCGTCGCCGGGTACGGCGAACGGATCGGCACCATGCACGTGACCGCGTCGGGCTCGGCGGTGCCGTTCGCCGACCTCGACGGCGAGGTCCAGCTCACGCGATGCTCGCCGGGGGGCGGAGGCCGGGGGCCGATGCGGCAGCTGGCCCGCCTCTACGAGGCGCTCCTCGCGCGCGGTGAGCTCGACGGTCGTCGCGTGCTCACGCCGCAGTCGGCCGAAGCCGTGACCGCGCGCCACCGTGTCGGCCTCTACGACGAGACCTACCACGTCGTCTGTGACTGGGGCCTCGGGTTCGCGATCGACGCCTACGGCATGGGCCGTCACACGTCGCCGCGCGCGTTCGGTCACGGCGGCGCGTTGTCGGCGATCTCGTTCGCCGATCCCGAGCACGGGTTGGTCGCCGTGCTGCAGACCAACGGGATGTGCAGCAACGACGACCACTATCTGCGGCTCGACGCCGTCACCAGCGCGCTGTACGAGGATCTCGACCTCGTTCCCCGCGGCGCGACCGGTCGCGACAAGCCGTTCCCGACCGTTGATCTGTCGAGTGCAACCCCCGAGGAGTGACGAACACCATGGCCGACAACTGGACGACCGCCAAGGTCGAGGACGTGAATCCCGGTGACGTCGTGCGCTACGCGGGACAGGAGTTCACCGTCGCGCGCGTCGACGCGCCGTTCCTCGGTCGTGAGGAGATGGTCTGTCTCATCGAGGACACCCCGACCCGGTGGCACGCGTACCCCGCGGTGCGGGGCGGTGACGTCGAGGTCATGAGCACGTCGGCGTGAGCTCCGAACGGCAGGTGGAAGCGCCGCTCGCGCACCTGCGGGTCCTCGATCTCTCCCGTCTGCAGCCCGGCGCGTACTGCACGGGCATGCTCGCCGATCTCGGCGCCGACGTCCTGAAGATCGAACCGCCCGGCGGCGACCCGCTGCGCATGCTGCCGGGGGCGCCGGCCGCGTACCTCCGCGGCAAGCGGGCGATGACGCTCGACCTCAAGCACGAGCGCGCCGGTGAGATCCTGCGGCGGCTGATCGCCGCCAGCGACGTCGTCGTCGACTCGGGCCTGCCGGGGCCGCTGCGCGCGCAGGGCATCGGCTACGAGTCGTCGGCGGCCACGCAACCGGGGCTGGTGTGGTGCTCGATCACCGCGTTCGGCACCGAGAGCCCGTACGCCGACCGCGCCGCGCACGACATCTCCTTCCTCGGCTCCTCGGGCCTGATGGGTCTCATGGCCGGCGACACCGTGCCGCTGACGCCCGACTTCGTGCTCGCGGTCCCGTACGGCGCGCTCGTCGCGGTCATCGGCATCCTCAGTGCGGTGGCCGCGCGCGATCGCACCGGAGTCGGCCGGTTCGTCGACGCCAGCATCGAGGACGCCGCCACGTGGGTCATCGGCGAAGCGGTGGCACGCGTCGCCGCCGGGGGTCAGGCGGGATGGGGTCAGTCGGCCAGCCGTCGTGCCTACCGGGCCGCCGACGGCAAGCTGATCACCGTCGCCGCCGCCGAGCCGCGCACGTGGGCGCGTTGTGCGAGGCGCTCGAACGCCCCGACCTGGTCGAGAAGCTGCACACACCGCCCGAAGGTCAGCCCGCGCTCACCGAGGAGCTCGCTGCGATCTTCGCCACCCGCACGGCGGCCGAGTGGGTCGAGCAGCTCCCCGCGGCCGCCGCGGTCGGGCCGGTCAACTCGGTCGACGACCTGTTCGACGACCCGCACGTGCAGGCGCGCGGTTCGATCGTGGAGCTCACGGGTTCCGGCGCCGGTACCCGCGTCGTGCGCTCACCCGTGCGACTCCGGAAGCCCGACGGCACCGAGGACCCCTTCGCCCCCGAGCCGCCGCCCGCGCTGGGCGCACACACCGACGACGCGCTCGCCGCCGCCGGGTTCACCCCCGACGAGATCGCCGCGCTGCACGCCGACGGCGCGGTCTGATCCACCACCGAGGAGCTTGCACCATGCCGTACGAGATCGACCTCTCCGGGCACCGCGCCCTCGTGACCGGCGCGGGTCAGGGCGTCGGGCGGGAGATCGCCACCACGCTGGCACAGGCCGGTGCCGAGGTGCTGGTGAACGACTTGGTGCTCGAACGCGCCGAAGCGGTGGTGGGGCAGATCGAGAGCGCGGGTGGTGCGGCGCGTCCCGCGGTGTTCGACGTCACCGACTACGACGCGGTGGTCGGTGCGATCGCCGACGGCGGACCCGTCGACATCCTGGTCAACAACGCCGGCAACGCCGGGCGCGCCAGCACCATGGGCATGGAGGATCTCGCCACCCTGGTGCAGACCGAGCCGTCGGACTGGGAGGGGTTCATCAAGGTGAACTTCTATGGCGTGATGTACGCGGTGCGCGCCGCGCTCCCCGCGATGATCGACGCGCAGTGGGGACGGGTCGTCACCGTGATCTCCGACACCGCCCGGGTGGGGGAGACGCACATGGCCGCGTACTCGGGGGCGAAGGCGGGCGCGGCGGGCTTCTGCCGGTCGGTCGCGCGCGAGGTGGGGCGCCACAACATCACGGTGAATTGCGTGGCACTGGGCACGATGAACACCCAGGGCATCCCGCCCGAAGAGGACCACGGGGTCGAGCAGCTGCTGAAGAAGTACGTCATCCGGCGCCGGGGCCTGCCGAGCGACATCGCGGCGATGGTCACCTTCCTCGCGTCGCCCCAGGCCGAGTGGATCACCGGCCAGACCTATCCGGTCAACGGCGGCTACTCCTTCACGCTCTGACCCGACCGTTTTTGATCGGGCCGGCCGCCGGTACGATCGTCGCCGATGGAAACCGTCGACGACGTCCGCGCCGCCCTCGCCGAGCACGACTACCTGGCCGACGAGGGCCTGGCCACCGCCATCTTCCTCGCCATCCGGCTCCAGCGCCCGCTGCTGCTGGAGGGTGAGGCGGGCGTGGGCAAGACCGAGGTGGCCAAGGTGCTGTCGCGCTGGACGGGCGGCGAGCTCGTCCGCCTGCAGTGCTACGAGGGCATCGACGCCGCCCAGGCCGTCTACGAGTGGGACTACTCGCGGCAGCTGCTGCACCTCCGCGCGGTCGAAGCGGGCGGCGGCGAGGTGGTGGAAGACGAGCTGTACTCCGAGCGGTTCCTGGTGAAGCGGCCGCTGCTGCGCGCCATCGCCTACGAGGCGGGCGCGCTCGGTGCGGTGGCGCCACCGGTGCTGCTCGTCGACGAGGTCGACCGCGCCGACGACGAGTTCGAGGCGTTCCTGCTCGAGATCCTCTCCGACTACACCGTGACCGTGCCCGAGCTGGGCACATTCCACGCGGAGACGCCACCGCTCGTCGTCGTCACGTCGAACCGCACGCGCGACGTGCACGACGCGCTCGAAGCGGCGGTGCCTGTACCACTGGATCGCGCATCCCGACTTCGACCGCGAGCTGGCGATCCTGCGCGTGCGCGCGCCGGAGGTGCCCGACCAGCTCGCCCGTGAAGTCGCGGCCGCGGTCGAGTCTTCGCGCGCGCTCGAGCTCTACAAGCCACCCGGCGTGGCCGAGACCATCGACTGGGCGAACGCGCTCGCCGCGCTCGGCCGCACCAGCATCGACGAGCACTCGATCGAGGTCACGCTCGGCACCATCCTCAAGTACCGCGAAGACCAGGACCGCACCAAGGCCGCGGGGATCGACCACCTGGTGCGGTCGGCGACCGAGCGCAGTGGCTGAGCCCGACCGGCTCGCGGTCGGGTTCGCTCGGTTGCTGCGCGCCGCGGGGCTCGACGTGCCCGTCGGCTCCACGGTGGTGTTCGCCGAGGCGCTCGGCGCGGTCGGCATGACGCGCCGCGAGGCGGTGTACTGGGCGGGCTGTGCGACGCTGGTGCGTCGCCCCGAAGACGTCGAGCTCTACGACCGCGGCTTCGCGGCCTGGTGGGAACAGGTGCACGAGGTACCGCTGGTGTCACCCATCGAGCGTGAGGTGACGCTCGCGTTCGACAACGGCGACGACGACGCGCCGGCCGACGACGACGGTGCCCCGAGCGACGCCCCCACGCTGGCGGTGCGCTACAGCCGGGCCGAGATCCTGCGTCAGCGCGACTTCGCGCGACTACAGCCCGACCGAGTTCGCGGAGTCGCGCCGGTTGATGGACGACCTCCGCATGGCCGGCGCCATGCGGCGTTCGCGGCGCCTGCGGTCGAGTCGTCGCGGTCGGGGTCGCCCCGATCTGCGCCGCACCGTCCGCCGCGCCATCCGCGCCGGCGGCGAGCCGATCAACCGCGCGTTCGTGGAGCCGGCCGAACGCCCGCGCCGCCTCGTGCTGTTGTGCGACGTGAGCGGGTCGATGGAGGCGTACGCGCGTGGGCTGGTCCGGTTCCTGCACGCCGCGGTGGTCGGCCGGGGTCGGGTCGAGGCGTTCGCCATCGGCACGCGGCTCACCCGCATCACCCGGGAGCTGTCGTCGCGCGACCCGGATGCCGCGATCGCCGCGGCCGCCAAACGCGTCACCGACTGGTCGGGCGGCACCCGCCTCGGTGAGGGGCTGCGGCAGTTCAACGACGAGTGGGGCGTGCGGGGCATGGCGCGCGGCGCGGTCGTCGTCATCCTCTCCGACGGGTGGGACCGCGGCGATCCCGAGGTGCTCGGTGAGCAGATGGAACGGCTCCACCGGGTCGCGTACCAGGTGGTGTGGGTCAACCCGCTCAAGTCGTCGCCCAACTTCGCCCCGCTGGCCCGAGGAATGGCGGCCGCCCTCCCGCACGTTGACGAGTTCGTCGAAGGGCACAACCTGGCGTCGCTGGAGCACCTGGCGCGGGTCGTGTCAGGCAAGAGATCAGAGAGTGGGAGACCATGAAGGAAGTGCTGGACGACATCGAGCGCTGGCGCGCCGGCGGTCACCGGGTCGCGGTGGCGCGGGTCGTCGCGCTCGAGGGGTCGGCACCGCGCGATCCGGGTGCGACGATGGCGGTCAACGACGCCGGCGAGGTCGCCGGCTCGGTGTCGGGCGGGTGCGTCGAGGGGGCGGTCGTCACCGCGTCGCTCGAGGTGCTCGAGGGCACCCGGGAACGGGGCGTGATCACCTTCGGCTACTCCGACGACGAGGCCTTCGCGGTCGGGCTCACGTGCGGTGGCACCATCCACCTCTACCTGGAGCCCCTCGACTGGTGAGCGAGCCCATCGCCAGTTCCGCTGCGATCTACGAGACGCTGCGCGACGCGCTGCGGGCCGAGGAGCTCGTGGCCTTGGCGACGGTCACCGCGGGTCCGAGGGTCGGCGCCAAGCTCCTGGTCCGGCGCGGCGCGCCCACCATGGGCACGCTCGGCGATCCCGATCTCGACCGTGTCGTCGCGCGCGACACCCTGGGTGAGCTCGAGGCCGGTCTCACGTCGACCCGGCACTACGGCGCGCACGGCGAAGCGCGCGAAGACACCGTGTCGGTGTTCATCGAGGTCTTCGCACCGCCGCCGCGCATGGTGATCTTCGGCGCGGTCGACTTCACCCGCGCGCTGGCGAGCGTGGCCAAGGTGCTCGGGTACCGCGTCGTGGTGTGCGACGCCCGCGCCGTGTTCGCCACCCGGCAACGGTTCCCGATGGCCGACGAGGTCGTCAACGAGTGGCCCAACCGCTACCTCGAGAAGATCGGCGACGAGCTCGGGCCGCGCGACGCGGTGTGCGTGCTCACCCACGACAGCAAGTTCGACGTGCCCGCCATCGTCGGCTCGCTGGCGACGCGCGTCGGGTACCTCGGAGCGATGGGATCACGGAAGACGCACGCCAAGCGCACTGAACGGCTGCGCGAGGCCGGCGTCACCGACGACGAGCTCGCCCGCATCCACGCGCCGATCGGCCTCGACATCGGCGCCCGCACCCCGGAGGAGACCGCGGTGTCCATCTGCGCGGAGATCATCGGCGCGCGCACCGGACGCCAGGCGACGGCCCTGCGCGACGCGACCGGGCCGATCCACTCGTGAACTACGACATCGAGGGTCGACGAGCCGCGGTCGCCGCCGCCTCCGGTGGGCTCGGGCTCGCGACCGCAAGGGCCCTGGCCGACGAAGGGGTCACCGTCGCCGTGTGCAGCCGGTCGCGCGAGCGGATCGACACCGCCGCCGCCGAGATCGGCCCGCTGGCCGTGCCGCTGGTGGCCGACGTGTCGACGGAAGCGGGTGCTGCCGCGTTCGTCTACGAGGCGCGCGAGGTGCTCGGCGGCATCGACATCCTCGTCTGCAACGGTGGCGGTCCGCCCCCCGGCAACTTCACGACGACCCCACCGGAGGCGTACCGGGCGGCGATCGAGCTCAACTGCCTCGCGCACATCGCGATGTGTGGCGAGGCGGTGCCGGCCATGCGCGAGCAGCAGTGGGGGAGGGTGCTCGCCATCACGTCGGTCGGTGTGCGCCAGCCGATCGCCGGTCTGATCCTCTCCAACGTGGCGCGGTCCGGGCTCACCGCGTTCCTCAAGACCCTCGCACGCGAGGTCGCGGTCGACGGCGTCACCGTCAACACGCTGCAACCGGGGTTGCACGACACCGACCGCATCCGCCAGCTCTACGGCGGCGAGCTCGATGCGTCGCAGGCGGGGATCCCCGCGGGCGTGATCGGCCGACCCGAGGACTTCGGGCGGATCGCCGCGTTCCTGTGCTCGGAATCGGCGTCCTTCCTCACCGGGACCGCCATTCCCGTCGACGGCGGCGCGTACACGGGTCTGCTCTGAACCCGAGCACCTACCATGCGCCTGATGGGCAAGGACGGCGCTTCGCGGATCGTCACGGTCCCGAACGTGATCTCGCTCGTCCGCCTCGCGTGCGCGCCGGTGTTCGTCTGGCTGCTCGCCGACGACGAGCTCATCGCGGCCGCGGCGCTGCTGGCGGTGCTCGGCGCGTCCGACTGGGTCGACGGCTGGATCGCCCGCCGCTTCGACCAGGGCAGTGATCTCGGCAAGGTCCTCGATCCCGTCGCCGACCGCATCCTGTTGCTGGTCGCGGCGGTCGCGCTGCTCGTGCAGGGGAGCGTCCCGCTCGTGGTGGGCGTGCTCGTGCTCGCCGCGGGAGCTGCTGGTCAGCGTGGCGGTGCTCGCGCTCGCCGCCGCCGGGGCCCGTCGCATCGACGTGCAGTGGGTCGGCAAGGCGGGCACGCTCGCCCTGATGTTCGCCTTCCCGCTCTTCCTGTGGGCCGACGCCATCCACGGCGACGCCCACGACGTCGTGCTCGCGGCGGCGTGGTTCATGGCGGTCAGCGGCCTCGTGTTCAGCTACTACGCCGCGTTCACCTACGTCCCGATCGCGCGCGACGCGCTGCGCGACGGCCGGGGTGCACGGCGCCGCGTCGGGGAGCGTGTCGTGAAGGCCGTCATCCTCGCCGGCGGTGAGGGCACACGGCTGCGCCCGCTCACCAGCAACACACCGAAGCCGATGATGCCGTTGGTCAACAAGCCGATGATGGAGCACATCGTCAACCTGCTCGCGCAGCACGGCTTCGACGACATCGTGGTCACGGTCGCGTTCCTCGCCAACCAGATCCGCGACTACTTCGGTGACGGCTCCGACTTCGGCGTGACCATGCGCTACGCGACCGAGGATTCGCCGCTCGGCACCGCGGGGTCGGTGCGCAACGCCATCGACGAGCTCGACGACACCTTCCTCGTGATCTCGGGTGACGTGCTCACCGACATCGACCTCACCGCGTTCGTGAAGGCGCACCGCGACGCGGGCGCGTCGGCGTCGATCGCGCTCAAGCACGTCGAGAACCCGCTCGAGTTCGGCATCGTCATCACGCAGGCCGACGGCACCATCGAGCGCTTCCTCGAGAAGCCGACGTGGGGCGAGGTGTTCTCCGACACGATCAACACCGGCATCTACGTGCTCGAACCGGCGGTGTTCGACTACATCCCCGACGGCGAGGTGGTCGACTTCTCGAGCGACGTGTTCCCCAAGCTGCTCGACGACGGCCACACCCTGCACGGCCACGTGGCCGACGGCTACTGGGAGGACGTCGGCACGCTCGAGGCCTACAGCCGGGCCCACACCGACGTGCTCGACGGGCGGGTGCAGGTCGACATCGACGGCTTCCAGCTCGGCGACCGGCGCTGGATCGGCACCGACGTCGAGCTCAGCCCCGAGGCGCGCATCGACGAGCCGGTCGTGATCGGCGACAGCTGCCGGATCGAGGCCGGCGCGCACCTGCGCCCCTACACCGTGCTCGGCACCGACGTGATCGTGAAGGCCGACGCGTTCCTCGAGCGGGCCATCTGCCACGACCACGTGTACGTCGGCCCCGGGGCCAACCTGCGTGGGTGCGTGATCGGTCGCAACACCGACCTACGCGCCCACGTGCGCGTCGACGAGGGCACCGTCGTCGGCGACGAGTGCTTCATCGGCCAGGACGCGGTCATCAACCCGAACGTGAAGGTGTACCCGTTCAAGACGGTCGAGTCGGGCGCCATGGTCACGTCGTCGATCGTGTGGGAGAGCCGCGGCGCGCGCACGCTGTTCGGTCGCCGTGGCGTGCGCGGCCTGGCCAACGTCGACATCAGCCCCGAGGTGGCGGTCCGCCTGGCGATGGCCTACAGCACCGCGGTGCCCAAGGGTTCGACCATCACCACGAGCCGCGACACCAGCCGCATCGCCCGCGCGCTGAAGCGCGCGCTCATCGCCGGCATCAACCTGTCGGGCGTCAACGTCGAAGACATCGAGCTCGCCACCGTGCCGCTCACCCGCTTCCAGGTGCGCAACAGCCGGTCGCAGGGCGGCATCACCGTGCGGCTCGCGCCGGGCGATCCCGACACCGTCGAGATCCGCTTCTTCGACGACGACGGCCGCGACATCGATCCCGGGGTGCAGCGCAAGGTCGAACGGCTGCTGTACCGCGAAGACTACCGACGCGCGTTCGGCGGCGACATCGGCGACATCGTGTTCCCGCCGCGCTCGCTCGAGTTCTACACCGCCGCGCTCGAACGGGTCGTCGACATCGACCAGCTGCGCACGCAGGGCTTCAAGCTGGTGCTCGACTACTCCTTCGGTGCGTCGTCGATCGTGATGCCGAGCCTGCTCACCAAGCTCGGGGCCGAGGTGCTGGCGGTGAACCCGTTCGCGAGCACGTCGGCGGCCACGTCGACCGCCGAAGTGCGCGACGCGCAGGTGGCGCGCCTGGCGGAGCTGGTCAAGGTGTCGGGCAGCGATCTCGGCTTCGTCATCGATCCCGAAGGTGAGCTCGCGGTCGTCGTCGACGACACCGGCCACGTGCTCGAGCCCGAGGAGCTCCTGCTCAGCATCGTGACGCTGATCAAGGAGGCCGTCCCCGACGCCAGCGTGGCCGTCCCGGTCAACGTCACCGGCGCGGTCGAACGGATCCTCGACAGCCCGGGTGCGGTGGTGCGCACGCGGTTGTGGGGGGCGAGCCTGATGGAGACGGCGGCGGCGCGTTCGGTGCTGTTCGCGGGCACGCCCGACGGCGGCTGCATCTGGCCCGAATTCCTCCCCGCCTACGACGCCGCGGTCACGTTGGTGAAGCTGCTCGACCTCCTCGCCACCGTCGACCGGAAGCTGTCGACGGTGGTGGCGGGGTTGCCCGAGGTCCACCTCGCGCACGAGACCATCGTCACCCCGTGGGAGCGCAAGGGCACGGTGATGCGGGAGATCGTCGAGCGCGCCGGCACGCGTGAGCTCGAGCTGATCGACGGGGTGAAGGTGATCGACGGTGAGCAGTGGGCCCTCGTGCTGCCCGATCCCGACGAGGCGCTCACCCACGTGTGGGCCGAGGCGGGCAGCGACGTCGACGCCCGGCGCCTGGCGCAGGAGTACGTGCAGCGCATCCGCCAGGTCCTCCAGTAGCTTCTCGCCCATGGAGATGCAGCGGAGGCGTGGCCGGAGGCCGGGACGCCGTAGCGGAATCGACCCGCTGATGGAGTTTCCCGAGGAGTTGCGCTACAGCGCGGAGCACGAGTGGGTCGCGGTCGACGGCGCGCGTGCACGCATCGGCATCACCGACTTCGCCCAGGACTCCCTCGGCGACGTCGTCTACGTCGAGCTGCCGGGCGTCGGCGCGAACGTGTTGGCGAACGCGAGCTGCGCCGAGGTGGAGTCGACGAAGTCGGTGTCGGAGATCTTCTCGCCCGTCACCGGCACGGTGGTCGAGGTGAACCAGGCGCTCGACGACGCCCCCGAGCAGGTCAACGCCGATCCCTACGGCGCGGGCTGGATCTTCGTGGTGGAGATGGCGGATCCGTCCGAGCTCGAGGTCGTTGCTCGACGCGGCCGCGTACCGCGCCCTGGTCGAGGAAGGCTGACCACGCCCCCCGGCCGGGGATCCTGGCGCCTGGTCGACGACCTCGACCGGGAGCTCGACGCCGCCGGGCAGATGGCGGCAGACGTTGCCCTGCTCGCCGAGGTCGCGCGCGGCGCCCCGCCCGCGCTGCGCCTGTACCGGTGGTCGCCGCCGGCGATCTCGCTCGGTCACTTCCAACCGGACGACGATGTCGACGCCCTCGCCTGCGCCCGGCACGGCGTCGACGTGGTGCGCCGCCCGACCGGCGGGCGCGGGCTCCTGCACGGTGCCGACCTCACCTACGCGGTCGTCCTGCCCCGGCCCGCAGGCCCGGACGGCGGGGTCGACGCCGTCTACCGCGTTATCGCCGGCGGCCTGATCGCCGGACTCGCCCGGCTCGGGGTCGACGCCGCCATCGCCCGCCACGACGGTCCCGCCGGGCCGGTGTGCTTCGCGGGCCAGCAGGGCGCCGATCTGCGGGTCGGCGACCGCAAGCTGTGCGGCTCGGCGCAGGTCCGGCGGCACGGCGCGGTGCTCCAGCACGGGTCGATCCTGCTCGACC
The DNA here is from genome assembly GCA_963725775.1 of uncultured Actinomycetes bacterium. GTDB lineage: Bacteria > Actinomycetota > Acidimicrobiia > IMCC26256 > DASPTH01 > DASUAS01. The sequence continues at coordinate 2,148,841 of CAVRZT010000001.1, forward strand.
GTCTCCCGTTCGACGAGACCGACCTGCTCGTTGCCCGGCCCGGAACGCCCGTCGTGAGTCGCGACCGCGCTGCGCGCCGCGACGGTCACGCTGGCCGAGCTCGGGGCGGCCGACCGAGGCGCACGTCGTCGGTGAAGCGGTGGTCGAGGGTTTCCGTCGCACCCTCGACGTCGACCTCGATCTCGACCTCACGCCGAGGGTCGGTTCGACCCGCACCTCGACGTCACGCAGAGGGTGACGGTCACCCCCGGTCTCCGAACGGGGTAGCCTCCGGACCATGCGATGCCGCCAGTGCGGCCACCAGAACGAGTCCGGCGCCAACTTCTGTTCGTCGTGCGGCAGCCCGTTGCCCCACGAGGACGAAGCCACGCTGAGCCTCACCGAGCTCGCCGAGCGCCTGGAGCTCGACGAGGAGCTCGGCGCGGCCCTGGCCGAGCTGCCCGAGGGCATGGGCATGCTGGTCGTGCGCCGGGGCCCCAACGCCGGGAGCCGGTTCGTGCTCGACGGCGACGAGACCGCCCTCGGGCGCCACCCCGACTCCGACATCTTCCTCGACGACATCACCGTCTCTCGCCGTCACGCCACGGTCCGGCGGATCGCCGGCGGCTACGAGGTGGTCGACGTCGGCTCGCTCAACGGCACCTACGTCGACCACAAGCGGGTCGACACCGCGCCGCTCCACCACCTCGCCGACCTCCAGATCGGGCGCTTCGTGCTCGTGTTCCTCGTCGGGACCAGCGACTCGTGAGCGGACGCGAACCCGAGCACCTCTCGATCGGTGAGGTCCTCGCCGAGCTGAGCGACGAGTTCCCCGACATCACGATCTCGAAGATCCGGTTCCTCGAGAGCCAGGGGCTCGTCAACCCCGAGCGCACGCCGTCGGGCTACCGCAAGTTCTACCCGCACGACCTCGCTCGTCTCCGCTGGATCCTCTACCAGCAGAAGGAGCACTTCCTGCCGCTCAAGGTGATCAAGGAGCGCCTCGACGAGCTCCCGCCGGGGGAGGAGGCCCGCCTGCTCGACCCCGCGCCCGCCGGAACCGTCGGAACCCGCCGCGCGCGCCGAGCCTGCTGGCCGTCGCCGGCAGCACCCGCCGCCCCGGTCGCGGCGTCGCGGCCGCCCCGGCGCGCCCCCGCGTTCGCGCCCACGATCCCCACCGACGACGCCGGGCGCGACACCGCGGTCGTCGGCGCCGGTGGTGACGCGCTCCACTCCCGCAGCGAGCTTGCCGCCGCGGCCGGCATCGACGACGCGCAGGTCCGCGAGCTCGAGAGCTTCGGCCTGATCACCGCCGCCCGCGAGGTCGACGGCCTCGGCCAGTACGACGACGACGCGCTCGAGATCGCCCGCATCTCCGCCGGGTTCTTCGGTCGCGGCGTCGAGGCCCGCCACCTGCGCATGTACCGCACGTTCGCCGAGCGCGAAGCGGTGCTGTTCGGGCAGGTGCTGATGCCGTACGTGCGCCAGCGCAATCCCGAGGCGCGGGAACGCCTGCAGGACGAGCTCGTCGAGCTGTCCACCCTCGGGCGCCAGCTGCGCACGGCGCTCCTGCGCGAACGGGTGCGCGAGACGCTCTCGCGAGTGAGCGTCCCCGAGACGCTGCTCGACGAAGCCGAGCTCCGGGAGTGCGTGGCGCGCCTGGCGGCGGAGATCAGCGCCGACCATCCCGACGGCGTGGTGCTCGTCGGTGTGCTGAAGGGCGCGTCGATCTTCCTGGCCGATCTCGCACGCGCGATCCAGGACGTCGACGTCGAGGTCGACTTCATCGCCATCTCGCGCTACGCGCCGGATTCGGGGCGCGTGCGCATCCTGCAGGACGTCACCCTCGAGGTGCACGGGCGCGACGTCGTCCTGGTCGAGGACCTCGTCGACACCGGGCTCACGCTGGGCTACCTCGTCGAGCACCTGCGGCGGCAGGACCCGCGCCGGGTCGAAGTGTGCGCGCTGCTCGACCGTCCGGCGCGCCGGATCCTGCCCATGGCGGTCCGCTACGTGGGCCGGGAGATCCCCGACGTGTTCGTCCTCGGCTACGGGCTGCACCGCGCCGACTTGTACCGGAACGTCCCGCGCGTCGTGATCGCGGACCGCGAGGTCGTGCGCGGCGCGACCCGACGCCTACGTTCCCGCGCTCTACGGATCCACCGGAAGGGCCGAGGAGGGCCGGTGCTAGGGTGGAACCCAGTTCCGCTCCGGAGGCGCCCGTGATCCCGATGTCTCTTGTCGGAGTCCGAGTCGAGGTTCCGTCGAACCAGCCGATCGTGCTCCTCCGTGAGAACGACGGGCAGCGCTATCTCCCGATCTTCATCGGGCAGCCCGAAGCGACCGCCATCGTCTACGCGCTCCAGGGCACCGAGACGCCCCGGCCGATGACCCACGACCTCTTCAAGTCGGTGCTCGACGACCTCGGCACCAAGGTCCTGTCGGTCGTGATCACCGAGCTGCACGACGGCACGTTCTTCGCCGAGATCGAGTTCTCCCGCGACGGCGGGACCTACCGGATCTCGTCCCGCCCGTCCGACGCCATCGCCCTCGCCGTCCGCTACGGCGACCCGGTGCCGATCTTCGCCCACGAGGACGTCCTCGAGGAGGCCGGGGTCCTGTTCGAGCAGGACGAGGACGAGGAGCAGATCGAGCAATTCCGGGAATTCCTCGACCAGGTCCGTCCGGAGGACTTCGCCCACGGCGAGTAGGTCCCCGTTCGTTGACCCGGGTCCGGCCAGGCAGTAGCCTCACATTCCCGTAACTACGACCCTGTACTTCAGCGTGACCCCGGGTCGATGTGAGATCGAGGTCTGATGGCAACAGCCAAGAAGCGCGCCGAGCAGCCGATGCTCGACGGCATGGAGCCCACTCCCCGTGAGCTGGGGTTCCGGGGTCCGCAGGTGTGCAGCATCGTCGGCATCACCTACCGGCAGCTCGACTACTGGGCACGTACCGACCTCGTCCGCCCGTCGATCACCGACGCGCGGGGGAGCGGCACGCAACGCACGTACTCGTTCCAGGACCTCGTCCGGCTCAAGGTCGTGAAGAGCCTCCTCGACGCCGGGGTGAAGCTGCAGACGGCGCGCCAGGCAATCGACTACCTGCGCGAAGACCTGGGCGACGACTGGGCCACCGCCAACCTCGTGCTCGACGGCACCAACTCCGTGCTCGCGCGCACCGACGACATGCTGATCGACCTCGTGCGTCGCGGTCAGGGCGTGCTCAACATCGTGCCGCTCGGCCACGTGATGGAGGAGCTCGACGCCGGCGTGCGCGAGCACGTCGCCGAGATGCGCGTCGCCAGGGGAGGCTGACATCCCTCCGGAGACGCTCCCGCACGAGCAGGTCCGCTTCGCGCACAACTCCGAACGCCAGTTCGCGAAGCTGCTCGACTTCTACGCGATCTCCTGGGAGTACGAACCGCGCACGTTCGTGCTCGAGCGCGACGCCGAGGGCAACCCGGCGCAGGCGTTCAGCCCCGACTTCTACCTCCCCACGTACGACCTCTACATCGAGATCACCACGCTCAACCAGAAGCTGGTCACCAAGAAGAACCGCAAGGCGCGCCGGCTCGTGGAGCTGTACCCCGACGTGCAGATCAAGGTGCTCTATCAGCGCGACTACCTGCAGCTGCTGGTGAAGTACGGCCTCGAACCACCGTCGCAACTCGTCGGCGTGCCCGGCGACGCGAAGCCGCTGGACCTCTTCCCGGAGCCGCGGCGGGGGAGTGGCGCGGGTGCGGCCGCGGAATCCGCGTGAGCGTGAGCGAGCCGGGTATCCCCGCGAGTAGCGAACGCCCAACGGAGACCGCGTGACCGATCCTCTGCAGCACTCGCTCCTCGACGCCCAGCACCGCGCCCTCGGCGCGCGCATGGTGCCGTTCGGCGGGTGGGAGATGCCGATCCAGTACACCGGCGTGCTCGAGGAGCACCGGGCGTGCCGCGAGCACGCGGTCGTGTTCGACGTGTCGCACCTCGGCTCGGTGCGGGTCCACGGCGCCGGCGCGTTCGCCGCGCTGCAGTGGGCTTTCACCAACGACCTCGACCGCATCGGTCCGGGGCGGGCGCAGTACACCCACCTGCTCGACGAAGACGACGCTCACGTGGTCGACGACATCATCGTGTGGTGGATCGCGCCGGGCGAGTTCCTGGTGATGCCCAACGCCTCCAACACTCAGCCGTTGGTCGACGCGCTGGGCGAAGCCGCGGTGTTCCACGGCGGGGGCGAGTGCGAGATCGTCGACGTGACCGCGTCGCGCGTGGTGCTGGCGGTGCAGGGACCCGAGGCTCGCGAACGGTTGGCCGCGGTCGCGCCCGAGCACGCGGCGGTGGCCCGCTTCGCGGTGGAGCCGCTCGACTTCGGTGGTGAGCGCGGATGGATCGCGGGCACCGGATACACGGGGGAAGACGGCGTCGAGCTGCACGTCCCCGCCGCGGCGGCTGCGCAGTGCTGGCAGCTGCTCCTCGATGCCGGGATCACGCCGGCCGGGCTGGGCGCGCGCGACACCCTCCGATTGGAGGCGGCGCTGCCGCTCCACGGTCACGAGCTGGGCCCGGGCATCACGCCGTTGCAGGCCGGGCTGGCCTGGGTGGTGCGCTTCGACAAGGGCGACTTCCGTGGTCGCGCCGCGCTCGAGGCCGAGCACGACCGGGGTGTCGCCCGCCGCCTGCGCGGCCTGAGCACCGAAGGCCGCCAGATCCCCCGCGAGGGTCATGCGGTGTCGCGCGGGGGAGGTGGTCGGGGTGGTGACCAGCGGCAACTTCTCGCCGACGCTGGGCCACGGCATCGCGCTCGCGTTCCTCCCGCCCGACACCGTTGACGGCGACGAGGTCACTGTCGACGTGCGCGGCCGCGAGGTACCTGCGATCGTCACGAAGCTTCCGTTCGTGCGCCGGTAACCTCGACGCCGTGAGCAGGGAGTTCGCGGACCGTCACCTGGGGCCCTCGCCCACCGAGGTCGAGACCATGCTGGCCACCCTCGGGGTCGACTCGGTGGCCGAGCTGGTCGACCGCGCGGTTCCGGAGCCGATCCGCGACCGCACGCCGCTCGACCTGCCCGCCGGCCTCACCGAGGCCGAGACCCTCGCCCGGCTGCGCGAGCTCGCCGATCGCAACGAGGTGCTGGTGTCGCTGATCGGTCAGGGGTACTCGGGCACGATCACGCCGCCGGTCATCCAGCGCAACGTGCTCGAAGACCCGGCCTGGTACACCGCGTACACGCCGTACCAGCCCGAGATCTCCCAGGGCCGGCTGCAGGCGCTCCTCAACTTCCAGACCATGGTGAGCGACCTCACCGCCATGGACCTCGCCAACGCGTCGCTGCTCGACGAGGCGACCGCGGCGGCCGAGGCGATGACCATGCTGCGGCGGGTCAACCCGAAGGCCGGTGACGCGTTCTTCGTCGACGCCGAGTGCCACCCGCAGACCATCGACGTCGTGCGCACCCGGGCCGAGCCGCTCGGCATCGACGTCGTGGTGGGGGTACCGGAGCCCGATCTCCCCAGCGAGGGGGTGTTCGGCGTGCTGCTGCAGTACCCGGGCACCACCGGTGGCGTCCGTGACGACCGCGAGCTCGTGGCGAACCTGCACGCGCAGGGCACCCTGGTCGCGGTCGCCGCCGACCTGCTCGCGTTGGTGCTGCTCAGCCCGCCGGGGGAGTGGGGCGCCGACGTCGTCGTCGGTTCGGCACAGCGGTTCGGCGTGCCCATGGGGTACGGCGGTCCCCACGCCGGCTACTTCGCGACGCGCGAGGAGTACAAGCGCAACCTCCCGGGCCGGCTGGTGGGGGTGTCGGTCGACGCCGCGGGGCGTCCCGCGCTCCGGCTCGCGTTGCAGACGCGCGAGCAACACATCCGCCGGGAGAAGGCGACGAGCAACATCTGCACCGCCCAGGTGCTGCTCGCCAACATCGCCGGCATGTACGCGGTGTACCACGGCCCCGACGGCCTGCGCGCCATCGCTGAACGCGTGCACCGGTGCGCCAAGTCGATTGAGGGCACGATTCGCGAACTGGGGCTCGAACTCGTGCACGAGTGGTTCTTCGACACCCTCGCGGTGCGCGTCGACGACTCGGATGCCGTGCTCGAGCGGGCCCGGGAGCGGGGTGTCAACCTGCGGAGGATCGACGGCTCGACGGTCGGCGTGAGCTTCGACGAGACGACAACGGGCGCAACGCTCGCGGCGGTGCGCGCCGCATTCGGGTTCGAAGCCGTCGGCGCGTCGCTCGGGAACGTGGTGTACCGCACGAACCCGATGAAGCGCACCTCCGACATCCTCACGCACCCGGTGTTCCGCACCTACCACTCCGAGTCGCAGATGCTGCGCTACCTGCGCACGCTGGCCGACCGCGACCTCGCGCTCGACCGCACGATGATCCCGCTCGGGTCGTGCACCATGAAGCTCAACGCGACCACCGAGATGATGCCGATCACGTGGCCCGAGTTCGCGAACCTGCACCCGTTCGCGCCCGCCGACCAGGCCGAGGGCTACGCCGAGCTGTTCGCCGAGCTCGAGGCGGCGCTGTGCGAGATCACCGGGTACGACGCGGTGTCGCTCCAGCCCAACGCCGGCTCCCAGGGCGAGCTCGCGGGCCTGCTCGCGATCCGTGGGTACCACGAGCACCGCGGGCAGCTTCGGCGTACGGTGTGCCTCATCCCGGAGTCGGCGCACGGTACCAACGCGGCGAGCGCGGTGATGGCCGGGATGGACGTGGTGGTCGTCAAGTGCGACGACGACGGCAACGTCGACTTCGACGACCTCAAGGCCAGGGCGCACGAGCACGCGACCGATCTCTCCGCGCTGATGGTCACCTACCCGTCGACCCACGGCGTCTACGAGTCGAACATCCGCGACGTGTGCGCGGTCGTGCACGAGTGCGGCGGTCAGGTGTACCTCGACGGCGCCAACCTCAACGTGCTCGTCGGCCTGGCCAAGCCGGGCAAGTTCGGTGCCGACGTGTCGCACCTCAACCTGCACAAGACGTTCTGCATCCCCCACGGTGGGGGAGGTCCGGGCGTCGGCCCGGTGGCCGTGCGCGAGCACCTCGCGCCGTTCCTCTCGCCGCACATCGCGGCCGCGCCCCACGGGTCGGCGGGCATCCTGCCCATCTCGTACTCCTACATCCGCCTCATGGGCGGCGACGGCCTGCTGCGCGCCACCGAGGTCGCGATCCTGACGGCCAACTACGTGGCGGCGCGGCTGCTGCCGCACTACCCGGTGCTCTACAGCGGCCCCGGGGGAGTGGTGGCCCACGAGTGCATCCTCGACCTGCGCCCGATCACCCAGGTCACCGGAGTGACCGCCGACGACGTCGCCAAGCGCCTCGTCGACTTCGGCTTCCATGCACCGACCATGTCGTTCCCGGTGGCGGGCACGCTGATGGTCGAGCCCACGGAGTCGGAAGACCTCGCCGAGCTCGACCGCTTCTGCGACGCCATGATCGCCATCCGCGACGAGATCCGCGCCGTGGAAGCGGGAGAGTGGGCCGTCGACCAGAGCCCGCTGCGGCTCGCGCCGCACCCCGCGGCCGATGTCGTCGCCACCGAGTGGGACCGCGCCGTACACGCGCGAGCAGGCGGCCTACCCGGGCGGCCAGTCGGTCTCGGGGCCCGACAAGTACTGGCCGCCGGTGAGCCGCATCGACGGCGTGTTCGGCGACCGCAACCTCATGTGCTCGTGCCCGCCGTTGTCGGCGTACGAGGACGCCGAGGACGTCTGACCGCATGGCCCGTCCGCAGCCCGGGATCTTCGCCCAGGGCACCCGTTCGCACTACCACCTCGAGTTCGACCTCCGTCGCCGACGCCGTCCGACGACGCCATCGTCGAGGCGCTGCACGGGCTGCGCGAGCCTCCGGTGACCGCGGGCGGGTCGAACATCGTGGTCGGCTTCGGCCCCGACCTGTGGCGACGCCTCCAGCCCGGCGACGCCCCGGCCGAGCTCGCGGCGTTCGAAGCGATCGAGGGCGACGGTCGCCGTGCGCCCGCCACCCAGCACGACGTGTGGGTGTGGACCCACGGCACCGGGGAAGACGTCGAGCTCGACGTCGCGCCGGGCCGTCGCCGCGGTGATGGCGCCGGTCGCGACGCTGGCGGCCGAGCAGCCGTGCTTCGTCTACCGCGACAGCCGCGACCTCACCGGCTTCATCGACGGCACCGAGAACCCGCCGGTGGAGGAGGCGTTCGACGTCGCCCTCGTGCCCGACGGTGAGCCCGGCGCCGGTGGTGCGTTCGTGCTCGCGGAGAAGTGGGTGCACGACCTCGCCGCGTTCCACGCGCAGCCGCAGGCCGCTCAGGAGGGCACCATCGGTCGCACCAAGCCCGACAGCGTCGAGCTCGACGACAAGCCGCCGACTGCGCACATCGCCCGCGTCGTCGATCGAGGAAGACGGTGAGGAGCTCGAGCTGTACCGGCGCAGCACGCCGTACGGCCGGGTCGGGGAGGCGGGGCTCTACTTCCTCGCCTTCAGCGCCGACCCGTCGCGCTTCACCAAGATGCTGCGCCGCATGTTCGGCGTCAGCGGCGACGGCGTGCACGACCACCTCACCGACTTCAGCCGGCCGGTGAGCGGTGCGTACTACTTCGCGCCGTCGCTCGACGCCCTCGACGGCATCCTCCCGTCCGACTGACGCCGCGCGACGCGCAGGGGATCGACCCCGGGAAGGCCGCTCCTGCTTCATTCCAGGTACTTGACATAACGAGGATTATGGGCACCTGGGGTACAGGAAAGGTCGCGGAAGGACGAGCCCGCCTCGGTCAGGTGCCGACGTAGGCCGCGAGGTGCTCGCCGGTGAGCGTGGAGCGGGCGGCGACGAGATCGGACGGTGTGCCCTCGAAGACGATCCGGCCGCCGTCGTGGCCTGCCCCCGGGCCGAGATCGATGATCCAGTCGGCGTGCGCCATGACCGCCTGGTGGTGCTCGATGACGATGACCGACTTGCCGGAGTCGACGAGCCGGTCGAGCAGGCCGAGCAGCTGCTCGACGTCGGCGAGGTGGAGACCGGCGGTCGGCTCGTCGAGGACGTAGACGCCGCCCTTCTCGGCCAGGTGCGTGGCCAGCTTCAGCCGCTGCCGCTCGCCGCCGGACAGTGAAGGGAGCGGCTGACCGAGGCTGAGGTAGCCGAGCCCGACGTCGGCGAGCCGGTCGAGGATCGTGTGCGCGGCCGGCGTGGCCGCCTCGCCGGCGCCGAAGAACTCCTCGGCCCCGGTCACCGACATCGCCAGCACCTCGCTGATGTCCTTGCCGCCGAAGGTGTACTCCAGGACCTCGGCCTGGAATCGCTTCCCCTCGCACTCCTCGCAGAGGGTGGCCACGCCGGCCATCATCGCCAGGTCGGTGTAGATGACGCCCGCGCCGTTGCAGCTGGGGCAGGCGCCCTCGGAATTGGCGCTGAAGAGCGCCGGTTTCACGCCGTTGGTCTTCGCGAACGCCTTGCGGATCGGGTCGAGCAGCCCGGTGTACGTCGCTGGGTTGCTCCGCCGCGAGCCACGGATCGGGGTCTGGTCGACCGACACCACACCGTCGCGCCCCGACACCGAGCCGTCGATCAGCGAGCTCTTGCCGGAGCCCGCCACTCCGGTCACCACCACCAGCACGCCGAGCGGGATGTCGACGTCGACGTCCTGCAGGTTGTGGGTGGTCGCGCCGCGCACCTCGAGGACTCCCGGGGGTGTGCGCACCGACGGCTTGAACGAGGCCCGGTCGTCGAGGTGGCGCCCGGTGAGCGTGCCGCTCCCCCGCAGCCCCATGACGGTCCCCTCGAACACCACCTCGCCACCGGCACCGCCCGCGCCGGGACCGAGATCGACGGCGTGGTCGGCGATGTCGATCGTCTCCGGCTTGTGTTCCACGACCAGGACGGTGTTGCCCTTGTCGCGCAGCCGCAGCAGCAGTTCGTTCATCCGCTCGATGTCGTGGGGATGCAGGCCGACCGTCGGCTCGTCGAACACGTAGGTCACGTCGGTGAGCGACGATCCGAGCTGGCGGATCACCTTGGTGCGCTGGGCCTCGCCGCCCGACAGCGTGCCCGACGACCGGTCGAGCGAGAGGTAGCCGAGCCCGATCTCCACGAACGACTCGAGGGTCTGCTGCAACGCTTCGAGCACCGGCGCCACCGACGGCTCGTCGAGACCACGCACCCACTCGGCGAGGTCGCTGATCTGCATCGCGCACGCGTCGGCGATGTCGATCCCCCCGATCTTCGACGATCGAGCCGCCTCGTTGAGCCGAGTGCCGTCGCACTCGGGGCACACACCGAACGTCACGACCCGCTCTACGAACGCCCGGATGTGCGGCTGCATGGAGTCGACATCCTTCGACAGCATCGACTTCTGGATCTTCGGGATCAGACCCTCGTACGTGAGGTTGATGCCCTCGACCTTGATCTTGGTCGGCTCCTTGTAGAGGAGGTCATCGAGCTCCTTCTTGGTGAACTTGCGGATGGGCGTGTCCGGGTCGAAGAAGCCACAGCCCCGGAAGATGCGCCCGAACCAGCCGTCCATGCTGTAGCCGGGGATCGTCAGCGCACCCTCGTTGAGCGACTTGCTGTCGTCGTACAGCTGCGACAGGTCGAAGTCGGTGACCGATCCCATGCCCTCGCAGCGCGGGCACATGCCGCCGGTGCGGGTGAACGAGCGCTTCTCCCTGGTCCTCCGGCCGCCCTTCTCGATGGTGACCGCACCGGCCCCGCTGATCGTGGCGGTGTTGAAGGAGAACGCCTGGGGCGAGCCGACGTACGGCCTGCCGAGCCGGCTGAAGACGATCCGCAGCATCGCGTTCGCGTCGGTGACGGTGCCCACGGTCGACCGCGGGTTGGAGCCAATTCGCTCCTGGTCGACGATGATCGCCGTGGTCAACCCCTCCAGCAGGTCGACCTCGGGCCGCGCCAGCGTCGGCATGAAGCCCTGCACGAAGGCGCTGTACGTCTCGTTGATGAGGCGCTGCGACTCCGCGGCGATCGTGCCGAACACCAGCGAGCTCTTGCCCGAGCCGGAGATGCCGGTGAACACCGTGAGCCGGCGCTTCGGGATCTCGACGCTGACGTCCTTGAGGTTGTTGACGCGCGCGCCGTGCACGCGGATCAGATCGTGGCTGTCGGCAACCTGCCGTGCCGGCGACGGTGACTTCGTCCTCGTGGCCTTGCTCATCCTCCTGTGTCTACCTGATCGGCAGTGCCGGACGGTTGGGAACGCGCACCATTTGAACGCGCACCATTTGGCGGTTGCCGGGCAGGCCGGGCCATGCTCACCGGATGGCGAGCACGACCGTTCGATTCGACAACCGCATCACCCGGCTGCTCGGCGTCGACGTGCCGATCGCGAACTCGCCGATGGGCTTCGTGGCCAAGGCCGACCTGGTCGCCGCGGTGTCCCTCGCCGGTGGCATCGGGCTCGTGCCCGGTTCGATCGGCATCGACGGAGCACGGGAGGACATCAAGCGGGTCCGGGACCTGACCGACCGGCCCTTCGGGGTCAACCTGCCGATCGCCTTCGTGCGGGATGCGTCGATCGCCGACATGCTCCTCGAGGAGGGCATCCCCTTCGTGACCACGTCGGCGGGCTCGCCGATGGCGTTCACTCCGATCCTCAAGGCAGCGGGGGTGAAGGTCCTGCACGTCGTCACGTCGCTCGAGACCGCGCGAGGAGGCCCTCGACGCCGGGGTCGACGGCCTGGTCGTGGAAGGCATCGAGGGTGCCGGGCTCAAGGGCCAGGCCGAGGTGGCGTCGTCGGTGCTCCTGCCCCTGCTGGCGTCCAGGCTCGACGTCCCCATGATCGCGGCGGGTGGCGTCGCCGACGGCATCTCCATGGCTTCCGCCTTCGCCCTCGGTGCCGAGGGCGTGCAGATGGGGACCCGCATGCTGGCGTCGCTCGAGTCGAACGTGCACGACGGGCTCAAGCAGGCGGTGCTGCAGGCGTCGGAGCAGGACACCGTGCTCGTCAACCGTCACAACGGCCGACCGCTCCGGGTGCTGCGTACCGAGACGACCGCCGACCTCGAGTTCGCCACCGAGGGTGACCCCATGCGGGAGCTGCTCCCGAACGTCATCGCGACCTACACCCAGGGCATCGTCGAGAACTCGCTCCCCTCGGTCGGTCAGGTGGCCGGCCGCATCGACTCGCTGTTGCCGGTGTCCGAGATCATGCGCCAGACCGTCGAGGAGTTCGGCGCGACCATCCGGGCGCTCGGCGAGCGGTACCTGCGCCCGAGCTGACGGGGTGCTGCCCCTTTCGGGGGCGAGGTGGGTAGGTGCGGCAGTGGACTCGGTACGAATAGGCTGGTCAGCACACGTCTCGCAGCACTCATCGCCTTCGGGGGGAACGGATGCGCACGGAAGACCTCATCCTCGTCAGCGTCGACGACCACATCGTCGAGCCGCCGTCACTCGCCGAGTACCTCGAAGGACCACGTCCCCGCGAAGTACAAGGAGCGCGTCCCCCGCGTCATCCGCCGCGACGACGGCACCGACGCCTGGCTCATCGAGGGCCAGGAGATCGCCACCTTCGGCCTCAACGCGGTGCAGGGCCGTCCGCGCGAGAGCTGGGGCGCCGACCCGGCCAGCTTCGACCAGGTACGGCCGGGCACGTTCGACGTGCACGAGCGCATCCGCGACATGAACGTCAACGGCGTGCTCGCGTCGCTGAACTTCCCGTCGTGGCCCGGCCTCGGTGGTCAGTTCTTCGTGCAGAACGACGACACCGAGTTCGTCGAGGTGATGATCCGCGCGTACAACGACTGGCACATCGACGAGTGGTGCGGCGCGTACCCCGGTCGCTTCATCCCGCTCGCGCTCTCCGGCTTCGTTCTCGGCGACGAGTGGATGGCCGGCGAGATCCACCGGGTCGCCGAGAAGGGCTGCCACGCGGTGTCGTTCCACTCCGAGCCCCACCGCTTCGGCATGGCCGACATCCACGGTCCCGAGTGGGACCAGGCGTGGCAGGCGTGCAACGACATCGGCACCGTCGTGGTGTTCCACTTCGGCGGCGTTCCCGAACTTCATGCCCCGCACGCCGTTCTCGGTGATCCCCCACGCCATGCCGTTCCAGACCGTCGATCTTCGCGTCGGAGCTGCTGTGGTCGCCGATCATGCAGAAGTTCCCGAAGATCAAGATGGCGCTCGCCGAGGGCGGCATCGGCTGGGTGCCCTACTTCCTCGAGAAGGCCGACTTCGTCTACGACCACCACAAGCGCGTGGACCGGCGCCGACTTCGGCGACAAGCTCCCGAGCCAGGTGTTCCGCGAGCACGTGCAGACGTGCTTCATCGACGACTACACCGGGCTGCGCAACCGCCACCAGATCGGCGTCGACATGATCACGTGGGAGGCGACTACCCGCACTCCGACTGCACGTGGCCGGAGTCGCCCGAGGTCGTGATGAAGTCGCTGGCCGAGGTGGGCCTCCCCGACAACGAGATCGACATGGTCACGTGGGAGAACGCGTGCCGCTGGTACCAGTTCGACCCGTTCGAGCACCGCACGCGCGAGGAGTGCACCGTGGGTGCGCTGCGGGCGCAGGCGACCGACGTCGACACGACGCCGCGCGAGTACGGCGGCTTCTCCACCGAGGCTGCGGTGAAGGAGCTCGACAAGGAGAACGCGACCAACTTCCTGTCGACCAACAACACGATGACCGCGCCCATCGACGCGTAACGAACGCTCGCTACAGCCCGATCGCGCGGGCGACCTGCTCGAGGTGCCAGGCGGCGCTCCCGCCCGTCAGCTCGTAGGTCTTGGCCCGCCGGCTGAACAACTGCAGGTCGTACTCCATCGTGAACCCCATCGCGCCGTGCACCTGGTGCGCGCGCGTGAAGATCCCCGGGATCACGTCGCGCGCGTAGGCGTTGGCCAGTGCGACCGCGCGCGCCGCCGCAGCGGGATCGGCGTCGTGGCGGTCGAGGCGCCACGCGGCCTGGTGCACGAGCACCCGCATGGCGTCGGTCTCCACGCGGATGTCGACACACTGGTGCGAGACGGCCTGGTTGACGCCGATGGGACGGCCGAACTGCTCACGGTTGGTGGCGTGGTCGACGGCCAGCGCGAGGGCGGCATCGCACAGGCCGACCGCGTACGCGGTGTCGAGCACGGTGAGATGGGCGAGCGCGCGCACGACGAGCGGCGCGGTGGCACCCCGCTCCCTCACCACGTCGTCGGGCCCGACCGCGACGTTGGTGAACGTCACCGCGGCGACCGGCTCGGGTGAGAACGTGTCGTGTGCCACGCGCTCGATGCCGGGCACGTCGGCGGCGACCGCGATCACCGATGCGGCGCCGTCGCCCAGGTCGACGCCGACCAGCAGCACGTCGGCCGCGGCACCGAAGCGGACCGCGACCTTCGTACCCGAGAGCATCCAGCCGTTGCCGTTCGGGGTTCCGGTGAGCGCGGGCGCCGACTGCTCCGAGCGCGCGCCCGGATCCAGGAGGGCGAGCGCGCCGAGCGCGTGACCGGTGGCGAGCGGCGTCAGCCACCGTTCCCGCGCCGCGCCGTCACTTGCCCACAGCATCGGCAGCGTGGCCGCGTACGACGACAGGAGCGGCGAGGTGACCGCGGCCCGCCCGAGCTCTTCGGCGAGGATGGAGAGCTCCAGCAGGCCATAGCCCGCGCCGCCGCAGTCCTCGGGCAGCGCGATCCCCGGCCACCCGAGCTCGGCGGTCTGGGTCCACAGGTCGCGCGAGAACCGCTCGGGCAGCTCCTCGGCATTCCGTGCCTCCGCAGTCGGGTAGGTGCGCTCGAACAGCTGGCGGGCGGAGTCGGCGAGGAGCCGCTGGTCGTCGTCGAGGTTGAGGTCCACGTCAGGCGCTCCGCGGGAGACCCAGGCCACGCTGGGCGATGATGTTCTTCTGCACCTCGGTGCTGCCGGCGGCCACCGTCACCGGGATGCTCTCCAGCCACTGGCGTTGCATCTCGCCGTCGAGCAGGCCGAACGGATCGTCGTCGAGCAGGAGACCCCGGGTCCCGAGCAGCTCCAGGCCGACCTGCCCTGCGAGCTGTTCGACCTGGGTGTTGTGGATGCGGGCGATCGACGCCTCGATGGCGGGCACCTCGCCCGCGGCCTGGATGGAGATGGCGCCGTAGTTGAGGAGCTTGGCCGCCTCGATGCGCACGGCCAGCGTCGCCAGCCGGGCCCGCACCGCCGGATCCTCCGCGAGCGGGCGGCCGTCGACCACCGTGTCGCGTGCGTACGCGACGAGGTGTTCGAGCACGCGGTTGGCGCGGGCGTAGCGCGCGATGCCGATGCGCTCGAACGCGAGGCCCTCACCGACGAGTGTCCATCCGTTGTTCTCGTCGCCCAGACGGTCGGTGACGGGGATCACCGCGTCGTCGAAGAAGATCTCGCTGAACTCGCTCTTGCCCGCCATGCTCGGGATGGGCCGCACCGTGATCCCGGGCGTGCGCATGTCGACCAGGAACATCGAGATGCCCATCTGCTTCTTGACGTCGGGATCGGTGCGGGCGAGCAGCAGGCAGTGGTCGGCGGGCGCGTCGGCGTAGCTGTTCCAGATCTTCTGCCCGTTCACGACGTAGCGGTCGCCGTCGCGGCACGGCGCGGGTCTTGAGCGACGCGAGGTCGGAGCCCGCTTCGGGTTCGGAGAACCCCTGGCACCAGATCACGTCGCCGGCGGCCATGCGCGGGAGGTGACGCGCCTGCTGTTCGGGCGTGCCGAAGCGCATGATCAGCGGCCCGATGTAGTTGAGGTTCATGTACTGCGGGCCGCGGGGTTCACCGGCCGCCCACATCTCCTCGCGGACGACTGCCTGCTGCCACACCGAACCGTCGGCACCGCCGTGCTCGCTCGGCCAGCTGAGCGTGAGCCAACCGCGCGCCGCGAGCTTCTGGCACAGCTCACGCGTGAACGGCATCGCCCGGGCGTCGTCGACGAACACCGTCTTCCACCAGGTGGGGAGCTCGTCGTCGAGGAAGGCGCGCAGCTCGGTGCGGAACGCCGCGTCCTCGGGGGTGAAGGCGAAGTCCATGTGCGGGTACAGAGGCTCTCTTCAGAGAATGGTCCAGTCGCGCAGGGCATCGTAGAGGCCGTCGACCAGCCGGAGGTCGGACACCTCGCCCCGTGGCACCCAGGTCGCCTCGGCGGCGTCGTCACCCGCCACGGGTGGCGTCGTCGGATCGAGCGCGGTCACCTCGAAGTCGAGGATCACGTAGTGGTACATGTCGTCGATCCGCTCGGTCCACCCCAGGGAGCGGTCGACGACGACCTCGAGCCGCGTCTCCTCGAACGTCTCGCGGACGACGGCCTCGTGCAACGTCTCGCCCCACTCGACGCGTCCACCGGGCACCGACCACTCCCCCGCCGCCGGGCCGCGGCCTCGCCGCACCAGGAGGAGCGCGTCGGCGTGCACGCACACCGCGCCGACCGCGACCTCGGGCCGGTGCACGCTCACCCGCGGGGGTCGAGGCGGCGGTGCATCACCAGCGCCCGGGCGGTGAACCCGTGGGTCTCGAAGAAGTTCTTCGTGGCGCGGTGGCCGGGCAGCGCGCTCGCGTCGATGCCGATGCACTCGTGCGCGCGGCAGTGGTCCACCAACGCGTTGACCATCGCCTCACCCACGCCGACGGCCCGCGCCTCTTCCTCGACGAACAGGTCGGTGATCACGCCCAGGCGCGCGCCCGAGCGGAGGATCTCGACGAGCACCACGCCGTACCCGATGATCGTGTCGTCGATGGTGCCGACGACGACCAGCGTGTCGTCGCGTGTGATGAGCGTGCCGTAGGCCTGGTCGAGGGGCTCGGGCCACGCCTCGCGGGCCAGCCACAACTCGCCGCCGCGCATGGTCGCCTGCTCCTCGCGTGCGACCCGGGCCAGCTCGACGATGCGCAGGATGTCGGCCGGCGTCGCCTCCCGGCTCGCTTCCACCACGTCAGGTGAGTTGCGCGATCTTGCCCAGGATCGTGTTGCGGCCGCGGTGATCGGTCTCGTAGCGACGGATCTCCTCGAGCGACTCGGGGTCGAGGCCGTCGAGCCGCTCGACCACCTGCGACGCCGAGAGCTCGTCGTAGTCGGGGATCGGCAGCGCGTCGGCGGCGGCGACGTCGGCCTTCCACGCCGCGTCGGGCGGGACCGGCGTGGCGGGTGCCGCGGCCGGAGGCGTCGGTCGCGTCGGTGCCGGTGCGGGCGCGGGCGGCGCCGCGGCGGCCGGCTCGGTGAAGGTGTCGGCCTCGGTGGCGCTGGACGCGCCGTTGGCGCGGAGCGCGAGGAACTGCATGAGCGCACTCCCGGCGACGTCGCGCGCGACGCCGATGCCGCTGCCCGCGACGTCGCGGGCGACCCCGATGCCACCTTCGGCCACCGCGCGCGTCATGGCCATCGACTCGTCGATGCGCCGTTTCACCTCGGGTGGGATCGGCGGCGGGGTGACGGGAGGCGGCGGTGGCGTGCGGTGCGACGCGACCTCGCGTTTGCCGCGTGCCACGAAGATCCCCATCATGCTCGGGAGCATGTCGCGCACGTAGAGCGCCATGCCGACCGGCGCGTACACGAACAGCTCGACCGCCTTCTCCACCGGTTGCTTCTCCTCGGGCACCGCGCTCCTCTCGTCGATTCCGCTCCGCCGTCCCGCCCTCCGGGCACGGCTCCGGCTTCATCTCGGCCAGCAGTCTACGGTGCCGGGCACCATGTCGGTCCTCGAAGCGCTGCTCGTGATCGGCGTCGGCTTCCTCGCCGGCACCATCAACACGATCGTCGGCTCCGGGTCGCTCATCACCTTCCCCACGCTGCTGGCCATCGGCTACTCCCCCGTCATCGCCAACGTCAGCAACACCATCGGGATCACCTTCGGCAGCCTGAGCGGCGCGGTCGGCTACCGGCGCGAGCTCGGGGGCCAGCGCCACCGCACGATGATCCTGGGTTCGGGGTCGCTCATCGGCGGCATCACCGGTGGCGTCCTGCTGCTCACGCTGCCGAGCTCGGTGTTCGACGACGTGGTGCCCGTCCTGATCCTGATGGCCGTGGTCCTGGTGATCCTCCAACCCCGGCTCAGCCGGTTCGTCGCCGAACGGCGCAGCCGGGTCGTCGAGCACGGCGGGTTCGAGCTGTGGATCGGCGTGTTCCTCACCGGGATCTACGGCGGCTACTTCGGGGCCGCTCAGGGCGTGATCCTGCTGAGCCTGCTCGGCATCTTCATCGCCGACACCCTGCAACGGCTGAACGGGGTGAAGAACGTGCTCGCGCTGATCGCCAACGGCGTCGCCGCGGCGCTCTTCGTGTTCTTCGCCGACGTGGCGTGGCTGGTGGTCGTGCTGATCGCGGTCGGTTCGGTGCTGGGCGCCCAGCTGGGTGCCCAGGTGGGGCGCCGCCTCCCCGCGCCCGCGCTCCGTGGGCTCATCGTGGTGGTCGGCCTGGTGGCGGCGATCAAGCTCCTGATCTCGTGAGAGCAGGCGTGACCGGCCGACGGATCGCGATCACCGTGACCGCCACCAACGCGAGCGCGCTCAACAGCACGACCCAGTCGCCGAAGCGCACGTAGAGCGTCTCCCCCGTCGACGTCGGCACCGACGCGGTCACGACCGCGGACTCGAACAGCTTCGTGCGGTCGTGCACCGAGCCGTCGGGATCGATGATCGCGCTGATGCCGGACACCGACGCCTGGAGCACCGACCGGCCGGTCTCCGCGGCGCGGATCTGCCCGAGCGCGAGATGCTGCTCGCTGTTGGCCGACCGCTGGTACGAGCGGTTGTTGGTGCTCACCACGATCATCTCGGCACCGTCGTCGACGAAGTCGCGGACCAACGGGCCGAACGCCGACTCGAAGCAGATCACGCTGCCGACCGGCTTCCCCGCGACTTGGAACATGGTGCGCGTGTGGCCGGGCTCGAAGTCGTAGGGCACCTGGCGCAGCTCCGGGAGGAAGCTGAGCTGGTCGCGCCACGGCACGTACTCGCCGAAGGGCACGAGGTGCTTCTTGGAGTACTTGCCCTGCAGCTTCCCCGTCGGCGTGTAGAGGAGGTTGGTGTTGCGGGAGTTGCCGCCATCTTGGCTTGTGGCGGTGCCGGCGGTGCGCGCGTTCACGAGCACGTACGCGTCGTGTTCGGCCGCGAGCTCGGCGATCCGCTGCCGCAGGGTGGCGTCGACCTGCGGGTCGGTATCGAGTGACGACTCGGGGAACACGATGAGGTCGTAACGGCCCTGCAGCTGGTCGGCGAGGGCGAAGTGCTTGTCGGTGAGGAGCTGGTCGGTCTGCTCCGCGAGCGGAAGCTGCTCGTCGTCGCCCTGGAGCATCGCCACCCGCAGATGACCCGTCGTCGTGGGCTCGAACCGGGTGACGTCGACCGCCACGGTTACCACCACGACCGCGACCAGTCCGATGCCGGCCAGGACCGCGGCGCGGGTGGTGCGGGCCCGCAGCGCGTCCCCGAGGTCGAGGGCCAGGCCGTTCACCACGACGATCACGTAGCTCACGAGCAGCGTGCCCCCCACGCTCGCCAGGGCCCGCGCCGCCGGCACGTCGTGCAGCGCGACGCCGAGGTCAGCCCAGGGGAACCCACCGAAGGGCCAGCGGCCGCGGAGCGCCTCCAGCACGACCCACGCCGCCGCGGTGAGGAACGGCGACGAGATCCCCCGACGCGCCCATGCCGCGACCAGCGCGCCGACCACCGCGATCGCCGCGGCCATCGTGAGCACCAACGGGACGAGCGCGACGTAGCCGAAGTAGCGGATCCACGGGATGACCACCCCGTAGCACGCGCACCCGAACGCGAAGCCGTAGAGCGCCGCGTGACGCGGCCGCGCGTCGCGCCACGCCCAGAGGAGCGGGACGAGCGCGACGAGGACCAGCGGACCGAGGTCGACCGGCGCGAAGCACAGCCCGGTGACGACACCCGCGCCGAGCGCGGCGGCGAGCCGCGCGCCAGCTCAGGCGCAGTCGTCGCAGAACTGCCGCTCCGGGTCGGCGAGGCGGCGCAGTGGCAGCAGGAGGAAGCACGACTGGCAGAGGAACTCGTCGGGCCGCCGGGGCACGATGCGGGTGGGGCCGTCGGCGCGGTCGTCGCCGTCGGCCTCGTCCTCTTCGAGGTCGTCTTCGTCGTCCTCGAGCGTGGCGCTGGCGGTCTTCTCCTGGAGGAGGACGTCGAGCGGCTCCTCGACGTCGTCGGGGTGCAGCTCTTCGTCGAGGTCGACGACGCCTTCGTCGTCCTCGTCGTCGGTCGTCTCGGTCGCGGTGTCGTCGGTCACGACCGGCACGGGCACCTCGGGACTGACCTCGAGCTCGTCGTCGAGGAGGTCGATGTCGTCAGCGTCGACCGCGAGGTCGTCGTCGTCGACGACGAGGTCGTCGTCTTCCACCAGCTCTTCGTCGTCGAGTTCGGGTTCGTCGTCGTCGAATTCTTCGTCGCTCATCGGGGCTCCGAGCGGGTCGGCCGACCGGGATCGGCCACGCGGGGGGTTCGTGTGGTCGTCGTGCAGGGTCAGCGGGTCGAGGGGCGCGGAATATAACACCGCACCTGCGTGCAGTCGCGACCCAAACCCTCGGGGTGCCGCGGCTATTCCCCGGGGTGTTCGGCGGCGCCGGTCCGCCCATCGAAGCGAGGTGGTGAGAAGAGGGGGCCCAGGAGACCGTTGGGGCCACTGTCTGGCCCGGCCTGCCGTGCAGGTCGGGTTATTGCAGCGTTCTCTACTTGGTCTCCTGAGCCCCCGTGCCCATCCCTCCCCGGTGCTTTCACCCCGCATGTGGAGTGACCCACGACCGAGCGGTGAGGACGCCGCTTAGTAGGCCCGACGGAAGGGGTCCGAGTCAAGCGGGAGCCGTCGCGCGCGTGACGCCGTGACCTGCACCGACGCGCGTCGACGCTGGTCAGAGTGCCTGTGATTTTTTTCCTGCCGGCAAGACTCAGGTCACACTGGCCCCGCGGCCCTCCGGGCCTCCGCGGCACGCTCCGCCGCGAGCCGTTCGAGCTCGTACGTGGTGTGGTCGACGTAGCTCATGGCGGCGGCGATGGCGCGGTGGCCGGCCTGCTCGGCGATGAGCCGGTGCATCTCCTGGCCGATCTGACGGTACGCAGGATGGCCCGACGGCGCGGTGCGCAACTCGAGCATGTGCATCGCTTCGCGCGCGTTGAGTTGCATCACGAAGCGGATGCCGTACGCGAGCGACACCGCGTACGGCGCCTGCTCGGGGAACGGGTCGAGCAACGCGTCGTAGAGCGCGGCAGAACGTTCCATCGCGTCGTCGAACGGATCGCGTAGCCCCGCTTCTTCGACAGCTTCGGGGACCTCGTAGCCGTGACGCGTCGACAGCTGCTGCCACTCGATGGTGAGCATGCGGTGACGTTGCAGATCGCGGAACGCGCCGTAGTCGGCGACGATGTCGAAGCGGTAGTCGATGCGTTCGAACGCGCGGCCGGGCTTGTGCCGGCGGTTGCGTCGTTCACCGACGTACGCGCGCGAGCAACGCGACGCGGTCGTCGTTGCCGAGCGTGCGGACCTTGGCGAGCACCTGGTCTTCGGGGAGGTGGGTCTGCGGATAGCAGATGGCCGCGAGGAGCTTGTCCTCGGCCTCGGGATCGAAGTCGGTGAGGGTGACCGCGGGGCGGGGTTCGGCCCTCTCACCTGCGAAGATGCGCTCCGTGAGCTCCCGGGTGGAGTGGCGGGTCTCGGCCAGATAGGCGCTCCACGCGACGCCGCGATCTTCCCGGTCGACCCGGGTGAGGAAGCTCGGGATCACCTTGCGGAGCTCCTCGAGCATCATCGCCGCGTACGCGCGCGCCTCGGGCAACGGGTGCGCGCGCATGCGCAGGAGCAGCGCCTCGTACCCCTGGCCGGTGCCGTAGATGCCGACGTTCGACAGCGTGGCCGCGGGAAGGATGCCGCGGATCGCGTCGCACGCCTTCGCCTTGATGGTCTGCTTGTAGACGAAGTCGGAGTCGCTCGGTTCCTTGGGATAGCGCTCACGCGCCCACTCGGTGAGGAGCGGCAGCAGCTCGGCGTACGTGGTGAACTGCGCGTCCATGTCGGCGATGTAGCGCCACGCGTGCTCGCGTGGACGCGAGGACGGCAGTGTCGCGGTAGTAACGGAAGCGGCCGTCGAGCTTCTTGTCGTATTCGATGTAGCGCGTCGACTGCTCGAGGTACGCCATGAGCCGACCCCACTCGAGGATCTTGGTGAGCAGGTTCGACGACTGCTCGCACGCGAGGTGCACGCCGCCGAGCTGCGCGACGGAGTCGTCGCCGTACTCGAAGAACACGCGGTCGTAGAGCTCCTCGGCCCGCCGCAGCCCGACGGTGGCGTCGACGGTGAGGTCACCGGTGAGGTCGAGGTCGTTGACGAACTCGTCGAGGAAGAGGCGTCGGAGGCTCTTGTGCGTTCGTGAGTAGCGCGCGAACAACGCGCCTTTCACGACTTCCGGGAGGTTGACGAGCGCGAACACCGGACGATCGAGGTTCGTGAAGTACGGGCGGAGGACGGCCGCCTCGTCGTCGGTGAAGTTCTCGGAGGGGTACACGCCCAACAGTCTCGCCTCCAGCGCGCTGGCGTACCCGCCAGGGCTGGCGATGGTATCGGCGCGACCCTCCCCCGATGGGGACACCCGCGAAGAAATTGCTCAGACCACGAGGAGGAACGCCCCGGGGACCACGTCGACGGTGACCAGACCCGCCCGCGGTGCCGGGACGCCGTCGATCTCGAGCGGGAGAGCGCGCCGGTCGGCCCGGATCTCGACGTGGCGGCCGGTCGCCTGGGTGATGTCGGGGTGCGGGAGGTGCACGCCCTGGGGCAGGCGGGCCCGCACGCCGGACCGCTCGCCCCGGCCGACCGCGTACACCTGGATCTCGGCCCGGCCGTCGCCGGGATGACCCCGGGGGACGACGTCGTTCCCCCGCAGGTACTGGCCGTTCGCCACCACCACGCCGGTCGCGGGGCCGTCGTGCACGACCCGCTCGCCGACCCGTACCCGCAGCGCGGGTGACGGCGTGCGCCACCCGGCGCGGTCGGGGGCGACGCCGACGACGACGAGGTTCACCGCGAAGTGCGCGCGGTCGTCGGCGACCACCCGCAGCGCGTCGAGCTCGAGCTCCAACGTCGCGCCACCCGCGTCGGACAGTCGAGGGTCGTGGAGACCGAGCGCGCGGGCGAGATCGGAATCGTTCCCGGGCCGGAACTCGACCCGCGCCCCGGGGCGGTCGCGCACCGCGGCGGCGAGGGTGGCGTCGTCGCCGCTCACGTGCCACTCGGCCGGACCCGACGCCGGGCGT
Organism: uncultured Actinomycetes bacterium; assembly: GCA_963725775.1. GTDB lineage: Bacteria > Actinomycetota > Acidimicrobiia > IMCC26256 > DASPTH01 > DASUAS01. The sequence goes on from CAVRZT010000001.1 coordinate 2,172,012, forward strand.
TCCCACGGCCGGCCCTTCCCGACCACGTGGGGTCCTCAGCCCGCCGCGACGCTCGACGCGGCCACCACGCCGCGGTAACAGGCGTCGGCGGCCGCACGCGCCCGCGTGCGGGTCTCGGGATCGGGCGCGACCTCGCCGACCTGGCGGAGGAGATCGATGCACTGCTTGACGTGGCGCACGAAGTCGCCGCCCGTCATCTCGTCGTCGTCGAGCACGTCGGCGAGTGACTCCCCCGCCGCCCACTCGTGCACGTACGGCGTGAAGCCGGGATCCGGTGGCCGCGTCTCCGGGAGCCCGGCGTCGTCCTCGTTGGCGCGCAGGTCCTCCCCCAGCTTCTCGACGGCCCGCGCCCGCTTGGCGACCGCCTTCGACGGCCAGCGTGCCGGCGGCATCGGATGCTGCCCGTCGGGCCCGCGGCGCTCGTAGGTGAAGCACGAGACGACCGCGGCCAGCTCCGGCGGCCGCAAGCCGTCGAGCAGGCCGGCGCGCAGCGCCTCGGCCAGGAGCAGATCGGTCTCGGTGTAGAGGCGGGCAAGCTGCTCGCCGCCGTCGGTGAGCTGCCACCCGTCGACGTAGCCCCACGCCTCGAGCACCCGCAGCACGCGGTCGAACTGGCGAGCCAGGCTCTCGCTCCGGCCGCGCACGCGCCGCTCGGTGCGCTGCACGTCGCGCTCGAAGCGCTCGATCGCGGTTGCGGCCCGGAGCTTCTGCTCGAGCTGCGGGTCACGGCTCAGTGGGTGGTCGCTCAGCGCCTCGTCGAGCTCGGCCTGGCGGCGCTCCTCGCGGCGGCTCCGGCCGCCGTCGTCGTGGAGCTTGACCCGGCGGAGGCGCTCCGCGGCCTGGCGGCGGAAGGCGGGGTTGCGGGGCGCGAACGGCACCGGCAGGTCGATGGTGGCGGCGCGCCGCGGTGGGCCGTCGAAGTCCTGGGGCCCGAGCCGCACGACGTCACGCCCCGGGGTGACCGCGACCAGGCGGCTGCCGCCCCCGCGCCGGTGCTCGTGGTTGAGCACCGCGACCCGCCCACCGCGGCGACGGACGACCACGACGTCGCCGGGGCGCAGGGCCTCCATGGCCTCGGTGACGCGGCGCCCATCCCCTCGATTGCGGCGGAGCGCGTCGCGTTCCGCGACGAGCGCGCGGTACTCCTCCACCTGCTCGAGCTCGGTGCCGATGAGCTCGCGCTGGCGCGCCAGCTGCTGCTTGGTGCGGTCGAGTTGGCGCTCGAGCGTGACGACGTCGCGGTCGGCGTGGAACTGCGCGAACGACAGGTTGAGCAGGTGGTGCGCCTCGAACTTGGTGTAACGCGCGCACCAGGTTGGCGGCCATGTTGTACGTCGGGCGGAACGACGAACGGAGCGCGTCGCTGCGACGCGACGCCAGCGACGCGACCTGGTCGAAGGGCACGAACGGGCTCCAGCACACGATGGCGTAGCCGCGCTCGTCGATGCCGCGGCGACCCGGCGCGTCCGGTGAGCTGGGTGTACTCGCCCGGGGTGAGGAACTCGTGGCGCTCGCCGGTGAACTTCGAGAGCTTCTCGATGACGACCGAACGCGCCGGCATGTTGATGCCGAGCGCGAGCGTCTCGGTCGCGAACACGACCTTCACCAACCCAGCTGGCGAAGGCCTCCTCGACCGCCTCCTTCATCGGCGGCACCATGCCCGCGTGGTGCGCGGCGAACCCGGCTTCGAGACCCGGCGAGCCACTGGTCGTAGCGCAGCACGTCGAGGTCCTCGTCGGCGAGGCCGGCGGTCTTGGCGTCGGCGATGGCGCGGATCTGGGCGCGCTCCCCCGGCTCGGTGAGGCGCAGCCCGGCGGCCAGACACTGCTCGACGGCCTGGTCACACCCCTTGCGGCTGAAGATGAACGCGATCGCGGGCAGCATCGACTCCGCGGCCAGCAGCTCGGCGGTCTCGACCCGGCTGGGCGTGCGCAGGCGCGTGCGGGGACGGCCCCGCCAACCCGGGTCACGCGCGTTGCGGGCGTCGAGGCGGGCCGCTTCGGGGTTGGGCCGCAGCTCGCCCTCGGGGCCGGCGACGAAGGTGGGGAGGAGGTGCAGGAGATCGGCGCCCCGCTCCCCGACCAGGTACCGGTGCTCGAGCGTGACCGGGCGGTGCTCCTCGATGATCGCCGCGGTGCTGCCGCGCACGGTCTCGATCCAGGCCGCCACCTCCTCGGCGTTCGACACCGTTGCCGAGAGGCACACCAGGGTGACCTCGGCCGGCAGGTGCACGATCACCTCCTCCCACACCGGGCCGCGGTAGCGGTCCTGGAGGTAGTGCACCTCGTCGAGCACGACGTAGCGGAGGCCGTCGAGGGCGGGCGACGACGCGTAGATCATGTTGCGCAGGACCTCGGTGGTCATCACCACGATCGGCGCGTCACCGTTGATCGAGTTGTCGCCGGTGAGCAGCCCCACGTGCCGCGGGCCGTGGAGCTTCACCAGGTCGCCGAACTTCTGGTTGGAGAGCGCCTTGAGCGGAGTGGTGTAGAAGACCTTGCCGCCGTCGGCCCGCGCCCTGTCGATGGCGTACTCGGCCACCAGCGTCTTCCCCGACCCGGTGGGCGCGGCGACCAGCACGCTCTGTCCGGCGTCGAGCGCGTCGAGCGCGAGCCGCTGGAAGCGGTCGAGCGGGAACCCGCGCCCGGCTTCGAAGGTGGCGCGCACGGTACCCGACCCCGTCAGGGTGCGACGGTGGTGGCGGGTGCGACGGTGGTCGTGGTCGCACCGGGCACGGTGGTGGTCGCGCCCGCGACCGTCGTTGCGATGCCCACCGTGTTGACGGTGGGTGACGACCCCGACTCGCGGTTCGGCCGCAGGAACCACACGAGCGACGCGGTCACGACGATCACCGCCAGCGACGCCAGGACCGCGACGACGACCTCGTGTCGATCGCGCGGCTTCTTCCAGCCTGAACGGCCCTTGCGTCGTGGGCTCATCGTTTCAACACCCTCCCGATGATGATCGAGGTCTCGTAGAAGATGTACATCGGAATCGCCATCGCGAACAGCGAGTACGGGTCCTGGCTCGGCGTGATGATCGCCGCGAACGCCACGATGATGACCGCCGCGTAACGCCGCCAGGCGCGCAGCTGCTGGGTCGTGAGCACCCGTGCGAGCAGCAGGAACACCAGGATCACCGGGAACTCGAACGACAACCCGAACGCCAGGATCATCAGCGAGACGAGCGAGATGTACTTGTCGGCGGTGAGCAGCGGCTGAAGGTCGGAGCCGCCGATGTTGAGCAGGAACTTCAGCGCCGGTTCGAGGGTGAGGAGCGCGACGACCGCTCCCATCGCGAACAGGATGATCGAGGCGATGATGAACGGGACCGCGTACCGCTTCTCCTTGGGGTTCAGCCCCGGGGTGATGAAGCGCCACAGCTGCCACAGCCATACCGGCAGCGCGAGCACGATGCCGCCGTAGGTCGCGATCTTCAGGCGGGTCGCGAACGCGTCGAGCGGTCCGGTGAAGATGAACTTGTCGGGCGTCCCCTTCGGTGCGGAGTCGTTGTAGAACTGGATGAGCCAGCTGATGATCTCCGGGGCGAAGATGAACACGATCGTGCCCGCGATCACGACCGCGACGATCGAGATCATGAGCCGCCGGCGGAGCTCGCCGAGGTGCTCGAAGACCGTCATGCGGCCGTCCGGATTGCTCTCCTTGCGGAAGGGCACGGGGCGGGTCAGGCGGGGTCGGCCGGCGCACCGGGCTCGGGAGCCGGTGTCGGGGCCGGGAGTTCGGCGGAGGCCGCGGGCGCCGGCCCGGGCGAATCAGGAGGTGCGACGGCGGGGGTGGCCTCGGCGTCGTCCTTCGGGGGTAGCATCGGGACCGGATCGGAGCCGGTCGTCGGCGTCGACGACGGCGAGTCGAACTCGGAGACGACGTCGCGCAGCTCACTCTTCAGGTGTTGCTGGACGCGCTTGAACTCGCGAAAGCCCTTGCCTACTTGGCGGGCGATGTCGGGCATCTTGTTGGGGCCGAAGACGAGCAACGCGATCACGAGGACCACGAGGATCTCGGCCGGGCCGAGCGAGGGCATTGGCTTCCTTTCCGCCGGGCTGACCCGACGACAGCCTAACCCCGCCGGTACCTAGCTCTGTGACGGGTGTTCGCCGCTGCTGTCGTCGACGGACGACACGGGCCGGCCCACGGATTGGCGGTCGAGGTGGCGGCGGGTGGCGCGGGTGTCGGTCTGGACCCCGGCGACCTGGCGGGAGATCGCGTCGCGGAACTCGGTGAATTCCCGCACGGACGGCTCGACGTCGTCGGAATGGCGACGGGACGCAACGGCAACCGCTGCCGCTCCGACTCCCAGGACCACCACGACCACCCAGACGGCCATCATGGAGGGATGCTACTCCGGGGTGGTTCTGCGCACCAACGCCACGAGCTGCGGGAACCAGGTGTCGTCCTCGAGGAGGACGTGCAGGTCGAGCAGGTCGTCGGGGGTGAGCGGCGGGCCGGAGCGGTGTTCGGCGAGCTCAGCGGGCCAGTTCCAGGTCTCGTGGGGCGCGCCGGCCGACACGAGCAGGTCGACGATGCGCGGGCTCGCCTCGCGGTGCACGGTCTGGTCGCACCCGGGGCACCGGAACCGGTACGCGCTCGGAATCTCCTCGTCGCTGCATACCCGGACGGTGAGGTCGCCGATCTGGAGTTGCACGTCCCCGCACGCCGGGCATTGGGCTCGAACGGTCGTCATGACGGGCCCACCTCCCAGGTCTCTCGTGGCCCACTTGCCAGCAGGCATCGGCAATCGGGGCGGGCCACTTGAGATCGGGTCGGCGGGTGCGACGTGGGTAACAATCGGTCCGTGCACGCACCGATCACCTTCGCCCACCGGGGTGCCAGCGCCGAGGAGCCCGAGAACACCCTGGCCGCGTTCCACCGGGCGCTGGAGCTGGGGGCCCGGGGCCTCGAGTCCGACGCCCGTCTGAGCGCCGACGGTGAGGTCGTGCTCGTGCACGGGGCCGTCGCCCGGCAGGGCTGGGCCCGCAAGCGGGTGGCGCAGAGCACGGCGGCGGAGCTCGCCGAGCTCGACGTGCCCCGGCTGGCCGACCTGTACGCCGAGCTGGGGTCCGACTACGAGCTGTCGCTCGACATCTACGACCCCGCCGCCGGGAAGGCTCTCGTGAGGGTGGCGGCCGACGCCGGTGCCACCCACCGCCTGTGGCTGTGCTCGTCGAAGACGCCGCTCCTGGAGTCGCTGGGCGCCCTCGCCCCCGAGGCGCATCGGGTCCACTCGATCCGCCGGCGCAACCTCGACGTGCCCCTGGAGCGGCACGCGGCGCAGTTGGCCGAGGCCGGGATCGGTGTGGTCAACATGCACCGCTCCGACTGGACCGCCGGGTTGGTCGGCCTGTTCCACCGCTTCGAGGTGCTGGCGTTCGGGTGGGACGCCCAGGAGGTGCGCCACCTGCGTGACCTGCTCGGCATGGGCATCGACGGGCTGTACTCCGACCACGTCGCCCGTATGGTCGCGACGGTCGGCGAATTCAAGGTCTGAACGCTGTTACATGAAGCCGATGCGACCGGGCGGCCAGATGCGCAGGAAGACGCGGCCGACGATGCTCGACTCCTTGATGGGCCCGTTGGCGCGCGCGTCCTGCGAGTTGCCGCGGTTGTCACCCATCACGAACACCTTGCCCGCGGGCACCTTGCAGCCGCCCTCCGGACTGCCGTTCGGCCCGACCGCGTCGCAGACGAGGACCTTCTCGCCCTTCGAGTCGGTGATGGAGGGCAGGCCGGTCGGCCACGGGTTCGAGGGCGCGACGTCCTTCGGCAGATAGCTCTCGTCGAGGAGCTTGCCGTCGATGCAGATCTTGTCGGTCTCGCACTGCGTCACGGTCTCGCCCGGCAGCGCGATCACGCGCTTCACGAGGTCGTCGATGCCGGCCCGGTGCCACTCCACGTTGGGCTCGGCCGCGAACACGACGATGTCGCCCCGGTGCAGGTCGTGGAGGTCGTAGCTCAGCTTGTTGACGAGGACCCGGTCACCGATCTGGAGGGTCGGTTCCATCGACGCCGACGGGATGTAGAACGCCTGGAACAGGAAGGTCTTGATGACGATCGCGATGACGATCGCGACGACGATCAGGACCGTCCACTCGACGAAGGCGCGCTTGGAACTGCGCTTCGGCTCGCTCGCGCGTGCACCGCCGGCCACGGGTCCGTTCGCCCCGTCCCCCGGCCCGGATCCGTCGCGGCCGCCCGATCCGTTGCCGGACGGCGGTGGCGCGACTCCTGTCGGGGTGTCGACGACGGTGGGGGTTTCGACGTCGTCGGTCACCGAGGATGCTCCACTGCCCCATCCTCGCAGATCCATCCCGCGCGAACGGACGCGGCGACCCCGGAATGCTCAGGAATTCCGGTATCGGCGCCGCAGTCGGTCGGCGGCGTCGGCGCCGAGACCGACGAGCTCGGGCGGCGCGACCACGCTGGCATCGGCGCCGAGCCCGACGAGCAGCCGTTCGAGCCACGCGGGTTCGCTGATCGCGAGCACGACCTGCCAGGAGCCGTCCTTGGCCTGCTTCGCCGATTCGTGGGGGTGGCTCTCGACCACCCACTCGGCGGTGGGTGCGAGCCGGAGGGTGACGCGCGGGTCCTCGGGGCGCGGCCGGTAGACGAGATCGCGGGTGTCGTCGTCGGCACGCGACGCGGGATCGAAGTGCTCGCCGGTGGCGCGGACCGCGCGGACGCGGTCGACGCGGAAGAGCCGCTCGGCAGTGGCGCGGTGACACCATGCGGCGACGTACCACGCACCGAACGCGTGGAAGACGCGCCACGGATCGATGACGCGCGTCGTCATCTCGTCGCGCGCGAACGAGAAGTAGTCGATCTCCACGGACTCGTCGTCGGCCGACGCGGTCTGGAGTCGTTCGAGCTGCTCGCTGGTGCCGACGTCGACCGCGAGTGCGCCCGGTGCGCCGAGCGCGTCGTCGAGCTTCGCGAGCGCGGTCGCAAGCGGACCGTCGTCGTCGGAGCCGGGCACCGCCAGCAGCGCGCGGCCCGCGGCGAGCAACGCGAGACCTTCCGCGGGCGTCAGACGCAGCGGCCGTTCGAAGTATTCGGCGAGGCGGATCTCGACACCGCCGTCGATGACCGACACGTCGATGAGACGATCGGCGGTGTAGGGCGGGAGCCCGCACATCGGGAGGAGCTCGAGGTCGCGTTCCAGCTCGCGTTCCGACACCTCGAAGCGTGCCGCGAGCTCGGCGAGGGTGACCCCGGGATGGGCGAGGATCCACGGCACGAGCGCGAGCACGCGCTGCAGCCGCGGCCCGACGAGCGGGCGGCTCACGTCTTCACCGCTCCCCCGCGATGGCGTCGAGCCACGCGACCATGTCGGCGCGCAGCTCGACGGGCGAGAGCACCTCGGCATGGTCGAGGAGGTCGATCACCCACGACCGGAACGCGGCGCGGTTCACCACCGGGAGGCGGACGACGACCGCGCCGTCGGGCCGCCGTTCGGCGACCGCCTCGTCGCCGAGCTGGTCGACCACCCACCCGGCCCGGGGTGCGTCGACGAGCACGTGGGCGTCGACCGGCTGGTCCTCCCCGTAGGTCATGGGGTCGGCGCGCACGTAGTCGGCGGGGTCGACGTCGGGGGGCGGGGTGAAGGCGCCGTCGGGGCCCAGCACGGGCTCGTCGTCGATGCGGTCGACCCGGAACGCCCGGGGCGCATCACGATCGCGGTCGTGGCCGACCACGTACCAGTGCCCGAAGCGCAGCACCACGCCGTAGGGATCGAGGCGCCGGGCGGTCCCCCGGTGCGAGAACGTGACGGTGGCGTGGCGGCTCACCGCGTCGAACAGCACCGCCAGGCCGGGGCTCACGTCGAGCTCGGCGAGCGCGGTGTCGGCGCCCTCCCCCGACAGTCCGCCCAACTTGGCCAGGCCCTCGCGCCCGGCGTCGCCCTCGAGCCGCACCGCGGTGACGGCGACGTGCAACGCGGCGAGCTCGGCCTCGGTAAGCGCGAGCTCGGGCAGGTAGTAGTCGTCGGGGTGGATGCGGTAGGCCTGTTCGGCGCCGAAGCCGTCGACCGTCTCGACCCGGATCGGGATGCCGAGCTCGCGCAGCGTCTCCTTGTCGCGCTCGAACTGGCGACGGCGCGCCGCCTTGTCGTCGGGATACCGCGGCTCGACGCGCTCCGACAGCTCGTCGAGGCTGAGCGAGCGCCGGGTCTCGAGCAGGGTCGCGGTGAGGTTGACGAGCCGTTCGAGCCGGTCAGCCATCGGTCATCCGTTCCGCTGCGAGGGTGCCGGCCGCGACCGCGGCCTGGAACAACGCGGGGTCGTCGGCTGCGGGACGGCCCATCGACACGACCCGGAGGCCGAAGCGGTCGAAGAGCTCGAGCGCGTCGGGTGCGGGCACGGACACGAGGTCGTGGCGGCGGTCGATGCCCGCAGCCACGAGATCGGCGCGCAGACGCGCCGCCTGCTCCGCGGGAAGTTCGGGTACCGCGACGAGGGCGCGCTCACGTGCGGCGAGTCGCAGCGCGGTCGCGCTGTGGTGCGACAGCCCGACGTGACGGTCGCGGCCGTCGGCGAACGACACCCGGAGGCACGCGATCGCGACGCCGCCGAGCGCGTGCGCGGCGTCGAGGATCGGGCCGACCTCCATGCCGGTGAAGCCGAGGCGCGTGTTCGTGCCGACGATGCCCGGGCCCATCACCACGACGGCGGCGTCGGCCATCGCCACGTGCCGGGCGACGGCCAGCGCCGAGAACACCGACACCGCCTCGTAGTCGCCGCCGAACGCGTGCCCGCACGTGATCGTGGCGTCGACCAGGCCCTGGGCGCACAGGTCGGCGACGAGGTCCGACAGCGCGAGCGGGAGCCCGGCGCCGTCGGTCATCACGTAGGCGAGGCGGCCGTCGGGGCGGGCGGCGCGGAACGCCGCCGCCACCGCGGGCAACTGGCTGTGCAGCGCCGCCGCGACCACCGGCATGCCGTCGATCGCGTCGACCTCGGCCAGCGACTCGAGGTGCTCCTCGGTGCTCCCGACGTCGGCCTGGAGGCTGGTGTAGCGGCCCTTGATGATGTGGCCGGGCCCGGCTTCGCTCCACTGGTCGCGCGCCAGGTTCCAGTGCACGACGTGCCACCCGCCGGTGCCGAGCCCGAGGTCGACGGCGGTGGTGTTCACCACGACGCGGTCGCCCAAGTCGACCGGCCCGGTGAGCTGCGACAGCGCGTAGGCGCGTTCGGGACCGTTGCCCAGGTCGACCTCGACGCGTTGCAGCCCACGCCGCGCCTCGAGCAACCTCACGACCTCGCCGGTCCGGTACGAGGGCACGGCGCCAGACTACGAAGTTGCGTCGTTCGTACGTGCCATACACGTCGTAGCGACGCAACCTCGCGGGGGTGGGGTCACAGACTGGCGATCAAGCGTTCCACGCGGTCGTCGCGCGACTTGAAGGGGTCCTTGCACAGCACGGTCCGCTGCGCCTGGTCGTTGAGCTTCAGGTGCACCCAGTCGACGGTGTAGTCGCGCTTGCGTTCCTTGGCCCGCTTGATGAACGCGCCGCGGAGACGCGCACGGGTGGTCTGCGGCGGTGTGGTGGTCGCTTCCTCGATGGCGGCGTCGGTGGCGGTGCGCTCGACCGCACCGCGGCGCTCGAGCAGGTAGTAGAGCGACCGGGCGCGGGTGACGTCGTGGTACGCGAGGTCGAGCAGCGCGACGCGCGGGTTCGTGAGCTGCAGGTCGTGACGCTCGCGGTACGCCTCGATCATGTGGTACTTGATCACCCAGTCGACCTCGGTCGAGAGCTTGAGCGGATCGTTCTCGAGGTGGGTCATCACGTGCTCCCACATCCCGAGGGCCTGCTCCTCGAGCGGCGAGAGGCCGCGCCGCTTGGCGAACTGCAGCGCGCGCTGGAGGTACTCGGCCTGCATCTCCACCGCGGACAGCTCGCGCCCGTTGGCCAGGCGCACCCGGCGACGGCACGTGATGTCGTGGCTGATCTCGCGGATGGCCCGGATCGGGTTCTCGAGCGTGAGGTCGCGCCAGGGACGGGAGTCTTCCTCCAGCATCCGCAGCACGATCGAGGTCGCCCCGATCTTGAGGAACGTCGTGTACTCGCTCATGTTGGAGTCGCCCACGATCACGTGCAGGCGGCGGAAGCGCTCGGCGTCGGCGTGGGGCTCGTCGCGGGTGTTGATGATCGGGCGGGAGCGTGTGGTCGCGCTCGACACGCCTTCCCAGATGTGCTCGGCGCGCTGGCTCACGCAGTACATGGCGCCGCGGGCCGTCTGCAGCACCTTGCCGGCGCCGGCGTAGACCTGGCGGGTCACCAGGAACGGGATCAGCACGTCGGTGAACTTGGTGAAGTCGCCTTCGCGCTCGACCAGGTAGTTCTCGTGGCACCCGTACGAGTTGCCGGCCGAGTCGGTGTTGTTCTTGAACAGGTAGACCTCGCCGCGGATGCCCTCTTCGCGCAGGCGCTGCTCGGCGCTGCGCACGAGACCCTCGAGGATCCGCTCCCCCGCCTTGTCGTGCACGACCAGGTCGGCGATCGAGTCGCACTCCGGGGTCGCGTACTCGGGGTGGCTGCCGACGTCGAGGTAGAGGCGGGCGCCGTTCTCGAGGAACACGTTGCTGGAGCGGCCCCAGCTCACCACCCGCCGGAACAGGTAGCGGGCGACCTCGTCGGGGCTGAGCCGCCGTTGGCCGCGGAGGGTGCACGTGACGCCGTACTCGTTCTCGAGTCCGAAGATGCGTCGTTCCACCGCCGCGAGGCTAGTGCCACGCCCGGTCGCCGCCGCGCCGTTTCAGGGCGTGGTGGTGGCGGGTGTCGCCGGCGTGGTCGTGCCGCCCCCGTTCGACGCGGCCACGCACGTCGGATCGGCGGAGATCGCCCTGGCGACCCGGTTCCCGCGGTCGAGCTTCTTGAGCCGTTTGGCGTGTGGGCTCGACGGGTCGAGCGCGGCGGCGAGCTGCTTGGCGATCTTCGTGACCGCGGCGCTCAGCTTCTTCGGTGCGGTGGGCAGCGATGACGCCCGCTGCGCCGCCTTGGTGTACGCCGTGCTCGTGTCGATCAGGGTCTGCTCGATCTCGTGGGCGAGCGCCTTGCCGTCGGTGACGTCGGGGATCCCGTTGGCGGTGGCCGCCGTCGCCGCCGCCTGGGCCGAGCCGCGCGTCGCGGTGAAGGCGTCGCCGAGCGCGGCGGTCGCGGTGGCGCCCTCGGTGGCGTTCTGCACCCCCGCGAAGGCCACCTGCATCTGCTGGTGCGCAGCGAGCGCGTCCTTCTCGTAGGCGGCGAACGAGGTGCAGAACGTCGCCGCCCAGGTGCCGATCGGCACCTTGGTCGTGCTCTGCGTCCGCACGGCGAACGCGGTACCCGGGACGAGGGCGACCGCCGCGAGGACCGCGAGCACCATCAGGGTGGACCGTGCGCTCGTGAACCGGGGCGAACGCGGGGGCATCGGCCGCAGGTTAGGGGCGCCCGGTCGTAGCATTCGGTCATGGACGGCCGCGTGCGGATGGCACCTCTCACCTGGGTCGCCGGCGCGTTCCGGGCCCGGGTGCTGGCCGCCCGGCTCGAGTCGGAGGGCATCGACGCCCAGCTCCGCGGCGCGCTGGAGAGCCCCTACGGGTTGACCGTGGGCGATATGGCCCGGGTCGACGTCTATGTCCCGGAGGACCAGCTCGCCGACGCGCGCTACGTGCTGCTCGCCGACGAGATCGACGACACCCTCACCGCGCCGAGCGACTGGTGGGACGCCGGTACCGAGCGGGCCGTCACGCCCGCGCACCGCGGGATCGCGCTGCGGTGGATCGCCGGGGTGTTGCTCGCGATCGCGCTGCTCGGCACCGTGCTCGGCGCCGTCCGCCACTGGTAGACGGCGAGGGCGGACCGGCGGCTGGTCAGTCGGCGGCGTCGAGGATGGCGATGAGCTCGCCGCCCTTGATGCGGCGGAACGCCCGGCGCGACCGGGTGCGGTCGAGGAACGCCACCTCGAGCTGGTCGGCGGTGAGCAACGTCTCCGGGCCGGCGAGGACCGCGGCCCCGAGGCGGATGGCCGCCGCGCGGTCGAGGCCGGTGTTGAAGCGCGACTCGAGCGCGTCGGCGATCTCCTCCGCCTGCCCACCGAGGACGGCGCTGCCTTCTTCGTCCATGACGGTGCCGTCGTAGAGGATGTGGTACAGCTCGTCGTCCTCGACCGACTCCCCCACCTGCGCCACGAGGATCTCGACCTCGTAGGGCTTCATCTCGTGGGTGAAGACCTGGCCGAGGGTCTGGCCGTAGGCGTTGGCGAGCGCGCGGGCGTTGACGTCTTCGCGGGCGAACGAGTAGCCCTTGAGGTCGGCCTGGCGCACGCCGGCGACGCGCAGCATCTCGAACTCGTTGTACTTGCCGACGCCGGCGAACGCGATGCGGTCGTAGATCTCGGAGATCTTGTAGAGCGTGCGGAACGCGTTCTCGGCGACGAGCACGATGCCGTCGACGACGCTGAAGGCCACCAGGCTGCGCCCGCGTGCGATGCCCTTCCGCGCGTAGTCGGCGCGGTCCTTCATCATCTGTTCCGGCGGGACGTAGAACGGCATGCTCACAGCCCGCTCCCCTCTTCGCGGCCGCCGTAGAGCGACTCGGCGCGGGTCGCGATCTCGTCCTCTGCGAGAAGTGTGAAGCCGTCGGAGGAGATCACCGCCACGGTCGGGAAGATGCGCCGGATGAGGTCGGGCCCGCCGGTGGCGGTGTCCTCGTCGGCCGCCGCGAACAGCGACCGCAAGCGAGAGGTCGATGGCGTCGTCGCGGGCCATGCCTTCGCTCCACGTGGCCTTGATCCAGTTGCGGGCGTGCACCCCGCCGGAGCCGTTGGTCTGGAAGTCGGCTTCCTCGTACTTGCCGCCGGTGACGTCGTAGCTGAACACCCGGCCGCGGTCGCGGCGGTGGTCGTAGCCCGCGAAGAGCGGCACCACCGCGAAGCCCTGCATCGCCGCGGGGAGGTTGCTGCGCACCATCTGCCCGAGCTGGTTGGCCTTGCCCTCGAGCGAGAGGGTCTCGCCCTCGATCTTCTCGTAGTGCTCGAGCTGCACCTGGAACAGCTTGACCATCTCGACCGCCGGCCCCGCGGCACCGGCGATGGCGACGCCGGAGTAGTCGTCGGCCGCGAACACCTTCTCGATGCGACGGCTGGCGATGGTGTACCCGGCGGTCGCGCGCCGGTCACCCGCCATCACCACGCCGCCCGCGAAGCGGATGGCGACGACGGTCGTGCCGTGGGTGACCTCGAGCGGCGTACCGCCCGCGGTGTGCTCCAGGCCCGCGCCCGGGAGATCGTGGGGTGCGACCCGCCGGAGCAGGTCGACGAAGGACGATCCCGGGTCGAGCCCGGGAGCGAAGGTGGGAAGGGGTGACTCGATCACGCGGCGAGCCTATACGGGCGCTTCTCAATAGCTGTCGGTGCGCTGCTGCGAGCGGGAACGGCCGTCGGGGTCGTTGAGCACGCGTGCCAGCGCGCGCGCCCACCACGCGTGCCGGGCGGGAACGTGCTCGGGTGCGTGCAGCCGCACCTGCCCGGCGGGTCGGGGCCAGACGCGACCTCCCGCATGCCACGCATCGAGCGCGCGCGCCGACGCCCGGAATGCGTCGAAGCCCGCGTCGGGGTCGACGAGATCGTCGTCGCCCGTCGCCTCGGTGCGCCCGAGGTGCTCGCGCCAGAGCCGCAGACGGGCGTCGCGGGCGAGCTTCCGGGCGCCGTCGCCGAGCCCGGCCGGATCGGCGGGTGTGCGCTGGTCGAGGGTCTCGTCGAGGACGGCGCAGGAGAGCTCGGAGTCGTGGGTCCACGAGCGGCGGTTCATGTTGTCGGACCCGACCATCATCCAAACGTCGTCGATGATGCACACCTTGGCGTGCACGTAGATGGCGGTCCCCTCGTCGTTCTCGATGTCGCACACCAGCACGCGGTCGCGGCTCGCCCGGTTGACGATGCGCATCGCCACCTGACGGTCGATGCGCGCCGCCGGACCGGAGATGCGCCCGTCACGATCGGGGTAGCGAGGGACCACGACGACGACGCGGAGCTGCGGTTGCGAGCGCAATGCCGACGCCAGCGCGCGTGCTGCGCGGCGCGACCAGAAGAACTGGTCCTCGATGTAGACGAGCCGGCGGGCCCGCGGCAACGCCTTGAGGTAGGCACGCGCGATGCTCCGCTCCCCTTCGGGCGCGAAGGGGTACGCCGGTCGCTTCCGCGGATAGGTGCGCAGCACCTGCACCGCGTGCGGACCCTCAGGCGACGGCTCTGGCGGTCGCGGCGGCATCGGATCCGGGTGCCGCGGCTGGTGGGTCAGCGTCCGGACCACGCGCCGGACGGGATTGCGGTGGTCGAGCGGCGTCGGGTCCTCCCAGCGCTCGCGGAACGGTGTCGGCCAGTGCCGCCACTGTCGGACCGTGGATCTCGAGCTGCACGTCGTGCCAGGGCGGGTTGGGTCCGAAGCTGTCGTTGAGCTCGACGGCCTGGCGGTCGCCGCGGTGTCGGGAGTCGTCGTGACGCCCGTGCGACAGGTCGATGCCGCCGACGAAGGCGACGTCGTCGTCACTGCCTCCCCCGCGGCGGATCACGAACAGCTTCTGGTGATGGCTCCCACCCCGGCGCACCCGCTCGTCGAGCAGGATCTCGCCGCCGGCCGCGTTCACCCTCGTCGTGAGCTCGCGGTTCGGCTGCTCGGAGAAGTTCAACTGCGCGGGGTGCGAACGCCAGAGCAGTCCCCGCACGTGCACGCCACGCGCGGCCAATCCCTCGAGCACCTCGACGATCTCGGTGCCCGGTCCCGCGAGCCGCTCGTCGGGCATGCCTTCCCAGTTGGTGAAGTGCACCCAGTCGCCGGCGCCCAACGACTGCAGCGTCTCGTACAGGCGCTTGAAGTAGTTCTCGCCGTCGATCAGGACCTCGACGCGGTTGCCGGTGCTCCACCCCGGGGCGCTGGGCCCGCGGTCGATGGTGGCCTGCGGATTGCCGCGTTCGTCCGTGGTGAGGAACCAGTCGTCGAGCCGCACCGGGGCGAACTACCCACTCGACGCTAGAGGGACACTTCCCTCAGCGACAACGCCCGAGTGCGGGCGAGCGGCGCGAGCTCGATGGCCTCCGGATCGCGTGCGGCAAGGTACGCAGCGGCCGCGAGCAAGGCGTCAGTCGAATCGCGGAACTGGCCGAGCCCGCCGTTGCAGTTGAAGCAGAGGATCCCGCGGACCGCGCCGGTGTCGTGCGAGTGGTCGACGTGCTCCGGATCCGGGCGCGCACAGATAGCGCACACGCCGCCCTGCTGCTTCACGAGCTCGTCGAACTCGTCGGCGCCGATGCCGTACCGCCGCTTCAGGTGATAGTGACGGCTGGTCCCATGCAGACGCTGGATCGTCTCACGACCCCGCGCGTTGTGGCACGGCTTGCAGTAGCTGTGCCGGCCGTCCTTGCTGTTCTTGTTACGCGGGAATTCCGCGAGCGGTTTGACGAGACGGCAATCGGGACAGCGTTTCATTCCTCACAGGATAGCGAACGCACGTTCGATTGAGAAGGGATGGCTCTTGTCCGGTAGCTGAAACGGACAATTAGGTCACTCCCCCCCTTTCTGTACATAGGACTTTACGAACTCCTCGGCGTTCGTCTTCTAGGACGCGAGTCGATCTCGTCGAGGAGGTCGTCGAGCTCTTCCTTCAGCTCCTCGCCCTGCTTCGCGGGCGCGGCGACCTCGGCCGTCTCCTCGACACGCTCCTTCGGCGCCGGCTTCTGCTTCCGCTCACGCTCGGGCATGACGCTTGCTCCTCTGTTCATCCCTGGAGTCGTTCGACCAGTTCGGCGGGGGTGCCGACCTGTGCGAACAACGGCTCGACGTGCGCCTTCGTTCCCCGCAGCGGCTCCATCATCGGGATCCGCCGCAACGGGTCCGAGCCTACGTCGAGGATGACACTGTCCCAGTTCGCCGCGACGACCGCGTCGGGCCAGCGGGCGAGGCACTTGCCCCGGAAGTAGGCCCGGGTCGTCGACGGCGGCTCCGTCATCGCCCGGTGCACCTCGTCCTCGTCGACCAGCCGCTCGACCTTGCCCGCCCGCACCAGCCGCTCGTAGAGCGACCGGTCGGGGCGGACGTCGTGGTACTGGAGGTCGAGCAGCGAGAGCTTGGGGTCGTACCACTCGAGGCCGTCGCGGTCGATGTAGGCCCGGAGCAGCGAGAGCTTGGTGACCCAGTCGAGCTGGCCGTCGAGCGCCATCGGATCGCGCTCGAGGTCGGTCGAGCACCGCCTCCCAGCGGCTCGAGCACCATCGCCGCCGACGTCGTCGCCGCCGCACGCGCTCGAGCCCGGTCTCGTCGGCGTACTTCTGCGCCAGGCGCAGGAACTCCCACTGCAGCTCGACCGCGGTGATGCGCCCGCCGTCGAGCAGCTCGACCGTCGCGCGGCACGTCGGGTCGTGCGACACCGTGCGCATCGCGGCGACCGGGCCGATGATCGACAGGTCCTTGTCGATGAAGTCGTCTTCGATCATCGCGAGCACGATCGCGGTGGTGCCGACCTTCAGGAAGGTCGCGACCTCGCAGAGGTTGGCGTCGCCGACGATCACGTGCAGGCGCCGGTACTGCTGCGGATCGGCGTGCGGCTCGTCGCGCGTGTTGACGATCGGGCGCTTCAGCGTGGTCTCGAGCCCGACCTCCTCCTCGAAGAAGTCGGCGCGCTGGCTGATCTGGTAGTCGACCGGCGCCGGCGCCGTTCTCGGAGCCGACCTTGCCCGCGCCGGTGAACACCTGGCGGCTCACGAACCACGGCAGCAGGTTGCGCACGAGCGTGCGCGAACGGCACCGCGCGGTCGACGAGGTAGTTCTCGTGCGTGCCGTAGGAGTTGCCCTTGCCGTCGGAGTTGTTCTTGTAGACGACGATCTCCTGGCCGGGGTCGAGCAGGCGGCGGGCCGCGTGCATCGACCGGGCGAGGATGCGCTCCCCCGCCTTGTCGGCGCACGACGAGCTCGAGCGCGTCGGCGCACTCGGGCGTGGAGTACTCGGGGTGCGCGTGGTCGACGTAGTAGCGCGCGCCGTTGGTGAGCACGGTGTTGACGAGGTGGGTCTCGATCTCGGGCGGCATCGCGCCCTCGCGGGCGAAGCCGCGGGCGTCGCGCCCGGGCGACTCGTCCTCGAAGTCCCAGCCGACCTTGCGGTGCTCGACGTACCCGTTGATGAGCATCGACGAGGCCAGCACCGGGTTGGGGTCGGCCGCGCCGCGCAGGATGACGCCGTACTCCGTCTCGATCCCGCACACCTTCGGGATGGCCACGGGGTCAGCCTACCTGCGGACTCCGGCTCCCGTGCACCGTTCCAGCCGACGACGCGGTTCCGCGAGGCGCGGACCGCTACAGGTACTGGCCGGTCTGACGCGTTCGATCTGGCGGCCGCCGTGGGGCTCGTCGCCCTCGGCCAGGAGCGTGCGCACGAAGACGATGCGCTCGCCCTTCTTGCCCGAGATCTTCGCCCAGTCGTCGGGGTTGGTCGTGTTCGGCAGGTCCTCGTGCTCGCGGAACTCCTGCTGGATCGAGTCGAGCAGGTCCTGGGTGCAGATGCCCTTCTCGCCGCCGTCGATCTGCCGCTTGATCGACAGCTTCTTCGCCCGCCGCACGATGTTCTCGATCATGGCGCCCGACGAGAAGTCCTTGAAGTAGAGGATCTCCTTGTCGCCGTTCTGGTACGTGACCTCGAGGAAGCGGTTCGCGTCGTCGATCGCGTACATGCGGTCGACCGCCGCCGTCGATCATCCCGCTCGACCGCCTTCTCCGGGCCGCCGTGCTTGCCGGTCTCGTCGTCGGCGATCGGCAGGTCGGTGGTGAGGTACTGGCGGAAGATCTGCTTCGCGCTCTCCTCGTCGGGGCGCTCGATCTTGATCTTCACGTCGAGGCGGCCGGGGCGCAGGATCGCGGGGTCGATGAGGTCCTCGCGGTTCGACGCACCGATCACGATCACGTTCTTCAGGCTCTCGACGCCGTCGATCTCGGCGAGCAGCTGCGGCACGATCGTGCTCTCGATGTCGGAGGAGATGCCGGTGCCGCGGGTGCGGAACAGGGAGTCCATCTCGTCGAAGAACACGATGACGGGGTAGCCCTCCTCCGACTTCTCGCGGGCGCGCTGGAAGATGAGGCGGATCTGGCGCTCGGTCTCGCCCACGTACTTGTTGAGGAGCTCGGGGCCCTTGATGTTGAGGAAGTACGAGCGTGCCGTCTTGTCGCCGGTCTTCTCGCTGACGCGCTGCGCGAGCGAGTTGGCGACGGCCTTGGCGATGAGCGTCTTGCCGCAGCCCGGCGGGCCGTACAGCAGGATGCCCTTGGGCGGCTGCAGCTCGTGCTCGTGGAAGAGGTCGGCGTAGAGGTACGGGAGCTCGACCGCGTCCTTGATCGCGTCGATCTGGTCGTCGAGGCCGCCGACGTCGTCGTAGGTGACGTCGGGGACCTCCTCGAGCACGAGCTCCTCGACCTCGGGCCGGGGGATGCGCTCGACGAGCAGGCCGGAGCGGCCGTCCATCAGGAGGTGGTCGCCGGCGCGCAGCTTCTCGCCGATCAGCGACGCCGCCGAGCTCGCAGACGCGCTCTTCGTCGGCCCGGCCGACGATCAGCGCGCGGTCCTTGCTCTCGAGGATCTCCTTGAGGATGACGACCTCGCCCGAGATCTCGGCGCCGCGGGCGAGCACGACGTTGAGCGACTCGTTGAGCGCGACCTCCTGGCCGCGCACGATGGCGTCGACCTCGACCTCGGGGTGCACCGAGACGCGCATCTTGCGGCCCGGCGGTGAAGATGTCGACGGTGCCGTCGTCGTTGGCGCCGAGGAAGGTGCCGTAGGCCGACGGCGGCATCGTGAGCTTCTCGACCTCTTCGCGGAGCGCGGCGATGTGCTCGCGCGCTTCACGCAGGGTGGCGGAGAGGCGTTCGTTCTGGGAGACGGCCTGCTGGAGCTGGCCCTTGGTCTCGAGGATCTTCTCCTCGAGGGTGCGGACCCGCTTGGGGGCGTCCTGGAGCCGGCGGCGGAGGACGACGACCTCTTCCTCGAGGCCCTTCAGCTGGCCCTGGAGGTCGTCGACCTGGCGCTCGTACTCGGCCAGACGCCGGTCGTGTTCGGAAGCCATGCGATCACCTCCTGGGGAGCGGAGATTGCCTGGCGTCGGACACTACACCGGGCCCCACCGGGGGTTGCGGCACATTCGATGACGCGACTGACGGGTCTCGATCGTCCGGCCATCGATCACGGCACCCGCCGCGGCTGACCCTCGCGCTCGGTCACGGATTTCTCCCGGCTTGGCTTGAGAAATAGCGCGGCAGCGTCTAGTCTGATGCGTGCTGCTCGCCGCAGGTGCGGCGAGACGTCCGAAAGGACTCGACGCTGCGATGAAGGTCTGGATCGATCAAGACCTCTGCACCGGTGACGGACTCTGCGAGGAGATCGCGCCCTCGGTGTTCACGCTCCTCGACGACGGCCTCGCGTACGTCAAGGAAGGCGACAAGGTCTTCAGCGACCCGGGCGGCGCCGACGGCCTCGCCAACGTCCCCGCGGGCATGGAAGAGGCCACCATCGAGTCCGCCGAGGAGTGCCCCGGCGAGTGCATCTTCATCGAGGTCGACTGACCGTCGCTCCCGCCCACCGACACACCGTTCCTCCTGACGACCCGGGCCTGGTGCCCGGGTCGTTGCTCGTCTGGCGGTCGGGCCTATTCGGCGAGGCACTCCCCGTGCCCGGCGACGACGGCGCGGTGCCGGCGAGCACGGGCTCGAGCACGGCGTCGAGCTCGGTGCGGGTGAGCGCGTAGGCGGTGGTCTCGCGGCTGATGTCGTAGGCGAACATCACGCCGATCACCCGGCCCTCGGTGTCGACCACCGGAGCGCCGGAGTCGCCGGGCGCGGTGACCGCGGCCAGCACGAAGACGCTCGCGCTCGGTCGGCGCGCTGCGGGTAGATGTCGGTGCCCCGGGCGACGATCTGCTCGGCGATGCGCACCGGCGCCTGACGCAGCGGACCGCCGCCGGGATGACCGAACAGCGCGCCGCGGTCGTCGACCTGGCCGTCGCCCTCGGTGAGCGCGGGCAGGCCCAGCCCCGGCGCGCGCAGCACCGCGAGGTCGCGGTTCGGGTCGAACGCGACGACGGTGGTGTCGAGCCGGCGCCCGTCCGAGGTGACGACGTGGGTGCGGTTCTCCCCCGCGACCACGTGCGCGTTCGTGACGATCAGGTTCTCGCCGGCGACGAAGCCGGTGCCCTCCTGGACGCGGTCGCACGCCTGGCCCTCGACCAGCACGGTCGAAGCGCGTGACGCGGCCGGCGGCCTCGGCGGGGATGCCGTCGGACGGGCGGCGTGCCCGCGTCGGGTGACGTGAGCGTGTCGAACACCTCGGGGAACGACTGGTCGCCGACCAGGCGGCCGAGGGTCTCGGACTCCGACGGTGGCTCGGGCGCGACGCGATCGATGACCCGCGCCACCGCGCTGTCGCGCACCGCGCGGGCGGTCCACCCCGGCGAGCTCGCCAGCGCGGGGATGAGCAGCCACATGAGCACGAGCACGCCGGCGACGCCGACCACCGCGCCGGCGACGCGATCGCCCTGGTGGAGTCCGACGCCCCCATGGCGATCGAGGCGTGCGCGCAACGAGCTGCCGATCGCGGCGCCCAAGCGCCTGCGCGACGGTCGCGACGACGCAGGACGAACGCGAGCGACGCCAGGAGCCGGGTGCGCGGTGGTGAGCCGCGCAGCGCGTCGGCGACGTCGGGCACGAAGAGCACCGCGACCACGATGCCGACCGCGAGACCACCCCACGACGTGACCCGCCGCACGAACCCGAGGCGGTAGCCGACCCAGCCGGCACCCGCCGCGATCCCGAGGACGACGAGATCGAGGAAGTTCACGCCCGCTTCACGTCACGGGCGCGAGCAGCCTCGCGTGGGTGAGGAAACCGGTGTGCGCCACCATGCGGTGGTCGGGGCGCACCGACTGGCCGTCGACGTGCCAGGTGCGCTGCAGCACCTCGAGCGACTCGATCATGCCGAACGCCGAGCCCGCCAGCTCCTCCCGCAGGCGCGACACCTGCCCGATGGTGGGCAGGTAGGCGAGCAGGATCCCGCCCGGGTGCAGGGCCGCTTCCGCGTGCTTCACGACCCGCCACGGCTCGGGCAGGTCGAGCAGGATGCGGTCGAGGTCGTCCTCGCCGATGCCGTCGTAGACGTCGCGCACCTCGATGTCGAGCGGGATGTCGGTGCCGAGGAATCCCTCGACGTTGCTGCGGGCGCGCCGGGCGAAGTCGTCGCGGATCTCGTAGCCGGTGACGTGACCGGTGGGGCCGATCGCCGCGCAACAACGCGAGCGTGAGCGCGCCGGAGCCGACGCCCGACTCGAGGACACGCGCGCCGGGGAAGACGTCGGCGAGGATCAGGATCGGGCCGAGGTCCTTCGGGTAGATCACCTGCGCGCCACGGGGCATCTCGAGCACGTACTCGGCGAGGGTCGGCCGCACCGCGATGAGCCTCGCGTTGCGGGTGGTGCGCACGGTCACGCCGTCGGGCTGGTCGATGATGTCGGCGTGCGCGAGCACCCCGGCGTGGGTGTGGAACTCACCGCCCTCGGCAAGGGTGATGAGGTGCCGCCGTCGCTTGGCGTCGACGAGCAGGACGCGGTCGCCGACCGCGAAGGCGCGGGCCACGTCAGTGGGCCTCGGCGTCGACGACGGGCAACCGGATCGCGCCGACCTGGGAACGCAGCCGACAGAACGCGCAGACGTCGCCGGGGGTGGGCGCACCGCACACGAGGCACTCCCCCAGCTCGTCGCGCTCGCCCTCGGCCTCGGCGGTGAAGCGCTCGTGACCGCGCTCGAGGAACCCGAAGAGGAACGCGGCCTTCGAGCCCGGCGAGCGGTCCTCCAGCGCGTTGAGCACCTCCTTGTATCCGAGGTGGCGGTTGCCGGCCGCCATCGGGCATTCCTCGACCTGGTAGTCGATCCCCTGCAGCACGCAGTAGGCCGCGGTCTCGCGTTCGCCCAGGCGCACGAGCGGCTTCACCTTCTTGAGGAACCCGGGCGCCGCGGGGAGCACCGGGATGCTGGCGGCCGAGGTAGCCCGTCTCCCAGCGCAGCACGTTGCCGAGGAGCACCGCGGCTTCGTCGTCGAGGTTGTGACCGGTGGCGACGACGTCGTAGCCGTGCTCGAGGGCGGTGGAGTTGAACAGGTGGCGCTTCGACAGGCCGCACGACCCGCACGGCGACCGGCGGGTCGCCTCCGCGGCCTGCGGGATGCCGTAGCCGTAGTCGGTGTTGAGGTCGACCTCGATCAGCGGTCGACCGAGCTTCGCCGGCGAACGCCCGCGTGTATTCACCGGACTCGTCGGAGTAGTCGCCGATGCCGAGCCCGAGGTAGAGGCCGTCGGCCTCGTAGCCGAGGCGCACGAGGATGTCCCACAGCGCGAGCGAGTCCTTCCCGCCCGACACGGCCACCAGCACGCGGTCGCCCGGTTCGAGCATCCGGTGCGAGTGGATCGCCCGGCGCACCTGCTCGTCGCAGTGGTGCACGAAGTGGTCGCGGCAGAACGCCGCGTTGTGGCGGCGGACGTCGATGACCGCCGGCCCCTTGCACACCCGGCACTTCACGCGAATCCCTTCCAGATGGTCGACTCCGCTGCGCCGTCTCGCTCGTCCGAGCACGGCTCCGCTGCGTCTCCTCCGGAGATGACGGGCCGGATCTCGACCGAGGCGTCGTCGTCGAGCTTCACGTCGTGGGTGACCAGCTCGTCGCCGACGATCACGAGCACCGTCTCCGGGCTCAGCTCGAAGCGGCGCAGCAGCGCGTGCACGGTGATCGGGCCGTCGACCTCGACCTCACGACGCGGGTTGCGCAGCAGCACCTTCACCCGGTGAAGGCTACCGGGCTACTTCGCGCGTCGGATCTCACGGATCTGGAGTGACTCCCCCGGCTTGAGCTTGATCGTGAGGATGTCTTCCGTGCGCCCCGCGTATTTGTGCAGCATCCGCGCGCCCGGTGGCCGCGGCGGCCACGTAGAACCAGGCCCGGTTGCCGCTGTGCATGCCCTTGCGCAGCGCGGTCGAACCGACGCGCGCGATCATCCGGGCCGAGAAGTCCTTCCGGATGACCCGCGCGGCCGAGGCGGCGGCGCCGACCGCGATGAACGCGTCGACTGCGACGAGCCATCAGATCCGCCGGACCTCGACGATGGTGTTCTTCTTGTGGCCGCGCCGCCGTCCGAGCAGGAAGGCGATCACCACGACGGCGACGCCGGCGACGACGAGGCCGGTCTTCGCCGCGCCCTCCGCGACCTCGGCGGTGTCGTCGGCGACGCCCCTGATCTGGGCGAGCTTCGCCTCGATGTCGGCGCGGGTGACCTGCCGGTCGCCACCGGGGGCCGGACTCATCCGTACTCCTTCTTGTCTCCGCTCGCCACGCGCGCCAGCCACACCAGCGCCGCCCCGAACAGCAGGACGACGAACATGATCAGGTAGGGCACCCAGGACCAGTCACCCGAGAACGTGTCGCCGGTCTCGTCCTGCAGCGCCCGCAGTCCGGACATCGCCAGGAACAGGACGCCGAAGCCGAGGAGCAGCGAGCCGAGGATCCCGAAGCCGATGTAGCGGCCGAGCTGCTGCAGCGGGACGAGTGTCTGCTGCTGGAAGTACGTGACCACCATGTCCTTGAGCTCGGTGACGAGCTGCGGGAGCGGCGGTGGGCGCTTGGTGGTCGACGACGCGGTCGGACCCGACGGCGGCGTGGGGCCGCTCGGACCACGGACCTCGGACCGGACGTCGGACCCGTCGGTGGCGTGGGCGGCGTCGGAGGGGTCGGTGGCGTGGGCGGTGTCGGCCCGGTCGACATCGGCTGCGTGGGTTCCATGGGTACGCAGACCCTACTGCGGAGCGGGCACGAGAGCGTCGACCGGAGGCGCATCGGGGAAGGCCCCGACGATGTTGCCGATGTTGACGCGGATCCCCGCGCCTTGCGCCTCGGTGAAGTCGCCGTTGTCGAGGAACGCGAAGCGGATGCGCCGGCCGAGATCGAGCACGCCGGTGAGCCCGCTCACGCCGTCGAGCGATCCGGTCTTGCCGCGGAAGTTGCCCGCCAGCGCGGTGCCGACGAACTGGTCGTAGAGCGTGCCGTTCTGGCCCGCGACCGGCAGGCCGTCGTACAGCGTGGTGAGCCCGGGTCGGTCGGCGAGGCCGAGCGTGGCGACGAGGTTGGCGCACGTCACCCGGTTGTCGCGGTCGAGACCGGAGCCGTCCTTCAGCGCGTCGTCGGGCGATCGGGACCCCGAGCTCGTTGAGCTTGGCGGTCGTCGCGGCGACCCCCGCCAGGGTGGTGCCCGCCTTGGCGGCCTTCACCCCGATCTCCTTGGTGAGCAGCTCGGCGGTGAGGTTGTCACTCGACGACAGCATCGAGGCCACGATGGCCTGCAGCGGCGGCGACGTCACCTGGGCGATCTCCACGGCGCCCGCCGGTGCGGTCCCGGTGTCGGAGGAGCCGACGTCGACGCCGCGTGTCCGCAGCAGATCGGCGAGCTCGGTCGCCGCGTTCAACGCGGGATCGTCGACCGGCACCTTCCGGCTCGGCGACCACGTGCTGAACCCGTCGTTCACCGTGAGCGCGCCGAGCGGACCGACCTCGCCGTCGGTGCGGTAGGTGCTCTTCCACGACGGGAGGTAGCGCTCCTGGTCGTAGCGGGAGTCGTCGCCCACGATCCCGCCGGGGATGCGTTGCACGCCTTTGGCGACGATCGCGTCGGCCAGCGCCTCGAGGCTGGTGGTGACGTCGCCCTTCGTCTTGCCCTGCGACTGGATGAACGAGGCGTAGTCGCCGGTCGTGAGGACGGGGTCGCCACCGCCGACCAGCCAGACCCGGTCGACGGTGCCGTCAGCGGGTGCCGCGGGGGCGACCACGCGGGTCTGGAACGACGACTCCGGTCCCAGGACCGACAGCGCCGACGCGGCGACGAGGATCTTCTGGGTCGACGCGCCGATCAGGGGGCTGTCGTCGTCGTGCGCGGCCAGCGTGTGGTTCCCGCTGTTGACGACGAAGCAGGTGCCCGCACCCGGCGCGGCCGCGTCGAGCGCAGCCTGGAGGCGTTGGGCGCCGACCGCGTCGACCACCGGTTCGGGGACGCGTCGCACCGACCACAGCGGCGTGGACGTGGCCGACACCGCGGCTTCCGGCGCGCCCGCGTCGGACTCGCTGCCCGAGAACGCGACGAACAGCGCAGCTGCGGCGGCGACGAGCAGGACCGCGACCGTGACGCGTCGCGCCGTCGGCGTCAAGCCGCCTCGATCCGTTGCCGGTAGCGCGCGTAGCGCCAGAGGTGCTCGAGCGCGGTGACGGCCCGGGTCGCCGACCACGCGCAGTAGCGCCCGGTGGCCCGCACCGCGCGCGGCCCCGGGTTGTCGGGGTCGGTCATCGCCAGCTCGGTGGCGACGAGGACCGGCTTGCCGGTGGCGTCGGACACCGCCGCGGCGACCTCGGCGTAGCGCGCGTCCTGGCGTTCGTGGAACTCGACGACCCGTTCGAGTCCGTGGTCCGGGTAGGCGTCGCCGCTGCGCATCATGCGGGCCTGGTTCGACTGGATCCCGATGCCGAGGAAGATCACCGCGTCGACCGCCGGATGGCCGGCCACCAACTCGAGGACCGCGGGGACCGTGTCGCGCGTCTCGGACCCCGCGAGGTCGATCGGGTTGTTGCGGCTCCAGCGCGGCGGGAGGATCGCGTCGATGGCGGCGCGCAGGTCGTCGGGCAGCGGGAGGAGCGCGAGCTCCGATCGGCCGATGGCGTCGGCGGTGGCCACGCCCCAGCCGCCGACGGTGGTGACGACCACGACCGACGGCCCCGGGGGCAGCGGCTGGGTGGCGAACGTGGCCGCGGTCTCGAACGCCTCCTCGACGGTGCCGGCCTGCGAGACACCGGCCTGGCGACACATGCCGGCGAACACCCGGGCGTCGCTGGCGAGCGAGCCGGTGTGCGAGGCCGCGGCGCGGCTCCCACCTGCGGTCGTCCCACCCTGCAGGAGCACGAGGGGTTGGCGGCCGGTCGTGTGGCGGGCCTGCTCGTAGAACGCCCGCCCGTCGCCCACCGACTCGACGTAGGCGAGGCTGACCGCCGTGGCGGCGTCGTCGGCCAGGTACTCGAGATAGTCGGCCACGGTGATCGACGCCGCGTTGCCGGCCGACACCGCCCGGCTCACACCCACCTCGCTCTGGATCGAGAGGTTGAGGAAGCTCGACACGAAGTTGCCCGACTGGCTCACGATGCCGATGCGCCCCGCCGGCGGGTACGGCGCCACGATCTGCGCGCAGAGCGCCGACGGCGTCGACACGATGCCCTGGCCGTTCGGGCCCGCGAGCAGGATCCCGAGCTCGTCGGCGACCGCCACGAGCTCGGCCTGGGCGCGCACGCCGTCGGCGCCGGCTTCGCCGTATCCGGCGGTGGCGACGAACGCGGCACGCACTCCCTTCGGTGCGCAGGCGCGCAGGAGGTCGGGGTTCGCGCCCGGCGGCGTGCAGACGAACACGAGATCGGCGGCGCCGGTCGGCAGGTCGTCGACCGACGTCGCGACCGGGAGCCCCAGCACCTCGCCGCCCTCGAGGCTCACCGGGAACACCGGGCCCGCGAACCCGCAGCTGAGGATGTTGTGCAGCGTCACGAACCCGAACTTGCCCGGGTGGGCCGATGCGCCCGCGAGGATGATGCCGCGCGGTGCGAAGAACGGGTCGAGCCGGCTCACGACTGCAACTCCACCAGGGCGTCGACCGCCACCGGCATGCCGTTCGTGACGACGAGTGGGTTGACGTCGACCGCGACGACACCGGGCTCGGTCTCGGCGAGGCGCGAGAGCGCGAGCAGCACCTCGCGCACCGCGACGCGGTCGACCGAGGGCTCGTTGCGGACGGGGCCGAGCAGCGCCTGGCTGCGGAGCTCGTCGAGCATGTCGTCGGCGTCGGCGGCGGTGATCGGCACGAGGCGGAACGCGACGTCGGCCAACGCCTCGGTGAGCACACCGCCGATGCCGATCATCACGCAGGGCCCGAACTGCGCGTCGGCGTGCACGCCGGCGATGAGCTCGCGTGTACCGGTGATCATGGGTGCGACGAGGAGACCGACCGCACCGTCGTCGGGAGTCGCGGCGGCGAGCAGCTCGTCGGCCGCGGTCCGCACCGCCGCCGCGTCGGCGAGACCGAGCTTCACCAGGCCGCGCTCGGTCTTGTGGGCGAGACCGTCGCCGTGCAGCTTGACCACCACCGGGTACCCGAGCTCGTCGGCGATTCTGACCGCGGACTCGGCGTCGTCGACCCGGCGCTCGTCGACGACGGGGACGCCGTAGCGGGCCACCATCCGGATGGAATCGAGCTCGGAGAGCGTCGAAGGCATCAAACGGCGGTCTCGCGACCGGACCAGAACTCGTCGCGCAGCACCCGCTTCAGCAACTTCCCTGAATCGGTACGGGGCAGCTCGTCGCGCACCTCGTAGTCGCGCGGGCGCTTGTACCCGCCGACCCGCTCCTCCACGAACGCGCGGAGCTCGTCGAGATCGAGCGTCGCGTCGACGCGCGGTTGCACGATCGCGTGCACGCGCTCGCCCCACTCGTCGTCGGGGATGCCGAACACCGCGACGTCGAGGATCGCCGGGTGCTCGTGGATCACCGCTTCGATCTCCGCCGGGTAGATGTTGACCCCGCCCGAGATGATCATGTCCTTCTTGCGGTCGCAGATGAAGAGGTAGCCGTCGTCGTCGAGGTAGGCGACGTCGCCCACCGACTTCCAGTCGCTGCCGTGCTCGGCGAGACGTTCGTCGGTCTGGTGGTAGCCGTCCATCTCCAACGTGGTGCGGATGAACAACTCGCCCGGCTCGCCCAGCGGCGCTTCGTTGCCGTCGTCGCGCACGATGCGCACCTCGATGGGCCCGTACGTGGTGCCACACGAACCGGGCTTGCGCAGCTGGTCGGCCGGCGGCAGCACCGTGACCACACCCAGCTCCGTGGACCCGTAGACCTCGTAGAGGAAGCCGTCGCCCAGCTTCGCGATGAGCTCCTGCTTCAACGCGTACGGCACTGGTGCGGCGTTGGCGATCAGCGTGCGCATCGACGACAGGTCGGCGCGCGCCAGCTCACCCGGCGGGAGGGCGACGATGCGCTTCAATTGCGTCGGCGCGCTGAACGTGTCGGTGACGCGGTGTTCCTTGACCAGCCGCAACCACGCGACCGGATCGAACTTGCGCAGCACCACGACCGTCCCGCCGAGCACGTGGGCGAACAACGCGAACGACAGCGGGCCGGAGTGGTACAGCGGGCCCGTGGTGATGTGCACGGAGTCGGGCTGCAGGAGGTCGAGCGCGGCGAGCATCGCGCCGACGGCTCCCGGGTCGGTCACGGTGCGGAGCGCACCCTTCGGCTTGCCTGTGGTACCCGACGTGTAGATCATCGTGGCGCCCGCGGCACCGGCATCCGGGTCGGCCTCCACGGGGGGCGTGTCCTGTTGCGCGGCGACGAGCTCGTCCCACGCGACACAACCCGCGGGTGCGTCGCCGCCGAACACCAGGACGTTGCGCACCTTCGGGAGCTGCTCGCGCACCGACGCGACCACCGGCGCCTGCTCGGCGTCGACCAGCACGATGGTGGCGTCGGAGTTGTCGATCACGTACTGCATCTCGGCGGCGTTGAACCGGTACGACACGGGGACCGACGTGAGGCCGATCTTGCGGCTCGCGTGCAGCGTCGCGATGACCTCGAGCGAGTTGGGCCCGCACCACGCGATGCGATCGCCGCGGGTGGCACCCAGCGCGAGCAACGCGTGCGCGAGCTGGTTGGCGACGACCTCGAGCGCCGCGTACGACGTCGCCGACGGCCGGCCGCCGCCCGCGGCGTCGACGATCACCGCCGCCTTGGCGCCGTTCGCGCCTGCGTGCTGCGTCAGAAGGTCCATGGAAGGGTCGGTAGCCTACCGTCATGTCCCCGACACTTCCGGCGCGTCCCGACGCGCCCGAAGTGTCCGTGGTCATGCCGGCCCACAACGAGTCGGGGTTGATCGACCAGACGCTGAAAGAGCTCGTCGTCGCGCTCCGGGAGCGTGACCTGACCTTCGAGTTGCTGGTGGTCGAGAACGGCTCGACCGACTCGACCCTCGCCGACGCCCGGGCCTTCGCGTCCGACGACCCGACCGTGTCGGTGCTCACCCGGCCAGAGGCTGACTACGGCGAGGCGATGCGCGCCGGGATCCTCGCAGCGACGGGGACCGTGGTCGTGGTGTTCGACGTCGACTACTACGACCCTGCGTTCATCGACCGCGTGCTCCCGGCCCTCACCGTGCCCGACGGCCCCGCTATCGTCGTGGGCTCGAAGCGGGCACCCGGCACGCACGACACCCGCCCCTGGCCGCGGCGCGCGATCACCGCCGGCTTCTCGTCGGTGCTGCGGGTGGGGTTCGGCCTCCGGGTGTCCGATACCCACGGGATGAAGGCGATGCGCCGGACGACGGTCGAGCCGATCGTCCGCCGGTGCCGCAACGGTACCGACCTGTTCGACACCGAGCTGGTGCTCCGTGCCGACCGCGCCGGGCTCGACGTCACCGAGGTGCCGGTGACGGTGGCGGAACGACGCCCGTCGCGCACGCCCATCGCCCGGCGGGTTCCGCGCACGGTGTGGGGTCTCGGACGGCTCCGGGTCCAGCTGTGGCGCGATCACGCCGCCTGAGCGATGGAGATCGCTGTTCCGCCTGGGCCGGCGGCGTCCGCGAGTGGGCGTCGATGGGTGACCCCCGTCGTGGTCACGGTCGTGGCACTGCTGCCGGTCGTAGCGGTGCTCGTGACCCGCACCGGGAGGAACTACTTCCCGGTCAATGACCGGGCGACCATCGACCTGTTCGTCCGCGACGTGTTCAGCGCGAACCCGCCACTGGTCGGCGCGTACAGCCGGGGCTTCAACCATCCCGGCCCGATGCTCTTCTGGGTCCTCGCCCCGTTCAACGCGTTGGCCGGCGGCGCGCCGTGGGCGACGCTCATCGGCTCGGCGCTGCTCCAGGGGGTCGGGATCGTCGCGGTGGCGTGGATCTCGTTCCGGCGGGGCAGCACCGCGTTCACGCTCGTGATGCTCGCCGCGCTCGGCCTCGCCTACACGGGCCTCGCTCCGGGTCACGGGTTCCTCGAGCCGTGGAACCCCTTCGCCGCGTTCCCGTTCTTCGTGTTCTTCCTGCTCGAGGTGTGGGCCTTCGCGACGGGCGACCGGTGGCAGGCACTCGGCGCGGTGGTCGCCGGCACCTTCGTGGTGCAGGCGCACGTCGGGTACGTGCCCCTCGTGCTCGCCGCGCTCGCGTGGGGGGTCGTCGTCGCGGTGGTGGACCGCCGCAGGTTCACCGACGGGCCGCAGTGGCCCCACGTACTGGCGTGGATCGCCGGCGTCTCGGTGGTCCTGTGGGCCGCGCCCGTCGTGCAGCAGCTCACCGGGCGCAACGGGAACCTCACCGCGATGTGGAACTTCTTCCGGTCCGGCGACTCCGTGCTGGGCCTGCGCCGGGGCGCCCGTCTGTTCGCGGAGCAATTCGCGGTGGTGCCGCCCTGGCTGGGTGGCGACACCAAGGTGCAGTTCGGATCGGTGACCGCGCAGGGGGCGAGCACGGTCTGGCTGATCGTGCCCGCGCTCCTCCTCGGGGTCGGGTTCGTCGCCGCCCGGCGCAGCGGCCGTCGCGCCGACCGGCGCCTCGTGGAGCTCGCCACGGTCGCCGCGGTGGCCGCGCTGCTCGCATTGTCGAGGATCGCGATCGACCCCGACTCGTTCCTCTTCTACTGGCGGATCTCGATCGCGGTGTTCGTCGTCGCCGCGAGCAGCTGGGCGGTGGCGAATGCGCTGCGGATCCCCGAGCAGCCGACCGCGGCGCGCGCCGGTGCCGCGGTGCTCGTCGGGGTGATCGCGGTGACCTTCGGGTTCCAGGCCGGTCACGTGCTTGCCTGGCCCGACCGCGTGACCACGATCGAGGCGGCGAGCGAGTCGATGATGGACCAGGTGCGCGCGCACGGCGACCCTCGGGGGCCGGTGCTCGTCCGCGCGCTGGGGAGCACCGCCGGCGGGTTCGACCAGGGGCTCATCGACGCGCTCGACCGCGACGACGCGCCGGTGAAGGTCGACGAGAAGTACGGCTACCACTTCGGCGACCACCGCACGGCACGCCAGGACGAGGTCGACGAGGTCTGGTACGTGTCGGAGGACGGCCGCTTCCGCAGTCTGCTCCCCCAAGAACCCGGTGCGCGGTTGGTCGCGTCCTCCACGCCGCTCCGGCCGGCCGAGGAACGCGAGCTGCAGCGGCTCCAGCGGGACGCCGCCGCCGCGCTCACCGCCGCCGGGCGCGACGACCTCTTGCCGGCGCTCGACAACGTGTTTGTCGAAGTGCTCCTCGGCGCCGAGCTCGACAAAGCGCCGATTCCCGGGCTGAGCCGCGAGATGCTGGCACGCATGGCCGCGCTGAACGTCAAGGTGGCGAAGAGCGGATCCTGTCGCTGCGCGATCGTCGCGTTCCCCGCGGCCAGGGCGCCCGACTTGCCCTACACGCTGGGCTGATCGACACCGCCCGTAGAGTTCGAGCGATGACCGAGCCCCGATTCGCGGCCGCGCTCTCGGAGCACCCCGTCGCCGCGCACGCGGTCGGTGAGGTCGCCGGCGAGGTCATGGAGCGCTTCGGTGGCGACGATCCCGATCTGGTCGTGTGCTTCGCGTCTCCCCACTTCGTCGGCACGATGGACGACCTCGCGTTCACGTTGCGCAACCTGCTCGAACCTCAGGTGATGCTCGGGATGAGCACGGTCGCGGTCGTCGGTGGTGCGCGCGAGGTCGAGGACGGCCCGGCGTTGTCGGTGTTCGCGGCGTCGCTCCCCGACGCGCAGCTCACGCCGGTCGCACTCGGCGTCGAGCGGACCCCCGACGGCGCGACCATCACCGGGTGGCCCGAGCGCGTGCCGTCGCAACCGTCGACGCTCCTGCTGCTGGCCGATCCGTTCAGCTTCCCCGTCGACGGCTTCCTCCACCGCGTCAACGACGATCCCGCCGACGACGGCGGCCGGCTGCAAGTGGTGGGCGGCGCGGCCTCGGCGGCGCGCGGGCCGGGTGGGAACCGGCTCGTGCTCGACGACCGCGTCACCACGACCGGCTCGGTCGGCGTCTTCCTCGAGGGGATCGCGGTGCGGACGGTCGTCTCGCAGGGGTGCCGACCGGTCGGGCAGCCCTACGTCGTGACCCGTGCGGAGGGCAACCGCATCGAGGAGCTCGCCGGCCGCGCCGCGATCGAGCGCGTGCAGGACTGCGCGTCCGAAGCGTCGGAGGAGGACCGCATGCTCATGCGGGCGGGCCTGCACCTCGGGATCGTGGTCGACGAGCACCAGGCCGACTTCGGGCGCGGCGACTTCCTCGTGCGCAACGTGCTCGGGGGCGACGCCGCATCCGGCGCCATCGTGGTCGGTGACGACGTCGTGGTGGGCCAGACCGTGCAGTTCCACGTGCGCGACGCCGCCGCGGCCGACGAGGACCTGCACGAGATGTTGACCGGGGTCGACGCGGCCGCCGCGCTGCTGTTCACGTGCAACGGCCGGGGCCAGCGGCTCTTCGGCGTCCCCGACCACGACGCCGGCGTCGTCGACCAGCTGCTCGGGCCGCTGCCGACCGCGGGTGGGTTCTGCGCCGGCGAGATCGGTCCGGTCGGTCGACGCAACGCGCTCCACGGGTTCACCGCCAGCCTCGCCGTCTTCTGAGGCGCCGATCACACGGGCATCACGAACCCGCGCTGCACTGTGGTCATGATCCCGACGCCGCGACTCGCCCTCGTTGCGGTCGTGCTGACGGTGGCGGCGCTCGTCGGCGCGTGCGGCGGCGGCGGTGACGGCCGCGTGACGGTGTCGCCGACCCTGGCGTCGACCTGCCCCGCCCGCGCGGGGGTGACCAGGGATCTCGCCTACGCCTCGGCGGCCGGCGTCGATCCGAACCTGCTGAGCCTCGACGTGTATCCCGCGACCCACGGGTGTCCGGCGCCGGTCGTGGTGTGGGTGCACGGCGGCGGGTGGCGCGCCGGCGACAAGGCCAACCAGATGACCGACAAGGTGCGGCGGTGGCGTGAGGCCGGGTACACGGTCGTGAGCGTGAACTACCGCCTCAGCGACCCGTCGGCGACGCCGCCGGTGCGGTACCCGACTCACAACGAGGACGTCGCGACCGCGGTCGCGTGGATCCACGACCACATCGCCGGGTACGGCGGGGATCCCGACCGGGTGGCGCTGCTCGGGCACTCGGCCGGTGCTCAGATCGTGGCGAGCGTGGCGACCGACGAGCGGTACCTCGCGACCCACGGGCTCGGGCTCGACGCGCTCCGGTCCGCGGGGTCGCTCGACACGGAGGGTTACGACGTCGCCACGACCGCGTCCACCGGGAACCCGATCTACCGCGCTGCGTTCGGCGACGACCCCGCGACGTGGTCCGAGGCGTCGCCACTCACGCACGTCGCGCCCGGGAAGGACACCCCCGACTTCCTGGTCGTCGAGCGGGGCACCCTGCGACGTCGACGCGCGGCCGAGGCGTTCGCCACCCGACTACGGGACGCCGGGGTCGCGACGACGGTGGTCGACGCCGGCTCACTCTCCCATGCGCAGGTGAACGCGGAGATCGGCCGGCCCGGCGACGCGATCGTCACCCCGCCGCTCTCGGCCTTCCTCGCGGAGTGCCTCACGCCGACGCCGTAGGCTGGCGCAGCACGCGGCGGTGTGGCGGAACGCGTTCGGAAGAGCACGGCGAGAAGGGGCGCAATGGCGACGATCGACATCGAGCAGGGCATCGAGCAGCGCGGGATCGACGTGATCCGCGGGCTGTCGATGGACGCGGTGCAGAAGGCGAACTCCGGGCACCCCGGCACGCCGATGGCGCTGGCGCCGCTCGCCCACGTCCTCTGGACCCGGGTGATGAAGTACGACGCCGGAGCGCCCGACTGGCCCGACCGCGACCGCTTCGTACTGTCGAACGGGCACGCGTCGATGCTGCTGTACTCGCTGCTCTACCTCACCGGGTTCGGCCTCACCCTCGACGACCTGCGCGACTTCCGCCAGTGGGGCGCGAAGACCGCCGGTCACCCTGAGTACCGCCACGCGGCGGGCATCGAGGTCACGACCGGCCCGCTCGGCCAGGGCTTCGCCAACGGCGTCGGCATCGGCCTGGCCGAGGCCAACCTGCGAGCCCGGTTCGGCGAAGAGGTCGTCGACCACCACACCTTCGTGTTCTGCGGCGACGGCGACCTCGAGGAGGGTGTCAGCCACGAGGCGGCGTCGATCGCCGGGCACCTCGGCCTCGGGCGCCTCGTCTACGTCTACGACGACAACCACATCACCATCGACGGCCCGACCGAGCTCGCGTACAGCGACGACGTGCCGAAGCGCTTCGAGGGTTACGGCTGGCACGTCGTGCAGCTGGGTGAGGTCGCCAACGACCTCGACGCGATGGAGGCGGGCCTGCGCGCGGGCATGGCCGAGACGTCGCGCCCGAGCCTGATCGTGCTGCGCAGCCACATCGGCTACCCGTCACCCAAGTTCACCGACACGGCCAAGGCGCACGGCAACCCGCTCGGCACCGACGAGATCGCCGCGGTCAAGGAGATCCTCGGGCTCCCGCCGGAAGACTTCTACGCCCCCGACGACGTCGTGGAGTACTACCGGGCCGCCGGCTCGCGCGGGCGCCCCGCCCGCGAGGACTGGGAGCGGCGCCGGGCCGCGTTCCGTGACTCGGAGCCGACCATGGCCGCGCAGCTCGACGCGTGCCACGAGCAGCGCGGGTTGGCCGGGTGGGAATCGGAGCTCCCGGTCTGGAAGGAAGGCGAGGAGCTCGCCACCCGGCAGGCGTGCACCGCGATCGTCAATGCGGTGCTCGACGTCGTCCCCGGGGTGGTGGCCGGCGGCGCCGACCTCACCGAGAACACCGGCTGGAGCTCGAGCAGGGCGGCACCATCGCCACCCACCAGTTCGGTGGCCGCCAGCTGCACTACGGCATCCGCGAGCACGGCATGGGCTCGGTGATGAACGGCATGGCGGTGAGCTCGCTCATGCCCGCCGGCGGCACCTTCTTCGTGTTCAGCGACTACATGCGCGGCGCGGTGCGCCTCGCCGCGTTGTCGGGCTACAAGACGCTCTTCGTGTGGACCCACGACTCCGTGGGTCTGGGCGAGGACGGTCCCACCCACCAGCCGATCGAGCAGCTGGCGTCGATCCGGGCGATGCCCGGCTTGCGGGTCATCCGTCCGGCCGATGCGAACGAGACCAGCCAGGCCTGGCGGGTGCACGTGGACGGCACCGGGCCGACCGCGCTCGTGCTCACCCGCCAGAAGCTGCCGGTGCTCGGCGCCACCGCCGACCGGGCGCCGACCGGGGTGCCGCGCGGCGCGTACACCCTCGTCGACGAGGAGGTCGACGGCCTCGACCTCGTGCTCCTCGCCACCGGCTCCGAGGTGTCGTTGTGCGTCGATGCGCTCGACCTCCTCGACGGCTTGTCCGTGCGGGTGGTGTCGATGCCGTCGTGGGACCTGTTCGCCGAGCAGCCCGACGACTACCGCGAGCGGGTCTTGCCGGCCGATGTGCCGACGCTCGCGGTCGAAGCGGGCGCAACCTTCGGATGGGAGCGGTACGCCGACGACGTCGTGGGGATCGACCACTTCGGTGCGTCGGCCCCCGGTCCGGTGGCGCTGGCGAACTTCGGCTTCACCCCCGAGCACGTGGCGGCGCGCGCACGCGCGCTGGTCGAGAACGGAGCAACCGCGTGAGCAGTCAGAGTGCGATCGCCCGCCTCAACGACTTCGGGCAGAGCCCGTGGTACGACAACCTCGCCCGCCCGTTGCTGACCGGCGGTGGCCTGGCGAAGCTCGTCGAGGTCGACGGCATCCGCGGCGTCACGTCGAACCCGACCATCCTCGACAAGGCGATCGGCGCCGGCGACGGCTACGACGAGGCGCTGGCGCAGTGCGCGAAGGATGGACTGTCGATCGAGGACACCTACTGGAGCGTCGTGCTCGACGACATCGTCGCCGCCACCGACGTGCTGCGCCCGGTGTTCGACGCCCACCAGGGTGGCGACGGCTTCGTGTCGGTCGAGGTGGCCCCCACGCTCGCCCACGACACCGACGGCACCATCGCCGCGGCGCAGTCGCTGCATTCGCGGGTGAACCGGCCCAACGTGATGATCAAGATCCCGGCGACGCTCGAGGGCATCCCCGCCATCGAGGAGACCATCGCCGCGGGCATCACCGTCAACGTCACCCTGATCTTCTCGCTCGACCGCCACGCCGAGGTGATCGAGGCGTACCTCACCGGCCTCGAGCGGCTGGTCGCGAGCGGCGGTGACCCGTCGACCGTGGCGTCGGTGGCGTCGTTCTTCGTCAGCCGGGTCGACACCGAGACCGACCGGCGCCTCCCCGAGGGGAGCCCGCTGCGCGGCACGGCAGCGGTGGCGAACGCCAAGCTCGCTTACGAGGTGTTCCGCGATCGCTTCTCCGGCGCCCGGTGGGACGCGCTGGCGGCCAAAGGCGCGCGCCTGCAACGACCCCTCTGGGCGTCGACGTCGACCAAGAACCCGGCGTACTCGTCGACGCTCTACGTCGACGAGCTCATCGGCCCCGACACCGTCAACACCCTGGCGCCGGCGTCGATCGAGGCCCTGCAGCGCGGCGAGGGCCACCAGCGACCGAACACGGTGACCGAGGACGTCGCCGGCGCGCACCAGGTGATGGCCGACCTCGCCACCTCGGGCGTCGACATCGACGACGTGACCGACACGCTCGAACGCGAGGGCGTCGACTCGTTCGCGGCGTCGTTCACCGACGCGTTCGGCACCATCGAGAAGCGACGCGCCGAAGTCACCGGCTGATCCCGCTTTCGTTTTGGCGTCGTTCGTGCGCCACTACGGCGCACTGGTAAGGCCAACACGTTGGGCGAGTGCTGCCGCGGCGCGGAGGTGGTCAGCGAGCTCGGCGGGTGGGACGCGCGCGTTCAGTCCGCTCGTACTCGGCATCACGTACACGGGGCGACCGCCGATGCCGTCGCCCTGGACGCCGGGCACCGCCTTCCGGTCGACCGCGGCGCGCCAGCCCGCGAGCCCGACGAAGCACACCGCGCCCGGTTGGAGCCAGCGCACCATTCGCTCGACGCGCGCGAGGCCGGTGCGGTACTCGTCGCGCGTCAGCTCGTCGGCCCGGGGCGTCGCCCGCTTGACCACGTCGGTCATGCCGATCCCGTGCGCGTGGAGCGCGTGACGCGGGATCGCGATCGCGTGTCACGAGCCCGGCCGCGAGGGCGGCGGGCCAGAACCGGTTGCCCGGCGTGACGAAGCCGACGCCCGCGTCGGCCGCCCGGAGCGACGGGTTCAGACCGCACACCAGCAGGCGCATGCCCGGCCCGACGGTGTCGGGCAGGGAACGGGCGCGGATGGCGTCGGCCTCGAGCCAGAACGGTTCGTCAAGGTCGACCGCGCACGCGCCCACGGTGAACCCCGCGCCGACCAGGACGTCGGCCAGCGCGGCGGCGGTCCACGCCGAGAACCACCGGCCCGGGAAGTCGTCATCGGGGAGCACGCCGCTGGTGTCCCCCGCCCGCAGCACGAGATGCACGGGCGCGTCGACCGCCGACGCGTGGTGCAGGTCGGCCAACGCCGCGGGCAGCCGGTCGTTCGGGACGTGGAGGTAGCTGGCGCGCGCCCAACCCGCGCCGAGTGCCTGGTACCGGAACGGCAGCGCCTCGAGGTCGGCCTGCACCGGCCACGCGTCGGGCGCGGCTTCGCGGGCGAGGCGCACCATCGCACGGGCGGCGTCGAGCGCCACGACCGGCTTCGCCAGGTACGGGAGGTGGAGGCCGGCGCCGCAGCCGAGATCGACGCTCACCGCCCCCGCCGGCGTGGCCGCCGCGAGCGCCCGGACCTGGTCGAGGAACCGCGGGCGACGACGGTCACGCCACTCCTCGGCCCGCGCCTCGTACACCGCAACCGTGTCGCGCTCCATCTCCGTATCATGACCGCGTGCACGGTGAGATCCGGGTGGTCGACGACGTCCCTGCCGCGTTCGCCGCGCTCGTCGCCGCGGAGTCGCCCGACGTCGATCGCACTGTCGGGTGGCAGCACGGCGCGGCGCAGCTACGCGGCGCTGGCCGGCGTCACGCTCGATTGGTCCATGATCGACGTCTGGTACGGCGACGAGCGGTGGCTCCCGATCGACGACCCGGAGTCCAACGAGGGCATGACCCGCGCCGTGCTCCTCGACACGGTGCACCCCGGCGCGATCCACTCGATGCGCGGCGCCGGCGCCACCATCGACGCCGCCGCCACCGCCTACGACGCCGCAGTCGCCGCCGCGCCGCCCATCGACCTCGTGCACCTCGGGCTCGGTCCCGACGGCCACACCGCCTCGCTCTTCCCGGGTTCGGCGGCGCTCACCGTCGACGACCGCTTCGTCGTCGCCAACGGCGACGATCTCCATCCGCACCCGCGCCTCACGTTCACGTATCCCGCGCTCGCCCGCAGCCCGCTCGTGGTGTTCACGGTCGCGGGCGACGACAAGCGCGACGCGTTCGCCCGCGTCCGCGCCGGCGACGATCTCCCCGCGACCCGCGTCGACGCCGCGCGCGTGGTCTGGCTCGTCGATCCCGCGGCGCACGCCTGAAACCGGCACCGGACAACGGAGGACCTGCGATGGAACTGTGGGAACTGGTCGCGCGCGAGAGCATCCGCGACTGCATCGCCCGCTACAACGCCAACGGCGACAGCGGCCGCATCGACGAGATGGTCAGCGTCTTCGCGCCCGACGGCATCATGGAGACGGGCAACGGGCGCTACGAAGGCCGCGACGCGATCCACGCGTTCATGTTGTCGGTCGTCGTGCGCGGTCGCACCGATCCCGCCGAGACGACCAGCGAGTCGGTGGTGCTCACCCCGACCGAGGAGTGGATCGCGCGGGGGCGGGTTCCGTTCATCCGTCACTACACCGCGACGACCCAGATCGACGTGCTCAGCGAGACGCGGGCGAAGGCGCGGTCGTACTACCTGTTCCTGACCGTGCACGGCCTCGACCACTGGGGGCGGTACCTCGACGAGTTCGCGCCGGTCGACGGGAAGTGGCTCATCACCCACCGGCGTGAGATCACCGACGCCGCGTACGACGGAGGCTGGGGGGCCCGGGCGTCGGGGGGCGAGGGCATCGAGCACGTCACCCGCCCGCTGTCGTTCTGATCCCGGTCGCGTCCCGCCGCGTGGCGGGTAGCCTCCCGCACATGGCCGCCGCCGTCGACCCGATCGTCGACCTGCCCGCCGACGTCGAGGCGCTCCTCGATGCACCGCTCGCGGAGCTCATGGCGCAGGCGGCGGCCCGGCGCGACGCTGCGCACGGCGCGCGCATCACCTTCTCGCCGAAGGTGTTCATCCCGCTCACGATGCTGTGCCGCGACACGTGCGGGTACTGCACGTTCGCCAAGCCGCCCGCGCACCTCGTGTCGCCCTACCTCGAGATCGACGAGGTGCTGGCGATCGCCCGCCGCGGCGCCGCCCTCGGCTGCCACGAGGCGCTGTTCACCCTGGGCGAGGCGCCCGAGGCGCGCTATCCCGACGCCGCGGCCTGGCTGGCGGCACGCGGGTACACGTCCACCGTCGACTACCTGGTGGCGGCGGGCGCGGCGGTGCTGGCCGAGACCGGCCTGCTCCCCCACGCCAACGCCGGTGCGCTCACCGAGGCCGAGCTGCTGCGCCTGCGTGCGGTGTCGCCGTCGCAGGGGATGATGATCGAGACCCTGGCCGCCCGGTTGGCCGAGCCCGGGGGTCCGCACGCCGGCGCCCCCGACAAGACCCCGGAGCGCCGCCTCGCCACCCTCGACGCCGCCGGGCGGGCCCGGGTGCCCTTCACCACCGGCATCCTCGTCGGCATCGGCGAGACCCGCCGCGAGCGGCTCGACGCCCTCGTCGCCATCGCGACCTCGCACGCCCGCCACGGTCACGTGCAGGAGGTGATCGTCCAGAACTTCCTGCCCAAGCCGGGCACCTCGATGTGGCACGCGCCCGCGTGCGATCCCGACGAGTTCCTCTGGACCATCGCCGCCGCCCGGGTCGTGCTCGACCCGTCGATGCACGTGCAGGCGCCGCCGAACCTGTCGGATGCGGACGACCTCGCCGCGCTGGTCGCCGCGGGTATCGACGACTGGGGCGGCGTCTCGCCCGTCACCCCCGACCACGTGAACCCCGAGCGCCCGTGGCCCGGGCTCGACGTGCTGCGCGCCGCGACCGAAGCCGCCGGGAAGACACTCGCACCGCGCCTCACGGTCTATCC
The DNA here is from genome assembly GCA_963725775.1 of uncultured Actinomycetes bacterium. Classification (GTDB taxonomy): domain Bacteria; phylum Actinomycetota; class Acidimicrobiia; order IMCC26256; family DASPTH01; genus DASUAS01. The sequence continues at coordinate 2,212,308 of CAVRZT010000001.1, forward strand.
CGAGTACGTGCGTCACGGCGACGAGTGGCTGCACGACGACGTGCGCTTCGCGGTGCGGTGCGCCTCCGATCTCGAAGGTCTCGCGCGCGACGACGCGTGGGCCGCGGGCGGTGACACCCCGCCGCCGGCCGTGCTGCCCGCGCCGGTCCCGCCGGGGTGGACGGCGCGCGCCCGCACGCCCGTGGGTGAGGTGCTCGACGGCGTGCTCGCGGGTGAGGAGGTCGGCGTCGACGAGATCGTCACGCTGCTCGGCGCGCGCGGTCCCGATCTCTTCGAGGTGACCGCGGTCGCCGATCAGCTCCGCATCGACACCGTCGGCGACGCCGTCACGTTCGTGCGCAACCGCAACATCAACTACACGAACGTCTGCACGTTCAAGTGCAGGTTCTGCGCGTTCTCCAAGGGCCCGCTGTCGCTGAACCTGCGCGGCAACCCGTACCTCCTCGACCACGAGGAGATCCAGCGCCGCGTCGTCGAGGCGGTCGACTGCGGCGCCACCGAGGTGTGCCTGCAGGGCGGCATCCATCCCGACTTCGACGGCGACTACTACCTGTCGGTGGCGCGGGCGGTGAAGGAGGTCGCGCCGCAGATCCACGTGCACGGCTTCACCGCGCTCGAGGTCACCGAGGGTGCCCGCCGGCTCGGGATGCCCCTGCGCGACTACCTCGTGCTCGCCAAGGAGGCCGGCCTGGCCACGTTGCCCGGCACCGCGGCCGAGATCCTCGACGACGAGGTGCGGGCGGTCATCTGCCCCGACAAGATCGACACCGACGAGTGGCTCGACGCCCACCGCACCGCGCACTCCGTCGGCCTGCGCTCGAACGTCACCATCATGTTCGGTCACGTCGAGCGGCCCGAGCACGTCGCCCGCCACCTCGTGCGCACGCGCACGTTGCAGCAGGAGACGGGCGGGTTCACCGAGTTCGTGCCGCTGCCCTTCGTGCACATGGCCACGCCGATCTTCCTGCAGCGGAAGGCCCGCAAGGGCCCGACCATGCGCGAGGTGCTGCTCATGCACGCGGTCGGGCGCATCGCCTACCGCGGTTGGATCGACAACGTGCAGGTCTCGTGGGTGAAGACCGGCGTCACCGGTGCGCGCCAGGCGTTGCAGGCGGGGTGCAACGACCTCGGTGGCACCCTCATGGACGAGAACATCTCGCGCGCCGCCGGCGCCAGCCACGGCCAGGAGCTCGACGAGTCGGAGCTGCGCGCCATCGTCGCGCCGCTCGGACGCCCGCTCGAGCAGCGCACCACGCTGTACGGCCGCACGCACACCGAGGGTCGGCGACTCCGGCCGCCGCCGGAAACGCTCGAAGCCGACCGGATCGCGGCGTCGGTGCCGGTCACGCTGGGCGGCGTACGGAGCAGCACGTCGTCGTGAGCGAGCGACTCGACGTCGTCGGCATCGGGAACGCGCTGGTCGACGTGCTCAGCCACGAGACCCACGAGTTCGTCGTCGCCCAGGACCTCACCCCCGGGGCGATGACCCTGATCGACACCGAGCGGGCGGAAGTGCTGTACGCGGCGATGGGCCCGGCGGTCGAGATCTCCGGTGGGTCGGCGGCCAACACGCTGGTCGGGGTCACGTCGTTCGGCGGGCGCGGCAGCGTTCGTCGGCCGCGTCGCCGACGACGAGCTCGGGGCGGTCTTCGCTCATGATATCCGTGCCGCCGGGGTCGACTTCCGGGCCAAGCCCGCGGCGGGCGGCGAGCCGAGTGGCCGCTCCCTGATCGTGGTCACCCCCGACGCGCAGCGCACCATGAACACCTACCTGGGAGCGTCGGCGCAGCTCGGCCCGGCCGACGTCGACCACGAGCTCGTGGCCGCCGCCCAGGTCCTCTACCTCGAGGGCTACCTCTGGGACGAGCCCGACGCCAAAGCCGCGTACCGTCTCGCCGCCCGCACCGCCCACGACGCCGGCAACCGCGTCGCGTTCACGTTGTCCGACGCGTTCTGCGTCGACCGTCACCGCGACGAGTTCCTCGAGCTGGTCGAGTCCGAGGTCGACGTGCTCTTCGCCAACGAGGCCGAGATCACGTCGCTCTACGAGGTCGACGACTTCGACGACGCGCTCCAGCGCGTGCAGCACCACTGCGAGATCGCCGCGCTCACCCGTAGCGAGAAGGGCGCCGTGATCGTCGCGCGCGACGAGGTGCACGTGGTCGACGCCCACCCGGTGGCCGACGTCGTCGACACCACCGGCGCCGGCGACCAGTTCGCCGCCGGGTTCCTCTACGGGCTCACCCACGGGTACCACCTCGGGGTCGCGGCGCGCCTCGGTGCCCTCGCCGCCGCCGAGGTCATCAGCCACCTCGGCGCCCGGCCCGAGGCGTCGCTGGCCGCGCTGGCCGGGTCCCTGCTCGATCCCTGAGGACGCGAGGCGATGAAGCTCCCCCGCTACCGCACCGGTGACGCCGCGCTCGACGACGAGGTCGCCGCGCTGGTCGAGCGGGTCGCCGATCCCGCCGACGCCGATCTGATCTTCGAGCTGGTGGCGTCGGCGTTGCGACTCGCCACCGACGGCGCCGACCGCGGTGACCTCAAGATCGCCAACGCCGCGCTCAGGGAGATGCGCCACGCGTTCTCCGTGTTCGCGCCGTACCGCGCCGCCCGCAAGGTCGCGATCTTCGGCTCGGCGCGCACCCAGCCGGAGGATCCGCTCTACCTGCAGACCGCGCGATCTCGCGTCGGCGATGGCCGCGCTCGAATGGATGGTCGTCACCGGCGCCGGCCCCGGGATCATGGAGGCGGGCATCGAGGGCGCCGGCGCCGAGAACGCGTTCGGCGTGAGCATCGAGCTGCCGTTCGAGACCACCACCAGCCAGTTCATCGCCGACGATCCCAAGCTCATCAACTTCCGCTACTTCTTCACCCGCAAGCTCGAGTTCATCAAGGAGTCCGACGCGTTCGTGCTCCTCCCCGGCGGCTACGGCACCCTCGACGAGGCGTTCGAGCTGCTCACCCTGCTGCAGACGGGCAAGGCGCAGCCGGCACCGGTGATCATGCTCGACGTCCCGGGAGGCACCTACTGGCAGCGGTGGGTGGATTTCGTGGCCGAGGAGCTCGAACGCACGCGCTACGTGTCGGCCGAGGACCGCCACCTCTACTACGTGACCGACAGCGTCGAGAGCGTCGTCGACGAGATCCTCGGCTTCTACGCCAACTACCACTCGCAACGCTTCGTGAAGGGGCGGCTGGTCCTGCGGATGCGGCACGCGCCCTCCGCCGACGCGCTCGCCGCCCTCAACCGCGACTTCGCCGACATCGTGACGCGCGGCCAGATCGAGGTGATCGACGCGACCCCCGACGAGATCGCCGACGACGACCACGTCGACCTGGCGCGGATCGCGTTCCGCTTCGACCGCCACGGCTGGGCGCGCCTGCGCATGCTGCTCGACGGGCTCAACGGACGGGCGGAGTGAACGAGGTCCTTCCTTGCGCGGCCACCGCGGTCGGGGTAGGCTGAGCGAACATACGTTCGTCCTCCGACCGAGGGAGCTCGCCATGCCGTCCGTCGACCCGATCCCCGCGGGCTACCCGAGGGTCACGCCCTACCTGTGCTGCCGTGACGCCGCCGCGGCGATCGACTTCTACGTCTCGGTGTTCGACGCGGTCGAGCGGATGCGCATGCCCGGCGACTCCCCCGACACCGTCGGGCACGCCGAGCTCGAGATCGGCGCCGGGATGGTGATGATCGCCGACGAGTTCCCCGACCACGGCTTCCTGTCCCCGAAGTCGATCGGCGGCACGCCGGTCACCATCCACGTGTACGTGACCGACGCCGACGCGGTGTTCGCCAAGGCGATCTCCTCGGGGGCCACGGCCACCCGCGAGATGGAGGACCAGTTCTACGGCGACCGGTCGGGCCAGTTCGAAGACCCCTTCGGGCACCGCTGGAGCGTGGCCAGCCACGTCGAGGACGTCTCGGAGGAGGAGATGGCCCGGCGGATGGCGAAGATGATGCCGGGCTGACTCCTCGATGGGGCCGCGTCAGTCGAGGTCGGGCGCGCCGCCGAGGGCGACGATTGCGCGCTCGATGGCCCGGCGGGCCTGCAGCACCTTCTTCTCGTCGGCCAGCGCACCGGCGTCGCCGTCTTCGGCGGCGGCGCGCAGACGGTCGTAGGCGAGATCGCGCAGGTCGGCCTCGATCGACTGCAACCGCTCGACGAGGTGTTCGGCGTCACGCATCAGTGGGCTCCGGGGTCGACGGGGTGAGGGCGAGGGCACGGGCGAGCAGCTCGGCGGGATGGCGCACGTCGAGCCCGGCGGCCCCGAGGTGCATCGCGCAGCCGGGGTTGGCGGAGACGACGACGAGCGGGCCCGGTGTGTCACCCGCGGCCGCGCGCAGCGCCGCGACCTTGCGGTCGCGGATCTCGCCCGCGAGCTCGGGCTCGTGCACCGAGTACGCACCGCCGGCGCCACAGCAGAGTCCGTCGTCGGCGGTCTCGCGCAACCGGTACGCGGGCGCGAGCACGGTCCGCACCGCGCCCTGCGCGCGCTGCACGTGCCGCAGGTGGCACGGATCCTGCACGACGACCGTCTCGTCGAGGTCGCGCACCTCGAGCGGTCCCTGCTCGGCGACCCACTCGGAGAAGTCGCGCACCCGGGCCGCGAACGCATGCGCCGCCGGCGTGCCGAGCAGCCGCCCGTAGTCCTTCATCGCCGCGCCGCACCCGGCGCTGTCGACGACGATCGGCGCGTCGCCCGGCATCGAACGGATGACCCGGCGGGCCAGGGCACGGGCCTGGCCGATACGCCCGGCGTGGGTGTGCAACGCGCCGCAGCAGTCACCGCCCGTGCCGGGCAGCCCGACCCGCGCCCCGGTGGCGCGCATGACCGTCGCCGCCGCCCGGTGCACGTCGCGTTGCCACGCGTCCATCACGCACCCGGGGAACAGGTAGGCGTCGGTGGGCGCGGGGTCGGGCACCAGTGGCGTGCGCAACGACCGCGCCGACACCCGGGGGAGTCCGAAGCGGCGGGGTACGAGGTGGAGCCGCTGCGCGACCACCAGGAGCCACGTGGCGGCGAGCAGGAGCCAGTGCCGCGGGAGCACGACCGTGAAGCCGACCCACGCCGCGACGCGACCGGCGCGCGGCCGGGCTCGTGGCGCGAGCTCGCCGACGACGCCAGCGCCTGGTTGGCGCCCTCGATGAGGTGCCCGAACGGCACGGTCGACGGGCAGGCCGCTTCGCAGCCGCGGCACTGCACGCAGGTCTCCATGGTGTGGCGGAAGGCGTCGTCGAGGGCCGCGCCGTCGAATTCGACCGCCCGCATGGCCGCGATTCGGCCGCGCGGCGACAGCTGCTCGAACCCGGTGACGCGGTACGTCGGGCAGTGCGGGAGGCACAGCCCGCAGCCCACGCACGCGACCAGCTCGTCCTCGTCGACGGGGAGCACGCCGGCCCGCACGCCGCGCGTCGGTCGGGGCATCGTCGCGTCAGCCATCGCCGACCTCGCGTGGGAGCCGCCCGGGCGAGAGCTTGCCGTCGGGATCGAACGCGGCGCGCGACGCGCGCCGCGAGCTTCGCGTTGGGCAGCGAGGCCACCGAACCCGTCGAGCCCGGGGGCGCCGGCCTCGCGCAGCATCCATCCGCCGGCCGCGACGGTCGCGGTGCGCGCCGCCACGAGCGCGGGTTCGTCGTCGGCCGCCACGTGCACGGTGCCGACCCCGACCTCGGCGATCCAGCGCACGCCGGCCCGGTCGAGCGCGGGCGCCAACGCCCCCAGTGCCGACGGGCGAACCGAGCATCGACCGCGGTGCACGCCCTCGGGCCAGCCGGGAGCGTCGGCGTCGCCGGTGGCGCCCTCGATGAGCGCGCGCTCGGCCGCGACGTCGGCGGCCACCCCCTCGAGCAGCACGTGGGTGCGCGTGCCGTCCCACGCCAGGCACGACGGCCGGAACAGGCGGCGGCGCGCGCCGAACGGGTCGGCGTCGGTGACCAACCACTGGGACGTGTCGGCCACCGGCTGGCAGCGCAGCGTCACCTGCACCACCACACCGATCGTGCCCAGCGACCCGACGAGCAGGCGCGGGAGGTCGAAGCCGCTGACGTTCTTCACCGTCGGCCCACCACCCTTCACGACGCGCCCGTCGGCGGTGACGAACCGGACCTCGAGCACGCGGTCGCGCAACGGTCCGTGGCGGAGGCGACGGTGACCCGACAGGCCCGTGGCCAGGAGGCCACCGATCGTCGCGTCGGGGTCGCGGGGGTCGAGCGCGCACTCCTGCCGTTCCGCGTCCAACACCGCGGCGAGCTCGCCGCACGTGGTGCCGGCGCCGACGGTGACGGTGAGGTCGGCGGGGTCGTAGGTGACGATGCCGGAGGGCGCGCGTACGAACGTGACGTCGTCGCCGGCGGGCGCGGGCCCACCCACCTCCCAGTGGGTGCGGCCGCCGACGGGTGCGACGACCTGCGCCCCGGCGACTGCGGCGCACAGCTCCTCGACGTCGGCGACCGCGGTCATCAGATCCACGCCCCCTCGGGGACCCGCTGCAGCTCGCCGCACCGGCTCCCGCGCGGGAGGATCTTGCGGGGGTTGGCCCGGCCTGACGGGTCGAAGGCGTCCCGCAGGCGGGCCTGCGCGTCGAGGTCGTCGGGGCTGTAGATCAGCGGCATCGCCTCGCGCTTCTCCAAGCCGATGCCGTGCTCGCCCGAGAGCACGCCCCCGGCCGCGACGCACGCGGCGAGGATCTCGTCGCCGGCACGGTGCACCCGCTCCCAGATGCCGGGCTCGCGGGCGTCGAACACGATCAGGGGATGCAGGTTGCCGTCGCCGGCGTGGAACACGTTCATCATGGTGAGGCGCTGCTCGTCGCGCGATGGCGTACACCTGGCGCAACACGTCGACGAGCTTCGTGCGCGGCACGACCGCGTCGTGGAGGTAGTAGTCGGGCGCGATGCGGGCGATCGCGCCGAACGCCGACTTGCGGCCCTTCCAGAGCAGCGCGCGCTCGGCCTCGTCGGCCGCGACGCGGACGGTCCGGGCACCGTGCTCGCGCCCCACCCTCCCGACCGCGTCGACCTGGTACTCGACACCACCGGCCAGGCCGTCGACCTCGACCAGCAGCACCGCGGCCGCGTCACGGGGGTAGCCCGCGCCGACGTAGTCCTCGACCGCGCGCGTGATCTCGGCGTCCATCATCTCGAGCGCGGCGGGCACGATCCCGGCGGCGATGATGCCGCTGACCGCGGCGGCGGCGTCCTCGATCGACGTGAAGTCGAGCAGCAGCGTGCGCACGACCGGCGGGTTGCGGGTGAGCCGCACCGCGATCCGGGTGGCGATGCCCATGGTGCCCTCGGACCCGACGAAGCAGCCGCGCAGATCGAAGCCCGGCGTGTCGGGCTCGAGCCCGCCGAGCCGGGCGACGGAACCGTCGGCCAGCACGACGTCGAGCGCCAGCACGTGGGTGGCGGTGACCCCCGACGCCAGGCAGTGCGGACCGCCGGCGTTGGTGGCCACGTTGCCGCCGATCGTGCACGCCTGCTGCGACGACGGATCGGGCGCGTAATGCAGGCCGAGGTGCGCGACCTCCCGGCTGAGGTCCAGGTTGAGCACGCCCGGCTCCACCCAGGCGAACTGCTCGTCGGCGTCGACCTCGAGCACGCGGTTGAGTCGCGTGGTGACGATCACCAACGGATCGTCGACCGGCGTCGCGCCGCCGGCGAGACCGGTGCCGCTCCCCCGGGCCACGAAGGGCCGGTCGTGGCGCGCCGCGACCCGGACCGCCTCGGCGACCTCGCGGCCGTCGCGGGGGAAGCACACGACCGCGGCCTGGCCGCGGGCGACGCCCGCGTCGCGTGCGTACAGCGCGAGCTCCAGCGGTTCGGCGCGCGCGCGATCGGGTCCGAGTGCCGACTGCAGGTCGGCGAGGAGCGCGCGCGTGTCGTTGATGGACACGAGACTACGACCACCGTCGCGTACGCTCGTGATCTCATGGGCAAGCACGCAACCAACGGCAGCGGTCCCGCGCGTGAGTGGGTGTCGTTCGCCGACCCGGTCGACGAAGGACGCACCTGGCAGATCGACGTGACGTTCCTGCTCTCGAACTGGCAGTGCATCTTCGGCCACGGGTGCCAGGGCATCTGGACCGAACCCACCCCCGAGCTCGTGCACGGGTGCTGCACGTACGGCGCCCACTTCTCCGACAAGGCCGACCGTGATCACGTCGTGAAGGCGGCCAGCGAGCTCTCCGCCGACGAGTGGCAGTTCGCCAAGGTCGGGCGCAAGAAGGGCATCTTCGCGAAGGTCGCGCCCGAGAAGGGTGAGAAGAGCGACGAGCCGGAATGGAAGACCCGCGTCGTGAAGGACGCCTGCATCTTCCTCAACCGGCCCGACTTCGAGGCTGGCGCCGGCTGCGCGCTGCACCTGCACGCGCTCAACACCGGTCGTCACTTCAGCGAGTACAAGCCCGAGGTCTGCTGGCAGGTCCCGCTCCGGCGCATCGACGACGAGCAGGACGACGGCACGGTCGTCTCCCGCCTCACCGAGTTCGGGCGTGACGGTTGGGGCGAGGGCGGCGAGGACTTCGCCTGGTGGTGCACCGAGGCCCCCGAGGCGTTCACCGGCAAGCAGGCCGTGTACCAGTCCATGTCGGTCGAGCTGCGCACGATGTTGGGCAAGAAGCTGCACCGGCAGGTCGTGGCGTACCTCGACGGCCGCAAGCGGCCGAAGTCGTTCCCGCCGGTGACCCACCCGGCGGCGGTGCCGGTGACCCTGGGTCGGAAGCGATGAAGCGGAGCCGTGCCCGGAGGGCGGGTCGGCGGAGCGGAATCGACCGTTGAGGACGAGGGGATGAATCGGTACGAGGGCTGAGGTGTCCTCGTTACAGGTAGAGGCCGGTCTGGCCGTCTTCACGCACCGACGCCACCGCGTGGACGTCGCGCTCGCGGAGGATGAGGTACTCCTCGCCCCGGATCTCCACCTCGAACCCCGCGTCCGGCGCGAACAGCACCTGATCGCCCTCTTCCAGGTTCCGGACCGTGGGCCCGACCGCCACGACCTCGGCCCAGGTGAGCCGCCGGTTCAGGTTGGCCGTGGCGGGGATGAGGATGCCGCCGCGGCTCTTGCGGTCGCCGGCTTCGTCGGACGGCAGGACCAGCACCCGGTCGGCGGTCATGCGGATCGACTGCTTGGTGTCGTCGTTGCGCTCGGTGGCGCGCGGGGCCATGACCCGAGGATACCGGGCTGCGTCGTCCCCGCCTGTTCGTGGACACCGGCTTCGTGGGCTCCCGGGTGGTGCGGCTAGATTCGCCCGAGTGGCCGAGTCCTCCGAGGTTGCCGGGCGCCACGCGCCGCTCGTGACGCACGCCCAGCCGGAGTCCTCCCGCACCGACAGCTGGACCCGCCGGGCGGGGACGACCGCGCTCGCCTACTTCCACCTCACCAAGCCGCGGGTGATCGAGCTCCTGCTCGTCACCACGCTGCCGGCGATGATCCTCGCCGCGGGTGAGATGCCGCCGCTGTCACTGATCTTGCAGGTGCTGATCGGTGGTGCGCTCGCCGCCGGCGGCGCCAACACGATCAATTGCTGGATCGAGCGCGACCGCGACCAGATGATGCGCCGCACCGCGCACCGGCCGCTCCCCCACGGCGACGTCAAGCCCGAGGGCGCACTGGTCTTCGGCCTGCTGCTCGAAGCACTGGCGTTCGTGTTGCTCTGGTCGACGGTCAACCTGCTCTCGGCGACCCTCGCGGTCAGCGCCATGTTGTTCTACGTGTTCGTGTACACGATCTGGCTCAAGCCCCGCAGCCCCCAGAACATCGTGATCGGTGGCGCCGCGGGCGCGGTACCGGTGCTCGTCGGCTGGGCCGCGGTCACCGGCGAGGTCGCCGCGCCGGCATGGATCCTCTTCGCGATCGTGTTCTTCTGGACGCCACCGCACTTCTGGGCCTTGTCGCTGAAGTACTTCGACGACTACCAGGCGGCGGGCATCCCGATGCTCCCGGTGGCCAAGGGCATCCCGACCGCGGTCCGCCAGATCGTGGTGTATTCGTTCATCGTGGTCGCGATCACCTTCACGCTGCCGCTCACCACCGACGCGGTCGGCCCGGTCTACCTCGTGACCGCCGCGGTGCTCGGTGCGCTCTTCATCGGCCAGGCGATCCGGCTGGCGCGCGACACCACCCCGGCACAGGCCATACGGTTGTTCACGTTCTCGAACACCTACCTCGCGCTCCTGTTCGCCGCCATTGCTGTCGACACGCTCCTCCGCTCCGCCTGAACCGGCGGCACCACGCCGGTCCCGCTGGATCCTGGCCGCCTGCGCGGCGGCGGTCGTCCTCGTGGTGGGCGCCGTCACCTGGGTGGCGGTCGCGAGCAGCAACGACGACGGTGACTCCACGACGGTCGTGCCCGCGGCGGTCCGCGATGGCGGGCCGAGGGTGGGCGACGCGGCGCCCGACTTCACGTTGAAGACGTTCGACGGGAAGGCGGTCAGCCTGTCGGACTACCGAGGCAAGCCGGTGGTGCTCAACTTCTGGGCGTCGTACTGCCACCCCTGTCGCGAGGAGTTCCCACTGTTCCGCGAGCAGCTCGCGGCGCACCCGGGTGATTTCGTGGTGCTGGGCGTCGACGCCAAGGACATCGAGTCCGATGCCAAGAAGTTCGCCAACGACCAGAAGGCCACCTGGCCGATCGTGGTCGATGCATCGAACGACGTGGCGAAGGCCTATGGCGTCGCCGCGGTCCCCCAGACGTTCTTCATCAGGCCGAACGGCACCATCGCGGTGCGCTACTACGCGGAGATCCCCGACGACAAGTGGGCCGGCGCGTTGGCGAAGATCACCACTCCGTCGAAGCGCTGACACGTACACATCCCTCGCCGGACTCCAGCGCGCACGCGCGCTCACGCGACGAAGCCCCGGCCAGCGTCGACGCAGTAGCCGGGGCTCCATCTCGGCTCGTGGGCTGCCTACCCGAGAGTGTTCGATCCTCGAGGACCGTGCGTCAACCCAAAATTGCGAACGAAGACCCGGCCGAGCCCGCAGCCCGACGGCACCAGAACGAACGGGCGATCTCTCGCGGTACCGAGGCGATGACCGTCGGCCTACCCGGCGCGTCGTCTCAACGTCCGCCGTCGTCGGGGCGTCCGCGTCTCCTGCTGTTCAGGATGCGCTAGCGAGTCGCTCGGAGCGACAGCACGCCGGAGTGCGTCGCGGCATCGTTTCGTACTCACGCACTTCTCGAAACGGGTCACGCGACACACTCATGGAGCGGGGACTCTATCTCCGGCACCCCGATGTCCACAAGGTCTTCCACAGGCAGCGGTGGACGAAGGACCCCAGGAGCCCGGAGCGGTCAACTTCCGGCGCGCGAAACGACCCGGTCGAGCCCCTGGGGTCGACGCCTGTGTAGCGCACCGGAGTCCCTGAAGTTCCAAAGTGCGGCGCGAGCGGCGTTCAACGCCGGGCCACCCCGAGCACAGAACAACGCACCGAACCCCGAAGAGATCGCCGCGGATTGCCGCCCCGATCGGCAGCGTGCTGTGGGACATCTCCGCAGAACCAGCGTTATCTCGCGGGACACGTCCGGCTGGGACGCCCGTACCACAAAGATGGCCCCGCCACGATCGAAGCGGGGCCATCGCAGTACGTACGCACGGATCCGTTGTTACATGTCCGGGATCGTCGAGCTGAGGTACGTGTCCCAACCGGTGACGGGACGGTTCGAATCCGCCATCAGGGCCTGCATCGCGGGGTCGGCCATCAGGGCGTCCTGAAGCTTCCCGCCGAACGGGTCGTCGGTAGGGCAACAGATCTCTGCCGGTTCGGCGCTCGCTCGTGTGGCTTCGACGGCCGGTGCTCTGTGCGCACCAGGAGGGGCTCTGGCTCTGCGCGACAGCCCCTCCTGGTGTGGTGGGCTCCGAACTGCCGAGCCGGCTCTGCGACGCGTGGCGAACGTGACCGCACCGACGACTTCCGTCTCAGTGTTGGTCGTCTTCGGGTGAGGAGATCGTCCCGGTCAAGTAACCGGCGGTCGTGCCGGCGGGGCCTTGGAGCAAGCGCCTGATGGTGAAGCTCCCCGTGGCCCCGGCAAATCGACCCGTACCCCCTGTGATGCCCCCGGTTTCGACGATTGAGAGCAGGGCGGTGGGTGGTGTCCCCGACAGCACAGTGGCGTCCCCGCACCCGCTAGCGGTCAGCGTGTCGCCGTTCGCTGCGGTGAATGTCCAGGACCCGCACCCGTGCCTGGTCAGGAGGTTCACGGTGTGCGGGTTGTCGTAGGTGAACCGGCCCAGTTTGGTCGCGAGACCCGTGCCCGTTCCTTGTACATCTATGACCGGGAAGGCGCCGTTGTCGGTCTCCACGCCTTTCAGGATGCCCAGGAACGGCACCTGGTGGCCCGCGACGGCAGGTGACCTTGGAACCCCCCCGGCGGCGACCGGGGTGAGAGCAGCAAACGCGAGCACCAAGCTCGAGACGAGGATCATCTTGCGCAGTTTCATACCTGCGCTCCCTTGTGATTCCACGCTCGTCCTGCTGGAGCGCAGATCGATCCGTCGCTTGTCGCGACGTGCTTCCGGTACACAGCAACGATGTTCATTGGTTGCTCCCTCTCCAGGTGCCCGCGGGCACGGTCATGAGCGTTTGCGGTCGGTCCCCCCGGGCAGATCGCCACCATGACCGGGTCAACCCTTACGTCCCCAAGAACCCGGTAGGGAGGAAGTCGCGCCACACACTTCCCGAGAAACAGCGCTGACAGACGAAGACCCCGACCGGCGCCCAGTTGCTCGCTCTCGCGCTCGACGCGAGACACAAGAGGAATCATCGGGCAGTCAGTTGCGCGGCGACGCGCGCATGAGAGCACGCCGTAGGTAAGAGTCGCACTCGCCGCCGCGGGTCAAAGGGTCGCGTGCGAACCGCGACGACCGGCTGCGGCCCCGTTTCACTCTTCCCAGCGGAACCAGCGGGCGGCCGCGAGGGGTGCGGCGATCGCCCACACGATGAGCACGACCAGCTCACCGGTCGGGAAGGACACGCCCGGCGTCAGTGCGGCCCGCACCGTCTCCGACAACGCCGCCGCGGGGAGCGCCTTGGCGAAGGTCTCGAGCGCGTCGGGCAGCTTGTCCAGCGGGTACGCCATCCCGCCGAGGAACAGGAGCACCAGGAAGAGCCCGTTGGCGACGGCCAGGTTGGCCTCGGCGCGCAGCGTGCCCGCGAGGAGCATGCCGATGCCGGCGAACGCGATCGTGCCGAGGAGCAGCAGTACGACGGCGAGCGCGAGCCCGCCGGTCGCGCTCCATCCGAGCGCGATTCCGGCGAGCACGATGATGATCGCCTGCACCACCTCGAGTGCGAGCACGTTGAGCGTCTTCGCGGTGAGCAGACCCGGCACGCGACAAGGGTGTCGAGCCGAGGCGCTTGAGCACGCCGTACCGCCGCTCGTACCCGGTGGCGATGCCCGAGGCTCACCATCGCGCTCGACATCACCGCCAACGCGAGCACGCCGGGGACCAGGAAGTCGACCGGCTCCTTGTACGTGGTGTTCACCGCGTCGACCGACGAGAAGAACACGAGGATCCCGAGGGGGATCACCAGCGTGACGAGCAGGCTCTCGCCGCGCCGGAGCGTGAGCATGATCTCGACCCGGGTCTGGGCGCCGATGGCCTTCGCCTTCACGACCGCCCCTCACCGGTGAGGCGCAGGAACACGTCTTCGAGGCTGCGGCGACCGGCGCGCAGCTCGCTCACCAGCGCGCCCTGCTCGACAGAGCCAGGCGGTGAGACCGGCGACGAGCTCCGGCGTCGCCGCCGTCTCGATCAGGTAGTCGCCGGTGCGCAGCTCGCGCACCGCACCAGCGGGGAGGCCGAGACGCGCCGCGAGATCGTCGACCGCGAGGCCGCCGACGGTCGAGAACGTGGTCTCGTCGGCCGCGGCGCGGGTCGTGAGCTCGGTCGGCGAGTCGCACACGACCAGCCGGCCGTGGTCGATGATGCCGACCCGGTCGCAGAGGTGCTCGGCCTCGTCCATCGCGTGGGTGGTGAGCACGACGGTGACGCCGCGGTCGCGGAGCTCGCGGATCATCGCCCACGTCGTGGCGCGCGCGTGGGGGTCCATGCCCGCGGTCGGTTCGTCGAGGAACACCAGCGACGGCTTGCCGACCAGCGCCAGCGCGAGCGACAGCCGCTGCTGCTGACCGCCGGACATTCGCCGCACGAGGGTGCGACGCGAGTCGTCGAGACCGACGAGCTGCAGCAGGCGCTCGGGGTCGTCGTGATCGTCGTAGTAGGACGCGAAGAGCTGCAGCGCTTCGAGCGGCTTCACGCCCGGGTAGAGCCCACCTTCCTGGAGCATCACGCCGATGCGTGGCCGCAGGCTTGCACCGTCGCGCCACGGATCGACCCCGAGTACGCGCACCTCGCCGGCGTCGGCGCGTCGGTAGCCCTCGAGGATCTCGACCGTGGTGGTCTTGCCCGCTCCGTTCGGGCCGAGGAGGCCGAAGACCTCACCGACCGCGATCGAGAACGTGATCCCGTCGACCGCGGAGGTCGGGCCGTAGCGCTTCTCGAGCGCGGCGACCTCGATCGCGTGCGCAGGAGAGTTCACCGCTGCGGGAGCCTAGCGACACCGGCGTCGGCGGGCGGATTCGACGAATAGCCTCACATCCCGATGGCCGAATTCCTCTCGGCGGCGTGGATCGCCGAGCTCGACGCCGCCGGCTGGGGCGGCCTCCGAGCTGGTCGCCGACCCCCCGTTCGTCGTCGAGCAAGTGGTGCGCGATCCCGCGGCGAGCGACGTCCGCTACCGGGTGCGGATCGGGCCCGATGGTGCATCGGTGCGCACCGGTGCGACCGACGGTGACGCCGCGGCCGCGCCGATCTCGTCCTGGTCACCGACCGTGCCACCGCCCGCGAGCTGCACGAGGGAACGCTGCGCGCGCAGGACGCCCTCGCCCGCGGCGCGCTCAAGGTGCGCGGCCGCCCCGAGGCGCTCGGTGGGCGGGCGGACCTCCTCGCCCGCCTCGACGTCGCGTTCGCCACGGTACGGGCGGGGACGACGTTCGCCGGCGACCGGTAGCGTACGGAGCGGTGCAGCCCTTCGAACGACTGCGGGCGATCGCCCGCCACGGTGGCGACGACCGGCTCCTCGTGGCCGAAGCCGCCGACTGCCTGGGCGAGTTCGACGACGACCCCGCCGCCCTCGTCGTCACGTGCCGGCGCCTGCTCCACCACCACCCGGAGCGAACGCCGCTGTGGTGGCTCTGCGCCAAGGTGCTCGCGGCACCCGACCCGTCCGACGCCGCGTGGGACGCCGAGGCGCTGATGCGCGACGACCGCACCGCGGATCGCCTCGCCGCGCTGCTGCCCTTCCCCGCCAACCATCCGGTCGCGGTGCTCGGCTGGCCCGAGCTCAGCGGCGCGGGGCTGGCCAACCGTCCCGATCTCGAGGCGCTGGCCGTGCGTACCAACCGGGGCGACGACCGCTGGCGGGCCCGCCTGGCCCGCAGTGACGCCGACGCCCGCCCCGTCGACCTGGTCGAGGCGCGCGCGCTCGAACCGTCGCACCTCCTGGTCGAGGTGGTCGGCGCCTCCCCCACCCAGGTGTTGGTACCCGACGGCACCAGTGACGCGCTGGCCGAGCTGTCACGTCCCGGGATGGTCGTGTGGCTGGTCGCCGGGGTGGGCCGCGTGCTGCCGGCCCGCCTGTTCGAGGCCATGCTCCGGCAACTCGGTGATCCCGAGGACCACGACCTCGAGCTGCTCGACGTGCAGGTCGTCGACCGCATCGCCGGGCCCACCGGCCTGGTGCGGCCCGAGCAGTTGCTCCGACGCGTCGACTGCCCGGTCGCCCCGGAATTGCTCCGTCTCACCTGAGGTTGACGGTCAGGGCAGGAGCTCGGGCGGGTCCGGGCGGTAGGGGTCGGAGGGACCTCCAGGTGCTTCGTCGACGTCGAGGTAGCCGGAGGAACGGCGGCGCTGGATCTGGGTGCGCACGGTGAAGCGCCGACCCAACCAGGTCCGCACCAGTGCCCGCACGGGCGGGAGCAGGAGCAGGAGGCCGAAGGCGTCGGTGACGAAGCCGGGGACGAGCAGCAGGAACCCGGCCACCGCGAGCAGACCACCGTCGGTCATCGGGCCCGTCGGGATGCGGCCGTCGTCGAGCTCGCGCCGCATGCGGGCCAGCGTGCCGACGCCCTGGCGCTTGACCAGCCACGCGCCGCCCAACGCGATCAGGAGCATGAGCCCCAGTGTGTCGAGCACCCCGATCCACTGGACGACCTGCAGGAACACCGCGATCTCGATGATCGGCCACAGGATGAGCAGCAGGACGACGACGAACACCTCTCCAGCGTAGAACTCGGGCCCCGATCTCGGGCCCCGGAACTCAGGCCTCCAGCGCGAGCGGGAGGACGCCGTCGTCGTCGGGCAGCTGGTCGCGACGGACGGCGTCGATCTTCTCGAGCTCGCGCTCGACCCCGCGGCGGCGCGTGCCCTCGAGCTCCTCGAACGCGGTCGACGCGGTCTTCAGGTTGCGGCCGACCTTGTCCATCTGCTCGACGAAGCGCCCCCACTGCTTTTCGAAGCCCTGCAGACGTTCGAGGATCTCGTGCGACGTGCGACTGAGCTGGAAGTTGTCGACCGCCTGGCGGATCACCGCCAGCACCGCGAACAGGGTGAGGGGCGAGCAGAACACGACCTTCTCGCGCAACGCGTCGTCGAGGATCGAGCGGTCCTGCTCCTGGATGTACCCGTACACCTGCTCGTTGGGGATGAACAGCAGGACGCAGTCGACGGTGCCGCCCGCCGGATCGACGTAGGCGCGTCGGGTGACCTCCCGGAGCCGCAGGCGGACGTCCTTCAGGAACTCCTTGCGCACGTGGTCGCGCTCGACGTCGGAGGTGGCGTCGAGCAGGCGGAGGTAGTTGTTGAGCGGGAACTTCACGTCCATGTGGAGCGAGAGCCCGCCGGGCAGCAGGAACGTGTAGTCGGGGATGCCGCCGGCGCCGGGCATCGGCTGGTGGCGGCGGTAGTTGACGCCGTCGACGAAGCCCGCGAGGCGCAGCACGTCTTCCGCCATGCGTTCGCCCCACTGGCCGCGCGCGGTGGTGCTCGACAGCGCCTCCCGGAGTGACTGCGTGGTGTCGGCCAGCACCTGGGTCTGGCGGCCCGCCTCCCGAAGCTGGCTGGTGAGCTCACCGACGTGCTCCCGGCGGTCGCGCTCGACCTCTTCCACCAGGCGGTTCAGCCGGGCGAGCTCGTCGCGCATCGCCCCCACCTGGTGGTCGATCGCGCTCTGCGTGCCCCGCAGCTCCTCGGTGCGGCGGCGCCGTTCGGAGTCGAGGAGCTCGTGCTGCATGCGCAGGAACTGCTCGACCGGCAGCTGGGGCGCGGGTGCGGGCGCCGCGACCGGGCGCCGGGCGAACCGCAGCAGCACGACGACCAACGCGACCACGACGATTCCGAGGAGGACGACCACCAGTTCCACGCCGTCAACGCTACGACGGGGGTGTGACAGTTACGCGGACCGCCCGGACGCGAGGTGCTCGAGCAGGAGCGCGTCGAGCGCGTCGGGGGCGACCTCGGGGATCCAGTGGCTCACGTCGTCGAGCACCTCGAAGCGGTACGGGCCCGCGACCTCGGCGGCGGTGCCCTCGGCGGCTTCCCGTCCGAGCGCGACGTCGGCCGTCGACCACACGTACAGGGTCGGCACGGTGATCGCGCCGATGGCGGCGCGGAAGTTGTTGGCCCGGTACCAGTTGAGCCCACCGGTGAGGGCGGCGCCGCCGTCGGCGGTGAACACCCGGCGGTACTCGGCCGCCGCGTCGGGGGGATGCTCGGCGTAGATCGCGTCGAGCAGCGCGGCGTCGTCGGCCAGGAAGGCCGCTTCGGCGTCGGCGCTGCGAAACCACTGCATGTAGCCGGACCGCTCGCGTTGGTCGCTGCTCCCCGACTTCATCGCGCCCGCGAACGGTGTGGGATGCGGCGTGGACACGACGGTGAGCGTCCGCAGCCGGTCGCCGTGGCGACCACCCGTGTACCAGGCGATGAAGCCGCCCCAGTCGTGCCCGACGAGGTGGAACCGCTCCGCGCCGAGGGCGTCGGCGACGCCGAGCACGTCGGCGACCAGGTGATCGACGTGGTACTCGGCGACGTCGTCCGGTCGGGCGCCCGGCGTGTATCCACGCTGGTCCGGCGCCACCGCGCGGTAGCCGGCGGCGCCGAGCGTCGCGAGCTGGTGCCGCCACAGGTACGACGTCTCGGGGAACCCGTGCAGCAGGAGCACGAGCTCGCCGTCGACCGGACCGTCGGCGAGCGCCCGGAAGCGGTACGGCCCGACCTCGAGGTGGAGGACCTCCATCAGCCGACCCGCCGGGTCGCCAGGCGTTCGGTCCGGGCCACGAGGTTCTCGGCGCCGAGTCGCCGTGCCCACTCCCCGAGTTCGGGGGCCGCGCCGCGCCACTCCCACTCGTCGACGGTGCCGACGTCGGCGTCGGTGCGCAACGTGGCGAGGTGGAGGAACAGCTCCGCCGCTTCGCGCGCGCCGGCGAGCGTGGCCGCGAGCTTGGCCGCGCCGCGTACCTCGACCTCCCACTCGCGCACGTCGTCGGGGATCGCCTCCAGGTGCTCGTAGCGCGGCGAGGACCGTGGCCGTGGACTTCGCGCCCCACCCCGGGAGCCCCGGGAAGCCGTCGGCGGTGTCGCCGACCAGCGCGAGGTAGTCCGGGATCGACTGCGGGCCGACCCCGAAGCGCTCGCGTACCGCGGCCTCGTCGAGGCGGCGGTCATGACGGCGGTCGAGCTGCATCACCTTCGGGTCCTCGACGCACTGGCCGAGGTCCTTGTCGGGGGTGCAGATGTACACCCGGTCGACGCGGGGGTCGTCGCGCGCGACCCGCGCCGCCGACGCGAGCCCGTCGTCGGCCTCGACCTCGACCATCGCCCAGACGGTGACGCCGAGGGCCCGCAGCGCGTCCTCGAGCATCGGGAACTGCGTGAGGAGCTCGGGGTCCATGCCCTCGCTGGTCTTGTACCCGAGCCAGAGGTCGTTGCGGAAGGACTCGACCACGTGGTCGGTGGCCACGCCGACGTGGGTCGCGCCCTGTTCGAGCATCCCCAGCACCGATCCCAGCACGCCGCGGGTGGCGGCCACCTCGATCCCGTCGTGGTCGAGGTGCGACGGCACTGCGAAGTGGTGGCGGAAGAGCTCGTAGGTGCCGTCGACCAGGTGGACCTCGAAGGGCGGACTCGGCATGCCGGGGAGCCTGGCACACCCTGGGAGGACGCGAGACACATGATGCACCTACCGGTTGATAGGCGGGCTACCCTCAAGGCGTGGACGACGACGAGCTGCTCGCCGAGCTCGAGCCGACGGCGATCACGCTGTTCGAGCGGCATCTCGGTGCCGCGAAGGAGTGGTTCCCGCACGAGCTCGTGCCGTGGAGCCGCGGCAGCGACTACGCCGAAGGCGAGTGCTGGGATCCGGAGACGACGACGTTGTGCCAGGGCGCGCGCAGTGCGCTCTTCCTGAACATCCTCACCGAAGACAACCTTCCGCACTACTACCGCCAGATCAGCGGCAAGTTCGGCAACAGCGACGTGTGGGGCGAATGGAACCGCCGGTGGACGGCCGAAGAGGGCCGCCACGCGATCGTGATCCGCGACTACCTCGCGGTGACCCGTTCGATCGACATGCGTGAGCTCGAGCGCGCACGGATGCGTCAAGTGTCGATGGGGCTCGTGCCGAACCCCGACAGCATCGCCGACGGCATCGTGTACGTCGCGCTGCAGGAGCTCGCCACCCGCATCTCGCACCGCAACACGGGCAAGCTCCTCAACGACCCGCAGGGCGCCGCAATCATGAGCCGGGTCGCGGCCGACGAGAACCTGCACCACCTCTTCTACCGCGACCTCGTGTCGGCCGCGCTCGAGATCGACCCGTCGGGGATGGTGGCGGCGATCGAGCGTCAGGTGCGCAACTTCGAGATGCCCGGCGCCGGCATCGAAGACTTCAAGGCGCACGCGCGGGTCATCGCCGACGCCGGGGTCTACGACTTCGCCTCGCACCACGATCAGATCCTGGTGCCCGTCGTGTTCACGCACTGGCGCGTCGAGCAGCTCCAGAACCTGAAGTCGGCGGCCGAGCAGGCGCGTGAGCGCCTGGTGAAGCACGTCAACAAGGTCGGCAACGTGGCGAAGCGCATGCAGTCGAGGCTCGCGCCGCGCCCGGCACCCGTGGCCTAGAGCTTCCGGTCGCGCTCCTGCAGCGCGTGCCCTTCGAACTGCTCGAGTCCGCGTTCGACGATGCGGTCGTGGGCCCACGCCATCGCCGGTCGGGCGACCACCGCCAGCGACCGCAGGAGCGGGGCCCGCAGGTCGAGCTCCCACACCAGGCGGGCGTGGGTGCCGCCGGCGGTCGGGAGCAGCTCGAGGCGGGCCGGGCCGTGGAGGTCGCCGTCGACCACGGTGACCAGGCGCTCGTCGGTCACCGCGTCGAGCACCCGCACGGTGCAGTCCAGCTGGTACGGCAACGGCGCCTGGATGACGACGTGCGCCAACGCGCCGCTGGTGAGCGCGGGACCGTCGCCGTCGACGGTGAACTCGCGCAGCCACGGCCACCACCCGCGGTACCGGTCGGTGTGCTCGAGCGTCGCCCAGAGCTCACCGGGGGTTGCGCCGAACTGCCAGGTCCGATCGAAGCGGAACGGCGACGGCACCGGACCAGCTTCGCGGTCGGATCAGGCGGGCGCAAGCAGCGGGTCGGTCGCGTCGCGTCGGGTGGCGGTGCGGCCGACGCGACGGGCGTGCGTTCGAACATGCCGAGGTAGAGCGCGACCGTCGCGCTCCACACCGCGGTCGCGCCCGCGATGTGCACGCCCACGAGCACCGCGGGGATGTCGTTGAAGTACTGGACGTACCCGACTGCGGCCTGCGCCACGAGAACGACGAGCAACAGCGTGACGCGCTGGTGCACGTTGTGCGGCGCGCGGTCGCGTCGCAGCAACCAGACCATCACGAGCACCGCGCCGAGGAAGATCATCACCGTGGTGCCGTGCACGCGCGCGACGTCGGGGATGCGGAGGTCGAGCCGCGACACGTCGTCGCGCTTGCCGCCCCCGCTGTGCGGCCCCGCGCCCGTCACCACGGTGCCGGTCACGAGGACCGCCGCGGCCAGCCCGAGCAACACGCGTCCGAGCACGACGGTGCGCGGCGTGACGACGGAGTGCGCGGGCGCGTCGGGCTGCCCGGCGCGGCGCACGAGCACCAACGCGTTCGTGAGCAGCACGATCGACAGCAGGAAGTGCGCCATCACGAAGCCGGGCTTCAGGTCGAAGATGACGGTGAGACCGCCGAGGACCGCCTGTGCGAACACGCCGGCGACCAGGCCCAGCGACAACCAGATCAGGTCCTTGCGCTTCGGGATGCGGACGAGGCTGCCGAGCACCGCGACGATCACCGCCACCGACACCAGACCGGTGAACATCCGGTTCAGCGACTCGATCCACTGGTGCGAGTCGGACTGCGCGTGCGCGGTGAGCTGGCCGGTCGAGCAGTTCGGCCACGACGGACACCCGAGACCCGAATCCGACAGGCGCACCGCGCCGCCGGTGACGATGATGATGGCCAGCAGCACGGCGGCGACGATGGTGATCCGCCGGTACGCGATCGGACTCAGGTGCGGCACGCGCATGACGCGGTGATGGTACCGAGCACGGGCGGTGAAGCGGGATGCGGGTGACGGACACGGCGGGGCACGATCCCGAGGCATGGGTCGACCTGTACTGGATTCCGTTGGGTGCGGGCGCGCACGTCGTGCGGATCACGGGCCGGGTGTTCGAGGCGGTCTGCGCGCTCGTGGGCCGGCGACCCCGCTGCGACCTCTACCACTCGGCCCTCGTCGTCGAGGTGCCGGAGGGGCGCTACGTGGTGGAGCAGGCACCGGTGCCCGACGCGCACGGCGACGAACGCGGCGTCGTCGCGCGTGGGGCGGTCGGAGCGCGGTCGGCGGGGCGTTTCCGGGTGTTCCGCTACGAGGTCCGTCGCTGGCGCGACGGCCGGATCCCCGACGCCCGGGCCGCGATCGCCAGCCCGGTCCGCGTCTCGGAGTCGAGGGAGGAGGCCCGCCGGCTCCTGGCCGCGCTGCCGTCGCTCCCTACTCCCGTGTGGGGGCGCGACGAATTCGAGACCGGTGAGATGTGGAACTCCAACTCGATCGTCGCGTGGGCGCTCACCCGGGCCGGCATCGACACGTCGAGCATCGCCCCGCCGGTCGGCGGGCGCGCACCCGGGTGGCACGCGGGGCTCGTGATCGCCGCACGCGACACGCAGTGACGATCGCGTCCCCGTGGGTCAGGCGTGCTTGGACTGGGACCGCTTGCGGCCCCGGATGCTGGCGTCGAGCTCCACCTTGCGCAGACGCACGTTGTCCGGCGTCACCTCGACGCACTCGTCGTCGGCGATGAACTCGAGCGCCTGCTCCAGCGACATCGGCCGCGGCGGCACGAGCCGCTCGGTGTTGTCGGAGCCCGACGCGCGCGCATGTTGGTGAGCTTCTTCTCCTTGATGGGGTTCACGTCCATCTCGTCGGAGCGGGCGTTCTCCCCCACGATCATGCCCTCGTACACCTCGACGCCCGGGCCGACCAGCATCTGCCCGCGCTCCTGGAGGTTCATGAGCGCGAAGGTGTTGGTGACGCCGCGCCGGTCGGCCACCAGGCTGCCCGTCGGGCGCGTGCGCAGCGCGCCGTGCCACGGCTCGTAGCGGTCGAACACGTGGTGGAGCATCCCGGTGCCGCGCGTCTCGGTCATGAACTCGGTACGGAAGCCGATGAGCCCGCGTGCGGGTACCAGGTACTCCATGCGCACCCAGCCCGTGCCGTGGTTGACCATCTGCTCCATGCGGCCCTTGCGGAGCGCGAGCATCTGGGTGACGACGCCGAGATAGTCCTCGGGGACGTCGATGGTCACGTGCTCGACCGGCTCGTGGACCTTGCCGTTCACCTCGCGGGTGACGACCTCGGGCTTGCCGACGGTGAGCTCGAAGCCCTCGCGCCGCATCATCTCGACCAGCACCGCGAGCTGCAGCTCGCCGCGGCCCTGCACCTCCCAGGCGTCGGGGCGGTCGGTGGTCGAGCACGCGGAGCGACACGTTGCCGACGAGCTCGGTGTCGAGGCGCGACTTCACCTGGCGGGCCGTGAGCTTGGTGCCGTCCTGGCCCGACAACGGCGACGTGTTGATGCCGATGGTCATCGACAGGCTGGGGTCGTCGACGTGGATCACCGGCAGCGGGCGCGGATCGTCGGGATCGGTGAGCGTCTCGCCGATGGTGACGTCGGCGAGACCGGCGATGGCCATGATCTCGCCCGGCCCGACCTCCTCGGCGTCGACCCGGTCGAGGGCCTCGGTGACGTAGAGCTCGGTGATGCGCACCGTCTCGATGGTGCCGTCGGCGCGGCACCACGCCACCGGCTGCCCCTTGCGCATGTGGCCGTGGCGCACCCGGCACAGCGCGATGCGCCCGACGTAGGGCGAGGCGTCGAGGTTGGTGACGAGCGCCTGCAGCGGGTGGTCGGGATCGTACTCGGGGGCCGGGATGTGCTCGAGGATCACCTCGAACAGCGGCTTGAGCCCGTCGGCGCCGCCCGGTACGCCCGCGATCAGATCGGGATCGGCGGGGTCCATCGACGCGAGCCCCTCGCGCGCGTTGCAGTAGACGATCGGGAAGTCGATCTGGTGCTCGTCGGCGTCGAGGTCGAGGAAGAGCTCCTCCACCTCGTGCACCACCTCGGCGACGCGGGCGTCGGTGCGGTCGACCTTGTTCACCACGAGGATGACGGGCAAGCGGGCCTCGAGCGTCTTGCGCAGCACGAAGCGCGTCTGCGGGCAGCGGGCCCTCGCTGGCGTCGACGAGCAGCAGCACGCCGTCGACCATGGTGAGCCCCCGCTCGACCTCGCCGCCGAAGTCGGCGTGGCCCGGCGTGTCGATGATGTTGATCTTCACGTCGCCGTAGCGCACGGCGGTGTTCTTGGCGAGGATCGTGATGCCCTTCTCCCGCTCGAGGTCCATCGAGTCCATGACCCGGTCGACGACCTCCTCGTTGGCGCCGAAGGCGCCGGTCTGGCGGAGCATGGCGTCGACCAGCGTGGTCTTGCCGTGGTCGACGTGGGCGACGATGGCGACGTTGCGGAGCGCGTCGCGGCGAGGCAGTCGCGCGAGGACATGGCGGCCTTTCGGAGCGGAGGCCGGGGCGGGGGAACGCCGGGGCCGGGGAATCGACCAGTCTACCTGCGGTCGGGTCGATTCCGCTCCGCCGTCCCGCCCTCCGGGCACGGCGCCGCTGCATCTCCTGCTGGTCGGGTCGATTCCGCTCCGCCGTCCCGCCCTCCGGGCACGGCGCCGCTGCATCTCCTGCTGGTCGGGTCGATCCGCTCAACCGGGTGCCGGATCGGCCTGGCGGACGCCACCCACGAAGCGGGCGATCACCGCGGTGACCCACGCGAACACGAACGCCACGAGGAGGCCGGGGAGCACCACGATCAGCAGCGAGCCGACGACCTGGTCCTCGGTCCGGAGGTCGGTGCTGTTGTAGCCCGACGATCACCAGGATCGAGGAACGGCACCGCGCCGACGACGGCGGCGAACACGCCGGGCCAGGCCCGACGCGGACAGCCACGACGCCACCACCGCCCCCAGCACCAGGCCGGCGCCGCCACCGACCGCCCAGAGCACCGGCGGGGCCACGGTCCGGCTCCCGGGGCCGTTGATGCTCGACTTCGGCGGCCGCCGCGAGGGTGGTGAGGAGCAGGCTGGCGACGACGGCGATCGCCGCTCCCAGCCACATCGCGCGCTCGTCGGTCACGTGCGGAAGAATAGGGCCATGACCCAGACGACCGGCACCTTCACCCGCATGGACGAGTCGACCGCCGAGCAGTGGGGTGTGATCGTCCAGGAGACCTTCGCCCACCAGGACCGGGTGGCCGAGTCGGTCCTCGGCATGCTGCGGAGCCTGGCCGGCATCACCGACGGGTTCGCGGTCGACCAGCTCACCCACTCGCTGCAGACCGCCACCCTCGCCGAGCGGGCCGGCGCCGACGACGAGCTGGTGGTCGCCGCGCTCTGCCACGACATCGGCAAGGCGGTCAGCGTGCCCAACCACCCGCGGATCTCGGCCGAGATCCTGCGGCCGTACGTGCGCGACGAGGTCCACTGGATGATCCAGGTGCACCAGGACTTCCAGGGCCGTCACTACTACGCGCACCTCGGCGCCGACCCGAACGCGCGCGACCAGCACGTCGGCCACGAGTGCGTACGCGCTCGCCGAGCGCTTCGCCGACGAGTGGGACCAGACGCGCGTTCGATCCCGACTACGACACGCTCCCGCTCGAGCACTTCGAGGACCGCGTGCGCGCGGTCTTCGGGTCGCCCAAGTCGTTCTGAGCGTGCCGTTGGAGCCGTTCCCCGACGACTGGTCGCGCGCGCTGTGCATCGTCGCCCACCCCGACGACCTCGAGTACGGCGCCGCCGGGCCGATCGCCCGCTGGACCGCCGCGGGCAAGGGGTCGCGTACCTGCTCGTCACGCGCGGTGAGGCCGGCATCGACGGCATGACGCCGGACGAGGCCGGACCGCTGCGCGAGGCCGAGGAGCGCGGCGAGCGCGGCGGTCGTCGGCGTCGAGACGGTCGAGTTCCTCGACGGTCACGTCGACGGCGTCGTCGAGTACGGGCTGTCGCTTGCGGCGCGACCTGGCCGCGGCGATCCGCCGCCACCGGCCCGACCTCGTGCGTGTCGATGAACTACCGCGAGACCTGGGGCGGCCTCAGCTTCAACATGGCCGACCACCGTCACGTCGGTCTCGCCACGCTCGACGCCGCGCGCGACGCCGGCAACCGGTGGATCTTCTCCGACGCCGGCGAGCCTGGACCGGCGTGCGCCGCGTCGCGCTCGGTGGGTCGCCGGTGCCCACGCACTTCGTCGACCTCGGCGACGCGATCGAGCTCGGCATCGCCAGCCTGCGGGAGCACGCCGCCTACATCGCCGGCCTCGGCTACGACTTCGACCCCGACGCGTTCCTGCGCGGCTTCGCGCGCGACCGCCGGCGAGCAGGTCGGCTGCGAGTACGCCGCGATCTTCGAGCTCTACGAGCTCTGATCGCCGCCGAGCGACGGCACGATCGCGTCGAGCACCTTCGCCAGCACGGTCTGGGTGAGTGGCGCGTCCGGCCTCGAACTGCCTCCCGGGTGAGCGGCGGCTGCCGCGACGCCGTTCGCGAGGTTGTCGACCACGCACACCGACGCGTAGGCGAGGCCGAGCTCGCCCGCGACCACGCACTCCGACGCCATCGTCATCCCGACCACGTCGGCGTGCTGGGCGAACATCGCGGATCTCGGCCGCGGTTTCGAGCCGGGGGCCGATCACCTGCCAGTACACGCCGCCGTCGTGCAGCGGCACGTGCGGTGCGCGCGCCAGGCGTCGAGGATGCGCGCACGCCACGCGGCGTCGAACGCGGGCACGCGATGACCACGTTCGTCGGTGAAGGTGCTCGGCGTGGGCCCGAGCGCGACGAAGTCGTCGGCGAGGACGAACGTGCCGACGCCAAGCGACGTGCGCAGCGCACCCTGGAGTTGATCGCGAGCACACGGTCGCAGCCGAGCGCGAGCGAGCGCCCGGAGGTTGGCGACGTGATCGACGAGGTGCGGTGCGCGTGTAGCCGTCGTACCCGTGGCGCTGCAGGAGGTACGCGTCGCCGAGGTCGCGCACGACGACGGCGCGCGTGCCGTCGTCGACGGTGAGCTCGGGCGCCTCGGCACCGATGTCGCTGCCGATCAGGCTGTTGCCGCCGACGACGGCGAGACCGCTCACGTCAGGCCGTTCATGCGAGATCGCCGGCGAAGTCGGCCAGGTGGCCACCAGCGCCTCGGTGTGGGCGCGGTGCACGTCCCCGCGGTCGCCGTGGCCGTACGGGCCGATCGCCCGCACCGGGTGCGGCAGCTCGATCTGCACGCCGCCGCGGCACCCGGTTGACCGGATTGCGGGGATCGAGCCCGCGCAGGCGGCGCGGGATGGCGTCGAGGTCGTCGATCACGACGTAGTCGGGCAGCGCCGCCCGCAGCCGCCGGGCGAGCACGGCGGCGAGCTCGCGGTCGCCTCCGCCGACGAGCAACGCGCTGTGCAGGTCGTCGTGACCCCAGTACCCGTGGACCGAGACCACCGTCTCGACGTGGGCGAGGAACCCCGCCGAGCAGCGGCGCGTGGGCGGGATCGTTCTCGTGCGACGGTACGTGGTGCTTCAGGGTGTCGGGCTGCACGATCACGTAGCACGACGCCCCGGCGCGCCGGGCCGCCTCGCGGGCGATCTCGGCCGTGCCCGGTTCGAGCCCCCCGTGCAGGGCGAGGAACCCCACCGGCGACGCCAGCACCTGTTCCTCGACCACCTCGGGATGTGCGAGCAGCTCGGCGAACGCCACCCGACGACGGTACCGCCCTCGCCGGGAGTCCCGGAGCCTGCCCTCGCCGGGAGTCCCGGAGCCTGCCTCGCCGGGAATCCCGGAGCCTGGCCGGAGCGAGAGGGATGTGTAGCATCCGCGGCCATGCTCTGGCGGCGTCCCGACGGCGACCTCGTGCGCGACGTACCGCCCACCAAGGCGATCATGCCGTACCTCATGCGGGGGCGGAACGAGTCGGCCGTCTACTTCGAGCAGAAGGTCGCCATGCGTCACGCCGACGCGTTCGTACGCGAGTTCAACGTCGCGCATCCCGAGACGCCCGTCACGATCCAGCACGTCGTGATGTGGACGATCACCCAGATCCTCGACCAGTTCCCCACGATGAACCGGTTCGTGGTCGGCGGTCGGCTCTACCAGCGCCGCGGGATCTGGTTCACCTACTCCGCCAAGCAGAGCCTCAAGGGGAAGTCGCCGCTGATCGTGATCAAGCGCCGGTTCGATCCGGCCGAGCCGTTCGTCGACATGGTGCGCGCCATGCAGGAGCAGCTGCGGGAGGACAAGTACGGCGGCAAGCTCAGCCCGTCCGACGCCGAGGCCGCGCTCATCCTGAAGTTCCCGGGCCTGATCCGGCGCCTGATCCTCTCGGTGGGTCGCTTCGGCGACGCGTTCGGGCTGCTGCCCGCGTCGATGATCGAGCACGACCCGATGTACGCCAGCGTGTTCTTCGCCAACCTGGCCAGCATCGGGCTCGACGCCTGCTACCACCACCTCTACGAGTACGGCAGCATCGGCATCTTCGGGGTCATCGGGCGCCCGACCACCGATACCGGCTCGCCCACGAGCGGTCCCGACCGCCGCCGCACCATGACCCTCCGGTGGACGTTCGACGAACGGGTCGAGGACGGCCTGGTTGCGGGCTACGCCCTGAAACGGGCCAAGCAGATGCTCGAGGACCCGATCGCGGCGGGGTTACCCCGGCCAAGCTGAATCTCAGGGTGGCACACCTCTTCCCCGGTCCTCGTAGACTCCCCTGCCGACCGGTACGCTGACCGGATGCCGGGGGCCAGAGAAGGGTTGGGGTGAGTCTCGGGTGAGCTTCTTTACCGACCGCCTCGAGGCATTTCCTCGCCTGGCCGACTACCGCCTGGCCAAGGCTGCGGGCTACTGGCCCTACTACAAGACGGTGGAGAGCGCGGCCCGCGCCCGCTTCACCATCGAGGGTCAGCCCTACATCAACTTCGGCTCCAACAACTACCTGAGCCTCTCGTACCACCCCCGGGTCATCGAGGCCGCCCAGCGCGGCCACCGACAAGTACGGCACCGGGGTGACCGGGTCCCGACTGCTCAACGGCACCCTTGACCTCCACCTCACCCTCGAAGCCGAACTCGCCGAGTTCTACGGGAGCGAGGCGGCGCTGGTCTTCTCGACCGGGTACGTCGCCAACGTGAGCACCATCAGCGGCCTGCTGACCCGCCACGACTACGCCGTTCTCGACAAGGACGCCCACAACTCGCTGCTGACCGGCGTCAACCTCTCGGGCGCGACGATGAAGCGCTTCGGCCACAACGACGTGGCGCGCCTCGGCAAGATCCTCGACCAGCTCCCCGCCGACCGCGGCAAAGCCGTCATCGTCGACGGCGTCTACTCCATGGGCGGCGACACCGCGCCACTGGCCGAGATGGTCGAGCTGTGCCGGCAGTACCCGAACGCGTTCATCCTCGACGACGAGGCCCACGGCCTCGGGGTCCTTGGTCCGCGGGGCCGTGGCGCGGCCGAGCACCACGGCGTGCTCGGCGACATCGACCTCATCACCATCACGTTCTCCAAGACCCTCGGGTCGTGCGGTGGCGCGCTGATCGGCTCGGCCGACGCCATCGAGCTGCTCATGCTCGACGCCGACCCGCTGATCTTCACCGCGTCGAACACGCCGGGGTCCATCGCCGCTGCGCTCGAGGCGCTACGCGTGCTGCGCGACGAGCCCGAGATCGTCGGCCAGCTGCGCAGCAACGTCGACCTCTTCCTCGCCCTGCTCACCGATCGCGGCGTGCCGGTCAACCCGGCCGAGAGCGCGATCATCACGATCCCGCTCCGTCAGCGCGACGAGCTGTCGGCGGTGGTCCTCGCCCGCGAGCTCCTCGAAGCCGGCGTGTTCGTGAACCCGGTGGTCGCGCCGGCGGTGCCGCGCGGTCTTGGGCTCATCCGGTTGAGCCTCATGCTCGACCACACGCCCGCGCTCCTCGAAGAGGCGGCCGAGACGATCTTCAAGGTGCTCAACGACAACGACCAGTTGCCGGAAGGCGTCTAGCCCGCGAGCAGCTCCTGCTGGAGCTGTTGCTTGTCGGCCTTGGTCACCCCGATCGCGGCGAGGTACTTGTCGAAGGTCTTGTACTTCGCGGCGACCTCGCTGAAGCTCGCGTCGAGGTACTCCTGCTTCACGGTGAGGACCGGCTCGATGAGCGAGCGGTCGATGAGCGCCGCGGTCTGCTGCAGCGTCTTGTCGTTCTTCGCCTTCAGGTAGTCGTTGCTCACGAGGTAGTCCTGCATCACGGTCGACTTCGGCACCCCGAGGGTGGTGAGGATGGCCGCGCTCGCCCAACCGGTGCGGTCCTTGCCCGCGCTGCAGTGCATGAGGGTCGGGAGGTTGTTCGGGTGCTCGATGCGGCTGAAGAACACCTTGTACTGCGCGAGCGGGCTGGCGCCGCTGACCAGCGAACGGCCGCCGTCGACCAGGAGCTTCTCGGCCTTGCCACCACCGAGGAGTCGCTCCTGCGCGGCGCGATCGCCGCCCGTGATCGCGGCCGTGAGCTGTGCGGTGAGCTCGTCCTCACCGATGATGTTGAGCTGCTCGTTGGTCGAGCCGGGGATCTCGCGGTCGGGCTTCGACGAGCGCTCGGTGTCGGTGCGGAGGTCGCACACGAGCTTGATCCCGAGGGCCTGGACCATCGCGAGGTCGGCGTCGGTGAGCGCGTCGAGACCGTCGGACCGGTAGAGCAGCCCGACCTTCACCCACTTCCCGTCGCTCGTGCGGTAGCCGCCGAGGTCGCGGAAGTTCGGGGCCGATGCGAAGTGCAGCGAGTGGTCGGCGGTCACGAGCGACCCACCCTTGGCGGGCACCAGCTCGAAGTACCAGCGCGGCGCGGCGGCGAGCCCGGTCACGTGGACGGTGCCGGTGCTCTTCCCCGAGCCCACCTGGTCGCCGGTGCCGACGTCGGTGGGGTCGGTGCCCGCGTACACCTTGACCCCGCCCGCGCTCGACGGCGCCTTCCACGCCACGTCGTAGCCGTCGGCGGTCTGGGTGACGGTCGCCGCCGTGAACGGGATGGCCTGCGTCTTCTCGGCCGAGACCGCCGGCGTGGAGGTCAGGACACCGAGGGTGAGAGCCAGGACGACGAGGAGGACGAGCCGTCGAATGCGCACGGCGGGAAGGTAACCCACCCGAAAGGTCCGTGCCGGTCAGCCCGCTTCGCGGGCGCTCGTCGTCTGCGAGCCCGTCTCCTGAGCGAACCGCCGCTCCCACTCACGGTGACGGCGCTTGGCGTCCTGGATGAACGGCGACCAGCCGATGAGCTTGATCATCACGGCGTTGAAGGTGCGCATCGGCTCTCGCAGGGGACGCACGACGTCGACGAAGAGCACCACCCGGGTCTCGTCGGTGTCGTTCCAGGCCTCGTGTTCGTAGGTGTCGTCGAAGACGAGGCTCTGGCCCTCGGACCAGCCCGCGGTGATGCCGCCGACCCGGATGCCCACCCGCTCCACCGGCGCGTCGGGGACGATCAGGCCCAGGTGGTAGCGCAACACGCCCTTGTACGGGCCGTCGTGCGGCGGGATGCGCTTGCCCGGGGCCAGGATCGAGAACATCGCCGTCTCCATCCCCGGGATGGTCTCGATCAGCCGCGTCGTCTCCGGGCAGCGGGTGCAGTTCGCGTCGCTGCGGAAGCCGTAGCCGTAGAAGAAGTAGGTCTTCCACTTGTCGTCGTCGGTGAGGTTGTACTGGTCGGTGCTGATGTCCTGGAAGTTCGGGAGCGCGTCGGTGTACGCGAGGAGGGCGTCGAGCTCGGCGCGGATCTTCTTCCAGTCGGCTTCGATCGGCGCAACCCACGCGAAGTCCGACGGATCGTAGAACGGCTGGACCGGCAGCTTCGACTGACGGGCGATCGCCCGGTTCACGCGCTTCAGGAGGCGGTCACCCACGGGTTGGTGAGCGTCGACGGCGCGCTCCCAGGCGCGGGCGGCGGGTCCGTCGGCGTCCGACATCGGAGCGCGAGCGTAGTGGCGCGGCGAGACCGGCGGATGAGGGAGACTCGTCGCGATGCGCTTCCGGATCTTCACCGAGCCCCAGGAAGGGGCCACCTACGACGACCAGCTCGCGGTCGCGCTCCTCGCCGAGGAGCTCGGCTTCGACGCCTACTTCCGCTCCGACCACTACATCCGCTTCTTCGACGGCGACGGCCTCCCGGGCCCGACCGACGCCTGGATCACGCTCGCCGGTCTCGCCCGCGACACGACGCCGACTGCGGCTCGGCACGCTCGTCTCGCCGGTCACCTTCCGTCTCCCCGGGCCGCTGGCCATCGCGGTGGCGCAGGTCGACGCCATGAGCGGCGGCCGGGTCGAGCTCGGCCTCGGTGCGGGCTGGAACGACCGCGAGCACGCGGCGTACGGCATCCCGTTCCCGGCGACCGGCGAGCGCTTCGACCGGCTCGAGGAGCAGCTGGCGGTGATCACCGGGCTGTGGTCCACCCCCGAGGGCGAGACGTTCTCGTACCGGGGGACGCACTACTCGATCGACGAGTCCCCCGCGCTGCCGAAGCCGGTGCAGCGACCGGGGCCGCCCATCGTCATCGGCGGGTTCGGCCGACGCGCACGCCGCGCCTCGCGGCGCAGTACGCCAGCGAGTTCAACGTCGCGTTCGCGCCGCCCGAAGCGGTTCCCCGAGATCGTCGGCGCGGGTGCGTGCCGCGTGCGAGGCGATCGGACGCGACCCGGCGTCGCTGCCGACGAGCATCGCCAACACCGTGGTGTGCGGGAGCGACGAGGCCGAGGTCGAACGGCGCGCCGCCGACATCGGTCGCGACGCCGCCACCGCGCGGCTCGTCGCACCTCGCGGGCACGCCGACCGAGGTGATCGACCGGATCGGCACGTACCGCGACGCCGGGCGCCGAGACCGTCTACTTCCAGGTGCTCGACCTCCACGACCTCGACCACCTGCGGCTGCTCGCCGCCGAGGTCGTGCCCGCGTTCAGCTGAGCTCGACCACCTCGTTGAACGCGTGGAGGCTCGGGCCCCACGGCCCGATGGCGACGCGCGCGATCGACGCCACCTGCACGAACATGCGCCAGCCGACGTCGTCGCCGACGACGAGCGCCCACGCCAGCGCGGCCTTGATCGGGGACACGTGGCTCACGACGATCACGTCGCGGTCGCGCGCCTCGTCGAGCAGGTCCTCGCACGCCGCCCGCACCCGCACGCCGAGCGCGGCGAGCGACTCGCCCCCGCCGGGCACGAAGTGCGGATCGGCCCGCCACGTGCGCCACACGTCGGCGGGCACGTCGGCCACCGGCTGACCGTCGAAGGTGCCGTAGTCGAGCTCGATCCAGCGTTCGTCGAGCCTCGACCGGACGGCCGAACGCCGCCGCGGTCTCCCGGTGCGGGCCAACGGGCTGGCGATCACCCGCGCGTCGTCGGGCACCCGGCGTCGCGAGCGCGGCCGCCTGGCGCTGCCCGAGCTCGGAGAGCGGCGGGTCGGCCCGCCCGAGCAGCAGCCCGCGCGCGTTGGCGTCGGTCTGGCCGTGGCGCACGAGCACGAGCACCGGGCGACGGTAGCCCGGCCCGCGCCCGGCGACGGCGCGACGCCCACTCGCGACGCGGTCGCTCCTATCGTGCCTGCGTGCCCCGACGTCGTCCGTCCCCGCCGCCGGATCGCGGTCGTCGCGGTCGTCCTCGTGGTCGGCGGTGCCGTGCCGGCCGCGGCCGCGGGCACAGGCCACTGCCGCAGCGCGTCCGGACCCGGTGCTGCTGGTGCACGGCTTCCAGGGCTCGGCCTCGGGCTGGGGCGCGATGACCGCGTACCTCCGCGCCCACGGCTACCGCAGCCGGCGGAGATCGACGCCATCGACTACGACAGCGACGCGTCCAACGTCGAGACCGCCACGGCGCATCGCCCGGGAGGTCGCCACGCTCCGCGCCCGGACCGGCGCCGTCGCGGGTCGACGTCGTCAGCCACTCGATGGGTGCGATCTCGTCGCGGTACTACCTCGAGCGGATCGGCGGCGCCGCCCACGTCGACGCGTGGGTGTCGCTCGGCGGGCGTGAACGAGGGCACGGTCTGGGCCTACGGCTGCTACGTGCTCACGCCGTGCCGGGAGATGGTGCCCGACGTCGTCGATGCTGCACCGCCTCAACGACTCGTTCACGCCCCACCGCCACCACCCGGTACGGCGCGTGGTGGTCGCCGTGCGACGACGCGATCGTGCCCCGCGCCAACGCCGAGCTGCCCGGGCGCGCACAACGTCGAGACCGCGTGCCTGGACCACTCCGGAGCTGAAGTCCGATCCCGATCGTGCTCGAGTCAGGTCGCGCAGTTCCTGGCCCGGCGGACGCTCGGCGCCTGAACGCGACGGGTCCGGGGGCGCTCGCGTTACATCCGGATCGACCAAAATCGGGTAAGCAGGCGCCCGGATGGAACATGCTGCATCCGCCGCGTGTGCTCCCCGCGACCGCCGTCCCCGACCTCGCCGCCGCCAAGGCCGCCGGTGCCGGTGAGGGCTCGCCGACGCCCGCGCCGTCGACGGCGGCACCATCGTCGACCTCGTTGGCGCCGCCGGACTCCGCGGTCGTGGCGGTGCCGGCTTCCCCGCCGCCCGGAAGTGGCAGACCGTCATCGCGAACACGTCGCCGGTGCTGCGGCCGACGGTGGTGGTGAACGCCGCCGAGGGTGAACCGGGCTGCTTCAAGGACCGCGAGATCCTCCGCCGCGATCCGTACCGGGTGCTCGAGGGTGCGCTCATCGCCGCCCACGCGGTCGGCGCCGACTCCGTGATCGTCGCCACCAAGGCCTCGTTCCACCGGAGAGGTCGCCCGGCTGGAGGCCGCCATCGCCGAGATCGACGCCGAAGGCTGGACCGCGACGGTGCCGGTCTCGCTCGTCACCGGCCCCGAGGAGTACCTGTTCGGCGAGGAGACCGGCGCTGCTCGAGGTGATCGACGGCCGTCCCGCCGTTCCCGCGCGTCTGGCGCCGCCCTACCGGGAGGGCGTCGACGAGCTGTTCGAGGAGGCCGGCCGATGTCGACACCGGCAGCCGTCGGCCGCGCACGTCGAGATGGCCGGGCCGTCCGAGTGACGGCCGATCGCGCCGCCGACGCTGGCCGGCAACGTCGAGACGTTCGCCAACCTGCCCGGCGATCGTGCGCTTCGGCGCCGACTGGTTCCGCGAGCTCGGCACCGCCGAGTCGCCCGGCACCGTCGTGTGCACGGTCAGCGGCGACACCGTGCGCGCCGGGTGTCGCCGAGGTCGAGCTCGGCACGCCGCTGCGCGAGGTCATCGAACGCGTCGGGGGCGGCGCCCGCCCCGGCCACGAGATCGTGGCGGTGATGTCGGGCGTGGCCAACCCGCTGCTCCCCGCTAGCGCGCTCGACACGCCGATCACCTACGAGGATCTGCGCGCCGCGGGCGGCGGGCTCGGCGCCGCCGGGTTCATCGTGTTCGACGACACGACCGACCTGGTGGCGGTCGCCGCGGGCGTGGCCCACTTCCTCGCGGTCGAGTCGTGCGGCCAGTGCCGCCACTGCAAGGACGACGGGCTGGTGCTCGCCGACGTTGCTGGCCCAGCTGGCCGGCATCGGACGGCCGACCGAGCGCGACGTCGACGAGATCGGCCGCCACCTCGACATCGTCGCCGACGGGTGCCCGGTGCAATCTCGCGACCCAGCAGCAGGACGGTGGTCGGCAGCGTGCTCCAGCAGTTCCCGGCCGCGGTCGGTGCTCGCACGCGGTGCCGAGCGTCGACGGCACCGAGCCGGTGTTCATCGCCGAGATCGCCGAGCTCGTCGACGGCCGTGCGGTGCTCGAGGAGTCCCAGCGCACCAAGCAGCCCGACTGGACCCACGACGCCGGTCGACTCGGGCCAGTGGCCGGCCGACCGGCTCGACGAGCACCGCCGCGACGCCGGCGTCGAGTGAACATCGGATCCAGCCGCCACGAGACCAGGAGCCACCGATGCCCGAACCCATCGCCCGAGATCACCGTCGGACGCCGGGGTCACCGAGGAGGTCCCCGAGCTGGGCCAGATCGAGGGAGCCCGCATCCTCGGCAACGACGCGCGGGAGCGCCTCCACGCCGACGGCTTCGACGACGCCCAGATCGACGCGTGGGCCGAGACGTTCATCGCCGAGCGCAGCTCGGGCACCGTCGACGAGTTCGTGGCCTGGATCGCCCGCCAGGAGTCGACGGGCTGATCCCGTCCGACGCTTCCGACTGCACCTCGGCCCGACCCTGTCGCGGCTCTGGGAACGACAGGATCGGGCCTGGGTGGCTCAGGGTGACGGGGAATCGTGCGTCGGGATCCCCGCGCACCCTGCCGGAGCCCGAAGGCGGCTCCGCCGGTGGACGCCCGGTCCCCCGGCCCGGCAGATGGGCTGCGGTCCGCTGTCGACGGAGGGGATCGTCGGGCGGACCGGCCGGGAGCCGGGAGCGGGTGGGCGTCCATGCCCTGCATCCTGACGACGCGGCCTGAGAGCCATGGGTGAGAGCTCGACGCCCGATCTCGAGTCAGAGCTCGTGTCGCGTAGCACCTTGCCCAGCGCGTTGCGGGGCAACGCGTCGACGAAGCGGACCGCCGGGGCCGCTTGTACGGCGCGAGGTCACGTGCGGCCAGGGCGAGCAGGTCGTCGGCCTCGGACGGTGGATCACCGGCCGGCACGACCACCGCGACCACGAGCTCACCCCATTCGTCGGACGGTTCGCCCACCACCGCGACCTCGGCGACGCCGGGGTGCGTGAGCAGCACGTCCTCGACCTCGCGCGGGTACACGTTGAAGCCGCCCGAGATGATGAGCTCCTTGGCTCGCCCGACGATGCTGAGGTAGCCGTCGTCATCGAACTCGCCGACGTCGCCGCTGCGGAACCATCCGTCGGCGTCGAACGCGTCGCGGGTCGCGTCGTCCCGGTGCCAGTAGCCGGGGAACACGTTCGGTCCGCGGAGCAGGATCTCGCCCGTCGTCCGTCGGCGAGGCGCACGTCGACACCGGGCAGCGGGAAGCCGACGGTGCCCGGCACGCCGCTCGCCGTCGTAGGGATTCGACACGTTCATGATCGTCTCGGTCATGCCGTAGCGCTCCAGCACGCGCACGCCCGCGCGCGCGCGAACAGCTCGTCGTGCAACGACGGTGGCAACGGCGCCGATCCGGACACGCAGAGCCGCAGCACGGCGAGCTCCGCGACGCGGGGCGACGCGGCCAGGCGCGCGTACATGGTCGGGCACGCCGAAGAAGAGCGTCGCGTCGTGCGCACGCGCCGCGTCGAGCACCGCGTCGGCGTCGAACCGCGGGAGCGAGCACCGCCGACCCGCCGGAGAGGAGCGTGCCGTGCAGCCCGACGCCGAGGCCGTGCACGTGGAACAACGGGAGCGCGAGCACCAGGCGGTCGTCGTCGGTCCACCGCCAGGCGAGGCGCAACGCCTCGCAGCTCGCCAGTGTGTTGCCGTGCGTGAGCATGGCGCCCTTGGGCGTGCCGGTGGTGCCCGACGTGTAGCAGAGCAGGGCGATGTCGTCGGGGGTGACCCGGTCGAGGTCGGGTTCGGGTCCGTCGGGAAGGTCGACGGCCGGGCGTCGACGACCACCACCGGGCCCGGCGCCACCTCGGCGATGGTCGCGCCCGCGGCCGGCGTCGTCGACCACCGCCGCGGCCGGCTCGCAGTCGGTGACGATGTGCGCCGATCTCACGGGCCCGGTACGCGCCGTTGACGGGCACGACGACGAGCCCCAGCCGCAGGGCGGCGACGTGCGCGACCACGAGGTCGTACGACGTCGCCGCGCTCATCACGATGCGGTCGCCGGCGACGAGCCCGCGCGCGCGCGTACCGTGCCGCCGACGACCCGCGACCTCCGGTCGAGGTCACCGGCGGTGTGCCAGCGTCCCCCGTCGTGGAGCAACGGGACGCTCGGGCGCCGCGGCCCAGCGGCTCGGCCCACGCCGCGGGCAGGCTCCGCCGCGCCAGGAGGTCGACGGTCTCGGGTCGCACGCCGGCGGGGAGGTGGCGCGCCCACGCCGGGTCCATCGAGCGGAGGCTACCGGGGGCCGTCGCCCCGGCCCGTAGGCTGCCCGCATGGCGGGCCAGCACGACCGGGCCCCGGCGGGCACCGTCCCGTTCTGGGCGCACCAGCTCGCCGAGATGCTCCTCGGCGGCCTCCT
Organism: uncultured Actinomycetes bacterium; assembly: GCA_963725775.1. Classification (GTDB taxonomy): domain Bacteria; phylum Actinomycetota; class Acidimicrobiia; order IMCC26256; family DASPTH01; genus DASUAS01. The sequence goes on from CAVRZT010000001.1 coordinate 2,250,101, forward strand.
CCTGGTGGAGGGAGCGCGCACGGGCCAGCACACGGCGGTGCTCGTCGGCATGGGCGGCGCCGCTCCTCCTGTTGTCGTTGCTGAGCGACGGCGCGCTCGGCGCGTGGCCCTGGATCGGCCGGCGTCTCCACCGCGTCCTCGACTTCGTCGCGGCCGTGGCCCTGGCCGTGAGCCCGCTCGTGCTCTCGCTCGACGCCGTCCTCGCCATCGTGATCCTCGAGGCGGCCGCGCTCGGCATGGTCTGGCTGGCGGTCCGCACGAACTGGACCGCCGCGTCGCCCGAAGGTCACCGCCGCACCCGCCGGCGAGCCGCGGCCGAGCCCAGGCACCGCGCCGCTCCGGCACCGCCCGCTCCGGCACCCCCGCCGCGCCCTCGCCCGCAAGCTCGGGACGGCCGTCGGCAAGGCCCGCGACGACGGCCCCCGCCAGCTCGGCCGGGTCGTCGGAAAGGCCCGCAACCGCGGTCCGCGACGCCACCGACGACCGACACCCCGGTCTCACGCCCTCCGACGGCCCGCTCCTGATCCCGACGGGCCTCCGGGCCCACCGGACGCCGGCTGAGGGAAGCGGGCCCCTGGTCCTCCTGGGGGCGGTGTGGCTCGTGTGGAGGGAGGGGGGAGGGTCCTCCCTAAGCTCTCCCGGATGGTGCGGCGGCGTCGGGGGCGACGGATCGGTGCGGCGGCTCGCGTTCGCGCTCGGCCTGGGCCTCGCGCTCGGCGCGGGTGGACGCTGACCCGGCGCCGGGACGCGGGCGCGCAGGCGAGCCTCATCGACTCCGACCCGGCGGTGGTCAAGGCCCGCGCCGACCTCGAAGCCGCGCAGGCCGCGGCGCACGACGCCGAGGCGAAGCTCGAGGCCACCACCGAGCAGCACGACGCCGTCGAGGCGAAGATCGCCGAGGACCAGACCCACGATCGCCGAGCTCGAGCAGCAACGCGCCGCGCTCGCCCAGCTCCGCGACACCCTCCTCGACCACCTGCGTCAGCGTGCGGTCGCGCTGTACTCGACGGGCGGCGACGGCACGAGCGCCACCGACATCTTCTCGGGCAGCGTGCTCGACGGCGCCCGACGGCAAGCAGCTCGGCGACGCCGCGAACCGCAGCGACCACGACAACGCGATGAAGCTCGAACAGGCACGCACGACCCTCGCCGGCACCCAGTCCATGCTCAAGCGCGAGCAGGACGACCTCGAGCAGCAGCAGGCCGCGCTCGACGGGCTGCTCGCCGACCTCCAGCAGCAGCAGGCCACGGTCGAGCAGCGGGTCGCCGAGGCGAACGCCGCGCTCGAACGCGCCCGGGTCATCGGCGCGCTCCACGCGGCCGGTGAGCCGATCATGGGTCCGTCGGCGCTCACCGCCGACCAGATGATGGCCTGGTTCGACGCGCAGGGTTACCGGCCCCGGCTCGGCGACGTCAGCGTCGGCGAGCTGGCGCAGATGTTCCTCGAGGAGGGCGGCGACGAGGGTGTGCGGGGCGACTTCGCGTTCGCGCAGGCCATCGTCGAGACGGGCGGGTTCGCGTCCGCGCCCGACAACAACTACTCCGGGCTCGGCTGGTGCGACAGCTGCGCACGCGGCACCGTGTTCCCGACCCCGCGCGACGGCATCCGGGCCGAGATCCAGCTGCTGCTCAACTACGCCGACCCCGACTCGCGCGCCGCCGCGCTCCACCATCCGCCGTCGCCGTACTGGTGGGGTGGTGATCCCGACGCCGCGGTCCGCGCCTTCGACACCTACTTCGCCAAGGGCTGGGCACCGACCTGGAGCGACATGGGCCACGGCAATTGGGCGACCGACCCGACCTACGCCGGCAAGGTCATCGGCATCTACCACTCGATGACCGCGTTCTCCCAGGGCTAGTCGAGCGGTTCCACGATGAGGTGGGCGGCGGTGTCGAGGTCGGCGCCGTGCACGTCGGGCGCCGACCTCGGCTCGGTCGTGCGTCGAAGTCGAGCATGCTCTCGTCGAGCACCCGCAAGCCCGGGTACCTCAGCAGGGTGAGCCCGATGCAGCCGGCGAGCAGCACCGCGGAACCGACGATGGTGGCCCGGAGCCCGACGAACTCGGCCACGATGCCGCCGACCAGCGCGCCGATCGGCGTGCCGGCGAAGAAGCACATCACGTAGATCGACAGCACCCGGCCGCGGTAGTGCTCGTCGACGTTCACCTGCAACGCGGTCTGGCACGACACCATCGCGAACACCTGGGCCAGGCCGATGCCGAAGAGCCCGACGAGTGCGATCGCGTACGACCGGCGCCAGCCCGAACGTGATCTCGGCGCCGACGAAGATCGCGAAGCCGACCAGCGTGAGCGTCGAGCGGCGCACCGCGTCACCGCGCGCCACGGTGATGATCGAGCCGGTGATCGCACCCGCCCCGTACGCGGCGACGAGCAGGCCGTACGTGCCGGCGCCCTCGTGCGAGCACCTGGCGCGCGAACGGTTCGGCCAGTTGGATCATCGAGACGCCCAGCAGCGACGAGAACAACGCACCGAGCACGGCGACGATGAGCACGGCACGCTTGCGGACGTAGCGCATGCCGTCGCGGAAGTGCGACAGCACGCTGCCCGCCGCGGCGACCACGCCGATCGGGCGCGGCGCGATCATCAGCAGCGCGCCGATCACGAGGAGGAACGACAGCGCGTTGGCGAGGAACGCGGCGCCGGGTCCGAACTGCGCCAGGACCAGGCCGGCGAGCGCCGGCCCGAAGGCGCGGGCGCCGGTGAACTGCATGCCGTTGAGGCGGACCGCGCTGATCAGCGCCTCGGGCGGGACGAGCTGGGGCACGAACGCCTGCCAGGCGGCGATGGTGATGCCGGCAGCCGAGCGCACCGACGGTCACGCAGCCGACGATCAGGGGCGGGGTCGCCACGCCGCTCACCCAGATGCCCCAGAGCGCCAGCGCGCTGGCCATCAGCACGACCTGCGAGCACAGCAGGACGGTGCGCCGGGAGTAGCGGTCGGCGAGCGAGCCCGCCACCGGTCCGACGACCGTCGCCGGGAAGAACGTGCAGAAGGCGCCGACTCCGACCCACACCGTCGAATGGGTCAGCTGGTCGAGCACGTAGGGCACCGTGATGGTCTGCATCCAGGTGCCGGTGTTCGAGAGCAACGCGGCGGAGAAGAAGAGGGCGAAGTCGCGGTGGCGCATCGCCGCCAGCGCGCCACCCCCGTCCTTGCTCACCGTGCGAAATCTATCCAGTGCACTACCCGAACAGGTGTTCGTCTACCATGGGTCTCGTGGTGCCCGGGCAACGCTCGCTCTTCGCCGGCGGCGATCCTGCGGTCGTCGCCGAGGCGCGCTGGGAGCGGGTCGACCTCGGTGATGACAGCTGGGTCGACGTCGTGCCGCGGCTATCTCGGCGGCGCCGACACGGTGCTCGACGATCTCGTCGCGCGCGTGCCGTGGCGTACCGGCCGCCGCCCGATGTACGACCGCATGGTCGACGACCCACGGCTCGTCGTACCGCTACTCCGGCGGGCGAGCCGGTCCCGCATCCCGTGCTCGCCCACGTGCGGGTCGATCTCGTCGACGCGCTACCGCGTGCCGCTCGGCGCGCTCGCGCTCAACTACTACCGCGACGGCCGCGACAGCGTCGCGTTCCACCGCGACCGCGAGCTCCGGGAGCTCGACGACACCGTCGTCGCGATCCTCACCCTCGGGGCCAAGCGCCCGTTCCGCGTCCGACCGTTCCGCGCACGCCGGCACCCGGTCGCGCGACCTCGCCCCCGGATCCGGCGACCTGCTGGTGATGGGCGGCGCCTGCCAGCGCGAATGGGAGCACGGCGTGCCCGAAGGTCGCGCCGCGCCGGTCCGCGCGTGTCGGCCATGTGGCGCTGGGCGCGCCGCCAGCCGGTCGGAGCCGCCAGCGGGGGTGCGGTAGGTCGTTCATCGGTGCGTCGGGTGCGGTGGTCGTCGTCGCCGGAGGCAGCGTCGGCGTCGTGGGCGAGGCTCGGTCGGCGGGGGCTCGACCACGGGTGGCTCGGTCGGCGCCGGGTCTTCCGCGGAGCCTGCGTCGGATCGACGGCGCCGCTTCGGGGTCGGCGTCGTCGTGGTGGAGCTCGGCGCGACGGTGGTCGACGGTGCGGTCGTCGCGGTCGTGCGGCGACCCGGTCGTGCGACGGCCGCGAAGGCGTCGACGCGGTGGCGCTCACGCCCTTCACCTCGATCTTGGGTTCCGGTGCCCGTCGTGCGAGGTGCCGAGCACCGCGTAGCTCACGCCGCCCGAGCCCGAGCACCAGCGAGCGGCGACGGCCACGACCGCGCCACCGGGACCTGCGGCACGGCCTGCTGTCGATCGGCGCCCGCCGGACGGTGGCGCCGGCGCCGGCCGCGACGGCGCGCGCGACGACGATGTCGGCGACCGCGGCCGCCGCGGCCGCGGCGCAACAGCGTCGTCCTCGTCGGGGATGACGAACGTGGCTCGGCGCGGTCGGGTCGTCGCGGCGGTACTCGTCGGCGCCGTCGCCGAACCCGGCGGTCTCGAAGTCGACGCCGTCGGGAGACGGCCGGGTCGGCGCCCGGGAGCTCGGACGCGGTCGCCGACGTCCAGCCGAACCAGCGCGTCGTCGAGCTCCGGAGGGCTCGGGATCCGCCGGGGGGCAGTGGCGCGCTCAGGAGCTCGCCGCCACCCGCAGCCCCGCGAACAGATCGGTCTCGTACTCACCTTCGACCGTGCCCGGGTCGACCAGCGACCGCGCCAGCACGTACTCCTCCCACGGGTGCCGTTCCTGCTGCACCTCGAGCGGCACCCGGAAGAAGAAGCTGTCGGAGGGGATCTGGGTGCGGTGCGCGAGCAGTGCGTCGTGCCCGACCTCGAGGTAGTCGCGCACGTCGATGCGGGTGGTGGTGACCGTCATCCGGGTCGGCGTCCTCCTCCAGCTCCGACGTCGATGCGTTCGATCCACTTCGTGAACGGGCTCTCCTCGCCCTGCTCGACGAACCAGTCGTGCATCGACTGGATGCGCTCGCGGGTGAACCCGCTCGTGTAGTAGAGCTTCAACGGCTGCCACGGGGCGCCGAGCTCGGGGTACCAGTCGGGGTCACCGGCCCGCTCGAACGCGAGCACGGTGATCTCGTGCACGCGGACGTGGTCGGGGTGCGCGTACACGCGGTCGCGCGCGTAGCCCGACGAGCACCTGCGGTCGCTCGGCGCGGATGATCTCGACCAGCCGGCCGACGGCCTCGTCGAGGTCGGCGTTGGCGAAGTTGTCGGGGTGCGCGTTCGGCTTCGGTGTCGGGCATGCCCGAGTCGCGGTACCCGAGCAGGTACAGCTCGTCGTACCCGATGATGCGCACCGCGTCGTCGAGCTCGCGGCGGCGGACGGCGGCGAGGTCGGCGCGGACGTCGTCGGTGTCGGCCTCGGGGTTCAGGATGTCGCCGGCCTCGCCGCCGGTGCAGGTGACCAGCACGGTCCGCACGCCCTCGGCGCCGTACCGGGCCATCGTGGCCGCACCCTTCGACGCTTCGTCGTCGGGGTGGGCGTGCACCGAGAGCACCCGCAGCTCGGCGGCGACCTGCGATCCATGTCGCCCCACGCTACCGCCGGGGTCCGAACCGCCGCGGACCCGTGTCCCGGCGCGGGATTCCGGGCTGCGCTTGACAGATCAAGCAGTCGCTGCCTATACTTCCAGGACCGTAATCCTCCCCCCGATCCCCACCGAACTGGAGACCACCATGGCCACCAAGACCGCCGATCCCACCGCCGTGTTCACCGACGCCGTCATCGCCGGCGTGAAGCAGAGCCAGGAGCTCGCGTTCAGCGGCATCAGCCTGTGGGTCGACTTCGCCGGCAAGGCGTTCACCCTCCCCGAGCTCGACGCGCTGCCGTTCGTGGACCAGCTCCCGAGCCCCAAGGCCATCGTCGAGTCCAGCTTCGGCTTCGCCGAGGAGCTGCTCGTCACGCAGAAGGACTTCGCGATCAAGGTCGTCGACGCCGTCACGCCCGGCGAAGAAGACGGTCTGACCCAACTGCTCGTTCCCGGCCCGGTTTCCCCCCACCGGGCCGGGACGCAGTCCTGTCCCGCCACGTCACCCTCGTTCTGCCCATGGCTGATCCCCGTCCCGTCGACGACCGTCGCGATCGTGACGACCAGCTCCACGCTCTCGGTGCCTTCATCCGGGCCCAGCGGCAGCTCGCCAACCTCTCGCTCCGCCAGATGGCCGAGCTCGCGCACGTGTCCAACCCGTACCTGAGCCAGCTCGAGCGGGGTCTGCACGAGCCGTCGGTCCGGGTGCTGCAGTCGATCAGCCGCGCGCTCAACCTCTCGGCCGAGACGCTGCTCGCGCACGCCGGTGTCGCCGACGACGCCGACGAGGCAGCCGGCCGACGCCTCGACACCGAGGCCGCCATCCGCCGCGACGCCGCGCTCAACGACGACCAGAAGCAGGCCCTGCTCTCGGTCTACCGCAGCTACGTGCAGGCCAACTCGGCCGACTGAGGTGAGCGGAGCCGTGCCCGGTAGGCGGACGGTGCAGCTCCGCATCGTATCGACCGGCACGCTGAGTCAGCTGCGGACGTAGCGGCCGGGCTGCTCGATCACCGGGTACGCGGCGCTGCCCGTGGGGTGCGGCACGCAGGTCGCCGCCGCGCTCGGCCAGCCAGCGTCGCCCAGTCGGTCCACCACGTGTCGCGGTGTTCGACCGCGCCCGGCGCGCCACTCGTCGGCGTCGCGCGGCAGCTCGTCGTTCGTCCAGAGCCGCACCTTCGGGCCCGGCGGGCTCACGATGCCGGCGATGTGGCCGCCCGACGTCATCACGAAGCGCATCGCACCCTTGAACAGCTGCGTGGTGCGGTACGAGACGCGCCACGGCACGATGTGGTCGTCGACCCCGGCGACGATGTAGGAGTCGGTGCCGATCTCCGACATCATCAGCCGCTCCCCCATCGCCTCGTACTCGTCGCGCGCCAGCGCGTTCTCGAGGTACGCCTTGCGGAGGAACTCGGCGTGGGCGCGACCGGGCAGGTTGGTGCTGTCGGCGTTCCACGCCAGGAGGTCGAACGCGGGCGGCGGCTCGCCCATGAGCCAGCCGTCGACGACGTAGCGGAACACGAGGTCGTTGGCGCGGAGCAGGTCGAAGGTGCGGGCGATGTCCTTGCCCGGGAGGTAGCCGTGGCGTTCCGTGCGCCGGCGTCAGGCTCTCGAGCGTCGACGGGTCGGCGAACACGGTCGCCAGCGATCCCGCGTCCTCGTAGTCGACCGCGCAGTTGAGGTAGGTGGACGAGTGCACGAAGCGGTCGCCGCACGCGTCGAGGTACGCGAGCGCCATCGCGGTCATCGTGCCGCCGAGGCAGATCGACAGCGTGTTCACCGTCTCGCTGCCGGAGATCTCGCGCACGACGTCGATGGCGGTGAGCGGGCCCGAGGCGCAGGTAGTCGTCGAAGGTGAGGTCGCGCATCGACTCGTCGGGATTGCGGAAGCTCACCGCGAACGTCGGTGTGCCCGTGCGACACCGCCCACTCGACCAGGCTCTTGCCCGGCGCGAGGTCGGCGATGTAGTAGCGGTTGATCCACGGCGGGATCACGAGCAGCGGGCGCTCGTACACCTCGTCGGTGGTGGGCGCGTACTGCAGCACCTCGATCAGCTCGTTGCGGAACACGACCTGCCCGGGCGTCGCGGCGACGTTGCGCCCGAGCTCGAACGAGGAACGGTCGACCTGCCGCGGCCACCCGTCGTTGCGGGCGACGTCGTAGAGGTAGTTCTTCGCGCCGCGCAGCACGCTGGTGCCGCCGGTCTCGAACGCGCGCTTCGAGGGCGCGGGGGTTGGTGAGCAGGAAGTTGGTGGGCGCGAGCAGGTCGGCGACCAACGTGGCCGCGAACTCGGCCTTCGGTCCCTCCCGGCCCTCGAGCCCGGCCGCCGCCACCAGCTCGTGGATCAGTCGCGACGTCAGGAGGTACACCTGTTGCAGGCCGTGGAACGCGATGTTGTCCTGCCAGGCGGGATCGCGGAAGCGGGCGTCGCTCGGGTCGGGATGGATCGGCTCGGGCAGCGGGCACGCCGACGGCGCGGGTGACGAGCTGCGTGCCGGTCATGCCCAGACCGACGCCGTAGCGGAGCCAGGCGGGGACCGAGTGCAGCGGGCGCCGGGCCGCCCGGCGCATGGCGCCCGAGGTAGCTGCGGCCGAGCGAGACCGGGTCGGCGGTGTCGATGGCGGCTTCGGTCGCGCCGAGCACGTCGCCGATCGGCGTGCCGTCGATCATCCGTCCTGCGTCGTCCGCCACCGGCCACCTCCCTGTCGTCGGGTCGATCCGGTCGCCCCATCCTCGCGCCGATCGGGCGCCGGGTGGGTCGGACGGGCTACGCGACGATCACGTTCGGGCGGTCGAAGCCCTGCGCCTCGCAGAGGGCGTAGTACGCCGCTAGGGCGCCGGCGCCGTCGGCGACCGACTCGATGCTGCCGTCGACGGCGAGGTTGAGGTTCACGCCGTACATGTGGAACCACACCTGGGTGTTGTCCTCGATGCAGGTGAGGGTGTGCACCGATCCGGCCGGTTCGTAGAGGAACGACCCGGCCCGGTTCACGTAGTCGTACTCCTTGTACTTCCACGCCCCCGAGGTGGTGTAGCCCCAGACCGGCCCGGTGTGGCGGTGCTTCTGCACCTCGTAGCCGGCCTGGAAGATGTTCTCGACGATCCAGAGGCCTTCCTTCTCGTCGACGTGCAGCACCTTGAGCTTGTTGCCGTCGCCGATCTCGACGAAGGGCAGGTCGTCGGCGCCGAGGTGGAGCGCTTCGGGAGCCCCGGTGTCGGTCATGGCCATGGTCAGTCCTCCTGGAGCGTGAACGTGAAGTCCGAGTAGGTGATGTCCGTCCGGTCGCGGGCGCCGAGCGTCCACCCCGTCTCGAACGTGAATCCTCGCGCGGGATCGAAGGGAACGGTGACGGTCCAGTCGAAGGCGCACACCCGGGCGGCGATCCGCCACTCCCCCGCCCGCCGCTCGCCTGCCCGCTTCTCGAAGCGGTCGACGTAGCGCAACCCGAGCACCATGTCGGTCTGCTGCCCGTCGTCGTCGGGCCGGCTCACGTGGTGCGCCACGCAGTACGTGTCGACGTGCGCGACGGTCACCCTCGCGCCGGATCCGCGGCGACCCGATGAAGTGCATGGTGGCCGCGAAGTGCGGCAGCGTGTCGACGACCCACTGCGCGAACTCGGTGCCCGTGCCGCGGAACACGTTGTGGTCGTCGGTGCCGTCGGGGTGGTAGCAGGACGCCATCAGCTCGGCGTCGAGACGGTCGGTGCCGCGGGCCAGGTCCTTGACGACGTCGCCGATCTCCTCGCGCGCGAGCAGGTCGTCGACGGTGAGGCCAGCCATCGACGTCAACCCTCCTCGGGCCCGATCCCCAGGAACTCCTCGAGGGTGCGGTGCAGGTTGACCACCCGGCACTCTTCCGTCGGCGACACCGTCAGGTGCGTGAACCCGGGCTGGTGCAGGCCGCGCTGCGTGCGCGCGAAGTTGCCGACGTCCTGGTTGAGCACGAGCCCGAACGGCGGATCCGCGTCGGGCGGCAGCAGCGCGTCGAACGGCTTCGCGCGCGGCGTGTCGGCGGCCTGGACGCGCGTGAATGCGAACACGTCCATGTACGCCTCTTCGACGTGCGTGCCCGGACGCGCGCGCACGACCGAGAGCATGTCGGCGAACACGAGCACGGTGATGTTGGGGAACAGGTTGTACTGCTCCATGTCGAGCACGTGGTGGTCGCTGTACGACGAGAGGTCGATGCCCTGCTCGCGGTTCACGTCGCGCACCATGCGGGCGAGCATCCCGCGGAGCGTGTCGTCCTCCGGGATCGCGGGCATCGGGGTGGTGTCGTCGTTCACGCCGATGCGCCCGCCCATCACCTCGACGAACGACGCGAACACCTCTTCGTCGGAACTGGGACGCCCCTGGCGCGGCGACGGCAGCCCGTACGACTGCACCAGCCGGCCGTGGCGGGGCCAGATCACCTGCGGGCCGTTGACGTCGTCGGCCATGCCCAGCATCTCGCGGTGGATGCCCTGCACGTGGTACGTCTCGCTGAAGCCCTCGATGAGGGTCTTCCAGTTGCAGTCGGCCTGCACCGAGATCATGGCCTGGCCGCGGAACTCGTCGAGGTGCGCCCACGCGGTCTCGGCGGGCACGGGGTCGAGGTACGCGGCGAGCGGGGCGGCGTCGGGATCGAGGTTGACGAAGACCATCGGCCCCCACGTGTCGACCTGCACGTCGATGAGCGGGTAGTCGTCGTTGAGCACGCCGAACTCGCGGCGCGACGGCACCTCGCGCAGGCGGCCGTCGAGGCCCCAGGTCCAGCGGTGGAACGGGCAGCGGATCTCGGCGAGATCGCTGCCCGAACCGCTGCAGAGCTCGCTGCCCGCGGTGGAGGCACACGTTCTGGAACGCGCGCAGCACGCCGTCGTCGCCGCGGACGATCAGCACCGAGAGCTGTCCGACGCGGTACTCGTGCCAGTCGCCGGGGTTGGCGACGTGGTCGACGGTGCACGCCAACTGCCACGCCTTCGGCCACACGTCGGTCATCTCACGTTCGAAGAAGTCGGGCGACGTGTAGCGCGTCACCGGGATCTTCACCGCCGTCGCCCGTTTCGGGCTGACCGGGGTCTGGAGCAGGACGTCGCCGCCGCTCGAGATGTCGGACTCGTTCACCCTTCCCCGCTCTCGTCGCTGCGCGCCGGGGCGCTCGGCCCCCGCTCCGTTGCGAGCCGGGATACCCGGCTCGCGGCCACTCCGCTCACCGCATGCCCCGCACGAGCTTGCCGGGGCGGGCGCCGGTCTCCTCGCCGTCGTGCATGGTCTCCTCGCCGGCCACGAAGGTCGAGCGGTAGCCGTCGGCGCGCTGGATGAGCCGGCGGGCCCCACCGGGCAGGTCGTGCACCAGCTCGGGGAGCGCCAGCGACAACGCGTCGAAGTCGATCAGGTTGAGGTCGGCGCGGAGACCGGGGGCGACCACGCCGCGGTCGGTGAGACCGTAGAGGTGCGCGGTGTCGCGCGACTGCTTCTGCACGACCAGCTCGAGCGGCAGCTTCGCGCCCCGGTCGCGGTCGCGGGCCCAGTGCGTGAGCATGAAGGTCGGGATCGACGCGTCGCAGATCGCGCCGCAGTGTGCGCCGCCGTCGGACAGGCCGAGCGCGGCGTTCGGGTGCAGGATCATCTCGCGCATGTCGTCGAGGTTGCCGTAGCTGTACCCGAGCAGCGCCTTCATCACCAGCTCGCGGCCGTCGTGGCCGAGCATGACGTCGTAGAGCACCGCCTCCGGGTCGCGTCCCTCGCGGGCGGCGATGGCGGCGATGCTCCGGTCGGGTGCGGGCTCGTAGTCGGGTGGCTCGCCGATCGGGAAGAGCACGTCGAGGTTGGTGCCGATCACCGCGTCGAGCGGGCTCGCGGGCGAGGTCTCGGCGAGGATCGCCTCGCGGATCTCGGGCCGGCGCAGCTCCACGATGCGCTCGGCGAGCGGGAGGTGGGCGATCTTCAGGTAGGTGGGCCGTCCGAGGAACGGGTGGAAGGTCTGGAACCCGATGAGCAGGTTGAGCGGGCGTCCGCCGACCTGGCCGCGGAGGTCGGCGCCTTCGGCGTTGGCCTCCTGCGCGAGGCGCAGCACGTCGCGCCACTGGTCGGGGGCGAGGTTGTGCTGCGAGAGCGCGAAGCTCACCGGCCGTCCGATGGTGGCCGAGAGTCGGCGCATCCACGCCACCTCGCGCTCGGGCGCCGACGAGGTCCTCGCCCATCACGCCCGCGGGCGCCAGCTCGAACAGACCGGTGCCGAGCTCGCCGAGCACCCTGCCGATGCCGAACAGCTCGTCCTCCGCCGCGAACGTGCCGGGCACGGGCTCGCCGTCGACGGCCGGTGCATGATCGTGCGCGAGGTCGAGAAGCCGAGCGCGCCGGCGCGGATCGCCGTCGCGCACGAGGTCGGCCATGGCCTCGATGTCGTCGGCGGTCGCCGGCTCGTTCGCGCGCGCCGCGCTCGCCCATCACGTAGGCGCGCACCGCGCCGTGCGGCACCTGCGTGCCGACGTCCATGATCGCGCGGCATCGTGTCGAGCGCGTCGAGGTACTCGGGGAAGGTCTCCCAGCCCCAGGTGATGCCCTCGTTGAGCGCGGTGCCGGGGATGTCCTCCACGCCCTCCATGAGCTGGATGAGCCAGTCCTCCTGGCCCGGGCGCACCGGCGCGAAGCCGACGCCGCAGTTGCCCATCACCACGGTGGTGACGCCGTGCCAGCACGACGGCGTGAGCAGCGGGTCCCAGGTGACCTGGCCGTCGTAGTGCGTGTGCAGGTCGACGAAGCCGGGGGTGACCAGCAGGCCGTCGGCGTCGACGGTGCGGGTGGCCCCGGCGTCGTCGAGCGCGCCGGGGTCGGTGACCTCGGCGATCACGCCGTCGTCGACCGCCACGTCGGCGGGGCGGGGCGGGGCGCCGGTGCCGTCGACCAGCGTGCCGCCACGGATCACGAGCTCGTGCATGGGTCCTGCTTTCTCGTCGACTTCGCTGCGCCGTCCCGCGCTCCGAGCACGGCTTCGCCGCGTCTCCCCAGGAAGTCTGGGCGTGGGTGCTCCGGGCATTGTCGCACGATCGAAATGTGCAGCACAAGGGTTGCAATATTCGAACACTCCTGCGACACTCCGTCGCATGGCCCGGGTCTCCCCGCCCACCGACCGCGTCGTCGCCACCGTCACGATGCTGGCCGCGCACCCCGACGAGCCCATGACGCTCGCCGAGCTCACCCGCCGCCTCGGGGTCAACAAGTCGACCGGCCACGCCATCCTCACCAGCCTCGCCGCCGCCGGCTGGGTGCTGCGCGATCCCGTCCGCAAGACCTACCGGCTCGGCCCCGCCCTCGTCGCGGTCGGTCGCACCGCGGCCGACTCGTTCCCGGCGCTCGACTTCGCCCGCCCGGTCATGGCCGAGCTGAGCCTCGAGCTCGATGCCGCCTGCGCGGCGCTGGGCGTCGGCGAGCACGAGATCACCGTGCTCGACCAGGTGGGCGTCCCCCGGGGCGGCGCCACCGGCTTCCGGGTGGGCGCGGTGTTCCCGCTCCGGCCCCCGCTCGGCGCCGCGGTGCTGGCGTGGGCCGACGACACCGTGCGCGCCGCGTGGCTGGCCCAGGTGCCCGGCGACACCCGTGACTACTACCGCGACGCGCTGGCCGTGACCCACGAGCGTGGCTTCGCGGTCGAGATCTGGTCGACCCCGGTGGCGCGCGTGCGCGAGCTCGTGATGCTGCTCGGTGACGACGGGTCCACCGGCCCCGTGCTCGACCGCCTGGCCGACGAGCTCGCCGCCCATGAGGAGTTCCTCGCGGTCGCCCTCGAACCCGACCACGAATACGCGGTCAACGTGGTGAACGCGCCCGTGTTCGACCACACCGGCCGGGTGACGCTCGTGCTGTCGCTCAACGGATACGCCCGCCCGCTCCGCGGCCACGAGGTGCTCGCCACCGGCGTGCGCCTCGTCGACGCCGCGACCACCCTCACCCGCGCGCTCAACCCGCCCCTGGCGAGGCCGGCGTCAGTCGAGTGACGCGGTGTGGGTGTCGCGACCGGCGCGCAGGAGTGTGCCGCTGCGGCTGTCGGTGAGCTTGCCGTCGCGCACGATGCCGGCGCCGTTCACGAGCACGTGCTCGATGCCGTCGGCCTCCGCGTAGAGACGTCCGGCGCCGCCGGGGAGGTCCATGCGCATGCGCACGTCGTGGCTGCCGACGGTCTCGGGGTCGAGCACGACGACGTCGGCCTTCCAGCCTTCGACCACCCGACCGCGCTCCTCGAGCCCGTAGAGCTGGGCGGGGGTGTCGGTGATGAGGTTGATCGCCTCCTCCAACGGCAGCAGCTTGCGCTGGCGGACCGCCTTGTCGAGCACCTCGGTGGCGTAGTTGAACGACGCGAGGAGGTCGAGGTGCGCGCCGGCGTCGGACGCGCCGATCAGCGCGCGGCGGTCGCGCCACACCTGGAGCCGGGCCTTCCAGTCGTCGTCGGTCTCGGGTGCGGGCACGGTGCCGAAGCTGGTGTTGAGCTCGTCGGCCCGCGCGATCGAGGTGAGCACGTCCCATGCGCTCCGACCCTCGTCGGTCGCGATCTCGCCGACCATCCGACCCTGGTACTGCTCGTTCTCGGGTGCGACCACCGTCGTGGATCCGGAGGTTGCCCCAGTTGGCGAGCCCGCGCATCGGGTTCTTGTCGCTCTGCGACTGCTCGTCGAGCTTCGCGAGCGCGTCCTTGTCGTCGAAGAGCTTCAGCTTCTCGTCGAGCGGCAGACCCATGGCGTACTCCCACCCGGGCATGGCGTCGAGCACGAAGCCGGAGCGGAACGACAGGTACACCGGGAAGCTCATCGGGACGGTCAGCGCGACCACCCTGCCGCCGTGCGCCCGCGCGTAGTCGCCCGCTTCGAGCTTCTGCTCGGCCTCGGCGAGGAGTTTGGCGCTGACGCCCAGCACGTTCCAGTTCAGCGGGCGTTGCGCGGCGGCCGACATCGACGCCATGAGCTCGACCGCCCAGGGCTCGAACGGGCCGACCATCGGGATGAACTCCAGGGAGGTGCCTTCGTACTGCAACAGCGTCGCGCAGAGGTCGACGAGCTCGTCGCGCGACGCGAATCGCGACGGGACCATGTGCCCCTCGGCGTCGTTGTGCGTGCGCGCCCACGACGACGAGAAGCCGAGCGCGCCGGCGTCGAGCCCGGCGCGCAGGAGCGCCTGCATCGCCGCGAGCTCGTCGGGCTTGGCCTCGCGCGCGGTGGCCTCCTCCCCCATCACGACGCGCCGGATCGCGGAGTGCCCGACCATGAACCCGGCGTTGATGCCGAGGCGGCCCTCGATCTCGTCGAAGTACTCCGCGGTCGTGGTCCAGTTCCACGGCACGCCCTCGCGCAACGACTCGAGCGGCATGCCCTCGACGCGCGCGAGCATGCGCATGAGGTAGTCGCCGTCGGCGGGGTCGTCGGACAACGGGGCGATGGTGAAGCCGCAGTTGCCCGCCAGCGCGGTGGTGACACCGTGCAACGGCGACGGCGTGAGCGCGCCGTCCCAGAACACCTGCGCGTCGTAGTGGGTGTGCACGTCGACGAACCCGGGCGCGACGACCTTGCCCGTGGCGTCGATGGTCTCGGCCGCGGTGTCGTCGAGGTCGCCGATGGCGACGACGCGGTCGCCCTGGATGCCGACGTCGGCGCGCCGCCGGGCGCTGCCGGTGCCGTCGACGAGATCGCCACCGCGGATCAGGATGTCGTACATGCGTGCGTGCCTCCGTGCAGGGTCGGCGTGATGTCGTCGAGCGTAGACCTACTGTCTGGCCCATGGATCTGACCGAGGGACTCCGCACGACCGGCGCCGTCCGCAACTTCCGCCCCGACCCGGTGCCCGACGACGTCCTGCACGGCATCCTCGACACCGCCCGCTTCGCACCCAATGGCGGCAACCGGCAGGCGTGGCACGTGATCGTGGCGCGCGACCCGGCGATCAAGGAGGCGCTGCGCGACCTCTACCTGCCCGGGTGGTACGAGTACCTGGCGCAGATGGAGGCCGGGCTCACCCCCTTCGCCCCGGTCACCGACCACGACGCCGAGCTCACCGCCCGGGCGCGCGGCCCCGAGATCCGGGCGCGCGCGGCCGAGGCGCCCCCCGGTTTCGCCGAGAACTTCCACCTCGCGCCGGTGCTGCTGGTGCTGCTCGCCGACCTGCGCAACCTCGCCACCATCGACCGCGACCTCGACCGCTACACGCTCGTCGGGGGCGCGTCGATCTACCCGTTCGCGTGGAGCATCCTCCTCGCCGCGCACGACGCCGGCCTGGGCGGCGTGTTCACCACGGTGGCGATCCGCCAGGAACCCGAGCTCAAGGAGCTGCTCGGGGTGCCTGATCCGGTCGTGGTCGCCGGGGTGCTCGCCCTCGGCTACCCGGAGCGACGGGCGACCAAGCTCACCCGCAAGCCGGTCGAGTCGTTCGCGACCGTCGACCGCTACGACGGCCCCGCGTTCACGCCGTAGCGCGGATCTCGGCGTGGAGGATCGCGAACCAGCCGTCGGGTGATTCGCTCCACGCTCGCCACGCCGCGCTCATGCCCTCGAGCTCGGCGCTCGTCGCGAACCCGCGCTCGACGGCCTGCTCGGCGAACGCCGATGCCACCACCCGGTCGGCCCACATGCCGCCCCACCACGTGCGGTCGGCATCGGACGCGAAGCACCACACCGACGCGCCGGCGTCGACGGCCGTGAACCCCGCGGCGCGCGCCCACTGCAGCAGGTGCCGCCCGGCATCGGGCTCGGCGTCGTTGCTGCGCGCGACCTCGTGGTACAGGTCGAGCCAGCGCGTGAGACGGGGATCCTCCGGGAACCACGTGAACGCGGCGTAGTCGGAGTCACGGGCGGCGACCACTCCCCCGGGCAAGCACACGCGCCGCATCTCGCGGAGCGCGGCGACGGGATCGGTGAGGTGCTGGAGCACCTGGTGCGCGTGCACGACGTCGAACGAGTCGTCGGGGAACGAGAGCGCGTAGACGTCGCCGACGTCGAACGTCACGGTGTCGACCCCTGCTGCGCGCGCGGCTGCGCGCGCGTTCTCGAGCACCTCGGCTTCGCGGTCGATTCCTACGACCGGCGCCGGTGCGACGCGCCGGGCGAAGTCGACGGTGATCGTGCCGGGCCCGCACCCGACGTCGAGCACGCGCGTTCCCGGCGTGAGCGCGTCGAGCAGGTAACCCGCGGAGTTCTCCGCGGTGCGCCACTGATGAGAGCGCAGGACGCTCTCGTGGTGGCCGTGCGTGTAGGTGTCGCGGGGCACCTTCACTCGGGAGCGGGGGCGATGCCGGCGGGATCGAAGAACGCGCGCAGCGCGGTGATGCGACCCTCGTCGTCGAACACCATGTGGTCCACGATCGGCGCGAGCACGAGGCGTTCCGCACCGTGACGGACGTGCACCTCGAGGAAGACCAACGCCTCGTTGCCGACGACGATCGGCGGCGCGGTCGCGTGGAGGTCGAGATCCATCTGGCCCGCCCCCGCGTCGAAGAACGCGCCGATGGCCTCGAGGCCGCGGTTGACCGGTGCGCCGACCGGATCCTCGTGCGTCGCGTCGGGGGCGAAGAGCGACAACCACCGAGCGCGGTCCTTGGCCGACTCCGCGGTGCAGTAGGTCGACACCACCTGGTCCACGTCCTCGGGCGTCACCATGGCGGCGAGGCTACCGGAGGTCGGTGCCGGCGCCTTCGGCGTCGCGCAGCTCCCGGCGGCGGGCCAGCGCGTCGAACGTGGTGCCCAGTTGGCGGATCTGCGCGCGGGTCAGGTGGGCGAGGAAGTGCCGGCGTACGCCGTCGACGTGGACCGGCGCGGCGGCCTCGAGCGCGGCGAACCCGGCGTCGGTGAGCGCGGCCAGGGTGACGCGCCGGTCGGTGGCGCTGGGCTCGCGCTCGACGAGCCCAGCGCGCACCAGGCCGTCGAGCCGGCGGGTGAGGCCGCTGGGCGACAGGTGGAGCCGTTCGGCGAGGTCGCACATGCGCAGCCGGCGGTCGGGCGCCTCCGAGAGGTTCACGAGCACGGCGTAGTCGCCCTCGCGGAACCCGAAGGCCGCCATGAGCTCGGACTCCAGGGAGGCGTGGACGTCGGCGGAGACCTCCACCAGGCCCCGCCAGGCCCGCATCTCCTCCAGGTCGAGCCAGTCGACCGCCGGTTGGTCCATGCCGCCAGAATAGTGGAATACTTGCGGCAGCAAGGAAGTTGTGGACGACGTAGTCCCCGGCCCCGAAAGCCCGAAAGCGGGTGTGCCATGAAGACGATCGAGCTCGGACACGCGGTGCTCTACGTGCGCGACCTCGAGCGGTCACGCCACTTCTACGGCGAGGTCCTCGGTCTGCCCGAGATCGGGCCCGCGTTCCCGGGAGCGGCCGCGTTCAGCGGTGGTCGCACCCACCACGAGCTGCTGCTCATCGAGGTCGGTCCCTCGGCGGCGTCACCGCCGCCCGGTCGGCGCACCGGGCTCTACCACCTCGGGTTCAAGATCGGCACCACCGACGACGAGCTGCGTGAGGCCATCCGTGACCTCCAGGACGCCGGCGTCACCATCGTCGGCGCGTCCGACCACACCGTCACCCATTCCCTGTACATCCAGGATCCCGACGGCAACGAGCTCGAGCTCTACATCGACGTGCAGCCCGAGCGCTGGCGCGACGACCCTGCGCTGGTGATGGCGCCGACCAAACCGCTCCAGATCTGACGCTCAGCCCGGGAGGTAGTCCTGCAGGCTGGCGATCGCGAAGCCCTGCTGCTTGCACACCTCGAACACCTTCTGCAGGTCGACGAGCAGGTCGGGGCGGAAGTGCATGAGCACGATGTCGCCCGGCGTGAGCTGGGTGCCGTCCTGCAGGTCGAAGCGCCCGTCGTTGGTCGAGCCCTTCCAGAGCACCACCGCCTTGAAACCGCACGACGCCGCCACTGCCTGCACGTTCGCGTTGGTGTTGCCGTACGGTGGGCGGAACAGCGTGGGGCGGCGTCCGAACTGGGTCTGGAAGTCGTCGAGGGTGCCGCACACCTCCCGCTGCAGCTGGCCGCCGGAGACCGTGAGCAGGTTCGGGTGGTTGATGGTGTGTGACTCGACCACGCCGCCGAACTGCTGCAGCTGCCGGAAGTAGTCGGCGCCGGCGTCGGCCTCCCCCTGCACCAGGAACATGGTGAAGGGGATGTTGGCCTGCTTCAGCAGGTCGGCGACCGCGGGATCGCGCACCATGCCGTCGTCGATGCCGAGGAAGATCACCTTGTTGGTGGTCGGGATGCGGCTGAAGGTGGGCGCCGATCCGGTGGCGGGGAGGTCGACCGGCGTGGGCGTCGGCTGCGGCGGCAGGCCGAGGCCCGGGACCCGCAGCGGCACCGTCGTGGTCGTGGTGGTCGGCGGCACCGTCGTCGTGGTCGGCGGAACGGTCGTGGTCGTCGGGGCCGTGGTCGTGGTGGCGGCGATGGTCGTCGTGACCGCGGCGGCGGAGTCGTCGCCCACTGCGTTGATCGAGGCCGCCGCCTGCGGTCGACGCTCGCCGCCGGTCAACTCCAAGGGGCCGGCGCCGAAGAGCACCACCAGCACCACGGTGGCGCCGACGGCCACGCCGAACCGGCGCCACTGGCGGCGGTGCCGCTGCGAACGGGCGCGGCGCGCCGCACGAACATCGTCACCGGAAGGCACCGGGTTCACGGTACCGCGCGGCGGTAGCTTCACCCGGTGCAGAGCGAAACCCGGTCGGTCGCCGCACTGCTCTCCTCGGTGTTCGCGGCGTCGACCGCAATGGCCCTCCTGGCCACGGTCCTCGGCAAGCTCGTGTTCGACCTCACCGGCAGCGAGCTGGCGCTCGGCCTGCTCGGGACTGGCCGAGTTCGCGCCCGCCGCCCTGCTCGTGTTCGTGACCGGCCCCCTCGCCGACCGGGTCGACCGGCGCCGCCTGGCCGCGATCGCGCTCAGCGGCGAGGCTGCCACCGTGATCGGGCTCGCGGCCTACGTCGCCACCGGCCCCACGGCGACCCTCCCGATCTTCCTGCTCGTCATCGGCTTCGGCACTGCCCGGGCGTTCGCCACTCCGGCGACGCGGTCGCTGCCCGCCGACACCGTCACCCCCACCCGGCTCCCGTGGCTCACCGCGCGCCAGGCGGTCACCTGGCAGGGTGCGCTCGTCCTCGGTCCGGTGCTCGGCGGCTTCCTCTACGTGGTCGATCCGTGGGTGCCGTTCGCCGCGGCCGCCGTGCTCGTCGTCGTGTCGGCGGTGACCATCGGGTTCGTCAAGGTGCGCGAGTCGACGGCGGTCGCACCAGTCGTCGTGAACGCCGACGGCACCGTGCCCGAGAAGGAGCGGCCGAGCCTGCACGAGGCGGTCGAGGGGCTCCGCTTCGTGCGCAGCCAGCCGATCCTGCTCGGCGCGATCTCCCTCGACCTGTTCGCGGTGCTCTTCGGCGGTGCGGTCGCGTTGCTCCCTGCCATCGCCGAGGACCGCCTCGGCGTCGGTGCCGTCGGCCTCGGATGGCTGCGGGCGGCGACCGGGATCGGTGCCGGTGCGGTCGCGCTGTTCCTCACCGTGCGCCCGGTAGGCCGGCGGATCGGCCGCACACTCCTGCTCTCGGTGGCCCTGTTCGGGATCGCCACCATCGCGCTCGGCGTCACCACCAGCTTCACGATCGCCTTCGTCGCCCTCCTGGTGCTGTCGGGTGCCGACGCGGTGAGCGTGTTCATCCGCTCGACTCTCGTGCCGCTCGTGACCCCGGCCGACAAACGCGGTCGCGTGCTCGCGGTCGAGGCGGTCTTCATCGGCGCCTCGAACGAGCTGGGCGCGTTCGAGTCGGGCGTCGTCGGCCAGCTGCTCGGCCCCGCGGTCGCCATCGTGCTCGGTGGTGTGGCCACCCTGGCGGTCGCGGGCCTCTGGTGGGGGTTCTTCCCCGCGCTCCGGTCGGTCGACACCTTCCCGGCGGTGATCGACCACACGGTGCCACCGCTGCCCGACGGTTACGATGGCGTCGTTCCCTAGTGATCACTATGGGGCGCCCGGGCGCAGCCGAAGGGATGACCTTCGGAAGGGCCTCACCCTGAAGGGAAGCACCGTGACCCAGCTCCTCATCTCCTCCGACTCGCACGCGCAGGTCAGCCACGACGCGGTGAAGGCGCACCTGGCCACGAAGTTCCACGGCGAGTACGACGGCGCGGTCGCCGCCTTCCAGCAACGGATGGCGAAGGGCGCGGGCCGCGCCAATCAGGCGTGGCAGTCCGACCGCAAGCGCGACGAGGCGGCGAGCTCGTTCCGCCTCCGCAACATGACGCGCCCTGGCCACTCCGACGGCGCGGCGCGTCTCGCCGACATGGACACCGACGGCGTGCAGCAGGAGGTGATCTACAGCGAGGTCAGCGCGTTCCGCTACATCCGCGACCTCGAGGTCGGCCAGTCGGAGGCGACGGTCGCGTTCAACGAGGCATTGCGCGACTTCGGCAGCGCGGATCCGGCGCGGCTGATCGTGTCGTACCAGATCCCCATCCACGACATCGACGCCGCGGTGGCCGAGGTGTGCCGCGTCGCCGGGCTCGGGGGCAAGTCACTGCAGCTCCCGGTGTTCCCGCCCGAGGTCGGGCTCCCCGACTACTACCACGAGCGCTACGACCCGCTGTTCGCGCTCATCCAGGAGACGGGCCTGCCGATCTGTTGCCACATCGGGCTCAACACCATGCTCGACGACCTCGTCGCGCGCGACCCCACCCCGGGGAGCGCGGTCATGGTGCCGATGGCCGCGCTCACCACCGGTGAGGCGCTCGGCATGTGGATCATGGGTGGCGTGTTCGAACGGTTCCCCGACCTCAAGGTCGTGTTCGTCGAACCCGGCCTCGGGTGGATCGCGTGGTGGTTGTTCATCACCGACGACATGGTCACCCGTCAGGGCTACGAGCTCCCGGCGATCACCGAGCTGCCGAGCTTCTACTTCCACCGCAACGTGTTCACGACCTTCATCGACGAGACCGACGCCATCACCGCGCCCCAGCTGCGCAACCGGATCGGCATCGAGAACATGATGTGGTCGAGCGACTATCCGCACCCGGTCACGAGCTGGCCGAACTCGCAGCAGGTCGTCGCCGACACCCTCGGCGTGCTCACCGACACCGAGCGCGAGCTGGTCGTCGCCGGCAACGCGCGGCGGGTGTGGAACCTGTGAGAATGCGGGGATGACCTCCACCGCGACCGCGCCCGCCCTGTGGGACCCGGACGTCTTCACCTCGGGTCCACCGCACGAGTTCCTCGCCGAGCTGCGCCGCACGCAACCCGTCTACTGGCAGGACATGCCCGACGAGCCCGGGTTCTGGGCCGTGCTCACCCACGCCGACCTCACCGCGGTCGCCCGCGAGCCGGTGCTCTACTCGGCGAGCGAGGGCGGCGTGGTGCTCGAGAACCTCGACCCCGAGAACCTCGAGCAGATGCGGGGGATGCTCCTGGCGATGGACCCGCCCAAGCACGTCGCGTACCGCCGCCCGCTCGCCCCGAGCTTCAAGGCCCGGGTCATCGGCAGCCTCGAGGACCGGATCCGCACCATCTGCCGGGAGATCAACGCCAAGGCGCGTGAGGCGGGTGAGGTCGACTTCGTGCACGACGTCGCCACGCTGCTGCCGAGCCAGGTGGTCGGCGAGCTGATGGGCCTCCCGCGCGAGGACTGGGACCGGATCCAGCGCTGGGCCGAGATGAACACCAGCGGCCAGGACCCCGACATCGTCGGAGCCGAGCACGCGGGCACCGCCGACGACTCCTCCTACGACACGAGCGGCGCCGGCACCATGCACATGGCGATGTACGCGATGCAGTTCGCCGCACAACGGCGCACCGAAGCACCGCGTGACGACCTCACCTCGCTCATCCTCGCCGGCAATTTCGGCGACGGCCCCATGAGCGACCTCGAATTCGGCATCTTCTTCGTGCAGCTCGTCACCGCGGGCAACGACACCACCAAGACGATGCTCTCGGCCGGTCTCCTCGCGCTCCTGGAGCACCCCGAGCAGATGGCCGAGGTGCGGGCCGACGCGTCGCTCCTGCCCGGTGCGGTCGAGGAGATCCTCCGCTACGAGAACCCGCTGCACTACTTCCGGCGCACCGCCACCGCCGACTCCGTGCTGCACGGCACCGAGATCGCGTCCGGCGACAAGGTGCTCATGTACTACACGTCGGCGAACCGCGACGAGACCGTGTTCGTGGATCCGGACCGGTTCGACATCCACCGGTCGCCGAACCCGCACCTGTCGTTCGGCATCGGCGAACACTTCTGCCTGGGCGCACACCTCGCCCGGCTCGAAGGTCGCATCTTCTTCGAAGAGGTGCTGTCGACGTTCTCGACCATCGAGCTCACCGGCGACCCGGTGCGGGTGCGCTCCAACCTCAACAACGGTTACAAGAAACTGCCCGTCCGACTGTTGCCGTAGAACGGTTGGACATACGCCGGCGTCGCTTGGAACCACCGGCGGCATCGGCTACAAGCGCCCCGACAGTTGCTCCCCGACAGTCAGAGCCGGGCGTCGTGAGCCAGATCAAGACGTCCGCGAGTGCCGGTCGCAGGTGTTTGCCCGCGCTAGTGAAGTCGGCAAATCTCTCCGGTTGCCGCGGGTCCGAGCCCCCTTTGCCTGGTTGTTGGGCGAACGTTCGGTGCACACGTTCTGTCCGGGCGTTCGTTCGGCATCCGGTCCGGCGTCTTACGTCACGAGACGGGGGTCAAGGTCCAGGTGCGACCAGCGATGTCGTAGACGAGCCACGCGGTTGGTGGCGGTGGCCGTTGGCCTAGGCGCCAGGTGGATCGGCTGAAGGGAATGACGACTTCGTGTGCTCCGACCGCAAGCCCGGCCTGGTCAGCGAGAAAGAGTCCGTTGTCTCCCAGGACGGCGCTCGTGGTTTCGGGTCCGGGTTCGATGACTTCAGGCGACTGGCCAGCTTGGTGGGTCGCGGTTCCAGCGAGCATGGCGAGCAGCCGGGCCAACAGCGCATGAGCGATGGTGCCGCGACGACGTGTTTCCACCCGTACGTAGCAGTCGTCGTGTACGTCGCAGATGGTGTTGCCGATGGCAAGATCGGAGAGGACCGGTCGCCCATCAGCCCGATCACCGCCCGTGACGTTGCACCACGCGGTGAAGATGTCGGCAGCGGCATCGTCGAGATCGAGGATCGTCGCGCGGTTGTGACTGACGTTGGCGAAGAGCGGCGTGAGATCACCGCGGCCGATGACCAGCTCGCCGCCGTCGTTCCGTATCGCAGTGACTCCAACCTCCTCGAGGACCGCAGCGATCGGCCTGACCGTCCAGCTTCCGTCCGCCCCGTCCTCGAAATCGATGCGGTCGACGCCGAACACGAACAAGTACTCAGAGCAGTGGGCGCTGATGATGTCCGTGACGTGCTGAAGCTGCATCGGGCAAAGCCTGACAACCTCGACTTCACCGTTGACGGCGAAGCTGAATGCGGCGGGGAACGGGCTACTCCCGACCCCGACGACATTCGTGGTCAACGCATTCGGTATCGGAACGATCATCAGCTGTCGCACCAAGAACCCCGGTCGCGTCGGGGAGGGGGGACGATGCAAATGCCCTTCGCGACTTCATTCTTGCGGATGCTGCCCAGACCGACCTGCCCGCTGCAACAGATGCGGTCGCGCGGTAACCATCGGGGCCGACCGCTACGACGTGTTCGAACCGATGCACTACGTCTGCGTTACTACGAGTTCGAGCACGACCCGACCGATCCTGACGCGGGGTGCTCGGCGGGAGGATGCCCATCGGCGGCGATTCGTCCGCGACCCCACCGGCGTCCGCCAGCGGGTGCGTAGCTGCCGCTCGGCGTGTCGTCTACAAGCGCATGCCGGTGCGCCTCGCGGTCTAGACGCGCGGTCGGACGCGGCGCGTCGAGAGCTGCTCGAGCCCGCCGTAGCGTTCGGCCGCGTCCTGGAGCAGGCGGACGAGCTCGGCGGTGTCGCGGGTACCGAGCCAGCGTTCGAGGTCACGCGCCACCGCGACGCGCGCCCGGCGCGAGGCGTCGACCAGCTCGTCGCCCCGGGGGGTGAGCACGAGCCGCCGGGCTCGCCGGTCGTCGGGGTCGCGTGTCCTGGCGAGGTAGCCGGCGGCTTCGAGCTCGGCGACCGTCTTGGAGACGGCCTGCGCGCTGACCCCGAGCCGGGCGGCGAGCTGCGTCACCGTGCTGTCGCCGGCGAGGAGCCCCTGCACGACGTAGCCGTGGGACGCCCGCACGGGGTCGAAGCCGGCGTCGACCAACCGCTCGCTGATGCGCTCGGTGACGCCGTCGGCCACGATCAGCGCCAGGAGCCCGAGGTCGGTGGTGGGTTCGACGGGGCGGGGTCGGGCCATCGCCCCAGAGTACCCAACCCGGGTTGGCTATAGTGCCCAACCATGGTTGAACATCTCGCCTCCCCGGTCCTCACCGACGCGGTCACCGTCGCACACGAGGTGGTCTGGGCGGTGCTGACCACCGTCGACTCCCGGGGCCGACCCCGCAGTCGGGTCGTCCACCCCGCCTGGGAGCTCGCCGACGACCGGCCCATCGGGTGGGTCACCAGCCGGCCGTCGCCGGTGAAGGTCGCGCACCTCGACGGCAATCCCCACGTCGCCTGCACGTACGCGGGAGCCGCGCACGACGTCGCGTACTTCGACTGCGTCGCGGCCTGGGTCGACGCCCCGGAGCGAGCCCACGCGTGGGAGCTGTTCCGGACCCTCCCCGCGCCGGTGGGCTACGACCCCGCGACCATCTGGCCCGACGGCCCCGACTCCCCCGGCAGCGCGGTGCTGCGACTCGATCCCCACCGGGTGCAGGTCGGGCGCGCCGCCGAGCTCGCCCGGGGTGAAGGCCCGCGGCTCTGGTCGGCTCGGTCGCAATAGTGTCGGTTGAGTGCTGTTCCAGGTCCGGTTCTGGCCACTGATCGTCGACGGGACCGTCACCGTCACCTTCCGTCGGTGGAAGCGCTGCCAGGTCGTGGCCGGCCACCGGTACCGCACCGGGCATCGGATCGTCGGGCGCCAGATGATCGAGGTCGACGGGGTCGCGGTGGTGGACCCGGCCCGGATCACGAAGGCCGACGCGCGGCGCGCGGGCTTCCCCGACGCCGACGCCGTGCGCGCCGAGCTGCGCGGTGATCCCGACCTGCCCGTGTACCGGATCCGGTTCCATCGGGTCGACGAGCCCGACCCGCGCAGCGTGCTGGCCGCGACGGCCGACCTGTCCCCCGACGACCGGGCCGAGATCGACCGCCGCCTCGACCGGCTCGACCGCGCCGGCGCACACGGTCCGTGGACCCGCGCCGTCCTCGGGGTCATCGCCGCGCAGCCCGCCACACGCGCTGCCGACCTCGCTGCGGGCTTCGGCCGCGAGACGCTGCCGTTCAAGACCGACGTGCGCAAGCTGAAGAACCTCGGCCTCACCGAGAGCCTCGAGGTGGGATACCGCCTGTCCCCCCGTGGCGCGGCGTACCTCGGCGACGGGTAGCCGAGCGCGGTCCACGGGCACGGCAGGGACGATCGGCCCTGGCGGAGCCTCCCCGATCGGCGCAGGTTCAGGGGTATGGGTGCGTCAGCCGTGCGGTCCGGCCCGCCACGCGCGCCGAGTTCGCCCCGAAGCCGGTGGCAATGGATCCCGGGAGTCGCGCTGTGGCGAGCCACCGAAGGTGCCGTCGCCCGCACGTCCGCCGACCGCGACCGCGTCGTCGACCTCCTCCGGATCGGGAGCCTCGTCGTCGTCGTCCTCGGCCACCTGCTCATGGTGGTGGTGCGATGGCGGGGTGACACCCTGAGGATCGCCAACCTCCTGGCCGAGGTCCCCGAGCTGAAGGTCGCGACCTGGGGTTTCCAGGTGATGCCCGTCTTCTTCGCGGCCGGCGCGATCGCCAACCGTCGATCCTTCGAGGCGTCGCGTGCGCGCAGCGAGGCGTGGAGAAGCTGGCTCTGGCACCGCATGCGTCGCCTCGTGCGCCCCACCGTGTGGTATCTCGCCATCTGGGTGCCGCTGGTCTGGGCGCTGTCCCTCGCACTTCCGGGGGCTGCCGCGACCTTGGCCAAGCTCTCGACGCAACTGTTGTGGTTCCTCGGCGTCTACCTCCTCGTCATCGCCACCACGCGTTGGCAGATCCGTCTCGCCCGCCTGGGCTACCCGGTCGTCGTGGTGCTGCTCGCTGCGATCACGCTGGTCGACCTCGCCCGGTTCCATCTCGCGTTCGGAGTGGGCCTCGTGAATTTCGTGCTCGTGTGGTTCATGACCGCGACGCTCGGTCTCGTCGTGCGCGACCACGTGGGGCATGGTCGACTCGCCTTCGTCGTCGGCGGGTTGGGCGCACTCGTGCTCAACGCCGCACTCGTCGCCGCGTTCCCCTATCCGATCTCCATGGTCGGGATGCCCGGGGAGCCCATCTCGAACATGGCACCGCCGACGATCGTGCTCGCGCTGCATTCCGTCGTGCTCATGTCGCTCGTCGGCCTGGCGTGGCCCTCGTTGTCCCGGCTCTGCGCCCGCGCTGGAATGTGGCGCGTCATCGCGGTGATGGGCGCGGCGACGATGACGATCTAGCTGTGGCACCTCACTGCCGTCGTCGGGATCGTCGCGGTCGAGCACGCGGTCGGGTACACGCGCGGTGTCGTCGATGACGTCTCTTTCTGGCTCACCACACCGCTCCACGTGGTGGCAATCCTGAGCATGGTCGTCGTCCTCGTGAGCGTGGCCGTACCGCTCGAACACCGTCCGTTGCCGTGGCTGGAACGAGCAGGGACCCGTCCCGGGTCCAGCGTCTGGTGGACGGCGCTCTCGGTGCTCGGTGTCATCGGCGCGGGCTGCGGGTTCCTCGTCCTCGCCGCGACCGGCATGGGCGGGTTCCCGTGCTCCAGGGTCACGACCTACGCCGGACTCCCGCTGACGCCCGGTCTCGGTTTCCTGCTGCTCGCGCTCGGCGTCCTCGCGGTTCGGGGGGCCGGCCGTCGCGTGGCGCCTCTCGCGGGCGACGCGCCGTAGCATCGACCCATGGCCATCGGGTTCGACGACCTCGAACGGCGACCCGGCTTCTTCGTCACCAGCAAGCCGGAACGGGTGACGTTCCTCCCCGAACCCGAGCGGCGCGCCCGCTGGTGCACGCTGATCTCGGTCGACGACCACCTCGTGGAACCGCCGCACCTGTTCGAGAGCCGGTTGCCGGCGCGCCTCCAACCGTCGGCACCGCGCGTCGAGGTCGACGACGACGGCATGGAGTACTGGGCCTACGACGGTCAGCGCCACTACAAGGTCGGGCTCAACGCGGTGGTCGGCCGTCCACGCGAGGAGCTGAGCTTCGAGCCGGCGCGCTTCGACGAGATGCGCCGTGGCGCGTGGGACATCGATGCGCGCGTGCACGACATGGACCTCAACGGCGTATATGCGTCGCTGAACTTCCCCTCGTCGCTCGCTGGTTTCGCCGGGCAGCGCTACCAGCTCGGCGTGTCCGATCCCGAGCTCGCGCTCGCGGTCGTGCGCGCCGCCAACGAATGGCACCACGACGAGTGGGCGGGCACCTACCCAGGTCGCATTATCCCGTGCCAGGTCCCGTGGCTCCTCGATCCCGACGTCGGCGCCACCGAGGTGCGCGCCAACGCCGCGCGCGGGTTCCGGGCGATGACGTTCCCCGAGCTTCCGGAGCGGCTTGGCCTGCCGTCCCTGCACACCGGGTACTGGGATCCGCTCCTCGCCGCGTGCCAGGAGACGGACACCGTCGTCTGCCTGCACGTCGGATCGTCGTCGAGCGCGCCCACCACGTCGTCCGACGCGCCGGCCGACACCATCGGCGTGCTGTTCTTCGGCTGGGCGATGTTCGCCGCGGTCGACTGGCTCTACTCGCGCATCCCGGTCCGGTTCCCCGGGCTGCGCATCTGCCTGTCGGAGGGCGGCATCGGCTGGGTCGCCGGGCTGCTCGACCGCCTCGACCACGTCGAGCGCTACCAGCACATGTACGGGACGTGGGACGGCATCGACCTGTCCCCCGCCGAGGTGCTGCAGCGCAACTTCTGGTTCTGCGCCATCGAGGACCGCTCCGGGCTCGAGCAGCGGCACCGCATCGGCGTCGACCACATCTGCCTCGAGTCCGACTACCCGCACCAGGACGGCACCTGGCCCGACACCCAGGAGATCCTGCGGGTGCAGCTCGACGGCATCCCCGCCGACGACGTGCGCAAGCTCACCTGGGAGAACGCGTCGCGCCTGTTCGACTTCGCCGTCCCCGCCGAGGTGCAGGACGACCCCGATGCCTACTGACGACCTGCCGTTCACGATCGCGGCGGCGCGGCGCATCCTGTACCGCGAGGGATGCGACTCCAACGTCGGCGGTCACGTCAGCGCGCGGGCGACCGACGAAGACGACGCGTTCTGGGTCACGGCGTTCGAGTACTTCGACCAGACCACCCCCGACCGCGTGTGCAAGCTCGGCTTCGATCTCGTCCCGCGCGTCGGCGACCTCACGTTCTCGCCCGCGGTGAACTTCCACGCCCGGATCTACGAGACCCGCCCCGACGTCAATGCGATCGTTCACCTGCACTCGCACTACGTGAGCGTGCTGTCGTCGACCGGTGCGACCGTTGGCATGTACGACGTGTCGGCCGTGCTGTTCCACGAGGAGCAGGCCACCTACTTCGACGACGGCAAGAGGTCACACCTCTCGGTGGTCGACGCGCTCGGCGACAAGCGGGTCGTGCTCATGAAGAACCACGGTGCGATCGTCGCGTCCGACTCGATCGAGCACGCGACCATCGAGGCGCTCACCCTCGAGCAGTGCGCGCGCTACCACCTCGAGTGCGTCGCCGCCGGCGGTACCGAGATCCTGGAGGACGAGGTGGTGGCGGGCAAGGCGATGTACCGCACGCACTTCCTGCCGCAGATGTGGGACGCCAACCTCGCCCGCCTGCGACGGTCGGACCCCGACCTGTTCTGCGAGCGCGATTGAGAAGATCGCGCCTACAAGATCGCGATGGGGTTCACCGGGCACCCGGTGCCGCCGGGGATCCGCAACGGCGCGACGACGCACAGGAACTCCCAGCGCGCGTGCGCGGCGCACTCGGGCGCGAGGCGCGCCAGGTTCACGTTGTCGACCAGGTGCAGGCCCATCCCGGTGATGCCGATCTGGTGCACCGGGAACGGCCAGCCCGCGACGCCGAGGCCGGGCGTCATGTCGGAGATGCCGTCGCCCATGAGGAGCGCGACCTCGCGTTCGTGGAGCCACGGCAGGCACTGCGGGTGGAGGCCGGCCATGCCGTCGCGGAACGGGTCGAGGCGTCCGTGCTGGGCCGCCTTGCGGGCGTCGCGTCCACCCCCGACGATGAGCAGGTCGCCGCGGCCGACGGGTGACCCCTGCGTCTCCTCGGCCCGCTCGAGATCCGCGACGGTGATGGCGGTGTTGCCGTCGAGCGCCTCGACGCCCCGCGCCCGGGGGATGTCGAGGAGCACGCCCCGGCCGGCGAGGCCGTCGGCGGTCACCATCACCGTGTTGGTGAGGGCGCCGGTGCTCTTCACGTCGGCCGCGGGCCGCCCGTTGTACATCTCGCCCCGCACGAACATGTGGCAGAGGGCGTCGAGGTGGGTGATCCCCATGCCGTGCACCTCGGTGCCGATGTAGTCGCGGCTGGCCTCGTACCCGGGGATGCCGTTCGAGTCGCGGGCGTCGCCGCTGGCCAGCATGTGGTGGTGGGCGGGGCTCGGCGTCTCCGGAGACGGGGTGACGGGGAAGTCGTGGGCGAGGCTCACGGTGACGCCGGTGCGCACGAGCGCGCCGGCGGCGGCCCGCCGCTCCGGGGTGAGGAAGTTGAGCGCGCCGAGCTCGTCGTCGGCGCCCCAGCGACCCCAGTTGCTGAGTGCGCCGTAGAGCGCGTCGAGCTGTTCGGGCGTGGGCAGGTCGTCGACGATCGGCACGGTCATGCGCGCAACGTACCGTCCCGGTAGCGTGCCCGCATGCTGATCGACCGCTTCCGTCTCGGCGGCCGCGTCGCCGTGGTCACCGCCGCTGGCCGCGGGCATCGGGGCCGCGTCCGCGCTCGCGTTCGCGGAATCCGGTGCCGACGTCGTGATCGCGGCCGCGCACCGAGTCGCAACTCGACGACGTGGCCACGCAGGTCGCCGCGCTCGGCCGACGTGCCGTGGTGGTGCCCGCCGATCTCTCCGACATCGGTGCCGTCGAAGGCCTGGTCGACACCGCCATCGGCGAGTTCGGCCGGCTCGACATCGTGGTGAACAACGTCGGTGGCTCGATGCCGATGCCGTTCGCCGACACCAGCGTGAGGTCCTTCGAGGAGGCCTTCCACTTCAACGTGACCACCGCGTTCGCGCTCGACCCGCGCCGCGCTCCCCCACCTGCTCGAGTCCGGGAACGGCTCGGTGGTCAACATCACGTCGGCGATGGGCCGGTTCCGCGACCGCGGGTACGTCGCCTACGGCACCGCCAAGGCCGCGCTCGCGCACATGACCCGCCTGCTCGCCGCCGACTGCGCGCCCAAGGTGCGCGTCAACGGTGTCGCGCCGGGGTCGATCGCCACCTCGGCGCTCGAGATCGTGATCACCAACGAGCCGCTGCAGGAGGAGATGGTGTCGAAGACTCCCCTGCGCCGGCTCGGCGACGCCGACGACATCGCCCTCGCGGTGCTCTACCTCGCGTCCGACGCGTCGAGCTACGTGACCGGCAAGATCCTCGAGGTCGATGGCGGCATCGAAGCCTCCAACCTCGACATGCACCTCCCCGATCTATAACGACATGAGTTCCGTAACCGGCGGCGAAGTGGCGCAAGTCGCGCCTCCATCGTTGCCAGTTGGAGAGAGGCCTACGACATGCAACTGTCCATCGCCATGCCGCCCGGGCCGCGGTCGGTCGAGTACGCGCAGCTCGCGCGAGGAGCTCGGCTACGACCGCTTCTGGCTGTTCGACTCGGCCGCGCTGTACGAGGACATCTGGATCGCCCTGGCGCTGGTCGCCGAGCACACCGACATCGACATCGGCACCGCGGTGCTGGTGCCCAACCTGCGCCACGTGATGACCACGGCATCGGCCATCGCCACCATCGAGCGCATGGCGCCCGGTCGCCTGGCGTGCGGGTTCGGCACCGGGGCCACCGCCCGCTGGGTGCTGAACCAGAACGCGCTCTCGTGGGCCACGACCCGCCGCTACCTCGAGCAGCTGCGTGGGCTCCTGCGCGGCGAGGTCGTCGAGATCGACGGCGAACGCTGCCAGATGATCCACCACGCCGACTGGGCGACCGCCCGGCCCATCGACACGCCGTTGCTGGTCTCCGCACTCGGTCCGAAGGGCATCGAGCTCGTCGGCGAGCTGCACCGGGCCGACGTGATCGACGGCTTCATCGGCATGTCCGACGTCGTCGTCGACCTCCCGTGGCGGGTGCGCATGACCGCGGGCACCGTGCTCGAGCCGGGCGAGACCATGGCCACCGCGCGGGTGCAGGAAGCGCTCGGTCCCTGGTACGTCGTGCGCTACCACGGGGTGTGGCAGGCGTTCCCCGACGCGCGTCTCGGGCATGCCGCGCGGAGAGGAGTGGCTCGCCGCGGTCAATGCCGAGCGCCCCGAGGGCGAGCGTCACCTCGCGGTGCACGAAGGACACGTGACCGACGTGATGCCGCGTGACGACGACGTCCTCGCCGCCGCGGGCGACGCGCTCGCCACTACCGGGTGGGTGGGAACGCCGGACGAGATCCGGGCGATGGCCGTCGCCTCGGAAGCGGCGGGGAACACCGACCTCATGTTCACCCCGGCCGGCGACATCCCGCGCGAGATGCGCGCCTTCGCCGCGGCGATCCGGGGTTAGAACCGCACGACTCTAGAACTCGACGTCGAGCTCTTCGAGCTCGTCGGGCTCCTGCTGCGCGGCGGCGATCCACTCGACCATCGCCGGCAACGCCAGGATGGCGTCGCAGTACGCGCGGCTGCGGTCGTCGACCTCGACGTCGTAGGTGCGGAAGCGCGTGCAGACGGGCGCGTACATCGCGTCGGCGATGGTCGGCGTGTCGCCGAACAGGTACGGACCGCCGTACACGTCGAAGCACTGCTGCCACACCGCGAGGATGCGGTCGACGTCGGCCTGCGCGCCCGCCCACACCTTGAACTCGCGGTGCTTCGCCTTCAGGTTCATCGGGAGCGCCGGACCGGAGGTTCACGAACCCCGAGTGGATCTCGCCGCACACCGCGCGACAGTGCGCGCGCGCCACCCGGTCGGACGGCAGGAGCCCGGCATCGGGACACACCTCGTTGAGGTACTCGCCGATCGCCATCGTGTCCCACACCGTCACGCCGTCGTGTACGAGGCGCGGCACGAGGAACGACGACGACAACAGCAAGAGCTCGGCGCGCGTGTCGGGGTCGTCGTTGTTGAGGACGTGTTCCTCGAAGTCGAGGCCCGACATCTTGCACAACAGCCAGCCGCGCAACGACCACGCGCCGTAGTTCTTGCTGTTGATCGTCAGCGTGGCCATGGCCATCGAGTCACCTCCGGGGGGACGGAAGCGCAGGATGCGCTCTCGGTTGTTCTAGGGTGTCGCCACCTGCTCGTCGCGCTCTTGTTCCCAACGTACTGCGGATCGAGGCTCGGCGGAGATGCACGAGGGAGCATGTTGTACCAGGCGTATCAAGCCCAGGCCGACATCATGACCTCGTTGCGCGGGCTCGCGGGGGTTGCTCTGCAAGGTTTTGGACAGCTGCGCGACTTCAGCCCGACACTCGCCGAGTCCGCGCCGGTCCGCAACCTCACCGCCGGGTACGAGCTGCTGGGTCGCGTCGGCCTCACCCACGAACGCCCGCCGTGGGGCATCGACTCGGTCAGGGTCGGTCGCCGCGACGTCGTGGTCACCGAGGAGGCGACCGACGTCACCCCCTTCGGCACGCTGCTCCATTTCGCTAAGGATGGCGGCGCTAAGGATGGCGGCGCGACGGATGGCGGTACGAAGGGCGATGGCACGTCGAAGACCGCTCCGCTCCCGAAGGTCCTCCTCGTCGCGCCGCTCTCCGGTCACTTCGCCACGCTGCTGCGCGGCACCGTGCGCACCCTGCTCCCCGAGCAGGACGTGTGGGTCACCGACTGGCACAACGCGCGCGACGTCCATCTCCGCGCCGGCAGCTTCGGCTTCGACTCGTACGTCGAGCACCTCATCCGGTGGCTCGAGGTCCTCGGCCCCGACACCCACCTGATCGCGGTCTGCCAGCCGTGCGTCCCCGCGCTGGCGGCCACTGCGGTGATGGCCGAGGCCGGGAACCCGGCGGTGCCCCGCACCCTCACGCTCATGGCCGGCCCCATCGACACCCGCGTCGATCCGACGGTCGTCAACGATCTCGCGACGAGCAAGCCGCTGTCGTGGTTCGAGCGCAACGTCATCACCAACGTACCGATGCGCTACGCGGGCGCGCGCCGGCCGGTGTACCCCGGGTTCCTGCAGCTCACCTCGTTCGTGAGCATGAACCTCGACCGTCACCTCAGTGCGCACCGCGCGCTCTACCGCTACCTGGTCGACGGCGACGAGACCGCGGCCGCGGTCACCAAGGCGTTCTACGACGAGTACTTCGCCGTGCTCGACCTCACGGCTGAGTTCTACCTGGAGACGGTCGAGAGCATCTTCCAGGAGCACCGGCTCGCCCGCGGCGTCCTGGAGTTCCAGGGCCGCCCGGTCGACCCGAGCGCGATCCGGCGCACCGCGCTCCTCACCGTCGAGGGCGAACGCGACGACATCTGCTCGCCGGGTCAGACGTTCCCCGCGCACGACCTGTGCAGCAACATCCGCCCGATGCGCAAGCGCCACCACCTGCAGCCGGGTGTCGGCCACTACGGCGTGTTCAACGGCCGCCGGTGGGAGACCCAGATCTACCCGCTGGTGCACAACCTGATCCTGGCCAACGGGGGCTGAACCCCGGGCACGGGGTCAGGTCTCGGCGACCAGCGCCTCGAGCGCGGTGACCGCGGGGTTCTCCAACCAGATCGTGTGGTCCTCGGGCATCAACCCGCGGTCGACGGCCCGGTTCATCACCCGCACCACGATGGCGCAGTAGCGCGCCGCGGCGCAGATCTCGAACCAGCGCGCGTCGGGCACGGCACGACCCGAAGCTTCCTCGTACAGCCGGAGCTGCTCGGCGCGCGTCGGATCGCCGTCGGGACGCTCGACACCCGCGCCTTCGTGCATGGTCCGGTCGAACATCAGCCACCACCCGACGTCGAGCTCCGGCGGCGCGATCGACGCGGCTTCGAAGTCGGTGACGCACACCGGCGCGGCGTCGCGCCAGATGATGTTCCCGGGCCGCGGATCGCCCCAGCACAATCCGACCGGGCTCGCGCGCGGGCGCTCCGCCTGCAACCACGCGAACGCGCGGTCGACGAGGGGATTGACGCGGTCGCGCAGCTCGGCCCGGTAGTACGCCTCCCACACCGCGAGCTGTCGGTCGAGGCCGGCGGTGGTGTCCGGCGGCACCAGCCAGTCGAGGTCGGCGGCGCGCCAGTCGACTGCGTGCACGCGCGCGAGCGTGGCGAGTCCGCGTTCGATCATGCGGGTACGGTCAGCGGGCGCGACGTCGAGGAAGAAGCCGGCCGTCGTGTACGGAGGATCCTCGACCGGCACCTGACCGTCGAGGAACCCCATCACGAAGAACGGCATGCCCAGCACGCCCGGGTCGCGCTCGAACCCGAGCATGGGCGCGACGGGCACGTCGGAGTGGCGACCCAGCGCGTCCATGATCCGGTACTGGAGCTCGATCTCGATCTCCCAGCCCGGCACCTGCACCGGGTAGATCGGCGGTTCCGGGCTCTCGGTGCGCAGCACGTAGCGCTCGTCGTTGGCGATCCCGCCCCGGGTGACGGCCACGTCGACCATCACGGTGTCGGCCGAGAACCCGCTGCTCGCCTTGCGCACGCCCAGCAGCTCGACCACCTCGGCGTCGGGGATGCGCGCCTCGAGCCACGGGCCGAGGGGTGCGAGGTGCTCGGGCACCGCGTCCATGTCACTCACGTCGACGTCGCTCACGCTCACGCCGTCTTCCTTGGTCGCTCGCTCACGCTCACGACACGTCCATGGTGCTGCCGGGCGCCGGGTTGGCGACGACGTAGCGGAGGTCGACCGGCGAGGCCATCGCGGTGAGCACCGCGGTCGCGCAGTCGGCCACGGTCATCGCGCCCGGACCGTTGTCGTGCACGTACCCGCGCGCTTCCCACACGGGCGACAGCTCCCCGAGCAACGTCGGGTCCCACGACTGGTACACCTCGGTCCCGAGGGTGTTGCCGACCGCGACGTTGCAGAAGCCGATCTCCGGATGCTCGCCCCGCCACGCGCGCACGAGCTCGTCGAGCGCGGCCTTGCTGGTCTCGTAGGCGCCCATGCCGGGGAGCGGGCGCCCCACCGAGGTCGCCGAGATGTACACCATGCGGCCGCGCGTCTCGGTGAGCGGACCCAGTGCCGCGCGGGTCACCAGCGACGCGCCGACCACGTTGGTGCCGAACACGTCGTGCCACCGCTCGGCGTCGGTGTCGACGAGCCGCACCAGCGGATCGATCGCGGTGGCGTACACCACGACGTCGAGGCCGCCCAGTTGCGCGACCGCCTCGCGCACGACCGCGTCACACTGCTCGGGCCGGCGCACGTCGCACACTGCCGTGCCGGCCCGTTCGCCGGCCTCGGCGGCCGCCTCGGCGAGCCTGTCGGCCCGCCGTGCCGCCAGCACCACCCGCGCACCGGCGTCGGCCGCCTGGCGCGCCACCTCGCGTCCGATCCCCGACGACACGCCCACCACGAGCACGCGCGCATCCTGCAGGTCCATGCGTCCCCCTTCGCGGCGCCAAGCTACCGGGTGCCGCGTGTGTGACCACTCCGTGAACTGGTCGCCGGGCACATTGACAGTTTGTTGAAGAGCCGCCACCGTGGCCCGATGCCCACGCTCGTCCGCAACGGGATCGTCCTCCCCATGGGGAGCCGATCTTCGGGAGTCGATCCGACGGCCCTCGATCCCGGTTCGGTGCTCATCGACGGCGACCGCATCGTCGCGGTCGGCCCGGTCGCCGAGCTCGACGCCGACCCGCGGGCGGCGACGGCCACGGTCGTCGACGCGACCGGCCACGCCGTGCTCCCCGGGCTGCACAACAGCCACCTCCACTCGGGTCTCCTGCGGGGCACCGCGGAGTCGATGTCGCTGTGGGACTGGCTGCAGGCGTACGTCGATCCCGCCCACCGGGCGCTCACCCCCGAGATCGCCGCCACCGCCTCGCTCCACTGCTACGCCGAGAGTGCTGCTCGCCGGCACCACGTCGGTGATGGACATGTGGCGGTTCATGGAGGGTTCCGCCGCCGGTCGCCGACGACCGTCGGGATCCGCGCCACCCTCGTGCCCTACGTCGCCGACGAGGACGGCTACGACTACTTCGAGTCGATCGAGTCCAACCGGCGGCTGCTCGAGACGCACCGCGAAGCGGCCGACGGTCGGGTGCGCACGTGGGTCGGGCTCGAGCACCTCTTCTACTGCCGTCCGCAGTGCTTCCGCGACGCCGCTCGCGCTCGCCGAGGAGTTCGACACCGGGATCCACACCCACTCGTCGGAGTCGATCTGGGAGGTGCAGGAGTCGCTCAAGCGGTTCGGCCGTCGACCGATCGAGGTCTTCCACCACCGCGGCATCCTCACCGAGCGCACCGTCGTCGCACACTGCGTGTGGCTCGACGACCGTGAGATCCAGCTGCTCGCGCAGACCGGCACCGCGGTCGCGCACTGCCCGTGCTCGAACATGAAGCTCTCGTCGGGCCCGGCGCGCATCGGCGGACTGCCGCGGCGCGGGGTGGTCGTCGGCATCGGCAGCGACGGCGAGAAGGAGAACAACAACCTCGACCTCATCGAGGAGATGAAGTTCGCGTCGCTGTTGCAGAAGGTGCTCGACCCTCGACCCGACCACCGGCGACCCGTGGGAGATCCTCGACCATGGCGACCATCGACGGTGCCCGCGCCCTCGGCCTCGACGCGGTCACCGGATCGCTCGAGCCCGGCAAGCGCGCCGACCTCGTCACCGTCGACCTCGACGGCCTGCACACCACCCCGGTGCTCCACGGGCGCGACTTCAACGTCGCCGCCCACCTCGTGTTCTCGGCGTCGGGCGCCGACGTGCGCGACGTGTGGGTCGACGGCCACCGCCTCGTCGACACGGGCACGCCCACCACGTTCGACGTCGCCGCCGTGCGCGCCGAGGCGCAGGCCGCCGCCGAGGAGCTGTTCGAACGCGCCGCGCCAAGGTGCTCGCCGACCTCGGGAGCCTGCCCGCCGCGACCCCGTGAGCCGGCTGCTCGTCCGCGACATCGACTGGTGCTGCACCTTCGACGACGACGGCACCGAGCTGGCGCACGCCGACGTGCTGGTCGCCGACGGCGTCGTCGCCGCCGTCGGCCCGACCGGCCTCGATCGCGGTCCGGTCGACCGGCTGGTCGACGGGCGCGGCCTCGTCGTGCTGCCGGGATTGATCAACGCGCACCAGCACCTCTACCAGGGCGCGTGCCGGGCCGTGCCGGCGTTCGAGCGCGCCACCATCGGGCGTGGCTCGCCGGCCTGGGAGCACTGGTGAAGGGGTGGTACGAGAGCGGGCGGTTCGGTCCCGACGCGGTGGAGGCAATCAGCGCGGCGGTGCTCACCGAGTCGCTGCTCGGCGGGGTCACCACCGTCGCCAACCAGCACTACTTCTTCCCCGCCGGCTCGTCGCTCCCGTACGTCGAAGCGACCCTCGCCGCCGCCGCGGCGTCGGGCTCCGCCTGCACGCGTGCCGGGGCTCGATCACGATGGGACCCGATCCCGACGTGACCCCGTCGGTCGACGAGGTCGTGCGCCACTGCGCCGCGTTGATCGACGCCGCGCACGACTCCTCACCGGGCTCGGTCTCCCGCATCGCGCTCGCGCCGTGCTCGCGCACCGCAGCAGCGCTCCCGACGATCCCGAGCGCTGGCTGACCGCACGCGAGCTGCTGCGCGCCGCGACCCGCGGGTCGGCCGAGTGCCTCGGTCGTCCGGAGCTCGGCCGGATCGCGCCGGGGCACGCGCCGACCTCGCCGGCTGGGACCTCACCACGGTCGACCGGGTCGGCGTGCACGACCCCGTCGCCGGGCTGCTGCTCACGGGATTGTCGTCGCACGCGTCATTGGTGACCGTCGAGGCCGAGGTGCTCGTCGAACACGGCGTGCCCACGCAGCTCGACGTGGGTGCGGTCGCCGCCCGCGCCCGCGCCGCCGTGCCGTCGCTTCCCGCCCGAGGCGGTCCGCAATGCGGATTGGCGATCCTGGCCGAGGCTCAGAAGAATTGTCGGGCGAGCCCGATACGTCGATCCGCCCCGTGCCGAGCGGCAGCTCTGCGCCACTCGCCCAAGATCTGGAGCACTCCCCCATTCAGGTCAAGAAGGAGATCAAGCGGCGGCCTCGGGACAGGCACGTTCCCCTCGCGAGCACCGGCGCCAGACGAACCGAGACCATGGAGTTCTGATCATGCGGAAGCTGATTGCGTGGGTGTTCATGTACTCGCTCGACGGCCTTCTCGCCGACGAGGGCACCGAGTACTGGCAGTTCTGCTTCGGCTTGCCTCAGGACCCGGCCGAGTAGAAGCAGAAGATCGACCTCTTCGAGAGCGCGTACGCGCACATCATGGGCCGCACCGCCTACGAGGCCATGGCCGGAGCCTTGCCGACGGCCGACCACCCGTTCACCGGCATCATGAACGCCGCGCGCAAGGTCGTCTTCTCCCGGACTCTGCGGACGGCCGAGTGGGCCAACACCACCATTGCTGCTGGTGACACGACAGAAGAGATCGACGAGCTCAGGCGAGGCGGCGACGGCCACATCGTCGTCTGGGGCGGCGTCGGCTTCTGGCGGTCGCTCATGCGGCTCGACTTGATCGACGAGCTCCGCCTGGACTTGCACCCCTACGTTGCGGGCGAGGGTACCCGGCTGTTCGACGACGTCCCGAAGTCCTACCGGCTCGACCTGGTCTCCAGCACCGAGTTCAGCAACGGGATTGTCGGGCTGCAGTACCGCCGGCACCGCTGAACCGGCGGGCGAGCTGGCGGGCACGGTCGCGGCCTGCCACCCGACCCGGCCGTACGCCACCTCGAGTCCTCCGCGCGCGTCATCGACCTGGAGGATGGTGATGCCGCCGTGGTCGGTGTGCGCGTTCACCCGCACCTGACCCGGCTTCGGCGGCATCGTCTGCGCGGGGTAGTGGTTGGCCACGAGGTTCGAGTACTGACGCTCCTGCCACGCGGACAGCGCGCCCGGGTCGAGGTCGAGCTCCGCGGCGAGCAGCCCGATGACGCGTGCCGCGAGGTCGAACATCGCCGCGTGGTAGGCCTCCCACGCCGGCCGCAGTCCCACCGGCACCGGGGGCCAGTTGTTGAGCGGGTTGTCGGGGCCACCGGCCGACGGGCAGAGGTTCTCCTCCAACCACTCGCGCCACTCGACGGTGCTGTCGTCGGCGAAGCGCTCGCCGCCCTCGAACACGGGTTGCCACCCCCGCCACACGTCGTGACCCACCCACTCGCAGCGCGCCTTCTCTTCGCGCGGCAGGTCGAAGAACTCCAGCGACACCGTGCGCATCGTCTCGATCACGTCATCGGGCACGCCGTGGGCGACCAGCGCCGCGTATCCCTGGCTCGACAACGCGTCCACCAGGGTCGCGCCCACGTCACGCGCCTCGAGGTCGCAGACGATCGTGGTCACGCGAGCGCTGGTTGCCGGGTCGCCTCGGTGATCGCGCGCCACAGCGCATCGGCGTGGAGCCGGGTCGAGCTGATGCGGACGCCGAGGGGCGCGAGGGCGTCTTCGACCGCCCCGGCGAGCACGGCGGGCGCGGCGGTGATCGCGGCCTCACCCGCGCCGCGGAAGCCACCCAGGACCTCGGATGGCGTCTCGCGGTGCACGATCCGGAGGGCGACGCTCTCGGGCGCCCCGGGGATCGTGTAGTCGACCAGCGTCGAGCACAGGGGTTGACCCTCGTCGGAGTAGTGCAGCTCTTCGTGGAACACGTTGCCCAGCCCCTGCGCGAACCCGCCTTCGTGTTGACCGTCGACGACGCTCGGATTGATCACGACGCCGGAGTCGACGACCATCACCGCGTCGAGCACCTCCACGTGACCGGTGACCGGGTCGACCTCGACTGCGACCGCGGTGGCGTGTGAGCCGAAGGTCTCGTCGAAGTTCAGGTGACCGCGTTCGTCGGGCACCGGGATCGTGTTGCCGGGCGAGTGCACCACCGTCGTGGTGAGGCCGGGATCCATCCCGGAGGGAAGACGATGCGGATGCCACCACGCCTCTGCCGCGATCGCGGCGAAGTCGGGCTCGGTGCCGGTCTGCGCACGCATGTGCGCGGCGATGACGTCCATCTTCGTGCGCAGCTCGTTTGCCGCTCGCAGCACCGCGCCGCCGGCCATCACCGCGGTCCGGCTCCCCCACGAGCCCATACCGTACGGCAACGCGCCGGTGTCACCCTCGCTGACGGTGACCCGCGCGTCGTCGATGTCGAACGCGTCTGCCGCGACCTGGGCCAGCGTCGTCTCGTGCCCCTGCCCCTGCGACTTGGTGCCGACCGCGACGGTCACGCTCCCGTCGGGCAGGACCGACACGGCGGCCACCTCCCACGACCCGAAGCGACCGGCCACCCCGTACTGCGTCGGCGCGCCACCCTGCACGAGCATCGACAGCCCGATCCCGACGTACCGTCCCTCGGCGCGTGCCTCGTGCTGACGCACCCGCCACGCGTCGTACCCGAACTCGTCGAGCAGCTGCTCGAACTGCGGACCCAGCAGTCCGACGTCGACGCGCGCACCACCGTGCGCGGTGTACGGGCGCGGTGCATCGTCGGGGATGAGGTTGCGCCGGCGCACCTCGACCGGATCGAGGGCGAGGTCCCGGGCGATCCGGTCCATCGTCCGTTCGATCGTGAGGTGCGCCTGGGGCTGGCCGAAGCCGCGGTAGGCGCCGACGGGACAGGTCGTCGTCACCACGCACGACAGCGTCCAGCCGTGCTCCGGCACCGCGTACGCACCACACAGCGCGCCCACGGTCACGAGCGACGGGCCGATGCCGGAGAAGTAGAGGACCGGGTTGCCGACGTCGCTCGTGACATCGACCGACAGGGCGAGCAACCGGCCGTTGTCGTCGTACGCCGCGGTCACGTCGTGCACCTGGGGGCGCGAGTGCACCGACGCGGTCAGCGCCTCGCTGCGGTCCTCGACCCACTGCACCGGAACACCGGTGATGCGGGCGAGCATCGCCACCAGGCACTCCTCCCGGAGGAAGTGCTGCTTGTTGCCGAACCCGCCGCCCATGTCGGGCGCGACCACGCGTACCGACGCCTCGGTCATGCCGCACACCTCGGCCACGACGGTGCGCAGCTGGTGGGGCTGTTGCGTCGAGACGATCATCGTGAGGAGATCGGAGGCGGCGTCGTACTCCGCCTGCGCGCCGTGGCCCTCCAGCGGGAGGCCCATGATGCGGTGGCTCTCGAAGCGCTCGCGCAGCACGTGTGGTGCAGTCGCGATCGCGTCGGCGAGTCCGGGACTCGCAGCCTCGAGGTGGAGGAGCTCGTTGGTGCCCCACCCCGGATAGAGGAGGGTGGCGTCGGGGGCCAGGGCCCCCGCGGGATCGACCACCGCCGGCAGCGGCTCCAACTCCAGCACGACGAGCTCCAACGCGTCCTCCGCGATCGCCCGGCTCGTGGCCACGACCGCGACCACCGGCTCGCCGGCGAAGCGCACGCGGTCCGAAGCGAGCACGGTCCATTCGAGCGGTTGCATGCCGGGCATCTCCAGGAGGTGACCCATGCGGTGCACGCCTGCGGCGTCGAGCTCTGTCTGGGTGAACACGCCGAGCACGCCCGGGAGCGTCACCGCCTCCGTCGTGTCGACGCTCCGGATCACCGCGTGTGCAGCCGGGCTGCGCAGGAGCGCCACGTGGTGCAACCCGTCGACGTGGTGGTCAGCGAGGTACCGCCCGCGCCCGGTGAGGAACCGCGGGTCCTCTCTGCGGAGCCGCCGCGCCCCGATTGACCTCACGCCGCGTCCGCCTCGATCCACTCGCCCGCCCGCAGGCACCCGACCGGCACCAGCCGCCGTCGGGCCACGAGCGTCTCGAAGCCGTCGGACAGGTGGGCCTCGCCGTCTTCGATCCGCAGCACCGACACCTCGGCACTGCGGCCGGGGGCCAGCGCACCGAGCTCGTGGCTCCGCCGGATCACGCGTCGCCGGCGCCGTCGTCGCCATCGCGACGACGTCGGTGAGCGGCACGCCGAGCGCCCACACCTTCGACATCGTCTCCGCCAGCGACACCACCGGCTCGTCGACGTTGAACACGTTGAGGTCGGTGGAGATCGTCGTCGGCAGGTACCCCTGGTCGAACAGCCGGCGCGCGGTCGCGAACCGGAAGTCGGTGCCCGAGTGCCCGATGTCGAGGCGCACGCCGCGGTCGACCGCGTCCTTGAACTCGGCGGTCACCGCGCCCGACGCGGCGAGCACGCCCGACGCGCCCCGGAACGCGTGGGTGATCACGTCGCCGGAACGCAGCGTGCGTAGCAGACGACGC
Organism: uncultured Actinomycetes bacterium; assembly: GCA_963725775.1. GTDB lineage: Bacteria > Actinomycetota > Acidimicrobiia > IMCC26256 > DASPTH01 > DASUAS01. Next base: position 2,293,140 of record CAVRZT010000001.1, read on the forward strand.
GGTCGGGATGGTCGGCGTGTGCGGGAAGCGACCGAGGTGCACCATCACCGGCTTCTCGCCCGCCACCCGCTGCGCGGCGTCGAGGAACGGCGAGACCTCGGGGTCCGTCGTCGAGCACGCGCGCACCTTCATGCCGATGACGACGTCGTCGTTCGCGGCCAGCATCGCCGCGGTCGACGCTTCGTCGAGGTTGCGCTCGTCGTTCGCGATCTCGAGCTTGTGGCAGATGAAGTCCTTGGTGGCGAAGTAGATCTGGCACGGGTCCATGAACGCGAGGATGCGGGTGCGGACGTCGGGGTCGTCGATCCACTTGCGGGCCAGACCGAAGGTGGCGACGCCGCTGGTGCCGCCGTCGATCACGGTCGGCACGCCCTGGCGCACGCCGACCCGGTCGGGGTGCAGGCAGAAGTCGCCGAGCCCCGGGTACACGTGCACGTGCAGGTCGATGAGTCCGGGGGTGACGAGCAACCCGGTGCAGTCGATCACGCCGCGCGTCGGCGCGCGTCGTCGAGGTCGGCGGCGCCGACCGCCGACGATGCGTCCGTCGGTCACCAGCACGTCGGTCACGGCGTCGGTCCCGTCGCGGGGTCGAGCACCCGTCCACCTGCGAGCACCACGTTCGTCATGAGTTCACCACGATCTGCTCCTCCTGCTCTCCCGACATCGGGTTCGCCAAGGCGTCGCCGATGGCGTGCGCCGGATCGGGCGCCGCCGCCGCCAGCGCGAGCTCCCGCAACCATCGCCGGTATTCGATCGAGACCCGATCGGTGCGCACCGACACCTCCGAGGTGTCGAGCGGCAGCTCGGGGGGATCCTGGTTGCACACCACCGGCTCGTCCTCACGGAGGATGAGCTCCTGGAACGCCATGTGCGCGGCGTCGTCGCCGTCGAGGTCGTCGTCGCGCGCGACGGACCAGAACGTGCGGCACGTGCCCGGGTCGACCGGTGACGCCGTCATCCAGAGCCGCCGGGTCGCGCCGGTGGCGAGGCGGAACTCGATGTCGACGGTGAGCGGGATCGGCATCCGGTAGCCCGACCAGCCGAAGAGGGCGACGTCGGCGGCCTCGATCGACGGCGGGAGGTACTCGAAGCGCAGCTCGCCGGCGGCCCGGTGGCACTCGGGCAGCGGCGGGCACCGGTTCGGCGCGGGTGCCGAGGGTGCCGTCGTGCACCCAGGGGAAGTGCGCGAGGTCGACGAAGTTCTCGACCCGGCGCGCCGCCGAGGTCGGCCACGTGTACGGCTCACCGGTCGAGCACCCGGCACCGCGGGTCGCCGAACGACGGGTGCGCCGGGACCGTCGTCGGCGCGCCCTGCTCGAGGCGCACCCACACCAAGCCGTGCGCGAGCTCGACCTCGGCCGCCGTCAGCGCGGCGCGCTCGGGGATCGGGCCCGCGGGGCCGAGCGACGGGATCTCGGTGCAGCGGCCCGCGCCGTCGAAGCACCAGCCGTGGTTGGCGCAGCGGAGCGTGCCGCCGTCGACCCACCCGATCGACAACCGGGTCGAGCGGTGCGGGCAGCGGTCGACCACCGCCACCACGTCGGGTGCGTCGGGGGCGCCGAGGTCGGCCACCGCCAGCGCGACGCCGAGCAGCCGCGGCCGCGACCGGGTGCGGTGCGGCGGCGGCCAGCTCGGTCTGCGAGCAGACCGGATGCCAGCAGAACCGGCAGCGCGGCGTCGAGGTCCGGAGTCACGCCACCAGGGTCGGGGATCCTTCAACATTTTGTCAACGCGGAGGCGGTTGCGATCGTGTGAACTCGTCGCCTCGTCCGGTGCCCGCACCGGTCGGTCGGGCAGCATGGGCGGATCGGATCGACGGCCCTCGACAACACCTCGCCCGCGCTGGCGCGCGGTCTGGCACGCGGTCGCGCGACTCGATCGAGGTGGCCGACGAACCCGTCCAGATCTGGCTCCTCGGCGAACCCTGGGTGCTCGTGCGCCTCGCCGGCGACCTGGTCGCGTTCCGCGACCGCTGCCCGCACCGGTTCGCCCCGCTGAGCGCGGGCCGGGTGGTCGGCGACCGGCTCGAGTGCGGGTACCACGGGTGGCAGTACGCGCCGGACGGGCGCGTCGTGCGCATCCCCGCCCTCGGACCGTCGACGGCGCTCCCGCCGCGTGCGTGTCTCGATCTTCCGGCCGGCGTGTGCGAGCGCTTCGGCCTCGTGTGGCTCGCGCCCGAAGCGCCCGTCTGCGAGCTGCACGAGTTCCCGGAGTGGGACGACCCCGCGTACACGCGTGCCGAGACCGCGCCGCGACGCACGACCGTGAGCGCGTTGCAGCTCGCCGACAACTTCCTCGACGCCGCCCACTTCCCGACCGTGCACGTGCGCACGTTCGGCACGCCCGAGGCGGCGTACGTGAGCCCGCATCACGTGCAGCGCGACGGGTGGGAGGTGCGCACCGTCTACGAGGCGCCGTACCGGAACCACGACGACCCGCTCGTCGCCACCGGCGAGCATCCACTCGTGCAACCCCACGTGCTCACCAAGATCGGTCGTCCCCCCGCCGCGGTCTCGCTCACCCTCGACTTCCCGATGACCGGGCAACGGCTCGCCATCCTCTTCGTGTGCCAGCCCGAGACGCGCACCAGTACCCGCGTGTACAAGGTGATGGCCCAGAGTGGCCTCGGTGACGACGCGCGACACCTGACGCGCGCCGCGTCGCCGATCTCGTCGCCTACGAGGACCTCGTGCTCGACGAGGACCTCGCGATCCTGGAGCGCTACGAGGCGATGCACCTGGCGACCGATCCGCGGGTCGAGGTCCACTCGACCGCCGACAAGCTGAGCGTGGCCTACCGTCGGCTGCTGGCCGAGCTGGCCGAGCTGGCCGACCCGATCCCCCTGGAGGTCCCGTCGTGAACCTGGGCGTTCCCGAGCTCGCCCGCGAGCTCCCCAAGGTCGAGCTGCACTGCCACCTCGAGGGGGCGGCGCGCCCGTCGACCATCGCCGATCTCGCGCGCGCGAACGGCGTGTCGCTGCCGACCGACGACCCCGTCGAGCTGTTCGAGTTCTCCGACCTCGACTCCTTCCTCGCGGTCTACGGGATCATCTGCGCCAGCCTGGTGACGGCCGACGACTTCCGCCGCCTCACCTACGAGGCGCTCGAGGACGCGGTCGCCGCCAACGTCCGCTACCGCGAGATGTTCTTCTCCCCCGGCTTCGCGATGGCCATCGGCGTCCCGGTGACCACGGTCTGGGACGGCATCCGGGCCGGCCTCGCCGACGCCCACCACGACCTCGACGTCCGCTGCCGCATGATCCTCGACGTCGACAAGCCGGCGGGCCCCGGACCCGCGGCCGAGCTGGTCGAGTTCGCCGGTGCCCAGGACCGCGACCTCTTGATCGGTGTCGGTGGCGACTCCACCGAACGCGGGGTCGACCACCGCGCCTTCGCTCCGGTGTTCGCGCGAGCCCGCGAGCTCGGTCTGCACCGCACCTTCCACGCCGGTGAGGACGGGCCCGCCGACAACATCGCCGCCGCGGTCGACGATCTCGGGGTCGAACGGGTCGACCACGGCTTCCGGCTGCTCGACGACCCGGAGCTCACCCGGCGCGTCGCCGACGCGCGGCATCCCGCTCACCGTGTGTCCGATCAGCAACGTGGTGATCGCCAACGTGATCGACGACGTCGCGCACCACCCGTTCGCGCGGCAACGCGAGGCCGGCGTCCTCGTCACGGTGAACTCGGACGATCCCGGCATGATGGGCACGACCATCTGCGACGACTACGAGGCGGTCGCCGACCGCTTCGACTACGAGCTGTCCACGATCGAGGACATTGCCCTCGACGCGATCGACGCGAGCTGGGCGCCACCCGACGAACAGGCGGCGCTGCGCACCCGGTTCCTCTCCGAGATGGACGCCGCGCGCAGCCAACGGCTGCGCGCCACGAACGAGCTAGCGCGCCGCCAACGGGCTGGCGCCCCGGGGGTAGCTCCGACAGGATGCGCCGATGAGACTCGAGGGCAAGGTCGCATTGATCACCGGATCCACCCGCGGCATCGGCCGCACCATGGCCGAGATGTTCGCCGCCGAAGGCGCCAAGGTGGTGCTGAGCGGGCGCTCGGTCGACAAGGGCGAGAAGAACGTCGAGCGCATCCGCGCCGCGGGTGGCGAGGCCACGTTCCTGCCGATCGACGTCACCGACGAGGACAGCGTGCGCGCCGGCGTCGCCGCCGCGGTCGACGCCTACGGCCCGATCACCACGCTGGTGAACAACGCGGCGCCCACGGCGCTGGTCAACGTCAGCTTCAAGCCGACGCACGAGCTGACCCTCGACGAGTGGGACGCGATCGTGCGCGGCAGCGTGACCAGCGTGTTCCTCATGACCAAGTACACGGTGCCGCACCTCCTCGAGGCCGGCGGCGGGTCGATCGTCAACATCTCGTCGGGCGCGTCGGTGTTCGGTGTGCCCGGCCTCGGCCCCTACAGCGCGGGCAAGGGCGGGATGAACGCGCTCACGCGCGTGATCGCGGTCGAGTACGGGAAGCAGGGAGTCCGGTGCAACACGATCATCGTGGGCCGGGTCGTCTCCTACGCCGCGGACCGTGGGCCCGAGACGACCAAGGAGCTCCTGAGGGTCGGCAACCCCCGCGACATCGGGCACGCCGCAGTGTGGCTGGCCGCCGACGAATCGGAGTGGATCACCGGCAGCGAGATCACCGCCGACGGTGGCGCCCGCTTCAACGCCAGCGAGATCTAACTGCTCAGCAGCCCGATCCCTTGCGAGATCAGCACGACCCCGAACACGAGGAACAGCACCGCCATGACCGCGGCGTTGTGCTCGGTCATCCACTCCTTCAGCTCGTTGAGGGTGGACCGTGCGCCCTCGCCACCGAACAGCTCGTAGACCACCGCGAACGCCACCGAGAGGCTCGCGACGACCACGAACACCGCCAGCGCGACCACCGCGTCCTCGGTGTCGAGGCCGAGCTGCCCGAGACCCGCCGCCGCGCCGATCGCGAGCACGAGGTTCTTGGGGTTCACCACGCTCAGGAGCAGCGCGAGCCCGAAGGCGCGGACGGGGGTGATCGTCTCCACCGTCGCCATCCATCCGGGCAGGACGGGCGCCTCTCCCGGCTTCGGCCGCTTGGCGTAGTTGCGCCGGGCCAGCCCGAGCAGGAGCAGCCCGAGCCCGACCTTCCCCCAGGAGATCGTGTCGGAGCTCGAGGCGTCGCTACTGGCGTTGGCAGCATCGCTCACCAGGTACACGACCGCGCTCACCGCGGCGAGCCCGATCACCCACCCGACCAGGAACGTCGGGCCGTTCACGCGGGCCCGATCCGAGAACAGGATCAGGATGATCGCGATGATCGGGATCGGACTGATCGCGATCCCGATCGCGAACGGCAGTACCTCGCTGATCCCCTGGCCCATGGCGAGGGAGCGTACGTGAACCGGCGCTCAGTCCCGCGGAGGCTGGACCACGAGGACCGGCACCGTCGCATGGTGCAGCACCTTGTAGGTCGACGACCCGAGCAGCGAACCGACGATCGAGCCATGCCCGTTGCCCCCGACCACGAGCACCCGCGCGGCGCGCTGCTCGGACACCGCGACCAGCGCGTCGACCGGCCGGCCGTCGACCAGCTCCGGTTGCACGTCGACCGCCGGGTCGACCGCGTGCGCCGCGGCACGGGCGTCCTCGAGCATGGTCTCGCCGGTCTCCTCGACCGCGCGGCGCACGTCGCCGGTGACCCCGCCGACGGGGTTCTGCCCGAACGCAAAGACGATGGCGAGCGGCACGTCGAACGCCCGCGCCAGCGCGACCGCGTGCGGCAACGCCGCGCGGGCGCCCTCCGACCCGTCGTACCCCAGCACGATGTCACCGGCCATCAGTCACCGTCCCTCGTCGCTACCGACGCCGAGGACCTGATCCAGGGGTACGTCGTCGCGGATCGGCCCGTGCTCGCTGATCGGCGGCGCCGGTGGCCCGCTGCCGTCGGGCTCGGGACGCGGGAACGGGTCGCGCTTGCGGCGGAAGAACTCGGGCGCCTTCATCCACCAGAGGAGCATGAACGGGATGCCGAGCAGCAGGAGCCCGATGCCGACGACGAACGAGAGGCCGACGCCGAACAGCTCGCCGTACGACTCGGTGTCCTTGTAGAAGTCGGACCCGGCCTTGTAGAGGACCCACGTGAGGATCGCCGCGCCCAGGAACGGCGCGACCCCGACGAAGACGAAGTTCTTGACGCTCTTGAACAGCGACTTGCGGAAGTAGATCGACGCAGGCGAACCCGGTGAGCGCCGTAGTAGAACGCGATGGCCAGGCCGACCGCGGTGATCGACGCGCCGAGCACGTCGTCGCTCAGCACCTGCAGCCCCGCGTACCACACGATGGCGAGGATGCCGAAGAACCACGTGGCGTTGGCCGGCGACAGGAACCTCGTGTGGATGCGACCGAACCACGCCGGGGCCGCGCGGTGCACGGCCATCGACAGCTCGCTACGGGCCGCGGGCAGGATGGTGGTCTGGGTCGACGCGGCGGCGGACGAGAGCACCGCGATGATCAGGAACTTGTCGAACGGCGAGCTGAGCACCAGGTTGCCGGTGGCGCTCAGCACGTCGTCGGAGTTCGCGGTGAGGAACGCCGGGCCCCTCACCGACTGCGCGGCGATGGCGACGATCAGGTACGTCAGCACGAGCACGATGGTCGAGATGATGGCGGCACGGCCGGGGGTGCGCCGGGAGTCCTTGGTCTCCTCGTTGACCGTGACCGCGGTGTCCCAGCCCCAGTAGAGGAAGATGGCGATGACCATGCCATCGGCGAGGGCCGAGGTGTCCTTCAGGTCGAACGGGTTGAGCCACGACAAGGACGGGTCGACCGAACCGGGATGATCGCCTGCCAGCACCTTGTAGAGCGCGACGCCGGCGAACGCCACGAGCACGACGAGCTCGGCGGCGAGCAGGAAGAACTGCGTGCGCGCGTTGAGCTCGATGCCGATCACGCAGATGAGCGTCATCAGGAAGATGAAGATGACACCGACGAGGAGCACCCACCACTTGTTGTTGGCCGGCCCGTCCCACCCGAACAGGAGGAAGAAGTAGCTCCCGGTGATGCTGGCGAGGCTGGGCATCACCAGGAGGTCGGCGATGATGATCCCCCAGCCACCGATCCAGCCGGTCTTCGGGCCGATGGCCCGGGTGACCCAGGTGAATGTGGTACCGCAGTCGGGATCGGCGCGGTTGAGGTAGTAGTACGCGGCGGCGATGAACAGCATCGGGACGAACGCGACGCCACAGGATCGCCGGCGCTTGCGCGCCACTCGTCTCGGTCATGAACCCGAGAGACGCCGCCAGGCTGTAGCCGGGGGCGGTCGACGCGACGCCGATCACGATCGCTGACAGCAGGCCGATGGCGCCGACCTTCAGCCCCTTGTCGAGCGGCTGGCCGCCGTGCTCCTCGGTGGGAAGGGTCGGGATGTCCGTCATGGGGGCGAGATTCGCAGCTTTCGTGCCCCTTGGCAAGGGATACCGTGTTACGAGAGGATGATCCCGACGGATCGCGAGCTACGGGAGCACAGATGGCACGGGACAACTACATCGGCGGCGCCTGGGCGCCGGCTCGCAGCGGCGCCACCGACCCGGTCGTCGCCCCCGCCACCGGGACACCGCTCGAGGAGGTCGCGTCGAGCGACGCGGTCGACGTCGACGACGCGGTCGGGGCCGCCGCCGACGCGTTCCCCGCCTGGGCCGCCCGCACCCCCCGGGAACGCAGCGAGATCCTGCACGCGGTGGCCGACGCCATCGACGCCGACATGGAGCACCTGCGCGAGCTCGAGGTCGCCAACGTCGGCAAGCCGGTCGGCATGATCGAGTTCGAGATGGACCTCACCGTCGACAACTGGCGGTTCTTCGCCGCCGGCGCGCGGTTCCTCGAAGGTCGCGCCGCCGGCGAGTACTACGAGGAGCACACGTCGTTCGTCCGACGCGATCCGCTCGGCGTGGTCGCCTCGATCGCCCCGTGGAACTACCCGCTCAACATGGCCACGTGGAAGGTCGGTCCCGCGCTCGCGGCCGGCAACACGGTGGTGCTCAAGCCCTCCGAGCTCACGCCCCTCACCGCGTTGCGGCTCGCGGAGATCACCGCCGACATCCTCCCGCCCGGCGTGTTCAACGTCGTCACCGGCCAGGGTGAAACGGCCGGCGCCGCGCTGGTCACGCACCCGCGCGTCGCGATGGTGTCGCTCACCGGCGACGTCGCGACGGGCAAGGTGATCGCCCGCGCCGCGGCCGACTCGCTCAAGCGCGTGCACCTCGAGCTCGGCGGGAAGGCGCCGGTGATCGTGTTCGACGATGCCGACGTCGATGCGCTGGTCCAGAATCTGGGCGAGAACTCCTACTACAACTCGGGGCAGGACTGCACCGCGCCGTGCCGGGTGCTCGCGGGCCCCGGTGTGCACGACGACCTCGTCGCCGGTCTCACCGAGACCGTCGGCGCGATCTCGACCGGTGACCCGTTCGACCCCGACACCGCGATGGGCCCGGTCGTCTCCGGCGACCAGCTCGAGCGCGTCGCCGGCTTCGTCGACCGCGCCGTCGCCGCCGGCGCGTCGATCGCGGTCGGCGGTGAGCGGCTCGGAGGAGACGGCTTCTTCTACGCCCCGTCGGTGGTGGTCGGCCCCGCCCAGGACTCCGAGATCGTGCAGCGCGAGGTGTTCGGTCCCGTGGTCACCGTCCAGCGCTTCACCGACGAGGAGCAGGCCCTGGCCTGGGCCAACGACGTCGACTACGGGTTGGCGGCCAGCGTGTGGACCCGCGACGTCGGTCGGGCGATGCGGATGGCGGCACGACTGCAGTTCGGCACGGTCTGGGTCAACGACCACATCCCGATCGTCTCGGAGCTCCCTCACGGCGGGTTCAAGCAGTCCGGCTACGGCAAGGACATGTCGATCTACGCGATCGAGCACTACACCGAGCTCAAGCACGTCATGGTCAAGTGGTGACGGACCGAGGAGAAGCACGAACATGACCGATCGTCTGTCCGAGAACGCCGCCCGCATCGCCAACGAGGAGACCGCCGCCCTGGTGGCGCGCACGCCGGAGTCGCGTGCGCTGCACGAGCGCGCCGCCGTGCACCTCCCCTACGGCGTGGCGTCGTCGTTCCACGCCAACGACCCGTACCCGATCTATCTCGCCCGCGGGCAGGGCGCCCACGTGTGGGACGTCGACGGCACCGAGTACCTCGACTTCCACGGCGGCTTCGGCGTCAACGTCGTCGGTCACGCGCACCCCAAGATCGTCGAGGCGATCGAGCGGGCGGCACGCACCGGCACGCACTTCGCCACCACCACGCCGGTCACCGTCGACCTTGCCGAAGAGCTGTGTCGCCGCTTCCACCTCGAGTCGGTGCGCTTCGCCAACTCGGGTACCGAGGCGACCATGGACGCCATCCGCATCGCGCGCGCCGCGACCGGTCGTGAGAAGGTCCTGAAGATCGAAGGCTCGTACCACGGGCACCACGACACCGTGATGTTCTCGGTCGTGCCCAACGCCGACGCGATGGGTGGCCGCGACCAGCCCGCGTCGGCGCCGATGTCGAAAGGGATCCCCGCGATCCTGTCCGACTACACGCTCGTCGTCCCGTTCAACGACGTCGCCGCGCTCGACCGCATGCTCACCGACCGCGGGAGCGAGATCGCTTGCCTGATCATGGAGCCGGTGATGATGAACATCGGGGTCGTGGTGCCCCAGCCGGGCTACCTCGAGGCCGCGCGCGCGACCTGTGCTCGAAGCACGACGTCGTGCTCATCTTCGACGAGGTGAAGTCGGGGGCAACCATCGCCGCCGGGGGCGCCATCGAGCGTTTCGGCGTGCAACCCGACCTCGCGTGCTTCGCCAAGGCGATCGGCGGCGGTACGCCTATCGCCGCGTTCGGCGGCAAGGCCTCGGTGATGGACGTCATCGAGCACGGTGCCGCCCAGCAGGGAACCTTCAACGGCAACCCACTCGTGTGCGCGGCCGGGCTCGCCGCCCTCACCGAGGTGCTCACACCCGATGCGTACACCCACCTCGCCGCGCTCGGCACGCGTCTCGCCGAGGGGTGCGGCAAGGCGATCGCCGAGCACGGGCTCCCCGCACACACGGCCGATCTCGGCGCCAAGGGGTGCGTGTCGTACCGGCCCGACGTGCTGCACAACTACCGCGACTTCCTCGAGACCCGCACCGAATTCTACGACTCGTCGTACCCGTGGATCGTCAACCGCGGCGTCTTCATGACGCCGGGCGACGAGGAGCAGTGGACGATCTCGGTGCAGCACACCGACGCCGACATCGACCGCTACGTGGAGGCCTTCGCCGAGTTCGCCGCCGCGGTCAGCGCCTGACGCCGCGAGGCGACGTCGGCGGCCTCATCGGCCGTACCGGTCGGCGACCTGGAGCACCCGCCCGGCGGGTGGGAGCCACCAGCGGCGCAGGCGGCGGAACGGGATCGGCCGGAACCGGAGCTCGGCAAACGCGGGCGGGTCCTCCTCGTCGGTCATCCACGCCGCGGCGCGCTCGCCCGACCAGGTCGCCAGCGCGACTCCGGTGCCGTTGCAGCCCGTCGCGTAGGCGATGCCGTCGATCCGCCCGCAGTGCGGCAGCCGGTCGAGGGTGACCGCCACGTTGCCACCCCACGCGTGCGTGATCCTCACGCCGCCGAGCTGCGGGTGGATGCGCAGCATCTGTCGGTGGAGCACCTCCCGCGCGTCGGCGATCGTCGTCGCCGAGAGCGACGCCCGGCCGCCGAACACCATGCGTCGGTCGGGCGACAGGCGCCAGTAGTTGAGGAGGTGCTTGGTGTCGAAGCACATGCGATCACCGGGCATCACCGCACGGGCGAGGTCGTCGGACAACGGCTCGGTGGCGAGGATGAAGCTCCCGATCGGCAGCACGCGACGGCGCAGGCCGGGAGCGCGCCGTCGACATCGGCGTTCGCCGCCAGCAGCACGTCGCCGGCATCGATCGCCCCGCGGGTGGTCTGCACGCGGTGCCCGCCGCCGCGCGGTTCGATGCGTGTCGCGCGCGTCCGGTAGTGCACGGCGACGCCGACGGCCGACGCACGTGCGGTGAGCGCGGCGTGGAGCTTCGCCGGTTGCACCGCCGCGGTGCGCTCGAGCAGGAAGCCGGCCCCGTACGCGTCGGCGCCGATCTCGAACGCCAACCCCGAACGGTCGAGGAGCTCGACCGGTTCGCCGAGCGCGGACCATTCGGCGTACGCGTCGCGCAGTCCCGCGACCTGGTGCGGATGATGGGCCAGCAGCAACCCACCGCTCTCCCGCCAGTCGCATTCGATGGCGTCCTCCACGATCAGGTCGCGCAGAAACGCGTAGGCGTCGAGGGTGTGGGTGACCAGCGCCCGACCGACGTCACCGTGGCGACGCACGAGCGCGTCGGGTCCGTGTTTGAGCTCCGGGATGACCATGCCGCCGTTGCGGGTGCTGGCCCCGACGCCGGCGTCACCGACCTCGATCACGACCACCGACCGGCCCCGACGGGCGAGCCCGGCCGCCGCGGTCACGCCGCAGTACCCGGCGCCGATGACCACCACGTCGGCGCGCCGGGGTGGCAGCGGCGTGGGTGCGCGTGGCCCGGAGTCGGGGATCACGCCGTCGTGCCACAGCGGTCGCTCGCGGTAGCCGGCGGCGAGCGGAGCGGTCACGCCGAGGATGCTACACACGCAATGCACCGCTTCGCCCGGGTCGTCGGCCGTGGAATCCACGGTCCCCCCCTGCTCCCAACGACGAATTCCTTGCAGCGCCCGGCGACGGGCGCGCCATCCTTCACGGATGCCCGGCCCGCAGCCTCCCCCGTCCGCACCCCTCGCTCTCGACGACGTCGACAAGCAGCTCATCGAGGCGCTCCAGCACGACGGTCGCCGGCCCTACACCCAGCTCGCCCAGGAGGTCGGCCTGTCGGAGGCCGCGGTGCGCCAACGGGTGCGGCGCCTGGTCGACAGCGGGGTCACCCAGATCGTCGCGGTCACCAACCCGTTGACGCTCGGCTTCCGCCGGATGGCCATGGTCGGCATCCGGGTCGAGGGTGACGTCCGCGAAGCCGCCGACGCCATCGCCGCGCTCCCCGAGATCGACTACCTCGTGATCGTGGCCGGCTCGTTCGACCTGCTCGTCGAGATCGTGTGCGAGGACGACGACGCGCTGCTCCACCTCCTCAACGACAAGATCCGGGCCGTGCCCGGCGTCGCCAGCACCGACACGTTCACGTACCTGAAGATCTGCAAGGAGACCTACTCGTGGGGCACTCGATGAGCTCGTCGCCCGACGCCGACGAGCTCACCGAGCTCGCCCACCGCCACCTCTGGATGCACTTCTCGCGCCTCGGGTCGTACGGCGCCGACGCACCGGTGCACGTCATCGCGCGCGGCGAGGGCTCGTACGCTGTGGGACACCACCGGGCACCGGCTCCTCGACGGCCTGTCGGGGTTGTTCACCGTGCAGGTCGGCCACGGCCGCCACGATCTCGCCGACGCGGCGCGGGTCCAGGCCGAGACGCTCGAGTACTTCCCGATCTGGACGTACGCGCACCCGCCCGCGATCGAGCTCGCGGCGCGCCTCGCCGGCCTCGCTCCCGGCGACCTCAACCGCGTGTTCTTCACCAGCGGCGGGTCAGAGGCGGTCGAGTCGGCGTGGAAGCTGGCGCGCCAGTACTTCCGGGCCATCGGGCAGGGCCAGCGCCACAAGGTGATCTCGCGGCGCACCGCCTACCACGGCACCACGCTCGGGGCGCTCGCCATCACCGGCATCCCCGCGCTGCGCACGCCGTTCGAGCCGCTCACGCCCGGCGCGGTGCACGTCGCCAACACCAACCGTCGACGTCACCCATTCGCGCGACGACGAGAAGGCGTTCATGCTCGCGGTCACCGACGAGATCGAGGAGCGCATCCTGTTCGAAGGACCCGAGACCGTCGCCGCGGTGTTCCTCGAACCGGTGCAGAACGCGGGCGGGTGCCTCGTGCCGCCCGAGGGCTACTTCGCCCGCGTCCGCGAGATCTGCGACCGGTACGGCGTGCTGCTCGTGTCCGACGAGGTGATCTGCGCGCTTCGGTCGCCTCGGCACCATGTTCGGGTGCGAGCGTTACGACTACCTCCCCGACATCGTCACGTGCGCCAAGGGGCTCACCAGCGGGTACTCGCCGCTCGGCGCGGTGATCTGCCGCGACTTCCTGGCCGAGCCGTTCCTCGAGCACCGGGCGTCGTTCGCGCACGGCATCACCTTCGGCGGTCACCCGGTGAGCTGCGCGGTCGCGCTCGCCAACCTCGAGGTGTTCGCGACCGAGGGCGTGCTCGACAACGTCGTCGCGCACGAGGCCGGCTTCCGCGCCCGGCTCGAGGCGTTGCGCGACCTGCCGATCGTCGGCGACGTGCGCGGCGCCGGCTACTTCCAGGCCCTCGAGCTGGTGCCCGATCCCGCGTCCGACGCCGCGCTTCACCGCCGACGAGCGCGAGGAGCTGCTGCGGGGGTTCCTCCTCCCCCGCTTCTACGCCGAGGGTCTCATCGCTCGCGCCGACGACCGCGGCGACCCCGTGGTCCAGCTCGCACCGACGCTCATCTCGGGCGACGCCGAGCTCGACGTCATCGCCGACGTCCTGCGCCGCGTGCTCACCGAGGCGTCCGACCGCTTCTGCGCCTGAGTCCCGACCCGCTCACGCCGCGAGGAACTCCCGCAGCAGCTGCTCGACGACTTCGGGCTGGTCGGCGGTGACGGAGTGGTTCGCGTGGGCGACGAGCTCGACCCGTGCGTCCGGCAGTCGTCGACGCGCGATGCCGGCCGCACGCGGTCCGTCGCACACGGACTCTTCGTCGCCGATGATCACCAGCACCGGCATCGTGAGCGCGGCCAGCGCCTCCGCCGGGTACGTACGCGGTCGTGCTTCACGGGTGCTGCTGCGGAACTCCATGATCCCGCCGACGTACTGGTCGATGACCTGACCGAACACGCTCCCCTCGAGCTGTGCCGCCGTCTCGCTGGTGTACATCGTCGCCATGAAACCGCGCAGGGTCTCCGGGCGGGGCCGGAGCAGGTTCGCGTACAACGCACGAGCCATCCAGGCCGGTCGGACCCCCGCGAACACGCCCGCGGGGCTGAGGATCGCGAGCCGTTCGACTGCTTCCGGTCGCGCCATCGCAAAGGTCGTGCCGATCCACGCGCCGTACGACAGCCCCACGACGGCGGCATGGTCGACCGAGATGCCACCGAGCACGGCGTCGAGCCACCGCGCCACGTCGCCGCCATCGTGCAGCACCCGGGTGGCGACGCTCTTGTTGATGTCACCGATCGTGTCGACCAGGAACACGCGATGACTCGCGGTCAACGTGCCGAGCAGGGGAACCCACATCGTCGAGCTCACCGCCTTCCCGTGCAGGGCGACCAGCGGGGGACGTGCCGGATCACCGGCGGTGATCACATGGGTGCGACCGAAGGGCGTCTCGATGTCGAGTTCGGCGAGTGGGACGGGGGACGCCGTCAACACGCGGTCGTAGGCCTCGGCGTATCGGCGGCGGGCGTCCTCGTTGCGGAATCCGGGCACGCTCGCCACGGTCGTCCCCCTCGTCATCGGGCGCGGACACCCGAGCAGTTCGGGCGCGGTCATTGTGCCCCGTTCGGCGCCGACGTGCGACGCCCGTTGGCGCAGCCGCGTCGACCGCTGCTAGCAACGGAGACATGTCTTCACCGTTCGAATGGTTGGTCGATCTCGAGGTGCTGCGCCGGTTCCCGCAGCGTTACGCACGCGCGGTCGACGAGCGCGACCACGACGCGCTCGCTGCACTGTTCGATCCCGACGGCTCGGTCGACGGCACACGCGGCGCGCAGAACGTGCCCGACTACCTCGAGTCGATGCGCAACCTCCCGCAGTCGTTCACCGCGGGCATGCATGTCCTCGCCGACCCGATGATCGACTTGGAGGCCGGCGCCGACGTGGCGCACATGGACACCTACGCGGTCGTGTTCCAGACCGGGCCGCTGAGCGGCGACGGGAGCGATCTCACCCTCGGGATGCGTTACGTCGACGACCTCGTCCGGCGCGACGGCACCTGGTGCATCCACCACCGCCAGGCCCGGATGCTCTGGATGCGCTAGGAGATGCAGCGGAGCCGTGCCCGGAGGGCGGGACGGCGTAGCGGCATCGAGCAATCAGGGTGCGGCTAACCCGCGCGTACGAGGCGGCCCGGGCGCGCACCCGTGGCCTCGCCGTCGACGATGGTGATCTCGCCGCCGACGACCGTCGCCTTGAACCCCTCGGACCGCTGCGAGAGGCGCTTCCCTCCCTGGGGCAGGTCGCGCACGACCTCGGGCACCGCGGGCCCGACCCGCTCGGGGTCGAACACATTGACGTCGGCGACCATGCCCTCGCGCAGGAGGCCACGGTCGGCGAACCCCCACGCCACCGCCGGGGCCAGCGTGAGCATGCGCACCGCCTCCTCGAGCGTGAACTCCTGGCGCTCGCGCACCCAGTAGCCGAGGAGGTGCGTGTGGATCGACGCGTCGGCGATCTGGCTGAGGTGCGCCCCGGAGTCGGAGAACGTCATCACCGTGCGCGGGTGGCGCATCACCGCCAGCAGCACGTCGGGATCCTGCGGGTACAGGCTCGGCTGGATGAAGAGCTGCCCGAGGTCGGTCTCCAGCGCGAGGTCGATCATCGCCTCCACCGGCGACACGCCCCGCGCGGCCGCGACCTCGTTGACCGTCGGGTTCGGGGGCAGGCCCTGCAAGTAGACGCGGATGCCGTCGAAGTCGGGCTTGCGTGGCATCGCTCCGATCCCCCGCCAGCGCGAGTAGTCGCCCTCCATCCCTGCCTTGACCAACTGCTCACGCACCGACGGATCGCGCAACGCGCGCATCTGCTCGTCGTCGGGCAGCGCGCGCACGTCGTGCCATTCCGGGAGCAGGTCGAACGGCAGTCGCGTGGCGAACGACAGGAGCACGTTGATGCCGCGACAGTGCGACTGGCCGATCATGCGCCCGCCGACCGCGGCGACGCTGTCGATGAGGTCGAGCATCTCGTACCCGCCCGGGTTGGTGGCGATGATGCCCATGGTCATGGCCACACCGGTGTCGGCGGCGAGCGCCCGCATGCGGCTGCGGGCCAACTCGCGCTGTTCGGGATCGGGCGACAGCACGTGCTCGCTCCCGCCCTCGAGGATGCCGCGTCCGACGTCACCCATGACGCCGACGAGCTCGCACACCTCGCTCCACGCGGCGAGGCGGGAGGCGACCGGGCGGTCGTCCGACGTCTCGTGGTGCTCGCTGCGCGACGTCGTGAGCCCGATCGCGCCCGCGTGCAGCGCGTCGGCCAGCTGGCCCTTCATCAACGCGACGTCGTCGGCGGTCGCCTCCTCTTCGAAGGCGCGCTCGCCCATGACCCACGTGCGCAACGCCGAGTGGCCGATGTTGGCCGCGTAGTTGATGGCCTTCGGCAGCGCGTCGACCGCGTCGAGGTACTCGGGGAAGGTCTGCCAGCTCCACTCGATCGAGCGCAACGCCAGCGGGTCGATGTCTTCCGCCCGCTCCAGGTTCCGCACGACGAGGGCCCGTGCGTCGTCACGCACCGGGGCCAGCGTGAACCCGCAGTTCCCCATCACCGCGGTGGTCACCCCGTGCCAGCACGAGTTCGCGCCCTGCGGGTCCCAGAACACCTGGGCGTCCATGTGGGTGTGCCCGTCGATGAAGCCGGGCGTGACCACGTGGCCCTCGGCGTCGATCTCCCGGGCACCCCGCTCGCGGATCCGGCCGATCCGGGTGATGCGCCAGCCGGCGACGCCGACGTCGGCCCGGTAGGCGCCGAACCCCGAGCCGTCGACCACCAGCCCGTTGCGGATCACCACGTCGTACGCCATGCATCTATTGTTACCGAAGAATTGATGAGCGCGCATTACTCGGCCCGCTCCCGGAGCCCGGGCGAACCGGAGGGTACTCATGAGCGGTCTCAGCGCCACGGAAGTCCGCCAGAAGCTCGACCATCCCGTGGTCGACATCGACGGCCACACGGTCGAGTTCTTCCCCGCCCTCGCCGGCGAGCTGGTCGAGGAGGGCGTCCGGCTCGACGGCGAGTCCATGGCCCGCCGTACGTCGGGCACCTTCGGTCCCATCGTCGACTGGTACGGCCTCACCCCCGAGGAACGCGCGGACCGCCGGGTCGCCCGGGGCCCGTGGGGCAACGGCGGCATGGAGCTGGCGCTCGACCGCGCCACCGCGATGCTCCCCCGCCTCCTCTACGAGCGCCTGCCCGAGCTGGGCATCGACGTCAGCGTGATCTACCCGAGCTTCGGGCTCCTCTTCGGTCACTTCGACGACGAGCGCGACCGGCGCGGTGCGTGCCGCGCGCTCAACCGCTTCAACGCCGGCGTGTTCGCCGAGTTCGCCGACCGGCTCCTCCCGGTCGCCGAGATCCCGATGCACACCCCGGAGGAGGCCGTCGACGAGCTCGAGCACGCGGCCGAGCTCGGCTTCCGCGCCGTCGTGATGGCAGGGTTCGTGCAGCGTCCCATCGCGGCTGCCGCGAAGGTCGACCCGCAGCTCGCGCAGTACGCGGTGTGGACCGACACCTTCGGCCTCGACAGCGCGTACGACTACGACCCGGTGTGGCAGAAGTGCCACGAGCTCGGCATCGCACCCGCGTTCCACTCGTCGGCGATGGGATGGCAGAACCGGGCGTCGATCTCGAGCTACGTGTACAACCACGTCGGCATGCTCGGCGAGAGCCACCACGCGCTCGCCAAGTCGCTGTTCCTCGGCGGGGTGACCCGGCGGTTCCCCGACCTCAACTTCGGGTTCCTCGAGGGTGGCGTGGCGTGGGCGGTGTCGCTCTACGCCGACCTGATCGGGCACTGGGAGAAGCGCAACGGCGATGCCATGCGGCGGCTCGATCCGCAGCGCGTCGACTGGGACGAGTTCGCCGACCTGTTCGCGCGCTACGGCGGCGAGTGGGCGTCGAGGGCGCCGAAGCCCACCACCTACCCGGAGCAGGACCTCGCGCTGCTCGACGAGTTCGCGGCGTGCGGCATCGAAACCGCGGAAGACATCCGCGAGCTGTTCGCGGTCCCGTTCTTCTGTGGCTGCGAGGCCGACGACCCGATGTCGGTGACCGCCTTCAACACCAACGCCAACCCGTTCGGCGCGCGCCTCAACGCCATGTTCGGCTCCGACATCTCGCACTGGGACGTCCCGGTCATGGCCGACGTGCTCGGGGAGGTCTACGAGATGGTCGAGCACGACCTGTTCTCCGACACCGACCTGCGCGACTTCGTGTTCACGAACCCCGTGCGCTTCTACACGCGCGGCAATCCGCAGTTCTTCGCCGGCACCGCGGTCGAGGCCGCGGCGCACGCCGAGCTGCACCAGAGCTGAAAGGACCCCCATGCTCGATCTCGTCATCCGCGGCGCCCGCATCGTCGACGGCACCGGCGCGCCGTCGTTCACCGGCGACATCGGCGTGCGCGCCGGTCGCATCGTCGCCGTGGGCGCAGTCGACGAGGCAGCGACGCGCACCCTCGACGCCGACGGGCTCGCGGTGGCGCCCGGGATCATCGACATCCACACGCACTACGACGTCCAGGCGCTCTGGGATCCCGCCCTGACGCCCTCGCCGCTCCACGGGGTCACGACGGTCATCGGCGGCAACTGCGGCTTCTCGATCGCGCCGCTCGAACCGGAGCACGTGAGCTACGTCAAGGAGATGATGGCCCGGGTCGAGGGAATGCCGCTGGCGTCACTCGACGCGGGGCCGGCGTGGGACTGGCAGTCGTTCGGCGAGTGGCTCGACCGCATCGACGGCCATCTGTCGGTCAACGCCGGATTCCACGTGGGCCACTCGACGATGCGCCGCGTCGTGATGGGCGACGACGCGACCCATGCCCCCGCCGACGCCGACCAGATCGCGGCCCTGGTCCGGATCCTCCACGAGTCGCTGGCGGCGGGCGCGCTCGGGTTCTCCTCGTCGCTCGGCGACGCGCACACCGACGGTGACGGCGCGCCGGTGCCGTCACGTGCCGCGCAGCCCGACGAGTTCCTCGCTCTCGCGCGCGCGGTGCGCGACCACGCGGGTACGAGCCTCGAGTTCATCCCCGGGATGGGCGAGATCTCCGACGCTCGCATCGAGCTCATGACCGAGATGTCGCTCGCCGCCGACCGTCCGCTCAACTGGAACCTGCTCGGCAGCGCGTCACCGACGCCCGTGTTCGCCCAGCAGCTGACGTCGTCCGATCATGCCGCCGCGCACGGCGCCAAGGTCGTCGCGCTCGCGCTCCCCGACGTGATGCGACTCCGCAGCAGCCGGATGCTGCAGGGCATGCCGGGGTGGGGCGAGGTGATCGCGCTGCCCGACGCCGAGCGTCGACAGGCCGTGGCCGACCCCGCCGTGCGCGACCGGATGCGCGCCGGTCTCGACACCGCCCGTGCCCAGGGCCTCGCGGGCATGATGCAGTGGGATCTGGTCGAGCTGCCCGACGGCCGGAGCGTCGCCGACGTCGCCGGCGAACGGGGCATCGACCCGTTCGCCGTGCTCCTCGATGTCGTGGTCGCCGACGGTCTCCCCCTCACCACCATCTTCCCGTCGCTGGTGCCCACGATGGGGGTGTCCGAAGAGAGCTGGCAGGCCCGCGGCGAGGTCTGGCGTGACGAGCGTGTCGTGCTCGGCGGGTCCGACGCCGGCGCGCACGTCGACATCATGTGCCACGCCAACTACCCGTCGGTCGTGCTCGGGGAGATGGTGCGCCGGCGCGGTCTGTTCACGCTCGAGGAGGGCGTCCGGGAGATGACCGGCATCCCCGCCGACCTGTTCGGGTTGCGTGACCGGGGCCGTATCGCCGAGGGCGCGCACGCCGACCTCATGGTGTTCGACCCCGAGACCATCGCCAGCCGGCCCGCGGAGGAACGCCACGATCTGCCCGGCGGTGCGTTGCGGCTCTACGCCGAGGCGGTCGGCATCGAGCAGGTCATCGTGGGCGGCGAGGCCATCGTGGAGCGGGGTGTGCTCACCGGCGCCCAGCCCGGTACGTTGCTGCGATCGGGTGTCGACACCGACACCGTCACCGTCCCTGGCCCAAGCAATCGTGGAGGCGCGTAGATGTCTGAGCCCAGAGGAGTCGCGTTCGTCACCGGCGCGAGCCGTGGCATCGGCAAGGCCATCGCCGTCCACCTCGCCCGCGCCGGGTACGACATCGCGTTGGCGGCGCGCACCATTCACGAGGGCGAGGCGCGCGAGCACTCGTCGACCGTGAAGCGTTCCGACACGACGCCGCTCCCCGGATCACTCGACAGCACCGCGGCGTTGGTCGAGGCCGAGGGTCGCCAGGCGATGCCGGTCTTCCTCGACATCACCGACCGCACGACGTGCGGCTCCTCGGTCACGACCGTGCTCGAGCGCTGGGGCCGCATCGACGTGCTGGTGAACAACGCCCGCTACATCGGGCCCGGTCACATGGACCGCCTGCTGGAGACGCCGGTCGAGCTGCTCGACAAGCACCTCGAGGGCAACGTCATGGCGCCGATCATCCTCACCAAGCTGGTGCTCCCGCAGATGATCGAGCGCAAGGGTGGTGTGATCATGACGATCACGTCGGGCGCCGGGCGGGGCGATCCGCCGGCGGCGGCGGGCGAGGGCGGCTGGGGCCTCGGCTACGGCATGTCGAAGGGTGCGGTACACCGCCTGATCGGCATCGTGAAGCTCGAGCACGAGCGCGACGGCATCTTCGCCTACAACCTCCACCCGGGCTTCATCACCACCGAGCGCATGATCCAGGACATGGGCGCCTTCGGGTTCGACGCCGAGGCCGGCGCACCGCCCGACGTCATCGGCGCCGCGGCAGCATGGCTCTGCACCGCGCCCGAGGCGCGTGATCTGAACGGCCAGTGGGTCGAGGGCCAGAACCTGACCGCCGAGCTCGGGCTGCTCCCGGGGTGGGACGCGCCCTCGCCGGTGAGCGTCCCGGCGGGCGACGGCGCCGACTGACGGTGAACTCAGGGGTGCACCGACACGGTGTCGGTGTCGCGCCCTGAACGCAGCACGGTGCCACCGGACTCTCCGGTGAGCGCACCGCCCGTGACCACCTCGGTGCCGTTGACGATCACGTGCTCGACGCCGATCGATTCCGCGTAGAGCCGTTCACCGCTACCGGGGAGGTCGTGGCGCGCGACGGCCGGTCCCGAGGCGACGGTCTGCGGGTCGAACACCGTGAGGTCGGCGTACGCACCTTCGACGAGTCGGCCGCGGTCGCGCAGGCCGAGGAGGCGCGCGGGCGCGTCCGTCATCAGCCGCACGGCGGCTTCGAGGGGGAGCAACCGGCGGGTGCGGACCGCGTCGCCGAGCACGACGGTCGGGTAGTTGGCGTGGCACATGAGGTCGAGGTGCGCGCCGGCATCGGAGCCGCCCAGCACGACCCGCTCGTCCTGCCACACGCGCGCCCGCGCCCGCCAGCCCTCGTCGCTCGCGCCGAGTGACGGCACCAGCGTCGGGAGCATGACCGTGAGCGGCAGCTGCTCGGCCACGACGACGTCGAGGAGCACGTCGATCGGCGTGGTGCCGAGGCGGGCGGCCGCCTGGTCCACGGTGAGACCGACCAGGGCTTCCGTCTCGGGCGTACGCGCTTCGGCGATCTCGAGCAGGTCCCACCGCCCGACGGCCGCGAACTCGGAACGGCCGGCGCGCTCGATCGCGGCGGCGAGTCGCACGCGGACGTCCGGGTCGCGGAGCACGGCGCGCCGTTCCCACTCCGGCGCACGCAGCACGTCGACGAACTCGGGAATGGTCGAGAGCAGGGTGCTGCCGCGCATCCGCAGGTAGTCGGGCAACGCGAGGGCCACGACGCGCCCGCCCTGCTCGCGCGCGAGGTCGCACGCGGCGAGCTGCTGCTCGTAGATCTCGGTGGGCGACATGCTGCCGAGCAGGTTCCAGTTGACCGGGCGGTTGGCCGCCACCGACATGTCGGCCATCAGCTGCATGCGGTCGCGGGGAAGCTCGCCCATCCAGGGGAACATGCCGATGGTGGTGCCGGCGTGGCGGCCCACGACCCGCGCCAGCGCCACGAATTCGTCGGCGTCGGCGACGCGGGACGGCACCGCCTTGCCGTCACCGTCGTAGTGCGCGTTGTCCCACCCCGACGAGAACCCGAGCGCGCCGTCGGCCAGCGCGCGGTCGAGCAGCTCTTCCATGGCTTCAACCTGTTCGGTCGTCGCCGTGCCCTCGGTGGCGTCTGCGCCCATGACCGCCCGTCGGATCGTGGAATGGCCCGCCAGGAAGCCCGCGTTGACCACCACCTGCCCGTCGAGCCGGGCGAGGTACTCGCCGAACGTGTGCCAGTCCCAGGTGCAGCCCTGCTCGAGTGCGGCGATGGGGATGCCCTCGACCACCGACATGAGGCGCATCACGTAGTCGGCGTCGCCATTGCCGTCGCCGAGCGGTGCGATCGAGAAGCCGCAGTTCCCGCCCACGATGGTCGTGACGCCGTGGAGCGGCGACGGGCTCGCGGCGGCGTCCCACATCACCTGCGCGTCGTAGTGCGTGTGAAGATCGACGAACCCCGGCGTGACGACCAGGCCGTCGGCGTCGATGGTGCGCGCCGCGGGCCCGTCGACCCGGTCGAGGGCGACGATGCGCCCGTCCTGCACACCGACGTCGCCCCGCCGGGCCGCCGCACCGGTGCCGTCGACGATCGCCGCACCGTTGATCCTGAGGTCCAGCACCGGGCGAGCGTACGCCCGAAATTGACCCTTGCACTCCGGGTCTGGCCATGCTTCTCTCGAACGAGTGTTCGTGTCCGAGATGTCCGATCCGCTCGACCTGATCCGGGCCGGTCTCACCGCGCTCGCGGCCGAGGACCGCTCGGGCTGGAGTGCCGCCGCACAGACCGATCGGCTGCTGGAGCTCCGGAGCCTCGAGGAGCGCGTGGCCGCCGAGGTCGTGCGTTCGGTCGGCGAGTGCGACGAGACGGCGGCCTACGCCGAGGCGACGGCGTTGGGGCCGGTGGCGTGGCTCGCGTGGACGGGGTCGATGTCCCGCAGCACGGCCGCCAAGGTCCTGCGTACGGCACGGCTGGCCCACGACCATCACCGCACCGGCGAGGCACTGGCCGCGGGAGAGATCACCGTGGAACACGTCGAGGCGTTGGCCGCCGCCGCCCACCGGCGCGACGATCTGTACGCCGAGCACGAGGAGACGCTCCTCGAAGCGGCGAAGGCGGTCGAGGTGCTCGACTTCCCCACCGTCACCCGGCGGTGGGCGCTCCTGGCCGACGACGCCCTCGCCCGTGAGGACGCGCACTTCGCGTTCGAGCGGCGTGGCCTCACCCTGTCCCCGACGATGCACGGAAGCGTGGTGAGCGGGTTCCTCGACCCCGAGGCCGCAGCCACCGTCAACCGTGCGCTCGAAGCCGCGCAGCCTCCGGACGGGCCGGAGGACACGCGCTCGCGTGCGCAACGCAACGCGGATGCGCTCGTGCTGATGAGCCAGCAGAGCCTCGGTGGTGAGCTTCCCGAATCGCGACCGGTCACCGGGATCGACGCCGTGGTGACGTACGAGGTGCTCGCCGGCGGCGCGATCACCGAGCTCGACGCGCTGCGTTGCGACATCGAGGGCTTCGGCTCCATCGCGCGTGTCACCGCCGAACGCCTCGCGTGCGACTGCGCGCTCGGTCGCATCGTGGTCAAGGGAACCTCGGAGATCCTCGACCTCGGGCGGCGCACCCGCACGATCCCCCGCGGGCTGCGCCGTGCGATTCGCCTGCGCGACCAGCATTGCCAGTACCCGGGGTGCCGGGCACCGGCGGCCTGGTGCGACGTGCACCATCTCGTGCACTGGCTGCTCGGCGGCGAGACCAACGCGGAGAACCTGGTGCTCCTGTGCCGGCGGCATCACGTCGCCTGCCACGAGGGCGGCTGGAAGCTGGTGCGCGGACCGACAGGACTTACCCTCGCGGCGTGAGCGACGAGGTCCTGGATGCTGGTGAGTTCTCGGCGTGGCTCGCGGGCATGCAAGCGGTCCTCCGCGGCGAGGGTGAGTCCGCCGTGCCCTGCGGGACGTGCACCGCGTGCTGCACCTCCTCACAATTCGTGCACATCGAACCCGATGAGACCGACGCGCTGGCGCACATCCACGCGGCGCTGCGGTTCCCCGCGCCCGGGTTGCCGACGGGAAACGTCCTCCTCGGGTACGACGAGCACGGCCGGTGCCCGATGCTCGGCGACCACGGGTGCACGATCTACGAGCACCGCCCCCGCACGTGCCGCGCCTACGACTGCCGGGTGTTCGCGGCCACCGGCATCGAGCCCGACGACAGCCAACCGGCCATCGCCGCGCAGGTCCGCCGGTGGCGGTTCGACGTGGTCACGCCCATCGCGCCGGTCTCCACCTCCGACGACGACCACCACCACCGGCAGCACGACGGCAACGCGCTGGCGCGGGCGCTCAGCTCACTTCGACGAATCGGTACGGGATCGACGTGACCGCGGTGTTGGCGCGGAACAGCAGGCGACCCTTCAGCACGAGCACGCTCTGGTTGTGGAGCAGGTGCTCCCACGAGTGCTCCACGTAGAGCTCGGGGATCACCACCGTCACCATGGTGTTGGGCCATCGCTGTTCCAGCTCGTCGATGAACCGGAGGGTCGCGGTCGTGAAGTCGCCGGACGGCGCGCGCACGATCTCGAGCGGGGCGTCGACGCCCTGATGCTGCCAACGCTTCTCGGCGAGCTCCGCGTCTCCCGCGGCGGAGACCACCGTCACCGCCACCAGCTGGTCGGGCGCGGTCGACCGTGCGTACGCGACCGCCTCGAGCACGCCGGCGTCGACGTCCTGGGCGAGGATCACGACCCCGTGACGACGGCGCGGTGGCTCCCACTCGGGCGGCACCCGGAGGCCCTTGGCGACGGCGTCGTAGTGGCTGCGGATGCCCTTGAACACGAGCACGATCATCGGGATCACGATGATCGGGACCCAGGCGCCGCTCGTGAATTTGGTGATCGCGACGATCAGGAGCACGACCAGCGTCGCGAACGCGCCGACCGAGTTGAGCACGACATTGCGTTGCCACCCCGGCTTCTGGAGCCTGCGGTGGTGACGGACCATCCCCCACTGCGACAGCAGGACCACGGCCAGTGGGGCACCGTGGGCGACCTCGTCCGCCACCCGGTGGACCCGCAGCACCGCCTGCGCGGCGACCTCGTGATCACGGCGGGCGCGCCGGCCCCGGGCCGCGACCTCGCCCACGAGCAAGCCGACCGCGAGGAGGATCAGCGCGGTCTCGACGTCGTCGGCGCTGTCGATGCGGGCCGAGAGGTACGGCGTGGTGAGGAAGAAGTCGAACGCCAGCGTCGACGTGACTGCCGCCAGCGCACCGGCCGCACGACCACCGACGATCGCCACCACGACGACGACCAACACCAGGATCAGTGCAAGGTTGGTGTTGTCGATCTCGTCGCGCAGCGGCACGAGCAGCGCACCGACCGCGATCGGCGCGAGGCCACCCAACGCGAGTGTGATGCTCGTGCTCCCGGCGACGACCGGGCGGCGCGCCACCGATCGGGTCAGGCGGGCGTCGACTCGAGGATGGCCATCACCTGCGTGACCCGCTCACCGTGCAGGGTCTCTTCGCGCCCGTTCAGGCGCAGCAGGCGGGCCACCTCGGGATCGGGTTCGGCGTCGGCCCACTTCTGGTAGCCGGCGTCGCCCGCCTGCTCACCGTGCACGATGCCGGGGAGCATGGCTGGGCTGATGGTCTCGGGGAGCTCGATGGAGTACCGCTCCTGCAGCTCGGGCGTCGGCTCGAAGTCGCCGCCGAGCTTGATTGCGATCGCCCGGCCGACACGCCGCGCGTGTCCCATCTCCTCGCGCCCGTTGCGTCGGAGCAGCTCGGCGGCCTCGTCGTTCCCGATGCGATCGGCGAGCAGGTTGTAGAAGTCTTCGCCGCTGCACTCCAGCTTGTAGAGCAGCTCCAAGGCGGGCACGTCGAGCTGTTCGATCCCGGCCAGGGCGAGCGACGCGGAGACGAAGTCTTGGGTGTCGGTCATGGCGCCAGCGTAGGCCAGTACCGTCGGGGTCATGCCGATCCACTACGCCGTCGACGACCACGTCGTGACGATCACCCTCGACCGGCCGGCCCGCCGCAACGCGCTCGATCTCGAGCACTTCGACGCCCTCGCCGACGCCTGGAAGCGCTTCCGTGACGATCCCGACGCGTGGGTCGCGATCGTCACCGGGGTCGACGACGCGTTCTGTGCCGGCGGCGACCTGCGCGACTACATCCCGATGCTCACCGCGGCCGGGCCCGACGACCGCGAGAAGTTCCGTTCCGGGACCGAAGCGGTGTTGCGCGACCTCGACATCTACAAGCCGATCATCGCGGCGGTGAACGGGCCGTGCGTCGCCGGTGGCATGGAGATGCTCAACGGCACCGACATCCGCCTCGCGTGCCCGGAAGCCATCTTCGGCCTGCTCGAACCCCGACAGGGGATCTTCGCCAGCGGGGGCACGAGCGCGCTCCTCCCCCGTCAGATCCCGTGGGCGGCGGCGATGGAGTTCCTCCTCACCGCGGAACCGGTGTCTGCGACAAGGGCGCTCGAGATGGGCTTGCTCAACGAGATCGTGCCGCGCCACCAGCTCCTCGCACGCGCGAACGAGTGGGCGGCGCGCATCACAGAAAACGCCCCGCTCGCGATCGCGGCGACGAAGGAGAGCGCGCGGACGCGGGTTCGCAGCCGCGACGCTCGACGAAGCGCTGCGTATCGAAGCGCGACTCAGCCGACGGGTCCTCGACAGCAACGACGCACGCGAAGGACCGCGCGCGTTCGTCGAGAAGCGCGCGCCGCGCTGGACGGGCACCTAGACCGAGCGCTCCAGCACGACCATCGGGATCGGTCGGCTGGTCTTCTTTTGATACGCGTCGTAACGGTTGCTGTTGATCGAGTTCACGAGCAGCCAGAGCCGCGCGTAGTCGCCGTCCTCGGCGTCGACGACACGCGCCATCGCCGGGTACGTCTCGTCGCCACAGTGCACCTCGACCGACGGATCGGCGCGCACGTTGAACAACCAGCCCGGAGGACGGTCGGATCCGCCGTTCGAGGCGACAACCACTCGGCGGTCGTCGTCGTCGGCGTAGACGAGCACCGACTCGCGGCGCGCGCCCGAGTTGCGGCCCGTGGAGACGAGCACGAGGCACGGGATCCACGCGAAGCGTCGCCCGAGGCGACCGTTGTGCCGGTACACCCAGGCGTGCAGGCGACCGAACCGGTCGAAGAAGGCGTTCATGTGGCTCCGATCCATGCCGTCGACGTCTCAGATCGCCGACGCGAGGTGCTCGTGGACGGACCGTACCGCGCTCGATCCCTCGCCGACGGCTGCGGCCACCCGTTTCAGCGAGCCGTGACGGACGTCGCCGACCGCGAACACCCCCGCGACCGAGGTCTCGAAGGGCAAGGGATCGCGCACGCGGAACGTGCCGCTCTCCAGCACCGAGGCGGGCAGCGCACGGTCGGTGAGGACGAACCCGCGTGGGTCGAGCGCCACGAGGTCTCCCAACCACTCGGTGGCGGGGTCGGCGCCGATGAAGCAGAACAGCGCGGCGCACTCGGCGACGCGCCGGTCCCCCGACGGGGTGTGCTCCAGGGTCACCCGCTCGAGGTGACGGTCGCCGTCGAGCTCGCGCACCTCGGTGCTGGTCAGCAGCTCGATGCGGGGGTCAGCGTCGATGCGTTCGATGAGGTAGCGCGACATGTTCTTGGCGAGATCCTCGCCCCGGATGCAGATGGTGACCCGACTGCCCTGCTGGGCCAGGTAGATGGCGGCCTGGCCCGCGGAGTTCCCTCCACCGACCACGACGACGCCCGAGCCGCTGCACTGCCGGGCCTCCAGGTCGGTCGCCGCGTAGTACACGCCGGCGCCCTCGAACCGCTCGAGGTCGTCGACCGCCAAACGTTGGTAGCGGGCGCCCGACGCCACGATCACGCTGCGGCTCGGGACCTCGCTCCCGTCGGCGAGCTCGACGACGAGGAAGCCGTGCTCGACGCGCAGGCCGGCGACCGGGCACGGCGCGTCGAGGCGCGCCCCGAGTCGCTGCGCCTGGATCGCGGCCCGCGACGTGAGCTCCCCGCCGGAGATCCCGTTGGGGAACCCGACGTAGTTCTCGATGCGCGAGCTGGCGCCCGCCTGCCCGCCGGTGTTCACCGCGTCGAGCGACACCGTGGTCAACCCTTCGGACGCGCCGTACACCGCGGCCGCGAGCCCGGCCGGCCCGCTCCCCACGACGACCAGGTCGAACGTGTAACCGGGCGGCGACCGGAAGGTCAGGCCGAGATGCTGGGCGAATTCGCCAGGTGTCGGTCGGCGCAGGACCGCGGTGGCGGTGACCACGACCGGGGTGTCGCTCGGGCGGACCCCCATGCTGGCGAGCAGGACGTCGACGTCGTCGTCGTCCTCGAGGTCCACCCACACGTGCGGGAAGTGTGCGCGGCCGGCGAACGCGCGCAGCGCCAGCGCGGCACTGTCGAAGCGCGACCCGATGATCTTGACCGCGCGCGCACCTTCACCGGAACGCAACAGCTCGCGCCGCGCCATCAGCGCGCGGAAGATGACGTCGGCGAGCTCGGCCTTCTCGCTCATGAGCCGCCGGAACTCCGGGATGCCGATCTGCAACACCCGACCTGGTCGCGACACGCGGGCGACCAGGTACGGACGCTGACCGGTCAGGAGGCTGAGCTCGCCGAGGAACCGCCCGTCGCCGTGCACCGTGACCAGGACGTCGCCGGTCGGATCCGGCCGGAGGATCTCCACCTCGCCGTGCAGCACCACCCAGAAGTCGTACGACTCGTCGGCCGGGCTGAACAGCACGTCGCCGGCGTCGACGTCGCGCGCGACGCCGTAGGGCGCGAGCTCCTCGAGCTCCGCGGCACCGAGGGTCGCCGCCGCGGGATCGGTCTCGTCGCTCACCCGTCGCAGGTTAGCGATGCGGATTTTCCGCCCGTCGTGGCGCTACGACGGTGGTACGGCCTCCAGCCGCACGGGCACCCCCGAGGTGCGGGGCATCGTCGTCAGTGCATCGACGTCGGCGCGCGTGCTGACCAGCGTGCCCGGGCTGTGGCCGCGCCGGCCGTGGACGAGGGACACCGCGCCCGCCCGCATGCGGTGGTCGACCACAACCGTGACGTCGACCGAACCGTGCTCGCTGACCACCGCAACCCGATCGCCGTCGGCGACGGCTGCGGCGGCGGCATCGTCGGGATGCAGGTGCAGGCAGGCGTCGTCGTCACCCGGCCCGTACCGCACCGAGTTGCTCCACGCCGGGTCCCGACCCGGTGACAGGACCAGTCCGGGGCCGGGCTCGTGGTGCCCGGTCAGACGCTCGAGCAACTCGGCCGGTGCGAGCCGCCAGCGACCATCGGGCAGCATCGACTCGTGGACCCAGCCGTACTCGACGTCGAGGTCGAACCCGCGCGGCCCGGCGGCGAACACCTCGTCGGCGTCGAGCGGTGAGTGCTCGAGGATGCCGCGCAGGTACAGCTCGTCGGTCAGCGTGTCGGGGTCGATCCCACCGAGCAGGTCGTGGCCGACCCGCGACGCGAGCTGGCCGAGCACCCACCACACGGGGCGTCGTTCTCCGGCGGCCGGGACGACGGCCGGGGTGGACTGCATCGCCGAGTGCACCGAGAGGTGTGAGTACATCGAGATGTCGGTGCGTTCGAGCTCACCGGTGGCCGGGAGCACGTGCGTGGCGAGCTCGGTGAGCTCGCTCTCGATCACGTCGACCACGACCAGCGCGTCGAGCTTCTCGAGTGCGGCACGCACGCGGTCGGGTTCGGGGAGCGCCTCGATCGGGTTCCCGCCGGTCACCAGGAGCACGCGGACGTTGCCGGCTTCGATCTCGTCGGCCAACGCAACCGCCGGGATCTGGTTGGCCACCCGGGGCAGGTCGGGCCGGCTCGCGGGCCCGGGCCGTGCCGGTCGCGGTGGGCGGGGCGGGCGCAGGTGGCTCACCGCGCCGCGTGGGATCCGCATCCCGCCCGGGCGGTCCAACGAGCCCGAGGCGATCAGCAACACCCACCGCAACCACTCGACGAGGATTCCGTCGGTGCCCATCAGCGCGCCGGTGCCGCACGAGATCGCCAGCCGCCCCCGGTGCGCGCACAGGTCGTCGGCGAGCGCGTGCAGCGACACCGGATCGATCCCAGCCGCCGTCGCGGCGCGGTCGACGGTGAAGGGCGCGAGCACGCGCCGGAGCGCGGCGACATCGTCGGCCGAGCAGGCGTCACGCAGCTCGTCGTCGTTGGCACCGCGTTCGAGGACCTCGTGCGCCAGCGCGGCGAGCACGACCACGTCGGTGCCGGGACGGATCGCGAGGTGTTCGTCGGCCAGCGCCGCGCTCTCGGTGCGCCGTGGGTCGAGCACCCACATGCGTCCGCCGAGGCGCCGGTGGTCGCGCAGGTAGTTGACCGGATCCGGCAGGGTGGTGCCGTACCCGTGCGACACGACGGGGTTGGTGCCGACGAGGAGGAGGAGCCCCGGGGTCGTCGGGTCCCAGAGCGGGTTCATCATCGCGTTGCCGGTGACGAGCTCCGCGGCGACGAGCACCGGTGCGTTGTCGACCGTGACCGCGCTGTAGAAGGAGCTGCTCCCGAGCGCGCCGAGGAACGAACCCGCCGCGACCTGGCCGGCCGAGTCGTACGCGAGGCCGGTGGCGAGGTAGAGCGCGACCGCGTCGGCACCGGGTGCGTCAAGCGTGTCGCGCACGACGGCAGCGAGGTCGTCCAGCACGTCGTCCCACTCGACGTCGCGGCCGTGCAGGCGCGGGCGATCGAGCCGGTCGTCGCGGTGATGCCACGTCGCGAGGCCGCGCCCCTTCGAGCACGTGTAGCCGCGCGACACCGGGTGCCCGGAGTCGCCCCGCACGCGTACCACCCGGTCGTCGTCGACGGTGACCGCGATGCCGCAGGCGGCCGCGCAGATCCGGCAGTAGGAGAGCACCTCGCGTTCCACCGTCACCGACCCTAACGCGGCCTCGCAGTGGGGTCCCGCGGCGTGTCGAACCTACGATCCGCCGGAACGCGGAAGACAGGAGTCGTCATGGCCCGCGCCCGAATCGGCAAG
Organism: uncultured Actinomycetes bacterium; assembly: GCA_963725775.1. Classification (GTDB taxonomy): domain Bacteria; phylum Actinomycetota; class Acidimicrobiia; order IMCC26256; family DASPTH01; genus DASUAS01. The sequence goes on from CAVRZT010000001.1 coordinate 2,324,202, forward strand.
CTGTTCCACCTCACCCCGCTCGTCGACAGCTATGTCGACGCCGAGTTCTTCTTCAACGCGGCGTTCTCACCCCTGTGCATGATGCGCAACTACTCGGACCACTGGCACCGCGACGCGGCGATCTACATCATCGCCGAGACGTCGATCGAGCCGATGCACTGCTTCCCGGGTCCCGACCCGGTCGCGACGAGCTGGTACCGCTACGTCGAGAAGTTCGGTCCGCGCGTGCACAACATCGCCTTCTACGTCGACGAGCTCGACGACCTCGCGCAGCGGCTGGAAGCCGCGGGCGTGCGGATCACCGACGCCGGTTCGGGCAACACGATCTTCTGTCACCCCAAGGACACCCCGGCCATGCTCGAGTTCCATCCGGCCGAAGGGCACTGGGAAGGGCTCGACCCGCGCCTGCGCGACGAATACCCCGCGTTCCGCGACGCGTACTGGGGGCAGCACCACCCGATCGGTCTGCAACGCATGTCGCACATCACCGTCGTCGTCGACGATCTCGTGGCGGCGGAGAAGTTCTACGTGGAGGTGCTCGACGCGGTGCCGCTCCCCGACCAGGCGGCGACCATCGCCGGCGGGACGGCCCGCCACGTGCTGGTGGGCGAGGACACCATCCTGGAGCTGCTCGCGCCGGGCGCCGGCGATTCCGTCGCCGCGCGCGACCTCGCCCGCGTCGGACAATCCGTCACCGGGGTCACGTTCACCGTGAAGGACGTGGCCGAGGCCGCGACCTTCCTCGAGCTCGTCGTCGGGCCCATGATCGCCGAGGTCACCGACCACGAGCTCCGCTTCGACGTGAACAAGACGTGGGGCTGCGAGTACCGGCTCACCGACCGGGTCCTCACGGGCGACCCGCGCGGTGACCGCGGCGGTGATGGTCGGCGCGAGCTCGTCGACCCAGTCGCGCGTCGAGTCGGCGGCCGCGCGCGCGACCTCGTCGTCGGCGATGCCGTAGACCGCGCGCGCGTTCACGCCGAGGATCTTCGCCTTCGTCTCGGTCGTGAGCGCCGGGTACCCGAACGCCTCCTGCATCCGCTCCGGGATCTCGAAGGTGCGGAACGCGTCGATGAGTGGCTGCGGTGAGCCGTACCAGATCGAGTCGGTGCCCCACACGATGCGATCGGGCCCGACCGCGCGCAGCAGCTTGCCGAGTACGTGGGCGGCTTCCACCGGCCGCCGCAGCATGAGGTACCAGGTGCTTCCGAGCTCCGCGTACACGTTGGCCCCGGGCGCGATCCCCGCGTCGGCGAGGCCCGTGACCAGCCGGTCGACGCCGGTGGGCGCGATCGGATCGAACGCGCCCTCTTCGCCTTCCGGATCGCGCTCGTAGCCCGAGTGGTACACGAGGAAGTTCACGTCGGGGAAGGCGGCCGCCGCCGGTCCGATGTCGCGCGGCGACGCCGCCGCGACCGAGGCCGACGGGATCGGTCCCCCGAGGCCCTTGTGCACCGCCACGACGCGGGTGCCCGACGTGCGGCACGCGCTCGAGGAACGGGAACCCGATCTCGTCGTCGTCGAGGAACCACCCGCCGGTCGGCGACGCGGTGGTCGGCGGCCCGTACAGCGGGTAGCACTTCCACCCCGACGGCCGGAGCGCGGTGTAGTTGTCGACCATGGCGTCGAGCTCGGCGGGACCGAGGTTCGGATGCACGATGGCGTGCGTGCGGACCCGGTCAGTCCCCGCGTACCGGTCGACGAGCTCGCGGGTCGCGGCGATCTGGGGGTTGAGCAGCACGTTGTGGTCGGCGCCGCCGGGTGTCGAGGTCAGCAGTGCGATGGCGGTCTCGCTGGCGCCGAACACGTGCGCCGCCCACGCCGCCGCGTCGAGCAGGCGCGGGTCGACCGCGTCGGGCCACCGATCGGGATCGACGAGTTGCAGGAAGCCCGTGAGCGCGGCGGCACCGTCGCCGCCCCAGCGCGCCGGGTCGATGAGGTGGGTCTGCACGTCGATCACCGGACCGGTGGCCGCGAACGCCGCCGCGGCCGCGTCCTCGTCGAGCTCCGCGGCTTCGGGGATCGCGTAGAACCCACCGCCGGCCGACGCGTCGAGCGCGCGCAGGGTGATGGCGGTGCCGAGCCGCGACCCCTCACCGTTCACCCGCTCCGCCACCGCGTGCGCGACGCGCGTGAGGCGTGCGTCCCAGGGCACCGGTGCGTACTCGTCGGAGGAGCGCGGCCGGAGGAGCGGGGGAACCGGCGTGCTCAACGGGTGGTGCCCCAGGTCTCCCAGAAGGTGACCGACTCGGCCGGCGGTCGCGTCGCCCGCTTGAAGTCGGTGCCGATGGTGTGCGCGACCGGGAACATCGCCACCTGCGTGACGGTGTCGGGGATCCCGAGGAGGCCCGCCGCCGCCTGCTCGTTCCAGAGGTGCGCAGTCGTCCACACCGAGCCGAGCCCACGTGACCGCAGCGCGAGGAGGAAGCTCCACGCCGCCGGGAGGATCGAGCCGAACGACGACGCCGTCACCACCAGCGGCGCGCCGTCGAAACGACGTTCGATGCAGGGGATCACCAGCAGGGGGACCTGCTCGATCGTGGTGGCCAGTTGCAGGGAGCTCTCGTACACCCGCCGCGTCTGCGGATCCTTCTCGGTCACCACTCCCTGCTCCAGGTACCCGAGGCACCCGCCCCGGTAGATCTCGGCGAGGGCGGCCTTCGTGGCCGGCTCGGTCACGACGATCCACCGCCACGACTGCGCGTTGGTCCCGGTGGGCGCCTGCTGCGCGAGGGCGATGCACTCGAGGATGAGCTGTGGGTCGACCGGTCGTTCGAGGTCGAGCCGCTTGCGCACGGCGCGGGTCGTCGCCAGCAGCTCGTCGGTGATCGCGGTGTCGAACATGGAGGCTCCGGCCGTTCGTGTCAATTGCGGGGGATCTGGCTCCACGGGGTGTTGGGGTCGAGGCCGGGTTCGCGCGGCAGGCCGAGGACCCGTTCCCCGAGGATGTTCATCTGGATCTGCGTGGTGCCTCCGGCGATGGTGCCGCCGGGCGCGCCCACGAACGAGAGCACCGGGTCCCGGCTGCCGACCTCGCGCTCGTCGATCTGCTCGCGTGTGTACGGCTCGCGCAGCACGGTCCCGTCCGGCCCCATCAGGTCGACGACGATCTCGGTCACGCCGGTCTGCACCCGCCCCGACAGGAGCTTCAGCACCGAGCCTTCCGGCCCCGGCACGCCCTTCTCGCGCTTCGCCTGCGCGCGCAGGCTCCCGAGGCGCAGCACCTCGGCGTCGATCCAGAGCCTCATGAGCCGGTCGCGGACCACCGGATTCGGGTTGGTGCACCTCCGCCACGCGGCGACGGCGCTCGCGATCGGTCCCGACCCCTGCGGTGCGACCTCGCTGCCGATCGACACCCGCTCGTTCATGAGCGTGGCGTTGGCGGTGCGCCAGCCGTCGCCGACGTCGCCGACCCGCATCGCGTCGGGCACCGTCGCGTCGGTGAAGAACACCTCGTTGAAGCCCGAGGCGCCGGCCATGCTCCGGATCGGACGGACCTCGACGCCCGGTTGGTGCATGTCGATGATGAACGCGGTGAGGCCCTTGTGCTTCGGGGCCTCGGGATCGGTGCGCGCCAGCAGCAGGCCGAAGCGTGCCTTGTGCGCCATCGACGTCCAGATCTTCGGAGCCGTTCACGATCCACTCGTCGCCGTCGGCGACGGCCCGGGTGGCGAGGCCGGCGACGTCGGAGCCCGGCGCCGGGTTCGCTGAACAGCTGGCACCAGATCTCCTCGGCGGTGAAGATCGGGCGCAGGAAGCGTTCCTGCTGCTCACGCGTCCCGCGGGCCACGATGGTGGGCCCGCACATGCCGATCCCCATCGCGTTGCGGAGCCACGGGTAGCGGCGTCCGGCGGGTTCGAGCGCCCCGTCGACGATCTCCTGCAGCTTCGGTGACGCGTCGAGCCCGCCCAGCCCCACCGGGTAGTCGAGCCGGGCCAGGCCGGCATCGAACTGCGCGCCGAGGAACGTGGCCTCGTCGTCGTCGCCGTGCTCGGCGAGCAGTGTGCCGACGCGGGCGCGCACGTCGGCGTCGGTGACCTCACTCATCGCGTGCTCCTCACCAGGCGTAGGCCTCCGGCGCGGGACCGCCGGGGCCGGGGAAGATCTCGTCGAGCTGGGCGAGGACGTCGCCGCTCGAGCTGCACGTCGAGGGCGCCCATGGCGGTGTCGAGCTGGTCGAGCGTGCGGGGCCCGATGATCGGTGCGGTCACGATCGGCTGGTGCAGCAGCCACGCCAACGCGACGTCGGCGGGCGCGTGGCCGAGCTCGGCGCACAGCTTCTCCCACCGCTCGAGCTGCGGCCGCATGGTCTCGACCCGCGACTGCAGGCCCGCGTTCCCGCGCCGGCCGCCGGCGGCGCGGTCGGCGAGCACGCCACCGAGCAGCCCGCCGCCGAGCGGGCTCCACGGGATCATGCCGACGCCGTAGTGCTCGCACGCGGGAAGCACCTCGAGCTCGATGGTGCGGGCGGTGAGGTTGTAGAGGCTCTGCTCGGACACGAGGCCGAGCGAGTGCCGCGCCGGCGCGCGGCCTCGTTCGCCTGCACGATGTGCCAGCCGGCGAAGTTGCTGCTGCCGACGTAGAGCACCTTGCCCTGCGGTCACGAGCACGTCCATCGCCTGCCAGATCTCGTCCCACGGCGTGTCGCGGTCGACGTGGTGCATCTGGTACAGGTCGATGTGGTCGGTCTGCATCCGGCGCAGGCTGTCTTCGCACGCCTGGCGGATCGAGAGCGCCGACAGGCGGCCGGCGTTCGGCCAGCGTGTCGCGCGAGTTGTAGACCTTGGTCGCGATCACCGTGCGTTCCCGCCGGCCGTCACCCTGCGCGAACCACCGGCCGATGATCGACTCGGTGAGGCCGCGGCCGTCGCCGTACACGTTGGCGGTGTCGAAGAAGTTGATCCCGAGGTCGAGGGCGCGGTCCATGATCCGGTGGCCCTCGTCTTCCTCGGTCTGCACGCCGACCTCGGCGCGCATGCCGAAGTTCATCGTGCCGAGGCACAGGGGGCTGACGCGGAGGCCGGTGCGGCCGAGCAGGCGGTAGTCCATTGACAGTCAGTCCTTCAGCTCGATGATGATCTCGGAGTAGGGCACCTGGCCGACGTTGCGGGCGGTCTCGATGCCGCCCCGCTCGACGAACACGGCCTGGCCGGGCACCACGTCGGCCTCGAAGTACGGCGGGAGCGCGCTCCCGGTGTCGGGTTCCTGCACCGCGGCGACGCGGTCGCCGCCCAGGATCACCAGCACGTAGTCGAGGTCGTGCCGGTGGATGTTGCTGTCGCTCCCGGGAGGCAGGTTGATCTCCCAGATGCGCACGCGATCGTTCTCGAACACGACGCGGTCGCCCATCGGCCCGAGGACCCGCTCCGGTTGCGCCATCTCGCTTCCCCCTTGTGGTCCCGCGACGGCAGTCCTCGCGGAACGGTACTCTCCGGGCGTGGAACGAGAGCTCGTGCTCACCGGCATCGGCGGCCAGGGCATCCAGCTGGCCGCGCAGGTGCTCGCCCGCGCCGCGATCGCCGAAGGGCGCTCGGTCCAGATGTTCGGCAGCTACGGCGGCATGATGCGGGGCGGCAACACCGAGGCGACCGTCGTGATCGCCGACGGCGCCATCGAGGCGCCCCCCACCGTCGCCGAGACCTGGTCGGCGATCTTCATGCACCACGACTTCTCGGAACCGACGCGCGCGAAGCTGCGGCCCGGCAGCGCTGCGTGCTCGTGAACACGACCGTGTTCGAGGGCTCGTTCGACCCGACGAGTCCCGCGGTCGTCGAGATCGCCGCCACCGACCTCGCCGTCGATCTCGGCAACATCATGACCGCGTCGATGGTGATGCTCGGCGCGTACGTCGCCGCGACCGGCATGCGTCGAGCCTCGACGCGCTCGACGCCGCGGTGGCCGAGTCGCTGCCGTCGTACCGCACGCAGCACGTGGCGCTGAACGTCGCCGCCATCCGCGCCGGGCTACGAGGTCGCACCCCGCGACGCTCGCGCCCGCGTGGCACGGAGGTCGCGCGCGTGAGCACCGTCCTCACCCGCGGCACCGTCGTGATCGACGTCGAGGCGTGCAAGGGCTGCGACCTGTGCATCGACGCCTGCCCGCCGCGCGTGCTCGAGATGACGGTGCACGAGCGTCAACAGCCGCGGCTACCGCTACCCGCGGCTGGTCGCCGGGTGCACGGGCTGCCAGGCGTGCGCGCGGATCTGCCCCGACTTCTGCTTCCAGGTCTACAAGTACGAGCATCCCCTCGAGCTGACGGTCGAGGAGCCCGTCGTGAGCATCGCCGTCGCCTCGCCCGCGCTGCTCGAAGGCTCGGAGGCGATCGCCGACGCGATGGTCGCCGCCGGGTGCCGCTTCTTCAGCGGCTACCCGATGACGCCGTTCACCGAGGTGCTCGAGCACATGGCGACCAAGCTGCCCGGGCGTCGGCGGCACCTGCATGAACGCCGAGAGCGAGCTCGAGGCGGTCGGCATGGCCTGGGGCGCGGCGGCCACCGGCACGCCGAGCGCCACCGGCTCGACCGGGCAGGGGCTCTCGCTGATGCAGGAGTCGCTCAGCGAGCTCGTCGCTACGCCGCGGATCCCGCTCGTGGTGCTCAACATGGCGCGCGCCCAGGGCGACTACTGGCAGGCCACGCGCGGCCCCGGCCACGGCGACGCCCGGATGCCGGTCCTCGCGCCCATGGACGTGCCCGAGGCCGCCGAGCTCACGCAGCTCGCGTTCCACCTCACCGCAGCAGTGGCGCAACCCGGTCCTGCTCTTCGGCGACTACTACCTCGCGCACACCGTCCACGCTCGGTCGACGTCGGCGCCGCGTCGACTTCGGCACCGCTCCCGGCCGACGACTGGGCGCTCGACGGGTCCACCAGCGGCACCGGCCACGCCCGGCTGCGTGTCGCCGCTCGGCACCACGAAGCGCAACGAGCGCGGCGGCTACGACCTCGCCGAGCACTACCGCCAGTGCGCGGCGTTCACCGAGGAGATGCTCGCCGGCATCGAGCCGCTCGTCGAGACCGGCTTCACCGACGACGCCGACGTCGTCGTGGTCGCGTTCGGCACGCCCGGCGAAGTACGTGCGCGCCGCGGTGGCCCGGCTCCGGGCCGACGGCGCGCGCGTCGGGTACGTCCGGCCGATCACGCTGTTGCCGTTCCCGCGCGAGGCGGTGGCGCGCCGCGGCACGCGGCGCGAAGGTCGTCGGCGTGTACGAGAACAACCAGGGTCAGATGGTCGACGACGTCCGCCTCGCCGTCGCCGGCGCGGCGCCGGTCGAGTTCATCGGTCGGCCTCAGCCTCGACGGCTCGGGCTTCGGCATCGCGCCCGATCTCGACGGCGTCCTACGTGCGCGATCGCCTCCAGGAGCTCCTCGACGAGAGGGTCGGCCGATGACCGAGCGCTACCTCCCCACCGAGCGCGCCGCCGACCGAACCCGCGCACCTGGTCGACGACTTCACCCCGTCGCTGATCGACGTGGGCGAGCACAGCCTGTGCCCCGGGTGCGGCGAGCCAATCGCCATGCGCGCCGATCCTCGAAGGTGATCGAGGCGGTCGGCGCGGTATCGCGGGCGATCGGCGTCTTCGGGATCGGCTGCTACACCGCGTTCTCCAACAACCTCGACGTCGAGGTGCTGCAGGCACTGCACGGCCGCGCGCCGTCGCTCGCCACCGGGGTGAAGCGGGCCAAGCCCGACACCCTCGTGATCACCGTGCAGGGCGACGGCGACATGGTGAACGAAGGGCTCCAGGAGGTGCTGCACACCGCCGCACGCGGCGAGCAGGTCACCTGCTTCATGCTCGACAACGGCGTGTTCGGCGAGACCGGCGGTCACATGACCGCGACCACCGCGCTCGGCCAGCGCACCAAGAACACGCTCGACGGGCGCGACGCCGCACAGCACGGCTACCCGATCCGGCTGAGCACCCTGATCGCCGAGCTCGACGGCGCCGCCTACGTCGCGCGCGGCGCGGTCAACAACGCCGGCAACGTCGCCCGCACCAAGAAGATGATCCGCCGCGCGCTCGAGGTCCAGCAGGCGGGGCTCGGCTTCTCGTTCGTCGAGATCCTCACCATGTGCCCGACCGGCTGGTTCATCGAGACCCCCGAGGCGCCCGACTACCTCACGTCGACGCTCGCCCCCGTGCACGCGCCGGGCGTGCTGAAGGACGTCACCGCGGAGGCGTCGTGACCACCGTCGTGGTCGCGTTCCCGTGGAACGCCGACGACGAGCTGCTGGCCCCGCTCCGGGACCGCTTCCCCGACCTCGAGATCGTCGCCGCGCCCTACCTCGGTCGTTTCGGGCACCACCTTCCGGACCAGGACGACGAGCTGACCGCCGACGCAGCGCGACGTGTGGGCCCGCGCCGAGGCGCACGCTCGCCCTCGACCTCCCCGCCGCGATCGGCGAACTGGCGCCGAAGCTGCAGTGGGTGCAGGCCATCGGGGCCGGGATCGACCACCTCGCCGACGCCGAGCTGCCCGACGACTGCGTGACCATCACCAACGCCGCCGGCGTGGCGGCCGCGCCCATCGCCGAGTTCGCGATGAGCCGCCTCCTCGTCGGTGTGGAAGCGGCTGCCCGAGATCGACGAGCGAGCAGACGCAGCACGCCTGGAAGCCCAAGTTCGGGCGCACCGTCGAGGGGCTGACCCTCGGGGTCATCGGCCTCGGCGCCATCGGCACCGCGGTCGCCCAGCGCGCCCGCGGGTTCGGGATGCACGTCATCGGCACCCGTCGCAGCTACGTCGAGGGGCAGCACCACGAGCTCGTCCACGAGCTGCGCGGCACCGGCGACCTGCACGACGTGCTGGCGCGGTGCGACGCGGTGGTCGTGAGCGCCCCGGGCACGGCCGAGACCGAGAGCATGTTCGACGCCGCCGCGTTCGCGGCGATGAAGCGCGGGCGCGCTGTTCTGCAACGTCGGCCGCGGCACGCTGGTCGACGAGCCGGCGCTGATCGCCGCGCTCGAGTCGGGTCACCTCGGTGCCGCCATCCTCGACGTCACCCGCGAGGAACCACTCCCCGCCGACGATCCGCTGTGGTCGGCCCCGAACATCTACATCTCGCCGCACTGCTCGGCCGCGCAGGATCGCTACACCGACACGCTCCTCGCGCTGTTCGCCGACAACCTGGAGCGGTACACACGCGGGGAGACGCTCCGCAACGTCGTCGACCGCGCCGCGGGCTATTGACCGGCCTCGACGCGTCGCGGCGCGACGCGTTCGAGCAGGACGGCGTCGTCCACCTCCCGGGGGTACTCGACGCCGCGTGGATCGCCCGCATGCGCACCGCCGTCGACCACGAGCTCGGCGCGCCGACGATGACCGATCTCACCGCGATGGGCGACGCGCTCGGCGACGCCGGCGCGCCCCTCACGCGCGACGTCCACGAGGGCGACGGGCCGCGCGGCCAGTTCCGGGCGGGAACCGACCACTGGGTCGCGACGACCGAGTTCCTCGCCTTCGCACGCGACACCCCGGTGCCGGCGATCGTCGCCGAGCTGCTCGACACCGAGCACGTCTGGCTCTACGAGGACAGCGTGCTGGTCAAGGAGCCGGGCACCACCGACCGCACCGCGTTCCACCAGGACCTCGCCTACTTCCACGTCGACGGCGACCAGGTGTGCACCGTGTGGATCCCGCTGGACCCCGTCGACGCCGCCAACGGCGCGGTGCGCTACGTGCGCGGCTCCCACCGCGACCGCACCGTGTTCCGACCCAACCTGTTCGTCACCACGGAGTCGTTGCCGGGCACCGAGGGCGCCGAGGTGCCCGATCACACCGACGATCCCGCGTTGGTGCACTTCAGCACCCGGCCCGGAGACGTCGTCGTCCACCATGCCCGCACCATCCACGGCGCGTTCGCGAACTCCACGCCCGACCGGCCGCGGCGAGCGCTGTCGATCCGGTATGCGGGCGACGACGCGCGCTTCCGGATCAAGCCCGGCGCCCCGCAGAAGCCGCACCACGCGACGCTGGTGGAGGGTGCGCCGCTGTCGGAGCCGGCGTGCCCGGTGGTGTGGCCGGTCAGACCCGCCGGAGCTGCCGCGCCCCGGTGATCGGCGGGAGGTCGAGGGCGCCGAGCGGTCCGGCGGGCGCCTCGCAGACCGCAGGGATGGCGTTCACGATGCGGTTGGCCGCGGTGGCGTTGCCACCGCCCGCCGCGCCCGGCTCCCCGGCCTCGGTGCCGTGGATGGTCACGTCGAGGTTCGGGTGCCCGGTGATTCGGACCCGGTGGATCGCCGCCGGGCTGGGTCGAGGTGGGCCACTCGGGCGCGCAGTCGTCGTCGATGCGCGTGACGTGCTCGACCACGAGCAGCGGACGGTCGTCGACGATGCCCTGCACCTCGAAGCGGAACGCACCCTGCGTGCCCGCCTCGAACGTGCCCATGCCCGGCACCTCGATGGTGCGCTCGAGCGGGCGTCGTTCGACGTGGGTCGCGACCGCGTCGAGCTCGACGTCGAGGCGCCTCGGCCAGGATGCGCACCATCGGCGCCCACACCATCTCGAGCGCGACGTCGAGCAGCATGAGCGGCGTGGTCGTCCATCGGCCCACCGAAGCCGATCACGTCGCGCACGACGTCGGGCGCGTCGTAGAGCGCGTAGTTGAAGATCTCCTGGACGCGGATCTCCTCGATGCCCGGCACTCACGCCGCTCACCAGCATCGGGCAGGATGTCGAGCGCCCAGCCCGGATCGATGCCCGACACGAAGACCGACGTGTCGCCCTCGGCGCACGCACGCTCGACCGCTTCGATCATCGGCGGTGGCGCGCTCGCCGGGTGCAGCAGCGGATAGAACGAGGTCGACACCACGTTGGCGCCGGCCTCGAGGCACGCGATCAGGTCGACGAACGCCTCGTCCGGCCGGGTGTCGGCGGTCGCGGTGTAGACGACCGCGTCGACGTCGTCGGCGAACGCGACGCTCACGTCGTCGGTCGCGGCGACGCCCAGCGGCTCGATGAACGCCAGCTCCCCGGCGTCGCTTCCGACCTTGGCCGGGTTCGACACCACGACGCCGACCAGCTCGAGGTCGCGTGCGCGGCGACCGCCCGGATCGCCGGACGCCCTGCGTTGCCCGTCCCCCACACCACCACCCGGTACGTCATCGGCGCAGCCTACGACGCCGGTCGAGCGCCTATTCGGGGATCTTCTCCCACCACTGGCACCACCAGTCGGCGCCCACGAGGATGCGCAGCTTCGGGTGCCAGCAGTACGAGATCTCGGCGGTGTTCTCCAGGTAGTACAGGCAGTTGTCGCACTGCTCACCGTCGGAAGGGTGTCCCCGCAACACCGCGTTCTCGGAGAGGTGACGCAGCTCGATCGACAGCTTCTCGTCGATCTCCTTGGGTTCCGGATCGGGGATGACGTAGTCGGCCATCGCACGAAGCTACCCGGTGACCCGGTTGCGCAATCGCTTGGAGACCCGGGCCGTGGGGTCCTCTAACCTGCGCGTCATGTCGGTTCCCACCGCGCCCGTCGTCGCCGGTTCGCTCGTCGGCGGCTACTCCGTCGCCCGCTTCACCAAGATCCGCCCACTCGGTGGCGCGGTGCTCGCCGCCGGCGGGTTCGTCGCCCAACGTCAGTGGGCGAAGCACGCGGGCCCGGTGAACGCGGCGATCCTCAGCGCGGTCTACTACGGCGCGTTCGGGGTGTCGCACCCGCTGGCCAAGAAGATCGGGCCGTGGCCCGCTGTCCTCACCGTCGCCGCCGTGAGCGCGCCGCGGCCTGGGCGCTCTCCGACCGCAGGAGCTGACCGGGCACCGATTCAGATGCCGCGCTGGGCCTGCGCGGCGCCCGCGGCTTCGCCGTCGACTTCTTCGCGGTCGGCCGGTGCTGCCGTCGTCCTTCGCGCCCGGCTGGGCGCGACCCGGGGCGGTTCGCCCGGCATCTTCGGGTAGACGGGCGGCCACGGCGCGTCCTCGAGCCCGGAGGCGATGTCGCGGTCGTACATCTCGAGCAGCGGCGTCGAGCGACCTGCGGGTCGTCGTCGATGTCGGCCCACGGGTCACCCCGCGCCTCGACCCGCGCCGGCACCGTCGCCATGGTGCACGCCTCGGGGTCGATGTCGTCGAGCTCGTCCCACTCGAACGGCGTCGACACCTGCGCGCCGGCGCGGGCGCGGACCGACCACGCGCCGAACACCGTCTTGTGCGGCGCGTTCTGGTTGAAGTCGACGAAGATCCGCTCGCCCGCGCTCCTCCTTCCACCACGCGTCGGTGATCACGTCGGGTCGGCGGCGGGCGAGCTCGCGCGCGACCGCGACCGCGGCGCGGCGGACCTCGATCGGCGTCCACCGCGGCTCGAGGCGCGTGTACACGTGGATGCCGCGGTTGCCCGGTGGTCTTCGGCCAGGCGCGGATGCCGAGCTCGTCGAGCAGCACCTTCAGCTCGCGCCGCGGCGACGCGGGCCTCGTCGAACGACGTGCCCGGTTGCGGGTCGAGGTCGATGCGCAGCTCGTCGGCGTGCTCGTCGTCGGACGCGAGGTTGGGCCACACGTGGAAGCCCAGGCACCCGAGGTTCACCGCCCAGACGATGTGCGCGAGGTCGGCCGCGACCAGCGCGCTGCGACGTCGTGCCGTTCGGCGTGCTCACCACCGACGTCTCCAACCAGTCCGGGGCGTCCTTCGGCACCCGCTTCTGGAAGAACGACGAGCCGCCGACACCGTTCGGGAACCGCTGCATCAGCACCGGGCGGCCCCGGATCGCGCCCATGAGCTCGTGCTCGACGGCGCGGTAGTAGTCGACGACGTCGAGCTTGGTCTGGCCCTGCTCGCGGGAACATGACCTTGTCCGGGCTGGTGACGCTGACGATCCGTCCGGCCACGCTCGAGTTCCACGGCGTCACGGTACCGCCGTCGCCGACGCCGGGCTACGCTCCCGTCGCACCGACGAGGGGGATGCCGGACATGAGCGAGTACCCGCGCGAGGAGATCGAAGCCGCCTGGGCCGAGTACCAGAAGCGGGGCGTCAGCGAGCACGACTGGCCGGCGTGGGCCGACATGTTCACCGACGACGCCCGCTACGAGGAGCACAACCTCGGCGTGTTCGAGGGCAAGGCCGCGATCAGCGAGCTTCATCGTCGACATCATGAAGGAATACCCGGCGATGACGCTCTGGATCGAGTGGTCGATCATCGACGGCGACCGCATCGGGTTCTACATCTGGAACAACCTGCCCGACCCGACCGGCACCGGGAAGCGCTACGGGTTCCCCAACACCACGTTCCTGCAGTACGGCGGGCAACGGGAAGTTCTCGTTCGAGGCCGACTACTACAACCCGACCGACGCCGAGCGCGTGTTCAAGGAGTGGCTCACCGACGGCGGTCGCCGCGACACGCCGCAGGACCGGTCAGCCTGCGCGGCATCGACGGCTGGAACCCCGAGCCGCCGCAGCCCGCGTTCCCGCGCGAGGAGGTGCAGGCGGAGTTCGAGAAGTACCGCCAGCGCGCCGCGCTCGCGGTCGAGACCGGCGACTGGGACCAGTGGGCCGACCAGTTCACCGACGACGCCCACTACCGCGAGCACCACTACGGCTACTTCAGCTCCGGCGCCGAGATCCGGGCCTGGATCAAGTCGGTGATGCAGCCGTTCCCGACCATGGAGTTCCCGCCGTCGTACGCGCTGATCGACGGCAACCGCGTCAGCACGCTGATCCCGAACATCCTCCCCGCGCCCGAGGGTGACGACGGCTACTACGGCTTCGACGTGAACACGATCCTCCACTACGCGGGCAACGGGAAGTGGAGCTTCGAGGAGGACGTCTACTCGCCGGCCGAGGCGCAGGACGACCGTCAACCGGTGGATCGCGGCCGGAGGCGTGATCCCGTCGAGTTGACGCACCACCGGGCTGCTCGTCGTCTACGCCAAGTGCATCCGCGTCGCCGAGGAAGGCGGCGTGGGACGCGTGGGAGGACGACGTCCATCTCCCCGCGCTGTGTGCGCGGGACGGACCGTGGGCCGCGACGCGGTTCGAGCTGACGACCCGGCCGCAGCCGGGCATGCCCGGGATCGGCTTCACCCACGTGACCATCCACGAGCTCGACGACTCCGACGTCGCCGCGGCAGGCGACGCGGACGCTGGCCGTCGACGACAGCGCTGCGGGCCGAGGGTCGCATGCACCCCGCGCACGCGACGGTGGCCGCCGACGTGTTCGTCGCCCACGGCCAGCTACGGCACAAGGCCGCGCCGTCCGACGGCTCGCACGCGGGCACATCCTCACCCACGTGCTCTGCACCGATCCGACCCGCGAGGCCGAGTGGGACGCCTGGTACGACGACGCAGCACGTGCCCGACATGCTGCTCGTGCGGCGCGTTCGTCGGCGATGTCGCGCTGGCGGCGGGTGCCCGCAGCGCCGTGTCGGGCCGAACCACCTCACGCTCTACGACGTCGCCACCGACACCGTCGACGAGGCGGTGCAGCGGTCGGCGGCGACCCTCGCCGAGGTCGTGGCCGCCGGCCGCAAGCACCCGACCCACACCGGGGCACTCACCGTCACCCTGCGCCCGACCGGACGCCACGGCGCCGCCGGGTACCGGCGACCCGGCTCAGCCCGGTGCTGACGTAGCCGCGCCACCGTCGTCGTCGTCGGAGGCCGGGGTGACCGGTGCGTCCTGGTCGCCTGCGTCCTGCTCGCCGAGGTAGGCGTCGCGCACCGCCTGGTTGCGCTGCACTTCCGCCGGCGAACCCGACGCGAGGAGCTGGCCGAGGTTGAGCACCACGACCCGGTCACTCTGCTCCATGACGAACCCCGCGTTGTGCTCCACGAGCAGCACCGCGCAGCCCGACTCGGCCCGTGCTGCCTGGATCTCGACCCCGAGCCGGGCGATCTCCGTCTCGTCGAGCCCCGAAGCCGGCTCGTCGAGGAGGAGCAGACTCGGCGGGTCCACGACCGCGCGCGCGAACTCGACCATGCGCGCCACCCCGATCGGCAGGGACCCCGCGAGCTCTTTGCGCACCGGCATCAGACCGCACCGCTCGAGCACCTCGTCCACGCGCGCGCGTCGACGCCGCTCGGGCCGGCGGCGGGTCGGCGAGGACACGAGGTCGGCGAGGAACCCCCCACCGCCGCCGCGCCACTCGAGCGCGGCCAGGACGTTGTCCTCGACGGACAACCACCCGAAGGTCTGGACCCGCTGGAACGTGCGGCGCAGCCCGCGACGGGCCCGGCCCGTGTCCGACATCCGGGTGAGGTCGCGACCCGCGAGCACGACGCTCCCGTCGTTCGGTGCGCGCACACCGGAGACCACGTCGAACAGCGTCGTCTTGCCGGCACCGTTGGGGCCGATGATGCCCAGCACCTCACCCGCGTGGGCGTCGAACGTGACGCCGTCGAGCGCGGTGATGCCGCCGAAGCGCACGGTGATCCCGTCGAGTCGCAGATGGGGTTCCGCGGGCGCGGTTGCCGTCCCCGCGGTCACACCGTCGTTCGTCGGTTGGTCCGGCACGTCAGGTGATCCCCAAGTAGGTCGCCGCCAGCAGGTCGGCGTCCGCAGCGTCGCGCGGACCGGACCAGACGACCCGTCCGAGCTCCATGAACACCATCGTGTCGGCGAGGCTCATCACCTCGTGCGCTTTCTCGGCGACGAGCAGGATCGCGCACCCGCGGTCGCGCAGCTCGCGCGAGCGCGTCGAGCACCGCCGCCGACGCCAGCGGCGACAATCCGAGGGTCGGCTCGTCGGCGATGAGCACCGCCGGCGGATGGGCGAGCGCGGGTGCCAGGCTCAGCATCTGCTGCTCCCCTCCCGACAGGAGCCCGGCGTGCTGGCCGAGCCGCTGGCCGAGGACCGGGAACCGTTCGGTGGCAGCCTGACGCTCGGCCGGATCGCGCAGGAGCACCTTGAGGTTCTCCTCGACGGTCAGACCGGGGAAGATTCCCCGCGCCTCGGGTACGAGCAGCATGCCGGCCCGGGCGCGGTCGACCGCCGATTCCTCCGTGACGGCTTCACGATCGAGCACCACCCGGCCCGAGGTCGGCACGACCAGGCCGGCGGCCACCAAGCACAGGGTCGACTTGCCCGCGCCGTTCGCACCGAGGAGCGCGACCACCTCACCCGGCTGGATGCTGAGCGAGGCGCCGTGCAGCACCTCGACCGGGCCGTACCCGGCGACGATGCCGTCGAGCCACAGGGTGGCGTCCTCCGGGGCGGCCGTCGACGCCCCGGCACCGGGCGACACGATCCCGAGCTGACGCGCCGCGGACGCCTCCGCCTCGTCGTGCTCGACCGCACGCTCGGCCGCGTCGACGCGCCCCTCCATCGCGTCGGTGACGGCCTCCTCGTCACCGTGGAGCTCCGCTTCCGCGGCCACGATGTGCGCGCGGCGTTGGCGCTCAACACGCTTCTCGGCCTTCTTGCTGCCGACGATGGCGAGCAGCCCGTCGGGGTTCTGTGCGAGGTTGATGGCGCCGAGACCGAACAGCATGGTCGTGAAGTAGGGCGACGTGATCAGGTCGTGCAGCCCGCCGGTGAGGAAGTCGTTCCCGATCCAGTTGAAGACGAGCTGCGAGCCTCCACCGAACGCGAGTCCGGCGAGCAGGACGCCACCGGGACGGCGGATGCCGAAGGTGACCGCGACCGCGATCCACACGAGGCCGATCACCGGGGGTGCACTCAGGTTCGAGATGGTGCCGTCGTTCATGGCGAGGAGCGCGCCGCCGAGGCCGGCGATGCCGGCCGACAGGGCGAAGATCAGGATCTGCGGCCGGGCGGGTCTGATACCCGACGCACGCGCCGCGACCTCGCTGCTGCGGACCGCGAGCATCTCGCGCCCGGTCGCGGAACGCATCAACGCGTGGATCATCAGCGCCCCGAGGCCGAAGATGATCAGGAACAGCACGAACCGTTGCTCCGAGTTGCCGAAGTCGTAGCGCGGGAGCAGCGGGAGATCCAGCGTGGGCCACCGTACGAACCAACCATTGGAGCCGTGCGAGATGTCTTCCTGCGCGAAGATCACGAGATCGGCGGTGAACGCGAGCGCGAAGGTCCCCAGCGCGAGCGCGACCGCACCGAGACGCCGTACCGGGATCGCCACGATCGCGCCGGACGCCGCGCCGACCAGGGCGGCGAGCACGATGGCCCACAGCCAGTTGAGCTGGCCGTGGGACGCGACGAGCGGCACGTCGAGGCCCCAGTCGTAGTTGACCGCCCATCCCGCGGCGAATCCCCCCGCGATGACGAACGTCGCCTGCGACAGGCTCACCATCCCGCCAATGCCGGTGACGACGACGAACGACAGGAAGATCACCGCGAAGACCATGCCCTTGGCGATGATCCCCTGTTCGTAGACGTCGGCCTGCAACGCGGGGACGTCGATCCACTGCATGGTGAAGGCGACCAGCGCGAGCGTGGCGAGCACCCAGGGCAGCCGGCGGCGCCAGGCGGGCAGGCCGGCGCGGTGGTCGGGCGGGGGCTTCTCGTCGGCGACGCTCCCGCCCGCCCGGCCCCGGTCGCGCCCGGCCAGGATCAGGATGATGAGCGTGAGGATGAACGGGACCGCGGCACGGAAGCCGTCGAGGTCCTTGAGGAAGCCGGGGAGGAAGTCGTCGCCGTAGCCGGCGACGAGGTTCTGGATCACGCCGAGGGCCAAGCCGCCGGCGAAGGCGATCGGGATGGACCGCAAGCCACTGAGCGCGACCGCGGCGAGCGAGCCGAACACGACGAGCGTGAAGATGTTGTCGTTGAGCGGGAACAGCGGCCCGATGAGCACGCCACCGAGCCCGGCGAGCAGCATCGTCATCACCCACGCCACCGCCGACGACCGCGCCGTACTCACACCCCGCAACGTCGCCAGCGTGCTCCGGTCGACGCTGGCGCGCATCTCGAGCCCGACGCGAGTGCGCCGGATCACGAACCACAGCAGGAACGCGGCGATCGCGGCGACGACGAACACCGCGAGCTGATCGCTGTTGATGTTCACGTTGGGCAGCCCCGCCCAGCCGAGCCGGAACACATGGGGTGGTGTCGGACCCACGCCGGGCACGGTCCCGCCCGCGGCCGACAGCTGCGACACGAGCGGCAGGTCGGTCCCGATGACCCCGTTGCCCACCGCCTCGACCAGCCACTGCGCCATCGCGGGGAGTGCGACCAGGAGGCCGATGGTGCCGATGATGCGCGCGTAGATCGGTGCGGTCGCCAGGCTCCGGAGCAGCACCTTGTCGAGGAGCAGCCCGAGCAGCGGCGCGAAGATGAACACCGAGAGGATCAACGCGGGGACGATCGGCATGTTGTTGCCGACGTGCAACTGGTAGTACACGTACGCGCACACGAACGCGACCGCGCCGTGCGAGAAGTTGAAGATCCCCGACGTCTGGTAGGTGAGGACGATTCCCGACGCCATGATCGAGTAGATCGCGCCGGTCACGAGCCCCGAGATGACGAGGTTGAGGAACTGGTTCACCGGCTTCCGGCTCCTTGGTCGATCGCCGTCACCGACGAGCGGACGGAGCCGGAAGCCTCACGGGCATCCGGCTCCGCCGTCTCGGGGGGATCCTGCCGACGTGGTCAGGGCGTCGGCGCAGGAATCGTCTTCTTCGGCTTGGAGCCCGTGCCGAACACGTAGGCGGGGTAGCAGCCGTAGGCCACTACGACCGAGAACGCCGCCCCGTCACTCTTGGCCAACTGCGCGCACGAGGTGCCGAGTGAGTACGCCGCCGGGTAGGTGGTCGGGCCGATGACGTCCTTGATCTGGTAGGTCATCTTGGACGCCGCCTTCTGGATGCTCGTGGTGGTCGGGGTCTTCCCCGCCGCCTTGAGCGCCTGGATGAACATGTCGGCCGCGAAGTACGCGGCGAGCGTGCCCAGGCTGAGGGTCGCACTCGGGTCCTGCTTCGAGATCGAGTCGACGACCTTCTGGATGTTCGGGTTGTCCGGCGCCGATTCGGGCGTCGCCCACTGGGTGTACACCTCGAGCGTCTCCGCCGCCTTCACGATCCGCGGGTCGTAGGTCGTCGGGTTGACGATGATGCCCTGGAACCCGGCCTGCCGGAGCCCCTTGGCCAGGCCCTGGACGTCGCTGAACGACGCCACCAGGTAGGCGATGTCGGGCGGGTTGCCACCGTTCGACGTCATGATCGCCTGCACGAAGGGCGTGTAGTCGGTCGTGGGCGTGGTGATGGAGAAAGCGCCCTTCGCGTACGTGACCTTGTAGCCACTGGTCTGGAAGGTCTTCTTCGCCTGCTCGACACCGCTCTTGGCCGACGCGTCGTCGCTGCCGATGATCGCGATGGTCTTGCCCTTGCCGCCGGACGCCGTGCCTTCGTCCTTGTACTGCTGGCTCAGCATGTCGGGCAGCGAGGCGGAACCCGGCGCGCTCTTCGGGAACGGCGCCACGAGCGAACCGGTGATGCCGAAGTACCACGGCGTGTCCCACCCGAGCGGGCTGATGTTCCACGAGAAGCCCGGCACCTTCTGCTGGCTCAGGAACTGCGTGGGCGGCACCGAGGTGATCGACGGCACGATCGCCGCCACACCCTCCTGTTGCACGAGGCGCTGCGCTTCGGCCAGCGCGGCCTGGGTGTTGCCCTGCGCATACGGCTGGCCCTCGACGTAGGTGATCTTGCGCCCGTTCACCCCGCCCTTGGCGTTCTCGTCGGCGAACCGAGCCTGGGCGCCGACGGCGCTGCCGGCGAACTGGGTCTCGATGAGCCCGCCGACCTTGATCTCGTCACTCCCGATACTCGCGGTCTGACTGGCGACGCGGGCGCTCGCGGCGCCGGTCGTCACCAGCATCGAGCCGACCAGGGCCGCACATGCCGCGACAGCTACGACGATCCGACTTCTCATTCGTGATCCCCCCTGTTTCTCTTGTCGTCCGGCGGCAACCTAACCCGACCGTATCTTGTATACAAGTACCCCTACGCCGTGGCCTGCTCCTGCAGCACGCCGATGTCGATGCCCTTCGAGTGGGCGTGACGCCCGCCGTCGAGCGAACGGATGCGCACGTCGTGATCCGGTGACTCGGCGCGCAGCGCCGCGACCGTCGACTGCTCACGCGTGCGCGACGTGAACGGGTCGAAGGAGTACCAGCGCATGGCGTTCTCGTGCGTGATCTTGGCGACGTCCCCGGGCGCGGCGTCGGCCAGCACGACCCCGAGCTCCTCCGGCGCGTTCGGCCACGCCGAGTCGGCGTGCGGGTAGTCGAGCTCCCAGCAGACGTTGTCGATGCCGATGCGGTCGCGGAGCTGCACGCCCACCGGGTCGTCGATGAAGCACGTGAGGAAGTGCTCGCGGAAGATCTCGCTCGGGAGCTGCGAGCCGAAGTCCTGGCCGGTCCAGAGGTGGTGGAGGTCGTAGGTCCGGTCGATGCGCTCGAGGAAGTACGGGATCCAGCCGGTACCACCCTCGGAGAGTGCGAACTTGATGCCCGGGAACTTGGGCAGGATCTTCGACCACATGATGTCGGCCGCGCACTGACAGACGACCATGGGCTGGAGCGTCATCATCACGTCGACCGGTGCGTCGGCCGACGTCTGCACGAGCTTGCCGCCGGAGCCGAGGTGGATCGACACGACGGTCTCGGTCTCCGTGACCGCCGCCCAGAGCGGGTCCCAGGCGTCGGAGTGGAAGCTCGGGTAGTCGAGCAGTGCGGGGTTCTCGGTGAACGTCAGCGAGTGGCAGCCCTTGGCCGCGGTGCGCCGCACCTCGGCGGCCGCGAGCTCCGGGTCCCACAGCACGGGGAGCGCCATCGGGATGAACCGGTCGGGGTACGCGGCGCACCACTCGTCGATGTGCCAGTCGTTGTAGGCCTGCACCACCGCGAGGGCGAGGTCCTTGTCGGCCGCGGCCGCGAACAACCGCCCGGCGAAGCCCGGGAACGACGGGAAGTTGAGCGAGCTGAGCACACCACCCGCGTTCATGTCCTTCACGCGTTCGTGGACGTCCCAGCAGCCCGCGGCGCATCTCCTCGTACGACATCGGCTCGATGCCGTATTCCTCACGCGGTCGGCCGGCGACCGCGTTGAGCCCCATGTAGGGCACCGCCTCGCCGTCGAACATCCAGACGTCGTCGCCGATGTCGGTGTGCACGATCTTCGGGGCCCGGTCGCGGTAGCGATCGGGGATGTGGGCGTCGAACAACGTGGGCGGTTCGACGAGGTGGTCGTCGACGCTCACCAGGATCAGTGCATCGGTGTCCATGCCGAGTCCTCCTCGGGTCGGTGACCGAACGTCAGATGCGGACGACCTGCCCGCCGTCGACCGCGATGGTCTTGCCGGTGAGCCAGGCGGACTCCTCCGACAACAAGAATGCCATGGTGCCGGTGAGGTCATCGGGCGTGCCCCAGGCGCTTGATCGCCATCTGGGCCAGCAGCCCGGCCTGGTACTCCTCCGGCACCATCTCGCGCGTGGCCTCGGTGAGGATCGGCCCCGGGGCGATCGCGTTGATCCGGATGCCGTGCGGTGCGAGCTCGACCGCGAGGCAGGCGGTGAGGCTGTTCACCGCGGCCTTGGCGATCGAGTAGTACCCGACCGCCATCCACGCCGCGGTCGACGACTGGTTGACGACCGCACCGCCTCCTCGCTCCGCCATCGACTGATAGCACGCGCGGGTGCAGCGGAGCGCGCCGTTGAGGTTCACGTTCATGAAGTGCTGGTAGTACGCGAAGTCGACCTCGAGCAGCGTCTCGTTGCGCATCCCGCCGTAGATGGCCGCGTTGTTCACGAGGAAGTCGATGCCGCCGAACTCGCCGATCGTGGCCTTGGCCATCGCCTGCGGGCTCGCATCGTCGCCGATGTCGAGCGTCACCGCCAGGGCACGCCCACCATCGGCGGTGATCTCACCCGCCACCCGCTCGGCGCCGTCGGATTTGATGTCGGCGACGACGACGCTGGCACCCTCGCTCGCCAGGCGCTTCGCGTAGCCCTCGCCGATCCCGCCGCCGGAGCCGGTGACGACTGCGACCTTGCCGTCGAACCGTCCCATGCCGTTCCCCCGTCGTCTGCCTCGCGTCGTCCGCGCGACCAGTTTTGGATAACGTATACGGATTCCGGGGCAGCCTCAACCGACCGGCGTGTCGCCGATCACGTGCCGCGCCGCCAGGCGTGCCCGCTCGTCGGCGTCGACCCCCAGCTCTTCGAGGAGCTCGTCGTTGTGCTCCCCCAGCAGGGGCGCCGGGCGGTGGTGCCACGGCCCTT
This sequence comes from uncultured Actinomycetes bacterium, assembly GCA_963725775.1. Lineage (GTDB taxonomy): Bacteria > Actinomycetota > Acidimicrobiia > IMCC26256 > DASPTH01 > DASUAS01. The sequence goes on from CAVRZT010000001.1 coordinate 2,346,334, forward strand.
CTCTCCGATCCCACCGTGCCGGGAAGCCGGGGATGCGCACCTTGCCCGCGACCGGATGCACGACCGGCTCGTAGAACCCCCGTGCCGCGTGCTGCTCGTTGTCGACCACCACCCGGGGGTTCACCACCGGCGCGGCCGGCACGCCCGCGCCCGCAAGACGCGCCGCGAGCTCGTCGCGATCGGCATTCTCGACCGTGGCTGCGAGCTCGCGGTCGAGGTCGTCGCGCGCGGCGTGTCGGCCCGCGCGGGTCGCGAACCGCAGATCGCGCGCCCACTCGGGATCGCCGAGGGCCGCGCGCAGTGACGACCACTGCGCGTCGGTCTGCACTGCGATCGCCACCCACCGCTCTTCTCCCGCGGCGCGGTACACGTTCTGGGGAGCAGCGAAGCGGCTCCGGTTGCCGTCGCGTCCGAGCAGCTCGCCGGTGGCGCGGAACACCGCGACCTGCTCGGCGGCGACGTTGAGCGCCGCCTCCACCAGCGGCGCCTCGACCGTGGTCCCGACGCCGGTCCGATCGCGCAGCTCGAGCGCGGCCAGCAACGCGAACGTGGCGTGCAGCCCACCCAGCGGATCGCAGGGCCCGCGTGGCACGATCGGCGCGCCGCCGGGATGGCCGGTGACCCACGCCAGGCCGGTGACCTGCTCCATCGTCTGCGCGAACCCGGGACGGTCCCGCCATTCCCCGTCGAGGCCCCAGGCCGGCATGCGCAGCACGATCAGGCCGGGGTTCGTGCTCCGGAGCTCGTCGTCGAGCAGGCCGAAGCGCTCCAGCACGCGGGGGGTGTAGTTCTCGATCAGGACGTCGCACGTGGCCAGCAACCGCCGGGCGATCGCCAGCCCTTCGGGGTCGGTGAAATCGAGGGTGACGTCGCGCTTGTTCGTGTTCGCGCCGTGGAACAGCGGCGCGAGCTCCCACGGTCGCTCCCCCACCGACGAGTACGCGGTGCCCAGGCGCGTGCCGTCGGGACGCTGCACCGATTCGACCTTCACCACGTCGGCGCCGAGGAACCCGAGGATCTGCGCGGCGTACGGGCCCGCCCAGTAGGAGCTGAAGTCGAAGACCCGCAGGCCTGCGAGCGGACGCGTCGGGTCGATGTCGGTCGTCGCGTGGGCCGTCCGGACGCGCGGTGCTTCGGCGCGCACCGCGTCGGTGTCGGCGCCCGCGCGCGGTGGCGGTGCGAACGGACGCGGCTCCGCACCCTCCATCCGGTAGGGCACCCGCGGCTGGACCAGGTCGCCACCCGGATGCTCCACGAACACCCCGCGCTCGACGAACGGGGCGAAGCCGGGCATCGTCTCGCCGTTCCCGAGCGGCGAGACCGGGATGCGCAGCTCACTCGCGGTGCGGACGACCTCGTCGGTCGTGCGCGTGCCGGTGTAGGCGGCGATCTCGGCCCGCAGGGTGCGATCGTGCTCGCCCCGCCGGTCGACGCGCCCGAGCTCGGGATGGTCGGCCCATTCGGGGTGCCCCACCATCTCGGCGAAGGCGCGGAACTGGGCCGATCCGTTCGTCGCGAACCCGACCCAGCCGTCGGCGGTCGGCTCGACCGACGGCACGTCGACGAACCGTCCGATCGCTTCCGGTTCGGGACCGCGGCCGTCGAGCTGCGCGGCCACCGCCTGGAACTGGTTGAACGCGATGGTCATGGCCTCGAACGTCGACACGTCGACGAACGCGCCCTGCCCGCTCCGGCGCGCGCCGTGCAGCGCGGCGAGCGCGGCGACGCCGCCGACCGATCCCGCGACCCATTCGCCGATGCGGCCTCCGGTGGCGACCGGCGGCTCGTGCTTGCGGCCGCGACTGGCGATCGAACCGCACCACGCCTGCACGGTGAACTCGGTGGCGGCCCGGTCCGACCACGGACCGGTCGCGCCGAACCACGAGATCGACACCACGACCAGCTCCGGGAGGTCCCGCCGCAGTTCCTCGACGTCGCGGCCGAGCCAGTCGCGCAGCTCGCGGGGATGACCGCTGACGACGATGTCGGCGTCGCGGACGAGGCGGTCGAGCGCGTCGCGGTCGTCGGAACGCGCGGGATCGAACGTCGCGCTCCGTTTCGAGGTGTGCAGGAAGGCGAAGAGCGCCGCCTCGTCGCGGAACGGGTCGCCGTCGGGGCCTTCCACCTTGACCACGTCGGCGCCGGCGTCGGCGAGCAGCTTCGTGCAGTAGGCGCCGGAGATCCCGGACGAGAGGTCGACGACGCGCACGTCGGCGAGCGGGTACGACGACGTCACGGCTCCCTCGGCAACCCGAGCTCGCGCTCGCCGACGATGTTGCGCTGGATCTGGTGCGAGCCGCCGTAGATGGTCTCGGCCCGGGAGTACATGAACATCGTCTGGAGCGGGCCGAAGGGGTGCGGGCCGGGCCGGGCGGTCATCGCGTCGGCGCCCATCACCTCGAGCGCGAGCTCGCCGAGCTCCTGGTGGAACGACGCCCAGAACAGCTTGTAGACGTTGGTGACCGGGGCGGTGGTGCCCAGCTCGAGCGAGCTCATCGTGCGCAGCAGGTTCCACCGCAGGATGTGCGCCCGCGTCCACGCCGCCGCCAGGTGCTGACGCACGATCGGGTCGTCACGCCGGCCGTTCTCCCGCGCCAGCTCGGTGATCGCCCGCAGCTCCTCCTCGAACGACAGTTGGTAGCCGACGGTCGAGAGGCCGCGTTCGAAGGTCACCGTGCTCATCGCCACCCGCCAGCCCGCGTCGACCGCCCCGACGACGTTCTCCACGTCGGTCCGGGCGTGGTCGTAGAACACCTCGCAGAAATCGGTGTCGCCGCCGGTGAGATCACGGATCGGCCGCACCTCGACGCCGGGCTGGTCCATCGGCACCAGCAGGTACGAGATGCCGCGGTGCCGGCTGTCGGGCGCGCCGGTGCGGCACAGCACGAAGTTCCAGTGCGCGAGGTGCGCCACCGACGTCCAGATCTTGTGCCCCGAGATCACCCACTGGTCGCCGTCCCGCTCGGCTCGCGTGTTCAGGTTCGCGAGGTCCGAGCCGGCATCGGGCTCCGAGTAGCCCTGGCACCAGCGCACGGTGCCGTCGAGGATGCCGGGGAGGAACCTCCGCTGCTGCTCCTCGGTGCCGTGGGCGATGAGCGTCGGGCCGAGCAGCCAGTCGCCCACCACGCCGATGCGGCCCGGCCCTCCGGCGCGGACGTACTCGTCCCAGAAGATCAGCTGCCGACTCAGCGAGAGGTCGAGCCCGCCGACGGCCTTCGGCCACGACATGCCCACGAACCCGGCGCGGCCGAGCTCCTGCTCCCAGGCGATGCGGGCGTCGACGGCTTCGTACTCGCGCCCGGGCGCACCCTGGCCGCGCACCTCGGCGAAGTCACCCTCGAGGCGCGTGGTCAACCACTCGCGCACCTCGGCGGCGAACGCCCGGTCCTCGGCGGAGTGCTGGAGGTCCATCCGCTACGTGCCGGCGCCCTCGGGCTGGGTGAACGCCTTGTTCGCCTCGCTCTGCAGTCCGAGGTCGGTGCCCCACGGGACCGGGCCGCCCGGAGGACGGATCACGATGTCCTCGACCTCGATGTCGCGGTGCCGGAGCGCGGGGGCGAGCAGCTCGACGATGAGCTCGCCCAGATCGGTCGCGGTCATGAACTTCTCGGTCCCGCGTGCGAACCGCAGCATCTGCGGGAGCATGCGGGCCGTGATCTCGGGGTCGTAGTCGAGGGCGATGGCCGTGCCCACGGTCGGGCCGACGGCGATGCGCAGGAACCGGGTGTCGGGGAACTCCATGCGCAGACCGTCGACGCCCTGGTCGAGCGCGGCCTTGGACGCCGCGTAGTGGATCATCCCCGGGTAGGCGGCGCCGACGCTGTCGGAGCCGAGGTAGGCGACGATCCCGCCCTCGGCGAGCCGGCCCGCGGCCGCGGTGAGGAGCATCAGCCCGCCGATCGCGTTCGTCGCGAACACGTCGTGCATCGTCTCCGCCGGCGTCTCGTCCATGGGCATCAGCGGCGACACGCCGGTCGCGAACACCACGAGGTCGAGCCCGCCGATCGCGGCGACGGTCTCGTCGACGATCCGGGTGCAGTCGTCGGCGTTCCGGACGTCGCCCACCACGACGACGCCCCCGCCGGCTTCGGCGACCGCGCTCTCCAGCTTGTCGCGGCTGCGGGCCGAGAACACCACGGATGCCCCGGCGCCGACCGCCTCGATCGCGATTCGCCGACCGATCCCGGTCGAGGAACCCACGACCAACACGCGCGCACCCGACAGATCCGCCGCCATTCGCTCATCCCCCGAATCCCGCGGCACCGGCGCCGCGTCCACGGTGATTGCATAACATATCCAAAGCGAGCCGGGGGGTGAGGCGTGGCCGGGACCGTGACGCACACGACGATCTGCCGGTTCTGCCACGCGTACTGCGGAATCGAAGTCGACGTGGCCGACAACCGCGTGCTCGCGGTACGGGGCGACCGCGACCACGCGATCTCCCAGGGCTTCACGTGCGAGAAGGGTCGCCAGCTCCCGAACCAGCATCACGATCCGCACCGGCTGCGGGCCACGCTCTGGCGCGCGCCCGACGGTTCGTTCGCGGAGGTGCCGAGCGACACGGCGATGGACGAGGTCGCGGCGCGGCTGCAGGACATCATCGCCGAGCACGGACCACGGGCCGTCGCGCTCTACAACGGCACGAAGTCGTGGTCGAACGTGTCGTTCGCGCTCGGGTTGAGCTGGCTGAACGGCATCGGCTCCCCGTCCTTCTACTCGACCGTCACCGTCGACCAACCCGCCAAGTCGATGGCCGGTGCCCTGCACGGGTACTGGCAGGGCGGGTACCACCGGATCCAGCAGTCCGACGTCGTGCTCTTCGTCGGCACCAACCCGCTGCAGTCGTTCCTGGTCGAGGGGATCAAGCTGCCGTGCCCCAACGCGCTGGTCGCGTTGCGCGCCGAGGTGCAGCGGGGCCTCGACGTGATCGTGATCGACCCGCGGCGCACCGAGACCGCGCAGCACGCCGCCATCCACCTGGCGGTGAAGCCGGGCGAGGACCCCACCCTGCTCGCGGGCATGGTGCGGCTGATCATCGCCGAGGAGCTGTACGATCGGGCCTTCGTCGCCGAGCACGGTGCGCGCCTCGAGGAGCTGCGCGCCGCGGTCGAGCCGTTCACGCTCGACTACGTCGAACGGCGCGCCGGGGTCGCCGCCGACGCGGTCGCCGCCGCGGCCCGACGGTTCGCGCGCGGGCCCCGCGGCGCGGCCGTCGCCGGGACCGGTCCGAACATGGCGCCCCACCCGTTGTCGACCGAGATGCTCGTCTGCGCGCTCAACACGCTCTGCGGGCGCTACGGACGCGCCGGCGACGAGGTGAACCACGCCGGCGTGCTCGGCGCCGGCTACCAGCCGCGCGAGGGCGCCCTGCCGCCACGCGAGTTCTGGGGGTACCTCGAGCAGCCGCGGGTGCGCGGGCTGCGCACGCTCAACTGGGAGCAGCCGTCGGCCGCGTTGTGCGACGAGATCCTCACGCCGGGCGACGGTCAGGTGCGGGCGCTCATCTGCAACGGCGGCAACCCCGCGGTCGCGTTCCCGGGCCAGGAGAAGGTGGTGCGGGCGCTCGAGTCGCTCGACCTGCTCGTGTGCCTCGACGTGCACCTCGGCCCGACCGCGCGCCTGGCCGACTACGTGTTCGGCTGCAAGCTCTCGCTCGAGAAGCCCGACTACACCCGCCACCTCGAGTGGTACTTCCCGGTGCCGTTCGCGCAGTACACCCCCGCGATCATCGAGGCCGAGGGCGACGTGATCGACGAGTGGGAGCTGTTCTGGGGCCTTGCCCACCGGATGCGCGTCCCGCTCGAGCTCGGACGCGCGCCGCTCGGGCCGCCGGTTGCCAACCCGCGGCCCGTCGACATCGACACCAAGCCGACGACCGACGAGCTCATGGAGATGGAAGCCGCCGACGCCCGGGTGCCTCTGGCCGAGGTGAAGCGGTACCCCAGCGGGCACGTGTTCGAGGAGGCGCGCGTGACCATCGACGCGCCCAACGCCGACGCGGCGCGGTTCGACCTCGCGCCCGAGCTGTTCCTCGAGGACCTCGGCCGCGTCGCCGCGGAACCCGTCCTCGACGGCGGCGGCTACCGGGCCGGCGAGCACTACACCCACCGGCTCGCCAGCCGTCGCCTGCGCCAGGTGTTCAACTCGACCGGCACGCACCTCCCGGCCCTCAACCGGCGCGGACCCGGCAACCCCGCCTACCTCGGCCCCGACGACATGCACGCGTGCGGCCTGGCCGACGGCGACCGCGTGGAGATCTCGTCCGAGCACGGGCGCATCGTCGGCGTGGCGTGGACCGATCCCGGGGTGCCGCCGGGGGTGGTCTCGATGGCCCACGCCTGGGGCTCGCTGCCCGGCGACGACGACGGCGCCCCCGAGGCCGGCGCGTGCACCAACCGGCTGGTGGCGAACGACGTCGACTTCGAACCGCTCATCGGCCAGGCTCGCCAGAGCGCGATCCCGGTGAACCTACGATCCCTGACCCTTCGAGAGGAGAGCTCGCGATGATCGACTGGGAACCTCACGCCGAGGAGTTCCGGCTGAACCCCTACCCGCTCTACCGGCAGCTGCGCGACGAGATGCCGCTGTACCACAACGAGGAGCGCGGGTTCTACGCGCTCACGCGCTTCGACGACTGCTGGAACGCACTCGTCGACCCGAAGCGGTTCTCGAGCGCTGACGGGGTGTCGCTCGAGAAGTACGAAGTCGGTCAGAAGCTGATGATCCTGATGGACCCGCCGCGGCACACGTGGCACCGCAAGGTGATGAGCCGCTTGTTCACGCCCCGCGTGATCGCCAACCTCGAGCCCGGCATCCGTTCGACGTGCGTGCACCTCCTCGACGAGCTCCGAGACCGCGACCAGTTCGACGTGGTCGAGGACTTCTCGATGCTGCTCCCGATGTACGTCATCGCCGAGCTCCTCGGCATGCCCGACGAGTACCGCCTCACGGCCAAGCGCCTCAGCCATCTGACGGCGCAGCGGGTGAGCTCCAACGCCGCGCCCGACGCCGCGATCGCGGCGTCGCTCGAGCTGAACGCCTACCTGCTCGAGGAGACCAAGAACCGGCGCAAGCACCTCGGCGACGACCTCATCAGCTCGATCATGACCACGCCGATGATCGACGACACCGGCACCGAGCAGTTCCTCGACGACGAGCAGATCGCCGCGTTCTTCTTCGAGTTCACGTTCGCCGGCAACGACACGACCACCCGGTCGATCGCCAACGCGGTCGTGGGCCTGTCCTGGTACCCGGACCAGCGCCACGAGCTCGTGGCCGACCCAACGCTCATTCTCAACGCGGTGGAAGAGCTCGTCCGGTGGGACACGCCGTCGCACTACCTCGGCCGCACGACCACCGAAGACGTCGAGACGCCGCACGGCACCATCCCCGCGGGCTCGACCGTGGCCATCGTGCTCGCATCGGCCAACCACGACGAGCGCCTCTACGACGAGCCGGAGCTGCTCGACATCCATCGCACGTTCGACCGCAAGCTCTGGTACGGGATCGGGCCGCACGTGTGCATCGGCGCGGCCCTCGCCCGCCTCGAGCTCCGCGTCGCCTTCGAGGAATTCCTGCCCCGGTTCCCCGACTTCCACGTGGCCGACACCGGCTGCGTCCAGGACCAGTCCGGGCAGAACCGGGGGCTGTTCCACCTCCCCCTCATCGTCGACCGCGCCGCCGCGACCGCGAACGTGTAGGCCGCGACCGTCTAGGCCGCGGCGCGCTTGACGATCTCCACCGTGCCGGCGCCGCCGTCGATCCGGACGGTGTCGCCGGTGCGGATGGTGGTCGTGCCGACCACGGTGTTGATCACGCAGGGCACGCCGAGCTCGCGCGCCACGATCGCACCGTGGCTCATCGGTCCGCCCACGTCGATGACCAGCGCGGCCGCGACCAGGAAGTGCCCGACCCAGCTGGGGTCGGTCGCGCTGCACACGAGGATCTCACCCGGCTCCAACGGGTCGCTGGTGGCCGGATCGACGATGACCCGGGCCACCCCCTCGACCACGCCGGGGCTCACCCCGAGGCCCTCGATGGCGACGATCTCGGAGGACACCTCGTCGGTGAGCGGCATCGGGCCGGGGTTCCCGACGAAGAGCACCGGGAGGTCGAAGGTCTCGTACCCGGACGCGAGCTCCTTGCGGTACGCGACCCGCGCCCGCAGGTCGGGGGCGCGACCGGTGACGAACTCGTCGGCCACGAGGTGGAACACGTCATCGGGCGCGTCGAGCGCGCCGTTGGTCGCCAGGTCGCGCCCGAGCGTGCGGGCGGCCGCGCGCGCGACGTCGAGCGAGCGTTGCGACACGACCTTCACCTGCTCGCGCAGGACGGTGAAGTGCCGGGCGTCGGCGATGGCCCGTTCGGCGGCGTCGCGGTCGGTGCCCGCGAGCGCGTCCAACAGCTCGCCCTCGGCGGCGACGCGGTCGGCGACTCGCGTCGCGCCGGTCGCCGCCGGGCCGTCGGCCTCCGGCATCGACGCCATCGTCGCGAGGATCGGGCGCAGCAGGTCGGGATCCTCGCGCCACACCGTCGCGTAGAGATCGGCCGCGCGGTTCCCCTGGTAGCCGTACTCGTGGAGGAACTCGTCCATCGACGAACCGTCGTGGGCGAGGGACCACAACGCGGCCGACATCTCGTCGTCGTGCGTGTCGCCGTAGCCACCGTTCAGGCGGGCCAGGAGCTCCGGCCGGCCCGCGGTCGCGCAGGCGGTGAGCAGCGCCACGAACGCCTCCCCGGCGAACGTGGTGACGTGGGTCATCACGATGGCGCCCTCGAGGAACCGGCCGTAAGCCTCGCGCCAGCGGTCGGGGGCACCGGCGACGTCCGCCAGCACGTCCGGGGCGGTCGCGGCACGCCAGAAGTCCTCCACGTCGGCGTAGAGCCCCTGCGCGCGCTCGTCGATGCCGGCGCGTACCTCGGCGTCGCGCTCGGCGATCAGGGCATGGCGGTCGGTGGACGGATGACGCGGCACGCCCTCCCGCACGAAGCCCAGCAGTCCGAACTCGATCTCCGCCGCTGCGGTCTCGGACACGCGGTCACCGAACGCACACATCGTGTCGACGTTGACCGCGAGTCGACCCTTGAACGCTGCCATCACGCGTTCGTCGGCGACGTCGGACTCGGCGGCCTCCTCGGCGGTGATCGCGCCGCGCTCCGCGTACGCGCCGCGGATGCCCAGCTCCCCCGCCCGCACCACGAAGTCGTAGTGCAGCGGCGTCACGACGCCCGGGAACGCCTCCCCGACGTTGTTGCGCGTCCACTGGGTCGCCGGTCCGCTCGTCGCGTCGAGCGGGTTCGGGTACGGAGCGTCGTCGTCGGCCGCCATCAGCGTGCCCCGCTGCCGACGCGGGCACCCTCGTGGGCGCGCACCGTCACCGGGATGTTGCTCATGATCGGCTGGCCGCTGTACGGGTCCCACTGGTCGGCGACGTCGATGAGCCGCGACGTGTTGCCACCGATGTCGCGCACCTCTTCGTCGTGCTCGGCGACGTCGCCCCACGCGTGGCTCATCGCCACGAGGCCGCGCCGGACGGTGTCGTCGGCCTCGACGACCCCGAGGATGGTGGCGCGCGCCGAGCTGATCTCGGCGACGTCGCCGCTGCTCAGGCCCAGCGCCTCCAAGTCGTCGGGGTGCATGAACGCCGGGTTCGTGCGCTCCTGCGACTGGAGCCGGGGTGCGGTCATGCCGCCGGAGTTGTAGCGCGAGTTCATGCGGCGGCCGACGAGGCGGAACGGGTAGGCGTCTCCCGCCCACGAGGCCAGATCGCCGCTCGGAAGCGCGCTCATCTCGGCGAGGTCGTGCATCATCAGCTCGTTGGCGAGCTCGAGGCGCGCCTCCCAGCCCTCCATCTTGGGCTGGACCACCGACGACGGTTCCTCGAAGACCGCCCCGTTCGGGAATCGCTTGATCTCGCCGAGGGGGATCCGGGCCTTGGTCGTGAGGACGTCGAGGAGCTCGTCGGCGGTCGGCTTGACGTCCATCGGGATGGGCATGGTGGCGCCGGTCGGGCCGTTGAAGTCGACCGGCCGCACCTCCAGCGCGAGGCCCATGCGTTGCGCCAGCCCGTAGAAGAACTCCCACTCCGGGATCACGTCACTTCCCGGTGGCGGCGCGACGACCGCCGCGGTGTACTGCGCCCACGGTTTCGGCAGGCCGTAGCCCGGCGCGTACGCGGGCAGCATGTCGACGTAGTTGGTCATGCCCGGCACCTCGAGCGACAACGTCGGCGCGATCACGTAGTCCGCGAGCTTGGCCGTCGACGACATCCACGGGTCGAACTGCACCAGCAGCTCGACCGACTCCAACGCCTCGCGCACGCGGAGCTGGTCGGGCCACGCGGAGAGCGGGTTCCCACCACAGCTGACGAGCGCCCGGATCTGACCCTCCCCGGGCTCGAGGATCTCGTCGGCGATGGCGGCGGTGGACGGGCCGACGAGCGTGTCCCCGAGACCCCGCACCCGCAGCTTCGGCTCGAAGCCGTAGGCCGGGAACGGTCCCGACGCCTGCGCGAAGCGGGGCACCGGCTCGACGAGCGTCCCCGGGTTCCACACCAGCTCGCCCACCCGCAGGTAGCGGCCGCAGAGCGCGTTGAGGGCGAGGATGAGGTACTCGAGCAGCGTGCCGCGCGCCGACGACATGCCCGGGCCGGTCCCCGCCACCGCGACGCCACGGCCTGCGGTCGCGAACAGACGCGCGGCCGCGATGAAGTCGTCGACGGGGATGTCGGCCCGCCGGGCCACCGTCGCGGGGTCGAACGGGTCGACCGCGCGCCGCAGCTCGTCGAGGCCCTGCGTCTCGGCCGCCACGAACTCGTGGTCGTAGAGACCCTCGTCGACGATGAGCCGGATCATCCCGCCCACGATGGCGATGTCCTCGGCCGGCTTGGGCTGCAGGAAGATGTCGGCTTGCGACGCGGTCTCGTGGCGACGCGGATCGACGACGATCAGCTTGAACCCGCGTCGCTTCGCGTCGTGCAGCCACTTCCTCGGGTCGGCTTGGGGCAGGCCGGCCGCGATCGAGATCAACGGGTTCGAGCCGATGATCATGCACACGTCGGCGGTGGCCGGACCCTGGTGCAGGGCCATCCACACGCCCATGAGCCCCTGCGCGATGGTCTTGCCCGGCTGGTCGATCGACGTGGCGACCCATCCCCGCGGGTTGCCGAGCGCCTCCCGGAACGCGTTCGTCAATGGCGCGGTCAACGCGTTCGCGAGTCCGAACGTGCCGCTGTACAACGCGACCGCGAGCGGTCCGTGCTCGTCGACGATGCGCGTGAGCGACGCCGCGATCTCGTCCATGGCGCGTTCCGACGCGATCGGGGCGAACGAACCGTCGGGTTGACGCGCCAACGAGTGCAGCAGGCGGTCCGGGTGCGCGTGCATCTCGGGGAGCGCCCGGCCCTTGATGCACGTGTACCCGTGGTAGATCTCGCTGCTCGGATCGCCCGACACCTTCACCGCGACGCCGTCCTCGACGTCGACGAGGATCGGGCACGCGCTGTGGCACATGCGGCAGAACGACGGATGGGTCTCGCTCATCCACTTCCCCCCGACGCCGCACCGAGATGGCGAGCGCTTTGGATAACGTATATTTCATGGGAGCGATCCGCAACGAGCGCCTCCACGAGCTGCGGTTGCGCGGGTTCCTGCCCGCTCCCGACGAGTCGGCCTGGGCCGAGCTCACCGCCGACGGCCTCGTGGTCGTCGACCGGGGCCGGGTCCGGCTCACCCCGGAAGGACACCAGGCGCACGCGGCATGGGCGCTCGCCGCGCCCGGATCCGACGCCGCGGCCGCCGCCGAGACGGCCTACGCGGACTTCGTGCCCCTCAACCAACGGCTGCTGAAGGTGTGCCACGACTGGCAGATCGCGCGCGGCGGGGTCCCGAACGACCACTCCGATCCCGCGTACGACGACCGGGTGGTCGACCGCCTGCGCGTGGTGCACTCCGGGACGGTGGGGATCCTCGCCGCGCTCGTGCCGGAGGTTCCCCGCTTCGCCGGCTACGAGCCACGCTTCGGCGACGCGCTGGCGCTCCTCGCGACGGGCAAGCGTGAATGGTTCGCGTCACCGGCCTGCGACTCGTACCACACGGTCTGGATGCAGTTCCACGAAGACCTGCTGCTGGCCACCGGACGCTCACGCGCCGACGAAGCGACCCCCTGACTCACGCGCCGAGGTCGGCGACGAGGGGGCGCAGCGCGGTACACACCAGTTCTACGTGGCGCTCCTCGAGGTCCTCGGGCATGCCCGCGATGCTCGTCCAGAAGAACGTCTCCTCCAACGGGATGCGCTCGACCACGCCGCGCAGGAAGTCGGCCGCCTGCCCCGGCGTGAGGACCATGAAGAACGCGCCGGTGTCGCCCATGCCGGAACCGACCGCGCGCATCTGCTCGGGATCCACCGGCGGCGGCACCGGTTGGTCGGTGCCCTCCACCAAGTACCGCCCGTAGGAGTCCCACGCGTAGGCGAGGTGCTCGGAGATGCGCGGCCAGGCGGCGTCGGGGTCGTCGGCGAGCACGATGTTCCACGGTTGGGCGTAGCGCGCCGCCGAGGCCGGATGGCCGCCCTCCGCCAGGCCCGCGAGGTAGGCGGGCACGAGCTCGGGGATGGCGGCGAGCAGGCCCATGCCGAGCCGGCCGGCGAGACGGACGCCGCGGGGGCCGAAGAACCCGCCCCACCACGGCACCGGGTCCTGTACCGGAGCGGGGACGACGGTGCCCCACGCCCACAGCTCACGGACCTCGCGGACGCGCGTCTCGACCAGCTCGTAGCGACGGCGGATGTCGGCACCGAACGCCTCGAACTCGGGCACGCGGTACCCGGTACCGACGCCCAGGTCGAGCCGTCCGTTGCTGATCACGTCCACCAACGCGGCCTCCTCGGCGAGCTGCGTGGCGGACTTCAGCGCGGGAAGGATCACCGCGGTCCCGATCCGCGCGCGCTGCGGTGCGCGCCGCGATCGCGGCCGCGAACGCGAGCGGTTGCGAGAGGTACCCGTCCTCGAAGAAGTGGTGCTCGGAGAGCCACACCGAATCGGCACCGAGACGGTCCGCCTCTTCCACGAGCTCCAACCAGCGGCCGTAGTGGCGCGCCCACGGGCGTCGCCATCGCGGGGGGTTGCGCATGTCGAGGTAGAGACCGATCCGCACCATGCCCCCCATCGACCGCGTCTGGTGTTCGGTTACATTCAAGACGATGCCGCCCTCGGAACACGACGCGTTCCACCGGCCGACCAGCGACGACCCGTGGTGGCAGGAGACCGCGTGGTTCACGCTCATGGTCCCGGAACGGAAGCTCTCCTGCTACGTGTACCCGTGGGTGAAGGCCAACCAGGGCATCCTGGGCGGCGGGGTGATGGTGTGGGACGACCGGGGCCGTCACCCGTGGGACGCGCTGCACTGGGACTACCAGTGGACGTATCCGTATCCCGAGCTCGGCGACCTCCGCGACATCAGGTTCCCCACCGGCATCGGCATGCAGTGCGTCGAACCGTTGACGAAGTACCGCGTCACCTACGAGCACCCGCGCTGCTCGTTGGACGTCACGTTCGACGCCATCCTCCCCGCGCACGTGCTCGGCGAAGAGGACGACACCTCGGGAACATTCTCCGGTCACCTCGATCAGCAGGGCCACGTGACCGGCAGCATCACGATCGACGGTGAGCGTCTCGACGTCGACTGCTACGCGATGCGCGACCGGTCCTGGGGCCGGCGGGTCCCCACCCCCGGGCTCCACATCGGGTACGACCTCTGCGCCGAGGCGCGCTCCGCGTTCGTCGTGTTCTCACAACCCGACGCACCGGGATCACCGGTCGTCGAGAACTTCGGATACTTCTGGCGCGACGGCGACCAGCTGCCGCTGCAGAGCGGGAGCCGCGTGCTCGAGCGCGACGGCGTGTGGCCGCGTCGGGTGATCGTGCGGGCGCGCGACACCGGCGGGCGGCCGCTCGAAGCCGTGGGCAACGTCGTGAACCACATGGGGTTCCAGAACCTGCCGTCGATGATGAACCTGGTCGGCCTCGTGCGTTGGGAGTACGAGGGCAGCGACGGCGTGCCGACCGAGGCGTGGGGCGAGTTCGAGGACGTGTGGGACGTCGACCTCTATCGTCGGTTCGCACGCGAGCGCGCCTGACGCACTCGTATATGTTATACAGCGTGGCCGTGCAGGATCTCGACGACCAGGGCTTCGCGCCGCTCCCCTTGGTCAACCGTCGGAGCAGCGGCGATCTCGTCGCGGTGCACATCCGGTCGATGATCTTCAACGGTGAGCTGCGTCAGGGCGACCGCATGCGCCAGGACGACATCGCCCGGCGACTCGGCGTCAGCCGCATTCCCGTGCGCGAAGCGATCATCGCGCTCGACCGCGAGGGCTGGCTGACCATCACGCCCCACCGCGGCGCGTTCGTGCACGGACTCGACGAAGACGCGCTGCGCGACCACTACGAGCTGCTCGGGCTCGTCTACGGACTGGCGGCGCGGCGCGCGACGGAACGCGCCAGCGACGACGACCTCGCCCGCCTGCAGGACGCGCAGAAGCAGCTCTCTTCGGCCGACTCCCCGACGACCATGCACGACGCCAACGACGAGTTCCTCCGCACCTTGCTCGCGTTGGCCCGCTCACCGCGCCTCGGATCGGTGATGCGCAACATGTCGACCGTCGTTCCCGGCAATTTCTTCGAGCTGATCGAAGGCAGCGGACCGGTACAGCAGCGCGGCACGAAGCGCATCGTCGCCGCGATCAAGCGGAAGGATCCCGACGCCGCCGCCGACGCCTGCATGCGTCTGCTCGGGGATCAGGGCGACCTCGTGATCAAGCTGCTCGCGTCACGCGGGATGTTCGCCGCCTCCGGGTAGCTCGCGGGTCGAATCGGTCGGAAGTCGGGTGCCGGCCGAGTACTTCGCGCCCTTCGCCTTCGTGCCGTCGAAGCTCGCCCACGACGTGACCCGGACGCGGAACGCGACCCGGCCGACCGAGATCCAGCTCTCGAAGTAGCGCTCGGGATCGACCTGCATGCGGGCGAACATCTCCTGCGACTTGCGGAACAGGATGCGCCGGCTGATCGCGTGTCCGGGGTCGGCGACCTCCTCGGCGACGCCTTCGACCACGACGAACTTGGTCGGGAACGCAGGATGACTCCCGACCGAGAGCGAGACCCGGGGATCGCGGCGGAGGCGGTGCAGACCGGCATGGTCGAGGGCGATCGTGATGAAGAAGGATTCCCCGTCCCAGTCGAACCCGATCGGTACCACGAACGGCGAGCCGTCCTTGCGGAGACTGGCCAGGTACACCACGTCCTGCTCGGCGAGGAACGCATCGAGCTCGTCGGACGTCATCGCGAACGTGCCGTACTTCTCCTCGGTCACGTCACCGCGCCGTCGATCTTGAGTGCGAGGACGCGTTCGTCGTCGAGCCCGAGCTCACGCAGGATCTCGTCGGTGTGCTCGGCGAACTGCGGGGCCCGGCGCAGCACCGTCGGCGTCTCGTCGAACTGCACGGGGTTGGTGACGAGCTCGCGCGTCGCGCCGTCGACGTCGGTGATCTCGGCGATGAGACCGTTCGCGCGCACCTGGGGATCGCGGCCGAGCTCGACGGTGTCCTGCACCGGCGCCCACTGTCCTTCGAGGGTGCGGAAGCGGTCGACCCAGTAGTCGTACGGCTTCGACCCGATCACCTCGTGCACGATCTCGGCCGCGGCCGGCGCATTGGCCAGCAACTTCTCCGGCGTGTTCCAGCGTTCGTCGTCGATCATGTCCTCGCGGTCGAGGTGGCGGCAGAAGTCGGCCCAGAACTTCGAGACCTGGATCATGGCGAGGTAGAGGTAGCGGCCGTCGGAGGTGCGGACGGGTCCGGCCCCCGGGTTGGTCCGCGCCTCGGGCGGGTTGCCCATCGATCCCCCGGGCCACGGCTCACCGTTGCCGAGGGAGATGTCGACCGCGAGCGCGTTGGCCCACAACCCCAGGCCGAGCAGCGACACGTCGAGCACCGACGGTTCGCCGGTGCGGTCTCGAGCGAGCAACGCGGCGGCGATGCCGCCGGCGATCGTCATGCCGCCGAGCGAGTCGCCGTACGCCGGACCGGGCATCCCCAGCACGCCGTCGTAGTCGGGCGGACGCACCCCGGCCGCGTGGCCGCCGCGCGCCCAGTACGCGGTGGCGTCGTATCCACCGCGCGTCGCTTCGGGCCCCCGGGCGCCGAACGCGCGTGCCCCGCACGTAGATGATGTCGGGATTCACCGCCCGGATGTCGTCGAGGTCGATGCGCAACCGCTCGCGGGCATCGGGCAGGAAGTTCGTGAGGAACACGTCGCTGTGTCGGGCGAGCTCGTAGAGGACCTCGAGCGCGCCCTCGTGCTCGAGCGCGAGACCGATGCTGCGCTTGCCGCGGTTGGGGTGCTCGATGATCGGGTGGAAGTTGCCGTCCTTCCACCCGCTCAGGCCGCCCATGCCGCGCTGCGCGTCGCCGGCGATGGCGTGCTCGACCTTCACGACGTCGGCACCCCAGTCGGCCAGGACCGCACCGGCCGAGGGCGTGAAGGTGAACTGCGCCACCTCGAGGATCCGCACCCCTTCCATCGGACGTGACGCCACGATCGCTCCCCCCGGTCCGGTCGCCTGCGCGCCCCCGTCTTCATAATGTATACAGAGCATCACCAACACCGCGACGAGCCGGGAGCGGCAACCGTGGAGTACAACCCGTATTCGACGGCGATCCAGCACAACCCCTTCCCGGTGTACCGGTGGCTGCGCGACGAAGCGCCCGTGTACCACAACGAGAAGGTCGGGTTCTGGGCGCTGACGCGCTACGACGACGTGCTCGCCGCCAGCCTCGACACCGCGACGTTCCTCTCCGGGCACGGCATGACCATCGAGGGTCTCGACGCGGGGAACGACATCCTCATCAACAAGGACCAGCCCGAGCACACCTGGCACCGCCGGCTCGTGTCGCGCGTCTTCACGCCGATGGCGGTCGCCGCGCAGGAGGCCACGATCCGCGCCACATGTCGTGAGCTCCTCGCGGACGCGCGCGAGCGCGGGCAGATCGACATCGTGAACGACTTCTCGTTGAAGCTGCCGATCGCGGTCATCTGCGAGATGCTCGGCATCCCCGCCGACGCGCGCGGGGAGATCCACGACCGTTCCTCGCGCATGCTGGCGATGTCGGTCGCCGACGGGCCGCCCGTGCTGTCCGACGACGTGATCAACGCGTCGCTCGAGCTGGCGGTGCAGATGATCGACGTTGTCAACCAGCGGGCTGACTCGCCGGGTGACGACATCATCACGCTCCTGCTGCAGTCCGAGGTGGTCGACGACGACGGCACGACCTGGCGCCTCACACGCGAGCAGGTCGCCAGCCGGGTGGTCGAGCTCGTGGTCGCTGGGCACGAGACCACGGCCAAGCTCATCGGCAACATGGTGGTGGCCCTCGCGTGGTACCCCGACCAGCGGGCCGAGCTGGCGGCCGATCCCTCGCTCGTCGCGAACTCGGTCGAGGAGGGGCTGCGGTGGGACGGCCCTTCCCACTACCAGGGTCGGTGGATCGAGCACGACGTCGAGCTGCACGGCGTCACCATCCCGGCGGACTCGCGCGTCGTCCTGGTCACCGGCGCGGCGAGCCACGACGACCGCGTGTTCGCGCAGCCGGAGCTGTTCGACATCCATCGCGACATCAGCCGCAACCTGGCGCTCGGCTGGGGGATCCACCTCTGTCTCGGCCAGGCGCTCGCCCGGCTCGAGACCCGCGTCGCGATCGAAGAGCTGCTTGGCGGTCGCGCCCGACTACGAGCTGGTCGACGACGGCGTCGCCCGCGCGCCGAGCGGTCAGGTACGGGGTCACGAACACCTGCCGATCACGGTCGCGGGCTGAGCGGAGCACCGGATGGGACTCGCGGACGACGGCCGGGTGATCGTCGAGGTCGGGCTGAACGAGTTCACCACCAAGGCCCAGAACCCGCACGTCCCCTACGGACCCGACGAGGTCGCCGACGACGCGGTCGCGTGCGCCGATGCGGGAGCCGCCGTGGTGCACTTCCACGCGCGAGCGGACGACGGCGACCAGGACTGGTCGGGCACCGAGCGGTACCAACGCGCGTTCGACCGCATCGCGGCGCGTTCCGACGTCGTCGCCTACCCGAGCTACTTCGGGGACCACTCCCACGTGTGGGCGCTCGCGGCGCGGGCCCCGGGAGGTCCCGGCTCGTTGCTCGCTTCGTACGACGTCGCGCAGGAGGTCGTCGGGCCCCGGCTCTGGAACGAGCTGGCGTGTCGGTTCGAGGACCCGCCGTTCGACACCGTCGGGGGCGAGCAGCCCGCCGATCCGCTGGGAGACATGCGGCGGGTCGGCGTGACGCCGACGGTCAACGTGTTCGACGTCGGCGAGGCGCGCTGGCTCGCCCTCGCGGTCCGCGCCGGCATGTTCCCCACGCCGTTGTACGTGAAGCTGTTCCTCTGCGAGCAGCTCGTGAACGGGCCGTTCCCCGACGAGCGGGGCATCGACGCGTACCTCTCCCAGCTCCTGCCGGAGCTCGACCTCGAGTGCACGATCGTCCCGTACACGATGATGGACGCCGGACGCGCCGAGATCCTCCTCCGGGCGGCGCTCGAACGCGGTCTGCACGTGCGCGTCGGGATCGGCGACAACCCCTACGCACACCCGTCGGCCTCCAACGCGGAGCTCGTCGCCCGTGCGGTGCACCTGGTCCGCGACGCCGGGTACGAGCCGGCCGCGCCGTCAGACGTGCGTGAACGCCTCGGTCTTACTCAGTAGTTCTCCCACAGCGGCCGCATCAGGTTCCCCTGGAACTCCGGCTTCCGCTTCTCCTTGAACGCCGCGACCCCTTCCTCGATGTCGTGGTTGGCGATCGTGCGGTTGGCGAGCGTCGCGTACTCCTGCGCGAGCACGTGCTCGCGGTACGAGCGGTCGAGCCCGTCGATGACGAGCCGCTTCGAGAAGCGGAGCCCGACCGGCGGGGCACCGAGGAGCGCGTCGACGAACGCGCCGACCCGGTCCTCGAACTCGGCGTTCGGGTAGCGGTAGCTGATGAGGCCGATGCGTTCCGCCTCCGTCGCGTCGATCGGCGTGCCGATGGCGATCAGCTCGATGGCCTTGGCGACACCGACGACGCGCGGCAACAGCCACGCCACCGCGTCGTTCGCGGTCAGACCGATGCGGCTGAAGCTGGTGGCGAACCGGGCGTCGTCGGACCCGAGGCGGATGTCGCAGCACAGCGCGAGCCCGAGCCCGCCACCCGCGGCGACGCCGTTGATCGCCCCCACCAACGGCTTGCTCAGCTCCAGCAACGACAGGAACAGGTTCTTCCCCATCGAGACCGGTGGGATCTGTCCTCCGCTCGCCGAGAGGTCGACCCCACTGAGGTCGGCACCCGCGCAGAACGAGTCGCCGGTGCCGGTGAGCACGACCACGCGCACCTCGTCGTCCTCTTCGGCTGCCGCGCACAGCTTGGAGACGTGGTTGACCTGATCGGGCGTCATCGCGTTGCGATGCTCGGGCCGGTTGAGCCGGATGCGCAACAGGTGATCACCTGTGGTCACCTCGATGCCGTCGATCGACTCGAAGGGCACGGACTACCTCCTGTTCGGGGAACGCTCGACGAGCTGCACCGACTGGTCCAGGAGCGCAGCGATCACGGGCACCAGTGCTTCCTGGTCGGGATCGGGGTGCTCGCGTCGTCGGTTGTGCTTGTTGATCACCGCGGCGATGGCAGCCATCTTGAACCGCGCGTGGGCGTCGAACCACTCGAGCTCGGCGACCGGGTGGCCGACCGCGTCCTCGTAGACGGCGAGGATCTCGGCCCGCGTCGGCATGCCCTCGGGGGTCGGACGGATCGCCGACGGCTGCTCGCCCGCATCGAGGTACGACAGGAACCAGCTGAGATCGACCCGCGGGTCCTCCCGGCTCCACAGCTCCCAGTCGATGATGGCGACGACGTCGTCGTCCCGCGCGAGCAGGTTGCCCAACCGGTACTCACCGTGGACGACGGTGGACGGCACCGGTTCCGGGATCGAGTCCCGGAGCGCTTCGGCCGCACGCGCGAATCCGCTCCGGAGGTCGTCGGTGACCGTCTCGAACATCCGGACCCACCGCTCGACCTCCTCGTCCAGTCCGACCTCGGGCTCGTCGCCGAGACCCACCGAGACCGGCGCCACCGAGTGCAAGCCCGCCAGCGCCCGTGCCGCCGCGATCTGGCGAGCTTGGATGGTCGCCGGCGCGGGCAGCTCGTCGCACGCGTCGAGCAGCGGCTCGAACGACTCACCGGCGACGAAGCGCATCGCGTACAGCGGTGGGACCTCCGGCGGGTCACCGGCGTCGGTGAAGCACACCGCCGCGACCGGCGCCCGCCCGGAACGCACGATGGCGTCCTGCACCCGGGCCTGGCGCAACACGTCGCGGTTGCGCGTCGGTGCGAGCCCCGGGGGCGCCATCTTCACGACGATCGGCTCGTCGGCGTCGAGCTCCACGAGGTAGGTCAGGCTCGACTTGCCGCCGACCAGGGGTCGCAGCCCGACGACGCGACGGCCGGGGCGCCACACGTCGACGAGCGCCGGAAGTCGCTCGCGTAACCGACCGGGGTCGTGCTCGGTCGTCATCCGCCTCCGGTTCCTCGCGCGCCGGACCACCCGGCCCGTCGCTGACTTTGGATACATTATGAACTCAGACGAACAGGCGCACGTGAGGCGTGGGGGCACGGGTGGCGCATCTCGAGATCAACGTCACCATGGACGACATCCCCGACCTGCACCGGGCGCTCGCGGCGATGCGCGAGGAGTCGCCGCTGGTCGAGGTCCGTTGCAACGGCGAGCGGGCGTGGATCATCCTCACGTACGAGGCGCTGCGCGACGCACTGCGCGACGAGGACACCTTCCCGTCGGCGGCGTCGTACAGCAAGACGACGGATCCCGCGGTCGGGCGCACGCTCAACTCGATGCGGGGCGCCGAGCACCACCGGAACCGCGCCGTCGTGTCGCCCACCTTCCGCAAGCAGCGGATGGAGTCCTACCGCGACGAGCTGCTAGAACCGCTGTGCCACGACGTCGTCGACCGGTTCGAGGGCGAGCGACACGTCGACCTGCGCACCGTGCTCACACACCTGCTGCCGATGGAGGTCATCACGCGGCTGCTCGGGCTCCCGTCGGAGGACTCCGATGCGCTCGAGCGGTGGTCCAACGCGCTGTTCACGTACCCGTTCGACCCGCAGGGCGCGTTGGCGGCCAAGGCCGAGTTCACGACGTTCCTCGACGAGGTCATGGAGCACCGGCGCGCCGAGCCCGGCAATGATCTCGTGAGCACGCTGGTCCACGGCGAGTTCCAAGGCCGCACGCTCGACGACGAGGAGATCCTCTCGTTCCTGCGCCTGCTGTTCCCCGCGGGGACCCACAACACCACCAACGCGATCGGCAACCTGTTCTTCGCGTTGCTGGAACGGCCTGAGCTCATGGCCCGCGTGCGCGACGACCGCGAGGCGCGCCACTGGGCGGTGGAGGAGGCGCTCCGCTGGGAGCCGTCGGTCGGCAACCTGCCCCGCCAGGCGTGCGCCGACGGCGCGGTGTTCCACGGCGTCGAGCTCCCACCCGACGCGCCGATGGTGTACTCGTTCGCCGCCGCGAACCGGGATCCGGCGATGTTCCCCGATCCCGATCGCTTCGACGTCGACCGCAAGCCTCAGGAGATGCTCACCTTCGGGCTCGGCGAGCACTTCTGCCTCGGCGTGTGGCTCGGTCGGCAGGAGATGCGCGTCGCGCTCGACGTCGTCCTCGAACGCACGCGACGCCTCTCGCTCGACGACGTCGACGCGGCGCGCCCCGCGGCGGGTCGCTGCGCGGACCGCACACCCTTCCCGTGACCATCGACTGGTGAGAGCGAGCTGACCCATGGACCTCGCCGTCCCCGAGCACGTCCGGCCCATTCGCGACCGCTTCTACGACTTCGTGCAGGAGCGCATCATCCCGCGCGAGCAGGAGATGTACTCGTGGTGGGTCGACGGCGATCCCGGCGCCGCGCTGATGGCCGAGCTGCGCGCCCAGGCGAAGGCCGAGGGCTTGTGGGCGATCGGTCACCCGAAGGACGTGGGCGGCGGCGGCATGCCGTTCATGGACTACGTGTACGTCAACGAGGTCATCGGGCTGTCGGAGCCGGCGGTGTGGGTCTTCGGCACCGGCACGCTCCAGGACTCGTTGATGTTGAACGAGTACGCATCTCCCGAGTGGCGTGACCGCTACCTCGGCCCGTTGGTCGACGGCGACATCATCCAGAGCTTCGGGATGACCGAGCCGGCGGTCGCGTCGTCCGACGCGACCCAGTTGCAGACGACCGCGGTGCTCGACGGCGACGAGTGGGTCATCAACGGGCGGAAGTGGTTCACCAGCCTGGCGCACTACGCGAAGTACACGACGGTCATCGCCCGCACCGAGGTCGACGCCGAGCGACCGCACCTCGCGTTCTCCGCCATCATCGTCCCCACCGACACGCCGGGCTACAACATCGTCCGCGCGGTTCCGGTGTTCGGCGAGATCGAGGGTGACCACTGTGAGGTCGAGTACGACAACGTGCGAGTGCCGGCGAACAACCTCCTCGGTGCGCGTGGCCAGGGCTTCCTGCTCGGCCAGAAGCGCCTGGGGCCCGGACGCGTGTTCCACGCGATGCGGTTCCTCGGGCGCGCCGAGCGCGCCTACGACCTCATGTGCGACCGCGCCGTGCGCCGCGTCGCGTTCGGCGGTCCGCTGGCCGACAAGCAGCTGATCCAGCAGATGGTGTTCGAGACTGCGGCCGAGATCCGGGCCTGCCGCCACATCGCGCTCGACGCCGCCGAGCAGATGGACCGGGGCGATCCCGCACGCGTCGAGATCGGCATGATCAAGGTGCTCACCGCGCGGATGTTCCACAACGCGGTCGACCGCGCCATCCAGGTGCACGGCGGCATGGGGGTCACCGGCGACCTGCCGCTCGAGCGCTTCTACAAGGAGGCGCGCCTCGGTCGGATCTGGGACGGACCCGACGAGACCCACATCGCCACCGTGTCGCGCCTGTTGCTGAAGCCGTACCGCGACGCAGTGTCCGCGGGTTAGCGAGGAGCGCGCGCGATCATCTCGAGCATCTCCCGCTGAGTGCTGCTCACCAGTTCCAACAGCCCGATGCCGGGAACCTGGTGGTAGGAGAAGATGGCCATCGCGCCGTCGTCGTCGACGCCGTGCGCGACGATCGGCCAGCCCTGCGCTTCGAGACGCGCCGCGTCGGACTCGAGGTCCTCCGACCAAGAGCCCGTGTGGTGCACCCCGGTTCCCCCGTTCACGGTCCAACACGTGCCCGGCAGCAGCTTGACGAGCTCCAGACGCAGGTCGCTGGAGTACGCGAGCTCGACCTGGTGCGTCACGGTGTCGCCGCTCGCCGGCGTGCGCACCGTCAGCGGACCCGCAGAGGTCGATCCCCACGGCACGCCGGTTGCGGCTTCCCAGATCGGGATGGCCGTCGCGACGTCGTCGACGATGATGCCGGTGTGATACGGCTCGATCACTTCACCGCGGGAGTGCAGTGGATGAGCGGGATCAACCGGTCGGCACGAGTCTGGTAGTCCACGAAACCGGGATACATCTCGCACGCGACCTTCCACAGTCGCTCGCGTTCGTCCCCCTGCGGCACCTCCTCGGCGCGGTAGTCGCCCTGATGCCCGCCTCGGAGCGTGAGCATCACCTCGGGGTTGGCCTTGATGTTGAAGTACCACGGAAGGGTTTCGCTCGTGGGCCGCGTTCGACGCGATGATGACGATGGCATCGCCGTCGCGCGCGTATCCGAGCGGGGTGTGGCGCTGCTTGCCGCTCTTCGCGCCGGTCGTGGTGAGCAGCGCGAGACCACCGGTGCCCCCGGTGTCGCCGGGACTCAACGACATCTTCCCCTTGGTCTTCACCATGAGGACACGATCGATCGGTGGCACGACGCGCCCGTAGATCCACGAACCCGTTTTCGTCATGGTGATCTTCTGGACGATGCCCAGGAAGAAGCTGGGCGATTGGGCGGTGTCGTCGCCAGTGCTCATGGCTCTCCTCCCAATGCCCGACCGGGGCATCTGTCGCTCGGCGCAATGTAGACGCATTACACGAGGCGCGACTCGTGGCCCTCCCAGTACGGCTCGCGCAGCTTGTGCTTCTGGATCTTGCCGGTGGGGAGACGGGGCAGCTCGACGACGAAGTCGATCGACCGCGGCACCTTCACACGCGCGAGGCGTTCGCGGCACCACGCCAGCAGCGTCGCCTCCAGTTCCGGAGACGGCACGACACCGTCGGCCGGCTGCACCAACGCCTTCACCTCTTCGCCGAGATCGTCGTTCGGCACACCGATCACCGCGACATCGGCGACCTGCGGGTGCACCACGAGCAGGTCCTCGATCTCGCGGGGATAGACGTTGACACCACCCGCGATGATCATGAACGCCTTGCGGTCGGTGAGAAAGAGGTAGCCCTCGTCGTCGAGGTAGCCGACGTCGCCGAGCGTCGACCATCCGCGCTCGTCGTACGCTTCGCGCGTCTTCTCGGGATCGTCGTGGTACTCGAACGGGAACCCGTCGGAGAACCACACCGTGCCGACCTCACCCGGTCCGAGCTCCTGGCCGTCGTCGTCGACAATGTGCGCGACACCCAGGACGGCCTTGCCGACCGATCCCGGTCGTTCCCGCCACTCGGGCGCGGAGATGAGGGTCATGCCGTTGCCCTCGGTACCCGCGTAGAACTCGTACAGGATCGGGCCCCACCACTCGAGCATCGCTTCCTTCACCGCCACCGGGCAGGGCGCGGCGCCGTGGACGCCGAAGACCATGCTCGAGAGGTCGTACCGCTCGCGCACGTCGGGCGGGAGCTTCAGCATGCGGCTGAACATCGTGGGCACCCACTGGGCGTGCGTGACGCGGTGTCGCTCGACGAGCTGCAGCGCCGCCTCGGGATCGAACCGCTCCATCACGACGATCGTGCCGCCGGCGCGGTGCGTCGCCAGGCAGCCGTAGAGGGGACCCGCGTGGTACAGCGGGCCGGACGAGAGCCACACGGTGTCGGTGTCGAACCCGTACAGGTCGCGGTAGGTCGCGAAGTACCCGGGCACGGTCCACGCCGGTTCGAGGGTGAGCGGCTTGCGCACCCCCTTGGGACGGCCGGTCGTGCCCGACGAGTAGAACATCTCGCTCCCGGCGACTTCCGGTTCCACCGGAACCGCCGGCGCACGGTCGCGGGACTCCTCGTACGAGGTGAAGCCGTCGAGGGCTCTGCTCACGGCGAGACGCACGCGCACCCGGGGCAAGCGGTCGCCGATCCCGGCCGCCGCGGACAAGCTCGCCGACGCGACCAGCGCGACCGCGCCGCAGTCGTCGACCACGTAGTCGAGCTCGGGACGCGTGAGCAACGAGCTGATCGGCGTGTAGTAGAGGCCGGACCGCTGCGCCGCCCACACGACCTCGAGGTAGGCGAGCTCGTTCTCGAGGAAGATCGCCACGTGATCGCCGGCGCGCAGCCCGGCAGCGCGGAAGAGCTGTGCGAGCTGGTTCGACCGCACGTCGAGCTGCGCGTACGTGAGCGTCGCGCCGCTCGGCCCCATGATCACCGCCGGCTTCTCGCCGTCGCGCGCGGCGTGCGTCGCCGGGTAGTGCTCGCGCTCGCTCACCGGTTCATGCGCTCCCGATGGCCGTCTCCCCGAAGGCCTCGAGCGCGGGGATCGCGTCCCGCCCCCGGTTCCACGGCATCACGACGACGCGGTCGACACCCGCGTCGTCGAGTCGGGCGAGGTCGTCGGGCGTCGGGCGCGGGAACAGGATGGTGATCTCGAACGCGTCGGTCGCGCCGAGGTCGCGGCGCAGCTCCCGGACGGCCTTCACGCGCTCCTCGATCTCGGCGACATCGGTGGAGACCCCACCCGACATCCAACCGTCGCCGAAGCGTGCGGCCCGCGCGAGCGCGTGGTCGGAGTCGCCGCCGAGGATGATCGGCGGGTGAGGCGTGCTGGCCGGTCGCGGCGCGAAGTGGACCGGCTCGAACTCGAAATGACGCCCGTGGTACGACGGTTCCTGCTCGGTCCAGAGGGCGCGCAGCACCTCGATGCACTCCTCCATCCGCGAGAACCGTCGCCGGGGGTCGAGTCCGAGCGCGGTGAACTCCTCCGCCAACCATCCGGCGCCGACACCCAGGACGGCGCGCCCGCCGGACAGGACGTCGACCGAGGTCACCGCACGCGCGGTGACGAACGGGTGGCGCAGAGGGAGCACGTAGACCCCGGTGCCGAGCTTGATCGTCGACGTCGCCGCGGCGATGGTGCTCAGGATCACCCACGGGTCGTACAGCGGGGTGTCGAGGGCGAACGGGAACGACCCGTCGGGGGTGTACGGGTAGGGACTCTCCACTCGCACCGGGAAGACGACGTGGTCGGGCACGAACACCGAGCCGTAGCCGACTTCCTCGGCGCGGGCGGCGATCGCCGGCATGTCCGTGGGCCTCACCATGACGAGATTGAGGCCCAGTTCCATGTCGACTCCCCCGTCGTCCGGATCTCATAATGTATCCAACATGACCGCGAGCGGACTCTCCGCCGAGGACACGATCGCCCTGTACCAGCTCGTGCACGAGTACGCGCACATCGTCGACGACGCCGACTTCGAGCGGTTGTCCGAGATCTTCACGCCCGACATCGAGTTCGACACCTCGGCGTTCGGCAACCCGCCGCTGCGAGGCCTCCGCCCGGTGATCGAGTCCTACGTCGGCGCCCGCCACCCCGTCGCACACCACGTGACAACCGCCGTCGTCACCACCGATCCCGACGGCACCGTCCGGGTGCGGAGCAAGGTGCTCTCGCTCCTCGCCGGTGGCCTCTGCGGAAGCGGCACGTACGACGACGTCGCGGTGCGCACGCCCGACGGATGGCGGATCGCCCGGCGCGTGATCGGCCTGCGCCGAGAGTCGGACCTGCCGCGCCCACCACCCCGCCCGGCGCCGTGATCCCGGTGCTGCCCCCGGTCGCAGTTTTGGATAACGTATACATCTTCGAAGGGCGTCCGTACCGGGCGGGCGCGGAGGAAGTCGATCGATGACGGCCGAAACGATGACCGGGGGCCAGGCCCTCGCCCGCCAGCTCGTGCGCGAAGGCGTGGAGCACGTGTTCGGCCTCCCCGGCGACCAGACCATGCACGCGCTCGACGCCCTCTACGACGAACCGTCCATCCGGTTCATCACCACGCGGCACGAGCAGGGCACCACCTACCTGGCCGACGGCTACGCCCGCGGCGGCGGTCGCCCCGGGGTGGCGTTCGTCGTGCCCGGCGTCGGGGTCTACAACGCCGGGGCGGGGCTCGCCACCGCGTTCGCGGCCTCGTCGCCGGTGGTGCTGATCGCCGGCCAGATCAACCGTGACGGGATCGGCAAGGGCCTCGGGTTGCTGCACGAGATCGACGACCAGCTCGACCTCGTGCGCCCCATCACGTCGTGGCAGCGGCGTGCGCTCACCGCCGACGAGATCCCCGGCACCGTGCACGAGGCGTTCGTGCGCGTGCAGCGCGGCCGTCGGCAGCCGGTCGAGATCGAGATGCCGCCCGAGGCGTTCTCCGAAGCAGCCGAGATCACGCTGCTCGACCCGGCCGACGACGTGCGCGTCGCCGCCGACCCCGAGCAGATCGCCGCTGCCGCGCGCGCGCTGGCCGGTGCGGAACGACCGTTGATCTGGGCCGGCGGCGGTGTCGTCCTCGGCAACGCGACCCCCGCGCTCACGGCGGTGGCCGAACACCTCCAGGCGCCGGTGGTCACGACGCGCCAGGGCAAGGGCGCGATCGACGACCGCCACCCGCTCGCCGCGGGTTCGATCTGGGTCAACCGCCGGATGCAGCCGCTGCTCGACGACGCCGACGTGATCCTGGCCGTCGGTACCCATTTCCTCGGCAACAAGCTCGCCGCGGAGAAGACCGTCGTGCACCTCGACGTCGACGTTGCGGAGATCGGGCGCCACTTCGCGAACCCGATCCCCGTCGTCGGCGACGCCGCGCCCACGCTCGAGCTCCTGCTCGACGCGCTGCAGCGACTGCGTGATCCCGCACCGAGTCGTGCCGACGAGGTGCAGGCGTTCCGCAAGCAGGTCGAGGAAGACCTCCGCGCCGTGGGCCCGCAGGGCCTCATGGTCGACCAGCTCCGCGCCGCGATCCCCGACGACGGTGTGCTCGTGCCCTGCACCACCACGATCGGGTACATGAGCCACATGCTCTACCCGGCGTACGGACCGCGCACCTACCTGTCGACCTCCTACATGGGGACGCTCGGGTGGGGCTTCCCCGCCGCGCTGGGCGTGAAGGTCGCCCGTCCCGACGTACCGGTCGTGTGTGCAACCGGCGACGGCGGGTTCCTGTTCGCCGCCACCGAGCTCGCCACCGCGATGCAGTACGGCATCAACACCATCACCGTGGTCTACGACGACGGCGCGTACGGCAACTCCAACCGCGATCAACGCGAGCGGTTCCACGGTCGCGAGCTCGGCACCGAGCTGCGCAATCCCGACTTCGTGAAGTTCGCCGAGTCGTTCGGCGCCGATGCGGTGCAGTTGGCGAAGGGCGACGACGTCGGCCCGGCGCTGCGCGACGCGCTCGGCAACACCCGCCCGTCGGTGATCGTGCTGCCGATGGATCGTCTACCGTCGCCGTTCTGATGGAGATGCAGTGGAGGCGTGGCCGGATGGCCGGGACGCCGGAACGGAATCGACCATCGTGATGGAGATGCAGTGGAGGCGTGGCCGGATGGCCGGGACGCCGGAACGGAATCGACCATCGTGATGGAGATGCAGTGGAGGCGTGGCCGGATGGCCGGGACGCCGGAACGGAATCGACCATCGTGATGGAGATGCAGTGGAGGCGTGGCCGGATGGCCGGGACGCCGGAACGGAATCGACCGTCATGATGGAGGTGTGATGGAGATCACCCGCCAGGCCGGCGCCCTGGGCGCGATCGTCACCGGCGTCGACCTCGCGTCGGTCGACGACACCGCCTACAAGGAGCTGCGCGACGCGTTGCTCGAGCACCTCGTGATCTGCGTGCGCGGGCAGGCGCACGTCACGCCCGACGAGCAGGTCGCGTTCTCGGCCCGGTGGGGCCCCATCGAGCCCCACCCGTACGTGCCGCCGATCGAGGGACATCCCGAGATCATGCGGGTGTACGACCCGAACCCGATCACCGTCACGTGGCACGCCGACTTCACGTACGCGAAGCAGCCGCCGTCGATCAGCCTGCTCCTCGCGCGCGTGATCCCCGAATACGGCGGCGACACCATGTTCTCGAACGGCTACCTCGCCTACGAGGGTCTGTCCCCTGGTCTCCGCGAGACGCTCGATGGGCTCCGGGCCGTGCACTACGCGACGCAGCTCGCGATCGACAGCGGCATGCCCGACGACGAGATCATCAACTCGCATCCGGTGGTGTGCACGCACCCGGAGACCGGCCGGCGCGCGCTGTTCGTCAACGACAACTACACGCGCCACTTCGACGGCTGGTCCATCGACGACAGCCAGCCGCTGCTCGACCATCTGTACGCTCAGTTCGCCCGCTTCGAGTACACGTGGCGGCACCGGTGGCAGGAGGGCGACCTCCTGATCTGGGACAACCGCTGCGTGCAGCACGCGGTGGTCGGCGACACCGCCGGGCAGGAACGCTCACTGCACCGCACCACGATCGCAGGAGGTACCCCACGATGACCGACATCCCCTGGATCGTCAGCCTCGACGACCACGTCGTGGAACCACCCGACGTCTGGACGAAGCGGCTCCCGGCGAAGTACCGCGACATCGGCCCCCACGTCGTGATGGCACCGGCCGGGACGCCCATCCTCGACGGCGGCGGCTACCGCGAGGCGCCGGGGACCGACGGTCCCGATGTCGCCTGGTGGTTCTACGAGGACCAGCAGTACTCGGTGAAGCGCCTCATCGCCGCGGCGGGCTACCCCGCCGAGGAGATCGGCTTCGACGGCATCACCTTCGACCAGATGCGCCCGGGGTGTTGGCAACCGAAGGCGCGCATCGACGACATGACGATGAACCACGTCGAGGCGTCGCTCGCCTTCCCGAACTACCCGCGGTTCTGCGGACAGATCTTCCTGAAGGCGAACGACAAGGAGCTCGCCCGCCTGTGCGTCGAGGCGTACAACGACTGGCAGGTCGAGGAATGGTGTGCAGGCAGCAACGGCCGCCTGATCCCCCTGTGCCTGGTCCCGCTCTGGGACGCCGAGCTCGCCGCCGCCGAGGTGCGACGCAACGCGGCGAGGGGTGTGAAAGCGGTGGCCTTCTCGGAGCTTCCGCCGTGGCTCGGGCTGCCCAGCATCCACTCGGGCTACTGGGACCCGTTCTTCGCCGCGTGCGCAGAGACCGCCACCGTCGTCGCGATGCACATCGGCTCGGGCACGAAGACGATCAACTCGTCGGAGGACGCGCCCGACGCGGTGCAGGCCGTGAACATGTTCGCGAACAGCGCGCTCTCGCTCATCGACTTCCTGTTCTCCGGCGTGCTCGTGCGCTTCCCCGACCTGAAGCTCCTCTACGCCGAGGCCCAGATCGGCTGGATCCCCTACGTGCTGGAGCGGGTCGACGACGTCTGGGACGTGCACCGCGGCTGGAGTGAGAGCCAGCGCAACGTCAGCGAACCACCGTCGCAGTACTACTACCGCCAGGTCGTGAGCTGCTTCTTCAAGGACGGCGTCGGCGTCGAGAACCTCGACCGCGTCGGTCGCGACAACATCGCGTTCGAGACCGACTACCCGCATCAGGACAGCACGTGGCCGAACACGCACCAGGTCGCCAAGGAGCTCTTCGGTCAGCTCGACGCCGACACGGTGCACAAGATCGTGCGCGGCAACGCCATCCGCTTCCTCGGTCTCGAGGGCCTCGGCGACGGCAGCGGTCCGCTCCCGTCGTGACCACCCTCGATCCGGCGGCGACGACCGTCGTCACCGAGGCGGACCTGCGCGCCCACCTCGAACGACTGCTCGGCGCGCTCGGCGTGCCCGGCTCCCAGGCCGCGCTCGTCGCCGACAACCTGGTCGAGGCCGACCTCCGCGGCGTCGACTCGCACGGCTCGCACCTGATGGCGCTCTACGACGGCCGGGTGCGCGGCGGCCACATCAGACCCGTGACCGAGGTGACCACGCTCGACGACCGCGGCTCCACCGTGCCGCCTCGACGGCGGGTTCGGGTTCGGGCAGATCGCCGGCGTCGCCGCGGTGGACCTCGCGATCGAGCGCGCTCGCGCCCACGGCGTGGCGACCGTCTCCGTCCGCGAGCTCACCCATCTCGGTGCCCTCGCCTACTACACGATGCGGGCGTCCGCCGCCGGGTGCTTCGCGATGGCGTTCCAGAACGGCGCCATGATCGTGCCGCCCGTTCGGTGGCACCACGAGCCTGTTCTCGACCAACCCGTTCTCGTACGCGGTGCCCGCCGGCCGGCACCCCGACGTCGTCTACGACATCGCCACCACCGCGGCGGCGGGGAACAAGATCCTCCTGGCCCGCAAGCGCGGCGACGCGACCATCCCCGAGGGATGGGCGAACGACGAGCACGGCTACCCCACGACCGATCCGCAGGCGGCGTCGATCTCGCAACTGCAGTGGTTCGGCGGGTCACAAGGGCTTCGGCATCGGCCTCCTGGTCGAGATCATGGGCGGCCTGCTCGCCGACAGCAGCTTCGGCGCAGCCGAGCACAGCGAGTCGGAGCTCACCGGCTGGGACCGCGTCACCAAGGGCGCGACCTTCATCGCGCTCGACGTCGAACGGTTCCTGCCCGATCGACGAGTTCCGCGCCCACGTCGACCAGCTCGTCGATGACGTCCACGCCTCCGAGCTCGCGCCCGGGGCCGAGCGCATCCTCGTGCCCGGCGAGCTCGAAGCCGAGCGCCGCGCGCACCGGCTCGAGCACGGCATCCCGCTCTCCGACGCCCTCGTCGACGGAGCTCGACGCGATGGCCGCCACTCTCGACTGCCCACCAGTCCTCAGGAGAGGAACCATGAGCGATCGTTACGGACTCTCGACCATCACCACCGAGCTGCACGACGCGGTGTGCTCGTCGCCACGCTGAACCGTCCCGAGCACCGGAACGCGCTCGACCCGGTGATGCACCTCGAGCTCAAGCAGCTCTACGGGAAGATCGTCGACGACGACGAGCTCAACGCGGTCGTGCTCACCGGCGCGGGCAAGTACTTCTGCGTCGGCGCCGACTTCAACGCCATGGAGGACAACGTCAGCTACCCCGACGGCCACCCGGGCCTGCTGATCGAGTCGGTGGGCATGGCCCGCAACATCCTGGCGGTGCGGGTGCCCATGATCTCCGCGATCAACGGCGACGCCATCGGCATCGGCGCCACCATCTCGTTGTTCTGCGACGTCGTCTACATGGCCGACCACGCGCGGATCGCCGACCCGCACGTGCGCGCGGCGATGGTCGCGGGCGACGGCGGTGCCGTGTTGTGGCCGCTGCTCATGGGCCCGAACCGGGCCAAGGAGTACCTGATGACCGGCGATCTCGTCACCGCGCAGGACGCCGACCGGCTCGGGCTGGTCAACCACGTCGTGCCGGTCGACACGCTCATGGACGACGCCATGGCCATGGCGACCCGGCTGGCCGAGGGCCCCGCGGTGGCGATCCGGTTCAACAAGCGGCTCGTGAACAAGGAGCTCGAGATGCGCGTCTCGCAGCTCTACGACCTGTCGGTCGCGTTCGAGGCGATCAGCATCGAGACCGCCGACCACCGCGAAGCGCTCGACGCGTTCCTCAACAAGCGCGCCGCCACGTTCACGTCGGGCAAGTTCGGCGGCACCTGATCGGCGTCAACTTCCGATCAGGTTCGCCTGGATCTGCACCGCGTTCGACTTCCTGCAGTCGAACGTGCCCTTGCGCTTCGGGGCCAGGCGCACGAACTTGCCCTTCTGCAGCTGCGTGATCATCGAGCACGTCGTCGGCACCTTGTTCTTGATGTCGACGTTGCCGATCATGCCGCCGGCGTCAAAGCTGGTGAGCACGTCGATCCCCGTGCTGAGCAGGTTCGCCCGGGTGAGACCGTTGATCCCGTCCTTCTTGACGATCGCGTCGACCGCCTGCTTGAACGCCCAGGGTCGCGGTCCAGCCGTAGGTCGCGAAGCCGTTGGCCTTGTCCTTCCCGACGTACTTGAGGAACGCGGCGAGGGTCTTGTTGGTCGACGCTTCCTCGAAGGGCAGGAACGTGAGCGGAACGTACTGACCCTCCATGACGTCGGCTTGTTCCTTGACCGCCTTGTCGTAGCAGGCGATCGTGCACACGAACGCGATGTTCTCGGTGTCGAGACCCTGCAGCTGGGCCTCGCTGCGCAGCAGGATCGAGCTCTGCGCCGACGACGCGTTGTACGCGTAGTTGGAACCGTCGATCTTCATCTTGTTGACGACCGGCGTGTACGCGCTCTGCGGGTCACGGCCGGAAAGGCCCAGCGTCTGGTCCGACGTGATGCCCGCCTTGATCTCGGTGTTGATGAGCACCTGACCGCCGCGCGCGGCATCCTTGGTGTCGTTGCCGAAGATCATCGGACCGTGCAGATCGTTCTTGTGCGTCTTCAGCAGGTACTTCGCCTCGAATTGGTTGCCGTTGTAGGTCTGGGGATTGCGATCCTTCGTGCTGCACACGAGCTGCGCCGGACTGACGGGGAAGGCCACCGGCGAGCAGGCCTGCGGGACACCGGTGGCCACGCTGGCGAGGTCGGGAAGCCCGGTCGCGGCGCCGGCCTGATCCTTGCAGTTGACCTCGTCGTCGACGTTGCTGAGGAACAACACGAACGTGCCGACCATCGCGAAGTCGTCCCCGCAGGCGGTGATGACGCCGTTACGCGCGTCGTTGGCATTGAGGTGCGAGTCGATGAAGTCGACGACCAGCTTGCGGCCCGCGACGCCGCCCCCGCCCGCCTTGCTGTTGAGGTACTTGGCCGCGCCCTTCACGCCGTCGACCGCGCCCTTGAAGAGTCCGGGCGCGAACGGGTTGTCGACGTCGGCGATGATCGCGATGTGGATCTCGGTCGCGGTGACACCGATCTCGGTCGCCTTGGGCTTCTCGCTGCTCGACTGCCCCGTCGCCGCGGTCGCGCCGAGCGCGACCAGGGCAAGGACGGTCACCGTGGCGACGAGCGTCTGCCGGATCCTGGACATGGTTCCCCCTCTTCGCCCCGACCCAGCCGTGCGGTGCGAATACTGTATACACATGCCGCGGGTCGCCATCGTGACGGGGTCGGTGAGCGGGATCGGCCGGGCCACTGCCGACCTCCTCCGGGCACGTGGTGTGCTCGTGGCCGGGTTCGACCGAGCCGGCGAACCCCCGGTCGACGTGTGCGATCCCGACGCGGTCGCCGACGCGGTCGTACACGTGCACGACGAGCTGGGCGCGATCGACATCGTCGTCAACGCCGCGGGCATTCCGGCCGGCGGCACCCTCGCCGACGACGCGTACCTCGACGAGTGGGAGCGATCGCTCGCGGTGAACCTCACCGGGGCGATGCACGTGGTGCGGGCATGTCTCGCCGACCTGCTGGCGAGCGACGCGGGCCGGATCGTCAACGTGGCGTCGACCGAGGGCCTCGTCGCGGCACGGCGCACGTCGCCCTACACCGTGGCGAAGCACGGGTTGATCGGCTTCACCCGTTCCCTCGCGGTCGACTATGGGCGGCAGGGAGTGACGGCCAACGCGGTGTGTCCCGGCGCGACGCTCACGGGCATGACCGAGCAGATCTCAGCGGCCGACCGCGACACCTACGCTCGGCGCAACATTCCCGTCGGCCGCTACGGCACGCCCGAGGAGATCGCGCACATGATCGTCGCCTTGAGCGCGGTGGAGGCGTCGTTCGTGAACGGTGCGGTGATCACCGTCGACGGCGGCATGACCGCGATGGGCTGAGCGGTGCCGAATTCGATCCGGTTTCGCCTCGACGAGCTGGGCCTCGTCCTCCCCGGCCCCTATCCGCCCCACGAGCCGCTCGACGCGGTGGCGGTGCACGGCGGGCGGGCCCGGACGTCCGGGCAGCTCCCCCGCGACCACGACGGTCAGTTGGTGCACCCCGGGGTGCTCGGCGCCGACGTCACCGTCGAGCAGGGCGCCGATGCCGCACGGTGGTGCGCGCTCAACGCGCTCGCGGTGCTGGAGATGGAGCTGGGCGACCTCGACCGCATCGAGCGGGTGCTGACCGTGCTCGGGTTCGTCGCCTCGGCGCCGGGATTCGTCGCCCAACCCGCGGTGGTCGACGGCGCCAGCCGGCTGCTGCACGACGTGTTCGGAGAGGCCGGGCGCCATTCGCGCTCGGCCGTGGGTGTCGCTGCGCTCCCCCGGGGCGGTGCGGTCGAGATCGAGGTCGAGGTGGCACTGCGACCGTGAGCTACTCCGCCTTGGCGAAGATCTGCTGGATGCTGGCCTCGGAGAAGAACTCGGCGGGTGACGTCACCCCGGAGTTGACGCGGGCGAATCCGTCCATCGCGTCCTGGTTGCCGTGCATCGCGCCGAGGAGCTGCTGCATCTCGGGCGGTGGCGGGTCGAGGGTCGCCAACTGGCACGTGAACTCGAACATGGGCAGCACGTGCGCGTCGCGCGTGGCCTGGTACTCCCCCATCGCTTCGTCGAACGGACGGGTGCCGGACAGCGCCGCGTCGAGGGCGGTCGCGCACAGCTCCGCGTCACGGAAGGCATCGCTGATGCCCTGCGCGGTGATGAAGTCCTTGTTGTAGCCGGCGTCGCCGACGAGCGCCCAACCCGGTCCGTACGGCTTGCGGAAGTAGTTCGCCACCGCCGTGCCGGAGATCCGCGCCTCCCGCTTCGCGCCGCGGATGCGTTCGGCGAAGTCGGGTGCGAGATCGAACATGCGCAGGTAGTTCCCCTCGACGTCCTTCTTGTTCGTCGGCGAACTCGCGGTACGGCCAGCCGGCGACGACGAGCGTCAGGTCGTCGTGGGTCGGCGCCACCGCCCAGCCCGCGTTCCGGGTCGCGCGGTACACCTCGAAGCGGCCGTGCATCGGGAGCCCGCTCCAGTAGGAGTAGTAGCCGCAGAGGATCGGGTCCTTCTCGTGGTACTGCTCGGGCACGCACCGTCTTCGCCACCAGTGAGAACCGACCGTCGGCGCCGACGACCACGGCGGCGTGCTCGACCGCGGCGCCACCGCCCTGCGCGTGCCCGCGCAACGCCGACGACGCGGCCGTCGTCGACGAGCACCTCGTCGACGGTGAACCCCTCGCGAACCTCGGCGCCGCTCTCGGCCGCGCGTCGACGAGCAGCTTGTCGAGCACCGTCCGTCGCGGGCAGTAGGCGACCGGCGCATCCGGCGTGCCCGGCGCGCCCGACATCGTGAACGGGCCGAAGTCGAAGGTGTAGGTGTCGATCGGCGGGCAGCCGGTCGCGCTGCAGCCGGTCGAGCAGGCCCCACCGGTCCAGGGCGGCGGCGCCCGGGGGATGCAGCAGGTGCGTCGAGAGGGTGTCGCTCGGGAAGGTCGCGCGGTCGACGACGAGGACCCGGTAGCCCGGCCGGGCGAGCAGCATCGCGGTCGGCGAGCCCGCGCAGCGGGCGCCGACCACGATGACGTCGTACCGGCTCGGGGCCACGGGCACTCCCTCCCTCGCTCGGCGGCTCCAAGGATTGCCGTGCCCGGACCGGAGCGCAACACCCACGGCGTGGATGTGCCAGATTGCACGCATGTTGATCATCGCAGGGAGATTCGAGGTCGAGCCGGCCCGCCGCGACGAGTTCCTCGCCGGGAAGGATGCCGCCATGCGTGAGTCGCGGGCCGAAGCCGGTTGCATCGAGTACGTGCTCAGCGCCGATCCGGTGGAACCCGGCCGCGTGTACCTGTACGAACGGTGGGAGAGCAAGGAGCACCTCGCGCCCCACCTGGCCCGGCTTCGCGGGCCGCAGCCCGAGGATCACGACGCGGTGCCGGTCCTGTCGGTCGAGATCCAGCAGTACGAGATCGCGGCGGTCGGCCCCGTCGGCAGCTGAGCGGCGCCCACCCGCGCGGTGGCATGATCGCAGTCTGACCCACCCGGCAAGAGAGAGGCGTCGACGTGAAGGCAGCCCGGCTCGAGAACGGCACCCTGCAGATCCAAGAGCTCCCGATCCCCGAGCCCGGCGTCGAGGAGGCTCTGGTCCGCATCAGCGCCTCCGGGGTGTGCCACTCCGACCTCCACCTCGCCCGCGGCGACTGGTTCGGCGTGCCCGGCAGCGGCGAGATCGGTCACGAGGCCATCGGCATCGTGGAAGCGCTCGGACCGGGTGCCGAACGGTTCGTGTCGGTGGGTGACCGCGTGATCCTCGGGCTCGGCGGCGCCGGCGGCGGCTACTGGTGCGGCGCGTGCCGCTACTGCCTGAGTGGGCAGACCCGCCTCTGCGTCGAGACCAAGCACGTCATGGGCACGTTCGCCGAGCACTTCGCGGTGTGGGCCCGCGGGCTCGTGAAGATCCCCGACAGCCTGGGCGACCACGAGGCACCCCTCGCCTGCGGTGGCCTCACCGCGTACGGCGCGGTCAAGAAGCTCCTCGCCCACCACGTGCTCCCCGGGCGGCCCATCGCGATCGTCGGCGCCGCGGGTGGTCTCGGTCACTACGCGGTCCAGATCGCGAGCGCGTTCGGCTACCGGGTCATCGGCATCGACATCGGCGCCGACCGTCTCGATTTCGTGAAGTCGCTCGGCGCGGAGATGGCGCTCGACGCCACTGAGGCGCTCGACGTCGTGCGCGCGGAGCTGGGAGGTGTCGATGCCAGCCTCGTGTTCTCGGCCCGCATGGCGGGATTCCGCCTCGGGTTCGACCTCCTCGGTCTCCACGGGCTGTTCGTCGCCGTCGGGCTCCCGGCCACGAGCGAGGGGAACATCGAGTTCAATCCCTTCGAGCTCTTCGCCAAGGACGCGACGGTGATCTATTCCGCGGTCGGCACGGTGCAGGACATGCGCGAGCTCATCGACCTCGCCGCGGCGGGCAAGGTGAAGAGCCACGTGTCGCGCACCGGGCCGTTGTCGGAGCTCGGCGACATCTTCGACGAGCTCGAGGCCAGCAAGTACCTCGGCCGCGCCGTCCTCACCGACCTCGCCCACTGACGCGCGCGCGCTCGATGCGCCAGTGGCTGGGCGACTGGCCGTGCGCACGCTTGAACGCGCGGCTGAACGCCTCCTCCGATTCGTAGCCCACGCGCCGCGCGACCGTCGCGACACCGCTCTCGGTGTTGGCGAGCAGATCCTCGGCGAGGTGCATGCGCCATTCGGTGAGGTAGCGGATCGGCGACCGTCCGAGCACGGTCCGGAACCGCTCGTCGAGCAGGGAGCGTGACGTCAGCGCGGCCGACGCCAGATCGGCGACGGTCCACTTGCGGTCGGGCGCCCCGTGCAGCAGCGAGAGCGCGGGTGCGAGCACCGGATCCGCGAGCGCGGCGAGCAACCCGTGGTCGGCGGCCGGTGCGCCGGCCAGGTGCACGCGCAGGACCTCGATGAGCACCAGCTCGGGGAGCCGTGTCGTGATCGCACTCGCGCTGACGCTCGACGGCGCGTTCTCCTCCAACGAGTAGGCGACGCTCGCCTGCACCCAACGGGCTGCGGCCGCGTCGGGGAGTAGGACGACGAAGACCAGAGGGAACACGGCCAGCGCGGGATCGAACAGCGGGTCCTCGGAGTGGAGGTAGCCGCAGACGAGGTCTACGCGATCGCCGCCACCGCCGAGTCGGATGGTCGGCAGGTCGTCCCACGGAAGTGGGTCGAGCAGCGCGGTGATGGGGACGCACTCCGACGGCGAGGCGCCTCCGATCACGTGGTGGTCGCCGTAGGGCACCACGATCACGTCGCCCTCGTCGGCCCAGTGGCGGATGCCGTCGTCGCCGGCGACCCAGCACGAACCCCGGGCCACGATGTGGAACAGGATGATCCGCTCGGCACCGGGATGCAGCTGGTCGGCGAGCGCCTGGGGTGTCGACTCGAACGCGAACCCCTCGGTGAGCTCCGACCGGAAGAAGATCGCACCCTCGAGGCGGAGCTGCTCGAGCGCCGTCTGCAGCAGGTCTGGGGTCGCGGCGCGGGTTGGCGGTGTCGGAGTCATTCCGCGTTGTCCGGGACACACAGATACTCAGTCTGTCACCGCGTCACCCGACGCATTCCCCCCCCAAGACAGCACGAGAAAGGCACAGTCATGCAGACGTTTCCCCCCCTCACCCACGTCGCGCTCACGGTGCGCGACCTGTCGGTCAGCGTCCCGTGGTACCAGGCGCTCTTCGACGCCGAGCCGGTGATCGACGAGGACACCGATCCCGACATGCACCACACGGTGTTCCTGGTCGGAGGCGGCACCCTCATCGGTCTCCACCAACACGGCACCGCGGCACCGCCCGAGCGGTTCAGCGAGTACCGGGTCGGACTCGACCACGTCGCCTTCGGGTGCGCCGACCGCGAGGAGCTCGAGAAGTGGGCCGTCCGCCTCGACGAGCTCGGCATTGCCCGGGGCCGCATCAAGGACGCCGCGTACGGCTCGGGCGTGAGCTTCCGCGACCCTGACGGCATCGCGCTGGAGTTCTTCGCTCCGCCCTCGTGATCCGTCCTTTGCCCGTGGTGCCGGTGGTGTCGCGTCCGTCGAGTCGGCGGGCGCGGCACCACCGCGTCAGCGACGGGTCAGGAGTGCGGCGATCCGCTCGTACCGGGGATCGAGGTCGCCCGCGATCCGGCCCACCCAGCGCATCACCTCGGCGGCGTCGAGGTCGACGTCGGCATCGAGCATGGCGTCGATGTCGACCCAGTCGCGGACGGTCGAACACCACCTTGCAGACGACCAGGTGCTCGGGAGCCAGGATCGGGATCACGGTGGTCGCGAACGGCACCGTGCGCCGGTCGGCCGCCGCGGCGTCGTGGAACGCGTCGTAGGCGAAGAACATGTCGATGGGAGTGCCGTCCCACATCACGCGGGTCTGACCGTCGCGTCGCGCCGCGGCCACGGCATCGGGTGCGTCGGCGGCCACCCCGAGCCGGACGAGCGGCACCGCCACCTCGGCGTACCGGTCGGCGGGCACGAACAGGTTGAGGTCGATGTCGACGGTGGCGCGGGGTTCGGCGTAGTACGCGAGCGAGAGTGCACCACCGAACGCGTGCGGAACATCGGCGAGGGCGGTGTCGATGGCGACGATACGCTCGGGCAGCGATCGCACCGAGCGCGAACGCGCGGTCACGACGAGACGATGCGGGGCGCGCGCAGCACCGGTGAGCGTCGCCGCACCGGGATCGCGTCGGCGAGGAGCAGCACGTCGACCAGTCGGCGCCCGTGTTCCTCGAGGTCGGCCGCCGGGGGCGGACCGTCGGTCGCGAGTCGCGCACCGATCACCAGGCGTTCCCCACCCGCCTCGACGAGACGACGGAGGGTCCCGAAGCTCGGGTCGCGTCGACCGTGCTCGTAGGCGGACACGACCGGCTGCGAGGTGCCCGCCCGGCGGGCGAGGTCGGCCTGGGTCAGACCTCGGCGACGACGGACGCTCCGGATCAGCTCCGCGGGGTCCACGTCCCGAGTATATCGCTTTGTCTATGTGACGGCAACACGTCCCCGCCGGTTGTCGGCGGATCGCCGGTCGGCGATCCTGTGTGCCGTGCCGGTCCCCGACGCCCCGCTCCGCGACGCGCTGGCCGGGGGCCGCGTGCCCGGGGTCACCGCGGCGGTCGTGGCCGACGGTGGCGTCGCCTTCTCGAGCGGCGTCGGGACCGCCGACGAGGCCACCGGTCGAGCGATGACGGTGGACACGCCCCTGCTCTGGTTCTCCATGACCAAGATCGCGACGGCCACCGCCGCGATGCAACTGGTCGACCGCGGGATGCTCCGCCTCGACGATCCCGTCGAGCGGTACGTGCCCGGTGTGCTCCCGGAGTCGGCGCGCGATTCGGTGCAGGTCCGTCACCTGGTGCAGCACAGCGCAGGGATCCCGAACCCGCCACCGATCCGCTGGGTGCGACCGTACGGCGCGCCCCCGCCCGATCCCGACGCGTTCCTCCGGGCCCGCTTCGCGCGTGCGGAAGCTCCGCTTCCCGCCCGGATCCAGAGCCTCGTACACCAACCTCGGGTACCTGCTGTTGGGCTCGGTGATCAGCGCCGCCGCGGGCCGGCCCTTCGTCGACGTCGTCCGCGACGACGTCCTCACTCCCCTCCGTATGCACGCGACCTCGTTCGACCTCCCGACCGCACCGGACCCCGCCGTCGCGATCGGGCATCAACGGATCCCGCGGGGCGGCGGCCCGCTCCTGCGAGCGATGCTCCCGCCGGGCATCGTGGGCGAGCGCCGCGGTCGCTGGGTGACGTTCCGGCCGTTCCTGGTGAACGGCGCCTCGTACGGTGGCCTGGTCGGCCCCGTGTCGGACGCGGCGCGACTGGTGCTCGCCCACGCGAACGGCGGCGACCTCGACGGCACCCGCATCCTCTCCGACGAGGCGGTCCGAGCGATGCAGACGGTGTCGGTCGACGGCAAGCCGTTCGACCACGGACTCGGCTGGTTCCGGCCACCCTCGGCGCGGGATCGTGTGCCGTCGTTCGTCGAGCACTACGGCGGAGGAGGCGGTTACCACAACCTCATGCGCCTCTACCCCGAGCGGGGCTTCGGCGTCGTCGTGATGGGGAACAGCACCTCGTACGACGTCGACGCCGTCGTCGATCGGCTCGCCACGCCGTTCCTCCGCCGCTGAACCCCGCGCCCGGAGCGGGAGCCGGGAGTGGCAGGTGTCACGCAGGCTCGAGATGCCGCCATGGGCTGCCGATAGGGAAGCCGGGCATTGACCACGATCCAGGGGCATCCGCACGTGTTCAAGCGACGCATCCGCATCGAAAACGGCGACGGGAACGTGTTCGGCGACCGCCGACGCGCCGAGCGCCGCTCCGCCGGTTGGCAGAGCCGCTATCTCGTGACCGGCGAACGAATGTCGCAGGTGTTCGTCGCCGACGACGACTTTTCCAGCTGCGTGCTGCGGGACCTCACCACCGACGGGGCCGGGCTGCACTGCAGCGGCCAGCCGCTGAGCGTGGGCGACCGCATCCTGCTCGACCTGCAGTTGGGTGAACGCAACCGTGCCAGCATCAAGGTAGCCGGCGAGGTGCGGCACGCCGCGAACGCCGACGACGGCTCGGTCAGCGCGGGCATCGAGTTCACGGAGGTGGGCGACCTCGAGCGTGCCCTGCTCCTGCGTCTCGTCCGCGACCTGCAGGAGCCCGCGCGACAGTCTGCGTGAGCCCGCTCCGGCCGCGCGGCTATGGAGCCGGAGCGATGTTGTTGTTCAGGCGGAAGAGGTTGTCCGGGTCGTAGCGTGCCTTGACCTCGGCGAGACGCCGGAGATTCCGACCGAACGCGCTCTCGACCCCGGTGCTGGTCGCTTCGTCGTCGAGCCCGGTGAAGTTGAGGTAGGTCGTGCCGGTTCCGAGCCGGTGGACGTCGGACCAGGCGTCGCGGACCCACCCGATCACCCGTTCGTCCTCGGCCCGGTCCTTCCAGTTGCCGTCGATCGACACCATCCAGTTCGCGCTGCGTTCGCTGTACGCGGTCTCCTCCGGCCCCAGCCGGTTGATCGCGCCACCCATCAGGAACGTGATCACGAACACACGTGGCGACGGACGATCCTGGGCGCGCCGTACGACGAGGTCGAGGACGTCGTCGGTGAGGTCCTGCACGAACGTCGACTTCCAATAGCTCCGCAGCGTGCCGCGCACGAAGAAGGGATCGAAGGCGGACTGGACCGCCGTGAACGGCAACGGGCCGGAGATGTCGGCCAACGGCGTACCGAGCTCCCGCAGTGGCTGCATCACCGCGAGGCCGTCGTCGGCGTCACCTGCGTAGACGCCGCCCACGACCACGAACGGGGTGTCGTGGATCTCCGGTGGCGTGTGCTCGCTCGCTGGCAGCGTCGTGCAGCCGCAGAGCGCGGTCACCTCGTCAGGTGCGTGTGCGGCCCAGTCGCGGAACCCGCGCCACACCTCGGCCGTTTGCGGCACCGGGTAGAAAACGCCCGCAAAGCCCACGGTGGGGTCGAGCGGATGGAGCCGGAACGTGAACGACGTGACGACGCCGAAGTTGCCCCCGCCGCCACGGATGGCCCAGTAGAGATCCGAGTTGATGTCGGCGGACGCGGTGCGCACCACGCCATCGGCGCAGACCACCTGGGCGGCGACGACGCTGTCGCACGACAGCCCGTACTTGCGCCGTACCCATCCTTCGCCACCACCGAGCGTCAGCCCCGCGACGCCGGTGTCAGAGACCACTCCCCCGGGCGCGACCCGACCGAAGGCGAGGGTGTCGCGGTCGACGTCGGCCCACAGTGCACCTCCCTGCACGCGGACGACGCCGGCCTCGGGATCCACGTCGACCCCGTGCATCAACTCCAGATCGAGGAGGAGCCCACCGTCGACGCTCGACAGACCGGCGACGGAGTGGCCGCCACCGCGTACCGCGAGCAGGAGACCGTGGTCGCGTGCGAAGTTCACCGCGCTCACGACGTCGGCGATCCCGGTCGCGCGCACGACCAGGCCGGGATGACCGGGATGCATCGCGTTGTACGCGGGACGCACCGAGTCGTACCCCGGGTCGCCGGCGATCAGGACCTCTCCCCTGACCGCCGCACGCAGCGCATCGAGCGCGTCGTCCGGGATCTCGGAAACGGTTCCGGCCATCGAGAGCAGAGTCGTCATCCGACCCTCCCCTCGTTCGGCGGTGCGCGCGCCACGGCGAACTGGACCGGAGGGCGCAGCCGTTCTGCTGAAGGGTACGACTGTCCCCGGAACTGCACAACCCCCCAAAATTGCGACCGAAGCGTACTGTGCGTCGGATGATCACCGTCCGGATCGGCATCCTCGGTGCGGCGCGCATCGCGCCGGCCGGCGTCATCAAGCCCGCCCGCAACAACCCCGAGGCCGAGGTGTGCGCGGTCGCGGCGCGGGATCGTGATCGCGCCGACCGCTTCGCCGCGAAGCACGGCATCCCCACCGTCCACGACTCGTACGCCGCGCTCCTCGCCGACCCCGGCATCGATGCGGTGTACAACCCACTGCCCAACGGCCTGCACGCCGCGTGGACCATCGCCGCGTTGGACGCCGGCAAGCACGTGCTGTGTGAGAAGCCCTTCACCGCGAACGCGACCGAAGCCGAGGCGGTGGCCGCGACCGCGGCGCGTACCGGCCTGGTCGTGATGGAAGCGTTCCACTACCGGTACCACCCGATGGCGCAGCGGATGCGCGAGATCGTCGAGGGCGGCGAGCTCGGCGCGACGCGGCGCGTGGAAGCCGCGCTCTGCTTCCCGCTGCCGAAGTTCTCCGACATCCGCTATCAGTACGATCTCGGCGGCGGCGCGACGATGGACGTCGGCGCCTACACGGTGCACCTCGCGCGGCTGCTGGGATGCGAGGAGCCCGATGTCCGCACCGCGGAAGCGAAGCTCCACTCCCCCGACGTCGACCGGGCGATGCGCGCCGAGCTCGAGTTCCCGAGCGGGCACACGGGTCGCATCACGTGTTCCATGTGGTCGAAGTGGGTCCTCCAGGCCTCCGTCCGGGTGACCGGTGAGCAGGGGGAGCTGCACGTGATCAACCCGACCAGTCCGCAGCTCTGGCACCGCATGCG
This sequence comes from uncultured Actinomycetes bacterium, assembly GCA_963725775.1. Lineage (GTDB taxonomy): Bacteria > Actinomycetota > Acidimicrobiia > IMCC26256 > DASPTH01 > DASUAS01. The sequence goes on from CAVRZT010000001.1 coordinate 2,390,944, forward strand.
GGTCAAGACCGGGAAGTCCACCCGCACCGAGCGCTTCTCCCGGCGACCCACCTACGAGTATCAGCTCGACGCGTTCTGCGCGGCCGTGCTGCGGGGCGAACCGACACTCACGCCGCCCGCCGACAGCGTGGCGAACATGCGCGTGCTCGACGCGATCTACGTCGCCGCCGGCATGCGGCCCCGCGGGACGTGACGATCTGCTCGGGCTGACCGCGTGCGAGGGTCCGGGTGCGTCGGTCGGCGCGGCTCGGTACTGTGCTCCATCCATGGCACTGGGCATCGTGATCGAGCTCGACACGCAGGCGCTGCTGGTCTACGGCATCCCCTTCATCATCGTCGTCGGCTGGTTCAGCAGCCGGATCCTCGGCGTGCACCGTGGGTGGGGTCGCTCGCTCGTCGCCGGGTTCCTGGGCTGGATCTTCGGCGTCACGATCGCCGCCGTCGTCACCGACCAGAACGTCAGGAACACGAAGCAGCTCAACGACATCCTGCTGCTCGCGTTCTTCTTCGGCCTCATGATCTCGATGTTCGTCGGGCTCATCCTCGACGTCGTCCTGAAGCCGCGCTCGCACAAGCGGCACCGGTACGGGCCGTTGCTGCACCCGATCCGGACGATCAAGCGCAAGCTCGCGCCACTCGGTCGCTCGCGCGAGATCCTCCGGTACGCCCGCAAGCGTGGGCTCACCCACTACCACTCGGCCGCGAAGATCGCCACGCCGGAGTTCGCCCGGCGCCTGCGGCTCACGCTCGAAGACTGTGGCGGCATGTTCGTGAAGTTCGGGCAGATCGCCTCCACCCGCACGGACCTGCTCCCCGAGGTGCTGACCACCGAGCTGGCCACCCTCCAGTCGTCGGCCCGGCCCGTGCCCGCCGACGAGATTCGTGAGGTCCTCGAACAGGAACTTGGCGCATCGGTCGAGGAGGAGTTCGCGTCCTTCGACTTCGAGCCGCTCGCCGCGGCCTCGATCGGGCAGACGCACCGCGCGGTCCTGAAGACCGGCGAGCGTGTCGTCGTGAAGGTGCAGCGCCCCGGCATCGAAGACGTCATGCACCGCGACGCCGCCGTGCTGCGCATGGCCGCCAACGTGATCGACCGCCGGGTCGAGGGCGCGCGCCACCTCGGCATCAAGCGGCTGTCCGAAGAGCTGATCACATCGCTCGAGCGCGAGCTCGACTACTCCATCGAGGCGTCGAGCGCCGCCGCGTTCCTCGAACACCTCCACGACGAGACCGGCGTGACCGCACCGGTCGTGTACCAGGCGTTGTCCACGCGGCGCGTGCTCGTGATGGAGGAGATCGACGGCGTGACCGTCGCCGACCAGCAAGCGGTCGAAGCGTCACCGGTGTCGACGAATGTCCTCGCGGCGCGCCTGTTGCAGTCGTTCCTCGACCAGGTGCTGCGCGACGGGCTCTACCACGCCGATCCCCACCCCGGGAACATCTTCGTCGACGCCGACGGCCGCCTCTGGTTCCTCGACTTCGGTGCGGTCGGGCGGCTGAGCCCGATCATCCTCGAAGCGATGCAGGAGATGGCGATCGGCTTCCAGCTGAACGACCCGGTCGTGCTGGCACGCGCCAGTCGGCGCCTGGCGGGCGGCGACGAGACCGGCGACAGCCGCGCGCTCGAGGCCGATATCGGTCTCGTGTTGAGCGACGGGATCGCCAGCGGGAGCTTCGACCCCAAGGCGATGGGAATGATGCTCGACATCATGAACCGTCACGGGCTCGAGGTCCCCACGCCGATGAGTGTGCTGTCACGGGCGCTCCTCACCCTCGAAGGCACGCTGCGCACCATCGACCCGTCGTTCAACCTGGCGCACGAAGCGACGCAGCTGCTTCCGCAGCTGTCCAGCGAACGCCAGGAGATGGCGCAGCAGCAGATCGAGAAGGAGCTGGTACGGGCCTTGCCGTCGTTGCGGACGCTGCCCGGTCACGCGGAGGCGATCGCCGCGCAGCTCCGGAGCGGCCGGTTGAGCATGCGGGTCGAGCGCTTCGCCGGCGCGGACCGCGCCATCGTCGACCAGTGGGTCGACCGGGTGATCTTCGCCTCGATCGGCATCTTCGGCTTGCTGAGCTCCGCGGTGATACTGCTCGCGGCGACGGTGGTCGACCACGACCAGGACTTCACCGACACCCTGCAGCTCTTCGGCTACTTCGGGCTCGTGATCACGTCGGTGATCCTGATGCGCACGGTCGCGCAGCTCCTGCGCCGCGAAGACGATGCGGATCGACGGGCCTGACGCTCCGACTCCGGTTCAGGCCTCGAACACCTGCAGCTCCGGATGGTCGTCGAGCAGGTAGTCGTTGGTGAGATCCTCGACCAGGTGCGTCGGCGCGACCGCGTCGAGCGCGTCGAGCGTCCAACCCCCGGCCTGGGTGATCGCCCGTTCGCGCTCGGGTTCACTGAGCCGCGAGATGGTGTCGCCGGCGACGTGGAAGGTGCGCCCGTTGACGCCGCGCGCCGCGTCGGTGCAGAGCCAGACGACCATCGGTGAGATCTTCGCGGGAGGATGCGACTCGGGCGTCGCCACATTGAAGGCGAGCTGCGCGCCGCGTGGCGCCATCGTCACCGACATGAGGGTCGTCCACTTCGACGTCCGGTCGCCGTACTCCTTCGTCGACATCCCGAGCGCGAGCGGCCGGATCGCGTTGCACCGAACGCCGAAGCGTCCGAGCTCCTTGGCCACGGTGCGGGTGAGACCGACGACGCCTTCCTTCGCCGACGCGTACGCCACCGCCGACGGGTGACCGAAGCCGGAGCCGGAGCTGGTGTTCACGATCGCACCCGAGCCCTGACGCGCAGAGGTGGGGCACGGCCTCGCGGATCATCGCGAAGTAGCCCTTGAGGTTGACCCCCATCGCAAGGTCCCACTCCTGCTCGGTGACGCGCCACAGGTCGGCGTTGCGTGCCGCGGTGGCGTTGTTCACGACGATGTCGAGGCGCCCGAACGCATCGAGCGCGTGCCGCACGATGGCGGCCGCGCCGTCCCACGTCGCTGACGTCGTGTCGGCGACCGCGTGTCCGCCCGCGGCGGAGATCTCGTCCACGACGCCGGCGGCGTCCGCGCCGGTGCGCAACCCGACGTCGTTCACGAGCACCGACGCGCCCTCAGCGGCGAAGAGCTTGGCGTGCTCGCGTCCGATGCCGCCGCCCGCGCCGGTGACGATCGCAACCTTGCCGTCCAGCCGTCCGCTCATGGTCCGAGAGGCTACGAAGACTTCACCGATCGGACCACCCGAGGAAGTCGTCGATCTCGTCGCAGGCACGCCCGACCCCGTCTTCCCGGTTCAGGGTCTCGGCGAACTCGCCCGCCGCGCGCACATGGTCGTCGTCCAGGGCGCGACCGAGCGCACGCCCGACGGCGACATCGTCGCGACGCCGGCCGACGAGCACCCCGGTACCGAGTTGCTGCTGGCGACGGCCGTGCCAGACCTGGTCGAAGAGCTGCGGGATCACGACCGACGGAACGCCGGCCGCGAGGGCGAGCGAGTTCGTGCCGTGGGCGCCGCTGTGCACGATGGCGCGGCAGCGCGGGAGCAACGGCTCGAGCGGCACGTACGGCCACGCCGAGCCCACGGGAAGCCCCGCGCCGAACGCTTCGGTCGAGGTGAGGTAGATGCCCCGCATGCCGATCCGGTCGAGTGCCGCGGCCACCCTCCGAAAGCTGCCGGGATCCGCGCCGGCGGCGCTCGTCCCGAGGGTCACGACCACCGGGGGGTCACCGCCCGCCAGGAACTCCTCGACATCCTGCGGGACGGCGCGGTCCGATCCGGTCCAGTGCACGAACCCGGTCATCCGGTAGCCGTCGTCGCCAGTCGGGAGCCGGGGGGAAGTACTGCGACGAGACCAGGACCACGTTCCGGTGAGGTGAGAGCCGACCGTAGACCGCGTCACCTCTGGCGGTCGTGAGGCCGAGCGATGATCGGAACGTCGCGAAGCCTCGCTCGCTGGACAGCCAGCGTCCGAGCGGTGAACGTCCGACCCCCCACGTGCGACGCACCACGGCGCGGCTCACCGGCCCGCGGGTCCGTCCGAGCCCCGGTATCGCGGGACCCCACGCGTCGGTCGGGGTGAGCATCGGGAAGAGGTCGCCGACGATCCACGGGAGCCCGCGCACCTCACACGCCATCCGCCCAACGATCGACGCTGCCGGGTGCGACACCAGGAGATCGGCTCCTTCCAGCGCGCCGTCGATCGCGTCGTAGAGCTGCGGCAGGCGCGGCACGCAGAGCTGCCCGAAGTACAGACGCAGCAGCATCCCACCGGAGAGGACGCGTCCCCAGCGGCGGATGTAGTCGCCGTAGGCGTCGAGTCGGGTCGGCGTCAGGTCGCCGCAGTCACCGTCGCGGTAGGCGAAGGGTTCCGCGGCGAACTCGTCGCGGAGCTCCTCGGGGCCGACGAACACGACGTCGTGACCACGTCGCGAGAGCTCGGACGCGATCGGGACGAAGGGGAACACGTCCCCGCGGTACGCCATCGAGTACACGACGATCCTGGCCACGGATGGGGGCACCGTACCCCGGTGTCGAGAATGGTGCGTGGGTAACCTCACAGATCGAGCGTGAGGATCGTTCACCAGGCATGAGCGCAACGTTGCCATCGGCACGGAGCCGGATGCGGAGCAGCCGACTCGGCGGGGTCCCCACCACGGTGCCCGCACCCGGTACCCGCACTCCCGGCCAACTGGGGTTGGATCTCGCCGAGATCGACGTCCCCCGGGTCCCCAAGGTGACCCGACCACTCCCGGATGTCGTCCACATCCAGGGGTGGCGAACCCCCACCGAGCAGCAGGATCTGGTCGCGCAGTTCCGCGAATGGGCGGTGCCGCCCGCAGGGTTGCGTCACCCGCGCGTCCCGACCGGTCATCTCATGACCGTGCAGTCGGTGTGCCTCGGGTGGCACTGGCAACCGTACGCCTACTCCCGCACCGCCGACGACACCGACCATGCACCGGTGAAGCCCATGACGGCCGAACTGGTCACACTGGCCCGCCGCGGTCGGTCGACGAACCGTTCCACCCCGATGCCGCGATCGTCAATCTACTACGCGCCGGGCGCCCACCTGGGGCTGCACCAGGACGGTGAGGAGCCATCGTCGGCGCCGGTGGTCACGATCAGCCTCGGCGACACCTGCGTCTTCCGCTTCGCCGGCACCGACCGCCGCACCGGTCCGTTCACCGACGTGCAGTTCCACTCCGGTGACCTGCTCGTGTTCGGCGGCCGCAACCGTCGCACCTTCCACGGCGTCCCGAAGGTCGTCGACGGCACCGCGCCCCGTGCTGGCTCGGTCTCCCGCCCGGCCGGGTGAGCATCACCGTCCGCGAAACCGGACTGGCATGACCGATGCGCCACCGTTCGAACAGGTCGTCGCCGAGCACGGGCCAACGGTCCTGCGGGTCTGCCGGGCGATCCTCGGACCGACGGACGCCGACGACGCCTGGACCGACACGTTCGTCTCGGCTCTGCGCGCGTACCCGGAGCTTCCCCCCGGGAGCAACGTGCGCGGCTGGTTGGTCACCATCGCCCACCACCGCGCGATCGATCACGTGCGCGCTGCCCAGCGACGGCCGACGCCGACCGACCAGATTCCCGAACTTGCCACAGCACCCCGCCTCGACACGTTCGACGACGACCACGCCGAGCTCCGCGCCGCGCTGGACACCCTCGGCCCGAAGCAACGCGCCGCGGTCGTCTACCGGCACCTCGCCGAGCTGCCGTACGCGGAAGTCGCCCGGCAGATGGGCATCAGCGAATCGGCGGCTCGCCGCAACGCCGCCGACGGCATCAGCAACCTGCGCGCCCGAATGGAGCTCGAGACCTCATGATCACGCCGACCGTTGCACTCCCCCCGCTGCCGTCGCACCTGCACCTCCGACTGGTCGAGCGCGCCACCGCCGAAGGACTGGTCGACGTCGCGTACCGCACCGTCGACACTCGCATCGGGAGACTGCTCCTCGCGGCCTCCCCCGCCGGGCTGGTCCGGGTCGCCTTCGCGCTCGAGCAGTTCGACACGGTGCTCGCCGAGCTGGCGACCGCCATCAGCCCGCGCGTGCTGGAGGCACCGCGTCCGCTGGACGACGCCGCCCGCCAGATCGACGCGTACCTGAGCGGTGAGCTCGAGCACTTCGACCTCGCCGTCGATCTACAGCTGGTCCGCGGGTTCCGACGTGACGTGCTGCAGCACCTGTGCACCGTGCCGTACGGGACGCGCGAGAGCTACACCGATGCGGCCCGGGCGGCGGGCCGACCGGCCGCGGTCCGCGCGGCGGCGAGTGCGTGCTCGCACAACCCGATTCCATTGGTGATCCCCTGCCACCGGGTCGTGCGCAGCGACGGCACGTTCGGGCGGTACCGGGGCGGGCCCGAGATCAAGCGCGACCTGCTGGAGATGGAGCATGCGGCGTGACCACCCACCCGAAGGAACGGGTCGACACGCTCGATTGGAGCGCGATCACCGACGCGCTCGACGATATCGGCAGCGCGTCGACCGGCCGTCTGCTCTCCGACGACGAGTGCGACGACCTGACCGCCCTGTACGGCGACGACCGAAGCGCGGGCGGTGAGTTCGTGGTCGTCGAGCAGCGTCCGCGGTCGCAGTCGCGCGCGACCACGACCGTCATCCCGCGCGGTCATGGCGTCGTCTTCACCACGCGCGACCGACCGGTGTCGTCGAGCCGCGGCTGGTCGGCGGCGGCGATGCGCCACGGTCTGAGCACGGTGCGTTCGGGCCATCGCCGCGCGCTCGGGGTGATCTTCCACGACGCCGCCTGAGAACTACCGGGCGACCGCGGTGCGGGCCTCCACCGCAACCTGCTGCGACGCGGGCACCGCGAACTGTGCGCCGCGGTCGTCCTGCACCCCGACGATGCCCCACGTGCGGGTCGTGAAGTCCACCCAGGGGTACATGCCCTTCCCGCCGTTGCCGCTCACGACCTGAGTGCGGCCCGACGCGTCGACCACGTCGGGCCAGCAGCCGAGACCGTACCGGGGGATCTGCGTGATACCGACGGAGTAGTCGCCGGAGGTGTCGTAGGCCTGCACCTGGTTGGTGACGAGCTCGCGCGCCGCGTCGGCCGACAGCACGCGCGCGCCGTTCGCCATCCCGTCGTGGAGGATCATGTCGAGCAGGCGGCCGTAGTCGTCGACCGTCACCTGGGCTCCGAAGGCGGGGTTCGGTGCCGAGGGCGCGCCCGGCCACGTCGGTCCGACCATCCCGAGTGGGCCCGCCAGGCGATCGTGCACGACGGCAGCGAAGTCGGCGCCGCCGAGCACCTCGACGAGCCGCCCGACCACGAGGAACGGCGAGTTGCCGTACGAGAACCTCGTGCCCGCGGGGAACTCCCTGGGTGACGACGCGAGGGTCCGCACGCACTGCTCGAGCGAGGTGCCGTCGTCCTGGCACGGGTCGTCGTGCACCCCCGACGTGTGGTCGAGGAGCTGCCTGGCCGTGATCGGTGGGTCCGAGCCGGCGAACTCGGGGAGCCAGCGCGAGATGTCGTCGTCGAGGCGGATCACTCCACGATCGACGAAGGTCATGAACGTCGCTGCGGTGAGCCACTTGGTCGACGACGCGATCCGCAGGAGCGTTCCGCCCGACACGTTCCCTGTGGCGTACTCGTGGATCACCGCGCCGTTCGCGGCGACGATGCGGATCATCCCGCCCGACGATCCCGCCGAGCTCACCCGGGTCTCGAGCGACACGTCGGTGGCGTCGAACGTTCCCGGCGCGAACGCCGTGCGCACCGTCGTGGTCGTGGTCGTTGCCGCCGCGGTCGACCTCGGTGCCGTCGTCGGATCAGGTCCGGCGGGATCGCGCCGTGCGGACGACGAGGACGACGAACAGGCAACCAGCAGCAGTCCCGACGCGAGGCACGCGACGGCCCGTCGCCGCATTCAGATCGTCGAGAGGAGCGCGGCGAGATCCTGCGGCCGGCTGATCATCGCCATGTGCCCGGCGTCGAGCTCCAGCACCTCGCACCCGCCGAGGTTCTCGATGAACGTGTCCTGCTTCTCGGGGGCCACGATGACGTCGTCGTTCAGGCGGATCCAGACCCGGCGGATGTCGCGCGGCATCGTGTCGAGCACCATCGGCTCCGTGACGGTCGAGCCCGCCTCGGGCACCAGGATCGACAACCCCCACGCGAGGACGTCGGGGTCGGTGACGTCGTTGTAGAAGACCGTGGTCGCGAGCTCGGGATCGAGCGTCGTGAGCTCGTCGTTCGGGGTGCTGCCGTCGCTCAGGGCCTGGATCTCGGGATCGAGCGTGTCGTGGGTGCTCTGACCGTGGCGCGGGACGGTGCACGACACGAACACCAACGCGCGGATCCGGTCGGGGACGCGCGCCGCGACCTGCGGGATCGTGATCCCGGCCAGCGAGTGGCCGACGAGCACGACGTCATGGAGGTCGCGCGACTCGAGGTCGTCGACGACCGCGTCGACGAAGTCGGCGACGCCGATCTTCGTCACGTCAGCCGGGCGGTCACCCCGCCCCGGAAGATCGACGGCGAGCACGTCGCCGTCGACGAACGGGAGCATCAGGTCCCAGCAGTCCTTGCCGAGTCCACCGCCGTGGACGAGCACCATCGTCATCGCACGTTCCCTCCGTCGGCCCGCCCCGGGAGCGTACGGGATCCGACTACGAGCAGAACACCACCGGCATCGTCTTGATCCCCGGTGTCATGTGGGCGCGGACGCGTTCGGGTTCGCCCACCAGCTCGTAGTCGGGATAGCGCCGGAGCAGCTCGCCGAGCACGAGACGGATCTCGCGCCGCGCCAGGGACGCCCCGAGGCAGAAGTGCTCGGCGAACCCGAAGGCGAGGTGTCCGGGATCGGGCTTCCGGGTGACGTCGAGCTCGTCGGCCCGCTCCCAGATCTCCTCGTCGCGGTTCGCCGCCGGATAGAGCATCACCATGAAGTCGCCCCGCGCGATCTTCTGCCCGCGGATCTCGGTGTCCTCCAGCGCGGTCCGGCACATGTGGGTGACGGGCGACTGGAACCGGAGGAACTCCTCCACCGCGTTGGGTAGGAGGCCAGGATCGTCGACGAGCAGACGGCGCTGATCGGGATGCTCGAACAGGAGTTGCGCGGCGTTCGCGAGAAGTCCCCGGGTCGTCTCGTTCCCCGCGACGAGCAACACGAAGGTCATGGACAGCTGGCTCTCCATGCTCAGCGGCTTGCCGTCGTCGTCCGCGTGCGCGAGCGCGGTGAGCAGGTCGTCGCGCGGATTGCTCACGCGATCCTGCAGCTCCTTCGTGAAGTAGTCGTTGAACTCGATGATCGACGCGAAGTACTCGTTGGTCTCCGCTTCGTCGCGCGCCTCGTTCTGGTCGTTCAGCTCGATGAACGCGTCGGACCAACGCCGGAAGTCGTCGAGGAGATCGGTCGACACCCCGAGCATCTCCGCGATCACGCGCATGGGCACCGGCGCGGCGACGGTATCGATGAAGTCCATTTCGACGCCGGGTTCGATCCGGTCGATCTGCGCGACCGCGAGTTCGGCGACGTGCTGCTCGAGCAGGGAGATCGCCTTCGGGGTGAACGCCGAGCTCGCCAGCTTGCGGAGGAACGTGTGCCGGGGTGGGTCGACCGCGGTGAGGATGTCGGCGCGCCCGCCGAGCATGTCGCCCCGAGCGACCGCGTGCCGGGGCATCGGGCACCCGGAGATCAGATCGTCGACCACCGGTTGACCGTCGCCGGGGGTCCGGCCCTGCGCCGAGATCTGCCCGAAGCGGTTCGAGAACCGGTGCGGCGACTTCGACACCAGGCGGATGTCCTCGTACTTGGTGAGCGCCCACGTCTGGTCGTACTCCGACCAGTACACCGGCGCTTCGGCCCGCATGCGGGCGAAGACGTCGAACGGGTAGCTCATGAAGAACTCGACGTCGGCGAGGCGCACGAGGTCGCCGAGCGGGGCCGGGGCGATGGACGTGGTCAACGGGACTCCTCGGAGGAAAGAACGGCAGTGCCAGTCTCGCACACCGGAAGCGGCGTTCTCAGGGAATCAGGGCAAGCTCGTGCTCGCCCACGCCACCAGTTGCGGCGCGAGGAGGGGCCACCGTTCGAATCCCTGCCACAGGCCGGCCGCCCGGTCGATCCACTCGGTGTCGGGCCAGGGCGGTTCGACCAGCTCGGAGCTCGGGAGGAGCGCGGCGAGCAGCTCCGACGTCACGCGCGGGTGGTTGGGGTCCGAGGCGCCGCTGCGGAACACCAAGGTCGGCAGGTCGAGAGCGCGGGCGTCGGCATCCGGGAGACCGGGCACGAGCTCACCGGCGCACCCGCAGTACGCCGCCATCCAGCGCTCCATCGTGGCGATGAACCCGACCGGGTCCTGGGCCAGGAGGCGCTCGCGATTCGGCGGATGGCGCTCGAGCACCTCTTCCCAGCTCGGGAGCAGGCTGACAGCCGCCATCCCGCCGTTCCACGCCGCCGGCACCGACGGTGCGCAGTAGTAGGAGGCCAGCGAAAGCAGACCGAACACTCCCCCGCTGATCCACCACACCGCGACCCCGCTCGCGACGTCGGGATGACGGGTCGCCGCCAGCAACGACACGCGGGCGCCACCGGAACCGCCGACGATCACCGCCGGCGCCAGGTCGAGCACACGGAGCAGACCGGCGAGGACGTCGGCCTGCATCTCGGACTCGGAGTCACCGCGGAAGCACACCTCGGACTCGCCGCAGTTCGGGCGGTCCCAGACGACGACCTGGTTGCCGTGGTCGGCCAACGCGACCGCGAGCTCGCGGACGCCGGGGTAGTCCTTGCTGAACCGCCCGCCGGGGGTCACGATCCACGGCCGTCCTTCACCGATGACGTCGTACGCGATCGACACTCCCTCGACGTCGACTCTCGGCATGACCGCTACCAGATCCGGCGCAGCTGCGCGCCTTCACGGCGGAGGCGAAGCTGCTCGCGTCGCTCGTCGGGCGTGACCACCGGCGTGTCGGCGGGCAGGTGGTCGCGCACGTCGGCGACCTTCACCTTCTTGATGAACGGGTCCGGGTACTCGTTGGCCACGAAGAAGCGCATCTGGATGACGCCCCACGGGTGGTCGGCCTTGTCGAGCCAGTTCGGCACGCCCGGGTCCTGGTGCGAGATGACAGCTCGGAACCACCCGTCGGAATCGAGGTGTGCCTGCGCGTCGTTGAGGCTCGACTGCCGGTTGACCCAGTCGACCGTGGCGAAGCGGTCGTCGGCCACCAGCGCCTGCCAGTAGCGGCACTCCGACGGCAGCGGTGTCTCGAGGATCAACGCTTCGTCGTCGTCGATCTCGTGGATGCCGTCGTAGTAGGCCTGCCTTGGCAGGCCGCCCATCTCGTCGATCTTGCTCGAGCGCAGGAACGTGTTCACGCCGTGGTGCTCGCGGTAGTAGCGCACCAGGCTCATGTCGAACCGAATGGTGCCCTCGATCCACTCCGCGAGCTCTGCGAACCGGCGGGCGATGTCCTCGGGCGTCATGTCGGCGCCGTCGTCGTCGAGCCGGTCGATGGCCACCCGGGCGTCGACCTCGTTCGTCCAGTCGCACGAGCACCGCCGCATGAGCAGTCGGACGGTGTGTTCGCTGAGCTGCCACCAGTCGCCGGTGTGGCCGGCTGGTCGTTCGGCACTGAGGATCACGCTGAAGCGGCCATCAGCATCGAGGAACAGCTCATCCAGGTCGTACGCCTGTTGGAGCGACGTTCCGCCCCGTCCCTGCATGAGCGCCGGGCTCATGATGTCGTAGGCCTGCGGCTGGATCTCGACGAAGCGCGACGTGCCGCGGAAGCCCGAGATCCGGTAGACGCCCTTCGGGTCGATCTCCACCGTCGAGTACACGTAGTCGGGATCGGGGCCACCCTGGTTGAACGCGTAGTTCCACAGCGGCATGAACACGGGGCGGCGCGCGTCGGTGTAGACCCGGCAGAGGTAACCCTCGGCGAGGATCGACAACGCGAGCCTGTTCATGTCCTGCACCTCGGCCGCGGTCGCCCCGTCGGGGCGCCACGCGTCGATGAGGTTGTCGCCGACGCGTTCGAGCGCGCGCATCTGGTCGGCCCAGGCGGGGAGCCGTCGTTCAGTGTCGGTCATGTCCGTCCTCGATCGTGATGTCGAAGTGGTCGGTGTAGAAGCGGTAGTCGTCTCGGAGCTGCGCCTCGCTCAGGCCGAACTGCTCGGCGGTGTACTGGTGCGTTCCCTGAGCACCGGAGCGGTTCGCGACTTGCCAGTCGGCGATCGCCTGCTCCACCGTGGGCGTCAGCTCGTAGCCGAGGAAGTCGTAGACGCCGCGCACGACGCCCATCGGGTCGGCGATGAGGTCGCGGTGGTGCACGTCGTGGAAGCGGTCCTCGCCGATGCGTCTCCGTGCCGCGATCGCCTGCTCGACACCGATGCGCAGGTGGTTCGACACCTCGCGGCCGAGCCGATGCAGATCGAAGCCGGCGCCCGTGTCGGGGAAGATCGTCGACACCATGCTCGCCCACGACGGAACCGACTTCACGGGGTCGCGGTGCGTCATCACGAACCGCGCGTCCGGGTATGCCGACAGGATCGCCTCGAGGTGGAAGTTGTGGTGCGGTGCCTTGAACAACCAGAGGTGGGGCGGCCGTTCCGACTCGAGCAGCTTGATCACGCGCCGGTGGTAGGCGTACGCCGCGGTCGCATCCGCCTCGCGCCACCACGCGTGGTACCCGAACACCGGAACTGTGTACTGCTGACCGTGGACCGCCATCCCGAGCAACCACGTGTCCTCGACCGTCGCGTCGACCTCGTAGAGGTGCATCGCCTTGAGTTCCGGCGACAACTGCTCGTTCTCGCGCGCGAGCTGCCGGCGACGGGCATCGGTGGCCTCGCCCGCGGTCGTCGGTGGCGGGCACGGCTGCACCTGTTCCCATTGGCGCAGGCTGCGGAACTGCGGATCGAGCGACATCATGTTGGCCAGCGCGGTGGTTCCGGTCCGTGGGAGCCCGTTGATGTCGACCGGGCCGAGCACCGGAAGCTCCTCGATCTCGGGATGGTTGGCATACCAGGCTTCGACTTCGAGGCGGTTCACCAGTCGTCGCCGGAGGTCGTCGGCGACGCCGGCATCGGTCGCCGGATCCAGATCGGCGTCGCGCTCGAAGCTCTCGAGCAGCACCTCGAGGCCGTCGCGAAAGTCGCCGGGGCCGAAGTCGGACAGGCCCGTCGCATCGATCGCCTCCGCGAGCAGCTGCTCGCCGCTCGGATACCGGTCGACCATCACGCGCTCCGGATGCGGTCCGGGTAGAAGTGCTGCGCCACGCGGCGGAACCCTTCGCGCCAACCGACCCGGCACGGGCCGGTGATCGCGCTGCGCTTCGTGTGATCACCGACGGAGCCGTGCGACGCACCCGGGATCTCCTCCACGACGACCTTCGCGTCGACGCCGAGGAGCTCCCCGAAGAACGCCGAGTACTCCTGTACGCTCACCGATTCGTCACCGCACCAGTTCACGATCGTCGCCGGCACACTCGCGACGTCGAGGAGGGGTTCGAGCTGCGCGCAGATGTCGTCGTCGTGGATCGGGCTGTAGGTCATCGGGTCCCAGCGGGTGAGGACCGGTTCGCCGGCGGCGACCGCGTCCAGATGCCACACCGGGAGACCGCTCTGATCGCTGTACGCCGCGCCCATCCGCGCGATGGTGACCGGGAGATCGAACGAGCGGGCACAGAACCGCGCCACACCCTCTTCGGCGATCTTGGTCACCGAGTACGGCGCCGACGGTGGTGCCATCGCATCACCGAGCGGATCGTCCTCGCGGAACGCATGCCAGGGATCAGGGTGCGGCTTGTAGACGGTGACCGTCGACATCACCAACGCGGCCTTCGCTGCCCGGCAGTGGTCGAGCACGAAGCCCGTGCCTTCCGCGTTCACACGGAGCGCCCGGTCGTAGTCGTCGGGGCTGAAGTCGGCCGCGACGTGCAGCAGGTACGTGAAGTCGCGCGGCAGGTCACCGAGATCGCCGTCGGCGATGTCGAGCGTGCGCGTCGTCACGCCGAGTTCCTCGACCTTCTCGCGCGTCGACGAATCACTGAAGCGGGCGATCCCCCACACCTCGTTGTCGGGAACGAGGGATCGGGCGAGTCCGAAGGCGATGCGACCGGCCGGGCCGGTGATCAGGATCTTCTCGCCACTCAACATTCCCCCACACCCCCCGTGCGTCGTCCCGCGAGTCCCGGAGCGTACGCTCCCGGCCGTGACCGGTGCCGATGCATCCCTCGAACGGGCGATCGGTGTCTCGCTCGACGGAATCCTCGGCGCGCTGGAGCTCGAGCCCCGGGGCGACGACCGGTTCCGCTTCGTCGGCGAGCCCGATCGCTTCACGCGCGTCTTCGGCGGGCAGACGATCGCGCAGGCGTTGCTCGCGGCGGGCGCGACGGTCACCGACAAGGAACCGCATTCGCTGCACGCCTACTTCGTCGAGGCCGGTATCGCCGGCGAGGACTTCGATCTCACCGTCGATCGAGTGCGCGACGGTCGTTCGGTGTCGACCCGGCGCGTGACCGTGATGCAGAGCGAGCGGACGCTCCTGGTCGCGATGGCGTCGTTCCACACCAATCCGCCGAGCCCCGAGGTCGCTCATCCCCCGCCGCCGGTCCCGAGGCCCGAGCAACTCCCCCTCCTGCAGGACTGGATACGCGACCTGCCACCGGAGCTCGCGGGCCACACGCGCAGTTGGATCGACCAACCTCCGCCGCTCGACCTGCGCATCGGCGAGGCCCCGACGTTCCTGGGCGGTCCCTCGGCCGACGGAACCCGTTCCCACTGGATGCGGCTCCCTCGCGACGTCGGCAACGACCCGCGCCTCCACACCGCGCTGCTCGCGTACGCCAGCGACTATCTCCTGCTCGACATGGCGTTCCGCGCGTACCCGGAGCCCATGGCACCGGGTGCGTTCACCGCCTTCAGCCTGGATCACGCCCTCTGGTTCCACCGCCCGATCCGCTTCGACGCCTGGCACCTCCACACGCAGGAGACCCTCGCCATCTCCGGACATCGCAGCCTGGTCCGGGGGGCGATCCACGATGCCGACGGGCAGCTCGTGGCCAGCGTCATGCAGGAAGTGCTCATACGACCGGCACTACGGTGACGCGCCGATGACCTCCATCCCTCGCCCGTACTACGAACAGGCATGGCCCGAGGGCGACTACCGAATGTTCCAGATCGGACTGGTCGTCGACGACGTCCTCCACGCGGCCAGTGAGTGGGCGCGCGTGTTCGGCGTCGGACCGTTCCACGTGTTCCCCCGCATCGAGACATCCTGTTGGTACCGGGGTGTCGATACCGCAGTCGACATGCAGATCGCAGTGGCGCAGATGGGGCCGGTCCAGATCGAGCTGATCCAGCAGCACTGCGACCGGCCGAGCGTGTACCGCGAGCTCGGCGGAGATGGGTCCCGGATCCATCAGCTGTGCGTGATCACCTCTGACTACGAGCGCAAGAAGGCCGGATTCGCGGAGCTCGGCTACCCGCTGGTGTCCGAGGTGTTCGTGCGGGGCCAGCATGTCGGCTTCATCGACACGTTCGCCAACTTCGGCTTCTACACCGAGCTGGCCGAAGACGTACCCGGCTTCGTCGAAGGGCTCACCCGGGTCGCCCGCACCTGCGCCGAGTGGGACGGCGTCACCGACCCCGTCCGCATCCTCACCCGCGACGGTTACCGCACGCCGTAGATCCGACGCTTTCCCGCCTGCAGCAAAATGCGCGCACCGCTGTGCGGAGCCGGTGCAATCATTTGTCGTGCGCTTCCGGTTTCGACGTCCTCTCCGGCGACCGAGCCGTGATCTGTCAGAGCTCACTGAACAGCGCTTGACGAACCTCGAGGCGGTCGCCAGGCGAGTCGATCAGCTCGCTTCGATCGCAGACACCCTTCCGGTCGAAGTGCGGGCGGCGTCCTTGGTCACGACCGACCCCGGTCGTGCTGCACGCAGGTGGGACACGAGGAGTCTCCGGGGATGGCACGACCTCCAGGCGGCTGACGTGCCGTATGTCGTGCACAGCTCACGCTCACCGGTCGTCGCGGCGGGGATCCTGTCGATGCACCACAGTGGATACGTGCGCGAAGCCGCCCTCCGCGAGCTCGCCGTCGACCGGTCTGCCGCACTCGTGTTCGTAGTCTCCCGGTGTCCAGACTGGGTACCGCAGGTTCAAGGTCTCGCCACCGACATCTTCCGGCGGCGTATCAGCGACGCGTCGAAGCTCGCGGTCATGCTGTCGCTCCCGATCGCCGATCGCTTGGCCGCGCAACGCGCGCCGCGAGCCCGTGCGATGCAGGAGGTCCGAACCGGGCTTGCTCGCCGGCTGTCCACTTCGGATCTCCTCGACGGGATCGACCACTACGACCTGCGTGTCCGACAGTCCTGTGCCCGCGTGCTCGTCGAAGACGGCACGGAAGGACGAGCTCTCACCACCGCGCTACGCCAACCGGATCCGATCACTGCGTCGATCATCGGCAACGCGGTGTTGGCCGCCGCGAGCGACACGGCCAGCGCTGCGACCCTCTGGGCAATGTTCGAATCCCGGCACACGAAGTTGGCCGTCGGATCCGCGGCGCAGCTCATCTCCCGGGCCGACGACAGAACGGCGATCGCGACGCCCATGCTGCTCGACCGCCGGAAGGCGGTACGGACCGTCGCGCAGCACGCAGCACGTCGCGAAGGGCTCGAGCTCGTCGCGTTCTACCGCGGCCATCTCGGTGCGGAAACGGTGGCAGTTTCTGGGCTCTGTGAGATTGCGACTCGCGAGCACGTGGGACTCGTGGTGCCGTTCCTCGACGACCCCAGACCGCGCGTCCGCGAGTCAGCAGTGAGCTGTGTCGGCCGCCTGGATCCGGACGCATTCCTGGACATCTTGCGCACCGCGCTCCGAGATCCGAGCCCGCGTGTCGCCCGCGCGGCGGGGCGTGGTCTGGTCAATCGCGATGACGAGGACACCGTGGCCGCGATCGTCGACTGTCTTGTCAACGAGGCCCCAACCTCCGCGTCGTTCACGTCGGCTCGATACCTGGCACGGCGGCTACGCAAGTGGGCTCGACTCCGCGTCGCGCTGTCATGCTGCGGCGCCACCAACGAATTCTTGCAGAGCCTCGGAGTCGAGATCCTCGACTCGACCCTTGAACGCTGGAACCAGACCTTCGCGTCGCCCACCGCCCGAGAGCGCGACGACATCGCGAACGCTCTCCGACGCAGCGGAAGCGACATCCCGGGGACGCTGCGCGAGCGGCTCGTCTTCCTGCTCGCGGCCGACGGGATCGTTCCGTAGGAGTTGGCGCGGCGGAGTCCTTGATGTCGCGGGTGGATCACCCGCTTGCCGGCTCCACCCCGAGGAGCACGGTTGCGGCGGCCTGGAACATGCCGCCGATGGCGTGGGTGAGCGACACGTCGACGCCGTCGACCTGCGCGGACGCCTCGTTGCGCAGCTGACGGATCGACTCCTGCAACGCGTACATGCCGTACATGCCGCTGTGCGTGTAGTTGAGCCCCCCGCCGCTCGTGTTCACCGGCAGGGAGCCGCCGATCGCGGTGTGACCCTCGGCCACGAACGCGCCGGCATCGCCGCGCGCCACGAAGCCGAGATCCTCGAGCGCCATCAGCGGGAGGATCGCGGCCGCGTCGTACAACATCGCGTGGTCGACGTCGGCGGGCTCGAGCCCGGCTGAGGCGAACGCGGCCGCACCGGCGCGGCGGAACGCGTCCGACGACGTGAGGTCGGGCATCTGGCTCGCCAACGCGGCGCCGCTCGCTTCCCCGGCCCCGAGGACGTGCACCGGCGGCCGGGGCAGGTCGGCCGCCCGCTCCGCCGAGGTCACCACGATCGCGCCGCCGGCGTCGGTCGTGACGCAGCACATCGGTCGGGTGAAGGGGTACGCGATGACCCGGTCCTCGAGCACCTCGTCGATGGTGATCGGATCACGGCGCAGCGCGCGTGGGTTGCGGGCCGCCCAGTCGCGTTGCGCGACGACGACCTGCGCCAGCGTCGTGCGGTCGAGACCGCGGTCACGGAGGAAGCGCAGCGTGCCGAGGGTGAGGAGCGTCATCGGCCCCACCGTGCCGTACGGCAACTCGAACTGGCCCTGCCACCCGTCGGCTGGTGGTCGGAACATCGCACCCGCCGATGCCCGACCGTCCGCTCTCTCCGTGGGTGACGAGCACGACGTCGCACTGGCCGCTCTCGATCGCAGCGACGGCGTGACGGAGGTGCACGAGGTTCGAGCAGCCCCCGACCATCGTCGCGTCGACCCAGCGTGCCTCGATGCCGAGCGAATGGGCGACGAACGTGGGGAGGTACGGGTGGAGCCCGCTGATCGCCACGCCGTCGACATCGGCGGGCGTCAACCCGCAGTCGGCGAGCGCGCGGCGCGCCGCGTCGGTGGCGAGCGCGAGCGACGAGGCGCTGACGGTGCCGATCTCCGCGGTCTCGGCCGCGCCGACGATCGCCACCCCGGGCGCGGTCACGACGCCCTCGGGCGGAACACGGGCAGCGCGGCGTCGCCGACGGTCTCGAACACGACCTCGACCGGGAGGTCGAGGGTCAGCGCGTCGGGTTCGGGTTCCACGTCGACGAGGTTCGTGAGCAGGCGCGGGCCCTCGTCGAGCTCGACCACCGCGATCACGTACGGCGCGGTGAAGCCCGGCGCGGCGCGGTGGTTGATCACGTAGCTGTGGAGCGTCCCGTTCCCCGAGGCCCGGAAGACCTCGACGTCGTCGTCCGCGCAGTGGGGACAGAACGGCTGGGGCGGGAAGTACGGCTGGTCGCACGCGCGGCAGCGCTGGAGCCGCAGCTCACCCGCGCGCCGTGCCCTCCCAGAAGTGGGCGGTCTCGGGCGTGGGCTTGGGTTCGGGGCGAGAGCCCGGCGGCGTCGGCATGAGGACGGCGATGCTCGCACTTACCGTGTCGTGCCGTCGACTCGCACTGGTCAGGGGGGTTGCCCGGTCGCTAGCGTCGCCTGCATACGCCCAGGGAAGATCGACAGGAGCCACCCACATGAACGCAGACGCATTCCGCTACGACGGCAAGCGAGCGCTGGTCGTCGGTGGTGCCACCGGCATGGGTGCAGCGACGGCGGCGTTGGTGCAGGACCTCGGGGCCGAGGTCGTCGTGATGGACTACGCGGCCGTCACCCTCGAAGGCGTCAAGGCGATCAACCTCGACCTCCGCGACAAGGCCAGCATCGACGCGGCACTCGACGAGTGCGGTGGCCCGATCCACGCGCTGTTCTCGTGCGCGGGTGTGGCCGACGGCACGCCGGGGATCGAGAAGATCAACTTCATCGGTCACCGGCACCTCATCGACCGGGCGATCGAGCAGGGTTACCTCGGGCGCGGCAGCGCGATCGGCATGATCTCGTCGACCGCGGGCCTCGGGTGGCGCACCAACATGACGCTGGTGCAGGAGTACCTCGCCACCCCCGACTTCGACGCCGCGGTCGCGTGGATCGAGGCGCACCCCGAGCGCGCCGACTACATGTTCAGCAAGCAGGCCATCAACGTGTACGTGGCCAGTCAGGCGTTCCCGTTCTTGGCGCAGGGGATCCGCATCAACGCGATCCTGCCCGGTCCGACCGACACGCCGCTCGCCCGGGCCAACGCCGACGTCTGGCTCGGTTTCGGCACCGACTACCGCGGCGAGACCGGGATCGAGGCGTCGCAGCCCGACGAGCAGGCCGGCCCGCTCGCGTTCCTCTGTAGCGACGCGGCCCGCTACGTCACCGGCGAGGTCATGATCGTCGACGCCGGCTACACGAGCTCGGGGATCACCGGCACGTTCGAGAGCGCGGTCGCGGTGGTCGGCTTCATGGAGGGCACCGTCCTCAGCTGAACCTCACGGGTCGACGGTTCGAGTCAGTCGTCGTGCCCCGCGTCGGCCAGAATGCCCGGATGCCGAAGACCCGTGCGCTCGCTCCCGTGCTCGATTTCGCGTGCCTGGCCGCCTTCGTGGTGGCCGGGGGACGTCGCCACGACGATCTCAACGAGGGCTTCGGCTGGTTCGTCGAGGTGCTCTGGCCGATCGCGCTCGGCTGGGCGGTCTTCGCCCTGGCGACCGGCCTCTACACGCGTACCGGTGCGGGCATGTGGGTCGCCCTGGCCGTCACCCTGGTCGGCGGCCTGGTGATCACGCAGATCATCCGCGCCACGATGCAGGACCGACCGTGGATCGGCATCTTCACCGCGGTCGCGATCGGGTTCATCGGGCTCACGACGTTCGGATGGCGCCTCGTCGCGGTGCTCGTGCGGCGACTGCGGCCCGCGACGGTCGACCCGTCGTAGGCTCGCCTACCGCACGCGTTCGGGAACGCACACGCTGCTGTCGTCGAACTCGACGGTCATGCCTTCGTAGGCGAGGCACACCCAGTCGTCCGGCGCGTCGATTGCGCGGCGGGCGTCGTCGAGCATGGCCTCGAGATCGGCATCCGTGTGATACGGGTCGTGGTGGAAGAGCACCAGGCGACGCACCCGGGCCCGCTGCGCGAACTGCGAGCGCGTGGCCGATCGCGCTGTGCCCCCAACCCACGTGAGCCGGATACTCATCGTCACGGTACTGCGCGTCGTGGAACAGCACGTCGACGTCGCGGACGATGTCGTACCCACTCAACCAGTGTTCCGGCTGGGTCGCGACGCTTCCCCCGATGGCCGGTTCGTGGTCGGGCAGGTAGGCGAACGACCGGGTGCCCTCCTCGATGCGATACCCGACCGTCGGGCCCTGGTGCGTCACGCGGCCGGCCCGGACGACGGCCGATCCGATCGTCGCGCCGTCTTCCGGCGCGTCGTGGAAGGTGACGCTCGCGGCGACGTCGGCGAGGCGCACCGGGAACAGCGGTGGCGAGAGGTAGATCGCAACCCGCTCGGCCAGCGTCTGGACCGGCGACGGCGGGCCCCAGATGTGCACGTCGACGCCGGGTTGGAACAGCGGTTGGAAGAAGCCCAGGCCCTGGAGGTGGTCGAGGTGGAGATGTGTGAGGAGGATGTGGATCTCGGACGTCGGCTCGGTGTTGAGTGCGGTGCCGAGCGGGCGCATCCCGGTGCCGGCGTCGAGCACGAGCACGTGCCCGCTCGCGAGGCGCACCTCCATGCAGGAGGTGTTGCCGCCGTAGCGGACCGTGGCCTCGCCGGGCGCGGCGAGCGAACCCCGGCAGCCCCAGACGCGGGCGAGCATCAGGCGGAACCGTCGGGGAGCGTGCCTTCCCAGAACACGACCACGACGCCGTGCAGCTCGTCGTGCCCGCCGAGCAGCGGATACGCGGTCGCTTCGATCTCGTGCCGCTCGCCGTCGTAGCCGGTGACGAGCAGCTGCTGATGCGAGGGACGCCGGTCGGTGAACGCGATCCCGGCGGGACTGTCACGTCGGCTCACCGGCTCGCCGTCGAGTCCGGTCATGTCGAGGACCGACCCGAACTCGAGTGCATCGACGGCTCCGAGCTCGGCGAAGGGCTTCCCGATGACGATCTCCGCGGCGTCGTTGTAGTACACGAGCATCCCGCGGGTGTCGACGAGGAACATCGGCATCGCGAGGTTGGACGCCAGCTCGCGAGCCAGGATCAACGGGAGGCTCGGCGTGAACGGCGCGGCGGGCATCGGGTCACGTTGCTGGATCGCTGCGTGGGCGTCAAGCCCGGCTCCAAGCCAGCATCCGAACCGCGTGCAGCCCGCGAAAAGGCCCCCCGGGATGCGGGAAACATCCGGGGGGCGGGTACCACGGAGGGTGAATCCCCGCGGCACGCCACCAGAGTACGACCGCATGCGTGCCGACCGTGCCGGCGGGTAAGACTCATGGCGTGCCATTCCCTCACGAAGTGCATCCGAGGACTTCATGAGCGACCCGTCGAGCGGGGACGGCAATTCGGGATCGGAGCCGACGCATCGTGATCCCCTCCCCGAACCCGTGCTCCCGGAGCCTCCCGCGGCCCCCAAGGGCGATCGCGCGGTACCACCGTGGTTGAGTCGCGCCATCGCGCTGGCCGCGGGCTGGGTGGTGTTGCTCTTCGCCGCGTACTGGGCGCTGGGCCGGCTCCGGACCTTGCTCGTGATGGTGCTCGTCGCGTTCTTCCTGTCGCTCGCGATGGAGCCTGCCGTCGATCATCTGGCGCGACGTGGATGGCGCCGGGGCAGCGCGACGGCGCTCGTGCTCGGCGGCGTGCTGGCGTTCACCCTTGTCTTCCTGGCGGCGGCCGGTTCGATCGTCGTCGGGCAGGCGAGCGACCTCGTCGACAACGCACCGAAGTACGTGCGTGACTTCGAGCGGTTCGTCAACGACGATCTGGGCATCGAGTTCGACGCCGACTCCCTGGTGCGCGAGCTCCGGAACGGGAACGGTGCGCTCAACACCGACAACGGTGCAATCGTCTCGGGTGCCGTCGGTGTCGCGCTGGCCGTGGGCCGAGGGCTGCTCTACTTCGTCACCGTGGTCATCTTCGCGTTCTACATGACCGCCGACGGCCCGCGCATGCGACGCGCCATCTGTTCGCGGCTTCCGCGTGCCCGACAAGAGGTCGTGCTCGACACCTGGGAGATCGCCATCGACAAGACCGGCGGGTACCTGTACTCACGCGGGATCCAGGCCGCCGTGTCAGCCGTCGTCACGTGGGGGTTCCTCTTCGCCCTCGGGGTGCCCTACTCGCTGGCGCTCGGGCTCTGGGTGGGCATCGTCTCGCAGTTCATCCCCACGGTCGGGACGTACATCGCGATGGTGTTGCCGGTTCTCGTCGCGTTCAAGCAGAGCCCCGCGGACGCGTTGTGGGTGCTTGCGTTCCTGGTGCTGTACCAGCAGTTCGAGAACTACGTCCTCGGACCCAAGGTCACGAAGCACTCGATGGACGTGCATCCGGCACTCGCGATCGGCACCGTGTTCGCCGGCGGGTTGCTGCTCGGCGGGGTCGGTGCGATTCTCGCGCTCCCCGCGACCGCGGTGATCCAGGCAGTCCTCTCGGGGTACACGACCGAACGCGACATCATCGACGCGCCCCTCCTCCGAGAGCCGGAGCGCACGTCTCGTGGCGAGCGCCTTCGAGAGCGGTTCCGCCGTCGCGGCAACACCGAACCCGACGAGGATTGAGTCTCGCCACGCCGGGCCGAGCTCGGTCCGGCCGTCGCGGTGCAGCCGACCGGCCCAGCCCTGCGCCTGGTGGCGCGTCCCGCCGTGCAGCTCTGCTCGCCGTACTCGTCCGTGAACCGCGCACCCTCCGCCGCGATGCGGTCGATGTTCGGCGTTCGATACCCCATCACGGGGTCGGAGTAGCAGCTCAGGGTGGAGGGCGCCTCTCGATCGCGCGCCAGGTGAGCAGGGCGACGATCGCGCCGAGGAGGTCGTTCAGAAGCTCGACTCGGCCAGTTGACGTCGGAGCTGCTTGATCGCCCGGGTGCGGAGCTGGCAGACACGACTCTCGGTGATGTCGAGGGTCGAACCGATCTCGGTCAGGGTGAGACCTTCGTAGTACGAGAGCACGACGATGAGGCGATCACGGTCGGGCAGCGATCGGATCGCGTCCGCGAGCAGAGCGGTCGGACTTCCTGTGCTCGAACGACTCCGCGGGATCGCCTGCCGGGTCGGCGAGTCTCCCGCGACAGGTTCCCGTCGTGTCGCCCTTCGGCGGGCGAGTACCAGTTCCGCTCGAGGGGTTCGACGTGACCGCATCGAGGCTTCGGCGAGCATCCGGTCGACCTGTGGCTCGCTGGTCTGCAGCTCGGACGCGACCTCGGCGCGGGACGGTGTGCGGCGGAGCTCGTTCTCCAGTCTCGAATGGGCATCGTTCACAGCTCGTGTGTTGCGACGCACGGTGCGGGGGATCCAATCGTCCGACCGGATGGCGTCGATGATCGCGCCCTCTGATTCGGCTCACGGCGTACGACTCGAATTTGCTCCCGCGGGCGGGATCGAACTTGTCGAGCGCATCGATCAGTCCCGATGATTCCCCAACTGACGAGGTCGGCGGTGTCGACATTCGAGGGCATGCGTCTGCCGAGGTGTTCGGCAACCCGCTTGGCGTAGGGTGCATATTCCAGGACGAGGAGATCGCGTGCGCTGGAAGCACCGGTCGACTTGTACTCGTCCCAGAGCTCCGCAGGGAGCGGTGCTCCTGCCGCATCGGGGCGCTGGGACCGTGCGGAGCACTCGGTGGCGCGTCGTCGAAGCAGCAGGCTGTCGTGGGTCGATCCAGGACGTCGTCCGTGAGGGCGCTCGACGCGATCATCCGAGCGACCAGCTGCCTGCCACTTGGAGAGCGTTCCGGCGACGGTTCGCTCGTCGCACGATCGGCGACTCCCTGGGGTGGAGGCAGTCGAGGACATACGCGATCCTCGACTCGTCGATCGGCGCTGATGTCCTCGTACGTGCAGAGGGCATGAAGGAGGTCGCCGACCGGGAGCTCGGGCGGTCCATCAGAGACCGGGCGCGCCATGGCACCCTCGCTGTCCTTCCGGTCGATCGTCGATCGGGCCGCATCGCGGCGGCCGCGCCCATCAGCCGCTCGATGTCGCGCGGCGCGAGCGCGGGACTGAAGAGAAATCCCTGCATCTGATCACAGCCCGCGCGAGCAGGAACGTCGCCTGATCGCCCGTCTCCACCCCTTCGGCGATGACTTTCATACGCAGGCTGCGGGCCAGCGTGATCACGGCGTTGACGATCTGCTCTTCGTCGGGGGAGGAGCCGATCCTTTGCACGAACGACTGATCGATCTTGAGGCTGTAGAGCGGAATCTGGGCCAGGTACTTGAGCCCGCTGTACCCGGTGCCGAAGTCGTCGATCGAGCACCGGACACCGATGTCGAGCAGGTTGCGCATCGTCGCGCTCGCGGCCTGCAGGTCGAGGAGGAAGCTGCTCTCGGTGATCTCGAGCTCGAGCAGGTGCGGCGCGACGCCGTTGCGTTCCAGGGCTTGGGAGACGCGGTCGTCGATTTTCCTCGCCGTGAACTCCTCGGCCGAGAGATTGATCGCGACCGGAACCTGTATCTGGCTCTCCGTCGACCATGTGCCGATCTGGCGGCACGCCTCTTCGAGGACCCAGCTCCCGAGCGGAACGATGAGTCCGGTCTCCTCCGCCAGCGGGATGAACGTGGCAGGCGGTACGAACCCGAGCTTCGGATGATCCCACCGGGCCAACGCCTCGAAGCCGACGACCCGACGGGTCCGCGAGTCGATCTTCGGCTGATAGTGCAACTCGAGGTCACCCGCCTCGAGCGCTGAGCGCAGATTGCTCTCGAGGGAGTGCTTCACGAGCGCGCGGGCACTCAGGTCAGCGGTATAGATCTGGTACGTCGCTCGGCCGTTCGCTTTGGCGCGGTACATCGCGATGTCGGCGTTCTTCATCAGCGTCTCGGCGTCGGCGCCGCCCACCGGAGCGATGGCGACGCCAACGCTGGTGCTGACGACCAGCTTGTCGGCAGTCGACGGGGAATGGATCCACGAATGAGTGCAGCAGCTTCTCTGCAACCGTGACACAATCGGTCTCGCCGTCGACTTCCGGCAGCAGCACCATGAACTCGTCGCCACCCATGCGCGCGACCGTGTCGGCCTCCCGCACGCAGTTCTCGATCCGCGACGGCGACGACCTGCAGGAGCTGATTCCCGACGGCATGGCCCAAGCTGTCGTTGATCGCCTTGAACCGATCGAGGTCGAGGAACAGCACGGCCACTTGCTTGCCGGTCCGCCGTGCCTGCCGCGAGCGCGACCTCGAGGCGATCGAGGAACAGGACACGGTGAGGGAGTCCGGTGAGCGGATCGTGCTGCGCTTGGTACTCGGCGCGCGCACCTTCGTGCACCTGGAGCACGAGGTACACGGCGACGAGGAAGGGCAGGATGCTCGATCCGGCCAGCACTGCAGGCAGTTGCGGCGACTCGCCCGCTGCACCCTGCACCGCGAACAGCGCCGGCGCGAGCAGCGTCAGACCCCAACGTTGCCGCGAGCCGTCCGGCACCCAGTCGGGGCGGACGCACCACCGCGTGGTTGACCCGCCGGCGAAGCGAAGGCATGAGAGCGAGCCGCGGCCCCGAGGCACACACAGGCGAGCCTCAGAACCTCGACCCGCCCGAGCTGGGATCTGGAGAACGTCGAGCGACCCGAGCGCGAGCACCGCATCGACGACGAGCAGGCATGTGAGCGCGCCGGCGATGTACAGCGAAACCGTCGGGCTCGGAACGTGAGAGTCGAGCAAGGCGCAGTGCCAGCCAGACCAGCACCGCGTCGGCGAGCGGCAAGAGCAACGCCAACGCGTTGGCGAGCGGAGCGCGGTTGTCCATCAGGAGCGCGCCCCACGTGACCAACGCCAGCGCGGCGACGCACATGAGCGCTTCGAAGACCACACCCAGCGCACGACCCGGCAGCAAGATGTTCATGCGCAGCGCAAGGCCCACTCCAACGAGGAACAGACCGGCGAGCGCTGCGAATGCCGCCGCCGCCGGCACGGCTCGGGTGCCCGATCGTCGACGACGCCGAGGAGGCTCCCGACCGCGAGGATCACGAATCCGAGCTCGAGCAGCACCCAGGATCGACGTTGCTCTCTGGGTGACGACCGATCGAAGCCAGAGGATTCGGAGGCCCGCCGCCGCCAGGACGACCACGGCCACGTCGAGGGCGCGCACGATGAACTGCACACCGGCGCTCGTCGCCAGCGAACTTCCAGTCAGTGCGCCGCCCATCCGGATTACCACTCTCCGTCCGTCTTACACCACGAAGAGTGAGCGTACGGGATCCGGACGAAAGGGCCAAGGGGAAACAGGCGCTCTGTGACACCTGACACGCCTCGGGTGCCAGTGGCGTGTTCGCGCCGTTCCTGACCTTCCGTGCGGGTCTGTTCCGCGTGAACTCCAGCTAGTCGACTCTGGTCAGCACCACTTCCATCGAGGGCACCCAGCTCCCGTCGTCGTTGCGACGCTCGTGGTGTGCGGTCTGGGTCTTGCCGTCCGCGCTGAACTCCGCGGTGCAGCGCGTGTCTTCGCGTTGCCAGATCCAGCGCTCACCCGTCGAGCGCGAGTTCGGTGGTGCTCACGTTGCCCTGGCTGTCGAAGAACTGCGTCCAGTACCTCTGTGCCGAGGCGTCGTGCCCGATGACTTCGACCCCGCCGCCGCCGACGTCGCCGATCCGGCCGAAGGCCGGATGGATCACGAAGAACCCGCCAGGCGCCCATTCGTAGACGTCGCTGGCCACGATCCTCACCGAGGGCTCTCCCGCCTCGTCGAGCACGTGGCCTTCCGTGATCCACCTCCCGATGAAGACGTCGAGACGCCGGATCTCCGGTCCCGGCTCCGTGGGCCGGATGATGCCACTGACGACGCTCCCGGCGTCCTGGCTGCTGCTGGTCACTCCCCGCTCCTCTCGTCGTTCGCGACGATACCGACGCGGAGGAGAATGGCGCGATGCGCTTGGGAATCGCAGACCACTTTGGTTGGGCCGTGGCGGTGACGGCGACCGCCGACCACGAGGTCGTGGACCGTCGACGGATCGAACTGATCGAACCGGACGTGACGCCGGCGCCGATCCACTACGAGAGCCACCGCCTCGACGTCGCCGCCACCGCGGCGCTCGTCGCGGACGTGCGCACATCGGTGGCTCGCGCGACGTCAGCCGCGCTCGAGGAGATCGCGACCGCGCTGTCAGCGCCGATCGTGTCGATCTCGTTGAGGACCTGGCCGTCGGACTTCCCCGCTGACATCGCGGTCCAACGTCGCGCCCCCTACGAAGCTCGTGCCGACGCCATCATGTACCGCCAGATCCTGGCCGAGCTCGCACGCGCCCGCGGGTACCACGTCCATCTCTACGACGCGAAGCAGGTCGAGGCGCAGGCGGTCGGCATGCTGGCCGAGCAGGCCGACGAGATCCTGCACGGCCCTCGGGCAACGCTGGGACCACCCTGGACGAAGGACCACCGGATCGCGCTCGCGGCGACGATCGTGAGCGGCTGAACCATTGGCGCGACCCCGGAGACGTCGCTCGAGCCGTCGAGCATCCGCCGGCCTCTCGGCCGTCCCTCTACGATGCCTGGCTTCAGGCACGACCGAGACGCCGCCGGACAGCCTCGCAGGAGCCAGGATGCCGCCGAACGAGATCGCTCGAATCTCGATGCCTGACCCGAGCGAGTTCCTTCGGCGCTACGTCTTCGAGCGTCGGCCGGTGGTCATCACCGAACTGTTCGAGGGCCAGGACGTCTCCACCATCGACACGATCGACGACGCCACGCGGGCCTGGGGTGCGATGCAGGTCCACCTGCAGGAGGAGTACGCGAGCGCCGAACGGACGGCCCGACCGGCCGAACCGATCGTCATGCCCTTCAACTCCTACGTCGACTTCGCGAGATCGAATCCGTCCACGCGACTCTGTTGCACCGAGTACGACACCCCCGCGCCGGTCCTGGCGTCCTTTCGCCTTCCCCCGGTGTGCAGGGTCCTGGCCGACACCGAGGACGAGATCTTCGGACTCCCACGGAAGTACGGGGACTTCGATCTCGCGACGAACACCTTCATCGCCAACCGGGGGAATGTCGCCCACTTGCACTTCGACGGCGATCAGCGTGAGGTCCTGCTCCACCAGGTCTACGGTCGCAAACGCGTCATCTTGTTCCAGCCGGCAGCGGCGAAGCAGCTGCGTACGCTCGACGGCCCGTTCACCCGGCCGTCGCTGTCGGGCCTGTATCTCGAGGACATGCCGCTCCCGGACAAACTCTCGGCCGTGGAGCTCGCCGACGGCTACCACACCGTCCTCGAGCCGGGCGAGACCATCTACATCCCGATGCTGATGTGGCATCACCTGGAATACCTCGATGATGCGATGTCCTTCAGCCTCCGGTTCGGTCGCACTCGATTCGGGCGATTCCTCTCGCTCGACAACTTCCATCGAGATCCGTACGTCCAGAACGTCGCTTCGACGATGGCCGGTCCCGAGGACGTGCTCCGCGAGTTCGATCCGATCGTCGACGAGATCAAGACGGCGTACACGAAGCCCACGCCCGACATCCGTCAGAAGGTTCGGGAGATGCGCACGCTGTTCCGAGAGCTCTGCGGGCAGCTGTGTCCCGACGCGCGCGCCGAGACGCTCTGCCCCCCGGAGCGCGAAGAGGAGCAGATCTCGAGGATCGTCGAAGGGAAAGACATGGAGGGCGGGCTCAAGTACGCGGATCCCGCGGTCATCGCCAGGACGCGTCCGGTCGGCGCGATGTCCGCTCGACAGCGGCAGCTCGTCCAGGAGCGCATCGAGACGCTCGGCTATCCGGAGGAGGTGGGTCGGGCGGTGACCGCCAACAAATTCGGCAAGGTCGACCTCGACCAACTGACGAAGGTCGAAGCCGCGCGGTTGATCGGATACCTCAGCACACCGGGCGCGGTGTGGGAGCAGCCGAAGCGAGCGCGCACGTGACCACGGACGAACTGGTCGCGCTGCTCATCGGATACGCGGAGGCGAACACGGTCGGGAGCCTCGTCGATGCGAGGCCCTACCTCGAGGCACTCGCTCGCGCGCTCGGCGATCGAGACGTACGTGACATCACGTCGCAGGAACTCCACGCGTTCCACGCGCAGATCGCCGAGAGCCCCGCGGTCAGCCCACTCTTGGCATTGCTCGACAAGAAGTCCCGGCGGTGGGAGGCCGCGTACGCACTCCGCACGCAGGGCGTCGTGGACTGCTTGCAGTGGGAGAGCCCGCGTCCCGTGCGCGCGTTGGTCGAGCTCTTCGAACGGCCGGACTTTCGTCCAGCGCGAGTCCTCGAGCTCGGCTGTGGCAACGGAGTGAATGCCGTCTTCATGGCGAGTCGCGGATGCCAGGTGACTGCCGTGGACCTCTCGCCCACCGCCGTGAAGATGGCGCGTGCGAAGGCGCGCGCCGCGAAGGTCGACGTCGAGTTCGTCGAAGGGGACATCTTCGCGTTGGATCCACCCCGAGCGCCGTACGACTTCGTCTTCGACCGTGGGATGTTCCACCACGTCCAGGTCTTTCACTTCGAGGCCTATCAGGAACTCGTCGCGGATCGACTGGTCCCCGACGGGTACTTCCACCTGATCTGCCACCACGTGTCGACGCGACCCACTCTCCTGCTCGATTGCCTCTGCGGGTACGTCGGCAAGCTCCTGAGCTTCCTCTCGGGAACTCTCGTCGAGACCGGTACCGGCTTCACGGCCGACGAGCTTCGTGAGATCTTCTCGGAACGCTTCCGGTTCCAGTCGATCGACCTCGTCTGGGACGACAACAACCGACCGTTGTGCTTCGCTTCCGCAGTCATGCAACGGATCGCGTAGGGTCGGATCGCGTGACGGACCTGCAGCAGCCGCACGTGGTCGACTGCGCCGCGCTCGACCTCGTCGACGCCTGGGTCCGCGACACACCGGGCGCGGTCGCGCTGGAGTGCGGCGAACGGCAGCTCACGTACGCCGAGCTCGATGTCGATGCCAATCGAGTTGCCCAGAAGCTGCGCGGTCTGGGAGTGCGCGACGAGATCCCGGTCGCGGTCGCCGCCCATCGGTCCATCGAGGCGATCGTGGGCTTCCTCGGCGTCCTGAAGGCGGGCGGAGCGTACGTGCCGCTGGATCCCGACGATCCCGAGGCTCGCCTCGCGTTCATGCTCGACGACACCGGGGTACGGGTCGCGCTCGCGCAGGAGCAGTTCGTCGGGCGCATGCGCGAGTTCGGCCTCGACGTCCTCCCGCTCTCGCCCGGTCTCGACGCCTTCACGTCCGAACCGGCGACTGCTCCGGATCCGCCCCCGACCGCCGACAGCCTGGCCTACGTGATGTACACGTCGGGGTCCACGGGCCGGCCGAAGGGGGTCGCCATCGAGCACCGCGGGATCGTGCACCGGATACGCGGGGCCCACGCCTTCATGCCACGCGCGGGCGAAGGGATGCTCCAGGTCAGCGAGCTCGACTTCGACGCGCAGACCTGGGAGATCTGGAGCGCGTTGCTCAACGGCGCCCGGCTCGTGATCGCACCGGCCGGACGTCAGGAACCGAGCCGCCTCGGCGCGCTGCTCCGGGATCGTGACGTCGGCGTCGCGTTGCTCTCGCCGGGGTTGTTCCACCAGATGGTCGAGGCCGATCCACGCGGCCTGGGGAACCTCCGGCTGCTGTTGGCGGGCGGCGACGTCATGTCACCCGACCACGCGCGGCGCTTCGTCGATGCGTATCCCGACATCCCGCTCGTGAACCTCTACGGACCGACCGAGGTGACGGTCTGCTGCACGGCCCACACCGTCGGCGTGCTCGCGCCGGGTGAGCCCGTGCCGATCGGAACTGCTCTCGGCTCGACGCAGCTCCGCATCCTCGATGGCGAACGTACGGTGGAACCGGGTGAGGTCGGGGAGCTCTTCATCGGTGGCGCCTGCCTGGCTCGTGGCTACCTCAACCTGCCCGATGCAACCGCGGAGCGGTTCGTCCCCGACCCGCAGTCCGCCGAGCGGGGCGCGCGCCTGTACCGCAGCGGCGACCGGGTCCGCCTCCGCGAGGACGGCGTGCTCGACTTCCTCGGCCGGATCGACGACCAGGTGAAGATCCGAGGCTTCCGCATCGAGCCCGCGGAGCTCGAGGCCGAGCTCCGCGCAGCACCAGGAGTCACCGCCGCGGCCGTCGTGCCGCGCGAAGACGTCCCGGGCCATCTTCGCCTGGTCGGCTACGTGGTGCTCGCGCCGGAGTCGCGCGACGCCGACGGTGCGGCTGTCGATCGTGTACGGGCCCATCTGGAGGCCCGGATGCCTCGGCACATGCTGCCGTCGGCGCTCGTCGTCCTCGACGAGCTTCCGCTGACGTCCCGTGGCAAGGTCGACCGGAACGCGCTGCCGGCTCCGGCCGACGTCGCGCGCGCTCGGAGCGACGGAGGGCCGGCCAGCGACACCGAGAAGGTGCTCGCGACGATCTGGCGCGAGGTGCTCCGCTTCGACGACGTCGGCGTGGACGACGACTTCCTCGAGCTCGGCGGCGACTCTCTGCTCGCGCTCCGTGTGCTCGTCCGGGCCCGCCAGCTGCTCGGCGTCGACCTGCCGATCGGATCCGTGTTCGAGGAGGGGACGATCCGGCGGCTCGCCGACCGGATCGAGAACATGCGCGAGTCGGACGCGGGCCTGCCGTACCCGACGATCCGCCGGGTCGGGCCCGATGAGCGGATCCCGGCGTCCACGATGCAGGCGCAGGCGCTCTTCGCCGGCGAGTCGGCTCCTGCAGCCGTGCCCTATCAGTTCCAGGCGCTGCTGTACTTCACCGGCCCGCTCGACGTCGCGGGACTCGAGCAGGCGCTCGCCGAACTGATCACCCGGCACGAGATCCTCCGCACCCGGTTCGTGAGACGACGGGGCACGTGGTGGCAGTCTGTCGAGCCACCGTTCACCGTTCGCCTGCCGATCGTCGACCTACGAAGTCGCGCGGATCCCGACGCCGAGCTCGAGCGTCTCACCGCCGACCTGGTCGAGACGCGCATCGCGCCCGACCGGCTCCCGTTGGTGCGTTGGACGCTCGTTCGTCTCGACGACGACCGCTGGGTCCTGGTGCACGTCGAGCACCACGTGGTGCACGACGGTGCGTCCTGGGCGGTCTTCCTGCGTGAGCTGGTCGAGCTCTACCGTCGCGCCACGACGGGCGGGCCCGCCCTCCCCGAGCCCGCCGTGCAGTTCCGTGACTTCACCCAGTGGCAGCGTGAGCTCATCGACGGCGAGGTGGGACGAGCGCAACTCGAGTACTGGACGAAGCGCCTCGCCGAGCTGCCGGGTCCCCTCGAACTGCCGGGCGACCACCCGCGCCCGGCGACCCCCACGTACCGCGGCGATCGTCTCGCGCTGCGGCTCCCACCCGAGCTCGTCGAGGAGCTTCGGGCCGCCGGCCGTCGCGACGGAGCGACGCTGTTCATGACGATGCTGGCGGCCTTCGCCGTGCTCCTCGAGCGCTACAGCGGGCAGCACGACGTCGTCGTCGGTTCGGGCGTGGCCAACCGGCGGCTCGACGAATTCGACGACCTCATCGGCATGGTGCTCAACACCGTTGCGCTCCGCATCGACCTGTCCGAGGATCCGGAGCTTTCCGATCTGCTCGAGCAGGTGCGCAGCGTCACCCTGGACGCGTTCGCACACCAGGACCTCCCGTTCGAGCAGATCGTCGAGGCACTCCGACCAGAGCGACAAGCGGGCTTCCTTCCCGTCTACCAGGTGCTCTTCTCGTTCCAGGACCCGCTGCTCGAGGACCTGACGCTCCCCGGGGTCGAGTTCGTGGCCGACGACACCGTCGGGAACGGATCGGCCAAGGCCGACATCAACGTCGTGGTCGTCGCGCCCCGAACCTCCGACGGACGCGCCGCCCAGGAGGTCACGGTTCTCTGGGAGTACAGCACCGACCTCTTCGAGCCCGAGACCGCCGCGCGCATGCTCGACTCGTACCAGGCCCTGCTCGAGGCGTTCGCAGCCACGCCGGCGCTGCGGGTCTCCGAGCTTCCCGTCCTGTCCCCGTCGGCCCGCGCGGCGCTTCTCGACGCGGCCGGTCGTCGCGTGCCCTACGAGCGCGATGCGTCGATCGCCGACGTCTTCGAAGCTCGCGTCCGCGAGGCTCCCGATGCCGTCGCCGTCCGCTTCGGAGACGCCGGCAGCATCACCTACGACGCGTTGAACCGGCGGGCCAACCAGCTTGCTCGCCATCTCCGCGCCATCGGTGTCGACGGAGGCTCGCCCGTCGGCATCATGCTGGATCGCTCGCCCCGCACGATCGAGACGCTGCTCGCGATCCTGAAGGCGGGCGGCGCGTACCTGCCGCTCGATCCGGCGTGGCCGGATGCGAGGCTGCGGGCGTTGCTCGACGACACCGGCGCCGACGTCGTGTGCACCGAACGTCGCCTGGCGCATCGGCTCCCACCGGGCGCCCGCAGTGACCTCTGCGTCGACGAGCTCGATCTCGGCGAGGTGCCCGATGACGACGCGCAGGTCCCGGTCGCGCCCGGATCGCTCGCGTACGTGATGTACACGTCGGGCTCGACCGGCGTGCCGAAGGGCGTGGAAGTCCCGCAGCGTGCCGTCGTCCGACTCGTGCGCGGGGTCGACTACGTGGAGCTGGGGCCCGACGAGACGTTGCTGGCCCTGGCGCCACTCACGTTCGACGCGTCGACGTTCGAGATATGGGGTGCGCTCCTGAACGGCTCCCAGTTGGCGCTCGCTCCACCAGGGCCGCAGTCGCCGACCGACATCGGCGAGTTGGTGCGACGGTTCGGGGTCACGACGCTGTGGCTCACCGCGGGGCTGTTCCACCAGTTCGTCGATCGGGCCGGCCGCGACCTCGGCGGACTCCGACAGCTGCTCGCGGGGGGCGACGTGCTCTCACCGGTGCACGTGGCCGGCGCGCTGCGCCTGCTGCCCGAAGACGGCGTGCTGGTCAACGGGTACGGCCCCACGGAGGCCACGACGTTCACGTGCTGCCACCGGATGGTCGCCGGGAGGTACAACGCGGGGCCGGTCCCGATCGGCCTTCCCGTCCCGAACACCACCGTCTACGTGCTCGATCGCCGTGGAGCGCTGGTGCCGTGGGGCGTGGTGGGCGAGCTGTACGTCGGTGGCGACGGGATCGCGCGCGGCTATCTCGGTCGCCCGGAGCAGACCGCCGAGCGCTTCGTCGACGACCCCTTCGCGAGCGATCCCGACGCTCGGCTCTACCGGACCGGCGATCTCGTCCGGCGCCGAGCCGACGGCGTCATCGAGTTCGTCGGTCGCACGGACACCCAGGTCAAGATCCGCGGTTTCCGGGTGGAGCCCGAAGCCGTCGAGCACACGATCGAGAGCTCCTCGTCCGTCGCGCAGGCGGCAGTGGTCGCGCGCTCCTACGGTCCCGACGACAAGCGTCTCGTCGCGTACGTCGTGCCGGCCGCGGGCCCGCTCGATCTCGACGACCTGCGGGCACATCGTCGCGGAACGCCTGCCGGCGTACGAGCAGCCCGCGGCATGGGTGTCGCTCGACGCGCTGCCGTTGACCGTCAACGGCAAGGTGGACCGCGACGCGCTGCCACCTCCCGACGTGGATCGCAGCGACGCCGCGGTGGAGGCACCGCGCGGTCCTGACGCTCTCGAACGGCGCATGATCGACATCTGGCAACACGTCCTCGGGGTGCACCCGGTGGCGCTCGACGACGACTTCTTCGAGCTCGGCGGCCATTCGCTGCTCGCCGTCGACCTGTTCGCTCGCGTCGAGCGCGACATCGGGCCGCGGCTCCCGCTCGCGACGATCTTCGAGGCTCCGACCGTCGGGCAACTCGTCGACGTCGTTCGCCAGGCGGGATGGGAGGCGCCCTGGGAGTCGCTGGTGACCCTGAATGCAGAGGGAGCGAAGCCACCGTTCTTCTGCCGCGGCCGCCGGCGACGGGAACACCGTGGGCTACGGCGCGCTGGCGCGGCATCTCGGCGCCGATCAGCCGTTTTACGGACTGCAGCCCCGCGGACTCGACGGCCGCGGCCTCCTGCAGACGCGGGTCGAGCGGATGGCGCGGCACTACCTCCGCGCGGTGCGGTCGGTGCAACCCACCGGGCCGTACTTCCTGGGCGGCCGGTGCCTGGGCGGGCTGGTCGCGTTCGAGATGGCCCGCCGACTCGTTGCCGATGGCCAGCGCGTCGCGCTTCTCGTGATCCTCGACTCCCTCGGACCCTCGTGGGAGTTGCGCCAGTTGCCCGGCGGCCTGCCGTTCGACGAAGTGATGAACCTCGCGCTGGTGCGAGCACGATCGGAAGGCTTCGACTTCGGTGACGTCTTCCAGCCCGCCGGGGAACGTGCGTTCCTCGAATGGCTGCGGGAGCCGGTTGCCGCGTGGAACGGTGCAACGGTGAACCGGTATCTCCTCGAGGCCTACCTCAACCGTCCGGACGTCGCCGCTGCGTACCCGAGTCTCGAAGGCGAGGGCGTGGAACGCGTCGTCGACTGGGGCTGGGTGTCCGGCCGGCGCGAGATGGGAATGAGCGAAGCGTTGCTTCCCTCCCCCACCGGGGCGGCCGCGGCCCTCCGCACCCCTCGCGAGTCGCGGTTCGCCGAGGCTCGGTCACGCGCGACGCGGCGCATGGGCGATTGGGTCGACGTCGCGACACGAGGCCGGATCCGGCGCTTCGCGCCGCGGCGCCTCGAGCGGCTCGGAGAGATCTCGTCGAGCGCGGCACACCGCTACCGAGCCGGCCCGTACCGCGGACGCATCATGCTCATCCGCACCGAGGAGTTCCACGACAACGTCGAGATCGCACGCTGGTACGGCGTCGAGAGTGGTGGAGTGGACGTCTGCACCGTCGCGGGTTCGCACCGCTCGATGCTCCGGGAGCCCGACGTTGCGTCGCTCGCGGCTACGTTGGAAGACTGCATCGATGCCGCGCTGTCCCCCGACCGGTCACCCGGTGACCTGGCGCCGGCCACCCTCGAGACCCCACCTGCGTGACGCCGACGTGCACGTATGGCGACTTCGGCTCGACGAGCCCGATGCCCGCGCGGCATCCGTGCTGTCGCCCGATGAGCGTGCTCGCGCGCGCCGATTCCGTTTCGAGAGCGATCGCGTCGCGTGGACCGGCGCTCGCGCCTGGTTGCGGCGGATCCTCGCGAGCTACCTGGGGCGATCGCCGGATGAGCTCGTCTTCTCCGCAGGTCCCCGCGACAAGCCGATGCTCGTTTCCGGCGATGCGGGGTGGCTCCGGTTCAACGTGTCGCACTCCGGTGCGCTCGCGCTCGTCGCGGTGAGCGCGAACAACGATGTCGGCGTCGACGTCGAACGCATCGCCGACGACGACCGCGATCTGGTCGAGATCGCAGGCCGTGTCTTCTGCGCTCCTTCGGTCGAGGCGCTGATGCGCGCGTCCGTGGCCGAGCGTCCGGCGGTCTTCTACCGAATGTGGGTCAGGAACGAAGCCCGCACCAAGTGCGAGGGATCGGGGCTCACCGATCCGGATGATCCGGCACGCGACGCGGTCGACCGTGGCGGCAACCCCGACCCTGTCGTGCTCGACCTCGCGGTCGGTGACGGGTACATGGCCGCGCTTGCCGCCCGGTCCGCACCCGCGACCGTCCGGTTGTGGGCGCCGGCGTGACAGCTCCGTTCGTCGAGGGCTTCGACTCGCTCGAGCTGTGGGTCCGGGACGCTGCGCACACCACGTCATTGTTCGTGGACGTCCTCGGCTTTTCGATGGTCCACGAGGGCGATGGCTCGACCGGCGACGACCAGACGTCGTGCACCATGCACCATGGGCGCGCCCGCGTCGTCGTCACCCAGGGAACCGAGCCGGGATCGGGTGTCGTCGACTACGTGCGCGTCCACGGTGACGGGGTGAAAGACATCGGCTTCACCGTCGGCGACGTCGACGAGGCGTTCGAATCGGCGGTGCGGAGCGGCGCGTCTCCGATCCGCGCGCCCCACACGAGACACGGTCGCCGCCAGGCCACGGTGGCCGCATTCGGGGACACGACGCACACGCTGTTCGAGCGCGCCGACGGGCTTGCGAGCGTCGACGATGGCGCCATCGGCGTGCAAGCCCTCGACCACTTGGCCGTGAGCGTCGACGCCGGCTCACGTGAGCACTGGGCGCGGTTCTACGAAGAGGTCTTCCGATTCGAGCGGATCGGTCGCGACGAGCACGTCGAGATCGACGGTTCGGCGTTCACCATGGCCACGGTGCGTGGACCGGGCGGAGCTCCGACACTGGTGCTCGCAGAGCCGGCCGAGGGAAGCCGACGCAGCCAGATCGCCGACTACATCGACCGGTTCGGGGGCCCCGGTGTGCACCACATCGCCTTCGCCACCGACGACATCTTCGCCACCGTCGCCGGCGCGCGCACGCGAGGGCTGCGGCTGCTCGACGTGCCCCCCGGGTACTACGAGCAGACCCGACACCGGCTCGCGGATCTCGACGTCTCGTGGGACGAGTTGGAGCGGAGCGGGATCCTCGTCGACCGCGACGGCGACGGTCACCTGTTCCAGGTGTTCACCGGGCCACTCGGCGATCGTCCGACGGTCCACCTCGAGCTCATCGAGCGCGCCGGATCGCAGGGGTTCGGGAACGAGAACGTCCGGGCGCTGTACTACGCGGTGGTCCGTGAGCAACAGGCGCGGGACGCCGAGGAACGACGGCGCCGGTCAGCCGGGCGGCCGGGGGCGTAGCGCACGCGCGTGTGCGAGCAGCGTCCGGATCTGCTCGTGGAGCATCTCGACGTGTCGGACCGACTTCTCGACCTCTGCGGCCGAGACCCGGATCTGCTCGTTCAGGGAGTCGATGTACTCCTTGCAACCTTCGATCTCCCGAACCCAGCGCCACGGCTCGTAGGCATCGAGGACGTTCGCCGGGCGCTCGAGCAGGTCACCGGCTTCGCGGTCGTCGTGCTGCGCGTAGAAGCGGTTCAGCCCGTCGAACAGGACGCATCGATAGCCGCGGTCGAGCACCAGGGGCTCCCATTCCTGATGCGATTCGATGCACGAGTTCGGTTCGGTGGCTTCGATCACGAGCACCCGCGGCCGGAACCGGTCCCAGTCACCACTCTCGATCACCGACCGTTCCGCCCCTTCGACATCGATCTTCAAGAAGTCGATGGCTCCGTCGACGTGCGCCTCGCACACCTGGGCGAGCGTCATCGTGGGCACGACCACCGGCGTGAACGAACCGTCCGGATATTGCGCGGCGATGTCGGCGATGAGCGTCGATGAGCCCCGATTCTCGGGAGGGGCCTCGTACAGCGTCGCCGTGCCGTCCTGTTCGGAGAGTGCGGCCCGAACGTTCACGTCGTGGGGTCGGTCGCGGCACAGCAGTGCGTGCTCTCGCTCCATGGGTTCGACGTTGATGCCCGTCCATCCTCCGTCCGAGAAGTGCTTCGTGACCGAATCCTCGATTGGATGCCCGGCGCCGACATCCACGTAGAAACCGGTGTCCTGACCCCGGAACAAACGCGCGAGGACCACATCCTCGTGGTTCTGTGCGTACGAGATCATCCGTCTGCGCGCTGCCCTGCGTTGCGCCCGCCGAGCCGCGAGCGAACGTGTCGGTACACGCGGCGCGGTTCGGTGCTGTAGCGCCAGAGCTTTGTCTGCTGCATCGCATGGAGCTCTTCGTCGATCGCGACCCGACGGAGTGATTCACGGTACGCGAGCGCACGCGCCGCGTCGGCCGCGACGCGGGCGCGAGCGAGCTCGTCCTCGAGCTCGGCGATGCGGGTCGCCTGCGTCCGGAGGATGGAGCCGATCTCGCTCAACTCCGCGAGATCGGCGCCGGCGGATTCCGGCGTGCCCCTGGGGCGAATTCCCGAATCGACGGCCAACGTCTTCCTCCCGGTCCCGCTCGGTCGGCAGGCTCGGGACGCGATGGTATGTCCCACAGCGAACGGAGGATGCGATCGAAGGCGTCGAGCAGGGCGGCGGCACTGTGGTCGATGCCGTGGGTCCGGGCCACGCTCTCCCGCGCTCGCTCGCCGAGATCGGCGGCCCATTCGGGTTCGTCGTAGACGCGGCGCATGTGCGCCGCGGCGGCGTCGACGTCGGGATCCGCCCACTGCGCGCCCGGAGAGTACGGA
Source organism: uncultured Actinomycetes bacterium (assembly GCA_963725775.1). Taxonomy (GTDB): domain Bacteria; phylum Actinomycetota; class Acidimicrobiia; order IMCC26256; family DASPTH01; genus DASUAS01. Next base: position 2,430,386 of record CAVRZT010000001.1, read on the forward strand.
TCGTGACCCGGTCCGACCGGCACCAGTTCGTACGGCACGAGGAGGCTGTTCGTCGCGCCCATGAACGCGAGGTTGCCCGAGTAGCCGGTGGCGATGACCGGCTTGCCCTGGGCCATGGCCGCGCCGAGCGTGAGCCCGAAGCCCTCCGACCGGTGGAGCGACACGTAGCAGTCACAGTGTTGGATCAACGCGTTCACGTGCGAGCGCGACCAGTAGCCATCGAGCAGGTGGATGTCGTGCCGTCCGTCCACGGCCACATCGAGACGCTCGCGGGCCGCGAGGTCGTCGGTCAGGTTGATCGACTTCATGACCAGCACGGCTTCGCCGGGCGCGGGAACGCCTTCGTGAACGCCTCGATGACCGCGACCGGGTTCTTGCGCCCGACCACGCTCAAGCGGTCGTAGCAGAACGCGAACATGAACCCGTCGGGCAGCTGGAGGTCGGCGCGCGAGAGGTACGTAGGAGGTTCGGTGACGATCGGCAAGGGGAACACGGTGACGGGCTTCGCGGTGTGGGGCTGGATGGCGTCGCGCACGAAGTCACTCGTCACCCAGACCTCGTCGATGCAATCCAGCGCCGCGTGCATCGTGCGGGGGAAGTCCGCGACCTCCCAGAACCACAGTCCGATCCGGCGGCGGTCGGTCGCCCGTGACGCGGCGAGCTGCGCAGTGAGCCGCGGCGTGCTGTCCGCGTTCGCGCACAGTACACTGACGTCGAACGGGGTACCGGTTTGGTCCGGCAACGCGAACTCGGCGTCCCGTCGTGAGGCCGTGTGGCGATAGATCTGCGTGGCGATGGGCAGACCGGCCCGCTCGGCGGCGCGCACCATCAGGCGCCCAGCCTCACCCACTCCCATCTCGGCGTCGAAGTACCCCACCACGTTCACACCCGGGGACGGCTCGCGGCGGAACGGCACGGCGGGGCGGAGACCGTCGGGCCGGTGGAGGTGCCCGTACCGGCGCTGGAACTCGTCGTCGATCGCGGCCCACCGGGCGAACGCCACCGCGTCGGGACCCTCGATGACGGGGAACTGGGCCTGGAGGTCGACGCGCATCTTCCAGACACCGACGAGGAGGCGACTCACCGCAGTGCCCCTGATGCTGATCACGGGCTCGTTGAGCCAGGCGAGGAAGGCCGCACCGTCGTCGCCGCCGAAGGGATCAGGAGGCTCACCGGTGTCGTCGGGGTCGAGCAACGCGGCCCGGGCGATCCTGCGAACCTCGAGCGGGAACGGGCCGCCGGCGAGCGAGTCGTACCGGTACGGCAGGTCTTTGAGCCGTTCGAACCCGGCGGCGCGCAGCGCCGTGGCGTAGGCGTCGGTGAGGTCCTTGACGATGGGCTCCTTCGTGAGCACCGCGCGCGGACGTTCGCCTTGGTGCTTCGACAACAGCTGCGGCCGATCGGGGTCGTAACCGCTGAAGTGGAAGAACGCGAGAGGCTCCCCACCAGCCGTGAGCGTGCCGTCCGGCTGTCGCTCGACCCGGCGCTCGAACAGGTTCCAGTACGCCACGTTGCACCCACGATCGCGGAGCACGTAGTGCGGGAAGAGCGCGGGCACGAAGTCGATCCAGCGTTGGTCGGTGAAGAGTCCCTCACGGGGATCCTTGACCGCATCCATCGTCGTGCGCTGGTGCCACCAGTCGAGGAAGGGACCCGCGTCCGCGCTCACACACGCGAAGCCCAGATTGAAGATGCCCGACCAGAGCAGGGTCCGTTCGTCGATGAGCAGCCCGTCGCGCGGAATCGGACTGGTGACGTGTGGCGTGAGGACGAGTGAGTGCATGGTCGCGAGGTCGCCGATGGCATCGAGGGATCGGAAGACCTGGCAGTCAGGGTCCAGGTACACCACCGGCGAGCCACCGTCGCGTGCGAGAAGGTGCTTGAGAAAGCTCGGCTTGAGCGCGGTCGACTGCTCGGTGACGTCGTACACCAGCAGCATGCTCTGCAGGTCGCGTGGCTCGATACCGAGCTCGTCCGGATACACAGTCTCGAACGGATCGTCCTCGGTGAGCCCTTCGTCAGCCCGTCCGTCGACGAGCAGGACGGTGGCGCGGGCCCCAGGATGATGCCGGAGGTAGCTCGTGATCAGGACGCGCGCGTGTGCCAGGTAGTTCCGGGCGACGATCGTACAGACCTGCACTGGCGGAGTATTCCACGACCTGGCGTCCGCTCTCCGCATGCCGCCGCGCCCGGACCCCGGCTCAGCAGGTGATGGGGATGCGGAAGAACTCCACCTCGTAATGCTCACCACCGAGGCCCGAGTCTGCGGTGATCGCGAAGCGCTCGAATGCCTGCGATGTCGTGCCGTCGAGGTCCGCGCGTGCACACGCCGGAGCCGCGAGCACATGGAACGCGTCCTGGTGCCCCTGAACGAATCGCTGCAAAGGTCCCGAATCGACCTGAATACGGATCTCCCGGGCGCGGTAGGCCATCGTGCGAAGTTCGTCGAGGGCGCTGGCCGCGATGCCGTGGAAGCGCGCGACGACGATCGAGCGGCCGGACGCCGCCGGCACCCGCACCGCCGCGCCGAAGCGCGCGTCGCGGCGCGCAATTGCGGCCGGCGTGCCGCAGCGGTCGTGTGTCGCTTCGAAGAGCTGCCAATGTCCGTCGGTGAGCACGGTTCGGTAGTGGCACAACGTCGCGAGGGCCGCACCGGGCGACTCGAACCGCGGGATCCGGCCGTCGACGCTCGCGCCCATCTCGCGCAGGACGAAGCGCGGTCGGCTGGAACTGGTGAGCGCGTCGACGTTCAGCCGGTCGAGCGGCGTGGTGTAGGCGGCGTACGTCTGGAACACCGGGAGCTCGTGCCAGCGAACCTCCGGGTACGCGTACGCCACCAGGAGCTCCCACGGCTCCACGGCGGCGCGCTGTTTGCGCATGCGCTCGATCATCGCCTCCGGGATCCCGTACTCAGCTCGCAGCTGTGCCCGGGTCGTCTCGATGAACTCACCTCGCGCCGAAGACGAACGCGCCAGGTGTGCGACGTCGGCCATGGACTTGATGCGGGGGCCAGGATCGAGGAGCGAGCTGAGACCGACGTTGCCGATCGCGCAGAGCGCGACGAACGGCACGATCATCACGACGAGCGTCGTCGCCGTCCCCCACTTCCGGATGAACGCGACGGGGAGAACGGCGAACACAGCGAAGAACTGCACGACGTGCGTGTCATGCCGAACGAACCCCTGCTTGAAGGCGATCAACGCCACGACGGCGAACAACCCGAGCGTCGTCCACCGTTCGGCCCGCGCCGGAAACGACGCTCGGGCGATCAGCACTGCGACGGTGCCGATCAGGAGCAGCGCAACCGTGTACTCCCAGTGCTGGCCCCCCTCGATGTTCATCGCCGCGCTGTACCCACGCACGATGTCGACCGACCGGCCCAGCCAGTCGGGGAGCGCACTGATGGGTTGGCCTACGACGAGCCAGAGGATCAGCAGCACACCGGCCGTGGCCGCGACGAATCGCAGCAGCGCGATCGCGGCTGCCCGCGGCCCGCCGTCACGTGATCCGGCGACGGTGATCGCGTAACCCGCAACGACCAGGCACGCAACACCGGCATCGAGCTTGACGGTCATCACCGCCGCAGTCGCGGCAGCCGCGAGCAGCGTGCGCCCGGTGCCGACCCGTTCGTGAGCCGCGAGGACCATCTCGAACGACCACAGCATCACGACCAGCACCAGGACCTGCGGGAGGAGAGGGCTCCCCACGAGGAGCAGCCGGCTCAGGAGCAACATGAGCGGTGCCGCCACGAGCGCCGACGGCAGGAGGCCCATGCCTCGTTCGAGCAACCGGAGCAGCGAATACGCCAGGAGCAGTCCCGCGAGCACGTGCGCGACGACCGCGAGCGCCCAGGTGTCGGATTGGTACAACCGCGCGTCGACCAGGTAGCCGAACGGACCGTAGGTGAACACGACGTCGCGCCCGAACACCAGGCCGTCGCGTGCCGCCAGGTGGAGTGCGGCACCCCACGACGAGTCGATCCCCGGGGCGACACCGGGCGCGCCGACCGGCCACGAGAGCAACGTGAGCACCGCGGCGACCACCAGCCTCGGCAACCTCACCCGGAGACCGGCGCGCCAACGGGCGACTACGACCGCCGCGCCTCGCGACGAGCGAGCCGCGTGCGTGTCGTCGTGAACGTCTGCGACGGGGGCCGGCCGAATCGTGTCGATCGGTGACCCCCTCGGGAAGCGCGGCACGGCGAGCTCGCTCGTCGGTCTGGCCGCTCATCCTGCCAGACGTGACCTGCGGGGTGTGGGCACGCGCACGCCGGACCGGGAAGTGGTCGGAACTACGATCCCGGCAACCAATCCCCGGAGGGCGGGCGGAATGAGTAGGACTTCAACGCGTTTCGGGGTGGCTACGGTCCTCGCCGCGACGGCGCTCGTCGCGAGCGGCGTCACGGCGGGTGCAGGCGCGACGATCTCGGCCGCCAAGCCCGTGATCGACCCCGCATTCGAGACCCAGTACAGCGGGGGGCTCGTCGTCGACTCGGTCGCGGAGTTCGGCGACGGTTTCGTCGCGGTCGGCTACGAGCAGGACAGCAGCGGCCATCGCCATGGCGTCGTGTGGACCGAAGCAGCTCCGGGTGACGCATGGACCCGAGTCGACGACGACGTGTTCGACGACGGCAATCGGATCGGCTCCAACGATCATGGCGAATCGAACGAGACCGCCATGCATGCGGTCGCGGTCGGGAGTGGCGGCATCGTCGCCGGCGGCGACTACCAGTTCAAGTCGCAGGACGAGGACGAGAACACGGTCGCCACGACGATCCAGCCCGCGGCCTGGTTCTCGAGCGACGGCTCCACCTGGACACGCGCCCGGCTCACTCCCCCGGAGGGCACCACCACTGCCCAGGTGATCTCGGTGACCCAACGCGACGGCCGCTACGTCGCGGTCGGGATCGCCGGCAAGTCGGAGTTCGGTACCGGTGCCGACCGCCCCGCCGCCTGGTACTCCGACGACGGCACCACATGGACGAACGCGCCGTCGATCACGGAGAGCATCTCCCGGCGCGGGAACGCGGCCTCGGTCACCGCCTCGGGTTCGGGCGTCTCACCCCAATTCGTCGCGGTCGGGAGTGCGATCGACCAGGACGGCAAGGGCCAGAGTGGCGCCGTCTGGACCTCCGAGGACGGCGAGACGTGGGACCCGGTCGCCGAACAGGCCGGCCTCGGCACGACCTCAGCCCTCAACCAGTCCATTCGCGCGGTGGTCGCGGTGGGCGATGAGAGCGCGTTCAGGGCCGTGGGTGACGAGCGACGCAACCAGGAGAACGCTCCGTCGCAAGCTGTCCTGTGGGAGTCGGATGACGGTACGACATGGACCCGCAGCAAGGCCACGCCCGCGGCGTTCAAGCCGACCAGCAAGCAGTTGCCCTCGACCGCGCCGATCACCCTTGCGGTGGGTCCCGGCTACTACATCGTGGGCGGGTACCAGAGCAGAGCCGACGACTCCGCCGCCCAGCCCCGCGGGTGGTACTCCACCGATTTCCAGCGCTGGACCCGACTCGAGTTCACCGACGGCAGCGGGAAGGTCGGCGGGGGGATCTTCGGGTCCGACACCAACGACAACGGCTACGTGTTGGTCGGCCGCCTCGGCGAGAACGGCAACACCTGGGACGGCGTCGTGACCCCCAACTGATCGACTCGAGCGCTCACCCCTGAGACGACCGTCGACCCGGTGGCGAGGAGGCCCGGCGTCATCGGCGCAGAGCCTCCGCCGCGTCCGGTGGGCCCGCGTCCTCCTCGTACCCACCATCACGTGTGGTCGCTCGTGCTCGTGCGACGACTGGGGTAGCGTGCGGCGGCCCGACGAGAGGGGCGGAGATGGACCAGCTTGCGACGCTCGACTTCGCGTTGGACGAGTTGCGAGGCGTCGTCCTGTCGCTCGACGATTCGGAGATGGAGATCATCACGAACTGTCAGCCCTGGACGGTGCGCCGGTTGGCGAGCCATGCGCTGAACAACCAGCTGCTCTGGGCGAGCATCGTCACGGGCGAGCCCGTCGTGTCCGTCGACGACGTCATGGGAGCAGTACCGCACGAAGGCGAGCTTGCCGTTCTCGCAACCGACGCCCGAGATCGTGCCTTGGCCACCTGGGGTGCCGACGGCGTGCTGGAGGGCACGTACGAGACACCGTTCGGTGCGCTGCCCGGTTCGACCGTCATCCTCTTCCCCACCGTCGACGCGCTTGCGCACGCGTGGGACCTCTCCGCGTCGGTGTCGCGCGCCGTCGAGTTCCCGGCCTCGACGATGCCGGAGGTCGCCGCGGTCTTCGAGGCGACATGTAGCGATGGCGCGAGAGCGGCCGGTCTGATCCAGGCCGCCACCGAACCTCCGGGCGACGCTACCGACACTGAACGGCTCATGGCCTTGTCCGGCCGCAGGGTTCCGCGCTAGTCCTCCAGTCGGAGAGGCGAACTCCTCGGCGAGCGCCACAAGGCCAGCGAGCCCCGAGCGCGGAGGCAGACACACGGACCACTCGTCGAGCTCAATGCGCCATTCGTCAAGCAGCTCTGCCAGACGACGGTTCAGCGCGCTGCCGCCAGCTCGTCGAGCAACTGTCGCGCGTCCCTCAGATCGGCCGTGGTGAATCCCTCGGTCAGCCGCTCGTACGCGACCGTCAGCAAGTCCGTGGCCGGCTCGACCTTGCCCTGTGTGGCCCAGAGGCGGGCGAGGGCCGTCGTCGCTCGCAGCTGGAGCATCGGCGCTTCGAGCCGATCGCCGCTCTGCACCGCACGCACGAACCACGTCTCGGCTCCTGCCGCGTCGGTCGAGTACGCGAGCAGGAGGTTGCCCTTGAGCAACAACAGCTCCGAGAGCAACGTCGACTCTGGCTCGGGGAGCGCCGCCACGACGTCGAGGGCCTCGTCGACGCGGGCGAGGCCGTCGTCGTGCCGTCCGGCGAGGCCGAGCACCGCGGCATAGAGCTGCAGGAGCGAAGGCCAGAACACGGGGGGAGTCTTGAGCGCGCGGTACTGCGCCATCGCCGCTTCGAAGCGCGCCAAGCCGGCGTCGACGGCACCGGTTGCGGCGAGCGCGGCGCCGTGGAGGCACGACGCCGCTGCGGTCCACACCGGGAACTCGTGCGACGCCGCGATGTCGATCACCGCCTGGGCGTGCTCGTCGGCGTGTTCGGCCTCACGGAGCCACATGTGGATCAGCCCCGTGTGGAAGTGCGCGTAGGCGACGCTCTGCGGATGGCGTAGGCGCTCGGCGAGCTGCACGGCTTCGTCGGCCCGCACGCGAGCACGGTCGGGCTGACCCTTCATCCACAGCAGCATCCCCTCGACGACGAGGCAGACGACCCCTGGGTCGTTGCCGGCCTCGAAGCGCTCGATCTTGCGCGCCGCGGCGTCGTACTCGGTGATCCCCTCTTCCAGGTGGTCGATCGCGAGTTGGAGATGGGCGAGCAGACCTTCACTCGCGCCGATGAGCAGATGCCCCTCGACGCGTGCTCGCGCGTCGTCGAAGCGTTCGGCGAGGTCCAGGAGCTGCTCGCCGATCCGCAAGGACTTCTCGAACTCCGCTCGGTAGATGAAAAATGTCGAGAGCCCCCGCAACACCGGCAGGAGCTCCGGAAACGCACCCTGCGCCTCGCAGAGCTCCAGCGCACGCTCGTACGCGCGCTCGGTCGCGGGCGTATAGCCCTCCGTTGCCAGCAGGACGCGGGCCAAGCTCGTCTGCAACAGGATCTGCTGTACGAGGCGCTCCTCGTTCGAGGGTGTCGTCGAGAGGACGTCGAGGAGATCGGTGATGAGCTTCGCGGTCTCGTGATACCAACCGCGGGCGTTGTAGAGAAGCCAGAGGCCGTCGGTGAGCTTCCCGAGCTCCTCGAAGTCACGCTCGGAGACCCAGTACTGCCAGGCCGCCGCGAGGTTCCCGCTGTCCGCGGCCATTCGCTCCGACACTGCGTCGCGCTCGTCACCCGTCAGCTTCTCGCAGTGGTGCAGCGTCCAGTCGGCGAAGTACTGCGCGGCCGCCCGTCGGGCGGCGGCGCGCAGATCGGGATCTCCGTCGAGCTGCTCCGCAGCAAACGCGCGGATCGTCTCCAGCATCACCAGGCGCGGACCGGAAGTGCCAATGTCGCGCTGTCGGAGGAGGCTCTTGTGCACCAGTGAGCTGAGCCCGTCGAGCACCTCGATCCCGTCCGTCCCCTGGACAACGCCGGCGACGGCCTCGACGGCCTCGACGGTGGCGCTCGAGAACACGGCGAGGAGCGCGAGCAGCCGTTGCTCGTCGGGGGTGAGCAGCTCGTAGCTCCAGTTGATCGTGTCGCGGAGCGCCCGTTGGCGTTCCGGCGCGTCGCGCGCTCCACCCGTGAGCAGATCGAGGCGATCCCCGAGCCGCTCGAGCAACGTTTGCGGTGAAAACAACGCCAGGCGCGCGGTCGCGAGCTCGATCGCGAGAGGCAAGCCGTCCAACCGCACGCAGATCTCGCTCACGGCGAGCGCGTTCTCGGCCGTGAGCTGGAAGTCGACGTCGACGGCACGTGCACGCTCGACGAAGAGCTGCACCGCCTCGTACTCGGACAGCTCGTCGACCGACGTCACCACGGTCCCGGCGTCGGGCAGCGCAAGCGGTGGGACGGGATAGACCTGCTCACCCGTGACGTTCAACGCCTCGCGGCTGGTCACCAGCAGCTTGAGCTCGGGACACTCACGCAGCAGCTCCGCGACCACGATCGCGGCTGCGGTCACCTGCTCGAAATTGTCGAGGACGAGGAGCATCCTCTGCGACCCGACCTGCTCCTCGATCGCATCGAGGAGGGACCGGTCGCTCTGTTCGTGCACCCCGATCGTTCGAGCGGTGAACGACAGCACGGACTCGACGTCTCGACACGCACTCAGGTCGACGAGATGCACCCTGTCGTCGAAGTCGTCGCGGAGGTCGCTCGCCAGCTGCACTGCCAACCGGGTCTTCCCGGTTCCACCGGGTCCGAACAACGTGAGGAGACGCGATCGACCGAGGCGGTCTTCGATCGCTTTGCGCTCGCGGACACGCCCGACGAAGCGGTCGAGCGGGGCAGGCAGATTGCTGGGCGGACTCCGGCGCGCGGTCGCCGGGGTCCGCAGCGCACCGAACTCCGACTCCAGCCCGGGGTGCACCACTTGGAAGACGTACTCGGGCTCGGCCATGTCACGTAGCTCGTGCGAACCGAGATCCACGAGCTCGACGCCCGAGCCGCGAACCAGCTCGCTGGTCACCAGGGAGACCAGGATCTGGCCGCCGTGCCCCACCGACATCAACCGGGCCGCACGGTTCAACGGCGGACCGTGGTAATCGCCGTCGCGGAGCTCCGCCGCCCCGGTGTGGATGCCCATGCGCACCCGCAAGGGGCCGGTCTCAGTCCACGGCTCGGCGGCGAGCGCGAGCTGGGCGTCGATCGCAGCCCCCACCGCATCGGAGGCGCTCACGAAGGCGGCAAGGAACCCGTCCCCCGTGGACTTCACCACGTACCCGCGACGCCCTTGGATTGCGCCGCCCACCACCTCGTCGTGTCGGGCCAGGGCCGCCCGCATCGCATCGGGATGCCGCTCCCACAGGGCGGTCGACTGCTCGAGATCGGTGAACAGGAACGTGACCGTCCCCGAAGGCAACTCCGCCACCCGAACCCCCCACCCGCGCTGGCACGCGAACCGCCAGTATCCCAGCACAACCGGGCGTTGCTTCAGCGCACCCGTGCCCGGGAATCGGCGTGATCGGCTCCGTTACCGTGCGGGGCATGCACCTGAGCACCGACGCGATCACGGACGGGCCGGCCGGGCGAGGAACCTTGATCTCGGTCGTGATCCCGGCCCGCGACGCAGCCGGCCACCTTCCGTTGCAGCTGCGCGCCCTGGCCGACCAGACGTACCGCGGCGATTGGGAAATCGTGGTCGTCGACAACGGCTCGACCGATGGAACCGCGGATGCCGCTCGTCGGGCGACGGGTCTCCACAACTTGCGCGTCGTCGACGTGCCGGATCGTGCCGGCATCAACTACGCGCGCAACGTCGGTGCGGAGGCCGCGCGGGGCGACTTCCTCCTCTTCGTCGACGCCGACGACATGGTGGCGCGCAACTGGTTGGAAGCGACGGCTCACGCTGCCGGACGATTCGAGGCCGTCGGCGGTGCCCTCGACCGCACGAGGTTCACCCCGCCGCGCCTCTCGCTGCCCGGCCGCGCGCTCACGACGCAGCTCCAGCAGTGGCCCGGGTTCCTGCCCTACGCCTCTGGCGCGAACTTCGGGGTACGCGCGTCGCTGCTGCAGCAGGTAGGGGGCTTCGACGAGAGCTACGCGGGGGGCGGCGACGACGTCGAGTTGTCGTGGCGGCTCCAGCTCGCCGGCCACCAGATCGGCTTCGTGCCCGACGCGGTCGTGCACTACCGGGAGCGTCCGGGGCTCCGGCGGCTCGGTCGCCAGTTCTACGGATACGGAAGGCAGGACCCGCATCTCTTCCGCGACTTCCGCGCGGCCGGCATGCCAGCGAACGGCCTTCGCGCCGCCGCTCGATCCTGGGCCCACCTCGTCATGCTCTCGCCCTGGTACTGGTGGCATCCGGGGCGTCGGCGCCAGTGGGTGCGCTCCGCGGCCCGGCGCCTCGGGCGCCTCGTCGGCAGCGTGCGTTACCGGACGCTCTACGTGTGAAGCCGGGCGAACGCCGGGATCGGACGGCCGTCGACGTCGGGCAGCTCGACCCCGAGCCAGGCCGCGATCGTGGGAGCCAGGTCGATCACCCGCACCCGATCCCCGAGGGGACCCGGCGCGATCCCGGGACCGCGAGCGAACACCCATCCCGACGGCCGGTGATCGCCGGTGCGCAGCCCCTCGTAGTCGCCGCGCACTGTGCCGATCGTCGACGACCGGGCTCCGCTGATCGGCGCGTCGCGGTGCCAGTCGACGAGGAGGTCGGGCAGTGCATCGCGCGCGCCACCCTCGTAGAGCTCGTCGGTCCGGAGGACGTCCCGCACGATCGGTCGCCCGGAATCGGGATCGGTCAGCGCGCAGAGTTCCGCGCGTAGGTACGCGATCAGTTCCTCGAGCTCCGGCCCGGGCCGTACCCGACCGCGGGGCTCACGGCCGACGAGGTTCACGCGGATGCCGCCGTAGAGTTCGTTGTTCGGCACCTTGTAGAACCGGCGGCTCCCGTCGAGCGACACCGCACCTCGCGCGGAGCGTCGACGACGGCCTAGCTGCCGGAGGGCGATCTCTCGCCACACGATCCATTGCGGGCTGCGCGAGTCTGCGTCGTCGAGACGGGTGAGGATCTCGCCCAAGAGGTGATCACCGTCGTAGTGGGGTCCCATCCCATGGCTGAGGAAGACCATCACCGCTGTCGTTCCGTCGATCGAACCCAGCACACCCTCGAGTGACACATCGAGCGCGCGGTACACGTCCTCGAGTGGGTCACCGAGCAGTGCCTGCTCCTTCGGATCGTGCCCGGGATGCGCGGGGTCGTGGATCCGCCAGAACTGGTGGCCAGCACAGTGGCTCTCATTGTGGGCGACGAAGAAGAGGTCCCAGGGCCCCTGCTCCAGAAAGTGGCGTGCCAGCCGCGTCTTCGTCTCGATGCCACGCAGCAGGTCGGCACGCAGCCCGGAGGGATCCCCACGCTGTGTGTAGTGATCACAGCGCGCAACGGGATAGTTCCCAAACCGTTCGACGACTTCGCGCGCGAGCGCGTCAGGGGAGGAGGCGAAGGGCACGATGCGGTCGTGCACGCCCCACTCGACGAGCTGGATCCCGTTGAGCTCCGCGGTCGGCGTGGTGATGGGGGCATCGATGACCGCGCATCGACGTCCCGCATCGCAGAGCACACGCCAGACCGGCGGCATGACGATGTCGTCGGGCGTGAATCTACGCACGTCGTACGTGTGGTTCACGAGCTGCCGGTAGCAGTAGAAGCCGTGACGCCCCGGGGTGGATCCCGTCGCGAATGACGGCCAGACGCCACCCACGAGCAGACCTGTGGGGTTGATCGTGGGGCTCCATGCCGCGGTCTCGAACAACGAGGCCATCGTCGGAAGCTGTCCGGCTCGCACCATGCGGGACATCAACGCCGCATCCATCGCGTCGAACGCGATCACGGCGACCCGCGGCGAGGATTGCACGGCGCCGACGCTAGCCGTGTGAGGGTGCTTTCCCGCCCGATGGCGTGGGTCGCGATGCACGTGCGAAATGCCACACGGTTGCCGCCTGCGGGTGCAGGCGCACGGACCGTCGGAATGCGGCCCGGGCCTGACGGTAGTCGTGCACATGGAGTGACAACAGTCCGGCGCGTTTCAGGCGAAATGCAGCGGCGCGACGATGCGTCGCGAAGAAGTCCGCATGTGCTTCGAGCAGCGCGAGGTTCTCGTTGGCGCGCGTCGCGCGGTCGTTCCGCCAGCGCGGTGTGTCATGGCGGCGGACCAACAGGCCGATCCCTGGGACGGTCGCCACCTCGAGTTGCTGCGCGGCCCGCAGCCACCAGTCGACGTCCTCCACCGCGTCCCAGCGCTCGTCGAATCGCGGCATGACGTCGCGACGCACAGCCGTCACTGCCATGGACGGCGTGGCGTCGTCGAGGATCGTGTCGGCCACGTTGCCTTCCAGGGCACGGTTCCTGCGCTCGGCTGCGTCCAGGAAGCGGCTCCCGCAGATCGCGACCGGTGCCCGCTCGAGTCCGAGCGCGGCAAGCTCGAGCCGCTCGGGCGTGTACATGTCGTCGTCATCGAGAAACGCGATCGAGCGTCCGCGCGCCTGATCGAGCCCCACATTTCGGGCCACGGCCAACCCCACGTTCTCCGCGAGACGAACGAGTCGGATGCGGGGATCGGATACGACGGCGGCGGGAGGATCGGAAGCGTCGTCGATCACGAGCAGCTCGAAGTCGCGGATGGTCTGCGCCAACACGGAGTCGATCGCCTCAGCGAGCCACACCGGACGGGAGTGGGTCGCGAGAATGATGCTGAACCGCGGTTCGTGGCCTTCCGAACCCCCGCGCTCCTGATCCGTGGTCACCGATCGATCCTCGGTTCGGTCATCCCGAAGCCATCCTGCCGAGGCGAATGTAGACGCCAATCGCGCCCTTCGCGGCGGTGCCGGTCCACACCATCTCGCGAGGCCGGTGCTCGTGCGGCCCGGTGGCCGGGCCGTCGCCGAGGAAGCACCCCGAATGGCCCTGAACACGCCGATCGAGACATCGCGCGCTTCGTACGCAGCCGATCCCCCATCGCAACGCGAGCACCGCGCAGGGACTCGGCACAAACGCGAAACCCCGGTATCGACTGACTCCCCGCCGTGGACTACAGACGGGGTTGCAGATCGTGCATCTCGGGGTTGGCAGGCCGCCACCGGCTGGTCCCGCAACCCTGCGCTGCAGTGTGTCGGAGGAAGGACGCGCTGGTTCCCGTACCGGCCACTGGCGTCTGATCTCATCGGAGGTGTATCTGTGCGCCTAGGTAGCGGGCTGCACATCTCGATGCTCGCCGAGTGAGAGGCTGGTCACCTATGACGACGAATGCCGAGCGGCTTCAGTCGGGGCGTGCTCACTGCAATGTTCGACGGGGGGGATAGATGCGGAGAGTTCTAGTGATGGTCTGTGCGATTGGCTCTCTCTTGTTCGCGGGTGCGCCGGTCTCGGAAGCTGCGGCACCTTCGATCCCGCTGCTCACTGCGGTCCAGACGCAGGACATGGGCAGCTTCGATCGAGTCACCTTCGTGTTCTCCGGCCCGGTGGCCCCGGACATCCTCGAGGCGAAGTACATCTCGGGGCCCGCCATACTCAGCCCACAGGGCGAGCCGGTCCAACCGCCGATTGCAGGTGCGGCGAGGCTCCTGATCACACTCTCTCCGGCGTCGTCGTTCGACTTCGGCGTGACCCCGGCCGTCCCGAGCTACACGGGCCCGAAGCGCTTCGCCCCCGATCTGACCTCGGTGGTTGAGCTCATGCAGGTCGAGGATTTCGAGGCCACCCTGCAGTGGGTGATCGGCGTCCGGAACCTCGGCATCACTGCGACCGCGCAGGTGTTCACCGGCCCGAGCCGGATCGAAGTGGATGTCCCGCACGGTGGCACGTCGGCCGTGACGCTGCCCCCGTCGTTCACCGGCTGAGCGCCATGTAGCGAACCGCGTAGCGAGCTGGTGCCGGAGGGACGCGCCGAGTCTCGTACCGCTCACTGGAGACTGGGCTGGGAGTACGGCTCGCGCCGGAGCAGTCAGGTGCGTCTCAGCCGGCCGTCCTGCTGCGCGTGGTCCCTGCTCGTCTACATCCGCAACCACCGCCAGAGGCGGGAGATCCACAACTCCTCGGACGGCTCCTCGGGAGTCCAGCTGGGTTCGTCGTCCCAGAGGTGCTTCGCGTCATGGCGTTTCGTGACGCCCGGGTCACGACGACGATGCCAACCCAGGAGGAGGATGACGGCGAACGAAGACGCGGCGCCCATGAGGCCCGCCCCCTTCCTCCCCCCCGTCAGTCCAGGTCGATCGTGCACCGGACCTGTGATCCGAGTCAAGAGCGAACACCCAAGGCAACGCCCACGCTTTCCCGAGCGCTCCTCTCAATTCCTCTTCCTCAGCGCAAGCCGGATAGTCGGAGCGCCTCTCGGTAGAAGGGATTGGTTGTCTCAAGGCGCTCGGGTGTGTCGAAGCCCTGCATCTCTCCGCCGTGGATCACCATGATTCGGTCACAGATCTCGAGGGTCGACAGACGGTGAGCGATGATGAGCACGCTCGTGTGGTGCGCGAGACCACTCAAGCTTTGGCGGATGAGCGCTTCAGACCGAACGTCGAGCGCGCTGGTCGGTTCGTCGAGTACCAAGATGTCGGGTTCCTCGGCAAGCGCCCGTGCAATGGAGAGCCGCTGGCGTTGCCCTCCGGAAAGCTGGCTTCCACGCTCGCCGACCGGTGTTTGGAAGCCAAAGGCCATCGCCGAGATCTCATCATCGAGATTCGCCAGCTTCGCCACCGCGCTCGATCGCAGAATCGTCGACGTCATCGCGGTAGAAGCGAATGTTCTCCGAGACGGTTCCAGCAAAGAGTTTTGGCTCCTGGGGAACCAAGCTCACGCGCCGGTACCAACTATCAGTCGAGAATTGTCGGACATCCTGACCGGCCGCGAGGACCAGGCCTGAAGTGGGTTCGCGGAGACGCAAGACGAGCTGTACGAGTGTCGACTTTCCGGACCCGGATGGTCCAATGATTCCCACGAGGTCGCCGGGCTCGATTTCGAATGAGATGTCATGAAGCACTGGTCGTCCCGGCTCATATTCGTACGAGACCCGATCGAACGTGAGGGTGCCAACATGAACGAGCTGATCACCATCACGCCGGACTGCAGCCTCGTCGTAACGCCGTTCCTCGGAAGCAAGCATCTCGAAATACGGCGCCGATGAGTAGAGGGCCTGATAGCTCGTCTGAAGCTGCTGCCCGTACGAGAGAGCGCGCACCATGATCAGAACTATCCCGCCGAGCGAACTGAGGCTAGAAACATCAGAGGCATATGCCAAGCCGATTGCGCCTAACACGAGAAGGAGTGCCATACCTTGGTATAGCGCGGGTGCGATGAAGGTGAGATAGCGAGCTCTTCGATCGAGCTCCGATACTTCTCGAATCCTCGCCATGATCCGATGTACGACATGTCCCTCGACGTTGAACACGCGTACTTCTTGGAGGTTTGCCGCAAACTCAGTCATCTCCGTGGCATAGCCCAAGTTCGCGTTGGATGCTGCTCGGGCTCGGCCTCGAACGGCAATTCGCAGCGGTCGCAGTAGCAAGGCGACCAGCGTGCCTGCGGTGAGGACCACCAATGCGGCTATGAGATTTACGAGGAACGCAGTCAACAAGAAGGCAAGCAGACTCACCAGTGCAACCAAGACCTGAGCAAGCGAAAGGATCGTGCCGGCGGCGTTCGTTGCGTACGTTGTGACGAGTTCCTGGATCTTCCCGTCGCGTTCACCGGATTGGAGACTCCAGGAAGCGTCCACGTAAGCCCGCATGATGCGCGCTCGAACGTCGCTCCATACCGAAGCGAATGTTCTGGTGATGAGACGGGCTTGCACGAGTTGCAGAGCGACGCGGAGGATGGTGAGGCCTGCGGCGACGCCGACGACGGCGGGCACCGAGACGCGGATTTCGCCCAAGGGGCCGAGTGATGTCGAGATCGTGGAGTCGCCAGACGCGAGGGCGACTGCAAGTCGAGCGATCATCAGTAGAACTACCGCCTCGAGAACGCCGCCGGCGCCGGCGGCTGCCGTGATGGCCACAAGGCCTCGACGGTGGCCGCGAGCCGCGGCGTCGACCAACCGCAGCGGTGAGAGCTCGTGCTCGCCGCTCCCGCTTCGAGCACCAGATCTGGTCTCGTTCCCGCGCGCCATTCGGCTCGATAGTACGGGCGGAGCCAGTCCTGAGAAACTTCGCCGCGCCCCCGCTCGACGGCTCCGCGGATCGATGCGCGCGGCAGTAGTCGTGGCTCGGATGAGCTCGACCGGCACCTGGGCAGATACGTCTCGGAGGGCCGTCGGCCGAGCCGTCAGGCGACGAGTCCGAGTGGCGCATTCTTCCGTGGCACAAGGCCTGCGAGTTGTTGCGGGTGCGTGCGCAGTAGCACAGCACCCGCAAACTGCAGCGCGCGAGGCGTAACGCTCTCTCTGAATCGCCCTGGGAAAGTCGGAGGCTCCTGACCTTGGAAACGAGGATGGAGTCATGCCTACACAGGGAAGGTCTGGGAAGCCGACGACGCGTCGGTATTCGGAGCAGGAGAAGGCTCAAGCAGTTCGGCTGGTGAGGCAGCTGCGAGCGGAGCTCGGCTCAGATCATGGGACGGTGCAGCGGGTCGCGTCGCAACTCGGCGACGGCACCGAGTCGGTCCGGAGCTGGGTGCGCCAAGCGGACATCCATGAGGGCCGAACGGCGGGGACGACGACGGATGACGCGGCTCGGATCAAGGCGCTCGAGCAGGAGAATCGTGAGCTGAAGCGCACGAACGCGATCTGGCGTTCGGCGTCGGCTTTCTTCGCGGCGGAGCTCGACCGCCCACAGCAGTGGTGGTCGCGTACATCGACGCGCATCGTGACGAGTTCGGAGTCGAGCCCATCTGCAACGCGTTGCAGGTGGCTCCGAGCACGTATTTCGCGGCGAGGACACGACCAGCGTCGGCGAGGTCGGCGCGCGACGCGATGCTGATCCCGATCCTGGTCGCGATCTGGATGTCGAACTACCGCGTCTACGGGGCCCACAAGCTCTGGCGGCGTAGCTGACGGGCTGAGGAGTACGCGGTGCCTGCCCGCCCCCGAGGACTGTACGACTTGGGGAGAGAAGCCCAGAGGCGGGATCCTTGACCAATGAGCACACTTGTGTAGATAGTCGACCTTGGGGAGCGGGCGGGTCCCTGCCAAGCCCTGCCATTGACAGGGGCCCCCTCCCCACGGTCAAGCCCCACCCCTCCCGCTGTATATGTACGCCGAAGACGAAGCCGGCGTCCGCAGCGGTTGTCGACGGCCAACTATTTCGACCGGCCTGGTGTTCAACTCATCCGCCGCACGGCCGATTGAAAAAGCATGTTCGAGCTGAAGGTGCACGACTGTCTGAGTAACTCAGGCTGTGACCTCGACGACACGGCTTGGATCGCGGTCGACCAGCACACAGGCCTGCTCCTCATGCGCCTCCATTGCGAGTACAGCGCCCTGCTCTGCCGTAAACATGGGAACGCACTGTTTCTGAAGGCGACCGCCTGGACTCTCGTCTTCGGCTGGTGGGGCGTAATCTCGATATTCATTACGCCCGGCACGTTGCTCAAGAACATTCACGGCTTCGGAAAGTTCAGGGATGGACTTCGCAGCCGGAAGGATCCGCCGCGCCTCAAGCGAGGACTTGGCGCATCGCACGACGCCGAGGCGTACGAACGGCTCGTCTGGCGGGCAGACGACAACACGATCGCAGAGTCGGTCAGCGTCGATTGAGGATCCGCAAGGCCCACTACGCAGAAGTCCAATCATTCGAAGACTGCTGGCCGTCATCGCTTCTCTCGCTGGTTGCAGATCGGGTGCGACACCACGTAGCCCGCGGCGTCGTTGCCGTCTTGGACGTGCGCTGCATCCCATCGCTGCGTCTCGTCGATCAACAGGCCGCAGTACCCACACGGTGTGGGCAGGGTGGCCGCGAGAGCACGACGTGCTCGTTGCTGGGTGACGCCGTACCGGGCTGACTTGGCACGGTTGAGCGTTCGGGTGTGGGTTGGGCATCGGCTCGAGGTCGTGACCTGTCCGCAGCCGGGAACCAGGCACAGCTTCCTCATCGCACTCCTCTTCTCGGGGGTGCACCTGGGCGCCGTACCCCGACTCAGGGGGTAGGGACTGCGCCCTGCGTGACGCGGTCAAGTGGGGACGGGTGACGCGGAACGCGGCCGCGTCGGCCGACCCGCCCCGTGCGGTCCGTCCCGAGGTGCACGCATAGTCACCCGCGGACGTGACCAAGTTCCTCGCGGACGCGGCCAGCGACGACCTCGCGCCGCTCTGGACGCTGCTGCTCACGACCGGGCTGGGGCGTGCGGAAGCGCTCGGGCTCGCATGGAGGGATCTCGATCTCGAGGCAGGCCGACTCACCGTCCGCCAGACCCTTGCCTACGTCGGCTCCGAGGCCGTGCTGTCGGAGACCAAGACGGCAAGCTCGCGGCGCCTGGTCGTCCTCGCGTCGTTCACGGTGGCCGCGCTCAAGGCGCAGCGGGCACGCCAGGCGACCGAACGTCTCCCGGTCGGCGCCGGCTACCAGCACTCGGGGCTGGTGTTCACCCACCCGGACGGTACGGCCCCCAAGCCGGCAACCGTGAGCCGGATCTTCGACCGGCTGGTGACCGAGGCGAAGGTGCCGCGGATCACGCTCCACGGCACGCGGCACACCTGGGCGACGCTGGCGCTCCTCAAGGGCATCCCCGCGAAGGTCGTCGCTGAGGTGCTCGGCCACTCGTCAACGCAGGTCACGCTCGACATCTACTCGCACGTCGACGCGTGGATGCAGGCCGACGCTACGAGCCGTGTCGCCGGGTTGTTCGGCGCTGGGTAGACGCCCGGTAGACGCGGGGACCGCTCGTCGGCTCCGAGAAAGCGGGCGGGCGCTTATGTTGCAACGTGTCGGAGGGGGGACTTGAACTCCCACCAGCGCTGTGAATGGGCGTGCCGCGTCGTGGTGCGCTATTGCCATTGTCGCTCGTCGCGGGAGGTTCACGACGACTTTCCGTGCGGCGCGGTTGCCACCTGTCCATGGTTGTCTGTGACCACGCCGACGTCGTGAGGGCGCATTCCGCGGCACGAAGGACCTCCGGTTCAGGGTCGGGAGCGCGCCAACACCGCGATGCGCTTCGAGGGCGTCCGACATCAACTCGACGGGCCCACGATGGGCTCTGAGGAGAGCCAGAACATCGTCGAAAGTGCAGTCGCGGACAGTTCGGCATCCTCGTTCCACATCCGGACCGTGCCCGCCATCAAGCCCCCAGTCGAGATCGACGCCTCAGTCTCGCCGAAGAGCCACTCGGTTCGGGGTGCGTGGTGGAAGGTCACGTTGAGATCCATGGACGGAGGAAAGCTCGAATGACCGACAATCGCATCAGTGTGGGGGCGTAGACCCGTCACTCCGATTGTCGTATCGACGGCGACGACAACGCGACACGCCTCCATCACGTCGTCTTCGAACGTTGCAATCGGGTGGAACCGGAACCACGCACGAGCGTTCGGGTCGCGATCGGTTCGATCCGCCCACGCTTCAAGGCGAACCTCGAGCTGCTCCCAAGGCAGGGAGCGTTCGAGCCCGAACCGATCACGGAGCTCACCGACCGAGGGGTGCGTCGTCTTGGCGGGCAACTCAACCGGTGGGGGCACGAGGTCATGATCGAGACCGACGAGGTTGCCGCCGATGAAGGCGGCGAGACTCGCGGCGACGGCTGTGCCGTTTTGGGACAACACGCCCGCCATCGACTCGAGGCGACGCCCGCGACGCAGCGATCGGGGCTGAAACTCGAAGGGCCCCGCGATCGTGGGGCGCAGAAAATGGATGCTCACCGCTGCCGGCCGAGGTAGCCCAGCCGACGCGGCAGACCCACGTAGACACAGTGCCGCCACGTAGCCACCCCACGCCGCCGGCCCCATGACGTACTCAGTAGGAATCGTGCCACGCCATGTTCCGTCAGCCGATCGACGAATCGCGGTCGCGCTCGCAAGATCGATGCTCCCGGTTATCGTCATGGCCGGAGGATCGGGGCCTCGCGAGCGTGACGGGCGCGCAGCTCGGCGTCCCAGTCGCCGCTGCAGTAGATGGTCAACTCGGCGACGCGGCCACTCCGCACCTCGCACAGCAGGATCTTGCGGTCGGTCAGCTTTTCGCCGTTCTCCTCGTGCTCGGCCGACGAACTCGGTGACGAACCCGGTCACGGTTGGGATGGTGCGCACCACCGTGATCGTGGCGCCGTCGGGCGAATAGCCCTCGAGCCAGGTGGCGAAGGTGTCGCGGCCTTCGAGTTGGAAGCGCCACAGCGGCGGGTGGCCATCGAGGAAGACGTCGTCGGTGAGCACGTCGCCGATGTCGGCGGTGCGAAAGACGTCGGCGAGTCGTTCGCTCAGTTCCTGTGCGGTGGCGTCGTCGAGGACGGTCGACTCGAGTGGGCTCATGTCGGGCTCCTTATCGTGATCTCCGATGCGACCGTACGAAACCACCGGCATCAGCGCATCGGGAGAAGCACCGAACTCGGGCGCGCGCGTATCGGTAGAACTACTGAGTCGCCGCGCCGCGAGATTCGTTGGTTCGCCCGATGCGCCCGCACCCTCGGGCTTCGTACCGTCGTCCGGACAGCACGGCCAGCTCTCTGGAGGACCAATGAGCAACGATCATCCCAACGTCAAGACGGTCAACCGCATGACGCCGGCGATCTTCGACCAGGACCACGACACCCTTGCGAAGATCTTCACCGACGACCTCGTGTTCCACCTCCGTGGCTCGTCGCACCCGATGGAGGGCGACCATTCGGGCCTCGGTGGGTTGCTGGGGGTCATCGGCTCGTTCTTCGAAGCCACCAACGGCGACATCAAGCTCGAACAGCAGTTCTGCATCGGGACCGACGGGTGGGCCGCCGAGTGGGAACACGCCACGCTGGGTCGCAAGGGCAAGACCCTGGAGTCGAACAACGCCTTCGTGTACCGGTTCGAGGGCGATCGGATCGCCGAGATGTGGATGTTCCTCGGCGCGCTGCCCGACGCAGGCGAGGCCTTCTTCGCCTGACCTCGTCCGAGCGGCAAACTGGGCGACGTGGTGCGAGCCATCGAGGACGCACGAACGGCATGCGACGATCACCGGTGGGGTGATGCCTTCCGGTTGTTGTCGGGCCTCGAGCTCGACGCGCTCGACATCGACGATCTCGATCGGCTCGCGACCGCGTCGTACCTCACCGGCCACGACGAGGACGCGTTCGGCTACTGGGTCCGAGCCCACCAGATGTGCGTCGACGAAGGCGCAGTGCACCGGGCGGCGTACTTTGGGATGCGACTCGGGCAGGGACTCGGTTTCAAAGGAGACTTCGGCCGTTGCCGAGGCTGGATCGACCGCACGGCGCGCCTTCTTGACGACGCGGGCATCGACTGCGTCGAGCAGGGTTACCTCGAATACGGGCTGGCGATGATGCGGCTCTTCGAGGCCGGCGACGTGGCCGGGGCGCGCGCCCACTTCGTCCAAGCCGGCAAGATCGGCGCCAGCTACGTCAATCGCGAGCTCGTCACGCTGGGGCGGATCGGCGAGGGACGCATGCTCATCTATCTCGGCGAAGTCGCCGAGGGCATGGCACTGCTCGACGAGGCCATGGCGTCGATCGAGGCCCGTGAGCTCTCGCCGCTCGCCACCGGTGACGCGTACTGCACGGTGATCGACGCGTGCGCGGAACTGTTCGACCTGGCCCGGTGCCACTCGTGGACCGAGTCCTTCACGCGCTGGTGCGACAGCCAACAAGAGCTCGTGCTCTACCGCGGCCACTGCTTCCTCCACCGAGCCGAGATGCTGGAACTGCAGGGGTCGTGGCCCGAGGCGCTCGTCGAAGCCCGACACGCCTGCGATCGTCTGGCCGCACCCGTCAATCCGGCAGCCCTCGCTGGCGCATGCATGATCGAAGGCGATCTCCTCCGCCTCGTCGGTGACTTCGACGGCGCCGAAACGGCGTACCAGCGCGCCAACGAGTTCGGTCGGGACCCACAGCCCAGCCTTGCACTGCTCCGACTCGCCCAAGGCCGGATCGACGTCGCCGACGCGATGATCCGACGAGTGGTCGGAGAAACCGAAGACCCCATGTCGCGCGCACGCATGCTCGGCCCCTGCGTCGAGGTCATGCTCGCTGCCGGCGACACCGCCGCCGCCCGCACCGCAGCCGACGAGCTCCGTGTGCTCGCCGCGGAACTCGCAACGCCGTACCTGCGCGCCCACGCCGCCCGGACACGCGGCGCAGTGCTCCTGGCCGAAGGCAACGCCAAGCCCGCGCTCGTCGAACTGCGAAGAGCCTTCAACGAGTTCCACGCCCTCGGCGTGCGCTACGAAGCGGCCCGCACCCGGCTCCTCATCGCCGACGCGTGCGCAGCGCTCGGCGACCACGACGCGGCCGCAATGGAAACGAACACCGCCCGTTCCGTGCTCGACTCCCTCGGCGCGACCTCGACCCTGGGACCGATCACCCCGCCCGCGGCATCGCCACCCGACGGACTTACCGAGCGCGAGCTCGAGGTCCTCATGCTGCTCGCCCGAGGCAAGACGAACCGAGTGATCGCACACGAACTGTTCATCAGCGAGAAGACCGTGGCCAGCCACGTGAGCCACATCTTCACCAAACTCGGCGTCACGTCGCGGTCGGCCGCCACCGCCTACGCCTACGACCACCATCTCGTCTGATCATTCGGCCTTCCATCAGCCCAAGCAACGCTGAACGACTGCGCGGTGCGCCGAGCAAACAGGCGCCGCACGAAGAGGAACTGGTTTGGTGAAGCCCTGAGTCTCGACGACTCGATCCTCACGGGGAGCGGAGGCCCCGCTCCTTCATCGCATCAGTTACCGCGCTGCGACCGATGAATTCCGAGCCGGCGCGCGGTCAAAGTCGCGTGCGGCCAAGCGCCGAGGCGACAATCCAGGAGGACTCAGGTGCGAGACCGGAAGCTGACGACATGGCAAAGCTGACCTATTCGGCGATCGGTTCGCTTGACGGCTACGTCGAGGACTCCTCGGGCAAGTTCGAGTGGGCGGCGCCAGACGAAGAGGTGCATGCGTTCGTCAACGAGCTCGAGCGACCGACCGGGACCTACCTCTACGGGCGGCGGATGTATGAGACGATGGTCTTCTGGGAGGCCGTTGATACGGACGGCGACTGGCCGGCCGTGGCGCGCGAGTTCGCGGCGATCTGGCAGGCGGCCGAGAAGATCGTCTACTCGCGGACGCTCGAGACGGTGTCAAGCGCCCGGACGCGGATCGAACGCGAACTCGACCCCTACGCGATCGAGCGGATGAAGCAGAGCTCGGGTTCTGACATCAGCATCGGCGGCGCCGAACTCGCCGGTCAGGCGATCGCCGCGGGCCTGGTCGACGAGCTGCAGCTTCTCCTCGTGCCGGTTCTCGTCGGCGGTGGCAAGCGAGCCCTGCCGAACGACGTCCGCGCGCAGCTCGAGATGCTCGACGAGCGCCGGTTTCAGAGCGGGGCGGTCTTTCTGCGCTACCGGGCGCGCAGCTGACGCTAGGCGGCCGGGACCACGAACCAGTGAGCACCCAGAACGCCGAGTCCTCCCACAGGTACCAGACCGGTCGTACCGACGGTCAGGCCCAGCCTGTCAGATTTGCCCGGTCCGTCCGCAGCCAGTGCAATCAGGTAGTTCTGGCGCGGCGACGCGCACGATAGCTCGGCGGGATTTCGGGTTGGCCCTATGAAGCCGACACGACGGTGCCCTGCAGCAGGTCGGTGCTGGAGGAGGTGAAGTTGCCTATGGTCAAGACCCGCACGAAGGCGTCCCCCCTCGGCGTGACCCAGTCGGTGTTCGCACCCGGCAAGCTCTTTGACACTGAAACTTCCTCGGTAGCAACGACTCGGTATTCGTCAAGGGCGAACCAGCTTGATGTGCGCCAGTTCCACACATAGATGAACTGGAAGGCAGCTCCTGCGTTCTTGCCGACGTAGTCCACGCGGTATCGCAAGCTCGGGTCCGCGATGGCGGTCCTGAAGCTCGCGTACCAGTCGGTCGTGCACCCGCCGAAGAAGCCGTTACAGGCGGCACCTGTCGTGTAGTAGGCGTCGTCGTTTTCTTGAAATGACGCCAAGGTGCCCGACGTGAAGGTCCCGGTGACCCGATATGTCCCGGTGGGAACTACGCCGCAGGCAGTCAAGAGGATGACCAACACGACCACCGCAGCCAAAGGCCACCGCCGATGCCACCACCCCCGCGTCAATCGTGTCGCTTGCGGTGCACACTCGTCTACGCGGGTGTTCTGCTCGATCGAACTCACTATTCATCCCCCGTTCGCGGTCTGAGACTTCTCCTCGAAACCGGCAGGGGGAACTGGCGGGTGTCGCACTCATTCTTGACGGTACACCAGCGGTCAATATGAGGGGTTCGAGGTTTGCGCACGTCGAAGTGCATATTGCCCAGTTCTGCTGCGCGCACGCATGACAACGGCGGCGTCACCCGACACCGTCAGTCAGAGAGGGGCGTCCCGGCAGTTATGGATTCGACCAGCGATAGTGAACATCAGGAGAGCACTCTTCGTTCTCGCCGCTGGTCGTATCGATGGCGACGAAACCGTGCCGCTCGTAGAACCGCTGCGCGGCGATGTTGCTCTGAAACGTCCACAAGTCAAGGCGCTCGGGGCGGAGCTCCTTTGCGAGGCTGATGAGCATTGAGCCCAGTCCTTGCCCGGTCCACTGGGGATCGACATATAGCTGGTCGACCCACCCGCCGTCGAGAACCAGCAACGCGACGGGGAGATCCTCATGCGTGATGATCCACAGGTCGCGGTCCGGAACGACGACAGATGCGAACCAGTCGTGGGCTTCCTCATCGGTGTGCACAGAGGCGGGGATCGCTGGAATCGAGGCGTACCGCGACCGCAGCCAGACATCCTCGATCGTCCTCGCTTCTTCCGGCTGTGCTCGCCGCGGAGCGGAGAACATCGAATGACTCCCTGCCTCCACGCGTACAGATTGCCCAGTGAGGACCGGTGCATGCCCAGGCAGCTATGCGCGACAGGGCATGTCAACGCGGGTGGCGGGGGCCGACCCGAAAGCCGACCCCCGCCACTGGAAGAACGGCCTGGTGCCCGTCGCCTCGTCAGCGAGGAACGTCGACCCAGGTTGAGCCCGCCCAGTGGGCGATCGGCGAGTCTTCGCCACCGACTTCCCCCATGAGTTCCTGTCCGCCGCCTGCGAAGAATGCGTCTGTGACCTTGCCGAACTCGGTGAAGTCGTCGGCCTCCCAGGTCGATACGATCGTGCCGGAGGCTTCGCCTGCTGACAAACCGGCGATCAAGCGAACGTTCTTGGCGCCGCACTTCGTGAGTAGCGCTTCGGCCTTCGCCGTGAGCTTGAGGTAGTCCTCGAACCGACCGGGCTTGACGGTGATCGTCGAGACGTTCATGACTGCCATCTGGGTTGTCCTCCCCGCTTTGGCGCAATCGGTGTTGCGCAGCCCGAGCAGGCTCCCACACCGGGGCCAACTGGACAAGGGGCACTTCTTCCGCAGGTTGTGGCAAAAGTCCCGACCTGCGGCTGGCTCTGGGCTGTGAGGACTGCGCAGATTGTGCGCTCGGGCGCACTTACGCCACAGGCTTCACGTTCCGGTCGGACCGCGTGATTGTTGGCGTGGGTCTGGAATTGGGCACGCCCCGTTCCGGAGGGTGATCGATCTTCCTGCTCGAACAGGTTGATCGTCACGGTCTCCTTCCCGGGACGTGCGTGCCACCCCTTGAACCGTTGAAGCAGCAGAAGGGATGGCGATGACCATCGTAGAGACGACGCGCCCGATCACGGGTGGAGTCGACACTCATCTGGATGTGCATGTCGCGGCTGCGGTGGACGCGAACGGCGGCGTGTTGGGGGTCGAGTCGTTCGCGACGACACCGGCTGGTTACCGGGAGTTGTGTTCGTGGCTGGCGACGTTCGGCACCCCGACGCGGGTGGGGGTGGAGGGCACCGGCGCGTACGGCGCAGGGTTGGCGCGTCATCTCCGCGGTGAGGGCTGGTGGTGATCGAGGTTGATCGTCCGAATCGTCAGGAACGGCGCCGCGACGGCAAGCCCGATGAGCTCGACGCGATCGAAGCGGCCCGGGCGGCGTTGTCGGGTCGGGCGTCAGGGATCGCGAAGTCCGCCGATGGAGACGTCGAAGCGATCCGGGCGTTGCTGGTGGCACGCCGCTCGGGCCGCAACGTGCGCATCAAGTACTTGAATCAGATCCGCCATCTCGGCTTCAACGCTCCCGACGAGCTACGCGAACGGCTCCGAGACGTTTCCGTCGACCAGTTGGCGGCCACCGCCGCGGCGTTGCGTCCCACCGTCGGGAGCGACACCGTGATGTACGCGACGAAACTGGCGATCGCGACGCTGGGACGTCGCGTCATCGCGCTCGACACCGACGCCAAGCGTCTCGACAACGCACTCGACACCCTGGTGCGTCGCCGCGCACCGAGCCTGCTCGAGGTCTACGGTGTCGGCACCCACACCGACGCGATCCTGCTCGTCGCTGCCGGCGACAACCCCCATCGACTGAAGAACGAAGCCGCGTTCGCGCATCTGTGTGGCGTCGCACCCCTGCCCGCGTCGTCAGGCACGACCCAGAAGCGCTTCCGGCTCAACCCCGGCGGCAACCGGCAAGCGAACCATGCCCTCTGGCGGATCGTGTTCACCCGCATGGGCGGCGACGAACGCACCCGCAAAAACGTCGCGCGTCGCCTCGCCGAAGGACGCACCACCCGCGAAATCATGCGCGCCTTGAAGCGCTACGTCGCCCGCGAGCTCTACCCGCACCTCGCGAGCGGAGTCAGATTCGGCGAAGCAAATTGCGGTCGCTGTGTTCGGCGGCCTCGCCCGCCCGGTCTTGCTCGGCGGTGTCCAGGTAAGCGAATTTGCCGCCATCGCTGGCTATCCGCATCTTCGACGTGAAGCGGATTGTCCTGACAGACGCAGACAGGATTTGGTTCGACAGGATGCCGCCGAGAGAGCGATCGTCCGAATCGGCGTCAGCGACAAACGTCAGGTACGTCGAGTCCTCGGTCCAGTCCTCGGTCCAGTCCTCGGTCCAGTCGTCGGCCGAGACCCCGTTGATGTTGATCTCGCTTGCGACGGCAAGCAGCGCCACGCCTCTTGGCAGTGCGACGACCCGAAAGGCAAGGCCGTTCCCGGCATCCCAGAGCAAGTACCCCGTCTCGCGGTGGAGGGCCGCCTCCTCGAAAGCGCCTTCTTCGTCGGGCACGGGCCGCCATGAATCTCGCGTATAGCTGAGCCCGTTCAGGACTTGGGAACCGTTCTCAACCGGCTCTGGGAGCGGAAAGAACGACCATGACTCCCGAAAGCGCGGGGTCGTGGCCGTGGCCCCATCGCCGTGGTCGAAGGAGACGTCGATCCCATCGGTTCCGTCGTAGTTGCCGACCTCTTGACCGCCGAGAACGGCGAACGGCCCGAAAGTCTCCGGATCCAGGTCCGACATCGAAAAGCCGTAGTTCGGCAGGCCCGATGCGGGGTCGAGGCTCATGCGCGATCATCCTCCTACGTGCGGTTCCGTCGCTACTTGCGGTACCCGTCGAGCGTGTCGCGCCGGATCAAGGGGCGCGCGGCGAAATGATGTCGATCCAGACCACGGGGGGGTCCGGAGTCATGAACGCCCTGAAGGCCGAGTTCGGGGCGTTCAGGTTGAGCTCGCTGCAGTCCCACCTGAGGCGGATGCTCAAGTACCACGTTTCCCGGTGCGAGGACCAGGTCGAGCGCCGCCACGAGCGCGGTGCCCATTTGGGAGTCGACCCTCGCCTTCGTGATGTTCGGCCACCACCCGGAACTTCCTGCCGCGCCAGTGCTTGTTGAAGTGGTTGATGCCTGGGTTGCCTGCCAACGTCCGAACCGGAGGTCCCGTGAGGTCGCCGCCGGTGGGGACGCCCGCGAGGTTCCCGGCGACAGCGGTGCGCGCTTGAGCTCGATTGGCCTGTCTGCGGACCGGGTCGTTCAACCAGCCTTCGACCTGCTTGAAGAACTGCGCGGCGCCGCCGTTGCTGTCCGAGGTCTCCTTGGGGTTTGGCATTCCCGCCATTACCACCTCCATTCCACGAATTGAGGGCAGATTGCCTCACGTGGCCGAATTGCGCAAGCATGATGGCGTGCGGCCAGGGACGCGCTGTGCACCGGTAGGAAGCAGCTCACGTCGCGTACCAGGCGTCGGGCGATGGCCCCATCGACGTGTTGTTCATGGGGAGTCCGCAACTCACGTGGAGATGGTGTGGGACGAACCCCAGTTCGCGCGGGTGCCGTGCGCTCGCTCGGACTCGAAATCCGGGCTGGGGTCCACACCGGAGACCCATCCCACGCCATCGCACTCGAGATGTGCGACGGCTGCGGCGAGCCGTTCACTCCGCCGCAGCCGAACGCCCGGTACTGCTCAGCCGCCTGCCGCCTACCGAGCACGAAACGGTGTTGTGACCAAGTTGTGACCATGGGCGTCCCCGGACCGGTCGGCGAGCCCTCTGACCTGCACGTTCGCGGTGTCGGAGGCCCGACGGTCCCCCGATGTACACCAGGCGACCTCCGGCAGGTCTTGGTCCTCCCCTAGCGGCCGTCGGTGGACGCGACTGCGCCGACGAATTACTTTGGCTCGATGGATCGACCTGCGATGGGCAGCAGGTCGTGAGGTAGGCAAGCGTGGAGGGCGTCGCCATGCACGCCGGACTGGCGTTCCCCGCGGGAGTACGACCGAGCGACATCACCCCCGGGCTGCGATCTCGATCGTGGGGCCGGCGAGATCGGGCGAGACGACCCTGTATCCACCTGACGGCGCGGTCTGCTCGTCCGCCACGGGCCTTCGCGAGGTGATCGTGAGTTCAGCGCCGTTCTTCACCATCGACATCGAGCTCACGAACCGCTGCAACGCGAAGTGCCACTTCTGCCCGCGCGACCAGACGCCGCACCAAGGCCTCATGTCAGGAGAGGTCTTCGACCAGGCGCTCGCACGAGCCGTCGAATTCCGTGAGGCTACGGTCGACGTCAACGGCGAAGCCGTTCGCGTCAGCCTATGCGGACTCGGCGAGCCCCTGTTGAACCCGCGCGCTGCGGACGCGGTGCGCAAGGTCAAGGCGGCAGGCTTCGAGTGCGCCATGGCGAGCAACGGCTCGATCCTCGACGAGCGCAAGGCCCATGCGCTCCTCGACGCCGGGCTCGACGCGATCTACATCAACGTCGGCGACCACGACGACGACTACGAGAACGTCTACAAGCTGCCGTTCGCCACGACGCGCGAGAACGTTCTGCGGTTCAGTGAGATGGCGGACGACGCGTGCACCATCTTCATGGTGCTCGTCGACCACCGCCGCAACCGCGCCCACATCGACGACATGCAGCAGTACTGGCGCGGCCGCGGGCTGAAGCACTTCGTCGTCTTCGACCTCATAAACCGTGGCGGCGCGCTCTCCGTCGAAGACATGCAATTCGAGTCGATGCCGCACCTCGCTGACGCAAAGCTGCTCCTGCAGGGGCAGGGCGGCAGCGCGGTGTGTGGTGCGCCGTTCCGCTACATCTTCGTGGGGTACGACGGCAACTACTACCTCTGTGGCTCTGACTGGAAGAAGGAGGTGCCGTTGGGCACCGTGTTCCAGTACCCGATCAACGCCCTCGTGGGCGCCAAGTTGGACCACGTGAAGGCTCGAGAACCGATCTGCAAGACGTGCAACTGTGATCCGCTGAACATGATCGCCCACGAACTGGGGGCGGTCGACGAGGGTGAGTCCGACCTCGAGACCGTGGGGAAGCTCGTCGACGATATGGTGGCGAACACACGCCTCCTCGAAGAAGGTGTGGTGCGCATCGAACAGGTCACCGCCCCCTCCCGCCGGCGGTTGATCCCAGTCCGTTCCGCCTAGAAGGCGCCGTCGGACCGCGTCGGTGACGGTCACGAGACCGGGAGCAGCTCGTCCAACCCGAGGGCGAGCGCAACGTCGAGCGCCGGGCCACTGAGGCTTGGCGGGGTCGGTGGACCGCCAATGCGCTCCGTTCGTGGGTGTGACAGGCAAGGGGACTCGGCCGGTTCTTCACGCGACGAGAAGATGGGCCTCGCGGTCGGATCGGGCGGGGAGTTCTTGCCATGTCAGTCGTCGACAACGCCATCTTTAGCCCGCTGAAGAAGGGGCAGGGCGAGACCAACGAGGCTTGATCATCTGATCGTGGAGCAGCAGCGCACGAACCAGCTTCTCGAATGGCTCGGCGGGCTACTGCAAATGTCCGGCAAGTCAGCCGAATCCAGCTGAGTCCGACCGGTCCGGACGACGGCTCGGGCGGTTCTTCGCGTCTCGATCGAGCCGTCGGTCACATCGCCATTGCGCTTCACCATCGGGCGCGACACTGTTGACTCTCGCGGAAGGGGCCAGGTCTGTGGGGGCTAGGGCCAACCGCGTGCGGGCAACGGTGTGCTCTTCTTGCCTGCCCGAGGAGAGCACACCGCCCGGTCGGGCTACGGCTCGGCCGGTTCTTCGGAACCCAGCGCCGCGGTGGTCAATCTCGACCGGTAGCGGAAACGCCATTGCACGTAGGTTGCAAGGCCATCCGGATCAGTGACGCCGCCGGGAGGGCCGTCGCCCTGCAACCGCTGCGGTGTTTGGTGTCGGAGGGGCGACACAAACCCCAAGTACACCTGACGCCTGGCAAGCATGGCTGGTCGCCGCGTGACGATGATGCGTTCGGCTACTCCCGCGACTACTCCCGGAACAACTCCCGCCCGCGGTTCCGTCCGCCTCTTGCAATTGGCGCGGCTGCTCAAAGGATCGTCGCGCGACCGCTCCGGGACGCGGGCGCGCGTCCTCGAGCCGGCGTTTCGGGGGCAGCCGCGACGCTTGCTATGGGCCCGTCAGTGGTTGGTCTCGGCGAGGAGTCGGTCGAGCTCGGCCAGGGTGTACTCGACGATCCGGTCGTAGGACATGGCGATGCCGGTCGCGTGCGCCGCGTCGTAGCGATCGGCGCCGAGTTGGGCTTGGGCGTGGTCGAGTGCTGCTTGACGGTCGGCGCGCACTAGGAAGTAGGTCAGAGACCCGTCGGTGATGGCACCGCCGAGCGTCGCCGCGAGCTCCGGAGCGTCGATATCCACGGCGACGTTGACTCCGCAGCTGAGCACGAAGGCCAACATGATGAGCTGTCCGCTGTCGTGGGCGCGGACGACCCCTTCGCGTAACGCCTCGATGGCTGGGCCGCGTTCGCGGCGGCGAGCACGGAGCTTGGCGAGCAACCCGAGAGGTTGCAGCACGTCGGGTGCGTCGGGGGTGGCGACAGCGCGGCTGTGGGCCAGGCATTCTTCGAGCGCCTGGATCGTTTCGTCAGTCTCGTTGGCTCGACGCGTCCCTGCGAACCACCGGAGCGCAACGATGAGCTGGCTCGGGTTGGCGAGCGTGCGGGCCCGCCGGAGGGCGTCCTCGGCTGGCGCGCGGGCCTCCTCGAGTTGACCGGCCACAGAGCGGCCCATCAGGCCGTTGAGGTCGAGCTCGAGGTGGGCGTAGTCGGGGGCACCGATGGCGTCGAGTGCTCGCCGGCCCGCGGCGAGCGTCTGCCGCGCTGCGGGGTGGTCTCCGGCAAAAGAGTCAGCACCGGCGAGCGCGCTATGCGCCCATCCGGGGGAGGGCGTGTCAGGGGGAAGCCCGTCGCGCAGCGCCTCGGACGCACGCGTGCGTGCGAGGTCGAGGTCGCCTTCGAGGAGCGCTTTCCAGGCCGCGGCAGTAAGCACTGCGCAGCGCCGACCGGGTGTCGAGGTTTCCGCGCGCGCCAGGGCGGCTTCGGCCCATTCGCCCACGCCGGCCGACGGGCGATAGAAGGACTGGCCGACGAGCGGGGCGATGATCCGCAGACCCAGCTCGGCGTCGGCTGGTGCTTCGGTGTCGAGGGCCCAGGCGACCGCGGCGCGGAGGTTGTCGAGTTCGGCGCCGAACCGCCCGACCCATGCGGCCTCGTCGGACCCTTCCAGGCCGGGTCCGGCGGCTTCGGCGAACGTGGCGTAATGCTCGGCGTGGCGACGGCGGTAATCCTCGGCGTGGCCGGAGTCGTCGAGGCGTTCGAGCGCGTACTGACGCAGCGTCTCGAGCAGGCGAAAGCGTCGCGTGGCCTGCGGGCCGTCTTCGAGGACGATCATCGACTTGGCGGCCAGGTCGTCCAGGGCGTCCCGCACATCCCACGCCGCGAGCTGGTCGCTTCCCGCGACGTTGGTGGCAGCATCGGCGTCGAAGCTCTCGGCGAACACGCCCAGGCGGTCGAATACGACGCGCTCGCGCTCATCGAGCAGCGAATAGGACCACTCGATGGTCGCCCGTAACGTGTGATGCCGCTCGACGCCTCGGCGGCGCCCGCCGGTGAGGAGCCGGAACCGGTCGTCGAGGAGGCCCGCGATCTCGCCCGGGAGCATGCTGGTCACCCGTGCCGCCGCGAGCTCTACCGCCAAGGGGATGCCATCCAGGCGGCGACAGATCTCCACGACGGCTGTCGCATTCGACTCGTCCAACGCAAAGCTCGGTTGCACCGCTCCCGCGCGAGCCCCGAAGAGCCGCACCGCCTCGCACACCGCGATCGCCTCCAGACTCACCTCGGACGCGACACGCAGTGCTCGCACAGGCCACACCTGCTCGCCCGCCACGGCGAGGCCCTCCCGGCTGGTCGCCAGCACGCGTACCCCCGGCGCTGCCCGCAGCATCGCCTCGGCCATCTCAGCCGCCGCGTCGAGGAGATGCTCGCAGTTGTCGAGCACGATCAACGCATGCTTCCCAGAGAGGTAATCGCACACGCTCTCGGCCAGTGACCGCCCCCCGCGCGGTTGCACGCCCAGCGCCGCGACCATCACCTGTGCGAGCAGGTCGGGATCGTTCGTCGCGGCGAGTTCACACAACCACACACCATCGGTGAACCGCGGCAGCAACTCCGCGGCGACCTGTATCGCGAGTCGCGTCTTACCCACGCCACCGACGCCCGTAAGGGTGACGAGGCGCGACTCGTCGAGGGCCTTGCCTACCCCCGCCACGTCGTCTTCGCGGCCCACGAACGACGTCAGCTGCACCGGCAAGTTCCCGGGGAACGCATCCAGCGACCGCAAGGGCGGGAACGACTCCACCGCGCCCAGCGTCCGGACCTCGAAGACGTGTTCGGGACGAGACAAGTCGCGCAGCCGATGCTCACCCACGTCCACCAGCTCGAGACCTTCAGGCAACGCGTCGGCGACGAGGACCTTGGTCGCGTGCGACACGACTACCTGGCCGCCGTGCGCGGCCGCCATCAACCGTGCCGTCCGGTTCAGTGCAGGACCGTAATAGTCGCCGTCACGATGCTGAGCCTCCGCCGTATGCAAACCAACCCGCACGCGCAACCGGACGACCTCACCCCAAGGCTCAGCTTCGAGGGCCCGCTGGCCGTCCACCGCGGCCGCCACCCCGTCATGGGCCGCCGCGAACACCGCGAACACGCCGTCGCCCAGCTCCTTGACCACGTGGCCGCCGTGCGACTCCACCGCGTCGCGCAGGATCTCGTCGTGACGCGCCAACGCGTCGCGCATGGCGTCGGGGTGCTCCTCCCACAAACGCGTCGAACCCTCGATATCGGTGAACAAGAACGTCACCGTCCCCGACGGCAGCTCAGCCACCCACACCCCCGACGTCCACACAGGACTCGATCAGTAAACCATCGAGCCGCACCGAGTGTCAGATGCCAACGCGGCGCCCAGATGGCGCGTGACGCCCTCGGCATCGACCGTCGCCGAAGTGCCGTACTGGGACACGCGCGATTGGGCACGACGCCCAGCGCAGAAGAGCACACAGAACCGGCCAAGCGAACTACTCCCGTGACTAGTCCCGGAATTACTCCCGCCGGAGCTCGGGACCGAACATATGTTCGGGGTGTCGGAGGGGGGACTCGTCGATCTGCGCCACGCCATTTCGTTGACGCGGACGGTGTCGCTGGCAGTGTGAACCCGACGGTCGAGCGCTACTGCGCGGGTTCGTGCACGAGGTGCTCACCGAGCCATTCGGCCGTGCGGTCCTCGTCCCACTCCCCTGCCGCGATCGCGAGCACGACCTGCTCGGCCTCGTTGACCGTTGGACGCGTCGGACCATGACCAGCCGTTTATCTCGATGAACATCCGCAGCGCCACCCACGCCACGCGCTTGTTTCCGTCGGGCAGCGGATGGTTCTTCGCGAGCCGCACGATCAACACGGCAGCCTTGTCGACGAAGTCGGGGTAGAACTCGGTCTCGCCGAACCCCGCCGCCGGCGCGTGCAGCGCTGAATCGGCCAAGTCCAGGTTCGCAACCTTCATGACCGTCGCTGCATCGAGGCTGGTGACCTCAGCGGCGATCGCGACGTAGTCGGCGAGGTCGAGGTAGTCGACCGTCATTTCGCCAAGCGCTCGAGCAGCTCCCGGTCCTCTTCGATGATGCGCCGCAACCGAGCCTGGAACGCTGGGTCCTTCCGCCGGCGCTCCACCGCCTCCGCCAACGCCTGCTTCACCGTCTCGTTGACGCTCTGGCCCTCCGCCCGCGCCAGCGCCTCGGTGTCGGCAGCGAGCTCGTCCGGGAGACGTACCGTCATGTTCTTCGTCATGCTACTATGATACCACGCCACCAGCCTCCCCCGGCGGGGTCCGAGGAGACAACCGAGGCGGGCCCGCGACGACGTCAAAGCACTCGTTGCGTCGCTACGCGACATCACCGCCACGCTCGCCCACGCCGACCCCGTCGACAAGAGCGCGGTCTACGCCGAGATGGGCATCACCGTCACCTACAGCCACGACGGCCGGGTCCTCGTCGAGTCCCGGCCTCGTGTAGTCGATGATGGTGTCGGAGGGGGGACTTGCGGCTTGAAGCGACGCCGCCGCTCACACGGATCGTCGGGCTCGCGGCCTGAGCGTTCGACGAACATCGTGGCAGCTAGTCGCGAAATTACTCCCGCAACCACTCCCGACCCCGCCAATCGCAGTGGCTCACCCGGCACTGACTGGGACGACTGCGCTCTTCCTGACCTATGCGCGTAGGGCTTGCTCGCGGTCCTGAAGTGCGTACGCACCGAATGCTGGTTCGCGCTCCACCTCGCCGCCGACGGCGACTGTCCTTCTGTGCGGTCGGCGACACATCTCGTTGGGGGCAGAACCGTCCTTCTGTACGCAGTCGCCGTCGGATGCAGACTTTGCCTCACGGCGCGGCCGGACGCGTACACGCCGTAGTCATCCTCGTCGTGCCGCATAGGCGGCAGCCTCGGCCCGGCTGCGGAGCCCCAGTTTGGAGAGGACGCGTCCAACGTGGTGCTCGGCGGTCTTGGCGCTGATGAACAATCGCTCGGCGATCTCGGCGTTCGAGAGCCCGAGCGCGAGGAGTGCGAGCACGTCGTCCTCGCGCCGCGTGCGCTGCGCGTTGAGTCACACCATGCGAGGTTTCTCACGTTCTCCCAGGCAGACTCTCCGTCGTGGACCCGACCCGTGAGCCCCATCCGCGATCACCTGCGGCGACCAAGCTGAGGTGGTGGGCTCGGCTCTTCGACCCGACCCGATATCTCCGCGAGATCCAAGGTGTACGGCCTCGGTTGGCCCGTCTCCAGCGCGAGGGCGAGTCCTTCATCGGTGCGGCCTCGGCGATCCTTCTCGCAATCCTGCTCCAGTACTCACTGCCCGACCGGGTGTCGCACTACCAGAGGTGGATCTTTCCGACTGTCGCAGCCTTGCTGCTCCTTGTGCTCGTCATCGGACACCGCGGTCGCATCGACCGCCAGTCCCGGAAGCTACGCGCGCTCACGCTCTTGACGATCGTGATCATGAGCATCGCCAATGGCGTGGCTGCGATACGGCTCGTGCGCGACCTCATCGAATTAGAAGGGATCCGCACCCCGAGAACGCTGTTGCTGGCCGGAGCCGCGATCTGGCTGACGAACGTCATCGTCTTCGCGCTGGTGTACTGGATGTTCGACCGCGGCGGACCGGCGGCGCGCTTCCTCGTCAAGGGCACCTCGCCGGCTCCTCTTCCCTCAGCACGAGATGGCGGAGGAGACCGTGCTCTGGGAGCCGGTCTTCTTCGACTACTTCTACACGTCGTTCACGAATGCAACCGCGTTCAGCCCGACCGATGTCATGCCGCTCTCGAGGTGGGCAAAGTTCGCCATGACGATCGAGTCTTCCGTTTCGCTCGTACTCGCGATCCTCGTCGTCGCACGGGCGGTGAACATCCTCGGTTGACCCCCGACATCGCGATCATCAGTTCTCGTAGTGTCATGTAGGCCCACAAGGTGAGCCAGCAGACCGTCGCTCGCCTCTGCATGTCGCGATGGAGATCGTCTTCCAGGTGATCTTCGAGGTCTCGTGGGGCAGGCGGCGTTCGAGACGCTGTTTCGGCTAGTTGGGCGAAGCGCAAAGGCGACCCACGCCGACTTGCTCGGCCGAGGTGACCGCTCGCTGAAGTGGCGCATGATCGCCTACGCGCTTCTGATCGCAGTCGCGGTGGCCTTTGGACTCTGGCGTGGTTCGGTCGCCGATGGCTCGCCGACGTTCGGCTTTTGGATCGCTGTGACTGCGGCACTTGCGTGCGGGGCAGCGTTGATCGGCCTTCCCGCGGCTTCCCCCGGGCCGCCGGCCAATGCATGGGATCGAGTAGTGCGCTGGTGGCCGCGCACTCGGCTCGCATGGTTCGCGATCGGCAACGCAGCGTTCGCGATCGCGTTACGTCACCGCGCTCTGAAATCTGCCGCGGATCGGCACGATGCCGGCCTGCAATCAAGCCAGGATTCTCAGTGTCGGAGGGGGGACTCGTACCCTAACCCCACACGCTCCCGCTGCCGGTCAGTTCGCTATCGCTGCATGATGGCGATCATGCGCCGAACTACTCCCGGAACTACTCCCGAGTTCACTCCCGGAAATGCTCCCGTTCCGCGGCAAGCGCCGCCAACGACGCTTGCATCTCCCGGCGAAGCGCGGGACGCCGCAACTTGACGAGAAGGTGCTTGCGCCAAAACGTGATCGGATGCAACGTGACAGTCACGGTCACCCGCGAACCGGGTCCTTCCACGGCGACGCACCAGTCCCAGTCGGCGTAGGACGGGTTGCCGTCGTCGGTCTGTGACCGATAGCGAAAGCGCCCGGCTGCCTCGTTGAGCTCGGCGAGAGTCGACGTGCTCACCCATGTTTGGCCGAGTGCGTGAAGTCGAACTTTCCAGACCGCCCCGGGGATCAGTCGTGCCGGCGACTCGAGTACCTCAGTGATTGCGCGGTTCCATTCGGGAAGCCTCGCGATGTCGCTGAGCTGGTCCAGAACCGTCGTCGGCGGCGCATCGACATATGTGCTCAGTGACTCCGACTTCATGGCGTTCTACACGTTCACGGTGACGCGCAGGTACGTCGCGGGGATGGCGGTCGTGTCCGGGTTGTCCGCTCGTGTTCTGCGCGTTGAACAGGGCGTCGAGTTCGGCGAAGAGCTCGTCGGCGCGACCGTTCGACGCGGCGGCCTCGAACACGTTCATGGTCGGGCCGTAGTAGTCGCGGAACCACGTCAGGTATTCGGTCGGTGAGACCGGTGCCTCGAACACGAACGTGTCGGGCTCGCACGCGATCTTGCTCGCGGGGATGCCGGCGGCGGTGAAGCGTTCGACGACGTCGTCGACGACGCCCCAGGTCACGGGGCTGACGAATCCTTCGGGTGGCGGCGGCGAGTAGGCGGAGCTGATCTTGAGGATCTGCGCGACGAGGGTCGGGTCGCCGGGGATCCAGTTCCCCATGACGATGCGGCCGCCGGGTCGGGTCACTCGCACCATCTCCTTGGCGACGTCGAAGGGCCGCGGCGCGAACATGGCGCCGAAGATCGACACGACGAGATCGAACCGGTCGTCGGCGAGGTCGGTCAGCGCGGATGCGTCGCCCTGCTGGAATCGGAGGTTCTCGAGGCCTTCGTCGGCGGCGCGCTTGTTCCCGGCTTCGACGAGGTTGCGGGCGATGTCCACGCCGAGCACGTTGGCGCCGCGGCGCGCTTCGGGTAGCGCGGTCGTGCCGTCTCCGCAGCCGAGGTCGAGCACCTCGAGTCCCCTCGTGATGCCCAGCCGATCGACGAGCGCGTCGCCGCTGGTGCGCATGCTCGCTGCGATGCGGGTGAAGTCGCCCTTCTCCCAGAGTGCTTGGTTCGGATTCATCATCGTTCCTCCGTTCGGGTTGTCATTCGGTCGTCCGTTCGGCCCGGAAGCCGGAGCAGACCAGGTCGAGCGCCTCGATCGTGTCGGCGATGTCGGCGAACGCGTGCTGTTCGATGACATGCCAGCCGTCGCCGATGTCGAACGGCGCCGGTCGCAGTCGGATGCGCCACGTCATCTGGAGCCGACCCGCGATCTCGCCGACGGTCGCGTCGACGAGCTCGAACCGGTCGGACTGCCCGAACCACGAGCGGAACACGTCAGCGGTCTCTGCTCGGCCGTGCCACTCGGACGGTCCCGGCGGCAGGAGCGCCCGGAATCGCACCCCTTGGTCCAAGGTCGCCGCCAGCCGCTCGTAGTCACGGGTGGTCAGGCCCTCGAGGAACATGCCGGCGATCGACCACCGTGCAGGTGTGCCCGCGGTCGGGCCGTCGACGGTGTCATTGGTGTTCAGCACAATGGTCGACGCTACGGACACGCCGGACTCGCTGTCGTCCGGTGTTCACCCGACAAATCGACCGTGCGGCACCCCTGGTCAGCCGTCTCGTACGCTGCGATGCATGGCGAACGGCGAGCGTCGGGGAGCTACGGCTGGCCGAGCTCGTCGCCGCGTTCTCGCTCGGCACCGACCTCGGTCTGGGCCAGCCGATGGAACACGTGTTGCGCTCGTGGCGCATCGCCGCTGGGCTCGGCGAGCGGATCGGCCTCGACGAATCCGACGCGCGTGGCCCTCTACTACGTGGCGCTGCTCGCCTGGGTCGGCTGCGTCGCCGACAGCTACGAGGTCGCGACCTGGTTCGGCGACGACATCGCCTTCCGTGCCGACAGCTACGAGGTCGACCTCGCCGGGCTCCCGATGCTCGGCTTCATGCTCCGCCACGTCGGCGCGGGCTCGCCGGCATTGCATCGCCTTCGCCTCGCGACCACGCTCATCACGACACGCGGCCGGGCGAGTCCAGCGCGGGCTCCTGTCGCACTGCATCTCGACCGCGCGCCTCGCCGAGCAGCTCGGGCTCGGACCCGATGTGTACGAGCCGCTCAAGCAGATGTTCGCCCGCTGGGACGGCAAAGGCGTCCCGCCCGAAGTCGCGCGGCGACCAGATCGCGCTGTCGATCCGGCTGTTTCACGTCGCCGACATCGTCGAGGTGCACTACCACCACCACGGCATCGACGCCGCCCTCGAGATCGCTCGGGAACGACGCGGCGCACAGTTCGATCCCGACATCGTCGACGAGTTCTGCCGCCACGCGCACGACCTGCTGTCCACCACCGACGAGGAAACGGACTGGATGGCGCTCATCGACGCCGAACCCGGCCTGCGGACGCGGCTCAGCGAGCCCGAGATCGACAACGCGCTCGAAGCCGTCGCCGACTTCACCGATCTTGCGGTCGCCGTTCTTCGCCGGGCACTCCCGCGGCGTTGCCGATCTCGCGGCCGCCGCGGCCACGCGAGATCGGGCTCCCCGAAGCGAACGTCACGTTGACCCGACGCGCCGGGCTGCTACACGACCTCGGCGGTCATGGCATTCCCGCGACGATCTGGGACAAGCCCGGACCGCTCACGCACCGCCGAACGCGAGCGCGTTCGTCTGCACCCGTACTACACCGAACGCATGCTGGCCCGGCCCGCGATGCTCGCGCAGCTGGGGTCGATCGCCGCGTCACACCACGAACGGATCGACGGCTCCGGCTACCACCGTGCGCTCGGCGCCGCGTCGATCCCGGTACCCGCCCGTCTGATCGCAACCGCCGACGCCTACCACGCCATGACCGAACCCCGCGCGTACCGCCCGGCCATGCCACCAGACGAAGCCGCCAAAGAACTCCGCGGCGAAGTGACGGCAGGCCACCTCGACGCAGACGCGGTCGACGCCGTGCTCGCCGCCGGCGGGCCACAAACGACAGAAAACGTCACAGCGGGCCGGCCGGGCTCACACCACGCGAAATCGAAGTGCTCACACTCATCGCTCGCGGCGCATCCAACCGCCAAGTCGCGCACGCCCTGAACATCACCCCCAAGACCGCGAGCACACACATCGAGCGCATCTACACCAAGATCGGCGCGTCGACCCGCTCCACCGCGACCCTCTTCGCAGTGCAGCACGGCCTCCTCGACCCATCACTCAGCGAAGCGTGACTCGCCGCACCTGACCGTCTATGGGGACTCCCGTTCTCCCGTTACCACTCGACGCCGGTGCAGACGCAGAACTCGTTCTGTTCGGGATCGGCCATGCGCACCCATTTCGTGTCGCCGAAGCTCTGGACGCCTGCGTCGAGTCGTTGTGCGCCGAGGGTCTGCAACCTCGCGATTTCGGGTTCGATGTCATCGACGACGATGTCGAGGTGCATGCGGTTCTCTCCGCTCTTCGGTTCGGGAACGCCTTGCAGTACCAACGGTGAGGCGATGCCTTCCTTGGGGACGAGCACGGCGATCGCGGTGTCGGTGTAGTACTCGCGATAGTCGAGTGCGTCGCGCCAGAAGTCGGCGCGGACATCGACGCGACGGGTCGGAACGTCGGGCTATTCGACCACGCGCAGGGTGCCGGGGATGTCCATGCGACGGAGCCGGCGGGCGGTGAAGAGCGGGGCGATGGCGACGGCGATCATGCCGAATGCAATGGCGGTGAGCACAGTGCTGGCGGAGATGACGATGTCGAGCGTCATGTCGGGCATGGTGGTGCTCATTGTGGACGTGATGATCCAGCGGTTCAGGAGCAGTCCGGCACCTACGCCGACTGCGGTGCCGAGCAACCCGATCATCGCTCCTTCCGTCATCTCGAGGCCCAGTGCGCGTCGCGGCCGCATGCCAAAGGCGAAGAGGGTGGCGCGTTCTCGGGCTCGTTCGTCGGCGTTGATGCTCGTGGCGTTGTAGGCGATGAGCAGAGCAAGCACGAGGATGAACAACTCGAGCACCTGGAAGATCCCGGTGAACTCCTGCAGACTGTCTTCGGCGACCTGGGTCGCCACGGCCACGGGCTGCACTGAAGTCACGCCGGGAAGGTCGAAGAGTTCCCGTTCCACGTTGTCAGACGTGGCGCCGGTAGCTGGCAGCAAGTAGGCGGCGTTGGCGGCCCCGGCCAGGCCGAAGGTGTTGAGCTGTGTGCGGTCGATGTAGGCGTTGAACCGGAATGGGCCGGGATGAATGGCGGCCACTGGCATCGAAGTCTCCACGACGGCGAATCCGTCGCCTTGGCGCGCGGGGTGCTTGAGAGTGACGGTGTCACCCACGGTCACGCCGAGATCGTCAGCGGCCTTGCGGGACAGCACCAGACCGGCGCGGTCAGCGCGGAGTCCTCCTTGCTGAAGGGTGGGCGCC
Source organism: uncultured Actinomycetes bacterium (assembly GCA_963725775.1). Lineage (GTDB taxonomy): Bacteria > Actinomycetota > Acidimicrobiia > IMCC26256 > DASPTH01 > DASUAS01. The sequence goes on from CAVRZT010000001.1 coordinate 2,472,036, forward strand.
CAGAGGCTGCTGTTGAGGTCGATGGCCTCGAGTGCGACGTCGATGTTCTGATGGCCCGGTGTCGACAGCGTGGCGCCGAGGCGGAGCACGGGTTCCACCGCGCCGACGGAGTGCGCTGCGCCCAGCGCGGTCAGTTCTGGGCCGCCTTCGTTGACGATGCCGTCGAGCGTGGCTGCGATCCGGTCGGGGTGCTTGGCGAGGAGTTCGGTCTTGTTGCGGTCCATCGTGGCGTTGAACGAGTCGAGCATGCCGAGGACGACGACGAGCGCGGCGACCGCGGCGCCGATGCCGAGGGCGGTGAGCGCCGTGCGGCGAGGCGCGCGTAGGACGTTGCCGAATGGCATGCGGCGGAAGGCGCTGACCGGCCAGCGCAGGCGGCGCAGCAGCGGGGCGAGCCCGCTGCGGGTCGACGCGTGGGTGGTGGTGATGGCGTCGACCGGCATGACGCGCACTGCTCGCCACACGGGCCAGGCTGTGGCGAGGAACGGCAAGACGAATCCGATGGCCGCGCCTCGGACGAACATGCCCGGCTGCCACGGCGTTCGCCACACCGGGAGAGGCAGTATGGACTTGAAGACCGGGAGGATGGCCGCCATCACCACGAAGGTCATGACGACCCCCATGACCGCGCCCGCGAGGGCGATCTGGGCGCCGACCAGCAGAGGCCGCGCGGCCACACGCCGACGTGACCAGCCCATGGCCATGCCGATGCCGATCTCGCGGCGTTGCGACTCGACCATGCGGCTGGCCAGGTTGAACGCCCCGAACGCGGCGCAGGCCAGGATGAGGGCGGCGAGGATGTTCCAGAACTGCTGGTCGCCCTTGATGTCGTCATAGAGGACCCGGTACACCGCGTCGTCCTTGGTCTGCGTCACCGTCACACCGAGACCGGTGCCCGACCGCGCGAACGCGGTCTCGATGTCGCGGGCGGCGGCCCTGGGGTCGACGCCCGGTGCCAGCTTGATCACCAGGTCGTTGACCCGCCCCGGGCGTCCGGCCAGTTGCTGGGCCGTTTGCAGCGAGGTGAACAGGACCGCGAAGTTGGCTTCGGCGAAAAAGCCGCCGTCCTCGGTCATGACGAAGAAGTACTCGGGGCTGTACGCGTTGGCGACGCTGGTGACCTTCTGGTTGCCGGCGATGCGGAGCGTACGTCCAGGCGGGAGGTCGTAGAAGTCGGCGAAGTTGTGCTCGACCTGCACCACGGGCTTGCCGGTGTCCGACTCGGCCAGCGGGCGGCCGTTGCCCTTCGCGACGTATGTGCTGTTGACGTGCGGTCCGCCGTTGCTGAGGTCCATCCCGACGATACGACCCGGTACGAGGATCGACTTGTCGGCGGTGCTGGCATCGACTTGGGTGTCGGCGATGAATCGCTCCTCCGCGGTGGCCACGATCCGCGGATTGGGCAGAGTGTCCAACACCGCGGCCATCTCGCCGGTAGGGGCGTCCACGCCCTTGGCGGTGGCCACCCGCAGGTCGTACATGTGCAGCATGGCGAACGACTCGTCGTTCGACTTTCGCCGCCACTCTGCGGTGCTCCCCAGGCCGGCGTAGACCCCGGTGCCGATACCGATGATGAGCGCGATGACCAGCACCTGCACCCAGCGGCGCCGCAGGTCCCTCAGCGCCCAGCGGAGGGTGAACAGCACGCCCATGGTGGCCGCCGCCTACCAGTGCAGGTCGCTGATCGGCGCCCGTCCCCCCGGCGGCGGCCCGTCGCTGGCGACCCGACCACTCGACAACTCGATGACCCGATCAGCCACCCTCGAGATCTCCCGGTTATGGGTCACCACGATGACCGTGCGGCCGGCCTCTGCCTGCTCGCGCAATAGCTGCAGGATCTGCACGCCGGTACGGAAGTCCAAGTCGCCGGTCGGCTCGTCGGCCACCAGCAGCGGATTGCCCGTGGCGAGCGCCCGGGCGATCGCCACCCGCTGCTGCTCCCCACCGGACAGCTCGCTCGGGTAGTGGTGAAGCCGTTCGGACAGCCCCACCTGGTCGAGCACCTCACTCGCCCGCCGGCGGGCCTCCTTGGCCGAAACGCCAATCTCGGCGCCGCACTGCACGTTCTCAAGCGCAGTGAGAGTCGGAAACAAGTTGAACGTCTGAAAGATGAACGACACGACCTCACGTCGGAAGTCGAAGAGTTCACCCTTCCCCACGTCAGTGATCTCCCGGCCGGCGACGACGGCCCGGCCCTCGGTCGGCGTGTCGAGGGCGCCAATGATGTTCAACAGGGTCGACTTGCCGCTCCCCGACGGGCCCAGCACGACCACGAACTCGCCCTGGTCGACCTCAAGGTTGACATCGCGGAGGGCGTACACATCGGTCTCGCCCACCTGGTAGCGGCGCGAAACCCCCTCCAACTTCACGATCGTCGGCACACCCGGCCGATGACCAGGATGCGAATCGCTTGCCGACGCCTCCACCGCCGTTGCCTCGGGCTCCACAGTCACACCCGGATCGTGGTCGCTCCCCGCCCGAACAGCTAGGGCACTTCGACTCCAGTCTGACCAGCACCCGCCCAACAGCTCGCCGACGACATCATGGAGGGGACGCCGCCGAGATAATTGTCAGACTCCTGAGCTGCGGCATTGCAGCGAAGCTCAGCGGATCGCTGCGACCGAGCAGGGGCCGTGGTGAAGCGCTCGCGTGGCCACCGAACCGAGGATCCACCGAACCAAGGATGCGGTGATGACCGCGGTTCGCTCCGTGATTGCCGAATACCAGCAGGTCAGCTTGGGTCACGCGTTCGATCAGAACCTTTGCCGGCTCACCGACCTCGACCGTCGCAGTCGCAGTGATGCCCGGAGGACAGCGCGATTCAGGTATGTCATCTGGCGCGCTCATGGACCGTTCTCGGGGTTGCGATGGATGCGGGGGGCTCGGCGAAGTGACGCCGGACGGCTTTCGTGAGTTCTTCGATGGCACCGAACGTGAGCGCAAGGCCGATGGCGATGCCCCAGTCGGTAGCCGTCAGCGCGGTGGTGCCGAAAACGTTCTGGCCGAACGGCATCTGCACTGCCAGGAATTGGAGGAGGAGAACACCACCAAGGGCGAGATGGAGGCTGCGGTTCCGGAGCGTGGACCGGTTGAAGATGCTCTGCTGCTCGTGGCGGACGTTGAGGGCGTTGACTACCTGCATGAGCACGAATGTGGTGAAGGCGAGAGTGAGCGCGCGTTCGGTGCCGTAGCGGTGGTCGGCCCACATCAGGAGTCCGAGCGTGATGACGGCCATGGTGAGCCCTGTTGCGGTGACCGCGCCGAGACGGCGGCGGGGCAGGATCTGTTCGGTCGCCGGTCGGGGTGGGCGGTCCATCTCGCCGGGTGTCCCGGGGTCCACGCCTAACGCCATCGCGGGCGGGCCGTCCATGATGATGTTGATCCACAACAACTGGATGGGATTGAACGGGACGGGCAGGTTGAGGATCTGGGCGCCGATGAGCGCCGACGAGCGCGCCGATGTTGGTGGCGAGCTGGAAGCGGACGAATTTGATGATGTTGCTGTAGATGGTGCGGCCTTGTTCAACCGCTCGTGTGATGGTGGTGAAGTTGTCGTCGGTGAGGACCATGTCGGCGGCGTCCTTCGCCACCTCTGTGCCGGACTCTCCCATCGCGACGCCGATATCGGCGATCGACAGCGCGGCGGCGTCGTTCACGCCGTCCCCGGTCATCGCGACTACGTCGCCGCGGTGACGCAAGGCGCGCACGATGCGCACTTTGTGTTGCGGTGAAACCCGCGCGATGACGCCAACGTCATGGATGCGAGCGGCAAGCTCCTCGTCGTCGAGCGTGTCGACGTCGTGCCCGGAGATCGCCTCGCCCTCGATCCCGATCTGCGCGGCGATCGCGCGCGGTCTCGAGGTGGTCGCCGGTGACCATCTTCACGTCGATGCCGGCGCGCCGGGTGGTGGCGATCGCTGTGCGTACTTCGGCGCGTGGCGGATCGAGCAGCCCGACCAGTCCGTGCAGGACGAGGCCGTCCGCGAGTTCGACGAGGTCGTCGACGTCGCTCCCGGAAGGTGTGTTCTCGGTCGGACGCGAAGCTATGGCGAGCACGCGCAGCCCTTGGTGCGCCAGCGCAGCCGCGACGGCCGCGATCTTCTGGCGATCCGAGGGTTGGAGTACGCGCTCCGTGTCACCGAGTTGCGTGCAGCGACCGGCGACGACTTCCCAGGCGCCTTTGACTGCGATCGTCTCGTGGTGGTCGGCGCGGAGATTGACGGTCACCATGAACTTGCGGGCGGAGTCGAACGGAACTTCGGCCACACGTGGCGCGTCGCTACGCAATTCGTCGACGTCGATGCCCGTCTTCTGTGCGAGGACAACGAGTGCCCCTTCAGTGGGGTCCCCGACCAGCTCTCCGTCACGAACGTAACTGTCGTTGCACAGCGCGCCGACCACCGCGAGATCCAGAAGGTGTCGGGTTGGTTCCACGATCCGCTGGTCGCTCTCGTAACCCTGCCCCGCGATCGCGAGCTCGCCGTCCGGGGTCCATACGGAACGGACAGTCATCTGATTCACGGTCAACGTGCCGGTCTTGTCGGAGCAGATCACCGATGTGCTACCCAACGTTTCGACTGACGAGAGTTGCTTCACGATGGCGCCACGCTTGGCTAGGCGCGCCGTTCCCACCGCCAGCGTCAACGTGACCACCGCCGGGAGGCCCTCGGGGATCGCGGCGACGAGCAACGCCACCGCGGAGATCAGCGTCTCCGACACTGTGTGCCCACGCAGGATGCCGAGCGTGAAGTACACGATGACGATGCCACCGGAGATCGCGGCGAGTCGCTTCCCCAAACCGTCGAGCTGGCGCTGCAACGGCGTGCCCGCGTCGTCGGTTTCGGCGATCAACGCTGCGACCTTCCCGACTTCGGTGGACATCCCGATCGCAGTGACCACGAACACCAGCCGGCCCTGCGTCACCTGCGTGTTCATCATCACCATCGTCGAACGGTCACCCAACGGCGCATCGGCAGCGACCACGCCATTTGGTCGCTTGTCGACCGGGACCGACTCACCCGTCAACGACGACTCGTCGACCTCCGCGGCCCATGCCTCCACCACGCGACCGTCCGCCGGGACGCGATCCCCGGCCTCGACCAGGACCACGTCGCCCGGCACTAACTCACTCGAGGGGACTTCGGAGACGACGCCATCACGACGCACTCGAGCCGTCAGCGCCAGCATCTCCCGGAGCGCAGCGAGGTTCCGGGCCGCCTTCTGCTCCTGGACGTATCCGAGCGTTGCGTTGAAGACGAGCACGACCGCGATCGCGATCGAGTCCTTCACGTCACCGATCGCGCCCGCCACCACCGCCGCGACGATCAGCAGCGCGACGAGCACGTTGCGGAACTGGTCGAGATACAGCAACCAGCGCGAGCGCCGCTGCGGCTCCGCGAGTTCGTTGCTGCCGAATCACGCGTGGCGTTCGCTGACCTCTGCGGCTGTCAACCCGACCGAGACAACCACGCCGACCGCGGTAGCCACCTGATCCGCAGGGGTGCTGTGCGCGACCAGAGCCTCGGTCTCGCCGTTCATGATCTGGGGTGGCGTCGTCATAGATCCCGTCCTCCCGAAGGATGCCGGACGGAACTCGACGAGACCCGACCCGGCACCTCAGTGCTGGGTCGAAGGTCTCGCCCACCTCACGAATGAGGCCCGAGGACCGGGTGCCACCTGGGCACCAGCATGTCGATCACTCGGCTGACGGGCTACTCCCCTTCAACGCCGATAAGGATAGTACGTGGGGCGCGGTGCTCGCGGGCGTCTCCGAGCCCGACCCCGAGACCGAGCAACGCCAAGGCGAGCTTCGCGAAGCCATCCAGGAGTGTGACCGGAAGATCGAGGGTTACCGCACGCTCCTCGATCAAGACGGCGACGTCGCCATCGCCGCCAAATGGATCACCGAAGTCCACCGCGAACGCCGGACACTCGAAGCGCAGCTCGACTATCAGATCCCCAGCGGCAAAATGACGGCCGACCAAGTCAAGGCACTCGTCGCCGCGCTGCGAGACATCGTCGACGTGCTGACGGATGCCGAGCCAGCCGACAAGGCCGAACTCTACAACGAGCTTGGCGTCACGCTGACATACAACCCTGATGGGTCGGTCGCCGTAAAGGCACACCCGCGTGGGGTACACGTACGTGTCGGAGGGGGGACTTGAACCCCCACGTCCTTGCGGACACTAGCCCCTCAAGCTAGCGCGTCTGCCGATTCCGCCACTCCGACGAGAGGGTGCAGTGTAGCGAAGCGTCGTGCGCGACCCGCCTCCTGAGCACGTGACGATCCACTAGCAGGGTACTGAAAATCGGCTCCTGAGCGTCGCTCGTTGGCGTCGATGGCGTCGGTGGCGTGCTGGTTCGTTCGTCATTGACGTTCGCGTGTCTCGCGAACCCCATCTGGCTTCGTCGGTCAGGCTGGCTCGGCGTCCAGCGCGGTGATTCGGATGATGTTGTAGACGGCTGCGGTCATGAGGAACCAGGCCCGGTTGCGTTCCCGACCGATGTAGCGGAGCTTGCGTCCACCGGCGATGGTCTTGATCCAACCGAAGGGTTCCTCGATCCGTTTCCGGATCCGTTGACTCGTGGCATGGCCGGCATGTCGGGTGGTGCGCCCATCGATCGTGGAGCGTTGACGGGTCGTGTTCGGCGCGAGGTGCGGCGTGATCCCGAGGTCACGGACATCGGCGACGAACGCGGCGGTGTCGTAGCCCTTGTCGCCCGCGACGGTCCGGCGTCGTTTCGTGGCCGGGAGACGGGCGAGCATCTCGAGTGCGGTGTCACGTTCCGCGTAGCCGGTCGCTTCACTCAACTCGATGTCCACCAACAACGCGTTGCGATGCTCCATCAACAGATGTCCCGTATAGGAGAGCTTCGCCGCGGTCCCGTTGCTCTTGCGTGCCATGCGTGCCTCGGGATCTGTCGTCGACGCGTGCGTCTGATTCGTGCGGCGTTGCCCATGGAAACTGACTTCGGTGTTGCGTCCCGGCGGCGGCGGAGCAGGTGGGCCGTCTTTGGGTTGGAAGCTCTTGTGCGACGCCCACGCTTCGAGCAGCGTGCCATCGACGGAGAAATGATCACTCGACACGTAACGACGCAGCTTCGCTTGGGCGACCACCGCGGCGAAGAACTGGTCCGCGATCTCATGATCCAACAGGCGTTGACGGTTCTTCGAGAACGTCGTCGCGTCGAACGCCTTCGCGTCGATCGGCAGATCCAGGAACCACTTGAACAACAAGTCGTAGCTCAACCGTTCGCAGAACGCCCGCTCCGACCGGATCGAGTACATCGCCATCAACACCGTCGCCTTCAGCAACTGCTCCGGCGGGACGCTCGGCCGACCCGTCGACGCGTACATCCCATCGAACTCACCATCGAGCTCGACGAGCACCGCGTCGACCACCACCCGGATCCGCCGGATCGGATGATCCGACGGGATCAAATCCCCCGGACTCAACGACGTCAACATCGCCATCTGCCGCTCAGGCATCCCACGCATCAGCCACCTCCACCTCGGTGACCACAGCATGAGCGAACCCAACCACAATCGCGAGCACCTACCGGGGCTTTTTCAGCACCCTGTTAGCGCCGGGAGGGTTCGAGCGTCAGATGTTGGGGGTGGACTCCGGGAAGAGGCAGGCGACGGGATGGCCCTGGCCGCGGTCGACCAGCGCGGGGCCGGGAGATTCGGCGCACTCGGCGACGGCCTTCCAGCAACGGGTCCGGAAGTGACAGCCCGACGGTGGATCCTGCGCGTCGGGCAACTCGCCCGAGAGGACGATACGGCGCCGGGCGCGCTCGAACTCGGGATCGGGCCGCGGCGACGCCGACAGCAAAGCCTGGGTGTACGGGTGCGCCGGCGCGTCGAACAGGTCGGCCGTCGGGCCCTCCTCCACGATGCGCCCGAGGTGCATGACGGCGACGCGGTCGGCGACGTGGCGGACCACCGCGAGGTCGTGCGCGATGAACAGGTACGTGAGTCCGAGCCGCGCCTGGAGATCGACGAGCAGGTTCAGGATCTGCGCCTGGATCGATCCGTCGAGCGCGGTGACCGGCTCGTCGAGCACCAGGAGCTCCGGTTCGACCGCCAGCGCACGGGCGATGCCGATGCGCTGGCGTTGCCCACCCGACAGCTCGTGCGGATAGCGCGACTCGTGTTCGGGCCCGAGCCCCACGAGCGCGAACACCTCGGGCACACGGGTCGCGATCTCGCGGGCCCGACCCGCGATCCGCAATGGCTCGGCCACGATCGCGCGTGCCGACATGCGCGGATCCAGCGATGAGTACGGGTCCTGGAACACGATCTGCACCCGTCGCCGGACCGCGCGCAGGCGGCGCCGTGACAGGTGGCCGATGTCGGCTCCGTCGACCCGGATCACGCCCGCGGTCGGTTCGAGCAGCCGAAGCACGAGGCGCGCGACCGTCGACTTCCCGCTCCCCGACTCCCCCACGATGCCGAACGTCTCCCCGGCTTCCACCGTGAACGACACGTCGTCGACCGCGTGCACCACGCCACCGCGTGCCGCGAACCGCTTCACCAGTCCTTCGGCCTCGAGCAGCGCGCTCACACCGCACGCGCCCCGGTCGACACGTCGTCCGCGTAGTGGCAGGCCGCCCGGTGACCCTCGCCCAGCGCGCGCAACGCCGGCACCTCGTCGCGGCACCGGTCATCGGCCAGCGGGCAGCGGGGGTGGAACGCGCACCCGTGCGGCAGGTGTCCCGGATCCGGCGGTGTCCCCGGGATCGCGGTCAACGTCTCCGCGCCACCCGCGAAGCTCGGGACCGACGCCAGGAGCCCGCGCGTGTACGGATGACCCGAGGTCGCGAACAGCTGGTCGACCGCACCTTCCTCGACGACCCGGCCCGCGTACATCACGACGACGCGGTCGGCGATGCCGGCGACGACACCCAGATCGTGAGTGACGAGCACGAGTGCGAGCCCCATCTCCTGTTGCAGCTCGACGAGCAGCTCGAGGATCTGCGCCTGGGTGGTCACGTCGAGCGCGGTCGTCGGCTCGTCGGCGATCAGGACCTGCGGGCGGTTGGCCAGGGCCATCGCCAGCATGACCCGCTGCCGCATGCCACCCGACAGCTCGTGCGGATACGCACGGGCCAGCTTCGCGGCCGGCGTCAGCCCCACGCGTTCGAAGAGCGTGACGACGTGCCGCCGCGCGGCTCGCTGCGAACGCGCGCCGTCGTGCACCGCGATGGCCTCCGCAACCTGCGCGCCGACGCGCTGCACCGGGTTCAACGCGGTCATGGGATCCTGGAACACCATGGCGAGGTCGCGACCCCGCAGCTGCCGGTACTGGCTCTCCGGCAACCCCACCAGCGACCGACCGGCGAAGTGGATGTCGCCATCGGTGATCGCGCCGGGCGGGTCGATGAGTCCCATCACCGCCAGCGCGGTCATCGTCTTGCCCGACCCGGATTCGCCGACCACGGCCACCGTCTCACCGGCGTCGACCGAGAAGGTGACGCCTCGCACCACCTCCACGGCCGCGCGTTCGGTGATGAACTCGACGTGCAGCGCGCTCGATCTCGAGGATGCTCACGCGCGCACCCGTCGTCGGGGATCGAACGCGTCGCGCAGGCCGTCGCCGACGAAGTTGACCGCGAGCACGGTCAGGAAGATGGCGAGCCCGGGGAACACCGTCAGCCACCACCAGTCTTCGACGGTCCCGATGGAATCCGACAGGAGGTTGCCCCAGCTCGGAGTCGGCGGCTGGATGCCGAACCCGAGGAACGACAGCGTGCTCTCGACCAGGATCGCCTCGGCGACCACCAACGTCGCGTTCACGATGATCAGGCCGAGGCAGTTGGGCAGCACGTGCCGGGTGATGATGCGCGTGTTCGACGCACCGATGGCGCGCGCCGCGTCGACGAACTCCCGCTCCCGCAACGCCAAGGTCGCGCCGCGCACGACGCGCGCGATCGATCCCCACAGCAGGCACGACAGCAGCAGCGTGATCCCGAGCGGACCCCCGAGATCGAGGATGCCGAGTGGGCCGAGGTCGACGGTGCCAATCGACACCGCGACGGCAAGGAACGGCAAGGCCGGCAGCGCGATCCACAGGTCGGTGAAGCGCATGAGGAGCCCGTCGAGCCACCCGCGGTAGAACCCGGCGAGCGCACCGATGACGACGCCGATCGCGGTCGACAGCAGCGCCACCCCCAAGGCGACCTTCAGCGAGATCTGGCCACCGTGCAGCACGCGCGAGAACGAGTCGCGGCTCAACTCGTCGGTGCCGAACCAGTGCGCGGACGAAGGGCCCGACGTCGGCTGCAGGAGATGCTGTTCGTTCGGGTCCTGGGCGAAATTGGCACCGACGAAGCAAGCGAGAAACATGAACACCAGGAACCCCAGGCCGAGCATGGCGACGCGATGGTGACGGAATCGTCGCCACGACGTCCGCCACTCGCTTCCGCCGTCGGGCGTGACGACAAGGTCGGCGTGCGCGAGTTCCGGATCGATCGCCTCCGCCCGGGCCCGGCCCGACTCGTCACCGACGCGCATGCTCATGCGGCACGCACCCGTCGTCGCGACGAGCCGCTCACCCGGATCCGTGGGTCGAGCACCGCGTACAGGATGTCAGCCAGGAGGTTGAACACCACGACGAAGACGGTCGCCACCGCCATCCACGCCAGGAGCACCGGGTAGTCCGATCGCTCGAGCGCGTCGAAGAAGAGCAGCCCGAGGCCGGGCCAGCTGAACACCCGCTCGACGACGACCACGCCTCCGAGCAGCACGCCGGCATCGATGGCGACGACGGTGACGAAGGGGATCAACGCGTTGCGCAACGCGTGCCGGCGGACGATCTGGCGGCGCGGCACGCCCTTCGCTCGCGCCGTGCGCACGTAGTCGGTGTGGAGGACCTCGAGCATGCTGTCGCGCTGGTAGCGGCTCCACGCGGCGACGCTCGTGAGCATGAGCACGAGGACCGGCAGCACCATGTGCCCGACGAGGTTGCCGAGATCACCCTCCTGCCCGACCGTGTACTTCCCCTGCACGTAGAGCACGTCGATCCCGAGCTGTTCCTGGAGCACCACCACGACGAAGAGCTGCAACAGCAGCGCGAAGAAGAAGTCGGGCATCGAGAACCCGAAGTACGAGAACGACGTGGCGGTGTAGTCGAACACGGAGTACTGGCGCACCGCGCTCACGACCCCGATGAGCAGGGCCAGGATCACCGACAGCACCAGTGCGGTGCCGACGAGCAGCACCGAGTTCCAGGTGGCTTCACCCACCATGTCGGCGACGGGGCGTTGCGTGCGGAACGACTCGCCCCAGTCACCTTCCACGAAGTCGCCCAGCCACCCGAGGTACTGCTGCGGGCGCGACTCATCGAGGTGGTACTGATGCTCGAGGTTCTGGATCGTCTGTTGCGACACCCCGGGCCGGCGGCGCAGGTCGCGCAGCGGATCGCCTCGGGCGGAGACGAGCGCGAACACGACGATCGTCGCCAGCAGCACGACGACCAGTGCCGTCACCAGTCGCCGTACGACGAACGCGATCACCGCAAATTTCTAGCCGCCGGATCCTGGATCACCGCGGCAAGCGCCACGACTTCTTCCTACGGCGTGTAGGTCCAGTCCTCGATGTTCCAGGTGAAGCCGTCCTGGGTCGGGTTGTCCTGCACCCCGGAGATGGTGTCGCGGTACCCGAGCTGGGTGGGCTTCTGGAACAGCGGGATCACGGTGACGTCGTTGGTCGCCAGCTGCAGATCGGCGGCGTTGTACTGCTGGGCCCGGACCGCCGGGTCGGCTTCCTTGTCGGTGGCGTTCAGGTACGAGTCGACCTGCGGATCCTTGACCTTCGTGTAGTTCTGCCCGCTGTAGTCGCACTCGTAGGCCTTGGCCAGACGCTTGGAGCACTCGGCGGGGATCGCCGACGAGAGCCAGATCACGTTGCTCTGGTACGGGTCGGGGCCGCCGACCCAGGCGAAGATCAGCGTCTGGTAGTCGAACCCGACCATGTTCGTGTCGAGGATGTCGGGCGCGTTCTTGATCGTGAGCTTCACGCCGATCTTCTCGAGCTGTTGCTGCATGATCTGCTCGGACAGGATCCGGGCCTGGTTGCCCGACGTCGTGCCCACGGTGAACGCGAGCTTCACCCTGCCCTTCTGGCGTACGCCGTCGGAGCCGGGCACCCAACCCGCGGCGTCGAGGATCGCCTTGGCCGCCTCGACGTCGCCGGACGCCGGGATACGTCGCCCAGTTGGGCACGTACTCCTTCTGGTTCACCATGTACTGCGTGTTGTTCAGCACCTCGGCGTTGTCGTTGGCGTCCTTCACGACGCGCTCGACGATCTGCTGGCGGGGCATGGCAGTGGCGATCGCCTTGCGCACCTGGAGGTCGTCGAGCCCCGGCACGGTCGAGAGCATGTCGAAGTGCTCCCACTGCGGGCCGAGCGCCGTCGTGTACTTCGCCCCGTCGACCGATTCGATCTTCTTGCGCAGGCCGATCTGGTTCTGCGGGTAGATCATGTCGACCTCACCTGAGCGGAAGGCGTTGAGCTCGGAGTTGGTGTCGCGGGTCGGGATGAACACGACCTTCGGCACCTGCGCGATCTTCCCGCCCCAGTAGTTCTTGTTCGGCACCAGCGTCACCTGCTGGTCCGGCGTGAACGACTCGACCATCATCGGCCCGCTGCTGATGGGCTTCTTGGTCTTGGGGTTGCAGATGCAGGTGTTCCAGACCTTGTTGAAGTTCTCACCCTCGAGGATGTGCTTCGGCAGCACGGTGGTGCTCGAACCCGCCCACAGCTCGCGGTACGGCGCGAACACCTCCTGGAACACCATCTGGAACTCGGTCGGGCTCACCAGGTTGAACGACGTGATCTTGTCGTAGCCGTTGCGCGACACGACGTCGTTCTTCTTGTCCATGATCGTGTCGTACGTGAACTTGAAGTCGGCCGCGGTGATCGGCACACCGTCGGACCATTTGGCGTCGGGCCGGATCGTGCAGTCGACCGTGAACGGGCTCTGCTCGGTGACGGTGCAGTCCTTGTCGAAGATCCACGGCTCGTACGAGAAGTCGGGCAGGAGCTTGTACCCACGCGCCAGCGCCGGCCCCACGATCATCGCGGTCCATGCGCCGTTGCCTGCCGTCGTCATGTCGTTGAGGACGGGCGGGAACTCGTCGACCGCGATGGTGATCGCCTGCGATTTCTGCTTCCCCGTGGGCGCGGCCGACGCGATGGTCGCCCCCGACCCCAGCACGAGCGCACTCAGTGCGAGCGCGACGATCGTGCGGTTCGTGATCCTTCGAGATGTTGCCGACATCGGTGGCCCCCAGCTACGCCGCCGATTGTGACTGCCGACGCGACGAGAAATGTGGATGGTCGAATCGGCAATTCTGCACTACCGATGACTGAAACGGCGCGCGCGCGGGCGAACTTGAGGGTCAGTCGAGGCGCAGTGCGAGCAACACGGTGGTGAAGAGGAAGATGATCGACGCGATCACCGTGAGGCGGTCGAGGTTGCGCTCGACGACGGTGGAACCCGCCATCGAGCCTCCGAGCTGGCCGCCACCGAACATGTCGGAGAGACCGCCGCCGCGACCTGAGTGCAACAGGATGAGGAAGATCAGCGTCAGCGAGGCGAGCACCTGGATGACGATGAGGACGACGTTGAGCATTGTGTCCGGTTTCTCCCATTGACAGCGGACCGGCCGCCCAATCTAGCCGCGGATCAGCGGCGGTACTGGACGACGCGGGCGAACTCGTCGGGTTCGAGTGAGGAGCCACCCACCAGGGCGCCATCGATCTCCGGCATCGCCATGAGCTCGGCGGCGTTGCCCGACTTCACGCTGCCCCCGTACTGGATGCGGATGGCGTCGGCGGTGTCGGCGCCGTAGAGGTCGCGCAGCGCCCCCCGGATCACCCCGATGGTGTCGTTGGCGTCCTGCGGCGTGGCGTTCCGGCCGGTGCCGATGGCCCAGATGGGCTCGTACGCCACGATGCAGGTGGCCGCGTCGGCCGCCTTGACGCCCGCGAACGCGCCGTTGGTCTGCGAGGTGACGCGCACGGCGGTGGCGTCGGCCTCCCGCTCTTCGAGCGTCTCGCCCACGCAGACGATCGGCGTCATGCCGTGCTTGTGCACCGCCTTGAGCTTCAGGTTGACGGTCTCGTCGGTCTCACCGAACAGCTGCCGTCGCTCCGAGTGGCCGATGATCACGTACTGCACCTGCAACTTGGCGAGCATCGGCGGCGCGACCTCGCCGGTGAACGCGCCCTGGTCCTCCCAGTGGCAGTTCTGCGCACCGAGCTGGATCCGTAGCCGGTCGGCCTCGATCAGGGTCTGCAGCGTGCGCAGGTCGGTGAACGGTGGGCAGACCACGACGTCGCAGGCGTCGTAGTCGGCTTCGTCGAGCCGGTAGGAGAGCTTCTGCACCACCTGGATGGCGACGAAGTGGTCGTGGTGCATCTTCCAGTTGCCCGCGATCACGGGCTTCCGTTCGACAGCCATCAGGGACGTTCCTTCGCTCGGAGTGCTTCGAGGCCGGGGAGGTCGCCGCGCTCGATGAACTCGAGCGACGCTCCCCCGCCGGTGCTCACGTGATCGACGTCGGCAGCGAGCCCGAACTCACGGATGGCCGCGGCGCTGTCGCCGCCACCGACGACGGTGAACGCACGTGACGCCGCGACCGCCTCCGCGACGGTGCGCGTACCGGCCGCGAACGGCGCCAGCTCGAACATCCCCATCGGGCCGTTCCACAACACGGTCTTCGCCTCGGTGACGACGTCGGCGTACGTGCCCGCGGTCTCCGGGCCGACGTCGAGGCCTTTCCAACCGTCGGGGATGCCCCGCGCGGGCACGGTGCGCGTCTCCGCGTCGGCGGACACTTCCTGCGCGATCACGAAGTCGGTCGGGATCTGGACCCGGCCGGTGGTGAGCAGACGGGTGCATTCGTCGATCATCTCCGGCTGCACGAGGGAGTCGCCGACGGTGACGCCCTGGGCGAGCAGGAACGTGAACGCCATCGCCCCGCCGATGAGCACCTTGTCGCAGCGGTCGAGCAGCGCGTCGATCACGCCGAGCTTGTCGCCCACCTTGGCGCCGCCCAGCACGGCAACGAACGGGCGGGCCACGTCGTGGGCGAGGAGCTTCGAGAGCACCTCGACCTCGCGGTGCAGCAGGCGACCACCCGCGTGCGGGAGGACGCGGGGCGGGCCGACGATCGACGCGTGTGCGCGGTGCGACGCGCCGAACGCCTCGTTGACGTACAGGTCGCCCAGTTCCGAGAGGTTGGTGCCGAACGCGGGATCGTCGGCCGTCTCCCCCGGTTCGAAGCGCAGGTTCTCGACCATCACGACGTCGCCCGGGCTCGACGACGCGATCAGCGGCTCGACGCGCGGGCCGACCACCGCGGGGGTCAGCAGCACCTCACAACCGAGGAGCTCGCTCAACCGTCGCGCCACCGGGGCCATCGAGTACTGCGGGTCGACGACGCCTTTCGGGCGTCCGAGATGACCCGCGATCACGACGACCGCGTGTCGCTCACGCAGCCACTGGATCGTCGGGAGCGCGGTGCTGATGCGCAGATCGTCCTCGACGACGCCGTCGCGCAACGGCACGTTGAGGTCGATGCGCACGAGGACCCGCTGCCCCTTCTCGAGCGGCAGGTCCTCCAGGCGCGGGAGCTCCACTATTCCCCGACGAAGGCGACGAGATCGATGAGGCGGTTGGAGTAGCCCCACTCGTTGTCGTACCAGCCGAGGACCTTGACCATCTTGCCGTCGGTCATGGTGTCTTCCGCCGAGAAGATGCACGACGAAGGGTTGCCCACGATGTCGGCCGACACGAGGGGCTCGTCGGAGTACTCGAGCACCCCGCGGTACGACTTGTCGTTGCTGGCCGCTTCGAACGCGGCGTTGACCTCGTCGACGGTGACCTCGCGACTCAGGTTGGCCGAGAGGTCGGTGATCGAGCCGGTCGGCACCGGCACGCGCAACGAGGTGCCGTTGAGCTTGCCCTTGAGCTCGGGGAGCACGAGGCCAATGGCCTTGGCCGCGCCGGTGCTGCTCGGGATGATCGACAAGCCGGCGGCGCGCATGCGCCGGAGGTCGGGCTTGCCGCTGCGCGTCGCCTTGGCGAGGTCCTGCAGCGACTGGTCGCTCGTGTACGCGTGGACCGTGGTCATGAGACCCTGCTCGAGACCGAACGAGTCGTTGAGCACCTTCGCGATCGGCGCGAGGCAGTTCGTGGTGCACGACGCGTTCGAGATGACGGTTCTGCGTCGCCGCGTCGTAGACCGAGTCGTTGACGCCCATGCAGATGGTGGCGTCGGCGTCGCCGCTCGGCGCGGAGATGATCACACGACCGACGCTGCCCCCCAGGTGACCGGCCGCCTTCTCCCGGGCGGTGAAGAGCCCGGTCGACTCGATCACGACGTCGACGTCGTGGTCGCTCCACGGGATCTCGGCCGGATCCATGACCTCGAGCTTGTGAACGTCACGACCGTCGATCGAGATGCCGTGCTCGGTGCCGCGGATGTCGTTGGCCAGGGTGCCACCGACGGAGTCGTGCTTGAGGAGGAAGGCGACCGTCTGGCTGTCGCCCATCGGATCGTTCACCGCCACCAGCTCGATACCGGCGTCGGCGCCCCGGCTCAGCAGCGCTCGCGTGAACGAGCGGCCGATCCGGCCGAATCCGTTGATCCCTACACGAACCGCCATTGGTTCCCTCCCGCATGGATTGAGACCTTGGACTACAGCAGAGCCTGGAGTGCCTTCGCCAACTGTCCGGGATCGTGGGCCAGGCCATCCGGGCGTGCGATGTGGGCCGAGACCGGTTCCACGCCGAATGCCCGGATCCGCGCGACGTCGACCGCGAGCCCTCCACCGTCGTCGTACAGGAAGCAATCGACCCGGGCGCCGTGCGCCAGCACCGCCTCCAGGTGGTCCGCAGCATCGAGCCCGGCGGTCTCGGGGACCTGGGGGCTGAGGTTGGCCACCTGGACCACCTGGGCCCCCGTCGCGACCACCGCGGCCCGGATCCCGTGCACGCTCACCACCGGCATCACACTCGTGTAGAGGGATCCCGGGGCGTAGACGACCTGGTCAGCGGCGGCGATGGCGGCGACGACGGCCGGGGTCGCCTCGACGTCGGGGGGCACCAGCTCGACCTTTCGGATCCCCAGGCTGTTGGCCACGGCGACCTGGCCCTCGATCTGGCCCTCGGCCAGCGTCGCCTTGAGCGTGACCGGCTCGACCGTCGCCGGGAGGACCCGGCCCACCGCCCCGAGCAGGCGGCCGGCCTCGTCGAGGGCGTCAGGGAAGCTGCCGAGGGTTTCGGCCAGCCCCACGAGGACGAGGTTGCCGAGGGCGTGGCCCTCGAGCTCGCCGTCGCGGAACCGGTGCTCGAACGCGGCCGACCACACGCAGTCGTCGCCGGCCAGCGCCACCAGGCACCGCCGGATGTCGCCCGGCGGCGGGACGCCGAGGTCGCGCCGGAGCCGTCCCGAGGAGCCGCCGTCGTCGGCGACGCTCACCACTGCCGTGATCTCGCCCGCGTACTGACGCACCGGCACGCAGCGCGGTGGCGAGGCCGTGGCCTCCGCCGAGGGCGACGACGCGCGGTCCCTCAGCCACGTTGGATGTCGCGGTGGTGGACGCGGGGCGACACGCCGAGAGGTTCGAGCTGGCGGGCGAGCTCGGTCGCGATCACGACGCTGCGATGCCGACCGCCGGTGCACCCGATGCCGATCGACAGGTACGACTTGCCTTCACGCACGTAGGCAGGGAGTAGGAGCGCGAACAGGCGCTGCATCTCCTCGAGGAACGGCGCGGTTTCTGGTTGTGCCAACACATAGTCGCGGACGCGCGGATCCGTGCCGGTGAGCGCGCGCAGGTCGTCGACCCAGTGCGGGTTGGGCAGGAACCGGCAGTCGAACACGAGGTCGACGTCGATCGGAAGCCCGTGCTTGTAGCCGAACGACACGATGCTGGTCTGCAGCGCGCCGGCCGTCTGGTCGACGTCGAACAGCTCGCGCAACCGGTCGCGCAGCTCGTGCACGTTCAGGTCGCTGGTGTCGAGCACGATGTCGGCATGACCCTTGAGCTCTTCGAGGAGAAACCGCTCATTGGCGATCCCTTCGGACACGCGTTCGCCAACCGCCAGCGGGTGCTTCCGGCGGCTCTCCTCGTAGCGGCGGACGAGTACGTCGTCGGCCGCGTCGAGGAACAGCACGCGGGTGCTCGCGCCCATCTCGCGCAGCTCGGCCAGCGCGGCGACGAGGTCGTCGACGAACTCGCCGGAGCGGACGTCGATCACGAGACCGAACTGCTGGACGCCCTCGGTGCCCTTCCCGAGCTCGGCGACCTTGGCGACGAGCGCGGGCGGCAGGTTGTCGATCACGAAGAAGCCGAGATCTTCGAGCACGTCGGCTGCCGCTGAGCGACCGGCGCCGGACATGCCGGTGATGATCGTGACGTCGAGTGTCATGCGGGTGACCGCTCGCCGTCTTCATGAGTCGCTCTCTGCGAGCCGGGATACCCGGCCCGCGGCCGTTCGCTCCCGTGCAGCTGCGCGTAGAGCGCGCGCGCCACCGATTCAGGAAGCCAGGGGATCGCCACCAGATCGTCTTCGGCCAACACGCGGAGGCGCTTGACCGAGCCCTGCTCCTTGAGGAGACGCGCCTTGCGGACGGGGCCGAGGCCGGGCACGTCGTCGAGGACCGAACGGGTCATCTTCTTGTCGCGGAGCTGCCGGTGGTAGGTGATGGCGAACCGGTGCGCCTCGTCGCGCACCTGCTGGAGGAGGTACAGCGCCTCCGAGTCGCGCGGGATCCGGACCGGTTCCGACGCCGCGGGGACGTACACCTCTTCGAAGCGCTTGGCCAGGCTTGCCACGGCGATGTCTTCGAGGCCCAGCTCCTCGAGCACACGCACCGCGACGCCGAGCTGGCCTTTCCCACCGTCGATGAGCACGAGGTTGGGCGGGTAGGCGAAGCGCTTGCCGGTGCGCGCGCCTTCGTCGCGGTCGAGGAGGTAGCGGCGGAAGCGACGAGTGAGCACCTCCTCCATCGAGGCGAAATCGTCCTGACCCGGTTGGTCGCGGATCTTGAACCGGCGGTAGTCGGAGCGCTTCGGCAGGCCGTCTTCCATGACGACCATCGACGCCACGATCTCGGTGCCCTGCAGGTTGGAGATGTCGTAGCACTCGATCCGTAGCGGGGCTTCCTGCAGGTGCAACGCGTCCTGGAGTGCCACCAGCGTGCGGGCCCGGGCGTTGTGATCCGACGCCGCGCTTCAGCTTGTGCCGAGCGAACGCCTCGTGGGCGTTCTGCGTGACCGTCTCCATCAGCTGCCGCTTGGCACCGCGCTGCGGGACGCGCACGCGTACCTTGCTCCCCCGCTGCAGGCCGAGGAACTCCTGGTACAGCTCGGTGTCGTCGGGCGCGTCGGGCACGAGGATCTCTCGCGGGATGTCGGTGCCCTCGAGATCGCCGTAGAGCTGCTCGAGCAGGCGACCCACCAGCTCGGCCCGGCCGACGTCTTCCACCTTGTCGACCACGAGACCCTTGCGGCCGACGACGCGGCCCTTCCGAACCAGGAAGATCTGCACGGAGGCCTCGAGCGGGTCGTCGACCATCCCGATGGCGTCGTAGTCCTCTTCCTTGGCGTCGACCATCTGCTGACGTTCGATCGCCTTGCGCACCGAGATGATCTGGTCGCGCAGGCGGGCGGCGCGCTCGAACTCGAGCTCGTCGCTCGCCTCGTGCATCTGCTTGTCGAGGCGGTCGAGAATGGGTGACGTCTCGCCGTCGAGGAAGTCGATGAGCTCGGCGACGAGGTGCATGTACTCGTCGTGGGTGACGGCGCCCACACACGGCGCCACGCACTTCTCGATGTGGGCGTAGAGGCAAGGGCGTCCGAGGCGGGCGTGACGGTCGAACTTGTTCTTCGTGCACGTGCGGATCGGGAACGTGCGCAGGAGGAGGTCGAGGGTCTCACGGATCGCGTAGGCATGGGCGTAGGGACCGAAGTAGCGCACGCCCTTGCGCTTGGCGCCCCGCATCACCATGGCCCGGGGCCATTCCTCGTCGAGGGTGATGGCGAGGTACGGGTAGGACTTGTCGTCCTTCAGCCGGATGTTGAAGCGCGGGCGGTGCTTCTTGATGAGGTTGAACTCGAGGAAGAGGGCCTCGACCTCGTTACGGACGGCGATCCACTCGACGGCGTCGGCGGTGCTGACCATCTGCATGGTGCGTTCCGACAGGCCGGTCGAGAAGTACGACATCACCCGGCTACGGAGGCTCTTGGCCTTCCCCACGTAGATGATCCGGCCGGACGCGTCCTTGAACTGGTACGAGCCCGGCGAGTCGGGGATCGTGGAGGGAACCGGCCGTTGCACTCCCCCATTGTCGCGCCCGGCCATCGGGCCGCGAGAGGAATGCGGATGGTGCCCTCGGGGGTTATGCTCGCGATGCCGGCCTGGAATTCCGGCACACAACTCGGTTCCGTGGCCGACAACCCCGCGGTGGGCGACCAGGCTGTCCCCGCCGGTCATGAGCGGAACCCCACACCCCTCGGGGGCAATCCATCATGCTGAGACTGCAGGCTTCGCTGCCGGACCGCTACACCCTCGCGACGCCCGACGAGCTGGACTCGTGGATCGCTGTGGCCAAGGCCGAGCTGGGTGAGCAGCTGCTCATCCTCGGGCACCACTACCAGCGTGACGAGGTCATCAAGTGGGCCGATGCCCGCGGCGACTCGTTCAAGCTGGCCCGCTTCGCCGCCGACAACGACCGCGCCACCGACATCGTGTTCTGCGGTGTGCACTTCATGGCCGAGTCGGCCGACGTGCTCACCGGCGACCACCAGCGCGTGATCCTGCCCGATCTCAACGCCGGGTGCTCCATGGCCGACATGGCCGACATCGACCAGGTCGAGGAGTGTTGGGACTCCCTCGCCGACGTCACCGACATCGGCCAGGTGGTGCCGATCACCTACATGAACTCCTCCGCGGCGCTGAAGGCGTTCGTGGGCGAGCACGGCGGTGCCGTCTGCACGTCGTCCAACGCCCGGGCGATCCTCGACTGGGCGCTGGCGAAGGGTTCGAAGGTCCTGTTCTTCCCCGACCAGCACCTGGGCCGCAACACCGGGTTCGACATGGGCTACGACGACAACGACATGCGGGTGTGGAACCCGCGGTTCGAGCTCGGCGGTCTCGAGGAGCGCGACGTCAAGGAAGCGACGCTGCTGCTCTGGAAGGGGCACTGCTCGGTCCATCAGCGGTTCCGGCCCGAGCACGTCGCTGCGTTCCGGGCCGAGTACCCCGATGGTCAGGTGATCGTGCACCCGGAGTGCGCGCACGACGTGGTGGAGCTCGCCGACCGGGTCGGCTCGACCGAGCGCATCCTCGACTGGGTCGAGGCCGCGCCTTCGGGCTCCGTGATCGGTGTCGGCACCGAGATCCACATGGTGCAACGGATGGCTGCGGAGCACCCCGACCTCACGGTCACGTCGCTCGATCCGCTGATCTGCCCGTGCTCGACCATGTTCCGCATCGACGGTCCGCACCTCGCCTGGGTGCTGGAGTCACTGATGCAGGGCGAGGTCGTCAACCAGATCACGGTCGACCCGCGCACGACCGGGTGGGCCCGTGTCGCCCTGCAACGCATGCTCGACATCCTCTAGCGCTGGTCAAGGCAGGCCGCTCGTCGGCCGTAGAAACAGCATGCGCCGGTCAGACGCCAAGGCAGACGCCGATTCATCTCACGGAGTGATCATCGGCACCGCGATCGGCTACGGATTCGCACAGATCGAGCCGTTCCTCGAGAGTCTGCGCAATTCAGGGTTCGGCGGCGAGATCATCATGACGCTGGCACGGACGATGCCAGAACAGGACCGTGCTGAGCTCCAGCGCTACGGCGTGACTCCCTATTTCGTGCGTGAGTCACCATGGATAGCTCACTCGCGCCAGTACTCGGCAGCGCGTACTCCGCGGCCTGCTGCGGGCAACGCTTCACCAAACCTCGCTCGGGAAGCGGCTGGCGATCACCCTGCAGGGGCCCATCAGTCGACGGTGGGCGCTCTGCCCCGCGCTGGTGGCCGCGTTTCCCGCAACCTTCGAACGGGCCCCCTGGATCTTCCAATGCGACGTCAGAGACGTGCACTTCCAAGCCGATCCTTCGAAGACCCTCACCGACCTCTGCTCTGTTTCCCCGTTGCACCTCTACGCAGAGGGCGAGCCCGGTGCCGACGCGTCCACGCCGACCCGAGCCGACGGGGCCCTGCTCATCCGCGAGCAGCCTGACAATCGCAGCTGGATCGAGTACTTCGCCGGAGAAGCGGCTGCATCCAGCCTCGAGCACCACCAGGTGATCTGCGCCGGGACGGTCGTGGTGACCCCCGAGTACCTCGTGGAGCTGAGCGGCCGGATGGTCGATGCGCTGACGCCGCCCGAAGCTGAAGGGCGCTCCCATAGGGCTGGACCAAGGCGTTCTCAATTACCTCTACTACACGGGCGCACTCAACGACCTCCGTCCCGTGGTTCACGCGAACTGCGACGGAGCGATCCTCACGATCGGTATGTGTTCATCCGCCGGTTGGACCTTCCGCGACGGACGAGTCCTGGTCGCTGGCGAAGTGCCGCCCGTCGTCCATCAGTACGATCGGGTTCCCACGCTCCGCGCCCGCGTGGGACACCGAGCTGGCAAGCGTCTAACCAACCCTCGCTCCCCACGCGACCACGCTCCGTGGTCATCGCGGTTGCGCCTCAACCGCTCGGTCGGCAACGCCGATCCACCAATGGTGAAACTCATCCGAGGCGTCCTGGGTCTGGTCGACGGCGGCACGCGGCGGCGCATCTACCTCTCGGGCTTGGGCTCGGCGTTGCTCGCACTGCTCGACATGGTCGCGGTGCTCCTGGTCTTCCCGTTGATCCAACTCCTCGCCACGCCTCAGCACGGCGGTAGCGATGTGTCCATTGGTCTCGGCATCGGCGCTTCGGGGCTGTTCGAAAACGCCGTGTTCCTTGCCGTCGCGGTCGTTTCGCTGTTCGCGCTGAAGAACATCCTGGCAATCGTGTTTCTACGGTGGAACCTCAAGTTCATCCTCGGCGCGGAGACGACGATCGCCACCAAACTGTTCACGAATCGACTCGCCCTCGCGTCGTCCATGCCTGGTCCGATCGACACTGCCTCGCTTCAACGCACCCTGACCGAGTCCCTGCGTCGCGTGTTCACCGAGGGACTCGCGTTTGTCCTTCCGGCGATCGCGGACCAACTCGTGATCGCGCTGCTCGGCGGGCTCGTGATTGCTCTCGCGCCACTCGAGGCCGCGGTAGCGGTGCTGACCTTCGGCCTTGCCGCCTTTGGCTATCGCCGATTCGTGTACGGGCGAACAGGCCGGGCCAGCGCGTCGCTCCACATGGACCACCGAATGGCGTACTCCATCGCCAACGAGTCACTCCGGGCATCGCGAGAGATCGCGCTCCTGCAAGCGGAGGGGCACTTCGTCGGACGGTACGACGAGTTGCGTCACCGAGTCGGTGACGCGCAACGAACGATCTCGCTGAACGAGCAACTCCCCCGGTCGTTCCTGGAGTTGTGCCTGCTCCTGTGCACCGCGGCTGTGGCCGCGGTGGCCTTCACGCACCACTCCACGGCTTCGGCCCTCGCCCTGGTGGCCACCTTCGCAGCTGTCGGCTTCCGCGTGCTACCGAGCCTCAACCGCGTGCTCCTCGCGTCGACACGCAACCGGGCGGCCATGCCGAGCCTGGAGCAGATCTATGGCGACCTCGCCGAAGCGCCAACTCAGATCCTGGCCGAGCCATCGACTCCCGTCAGCGAGCCGGTGCGAACGATCGAGATACGCAATCTCACCGTGCGCGTTCCCGGCCGCGACCAGCCTCTCCTCGAAGAGGTCGACCTCGTTCTCCGTCCAGGCGAGATGGTCGGCGTGATGGGCGCCTCGGGTGCGGGAAAGACGTCGCTGGTCAACGCTCTCCTCGGCTTCATCCCCGTGAGTGCAGGCGACGTGATCGTGAACGGGAGCACCCACATCACCGGACCAGCCTCGTGGAACGGTCGCGCGGCCGTGGTGCCGCAGGATGTGGTCGTCATGGATGCCTCACTGCGCGAGAACGTGGCATTCGGCCAGTCCGTCGAGGAGATCGACGACACACGCGTCGAACAGGCCTTGGCGCTGGCACACCTCGACGGCGTCGTCGCCGAGTTGCCCGCTGGGCTCTCGTCCGTGCTCGGCGAAGCAGGTGCACGGTTGTCCGGCGGGCAGCGTCAACGCCTTGGGGTGGCACGTGCCCTCTACTACGACACCGACGTGCTCGTGCTCGACGAGTCGACCGCTGGACTCGACTACGAGACAGAGCAGCGCCTCTTGGCGACGCTTGTCGAGCTCAAGACCGATCGGATCGTGGTGTTCGTCAGCCACCACCGCCCGGTGATGGAGCGCTGCGATCGGCTGGTTGTGCTCGACACCGGTCGGGTCGTCTCCTCCGGTCCTGCCGAAGAGCTCCTCGATGTCCTTCCTGCGACGACGTTCAGGCCGCCGAGGACGCTCGCCGGTACGCGATCTCTTCCCTGATGATCCCGCTCGCGTAGCACGTGAGCCCGGCGAGTCGCAGACCGCAGTACACGACCGCCGTACCTGAAGTGGCGCCATGATCGCGGTAGTAGCGGTGGCGGCGCATCCAGTAGCCCGGCGTCGCCATCGAGATCGAGCGCGTGCCGAGACCGCGGCGTGGGTGCATCCTGGCCAGGAGCGTCCACGCGTGGCCATGCCGGTAGTAGGTCTTCAGCAGACCACGGATGGACGTGCGGTGGTCGTGTGCCACGGTCCCGCTCGAGATCAGTATCAGTCGGAGGTCGTGTTCCTGCACCCGCATCGTGAGGTCAGTGTCCTCACCCGCCGCGCCGGGGAATCGCTCGTCGAACCCCCCGACCTGCTCGAGCACGTGGCGGCGGTAGGCCGCGTTCGCGGTGACCAGGTACTTCGGGTTCGTCGCATCTCCGCCGTGGCCCACCAGTCGTTCGGCTTGGATGAACTCAGCCAGGAATCCGGGCACGAGCGGCACCACTGCGCCACCGATCCCAGCAATCCCCTCGACGGCAAACGCGTCGACCACCTCGACCAGCCAGCGCTCGCTGGGCACACAGTCGTCGTCGGTGAATACGACGAGCTCACCGCGTGCGGCTCGCCACCCGAGATTGCGCGCAGAAGCTGCACCGCCGTTCTCCTTACGGAGGTTCACCAATCCCTCGAGGTTGGACGCATCGAGCGTGCGCTGCGTGTCGTCACTCGAGCCATCGTCGACCACGATGAACTCGACCCCGCCCGCCGGCCGATCACAACGCTCGAGGGCCCGCAACAGGCGCGCGAGCTCGCTCGACCGGTCGTAGGTCGGGATGACCACGGAGACGGCAAGCGATGCTGACCCGGGCGAGCCTGAGGACGCTTTGGGTTGCACGGCGAGCGCAGTCATCGGGATCCCTTCCATCGGGGCGCCGCATGCGGCGTCGCACGAGACGAGGTGAGAGCGCCAGCTGCACCGACCAGCAAGCCGACGCCCCACGGGACGTGCATGGCGACGAGCACTGCGGGCACTCGGGTCGCCGTGCCCACGCCTTCCCGCCGCGCTTGCAGTGCGCCGACCGCGAGGACGCCCAGGTAGGCGAGTGCCACATGCCGCCGCCACGGTGAGAGCAAGCCCAAGACCAACGCGGGAGCCGCAAACTGGCGGGGGCTGACACATGTCGGATGACGGCGGATCGTCGCGGCTCGGCCGAGGCCGTAGCGGTAGAACTGCCGAGCGACCTCGGGCACGGTCGACCGCGGGGTGTAGCGGGCGAAGATGCTCGGCTCGAACCAGATGCCACCGCGCCTCCCCATGCGGATCGCGAACTCGGCGTCCTCATTCGTGACGAGGCTCTCGTCGTACCCACCGACGTCCCGTGCGACATGGGTCGGGAAGGCGCCGAGGTAGACCGTGTCGACCCATCCGGCCCTTCCTCCGACGTGGAACCGTGCTGGGCCGGCACCGACCTTCGATCCCATCGCCGCGGCAACCGCTCGCGAGGTGGATCCCCTACCCACTGGAACCATCGCCCCCCCGACCATGGCCGCATCGGTCGCGGTCAAGGCCTGCACACACTGCGCGACGTACTCGGGAGGGAGCTCGCAATGGCCGTCGACCCGGACGATCACGTCGCCCTTGGCCTCGGCAATGATCAGGTTCATGCCGGCCGCTTGGTGTCGCGCCGGGTTGTCGATGACGCGGACGTGTGGTGATTGCTCGGCGATCACCCGGGTGCGATCCGTCGACCGACCGTCGGCGACGAGCACCTCCACGATGTGCGGATAGGTCTGCGCCGCGATCGAGGCCAGCGCCCGCCCCAGGTGCAATTGTTCGTTGCGTGCGGGGATCGCGATCGTGACGGTCCTGCTCATCGGCCACCACCGCCGACGACCTCGCGCAGTGTCCGACCGACGATGCGCAGGTCGAGCGGCACACTCTGGCGTCGCAGGTAGAAGAACTCGTATTGCAGCTTCTCGAGCGTCTCGGCCTCGGTCCCGGCGTACTGGTACTTCACCTGTGCCCAACCGGTCAGGCCCGGGCCGCACGAGGTGCCGCAGCCGGTAGAACGGGATCTTCCCGACGAGCTCGGCGACGACCTGCGGCTGCTCCGGCCGCGGCCCCACCACGGACAGGTCACCGCGCAGGATGTTCACGACCTGGGGCAGCTCGTCGAGATGGGTGCGGCGAAGCAGACCACCGAAGGGGGTCACCCGGACGTCGTCCTCGGTGTCCAGTCGCTCTTCTCCTCGGAGCGACACGCCCGCATCGTGCGGAACTTGAGGATCTCGAACGTGGTCCCGTTCCGTCCGATCCGGGGCTGGCGGTAGAACAGCGGACCGCGGTTGCCAACGCGTTGCCGACGAGCACGAACGGGATGCGCGAGTCCCAGCGCAATCATCCCGACCAACGCGAGCACGACGTCGAGCATCCGCTTCACGCGCGCGTAGCTGGCCGCGTGCAGCTCGCCGATGTCGAAAAGCAGGGACACGCGTTCGAGCTCGGCGATCGGCAGCTTGCCGAGCCACTGTTCGTAGAACATCGAGAGCGTCCGGATACGGACACCGGATTCGTGCAGGCTCGTCGCCTGGAGCACGATGTCGTCGTCGCCTTGCGCGACGCGGCTCAGCACGACCACGGTCGCGTGGCGTTCGCGAACCATGTCGACGAGCGGTCGAGCCGGCACGTCGGAGTGTGGCGACACCTCGAACGGCGTCAACCACCCCACCAACACTGCCGGCCGTTCCGCCGCGCTGCGCAGATCGACCTCGAGGGTCGCGAGCTCGTCGGTTGTCGCGACGACGACGACGCGGTCCCGCTCACCCGCCCGAGCATCCACGTCGTGCGTGAGCGCGGCGCAGAGCATGAACCAGGGGACGAGCACGACGACGCTGCCGAGCACGACGAACCTCGGCAGCAACGCGTCACCGATGAAGAGCTGAACCCCCGAGATGACCAACGCCGCCACGGACGTCGCGACCACCGCGGCCACCGAGGCAGCGCGGCGGGTGCGGGGTTGCTCGGGCAGACCGACGCTGTACGCGGCCAGCCCAACGAGCAGGACGTAGGCCAGCGACCAGGCGAACCGGGTCGAGCCCGACCATGAGTACTCGTGTGCAATCGCGTGGAGCTTGCAGAGGCCACCGACGGTGACGACCACCCCGGCGTACATCGCGATGCGGCCCCAACGATTCACGCGTGTTCCATCGGCGCCGGGGGCCAGTCGGCTGAGCCGCAATTGAGCCAGAATGGCCACTCTCGGTGGTCAGAGAGCTCGATACGTGGTGACGGCGACCTTGACGTCGGGCCGGAGGAAGGAGACGAGCTCGGTCCGACCCCGGACGTACTCGCCGAGGGTCGCCGGCGCCCGCCGGTCGCCGCCGTCGATCAGCGCGAATTCGGTCGCACCGGACTCCCGCGCGATCCGCACCGCCTTCGTGAGCTGCGCGTCGGTCGTCGCCGTCAACCAGTGCTCGTCGCTGTCGTAGAACGCGCCGCCTTCACGCAGGAAGTGGGTCTGGCGGGCGATCACGACCTGGTCGTGGCGGGCGACGATCATCGCCATCCCCTCGGCCACGGTGTTCGACCGCACCCCCAGCCAACCGATGCCCGCGGCCGTCGTGATCGCAGCGAGCGCGACGACGGCGACGAACGCTCGGGGGTGCGAACGCAGGACCACGCACCCGGCCACCGCGAGCAGCGTGCCGGACAGCAGGATGTAGCGGCCACCCCATTGCGGGACGGCGCCGCCCTGGTACTGCGCGTACCAGGCGATGGGGAGCGCGACGCAGGCGATCGCCGCCGGCAGGCGCAGCACCGGTTTCGACCAGGCGAGGAACAGCCCCGCGGCCGCGAACGGCGACGCGACCAGGAGGCCCGGGATGAACCCCCACCCCTGCGCGAACCGGACGAGGTACACGGCGACGCCGAACGCGAAGAGTGCCGCACCGAGCGCGACCCGACGGCGATCGGAACGGCTGAGGCGCCACGCCCCCACCGCGACGGACACCACGGCGAGTGCGCCCACCATCGCCTCGCCCGACGGCTTCAACCCCGAGAGCCCGGTACCGACCGCGGTCGTCAGCGCCTCGCGAACGCGGTCCGTCAGCGACGTCCCGGCTCCCGACGCGCTGCCGGCGACGCGAGCCCCGCGGACGTCGGTGCCGATCGTCAGCTGCTCGAGGAGACGGTTGGCGACGAGCATCACGGCTGCGCCCACCGTCACGCACGCCCCGGCGACGATCGGGCGCAGCCACGCCCGTTCCCGCACCAGCATGACCAGGCACGTCAACCCGGTGGCCACGACCAGGTACACGAGCGCTTCCGTGCGCATGGTGGCGGCGAGGCCGAACAGCGCGCCTGCCACCAGTGCGCCGCGCCACCCGGCGCGCCGCTCCAGGACGTCGAGGAGGAGCACGACCGCCCAGACCATCAGCCCGAGCCCGACGGTGTGCTCCCAGAAGTCGAGCGCGTACACCGCGACCGGCGACGCGAGGCCGACGATCCAGAACGCGCTCCAGCCGTCACCGCCGCCGAGGCGACGCGCGAGCGCACGCGCCCCGAACGCGCACAGCACGGCGCCCAGCATCGGGAGCAGCAACACGGCGCGGTCGCCGCCCAGGAGGTACAGCGGGTACGCGGCGTAGAGCATCGGCAGGGTGGTGACGTTCACCCACTTGTCGCCCTTCCGGTACGTGTAGTGCAGCGGGTGCAGAACACCGGTCGGGTCGTCGCCCGCGGCCCAATACCCGACATCGGGATCGAGGCCACCGTTCCGTTCCATCATGTGGAGCGTGGCGAGCTTGCCGCCGGTGTCGGTCCCGAGCGTCCCGCGCGGGTCGTTCAACGCGAACGACAAGCCGGCGTACACGACGAGGAGCAGCAGTCCGGCCACGACCGGACGGCGCACCCAGGCCGCCACCGCGTGTTCCCGGGGACCCGAGTCCGGAATCGTCGGGTCGAGGTGTTCCTCCGACGGTGCGGCGACCGCCGCGCCGGTCACGGCACGCGACGGGCGCGCAGCAGCATGAGTCGCGGAATGGTCGACGCCTCGCCGTACTCCCAGGCCTCGTCGAGGAAACCCGGGGGCGGCGGCGGCTCGTCCATGTCTTCGATCAGCAGACCCACCTCACCCATCACCTGTACGTATCGGCTCAGGGGGCGGTGCATGAAGGGCAAGTTGACCCCGGGGGCCACTTCCTCGATGGTCGAGTCGTTCCGGAGGTAGGGACCGACCCGCCAGTACTGCTCGTCGAGGATGTGGTCGTCGATCCAGCCGCTGCCCGGGGTCTGGAGCAGCGGGTGGTTGAGGAGCAGCAGGCAGCGGCCCCCCGGTTCGAGCACCCGGGCCATCTCGTGGATGGCGGGCTCGAAGGGATCGAGGTGCTCGATCACCAGGCACATGACCACCGCGTCGAAGGACTCGGCACGGCACGGGAGCTGTTCGGCGATTGCCGCCGCGTACTCCGGACCGCCGGCACGCTCGCGGGCGACACCGATCTGGTTTCGGGTGGGATCGACGCCGACGACCGTCGCGCCGAGGTCGGCGGCCCGCCGAGCGAGCTGGCCTTCGCCGCACCCGACGTCGAGGACGCGCGTCGCGCCGACGAGGTGCCGTTCGACGAGCGGGAGGATCTGCTCCTCGTACTCCGGGTCAGCCCCGTTCGTGAACTCCTGCTGCCACCACCGGGCATGCTGTTCCCACAGGGGTTCCTCCGCGCTCATCGGTCCATTCTGGCCGCAAGTGGGCCCGGCCCGGATCACGGGCGAGCAGCCACACCGCGACGCCGAGATATCCGAAGGCGAGCCCGACGTAGCGGATCGTGCGGACGCGCTCCCACCAGTCGGCACGTGCGAGGGCGGTCGGAGGCAGCGGAATTCCGTTGCGCGACCACCAGGTCGCGAGCACGAGCACACCGAGGAGCACGCCGCGCTCGACCAGGCCGCGCCCGCGCCACCGCGCCGGATCCAGCACCAGGACCAAGGGGAGCAGCGCCCACACGTAGTAGTGGTCCCAGCTCAACGGACCGGCCACGAGCAGCACGAGGACGAGCACGCCGAGCTCGAGCGGATCGACGACCTGTCCACGTCGCATCCTCCAGAGGCCGAAGAGCGCGAAGCCCCACGCGACGTACGCGAGCAGGTACCACGAGCCGGAACCCGCGTGGCTCGCGTAGTCGGGTACTGCTGCAGTCAGCCGGGCCAGCGCGCCGACGATGGACTGGTTGTAGGCGCTGACGGTGCCCTTCGAGACTCCTGGGCCGACGTCGCGGAGCCAGACGAGGAAATCACCCGGTCGGCCAACCACTGCCGCACCCACCACCAGCACGGCCGCCGACACGATCGCGGTCTGGACCGCGCGGCTCTTGCCGCGGATCAGGAGATAGACGACGAGCAGCACCGGGCTGACCTTGAGCGCCGTGGCCACTCCGAGTCCGATGCCCGCCAGCCCCCAGCGTTGCCGGGACGCACCGAACAGCGCGATCGCGAGCGACAACATCATCAGGCCGGAGCCCTGGCCGAGCGACAGCGACTTCACCATCGGGAACCCGAAGAAGAAGGCCGCCAGCGCGAAGAGTGCGGCCGGCGCCCGTGCGGCGGGAGACAGGCACCAGGCGACCAGCACGATCGCGCCGATCATCTCGAACAGGGAGAGGATCCGGAACAGTCGGGCACCGGTGTCGTGCGAGAACGGCAGGAACGGTACGTGCGTCAGCGCCACCGCGGGGTCGCCGATGTAACTCGAGTAGAGCGTGTGGCCGGTCTTCGCCATGTTGCTGCCCGCGATCTCGATGCCTTCGGCGCGCGCCGCCGGCCGATCGTAGAGGGGCTCGCGTTCCACCAGCCGGCGCGCGGCGACGACGTTCAGGTCGTAGTCGACCGGCCAGTCGCGCGTGTACGTCATGCGCGACGATTGCGCGAACTCGAACAGTGACGCGAGGAGGAGCACCGCACCGACGATCACGAGGACGCGGCGGGCGCTCATCGACCACACCGACCCAACCCGATTGCCGACGACGCGACTCGGTAGAGACGTACACCCCGCGACTCGGCAAGCAGACGCACACCGGGCAGTCTCGGCACGGGCTTGTCGACGACGAGTGCAACCGGCCGGTCCCGCACCCGGGCGAGATCCGCCGCCGCGCACACCAGGCGGTCGGCGGTCAGGCCGATGTTCCCGCGCGCCTCCCGCTCGTCGTTGACGAAGTAGCGGATCGGCGCGCCCCGCGCGATCGACCAGACCGGTCGATCGAGGTAGCCGGCCATCGTCACGCCGTCGAAGTCCTGGCCGCTGACCACGTCGCGCGCCAGTCCGGTCCGGGTCGCGGCTTCGGCGAGCGTGCGGTCGGGCGCGAACGGCTCGACCGTGGCCCGGGGCAGGATCGCGACCGTCGCGACGATCTGGGCAGCCAGGACCACGACCAGCACCGCAGAGAGTCCCGACGATCGGCGCTCGTTCGCGTCCCCGGACCGGCCCGGCGGGGCGTAGGCGAACCAGACGCAGGCCAGGAAGAGGAGGAAGAACTCGCCGGCGTAGTGCGCGCGATCCGGCAGCACGACGATCACCGAGAACGCGAGATACGCCGCGGTGCCGACGATCCAGGTGATGAACGCGAAGCGGTACGGACGGAGCACCAGGCTGACCACGACGACGAGGCTCAGAGAGACCAGCGCCTGGAGCCACACCGATCCGACCAGCTGGTCGAGGACGTTCGTGTTCCACCGCCCGAGGCCCGACGGCACTGGCATCAGACCGCGCCACGGGCCACTGAGGGCGCGGGCCAGGCGTTCGGGATCGACGTACGCGCTCGACGAGTTCGGGATCCCCAGCGAGAAGCTGTGGAAGTCCGCCGGCGGGATGCACGTCAGGACCGAGGCGATACCGGAGGCAACCACCGCGATCGCGCAGCGCAGCGGCGCGCGATCGGTCGTGGCGGCTCGTGATGACCACCACGTCCACGCGAGGACCACGACGAGTACCCCTGCGAGCACGGCTCCGGCGAGGCTGATCCACGCCAGCAGCGCGAGCGCGATCGTTCCCGCGACCCACGCGGGTCGCGGGCGGCCGAGGCACGAGAGCGCGAGCACGAGCAGGAGCAGCCCGAGCCCGTAGGAGCGGATGATCACCGAGTACTCGAACGCGAAGAAGTACCCGGCGACGATCGCGAGGCGCGCCGGCACTGAGAACGGCGAACGGAACAACACCACCGCGTTCACCGCCATCACGACGAGCCACCCGAGCACCTGCATGGCCCGCGGATCCCCGGTGACCCGGGTGAGGGCGTACAAGGGCAGGTACCAGAGCGCAGGGTGGCCCTCGTAGCGCAGGTTGACGAAGAGGTCGGGCAGCGCGCGGCTGGCGCGGGCGATGTTCCACGCCTGCAGCTCGTCGAACCACATCGCGTGGGCGTGGATGCTGACGCCACTGATGACTGCCGCCACGAGGAACGCGACCACCAGCACCCCGCGATCTCCCCGTCGGGACTCCCGCGGTGGTACCGCACGCTGCGCGGCCGCAGCGGGCGCGGGCGAGCGCGTGGAGATGGCCGTCACCATCGGGTGATCGACGGCGCCATCGGCCGCCTGTAGCGACAGCACACGGACCGGGCTTCCAGGTGCAACTTCCCGGTCAAGGAGGCCGGGCCGCGAACCGACCACCTCTCTATGCCACAACGGACGCGCCGCGCAGTCTCTGCGCTCGTCGTCGGCGCGATCGCAGCACTCCTGACCGGCATCCTGCTCGCCGGCGAGCTCGCTGCGCAGCGCCCGGATTGTTGCGTCGGCCGCGATCCGGTGGCTTCGATCTACGAGAAGGAGCCGAACCGGGTCGAGCGCCTGCTCTTGACCGGCGACGGACAGGTCTTCGCCGCGCTCGCCCAGGACCCCCTCTTGTCACGTCCGGCCGTGCTGGGTTCGCGCGCCGAGTTCTCGTACCGGGCGCAGCGACCCGCGTGGGGCTATGCGGCATGGCTGGTCTCGCTCGGTGATCGAGACGGCGTCGGCGCCGCGTTGCTGGTCCTGGCGGTGCTCGGGTGCGCTGCCGCCGCCGGCGTCGGTGCCCTGCTGTTGCAGGACCGCGACACGAGCCCGTACTGGGCACTCGGCATCGTCGTCGCCGGTCTCGAATCGATCCACGAGCTCACGCCCGAGCTCGCCGCGTTCGCGCTGTTCGGTGGCGGGCTCCTCTTGTGGACCCGCGATCGGCGCGCCGCCGGCGCGCTGCTCTTCGTGCTCGCGGTCGCCACCCGCGAGACCATGCTCGTGGGCGTGCTCGGCGTCGCCGCCTGGGAACTGGTCGAGCGTCGGGGATCGCCCGGGCGTCTCTCGCGCGTCGCGCCGCTGGCCTGGCCGTTCGCGTGCTACGCGGGGTGGGCACTTCTGCTGCGTCTGCGCACCGGAGCGTGGCCGACGGCAGCCGCCGGGCACCGGACCGGCCTGCCCGGGACGGGCCTCCTCTCGGCGTTGCGCACCTCCCCCGAGGTTGGGGTCATCGTCGTGGGCACCGGGCTCGCGGTCGCGCTCTGCGTCGCCGCCTGGGTCCTGGCGCGCCACGATCCACTCACCTGGATCGCCACCGCATTCCTGGTGTTCGCCCCCACGATGGCGCCAGTGGTCTGGGGTACGCACGCGGGGTTCACCCGGGTGTTGCTCCCGCTGTACGGCTTCGGCCTGATCGCGGTGGCGGGCGGGCTCACGGCGCGGCGCTCGAGCACCACCAAGGCGCTCCGTGTGGGTTCACCGACGCCGACCCTGGTCCCATGAGCCCTCGACTCACCGCACCTGGCCGCACCATCGTGGCAGTGGCCCTCGCCGGCATGCTGCTCGCAACCGTGGTCATCTTCGGGTTCCTCGCCAGTCAGAAAACACCCGCGCGGGACGATGGTCCCCTACGCGTCGATCTACCACGATCCGCTGTCCAAGCTCGACGTCGCGCTCACCGGCGGCGACGGGCACGCGTTCGCGGTCATCGCCCAGGACCCGAGCCTGAGCCGCCCGTGGGTGCTGCGCGAGCCAGCCGAGTTCACGTACCGCGCCCAGCGCCCGGTCTGGGGCTACCTGACCTGGGCCGCATCGCTCGGGCAGTCGCGCTTCACCGGCTGGACGTTGGTGGTCCTCACCATCCTGTCGTGCGGCGCGGCATGTGCGGTGGTCGCGCTGGCTGCTCGCCGAGCGCGGTCGGAGCATGTGGTGGGCGCTCGTCGTTCCGATCGCAGGCTTCGAGACCCTGACCGAGATGACCCCCGAACTGTTCGTGCTCGCGCTGGTCGGCGCCGGCCTGATGCTGTGGTCCCGCGAGCGGCGACTCTTCGCCGTCGTCGTGCTCACCGTCGCGGTCCTCACCCGCGAGACCGCGATGGTCGCCATCGTCGGGCTCGCACTCTGGGACCTCGTCCGCGCGTCCGACGGTCTCCTGGCCCGCGCCCGTCGGGTCCTTCCCCTCATGGTGCCGCCAGTCGTCTATGTCGCATGGATCGGATTCCTGCGCGTCCGGCTGGGCAACTGGCCCTTCAACAACTCGGGCGAGCGCCTGAGCGTGCCGGGTGGAGGGTTCGTGCACGCGCTCGAGGTCACCCGGTACCCCTCGGCGATCCTCTTCTGGGTCGTGATCGGCGTCCTCGTGTGCGTCGCGGCGCTGCGCTACGCGCCGCGCGACGTCCTCACGTGGGTCGCGCTCTCGTACCTCGCGTTCGCGACCATGCTCGGCACCGACGTGTGGGTGACCAACGCCGGCTTCCAGCGCGCCCTGCTGCCGATGTACGTCTTCGCAACCGTGGCCGCGCTCAGGTTCCTCGACGTCCGTGCGCCGGTCGACGTGCCCGACGACGCGCCGCTGGCGCGGAGTTCAGCCTGAGCTACGACAGCCCGAGCACCGGCGCCAGGAAGCGCCCGGTATGGCTCTCGGGCGTCTTGGCCACGTGTTCGGGCGAACCCTCGACGATCACCCGGCCACCCCCGTCGCCGCCTTCGGGGCCGAGGTCGACCACCCAGTCGGCCGACTTCACCACGTCGAGGTTGTGCTCGATGACGAGCACGGTGTTGCCGTTGTCGACGAGACGCTGCAACACGCCGAGGAGGCGACGGACGTCTTCGAAGTGCAGCCCGGTGGTGGGCTCGTCGAGGATGTAGAGCGTTCGCCCGGTGGAACGCTTGCCCAACTCGGCCGAGAGCTTCACGCGTTGCGCCTCACCGCCGGAGAGCGTGGGTGCGGGCTGCCCGAGGCGCACGTAGCCGAGGCCCACGTCGACGAGCGTCTGCAGGTGCCGGGCGATGGTCGGCTGGTTGGTGAAGAACTCGAGCGCCTCCTCGATGGAGAGCTCGAGCACCTCGGCGATGTTCTTGCCCTTGAACGTGACGTCGAGGGTGTCGCGGTTGTAGCGCGCGCCCTTGCACACCTCGCACGGGACGTACACGTCGGGGAGGAAGTGCATCTCGATCTTGATCGTGCCGTCGCCCGCGCACGCCTCGCAGCGCCCGCCCTTCACGTTGAACGAGAAGCGGCCGGGCAGGTACCCGCGCACCTTGGACTCCTGCGTCGACGCGAACAGCGTGCGCACCTTGTCGAACACACCCGTGTACGTCGCCGGGTTCGAGCGCGGCGTGCGCCCGATCGGCGACTGGTCGATGTTGATGACCTTGTCGATGTGCTCGATGCCCTCGATCTTCTTGTGCCGGCCGGGCACGTTCTTCGAGCGGTAGATCTTCTGCATCAGCGCGGGATACAGGATGTCGGTGACCAGCGTGCTCTTCCCGCTGCCGCTCACCCCGGTGACCGCGACGAAGCAGCCGAGCGGGAAGTCGACGTCGATGTGCTGCAGGTTGTGCTCGTGCGCGTCGCGCACCGTGATCCACGCCTCGCCCGGTGAGCGCCGCATCTCGGGGATCGCGATCGACCGCTTCCCCGAGAGGTACTGCCCGGTGATCGAGCGCTTGCTCGCCAGCAGCTTCTTCAGCGTGCCCTCGACGACGATCTCGCCGCCGTGCTCCCCCGCGCCGGGGCCGATGTCGACGACGTGGTCGGCGATGCGGATGGTCTCCTCGTCGTGCTCGACGACGATCACGGTGTTGCCGAGGTCGCGCAGCCGCACCATCGTGTCGATGAGACGCTGGTTGTCGCGCTGGTGGAGACCGATCGACGGCTCGTCGAGCACGTACAGCACGCCGACCAGCCCGCTGCCGATCTGCGACGCCAGCCGGATCCGTTGCGCCTCACCGCCGGCGAGGGTCGCCGACGACCGGTTGAGGCTCAGGTAGTCGAGGCCGACGTCGAGCAGGAAGCGCAGCCGCTCGTTGACCTCCTTCTCGACCCGCTCCGCGATCATGCGGTCGCGTTCGGAGAGCTCGAGCGAGCCGAGGAACTCCGACGCCTTGCGGATCGACAGCTCACCGACCTCGTAGATGTTCTGCCCGCCGATGGTGACCGCGAGCGACGCCGGCCGCAGGCGGGCGCCACCGCACGCCGGGCACGGCACCTCGCGCATGTAGCCCTCGATCTGCTCGCGGGCGCGGTCGCTCTCGGACTCGGTGTGGCGGCGCTCGAGCCACGGCACGACACCTTCGAACTGCGTGGTGTACGAGCGTTGGCGGCCGTACCGGTTGCGGTACGACACCTTCACCGACGTCTTGCCGGTGCCGTAGAGGACGACCTGCTTCTCCTTCTTCTTCAGCTTCTTCCACGGCGTGTCGGTGGAGAAGCCGAACTCGTCGGCGACGGAGTCGAGCACCCGCTCGAAGTAGTGGCTGCGGAACCCGGACCACGGCGCGATCGCGCCCGTCGCGGAGGCTCAGGTCGTCGTCGGGGACGAGGAGCTCGGGATCGACCTCGAAGCGGGTGCCGAGCCCGTCGCAGCGCTCGCACGCGCCGTACGGCGAGTTGAACGAGAAGTTGCGCGGCGCGAGCTCGTCGAACGACACGCCGCAGTGCGTGCACGCGAGGTGCTCGGAGAACGTGAGCGTCTCGAGGTCGCCGCCATCGGGCTTGCCGTGTCGTCGCGGGGCACGATCTCGACCTCGGCGACACCCTCGGCCAGGCGCAGCGCGGTCTCCAGCGAGTCGGTGAGGCGCCGCTCGATCCCCGGCCGCCGCACGAGCCGGTCGACGACGACCTCGATGGTGTGGTTCTCGTAGCGGGCCAGGCGCTCGCTGGTGGCCGCGCCGAGCTCGACCAGCTCGCCGTCGACCCGGGCGCGGGTGAAGCCCTGCGACGCCAGCTCCTTCAGCAGGCCCTCGTACTCACCCTTGCGGCCGCGCACGACCGGCGCCAGCACCTGGAACCGGGTGCCTTCCTCGAGTTGCAGGACGCGGTCGACGATCTGCTGCGGAGTCTGGCGGGTGATCACCCGACCACAGTTGGGACAGTGCGGCACGCCGATGCGCGCGTAGAGCAGGCGCAGGTAGTCGTAGATCTCGGTGATGGTGCCGACGGTCGATCGCGGGTTGCGCGACGCCGACTTCTGGTCGATCGAGATCGCCGGCGACAGGCCCTCGATGAAGTCGACGTCGGGCTTGTCCATCTGGCCCGAGGAACTGGCGCGCGTAGGCCGACAAGCGACTCGACGTAGCGGCGCTGACCCTCGGCGTAGATGGTGTCGAACGCGAGCGACGACTTCCCCGAACCGGAGAGCCCGGTGAAGACGATCAGCTTGTCGCGCGGCAGCTCGAGGTCGACGTTGCGGAGGTTGTGCTCCCGCGCGCCCCGGATCCGAATCGTGTTGGTGATCGTGTCCGCCACTGCGCTCCATGGTACCCAAACGCAGCGCGACGATCGAACGGATGTTCCGTAGACCGCGGCTCGACCGATGCAAACGGTGTCAGACGACGGCGCGGCAGCTCGCGCTTGAGCTCGGTGATCTCGTCGCGCAGGCGCGCCGCCTCCTCGAACCGGAGGTTGGTGGCGGCGTCGTGCATCTCGTCCTGGAGCGTCTGGATGAGGCGACCGAGATCGTCGGGCGGCACGTCGGAGAGGTCGAACACCGCGGAACGCTGCGGCTGCCGGCCTCTCCCCCGCCCGCGACCGCGGCCTCCGGACGACGCCTCGCCGTCGGCGCCGCGGAGCATCTCGAGGATGTCGGTGACCTTCTTGCGCACGGTCTGCGGGTCGATGCCGTGCTCGGCGTTGTACTCGATCTGCTTCTTGCGCCGGCGGTTGGTCTCCGAGATGGCGCGTCGCATCGAGTCGGTCATCTGGTCGGCGTACATGATCACCTGACCGTCGACGTTCCGGGCGGCGCGGCCGATGGTCTGGATCAGCGAGGTCTCGGAGCGGAGGAAGCCCTCCTTGTCGGCGTCGAGGATCGCGACCAGCGACACCTCGGGCAGGTCGAGGCCCTCGCGCAGCAGGTTGATGCCGACGAGCACGTCGAAGTCGCCGAGCCGCAGACCGCGCAGGATCTCGACCCGCTCGAGCGTGTCGACCTCGCTGTGCAGGTAGCGCACCCGCATGCCGAGCTCGAGGAGGTAGTCGGTGAGGTCCTCCGCCATCTTCTTGGTGAGCGTGGTGACGAGGATGCGTTGGTCGGCCTCGGCCCGCGCCTTGATCTCGGCGACGAGGTCGTCGATCTGACCCTTGGTCGGCTTCACCACGATCTCGGGGTCGATGAGGCCGGTGGGCCGCACGATCTGCTCGACCACCTGGCTGGAGTGCTCGATCTCGTAGGCGCTCGGGGTGGCCGACAGGAACACCACCTGGTTGACCTTGTCGACGAACTCGTGGAAGCGCAGCGGGCGGTTGTCCATCGCCGACGGCAGCCGGAACCCGTGGTCGACCAGGGTGTCCTTGCGCGACTTGTCGCCCTCGTACTGGCCGTGCAGCTGCGGGATCGGTCTGGTGCGACTCGTCGACCACGACCACGAAGTCGTCGGGGAAGTAGTCGAGCAGGGTGTAGGGCATCTGGCCCGGGTCGCGACCGTCGAGATGGCGCGAGTAGTTCTCGATCCCGGAGCAGACGCCGATCTCGCGCAGCATCTCGAGGTCGTAGGTGGTGCGCATGCGCAACCGCTGCGCTTCGAGCAGCTTGCCCTTCTCCTCGAACCACGCCAGCCGCTCGACCAGCTCGGACTCGATGCCCTCGATCGCGCGCTTCATGTGCTCGTCGGAGGTGACGTAGTGCGAGGCCGGGAACAGCACGAGGCGCTCGAGCTCCTCGACGATCTCGCCGGTGAGCGGATCGACCGACGCGATGCGCTCGACCTCGTCGCCGAAGAGCGAGATCCGGACGCCCCGCTCCTCGTAGGCCGGGAACACCTCGATGGTGTCGCCCCGGACGCGGAACTTGTTGCGGGCGAAGTCGTAGTCGTTGCGCTCGTACTGCAGCTCGACCAGGCGGGCGAGGATGGCCCGCTGCTCGCGCTCCTCCCCGACGTCGAGGATCAGGCACTGCCGCGCGTACTCCTCGGGACCACCGAGGCCGTAGATCGCGGAGACCGACGCCACGATGATGACGTCGCGCCGTGACATGAGCGCGCTGGTGGCGGAGTGGCGGAGGCGATCGATCTCGTCGTTGATCGACGAGTCCTTCTCGATGTAGGTGTCGGTCGTCGGGAGGTACGCCTCGGGCTGGTAGTAGTCGTAGTAGGAGACGAAGTACTCCACCCGGTTCTTCGGGAACAGCTCCCGGAACTCGCTGGCGAGCTGGGCCGCGAGCGTCTTGTTGGGTGCGAGCACGAGCGTGGGCCGCTGCACCTTCTCGATCACCGCGGCGGTGGTGAAGCTCTTGCCCGATCCGGTGATCCCGAGGAGGGTCTGGAAGCGGTCGCCCCGCTCGATCCCCTCCGCCAGCGCGGCGATCGCCTCGGGCTGGTCGCCTGCGGGCGTGAGATCGGTGACGAGTTCGAGCGCCGGCATCGTCCCGATGCTAACGGCGGGGTACGACAGCTATTCCGGAACGGAAGCCTCCGGGACGTCGGGGGCCGACCTGCTGGCGTCGGGCGCCGGCGGCTCCCGGGTGAGGAGGTCGTCCCAGATCGTGTCGACCTGAGCGGCGAGCGCGTCGCGGTCGCCGCCGTTGTCGACCAGATGGGTGGCCGCCGCCCGACGTTCGTCGTCGGTGGCCTGGGCGGCCATCCGGCGTTCGGCGTCACCGCGTGCGACGCCGCGGATCTCGAGCCGGGCCAAGCGGACATCGATCGGGGCCTCGACCACGATCACCGCCACGTACGGGCGGGCCGCCGCCGCCTTGCTCTCGACCAGCAGTGGCACGTCGCACACCACCACGCTGTCGGGCGGTGCGGTCTTGATCCGGCGTTCGAACTCCTCGCCGATCGCCGGCCAGGTGATGTCACCGAGCGCCTTCCGGCCGTCGTCGTCGGCAAAGGCGATCGCTGCGAGATGGGGCCGGTCGAGTCGGCCCTCGGCGTCGAGGATCCCGACGCCGAAGCGCTCGACCAGGGCCGCCAGCGCCGGGGTGCCCGGCTCCACCACAGCACGGGCCACCTCGTCGGCATCGACGATCACCGCACCTTTTGCCCGCAGCAGGTCGGCGACAGTCGATTTCCCGGAGCCGATCCCGCCGGTGAGCCCCACCAATCGCATCGTGACGCATGCTACAGCCGCAAGTATTCGCGCTCTGAGTGCTCAAGGCGCTCACGCACCGTGCCGAAGTTGTTGCCACGGGCACACCGTCCGGGCCCCGTTCCGGGGTGAGCACAAGACAAGGACCGATGACATGAACCTGTTCGTGTTGCGTACGTGGCTCGAGGCGAAGTTCGGCAAGGACGAGGACGGCGCGTCGATGGTGGAGTACATCCTCCTCGTCGCCCTCATCGCCCTCGCGGTCATCGCAGCGGTCGTGTTCCTGAAGGACCAGGTGAACACGAAGTTCAACCAGTCCGGCAGCTCGCTCAGCAGCGCAGGCAGCTGAGGCACGGCGTAGCCAGAGTTCGGTGGTGCGCCGGGCCTGATCTCGTGATCAGCCCGGCTCCACACCGGTGAAGAAACGGCAAGACCAGCAATTCTCCAACCAAAGCACCACCACATCCAATCAGCCGGGCGTGCGGTCCGGCAGGCAGAAGGGGCTATCCACAATGAACCTGTTCGTGACTCGTACGTGGCTCGAGGCGAAGTTCGGCAAGGACGAGGAAGGCGCGTCGATGGTGGAGTACATCCTCCTCGTGGCCCTCATCGCCCTCGCGGTCATCGCGGCGGTCGTGTTCCTGAAGAACCAGGTCAACTCGAAGTTCAACCAGTCCGGGAGCTCGCTCAGCAGCGCTGGCAGCTGAGCCGTTCTCATCTACTCGTCATCGGCGGGGTCGTCCGGGTTCGTCAAGTTCCCGGGCGGCCCCGCCGATACATATGTGGGGCAGTACGACGGTGCGGGGGCGCGCACCGCTCACATCGGAAGAGGGGCAACGTCAATGAACTTGATCGTCCTACGGACATGGCTCCAGGCGAAGTTCACGACCACGGAGCGGGGTGCAAGCATGGTGGAGTACATCCTCCTCGTCGCACTCATCGCCCTTGCAGTGATCGCGGCTGTGAGCTTCCTCGGCAACCAGATCAACGGGACCTACAACCGCGAAGGCAGCAGCCTGAGCAGCGCCGGCTCCTAGAGATCCGAGACCCGGAACGCAAGGAGGAGGGGACGCCAGCGAGCGTCCCCTCTTCCCGTTCCGGCGCCAGTGCCCGGCTTCCATCGCTCGCGAAGCGTCTCTGGCAGTGGCGGTGTCTGCTGACATGGTGGCGAGGTACCTCCGAGGAGCTGGTGCGTTCACGGCTTCCACGGTCAGGGCCTGTCTGCCAGAGCGGTGGTCACGCACGTGGCGCTCGTCGATCTCAACGCATATCTAGGCGAATGTGTTGTCGGAGATAGTCGGCTCCCGTGATCACGCCAGTCCGAAGCCTCTTTCGTGTCCCGTCAGACGACCGCAGCGCGGTCGGCTACGGCTCGGGCAGATGCTGCGCCCAATGCCATTCGATGTCCCAGTCCTCCACGCCGAGCACCCGAAGCTGGCGCGTCGCGATCTGCCAGCCCCCGGAACCCCGCACGGCCACGTCGTGGTAGTAGCCCCACAACTGCGGAGTCGTGCCGTCCGCCAACCTGTGCCAGGCATACAACGACGTGCGCACCGAGGCGCGATCGTCATCGTCGAAGGTCACGAGGACGTTCGCATTGTGGTGGCTCGTCGCCGCGAAACCGCCACCAGGGTGCCCGAACATCTTGCGCAACGCGGCGCGACCGCGCACCGGAGGCGCGAAGGCTGGGCCATAGTCGACCACGCACTCCTCAGTGAACAGCTCAGCGACCTCGTCGTAGAGCCTGTGATCGACACAGTACGAGTAACGGTGAACGAGGTCGACAATCTCGTCCTTGTCCACCAGCCGCCGAAGCACACCACGCTCGCCACTGGCCATCAAGCCCCCCGAAAATCCCAACAAATGCTGTCTGCGGCCGAAGCCGCCAGTGTAAGAAGCCGGGCGAATCTGTCGTCTCCTCAGACCAAGTCTCGGTGCTGTCCGCCGCGCCAGATGCCGTACGGCACCGCCGGATCGGGCAATAGTCGTGCGTGGACGAGGAGACCCATCGACTGCTTCCAGAGTCGGCTCGGAAGGCCTTGCAGCGAACGGAGAGAATCGCCGCGACGCTCGTCGGTGTTCAGGGATTGTGCCGGCCACGCTGGATGAGAGAGTCGTCCCCTGGTTGCCCTCCCGGGCCTGCTTCTCGACCGCGTCGCTGATCCGTCGCTTCTTGCTCGTTCAGCCGCTCGAGTTCGCGACGCACGGACTCCGCTGTGCCATCGAGATCCTTGGCGACGACCACCAGACCCCCCGTCGGGGCGACCTGACCCGTCCTTCAAAACGGAGTCGTGCTCCGCAGAGTGCGATGTCATCCGAACCCGAGCAGACTCCCGGGCGTCGCGAGCCCGGCGAGAGGCTGCGTCAGACACGTTCCCACACCGCGTCGACCGAATCGCGGTACACCCGTCTCCACCCGGACGACTCGTCGAGGAGCGAGGCCAGCGGCGTGTCCCGCTTCCACACGATCGTCTCGACGTCGTAGCGGTCGAGGACGGCATCCCACCCCGGCTTGGCCGACGACAGCTTGAAGTAGTCGTAGATCACCGACGTCGGGTACATGTCGTACCGGTCGTCGATGAACACCTTCTGCTCCGGGGAGAAGTGGAGGATCACGTACCCTGCCGCGGCGTCGTTGGTCAGGAGGCGGCCGCCGAGACCCTCATGCCGCTGCACGTACTCGAGGGCCTTCACGGGGAAGGGCGAGTTGTCGAAGGTCTTCTCCGTCGTCGCCTGGTAGCCCATCGCGACCGCCGCGACGACGAGCACGCTGATCGCGGCCGTGATGAGCGTGCCGCTCACGTCAGAGGGCTTCTCTTCGTCGCGGGCGAACGCGCGGGCCACGACGGGCAGCCCGATGAGCGGTGCCACCGCGACGTTCCGGACCGCCCACAACGCCAGCAGCAGCATCGGAACCGCGACGACGAGATCACGGCGTGTGACCCGGTGCCGGCCCCGTGAGAGCGCCACCACGAACACGACGATCCAGATCCCGAGCGCGATTCCCCACATGTCGCGGAAGTCGGGCGACTTCCACTCGACGATGTGCGAGAGGATGTCGCCCCGCGACAGCAACGCGATCGGGAAGGTCACGAGCTCGACGCCGTACGGGTTGACGAACACCAGCGCGAAGGCGATCACCGCGCCGGTCAGCAGCCGGCGTTCGCGTCCCACCCACGGTGGCGCGCCGTCGAGCCACCGCCCGAGCAGGTGCAGACCGAGGTAGGCGAACCCGAGCTGGTACGTGCCATGGGTGTTGGCCCACAGCCACATGAGCGCGGG
Source organism: uncultured Actinomycetes bacterium (assembly GCA_963725775.1). Classification (GTDB taxonomy): domain Bacteria; phylum Actinomycetota; class Acidimicrobiia; order IMCC26256; family DASPTH01; genus DASUAS01. The sequence continues at coordinate 2,516,368 of CAVRZT010000001.1, forward strand.
CACGACCACGAGCGGGTGTCGCCCGACGATGCTGTCGGGCACCTCGACGACCCAGAGCAGCACCAGCAGGAGCAGCACGCCGATCAGGAGCGGCCGCTCGGACCAGACGGTGTAGATACCGGCGAGCGCGGCGACGGTGAGGCCGCACGCCACCATCCGGTCGCGCACCAGGCGAAGCGCGAGCCGGTACGTCAGGATCCCGATGCCGGCGCCGACCGCTCCGACGAAGAGCCGGATGCCGACGCCGCCGACGCTGCGGTACAGCACCGCGTACGTGAGCTCGGCGAGCCACGACTGCGCCACCCACTTGGTCCCGGGCGCGGTGTACGAGAACACGTCGTGGTGCGGGATGCCGTGATCGAGGATGTACTCACCGGTGCGCAGGTGCCAGAGGAACGAGTTGTCGCTCAGCTTGGAGAGGCCGGTCGCCCATCCGAACACGCCGAAGAACGCGGTGAACACCCACCCCAGGCCCGAACCGTGCGCACGCACACGCGCCGGTGCCTCCTCGATCGCGGTCGCGGACGCGACCGGGCGCTCGAGGGTGGGCGCCGCGGTCATGTCAGAGCGCGCGAGAGATGTTGATCATCGCGGGGCCGAGGATGACCACGAAGATCGACGGGAAGATGCAGAACACCAGGGGGAAGAGCATCTTGACCGGTGCCTTCTGCGCCTTCTCCTGTGCAGACAGGCGGCGCTTGATCCGCATCTCGTCGGCCTGGGAGCGCAGGAGCCGGGAGATCGACACACCGAAGGTGTCAGCCTGCAGCATGGCGAGGATGAAGCCGCGCAGCTCGGGCACGTCGCTCCGCTCGGCCATGGCCCGGAGCGCGTCGGCCCGGGTCGCACCGATGCGGATCTCGTGCAGCATGCGGCGGAATTCGTCGGACAGCGCGCCGGGCACCACGGTGCAGGTGCGGTCGAGCGCCTGCTCGAACCCGAGGCCGGCCTCGACCGAGATGACGAGGAGGTCGAGGATGTCGGGCAGCTTGCGGGAGATCTCCTTCTGACGATCCTCGATCTTGCGGTTCAGCAGGACGTCGGGGTACAGGAACGAGACGCCCCAGAGAACGCCGACACCGACCAACAACATCGGACCCGAGAGGCCCAGCGTCAGGGTCAGCGGAAGCCAGAGCACCACCGACACGAGGCCGAGGAGCTTCATCACCAGGATCTTGTCGACGTTCAAGTTCGGCGGGTTGCCCGCGTGCACCAGCTTCTGGGCGACCTTCTCGCCGTAGCCCGCCGGCGTGAACCGCGTGGCCATACCGGTGAGGCCCTCGAGCAAGGGCGCGACAACGCGCTCGCTCATGGGCGCCAGCATCTCCTGGTCGCGCACGTCCTGGATCTGGTAGCCCTCGAGCCGGCGGAGCGACTCGCGCACGTCGGCCTTCTCCATGGACGTCGAGGCGAGTACGTAGACCAGCGCACCGACCGCGGCCGCGATCACGAAGGCGATCATCAACGGCGTCATGTCACACCTCGATCTGGAGGATCTTGCGGAGCCAGATGAAGCCGATGAACGTCATGATCCCGCAGGCGATGACGGCCACGATGCCGAACGTCTCGGAGAACAGGACGCTCATGTAGTCCGGCTGGATGAGGTAGAGGATCCCGGCGAACGCGATCGGGAAGAGGCCGAGGATCCAACCCGAGAAGCGTCCTTCTGCCGTGAGCGCCCTGATCTCGAGGCGCAACCGCTCCCGTTGGGTCATGGTCTCGGCCACGGTGTCGAGCAGCTCGGCCAGGTTTCCACCGACCTCGCGCTGGATGCGGATGGCCATGACCGCCCACATCAGGTCGATGCTCGTCATCCGTTGCGCCGAGTCCTCGAGCGCGTCCTCGATCGGACGGCCGAGGCGGGACTCGGTGAACACCCGCTGGAGCTCGCGGCGGGTCGGCTGGGTCGCCTCGTTCGCCACCGACTCGAGACCCTGCGCGAAGGAGAACCCGGCGCGCATCGAGCCCGACAAGAGGTTGAGCGTGCCCGGCAGCTGCATCTGGAACTCGCGCAAGACGGCCGCGACGCCGACGGTGGAGCATGATCACCGGAACGATGCCGGCGAGCGAGCGCGAGCACCAGCGCCATCGGGATGGGCAGCACGAGCAGCCCGAGCATGCCGACCACGAACAGACCGGCGAAGTAGAAGAACAGCGCTTCCGGCGGCCGCAACGGCAGGTCGGCCTGCTCCAGCGCGTCCTCGGTGCGGGACAGCAGCCCGGCCCGGTCGGCGAGACGACCGGTGAGGCCGACCATGCGCTGCATCAGCGCAGTCTCGGCGAGAGCCGGGTCGCCCTTCGGGATGAACTCGTCGTCTTCCTCGGCGTCGGTCGCGACCGTCTGGTCCTGCATCAGGTCACCGAGGCGACGTTCGATCTTCCCTCGGTTGTCGCCCGTCATGAGGACGACGGCGAGCCCGAGACCGAGCACGCCGGCGGCGACCAGCAGCGCGAAGACGATCTTCGCCGGACTGTCCGAGGCCGCGAGCGACCAGCGCGATCGCGCTCACCGCAGACCCTGACCGTTGCCGGCAGGCGCCGAGTTGGCGAACAGCGACGGCTCGAGCGCGATGCCGTAGTCGTTCAGCTTCTCCGAGAACGACGGGCGGATGCCGGTGCTCTTGAGGCCACCGCGGAAGCGACCCTCCTCGTCGATGCCGGCGCCGAAGTCGAAGGTGTAGATGTCCTGGAGCACGACGACCTCGCCCTCCATGCCCATGACCTCGCTGACGTGGGTGATGCGACGGGTGCCGTCACGCAGACGGGTGAGCTGCACGATCATGTCGAGCGCGGAGGCCATCTGCTCCCGGATCACGCGCACCGGCAGGTCCATGCCCGCCATCAGCGTCATGGTCTCGATACGGGAGAGCGTGTCTCGCGGTGAGTTCGAGTGGACGGTGGTGATCGAGCCGTCGTGACCGGTGTTCATGGCCTGGAGCATGTCGAGCGCCTCACCGCCACGGACCTCACCGACGACGATGCGGTCGGGCCGCATACGCAGCGAGTTGCGCACGAGGTCGCGGATCTTGACCTCGCCCTTGCCTTCGATGTTCGGGGGGCGCGCTTCCATCGGCAGTACGTGCGTCTGGTGGAGCTGGAGCTCCTTGGCGTCTTCCACGGTGACGATGCGCTCGTCGCTCGGGATGAAGCTCGACAGCACGTTGAGCAGCGTCGTCTTCCCGGTGCCGGTACCACCGCTCACCACGATGTTGAGGCGGCCCTTGACGCACTGGTTGATGAAGTGCGCGACCTGCGGGGTGAACGACCCGAAGCTGATGAGGTCCTCGACGGTGTACGGGTCCTTCGAGAACTTTCGGATGGTCATGAACGGCCCGCCGATGGACAGCGGGTGCACGACGACGTTGACACGGGAACCATCGGGCAGACGGGCGTCGACCATCGGGTTGGCTTCGTCGACGCGCCGACCGACCTGGCTCACGATCTTGTCGATGATGCGGCGCAGGTGGGTCTCGTCGGCGAACTTCACGTCGGTGATCGTGAGCTTGCCGCTGCGTTCCACGTAGACGTGGTCGGGGCCGTTCACCATGACTTCGGTGATGGAGTCGTCCCGGAGCAGCTGGTCGATCGGCCCGTAGCCGAGCACGTCGTCGGTGACCGACTGCACCAGCACCTGGCGTTCGGCGACGGTGAGGGCGAGTCGCTCCTGCGCGAGGGCCTTGAGCAGCTGCTCGTCGACCTGGCGCCGCAGCTCGACCTCGGACACTCGCTGGTCGGTGAGCAGCGGTCCCAGTTCGTGGATCACGAACTGGTGCATCTTCTGCCGCATCTCCTCCAGCTGGTGCTCGCGCTGGTTGACGCCCTGCGCGGCGCGCTGTTCCTGCCAACGGGCAGCGGGCTGTTGGGTCTGCGTCATGGCCTACCGTCCTCGTTCACTTTCCGCGCCGGCTCTTCTTCGGAGTCGCCGTCGGTCCCAGCAGTGATTCAGCGATGCAGTCGAGCGCACGCGACACCGGCGACTTGGGCTCGTCGACCACCACCGGACGTCCCGCGTTCACCGAGATCGGCACCGCGATGTCGTCCGGGATCGGGAAGTTCGCACTCAAGCCCAGCACCCGCTCGATCTCTTTCACGTCGAGCTTCACCTTCGCGTTCGCGTGGTTCAGCACGAGCTTGAGCTTCGGGCCCGCGACCGCTTGGAGGTCGAGCGTCTGCATCCCGATCTTCAGGTTCTTGATGCTCGGGATGTCCATGCTGCCGACGAGCAGCACGTCGTCCGACGCTTCGATGATCGCGAGCACGTAGTCGTTGAACACCGACGGGAGGTCGATCACGACGTGGCCGGCCATCGCCTGGAGCGCGGAGCAGATGTTGACCATCTCGCCGGGAAGCAGCGCGTCGGTCGGCATTGGCTCGAGCGGCGCCGGCAGCACCAGGAGGCCGGTGGCGGCGTCCTTGCTGGCCAGCGTCTGCACCAGTTCCATGTCGCCGTACTGCACGGCGGCGGCGGCATCCAACACGGTGTTCTGCGGCGGGAGACCGAGCATCACCGACACGTCGCCGAACTGGAGGTCGCCGTCGACGAGCACGACGGGGGCCGCCGAGCGCTTCGCCATCGCGGCGGCGACGTTGATCGCCACGCAGGTCTTGCCCACGCCACCCTTGGTCGAGAAGACCGAGATGAGCCGGCCCGGCTCGCCCGCGAGCGTCGGCGCGCTCGGAGCGGGTGTGCGGGTCGTGGCGCCGGCGAGCATCTCGCCGACCCGGTCGACGGACTGGTGCAGGCTCGCCTCGCCGCCGATCACGACCGCGTCGCGGGCGCCGGCCCGGAGGGCTTGCTGGAGCACGTCGGTCGACAGCTCGTAGCACCGCGAACACGACGCCGAGCGAGGCGTGCGAGCTCGTGACCCGGTGCACGTGCTGGAAGCCGATCGGGCTGGCGAACCCGGGCCCGAACACCGCCACGACGGGGCGCGTCGGGTTGAGCTGCTGGATCAGATCTTCCATCGTCTCGAACTGCGCGGCACCCGCGAGCTCGACGGCGAGTCGCGTCCGGAGGTTCGCGTCCGGCTCGACGACGGCGACGTCGAACGCCGTCATCTCGACCGGGGCGTCAACCGTGGCGTAGGACTCCACGACGGTTACTTGCCGCTCGCCGCAGCCTTGGCGGCACCCGACGTCGGCGCAGGCGTGTCAGGCGCCAGGAGCACCAGGTAGATCTGTCCACCCTTGTTCGCGTTGATCACCTGCAGCGCCTGGTCCTTGCGACACTTCGAACGTGAGCACACCCGAGTTGGTGGGTGCAGGTGTCGACCCGTCCTCCGACGGCGCGAGTCGCGGCCTGCTGGGCTGCGGTCGATGAGCCCACCGCCAGCACCTTCACGTGCTCGAGGATGTATCCGTACGGACCCTCGGCGCCGTCGACGCCCTCGCCCTTGGCCGCGATGTTCACGTGGTCACCGGGGGCGATCTGGTTGGCGACACCGCGGTCGGCGTCGACCGTCACCGTCACCGCGACGAGGTCGTCGCTCTTGATCTGGTTCGCGAACGCGCTCCCCAGGCCGTCCTCTTCGGACACGAACGCCGAGGCGGTCACGAACTGCTTCGCGTTCAAGGGCCCGGCGGCGACCTTGCCGACGAGGTCGTTCATGTTCGTGATCATCGACGGCGGTACGGAGCTCTTGGCGACGCGCTCCTTGCTGACGAGACCGGCCTGGATGATCTCGTTGCCGGTCGTGCCCTTGGCGATGTCACTGTTCGTGACGAAGGCGTCGACGAACGACGCGTTGTCCTGGGCTCGCTTGTCAGCGCCGGCTGCGTACATGTACACGCCGATTCCTGCTACAAGTGCGAGCACGATGGCCGCGGCGGCCATCAACGTTCGACGATTCGACACCGCGACTCCCCTCGGGATCCGTTCTGGTCCCTGGATGGTCGGCCCGCATTCGGGCCGCCTTGAGTCGGATGTCAGCCGAGACCCGGGATTTCCCCGGATCCGGTTACTCGGTGGAGGCGTCGTCCCCGGTCGCAGCCTCGGGCGCGGGCTCCTCGACCTCGGTCGCGGCCTCGGCGGGAGCGTCGGCCGCGGCGGGAGCGTCGTCTGCCGCTGCTTCCGGCTCCGCCGCCGCATCCGCGCCTGCAGCACCGTCGGCGTCGGCCTCGGGCTCGGCCTCGGGTTCCTCTTCGAAGGCGGGGCCGATGTAGTTGCCCTGCTCGTCGTAGGCGTGCTCGCCGTAGTGCTCCTGGTACTCGGCGGCGACGACGCCACCCTCGGCGGCCTGCTTGATCGAGAGCGAGATGCGGCGACGGTCGAGGTCGATGTCGATGATCTTCACCCAGAGCTCTTCGCCCGGGGTGACGACCTGCTCGGGCGCCTCCACGTGGTGGACGGCCATCTCCGAGATGTGGACCAGACCCTCGATGCCCTTCGCCCACCTGCACGAACGCGCCGAAGGGCACCAGCTTGGTGACCCGGCCGTAGACCAGCTCGCCGACCTGGTGACTGGTGGCGAACTCCTGCCACGGGTCCTGCTGCGTCGCCTTGAGCGAGAGCGAGATGCGCTCACGGGAGAGGTCGACGTCGAGCACCTGCACGGTGACCTCGTCGCCGACGGTGACCACCGAGCTCGGGTGGTCGACGTGCTTCCACGACAGCTCGGACACGTGGACGAGGCCGTCCATGCCACCGAGGTCGACGAACGCACCGAAGTTGACGACCGACGACACCACACCGCTGCGGATCTCGCCGGGCTTGAGGTTGGCGAGGAACTCGTCGCGCTGCTCGCGCTGGGTCTCCTCGAGGTACGCGCGGCGCGACAGCACCACGTTGTTGCGGTTCTTGTCGAGCTCGATGATCTTGCACTCGATCTCCTTGCCCACGTAGGGCTGGAGGTCGCGCACGCGGCGGAGGTCGACGAGCGACGCGGGCAGGAAGCCCCGGAGTCCGATGTCGAGGATCAGGCCACCCTTGACCACCTCGATGACCGGGCCCTTGACGATCCCGTCCTTCTCCTTGATCTCCTCGATCGTGCCCCAGGCGCGCTCGTACTGCGCGCGCTTCTTGGACAGGATGAGGCGGCCGTCCTTGTCCTCCTTCTGGAGGACGAGGGCCTCGAGCTCGTCGTCGAGCGAGACGATCTCGTGGGGGTCGACGTCGTTGCGGATGGACAGCTCGCGCGAAGGGATGACACCCTCCGACTTGAAGCCGATGTCGAGCAGCACCTCGTCGCTGTCGATCTTGACCACGCGACCGGTGACGATGTCACCGTCGTCGAACTCGACGATGGTGGCGTCGACCGCGTCGGCGAACGACTGACCGCCCAGGTCGTCGAACACGACCAGCTCGTTCTGGCCTTCTTCCTCCTCCTCGACCGCTTCGCTTCGGCGGCCTCGGGCTCGGTGGCCTCGGGCGTGGTGCTGACTTCGGCTTCCGGGGCGGCCGCGGTGGCCTCCCCGCTCTCGTCGGGGACGGTGGCGATCGTCGCCTCCGTCACGTCCTGATCCGGCAACTCGACTCCTCTGCGGTGGAACCACTCGCGGCCCTGGCTGACCGGCGGGCGCGGGTGGGGGGCCTCGGGGCGAGGCCGAACGGACAGGGTACAGGCCTCACCGCAATTCCCGAAAGTCGGAAGCCGGGCAATCCCGCGCCGATCATGCGCGAGATCGAACGCCGCGTTCGAAAGCGCGCGGATTGTCGGTCAGGAGGGGCGGCGGGCGAGGAGCAGGAGCTCGTGGTGGTCGAGCGTCGGGGGCCTGCGCGCGGTACCGCACCAGGGGTGACGCCGTGCACGGCGACGGCGTCGAGGCCCGCCGCGCGCGGCGAGGAGGTCGAGCTCGCGGGCGGTGAAGCAGGTGGTCCAGAGCTCGAACTTCGCGTCGACGCCGTCGGGGTTCCGCGACCGTCGCGAGCTCGTGCAGCACGCCGGTGGCGGGGTCGTAGTCCTCCCCTGACTCGAGGTGTCGGATCGCGAACGCGGCCGAGAACGCGCTCAGGGCCAGGCGGCCGCCCGGGCGGAGGGTGGCGGCGATGCGGCCGAAGACGGCGGTCTCGTCGTTCCCGCCGAGGAGCCCGAAACCGCCCTGGCAGAGGCAGATGGTGGCGTCGAACTCCCCCGGCCGGTCGAGGTCGCGCACGTCGAGCTCCTCGAACGTCACCGCGCAGTTGTTCGGCGGCGGCCGCGTCGCGTGCCAGCCGCACGAACTCCGCGCTGTGGTCGACGCCCACGACGTCGATGCCGCGTCGGGCGAGCGCGAGGGCATGGCGTCCGGGCCCGCACCCGACGTCGAGCACGCGCATTCCCGGCGCCAACGCCAGCGCATCGACCAGGAACTCGACCTCCTGCTCGGTGCCCTTGGTGAACGCGTTCCGCAGATACGCAGGGCCGAGGTAGTCCGCGACGGCGTCGAACCAGTACGGGTCGGCGTCGGGTGGCAAGCGGGTCACGGACGCACGCTACGACGTCGATGTGCGATCCGGTCGGGCGACGAGTGCGTACTGCTCCGCGAGGAAGTCGTCGAAGCGTCCCCGCAGCATCCGCTTCGCGAGGCTCACAAGTCCTCCGCCGCCCGTATCCGGCCACCGGAGAGGCATCACGCGCTTGACGGTGTAGCCCGTCGACTGCAGCAACTCGACCGCGGTGGCACGCGTGAAGAAACGGAGGTGGGTCCGATCCAGGATTCCCCAGTCCTCGTAGTCCCATCGTCCGCCCGCGATCAACGGAACGAGGACCGAGACGTGCCGGACGTTGGGGATCGACACGACGATCGCGGCGTCGGGCGTCAGCAGGGCACGAGTCTTCCGGAGCACAGCCCACGGATCGGCCGTGTGCTCGAGAACGTCGTTGAAAACCACGCAGTCGAAAAGCTCTCCATCACCGATGTCGTCGGGAAACAACCCGACGAGTCGCGTCTGGTACGAGTGGCTGCGGTCGGGCGGGGGCGGCATCGGGTCGATGCCCCACAGCTCCATCTCCGGATACCTGGCACGGAGGAGGGCGCCGAAGCGCCCCGTTGCGCAGCCGACGTCGAGTAGCCGGCGCGTTGACGCAGGGATGAACTCCAACATCTCCTGGCGGTCACTGTCGTACTCCACCGCAGGAACGTAGCCTGGGTGCGGTCAGTTGCAGTTGAGCAGAGCCCTGGCGCCGTCGGACGGCACGCCGGTCATCCTCGCGACGGTACCGGAACACCGTCGACGACTTCGCGCCCACGTCGCGCGTCGACGATCACGAGCGAGCCGCCGACGATCACGAGCAGGCCCGCGCCGAACTCGACCCACGTGCCGACACCGAGACGAAAGCAGTTGTCGACGAAGCTGGCGAAGTTGCGCAACCAGAGCAGTACCAGCGCAACGCCGCCGAGCAGGGTCGCCACACCACTCCAGAACGCGAGTCGGCGTTTCCCGCGCCCGAGCGCGACGATCAACAGACCAAGCGCGGCGGTGATCACGACACATACGGCGACGACCGGCAACGCCGTGACGACCGTGCTCGTCGGGTACTCGCACCAGCTGCTCCGGAACACCCAATGCGGGCCGGCGTCGATCGGACTCCCCGGGTGCGCGACGCCGTACGAGACGAGGTCCCACCCCGAGATCGACTCCGGGGTGGCGTGATCCTCGAGCCACGGCAGGAACGTCGCCACGACCGCCACGAACACCCCGAGGCCCACGAACCCGATCGCGGCCCTCCCCCGCGACGACACCGGCGCGCCGGACACGGCGGCGGCTACTTCGCCGCTGCCCAGTTGGGGCCGAATCCGATGTCGACCGTGAGCGGGACCCGCAGCTCCGTCACGCTCTCCATCACGTTGCGCACGATCGTCTCGGTCTCCGTGTGCTCCGACTCCGGGACCTCGAGCACGAGCTCGTCGTGCACGGTGAGCAGCATGCGCGCCGGCGAGCCCGCTTCGTCGAGCGCGCGGTCGAGATCGATCATCGCGAGCTTGAAGATGTCGGCCGCCGAACCCTGCACCGGCGCGTTCTGCGCCATGCGCTCCCCCATCTGACGGATACGGAAGTTGTCGGACGTCAGCTCGCTGATCTGGCGTCGACGGCCGAAGATCGTCGTGGTGTACCCGCGCTCCTTCGCCTCCTGCACCGTCTCCACCATGAACGTCTTCACGTTCGGGAAGCCCGCGAAGTACGCGTCGAGGATCTCGGCGGCCTCTCCGGTGGGGATGCCGAGGCGCTGACCGAGCCCGTACGCCTCCATGCCGTAGGCGAGCCCGTAGTTCACGACCTTGGCGAAGCGGCGCTGCGCGGCGTCGACCGCCGACTCGTCGACGCCGAACACCTTGGCCGCCGTCGTCGTGTGCACGTCGGCACCGCGTTCGAAGGCGTCGATCAGACCCGGGTCCTCGGCCAGGTGGGCGAGAACCCGCAGCTCGATCTGCGAGTAGTCGGCAGTGAGGATCCCCCACCCGTCCTCGGCGATGAACGCCCGCCGCATCTCGCGACCGTCGGCGGTGCGCACCGGCACGTTCTGCAGGTTCGGCGCTTCGCTCGAGATCCGGCCCGTCGTGGTGTCGGTCTGCTTGAACGTGGCGTGGATGCGGCCGTCGGCCGCGATCAGCGGCGGCAGCGCGTCGGCATAGGTGCTGCGCAGCTTCTCGACCTCGCGGTACCGGAGGAGGTCCTCGATGATCGGATGCTCGTCGGCCATCTTCTGCAGCGAATCGGCGTCGGTCGACGGCCCGGTCTTGGTCTTCTTCACCGGCACGAGCCCGAGCTTCTCGAACAGGATGGTGCGCAGCTGGGGCGTCGAGTTCACGTTGAACTCCTCGCCCGCGGCGGCGTGGATGCGCGCCACCAGGGTCTCGCACTGCTGGCCGAGATCCGCGCTCAGCGCCTCGAGGAACTCGCGGTCGATGCGGATGCCGTTCGACTCCATGCGCGCCAGCACGCGCACCAGCGGGAGCTCGAACCGTTCGTACAGCTCGGTGAGCTCGCGCGCCTCGAGCGCGTGCTCGAGCGCGGCCGCCAAGCTGCAGCACGACCACGGCGCGGCGACCGGTCTGCTCGATCTCGAGGTCGCCGTCGAGGTCGAGGGTGCCGGGTTCGGCGTCGGGCGAGCGCACCTCGAGCGACAGGAACCGCAGCGCGAGGTCGTCGAGCAGGAACTTCCCCGAACCCGGGTCGAGGAGATACGCCATCACCGCGGTGTCGTGGAGCAACGAGCGGGCGTCGACGTCGAGTCCGTGCATCAGGTCCTTGGCGCGGTGCGCGATCGAGCCCGGGACCACCGGCGTCGACCAACGCGAGCAGTGCCGCACGCACCTTCGCGTCGGTGAGCAGCGATGCATCGACGTAGGTGGCCGACGTGTCGTCGCTCGCGACCGCGATGGCGCGCAACGGGCTCGATCCCGGTGCGCCTTCCCAACGAGCCTCGACCGCGTACGGCTCCGCCCGCGTCGCGAGGTCGTCCAGCAGCGCGAGCGCGGCTGCGGCGTCGCGCGCGACGGTCACCTCGATGTCGAGCGTGTTCGCCTCGCTCTCGGCGGCGGCGGCCTCCCCCACCGCTTCGAGCAGCCGTGGGAGCAACGTGCGGAACGCGAGCTGGTCGAACAGCACCCGCACTTCCTCGCGGTCCCACGCACCCATCTTGAGGTCGGCGGGGGCGACGTCGACGTCGCAGTCGAGGCGCAGCAACGACATCTGCCGGTTGAGGAACACGCGGTCGCGCGCCTCGCCGAGGTTCTGGCGCTGCTTGGGCGGGAGCTCGTCGAGGTGCTCGTAGATGCCCTCGAGGTTCCCGTAGGTGGCGATGAGCTTGGCCGCGGTCTTCTCGCCGATCCCCGGAACACCGGGCAGGTTGTCGCTGGGGTCGCCCCGCAGCGCCGCGTACTCGGGGTACTGGGCGGGGGTGACGCCGGTGCGCTCGAAGATGCCCGCCTCGTCATAGAGCACGTAGTCGGAGACGCCCCGGCGGTTGTAGAGCACCTTGACGTGCGGGTCGGACACCAGTTGGTAGCTGTCGCGATCGCCGGTGACGATGATCACGTCGATACCGTCGGCCGCGGCGCGGGTCGCCAAGGTCGCGATGACGTCGTCGGCCTCGACCCCGGGCACCTGCAGCGTGGGGATGTGCAGTGTGTCGACGACCTCGTGGATGAGCGGGATCTGCGGCACGAAGATGTCGGGGGTCTCCTTGCGGGTTCCCTTGTAGTCCTCGTCGAGCTCATGACGGAAGTTGGGGCCGGGGGCGTCGAACACGACGGCGATGCCGTCGGGCTGCTCGTCACCCAGCACCTTCACCAGCATCGAGGTGAAGCCGAACACCGCGTTGGTGATGGTGCCCTCGGGTGTGGCGAGGTCGGACGGCAACGCGTAGAAGGCGCGGTACGCCAGCGACAACCCGTCGATCAGGAGCAGCGTGGACACTCGGCGATCGTACGCCAGCGCGCCACGCCGATCCTTCTGCTTGGTCGACTCCGCTGCGCCGTCCCGACCTCCGGGCACGGCTCCGCTTCGTCTCGTCAGGGTGTGAGCTCGCCGTCGACGACGCGACGGGCGATCTCGTCGATCTTCACCCGGTTCGCCATCGCCTGCTGCTGCAGGAATCGCCAGGCGTCCTGTTCGGCAAGCCCGTGGTCGTCCATCAAGCGGCCCTTGGCCCGGTCGATGGTCTTGCGGGCTTCGAGGCGCGCCTGCAGGTCTTCGACGTCGCGCTCCAGCGCGGCGAGCTCGGCGAAGCGCCCGAGCGCCACCTCGATCGCGGGGATCAGGTCGCTCTTCTGGAACGGTTTGACCAGGTACGCCAGCGCACCCGCGTCCCGTGCCTGTTCCACCAATTCGCGCTGTGAGAACGCAGTGACCATCAGCACCGCGGCCAGGCGATCGCCGGCCACCTGGCGGGCCGCCGAGAGGCCGTCGAGGCCGGGCATCTTGATGTCGAGGATCACGAGGTCGGGCCGGAGATCGCGCACCAGCTCGACGGCTTCGTCGCCGCGCCCGGTCTCGCCGACGACGTCGTAGCCCTCCTCCTGGAGGAGCTCCTTCAGGTCGAGCCGGATGATGGCTTCGTCCTCCGCGACGACGACGCGGGTCGGACGGATGGACTCAGCGGACACGGGGGCTCCCGGGGTTCAACGCGCGGACATTTCGGCCGAGATCCGATCCAGCAGCGAATCCTGTTCACGCTCGAGCTCGCGCACGGTCGTCCGCAGCGAGTCGGCGTGGTGCGCCTGGGCATCGGCGTGTCGCCGGGCGTCGCGGGCTTCGACGTCGGCGAGCGGGGTCTCCGCCACCAACGCCCGGAGTCGCACGTTCTCCGCCTCCTCCTCGAGGAAACCGAGCTGCTCCTCGGTGACCGCGAGCTCGGCTCGGATGCGCTTCAGCCGTTCGCTCACGTCGACCAGTCGGCGCTCGAGGAGGGACTGCGACATAGGCGAGGCATTCTAGAGCCGGGCGTGCTCAAGCGAGACGCTGCTTCGGTCGACCATGTCAACACCGTGATTCGCCGGATCGCCGCCCTCCTCACCCTCCTCGGCGTGCTCGCGCTCTCGCCGGTCGCTGCCCACGCGGCCGAGGAGCCCGCGCCGCGACCCGCTGTCGCTCGCGCAGCAGCGCCTCGACGCGCGCGGGACCAGGCGACCCAGATCTCGGCGCAGATCTCCGCGGCCCAGACCCAACAGGCCAAGCTCGAGGCCGAGATCGCCGAGGCCGAGGCTCGCATCCCGGAGCTGAAGGCCCGTGCGGCCTCCTTGCGGACGCAGGTACGCGAACGCGCCAAGGAGATGTACCTCCAGCACGGCAGCACCGCAGCCTTCGAGTCGGCCATGGACGCCGAGAGCGCCGAGGACGCGATCCGGGCCGCCCACCTGACCGACACCATCGGGACGCACGACCTCGACGTCGCCGCCGAGCTGAAGGCGACCGCGGCGCAGCTCACGGCCCGGGAAGCGGAGCTCAAGGGCCAGCGCGCCGAGCTGCAGAAGACGCTGTCCAGCCTGGCGCCCCTCAACGACCTCCTGCAGCAGAAGCTCGCGGTCGCGAGCGCGGCGTACGACAAGGTGCACGCGCTCGTGATCGACGACCCGAAGAAGCACGGCGCCGACGTCGCCACCGGCGCCACCGCGTGTCCGGTGAAGGGAGTCGTGGTGTTCACCGACGACTTCGGCGAGGTCCGCCCCGGGGGAGCCCACCCCGGCATCGACATGGGTGCGCTCACCGGTACGCCGGTCGTCGCCGTCGCCACCGGGTTCATGCGCCACGACATCGGCGATGCGGGCGGCAACGGCGCGTGGCTCACCGGCCTCGACAACGTCTCCTACTACTACGCGCACTTCTCGAAGTACGAGGGCGAGGGGCGCATCGTGACCGCCGGCGACGTCATCGGCTACGTGGGGATGACGGGCAACGCGACCGGACCGCACCTGCACTTCGAGATCCATCCGGGGTTACCCGGGGAGAAGCCGCCGGTCGACCCGTTCGCGACGCTGCTCGGGCTCTGCAACGACAACCTGCCGCCGCCGCCGGGCAGGTAACGTCGTCGCCGTCCGCCCGGATGGCGCAACTGGCTGACGCAGTCGGCTCAAAACCGGCCGCCCTTCGGGGCATGTGGGTTCGAATCCCACTCCGGGCACCGCGTTCGCGCTGGTCACGGCGCTCGGCCATGCTCCACCGGTCGTTCTCCAACGAGGAGGAGGCCAACGGCTACAGCGGGATGGTGTTCGCTTTCGGCGGCGGGGAATCCATCGACGATCTGCACGAGCACATCAACTCGAAGCTTCGTCGTCTCCAGTCGCTGAAGCTGAAGCTCTTCGACGAGCCAAATCGAGCCCGCTGGCGCCCGCGGGCGCGGCCAAGTCGCCCATCGGGCCGACGATCTTCGTCGTCCACGACCACGACGAAGGCAAGCGCGAAGCCATGGCTCGGCTTCTGCAGAGCTCACCGGCATCGAACCGTGATCCTCCACGAACAGCCCGACAAGGGTCAGACGGTCATCGAGACGGTGAGTCGATCTACGCGCCTTGTTGCGTTGCGAACGGCTGTGACGGTTGTCCTGTTGGCCGGCTTCACCGTCGGGTTGGTCCCGATCGGTGGTGCGAGCGGGACTGCCGTCAGCAGCATCACCGAATACCCGGTTCCGACGGTGAACGCCAACCCGTTCGGGATCGCGGCGGGTCCCGACGGCAACCTCTGGTTCACCGAGCCCGGCGCAGGCAAGGTCGCCAAAATCACCACCGACGGGACGATTACCGAATACCCGATTCCGATGGTGTACTCCGTCCCACGTGGGATCGCGGCGGGCCCGGACGGCAACCTGTGGTTCACCGAGGAGAACGCAGGCAAGGTCGCCAGCATCACCACCGACGGGACGATTACCGAGTATGCGATCCCGACGGCATACGCCAACCCATGGGACATCGCGGCGGGTCCCGACGGCAACCTGTGGTTCACCGAAGTATCCGGGAACAAAGTGGCAAAGCTCACGGTCAGCGGAACGTTCACTGAATACGCGATCCCAACGGCGAACAGTTTCCCGTACGGGATCGTGTCAGGTCCGGACGGCAATCTGTGGTTCACCGAACGGGCCGGGAACGTGGCCAAGATCTCTCCGATACCGACGCCCGCTCCCCCGCCGCCCACCGCTCCTCCGCTTGTGATCAAGCCGAACTTCACCGGCTGACTCTGACAAACCGGTGCGATGCTGGGCGTTGTTCTCGCTCCCGGGCCTGGCTAGTTGTCGAGGACGACCAGCGGGAGCGGGCAACGCGCCAGAAGCTCAGTCATTGAAAAGGCTTGCAGTACGCAACGCCTCAGCCATCCAGGATCTGGCCGCCTCGACGTTCAAGAATGGTGGCGAGCGTCGTGGGCCTCGACGCCACTGCCACACCATGACTCCGTCGATCTCAACTCCGCCTAAGCGGAACCCGATGTCCTGCGCTTGTCTGTCTATCTGAAAGCTCGTCACGGTCCGCTCCTCCTCGGCTCGCACCACGACTCAAGCAGTCCCTCGCCAACAGCAGATCCAGCAAGCGACAACTCGCCAACAACGACAGAGCCTCGACCCATGATGGAGTCATGACCGAACTCCCGAGGGAGACCGTGAGCGCAGAACTGCCCATCTGCACGCGAAGAACCGGCCGAGCCATAGCCCGGACGGTTCCCATCCCGCCCTCAGGAGCGGCCGGTTGCCCTGAATGCGGCGGGCAGGATGCCGCGTTGAGGACGCGCTCCCAAGTCCGGACTCTGCAACGGTGCCGCGGTCGCAAGAGATGTGCAGGACCCTCCGGCAGATCAGGTTGTAGAGCGCGCCATCGAGCGATGTCCGGCACCGCATTCGTGCTGGTCAGGAGCGCCGCGTGCGCCTGACGAACCGCGGCTACGACGACGAATCGTCGAAGACGATCGAGTCCGCGCCGGTCGGGATACCGGGGAAGTCGGCGACCGAGAACCCCCTCGCGAACGGTCCACGCTGTTCGGGCGGCACGATCGAGATCGCGGCGACCGCGCCGCCGTGGTCGTCCCGCTTGTACGAGACCACGAAGGTGCGCCCGTCGTCCGCCTGGCCGCACGCCATCGCCCCGTCGGTGATGATCGTGTCGTCCTCGGCGAGGCCGACGAGGCGGCCCTGCTGCGGCCCACGTCTGCCGCAGTCGGGTACCGGCCTGCGTTCGGCGGGAGTCAGGCCGACGCGCTTGAGGAAGCCGCGGTACGTGGCGCGCGCCCGCGCGACGGGGACTCGGGGACTCGGCGGTGTCGTCGTAGGCGAAGAAGATCGTCGACGTGCCGGGGAGGTACGAGTTCGTTCCGCACCCGGCCACGAACGCTGGTGGGAAGCGGGTGTGGTAGTAGCGCGGTGGCGACACGCTGCAGCTGCCGATCGTTGCCGGCTGGTTGAGCACCAACGTGTGGTAATCGTGCCCCTGGCCGTCCGGATCACCGGCTGACGACGCGGAGCCGCCGGTGGCGACGAGGAAGCTGGTGAAGGTCGCTGCCGCGTCGCCATCCTCGAACGATTCGAGGAAGATGCCGGCATCCCAGCCGCCGGTGTTGGTCGCTGACACCGAGTCGACGAACTCGTTGTCGACGGTGAGCGTGAGCACGATCGGTCCGTCGACACCGGAGGACGTGTCGCGGTCGCAGGTCAGCCGGACGTCGTAGCTCTCGAGGGAGGCCTCGATGGCCGACGATCCCGCCCATTCTCCGTCGCCGGTGAGCACGGTCATCTCTCCGTCGGTCGCCTGGCCGATCGCGTACGTCCCATCGTCGCCGACGCCTCCGTAGAAGAAATTCCCGCTGTCGTCGCGCAGGCAGACGACGCCGTACCCGGCATCGGTCGCCGAGCCCGAGCTCCCGACGGTTGCCTGCACCGTCACGTGGTACGAACGACCGCCGACGTCGGAGATCGCGATGAAGTCGTCGGGCTCGGGGACGGTCAGCACGTACGAGCCGTCGAGCTTCTCTCCCGACTTCCCGTCGCGGGCGAAGCTCGCCAACCCGGAACCGGGGGCGGTGAAGTCGTCGCGGACCGTGTACCAGTCGTCGCCGCCGCCGGGAGGAATCGGTTCGAACACGTCGTCGAGCTTCCCGAAGTCGACGGGAGCGGGCTGGTTGCCGGCGGCGATGGGTAGCTCGACGCCGTTCGCCGGCGATGCCCACACCGCGAGCACCAGCACGGTGACCGCCGCCGCGCCCCTGGCCACCGATCGAGCCGGCCGAAGCGACCGAACCGTCCGCATCCGTCTCCCTCCGCCCACGACAGCCTCGCGCTTCACGCCATGGAGGACAATGGGGCTCTTGACGATGTCGCACGCCGGTCACAGACTCAGCCCGCGGTGCTCGGAATCGGCGTCACGACGGTCGCCGGGGCAAGCCTCCAAGGCCCGCTCCACGACCTCAACCGGCTGATGTCGGGAACACGCGACAAGGGGGTCAGCAATGCATGCAGCGCTCGCGACCGTGACCATCACGGACTACGACCACGCCCGCCGTCTGCTCCACGACGACGTGCTCCCGACCATCACGGAGGTGCCGGGGTTCGTCTCCGGGCACTGGTTGGCGCCGATCGACGGCACCGGGATGTCGATCCTGATCTTCGAGACCGAAGACGAAGCGCGCGCGATGGCCGAGCAGATGCCGCCCGGCCGGGCGCTCAACGAGTTCGTCACCGTCGAGTCGGTCGAGGTGCGCGAGGTCGCAGGCAGCGTGCACCAGATGGACGACGTGCCGCTCCAGATGACGCCCGAGTCGTAGCCCGGCACGCGCTCGGGCCGGGCGCGCTACAGGCCGAGGGTGGCGTCGACCTCGTTGTGGTCGTCGATGGCGCGCATCCGCGCGCCGACGACCGCCAGCAGCTTCGGGGCGACCTGCGGCATCGCGAACTCGAGCATCTCGTTGAAGTCGTGCCGGCTCAGCACGAGCAACTTCAGCGGTGTCGTCGCGGTGACGGTGGCGACGCGCTCTCCGCCGTCGATGAGGGCCATCTCACCGAAGAACCCGCCCGGGCCGATGGTGCCCACCTCGTCGCCGTCGACCGCCGCCGAGGCGTCACCGTCGACGATCACGAAGAACTCGAGGCCCTCCTCGCCCTGGCGCGTGAGCTCGTCGCCCACTTCGGCCTCCTGCGGGTGCGCCAGCGCGGCGATCCGCCCGAGCTCGTCGTCGGTGCAGGTGCTGAAGAGCCAGATGCCCCGGAGGAGCCGGACCCGTTCGTCGAGATCGGCGCCGAAGCTCACGAACGCGACGGCCGGGGGGACGACCTACCCATCAGGCCCTGCCGACGACGCCGGGTGCCGACCACCAGCACCAGGCCCACGACGACCGCCGCGAAGCCGGCGAGCACGTAGGTGGTCGTGTGGCTCGACGAACCGGTGAAGGCCAGCGCACCGCGGACGGTGATGTCGGCGTTGAGCACGCAGGTCGCGCCCTTGACGGTCAGGACGTGGACACCCGGCGCAGTCCCCGGCGGAATCGAGATCGAACCAGCGAAGCTGCCCTGGGAGTCCGACGTGATGGTGCCGATCGGGTGACCGTCGAAGCTGATCTGCAGCACCTCGTTGCCCGTGCAGCCCCCACCGCGGAAAACGGTTTCGCCGCCGGCGTCGACGACGGGATCGACGACCACGATCACGCCGTTCGGCGGGTACTGCACGGCACCCGTGCCCGGCGTCGTGACGACGGCGGGGGTGCCGCCCGTACCACCACCGGTGCCGCCCGTACCACCGGTGCCGCCCGTACCACCGGTGCCGCCCGTGCCGGCGGGAAGGTCGCCGAGTCCGTTGCCGATACCGGCCGCCTGGTCGAGGATCAGGTTGCCGGTGATGAACGTGTCGTTCGCGAGCTCCTCGGCGGTCAGCGCCTGCGGCACGCCGACGTTGCCGTCGCCCACGCCGACCTGCAGGCCGGGCGTGAGCTGGGCCGAACCGTGGCGCGTGACCGTGACCTGGCTGACCGGCTTTTCGCCCACCGGTCCGACGGCGTAGGTCTTGGTGTTGCTCGTGTCGTCTCCCGACACCAGTGTGGAGCACCACTTGCCCTTGTCGGCCGGCAGCTTGGCGTTCGCACAGGCACCCACGTAGTCGTGGCCCTGGCCCTCCACGTACTTGGCGACCGCCGCTTCGTCGCCCTCGGTGACGGCCGCCGCCTGCTGCGCGGGCGCGGTCGTCGACGATCCGGCCTTCGACTCCGATTCGGACGTTGTCGACGCCGACTTCGATTCGGAGTCGGTCGATCCGCTGCTGCAGCTCGCGGCGAACGCGGCGAACACCAGCACGGCGAGCGCGAACGCAGCCATTCGGCTCCGGCGGCCGGAGCGGGAGGCGAACCCCCGCGCCGATCGGTGCGTCGGTTCCATGTGCCCTTAGGGCGCGTTCGTCACCGAAGTGACGTCCCACGCATCACTACTGACCTTGATGTCGTCGACCACCGCGGTCACGGTGCAGTTGGCTTCCTGCTGCCCGTTCTCCTTCGGCACGCACTTCACGACGAAGGCGGTGCCCTCGACGGCAGCGGTCGTGCCCCCGGCCTTGACTTCGAAGGAGCCGGTCTCGGAGACCTTGGCCGCACGGTTCCACGTTTCGCCGACCGAGAGGGTGCCCTGAGTCTGGCGACCACCGCGCTCGTTGGTGAGCTTGGAGATGGTGAAGACCGTCGACCCTGCGAGCCGCGTCAGGGAGCCGTCGGTGTAGTCGATCTCAGCGCGGCCGGCGGCGTCGGTCTTGATCGTGTCGCCCTGCTTGAGCGTCTGTCCGTCCTTCGCGGTGACGAAGTCGGAGGCACCCTTCTGCTTGATCGTGACGCTGTCTTCGGTGATCTTGAGATTCGCGAGCGTCGTCGTCGCGGCCGGCACCTTGGCTCCCGCGATTCCGGTCGTCACGATCATGGCCATCGCTATCGACGCGCACATCAGCACGATCATCGGCAATGCCCGGAATCGCCTCTTCGTGTGCACGCTCATCGCCGCATTTCCCCGCTGCTCGTCCGGCCCCTGTCACCCTTCCGGAACCGCAGCAGCGGCTTCGCCCACCACCACGGATCCGGTAAGGGTAGCCGACTCTGAACGCACGACTCGCCAGAGTCGGAGCTCACGGCTCACACCCTTCAACTCGATCGGTCCGACCGGTTCGACCGGTGGTGGCGACATGACGCGAGTCAACACCTGATCTGACAGGATGATGTCACCGCGTCCGGCGGCGGAGCACAGGCGCGCGCCGACGTTCACCGTGTCGCCGACCACGTCGTACTGACGCCGCCGGCCACCACCGAAGTGCGCCGCGACCGCTTCGCCGGTGTTCAGACCGATCCCGAACGACACCTCCGGCGCGCCCTGTTCGACGAGCTCGCGGTTGAGATCGGGCGTGAGCGCCTGGATCGCGATCGCGCATTCGAGGGCCCGCGCCGGATGATCGGTGCTCGGCAGCGGCGCACCCCACACCGCGAACACCTCGTCGCCCACGTACTTCATCAGGGTGCCGTCCATGGCCAGGACGACGTCGGTGACGCGGTCGTAGTAGTGATTGAGCATCGTCCGGACGATGGCCGGCTCGAGGTTCTCCGACATCGCGGTGAACCCCCGGAGGTCACAGAACAGCACGGTCATGTCGAGACGTTCACCCTCGACCGCGCTCCCGGCACGGTCCTCTTCGACGAGCCGCTGCGCAACTGCCTCCGGCACGTACTGCGAGAACAGCGCGGTGACACGCCGTCGTTGTCGCGTCTCACCGAAGTAGCGGAGACCGAGTCCACCGATGAACGCGAACAGCACCGCCATCGACGGGTACACGAAGTTCATGACATGTCCGCTGTTGAAGCGCGTGAACGCGAAGACGACGTAGCTCAAGCCGACGAGCAACGTGATCACGATCGACGCCCAGAGCGGCAGCATCAGCACCGCGACGCCGATGAGTGCGGTGATGAGCGCCACCCACAGCAACGTCTGTGAATCCGCCACCGGCTCGAGGTAGGTGCCGGTGAGGATCGTGTTCGCGGCGTTGGCGTGGAACATCACGCCGGGCAGGTCGCTCGACTTGTTCACCGGCGCCGTCTTGACGTCGCCCAGCGTCGCGGCGGTGGCGCCGACGAAGACGATCTTGCCCGCGACCTTCTGCTTCGGGAACGTGCCGTTGATCACGTCGGCCGCCGAGATGACCTTCGACGTGTCCGAGAGATCGGGTGAGAAGTTGAGCAGCATCGACTTCGCATCGCCGGTCGGCACGAAGCGGTCACCCATCTGCACACCGTCGGGCCGGACGATGAACTGGCCCGGGCTGATCCCGCGGTCGAGCATCACCGCCATGACCGCGAGCGCGGGAACGAACTCTCGGCCGTCCACCGAGGACACCACCAACGGCACGCTGCGGCTGATGCCGTCGGACGGATCCTTGTTGAGGTGCACCTGGCCTTCGGCGTGGTTCGCCGCCTCGAGCACGGGGGAGAGCTTGCTCATGTCGCTGGTGGTGTAGACGCCGTCGCGTGCGGGAGCGATGGTGGGTTCCCGGGCCAGGATCACGTTGCCGGCTCGATTGATCGCGTCGCGCATCGCGTCGTCGCCGTCTCCCTCGTTGCGATAGATGACGTCGAACACGATCACGCGAGCGCCTGCGGACTTCAGGTTGTCGATGAGCTGGGCGACCTTGTCGCGTGGGAGCGGGTTCCCGAGCCCCTTGGTGTTGATCGTCTTCGAGTCGAAGCCGACGACCGCGATGTCCCCGTCGTCGGGAGCGGACGGGAACAGCGAGTCGGTGGCGCGGCGCTGGAACCCGGCGAACACCTGCGCATTCAGGCCGATAGCGGCCAATCCGGTCACCACCACGGTGAGCGCGACGACGGAGATGATCCGGCGGATCAGCAGTCGACGTTTCAGCGTTCAGCTCCCGCTCGGACCGACCTCGCCACACGTCTTGCGGCGCGGATGACCAGAGAAGCTTCGCGCGCGGACGATAATGATCGGGATGCACCCCACCGTCGCGATCGAGTTCAGCGCCGCGTTCCTCGTGCTCGTGGCGGTGCTGTCGGTCCTGATCCTCGTCCTCATCATCGTCGCCCCGTGGCGCCAGGTGCGCGACGAACCGCCCATGGACAAGGCGGTCGAGGCCAAGCTCCTGCTCCACCGCAACCCCGACGAGCCCACCGGCGAGGTACCGCGGGTGAGCGCGGTTCCGAGCGACGACACCGACGAGGAATTCGTCGGCGACCTCAGCGAACTCGCCGACCTGAACGAACCGCCCGCGGCCCCTGACTCGTCACCCTGACACGTAGCCCTCAGGTCACCGCGAAGAACATCCGGGCTTCGCACGTCGTGTCGCCCTCCACGGACGCACGCGCCTGCGCCCAGCCACCGCGCGCGCTCAGGCGTTCGACGTCGACCACCAGGTTCAGCTCGTCGCCGGGACGGACCAGTCGCCGGAAGCGCACCTTCTCCACGCCGCCGAACAACGCGAGCTTGCCCTTGTACCGGTCGTCGCCCAGCAACGTGATCGCGCCGGCCTGCGCGCAGGCCTCGAGTTGGATCACGCCGGGGACGATCGGGTTGCCGGGGAAGTGCCCCTGGAGGAAGTACTCCTCGCCGGTGACGAAGTACCGCGCCTCGATGTGCTCGGCCATCGCGATCGCGTCGACGACGTCGATGAACCGGAACGGCGGACGGTGCGGGAGCATGCCGATCAGCGCGTCGGAGTCGGGATGAGGCATGGGCAGTCCTGGGTCGGTCGGGCCCCGACAGGTTCTGTCCAGGCACTCTTCACGGAGAAGGTTCGCTCAATACCGGTGAGTAATCGACGTTACCCGCGAGTAATGGTCGACACTTCGATGACACGACGCGCTCGCGCACGGCGGATGTAACCACCGGGGCGCGCGAACGGTCGGACCTCTCTACAGCTGCAGCCGAGCACGCACCACCGGAGTGAACACCACAGTGGGTATCGCGGTCGTCTTCCCCGGACAGGGAACCCAGCACACCGGTATGGCTTCGGCGTGGCGTGAGCACCCGAGCTGGACCATCGTCGAACAGGCGGAAGCCGCGCTCGGTGAAGCCCTCGCCCACCTCGTGACCGACGCACCGGCCGACGCGCTCGCCCGCACCCGCGAAGCTCAGCTCGCGGTGCTCATCACGTCGCTCGTGGCGTGGGACGCACTGGAGCCCCTGCCCGAAGTCCCGGTCGCGTTCGCCGGTCACTCACTCGGTCAGGTCACCGCGCTCATCGCATCGGGCGCACTCCCGCTCGACGCCGGCGTACGGTTCGCCGCTCGACGCGCGGAGCTCACGCAGGCTGCCGCCGACGCCCATCCCGGCCGGATGGCCGCGCTCCTCGGCGCCACCCCCGAGCAGGCCGACGACGCCTGCACCGCCGCTCCCGACGCGTGCTGGGTCGCCAACGACAACGCACCGGGTCAGGTCGTGATCGCCGGAACCCCCGACGGACTCGCCGCCGGCTCCGCCCGGGCCCAGGAGCTCGGCGTGCGCCGGGTCACCGCGCTGAACGTCGGCGGTGCGTTCCACACCCCTCTCATGGCCGACGCCACCGCCGGGCTGGAGCCCGAGGCCGCCGCCCTCGCGTTGGCCGCCCCGCGGGCGCCGGTGGTGTCGAACCACGACGCGGTCGCCTACGCCGATGCCGACGGCTGGCGCGACCGGCTCCCCGCCCACGTGTCGGTCCCCGTCCGCTGGCGCTCGACCATGGACACCCTCGTCGAGCTCGGCGCCACCACCTTCCTCGAAGTCGGGTACGGCTCGATGCTCGCGGCGCTCGCCAAGCGCGGCGCCCCGTCGGTCACCGTCCGCAACGTCGCCACCCCCGAAGACATCCCCACGATCCTGGAGGTCGCCTGACCAATGGAAGCCCTCTTGAACCACGGTGAAGGGCTCCTCGTGCCCGAGCGCATGATCATCGCCCCGTCGGTGGGCGTGTTCCGCCCGCTCGACGACGTCGACGCGGGCGACCACGTCGACGAAGGCCAGGCCGTCGGCCACCTCGACGGTCCGGGCACCTCCACGCCGGTGTGCAGCCCGTTCCGCGGTCAGCTCGTGGGCATGCTCGTGCACCGGGGTGAACGGCTCCGGGAGGGCCAACCCGTCGCGTGGCTGCGAGTCGCCTGAGCATGCGGGCCGCCATCTCCGGGTGGGGCACCGCGCTCCCCGATCAGCGCCTCACCAACGCCGAGCTCGAACGCCGCGTCGACACCACCGACCAGTGGATCGTCGAGCGCACCGGCATCCGGGAACGACGCATCGCCGGCGACGGTGAGACGACGGCCACCCTGGCGACCGAAGCGGGCGCCGCGGCGATCAAGCACGCCGGGCTCACACCCGACGCCATCGACCTCCTCATCGTCGCCACCGCCACGACCGAACAGCCCATCCCCCACACCGGCGCCTTCGTGAGCGACGGTTTGGGCATCCGGTGCGGTTCGTTCGACCTCAACGCCGGCTGTGCCGGGTTCGTGTACGAGTTGGTCGTCGGCTCGTCGCTGCTCACGGCCGGCAACCTCGACCACGTGCTGATCATCGGCTCGGAGACGCTGTCACGCGTGACCGATCCGAACGACCGCGGCACGTGCATCCTCTTCGGCGACGGCGCTGCAGCAATGGTGCTCAGCGCCGCGCCGGAGGACGGCGCCGGCCTCCTCTCCTGGGATCTCGGCTGCGACGGTTCCGCGGCCGGGCTCCTCGAGGTTCCCGCGGGCGGCAGCCGCAGGCCCGCGTCGGCCGAGACCGTCGCGAACGGTGAGCACTACCTCAAGATGGCGGGGCAGGAAGTGTTCCGGCGAGCGATCCGCATCGTCGTGGAGTCGGCGACGGCCGCCCTCGAACGCGCCGGCGCCACCGTCGACGATGTCGCGTGGTTCGCTCCGCACCAGGCCAACAGCCGTATCATCGAGTCGGCAGGCAACCGGCTCGGGATCCCGGCGGAGCGCACCCTCGTGAACATCGACCGCTACGGGAACACCAGCGCGGCGTCGATCCCGCTCGTGCTCGCCGAAGCCGCCGACGCCGGTCGCCTCACCGATGGCGACCTCGTGCTCCTGTCGGGCTTCGGCGCCGGGCTCACCTGGGGTAGCGCGCTGCTGCGCTGGGGCCGCGCGTGAGCGGTTCGGAACCCGGCTCGCGGGTCGCGTTCGTCACGGGCGCGTCACGCGGGATCGGGCGAGCAGTCGCCGTCGCGCTCGCCGACGCCGGCCACCGCGTCGCGTTCTGCTACTCGTCGGATCACGACGGCGCCAAGGCCACCCAGACCGCGGTCGAGGCCGCCGGGGGCGAGGCCTTCGCGGTGCAGGCCGATGTCGCCGACGCCGAGTCCGTCGATCACGCCTTCACCGAGATCGAGGCCGCGTTCGGTCCCGTCGAGCTGCTCGTGAACAACGCCGGGATCACCCGCGACGGTCTGCTCATGCGCATGTCCGACGAGCACTGGGCCGAGGTGCTGCAGACCAACCTCACCGGCGCGTTCCACACCATCCGCCGGGCCACCCCCAAGATGATGCGAGGGCGCTTCGGGCGGATCGTCAACGTCTCGTCGGTGAGCGGCCAGAGCGGCCAGGCCGGTCAGGCCAACTACTCGGCGGCCAAGGCCGGGCTGGTCGGACTCACCCGGGCCGTCGCCCGCGAGCTGGCGCCTCGCAGCATCACCTGCAATGTCGTGGCCCCCGGGCCTATCGTGACCGCCATGACCGACGGCCTGCCGGACGACTGGCGGGCGTGGGCCGAGGACACCGTGCCGCTCGGGCGGCTCGGCACCCCGGAGGAGGTGGGGGCCGTCGTCGCCTTCCTCTGCTCCGACGCCGCCGGCTACGTCACCGGCGCGATCGTGCCGGTCGACGGTGGACTCGGCATGGGCCATTGATCGGCGCGAGCCTGGGGTCCCGCAACCCCTGCGACGGTTGTCCACCAGATCTTTCCATCCACAGGAGGAACCATGGAACGTGAGGAAGCAGTTTCCGCATTGCGGGAGGTCGCGGTCGAGGTGCTCAGCGTCGACCCCGCCTCGGTGGTCGAAGAGGCCCGCTTCAAGGAAGACCTCGATGCCGACAGCCTCGACCTGGTCGAGCTGGTCATGGGACTCGAGGAACGCTTCGACATCTCGGTGCCCGAGGAAGACCTCGAGAACGTCGGCACCGTCGGCCAGGCCGTCGACCTCGTGATGGCCAAGGTCGCCGCAAAAGCATGAGCACGGTCGACTCGCACGGGCGACCGCGGGTCGTCGTCACCGGCATGGGCGTGAAGACGCCGGCCGGCGTCGACGTCGAGTCGCTGTGGTCCAGGGTGTGCGCCGGTCGCAGCGCCGCAAGGCGCATCGAGCGGTTCGACCCGTCCGAGCTCCCCGTGCAGTTCGCGGGCGAGGTCCTCGAGTACGACCCGTCGGCCTACTTCGGGCCCAAGGAGGTGCGCCGCGTCGACCGCTTCACGCAGCTCGGCTTCGGTGCCGCCGCCGACGCGGTCAGCGACGCCGGTGAGCTCGGTGCCGACCCCAGCCGCGTTGCGGTGATCGCCGCCACCGGCGTGGGCGGGCTCGAGACCATGGAGGAGAACGAGGCGACGTTCCTCGCGCGCGGCGCGAGCCGGGTGAGCCCGTTCTTCGTGCCGATGATGATGCCGAACGCCGCCGCCGGGATGATCTCGATCCGGTTCGGGTTCACCGGACCGGCCCTGTGCATCTCCACCGCGTGCGCGGCCGGCGCCAACGCCATCGGCGAGGGCGTCCGCATGGTGCGCGACGGCAGCGCCGAGATCGTGGTCGCCGGCGCCACCGAGGCTCCCGTCACTCCCCTCACCGTGTCGGCCTTCGCCCGGATGGGCGCGATGAGCACCCGCAACGACGAGCCCGAACGTGCCTCGAGGCCGTTCGACGCCGCGCGCGACGGCTTCGTGATCGCCGAGGGCGCAGGGTTCTGCGTGCTCGAGACGCTCGAGCACGCGCTGGCGCGAGGGGCCACCATCCACGGCGAGGTGCTCGGCTACGGCCGCAACGCCGACGCGCACCACATCACCGCGCCGGTGCCGGGCGGTGCGGGCGCCGCCGCGTGCATGCAGCTCGCGCTCGACGACGCCGGTCTCGACGCCGCCGCCATCGGGCACGTGAACGCGCACGGCACCTCGACGCCGCTCAACGACGCCACCGAAGCCGAAGCGATCCGCAAGGTGTTCAGCGACGCCGCGCCCCCGGTCACGTCGACCAAGGGCGTCACCGGCCACATGATCGCGGGCGCCGGTGCGGCGGAAGCCGTCATCAGCCTGCTGTCGCTGCGCGACGGCGTGGTGCCCCCGACCGCCAACCTCGAGCAGATCGGCGACGACATCGGCCTCGACGTCGTGTCCGGGTCACCCCGGCCGATCGAGCGCAAGCCGGTGCTCTCGAACTCGTTCGGGTTCGGCGGTCACAACGCCACCCTCATCCTCGGCCCGGTCGACGTCACCGAGTGACGGCCGCGACGCCCGTCTACGGGCATCGCAGTGCCGCGGTGTCGGCGTCGATCCGGGAGATCGACGGCCGCACCGTGAGCTGGTTCAGCCTCGACGGCGGGAAGCACCGGGGAGCGATCGGCACCGGTGAGGGCCAGGCCATCGAACGGGCCGTGCACCTCGCCGTCGAGCTGGGCACGCCGATCGTGGGTCGGATCGCCAGCTCGGGGGCCGACGTCAGTGAAGGCGTCGCCGCGCTGCACGCGTGGGGCCGCGTGGCCAAGGCGCTCACCGACGCGTCGGGAGTGGTGCCGATCGTGCTCGTGCTCGTCGGCCCGGCGGTGTCGGGCCCCGCGCTCCTGCTCGGGATCGCCGACCACGTGATCATGACCAGCGACGCGTTCGCGTACGTCAGCGGACCCGAGGTGGTCGTCGCGTTCACCGGTGTGCCGATCGCGAGCGAGAAGCTCGGCGGCGCGGCGATCCACGAGCGCGAGAGCGGCGTCGCCACCCTCGTGGTCACCGACGAGCACGACGCGATGCTCGCACTCGAAGCGCTGCTCTCCTATCTGCCCGCGAACCACCTCGCCGATCCGCCGATCGAGGAGATCGACGACCCGGTCGACCGCCCGTGCGAGCGCGCTGCGTCAGCCGTGCCCGTGCGCGCCACCGCCTCGTACGACGTCCGCACCGTCATCAACGACGTGCTCGACGAGCACTCGTTCCTCGAGCTGCGCCCGCGTACGCACCCAACATGGTGACCGGCCTCGGGCGTCTCGCCGGGCGCCCGGTCGGGATCGTCGCCAACCAGCCGATGTTCCGGGCCGGCACCCTCGACATCGAGGCGTCGCGCGAAGGCCGCGCGCTTCGTGCAGTGGTGCGACGCGTTCAATTTCCCCATCATCACCTTCGTCGACACTCCCGGCTTCGAGCCGGGACGCGACCTCGAATGGCGCGGCATGATCCGCCACGGCGCCGAGCTCGTGCACGCCTACGCCGAGGCCTCCGTGCCCCGGCTCTGCGTGTTGCTGCGCAAGGCGTACGGCGGGGCGTACATCGTGATGGACTCGAAGAACCTCGGGAACGACTGGTGCATCGCGTGGCCGACGGCCGAGGTCGCGGTCATGGGCGCACCCGGCGCGGTGCAGATCCTCTACCGCCGCGATCTCGCGGCGATCGCCGACGACGCCGAACGGCTCACCGAACAGCTCGCGCTCGAGGCCGAGTACGCGGAGCGCTTCGCCAACCCGTACGTCGCGGCCGAGCGCGGCTACGTCGACGATGTCATCGCCGCCGTCGACACGCGGCGCGTTCTCGCCGACGCGCTGCTGCGGCTCGGCACCAAGCGTGAGCGGACGGCCAACCGTCGCCACTCCAACACACCCCTCTAGTTGGACAGGAAGGCCACCGTGCTGCAGGGAAAGCGCATCCTCGTGACCGGCGTGCTCAACGACGCGTCCATCGCGTTCGCCACCGCGCGGCTCGCGCAGGAGCAGGGCGCCGAGGTGGTGTTGAGCTCGTTCGGACGGGTGATGCGCCTCACCGAGCGCACCGCCAAGCGACTGCCGACCCCCGACGTGCAGATCGTGGAGCTCGACGTCACCAGCGAGGACGACCTCGCGGCGCTCGCGGGCAACGTCGGCGGGAAGCTCGACGGTGTGGTGCACTCGCTCGCGTTCGCGCCGGAGTCGTGCCTCGGCGGCGGGTTCCTCGACGCGCCGTGGGCCGACGTGTCGGTCGCGCTCCACGTGTCGGCGTATTCGCTCAAGGCCCTCACCGTCGCCGCGCTGCCGTTGATGAGCCCGGGGGGCTCGATCGTGGGGCTCGACTTCGACAACGACGACGTGGCCTGGCCCGTCTACGACTGGATGGGCGTGTCGAAGGCCGCGTTCGAATCGGTGGCCCGGTACCTCGCCCGCGACCTCGGCCCACAGGGCATCCGCATCAACCTCGTGAGCGCCGGCCCCTACCGGAGCATCGCGGCCAAGAGCATCCCCGGCTTCGAGAGGTTCGAGGAGGTCTGGGTCGAGCGGGCCCCGCTCGGGTGGGACCTCAAGGATGCCGAACCCATCGCCAAGGCCTGCGTCGCGCTGCTCTCCGACTGGTTCCCCGCCACCACCGGCGAGAAGGTGCACGTCGACGGCGGGTTCCACGCCGTCGGAGCCTGACCGATCCGCCTCGCAGTTCGTGCTACACATCGGTTCGGCCGGAACCCCCGCTCCGGCCTGTGCAGGAGGGCTTCCGTGATTCGTTTCCCCCAGCGTGCGTTCCGTTGGTGCGCGTCGCTCTGCCTGGCGTTCGGCGCGCTCGTCGCGTTCGGTGCGACGCCTGCCACCGCGGCGAACCCGCTCGGGTACGTGATCCTCCAGGGTGAGGGTCAGTGCGCGCTCGCCTCGGTCGACCTCGTCACCGGCGCCACCGAGGAGATCGGCAGCGAGACCGCCGACAAGTGCGCGTTCGACCTCGAGTTCTCGCCTGACGGCAGCCGCCTGCTCGGCACCCGCATCGACGAGGGCGCGGAGCTCGGCACGGCCGTGCTCGTCGAGTTCGACCTCACGACCGGCGCGGTCACGACCTTGAGCGACCTGGGCGACTTCCCGATCGGCGGCCCCGGGAGCGCGCAGGGCAACCTCACGTTCACGCCCACCGGATCGCTCTACACCTATCTGGTCCCGGGGACGCTCCCGCCCGACCCCACCGCCACCGCGGTCGATCCCGCCTGCGACGGCTCCGCGTTCTGCCTCTTCCAGGTCGACCTCGCCGACCCGACCGACCTCACCTACGTCAACCACGTGCCCCAGGAGTTCACCGTCTACTACGGCCTCGCCACGTCGTGCGCCGGCGTGACCACGAGCGCGCGTCGCCCCGACATCGGCGTCGAGGCGCCGGGCATCGACGCCGCCGCATGGGGGGACGTCGGCGCGGCGGCCCCGGGCGACCAGATCCTCACCTCGGTCAACGTGACCTCGACCGGGCCGGCCACGACCGACATCGGTCCGCTCACCGACACGTTCATCACGAGCCTCGACTACACCACCGCGGGCACGCTCTACGGCGTCGGCTTCGGTGCGGAGTCCTCGGCGGCGTCGCTGTTCACCATCAACCCGTCGACCGGGGCGCCGACCGAGGTCAGCGGCCTGACGCTGGGTGGCGACCCGCTCGGTCTCGGTGTGCTCGGGTTCGCCATCGCCCACCCGTGCGCGGCCCCGGTGCCTCCCACGCCGCCGACGGCCGCGCCGGCCGCGGTGGTCACCCCCCGCTTCACCGGCTGAGTCAGCGTCAGCCCAGCTCCTCGAGCACCTTGGTGACCTTGGGGACGGTGTCCTTCGGGCTGAAGTAGTTGCGTTTTAACCCCTATACTCCCTGGGATGGCAAACGCAGCGATCTACACCAGGATCAGCCAGGACCACGACGACGACGAGCGTCGGAACGGCAAGTCCGGCACGGAACGCCAGGAGGCCGACTGCCGCGCCTTCTGCAAACGCGAAGGTCTCGCGGTCGCGAAGGTCTACACCGACAACGACATCAGCGCGTACAGCGGACGTAGCCGCCCCGCGTTCGATGACCTGCTGCGGGACCTGTCGAACTTCGACACGTTGGTCTACTGGAAGACCGACCGACTGGTGCGCCGAACCGCACAGTTCTGGAAGGTGATGGAGGCGTGCGATACGGCCCGCGTGCGCCTGGTGTCCGTGCTCGACCCCGTAGATACCTCGAGCCCGATCGGCCGGGGCGTCGCTAGCCTGCTGGCGTCAGTCGGCGAGCAGGAATCGCACAACACGGGGACGCGGGTGAAGCGCAAGGACGCCGAGAACGCGACCAACGGTCGCCCGCACGGCCACCGCCGCGCCTACGGCTACGAAAAGGACGGCGTGACGATCGTGCGCGCCGAAGCCAAGGCGATCCGTGAAGCTCGGGACCGCATCTTCCGCGGCGAGTCCATGCGATCCATCTGCCTCGACTGGAACGAACGCGGCGTCAAGCCGACGACCGCCCCCGCGTGGCGTGTGTCGACCTTCAAGCGGATGATCACCGGGACTCGGATCGCTGGACTCCGGAAGTACCAAGGTGAAGCGATGCCCGGTGTCGTCGGCACCTGGCCCCCGATCATCAGCGAGGACGACCACGAACGCCTGAAGGCAATCCTGAATGACGAGCGCAATCGGCCCCGTGGGCGTCCTGCTTCGTACCTGCTGACCGGGATCGTTACCTGCGGGCGATGCGGTGCGGTGCTGCGCTCAGGTGTACGCGACGACGGTTCTAAGAAGTGGTCATGTATCCGTGTTCCTGGCGACGAGTCGCACTGCGGGCGTCTGACCGTCAAGGCCGACTATGTCGACGCGTTGGTCGAAGCCGCGATCCTTGAACGGCTCGAGTCGAAGCAGTTCGCCAAGGCCCGTGCCCGGCAGGCGAAGCAGCAGTCCCAGTCCCCCGCCGGTTCCCTCGGTGAGCTCGAGAACCGGCTGGTCCAACTTGGCCAGGACTATGACGAAGGGATTATCACCCGACGCGAATGGTTGGCCCGTCGCGGACCACTCGAAGCCCGAATCGTCGCCGCCCGCGACGAGTTGGTACCGACGGCCGCGCTCAATCAGTTCATAGGAGCGGATGTGCGGAAGCAGTGGGCGTCATTGCCGCTCGATGCACAACGCTCGGTAGCGAAGTTGCTCATAGACCGAGTGATCATCAACCCACCAGCGAAGCGGTCACCGGTGTTCGATCCCGAGCGCGTCGATATCGACTGGATCGTCTGAGCTAGCTCTAGCTCGAGGCGTCGCCGTCGCTCGCCCGCGCTCTGAGCTGCTCAGCAATAAACGCGTCGAGATCGGCGTACATCTTCTCGATCTCGACTTCGGGTGGTGCGTTTCGTTTGCGATCCGCGCGATAGGCACGCGCGGTGAAGGACATGCCGTCCACCGGATCTC
Source organism: uncultured Actinomycetes bacterium (assembly GCA_963725775.1). GTDB lineage: Bacteria > Actinomycetota > Acidimicrobiia > IMCC26256 > DASPTH01 > DASUAS01. Next base: position 2,549,090 of record CAVRZT010000001.1, read on the forward strand.
GTCCAAGCTTTCGCTTCGGACGACGACCGTTGTGCGCCTGACGAGCGGCGGAGAGGTCCGGGTCGCTAGGCATGACAACAGTGTAGTTCGCCACCTCTCGACGTGCTAAGGTCCCTTTGCACCACCAATTGAACGCGTCCGAACAGATCCGGAAGCGTCTCGCGATGGCCCCACCGGGATAGACGGGAGAGCCTGCGAGCCCGGCCTCGGCAATGACTCCACCCGGAGGCTTGCCGTGCCACGTCCGTTGCAATCCGCGGTCAATACCGCGCCGCTATTCGAGGTCGACCCCGAAACACTTCGCCGACTCTGGCGTGCCGGGAGGATTCCCGGCTACAAGGTCGGCCGTCATCTGCGCTTCGACCCCGACGAGGTCCGCGAGGCGCTGAGGTCCATTCCGGCCGCCAAGGTGGATCTACCGGACTCGGTCGCCTGATGGCCCCCGACGAACTCGTCAGGGTCGCGCACGATCTTGTCGTCCGGACGACCCGTGCCCGCGGTCTCCCCCAGAAGATCGAAGACGTCGACACCCTGGCGCTCGTCGCCGAGGTCATCGGGGCACGCGATGCCTGACCCGACTTCGCCCGCGGGGAACGGTCGCGTCCCGTACCGCGACGCCGGCGCGTCGATGCGTGACGTGATTCGCCGAGCCAACCTCTTGCGACCGCCGTTGGGCGCACGCGGAACGCGCAGTGCTCGAGGCGGTGTTAGTCGCGACCGCGTCGTACTCGAAGCTGGTGGACACGACCACGACTCGCGAGCTCGCCGCACTCGCATATGGCGTCGCTCCTGATGTTGTTCACGGCCATCACAGGAAGCGAACGCGCGAGGTACTCGACCGACTCGCAACGCGCGGGCTCATCCAGATTGCACCCCGCGGTAGGGGTCGTTCCGCGCGGCTGATCGTCTCCATCGCCGACGAAAGGACCCTCACGACGGGGGACATTGACGACGACGAGTTCTCCACAATGACCCCTGCGGGCGCGCGCAATGACCCCCACGGGAGTCACGGAATGACCCCCGTCAGCGCGGCACACCTAGAAGTAGACCTAGAAGAATCTCCTAGCAGGGTGCTGAAAAAGTCGGCGCCCCGTGTCGGCGACACACCATCTTGGGGGCGACAACCACGGAACCGCGAGATGTTGCGGTGGCGATGTCGGCGGAGCGTGTTCTTCATCACCCTGCGGGGACGAGAGATCGCTCTCCAAGGAGATGCGATCGCGTCGAGGTTGGTTGACCACATCCAGGGTCACTCGTATGACGAGTGGGCCGAGTACGTCGACAAGCTCCGGGCAGAGAACATCGGCGACACCGTCATCGACATGGCCGCCGACCAGACGATCAACGGAGTGCAATCGGGTCACGTCCACTCGCCCGCGGGTACTTCCTCAAGACGGCACGGGACTGGTACAAGCAGCGAACCGGGCATCAATCCGAAAGCTCCCCCGGGCTCGACGTGATCGACAGGCTCTCGCGTTCTGGCGTGCCGTCGTGATCACCGACGACGACCTCGACGCGTGCATCGACTGGCACATCCCGCTCACGCCCGAGGCGGTCGCCGCGATCACCCGCGGACGACGTCGTGCCGCTGAGACCATCACCAAGGAGGACGCGTGACCGAAGCCGAACTCCAACTCATTCGGGCGATGTGTGCCCGATCCGCCGAAGCCTGGTGCCAGGGCGAAGAAGACCACGCCGAACGGTGGTTCTCCGGAGCCCTCGAAATGGTCACGAGCCACGGCGGATTCGTAGACGTCGACGAGCAGGCCGACCGGTGAGCCGATCTGCCTCAGGAGCCGGAAGAGCTCAGCTTGGCCCCGCAGTTACAGAGCCAGCAGCAGGCGCGCTCCGATTCCGACGAGAAGACCCCGGAGCCCGCGACGACAGCCACGACAACGAGGAGCAGCACCAGGCCGACAATCCAGATCACCTGCTTGCGGTCCCACCACCGCTCCAGGTCGTTGGCATCGATCGCGCCGAACTCCGGTTCGTTCATACGTCAGGTTGTCGGCGCTTGCGAACACGGCGCTTGAGCAAGATTGAGCAGCGTCAGAGCCGCCGCCCTTCGCTACTTGCGGATCGCGAACACAAGATTCGCGGTGCCGGCCTCCCAGCTATCAAACCAGTCCCAGTACTCGTGACGGGACGCGGTGCTCCCCGCGTCAATCTCGTCGGCAACGGCGGACGCGAAGGCTGCAATCCGACGCAGCTCCTCCACGTCTGCAACCGAGACCGTGACCTCAGAGAGCTGCTGCGCCCGTCGATACGCGATCGTCTCCGTACGCGCTCGCACCAAGTAGTCGAGTTCGCCAATGGGATATCCGAACAGGTCCATGGATCGAGCGTAACGACCGCGCTCTTCGAAATAGTTCGGCACCTTTCGACGATCGCAAGACCCGCGTCTGCATTTCCCTTCCTAAGTCGTACAGCCCAGGGGCCCTCGAGAAGTTCGGGCTGTCACACCGCCGCGGACCCGGTCAAGTCGACATTTTTACTCGGGAAGTTTTCAGGGAACGGAGTTCGTTGTGAGCAGGAAGCCTGATACGCCGTGCAGCCGTTGCGGCACATTGCTCTACTCGACCGCACGGTCCGCGCCTTCCGATCAGCGTGTGTGTCGTTCGTGCCGGCGCGCGGATGGGGGAAACGGGGGGAACAGCGGGCCGCTGCCCCCGATGGGAGTTGAGCGCGATCGGGGAACTGGGGACCCGCTGAAGGCACGCACAGACGCCCGCAGTTCAACCGAATACGGGGGTCTACTCGAGCCGGTTCGGTTGCGTGCGTTCGCGGGTCGGATTCTTGACGGTCCCGTAATCGTCGCCACGTTTGAGTTCGACACGGAGGGGCGGGTGTGAAGGCGGCCGAGTTGTTGGACATCTCGAACGAGGAACTGCTCGCGCTCGCGCAGAAGCAGGACCGGCTGCTCGAGGAGTTCGCCGAGGGGCTCTTGTCGGGTGATCTGATCGACCGGGAAATGGCGCAACGCAACGTCGACGCGGTGCAGGCCCAACGCGAGCTGATCCGCGCCGAGGTTCAAGCCCGTCACGTCCTGGGACTGCTCGCATGAAACCCTTGCGTACGCAAGTATTGAGCGTTATGCTTGTGGGGTCGCCTACCCGCGATGGTCGCTCCGCTCGCCACACCAGCGAGCCTGGGCATCCAGCACGGAGGGTCGACCGGCCAGACGGCTCACACCAAGCCCGCGGACCGGCCCCCTTGTTCTGTCGTGTCCTGCGAGGCCTCTCATGACTGACGTTCGTTCTTATGTCGGTTCGCTTGGCGAACTGCGTTTCGATGTCGGTACCCGAACTTTGACCGGCCGTGCGATGCCGTTCGGTGAGACGGTCCGTATCGGTGGCCCGCACGGCTTCGACGAACGGTTCGTCGCGGGTGCGTTCACCCGCACGATCTCCGAACGTGTCGCAGCCGGCAAAGTCAAGCTGTTCGGTCAGCACGGCCGCACACAGGGTCATATGCCGATCGGCAAGGTGACCAGCGCACGGGAGGAACCCTCCGGGCTGTACATCACCGCGCAGATCGCTGACACGACCCCCGGTCGCGACGCAGCCGAACTGATCCGTTCGGGCATGGTCGACGGTCTCTCGGTGTCGTTCCGTCCGACGCAGGAACGTGATGCTGGCGGTGTCCGCGAGGTAACCGAGGCTGTGTTGCTCGAGGTGTCCGTCGTCGACGAACCCGCCTACCCCGGCGCGAAGGTGCTCAGCCTTCGTGCCCGACTCAACGAGCTCGACACGCTCGCCGGTCTTCGTTCTCCGGTCCTCCCTGGTGGCCGTTCCGTTTCGCTCGCAGCCCGCGAGCTTGCCCTCATGGAGATGACCTAATGGATCAGACCTACATCAACAGCCTGCACGACCAGAAGCGTCGTGCGCTCGAAGCTGGCCGGGCGATCGTGTCCCGCGCCAACGAAGAAGGCCGCGCCACCCTGAACGGCGAGGAAGAAGCCTCGTACCGCGCGCGTGACCGCTGAAATCCGCGACATTGACGACAAGATCACCGAATGGCAGACCGAAGCTGAGCGCACCCGCGCTAACGACCAGGCCCGCCGCAGCGTCGACCGTATCGTCCGCCCCGACGTGCAGTCGTCGCCGCTGATGGACGACGCCGTCGAACGGTTCTTCCGCTATCAGGGCGGCAATGCCCTCGAGCTCCGGTTCGACCGGTTCCGGGTGAACAGCCTTGGTGGGGGTAACCCGCAGGTCGAAAACCGTGACGTGTACGGATACGCGGGTGCCGGAACTCTTGGTGGCATGGTCCAGAACCCTGTCGTCGCGCAGCGGCTCTACCAGGTGCTGCTCGACAGCGGCGCGATCTGGCGTCTCGGTCCCGAGATCGCGAAGACCTCGGCCGGGAACCCGGTCCAATGGCCGGCGTTCACCGCCGCGGGTACGTCGACAATCGTCGCGGAAGGTGTCGCGCTGGTCGAGGCCGACCCGACGTTCGGGACAGTCACCACGACGCCCCGGGGATATAGGCATCTGTTGCAGTTCTCGAACGAGATCCTGCAGGACGCCGCTTTCGACATCGTCCCATTCGTCGGCCAGTACTTCGGTGAGGCGATGAACAAGACGTTCGGTTCGCACGCGTGCACCGGCACCGGTTCCGGAATGCCGCAGGGCTACACCGCCGGTTCCGTCACCGTCCAGGCCGCGGGTACCTGTTCGCCCGACTCGGCGATCAAGCTGCAGATGTCGGTAAATCAGAGGTACCGGGCCGGTGGACTGTTCGCCACCAACTCCGGTGTTCTGTCGTCGTGGCGGCGTCTCCGAGCCGACGCAGGCGGTACCACCGGACCGTGGCTCCTCGCACCCCCAAGCGCACCCGGCCTCCCGGAACGCTCTACGGCGCAGGTGTAGTCGAAGACGCCAACATCCCCAACCACGGCAGCGCCGTGAAGTCGGTGGTGTTCGGCGACTTCTCCCGCGGACTGCTCGTACATGACGCCGGCCTTCGGATCGAACGCTCCGATGACTACGCGTTCGCGAACGATTTGGCGTCTTTCCGGGCTGTGTGGCGACTCGACAGCGTCATCCGCGACACGAACGCGCTCGGCGTGTATCAGGCGACCGCGAACTAGGCATGATCGGGTGCGGGGAACTACAGGGAAGGGCTCCGCACCCGATCGCCAAGCCGGGCTAGCGGGGACGGGACTCCCCGTGATGGGTGTCGGGGGTTCCACTGCTCCCGGCACCCTCGCCCGCATCTTCGTCGCAACGTCGACGAGGCGCGCTAGAGCAAGCCGAGAAGTCCCCTGATCAAGCTGCCGAATGCGCCTGTGCTGCACTCAGCGATGCCCCACGCATAGGCGAGAGTTGTTGCCGCTCGTTCAAGCTGCCGTTGTGCCCGCTCTGTAGTAACAGTCAGGACCACGCCATCCCGGTGGGTCGGTCCATACGCCGCCTGCCGCAGCGCAAGCATCTTCAAGACACTCTGTATATGTCTCAAAACCGAACTGCCTTCTGAATCGGTGCATGACAATCGGTTCGTCCGCTTCCTCGCCGGAGAAGATCTGCTGCAGTGCTTCCGGGTCAACGTGCGCGAATCTGCCGATCTCAGATGCCACGTCGGGAAGTCGATCCGCGTCCGCGTCGGTGATCACCTTGAGAAACGCGGCTCTAACAGGGTGCTGAAAAAGTCGGCGCCCCGTGTCGGCGACACACCATCTTGGGGCGACAACCACGGGAACCGCGAGATGTTGCGGTGGCGATGTCGGCGGAGCGTGTTCTTCATCACCCTGCTAACGGTGCGGATCTGTTCTGCCTGGTGTTCGGCCGTGGCCTTGTCGAGCTGTTCCTGAAGTGTGTCCTGCCACCTATCCATGTCAACCCCCGTTGGATCGACCGCCCCGCAGTCGGGTCTAACGGGAGGCAGCGTCGCTGTCAACGGCGTGAGGCTTCTTTGAACTAGGCGAACACGCGCCCGCGGCTCAGCTTGTCGCGCATCCAGTTGAGCGCCTGGCGTTTCTCGAGGTAGCACGGCCACCGTTGATCGTCGCCCCGGCACCAGCCCCACACCCACTTGTCGCCGAGAGGGCGCTCCTCGAGTTCGAATCCGTCAATTGCGGCTTCGGCGATCACTTCATCGTCGGTCATGGGCTCAGAGTGCCGCGGCGGTGTGACACGCGTCGAGGGTTACCCTCTGTTCTGGCATGGCGTTCCTGGGAGAGATCGAAGGCTGTTATGCCAATGCGCGCGATGTCGGGCTGTCGGAGGCGAGCCTCAGCGGGGGATCAACGGTCCCGGTGAATGTCTGGGGGTTCACGGAAGGCCTGGTGGTGGCTGCGGCTTCGTCGCTTGAATGGCAACGCGAGAAGCGCATCGGTCCACGAGCGGACCTCACGCCAGACGACATCGCGTCCGTATATCCGTGGCCGACGTTCCTGGAACCGGATGGTCTGGATTGCATCGTGATCGGTGAGGGACGCGAGCACCGGAGGGTGTTGGGCGTGGACCATGCCATCTTCGACTACGGCGACGGCACTGAGTTCGATCTCATGGTTCTTCAGCGACGCACCGAGGAGCTCCTGGCCTTGCTACATGAGGTCTACCCCGACATCGTCAAAGACGAACGAGACCTCGGATGACACCCGTTCGCCTCTCCGACGCTGAACGCGACCTCATCCTCTCCGGTCTGTTCGAGTTGACGATCACCTACGTCGAGGACAGCCTGTTGCGCCATAAGTGCAAGGTGCTCGCCGCTCGGTTCGGTGGCGATCGCGAACGCGATGTTCTTCGCCCCGCTCCCGGAGGTGCGGCCGTGAGCAGTACTTGGCGTATCCGAGGCAGACCGGTGGGTGGCTTCGTCTCGGTGCTGTTTACTTCGGATCGACGGGTGTTCTTTCAGCACGAGGACGGCACGATCCGTGTTGCGGCCGACTGGGAACGCGACGAGGTACTCCTGCAGATGCTCTCCTGGCAGGCTGTGGCCGCGCCGCCCGCTGAACGCGAAGAACCGGCCGAGCCGTAGCCCGACCGGTCCCTCGATTTGCTCGCCTGTTACGGCAGACGCTACCGGTGCGCCCCCTTCACGGCTCGCCGACGAGATCGCCCGCACAGATCGGCAGTTAGGAGCGGCCGCGGTGTTGAGACATGCGATGCAAGTCGACGGATCGCCGCGCTCGGCGTAGGTTTCTCGCCCGTGGGGGTCGAGGCGAGGTTCCGGGCGACCGAGGCGCGTCTTGCGGCGGCGAATGGACTCGACGTGCAGGAACGTTGGGTTGACATCGCGTCGCCGCCCGGGCGGGTCCGTGTCCTGGAGTCGGGCGCCGGCGATCCGGTGCTGTTCATCAACGGCATCTCTGCCCCCGGCATCGCGATGGCGGCGCTCGCCGGCCGCCTACCCGGCCACCGCCATCTGCTCATCGATCTTCCGGGGCACGGCTTGTCGCCGCCCTACCTCTGGCAGGGCGCTCCGGTCCGGGAGCAGACCGTCAACGTCATCGCCGGGGTGCTCGACGGCCTGGGCATCGACCAGGTCACGCTGGTGGGCTGCGCGCTCGGCGGGCTGTTCTCCCTGTGGTTCGCGCTCGACCGCGCGTCGCGGGTCGCTCGTGTCGTGCTCGTCGGCCAACCTGCGGGTGCGATCGCCGGCGCGCGCGCCGATCTGCCGATGGGCATGCTCACCGCGCCAGGGCTCGGTCGCATCGTGATGGAGATGGCGCGTGTGCCCTTGCCCCGGTCCGCCGGCCGCATGGGCCTTCGGCCCACGGTTGGCCCCGACGGGGCGCGGTCGCTGTCGGACGACATCGTCGACCTGCACCTGCTCTCGCTGCGCGTGCCGGGCCAGGCCGCGTCGTATCGATCGCTGTTGCGGCGCCTCCTCGTGGGTCGCACACCCCGCCCCGAGAACATTCTCAGCGACGCCGAGCTCGCCAGCTTCACCGTGCCGCTGCTGTTCGTCTGGCCCGAAGACGACCGGTTCCTCCCGCCGGCCGCCGGCAAGCCGAGCGTCGACAAGATCCCGACCGCTCGCTTCGTCACGACCCCCGGTGGCCTCTTCGCCTGGTACGACGACCCCGACCGCTGCGCCGCACTCGTCGCCGAGGGGCTATAGCCGGTTCCCGCGGCGCACGGCACCCGCCCCGAATGCCCGTTCTGGAGCGCGGACGTCTCGCTAGCCCAGCTCTTCCAGCACCTTGGTTACGTGCCTAACCGTGTCCTTCGGGCTGATCTTGTAGAACACGCCCGCCAGCTTTCCGGCGCCGTCGATCACGAACGCGGAGCGGATGATGCCCAGGTACTTGCGTCCATAGTTGACCTTCTCGCCCCACACCCCGTACTTCTCCGCGACGGTGTGCTCGGTGTCGGCGAGCAGCTCGAAGCCGAGGCCGTACTTCTCGTCGAACTTCTCCTGCTTCTCGGGCGTGTCCGGTGAGATGCCGAGCACGACGGCCTTCAGCTTCTTGAGGTCGGGTTCGGCGTCGCGCAACGCGCACGACTGCGTCGTGCACCCGGGCGTGTCGGCCTTCGGGTAGAAGTACACGACCACCTTCTTGCCCTTGAAGTCGCTCAACTTCACCTTCTTGCCGTGCTGATCGGTGAGCGTGAACGCGGGGCGCGGTTGCCGGCGGCGAGCTGGACCATCAGGACTCTCCTCGAGACGGGGACGCCGTAGCATGCCGCACGTGCGGCGCTCGATGCTGATCACGATCGACGCCGACCCCGACCGCGTACGACGTGCGCTGGTGGACGAGCTCGAATTGACGGCCGGTGACGACGGCTACGAGGGCCCGATCCGCGGCATGCCCGACACCACCGCGCACCTCGACGCGACCATCGTCGCCGACCGCGGCAGCGCGACCGACGTGCGCCTCGAGGCGGTGAGCGATGTCGTCGTCCCCTTCTTCACCTGGTTCCTCCGCCTCCAGGGTTCGCTCGGGGCGCGCCGGGCCCTCCCCCATGCCGCCGCTCGACTCACCGCGGCGGCGACCGACGGACCCGCGCCACCCCCGCTGAAGCTGCTCCCGGTCGTGCCCCCGGTCCCCTTCACCCCGGAGCAGGCCGCCCGGCTCGGTGCCCTGGCGTCGGTCGCCCTGCTCGCCAACTTCTGCGGCGCGCTGCTGTCGCAGAACGGTGATGCGGTCACCAGCGCGTTCGGCCGTTCCGACCAGGCACTCGGCGTCGCGCTCGCGGTGGCTCGGGCCGGGGTGTTGGTGTCACTGGTCGCGATCGCCCTCGCCGATCGCTGGGGTCGCCGGCGCCTGATCCTGGTCGCCCTGGTCGGCGCCTGCGCGGCCAACTTCGTGACCGCGCTGTCGCCGACGTTCGAGGTGTTCACCGGCGCGCAGCTGTTCAGCCGCGCCCTGGTCAACACCGCCCTCATCGTCGCCGGCATCGCCGCGGTCGAGGATGCCCCCGAAGGCGCGCGCGCGTTCGCCACCGGGATGTTCGCGTTGGCGCTCGGTGCCGGGTTCGGCTTGGCGGTGGTGCTGCTCCCGCTCGCCGACCTCGGAGACTACGGCTGGCGGATCTCGTTCGCGGTCAGTGCCGCGCTCGTGCTCCTCGTGCCGATCATCGCGCGGCACCTCAAGGAGACCCGGCGCTACGTGAACGTCGCGACGCAGTCGGTCGCGCGCAGCCGGGGACGCGTGCGCGAGCTGTTCGATTCGGCCTACGGGTACCGCTTCCTGCTCCTCGGCCTCGCCGCGTTCCTCACCAACGTGTTCAGCGCGCCGTCGTCGCAGCTCTCGAACCGCTACCTCACCCATGCGCACGACTTCACGAACTCCGACGTCGCGCTGTTCCGCACCGTCACGGCCGGGCTCCCCGGCATCATCGGCGTGCTGCTCGCCAGCCGCCTCGCCGAGAGCCGCGGCCGCCGGCCGGTGACGATCATCGGACTCCTCGTGGCGACCTCGTTCCAGGCCGCGTTCTTCCTCGCCGGGGACGACGCCGTGCTCTGGATCACCCCGGTGATCGCGATCGTCGCCGCCGCGTGCGCGGGCCTCGCCCTGGGGACGCTCGACGCCGAGTTGTTCCCCACCGAGGTCCGCGGCACGTCGAGCGGCTTCATCCTCGTGTCGGCGGTGGCCGGATCCGCCGTCGGCCTCGTGCTGGCAACGCAGCTCAAGGATCTCGTCGGCGGCCTCGGCCCGGCCATCGCCCTCTGCGGGATCGCGTCGTTGGTCGCTGCGGTGTTCGTGGTGCCGCGATTGCCGGAGACCGCGGAACGCCGTCTCGACGACGTCAGCCCATCGGAGCTCTGACCGTCAGGTGCCTGTGCACTCCTGTACCTGGTAGCTGAAGAACTTGCCGATCGCCGTGGGGTAGTTCTTGAACGCATCCGACGTGTAGACCTTGGCGAGGTCGACGGGGTTGCTGGTACCGCCGATCACCCCGAGCAGCTTCGTGATGTTGCCGATGGCGGACTTCACCTTCGCCGGCGCGTACTTCGCCGCCGCCTTGAACTGGTTCACGAGCTTCTTGGCCTTGCCCCGGCTGAAGCCCGAGGCGTTGCTCGCGTCGTTGCCGATCTTCGACGCGGCCTTGCAGAACCTGGCGTTCGCCGCGGGAACGGATGCGTGGGCGGGCACCGGCGAGCACGACGAGCGTGGACGCCGCCAGCACCGCGGCGAGAAGGATTCGTACGCGAACCATGTCAGAGCCTTTCGATCGGCACCCGCCCCTGCCGGGAGATGCTACTCAGCCCTGGGCACGCTCCCGTGACACACCTCGGTGCCGGTGGCGTCGACCAGCGCGATGCGCGCACCGGTCGTGAGCGCACGCTCGCTGTGACCGGTCCACGACCCCCGGTTGCCGTCGATGCTCATGGTGCCGATCCCGGCCGCGGCGCCCTTCGCCGGTTCCACGCGCACGACGTAGTCGCCGGCGGGCACGCCGTAGTCGACCGCGATCGCGACGCCGTGCTGGCCGGTCACGAAGGCCCACCCGGCCGCGACGGGTACGACACCACCTTCCATCGCCACCGCGACGGGCACCGCGCTGGCGCGTGCCGCGGTCGTGGTGTCGTCACCGGCTTCGACCACCCGGACGACGGTGATGCTGAAGATCGCGACCGCCGCGGCGACCGCCGCGATCGACGCGATCCACCGCCGGCGCGACCGGCGGGTCTCGTCGCCGAACCGGCGCAGCGTGCGGGCCTCGAACCCGACCGGCGGCTCGGCCTCGGGAACGAGCTGCGGGAGCACGTCGGCCGCTTCGGTGAGCTCGGCGACGTACGCCTGGCAGCGGGCGCACCCGTTGACGTGGAGGACGACCTCCGCCCGTTCGGCACCCCCGAGGATCCCGAGCGCGAGCTCGGGCGCCAGCTCGCGTACCTCGGCGCACGTGAGCGCGCTCATTCAGTGCGCTCCTCGGTCACCAGGGTCGCACGCAGTCGGATCAGCGCGGTGCGGATGCGCGTCTTGGCCGTACCGAGCGGGATGTCCTCGATCTCGCCCACCTCGCGGGCCGTGTACCCGAGCAGGCCCGCCAGCACGATGGCCCGCCGCTGCTCCTCGGGCAACTTGGCCAAGGCGTGTCGGAGCCGGACGGTGTCGCTCGACAACTGCGCGAGCTCGGCCGGATCGCGGTCGCCCGACGCCTGGTCGAGCCCCAGGAGCGCCTCCGGGTCGAACGCCACCGGCCGCCGGACGCGCACCGCGTCGATCGCCAGGTTGCGGGTGATCGTCAGCAACCAGCCGACCACGCTCCCCCGACGCGGGTCGTAGGCCGCCGGCGTGCTTCCAGGCCCGTACGAACGCCTCCTGGGCGATGTCCTCCGCGGCGCGGTCGTCGACGATGATCGTCTTCGCGAGGCCGTACACCCGCCGCTGGAACCGCCGTACGAACGCCGACGCCGCATCCTGGTCGCCGGCCGCCAGACCGGCCACGAGCGCATCGTCGGAAACTGTCCACACTGTGGTTGTACGTCTCCTGCCGTCCGAGGGATTGCCCGGTCGCGGGCCACGCTAGCGGCGCGCAATCTCCGGGCGCTCCCCGTCCGTACTCCCGTGCAACGCAACCGATCGGAGCAGCCATGCGCAAGCTCGCCATCCTCGTCGCCGTCTCGGTCCTGGCGGTCGGCCTGGCCGGTGTGGCCCCGGCGTCGCGAAGACCACCAAGCCGGTCACGCTCGACGGGAAGGTCAACGCCAAGGGCACCAAGGACATCAGCGGCAAGGCGACGGCGAGCTTCGAGATCGAAATGGGCATGGAGGGCGCGTTGTTCACCCAGAAAGGCGGCACGGCGTCGTAGTCGACGCTACTGACGCCTGAAGCCGTGTCCGAAGAAGCCCCCCTTCGGACGCGCGTGGGCGTGATAGTGGTCGGGGATGTTGCGCATGTTGTCGTCGACGTAGTGCTCGACGGTGAGCGTCTCCCCGGCCACGCGCCCCAGTTGTCCGTGCATGTGCTCGAGGTGGTCGCGTGGCGGTTCGGTGCCGTGGAACCGCCACACGACCATCGGCACGTAACAGATCTCGCACTCCGCGATCCAGCAGATGTCGTCCTCGTGGAACCAGGGCGTGATGCGGGCCGCCTCGCAGAGATCGCAGTCGTCGACCTTCTCGAACTCAGGCACGGACCGTCGACCTCCCCGGTCGCGTCGACCAGCCGGGCGACGTCGGCGCGGTCGCCGGCGACCACCACGTACTCCTGGTTCCGGACGTGCGACACCCTGCCCACTCGCTCCCCCTTCGGATTGTGGATCCCGATCTGCGCGCCGACGTAGCGGCGCGAATCGAAGCTCAGCACCTCGACGTGGCCGTGGACCGAACACCACTCGCGCAGCTCGTCGATCGTGACCCACGACTCGTCGTTGTACGACACCACGACGATCCGCGCGCGCACCTCGGCGATCACCTGCCGAAGCGCTTCGGGCATCGCCCGGCGCTGGTTGAAGCGGCTCTTGGTGGAGTCGTCGCGCGCGTCGATGCGCTTGCACGCCACGCCGTAGTGCTCGGGCGCGTCCCACGCGACCAGTGTCTCCCACACGTGGTAGTTCGTGAAGTAGCGGTGCTGGTTGTAGGGCGGGTCGAGGTAGGCGAGGTCGCACGGCGCCAGCGTGTGCACGGCGTCGAGCGCATCGGCGCGGACCGCGGTGCCGACGCCCGGCAGCAGCTCGGGCACCCGGAGCGTGAGCGGTTGGTACGAACGGGGCGCCCACTGCTTCACGTAGGCCATCTGCACCCCGGCGGTGGAATCGACGCGGTCGGCCGCCTCGACCAGGCTGGTCAGCAGGATCGGGTGGAGCGCGCTGCCCGCGTGTTCGCGCTCGATGGCGTCACGCACCGCGTCGACGCGCGCGCCGTTCTCCGGCTGGAAGAACCGTGACTGCACACAGAAGGTGTCGGTGAAGTAGCCCGGCTCGCCCGGCAGCGCGTTGAGGGCGTCGACCGCGTCGGCGAGCGCGCGGCGATCGACGCGATCGGCGTCGGCGGCGACGTACGTCCGCGCGAAGACCTCCGAGTAGCGCGCGGTGTCGACCGCAGTGACGGTCGCGCCGGCCTGCTTGAACGCCTGCGCGACACGCGTGGTGCCGGTGAACAGGTCGAGCGCGGTGCGGGCGTCGGCGGCTTCGCACAGGCGCGCCAGCACCGGCACCAGGCGGCGCTTCGACCCGAGGTACTTGATCACGGTGGAGTCAGGCCCGGTCGAGCGCGGCGCGCAGCTCGCCGACGAACTCCTGCGCGGCCTCGGCGCCACCGCCCTTCAACACGCGCGCCATCAGCGCGCTCCCGACGATGACGCCGTCGCCGTAGCGCGACGCCTCGACGGCCTGGTCGGCGTTGGAGATCCCGATCCCGAGGAGCACCGGCTTGTCGGTGACGGCCTTGAGCCGCCGACCCATCTCGGCGGCCTGCGTGGCCAGCGCGGCGCGTTCACCGGTGACACCCATCAGCGACACGCCGTAGACGAACCCGCGCGACCGCGCGCAGATGGCGACGAGCCGGTCGTCGGGCGTGGTGGGTGCGGCGAGGAGCACCGTTTCGACTCCGTGGGCGTCGGCAGCGTCGGCCCAGCCGTCGAGCTCGTCGAGCGGGAGGTCGGGCAGGATCGCGGCGGCGATGTTCGCGTCGTGCAGCGCGGCGGCGAAGCGGCGGTAGCCCATGTGGCCGACCGGGTTCGTGTAGGTCATCACCACCAGCGGGACGTCGATGTCGAGCTTGGCCGCGTCGCTGATCACGTTCGACGGGGTCGCGCCGAGGTCGAGGGCGCGCCGCGACGCCTCCTGGATGGTGAGGCCGTCCATCACCGGGTCGGAGAACGGGATGCCGATCTCGATGGCGTCGGCACCAGCGGCCGCGATCCCCCGCACGATGTCGAGCCAGCCGGACCCGAGTCCGCCGGTGACGTAGGGCACGAGGAGCTTGGCGCCCGACTCGCGCCGGGCGCGCAGGTGTGATTCGAGGGTCACGCGCCGTTCCCGTTCACAGGCGCTCGCCGGTGAGGCGCTCGGCGATCTGGGCGGCGTCCTTGTCGCCCCGTCCCGAGAGGGTCACGAGCACGGTGGTGCCGCTCGGCACCGACCGCCCCGCTTCGCGGGCGAGCCAGCCGATCGCGTGCGCCGGTTCGAGCGCGGGCACGATGCCCTCGGTGACCGACAGCAGCTGGAAGCCGGCGACCGCTTCGTCGTCGGTCGCGTACTCGTAGCGGGCGCGCCCGGCGGCGGCGAGCTGCGCGTGCTCCGGACCCACCCCCGGGTAGTCGAGCCCGGCGCTGATCGAGTGCGTCTCGATGATCTGGCCGTCTTCGTCCTGCAGGAAGAGGGACCGGGCGCCGTGCAGCACCCCGGGAACGCCCCGGCTCACCGACGCGCCGTGCTGACCCGACTCGAGCCCGAGGCCGCCGGCCTCCACACCGACCAGATCGGCCGCGGTGTCGACGAACCCCGCGAACGTGCCCATCGCGTTCGACCCGCCGCCGACGCACGCAACCACGAGCTCGGGATCGTCACCGCCGAGGATGGCGCGGCACTGCTCCCGGGCTTCGTCGCCGATGACCCGCTGGAACTCGCGCACCATCCACGGGTACGGGTGCGGGCCGACGACCGACCCGATGCAGTAGTGCGTGGACTCGACCGTGGCCACCCAGTCGCGCAGTGCTTCGTTGATCGCGTCCTTGAGCGTCGCGCTCCCACCGGTGACGGGCACGACGTCGGCGCCGAGGAGCTTCATGCGGAACACGTTCAGCGCCTGGCGTTCGACGTCGACCGCACCCATGAACACGAGGCAGTCGAGACCGAACAGCGCAGCGGCGGTGGCGGTGGCGACACCGTGCTGACCGGCGCCCGTCTCCGCGATGACCCGTTGCTTGCCCATCCGGCGGGTGAGCAGCGCCTGACCGAGCACGTTGTTGATCTTGTGCGACCCGGTGTGGGTCAGGTCCTCGCGCTTGAGCAGTACCCGCAGCCCGAGGCGCTCCGACAGGCGGTGGCACTCGGTGACCGGCGTCGGGCGGCCCGCGTACGAGCGCAGCAGCTCGGAGAGCTCGTCGCGGAACGGATCCGACGACCACGCGGTGCGGAACTCGTCCTCGAGCTCGATCAGCGCCGGGACCAGCGTCTCGGGGACGAAGCGGCCGCCGAACTCGCCGAAGCGGCCGAGGCCGACGGGCTCGGGCCCCGGCGGATCGAGGCGCACGGGTTCCCCCCGGGCGGGTGCGGTCATCGGGTCATGCTACGAGTCACGCGCCGTCGGCCATCCAGTCGTACGGCGCCGCATCGGGGTCGGGCGCCCAGCCGTCGCCGCCGAGCTGCTCCCCCGCGGCCCGGGCCTCGTCGATGAAGCGACGGAGCTTGCGGGCGTCCTTGCGCCCCGAACCGGGCGTGGTCTCGACGCCGGTGGCGACGTCGACACCCCACGGCCGCACGCGCCGGATCGCCTGGGCGACGTTCTCGCCGTTGAGGCCGCCGGCGAGGAGCAGGCGCACCCCCGGGGGCACGGCGTCGGCCAGGGCCCAGTCGAACGCGGTGCCCGACCCCGGGGAGTCGGCGTCGACCAGCACGATGTCGACCGGGCCGTTGCCCACGGCCGCGAGCGCGGGATCGCCGGCGGCGAAGCCCTGGATCACGAACGGCACCCGCTTGCGGATCCACCGGACGTCGGACAGCGGCTCCCGGCCGTGGAGCTGCGCGCCGCTCAGCCCGAGGGTGTTCACCAGCTCGACGACGCGCTCCTTGGTCTCGTCGCGGAACACGCCGACGGTGATCACGCCGCCCGGGAGCCGGTGCAGGATCTCGGCGACGGTCTCCTGGACGACCTGACGCGGGCTCCCCGGTGCGAACACGAAGCCGAGCGCGTCGGCGCCGAGGGCGACGGCCAACAACGCGTCCTCCTCGTTGGTGACGCCGCAGATCTTGATCCACATACCGCGCCCGAGGGTACCGGACTCGTTCTCGTCACCCGCGTACATTCGCGCCCTGATGAGCATCGCCGAGCGCGGATGGCAACGGGGCGTCCGCGACTGGTTCCCCCTCGTCCTCATCCTCGTCGCGTACCTGGTCTTGCACTCGCTCGCGACCACCCTCACGCCCAACGCGCACGTCGATCCGCAGCTCGCGTTCGACGAGTGGGTCTTCGGCGGCACTGCTCCAACTGTCCGGCTGCAACGTGAGCTGTGGACCCCGGGCGATCCTCGCTGGTACGACTACCTGGCGTGGCTCGTCTACCTCAGCCACTTCGTCGTCACGCTGACCGTGGCGATCGTGCTCTGGGTGCGCGCCTACCCGATGTTCCGGCGCCTCCGCGTGCTGTTCCTGACGGTCACGTTCGCGGGATTCATCACCTACGTGGTCTACCCGGCGATCCCGCCGTGGCTGGCGAGCCGACGCGGCGACATGCCCCACACCGTGCGCATCGTGCGGTCGTTGTGGCTCGAGCTCGGGCTGTCCGACGTCGCGGCCGTGTTCGGGGAGAAGAGCAGGTACGCGTTCCCGGTGGGCGCGCTGCCCTCACTCCACGCGGCGTGGCCGTTCCTGCTGCTCGTGTTCTTCTGGCCCGTCGCCGGGCGTTGGCGCGCCGCGTTGGTCGCGTACGCGCTCGCGATGGCGTTCACCCTCGTGTACACCGCCGACCACTTCGTGTTCGACATCCTGCTCGGCTGGGCCTACGTGATCCTCGCGTTCCTCGCCGTCCGTCTCGTGCAGAAGCGGCGGCCGGAGACGAGCGTCGCGAGCGGAGGGCACTCGCCAGGGAGCGAACGGCCGCGAGTCGGGTATCCCGGCTCGCAGTGAGCGACCGCGGGATCAGGCGTCGATGAGGCGGCCGTTGAGGTAGTCGTCGTAGGCGGAGAGGTCGAGGAAGCCGTGGCCGGAGTAGTTGAAGAGGATGGCGCGCTCCTCGCCGGACTCCTTCGCCGCGAGGGCCTCGTCGATGACCGCACGGATGGCGTGGCCGGTCTCGGGCGCAGGGATCTTCCCCTCGGCCTTGGCGAACTGGACCGCGGCCTCGAACGTCTTGCCCTGCGGATAGGCCACCGCCTCCATGCGTCCGCAGCGCACCAGGCTCGAGATGATCGGCGAGTCGCCGTGGTAGCGCAGGCCACCGGCATGGATCGACGGCGGCACGAAGTCGTGGCCGAGCGTGTACATCGGGAGCAACGGGGTCATCCCCGCGGTGTCGCCGAAGTCGTAGTCGAACGAGCCTTCGGTGAGCGTCGGGCACGACGACGGTTCGACCGCGACCATGCGCACGTCGGCGTCGGGCACGAACGGCAACGCGATGCCGCCGAGGTTCGACCCGCCGCCGCAGCTGCCGATCACGACGTCGGGCCGCTCCTCACCGGCCAGCGCGAGCTGCTCCTTGGCCTCGAGCCCGATCACGGTCTGGTGCAGCAGCACGTGGTTGAGCACCGAACCGAGTGAGTAGTGCGTGTCGTCGCGCGAGGCGGCGTCGGCAACGGCATCGCTGATAGCGAGGCCGAGCGAACCGGGGTTGTCGACATCGTCGACCGGTGACGGCACGACCGACGCGCCCCACGTCTCCATGAGGATGCGGCGGTAGGGCTTCTGCTCGTACGACGCCCGCACCATGTACACCTTGCATTCGAGGTCGAACTGCGAGCAGGCGAACGACAACGCGCTGCCCCACTGTCCGGCGCCGGTCTCGGTGGCGAGGCGGGTCGTCCCTTCGGCCTGGTTGTAGAACGCCTGCGGCACCGACGTGTTCGTCTTGTGCGACCCCGCCGGCGACACCGACTCGTCCTTGAAGTAGATGCGGGCCGGGGTGCCCAGCGCGCGCTCGAGCCGCTCGGCGCGCACCAGCGGAGTCGGTCGCCACAGCTTCAGGATGTCGAGCACCTCGCCCGGGACGTCGATCCATGGTTCGGCCGACACCTCCTGCGCGATCAGCGCCATCGGGAACAACGGCGCGAGGTCGTCGGGCCCGATCGGCTCCTTCGTACCGGGATGCAACGGCGGCTGCAACGGCTCGGGCATCACCGGGAGCACGTTGAACCACGCGCTCGGGATCGCGTCCTCCGACAGCAGGAACCTGCTCATGCTCGTCTCCCCTCGACGCCTCAGATGCGGCCGTCCCAATGTTGCGCGTCGCGCAACACCTGGTCGAACGGTTTGTCGCGTTCGAAGCTCGGTTCGCGCGGCAGCCCGAGCACCTGCTCGCTGATGGCATTGCGCTGCATCTGGTCGGTGCCACCGGCGATCGAGTTGATCCGCCCGTTGAGGAACGTGAGCGCGGTCGACGCTCCAACGCCCTCGGCCTCGCCCCACGCGATCGCGCCACCACGTGCCAGCTCCATGCCGATCAGGGCCCGCTCGGAGTCGAACACCCCGTGGGCGAGGGCGCCGTACGCGGCCACGCCGGCGTCGGACCCCGACTGCTTCATCCGGAGCGAGAGGCGCCGGCCCAGGACCTCGTACAGGAAGTCGAGGCTGTGGCCCCGGGCGACGAGTTGCCGGGCCACGGGGTCGTCGGTGCGCCCCACGGCCACGGCCACGTCGACCAGATCGGGCGCGAGCGCCCCCGGCTCGGCCGGGGCATCGGGCCGCTCCTCGGCCCGGACACCTCGCTCGAACACGAGCATGGTGCGCGCCACCGTCCACCCCTGATCGACGTCACCGATGCGGTCGTCGTCGGGCACCACGACGTCGTCGAAGAACTCCTCGCAGAAGTCGGCGCCGCCGTTGATCAGGCGGATCACCCGCAGGGTCACGCCGTCGGCGTCGACCGGGACGCCGAACCACGTGAGCCCGCGGTGCTTGGGCACGTTCCAGTTCGTGCGGACCAGGCAGAGTCCGTAGTCGGCGAGGTGCGCCCACGAGCTCCACACCTTGGCACCGTTGATGACCCACGAGTCGCCGTCGCGCGTGGCGCGCGTCTGCACGCCCGCGAGGTCGGACCCGGCGACCGGCTCGGAGAAGAACTGGCACCAGAGCTCGTCACCGGCCAGGATCCGCGGCAGGTGGTGGCGGTTGAAGTCGTCGGATGCGTGGGCGAGCATCACCTGCGCGCACACGCCGAACGTGGTGCCCCCGGCGATGCCGAAGTTCGGGAGCTCGTACGCCGCCGCCTCCTCCGAGAAGGCACGTTCGTGCAGGGACGACAACCCCTGGCCACCGAACTCCTTCGGCCAGGTGATGCCCGCGTACCCGGCCTCGTAGAGCCGCTTCTGCTTCGGGCGCTCGGCGTCGATCTGCTCCTTGGTGAACTCGTGCAGGCCGCGCAGCGATCCGGCGGCGGCGATGGCCTCGGCCGTCTTGCGCTCGAGGTTGGCGGCGAGCCATGCGCGCGCCTGCGCGCGGAAGTCGTCGACGGAGATGGTGTCGGTGGTCGTGGCGGTCATCGTTCCTCCTTCGCCTACAGCCCGTGGATCCGGCAGATGCGCTCGCGGTGCCACTCCGGATCCCCGTAGAGCACGCGGTCGGCGGCCAGCCGGCGCAGGTAGAAGTGCAGATCGTGCTCCCACGTGAACCCGATGCCGCCGTGGGCCTGGAGGCACATCTGCGCGACCTGGGTGCCCGCGTCGCCCACGTAGGCCTTGGCGATGCTGGCGATCTCCGACGCGGTCGGGCGATCGTCGGCGACGGCCTGCGCGGCGGCAGTCGCGCCGGCGGTGCTGAGCTCGGCCCAGAAGCTGACGTCGGCGAGGATGTGCTTCAGCGCCTGGAACGAGCCGATCGGGCGGCCGAACGCGATGCGGGCCTTGGCGTACTCGACCGTGATCTCGACCAGTCGCGCCATCGCGCCGACCGACTCGGCGACCGTGAGCGCGACCGCCACGTCGATCTGGGCGTCGACGCTCGTCTGGGCACCGCCCGCCGCACCGAGCACCGCACCCGCGGGCACGACGACGTCGTCGAAGCGCACGTCGACGAAGCGCCGGGTGAGGTCGAGCCCGTCGAGCGGGACGACGGTCGACGCCCGGCGTGCCGGCGTCGACCACGAACTGCGTGACCCCGTCGCCGTCGGCCGCACTGACGAGGACGACGTCGGCGCTCGCACCCTCGGGCACCAACCCCGCGACCCCGGTCGAGCACGTAGCCGTCGCCGGACGCGGTGGCGCCTGCACTGCGCCGGCTTCCGGCGCCCCGCTGCGGTCGCTGATGGCCCACGACGCGGTGCGCGCTGCGGACGCGAGATCCGGGGAGGTAGGCCGCCTGCTGCTCGGCGCTGCCGTCGCGGGCGAGCGCGAACGCGACCACGTTGGTGGCCACGAACGGGCCGGGCTGCACGAAGCGTCCGCGCTCCTCGGCGACGATGACCGCGTCGCGCAGCGGCGATCCCGACACGCTGCCGCCGCCGTGCTCCTCGGGCACGAACAGGGCGAACCAGCCCAGCTCCCCGGCTTCGCCGAGCAGCGCGGGATCGTGGGCGACGGGCGTGTCGGCCAGCTCCCGCACCCGCGGGATCGGACAGCGCGCGTCGATGAAGCGCACCGTCGTCTCGCGGAACAGCTCCTGGTCGTCGGACAGTTCGAGATCCACCGGACTCCTCTCACGGCAACCCGCTGACGCTATCCGCTGGAGCGGAGACGGCGTCCGGTCAGCGCGAGGAGCGAGCGACGGCCGCCAGGCCGCGGACGGCCGCGGTCGGATCGGGCGACTTCACCAGCATCTCCCCCACCAGCACGGCGTCGAATCCTGCCGCGGCCATGCGGGTGGCGTCGTCGACCGACCGGATGGCGCTTTCGGCGATCGCGGTCACGTCGGGCGGGACCCGCGCCGCGAGCTGCTCGCCGACCGTGAGGTCCTCGGCGAACGTGCCCAGGTTGCGCGCGTTCACCCCGACGAGGCCCGCACCGATCGACAGCGCGCGTTCGAGCTCGGCGTCGTCGTGGCTCTCGACCAGCACCGCGAGCCCGAGCCCGACCGCGAGGTCGTGCAGGTCGCGCAGCAACGTGTCGTCGGGCAGCGCAGCGACGATCAGCAGGATCGCGTCGGCGCCGATGGCGCGCGTCTCGTAGACCTGGACCTCGTCGATGGTGAAGTCCTTGCGCAGCACCGGGAGCTCGCATGCGCCGCGCGCGGCGTCGAGGTCGTCGATGGTGCCCCCGAAGTAGAGCTGGTCGGTGAGCACCGACAGGCACGACGCGCCGCCGGCGGCGTAGGCCTTGGCGGTGAGCGCGGGGTCGAGGTCGGGGGCGAGGTCGCCCTTCGACGGCGAACGACGCTTGATCTCGGCGATCACACCGATGGTGCCCGCGGCGGGCCGCAACGCACCCGTGAAGTCGCGGGCCGGTGGCGCCGCGAGTGCTTGCGCACGCAGCAGGTCGCGCACCTGCGGCCGGTGCAGCATCGTGACCTCGTCGCGCTTGGTCGCGAGGATCTCGTCGAGCACCGTCACGGCCACGATTCTACGGCTTCACGTCCCGCTCACAGTCCCCTCACACGTTCGCGGCCGCCGACGTGCGACGATTGCCGCCATGGAACGGGGAACCATCGTCGTGGTCGACGACGAGCCCAACATCGCCGACCTCGTCGACCTGTACCTGGCCCGCGACGGGTTCCGGGTGCTCAAGGTGGCGTCGGGTGAGGCGGGGCTCGAGGCGATCCGCACGCACCATCCCCGGCTCGTGGTCCTCGACGTCGGCCTCCCCGACATCGACGGGTTGGAGGTGTGCCGGCGCCTGCGCCAGACGTCGCAGATCCCGGTGATCTTCCTCACCGCGCGCGACGGCGAGGTCGACCGCGTGCTCGGCCTCGAGCTCGGCGGCGACGACTACCTCACCAAGCCGTTCTCGCCCGCCGAGCTGGTGGCTCGGGTCAAGGCGGTGCTGCGCCGGGTCGATGGCGGCGCCGCACCCGAGGTCGTGCAGGCCGGGTCGGTCACCGTCGACTGCGGGCGACGCGAGGTGCTGATCGACGACGCGCCGGTCGACTTCACCACCAAGGAGTTCGACCTCCTGCGCTTCCTCGCCGAGCGGCCCGGGCTCGCGCTGTCGCGCCAGCAGATCCTCGACGGTGTGTGGGGCTACGACTGGTACGGCGACGCGCGCACCGTCGACGTGCACATCGCGCAGGTCCGCAAGAAGCTCGGCGATTCCGTCGTCATCACCACCGTGCGCGGCGTCGGCTACCGACTCGAGTCACCGAGGCCGGCGCCCGCGTCGTGACCCGGCCCCG
Organism: uncultured Actinomycetes bacterium; assembly: GCA_963725775.1. Lineage (GTDB taxonomy): Bacteria > Actinomycetota > Acidimicrobiia > IMCC26256 > DASPTH01 > DASUAS01. The sequence continues at coordinate 2,571,622 of CAVRZT010000001.1, forward strand.
ACAGCGACTGCGCACGCGGCTGCTCGTCGCGATGATGGCAATCGCCCTCGGGGTGCTCGTCCTCACCGCGGCCGTCACCGCTGGCCTCGCCCGTCGTTCCGAGGTCACGACCGCTCGTCACGACGTACAGGACCGTGCCGCGGTCGTCGCACCCGAGTTCGACACGCTCATCCGGCAGCTCCCTGCGGCGAAGGCCGCGACCGGCACCGTCGCCGGACGCCGCCAGATCCGTCGCATCCGCGACCTCGTGAACACCACGTTGCGCGGCGTCGAACGGGGCCGTCGTCGCGGTCGACGCCGACGGAAACGTGCAGGAGGTGCTCGGGCGCCTCCTCGGCACCGCCGGTGACACGCCCACGCTCCCCCCGGGCGTAACCATCGACGACCTCGACACCAAGGCGCTGCTCGACGGTTCCACCCAGAACGGCCGCGACGACAACACGGTGTTCGTGGCGCAACCGCTCGCCGCGGTCGGCGACGTCACGCCCGTGCTCGTGCTGGCGGAGGACGTCAACACGCGTCCGTTCGGCGGCAGTGGCCTCGCGGTGCTCGGCGCCGCCGCCATCGCCCTCGGCATCGCTGCGCTCGTCGCCGCGTACCTGGCCCGCCGCCTGACGCGCCCACTTGCGGCGATGGAGACGACCGCCCGCTCGATCGCCGGCGGCGACCTCTCGGCCCGGGTCGACGCCACCCACGTACGCGACGACGAGCTCGGCAGCCTGGCCAACGCGATCAACGCGATGGCGAACGACCTCGACGTCGCCCGGGGCCACGAGCGCGCGTTCCTCCTGAGCGTGTCGCACGACCTGCGCACACCGCTGACATCGATCCGCGGCTACGCCGAGGCGATCGCCGACGGCACCGTCGAGGGGATGGACGCACGCATCCGGGCCGCCGACGTCATCTCGTCGGAATCCCGGCGGCTCGAGCGTCTGGTCGCCGATCTCCTCGACCTCGCCCGGCTCGACGCGCACCAGTTCTCGCTCCATCCCGCGCCGATCGACGCCCACCCCGTGGTCAGCGACGCGGTCGAGGCGTTCCAACCCGCGGCGGCCGAGATCGGCGTCGAGCTCGCGATGGTCGGCGACGAGCCGGTCGTGGTGGTCGCCGACGCGCAGCGGTTGGCGCAGATCGTCGCCAACCTGGTCGAGAACGCGTTGAAGTTCGCGACCAGCCGGGTGACCGTCGGCCTGGCAACCACCGGCGACACCGTCGAGCTCCACGTCGACGACGACGGTCCCGGGATCGCACCGGCCGATCTCCCCCACGTGTTCGAACGGCTCTACACGTCGCGCACGGTGCCCGGCCGCACGTTGGGCACGGGCATCGGGCTGGCCATCGTGCGGGAGCTCGCGCTCGCGATGGGCGGGGACGCGCACGTCGAACCGGTCGAGAGCGTCGGCACCCGCTTCGTGGTGACGTTCCCCGCCGCGATCAGTTGAGGGCCGTCAGTGAGGGCCGTCAGTTGAGGAGGTCGACGACTGCGCGCGCAGTGCCGCCGTCCCACCGAAGCTCGGCTACGGTCGGCGGCTCGACTTCACGGCGCACGTAGCCGAGCGCGCCCGTCGGCAGCGCCGCCGACGCCACGCTCGTGAGCGCACCGACGACCTTGCCGTCGACGACGACCTCCGCGCCGCGGACCGGCCAGTCGCCCTCGATGTCGGTGAAGCGCCGGAGGAACCGGTTCACGTGGCCGCGGCTGTCGATGCGGCACACCAGCTCCTGACCCAGGAAGCACCCCTTGGTGAAGGAGACCGCGTCGAGCTCGAGGAACGCCTCCTGGGGGATGGTGGACTCGTCGAGGTCGACCGGTTGCACCGGGATCCCCTGTTCGATGCGCCACGCGTCGAACGCCTCCGGCGCGACGACGGACTCGATCGCCGGCAACGCGTCGCGCGGACCGATCAGGTCGGTGCCCCACGCGGTCGCGACCGCGTGCACACCGTCGGGAACGTCGATGCCGAGCGGCCCGACCCGCGACAGCACCCCGAACTCGTCGCTGCGGTCGTCGACGTCGACCTCGACCCGGATCTTGAACCGGTTGAGCGATGCCGCGAGCTGCGCACCGAGCCCCGGGTCGCAGTCGAGCCACGCGTCGTCGCCCACCCGCAGCAGGCGGAAGTCGACGTCGAGCTTGCCCTGGGGTGTGAGCAGGAGGCTGTGCACGGCGTCGCCGTCGGTGACGACGTCGAGGTCGGCCGAGATCAGCGCCTGGAGGAACGAGAACGCGTCGGGCCCGGTGACGGTGACGAACCCGCGGTCGGAGCGGTCGACCCACGCGTCACCGGCGCGCAGCGCGGCGAGGTCGTCGGTGACGCTCACGCCGGCGCCCCCGGGTTGGCGAGCGGCGCGAGCCGGCGGGCGGCAGCTGCCGCGGTGAGCAACGCGCGCGCCTTGTTGTGGCACTCGAGGTCTTCGTCGGCGGGGATCGGAGTCGGCGACGATGCCGGCGCCGGCCTGCACGCTGGCGTGACCGTCACGCCACACCATCGTGCGGATGGCGATGGCGGTGTCGAGGTTGCCGGAGAAGTCGACGTAGCCGACCACGCCGGCGTAGGCACCGCGCTTCGACGGGTTCGAGCTCGTCGATGATCTCCATCGCCCGCACCTTGGGGGCGCCGCTCACCGTGCCCGCGGGAAAGGTGGCGCGCAGCACGTCGACGGCGTTGGCGTCGTCGCGAAGGTCGCCGGCGACCTGGCTGGTGAGGTGCATCACATGGGAGTAACGCTCCAGGACCATCAGCTCTTCCATCCGCTCGGTCCCGAACTTCACGACCCGGCCGACGTCGTTGCGCGCGAGGTCGACGAGCATCACGTGCTCGGCGCGTTCCTTGGGGTGCTCCGAGAGCTCGGCGGCCATGCGCTTGTCGTCGGCTTCGGTGCGGCCGCGGCGACGCGTTCCCGCGATCGGGCGGCTGATCACGCGGCCGTCGAGCAGCTGCACCATCGGCTCGGGTGACGACCCCACCAGCGTCGCCTCCGGGTGACGGACGTAGTACATGTACGGCGACGGGTTGACCTGGCGCAGGACGCGGTAGACGTCGAACGGGTCGTAGTGGCCGTCGAGGTCGAAGCGCTGCGCGAGCACGACCTGGAAGATGTCGCCGGCGAGGATGTACTCCCGCGCCGCCTCGACCGCTTCGTGGTACGCCGCTTCCGGCATGGTCGACGTGTAGCGGGGCAGCTCGGTGAGGTCACCCGCGGGTGGCGGTGACGGCACGTACGCCAGCGGACGCGACAGCTCGTCGACCCGCGCGTCGAGGCGCGTGCACGCGGCGTCGTACGCGTCGGACGCCGCAGTGTCGTCGGCGCCGTCGGGCAGGAACACGTTCTCGATCAGGTAGAGGCGCTGACGGAAGTGGTCGAACGCGGTGACGTGCCCGGTCACCGACAGCACCGCGTCGGGCATGCCGAGGTGATCGGTCGGCACGTTCGGCAGGCGCTCGATCTCGCGCACGACGTCGTAGCCGAGGTACCCGACGACGCCGCCATGGAACGGCGGGAGCTCGGCGATGGTGGGAGCCCGGTACGCGTGCAGGAGTGCCTCGAGCGCGGCGAGAGCGCCGGCGTCGGTGGGCACGCCGGGGGGTGGCGGCCGGTCGAACTCGACCCGCTGGCCGTGGGCGACCAGTGTGAGCGCGGGGTCGCGTCCGAGGAACGAGAAGCGACCCCACCGCTCGGCGTGCTCGACCGATTCGAGGAGGAAGGCCGACGGATCGGTCTCGGCCGCGCCCGCCAGCTTCACGAAGGCGGAGACCGGGGTCTCGAGGTCGGCGAGCACGACGCGCCAGACGGGCACGACGGTGTGGTCGCGGGCGAGCGCGACGAACTCGTCGCGCGAGAGCCGGCCGCGGTGGCGGACCCTCGATCAGACGGGGCCGGGCGTGGCCCCGCCCCCGAAGGCACGGAAGAAGCAGCTGCGCTCGCCGGTGTGGCAGGCGCCCCGGCCCTCCTGCTCGACCACGAACAGCAACGCGTCGACGTCGCAGTCGTAGCGCGCCTCGCGCACGTACTGGCGGTCGCCCGAGGTCTCGCCCTTGCACCAGTACTCCTGGCGGCTCCGGCTCCAGTACCACATGCGCCCGGTCTCGAGCGTCCGGCGCAGCGCGGCCTCGTTCATCCACGCGAACATCAGCACCTCGCCGGTGCCGTCCTCCTGGACGATGGCGCCGACGAGGCCGTCGGCGTTGTACGCGACACCCGCCAGCTCCTCCTCGGTGGCCACGATGGGCGTGATCGCGGGCGTGGCGCCGGAGGGGCGGAGATCGGTGTCGGTGGCGGGTTCCATCGGCGTTCGAGCGTACTCGGCGCCTTCTCGCGGAGCCCGCCGGATTCGGTGGGGTCGAGCAATTCTGCCAGAATCCCGCAGTGTCCGAGCCGCAACCCCCCGCCGCGCCCGCCCGTCCGGCGCGGCTCGTGCACCGGAACGACGAGCGCATCGATCCCTGGTTCTGGCTACGCGACCGCGACGACCCCGAGGTCCTCGCCCACCTCGAGGCGGAGAACGCCTACACCCGCGCCGCACTCGCCCACCTCGCGTCCCTGCGCGCCGAGCTGTTCGACGAGATCGTCGCCCGGGTGCAGGAGACCGACACCACCGCACCCATCCGCCGCGACGACTACGAGTACTTCACCCGCACCGTCGAGGGGCTCCAGTACGGCGTGCACTGCCGACGGCCTGCGCGGGCACCGGCGGCGCGCTCCCCGATCCCCTCGACCGCACCGGGCACGCCCGACGACGAGGTCGTCGTGCTCGACGAGAACGCGCTCGCCGACGGCCACGACTACTTCGCGGTCGGCGACCTCGCGGTCAGCCCCGACCAGGCCGTCGCCGCGTACAGCACCGACACCAGTGGCGGCGAGCGCTACCAGCTCGCGTTCCAGACCGTGGCGACGGCGGACGACGACGCGCCGACGGACCTGGCCGACGTCGTGCCCGACGTCTACTACGGCGTGGCCTGGGCCAACGACAACGCGACGCTCTTCTACACCCGTCCCGACGACGCCATGCGTCCGTGGCAGATCTGGCGCCACACCCTCGGCACGCCCGCAGCCGACGACGTCCTCGTGTTCCAGGAGGACGACGACCGGTTCTACGTCGGCGTCGGCCGCACCCGCAGCGGACGGTTCATCGTGATCTCGTCTTCGTCGAAGGTGACCAGCGAGGTGTGGCTGGTCGACGCCGACGACGCCGACGTCACCGGCCACGATCGTCGAACCGCGCGAGCAGGACCACGAGTACCACGTCGAGCACCACACCGGCCCCGCCGGTGACCGGCTCTACGTGCTGAGCAACGCCGACGGTGCCGACAACTTCGCGCTGCTGGTGACGCCGGTCGACGCGCCCGGGCCGCGCGTCGTGGACGACCGTGCTCCCCCATCGTGCCGACACCCGTCTCGACGACGTCGATGCGTTCGCCGGCTTCCTGGTGGTGTCCGAGCGCGCCGAAGCCGTCGAACGGCTCCGTGTGCTCGCGCTCGACGACGCCGGCGACGTCGCCGACGACCACGTGGTGGCGATGCCCGACGCCGTGTACTCGGCGTGGCTCGGCGGCAACCCCGAGTACGACACGAGTTCGGTGCGCTACCAGTACACGTCGTTGGTGACGCCGACGTCGGCCTACGACTACGACCCCGCGACCCGGACCGCCACCCTGGTCAAGCGCCAGCCGGTGCCCGGGTACGAGCCCGAGCAATACGAGAGCCGGCGGGCGTGGGCGACCGCCACCGACGGCACCCGGGTGCCGATCTCGATCGTGTACCGGCGCGACCTCCGGAGCGAAGCCCCCAGCCCGATGCTGCTCTACGGCTACGGCTCGTACGAGGTGTCGATCGACCCGACCTTCTCCGCGTCGCGGGTGAGCCTGCTCGACCGCGGCGTCGTGTTCGCGATCGCGCACGTGCGCGGCGGCGGCGAGCTCGGGCGCCGCTGGTACGACGACGGCAAGCTGCTGCACAAGCGGAACACGTTCACCGACTTCATCGCGTGCGCCGATTTCCTCGTGGCCGAGGGCTGGACGAGCCCGGAGCTGCTGGCGGCGCGCGGCGGGAGCGCGGGCGGATTGCTGATGGGCGCGGTGGCGAACCTGCGCCCCGACCTGTTCCACGCCATCGTGGCCGAGGTGCCGTTCGTCGACTGCCTCACGACGATCCTCGACGAGTCCCTGCCCCTCACCATCACCGAGTGGGAGGAGTGGGGCGACCCGGTGCACGATCCCGCGGTCTACGACCTGATGAAGTCGTACTCGCCGTACGACAACGTCGAGGCCAAGGACTACCCGGCGATGTTGGTGACCGGCGGCCTGAACGACCCGCGGGTGCAGTACTGGGAGCCGGCCAAGTGGGTCGCCAAGCTGCGCACCACGAAGACCGACGACCACCTGATCGTGCTGAAGATGGAGATGGGCGCCGGCCACTCCGGCCCGTCGGGCCGCTACGACGCGTGGCGCGACGAGGCGTTCGTGCTCGCCTTCCTCCTCGACCAGTTCGGCGTGAAGAGCTGAGCGCTCGGAGCGTCCGTTCTGGGTGACGCTGATCCGGTATGTCTGATTGACTTACCCGGAATGGCGCAGTTGCCGTCGGGGACCGTCACGTTCCTCTTCACGGACCTCGAGGGTTCGACGCGCCTCTGGCAGGACCATCCGGATGAGATGGGCGGGGCGTTGGCGCGCCACGACGCGATCCTGCGCGGCGCGGTCGTCGAGCACGGCGGAAGCGTGGTCAAGACGACGGGTGACGGGATCCACGCCGTGTTTCCGACCGCGCACGGCGCCCTCGATGCTGCGGTCGCGATGCAGGAGGGACTGAGCGCCGAGCCGGTCGGCGAAACGGGACCGTTGCGGGTGCGCATGGGCCTCCACACCTGCGAAGCGGAATACCGGGATGACGACTACTACGGCAGCGAGGTGAACCGCGCTGCTCGCCTGATGAGCGTCGCGCACGGCGGCCAGATCGTGGTGTCGTTGGCAACGAGCGTGCGCTCGTCCGGGACGGCGCGGTCGACCTCGCCGATCTGGGCGAGCACCGGCTGCGCGATCTCGCAACCGTGGAACGCGTCTACCAGGTCTGTGCGCCCGGCCTGAGGAGAGAGTTCCCGCCGCTGCGCTCGCTCGACCTGCTGCCGGGGAACTTGCCGCGCCAAGTCACGACGTTCGTCGGCCGTGAGGACCAGCTCGTCGTCGCTCGCCGAGATGCTGCGCAGGTCGCCGTTGGTGACGTTGACGGGGGTGGGAGGGGTCGGCAAGACGCGGCTGGCGCTGCAGGTCGCCGCGGAGGTGGTCGCCGAGTTCCCCGACGGCGCGTGGTTCTGCGAGCTCGCGCCGGTGACTGATCCGGAAGCCGCGTGGGACACGGTCGCCGCGACGCTACGGGTCCAGGCGCATCGCGGCCGGAGCCTCGAGGACTCGACCCTCGAGTACCTCGCGCCGAAGCGGTTGCTCCTCCTGCTCGACAACTGTGAGCACCTCCTCGACGCGATCGCTCGTGTTGTCGACGCGATCGCTCGACGTTGCGCACGCGTCACCGTGCTGGCGACGAGCCGGGAAGGTCTGGCGCTCGCCGGCGAGCAGATCGTGGCGGTGCCGTCGCTCGGGATCCCAGCCGAAGGCGCCGATCTCGACACGCTGCGAGCGGCCGACGCGGTGCAGCTGTTCTCGGACCGGGCGAACGCGGCTCGGAACGATTTCGTCGCTGACCGACCGCAACGCGAGCGCGGTCGGCGTGCTGTGCCGACGACTCGACGGCATCCCGCTGGCGATCGAGCTCGCGGCGGCTCGCGTGCGGTCGTTGTCACCCGACGATCTGGTGGCCCGACTCGATCAACGGTTCAAGCTCCTCACCCGGGGAAGCCGCGCCGCGCTCGAGCGCCAGCAGACGCTGCGCGGCACGATCGACTGGTCGTACGACCTCCTCGAACCGCCGGAACGGCGTGCGCTCGAACGCGCTCTCGGTCTTCGCTGGGACGTGTGACCTGGCAGCCGCCGAAGCGGTCCTGGCGAGCGACGACCTCGACCTGCTCGACGTGGTCGACGTGCTCGGCCAGCTCGTCGACAAGTCGCTCGTCGTGGCCGACATCGGCGACGACGCCGCCGGGATCCGCTACCGGCTGCTCGAGAGCATCCGCCAGTACGCGCAGGAGCGCCTGCAGGAGTCGGGAGAGAGCGCAACCGTCCGGCGCCGACACGCCGACTACTTCGTCGAGCTCGCCGAGCTCGCGGGACCTCACCTGCGCAGCCGAGACCAGATCCCGTGGGTGCAGCGCCTGGTCCGCGACACCGACAACTTCCGCGCCGTGCTCGACTGGGCGATCGAGACGCCATCACCCCAACACGCCTTCCGCATGATCGCACCCTTCACCGTGACCGGCACCGCGATCGGCGAAGCGGCGAGAGAGTGGGCCGACTCCGCCGCGACGATCCCCGACGGTGACGATCACCCACTCTTCGTCGAGGTCGCCGCCTACGCCTCGTTGAGCGCGACCTTCGCCGGCCACTTCGAGCGATCAGAGGCGCTCGCGGCGGCGGCGGAGCGCGCCCAGGCGCGGTTGGGCACCACTGCCCAGCCGGTGCTGCAAGCGCGGGCAGTCCTTTCGATCTTCCTCGAGCACGTCGAGGAGTCGCGCCGCGACGCCGAAGCCTGGGTCGAGCTCGCCCGGGAGGCCAACGATCCGTACCAGCTGGTGATCGCCCTCATCGCGCTCGGGGGCGTCTTCATGACCGCTGACCCCGACGTCGCCATCGCGTGCTTCGACGAGGCGGTAGGCGTCGGCCGTGACGCCGGCATCGCGTCTTCACTCTCGCTCGGGCTTCCACTCCTCGCGACAATGCTGCCGATCGAGGAGTCTGAACGGGCGCTCTCGCTCCTCGCCGAAGCGATCGAGGTCGGTACCGCGATCGGTGATCGGCTGGGTGTCTCGATGGTGCTCGAGGCCCGGGCGACCATCTCCGCGCGCCGCGGCGAGTGGCAGACGACCCTCCGGGCGACCGTCGAATCCGCCGAGCTGAAGCTCGAGCTCGGTGATCTCTGGAACATCGTCGGGTCCTTCTGTATCGCCGGCATCGCGTTTTCGTCGCTCGGGTGCCCTGAACCTGCGGCCGTGCTCATCGGAAAGGCCGACGCCATGGCCGACCGGCGCAAGCTCATGGACTGGGCGATCGACATGATGGCGCTGACCGATGCCGAGCTGCTCGCGGCACACGGCGAGCAGGTGCTCGCGACGCTCGCGGCGCGGGGCGCCTCGCTCGACATCGCCGACGCCGTGGTGTACCTCCGCGCCGAGGCGGAGCCGATCCTGGCGACCTTCCCCGAGCAGTGACCGGCAGGCAGACGCGAAGTGGCCGGGCCCGAAGGCCCGGCCACTGGAACTCGCAAGCAGGAAGAACGGTTCAGACGGCGCGGACGTTCTGCGCCTCGTCACCCTTACGGCCCGGGCCGATGTCGAACTCGACCCGCTGGCCCTCCTCGAGGGAGCGGTAGCCCGTTCCCTGGATCGCGGAGAAGTGGACGAACACGTCGTCACCGTCTTCGCGCGAGATGAAACCGAAACCCTTTTCGGCGTTGAAGAACTTCACAGTGCCTGTAGCCAACGTATTTCCTTCGTTTGCACCGGGACGGTCCGAATGACGCGGCCTCGGTCGACAAGAAGGGTAGTAGACGGGCTACTCGGCCTCGCGCGCGAAGTACTTCGCCAGCGCGTAGGGGTCGTTGGGGTCGATCACCTCGGAAGCGGGGGCGTCGTCGCCGGCCGGCTCCTCGATACCCAATTTGCGCTCTTCGCGGCGCTTGCGCTTTTCCGCGGCCTTTTCCATACGGGCCCGTTCACGCTGCTGCTTGGCGAAGGTGGTGCGCTGTTTCTGTCCGCTCACGGCAACCATTATGGCCGACGGATCCCGTTCCGACGCATCATGGCGCGATGCCCAAGCGTTCGTTGACGCTCACGACCTCCGATGGTCTGAGCCTGGAGGCCGAGCTCGCGATTCCTGACGGCTCCCCGCGTGCCGCCACGGTGCTGTGCCACCCCCACCCGCGGTACGGCGGCACCATGCGGTCGATCGTGATCGGGGCGCTGTTCGATGCTCTCCCCGTCGTCGGGGTGACGACGCTGCGCTTCAACTTCCGGGGCGTCGAGCGGAGCACGGGCGCGCACGACGATGGTCGCGGCGAGCTCCTCGACGTGCAGGCGGCGCTCGACGCGGGCGCGAACGCACTCGTGGGGAACGAACCGCTCCTGCTCGCAGGTTGGTCGTTCGGCGCCGACATGACCCTCGCCACCGACGACGCGCGTCTCGCGGGCTGGCTGGCGATCGCGCCGCCGCTGCGCTTCGCGTCCGACTTCGGCGCGGTCGCCGCCGACGCGCGCCCGAAGCAACTGATATTGGGCCAGCACGACGAGTTCCGCGAGCCCGCGTCGGTGGTCGAGGAGACCGAGGCGTGGAACGCGACCGAGGTCGAGGTGATCGCGGGCGCGAGCCATTTCTTCGTGGGCCGCACCGACCGCGTCGTCGACGCGGCGCGTGGGTTCGTGGAGCGCTTGGCCGCGAACTCACGAGTCGGCGATTAGGCGGTGGCAACGGGCACGAGGCCCTGCTTCTCGAGGAAAGCGCACCGCTTCTCGACCACGTGACGCCACGCCGCAAGGTCTTCGTCCCAATGGGCGCGGTCGCCGTCTTCGTATGCGTGCTCGAGCTCGTCGAACGCGGCGTCTTCGGCGTCGAGCAATTCTCGGTACCGCCGGAAGAATCCTTCGTCGATCACGTCGCTCCCGTTCGCCATGCGGTGTCTCCCCGGGTCGATGATGCTGCGTGTCCCCGTGACCGTATCGCGCCCGGCGTCAGTCGGCCACGGCCTCGTCGAGCGATGCGAGGGCGTCGGCGACCCCGAAGCGGCCCTCGTAGATCGCGCGGCCGACGATGACCCCTGCAAGCGCCCGGTCGCCCGACCGGAGCCGGGCCAGGGCGCGGACGTCGTCGAGCGTGCCCACGCCGCCGCTGGCGATGAGCGGGGCCGAGCTCGCGCCCAGCACCGCGGCCAGCTGCCCGAACGCGGGGCCCTCGAGCGTGCCGTCGCGCCCGATCTCGGTGACGATCAGCGCGGCCAGGCCGATGCCGTCGAAGCGTTCGGCCAGCTCCACCAGGTCGCCACCCGAACCCTGCTGCCAGCCCCGGATCGCCACCTCGTTGCCCCGGGCGTCGAGCCCGACGGCGACCCGACCCGGGTACTGGATGCACAGCTCCTCGACCAGCGCCGGTCGTTCGACCGCGGCGGTCCCGACGACGACGCGCTCGACCCCGGCCTCGAGCAGCTCGTACGCGGCATCGGCCGTGCGCACGCCACCGCCGACCTCGACGCGGCAGGCGACGCTGCGGACGATGAGGCGGATCTGGTCGAGGTGGGTGCGCTCACCCGTGCGGGCCGCGTCGAGATCCACGACGTGGATCCACTGCGCGCCGGCGGCTTCGAATTCGCGCGCGACACGCACCGGGTCGTCGTCGTAGACGGTCTCGTCGGCGAAGTCGCCCTGGCGCAGACGGACGCAGTGCCCGCCCCGCAGGTCGATGGCTGGAAGGAGATCGACCACGGCGGGAGTCAGAGGGTTCCCTTGGTCGACGGCACACCGGTGCCTTCGATCTTCACTGCGTCGCGCAACGCCCGGGCCACGCCCTTGAACGAGGCCTCGATCACGTGGTGACCGTTGCGACCGGCCAGCGAGCGGATGTGGAGCGTCATCCCCGCGCCGAACGCGAACGCCCGCCAGAACTCCTCGGCCAGCTGCGGATCGAAGGTGCCGATCCACTCGGCCACCGGATCGACCTCGTACACGAGGAAGGGACGGCCCGAGAGGTCGAGCGCGACCTGGACCAGCGCCTCGTCGAGCGGGACGAGCGAGTTCGCGAAGCGGCGCACGCCGGCCTTGTCGCCGAGGGCTTCCTTGAGCGCGGTGCCCAGCACGATGCCGACGTCTTCGACGGTGTGGTGGAGGTCGACCTCGAGGTCGCCGCTCGCAACAATGTCGAGATCGAACCCGCCGTGCTTCCCCAACTGCTCGAGCATGTGGTCGAAGAACGGGATGCCGGTCGACGCCGATGCGCGGCCACTGCCGTCGACCTCGAGCCTGAGCTCGATGGTGGTCTCCTTCGTGGTGCGCTGCTGCTCCGAGCTCCGCGACATCAGATCGGGTCGATTCCGCTACGGCGTCCCGGCCTCCGGCCACGCCTCCGCTGCATCTCCATCAGACCACAACCTCCTGGAGCGACGCGTGGAGCGCGTCGAGGAACGAATCGTTCTCGTCGGGAGTACCGATGGTGACACGCAGGCACCCGTCGAGCAGCGGCCACTGGGAGAAATCACGCACGAGGACGCCACGGTCGACCAGGCGCTCCCACACCGCGTGACCGTCGCAGTCGGGGCGCAGTAGCAGGAAGTTGGCGCCCGACGGGAACACCGTGACGCCGTCGATGGCGGCGAGCCGCGCGGCGACGCGCTCCCGTTCGGCGACGAGGACGTGCACGCGGTCGTCCATCTCGGGGCTGAGCTCCAGCGCGAGGCGCCCCGCGATCTGGGTGGCCGACGCGAGGTGGTACGGGAGCACGACCTTCTCGAGCTCTTCGATCACCCATGTCGGCGCGACCGCGAACCCGAGCCGTAGCGCGGCCATCGACCACACCTTCGAGTACGTGCGCACGACGACGAGCGGGCGGTCATCACGCACGAGCTCGAGCGCGCTCCAGGGCGCGAACTCGCCGTAGGCCTCGTCGACGACCACGAGTCCGTCGAAGCCGTCGAGCGCGAGCAGCGCCTCGATGGTCGCCGCCGGTTCGACGGTGCCGGTCGGGTTGTTGGGGCTGCAGACGAACAGGATCGTGGGCGAGTGCGCCTCGACCAACGCGCGCGCCGCGGCCGGATCGATCGAGAAGTCGGCGCGCCGCTCCCCCACCACCACCTCGGTGCCGGTGATGCGGGCGATGTGCGAGTGCAGGGCATAGGTGGGTTCGAACATGGCGGCGCGCCGGCCGGGCCCGCCGTAGGTCAGGAGCAGGGTCTGCAGCACCTCGTTCGAGCCGTTGGCGCAGAAGAGCCGTTCGGGAGGCTGGCCGAGGTGCGCGCCGAGGGTGTCGCGCAGCGCGCGGGCACCGCGGTCGGGATACCGGTTGAGCGGCGCGGTGCGCAGCTCCTCGACCCACCGGTCGACGAACTCGGCCGGCGGCGGAAAAGGGCTCTCGTTGGTGTTGAGCCGCACCGACACGTCGAGCTGCGGCGAGTGGTACCCCTCGAGCGCACGCAGGTCGTCGCGCGGTGACACCGGCGGGTTCACGACGCGTCCCGCCGGACGGTGAGTGCGCGACGGATGTCGACCGAGCGCGCGTGCGCATCGAGACCCTCGGCCGCGGCGATGGCGTCGACGTGGGGCGCGAGCGCGGCGAGGCCGTCTTCGGTGGCGCGCACGACGTGTACGTGCTTGCGGAAGGTGTCGACCCGCAATGCGCTGGCGAACCGCGCGCTGCGGTCGGTGGGGAGCACGTGGTTGACGCCCGCGACGTAGTCGCCCAGCGCCGCCGGTGACCACGGTCCGAGGAACACCGCGCCGGCGTTGCGGACGCGCGGGAGGAGCGCTTCGGGATCGGCCGTGAGGAGCTCGAGGTGCTCGGGCGCGATGGCGTTCACCGCGTCGAGCGCCGCGCCCGCGTCGTCGACCAGCACCGCCCGGCCGCCGGTGGCCAGCGTGGCGGTGATCTCGTCGCGGCGGGGGGCGTCGGCCACCAGCCGCTCGAGCGCTTCGACGGTGGCGTCGATCACGGACGCGTCCCAGGCCACGAGGACGGCGGCGCCCCCGGGACCGTGTTCGGCCTGGGCGAGGAGGTCAGCGGCGGCGAAGTCGGCCGGGACCGAGCCGTCGGCAACGACCACGACCTCGGACGGGCCCGCGAACGACTCGATGCCGACGGTGCCGGCGACCTCGCGCTTGGCGAGGGCGACGTACCGGTTCCCGGGGCCGACGATCACGTCGACCGGGCGGATGGTGGCCGTGCCGTAGGCGAGCGCGGCGATCGCCTGCGCGCCCCCGATCCGGTACACCTCGGTGATGCCGACCAGCGCAGCGGCCGCGAGGGTCGGCTGCGGAATCTGCCCGTCGGGCCTGGGCGGCACGCACAGGACCAGTTCGTCGACCCCCGCGAGCTGCGCGGGGATTGCGGTCATCAGCACCGTCGACGGGTACGTGGCGCGCCCACCGGGCACGTAGAGGCCAGCGCGCCCGACGGGGATCGCGAGCTCCCGGAGCGAGACGCCGTCGCGGTCGAGCGCGGGCTCGAGGGCGTCGGCCTGGAGTGCGTGGTACGCACGGATGCGCTCGACCGCGACCTCGAGCGCAGCGCGCAGCTCGGGGGGCGTGGCGTCGAGCGCCGCCATGAGGTCGTCGGCGGTGACCCGCGGGTCGGGCACGTCGCAGCCGTCGAACCGGAGCGTGAGCTCGCGCACCGCAGCGTCGCCACGGGCGCGGACGTCGGCGAGGATGGCGCGCACCGCGGCGAGCGCGTCGTGGTCACCGGGTTCCGCGCCGGCGTCGGGGCGCGCAAGCGCGCCAACGACGTCGGTGCAGCCACGGAGGTCGAGTCGGGAGAGCACGGTTGGGTCATCGTAAGCCGTGGGTCCTCCCGAACCCCCCGCTTTGCCCGCCCCTAGGCTGCCCCGATGGCCGCGTCGTCCGACTTCGCCGAGCTGTCCAGCCTGCGCGCGCAGCTCGAGGAATTGACCACGCGCGTCGTCGCGGTCGGCGACCGCTACCGCGACACCGACGACTCCGCCATCGCCGGCGAGCTCGACATGGCCGAACGGGCGCTGCTGGGTGCGGTCCGCTCGCTCGACCGCGCGGCGGGGATGCTCACCAACTAGCGAGCGGCCGGATCGGCCGACGGGCAGATGTCGACCAGCACGCACCCCGCGCAGTTCGGATTCCGGGCAAAGCACACCTGGCGACCGTGCAGGATCAACCGGAGCGAGAAGCGGCCACGGTCCTCCGGCGGGACCAGCACGTTGAGGTCGAGCTCCGCCTTCACCGGGTCGGTCTCGGTCGTCAGCTTCAGCCGGCGGGCCAATCGGCCGACGTGGGTGTCGACGGGCAGGCCAGGGAGGTCGAAGGCCACCGAACGCACGACGTTGCCGGTCTTGCGGCCGACGCCGGGGAGCTTCACCAGATCGTCGAGCTCGGTCGGCACCTCACCACCGAACTCGTCCTCGAGCTTGCGCGCCATGCCGAGCAAGTTCTTGGTCTTCGACCGGTAGAACCCGGTCGCGAACACGAGCCGCTCGACGTCGTCGGGATCGGCGGCGGCGAGATCGGCCGCGGTCGGGTACTGGGCGAACAACGCGGGCGTGACCTTGTTGACGTTCTCGTCGGTCGTCTGCGCCGAGAGGATCGTGGCCGCGAGCAGCTGGAACGCGTTCTCGTGCACGAGCGCGCACTCGGCCGCGGGGTACTCCAGCGTGAGACGCGCCCGCACCTCGTCGGCACGCGCCCTCGCACCGCGCGGTCGGGCCATCCGCCGAACCTACTGCCAGGTTGCGTCGCTGCGACGTGCCATACACGTACGAACGACGCAACTTCGGCTGGGGTGGGGGCTGGGGTGGGGCAGTCAGCCGCCGAGTTCGGCTTTGAGCGCGATGACGTTGAACACCGCGCCGGTGGGATCGGCGACCACGGCGAAGCGGCCGGGTTCGATGTCCATCGGCGGGTTCATCACCGAACCACCCAGCTCGACGACCCGGGCCACCGCGGCGTCGGTGTCGGCCACCGCGAAGTAGACCGCCCAGAACGGTGGGACCTCGGCGGGCAGCATCGGCGGCTTCAGCATCATCCCGCCCACCGACCGGCCGTTGACCTGCCACTCGGTGTACGAACCCATCGGACCGGCACCCTGGGTGTTGGCACCCCACCCGAAGACCTCGCCGTAGAACGCCTTCGACGCATCCAGGTCGGTGGTGAGCAGCTCGCTCCACGACCACGTGCCCGGCTCGTTCACGAGCTGCGCGCCGGGGTGCGTGCCCGCCTGCCACACCGAGAAGAACGCGCCCACCGAGTCGGTGAACACGGCCATGCGCCCGACATCCAGGACGTCCATCGGCGGAAGGATGACCTGGCCGCCCGCCGCGGTGACCTTCTCGGCGGTGGCGTCGGCGCTCTCGACCGCGATGTACGTGGCCCACACCGGCGGCCCCGGGTTCTGCGCCTGGCCGATGCCGGCGACCGCACGATCACCGACCATGGCCACGCGGTACCCACCGGTCTCCGGCGGGCCCTCGGGGGCGTCCCAGCCGAACAGCGCGCCGTAGAAGTCGGCCGCGCCCTGGGGGTCGGGGCTCCCGAGATCGATCCAGGACGGGACTCCGGGCTCGTACGCGTCGATCTCCATGGCACTGCTCCTGTCGGTGGACGATCCGGCGCGACGCTACCCTCCGCCGCGTGCAATCGTTCCCGGTGCTGCGTGACTTTGCACCCGACGACGTCGAACGCATCCGTGCCCTCGCCGCCGACGTCGAGGCGGTGACGGGCGTCGTCCCGCTCGGCGACGACGCCTGGACGGGAATGCACGCGGCCCACGGTCGCGACCGCGGCCTCCTCGACCCCCGCGGCGACTCGTACGCGCACCTCGCGCACCATCACGCGGGTGAATGGTCGATCGAGCTGGCCCTGCGACCCGGAACCCCGGACGTGCGCGACCAGCTCCTCACCCGGGCGCTCGTTCTGGTCGCCGAGGAGGGCGGCGGCCACGTCACCTACTGGGTGCACGGTGCCGACGGCGATGACGACGCGCGCGCCCGGGCCGCCGGGTTCACCCTCGAGCGCGAGCTGGTGCAGATGCGCGTCGCCCTCCCGCTCGCCGACCCGCCCTGTTGGCCCGACGACGTGACCGTCCGCACCTTCGTGCCCGGTCAGGACGAGGCCGCCTGGGTCGAGGTGAACAACCGTGCCTTCGCCGGCCACCCCGAACAGGGCGCCTGGACCGTCGACATGCTGCGCGCCCGCGAGCAGGAGCCGTGGTTCGATCCCGAGGGCTTTCTCCTTGCGTTCGACGCCGACGGCCTCGCAGGTTCGTGCTGGACCAAGGTGCACCCACCCAAGCCACCGCTCGAGCCCGACGCGCTCGGTGAGATCTACGTGATCGGCGCCGACCCGAGCCGCCACGGACGCGGACTCGGGCGGGCCCTCACCGCGGAGGGCCTCGCGTCGCTGGCGGCACGCGGCATCCGCGTCGGGATGCTGTTCGTCGACGCCGCCAACGAGGCGGCCGTCGGCCTGTACCGCTCGCTCGGGTTCACGACCGCGCGCACCGACCGCGCCTACGGACTCGACGTCACGTGACGACGCGCTACGGGATCGCTCGCGCCGAGCTCGACGCCCTGCTCGGCGAATGGGGCGAGCCGCGCTACCGCGCCGACCAGGTCTGGGACGCGCTCTACCGCCAGCAGATCCCGCTGGAGGACGCCACCGCCCTCCCCCGCGCGCTGCGCGAACGTCTCACCGACGCGCTGCCCCTCGCGCTCGATCCCGTGACCGAGCGCACCGCCCACGACGAGATGACGTCGAAGTGGCTCTGGGCTTGCACGCGTGACGGCGCGCAGATCGAGACCGTGCTCATGCGCTACCCCGAGCGCGCCACCGTGTGCGTGTCGTCGCAGGCGGGCTGCGCGATGGCCTGCACGTTCTGCGCCACCGGTCAGGCCGGGTTCGAGCGCCATCTCGATCCCGGGGAGATCGTCGAACAGGTGGTGCGTGCCGCGCACGCGTCGCCCCAACGCGTCAGCAACGTGGTCTTCATGGGCATGGGCGAGCCGCTGGCGAACTACGAGAACACCTGGGCCGCGGTCGAGCGCATCCACACCGACGTCGGGACTCTCGGCCCGCCGCATCACCATCAGCACCGTCGGGGTCGCACCCGCCATCCGCCGGCTGGCCGGCGAGGCACTCCCGGTCACGCTGGCGGTGTCGCTGCACGCGGCGACCGACGCCGAACGCGAGCAGCTGGTGCCGCTCAACCGCCGATACCCGATCGCCGAGGTGCTCGACGCCGCCGCCGAGTTCGCGGGCGCCAAGGGGCGGCGCGTCACCTTCGAGTATGCCTGCATCCAGGGGGTCAACGACTCGCCGGTGCAGGCCGAGGTGCTGGGACGCCTGCTGGGCGCGTTCCCGGGCGTCGGTGGGGCCCACGTGAACCTCATCCCGCTGAATCCGACCGAAGGCTTCGGCGGGCACGCGCCGGCCGGGCCGTCGCTCCGCGGCGTTCGCCGACCGGGTCCGCGCCCACGGGGTGACGGCGACGGTGCGGCACAACCGGGGCACCGACATCGCCGCCGCCTGCGGGCAACTGCGCTCCCGGGCGGCGATCCCCCCCGGACCGGCGTCATCGGCCACAATGGAGCCGTGAACCAGTGGAAGTGGGTCAATCAGTTCCAGCCCCAGACCCTCTACATGGCGACGATCCTCTGCTACGTCGACGCGGTCTTCGGGCTGCTGTTCGGCGGGTTCGCCACACCGGTGGGGCTGTTCATCATCGCGGCACTCGGCGCCGGCGGCTTCGGCATCGCCAACGAGAAGCGCTGGGGCTACGCGGTCGCGGTCGTCGGTGCGGTCGCGCAGGTGCTGATCCTCGTGCTGGTGCTCGGTATCGCCGTGATCACGTCGCTCGCGATCATCAACTTCCTGTTCGACATCGCGCTCGTCGCCCTGCTCCTCCACCCGATGAGCCGCGAGTACCAGCGCATCTGGTTCAAGTAGCTGCTCGCGGTGGCTCGGCGCAGGAAGTACGAGCGGTCGCTGGGCCCAGCGTTCGCAGCGGTTCTCGTCCTGTCCATGGCGGTGGTGGGCTCGCTCGCACGACGCGCCGGCGCTGAGGACGGCACTCCGGTCACCTTCACCTTTCAGAAGTTGACTCTGTGTTGCCCCTTCGGACGCGATCAGCTCTACGTCGTTCCCGACGACGTGACCGAGATCCGCGTCGATGTGCAAGGTGCGCAAGGCGGACCCGGTGACGCTCCGGGCGAACCCGGCGACCGGGTTCGTGGGACGGTGGCGGTCACGCCGGGCGAGACGTTGACCATCGACGTCGGTAGCGATGGCCATGACAACCATGACATCACCGCGCCCTTCCCGATACCCGCCGGTTCCGGAGGATGGCCGAACGGCGGCAACTCCACCCTCGGCGGAGGGGGCGGCGGCGGATGGTCGGTGATCTCCCGCGGTACCACCGTGTTGGCCTCGGCTCGAGGTGGAGGCGGCGGCCCACCCGGCGGTGGCGCGGGCGGTGGTTCGAGCTTCATCGCCGACGGTGCGGTCGAGTCGCACGGAGCAGCCGGTGTGCCTTCGGTGGTCATCACTCCAGTCTTGGGGGTTGCCCCCGTCGCGCCCCGACCGGTGGTGCTCGCTCCGAGCTTCACCGGCTGATCGTCGCGACCGGCTTCGACGTGGAGACAGATGACGCGTTCCTGCCGTACGGCCGAAACCAGCGTGCATCTCCATTCGGCTGGGTGGGCGGTCAATGAGCACGGTTCTGGGTTGCCGCGCGTTCGTGCTGTTGTGCGTGACGTTGGTGGCAGGGACTGCCGTAGCGAAGACGAAGCCCTCGACCGTCCAGCAAGTCAACGACCAGGTACGACTGGTCGTCCAAGATCAGGCCGCCGCGGTGAAGTCGAACCAGATGTACGAGATGGCGTAAACGCAGTCCATCTGCCAAGGGCAGCTGGAGCACGTGGCGGCCCTGCGTGCCATGGTTCGGCCGACCCGATACCCCAAAGCGACGTGGAAGATCCTGATGCAAGGAGCGGATCTCTACGCCAAGGCAGCGTCGGAGTGGGTGGCGGCGGCGCAGGCCGCCATCGCGACAAAGGAGACCGGGCTTCCGGCAGGTGAACAGCGACTGGAGTGCGGGGAACCAGCTGTTCAGCAAGGCGAGCGCGGCTCTCGTCAAGGCGAAGATCCGTTGAGCGAACATTCCAGCAGCGACAGGCGCCGAACTCCCGCCGTTCGCTCGGAGGTCGCGACGACGCTGAGCCTCCGCGCCCGACTCGACGAGCTCGACACGCTCGCCGTCGTCGTCGTCGCTTCAGTACCGCTTGCTACGAGCGGACAACTGGAGGCTCTCCGCTCCGTGTCGGTCCTTCCCGACCAACGGGTTCCTTGGTTCCGCGTTGCGCTCAGGCGGTCTCTGGTTCAAGGAGCGCTCGGCAGCACGTCGACCGCGTCGCGCTCGGCGGTCGGCGAGGCGGCTGCGTACGCACCGACCTCGAGGGCCTTCGCCAACGTGCCGCCCATGATCAGCTCCTGGTCCTCCTGCGGGAGGTTCTCGACCACTTCGCTGTAGGCCAGCGGGTCGCCGAGTCCCTCCGGGTGCGGGAAGTCGGAGCCGAACATCAGCCGATCGGCCGGGAGGCCCGAGGTCGAGCAGGCCCTGCGGGTCGGGCTCGTGGAAGATGTGCACGTAGACGTTCCGCTTGAACACCTCGAACGGGTCCTCGTCGAAGAGCACCGGCGAACGGTCGTAGGCCTCCTGGATGCGCTGCGACGAACGGGCGGATCCAGCCCGCCCAGTACTCGACCGGCATGAACTTCAACTTCGGGAAGCGCGTCGCGAGGCCGTGCCCGATGATCGAGGCGACCGCGTCCTGCACCACGTCCTTCTCCGACATCATCGCCTGGAAGGCCGGCGAGCCCGTCGCCTGGAAGGGCAGCATCTCCGTGCCGATGCCCTCCCACTCGTTGACGTAGCGCGGTGTAGCCCGAGTCGCCCGGAGTGCATGCCCACGACGATGTCGAGACGCTCGACCTCGGCCCAGAACGGGTCGAACTCCGGCAGCGCGAACGACTTGCGCCCCTTCCAGGTCGGCACCGGCGCCACGCGGGTCAGGAAGATCTTGGCGCCGCGCTCGTGGATGTACTGCAGCTCCTCGAGTGCCTGCTCCGGACCCGGCCGCGAGGCTGATGATCGGCGTGGAGAAGATCGCGTCGGAGTAGACGTAGGTCCAGTGCTCGTGCATCCACTCGTTCAGCGCGTGGACGATGACCACGACCAGGTCCGGATCGTCGGCCAGACGCTCCTCGAGCACGCTGGCGAGCGTCGGCCAGAGCAAGGTGCGGTCGATCCCCATGTCCTTCATCAGCGCGAGGCGCGGCTCGGGATCGAAGAACGCTGCGGGGCTCGGCATCGCCTTCGGCTTGACGCCCGTGTGCCCACCGACACCGCCACGCCCGCGGTTCTCCGCCGTGTTGCCCCAGCTCCCGGGCGCCGCCACCTTCGCGAAGGTGGGGTTCGGGATGTAGTGACTGATCTTGTCGCGCAGCGCCAGCTTGGTACGCCCACCGACGTCGACGTACCTGATCGACGCCCGTCGTACTTCTTGGGCAGGAACTTGGTGAGCGCGTCCTCGTTCTCGTACAGGTGGTTGTCCGCGTCGAAGGTCTCGTAGGGCAGCCGCCGCTCACGTACGTAGATGAAGTCCTCGCTCGTCTCGGCCACTGCACCGCTCTCCTCGTTGGCTGATGTCGAATCCGCGTCCAGGATCTCGTGAGCGGTTGACCGCCACTAGAGGCGAACGTCCCGGAACGCTCAGGTGCTGCGCAGCGCTCGCCAGGACCTTCGGCTCTACTCCCCAGCTTCGTCGCGTCGTCAGACTTCGCGGTGAGGTCGGCCCGTACGTGCCGATCGCCTCGAGCGACGAGGAACGCTGAATCGATGAAGGTGTGGATCGACCAGGATCTCTGCACTGGTGATGCCCAGTGCGTCGAGATCTGTCCCGAGGTCTTCTTCCTGCACGACGATGGGCACGCGCTCCGGAGCTTCGTCCGAGCGGTCGACGAGTCCGGCGTTGGTCCCGAGGGGACTCCGAAGTTGCAGATGCGTCCCGGGTCGGCCGAGGTTCCGCGATCGCTCGAGACTTCGGTGATTGAAGCGGCCGACTACTGCCCGGGTGAATGCATCTACGTCGAACGCAACGAGGGGAATCTCGGGGTTGCGTAGGCGCGACCACGCCTTCGCAGGCAAGGCGCGTCTGACTTCCGCGCCATCCGCGCGTCGACAGCAACGCCGTACGCTCTCGCCATGGTCGGCGACGAGCGCGGCAAGCGGGGGGTCCGCGGCCTCCGGCGCGCGTTGATACCGGGTGCACGGCGCCGCATTCCTCCCCCCGAACCACAGGTCACTCAGCCCACCCTGCGGAGCGGGGAAGGGTCTTACCTCTACTTCACCATGGGCGGCACGTTCGTGAGCCTGGTGGACCCGTCGGTGGTCGAACAGGGCGCCTTGGCCGGTGAGGCGATCCTCGGCGAATGGATCAGCCCGACGCTCGGCGAAGGGATCGTGGAACGACTACCTCCCGAATCGATTCGGGTGAATCGCGTCTTCGTCGAGTTCCTCCACCGGGTGATCGAGCGGTGGGCGCCGGAAGGACCGGGCTTCGAGGCTGAAGTCCGACGGCAACGCGACGGGTGGATCTACATCATCGACGGCAGGACGCCCACGCCGCAGGGAGACGTTCCCCCCGAGGACATCATCGGCGCGTTCGAAGTGCGCGGCGGGAAGCTCGTCGCCGGCTCCTATCGGCCCTCGACGAGCCATCGGATCGTGTCCAACGGCGGCCTGTTCCGCCTCGACGAGAACCTCCACGAACGCCTGCTGTGGGAACTGGAACGGCGTTGCGACGGATGATCCGTCACCGGAGCTCGTGACTCGGGGTGAGCAGAACCTGACACCGTCGCTTCGAAGGGGGTTCGTTCGTGATTCGCAACGGACGCGGTGCTCGGGCCTTCGTGGATGAAGTGGATGAAGTAGTGCGACGCAGTCCGGCGCTCCGTCTCACCGATGCGCACCGGCCGACACAGGATGCGCGGTGAACGCGGTGCCACCGCACCACGGGAGATCCGGGCACAATGTGTCGGGGGGAGGCGCATGCTGACCAGCCCACGGGACGGCATTCGGGTCGAGGTGGACCACGACGTCGACGTGACGTCGTGGGACGGCGATGGCATCGACCACGACGGCGCCGGGACCGCGTTCGTACTGGTGCTGGCACCGTCGTGCCTGACCGTTGCTCACGCCACCTACCCGCTCCCGGCCGGGAGCTACGCCGTCGTGCCGGAACGGGCGCGGATCGACGGAGGCTGCGGGCTCGTGATCACCCACCGCAGCCACCGCGGGCTGCTCCATGTCGGGGGACCAGTCGAGTCACGCGGACGGCTGCGGTACATCGACGGATGCAGTGACACCCTGCTCGTCGCGCCGATCGTGCGGGGCGACCCGTGCCTGAACCTCCTGTACGTCCCCGCCGAGACTGCGCAGACCGATCACGAACATCCTTCGGCACGGATCGGGCTCGTGGTGCGGGGCCGCGGTTCCTGCGTGCTCGACGACCGCCGGCGAGAGGGCCTGGGCGAAGGGTCGGTGTTCGTGCTCCCCGCTCACACGATGCATCGATTCGAGACGGCTCGGGACGAAGCGTTGTTGGTGATCGCATGGCACCCGGACTCGGAGACCGGGCCGACCGACGACGACCATCCCATGCTCAACCGCACCCTGCGCCCCGACACGTCGGCGCGCGTGCGGTAGCCGAGACGTTCTGTGCATTGCCCGGAATGCGCGCACAACCAGCGCTACCGATCCGGCATGATCTGCTTTCGCTGCCAGTACCGCTTCGTGTTGGACCCGAAGGAATCGCCGTACTGCGCCGACCGAGAGTTCATCCGGTCGATCAATGTGGCGAGCGACGACGGAACCCGGTGGTACACGCCGAATCAACTGCACGGCGTGATCTTTCGCCGCCGGAATCGGGGTTTCTTCCGCCGTTTCTTCCCCGCCCCGGGCAGCTGGGACCTCGCCGCGACGCAGAAGTCGGTGAGGCGATGGTGGGACGCGGGCAGGGATCTGCGCTCCATCGTCCACACCCCGGTACTGGACACCAAAGAGGCCGAGTCGCGCTGGCCGGAACCGGACCTCTTCGACTACGGCGCGGAAGCGATCCTCGCGGTCGACGACCGCCTGGTGGTCGATCTCCTCGTGCGCAACCAGGTGCACACGAACGCGAAGGCCGCGATCGTGGATGCCCGAAACGGCTATCCCTCGGCGATCGCGGAACGCCTAAAACCTCTCGTCACGGCGCGCCCTGATCTCCCGATCTTCCTCCTCCATTCGTCGAGGGCCGACGCCGCGGCATCGCTCGAGCGGGACGTCCGGAACCTCCTCGACGCCAGCGAGAATCCGGTGATCGACCTCGGACTCGGGGTCGACTCAGTGCGGAGCATGGACGGCATGCGGTGGGCACGCCGGGTGTCACCCGTCTCCGCCGACATGCTCCCCCATCGGCTCTTGACCGACGGCGTCGCCGCGGCGATCGCCAACCGCGTCGCACTCGAGGAGCTGATGAATCCACCGAAGACCGGCTCGGACGGAGTCGAGATCCCGTGGTTGTTGCTCGGGGACCACGACGGCGACTTCGGCTGATCGGCGCTGGGGATGAGCGCGTTGTGGGCATTCACAGGACCTCCTGACCAGGACCTCGTGCAGCGGATGGGCGACGCGCTCGCGCACCGTTCGGACGGGATGGATACCGTCACGGAGTGCAGACCAACCGCCACGATCGCGGTCGCGGCACGGGACCCGAGGCTCGGTGGCATCGCCACCCACCACGAATGCGGACTGACGGTCGCGTTCGCGGGCCGCCTTCCCGCGGGCTCGGCGATCAGCGACCTCGCCCGGGTCGTGTCGGAGCTCGGCGCCGACGCGATCCCAGCGCTCCGGGGTGAGTGGATCCTCGCCGTGTTGACGCGCGACCGACTCGTCATCGCGCGCGACACCGCCGGCGTACGGACCGCGTACTGGGGAGCGCACCGCGGCCGCGTGCTCGTCGCCGTCGAACCCAAGGCGGTCGTGGCCGCTCCCGGGTTTCCCCGGCGGATGCATCCACCGTCGATCGCGCAGTTCCTCGCGTTCAGCTTCGTGCCCGGCGAGCGCACCGCACTGGCTGACCTCTTCGAGGTACCTGCCGGCCACCGCCTCGATGTCGATCTCACCACCGGCTCGACGCGACTGGTCAGATGGTTCCGGCATGAGGAGATCGATGCCGGCGACGGTGCGCCGGAGGAGTGGGTCACAGCGACGCGGCTCGCAGTGGATCGCGCCGTCGCCTCCCGCCTCCCCGCCGGTGATCCGGTCTCGGCGTTCCTCTCCGGCGGCTTGGACTCGTCGATCGTCACGGCTGCCGCAGCGACCGCCCGCCGGGAACGCGGCGAGCCACCGCCGATCACCTGGTCGCTCCATTTCGGCACCCGATTCCCGAACGAGCTCGAGCACGCGGCGGCCGTCGCCGACGCACTGCACACCGATCACCGCGTCGTCGAGGCATCCGGACGGTCGGTCGCGGCCGATCTTCGACGGCTCGTCTGGCATCTCGACGAACCAATCGGTGACCCCGTGACCGCCGGCAACTTCGCGCTTGCCTCCGCGGCGGCGCGCGAAGTCCGCCTGGGTCCTGAACGGCGAAGGTGGCGACCCGCTGTTCGGCGGGCCCAAGAACCTTCCGATGCTGCTCGCGCACTGGTACGCGACCCAGGACGATCCCCGCTTCCGCGAAGCGCAGTACCTCGCGACGTGGCGACGGGCAGGAGAGGAGATCGTGTCGCTCCTCCGGCCGGAGGTCCTGGCCGAGATCGACCTCGAGCG
This sequence comes from uncultured Actinomycetes bacterium, assembly GCA_963725775.1. Taxonomy (GTDB): domain Bacteria; phylum Actinomycetota; class Acidimicrobiia; order IMCC26256; family DASPTH01; genus DASUAS01. The sequence goes on from CAVRZT010000001.1 coordinate 2,597,316, forward strand.
CGACCTGGACGGCGTCGTGCGCCCGTACTTCACCGTGGAACGCCCGCCGCACTTCCTCAACAAGCTCATGGTCGCGAACATGCGGTTGAAGGGTGCACACCTGATTCTCCCGAAGGTGGACCGCATGCTCGGTGCGTACGGGCTGGTGCCGTTGAGCCCACTGTTCGACCAAGACGTTCTCCGGATGAGCCTCGAGATGCCGCCGACGGCCAAGCTGAATTCCGGCGTCGAGAAGTGGATCTTGAAGCAGGCGTACCGCGACGTCCTGCCCGCCGACATCATCGACCGGCCGAAGAGCGGCATGCGGGTGCCGGTGCGGTGGTGGTTCCAGGGCGAGCTCAAGCGACTCGCACGTGACCTGTTGTCACCCCGCGCGGTCCGCGCCGGAGGAGTCTTCCGTGAGGATCGCGTGCGCGAGATCCGCCGTTATCAGACGGGACGCGACGGACTTCGCCTCTGGATGCTCGTCACCTTCGAGCTCTGGCGTCGCATGGTGGTCGACGGCGAACCGCCGTGATCTCTCAGTGCGCGGCGGCGAACTGCTCGAACCAGTCGAGCGCCGTCGGGTCGGCGAGCGAGCTGCGGCTGGCGACGGCGTCGGCGGCCGCACCCGCCGAGGATGCGCTTCACCGGCACCTCGAGCTTCTTGCCCGAGAGCGTGCGCGGCACCGCGGGCACCGCGTGGATCGCGTCGGGCACGTGCCGCGGCGACAGCTCGGAGCGCAGCGCACGCACGATGCGCGGTGCGCAGGTCGTCGTCGAGCTCCGCACCGGGCGCGAGCGCGACGAACAGCAGCAGCTCGCCCATCGGCTGGTCGGGGTCGTCGCCCTCCAGGTGCACGACGAGGCTGTCGGCGACCTCGGGCAGACCCTCGACCACCGCGTAGAAGTCGCTGGTGCCGAGGCGGACGCCGCCGCGGTTGAGGGTGGCGTCGGAGCGCCCGGAGATCACGCACGCGCCGTCGTCGGTGAAGGTGATCCAGTCGCCGTGACGCCAGACGCCGGGGTAGTCGGAGAAGTACGCGTGGCGCAGCTTCTCGCCGGTCGGGGTCGCCCCAGAAGCCGACCGGCATCGACGGCATCGGCTCGGTGACCACCAGCTCGCCCTGCACGCCGGGCGGGCACACGCGTGCCGTCGGCGTCGAACGCCTCGACCGCGCACCCGAGCAGCCGGCAGCTGATCTCGCCCGCGCGCACCGGGCAGCAGCGGCACCGCGCCGACGAACGCCGCGCACACGTCGGTGCCGCCGCTCACCGACTGCACCTGCACGTCGGCGCCCACGACGTCGTGCACCCAGCGGAACCCGTCGGGCGGGCAGCGGCGCGCCGGTCGAGCCGACACCGCGGATGCGGTGCGGCGGGCGGCACCACGCCGGCCTTGCGGCACGCCATGAGGAACGGCGCGCTCACGCCGAACACGTCGACGCCGGTGTCGGCCGCGAGCCGCCAGAGCGTGCCGAGGTCGGGCGACGCCGGGATCGCCGTCGAACAGCACGATGGTCGCGCCGACGAGCAGGCCCGACATCAGGTAGTTCCACATCATCCAGCCGGTGGTGGTGAACCAGAAGAAGCGGTCGCCGGCGCCGAGGTCGTGGTGGAGCGCGGTCGTCTTGAGGTGCTCGACGGTGATGCCGCCGTGCCCGTGCACGATCGCCTTGGGCAGCCCGGTCGTGCCCGAGCTGTAGAGCACGTAGAGCGGATGGTCGAACGGGAGCGGGTCGAACTCGAGCGGTCCGGCGTCGGCGAGCAGCGCGGTCCAGTCGTCGGCACCCTCACCGAGGTACGACACGTGCACGGTGTGGCGCACGGTCGGGCAGCGCGGCCTCGATCGCCTCGACCTCGGCGCGCTTGTCGACGACCTTCTCGCCGTAGCGGTAGCCGTCGACCGCGAGCAGCACGACCGGCTCGATCTGGGCGAAGCGGTCGACCACCGAGCGCACGCCGAACTCCGGCGCGCACGACGACCACACCGCGCCGAGGCTGGCGGCGGCCAGGAACGCGATCGTCGTCTCGGGGATGTTGGGGAGGTACGCGGCGACGCGGTCGCCGCGCTGCACGCCGAGGCGCACGCAGCCCGGCCCGGCACCGCGCCACCGCGTCGGCGAGCTCCGCCCACGTGAGCTCCACGGTGGCGCGGGTCTGGCTCGCGCGCGACGACCGCGACGTCGTCGGGCCGCGTCGCCGCGGCCGCGAGCGCGTGCTCGGCGTAGTTCAGCGTGGCGCCGGGGAACCAGCGCGCACCGGGCATGGCCCGTTCGCCGAGCGCGACCGACGGGCCGGTCGTGCCAGCGCACGCCCGACCATTCGGTGACCGCGAGCCAGAACGCGTCGAGCTCGTCGACCGACCACTGCCAGAGGTCGCCGTACCCCTCGAAGTGCAGATCACGGGTGCGCGCCGAGCCAGTCCAGGAACGCGCCGATGCGCGTCGTCGCCCGCGCGTCGGCGGCCGGCGTCCAGAGGATCTCGCCCCGCACCGACGCCGTCATCCCCGATCGCCAGGTGCCATGATCACGGCCCGAGACTCTAGGAAGGAGACCGCGACGTGGAGACGCCGCATCACGGCCGGTGGTTCGAGGACCTCCCCGTCGGGCTCGTCGTGCCGCACGCGCTCACGCGCACGATCACCGAGACCGACAACGTGCTCTTCACCACGATGACGCTGAACCCGGCGCGCCTCCACCTCGACGCCGAGTACGCCGCGGGCACCGAGTTCGGCCGCCCGCTCGATCAACAGCCTGTTCACGCTCGGGCTCCTCGTCGGGATCTCGGTGCTCGAGACCACGCACGGCACCACCATCGCCAACCTCGGCTTCGAGGAGGTCGTGTTCCCCACGCCGATGTTCGTGGGCGACACGTTGCACGGGGAGTCGGAGGTCGTCGCGGCGCGCGGCGTCGAAGTCGCGGCCCCGCCAGGGCATCGTCACGTTCGAGCACCGCGGCTACAACCAGCGCGACGAGCTCGTGTGCCGCGCCCGCCGGAACGCGTTGATGCACAGGCAGCCCGCGTGAGCGGCCGCGAGCCGGGTATCCCGGCGAGCAGCGAGCGCTCGATGAAGGCGGTGAACCCGGCGCCGGCTCGCCTGCGCAGCCTGCTGTTCGCGCCCGCGAGCAAGCCCGACGTGCTGCGCAAGATGCCGCGGTCGGAGCCCGACGGCGTCGCCCTCGACCTCGAGGACGCCGTGCCGCGCCGACGGCAAGGCCGCGGCGCGCGAGCACTCGCGGGCGGTCGGCGCCGAGCTCGCGCGCGACGCACCCCGAGCCTGGCGGTGTACGTGCGCGTCAACCCGGTCGCCGACCGAGTGGTTCGCCGCCGACATCGCCGACGGCGTGGCGCCGGAGATCACCGGCATCATCGTGCCCAAGCTCGAAGTCGCCCGAGCAGCTCGACACCGTGGCCGCCGCGCTCGACGCCGCCGGCCTCGGCCATCTGCACGTGCTCGCCGGTCTCGAGAGCGCGCTCGGCGTCGAGCGGGCCCGCGAGCTGCTCCGGCCGCCGGTTGCGGTCGCCTACTTCGGCGCCGAGGACTTCATCGCCGACCTGGGCGGTGTGCGCACGGAGGCGAGCACCGAGGTGCTGTACGCGCGGTCACGCGTCGCGCTCGGCGGCCCGGCTCGCCGGCGTGCTCGCCATCGACCAGGTCGTCACCCAGCTCGACGCCGAAGACGCACTTCCTCGCCGACGCCGCGGCTCGGGCGCGCCATCGGGTACCGGGGCAAGCTCTGCATCCACCCCGCCCAGGTCACGCTGGCGAACCGCGCCTTCTCGCCGTCGCCCGAGGAGCTCGACCGGGCCCGTCGCCTCCTCGCCGCCTACGACGAGGCGGTCGCCCGGGGCGAGGCCGCGATCGCGTTCGAGGGCCAGATGGTCGACGAGCCGCTCGCCCGCCACGCCCGCGCCGTCGTGGCCGCCGCCGACCCCGACGCTCTCTAGTTTGATGGTCGATTCCGCTCTGCCGTCCCGCCCTCCGGGCACGGCTCCGCTGCATCTCGAGGATCCCGACGTGACCCAGCCCCCCGCCGAACTCGTCGCCGCCATCGAAGCCCGGCTCCGTCCGCTCGAGGTCGAGCTGGCCGAGGCCTGGTGGGAGTCGAACACCCAGTCGTCGTCCGGCGGCCGACGAACGCCGCACCGCCGCCGAGCTCGCCCGCCGCGCCTTCCTCGCCGACGCCGAGACGTTCGCCGCCGGTGCGCGCCGCACGCACGCGAGCTCACCGGCGCGCCGCCGCCGATCCGCTGCGTCCGCCGCCAGCTCGACCTGCTGCACGACGCCTTCGTCCCCCACCAGGTGCCCGCCGACCTCCGGCGCGCCATCGTCGAGCTCGAGACCGCGGTCGAGTCGACCTTCAACAACTTCCGCGGCGACGATCGACGGCCGGCGCGTCGACGACAACGCCATCGCCGAGATCCTCCGCACCAGCGACGACGCCGCCGCGCGCCGCGCGGCGTGGGAGGCATCGAAGCAGATCGGCCCCGAGGTCGCCGACCGCATCCGCGAGCTCGCCCGGCTGCGCAACCAGGCCGCACGCGACCTCGGTGCCCGCGACCACTTCGCGCTCGCCCTCGCCACCGGTGAGCTCGACGAGGCCCGCCTGTTCGCCACGCTCGACGACGTCGACCGCGCCACCGCGGCGCCGTTCGCGGAGTGGAAGCGCAAGGCGTCGACGCGTCGCTCGCGACGCGCTTCGGCTGCACCGCCGACGACCTGCGCCCCTGGCACTACGACGACCCGTTCTTCCAGAGCCCGCCCGCCGAGGGCGCGATCGCCATCGACCACTTCTTCGCCGACGCCGACCTCGAAGCACTGACCCTGCGCACCTACGACGGCCTCGGTCTCGACGTGCGTCCCGTGCTCGGCGCACAGCGACCTCTACGCGCGCGACGGCAAGAGCCAGCACGCGTTCTGCATCGACATCGACCGCGCGGGCGACGTGCGGGTGCTCTGCAACGTCGAGCCGAGCGAACGGTGGATGGACACGATGCTCCACGAGTTCGGCCACGCCATCTACGACCGCGAGTGCGACGACGCCGCTGCCCTGGCTCGTGCGGGGCGCCGCGCACGCGCTCACCACCGAGGGCATCGCCATGCTCATGGGCCGCCTCCCGCGCGACCCGCGGTGGCTGCGCGACGTCGCCGCGGTCGACGACGACGCGGTCGCCGAGCATCGCGCCCGCGCTCGCGCGACGCCCGCCGCGCCGCGTTGCTGGTGTTCGCCCGGTGGGTGCTGGTGATGACCAACTTCGAGCGCGCGCCTGTACGCCGATCCCGACGCCGACCTCGACACGCTCTGGTGGGACCTCGTCGAGCGCTACCAGCTGGTGCACCGGCCCGACGGCCGCGACGCGCCCGACTGGGCGGCGAAGATCCACCTCGCCGCCGCGCCCGTCTACTACCAGAACTACCTCTACGGGGAGCTGTTCGCGTCGCAGCTCGACGCGACCCTCACGGCGCGCACCGACGGCCTCGTCGACCGACGCGCCGCGGGCGAGCTGCTCCGCACCGACGTCTTCGCGCCGGGCGCGTCGCTCCGGTGGGACGAGCTGGTGATCCGGGCCACCGGCGAGCCGCTGACTCGCCGACCACCTCGCCCGCCAACTCGTGCGGGAGGGCTGATGGAGATGCAGTGGAGGCGTGGCCGGACGGCCGGGACGCCGAAACGGAATCGACCCGATCTGATGGAGATGCAGTGGAGGCGTGACCGGACGGCCGGGACGCCGAAACGAAATCGACCGGTCTGATGGACCTCGGACTCAAGGGCCGGGCCGACGGTCGTCGCCGGCGGCACGCGCGGCGTGGGCCGCGCCACCGCGGAGATCCTGGCGGCCGAAGGCGCGCGGGTCGCGGTGCTCGCCCGCACCCCGAGCCACCTCCGCGAGGCCGAGGACGAGCTCCTCGCCGCCGGGCGCGGAGGACGCCATCGGGCTCGAGTGCGACCTGCTCGACACCGGCGAGGTCGAGGCCGCGTTCACGTTCCTCGACGAGCGCTGGGGCGAGTGCCACGCGCTCGGTGAACACCGTCGGTCCCGCGCACGTCGGTGGTCTCGACGATCTCACCGACGCCGCGTGGCTCGACGAGTTCGACCTCGGCGTGCTCACCATGATCCGCACGACGCCGCGCCGCGCTCCCGCTGCTGCGCAAGGCGACGTTCGCACGCGTGGTGAACGTCGCCGCGTCGTCGATCCGGCACCAGAGCCCGGGACTCATCGGCTTCACCGCGTCGAAGGCGGCGATGGCGAGCGCGTCGAAGAACCTGTCGCGCGCCCTCGCCCCCGAGGGCATCATCGTGAACACGGTCGCGCCGGGCACGGTGATGTCGCCGACGCTCGCCGGCTACCTCGTCGGCACCGACCTCGAAGGCCTCCCCGAGGGACCGCTCGAGGCCGCGTACGAGGCCATCGCCCGCGACTACGGCGCGTCGAACGACATCGGCCGGGTCGGGCTCCCCGAGGAGGTCGCGACGATGGTCGTCTTCCTCTGCTCCGAGCTCTGCAGCTTCGTCGTCGGTGCCACCGTGCCCGGTCGACGGCGGCACCGACTTCTTCTGACGCGGGATCGCGGCCGTGGAGTTCAACCTCGCCGATCTCTGGGAGCGCGTCGTCGACGCGATTCCCGACCACGAGGCCATGGTGTGCGGCGACCGCCGCCTCACCTACGCCGCGGCCGACGAGCGCGCCACGCGGCTCGCCCACCACCTCGCCGGCCTCGGCATCGGCCCCGGCGACCACGTCGCGCTCTACCTGTACAACGGCACCGAGTACCTCGAGGGCATGCTCGCCGCGTTCAAGCTGCGGGCGGTGCCGATCAACGTGAACTACCGCTACGGCGCACGAGGAGCTGCGCTACCTGCTCGACCGACGCCGACGCGAAGGCGGTCGTGTTCCACCGCGAGTTCGCGCCCACGCTCGCCGCCGTGCGCAGCGACGCTGCCGCTCCTCACCGGGTTCGTGATGGTCGACGACGCGTCCGGTGCAGCGCCGCCGACCGGCGCGATCGAGTACGAGGCCGCGCTCGCCGCCGCGTCGCCCGGTACGCGACTTCGCGCCCCGCTCCGCCGACGACCTCTACATCCTCTACACCGGCGGCACCACCGGCATGCCCAAGGGCGTGATGTGGCGCGCCGAGGACATCTTCTTCGGTGCGTTCGGCGGCGGGAACCTCGGCGAAGCACCGATCGCGACGCCGGAGGAGATCACCGACTCGCTCGACCCGCACCGGCGAGGCCTGCCCGCGTGCCCGTTCATGCACGGCACCGCGCACTGGATGGCGTTCGGCACGCTCTACTCCGGCGGCACCGTCGTCATCTCCCCCGACCGCCACCTCGAACCCGACCGTCTGTGGCGCCTCATCGAGCACGAACGGGTCACGTTCCTGGTGATCGTGGGCGACGCGTTCGCCCGTCCCGCTGATCGAGCAGCTCGACCAGCTCGACCCGCCCCCCGACGTCACGCCGCTCACCGTGGTGCTGTCGGGCGGCGCGGTCCTCTCGCCGTCGGTGAAGGCGACCTGGGTCGAGCGCCTGCCCGGCATGCTCCTCATCGACGGCTTCGGCGCGTCGGAGACCGGCGGCCAGGGCCAGAGCGTGTCGGCGGCCGGCGGCACCATCGAGACCGCGCCGCGCTTCGCGGTCAACGACGAGACGACCGTGCTCGACGACGATCTCCGACCGGTCGGACCCGGGGTGATCGGCAAGCTCGCCCGGCGCGGCCACGTGCCGCTCGGCTACTACCACGACCCGGAGAAGACGGCGGCGCACGTTCCCGGTGATCGACGGCGTGCGCTGGTCGGTGCCGGGCGATCACGCCCGCATCGAGGACGACGGCACGATCACCGTGCTCGGACGCGGCTCGGTGTCGATCAACACCGGCGGCGAGAAGGTGTACCCCGAAGAGGTCGAGTCGGCGTTGAAGTCGAATCCCGCGGTGTTCGACGCGGTGGTCGTCGGAGTGCCCGACGAGCGCTGGGGCGAGCGCGTGACCGCAGTCGTGCAGTCGCGGCCGGGCACGACCCCGGTGCTCGACGACCTCGCCGAACACGTCCGCGCGCAGCTGGCCTCGTACAAGGTGCCGCGCGAGCTCGTGCTGGTGGATCGGATCGTGCGCTCGCCGTCGGGCAAGCCCGACTACCGGTGGGCCCTCGGCGTAGCGGGCGGCGCCGGTCCGAGGTAGCCATCGAGCAGCGCGGTGCATGCGTCCGCGTAGCGCCGGACGTCGACCGACGGGTCCCATGCCGCCTGCAGCACGAAACCCTGGAGCATGGCCAGGATCACCTGGACCAGCGCGGCCGCGTCGACGTGTGCCGGCAACGCACCCGACGCGACCGCGCCCTCCAGCGCCCGTTCGGCGTCACGCGGGGCGCGAGGCCGGCGGCGACCACGGCCGCGAGCCGCTCGTCGGCGAGGGCTTCCGCCCACACGTGCACGTTGACCCTCCTTCGGCGCAGTTCGTCCGGATCGGCGAGCCACGCGAAGTACGTGACGACGAAGTCGTGCACCGCGCGCCGCGGATCTTCGTCGCCCAGCGCGGTCGCGAGGAGCGCACGTTCCTGGGCGTGACGATCCGCCGCGATCGCCTCGATGATCGCGGCCTTGCCGTCGAAGTAGCGGTAGAGCGCACCGTTGCTCAGGCCCGCCTCGGCCGCGACGTCGTCGGTGGTCGACCCGTGCAGACCGCGGCGCTCGAAGCAGGTGATCGCGGCGTCGAGGATGGCCCGCCGGCGCGCGTCGCGGTACGCGTCGCTCACCTTCGGCATCAGGAGGCCTCGCCCACGACGACGTGGTACCACCGTTGCGCTTCCGGGAAGGCCACGCTCCCGTCGAGCACGCCCGCGTGGACGTAGGTGAAGACGATCGCGCTCCCCGGTGCGGCGAGGTCACTGATCACCGCGAGGGTGGCGTCGACCGCGGCGGCCGTGAGGTAGTTGGTGACACCCTCCCACACGAACACCGTCGCCCACGACGGATCGAACCCGGCCGCGAGAGCTCGCGATCGAGGCGGTCGCGCTCGAAGTCGACCGGCACGTAGACGACCCCACGGGTGTCGAGGCCCTCAGCGGCGGCGATCGCGACCTTGCGCGCCTGGGCGCGGGGTGATCGACCTCGAAGGTCGTGAGCCGCTCCACCGCGTGGCGCCGGTGCGCACGGGTGTCGAACCCGGTGCCCAGCAACACCAGCTGGCCGACCGTGCGGGCACGTTCGGTGACCGCGTCGTCGATGAAGCGGGTGCGGGCCACCGCCGAGGGACGCGGCCCCGGCCCGGCGATCCGGTCGTAGACCCACGCCGCGGCGCGTCCCACCACCGGGAGGCGCGACCAACGGGCGAGGAACCGGAGCCGCCCGCGGGTGAAGGGCTCGGCGAAGGGGTCGACGAACAGTCGTCGTCCCACTCCCCGGTGCGTCTCCAGCGCCCGCACGAGGGCCACCGTCTCCGCCGTGAAGCTGGCCCGGTCCAGCACCTGGTTCCTCCCGACCGTAAACGTGAACAGTCGTTCACGATACTGGCTCCGGGTTACCGTGCATGCCATGGCCCGGAACCGCCTCGAGCACGAGACCAGCCCCTACCTCCGCCAGCACGCCGACAACCCGGTCGACTGGTACCCGTGGGGTGAGGAGGCCTTCGCACGGGCGCGGGCGGAGGACAAGCCGATCCTGTTGTCGGTCGGGTACTCGTCGTGCCACTGGTGCCACGTGATGGCCCACGAGTCCTTCGAGGACGGCGCGGTCGCCGCAGTCATGAACGAGCGGTTCGTGAACGTGAAGGTCGACCGGGAGGAGCGGCCCGACGTCGACGCCATCTACATGCAGGCGGTACAGGCGATGACCGGCAGCGGCGGCTGGCCGATGACGGTCTTCCTCGACCCGGCCGGGCGGCCGTTCTTCGGCGGCACCTACTTCCCGCCGGACGACCGCCAGGGCATGCCCGGCTTCGCGCGTCTGCTCGACGCCATCGACGACGCCTGGCACCACCGCCGGGGCGAGCTCGACCAGCAGGCCGAGCAGCTGCGCGCCGCGATCGAGGAGAGCACCGCCATCGGCAGTCGCGGCGTGGGAGGCGCGCTGTCGTCGGCGATCCTCGAGCAGGCCGTCGCCAGCCTCCGCGACCAGTTCGACGGCCGCTTCGGCGGGTTCGGGCGCGCGCCGAAGTTCCCCCAGGCGATGACGCTCACGTTCCTCCTCGACCAGGCAGTCGTCGACCCGTCGCCCGAGATCCTGGAGATGGTCACGGTGTCGCTCGACGCGATGGCGGCGGGCGGCATCTACGACCAGGTCGGCGGCGGTTTCCACCGTTACTCGGTCGACGCGCACTGGCTGGTGCCGCACTTCGAGAAGATGCTGTACGACCAGGCCCTGCTGGTGCGCGCGTACCTGCACGCGTGGGTGGTCACGGGTGTCGAGCGGTACCGGCGGGTCGTCGAGGAGACGATCGGGTACGTGCTGCGCGATCTGCGGCACGCCGACGGCGGGTTCTTCTCCGCCGAGGACGCCGACTCCGACGGCGTCGAAGGCCGTTTCTACGTGTGGTCGCTCGAGGAGCTCGAGGAGCTGTGCGGCGACGCGCTTCCTGACGTCGTCCGCCACTTCGGGGTGACGGCGCGCGGCAACTTCGAGGATCCGCACACGGGATTCCGCGGCAACATCCTGCACGCGGTGGGCCCCGCCGACGACCGCCCCGAGTCCTTCGCGCGGGTCCTGCCCGCACTGTTCGCGGCCCGCGAGCAGCGGGTGCGACCGGGACTCGACGACAAGGTGTTGCTCGGGTGGAACGCGCTGTTCCTGCGCTCGCTCACCGAAGCCGCCGACGTGCTCGGACGCGACGACTGGATGGACGCGGCGCGCACCAACGCACGGTTCCTCCTGCGTGAGCTGCGGCGGGACGACGGTCGCCTCCTCCGCTCGTGGCAGGAAGGTCGGGCGAACCTCCTCGCCTACGCCGAGGACTACGCGGCGATGCTCGAAGCCCTCCTCACCCTGGCCGAGCTCGACGACGTGGCGTGGCTGGCCGAGGCACGCACCGTCGCCGACGAGCTGGTCCGCCTCTTCGCCGACGACGACCGCGGCGGGTTCTTCACCACCGGCGCCGACGCCGAAGCGCTGATCGTGCGGCCCAAGGACTCGCAGGACAACGCGACCCCGTCGGAGAACTCGCTCGCCGCCGACGGCTTGCTACGCCTGGCCGCGCTCACCGGCGACGCCGACGCCGCGGCACGCGGCGAACGGTGGGTCGCAACGCTCGCCCCGGTGCTGGGCGACTACCCGAGCGCGTTCGCGTTCCTGCTCGAAGCACTGGCGCGAGTCGTGCGGCCGCCGCTTCGAAGTCGCGGTGGTCGGGAGCCCGGGCGATCCGGGACGCGACGCCCTGGTCGACGTGCTGCGCACCCGGCTCCTGCCCGCGGCCGTCCGCGTCGCCGCCGAGCCCGGCGCGGGCACCGAGCTCACCCCACTCCTCGCCGAACGCGGCACCGTCGACGGTCTCGCCACCGCGTACGTGTGCGAGCGCTTCGCGTGCCGGCTCCCGGTCACCGACCCCGAGGAGCTGCGCGCGCAGCTCGACGCGATGGTCGCGTCGCGCCGTTGACGACCTGGACCGACGCGCCCGGGATCCTCCGCCTGCCGGACGGGGCCCGCATCCGGGGACGCGGCCTGCGGCGCCCGCAGCCCGACGGCGAGCTCCCGACCTTCGGTGGTGGTCGCGGGCGCACCGGTACCGCCCTCGCGTGCATCGCGGTGATGGCCGGCGTCGCGCCCGACGACGCGGTCGGGTACGTGCGCGAGCACTACGACCCGCACGCGGTGGAGACGCCGTTCCAACGTCGGTTCGTCCGCCGGATGCGGGGGTAGACCGTCACGCCATGGCCCAGCTCGTGTACTCCGCCATCACCTCGCTCGACGGCTACCTCGAGGATGCGTCCGGTCGCTTCGACTGGGCCGAGCCCGACGAGGAGGTGCACGCGTTCGTCAACGACCAGGAACGGGCGATCGGCACGTACCTCTACGGCCGCCGCATGTACGAGACCATGGTCGCGTGGGAGACGATGGACACCGGCCCCGGGCAGCCGGCGGTGATGCGTGAGTACACCGCGATCTGGCAGGCCGCCGACAAGGTCGTGTACTCCAGGACCCTCGCCGCGGTCACCAGCGCGCGGACCCGGATCGAACGCGCCTTCGACGTCGGCACCGTCCGGCGGATGAAGGAGGCGGCCGACCGCGACCTCAGCGTGGGCGGCCCCGAGCTCGCCGGCCACGCGATCCGGGCCGGGCTGGTCGACGAGCTCCACCAGTTCGTCGCGCCGGTCGTCGTCGGTGGCGGCAAGCGGGCGCTCCCCGACGGCGTGCGGCTCGACCTCGAGCTCGTCGACGAACGTCGCTTCCGCGGCGGGTTCGTCCACCTCCACCACCGCGTGCGGCACTGAGGCCGCGGCGCGGTCCGACGTGATCCGGGTGCGGTGGGGTCAGCTGCGCGGCGTGGCGAGGCCGTCGGCGAGGGCCTCGGCCATCGCCCAGCCGTAGGCGATCATCGCCTCGCCGTTGGCCGGGTCGGCCTCACCGACCAGCTCGACCACGACCTTGCCCCCGGCCTTGACCGCGGCCGCGTGGAGCACGAGCTCGGGCTGGCCGTGCGCCGTGAGCCGGAAGCTGCGATCGTCGTAGCGCCCGTCACAGCCGAACCGGCGGGCGAGACGCCGCCCCCAGGCCCGCTCCTCGCCGTTGGGCGAGTACTTCGGGCGGGGGCACACGTCGTCGAGCACCGAGAACAGCGTGTAGGCGGCCGGATGCGCCAGCCTCCCCGCGACGAGGACGTCCTCGTCGGGGAAGGAGATCGCGGCCCGGCGGTAGAGCTCGGCGACCAGCGCATCGAGGCTGGGCCGGGCATTCTTGCCCCGTTTCACGCCTCCCAGGCCCCACAGGATGCACGGGGTACCCCCGATGCGCTCCAACGACCCGAACAGGAACCCCTGGATCTCTCCATCCACCTCAGCGATCGCGACGAGGGGGAACTGCTCGACGTGACCGTCGAGCTGCTCGTCCTGCAAGGGCAGGCCCACGCCAGAGACCAACTGACCGAGCTCATCGAGCTCGGCCGGTTTCAGAGAGACGGAATCACGCGACTCGACGTCCATCGAGTACCCATTTTGGTCGATGGAACACCGCGGAGACCAGTCGGATCCGAAATCGGGAGGAACTACCCGACGATCAGGCCCTCCAGACCGGCCTCCGGGGGCGGGATCTGGGGGTCGAGCGTCTCGCAGCACGTCGACCAGGAGCGCGGCCACGGCGACGTCGCGCACCCACTTGTGATCGGCCGGCACCACGTACCACGGCGACCACTCGGTCGACGTCTCGGTGAGGGCCTCTTCGTAGCGCTCGTGGTACTCGTCCCACTGGGCGCGGACCTCGAGATCGCCCCGCCGGAACTTCCAGTTCTTCGCCGGATCGTCGACGCGGGCCTGCAGCCGCGCCCGCTGCTCGTCCTTCGAGATGTGCAGGAACACCTTCACCACCGTGATCCCCTCGTCGCGCAGCATCCGCTCGAACTCACGGATGTGGCGGTAGCGGCGCTGGCACTGCTCGGCGTCGACGGCGCCGAGCATGCGGGCGGCCACGACGTCCTCGTAGTGCGAGCGGTTCCAGACACCGAGGATCCCGCGCGCCGGGGTCGCGGCGTGGATGCGCCAGAGGTAGTCGTGCGCGAGGTCGACCTCGGTCGGGACCTTGAAGTTGACCACGGAACAGCCCTGCGGGTTGAGGCCGGTGAGGACTCGCCGGATGGTGCCGTCCTTGCCCGCGGCGTCCATGCCCTGGAGCACGAGCACGACACTGCGGCGCGCTTCGGCCCACAGCCGGTTGTGGAGGCCGTCGAGGGTGTCGAGCAGCTCCTCGCTGCGAGCCCGGCCGCTGGTCTTCTCGCCAAGGCCGAGTCGTGACGCCGGATTGCGGCCGGCGAGGTCGGCCGGCTGCCCGGGCACCACGCGCAGGTCGTCGAGCATCGAGTCACGCTTCGCCATCGCGGGGACCCTACTTCGACGTCACTCGCGGCAGTTCGACGCGCACGGTCGTGCCGGCACCGGGCGCGCTGGTGAGCCGCACGTCGCCGCCGTGGGCGACGACGATCGCCTGCACGATCGCGAGCCCGAGGCCCGCGCCCCCGCCGTTGCGCGAACGTGATGCGTCGGCCCGCGAGAACCGCTCGAACGCGCGTGCCGCGACCTCGTCGGGCATGCCGGGACCGTCGTCGTGCACCTCGACGACGGCGCGCCCGCTCGCCGTTGTGGACCCGCACCGACACGGCGGTGCCGGCGGGCGTGTGCACGAGCGCGTTGCCGACGAGGTTGCCCAGCACCTGGCGGAGCCGGTCCTCGTCGCCGTCGACCGTCACGCCTTCGGTCACGTCGGCGGTGACGACCCGGTCGGGCGCGACCGCGCGCCCGTCGGCCGCGGCGTCGATCGCCGAGCACGCCGAGGTCGACGGCGTGACGCTCGAGCGGCCGGCCCTCGTCGAGCCGGGCGAGGAGCAGCAGGTCGTCGACCAACGACGCCATCCGCACCGACTCCTGCTCGGTGCGCCGCATCGCCTGGTCGAGGTCGCCGGACTCGGTGAGCCCGCCGTGTCGGTACAGCTCGGCGTAGCCGCGGATGGTCGTGACCGGCGTGCGCAGCTCGTGCGACGCGTCGGCGACGAACCGTCGCAAGCCGCGCCTCCGACGCCGTCCTTCTCGGTGAACGCGACCTCGATCGTCGTCATCATCGAGTTGAGCGCGTCACCGAGCTCGGACGCCTCGGTGCCCGGGACGCTCCTCCGGTACCCGCTGCGAGAGGTCACCCGCGGCGATCTCCCCGGCGGTGCGGTCATGCGCTTGATCGGGCGCACGCCCGAGGCGCAGCACCCAGAACACGACGAGGCCCAGGATCGCGATCACCATGGCGACCGCGACGATCAGCACCGATCCGCAGCCGGTTCATCGTCGCGTCGACGTCCTGCAGCGACAGACCCACGAGGTTGACCGAGCCGTCGGGCGCACGCGACGCCGAGCATGCGGAACCGACCCGATCCACCGGCGCTGTCGACGGTGAACGGCTCGCGTGCGTCGCGCTGGCCTGCACGGCGTCGCGCGACCGTGACCGCAGGGCCGCCGGCGATTCGCTCGACGTCCGTGGGCAGGATGACGCTGCCGATGGTCCCGTCCTGGATCTGCGCGCCGTAGAACTGGCGTCGGCCCGCGCGAGCGTGCGCGGTCGGACACGCCGGGGCTGAACGGCCCGACCGACACCAGCTGCTCGTCGACGCGGTCGACGAGGTTGGCCTCGCGTCGTGCGGGCGATGATCACCGCCGCGCGCCACCAGCACGAACGACACGACCGCCATGCCCGCGAGCAGGCGGGCGCGCAGCGACATCTCACCGCTCCCGCAGCGTGTACCCGAACCCGCGGACGGTGTGGATGAGACGCGGCTCGACCTGGTCGATCTTCTTGCGCAGGTAGCCGATGTAGGTCTCGACCACGCCGCCGTCGCCGCCGAAGTCGTACTGCCAGACGTGGTCGAGGATCTGCGGCTTCGACAGCACGCGACCCTGGTTGGCGAGGAGGAACCGCAGCAGGTTGTACTCGGTGGGCGACAGCGGCACCTCGGCCCCGGCGCGTCGCACGATGTGCGCCTCGTCGTCCATCTCGAGGTCGGCGCAGCGCAGCACCGCGTCGGCGTGGGTCAGGCCCGAGCGCCGCAGCACGGCGCTGATGCGCGCCACCAGCTCGTCGAGGCTGAACGGCTTGACGAGGTAGTCGTCGCCACCCAGGGTGAGGCCGCGCACCTTGTCGTCGGTCGCGTCGCGCGCGGTGAGGAAGAGCACCGGCGTGCGCACGCCGTCGCTGCGCAACCGGCGGCACACCTCGAAGCCGTCGAGGTCGGGCATCATGACGTCGAGCACGATCAGGTCGGGGCCGTGCTCGTCGACGGCGTCGAGCGCGTCACGCCCCGATGCCGCCGCGTGCACGTCGAAGCCCTCGTAGCGGAGCGCCGCTTCGAGCATCGAGCGCAGGTTGTCCTCGTCGTCGACGAGCAGGAGCCGTTCACCTGCCATGACCGGCAGCGTCGCAGGTCGACTTGAGAACCGGCTGTGAGCTGACTGGGGGCTGCGCCCGGCGGGCGCTCCCGGTCAGCCCTCTTCTTCGGTGGTGACGAACCGCCAGATCCCGGCGCCGATCAGGCCACCGATGATCGGGAAGACGATGAACACCCAGAGCTGCTCCCAGCCCCAGCTCTCGGCCGAAGATGACGGTCGAGAAGCTGCGGGCCGGGTTCACCGACGTGTTGTCGATCGGGATCGTGATCATGTGGATCAGGGCGAGCATGAGACCGATCGGGATGCCGGCGAAGCCGGCGATGGCCGACGAGCGGGTGGTGCCCACGATCACCAGGATGAACAGCGCGGTGAAGACGACCTCCGTGATGACCACGGCCCAGAACGCGAAGCCCGACGGCGAGTGGTCGGCGAAGCCGTTCGACGCACCACCGAAGAGCGCCTCACGCGTCGCCTTCTTCGGGACTCGTGTTGTCGCCGGTCTCGAGGATCGACCAGATGATGAACGCGCCGATGCGCGGCGCCGAGGATCTGACCGACGAGGTAGGCCGGGCACGTCCTTGCCCTCGGTGCGCTTGAGCGCCCACATCCCGAGCGTGACCGCGGGGTTGATGTGGCAGCCCGAGATGTGCCCGAACAGGTACGCCGCGCACAGCAGGCTCAGACCGAACGCGAGCGCGACGCCCAGCACGCCGATGTTGAAGCCGAGGAACTGGCCGAAGATCACCGTGCCCGGTCCCCCGAGGATCAGGATCATCGTCCCGATCATCTCGGCCACCAGGATCCGTGCCTGCCTACTCATGTGTTCCTCCCAGAGTCGCCGTCCGTACATGACGTGATCGTGACACGCGTGCGGGTCCGATCGCACGGACCTCGCCGCCGCGGCGCGCCGCCGATCCGGCGGCATGCGAGCGAAATATCCCGCCGATGCAGGCGTTTCTCGCCCGTTCGGTGGCATGCTGCACGCCGCTCGCAACCCCCCGATACTTCAGGAGCAGACCCCATGAACCGCAGAGAACTCGTCGCCGCGCTCTCCGAGCGCCTCGAGATCGACAAGCGCACCGCCGACACCGGTCTCCAGGCCTTCATCGACACGATCACCGACACCGTCGTCCAAGGGCGAGACCGTGTTGATCAGCGGCTTCGCCAAGTTTGCCCGGGTCGACCGCCCGGCGCGCATGGGCCGCAACCCGCAGACCGGCGAGGCGATCCGCATCAAGGCGTCACGCAAGGCGCGGGTCACCCCGCTCAAGCAGTTCAAGGACGCGGTGCTCACGGGCAAGGCACCGGCCAAGAAGGCCGTCACGAAGAAGGCCGCTCCCACCAAGAAGGCGGCTCCGGCGAAGAAGGCCGTCGCCAAGAAGGCCCCGGCCAAGAAGGCTGCGCCCGCCAAGAAGGCAGTCGTCCGCAAGGCACCGGCCAAGAAGGCCGTCGCCAAGAAGACGACCGCGAAGAAGACCTCCCGCCGCTAGGAGATGAAGCGGAGCCGTGCCCGGAGGGCGGGACGGCGAAGCGGAATCGACCAGTTCTCGTGCGCGCCGGGCGACCCGGTTCGCCCCGAACGCCATCGGTAAGACTGGAGGGGTGCGCACCCGCGCTCCCCTCCTCGTCCGGCTCTGCACCGGCCTGCTCGTCGGCGGCCTCGCCGTCGGTGTCACGGTCGCGGGTTCGCGGGTCGCGCTCGGCGGGCGCGACCCGCGTTCCGCGCCGGCCGCGGCACGGCCCGACACCGCCGACGCCCCGGGCCCGAGCGCGCTCACGCGTGGCCACGACCCGTTCGGCCCCGACCGCAGCGCCCGCCGCGCCGACCTCGCGACCCTCGCCGCCGCGCTCCTGCTGGTCGCCGGCTGGGCGTGGTGGATCACCCATCGGGGTCGCCGCACCCGCGTCGCGCCTCCCGCCCGCTGGTATCGCGCTCCCGTGCACCACCCCGACCTCCGACACTCGTCTGCCCCTGACGAGCGCTCGGCTCCGGCCGCGCGCCCAGCCGGAAAGGTCTGTCATGACGCAAACGACCATGGCGCGTCCCCATGCGCCCCGTCGATCTCTTCCCCCCATCTCCGTCGTCGTCGCTGGTCGTCGTCGGCGCGCTGCTGTGCGTCGGCATGGCGTTCGCACTGCGGGACCCCGAGATCGTGCCGCGGGTGACGGTCGAGAACCGGAGCACGATCCCCATCAATGTCGACGTCCGCGGCAGCTCCGACGGCAACCGGCTGATCCTCGACACCGCGCCCGCGGGCGCCACCGTGTCCACCCTCGACGTGCTCGAGCAGGGCGACGAGTGGATCTTCGGGTTCTCGTCCGGTGGCATCGATGGCGGGAGCGTGCGGGTGTCGCGCGCGAAGCTGGCCGCTGATGGATGGCGACTGGTGGTCCCCGACGACGTCGTCGCCCGCCTGCAGTCGTCGTCGTTCGTGCCCGTGTACCGCTGAGCGCCGACGGTGAGCCCGCGCGACACGCTCGTCGCGCTCGGCGCGTCGCTTCTCGCCGCGGGCCTGCTCGCGCGACTCGGGCGCAGCATCGGGCTGCCCACCATCCCGCTGTTCATGATCGCGGGGTTGCTGTTCGGCCCGAACACGCCAGGGATCCAGCTCGTCGACGACCCGTCCGACTTCGCGCTGCTCGCGACCCTCGGCCTGATCCTGCTGCTCTTCTACCTCGGCCTCGAGTTCTCCCTCGGCGAGCTCACGTCGGGCGGGCGCAGCCTGGCGACCGCGGGATCGATCTACCTCGGGCTCAACATCGGCGCGGGACTGGCGTTCGGCTTCGCCCTGGGCTGGGGGAACCGTGAGGCGCTCGTCATCGCCGGCGCGGTCGGCATCTCGTCGTCGGCGATCGTCACCAAGATCCTGGTCGAGATGCACCGGCTGACGAACCGCGAGACGCGCCTGGTGCTCGGCATCGTCGTCGTGGAAGACCTCTTCCTGGCCGTGTACCTCGCGGTGCTGCAGCCAGTCCTCGACGAGTCGGCGAGCGCCGTCGACGCGCTGTTGTCGTTCTCGAAGGCGTTCGGGTTCCTGATCGTCGTCGCGCTCATCGCCCGCTACGGCTCCCAGGTCGTCGGGCGAGTGATCGGCGCCGAGCAGGACGAGCTGCTCACCGTCTGCTTCGTCGGGCTCGCGGTGCTCGTCGCGGGCATCGCCGAGGAGCTGCACGTGTCCGACGCGATCGGCGCGTTCATGGCCGGGCTCGTCGTCGCCGAGACGACCGTGGCGTCCCGGGTGCGCAAGCTGGTGCTCCCTCTCCGCGACACGTTCGCCGCGCTGTTCTTCTTCACCTTCGGGTTGACGGTGGATCCCGGCGACGTCGCGTCGGTCGCCGGCCCGATCGCCATCGCCATCGCCGTGACGGTGCTGGTGAACTTCGTCGCCGCGGTCCTCGTGTCACGCCGCGAGCGCCTCGACCGCACGCAGACGACCAACCTCGCCACCACGATCCTGGCCCGGGGCGAGTTCTCGCTGATCATCGCGGCCCTCGGCGCCGAGGCCGGGCTCGACGCGCGCGTGGTGCCGTTCGTGGCCGGCTACGTCCTCGTGCTCGCGCTCGGCGCACCGATCCTCGCCGCGCAGTCGGCGCGGGTCTCCCGCTGCGTGCCGACGCGACTCGTGCGCGAGGCCGTAAGGCGGGTTGGGCGGGGGCCGGCGCTGCTGGTAACGCGACCACAGCGTCTCGTTGACCACCGCCGACGACGTGATCAGCCGTCCGAGCAGGTACGCCCACAGCAACAACGCGAGCGCGAAGCCGATGGCCCCGTACGTGTCGGTCTTGGACTCGACCTCCCGCGCGATCCAGTACACGGTCACCAGGTGCAGCGCCTCGAGCCCGAGTCCGAAGAACACCGCGCCCGGCAGCAACGCGGTCCAGGGCATGTCCGGCGCATGGGGCATGTGCCACGACACGAACAACCACACCACGATCGGCAGCAGGATCCACAGGAGCGAAGCGATGAGACCGAGCAGGAACGACTCGCCGCGGAGCTTGCCGATGAGCACGGACACCGCGAGCGCGAAGGTCACGATCACCACGAGCATCCCCGCGGCCTTCGCCGTGCTCGGGACCTTTCCGGCGCGTGTGTGCCAGATGAGGGCGTGCACGATCCGCAGCACCTTGAGCAGTGCGCGTGTGGCCAGCAGGAGCGCGAACCCCGCGACCACGAACGACAGGATCCGCTCCCCCGTCGACAGGTCGCCGACGCCGGCAAGGGCCTTGGCCGCCAGCCCCCCGATGCCGGATTGTCGCGCCAGGCTGCCGGGATCCTCGTCGCCGGCGCTCGCCCCCAGCCCGAACACCGCCACCAGTACGAACACGTACGGAACCAGGAACAGGAACACCCGGAAGGCAACCGCGCCGGCCAGCACACCCCCGCCGGCGGCGACGTCGCTCTCCAACGCGCCGAACACCGTGTCGAGGAACTTCGACTTCGGCCGCGACTCCTCGAGGCGCGTGCGGGCCTGCTCGATGCGCCCGACGACCTTCGCCTGCTCGGCCTTGAGTCGATCCATGCGCGACTGCGTGACCGCGTCGTCGCCAGTCGGTTCCGTCGCCGGACCCTGCTGTTCGGTCATCGGCCGGTCACCGCCTCGATCCGCCCGTCGGCCACCGCCTGCTCGAGCGCCGCGTGGTCCTCCACCGTCTGGTCGGCGTACGCCTCGGCGAACGCCACGATCGCACGGTCGAACTGGTCGCCGGTGCCGAGGTAGCCGGCGATGGCGGTGGAATCACCGGAACGCGCGTGGGCGCGGGCCAGGGTCAGCCCGCACAGCGCGGAGTAGCGCGCGAGGTCTTCCGCCGTGAGGAGGTCGATGGCCACGGAGCCCTTCATGTCGCGCAACTGCCGGATGTAGTAGTGGTGACCGTAGGGACCGGTCGCCCAACCGAGGAACACGTCGCTCGCCGCCTGCACGAGCCGTTGTCCGTTCACCACCCGCTCGCCCTGGTGGGAGAACTGCGACGGGCCGGTGTGGCGGGCCAGGACCGATTCCTCGGCTTCCTTCACCTGGAGGAACAGCGGCGCGTTGTCGTCGGGATCCATCAAGAGGACCACGTGGCAGCGCGTGCCGACGCTGCCGACGCCGACGACCTTGCGGGCCGCGTCGACGACGCGGTAGCGCTCGAGCAGCGTGCGACGCTCCGGGCTCATCGAGTCGACGTACGCCTCGATCACCTTCCGCGGCACGTCGAACTCGTGCTGCGCGTGCAGGATCAGCGGAGGGTCCTCGATGATGCGACGTTGACCATCGACCAGCTCGGTCAGCTTCGGCAGTGCCGCCTGGCTGGTGTGGTGACGCGCGTGCGACACCAGCCGCTCGACGGTGCGGACCGACGACGTCCGTTGTGCGCGCGCCAACTCGAGCACGGCGTCGACGTCGATCCGCTCGTACCAGACGTCGAGGGGCGCCATCGTCGCCAACTGCGCCATGCGCAGACGGTACGCCGCGACCATGCCGCGCACCGCTTCCCCCGGCGGCCCCGGTTCCCGCACCACACTGCGGCCCGCGACCGCGATGCTGGCCGCGAGCCGCTTGACGTCCCACTCCCACGGCCCCGGCAACGTCTCGTCGAAGTCGTTCACGTCGAACACCAGGTGGCGCTCGGGGGTGGCGAACACCCCGAAGTTGAGGAGGTGGGCGTCGCCGCACGCCTGCACCCGCAGGCCGGTCGTCGGCGTGCGCGCCAGGTCGTCGGCCATCACTTCGGCCGCGCCGCGCAGGAACGTGAACGGCGACACGAGCATCCGGCCCACGCGGATGGGCACGAGGTCGTGCACCCGCGTGCGGTGACGTTCCTCGAGGAGCGCCACCGGGTCGGGTCGGTCCGGAGGCGCGAACCAACCCGCGTGCGAGGAGCGCGGCACGGCCACCCGCAGCGCGCGCCCCTCGGCCCGGCGTTCCTCGTTCGTTCTCAGGTCCGGCACGACGAGTCCCTCACCCCGCAGCGCCGGGCCCGGTCACTCGAACTGGGCGGTGAGCCCCCCGAGGAGAACCGAGACCAGCGCGCCCAACGGCAGCGCACCCCAGTACGACACGTTCGCGTGGACGTTACCCAGGAACAGCATGAGCAGCCACGTCGCGGGGAACGTCCCCACGAGGAAGATCACCACGGCGAAGAACAGTCCTTTGAGCATGTGCATCCCCTCCAGGTCTCGGGGAGACAGCATGGACGACCACGTGCTCCGCGGCGCGGCAATCGGGAGTCCCGTAGAGTCCGCGCATGACCGACATCGCCCGCAACAAGCAGCTGGTCCTCGACTTCTGGGCCGCGACCCTCGGCGACAAGATCCCGTTCGTCACCGACGACGTGCAGTGGCACCTCCCGATCTCGGTGGCCCGCAACGGCCTCGCCCTCGACCTTCGGGGCGACGAGGTGCACGCGTTGTTCACCGGCTCGGGCAAGATCTACGAGCCCGAGCGCACGTGGGACATCTGGCACGTCGTCGCCGAGGACGACATGGTCGCCCTGCACTGCACGATGCACGCCCGGACCCGCAGCGGGAACGGCTACCACGGCCCGTACCACATGCTGTTCCGCATCGAGGGCGACCGCATCGCCGAGGCCTGGGAGTTCCTCGACACCGCGTACGTGATGGAGCGGATCGGGCCGAAGATCGACGAATCCGTCTAGAGCGTGTGGGCCGCCTCGATCGCAGCCGCCGCGGCCCGTTCGGTGGCGAGGGTGGCGTTCTCACCCAGCTGCACGAGCAGCTCCGCCTTCTCGGGATGCTTCGCGAAGTAGGCGGCGGCGGCCCCGGGGTTCGGGGTGCCGTCCTGGTTGCTCGTGGCGAACATCTCGGCGTCGATGCCGTCGCTCGGCCGGTCGGAGATCGCCCGGAACACCGACCACGGGACTCCACGTCGATCGCACGCGTGCGCGATCGCCGCGGTCTCCATGTCGAGCGACACGACGCCTTCGTCGCGCAGCGCGGCCAGCACGTCGAGCTCGGTGGTGAGGCCATGGGTCGTCAACATGCGGCCCTCGTGCGCCGCGTCACCGATGGGCACATGCCGGTGCTCGCGCCCGCTCGCGCTGTCCACCACGATCTCCGGCAGCACGACGGTGCCGATCGGGGTCTCGTTCTCCAGCGCACCCGTGATCCCGACCACCAGCACGTGGTCGACGGCGAAGACGTCGAGCAGCGCCTCGATCCCCCGGGCTGCGAGCTCGGGGCCCATGCCGGTGACGATGGCGACGACCTCGCGGTCACCGAGGCGGCCGCGGTGCACGGTGCGTCCGCCTTCGCTCGTCTCGTTGAGCTCGAGGTCGCGGGCGAGCGGCGTGAGCTCCATCGGCATCGCGCAGACGAACGCCAGGTGACCGTCGGCCATGACCGGTCAGCCTGCCGCACTCCCGCTTCCGGCGCCAGACACGTGGTTGACTGGACCGCGTGGTCCGGTACTACGCGGGTGACTGGTCGGTCGACGAGTTGGCGTCGATCCAACGTGAGCTCGAGCGCCAGCGCGTCGCGTACACGATGGACGGCGACGACCTGCTCGTCGAGCCGAAGGTCGAGCGCATGGTCGACATGATCGTGGAGTCGATCACCGAGACCTGACGGGTTGGATTCCGGTCGACCCGTAGGCTCGGCGGCGATGAGGCGCTTCCCGACTGTCGTCGCGGGCCTGCTCGCCGCCGCAGTGGTGCTGTTCGCAGCGCCGGCCGGCGCCGGGTCGCTGTTCGCGGCCGCCGACGACGCGCTGCGCACCCGGGTCGCGGACGACGGCCTGAGCGGTGGTGTGCTCCTCGTGGTTGACGGCGACACCACCGTCCACCGGTTCGCCGCCGGCGCCATGACGCCGCAGACCGTCATTCCGATCGCGTCGGCCAGCAAGTGGCTCACCGCGGCGACGCTCATGACGTTCGTCGACGAGGGGAAGCTCGCGCTCGACGACCCGGTGGCGCGCTATCTCCCCGCCTTCGACGGCGCCAAGGCCGACATCACCGTGCGCGAGTTGCTGTCGCACCGGAGCGGGCTGCCGTCGGCGGCGTGCGAAGGTGACCCGAGCACGACACTGGCGCGGTGCGTCCGCGCCATCGCGGGCGGCGACGACCCCACGACCCGGCCCGGTTCCGAATTCCACTACCGGGGCGTCGGGTTCGTGATCGCGGGGCGGCTGATCGAGCGCCTGAGCGGCATGTCGTTCGAAGCCGCCTTCGAGTCGCGTGTCGCGCGTCCGCTCGGCATGACCCACACGCGCTTCGACGGCTCGAGCCGCCCGTACAACCGCAACCCGGCGCCGGCGGCATCCGCGCGCTCGACGGTCGCCGACTACGCCCGGTTCCTCGCCATGCTCGCCCACGACGGGACCGTCGCCGGCCACACCGTCCTCCAGCCTGCGTCGGTCGCGGAGATCGAACGCGATCAGGTCACCGGCCTCGACACCTCGGGCGACGGCGCCGTCCAGATCACCGGGATCCCGACGTACGGGCTGGGCGTGTGGCGCGACGTCGTCGACGCCGACGACGAGATCGAGGTGGTCAGCGGCAGCGGAGCGCTGGGCTTCTACCCGTGGATCGACCGGGTGCACGACACGTACGGGATCGTCGCCGTCGACGACGAGCTCAACGGCGCCGACCACGCGGTGCCGGCGTCGCAACGGATCGCCCGGATGCTGTGGGAGGCCGCGGCACGAGCACGAGCGACGCAAGCGGGTAGAAACCCCGCATGACCTACTGCCTCGCCCTCCGCCTCGACGAGGGCCTCGTGTTCCTGGCCGATACCCGCACCAACGCCGGCGTCGACAACGTCGGGAGCTACCGCAAGTTGCACGTGCTGCGCCCCGCCGACGACCGGGTCTTCGTGCTCGAGTCCGCCGGCAGCCTCGCGACCACGCAAGAGGTGCTCGACCGCATCCACCGCGACCTGCGCGACCCGGGCGACCACGAGAGCCTGGCCACCGTGCGCCACCTGTTCGAGGCTGCGCTCTACGTCGGGCGGTTGAGTCGTGAGGTGGCCGGCACCCACCAGGCGGCGCTCACCGCATCCGGAGCCGACGGCACCGCCACCTTCATCCTCGGCGGTCAGGTGGCGGGCGACGACCCCGACATCCTGCTCGTCTACCCGGAGGGCAACTACATCCGCGCCTCCGACGAGCGGCCGTTCCTCCAGATCGGTGAGAGCAAGTACGGCAAGTTCATGCTCGAGCTCGCGGTCGAGGCACACGTCGACCTCGAACAGGCCACCAAGATCGCTATCGGCTCCATGATGAGCACCGCGCGCGCCAACCTGTCAGTGGGACCGCCGTACGACCTCGCGATCCTGCACGACGACGGATCGCTCGCGCTCGACGAGTTCCGGGTGCCGGCGGAGTCTCCCCTGCTGACGCGGCTGCGCGACGTGTGGGAGCACCACCTCATGCGCGCGATCGCCGAGCTCCCCCCGGTGGCCGTCGGCGACCTCGAAGCCGTCGTCGAGCCGTAGGCCCTTCGCTTCTGGCTCACAGTGACGGTGGAACCATTCCGCAACTTTGACGCCGGTTCCAGTCGCGTCGTCAGACGTCCTTCGCGATTTCGGCCATCGCCGCGAGCTGCTCGAGGTAGTGCTGCCGCGACCGGTGGCGGAAATTGAGGTTGACGATCGTCGCGCCGGCCGCGGCGACCTCGCGCAGTGCCACCGCCGCCTGATCGGGTGCCTCCACCGGCGACAGCGGTGCTCGCTGCACGTCGCGTGGTGGTAGCCGAGTCGGTCGGCCGCCTCGACGATCGCGACCGCGTCGGCGAAGTCGGCGTCGTCCTCCCAGTCCGCGTGCTCGGGCATCTTGGTGAACACCGGGGTCACGATGCCGAGCTTCATCTGGCGCCTTCGCGTGGCCGGAACTTGTAGAGGGTGAGCTCGTCGTCGACCTCGTCGAACACCACTTCGACCGGCATCCCGATCTCCACCGTCGCCGGGTCGACGTCGACGAGGCGCGCCGGCATTCGCGGTCCCTCGTCGAGCTCGACGTACGCGAGCGCGTACGGCGCCTCGGCCTGATACGCGGGTGTCGGCGCGCGGTGCACGACGGTGAACGTGGCGACCGTTCCCCGACCACTGACCGGATGCCAGGTCGCCGCGGCGGAGTAGCAGTTCGGGCACAGCTCGGTGGGCACGAACCGCAACCGGCCGCACGACGCGCATTGCTGCACCACGAGCTCGTGACGGCGCAGCGCCTCCCAGAACGGCGCCTCCAACGGCGTGACGTCGGGCCGGAACCCCTCGTAGGCCATCAGCGCCTCCCCGTCACCCTCGGCCCAGCACGGTGGCGTAGTGCGCCTGCGACACGCCGCCGACGCCGCACGCGAAGGCGAGCTCGGCGCCCGGCACCTGGCGAGGTCCCGCCTCACCACGCAGCTGCTCGACCAGCTCGATGAGGGTGAACAGCGCGCAGCTCGCCGCGTGGGTGCCCGACAGGAACCCGCCGTGGGTGTTGGTCGGCAACCGGCCGCCGAGCGCGAGCGCGCCGTCGTCGACGAACGCGCCGCCTTCGCCCTTGGGGCAGAAGCCGGCGTCCTCGAGCTCGGTGATCACGTTGATGGTGAAGTGGTCCGACACCCCGGCGACGTCGATGTCGTCGCGCCCGACGCCCGCGGCTCGGAATGCGTCGTCGGCCGCGAGCACACCGGAGAACGACGTGAGGCTCGGCGCCGAGTTCGGATCGAGGTAGCCATGGCCCTCACCCCAACCGAGCACCACGACCGGCGGGTGGAGTCCCGCCGCCGTGGCCTGCGACCGTGACGTGACGACGACGCAGCCGCCGCCCTGGTTCACGATGCAGCAGTCGAGGAGGTGGAGGGGCTCGGCCATCATCCGTGACGACAGCACCTGCTCGACGGTGATGTCGCCCTTCGGCCCCATCACCGCGCGCGGGTGCAGCGTGGCCGAGTGCCGTTGTGCGACCGCAACCGCGGCGAGCTGCTCCGAGGTGGTGCCGTACTCGTACATGTGGCGGCGGGCGACGAACGCGAAGTCGGCCACGCGCGTGGTGCCCATCACCGCCTCGAACGGGCTCCCGAGCTTCGCCATGTGCTCGACCGCGGCGTTCCGGTCGGCCGCGGTGTATCCCGTGCTGGCGCCCGCCGCCGCGGTCGGCACGACCACCACGTCGGCGAGCCCGTTCGCCACCGCCAGCGCCGCCAGGCCCACGCCGGCGGCCTGGCTCGCCGCGCCCACCCCGGTGGCGGCGTGGAAGCGGAGCGGGTGCCCGATGATGTCGGCGACCGCCGAGCCCGGGAGCGACACGCGCACTCCGAAGCCCTCGGGCGCCGGCCCGATCAGACCGTCGACGTCGGCGAGGGTGAGGCCGGCGTCGGCGAGCGCGCCCTGCACGCACTCCCAGTACAGGTCGGGTTGCGAGCGCGCCGCGAGATCACCCTGTTCGGACACGTACACGCCGGCGATGGCGGCGTCGCTGAGCTCAGGCACGGCACGGACCGTACCGGGTACGCGCCGGTGGTACCGTCCCGCCCCTGTGGGCAACCTGCGTACCGAACGCCACGATCACGTCACCGTCTTCACCCTCGACCGTCCCGAGAAGAAGAACGCCTACGACGACGAGACGATGGAGGAGATCGGCGACGCCATCCTCGCGTTCGAAGCCGATCCCAAGCAGTACGTCGGGATCGTCACCGGCGCGGGCGACGCGTTCTGCTCGGGCAACGACCTGTCGTCGCCCCAGGGGGGCCGAATCCGCCGGGGTCATCGCCGCTTCCCGCTCACCGACATGTTCGGGTTCGGGGCGACCACGAAGCCGCTGATCGCGGCGGTGAACGGCCTGGCCGTCGCGGGCGGCTGCGAGATCGCCATGGCCTGCGACTTCCGCATCGCCGCCGACACCGCGTGGTTCGGGTTGCTCGAGCCCAAGCGCGGGCTCGTGCCCGGCGCCGCGATCCAACTGCTCCCCCGCATGATCAACTACGGCGACGCGTCGTGGATGCTGCTGACCGCGGCGCGGGTCGAAGCGGCCGACGCGCTGCGCATCGGGCTGGTGCAGCAGGTCGTGCCCGCGGCCGAACTCATGACCGTGGCGATGGAGACGGCCCAGGGCATGTGCGCGATGTCGCAGGTCTCGCTCCAGATGATCAAGCAGGTGCTGCGCTATCAGCGCGACCTCGCGCTGAAGGAGTCGCTCGAGTACGGCACGGTGCTCAGTCGCCTCCTGAACCTGGGCGACGACGTCGACGAGGGCATCGCCGCCTTTCGCGAGAAGCGCGACACCGACTTCGGCAACCGCTGGCCCGACGCCCCCACTTGATCCCTCAGCGGACGGTCCGGAAGAACGTCCGCAGGTCGTCGACGAACAGCTCGGGCTGCTCCATGGCGGCGAAGTGGCCGCCCCGGGGCATCTCGGTCCAGTGGGTCACGTGGTACCGGCGTTCGACCCACGAGCGGGGGAAGCGCAGGACCTCCTCCTTGGGGTACCGGGCGATACCGGTGGGCACGTCGACGTGCTCGAGGGGTGCCTGGAGGGTGCCGCTGTGCATCGTCTCCCAGTACAAGCGGGCCGACGACGTGAACGTGCGCGTCACCCAGTAGAGCATCACGTTGGTGAGCACCTGGTCGCGCCGGAACGCGCGGTCGAGGTCGCCGTCGCAGTCGCTCCAGCCCCGGAACTTCTCGACGATCCACGCGAGCAGGCCGGCCGGCGAGTCGTCGAGTGCCACACCGAGCGACTGCGGCCGGCTGCCCTGCACCTGCGCGTACGCCGCGTCCTCACGCTGGAAGCGCGTCATCGTGGCGAGGTCGGCCTGCTCCGGTTCCGTGAGGGGCGGGGCGTCGGCGGGCGCACCGGCGATCGGCATGTTGAGGTGCAGGCCGACGCAGTGCGCGGGGTCGAGCGTGGCGACGCGCGTCGTCACCTGCGCGCCCCAGTCACCGCCCTGCGCGCCGTAGCGCTCGTACCCGAGCCGGCCCATGAGCGCGACGAACGCCGCCGCGATGCGGGCGACGTCCCAGCCCGGCGTGCGCGGAGGCTCCGAGAACGCGTACCCGGGCAACGACGGCACGATCACGTGGAACGCGTCGTCGGGCCGCCCGCCGTCGGTGACCGGATCGGACAGGCGCGGGATCACGTCGAGGAACTCCACGAACGAGCCCGGCCACCCGTGCACGAGCAGCAGCGGCAACGCGTCGGGGTGCGGGGAGCGGGCGTGCACGAAGTGGATCCGCTGGCCGTCGATGCCCGTGACGAAGTGGTCGAACGCGTTGAGGTGGGCCTCTTCGACGCGCCAGTCGTACTCGTGGAGCCAGTACGACACGAGCTCACGGAGGTACTCGATGGGCGTGCCGTACTCCCAGCCGGTACCCGGGAGCGGGTCGGGGTACCGGGTGAGCTCGAGCCGTCGACGGAGGTCGTCGAGCACCGCGTCGTCGACGTGGATCCGGAACGGTTCGATCGCGTCGGTCACGACACCGTGATCGTGTGGGTGGGACACAGCTGCTCCGCCTCGCGCACAGCCGTCTCCATCTCGCCCGGGACGTCGTCGAGGAGCACCACCGCATAGCCGTCATCGGTGAGCGCGAACACGTCAGGGGCCTTGGCGATGCACTGCCCGAAGCCCCCGCACACGTCGGCGTCGACCTCGACCTTCATGCGCACTCGGGGCGCATGCCCGGCCGGAGCGTCGTGTCGAGCTGCACCTCGTCGCGGCGGATCGGCGTGCCGTTCACGAGCACGTGGCGTACCCCACGCGGCTCTTCGGCGGTCAGGCGCTCACCACCGGCCGGGAAGTCGCGCACGCGCCGCATCGGACCCGGTGCGACCGTCTCCGGATCGAACACGCAGAGGTCGGCCCACCCGCCCTCGCGCAAGTAGCCGCGGCCGACGAAGCCGAACATGTCGGCGGGCTCGCCGGTGAGCTTCCGCACCGCCCGCTCGATCGAGAGCGCCTCGCGCTCCCGCACCCATGTGCCGAGCAGGTCGGTCGGGAGCGGCGCGTCGCACAGCTGCCCGACGTGGGCACCCGCGTCGGAGAGACCGAGTGCCACCTGGTCGTGCGTGAGGAGATCGCGCACCGGCCCGACGTCGTCGTTGGCGATGTAGATCCGGAACCGGGTCTGGAGATCCTCGGCCACCGCCACGTCGCAGATGACGTCGAGCGGTCCGCACCCGCGCTCGCGCGCCAGCTCGTCGACCCGCCGGCCCTCGAGCTCCGGGAACATCGCCGACTCGGAGAGCTCGCACGTCTCCCACCGCGGTCGCATCGGCTGCTCGGCCAGGTCGGCCGCGGCACGCGCCCGCCACTCCGGATCGCGGTACGCAGCGATCCGCGCGTCGCGGTCGCCGTCCATCAACGCGCCGAACAGCGGGCTCACGTTGAAGCTGAACGGGCTGTCCATCGTGAACTGCATCGTCAACGGCCGCGGCGTGACCTGCGGCCACACCTGCACGCCGTGCGCGACCGCCTCCTCGTGGAGCTGCAGCTGCGGGCGGTGACGGTCGTCGGCCAGCGCGAACAGCGGGTAGGTGAAGGGTCGTCCGATGCGGGGCTGGTAGGCGTACATGTCGGCGTAGGTGCACTGCTCCCCCGCGGTGGCGAGCACGACGCCCTTGCCGGTGCTCCCGGCGGCGAGGAACAGCGCCTCCACCTCATCTCGCTCGGCGAAGCGGCTGGGGACGGGCTTCCCGTCCATGCCGCGGTGCGTGTAGGCGAAGCTGGTGGAGAAGCCGGCCGCACCGGCCTCGATCGCCTCGGTGACGACACGGCACATCTGCTCGATCTCGTCGGGGGTGGCGGCCCGCTCGTAGGCGGCGTCGCCCATCACGTAGAGCCGCGCCGAGCTGTGCCCCACGTACGCGGTGAAGTTGATGACGGTGCCCCGGCTGCGGACCAGCTCGAGGTACTCGGGGTAGGTCTGGAAGTCCCAGACGATCCCCTCGGTCAGCGACCCCGCGTCCATGTCCTCGACGTTCTCGAGCGTGCGCACGATCACGTCGTGGTGCTCGGGACGGGTCGGCGCGATCGTGAACCCGCAGTTGCCCGCGACCACGGTCGTGACGCCCTGGTACGACGACGGCCGCAGCGCGGGGTCCCAGAACACCTGGGCGTCGTAGTGCGTGTGGATGTCGATGAACCCGGGCGCGACGACACAGCCCGTGGCGTCGAGCTCGCGCTCGCCGTGCAAGCCAGGGCCGATCTCGCGAACGATCCCGTCGGCGACCACGACGTCGGCTTCGCACGCCGGAGCACCGGACCCGTCGACGACGGTTCCCCCGCGGATGACGAGCTCGTCACTCATCGCTGCTCCTCCCTCGCGGCCTGGACGGCCTTCTCGCCTCGCATGATGTCCCGCAGTTGCGTGACCGGGGGTCCGGCGGTCGTCCCGCCGTCGATCGGCAACACGATGCCGGTGATCTGCGCGGAACGGTCGCCGGCGAGGTACAGCACCGCCTCGGCCACGTCGCTCGAGTCGCCGTGGCGCTGCAGCGGCTGCATGAAGCGGATGACCGGACCCATGTCGTAGTTGGTGATCCCGGTGGCGATGTGGCCGGGCGCGATGCAGTTGACCCGGATGTTGTACGGCGCCAGGTCGATCGCCGCCGAGCGGCTGAACTGCACGACCGCGGCCTTCGACACCCGGTACACGATCGGGCCCGCACCGCCGGCCAGCGCGGCGATCGACGAAGTGTTCACGATGGATCCGCCGCCGTGCTCCGCCATGTACCGGCCGGCGCGCTGCGTGCCCACCATCACGCCGTAGAGGTTGATCCCGATGACCTTCTCGAAGTCGGAGAAGTCGTTCTCCAGGATCCGCGTGAACGAGCTGGGCACGCCCGCGTTGTTGAACATCACGTCGAGCCCGCCGAACTGCTCGACCGCGAGATCGACCGCGGCCTGCACGTCGTCGGCGTCGGCCACGTCGACACGTCGGAACACCGCGGCGTCGCCGAGCGCGCCCGCGACCTCGCTGCCCTGCTCGTCGTCGACGTCGGCGACCACCACGCGCGCGCCTTCGGCGACGAACCGTTCGACCGCGGCGCGGCCGATGCCGCTTGCACCGCCGGTCACGATCGCGACCTTGCCCGCGAGCTCGTCCCCCATGCTCATGCACCCCCATCGTTCAGGACTTCGATCCATCGGTCGGGGCACGGATCCACGCCGTGGCGCGCGAAGGCCTCGTCGATCGCGGCACGGTCGTCCGGCCCCAGCGTCCACTCCAGCGCGCCCACGTCGTCGTCGACCTCGGCGACGCTCCGGCACCCGACCAGCGACGTGCTCACGCCGGCGGTCGCGGTCGCCCAGCGGAGCGCCAGCTGGGGCAACGTCCGGCCGTGGCGCACCGCGACCTCCTGCAGGTCGTCGACCACCGCCACGTTCGGCGGGATCGCCCCCGGTCCGAAGAGGTGCTCGAACAGCGGCGCCATCACACCCCACTTGTCGGTCTTCGAGCGCCAGTCGTCGGCCGGGAAGCGGAAGTCGGCGGTGAGCGTGCCGCTCATGAGGCCGTAGGCCAGCGCGCCGTAGGCCACGAACGCGACATCGCGCTCGGCGCAGTACGGCAGGACCTCGCGCTCCATCCGTCGGTCGAACAGGCTGTGGACGTACTGGACGACGTCGACCCGGCGCACCTGCATGCACTCGTCGATCTCGGCCACGGTGAAGTTCGAGAGGCCGACGAAGCGCACCTTGCCTTCGCGCACGAGGTCGTCGAGCGCGCCCATCGTCTCCTCGAACGGCGTGGCGCGGTCGGGCCAGTGCACCGTGTACACGTCGACGTGGTCGGTGCCGAGGCGCCGCAGGCTGCCCTCGATCGAAGCCCGCACACGTGCGGCGGTTCCGTCGCGGAAGTTGGGGCGATCCTGGTAGCCCTGGCCGAACTTGGTCGACACGATGGCGTCGTCGCGACGGCCGCGCAGCGCCCGCCCGAGCGCCTCCTCGGAGGCCCCGAAGCCGTAGGCCTCGGCAGTGTCGAACATGTTGATCCCGAGGTCGAGCGCCCGGTGGACGGCCCGTGCGAATTCGGCCTCTTCGATGTCGCCGTAGCCCCCGCCCACCTCCTGGCAGCCGAAGCCGATCGCCGACACCTGGAGGCCGGTGGTGCCGAAGGGTCGGAATTCCATCGCGTCGTCCCGGGGCCCGTTCAGGCCAGGCGGCAGCGGACGGGGAGGTGCTTGATGCCGCCGTTGACCGCCGAGTTCAGCCGTTCCACCGGCCCGGTGACCTCGAACCACTCGAGCCGGTCGAGCAGGTGGCGGAAGACGGTCGCGATCTCGAGCCGGGCCAGGTGCGCGCCCATGCAGAAGTGCTGCCCGATGCCGAAGGCCAGGTGCGGGTTCGGGTCGCGGTCGATGCGGAACGCGAACGGGTCGTCGAACACGTCCTCGTCGCGGTCGCCCGACGCGAAGAACAGCGCGAGCTTGTCACCCTCGTGGATGTGCACCCCGTGCACCTCGGCGTCCTCCATCGCGGTGCGCGTGAAGTGGATGATCGGGGTGACGTAGCGCAGCATCTCTTCGGCCGCGCTCGGCATGAGCGACGGGTCGGCGCGGAGCCGGTCCCACTGGTCGCGGTGTTCGGCGAAGGCGAGCAGACCGCCGCTGATCGCGTTGCGCGTGGTCTCGTTGCCCGCCTCGACGATCAGCTCGCAGTAGGAGAGCAGTTGCATCTCGGTGAGTGGCTCGCCGTCGATCTCGGCGGCGAGCAGCTCGCTCACGATGTCGTCGGCCGGGTCGCGGCGCCGACGCTCGATGAGCTCACCGAGGTACCCGTGCATCTCCGTGCGGGCGCGGCGGATGGTCTGGCCCGGCGATTCGCCCTCGCGGCGGAACTCGGGATCGTCCTTGCCGATCACCTCGTTGGTCCACCGGAACAGCAGCTCGCGGTCCTCGCGGGGCACACCGAGGAACCAGGCGATCACCGCGATCGGCAGCGGTGCGGCCACGTGCTCGACGAAGTCGAACTCCTCGCCGTCGTTGGCGGCCACCACGATCCCGTCGAGCACCTCGAGCGCCAACTGCTCGATGTCGTCGTTCCGGGCGTGGATGGCGCGGGGCGTGAGCCGGCGCATCGCGACGCGTCGCAGGGGCCCGTGCCGGGGCGGGTCGAGGGTGACGACCATCTCGATCGGCTGCGACGGCGCACCGATGGGACCGAGCATCAGCCCGTGCTCGTTCGAGAAGCGCACCGGCTGCGACGCGACGTCGGTGATGTCGCCGTGCTTGGTGATGGCCCAGAACGGCACGAAGCCCTCGGGCTCGAACCAGGCGATCGGGGCCTCGGCCCGCAGTTGCGTCCACACGTCGTGCGGGTAGCCCCGAGCCGCGTAGCGCGCGGGGTCGACGAGGTCCATCGGATCGATCGACGCCGGCGGGAGGATGCGATCGCTCACAGCAACCTCGCTCGTTCGAGATCGTCGGGATCGGCGCGCCCGAGCGCGGCGAGGGTCTCGGCGGACACGGGCGCCTCCAGGAAGCCGACGATGCCGTCGACGACGTCGCCCAGCGCGACCGCGAACGGCACGACGGGTTGCCCGGTGGCACGGGCGCGCTCCCGATCGGCGGCCGCGTGCACGACCGACGCCATCGCCTGTCGGATGCGGTGGCTCCGCAACGGCTCCACGACGTGCCCGAGCAACGACGCGATGTGCGCGTGGTACGCCCGGGTGGACATCACGAGGTCGTCGGGCAACTGCTCGAACACGTCGATGCGGCCGTACTGCGTGAGCATGGCGACGAAGCTCATGTAGCTGCTGTCGTCGAGCTCGCTCTGCTCGAACATCCAGCGCGCCTCGCACTCGACCCAGGAGCGGAGGTCGTCGGGGCGGCGCTCGGCCAGGAGCAGGTCGCGGCGCTCGCGCAGCCGGGGCAACCGGTACTCGAACACGGCGTGGATGAGGCGGTCCTTCGAGCCGAAGTGGTACTGCACCGCGGAGTTGTTGCCGTTGCCCGCGGCCGCGCCGATCTGGCGCAGCGAGACCCCCTCGATGCCGTGCTCCGCAAACAACCGCTCCGCGGCCAGCACGATCTGCTCCTTGCTCGACGGAGCGATGACCGTCATCAGACCGGTCGATTCCGCTCCGGCGTCCCGGCCGTCCGGCCACGCCGCCGCTCCATCTCCATCCCCGCATCCCACCACTCTGGACAGTGAAAGTCAATCGACTTAGAGTGAAGACGTTGCGTCGACTCGCCCATCGCGCCTCCCATCGAAGGATGACCGGATGAGCACGAACACCACACCGCCGCGAGTCGACTTCGACCTCACGAGCATGCGGACGCGCCAGGACTCCGACGAGGCACTGGAAGGCGTGCGGGCGACCGGATGCCCGGTCGTGTGGACCGAGGACAACGGCGGCCACTGGATCGTCGGCAACTACGAGCTGGTGGCGGCCGCGTTCCGCGACTGGGAGACCTTCTCGTCGGAACGCCGCGACCCCGGCCGCTCGGCGATCGCGTTCACCAACAGCAGCCTCCCGCCGTGCCTCCCCGAGGAGAGCGACCCCCCGCACTGGTACGGATACCGGCGCGCGCTCGCACAGATCCTCTCTCCCCAGGCCTCCGAGCGGCTGCGCGACCGTGCCCGCCACTGGACGCAGCACGCGCTCGACCAGGTGGTCGAGACCGGCGAGATCGAGTTCGTGCACGACCTCAACTGCCCGGTGCCGGCGTCGGTCACCCTGGAGTGGCTCGGCTACCCGCAGGACGAGTGGCAGTGGTTCTCCGACACCTTCCACGGCATCTCCGCGTACCCGGCCGGCTCGCCCGAGCACCACGAGGCTTCGAAGGCCTACGGACCGGTCCTGGCGCGCGATCGAAGAGGAGCTCCGCGACCGCATCGTCTCGCCCCGGGACGACGCGCTCACCGCGATCGCCCACCACGAGGTCGACGGGGAGCGCCTGCCCGAGGACATCGCGCAGTCGATCGCGTTCCTCACGACGGTGGGCGGCATCGACACGACGACCGCGCTGGCCGGCGGCGCGCTCCTGCACCTGTCGCAGTTCCCCGCGGACCGTAAGAGACTTGTCGACGAGCCCGAGCTGCTCCCGCTCGCCACCGAGGAGTTCCTGCGCTTCTATCCCCCGGCGCGCGCGCACAAGCGCATCGTCGCGGTCGACACCGAGTTCGGCGGCGTCACCATGCACGAGGGCGACGAGGTGCTGCTGAGCGAGGTGGCGGCCGGCCGCGACTCGGCGGAGTTCCCCGACGCCGACACCTTCGTGATCGACCGCAACCCGAATCGCCACGTGTCGTTCGGCGTCGGCATCCACCGCTGCCCGGGCTCGCACCTGGCGCGGATCACGTTCTCGGAGATGATCTCCGCCGTGCTCCGACGCATGCCCGACTACGAGATCGCACCCGACCAGGTCGTCGACTACCCCGACTGGGCGATGGTCGGAGGATGGCAGCGCATGCCGGCGACGTTCACGCCGACCCCGCGCTGACCCGGTCCGGTGGATCTCTCGCTGAGCGAAGAGCAGGAGCAGCTCGTCGAGGCGTTCCGCGCGTTCTTCGCCAAGGAGTGCCCACCGACCCTCGTCCGTGAGGCCGAGGGGAACGGCGGATTCGACCGGGACCTGTGGGACGCCCTCGGGGCGATGGGCGGGCCGACCATGGGGGTCGCCGTGGACCACGGCGGTGCCGGCGCCGGGTTGCTCGACCTCGAGCTGGTCGCCGAACGGTTCGGCGCCGCGCTCGCTCCGGTACCGCTCGTCGACTCGTGGGTCACCGCCCGGCTGCTCGCGGCGGTCGGCGACACCGGCACGACCGCCCTCCGACTGCTCGCCGGCGAACCGCCCCCCGTCGGCGTGCTCGCACTGCACCCGGCGCGCGCCGGCCAGGCGCGCCTCGTGCCCGCGGGCGCGGTCGCCACCGTCGTCGCGGGCCGTGACGACGACGAGCTGGTCGTGGTGGTCACCGACCCGCCCTCGGCTCCCTCACCACACAACCTCGGTGGCGCGCCCGTCGCCGATCGGTCGCTGCGCACGGGTCACCGCGTCGTACTCGTTCGTGGCCCCGAAGCAGTCGCGCACCACGAGCACGCGGTCGACGAGTGGCGCGTCCTGACCGCCGGCGCGCTCGTCGGACTGGCCGGCGCCGCGCTCGAGATCGGTGTCGACTACGCCAAGCAGCGCCAACAGTTCGGCGTACCCGTCGGCTCCTTCCAGGCGATCGCCCACCAGCTCGCCGACGTCGCCACCGCGGTCGACGGCGCGCAGCTCCTCGCGCGCGAAGCCGCGTGGGCCGCCGACGAGGGAGAACCCGACGCCGCCGAGCTCGCGCGTATGGCCTTCCTGTTCGCGGCGCAGGCGGCCCAGCGCACGACCGCCGTCGCGCTCCACGTCCACGGCGGGTACGGCTTCACCCTCGAGTACGACGTCCAGCTGTACCTGCGACGCGCCAAGGCGTGGCCGTTGCTGCTCGGCGATCCGCGCCGAGGAATGTTGCACCTGGCCGACGCGCTCTTCGGACCGGTGGAGGACGCCTGATGGACTTCCGTCTCGGCGAGCGGAGCGACGCCTTCCGCGACGAGGTGCGCGCGTTCCTTGGCGAGAACTTCCGGCCCGACATGATCGAGCGCGCGCACGACACCGGGACGTCGCACAACTGGGAGTTCCACCGGGCGCTCGGCGCGCAGGGGTGGATCGCGGCGTCGTGGCCCGAGGAGTACGGGGGTCAGGGCCGCGACCCGATGGAGATGACCGCGATGCGCGACGAACTGCGCCTCGCGGGCGTTCCGACCGACGGTCTCGGTCAGACGATCATGATCGCGCGCACCATCCGCGCCGTCGGGACGGACGAGCAGAAGCAGCGCTTCCTGCCGCCGGCGCTGGCCGGGGAGATCATCTTCGCCCTCGGGTACACCGAACCCGACTCCGGCTCCGACGTCGCCGCGGCCAAGACACGCGCGGTACGCGACGGCGACGAGTGGATCATCGACGGCCAGAAGATGTTCACGACGTTGGCGCACGAGGCCACCTACGTCTTCCTGCTGACTCGGACCAACCCCGACGTCCCCAAGCACAAGGGCCTCACGATGTTCCTCGTGCCGTTGGACGCGCCCGGAGTGGAGATCCACCCGGTGCACACGATGGGCGGCGAACGCACCAACGCGACCTTCTACACCGGCGTCCGCGTACCCGATGCGTTCCGGGTCGGGGAGGTCGACGGCGGCTGGGACGTCATGACCGTGGCCTTGACCTTCGAGCGCGGCGGCTTCGCGTTGACCGAAGCCGATCGGGTCTGGGAGCTCACGGTCGACTGGGCAACTGCGACCCGACGGGCCGACGGCACCCGGGTCATCGACGATCCGTTGGTGCGCGAGCGCCTGGCGACGATGCGCGTCAATCTCGAGGTAGCCCGACTGCTCGCCTACCGCTGCTCCTACGTCGCCGCCTCGGGCGGTCTCCCCGGTGTCGAGGGCTCCATGCACAAGCTCTGGTATTCGGAAACCATGACCGCGGACGCCTCCGAGCTCGTCGACATGCTCGGCGCCGAGGGCGTGCTCGCGCACGGTGACGACGACGCGCCGGTGAACGGTTGGGTCGAGCACCTCTACCGGCACGCCGCGGTCACCACCATCTACGGAGGCACGAGCGAGGTGCAGCGCGGCATCATCGCCGAGCGCGGCCTCGGCCTCCCACGCAACCGTCGCTGAACCGAGGAGCACAACCGTGGCCAGTCCAGACTACGCAGCGATCGACTTCTTCCGAGACCCGGACCTCTTCCAGGACCCGCACGCCTACTACGAGTGGGTACGTGCACAGGGCCCGGTGTGGCACGGTCCGAAGCGCGGCGTCGTGTTCGTGTCCGGATTCGACGAGGCGGTCGCGGTCTACCGCGACCACGAGCGGTTCTCGAGCTGCAACACCGTGGCCGGGCCGTTCTTCCCGTGGCCGGTGCCGCTCGAGGGCGACGACATCACCGCCATCATCGAGGAGCACCGCGACGCGCTCCCCTTCAGCGACCAGCTCCCCTCGTTCGACCCGCCGAGGCACACCGACCAGCGCGGTCTCCTGATGCGCCTGATCACACCGAAGCGCCTCAAGGAGAACGAGGAGTTCATGTGGCGCCTCGCCGACCAGACCTTCGACGAGTTCATCGACCGCGGTGAGTGCGAGTTCGTGCACGACTACGCGCTGCCGTTCACGCTGCTCGTCGTGGCCGACCTCCTCGGCGTGCCCGAGGACGACCGCGACCACTTCCGCACGAAGCTGGTGAACGAGAAGCCGCGGTCGACCCAGAAGATGGAGCACAAGCCGCTCGAGTTCTTGTATGAGCAGTTCACCGACTACATCGAGGACCGTCGCGCCAAACCCCGCGACGACGTCATGACCGGCCTGGCCACGGCGACGTTCCCCGACGGCACGCTGCCCCCGGTGAACGACGTCATGCGCATCGCCGCCAACCTGTTCAGCGCGGGCGGCGAGACCACGGCGCGGCTCATGTCGACGTCGTTCCGCATC
Source organism: uncultured Actinomycetes bacterium (assembly GCA_963725775.1). GTDB lineage: Bacteria > Actinomycetota > Acidimicrobiia > IMCC26256 > DASPTH01 > DASUAS01. Next base: position 2,636,754 of record CAVRZT010000001.1, read on the forward strand.
CTCGGTGATCGACCCGACCTCCAGCAGGCGCTGCGCGACGATCCCGACACGATCCCCGCGTTCATGGAGGAGGCGCTGCGCCTGGAACCGCCGATCAAGGGCGAGTTCCGACTGTCGAAGGTGCCGGTCCGGGTGGGCGAGGTCGACCTCCCCCCCGGGACCAGCGTGTTCGTGCTCAACGGCGCCGCCAACCGCGACCCCCGGCAGTTCGACGATCCGCTCGAGTTCCGCCTCGACCGCGTGAACGGCCGCCAGCACATCGGGTTCGGCCACGGCATCCACTCGTGTGCCGGTGCTCCGCTCGCGCGAGCGGAGACGCGCATCACCATCGAGCGCTTCCTCGCCCTCACCAGCGACATCCGGATCTCCGAGTCCGCGCACGGACCCGTCGACGCCCGTCGCTACGAGTACGACCCCACCTACATGCTGCGAGGTCTGCGCGAGCTGCACCTCGAGTTCACGAAGGCCGTCTGAGATGCCGGTCTACAACCACACGGGCCAGGTCGTCACCGACCTCGAGCGGTCGAAGCGCTTCTACCAGGAGGTCTTCGGCTTCCGGTTCTGGTACGAGATCTCACCCACCGACGAAGCCACGTCGAAGCTCAACTGCCTCGAACCGCCCCTCGGCGTCACCGCGTCGTATCTCACGCTCGACGGCTTCGTGCTCGAGCTCATCCACTACGCCGCGCCGGGCGCAGTGAACGCGTACGTGCCCCGCACGATGGCCGACCCCGGGCTCACCCACCTGTCGATCTCGGTCGACGACGTGCGCGTGGCCGCGGCGAAGGTCGTCGAGCACGGCGGCGAGATCATCGAGGACAGCGACGTGGGACTGGCGCTGTTCGTCCGCGATCCCGACGGCCAACTGCTCGAGCTCCTCCCGGCCAGCTTCCGCGACCGCCTTCCGCCAAGGCCCTGACCCCGAGACCGACACCGAACATGCGTCGCCAGAGGCGAACTCTTCGCCCGTAGCGACGCAAGTTCGGGTTCAGGGGAGACGGCGGCGGCGGGTGGTCTCGCTGACCCGTCCGAAGACCTTGGTGAGCGCGCGGTAGGCCGTGCAGCCGATCGGCCACTGGGTGACGATCTTGCCGGTGGGCGCCTTGAAGTAGTTGTTGCTCATGGTCCACGACGTGCCGCGCATCTTGTGCTGGAGCCACCGGTTCCACTCGCGGTCGAAAATGGGCCGCACCTCGATGGCCGTCACGCGCTCGCGCCGCATGCGCTTCAGCGAGCGCACCGCGTACTCGGACTGGCTCTCGAGCATGGTGACGATCTCGCCGCCGTTGGTACCCGGGCCGTAGAGGATGAAGAAGTTCGGGAATTCCGGCACGGTGATGCCGAGGAAGGCGTGTGGCTCGCCGGCCCAGTACTCCTGCAGCGTCCGCCCGGTGCGGCCGATCACGTTCAGGCGAGCGAGGTAGTTCGCCGGCTGGAAGCCGGTGGCCATCACGAGGACGTCGATCTCGCGCTCGACGCCGTCGACGTCGACGATGCCCGTGGGCGTCACCGACGCCACCGCCTTGGGGACGAGCTCGACGTTGGGCTCCTTGAGCGCGGGGTAGAAGGTCGACGCGAAGATCGGCCGCTTCCCCGGATAGGGGTAGCGCGGCGTGACCGCTTCCTCGAGGTCGGGCCGGTCCTCGAAGCTCTTGGCGATGTAGTCGAGGCAGAACTCGGTGCGGACCGCGTTCTCCTTCGTGTCGACCACGAAGACCTTGCCACCCCAGATGTTCTTCTCGAGCAGCCACTTCAGGCGGAGGCGCTCCTGCCGCCGTCGCCAGCGGTTGGAGAAGGTCTTGCGCTCCTCGTCGGTGAAGTCGCGGTCGCCCTTGGGCATGACCCAGCCCGGCTCCCGCTGGAACAGGTAGAGGTGGCGCACGTCGGGCTGGATGGCCGGGACGATCTGCGTGGCGGTCGAGCCCGTCCCTACCACTGCCACGACCTTGTCGGTGAGGTCGTGCTCGTGCTCCCAGCGCGACGTGTGGAACTTGGGGCCTTCGAAGTCGTCGAGGCCCGGCCACTCGGGGTAGCGCGGGACGTTGAGGAACCCGACTCCGCTGATGAACACGTGGCACTCGTCAGTGGTGCCGTCGTCGAGGTGGACGGTCCAGACGTGGCGCTCGTCGTCCCACGTGGCCGACTCGACCGCGACGCCGAGACGCAGGTGCGGGCGCAACCCGTACTCGTCGACGGTCTCCTCGAGGTACTTCTGCAGCTCGGCCTGCTTGGCGTGGGTGCGGGTCCAGTCGTGCGACTTGAACGAGTACGAGTAGAGGTGCGAGCCGACGTCGACCTCGGCGCCCGGGTAGGTGTTGTCCCACCAGGTCCCGCCGACGCCGAGCGACGACTCGTAGATCGTGAACGAGTGGATCCCGGCGTTCTTCATCTTCACGCCCGCGGCGATCCCGCCGAAGCCGGCGCCCACCACCACGACACGCGGGGTGCGGGCGGGACCGAAGAGCTCCTGGGGGCTGGGACGGCGCGCGCGCGTCATGGGTAGATCATGAATTCGAGCAGGTTGCCGTCGGGATCTCGCGTGTACACGCTCGTCGCGTCGACGCCCCGCGCACCGCGCCGCGGCACCGGACCTTCTTCCACAGGCGCATCGGCCGCGTCGAGCGTGGCTTGCAGGGCGTCGGCCGAACCCGTCCAGACCATGCACACGTCCCCACACGGCGGGGTCGCGGCGGGCGCCCGCAGGGTGAAGTCGTCACGCGTCCACATCTCCGCACGGTGGAAGTTGATCATCTGGCTCCCGAGGTGCACCACCACGAGGTGCGGCGTGTCCTCAACCGGCAGTCCGAGCGCGCGGTAGAAGCCCGCCATCGCGTCGGCGTCGCGCAGTGGGAGCGAGACGTGGTCGAAGCCGGTGATCGTCACGTCGTGGCGAAGCCGTACAGCGACGCGCAGTTCGTCGCCGTCACCTTGCGGCGGTCGTCGTCGGTCAGCGCCCCGAGGGTCTCGTCGATCACCCGACGCGAGTTGGGGAACGTGCTGTCGGTGTGCGGGTAATCCGACGCCCACATGCACGAGTCGGCACCCAGCCGCGGGATGAGATCCGTCACCAGCGCGTCTTCCTCGAACGTCGCCATCACCTGGCGCCGGAACAGCTCGCTGGGTCGCGTGGCCGGCATGTCGGCGATCTTGTCGCGCAGGCTCTCCCACTCGAGGTCGGCGCGCGCCAGGAAGTACGGGAGCCAGCCGACGCCCGACTCGGCCAGCACCAGCGTGAGCTCGGGATGGCGCTCGAGCGCGCCGGAGAACAGCATCGTCGCCAGCGGCTCGTCGAGCTGGAGGGGCAGCACGGTGGCGAACGCGGCCGACTGCCACTCCCCCATGCGGTAGCTGAGCCCCGACCACGAGCCGCCCTTGAGGTGGAAGCTCAGCGGGATCCCCGCGCTCGCCGCCGCGGCCCAGAGCGGATCCCAAGCCCGATCGCCGATGTCCATCCCGAAGATGTCGACGATCGCGCCGCGGTGGCCGAGCTGCGCGCAGCGCTCGAGCTCCGCGACCGCGGCCTCGGGCGAGTGGCTGGGCACGAACGCCAACACGCACAACCGATCGGGAGCCACCGCGTTGAACTCCTCGACCGCCCAGTCGTTCCACGCCGCGTAGCAGCGGTCCTGCAGACCGGGATCGTCGATGGGCAACCCCAGCGCGAGCGGTCCGTAGATCACCGAGGCCGCGAGACCATCTCGGTCCATGTCCTGCAGGCGCAGGTCGGGACGGCCGGCACGGTACCCGTCGTCCTCGATGCCGGCGCGACCGATCGCGCTCAGGCTCCTGAGGAGTGCGCTGTCGCGCGGGTTGCCGCTCCCACCGAGCAGGCGGTCCTCGCACATCCACACCGACACGCCGTCGCGCTCGACGACGTGCGGGCCGCGGGCGGCGTCGGCGTTGGACAGGCGCGACGCCCAGAGATCGGGTGGGACCGCGCGCAGGTCGAGGTGGTCGTCACACGAGAAGATGCCGGTCATCGCCGCGGACTCTAAGACACTTGACTCTCCGCCGTCCACGGTGCTTGCATGCCCCCGTGGCCGACCGCGACGACATCACCGCCCTCGTCCACGGCTACGGCGAGCTGCTCGACGCCGGCGACATCGACGGCGTCGTCGCAATGTTCTCCCGGGCCACCTGGCGGTCCGCCGCGACGGGCACGGTCCTCAGCACCCCGCAGGAGATCCGGGGCGTCTACGAGGGCATCGTCATGCACGACGGGTCGCCCCGCACCCGCCACCTCATGACCAACGTCGTCATCGAGATGGACGCCGGCGCCGACGTGGCGACCGGGCACTCCACCTACACGGTGCTGCAGAGCGTCGCTGCGGGCGACCCGATCGAGATCGTGGTGGTGGGTCGCTACCAGGACCGCTACGAGCGCGGTCCCGACGGCTGGCACCTCACCGACCGCCTGTTCCTCGTCGACCTGCAGGCCGATACGTCACGCCACTTCCCGCGGCCGGGCTCGTCGGGCTCGTGAAGTTCGGCTTCGCCGTCCCCGCGTACGGCGCCGCGGTGGAGCAGGGCATCCCCGAGCTGCTGGCGGCGGGCGAGGAGCTCGGCTTCGACTCGGCCTGGTGGCCCGACCACATCGCCGTCCCCGACTACGCGGCGGCGGTCAACCTGCAGACCCCGTTCCTCGAACCGCTCGCCGCGTGCGCATGGGGCCTCGGTCGCACGACCCGCCTGCGCTTCGGCACCGACGTGCTCATCGCGCCGTACCGTCACCCGCTCGCGGTCGCGGCCATGGTCGGCACCATGGGTCAGCTCGCGGGCGATCGCCTCGTCCTGGGCGTCGGCATCGGCTACCTGCGCGGCGAGTTCGACGTGCTCGGCGCCGACTACGCGACTCGCGCTGCGACCACCGAACAATGGTTGCGCGACCTGCGCGAACCGCCGGAGGGTTACTCGGTCGTGCAGGCGCCGTCGCCGGTCCCGGTGTGGGTGGGCGGCAACAACCCGCGGGCCCACCGGCGCGCCGCGCTGCTCGGCGACGGGTGGCACCCGCTGTGGCTCCCGCCCGACGAGTACGCCGCGGCGCGCGAGGAGATCCTCGGCATCCGTCGCGACGCCGGTCTCGACGGTCCGTTCACGTTCTCCTTCAGCGCCGGCCCCACGCGCTTCGCCGACGAGCCCGACGGCGGGTGGCCGCCGCCGCCCGCACGCGCGCCCGAAGGATCCGAGTTCCGGTACGCGCCCGCATTCTGGGTCGCGCCCGACAACCGGCCCCGGCTCGTCGGCTCACCCGACGACCTCATCGGCGACCTCCGGCTCCTGGAGGAAGCCGGCGTCGACCACGTCACGCTGCGCTTCGGCACCGTCGACCCGGCGCCACTCGAGCGCTTCGTGGCCGAAGTGATGCCCGCGTTCTGCTGAAGGACGTCAGCGCGCGGGGTGCGGCGGCAGCTGCTCGACCAGCTCGTACTTCTTGACCTTGCCCGACGCGGTGCGGGGCAGGGAATCGACCGCGACGAAGATGCGGGGGATCTTCTGGGGCGCCACGCCCTCGGCCCGCAGGAACTCGCGGACGTCGTCGTCGGTCGCGGCCGCACCAGCGCGCTGGATCATGAACGCCGCCGGTTCCTCGCCGAGCCGCGGGTGGGGTGCGGCGACGACCGCGACGTCGGTGACGTCGGGATGGCGGCGCAGCAGCCCCTCGATCTCCTGGGCGGACAGCTTCTCGCCACCGCGATTGATGATGTCCTTGGTACGACCGGTCACCGTGATGCAGTGCTCGGAGTCGACGAATCCGAGGTCGCCGCTGCGGAACCAGCCGTCGGCGTCGAAGCCGTCGGCCGTGTGGCGAGGGTCGAGGTACCCGAGGGCGCGCTGCGGGCCGCGCACCAGGAACTCGCCGACTGCACCGGGCGTCACCTCGGCGCCGTCGGCATCGATCACGCGCACGTCGACACCGGGGAGGATGCGCCCGTCGGTGCCGAGGCGGATGTCGGGGCCGTCGTCGCCGACGCTGGCCGAGACCGTGGGGCACTCGGTCATCCCGTACGCTCGGCGGGGCTTCATGCCCAACTCCTCGCACCGCTGTACGAGCTCGACGGGAATGGCGCTGCCGCCGCAGTTGTAGCCACGCGCGAGGGGGAACGACTCCATCCCGGCCGCGTCGACCGCCTCGACCAGCTCCTGGATGAACACTGCCGCGCCCCCGAGTAGGTGACGCCGTACCGCGTCATGTCGGCCACCGCCTTCGGCGCGTCCCAGCGGTCGGCGAGCAGCACCGAGCAGCCCGACATCAGCGGCAGCGTGACCGCCATGAGCATCCCGGTGATGTGCGACACCGGCGCCGGCATGTAGGCGCGGTCGCGGAAGTTGTAGGGCACCGCGCGGACGTGGCGCATCGGCACGGTGAGCATCCCACGCGTGCTGACCACCGCGCCCTTGGCCCCCGACGTCGTGCCCGAGGTGAAGCCGACGATCACCGGATCACCCGGGTCGATCGCCGGGTGCACGAACGGCGCGGCGCGCTGTGCGTCGTCCCACGAGAGCCAGCCGGTCGCCTCGCCGCGCACGACGAGCCGGAGCTCGGGCGCGACCCCAGCCGTGCGGGCAGCGGCGTCGAGCATGTCGACGTGGTCGTGGCCGCGGAACTCGGGCGGGCCGATCACCGCCCTCGGCCGGACCGCGCTCATGATCGCCGCCAGCTCGTGCTCGCGGTAGATGGGCACGACCGGCACGGAGATCGCCCCCGCCGCCCAGATGCCGTGGGCGACGGCCAGCGCCTCCCACCAGTTGGGCAGCTGCCACACGACCGTGTCGCCCGGCCCGACGTCGTGCGCCGCGAGCAACCCGGCGACGCGCCCGGCGGCATCGGCGAGCTCCGCCCAGGTGATGTCGTGCGTGTCGTCGATCACCGCGGTCGCACGCCCGAATTCGGTCACGTTCTTCTGCAGCAGCCGGGGGATCACGACGTCGGTGTGGAACCCCGCGGCGCGGTAGTCGGCCTCGAGATCACCGGGCATCGGCGCGGCTGCGAACTCCATCTGGCGGACGCTACCCCGCCTCGGGGAAACTGCCGCGATGGACGTCCCCGAACCCACCATCGTCATCGGCGTGCTGGATCTCTTCGCGCGCTACGCCCACCGCATCGACCGGCGCGACTTCGAGGGCTTCGGCGAGCTGTTCACCGAGGACGCGCGCTTCGCGCTCGCCGACAACACCGCAGAGGGCCGCGGCGCGATCCGCGAATTCATGATGGGCGCCATGAAGAACCCGGGCGGCACGCACATCATCACCAACGTGAGCGTGCGCGCCGTCGACGCTGGCCGGTACGCCGCGGTGGCCGACTACCTCGTCACCCGCCGGCCCGAGCCCGACGCGCCGTTCGGCATCGCCTTGGTCGGCGTGTACGAGTCGGTCGTGGTTCTCGACGGCGACCAATGGCGGTTCGCGGAACACCGGATCGTGCCTCGGTGAGCGCCGATGCCGCGACGAGCTACGGCGACCGTGTCGCGCAGCTCGCCGAGACCGACCCGGCGTCACCGGTCGTCCGCGTCGTCGCCATCGACGGCACCGAAACCGTCGTCACCTGGCCCGAGCTCCACCGCCGCTCCAGCCAGGTCGCACGCGCGCTCCAGGAACGCGGCGCCGAGGTCGGCACGCGCGTGGCCGTCGCGTTGCGCAACTCCCCCGAGTTCGTCATCACGGTGCTGGCGACGTGGAAGGTCGGCGCGGTACCGGTGCCCGTCCGGTGGGACCTCCCCGACTGGGAGCGCGAGCGCGTGCTCGAGGTCATCGACGGGGTCAGCGTCGGCATCGACGACCTGTCCTGGCTCGAAGCCAGCCACGCGCTCGATCCCACACCGCTTCCGCCCGCGGTGTCGCCGATGACCAACGGGATCTGCAGCAGCGGCTCGACCGGCTCCCCCAAGGTGATCCTGATGGACAAGCCGGGGGTGTTCGACGAGATGACCGGCATGCCCTTCGCGGCATCCTGGGCCGCGGTGGCGCGCCCCCAGGTCGTCCTCGTGATGGCGCCGATGTACCACACCAACGGCTTCGCCACGCTGTTCAGCCTGCTCGCGGGTGACCAGCTCGTCGTGCTCCAGAAGTTCGACGCGGCCCGAATCGTCGACCTCGTCGAGGCGCACGGCGTCACGACCTTCACCGCGACGACGCTGATGTTGCAGCGCATCGCCGACCTTCCCGACATCGAGGAGCGCGACCTCTCGAGCCTCGTGTGGTTCCTCCAGGGCGCAGCGGTGATCTCGCCGTCGCTGGTACGGCGCTGGATCGACCTCGTCGGCGCCGAGCGCGTCTACCAGTCGTACGGCATGACCGAGGGCATCGGGCTCTGCGCGATCCGGGGCGACGAATGGTTGAAGCATCCGGGCAGCGTCGGCCGCGGCTACCGCCAGACGGAGATCCGCGTCCTCGATCCCGACGGCAACGAGCTGCCCGCGGGCGAGATCGGCGAGATCTACATGCGCTCACCGAGCAGCGGCATGTTCCAGTACCTCGGGGGCGCCCCGCTGCCGCCGCGCACGGTCGACGGCTTCTCCACCGGTGGCGACCTCGGGTGGCTCGAGCCCGAGGGCTACCTGCACATCGTCGATCGGCGCGTCGACATGATCATCACCGGCGGCGCCAACGTGTTCCCGGCCGAGGTCGAGACCGCGCTCATCGACCATCCCGGCATCGCGGATGTTGTCGTCATCGGTCTGCAGGACCCGGAGTGGGGACGGCGCGTGCACGCGATCGTCGAGCCCGCCGATCCCGCCGCGCCGCCGACCGAAGCCGACGTGCGCACATACGCGAAGCAACGGCTCGCGGCGTACAAGGTGCCGAAGTCGGTCGAATTCGTCGACACGATTCCGCGCAGTGAAGCAACCAAGGTCAGCCGCGCCGCGTTGATCGAAGCCCGCGGCGGCTGAACACCCCACACCGTTCTGGCGCAGGGTTCACGACCCGGCGCGCATCACCTCGAACACGATGCCGCCGACCTCGGCGAAGAAGAACTCGATGGTGCCGTCGTCGCCCCAGGGCGTGACCTGCAGGTCGGTGCACGTGATGCCGTGCTCGACGCACCGCTCGTGGGCACGCTCGAGGTGGCGGGTGCCGATGGCGACGCCCCAGATCTTCGGCGTGTCGGCCTGGAAGATCTGGAACTGGCGACTCTCGGTCGAACCGGTGATGAACCCCCCGAACGCGGTCGAGGTTCCCCGGAACGCCCCCACGGTGTCCATGTTGAAGTTCCCGTCGGCGTCGCGCGCGGCCCGCGCACGTCGGCCGGCGGCGTACCGGTGAGCTCCCCGAGGGGCCACCCTTCGGGGATGTCGACGACCTCACGCAGGAACCGGTCGACTGCCGCCGGGTCGGGAGTGACGATCTTGACGTGATTGATGCGGTCCATGGTCAGTGCGTCGTGTAGTCGATCGGGCCCGCGCCCTTCACGCCGACCGCGAAGCAGAAGCAGTGGACCGCGACGTCACTGGTCGTGCGCAGGCTGTGCACGGCGTCGGGTGGGATGTAGATGAGGTCGCCGGGCGAGACGTCGCGTTGTTCGTCGCCGATCGTCATGACGCCCGTGCCCGTCATCATGAAATAGAACTCGTGGGTCGGGTGCGTGTGGGGGAACACCTCGCCGCCGACCGCGACCTCGAACTCGTTGGCGAGCTCGAGGTAGCCACCGTCGGTGAGGTCCTTCATCTCCCGCGGGTGGATCAGCCACCAGACCGGCACGGTGCCGTTGTGCTCGACCTCGGGCTCCACCGTTTGCACGTTGCGAACGTCCACACCATCCTCCTCGAAGTCCGTCAGTCGCGGTCGCGACGCTCCAACCACACGCTGGTCACTCGCAGGTGGGCGCTCCGGTATGACAGGTAGTCGCCCCTCATGTCGAGCGCTTCACACGCGTCGCCGCGAGCGCACTCGCCGACCCCGGGGCGTTCCTCGACCAGAGGACCGGGGCAGGTGAGCCGTTGGTTGGTGACCGACACCGGTCGAGCGTACCGGGGTCGGATGCCGGTAGGTTGCGGCCGTGACCGACGCACCCGTCCTCGACGTCGACCTCACCGTCCACGAGCTCTATCGGGAGGGCTTCCCGAACGAGCTGTTCGGCGCGCTGCGCGACGAGCATCCCGTGTGGCGCCATCCCCGGGCCACGCTCACCCGCAGTCCCGACGGCATCGAGTTCTGGGTGGTGCTCGGGCATCCCGAGCTGCAGGCGATTGCCCGCGACTGGAAGACCTTCAGCTCGCTCGACGGCGCCAGCATCTCGCCCACCGGCGAGGACCAGCGCGGGCACAACCTGGTGTCGGCCGACCCGCCCGGCCACACCCGCATACGCAAGCTCATCAGCTCCGGCTTCACACCGCGCATGATCCGTAGGCTCGACGAGCAGATCATGGCGCGCACCACTCGCGTGCTCGACGCCGCCGCCGAGGCAGGCACCTGCAACTTCGTGCACGACGTCGCGTACCAGCTCCCCATGCACGTGATCGCCGACATCATGGGCATCCCCGAGGCCGACCGTCCGGACGTGTTCGGGTGGACCGACACGATCATGGCCGCACCCGATCCGGAATCGGGCATCTCACGCGAGGACCACTTCCTCGCCGGCGTGCAGCTCTACGAGTACGCGCGGGCGCTCGGCGAGGACAAGCGGCGGAACCCGACCGACGATGTGTGGAGCATTCTCACGACCGCGGAGGTCGAGGGCGACGACGGCGAGACGTGGCAACTGACGGGACCCGAGCTCGACCAGTTCTTTCTCATCCTCTCCATCGCCGGTTCCGAGACCACCCGCTCGGCCATCTCCGGCGGGTTGATCGCGTTCCGGGAACGGCCCCACCAGTGGGACCTCGTCCGGAGCGATCCGTCGCTCCTCGGCAGCGCGGTCGAGGAGATCCTGCGTTGGGTGTCTCCCGTCGCGTGCTTCGCCCGCACGAGCACCTGCGACGTCGAGCTCGACGGCCAGCAGATCGCGGCGGGCGACCGCGTGAGCATGTGGTTCCCGGCTGCCAACCGTGACCCGCGGGTGTACGACGAGCCCGACGAGTTCGACGTCACCCGTGATCCCAACCCGCAGGTCTCCTTCGGCGGGGGCGGCGCGCACTTCTGCCTCGGCGCGCACCTCGCCCGCAACGAGATCCGCACGATGTTCACCGAGATCATGACCCGGTTCCCCGACTACGACATCACAGGTCCGCCGTCCTACCAGGTGTCGGCGCCCGAGCAGACCATTGCCGTCGCCCTGCGCGACCTGCCGGTACGGCTGATCCCCTGAGCCGACCCTGATCAGCCCGCGGTCGCCGGGTTCACCGGCACCGCGACCGCCGGCGTCGGCGGTTCGAACACCACCCTCTCGATTGGCGGGGTCGTCGTCGGCGGGGTCGTCGTCGGCGGGGTCGTCGTCGGCGGGGTCGTCGTCGCCGGTGGCGGCGTCGTCGTCGGAGGCGGCGGTGTCGTCGTCGTCGGCGGCGGTGTCGTGGTCGTCGGGGGCGGCGGTGAGCACGAGATGCTGACGCTCACGCCTCCCGAGAAGATGCCATCGGGACCCAAGACCACCGAGACCACCACGGTGTCCCCGAGCACGAGCTCGCCGTCACCTTCGCTGATCTTGCCGGGCGCGGACTCCACGTCCTCGAGCGAGACCGAGCTGGCCCCGGACGACACGACGAGGCGCGAATCGGGGTGCACCGAATCGTTGTTCTTCCCGGTCGACACGACAGCGCAGGACGCGTCGCGCAGGGCAGGATCGACGGCGACGGAAGCCAGTTCGTGGGTGCTTCCGGGCGCGCCGTAGACGCTGGTGTCGACGGGCACGTCGATCGAGGTGGACGACTCGACCGCCGACGCACCGGTGACAGGTATCCCCAACGCGAACGTGGCGACGACGACCAGGAACAGGATGGACTTGCGCATTCGACATTCCCTTCGGGCTGAGGGGTCGCCCGCGGCGCCGTAGCAAATGTCCGACCCGGCTGTGCGCTGGAGCCGACGGACCGCGAAGCGAGAGAGGTGACGTCGTGATGACGCGTGCGAACGGCGCCGGCTCGGCGTTCCGTGATCGCACTCTTTACCTTGCAGCGCGCCCCAACGATCGGCGCGTCGATCTCACTTCGCTGGCGGCACCGTAACCGACGGACGGTCCCGACTCAAGGTGCTCGCCGACATCAGGATGAGTCGAAGGCGAGCGGTCATCGCGCCGACGCGGGAAGGATGCGACGGCGCGCTCGCGCGCGTCGCGCGCGTCGCGCGAGTCGCGGCGGTCGCTACCGGCGCGCGCGAGGACCGGCGTCGGGCGCGGCTGTGAAGAGCCGGGCCGCGTCGCGATCTTCAGGGGAGCGCTGGAGCTCGGCGTCGACCGCGCGCCGGATCCACGCCGACACGGACCGGCCGTCGGCGACCGCTCGTCGACGGATCTCGTCGAGCATGCTCGGCTCGAAACGTACCGGCACGATGCTCGTGAACCGCTGCTCGCGTCGGCTCGAGGGAACCGCGCGTCGATCGGCGCTCGCGCGGTCTGGTGACGCCGATCGCTCCGGCCTCTCGGTCTTGCGCTTCGACTTCTTCGGTCCCACCTGAGCCCCTCAACCCTCGCGTGCCCGAACGTAATACGGGAGCACACAGCCAAGCACCGTGTGTGACACAAGGTGCATCGGTCAGGACGGACACGATCTGAAGCGGCTCTTGGTGCGGCTCGCTCCGTGGCCTCGCCCTGAGCGAGACTCCTCGTCCATGGACCTCCGACCCGTCGCCACGCTCACGATCCAGACCGACCCCGGCGCCCTGTTCATGCTGGGTGAGACGTCGGTCGGACGGCGGATCATCCAGGAGTTCCTCTCGGTGCGACTCGAGGGCGAACGGCTCACCGGCACCATGACCGGCAAGGCAGGCGCCGACTGGCTCACCATCGACGCCGAGGGACACGCAACGATGGACATCCGGGCGCTGCTCCTCACCGACGACGGCGCGCACGTGTACGTGACCCTCGACGGGCGGGCCGACTGGAGCCAGGGACTCGGGCGCGGCGCGGTGTACTCGAGCGCGCGGCTCGAGTCGGGCGACGAGCGCTACCAGTGGGTCAACCACCTGCCGCTCGTGGCGAAGGGTGCGGTGATCGAGGGCGGCAGTGTGGCCCACGAGCTCTTCGAACTGGTCTGATCGCGCCATGGCCACCGAGCTCGCGAGCGACCCGCGCCTCGACGCGCTGCTCACGACGACCACCCGGATCACCGGCACGGGGATGCCGTTCGAGATCGTCGAGGAGGACGTGCTCGGCGAGCGCCTCAAGGTGTTCCGCAACCGTGCACGCTCGATTCGTGACGTGCTCCTCGGCGCGGCGCGCTACGACGATCGCGACTGCTACGTGTTCGGCGACGGCTCCCGCATCCGGTTCGACGAGTTGGTGCAACAGGTCGCGTCGCTGGCGTGCGCGCTGCGCGATCGCCACGGCATCGGGCCCGGTGACCGAGTCGCGGTGTGCGCGGCCAACTGTCGCGAGTGGCTGCTGACGTTCTGGGCCGTTGCCAGCCTCGACGCGCTGCTCGTGGCCATGAACGGCTGGTGGACGGGTGCGGAGATGCGCAACGCGCTCGAGCTCACCGACCCGAAGCTGATCGTGATGGACGAGAAGCGTCACGCGCGCCTCGACGACGCACCGGCCGCTCCCCTGCTGCTCGTCGAGCGCGGCTTCGCCGGCCTGGCCGACGACCCCGAGGCGACGCTCCCCGACTCGCCGATCGCCGAGGACGATCCGTTCATCCTCATCTTCACCAGCGGGACCACCGGACGGCCGAAGGCCGCGGTCCTCTCGCACCGTTCGGTCATCTCGTACCTCATGGAGCAGTCGTTCATCGCCGCCCGCAGCATGGCGATGGCCGGCCTGACCGCACCGCCCGCGGGACCACCGACGGTGCGGCTCGCGCCCTACCCGCTGTTCCACGTGTCGGGCATGTCGATGGCGGTGTCGACGGTGATGTCGGGCAGTCCGACGGTGTGGCCCCTCGGCCGGTTCGACCCCGGCGGGGTGATCGAGCTCACCAGGCAGGAGAACGTCTCGGTGTGGGGCGGCGGGACGACCCACGTCGTGCGCCTCCTGCAGCACCCCGACATCGCGACCATCGAGCCGGCGCAGATCACGAGCATCGGGATCGGCGGCTCGGCGACGCCACCAGACGTGCTGCGCCAGATCGACGAACGCTTCCCGCACCTGAGCGGCGCGGTCTCGTCGGGCTACGGGTCGACGGAGACCGGGCTCATCAGCTGGGCACCCGGATGGATGCTCAAGGCCGCGCCCGACTGCGTCGGCCCGCTCATGCCCACGATGCAGGTGCGCATCACCGACGACGACGGCACCGTCCTCCCGCCCGGCGCCGAAGGCAACATCGAGGCCCGCAGCTGGATGTCGATGCTCGGCTACTGGCACAACGACGCCGCGAACGCCGACACCATCCAGCCCGGCCGGTGGATCCGCACCGGCGACTTCGGTCGCCTCGACGACGGGATCCTGTTCATCGCGTCACGCAAGCGCGACCTCATCATCCGCGGCGGCGAGAACATCTACCCATTCGAGATCGAGCACCGACTCGACGAGCATCCCGACGTCATCGAGGCCGCGGTGTACGGCGTCGACGACCCGGTGCACGGACAGGCCGTCAAGGCTGTCGTCGTGGTGGCCTCGGGCACCGAGCTCACGGAAGCCGCGCTGCAGGCCTTCTGCGCGGATTCACTCGCGTCGTACAAGGTACCGTCGATGATCGAGGTCCGTACCGAGCCGCTGCCGCGCACTGCGAACGGCAAGGTGATGAAGCAGGTGCTGGCCGGCGACGTGGAGAACACGTTCGTCGAGGAGTGACAGACTCGCCGGGAGCCCCGATGCCTGAGGAGACCCCATGACGTTCCGTCCCACCCGCGACCGCCTCGCACCCGAGCTCACGCAGCGGGAGCAGATCGTGCTCCTCGCCCGCGCCCTCTGGCACGAGGGCTACGACGACCACCTCGCGGGCCACATCACCGTCAACCAGGGTGACGGGACACTGCTGTGTAATCCGTGGCTGCTCACCTGGGAGGAGTTCGGGCCCGAGGACGTGCTGCGCATCGACCTCGACGGCAACGTCCTCGAGGGCGACTGGCCGGCACCGCTCGGGATCCCGTTGCACCTCGAGCTGCACCAGGCCCGGCCCGGCATCGCGTGGGCGCTGCACCACCACTCGCGCTGGGGCAGCGTGTGGTCCGACATGAAGCGCATCCCGCCGATCCACGACCAGACCGGCGCGGGTGGCGGCGGCAAGCTCGTGCTCGTCGACGAGTACGAGGGAGCGGTCAACTCCGCCAACGCCGCCGCGAGCGCGGTCGAGATCATGGGTGACGCCGACCTCGCGCTGCTCGCGCACCACGGTGTGTTCGTGCTCGGTCAGACCGTCAACGCGCTCTACTCGGCGCGCCGCGTCACTCGAGTGGCGGTGTCGCGTGGCCTATCTCGTCGAAACCGGCGGCGGTGGCCCCGGGGTCCCACAGGTCGTGCACGACACGTTCGGGCGCAGCGACGGCACCGGGTTCGTCGGCTACTGGGAGACGGCAGTCCGGCGCGAGCTCCGCCGCTCCCCCGAGCTCGCCGAACGCATCGGGATGGCGACGCGGCCATGACCCGACACGGCGTCGAGATCGACCGCAGCGCCGAGTGGGACGCACTGCGCGCACGGTACCTGCGCTCGCGGCCCGAGCGGCCGGCGTCCGCCGCCCGCGGGGTGCACCACGTCGCGCTGCTCTCGAGCGACGTCGAGCGCACGATCCGCTTCTACCAGGAGCTCCTCGAGTTCCCGCTCACCGACCTGTTCGAGAACCGGGACTACGCCGGCTCGACGCACTTCTTCTTCGACATCGGCAACGGCAACGCGCTGGCGTTCTTCGACATGCCGGGCCTCGACCTCGGGCCGTATGCGGAGGTACTCGGCGGGCTCCACCATCTCGCGATCTCGGTCGAGCCCGAACGGTGGGCGCACCTGCGCGCCAAGATCGACGCCGCCGGCATCGCCACCCAGCACATCGACGGGTCGTCGCTGTACTTCACCGGCCCCGACGGCGAGCGCATCGAGTTGATCAGCGATCCGCTCGAGGAGATGTACGGACGCGCGATCGGCTGATCGCGTCGGCGCGAGCGGGAGCTCACGCGCAATTGGTGGCGATGAACGTCCCCCACACGATCGACGCCTTCGCGTACTTCTCGGTGTCCTTCGGCGAGAGCGAGGTCACCGCGTCGTTCGCGCTGTTCGCGCCCGCGAGCTTCTGGTAGTAGCTCGCCATCGTCCTCATGGCGCGTTTGACTGCACCAGGCGCCGCGGTGGCTCCCGACTTGAACGCGTTCGCCGCCTTCTCGAAGCTCCGGGCGTTGAACTTCTTCCCACCGAGTTGGCCGAGATCGGCCTCGGTGAGCGAGATCTTGTCGCAAACCGCGGCAGAGGCCTTGGCGCCCGCGTCGGCGGCCATCACCACCGACACGGTCGCTGCCATCGCAATGGTCACGAGGACCCGGAACATCCGCATGCTCGGCCTCCTCGAGAACAGGCCTACCCGCGACCCGCACACTACTCCTATGGGATGGGAGCCGCTCATGCCGTCAGCGTGGACGAGATGCGCTATTGGGGGCATCATGCACAGAGGCTGATGATCCACCCTCGACACGAGGAGGACCCGAATCGTGGACCTCGGCGAGAAGATGAAGGCAACCGTCCAGCCGCACGTGCCCGAACCGGTGATCGCGGTGGGCGTGCTCCAACCGGCGGGTACGTGGGGTGCCATGGGCGGCGATCAGCTCAGCGGGCTGGTCGGTTCGTTCATGCGGCGCAACGCGAACAAGCGCTCGAGCGGTCTCGGGAAGAACAGCGCGTTCAAGACGAAGGTCGCGCTGGTCGCGGTGACTGCCTCCCGCGTCTACGCATTCAACGCCAAGGGGTGGGGGCCGCAGTGCAAGATCGTCGACGAGGTGGGCGACTGGGATCGCGACGATCTGACGATCACGACGACCTCGGGAACGATGAGTACGCAGTTCGTCATCGACGTCGTGTCCACCGGTGACCACTTCGAGCTCGAGACGAACGCGCTCATGGGTGTGGGCGGCTTCACCGCGAAGTTCGTCGACGCGCTCAACATTTCGAAGGACAGCCGGAGCTGACGCTCAGCTCCGCAGCTCCCAGCGATTGCCAGCGGGATCCTGACAGAAAAGGATGCGTCGACCGTCGAATTCGCTGTCGCCGAACTCGATGCCGGCCGCGCGCAGACGTTCCGCGACCGTCGTGATTTCGTCACCGACCTCGATCGCAGTGTGCGCACGCGCGGCGGGCCGGTGGTCGGGGTCGACGCTCAGGTGGACCTGCGTGCCGTCGTCGGTCTCGTACCACCGGGCGCCGAACGCCTGTGCCTGCTCCGGCGGCTCGAGGTGCCGGTACCCGAGCACCCCGATCAGGAACTCGCCTTCGGCGTCGGCACCGTCGGGCGGTACGCCGAGATTGACGTGATGCAAACGAGTCATAAGCGGCCTCCGAGCGTCGGGTCCAAACGTACCTCGCTCCCGCACCGACACTGGCTACGCCGAGCAGCTCGTCGCCATGATCGCTGCCACCGAGACGTAGCCTGCGGTACAGGCCGCGCGCCCAAGGTGCTCGATCAGGTCCGCGGGGATGGTGACACGACAATGATCGACGCGGGTGTGGCCCCGGCACGTTCGGCGTGTCCGCCGCGCAAAGCCGCGCGACGAGCGCCTCCGGTCACCTCGCGCCGACCACGCTGTCGAGCCAGCCGAGCCGTTCGTACACGACCAGCGCGACGAAGTTGAGTGCTATGGCGTAGCTGATGGCAACCATCCACAGACGTGACCGCGAGCGCTGGACCGCGTACGCGAGCAGCAACAGGAGCACGGGGATGAAGTCGAGCGTGAAGCGCTGAGCATTGGTCTGGAACCAGCCGTTGTTGTAGTAGGTGAGCTGCGCCGCGATACAGACGACCACACCGCCGGTGGCGGCCCAGAGGACGGCGCGGGGCGGGCGCGCGAGCACGGCGAAGAACAGGAACGGGCTCGCGAACGTCAATGAGGTGCCGAACGGGTCGCTCCCCGCGGTCCTGAGGAGCTCGGCGCCCTCGTACTGGACATGGAACCCCTGGACGAACAGGTAGGTGAAGTTGAACGGTACGTACGCCAGGCTGAAGAGCCCGTGATGCTTCACCCGTTGGGAGAGGAAGAGATCTGACTCCCGGATGTAGTCGTACCCGGTGTCGAACGGGCCGGAGAACCGGGCACCGTTGTAGATGCAGTAGGCGACCAGGACCAGCACCACCGGCGCCGCGAACGCCACGACCGTCCGCCACCGCAACCTCGGGTCGGTCTGCCGCTCTACCAGCAGCACCACCAGCAGCGGCGCCGCGCAGATCGTGAGTTGGCGAGACAGGAATGCGAGGCCGAGGAGCAGGCCGACGGCCAGCCCGTGGCCGCGCAGCGCCTGATCGATCGCACCGAGCAACGCGGTGAAGGCGACGACCAGGGAGAGGTACCACACCCCCGAGCTCGATGTCGCGACCATCCACGCCCCGGTGCCGAGCGCCGCGCCTGCAGCGAGGAGGTTGGAATGCGCCCGGGACACGCCGACGCTCGAGCAGATCCGACGCACGAACCAGGCGCTGAGCACCCACAGCGCGAGCCCGAGCACGATCGCGATCTCGACTCGCTCACCGAGCACGGCGACGAACGGCAACACGACCAGCACCGGTCCCGGCGGGAACGGCGAATACCCCTTGCCGTGATAGATCGCGACGTCGGCGAGGTCCTTCGGGATCTCGAGGCGTCCCTCGAGGAACGCCTGGGCCTGCGCGATGTGCATGTTCTGCTGTGTGCCGGGCGAGTGCAGCTCGTCGACCACCGTGATCAGCACGCCCACACCGACGATGATGCACGCGATCCACACCAGCGCGCGCTTCACCCCGGGCATCAACCGGGACTCCGACCGCGTGAACGGCGGTGTCGTGTGATCGAGCGCCCAGCGCGGGGTCGCCGAGCCCTCCTCGCCCACGTCATGAAGGCTAGTCGCCCGAGGCGCCTTCGCTCAGTCGATGCGCGAAGCGCGCCGAGCGAGCCGGGAGCGCAGCGCTGTCGACTTGATGGTGCGTTTGGTAGCGACCTGGAGCGCGGAACCGGAGCGAAAGCTCTGTGCGATGTCGAAGCTCTCGTCCAGGGGTGCGGGACCACGTATGATCTCGACGGCGCCGGGTGTCACGTACATCGTGGATACGACGTCATTCAGCGAACCACACGTCATCAAGAGTTCGGTGACCAAACGGGTCAGTGGCTCGCCCGCCGGAGTCAATGGCGAGGGTGTGTCCGCCCCCTCTATGTGGTAATCCGCATGGGCCCACGCCCAATCCTCGATGATGTAGAGGCCACCGGGACGGAGTCGCGGGAACAGGATGTTGAACGAGGCACGGGTCAGATCGAGCAGATGCGACGCGTCGTCGACAACGAGATCGAGTGGCTCGTCGCCGACAACCGCTTCGAGGGTTGCGCGATCGGCCTGGTCTGTTCCGAAGCACACTTCGACGCACGGGAACGCTTCGAGCCCGACGATGGGCCCTGCATCGCGTTCGATCGCGATCAGACGTTCCGGTTTTGCGAGTGTCGCGAGGAACGCGGTGCTGCCCCCTCGCCGCGACCCCGAGTTCGACGATCCGGCGCGGCTGCAGCTGGAGGACGACCGCCTCGAGGCGTTCGATCATTTCCCGCGTCTTGCTGATCACCCAACCATCGCGCGGAGGAAACCAGTCCGCGAAGACCGCAACGGTGAAGTCAGTGCCGTCAACCGAGCAGTGAAAGGGCCGCTCAGGATCCCACTGCACGATGCTGGAACATAGCAGGCTACGTGCCAACTGTCGCTGCCTCGGGATCGAACCGCGCGGTCCGACGACCACATGCCCGTCGGGCGTCACGCGAGAGCGCACGGCGGAACCCGCGCTGGCACCTCCAGTTGAACCACGCGTTGTACACGCTGCGGTCACCCGGTGCGCGATGACACGCCTGGTCGCGTGCACTACCTGCGCAAACAGGCCGCGGTCTCGATACGACGAGACTGCGACGGACATCTGGACCCTGTGGGCACCGGCTGACTGGACCAACCGAAGTCCGGCGCGCGCCAGAACGACCGCACCGGCGCAGAAGGTTCGGGCAGTATGTGCTCCATCGCAGTTGGCGATTGCAGGCGGACGCGTGTGATGGATTCGACACCCGGACCTTCAGAGCGTCTGTGCGAGGTGGGTCTCGACCTCGCGACTCGTCTCAACCTCTACGAGGATGCCGGAGGCACGTCGCATCTCGAGGACGTCATCGCGGTACCGGCCTTTGCCGACGTGTTCGATGGCGCGGCCTCGGTGATCGGTAGGCCTCGACCTCGGTGGCGATGGGAAGTCCGATTGCGTCAAGGGGGCGACGTCGAGACCGTCGTCGGTCACGCGAACGGTCGATGGGCTGTCGAAGGGCTCGACATGCTGGCCCACGCGGCGCCGTTGGAGAGCCCGTGCGTCGTGGTCATCGAGCCGCACGGCACCGACCTCGGGTTCAAGCCCCCACCGACCGAGTCCGGTCCCAGCACCGAGGCCGTCTCCTCCCAGGTCCCGATGATCGGACCGCTCGTCTTCGTCAGGTCGCTGGTCGCGCTCGGGATGCGCAAGACCATTGCGCATCGACCACCGCGTTGGCATCCGGATCCTGCCGAGAGGTATCGATTCCGGTATTGGAACGGTGCACGCTGGACCAGATTCGTCCTCGGAACCGAAGCCGCACCGCCACGCTGGGACGAATCGCTCGACTGGGGGAACCGCTTTCGTCTCCCCAAGTGGTGACGACGCGGTGGGCCACCTGGAGCTCTCGCAGAGCGAACGCAGAACTACCACTCGGCGTGCGCCCTGATCGTCACATCCACGACGGCCACCGCGTGGCCGGATCCGTCGCTGCCGCCGCCACTGATCCGCGCGGCCGGCGAGTTCGGTCGCGGCGGAACGCCTGAGCGATGCCCTCGACGCCCTTGCCGCGGGATGGACGCGGGATGGAGTCACATCCACACCGGAGGTAGCAGCGCAAACACCTCGACGAGCGCAGTGTGCCCCGCCGCCGCGTGGTCAGGAAGATGACCGACGCCCTGGTCGCCGAAGCGGCAGCCAGGTACCGCGACGGCCACTCCCTGGCGACCGTGGCCGGTGAGTTCAACGTCGACACCCGGACTTTGGGTCGAGAGTTCCGCAAGGCCGGAATCCCCATCAGGCCACGGCGAGGATGGCTCTACTGACCTGCAAGACCGCCGGCTCACCCGCCCCCTGGACCAGACCGAGTCCCGCTCCCATCGATCTGGGACACGCCTAGCCCGGCTGGGGTCCAGTCACTCGGTGTCGCACGATGAGGCCATCGTCATTGAACAGCTTGACGTCGGCGCCTTTGATTTCCCCGCCCTGCCACACCCACACCACCATGTTGATCCCGGTCAACAATGCAACCGTCGTCACCGCTCCTGATGGGACGACCTCCAGGACTCCGCGGAAGTAGCGCAGGATCTCGTCGCGGCCCCTTCAGCGTCGTACTGGAGTTGCCCGCGATCCCCATTCGTTCAGACGTGCGATTCAAGTGCCGTCTGTGCGCCCTTGGCCGGAATTCCGTTGCGGTCAATGAACTCCGGGTTGGTTGACGAGCGCGGCCCGACACGTGCGATCAGCATCCCGTCAGGGAGCAGTAATGCGAAATACGCTACGGGAGCCATCGGGTGCCATCAGGAGGAACACATGGACAGTGACGCTCTGCTGCGTGCCCAGGTCCGCGATGCCGCTCGTTGGTGGTGGGTGTTCGTCGTAACTGGGGTCATCTGGTTGATGATCTCGCTCGTGGTGTTGCGGTTCACCGAGACTTCGGTCAGCACGGTCGGGATCCTGATCGGGGTGGTGTTCACGATCGCTGCGATCACCGAGTTCATGGTTGTCGGGGTGACCTCGGGGGGTTGGAAGGTCGTGCATGTGATCCTGGCGACCATCTTCGTGCTCGGCGCGATCTGGGGATACACCAACCCGAAGAACGCCTTCTGGGCGCTCGCGTCCGTGCTCGGGTTCATCCTCGTGATTTGGGGTGCGATCGAACTCACCGAAGCTGTCGCGACTCGCCGCGTCAACCCGTTGTGGTGGCTCGGACTCACGGTCGGGATCTTGTTGATCCTGTTGGGTTTTTGGACGGGGCAACAGCTCGTCACCGTCAAAGCCCAGCTGTTGATCTTCTACGTGGGCTTTGCGGCCTTGTTCCGTGGCATCAGCCAGATTGTGTTCGCGTTCCAGCTTCATCACGCAGGGAAGGAACTCGCCGCCGCGTAGCCCTGACTGGCGGACGGCGTCGAGTCCTGTTCAGTCGAACCCGTCAGCGTTCTTGCGACCTAGACCAAGAAGATGTCGAGTACCACCGACTGATTCGGTACGTCGGCCACGAGCGCGGTCTCGAGGTTCCTGCCGTTGAGAACAAGCGTCGCTTCGTCTTCACCAACGACGACTCGAACTTGCAGAATATGGCTCTCGCGCATGGCATCTGCCACGGAAGCTTGGAGCGCACCAACGTCTGTCGCGTCGGGTAGCCGATACGTATTGTCCTTGTCGAGAATCAGGTACTTAGGCATAGAGCGGAGCGTAGCGATACCGCACCGGCGCTGCTTCGGGCAGCTTCTGCCCTGGCGGCGGATCCGCGATCGTCCTCGGGCTGTGCGGCACCGAATGCTCGCTCGGCGCTCGTTACGTCACACGCTCAGGTGGCGCAGATTCGCGACGCGCTCGAGCGCCGGCCTGGGTGCGCGAGATGCGCCGTTCTACGCTCCCCGACGTGGGGGTTCGGCGCGCTCTCGGGGCTTCGATCCGGTGAGCCGTCACCGAGCGGGTGGCCGGGAAAGCCGGGCGAGCACGGCTCGATGGTCGGAATGTGGACCACCCGGCGCGTCCAGGTGACGGCACTCGAGGACGCGCCAGTGTGCGCTCGCGGGCTGTTGCACGAAGACGTAGTCGAGGCGTCGGTGCAGCAATCCACCCCAGGGCATCACGCGGCGTGTGGGTGACTCCATCTGCGTGAGGGTGCGTGTGGGCGAACGTGTCCGTCCACTTCCCGCGCGTCTCGATGATCTCGGGTCGGTGCTCGGGAGCGTTGAAGTCGCCGCCGATGACTGCCGCGTCGCCCTCGGACACGTCGGTGACCCACGAACGCAACCGACGGATCTGCGCTGCGTTGTGACGCTGGACCAGCCCGAGGTGGACCGACACGACGAGCAATCTGCCGAATGGTGTCTCGGCGTGCGCGGCGAGTGCGACGCGACGGGTCAGCGGGTTGTGTCCGTGGCTGAGCTGGCGCAGGTGCACGTCACCGAGCGGGAAGCGGCTGAGGATCGCCGGACCTTCCTCGAAGCCAATCGCCTCGACGTCACCGTTCGCGCGGGTGAAGGCCATGGCGAAACCGAGCCGCTCGGCGAGCCAGAGGTCGGCCTTCAGCGCCGGCGTGCGGGCCACCTCCTGGAGCAGGAGGATGTCGGCGTCGACCGCTTCGGCCAGCTGGGCGAACGCCTCGAGACGTTCGGGCCACCGCCGATGGCGCGGCCAGTCGTGCCAGAGGTTCGGCGCTGAGCACGGTGAGCCGCCTGACGTCCGCGGGACGACTCGCGCGCGGCTCACGCTGCACGGTGACCCACCCGGCCGCCTTCGTCACGGCGTGGACGCGCCGAGCCAGCGGCAGCCAACGCCGCAGCCCGGGAAGCGTCAACGCGCGGCCCACGACTCGGGACACTGCCAGGTACCAGGCGGGACCGGCTTGGGGGTGCGCCTCGAGGAAGCGGTCAGCGGAGCTCGACATACGACGAGATCACCCTAGCGACCTGGGTCCGGCAGCAGATGTACGAGTCGCTTACGCTGCGTCGCATGCCGCTCCTCGGTCCCCGAACCGGAACCGAGGACGCTCCTGATCGCCCTCGATGCGGTGCCCTTCCGTGTCGTCGACGAGGCCTGCCGGCAGGGTGCGTTCGCCGATTGGGCGCCGCCCTCGGCAGTGGTCGCACCGTTCCCGACGGTGACGCACGTCGCGTTCGCGTCGCTGTTCCTGCCGTTCGGCGTGGCGCCGTCCCTCGGCTACGAGCTCCGTCACTTCGACACGACGGCGAACACGACCGTGGGCGGCGGAGCTCCTCGAGCTACGGCACGGACGTTCCGCCGTGGTTCGAGTTCTTCGACCTGCCGCACCGCAGCCTGGCCGCCGAGCTCGCCAACTACGTGTCGCCACGGAGCGCCGCCCGCCACGCGGTCGACGAGATCGAGCGTGAGGTGCTCGCTTCGCCCCGCGACGTCGTTCATGGCGTACGTCGGGCGCGACCGACGGCCTCATGCACATCTACGGGGACACGCACATGGTCGAGCTCCTCGTCGAGCTCGACGAGAGGCTCGTCGACGTCCGTCGACCGGCACCAGCAGACGCGAGGATCGACCGTTGCGGATCGTGCTGTTCTCCGACCACGGTTGCGGGAGCGCCAAGATCCATCACGCCGAGGGCATCGAACACCTGCTCCGCGGCGTCGGGTCTGAACGTCGTCGAGCAGCTCGAGGGGCCCGACGACGTGGTCGCGCCGAAGTTCGGTCTGGTCAACTACGGCGCGCTGTTCCTCCGCGACGCCGATCGGGCCGGACCGCGCGGCCTCCGCCATCGCTCGTCACGAAGCGGTGGAGCTGGCGGCGTTCTCGCCCGCATCCGAACGTGGTCGAGGTCGTCTCCGGATCGCGGTCGGGCCCGACATTCGATGGCGTGGACCGGCCGACGCAGTGCGGTACGTCGTACGAGGACCACGGCGGCGATCCGCTGCGCTTGGCGGGCGCGTACCGCCAGCTTGACGCGGACGGGACGGTTCGACGATTCGGGGTACGCGGACGATCGACGATTGGCTCCGGGCGACCGCGTTCGAGCAGTTCCCAGATCCACTTCGGCGTCTCGGGCAGGCGCTCACCGGTGACCGGATCCAGAACCGAGCGATCGTCCTGTACTCGCTCGGGCCCTCCTGGGCAGGAGGGTGGCACTCAGCTGTCGTCGGCGCGTGGGTGCGGGGCGGCCGGCTCGACGGCACGCACGGCGGGCTCGACCGCGAGTCGAGCCTCGGGTTCCTCCTCGTCGACGACCCGACGTTCGCGATGTGGCCCGCGGTCCGCGCCGACTCGGCACTCAGTCACTTCGCGCACGACGTCGCGGCTTCCGAGCGCAGCCCGTTGGAGACGTGAGGGCCGTGTCGGATGACGCCGAAACTCCGGGCACATCGGTCGGTGCTCGGCAACCCGCGCCTCGGTTGCCGCGGCATCGACGCCGTTCCCTACAAGTGCTGACCGTCGTCGGCGCGTTGATCGTCGCCGGCGGGGCTTTCGCGGCGTACCGGTGGTCGCAGCGCGGCGCCAGCGAGGTCTCGACCAAGGAAGCGATCGCGCGCTATCGCCGCGAGGAAGGACGCGGCGGCGATGCCGGATTCCTGCGCCCCGAAAATGGTGTCTACGCCTACCAGGCACACGGTATCGAGCGGCTGTCGGTGCTCGGAACGAACCAGCAGTGGGGCCCCACTATGCCCGCAACGGTCACCAAAGATACGGGCGACTGCTGGACGTTGCGCATCGACTACAACACCAACCATTGGCAGGAGCAACGGTACTGCCCGTCCGGCACGCGACTCCTCGACCTTGGCGAACGCATCTTCCAGAGCTTCGATTTCGGCGTCGCCCGCGCCAGCGACACCAACGTCATCACGTGCGATCCACCCGGTGAGGCCATCCGCCTCGACGCTCGGCCCGGCGACGTGTGGCGGCAGTCCTGCATCGGGCGCAACACCAGCGGGGACACGAACGTCGCCTCGGTCGGAACGAACACCTTCGTCGGCGTCGAGCAGCTGCGCATCGACGGCAAGACTGTCCCCGCGTTGCACTACCGGCAACGCCGAACCCTCTCCGGGGACCAGAAAGGCACCGAGGACAGCCACGTCTGGTTCGGGGTCTTGGACGCGATGGTGTTGCGTTCCACTCATGACACGCACGTCACCTCGCCGTCGCCGATCGGTGACGTCACCTACACCGAGCGCGGCGAGTTCCAACTCACCTCCCGGAATCCGCGCCGATGACACGGCCGTGGACTTGCTCGATCCGGAGTTCCATGTGGACCGGTGGGACGCGTACCTCTGGTTGCGCAACCTGGTGTCGACACTGCGGAAACGCGACATCCCACGAAGCGGCTGCAGCGCTACGGCGCCGGAGGCGCCGGCGTACGCGACGAAGCGCTCGTTCGGGAAGGTCGTGCGGCTGGAAGACGACGTCGAGCGGAACGACATCTACGGCCGCTGGCTCGCCTACCTGTACCTCGTCGGTGAGAACATCGAGGAGGAGCGGCTCCGCAAGGGCTGCGCGCGTCTGCTGGTGATCGAGCCCAACCACACGCACGCGCGCGCCATGCTCGACGACGAGCTCAACGCCGGGGCGCGGCGCGTCGGCCTGTGGGGTGCGTGCGATGACGGTCCTTGAGAACTGACCGCACGCCGACCTACCACTGCGACACACACCGCCAACTCGCCCAGCATCCATCAGGCATCTGTTCTGGTGCGCTTTCCGGTGGTCTTACGGCGTCGTCGGGGCAGCCTCGTCGGGTTGGATGACGAGGCTCGAGAGTCGTTCGAGTGAGTGACGGAGTTGTGCGAAGGGTCGGGATCCGAGCATGTCGGCGATGCGCTGTTCGGCACGGTGCGCTTGGGCATTGATGGTCGTCTCGAGGTGGCGTCCCTTGGCGGTGAGCCGAACCACGCGGGCACGCCCGTCGGCGGGATCGGCCTCGCGGACGACGTAGCCACGCGCTTCGAGATGTCCCACCAGATCGTTGACGGATTGTTTGGTGATCTGGAGTTGCGCCGCAAGTTCCGTCGGGCGGAGCCCATCGAGGCTGGGATAGCGGAAGAGCGCAACGTGCGCCGGGTTCAGGTCGTCGTAGCCAGCGTCGACGACACCGGAGTAGATCTGGTCACGCACCCATTGCCACACGACGCGCAACATCGCGCCCACATACCGCGAGTTCTCCAACGAGTCGCTTGACATTATCGTAAGGATACCATACGATAATGTAGTAAGGAATCCTGACCGACTACGGGAGATCCGGTCCGGTCTTCACGGGAAGATGGAGCGCCATGAACACAGCAGTGGTTGACAGCCCCGATAACGAAGAGATGCCGGCGTGGTGGTTCCTTGACCTGCTTGTGGTCGAACACCGCTGCGCCCCCGGCATGAACACCGTCGTGCTCGAGATGACGTTGCCGGTCGGGTCCTCGGCGCCGCTGCATGTGCACGACGACCTCGACGACACCTGGTACATCCTCGAAGGCAACATGGTGGTGCGCTGCGGCGACGACCAGCTCGCCGTCGGACCCAACCACTGGGTCTCGATGCCCCGCGGGGTGCCCCACACCTTCCGCGTCGTCGGCGACCACCCCGCCCGCATCCTGTTGGTACACGACAACACCACATTCCGGGACCTCATCCGAGACCTCGGTACTCCGGCGCCCACGCGCACCCTGCCCCCGCACCCCCAGTTCCCGTCGCCCGACGAACTCGCTCGCGTCGCCGCCAACCACGACCTCACACCCGTCGGACCCCCAATGAGCGACCAAGACACCGAAACGATCCTCACCACAAGCCACTGACGCACGAGACCGCGGCTCCGAGCCGCTGCCGCTCAACAACGACGACCGGGGGTCGGCCCCTCAAGCCGGCCTCCGACGCGCGTCCCGCCAAAACCCCGCCGGACCGCACGGAATGCCCGGTAAGGGTACGCGACGGCACGTCGCCGACGCACAGATCCGCGCCACGCACACGCGCTTCGAGGCGGTCGTGCTAGTGGCGGGAGGCCTGCCAATCAATCGAAGTCCCCAACACCAGCGCGGGCCCGATTCGATTCGACCGGGCTCACAACGTTGATCGCGGCTGATCACTTCTACCCAACCGTCGAGGACGCGGTCCGCGCATGCGTCACGGCCGACGACCCCGCTGCAGCCCCCGGCTACAGCGTGCGAATGGACGAACGGGACGAGCCATGACGGCTCGCTCGGCGCTCGCGCGACGGTTCGGGCCGATCACCGCCCGGACCAATTCCTCTGGTCGCGGCGAGCGTGATCGGGAAGTGTCATCGGCATGACGAACGAAGCCGTGTCGCGACGACAATTCCGCGCACGGCGATTCGGGATCGTTGTCCTCGTGGCTCTCATCGTTGCGTGGGCGTTCGGGGGCGCAATCACCTCAGCGGTCGCGGCGACGAACTCGTCGGGCGCGTTCCAGTCGGCGATTGCTGATGTCCAGGCGTTCTGGGCGAAGAAGCTTCCGGCCGTGTACGGCATCGACTACGAGGCGATCCCACAAGACCGGCTCGTCGCGTACAGCGAGGCCAACCCGCCTCCAGCTTGTGGTGGCAGCGGCACGACGCCCTACAAGGACGTCGCCAACAACGCGTTCTACTGCTCCGCCGGTGACTTCTTGGCCTGGGACGCCCAGGGACTCATCCCGACGATCCAGAAGCAGTTCGGCGACTTCGCCGTCGCGCTCGTGGCGGCGCACGAGCTCGGCCACGCGATCCAGGAGCGCACCGGCACCTCGGCCGGGTCCACGATCCCCCTCGAGCTCCAAGCCGACTGCTTCGCGGGCGCCTGGGCACAACACGCGACGACCACGACCGACGACACCTTCAACGTCAAGAAGGAGGACCTCGCCCAGGCCCTGAGCGGCTACCTGTACTTCCGCGACCCCACGGGTACCGACCCCACGAGTGAGGGCGCGCACGGATCGGCGTTCGATCGCATCTCCGCCTTCAACGACGGATTCTCGGGCGGAGTCCAACGGTGCAAGAACTACGACACGCAACCGCCGAACGTCACCGAGATCCCCTACACGAGCAGCAATGACGTGGCGCGCCGAGGCAACCTGCCGTTCCGTGATCTGTTGAAGCTCGCGCGACAGGACCTCGACGTGTACTGGCAATCAGCGCTGGGCTCCACGCCGGTCACATCGTTCGTCGCCGACGCCGCCAAGACGAAGCAATGCGCCAAGGGCGACCGCCGACCCGTCGCCGCCTGTTCCGACGGTACCGTCGCCTACAACGCAGCAATGCTGCGCGCGGCATACGACAAATACGGCGACAACGCAGCAGCCACCCTCATGGCCCAGGCGTGGGCCGACGCGGCCACCCTGAACGGGAGGCTCCCGATCGCCCGAGCGCCCAAACAGCGAGCCGCCGAGTGCATGGCCGGGGCATGGGCCGGCAATCTCGTGAACGGCACGCGCACCACCGACGCCACGCTCTCCCCGGGCGACCTCGACGAGGCCGTCTCGACGCTCCTCGCATTCCCCGGACGCAAGACCGCATCCAACAACGGTTTCGTTCGGTTCCGCGCCTTCCAGACCGGCTTCGCCAACGGGGCCACTGCATGTGGCCTCAAGACCGAGAGCTGAACTGCCTGGTGACCTGCACGTTTCCCGGTGGGCGATACGGGACTCGAACCCATGACCTCTGCCGTGTGAAGAACAGGCAGAGTGAATTCGGGGCCCGCGGGGATCAAGTGTCAGCAACGATTTCCGGCGGTGACCAGCATAAACGTGCGTTGACGGCGGAACCAGGATCCTTATCCCCAGGGAGATCGCTGATCTTCGTGACCACCTGGCGACCACCTGGCGACGCGGCGTCCACCACGCTTTCTACACGCCGTGGTCCGAAGCGCCTATCGACACCATGGGCGGCCATGACCCCCGGTCGCGCTACGTCGAGGAGTTCTGGCTCCCGACCCTCGGCCCTCCGAAAGTGTCAGTTCAACCTATAGCAGGGGTACCGGACGGGCTGGCGCTTCCGTCTCGCTGATCCATGCTCGGGCTTCCCTGATCCCGTAGCGCACCCCTACCGGGCACCCCTATCTCAGCCACGCATCGAGTGAGAGCACGTTGTCGTGCGAGCAGACCCCCACCAGAGCGGGTGCTAGGTGCGCGTACTGATAACGATCAGGGGCACGGCGACGATCATGGCGACGGCGAGGAAGATGAAGGCGGCGTCGGGTGACACTGCCGTCCAGAGCACTCCGGCGATGGCGGACGCGGCGAGGTTTCCCGCGGCTTGGATTGCGGCGAGGAGCCCGAACGCGGAGCCGCGGAGTTGCTCCGGGGCGAGGTTGGCGACGGCAGCGTGTTCGGCTGTCTCGGCACAACCGATGCCGATACCAGCGAGGACGAAGGCGGGCATGAGCACGATCACTTGGCTTGGACCGACGGCGAACCAGACGTAGGCAGCGGCGAACGATGCGGCTCCTGCGGCCATGACTCGGGTCGCGCCGCGCCGATCGCCGTGTGCCCCGGCGGGGATGCTGATGAGGGTTGCGGCGACGTTGTAGCCGACGTAAAGGAGCAGCGCGAGTTGCGTGGCGCGATCTTTGCTGCGGCCGGGCTGGAACAGTTCGGTGGCTCGAAGGATGAGCAGGGTTGCGGCGCAGTTGCCGATTTCGAACGCGGTGATGCCGATCATCAACCGGCCGAGGCGACCTTGTAGGACGGGGCGGATGCGGAGCCGGATCGGCTGGCGGTGCTGATCATGCGGGGCGGCGGTGTGGCGGATGGCGTAGACGATCGCGAGGGCGGCGAGTAGTCCGGGGATGACCGAGAGACCGATCGCCATGCGGGTACCGACGGCACCGACCAGGACGATGGCCAGGAGCGGCCCGACGATGGCACCGAGGTTGTCCATCGCTCGCTCGAACCCGTAGGCACGGCCGTATGACTCGGCGGGCACGATGTCCGCAAGCAGCGCGTTGCGGGCGGGCACCCGCAACCCTCGGGCGGTCCATGCACCGGCTCGCAGGATCGCGACCTGCGCGGTCGTGGTGGCGGCACCGAGTCCTGCGGACAAGACCGCGGTCGTGGCGTAGCCCCCGACTGCGACCGAGCGACGACGATGCGGGTCATCGGCCAGAGCGCCACCGCCCAGACGAGCGACACCGGCCAGAGCGTCAGAAACGCCTTCAATCACACCGAGCGCAGAGGCAGGCGCACCGATGGTCGAAGTGAGTAGGGAGGGCAGCAGCGACGTTGGTATTTCGTGGCCGACATCAGCAAGGAAGCTCGCGCCACCGATTCCTGCGACGCCCGGCCCGAACCAGCCGCGCTCGGTCGCACTCGCCTCCGGGGTTTCAGGCACAGCCGCTGACTATACGGAGGGCGTTTGAATCACGCGCCCGTGCTGCCGTCTCCCGACTCGGTAAGGGAACAATTCGTAACGGCAGCATGGGCGAGCCTGACCGCACGAGATCCTCATTTCAGGGATTCTGTGTACAAGCTGCAGTGTGCGGCCGTCGGGCTAGTCGCGTTGCTTCGTCTCGGTCTCGATCGGGACCATAGGTTCACCGTGGCACGTGATGACGGCGTCCGGTTCGGGCGGGTTGATGAGGATGATCTCGGTGTCTCCGTTGACGCAGCGCAATCGCATACCTGCTCGCGGTTCAGTCATGGCGAAGGATCCTCTCTTCGTGATCGGGTTCGCTCCATGGCTGGGAATGTAGGCGTCGCTCTTCCGACCAAGCAGCGGACGACGTGGGCAGCTACTGGCGCTCCTCCCAGGCTGTCTCTGGAGTTCGCTACCGTCCGGGGCGATGACCGAGGAGTTGGCGTCGGAGTGGACGCGCTGGGATACGCGCTTCCTGTTGCTCACCGGCAAAGGCGGTGTCGGTAAGACGACGATCGCGGCGACGATCGCGATCGTGCTCGCGGGCAGCGGCAAGCGAGTGTTGGTCGTGAGCACCGATCCGGCCTCGAACCTCAAGGACACACTCGGTGCCGCGGTGGGCGAGCATCCGACGGCAGTTGCCAGCGTCGTTGGCCTGTTCGCGATGAACATCGACCCCGAGGGCGCTGCAGAGGCGTATCGCGAGAAGGTGCTCGCACCGCTGCGAGGCGTCATCCCGGAGACGGAGTTAGACGCGGTCGAGGAACAACTCTCGGGGCAGTGCACCGTCGAGATCGCGGCGTTCGACGAGTTCAGCGCACTCCTCGCCGACCCTGACGCGACCTCGGGCTTCGACCACATCGTGTTCGATACCGCGCCCACGGGTCACACGCTCCGCCTGTTGAGCCTTCCCGCGGCGTGGAGCCAGTACATCAAGTCGTCTCCGCAGGGCACGAGCTGTTTGGGTCCGCTGGCCGTGCTCGACTCGAAGCGCGCACTGTACGAAGGCAGTGTCGGTGCTCTCGGCGACGCCAACCGAACCACCATCGTGCTGGTCAGCAGGCCAGACCGCGGGGCGTTGCGCGAGGCAGCACGGGCGAGTGCCGAGCTTGGAGACCTCGGGATCGGCAACCAGTGCCTCGTCGTCAACGGCCTGCTGACCGAGCCTCTTGCTCACGACGTGGTCGCCGAAGAGTTCGCGCATCGCCAACGAGAAGCCCTTGACGCAATGCCCGAGGCGCTTGCGCCGTTGCCGATCATGACGGTTCCGCTCGTGGCGCGAGACCTCGCCGGGATCGACGCGCTGCGAGCACTTGCAGAGGGACGCACCGAACCTGACGACAGCATCGGATGGTTCGCGGAGCCGCCCACGATCGACGACTTCGATGCGCTCGTCGGTGAACTCATGGAAACGGGACCGGGCGTGGTCCTGGTGATGGGAAAGGGCGGGGTCGGCAAAACGACCATCGCCGTCGCGATCGCTCGGCAACTCGCGCAACATGGCCTTCGGACCCATCTCTCAACCACGGACCCGGCAGGGCGTCCAGCCGACCTGATCGCCAACCCGCCACCGGGACTGACAATGAGCCAGATCGACCCGGCAGTCGAAGTGCAACGCTACGTCGACGAGGCACTCCACGCCGCACGCGCCCTCGATCCCGACCAGCTCGCATTGCGAGAAGAAGACCTGCGCTCACCATGCACAGAAGAACTCGCCGTCTTCCAAGCGTTCTCGAACCTGCTTCGTCTGGGCCGTGACCAGTACGTGATCGTCGATACCGCCCCCACCGGGCACACGCTGTTACTGCTGGACCGCACCGGCGCATATCACCGCGATGTCATGCGCAGCGGCATGACCTCGGGTCGGGCCACCACACCACTGATGCGACTTCGCGACCCCGCGTTCACGCGGGTACTGATCGTGACACTGGCGGAAACCACACCGGTGAACGAAGCAGCCGAACTGCAAGTGGATCTGCGGCGTGCCGGAATCGAACCCTTCGGATGGATCATCAACGCCAGCCTCGCCACGAGCGGCACACGCGACCCCGTCCTACGGCGACGCGCCGCACTGGAACACCACCACCTCCGTAGAGTCGCCGACGAACTGGCGACACGCTGTTGGATAGTCCCGTGGGATACACAAGGCTTCGGCTGACCCGAATCCCGGGCTGCGCGCCCAGCACTGTGGTTCTACTCGGGTGTCAGATGGAGAGGGCGTCGCTGACGTTCGCGAGTTGCTCCGAGCCAATGGAGTGAACCCTTCCGCCATTGCCGCCAAGGCGGAGATGGGCATCGACATCGCCACCGAGTTCCCAAAGCCATGGACCGACGAGATCGTGTGGGCCGCTGATGTCGTGGTCACGATGGGCTGCGGCGATGCGTGCCCGCTGTTCCCGGGCAAGCGATACGAGGACTGGGAGCTTGAAGATCCCGCAGGGATGGGCGTCGAAAGCGTCCGGCCCATCCGTGATGAGATCGGCCAACGAGTCCGCGACCTCCGCGCCAGTCTCGGAGTGCCCGCCACGGCGAGCAAATAGCGGCCGTTATCGCGCAGGCGGACCACACACCGTTCGCCGCACCGAACATTCGCTGACTCGCCCCGCCAGGCGTTCAGGTCGAGGCACGTCTCGCGCTCTCGCCCACCGCCCGAGACCCCTGGCGACCCGCGCCGACAAGTTTCAGCGTCGACACCAGGACCTTGGGTCGAGAGTTCCGCAAGGCCGGGGTCCCCATCAGGCCACGGCGACGATGGACCTACTGACAGCCACCTCAGCCCGTTCACTCGCCCCGTGCTACACGCCCAGCCCAAATAGAGAGGTGGGTCGAGCACAGATCGGCCGGTTCGGCGCGGTCCGTCTGGGCCAACGGGGGTGTCGTTCTGTGCGCCTGCCTAGGAAGGTGCGTTGGTCGTGTGGGCCATCTGATCCGGCGCGTCGGCGGTGAGTTTCGGCGACCGTCTTACTGGCGGGCCATCGCGACCTTCATCTGGGTCTCGCTGTCCTCGATGAGTTCGCCGCTGACGTCGACGGTCACCTGGTGGATGGTGCCGCTGAACGCGAAAAGTCCCGCATAGTCGGGGATGATCGGCGATCCGGGGTTCGCTCCGCAGGTCAGGGCGCCGGGGTTGAACAAAGCGGGGGTCGTGAACGGCGCGTCGGTCTCCCCGACGAGCGCGTCGTCGACGTAGAGCTGCAGACGCCCCGGCGCTCCCTTTCCGTTCGCGAGGTCCATTTCTCCGGTGGGTTCGAACTCGAATCGCAAGGAATGGCTACCCGCGGGCACTGGGTCCTTCGACACCACTCGGAAGTACTCCCGGGCGACGTAGTTGTGGACGTAGTGGAGCCTGCCGTCCTGGATGAACAGGGTGAAGCCACCGGCGGCTGCTCCCTGGCAGAGCAGCACACCTTCTGCACCCCCCTCGGGGATCTCGACCTCGGCGGTGATGCTGTGCGGACGGTTCAGCACCTTGGGGGCCGCGAAGTACGGGACCGACTGCGTGTCCGGGTAGTACACGTAGGAGTCGCGGGCGCGGCCAACAAGGGCTTCTCCCCGATCATGCGGGCCAGTCCACTGCCATCGACCGGCATCACGTCGTACTTCCCGGCCTCGACGTACCAGGTTCCGATCATCGCGATGAGACGGTCGCGGTGATCCGCGGCGACGTTGTGGTTCTCGGCGAAGTCCTCCTCGACGTGGTACAGCTCCCAGCCGGTCGC
Organism: uncultured Actinomycetes bacterium; assembly: GCA_963725775.1. Classification (GTDB taxonomy): domain Bacteria; phylum Actinomycetota; class Acidimicrobiia; order IMCC26256; family DASPTH01; genus DASUAS01. The sequence goes on from CAVRZT010000001.1 coordinate 2,671,725, forward strand.
GTCGAGCGTTGTCAACGTGTCGGCCGAGATCGGCGCGCCCCACGGGACGGCGGCCTCCGCGAACGATGGTCCCGGCCATGGGCAGACGGCCCGCCAGCCGTCGTGGTAGATCGAGCGGTGGCCGAGCATCTCGAAGTACTGGGTGTGATGGCGGGTCTCGGCGGTGGCGTCGTCAAGCGTGTGGGCGAAGCTCACACCTTGGATCGGTGACTGCGTGACCCCGCGGATCGTCGCGGGTGCCTCGAGTCCGAGCAGGTCGAGCACCGTCGGCACCATGTCGATGATGTGCGCGTAGCTGCGTCCGGATCTCGCCCTTCGCCTTGATGCCGTTCGGCCAATGCACGATGAAGGGGTCGGAGGCGCCACCACGGTACGTCTCTCGCTTCCACCGACGGAACGGCGTGTTGCCTGCCCAGGTCCAACCCCACGGGTAGTGGTTGAAGTGCTTCGGTCCGCCGATCTCGTCGATGACCGCGAGGCTCTCCGAGACGGGCTCGGGGCAGTTGTTGAAGAACTGCGCCTCGTTGGTCGTGCCGGTCACGCCGCCCTCGGCACTGGCGCCGTTGTCCGACACCACCATGATCAGCGTGTTGTCGAACTCGCCGATCTTGCGGAGGAAGTCGAGCAACCGGCCGATGTGGTGATCGGTGTGGGCGAGGAACCCGGCGAACACCTCCATCTCACGGGCGTAGAGCCGGCGCTCGTCGTCGGAGAGCGCCTCCCAGTCCGGGACGTCAGGGTCGTGGCGCGACAACTCCGTCTCGGCGGGCACGATGCCCAGCTCCTGTTGCTTCGCGAAGGTCTTCTTGCGGTACGCGTCCCAGCCGTCGTCGAACTTCCCGGCGTACTTGTCGGCCCACTCCTTCGGCACGTGGTGCGGCGCGTGGGTCGCCCCGGTGGCGAAGTACATGAAGAACGGCTTGTCCGGGTCGATCTGCTTGGCGTCGGCCACGAACTGGCTCGCCTTGTCAACCAGGTCCGGCGTGAGGTGATAGCCCTCCTCCGGTGTCGCGGGCGGCTCGACCTGGTGGTTGTCGTACACGAGATCGGGATTCCACTGGCTCGTGTCACCGCCGAGGAACCCGTAGAACCGCTCGAAACCGCGACCGAGCGGCCACCGGTCGTACGGCCCCGCGCCCGTCTCCTGACTGCTCGGGATCAGGTGCCATTTCCCCACCATGTAGGTGTTGTACCCGTGCGCGAGCAGCATCTCGGACATGTAGCCGTTCTCGAACGGCACGTTGCCGTTGTAACCCGGATAACCGGTGGCCAACTCCGTGATGCACGCCATCGCGTTGCTGTGGTGGTTGCGGCCGGTGATGATGCACGACCGACTCGGCGAGCACAGCGCCGTCGTGTGCATGTTGTTGAACCGCAGCCCGTTCGCCGCCAACCCGTCGAGGTTCGGCGTCTCGATCGGACTACCGAAACATCCAAGCTGCCCGAACCCGGTGTCGTCGAGCACGATGAACAACACGTTCGGTGCCCCCTGACGGGCACGCGTGGGTGCCGGCCACGCCGGGCTCGACTCCTCGGGCGTACGGCCAACCACCCCAGTGAACTGCGTACCATCCGGGTACTCGACAACCGGCATCTTGTGCGTTCCTCCTGCGTCGTGTTGCCATCTCACACCGCTTCGCACTCTGCCAGCCCACACCGCTCCGTGCATCATCCCGAGAGGGTGATGCAGACCCGCTCCACACCGTGTACTGATTGCAGGTGCGTGGCCCACGCATTGACGACCGAGCGGGAGGTAAGCGACCTGAGAGCAAAGCCGCGTGGCCGCGTGCGTGCACGGGACATAACGGGCGCCGCATTCCGGACCTATCGAGAGCAATTCTGGCGCGTGGCCGGAACCGCGTTCGTGGTCTTTGGAGCTGTCGCGCTCATCGATGCGATCGCCACCGTGCTCGTTATCGATCACATATCGAACCCGGTTGGCGACGCAATCGCCTCAGCCGCGGCGGCAGTGTTCACCATGGCAGGCGTCGTGGTGTACGCGGGCATCCTTGACAAGGTCGTCGGCGCGCACCTACACGGCCACCCCAACCTGAGCCTTCGAGAGATCTGGAATGCGCTACCACTCGTGCGGCTCGGGGCGGCCGACGTCGTGCTCGCGGCGGCCACGCTCGCGGGCCTCGCCCTCTTTGTGATCCCAGGCCTGATCATCCTCACCTTGTGGTCGCTCGTCGGACCGGTGATCACGATCGAGGACCGCTCAGTGACAGCGGCGCTCAAACGGTCGACGCAGCTGGTGCGCCCGTGCTTCTGGCTCACCCTGTGCCTCGTCACCTTGCCGCTCCAGATCGAACAAACCGTGCTGCACGCGATCCACTACACCGAACTCTTCGACCATCCCTTCGGACCGGCGTTTCTTGTGAACGGACTGCTCGGTATGGTCATCGGCTCCGCGGTCGGACTCGTCGAAGTCGTCCTCGCCTACGAACTGATCGCACGAACCAACGACCGCTCTTCGATGGCGAGATTGTGCGAGTCTGTCGACTCAAGCAGACCGGGGGGCGTGACGTGAGGGAGTCGTGAGATGGCGAAGTTTGTGCTGATCTTCCATGGAGGCGAGACCCCTGAAGAACCGTCCCCTGAAGGCATGGACCGCTGGATGGCGTGGTTCGCCGAACTCGGCGAGGCGGTGGTTGACATGGGCGCTCCGTTCGGTGCGAGCGCGACGATCGCGTCGGATGGAACGCCGAGCGAAGGCAGCGGACCAGACCCGGCGAACGGTTACACCGTGATCGAGGCGGCCAATCTTCACGATGCTGTCGTGATGGCGAAGGGCTGCCCAGGGTTGAGCAGCGGTGGCTCGGTGAAGCTCTATGAGGCGATGCAGATTGGGTGACGGCCCGATGAGTGCCCTCGATCGTGTGCGTCGGATTGCGCTCGCGCTCCCCGAGGTGAATGAGCGGACGAGTCACGGTGAGCCTTGTTTCTTCGTCCGCGATCGGCGACCGCTTTGCTACTACCACGACGATCACAATGGCGACGGGCGCATATCGCTGTGGTGCCCCGCCCCGCCGGGTGTGCCCGCGGAACTCGTGAGCGGCGAGCCGGAACGATTCTTCGAGCCGCCGACGTCTGCTGCGGGAACGTTCTCGGGGTGGCTGGGCGTGTTCCTCGACACCACCGGCACCAACAAGGTTGATTGGCGCGAGATCACCGCGATCCTCGAAGACGCCTACCGTACCGTGGCACCCAAGAATCTCGTCGCCGAACTCGATCACCGCTGACCACACGCAAGCGGCGTTCGCTTCATCGCTCGCGTTCGCGGTTCTTGCGTCCACTCGAACTCGGGTCAAGACTTGAGTCATGGCGTACGACGACGATCTTGCGAACCGCATCCGCGAGAGCCTCAAGGACACCGACGCGGTCACGGAGCTACGCATGTTCGGAGGATGGGGCATCACGGTCCACGGGAACATGGCCGTCGGCGTGATGGACGACGACCTCATCGTGCGCGTCGGGCCACACCGCTACGAGGACGCCCTGGCGCGTCCCGGCACGCGCCGGTTCGACTTCACGGGGCGTTCGATGACCGGATGGGTCTACGTCGAGGGGACCGCAGTCGCTAAGAAGGCGCCGCTCGACCGCTGGGTGCGTTCGGGCGTGGACTTCGCACAAAGCCTCCCGCCGAAGACAGCTCCAACCCGCAAGCGCCGTCCCCGTCCATAAACGCCACACCGCCGAACAGAGGCGGCGCCAGATCTGCCGATCTCGCGCACCCGGCTCGCGCACAGAAGCGCGCACCGAACGTTCACCGATGCGGCAAGATCGGGCGCGTAGATTGGCACATCACGCGCTCTCGTCGAGCGCCGAGACTCCCCAGCCTCGGCTGCAACACTGTTTGAAGGAGGCGGCGAGCCTTTTGAGCGACCAGACACGCGACATGCCCGCTTGACCTGCGCAAAGGTGTTGTGATTCTCAACGCGGTGGGCGATGGGAGACTCGAACTCCCGGCCTCTGCCGTGTGAAGGCAGCGCTCTAACCAACTGAGCCAATCGCCCGACGCGGCGAGGATAGTCAACGACCTCCCGAGTAGCCTCCCCCAACGGCAAGGGGGCGAGAGTGAGCGACGAACACGACGACGGCCCGGGCATGTCCCTGGTCGAGGCGATGGAGACCCAGCGCGCCGTCCGTCGTCTGCTGCCCGACCCCGTCGACGATGCCACCGTCCTCGCGCGTCCTCGAGCTCGCCACCAAGGCGCCGACGGGCAGCAACCTGCAGAACTGGGAGTTCGTGGTCGTGCGCGACCCCGACGTGAAGCATCAGCTGGCTCGGCTCAACCGCCAGGCCTGGTCGATCTACCGGCGCCTCGCAAAGCGCAAGGCCAAGGGCCACGAACCCACGCTGAAGATCATCGACGCGGTGCAGTGGCAGGCCGACCACTTCGAGGAGGTCCCCGTGGTCGTCGTGGCCTGCCTCCGGGGGCGCTCACCCATGTTCGGCCCGCCCGTCCTCGCGTCGAGCTTCTACGGCTCTGCCTACCCGGCGGTGCAGAACCTGCTGCTGGCGGCCCGGGCCGTCGGCCTGGGCGCCACGCTCACCACGCTGCCCCTCTGGTCGACCACCCTCGCCCGCCGCACCCTGGGGCTCCCGGCCAAGGTCACTCCCGTGGCGGTCGTCCCCATGGGTTGGCCGAAGGGAAGATACGGTCCGACCACCCGCAAACCGGTGGGCGACGTCGTCCATCTCGACCGTTACGGGAATCGGCCCTTCCGGTAAGCTGTTGATCCCCCGTGAACTGCACGCGCCGTAGCTCAGGCTGCGGCAGAATGAAGGGACACCCCGGGGCCCTCGGGCACCGGAGACGCCACATTTCGCTGCTCTTGCAAGGCAGGTGACCACGTGCCGAGAAAAGGACGAGCTCGCCGGTTCCGCGAAGCGCGGGAACTGAAGCAGGGCTTCGACGACGGGCTGTTCCGTGAAGGATCCGGCACCCTCGCCGACGTCGATCTCGACGCCGACGCCGAAGACGACGAGGACGACGAGTTCGACGACGAGTGGGACGACGACCCCCTCGACGACGACCCCCTCAAGGAAGACGAGCGCCGCGCCATCTGACGCGCCGTCAGGCCAGGCGGGGGTCGCCGCGGTCGGCGTCGACGTCGAAGCGGGCGATGGCTTCCTGCACGACCTCGGCCTTGATGACCTCGGCGAGCGCCAGCCCGTGCAGCACCGCGATCACGATCGAGGGTGCGTCGACCTCGAAGTGGCGCCGCAACGCGACCCGCGTGTCGGAGAAGCCGTAGCCGTCGGTGCCGAGTGACGCGAACGGCCGCGGCGCGAAGCGTGCGACCTGATCGGGCACCGCCTTCATGAAGTCGGTGACCGCGACGATCGGACCCTCGCTGTCGCGCAGCTGCTCGGTGACGTACGGCGTGCGGGCCGGCTCGGTCGGGTGCAAGCGGTTCCACCGCTCGACGGTCAGCGCGTCTTCCCGCAGCATCTTGTAGCTGGTCGCGCTCCACACGTCGGCGGCGACGCCGTAGTCGTCGGCCAGGATCTGCTGCGCGTCGAGCGCGGCGAGCATCGCGGTGCCGCTGGCGAGGATCTGCGACCGCTTCGCGCCGTCGCTCGCGATCGTCGCCGCCTCGCGGAACCGGTACAGGCCGCGCACGATGCCGTCCTCGACGCCCTCGGGCATCGCGGGCATCGGGTAGTTCTCGTTGTAGAGCGTGATGTAGTAGAAGCAGTCTTCCGGCTCGGGGCCGTACATCCGCTCGATGCCGTCGCGGATGATCACGCCCATCTCGTACGCGAACGCGGGGTCGTACGCCGCGGCAGTTCGGGTACGCCGATGCCAGCAGCTGGCTCTGGCCGTCGCAGTGCTGCAGGCCCTCACCCGCGAGGGTGGTGCGTCCGGCGGTGGCACCGAGGAGGAAGCCACGACCGCGCTGGTCGCCGAACGACCAGATGAGATCGCCGACGCGCTGGAAGCCGAACATCGAATAGAAGATGAAGAACGGGATCATCGGCTGGCTCCACGTCGCGTACGACGTGCCCGCGGCGGTGAGCGTCGCCATCGAACCGGCCTCGGTGATCCCCTCCTCGAGGATTCGCCCGTTGCTCGCCTCGCGGTACGACAGCAGCAGCTCCGCGTCGACCGGCTCGTAGCGCTGACCGAACGGCGCGTAGATCTTGTACTCCCGGAACAACGCGTCGAGCCCGAAGGTGCGCGCTTCGTCGGGGATGATCGGCACGATGCGCGACCCGATGTCGGGATCGCGAAGCAGGTTGCGCAACAGCCGGGCGAACGCGGTCGTGGTGCTCGCCTGCACCTTCTCACCCGTGCCCGCGAACACGTCGGCGAACGGGCCCGCGTTCTCGGGCGTGTGCTCGCGCACCGGCACCGTGAACGTCTTCTTCTTGACCACGCGCTCGGGAACCGAGCCGTCGAGCGCGTGCGTCGTCGCGCCATCATGTACTCGAACTCGGGCGAGTCGGTGCCCGGGTGCCAGAACGGCGGGTCGCCGTCGGCCACCTCGGAGTCGGGGATCGGGATCTGCAACGTGTCGCGGAACGCCTTCAGCTCGTCGGGTGTGAGCTTCTTGATCTGGTGCGTCGCGTTGCGCGACGCGATCCCGGCGCCGAGCGTCCACCCCTTGATCGTTTTGGCCAGGATGACGGTCGGGCTGCCCTCGTGCTCGACGGCCATCTTGTAGGCGGCGTACAGCTTGCGGTAGTCGTGCCCGCCCCGCGGCAGGTTCTGCAGGTCGTTGTCCGTGAGGTGCTCGACCATGCGTTGCAGGCGCGGGTCGGGACCGAAGAAGTGCTCGCGGATGTAGTCGCCCGACTCGACCGCGTACTTCTGGAACTGACCGTCGACGGTGCTGTTCATCTGGTTGACGAGCACGCCGTCGACGTCGCGGGCGAGGAGGTCGTCCCATCCGCGGCCCCAGATGACCTTGATGACGTTCCAGCCCGCGCCACGGAAGATTGCCTCGAGCTCCTGGATGATCTTCCCGTTGCCGCGCACCGGGCCGTCGAGCCGCTGCAGGTTGCAGTTGACGACGAAGATCAGGTTGTCGAGCTGTTCGCGCGCCGCGATCGACAGGCCGGCCATCGCCTCGGGTTCGTCCATCTCGCCGTCGCCGACGAACGCCCACACCTTCGACTTGCTGGTGTCGGCCATCTCGCGTGCCATCAGGTAGCGGTTGAAGCGCGCCTGGGCGACGGCGTTGAGCGGACCGAGACCCATCGACACGGTCGGGAACTCCCAGAACGTCGGCATGCGCCGGGGGTGCGGGTACGAGGGCAGCCCTCCGCCGTCGACCTCGCGCCGGAAGCGGTCGAGGTGGTCCTCGTTCAACCGTCCTTCGAGGAAGGCGCGCGCGTACACCCCCGGCGCGGCGTGACCCTGGAAGAACACCTGGTCACCGGCACCGCCGTCGCCCTTGCCCCGGAAGAAGTGGTTGAAGCCGACGTCGTAGAGCGCGGCCGCCGACGCGAACGTCGAGAGGTGACCACCGAGACCGTCGAAGCGGTGGTTCGACCGGTCGACCATCGCCATCGCGTTCCACCGGATGTAGGCGCGGATACGGCGCTCCAGCACTTCGTCGCCCGGGAACCACGGCTCCTGCTCCGGCGGGATGGTGTTGATGTAGTCGGACGTGACCATCGCGGGCACACCCACGCCTTGCTCCCGCGCCCGCTCCATGAGCCGCGCCAGCAGGTAGCGCGCTCGCGCGCGCCCTCCGATGTCGATGACGGAATCGAGGGAGTCGAGCCACTCCCCCGTCTCCTGCGGGTCGATGTCGGGGAGTGAGTGCACGAAGCCGTCGATGAACACGTCACCAGGCTACGACCGCAACCCGGTTACCCGGCAGTTCCCGACCGCGAACTCTTGGCGACCGGTCGACTCGGCTCCGCCGTCCCACTCTCCGAGCACGGCTCCGCTGCGTCTCCACCTGACCGGTCGACTCCGCTCCGCCGTCCCACTCTCCGAGCACGGCTCCGCTGCGTCTCCACCTGACCGATCGTCTTGCACGGCGAGGTGGTCACGGCGAAACTCGCTCGCATGACGGACACCGCCACCGCGACCCTCGGCCACCTCGCCCTCCACTACCGACCGGGCGACGCCGAGCCGGCCCGGGTTCTGTTCGAGTGCTTCGGCGCGCACCTGGAAGACAACGGTCCGGAGGGCTTCTGGAGCATCGTGTTCGACCACGACCGGTGGAACTACGTCGACAACGTGATGTACCTGTCGCAGGCCGGACCCGTGAAGCTCGGGCTCGAAGCCGCCATCACGGAACACCTCCGCATCGGTGAGGCCGACGAAGACCCACGCGCGACCGCCTTCCGCGACCTGCGCGGTTCGAGCCCCGAGTCACTGGATCACGTCGGGATCCGGTACGCGACGTTCGCGGAGCTCGAACGCGCGGTGCTCGCGCTCACCGAGGCGACCGCGCCCGGCGGCGGGCTCGAGGGCCGTGCCGTCGTCACCAAGTACCGCGCCCGGCCCGGGCAGGACCCCAGCATCGACCGAGCGATGGACACGTCGCCCGTCTTCCGGGACCACGACGATGACGGCACCGCGTTCGCCGACTACGGCGTGCAGGTCTTCGTCGAGACCGACCTCTGCACCACCGGGCTGTTCGCGCTCGGCCAGACCATCGAGCTCGACTACTTCTGGCCGCCCGCGTTCGAGACCATGCCCGACTTCGGACGTGGGCGCCGGGTCAGCACCGGCTGACCGTTACTGCGCGTCGAGCAGCTTGGCGACGGTCGCGGCGATGCCCGGGCCGTCGAGCCCGAGGTTCGCGAGCAGGTCGTTGGGCTTGCCGTGCGGCAGGTACGCGACCGGGGTACCGAGGGCCAGGGTCGGTGGGGCCGGCGTGCCCGACTCCGACGCGCCGAGCGCGGCCGCGAGCAACGCGCCGACACCGCCTTCGGCGATGCCGTCCTCGGCGGTGATCACCAACGGGTGACGGCGGGCGTCGGCCAGCATCTTCGGATCGGCGGGGATGGTGCGGACGTCCCACACCGTCGCGTGCACGTCGCGGGCTTCGAGCAGCTCCGCGGCTTCCTCTGCCGCGGCCACCATCTTGCCGACGGCCAGGATGCAGACGTCGTCGCCCGCGCGGACGCGCCGTGCGCTGCGCCCGTGGCCGACCTGGTCGCCCTCGACGTGGCGCGCGGTCGTCTTCGGCCAGCGCAGCGCGACCGGACCCGAGGTGATCCGCATCGCCTCCTCGAGCATGACCGCCACCTCTTCGAACGACGACGGCGCGAAGAGCGTGAGGCCGGGCACCTTGGTCAGGAGCGCGAGGTCGAAGAGCCCGTGGTGGCTCGGGCCGTCGTCGCCGGTGATCCCGGCCCGGTCGATGCAGAAGACGACGGGCAGCGAGTGCAGGCCCACGTCGTAGACGATCTGGTCCCACGCCCGGCTCAGGAACGTGGAGTACACGGCCACCACCGGGCGGAGGCCGCGCATGGCCATGCCCGCGGCCGCGGTGACCGTGTGCTGCTCGGCGATGCCGACGTCGAAGCACCGGTCGGGGAAGCGCTCGGCGAAGGGGAGCAACCCGGTGGACCCGGGCATGCCCGCGGTGAGCGCCACGATCTCCGGACGGGCCTCGGCCAGGGCGATGAGCGTGGCGCTGAAGGCACCGGTGTACGAGGAGCCGGCCGCACCCACCGGCACACCGGTCTCGGGGTCGAACGCACCGACGTCGTGGAGGCGCTTCTCGTCGTCGGACTCCGCCGGCAGGTAGCCCTCTCCTTTCCGGGTGAGCACGTGGACGACGACCGGCCCCGGGCGAGTCGACGCGTCACGGAGCGCGGGCTCCAGCGCGGCGATGTCGTGGCCGTCGATCGGGCCCACGTAGTCGAGCCCGAGCGCCTCGAAGAACGACGACGGATCGCCGCCGTCGACCGCGGTGAGGCGAGACACGGTGGGCGCGTAGCAGCGGCCGTTGTCGTTGAGCACGATCACCGCGTGGCGCCCGCTGTGCCCGAAGTTGTTCAGCGCCTCGTAAGCCAGGCCGCCGGTGAGGGCACCGTCGCCGATCACCGCGATCACCTCGCCGGCGTCGCCGGTGGTGTCGCGGGCGACCGCGAGGCCGTAGGCGTAGCTGACCGCGGTGGACGCGTGGCTGTTCTCGACGATGTCGTGCTCGGACTCCAGGCGCGACGGGTACCCCGACATCCCGCCGCCCTGGCGGAGGCGGCGGAAGCCGTCGAGGCGACCGGTGACCAGCTTGTGGACGTAGCTCTGGTGGCCGGTGTCCCACACGATGGCGTCACGGGGCGAGTCGAAGACCCGGTGGAGCGCCAGCGTCAGCTCGACCGCTCCCAGGTTGGACCCCAGATGCCCGCCGTTGACCGACACGGCCTCGATGAGCAGATCGCGGATCTCCTGCGCGAGCGTGCGCAGCCCATCGTCGTCGAGTCCGCGCAACGCCTCGGGTCCGTCGATTGCTTCGAGCAAAGAGTCCACCATGAGGATCAGGCCGTCAGCGGCCGATCGTACCTGGGTCGCCGGAGAACTTCCCGTCCGCTGGTGCCGCTCTCCCTCCGGCAGTCGGCGCTCAGAAATGACCGCACGTTGAAGATCGATGGATCCCCGCCCGAAATGCGAGCGCGACCGTGGGCGCGTCGTCAACCGTGGAGGGTCCTGGATGCGAGTACAGCGGCTGGTTCGAAAACGGGTCGCCATCGTCGCGATGACCGCCATCATCGGGGCGACCGTCGCCTCGTGCGGTTTCGCGAACACGTCGAGCTCCGGTCCGGCCGACCCGTACACCGCGGGCCTGTACAACGCCCTGAACTACGACCGGGCGATGAACGGTCTCCCGCTCCTCACGTGGAGCCCGAAGCTGTCGAACTCGGCCGGCGTGTGGGCCGACCAGATGGCACGGGCCGGGGCCCTGTACCACCAGAACCTCGGCGCCCTGATCGCCTCGCCGGACTACTACGGGTACCGCGCGATGGGCGAGAACATCCTGGTCGGTTCGGGCGGGATGTCGCCCAACCAGGTGGAAGGCGCGTGGATGGCGTCGGCAGCACACCGTGCCAACATCCTGTCGGGCGCGTTCAACATCGTCGGGATCGGCTACGTGCGCAGTGGTGACGGCCGGGTCTGGCTCGCGCAGGACTTCGGAGCCATCTGAGCTACTGGCCCGGACGCGGCCATCAGCGGCGAGGTCCACCCGGGCGGCGAACGGGGACCATTGCCCCTAGTACCGGGGTCTCCGACCCTGCATCATCGGACGTCATGAGCATCGCCCGGCACCCACGCCGTCAGGTCCTGATCGTGCCCCGACCCGACGGCGAGCCGGGCTGATGGCCACCGAACCGCCCGACGACGCCGATGCCCACCGCGACGACGACGCGCAGGCCCGGTCGATCGGGCAGATGCTCAGCCCCCGGTCGATCGCCGTCGTCGGTGCCGGCCGGCGTCCCGATTCGATCGGCCGGGCGATCGTCACGAACCTGGTCGAGAGTGGGTTCGTCGGACCGGTGTATCCCGTCAATCCGCACGCGACGACGATCGCCGGGCGACCGACCTGCCGGACCGTGCTCGACATCCCCGGTCCGGTCGATCTGGCTGTGGTGGCCCTCCCCGCCGCGGCCGTCCTCGACACCGCGCGGCAGTGCGCCGAGAAGGGAATCCACGGGTTGGTCGTCATCTCGGGTGGGTTCGCCGAGTTGGACGGCGGCGCCGAGGTCCAGGAGGAGCTCACCCGCTTCTGCCGTCGTGCCGGCATGCGGCTCGTCGGGCCCAACTGCGTGGGCGTCGTGAACACCGATCCGGCGATCCGCATGAACGCGACCTTCTCCCCCGTGCTCCCGGTCGCCGGCCGCGTCGGATTCGCGTCGCAGTCCGGCGGTGTCGGCATCGAGCTGCTGTCGCGCGGCGCACGCGCTCGGCCTCGGCGTGTCGACCTTCGTGTCGATGGGCAACAAGGCCGACGTCTCGGGGAACGATCTCCTGCAGTACTGGGCCGAGGACGCGAACACCGACGTGGTGCTCCTCTACCTCGAGGCGTTGGGCAATCCGCACAAGTTCACCCGATTGGCGAAGCAGCTGGCGCGGCGCAAGCCGATCGTGGCTCTCAAGAGCGGTCGGACAGCGGCGGGCGCCCGCGGGACGCACTCGCACACCGCGGCGCTCGCCGACCCCGACGCCGCGGTCGACACCGTCCTCCGCCAGAGCGGCGTCATCCGCGTCGAGACGCTCGAGGAGCTGTTCGACGTGGCCTCGCTCCTCGCGCACCAACCCGTTCCGCCAGGGCGGCGCGTCGCCGTGATGAGTAATGGCGGTGGTCCCGCGATCGTCGCGGCGGATGCCTGTGTCGCGGCCGGGCTGGAGGTTCCCGAGCTCTCACCATCGGTGCAGGCCGAGCTCCGGGAGCTCGCGCCCGCGGGAGGGATCCAGAATCCGGTCGATCTCATCGCGTCCGCCCCGGCCGACGTCTTCGAAGGCGCGATCCGGGTGCTCCTCGCGTCCGATGAGGTCGACGCCCTGCTCGTGATCTACGTCGCGCCCTACGTGACCAGTGCCGACGACGTGGAAGCGGCCGTTGCCCGGGCCACGGCCGACGCCGACGGCACTCCGATCGCAGCGTGCTTCCTCGGGCTCGAAGATGCACCCGCGCTGCTGCCCGCGCCGGCGGACGGGCGGGCAGTTCCCTGCTTCGCCTACCCGGAGTCGGCCGCGCGCGCCCTCGCGCACGCCGCCTGGCTGGGCGAATGGCGCCAGCGACCCGAAGGGGCGGTCCCCGGCTACGCGGTGAGGTCCGAACGCGCCGGCGAACGCGTGGCCCGCGCGCTCGCGGACGTGCCCGAGGGTCTCTGGGCGTCGACCGACGCGGCATTCGGCCTGCTGAGCGACTACGGCATCCCGGTCGCGCGGAGCGAGACCGTCGCGTCGGCCGAGGAAGCCGCCGCCGTGGCGAGCGAGATCGGCTTCCCGGTGGCGCTGAAGGCGGCCGCGCCCGCGCTCGTCCACAAGACCGACGTCGGGGGCGTCCGCCTCGGCCTCGACAGTGCACAAGATGTGCGCGACGCGTTCGCCGACATGTGCACGCTGCTGGGGTCGGCCATGGGGGGCGCGATCGTCCAGCCCATGGTGCCGCCGGGCGTCGAGCTCATCATCGGGATCCACCACGATCCGGCCTTCGGCCCCCTGGTCCTCTTCGGGATGGGAGGCTTCTCCGCTGAGCTGCAACGCGACACTGCGCTCGGTGTGCCGCCGCTCACCGACGTCGACGTCGACGCGTTGCTGCGGTCGTTGCGCGGCTCACCGCTCCTGTTCGGCTACCGGAACTCCGCTCCGGCCGACGTGCGTGCCCTCACCGAGCTGCTCGGTCGCATCGGCCGTCTGGCCGAAGACGTCGACGAGATCGCCGAGCTCGACTGCAATCCGGTGATCGTCTCGGCGAACGGCGCGGTGGTCGTCGACGCCAAGCTCCGGTTGGTCCCGCGCTCGCGACCGGCAAGCCCCTTCGACCTCGACGGAATGGAGCATATCATGAACACCAGTGAAACCAGCGACACCCGACTCGAACGGGTCGGACAGACCCTCGACGAGCTCGCGGCGCGCGCGACGCGAGCGGTGGCGGAGCTCCGGAAGCAGAGCCAGTCGATCCTCGACGACCTCGCGGTGTGGAAACAGCATCTCGACACGTCGCGGGTCGATGCTGAGCTCGCCCGCATGGATGCCCGCGACGACATCGACCGCGCGCGTCGGGCACTGAAGGAACGCCAGGCCGAGATCGCGCGTCGCCTCGACGACGCGCGGGACGACTCGGAGGAAGCACTGCACTCCTTGCGTGCAGGCCTGGAGCGGGCGCTACACGATCTCGGCGACTCGCTCGGTGCTCCCCGGCACGACACGACGTGACACCCGGGGTCCCCTGGGCCGAGCTGGCGGAAACCCACTCCGCGATCGTGGTGTTCGCGGGTGACCGCGCGTACAAGCTCAAGAAGCCCGTCCGGTTCGACTTCCTCGACTTCTCGACCCGCGAGCTACGGGAACAGGCGGCACACCGGGAGGTGGACCTCAATCGCCGCATCGCTCCCGACGTCTACCTCGGCGTGGCCGATGTGATCGACGTCGACGGCTCGACCTGCGATCACCTCGTGGTCATGCGCCGACTGCCCGCCGACCGGCGCCTGTCGGCCTTGATCACGGCAGGGACGGTCACGGACGACGACCTGCGCTCCCTCGCCCGGGTCGTCGCGGTGTTCCACGGTCGTGCGGTGCGTGACGCCGCCACCGCCGCCGCGGGCGCCCCTGCGAGCATCGCCGCCAAGCTGGCCCGCGATCTCGAGGAGCTACGCGGTTTCGGCGGCTCGATCTTCGCCACCGACCTGCTCGATGAGGTGACCATCCGCGCGACGCGGTACGTGCAGGGCCGCGCCCGGCTGTTCGAGAGACGCGTCGCCGACGGGTGGGTTTGCGACGGGCACGGCGACCTGCTGACCGACGACGTGTTCTGCCTTCCCGACGGCCCGCGCGTCCTCGACTGCATCGACTTCTCCGATGAGCTCCGGTACGGCGACGTCCTCGCCGACGTCGCGTTCCTCGCCATGGATCTCGAACACCTCGGCGCGCGCGACCGCGCGGCGAGCTTCCTCGCCCACTACGACGAGTTCTCGGGCGAACGGCATCCGTCGAGCCTCGTCGACTACTACGTCGCCTTCCGCGCACTGATCCGGGCCAAGGTCAGCGCCCTGCGCGTCGAGCAGGGTGAGGACGCCGCACGGGCCGCTGCCACCGGGTTCCTCGAGCTGGCCGTCGGGCGCCTCCGCGCGGGTCGGGTCGCCCTGGTGCTGGTCGGCGGCGCGCCCGGCACGGGCAAGACCACGGTCGCCGAGGCGCTCGGGGCCAGGTGCGAATGGGCGGTGGTACGTTCCGACATCGTGCGCAAGGAGCTGGCCGGGATGGATCCCCGGACCCCGGCGCCGGCCGCGATCGGAGCGGGCCTCTACTCGCCGGAGTCGACCCGACGCACGTACGCCGAGCTGCTCGCGCGTGCGCGGGTCGCGCTCGAGCACGGACAATCGGTCGTGCTCGACGCCTCCTGGTCGGTCGCCGAGTTCCGCAATGACGCGGCGCTGGTGGCGGCCGCGACCGCGAGCGATCTGGTCGAGTTGCGATGTGAGGTCGACCCGTCCGTCGCCGATGCGCGCGTCCAGCGACGGCTGGCCGAGGCGCGCGACGCGTCCGACGCCGACCGGGATGTGGCCGCAACACTGCGCGCCACCGCCGACCCGTGGCCCGCCGCGACCACGATCGACACGGCGGGGCCTCGCGCCGCCGCGATGGAGCAGGCATACGCGGCAACCCGAGCAACGGCCGACCTCTAGGTCGACGCCGGGACCGGGGCGAACTCCAGGTACGCGGCCCATGCCCGTGGCGCGTAGACGCTGGCCGTCCCGCCGTCCATCAGCAAGGCGACGCCCAGGGCCTCGCCCACCTCCTCCGCGGTCGCGCCCTGCCGGGCCGCGGCCCGGGCGTGGTACGCGATACACCCGTCGCACCTCTTGACCACCGAGATGGCCAGCGCGATCAGCTGCTTGTGCTTCCCGGACAGGACACCTTCGGCCATCGCCGCGTCGTGGAGGAGCCCGAAGCCCTCCCACACCTCGGGGATGGCCTGTCGCAACGCCGCGGTCGGTTCGCGGAGCTTCCGGATGGTGGTCCGTGCGTCGTCCATGCTGCCAGTCTCCCGGGCATCGGTCGGCGCGACCAGAGGCGGAAGTCCCCCCAGGCACCCCGGCCACGTTGCTCCTACCCTGGGGAACGGAAGGGGTTCCCACATGTCCACATCCGCCCACCGACCCGAGACACGGGCCGCCGATCGCCAGCACAACGGCGACGTCCGGCCCGCTTCGTCGCGCGTGGACGCGGAAGACCGGGCGTCGGATCTGGAGGCAGGGACGATCCTGGCGCTGGTGGACGCCGCGCCCGACGGCATCGTCATGGCCGACGAGCACGGCCGGATCCTCTTCGCCAACCGTCAGATCGAAGCGCTCTTCGGCTTCGATCGTCATGAGCTGCTGGGGCGGTCGGTCGACGGCCTGCTTCCCGAACCCGTCCGGCAGGTGCACCGCGCGCACCGGACCCGGTACCGGGCCGAGCCCCGACTGCGCTCGATGGGCGCCGGGCTCAGGCTGTTCGGGCAGCGGGCCGATGGCGCCGAGTTCCCCGTCGAGATCAGCCTGAGCCCGCTGCCGAGTGACGACGGACTCCGGGTGGTGGCCGTTGTGCGCGACGTCAGCGAGCGCCTGATCGCGGAGGCGGCCGAACGCGAGCTGCGCGGCGCGCTCGACGCCACGCGCGATGCGGTCCTCGTCCTCGACGCCGAAACCCTACGTTTCACCTACGCCAACCAGGGTGCGACCGAGCAGGTCGGCTACAGCCGCGACGAGCTGCTCCGCATGACCATGCTGCACATCACGCCCGAGTACACCGAGCGCGAGCTCCACGACCTGCTCGATCCGCTCGCACGGGGAGAGCGGTCGTCGATGATGTTCACGACGGTGCACCGGCACCGGGACGGAACCGACCTCCCGGTCGAGATCCTGATACAGGCGATCCCCGGCGACGACGACACGCCTGCGCGCTACGTGAAGATCGTGCGCGACGTGCGCGAACGGATGGAGGCGGCGGAGCGGCTGCAGCGCGCCGAGCAGCACCTGCGCGTCGTCGAAGACCGCGAGCGCATCGCGCGCGACCTGCACGACATCGTCATCCAAAAGCTCTTCGCCGCCGGCATGACCATCCAGGCCGTGTCCGCTCGGACGACCGACGCCGAGCACGAACGTCGTTTGGCGACCGTCGTCGACGACCTCGACGAGACGATCCGGGAGATTCGGTCGGTCATCTTCAGTCTCCACGCCGATTCCCGGGACACGGCCGGCGTCCGGGCCGAGGTGCTGCGGATCGCGGACGCCGAATGCGAGGCGCTGGGATTCGAACCGCGCTTCCGCTTCGACGGCCCGGTCGACGCGATGGAGGAGCGGATCGCGCAGGAACTGCTCCCGGTACTGCGCGAAGCGCTGTCGAACGTCGCCCGGCACGCGGGGGCGTCCGCGGTCGAGATCATCCTCGAGAGCGGAGACCTGGTGACCCTGCGCGTGCTCGACAACGGCGGAGGCCGGCCGGTGGCGCTCTCGACCGGCAACGGCATCCGCAATCTGACCGAGCGTGCCACGAAACTGGGGGGAACCTGCCACGTGTCTTCACGACCCGACGGCGGCACGGAGCTCCGATGGCAGGTGCCCGCCCGCGGCTAGCTCAGGAGCAGAGCGCCAACCGGATGTCGAGCAGCGGATCGAGCAGATCCGTGCGGGTGACCATCAGCTGCTGCGCCGAACCCGAGTGGACGTCGGCCACGATGCGCTCGACGGTGGCCGCGCGTTCGGGATCGTGCACCGCGCCTTCGACCGCATGGAGGAGGCCGAGCGCCTCGTCGCGCGTGAACAGCTGACGTCCGGCCGCCACGCGCAGCGCGGCGTCCACGTGCGAGAGCGAACCCGACCTGGGTGCCGGCTCGGGTGCCGGCTCGGGTGCCGGCTCGGGCGCCGGCTCGAGCGCCAGCGCCTTCGAGCGCCGTCGCCACCTCATGTCAGCTCCCGGCCCGAAAGCGCGCCGGAGAGCCCCGACGGCATCGCAGGTCGTGCACGTACGCGAACTGCGGTGCGAAATCGTGGGTCGAGTCCCGGCTCAACAGGCAGTCGAAGAATGTTGCGACGCTCATGACGGGTGTCCTCCCGCTCGGGTGGTGCCCACAGCATCGCAGCCACGGTCAACGTGGGGCAGAGCCCAAAGTCCCGGGTTCGACCTCCGGGACCTTGGACCCTACGGAACGCGCGTGCTACCCGACAGCATGCGGGCATGAACTGGCACACGTTGCGGGACCATCCTCGGGGCGAGGACGCGCTTCCGTGCTTCGAGGTCGTCGGCACGTTCGTGTACCCGGCCGACGGGCATCCCGAGGGCGCGTCGACCCACCCCTGGTACCAGCTCCGGGGTGGGTTCGCCTACCCGGTGGACGGTCACCCCGACGGTCCGGCGAGCGAACCGTGCTTCCGCACGTTCGACGGCTGCGTCTATCTCGCGGCGTCGGAGCCTGGCACCTACAACTCGCAGCCGTGGTTCCGGATCGTCACCGGCACCCATCACGGCAACGGACGTGACCTTCGGCTCTAGTGCGCACGGGGGCACGACCGTAGCTTCGCGGTATGAACGAGCCTGCGCGCCCTCCGGCAACCCGCGAACCGGACGCGCCAACGCGACGGCGGTGGTCGTTCCCGATCGCGCGCGTCGCGGGGATCCAGATCCGCGTGCACGCCAGCTTCTTCCTGCTCGTCGCGCTGTTCGCGCTGGCCGGCACCGCGCCGAAGGGCCCCGGCGTGCTGGCCTCGTTGGCGTGGCTCGTCATCATCTTCGCCTGTGTCGTGTTCCACGAGCTCGCGCACTGCCTCGTCGGGCGGCGCCGTGGGCTCGTCGTGCACGAGATCGACCTCCTACCGATCGGCGGCGTCTCCCGCCTCGAGACCTTCCCGGAGACGCCTCGCGACGAATTCGCGATGGCCATCGCCGGGCCGGCCTCGAGCTTCGCGCTCGGCCTCGTCGCGGCCGCCATGGCGACCGCGCTCTCGCAATCGCTGTATCCCATCGACTTCGCGACCGGGCCATTCCTGGCGCGCCTCGCGTGGCTCAACGTGCTGCTCGCGGCGTTCAACATGATCCCCGCGTTCCCGCTCGACGGCGGGCGCGTGTTCCGGTCCCTGCTGGAACGCCGGTACGACCTCGCCCGCGCCACCCGGATCGCGGGAACGACCGGCCGATGGCTCGCGTTTGTCCTGATCGTCGTGGGCATGCTCTGGAACCTCTGGTTCGCGATCATCGGCGTGTTCGTCTACCTCGGCGCGAGCGCCGAGGTCGCGGCGACGCTGACGCACCTGCGGCTCGCCGGGCGCCGGGTACGCGACGTGATGCTCGTGACGCCGACCACGGTCGAGGCGACCGTGGATGCCGCCGCACTGCGCCAGCTCGTTCGCCGGAACTGCCAGGGGACCTTCCCGGTCGTGCGCTCCGGTCGCTACGTGGGCGTGATCGACGTGCCGTCCATCGAACGGGCGCCGGACGGCACGAACGCGGGCGACTTCGCCGACCGCACGGTGGTGACGCTCGCGCCGGATGACGACCTGGAAGGCGACGTTCCGGCGCTCGCCCACGCTCGGGGGCACACGGTCACGGTCGTCGACGACGGGCGGGTGGTCGGACTCCTCCGACTCGACGAGGTCAGTCGCCTGGTCGAGGGACCTGATCCGGCCGATTCAACCGCCGGTTCCGAATGACGGACTCGAATCCATGTCGAGGCGTGCAGCGAATACCACGGCCTGGGTGCGTCGCTCCATCCTGAGCTTGGCCAGCAGGTTCGATACGTAGTTCTTGACGGTCTTCTCGGCGAGGTGGAGGCCGAACATCGAGGACGGCGACGTCGGGCCGCGTGGCTTGGGATCTGGGCCAGCGCACGCTCGGCGGCATCGGCCTCGGGGGCGGGCGGTCGTGGACACGCGGTGCGGCAGGGCGCGTCCGGCGCCCGGTTCCTCATTCGTCGTCCGCAGGAACTTCCCCGGCGTAGTCGTCACCGACGAACTCGTCGGGAGACGGGTCGCGGATGTCCTCGGGACGATGGTGCACCGCCAAGTCGTCGACCTGGCACGACACCCCCTGCTCCTCGCTCCAGCGTTCGACGGCGAGTGCCGCTTCCTCGCGGGTATCGAAGAGCTCGCGACCGATCTCGTGACCACCGCGGAACACGATGACCTCGACGGTGGGGCTCTCCGACCCGGGGGTGCGCACTGGTCGCATCTCTTGCTCCTCGCTGCATCGCTCGTGGGTGTGGGCTCGATCATCTGCCAGCGTCGGGCAGCGGTGCAGAGGCCAAGGTCCCGAAAGGTTGCCCGCGGCACCGGCCCCCCGGAACGGTCGGGTCTCACGGCGGGGCCGGATCCGTCACGGCTCCCGCTCGCGCGGCCGTAGACGCCGCAGTGTGCGCCGTCATCCCTCGACGTTCCTCGATCGGGAGCGCCGTTCCCACGGCCCGAAGTCCCGATCCCCGATCGGGGCGGCGGCAGGACCTTCGGCCCTGGGCGGGTCGGCGCCATCGGCGGACATTGGTGGTCGAAGAGACGGACGCGGAAGGGAGCGGCGATGAAACACCGGCAGCGGGACAGAGCGACGAGGCCGCGCACGTGGCCGCGCCCCCGCAACCGCCGTACGGCCGTGTGCAGGTACAGGGCGTGCGCGCCGGGGACGCCGTCCGTGCGGCCTCGGTCCGGACGTGAGCGCGATGGAGGTCCCGCAACGATCGCTACTCGGGAGCCCGATCGCCCGTCGTGCCGTCGATCTCGCGCTCGACGGCGCGGTGTCACTCGACGACGGCAGCGAGCACCTCCGCCGGCTGAGCGGTGGACGCCGAGCGCCGCTCGAGGACGCGCTCGGCGAGCTCCCCGTTGCCCCCGAGGCCAGCCCCGAGGAGGAGTGTGCCCGCCTGCTCCTCCACCGCGCCGTCGCCGGGCTCTCGGTGCCGGCCGCGGTGAGGTCTCCGACCTAGCCGGCGACACGTCCCGAGAGGTAGGCGACGCAGGCCTCGACCGAGGCAAGTTGGCCGTAATCGCGCTCGGGAACGTCCACACCGGTCCGCTCGTGGAGCCCACTCACGAAGTTCAGGATGTCCATCGAGTCGAGGCCGATCTCGTCACGCAGATCGGCACCGCCGGGGAACGACGCGAAGTCGATCTCCGGCGCGATCTCACCCAGCACCGAGACGACGATGCCGCGTAGCTGGTCGGGGTTCACCACTCCGATGGATCCTGCAACAGCTGCTCGATCCGTTCGAGGAACGCCGCGCCGCGGGCCCCGTCGCTCGCTCGGTGGTCCGCAGACAGCGTGACCGACACGATGGGGCGGACCCCGAGCATCCCATCGTCGGCCCACGGCCGGTCGAGGATCTTCCCGAAGCCGACCAGCGCGACCTGCGGCGGATAGATCACGCCGTACACGATCTGCACCCCCCGCTCCCCGAGATTGGTCACGGTGATCGTGGCGTCGGACAGCTCGGAGCTGCGCAGTCGGCCGGCACGGGCGCGCGCGACGAGGTCGCGCAGCTCGTGCATCACGGTGTCGAGATCCTTCTCGTGCACGTCGTGCAGTGCGGGCGCGATGAGGCCTCCCCCACGGAGCGCGACCGCGACACCGACGTGGACCTCCTGTGCGGCAACGAAGTGCTCGTCGACCCAGTAGCCGTTCATCTCCGGGAACTGCAACGCCGCCTCCGCGACCGACTTCAGCTGGACGGCCGCGGCGAGCAGGCGTTCCGTGACCGGACGCTCGGCGTTTCGCTGTTCCAGCCAGGCGCTGGCGCGCGAGAAGTCGACCTCGGTGCCGAGGTAGTAGTGCGGGATCTCGCGCTTGGAGCGTGCCATCAGGCGGCCGATCGCGTCACGCAGCGCCTGGTCGCGATCGGGTGCTGGCTCGGTCGGCTGGGCCGGCTCGGCCGGCTCGGCGGACGCGGCCGCGTGCTCGACGTCGCTCCGGGTGATCGTCCCGCCCGCGCCGGTGCCGGTGACCGTGGCGAGGTCGACGCCGAGGTGGCCCGCCAAGCGTCGCACCACCGGCGAGGCGGTCCCCGGGCCGGCCGTGACCCGCACCGGGGCGGGCACCTCACGCGCCGGTGCGGGAACGGCTTCGGGCACCGGCTCCGCGTCCGGGGCCACGGTCGCGAGCGGTGTGCCCACCGCGACCCGTTCCCCTGCAGGCACCAGGAGCTCCTGGATCACCCCGTCCTCGAAGATCTCGACATCGACGTCGGCCTTGTCCGTGTCGACGACCGCGACGATGTCGCCCCGGTGCACGATGTCGCCCGGGTGCACGAGCCATTCCGTGATCGTGCCCTCGTCCATGTCGGCTCCGAGCGAAGGCATCCGGAACTCACCCACTGGCGTCGACCACTCGGTGTGCGGCACGTACGACGCTCTCCACGTCCGGGAGCGCGGCGTCCTCGAGATGCTTGGCGTAGGGCATCGGTACCTCCGCGCTGCACACCCGCTCGACCGGCGCATCCAGGTCGAAGAAGGCATGCTCCATGATCCGCGCACTGACCTCGGCCGAGATGCTGCCGCTGCGCCAACCCTCGTCGATCACCACGGCGCGATGGGTCTTGCGCACCGACGCGAGCAGCGCGTCGTCGTCGAGCGGACGCAACACCCGCAGGTCGAGCACTTCGGCATCGACGCCCGCTTCCGCGAGCGCGTTGGCCGCCTCGAGCACACGCGGGAGCATGCCGCCGTACGTGACGAGCGAGACGTCGGCACCGTCGCGGCGCACCGCGGCCCGATCGATGTCGACCGCCCCGGCGCCGGGCTCGAGCTCGCCCTCCATGTTGTACAGGGCACCGTGCTCGAAGATCAGCACCGGGTCGGGATCCTCCAGGGCGCTCGCGAGCATCCCGCGCGCGTCCTCGACCGTACCCGGGGTGAGCACCTTGATGCCCGGGATGTGCGCGTACCACCCTTCCAACGAGTGGGAATGCTGAGCTGCGAGCTGCCGACCCGCACCGGTCGTCATGCGGATCACCAACGGCACGTGCAACTGCCCACCCGACATGTGCTGGAGCGTCGCGGCATTGTTCAGGATCTGGTCGAGCGCAAGCAGGCTGAAGTTGACGGTCATGATCTCCACGATCGGGAGCATCCCGCCGAGCGCTGCACCGATCCCGGCACCGACGAACGCGGACTCCGAGAGCGGCGTGTCGCGGACGCGCTCGGGCCCGAATTCGTCGAGGAGTCCCTTGCTCACGGCGAAGCACCCGCCGTAGGCACCGACGTCCTCTCCCATGAGGAACACCCGCTCGTCCCGCGCCAGGGCGTCGCGCAACGCCTGGCGCATGGCTTCGCGGTAAGTGATCCGCAGGCCGGTGTCCGTGGTCACGGTCACGACCCCACCTCGTGGTACACGAAGCGCGTGAGATCCTCGATCGGCTCGAGCGTTCCACGCTCGGCGAACGCCACCGCTTCGTCGATCTCGGCGGTGACCTCGGCGTCCGCGGTCTCCCACCATTGGTCGTCAGCCGCGTCGAGCTCCACCAGTTTGTTGCGCAGCAGCTCGAGCGGATCTCGGGTCTTCCACTGCTCGACCTCCGACTTCTCGCGATAGAGCTCGGGGTCGTACATCGAGTGCGCGCGGAAGCGGTAGGTGCGGAATTCCAGGAAGTGCGGACCACCCCCGCCACGCACGGCATCGGCGGCGCGACGCGCCGACGCTTCGACCTGCAGCACGTCCATACCGTCGACCGACCACGCCGGCATCTCGTAGCTCGCCGCCTTGAGCGCGAGGTCGGTCTCGGATTCCGAACGCGTCAGCGCGGTACCCATCGCGTACAGGTTGTTCTCGCAGCAGAACAGCACGGGCAGGTTCCACAGCGCCGCGAGGTTGAGGGACTCGTGGAATTCGCCTTCGGCGACCGCGCCCTCACCGAAGAAGCATGCGGTCACTCGCGGGCGGCCCTGCATCTGGTCGGCGAGGGCCAGACCCACCGCGACCGGGAGTCCCCCGCCCACGATCGCATTGCCGCCGAAGAACCGCGTGCCGACGTCGAAGAGGTGCATCGATCCACCTCGCCCCCGGCTGCATCCTTCGACCTTGCCGAACATCTCCGCCATGATCACGTCGGCGGGGATGCCGCGCGCGAGCGCGTGGCCGTGCTCCCGGTAGGTCGCCACCACGGCGTCATCGGTCGTCAGCGCCTGCATCACCCCGACCGCCACGGCTTCCTCCCCGACGTACAGGTGGAGGAACCCACGGATCTTGCTCGCGCTGTACAGCTCGACGCATCGCTCCTCGAAGCGCCGGATGCGCAGCATCTCACGGTAGAGATCGAGCGCGTGCACGGTGTCGCTCGGTCGGGTGCTCATCCCGTCGGCCCCGCAGCCGCCGACGGCGCGGCGGCTTCGAGCGTCGACGTGTCGCCGACGTCTTCGCCACGCTCGCGAGCGCGCAACATGCGGCGCATGATCTTGCCGCTCCGCGTCTTCGGCAGGTCGACGACGAACTCGATCGTCGCGCGGCGCGACCGCCGCACCGAGCCGTGACCGCCCGAAGCCGATCAGCT
The DNA here is from genome assembly GCA_963725775.1 of uncultured Actinomycetes bacterium. Classification (GTDB taxonomy): domain Bacteria; phylum Actinomycetota; class Acidimicrobiia; order IMCC26256; family DASPTH01; genus DASUAS01. The sequence goes on from CAVRZT010000001.1 coordinate 2,695,872, forward strand.
CACGACGCAGCGCTTCGTCGGCATCGACATCCTGTCGAGGCACCACGAACGCCTTGACGATCTCGCCCGCGATCGGATCGGGCGCACCGATCACCGCCGCCTCGGCCACCGCGGGATGCTCCATGAGAGCGCTCTCGACCTCGAACGGCCCGATGAGATGGCCCGCCGACTTGATCACGTCGTCGGCGCGGCCGACGAACCAGTAGTAGCCGTCGGCGTCGCGCATGGCCAGGTCGCCGGAGCGGTACCAGCCCCCGACGAAGCACTCCTGGTATCGCGCGTCGTCGTGGAGGTAGCCGCGGAACATCGACGGCCATCCAGGGCGGAGAGCGAGCTCGCCTTCGGCCAGCGCGTCGTCGACCACGACCGCGACGTCGTCATGCACGACCACCTCGCCGTGCTCGTCGCGGCGCAAGATGGCGGCTTCGACACCCGGGAGCGGGCGACCCATCGACCCGGGGCGGATTTCGGTGGCGGCGAAGTTGGCGATCATGATCCCGCCCGTCTCCGTCTGCCACCAGTTGTCGTGGATGGGCAGGCCGAATGCCCGCTCGCCCCAGCACACGGCTTCCGGGTTCAGAGGCTCCCCGACACTGGCGATGAACCGCAACGCCGACAGGTCATACCCGCGCGGTGCCTCTGCTCCCGCCTTCATCATCATCCGGACGGCGGTGGGCGCGGTGTACCAGACGTTCACGTGTTGCGACTGGAGGATGCCGTACCAGCGTTCGGCATCGAACTCGCCTTCATCGACGATGCTCGTGATGCCGTTGACGAGTGGCGCAATGATTCCGTACGACGTCCCGGTCACCCAACCGGGATCGGCCGTACACCAGAACACATCGGTGTCGTGGAAGTCGAGTGCGAGCTTGCCCGTCACCGCGTGCGCGACGACGGCATCGTGTACGTGGACCGCGCCCTTGGGCGTCCCGGTGGTGCCGCTCGTGAAGTGGAGGAGCGCCATGTCCTCGGCTGCCGTGGGAGCACACGCACGCCGGCCGGGCTTCGCCGCCATCAGCTCGTCGAGTCGTATGGTGCCGGGCGGCGGCTCCGCATCTGCGCCGGTGACCAACACGTGACGGAGCGTCGGGAGGGCGTCACGGATCGGTGCGACCTTGCGGCGGTACAGCGCCTCGGTGGTCACCAGCACGTCGGCGTCGCCGATCGACATGCGTTGACGGATGGGCTCGGGACCGAAGGCGGAGAAAAGGGTGCAGGCGACGCTCCCGTGCTTCAGGGTGCCGATGACCGCGACGTACAGCTCCACGGCCCGGCCCAGCAGCACGAAGACGCGGCCACCGCGACCGACATCCAATTCGTCGAGGACCTCGGCGAACGCGGAGGTGCGCACCGACAGCTCGGCGTAGCTGAGGTCGACGACGTCGCCGTGGCGACCCAACCACCGGATCGCCAGGTGATCGCGACGGGCGCCCCGGGCGTGGCGGTCGACGCATGCATCAGCGATGTTGAGTCCGCCATCGGGACCGTTCACCAGTGCCGCGCGCTCGTCATCCCAGGAGAAGGCACGGCGTGCCGCGTCGTAGTCCAGCAGGTTGGGGCTGACTCGTGCCGCGCCCAGCGTCTTGCCGATCGGCTCGTACCGCACGACCTCCGAGCATGATCGGATCGCGCTCGGCACTCCAGGGGCGAAGGTCACAGTCACCTCAGGTCGCCGACGGCTCCTCGGAGCTCACCGCCGCTCCGTCGGTCGCGTGGCGGTGCACCGCCGGGCCGGTGACGAGCACGGGGCAGGGCGCGTGGCGGATGGTCCGCATGGCGATGCTGCCGAGCAGGGCTCGGGCCATGCCGCTCCGCCCGTGGCTCGCGACCGAGATGACTGCGGCGTGCTGCGACGCGGCATGCTCCGCCAGCGTGTCGGCGGCGTCGTACCCGTCGACCATCTCGTAGTCGGCGGTCACGCCACGTTCCGTGAGCTCCGCGACGACGTGCTCGAGCATGGCGACGTCGCCTGCCCGAACCTCACCGACGGTGATGACGTCGCTCGGCCGCAGCACTTCCACGGCCCGGACACGCGCCCTGATCGAGATCGCCAGCACACCTGCCGACTGCGCGGCGACGAGCGACGGCGTCGACCCGTCGAGCCCGGCGATGATCAGCGGGTCGTCACCGAGCTCCCACCGAGCGCCCATGCGCGGGCCCACGAACAACACGGGCGCGACGCTCGTGCGCACGACCTCCGCGGCAACGCTGCCGAGCAAGGCCTCCTGGACCACGCCACGCCCGCGTGTGGTCATGCACACCAGCGTGTCCGGCTCGGCGGCCACCATACGAACGGCGTCGGCGATCTCGCGGTCGAGCACGAGCCTGGTGCGCGCCGGCTGGTCGAGGAACGCGGCACGCGCCGACAGGTAGTTGTTCACCGTCTCGGTGCTCGTGGCGGGCCACGGGGTGGCGACGAGCACCAGCTCGGCGCCGGTGCGCTCGGCCAACGCGCAGGCGGGTGGCAACGCCGCCTCCGCGCGCTCAGAGCCGTCGAGCGGTACATACACGGTCGCGGTCATCGTCCGTCCCTTCACGCGTGCGGCTCACCCAACGTACGGACGGGACGCCCACCGTTCCAGGGCCGAAGGTCCCCGACTTAGGTCGCGCGCAGGAAGCGCTCGGGATCCGCCGCGAACTCCTGCTCGCAGCTCTCGGAGCAGAAGTAGTAGTCGCTCCCACCGAACGCCAGGTGCCGTCCGTGCGCGTTGTCGATGCGCATCCCGCACACCGGATCCCGCGGCTCGTCGTGCAACCCGACCAACACGCCACCGGGACCCGGGCTCGCGGAGCCGAGCACCGACTGGTAGAGCCGCAGCTCGTCGGCGATGAGCCGCGGGAGCAGGAACCGCTCGCGCACGCGTTCGCTGTCCGCGCTCGCCGAACTCGTGCCGGCGCTCGGGATCCGACAGCAGCTCGAGCACGCGCTGCGCGCACTCCTCGACCGAATCGACGAGGTAGCCGCTGCACCCGTCCTCGAGTTGCAACGGGATCCCGCCGGCCCGCCCGGCCACCACGGGGGTGCCCTTCCAGAGCGCCTCCGACACCACCAGGCCGAAGCCCTCGCGGATCGACTTCTGGACGACCACGTCGGCGAGTCGCTGGAAGGCATTCACCTCGACGTTCCCGACGCCGGTGAGGTTCGTGAACACATGGATGTCGGGATCGACCTCGACCTCACGCTGGATCTCGCGGTAGACGCGCCAGCCTTCGGGATCATCGAGGGCCATGGAGCCGACCAGCGCCAGCTGGAGATCGGGCACCAGCTCGCGCACCAGGCGATACGCCTCGACGACACCCAGCGGGTCCTTCCACTCGTCGAACCGTGAGATCTGCGTGATCAGTGGTCGCCGGGTCTCCACCCCGATCCATTCGACGACGCGGGCCGCGAGGCGTGCACTGAGATGCAGGTTCTTGGGGCTCTCCGGATCGATGGCCGGCGGGATGATCTCGGTCCGGGCGACCGGGAAGTCGGGTGGGACGAAGCCGCCGAGGGTGAACACGGCGGCGTCGTAGCGGACGACGAACGGTTGGAGGAAGCGCCACACCGACGGGTTCGGTTCCGAGGTGTCGACATGGCAACGCCAGATCCACCGGCTCCGGTTGGCCCCGTGCAGCTCGAGCAACGCCAGCGGTTGCGGATCGTGCACGACGATCACGTCGTAGTGCCCGTCGAGCGCCTTGGCGTTCCGCTCCGATTGGGCGAGGTACCGCTCCTCGTCGTCGGCCGAGAGACCCATCGCCGAGCCCTGGAGCCCGTTGTGGATCGCCTTCGTGACGCGGAAGAACGACTCGTCACCTCGGATCAGCTGCCAGTCCGCGGCGATGCCCAGGTCGCGGAGCAGCGGGATCTTGGAACGGAGGATCTCGGCGACGCCCCCACCGAACGGCGTCGCGCTCACGTGGAGCACGCGACATCCGCGGAGCGGCGCGGCGAGCTCGCGGAGATGGGCGATGGCGTCGCCGCCGGCACTGCTCCGGTAGCGGTCCACAGACTGGGTACCGATGTCGACCCGCTCGAGCACCGCCTACCTCCCTCGCATGAGGCTATTCATCGGCCGAGCGCGTCTCGGGGATCTCCATGCCGGCGAGGAGCAGCTGCACGCGCGCCCGGAAGACCCGCCAACGCCGTTCGTTGTCGTTGTCGAGGGCCGCGGAGTCGCTGAGCACGTCGGCGGCGTGGTTGATGATCTCGGCCGCGCTGTACAGGAGCTTCGCCGAGACGTTGTCACCGACGATGTCCCGACGGAGGCCGGCCGGCGTGAAGTCCACCCGGTCGAGGATGTCGGCGGCACGCCCGAGCAGCTTCGCGACGAGGCCGCTCAGCAATGCTGCCTGCCAGTCGTTCGCGATGATGCGATGCCGCTCCCCGAGCACATCGGCCAGGTCGTCGGTGTCGAGGAGGGTCTCGGCCATGGCCCAGGAGCTCTCCATCGCCGCGCCGAGCCACGCGCCGGTCTCGGCCGCGTCGTCCGACAGGGACCGGAGGTCGCGCTTCAACCTGCCGACCTCGGCCGGCTCGCCTTCGCCCTCCATGAACAGGATGCCGTCGAGCTGCGTGGCGACTGCGGCGTTGAGGTCCGGGGTTCCCTCGAACGGGCTGAACGGTTCACGTGAGACCGGTGCCGTCGTCGACCACTGGTCGGCGAGCGCGAGGAGACTGCGGGCATGGCGCTGGAGCACGATCGCCTGCTCGCGTGGCGCGGACGTGTAGTACTTCTCGTGTTCCCGGTGGAACTGGGTGAGATTCGTGATGGCCGTGAGCAGTGCCGTAGTGGCGCCCGCCTGAGTCGTGGAGCCGTCTTCACCCATGACCGATCCCCTCGTTCGACGTACTTCGTACACCCCGATCGAGCGCAGCCACGCGATGCGTGTTCCGAAGCTTCCGGCGGTGCTGCTTGTGGAGCGCGTCGGCCACGAGCACGGCGGGCGCCGCCAGCATGGCGACCACGAACGCGGCGAGCGGTGGCACCGCCTGGTCGAGGAGTGACGCGAGCGGCGGGATCAGCAGGAACGCGGCGAGCAGCAGCAACTCGACCGCGACCGCTCCGACGAGCAGACGGTTCGTCGTCCACCCCAGCGCGCCGGGCCAGCGTGTGGCACTGCGGCAGGCGAACACGTTCGCGGCCTGTCCGATCACGACGGCGGCGAAGGCCGCGCCCGACGCCGCGGCGACCGCGTCTCCGGTCGGGAAGCTCTCGCCCGGCCGCCAGCCGGCGGCGACGAGTCCGACCACGAAGGCGCTCATCTCGACGAGCGCCTCGGTCGGCCCGAGCACGCCGAAGACCCGTCGGACGAGCGGCGCGTCGATGAGGTGGCGTCCGAGCGGTGGTCGGGCGAGCATGCGGTCGTTCGGTGGCTCCGGCACCGAGTGCGAGGGCAGGGAGGAGATCGGTGCCGATGTCGAGGCACGAGGATCTGCAGCACGCCGAGCGCGAGCGGGAAGCTGCCGCCCGACAGCGCCCACACGACGAACGGCGTCAGCTCGGCGACGTTGTCGGTGAGGTGGTACGTGAGGAACCGATGGACGTTCGTGAACGTCGCGCGTCCCTGCTCGACGGCGGCGACGATCGTGGCGAAGTCGTCGTCGAGCAGCACGAGATCGGCGGCTTCCCGGGCCACGTCGGTGCCCGACAAGCCCATCGCGATGCCGATGTCGGCTTGCTGGAGCGCAGGGCCGTCGTTGACCCCGTCGCCGGTCATCGCGACGACGTGGCCGCGGGCCTGCAGGGCCTTCGTGATCCGCAGCTTGTCCTCGGGTTCGATCCGCGCGAGGACCACGCCGTCGTGTTCGAGGAGCTCACCGAGCGCGACCTCGTCGGCGGGCAGGTCCTTCCCTTCGACCACCGTTCCCTCCGGGCCGAGCAGCCCGACCTCGACGGCGATCGCCCTCGCCGTGGCGGGATGGTCCCCGGTCACCATCGCGACACGGATGCCGGCGTCCTGGCACGCCGCGATCGCGGCCGCCGCACTCGACGCGAGGCGGATCCTCGAAGCCGAGCAGTCCGAGGAGCTCCAGGTGATCCTCGGCAGCGTCCGCGCCCGACGTCGGCGGGCAGGTCGCCGACCGATCGCACCGCGACCGCAAGGACGCGCAGGCCCCGGCTCGCCATCACCTCGAGCGCTGCCTGCGCGTCCGCCGATCGTCGCGCAGCGATCGAGGATCGCGTCGGGCGCACCCTTGACCAGCAGGCGCTCGCCGATCACGACGGACATGCGCCTGCGGCGCGGGTCGAACGGATACCGGCGGACGACAGGGTTCGCCGACCTCGTCGTCCGGCGACGTCGATCCGCAGCCGACGAGCGAATGCGTCGATCGCGGCTTCCATCGGGTCGCCCATCGCGACCCACTGCCCCTCACGCTCCACCGCACGTCCAGCTCGAACACCTGACCGCGACGCGCGCGAGGTCCTCGAGGCCGCGGAAGTGCAGCGGCCTCCACCACCAGCTCGGGCGTCGGGTCGTAGCCCGAGCTGTCGATCTCCACCGTGCCGCTCGGCGTCCACACCTCGACGACGGCCATCTCGTTGCGGGTCAGCGTGCCCGTCTTGTCGGTGCAGATGAACGTCGTCGATCCGAGCGTCTCGACCGATTCCAACCGACGCACGAGCGCATCTCGGGCCGCCATCCGTTGCGCACCCATCGCCAGCGACAGGGTGACGGTGGGCAGCAGCCCTTCCGGGACGAGCGCCACCGTCACGCCGATCGCGAAGAGGAAGCCGTCGGACGCGGGTGATCCCACGGCCAGCGCGACACCGAAGAACGCGACGCCGACCCCGACCGCGATCATGGCGACGGTCCTGACCACCCGGTGCAGCTCCTGGGCCAGCGGGCTGCGCGGGCGGTGACCCGCCTGCGTCAGGAGCGCGATGGCGGCCAAGCGCGTCCGCGAGCCGGTGGCCTCGACCACGGCGATCGACTCGCCTTCGACCACGAACGTCCCCGCGAACAGCGAGTCACCGCCCGTGGACGACGACCGACTGGCTCTCCCCGGTGAGCAGCGAGTTGTTCACCGCGAGCGTGTGCGCCTCGAGCACCTGGAGATCCGCCGAGACGCGGTCACCGGCGCTCAGCAGCACGACGTCGCCGGTGACGAGCTCGGCGGCGTCCACTTCCTCGGGCACGCCGTCACGCACGACCGTCGCGCGGCGGGGCAACAGGTCGCGCAGGCGCTCCGCCGCGTGCTCGGCGCGGGTCTCCTGGACGAACGCGAACACGCCGTTCACGATCACGACGACGAAGATCGCGACGCCGAGCTGTGGCAGGTCCGCGACGAACGCGAGCACGCCGGCCACCCACAACATCAGCGCGAAGAAGTGGAACATCTGGGCGGCAAGGCTCCGCCACGCGGCGGGCGACGGCGGGGCCGGCAGCAGGTTCGGCCCCTCACGAGCCAGCCGCTCGCTCGCCTCGACACGCGTGAGACCTGAGATCGCCGGAGAATCCTCGTTCGCAGTCCCCGGGCGCGTCGCCTCCCGCGCCTCGCCGTCCGTCATCACGCGAGTCTGAGTGACCGCCGGCACTGGGGCCAGGGGATTTGGTCCGTCACCCCAGCGAGGCCGTCCCGATCACGCGGCGGGGACGCGGCGCCCCGAGATCGTCCGCGGGTGGATGCGGACGACGAAGTCTCGCCCGTCGGTGACCCACGGCTCGAGCTCCAGGGCATCGATCCGTTCGAGGGTGGCACGGTCGCGGATCTCGTCGGCGTATCCGGTGACCAGCACGCTCCAACCGGTACGAGCGGCCGCGTCGGCGTGGTCGATCTCGAAGGCGACCATGATCTTCATGAGCGCGGCCGAGAGCTTGCTGCCGGGATCGGCGCGGAACACGACGTCGTCGTCGAGCAACGCGTAGTTCACCGGAAAGATGGCCGGTGCCGCGCCGACGCGCACCGCGACCCGCCCCAACCGGTGTGCACGCAGAAGCTCACGGCATTCGTCGGCCGTGAGGATCTCGAGACCTCGGCTCGTCATCGGTGCCTCCGTACGCCGCCCGCGTGTGCTCCGCCGGACGGTCGCGATCAGCGTCGCCCTCACCACGGCGCGGCGACAGAGGCCAAGGTCCCGCTCACGTCGTGGGCGCGCCGCCCTCCTCGTCGCTCCAGTCGACCCACACCGTGTCGGTGGCCCGGAGGTACCCGCGGATCGCGGTCCCGAGCGTCGGGAAGACGTGCTCGTCGCCGATGCGGTCGTACAGCCCGTACCGGCGGAGCAGATCCTTCACCGGGCCCTTGAGCTCGGCGAAAGCGAGCGTGACGCCCTCGGCGTCGAGATCGTCGAGCACGCGCCGCAGGATCTCCGCTCCCGTGGTGTCGATGTCGGTGATGGGTTCCGCGGCGACGATGACCCACCGCGTCTCGTCGTCGCGCTCGCGAATGCCCACCGCCAGGCGCTCGGCGAAGAGCTCGGCGTTGGCGAAGAAGAGCGGCGCGTCGAACCGGTAGATGACCAGCCCCGGGATCTGCACCGCGTCGGGATGGCGGTCGACGTCGTGGTAGCCCTTCCGGCCACGGATGCGACCCAACACGGCGTCGTGGGGGCGCCACGCCCGGCGGACGAAGTCGCCGAGGGAGAGCGCGATCGCCACCGCGATGCCCTCGAGCACGCCCAGGCCCACGACCCCCAGCAACGCGGCCACCGACAGGTAGAGCTCCGATCGGCGAACCTCCCAGAACCAACGGAGGCTCCCCAGGTCGAAGAGAAGGAACGCGGCCGCGATCACGATCGCCGCGAGGGTCGCCTGCGGGAGGTTGCGCCCGAGCCCGCTCCCCACGACCAGGATCACCGTGATCACCGCGGCGCCGACGAGCCCGGCGAGCTGTGTCTTCGATCCCGCCGACTGCGCGACCGCGGTGCGGGTGGACGAGGCTCCCACCGGGAAGCCCTGGAAGAGGCCCGCAGCGGTGTTGGCGGCGCCCAGGGCGATGATCTCCCGATTCGCGTCGGTGTGCTCGCCGCGACCCGCGGCAATGCTGCGCGACAGCGCCGTCGAGTCGGCCAGCGTCACGAACGCCATGCCTGCGGCCGCGACGAGCAGAGCGGCGAGGTCGTGGAAGCCCACGTCGGGAACCGTCGGGATGGGAAAGCCGGAGGGAATCGGCCCGACGACCGCGACCCCCTCGGCGGCGAGGTCGAAGAGACGCGTGGCGGCCGCGGCCGCGACGACGGCGATCAAGATGCCGGGGACCTTCGGCCACCAGTGGCGACACCCGAGGATCACCGCGAGCGATCCGACGCCGACGAGCAGCGCGGCACCCACGGCCCTTCCGTCGCGCAGCCCCTCCGCGAACGCCTCGGCCTCGCGGTACACACCCGTCGCAGCAGTGGTGAAGCCGAACAATTTCGGGAGTTGGCTCACGAACACCGCCACCGCGATGCCATTCAGGAATCCGATGCGCACGGGCTTCGAGAAGAGCTCCGCGACCACTCCGACACGAGCGAATCCGGCACCGATGCAGAATGCGCCCATCAACAGCGCGAGCGCGCCCGCGAGCGCGACCGCCCGGGCCGGATCGCCGCGAGCGCCCACGAGCGGAAGGATCGCGGCGGCGATCAGCGGGCCGAGTGCCGAATCAGGACCCAGCACCAGGAAGCGCGATGAACCGAACATCGCGTACGCGACGAGAGCGAGCACCGTGGTGTAGAGGCCGGTGACGGCCGGCAACCCCGCCAGCTCGGCGTACGCCATCCCCTGGGGAACGAGCAGGACGGTCAGCACCAAGCCTGCGATCACGTCGCGCCGGAGCCATCGGCGTTCGTAGGTTCGGGCGAGATCGGCCCCGGGCACACGACCGAAGATTGCGGTGAAGCCAGCGCCACGGGCAGGACGTGCCATGCGTCGAGTGTCGTCCCGACCGCCCCGGCTGCCTACGGGCGTTGGTCCCGCCGACGCGAATCAGCGGGGCCCGAAAGCCCCGCTGACCTGCAGTCCTTCATGTGTCGTCACCGTGGGCGATAGCAGATTTGAACTGCTGACCCCTTCCGTGTCAAGGAAGTGCTCTCCCCCTGAGCTAATCGCCCGGTGAGCGTGTCATGGTAGCAACCGCCTCTTCCGTCATTCCGTAGCGATGGCCTCGAGCACGTCGAGGCGCGAGGCACGCCACGCGGGGAGCACGGCGGCGAGCACGCCCGCGAGCATCGACCCACCGACGAACAGCAGCACCTCGACGACGGGGATGCGGAACACGGTCAGGCCCTGCTCCTGCAACGCGCGTGCGAACGCCCAGCCCCACACCACGCCGAGCGCGAGCCCCACGACCCCGCCGAGCACCGCGATCACGACCGACTCCCACCGCACCATGCGCCGCATCTGCCGGCGCGACATCCCGACGACGCGGAGGAGCCCGAGCTCACGGGTGCGCTCGAACACCGAGAGCGCGAGCGTGTTCACGATGCCGAGGATGGCGATGATCTCGGAGAGCGCGAGGATCGCGATGAGCACGGTGAGGAACTGGTCGACCTGCGCCTGCTGATCGGCGCGGAACTCGTCGCGCGTGAGCACCGACATGTTCGGGAAGTCGTCGGCCAGCGCACGCGCCAGCGCACGCTGCGTCGCCGGATCTTCACCACCCTCGGTGCGCACGAGGACCAGGGAGTCCTGGGCCGAGCCCCCGGTGACGCTCCCCATCGTCGCCGGAGCCACGAGCAGCGGCACCGACTGCCCGAAGAGCCCGATGAAGTTCTGGCGTCGGTAGACGCCCCGCACGGTCAGTGGGCGCTGCCCCTGCGAGAACACCACGACGATCTGGTCGCCGGTGCCGACGCCGAGATGGCGGGCGAGGTCGTCGGCCACGAGCACACCGCCGTCGCCGAGGCCGCGGGCCCCACCGCTCACGAACCCGAGATCGACCACCGCTCCGAGGTCGTTCGCCTCGATGCTGCCGACCGTCTTCACGTCGCCGTTGACCGAGGCGTCGGAGAACCGCATGGGCACGACGGTCGTGACCCGGGGCTGGTCACGGAGACGCTCGGCGACGTCGGTGGAGAAGCCGGAGAAGCCGTCGGTCTTGACCACGTAGTCGGCCCGGAGGCCGTTGGCGGTCTCGCGACCGACCGACGCGCGCGCGCGACGCGCCGAACGTGGCCGTGAGCCCGACGAGCGCGAGCCCGATGATCAGCGCCGACGCGGTGATGGCGGTGCGGCGCGGGTTCCGCATCGCGTTCGCCCGGGCCAGGGTGCCCGGCGGACCGAGGCGCCCGAGCGGTGCCCCGATCGTACGCACCGCCGGACGCGCCACCGCGGGGAGCACCATCACCACGCCGACCAGCACACCGAAGGCGCCCAGCGCGACCACCTGGACCTGGTCGAAGACCCCGCTGACCTCGCGGGCACGCGCGAGGCCGTAGACGATCGCGACCACACCGAGCGCGAGCACGACCAAGCCGGCGATGACGCGCCGGGCGAACCCGCCGACGGCACGGGCCGGCGCGTCGGCGATGGCGGCGACCGGCGGCACCCGGGCCGCGCGCACCGCGGGGATGGCGGCCGCGACGACGGTGACCACGACGCCGACCAGGAGCGAGACCACGACGGTGCGGGTGAGGAGCACGGTCGACGTGTCGGGCAGGTCGAGACCGAGCTCACGCAACAGCTGGAGCAACCCCACGCCGAGGGCGATACCCGCCAGCAGCCCCAACGCCGACGCCACCACTCCGACGAGGAAGGCCTCGAGCACCACCGACCGGACGACCTGCCCGCCGGTCGCGCCCATCGCCCGCAGCAGACCGAGCTCGCGTGTGCGTTGCGCGACGAGGATGGTGAAGGTGTTGAAGATGATGAAGGCCCCGACCACGACCCCGATGGCGGCGAAACCGAGCAGCGCGTCGGTGAAGAACCCGAGGAACTGCCGCACCGGCTTACCGACCTGCAGGGTCGCCTGGTCGGCGGTCAGCACGTCGTAGGCGGGCCCGAGCGCGGTCTCGATGCGCTGCTGCAGCACACCGGTCGGCACCCCCGGCTCGCGTTGGACGTAGACCGCGTCGATCGACGAGCCGGCGTCGAACTCGCGCTGCGCGGTCGCGAGGTCGAACGCGGCGAACGTCACCGCGCCGAAGTCGGTGCGGTCACCGAACCCGAACAGACCCACGATCCGGAACTTCTTCGCCGCGCCGCTGAGCAGCACCCGCACCTCGTCACCCACTGCGAACCCGTGCTTGGCCGCGGTGCCGGCGTCCATGGCCACCTCGCTCGGCCCGTCAGGCGCGCGTCCGGCCGTCAGCCGGAACGGCCCGTCGGCGACCCACGACACGCCAATGGTCGGGGGCCCGCCGCCGCCGATGTCGTTGCCCTCGGCGTCGACGAAGGTGGCCAGAGTCGTCTTGAGGAACCCTTCCGCGCGGGCCACCCCGGGGACGGCCCGCACCTCGTCGATGGCGGCGTCGGGGATACGGCCCGGGTTCGACACGTCGCCGAGGGCCGAGGCCCCCTGGACCTGCAGGTCCACCCCGGAGAGCGTCTGGGCGAACACGGCGTCGAACGACTGCTTGACCGTGTCGGTGAGGACGTAGGTGGCGCTGACGAAGCTGACGCCGAGGAGGATCGCCAGCGCGGTGAGGGCCAGGCGGACCTTCCGGGCGAACAGACCCCTGACCGTCGCCTTCCACATCCCGGTGACCGCTCCCTCGCTCGAGGCCCCATCTTGGTCGAGCAGACCCGCCCGGCCAGGGCACACGAGGGGGGTGCGGCGGATGTCACTCTCCGCGCGGCAAGGTTGGCCATTCCGTGGCCAGAAGCTCAAGGAACCGGGGTCTCTGCCGATGACCATTCCAAGCGTCCAACGGGCAACGTCGGGGAGACCGAAGATGCGCATCACGAACCTCCTGGGCAAGCGAGGGGCCGCGGTCGTCGTGGCCTTGTCGATCGCCCTCGGGCTCAGCTCGTGTGGCTTCGCCAACACGTCGAGCACGCCGCCGGCCGATCCCTATGTCAATGGCCTGTACCAGAGTCTGAATTACGACCGCGTGATGAACGGGCTGCCGCCGCTGACCTGGAGCCCGAAGCTGTCGAACACCGCCGGCGTGTGGGCCGACCAGATGTCACGGGTCGGGACGCTGTACCACCAGAACCTCGGCGCCCTGATCGCGTCGCCCGATTACTGCGGGGTACTACACGATGGGTGAGAACATCATCGTCGGCCCCGGCGGCATGTCGCCGCAGAGCGTGGAGGGCGCCTGGATGGCGTCCGCGCCCCACCGGGCCAACATCCTCTCCCGGGCGTTCAACATCGTCGGTATCGGCTACGTCCGTGGCTTCGACGGCCGGATCTGGGCGGTTCAGGAGTTCGGCGGCATCTAGGCGACCGCCCTCGATCACCTACGCCTGATCGTTGAGGGCGCCGGGCGACGCCCAGGCACATGCCTCGTCGAGGTCGAGTACCGCGGTCATCCGGCCGAACGCGATCCAGTCGCCGATGCTCGCGGTGAGCTCGAGGATCTCGGCGTCGGTGAACTCGGCCTTCATCCGCACGAAGAACGCGTCGTCGAGTGACCGGTGGTCGAGCGCGAACTTGTCGGCGTACTCGATCGCCAGGCGCTCCTGCTCCGAGTAGTCGCCCGCTGCGGGATCGTCGACGTGGGCGTAGAGCTCCTCGTCGACGCCGTGGCGTACCAGCGCCGGCACCCGCCAGCCCATGCAGACGTTGCACCCGTTGATCTCCGCGATCCGCATGCGTGCCGCCTCACGCGTGCGCCACGGGAGGGAGATGCCCTTGCCGCCGACGTAGGCGGCGAGCGTGCCCACCGCGGCGCCGAGCTCGGGCGACAGCGCCCAGACCCGCTGCGACTCGCTGCCCTCGCCCGCCGGGACGTCGAGGCGGGCCATCAGACTGCGGCGCTCGGCGCCCACGCGCAGGCTTCGGCGATGTCGAGCACCGCGTTCAGCCTGCCGAACGCCATCCAGTCGCCGATCATGGCGGTGAGCTCGAGGATCTCGGCGTCGGTGAACTCGGCCTTCATCCGCGCGAAGAACGCGTCGTCGAGCGACCGGTGGTCGAGCGCGAACTTGTCGGCGTACTCGATCGCCAGGCGCTCCTGCTCCGAGTAGTCGCCGTTGGCCGGATCGTCGACGTGGGCGTAGAGCTCCTCGTCGACCCCTCGGGCGGCCATCTCGGGGAACCGCCACTGCATGCAGACGTTGCAGCCGTTGATCTGCGCGATTCGCATCCGCGCGACCTCGCGCACCCGGGGGCTCACCAGCCGGTCGCCGTAGACCGCGGCGCTCAGACCGCCGACAGCCGCGCCCAGCTCGGGCGACAGGCTCCACACCTGGACGAGCTCGCCGCCGGCGCCCTCGGGAACGGTGATCCTGGCCATGGCAGTCCTCCTGGGTCCGGCCCACGAGCCTACGACGTTCCGCGAGATCCGGTGACGAACGACGGTGACCACCCCGCGTGTCGTCGGGCCGATTCGGCGAGAGATTCTGCGCCCCACCCACCGATTCGGCCGACGATTCTGCGCCCGATACTGCGCCCCACCCACCGATTCGGCCGACGATTCTGCGCCCGATTCTGGGCGGCGCGCCGAATCGGTGGACGATTCGGTCCGACGGGGCCAGATGGATGTCGTACCCATCCGCGAGAATGGGCCGATGACCGCCGTGCCGCTCCCGCTCTTCCCCCCGGCGAGCCTCGCCGGGCCGGAGGTGCACCCGGCGCTGGCCCCGTTCCATCCCGCCGTCGCCGAGTGGTTCCGGCGTCGCTTCCCCGACGGGCCGACCGCGCCCCAACAGCGGGGGTGGCCGGAGATCGCCGCCGGGCACGACACGCTCATCGCCGCGCCCACCGGGTCGGGCAAGACCCTCGCCGGGTTCCTCGTGGGCATCGACCGCCTCTACCGCGCGCACGAACGCGGGGAGCAGGTCGACGGCATCACGCGCGTCGTGTACGTGTCGCCGCTCAAGGCGCTCGCGGTCGACATCGCGGAGAACCTCGAACGCCCACTGGCGGAGATCGCCGAGATCGCGGCCGAGCTCGAGCTCGGTGCGCCGAACGTGCGCGTCGCCGTCCGCACCGGCGACACCACGAGCTCGCAACGCGCCGCGATGGTGCGGAAGCCACCGAGCTTCGTCGTCACCACCCCCGAGTCGCTCTACCTGCTCGTCACCAGCGCCAAGGGGCGCGATGCGCTGCGCACGGTCGAGACCGTCATCGTCGACGAGATCCACGCGGTCGCGCGCGACAAGCGCGGCGCGCACCTCGCCATCACGCTCGAGCGGCTCGAGGCCCTGTGCGACACGCGTCCTCACCGGGTCGGTCTGTCCGCGACGCAGAAGCCGATCGAGACCGTCGGTCGTCTGCTCGTGGGCGACCGCCCGCTGCCGGTCATCGTCGACGCCGGCCACCAACGGAACCTCGACCTCGCGCTCGAGCTGCCCGACGGCGAGCTCGAGGCGGTCACGTCCGCCGAACAGATGAGCGACGTCCTCGACCGCATCGCCGCGCTCGTCGGTGAGCACCGCACCACCCTCGTGTTCGTCAACACCCGTCGGCTCGCAGAACGGCTCGCACACCAGCTCGGCACGCGACTCGGCGACGACGTCGTCGCCGCCCACCACGGCAGCCTCTCCAAGGAACGACGCCACCGGGTGGAGACCCGCCTGCGCGCCGGCGACCTACGGGCGCTCGTCGCCACCGCGTCACTCGAGCTCGGGATCGACATCGGCCCGGTCGAGCTCGTGTGCCAGATCGGCTCGCCGCGCAGCATCGCCACGTTCCTCCAGCGCGTGGGTCGCTCCAACCACAGCCGCGCCGGCACCCCCAAGGGTCGTCTCTACCCACTGACGCGCGACGAGCTGGTCGAGTGCACCGCACTGCTCGCGGCGGTGCGCGCCGGTCGGCTCGACACCATCCAGCTCCCCCATCTCCCCCTCGACATCGTCGCCCAGCAGGTCGTCGCCGAGGTCGGCGCACAGGAGTGGCGCACCGACGATCTCTTCGCGTTGATGCGCAAGGCCGCGCCCTACACCGAGATGACGCGCGAGCAGTTCGACGAGGTCGTCGACCTCGTGAGCAACGGCATCGCCACCGGGCGCGGGCCGCGCGGCGCCTACGTGCACCACGATGCGGTCAACGGCGAGCTGCGGGGCCGCAAGAGCGCCCGGCTCGCCGCCATCACGTCCGGCGGGGCGATCCCCGAGACCGGCGACTACCGCGTCGTAGCCGAGCCCGACGACACCTTCATCGGCACCGTCAACGAAGACTGGGCGGTCGAGTCGATGGCGGGCGACATCTTCCTGCTCGGCACGCACTCGTGGCAGATCCGCAAGGTCGAGATGGGCGTGGTGCGCGTCCGCGACGCCGGCGCCGCGCCACCGACCATCCCGTTCTGGATGGGCGAGGCGCCCGCCCGTACGGCCGAGCTGTCGGCCGAGGTCTCGGCGGTGCGCACCGCGGTCGACGCATTCCTCGCCGCCGGCGATCCCGACGGCGCGCGGGCATGGCTGCGCGACCACGCGGGGATCGACGCCGACGCCGCCACCATGGTGGTCGACTACCTCGCGGTCGGGCGTGCGGTCCTCGGGGCGATGCCCACACAGGAGCGGCTCGTGTTCGAGCGCTTCTTCGACGAGACCGGCGGGATGCAGCTCGTGGTGCACTCCCCCTTCGGTGGTCGGGTCAACCGCTCACTCGGCCTCGCGCTGCGCAAGAAATTCTGTCGCACGTTCAACTTCGAGCTCCAGGCCGCGGCGAGCGACGACGCCATCGTGCTGTCGCTCGGGCCGCACCACAGCTTCCCGCTCCAGGAGGTGCCGGGCTACCTCAGCAGCGCGACCGTCGACGACACGCTGCAGCACGCCATCCTCGACTCCCCCATGTTCCAGGCCCGCTGGCGCTGGAACCTCAACCGCTCGCTCATGGTGCTGCGCTTCCGCAACGGTCGGCGCAACCCGCCACCGATCCAGCGCATGGAGTCCGACGACCTCATGGCCGCGGTGTTCCCGCAGGCGGCCGCGTGCCAGGAGAACGTCACCGGTCCGATCGAGATCCCCGACCACGTCCTCGTGCGCCAGACCGTCGGCGACACCCTCCACGAGGCGCTCGACGTCGACGGCACGCGCGCGCTCCTCGAACGCATCGAGTCCGGCGCGGTCGCCGTGCACTTCGCCGACACCACCGAACCGTCGGTGCTCGCGCACGAGATCCTCACCGCCCGGCCCTACGCGTTCCTCGACGACGAAGAGCTGCAGAACCGTCGCACCAACGCGGTCACGTTGCGCCGTGGCCTCGCGGTCGACCTCACCGCGATCGGCGTGCTCGACCCCGACGCCATCGAGCAGGTGCACGGCGAGATCACTCCCGAGCCGTCGTCGGCCGACGACCTCCACGACCTGTTGTCGTCGCTGGTGGTCGTGCGCCCGCAGCCCGGCTGGCAGGCGTTGTTCGACGATCTCGCGGCGCGTGGGCGCGCGTCGGTGCTCGAGCACCGTGGCGAACCTCTGTGGTGCACGACCGAACGCACCGACGACGCGGAGCGGGCCTTCGCGGAAGCGGAGGAGGCGATCGCGTCGGTGCTGCGCGGTCACCTCGAGATCAGCGGCATCACCACCGCCGGCGACCTCGCGGTCGCGACCACGTTCACCACGGGGCGGGTGCTCGCCGGCCTCGCCTACCTCGAGCAGAGCGGCTTCGCACTCCAGGGGCACTACCGACCCGGGGCAACCGACACCGAGTGGGTGTCACGTCGGCTGCTGGCGCGCATGCACTCGTACTCGCGCCGCACGCGTCGGGGCGGTGTCGAACCTGCCACCGCCCAAGACTTCATGCGGTTCCTGTTGCGCTGGCAGCACGTCGCGCCCGGCACCCAGCTCACCGGCGAGGCCGGGCTGCTCACGGTGGTCGAGCAGCTCCAGGGGTTCGACGCCGCCGCGGTGGCCTGGGAGCCCGACCTGCTCGGCGCCCGTCTCCGGCGCTACGAGCCGGCGTGGCTCGACCGGCTCTGCCACGACGGTGAGGTGGCGTGGCTGCGCCTCAACCCGCCGGGGCGCGCCATCGACGCACCCGCGGTCGCGCCGTCCAAGGCCACCCCCATCTCGGTGGTCGCGCGCGCCGATCTCCCGTGGCTGCTGATGGGCGCACGGGTCGGTGCCGATCCCGGCGAACCGGTGCTCGGCGCGACCGCCGAGGTGCTCGAGGTGCTGCGCGAGCGCGGCGCATGCTTCGCGTCGGAGCTCGGTGCGGCCACCAACCGCCTCCCCGAAGACATCGAGCGTGCGCTGTGGGACGGCGTCGCGCGCGGCCTGGTCATGTCCGACGGGTTCGGCGCCATCCGGGCCCGCATGACCAACGGCAAGCGCACCACCGACGTCCGCCGCTTCTCGCGCCTGGCGCGCTCCTCCTCGGGCGGCAAACACCTGGCGAACGCCGCCGCCGGTCGCTGGTCGCTGGTGCCGACCACCGAAGCGGTGGCGCTCACCGACCTCGGTGGCGCCGACCGCGACGAGCTGGCCGAAGCGGTGGCCGAGCTGCTGTTGCACCGATGGGGCGTGCTGTTCCGCGACCTCGTCGTCCACGACTCGTTGCACTTCCCGTGGCGCGACCTCCAGTGGGCGTTGCGCCGGCTCGAGGACCGCGGCCTCGTGCGGGGCGGCCGCTTCGTCAGCGGCTTCAGCGGTGAGCAGTACGCCCTCCCCGCCGCGCACGAACAGCTCACCCAGGCCCGCAAGGCGGCCCGTACCGGCGAGCGGATCATGCTCAACGCCACCGATCCGCTCAACCTGGTCGGCACCATCGTGCCCGGCGCGCGCGTCCCCGCGGTGCGCACCCGTTCGGTCACGTTCGTCGACGGCATCGCCGAGGGCCCCGGCGTCGACGCCGACGCCGTAGCCGACGAGCACGCCGCGGAGCGCCTGAGCGCGCGAGGATCGCGGGGTGAGCACGCTCTCGGCTCCGCAGCACGAGTACCGCGACTACGCCGCGTTGCTCGACGACTACTACGAGCGCGGCTGGACCGACGGCCTACCCGTCGTGCCCCCGACCCCCGAGCTGGTCAGCGAGTTCCTCGCCGTCGCCGAGCTCGAGCCCGACACCGTGCTCGGCGCGGTGCCGACCCGCGAGGTCGTGGTCACCGCCGAGCACGCCGCGATCAACGCGGTCATGGCGGGGTGCAAGGCGGCGTACATGCCGGTGGTCGTCGCCGCGGTGCGCGCCCACCTGCACGAGAAGGCCAACTGCCACAGCGTCACCGGCACGCTGTCGGGCGCGTCGCAGGCGGTGGTGATCAACGGCCCGGCGCGGTTGCGACTCGACGTCAATTGCCGGGCCGGATGCTTCGGCCCCGGCTGGCGCGCCAACGCCACCATCGGGCGAGCGCTGCGGCTCGTCGTCCGCAACGTGTGCCGCGCCATCCCCAACTTCCTCGACCGGGCCACGTACTCGACGCCGGCGCGCTACTCGTTCTGCTTCGGCGAAGACGAAGAAGGCGCGAGCCCCTGGGTCCCGATGAGCGTCGAGCGCGGCATCCCCGCCGGCACCAGCGCGGTCACCGTGCACTCGGTGATGACGATGAGCTCGGCGCTCGACCTCGCCAGCCGCACCCCGGAGGGCGTGCTCGACAGCATCGCCGCGCACATCCGGACCCGCGGAGTGGCCACCGACGAGTGGTTGGGCATCGACAACACGGTGATGCTGGTCATGGGCCCCGAGCACCGGCGGTTCCTCGTCGACGCCGGCTGGTCCAAGGACGACGCGCGCGCGTACCTCTTCCGCCGGTTGAAGGAGGGCGAGCGGCCGGTGCGCATCGGCAAGCCCGAGGGCATCCTGATCGTCGCCGCCGGCGGACCCGGGATGTCGGAGACGTGGGTACTCTTCCCCCACCTCGCGTGGGCCATCACCGAAGCGGTCGTCCCCGAACCGACTTCTCCAGAGCATCCCGCGATCACGGAACCGGAGGGAGCGCCATGAGCCTGATCGGCCTCGACCCCACCAGTGGCCCGATGCCCGAATCGGCGCAGGGCCCGGCGCCTCGGATGCCGTCGATCGAGGGCGCGGTCATCGGCGTCGTGTCGAACGGGCTCGGCGAGAGCCACACCATCCTCGAGGCCGTGGCGCGCGAGCTCGTCGCCGTGAGCGGCGCGCGCGACATCGTGTTCGTGCGCAAGCCGAGCGTCTCGGTACCACCCGATCCGATGGACTGGGAGAGGTTGATCTCCCAGGTCACGGTGGCCGTCGCCGGCTTCGGTGGTTGAGGCTCGTGCAGTGCGCGCAGTTTGCGCGACTCCGTGGAGTTGGAATGGGCCGGGATCCCGAGCGTGGCGATCGTGCACGAATCGATGGAGGGCACGGCACGCGCCATGGCCCGGGTCAGCGGCATGCCCGACTACGGCTTCGTCACCGTCCCCTACCCGCACATCCCGCTCGCGGTGTGGACCAACGACGAGATCGCCGAGGTTGCACGCGATCTCGCGCCGCAGCTCCTGGCCCGACTCACGGAATCCGAGTGACCTGACATGAGCGCTGACATGAGCACCAGCCCGGTCCTGCTCGAAGCCGCCATCAACGGCACGAGCACCAAGGACCGCAACCCGCACGTGCCGATCACGCCCGAGGAGATCCGCGCCGACGCCGAGCGCTGTCTCGACGCCGGCGCGACCATCATCCACGCGCACAACCACGACATCCGCCTGAGCGGCGAGCCCGCGGCGCGTGCGTACCTCGACGCGTGGGCACCGTTGCTCGCCGAACGGCCCGACGCGCTCTGGTACCCGACCCTGTGCGTCGCGCCCGACCCGGTGGCCAAGCTCGAGCACGTGCGCCTGATCGCCGAGGAGGTGCCGGTCACCATGGCCGCGGTCGACCCCGGCTCGACCAACCTCGGCGCGCCGGGTGCCGACGGCCTCCCCGAGGGCGGCGTGTACGCCAACTCCTACGCCGACATCCGCCAGGCGTTCGCGTGCTGCGAGCAGCACGGGTGGGGCCCGCAACTCGCGATCTACGAACCCGGGTTCCTGCAGTGCGTGCTCACCTACCACCGTGCCGGGCGACTGCCCGCGGGCGCGATGGTGAAGCTCTACTTCGGCGGCGAGTGGGGCATGTGGGCGCGTGCGGCCGGCGTCACGTTCGGGCTCCCGCCCACGAGGCACGCGCTGCTCGCGTACCTCGACATGCTCGAGGGCACCGACCTGCCGTGGTCGGTGTCCGTGTGGGGCGGCGACCTCATGGCCACACCGGTGGCCCGCCTCGCGCTCGAGCGCGGCGGTCATCTCCACGTCGGTCTCGAGGAGCACTTCGATCCCGACGTCAAGCCGACCAACGTCGAGCTGGTCGAGCAGGCGGTGGCGCTGGCGGCGTCGGTCGGTCGCCCGATCGCGTCCTCCGCCGACGGGGTCAGGCTGCTCGGCCTGCCGAGTCCGGTGGTTCGGTGACCGATCGGCTCAGTGCTCCGCCCGGTCGAGGTCGGCGGTGGGGTCGCGGGTCAGGTCGGCACCGCGGAACGCGCTCGTGTCGGAGAAATCCCGCGCCGGCGGGAACCGGGCGGCGACCCCGTCCGTCTGACCCTCCCGAAGGATCCGCTTCGACGGGAGGGAACCCATGCGTCGAGTCACCGGCGTCGCCGTGCTCGTGCTCGCCCTGGTCATCGTGGTCGCCGCCGCACCCGCGGGTGCCTGTGGTGGCCTCGTCGGCGAGAACGGCACCATCCAGCTGACCCGCACCACCACGCTCGCCGCGTACCACGACGGTGTCGAGCGCTACGTCACCAGCTTCGGGTTCAGCGGCACCGGCGAGGAGGTCGGTTCGATCACGCCGCTGCCTGCGGTGCCGACCAAGGTCGAGCGCGGCGGCGACTGGACCCTGCAACGACTCGAGCGCGAGATCCGCCCGCCCGCGGCCGAGTCGGGGTTCGCGACCGCCGCGTCCTCGGCGTTGAGCGACAAGGCCGAGGTGCTCCAGCAGACGAAGGTCGACGCGCTCGACATCACCATCCTGCGCGGCGGCGGTGACGCGGTCGGTGAATGGGCGATCGACCACGGCTTCCTGCTCACGCCCGACGCGCCCGAGGTCCTCGACTTCTACTCCCAGCGCAGCCAGATCTTCATGGCCGCGCGCTTCGACGCCGCGCGCGCCGAAGCGCTCGGGCAGCAGTCGGGCGACGGCACGCCAATCATGCTGACCATCCCGACCGACACGCCGTGGGTGCCGCTGCGGATCCTGGCTCTCGGCCTCGACGCCACGACGGTCGTCGACGCCGACGTGTTCCTGCTCACCGACCAACGGCCCGCGGTGCTCACCGTCGACACCGGCGTGCAGGTGACCACGAGCGCGCCCGCGTCGTCGCTGCTCCTCGACGATCTCCGCTCCGACCAGCACATGGGCTGGGTCCCCGACACGATGTGGTTCACCTACGTGAACGTCGCGGCGCCCGCCGGGGAGCTGCGCCACGATCTCGCAGTGTCGACCCGGGCCGACACGTTGCCGTCGGCGCGTCTCGCCGGCTTCGTGACCGATGCCGGTCGCGACGACGTGCCGTGGGGTTGGTTCGTGCTGATCGCGGGGCTGCCGCTGCTCGTGGTCGGCGGCGCCCAGCTGCGCGCGCGCCGGTCGACGTCGTGACGCGCGTCGTGCGCGGTCATCGACTGGTCGCGTGCACGGTTGCGATGGTGATCGTGCTCCTCGCCGCCGGCGCGGTCGTCGTCGCCACCGCGGGTGCGTCGTCGTCGGCACCGGGCGCGTCGTCCGGCGTGCTCGGGCCGGGCCCGGTGACCGTGACCATCGACATCGACCACAGCCGCTTCGACGTGCACACGCTGCGGGTCCGCCCGCACACCGAAGTCCGCTTCGTGTTGGTCAACCGCGACCCCATCGGCCACGAGTTCATCGTCGGCGGTCCCGAGGTGCACGCCCGTCACGCCACCGGGCACGAGGCGTGGCATCCGCCGGTCGACGGCGAGGTGTCGATCCCCGCCGAGGCCCGCAGCTCGACCACCTTCGTGTTCCACGCCCCCGGCCCGGTCGAGTTCGCCTGCCACCTGCCCGGCCACTACCAGTACGGCATGCACGGCATCGTCGAGGTCACCGTCAGCTGAAGCGGTTCCACCAGCGCGACGTCACGACCGCGCCGACGGCGAGCAGTGCGCCCAGCCCGACGAAGAACACCGTCAGCTCGTGGACCTCCTTCACCGAGACGACCCGCTTCGGCAGGTTGGTGAGCACCCGCTCGAGCTGGTCGGCGCTCGCAGCGCGGTGGTAGGCCCCGCCGGTCGTCCGAGCGATGAACCGCAACGTCGGCTCGTCGATCTGGAGGAAGTTGCCCGACCGTGGGAGATCGAATTGCGGCGGCGGGAGCCCACCCGCGGGCGGTCCCAGGGCCTCCCCGCCGAACTGTGCGGCCGAGCACACCAGGGGGCTCGGGTTGCTGGTCCCGAACCCGATGGTGAACACCCGGATGCGCCGGTCCGCGGTCTGCCGGGCGGCGACGCGCGGATCCACGCCGGTCGTCGCCGCGCCGTCGGTGAGGAGCACGACGACGTCGGGGACGTACCGGCTGGCGAACCGGTTCGCACGCCGTTCGTTCGCGGTCAGGTTCACCGTGCTCGGAGCGATGTCGACGTTCACCCGCGCCAGCGCGTCGATCGAGCTGAGCAGGCCGTTCCCGATCGCGGTGCCGATCGACGTCGTCAATCCGTCGATCGCGTCGTGGAGGCGCTGGCGGTCGGTCGTGGGCGGCACCAGGATCTGAGCGGTCGCCGCGAACGCGACGATGCCGAGGCGCGTGTCGCCCGGCTGGTCGTCGACGAACTTCCGCGCGGCTTTCTGCGCGGCGGTCAACCGGTTGGGTTCGACGTCGGTCGAGCACATCGACCGGGACACATCGAGGGTGAGGATGATCGAGGTGTCACTGCGCGAGGTGGCGACGAGCGACTGCGGTCGCGCCATCGCGACGACGAGGCTCACGAGTGCGGCCAGGAGCAGGGCGGCAGGGACCCTCCGCCGCCATTGCGACCGTTCGGGTTGTGCAGCGCGGATCAGTGAGAGACTGGCGAACGTCACCGCGAACTTGCGACGCCGGCGCCGGACCCACAGGTACGCGCCGATCGATGCGAGCGGTATGGCCAGGCCGAGCAGCGCCCACGGCCACGCGAAACGCATCGTCAGACCACCCGTCCGTACCAGCGCATCGACAGCGCCGCCGCGGCGAGGAAGCAGAGGAGTCCGGCGCCCGCCACGACCGCGGTGACCTCGGTCGTACGCCCGGAGACCGTCAGCTTCAGGTCGATCGTCTGGTACACGCGTTGCAGCGCGGCTGCGTCCTCCGCGGCGAAGTACGTGCCGCCACTGCGTGCCGCGATTCCGCGGAGCAGCTCAGGGTCGAGCGCAGTCGCGACCTGGAACCCACTGACATCCACCACTGCTCCGTTCGGACTCCCGAGCCCGATCGGGAAGATGCGCACCCCCGCCTGGGCGGCGACGGGCGCAAGCTGCAACGGGTCGAGCGCCGCGGTGTTGTCGCCGTCCGAGAGCAGGACCACCGCCGACGATCCGAGGAACCGGATGCCGGGCTGCCGGGCACCGCTCGCCAGGGCTTCCTGATCGAGAGCGAGGGGCTTGCCCGCCACCGCGCCGAGCGACGTCAGGATCCCGCGCCCGATCGCAGTCCCACCCTTCGCCGACAGTCGGCCGACCGCATCCAGTACGTCGCGCTTCCTGCGGGTCGGTGGCTGCACGACGTATCCCGCGTCATTGAACGCGACCACACCGATCCTGATGCTCGACGGTTGTGCCGCGACGAACGCACGTGCCGCTTCCTTCGCCGCGCGCATCCGCGTCGGCGTGAGGTCCTTCGCCTTCATGCTCGACGACACGTCGAACGCGAGGATGACGGTGCCTTCGCGCCGTGGGAGGTCGATGGTCGCCTCCGGGCGGGCCAGACCGACGAGCAGCACCACCACACCGAGGAGGAACACGACGGCGGGAACGTGCCGCCGCCACCCCAGCGCCTTCCCCGCCGCGTCTGCGCGTACGCCATGGTACCGAGGTCGTCCTCGCTCGTAGCGCGCCGGCGGAGGATCCACACGTACGCGAGCACGAGCACCGGGACTGCGAGGAGGAACACCAGCGCTCCGGGCGCGAGGAACGTCATCGTCGCCCGCGTTGCTTGCGGAAGGCGATCATGCGCAGGAGGACGCGCACGAGGTCGTCGTCCGTCGACAGGTCGTAGAGGTCGACGCCGGCGCGCCGGATCGACGAGCGCAGCTCCTCGTGACGCGCCTCCGCGGCAGCGGCGAACCGCCGGCGGAAACGGGGGTCGCTCGTGTCCACGAGCAGCTGCTCGCCCGTTTCCGCGTCCTGCATGACGACGACACCCGCGTCCACCAACTCGACCTCGCGGGTGTCCCAGATGCGGACGGCAACGACCTCATGACGATGCGCGAGGACGCCGAGCGTCCGCTCCCATCCCGGTTCGCTGATGAAGTCGGAGAGCACGAACACGAGCGACCGCCGCCGGATCGTCTGCAGGCCGCTCCGGAAGAGGCCGCCGAGATCGGTCGAGGAACCGGCGCCCACCGGTGGGCGCAGCAGGTCGCGGGCGAGCCGCAGCACCTGCCGCCGTCCGCCGCGCGGCTCGATCACCCGCTCGACCGCGTTGTCGTAGAGCACTGCGCCGATGCGATTGCCCTCGCGCGCGAGGAGGCGCGCGAGGGTCGCCGCCAACTCGGTCATCACCAGTGCCTTCGTGCGCTCGACGTGTCCGAAGCCCATCGACGACGACCGGTCGAGCAGCATCCAGGCGGTCAGCTCGCGGTCGTCGATGTACTGCCGCACGTACGGGACATCGAGGCGTGCGGTGACGTTCCAGTCGATGTAACGGACATCGTCCTGCGTCTGGTACTCGCGCAGGTCGGCGAAGTCGGTGCCCGAGCCGTAGAACAGCGCTCGGTGGTCGCCCTGGAGGAGCCCGTCGATCCGACGGATCACCTGCCAGTCGAGCCGCCGGAGCAGCCGCTCAGCCTGGTCGGGATCCCGACGCGGCGTCGTCAAGGGGGCGGGCGCGGTCATCAAGCGGGACCTCGGGCTGGGGGACGGTCTGGAGAACCTCATGGAGGAGATCGTCGGCGGAGACCCCGTCGGCGAGCGCCTCGTACGAGAGGACGAGGCGGTGACGCATCACGTCGAGGGCGAGGTCGCGGACGTCCTGCGGCAGGGCGTACGACCGGCCGCGCAGGAATGCGAGGGCACGCGCCGCGAGAATGAGGTTGATGGCGGCGCGCGGGCTGGCGCCGTACAACACGTAGGGGGCGACCGTGTCGAGCCCGGCGGACTGCGGATCGCGCGTGACGGTGACGAGCCGTACTGCGTACTCGATGAGCACGGGGTCCACGTACACCGAAGCGCACTCCCGCTGCAGCCGCAGCAGCTGGTCCGTCGCGAGCACCTGGCGGATCGACTCGAGGCCGGCGGCCATCCGTTCGACGATCACGAACTCCTCGGTCGCCGACGGGTAGGAGACGAGCACCTTCAGCATGAACCGGTCGACCTGCGCCTCGGGGAGCGGGTACGTGCCTTCCGATTCGATCGGGTTCTGTGTCGCCATCACGAGGAACGGATCCGGCACCGTGTGGGTCTCGCGTCCGATGGTCACCTGGCGCTCCTGCATCACCTCGAGCAGCGCACTCTGCACCTTGGCCGGAGCCCGGTTGATCTCGTCGGCCAGCAGCAGGTTGGTGAAGACCGGACCGAGCGACGTCGTGAATTCCCCCGATCGCTGGTTGTAGATGCGCGTGCCGACGAGGTCGGCCGGGACCAGGTCGGGCGTGAACTGGACACGGTGGAACTGACCGCCGATCGCGTCGGCCAGCGTCTTGATCGCCAGGGTCTTGGCCAGGCCGGGCACCCCTTCGACGAGTACGTGACCGCGCGCCAGGAGCGCGATCACCAGCCGTTCGAGCAGCAGGTCCTGGCCGACGATGACCTTCTTGACCTCGTAGAGCACCCGTTCCATGGGTTCGTGCTCGGTGCGTTCGTCCATCGGTCGACTACCTCTCCTCCGCTGGGGTCCTGTCGGTCAGCTCGGCGGGATGCGGCCGCCGCCTCCAGCGGACGCGATCGGCACCGCGAACCCGATGCCGACGAAGAAGCGCTGGCCGGTCGGGTTGGCCAGCGCGGTCACGATGCCGACGACCTGACCCTGCCGGTTCAGGAGCGGACCGCCGGAGCTCCCCGGGTTGACCGCCGCGTCGAACTGGATCAGCCCCTCGAGCTCGCCGCTGCCGTCCTCACGGTCGATGCTGCGATCGAGCCCGGAGACGACGCCGGCGGTCATCGAGTCGGCGAGACCGAGCGGGTTGCCCAGCGAGAACGTGTCGTCGCCGACCTGCACGCCACCACCGAGGACCGCGGGGACGGTGACGCTCGGGAGCTGCTCGGGCTGCAGCACGGCGATGTCCTGCTTCGGTGTCGACGAGATGACGCTCGCGGCCGTGCGGGTACCGTCGGCGAACGTGACCTCGATGCTCGTCGCTCCATCGACCACGTGCTGCGCGGTGACGATCTCCCCGGACTTGTTCACGATCACCCCACTCCCGAGCGACGAAAGCTCGTCCGCTCCGGCGCCCGTCTGCGAACGGATCAAGACCAGCGACGGCTGGATCGTGCGGTAGACCTTCACTGCGACCGGCGGCGCGAGCGTGGTCGACGCGGACGCCGTCGTCGGCGCGGCGGCGCGCGGGCCGTCCGACGACGATGACGCGTCGATCACCGCGTAGGCACCCACCGCCACGGCCGCGCCGAGCAGGGCGGCTGCGAGGGGACGCAGCCATCCACGGCGCGGCGGGCTCGGGTCGCTGTCAGCCAGCGCGGCAGTTCGAGGCACCGGGCGCCTCCCTACGGCCGGCAGCATCGTCACCAGCCACGGTGACGCGTGCTTCCTGTGACCATCCTGAGAGTCGGTGCGATCGTACGGACCTCAGAGCGTCAGCCGCCACCCTCGTACTTGAACGAGACGCTCACCTTCGCCCGATACGTGGTGATCCGGCCGTCCTCGATCGCGACGTCGAGCTCCTTGACCTCCGCGATCCGCAGGTCGCGCAAGGACTGCGACGCGAGATCGACCGCCGCCGCGGTCGCCTTCTCCCACGACTCGGTGCTCGTCCCCACGAGCTCGATCACCTTGTAGACGCTGTCGGTCATCGTGTGTCCCCCCTCGTCCGGGATCCTGTGGTCGCGCGGCATCGCGCTTCCACCCAGCGTGAACACCCTCCGCCTGCGAGTCAAGGCCCGGACGCTGCTCGTGACGCCCACCGGCGCTTCCCGGTAGGGTCGTCAGCAGGTTCGCAGTCGTCCAACGTCCTGGGGGGTTCGCCATGACGACCACCGCTTCCGATCGTCGCCTGCGCTACATCGACTCGGACGGTCACATCCTCGAACACCCGACGGCGATGCCCGACTACGCGCCGGCCGAGTACCGCGATCGCATCTGGCACCTCGAGACCGACGCGCAGGGCGAGGAGTGGCTGCACTTCGACGGCAACCGCCTGCCCGGCAACACCATGGCCGCAGCCGGCACCGCCGGGATGAGCGACGAAGACCGCGCGCGTCGTTCCGCGGCGAGCTGCGCTACACCGAGGTTCGTCCGGCGGCGTGGAACGCCAAGGCGCGCCTGCAGGACATGGACCAGGACGGCATCGACCTCGCGGTGCTGTACCCGACGATGCTCCTCGGGCTGCAGAGCATGCACGACATCGACTTCGCCGAGGCGCAGGCGCGCGCGTACAACGACTGGTGTTCCGACCACACCCTCGAAGGCGAGGGCCGGCTGTTCGGTGCGGGTGCGGTTCCGCCGATGCACGAGCCCGACGACGTCGTCGCGCGTCGCCGCCGAGATCCGTCGGGTCGCCGAGCTGCCGGGCATGGTGTCGGTGTTCATGCGTCCGAACCCGTCGGTCGACTGGCGTCCGTTCAACGACCCGGTCTACGACCCGATCTGGCAGGCGGCGGCCGACACCGGCCTCCCGATCGCGCTGCACCCGTTCCTCGCGCCCGACCTTCCGGGCGCGTGCGTCGGGCTGCGCCTGAGTCGTCCGCGCGACGCGCGAGGGCCACTACCAGGACAACTTCGATCCGGATCGCACGATGACCTCGGAGGAACAACAGGGCCTCACGCTCGAGCAGCGGCCGTCGGTGCTGTTCACGCAGGCGATCGCCAATCCGGTCGACGTGATGAGCTCGATCGCGTACCTCACTGCCGGCGGCGTGTGCGAGCGCTACCCCGACGCCAAGTTCATCTTCCTCGAGGCCAATGGCGGCTGGCTGGTGCCCTGGCTCGAACGACTCGACCACCATTGCCGCAAGTTCCAGTGGGAGGTGGAAGACCTCTCGATGCTGCCGTCCGACTACATGAAGCGGCAGTGTTGGATCAGCTTCGATCCCGACGAGTCGATGCTCGCCTTCACGGCGCAGTCGCCGCTGGTGGGACCCGACCGGATCATCTGGGCGTCGGACTACCCGCACCCCGACGCCAAGTTCCCCGGGGTTACCGAGGAGCTCGCCGAGGCGCTCGAGGGTCTGACCTTCGAGCAGCAGCAGGCGATCACCAGCGAGAGCGCGATGGCGCTCTACGGCATCGGCAGCTGACGCCACGCACTCAGCCGCGCGTCAGGGGTTGTGCCAGCCCTCGGGGAGTCGCTGCGTGCCCGCGGCCGTGGTCACGTAGACCTGCCACGCGTAGTAGCCGTCGTACGCCCGCGCGTCGCCCGCGATCACGCCGGCGTAGTCCTTGATCGCGGCGACGTACGCGTCGCTCGGGTTGTAGGCGAACAGCGCGCGGTCGATGTCGGCGGTGCCACCCCGATCGGCCAGGTACCGCCCCGCGGCGAGGATCGCGTCGTGGTCGTCGTTCACGTCGCCGCCGTTGCCGTACGCCGCCCAGGTGCTCGCGATGAACTGCATCGGCCCCTGCGCGCCCGCGGTGCTGTTGCCGTGGATCCGGCCCATGCGGCTCTCGACGAAATGGACGGCGGCCAGGTAGGGCCACGGAATCCCCGACTGCGCTTCGGCTTCGCGGTAGAAGCCCAGCAGGACCGCAGGCGGTAGCGGCGTCCGGATCGTCCATTCCGGGAGCGCGGCGGGAGGCGCGCCGAGATCCGGGCTCGTGAGGTGGATCGCGGCGTCGCGGTTGGCGAGCACGACGGGCTTGACGTCGTCCGGGAGCGCGCTGAGCACGCGGTCGGTCCAGTCGGGATGCGCCGACAGCGCGCCGTACGCCAGTTGCTGCGCCCATCCCAGCGCGAGACGCGTCGCGGCATCGCCACCGTCGGCCCGGAGCGCCCGCTCCACGCGCGTGAGCTCGGCCGCGGTGCGCGACGGGTCGGCGGGGGCGACGAGCTCGTCGGGGTCCGTGATCGGGACGACCGTCGTGGTCGTGGCCGCGGTGGTCGACGACGAACGTGACGGCGTGGGCGAGCCCGGCGGTGGCAGGGCTGACTGCGAGCCCTCCGAGCACGACGCCAGCGCGGCGGCGAGCCCGACCACCGCAGCGACGATCAGTGCCGCGCTCGGAACACGCCTCATCGCGTCAGAGGTCGTAGAACGCGCGTGCGGTCGCACCCACGATCAGGCGTTGCGACTCGTCCGGGAGCGGCTTCACCGCATCGAGGAGCTCCTCGACGACACCGGGGATCTTCGCGTCGGGGTGCGGGTAGTCCGACGCCCAGAGGATCTTGTCGGCCCCGAGGTGCTCGGCGGTGAACGCGAGCGCGACCTCGTCGGGATCGAAGCTCACCATGCACTGACGCGCGAACACCTCACTCGGTCGCGTCGTCTGATCGGAGCTGCCGAAGATCTCGAACTGGTGATCGAAGCGTTGCAGCATCGGCACGATCCAGCCGCCGGTGCCCTCGAGGAACGCCACGCGCAGGTCCGGATGACGTTCGCAGATGCCACCGAGCGTGAAGTACGCGACCGCCATCTGCAGGTCGACCGCGTTGGTGATCCCTTGGCGCAGCGCGAGGCCCTCGGTGGGGTTGTCGACTCCGTCGGCGAGCCCGAGCAGGCGACATGCGTTCGCCATGTCGCCGTGCGGCGACGGATGCACGCCGATCGGGCAGCCGAGTCGCCGCGGCGGCGGCCCAGAACGGGTCGTACGCGGGGTGGTTGAGCTTGAGCTCGTCGATGTACGGCGCGGGCCGGATCATCACCGCCTTGGCGCCCAGGTGCTCGAACGCGCGGCGTCATCTCGACGATGGCGGCCTGCGGGTCCTGGAGCGGCACCAGCGCGACCGGGTACAGCCGGCTCGGCGCGACCGCGCAGTAGTCGTGTAGCCAATTGTTGTACGCGCGGCACGCGGCGCCGAAGATGTCGGCCTCCTCGATCCACGTGAGCATCGCGGTGGGATAGAGGACGGCGACGTCGATGCCCTCCTCGTCCATGTCGACGAGGCGCGCCACCGGGTCGTACCCGCCGGGGCGCCCCATCTTGTGCTTGGACTCCTCCTCCCAGCTCGAGTCCTCCGTCGTCTTCTCCCAGGTCGCCTCGTGGTCCTCACCGCCCATGAACGCGGCGGGCATGTCCGGGTACGCGCGCTGGATGCCCGTCGCCTGCACGTACCCACCGCCGGGGTGATCGAGCAGGTCGCGGAATTCGGGCTCCGCGTACTCGCGCCAGACCACCGTCGGGCTCGATGACGTGTCCGTCGGAGTCGATGATCTCGGGTCGCGTCTTCTGGTCGGGCATGGTCCCCCCAAGGGCTCGCTACCGATCCGAACCCCACCGTCGTAGCACGGACGACGTGTCCCGGCACGCGGACGAAGTACCGTGAGAGTCACGTTCCCGCCGGACGGCCGGGGAAGCAGATCGAGCAGAAGGACGACGTTCCGTGACGATCACGAGCGACAATGAGATCTACTACGACCCGTTCAACATCGAGATCGACATCGATCCGCACCCGCTGTGGAAGCGGATGCGCGACGAGGCGCCGTTGTACCGCAACGAGAAGTACACCTTCTTCGCGCTGACCCGCTACGACGACGTCGAGAAGGCGCTGGTCGACTGGGACACGTTCCGTTCCGGGAAGGGCTCGACGCTCGAGATGATCCTGTCCGGCGTCGAGATGCCCTCCGGCTCCATCCTCATGGAGGACCCACCGGCCCACGACATCCACCGCAGCCTGATGTCACGGGTGTTCACCCCGAAGGCCATGCTGGCGATCGAACCCAAGGTGCGCGAGTTCTGCACCCGCACCCTCGACCCGCTGATGGAGGAAGGCCGCTTCGACTTCATCGCCGACCTCGGCGCGATCATGCCGATGCTCACGATCGGCATGCTGCTCGGCATCCCGGAAGAGGACCAGGTCGCGATCCGCGACCGCATCGACGCCAGCCTGCGCATCGACGAAGACCAGGACCCCGACGCCGTGCCGAACGCCGGCATCGCGTTCGAGGGCCTCGACGTGTTCGGCGAGTACATCGACCACCGCACCAAGCACCCGTCCGACGACCTGATGACCAAGCTCATCCAGGCCGAGTTCGAGGACCAATACGGCGTCACCCGAACGCTCACGCGCGACGAGACGATGATGTACATCATGTTGCTCGCCGGCGCGGGCAACGAGACCACCACCCGCCTCATCGGCTGGACCGGGAAGCTCCTCAGCGAGCACCCCGATCAGCGCCGCGAGTTGGCAGCCGACCGTTCGCTCGTCCCCCAGGCGATCGAGGAGATCCTGCGCTACGAGGCGCCGTCGCCGGTGCAGGCCCGCACCGTCATCCGCGACGTCGACTACTACGGCCAGACCGTGCCCGAGGGCAGCATCATGGTGTTGCTCAACGGCTCCGGGAACCGCGACGACCGCCACTTCGCCGACGGCGACCGGTTCGACATCCACCGCAACATCGACCACCACCTGAGCTTCGGCTACGGGCTCCACTTCTGCCTCGGGGCTGCGTTGGCTCGCCTCGAAGGCCGCGTCGCGCTCGACGAGGTGCTGCAGCGCTGGACCGACTGGGACGTCGACTGGGACAACGCCAAGCAGGCGCACACCCCGAACGTGCGGGGCTGGGAACGCCTGCCGGTGATCGCCAGCTGAGGAGCAGGCCGCGCGGGATCAGCGCTCATCGATGATCTGCAACGCGCCACCCGCCGCCGCCGACGCGCGCATGGCGTCCATGCACCGCATCACCGCCAGACCGTCGGCGAACGTCGGCAGCGGGACGGGAGACGCGATCACGCGTCCCTCGATGGCCGCGCGGAATGCCCCCGCCAGCTGCGCGTAGTGACGCAGCTCATAGCCGCCGAGCGCGTCGAGATCGTCGTCGTCGACGCGCCCGGCCCCGACCGGCGCCGTGCCCTCGGGCGCGGCGAGTGGGCGGGTGCCGTCGGTGTCGGCGATCCAGGCCTGCCCGCCGTCGATCCCGACCGTCCCGCGGGTCCCGGTGACGGCCACGAACCCCCGCGCCGTCCATGCCGCGCCGACGTTCTGGAGCACCACCTCGATGCCGGGACCCATGTCGAAGCGGGCCGAGTACGAGTCCTCGACCGTGCGATCCTGCTCTGACGCGACGACCATGGTCGCGCTCACCGAAACGTACGGGCCGAGCCATTGGCGCAGTTGATCGAGGGTGTGCGAGCCGTTGGCGCCGAGCCACCCGCCGATGCCGGGTTCCTCGAACCACGCGGGCATTGCCATCGCGGAGTCGGTGTGCTGGAGGAACGGGGTGTACTCGACGACGGTGGCGAGGCGCGGACTGCCGATGGCCCCCGATGCGATGGCAGCACCCACCGCGGCGCGCGCCGGGTTCCACCGGAACTCGTGGCCCAACGCACCGACCACCCCGGCCCGCTCGACCGCGGCCACCAGCTGCGCCGCCTGCGCGGCGTCGGTCGTGAACGGCTTCTCGCACAGGACGTGACGCCCGGCCTCGACGGCTTCGAGCGCGAGCCCGAAGTGGGTGTGGGGCGGCGTGGCGATGGCCACCGCGTCGACCCCCGGGAGCGCGAGCGCTTCGGCCAGCGACCCGCACGCGTTCGGGATCCCGAGCTTGGTCGCCTTGTACGCGGTCGGCTCCCGGTCACGCCCGACGAGCGCGAGCACGTCGAACCCCGCCTCGCGCAGCGCCGGGACCTGCACGCGGGCCCCGAAACGACGCCCGACCACCGCGATGCCCACGTTCGCCATCCCCCACCTCCGTCGTCGTCCGGCGGAAGACTAGGTGCAGGCGAACCGCGCCTCTGTCCGCCGGCGTGCCCTCAGCCGAGCCTGGCGCGGTCGAGGATCACCCGGCGTTCCGCCGACGCGATCGCCTGCCGTGCTGCAGGCACCGCGTCCGAGTTCACCGAGATGGAGTCGATGCCATAGCGCACGAGATGCTCGGCGAAGTTCGGTCGGTTCGACGGCGCTTGCCCACACAGCGACGAAGTGATGCCGGAGTCACGCGCCGCGGCGATGATGCGCTCGACGGCGTCGAGCACCGCGGCGTCCTCCTCGTCGAACAGCTCGGCGCACACGTCGGAGTCGCGGTCGACGCCGAGCACGAGTTGCGTCAGGTCGTTGGAGCCGATCGAGACGCCGTCGATGCCGAGCGCGGCGTACTCAGGGATGCGGTAGACGATCGACGGCACCTCGGCCATCACCCAACGGTGAAGCCCCCGGTGGCGTCCCAGAGGGCTCGCGTCGACGAGCTCCAGACAGCGCTCGAGCTCCCAGCGGGTCCGCACGAACGGGATCATGAGGTGCAGGTTCGGCGTCTCGTCACGCACCCGCGCCAGGGTTTCGAGCTCGAGCAGGAAGAGATCCGGTTCGTGCACGTACCGGTAGCAGCCCCGGTACCCGATCATGGGGTTCTCTTCGCGCGGCTCGAACTCGTCGCCTCCCTCGAGGTTCCGGAATTCGTTGCTGCGGAAGTCAGTGGCGCGGTAGACGACGGGCCGGGGTGCGAACGCCCGGGTGATGCGCAGCAGCGCCGTGGCCATCCGGTCGACGAGTTCGGGGCCACGCCCGTCAGCCATCAGGCGTCTCGGGTGGACGCCGTCGAGTGCCGCCGTGAGCATGAACTCGGCGCGGAGCAGCCCGACACCGTCGACCGGCAGGCTCGCCACCCGCTCAGCCTGGTCGGGCAACGCCAGGTTGACGTAGACGCGCGTGGCGAGCGCCTCGACCGCCGCTGGCGCTCCCCCGGTGACAAGCTCCCGCTGCCCGCCGCGGGCCGTCACCGGTGCCGTGCTCGTCGGCGTCGGGGACGAACCACGGGAGACCACGCCGTGCACCGCGTCGACCGTGACGACCATGCCGTCGTGCAGCACCGCGGTCGCCGCGCGCGCGCCGACGATGCAGGGGACACCGAGCTCGCGGCTCACGATGGCGGCATGGCAGGTGATTCCACCACTGTCGGTGACGAGCGCGCCGGCGCGACGGATGACGGGCATCCAATCAGGGCTGGTCATCGGGGCGACCAGGATCTCCCCATCGCGGAGCGAAGCGCCCTCGCTCGGTGCACGCAGCACGCGGACGCGACCGGCGACCACACCCGGCGACGCAGGGAGCCCGGTGACCAGCACCTCGCCGGCGCTCGTGTCCTCCGCCGTCGAGGATGTCGAGCCTGCCGGGGACGCGAGGGTGGTGATCGGTCGCGACTGCACCAGGTACGTCGTTCCTTCGTCGATCGCCCATTCGACGTCCTGTGGCGCGCCGTAGTGGTCTTCCACCCGCTGGCCGAGGTCGGCCAGCTCGAGGATCTCGGGGTCGGTCAGCACCGCATCGGTGCGGGCGTCGGGATCGAGGACCACCCGTTCGTCGCGCCCGTCGGCGCCGCGCGCGAGCTCGAAGGACTGGCTTCCACGGTGGGCGCTGACAATGGACCGGGTGACCTTGTCGACGACGTAGGTGTCCGGTTCGACCTGGCCGCCGACAACCACCTCGCCGAGGCCGAACGCGGCCTCGATCACCATTCGTGACCGGTCGCCAGAGATCGGATCGGCGGTGAACATCACACCGGACCGTTGCGCGGCCACCATCCGCTGCACCACGACGGCGATCGCCGGTTCGGTGGTGAGGTGCTGTGTCGCGCGGTACGCGCGAGCACGTGCGCCGAACAGCGACGCCCAACAGTCGACGATGCGGGCAACCAGCGCTTCCTCGCCGGACACGTCCGTGAACGTCTCGTTCATCCCTGCGAACGACGTCGACGCCGAGTCTTCTCCAGTCGCCGACGAACGCACTGCGACGAAGGCGGCAGTACCGAGGCGGTGATAGGCGTCGATGACCTCGCGACGGATGCGCTCGGGCATGCCGACCTCGCGTACTCGCCGCTGGAGCTCGCTCGCCGCTGCTGTCGCCGACGTCTCGTCACGATCGTCGCCGGACGTGACCTCGGCGAGACGGTCCCGGATGCCGCCGGACTCCATCGCCCAGAGGTAGGCCGGCGCGCTCACGACGAAACCCTCCGGCACAGGGAATCCGGCGGCGGTCAGCTCACCGAGGTTCGCGCCCTTTCCACCCGCGATCGCCACGTCGTCGATCGTCAGGTCGTCGAACCACACGACCGCAGAACTGGGAGCCAGAGTGCTGCTCATCGTCATTCATCCTCGTGAGAGCTCTTGCCACACCGCTTGTACGCAGCGTGGCGGAGATCAGGGAGGAGAGTTAGAGGCCAAGGTCCCCCATGGCGTCATCTCCAGGTCCTGGTGAACCCGACGAGGAACCAGGAGGCCCGACGATCATCGACCCCTACGGCCGGCGGCGTCACCGACCGGCGTACCCTGGCGGCCATGGCCAGCGAACCGGTGGCGAACGGTCGCGGACGACCGCGGGATCCGGCCATCGACGAGCTGGTCACCCGCACCACGGCGGAGCTGCTCGCCGACAAGGGGTACGAGGCGACGACGGTGCAGGAGATCTCGCGCCGGTCGGGAGTGCACACCTCCGCCATCTACCGGCGGTGGCCCACCCGGGTCGCGTTGATCCAGGACGTCGCGTTTCCGCTGTTCCGCGAGGTCAGCGTCGGTCCGACCGGCGATCTCCAGCGCGACCTTCGCCGCTTCATCACGGCCTGGTCACGTCAGTACGCGACTCCGACGGCGCGTGCCGCGGTGCCCGGGCTGTTCGCCGCCTACCAGGGCGACGCGCGCACCGCCCCCGACGAGTGGCTGCGCATCTCGCTGCGCCCACAGTTCTCCGCCATCCTCGATGCCGCACCTGCGGGCGACGTGGATCCCGACGTCGACCGCGACGACGTCTTCGACCTGCTGCTCGGCAGCATGCTCGCCCGCGCGTTCGTCCCGACCGTCGCCGAGCGCCGCCGGCCGATCGAGCACACCGTCGACCTCACGCTGCGGATGCTCCGTCCCGCCAGCGGTTGAGGGAGACACGGAATACGGGATAGGTTCTCCCGTATTCTACGGACCTCGGGGGGAAGATGTCGGATCTTGCAGGCCGCACGGCAGTGGTCACGGGCGGCGGCTCCGGTCTCGGCGCGGCGCTCGCACGCATGTTCGCGGGCGCGGGTTTGAAGGTCGCGGTGCTCGACATCGACGAGGACGCCGCGTCGGCGACCGCGGCGTCGATCGCCGACGAGCTCGGCGGTACGGCGACCGCGGCGCGCGTCGACGTCGGCGACGCGGAGTCGGTGGGCGCGGCGGCCGAGCACGTGCGCACGACGCTCGGTGGCTGCGACGTGCTGTGCTCCAACGTCGGCGTGCAGCAGTTCGGTGCGGCCGACAAGCTCACCGAGCAGGACTGGCAGTGGCTGCTCAACGTCAACGTGCTCGGCACCATCCGCACCGTGCGCGAGTTCCTCCCGATGTTGCGCGCGGGGAGCGGCTTCCGCCGTATCGTGTTCACCGCGTCGTCGAGCGTGCTCGTGCCGTCGGTGCGCCTGGCCGGGTACCAGACGACCAAGTTCGCGGTGATGGGCTTCGCCGAGTCGCTGCGCGAGGAGCTCGCGCCCGAGGACATCGGCGTGACGGTGCTCTTCCCCGGCGGGATGATGACCCGCCACCTCGAGAGCAGCGTGCTGGCGCGCCCGACCGAGCTCGGGGAATCGATCCTCGATCCCGCCGACGTCGAGGCGATGATGGCCCACCAGACCATGGGCGACGGCGACCTCGCCACCCCCGAGCACGCCATCCGCAACCTCCTCGCCGACCTCGAAGCCGGTGAGCCCTACGTGCTGACGCACGGTACGTACCGCCCGATCTACGAGCAGCGGCGCGCCGCGATGGACGCCGCCTTCGACCGCATGGAGGCGTCATGACCGACCCGACCGACCTGCAGCAGCTCCTCGACATCGAGGCGATCAAGCAGCTCAAGGCCCGCTACTTCCGCCTCATGGACCTGAAGCAGTGGGACGACTGGGGGCTGGTCTTCGCGACCGACTGCATCATGGAGGTCCCCGAGGCCGACATGGTGAACACCGGCCGCACCGAGATCGTCACGAACGTGAGTGGCGCGCTCGTCGGCGCGCGGACCTGCCACCACGGGCACATGCCCGAGATCGAGATCACCGGCGACGGCACCGCGCGCGGCACCTGGGCGATGTTCGATTACGTCGAGTGGCACGAGCAGGACGGTACGAGGGTCGGCCTGCAGGGCTACGGCCACTACCGCGAGGAGTACAAGCGCGAGGACGGCGAGTGGCGCATCGCCCGCATCCGCCTCGAGCGTCTGCGCATCGACCCGCTCGGGACGTTGCCGGAGCTGCCGCAATGAGTTGGGAGGCTCCAGTGCACCCCGACTGGGTGACGGTGGTCAACACCATGGGGCGCGACACGGGATCGGACACCGCGCTCGTCGACCTCTCCGAGGAGTCGTTGCTCGCGGCCGCGATCCAGGCGACCGGGGGCCTCGACGACTTCGGTGACGACGCGTGGCGCGAACCGTTCCGGATCCTCCTCGACGACGTCGTGAACGTCTCGGACCTGACGCTGCTCGGACGCGTGCAGATGCGCAACGAGCTGCTCCGATCGTTGATGGGGCGACTGCAGATCGAGGAGACGTACCGACAGCACCCCGAGATCGACGACGAGGTCATCCGGGAACCGGTGTTCATCGCCGGGATGGCGCGCTCGGGCACGACGATCACGTTCGAGCTCATGGCCGAAGACGCGCGGTTCCGGGCGCCACTCACCTGGGAGCTGCAGTACCCCTGTCCCCCACCCGAGGCGGCGACCCGGGCGACCGATCCGCGGCGCGCCAAGACCGGCGCCGACATGGGGCTGTGGGGGCTCATCGCGCCGGACTTCCTCACCATGCACGAGACCAGCGGGACGACGCCCGACGAGTGCCACATCGGCATGCTGATGGAGTTCACGTCGCCGATCTGGGGCTCGACGCAGAACATCCCGAACTACCAGCGGTGGCTGGCGATGAACGACGGCGCGCAGGGCTACCGATTCCATCAGAGGCTTTTGAAGCTCCTGCAGTGGAAGACGCCCGGTCGATGGCTGCTGAAGGGCCCTGGGCACCTCGCAACCTTGCCGGCGCTGTTCGACGCCTATCCAGACCGCGCGGGTGATCATGACGCACGCGATCCGCTCAAGACCATCCCGTCGCTCGCGAGCCTCCTCGCCACGATGCGTTCGATGCGCAGCGATGACGTCGACTTCGACGAGATCGCACAGACCGCGGCGATGTCGCCCTACCTGTTCGAGATGGTGATGGAGTGGCGACGAAGTGGCGCGGTGCCCGACGACCGGATCGTCGACCTGCGCTACGCCGACCTGATGCAGGACCCGATCGGCACGCTGCGCGGCACCTACGTGCAGCTCGGCATCGAGCTCACGCCCGACGCCGAGACGCGCATGCGCGCGCTGCTCGACGCGCGACCGCAGGGCCGCCACGGCGCGCACCGCTACAGCTTCGCCGAGCTCGGGCTCGATCCTGATGACACCCGGAAGCTCTCGGCCAACTACATGGCGCACTACGGCGTCGCGGAGGAAGCGTGACGGTCG
Source organism: uncultured Actinomycetes bacterium (assembly GCA_963725775.1). Taxonomy (GTDB): domain Bacteria; phylum Actinomycetota; class Acidimicrobiia; order IMCC26256; family DASPTH01; genus DASUAS01. The sequence continues at coordinate 2,735,735 of CAVRZT010000001.1, forward strand.
AGGCTGCCTGGGCCGACTTCCACGACCGGATGAAGGCGCTCGGCGAGCGCATCACCGGCGATGAGTTCCCCGACGACCCCCGGATGCGGGCCGAGGGATTCCGCTACCTCAACCGGCTCTCGATGTTCGCCCAGCAGCTCTACCTCGAGTTCTCCGACCCCGCGCGTCCGGCGTTCTTCCGGTTCGGCGACGATGTCCTGAAGTGGGGCGCGACCAACGTCGACAACAACTATCTACGCGCGCACGTCACCGACGCGTTCGTGTACCGCGTCGCAGGGAACGCCACCGGGCTGCGCGAGGTGATCATCTCGACCCACGACGGCGAGTTCGTGCTCGGGAAGACCGCGGTGGTCGGCGAGCTCACCCTCCAGGACCTCGATCTCGATGCCGAGGGCGACTTCGAGCTGATCGTCGGTGGTGCGGAGCGGCCGGGGAACTGGCTGCCGATCGACGGCGACGACGGCTATCTGCAATTCCGCGAGTTCGTGGCCGACTGGGAGCACGACGCCATCGTCGACCTCACCATCGAGGTGATCGACGGTGACGTACCTCCACCGGCACCGCTCACGCCCGAAGCGGTCGCAGGCCAGCTCGACCGAGCCGCGACCTGGATCGAGGCCAGCGCGCCGCTCTGGAACACCTACTCGACCGCCATGCGCGACCACATGCCGGCCAACGAGACCACCCCACCCCGCCGCGCCGAGGGCGCGGCCGAGAACATGCTGACCGGAGGCGCGTACTGGCGGATCGCGCCCGACGAGGCGCTCGTCATCGAATGCGACCCGCCTGCGGCGACCTACTGGTCGTACCAGGTGTACAGCATCGGCTGGTTCGAGCCACCGGACGCCGCCAACCGCGTCACCAGCCTCAACGACCAGCAGGTCCACATCGATGCCGACGGCAAGTTCCGCATCGTGCTGTCACACGAGGACCCCGGTGTCCAGAACTGGATCGACGCCTGCGGGTACGCAGACGGTCTCGTGACGTACCGCTGGGTTCGACCGGACAGTGCGCCCACGCCGACCTCGACGGTGGTGAAGGTGACCGAGGTGCTCGAGCACCTGCCGGCGGAGACGCCGCGTTTCTCGGCCGAGGACCGGCGCGCGCAGATCGCGAGCCGCCGGCGAGGCATCGCCCGCCGCTTCCGGAGGTGACGGGCGGCAAAAGGTCGGACATCTTGACGAGCGGGTAAATGTCTGACATCTTGACGACCACGAACCGGTGGGCCGTGCTCCGGCCGCCGGTGCCCGGAACCGAGGGGGAACCTTGCGGAAGCACTCGTACCCGACCCGCGTGGCTCGCGCGCTGATCGCTCTGACCGTTGTTGCGGTCGGGGTCGCGCTGGTGCCGACCACCGGCGGCGCCGCCGACGCCAAGCCCACGGCGACGGAGGTCGGGGTCACGGCCAAGGAGATCCACATCGCGCAGGTCGCCGACGTCGACAACGCGATCGCGCCCGGGCTCTTCAAGGGCGGGGTCGACGGCGCCCGAGGCGCGGTCAAGTACATCAACGCCAACGGCGGCATCGCCGGCCGGAAGCTCGTCCTCGACTTCATCGACTCCAAGCTGAACCCGAACGACGCGCGCAACGGCTTCATCACGTCCTGCCAGAACGACTTCGCCATGGTCGGCAACGCGACGTTCCTCACTTCGAGCCTCGACGACGTGACGAACTGCAAAGACCAGGCGGGCCAGGTGACGGGACTCCCCAGCATGCCTGCGGTGACGAGCGGCGACGTCCAGTCGTGCAATCCCATGACCTTCCCGATCTCCGGCAGCCAGATCGACTGCACCACGGTCGGCCAGGTCCCGCAGCGGTACCAGGGCCAGATCGGTGATTCGCAGTACTACGTGAAGCAGTACGGCAAGAGCCTCAAGGGGCCGCTCATCGTCAGCGCCGACTCCAAGGCGACCGCGGCCTCGACCTCGGTGCTCGGTCTGCTCGCGAAGAAGGCGGGGATCAATATCACCGACACCATCCCGATGAGCAGCAGCAGCCCGCAGACCGCATACACCCCGGTCATCCAGCAGATGAAGAACGACGGCGACAGCTACAACCTGACCGGAACACCGGTCGACAACGTGATCTCGATGCGCCAGGAAGCGCAGCTCCAGGGCCTGACCGATCCGAAGTTCGTGTGGACGTGCCAGATCCAGTGCTACGACAACAAGACCGCGCAGGCGGGTGACGCGATGGCGAACACCAAGATCGTCATGAACTTCCTGCCCTTCACCGAGACCAAGTCGAACCCGATGCTTGCGTCCTTCGTGAAGTACGTGGGCAAGGACAACATCAACGGCTTCGCGGTGTGGGGCTGGGTCTCGACCATGTTGTTCCAGCAGGTCGCCGAGAGCGTCGTGAAGGCGCAGGGTGTGAACGGCCTGACCCGCGCCAACCTGCTCACCGCGCTGCAGGACACCCACAAGTTCGACGCCGGCGGCATGTGGGGCGAGATGGACCCGGGAGCGAAGATCAGCACCGCGTGCTTCATGATCCTGAACTTCGACGGCAGCAAGTACAACCGTGAGTACCCGAGCAAGGCGGGCGCCTTCGACTGCAAGCCGTCGAACCACCAGTGGATCGAGACCGACCTCACCTCGTAGCCCGCCGCAGCCGGCGGAGACGGAATTGGTCTCAGTCCTATTTCGGGCGGCAGACTGCCGGACGTGTTCACCATCGGCCGGAACTTCCACGTCATCCACATGAGCGACGACATCGAGGCGCTCGACGCCTGGTACGAGGACGTCTTCAGCGTGAATCGGTGGGTGACGAACAACGTCTCCCCGGAGCTGCGGCGCATCGCGTCGTTGGTCGGCATCGGCAACCTGTGCATCGAGCCGATGCAACCCACCTTCGACCTCGACGGGTGGGACACCGTGCCGCTCGGCCGGTTCTACAAGCGCTGGGGCCGGCAGTGGCACTCCATCGCCTGGTACGTCGACGACGTCGAGGGGCTCACCGAGCTGCGCGACCGGCTCGAAGCCGCCGACGTCGAGCTCCTCGGACTGCTCGGCGGGCGGCTCGAGCACGCGGCGGACGAACCCGAGGACCGGCCGATCTTCACGCACCCGAACTCCACCCTCACGCAGTTGGAGTTCATGGTGCCGACCGAGTTCATCTTCGATCCGCGTCTCCATGTCTCGTACCGCTCCACGTGGTGGCATGACACGCACCCGTTGCACATCCGCAAACAGTCGCACTTCACCCTCGGCACCCGCGACCTCGACCACGCCCGGAAGATGTACGTCGACGTGATCGGCGGGACCGTGCTCCACGAGGGCCAGAACGATCTCCTCAAGACCCGCAGCATCTTCGTGGCGGTGGGCCACGACGACGTGGTGGAGCTGGCCGAGCCACTCGAGTCGGGCACGCCGATCGCCGATTACCTCGAGGCCAACCACCACGGCCTGTTCTCGGTCACGCTGCAGGTCGAAGACCTCGGTGCCGCCGCCCGCTACCTCCGGTCGAAGGACATCGAGGCCCGGGTCGAGAGCGCGGCGACGTTCATCTCCGATCCCGCCACGACCCACGGCGTCCACTGGGCGGTCACGACCGACGAGATCCCCAACGACACCCGTCCCGCGTGGTGACGGACCGGCCTCAGCAGCGGTAGAGCCGCTCGGCGTTGGCGGCGAAGAGCTTGTCGCGCGGCGTCGGCGTCGAGGTCGGCGGTGGCGCCGTCGTAGGCCGAGAACAGCTCGTCGAACGTACCGTGCATCGCGTCGACCGGGAAGTTGCTCGCGAACATGCAGCGGTCGACACCGAACGACGTCGAGGCAGTGCTCGATCCACGGTCGCAACACCGGTGCCTCCATCGAGTGCAGCGGCATCGCCAATCCGGACAGCTTGCAGTGGACGTTGTCGCCGAGCGCCGCCAGCGCCGAGATGCCGTGCTTCCAGAGCGCGAACTCCTCGGGCGTGTCCGACCGCGGCCAGCCGGCGTGCTCGACGACGACGGTGAGGTCCCCGTGATCGGCCAGCGCCACGGCCGAGGCCTCGAGCTCGTCGGGGTGCGCCATCAGCTCGAAGATCAGGTCCCGCTCGGCGAGCGCCCGTAGGACGTCGGCGCTCGGGACGCCCATGCCGCCGCCCATCGGCCGGATGCCGCGGAACCGCGGCGACTTCATCTGCTCGTCGAGCTGTCGTTCCATGTCGGCGATCGGATCGGTGACCACGATGCCGCCGACGATGGCGTCCGGATGCCCGGTCGCGTCGGCCATCTCCTCGAGCTCGCGGGTCTCGTCGGCCGAGTAGGGCGCGGTCGCCGCTGCCACGTGCACGAACTTCTCGACGTTCCAGTTCGCCGACTCCGAGAAGTACGTCGGCTGGTCGTACAGCCTGCACATCCCCGACACGTCGCCCATGTCCAGCTCCCGCTGGCCGGCGAGATAGGGGTACCAGTCGGCGCGCGCCGGATCCCACAGGTGGATGTGCGCGTCGACGATGCGTGCGATGGGTGCGGACATCGCTCCTCCTGGGTGTCGCTACGAACCCGCACTACCGGTCACGATGTCGCGGAGCGCGCCGTCGAGCCAGGTCGGGGATGGCCGGACCTCCGAACGAGAGCGTCCCGCCCGGGCTCGGATGGCTGCGCAGACCGAACCAGTCCGCGTCGGCGACGAGCTCCGCGCCCGACAACGAACCGGCGTCGCTGCTCACGAGGTGGGCCACGAGCTCGGCGGTCGTGTGCAGTGCCGAGGGCTCGGCGCTCTCCACGCCGACCACGAACGCGTCGACGCGATCGGAGGTCGCGCCGTGGGCAGCCCGGGCGAGCTGCGCGGCAGCCTGGGCACGGCTCCGCCCACCCGCGGTCGTGGCGTCGACGACGGTGACCACGCGGACCGGACGATCGGTCGCCGAGGAATGGTCGGACACGGCGCGGACCCAGGCGGCGTCGGTGGCGATCGAGGTCGGTGATCCCGGTGTGCTCGTCGAGGACCCGCTGCCAACCCGGCAAGTCGGCGGCAGCCGGTGCCGCCTCGTTGCCGGCGAGGGCGACCACGACCGCGTCGACGGCCGTCGCCCGCGACACCGGCGAGCTGTTGCGCCGCCGCGTCGAACCCGGTCGCGGGATCGTCACCGACGCTCACGCACTCCGACGCACCACGCCGCGGTGAGCGCGTCGGTGAGCGCAGCACCCCACGCGGGGACGTCGGTGACGACGACGCAGCGCGCCACCGTGGCGGCGGGCGTCGCGTCCGCGGCGCGCGTCGAACGCACTCCCGAGCCGGGGTACTCCCCCACCGTTGGTGGCCTGCGCGGCCTCGGCGGGCGCGAGCACGGCCGGGACCACTGCCTCGAGCAGCCCGCGGCATCGAGGGGACGTCGGCGGTGCGCGCCACCTCGAGCAGCCGCGGCGGCACCACCCACGCGACCTCGGCGCCGTTGGAGAACATGATCTGCCCGCGCGACCACGACGAGAACTCCTCGCCCGCGAGGTACGCGCCGACCGGGCCGAGGACCTCGGGCGGCGGCAACGCGCCCGAGCGCCACTCCGCCCGACGCGGCCGACTTGCCCGTGCGGTTGCCGTCGTCGGCCTGCCGTGACAGCGCCGACGTCACCATGCGGGTCGCCGCGATGGGCGAGAGCGCGTTGACGGTCACGCCGTCGGGTGCCGCGCTGGCCGATCTGCCAGGTGAGCGCAGCGACCGTGCGCTTCGCGCAGCTGTACGCACCGGCGTCGGCGGCGCGCCACCCCGATCCCGACGTGACACCGAGGATGCGGCCGCGACCGGCAGCCGTCATGATCGGCAGCGCAGCGCGCAGCACGTTGAGGTACCCGTTGAGGTGCACGTCGAGCACGGCGCGCCAGTCGTTCTCGGCGCCGGTGGCGAACCCGGTAGGGCGGCTGATGCCAGCGACGTTCACGACCGCGTCGAGCGCGCCGAACTCGTCGACGAGTCCCGCGAAGAGCTCACGGACCGCATCACCGTCGGTCACCGAGATGTTCGACGCCCGGGCCTGTCCACCGGCGTCGACGATGCGTTGCGCGGTGGAACGCTCGGCATCCGCGCTCCGCCGCCGCTCTGGGGCGTGCCGTCGACCGCGACGCCCGGGTCGACGGTGACGACGAACACACCCTGGCGGCCGAGCTCCTCGGCGATCGCCGCGCCGATGCCCACCGCTCCCCCGGTGACGACGGCGACGCTCACGACTCGTCGCCCCCTCGACGAGCTCCCACCCGGGGAACTCACCACTGCGCGCGCCACTCGGCCAGGAGATCCTGGTAGCCGAAGAAGTCGCCGTACCCACCGCCGTACGCACCGCTCCGCGGGTTCAGCATGCTGGGGTTGCCTTCGAAGTTCAGCCGCGACGGCGTGCACGCGGCCATGAACGCGCTGTTGTCGCGCCAGGTGCTGAGGATGATGTCGGTCCAGCTCCTGCTCGGCCTGCTCGGTCACGTCGAACACCTTCACGCCACGGGCCTCGAGCATGCCCGACGGTCGCCGCGATGTGCTCGGCGCCGACGACCATGAGGTGGGTGAAGTTGTGGGTCGTGACGGCCTGCTGGCCGGGTGCCGGCATGATGAACATGTTCGGGAAGCCGTGCGTCGTCATGCCGTGCAGGCTGATGACGCCGTCCTTCCACTTCTCCTCCATCGTGATGCCGTCGCGGCCGATGATGGTGTGACCGGCGCGTCGCGGGAACGGCGTGAGCTCGGCCTCGAAGCCGGTGGCGAAGACGATGCAGTCGAGCTCGTACTCGGTGCCGTTGGCGATCGCGCCGTGCGGCGTGATCCGCGTGACCCCTCCCGGGCAGTCGACCAGCGTGACGTTGGGGTTGTTGAACGCGGCGAGGTACTCGTCGTGGAAGCAGGGCCGCTTGCAGCCGTAGCGGTAGTACGGCTTGAGCATCTCCGCCACCGCGGGATCGGCGACGATCTCGTCGATCCGCGTGCGGTGCTCCTCCATCACCTCGTAGTCGAACGCCTCGACCTGCGCGGCGATGTCCTCGGGGTGCAGTCCCCGGTTCGATGACCGGGTTGTTCAGCCGCGCGGTGTGCAGCGTCCACCCGTCGTCGACGAGGTCGGTGTCGACCGGACGCCCGATCATCATGGCGCTGAAGTTCTCCATCCGCTGCCTTCTGCCACCCGGGCCTCAGGTGCTCGCACGAACTCCTCGTCGGTGGGTCGGTTGCCGCGCTCACCGATGGCCGACGGCGTGCGCTGGAACACGTAGACGTGCTTCGCCGACTCCGCGAGCGGCGGCACCGCCTGGATGCCGCTCGCACCCACGCCGACGACACCGACGACCTTGTCGGCCAGCTTGGAGAGGTGCGGATCGTCGGGACCGCCGCCGGTGTACTCGTAGTCCCACCGGGCGGTGTGGAACGCCTTGCCCTCGAAGTCGTCCATGCCCGGGATCGCGGGCAGCTTCATGAGGTTGAGGATGCCGGGCGCCACGATGAGGTAGCGCGCCCGGACCTCGTCGCCGCGGTCGGTGCGGATCACCCAGCGCGAGGTGCTCTCGTCCCACTCGCTCGTCTCGACGCCGGTGTGGAACAACGCGTCGTCGACCAGCCCGTACTTCGTCGCGATCGCGTCGAGGTGCCGACGGATCTCGTCACCGAACGCGTACCGCGTCGTGGGGACGTAGTTCATCTCCTCGAGCATCGGCATGTAGATGTACGACTCGACGTCGCACATCACGCCCGGGTACCGGTTCCAGTACCACGTGCCCCCGATGCCGCCGGCCTTGTCGATCAGCACGATCCTTGCGCAGGCCGGCGTCGCGCAGCTTGGCCCCCACGACCACACCCGACATCCCCGCGCCGATGATCGCCACGTCGACGTCCTCGGTCACCGGGTCGCGCTCGGTGAACGGCGTGTACGGGTCGCGGGTGTACTCCGCGAACCGCTCGTCGTCGGTCAGGTCGTAGAGGACCCCGCGGTCCTCGGTCATGCGCTTGGCGCGCTCTTCCCGGTACTTCTCGCGGACGGCCTCGGGATCGAAGCGAGGGTCGTTGTCGGTGGAGGGTGTCATGCAGCGGGCCTCGTGGTCGCGACGGTCGGCGGATCGTGCCGCGTCGCGCCCGCAGACGCAAGGCGCCGCCAGGGGAAACGGCTTGACAGGTTAGATTCTCCTTACCTATTATGGAGGCATGTCCCCGGCCGGTGCGCCCCCCATCGCCGACGCGTTCGGCGCCATCGCCCATCCGGTGCGCCGCCAGCTCGTCACCGCGCTCGCCCGCGGCGACGCGCCCGTGCGTGAGCTCGCCGCCGTGGTCACCGTGAGCCGCCCCGCGGTCTCGCAGCATCTCGCCGTCCTGCGCAGCGTCGGGCTCGTCAGCGAGCAGCGGCACGGGCGTGAACGCCGCTACCACCTCCACCCGGAGCGCCTCGACGAGGTGCGGAAGTGGATGCACACGCTCGACCGGTTCTGGGAACACCGTCTGGACCGTCTCGGTCGCCACCTGGAGGAGAACCCGTGAGTCACCCGCGTGTCATCGAGCACGAAGCCGTCTACCCGCACTCCCCCGAGCGGGTGTGGCGCGCGCTGGTCGACCCCGACGAGCTGGCGGCGTGGCTCATGCCCAACGACTTCGCCCCCGAGGTCGGCCGCAACTTCGAGCTCGAGACCGGCGCCGCCGAGATCGGCACGATCCAGGGCGAGGTGCTGGAGATCGACGAGCCGAGGTTGCTGCGCTGCCGGTGGTCGGGCGTGTTCGGCGACACCGAGGTGTCGTTCGAGCTGTTCCCCGAGCCCGAAGGGACGCGCCTGCGCGTACGTCACGACGGCTGGGACGAGCCGCCCGCGCCCGAGCGCGCCGGCTTCGACGACGGCTGGAAGCAGAAGCTCGACCAGGACCTCCCCCGGGTCCTCGGCCCCGCCAACTGAAAGGACCTCTCATGAAGACGCCCCCGATCGTGTCGGCCCAGGAGTGGGATGCCGCGCTGGCAGAGATGCTGGTGAAGGAGAAGGAGTTCACCCGGGCCCGCGACGCGCTCGCCGCCGAGCGCCGGCGGATGCCGTGGCTCGCGGTGGAGAAGGAATACCGCTTCGCAGGGCCCGACGGCGAGGCCAGCCTGCTCGACCTGTTCGAAGGTCGCACGCAGCTGATCGTGTACCGCGCGTTCCTCGAGGCCGGCGTGCACGGCTGGCCCGACCACGCGTGCGTCGGCTGCTCGATGGTGGCCGACCAGGTCGCGCACGTCGCGCACCTGAACGCGCGCGACACCACGCTCGTGTTCGCGTCACGTGCACCGCAGCCCGACATCGAGCGCGTCAAGGCGCGCATGGGCTGGGAGATGCCCTGGTACACGATGCTCGACGACTTCGATGCCGACTTCGGTGTCGACCAGTGGCACGGCACCAACGCGTTCATCCGCGACGGCGACGACATCTACCGCACCTACTTCATCGACGCTCGCGGCGACGAGCAGATGGGCAACACCTGGAACTACCTCGACATCACCGCGCTCGGACGGCAGGAGAAGTGGGAGGACTCCCCCGACGGCTACCCGCAGGACGAGCCGTACAGCTGGTGGATCTGGCACGACGAGCCCGGTGGCGACGGCCACCGCCCTGGCGCCGAGCAGCTCGAGATCGCCAAGGCCTCGGGCCTCGACTTCGTCCAGGGATGACCCTCGCCCACATCGCCGGCGTCCCCGTCGAAGAGCTCTTCCAGCCGCTGGCGATCGCAGTGATGGTGTCGGGCGCGTGGCTCACCGCGCGGATGCGACGCCTGCGGACCCCTCCGGAGCGCGGAGACTGACCGGGATCCCGCGCGCGAGGTCGCGCTCGCCGTCGTCGATCCAGGCCTCGACGAACTCGGTCACCTCCGAGTGGCCCGCGGTCACCCCCAGCGCCGTCTCGAGCGCCATCACCTGGGTGACACCGGTGATCGCCAGCAGCACGACGACGGGCGGGCAGACGTCGGCCGGGACGCCGTGGTCGCGGAGGATCGCCGCGATCGCCTCGAGCTGCAGCTCGCGGAATCGCTGCGCGTACAACGCGATCTCGTCGCGGATGGCCTTGCGGTGATTGGCCAGGGCGACGAACTCGATGTTCAGGGTCGCGCCGCCGAGGTCGGTGCCGAAGCGCCAGACCGTACGCAGTGAGCGGTGCACCTCCATGGCGCGTGTGAACTGATCGAGCCCTGCAGTGGCGCGGCGGCGGTAGACCTCGAGGAAGAGGTCGTCCATGCTCCGGAAGTAGTAGTGCACGAGTTGCGGCTTGATGCCCGCTTCGGCGGCGACCCGCCTCGACGTGACCGCGGCGTAGCCCTCCCGGACCATCAGCTGTTCCGCCGCGTCGAGCAGCTGCGACCGGGTCTTCGAGTCCGGGGCGCCGAGGCGCCGGGTTGCGGTCACGATCACGACCTTTTTGTCAGGGGTTGGGGCATCGTGCTAGGCATCTGCCCGAGAATGCTGTGCGACTGCTCAGCACACCGTAACCGGAGGAACGTAACGCGATGACGAGCCGGGTGGCAGTGGTGACCGGAGCCGCGTCGGGAATCGGCCTCGGCGTCGCACGACGTTTCACCGCCGACGGACATCACGTCGCGCTCCTCGACCGCGACGGCCAGGCCGCGGAGAGTGCCGCCGCCGACCTCCGGGCGAGCGGTGCCACGGCCCAAGCGTTCGAGATCGACGTCGCCGAGTGGTCCGCCGCGGCCGACACCCTCGAGCGGGTCCGCGCCGAGCTCGGCCCGGTCGGCATCGTGGTGACGTCGGCCGGCATCGAGTCGTTCGACGCGATCGGGGACATCACCCCGGAGACGTGGAACCGGATCCTCGCGGTGAACCTCACCGGGACCTTCACGTGCATCCAGGCCGCGCTCCCCGACATGGTCGCCGCCGGGTGGGGTCGCATCGTCACGATCTCGTCGTCGAGCGCCCAGTCGGGTGCGCCGCACATGACGCACTACTCCGCGTCGAAGGGCGGCGTGATCGGCCTCACCAAGGCGTTGGCGCGCGAGCTCGCCGGCCAGGGCATCACGGTGAACACGATTCCGCCGTCTCTGGTCGACACGCCCATGGCGCGCGGCGCCGAGGCCAAGGGGCTCGTCAGCGTCGAGAAGATGGCGGCCGTGGTGCCGCTCGGACGCGCGGGAACGCCGGACGACATCGCCGGTGCCTGCTCGTTCCTCTGCTCCGACGACGGTAGCTACATCACCGGACAGATCATCGGCGTCAACGGAGGCATGTACATCTGATGGCTGACTTCGACCAGGTCGACTTCTTCACCGACGCCTCACTGCTCGAGGACCCGTACCCATACTTCGAGCACCTGCGCTCGAAGTGCCCGGTCACCCCGACCGCGCACTACGGCGTGTTGGCCATCTCGGGGCTCGAAGAGGCCAGCGACATCTACCGCGACCCCGACACCTTCTCGTCGTGCAACTCCGTGATCGGACCGTTCGCCCAGTTCCCGGTGCCGCTCGTGGGCGACGACGTGAGCGAGATCATCGACACGAATCGCCACCAGCTCCCGATGAACGAGCACATGGTCACGATGGACCCGCCGGACCACACCCGGGAGCGGGCGCTGCTCATGCGCCTCATCACGCCGAAGCGCCTGAGCGAGAACGAGGAGTTCATGTGGCGCCTCGCGGATCAGCAGCTCGACGAGATCGTGGGCTTGGGTCGCTGCGAATTCATCTCCGCGTACACCCAGCCGTTCGCCATGCTGGTCGTGGCCGATCTCCTGGGCGTGCCCGAGTCCGACCACCAGCGCTTCCGCGAGGGGTTCGGTCTGCTGAACGGCAACGTGGGTGAGCTCGGCGCCGGCGACGAACACCAGGAGCTCAACGCGCTGGAATGGCTCGACGGCTACTTCGCCGAGTACATCGAGGACCGTCGCCGCGAGCCGCGCGCCGACGTCCTCACCGATCTCGCGCTGGCCAAGTTCCCCGACGGTTCCACGCCCGACGTGTTGTCGGTCGTGCGCAGCGCGACGTTCCTGTTCGCGGCCGGCCAGGAGACGACGGCCCGGTTGCTCGCCACCGCGCTGAAGTACCTCGCCGAGTACCCCGAGCTCCAGGACGAGCTGCGCGCCCATCGTGACCGCATTCCCGACTTCATCGAGGAGGCGCTGCGGATCGAGAGCCCGGTGAAGGCCGACTTCCGCCTGGCCCGTCGGGCGACGACGATCGGTGGCGTCGACATCCCGGCGGGGACACCGGTGATGCTGCTCAACGGTGCCGCCAACCGCGATCCGCGGCGCTTCGAGTGCCCAGCCGAGTTCAGGGTCGACCGGCCGAACACCAAGGAGCACATCGCGTTCGGACGCGGCATCCACTCCTGCCCCGGCGCGCCGCTGGCGCGCGCCGAAGGCCGCATCAGCCTCGAGCGCATCCTCGACCGCATGCACGACATCCGCCTCTCCGAGGAGCACCACGGCCCGGCCGACAACCGGCGGTTCGAGTACGAGCCGACCTGGGTTCTCCGCGGTCTCCACCAGCTCCACATCGAGTACACGCCCGTCGACGCATGACTGCGCCGCGATATCGCATCGTCCAGTGGGCGACCGGCAACATCGGCACCAAGTCATTGCGCGCGGTGATCGAGCACCCCGACCTCGACCTCGTCGGGCTCTACGTGCATTCGCCCGACAAAGCCGGCAAGGACGCCGGCGAGCTCGCCGGCGTGGGCACCAGCGGCGTGGTCGCGACGAACTCGATCGACGACATCGTTGCCCTCGGCGCCGACTGCGTCCTGTACATGCCGCAGGGTTGCGACTTCGACGACGTGTGCCGCATCCTCGAGTCGGGCGCCAACATCGTGACGACGCGCGGCGAGTTCCACCGGCCCGCGAGCATTGACCCCGACGTCCGCGCCCGAGTCGAGGACGCGTGCGCGGCGGGCGGCACCTCGATCTCTTCCACCGGCAGCAGCCCCGGGTTCATCTCGGAGGCACTCCCCCTCACGCTGCTGTCGATGGCGCGCCGCCTCGATCAGTTGCAGATCGACGAGTTCGCCGACATGTCGTCGCGCAACTCGCCCGAGATGCTGTTCCAGTTGATGGGCTTCGGCCGCGACCCGGCGAAGTTCGACCTCCGTCGCTTCGGCCACATCGCCCAGTCATTCGGTCCGTCACTGTCGGTGCTCGCCGACGCGATCGGTCTGCCGATCGATTCCATCGAACCCGGCGGCGAGGTCGCCGTGGCCACGCGCGACATCGAGATCGCCGCCGGCACGGTCAAGGCCGGGACCGTCGCCGCGCAGCGCCCGATCGCGACCGCGCTCCGTCACGGGAAGCCGCTGCTGCGCTTCCAGGCGAACTGGTACGTCACCACCGACCTCGAGCCGGCCTGGGACCTCCGCGAGACGGGCTGGCGCGTGCAGGTCGACGGCGACACCCCGCTCGACGTCGAGATCCGGTTCCCGGTGGAGCCGGAGCGCTATCCGCAGGTCTCCCCCGGCTTCACCGCGCATCCCGCGGTCAACGCCATTGCGGCGGTATGCGCCGCACCGCCCGGCATCCGCACCACCTTTGACCTGCCCCGGGTCATCCCCACCTTCGCCGACGAGTCCTGAACGCGCGGCGCGCCCTCAGCTCGTCGTCGACTCGCGTCGCCAGAGGAAGTCGTCGACGCGCCGCGCCGCGATCTTCCACCCTTCGTCGGTGCGCACGAGCTCGTCGGCGTACGTCGCGACCACGTGCAGCAGGTCGTGACCCCGATGCTCGACGTGCAACAGCGCGTCGAGGTACGACGTGGCCGTGGCGGCGTCACCGTCGACGTCGACCCGGTGGTTGGTCAACCGGTGCATGGTCGGTCCGACGTCGCGGTGGATCTCGTCGAGCCACGCGATCAACGGCTCGCGCTCCTGCCACCGACCCGGTCGCCCGAAGTCGGCCGTGCAGTCGGCGGTGAAGCAGCTGCGCACGAGGTCCCAGTCGCGTCGGTCGATGCCGAGGCCGTAGCGGTCGATGACCTCGCGAACCGCGAGAACGTCTTCCCAGTGCGTCATACAGTGCTCTCCCTCGACGCCGGGCGATCCTAGAGCGGAGCGACGATGCGACTCGGAGCCGTCTTCCCACAGGGCATGTTCGGGCGAGTCGATCCGGACGAGGTCGTGGCACTGGTCCAACGGCTCGAGGACGCCGGTTACGACCACCTGCTCATCTACGACCACGTCCTCGGCGCCGACGTCAGCAACCGACCGGAGTGGACGGGGTACTACAACTCCCACGATCCATTCCTCGAGCCGCTGGTGTTGTTCGCCTACGCCGCCCGCGCGTGCAGGCTCGAGCTGGTGACCGATGTCCTGGTGTTGCCGCAGCGCCAGACCGCGCTGGTGGCCAAGCAGGTCGCCACGCTCGCCCTCCTCGCACCCGGCCGCATCCGCCTCGGCGTGGGAATCGGGTGGAACGACGTCGAGTACCAGGCACTCGGCGTCGACTTCCGTGGCCGTGCGGCGCGCATGGAGGAGCAGATTCCGCTGCTGCGCCGACTGTGGACCGAGCCGAGCGTCGATCACGCCGGCGCAACGGAAGTGGTCGATGCCGCTGGCCTCGCGCCGCTGCCGCCGGCACCGGTTCCGATCTGGATCGGGTGCGGCACCGACAGCCGGGCCGTGGCGCGCGTCGGGCGCCTCGCCGACGGATGGCTCCCGGAGCCCGCGGTCCAACCCGGCCGCGGCTTCGAACCGGCGTGGCTCGAAGTGCGCGCGGCGGCCGCCGCGGCCGGTCGTGATCCCGACTCGCTCGGGCTCGAGGGCCAGGTCTGGTCGCCCCCCGAGCAGGAGGCTCGGCTACCCGATCGTCTGGCCCGATGGCGCGACGTCGGTGCCGACGCCGTCGGCATCAACAGCGCACGCGCCGGCGACCCGTGGTCCACCGAGCACCTCGACGCGCTGCTCCGAGCCGCCGACCTCGGGTCCCGGTCGCGGTGATCGAGATCGCGGTGGTGAACGTCGGCGCACCCACGCCGCTCGCCACCGTCAGGGGCGACGCCATCTGGAGCGGCATCCGCAAGACGGCCGTCCCCGCGACCGCGGTCCTCTGGCTGTCCGAGGTGAACCTGTCGGGCGACGGTCAAGCCGACCTCAGCGTGCACGGGGGTGTCGACAAGGCGGTGTACGCCTACCCGTCGGAACATCTCCCGACCTGGAGTCGTGAGCTCGACGAGACCCTCGGCCCGGCCCCGTTCGGCGAGAACGTCAGCACCGTCGGGGTGCTCGAGGAGCAGGTGCTGATCGGCGACGTCTGGTCCTGGGGGAATGCCCTGCTCCAGGTGTGCCAACCCCGTTGGCCGTGCTTCAAGCTCGCGCTCTACCGAGAGCGCGCCGACATCCAGGCCCGCTTGCGGAGGTCGGGCCGCACCGGCTGGTATCTACGCGTGCTGCAGCCCGGGGAGGTCGCCGCTGCCGGACCCATCGAGGTGATCGAGCAGGATCCGGCGGGAGTGAGCGTTCACGACGCCCACCTCGCGATGAGCGACGTGCACCTCGACGACCCCGACCGCGTCCGTGCCGTCGCCGGCCATCCCGCGCTCGCCGCGCAATGGCGGATACCTCTCGAGGAGCGACTCGAACGATGACCAACGCGCACGACTACGGCGACGACCTCTACACCGAGCCCGACGGCGACAACGACACGCTCGCGAACCTCGGGCCACTGCGGCCGATGGCCGGTGTCTTCGAAGGCGCCGACGGTATCGACGAACACCCCGCCGCGTGGGGCCTCGAACGCAACCCGTACTTCGAGCACTACGAGCTCCAACCCATCGACCGCCAGACGAACGGCCCGCAGCTGTTCTACGGACTCCGATACCACACCCACATCGTGAAGCCCGGCGAGGTCGAGACCCTCCACGACCAGGTCGGCTACTGGCTCTGGGAACCCGCGACGAACACGGTCACGATGACCCTCAGCATCCCGCGCGGCCAGACGGTGCTCGCGTCGGGACCGGCGACCGCCGACGCCACCGACTTCGAGGTCACCGCGACCGGCGGCAGCGAGATCGACGGCATCTCGTCGAACCCGTTCCTCGACGCGTCGTTCCGCACGCTCAGTTGCCGGATCCACGTGACCATCAATCCGGATGACATGTGGTTCTACGAGGACGACGCGCTCCTGCAGATTCCGGGCCGCGACGACGTCTTCCACCACACCGACCGCAACACCCTCCGGCGCGTCGGCCCCCCGATCCCCAATCCCCTGGCCGCGAACACCTCGTCACGAACCGGCTCCCGGAGCGGGCGCCTCCAACGATCCGAGGATCCGGTCGACGAGGCGGGCCCACGTCGCGGGCTTCGGCAGCTCGACGTCCCATGACTCGAGCACACCGAGTCCCAGCTCGGTCGCCCAGAGCATGACCAGCACGGCGTCCATGTCGACCGCGGGATCGAGTCCCTCGCGCTCCTGGATCTGGTGGTAGATCACCTTCCACTCGTCGAGCGTGGCCGACTGCAACTCGTTGAGCTGCCGCCGGATGTCGGGATCGACCCGGGCCGCTGCGGCACCTTCGACCAGGAGCGCGCGCAGTCCTGCCCGGGAGCGGTACGAACGCCATTGCCGCTGCATGTAGGAGCGGAGCCCTGAACCTCCGTTGGGTGGCAGGTAGAGGTCTTCCGCGATGTGCTGCGCGATGGCTGCGACCAGGAGGTCGGCCTTGTTCCGGAAGTGGCCGTAGATCGCGCCGCTGGTGACCTGCGTGCGCCGCGCGAGATCGCGCACGGTGACCGCGCCGTATCCCTGCTCGATGAACAGGGAGGAGGCCGACTCCACCAATGCGGCGCGCGTCGTGCGCGCCTTCTCGGTGAGGGGCGGTGACGTGCTCACCGTTCGTTGAACGGCTTCGATTCGATCGTGTCGAGCACCACCTCGAGCTCGGCGATGCGCAACGCGCCGCCTTCGACGCGAACCCTCCCGTTCACGATCCCCGTCGAAAGCGGCGAGACACCACCGACGATCTGCGAGACGAAGATGTACGACGCGAACGTCGCCTCGCTCCCGCGCTGTTCCACCACGTGCACGTTGGTGCCGTGGTGACGGAGCGGGTACGGGCTGTGGATCCGGTGATCCGTCTGCCACGTCATCACCTCGTCACGACCTGCGTAGTCGGCACGCACGAACTCCTCGTAGTCGGTCGCGCCGCTGTCGGTTCGGCACGAGAAGTGGACGTCGTCGGTCAACAGGTCCTCCAGGACCTTGAAGTTGCCTTCGTCGTAGTTGAACCACCACCGACTCACCAGATCCTGGATCGCCGCGGGTTCGATCATGTCGTTTCCCTTCATTTCATCATTCCGCCGGAGACCGAGAGGTCGTCACCCGTGACGAACGACGACGCGTCGCTGATCAGATAGCAGACCGGACCGACGATCTCCTGGGGATCGGCGATCCGCTTCATGAAGGTCCCACCGGCGACCAACTCGAGGAAGCCGGGCTGGGTCTTCGCGCCACCTTCCATCATCTCGCTCATGAACGGACCGGGCGAGAGCATGTTGACGCGCACGTTCGATTGCGCCCAGTCCATCGCCATGCTCTTGGTGAGGTTCAAGAGCGCTGCCTTCGACGATCCGTACGCGCAGATGTTCGCACCGCCCGAGTACGCCGCCATCGTGCCGATGTTCACGATGCTCCCACCACCCGCGTCGCGCATGATCGGGAACACGCACTGGCCCAGCCGCAGCGGCCCTTCGACGTTCACCGAGAACACCTTGCGCCAGTAGTCGAGCGTCATGTCGGCGGGACCGATGCGCGCGGGATTGATACCGGCGTTGTTCACCAGGCCGTCGATACGACCGAATCGTGACAGCACGCCCTCGACGAAGCCCGGGATCGCGTCCCATTCGCCGACGTGGCACGCGAGCCCGAGCACCTCGGCGTCGGTCGCGGCTGCGATCTCCTTGGCCACCTCGTCACAGAGCTCCTGCTTGCGACTGCTCACCACGACGGAGGCGCCGGCCCGGGCGATCCCCTCGACCATCGCCCGGCCGATGCCCTTCGTCGATCCGGTGACGATCACCACCTTGCCGGCGAGATCGAACAGCTCGGCCGGGTCACGCATGCTCAACGCTCCTGGTACCGGTCACGCCATCGCCGGCGTGAGCCAGTCGGTGGACGGTGCGATCGTGTAGGTGGCGATCAGCGCGCGGATGAAGTCGGAATCGTGCATCGGGTCCGACGGTTCGGCGACGTCGACGCCCTTCGACCGCATGTCGGCCAGCAATCGATCGCAGACGACGTCGTGCGTGAGGTCGTCGGAATGGTCCATGTTCTTCTTCACCTCGTCCCTGTCGGCGAAGACCTCCGCGCTCCAATGCACGAGGAGCCGCATCTCGGAGGGTCGGTAGCGTCGGATCACCTCGCCGTCGGTGGTGATGGCCCAGTCGTCACGCTCGGCGTCGTACCCGAGCAGGGACCGGTGCTTGAGCCCGGGGAGGTCGCGCTCGTCGGGCCGGCCGACCGGGTCGCCGCGGTGGAACATCGCCTCGTTCTGCACGACCACGCCCTTGTTCCAGAGCGGGTGTTCGAGGTGCTGAGGCTCGCCGAGCGGCCCGTCGGGCCAGTACGTGAACGTCCCGTTCTCACCGAGGTACCACCACGTGATGACCTGCGCCATCTTCACGAGGTGCTCGGTGAAGAGACCGGACTTCCCCATGACGTTCTGCAGCCACACCGGCGAGTTCTCGATCCGCACGCCACGAAAGGTGACCGCATCGAGGTGAGGGCTCAAACCACTGTGGTGCGGGCCGCACAGGTTGAACAACATGTGCGTCGGCTTCGCGTACTGCGCGCCCCAGTACTCCCGTGCCAGCTCGAGAAACCGGCTGCTGTAGAAGCAGTCGTCGAGCTCCGGGTAGTACGAGATCGAGTTCTCGGCCAGGTAGCCGCGGAAGTGGCCGGTGGCGACGTCGTCGAGCGTGAGTTTCCCCGCGTCACCGTCGCGCATCGGGCCCGAGGTCGTCGCCACCAACTCTTCGACGGTCTCGAAGTGGTGGGCCGTGATCGTCGGCCAGGGGCCTCCGCACTTGATCACACCGAGCAGCCGCTCGTATGCGTCGTCGGAATACACGCCCGGCAACACCTGCGGAGGTGAGACGGGGCGAAGGAGCTCGTTCATCCGCTGCACGTCCGCAGCCATGGCGTTCCCCCTGATCGAAGGTCGCCGTTAATGTAACACCGCTATCTTATTCTGGCCAGCTCAGTCCCGGGCCCGCGTGAGGAGTGCCTGGACCGCCTCGATGGGATCGGCGGCGTCGGCGGTCTTGTCGTCGCGGTAACGGCGGACCCGCGCGAAACGCAGCGCGACACCGCCCGGGTAGCGGCTCGATGCCTGCACGCCGTCGAGCGCGATCTCGACGACCACCTCCGGGCGCACGTGCACGGTGATCCCCTCGCGGCCGATCTCGCGCGCCAACAGTTCCTGCGTCTGCCACTCCAGGGTGGCGTCGGTCAGACCCTTGAACGTCTTGCCGACCATGACGAACGTGCCGTCGGGACCGCGCGCGCCGAGATGCAGGTTCGAGAGCCAACCCTGCCGGCGACCGTGCCCCCATTCCGCCGCGAGCACGACGAGGTCGAGGGTCCACACCGGCTTCACCTTGCGCCACGCGCCACCGCGGCGACCGGCGTCGTAGGTCGAGTCGAGTGCCTTCACCACCACGCCCTCGTGGCCGGTGGCGAGTGCGTGGTCCAGGAACAGCGATGCTTCGTCGGTCGACTCGGTCACGATGCCGGGGATGCGCCGCTCGCCGACGAACGCGTGCAGGAGCTCGAGCCGCTCGCCGAGCGGCCGGTCGATGAGGTCGTCGCCGTCGACGTGCAACGCATCGAAGAAGAACGCATCGAGCGTACCGACGGCTCCGCCGCCCGTGTCGCCGTCGCGCCCGAACGAGCTCATCGTGTCCTGGAACGCGGGGGACGCGCGTCATCGTCGACGCCGATCGCTTCGCCGTCGAGGACGACGGTGCGCACCGGGAGCGAGCGAGCCCAGTCGGCGACGACCCGGGAGTCGACCGGTGATGTCGTTGAGGTTGCGCGTGTAGATCCGCACGTCGTCGTCGATGCGGTGCACCTGGATGCGCGCGCCGTCGAGCTTCCACTCCACCGACGCCAGGCCGACGTCGGCCAACGCGGTACCGACGTCCGGCGCGCCCGCCGCCAGCATCGGGAGGACACCTCGCCCGACCTCGAGCCCGACCCCGCGCAGTCCGCTCTCACCCTCGGTCAGCGCCACCACCGCGATGCGCCCGAGGTTGCCCGACAGCATCGCGGCCCGACGCACGAGCGGCGCGGGCACCGACGCGGCGCGAGCGACGGCGTCGGCCATGAGGCCACCCAGCGCGCCCTGGCGCAGTTCGCCGACGATCAGCCGTCGGAGGAAGTCGACCTCCGCGGGGGTGGCGCGGTCGAACACGTCGTGCAGGATCTGCTCGCGACCGGCGACGGAGCCGTTGCCCGTCGTCGCCACGATCCGATCGAGCGCGCCGTCGACGTCGGCGATCGTCAGTGTCGGCACCGCCGCCGGGGTGACGTCGAGGCGGAACACCGTCGCTCCACCCACGCCCACTCGGCCCTGGCGGGCCTCGCCCGTGAGGAACCCGACCGCCGCCTCGATCTCCTCCGGTGCGAGCCGTTCGAGCAGGTCGGCGAGCGCCGCGACCTTGGTCGAGCGGGCCCGCGTCGAGGCGACCGCCGCCGAGGTCGCGACCACGTCCGCCAGCAGCACGGTGCCGAGCTACGACGGTTCGTCGATGAAGTCGAGCAGCACGGGCGCCGCTTGCACCCAGGGATCGAAGAGGCTTCCCGTCCCCGCCTCGGTCGCCTCCACGGCCCGCTCCCACGCGTCTTCGGGCCACGGTGGTTCGATCAACCGTGATCCCTCGATCAGCGCGTGCACCTCGAACGATGTGCGTTTCGGGTGGTCGTAGTCCTTCTCGCCGCCCCGCATGATCAGCGTGGGGCACTTGATCGTCGCGAACTCCCAGTCGGGCACGCCGGGAATGGCCTCGTTCGGCTTCGGGACGAACGCGTCCAGCCACCGGTTCATCACCCGCTCGAACTCTTCGCTCCCGATCGCGCGCAAGCGGTCCGCGTTGCGCGGGTTCGCCCTGATCATGGCGGCCCAGCTGAACGGGCCGGTGTCCATCTCGATCACGCCCTCGATACCCTGCTTCCGCACCGCGCCGAGCTCGTCGAGCACGTACACGGTGGCGAGCAGCATCGTGCTGTACGTGCCGCCGACGATCGACCACACCGCGAGCTTGCGGACGAGATCCGGCCACATGATCGTGAAGACGATCGAGTCGCGCGCCCCGCCCGACCCACCGGCGGCGATGACCTGATCGACCCCGAGCTGCTGCAGCAACCGACCCAGCGTCTCCGCCCGCATGTGGGACTCGGAGCGGCCGTAGACCTGCACGTCGGACCGGCCGCAGTTCGGCCGATCCCAGAGCAACACGCGCTTCCCGCCGTCGGCCAGCGCGTACGCCAGCTCGTGCACCCCGCCGTAGTCCTTGCTGAAGCGGCCCCCCGGCGTGATGACCACGACCTCGCCGTCCTCCGGACCGACGAACTCGTAGACGACGATGCCGCCGTTGACCTCGATCTCACTGTCAGGCATGGCTCTCCCATCAGGACCGTTCGGAACGCCATCTTCACGCGTCGAGTGTCGTGCACACCAGGTCGGCGGGTTGACGACGGGCATGACTCGGCGCACGATCGACGTGGCGTTGTCCGAAGGAGATTGACATGGCTCACTACCTGGTGCAGGCCGCGTACACCCCCGAAGCGTGGGCGACGCTCGTCGGCAATCCGCAAGACCGTAGCGAGCCCGTACGACAGATGGTCGAGGACGCGGGAGGCTCGCTCGAATCGTTCTACCTCGCGTTCGGCGACTTCGACGTCGTCGCCATCGTCGAGCTCCCCGATGACGCCACGGCGGCCGCGGTGTCGATCGCGACGTCCGCCGCCGGCGCCATTCGAGCGATCAAGACCACACCGTTGATCACCACAGCAGACGCCGTCCCCGCGCTGACCACGGCGAAGACCATCGCCTACGAACCTCCGATCTCAGACCTCGGTCTGCAGACACCGATGCACGCCGGCTGACGCCGGGCGACCCGGCATTGCCGCCGGCGGCCTGGAAACCGAGGACCAATGCCTCTGGTTCCCGGTCGACGGGTCACGCATCATCGAACCGTCGGTCTGGACCCACGAGGAGGATCCCATGCGCGCACTGCGACTCGTCGACTGGAAGCATGGACCGGAGTTCGCCGACGTCGATGATCCCGAGCCGGGCCCCGGCGAGGTACGGATCCGCGTCGGCGGTGCCGGCGCCTGCCACTCCGACCTCCACCTCATGTACGACTTCGAAGGCGGCCTCCTGCCCTGGGGTCCACCGTTCACGCTCGGTCACGAAAATGCCGGTTGGGTCGACGCCCTCGGGCCCGGTGCGTCCGGTGTCGAAGTCGGCGAACCGGTGGCCGTGTACGGACCGTGGGGCTGTGGATCGTGCCACCGCTGCGTGCAGGGCCTCGAGAACTACTGCGTACATCAGGCCACGTTGCCGGCCGCGGGCGGCGGGCTCGGGTTCGATGGCGGCATGGCCACACACATGGTGGTGCCCGACGCGCGCTACCTCGTGCCGCTCGGCAACCTGGATCCCGTGGATGCCGCGCCGCTGACCGACGCCGCGCTCACGCCCTACCACGCCATCAAGCGTTCGTTGCCGCTGTTGATCCCCGGCTCCACCGCCGTCGTGGTGGGCACCGGCGGCCTGGGGCACATGGCGGTCCAGATCCTGAACGCCCTGTCCCCCACGCGCATCGTCGCGGTGGATGTCGACGCGAAGGCGCTCGAGCTGGCACGCGACGTCGGCGCGCACGAGACCGTGCTCATGGATGCGCACGCCGCAGAGCGGGTTCGTGCCCTGACGGGTAACGTCGGTGCCGATGTCGTGCTCGACTTCGTGGGCGGCGACGGAACCCTGCGCTTCGGCGCGAGCACGGCCCGATCGCTCGGGCACCTGACGCTCATCGGGATCGGCGGGGGAACGTTGCCCCTCGGCTTCTTCACCGTCCCCTACGAGCTGTCCGTCGCCACAACATACTGGGGGTCGATTCCCGAGCTCTTCGAAGTGATCGCCCTGGCCCAGACCGGGAAGATCCACGCGCGCGTGCAGCGCTTCTCGCTCGACGACGCGCCCCGCGCGTACGAGCTGATGCGGGTCGGCGACCTGCACGGCCGTGCCGTCGTCGTGCCGTCGTGAGCTTCGCGCGAGCTCGACTGACCGGACCCCCGGGCGAAGGGACCTTCGGCACTGGGTTCCGTCGGCCGCGCGCTCGATGCTGATGGTGATGAGAGACGACGCCACATCACGAGACGGGAGCGGGTGATGGCAACTCCGAGACGGATCGTCGTCGGGATCGACGGCTCACCCGGTTCGTGTGCCGCCCTCGACTGGGCCATGCAGGAGGCGGAGCAGACCGGCGGCGAGATCGACGCCGTGCTCGCGTACGACTCGGGGCTTGCGTGGATCGACGTCGGGTCCCAGTACCAGCCCGCCATCGTCGAGCAGTCGGCCGCGCGGCGAAGGAGGAGCTGCACCAGACGCTCGACGCGATCGTGCCCGACGGAACGGGCAACGTGATCGTGCGCCCGCTCGTGGTCGCAGGATCGCCGGCGCGGGTCCTCGTCGAGCTGTCGCACGAAGCCGATCTCCTCGTGGTGGGCAGCCGCGGCCGGGGCGGCTTCGCGGGACTGCTCCTGGGTTCCGTCAGCCAGCGGTGCGCGGAGCACAGCTCCTGTCCGGTCGTCGTGGTCCCGGGCCCGTGGGCCGAGGAACCGAGCGGAGCCGAGTCATGAGGATGTCGTTGCTGTGCGAGGTCGAGCATGCCCTGCCCCAGCCGACCGCGGCTCACGGACTCCGCGTGCAGCTCGAGCGCGGGCTGTGTCCCGTCTGCCCGGGGCACGAGCTCGAGGGCGAGGCGTTCGGAGGTCTCGAATGGGCGCACTGCCCGTGCTGCGAGTCCGACTGGCGCCTCGACCCGGAAGGTTTCGCGCTGCGTCCTGGTCGCATCATCGAGGAGTGGGCCTGACCTCCCGGAGGCGAACCGGGCACGAGCGCGAGAGATAGGTTCGTGCGGTGCACGAGGTTTCGGCGTCCGACGAGGCCCTGCTGCTCATCCTCATCCACGGTGCGGGCCACACGTCGTTGACGTGGCAGGCGACGCAGCGGCATCTCTCGTGCGCATCGCTCGCGGTCGACCTGTCCGGGCGCCGCGATCGACCGGCTGACATCGTCGCCGTGACCATTGCCGATGCGGCCGACAGCATCGCGGCCGACATCGACGCAGCTACCAGCGCGCCGGTGGTGCTGGTCGGGCACTCCGTCGGCGGCATCGTGCTGCCCGCGGTGGCCGCACGACTTGGCCCACGGGTGCGCCGCCTGGTGTTCGTCGCCGGTCTGTCCGCCGCTGACGGCGAGACGGTGGCCGACACGCTCCGACCAGGAGGCCAGGCGGAGATGACCGAGTACGTGGAGAAGATCCGTGGGCGCCACGCTGGCCACATGCTCGATCCCCACGCGCCGGGTGATTGCAACCTCGTCATCCACGATCCGAAGACGGCGATGACGGTGGATTCCCTGAACCACGTGCGCCAACGAGTGTCGTGGCACGGCGTGCCGGAGTCGCTGGAGCGCACCTTCGTGCGTTGCCTCCGTGACCCGATCCAGTCGCGGGAGCTCCAGGAGCAACTGATCCGCAACTGCCGTGCCTCGCGGGTGATCGAGATCGATTCGGGACATTCGCCGGCGCTCGACGCGCCTCGCGAGCTCGCGGCCATCCTCGACGACATCGCCGACGACGCTGCGATCGTCGCTGACACGCGCTGTGTGACTTCAAAGGAGGGGTAATGCCCGAAGCGATCAAGATCGGCTGGCTGGGTGCCGCGCTCGACGGTCCCGGAGGTGGGTACGACAAGCTCCACCGCATGGCGTTCGACGAGGCGAGCGAGTCGGGCCTTCTCGACCGTCCGGTCGAGCACGTGTTGCATGCGGAGAACGGGCTGCCGAACGGCACGGCGAAGAACGCCACCGACGGGTTCCGTTGGTTGGTGGACCAGGGTTGCATCGCGGTCGCCGGCGCCTACAGCTCCGACAACGCGATCACCGTCGCACCGTTGGCGAACGAGTTGCAGGTGCCGCTCCTCAGCTGGGCGGGCACCGAACGGCTCCAGGGCGAGTACTGCTTCCGCCTCGGAAACGGCGACGTCGGCGGCGACGCCACGCTGGTGGTCGCGTGGCTCAAGAAGCAGGGGTACGAGCGGGTCGCGGTGCTGAGTGAGATCTCGCCGAACGGTGAGGAGTACTTCCGGTACTTCCGCCAGGAGGCCCGCCGCCGCGACCTGCGCATCGCCGCGGTCGAGACCGTCACCCAGAGCCCCGCCGACCTCGCCGTGAACCTGGAGAGCCTCCGGGCGGCCGAACCGGATGCGCTGGTGTACATGGGCTACGGGATGCTCGCGGCCAAGGGACTGCTGCGCGAGGCACTCGACAAGCTCGGGTGGGACCCGCCCCGGATCATGGGCACCGTGTTCATGTTCTACCTGATGGGGTTCGACAAGTTCGAGGGTTGGGTCGGCATCGACCAGCTCGACCCGACCAACCCGCTCGTCCCCGGGTTCCTCGACCGCTACGTCACTCGCTACGGCGAGAACCCACCGATGTGGCCCAACGCCATCCCGATCCTCGCCTACGACACCGCGCGCGGTGCTCGTCGAAGCGATCGTGCGCGCACCGATCCTTTCGGGTCCGGGCATCAAGGCCGGTCTCGAGTCGATCCGGTTCATGCCCAGCACCACCGGCGGACAACACACCCACATCGTGTGCTCGGCCTACGAGCACGGCATGTTCCGCGGCGACTGGCTGCTCTACGGACGCGTCACCAACGGTCAGCTCGAGTTCGAGGGCCTGTTCGAGCAGTGGGAGTAGCCGCGACGATCACGCGACGATGCCGCGCACTTTGAGGTCGACGACGGTGTCCCAGTCGAGCCCGAGGTCGGCCAGGATGGCGTCACCGTGCTCGTTGAACTCCGGTGCCCGCTTCGGGACCGGAGGTTCCTCGTCGAACTGCACCGGCGCCCCGGTCAGCCGGAACGGGGTGCCGTTGGCGTTCACGCACTCCTGGATGTAGCCGTTGGCGATGGTCTGCGGGTCCTCCGCGACCTCCAGGGTGTCCTGCACCACCGTCCACTGTCCGGAGAAGTCCGCCAACCGCTCCCGCCACTCCCCCAACGGTCGCCCGGCGATCACCTCGGTGAGGATCTCGATCGCGTCGCCGCCGTTGGCGAGCAGGCTGGCGTGGTCGGCGAACCGGGCGTCGGTCGCCAGCTCGGGTCGGCCGATCACCGCGCGACAGCTCGGGCCAGTACTTGCCGGCCTGCAGGCAGATGAACGCGAGCCAGTGGCCGTCCGCGGTGAGGTAGTTGTTGGTGAGGGGGTTGCGCATCGTGGTGCCGGCGGGCATCGGCATCCACGGGATGTCAGCCAGCAGGGACAGCGCGATCGCCTGGCCGTGTGCCCACATCGCGGTGCCGAGCAGCGAGACGTCGACGATGGTTGCCTCGCCGGTGCGCTCGCGGTGGAACAGCGCGCCCATCATTCCCCCGGCGATGGTCATGGCGCCGATCGAGTCGCCGAACCCGGGCCCCGGCGGGCCCACGACGTGTCCGTACTCCGGACGGGTCATGCCGATCGCGATGCCGGAGCGATTCCAGAACGCGAGCGCGTCGTAGGACCCCTTGTCGGCGTCG
Source organism: uncultured Actinomycetes bacterium (assembly GCA_963725775.1). Classification (GTDB taxonomy): domain Bacteria; phylum Actinomycetota; class Acidimicrobiia; order IMCC26256; family DASPTH01; genus DASUAS01. The sequence goes on from CAVRZT010000001.1 coordinate 2,762,447, forward strand.
GGACCCCGCTCACCCTGACCGGTGCCGCGTACGTAGATGATCTTCGGGTTCGCGGCGCGGATCTCGTCGACGCCGATCCGGAGCTTCGTGCGCACGCTCGGCAACTTGTTGGTGAGGAAGATGTCCGACGTCGCGGCCAACTGGTAGAGCACGTCGAGACCTTCGTCGGTCGTGAGGTCGAGCCCCAGGCTCTGCTTGCCGCGGTTCGAGTGCTCGAGCAACGCGTGCACGTCACCGGCGATGGCGACGACACCGCTCGACGCCAGGCCGCGCATCGCATCACCCCGCTCCACGTGCTCGATCTTGATGACCTCGGCGCCCCAGTCGGACATCAACGCCGACGCCGCCGGCACGAAGGTGTGCTCGGCGACTTCGAGGATGCGGACGCCCTGCAGCACTGCAGTCATGGGAAACCTCCGGGCTCGCGTGGTGCCGAACCAGTCGTTATCAGAACTCGAGGGGTTGTGCTCGATCGGCGCGACGAGGGGTAGGTTCCGCAGTCCGTCGACCGAGGAGCGATCGTGGCCGAAGCCAGTGGACGCCTGCTGCCGGAGCTCACCGAGACCACCGAGTTCTTCTGGAAGTCCGGAGCCGACGGCACCCTGCGGTTCCAACGCTGTTCGTCGTGTGGAGAGCTGCGCCACCCGCCGAGCCCGGTGTGCCCGTTCTGCCACTCCACCGAGTGGGCACCGGCGGAGGTGTCGGGCCGGGGTGTGATCGCCGGGTTCACGGTCAACGAGCAGACGTGGATCCCGAGCTTCCCGCCGCCGTACGTGATCGCGATCGTCGCCATCGAGGAGGACGATCGCGTCCGGCTCACCACCAACATCGTGAACTGTCCGTCCGACGACGTCCACGTCGGGATGCGGGTGCAGGTCGTGTTCGAGCCCGCCGAGGACGTGTGGATCCCCGTCTTCGAACCGAGCGGCGACCGCGAGACGGGCCCGTTCCCCGCCGACGATCCGAAGATCCACGACGCCCGCCCCATGCCCACGGGCGTGGAGAAGTTCGAGGACAAGGTCGCCATCACCGGCATCGGCATGTCGCGGGTCGGCCGGCGCCTCATGGTCGACCCGATCGCGCTCACCGTGGAAGCCGCGGAGCAGGCCATCGCCGACGCCGGGCTCACGCCGGCCGACATCGACGGTCTCTCGACCTACCCGGGCGGCGCAGTGGGCAGCGGCATGTCGGAGGGTGGCATCACCGCGCTCGAAGAAGCGATGCGGCTGCGGCCGTCGTGGATCAACGGGGGCATGGACCTGCCCGGGCAGGCCGGCTCGGTGATCGCCGCGATGCTCGCGGTCGCCGGCGGGTTGTGCAACCACGTCCTGTGCTTCCGCACCGTGTGGGAAGCCACGTACGCGGCCCAGCAGCGCGCCGCGTCGAGCGGTGCGCCCGGCAGCGCGAGCGCGATCGTGCCGCAGGGTTCGAACCGGATCGGCGGCGACATGCAGTGGCGACTGCCGTACGGCGCGTCGTCGGCGGCGAACTGGATCGGCATGCTGGCGTCGGCGCACTTCGACCGGTACGGCACGACGCGCGAGACCCTGGGCTGGATCGCGTTGAACGCGCGCAAGAACGCGGCGCGCACGCCGTGGGCGATCTACAAGGACCCGCTCACCATGGACGACTACATGGACGCGCGGATGATCACCACGCCGTTCGGTCTGTACGACTGCGACGTCCCGTGCGACGGTTCCGTCGCGATCATCGTGTCGCGCAAGGAGCTCGCCGCCGACATGAAGCAGAAGCCGGTGCACCTCGAAGCGGTGGGCACGCAGATCACCGAGCGGGTCAGCTGGGACCAGGGCACCCTCGACCACGAGCCGCAGGTGACCGGCCCCGCCGCCCACCTCTGGACCCGTACCGACCTCACGCCCGGCGACATCGATTTCGCCGAGCTCTACGACGGGTTCTCGTTCAACTGTCTCTCCTGGATCGAGGCGCTCGGGTTCTGCGGCTGGGGCGAAGCCAAGGACTTCCTCGACGGCGGCACCGCGATCGCGCTCGACGGCTCGCTCCCGGTCAACACCCACGGCGGGCAGCTGTCGTCGGGCCGCCTCCACGGGTACGGCTTCCTCCACGAAGCGGTCACCCAGCTCCGGGGCGACGCCGGCGAACGGCAGGTCGCGAAGGCGGAGACCGCGGTCGTCAGCAGCGGCGGCGGGACGCCCGGCGGGTGCTTCCTCTTCACCGTCGCCCGCTGACGGGGCGACCCTTCACTCGCGTGCGAACGTGATGCCGCGACGCACGAGGTCGGCGAAGGCTTCGGGATCGGTGCGGTGGGCGTGGTGGCCGGCGCCGGGGAGCGTGACGACCTCCAGCTGCGGCAGCTGCTCGTGCAGGTACTCGACGACCATCGGCATGACTTCGGGGTCGCTCCGTCCGTACACGACGGGCGCGGTGATGTCGGCCACCGCGAACGGCGGCATCCCGCTGCGCACGGATGACTCCTCGGCGATGAACGCGCTCGCTTCGACGCGACGGCGCGCCCGTTCGTCGTCGGTCAACGTGTCGTAGCGATTGCCCAACATGACGCGGAGCCCGGCCGCCTCGGGATCCTCGCTGCCCAGCACCTCACGCATGACGCCGTCGTCCCACGCGGGTACCCACGCCATGCTCGTCTCGTACAGCACCAGCGCCGCGACCGAGTCCGGCGCGCGCGTCGCCGCGCCCATCGCGGTGACGCCACCGAACGAGTGACCCACGATCACCGCGCGGCGGCCGTCGAGCACCGCGAGGAGATCGTCGATGTGGCCGTCGATCGCGACCGGCGCACCCGCGGCGTCGGTCGAGGCGCCGTAGCCGCGCCGGTCGTACCAGAGCATGCGGCACTCGTCGTCGAGCAGATCGGCGACGCGATCGAACGAGCCGCCGCGACCCAGCACGCCGTGCACGAACACGACGAGGGCGTCGCCCGATCCGGTTTCCGTGATCTCGAGATCCACGCGCGCCTCAGCCCTTCGCCCACCGTTCGCGTGCGGCGGCGGCCTCGTCGGTGGCGTGGGTGATGACCTGGTTGCGGTTCTCGAGCTCGATCGCGGCGGACAGGTCGGACGCGTCGGTGTTCACCTGCAGCGCGCGCTTCGTCATCTGGACGCCGAGCGGCGAGTGGGCGGCGATCTGACCGGCGAGCTCGAGCGCGCGCTCGAGCAGCCGGTCGTCGTCGACCAGCTCGCTCACCAGACCGCGTCGGTGGGCCTCGTCGGCGGAGACGGTCCGGCCCGTGAGCATCCAGTCGGCGGCCAGGCTCGAGCCCGACGATGCGCGGCAGGAAGTAGCTCATGCCCATCTCGGCGCCCGACAGCCCGATGGCGATGGCGGCGTTGCCGAACGACGCCGACGCGGCGCAGATGCGGATGTCGGCCGCGAGGCACAGCGCGAGGCCGCCCCCGACGGCCGGACCGTTCACCGCGGCGACCACCGGTTGCGGGCAGCGCACGGATCGCCTGCGGGAGCGACGGCCATCGTCTCCTGGAAGCGGAGCCGGTCGATCGCGGGACGCGGTCGGCGTCGAGCATGCTCGGCCCGAAGTCGCGCAGGTCGATGCCGGAGCAGAAGCCGCGCCCGGCGCCGGTCAGCACCACGACCCGGACGTCGCGGTCGCGCGCGAGGTCGGCGCACGTCTCGCGTCAGCTCGCCGAGCAGCACCTCGTTGATCGCGTTGAGTCGCTCGGGACGGTTGAGCCGCACGAGCGCGACGCCGTCGCTCGGCCGCTCGACCTCGAGCGTGGTCGGACGCGGTCACACGCGCTCGATCACGGTCGCGGTGCCCATGCCGCCGCCGGTGCACATCGTCACGAGACCGGTGGTGAGATCGCGCCGCTCGAGCTCGTCGAGGAGCGGTGCCGATGAGCATGGCGCCGGTCGCCCCGATCGGGTGGCCGAGCGCGATCGCGCCGCCGTTGACGTTGACCCGCTCGGGATCGAGATCGAGATCGCGCATGGTCTTGAGCGGGACCGCGGCGAACGCCTCGTTGATCTCCCAGAGGTCGACGTCGCCGGTCTTCATCCCCGCCTTGGCCAGGCAGCGCTCGGCGGCCGGACCGGGCGCGGTCAGCATGATCACCGGCTCCGAGCCGACGGCGGCGGTGGCGCGGATGCGCGCCCGCGGCGTGACGCCGTGGGCGTCGACCCAGGCATCGGACGCGACGACCGCCGCGGCGGCGCCGTCGACGACACCCGGACGAGTTGCCGGCGTGGTGGACGTGGTCGATGTGGTCGACCTGCGGGTAGCGCTGCGCGCGCGACCTCGTCGTAGGTCGCGCCCATCTCGGCGAACGCCGGGCGCAGCTTCGCCAGGCCTTCGAGCGTCGTACCGGCGCGGGGGTGCTCGTCCGCGCGAGGAGGACGTCGCCGTCGGCGCCCGTCACCGCGATGACGCCGCGGTCGAACCGGCCCTCGGTGAGCGCGACCGTCGGCGCGACGCTGGCTCTCCACCGCGAACGCGTCGACGTCGGCGCGATCGAAGCCCTCGAGCGTGGCGATGAGGTCGGCCGAGATGCCCTGGGGCACGGTCGGGAACGCGGCCGCGGAAGTCGGGGTTGCCGCCGTCGATGGTGACGGAACCGGCGGTCAGGTCCCAGCGCGACATCGACTCGACGCCGCCCGCGACCACGAGGTCCTGGTAGCCGCTGGCGACGCCCATCGCCGCGACCGTGATCGCCTGCTGCGCGGATCCGCAGAAGCGGTTGAGCGTCATGCCGGGCACGGTCTCCGGCCAGCCCGCGAGCAGCGTCGCCAGTCGACCGATCGCGTCGTGGTCACCGGTGAGGATGCCGTTGCCCGCGATCACGTCGTCGACCTCGACCGGGTCGAACCCGACGCGCGCGGCCAGCGCCTGCAGGCACTGGGCGAGCAGCTCCTGCGGGTGGACGTCGTGCAGCGCGCCGTCGGCGCGCCCCTTGCCGCGGGGCGTGCGCACCACGTCGATGATCCACGCGTCGGCCACCGGCTAACTCACCTCGTGGAACCACGTGCGGGGCCGGGCGTCGGCGAGCAGCTTGCGCACCAGCGGGCCGACCTCCTCGGGCGACTCGACCGGCGTCGGTCGACGGGCCGCGGTGCCATCCCTCGGCGATCGCGAGCACGAGACCGGACGCCTCGATGACCTGGCCGGTGACGTCGGCCGAGTCGGGCGACGCCAACCACGTGATCACCGGCGCCACCCACGTCGGCGCGAAGTTCTGGCGGATCTCGTCGGTGATCTCGAGGTCGCCGGTGAGTCGGGTCAGCGCGCCGGGACCGATGGCGTTGACGGTCACGCCGTAGCGCGACAGCTCCTGCGCGGCGATCTGCGTGAACGTGGCGATGCCGGCCTTGGCCGCGCCGTAGTTGGTCTGGCCGACGTTGGCGTAGAGACCCGACACCGAGGTGGTGTTGACCAGCCGCGCGTCGACCGGTCTCGCCCGCCTTCGAGCGCTCGCGCCAGTACGCGGCGGCGTGGTGGCTCGGCGCGAACGTGCCCTTGAGGTGGACCCGGATCACCGAGTCCCACTCCTCCTCGGTCATCGAGAAGAGCATCCGGTCGCGCAGGATGCCGGCGTTGTTGACGAGCACGTCGAGGCCACCGAAGGTGTCGATCGCCTGCTGGATGAGGCTCGGCGGCGCCGTCCCAGGAGCTGATGTCGTCGGTGTTGGCCGCGGCGTCGCCGCCCATGGCCTTGATCTCGTCGACGACCTCCTGCGCGGGGCCGGTGTCGGCGCCGGTGCCGTCGCGGCTCCCCCCGAGGTCGTTCACCACGACCTTGGCGCCGTGGCGCGCGAGGGACAGCGCGTACTCGCGGCCGAGGCCGCGGCCCGCACCGGTGACGATGCAGACCCGTCCTTCGCACATACGGTCCGAGCTCATGGAATCGTCGTCCTCCCGGGTTGGCCTCGTTCCCGAATCCATAGCACAGTCGCCGCAGACGAACCCCGAGAGCGTGGAGCGATGACCGATGTCGTGGGACTTCTCGACTGACCCCGAGTACGCCGAACAACTCGCGTGGGTCGAGACCTTCGTGCGCGAGGAGTGCGAGCCCCTCGATCTGATCATCGAGGAGTCGCACGACCTGAACGATCCGGTCCGCCAGGCGCTGATCCCGCCGCTGCAGCAGATCGTGAAGGAACGCGGGCTGTGGGCGACGCACCTCGGACCGCATCTCGGTGGGCCCGGGCTACGGGCAGGTGAAGCTCGGGCTCCTGAACGAGATCCTCGGGCGGTCGGAGTGCGCGCCGATCGTGTTCGGGTCGCAGGCACCCGACTCCGGCAACAGCGAGATCCTCGCCCACTACGGCACGCCGGAGCTCAAGGCGCGCTACCTGGAGCCGCTGCTCGACAACCGCATCGTGTCGTGCTTCTCGATGACCGAACCCCAGGGCGGCGCCGACCCCAAGGTGTTCACGACCGCGGCGGTGCAGGACGGCGACGAGTGGGTGATCAACGGCGAGAAGTGGTTCTCGTCGTTCGCGTCGATGGCGTCGTTCCTGATCGTGATGGCCGTCACCGATCCCGACGCGTCGCCGTACGAGCGCCACTCGATGTTCGTCGTCCCCGGCGAGACGCCCGGCATCAACGTGCTGCGCAACGTCGGTCTCGGCTACGAACCGGTCGGCGGCGGCCGCGAGGGCTACGTCCGCTACGAAGACGTGCGCGTACCCGCGGACCACATGCTCGGCCCGCGCGGTGGAGCGTTCGTCGTCGCGCAGACGCGCCTCGGTGGCGGTCGCATCCACCACGCCATGCGCACCGTCGGCCTGGTGCGGCGCATCTTCGACATGCTGTGCGAGCGCGCGGTGTCTCGCTACACGCAGGGTGAGATGCTCGGCAACAAGCAGATGGTGCAGGAGATGATCGCCGACTCGTGGATGGAGATCGAGTCGTTCCGCCTCCTCACCATGCAGACCGCGTGGAAGATCGACCAGCTCAACGACTACAAGGCCGTGCGCGCCGACATCTCGGCGGTCAAGGCGATGATGCAGAAGGTGCTGCACGACGTGTCGGCGCGCGCGCTCCAGATCCACGGCTCGCTCGGCGTGACCCACGAGATGCCGTTCGTCGAGTACCTCGTCGAGTCGTTCGTGCTCGGGCTCGCCGACGGCCCCACCGAGGTGCACAAGGTCACGCTGGCCCGCCAGGTGCTGAAGGGCTACAAACCTGCCGTCGACCTGTTCCCCTCCGAGCACCTCCTCCGCCTCAAGGCCGCCGCGGAGGCGAAGGTCGCCGACCGGCTCAAGGATGTTCCCCGTCCCTGACCAGATCATCGGCGCGCGGCGAGGAGATGCGGCAGCACCGCGGCCATCGCCTCGACCTCGCGGGTCGGGATCGGCGCGGCGCCGGTTGTGCTTCACGATCAGTGACCACGTCGCCGTCGACTTGAAGCACGCCAACGCCTGGAACCACCCTGCCGTCGGCCACGTCGCGACCGAGCGCTCGCGCGTAGACCTCGAGCAACTCGCCGCGTGACGGTACGGCACCCGCGTAGCGCGTCGGCCGCTGATAGGTCGCCGGGTCGGCGTTGGCGAGGAACCAGCCGAGGTCGATCCGCGGGTCACCGACGCGTCCAGATCTCCCAGTCGATGACCGCGGTGACGGTCGCGTCCGACGGCCAGGAGGTTGCCGAGCCGGAAGTCGCCGTGCACGACCGCGGCGGCCATCGTCGCCGGTTCGTGCTGGCGGAGGAGCGACGGCGACGTCGGCCCAGCCCGGCGCGAGCGCGGGATCGACCGTCTCGAGCAGCCGGCACCAGCGATCGACCTCCGCGCTCGGGCCGACCACCGGCTCGCCGGCGAGACCGAGGGAAGCCGGGCTCGAGCGCGTGGAGGGTCCCGAGCGTGCGGGCCGCGTCGCGCATGCGCTCTCCCACCACCGACTCCGGATCGTCTCCGTCGCCGATCGAACAGCGGCTCCAGCGAGGCGCCCTCGATGAACGACATGACGAACAGCGGTGGCACGTCGGGCGGATCGCCGGCGTCCTCCCAGAGCACGTCGGGAACGGGCACCGCGGTGCCGTGCAACGCCCGGATGAGGCGCGCCTGGCGCAACACGTCGCGATTGAGCACCGGCGCCAGCCCCGGCGGCGCAACCTTGACCACGACGCGCCGCCCACCGGCGACGGCCGAGTACGTGAGGCTCGAAGCGCCACCGGCGAGCGGTGCGACGTCGTCGGCACCGAGCGGCGCGAGCCGATGACGCAGGTGATCGAGGTCGAGCTGCCGTGCGGGCACGTGCGTAGTATCGCGACTCATGCCTGGTCGATGTGCAGGGAAGGTCGCACTCGTGACGGGCGCGAGCCGCGGGCTCGGCAAGGCCGTCGCCGAACGACTCGCCGCGGAGGGCGCCACCGTCGCGCTCACCGCGCGGACCATGGACCCCGACGAGAAGTACGTCGGCTCGCTGCGCGAGACCCTCGACGGCATCCTGAGCTGCGGGCGGAAGGCCGATCGCGGTGCAGGCCGACGCTGTCGAGCGCCGAGGAGCGCGAGCGCCTGATGGCCGAAGTCATCGAGCAGGTCGGCGCGCCCGACATCCTCGTGAACAACGCCGCCGTCACGTTCCTGCGCCCGCTCGACGAGTTCCCCGAGAAGCGCGCCCGCCTCATGCTCGAGATGCACGTGCTGGCGCCGCTGCACCTCACCCAGCTCGCGATCCCCGCGATGCGCGAACGCAAGCAGGGATGGGTGCTCATGATGACGTCGGTGGCCGGCGACCGGATCGACGGGCCGCCGTTCTCCGACTTCGACACGACCGCCGGCTTCGGCATGTACGGCACGGTGAAGGCCGCGCTGAGCCGGCTGACCCAGAGCTTCGCCGCCGAGCTCTACGACGACGGCATCGCGGTCAACGCGGCGGCGCCGTCGAACCCGGTGGCGACCCCGGGCGCCGGCACGCTCGACCTGGCGAAGGAAGACACCGAGGACATCAGCCTCATCACCGAGACCGCGTTCCTCCTCTGCACGGGTGATCCCAGCCACGCTCACCGGGCGCGTCGTCCACACGCAGCCGTTCCTGCGCGAAGTGGGCTGGCTCACGACCTGATCGCACCAGCCGCCGCGACGCTGACCGAAAGGATCTCCATGCCGTACAGCGCCGTGGGACGAGTACTTCATCCATCAGCTGCCCCGCACGCTCGACCAGGTGCAGCGACACCGAGAAGAGCTGGTCGGACCGCTGCTACTTCAACGTGCACTCGCCCGACGGCACGCTCCTGCATCACCAACGGCTACGGGAACAACCCCAACACCCAGAGTGCGCACGGCTACGCGAAGGTCGCGCCTCGCCGACGGCCGGCACTGGGACCTCGACGTCGTTCCGGCAGTGCACCACCGATCGCGGCGACCTCTACGCGGGGCCGATGCGCTGGACCTGTGTCGAGCCGCTGCAGCACTGGAAGCTCGAGCTCGGCCCGAACCCCTCCGGCATCGAGTGGGAGCTGCACTACGAGTCGCAAGGCACCGATGTGGGAGCTGCTCCCGATCACGATCCGCAAGCAGGGGCGCGCGATCGTCGACATGCACCACATCAAGCAGCCCGGCCGCTACACGGGCTGGGTGAAGATCGACGGTGAGCGAGATCTCGGTCGACGGCTTCACCGGCGGGCGCGACCGCACCTTCGGCATCCGCGTCTCGGACCAGGTCGACTTCTGGCTGTGGTTCGAGGCCGTGTTCGACGACCGCGCGATCGAAGCGTGGGTGTGGGAGTCGTCGGACGGCACCGTGCAGTACGTCGACGGCGGGATCACGTTCGACGACGGCACGGCTCTCCAAGCGCTTCGTCACGTTCGAGCACGACATCGACGTTCGACGGCGATCGCCGCCGACCCGTCGGTGCGCAGATCCGGTTCGTCGACGAGGACGGGCACCGCTTCGACGTCGCCGCCACGCGCACCGCACCCGCACGTCAACGTGAACTACGGGTTGGGGCACTCCCGACGCCAGACCGCCAACGGGCTCTCCCACTACGCGTGGGACAGCAGCGACCCGGCCGACCTCGACGAGGTCGAGTCACGAACGATCTCCCTGGACCAGTTGATGACGCTTCGAGCTGGACGGCATGAGCGGTCACGGCATCTTCGAGCTGCTCGTCCAGGGCGACGGTTACCGCGCGCTACCCGAACTGGACACCGGTACAGCACTGAGGGATCAATCCCGAAGACGCACGGGCGGTGTCCACGAGAAGGGCGGTAGCGTCCACCGGAAGCACCGACGACGTCGAACGGGGAACCACATGAACGAATACCGCCTGATCTCCTCGGACTCGCACGTGACGATGCCCGACGACGCGTGGCAGGAGTACCTCGACCCCGAGTTCCGCGATCGCGCGCCGCGCATCGAACGCACCGACGACGGCGACTTCCGCGTGTTCGAGGGGAAGCGGACGCCGATCATGACGCTCGACAACCTCGCGGGGAAGACGCCCGAGCAGTTCTCGCTCAACGTGCGGAAGCTCGAGGACCAGCGGGCGGGCGCGGGTGACCCTGCCGCGCGCATCGCCGACATGGACACCGACGGTGTGGACGCCGAGGTGCTCTACGTGGGCGGACCGTTGATGTCGTCGGATCCCGCACTCCGGCTCAACAGCGTGCGCGGCTACAACCGGTGGTTGTCGGCGTACGCGTCGTACGCGCCGCGGCGGCTGTTGGGCATGGCCGCGATCCCGATCGACACTCCGGAACGAGCCGCGGAGGAGATCCGGTTCGCGGCCGAGCAGCCGGGCCTCGCCGGCGGTTACATCCCCCTGTTCCCGCCCGAAGGCGACTACGGCGACCCGAAGTGGGACCCGATGTGGGACGCGTTCCGCGACACCGGCCTCCCGATCGGCTTGCATGTCGGTGGCCGTCGTCCGGGAACACCGGTCGCGAGCATCTACGACAGTGCGCCGCGCTTCATGACCGGCCTGGTGATGAGCAAGCTCACGATGGCGGAGTCCGTGTCCGAGTTGATCCACGGGCTCGTGATGGAGCGCTACCCCGACCTGAAGTTCATCGCGGTCGAGGGGCAGATCGGGTGGATCTCGTTCTTCCTCTACTACTCGGACCACTTGTGGGAGAAGCACCGCTTCTGGACGAAGAGCGAGCTCGAGCTGCCACCGAGCCACTACTTCCAGCGCCAGGTGTTCGCGACGTTCATGGAGGATCCCGTCGGATTGCGCGAGCGCGAGCACATCGGGATCGACAACATCATGTGGGCGAGCGACTACCCGCACTCCGAGACGACGTGGCCGAACTCCAAGGCACTGACCGACGAGTGGTTCACGCCCTTCGGCGACGAGGAGAAGGCGAAGATCCTCTGGAAGAACTGCGCCACGCTCTACGGACTGCTCTGATTCATGATCTGGGACGACGCGTGCGCGCAGGCTGCAGCCATCCGTGGCGGCGACGTCAGCGCGGTCGAGCTCCTCGAGCACCACCTCAGCCGGATCGACGACCTCGACGCCGACCTCCGGGCCTTCGTCACGGTCGACCGTGACGGCGCCCTCGACGCGGCCCGCACCGCCGATGAACTGATCAGTCGCGTCCATCCGCACCAGCTCCCGCCGTTCCTCGGGGTCACTCTCTCGGTGAAGGACGTCACCGATGTCGCCGGGATGCCGACCACCCACTCCTGCAAGGTGCTGGTCGACAACATCGCCACCGACGACGATCCGATCGTCCATCGCTTCCGTCACGCGGGCTTCGTCGTGCTCGGCAAGACGAACGTGCCCGAGTTCTGCACGACGATGACGTCGTCCGAGCTCAACGGGATCTGCCGCAACCCGTGGGACCGGGAGCGCACCGCGGGCGGATCGAGCGGCGGCGCGGCCGCCGCGCTCGCCGCGGGAATGTGCGCGGTGTCGCACGGCACCGACGGTGCCGGCTCCGTCCGCAGCCCGGCATCGTTCTGCGGACTCGTCGGCGTCAAGCCCACCCGCGGCCACGCCGCGTTCGGACCCGATCACGGCAACGCGTACTTCGGCACGACCGAGGACGGTGTGCTGACCCGGTCGGTCCGTGACGCCGCCCACCTGCTCGACGTGATGACGAATCCGGTGACCCCACACGAGCGGTGGTCGCCCACGCCCGAGCGGGCGTACGCCGACGAGGTCGGCGTGGATCCGGAGCCGCTGCGCATCGCCGTCAGCTGGGATCCGCCCTTCGGCGAGGTCGACGACGAGATCGCGCAGGCGACACGCGCGGTCGCCGACCTGCTCGAGGCACTCGGTCACCACGTCGAGCAGGAAACCCCGTCGTGGCCGACCATCCTCGCCGCCGCCGCGGGCCCGATGTCGGTGCCCGGACCCGCGGCGTTGGTCGCGCCGGAGCAGTACCACCTGGTCGAGCCGCGCAACCGGCCGTTGCTCGAAGCCGGCGCGCGGCTCACCGTGCTCGAGCATTCGCGGTGGGTGGATCTGGTGCGGGAGTCGTCGCGGCAGTTCCTCGCGTTCTGGGACCGGTTCGACGTGCTCCTCACGCCGACCGCCGGAATCGTCGCTCCCTCCGTGGCGTGGGCACCGTGGGACCAGACGCCGGAGGAGCACATGGCCACGTTCATGACGTTCCCGAACTTCGCCCAGCCGTTCAACCTCTCGGGCCAGCCGGCGTTCAGCCTGCCGCTCGCGTGGAGCACCGCGGGCCTGCCCATCGGCATGCATCTCGCGGGACGGCACTTCGCCGAGGCGACGCTCGTCCGGCTCGCGGCGCAGCTCGAAGCCGCGCGACCGTGGGCCGACCGCCACCCTCAGACGACGTCGTCGCCGACGGTGTAGAGCGGCCGAGGTGGGGACCCTCGACTTCACGCCCAGCGATCGCGTGTCGCAGATCCGGCGTCGTCTCACCCATCCCGTCATCGACGCCGACGGTCACCTCGTCGAGTTCATGCCGCTGGTGATCGACTGCATGCGCGAGGTCGCCGGCGACGCCGTCACGGAACGGTTCATCGAGTACCGACGGTCGCCGTTCACCTCCGGCGGAGGCCATCTCCCGACGCGGGTGTTCTTCGGCAATCCACTCGGGCTCGACCGCATGACCGTGGTGCTGCCCGCGCTGCTCCACCAGCGGATGGAGGAGATCGGCCTCGACTTCGCGCTGCTCTACCCGACCTCGGGGCTCTCGGTCCTGAGCAACCCCGATGACGAGCTGCGCCAGGCGGCGGCCCGGGCACTGAACACCTACTACTCCCGGGTCTTCGCCGAGTACCGCGACCGGCTCGAGCCCGTCGCCGTCATCCCCACCTTCACCCCCGACGAAGCGGTCGCCGAGCTCGACCACGCCGTCGGCGTGCTCGGCTTCAAGACCGTGGTCATGAGTGGCGTCGTGCCGCGCGGCGTTCGACCCGACGGCTCGAACGCCCGGTGGGTCGACACGCTCGGTCACGACAGCCTCTACGACTACGAACCGTTGTGGGCGCGGTGTGTCGAGCTCGGGGTGGTGCCCGCGTTCCACGGGATCGGCTACGGGTGGGGCAGCCGGGTGTCGCCGAGCAACTACGTCTACAACCATCTGGGCAACTTCGCCGCCGCCCAGGAGGCGGCGTGCCGCTCGCTCGTCATGGGTGGGGTGACGAGGCGCCATCCGACGCTCCGCCTCTCATTCCTGGAAGGCGGCGTCGCTTGGGCGGCCCAACTCTTCGCCGATCTCCTGGGCCACTACGAGAAGCGAAACAAGGACTCCGTGCAGCTCTTCGATCCCGCCCGCTTCGACGTGACGCAGGCCGGCGAGCTGTTCGCCGAGTTCGCCAACGGTCCGCTCCGCCGCTACCAGGATCGCGTCGACGAGGGCACGCGACCATTCGTCGATCCCGCCACCGCGCGCTACGGGACCGACGACTTCGCCGAATCCGGGATCACCGGCCCCGACGACATCGTCGACATCTTCACGCGCCAACTCGGCTTCGGGTGCGAAGCCGACGATCCGTTGAACGCCCTCGCGTTCAACGACACGATGCTCCCCCACGGCGCGCGACCTGAACGCGATGTTCGCCTCCGACATCGGCCACTGGGACGTGCCCGACGTCCGTGGGGTGCTCCCCGAGGCGTGGGAGCTCGTCGAGGACGGCCATCTCACGGAAGCGAACTTCGCCGACTTCACCTGCGGCAACGTGGTGCGGATGCTGACCGACATGAACCCTCGCTTCTTCGAGGGCACGGCCGTCGCCGACGCGGTGCGTCCGCACCTCCGAACCGCCGACTGACGCTCGGCGGGCTTGGCCGCTGCGGTCACCGGGTGGTTCAATACCTCTAGAGATTTTCTGCTCCCTGCGAGGCGGACCTGTGACCACGACCTCCGAGAACCTCGGCTCGATCTTCGCCGATCCGGCCGCCTACGCCGACCCCGAGCGTTGGTACGCCGCCGCGGCGCGCATCCGGGACGAGTCGCCGATCCTGCGCGTGTCGATCCCGGGCTTCCCCGACTTCTGGGCCATCACCAAGCACGACGACGTGATGGAGATCGAGCGCCACCCGGAGATCTTCACCAACGCCCCGGTGCCGACACTGGCGCCCGCGGACCGGGTCGCCGCGATGGACCAGACGCCGGTCAAGACGCTCATCCAGATGGACGGCGACCAGCACAAGGCGAACCGGAACATCGTCAACGACTGGTTCAAGCCCGGCAACCTCAAGGGCCTCCAGGCGCGGATCGACACCCTGGCCGAGCGCTCCGTCGACCGGATGGTGGAGTTGGGCGGTCGGTGCGACTTCGTCAACGATGTCGCGCTGCACTACCCCCTCCAGGTCATCCTGTCGATCCTCGGACTCCCGGCCGACGACTACCCGCGGATGCTCAAGCTCACGCAGGAGATGTTCGGCGCCGAGGATCCCGACATCGCGCGCATGGGCGAGGACGAAGCGATGCTCAACGTGTTGCTCGACTTCGTGAACTACTTCACCGCGCTGGCGAGCGATCGGCGGGCGCATCCCACCGAAGACCTGGCGTCGGTGATCGCCAACGCGGAGATCGACGGTGAACCGTTGGCCGACCTCGACATGCTCGGTCACTACGTGATCATCGCCACCGCCGGTCACGACACCACGTCGAGTGCGATCGCCGGGGGGCTGCTCGCGCTCGTCGAGCACCCGAACCAGCTCGAGCTGCTGCAGGCGCATCCCGAGCTCATCGACAACGCCGCCGACGAGATCATCCGGTACGTCTCGCCGGTCAAGCACTTCATGCGGAACTGCCAGGAGCCGTTCACTCGGCGCGACGTGACGTTCCAGCCCGGCGACCTGCTGTACTTGTCGTTCGTGTCGGCCAACCGCGACGATGAGGTGTTTCCCGACGCTTCCCGCCTCGACGTCCGCCGGGAGAACGCGTCAAGCCAGCTCGCGTTCGGGTTCGGCCGCCACTTCTGCCTCGGCGCCCATCTCGCCCGTATGGAGATCCGCGCCATCTTCAAGGAGCTGCTGGCGCGCATCGAACACGTCGAGCTGGCCGGCGAACCCAAGTGGACCCACGCGTACTTCGTGGAGGGACCGAAGAGCATCCCGATCACGTACCAGGTGCGCTGACGACGAATGTTGCCGAGGAGCGCGAGATGGACTACCAGCTGATCGACGCCGACAACCACTACTACGAGCCGGAAGACGCGTTCACCCGCCACGGCGACGACCAGGTCAAGCGCTTCGTGCGGTGGGTGTCGGAGGGCAAGCGGCGTCACCTGCTGTTCGGCAACACCGCGCAGACGATGGTGCCGAACCCGACGTTCAACCCGATCGCCAAGCCCGGCGCATTTCATGGTCGGCTGAAGGAGCTGGCCGAAGGCGGCGAACGCGGCATACCCACGATGACCGACCCGTCGCGGTACGGGGAGCTGGAACCGCTGCCCGAGCACTACCGGGACCGCGCCGCCCGTCTTCGCGTGATGGACGAGCAGCACCTCGAGCGCGCGTTCCTGTTCCCGACCCTGGCCGTCGGCGTCGAAGGCATCAACCCGACCGAGGTGCCGATCACCTACAAGGTCTTCCGCGCGTTCAACGAGTGGCTCGCCGAGGACTGGGGCTTCGCGTACGACGAGCGCATCTACGCCACTCCCGCCATCCCCGTCCTCGACCCGGTGCTGGCCACCGAGGAGCTCGACCGGGTGCTCGCACGTGGCGCCCGGATCGTCACGCTCCGTCCGGGACCGGCGAACGGTCGCTCCCCGGCCGATCCCGCCTGGGACCCGTTCTGGGCCCGGGTGCAAGAAGCCGACGTCCCGGTGGCGTACCACGCGTACGGCGGGACCGATCAGTATGCGGACGCCTTCCGCCTGCTCTGGCAGCGGAACGGCATCTCCGACCGCGCCTACGACGCCAACCTGCAGCAGGCCTGGGTCGGCGACCGGCCGATGCTCGACACCGCGCTCGCGCTCGTGCTCGGCAACCTCTTCGGCCGATTCCCCGGGCTCCGCATCCTGAGCATCGAGCTCGGCTGCGCGTGGGTGCCGTACTGCATGCACGTGCTCGACCACTCCGGCGGGTTGCTCGACCGCAACATCCGCGCCTTCGGCGAGACCGTCTACGAGAAGCCGTCCGACGTGTTCCAGCGACACTTCTGGGTCTCGCCGTTCCCCGAGGAGGACATCGCCGCACTCATCGGACAGATCGGTGCCGACCGCGTGCTGTTCGGATCCGACTGGCCTCACGCCGAGGGAACCCAGCAGCCGGCCGACTACGCGCGATACCTCGAGAAGCTCGATCCGGGAGACGCGAAGCGGGTCCTGCGCGACAACGCCCTGGCGCTCGTCACTCGGTCGGGCGCGCGACCCTGAAGCCGCCCGCTCGCGCGATCACCGCGCGCAGCGGCGCGGTGCCCGCTTCGTCGAAGTCCGCCGTCATCGTGATGATCGCCCGTCGCTCACGGTGTAGGTGACCGTCATCAGGCTGTCGAGTGCTTCACCGTCCGGGAGGGTTCCGCTCATGCGGTACGTCTCGACGATCCCGTCGGGCGTGACCTCGTAGTCGTGCGAGGTGGTGTAGTCCCGAATCTCCTGCTCGAAGAGGTTGCGTTCCCACGTTGCACCGGCAACGAGCTGCTCCCGCGCGATGAACCCGTCGTGCTCGTTGGGTGGGACGTGACGGAACTCCACCTTCGGCGCGTACAGCTCGCCGAGCACCTGCTCCCGCTCCCCTCCCTTCGCCGCTCGCAGTCGACTCACCATCGTGTGCGCGTCCATTGCGTCTCCTGGCAGTAGCGGTGCGGTCAGGCGGTGCCGGGGATGGCCCCGGGGGGCCAGCCGTCGTTCGCGTCGCGCACGGGTGGGCGGTCGGCGCGCAGGCTGCGGAGCCGTGGGTGTCGGAGCATTAGCGACGTCGGCGACGCCATCGCGAGGTGCATGCGTTGTGCCCGGGCGTCGAGCAGACGGACGAGCTCCTCTTCGCGCTCGGGGCCGGCGTGTTCGATGAGGTCGAGCAGCTCGGCGTCGGCCTCGGCCGGGTCGGGCCGATGGCCGAGCACGCGGCCGAGGTCGTCGAGGTCGGCGGCGTCGAGGGTCGCGCCGATCTCGTCGACGCGCTTGAGGTGGTTGGCGACGCGCCCGAGGCCCGCGAGCTCGTAGTCGCCGTCGACCCCGGCCGACAGCTCCCGCATGCCCGCGACGAGATGCCGGAAGGCCGGTGCGTGGCGCCCCGGCCGCGACCCGGGGATCGCCACGGGATCGAGCTGGTAGCCGCGGATCTCCGCGATCGCCTCGAACGCCCATCGGGCACCGTTCACGTACCACGCGAGGTACGACAACCAATCGGTGCCGGGCACGGGATCGGCCAACGGTGGACCGGTCGAGAGCACGGAGATCGCGTTGTAGAGGACGGTGTGGTACTCGATGACGTCGTGGTCGATCGCGATCCCGGTGACCTTCTCGTACCGCGCCGCCGTCTCCGAGAGCTCGCCGATGTTCTTGATCGTGTCGCGGATCCGCAGCGCGGCGAGGTCCATCATCGGGTCACCCACGTGGGCGTGCTCGAAGTCGAGCAACCCCGTGATGCGGCTGCCCTCGAACATGAACTGGAACGAGTCGTACGTGATGAACCGCGCCTCGGCGTGCCGGTCCTGCGGCGCGTTGTCTCGCAACCACCGGCGGAGGAACACCGCCATCGGATCGACCGGCAGGTTCTCCATCAACGGGTCGTAGCGCGCCTCCAGCTTGCGCCAGTAGCCCCCCAGGGCGGTGGCGGCCGAGTCGACGGGGACCTCGAACCCGGCGTCGGCGGCCGCCGTGATCGGGATGTCGTAGACGCGAGCCAGGATCTCGAGGTACTCGTCGAGCAGTCGCTCGCGTGCCGCGTCGTCGACGAACGAGAGGTCCACGTTGCCCGGGAGGCGATCCATCACCAGCGCGCACGGCTCGTCGCACACGCCGTACGCGTGCGGGACCGAAACACCGTGCGCCTCGAGCAGGTCGTGGGTCGCCACCTCGTCGGCGATCCGGTACGGCATCACGATCTGCGGCTCTCGTTCACCCCGAGCGTGGAGTGGCAGTGTGTGTCCGTCGATCTCGACGTCGATGTCCCACGCGGGCCGCCACCGCGCCAGGCGAGTGACCCGGACGACCCGCCCCCCGACCACCCGCTCGACCCAGGCCGCCAGCCTCGCCTGCTCCTCCATGAAACATCTAGATTAATCCGCGGCGACAAGGAGGCGACATGGCTGGCGACCGCACGAACATCGTTTGGATCACGGGCGCGACGTCCGGGATCGGCGAAGCGCTGGCACGCAACTGCCCGTGGCCCGACACCGAGATCATCAGTGTCTCGCGACGGCCACACCCCGACTTCGAGACCGTGCCCTTCGATCTCACCGACATGGCGTCGTGGGACGCGGTCGGCGCGCACCTCACCGGACGCCTGGCGACGTTCCGAGGCGAACGCGCGTTGTTCATCCACATCGCGTTGCACTACTGGGGTCGCGGGTACATGGGTGAGGGCGATCACGCCACCCACGTCAACGAGTTCATCGCCAACTGCGTCGCTGCGATCGCGCTCGGCGACCACTACCTCCGCGCGGTCGCGCCCGCGGTCGACGCCGGCGTCGACGCGGGCCTGGTGCAGATGTCGTCGGCGACGGCGCGGATCGTGTACCCGGGCTACGCGAACTACGGGGCCGCGAAGGCCGCGATCGAGCAATGGGTGCGGTGCGTGCGAGCCGAGCGTGACGACCGCGGGAAGGGACCGTGGGTCTGCGCCATCCGTCCGGGCTTCGTCGACACGCCCGCGGCGCGTCGGGAAGCCGAGTTGCCGCCCGACACCCACCCCGGCGTCCCCGGCATCGCCGAGGCGGTGCAGACCGGCAACATGCTGGCGGCCGACGAATCCGCCGGCCTGATCTGGGGTGCCATCCCCCACGAGGCCAAGGCGAAGCCGGTGCTGCTCTTCGGTGAGCCGGTCGGCGTCACGACCCGCTGATCATGGGCACGCGCGCCGGTGCCACGCACTTCGGCCCGCAGGGCACGCCGACCATCGCCATCGTGGGCGGCGGGATGGGCGGGATCTCCGCCGGCGTGCTGTTCCGCAAGGCCGGCATCGAGACGTTCACGATCTACGAGAAGTCGGAACGGGTCGGTGGTACCTGGTGGGACAACCAGTACCCCGGCGCGGAGGTCGACGTCGACTCGTACATCTACTCGTTCCCGTTCAAGCGGTACGACTGGACGCGCACGCACGCACGCCAGGCCGAGATCCACCGCTACCTCGAGGAGACGGTCAGCGAGTTCGGTCTCGCTCCCCACCTCCGCCTCGGCACCGGGGTCCAGCGCGCGGTGTGGGACGACCACCGCCACGTCTACCGGCTCACGCTCACAACCGGCGAGGAGCGCGAGTGCCACGTGCTCGTGTCGGCCGTCGGTTTCCTCAACACGCCGTACTCCCCCGACTGGCCGGGCCTCGACGACTTCCAGGGGCCGTCCTTCCACACCTCACGGTGGGAGGACCAGCACGACCTCACCGGCAAGACCGTCGCCATCGTGGGAACCGGATCGACGGCGTCACAGCTCGTCCCCGCGCTCCAGCCGACGGTCGGCAAGATCCTCCTCTTCCAGCGGGAGCCGGGCTGGGTGTTGCCGAAGGGCGACCGTGACTACACCGCGGAGGAACGCCTGCGGTTGCACAACCCGGTGGTGCACCGGTACCGCCGCGCGAAGTGGTATTGGTCGACCGAGAAGCGCCTCTGGAACGGTGGCGCGTACCGTCCGGGGACACCCACCCACACCGCGGCGGAGCAGGCCGCACGGGGCTACATCGCCAAGGTGTTCGCCGACCGTCCCGACCTCGCGGCGGCGGTCACGCCCAACTACCCGTTCTGGGGCAAGCGCACGATCTTCAGCTCCGACTTCTATCCCGCGTTGAAGCAGCCGAACGTCGAGCTCGTGCCGCGGGCGGTCGCGTCGATCACGGCGCGCGGCGTGGTCGACGTCGACGGCGTGGAGCGCGACGCCGACGTGCTCGTGCTCTCGACCGGGTTCCAACCGACGAACTACCTCGCCCACCTCGAGGTCGTCGGTCGCACCGGCGACTCGATCCAGAAGTACTGGGACGGCGAGCCCCGCGCCTTCCTGGGCGTCACCGTCCCGACGCTCCCGAACTTCTACATGCTGTACGGGCCGGGCACGAACGGTGGCGAGATCGCGCTGAACCTGCGCAACCAGGCCGCGTACGCCCGGCGTGCGGTGAAGCGCATGATGCGTGAAGGTGTCACCGCGATCGAGGTGAAGCGGTCGTGGGCCGACCCGTACCACGCCTGGCTGATGTCGAAGATGGAGGACACCGCGTGGGCGGTGTCGAACAACTACTTCACGACTGGTGCCGGGAAGATCGTCACGCAGTGGCCCTTCAGCGCGCTCGACTACGGCGGTCTGCTGAAGACGTTGGGGCCGCTGTCCGAGAGCGTGCGCCGTCGCGGTGCGGCGGCCGAGGAGACGACTCAATGAAGAACGAGCTTCCCAAGATCGTCAGCGTCGACGACCACGTCGTCGAGCCGGCGCACGTGTGGCAGACCTGGCTGCCGGAGAAGCACCGCGCCCTCAGGCCGCGCATCGAACGACGCCATACGCGCGGTCAGGAGCACGTTGGCGGCGGCGCGTTCAAGGAGGTCTGGGCCGACGAGGGCACGCCGGTCGACTGCTGGATCTACGAGGACAAGCTCACGATGGTGCACCGGCGGATGTTCGCCGCGGTGGGGTTCCCGCGCGACGAGATGGAACCGCTGCCGATGATCTACGACGAGATGCGCGCCGGTTGCTACGAACCCAAGGCGCGGCTCGACGACATGGACGTCAACTGGGTCGAGGCGTCGCTGTGCTTCCCCACGTTCCCGCGCTTCTGCGGGCAGACGTTCCTCGAGGCCAAGGACCGCGAGCTCGCGCCGGTCACGTTCTGCGAGATCCCGCCGAACCTCGGGCTGCCCTCCATCCACTCCGGGGAGTGGGATCCCTTATCCAGGCCTGTGACGAGACCGGCACCGTGGTGAACATGCACGTCGGCTCCTCGTCGAAGATGCCGGCCACCGGTCCCGACGCACCGCCCGCGGTCGCGCTCACGCTGACGTTCGGCAACGCGATGTCGTCGCTGGCCGACTGGTTGTTCAGCGGCAAGCTCCAGCAGTTCCCGAACCTCCGGCTCGCGTACAGCGAGGGCCAGATCGGCTGGATCCCCTACGTGCTCGAGCGGGCCGACGACGTGTGGGAGCAGCACCGGGCGTGGGCCGGCGTGAAGGACACCGTGCCCGAACCGCCCAGCTCGTACTACTTCCGCTCGGTGTACGGCTGCTTCTTCCGCGACAAGCACGGCATCGCGTCGCTGTCGGAAGTCGGCGTGGACAACATCACCTTCGAGACCGACTACCCGCACACCGACTCGACGTGGCCCGACACCAAGCAGGTCGCGAGCGAGCTGCTCGCCGACCTCGACGACGACGCGGTGCGCAAGATCGTGCGCGGCAACGCCATCCGCATGCTGCAGCTCGACCTCGACGAAGGTTCGTCATGAAGTTCATGTATCTCGCCAAGCGCAAGCCCGGGTTCACTCCGGACGAGTTCGTTCGGCGCTGGCGCATGCACGGCGCCGTCGGCCTGAGCACCTCCTTCTCGCGCCACATGCTGCTCTACGTGCAGGCGGAGGTGATCCACCCCGTGCCCATCGCCGGCGCCTCCGACGAGCACGATGCGGTGGCGTACCTCATCGTGCACGACGACGCGTTCCTCGCGGCCCCGGGCCCCGACGACGCGGCCGGCAACGAGACGATGCTGGCGGATGAGCTGGAGACGTTCTCGGGTCCCATCCCGCCCGTCATGATCTTCGTCGACGAGCAGGTGCTCAAGGCGGGCGGACCCGGTGGGGTCACCGCGTTCCTGTACTTCGTCGACCCGGCTCGCGGCGAGCCCGTCGCCGAGCACTACCGGAAGCGCGACGACGCAACGCGCGTGGTCCTGAACACCGAACGAGCAGACATGGCGCTCCCGGGAAGCGAGCCCGTCCTCCCCTACACGGCGATCGTGGAGGTGTCGGCGCGGGATCTCACCACCCTCGAGCGGATCCTGCCGCCGGGCGACGCAGAACCCTGGCGGAGCGCCGATCTCACCGTGGTGACCCGCGAAGCGGTGCTCTGGGACCGCGTGTCGTAGGGGGCCGGCTCAGTCGCCGAAGAGTGCGTCGTGGCCCTGCGTGATGAGCTCGACCGCCTCACGTCGCCGCAGGGAACCCAGCAGCGACGGCCCGGCGCCGTCGGGGACGCCGACCTGCCAGGTCGGACCGTCGCCGAGGTGTGACAGTCCCTCGCGCGCGACGTCGGCCGGGTCGGCGACCTCCGCCATCTGGGCGAGGTCCTCGACCGACACCCCGAACTTCGCGAGGCTGGCCCGCAACGACGGAGTGTCGGTCGCCCCGACCACGAGCGAGAGCACGTCGACCCCGTCGCGCCGCAACTCCGCCCACAGCCCCTCGGCGAAGACGAGGTCAAAGGCCTTGGTGCCGCCGTACGTGGTGAGGCGACCGCCGCCCGCCCACGCCGCGCCCGAGGTGACGAGCAAGATGCCTCCCCGCCCGCGCGCCACCATCGCGCCTCCGTAGTGATGCGACGCGACCAGCGGCACCACGCAGTTGCGGCGCACCATGGCGTGCCACTCCTCGACCGGAACGTCGAGGAACCAGGTGTTCAGCGTGTCGGCGCCCGCGTTGTACACGAAGAGCCCGATCTCGAGCCCGTCCGTCGCCGAGAACAGGTCACGCTCCGCGCCGGGCTCGGCGAGGTCGATGGCGGCAACGCGCGTCTCGACGCCGTAGTCCGACGCCAACTCGCTGGCGAGCGCCTCGAGCTTGTCGGCGCTGCGCGAGACGAGCACGACGTGCACGCCCTCCGCCGCGATCTGCCGGCAGAACTCGGCACCGATGCCGACGGACGCGCCGGCCACCACGGCCCACGGCCCGTAGCGCTCGGCGAACTTCACCGAACCGGGTGCTGCGTCGGCAGATGCATCGCTCACGGCAATCGCTCCTTCTCGTCGCAGACGTCAACCATTCGGGTGGACGATGATCCGCGGTGGACCTTGCGCCCGGCGCGCGAGCTCGATCGCATCGGGGAGGCCGTCGAGGTCGACGGTCATGCCGATGCTCGGCCGGGGATCGAGGGTCCCGGCGACGATGGCGTCGAGGGTGCGGTACCAGTCGTCGCCACCGGGGGCGCCCCCGAACTGGATCATCAGGAGCTTCTTGGTCGCCTGGGTAACGTTCAGCGCGTCGCCGGTGTACCAGCCGCCGGCGGCGTAGATCTTCGACCCCATCGGACACGCGTCGACGATCTGCTGCAGGAGGCCGGCCGCACCGACGCACTCGAAGATCGCGGGCGGCGTCGTCACCCCGCGCTCGGCTGCGGTGTCGTTCCACACGTCGTACGGCGAGCGCGTCGACGGGTTGACCGTGATGTGCGCACCGAAGCGCTCCGCCAGCGCGAGTCGCTCGTCGTTGAAGTCGGCGATGACGATCGGGTCGATGCCGCGCGCAGCGAGCGCGGCGACGGCGGACAGGCCGATCGCCCCGGCGCCGATGACGAGCGGGATCTGCCCGGGGACGATGCCCGACATCGCCACGTACCCTTCGCCCACCGCGAACGCGTCGGTCAACGCCACGGCATCGACGTCGGCGTCGCTCGGCACCGCGCGGGCGAGCAGCTCGGTCACGAGGAACCGCTCCCCGAAGCTGCCCGGCGCGTCGGGATGCTGGCCGATCACCTGCATGCCGCCGTCCCTGATGAGCGTCGGGACGCTGGTGACCCAGGTGCCGATCGGGAACTGGTCCGAGCATCCCGCACCGTGTTCGATGACCTCGCCCACGAACTCGTGGCCCATCACCACGTCACGATCGGCGTCCCACACGAACAGACCCGACGTGTCGTTCGGATCCGGGTGGTCCATGTAGTGAATGTCCGACGCGCACACCGCCGTGCTCACCGTTCGCAACAACATCTCGCCCGGGCCGGGCACCGGGTCCGGGGTCTCCCGAACCTCGAGCCGGCCTCCTCGCAGGACCACTGCACGCATGGCGTTCCCCCTGTCAGCCGGGTTCGTGCCCGGTCGCTCGGGCGGCTGCCGTCATCGTGTCGGTGCTTCCCATGGGCGGAGCCGGCGAGCGCAGGAACAGCGTCTCCATCCCCACGCTGCGGTTCGGCAGCAGCGCGCCGAACACGCCGACGACGACGTCGGCGTACGACGCGAGCGCGTAGAAGGGTCGACCGGCCGACTCCGACGACGTCACCGTCACGATCCCCCGGTCGGACAGGTGCGGCAGCAACCCACTGATCGCGAGGCTGGTGCCGACGAGGTTCGTCGCCAGCGTCTGCATCCACTCCTCGGCCGTCAGCTGCCGCAGCGTGCGCAGCCGGGCGATCGCCGCGGTGAACAGCACCACGTCGACGGAACCGAGCGCCCGGGCGGCTTCCTCGCCGATGCGGGTGCAGTCTTCGGGCACGCTGAGATCGGCGGTGATCACGGTCCCGCCCCCGATCTCCTGCGCGAGCTGGTCGAGTGGCTCCCGGCGCCGGGCGACGAGCGCGAGCTCGGCACCGTCACGAGCGGCGCGGACGGCGACGGCACGGCCGATGCCCGCCGACGCGCCGACGACGACCAGCCGCTTGCCTGCGAGTTCTCCGGTCACTGGCGCACGCTACCGCAATCATCTATACCTCTCGCTCGGGGTCCGCGGCGTGCGGCCCGCCCCGAGTGGCCTGGAGGGAAGATGAGCGACCTCTACTGGGACCCGTTCACCCCGGAGCTCCGCGACGACCCGTACCCGTTGTGGAAGCGGATGCGCGACGAGGCGCCGGTCTGGCACAACGAGCAGTACGACTTCTGGGTGTTGACCCGCTTCCACGACATCGAGCACGCGCACAAGGACTACGAGACGTTCGTCTCCAACCACGGCACCACGGTGGAGACGATGGCGGCGGAACCAGTCGACACCGGGATGATCATCTGGACCGACCCGCCCCGGCACACCATGCTGCGCAAGCTCGTGTCGCGTGCGTTCACGTCGCGTCGGGTCTCGGCCCTCGAGGATCGCGTCCGCGAGGTCTGTGCCGAGCTGCTCGACCCGCACGTGGGCGAGTCGGAGTTCGACTACGTACAGGACTTCTCGGCGATCCTCCCGCCCACCATGATCTCGATGCTCCTGGGTGTGCCGGAGCAGGATCGCGACTACCTGCGTGGGGTAGTCGACGACATCTTCCACATCGAGGAAGGCGCGGTCGGCATGGTCAACGACGTGTCGACGAAGGCGCTGATCGACATGAACCGCTACCTCGCCGACCAGTTCGAGGACCGGAAGCAGCACCCGCGCGACGACATGTTCACCGACCTGCTCCATGCCGAGATCGTCGACGACGACGCCAACCCCCGACAGCTGACCGACTCCGAGCTCACCGAATTCGTGACCGTGCTCTTCGCCGCCGGGACGGAGACGGTGGCTCGCCACCTCGGGTGGGCGGTCGACCTACTCGACCAGCACCCGGACCAGCGCGCCGAGCTCGCCGCGGATCCCACGCTGGTGGCGAACGCCATCGAGGAGATCCTCCGGTTCGAACCGCCGTCACCGGTCAACGCCCGCTACGTCACCCGCGACGTCACCTTCCACGACATGACGATCCCCGCCGAGACGCGGGTCGTGCTGCTGACGGGCTCGGCCGGTCGCGACGAGCGCGCGTTCCCCGACCCGGACCGGTTCGACATCCATCGCACCTTCGACCTGCACCTCACCCTCGGCTACGGGATCCACTTCTGTCTCGGTGCCGCGCTCGCGCGCATGGAGGGCCGCATCGGGGTCGAGGAGACGCTCAAGCGCTGGCCGGAATGGACGGTCGACCGCGACCGGGCGGTACCGCTCTACACGAGCACCGTGCGCGGCTACCTGCGCCTCCCGTTCGTCACCTGAGATCGGACCTTCCGGCCCTAGCTCGGCAGTACGGCGACGCCGCGCAGCACGGTGTCGCGCGCCAGTTCGAGGGCCTGTTTCGTGCCGAGGTCACGCACAAGGTTCTCCGGCGTCCACACCAGCGAGAACGTCGCTCGGGCCCTCATGTCGGGCGGGAAGTCGAAGAACCGGAACTGGCCGGTGCCGTCGCCGTCGGTGAGCAACTGCCGGATCTGCCGAAGCTGCCCCGGGAAGGACCGCGGGAGATTCGCGCTCTTCGGCGGCGCCTGTTGCAGCGCGAGGGTCTGGATCCGGTGCTCCTCGCTGAAGCAGTCGAGCACGTTGATGTCGAGCCACAGCAGCGCGTCGAGCTTCTCGAGGGGCGACGCCCTCGATCGCAACACGCGGTCCCAACCCTCGGTCACGCTGGAGGTGTACGCGCGCATGATCAACTCGATGAGTTCGTCCTTCGAGCTCACGGCGCGGTACATCGTGGCCGTGTTGACCCCCGCGGTGGCGGCGATGTCGCGCATCGTCGTGGCTTCGACCCCCCGCTTCGCGAACTCGGAGCGAGCGACGGTCCGTATGGCGTCGGCGCGCTCATCGTGTTCGCTCGCCGCCTCTCGCCATTCCGTGATCACGTCGTTCGCGACTCGATGGGCGTCACTGCAGCCGACCTGATCCGCGGCCGGCGACGGATCCACGAGCCCGTCGAGGATGATCCGGCACTTCAGTTCGGGGACGCGCTCGGCCCCGCGGGTGCGGTGGTAGACCCCGATGCCGACGTGGAGCATGCTCTGGCAGATCCGGTCGGCGACGACGTCGAGATCGAGACCGCGACGGATGCGACCGCGCCCCTGGGCGGACCGGAGGAGCTCGGCCATCGCCGCGTCGATCGCCTTCGGCATCTCGCTCACCGCGCGCCGGAGCTCCCCACCGGCGCCGGCCGGAGGCTCGAAGGAGCTCAGCAGCAGCGCAGCCCGGTGCCGTACCGCGCACGCCGCGATCGCGGTCCCGAAGGCGATGATCGCCTCATCGGGCGATGGGTCGCGACGGCCTTCCTCGAGCGCGGCTGC
The DNA here is from genome assembly GCA_963725775.1 of uncultured Actinomycetes bacterium. Lineage (GTDB taxonomy): Bacteria > Actinomycetota > Acidimicrobiia > IMCC26256 > DASPTH01 > DASUAS01. Next base: position 2,789,844 of record CAVRZT010000001.1, read on the forward strand.
CACGACGTCGTCGAGCTCGGCGTGGAACTGCTCGACCAGTTCGACGACGATGGCTTCCTTCGATTCGAAGTGGTGGTAGAGGCTGCCAGGGAGGATCCCACACGCGTCCGCGATCTCCTTGAGCGACGTGCGGATGCCCGACGTCGCGAACATGAACGCCGCGGTGTCGAGGATCTCGGACCTGCGCGTGCGATCCCCGCCGCGCGCAGTCACTCCTGACCGAGTCGATCGACGAGTCGGGAGCTGCCGAACTCGGCGTCGAGCTGTCTGGCGACGAGGTACCCGACGCCCATCCAACCTCGGCGCGTCCACTTCCCGAACGACAGGTGGGTCCCCGGGGCACCGCTTGCGGCGGGCAGCATCTTGACGCGCTCGAGGGCTTCCTTCACACCTCGAGGAGTCAACGGATGGGCGTCGGCGAAGGCGTGGAGGAACACCGTGGCCAGGTCGCGGTTCACCACCGGGACGCAGTATTCCGGGCGCCGTCCGTAGGCCGCCTGCAACTGGTCGAGGAAGCGTTGGCCGACGAGATTCTCCTCGTCGTACTGGTCGAGACCGGTCCAACCCCGGATCGCGTTCCACATCGTGTCGTTGATCCACGCGTTCTGGAACGCCGTCCCCATGAAGCGCGGTGGATCCCACCCGAGTGCTTCGAGGGCAGGGTTCACCTGGACCAGACCGAAACCGAATCCGCAGTGCACGATCGCGGTCGCGTCCGCGTCGCGCAACTTGCGGACGGCGGCGCTGACGTCCTGCGCCGTCTGCGCGATCCACTCCTCGGCCACGACCCGGATACCGAGCCCGATGCACGCCTTGCGGAAGTTCCTCAGGTACGAGTCGCCGATCAGCGACCCCTCGATGAGCGCACCGACCTCGGTGTGACCACCCTTGGCCAACAGACGCGCCCAGTAGATGGGCTCGTCGGTCATCGAACCCTGCGGCAACCCGAAGGTCCACTCCCCGAGCCAGTCTTCGGTGCCGGTGACGCTGATCGCGGGCACGTGGAACCGCTGCTCGATCGCTTCCCGCGTCGGAACCGCGTTGTCGGTGATCGCCGGGCCGAAGACGGCGAGGCAGCCCTCGTCGACCAATTCGCCGTACCCGTCGATCACCGCCTTCGCCGACCCCTTCGGCAGACCCTCGACCTCCCGGAAGACGATCTCCACCGGGCGATCGATCATTCCCTGCTCCAGACCTTCGCGGAACACCAACTCGAAGGGCTGGACGAGATCATCCCGCCGCTCCTGCGGGAAGCCCTCGGGCAACCGGAAGTCGAAGAGGTACCCGAGCTTGATCGGCTCTGCGCTGCTCTCGTAGGACATCTGTCATCCCCCCATCCCGCGTGAACCTGATGTTTGGTCTCACGCGAGCCGGAGCGTATCGTCCCCGGGTCGACGCCGCGCCCGGTAGGTTCCGGCCGATGCCGTACGAACTCGATCCCGACCTCCTCCAGGCCGTCGCGAGCGGCCCGCCGATGGCGCCCATGACCCCCGCGGAGCGGGGTGACCATCAGACGCTCCGCACCAACGCGGAAGCGGGCCTCGCCACCATCGACGCGCGACTCCCGGAACACGCCGGGGTCGAGCGCGTGGACTCGTCGGCGACGTCACTCGACGGCGCCACCATCCTCGTGCGCTGGTACCGGCCCGCGCACGCCGACGACGCGACGACGCCGGGGCCTGCGGTGGTGTACCTCCACGGTGGCGGCATGATCCTGGCGTCGGTCGATCTCTACGACCGGCTCGTGGCGGGCTACGTCGCCGCGACGGGCGTGCCCATGCTGTCGGTCGACTACCGGCTCGCACCGGAGCACCCGCATCCATCGCCGGTCGAAGACTGCTTCGCCGGGCTCCAGTGGCTCGTCGACCACGCCGCCGAGCTCGGCGTCGATCCCGGCCGGGTCGCGGTCATGGGCGACAGCGGCGGTGGCGGGCTAGCCGCGGGGGTGGCGCTCATGGCGCGCGACCGCAACGTCGCCCTGGCGCGCCAGGTGCTGATCTATCCGATGCTCGACGATCGGACCACGACACCCGATCCGAACCTGGCGCCGTTCGCGGGGTGGTCGTACGACGACAACTACACCGGATGGCACAGCCTGCTCGGTGACCGCATCGGCACCGACGACGTTCCCGCGTACGCCGCGCCGGCCCGCGCCGTCGACGTGTCGGGCCTGCCGCCGACCTACGTCGAGACCGGCGAGCTCGACATCTTCCGCGACGAATCGATCGAGTACGCGCGACGGATCGCGGCGACGGGCACCTCGATCGAGCTGCACGTGCACCCCGGATGCCCCCACGGGTTCGACCGGCTCGGCGACATCCCGGTCGTGCGACGCGCCTTCGCCGACCGTCATCGTGTGCTGCGTTCCCTCTAGCGCGGGCTGATCGACTTCGAGCAGTCGCCTACTTCGTCGTGGTCGTGGTCACGAGGTACTCCGGTGGGAGCGACTCGGGGATCAGGTCGCCCGTCCAGTACGACGTCTTGGCACCCTTCGGTTTGAGCACCGAGAACTTCCCGTCCTTCACCTGCAGCGCCCATCCGCACGCCCGTTGCTCACCGCCGCTCGATGCGACGGCCTTGCCGTAGGTCTCGAGGCTGAGGTTCGCGTCCCGGCAGCCGAGCCCTCCGCCAGGGTTGAACTGGCCAACCGACCGGAGGTCCTCGACGAACGTGCTCGGGTTCAGGTCGTCGCCCTGCTGCTGCAAGCCGAGGATGGCGAGATCGCAGGTGATGTAGCCGGTGTACACCCCGAAGTCGGGTACGCCCGTGTATCCGGCGTACTTCTCGAGGTCGGCCTGGAAGCGTTTGGTCGCCTTGCTCTTGATCTCGACCGGCGCCCAAATGGAGCTCAAGACGATCTCGGGCCCGAGCGTCTTCGAGACCGGCTGGTCGAGCAGTCGCTGGCCGTACCCCGTCGCCATGTATTGGGCCTTCATCTTGACGCCGTTCTGCTGCAGCGACTGCGCCAACGCGAGGTTCGTGGAGAGGTCCATCGCGTAGTACGCACCGTCTGCACCCGCGTTCTTGATCCCGAGCGCGAGCGGGCCGACATCTGCGGTGCCGAAGTCGATGGAGGTGTTCGTGTACACAGGCTCCAGACCGAGGGCCGGCACCGCGTACTGCATGAAGCTCTTGACGTTCGTGACCGATGACGGCGACGAGCCGTAACCGAGGGCGGCGACCTTGGTGGCGCCCAACGACTTCATGATCGTCGGCGTGAGTGTCGTCTGGATCCCTGCCACCGGCGGCGAGTTCCCGAACGCCGAGATCACCTTCTCGTTGCCCGGCGCGCCGTAGTAGTTCCCGTCGAACCCGCCGCCGATCAGAGGTACATCGTGGTCGAGCAGCCACCGGTAGCTCAGGAACGCGATCGCCGAGTCGTTGATGACCGCGTAGACGTTCTCGTTCTGGACCAGGTTCTGCGCCTCCAGCAGGTTCGCAGATGTCTGGTCGTCGACGTACACGACGTCGACCTTTCGGCCGTTCACACCACCGGCTGCATTGGCACGACCGACCCGTGCCTTGCAGCCCGCATCCGAGTTCCCCGAGGTGGACGCCGCCGGCCCGGTCTTCGAGAAGATGAACCCGATCTTCACCGAATCAGGCGTCACGCCTGGTGCAGGATCCGAGGTCGCCGCCCCGCTCACCCCTGGAGCCGAAAGACCGATCGCGAAGCTGACCAATACCGCGATCGCCAACCCACGCAGTTGGAACTTCCCCACGATCCCCCCCTTGCAGTCGCTCACCCGATCGCCGTTCCGGCCGGGCAGTGAGTTCTTAGCCGCTGCGAGGTTCGCGCTCCTGCACCTCGCGCACGCGTTCATCGCGCGCGGTGACCGGTCCCGGCTCCATGTCCTCGTCGACGCCGAGCGACGTCAGCGCCGGCTTCGTGAACATGTCGACGGCCATGCCCATGTACGCGAGACGCAGGTCGTCGGTGACCCCGCGATCGAAGAGCATCGCGCCGACGAGCATGATGACGACCATCTTGTAACCCTGGAACGCGCGGTACCACTCGCGGTGCACGACGTCGATGCCGGAGAGCTCCTCGTAGAGCTGGATGAACTCGTCGGTCGTGAGCCCGCCGGGTCGGATGGTGAAGGAACCCGGCGTGGTCCAGTTCACCTCCGCCCAGCCGATATCGGCGAGCGGATCGCCCAGCGTCGTGAGCTCCCAGTCGAAGACCGCACTGACCTCGTCGTCGACGAACGCGAAGTTGCCGGGTTTCGGGTCGCCGTGCACGAGGGTGACGGTTCGGGACTGCTCGGGCTGCTGCGCGATCAGCTCGGCCAGCAGGCGCTCCAGCGCGGGGAGCGGCCCCCGTTGCACGCGGTGCATCTCGTTCGCCCAGTGTTCGAGCTGACGCTCGAGGAAGTGCCTGCCGTCGCCGAGGAACCCGAGGCCTGTCTGCTCGGGATCGACGCGGTGGATGGCCGCGATCTGCTCGACCACGCTGCGCGACATGCGGGCGATCCGTTGCGGCGCGTCGGCCAGGTCCGCGGGGACACCCCGCTCGTACACGGTGCCGTCGAGGCGCTCCATCACGTAGAACTCGCGGCCGAGGATCTCGCCGGTGCCCTCGTACCAGTACACCTTCGGCGAGCGCACCGGCGTGGCTTCGAGCGCGCCGAGGATCCGGAACTGCTGCTCGAGGTCGTACGGCTCGAGCAGGCCGGGCTCGGGGGGCCGCATGCGCAACACGACATCGCGGCGGTGCTGCTCACCGCGCGACGGACCACGCGAGCGTGAGCAGGATCGTCTCCGCGGAGTGGCCCATCTCGACCCGATCGAAGCCTTCGACGCCCACGTCGTCCGCGTCGGCGAGTTGGGTCTCGAACCAGTTGCGGAGCGCGGCGTTCGTCCCGTCGATCACCCCAGCACACTCTGAGGTCATGCGTTCCTCACGTCGCGGTCGGATTCGGCGGTGAGGCCGAGCTCGGGCCAGTCGCCGGTGACGATGCTCTCCATGATCCCGTAGCCGACGGCATCACCTTCCCGCACGCGGATCGGCGTGTCACGGAACTGCCCGAGCAGGCCGAGGTGCTCCTCGTCCCAGCAGTCGGCGATGTGCTCGCCGTCGAGATGGAGCGGACCCATCCAGCGCCCGTGCTTGTGTCCCTTCCAGTCGCCGTAGCCGACGGTCTTCAGGAAGAAGCCGGAGTCGCCGGGGACCTCGACGTGGATCGTCCGCTCTTCCCCGCTGTCCATGACCAGGTGCAACTCGCCGTCGCGCACGAAGCGCGTGTGCGGGTCGTACTGCATGCGGGGTTCCGCCGACCGGACCCGGTCCTGACGACCGCTGGCGTCGTTCACGTACGCCGACGCGTAGTCCCAGCCGCCACCGGTGAGGAACACCGAGTACTCGTAGTACGTGCCGTCGGGTCGCCGGAAGAACGCCGGGGTCCACTTCATCATCCCGCGCCTGCGGGCGTGGGAGCGTGCCATCGACGGCGGCGACGGCAGGTCGGTCGGATCGTCGCCCACGCCCTGGCGGATCCCCCACGAGTGGTCGCGGAAGCCGAACCCGTCTTCGCCCGTCAGCTCGTACCGCTGCCCGTCGACGGTGATGGTGCCGGTCGCCCACCCGCCCTGGTGGTAGCGGATCACGTTCACGTCGATCCGGTTCGTCTTCGGGTTGCGCACGAGGTTGCGCTCCTCGAAGAACGGCGGCGTCACGCCGCGCAGCACGAGATCGAACGAGATCGGCTGGACGTCGTTCGGTTGGAGCCGGACGCGCACCGCGCCGAGCGGATCGATGATCTCGTAGACGATCGGTCCGATCGCGGTCTCCTCCGGCGCCGACCGCAGCTCCCGGCTGCCGCGGACCGTCCACTGCTCCCGCCCTCGCGAGATGCCGCCGAAGCCGTCGATCACGCCCCGATTGGGGTACTTGCCCAGCCCGAGGTTCGCCTGGATCGAACCGTCGGCCTTCGCGATCGACACCCAGATCTTCTCCGTCCACGCGTAGTCGGAGTGGGCGATCGTCGCGAACGTGTCGACGATCTGGTGGTTCAGACCCTCGTCGGCGCCCTGCAGCGGGCCGATGTCACGGATGCTCATGGCTCAGGCCCTCCGGGCGTCGCGGTGCTCGCACATCTCGGAGGAGTGACCGGCGGCGACTCGAAAACATGGTATGACGTCAACTCGCCGGACGAGTGGGAACGGAGCTGTGGATGAGCGAGGACCGCATGGTCGGGCGGCGGGTGCTGGTGATCGGAGCGTCGGCGGGGATCGGCCGCGTCATCGGACAGCGGCTCTGCACCGCGGGCGCGCACGTGGCGTTCGCCTCGCGCCGTAGGGATGCGTGCGAGGAGGTCGCGAACGAGGCCGACGGCACCGCGATCGGACTCGCCTGCGACGTCACCGACGAAGCGGACTGCCAGCAGGTCGTCGACGACGCGGTGGCACAGCTCGGAGGACTCGACGACGTCGTCTACTCCGCCGGTGCCATCTCGGTCGTCGCGCTGGACACCGCCGATGCCGAGTGGTGGCGGCGCACCTTCGACACGAACGTCATGGGCGCGGCGCTCGTCACCCGGTACGCGCTCCCCCACCTGAAGCAGGCGGCGGGTTCGATGATCTACCTCTCGTCGGTCTCGAGCATCGGTCCGGCGTGGCCCGGCATCGGCGTGTACACCGCGACGAAGGCGGCACTGAACCGGATGGTCGAGACGTGGCGCGTCGAGCACCCCGAGGTCGGGTTCGTCAGGATCTTCGTCGGCCCGACCGCCGACGCGGGCACAGGCACGAACTTCGACATGAGCGCCTTCGAGCACATGTCCCGGTGGGCGGCGCTCGGTGTCGCGTCGGGCGCGATGGGCTGCCCGACCGCCGTCTCGGAAGCCGTCGAGCTCGTGTTGCGGAGCGACTCACGCATCGCCGACGTCACCGTCGTGCCGAAGGACCCGCCGCTCCCGTGGCCCGGCGTCGCCGGAGAGGTCGGCTCGGCGGTCTAGAAATACGGGTTGGGTCGGAACGAGACCCGTGCGTTCGGCGTCAGGACGTGCCCATTTCGGCGTGGACGGCGGCCACCGCTTCGATGTGCTCGAGGTACTCGCTGATCGTCTCGCGCTTGCCGCCGACCGAGACGATCGTCGCGCCGGCGGCGGCGGTCGCGGCGAGGACGTCCTGGGTCTTGCCGGGTTCCTTGATCGGGTCGAGGCGCGCCGTCGGCGGCAGCACGACGTCGAAGTTCGACGGCAGCTCGACCTGGCGGAGCCATTCCTCGGCCTGTGCGGGCGTCACCGCGAACGGGCACCAGCCGTCGGCGAGCGTCGCCGCGCGTCGGACCGAACGCAGCGTGCGTCCTCCGACCCAGATCGGGACGCGCTCCTGCACCGCGCACGGATCGATGACGAAGCCCTCGAAGTCGTAGAAGTCACCGTGGTACGCCGGTTCGCGCTCCGACAGTGACGCCCGCAGCGCCCGCAGCGCGTCGTCGCCGCGTGGACCGCGATCGTCGTAGGGCGCGCCGATGAGATCGAACTCCTCCTTCAGCGTGCCGACCCCGACTCCCAGGATCACCCGGCCGTCGCTGACCACGTCGAGCGTGCCGTAGCGCTTGGCGAGCTCGAGCGGGTGGTGGTACGCGAGGACCAGCACGTACGTCGCGAAGCGGATGCGCTCGGTGCGCGCCGCGAGGTAGCCGAACGTCGCCAGCGGGTCCCAGTACCGCGCCCCGCGGCGGTCGATCTCCGCCGCCGGCAACCCGATGTGCTCGCTGCACGTCAGGTGGTGGTAGCCGAGGCGGTCCGCGGTCTCGGCGACCCGCGCCACGTCCTCGATCGTGGCCGATTCCTCCCACGCGCCGTGCACAGCTGGGTTCATCGTCACCACGGGTGTCCCGATCGACAGCTTCACGTCCACCGCGCCGTCCTCATCCCTGCATGTAGCCACCGGCGTCGACGGGGATCGACTGCCCGGTGATCGTCCGGCTCTCGTCGCTGGCCAGGAACAACGCCAGGTTGGCGACGTCCTCGGGGGAGGAGATGTCGCGCAGCGCCACTCCCTGGAGCATGCGCGCCCGATGGCTCTCGACGTCGACGCCCTGCTCGTCGGCCGTGCGCTGCACCCAGTTGCGCCACAGCTCGGTGTCGATGCCGCCGGGCACGACGCAGTTGCACCGGATGCCGTACTCGCCGACCTCGAGCGCGACCGCCTTGGTGAACGCGCGCAGCGACGCCTTGGCGGTGACGTAGTGCGACTTCCGGACCATGCCGTTGTACCCGGCGGTCGACGAGAAGTTCAGGATCACCCCGGAACGACGTTCGAGCATCGACTGGTTCAGCACCTCCCGGGTGCAGAGCATCGCCGCGGTGACGTCGATGGCGATGGTGGCGTTCCAGTTCTCGAGCGTCTGCTCCCAGATCCACCGATCGGTTCCGGGCGCGGCGGCGTTGTTGCACATGATGTCGACCTGGCCGAACTCGTCGACGGCACGCGGAGACCATGGCTTCGACGTCGTCCTCGTTCGTCACGTCGGCCCGCATCGCGATCGCGCCCGCCGCCGGCGTTCGCGGCCGCCTCCTGCACGAGCTCCTCGCGACGGGCGGCGAGCAGCACCCGCGCGCCTTCGCGGACGAACATCGCCGCCATCACCGGGCCGAGCCCGGTGCTCGCTCCGGTGATGATCGCGACCTTGCCGTCGAGCCGTCCGCCGCTCATGCCGAGGCCTCCTCGAACAGCTCCGCAACGAGTCGCCGAACAACCCGCGGCCGCCGCCGGTCTCGTCGAGCAAGCGGTTGGTTCGACGTCGGATGCGCCAGCGCGAGTCGACCCGCTCGACGTCCCAGCGGACCGCGCTCACGCGCCACAGGAAGTACCGGCCTTCCTCGCGGCGCATGACCATGGAGTAGCTCAGTGCGGTCGCGCGGTCACCGTCGAGGTCGATCAGGAGCGGGCCGGTGAAGTGCGCGACGCCCCGACCGATCAGCCCCTGATGGCCGTCGCCCTGGAGCATCGCGTCGACGGCCGCGCTGCCCTGATGCGGTTCGCCGTCGGCGTCCCAGTCGTAGACGCCGTCCTCGAGCCACAACTGTCCGGCGAACGACGTCAGCCCGGCGTCGGCCGCCGGCCCGTACGACATGACCAGTTTCGTGATCGCCGACTCGTCCTCGAGTCGGCGAACGCGTTCTTGCAGCGCTGCGAGCGCATTAGGTTCCATGTCAGCGCCACGCCTCCCACTCGATCATGGTCCGGAGCGGACCGGCGAACAGCGGCCGCACCGCGTCGGATCGCCAGCGCTCCTCCACGAGCGGAGCGAGCGCCTTCGTCGTCGCGAGCGGATCGTCGTCGAGGTAGATCACGGTGGTGTACTGCGGATCGCCCTGCGTCGCCGGGTGCAGCTTCCACGTGTTCGAGGTGCCGTACATCCAGGCACCTGCGACGCCGGGCGTCGCGAGCACGGCCGGGTAGTGGTCGGCGTGCAGCCACTGCAGCCACGACGCGACGTCGTCGCCCGCGGGCTCCTCGACGATCACGACCACACCTCGGTGCGGCCGGAACGGCACGACCTCGGGCGAGATCTGGGCCCGGGGGGCGGCATACCAGTGCAGCAGCGCCGGCATGCGCAGCTGCAGCGACGGCCGGACTTCGGGGAACCGGCCCATCTCGGCGAGGCGGGGACCGAGCTCCATGAAGTCGTCGTGGGTCTGCTGCACCGGATCGCCGACGAGGTAGTTCACGACGTTGCCGACGTCCTCGCAGGTGCCCGGTCGCGACGATGCGGCGGTCGAGGTAGTCGCCGTCGGCGATGTAGCGCAGCGCGTACTGGATGCCCGGCAACTGGTACTGCTCGACCATGTGGTCGAGCAGGTGCCATCGCAGGTAGCTGCCGTCGTCGTCCGGCGGTGCCGGCGGTGTGAGGCTGAAGAACGCCGCCTTGACTCTGATCATGGTTCGATCCTTCCCGACGCCGCTGACACGACACCTCGGAGTTCATCATGGTGCGTCCTCGCTGGCGGTGCGAAAGGTGCACCTGCCGGAGGATGCGTTACTCCCGTCGTGAGAAGGAGGCGCCGAGAAGGTGATCCTGGTCGCGCACGTGAGCACGACCGCGGCGGCCACGACCGGATCGGACACCAACGGTTCACCGAATTTTTGGTGTACGCGGGCGTCGTCTCGGCGTACCGTCGACGAACCAACAGATTGAGCCCCGGGCGGACAAGTGCGAGGAGCACGCCATGGCCGCGTGAAGACGTCCCTCGACCCGAGACGATGCCGACGATGCTCGCCACGTACCTGGGCATGAGACCAGCGCTCACTCCGGCAGCGATGCAACCGCCTCGGCGGCGTCACGAGCAGCAACAGATCGCCCGATCGCCGATCGACGATCGCGGCCTCGGGCCTCGAAGAGGGCAACGACTTCGCGTGAGAGCGACGGATCCTCATCGAAAGGCTCACGTCGCGAGAGGTCGCGTCGGCGGCATGATGTGCGCGACCGGGAGGTGCCGTCATGACGTATTCGATCGTCGCTCGGGACAAGGTCAGCGGCGAGCTCGGTGTCGCCGTGCAGACCTGCATGTTCGCGGTCGGGTCGGCGGTCCCGTGGGCTCGGCCTGGTGTCGGCGCGGTCGCGACGCAGGCGATCGGCGAACCTGCCTACGGGCCTCGCTGTCTGGATCAGCTCGCGACCGGCGCGACCGCGACCGAGGCCCTGGCGGCGGCACAGCAGGCTGATCCGCTGGTGGCGCTGCGCCAGGTCGGTGTCATCGGAGCCGACGGCACGACTGCGGCCTTCACGGGAGAGTTGTGCATCGACCATGCGGGCCACGTCGCGGGCGACGGGTTCTCGGTGCACGCGAACATGATGAGCTCGCCAGAGGTGTGGCCGGCCATGGCGTCGGCATTCGCCAGTTCGTCGGGGCCTCTCGCAGAACGACTGCTCGCAACCCTGGTCGCGGGCGAGGCCGCGGGCGGCGACGCTCGCGGCCGCATGTCGGCGGCATTGCTCGTCGTCGAGGGCACTCGGTCACCCCAGCCTGGCGCGGGGACCGTCGTCGACCTTCGGGTCGACCGCAGCGAGGATCCGCTCGGTGACCTCGGGAAGCTCCTCGTCGCGGCGGACGCGTTCGCCGGGTTCAACCGCGCCGTCGACGAGCTCCTCGGCGGTGATCCGGTCAGCGCCCTGGCGACGATCGACGATGCGCTCGGCGCCCTTCCCGGCGACCGCAACATGCGGTTCCTCCGCGCCGGCGCGCTGGCCGGCTCGGGCGACACCGATGCCGCACAGGTGGAGCTACGCGGCCTCGTCGCCGAGCACCCGACGTTCGAGGTCATCGTGCGCAGCTTCGCGGCGAAAGGTCTGATGACACTCCCTGAAGGCGTGTCGATCGATGTGCTGCTCGGCTGAGGCGGCGCTCCGCGACCACCGACGACGATGGATCGCTCCCTCAGTCGCGCCCGGGTCGTGACACGAGCGTTCATCGCCCGTACGGTTGCGTTGCACCGGTCGATGGAGGAACTGACATGACCAGCGAACGATCGACGACTCGGCAACTGAACCACGTCGAGATGATCTACCGGCCGGGAGAACGGGAGCTCGCCGGCCGCGTGTTCGAGCTGCTGGGCATGCGCGTCGTCGACAACGGCGGCGAGTGGATGTCCGCGCTCATCGACCCGTCGGTCGGGGACGCATCGAACAACGCGTGCTACGCCTCGCAGGTCACGCCCGAGCAGTGGACGCTGGAGCAGACCTTGACCTCCGTCATGACCCGCGGAGACTCAGAGGTGGGCACCGCGGCGCAGGCGTACGCCGACAAGGTGCAGGCCGACCCACAGCACTCGTTCCACTTCGGGATCCGGTACCTCGAGCGGGAGGACTTCGACGCGACCCTCGACCGCTTCCGAGCGGCCGCGAGCGATCCGCAGCTCGCCGGGCGCGTCTCACTGCTCGGCGTCTACGACCCGAGCGAGCCCGGCGCCTACGCACCGGGCATGTTCCAGGCGTTCGTCCGCACCGACGTCGTCGCCGGCGGTCTCCTCAGCCTGGGTCAGCTCATCGAGCTGCAGTGGCACCTGCCCCGAAGCGAATCACGGCGGGCGTGAGGGAGCGTCAGTACCTGCCGACGCGCTACGCGCCGCCGAGGGTGGCGCCGGCGTCGATGACGAGCTCACGGCCGGTGACCTGGCGCGACCGGTCGGAAAGCAGCCACACCACCGCGTCGGCCACGTCGGTCGCGTCGGTGACCCTCCGCAGGGGTACGCCGCGCTCGGCGTGCTCGTAGGCGTCCTGGTCGAAGGTGCCCGGGAACATGGTCGTTCCCATCATCCCGCCCGGGTGCACCGAGTTCACCCGGACCCCGATCGGACCCAGCTCGCGCGCGCCGTACTTCGTCAGGCCGCGCACCGCCCACTTGCTGGTGCCGTAGCTGGAGAGGCGCGGGTGCGCCACCATCCCCGCAGTCGACGAGATGTTGACGATGGAACCGCCGCCGGTCGCAGTCATCGCCCGACCCGCGCTCTGCATCCCGAGCCACACGCCCATCACGTTGACGTCGAGCAGCCGCGCGAACTCCTCCGGTGATTCTTCGAGGAACGGACGCGCTTCGAGGATGACGGCGGCGTTGTTCACGAGACCGTCGAGGCGACCATGCGCGCGCCGACGACGTCGTCGACGACGCGCGTCCAGTCGTCAGCCCGGGTGACGTCGTGCCGAACGACGGGAGTGTCGTCTTCCCCGGTGACATCGGTCGCGATGACCGTCGCGCCCTCGTCGCGGCACGCCTCGGCGATCACCGCGCCCAACGAGCGGCCCGCGCCGGTGACCACGAGCACCTTGTCGGCGAGGAGTCCGGCGGCCATCAGCTGAGCACGAACCCGTCGTAGCCGTGCGCGGCGACCTCGTTGCACCGGTCCATGTACTTGGGCAGTCCGCCGACGTACGGGAGGAAGACCCGAGGCTTGCCCTCGATGTTGGCGCCGTTGTACCAGGAGTTGCACGAGTCCGCGGTGAACATCGTCCCGCGTGCGACGGCGTTGACGTGCTCGCCCCACTCGTCCTGCGCATCGAGGTCGGCCTCCGCGCGGTGTAGCCGTGCTCGACGAGGTAGCGGAGGAACTCGGCGATCCACCCGACCTGCAGCTCGATCTGCGGCGGGTAGGTCGCCAGGACACCGGGGCTCCCGGGCCCGACGCAGATGAAGAGGTTCGGGTACCCCTCGGTGCCGATGCCGAGGTACGTCCGTGGCCCGTCAGCCCAGTCGTCGCGCAGGAGACGACCGCCCCGGCCGCGCACGTCGATGCGCGTGAGCGCACCGGTCATCGCGTCGAATCCGGTTGCGAGCACGAGCAGGTCGAGCTCCACGAAACGCTGCTCGGTGCGGATGCCCGTCGGGGTGACCTCCTGGATGGGGTCCTTGTGCAAGTCGACGAGGGTCACGTTGTCGCGGTTGAAGGTCTCGAAGTAGCGCGAGTCCAGCACCGGACGCTTGCATCCGAGTGGGTAGCCGCGCGGCGAGAGCGACTCCGCGACGTCGGGATCGTTCACCGTGCGCCGCACCATCTCGCGAAACAGCTCGACCGCCATCTCGTTGGCCTCGAGATCGGACGCGGTATCGCTCCAGATACGGCATGCGCTGAACCCATGCTGCTCGAGCGCCGCTTCGCGCTCTTCGGGGGTGCTCTCGAGGATGCGCCGCTCGTCGGTGGGGAACGCGAAGATCACGGAGCCGGTCGTTCCCGCCGTTCCGCTGAACGACGCGTACTGCTCCTCGCGGACCTCGCGATACCTTTCCTTCACCTTGGCTTGGTGATCGTCGGTGAGCGGCTGGTTCTGGGACGGCCACGTGAACGCCGCCGTGCGCTGGAACACCGTCAGGTGCCGGGCGACCTTGGCCAGCTCGGGGATCGCCTGCACCCCCGACGAACCCGTCCCCACGATCCCGATGCGCTTGCCTTCGAGCTCCACCGGTTCGTCGGGCCACAGGCTCGTCTGCACGATCCTGCCCTCGAACCGGTCGATCCCAGGCCACGACGGACGGTGGGGCGCCGACAGGCCGCCGGTCGCCATGACGGCGAACCGGGCCCGGAACCGCTCACCCGTCTCGGTGTCGAACACCCAGGTGTCGGACTCCTCGTCGAACCTCATCGCAGTCACACCGGTCGACAGGCGAATGTCGCGCCGCAGGTCGTAGCGATCGGCGAGGTGGTTCAGGTAACGCTCGATCTCCGGTTGGGATGCGAAGTGCTCGGTCCAGACCCACTCCTGTTCGAGCTCCGGATCGAACCCGAAGGAGTACTCGAGACTCGGGATGTCACAGCGCGCGCCCGGGTAGCGGTTCCAGAACCACGTACCACCGACACCGCGGCCCTTCTCCAGGACGATGGCGCGAAACCCCTGCTCGCGCAGCACCTTGAGCGCGTAGAGGCCCGACATCCCCGCGCCGACCACCACCACGCCCGCGTCGAGTGTGACACCGCTACCGCTCATGAGCCGCTACCTCATCGGTTCCGTCGCACCGGTCAACGCGATCCACTGAGAAGCTAACGCGTCGCCACTGAGATGCCCGCGGAGCCGGCACGGCCGTGCCTACGGGAGACGCAGCGCGAGGAGGTGCGGCGGCTTGGCCTCGCCGACGGGGATGAAGAGGCTGTCGCCGGTCGCGGCGAGCCAGCCGTTGATGCCGCCACCGGTCTTGTATTGCCAGAGCACCTTCCCGCTGCCGCGGTCCAGCGCCACGACCGTGCCGTCGAGCAGTGCGGTGAGCACCAGGTCGTTCACCACCGTCGCGCCGCCGAGCGGATCGCCGGGCACGGTCGTGTCCCACACCACTTTGCCGTTCGCAGCGTTGATGGCGACGACCTCGCCGTCGTGCGTGCCGAGCTCGCCGCCGAAGTAGGACGGCTTGTCGGGCGGGAGCTTCGACGGAGCGTTCACCGTGGCGACGTAGATCACGCCGTCTGCGGTCGCCGGTGGGGTGAGGATGCCGCCGTACGTCCCCGGGTACACGTCGGTCGGACCCTCGAGCTTTCGCAATGTGTCGTTGCGGTGGATCCCGACCGCGCGTTGCCAGCGGACTCGGCCGGTCTCGGGGTCGAGTCCGACGACCTCGCCGGACTTGCCCGCGCTGATCACCACCTCGCCGCCCTTGGCCGGTCGCGCGATCAGCGTGTGGATCTGGTCACGGTCGAAGAGGTCGTGCGGGCTCACCTGGTGGAACCAGAGCAACCTCCCCGTGTCGACGTCGAGCGCCACGATGGACTCGGTGTAGAGGTTGGCGCCGGGACGGCTCGAGCCGTTCGGGTACTCGGCGGTGCCCGGGAACGGCGCCGGGTTCCCGGTCCCGAAGTACACGATGCGCCGCTCGGTGTCGATCGCGGGTGTGTACCAGGCGCCGCCGCCGGAATTGACCTCGGGGTGACCCCAAAGGTCACCCTTCACCGTGTCGAACGACCAGCGCACGGCACCGGTCGCGGCGTCGAGTGCGTAGATCACACCGCGGTCGCCGGGCGTGAAGATCCCGCCGATGCTCACCGGCACCGTCGAGGCGAACACGATCCCGTCGAAGACCGTGGGCTGGATGTCGACGCCGAGGGTCGGCGTCGTCGTGACGCGCGTGCGCCACAGCTCGGCCCCGGTGTCCTGGTCGAGCGCCAACACGCCATCGGATCCGGCGTCGGCGTATACGCGCCCGTCGGAGACCGCGACGCCGAACGGGCCGATGTTGAAGCCGGTCGCGCGGCTCGTCCAGCGCGTCGCGCCGGTGTCGGCATCGACCGCGACGACGACGCCAGAGCCGCCTTGGAAGTACACCGTGCCGTCGATGACGACCGGCGCGGTCGACAGGGTCGCGGCGCCGGGCTGCTCGGACGTGAACGCGACGGCGAGCTTCTGCACGTTCTTGCTCGTGATGCGGCTCCCGACGGCGGCGCGCGCGTTGTCGTAGTTCTGACCGGCCATCGGCCAGTCTCCCGACCGACCCGGCTCGCGAGCAGCGCCTGCCGCTGATCGCAGGTTCGTCGCGGTGCCACCCACGACGGCCACGACGGCGACCGCCACCACCGTCACGAAGAGTCGCGGCTTGCTGCCGCGCCGCAGGTCGTTCGCCATCGCCAGCGGACGCTAGCCCCTGTGAAATCGGCGGGCTGCCCGACGACTCGTCAGGGTCGCAAGAGGCTCGCGTCCGAGCCGAGGATGCGTTCGAGCACGTCGACTGCCGCGGCGATGCGGCGCAGCCGGTGCTCGTGCTCAGTGGGGCACGTCTCGACCTCTTGTCCGCACTGCGGTAGGAACTGGCAACGCAGCGGCCCTGGCGGCCCGTCGAGACCGAGGAACGAGCCATGCCGAGTCCCGAGCACGCGGAGATGGTCGAGCAGATCATCGCCAACGGCCAGCGCACCCCGGAGGAGCCACCGACGCCCCAGCTGCTCGCCGCGATGCGTGACCACGAGCTCGCCTCGGTCCCACCCACGCCCGACGACATGCAGGTCGAGGACGCGACGCTCGGTGGCGTCCCGTGCGTCGTCGTCTCGCCGCGCGTCGACGAGCCCAGCGGAACCATCGTCTTCGTCCACGGCGGCGGCTACATCTGGATGACGGCGCACACGCACCTCCTCGTCGCCGCCGGTCTCGTCGCGCTGCGCGACGCAGGCGACGCGCTCCCCGCGGCGGTCGTGAGCATCTCGCCGTGGACCGATCTGGCCGTCACGGGCGCATCCGCCGACACCGCCGACGACCCGATCGTGAGTGGCACCTCGCTACGCATGATGGCGAGGCTGTACCTCGATGGCGCCCGCCCCGACTCCCCCACCGCATCACCGCTGTACGCCGACCTCCGCGGTCTCCCGCCCGTGCTCGTGCAGGTGGGAACGAGGGAGGCACTGCTCGACGACGCGCGGCGGCTCGTCGAGCGCGCCCGCGCGGCAGGCGTCGACGTCACACTACGCGAGTACGAGGAGGTCGTGCACATGTGGGTGGTGATCGGCCCCGACATACCGGAATCAGTGGAAGCGTTCCAAGAAGCCGGCACCTTCATCCGCACCCACGTGGCGCCCGCGTGATGGGCATCAACGGTGGAGCCGCGGCGGCCGGCCCGCTGTCGTGGCTCCGGGTCGTCGACCTCACCGACCTCCGCGGTGCGATGTGCGCGCGCATCCTCGCCGACCTCGGTGCCGACGTCGTGCGCGTCGAGCAGGGTTCCGGCGCTCCCGACGAGGCGTCGCTCGCCGACGCGTACCGCAACGCCAACAAGCAGCGGATCGACCTCGATCTGGCGAGGGATCGCGACCGGGCGCGACTGTCCGACCTGCTCGACGAGGCCGACGTGCTCGTCGAGAACCTCCGTGCCGAGCAGCGCGACGCCCTCGGCCTCGCGCCCGATGCGGTCAGCGCGACCCACCCCCATCTCGTGCACGTCGTCCTCGCCGACCTCGGCCTCAGCGGCCCGCGCTCGTCGTGGCACCTCGAGGCGTTGCCTGCTCTGGCCGCGTCGGGCGCGTTGTACGCGTCGGGCTTCCCGGAGTTGCCGCCGTGCAACGCTCCGGGACACCTCGCGCACGACTGTGCGTCGGTGTACGGCGCGATCGGCGCGGTCGCAGGCGTGCTCGATCGCGAACGACGAGACGACGGCGAAGGCCAGTTGGTCGAGGTCAGCGTGCAGGAGGCCGCCCTCGCGGGCACGACGCCGTGGTCGATCGCGATGCAGGACTACCTGAAGATCAACCCACTGCTCCCGGCGCCGGCACCCGCAACGCGGAGGGCGCGTACTGGGTGCTGCCGGCGTCGGACGGCTGGGTGCGCGTGGTCATCGGTTCCCAGCGTCAGTGGGACGGGTTCGTCGCGCTCTTGGGTACGCCCGACGCGTTGCTCGGCGACGAGTGGCAGCACCCCGGATTCCGCCTCGCCAACGCCGACGTGATCCGACTCGTCGCCGAGGACCGACTCACCGACCGCAGCCGAGCCCAGCTGTTCGAAGAGGCACTCACGCTCGGCACCACGATCGGGGTCCTGCACCGCGCGAGCGAGTTCGTGGAACATCCGCAGACAAAGGCGCACGACTACTTCGTGGACGTCGATGTCCGCGGCCTCAAGGGTCTGCCGTTCGCGACCCATCCGGTCACCTTCTCCCGCACGCGGGGAGCGCTCCGCTCCCGGACGCAGGCACCCGACGCCGGCTTCGGTGAACGTCGCCGTCCGGCCGGCTCACCCGTCGGCCGTGACCGGGAGTTGCTGCTCGACGGGGTACGGCGTGGTCGAGTTCGGCGTCGCGGCCGTGATCCCCGAGCTGTGTGGTGTGCTCTCGGAGCTCGGTGCCGACGTCATCAAGATCGAGTCGATCGCCCATCCCGACGTGCTGCGTCTGGGGAGCGGCAACCTGGAGCTGATCGACAAGAGCTTCACGTTCAACACCGAGTGTCGAGGTCGGCGGAGCGTCGCGCTCGACCTCACGACCGAGAAGGGCCGGGAGCTCGCCGTCGCGTTGTGCGCGAGTGCCGACGTGGTCGCCGAGAACCAGCGCGGCGGTGCGCTCGACGCGCGTGGGCTCGGCTACGAAGCGATTCGGGCCCGCAATCCCGGCGTGATCTACGTCTCGTCGCAGGGCTACGGCCGCGGTGGACCTCTCGGCGAGATGCCGGCCTACGGACCGCTGAACTCCGGGTTCAGCGGGGTGCACCTGCTGTGGAACCACCCGGACGCGCCGTATCCGTGCGGCACGTCGCTGAACCACCCCGACCACATCGCCGGGAAGCTGCTCGCGGTCGGGGTGCTCGCGGCGCTGCGCGAGCGTGAGGCGAGTGGCGAGGGTCAGTGGCTCCATCTCGCGCAGACCGAGTCCGCCGCCTACCTCGTCGGCGAGGTCTACCTCGAAGCCGCGCGGTCCGGCATCGACCCCCAGCCACTCGGCAACGCACACCCGGCGGCGGCGCCGCACGGCGTGTACCCGTCGGCCGGCGACGACCAGTGGGTCGCGATCGCGGTCATGGACGACGCGGCCTGGCAACGGCTGTGCACCGCCACCGGTTGGGAGCCTGACCCCGACCTCGCGACCGCTGCGTCACGGATGGCGGCGCGCGACGGACATCGACGAACGGCTGGCGACGTGGACCCGCGAACGGAGCAAGGAGGAAGCGGCCGAGCAGTTGCAGGCCCACGGCGTCTCCGCCATGCCGGTCATGGGACCACTCGACCACCATGCCGATCCGCATCTGCGTGCGCGAGGCGCCATCGTGCACCTCGTGCATCCCGAGGTGGGCGACGAGCGGCACGTCGGCAACCCGATACGCCTGTCACGCCTGCCGCAGCGTCCGGCCGCGAGTGCACCCTGCCTCGGCGCACACACCGAAGCGGTGCTCACCAGCGTCCTCGGGCTCACGTCGGGCGACGTCGCTGCACTCGTCGACGAGGGCGTCTGCCGCTGAGGCCGCACGGTGCTTGCGTCGAAGGTCATCGGCACCCAAGATGACCGGTCATGGACCTGCAGAGCCTCGCCGACAAGATCGAGATCCACGAGCTCCTCGCGCGCTACGCACGCGGGGTCGACACCCACGACTGGGAAGTCTGGAAGTCGGTGTTCACCGAGGACGCGGTGATCGACTACAGCCTCTCCGGCGCCGCCAAGGGAAGTCGCGAGGAAGTGGCCGCGTTCCTCGCCGAGTCGTTCGCGACGATCCCGTGGGCGACGCACCACATCACCAACTTCGAGGTGGAGCTCGACGGCGACACCGCCAAGGTGCGCGCGATGTTCTTCAACCCGATGCAGCTTCCCGGGCTCGACGGTGAGAGCGCGACCGGCGGCTTCTACGAGCACGACATGGTGCGCACGCCCGAGGGGTGGCGCAGCCAGCACCTGGTCGAACATCCGATGTGGTTCGTGAACCCTCCACAGTTCTGCTGAAACTCGGCGCGAGCTGCGCTACTGCAGTTCGGCGCTGCGTGGTCCGGGGACGATGCCATCCGGACGGACACGTTCGTAGCTGGCGTGGGCGGCGACTCCGAAGAGCCGGACGCCGCGTCGGGCGACCTCGATCTCGGCGTCGTCGTCGAGATCCTGGAGCACGTACATCAGGTATCGCTCGATGATCGTGTCGGCCCGAGTGAGCGCGCGCTGGCCCTTGGCGCTGATGGCGTGAATCACGCGGCGGCGGTCGGCAGGATCGACGCGGCGAGTGACGTACCGCTTGTCGACGAGCGTGTCGATGAGTCGCGTCATCCCCGACTTCGCCACGGTGAGCTGAAACGCCAGGTCCGATTGAATGGCGTGGCCGCGCCGGAGATGTTGCAGGATCCGATACTGCGTGTCCGAGAGACCGGCCTCCGCGAGCGCAAGTTCCGCGAGGCGACCAAACCCCACGATGGAGTCACCGAGCGACGGTTCCTCGACGAGGGTATCGGCCGTCTCGCGGCGCGATGACGGGCGACCTGGGGTGTCACCACGAGGCGGGAGCGTAGCTCAGGAAAGGGCGCATCTGTCCGAATTGGTCTTCGTGGACGGGCGGATCTCCGCGGGTCGTGATGGCGGCGGTGCGCCGCTTGCGCGACAACTTGGGCGCGGATAGTTTCGCTCGCGGAATAGTTCTGGGCGGGCAACCATTGGGGGGTAACGCAGATGCATCGTCCTGCACATTTCGCGGTCGCATCGAACTCGCGGGTTCATGCTCGCAACGATCATGGTGCTCGTGGTCGGCCTGTCGGCGGGTCTCGCGGCGGCGTCCGCCGCGAGCCCGAGCGTCTCGGGTCCCGTCACCGGCGGCGCGGGCGCCATCCTGCCACCGAACCTGAACGGGTTCGACCTCGCGCAGGTGGGCTACCAGCAGTCCGAGTACTTCCTCTCGGGGACGGCCAGCGCCTACACGCCGAACCCGGCACCGTTGACGTCGGACGGCAAGTGGACGGTCGCGCCGGGCACGTCGACCGCGCCGTACACCGACTCGTACGACGCGTGAAGTCGTCTACCGGCCGATCGACCCGAAGAAGTTCAACGGCACGGTGATCGTCGAGTGGCTCAACGTGTCGGGCCAGGTCGACGCCAATCCCGATTGGACGCATGACGCACAACGAGCTCATCCGCGACGGATTCGCCTGGGTAGGTGTCTCCGCCCAGGCGGTGGGTGTGAACCAGCTCAAGTGCCCGCACACTTCCGGTCCTCCGTCGCTCCGTGTGTCTGGCTCCCGGCGATCCGGTGCGCTACGCGTCGCTGTCGCATCCCGGTGACAGCTACTCGTACGACATCTTCTCCCAAGCCGGTCAAGCGATCCGCAACAACTCGGCGCAGATCCTCGGCGGGCTCACACCGAAGAAGCTCATCGCGGTCGGTGAGTCGCAGTCGGCCGGTCGCATGGTGACCTACATCGACGCCGTGCACCCGCTCGTGCACGTCTACGACGGGTTCCTGGTGCACAGCCGTGGCGCCGCGGGTGCCCCGCTGTCGCAGCCGCCACTCGCCTCAGTGCCGGCGCCGAGCCCGACGCTGATCCGCACCGACCTCGACGTGCCGGTGTTCGTGTTCCAGACCGAGTCCGATGTCGCCGGTGGCTTCACGGCGCGGCAGCCCGACACCAACCTGTTCCGCCAGTGGGAGGCCGCGGGAACGTCGCACTTCGACCACTACGGCTTGTCGATCGGTCCGAGCGACACCGGTGACGGTCAGGGCGCAGTCGCGAACCTCGAAGCGATGCAGACACCCGACGAATGTTCCGGGCCCCGGCGGCCTGTGCACCCTGCCGATCAACACCGGTGGCGCGCACTGGTTGCTCAACTCGGCGGTCTACTGGCTGAACCAGTGGGTCACGAACGGCACGCCGCCTCCGAGCGGGCAGCCGCTGCAGATCGTGTCGACTTCGCCGTTTGTCTACGCCAAGGACGCCAACGGCAACACGCTCGGTGGCGTGCGCACGCCGCACGTCGACGCGCCGATCGCGGCGCTCGGGGGTATCGGCAACACCGCCGCAACCGGACACACCGATCCATCTCGCAGTTCTGCCGGCTCTTCGGCTCGACGGTGCCGTACACACCAGAGCAGCTGGCAGCGCTGTACAAGAACCACGGCCAGTTCGTGTCGGCGTGGGGTCAGGCCACCAGGAACCTCGTGAAGGCCGGGTTCCTGCTCAAGGCCGACGAGAACGAGCTCACGCAGTCGGCGGTGCACTCGCAAATCGGCAAGTAGCTCCGGCCACTGTCGCGTCGTTCGTGGGCCCGGGACCTCGGTCGCCGGGCCCACGACGCGCGTCAGTTCAGAGCACGCGGGAGGAGTTGCCCTTCCTGGAAGTGGATCAACCACTCGCGGAGCATGTCCTCGGTGTCGATGCAGTCCCGGAAGCCTGCTTGGCGGAGCTTCACCGTGCTGAGCAGCGCGGGAAGCTCCCGGCCACGCCCGAGGGATCCGAAGAGGATGTCGGCGTAGGCCCACGAGCCGCCGACGAAGGCACCAAGGTCGCGTGGAGATCGCAACCGGTACCGATCCACCAGTGCCGCCCACTCGTCGGCGCGTCCCGGCATCGTGTCGGCGAGATGTTGCGGGCGAGGCTCACCCACCTCCATTCCGAACACCGCCGCGACGGCGGGCCAGACGTCGTGCCAGCAATAGACGTCGCCGTTCGTGATGTTGAAGATCTGGCCACGGGCCGCCGGTTCGTCAGCCGCCCAGGCCAGCGCCCGAGCGAGCAATCGAGCGTCGACCGCTTCCTGCACCGCCAGCGCGCCGCCTGGGAACGACAACGACGCACCCTGCTCGCGCTCGAGCGCCGCGTAGACGCCGATCGCCGGCACGAGGTTCATGGGGCTGCCGAACGACTCGCCGAACACGACCTGTGGGCGGAACACCGTCCACGACCAGGACGCATCCTCCGCCAGGGCACGGAGCGCGTCCTCCTGCAGGAAGTAGAAGTTCTCGTGGGGGTCTCGTGGCGCGCGCTCTTTCGCCGGGAGTGGGGTCCGGCCCACATGGAGCCCGTACGCCTTCGCACCCTGGAGCAGGCTGACGTGCTCGAGGGTCGCGCCGTGCTCGGCGACGAGCGGCTCCAGCGCGTGGCGGAACAGATCCAGGTTGCGCGCCATCAGCTCGGTGTCCCGCCAGCCCGCGGCGAGGTCGCTCGATTCCTGGAGTGCGGCATAGACGACGTGCGTGGTGCCACGGAAGATCGGCGATCGTGCGGCATTCACCGTCACCGCCTCGGCGGCGAGATCGACGCTCATGTGCACGACACCGGGCAGGTCCAGCGGTCGACGCGAGACCGCGACGACGTCACACTCCTCGACGGCGCTGAAGTGCTCGACGGCCGCGCGGCCGACGACACCAGTCGCTCCGAACACGACGACCTTCATGACCGTCGAGCGTAGGAGCCGTCAACCAGCGACTGCGTTCGCGCGCCGGACAGGATCAGACGTAGATGAGCGCTTCCTCGGCGGGCTCGTTCCCGGTGACGACCGTGAGCTTCGAGCCCGGGCGCAGCCGCACGAGGTCGAGCAGCAGCTCGGCTACCTGCGCGGGCGTGTAGTGCGAGAGCAACTCCCGCTGCGCGTCCTCGTCGAACGAGGTCGGGTCGTCGAGGAAGGCGTGGGCGAGGCGGAGCGCGGCGATCTGGCGCGGTTCGAGCGTGCTGGTCTCGAGGTCGTCGATCTGGTCGACCATCGATTCTTCGAAGCCCCGGTCGATCGCGACGCGCAGCCGGTAGTTGCGGCAGATGCGACACTCCGACTTCCGACCGCTGTAGATGCGGACCAGCTCGCGAGTGACGAGATCAACCTTGCCGGGATAGGCGACCGCCATGAAGTTGGTCATGGCACGCCCGAGGTCGGGAGCGACGTCGTCGAGCCCCATCGGGCGACCGTCGACGATCGTCGTGCGCGGCTCACTGCTCATGACGGCCTCCTTGCGCTCAGCAACATCCGTGCGCGCTGCGTCGTCTCGAAGAAACCGCACGCGTAGGCGAGAACGAGGAATCCCCCGTCGCCGATGGTGGCGATGACCTGCTCCGCCTGTTCGTCACTCACCCCTTGCGCGTCGATCGCGACCTGCTCGGCGAACCCGAGGCACGTGCGCTGACGCTCGGTGAACGCGCCGTCGGTCGGCCACTGTCGGAGCCGTACGATCAGCGACTCGTCGAGACCCGCGGCAGCCGGGCCGGGCGGTACGGGATCGTCGGATCCGAGCAACTGGGCGATGCGGAGCCGGCAGAGCTCGAGGATCTCGGGTTCCACGACGTCTTGGCTCCAGATCGCCGCTTCCACCTCACGCATGGCGTCGGCGTACTCGGGGCGATGGTTCGCGACCTGGTCGAGGAGCGTCTCGCCCTCCGTCAGATCGGGGAACCAGGTTGCCGACATCGCACGACTCTCGCGCGTCCGGTCGGGTCGGACCAACACGTCGCGTGCCCACCCCCTCGTTGCGGGGAGCGGTGGGATCACCCAGAGCGCTTCTGCTTCGCCTTCACCGAGCGACTCCTCGGGGTGTCGTCGGCGATGCCGAGCGCGTTGGCACTCAGCATCGAGAGCTGCTCGACCGCGTCGTCGAAGTCGTAGTCGTCGTAGCCCTGGACCAGCCACAGCTCGGCGAACCTCGCGGTCATCGAGCAGAGCGCCGCGGCGACGAGCCGCGCGGTCGAGGCGCGAATCGGCTGCCCCGGCCTGCTGCAGGGCCCGGATGTTGTGCTCGGACTGCTCGAAGAAGTGCTGGAGCGTCGCCAAGCGCACCGCGTTGACGTGCTCGTCGTAGCGCGAGACCTGCTCGATCACTCCCATGATCGCCGCTTCCTCGCGGTAGCGCGACAGGTACAGGCCAATTGCGGTTCGGATCTCCTCCATCGCGGACTCATCGGCCCCCGATGGATGATCGGGAACGGCGACCAGCCGGGCCTCGAACATCTCGGCGACCTCGCGGAAGACCTCTTCCTTCGAATCGAAGTAGTGGTAGAAGGTGCCCGGAGCGATGTCGGCCTCTTCCGCGATGTCGACGATGCGCGACTCGAGGAAGCCATCACGTTCGAAGATCCGCTTCGCGGCATCCACGAGCCGTGCCCGGGTCCGCGCGCCCTTCGCGGAACGTTTCGTGCTGCGCGCGTCGACGACGTCCGTCACCCGATCCCTCCCTCGAACCGTGGCCGGAATGGAACAGTGACGCCCGTGCTCGTCGTCACCGCGGCCCGACGCCGTCGGGAAGCCACTCCGCGCCGTCGTGTAGCTCCGCGCTCGACGCCGACACGCTGGCGAACATCCGATAGCCCGCGCAGACGTAGAGGAACTCCTGCCGATGGACCTCGTCCGGGAACACGACTTCGAGATCGGCCACCGTCGTGGG
This sequence comes from uncultured Actinomycetes bacterium, assembly GCA_963725775.1. GTDB lineage: Bacteria > Actinomycetota > Acidimicrobiia > IMCC26256 > DASPTH01 > DASUAS01. The sequence goes on from CAVRZT010000001.1 coordinate 2,815,074, forward strand.
AGTGACACTGCCGAGGTCGACGACCTCATCGGCCGCACGTACCACGACGGCGACCGGGCCTGCGAGATCATGCGCGGGATCGGCGGTGCGCACCGCGAGCACCTCCGCGTCCGAGAGGCCCGCGGTGCGTGCGAGTCGGTAGTGGTTGCTCCACTCGTAGACCCGGCCGGTGCGCCACATCACCCGCAGGATCGTCAGCTCGCGGAGACGGGGGTCGATCGCACCGTGGAAGATGAACGTGTCGAGCCAGCACTCGAAGAACGCCCGCAGCCGACGATCCGTGAGCACTCCGGCGTCGCCCTCACCGCTTCGTTCCAAGCGGCGGAGCTCAGACGCTGCGTCCATGTGGGCAGCCTCCCACAGCGAACGCTACCTTGCCGAAGTCGAATCCGAGTTCGGTTCCAGGCGCGAGCCCGGAGCACTGGGGGAGCACCACGATGGCCGACGAGCAGGAAGCGACCCGCGCCCGTGTCGTCGCCGTCACCGGTGCGGGCACCGGCATCGGACAGGCGATCGCGACGAAGTTCGCGGCGCTGGGTTGGCGCGTCGCCATCGGCGGTCGCCGGATCGACAAGCTGTCGGAGACCTCGGCGCTGGTCGGGCAGGCCGGAGGCGTGTGCCTCCCCCACGAGCTCGACGTCACCGATGCCGATTCGGTCGAGCGGTTCTTCACCGACGTAGAGGCGGAGTTCGGAGTCGTCACCGCGGTCATCAACAACGCCGCGACCGCGCGGTACGGGCCGCTCGACGACTTCTCCCCCGCCGAGATCGCACTCGAGATCGCGACGAAGCTGACCGGATCCCTGTTCATGGCGCGGCGCGGGATCCAAGCGATGCGGCGGGACGGCGAAGGAGGCGACATCCTCTTCATGACGTCGCTCGCGGCGGCGACGCCATGGCCGCTGCACCTCCCCTATGCGGCCGCGAGCGCGGGTGTCGAGCACGCCGTGCGCACACTGCGGTTCGAGCTCGAGGGCTCCGGGATCCGCGTGCTCAACCTGCGCTGCGGAGAGACCATCGGTACCGATTTCGCCACGCCGCGAGCTGGAGAGCGGTCGCGCGATGGACGCCAACGAGCGCTGGTTCCGCATGAACCTGCTCCGCCACACCGGCTTCATGCAGCCCGACGACGTCGCCGAGGCCGTGGTCACCGCGGTGACCTTGCGGCAAGGACACCAGTACGCGTTGATGGAAGTGATGCCGACCGCCCCGATGGGGTCGCTCCCACCGACCTACGAGGAGTGGGGCGCGGCGCTCGCCGAGCAGTTCGCGCCCTAACCGAGTTCCGCCCCCCATCACCCGTCCATGCGAAATTTGGCCCGCACCTCCCCGGGCATCTTGGCCAGCGCGCGCGCCCACTCGGCGTCGCTGCCTTCCTCTCCCGGCACCGCGACCGACACACCCGTGCGACTCGACAAGAGCCATCGTCCCTCGTCGGTCCGACGGAGCCGATCGCGGTAGCGCGGCGAGCAGCGTGATCTTGGCCCTGCCCTCGGCGTCACGTCGGAACGTGATCATGTCGGTTTCTGCCGTTGCGACATCGCCATCGACTTCGATGATCGGATTGGTCGTGAGATGCGTCATGCCGGGTTGCTTCAACAGATTGCCGGGCGCGGTCCACGTCTCGGCCGGAGTCGAGCCCGAGAACATCGCGCGCAGGGACTCGCGACCGGCGAAGACGGTTCCCGCGAGCTGCAGCACGCCGTCCTCCTCGAAGAGCTCGGCGAGCGCCGCGCCGTCCTGATCATCGACGTGGCGCACCGACCGCTCGATGATCTCCCTGATCTCGAGCTTGTCGATCCAGCGATCGATGGTCGTCATGTGGCCTCCGATCGGGAACCTCCGCTGCGCGGCACGTCTCGGAACGCGACCCCACGGTCGAGCGTCTGCTCCCGCGGCAGTCGTTCGATGCCGGCTCGGAGAGTGCCCATGACGCGATCGCGTCGCCGGAGAGCAGCGCGCTCGACAAGTGGATGGGCAGGATCGCGACGGGACAGCGCGGCCGCGACGACGTTGGTCGGAAGCAGCGGGCCCGGTGCCGCGTGCGCGCCGAACTCGTGCGCAACAAGGCTCAGGTCGACGATCCCCTGGCCGCTGATCGAGCCACCACCGGCGTCGTCGGTCACGAGCAGCGACGTCCAGCCCAGTTCCGCGCCGCGCGACCACACGCCGCGATCGAAGCCGTCGACATCGCTGCGGAGCCGACGGATCTCAGCCGGCGGCGCGAACTGGTCGAGAAACCTTGCCGTCGTCTCCCGGAAGAACTCCAGGTCGGGATCAAGATCCAAGCGCACCGTCAAGCACCGCCCATGTGGACATCCTTCCATCTCCGAGCAGACCGGCAAGAAGAGCCCGAGAGGAGGCACACCGGTCGTTCGGCGCGACGACGCATCGCATCAGCAACATCGTCATCGGTTGGAAGATCGCCGATCGACGATTCACGACGGTCGAGATCCTCCACCACCTCCAATAGGCTCGGGACGCTACGCGACTCCTCTGAACGCGGGAGGTGAACGCGGTGTCGCACCGATCGACGAAGACCGCACTGGCAATCGGACTCACGGTCTCCGGCGCCGTGTTGCTGCTCGCCCGAACCGGGCTCGGGTCACGACTGGCGCGATTCGCCCTTCCTCGTGTTTCCGACCGAGCATGGACGCTTCCGGGGCTTCCCACGTTGATGGCTCGTCGCTGGGAACGGAGGTACGCCGAACTCGCGGCGCTCGAGATGCAGCCCGGCGACATCGTGATGCTGGGCGACAGCATCACCGAGGGGGCTGATTGGGCGACGCTGTTCCCGCAGATCAGGGTGCACAACCACGGGATCGGCGGAGACGACACGGTTGGCGTGCTCCGTCGCCTCGACCTCATCACCCGCACGCGGCCTGCGAAGGTGTTCGTCATGATCGGCACCAACGATCTCGGCAAGGGGACCCGGCCGGTCGACGAGATCACCGCCAACGTCGAAGAGATCATCATCCGCCTCCGCGATGCGATCCCCTCGACCGAGATCTTCGTGCAGAGCGTCCTCCCCCGCTGGCACACGCGCACCGACGACGTGCGCCGTCTCAACGACGGGATCGAGGCGGTCGCCGAGAACACCGGCTCCATCTGGATCGATCTCCGACCGGCCTTCGATCGCGGTGACGGGACCATGGACCTGGAGCTGGCTCCCGACGCCCTGCACCCGAACGCCGAGGGCTACCGACGCTGGGCCGAGCTCATCGCGCCGATGATGGAATCGGCCGGACACGGTTGATCATCAACTGGTTGCCGAGGAGCGAAGAGTGAGACGATGGCTGCTGGCCGGGAACGCAGAGGTGGGTAGCTGATGCCCTTCGACACCGTCATCCGCAACGGGACCATCGTCGACGGCACCGGCCTCGCGTCCTACCGCGCCGATGTCGGCATCGCCGACGGACGCATCGCGGAGATCGGCCGCATCAAGGAACGCGGCGGCGTCGATCTCGACGCCGAAGGGCACGTCGTCACCCCCGGCTTCATCGACGGCCACACCCACATGGACGCGCAGGTGTTCTGGGACGAGCTCGGCACCAATTCGTGCTGGCACGGTGTCACGACGGTGGTCATGGGCCACTGCGGCTTCACCCTGGCGCCGGCGTCACGCGACGCGCGCGAGCTCGTGGTGCGCAACCTCGAGCGCGCCGAGGACATCGCGCCGGCGGCGCTCGCCGCGGGCATCGAATGGACCTGGACCAGCTTCGGCGAGTACCTCGACACGCTCGACCGCATTCCGAAGGGGATCAACTACGCCGCGAACATCGGCCACTCGGCGCTCCGGACCTTCGTGATGGGAGAGCGTGCCTTCGAGGGCGAAGCCACCGACGACGATCTGGCCGCGATGAAGGCCGAGCTGACCGATGCGCTCCACGCCGGCGCCTACGGCTTCACCACCTCGCGGACGGTGCATCACCAGACGTCCGACGACCGTCCGGTCGCCTCACGGCTCGCCTCGTGGGACGAGGTCGTGCAGCTCGTCGCAGTGCTCGGTGACCTGGGTGCCGGCAACTTCCAGATCGTGAGCGACCCGTCGCCGCCCGGAACGCCCGACAAGGACACGCAGTACCGCGAACTCTCGCTGGCGACGGGCGTCCCGGTCGTCCTCGCGGCGATGAACGACGCCACCCTCGCACAGCTCGATCTCGCCGCCGACGTCGGTGCGCGCATCTGGGGGCTCACGCACCCACGCGGGATCGGCGCGTTCTCGTCGTTCCGCACCCAACTCCCCTTTGACCGGCTGCCCGAATGGCGCGAATTCCGCGTGCTCCCGATCGAGGAGCAGCAGCGACGCCTCCGCGACCCCGACGTCGTGGCTCGGCTGGTGAAGATCGCGGACGAGGGTCCGTACGGGGCAGCGTTCGGCGGCGAAGCGCGCCCTCCGCGAATTCGACCGCATGCGGGTCTTCGACTCGCCGGTGCCGCCGAACCCGACCGTGGCCGAGGCGGCCGCGGCTCGTGCCGTGCACCCGGTGGAGCTCATGATCCAGCTCGCGCTCGAGAGCGACATGCGCCAACTCTTCTGGCAGACGTTCTCACCGTTCGACTACGACCAGACGTTGCGCTGCCTGCGACACCCGAACACCGTGGTCGGCTTCTCCGACTCGGGTGCACACGTGAGCCAGATGTCGGACGCGTCGATCGAGACGCATCTCCTCGCTCACTTCGTGCGCGACCGGCAGGACTTCACCTTGGCGGAAGCCGTGCGCATGCTCACGCTCGAGCCCACGCGCATGTTCGGATTCTCCGACCGCGGCCTGCTGCGCGAAGGCCTCGTCGCCGACATCAACGTGTTCGACTCGACGACGGTCGGCCCGGCGATGCCGGAGCTCGTCTTCGACCTCCCCGGCGGCGCGCGTCGAATGTCGCAGAAGGCAGTCGGCATCAACTTCACCCTGGTCGCGGGCGAGGTGCTGATCGCCGACGGCGAGGCGTCGGACGCGCGTCCCGGCCGTCTGGTCCGCGGTCCACTCGCGACGCGCGCCTCGACGACCTGATCCGGTCAAGCGCCGATCGGCGCGCCCAGCGTTGCCGGGTTGATGGGCGTGTCCATCGCGTGCACGGCCGGGAGGACCTTCTCCGCGAACAGCCGCAGGCTCTGCTCGGCCTTCTCGGGGGGCATGCCGCCGTAGAAGAAGTGGATCACGAGCTTCTCGAGGCTGATGCCCCACTGCACCCTGCGAATGCACTCGAGCACTTGCTCCGGAGTGCCGATGGGCTGGGTCGAGCGGTGCTTGTCGACGATGCCGTCGCCGACCGCGACGTCGGCCGACTGCATCTTCAGGTAGTGCTCCATGCCCTTGACGCCCTCGAAGCCGGGATTGTTCCACTCGAAGTAGTGGTGCTGCACGGCGCGCATCTGATTGGCGTAGTACTGCCAGCCTTCCTCGGCCTCCTCTTCGGTGTCCGCGCAGTACATCCACAGCAGCGTCGTCGGCTGGTCGGGCGGCAGACCGAGCTCGGAACGGATGTCGTTGAACCGGGAGATCTTCGCCGCCATCTGCTCGAGGTCGTCGTCGGCGACGAACATCTGACCGAGGCCGTGCTCGGCGGCAAGTCGCGCGGATGTCGCGCTCGAGCCCGCGACCTTGATGTCGATCGTGAGCTCGCCCTTGTGCCGGGCTTGGGGGCGGATGGTGGTCGGCGGAACCTGAAAGACGTCGCCGTCGTAGGAGAAGCGTTCGGACCCGTCGCTGCACGCAGGATGTCGACGATCTCGTAGAAGTAGTCGTGAGACCGATCTTGCGGCACGCCCAGCGACGCGTACTCGTGGGGCGCGACCCCCCGGCCCAGACCGAGATGGAGCCGCCGTCCCTTCAACAGGATGTCGAGCATCGAGATCTCGCTCGCGAGTCGCACCGGATTCCACCACGGCACCACGACCACGGCGGTGCCCACATCCACGCGCGACGTGCGCCCCGCCCAGTACGCGAGGTACTGCAACGGGTTCGGCTGCATCGAGTACGCCGAGCCGTAGTGCTCGGTCGCCCAGATCGAGTCGAAGCCCAAGGGCTCCACCAACTCCCCGAGCGACAAGGTGGCATCGAACTGGGTTGCGTCCGGCACCGTCGGTGGCCGGTCGTAGTCGCCCGCCAGCAATCGCTCCCAGTCGCCCTGGTTGTAGCCCGTCACCATCACGCCGCAGTGCATGTCAGTTGCTCCTCACCCCTCTGGCGCAGTCTCAGCTGCTCGCCACTCGCACGGCCAGCGTGTCGACCGACACGCCGACGCTCTGGTCGGGACCCGCGACCATCCACGTCGGCTCGCCAGTGATCTCGATCGAGGCACACCGCGTCAACAGCTCCTGGTAGATGGCGCGGATCTCCCGGCGGGCCAAGTGCGCGCCGAGACAGAAGTGCACGCCGCCGCCCCCGAAGCCCACATGTGGGTTCGGTGATCGGGTGACGTCGAAGCCGAAAGGCTCGGTGAACGCCCGCTCGTCGCGGTTGGCGGACGGGTACAGGAGCGCGATGCGGTCGCCGGCTCTGATCGTCTGCCCACCGAGCTCGGTGTCGACGGTCGCGGTCCGGCCGAAGCTCGTCACCGGGCTCGACCACCGGATCATCTCCTCGGTTGCCGGCTCGAGCAGCGAAAGATCCCCGCGCAGGCGCACCAGCTCGTCGGGATGGTCGACCAACGCGAGCAGACCCTGCGAGATCGTGTTGCGCGTCGTCTCGCTGCCCGCGATCGACAGGACGAGGAAGAACATGTCGAGCTCCAGCTCGGTGAGCTGTCCAGCACCGCCATCGCCGTGGTCGAGCTCCGCGTTGGCGAGGATGCTCCACACGTCATCGTCGGGATGCGACCGCTTCTCGTCGCCGAGTTTCTGCGCGTACTGGAACAGCTCCAGCTGCGCGAGATCGTGGTCGGCCTCGGTGACGGCCGATTGCGGATCGGCGGCGCGCATCAGTGTGTCGGTGCGGCCGAACACCCACGGGCGGTCCGTCTCGGGGATGCCGATGATGTCGGCGATGAGATGCATCGGCAGCAGGTACGCGACGTCGCGCACGAAGTCGCAGTCGCCCTGCTCGACGATGTCGTCGACGATGCGACGCGACCACATGTCGATGCGGTCGTCGAGGCGCGCGATCATCCGGGGTGTGAACCCGGCACTGATGAGCTTCCGCAGTCGCGTGTGGGTCGGTGGGTCGGCGGCCACGAGCGTGTGACCGGCATGATCCGGCTCAGTGCCGCTGATCGACGGTCCGCTCAGCGCGGAAAAGGTCTCCCAGTCGCGGTTCGCCTGGACGACCTCGGCGTGACGGAGGACTGCCCAGAACGCCACGCCCTCGGGGGCGCGGGCCATGGGCACCCGCCGGTGGTGCAGCACCGCGGCATCGTCGCGCAGCTCGGTGAAGAGGTCGTGCGGGAAGCCCTGGCGGTAGAGCTCCGGGTCGGTGAGGTCCAGGTCGGCCGTGATCATCGCCCCATCTTGCCCCGCCCGCCGGTCACGCGGGCGTGGAGTCATCCGGGATCGGATCGTGAAGGGCGCCGACACGCCGGAGCGCGTCGACCGCGTCCTCGCCGTAGCCGAGCCAGTCCGCGAGCACGTCGACGGCGTCTGGCGTTACACGCCGCGGGCGGACCCGAGACACCGACACGGGCCCCGTTGGAGCGCCACGGCGCCCGCGGAACCGGCACGCCCGGCTGCACTTCGGTGACCACGTCGCGGGCGATCGCCCACTCACTGGTCCCGAGCTCCTGCACGGATCGGAGCACCGCACCCACGGGGGCGATTCCCGCGGCTCGTTCCTCGAACGCCGCGGCATCGGGGATGCTGCTCATGACCTCGCGGAGGAGCTCGAGTGCACGGTCGGGATCGGCGCAGACCTTCTCGAGATCCTGATCACCCGCCCCCGCCACGATCGCTTCGAGCCGAGGACGCGCACCCACGTCGGCAGCATGCGCACCGGGTTGCCAAGGAGCGCGACCTGCGTGCCGTCACCGAGCTCGACGACGGGATGCGTCCAGGTGTCGAACGGGAACCGATCGCCGTCGTAGCCCTGGAGCTCGACTGCGGCCCAGTCGTTCACGTAGAGCATGACCTCCCCCATCGCGACGTCGAGGTGCTGGCCGTGCCCGGTGGACGTGCGCTGCAGGAGCGCCGCGAGCACGGCGTTCGCCGCCATCACTCCCGGGTACACATCGCCGTGCACCTGAACCTCCTGCTCCGGGCGTGCACCGCGGAGCCGACCGGTCATCTCGATCGTCCCTGCCTCGGCATGCACCAACGGTGCGTACGCAGGGCGGTTTCGCCACGGCCCGTCCTGTCCCCAGCCGGTCACCGAGCAGTAGACGAGCCGCGGATTGCGGTGGAGCAGGTCATCGGGGCCGAGCCCCTGGCGCGCGAGCACACCGGGCCGGAAGTTCTCGACCAGCACATCGGCGTGCTCCGCGAGGTCTGCGATGAGCTGCGCGCCCTCTGCGTTCTTGATGTCGACGCAGACGTTGCGCTTACCGGCGTTCATCTGAGCGAAGTAGGGGGACGTGCCGTCGCTCGCCGGCGCCACCATCCGAGTGGTGTCGAGCGTCGGTGGCTCGATCTTGACGACGTCTGCACCGAGGTCGGCCAGGATCCGTCCGCACATCGGACCGGACACGATGCGAGAAAGGTCGAGGACCCGCACGCCCGCGAGGGGTCGCGGCAGCTCCGCTGCGGCCGTCATCGGCTCACTCTACGCTCGCCCTGTGGACCCATCGCTGCTGACGGACCTGCGTGCCGAGTACGCCACCTTGGACGCGCTCGTCGAGGCACACGACGAGTGGCAGTGGCGCGAGCCGACGCCGGCCGACGGGTGGAGCGTCGCCGACACGATCGAGCATCTCTGGGTGTCGGAGTGTGCGGCGACGGCCAGCGTGCGAGATGACCGAGACCCTCTTTCCGGCGGACACGAGACCCATGAGACACTCGGACGAGACGAGCTGCTCGCCGCGTGGCGAGCTGCTCGCGAAGCGACGCTCGCTGCCTTTGCGGACCTCGATGACCGCGACCGCGTGCCGTGGGGTGGTCGGCGCATGGCGGCGCGGTCACTGGCGACGGCGCGCTTGATGGAGACGTGGGCGCACGGGCTCGACTGCTTCACCGCGTTCGACGTTCCTGCCGTCGACACGCCGCGCCTCCGCCACGTCGCATGGCTCGGCTGGAAGACCCTGCCCCATGCCTTCGCGGTCGCCGCGGTGGTGCCGGCGGCTCCACCCGAGTCGTTGCGCATCGATCTGGTCGCCCCGGACGGCACGAGCGCGTGGTCGTACGGCCCATCCGAGAGCTCGCCGACCTCATCCGTGGCCCGGCCGGCGACTGGTGTCGTGTCGTCACCCATCGACTCCGCGCCCCCCGGCACTCGCGGCTTGCGGCTCGCGGCGCTCTCGCCGGCCAAGCGCTGAGCGTCGGCCCGTGCGTTTCTGTGATCGAAGCCTGGTGACGCCGAAATCTTCACGCGGTCGCGACGAACGACGACACACGGTACCGCGTGGTCGGTGGACCGATCAGGCGTCGGGCCAGAGGGTGACGCCGAGGTCGCGGAGGTCGGCGATCTCGGCGTCCGTGTAGCCGAGGTCGGCGAGGACCTCGCGGGAGTGCTGGCCGAGGAGCGGCGGTGGACCGGCGATGCGACCCGGCGTCTCCGACAGGCCGACGAGGTGGCCGAACTGACGGAAGCGCCCGTACGTGGGATGCACGTAGTCGGCGACCAGGCCGGCCGCGACCAGGTCGGGTTGGGTGAACCAGGTACGCCGCGCGTCTTCGCGCGCCATCTCCACCGGCACCCCGGCCGCGTCGAGCACGTCGAACGCGCTCTGCATCGTGTGAGCACCGAAGAAGGTCTCGAGTGTCGCGGCGTCGAGCGCAGGGACGACGGTCGCGAGCGCGCGGCGGTGCGTCTCGCCCAGGCAGGCCGAGCGCGATCCAGCCGTCACTCGTCGGGTAGAGCCGGTAGAGCGGACCGAAGCCGGTCTGCTGCTGGTCGGTGCGCGGCCGCTCCGACCACCCGTCGGGCCCGATCCACGCGTCGGTGTTGAGGTGGACGCCGCCGTTCACGATCGACGTGTCGACGAGCTGGCCCTCGCCGGTGCGCTCGCGCCAGTAGAGCGCCATCAGCACCGCGAGGGCCGACTGCACCGCGCAGGCCTGGTCGCACATCCCGAAGCGGTACCAGTTGGGTCCGTTGCCCTCACCGCCGAGCTCCTGCTCGAGCCCGCACGACGATTGCGCGAGCTGGTCGAAGCCGGGCCAGGTGGCGCGCGGTCCGTCGTTCCCCCACATCGTCGTGTGGCAATAGATCACCGTCGGGTTCAGCCGCTTGGCGGTCTCGTAGTCGACGCCGAGGCGCTCGGCGACGCCCGGCCGCATGTTGTGGTGCACGACGTCGACCTCGCGCATGAGGCGGTGCGCGATCTCCAGCCCCTCGGGCTGCTTGAGGTCGACGACGACGTCGAGCTTGCCGCGCTGGCAGCCGTTGAACGGCTGCGTGACCGGGCGCATCTGGTCGCCCAGGGGCGACTCGAGCTTGTAGACGGTGGCGCCGAGGTCGCCGAGCAGCATCGGGCCGAACGGACCGGCGAGGAAGTTGCCGAGATCGAGGATCTTGATGCCCTCGAGCGCGTGCGAGACCGAACGCTTCGCGGGCCGCGTGTCGCGCGCACGCGCCGACTCGTCGCGAGCGCGCCGAGGACCTCGTCGGTGTGCTGTCCGATCGCGGGTTGCGGACCCTGCACGCGTGGCGTCGGTGCGGCGTGCACGCGAAACGAGATGCCCGCCTGGCGCACCCGGCCGTGCAGCGGGTCGTCGACCTCCACCGACATGCCGTTGTTGATCACCTGCTCGTCCTCGAGCGCCTCGTGCGCGTGCCGCACCGGCACGATCGCGATCTCGTTGGCCCAGAACTGGTCGAGCAGGTCCTGACGCTTCATCCCCCCGATCGCCTCGCCGATCAGCTCCTCGTGCGCCTGGCCCCCGGTCGGATTCCACTCGAGGTCGGGCGGATCGATGCCGAGGATCTCCCACACGATGCTGCGGTCCTTGCCCCGACCGCCGGCGAAGTGCATCGAGTGCACCCACAAGCCGTCGGCACACTCGTAGATGCTGGGCCGCGGCTCGAACCCGATCTCGAACCACGGTTCGACCCGGTGCTCGACGTCCTGCCAGAGCTGCGTGGTGAACGAGAGCACACCCTGGTAGAGCGACGTCTCCACCCACTGCCCGCGCCCGGTGAGCTCGCGCACGTACAGCGCGGCGAGGACGCCCTCGACCGCGAGGTACGACGCCGCGATGCTCGGCAGCGGCGCGTGCAGGAAGATCGGGCCGTCGCGGAAGCCGGGTTGCTCGTACTGCATGCCCGAGCGCGCCTGGACCAGCAAGTCGATGGCGGGCCGGTCGGCGGCGTCGGTGGTGCGCGGGTAGCCGGTGAGCGAGCAGTAGATCAACGACGGCCGCCCGGGTGCGACGGCGGCGTGGTCGAGGCCGCGGGCCGCGAGGTACCCGGGCGGGAAGCTCTCGACGAAGACGTCGGCGGTGTCGACCAGCGCCAGCAGGCGCTCGCGGTCGGCTGCCGCGTCGAGGTCGAGGACGACGCTGCGCTTTCCTCGGTTGTTGACCACCGAGCCTACGTACCCGCGGTCGGGATCACCCCCGGCCGGTTCGACCTTTACCACGTCGGCCCCGTGGTCGCTCAGGGTCATCGTGGCGAGCGGACCCGCCAGGCCCGTCGTCAGGTCGACAACCCGCAGTCCTTCGAGTGCGCCTGGCATCAATTCCCCCGAGCTCTGTGGTGACACGCGACGCTAGACGCTCGCGTATGGCGCGACGCTCAGCTGTCCGACCATCGTCACTGGGCTGACGCAGCCGGAACCCGTGGAGCGCTGCGCAGCACGAGGAACGGAGACTTCTCCATGCAGTACCTGATCCAGCACCCGGAGCCGGTCGGAATGCAGCACGACCTGTTCGCCGCCGGCGAGGTGGTGCCGGTCGCGAAAGCGGTGGAGGCCGCCGGCTGGGACGGGCTCGCGTTCACCGAACACCCTGCGCCCGGGCACCGCTGGCTCGCCGAGGGTGGCGGCCACCAGACCCTCGACCCGTTCGTCGCGCTCGGTGCGGCCGCAGCGGTGACGGAGCGGATCCGGCTGCTCACCTACCTCGCGGTGCTGCCCTACCGGAACCCGCTGCTGACCGCGAAGGCGGCCGCGACCGTCGACATGATCTCGGGCGGGCGGTTCATCCTCGGGGTCGGGACCGGCTACCTCAAGACGGAGTTCTTCGCACTCGGAGTCGACTTCGACGAACGCAACGCATTGTTCGACGAGGCCCTCGACGTGATGCCCCTGCACTGGAGCGGCGAGAAGTTCAGCTACGAAGGGAAGCACTTCAGTGCCCGTGACCTGATCGCGCGCCCGTCGCCAGCACGGCCGATCCCCATCTGGATCGGCGGCAACGCCAAGATCACCCGCCGGCGCGTCGCCACCCACGCGCAGGGCTGGATGCCGATGACCGGCTCGAGCGAGCTCTTCACCACGACCCGCACCGCGCAGCTCGCCGACCTCGACGACGTCGCCGCCGCGGTGCGCGAGCTCAAGGAGATGGCCGGCGACCGCGCCGACGAGATCGACATCCTCATGCTCTACACGGATCCGAGCATCCTCGATCCGACCGCCGACGTGGATCGCCACCGCGAGACCCTGGGCCGCATTCGTGACGCGGGTGCAACGTGGGTGTCGTTCGCGTTCGACTTCACCACGCAGGCCGAGACCATCGACTTCGTCGCGGGCTTCGGCGCCACCTACCTCGGGGACGACCGCATCTAGGGTCGTCAAGCAGACGAAGATCCAGCCGGCACGTGGCGCTGGAGGAAGTCCAGTGTGGCGCGGTGTGCGGCGATCGCCGCCTCTGCGTGGTGGAAGCCATCGGCTTCGGCCATGAACGCATGGCCGGCCCCCGGGAACGTCAGCACCTCGTGGTCCACACCCCATCGTTCGAGCCGGTCCCGCACCTGGGCGAGCTGCTCGGGGGACATGACGACGTCCTGGTCGCCGTAGACGATGAGCATCGGACAGGTGGCGGCCCAGAGCAGGTCCACGAGGTGCGCCGGGTGGGCATCGTCGAGCGTCTCGAACCACGGCTGACTCGGGTACAAGGCGACCGACGCCGAGAGATCCCGCCGGGTGCACGTAGCCAGCATCGTCAGCGTCGCGCCGGTGCAGTATCCCATCACCGCGAGCCGGTCTGGTTCGACGACGTCGAGCGCGCGCACGTGGTCGAGCGCCGCGTGGATGTCCCTGGTCGCCTGGACGAAGTCGAGCGCGCCGACGTGTTCCATGACCGCCGCGATGTCCGAGAGGTCTTCGGGATCGGCCGGGCCACCGCCTCGGTAGTAGTCGGGCACGAACGCGACGTAGCCAAGCGACGCGAGCTCAGTACCGATGCGCCGGATCAGCCGATTCAACCCGGTGGCCTCCATGCCGAGCACGACGGCCGGCCAACGCCCGGGCCGGTCCGGCCTGAACGACACGGCAGGCACGTCGGTGCTGCCGGATCGGAAGGTCGTCTCCTCGGCGAGCACTCGATCCTCCACGGCCCGGTCCTCCCTCAATCCTGTTCAGGTGACGGTAGCGACAGGTTGCGTCGCGCGATCGGCTCACGTCGACCGCGCGGGGTGAGGATCCGGAGCACCATGTCGAGGGTGCTGTCGATGCCGCTCCCGCGGTGCGCGATCGCGGGGACGATGATGCGGCCGAGGATCGCACTCTCGACGAGATCGAAGACCTCGTCGGGGTCGAGCGCGGGGTCGACTGCGTCGTCGGCGGCGGCGAGGATCGCGAAGAACTGCGGTCGCACCGACAGGTGCGTCCAGCGCGCGGCCGACTGCGGCACCGCGTCCTGGTACGACGTCAGCAGGCCCGGGATGGCGGCGCGCGCGGCCGGTGCGGCGAGCCCTCGCTCGTACGCGACCAGGAACCGTCGGAGATCGCCGCGCAGGTCGCCGGTCGGCTTCACGCGGATCTCGGTCAGGCCGGAGAACGCCGCGTCCTCGATGAGCGCGAGGCGCGACGGCCAGCGTCGGTAGATGGCGGGCGGGTGGACGCCCGACCGGCGGGAGATCTCCTGCACCGTCGTCGCCGCGAACCCCGCCTCGCCGAGGAGCCGGCGGGTCGTCTCGAGCACGACCTCGTCGATCTCGGGGTTACGCGGACGACCACGGGTCGTCGGTTCCGCACTGCTCACGAGCAGCCATTCGACATCAGGGACACGCGTGGATAGCTTAACGGTAACGCTTCTTCCGTATATGCGGGCAGTGCGTGGACCTGAACACAAGGGGGAGCAGTGGGAGAGCCGAACCGGGCCGACGCGCCGGTGGCGAAGGTCGACTTCGTGAACTCCGCGGCGGGGACCCCGGGGACGGAGACGACGATTCCGCAGCCCATGAACCACGCGCTCGTCGCGCAGGGTGCGATCGGGATGGACGGCGCGGTGCTGCTGAACACCCGGGCACTGGTCGACGAGGCGCTGAAGCAGCCGACGTTGTTCTCGTCGGAGGACCTCGTCGAGCAGGGCAACACGCTTCCGCTCATCCCGTTGAACATCGATCCGCCCGACCACGTCAGGTACCGGCGATTGCTGGATCCCCTGTTCGCGCCGCGCCGCATCGACGTGCTGGAGACCGACATCGCGGCGCGCGTGCAACCACTTCATCGACGAGTTCGCCGAACGCGGATCGTGCGACTTCACCGCCGAGTTCGCCGAGCTGTTCCCGTCGTCGGTGTTCCTGGGGATGATGGGCCTGCCCTGGGAGGAGCTCGACACCCTGATCGAGCTGCGAGACGGGCTGCTGCGTCCGGGAACACGCGAGATGCAGCCGGCGGAGCGGTCGGCGATCCAACGAGCGACCGCGCAGCGCGTCTACGCGTACTTCGACGCCATCCTCGACGAGCGCGCCGCCGCACCGCGCGACGACATCCTCTCGTTGTTCGTGACCACCGAGTCCGACGGCGACCGCCTGACGCGCGACGAGGTGCTCGCCATCTGCTTCGTGTTGCTCACTGCGGGGCTCGACACGGTCACCGACTCGCTCACGTGCTTCTTCGCGTTCCTCGCGCAGCACCCCGACCACCGACAGGCGCATCGTCGACGATCCCGCGATCATCCCCGACGCGGTCGAAGAGCTGTTGCGGTGGGAGACGCCGGTTCCGTGCGGTCGTCCGCTGGGCGCGCGAGGACGCGATCCTGGGCGGGGAAGCCGTGAGCGCCGGCCATCACGTCATGGTCAACCTCAGCGCGGCCAACCTCGATCCGGCGGAGTTCAACGAGCCGCTCGAGGTGCGGTTCGATCGCCCCGTCAACCGGCACCTCGCGTTCGGTGGAGGCGTGCACCGCTGCCTCGGCTCGCACCTCGCACGCCGCGAACTGCGCGTCGCGTTCCGCGAGTGGCACCGGCGCATCCCGGAGTACGGGCTGAGCCCGGGCTACGAGGTCAACTACCTCCCGCCGCTCCGGTTCGTGCCCGACCTCCGGCTCTCGTGGCCGACATGAGCACGCGCGGTCGTGCAGTGGGCGACGGGGACAACGGGTCGGCTGGCGCTGCGCGCGGTGATCGACGAGCCCGGGCTCGAACTGGTCGGCGTGCGGGTGTACGACGCCGCGAAGGTCGGGAGCGACGCCGGTGATCTCTGCGGGGCGAAACCCACCGGCATCGCCGCGACCGACGACAAGGACGCGGTGCTCGCGCTCGATCCCGACCTCGTGCTCTACATGGGCAGCGTCGAGAAGCACCGCGACGGAGTGCATCGCCGACGTCGTCGACCTCCTGGCAGCCGGCATCGACGTGGTCGCCACCGGCAGCTCGTTCATCGACATCCGCGCCTTCGATCCCGAGGCTGGACGCAACATCGAAGCCGCGTGCGCCAAGGGTTCCAGCACGTTCCTCGGCCTCGGACTCTTCCCCGGCTTCTGGGGCGAGTCGATCGCGCCGCTGCTCTCCCGCCTCGCGTTCCGCTGCGACCGCATCGTGGTGCGGGAGGCGATGTCGTACGCGGGCTACCCGAGCACGGAGATGATGTTCGACGTGATGGGGTACGGGCAGCCGCCCGAGTCCGAGGACGCGGTACTCGGCGACATCACCCGTGCCGGATACGCGTTCATCAGCACCGCGATGATCGTGGCCAAGGCGCTCGGCCTCGAAGTGGCGTCGGTGGAACCGTTCCGAGAGGTGGCCGTCACCGACACCGAGCTGCACGTCGCCGCGGGCGTCGTCCCCGCCGGCACCGTCGGCGCCATGAAGCTCGGCATCCGCGCCGACTGCGGACCGGTGGAGGTCCTCGTGGAGCACGTCACGTGGATGGGGCCCGACGTGGCGCCCGAGTGGTCGCAGCGCGAGGGCTACGAGATCGAGTTCGACGGCGAGCCGACGCTGCGCTGCAACCTCGTGTTGGGGACGAAGGGCGAGGACCACACCGAGATGGGATGCCTGGCGACGGCGATGCACGCGGTGCACGCGATCCCCGTCGTGCGCGCCGCGTCACCGGGCATCATCGACCTGGCCGACACAACCGGCTTCGTGGGGAGGCTGCAATGACCGACGTGAGTCCGGCGCGGATCGGGCTGCTGTTCGACTACATCGGCGAGGACGGCACGTACGACGAGAACGTCCTCCCGTCGTTGCAGCTCGTGGCCGACGACCTGCTCGAGCGGGGCGTGCTCGAACGACCGGTGGAGTTCGTGGTCCGGCACGTGCAGGGACTCCCGAACGGTTCGTTCCGGGCCGTGCGCGACGCGTTCCTCGAGCTGGTCGAGGAAGACGCGTTGGTGATCTTCGGCCCCTGGGTCTCCGAGAACGGCGCGGCGCTGCGCCCCTACGTGGAGGAGCTCGGCGAGGTCGCGTGCATCACCATGGGCGGCACCGAGACCATGCTCGGCGAGTGGGTGTTCGGCCTGCCCGCGGGCTCGCTCGAGGAAGAGCCGATCATCATGGCGACGGTGGCCAAGTTCGACGGGTGCCGTTCGGTCGGCATCGCGTACGAGGACTCGCTGATCGGCCACGAGTACCTCCGGTCGACCCGTGCCGCGTGCGCCGACGCCGGGCTGCGAGGTCACCGGGGAGGTGCCGATCCCGCAGGTCGATGCGGAGAAGCAGGCCGCGATGAAGGTGCTGGCCGCCGATCGGCCGGACGCGATCGTGCACGTGGGCTTCGGCCTCGGGCTCATCGGGATGAACGACGCGCTCGCGTCGATCGACTGGATGCCGCCGCGCTACACCACGACCGCGTTCGAGTTCGCGGCGACGAGCGACTGGTGGCGCCAGCAGCTCGCGGGATGGATCGGTCTCGACCAGTACGACGAGCGCAACGAAGTCGCGCGCGGGTTCCTCGACCGGTTCGAGGCGCAGCACGGTCGCCGACCCGCGTACTTCTTCCCGCTCTACTGCTACGACATCGGGCGCCTGATGATGCTCGCCATCGCCAACGCCCGTCCACTGACCGGGCTCGGCGTGAAGGACGCGCTCGAGCAGATCAAGATGCTGCCGGCCGCGACCGGCGCGCCGGGGACGCGGATGCGGTTCGGTCGCTACATCCGCAACGGCTGGGTCGGGAGCGAGTTCCTGGTCGCACGGCGCGTGTTGCCCGACGGGAGCCGCAGCGTCATGCACGGCACCATCGAAGGTCTGCTCGAGGCACCGGCACTGCCATGACCATCCGCCCCGAGAAGATCCGAGTGGTGCAGTGGGCGACGGGCGCGGTCGGCATCGGGCAGCTGCGCGAGGTCGTCGACCGTCCCGATCTCGAGCTCGTCGGGTTGTTCGTCTACGACCCCGCCAAGGTCGGGGTCGACGCCGGCACGCTCGTCGGCCGCGCGCCGACCGGGGTCACGGCGACGAGCGACAAGTCGGTGATCCTCGCGCTGGACGCCGACGTCGTGCTCCACGCCGCGAGCAAGGCGTTCGCCGAGAACACCAACACCGATGACATCGTGGCGCTGCTCGCCTCGGGCAAGAGCGTTATCACCACGACGTCGTACGACCATCTCCCCACGTACGGCGCCGAGGCCGACCAACGCATCCGCGAGGCGTGCGAACGCGCCGGGACGCGGTTCCACGCCGCCGGCGAACACCCCGGGTTCATGTTCGAACGACTCGCGACCGCGGTCACCGCGCTCACGCAACGGGTCGACAAGATCACCGTGCAGGAGTTCGTCGACTGCTCCGGCGTGTCGGGCAAGGAGATGCTCGTCGACCTGATGGGGATGGGCAAGCAGCCCGAGGACATCACGATCGACTCGACGATGTTCCACGCTGTCTCGGTGCAGTACGAGCAGGCGATCGGCGCGGCGGCCGACGTGATGGGCCTCGAGCTCGACGAGATCCGGCACTCGGTCGAGACCGGCACCGTCGACCACGATGTCGAGGTCGCGTGCGGCACGCTGCCCGCGGGTTCGGTCGTCGGGCAGATCATGTCGTGGTCCGCGTACAAGGACGGCGCGCCGGTGCTCGTCGCCGAGGAGTACTGGACCGTCACCGACATCCCCGGTTGGGATCTCGACCTCGAGCAGACCTTCCTCGTGCGGGTGATCGTCGACGGAGTACCGCCGGTACGGGTCGACCTGACCATCGACAACGAAATGGTCGGCGAGCTCCAGGGCACCTCCGGAGGCCAGCTCGCGGTCGCGATGACCGCGGTGCGCGCCATCCCCGACGTCCTGGCCTCGCCACCCGGCGTCGTCGTTCCCGCGGTGTTCGGTGCCTATCGCTGGCCTTCCGAGAGGGATTGAGGACTCATGTCCGAGGCGCGTGCAGCCGAGCCGATCAAGGTCGGGTTCCTCATCGACTACCTGAGCTCCGATGCGACCGACTGGACGTCGTTCGCGCAGCCGTTGGAGCTCGTGTTCCGGGACGGGTTCGCGTCGAAGATGATCGACCGCCCGGTCGGGATCGTCTACCGGGGCGCGCAGGGCCTGCCCACGGGAACGGTCAAGGCCGTCGTCGACGCCTTCGGTGAGCTGGTCGACGAGGGATGTCTGGCCGTCATCGGGCCCCACATCAGCGACAACGCGGTCGCGGTGCGCGGCGAGATCGAGCGCCGGTTCCGGGTGCCCGCGATCAGCGTGTGCGGGTCCGAGGACTGGCTCGGGAAGTGGACGTTCCTGTTGAACAACGGCTCGATGACCGACGAGCCGATCCTGTGGGCGCACCTGATGGCGAAGGCGGGCCAATCGACCGCCGGCGTGCTCGTCGAGCGCTCGTACATCGGGCCCGCGTACCTCGCCAACTTCCGTCGTGCAGCGCAGCACGAAGGCATCCAGATCGTGGCGGAGGAGCAGATCGCGCAGACCGGCCAGGACATCACCGCCGCGGTCGAGGCGCTGCACGCGGCGGGCGCGAGCGCCATCGTGCACTGCGGGTTCGGATTGGGCGTCGCCGAGATCAACGCCGCACTCGATGCGCTCGGGTGGGACCCCCCTCGGTACATGGGCACCGCGTTCGAGACGGGGTTCAACGCGCAGCTGTGGGACGCCTACCGCGGCTGGATCGGCCTGGAGCAGTACGACGAGGCCAACCAGGTGGGACAGCAGTTCCTCGACCGGTTCGAAGCCGAGTACGGCCACCGGCCCGAGTACTACGGCCCGCTCCTCTGGCGCGACTGCGCGATGGCATTGCTGTACGCGTTCTCCGACGCGGCCCCGCTCTCGCCCCCGGGGATCAGGGCGTCGCTCGAGCGGGTGAAGATGTTGCCGGCCGCCTGTGGATCGCCGGGCACCCGCATCTCGTTCGGGCGTTGGATGCACCGCGGGTGGGTGGGTGCCGGGTACCTCGTGGCGCGGTCGTTGGATCCCGACGGCAAGGAACTCGGGAAGTTCTGGAAGTCGTCGCTCGTCGGTCGGTACGGCGAGCAGTAGCGGCCGAAGCCGAGGACGGTCAGCCGACGACGCGGAGGGTCATCGTCGCCGCGCTCACGGTACGGTCGTCGTTCCCCTCGTCGGACAGGGTGAGCTGCACGCCGATGCGCCGAGAGTCGTCCTGGCCGCGGAACGCGTTGCCGTCGACCCGGAACGGACCCACCTTTCCGCGCGCCAGGAACATGAAGTGGTCGGAGTCGGGTTGGAGCTGGTCGGTGCCGGCCAGCTCGGACGCCATGTCGATCGCCGCCGTCTCGTGGATGACGAACTGCGGGCCCACGTGCAGTGCTGCGTCGGGCGAGGCGAACTCGGCCTGGAGCTCGCCGAGACCCCAGTGACCGTCGTCGCGCTTGCTCCCTCCGAAGACCTGCCAAATCGGCGGCAGCTCGGGTGAATCCTCGACGTGCTCGATCGGGTCGTCGTCGAACAACTGGTCGCCCTTGATGTGGGCGGGGACGTCACCGATCGCCGCGCCCTGCCCCTCGATGAGTGCGAGCACGCGGCTGTTGTCGTCGGCGTCGACGACCGTGGCGCGCCCGAAGTACATCCGGGTTCCGACCTTGAGCGCGCCCGCGTTGACGACCTCGATCCGCTTCACGTCGTTGCCGTTGTCGAGGATCTGCACCGAGTGGATGACCGGATTCGGGACGACCTCCAGATCGGACGGGCCGCCACCGCCGGGTGCGCTGATCGAGAAGATCTGGCTGAGGATCCCCCCGGCCGCGTTGCGCATGTCGTGGCGCAGCGTGACGGTGTCGTCGTCGACCTTGTTCATCGAGGAGAACTGCCGACCGATGTAGCGGTAGCTCAGCAGCGCGCCCCATCGCTGGCGCAGCGTCTCCCAGTACTGGTCCTTGTCGGTGGTGCGGATGTCATCGAGCATCGGAGCAACGTCCTTCTGTCGCTGGTCGGTCAGGCTTCGCCGAGGAGACGTTCGAGGTTCCCGCCCATGACTGCCGTGCGCTGGTCGAGTGGCAAGGTCGCGATCTCCTCCGAGAACGCGAGCGGGTCTCGCATCCCCTCGGGGTGCGGGAAGTCGGAGCCCCACATCGTGTTCTCGACGCCGAGGAGCTCGATGAGCCCGAGCGGATCGGGTTCGGAGAACGCGTGGATGAACACGCTACGGCGCAGCGCTTCCATCGGGTCCTCGTCGAAGAGGACCGGGGTTCGTTCATAGGCGTCCTGGAAGTGGTGCACCATCGGACGGACATACTCGGTCCCGAACTCGACGATCGCGACCTTGAGCCGCGGGTGGCGGGCCAGGCAGCCGTGCCCGATCAGCGATGCGATGAAGTCGGCCACCTGCCACCGCGGCGTGCACAGCGCCCGGAACGACAGGTCCTGGTGGAACGAGAGCCCGAAGCCCGGGGGCACGAAGTAGCGGCCGGTCTCGCCGGTGCCGTCGAGCTCGGAGACGTCGACGGGATAGCGGCGGTTCACGACCTGGTGGAACCCGGCGACGATCCCGGTGTCTTCCATCAGGGTCCAGAACGGATCGAACTCGCGCTGCGCGATCGAGCGGCGACCGCCGAACCCGCTGGCCGGTGCGGTGCTCAGGTACACGGCACGCGCACCCCGCTCGGCAACCCACTCGAGCTCGTCACAGGCACTGCGGAGATCCTGCAGCGAGATCATGGGAGCGGCGAAGACGGCGTTCTCGTACGCGAACGTCCAGTGCTCGACCATCCACTGGTTGAGTGCATGGAACGCGACGGCGACCGCAAACGGATCTTCGGGCATCGCCTGCTCGATCACGCTCCCGAGCGTCGGCCACATCAGCGCCCGGCTGATGCCGTACTCCTGCATGAGCTTGTACCGCGGCTCCACGTCGTAGAACGCGTCCAGGCCCGCGATCGATCGGCGTTTCAACGGGTCATCCGCTTGGCCGCCGGGGACCGCGACCCGCGAGAAGGTCGGGTTCGGGATGGCGCGCTCGATGCTGTCCTTCACCACGAGCCGCGTCCGGTTGCCCTCCTGGATGTACTTGACGAGGCCGTCGTACTCCTTGGGCATGAACTGCGTGAACGCGTCGGTGTTCTCGTACATGTGGTTGTCGACGTCGAACACCGGGTGTTCGAGCTGCCGGTCACGTACGAAGAACAGCTCCTCGTCGGCCATGGTCGCTCCTCGAGTCACGCCGCTACGCGGCGATGGCTGATTCTGAACACGTGTTCAGAATGTTGTCGCGGCTCGCGACGGGTCGTCAACTCGGAAGGACCCGGTACTGGTCGAGCACCAGCGCATACCGGGCGCGCAGCACCGCCGCGAGCGACTTGCGCGACCGGCCACCGGCCCAGGCCTCGATGGCATCCATGGTGAGCGCCCCGAGGACCTCGCCGAGCTCCTCTGGGTCGGCGGTGCGCGCCAGCTCGCCACGACGGCGCGCATCGGCCACGACCTCGCGAGCGAGATCGGCGAAGCGGGTCGCCTGGGCGAGCTCCTCGGGCGACGACTTCATCAGCCCCAACCGTTGGCTGTGGATCACGAGCTGCGCCAACGACTTCGGTACCGCTTGCACCCGACGCACGATGCCCCGCACCAAGAGGTCGAGCTGCTCGTCGAGTGACTCGGACGCATGGCCGGATGCGAGGTCGGCGGCGACACCCGCTGCGGTCGCACCCGCGAGGCTTCCCAGGAGGCGTTCCTTGCTCTCGAAGTGGAGGTAGAAGGTCGTGCGGCCGACTCCGGCTTCGGAACAGATCTCCTCGACGGTCACGTCGTCGAAGCCGCGCTCGCTCCAGAGTCGCGCAGCGGTGCGGATCAGGTTGCGTCGGGTCTCCCGGCCGCGCTCCTGCCGGCCGAGCGTCTTGCGGGACTCGCCGATGACCTCTACACCCCGGTCCGCCACTCCGCTCCCCTACGCAGTCACTGACACGCGTGCAGCGTAGACCGAATCTGAACACGTGTTCAGATTCTCTGCGCTGCCGGACCGTCGATGACGCCTCGAGGTCCGAGATCCGTGCGATTCAGCCGCGCCCACTCCCACGGGAATCGCCGGTCCAGTAGCGCGGCACGTCGAGCGGCCCGACCAGGCCGGAAGGCGCCTCGCACACGGCCGGGATCGCGTTGAGGACGGGCATGAAGGCCACCCCGGTGCTGTCGGGGCCCATCGCGAGCTCGACGCTGAACGCCGGCTCCCCTTCGACCTCGATCCGGTACGCCAGATCGACCGGACCGTAGGGTTGCTTCCAGTGCGTGCCGACGCCGCGCGCCACGCAGTCGACGTGTTCGACGATCGCGAACGGTCGGCCCCCGTTCAGGGCTTGCAGCTCGAAGTGCACCGCCGAGGCGGTGCCCGCAGTAACCGTCCCGAAGCCCGTCTCGACGTCCTCGCCGAGCGAGTCGGTCTCGTAGACGACGTGGAAGCCCTCGATCTCGACGCCGAGCACCTCGGCGAGGTGGTGCAGGGTCGGCGACCACATCTGTTCGATGAACCCACCGGTGACGAGCAGGGGCTGGAACCCCGGCTCCCTGCCGAACCCGAAGTACTCGCGCATGACGAACTCGGCGCTGTAGTCGCCGAACCACCCGAGCTCGCACACGCGGATGCAATCGACCCGGTTCGCGGCGGCCAGCGCGGCGATCGCCAGGTCGGTGGTGGCCCAGCCGGGATCGATGCCGGTGAAGAAGCAGGTGCTGTTGCCCGCTGTGCACGCCGCCTCGATCGGGTCGCGCAACTCGGCCGGCGCCGTGGGCGGATGCGCGAGTGCGAACGCGGAGTACGTGACGACATTGGTGCCCCGCTCGAGGAACGGAACCAGATCGGCGATGGCCTCCTGTTCGCGACCGATGCTGTTACCGAAGTACGTGAGACAGTCCGCAGCGAGACCGACAAGCTCGTTCCAGTCATTGGTCGCTCGCACCCCGACCGGCGCCACCCCCACGAGCTCGCCGGAGTCCTTGCCCGCTTTGTCAACCGTGCTCACGTAGTGACCGACGAGCTCCAGATCGGAGCGATGGAGAATCGCGCGCAGCGCCGATGCGCCGACGTTGCCGGTCCCGCAGTGAACGACACGAACTGTCATGACGCGCTCCTTGTCCAGCGAGGGACGGATCGTACCGAGTTCCCCTCCTGCGCAATGGGCGACGACTCCGTGCTAGGGAATCATGCGGAACCCAACGAGGAGATGGCGGCATGGCAGTGACGGGTACGTGGCTCGAGGATCTGACCGACAAGGTCGCCGTCGTGACCGGGGGTGCGGGCGGCATCGGGCACGCCCTCGCGGCCCGGTTCCTCGACGCCGGCATGCGGGTGGTGATCGCCGACGTCGAGGCCGTCGCGGTCACGTCGGCGATCGAGACGTTGGACGCCGGTGATCGCCTCTTCGGCGTGACGGGCGACGTTCGCTCGATCGACGACATGCACGAGCTGCGCGACCAGACCCTGGCGCGCTTCGGTGCGGTCCACGTCGTGTGCCTGAACGCCGGTGTGGCGCCGGTCGGTCCGATGTTCGACACGCCGCTCGACGTGTGGAAATGGGTGCTCGACGTCAACGTCCTCGGCGTGATCCACGGCGCGCTGGCGTTCGGTCCGGTGCTGGTCGAGCAGGGAGCCGGCCACGTGGTCTGCACCGCCAGCGTCGCGGGGGTGACCGACACGCCGACCCTCCCGCCGTACGGCGTTTCGAAGCACGCGGTGGTCGGACTTGCGGCGGCGATGCGGCGCGAGCTCGCGGGAAGCGGCGTCGGCGTCTCCGTCCTGTGCCCGGGTCTGATCAACACGAGGATCTTCGAGAGCGAGCGCAATCGACCCGAGGACATGGACGACCCGTCTGACGACAACCCGACGTCGAAGGCGTACCGCGAGATGATCGCCGACGGTGCACCGCCAGCGCAGGTCGCCGACGTCGTGTACCAGGCGATCATCGACGACCAGTTCTTCGTGTTCCCCACGCGCGACCTCGACACGCTGATCGAAGCACGTCTCGCCGATATCCGCCAAGGCTTCGAGTGGAGAGACGCGAGGTTCCCTGGAACACCCTGAGGCGGCGACCTCCCTATCCTGGGGGCCGATGGCGATCGAGAACGGCAACGGCTCAGGAGCGAACCTCCGCGAGCAGCGGCGAGAGCGCAACGCTCGCGACATCCAGCAGGCGGCGATGTCGTTGTTCGCGGAGCGGGGTTACGGAGCCGTCACGGTCGAGGACATCGCCCAAGAAGCCGGCATCTCCGAGCGCACCTTCTTCCGCTACTTCGCGAGCAAGGACCATCTGCTGGTCGCCGAGGCGGGTCGCCGCATCGAAGTCATCCACGAGTCCCTCGCCCGACAGGATGACGGGCTCGGGGCCTGGGCCGCCCTCCGGAACGCGGTGCTCGAACAGTCAGCGAGCGAGGACCAGGTCGGTCGGAACGCGGCGATCTGGGCTCACCTCACCAAGGAAGCCCCCGCCCTCCTCGCCAAGATGATCATGCACGGCGCGCTCGAGGGAACCCACAACATCGAGGTCGAGCTGGCGCGCCGCCTCGACGTACCCGAGACCGATGCGCTCCCCGACGTGATAATGCGCGTAACACTCGCCGCGGTACAGAGCGCGTACCTGCGGTGGCTCGAGGACGACGGCGACGAGTCACTTGCCGACCTGACCGCTGACGCGCTCGAACTCGTGGGTGGCGGGCTGGAACACGCGGCGAGCAGAGTCACATCGCGCTGAGGGCGTACTCCTCTTTCCACCAGCGCGCCTTCTCCACGACCTCGGGGTCGCTACGGAGCGACGGATCCTGTCCGAGGTCTTCGGGTGTCGGCCCGATGCGGTCGGCGATCTCGCGCAGCGCGGGCACGTCCATGCCGTAGCACGCGGCTGCAGTGAGGCCGACGAGCTGCGCGGTGTCGTCGACGGGGACGTCGTGGAAGCTGCGCTCGAGCACCCCCGCAGTGTCGGGCCACGTTCCCTCGGGGTGTGGATAGTCGGTGCCCCACATCATCACGTCGCACCCGATGACGTAGCGGCGGCGGATCTCCTCGCGCGACATCGTCGACGCTCCGATGAAGATGTTGGTGCCGAAGTACTCCGACGGCAGCTTCGAGATCTTGCCCTTCATCAGGTGGGCCAACTTGGCGGTGGTGTGACCACCGCCGAAGTACTGGTCCCACTTCCACATCATGTCGGAGGCCCAGTACGCAGCACCCTCCGTGACGCAGAACTTGAGCTCGGGGTGGCGTTCGAACACGCCGCCGAAGAGGAGGAACGAGATCGGTCGGGCCGACCACCACGCGACCTCGGCGAGGTACGGCCCGATGTCGTCGCCGTACTCCTCGCGCGGCGCCTCACCTGAGTGCACGTGCACGACCAGACCGTTCGCCGCCGCCGCGGCCCAGACCGGCTCGTACGACGCGTCGTTGTACGCCTTGTGGTCGTGCCACATCGTCGGGATCATGATCCCGCGGATCCCGGGGGTCCCCGCGAGGCGCTCGATCTCGGCAACACCACGCTCGACGTCGTGGGTGATCGGTACCAGCGCGATGCCGGCGCGCCGTTCGGGCGCGTGCGAGCAGAACTCGGCCAGCCAGCGGTTGTGCGCAATCGCACCCGCGTAGGCGAGCTCGGGATCCTGGATCGTGCCGGCCGACAGACCGGCGCCGAACGGCGGTGATTCCATGCCCGTGATGGCGTCGGAGTCGGCGAACATCACCTCGCCGGCGACGCCGTCGGCGTCGAGCTCCTTGTCGCGCTGCTCAGGGTCGAAGGCGCCACGGAGGCCCTCTTCGTTGTCGCCCTCCCAGTGCATGATGTAGTCGTAGTTGAACTTCAACGCCTCCTCGCGACTCGCGTGCCGCTCGGCGAGGAAGTCGTCGAACGCCTCGAGGTAGCCGCCGTCGAGATACGGCCGGTACTCCTCGCATGGCAGCCCGGCGTGGCAGTCGGACGAGACGATCAGGTAGCGCTCGGACATGGCTCTCCCTCGCTGACGTGGCGCACTCTGTCAGTCTGGCATTCCCTGACGTTCTGTGCTGGAGTATCGCGCGGACGCCGATACGGGGGGAATCGCCGTGGTCTCGATCCTCGGGCAGTACTGCATCAACGTGCGCGACCTCGAGCGCGCGATCGAGTTCTGGCACGGCGTGTGCGGCCTGCCGGTGATCAGCCGCACCGACATCCCGCAGGCCAAGGAGGCGATCCTGCAGTCGCCGCACGGCGGGAGCCGGATGCAGCTCGCGCAGCAGCTCGACAACGACGCGCCCATCGACATGGGCACCGCGATGTGGAAGCTCTACGTGAACACCGACGACGTGCAGTCGCTCTACGACGCCGCGATCGCCGCCGGCTGCGAATCGGTGATGGAGCCGACCCACCTCGACCGGTGGCCTGTGACCATGGCGTACGTGAAGGACTTCGACGGCTACCTCGTTGAGTTCGTCGAGTACGACGACGCGCCGCCCGCGGGCGTGCCGAACCCGAAGGCGTTCGGGTGAAGGAGTTCGCCGGCAAGGTCGCGGTCGTCACCGGGAGTGCAGGCGGCATCGGCCGCGCGCTGGTCGAACGCTTCACCACCGAGGGCATGCGTGCGGTGGTTGCCGACATCGACGCCACGCTCGTCGCCGAGACCACGGCCGAGCTGCGCGACCAGGGACGCGACGTCATCGGCGTCGTCACCGACGTCACCGAGCTGGCGTCGCTCGAGGCGCTGCGCGACGCGACGCTCGACGCGTTCGGCACGGTCGACGTGCTGTGCAACAACGCGGGCGTCGGGTCCGCATCCGAAGGCCAGATGTGGGAGCACCACGTCAACGACTGGCGTTGGTCGCTCGACGTCAACGTGATGGGCGCGGTGAACGGCATCAACGCCTTCCTCCCCACCATGCTCGCACAGGACACCGAGGGCGCGGTCGTGAACACCACGTCCGGCAACGGCGGATTCACCCCGATGATCCACAGTGCGGTCTACGCCACCACCAAGGCCGCGCTCACCTGTCTCACCGAGTGTCTCTGGGGCCAGCTGCGCGAGCTCGACGCCAAGATCACCGCCCACCTCCTCTATCCCTCGACGCGCACACCGGGAATGCTCAAGACCGGCATCTGGCAACCCGGACGGCACCGCCAGGCACGCTACGACCGTCCGGGTGCGCCGCCGGCCGACTCGGGACGCGACCAGCTCACACCGATGCTGGAACGGGCCAAGGCGGCGGGTCAGGAGCTCGCGTGGGCGCCGCTGTCGGAGGTCGCCGACCTCTGCTTCGAGGGCATCCGCGACGACGTGTTCTGGATGTCGAACTCGACCGGCGACCAGCCCACGCCCGGCTCGGCGGCGGCGTCCGTCGTGCGCGCTCGATCGCAGGTCGACCGCAGCCTCCCCGAGTACCTGATCCAGGCCACGAACGTGATGACCGGCCGCAAGGCCGGTGCGCAGAACTGAAGGAGCGGATCGTGACGACTCTCGCCGGTGACCGCTACATCGTGATCTCGTCGGACGGGCATGCGGGTGCGCAGGTGCACGAGTACCGCGACTACCTCGAGTCGAGGTACCACGACGAGTTCGACGCGTGGGAAGCCACGTTCGTGAACCCGTTCGAAGACCTGCGTGCCGACTTCGCGTACCGGAACTGGGACAGCGCGGCGCGCCTCCGCGAGCTCGAAGACGACGGTGTCGTCGCCGAGGTGCTGTTCCCCAACACGATCCCGCCCTTCTTCCCGTCGGGGAACTTGCTGGCCCGCCCGCCGGCCGACGACGAGTACGAGCTCCGGTGGGCCGGGCTCAAGGCGCACAACCGGTGGCTGGTCGACTTCTGCGCCGACACGCCGGGCCGACGCGCGGGCATGGCGCAGGTGTTCCTCAACGACGTCGACGCCGCGGTCGCGGAGGTCGAGTGGGCGGCTGCACAGGGCCTGCGCGCCGGCATCCTTCTCCCTGGCGTACCGCCCGACTCGGGGCTCGCTCCGCTCTACTCGCGGGCGTACGACCGCTTGTGGGCGGCGTGCCAGGACCACGAGATGCCGATCAACAACCACAGCGGCGCCGCGGGTCCCGCGCCCGAGCTCGACGCCACCGGCATGGCCGTGTTCATGGTCGAGTTGGGGTGGTTCTCGCACCGCGTGTTCTGGCACATGGTGATCGGAGGCGCGTTCGCCGCGCTACCCCGGCATCAGGCTGATCCTCACCGAGCAGTCGAGTGGCTGGGTGCCGGGCACCCTCGAGATGCTCGATCACCAGTTCCGCCGCTTCCGCGACCCGAACACCGCCGAGTCGCACTTCGGCGGGGAGGTGATCAAGACCGTCACCGAGCTCCCGAGCCACTACTGGCACACCAACTGCTACGCCGGTGCGAGCTTCTTCCGACCGTGCGAGACACCATTGCGCCACGAGATCGGCATCGACCGCATCATGTGGGGTCAGGACTACCCGCACATCGAGGCGACCTACCCCTACACCACCGAGGCCCTGCGCAACAGCTTCGCCGGCGTCGCCACCGACGAGGTGGCGCGCATGGTCGGCCTCAACGCGGCCGGTGTCTACGGCTTCGACCTCGACGCGCTCGCGCCGGTGGCCGAACGCGTCGGCCCTGACCGTCGCGGAGGTCGATACGCCGCTCGACGAGATCCCCGCCGACTCCCGATCGATCGCCTTCGCCGGCGAGAGCGTCAAGCCCTGGTAGCTACGCGGCGGACGTAGACGTCGGTGAGCAGACGGCTCCACGCGGGATCGCGATACGGGTCCGCTGGCTCTTCGACGACAAGCCCACGCCCGGCGAGGTCGCCACGGAGCACGTTCACCATGGTCGCAAGGTCGAGATCGTCCTCGTGATCGTCGTAGACCCGGGCTTCACGCTCGTCGCGGAACGTCAACGCCTTCCAGAGGACCGAAACCCGGATATCTTCTGCCGGTACTGCTTCGGGTGGTCCGTCGGGGTTCGTGATCTCCCAGTCGCCTCGATCAGTCCATCTGATCGTGGAATGCTGCGTCACCCGCACCCGCGCCGCGAACGACTGGGGATCGCCGATCGTCCCGACCCGGTGCGGCATGAGATCGTTGTCACCGACGAGCGCGAGGTTGCCGAACGGGCCTCGAAGGCTCTCCGAGTCCTGCTCCACGCCGCGAGGCCAGTACTCGTACTCTCCGTCGTCACGGTCGTAGAACCAGCTGATCGCACCGGCGACACGCACTGACCATCGATCGAACAGGCCAGATGCGCCCATCGCCACCAGCAACCAGACCGGGACTTCGCTGCGCCTGAGTCCCCGAAACGTCGGCGTGTCGACATGCGGCGGCCCGGCGGCCATCGGGCCGTTGATGTTCGTGATGATCGTCGCCGGCCGCACGACGGCTGCGCTGAACAACTGTTGGGACGCTTCGACAAACGGCTCGTGGTGGAGCAAGGACATCGTCTCGTCGTCGAGGGCCTGCCCGTCGAGCGCCCAGTTCGATCGGAACCAGGGCGAGACATCCTCGCCCATCATCTCGCCGTACCCGGCCAACGCCGCCATCAACGGATACGGCGAGTTCGTCTGGATCATCCGCCAGATCGCATCGCGATCCTCGAATGCCGGCGAGACCAGTATCGGTGTTGCGATCATCCCCACACCGGCACTCTCGCAAGAAGCGTCGACAACGTCAACGGTCCGATGCCCCCTCGCCACCTGACCGATCAGGCGTCGGGCCAGAGGGTGACGCCGCGGTCGCGGAGGTCGGCGATCTCGGCGTCCGTGTAGCCGAGGTCGGCGAGGACCTCGCGGGAGTGCTGGCCGAGGAGCGGCGGTGGACCGGCGATGCGACCCGGCGTCTCCGACAGGCCGACGAGGTGGCCGAACTGACGGAAGCGCCCGTACGTGGGATGCACGTAGTCGGCGACCAGGCCGGCCGCGACCAGGTCGGGTTGGGTGAACCAGGTACGCCGCGCGTCTCGCCGCGCCATCTCCACCGGCACCCCGGCCGCGTCGAGCACGTCGAACGCGCTCTGCATCGTGTGAGCACCGAAGAAGGTCTCGAGTGTCGCGGCGTCGAGCGCAGGGACGACGGTCGCGACGCGCGGCGGTGCGTCTCGCCCAGGCAGGCCAGCGCGATCCAGCCGTCACTCGTCGGGTAGAGCCGGTAGAGCGGACCGAAGCCGGTCTGCTGCTGGTCGGTGCGCGGCCGCTCCGACCACCCGTCGGGCCCGATCCACGCGTCGGTGTTGAGGTGGACGCCGCCGTTCACGATCGACGTGTCGACGAGCTGGCCCTCGCCGGTGCGCTCGCGCCAGTAGAGCGCCATCAGCACCGCGAGGGCCGACTGCACCGCGCAGGCCTGGTCGCACATCCCGAAGCGGTACCAGTTGGGTCCGTTGCCCTCACCGCCGAGCTCCTGCTCGAGCCCGCACGACGATTGCGCGAGCTGGTCGAAGCCGGGCCAGGTGGCGCGTGGTCCGTCGTTCCCCCACATCGTCGTGTGGCAATAGATCACCGTCGGGTTCAGCCGCTTGGCGGTCTCGTAGTCGACGCCGAGGCGCTCGGCGACGCCCGGCCGCATGTTGTGGTGCACGACGTCGACCTCGCGCATGAGGCGGTGCGCGATCTCCAGCCCCTCGGGCTGCTTGAGGTGGTAGTAGCCCATCGTTCCTCCTCGATCCAGACCACGCGTCTCTGTCCGCGCACCGACCACTCCTGTTACATCAGGCGTACGCGCTCACTCAGTGGGCGTCGGCCTGCCAGCGGCGGTAGAGGACGACGAACTCGTCGACGGCTTCGTTGCTGAGGGCATCGGGTTGCGCTTGGCCGAGCGCGTCGATCGTGATCTGCAGCTGGGCGAGGTACTCGGAACAGTGAGGACAGGCCGCGAGATGGCGTTCGAGCCGTTCGCGATCCCCCGCCGGGAGTTGTCCATCGAGGTAGTCAGACATGAGCGCGACGGCCTGGCGGCACACGAGAGCTCGACGTCGGCGCCACCACCTCATGGTCATGCCCTCCCCATCTCGACCGCCAGCAACTGCCGGAGGCGCGACCGGCCCCGGTGGAGCAGCACGCGCTGGTTCGCGTCGCTCAGTCCCAGCAGCTCGGCGACGTCCCCCGGAGGCATTCCCTCCAGGTCGCGCAGTACCACGACCTCGCGTTGGTTGTCGGGCAGCATCGGCAGGAGCAGCTGCACGCGCGCCGCGAGGTGCTCGGCCACGAGGCGGTCGTCGACCCGGTCGGCCCAGGGTTCCGGCGGCGTGGCCCACGCGCCCGACGAGTCGAAGCGGTCCTCGGCGACCGCCTCGTCGGGGCGTCCTGCCCGCACCTCGCGGTCGACCGCCGAACGAGCCCGGTTGAGCAGGATGTGGAACAGCCACGTCTTGAGCGACGACCGTCCCTCGAACCGCTCGACTCCGCGGACCACCGCGAGCCAGGTGTCCTGCGTGACCTCCTCGGCGACTGCGCGGCTTCCCACCGTGGTCTCGGCCAGGCGCAGCATCCGCTGCTGGTAGCGGCCGATCAGCGCGACGAACGCCGACTCGTCGCCCGCCCGGAGGCGATCGACCAGCTCGGCGTCCGCGTCCATGTCGCGCGACGCTAGAGCGATTGCCGGCGCCATGGAGGGCTCTCACCCGGAACTGAACGTTCGCGGAGACCGCTCAGGACGGGCGGGCGTACGACTCCGCTGCGGACGTGTCGAACTCGTAGGCAACGAATGGTTCGCTACCGACGACCCATGCGTCGTGTCCCGGCTCGATGCTGTACGCCTGACCGGCGGCGACTTCGATCTCCGCGCCATCGTCGTGCACGACGTGCAGCAGACCGGCGGTGACGACACCGAGGTGATGCGTCTGGCAGCTGTTGCCCCCGACGACGGGCTTGATGCATTCCGACCATCGCCACCCCGGCTGCGCGGTCATCCGTGCCGCCTTCTGACCGCCGAGGTCGACGACCTCGATCTTGGTCTTGTCCGGGGTCCGGGTCTCGTCGGGGGTGTCGAAGCTCTTCGCGCTCAGGCTCGGCATCGGACGTCCTTCCATCGGTGTCGTGGTTGCTGTGGTCGTAGTCCGTGGATCGCGACGCCGCGTTACGGACAATTTCGGGTCGCACACGGCCCGCGTCTCGCGCCGTAACGCGCAGCCGCGCTCGGAGACTGAGTCGCATGGACTCAGTGAAGGTGGCGACCTGGAGCGAGGTTCCGGAGCGGACGCCGGTGGGGGCGACCGTCGAAGGCATCGATCTGGTGATCATCCGGCGGGGCGACGAACACTCGGTGTTGTATGGGAGGTGCCTGCACCGCGGCGCGCTGCTGTGTGACGGCCACGTCGAGGGCGACGACCTGCTCTGCGGGCTCCACGGGTGGGACTACCGCATCGACACCGGCGTGAGCGCGTACAACAACCACGAGGTGCTGGAGAAGTTCACCAGCATGCTCAATGGCGACGACCTGCTCGTCGACCGCGACGAGGTCCTGCGCTTCAAGATGCGCCACCCCCAGCCGTTCGACCCCGACGTGTACCAGGGTTACTTCCGCGACCCCCACATGGTCCCGGAGGAGCCGTTCGTGATGTACATCCACGAGTTGGCCGCGAACGGGCTCACGAAGACGGGCATGCACGGACCGGTCGGCGCGATGGGCGTCTCGCGCGAGGAGCTCCCCCACTGGGACGACATCCAGTTCGTCACCGCGCAGCTCGCGCGCCTCCCCAAGCTCGACGCCCATCCCGTAGGGACGGAGGTGTGCATCGGACCCAACGCCGACAAGCCGTTGTGGCTCGACATCCCGCTGTTCGTGTCGGACATGAGCTTCGGTGCGTTGTCGCCGGAGGCGAAGACCGCGCTGGCGTGCGGCGCCGAGCTCGCGGGCACCGGGATCTGCTCCGGTGAGGGAGGCATGCTGCCCGAGGAGCAGGCGGAGAACAGCCGCTACTTCTACGAACTCGCCTCGGCCCGGTTCGGCTGGAACTTCGACATCCTCAAGAAGGTGCAGGCGTTCCACTTCAAG
Organism: uncultured Actinomycetes bacterium; assembly: GCA_963725775.1. Lineage (GTDB taxonomy): Bacteria > Actinomycetota > Acidimicrobiia > IMCC26256 > DASPTH01 > DASUAS01. Next base: position 2,848,828 of record CAVRZT010000001.1, read on the forward strand.
GGTGGCCAGGGGGCGAAGACCGGCACCGGTGGTCACCTTCCGGGGCACAAGGTCGTCGGTCGGATCGCCGAGGTGCGCGGCCTCCCAGAAGGCACGCCTGCCATCTCTCCGTCGCGGTTTCCCGACTGGGAAACCCTGGACGACTTCCGTCGCTTCGCCGACATGGTGCGCGAGGAGTCGGGTGGGATCCCGATCGGCTTCAAGCTCAGCGCGCAGCACATCGAGGAGGACCTCGACGCCGCGCTGTCGGTGGGCGTCGACTACGTGATCCTCGACGGCCGTGGTGGTGGCACCGGCGCGGCACCGCTCCTGTTCCGCGATCACATCTCGGTACCCACGCTGCCCGCGCTCGCGCGCGCCCGTGCGGCACCTCGATCGGCGCGGCCGGCGTGACGTCACGTTGGTCATCACCGGCGGCTTGCGCCACGCGCCCGACTTCGCCAAGGCGCTCGCGCTCGGCGCCGACGCGGTGGCGGTCGCCAATTTCGGCGATCCAGGCGATCGGGTGCCTCGGCATGCGGGCGTGCAACACCAACAACTGTCCGGTCGGGATCGCCACCCAGCAACCGCACCTGCGTGCACGCCTCCCGGTCGACGAGGCCGCGCACCGACTCGACCGGTTCCTCACGGCGACGATCGATCTCATGCAGGTGCTGGCACGCGCCTGCGGGCACGACCACCTCAATCAGTTCACCGTGGACGACCTCACCACCTTCGACCGCGACATCGCCCATCTCGCCGGCGTCGCGTACGGCGGGGTGATGCCGGCGTGACCTGGCACCGGGTCTCCGAGCTCGATGACCTGCCCGAGGGGCGCGTACGCACCGTCATTGCCGGGCGGCGCAGCCTCGTGCTCACCCACGTGGGCGACAAGTACGGCGCGCTGGACAACAAGTGCCCGCACCAGGGCGGGCCCCTCGGGGAAGGCTCGATCGAGAAGGGCTGGCTCCGCTGTCCCTGGCACGGGTACGACTACGACCCGCTCACGGGCACTCCCCCGCCCGGCTTCACCGATGCGCCGGCGCAGTTCCCCGTCGAGCTGCGCGACGGCGGCGTCTACGTCGACGTGCCCGACGTTCTCGTGCACGTGCGCACGGTGTCGGACGTGATGGTCGAGACGATGGTCGCGCTGGGGCGTGACCCACGTGTTCGGCATGGTCGGTCACTCCAACCTCGGATTCGCCGACGCCATGCGCCGACAGGAGGAAGCGGGCAACCTGAGGTTCGTCGGCATCCGTCACGAAGGCGCGGCGGCGTTCGCGGCGAGCGCCTACGGCAAGCTCACGGGCCGGGCCGCGGCCTGCTTCGGGATCGCGGGCCCGGGGTCGACCAACCTGCTCACCGGTCTCTACGACGCCAAGGTCGACCGCGCGCCGGTGCTGGCGATCTCCGGCCAGGTGCCGTCGAAGGTGCTTGGTCGGGGGGCCTTCCAGGACGTCGACCTGACCGCCGCGTTCGCCGATGTCGCGAGTTACTCGAAGACGGTGCTCCCCGGATCCGACCACGCCGAGCTCATGACCCTGGCGTTGAAGCACGCGATCGTCGGACGCAACGTCGCGCACCTCGTGCTGCCGGACGAGGTCCAGGAGCTGCCCGCCCCCGAAGGCGTACGCGCGTCGTCACCCGTCGGGCGCGTGGCGAACTACATGGTCTCGCCGCCAGCCGCCGCGGTCGACGACGCCCTCGCGCTGATCAGCCGGGCGAAGCGACCGGTGATCGTGGTCGGCCACGGCACGCGCTTCGAGATGGATGACGTGCTCGCGTTGGCCGACGCGCTCGGCGCGCCGGTGCTCACCACGTTCAAGGCCAAGGGCCTGGTCTCGGACCGCCACCCGCTCGGCGCCGGGGTGCTGGGACGGAGCGGTACGCCGGTCGCCAGCTGGTTGATGAACGAGTCCGACCTGCTGTTGGTCTTCGGCGCGTCGTTCTCGAATCACACCGGCATCGCGCCGTACAAGCCGATCGTGCAGATCGACTTCGACCCGATGGCACTCGGGCGCTTCCACCCCGTGACCGTGCCGGTGCTGGGCCACGCCGGTGTCACCGCGCGTGCTGGGCGAGCGTCTCTCCGACAACCCCGACCGAGTCGACCAGCGCGCCGACATCGCCGAACGGTGGGCCATCTGGCGCGGGGAGAAGGCCCGGCGCCTCGCCGACGACCGCATGATGGGCGTCGGCTCGGCCGCCGTGTTCGACTCGATGACCCGCATCGTGCCCGACGGCGCAGTGCTCACCGTCGACGTCGGCAACCACGCGTACTCGTTCGGCCGCTACTTCGAGTGCGGCGAGCGACAGTCGGTGCTGATGTCGGGCTACCTCGGATCGATCGGATTCGGATTCCCCGCGGCGATGGGCGCGTGGGCAGCCGATCCGACGCGTCCGATCGTCGCCATCACCGGTGACGGTGGGTTCGGGCAATACCTCGCGGAGCTCACCACCGCGGTGAAGTACGACATGAACATCACCCATGTGCTGCTCAACAACTCGATGCTCGGAAAGATCTCGAAGGAGCAGCGAGCAGGCCAATTCGAGGTGTGGCAGACGAGCCTGCACAACCCGAACTTCGCCGAGTACGCGCGGCTCTGCGGCGCGCACGGCATCCGCGTCGAGGACGCTGATCAGCTCGACGACGCGCTCACTGAGGCGCTTGCCGTGGACGGTCCGGCGATGGTGGAGGTCGTCACTGACCCGGAGTTGGTGTGACGGCCTCCCGCCGACGGTGGCTCGTGCTGGCGATCCCGCAGGTCCTGCTGTTCGGCGGGATGGCGGTCATGTTCGTCGTGCACCCCAACGCGATCACGTCGGGCGTGCAGAGCACCCGGGCGATCGCGGTGAACGCGGTGCTCCTGACCGGCTGGCTGCTCCTGTCGCTCGTCATCGTCCCGCGCGTCATCAAGAGTGCGGCGTGGGATGCCGTGCTGTTGAGCGCGGTCGCCATCGCCGCCATCGCAGTGCTCGTCGTCCCGACGCTGCGCGACACCAAGGTCGTCGAGGAGTTCCCCGAGGCAGCGGCGGACACGACGGTCCCGACCACTGCGCTCCCCGGCATCACGGCACCGCCGACGACCGCGCCTGCGGAGCCGGTCAAGGTCTCGACCGGCGAGCTGCGCGGCATCGGTCACGACGCGTCGGGCTCTGCGTCGATCTACCGGCAGCCGAACGGCGACTCGGTCGTCGCGCTCGAGGCCATCGACATCGAACCGGGGCCCGACTACCGGGTGATCGTCGTCCGTGGCGCCGATCGAGAGAGCCCGAACGACGGCCTCGAGCTCGACGCGCTGCGCGGAAACCAGGGCACGCAGTACTACGAGGTCCCATCCGGAACCGACCCCGGCGAGGGCTGGACGGTGCTCGTCTGGTGCCGGGCGTTCGGAGTGCCCGTCGCCAACGCCACTCAGTCGGCAGTCTGAGCACTGACGCGCGTGTCCGCACGCAGGAGAAAGCTCGCGGCCATCGGGAACACCAGCGCGGAGATCAGACCCGCGCTCACGAAGGCAGCCGCGGTCGCCCGGGTGATCACATCGAGCGATTGGCCGATGGCGGTGGCGGCCACGATGAACGGCAGCGACGTTGCCTGCAGGAGCCCTGCCGCGATCGCGTTGCGCGTACCGAGCAGGGGCCGATACACCAGTGCGGGCAAGCCCCTCACCACCAGCAGCCCGATCACGAACACGGGCACCCGTGCCAGCACCGACGGCTCGTCGAGGAGCGCCTGCAGGTCGAACGTCAGGCCCGCGGCCACCATGAAGACCGGGATGAGGAACCCGTAGCCGATGGCGTCGAGCTTGACCCGGAAGAGCGGGTGGGTGCGTACGCCGTCGCGGTCGACCACGCTCACGATCGCGCCCGCCACGAACGCGCCGAGGATGGTGGCGGTGCCGAACTCCTGCGACGCGAAGATGAGGAGCATCAGCAGGAACATCGCGCCGCGCACCCGGATCTGTGCGGTGGTGTCCTGCAAGCGCACCAGGAGCTTCGACAGGGGCATCGACATGCGATGACGGGTCAACGCCAGTGCCAACACGACCACCGCGATGACGAAGCCCGCCAGCAGCACGATCTTGGTGCCGACATCGGTGGAATCGCGGGAGAACAACAACGACAGGAGAAGGGCGGACACGAGGTTCCCGAGCGTGGCGCCCGCGAAGACCAACCGGCCGAACGGTGTCGCGGTGCGGTCGCCTTCCTTGAGCACGGGGAGCACCAAACCGAGGGACGTTGCGGTGAGGATGATCCCGGCGAGCAGCGGGCTCTTCACGAACCCGGCGGCGTCCAGCACGACTCCTGCCAGCACCGCCAGCACCAGCGAGAGGCCGAAGCCGAGAGCGGCGAGCCGAAGCACCCGGCCCCGCAATTGATCGAGATCGACCTCGAGCCCGCAGAGGAACAGCAGGAACGCCAACCCGATCACCGAGAGGATCGCGACGGGATCGTCGACCCGTGCCCAATCGAGCACCTGCGGGCCGACGACGATCCCGAGCACGATCTCGACGACAACCGCGGGGACGCGCAGCCGTGGCACCGCACCCAGCGCCAACGGCACCACGAACGCGATGCCGAGCACCACGGTCAGACTGTCGAAAGACACATCCCGCATCGGACGTAGTGCTGACCGCGCTCATTTCGTTACGGTCTCCCGCTCGCGCCTGCCCGTGGTCCGCCGACTGCTCACCTGACCGGATCGGGTTACGGTGTCGCCCCGATGGCCACCGACTTCACCGACGACGGCCAGCTGGTCATCGCGCTGCGCGGCGGCGACGAAGCCGCGTTCACCTGGCTGCTGGATCAGTACCACGCGCCACTCCACCGAACGGCCCGGATGTACGTGGGCACGGACGCGCAAGCCGACGAGGTCGTGCAGGAGACTTGGGTCGCGGTGCTCCGGGGCATCGACCGCTTCGAGCAGCGGTCGTCGCTCAAGACCTGGCTCTATCGCATCCTCATGAACATCGCCCGTACGCGGGGTGTGAAGGAGTCCCGCACCATCCCGTTCTCGTCCGCCGCGGGCTCAATGGCAGACGGCGCCGAGCCGACGTTCGACGCCGACCGGTTCCGCCCGCCGACCGACCCGGACTGGCCAGGACACTGGGCGTCGTTCCCGCTCGACTGGGAGCACCAGCCGGAGTCACGTCTGCTCGCCGACGAGACGCTCGTCCTGGTCGCGGCGATCATCCAGCAACTCCCGCCCGCGCGAGCGCGAGGTGCTCACGCTGCGCGATGTCGACGGCTGGACATCCGTCGAGGTCTGTAATGCACTCGGGTTGACCGAGACCAACCAGCGGGTACTGCTCCACCGAGGGCGCGCCAAGGTCCGGCGGGCGCTCGAGTCCTACTTCGAAGGCAGCTATGCGTCATGACCCCGCCCGCTGACGACTTCCCGTGCAACCTCTTCGTCGAGCTCGTCACCGAGTACCTCGAGGGCGCACTGTCGTCGAACGAGACGCGACGCCTCGAAGAACACCTCGCCATCTGCGGTGGATGCGAGAGCGTGCTCGAGCAGCTCCGCGCGGTCATCCGCATCAGCGGCGCACTCGCGGAGGACGATGTCGATGCCCTCACGCCTGCGCAGCGTGAGCCAGTCATGTCCGCGTTCCGCGAATGGGCCACAGAACAGAGCTGACGCGTCATCTCGGAGACACTTGGAACTCTGACGGATACATGCCATCTACAAACGTTGTATTATGCAAACGTCTGAGCGAGCGGCGACGAAGGCGGATCAGGTCGTCGATGCAGTGCTGCGGGCGTCGGTCCTCGTGTCGGTGGCGGTGCGGTCACGGGCGGGCGTCGACTACGACGTCGACCCTCCCCCCGGAACCGGGCACTGGTGGTGCTGGCCAGCCGCGGCCCCAGCGTCCGACCGCACTCGCCGAGGCGCTCGCGGTCCCTGGACGATCACCCGTCTGTGTGACCGTCTGGTCACCAAGCGGCTGGTGCACCGGGCCGAGTCGGCAACCAACCGGCGCGAGGTATCAATCCGGCTGACGCCGAGGGGCCGGCGGCTGGCCGACACCGTCACCGAGCGCCGCACGCGGAGATCGCGACCATCGTCGCCCGCATCGCCGCGTGCGAGCGGTCGACCATGGTGCACGCGCTGCACACGCTCGGCGAGGCCGCGGGCGAGGCCGCGGGCGAGCCCGCCGACGCGTCCTGGTTCACGGGTGCCGAGACGTGAGCACCCAAACGCATCCGCGAGTTCGCGCGCCGGTCGCACGAGGTGATCGTGCTCGCCGCGATCACCGGCGTCGTCACCGGGTTCGCGGTGGCGCTGTTCGACCGCATCTGGTCGAGGGCATCCTCGACCGGCTGTTCGAGCTGTCCCCGTGGGCTCTCGACGACGCGCGGCGCGAGCTCCGACAGGCTCGGACATGCCGCTGAGCATACGGACCCGATCTGCCGATGCTCCGCGTACGCGCCACGTACGCCACCTCACGCACTCTCGAGGAGTGCTTTCAGCCGCTGCAGATCCTTGAGGTTCGCGCGTGTCGCATGGCGGTTGCCATGAGAGGTGCCACGACCTTGGAGAAGCCGCTGGGCTCGCCGCGGTTGCGCAGGGTCATCATCGTCCCGCTTCCATGGGCCGCCCAGGCGTAGCCGTTTCCATTGGGAACGGTCCCTCGGCGGTGCGCATGACGAAGCGGCCCCGAGGCACGTACTCGACGACCTCAGACGTGTACTGCAGGCGCCGGCCGAGGAACCGCACGACGAATTCGATCTGTGATCCCACGGCGAGAGGAGCCTCAGTGTTCCAGCGCACGGAGTCGATGTTCACGTACCACTGGGGCGCGTTCGACGGCTCTGCGGCAAACCGTGCGACCTCCGCGATCGGTCGATCGATCGTGACTTTGGTCAGAACGTCAACTGCCATCTACGCAGCCTGCCTGCATCGCGGCAGGATTGCCATCAGAGCGCTGGGCGTCGGCATTTCTCGAACGAGGGTCTTGACTTTCAACCCAGGTTCAAGGTTTACGCTTTCCGCATGCGGATCTCCGAGATCGCAGATCAACTCGGTGTCGCACCTTCGACGGTCCGGTACTACGAGCGGATCGGTCTGGTGCCGAGTCCTCCCCGGACCGCGTCGGGCTATCGGGCCTATGACGATGAGGCCGCCGCCCGGCTCCTTTTCGTGACCCGGGCAAAGCGCATCGGCCTCACGCTCGAACAGATCGCCGAGGTCCTCCCGATCTGGGATCACGTGAACTGCGCGGCGACCCACGACGAGATCACACGGCTCGTGGACAAGAAGCGAGCTGAGATCGTCGAACGCGTACGAGAGCTCGAACGGTTCGCCGAGCAGCTCGACGAGATTCGCGTTGCGTTGGCCGAGGCGCCGCCACCGGCGACCTGCTTGCCGGACCTCTCGTGCTGTGTTCCCACTCCACACGGCGCGACGGTGACGATGCTCGACGGCCCCCCGACGCGGCGCAAGTTCACAACCGGCAGCGCACACACCTGACCCGCTCAGGCGAGTCAACCCACAGAAAGGATCGCGCCATGCCCAAGCTCAGGAAGATCGACGCGCCCAATTCCCTCGAGATGGAGGGGTACGAGGGTCATTTCGGCGAGCTCGACGGGTACACCGTCGGGTTCGAGACCTACACGGCAGATGCCGACCTCGCGGAGATGTTCAAGGGTCTTCCCGACGATCGTTGCCAATGCCCGCACTGGGGTGTAGTGCTCAAGGGCAAGCTCAAGTTCACCGGCAACGACGGGGAGACGATCATCGAGGCGGGCGACGCGTACTACGTCGGGCCCGGACATCTCCCCTATCTGTACGCAGGTACAGAAGTCGTGGAGTTCAGCCCGACCGCGCAACTCCAAGAGACGCTCGCCGTCGTCGAGAAGAACATGGCGGACAGCGCATAGAGATCCTGCACCAGGCACGACCGGCGAGCGGCGCGCGATTCATGAAGGCTTCGCTGTGCGTGTTGGAGACATTCCGTGGCGGGTGGCGGCAAGGTCGAGAGCCTCGTCGAGCAGTCCCGCCCAGCGCCGCTGTTTGGCCTACCGGAATGCTGACCCACTCCCGAAAGCGTCGTCCATTGGGCGCAAACGGCTCCCCTTGATCCGCGTCCACGAGCTCGGCGACGCGTTCTGCGTTCAGCTTGACGACCAGTCGTCCCGTCCGGTGGTCGCACGACGCGAAGAACACCCCATCGAGGCGAAGGCACGGGAAGCCCATCATCGTCGAGCGGGTGACGCCCGCCTGCTCGAGGAGTGGTTCGGCGAGTGACCAAAATCGCGCTTCACGGCTCGGTCGGGTTCGATCGGTCACGGCATCGTGATCTCGTGCGTTGGCGGTACCCGCTCGTTTGCAAGCGGATCGGGGCCAGGATCTCGACCCGCGGCGACGGCGGCCAAACGCGCGAGGTAGTTGTTCCACCCGCCGGCGTGCGCGTCGGCCGTCGGCCCGGCGAGACCACGATGGACCAGATGGAGGTCGGTGCCACCGTTGTGGGGATGCAGGTCGATCTCCACTGTGGTCGATCCCGGTGGGATGCCAACGTCGGCGCGGTCCCAGCCGTACGTGAAGACGATGCGGCGGTTCGGGAGCAGCTCGAGGAACTCGCCGATGACGCTGTCGCCGTTGAGATGCGTCCATGCCAGCGAGCCGCCAGGACGGGCGTCCACCTGAGCGACCGGGGCCATCCACTCGGTGAGCAACTCGCCGTCCGTGAGCAGCTCGTACACGCGCGAGGGCGACGCGTCGATGAAGAGACGCTTCTCGACGAGCTTCACGCTGTCCGCCGCCGTCGACTTCGCTTCGGAGTCTCGGCTTCCGCGTTTGCCTTCAGAGCATCGAGCCGATCGCCCCACAACTCGTCCAACGCGGCTCTGACCTCTGCGAGTCGTTGCAGATCGACCCGATAGAGGCGGCGCTTGGCATCGACCCTGACGTGCATCAGTCCCGTCGCGCGCAGAACCTTCAGGTGTGGACTCGCGGCCGACGGGGAGAGCCGCGCCACCTCGGCGAGCTCCGCCGCGGTGCGCTCGCCGTCCCGAGCCAAACGGAGCATGGCGCGGCGACCCGGATGTCCCATCGCTCGAACCGCTTCGTCGAGCGACGCGTCGCCACTCAGGGCTGCCGTCCCATTCCGGCGAGAAGTCGGTCCTGGGCGGACGCTCCCACAGGTATGGGAACTTCGGGACCGACGATGCCTGCGGTCCGTCCGACATCGGGCATCTGCGGCAGGAACATCACCACGATCGCTTCGACGACCTCGGGGTCGAGCTGGCGGTCGGCGCCAATTGCGACCGCAAGATCCCAGGTGTGGACGGCTTGGTCCATCGCCGTACCGGCGGCAGCCTCACCCACCGACCATTCGAATCCCGCCGGCGACATACAACGACCCTCGAGCGCCCCGGGCTCGCGCAATGCCTCGACCACGGTCGCCACTGCGTCGCGGTACGAACGGTCATCGGTCCCGGCAGAGGTCGGTTCGAGCCCGAGAGCTTCGAGGAGATAGCCCGTCCCGCCCACCATGTGTACGAGGAGCGCCTCCACATCCCACTCGGTACACGGTGTCGGTGCGTGCCGTTGCTCGGGTCGCACCCGGCCTGCCATCTCAACGGCGTCGTTCGCCGCGCGTTCGAAGAGCACTTGCGGATCCATCACCACTCCACCGTCCAGATCATTTCAGTATCTGCTGAGTTGAGATAGTACTGAACTGGAGGGCGACGTCCAGCGCGGCGGTCCTGGAGGTAGCCGCGGAGCGGTGCCGGTTCGTCCGCAAGTTCGAGCAGTGAAGTCCACCGCGCGCGAGCCACGCTGGGAGAGATCGTGAGGAGCTTCAGCATGGTCATGTTCCGGTTGCGTCCCATCTCCTCTTGCCTCAAGACAAGAGAGGTTCGACGGCGAGGGGCTTCGCTGCGTCACGTCGATCAGGGAAGAGTGCTCACGGCGGCTTCGTTCGTTACGGATCTTCGGCGGAACGGGCGCGACCCAGTCAGAGCACCTCGCGGCACCCGTCGGGGATGAGCGGCGCGTCGCGGATGGCTCCTGAATGAGATCATCCGTCTCGGTGAGCGGGTCCGGACATCTCGTCATGGGGATCGAAGGGCGTGCGAGTGCCGTCGCCGACGTCGGTGTGTTCGGTGGATCCGGCTTCTATTCGTTCCTGGACGAGGTCCGTGAGGTCACGATCGAGACGTCGTGGGGCGTCCCTTCGGCGCCGGTCACCCTCGGACTCGTCGGGGACGTCCGGGTCGCGTTCCTGCCACGCCATGGCGTCGGCCACCACCTCCCGCCGCACCAGGTCGGCTACCGGGCCAATGTTGCGGCCATGCGGACGCTCGGAGTCCGTGCTCTGCTCGCGCCCTTCGCCGCAGGGTCGCTCCAACCTACGATCCAGCCGGGTGACTTCGTCGTCGTCGACCAACTGGTCGACCGGACGTCGGGTCGCGTCGAGACCTTCCACGACTCCTTCGTCGACGGACCGCAACACGTGTCGCTCGCGGATCCCTACGACGCGCGCCTGCGTTCGTTGCTCGTCGACGTCGCGACTGCTCAGGGTCTCCTGGTGCATGACGGGGGCACCGTCGTCGTCGTGAACGGCCCGCGGTTCTCGACCCGTGCGGAGTCGGAGTGGTTCGGGAAGATGGGTTGGGACGTCGTCAACATGACGCAGCACCCGGAGGCGGCGCTCGCACGTGAGGCCGGGATCCCATTCGGCGCGGTCGCGTTGGTGACCGACTACGACGCCGGCGTCGCCGGTCGACCGGACACCGAGCCGGTCAGCCAGGAGCGCGTGTTCGAGATGTTCGAGCACAACCTCGATCGGCTCCGTGCGCTGCTCGGCGGCGTGATCACGCAGTGGGCCGCGGCCGGCGACGGCGCAGGACCGCCACGACCGACCACAGCACCACCGCTCCCCACAGGATCGCCAGCGCGGTGAGCACGGCGCTCCCGTAGTCGAGCGGGTGCACGGTCGCGTTGTCGGGACGATCGCCGTAGCCGCGGAGTGCGGGCCAGGCCACCGCCACGATCAACGCGCTCCCGAGAACGCCGACCCGCAGCGGCAGACGCACGATCGCCGGCGCGATCCGGCCGGTGGCCCACACGAGAGCGAGCACGATCGGGACGAGCACGAGATCGTGGAGCACCAAGCCACCACCGAGCCATTTCGCGACGTCGAATGCGCGTGACCAACCCACCTGCTGCACGAGCTGGTAGGCCCCGTAGACCATGACCGGGGTCCCGAGCGCGAGCCCGATCCAGAACCCGAGACCCGGTCGTTCGTCGGTGGCCGGCCTGGTCTCCGTCATGACACCACCAATCGCGTCACCCACTTCGTCTGGTTGACGCCCGGTCGGTTGGGCCCGATCAGCCGCAACGGGTAGCCGTGGTCGAGATGGAGCTGCTCTCCTTCGACCTCGAGGGCGAGGAGGGTGTCGACGTCGTGGGCCTGCGCAGTGTCGAGGTCCGACGACGCGTACGAGAATCGTTGCTGCAGCGAGTGCACGCGCACGCGCCCGTCGGACGGTGCCCCCGTACGTTCGAGCAGGTCGCGGATCCGCACGCCGCGCCACGACGCGTGACGCGCTCCACCCTTCCACGCACGCGATGGGGAGCACCGCTGTATGGAGAGGGAGCGCGCGGATGTCGTCGAGTGAGAGGTCGAGGGGACGGCGGACGTTGCCTTCGACGACGAGCCGGTACTCGGGGCTCTGCGCCGCGTCAACGACGCCGGCGGCAGCGGCCGAGCGATTGACCGGGAATCCCTGGGGTCCGGTGTCAGGTCGGCGCGGCGCGAGCAGCGCCACCTTCCGGAGCGGCCAGACGGTCTGGCCGACCGTCAGCAACGTCAACATTCCCGACGTGCCCGCGACGAGGCCGATGAAGCGACGCCGGTCGACCGCCGACGCGTGGGCCGCCACCGGCGACGCGGTCGGGTTCGGGGTGCGCCGGGCGATCGCGTGGCGCGTCGTCGTGAGCTTGGCGCCGACGTGCACGATCAGCGCGCCAATGGTGATCCACGCGACCCAGTAGTGCGAGGTCCGGAAGTTGAACGGCCACGGATACCACAGGTTGATGTTCGCGAGCCCGGTGAACAGGAGGAAGATACCCCCGCCAATGAGCGGGATGAGGCTGATGCGCTCGAGCAGCGAACCGAAGCCGGAGAAGGCCGGTCGGCGGAAGAGCTTCGGGTAGACGACCCACAGCTTGGCCAGGAGCAACGGAATGGTGGCGATTCCGGTGGCGACGTGGAGCCCCTGGGTGAAGCGGTACAGGCCAGCCGGGCGGGCGATCGGGTCGAACCAGTCCGGTGGATTCTGCTGGATGTGCGACCAGAGCCCGGTGGTGAAGCAGATCGTGAAGGTCACCCCGAGCGCGATGCCGAGCCACGCTGCGGTCGGTTCGTCGTGCCGCGCGCTGGTGAAGCGCGGCGCCGGCACCTTCATCTCGGCTGGAGGTGTGCGAAGCGCCGGCCCTCCGCATCCCAGACGTCAGCGATGTCGAAGTCGACGGAACGCGCGATGGTCTCCAACCGTCGGGGCCCGACCGTCGTCCACCGGAACCATGGTCCCACGGCTTCCGACATCTCGGCGCGGACGAGAACCACTTGGGCGGTCGTGTCAAACGGCTCGATCTCGACGATGAGTAGCCCGTCGGTCGTGAGCAGGTGGGCGATCCGGGTGAGCAGTGCGACGGGGTCCCCACCGATTCCGATGTTGCCGTCGAGGAGTAGCGCGCTCCGCCACCGGCCCACGCCGGGCACCCGATCGAACACCGACCGCTCGAGCACATTGACGCCGTGGCGACGGGCGACGTCGAGGAGATCGGCCGAGATGTCGATCCCGAGTGCGAACACCGCTCGCTCGCGCAGTGCCACGAGGTGACGTCCGGGGCCACAACCGATGTCGAGGGCCGGGCCGACCGCGTGGTCCAGCGCGAGCTGCTCTGCCGAGCCCGCCGGCGCGAACCACCGATGGACGGGGAGGTCAAGAACACGGCCTTCCGGGGTGCGGAGCAACACCGGTGCGTGATCGACGTCGACCCCGACGGTCACACCGCGACCTCGGCCGACGCGGCGGCGCGTGTCACCGCTCTCGCGAAGGCGGATCTCGGCACGGTCGACGCGACCTCGAGCGCGTCGGCGAACGTGTCGACGTCGCGGAGCCGCGGCAATTCTCCGGTGCGGAGTCGGAGGTCGCGGAGCCGGGCGAGCTGGCACGCCGCCGTCGTGTTCGTGGACATCGGGACACCGGCGAACGCGCCGCGCCGACGATCCCGGAAGCCGACGGCCCAGTAGCCCCCGTCGACCGCCCGGCCGAGAACCGAGTCGATCCCCGGCTCGCGCAGCCGGCGGCACGCATCGTCGAGGAGCGATGAGGTCAGCTGGGGCGTGTCCATGCCCACCACCAGAACCGGGCCGGTGACGAACTCGACCGCGGCGGCCAGGCGGGCGCCGAGATCGCCGGCCACCTGCGGGATGACCGTGAACCCCGGCGGGAGCCAGGGGCCGGGCGTGCCGTCGAGCGCGAGCACGCGGCCGGCGCACCCGCTGGCGGCAACGGCCAACAGCGTGTCGTGCAGCGCCGCCGCCGCGACATCTGCAGCAGACTCCGGCGTGCACGGGGGGCAGAGGCGCGTCTTGACCCAGCCCGGTCGGGGTTCCTTGGCGACGACCACGATCGTCGTCATCGGAGCGCGAGCCGCATGTCGTGGACGGTCCGGAGCGTGCCCCGCACCGTGCCCGTCACCTTCGACCGACCGACGCGGGGGTGGTATGCCACCTCGATCTCCTCGATGCTCCAGCCGGCCGTCGCCGCCCGCAGGACCATCTCGAGCGGCCACCCGAAGCGCCGGTCACGAAGGTGCAGCTCGAGCAGTCCCTCGCGGCGCGCCGCGCGCATCGGGCCGAGGTCGGTGAGTGATACCCCGGCACGCCGTCGCACCGCACGCGCCAAGCAACGGTTGGCCACGCGCAGATGCCAGGGCCACGCCCCGGGTGTCGCGGAGCGTGCGCCGAGCACAAGGTCGCAGCGGCCGTCGAAAACGGGCTGCGCGACGCCCACGAGATCGTGACCGTCGAGCGAGCCGTCGCAATCCATGAACGCGACCACATCGCCCTCGGCCGCGCACAGTCCGGCGAAGCACGCAGCTCCGAACCCGCGGCGCGGCTCATCGATGACGCGCGCGCCTCCGGCGCGCGCCACGGCGGCCGAGCCATCCGTGGAGCCGTTGTCGACGACGATCACGTTCCAGTTCGCGGGAATCGACGCGAGCACACCGGGGATCGCGGCGGCTTCGTCGAGTACTGGTAGGACGACGTCGGGCATCGAACTCCTCATGACGGGTACGGGCGGTCTCCGACGCCCACCCTGATGTCGGATGACGTGAACCGGAGGCGCGCTCGGCTCCGTACTCCTCGGTGGACCAGCTGCTCGCCGATCGACCCGTCGACGCGCCGGCCGCGCGGGCGCGGCCGCGACCGATGCCACGGGCTTGGCCGTTTCTCGGCGCGTGGTGCGCGGTCGTCGTCGCGGCGAGGCTCGTAGGGCGACAGCTCGTCGTCGACGGCGCTCACGTGCGTCTGCCGTTCCCGCCGCTCGACGCGTCGCTCGACTGGCGCCCCGGGTGGGGACTGCTCTGGTCGATCGCGGTGGGGGCCGCCGCGGTGGTCTGGGGCCCGCGGATCGCCCGGGCGTGCTCGTGGCGACTACTACTGGTCGGATCGACGGTGCTGGGCGCGGCGTGGGCCGTTTCGCTCGCGCTGCTCGACGGTGCGCACGGGCTGGTGGGATCCGTGGCGCTGAAGAACGAGTACTTCCTCGACGTCAGCCGGGTGAGCTCACCCACCTCATTCCTGGGTGGGTTCGTCGACCACGTGGCGGAGTACCGCGTCCACGTGCAGGGCCATCCGCCGGGGTATCTCCTACTGCTGTGGGCGCTCGACCGCGTGGGTCTCGGATCGGTCTCGATGGTGGCGGCCGTCGAGATCGCCGTGGGCGCGCTCGCCATCCCCGCTGTGCTCGTCGTAGTACGCGAGGTCGCGGGCGATGGTGCAGTGCGCGCCGCGACACCGTTCGTCGCGGTGGCGCCACTCGCGATCTGGGTCGCCACCAGCGCAGACGCGTTCTACGCCGGCGTCGGCGCGTGGGCCGTTGCCCTCGTCGTGCTCGCGACTGGTCGACCGGATCGGCGCGGCGACACCTACGCGCTCGCCGGTGGCTTGCTGTTCGGCATCACCGCGTTCCTCTCGTACGGCCTCGTATTGCTGGCGCTGATCCCGATCGTGGTCGCGGTCGCGCGCCGACACGGGCGGCCGCTCGTGGTCGCGGCCGCGGGTGCGTCGATGGTGTTCGCGCTCTTCGCCGCTGCGGGGTTCTGGTGGCTCGACGGGCTCGCCGCGACCCGGACCCGGTACTACGCCGGCGTCGCGTCGCGTCGTCCGTACCTCGAGTTCCTGTTGCTGAATCTCGCGTGCTTCGCGATCGTGCTCGGCCCAGCTCTCGCGGTGGCACTCGCTCGCCTGCGCGATCGCCGCGTGTGGCTCCTCGTCGGCGCCGCGCTGTCGGCAGTCGCGATCGCCGGCATCAGCGGGATGTCGAAGGGCGAGGTCGAGCGCATCTGGTTGCCGTTCGCGATCTGGGTGCTCCCTGCCGCCGCGGCGGTCGGACTGGGTCGGCGACCGTCCCGGTGGCTCACGGTACAGGTCGTGTTCACCATCGGGCTGCAGGCACTGGTGCGCAGCCCGTGGTGATCCTCGTCACCGGCGGTGCCGGATTCATCGGCTCGTTCGTCGTCGAGCAGCTGCTCGACGCCGGTCACGACGTCCGCGTGCTCGACCGGCTGCACTCCGCCGCCCACTCCGGCCCACCCGACTACCTCGACGCGCGCGCCCAGTACATATGGGGCGACGTCGCCGACCCCGACGTGGCGGCGTTCGCGGTCGCAGGCGTCGACGCGGTGTCTCACCAGGCCGCCATGGTCGGGCTCGGAGTCGACTTCGCCGACGCAGGAGCCTATGTGCGAGACAATGACGTCGGTACCGCAGTGCTGCTCACCGCGCTGCACGACCGGGGCTTCCGCGGTCGGATCGTCGTCGCGAGCAGCATGGTCGTGTACGGCGAGGGCGCGTACCGCTGCGAGCGCCACGGATCGGTACGTCCGTCGCCACGCACCCGTGCCGACCTCGAGGAACGACGATGGGAGCCGGCATGCCCGGAATGCAGCCGTGCGCTGCTGCCGGTACCGGTGACCGAGGAATGCGCGCCCGATCCACGCAACGTTTACGCCGCGACCAAGCTGCACCAGGAGCACCTGTGCGCGGCCTACGGGCGCGAGCACGACGCCGATGTTGTCGCGCTCCGGTACCACAACGTCTACGGGCCACGGATGGCCCGCGACACGGCCTACGCAGGCGTGGCGAGCATCTTCCGGAGCGCGTTGGCGTCCGGACGGGCGCCGAGAGTCTTCGAGGACGGCGGACAACTGCGTGACTTCGTGCACGTCACCGACATCGCGCGCGAACCTGCTCGCGCTCGCCGCGCCGGAGCGAGTCGGCGGTGCGTACAACGTCGCGACCGGCGAACCTCACGCCGTCCTCGAGATGGCGCGGGAGCTCGCGGCCGGGTACCCGGGCGAGCCCCTCGACCCTGTCGTGGTCCCGCAGTACCGCTTGGGAGACGTCCGGCATGTCTTCGGGGCAGCAGAGAGGGCCCGGAGCGGGCTCGGGTTCTCGGCCCGAGTGCGATTCGAGGCGGGAATGCACGAGTTCGCGACCGCCTCCCTGCGAGGCAGAGCACTGGCGTGAGTCATCCAGACCGGCGGCCGCTCCGTACCCTGGAGGACCGCCGATCACGGTGCACTTGATGCGAAAGCGAAGGCCCAGCGTGGAGCACGACCTGCGTGACGCGAGCGATGCGGCCCTTGTGGTTGCCATCGCCCGCTTCCGGCAGGAGGCGCTCGCTGAGGTGTACCGGCGACACGGCGACGCCGCGTTCGGGCTCGCCGTACGTGTGCTCCACGATCACTCACTCGCCGAGGAGATCGTGCAGGAGCTCTTCCTGCGCCTCTGGAACGATCCCGAGAAGTTCGACCCGGGCCGCGGCTCACTGCGGTCCTACCTCATGGCGACGGTCCACAGCCGGGCGATCGATCTGGTTCGCGCCGAGTCGTCGCGCCGGGTCCGCGAGGAACGTCACTCACGGTTGCTCCCCGTGGCGGACTACGACCTCGAGCGTGAGATCGTTGACCTGACGGTCGCGGAACAGGTCCGGGTCGCTCTCGAAGGTCTCGCCGTCGACGAACGGCGTGCCATCGAGCTGGCCTATCTCGGCGGGCACACCTACCGCGAGGTCGCGGCGCTCCTCGAACAACCTGAAGGCACGGTCAAGAGCCGGATACGAGTGGGACTGCGCCGCCTGCGCGATTCGCTCGTCGAAACTGGGATCACATCCGCATGGACCGAGAGCTGACCCGCGCCGAGCTCGACGAGCTCCTTCCCCTGTACGCGCTCGACGCCCTCGACGGCGAGGAACGTGAGCAGGTCGCGCGCTACGTCGAGCGTGACGAACGGGCACGGGCAGAGGTGTCGTCGCTGCGGGAAGCGGTTGCGCTCGTGCCTCCGTCGGAAGGGCGGGCGCCGGCGTCGTTGTGGGCCACGATCGAGAGCTCACTCGACGCCCCGCCTGCGGAGACCGTTCGTTCCGAGCCGCCGGTCGGACTCGGTGCAGCCCGCGCCCGACGCGGCGAGCGGCGTTCGTACCGACGAGTCGCCGTCGCGCTGGCCGCCGCGGCTGTCGTCGCGATCGCGGTACTCGGCATCCAGGTCGCACGGCAGCAGGACCGTATCGACGACTTGGCTGCTGAGATGCACCGTGACCCGATGCAGCAGCAGGCGAAGACCGCTCGCACCAATCGCGACGCACACGTCATCGAGCTCGCAGCCGTGTCGGGTACGAGCACAGGCGAGATCGTGATGCTTCCCGACGGCACCGGCTACTTCATGGACCACAACCTCCCGACGTTACCGAAGGGTTCGACCTACCAGCTGTGGGCCAAGGTCGGTGACCCCGCGTCACCACGCATGGTCTCGCTCGGAGTGCTCGGGGCCGATCCCGGGATCGCCGCCTTCCGCCTGTCTGCACCCATGATCATGTTCGAGGTGACGAGGGAAGACGCACCCGGGAACATCACGCCGAACGATTCAGCTGTAATGACCGGGATGGTTTCCTGACTGAACCCTGCCTGGACGATTCGGTGCACCCTGCTCCCTGTCCAGTCAGGAGACGTCCGATGGCGAATGGTCAGCACGAATCCAACGGTGCGACACGGGTCGCGTACATCCTCGGAGTGCCGTTGGCAGACGACGTCCTCCGCCAGTGGCCACAGATGGGCGAAGTCGTGAGCACGAGCAAGCTCGTTGCCGACGTCGAGGGCAACTTCCCGGAGCTCACCCTCGAGGTGGGCAGGCGTCTGCAGCTCGACGATGTCGTGGTGGTCGAATGGACGTGCAACTACGGAGACGGACGTCTGTACCGCAACGTCACCATCGGCGAGCTGGAAGACGGCAAGGCGGTGCGGGTGACCGACTACTGGGGTGAGCCGACGGTCACTCCCGAGTGGCGCCAACCGATGACTGCTCAGCTCGACATGCCCGGCGACGGCATCTGGCCCGACGCAGCGCACCTTGGCCACTACTGAGACCGTGGAGCTCCTCGAGCTGTCAGACGCTCACACGTCCACACGAGCGACGCTGCAACGTGTCGCGATCCACGTGCTCGCACGCCGCCGAGTCGCGCTCTGCGGCAAGTTCGGTTTGCGAGCGACACCTGGCGGAATCGGCACGCCCGCCTGCGGCCCTGACCATGAGGTCATCCGCATCGCCGCGAATCGGCTGGTCCGCGAGATCAGCGCTCCAACCTCTCAGGCGACAGCATTCGACCTGGAAGGTGCAACGCTCGCCGACGCGGCACGCTTCGTCGGTTCCGACATCACCGAGCAGTTCGATGTCGGCGAGGACACGCCACCAATCGGAGATCCGACCAGCGAGCTCGTGCTCGATCTCGACGCAGCGACGCTCGTCCACGAGTGGTTCCACTTCGGGTGGACCGTCCTCGACGCCGTGAACGCCACACTCGACTGCTCTGCACTGCCGACCGTCGTACAGCTTTGGCCGGAGCACTTCGACGCAGGCTTCGATGCTGCTGCAACACCTGGGAGGCGCGTGAACTTCGGCGTATCGCCCGGCGACGCCTTCTCAGCGGCGCCATACCTCTACGTCGGACCTTGGGACGCGGCACGCCCCGGCGATCCTGCCTATTGGAACGCGCCCTTCGGCGCAGCCATGGGATACGACGAGCTGCGTTCCATACGGGATCCGCTCGACGCAGCTTGTGAATTCATGCTTCGCGGCCTCTCACAGCTCCGGTCCTGCCCTTGAAGACGAGCGATCACCGCAGAGTCCTACTGCACGCGACCCAAGGGTCGTCGGAGGGGCGTTTTCGGTGGCAAGTTCGGTGGCACGCACGTTGCTCGGCGCCGCGAGGTCATCGTCGGTTTCGCGCGGTGCTCCCAGACGGGCAGATGGCCACTCGGATGGGACCCGTGCCGACAGTCACGGGTGCCGACACCGCACCGGTCGCCGTCGTGATCACCGACACGGTGCCGTCGTTGCGGTTGGTCACGTACGCCTGTTTGCCATCAGGGGTGATCCGCACGTCGGACGGGTTCTTGCCGACGGCGATGGGCGCCGAGACCGCACCGGTTGCCGTCGTGATCACCGACACCGTGCCATCGCCGGAGTTGATCACGTAGGCGCGCTTCCCGTCGGGGGTGATCGCTGCGCCATGCGGAAGACTCCCGACAGTGATGGGAGCCGACACCGCACCGGACGCGAGAGTAATGACCGACACCGTGCCATCGCCGAAATTCGTCACGTAGGCGCGCTTGCCGTCAGGGGTGATCGCCGGGCCGTGCGGACTCGTGCCGACGGTGATCGGAGTCACCGCGCCCGTCGCGGTCGTGATCGCCGACACGGTACCGTCGCCGAAGTTCGTCACGTAGGCCCGCTTGCCGTCAGGAGTGATCGCCGCGCCGTGCGGAAGACTCCCGACGGTGATCGGGGTCGAGATCGCGCCCGTTGCCGTGGTGATCACCGAGACCGTGCCGTCGCCGTCGTTGGCCACGTAGGCGTGCTTGCCGTCAGGTGTGATTGCCACTGCATACGGACGGTTGCCGACGGTGATTGGGGTCGAGACTGCACCCGTCGCCGTGGTGATCACCGACACGGTGCCGTCGCCCGGGTTGGCCACGTAGGCGTGTTTGCCGTCAGGCGTGATCGCGATACCCGTCGGTGCTTTGCCGACGGCGATGGGGGCGGACACCGCACCGGTCGCGGTGGTGATCACCGACACGGTGCCGTCGACATTGTTGGTGACGTAGGCCTTGCCCGCACACCCCCCGCCGGTGGTGGCAGCGGCACCGGCCAAAGGTGAACCGGCGGCAAGGATCCCTGCCCCCGAAAGGACGATCGCAACGACGGCGACGATTCTCCGAGCCGCACCAACACCGTTCACCGCGATACCTCCTCGACTCGACGGGTGGCGAGGGTTCGCCCACTGGTGAACTGTCAGGCAGCGCAGTCTCGATCTGGTCCCACATGGGTCTCGCCGGGCTCGAGCCCGGCGCTCGGCCTGCTCCTGACGTCGTTCGGGAGGCCAGGAGTACCATCCCGCGCACGATCGAGTACTCAGTTCTCGGACCTCTCGAGGTCGTCGGCCCAGGCGGCCCACTGCCGGTCACGCGGCGCAATGAGCGCATAGCTCTCGCGCTGCTCGCCGCCTGGGAAGGCCAGGTGGTGAGTAGCGAACGGCTCGCCGATGCCATCTGGGACGATGAGCCCCCTCGGTCGAGCACGAAGGTCGTCCAGAACCTCGTGATGCGGCTGCGAAAGGTGTTGGGACCGGACGCGATCGAGACCCGGCCGACCGGATACGTGTTGCGTGGCTCGGATGCGGTCGACAGTCGACGCTTCGAGCGACTGATCGCGGAGGGGCGAGCGGCCGCAGAGGACGGCGAATGGGACGCGTCGGCGTGCGCCCTGGCGACCGCGCTTTCGCTGTGGAGAGGAGACCCGCTGGTCGACCTGGGTACCTGGCCGCCGGGCAAGTGGGAGCGCGCTCGCCTGGACGAGCAGTATCGCTGTGCCGCCGAGGAGTTGGCCGAGGCCGAGCTGGCGCGCGGTAAACACCGCGAACGCTTGGCATTCCTGCACAACCTGGTATCGGAGGAGCCCCTCCGCGAGCACGGGTGGGCATTGCTCATGGTGGCGCTCTACCGGTGTGGCCAACAGGCCGAAGCACTGCGCGCGTTCCAGCGCGCTCGAACGTCACTCGGCGAGTTGGGCCTGGCGCCCGGCGCGGAGCTCCTGTCGCTCGAACGCGCGATCAGTGCCAGAGACCTGTCACTCGGACCCGAGATCCTCGGTCGTCTCAGGCTGACCGCGGCGGACCCTGACGCGACCCCTCGCGGACTGCCCGACCTGGAGGGCCGGCGACGGACTCGTCCCCGCACGTTCGCCAACAACCTCCCCGTCCACCTCACGTCATTTGTCGGCCGCGACGCAGAGCTCGCCGGCGTCGCCGCGGCGTTGCACGACGGCCGCCTGGTCACGGTGACCGGCGGCGGCGGCGTCGGGAAGACGCGGCTGGCGATCCGTGTCGCTGCGGACGTGCTGTACGACTCTCCCGACGGCTCCTGGTTCTGCGAGCTCGCCCCCGCAGCGTCCGGTGACGACCTCGCGCGGGTCGTCGCGGCCGCGGTCGGCGCCCGCATCCGACCGGACCTCTCGACCGAGCGATCGATCGTCGACCACATCAGGGGAACGAAGCTGTTGATCCTCCTCGACAACTGCGAGCACCTGCTTGACGAGGCCGCGCAGTTCGCCGCAGCGCTGCTGGTGTCTTGCCCACAGCTCCGGATCCTTGCCACCAGCCGAGAGCGCCTCGGCGTTGCCGGGGAACAGGTGTGGCCGCTTGGTCCGCTCTCGGTACCGGAAGCGTCGGGCCACGGACCGCAGGGCATCTCCGAGGCAGTCACGTTGTTCGCCGATCGGGCTGGATCGGTGAAGCCGTCGTTCACGATCTCGCCCGCGAACGCCGAGGCGGTGGACGAGATCTGTCGACGGCTCGACGGCGTTCCGCTGGCGATCGAACTCGCCGCGGCGCGGATCCTGGCAATGAGCCCGGCCGAGATCGCCGCCCGACTCGACGAACGGTTCCGGCTCCTCACCGGCGGTCCGCGCGCTGCGGTCGAACGCCACCAAACGCTGCGAGCGACGATCGACTGGTCGTTCTCCCTCTGTTCCCCCACCGAGAAGCACATCTTCGCTCGACTCGGCGCCTTCTCTGGGACCTTCGACTCGAGCGCCGCCGAAGCGGTCGCAGCCGGTGAAGGCATCGAGCCTTGGGATGTCGTCGACGGGCTCGCCAGCTTGGTCGCCAAGTCCATGGTTGTGAGCGACGGCGGCGCGGACTGCGGCACTCGGTACTCGATGCTCGAGACGCTGCGCGCGTACGCACGGGAGCGCCTCGACGACACTGACGACGCGGACCAGTGGCGCCGCCGTCACGCCGAGCACTACGCGGACTTCGCGGAGCAAGCCGGCGCGGCTTTGGAGGGCCCAGACGAGTACGTCTGGCATGGGCGGGTGCGCACCGAACTCGACAACCTCCGAGCGGCGATCGGGTGGGCGCTGGACTCCTCGCCGACCACTGATGCGCAGCTCGGACTGCGCATCGTCGCCGCGCTCGCCTACGCAGCGGTCATCGACATGACCTCAGGAGTCGGTGAGTGGACGGCACGCGCCGTGCCCCGGGCCCACGAGACGACCCCCGGGCTGCGCACCGCCATCCTCGGCGCCGCGGCGATCCAAGCCGTCTACGTTGGCGACTACGAGACGGGCGCAGAGCCTGGCGCTCGACGCGTTGCGCGACGGTCTCCCATCGGACTGCCCGGTTCCCGCCCCTGCCTACTCCGCGCTCGCGAGCGTCGAGCTGAGCAATGGCCGGCCCGAGGACGCGCTGAGCGTCGTACGACGCGGACTCGAGGACCTCGAAAACGGCGTCGGGGGCGACCGGTGCAATGCCAGCATCTTCCACTCTCTCATTTCGGTGTTCTCGATGTACTGCGGCGACATCACGACCGCGCGCGCCGAGGCCGAGGAAGCGTGGCGACTGGCGCAACAGGTCGGCAATCCGTCCGCGTCGGCGACGGCCCTGTGGGCGTCAGGGAAGGCACTGCTCCGCTCCGATCCTGCCGCAGCGCTTGCTGCGTACGAGGAATACATCGTCTTGGCACGGAGCGGTGCGAAGAGCGCCACTCTGGGCTGGTCGCTCGGCGACGTGGGCTGGCTGAAGGCACGCGCCGGCGACCGTCGCGGAGCGCTACGCGCGGCACGGGACGGCGTTCGCCATGACCTTCGCTCGGGCAACCGCACCATGCTCACCGGCACGCTGTGCCGTACCAAACTCGCGCTCGTCGAACTGGAGTACCCGGAACCGGCTGCCGTTCTCGCCGGAGCCGAGCACAACGGTCCGCTCGCCGCGTGGCATATCGCCGATTGCGCCGAGGCCGAGCTCCAGGATCGGGAGCACGCGCTCAGTGCTCTTCGAGCCTCCCTCGGCCCCCACGCCTACGGGCGCACTGCCGCCCTCGGCTCGACCATGACGTACGACGAGATCGTCGAATACACCCTCAACGAATTGGAGCGGTTGCTGGCTGAACCTCGCGACCGGTGAGCTCACGCGCCCATTTCGTGTCGCACGACGCAGAGAACGAGGGCCTGGACCGCGGTTTCTTGTGGAGCGGACGACGGTGGAGCGGACGACGGGATTCGAACCCGCGACCCCAACCTTGGCAAGGTCGGGACGTTGCAATCGCTGGCGATCACGATCGCGCACGATCGAGCAGTACCAACGGTTCGGCTCCGTCGGGACGGTGGCGTAACGGTCCGGAGAACCACGTTTGGGTGGCAAGTTGGGTGGCAGAGCTTCGACGGTGCCGCGTCAGGCGACGCGCCAACGGCGAGTCAGCTCAGCGGTTGACGCCGGCGCCCGGAGTCGTCTGCATGCGTGAGCCGAGCACCATGAGTGTTTTCGTGCCCGTCACCTTGCCGGTACGTCGCAGACGATCGATCACCCGTTTCAGGTCTTGGACGTCCCGAACGCGGAGCCATGCCAACGCGTCTGGATCACCGGCAACCGTGAACAACGCCTGGATCTCCGGGATCTCGTCGACCACGCTCTCGATCGCGTCGACCGGTGCGGACCCGCTGAACCGCAGTTCCGCGAACGCCTCGAGCGTTGCCCCGAGCTTCGTGTGATCGATGACAGTCGTGAACTTGAGGATTACGCCCTGAGCCTTCATTCGGTCGATGCGACGCTTCACGGCGGCCGCCGACAAGCCGACCTGCTCCCCGATGTCGCCGAAGGTCCTGCGGGCGTCCGTCGCGAGCAGGTCGAGGATCTCACGATCCGTTTCGTCGACCGGGGGCAAGGCGTCAGGCATCGCAACAGACTAGCGTCCGTGGGACCATCAGCGAGGATTTATTGCGTGATTGGTCGCTTACCAGCTCGTTCTGTTGTGTCTGGGCCGCGTTCCGCCGTACGATCCACTCATGGCGTCCTCGACCGTGAAGCCGCCAGCGCGCGCGCCGGCGAGCGAGTTGGACACGCTCGAGGAGGTCCAGCGGCGAGTTCTCTGGTTGGCGACATCGATGGTGCACCACGCCAACAAGGTCCGGACCGTGACGTCGGGCGTGAAGGTCGGTGGGCATCAGGCGTCGTCCGCCTCGATGGTCAGCATCATGACGGCGCTCTACCTCAGGCACCTGCGGGGCGAGGATCGGGTCTCGGTCAAGCCTCACGCCGCGCCGATCCTCCATGCGCTCAACTACTTGACGGGGCGGCTGGACGCGTCGTGGCTCACACGCCTTCGCGAGTACGGCGGACTGCAGAGCTATCCCAGCCGAACGAAGGATCCAGATCCGGTCGACTTCTCGACTGGATCGGTGGGCATCGGCGCGACGGCAACCATCTGGAGCGCGCTCGCGCACCGCTACGTCGAAGATCACTTCGAGGTCGCGGGTGGTGGCCGAAACATTGCACTCGTCGGTGATGCCGAGCTCGACGAGGGCGCCATCTGGGAGGCGCTCGTCGACCCCATGACACCGCGCCTCGGCAACGTGATGTGGGTCGTCGACCTCAACCGCCAGTCGCTCGACCGTGTCGTCCCCGACATTGCCGCTGGTCGCATCGGCGCCATGTTCGAGGCTGCTGGTTGGGAGACGATCACGGTGAAGTACGGGAAACGGTTGCGGACGCTCTTCGCGCGTGACGGCGGGGAGGCGTTGCAGGAGCGTCTCGACAAGATGGGGAACGAGGAATACCAGTCCTGCCTGCGAACGCCGGCGTCGGATGTTCGAAGGGTCTTGGCGGGCGACGGTGACGGTCGACGGAAGATCCTGGATGTGCTTTCCGACCTCGACGATGTCGGGGTCGCGGACGTCGTCGGCGACCTCGGTGGCCATGACCTGGGTGATCTGCTCGACGCGTTCCGCCAAGCCGACATGACGACCGACCGCCCGTCGGTGGTCTTCGCGTACACCATCAAGGCGTGGGGCCTGCCGAGCATGGGCCATCCGTCGAATCACTCGGCGCTCTTGTCCGAGGAACAGTGGCGGGCCCTCGCACCGGCGCTCGGCGCCGATGCCGACGAACCGTGGGCGGCCTTCGCTCCGGGGACCGACGAGTACGAGCTGTGCATGGACGCTGCCGCACGGCTGCACCGCGAGTCGCCGGTCACTGCGCCGCACGTCGTCGTGCCCACCGAGATGGGCCGAGAACAAGCGGGGACGGTCTCGACGCAGCAAGCATTCGGACGCTTCTTCCTAGACCTCGCCGCGAGGCGCCCGAGGTGGCGGCTCGTGTGGTCACGGTGAGCCCTGACGTCGCTTCGTCCACGAACCTCGGCGGCTGGATCAACCGCACGGGCATCTGGAACACGAGCGACCGCGTCGACTGGTTCGCCGACGACCGCGAGCGGCTCGTGCAGTGGCAGGAGTCGCGCGCCGGTCAGCACATCGAGCTCGGCATCGCCGAGGGCAACCTCGTCGGATTGCTTTCGGAGTTGGGACTGACGTGGGCACGCGACGGGCAACCGCTGTTTCCGGTCGGCACCCTGTACGACCCATTCGTCGCCAGGGCGCTCGAGCCGTGGTCGTTCGGCATGTATGCGGGCGGCCAATCCATTCTCGTCGGCACACCATCGGGAGTCACGCTTGCCCCTGAGGGTGGCGCCCACCAATCGATCATCACGCCATCGATCGGTCTCGAGCAGCCGAGTTGCACCGCGTGGGAGCCGGCGTTCGGCGCCGACCTCGAATGGACGCTCCTCGCCGCAATCGCATCACTCGGTCGGCCGGACGGTGCGTCGGCGTATTTCCGATTGACCACACGCCCACTCGACCAGGCGCTCGCGGCACACCCAGCGACAGGGCGAGCCGCGAGCAGCGGCGCCTCGACGCGCTCGGGGGTGGCTACGCGATCCGCCGATCACACGACAAGCCTGCGGTGACCTTGGTCGGAATGGGAGCGGTCATGCCTGAAGTCGCGGCCGCGCACGACCGACTCATCGCCGACGGCATCACGTGTGATCTGGTGTGCCTGACGTCGGCCGACCTCGTCTTTCGAGCGCTCCAGGCTCGTCAGGCACTCCTGCCCGGCGACGCGACGATTCTCGATCGGATGTTCCCGCTCGAACGCGCGGCGCCCATGGTCACGGTGCTGGACGGGCATCCGCACACGCTCGGCTTCCTCGCCGGCGTGCACGGCTCCCCCATCGCCATGCTCGGCGTGCACGAGTTCGGCCAGGTCGGAGATGTCGCGGATCTCTACCGTCATTTCGGCATCGACACCGAGACGATCGTCGGCGCGGCCTTCGACCTCCTCGACGTGTGAGACTCGGGCGGCGCAAACCCCAGCC
>CAVRZT010000002.1:0-744558 GCA_963725775.1 uncultured Actinomycetes bacterium
CAGGCAGGATCGGCTCATACTGGTCGGCGGTGCGCTGCACCAAATGGGCGGTGAACACCAGCCGCACGGCGACGGTCGCGAGCGTCCGGCGGCGATGGCATCGGCGAACATCGCCACCAGCAGCGGGTGGTCGAAGAACTGGCGCAACTTCACCAATTCCGGGGCACCGTCGCCGACGGCGGCGCGAGCGCGCACGATGTCCTCCTGGTACTGCGCACAGCCGGAATAGCCGCCCCAGGCCGAGGTGGTGAACACCGCGGCGCGGCACACACCGTCGGAAGTCATTGCGGCAACGGTGTCCTCAACGAACGGATGCCAGTTGCGGTTGCCGAAGTACACCGGCAGTTGTTCACCGCGCTCGGCGAGCTCGGCGCGGATCTCGTCGATCAGGGCGCGGTTGATGCCGTTGATCGGGGATACCCCGCCGAAATGCAGGTAGTGCTCGGCGACCGCGGTCAGGCGCTCCGGCGGTATTCCCCGGCCGCGAGTGACGTTCTCCAGGAACGGCATCACCTGTTCAGGGCCCTCCGGTCCACCGAACGACAGGACCAGCAGCGCGTCAAACATAGCCTTAGAGCAGCTGCGTGCTGGCGCCGCCGTCGGCGAAGATGATGGCGCCGGTGGTGGCCTGGCAGCCAGAGCCCGGGAGTCGGTGGCTGCCTTTTTCTCCTTCATGATCGGCAGCTTCATGCAGGTGCACCTGACCCCGGAACGCCGCGTGCCGACACGGGCAGACGCCCTATTTCATGCCGGCATCGAGATCCTCCTCGCCGGCCTGAGGGCACGGCTCGACCCCTCGGCGTGACATCGTCGAGCAGGAGCAACCGCGCCCGCTGAGTTTGGGTGGTGTGTGCTCGAGCTGACGTCAGGCGGCGAGCTGGGTAGGGCGTCGCTGGTGGCGGTGGAGGGCGAGACCGTTGACCATGACCGCGTAGCTCAGGAGGTTGACGTGCTGGCGGGCGTCGTCGAAGCTGTGGCCGCGTCCGAGCCAGACGGCGTCTTCGAGATTGCGGTTCATTGACTCGGAGTCGTTGCGGCGCGGGTATAACCGGGCAAAGTCGGGATCGGTCGGGGGGGATGGGCCGGACGTTCTCGGTGCGATTGAACTTCCGGCCTGGTCGTCGGCGTTGCCGTCCGATCGGACCGTGATGGTCTGAGCGCCGTAGCGGTCGGGAGTTGGTTGTCGTCGTACCAGCGGTACTCACCGTTCGTTCTCGATTTCGGTGCGTGCGGATGCGTGGGAGTTCGGTGAACGTGAGGTCGCCGCCCTGCGGCGCGCGAGACACGCGTGCGGCCGGATATCCACGTACTAGGCCCCTTGAACCGAGTCAGCAATCTCTGTACACTGTACGTAGTTACCCTGTTGCACGGTCTTCGCCGGTGGCCACGGGAGGCGCGATGACGCAGAAGATCGCCGGTGAGACCGGGCACATCGTCATTGCGGCCGACAGCCATGCCGACGGCCTTGTCGACTTGAGGCCGTACCTCATCCGCTGCAACACCGTGACGATGTGCGGCACGCGGTTCAGAAACGTGCACCATCCTGAGCTGGTCGAGGACTCCATCGCCGCCGTGCCGCTCGGTGCGCTGCCCCATGCCGAAGACATCGCGTATCTCGCGAGCGAACGGGCTCGATTCATCACCGGCGAGACGCTCAATGTCGACGCCGGCGCGAGCACGTGGGGTATTTGCAGAGTCGCGGCCTGCCTCGACGTGTGGAGGCAGACCGTAGAAAGGACCGTGCATGGACGTGCGCTTGGACGGCCGCGTTCGCGATTGTCACGGGTGCGTCACGCGGTATCGGGAGGGCGATCGCCGCATCGTTTGCTGCAGCCGGAGCGCAGGTCATGATTTCGTCGCGCAAGGAAGATGCGCTCCGCGAGGCGGCTGCATCGATGGACGGCGACGTCGCGATCTACCCAGCGAACGTCGGAGACGTCTCGGCTGGTGAAGCCTGCGTCGCGGCAACACTCGAGCGCTTCGGCCGTCTGGACATTCTCGTCAACAACGCCGCCGCAAGCCCGTACTACGGGCCGACCCTCGACATCGATCCATCGAGGTTCGACAAGATCATGGCGGTGAACCTCCGCGGCCCCTTGTTCTGGGCGAAGGCGGCATGGAAAGCATCCATGCACGAACGACCGGGTGTCATCGTCAACATTTCGTCTGGCGGCAGTATCTACCCGACCCCCGGGCTCGGTGTATACGACATGGCGAAGGCCGGGCTCAATCTCTTCACGCGTCAACTCGCGGGTGAGATCGCGCCGACGCGTGTTGTTGGTATCGCTCCGGGCCTCATCAACACGGACTTCTCGCGTGTGCTCGTCGAAGAGTTTGGTGAGACGCTCGCATCGCAGCTTCCGGCGCGCCGCTTGGGCACGCCTGAGGACGTCGCGGCGCTTGCGCTCTTCCTCGTGAGCGACCGCGCTTCGTACGTCACGGGTGAGACCTACTTCGTCGACGGCGGCTTCGGCTCGCGCGGAGCCGCATCGTGACTGAGAGTTCGTGCCGCTGGTGGGCCGCATCGCGGCCTCGACGCCCGATTCCGGGGGGGCGACCACATTCCGCCGGAGTATTCCTGAGGAGGACCATGGTACGTATAGGGAAGTTGCTCGCGATCATCGCGATTTCCATGGGCGTCGCCGTCAGCGCCGGCGCCTCGTCGGTCAAGGTGCAGAGCGCCGCCAAGGGCACTCTGGTGATCGGGAACATTTCGAATGCATCCGGCACGACCAGCCTCCCGAGTCCAGGCGGCGTTCCAGACGCTCAAGGGGTGGGCGAAGGACGTGAACGCGAAAGGCGGGGTCAACGGCTACAAGGTCGTGGTGAAGACTGCGGACGACAAGGGTGACCCGGCGAAGGCGTCGGAGGCGATCAAGACGCTCATCGAGCAGGACCACGCCGTCGCCATCGTGGGTCAGTACGCGGGCGGCACCGCGTCGGTGTGGATGCCGATCGCGGACACGGCCGGGGTGCCGGTCATTGGTGGTGGTTGTTACGACGTGAACCAAAACGCGGATCAGAACTTCTTCTGCGTCACGACCACCGCCGTGCTCGACGGGCTGTTCGCGCAGGCGAAGCTCGTGGCCGACCAGGGCGGGAAGAAGTTCGGGATCACCTACGACAGCTCGCAGCCGCAGGCGGCGGCGGCGGCACCGCTCTTCAAGGGCGCGTCGGCCAAGTACGGGTTGGAGTTCACCGACGGCCTGGGTCTGAGCAACACGCAGCCCGACTACACGGCGGCGTGCGTGACGTTCAAGCAGAGCGGCACCACCGACGTCGGGGACGAAGGGGCACCGCTGCTGCCGAACCTGGCCCGTGACTGCGCCCGCCAGGGCTACTCGCCCAAGTGGACCTCCGGGGATGGGCAGATCTCGCAGAACTCGTGGCTGAAGGATCCGAACATCAAGGAGGCGATTGCGGCGATCTACTCGTTCCCCTACATGGACACGAGCACGCCGGCCACCAAGCGGTTCAACTCGGTGATGAAGAAGTACGCACCTGCAGTGCTCAAGTCGGACTACAAGCAGCCGGCGACCACAACCTGGACGGCGGCGATCGCGTTCGAGAAGGCGGCCGACAAGCTCACCGCGGCCAACCCGACGGCAGCCGACGTCACCGCGGCGATGAACAGCTTCAGCAATGAGACGCTCGACGGGCTGGCGCCGAACCCGATCACCTTCGTCGCCGGTCAGAAGCACCCGAGCAACTCCTGCTGGTTCACCATGGTGCTGAAGAACCACAAGCTGACCGAGCCGAACGGGATGAAGACCACCTGCACGCCTGCCAGCGGCTGATCCGGAGGCGAGGATGATGGCGAGAACGGGAGAGGAGCAGGAGGAATCGTCCAACTCGTCGACCTGCATACGACTCCCGACACATGACGAATGCTCCCTTCCGGTTCTCGGCCGACGTTCCGACTGCGCTGCGCCCGATCGCAGTGTGGCGCGAGGTGCTCAGGCCATCGAAGCCAGCGGCTTCAGCGCGATCGCTATTGCGGACCGCTTCACCGCCGGTTACACCCTCGAGCCCGTCGTCACGCTCACCGCGGCCGCGATGGCGACAACGACGGCATTGACCGAACGCCGGTGCAATTTCTCGCCGAACGCAACGTTGCCACCCGCATGGTGTGGACCGGCAACATCCTCCGCCAGCCCGGATTCGCCGGCATCGCGCGTCGCCAGCCAGCCGACGGCTTACCCGGCACCGACCTCGTGATGGACCGTGCGCTCACGCTGCCGATCCACCATGGGCTGACGAGCGACGACCTCGGCTACATGGTCGAGTGTCTGGAAGGGCTGTTCCGGACGCTCTGATAAGCCCACGCCACGCTCCGCTGCCGAGCGACGGACATGTGTTCCTCGAAGAGGAGGTTGTGGTGCCTGAATCGAAGACCTGGAGGCCTCGTCGACCCCGTACTCGTTGGAGCTGCCAAGTCGAGCGATCGGTGAGAATGACGTCATGACCAACAGGCCCATAAAGGTCGATCCGTTCGCCCCTGCGACGCTGGGGTCGAAGGTACTCCGCAACCGGTTCATCAAGGCTGCGACCTTCGAGGGGATGGCAGTCGACAACATGGTGACCGATCGCCTGATCGACTTCCACCGGGTGATGGCGGCGGGTGGCGTGGGCATGACCACGCTGGCCTACACCGCGGTGTCGGACAATGGTCGCGGCGCACCGGGCGAGATCGTGGTGCGGCGCGCGGCGCAGCTCGGCCTGGCGCGCCTGGCCGAAGCGGTGCACGCGGAAGGCGCCGCAGTGTCGGCCCAGCTCGGGCACGCGGGTCCGGTCGCCGCCGGCACCGGGGAGACGGGACTGGCGCCGTCGCGCGTCTTCAGCCCGCTGGCGATGAAGTTCACCAAGGCGATCACCGACGCCGACATCGAGCGCATCACCGGTGACTTTCGCGACGCGGCGCTGGTGCTCCGCGATGCCGGCTTCGACGCAATCGAGCTCCACCTCGGCCACAACTACCTGCTGAGCGCATTCCTCAGCCCGGCGCTCAACAAGCGCAAAGACCGCTGGGGTGGCAGCGTCGGCGAATCGCGCCGAGTTCCCGCGCCAAGTCGTCCGCACGGTGCGTGACGCGGTCGGGAACGACATGGCGGTTCTTGCCAAACTCAACATGGCCGACGGCTACCCCGGGGGGATCTGGCTCGACGAGAGCCTGGAGGCAGCGCGGCTTCTCGAATCCGACGGCGTGCTCGACGCACTCGAGCTCACCGGCGGCAGCTCGTTGAAGAACCCGATGTACCTCTTCCGAGGTGAGGCGCCGATCGCGGAGATGGCGCGGGCCTTCCCGCAGCCGCTGCGCACCGCGTTCAAGCTCATGGGGAAGCGGTTCCTGCCGTCGTATCCGTTCGAGGAGGCCTACTTCCTGTCGTACGCGCGGCAGTTCCGCGAGGCGTTGCGCATGCCACTCGTGCTTCTCGGTGGGATCAACCGGCTGGAGACCGTCCACACCGCGTTGGCCGACGGCTTCGAGTTCGTGGCGATGGGACGCGCCCTCCTGCGCGAACCTGACCTGCTCCTGCGCTGGCAGCACGGCGACGTTGAGGAGTCACTTTGCGTCCATTGCAACAAGTGCATGCCGACGATCTACCAGGGCACCCACTGTGTCCTCGTCGCACCGGAAGACCGGCCCGGTCACGGAGCACCTACCTGATCGCGCGGAAGAACACTGCCACCCAACTTGCCACCCAAACGGCCATCCGACGACCGTTCTGGCACCGTGTCGACTTGCTCGAGGCGTTGGTACTGCTCGATCGTGCGCGATCGTGATCCCCGCAGATTGCAACGTCCCGACCTTGCCAAGGTTGTGGTCGCGGTTCGAATCCCGTCGTCTGCTCGGATGACGGAGGTCCCGTTGTTGACCCCGCCGAACGTCCATCGGCGGCGGTTGGCACTAGTTGCTTGGCGCGCGATGAGCCTGACTCGGAGTCGTATGGGCGCCCATGGTCGATGGCGACCTTGCAAGGTTGCGAGAGGGAGCGATAGTTCGTTGACGCGTGCTAGCAGTACGTGACGTCGAGTCCGCATTGGGCTACCAATTGGTCATCGAGGGAGAGGGGCCTTGTTTCGACGAACTGGAGGTTTCGAATGGACGAGCTCGCAACCCGGCGACGCGGGCGTCGCTCTGGCTACGACCCGATTCTTGTGGAGGCGCTCGCGAGTGGGGCGAGCCACCAGGAAGCGGCGGATCGGGCCAAGGTCTCGTTACGTACGGTCACCCGACGTGTGAGCGACCCTGCATTTGTCGCACTGATCGACGAACTTCACGCACGCAGTCTTGAGGGCATCGCCGCGAATCTCACGGCGAGCGCGGCGGCAGCTGTCGAGACGCTGAAGGAGTTGCTCGGCCCGGAGCAGCCGGCGCCGGTGCGGGTGAGAGCGGCGCAAGCGCTGCTTTCAGAGGCCCGGCAGTCCCGCAGCGCCAGTCAGGTTCGAGAGGGTGCACAAGGTGCCGAGTCTCTGGATGTGGAATCGGCGAAGCAACGCGCCTTGGAGCTCGTCTCCCAGTTCGGGGCGAGGCGCGACATGTATAGGCGTATGGAGTTCGAGGCATCTCAGAACGCTGGCGAGGTGCCGCCGGATCCGCCCCCGTGCATCAAAGACCACGCTGCCGGCGAATGCGAGCAGTGCGCGGCGTGGCAAGCAAACGCTCACGCCATCGTGCTCGAGCACAGCATCGATTCTGAGGGCTACCTGACCGACGCCGGGTCGCGCGGTACGGGCCATCGTGTGGCCGCTGCGGGCGGCAACCATCCAACTCCTCAACATGGCGCATGACCGGAGTTCGAAGCGTGCAGTGTCGTAGCCGTGGGCTTCGCGGACGCTGCGATCGGCCATAAACACGCCACGATCAGCCACATGGACGCCCGGAATCCGTTCCCAAATCACGGGAATCCGTTCCCGACCCACCTGGAACGCCAATACACGCCAGTTTTCTACCGGCCCGACGGGGGCGGGGCCGGCGCGATTGGTGGTCGAAAACCTCCGTGCCGGACGGCCCAGGATAGATGGAGCCGGGTTTCGGGGCGCTCTTTGGGCCTCCGCGGGCCTCGATCTTTAACCCGATGGGCTCGTGGCCTACGTCGGCACGCGCTGATCCTCGAGCTGGGCGATTCGTTCGGGTTTACGCGGCGAGCTGCTCGCCTCGATATCGCTGGTGGCGGTGCAGCGCGAGCGAGTTGACGGTCAACGCGAAGCCCAGGAGGTTGAGGTGTTGGCGGGCGTGGCCGATGCTGTGGGCTCGGCCGAGCCACATGGTGTCGTCGAGGTGACGGTTGATGGATTCGGCGTCGTTCCGACGAGGAAACAGCCGTTCGAAGTCGGGATCACCGGGCGGGATGGGCCGGAGGTTCTCGGTCCGGTTCAACTTCCGCGCCGTGTCTTCGTCGTTGCCGTGCAGTCGGACGGTGATGGTCTGACGTTCGTACGCGGCGGGCAACTGGTAGTCGTTGTACCAGCGGTAGCGGCCGTTGTTGTCGGCGTTGCGGTGCGTGCGGAGGCGGGGGAGCGCAACGAAGCGCTGTTCTCCCGTGTCGGTGAGCTGCGCGATGCCGAGCACCCCACCGAACGCGTAGAGCTGCAGCGTGTGGCGGCTGCCGTCGCTGAGCTCAACGGTCTTGTCTTCGATGTGGACGTTCTTCTCGACCCGCCGGTCATTACGCCGGGGCTTCGTGGGGCTGGCCTTGGCGGCTGTGACCCGGTTGATCGGAAGCAGCCCGAGTTCGCGCAGCAGATGCTGGTGGTGCACCCCGCGCAGGGCGGTGTCGTAGATGACACCTTGCGCTCCGGGGATGTGGGGTGCGAGGCGGGAGAAGCAGTCCACCGCGCTGCGGGCTTCACCGCCAGGTGCGGGGACCCATTCGACATCGAGGATGATCCGTCCGTGGACCTGGTCGGTGCGCGCCGCGACCAGCACGAACTTGGTGCCCCACGCGGCGTTGCCGTCGCCTTCGAAATGGATCGCGGCGTCAGCCTCGTAACGGGTGGGGAGAAGTTCGCCTGTGCTGTGGTCGAGGCGATGGTCGCCGGGTCGAGCTTTGAAGAGTGGCGCGATGACTTTGCCGTCGGCGTGGACCATGCGGCTCAGATCCGGGTGCGTCCACGAACCTGGCCCGTCAGGGTCGAGGAGCCCGAGTTCGCGGGCCTGGTCGGCGGCGAGCCGTCGGTGGAGGCCTGCCAGCGCGGCGAGGACGTCGGGGTGGGTGAGGTAACGGTTACGCGCGTAGAGGTAGTGGTGGCGACGCATCGGCCGGTCGGAGAGGTGCAGGTCGCGATGGTCGGGGAAGTGGCGGCGGATGGTGTTGCGGATCAGTTTCCACACGAGCGGGTGCGCGAGTTCGGCTTCAACGCGTCGGGCGCTGCCGTAGACGCTGATGAGCGCCTCGTACAGGAGCCACATGAAGGTCGGGTAGTCGCGCTGGCGTCCACCTGCATCGGGCGCTGGGTCGGGGACGAGATCGGCGAGCTCGTAGAGCGCTGGATTCGCGAGCAGCGCCTCGACACGCTCGAGCGCGGACACGCCAGCCGTGCGGCGCCTCATCGATCGGCGCGATCGGAGTCGGCCCAGTCCCAGCCGATCAAGCGGGCGGCGCGATCCAGGCTGCGCACGCCAAGACCGCGAGCGACCGCTTCGATCTGTCCCGTCTGCTCGAGGATGCGTGCACCCGCCCACGCGGCGACCGAGATGGGACGCACATCGGGTTCGCCGGCCAACCCAGCGCGCCGCAGGGTCTCGGAGATCGCCGCGCACGCCGACGCCTGACGGCTCTCCTCGCTTCCGGCCCCGTAGTAGACGAGTGGTGTTTCTGCCTTCGCGTCGAGGAAGGTGACGCGCCGATCGAGGGCATCGACACCCCAGGGGCTGAGCTGACCCCAACGGGGATCGGTCTTCGTGCTCCCGGCAATCCAGACGTGAGCCTCGTCGAGGCTCACGTCGCGGATCCGGATCGCCGCGAGCTCCGACGTCCGAGCCGTCGCTTCAGCCAATGCCCACGCAGCCGGCTGGCGTGTCTCCCCGAGCGTTTTCGACGAGAAGCTCCGCCCCAGCGCGATCTCATCATCGGTCAGCGGCCGCGCCGCGAGTGATGAGCGCGCCGGCAAGACCACGTCGAAGGTCGGGTCGTGCTCGACCGCCGATGCCTGGCGCAGGACCCGGAACAGCAACCGGACGGCCGAACGCCGCAGATGGGAGGTCGCCACGCTCGGCGCCGCGACCCTGTTGCCACCCGACGGTGCCAGCACGAAGCTCCGCACGTGCTCGGCCGTCACCTCGTTCAGTGACTCGACCCCGCATCCCCGTTCCACGTAGCGCAAGAAGCGGAGCATGAGGCCCAGGAGGCGGCGCTCGCTCTGCCCGCTCAGCCGTGAGGTGCTCCGCAACGCCTCCGCGAGGAGCTCGCGACCACTGGGCAGCAGCAGCTGGTGGGGATCCACGGCAGCATCCAGCCCGCCCTGCCTTCCAGCAGGGCGCGAGACGCGCGCCGTA
This sequence comes from uncultured Actinomycetes bacterium, assembly GCA_963725775.1. Classification (GTDB taxonomy): domain Bacteria; phylum Actinomycetota; class Acidimicrobiia; order IMCC26256; family DASPTH01; genus DASUAS01. Next base: position 9,500 of record CAVRZT010000002.1, read on the forward strand.
CGATCCACCACGTCGGCACCTCTCAAGCAGGTTCCGGCCACGGCCCCGGGGTGTTACAGCACCGCCGGGGCCACTTCTGTTGTTGAGATAACACTACATTAGTCGTAGAGATACGTCAACTTCTCTGCAAGACTGGGGATGTGGGCCGCAAGATCGACGTCGACGACCTGGTCGACTCCACTGAGGTCGCAGAGTTGCTGGGGCTGGGCAACCCCACCTCCGTCAGCGTCTACCAGACCAGATACCCAGACATGCCCCGGCCGATCGTGCACCGTCGCAGCGGCCGCTGCCAATACTGGTCGCGCACCGAAATTGAGAGGTGGGCGCGCGAGACCGGGCGTAAGTAGATGGCGGACGCGCATTAGCCGTGCTTGCGCCTCGGGGCCACTGGAGTTGACCACCCAGATCGCCGGTTAGGGACGGCCAGGAATGCCTCGTGTCGGCGTTGTTATGTGCTGCTCGCAGGCGCATCCGCGTGCTCTGAGCTTGCGACTTCCACTCGCCTGGTTGACGTCGACGTGCGAGGCCTGTGTCGTCGCCGGGCGCCGAAGTCAGAAGAGGCCCAGGCGACGTGCTTCGGTTACCGCTTCCATGCGAGACGAGACCCCGAGCTTTTGGTAGATCCGTTTGATGTGTGTCTTGAGCGTGTTGTTCGACACGAAGAGCTCGGCAGCGATTTCCTTGTTCGTGAGTCGGGACGCGAGGTATCGAACGACGGTGAGTTCGCGGCTGCTGAGCGGTCCCGACGTGCTGCCGTTCGCGATTCGGAGGGTCGGGTTGCGTTCGAGGCGATCGAGCACGGCCTGCTCGTAGTTGCTCGATGCGGCCTGACCGGAGAAGCAGAGTGACGCGCGGTCGGAGTTCGACCAGGTCGTCGGTGACGGCCACGACAAAGCCCTCGATCTTCGCGACCGCGAGTGCCTCCGCGAGCAGTGGATCTGCAGCGTCAGGGTTCAGGAGGTGCGCGACCCGGGCGGAAAGCAGCGCGACGTCGAGGCGCTCGCGCATGGTTGTCGGCGTGCATTGAGCGAGGGCGTCGTCGGCGCGATCCGGCTCGCTTCGGGCGAGCTCGATTCGAGCCTGAAGCAGGGATGCTCGGTTTCCCGGCGGGAGGCTCTGCGCGCATCGGGTGGCGCGATCCAGGTCGCCGATCTCGATCGCGATGCGGCCTTCCAACGCGTGGCAGAGGCCGAGGAGCGGACTGGCGGAGTCAGGCGGCAGGAACGCTCGCGCGCGCTCAACACCAGAGAGCGCCTCGCCGACGCGGCCATCGGCGAGCCACACCCTCGAGAGCGACAGCTGGCTCACGAGCGCAAAGGCAGGACGGCAGTCCTCACTCACCGAGAGCGACTGCTCGAGCACGCGTTCTGCGGAGACGAGATCGCCGCGCTCGAACGCCACGCGCCCCCGAGTGCGAATCGCGTCGACCATCGCCGTGTGCGCGGCCATGCCTACAGATTCGGCACTCTTGAGCGCCCGGTCCGCGAGATGGTCCGCTTCGGTCAGCAGGCCTTCGACGCACGCAACCCACGCGAGTGCGCCGGTCAGTCCGATCTGCTGCAGGCTTGGTGCGGCGAGCGGGTCCAAGTTGTGCTCGCATATTTCGCGTGCGCCGTTGAGATCGCCGAGCCACAGCCGGGTGCGCGCGACCAGGATGGGTCCGTACTGAGCGACTTCGTCGTCGGGGAGGTCCGTCGGTCCGGCATAGTCGGAAAGCGCTCGTTCGACCTCGTCGGCTTCTCCGTACTGCGCCCCAACGAGAGCTCGCGCGAGCACGAGTCGAGCACGGTCGGCATCGTCGAAGTCGCCGGCGCGGTTGCTCGCGCGGATGATCCACGGCGCTGCCTGCTCGGCCGGGGCACTCGCGGCCAACGCGAGCGCAACGTCTACGAGGCGACCGGAATCGCCCGTTGCGGCCGCGGTTCCTACCTTGGCAGCCAGGCGATGTAGCACGCGACCGTCGCCTTGGATGTACGCGTCGACGAAGCTGCTTCTGAGCAACTCGAAGGCCTCTGCTTCCTCACCGGCCATCAAGAAGTGACCGAACGCACTCTCGATGTCGCCCGCCTCGATGAAGAACTCGGCGGCGCGTCGATGCAGGGCCTGCTCGCGGTCCGGATCGTCCGCGTGGAGTCGGTGCCGCAACAAATCGCTGAACAGATGGTGGTACCGGTAGGTATCTCGGGCCAACTCGATCAGGAAGAGGTGCCGCTCGTCGACGCGCCCGAGCAACGCGCCGGCGTCGCGTCGTTGGGTCACCGCCGCGCAACTCTCGGCGTCGAGGTGTTCGAGGATCGAAGTCGCGAGCAGGAAGTCGAGGATCTCAGCGGGCTGGCGTTCGAGTACCTCCGTTCCGAGGAAGTCAGTGATCGAGCGTGGCGTCTTCGCGAACTCTGTCAGGAAGAGATCGGGGACCGATTCGTCGCGAAGGGACACGGCCGCCATCTGGACACCGGCAGCCCAACCCTCGGTACGGGCCGTGAGGAGCTCGACTGCTGCAGCGTTCAGCTCGATTCCGAACTCGAGCATGACGGCGGCGACTTCGGCTCGCGTGAGCCGGAGTTCAGCGTCGCGCACCTCGAGCAGCTGCCCGTGCGCACGAAGTCGGTACAGCGCGAGTTGGGGCTCAGTGCGGCTGCCGATGATCACGCGACAGCTGGAAGGGAGGCGCTCGATGAACGTGGTCAAGCTGGGTGCCGCAGCCGACGCGAACTGGAAGTCGTCGATCACGATCACGACCGGTTCGCCGAGCGCCGCGAGGTCGTTCACGACCGCGATCGCGACGTCACCGAGCTCAGGTTCCGCCTCGCGCAGCAAGTCGGTCGCGTCGAGCCAGCGGTCGGGCCACCGGCGAACGAGCGCGGTGGTCAGCGCAGACCAAAAGGTGGCCGGATCGGCATCGCGCTCGTCGCACGAAAGCCAGATCGACGCAAGCTCGGGGCGATCGTGCACCCAGGATCCGAGCACCACGCTCTTGCCTGCCCCGGGCGCGCCGACGACGACCGTCAGCGGGACGTGCGCACCTGCGTCGAGGGCCGCATGCAGGCGATCGCGCGGAACGTGCCAGCTGGGAAGTGCGGGCGGCGAGAACTTCGTCGCGGCCAGCAGTCGCGGAGTCACGATTCCCGTTCCTTTGTTCGCAGATCACCCCCGATGGGGTGACAGCCAATCACCCCATCGGACCGCACACTGCGGAGCTGCGGTTCAAGGCAATCGCGGGAAAAGCGTAGTCCCAGTCACAGGGTTCGGACCTCGAGGAGAGCGGCGGTGGCGGCATCGTGACCGAGATCTATGAGCTCGCATTCCGCGGTGAGCCGGGACCGGTGACGCGGGCCGCATTTCCCGAATTTGAACTGCGGTGCGAAAAGGGAATGACGGTGTTTCAGGGAGAGTTCGTCGACCAGGCCGGGCTCTACGGCGTCATCGAACGGGTCAACTCGCTCGGTCTCGAGCTCGTCGACGTGCGTCTCATCGTGGGCGACAACCCATGAGCCGAGTTCGCTCTTCGACACGACCAAGTAGAGGAGAGAAAGACATGGCAAAGCCTGATGGTGTGTTCGTGTACGTCGGTACGTATCCCGATGAGATGTCGGCACGTGACGACTACGAGATCGTGAAAGACCTCCACGCCGCTGGTGCGGTCGGCACCTATGACGCTTCGGTGGTCACCAAGGACGAGAACGGGAAGGTGCACGTCAACAAGGACGAGACGTCCACGCGTCACGGCGCGTGGGGTGGCGCCGCGGTCGGCGCGATGGTCGGGATTCTGTTCCCGCCCTGCGCTCATCGGGAGCGCGGTCGTGGGCGCGACGGTCGGTGGGGTGGGTGCCCATTTGTGGAAGGGCATGTCTCGGGCCGACGTCAAGGAGTTCGGCGAGCTCATCGACGCCGGCGAGGCCGCGCTCGTGATCGTCGGAGAGTCGACGCTCGAAGTCGGCGCTCGACAAGGCCGACCTGAAGGCCGAGAAGCACATGACCAAGGAGCTCGACGATGTGAGCTCGAAGGACATCGATCGGCCGTGCAGGAAGCCGCCAAAGAAGCCAGCTGACCAGCCATTCGGCGGACGATGCACGCACGATCACCAGGTGTGCCGCTACTGGCCACAGGTTCGATCAGACGGCATCGTTGCACTGCGGTTCGGCGTGGCGTCCAGACCACACTGAGTTCGGAGGTACGAGCGAGTCGATGCTGGCCGATCCGCACGACATCGAGAGGACGAAGCTCCGCTCATTCGGCGGTGAGCACTCAACATGATGGGAGACGCCGACATGCGACTTGTTCGGAGCGGTGTGATCGCGTTGGTGGTGACGGTGGCGGCATTCGTGGCGACGGCTCCGGCGACGGTGGCCGGCGCGCAGAGTTCCTCCACCACGACCACGACGAGTGCGGGGGCGTCATCGAAGACGACGTCACCGACCGCGTGGGCGAACGGCGTGTGCTCGTCGGTGCAGACGTGGCTGGACTCGGTGAACTCGACGGTCAAGGGCCTCAAGGGCGCCGGGTCGCTCGACGCCGCGACCACCCAGGCGACGACGGGAGTGAAGACGGCGACCGACACGCTGACATCGAGCGTCGACGCGCTCGGCACTCCATCGACCGGCGACGGCCCGAAGGCCAAGACGGCCGTGAACAACCTCGTCGACGCAGCTCCAGAGCCTCTCGAGCAGCATCCAGCAGACACTGGCGAGCCCGGGCTCGACGCCCGGTCGAGGTTGCCGGCTCGCTTGCTCAGGTGGGCAGCGATCTCGGCAAAGCCGCCAACGAAGTGAAGAGCACCGGCACGACGCTCAAAGGCTTGAAGCCGAACGGCCAGCTCAAGAAGGCCTTCCAGAGTTCGGCGTCGTGCCAGAAGCTCAAGAACTCGATCTGATCAACCCAATCACGCTGCACGCGTGCAACAGAAGGATTCACCAATGGCTGAAGACACTCCTCTCCTCGACACCCTGGCCGTCATGACCGCGGCATCGGTGGAGGCCTGCGATCTCGAGGACCGAGAGTTGATGCTCGCCCGCATCGCCGCGCTCGCGGCAGTGGGCGCGCCCCCTGCCTCGTACCTCGTCAACGCCGGAACCGCGGTCGATGTCGGCATCACCCTCGAAGACGTCCAAGGTGTGCTCATCGCCGTCGCGCCGATCGTCGGAACGGCTCGGGTGGTGAGCGCAGCAGGCAACCTGGCGCGGGCGCTCGGGTTTGCGATCGAGGCGTTGGCGATCGAGGCCGAGCTCGAAGCCGAAGACGACTGAACCCTCGCTGATTCCGCAGCCCGTGAGTGCAACCATCCCGTTCCAGCCCTGAGGCTGGAGCCTGTTCAGGAGGATTCCCTGTGGTACTCGCCTACGACTTTCCGCTCCTCGGGGTGTTCTGGTCGCTGTTGATGTTTGCCCTGTTCGCGTTGTGGGTCTTCGTCGTGATCTGGTGCTTCGTCGACAACTTCCGTCGGCGCGACCACCACGGCCTCGCCAAGGCGTTGTGGTTCCTGTTCATCGTGTTCGTTCCGATCATCGGGGTCTTCAGCTACCTGCTCACGCGCCCCGTCATGGTCGACGTGGTTGCGGTCAGCGAATAGCCGTCCGTTGGTTCACGACGAACCCCGATCGACCCAGCCGCCCGGAGTTCGTGTGCGGTCGGGTCGACCGGTAGGAGGATGATGAGCACCAAGACGGGCAAGGCCGGGGCGGCGCTGGTGGCGCTGGCGACGGCGCAGTTCCTCATGGTGCTCGACCAGTCGGTGATGAACGTCTCGATCAGTCAGCTGGTCAAGGACTTCCACACCACGGTGACCACGATCCAGGCCGTCATCACGCTGTATTGCCTGGTGATGGCGATGCTGATCCTCACCGGAGCGAAGATCGGCGACATCATCGGTCGCCGTCGGGCGTTCATCATCGGCTTGATCATCTACGCCTGCGGTTCGGCGCTGACCGCGGCGTCGCAGTCGGTGGCCGTCCTCGCGCTGGGATGGTCGGTCCTCGAAGGCATCGGCGCGGGGCTCGTCTTCCCTGCGCTGGCGGCGTTGATCGCCGGCAACTTCGAAGGAACCAGCCGCAAGGCGGCCTACGCGGTGATCGGTGGCGTCGCCGGTGCCGGGATCGCGGTCGGTCCGATCGTGGGCGGCTGGGCGACGACCGAGCTCACGTGGCGCGTCGTGTTCGTCGGCGAGGTCTTCATCGCCGCGTTCATCTTGTTCATGACCCGCAAGGTGAAAGACGCCCCCGGTCCCACGCCCACGCCGAAGCTCGACGTCGTCGGCTCGGTGCTCTCGGCCACCGGCCTCGGACTGTTCGTGTTCGGCGTGCTCGAATCGAGCACCTGGGGATGGCTCAAGCCCAAGAACTCGCCGATCACGATCTTCGGGTTCTCGCTCACCCTCTTCGTCATCGGCGCCGGCTGCGTGGTGCTCTGGGGCTTCGTGCGCTGGCAGGGCCACCGCGAAGCGACGAAGCGCGACCCGCTCATCCATCTCTCGCTCGCCCGGATCCCCCCGGTGCGCTCCGGCGTGATCGGGCTCTTCAGCCAGAACCTGATCCTGATGGGCACCTTCTTCGTCGTCCCGCTCTACCTCCAGCTGGTTCTCGGCCTCAACGCGCTCGACACCGGGATCAGGATGCTGCCGATCTCGATCACCATGCTCGTGACCGCAGGACTCGGCGCACGGCTCTCGAACCGCTTCCCGGTGCGGACGATCGTCCGGGCCGGACTCGTCGTGACCACCGCCGGTGTGCTCATCCTGCTCTCGACGATCAAGCCCACACTCGACAGTGCCGGGTTCGCGATCGGCATGGGTGTCCTCGGCGTCGGGATGGGCCTGATGATCTCCCAGCTCGGCAACGTCATCCAGTCGTCGGTCGAGGAATCGGGTCGCAGCGAAGCCGGCGGGCTGCAGTTCACCGGCCAGCAACTCGGCTCCGCGCTCGGAGTGGCGTTCATCGGCGCCATCGTGCTGATCGGACTGACCAACACGTTCACCTCCACCGTCACCCACGACTCACGGATCAGCGCAGAGGTCTCGAACCAGGTTGGTGTGGCCGCCGGCAACGGCCTGACCTTCGTCTCGTCCGACCAGGTCGAAAGCGCCGCACAGAAGTCCGGCCTCGACAAGGCCACCACCGCCGCGGTCGTCGACGACTACGAGACCGCCCAGCTCCGAGCACTCAAAGCCGGCCTCCTCGGCGCCGCCGTCCTCGCCCTCATCTCCCTCGCATTCACACGCGACCTACCCCACGACGAACCCGACCCCCGAAGAGGAAGCCCGATCACGCCGGCCGCGGAGGCGTAACCCCGTTCGGCGCACAACATCTCGGATGCCCGACAGTCAAAGAGGTTGTCATGAACGAGATCAAGCACCTGAGTGTCGATGAGCGTGTGGCGCTCGGGAAAGCCGCCCGCGAGCAGGCGCGGCCAGGCGCTCATGCGGGTTGGGCACCAGCCGCCGATCGGCCCGATCCGGTGGCGTTGCTCGAGGAGCAGAACGCGACGCGTGAGGCGGACCTGGTGCCGGTACGTCACGGGCGCATGATGGTCTCGCCGTTCACGTTCTACCGGGGCGCGGCGAAGATCATGGCCGCGGATCTGAAGGACACGCCGACCGCAGGCCTGACGGTGCAGCTCTGCGGCGACGCGCACCTGTCGAACTTCGGGGTCTTCGCGTCACCGGAACGAGCGCTGGTGTTCGACGTCAACGACTTCGACGAGACGCTGCCGGGGCCGTTCGAGTACGACGTGAAGCGCATGGCGGCGAGCTTCACGATCGCCGCACGTAACAACGGCTTCACCGATACGCAGGCGCGCGACGCGACACTCGCGGCCGCGACGTCGTATCGGGAAGCGATGGCCGGGTTCGCGCGAGATGCGCACGATGGACATCTGGTACGCGCACCTCTCCGAAGCGGACCTCATGGCTGCTCTCACCGCCATGACCAGCTCCGCCAAAGGCGCGGACAAGAAGGCGGCAAAGACCGCGGAGAAGAACGCTCGGAAGAACGCCGAGAAGGCACGCAGCCGCGACAGCTTGCAGGCGCTCTCGAAACTGGCGGAGCTGGTCGACGGCCAGTACCGGATCGTCAGCCAACCGCCAGTCGTCGTTCCGGCCCGCGACCTCGCCGCGACCATCGGCATGTCCGCTGACGAACTCACGGACACGATCCACGAGCAGTTCCGCGCGTATCGCGCGACCTTGCAGGACGATCGCCGTCACCTGCTCGAACGATTCGAAGTCGTCGATGTCGCCCGCAAGGTCGTGGGCGTCGGCAGCGTCGGCACCCAGGCGTTCATCGTCTTGTTGCAGGGCCGCGATCAACAGGACCCGCTGTTCCTCCAGGTGAAGGGAGCAACCACGTCGGTGTTGGAGGACCACCTGCCCAAGAGCCGCTACCACCAGCCTGGCGAGCGAGTCGTACAGGGCCAACGGATCATGCAGGCCGCGAGCGACATCTACCTCGGCTGGACCAAAGGCGCGGCAGGACAACCGGTACCTCTACTGGCGACAGCTGCGCGACATGAAGGGCTCGGCAGTGGTCGAGACGATGGCTCCGATCACCCTCTCGATGTACGCACGCTTCTGCGGTCAGACGCTGGCACGGGCGCACGCCCGATCCGGAGACCCGATCGCGATCGCGGCGTACCTGGGCTCGAAGGACAAGTTCGACCAGTCGATCGTCGACTTCTCCACGCGCTACGCAGACCAGAACGAGCAGGACTACCAAGCGTTCTGCGACGCGATCCGATCTGGACGACTCGAAGCAATCCAAGGCGTCTGATCCGATCCGCTCAGCAGGCTGGAGCGTCCGAGATGGAGGTCGAGGCGGCATGTTGACCGAACCACAACGGGCGACCAGACCCGACTGACCTCGCGGCCGGCGTGTCCGGTGATGGACCGTGGGCGCGACACATCGAGATGGTCGTGCGGTCACTGCAGGTTCGACACAGCTCTGTTGATCCAGCGCTCATCAAGGCCGCGGTCGAAGCCGAGTTCGCCGGCTGCGAGGCGGCACGTGTCCGTGAATTCGTGCCGATCTTGGTCGAAACTCGTGTCCACAGGCGCCTGTGCCGACAGTCCGCGTCGTGACGGCCTCGACGGTTCCGTTCTCGATGAGGACTCAGCGGGGTCACCCTCGAACCCACGATCGGCGCGTCAACGGCGACATCGAAACGCCGTGCGCAAGGTCACCTGAGAATGCGCGCGAAGTGGCTGAGACGACCCGAGAGCGGGGACGAGTGACGAAGGCATCACCGGGCAACTCGAAGGAGGACGGTCGATCGTGGCGAGCGACCGGCACCGCGCAGCTGGCACGCATCGTGCGCGTGATCCGAGACTCGGATGAGGCCACGGTAGAAGATGCCCTGCTCAGCCTGAGCCGAACCCGCCGGTGGTTGGCGCCGTTGGCGCTCGTGGTCGGCGCGTTCGCGATGCTCTTCGACGGGCTGAAGCTGCTCGTCTCGAACTGGCGGCTGACCGTCGTACAGGTGCTGCCCGCGATGTGGATCTGGGTGGCGCTGACCGACTTGAAAGCGCACGCGCTCCACGGCCGGTCCTTCACGATCATCACCGGACCCCTCCTCGTCGCGACGATGGTCCTGATCACCGCGATCACCGCCGCGAGCTTGTACCTCAACGCAGTGTTCGCGTTCGCGATCACGACACCGGGCACGCCTGACATCGGCCGCGGACGGACACTCGCGTGGGAACACCACCGAGTCGTGTGGCGTGGGGCGCCGGCATCGGCGCGCTGCTCGCGTTCGTGGTCGTCGTCGGCGACCGCTGGGGCACACGATGGTTCTCCCTGAGTCTCGGCATCGTCATCGCCGTGATGATGGTGTGCTACGTGACCGTGCCTTCGCGCCTCATCGGCGTGCAGAAGAGCACGCTCTCACGCCGAGACCGGGTCACCGCCGCGGCGGTCGGCGGCGCGATCGGCGCGTCGTCTGCACCCCGCCGTACCTCCTCGCCCGCCTCGGACTCGTCATGCTCGGGTCATCGGCCCTCGTCATCCCCGGGGTGATCCTGCTCGCGATCGGACTCATGCTCCAAGCCGGCGCGACGAGCTCGGTGAAGGCCGTCAAACTCGAGCGCGACGCTCGTCACCGCGCGCCGACCCGACGGCGCGGCCCCCGACAGCACCGGCGACGCCAACCCCTCACCGAGCTGAGCGACGATGCCTACGCCCGCCACCGTGCGTACCTGACCGCACGGCTCGATCGACGAGCCGGCCTGCATCACCGCCATCACTCAGGGCAAGATGTGCGTGCGCTCGCACAGCCCCCTGCTGTCGAGGAGGAGTGTCTCGTGTCGAGCCAGGAAGATGCACCGGGTGCGGCTGTGCCGCTGAGCAAGACACGGCTCGAAGCGTTCAGCGACGGCGTGTTCTCCATCGCGACCACGCTGCTCGTCCTGGACATCGCGCTCCATCCGCCCGGGGAGCCCGCTCAAGCAGGTGCTCGAAGCGTGGCCCTACTACCTCGCCTACCTCGTCAGCTTCCTCACGATCGGCGGGGCGTGGCTCGCCCATACCGCACTGACCGATCGGCTCGCTCGGGCCGACGCGATCCTGTTGCGACTCAACCTCCTCGTCTTGCTCGGCGTGGGGTTCCTGCCGTTCCCGACGCGGCTCGTCGCCGAAGCGATCCACGACGTCAACGGCGAGCGAGTGTTCGTCACGATGTACGGGCTCACACTGCTGGCCATTCGCATCTTCGGATTCGCTCTCGACGAATACGCGAAACGCGAACATCTCTACGACTCCGAGCCGGGCGAAGAACCAGAGCAATCCGGGCGAAGCAATCTGGCTGTCCTGGTCGTCTACGTGGTCGCGATCCTCATCGGTCTCGCGGTGCCCCCCGTCGCCGTCGCGTTCTACTTCGGCATCGCCATCTATCTGGTCGTGCCATTCCGAGAGATCAGACGCCTGCTGTTCCACCGCGCGTAGGTGTCTGCGCTGTGGATCCCGGACGCGTGCTGGCGGGGATGAGGTGAGGGTGTCGTGACCGAGGGTTCGGCGAACTCGCCACCGCGACGCTCGTCGCGGATGGGGGAAGCACGCTGGCCGATGGCGTTGGCCGTGCTGACCGCAGCAGCGCTGCGCCTCACCTTGCCCGCAGCCCTGAGGTTTCACGATGCGTCGTGGTTGTTGGGCGTGTTCGTCGTCGGGATTCTGGCGGCGCTGATGATCGGCGACCCCGGGCGGATCGACCGTCAAGCCACCTGGCTGCGCGTCCTGACCGACATCCTGATCGGCGTGATCACGATCGCGAACGCAGGAGCCGCGGTCAGGCTGCTGGCCGACATCATCAACACGACGCCGTTCACGAACAACGCCAAGACGCTGCTCGCCGCCGGCGGCGCGATCTGGCTCACCAACGTGATCGCGTTCGCCTTGTGGTACTGGGATCTCGACCGCGGTGGCGCGGCCGCCCGCGCCCACGGCGCCGGCCAACCCGCCTTCGTCTTCCCGGAGATGACCAACAGTCAGTACGTCGCGGCCGACTGGTATCCCACCTTCATCGACTATCTCCACCTCTCGTTCACGACCGCCACCGCGTTCAGCCCCACCGATGTCTCCGCGATACGACCATGGGCCAAGCTGCTGATGATGGCCGAAGAAGCAATCTCACTCGTCGTCGCCGTCCTCGTTGTCGCCCGCGCCGTCAACATTCTCAAATGATGACGACCGAAACCCGTTGTCATCTTCGAGGCCGAGCGACGAAGCCACCCCATGTGCCTTGCGCCAGAAGTTTTCTACCGGCCCGACGGGGGCGGGGCCGGCGCGATTGGTGGTAGAAAACCTCCGTGCCGGACGGCCCAGGATAGGTGGAGCGGGGTTTTCGGGGCGCGCTTTGGGCCTCTGCGGGTTGTGCGTCAGCCCGGACGCTCGTCGCCTCTTTCGGCGCCGCGTAGGGCCCCGAGCTGGCCGGGAAGTGGAGCGTTTATCGGCACGCGGCGAGGGGCTCGACTCGATGTCGCTGGTGGCGATGTAACGCGAGCGAGTTGACGGTCAACGCGAAGCCGAGGAGGTTGAGGTGTTGGCGGGCGTGGCCGATGCTGTGGGCGCGGCCGAGCCACATGGTGTCGTCGAGGTGCCGGTTGATGGATTCGGCGTCGTTGCGACGGGGGAAGAGCCGTTCGAAGTCGGGGTCCCCGGGTGGGATGGGACGGAGGTTCTCGGTCCGGTTCAACTTCCGGGCGGTGTCTTCGTCGTTGCCGTGCAATCGGACGGTGATCGTCTGACGTTCGTACTCATCTGGCAACTCGTAGTCGTTGTACCAGCGGTAGCGGCCGTCTTTGCCGGCTCTGCGGTGGGTGCGGAGGCGGGGGAGCGGCACGAAGTGTTGGTCGCCGGTGTCGGTGAGCTGGGCGATGCCGAGCACGCCACCTGACGCGTAGAGGCGAAGGGTGTGTTTGCTGCCGTCGGTGAGCGTGATCGTCTTGTCTTCGAGGTGGACGTTCTTCTCGACTCGGCGTTCGTTGCGTCAGCGGTTTGGTCGAGCTGGCTTTGGCGGCGGTGACCCGGTTGATCGGGAGGAGTCCGAGTTCGCGCAGTAGATGTTGGTGGTGGACCCCGCGCAGCGCTGTGTCGTAGATGACGCCTTGGGCGCCGGGGATGTGGGGTGCGAGGCGGGTGAAGCAGTCGATGGCGCTGCGGGCTTCGCCGCCGGGGGTGGGGACCCATTCGACGTCGAGGATGATGCGGCCGTGGACCTGTTCGGTCCGCGGCGACGAGGACGAATTTGGTGCCCCACGCGGCGTTGCCGTCGCCTTCGAAGTGGATCGCGGCATCAGCTTCGTAACGGGTGGGGAGAAGCTCGCCGGTGGTGCGGTCGTTCTGTGCGCCTGACCGGGCAGGTGACGGTCGTCCGGTTTGCCTGGTTTACTTTGGTCCTCGGGCTGCGGACCACCGGGGGTCGTGGTGAGCGAGTTGCCGTCGGGGACGGTCACGTTCTTGTTCACCGATCTCGAGGGCTCGACGCGCCTGTGGGAGGAGCTATCCGGAGGCGATGCGGACGCGTTGGCGCGTCACGACGAGATGGTGCGCGAGCGCGATCGAGGCCCACGGCGGGTACGTGGTGAAGACGACGGGTGACGGGTTCCATGCCGCGTTCGCGACGGCGTCGGATGCGGTCGACGCGGCGGTCGACGGCGCAGCTCGCGTTGGCGGCGAGTCGTGGGCGGTGAACGGGCCGCTGCGGGTGCGGATGGGTGTGCACTACCGGCGAGGCCGAGCATGCGCGACGGGGACTACTTCGGCTCGTGCGGTGAATCGCGCGGCGCGGCTGATGAGTGTCGCGCACGGCGGCCAGATCGTGGTGTCGTCGGCGACGAGCGAGCTGGTGCGCGACCGCGGACGTCGAGTTGGTCGACCTCGGCGAGCATCGTCTGCGCGACTTGACCGTGCCGGAGCGGGTGTTCGAGGTGCGCGCTCCGGATCTGTCGCGCTGAGTTCCCGCCGTTGCGGTCGGTCGGATGCGCTCCCGGGGAATCTGCCGCGTGCAGTTGACGTCGTTCGTGGGCCGCGACGAGGAGTTGTCGGGGGTCGCGAAGGCGATCGAGGAGTGGCGCCTGGTGACCCTGACCGGCACGGGGGGTGTCGGCAAGACCCGCCTGGCGGTCAGGTCGCGGCGGAGGTGCTTCCACGGTTCCGGGATGGTGCGTGGTTGTGTGAGCTGGCGGTGGCTGACGATGACGAGACGATGGCGCCAGGTGGTGGCGGCGGCAGTTGGGGGTGTCGCAACGTCCGGGGATGTCGCTGGCGGCGAGCGTCAGCGACTACCTGCGACGCCAAGGAGCTGCTGTTGGTGTTGGACAACTGTGAGCATCTCTTCGGCCCGGTGAGCGTGTCTCGCCGAGAAGGTGTTGCGGGAGTGCCCGGGGGTGCGGATCCTGGCGACGAGCCGCGAAGGCCTCGCGGTCGGCGGCGAGCACGTGTGGCCGTTGCGGTCGTTGCCGGTCCCCGACGCGACCGGGTGCCGGGATCGCGACGAACGATGCGGTGTGCTTGTTCGTGGAACGCGCGCGAGGCGGCCCGGGCGAGTTTTCGGCTTGGACGCGACGAACGCAGGCGCGGTGGGAGAGATCTGTCGGCGTCTCGACGGGATCCCCCTGGCGATCGAGTTGGCGGCGGCGCGAGTGGTGTCGATGATCGCCGTCGGAGATCCGCGGCCTGCTCGACGAGCGGTTCCGGCTCCTCACCGGTGGGCGTCGCAGTGCCGTCGAACGCCATCAGACGTTGCGCGCCACGGTCGACTGGTCGTACTCGCTGCTCAGCAAAGTCGAACGCATCGTGTTCGACCGGCTCGGCGTCTTCGCCGGCAGCTTCGACGCGTCGGCGGCTCAGGCGGTCGTGTCGGGGACGGCATCGAGGCCTGGGACGTGCTCGACGCGCTCACCGAGCTGGTCGCGAAGTCGATGATCGTCGCCGAGGACACCGCGGAGGACACGACTCGGTACCAGATGCTCGAGACCCTGCGGCCAGTACGCACGGGAACGCCTCGACGAGCAGCGGCGACACCGACCGGTGGCGTCGCCGCCACGCCGAGTACTTCGCCGCCTGGGCCGAGGAAGCCGGGCCTGGTCTCGTCGGTCCCGACGAGCTCGTCTGGCGGACCCGGGAGAACGCGGAGCTCGACAATCTCCGGGCCGCGGTGACCTGGGCGCTCGATCGCCACGATCCCGACGACGTCGGCCTCGCCCTGCGCATCATCGGCGCGCTCGCCTACGAGTCCCGGTCAACCCGGCGGCAGGCATCGGGGCGTGGGCCGAACGGGCCCTGCCCCACGTCGAGATCACCTCACCGCCAGCTGCGCTACGCGGTGACCGCCGCCGCCGCGTATCACCAATCCGACCTCGGGAACTACGAATACGCCCAGGAACTCGCACGAGCGAGCGATCGGCGATGGCGTGCCCCTCGGGAGCGCCCGCACCCGCAGTTGGCCTACTTGACGCTCGGGCTGTGTGCGTCGGTGCGCGGGGAAGCGCAACAAGCTCTTGAGATCGTGCTCAACGCTGCCCGACTGCTCAACCGCGACTTCCCCGACTCCGCGCACGGCGAAGTCCTTCATGGGAACGCAGCCATGTTCGCAGCGCAGTCGGGCGATCCGATCGCACGTACCGAAGCCGAGGTCGCACTTCGCCACGCACGCGAGTCCGCTAACCCGAGCGCCCTCGCCGCCGCGCTCGATGGCTTACGGATTTGCCCTGATCACCGACGACCCCGCCGCGGCCCTCGCCGCGCTCGACGAGAGCATCGCGCTCTCACGCCAAGGCGCGAGCCCCATCACGTTCGCAACGGCCCTCTACCTCGCTGCAGGCATGCGTGTCCGCACCGGTGACCTCCCCCACGCGGCACGGGACCTTCGCGAGGCGTTCGAACGATCCCACCGGAACAGCACCCGCCTCACCTTCTACACCTGCATCCTGTGGGGGATCGAGATCCTGATCCGCCTCGACCACCTCGAACAAGCAGCCGTCTTCGACGGCATCGCCAGCACCGGCCTCACGCCCGAATATCGCGCCGGGACCGGATGGGCTCACCCGCACCCTGCCATCGCATCCGCACGCGTCGCGCACGGACCAGACCAGTACGACCAGGCGTTCCACACCGGCGCGCTTATGACCTACGACCAGGCGGTCGGCCACAGCCTCCGAATCCTCGACGACGTGATCAACGAGACCGACAACGCCTGGTCACCGCCTCGGGCTTACTCCTGAAGTCAGGCAACGTTGTTCGAGAGAACCGGCGCAGAACTAATGCCGATCGCCGCTGACGGTCGTAGTACAGAACGCGCGGACAGAGCGTGAACCGAATCTTCACGGCAGTGAACACATATCGGCACATCACGCGCGACGCGGAGTCGGCCGTCACGCGTGTCGCGGGTCCTTGCGCTGTTGGTCGTGGCTGAACGAGTGCCGAGCGGGCAAGCTGGGCGGGTGAATCACCGAGCCTGGCGCAAACGCAGTTGACGCAGTTTCACTTCGACGCGGACTCATATCTCAAAATGATTCGCGCCGAGGTCCCGAAGTATGACGAGCTACAGGCGGAGGTGGCTCGCTCGGTAGCGGGACCCGTCGAACTGGTGCTCGACCTCGGGGCGGGAACTGGAAGCACGTCCGCAGCGGTGCTGCGCCGCTTCCCTGAGGCTCGCGTCGTTCTCCTTGATGAGAGCACGCAGATGCTTGCGGTCGCGACGAGCTCGCTGCCGTCGGAGCGCATCGAGCACACGATCGTGGGTGACCTCCTGGACGCGCTTCCCGGAGTTGTCTTCGACGCGGTTGTGTCAGCCTTGGCAATCCATCACCTCGACGCGAACCGGAAACAGCAGCTCTTCTCACGACTCCGCGGGGTCGTCAAGCCGGGCGGTTGCTTCGTGATGGCTGATGTCGTCATACCTGAAGATCCGCGTGACGCCGTCACACCGCTCTCGCCGCACATCGATCGTCCGGATCGGGTCACCGACCTTCTGGCTTGGCTTCGCGAGGCGAACTTCGATCCCTCGTGCATCTGGGCGTGGAAGGACCTGGCAATCATCGCCTCGGTCTAACCGGCGACAGATCTGCCGAGTCGCGCACGCCCTTCCGCGTACAGAACGACGCGCCGAATGCTCATCGAACCGCGGCCACCGGGAGCGCAGAACGGCACATCACGCGCACGCGAGGCTCGTCCTCACGCGGTCGCTGATCTGTGTGCTCGGCTCCCTGGCACCGCGCACCCCTACCGGGCAATCTGGCGCGGTCAGGCGTCTAACGTGCGGGAGTGCGTGTCACCACGGCAAAGCCTGACCGCGAGGAGGCACCGTGAACGTGCCAACAACCATCGACATGAACGCGCCCGTCATCGCCCGTCACGATGTCGAGATCCGCGCATCGCTGGATACGGTGTGGTCGCTGCACCAGGATGTGAATGCATGGCCGACCTGGCAGACCGACATATCGGCTGCCCACGCCTACGGTTCGTTCATGCCCGGCAACTCGTTCACCTGGACGAGCTACGGATTCACGATCACGTCCACGATCTACGACGTCACCGACCATGCGAGGGTGCTCTGGGGCGGAACCGGCGACGGGATCACGGGCATTCATGAGTGGATCTTCGAACCAACTCCAAACGGAGTGCGTGTGAGTACGAACGAGTCGTTTGCGGGTGAACCGGTCGAGGCCAATCCTGGCGGAATGCAGACCATGCTCGACACCTCGCTCGCCGCGTGGCTCAGGCACCTGCGAGCAGCCGCCGAAATCCCTTCCTGACATCGCGCGGCGAGCGGCTGGGCAGCCGGGCGGGAGCAACGTCCACGTCTTCGGTATGTCTGTCGCGCCAGAACTTCGATCTCGCACACGGTCCGCGCACTTAGCCTTGATCCACCGAGGTATCGCAGCCGAGTAGTTCGCGTATCCGCGGGAAGTGCCTCCTGAGCAGGGACGATGACGGTGTTCGAAGTCGTCAGGTCCGCTGCTCGAGGAGGCACTTCCGGTGAGGTCAGTATCGCGCTCGATTGAGCGCCTTGAGGTGACGTTCGACGACGAGAGCCTGGTCGCGAACGCGGGGCTGGTGTTGCCGGCCACGTTGATGGTCCGGTTCGGGTTGGAGGCGTTGGTCAACGCGACGGTGCGGCTCTCAGGCCGAGTTGGTGGTGCCCGCCCGGGTCGCAAGGTGTTGTCGTTGGTCGCGGCGATCCTGGCGGGCGGCACCCACATCGATCATGTCGACCTGCTGCGTGCCGGTTCGACGCAACGCGTGTTGCCGTTCCGGGTGATGGCCCCTTCCACGTTGGGGACGTTCCTGCGCGCCTTCACGTTTGGGCATGTCCGTCAGCTCGACAAGGTCGTCGGTGAGACGATCCGTCGGGCGTGGTCGGCGGGAGCAGGCCCGGCCGGGTCGATGACGATGGATCTGGACTCGACGATCTGCGAGGTGCACGGCAAACAGAAACATGGCGCCGCGTACGGTTACACGCGGGTGCTCGGCTACCACCCGTTGCTCGTGACCCGGGCCGACACCGGTGAGGTGCTCCACGCGCGGCTACGCAAAGGATCGAGTCAGCGGGGCACGAACAGTTTCGTTGCCGAACTTGTCGCCCGGGTGCGTCGGGCTGGCGCGACGGGACCGTTGACGTTGCGGGCCGATTCAGGGTTTTGGTCCTACATGCTGATCGACACGCTGGCCCGCCTTGGCGTCGACTGGTCGATCACCGTGAACCTTAACGCCCAGATCAAGGCGTGTATTGCGCTCATCGCCCCGGAGGCCTGGACACCGATCGACTACACGCCCGGCGGCGAAGCCGCCGTTGCGGAGACCATCTATGCCACCGGCCGCGGCTCGAAGCGACGTGAGTTACGACTCGTAGTGCGCCGCAGTCGCCTCATCGACCCGGCCCAAGCACAACTGTGGCCGGACTGGCGTTACCACGCGTTCATCACCAGCCTCGATGTCGGTGTGGTCGCCGTCGACCAGTTCCACCGCGACCACGCGAGAGTCGAACTCGCGATCCGTGACCTGAAAGAAGGCGCCGGTCTCGTGCATTGTCCGTCCGGCAAGTTCTTCGCGAACGCGGCGTGGCTTGCTTGCTCGGTCCTCGCGCACAACCTCTGGCGATGGACCGCCCAGCTCGGCGACGTGCACCCCGACGAACAACTGACGGTCGCGCGCACGATCCGCACCCAACTCATCGCGCTGCCAGGCCGGATCGTGAACCGCAGCGGACAACCAACTCTTCGACTCCCCGCACGATGGCCATGGGCCGCGACGTTCTTCACTGCACTCGAACAGTTACGCGCCATCCCGATCCGCACCTGAAGACTCGGGCACGTTGACCACGACGAACCGGCACGCGAGGGTCGAACACGTCTCGAACACGACCACGGCACCGCCGATCACCGCGTCAAGGAACACGACCTACACACTCGACTGGAATCACGAACGAAACCGGCGCCCACGACCACACACCACTCGCGCAGACCCGTCACTACCGCCAATCGGTGGATCGAGGCTTAACGGCGCACCGAACGCGCGCAGAATCGCCACTACGGCGAGCGCAGAACGGCACATCACGCGCACGCGAACGAAAGTAACTCCAGAGCTGTTGGCGATCCGCTGATCTGTGAGTCGTCGACGGTGGCGTCACGCACCCCTACCGGGCATTATGCGTGCTCCGCAGTTCGCGAGCAGGGAGTCGCTTCCGATGAGTCCCGGCTCTGCCTCGTTGGTGATCGAGAAACGAGCCGCTAGTCGATCTACGCGCTTTGTTGCGTTGCGATCGGCTCCGGCGATTGTCCTGTTGGCTGGCTTCACCGTCGGGTTGGTCCCGATCGGGGGTGCGAGCGGGACTGCCGTCAGCAGCATTACCGAATACCCGGTTCCCACGGTGAACGCCGGCCCCTACGGGATCGCGGCGGGCCCGGACGGCAATCTGTGGTTCACCGAGGCCAGCGCAGGCAAGGTCGCCAAGATCACCACCGACGGGACGATCACCGAATATCCGATCCCGACGGTGAACGCCGGCCCCTACGGGATCGCGGCGGGCCCGGACGGCAACTTGTGGTTCACCGAAAAGGACGCAGCCAAGGTCGCCAAGATCACCACCGACGGGACGATCACCGAATATCCGATCCCGACGGTGACCGGCAACCCTGACGAGATCGCGGCGGGTCCCGACGGCAACTTGTGGTTCACCGAGGACAGCATGGTCGGCGTAGGCAAGGTCGCCAAGGTCACCAGCGACGGGACGATTACCGAATATCCGATTCCGACGGTGACCGGCGCCGTTGACGGGATCGCGGCGGGCCCGGACGGCAATCTGTGGTTCACCGAATCGGTCGCAGGCAAGGTCGCCAAGATCACCACCGATGGGACGGTCACCGAGTACCCGATCCCGACCGCGTACTCCCTCCCAAATAGGATCACGGCAGGCCCCGACGGCAACTTGTGGTTCACCGAGGAGGACGCAGGCAAGGTCGCCAAGATCACCACCGACGGGACGATCACCGAGTACCCGATTCCGACGGTGTACTCGCTCCCATTTGGCATCGCGGCGGGTCCCGACGGCAACTTGTGGTTCACCGAAGTACGCGGGAACAATGTCGCAAAGCTCACGGTCAGCGGAACAGTCACTGAATACCCAATCCCAACGGCGAACAGTACCCCGATCGGGATCGTGTCAGGCCCGGACGGCAATCTGTGGTTCACCGAGGCCAGCGCAGGCAAGGTCGCCAAGATCTCTCCGATACCGACGCCCACTTCCCCGCCGCCGACCGCTCCTCCGCTCGTGATCGAGCCGAACTTCACTGGCTGACACTGATAGACCGTCGCGACGCGCAACGTTGTTCTCACTCCCTGACGTAGTTGTCGAGGCCGACAAGCGGAAGCGGCCGACGCGCCAGAACTGATGCCGATATCGCGCACCCGATCCGCGCACAGAACCGCGCACCGAACGTTCACCAAGCCGGCGCGATGGGCCGCTCCGAACGAAGCCTCTTTGTGTCAGTTCTTTCGATAGGTGTTCGGGCGCGCGTGTCTGGCCCCGTGACATGGGGCGTTTCGGGGCGTAGCGTTGTGGTCGGGTTCGGGAGTGACTTGGTCCGAAGAGTCGGTCTTCAGGATGCAGAGCCGGCCACGCTGGACGTCAGAGTCGTTCCTGGGTGTCCTCCCGAACCCCGTTTCTTAGCGGGCAGCGAGGTTGATCTGGAGTTGGTGCCAGACCGCGTCGCTGATGCGTCGCTTCAACGCGCGCAATGCCTCCTTCTTCGTCTTGCCTTCGGCGAGTTTGCGGTCGTAGTAGACGCGTCCGGGGGTGTCGTGGCGGATCTGGGTCACCGCGGTGAGATGCATCGCATGATTCAGTTTGCGGTTCCTCCGCGGGTTGAGCCGGTGCCGCTTGCGAGGGCCACTCGACGCTTCGATCGGCGCGGTGGCGTTGTAGGACGCGAACCGTGCCGGTGTCGGGAACCGGGCAGGATCACCGACGTGAGCGAGGACCAGCCCGGCAACGATTGGTCCGACACCGTGGAGCTCGAGCAGCGCCGTGTTCGATGCGGCGACGGCCTCACCGATGCGGGTTTTGATCCTGACGAGCTCACGGTCGAGGCGACGCATGTCACCGAGGAGTTCGACCGCGAGACGCCTGCGTTCGCGTCCGACGGAACTGTCGGGCCGGACCCCGCGCAGCAGTTTCGCCGCACGATCAGCGGACAATCGCCGAGGTGCGCCGCCGGCGATCAGTTCCCGTAACACCGCATGGAGCCGACATGCGGCCTGGGTGCGCAGCGAGGTCAGGTCGTCGTAACGGCCGACCAGCAGCCGTAGGACGGTCGTGTGGTCATCACCGCGAACTGCTTGAAGTTCACAGTGGCGCAAACCTGCGATCGCGGTTGACAGTGCGTCGTTGCCGTCGTTCTTCGATGCTTTCGTCGCCCCGAGCAGCCGCACGCGTGCTGCGAGCGTGGGCGGCACGTCCACGACGTGTTCACCCGCCGCGACCAGTTCCTGGGACAACAACTTCCCGAGCCAACCAGCAGATTCGATCGCCCAGGTGCGCTCGGCGCCCAGTGGCGCGGCCCACGCCAACAACCGTTGCGTCTGAGCACGATCGGCTGCCACCTCGAGCCGGCCGACCGCGTGTTCGTCGCCGTCGATCGCGACCGCCATGTGCGTCGCCTTGTGCGGGTCGATCCCAATGATCACCGTCATGAAGTCCTCCTCGTGCACGTGTGTGAACGTCACGACGGGCACTCCTGATGAAGGTGCTGCTCGCCTCCTTCGAGCCACGCCGTGACCGGATCCCGACCAGCTGACGCTTCGTTCGAAAGCCAACCCGACAAACGGGCAGCAGGCACTTCGAGAGCCAGCCAGCCAAGACCCAGGACGCTACGAGCACCCACTCAACGTCCACACCGAGTATCCATCAGGCACATCCGCGTGGCCTCGAGGTCGTGGACTGGCTAGGAGCCTGTTGAAGAAGTCGGTTTCGTGGGACCGTTGCTGATCGCGTGGGTGGTCGCTCGGCGGTGTGCGTGGGTGCGCCGGCGGCTCAGGTGATGGTCCATCCGGTGGGTCCGTGGGTGAGGCCGAGGTTGATGAGGCGTCGGAGGTTGAGGGCGGCGATTCGTGTGGAGAGTCCGAGTTGGTTGCGTTCGACGCCGCGGTAGCGGACTCGTCGGTGACCGTGGGCGACGAGCCATGCGATGGCGCGTTCGACCATGGGTCGCCAGCGGCGGTAGTCGTCTTCGAAGTCGCGGTCGCGCCAAGCGCGGCGGGCGTCGTGGAGTTCTTGGTCGTGGGGACCGACCATGAGGTTCATGCCGTCTTTGGCGGTGGTGCAACGCGAACGCAGCGGACAGTCTCGACAGCGACTCCTGAACGGCGCGAAACCGTGCCGGCTGATCGCCACCGTGTGTCCAGCGGGGCACGTGACCGTGTGTGCCTCGTGATCGATCACGAAGTCATCGCGGGTGAACCCATCGGCGATGCGACGTCGTAGCGGCAACGGCTTGATCGCCTGACGATGGTGTGCGGCGCGTAGCGCCAGTGCGCGGACACGTCCTGATCCGTAGGCCGAATCGGCCAGAACCTGCAGTCCTGGCGCTTCGCCGGCGAGGAGGGCAACACCGGTCGGGCCGTCCCCGACATTGGCTGGAGTCAACGCCGCGGCGGTGATGAGCCCGGTCTCGGGTTCGACCGCGACGTGAGCCTTGTAGCCATCGCGGTATTCACTGCGACTCTTGTGCATGTGGCGCGCTTCGGGATCAACAGTTGAGATCACCCGATCGGAAGCAACACCGCGGACGATTCGCCACGACCCCTCGACCTCGCCCGGCTCGACGTCTTGACCAGCGACCAGCGCCAACAACCCGACCGCGTCGCGTTGTTCCGTGTCGAGCTCGACGCCCGCGACCGCGTCCAGCACAGCGTGCGCGTCGTTGACCAACCCGCTCACCAACGCCGCCTTGGCATCAGGATCGTCCCACGCGCACACCGGCTTGCCCGACGCGTCGTAATCATGCGCGGTCACCTCGACTGTCCCAGCGCCAGGAATGAGGCGACGGACCTTGCGGATCGCGGACACCAACTGCGTCACCGTGTCCTGGGTCGCGACCGCGTCATCGAGCAACGTTGAGTCCAACGCTCGCCGGGTCTTGCCTGCCAGCACGCCGGTCTCGGTGATCACTGCTCGCACCGCGTCGAAGATCCGCTCCGGACGCTGCGAGTCACGCAGCCGCGTGCGCCAATACGTCAGCACCGAGTAATCGAACCCAGGATCATCCAACGACAACCCGGCCGCGACCTTCCAACTGATCCGGTCACGCAACGCCCGCGCGGCCTCCCGATCCGAGAGACCCTCCAACGCCTGGAGCACCATCACCGTCGCGACCACATCCGCCGGGATCGACGGCCGACCCCGACTCGAGCGAAACAGATCAGCGAAGAACTCGTCCGGGAACAACTCGCCCCGATGATCCGCCAGGAACGCCTCGACACTGCGCTCAGGCACTAACACCCGACACAACGCCGCCGCGTCCAACAACTCCCGATTCGGATCACTCGTGCCCTGCATCCCCCGAGTCTGAGCGACTGCACCCAAGATCGCGAGCACCACCCGCCTATTTCTTCAACAGGCTCCTAGCAGGGTGATGAAGAACACGCTCCGCCGACATCGCCACCGCAACATCTCGCGGTTCCGCGTGGTTGTCGCCCCCAAGATGGTGTGTCGCCGACACGGGGCGCCGACTTTTTCAGCACCCTGCTAGTAGGTCAGCGAGGGGTACCAGTCGCTCCGCCCGCTCGGCGTGAGGTCAAGGAGGTGCCACACCGGGCTGAGGAGATCGATACCGCGCTCGCGTCGGTCATCGGCCATCTGCGCGCCCTTGGAGTAGAGGTGACGCACGGTGCCGTCACCACCGCGGGTGAACACCGAGATCCACTCGATCTGTGCGCCGTCGGGCTCCTCGCTACCGAGGTCGTACTTGAACGTGGTGTTGCCCGCGCTGAGAAGGCGCAGGTTGTTCCAGCCGCGCGATGTCGCGTGGGCTTTGATGGCGGCGGGCTCGGCGGCGGCGACGACGGCGAAGTCGACGTTCGGTGAGAGGTGCGGCGCTGCTGCGTTGTACCCGTCGATCCACATCGTGCACAGCGGGCAGGGTTCGGTTTGGGCCTTGCCGTACATGAAGTGGTACAGGACCAGTGCTCGGTCCGGAGCGCTGAACAGTTCGGAAAGCCGCACGTGATCGCCGTTCGAAACCTCGACCAACTCGTAGTCGTCGACGACGGTGTCGGCGGTCAGGTCTCTCCGCAGGGCGGCCACCCGCTCGACGTGGTCGATGAGGTCGACTTCAGCGACTCGAAGTTCTTCACGCTGACGGCGATACTCGTCCGATTCGTTCAATCGGGTGAAGCGCATATCCACGTCCCTCTCTGGCTGACCCTCATTCCCAGTTCCGCGATGGCCCACCATCCGAGCACAGAACGCGCGCACCGAACAACGACCGACCCTGCTCAATCAGCAGCACAGAACGGCACATCACGCGCAGGCGGCGCCGACGCTCACACGTGTCGCGGATCTCTGCGTCGTCGACGCTGGCATCACGCACCCCTACCAGGCAATCTGCGCTACTGGACGAGGCGGCGGTCGGGAAGCCGCGGTCGACAACTTCCACCCGCCCGTGTATGCGAAGACCGCGGGTTAGCCAGTGAAGTTCGGGCTTGCGACCGGAACTAAGTGGATCGTGGGCGCTGGCACGTAGAAGAAGAACGGGAGGTTGCCGACGCGGCATTGGGTTGAGACGAGATAGCTGCCAGCGGGGGCAGTGGAGGGGATCGTGAGCTGAGCCGACCAGTTGCCCGCGCTGTCTGGCGTCACGATCACCCTCGCGACGAATTCGTCTGCGACCTGGTTTGAAAGCACCGGGATGTCAACGTCGACTTGTGAGTTCGCACCTCGACACAGAGTGCCCGAAACGCTGACCGCGACATCGGTGCCGGCTGTTGCCTGCGTCGGTGTCACAGCAATCGATGCCAGGTCACCGGCGAGCACCTGGAACGACTGAGGCGCATAGGCATCTGGTCCACATGAGGCGACGAGGCGGTACCGACCGGCCGCGATCACCGGTGGAATGGTGATGGTCCCCGACCAGTTGCCACCACCGTCGGGAGCGACGAAGACGAACGCATTGGCGCCCGGTATTGCACCCGTCCCACCAGGTAGGTCGTCACCTGTGAGGTCCTCAAGTTCAGCTGCTACTGACTGACCCGTGCAGTTGGCCCCCGAGACTGAAAGAACGGTGAAGGGTGCGCCCTGGCTCGGGGATACGTTGAAGGACTGCCCTGGGGTGATGGCACCCGAGGTCACGGCCGTCACCGCCGCAACCAATGTGGCGATCGTGACGATCGAAGCACCGCGCCGCAGAGTTCTTGATTCCACGGCCAACCTCGCTCCCCACAACTAGGCGTACTCGGCCAGTTGAGGGAGCGTAACGGAGGTTGTCTTGAAGCGGGCGGGATACCAGAACCGACGCATGCCGTACCTGCCGATATCGCGCAGCCGGTCCGCGCACAGAACAGCGCACCGAACGTTCACTGAGGCCGCCCGATGAGGAGCGCAGAACGGCACGAGTGTGT
This sequence comes from uncultured Actinomycetes bacterium, assembly GCA_963725775.1. Lineage (GTDB taxonomy): Bacteria > Actinomycetota > Acidimicrobiia > IMCC26256 > DASPTH01 > DASUAS01. The sequence goes on from CAVRZT010000002.1 coordinate 35,090, forward strand.
GCCCCCGAGTCGGCGACCAGCCGCTCGCTGATCTGTCGCGCGCTGAGCGGTGGCAGAACGAGCGCAGTCCTCATTCAGGGCAATATGAGCCACCTCACCGCGCACGCTGCACTTGAGTTCCTGGTAGTGCGGGCCGAGCGCGGTCGGTACGCTGCGCCCGATGCGCGTTGAGGTGAACGGCACGACGCTTTACTTCGACGTCGAAGGCGCAGGGGTCGTCGCTGATGGTCTGATCATCCGCGAGCGTCCGACAGTCGTGCTGCTCCACGGTGGGCCCGGGTTTGACCACTCGAGTTTCAAGCCTGTGTACTCGCGGCTCGTTGCGTTCGCCCAGGTCGTGTACGTGCCCATCGGGGAAATGGCCGCAGCGACGGCCACGACGATCCGTCGAGTTGGACGTTCGACATCTGGGCCGACGACGTGCGCGGTCTGTGCGACACGCTCGGCATCGAACGTCCGATCGTTCTCGGGTGGTCGTTCGGCGGCTTCGTAGCTCAGCGCTACGCAAGCCGTTACCCGGATCATCCAGCGAAGCTGATTCTGCAGTCGACGGCCGCTCGCGCACGCGGTACCGGCGTAAGCGCGGCGATGAAGACTTGACCTGTCATCCGGGTGGTGGTGCCTGCACGATGGGACCTTCGGCCGTGTCGCCGTCGGCGTGTTCCGGGGAGAATCGCTCCATGACGCAACGTGAGCTCGAGGACCTTCCACCCGACGAGTGCTTCCGGCTGCTCGCTGGCGCTCGTGTCGGGCGACTTGTGTACCTCGATGATGTCGGACCTCTTGCCGTGCCCGTGAACTTCGCAATGGCCGAACACAACATCGTGCTGCGCGTCGAGGGCGGTGCGAAGCAAGCGGCGATGCACCAGCCGATGCTCGCCTTTGAGGTCGACCACGTCGACGAGGACTGGGAGTTCGGATGGAGCGTCCTGGTCCGCGGCGTCGGCGCCGAGGTCGACCTGGAACGGGTCCCTGAGCTGCTGCGAGCGATGAACGGCCACTTCCCAGCGCCGTGGGCATTCGGCATCCACAACGTGTGGCTCCAGATCGTGCCGCACACGGTCACGGGGCGACGGCTCGGCGCGGAGCGGTCCTCACCTAACTTCTGAGGTCGATCATGCACTGGTGGGTGGGGCGCTCTCAGGAGATTCGGGGACGGGAGGGCTGTCCAGGTCGGGCAGCGAGGTGATGGACGACTTCTACACAACGTTCCTGCGCAGCCTCCCGCGTGACGAGTGGGGTCATCCTGTCCTTCCCACGCCTGAGAAGGTGCGGCGGCGCGAGTACGTCGCTCGGCTGCTGGAGCTGCAGATCGAGCTGGTGAAGATGCAGCAGTGGGCACGCGCGAGCGGCGAGCGTGTACTGCTCCTCTTTGAGGGGCGCGACACGGCCGGCAAGGGTGGCACGATCCAACGCATGCGCGAACACATGAACCCGCGCTTCGCCCGTCACGTCGCGCTTCCCGTGCCCAACGACACTGAGAGCGGGCAGTGGTATTTCCAGCGTTATGTCGAGCAGCTCCCAACGAGCGGTGAAGTCACCTTCTTCGATCGATCCTGGTACAACCGGGCTGGTGTCGAGCGCGTGATGAAGTTCGCGACCGATCACCAGGTTGAACGGTTTTTCGAACAGGTCGTGCCATTCGAGCAGTTCCTCGTCGATGACGGAATACACCTCGTCAAGATCTGGCTGTCGGTCGGACGCGACGAGCAAGCACAACGGCTCCAAGCACGCCGCGAAGACCCTCTGAAGCATTGGAAGCTCAGCCCGCTCGACGAACGCGCCCCGTCACTTTGGGAGGACTACACGCTCGCCGCGCTCGAACTGTTCCGTCGAACCGACACCCCCGCGACACCGTGGTGGTTCGTCAACAACAACAACAAGCGCGTGGGGCGACTCGCGGTGCTCGCACATGTCCTGCGCCTGCTGCCATACGACGCGAAGGACGACGCCCGAATCGGAACGGCCAGGTCGGACATTGTGGCGCCGGTCCGCGCGCTCCTCCCCACGATCGCTCCCGAACCCTGAGACGAGATGACTAACACGTTTCGGGGGATCGCAACGATCCCCGCCAATCTCGCGCACAAGGTCTGCGCACAGAACGGCGTACCGAACGTTCACCGAAGTGCCACCGCGGGGAGCGCAGATCGGCGCATCTCGCGCTGCCCACGCCATCGCGGTTCTGCGGTTCAGCCTTCTCGCCCGCGTTGAGTAGGTCGCTTCGCGTGGGTCTTCCATGCGACGTCCGACGCGTCGATGTGAGGGCCGACTGACCGCTGGGGCCGAACGACTCTGGCCATGACTGCGTACAAGACCGCATGATGGGGCTCCAGCGCTTCGTCGGACAAGGAGTGGTCATGGGTGAGGTCTTGGTCTATGGACGTGTGATCGTGGTGGGTGTCTCGCTCTTCGTCGCCGCGCCGAGGTGACCGCGTGAGCGATCCGTCGTCGGTGTCGGTGGAGTCTGCGTCGTCTCCCGCCGGGGTCCTCGCGGCGCGCACGCTGCGCGGCGCACGGTGTGGACACTGTCTTCACGCTCAACGGCGCTCACCTCTGGCCGCTCTATGACGGTTGTGTCCGAGAGGACATCCGGCTCGTTGACGCGCGCCACGAACAGACCGTGACATTCGCGGCGGAGGGTTGGGCCAAGGTCACCCGCCGGGTGGGTGTCGCCGCGCTGACGGCGGGGCCGGGCGTGACCAACGGCATCAGTGCGATCGCGAGCGCATGGTTCAACGGCACGCCGGTGTTCGTGGCCGCTGGTCGCGCTCCCGTGGCTCGTTGGGGTCAGGGATCGTTGCAAGAACTCGATCACGTGCCGCTCGTCGCGCCGGTCACCAAGCACGCCGCCACGGCGTTCACGGCCGACGACGTTTCCGGAGCCTTCGACTGTGCGCTGCGCGCAGCGCGCACGCTGCATCGCGGCCCCACCTTTGTTGATGTCCCATTGGATTGCTGGGGTCCGACCGATGCGGTGGTGGCCGCGCCGGTCGGCGCCGCCGAGGTGGTGGGCGAAGCAGCCGATCCGGAGGCGATCACCCGAGTCGCCGAACTGCTGATGGCCTCGGAACGTCCCGTAGTGTTGATCGGCGGCGACGTCTACTGGGCCAGCGCGGAAGTCGAGGCGCGCGCGCTCGTCGAGGCCGTCACGCTCCCGACGTTTGCCAACGACATGGGCCGGGGCCTGCTCCCTGCTGACCACTCGCTGTGCTTCGCCCGGGCCCGTTCGGTTGCGTTCCGGGAGGCCGACCTGGTCGTCGTGGCTGGCACCCCGCTCGACTTCCGGCTCTCCTTCGGTCGCTTCCCACACGCCGCCGTCGTCCACCTCGTCGACTCGCCCGGCGCGGTCGCGACCCACGCTGATCTCGCGGCGGTGATCGCCGGTGACCTGCGCGCGACCTTCGGCATGCTGGTGGAGGAGGTCGGTCGGGTCAGCGGCACAGGCGTCGCGCGGACCGCGCGTGGCGTTTGGGCAGCGCGCCTGCGTGACGAAGAGCACGCGACGCGCCAGGCGGACGTCGCGCGGCTGGCGTCGGACGCGTCCCCGATCGATCCGGTGCGAATCTACGGCGAATTGCGTCGACGACTCGACCGCGACGCGATCGTTGTAGGCGACGGCGGCGACTTCGTCTCCTACGCGGGCCGTTACATCGACACGTACACGTCGGGATGCTTCCTCGGTCCTGGACCCTACGGATGTCTCGGATCCGGGACCGGGTACGCGCTCGCCGCCGCACTTGCCCATCCCCAACGCCAGACCGTTGCGCTCTACGGCGACGGCGCGATCGGCTTCAGCCTCGCCGACCTCGACTCCCTCGCACGTCACCACGCAAACATGGTGGGCGTCATCGGCAACAACAGCATTTGGGGACTCGAGAAACATCCCATGCAAGCGATCTTCGGCTACGACGTGGTGTGTGACCTCGCACCCGCGACGCGCTACGACCTCGTGGCGCAAGACCTGGGCTGCCACGGCGAGCTCGTCACCGAACCGGCCGAGCTCGGTCCCGCGCTCGATCGCGCCTTCAGCTTCGATGGTCCGGCACTCGTCAACGTGCTCACCGACCCGGACGACGCCTACCCACGCACAAGCAACCTGGGATGAACGTCGGAAGCTGACTCACATAACGCGCGCACCGAACGTTCACCTGCGCAGCGCTCCAGGGCGCCCCGAACGGCACTTCCGGGGCGGCGCCTGTCAGGCGACGCTCACGTTGTCGAGGCTACGAACCGCACGAGGTCAGCGCGTGCCAGCATGCCCACGAGCACGCCGTCATCGACGACCGGAACGTGACTGAGACCCTTGTCGTGCATCAAGGTCGCGACCGTCTCCACGGTGTCGGTTGACCGCACCGTGTCGACCTCGGTGGTCATGAGGAGCGCGACGGTCGCCGCGGCCGCCTTGCGCAGCTCGCCCTCATAGCGGTGCACCGACGGCGGCCACACCAGCTCAGCCCCAAGGAACTCGATGACTGTTGGCACGTGGAGGCGCGCCTCCGATACCAGCAGGTCCTCGTCGCGAAGCATGCCCACGATCTTCCCGGCGGTGTCGACGACGGGCAAGGCGCCGATGTGCTGGTCGGCAAGTACGCCCGCGGCCTCGGCAACCGTGAGCTCGGGAGACACCGTGACCACCGGGCTCGTCATGATCGTGCTCACGAGCGTGCTATCCGGCATCGCCGTCTTCCGGTCGTGCGATCAGGGACTGCAGCGTAGAGGGCGGCATTGCGCGGTGTCCGATGAAGACCGGGATCGTGCCGATCAGGTGACGCGGAAGACTGTCTCACCGAGCGGCTCCTCGTCGACGACGCGAACGCGGCGGACCTGTGCAGATGCCGGGCCGTGCTCGCACCACGACACGAGCACGTCGACCGATTCCGGCGGGCCCTCGAAGACCGCTTCGACCCCGCCGTCGGGCAAGTTGCGTACCATCCCACCCAAACCCCTAGCTTGAGCCCGCTGGGCGCAGGACGCGCGGTAGCCCACGCCCTGCACCCGCCCCTCGACCACGACCCGCCTGCGGACCACCCGCGCAAGATACGCGGAGGGCGGCGTTATGTGTGCCTGATCGGGCTGGTTACGCTGGTCGGTGTGCCGGGTTTACTTGGCTGACGCGGGCCGCACCCGGCGAGGGGGTCCGGTGGCGGAGTTGCCGTCGGGGACGGTCACGTTCCTGTTTACGGACCTCGAGGGTTCGACGCGACTGTGGGAGGAGCATCCCGAGGCGATGCCGGCCGTGTTGGTGCGGCATGACGAGATCGTGCGGGGAGCGATCGAGGGTCATGGCGGGGTGGTGTTCTCGGAGATGGGTGACGGCATGGCCGCGGCGTTCGCGTCGCCCGCAGATGCGGTGGCGGCCGCGCTCGAGACCCAGTTCGCGGTGCGGGACGAGCGGTGGGGTGAGGTGGGTGCGTTGCGGGCCCGGATGGGTCTTCACGCGGGTGAGGGTGTGTTGCGCGCGGATGGGCAGTACGTCAACGCGCCGTTGAATCGGTGCGCGCGCCTGATGGCGGTGGCGCACGGCGGGCAGGTGGTGATCTCGGACTCGGTGGAGGTGCTGGTCCGCGGCGGGTTGGCTCCGGAGATCACCCTTGCCGATCTGGGCGAGCATCGTTTGCGTGACCTCGCCCAGCCGGTCCGGGTCTTCCAGCTGTGCGCGGCGGGCCTGGTCACGGACTTTCCGCCGTTGCGGTCGGTGGATGCCGTGTCGGGGCAATCTGCCGCGTCAGGTGACCACGTTCGTCGGGCGCGAGGCGGAGATCGCGTCGCTGTCGGAGTTGGTCGGTCGCTCGTCGCTGGTGACGCTGACTGGGGTGGGTGGGGTCGGCAAGACCCGTCTCGCGCTCCAGATTTCGGCCGAAGTCATCGGGGAGTTCCCAGACGGTGCGTGGTTGTGCGAGCTCGCGCCGGTCACGGATCCGGCGGCGCTGTGGGAGACATTGGCGGCGTGCCTGCGGGTGCAACTGCTGCCGGGTCGGACGCTGGAAGCGTCGGTGCTCGACTATCTCGCGGCGAAGCGACTCTTGTTGGTGCTCGACAACTGCGAACATCTCCTCGACGCGGCCGCGCGTCTGGTCGACGCGATCGAGCGTCGTTGCCCGCAAGTGTCAGTGCTGGCCACGAGCCGGGAAGGGCTCGGGCTGGCGGGCGAGCGGATGGTCGCGGTGCCGTCGCTGGGTGTCCCGGCCGGTGATGCGCCCATCGACGAGCTCAGTCAGGCGGAAGCGGTCTGTCTGTTCTCGGATCGGGCGAGCGCAGCGAAGCACGACTTCGCGCTCACCGACCGCAACGTCGGTGCTGTTGGGGTGTTGTGTCGACGCCTGGATGGGATCCCGCTCGCGATCGAGCTCGCGGCGGCGCGGGTCCGGTCACTGTCACCGGAAGATCTCGTCTCCCGCCTCGATCAACGCTTCAAGCTCCTCACCCACGGCAGTCGCGCCGCGCTGGAGCGTCACCAGACGCTGCGGAACACGATCGACTGGTCCTATGACCTGCTCACCCCGACGGAACGTCATGGGCTGCAACGGCTGTCGGTGTTCGCGGGTGGCTGTGATCTCGCCGCCGCGGAGGCGGTCCTGCCCGACGACGCGCTCGACGCGGCCGATGTGGTCGACATTTTGGGTCAACTGGTGGACAAGTCCCTCGTCGTCGTCGACGACGTGGAGGGCGGGGTGCGGTACCGCCTCCTCGAGACGATCCGCCAGTACGCGCGGGAACGACTCGACGCGAGTGGCGGCCCGGTCGCGCTGCGACGCCGCCACGCCGACCACTACGTCGCCGTGGCCGAAGCGGCCGGTCCCCACCTGCGGGCCCGGGACCACCTCGAGTGGACACATGTCATCGAGCGCGACATCGACAACTTCCGCGCTGCGCTCGACTGGGCCGTCGAGACACCGTCACCCGAGCACGCGTTGCGCCTGCTCGCGCCCTTGGCGGTGGGGGGCAGGTCCGGCGAACTCGCGATGGACTGGGCCGCGACCGCGGTCGCGATCCCCGGCGGCGACGGTCACCCGCTCTTTCCCGTCGTCGCCGCCTGGGCCGCGTGGGGCGCCACGATGGGTCGCGAGTTCGAGCGAGCCGAAGATCTCGTCGCCACCGCGGAACGAGCTCAAGCGGCCCTCGGTCTACGGCTTCCGTCCGTGGCGCGGGCTCGAACCACCGCCGCGTTCTTTGTCAACAACTTCGAGGGGGCACGGCGACACGCTGCCGAATGGGTCGAGCTCGCCCGGGCGTCCCGAGACCTGTACGAACTCGCCGAAGCACTCCTCATGCACAGCAGCGCGCTCCGATTCACCGAACCGACGCGCGACGCCGCGATCGCGACCGTTGACGACGCGGTGCGCGTCGCCCGTGCCGCCGGCATCGACACTGTGCTCGTCTTCGGCCTCTCGACCCTCGCGACCTGGCTCCCGAGCGACGAGTCGCAACGCGCGCTCGCCCTGCTCGACGAAGCCATCGAGGTCAGCACCCGGATCGGCGACCGCCTGGGTGCCTCGAACGCGATGGGGAACGTCGCGGGGATCGCGGCCCGCGGTGGTGACTGGCGAACCGCCCTCCGAGCGGCTGTCGACTCTGCCGAAGAGAAGCTCGAACTGGGGGCTCATCTGATCATGAGCGGGTCCCTCTACTGGGCTGGTGTCGCGTTGTGCGCGCTCGGGTCGTACGAGCCCGCGGCCGTACTCCTCGGGAACGCCGACGCGATGACGGAACCATGGGTACCGGAATGGATCCTCGAAATCAAGGCGACGACCGACGCCGCCCTCCTCGACGCCCTCGGCGAACAACACCTCGCGACGCTCATCGAACGGGGTGCTGCGCTCGACATCACCGACGCCGTTGCCTACCTGCACACCGAAGCCGACCGGATCCTCGGCGCGCCATAACGCGCGCCCCGAACGTTCGCCGAATCGCCGAGGTGGGCCGCCCCGAACGAAGCACATCTCGCGCACGCGGTGCCGGCGCTCTCGCGTGTCGCTGACCTGTGCGCAGTTGACGGAGGTGAAGCGACCACCGCGGACCGGTTCGAGAAGGACGCAGGTAGAACTTGGGTAGTCGGACAGTCCGCTTGACTTCTCACCGCCTCACAACCCTTGTGCGAGCGGGGAGACTCGAACTCCCACGTTCTTTCGAACACCAGGACCTCACCCCGGCGGTGGGTCTCCACCCATTCGGCTCGACCCGGATCCCCAGGTACCAAGCCATCTGGCTTGACGTGAACCGGACTGAGTCTTCACTCGTGCAGGTAGGTCGCCACCCGTTTCTTGGGTGGATTCTTCGATGGTGTGGTCCGGGTCGGTCTTCGTGGTCCGACGCAGCTGTTCGACGAGCATGGGAGACTGCGCGGCATGACAACCGCGCGTGTCCAGGGTCAGATCGACCGTCTCCTCGATGAGGCGGAGGCTGCACTGGGAACCGGGGATTGGGAGATCGTCGGCTTGCGGGCGGAGGTGGTGCTCAGTCTCGATCCCGAAAACGCGGACGCAGCCGCGTATCTGGAGGCGGTCGAGCGAGCCGCCAGCCGAACGGTGTCCTCGTCGGATGCTTCTGGGGGTGCACCGGCATCGGATGTGCTGCCGGCGGCGTTCGCGGGTGGTCGCTACGCGGTCGAGAAGTTCCTGGGTGAGGGCGGGAAGAAGAAGGTGTATCTCGCGCACGATTCGCTTCTGGATCGTCAGGTCGCGTTCGCGTTGATCAAGACCGACGGGCTCGACGACGTCGGCCGGGAGCGGATCGTGCGCGAAGCGCAGGCGATGGGACGCCTGGGTGCGCATCCCCACATTGTGAGCATCTTCGATCTTGGTGAGCACGAGGGTCAGCCGTTCGTGGTGACGGAGTTGATGGGTGGCGGCGACGTCGAGGGCTTGCTCGAGGACGCGGCCGGGCCGTTGCCGCTAGCCCGGTCGTTGGAGATCGTGAAGGCGGTAGCGAGCGGTCTGGTCTTCGCGCACGGCAAGGGGGTCGTGCACCGAGACTTGAAGCCGGGGAACGTGTGGTTGACCGCGGATGGGGTCGCGAAGATCGGCGACTTCGGTTTGGCAGTCGCGTTGGACAAGTCGCGGTTGACGATGCACGGGATGATGGTGGGGACGGTGGCGTACATGCCGCCGGAGCAGGCGTTGGGTGGTGAGGTGACGCCGCAGGCGGATCTGTATTCGCTGGGCGCGATGGCGTACGAGATGGTGACGGGCCGTCCGCCGTTCGCGGGGAGTGAGGCGACGGCGGTGATCAGCCAGCACATCAATACGGCGCCGGTGGCGCCGTCGTGGCACACCGAGGGGTGCCCCGCCGCGTTGGAGGACCTGATCCTCGATCTATTGGCCAAAGCACCGTCCGACCGTCCCCCCTCGGCGGCGGACGTGTCGGCGCGGCTCAATGCGATCGACCCCGCTGCGCCGGGCATACGCCACGGGGACAGTGGGGCGAATCCGTTGGATCGGCTCGCGAAGGGCGTGTTTGTCGGCCGCGAGGCAGAGTTGGAACGGCTGCGCTCGGCGTTCGACGAGGCGTTCGCGGGGCAGGGCTCCCTCGTCATGCTGGTGGGCGAGCCGGGCATCGGCAAGACCCGCACCGCCCAGGAGCTCGCGACGTACGCGAAGCTGCGCGGCGGTCAGGTGTTGTGGGGACGCGCGAGGGAGACGGCCGGAGCGCCGCCGTATTGGCCGTGGATCCAGGTCGGCAACGGCTACTCGGCGGGCACCGACATCACGCAGAACAGCACCGCCACCCGCTACGAGATGCTCGCGGCCCTCGTGCCGTTGTTCCCGGCGCTGGCGCAGGCCTTTCCCGGCCTCCCCGAACTGCCGGTGTTGCACGAGGCGGCAGCGGCCCAGTTCCGACTGTTCGAGGCGTACAGCCAGTTCGTCGCCCAGATCGCCGATCCGCCGTTGTTGGTGATCCTCGACGATCTTCACTGGGCCGATAAGCCGTCGTTGCTGCTGTTGGCGCATCTGGCCCAGGAGTTGGCGCACATGCGGGTGTTGGTGGTGGGCACCTATCGGGACACCGACTTGTCGCGTACCCATCCGCTCGCTGAGGCCCTCGCCTCCCTGAACCGCGAACCCGGGTTCTTGCGGCTCCCGTTGCGGGGCCTGACCCGGGAAGAGACCGCCGCCTACATCCGCGCCGTCGCGAACCTCGAACCGGCCCCCGAGGTGTTGGACCGGATCGTCGAAGAGACCGAAGGCAATCCGTTCTTCTTGGCCGAGGTGGTGAATCTCCTCACCGAGGAAGGGAGCCTCGCCAAGACGTCGTTGAGCGACATTGCGATCCCCGATGGGGTGCGGGAGACATTGGGTCGGCGGCTGGATCGGATCTCTCCGGAGACGAACGAGACGTTGCAGGTCGCCGCGGTCGTCGGCCGCGAGTTCGCCTACGACACCTTGAACCTGCTCGGCGACCGCGCCGACGATGAACTGCTCCGACAGGTCGAAGAGGCACTGGAAGCGCGGGTGATCGAGGAGTTGGACCGGCCCGGCCGGTATCGGTTCACCCACGCCCTCATGCAGGAGACCCTCCTCTCCGAACTGTCGACGACGCGGCGGGTGCGGTTGCACGGCCAGGTCGGCGATGCCCTCGAACAACGCTGGGCTGAGAGCGCAGAACGTCACGCCCCTGAACTGGCGGCCCACTTCGGCGAAGCCGCCACTCTCTCGCCTGCGCATGCGCGCCGTGCGGCGGCGTACAGCCGTCTCGGCGCCGAACAAGCCGAAGCGGTCGCCGCGTGGGACGACGCCCGCCGCCACTATGAACGCTGCCTGGCGCTCGTCACCGACACCGAGGACGACCTGGGTGAGGACGAAGCCGCGCTGCTCGTCCATCTCGGGTGCTGCGCCCGCGATTCCGAGGACTTCCGGGGAGCGTGGCGGGCGTTCACGGAAGCGATCGACCAGTACCGCGCCCGTGGTGACGGGCCCGGCGTCGCCCGGACCACGCTGCAGGCGCTCGTCACCGGTACCCGTCCCGAACGGGCCGAGGCGCTCGTGCGCGACGCGCTCGACGCGCTCGGCGACGCCGACCCGCACCTCGAAGCGCTCCTGCTCGCCGAGCTGGCCTCGACCAACATCGGGGTCGACCTGCGCACCCCCGCCGATCGTGCACGCCTCGCTGCGCTGATCGAGACTCACGGTTTCGACGACGTCAGCGACGCCCAAGAGCTCGCCGACGCGTCACTTGCGTACTTCGCGTGCGAGGGCGGGGACGAGACGGTCCGCCGCTTGCGGGACGCTCACGAGCGCCTCGACCGGCTCGGCAAGCCGGGTCAGGCCGCAGCCGCCCTGAACATTTGGCAGACCGCGGTCCTGGCGCGCGGCGACCTCGACGTCACGCTCGCCGCCGTCGACGAACTCGCGACCTACGCCCACAAGCACGGGATCCGCTACATCGAGAGCTTGGCAAGTTCGGCGCTGAACATGGTGTTCCTGCTCCGCGGTGACTTCGCAGGCGCCGCCGCACTGGAAGCGGGCGCATCCGGGATCGCGAGCGCGATGTTCACGCAGGGAGGCGCGCGGAGCGATCGTCTCCTGGCGACGGGGAGCATCGACGAGGCCGTCGCCGCGCTGCCGGACCCGAAGTCCTCAGGGCTGCCCCAAATGATGACCGCGATGACCGTTCGGCGCGCCGCCATCATGATCGCCGCCGGGCGACGTGACGACGCCGCCGACGAGTTCTCGCGGCTACGTGCGCAACTCGACGACTACGGCCAGAGTTTCGTGTTGGTGATGGCGATCGGATCCTTCGGCGAGCACCTCGCCGATCTGGCCGATGACGCCTTCCTCGCCGTGTGCGACGACGTCGAACAACGCTGCGACGTCATGGCACAACCACCCGTACTCGTGGGCAGTATTCCGACCGCGTTCGCGTTCGGTCACCTCGACCTCGCACGCAGCCGCGTCGACGACGCCGGACGGCGCTTCGCCGACGCGCTCGCATGGGCCCAACGCCAGCGCTGCCCCGTCTTCGAGGGCCGCAGCCACCAGGGCCTCGCCGAGGTCGCCGAACGCCGCGGCGACCACACCACCGCCCTCGAGCATCTCGAACACGCCGGAGCCCTCTTCGCCGACCACGGCGCGAACTACTACCTCGACCAGGTCCTCGCCAAGAAGGAAGTCCTCAAAGCCTGAGACCCGGGAACCCTCGCATGACTCGCTCGGTGCGAGCGGGGAGACTCGAACTCCCACCCCTCTCGGGACCAGGACCTCAACCCCGTCGAGGAGTCTCCGCCCATACTCACTCGACGCGAAAGCGCAGGTCAAAGGCCACGGTCCAGCACGTCGGTCCAACTGAGTCTCCACCCGTTCGCGCCGATCTCCACCCGATTCTTCGGTGAATTCTTAGATCGAGCCTGAACGGCGCGGCAGGGGCGTCGAGTAGTTGCCAGGCAGCATGCGCCCGATCGCCGGATCTGGGTCCGCCCCTGAGCCTCCGGAGGCCGGTGTTCTGTGCGCTTCGCAGGCCGGGTGACCGCCGTCGGGTTTGTCTGGTTGACTGGCTCGTCGGATTCAGACGAGCCAGGGGGTCGGGGTGGCGGAGTTGCCATCGGGGACGGTCACGTGCCTGTTCACCGATCTCGAGGGTTCGACTCGTCTGTGGGAGGAGCATCCCGACGCCATGCGTGACGGGTTGGCCCGCCACGACGAGCTGCCGCGTTCCGCGGTGGAGAAGCGTGAGGGCGTGGTCGCGAAGACGACGGGCGACGGGCTGCACGCTGCGTTCGCGACGGCCGCAGATGCGGTGGGTGCGGCGGTGGCGGGGCAGCTGGCGTTGTCGGATGAGCCTTGGACGGAGACGCGGCCCCTGCGCGTGCGTATGGGTGCACCGGGATGCCGCCATGCCTGAGACCCCAATCGAGATCGTGCAACGGTTCATTTCCACATGGCACACCATGGACGTCGAACGATTCCTGCACTTCCTTACCGACGACGCCGTGTATCACAACATGCCCATCGAGCCCTGCGTCGGCACGGAGGCCATCTCGAAATCCTTCGACGTTTGGATGCCAGCCGTTGATGAATGGATGTCGAGGTCCACCACATCCTCGCCGACGGCCAGCTCGTAGTGACTGAACGTACCGGCATCGTCATATGCCCCACACGCAACCACCGGCCGAGAGGCGCCTCTCGGAGCGTCCGCGTCGTGATCGAGCCCGCGCTCCCGATCGCGGAGGTCCCGTGAAATGCGTGGACTGTCGGTTGCGGTGACGGGCAATCTCACGCGCGTCGCCCGTCGGTTCGAGGCGTTCGTCTTCGACTGGGACGGCACCGCTGTGCCCGACCGGAGTGCCGACGCGTCGGAGGTCCGACGACTCGTCGAGGGATTGTGCGCTGCGGGAGCGTCGGTCGCGATCGTGAGTGGGACTCACCTCGGGAACGTCGACGGCCAGCTTCGGGCCAGGCCTGTGCCGCCCGGGCGGCTGGTCTTGGCCCTGAATCGTGGCTCGGAGGTGTTCGACGTAGACGAAACAGGGCCGCGTCTTCTGTACCGGCGCGACGCCACGCCCGAGGAGGACGCGGCGCTCGACGCGGCCGCCGCCCTCACCGTCCGGCGACTCCGTGAGCGCGGGCTGCGGACCGAGATCGTCTCGCAGCGGTTGAACCGTCGCAAGATCGACCTGATCCCCCTGAGGGAGTGGGCGGATCCGCCCAAGGCGCGGATCGGTGCACTTCTCGATGCCGTGGAGCAGCGACTGTTCGCTGTGGGCCTCGGCGGTTTGGGGGAGGTGGTCGAGCTCGCGACGACGGCCTCCCGCGAGGTCGGGCTCGCCGATCCGCGGGTGACGAGCGACGCCAAGCACGTGGAGATCGGGCTGACCGACAAGTCGGATGCGGGGCGTTGGATCTTCGCCGACCTGTGGGCGCGTGGTGTGGGGCCGGGCCTGGTGCTCGTGGGCGGCGACGAGTTCGGGAGCTTGGGTGGCCTGCCCGGGAGCGATTCGCTCATGCTCGTCGAGGGTGCGCAGGGTGCGACGGTGGTGTCGGTCGGGGTGGAACCCGAAGGCGTACCGGATGGCGTCCACGCGCTCGGTGGTGGACCTGCCGCGTTTCTGGAGTTGTTGCGAGACCAGTATGAGCGGCGTGTCGCGATGGAACCGCCCGCCGTCGACGAGCAGCCGGCTTGGTCGGTGGTGGTGGATGGCCTCGACATGGAGCACGAACGCGCTGACGAGACGTTGCTGACGATCTCGGATGGCTGGCTCGCGACCAACGGGACGCCGGCCAGCGCGCATCCGGCGGCAGTTCCTCGCACGTTGGTGTCCGGCATCTACAAGGGGGAAGGTCCGGAAACGAGCCTGCTCCCAGCTCCCAACTGGCACTGCCTCTCAGGCGTCATCCCGTCGACTGCCGGTGTGCGCCGCACGCTTGATCTTCGCACCGGCGTGTTGCGAGAGGAGTTCGCCGGTGACGTGACCACGTGCAGCGTGCGCTTCGAGCCGCTCGGTTCGCCCGGTAGCGGGGTGTTGCGCGCCACATACCCCGACGACGTCGAAGACCCGGCGCCGCTGCTCCGACCAACCGGCGCGGCAACGATTGACGAGGGCTCCACCGAGAACCACTCGTGGATGCGCGTCGTCGGGTCGCACGGCGGCATCGTGGCCGCCGCGACCCAGCGCAGCGTGCGCGCGCCGGACGGGACCACTCGACTCGAGCGGATCGTCGCGTACGACGCCGATCCGCTCGGGGTCCCCGGTCCGGCCGGTGCACTCGAGCGGCTCGACGCGGTCGCCGGTCGGGGCTTCGAGCACTTGCTGGTGGAGCATCGGGCGCGCTGGGCGTCCCGCTGGGCCGATTGCGACATCGTCATCGAGGGCGATGACGCGCTGCAGCAAGCGGTCCGGTTCGCGCTCTTCCATCTGCACGGTGCCGCCGCCGACACCGGGGAGGCCGCGGTTGGGGCGCGTGGCCTCACCGGGACCGCATATCGCGGGCATGTGTTCTGGGACGCCGACGTGTTCGTGCTGCCATTCCTCGCGGCAACCCGGCCACGGGCGGCTCGTGCGATGCTCGAGTACCGCGTGCGGCGATTGCCTGCAGCTCGCGCCGCCGCCCACGCTGCGGGTTACGAGGGTGCCCGATTCCCATGGGAGTCGGCGCGCAGCGGCCGAGACGTCACACCAACCTCGGCGCGTGACCGCGCCGGTCGACTCGTGCCCATCCGAACCGGCCAGCTCGAAGATCACATCGTGGCCGACATCGCGTGGGCCGCCGCGTGGTACATCGACTGGACGGGCGACGACGCCTTCGCGCGGGGGCCTGGTCGAGAGCTCTTGGTGGAGACGGCTCGTTATTGGGCCTCTCGAATCCGCACCGAACCCGACGGCTCCGCGCACATCTTCGGTGTGATCGGACCCGACGAGTACCACGAACCGGTCGACGACAATGCGTTCACCAACATCATGGCGCGCTGGAACCTCCGCCGCGCGGCGAGAGCCATCGGAGACGAGGAGGATGCCGACGAGCGGCGTCGGTGGCTCGAGCTCGCCGACGCCCTCTTCGACGGATACGACTCGGACTCCGGGATCTACGAGCAGTTCGCCGGCTTCCATCAGCTCGAACCCCTCCTCATCGAGGATGTGGCGCCCCGACGTCCTATTACCGCTGACTTGCTGCTGGGTCGGGAACGGGTGGAGGGAGCGCAGATCGTCAAGCAGGCGGACGTCTTGATGGCGCACCACCTCGTACCCGACGAGACGGTGCCCGGTTCGCTCGAACCGAATCTGCGCTTCTACGAACCGCGCACCGCGCACGGCAGCTCGCTTTCCCCCGGTATTCACGCGGCGTTGTTCGCCCGCGCTCGGGACGACGGCCGTGCCCTGGAAGCGCTCCGGATCGCGGCGCGCATCGACCTCGATGACGTCACGATGACGACGGCCGGTGGTCTGCACCTCGCGACGCTCGGCAGCGTGTGGCAGGCATTCGTGCTGGGCTTCGGGGGGATTCGGCCCGGCACCGACGGCGTGCTCGCCCTCGACCCGCGCCTGCCTGGCGAGTGGTCCGCCTTCGAGGTGACAGTGCGGTTTCGAGGCCGCCGCGTGCGCGTGCGCAAGGAGCGCGACCACGCGACCGTGTGGTCCGACGGACCCGTCCGCGTGCTCGCCGTTGACTGTGAGTTCGAACCAACGTCGGCCGGAACCAGCCTGGTGCGACGCGGGTCGGGATGGGAGGTCGAACCATGAGCACAGTGATCGCAGCGATCGACGACTCAGCCGCAGCCCGCCCGGTGCTGGCCACCGCTCAGGCAGTCGCCGCGTTGTGGGACGCGCATGTCGAGGCGCTGCACGTCGCCGAAGACGACGGACACACCGCGAGCGGCGCCGCCGACGCCGCAGACGTGCCGATGCGCGTCGAACCAGGCGACGTCGCCGCTCGTCTCGTGGAAGCGACGACCGATCCTGGCGTGGTCGCGATCGTGGTCGGTGCCCGGGCACGACCCGGAGGCCGACGGCCCGCTGGTCACGTCGCGGTCGAGCTGATCACGCGCTGCGACAAACTCGTGATCGTCGTTCCGCCCGACGCCCGCCACGAAGCCGGCATCCGCCGAATGGTCATCGCGCTCGAGGGAACCGCGCCGACATCGGACGCGCTCGAGCCGGCCATGGAGCTCGGCCGTCGCCAGGACTTCGAGGTCCTGGTGGTGCACGTCGACGACGAGGCTTCGATCCCCCTCTTCTCCGATCAGCCCCAGCATGAGACGCGCGCGTTCGCCACCGAGTTCCTCGCCCGCTACGGCGCCGACAGCGACGGCCCACCATCGCTCGAGCTTCGCGTCGGAGAGCCCGCCGAGCAGGTGCTCTCGGTGTGCGACGACACGGCAGCCGACATGGTCGTCGTGGCGTGGTCGTGCAGCCTCGCACCCGGCCGCGCCCGTTTTGTGCGCCACATTCTCGAGCACGCACACATACCAGTCATGCTCGTTCCTTGCGCCCCGGGCTAAAACCACGCGCTTGCGATCCGACCGGAGCGGTCATCATCCGAGCTCGTCCTCTCGGGCACGTTCCCGACAGCGTGAACGATTCGGGCAGCCAGGGCAGGTCTCCGGATCGACTCGACTCACCCGGACGAACTCGACGTGCCAGCAGCGCCCGCAACTCTCACAGAGGAAATTGGTCTCGTCTTCGGCCGCGACCGCGATGAGATCCCCCGACCCACACGCCGGGCAGGTCTCCAATGGGCCCACACCATGTCTTGCGCCGTTGTCTTCGGTCACACCCGAATCCACGGTGACCACCTTCTCACGTTCTCTGCACGGGGAACGCCGCCTGCACTCTCTCCACGTTCCCAGGTCGGCGCCGGCACCGGTAGGGCCCGAAGTCCTTGGTCGGGGACTGTTCGGAGACCAGCGCCGCAGTCACGATGGGTGAGGCGTTCCCTGGAGCAATTCCCGTGCCTGGCGGGCAAGCTCGAGGTCTTCGCGGGAATGGACGACAAGCGTTGGGACCGGCGCGTCGGGAGCCGAGAGGTCGGCGTCGCGCGTCGCCGGGCGCCTCGTTGGCGGGCCCGAGCGCGAGGCCGAGGAACGCGAGCCGCTCCGTCACCGCGCGTCGGACGGTCGCCGATCGTTCGCCGATACCTCCGGTGAAGACCAGAGCGTCGAGCCCGCCGGCGGCTGCGGTCATCGCGCCGATCGATGTGACGAGGCGGTGCAGCATGACGTCGATCGCGAGTTGCGAGCGGGCGTCGCCTGCCGCCGCGGCGGCCATCACCTCTCGAAGGTCGCCGGACCGGCCCGACACTCCGAGGAGACCACTTCGTCGATCGAGCTGGTCCTCCATCTCGGCGGGGGTCATTCCTTCGACGCGTGCGATCCACGTGAGGAGCCCCGGGTCGACCGAACCGGCGCGGGTGGCCATGACGAGCCCGTCGAGGGGCGTGAAGCCCATCGTCGTGTCGACCGAGATGCCGCCGGTGATCGCCGCCAGCGATGCGCCGGCGCCGAGATGGCAGGTGACGAGGCGCAGCGACTCGACCGGCCGTTCGAGCAGCTCAGCCGCTCGCCGGCTCGCGTACCGGTGGCTCAGGCCGTGGAAGCCGTACTTGCGGAGCCCGTGGCGGCGTCGTCCATTCCCACGGGATGGCGTAGGTCGCGGCCGCGTCGGGGATCGTCGCGTGGAACGCGGTGTCGACGCAGACGACGAGTCGGCGTCCCGGGAAGCACCTCGCCGAGTGCGTGCGAGCGCGTCGATCGCGAGCGCGTTGTGCAGCGGAGCGAGATCGGCCAGCGCCGAGAGTCGCGACAGCAACGCGTCGTCGACCCGGGCGGGCGCGCGGATGACAGTCGCCGCCGTGGACGAGCCGCACGGCTGCCGCCTCGATCGGCGGTGCCTCGGCGACGAAACGTCGGAGCGCCTCGATGTCGAGCGTCCCGTCGGTGGCGTGTTCGTCCGCGACCAGTGCCCGGTCGTGCTGGTCGATGACGGCGAGCTTGATGCTGCTCGACCCCGGGTTGACGGTGAGCACGTTCACGAGCATGCCCGTCCGACCAGCGCCACTCCTCGATCTCCGGCGGATCGGTGCCGTGTTCACGGATGTAGGCGCGTCGCCCGGTGGATCCGCTGCGTGTACTCCTCGATGAGCCGGCCGCCGATGCTGGCGTGTCTCGGGCGAGCGCTGCAGCGCCCGGATCGCGAGGTCGTACCGACTGACTCCGTTGTCGATCAGGAGCTGGAACGGCGGCTCGGTGGTGCCCTCCTCGATGTAGCCGCCGACGTGGAACCGGCTCGGGGACGGTCGGTGGTGCACGAGCTCGTGAATCGCGGTGGGGTAGCCGTGGAAGAAGAAGACGACGGGCCGGTCCTCGGTGAACAGCCTGGTGAACTCCTCGGCGCTCAGACCGTGCGGATGCTCGTCGGAGGTTCGAGCGAGAGCAGGTCGACGACGTTCACGACCCGGGTCTTGAGCGCCGGGCAGATCTTGGCGGAGCAGCTGCACCGCGGCGAGCGTCTCGATCGTGGGGATCGCGCCCGGCGGCGGCGAACACGACGTCGGGCTCGTCGCGCTCGGCGGTGCCTGCCCACTCCCACTCCGATGCGCCGGCCGCACAGTGGCGCCGGGCCTCGTCGATGGTCAGCCACTGCAGCAGCGGCTGCTTCGACGCGACGACCAGGTTGATCGAGTTCGTCGACGTGAGACAGCGTTCCATCACCGCCAGCAGCGTGTTCGCGTCGGGCGGGAGGTACACGCGGCTCACCGACGCCTTCTTGTTGAGCATCGCGTTGATGAAGCCCGGGCCCCTGGTGCGAGTAGCCGTTGTGCTCCTGGCGCCACCCCTCCGACGTCAGCAGGTAGTTGAACGACGAGACGGGCGGCCGCCACGGCAACTCGCGTGCGACCTTCAGGAACTTCGCCAGTTGGTTGGCCATGCCGGTGACGATCTCGACGAACGCCTCGTAGCTCGGGAACAGCCCGTGACGGCCGGTCAGGATGTAACCCTCGAGCCAACCCTGACAGTTGTGCTCGGAGAGCATCTCCAGCACACGGCCGTCGCGCCCATGTCCGATGTCGACCGGTCGCAGCGGCCACTCGTACGCGCGTGTCGTCACGTCGAGCACCGCGCCGAGCTTGTTCGATTCGAGCTCGTCAGGGCACACGATCCGGAAGTTGCGCTCGCTCGCGTTGTTGCTCACGACCTTCGGCGAGGTACTGGCCCGTCGTCTCGAGCGCGCTCGCGGAAGTGACGCCGCGCCCGCCGAGGACGATCGCGACGTCATCGATCGGCGGAAGCCGCAACGGGACGCGCAGGTTGCCGCCGAACGCGTGCGGGTTGCATCCCATCCTCGAGTCGCCCCGCGGGCACACGGCAAGGATCTCGGCGACTCGGAGCGCCGTCGGCGTCGAGCAGCTCCTCGACTGCGTACGACCGCAACCACGCCTCCACCGCCGCGAGGTGCTCCGGGATTCGTGCGACAGTCGGCCGCGGGTACCTGATGCGCGCGCCATGTTCCCTCGATCGGCACACCGTCGAGTTCCTTGATCCCCGTCCAACCCTTCGGTGACGTCACCACGATCACCGGCCATGTCGGACGTGCCGGCGGACGGCCACCACGGGCGTCGGCCTGAATCGTTCGGATCTCGCCGTAGGCCCAATCGAGCGCCTCGGCCAAGCGACAGCGTCGAGGTCGTCGCCGTCGACGAACCGAGGCCGCCACCCGTACCCCTCGAACAGCTTGCGGAGCTCCTCGTCGCTCATCGTGCCCGGCACCGTGGGATTCGCGATCTTGTAGCCGTTGCGGTGCAGGAACGGCAGCACCGCGCCGTCCGTCGCCGGGTTCAGGAACTTCGACGAGTGCCATGCAGTAGCGGTCGGTCCGGTCTCGAACTCACCGTCGCCGACGATGCACGCCACGATCAGATCCGGGTTGTCGAACGCCGCCCCGAACGACTTCGCCAACGCGTACCCGAGCTCGCCGCCCTCGTGAATCACGCCTGGATGCAGCGGGCTGAGATGGCTCGGCAGACCGCCCGGCCACGAAAAGGTCCGCACCAACCGAGCCAGCCCCGTCGCGATCACGCGTCGAAGTCTGGATAGATCTCGGCCAGAGTGCCGTCCACCCACTGATTCGCCAGATTCGCAGGAGCGCCGTGACCGACACCCGTGACGAGCAACACGCTCGCCTCGGTGTCGACGATCAGCCGGTTCAAGCCGCGCGTGTATCAGGTTGATGCCAGGACTCGTGCCCCAATGACCTAGAAGCCGCGGCTTGATGTGCTACGGCCAGCAACGGCTCTGCGAGCAAGACGTTCTCGCGGAGATAGATCTGCGCTGCCGCCACATAGTTCGTCAACCGCCGAAGCCGACGCAACGCCGCCAAGCGGTCTGCCGAAAGTGTCATGCCGTCCCGAACGCTACCAACGGATGCTGCGGTGACGACCTGCACTGCGGCCCCGAGGTGTCCGTGCGGATGACTCTGCGACATGGTCCTGGAATGGTGACCAACTTCAGGCGGCAGATAGATCGGGCCAACGCGGATCGAATGGCCCAGTCGCCGACCTGTCCAGGGAGCAAGTACTGGCGGCCTACGACGCGCCGACGCGGGTCGAACGCCCTACGTCCAGTTGTTGACCGACACCGTGATCCACCACCAAGACATGCGTCACCCGCTCGGCTATCTCCCCGCAATACCGCCCGAACGCGTCGAGGCATCGCGGCAGCGTGTGATCGCGAGCCGATGCCTCTTCGGTAGCCGCGGACGGACCAAGGGCCATTCGCCGAGAAGCGCACGATGTCGATTTCGCTCACGCAACGGTCCGCTTGTGTGCGGCACGGGCGAAGCGTTCTGCTCGCGCTGTCAGGACGCCCGGCGGTCCTCGACGATCTCGACGGCGACGGTCTCGCAACGCTTCGCGCCCGTTCCCCGTTTGACGGCACGGCCGTACCGCCCGCCCAGATCTGCCCGCTCGGCGCTCCCGCGCTGAACGCATAACGCGCGCACCGATCGGCACATCTCGCGCTGGGTTGTGCGACCCTCGGCGCGGCGGCGCGCGACGCATTCGCGGATGGGTGGCTCGGCTCGGCGTGTGATTCAACCCTGGGTTACTCCGAGTGCAGCAGGCCAGAGCTTTCCCCATGGAACCGGCGCGACGAGCGTCAACGGCGAATCAGTGGCAGCGGCGTTGCCGGATCTCCAAGTGCGCGACCTCTCGGTGAAACGTCGTAGAAGACGAGGTGCGCCGAGGTTGCTACGTGCAGGCGCATCTCTGTTGCGTCTGCCCTGCTCGAGAGTCGAGGCCCGGCCGCCGCGTCATGCTCCTCGGTCGATCAACACCTGCGCGAGATCAGTCACAACGTGGACGAGAGCCACGGTCGCAAGTGCTTGGGCGGTGAGGGCTACGAGTTGTAGGTCGGCGCTCTTGTTGGCTTCGACGTGTTCGAGGAGTCGAACGAGCAGTTCGTCAGCGGATGCGAGATTGGCATCGACCGTGGGGTTCGTCGTCATGAAAGACCGTCACCTTCATGAGCGGTCGAGTAAGCCGAGCGCGGTGATTGCCCTCGGCGCGTCTCGAACAGAATGAAGTCCCAAGGAAGTTTCCTCCGGTGGCTTCTTGCGAAACCGCCTTTGGTCACCCTCTTGGGACTCCACCTACAACGTACACCCGTCGTCAATGGACGAGCCCGGTGCCCGGCACCGGTCGCCGCTCTGTTCAGGACTCATCTACGCGCGTCTGCATCGTGTAGCGACGTGTTCGTGATGGAAGTTTCCACGGCGAGGAAGCAGGCGTCGCCGACAGCGCTTCCGGAAAGTGGCACATCGCGTTCCCGACCGACCCCAGAACCTTGACAACCGAAGATTTCTACCGGCCCGACGGGGGCACGGGGCGCGCGGCGCACGGTCGCCGTGGTCGATGCTGGCGCACCCCGCAACGCACCCGCGGCGCACATGCAGGGGTTCCTCTCACGCGACGGAATGCCGCCCGCGGACTTCCTCGAGGTGGGCCGCGAAGAGGTCACCGGATACGACGTCGAGATCATCGACGGCGCAGTGATACAGATCGAGCCCGGGTTCGTCGTGCGTCTTGCGAGCGGTGAGACGCTGGCGGCCCGCCGCATCCTCCTGACGACCGGTGTGAGCGACGACCTGCCCGCCATTCCCGGTGTGCGCGAACGCTGGGGCCGTGATTTGCTGCACTGCCCGTACTGCCACGGTTGGGAGGTCCGCGATCAACCCCTCGGCGTGCTCGGTACGCACCCCGGTGCGGTAGCGCACGCCCAGCTCATCCGGCAGTGGTCCGATGATGTCGTCTTCTTTGCCCACACCGGCGACGCGTCCGCTCCGGAACGGGCGGAGCTCGCGGCGCGCGGGATACGCGTCGTCGACGGCGAGGTCGTCGGGCTCGTCGTCGACGCTGACCGGCTGGCGGGGGTGGAACTCGCCGACGGAAGCGTCGTCTCGCGGAGTGCGGTGTTCATCCGGCCGCGCAACGTGCCCCACCCCACCGGGCTGCTCGCGGGATTGGGCGTCGACGCCGATGCCGACGGCTTCGCCGTGGTCGACCGGGACGGCAGGACGAGCACGCCCGGCGTGTCGGCAGCCGGAAACGTCGTCGATCCGCGCGTCGGTGATCGCCGCGGCCGGTGCCGCCGCGACCGCGGCGATGGCGATCAACGCGGACCTCGTGCAAGACGACGTTCAGCGCGCGTTGTGAGCAGAGCCCGCATTTGTGCCTTCGTGTGGCGCGCTTGCCGATCGCAACTCGGCCGTCAACGTGCGGCCGGGCTGAACTCTCGCGGCTGCTCGAGACGTCACCGGCCAGGGCCTCGATCGTCATCGGACGGTCGGTGTCGGCGGTGTGCCCGTGCAGCGGCCCGAAATTGACATCGATGGTCATCAGGCCACCGTGGACAGCACGAGTGGCCGCCCGCAACTGCTCGTCTCGTAGTAGAGCTGCAGCCCGTTCACCGGTGCGTACGTCATGTCGGGTACGACGCTGCGCGCCCGCTGAACTCATCGGTCGGATCGACGCCGGACCGTGGGGCCGACCGTCCTATTCTTCCCTGTATGTCGCTGCCCGACATCGTTCTGTTGATGACCGATCAGCAGCGACACGATCAGGTCGGGTACGCCTCCGGCGGCTTCTACGAGACTCCCGCACTCGACGCGCTCGCCGCACGGGGCGTGGCCTTCGAGACGGCATACAGCGCGGCGGCAACGTGTGTTCCCGCCCGCATCGGCCTGCTGACCGGGGTCCAACCACGACGGTTGCCGCGTCACCCGCCGACGTTCGCACTCGAACCGGGCGCGTGGACTGTCGCGCACGCGCTGAAGGATCAGGGTTACGAGACAGCGCTCTTCGGGAAGATGCACTTCAGTCCGATTCACGCAGATCATGGGTTCGACGTGGTTCGGACGAGCGAGCATCTCAATGCCACGGTGCACGCGCGAGCGGCCGATGGATCTCCCGACCTCGACGACTATCACCAGTGGCTGGTCGACGAGGGGCTTGCGGCCTGGCGATCACTCGAGGTGGGTCGAGCTCCCGCGATCGAGGCGATCCCGCCGGCCACTGCGGGAACCGCGCCCTTCCCGTACGACCTCCGGTACCACGCGACCAGCTGGGTCGAGCGCGAGGTCCGGTGCTTCCTCGACCAGCGACGCACCGATCGGCCCCTGTTCCTGGTCGTCTCCTTCCCGCACCCACATCCGCCGCTCAACGCCCTGGATCCGTACGCGTCCCTCTACCGCCCGAGCGAGGTGGAGGTACCGCGCTCCGGCTTCGAAGTCAACGAGAAGCTTCCCGCGCCGTTCGTCGAAGCGCTCGCCGGTGGGACCAGGCAGTTCCGCAACTGGCTGGTCCGCGAGCATGGTGAAGAGGCGCTCCGCATCCGATTGACCAAGGTGCGTGCGCTCGTCGCTCACATCGACGACGTGATCGGACGCGTCCTCCAACGCTTTCCTTCCGATCAGAGCTACGTCGCGTTCACCTCTGACCACGGTGACTACGGCGGTCATCGCGGTCTCGCGAACAAGGCGCCGTGGATCCCGTTCGACGATCTGCTGCGGGTGCCGCTCGTCGTCGCGGGTCCTGGCGTCGCGCGCGGTCGCCGGGTCGACGCCTTGGTCCAATCCAGCGACCTCGCGCTCACGTTCTGCGACGCGGCCGGAGTCGACGTGCCGCACGAGGAGTTCGACGGGCGCAGCCTCTGGCCGCTCCTCTCCGAGGAGACGCAACGTGTGGACGACGAGCGAACCGCGTTGTTCCTCTCCAACCCAGGATGGCCGGGAGTCCGGTCCGGCCCGCTCAAGTTGATCGGACACTTCCCGAGTGGCACCTGCACGCTGTTCGACCTCGATGAGGATCCTGACGAGTCGCTGAACCTCGCGGACGACCCTGCACGGAGCGACGACCTTGCACAGTTGCGGGAGGTCATGCGGACGGCGATGAACCGTCCTGCGCCGCGACTCCTCTCGTACGGCCCGGGATCTGCCCGAAGCGACTGATCGGGCGACCGACACCGCGGACGCGAAGCCACCCACCGTCGGTGGGGCGCGCCCGCGCTTCGACAGCTTCGACCCACGTTCGAGGAGCCGGCACGAGTTGCTCGCGTCAATCAGGCTTCGGTCGCCCGGTCCGTGAAGATGCCGCCGATGCCGGAGTGGATCTCGATCCACTCGGCACCTTCCTCGCCCGCTCGCCACGAGTAGAGCTTGTCGGGGCTGAAGTACCCCATCCCGGCAGTCACGCTCTGATTGCCGAACCGGAGCTCGCCCCGGAGGACGTAGTTCACCTGGTAGGTGCCATGGCGATGCGGCTTCACGCTCTCGCCGGGCTTCGCCGTTTCGTGATACACGCACAGCTCCGGCGTCTGCACCAGCACCTTCGTCACGAGGTCCCGCCCGAGCAGCTCGAGGAAGTGCTCTGCCTCCGGCGAGTCGCCCATCATCTCGACGTTCGTGTGCCCGGAGATGCTGGCGACGTCGAAGATGAAGGAACTCGGCGCTTCGGCGTCCGGGGCGACGAGTGCGGGATCGTTGGTTGCGTCGTTCATGTACTCATCCTGCCTCGGTCGGACGAGCGCGTCGACTCCGTCACGCGAAGAAGGCCGGGGACCCGAAGATCCCCGGCCTTCCGTGGAACTGTGGTGCGATCCGCCTAGCCGTTGGCGAACTTCGGCAGGACCGGGTACTTCTTGTCGGTGCAGGTGAACTTCTGCGCAATCGTGAACTGGGTGCCGTCGTCGAAGAGCAACGTCGAACACGCCTTGAACTGGTTCTGGTACGCCTTCGGGTAGCTCGTCGGACCGATGGTGTCGGGGATCTGGTACGTCATCGACGCGGCGGCCTTCTTGATCGACGCGGTCGTGAGCGTCTTGTTCGTCTTCAACGCCTGCTTCACCGCGGCGATGAAGAAGTCAGCGCCGAAGTAGCCACCGGCGAGGGTGATCGAGCCCGGAGCGTTGGGCTTCACCGCCTCGACGTCCTTCTCCATCTGCTGGATGCCCTTCGACGTCGACTCGAAGCCCGCGAACTGCACGAAGATGTACGAGCCCTCGAACGCCTTCTGCAGCAACGGCGAATAGAACGGCGACAGGAACGTGCCGGTGTAGCCACCCGTCTTCATCTGGTTCACCAGGGCGATCGACGACGTGGCCGGGATCGTCATGTAGACGACGTCGGGCGCCTTGCCGCCGTTCGCGGTCGACAGCGCCTCGGCGTACGGTGAGTAGTCACCGACCACCGCGGGCGGCGCCGGGAACGTGCCCTTGGCGTACACCACCTTGAACCCGGCACCCTGGGCTGCGGACGCAGTGCCCTGGACCGCCGTCTTGCCCGAGTTGCTGTCGGTCGCGAGCAGCGCCGCGGTCGGGTTCTTGATGCCCTTCTTCGTGGTGAGCTCGTTGTAGAGCAGCTCCCAGTTGACGCCCGGGACGACCTTCGGGTTCTCCAGGATGATGCAGCCGTAGACGCTGAAGCCCCAAGCCCCCGGCTTGCAGTAGGTGGTGTCGTAGCCCGGACCGAACCACGGGACCTGCGACTGGGTCAGGAAGTCGGCCGGCGTCGCGAGGGACACGTTGGGCACGATCGCGTTGACGCCGCCCTGGGTGACCAGCCGCCGCGCCTCGGACAGAGCGGTCGCCGGGTCGTTGTTGTCGTCGGCGAACTCCTTGAACTCGAAGGTGTAGCCCTTCACCTCGTTGGTGTCGTTGGCGCGCTTGAAGCGGGCCTGCGTGCCGACCGCGGCGTCGCCGTAGTTCTTCGCGTAGCCGAGGCCGGCAGTGGTGATGGTCTTCGAGACCGCCACGGCCCGCGGCGCGGATGCTCCGCCGGTCGCCGGTGTGAGCAACGCCACCACCAACGCCGCGACCACGGCAACGGGCACCAGCGCGACGCCCTTCTTCTTCCTGAAACCTCGCATGGTCCCCCCTCGATGGATCTCCGGCGTGGACTCCGCCGTGCCACTTTCTACATGATTCCGGCAGCCACGCGGTATCACTCGCTTCGAGGGGTCAGGCCCGCAGCTCGTCGACGTACCTCTCGGTGCCCGGCAACGTCGGGGTGAAGGGCGCCATGAGCTCGACCCGTCCGAGCCCGGTCGCCGCGACCAGGTCGCCCGCGCCGGCGAACTCGTCCCACGCGTCGAGCGAGTCGCCCTCGGTGAACCAGAGGACGGTGAGCCGGGTGTCGACGCCTTCGACGTCCTTGACGTAGGGCTGCTTGTCGGCCGGCAGCGGCATCGGCGCGAACACCGTGCCCATCGCCACCGGTGATCCCGCCCGCGGCACGCGCTCGGCGCGCAGCCACGCGAGCATCTGCTCGCGGGTCTCGGCGTCGGGGGAGTCGATGACCTCGAGCACGAGACCGCCGTAGGGGTAGTCGAGCGCGTGGATGTCACGCGGGCCGTCGCCGTCGCGGTAGATCGGACCGAGGTAGCGCTGGAACGACGTGAACGTGTGGTCACGCTTCAGGTACACGCGCCCGTCGGCGAAGAGACGGTGGTTGGTGCCGACCGCGAACCGCAGGTGGTTCTCGTACTGCCCGTCGGTGATCCAGTACGTGGAGATGTACTTGCCGTTTTCGACCGGCTGGGCGATCACCGAGTCGGCGGGGTACCGCACCTGTTGGTAGGGGACCGGCGCCACCCACCGGCGGCCCGCCCACATCCAGGGGAACGCCATCGCGCCGGCGTTGTAGTGGTCGTCCTCGTACCAGCGGTTGTAGGCGCGCTCGTGGCCGACGTGCGGCTCGACCATCGTGATCAGCGCCGCGCCGATGACCGGCGCGTACGGCCCGGTCTGCGCGAGGTGGTAGTAGGGATCGTCGGTGAGTTCAGGCGGGAAGTCCACGTCGATGTGTTATCACCGTGGCCGGACCCAGGTGCAACCCGATGGAGGAGTATCGCCGTGGACGAATTGCGATTCGACGGGCACGTCGTCGCCATCACCGGGGCGCACCACGGCCTGGGGCGCGAGCACGCCCTGCTGCTGGCGAGCCGCGGCGCCAAGCTGGTCGTCAACGATGTGCAGGGCGCACCCGAGACCGTCGCCGCCATCCGCGACGCCGGGGGCGAGGCGATCGAGAACACGAGCGACATCACGACCGGCGCGGGCACCGACCGCATCGTGCAGGACGCGCTGGATCGCTGGGGTCGCCTCGACGTCGTCGTCAACAACGCGGCGGCGGGCGGAGGCACCCTTCCCGACGAGGACACGGTGCGCCTCACCCTGGGCGTCCACCTCGTCGGCACGATCAACCTGGTCCGTTCGGCGATGCCGGTCTTCCGGCGTCAGCGGTTCGGCCGCATCGTCAACACGGGGTCGGGTTCCGTGCTCGGCATCCCGGGCACCGGCATCTATGCCGCCGGCAAGGGCGGCGTGCTGGCGTTCAGTCGCGTGCTGGCCAACGAGCTCGCCGCCGAGCGCACTCGCGAGCCCGACCTCGACATCATGGTCAACGTGTTCATGCCCGCGGCGCAGACCCCGATCATGCCCCGGGTTCCCGACGAGGAGTTCCAGGCGATGCTCGACACAAGCTTCGCCGCGTCGCGCACGTCACCCCTCGTCGCGGTGCTGGCCCACGAGTCGTGTCCGGTGTCGGGCGAAGCGATCCAGACCGGCGGCGGGCGGGTGTCCCGGTTCGTGCTCGCGACGACCGAAGGGTGGCAGGCGCCCGACGACCTGCCCAGCCCCGAATCCATCCTCGAACACTGGCCGGAGGTCATGGCCAACCAGGACCTGCAGGAGCCGGTCGGCAGCATGAGCGACCTGCTCGGCCGCCGGGGTCTGCACCCCTACAACATGGCCGACCTCGTCGCCTGGGCGCGGACGGGCCAGGATCCCACCGGCACGCGCTGACGACGGCGCTACGATCCGCCGACCATGCGCCAACTTCTCAGTGACCTCGCGGTCGTCGAGCTGTCGAACGAGCCGGCCGGGTCGTACTGCGCCAAGGTCTTCGCCGACCTCGGGGCCGACGTGGTGAAGGTGGAACCGTCCGAGGGCGACCCGCAGCGGCGGCATCCCGAGCGCTTCGTGCACCTCAACACGAACAAGCGCGCCGTCGCGTTGGCGGCCGACGAGGCGGGCCGGGGACGACTCGTCGAGCTCCTCGGTGCCGCCGACATCGTGATCGAGACGATGGGGGAGGGCGACCTCGAGCAGTTCGGGCTGTCGCGTGACTCGGTGCGCGAACAGTTCCCGTCGTTGGTGGTCGCGACGGTGAGCGGGTTCGGCACGACCGGCCCGTACCGCGACTACCGGTGGTCCGACCTGGTGGCCCAGGTCGCGGCGTGGGTGACGTTCCCGCAGGGTCGTGCGCTCGAGGTACCGGTCCGGTCCCCGCGCGTCGTCGCGCTGTGCTCGATCGGCCACACGGCTGCGCTCGGCGCGCTCGCGGGCGTCCTCCGCGCGCGTGCGTCCGGCGTCGGTGCCCATGTCGACGTCGCGGCCTACGAGGCGCTCGGTTCCATCCCCGCGCGCGTCTGCCGCTACCTCGGGTGGGAGTACGCGGGGCACGTGCCGCTGATGCTGGCGGGCAACGCAGCCGACACCCTGCTCCCAATCGGGATCTTCCCGTGCGCCGACGGCTACGTCTCCATGATGTCGACACCGCAACAGCTCCAGGAGATGCTCGTGGTGATCGACGACGACGCGCTGACCGAGGCGTTCGCCCGTCCCGATGCGTTCTCGAACCCGGAGACCAAGGAGGTGTTGGACACCGCGCTCTACCCGTGGCTCTTCGAGCACACCCGCGGCGAGGCGACTGCGTTGGCGCAGGCCGCCCAGTGGCCGTTGGCCGGGGTGTACAGCCCGGCCGAGGTGCTCGAGGCCGACCACTTCTACCAGCGCGGCTTCTGGATCGACTGCGACGACCCGACCGTCGGCCGCGTGCTCCTCTCCGGACCGCCCTACCGCCACGCCGAGGGTGGTTGGCGCCTCCACCGGCCCACGCCCGCGGCGCCGTCGGCCGATGCCGAGCCGCTGTCGTCGGTGCGGGCGACGGCCCCAGCCACTCCACCCACGCCCGAGCGCAGCCCCGACGAGCCGCCGCTGCGAGGGATCCGCGTCCTCGACTTCACCACGGTGTGGTCCGGTCCGTACCTCACGCAGCTGCTGGCCGACCTCGGCGCCGAGGTGATCCGGGTCGAGAACCCGTCGGTGTTCCCACCCACGACGAAGGGCTACCTCCCCCGACCGAGCCCGCAGATGCTGCTGGGCAGCCTGTTGTCGATGTACGCGCCGGCCGTCGACGGGTACGCCGACCGGCCGTACAACCGGCACACGCTGAACAACTCCATCGCCCGGAACAAGCTCTCGTGCACGCTCGATCCGCGCCGTCCCGAAGGCCTCGAGCTCTTGATGCGGCTGGTGGAGCACTCCGACGTCTTCGTCGAGAACCTCAAGACGTCGACCCTGCACCAGATCGGGATCCACGAGAGCCAGCTGCTCGAGCGCAACCCGCAGATGCTCGTGCTGCGGATCCCGCCGGCCGGACTCACCGGCGACTGGGCCAACTACACCGGGTTCGGCGCGCAGTTCGACGGGCTCAGCGGCTTCGCGTCCCTCATCGGACACCCCGACAGCCCGGTGGTGGAGACCCCCGCGACCATGTACATGGACGCGGCGACCGGTCCGGCCGGTGCGTTCGCGGTGCTGGCGGCGCTGCACTACCGCGCCACGGTCGGGCGCGGGCAGCTCATCGAGCTCGCGCAGATCGAGAACGTCCTCGCGCAGATGGGCGACGCGTTCCTCGAGGTCCAGCTCGGCGGCGAACCGCAACGGGTCGGCAACCGCGATCCCGAGATCGCACCGCAGGGCGTCTATCCGTGCCGCGGTGAAGAGCGGTGGTTGGCGATCAGCGTGCACGACGACGCCGACTGGGCTGCCTTCACGCGCGCCATCGGTCGCGAAGATCTCCTCCAGGACGGTCGCTTCGCGACGACCGCGGGTCGGTACGAGCACCACGACGAGCTCGACCGCGTCATCATCGAATGGACGAGCGGTCAGGACGTCATGGAGGCCTTCCACTCCCTGCAACGCGCCGGCGTGGCCGCCGGGCCGCAGTTCGACGAGGAGATGCTGGCCTCGGACCCGCACGTCGAGGCGCGCGGATGGATCCGCCCACTCGCCAGCCGCGACGTCGGCACGTACCCGCACATCGGGTACGCGTTCCAGGGCCTGCCCCAGGCGTGGGATCGTGGCGCGCCGGTGCTGGGTGAGGACAACGACCACGTGTTCCGCGACGTGGTCGGCCTCGACGACGACGAGTACCAGCGCCTCGTCGACGCCAAGGTCATCGTGGAGGACTACCTCGACGCCAACCTCGATCCGGTCTGATCGCGCTCAGCTCGTCGCGCCGGCTGCGATTCCCTGCATCATGCCGCCGTCGACCAGGACGTCGATGCCCGAGATAAACGACGCCGCGTCCGACGCGAGGTAGGCGACCACCGCGGCGACCTCCCTCGGCTCGCCCAAGCGCGCGAGCGGGGTGTGTTCGAGCATGTCCTGCATGACGGGCTGTTGTTCGAACTCCTGTCGTCCCATCGGGGTGTCGATCAAGCCGGGGGCGACGGAGTTCACGCGCCCGCCACGGGCGCCCCAGCGAACCGACGCCCGACCGGCGGCACGGATCACCCCGACCTTGGCCAGCCCGTAGGCGAAGCCGCTGTCGGTGACCGCCCCGGCCGCACGGTCGAGGAAGTCCGGTGCCAGGGGATCGCGGAGCAGGGCCTCGTGGTCGGCGTCGACGAAGGGTCCGAACTGGTACGCGGCCGACGACGAGAAGCAGACCGCCGCCGAACCGGTGACCACGAGATCCTCGAAGGCGTCGAGGACCAGCTGGGTACCGACGAGGTCGACCTCGAACACACGGCGGGCGTCCCCCATGGTCGGCGAGATCCCGGCCGCGTGCGCCAGTGCGCGGAACGGTCCGAGCTCGCGGACGCGAGCCGCGAGCGCGTGCACTGCCGCCGGGTCCGAGACGTCGCAGGCGACGCCGACGGTGCCGTCGATGTCGGGCACGCGCAGGTCGACGGCCACGAGGACATCGGCGATCCCGCGCAGGCTCTCGACGCATGCCCGTCCCATGCCACTCGCGGCTCCGGTGACCACGGCGGTCGTCATCGACGGCCTCAGCGCGCCTTCGCGAGCTCGCCGGCGGAGCGCCGCAGGGCCTCGTTGGGGTTGTCGGGCAGCTCGTCGAGGGGCTGCGGCGATCTCCGCGACGGTCGGACCGAACCGATCGGCCGCCGGGCGCAGCGCCTCGAGGTCGAAGCCGTAGAGCTCGGCCGCGTTCCCGCCGACGATCTGCTGGATCTGCTCGGGCGGGAGGTCGGCTCATGACCTGGCGGAGGTGCTCGCGGGTGAACGGGTAGCGTGCCCTCGTCGTGGGGGTAGTCGCTGCCCCACATGACGCGGTCGATGCCGACCGGACCGAGCGCGGCGCGGATGTCGGCCGGCCGCGGCTGGCTCATGCCGACGTAGCAGTTCTGCTGGAAGTACTCGGTCGCCGCTCCGCGGCGGCACGGTCTCGCCCTCGAACGCGCATCTCACCGGTGCCGCCGTTGCGAGCGGACGACCATCAGGCCGTCGAGCTGCTCGAGGACCGTCGGGGATCCAGGCGCACCCGGCCTCGGTGAGGATGAACTTCAGGTTCGGGAACCGCTCGAACACGCCGCCGAGGATCATGTAGACGAGCGGGCGCTGCGAGTAGAAGGGCATCTCGGCGAAGTGCACGATCGGCATGGCCGGGGCCTTCTGGTACACGGGCCCACCGGTGCCCGAGTGGGCGTTCACCGGGATGCCGAGCTCCTCGCAGACGGCCCACAGCGGGTCGTAGTACGGGGTCGTACAGCGGCTTGAGCCAGTCGCAGGTGACGGGGGCGAGCCGATGAGCACGCCACCGCGCAGGCCGTGCTCCGTGCACCACTGGACGTCGGCGATGGCGTCGTCGACGTCGTTCAGGAAGATCTGGCCGATGCCGGCGCGCGCCTCGGGCTTCTGCGCGCAGTAGTCGGCCATCCAGCGGTTGTGGGCCTGGACGCCGGCGTGGCGGTGCTCGTACTCGTCCGGCGTCGGCGGCTGGCGCGAACAGCACGAAGTTCGGGAAGAACGGCGGCACGGTGTTCGGGAAGATCACCTCGCCGACGACGCCGTCCTCGTTCTGCTGCCGGTCGCGGCAGCTCGCCGTCCCAGTTGCGCACGCGCAGGTCGGTGTCCTTGAGGTCCTTGAACGGGTTCTTGTACTTCCCCCGCCACGCGTCGAAGTCGTCGCGGTACTTCGGGTCGAGGTACTCGCGGTACTGCGCGTGGCTCCCGCCGGCGTGGGTGTCGGCGGTGATCACGACGTAGTGGTCGTCGGCGTTCATGGCCTGTCCTCCCGAAAGCAGAGACGCGTCCGTGGTCGCAGGGTACCGCCGCGGACGCGGTAAGAATCCATCTGCTCGACCTGGTCGACGTGCGTGAGGGGGAGATGGTGATGGCGGAGTTCCGGACCGTGGGGCGGGAGCTGTCAAACTGGGGGAGGTGGGGCGCCGACGACGAGATCGGGACGGTCAACCTCATCACGCCGGAGCGGATCGCGGCGGCCGCGGCGCTGGCCCGCACGGGGAAGGTGTTCGACCTCGGGTACACGCTCGGCGCCGACGGCCCGCAGACGGGGCTCGGCGGGCGGACGAACCCGGTGCACCTGATGTCGGCGACCGGTGAGCCCCGCTTCCCCGACGGTGGTGGGTACACCGACGACTTCGTGTTCATGCCGCTGCAGTGCGCGACGCAGTGGGACGGCCTGGCCCACGTGTTCTACGACGACCGCTGCTACAACGACGTCCCCGCGTCGGCGATCACCGCGCGCGGCGCGTCCCGCCTGGCGATCGACCGGCTGGCGCGCGGCATCGTCGGCCGGGGCGTGCTGCTCGACCTCGCCGCGCTCCACGGCGTCGACCATCTGCCTGCGCTCCAGGGCATCGGTCCCGACGATCTCGATGCCGCGGTGCAGCGTCAGGGCGTGGAGGTGCGGCCGGGTGACATCGTGCTGGTGCGCACCGGTTGGAGCCAGGTGTTCAGGAAGGAGTCGGCGGCCGCGTTCATGGCCAACGAGCCGGGTCTCACCCTCGAGTGCTGTCCCTGGTTGCACGCGCGCGACGTCGCCGCCGTCGCCGTCGACAACTGGGCGGTCGAGAAGTACCCGAGCGGGCTCGACGACGCGCGGCTCCCCGTGCACTACGTGCTGATCCGCGACATGGGCATGACCCTCGGGGAGATGTTCGACCTCGAGGCGCTCGCCGCGGACTGCGCGACCGACGGGGTGTGGGAGTTCCTGTTGTGCGCGCCGGTGCTGAAGTTCGCGAACGCGGTGGGGACACCGCTCAACCCGCTCGCGATCAAGTAGCCGGTTCGAGGTGCTTCGGGTTCGCGACCGCGAGCCGGTCGCGAACCTCCAGCGCGAGCGCGACCCAGTCGTCGACCGTCAGTGCGTGACGCGACCGGTGCCCGTGCGAGCTCGCGCTCGACGATGCCGAGCGCGTTGGCGGCGACGCGTCCGTGGTACGCCAGCGCGCGGTCGTCGCTCGCCATCACCGTCTCGGTGAGGAACTCGTGCACCGCTTCGAGCAGCTCGCGCGGTCGGGCGCCCGTACGGCCGGGCGTCGTCGGGGAGCGGCGCCGGACTCGGCGCCGCGCGCGCGGCCCGACACGCGTCGGGGGCCAGCAGCTCGATCAGGTCCCACTCCTGCTCCGCCACGCGGCGGCCGACGGCGGCCAGCTCGACCGAGCGGACCCGGCCCGACAGGTGGGTGTCGGCCTGCAGCATGCAGCCGATGCCCCAGCTCAACGTCTTCTCGACCAGCCACCAGTGCAGCGCGTCGCGGTCGACGGGTCGTCCGCCGGCGGCCTCGTAGGCGGCGACGAGCTCGTCGACGGTCCCGAGCCCACCGACCTCGAGGGGTGCGCCGAAGCGCCAGGCCTTGAGGCACAGCCAGGCGAGGTCCTCGAGCGGGTCGCCGACGTGCACCAGCTCCCAGTCGATGACCGCCTCGAGGCCCGCCGGTCCGACGATGACGTTGCCGATGCGGAGATCGCCGTGGATGAGGGCGTCGGCCGACGGCGCGGGGCGGTGGGCCACCAGCCAGTCGTGGGCCCGCTCCAGGGTCGGGCTCCGGTCGTCGATCCGCAGGTACTTGTCCCACACCGAATCGAGCGGGTCGGGAGCCAGGGCGTCCGGCAGCTCGGCGGGGTCGATGGCGTGGAGACCGGCGAGGAACCGGCCGAGATCCTCGACGAGCGCGCCCCGTGCGACCGCGAACGCCTCGTCCCGGAGGATCCGGCGGGGGATCGTCTCACCCGGCACGCGCCGCATGACCAGGCCGCTCGTGCCGAGCAGCCGCCCGTCGTCGTCGGCGACGACCTCCGGCACGCGCAGCCCGGCGCGGCGACACGCGCGCATCGCGGCGGCCTCGCGGCGCATGACGCCGGGCGCGCTGGGCCGACCCGGCGGGTCGCGCCGCAGGATGAGCTCCTCGCCGTTGGCGGTGAACGCCCATGTCTCGCGTGAGGCGCCGCCGGTCAGGCGGACGAGCTCGGTGATCTCGACCGGTGCGTCCAGCGCGGGTGCGACCGCGGTGGCGAGCCGATCAGTGTCCGGCGGCGATTCCGACGACGACGTCATCGACGACCTGGTCGAGGTACTCGGAGAGCCCGGACCCGGCGAGGTCGCCGCAGGTCCAGCGGGTCATGCCCTCGGTGAGGCGGGTCACCTTGCCCTCGCGACGGTTGCGCAACGGGATGTTCGACCAGACGTCGCCGTGCAGCTCGTACGCGTCGTCGTCGGTCGTCACGACGACGGTGTTGCGAATCGGGAACCGCTCGTCGTCGTACTCGGAGGTGAGCTCGATGCCGCGCACCGGCACCAGCGGTCCGTCGCCGTACCGCGCCCGGTCGAAGACGTGGCCGCTGACGTGCGGGCGGTCGACGCCTTCTTCGCCACGCAGCGTGCACGCGATGCCGAGCGAACCGAAGCTCGCGGTGATCCAGCGGTACCACCAGATGCTCTGCCAGATTCGCGGACCCCACGAGTGGTCGCGCAGTCCGAGCGCGGCGGTGAGATCGAACCGCTGCGTCCCGATCTCGACGGCGCCGGTGATCGCCATGTGCTGCTCGGTGTGGCCGCGCGCGAAGTCGTGCGTCGCTCCCGGCGGCGGCACCTCACCCTCGTCCCACTCGGGCTCACCACCGGACGGCGGCGCGACCGCGGTGAGCCGGAGATCGACGGTGCACGGCTCGTTGGGATTGTTCGCGAACGCCGATCCGGGATCGGCCATGTCACGCGGGTGGGCGAGGACGCAGACCTCGCCGTCGTAGGTGACCCGGTGCTCCTCGTAGGGCGCGACCACGTCGAAGCGCAGCCCACCGGCGTCGTGGGCCCGATGCCCCTCGATGCGCGGTCGCTTGAACATGAACCCGACGCGGCCGTCGGGGAGGTAGAGGCACACCGTCATCTCGGCGTAGCCCTCGTTCGGGCGGTTCCCCATGCGGATCCACCCGCCGAGCCCCGCGCCGCGGTCGAAGAAGTTGTAGTAGCGGCTCTCGTTGAAGTTCGGGTCGTCGTCGGCCGCGTGGAGGTGGTCGTCCTCGGGTTCCCGTCGTAGGCGCATGTCCACTCCAGACGCGTTGTGCGGGCCGCGGGTCGGCGAGCCTACCGGTGCCCGCGCGCACGGGTCGATGGTCAGCGGAACTCGGGGATGATCTCCTCGGCGGTCCACTGCAGGTGCTCGAGGTACTCGCTGAGCGAGCGCGTCGGCGGGGGCGGCACCGACGTGCACGTCACGCCGATCTCCTGGAGTGCGCCGATGGCGTCGAGCGTCGCCTGCTTCCCCTGCAGCTCGGGCGCGCGCCCCAGGTCGTCGTCGAGCGGTCGGTGATGCTCGTCGACCGCGAGCGTGGACAGTGGCATCGCCACGTCGAACGGCCGCGTGCGCGCCTCGAACTCGGGCAGCGAGTACACGTACTCCAGGCACTCGGGGAGTTGCTCGGTGGTGATCAGCCAGGGGTACCAGCCGTCGTGGCGTGCCGCGCGGCGCATGGCGGCGCGCGAGTTGCCCCCGATCCAGATGGGCGGATACGGCTGCTGGACCGGCTTGGGTGCGAAGGCGATGCCGTCGAAGTCGACGTACCGGCCGTGGAACTCCGGCGCGTCGCTGGTCCACAGCTCGATCATGGCCGCGAGGTACTCGTCGGTCATGCGCCCCCGCTCGTGGAACGGCGCGCGCAGCACCTCGAACTCACGCTCCGCGTGTCCCACGCCGAGGGAGATGCGGACGCGACCTCCCGAAAGGACGTCGAGGGTCGACACCGCCTTCGCGAGCACGACCGGGTCGTGGTACGGCGCGACGATCACCGACGAGTCGACGATCAACCGCGTCGTGGCGCCGGCGACGAACGCCATCGCGGTCATCGCGTGCGACCAGAAGGAACCCATCAGGTCGACCATGTCGGCGGGGATCACGATGTGCTCGGGGATGGCGAGGGAGTCGTACCCGAGCTCGTCGGCGGTGCGCGCGACAAGCTGGAAGTCTTCGGCGCGCATCGAGTGCTCCCAGTCGCACGTGATCGGCGGGTAGCGGTTGAGGCCGGGCAGCCCGGTCGAGAACTTCATCCGCGCGGAGCCTTCTGGGCCGGCGTCGACCTGTCAAGCGCTCAGACGCCGAGCGCGCCGAACGAGTCGTGGGCGGCCGTGGCCGCGCTGAGCCGCTGCAGCAGCACCTGGATGATCTCCGGCTTCACGACCAGGGTGATCGCCCACATGAAGTACCCGTAGGCGAGGCCGGCGCGGTACGCGTCCATCGCGTCGTCCCACGCGGGTGCTTCGACGCCGAACGACCGCAGGGATTCGAGGTAGTGCGCGAGGAGCTCGCGTTCGGAGCGTTCCCGATCGGGCGTCGTGAGCGCGGAGCCGATGTGGTACCCGACGTCGATGCCCCAGTGGCCGCGTTGCACGACCTGCCAGTCGACGAGCCCGGGTGTGCCCTGCGCATCGAGGAAGATGTTCCCGACGTGCGCGTCGCCGTGGATCACCGACCATCCGGGCCCTTCGCCCCTGGCGGCGAGCACGCGGAGCGCGTTGGCGAGGCGTTCGGCGTCGGCGACCTCGGGAGCGACGTCGACGCCGACGGGCCCCTCGAAGTTGCGCTGGATGTCGTCGACGCCCCGGTACGCGAAGTAGGTGTGCAGCCGCGACGCGAGCCACGGTTCGTCGATCAGATCGTTCGGTCCCCACGTGTGCGCGTGGAAGCGTGCCAGCTCACCGAGGCTCTGCGCGGTCTGCTCGGGCGAGTACGGCGACAGGGCGTCGAGGAACTCACCGCCCGCGGCGACGACGTCCTCGGTGATCACCACGCCGTGGCGGGTCTCCGGATGCACGTCGGCGTAGACGGCCCGCAGGGTGCGCACGCCGGTGGCGTCGGCCAAGGTCGCGTAGAAGCGCGCCTCGGGCTCACCGACGTGCACCATGGCGCGACCCTTCTCGCCGAAGTAGCCCTTCACGCACAGCGTGGGAACGAGGCCGTCGGGCAGGCCGTCCGCGCACTCGATCGCGAAGCGGGCGTTGGTGGAGAGGCGTTCCACCACCGGGCCCGGCGTCACCCGCGTGACCTCGATGCCGGGGAAGCGTGGGGCGAGCGCTTCGGTGAGCCACCCGGGGTCGAGCGCCTGCTCGATCGTGTCGGGCACGGGAGGCACGCCGGTCATCGCGGGAACGTAGTAGAACACTGCTCTTGTCGCAACGAGAACTCCGCTATAGATTGCCCGGCTTGCCGTGCCGGGACACCGGGCGGGACGGACCCAGGGGGGAACATGAACCCGTCGAGGAAGAAGAAGGGCGTCGGCGTCCTGCTCGTCGCCGTGGTGGTGGGGCTCGTGGCATCGCTGATCACGCCCGCGGTCGGCGGCGCCGCGTCCCCGCGGGTCGCCACCGCGTCCGACGGGACGATCACCGTCGCCGGCCTCGGCTACGCGCAGACCTTCGGCGACGCCGGCGTCGGAGCCGCCGCCCGCTTCCAACGCGCCAACGACGACGAAGAGGTGAAGGGCTACACGTTCGACTACAAGGAATTGGCCGACGACAAGAACGATCCCGCGACTTCTCTGTCGGAAGCCCGACGACTGGTCACGCAGCAGGGCGTCCTCGCCATCGTGCCCGCGGTCTCGGTGGTCACGCCGTCCGAGTACCTGACCCAGCAGCAGATCCCGTGGTTCGGGTCCGGCTACGACAGCACCTACTGCCCCGACTCGGGCAAGGACGGATTCGGACTCAGCGCGTACGGGTGCCTGATCCCGACCAACCCGAAGCGTCTCCCCGGCACCCAGTGGGAACTGCTCAAGAAGCAGCTCGCCACGAAGGGCATCGACAAGCCGACGGTCGCGCTCCTGGGTACCGACACCAACTCGGGCAAGGTCAGCGTGCAGGGCGGCG
This sequence comes from uncultured Actinomycetes bacterium, assembly GCA_963725775.1. Classification (GTDB taxonomy): domain Bacteria; phylum Actinomycetota; class Acidimicrobiia; order IMCC26256; family DASPTH01; genus DASUAS01. The sequence continues at coordinate 74,475 of CAVRZT010000002.1, forward strand.
CGTCCACTGCGAGCGGGGCGGGCCTCGACGTGGTGTACGCCAAGGGCGCCTTCCCCGGACCGCCCGCCGTGGTCGGCGACTACACGCCGTACGCCGAGGCGTTGCTCACGTCCAATGACGGCGGGCAACCCGACGTGATCTACACCTCGATTGCGCCGACCAGTGCGCTGGCGCTGATCAACCTGCTCAAGAGCGACGGGTACACCGGCACCTTCATCTCGCCGTTCTACTCGCCGATCCTGCTCCAGTCGTTGGCGGGTGCCTACGTGTTCGTGCAGTTCGCCGGGTTCGAGTCGCCCGCGAAGGGTGTGCAGCAGATGAACGCCGACGTCGAGGCGTTCAAGCCCGGGACGAAGCCGTCGCTCGCGCTCGCGGCGGGGTACTTCTCCGCCGACATGTTCATCAAGGCCGTGCAAGCCTCGTTGAAGACGTCGAAGACGCTCACGTCCGCCTCGGTACAGAAGGCCGCGTCGAAGATGACGTACCAGATCAAAGACACCATCGGACCGGTGATCTACCCCGCCTCGTACAAGTACGCGGTGAAGTCCTGTGCGACGCTCGAATACGACGCCGACGGCACGGCGTTCGAGATCGTCCAGCCGTTCTACTGCACCACGAAGACCTATCCGATCCTGCCGAAGTTCGCGAGCGGCTGATCGGAGCGGAGCGTCGGCGGTCAGTGGCTGCCGAGGTACGCGCTGGTGAGGAGTTGCATGTCTGCGTCCTCACGTGGGCCGGTCCACACGATGTTGCCGAGCTCCATGAACGCCAGGGTGTCGGCCGCCTTGAGCGCGTTCTGCGCGTGTTCTTCGACGAGGATGACGGCACAGCCGCGGTCGCGCAGTTCGAGGATGGCGTCCATCACCGCGTCTGCCGCCAGGGGCGCGAGGCCGAGCGTCGGCTCGTCGGCGATGAGCACGATGGGCGGGTTGGCGAGGGCGGGCGCGAGGCTCAGCATCTGCTGCTCGCCGCCGGAGAGGAGGCCGGCCACCTGCTTGCGCCGTTCCGAGAGGATCGGGAAGCGCTCGTAGGCGTTCTTGCGGAGCTTCTCGTCGCGGAGGAGCACGGTCAGGTTCTCTTCCACGGTGAGGCCGGGGAAGATGCCGCGGGCCTCGGGGACGAGGAGCACGCCGTCACGCGCGCGGCGGAACGACTCGGCGTCGGTGATCTCCTTGCCTTCGAGGAACACCTTGCCGAGCGAAGCCTCGACCATGCCCGCGGCGACCGAGCAGAGGGTGGATTTGCCGGCGCCGTTGGCGCCGAGCAGCGCGGTGACTTTGCCCCGGTCCACGCGCAGGTCGACACCGTGCAGGACTTCCGCGTCGCCGTAGCCGGCGACGATTCCTTGCATCGCGAACGTGGACTCGTTCACGTCGTCGAGTGAGAGAACCTGACCGGGGGTCGCGGCGAGCTCGGCGCGCTTCGCCGCCTCCTCGGTGTCGTGGTGCACCTCGTGTTCCGGAACCAGACCGCCGTGCACCTCACTCTCGGCTGCGGCGATGCGGGCGAGGCGTGCCTTCTCACGCTTCTTGCGCAGCTTCTGCTGGCCCGCGAGGGAGAGGATGCCGTCGGGCTCTTGCGCGAGTTGGATGGCTCCGAGGCCGGAGAGGATCGGCACGAAGTAGATGGAGGTGATGAGTGCCTGCACGTCGCCGCCGCTCAGGAACGACCACGACGAGATCCAGTGGAACATGGCAGTGCCGGCCGCGAACGCGAACCCCGCGAGCAGTGCGCCGCCAGGGCGGCGGATGCCGAACGTCACCGCGAGCGCGAGCCAGATGAGGCCGGGCAGTACGGGGGCGCTGGCGTTGGTGAACTGGAACGAGAACATGCCGAGCATCGCGCCACCGATGCCGGCGATCGCGGCGGAGAGGGCGAAGATCATGATCTTCGAGCGGTTGACCGCGATGCCGGAAGCCTCAGCCGCGACCTCGGAGCTGCGCACGGCGAGCGTGGCGCGACCCGACGGCGAGCGCATCAGCGCGTGGACGACCAGGGTGAGCAGCCCGAACACCGCGAGGAACAGCAGGATCTGCTCCTGGAGCAGGCTGAAGTCCATCTTGGGCAGGTGGGCGACGTCGCCGGTCCATTCGAGCTTGTGGACGATGACGTCGTTGAGCCAGTTGAGGCCCGGGACGTCGAGCGTCGGGGCACGGATCGTCCAGCCGCTCTCGCCGTTGCGGATGGAGTCGGTCGAGAACGGCACCAGCGCGAGGAAGAACGCCCACGCCAGCGTCCCCAGCGCGAAATTCACGCCCCCGAGCCTCATGAGCGGCAGCGCGAGCAGCGCACCCAACGCCGCGGCCACGAGCGCGGCGATCACCACCGCCCAGAAGAAGTTGATCTGGCCGTGGGCGAACAGACCGGGGATGTTCACGCCGAAGTCGTGAGTGAGCGCCCACCCGCCCGCGAAGCCACCCGCGGTCACGAAACTCGCCTGCATGAGGCTCACCTGGCCACTCATGCCGGTGACGACCACGAACGAGAGGAAGATGATCGCCATCACGAGGCTCTGCGCGATGACGGTCTGGTCGTAAGCGTCGGCGCGCAGCCAGTCCCACCCGAACCAGCCCATCGAGAACGCGACGAGGATGAACGTCCAGATCGCCCACGGGAGTCGGCGACGCAGCTTCGATATGCCTTCCCGGTGGTCGGGGGGCGGCACGTCGTCGGCCACCGAGCCGGCGCGACGCGATCGGTCGCGGCCGATGAAGAGCAGCAGCACGATGACGAGCAGGAACGGCACCGACGACTTGAGGCCGCTGAGATTGCTCAACCACTTGGGCAGGACGTCGTCGCTGTAGCCCGCGACGAGGTTCTGGATCACCCCGAGCAGCAGGCCACCCGCGAATGCGATGGGAATCGATCGCAGCCCTCCGAGCACGACCGCGGCCAGTGAGCCGAGCACCACCAGCGTGAACACGAAGTCCTGTAGTTGGAACAAGGGAGCGATGAGCACCCCACCGAGACCAGCGAGGATCATGGTCATGATCCACGCCGCCGCCGACGTCCGAGCCGCGTTCACGCCGCGGATGTTGGCGAGCGACTCGCGATCGACCACGGCGCGCATCTCCAGGCCGACACGCGTGCGACGAATCACGAACCACAACACGATCGCCGCCAGCGCAGCGACGACGAACACGGCGATCTGGTCGGAGTTCAACACGACTCCGCCGATCTTGTAGTTGTCGTGAGGAGTCGGGCCGACACCGGGGACCGGCACGCCCTCCGTGATCGCGTCGTTGCCCTTCAGGCCGAGGTCGAGCACGTCGTTGCCGACCGCCACGACGAGCCACTGGACCAGCGCGGGTAGCGCGACCAGGAGACCGATGGTGCCCACGATGCGGGCGTACACCGGGGCCTTCGCCAACCGTCGCAGGAGAATGCGGTCGAGCAGGAGCCCGAGCAACGGGGCGAAGATGAAGGCCGAGATGATCAGTGCGGGCACGATCGGCACACCGAGCCCGGTGTTCAACTGGTAGTAGAGGTACGCCGTCGCGAACGCCACCGCACCGTGCGCGAAGTTGAAGATGCCCGACGTGCTGTAGGTGAGCACCAGCCCCGAAGCCATGATCCCGTAGATCGCGCCCGTGACCAGGCCGGAGAACGTGAGATTCCAGAACTGGCTCATGGGCTTACTCCACGTCCTTCGTGGTCGCCGGGGGTGCCGCGTCGGTCGCCGGGTCGGCGGTCGTGTCGACCCCGGCGGAGTGGTCGGTCTCGCCGAGGTAGGCGTCGCGCACGGCCTGGTTGCGCTGCACCTCCGACGGCAGGCCGTGCGCGAGCACGGTCCCGAGGTTGAGGACGACGATGCGGTCGCTCTGCTGCATCACGAAACCGGCGTTGTGCTCCACGAGCAGCACGGCGCACCCGGTGTCGTCGCGCACCGCCTGGATCTGTTCCCCGAGTCGCCCGATCTCGGTCTCGTCGAGCCCCGACGCGGGCTCGTCGAGCAACAACAGTTGTGGCTCGTCGATCATCGCGCCGCGAGCTCGACCATGCGGGCGACGCCGATGGGCAGCGAACCGGCGAGCTCTCGGCGCACGGCGGTCAGCCCGCAGCGTTCGAGCACCTCGTCGACACGCCGGCGACGCTCCTTCTCACGGCGACGGCGGGTCGGGAAGTACGCGAGGTCGGCGACGAACCCGCCACCGCCACTCCGCCACTCGAGCGCCGCGAGCACGTTGTCCTCGACGGTCAACCACCCGAACGTCTGCACGCGCTGGAAGGTGCGGCGCAGACCCTGGCGGGCGCGCTGCGTGCTCGACATCGACGTCACGTCCTGCCCGGCGAGGAGCACCCTTCCCTCGTTCGGAGCCCGCACGCCGGAGACCACGTCGAACAGGGTCGTCTTGCCCGCGCCGTTCGGGCCGATGATCCCGAGCACCTCGCCTTTCGTGGCGTCGAAGCTCACGCCACCGAGCGCGGTGATGCCGCCGAACCGCACAGTGATGTCGGACAGGCTCAGTGCCAGGTCGGAATTGTCACCCAACGCGTTGCGACCCCCCACTGGCGATGGATCATTGCACGCACAGACCCCGTTGCTGCCGATCACTTGGACGCCGCTGGCTTCGAACCCGTGCGATGCGGGGGCAAGGTACAGCACCGTTCTCGTAGCGGCAAGAGCGCGGTTCTAGTACCGTGCCGTCGATGGCTGTCGACGCGCGTTCGCACGAGCTCGGCGCCGAGTCCGGGTGGGAAGGCAAGCAGTGGGAGCTTCGCACGGCACTGCGCGCCGCCCGGCGCGCGGCAGGAGACCTCGCGTCGCGGCGGGTGGCGGCCCCGCCGAGAAGCTCATCGAGGCGGGGCAGCAACTCGTCCTCGAGGGCGACGGTCAGTTCACGGTCAAGCAGCTCGCAGATCGCGCGGGCGTCGCCCTCCAGACGTTCTACCGACACTTCGGGAGCAAGGACGAGCTGGTGCTCGCGGTCCTCGAGGAGAACGTGGCGCAGGGCGTGCGCGACATGGAGGCGATCGCTTCGGTCGAGTCGGATCCGGTCGATCAGTTGCAGGAGCTGATCCAGCTCCCGATCCGCATGAGCACCGAGCCCGAAGGCTCGCATCGCCTGCGCTTCCACGCGCGGGAACGTCAACGCTTGTCCGAGCGGTATCCGAGCGAGGTCGAAGCGGTCTTCGCGCCCTACCGCGAGCTCATCGAGCGTCACATCCGGGCGGTCGATCGCGCGGGCAGGTACGTCGCGGCCGATGCCGGGCACGACGCCGACATCGTGATGCGTCTCGTCGCCGTGTACGCGCACGTCATCGGCACCGGTGCCGTGTCGTGGTCGGTCGACGAGTGCGCGAGCGTGCTCTGGGAGTTCTGCCGGGCTGCGCTCTGGCGCGTCCCCGGTGCCGAGGTCGAGCCGGCCCGGTGAGCAGGCTCACGTTCGGTGTCGTTCCTGGCGGGGGGCTGGATGCCGTACGTCTGGCCCAACTCGAAGCGTTGCCGATCGACGCGCTGTGGATGGGCGGCCACGTGGCCTCGCCGAACCCCAGCCCCGAGGCGATGATGAGCCTGGCGGTGCTCGCGGCCCGCACGGAGCGCGTGCGGGTCGGCACCGCGATCCTGCTGTTGCCGCTCTACGCACCGGCGATCGTCGCCAAGCAGATTGCCGACCTCGACAACCTGACCGGCGGCCGGGTGACGCTGGGCGTGGGGATCGGCGGGGAGTACCCCGGCGAGTTCCGTGCCTGCCAGGTGCCGGTCGGAGAGCGGGGCGCGCGCACCGACGAGGCGATCCCCCTGCTGCGCCGCCTCTGGAGCGCCGACGCCGTCAGCCACGACGGACGGTTCTACGGCATGGACGACGTGCGCATCCATCCTGCACCCGTGCAGCCGGGTGGTCCGCCCATCGTCGTGGCGGGTCGCCAGCCGCCGGCGATGCGCCGCGCCGCGGCCCTGGGCGACGGCTGGATGCCGTACCTGTACTCACCGCGTCGGTACGCCGAGTCCGTGTCGGTGATCCGCGCGCACGCAGCCGGCATCGGGCGGCCGCTCGATCGCTTCGAGTGGTGCGCGTTCGTCTTCGTCGGTCTCGATCCCGACGGCGATCAGGCCCGCGACGACACCGCCCGGTTCCTCGGCGGCACGTACCGTCAGGACTTCCGGGCGATGGTCGACCACGTCGCCGCGGTCGGCGACGCCGACGACGTCACCGCCTCGCTGCAGCGATTCGTCGACGCCGGCGCACGCCATCTCATCCTCGCCCCGGCCTCACCCGATCCCGCAGCGACGATCGATCGCCTGTTCGCCGAGGTCGTGCCCCGAATCCACGACGCCGAATTGGAGTCACGATGACTGCGACGAGCGACTACGACGCCTTGGACCGGACGCGGCTGCGCGAGCTGTTCGACCTGCGCAGCAACATCTACGCGACGCGCGGCGGTGCCTTCGAAGGCGATCCGTATCCGGAGTTCCACCGCTTGCGGGAACGCGGACCGGTGCTCGAGGGAATCGTCGGGCCGCTCGTGGGCTACCACGGTGAGGCGTTCTTCCAGGGTCTGCCGTACCCCGATCGCCGGCACTTCTCGTGCTTCGACTTCGCGACGTGCGACGCGGTCTTCCGTGACGGCGAGACCTACGTGTCCGGTGATCCGTTCGGCCACGACATGATCGACGCCAGCATCCTGTTCATGGACGGCACGCGCCACCACCGGTACCGCGCCCTCGTGCAACCGTCGTTCCTCCCGAAGCGCGCCGCGTGGTGGCTCGATCGCTGGATCCAGCGTACGGTCGACGCGCTGATCGACCGCCTCGAGGGCACGGGTCACGCCGACCTGAACGTCGAGTTCTTCTCCGCGATCCCGCTGCTCACGATCACGGGAAGCTTCGGCATCTCGATCGCGGAGGCGCTCACGATTCGCGCCGCGGTGACGTCCGACGGGGTCGGGATCGGTGAGTTCCTCCGCATCGTCGAACCGCTGGTCGACGGCGCGACGCGCCGAGCCGACCGACGACCTCATCAGCGTGTTGGTCGACGCCGAGATCACCGACGACGACGGCGCCACGAAGCGCCTCACCGACGAGGAGATCATCTCGTTCGCGTTCCTGCTCCTCGCCGCGGGGTCGGGCACCACCTGGAAGCAGATGGGGATCACGATGGTCGCCCTGCTGCAACACCGGGAGTGGCTCGAAGCGATCCGCGACGATCCCGAGGTGCTGCGGGTCGTCGTCGAGGAGTCGCTGCGCTGGACGCCCACCGACCCCATGTTCAGCCGCTTCGTGGCCCATGACACCGAGGTCGGTGGCCTGCAGGTTCCGGCGGGCTCGGTGATGCACGTGTGCCTCGCCGCCGCGAACCGTGACCCGGCGCGTTGGGACGATCCCGACCGCTTCGATCCGGGTCGGCCGATCCAGCCCCACCTCGGGTTCGGTGGGGGAGCGCACATCTGCCTCGGGATGCACGTGGCCCGGGCGGAGATCCGCGCCGCGGTGGGTACGCTCGTCGAGCGGTTGGCGAACCTGCGGCTCGACTCGCAGGCTCCGTCCCCGCGCATCATCGGGATGTACGAGCGGGGCGCGGACGCCGTTCCCGTCCTCTTCGACTGAGGAGCTGACCATGGCGATCGACCGGCAGGAGTCCCCGTACCGTCGCGGCAACCGGTTCGACCGGCTCCCGATCCCGATGGTCGCCGAGCACTGCATCCCCGTCGACGCCGGCGCGGTGCAGCTCGTCGTGGAGTCGCGCCGGCTCACGAACGCGATCCTCCAGGACACGTACCAGGGTGCGATCGCTCCCGGCATCGCCTTCGACGACTTCGGGGCCACGCTCCACGTGTGCGGTACCGCCGACGGCCTCGAGTACCTGCGCTTCGACTGCTTCGAGAACGAGCCGCACTACCACTACATCGAGCCGGCGACCGGCGCGAACACCGTGGTGCGGATCGACGAGCTGGCGGTCGGCGACCCGATCGACTTCTCGCTCGCATGTGTCGAGCACCATCTCCCCGACATGCTCCGCAATTGCGGTGTGGCCGAGCTCGCCGACGCGGTCGCGGGCCAGCCCGACGTGGTGCTGGCCGCGATGACCGAGGTCCGCGACCTCATGCAGCAGGCGCGTCACCCGGTGGGGTGACGGGCGCGCTCGTCAGTCGACCAGCCTGGGCCACACCGGCAATCGCAGGCCGGGGGTCGGGAGTCCCTCCCAGGCGACGACACGGCCGGGGAGCGCGTCGGTGGCGTAGAGCGTGCGGAGGTCGTCGCCCCCGAAGCAGCAGTTCGTCGTGAGGCCGTCTCCCGGAATCGGGAGGAAGTCGATCACCGTGCCGCCGGGATCGACGATGCGCACGCCGTGGTCGCTCGTCGACGCGACGTAGTAGCGGCCGTCGGCATCGAGGCAGAAGCCGTCGCCGACACCCGGTCCGAGGTCTTCGATGACCCAGTCGCGCTCGCCGTCGGCGCCGACGGCCTGGAGCCCACGCGCCTCGACCACCACGACGACGCCATCGGGGGTGAACGCGATGCCGTTGCAGTACTGGAACCCGTCGGCGAACTCGGTGATCGTCCCGTCCCGCTCGAGGATCATCACCCGGCCGACCGGGGTCTCCGGCGGCGGGTGCGGTCCCGGATCGGTGAAGAACACGCGACCGTCGGCGGCGACCGCCAGATCGTTCGGCGCGAGAAATCCCTGATCGGCGACGTAGGAGACGGACCCGTCAGGGCGCGCGAGCTGCACCCCCGGGGTGGCGGTGCGGAAGGGGGTCGGCTCCGGGAACAGACCGAGGGCGGAGAAGTCGATCCCGCCGTTCTGCGTCACCAGCATCGATCCGTCGGCCGCGAGCGCGGCGCCGTTCGCGCCCCCACCGGTGTCGGCGAACAGCGCCATGGCGCCGGTGGCGACGTCGATCCGGTACAGCGCGCCGTCGGCGACGCTGGTGACCACCAGCGTGTCGTCCCCACACCAGACGGGACCCTCGCCGAACCGGACGCCATCGACGACGACTTCGCACTGCATCGCATCACCTCGTGTCAGACGCTGCTCATGATCCCAGCCGGGCTCACCGCCTCGCCACCTTGCCACGGCGACGAGAAGATGCGGTGGCGTGAACCGCTCGACGGTGCAAGGCTGATCGATTCCACGCGCTCGACACGAAGGAAGGTGGACCGCATGCCGAAGGGCATCATGTTCGTTCCGTCAGGGCCGTCGTCTCCGGACCGCGAGGACGAGTACAACGAGTGGTACTCGAAGGTCCATATCCCCGAGGTGTGCCAGATCGACGGCATCACCGGCGCGCGCCGCTACAAGCGCGTGACCGCGGAGCCGGGCGAGGCGCCCTACGTGGCGATCTACGACCTCGATGCCGACGACCTGGCCGGCATCTTCGAGGGGCTGGCGCAGGCGGCGACCTCGGGCGCGATGAACATGAGCGACGTGCTCGGCATGGATCCGCCTCCGGTCCCCGTGATCTACGAGATCGTCGACTGAGGGGTCGCACCCGGTGACCGACAGGGTCTCGTGCACGGTCGACGGTGGTGTTGCCGACGTCCGCCTGACGCGTCCCGAGAAGCGGAACGCGATCGATGGGGAGATGCTCTCGGCCATCATCGACGCGGGTGACCGGGTCGCCAGCGATCGCTCGGTGCGGGTGGTGGTGTTCTCCGGTGAGGGGCAGGGGTTCTGCGCCGGTCTCGACCGGGCGTTGCTGGCCGGCATCGCCGATCCGGCGCCCGAGCGTGATGCCGGGAACGGCGGGGTCGCCGGCACGATCCGTGACGACGCGGTGCGCGCGGTGATGGTGTGGCGCGAGCTCGACGTCCCTGTGATCGCCGCGGTCCACGGCGCCGCGCTCGGCGGCGGGTTCCAGCTCGCGCTGGGCGCCGACATCCGGATCGTGGCCCCCGACGCACAGATGGGGGTCTTCGAGATCCGATGGGGGATCGTCCCCGACATGTGCGGGACCCAATTGCTCCCGCCGCTCGTCGGACCGGACGTCGCCAAGGAGCTGATGTTCACGTCGCGGATCGTCACCGGGATCGAAGCCAAGGAGATCGGGCTGGCGACGCGGATCGCCGACGACGCGCGCGCGGCGGCGTTCGAGCTCGCGGGGGAGATCGCCGGGCGCAGCCCCGACGCGATCAAGGTGATCAAGCGGCTCGTCGACCTGTCGTGGGGGATGCCACTGGTCGAGGGCCTCCGGGCGGAGCACGACCTCACCGAGGACATCATCGGGAGCCCCAACCAGGTCGAGGCGGTGCGCGCCAACCTGGAACAGCGCCCCGGCAACTTCGTCGACTGAACGCCTCAGCCGACGACGCCCTGCGCGACGAGCTGCCAGAGTTGCTCGCCGTCGGGCCACCGTTGGTCGGGTTCGTCGATGGCGAGCTCGGTCATCGTCGACACCGACAGCAGGATGAAGCCCGCGAGCAGGTCGATGTCGAGATCCGAGCGGACTCCACGGTCGGTGGCCGCGGCACGCAACAGCTCGTACGCGAGGACGCGGAGCGGTCGGAAGGTCTTCCACGACTTGGCGGGTGCGACCGCCGAGAGGTGGAGCGCCAACTGCCGGAAGGCATGACCGGAACCGAGCATGGGTTGACGACTCGACGTCGCGAGCTCGTAGTACCCGACGACGAACGCGCGCAGGCGATCCATCGGATCGTGCTCGGCCTCGACCAGCTCGCGGAGCGCGAGCACGCCCCGCTCCAAGGACTCCTCGAGCACGGCTTCGGTCAGTGCTTCCTTGCCTTCGAAGAGCTGGTAGAACGCGTGCAGCGACAGGTGTGCACGCGCCACGACCTCGTGGACCGTGAACTCGAGACTGCCGCGCTCAGCGACCAGGTCGAGTGCTGCGTCGATGAGCAGTGTGGTGCGATGCTCGGCGCGCGCTCGTGCCTTCTCGATGGAACGCGCGACCGCGAGATCGCGGAGGCTTTCGGGCTCCGCGACCGGTTCGCGGTCGACTGCCGGCTGGCCGATCGGGGACACGTCAGGCCACGGGTGCGCGGACGCTCTCGGCAAACCCGAAGAGTCGCCGCGCGTTGCCGAAGACGACTGCGTCGGCAGTCGCGTCGTCGACACCGTTCAGGAGCGCGTCGAGGACCGTGTTGGAGTTCGGATACGTGCTCTCGGGGTGAGGGAAGTCGTTGCCCCACATCAGGCAGTCGGTCCCGGTCAACGGGATGTTGTGGATCGCCACGGGATCGTCCTGGAAGGTGGCGTGCACCTGGTGGCGCAGGTAGTGGCTCGGCATCTCGGCCAGGATGGGCTTGGTCCATCCGATGTCGCGGTGTGCGAGGTAGTACTCGTCGAGCGTCGACATCGTCCACGCCATCCACCCGGCGTTGACCTCGACCATCACGACGTGGAGGTCGGGATGGCGCTCGAGGACGCCGCCGCAGCTCAGGAGCCCGGCGGCGCGGGGTGCCATCGACTGGGTGGTGAGCAGGTTGGTGGTGGCCGAACCCCAGCCGCGGTAGAAGATCATGTCGTGGCCCGTGCCCTGGTGCATGACCACGGGCTTGCCGGTGTCCTGGAGCGCACCCCAGAGCGGCTCCCACTCCTGCGAGTTCCACTCCGGCGTGCCGACCAGCGGCACCAGCAGACCACCGACGGAGTCGTGCGCGGCCATGCGCTGCACCTCGTCGATGGCCATGGTCAGATCCCAGGTCGGGATCATCGCGGCGATCCTGATGCGGTCGACGCCGCCCAGGCGCTCGAGCATCCAGTCGTTGTAGACGAGGCACGCCTGGCGCCCGACCTCGGGATCCTGGACGTTCCACGCGTAGAGACCGATGGTGGGGTAGATGATCTCGGCGTTGACCGAATCGCTCCGCAGCATCTCGAGCCGTACCTCGGGCGTCGCCGCTTCCGCGCGCGAACGCTCGTTGGCCTGCGCCTCCTCGGCCGACTGGTTGTCCCATCCGATGGGGTTGTCGTCGACGACGAGGGTCCAGCCGCCGTCGTTCTCCGCCCGGATGCGACGCGGCGCCCGGTCGCGGAGATCGCGGTCCATCCGCTCGTACCAGAGGTCGTGGGGCTCGTCGACATGGGCATCGGCTGAGATCTTCGACAACTTCGCTGCGTCCACGTGGTCTCCCTCGAATTTCTGCAAATCCAGTATGGCATTCTGAGGCTGTCTGTGCGAGTTCTCAACGGGAGAGCTGCCACGGAGCGCCCGTCGACCTGCTCGTCTATTCTTCGATTCCAGAGTGCCTGTTCGAGGAGAGAGGAACCGTTGCCCGTGATCGACGCCGACGACTTCGTGCTGCGGCGCGCCGACTTCGCGCTCAGCGCCGAACACGAGGCGCTGCAGGGCGCCTTCCGCACGTTCCTCGACAAGCAGTGCACCACCGAACGGGTCCGGGCGGCGGAACCGCTCGGATGGGATCTCGCGCTGTGGGACCAGTTCCGGGAGTTGCGCCCAGCGGTGATGGGTGTGCCCGCCGACCGTGGCGGCGACGATGCCGGTCTGGTCGAGCTCGCCATCGTCGCCGAGGAGATCGGTCGCCACGCGGCTCCGATCCCACTCGTGGAGACCATGGTCGCGGCGCGGCTGCTCGCCGCGGTCGACGGCGATGTCGCACGCGCCGCGCTCGAGCGCATCGTCGCCGGCGAGGCCGCGTCGATCGCCGTCGCCCGCGCCACGACGGGTCTGCAGCTCGTGCCCGGCGGCGCGGTCGCCCCGATCGTCGTCGGCCTGCGCGATGGCTCCCTCGTGCTGCTGGCCGACGGCCACCGCGCCGAGCCGGTCGCCAACCTGGCGTGCGCTCCGTTGGCCTGGCTCGACCTCGCCGACGGGACCGAGATCCTGACCGGCGCGCCGGCGCGTGCCGTCTTCGCGTCGGCGAAGGACGAGTGGCGGATCCTCACCGCCGCCGCGCTGGTCGGTCTCGGTGACGCGGCCGAGGCTCTCGGCGTGCAGTACGCCAGGGACCGCCACGCGTTCGGCGCGGCCATTGGTTCGTTTCAGGCGATCGCCCACCCGTTGGTCGACGCCGCCATCGGCATCGAGGGCGCGCGCCGGCTCGTGCACCGGGCGGCGTGGTTCGCCGACCACGAGCCCGACGCGCTCGGCGCGCGCGCGTCGATCGCGCTCGCGTACGCCGCGGAAGCGGCGGAGCGGGCAGGCGCGGTGGCGATCCACACTCAGGGCGGCTTCGGGTTCACCCTCGAGTCCGACGTGCAGCTCTTCTACCGACGGGCGAAGGGCTGGGCGTTGGTCGGCGGCGACCGGCGGGGCGAGCTGCGACGCGTCGCCGAGCACCTGGTCGGCGCGGCCGGATCCGACGGCGGGACCCGCTCGTGAACTTCAGCCCGGTCGCACTCGACGCCGACGCCCTCGAGTTCTGGAGGGAGGTGCGCGCGTTCTTCGACGAGCACGTCACCGCCGAGGTCCACGAGCGGGAGCGACAGACCGGCGGCGGCTTCGACGAACCGCTCCATCTCGCCATGGGAGCGCGTGGCTGGGTGGCGCCCACGTGGCCGACGAGCGAAGGCGGCGCCGGTCTCGACGCGATCCGGGCCGCGATCGTGGCGTGGGAGTTCACGCGCTCCGGTGCTCCACCGATCCTGGCCGGGACGACCCTCCTTCCCCCGGTTGCCATCCGCAACCACGGCAGCGAACAGCTGCAGCGTGAGGTGCTCCCGGGCATCGCCAACGGGACGATCCGGGTGTGCCTGGGCTACACCGAGCCCGACGCGGGATCCGACCTCGCCGCGGTCCGCACGCGCGCGGTGCGCGACGGCGACGAATGGATCCTCAACGGCCAGAAGATGTTCACCACCGGCGCCCAGTTCTGCCAGTACTCCTTCTGCCTGACGCGCACGAACCCGGACGTCGCCAAGCACAAGGGCCTCACCGTCTTCCTGGTGCCGCTCGACCTCCCGGGGATCGAGATCCGCGGCATCGGCACGGTCGGGGGCGAGCGGACGAACTTCGTGCACTACGACGACGTGCGCGTGCCCGATCACTTCCGCCTCGGCGCGGTCGACGCGGGCTGGACGGTGGTCTCGGAGCCGCTCGCCCAGGAACACGGCATCGGACGCGACGTCGAGCTCGCGATCGAGCCGCCCGGTTCCTACGTCAACACGACCCGTCGCCTGCTCGCCGCGGTCGTCGCCGAGCTGCGGGACGCCGTCGACGACGCGGGACGACCGCGGCTCGAGGATCCGTCGGTGCTCGAACGGCTGGGCCGGGTGGCGGTCGACATCGAAGCAACCGAGGTGACGCCCGGACCGATGGGGCGCATCATCTCGGCCGAGACCCTGGTGCGCGATGCGTCCGACCTGCTCGAGCTGGTCGGCCCCGCGGGCATGCTGCCGCACGGCGCCGAGGGAGCCGCGTGCGACGGCTACCCCGAGTACGCGTTCCGGTTCGCTCCGGGCACCCGCATCTACGGCGGGTCGACCGACATCCACCGCAACCTCGTCGCCGAGCACCTCCTCGGCCTCCCCAGAAGCTCCCCGCGCGGCTGATCGGAAGGACGTCCATGACTGCACCGATTCGGGTCGGCATCCTCCACGACATGTCCCCGTCGGTGCCCGAGGAACTGTCGCTCGGCGGAGGGATGGAAGGGTTCCTGCGCCTCGCCATCGACGATCTCGTCGAGCGCGGCCGGCTCGATCGCGACGTCGAGTTCGTCCACGCCGCCGGACTCGGGCTGCCCGTGGGCACCGCGTTCGCCATCGAGCAGGCCTTCGCCGAGCTCGTGGCGCAGGGCGTCCTCATGATCGTCGGGCCGGCAGTCGGCGACAACGCGTTGGTGGCGACCCCGCTCGCGGATCGCGCCCGGATCCCGACCATCAACTGGGCGGGGACCGAGCGGGCGCGGAGCGAGTTCATGTTCCACCTCCAGGTGGGTTCACACGAGGACGAAACGGTGCTCCTCGCCCGCCACGTGGCGTCGCTCGGCGCGCAGCGGGTGGGCGTCGTCTTCGATCGGTCGCCGATCGGTCGCCGCTACGCCGCGTTCTTCGAAGCGGAGTGCGAGGTGGTCGGTCTCGACCTCGCGGCACGCGTCCCGATCGGTCCGCTTGCCGACGACGCCTCGCGGGAGGTCGCCTCCGTGCGGGCCGCCGGCACCGACGCGCTGGTCTACCTCGGGCTGGGGCTCGTCGGCACCGCGGTCGGCCGTGCGCGCCGCGAAGGCGGGTGGGACGCGCCCGCGGCGATGAACACCGCGGGACTCCGCGGGTACGACCCCGAGTACGCGGCTGAGATCGACGGATGGGTCTACGTCGACATGGTCGCCGACGACAATCCCGTGCTCGCCGCCGTCCGTGATCGCGTCGGTCCCGACGCTCCGCCCGGTCTCTTCACCGCGGTCGGCTACGACCTCGGGCTGCTCGTGGCCGAGGGCCTCGCCCGCGCGCCCGAGCTCACCGCCGAGGGCGTACGCGACGGGCTCGAGCTGGTGAAGTTGCTGCCGTCGGCCGAGGGCCGCGCCGGGACGACCCTCGGGTTCGGGCACTGGGACCGCGGCGCGCTCCATGGCCCCTACCTCGTGCTCCGGCAGTGGCGCGACGGGGCCTCGACCGAAGTCGGTCGGCCCTGAGTCAGAGGCTGATCGAGTACCCGCCGTTGACCGGATAGGTCTGCCCCGACACCCACGCGCCCAGCGGGCTGGCGAGGTACGCCACCAGGCCCGCGACCTCCTCCGGCTCACCCGGGCGGCGCACGATGTAGCGGCGGAACGCCTCCTTCATCCGCTGCGCCTGCTCCTCGGTGGCCTCACCGGTGTCGCTGGTCGGTCGGTGCATCGTGCCGATGGCGATGTTGTTGGCGGTGATGTCGTACCGGGCGAGCTCGCGCGCGTAGGCGCGCGTGAACCCGGCGGCGCCGGCCTTCGCCGCGATGTACGCGGCCATGTTCACCTCGCCGGTGCGCGCACCGTCGGAGATGATCGTGATCACGCGACCCCACCGACCTTCGATCATCGAGGGCGTGACGGCGCGCGCGCAGTTCATCACGCCGTAGAGGTTCACCCCGAAGAACGGCGCCCAGTCGGCCGGGGTGGTGTCCACGAAGGGACCGTCGCCCGTCCACCCGGCGGCGCCGGCGTTCCCGGCGTTGTTCACGAGGATGTCGACGCGCCCGACCGCCTCGACGCCGGCCATCACCGAGTCGAAGTCGGTCACGTCGAACAGCGCGATCGACGCCTCACCGCCGGCCGCGACGATCTCGTCGGCGACCGACTGGGCCCGCGCCTCGACGAGGTCGTTGACCACCACGTGGGCGCCGATGCGCCCCAGCGTGCGGGCGATGCCTTCGCCCAGGTTCTGACCGCCGCCGGTGATCAGCGCCCGGCGTCCGGTCAGGTCGAAGAGCGGGTCCATCAGGCCTCACGATCCCAGGTGGTGTCGGTCACGCCCCGGTTGCGCAACTCGTGCTTGCGCACCCGCAGCGACGCCTCGGTGCGCGGGAGGTCGTCGACGACCTCCACGTAGCGGGGCAGCATGTGGCGGGGCATCTTCGGCTCGAGGAACACGAGCAGCTCGGCCGGGTCGAACGTCGCCGGTTCCGCAGCGATGACGCCGACCAGGACTTCGTCCTCACCGAGGTCGCCGCGGATGCCCACCACCGCGCACTCGACCACGTTCGGATGCTCGTTCACGATGGTCTCGACCTCGAACGACGAGATGTTCTCGCCGCGGCGCCGGATGGTGTCGCGGAGACGGTCGACGAAGTAGTACCAACCGTCGGCGTCGCAGCGGAACGCGTCACCGGTGTGGAACCAACCGTTGCGCCACGCCGCGACCGTCTGCTCGGGCATGCGGTAGTAGCCGAGATTGAGGCTCCACGGCTCCGCGCTGCGCACGATCATCTCACCGACCTCGTCGGTGCCGACCGGCTCGTCGTGCTCGTTCACGATCCGGACCTCCGGCCACGGGTAGTCCTCGCGGGCGCGGCCGCAGTTGGCCCACGGGCCGTGGTCCCAGCCGGTGGTGACGGACATGCCGACCTCGGTCTGCCCGTACCCGGTCGCGACCCGCACCCCGAACCGACGCTCGAATTCCTCGATTCCCGGGATCATCGGCCCCGCGATCACGTTCCGCAGCGGGTTGTCGCCGTCGTCGGGCGACGGGGGAGCGTCGGCGAGGAATCCGGTCATGGGTCCGACGAGCGCGGCCGTGACGCAGCTCGTGGCGCGCACGTCGTCCCAGAACTGTGCGCTGCTGAACTTGTCGCGGAGGACGAAGCGCCCACCGTGGACCATCGCGTAGTTGAACGCCGAGCGCCCCGAGTTGTGGAACAACGGCATCGTGCAATACAGGCCCTCGCCGGCCGCGAGGGTGTCGTCGGGAACCCACGACCAGAACTGGTACATCACGGCCCACGGCGTGACGACGGCCTTCGACGGTCCCGTCGTCCCCGAGGTGAACATCAGCGAATGCACGTCGCGGTAGTCCGGGCCGTCGGGCGCGTCGGCCGCGGCGTCACCTCCGGCGAGGAACGCGGCGCGTCCCGGTTCGTCGAGCACGATGATCCGCGCCAGTGCCGGGAGCTCGTCGCGCACTGCATGCACCGCGTCGGCGTACTCGGGCGCGACCACGACCGCGGTGACGTCGGCGAGGTCGAGCGAGTAGTGGAGCAGCCGACCGGTGAGCGCGCCGTTCAGCGGCACCTCGACCGCGCGCAACCACGCCAGCCCGAGCATCGTGCGGTGCGAATCGAAGTCGTTGGGCAACATGGTGGCGACGTGGTCACCGGGTGCGACGCCGGCGGCGGCGAAGGCCGAAGCCCAGAGCAGACCGTCGGCGTGCAGCGGACCGTAGGTGAACGCGCGGCCGTCGACGTGCTGCAGTGCGACCTGGTCGGGAGTCGACTGCGCCCACCGGGCGATCGCGTGCGGCGCGAGACATGTGCGTTCGAGCATCGTCAGACCAACGCCCACTCGAGGCCACCGGCGAGGTGGCGCAGGTACGCCGGGCTCTCCCACGCGGCTGGGAAGTGCCCCAGGCTGGTGGCGAAGACGGGCCCGGCACCCTCGTGGAAGCACCAGGCCAGCGGATACCCGAACGACGGTGGGCGGGCGCCGGGCGCCGTGAGGTCGAGCTCGCCGTCGCGGACGTGCAGCAGCACCTGTGCGTCGGGTCGCAGGCCGCGGAACTGGTACACCTCGTCGCGCCACGCCCAGGCGTCGCCGAGGTGCACGCAGGCGGGATGGGTGGGGTCGAGCACGTCGGCGGTGAAGGTCTGGGTCCACGGGTGCCCGTCGAAGCGGGCACCGACGAGCGCGCCGTACTCGTCCCACCCATCGCACGAGTCGGTGGCGGAGTGGATCGCGAGGATCGACAGCGCGCCGGCACGGACGCGGTCGAGGATCACGTGCTGCTGCTCGGCGCTCCACGGCGTCTCGCCGATCGTGAACAGGGCGAGGACCCGCGCGGCGCGGAGCGCCGGGACACCGATGGTGCGGACGTCGTCCACGTGATGGGGGTCGAGGCCGTGCAGCTCCGCGACCTGGGCGACCCCGACCCGGGCCTGGTCGAGGACGCCATGGACCCCGGCCGGCCCGTCGGCGTACGGCGCGACCTGGGTCACGAACAGGAGGTGGTCGGTCACGGCAGGAACGTAGCTCGCGGCCGGACGGTTCAGCTGCGGAGGGTCTGGCTCCAGGCCACGCCGCGGTCGGCGCTCGGCTCCTTCGGCAGCCCGAGGGCACGTTCGGCGAGGTTGTTGCGCTGCACCTCGTTGGTACCCCCGCCGATCGAGATACCGTACCGACCGAGGAGCTCGGCCTCGACCCAGCGCCCGACCTCGTCGTCGCCGGTGATCCCGGCGGGCCCCGCGATGGCGACGGCGACGTCGCCGGAGACCGCCCTGTTGACCGCGATCGACAGCTTGAGGATCGACGGGTCGACCGGCGGCCGCTCGCGGCGACGGATCGCCCCCATGATGCGACCGGACAGGAGCCCGAGAGTCCGCTCCCGCACGTAGCAGTCGGCGAGCCGTTGCCGCACGACGGGGTCGTCGGTGCGGCCGAACTGCTGCGCGAGCCGCAGGAGGTTCGGGAAGTTGCCGCCACCCGAGCCGCCGATCATCGCCGACTCGTTGGCCATCACCGTGCGGGCCGCCGCCCAGCCGCCGTCGACCTCGCCGAGCACGTTCGCGACGGGCACGCGCACGTTGTCGAAGAACACCTCGTTGAAGTGCGAGGCGCCCGTGGCCTGGATGAGCGGCCGGGCTTCGATGCCGGGGCTGCGCATGTCGACGAGCAGGAACGTGATGCCGTGGTGCTTGGGTGCGTCGGGATCGGTGCGGGCGAGGAGCATGCCGTGGTCGCACCACTGCGCGGCCGAGTTCCACACCTTCTGTCCGGTGACGACGAACTCGTCACCGTCGCGGACGGCGCGACACCCGAGGCTGGCGAGGTCGGAGCCGGCACCCGGCTCGCTGAAGAGCTGGCACCAGGCGTCTTCGCCCGAGAGCAGCCGCGGGACGAGCTCGCGCTTCTGCGCGTCGGTCCCGTAGGCCATGAGCGTCGGGCCGAGCATGGCGATGGTCGACCGGATGAACCCGGAGGAGCTTTCGTAGTTGGCGGCCTCCTCGTCGTAGATCCGCTCCTGCCACGCCTCGCCGCCCTGCCCGCCGACCTCCGTCGGGTAGGTGAAGCCGGTCATGCCGGCGCGGTAGCGGGTGCCCTGCCAGGCGCGCCCGTTCTCGAACGCCCGGCGGGCGTCGTCGGGATCGGTGTGGAAGTTCAGCGCCCACGGGCTCGCCTCTCGCTTCGGGTGCGAGTTGGCGTCGAGGAACTCCCGGACCCGGGCGCGGAACGCTGCTTCTTCCGGGGCCTCGGAGGATTGGATCTCGTCGATGGTGGTGCTCACTCGAGCGACGGTAGCCCGCGGTCGGCCGCTCGCACCCGGTTCGGCGCCGGGGTGTGGCAACGTAGCGGCGTTGCCAGGTCGGCGAGTGCGGGGAGGGTCGTGGACGAATCGGCGCCGGACATGGCCGCCATGCCCGAGCCGACGCCGGCGCTGCCGTCGTCGTTCCTCGACCTGTACCACGAGTCCTTCGCGCCGATGGTGAAGCTCGCGGTGATCCTGACCGGATCGGAGGCATCGGCCGAGGATCTCGTCCACGACTCCTTCATCCGCGTCCACGCGCACTGGGAGCGCATCGACCATCCCAAGGCCTATCTCCGCCGCACGGTCGTGAACGTGTGCCGCTCGGCCGCGCGCCGTGCCCGTCGGGAGCGTGGGTCGTCGTCGACCCCACAGCTCGCGTCGGTGAGTGCCCTCGAAGCCGACGAGCTGTTCGACGTGCTCTCCGCGCTCCCGTACCGCCAGCGCGCCGCGTTCGTGCTGCAGTTCTACGAAGGGTTGACGCAGGCGGAGATCGCCGACGTGCTGGGGTGTCGGGAGGGGACGGTGGCGTCACTGGTGCATCGCGGGCTCGCGCAGTTGCGGAGGGTGGTGGACCAGTGAACGACGACGAGCTCGGACGGGCGATCGAAGCGAGCACCAGCCGCCGGGTGCGGGCATTGCGCCCGCGGCCCGACGCGGAAGAGCTGTTCGCGCGGGTCGACGTGCGCGCGACGCGCCAACGGAGGATCCTGGTCGCAACGGTCGCCGTCGTCCTCGTGGTCGGCGTCGCCGCGGGATTCGCCATCGGGCGGGCCGGCGACACCGCGCCGACCAAGGAAGCGATCGTGGCGCTCGACGACGGTACGCCGCCCCAACCGGCCGCGCGCCCGCAGATCGAGCCGGCCGACGTCGAGGGGGCCCGTATCGCGATCGAGGCGGCGTTCCACAGCGCCTTCGCGGGCGGCGTGCCCGACGCGGAGAGGGACGCGGCCACGCAGGACGGCGACCACCTCGGGGTGTTGGTGGACGAGGCGCGGGCCCGTGCCCTGAAGTTCGGGTACACCGCGGAACAGCTCGCCGGGACGACCGTCTCGGTGCAGGACGTCGCCTTCATCGACGAAGCGCACGCCGTCGTGCACTTCACGCTGGCGATCCCCGGGCACGGCACGATCCTCGCCGACCGGGTCGGCTACGCGGTGCACACCGATGGCCGCTGGAAGGTCGCGCTGCGCACTGCGTGCGATCTGCTGTCGCTCGGCGGGCTCGGGCGCACCTGTCCGCCCGTCCCCTGAGCCGTCACGTCGGGATCGGCCCCGCGATCCCGCACAGTGTCGTGGTCGGAGCGGCGAACCGCAGCGCCACGTTGGTCCCGGCCCGCGAGACGCTGACGACGGCACCGTCGGGCCCGACCTCGAAGAGCCGCGGGCGCCCCGCTGCCCCCTTCGCCACGAAGCGCATCGACACCACCTGCGGACGAGGGGTGGTGATCCGGAAGGCGGTCGCCGCCGGCACCGCGAGCGTGACCGATGCCGCTTCGTCGGCGCCCGCGACCACGTCGACACAGCCGGGCGTGCCGTTCGCAACCGTGCGGGCTCCGGACACGTTCACGACGGTCGCAAAGCCTTCGGGGTACCGCGGATCGGAGCCGATCAACGCCTCGACGTATTCACGCGCGGTGAGGATGTCGGCGCGGGTCACGTCGAGTGCAGGGAGCTCGCCGTGGCGGTCGAGACGGGCGATGGTCGACGTCGACGGCTCGGTGACGAACGGGATGCCGATGATGTTCGTGCTCGCGATGGGCTCGCGGTCGCGGAGGATCTTCGCGGTCGCGAGCACGCGCGGCCGCATCTCGCCGACGAAGAGCTCGGACTGCACCTCGTGGTCGAGCGCGACGACCTGCACGACGAGGAACCCGACCACCACCACGGTGAACCCCGCGGTCAGCGGGCGACCGACGCGGCGGACGGCCATGCGGGCGACGTCCTGCGTGGCGAGGGCGAGCGCCGGGAGCAGGAGCACCACGACGACGTCGGAGTAGCGCGAGGCCTCGGCATCGAGTCCGGCGCGCCGCAGACCGGTCAACGCAATGGAGACGACGGCGCCGACGGCGGTGGCGAGCACGAGCGGCCACGGTTCGTGCCGGGGTCGGGCGCGCCAGCACCAGCCACGCGGTCACGAGCACGAGCACGACCACACCCGTGCCGGCGACGCGGGTCAGACCGCTCAACGCGCCGGTGATCCCCGACCACGCGAAACTCGGGGAGGTCGCGGATCGCGGTCGACACCGAGCTGGTGTTGCGTTGCCCCTCGGTGCCCTCGAGCAGGTACCAGGTGCCGTACACCACGACCGGGATCGACAGCACCGCGGCGGTGACCCGCCACCCGCGGCGCAGGAACACGGCGATCGCGACCACGACGGTCATGGTCACCCCGACCCCGGAACACATGAGCCCGAGGACGAGCAACCCCGACGCGGCGAGGTCGCGGCGGCCGTACGGACCACGCTCGGGCATCACGAGGAGCGCGCCGAGCCCGAACCCGACCGGCGCGACGATCGTGATCTGCCACGCGGTCGCCCGGTTCTCCCATCCGACCGCGAGCACGGTGAAGACCAGCGCGACCGCGGTGGCGTACGCCGGGGTCACGCCCACCCGCAGCAGGAACCGCCACAACAGGTGGGTCACCGCGAGGATCACGGCGATCATCAGCGCGACGTACGGCACGTACGTGTGGAGCTCGAACACCGAGAACAGTGCTCGGTACGCCAGCACGACGAGGGTCGTCCAGTGCTCGAAGTGGGGCGCGAAGTCGCTGGCGTGCTGCGGGCTCGACCCGAGACCGTTGGTCGTGATGACCTGCCACTCGTCGCCCGCGAACCACTGATTGCGGTTGATCCAGAACAGGAGCGGCACCGCGGCGACCAGCGTGCACAGGTGCACGACCAGCCAGGTGCGGCGGTCATCGCGCCCGGGCGCGCCGTCCGCCGCGGCGGGCGCCGCCTCGTGCAGGTGCGCCGTCATGCGGCGCCGACCCTACTCGGACGGACTCGCCACGAAGTTCACCTGGACGTCGGTGAACCCGACCTTGCCGAGGAGGCCCTGCAGCATGTCGGTGGTGTTGGCCTCAGCCCGTTGCACGAGGTCGCCGTGCTTCGCGGCGGCCCCCAGCTTCTTCTGCGCCAGCGTCGTAGAAACGCTGCTCGCCGTTCGGGTTGTCGCTGAACACGGCGCCGACGCGGTTGAGGAGGCCGCGGTCGTGGCTCGCCACGCGGCTGGCGTCCATGTCGATGACGGCCTTGCCGAGGGTGGGTCGGGGCAGGGTCACGGTGACGGCGTGGTCGCCGCGCACCTGGATCGCGTCGGTCGCCAGGCCCGAGAAGTCGACCCGTGCGTCCACCGACCCCTGCGCGAGGAACACGGTGTGCTCACCGGCGAGGAACGAGGGGAGGATCGAGACGTCGTCCTCCACGTCGATGGTCTGCTCGTAGCGACCTTGTGCCGCGGAGTACGTCGACAGGTTGGTGAGCTCCTTGAGCACCGCCGGTGGCGAACGATCGATGCTCGTCGTCGCGAACGGGTTGCCGACGTGGAGGAAGCCGGTCACGAGACCGACGACGAGGAGGAGCGCGACCGTGAGCGCGAGGGCCACCAGGGTCGAGAGCACGTTGCCGGGACGCGGCAGCCGCCGCCGGCGTGCCACCGCCGCCTCCTGGGTCACGATGCGGACGGTGACCTCGGGCGCCGCAGGGAGCGTGGGGTCGAGGCCGATCTCGCGGGTCGGGCGCGGCGGGTCGTCGAGTACGACGGGCATGGAGTGGTTCCCTCCTCGGGACCCGCGGGCGCGGGTCGGAACGTTCGGAGCATGAACGAAGCCGGTCGCCATCCGGTTCCCGGTGTGCCCGGCGTCTCAGTGCGGCCCGCGGCATGATGGTCCACTCATGACGGCGACCTCTCGCTTCCAGCACAAGCCGGGGATCGGCGGCGTCGACCCCCGCACGGTGGCGGCCGATCCCGCCCTGCTCGCCCGGGTGCACGAGGAGGGGTTCTGCGTGCTGCCCGGGCTCCTCGGCCGCGACGCGGTGGCCGTGGCGCGTGCCGCGACGGTGGCGGCGTCGGAGCAGGCGGCCGCGGGTGGGTACCCGACGGTGATGGAGGCCCTCGACCCGGGTGGGCGCAACGTGCGCAGCCCCGATCTCCTGGCGTACGACCCGGTGTTCGCCGACCTGGCCATGCACCCGGGCGCGATCCCGTACGTCGGTGGGCTGCTCACCGACGACTGGGTCCTCTCGAACTTCACCGGGAACAACGCGTTGCCGGGCAGCGGGTCGATGAACGCGCACTGCGACCAGTCGACGATCATGCCCGAGCCGTGGCCCGAGCTGACGTGCCTCAACGTCATCTGGTGTCTCGACGATGTCGACGAGGGCAACGGTGCGACGCGGTACCTCCCCGGGAGCCACCGGTACACCCGGTTCTCGGAGGTGCCCGCCGACCCGAAGGCCGGGATGCGGTCGTTCGAGGCCGGAGCCGGATCGGCGATCATCATGCACGGGCGCATGTGGCACACGTCGGGGGAGAACACGAGCACCGACCGCGAGCGGGTGATGCTGTTCGCGTTCTACCGCCGCGGGTACCTCCGCCTGCAGGCGAACTGGTGGCAGATCATCCCGCCCGACGCGCGGCGCACGCTGTCACCGGAGTTGCAGGACCGCCTCGGCCTGACCAGCCCCAACCGGGGCTACGGCGCCTACCTGGTGAGCACCGCGCCGCAACCGAAGCTCGGTTCCTGATCCGGCGTCATCGACGCCGGCACCTACGGCAACGCGACCGGACCCACGTGGTCGTCGTCGGGGAGCCCCCCATCGGTCGACGCGTAGACGTCGCTGGCGACGAGCTCGGCCGCGCCGCGCAGGGTGTCGGCGAACGCGGTGTCGGCCGCGTCGCGACCGGTGGCGATCCGGATCAGGGTCGTTCGGGGTGCGAGACGGGTCGCGTCGAACACCTGCCAACCCGCGGGGGTGAGCACCTCCGCGACCGCGTGGAAGTCCATGGGCGAGATCCCGGGGGCATAGACGGCGGCGAGGCGCGCGGGCACCCCGAGGGCGCGGCAGAGCGCAATCGTCAGGTGGGCGTAGTCGCGACAGACCCCGCTCCCCGCGACGAGCGTGTCGATCGCGGTGTCGAGGGCGTCGCTCGCGCCCGACACGTACGCGAGCCGCTCGAACACCCACGCGGCGACGCGCGACGCCACGTGTCCCGGTGGCTCGTGGACCGCGTCACCGAATTCCGTGACCGCGAACCCGGCCAGCGCGTCGGAGGGGCAGAACCGGCTGGGCCGGATCCCTTCGATCGCCGCCCGCGAGATCGTCGGGTGCTCCGCGGCATCCGCGTGCGTCGGGGTCGAGGCGGGCGTGATCGTCGCCGAGTAGGCCAGCGACAAGGTGCCGGTCTCGGCGTTGACGACGTGGATCCGGCCCCCGTGCTCGACCGCGACCTCGACCACCGACACCGCGCCGCCGGGATCGAGGGCGAGGTCGAGCTGTTCCGCGCTGATGGTGCCGGCCGACGTGGCCGGCGCGATCTGGAGCGCGAGGCGGACCGGTTCCGTGACGTCGAACGTGAGGGAGCACCCGACCGTCCACGAAAGGCTGTTCGTCGGAACGGTCAAGGCCTGCAGTGTGACAGATCAGGGGTGGCGCAGGGAACGTCGTCGGTCACCGCGCCTCGCGGTGGGCGTTCGCCTCGGCCCGTTGCGCGGCCGACGGCGCGTCGGCACCCGGCGTGTCGGAGTTGTCGCCACCGCGCACGAGGACCTCGATTCGCTTGCCGGAGTCTTCGTCGACGTTGCGCCAGTACTCGAACGCCCGCGCGAGCACGTCGCCGGACACGTCGGCCAGCAGGTGGCTGGCCACCGTGTGGACGAACCGGTCGCGCTGCTCGTCGTCGAACACCTCGCGGACGAGGGCGCCCGGCTGCGACCAGTCGTCGTCGTCCGCCCTCAGCGTGTAGGCCTCGCGGACCATCTCGCCGTCGGACTCCCAGCTGTCGTCGACGACGCCGGTCTCGTCGGCGTAGCCCCGCCCGAAGGAGTTCGGCGCGTACACCGGCTCGTCGCCCGTGTGCTCGAAGGCCATGGCGCCGTCGAAGGTGTACGTGTTGTGCTCGGTGACGGCCTTGGGCTGGTTCACCGGGAGCTGGTGGTAGTTGACCCCGATGCGGTACCGGTGGGTGTCGGCGTACGCGAACGCGCGACCGAGGAGCATCTTGTCGGGGGAGAAGCCGATGCCGGGGACGAGCGCCGACGGCTCGAACGCGGCCTGCTCGATCTCGGCGAAGAAGTTCTCGTAGTTGCGGTCGAGGGTCATGCGGCCGACCTCGACCAACGGGTAGTCGGAGTGCGGCCAGATCTTGGTCAGGTCGAACGGGTTGATCCGGTACGTGGTGGCGTCCTCGTAGGGCATGAGCTGCACGTGGAGGGTCCAGCTCGGCGCGTCGCCCGATGCGATCGACTCGAACAGGTCGCGACGGTGGAAGTCGGCGTCTTCGCCGGCGATGATCGACGCGTCGTCGTCGCTCAGGCCTTCGACCCCCTGGTCGGAATGGAAGTGGTACTTCACCCAGGTCTTCTTGCCGGCCGCGTTGATCCACATGTAGGTGTGCGAGCCGTACCCGTTCATGAACCGCCAGCTGCGCGGGATGCCGCGGTCGCCATGAGATAGGTCACCTGGTGCGCGGACTCGGGGTTGAGCGTCCAGAAGTCCCACTGCATGTCGTTGTCGCGCAGGCCGGTGCCACGCCGCTTCTGCGAACGGATGAAGTGCGGGAACTTCATCGTGTCGCGGATGAAGAACACCGGCGTGTTGTTGCCGACGAGGTCGTAGTTGCCCTCGGGCGTGTAGAACTTGAGCGCGAAGCCACGGGGGTCGCGCCAGGTGTCGGGGCTGCCCTGCTCACTGGCGACGGTCGAGAAGCGGGCGAGCATCTCGACCGAGCTGCCCCGCTGGAACAGCGCCGCCTTGGTGTGGTCGCCCATGTCGGCGGTGCAGAGGAACGTGCCGAACGCGCCACCGCCCTTGGCGTGCACGTTGCGCTCGGGCACCCGCTCCCGGTTGAAGTGCGCCATCTGGTTCAGGAAGTGCACGTCGTGGAGCAGGATCGGGCCGTTGGGCCCGACGGTCAGCGAATTGCGGTCGCTGGGAGCGGGTGAGCCGGTGTCGGTGGTGGATCCGGTGGGGCGGGCGACGTCGTCGGGCATGGGTCCTCGCTTTGCGCGGTTCGACGGAAGCGGCAGCGGGTGCGCGCAGGTCCCTGGTAGATACCCGGGCGGAGATTGTGCAACCCCGTCCGAGATCCGCGCCGGGAGCCCGTAGTCTCCGGAGCATGGCCAAACTGAAGAAGCCGGGTAGCAGCACGACTCCGCAGGGGAGTCCCGAGGGTCCTCCGGGGAAGAAGCAGAAGGCGAAGGCGCGCAAGAACAAGGGCCGGGGTCGCTCCTAGGCCGACCGACGGCGTTCAGTCGTTCCAGAGCTTCACGATCACGCGCCCGACGGTCTCACGATTGGCCATCCGGGTGATGGCGGCCGGCACGTCGTCGAATCCGACCACCTCGCCGACCACGGCGCGCACGCGACCCGCGCGGACCAGATCGACCACACCGCGGGTGATCTCGGCCCCGAGCGCGTCGGACGGCAGGTTCCAGCCGAGGAGATCCTTCATCATCTTCTGGCGGTCGGCGTCGGCGTACGACAGCATCACCCCGCACAGCTTGAAGTTCCCGAGCGCGATGCGACGGGGCACGATCGACGCCTCGTCGACCACGGTCTTGTCGGACGCGAAGCCCATCATCAGGTAGTGCCCGTTGTAGGCCAGCGCCTTGAACGAGTCCTCCATCACCGCGGCGCCGACGTTGTCGTACACGACGTCGACGCCCCTGCCCCCGGTCTGCTCGAGGCACACCGGCGCGAACTCGGCGGTCCGGTAGTTCACGACCGTCTGCGCACCCAGGTCGCGGCAGAGCGGGATCTTCTCGTCGGCGCCGACGGTGGCGATCACCTGCGCGCCGCGGTCGACCGCGAGCTGGATGGCGGCCGATCCGGCGCCCCCCGCCGCCGCGTGGATCAACACGGTCTGGCCGGCCTGGAGGCCGGCCCGGTCGTAGAGCCCGAGCCAGGCGAGATGGAACGGGAAGAACAGCGCAGCGGCGTCGGGGAGCGGGATGTCGTCGGGCATCGCGAAGGTCGAGATCGCCGGGCAGATCGCGTACTCGGCGAAGCCACCGTGGGCCTGCTGCGTGATCGCGACCACCCGCTCGCCGACGAGTGCCTCGGTGCCCTCGCCGCACGCGACGACGATGCCCATGGTCTCCATACCCGGCGCGTACGGCAGGTCGGGGCGCACCATCATGTTGCCGCCGTTGATGCGCTCGAGGTCGTTCAGGTTGAACGGGATCGCGAGCGCGCGCACCAGCACCTCGCCCGGTCCGGGCACGGGGACGTCGACGGTGTCGAGCTTCAGCACGTCGACCGGCTCGCCGTACTCGTGGGTGCGCCAGGCGCGCATGGTGGTCGGGACGTCGGTCATGCCAGGTCTCCGTCGCCGGCTTCGGGCACGAGCCCGAAGCGTTCGATATAGGGAGCGAACTCCCGGCGCACGGTCGCGGGATCGACGCCGTACTCCTCGGGCCGGTACCGGTGGATGCCGTCCTTCCCCTTCGGATGATCCGCGATGTACGCGCGCATGGCCTCGGCGCCCGCGGCCGACATCGGCAGTTCGAGCGCGTCGTAGATCTTCTCGATCTCGGCGAACTGATCGGCGACGAAATCGGTGAAGTACATGTCGTAGAACACCGCGTCCGGATACTCGCGGGCAGCGCGCACCGCCATCGTCCGCTCGAGCATCATCTTCAGGCGGGCCGACCAGTCGGTGGCGATCTCGAACGGATCGACGTCGTCGCTCCCGCGCGACCGCACGAGCGCGGTGAGGCTGGCGTACGAGGTGAGTGATTTCACCGGGTCGCGGTGCGTGAACACGATCCGCGCGTCGGGGTAGGTCTCGAGCAGCTGCGCGAGGCCCCACATGTGGGCGCCGGTCTTGAGCATCCAGCGGTCGCCCGGCTTGTGCCACCACAGGTGCTGGAGCTGCATGCGGTGGAAGTCGTAGACCGCCGACCAGTCGGCGCCGGTGTCGACCCAGTCCTCGTAGGTCGGGACGCGCAATTGGTTGTGGAACAGCGGCGTGCACATCGTCTCGCCCATCATCACGACGCACTCCTGGGAGAGGGTCGCCCCCATCGGGTGCATTGCCTTGAACATCTCGGACTGCATGTCGCCGGCCGGGATCGTCGCCTGACACGCCTCGACGCGCGGATCGTCGTTGCCGACCGCGGCTTCGGGCGGCGGCGACGGGAACATCAGCTCCCACGTGAGCGGCGCGCGGTTGGCCGGGTCCTGGTTGAGGATGTCGTGCAGAATCGTCGTGCCCGTGCGCGGGAGACCCACGATGAACACCGGTTTCACGATCTCGACCTGCGCGATCCCGGGATACCGCTCGCGGTCGCGCACGTACCGCAGGCGGTTGTTCACGTGGAGCAGGATGCGCTCCTCGGCGATGTAGCGACCGATGTCATTGAGCCTGCCGTCGCGGTTCAGCGATTCGACGAAGCGGTCGAGTCCCTCGACGAACTCGCCGGGCCCCAACTCCGTGAGACCGCCGGCGCGCTCGCTGCCCTTGGCGAGCAGCGCGTCGCGGTCGAAGTGCGTCTCAGTGGTCATGGGGCGTGAGGCTACGTCGCACGACTCTCGCGGACGTCTGACCCGGCTCTGGGCCCGCTCGTACCCCGGGCGCGCACCCTGGGCGTCACCACCGGTGCAGCACGCACCGGGGACGACGGGACGGCCCAGGCCGCGGCCGACGCCGACGTGTCGGTCACCACGATCGCCTATGGCACAGCGGCGGGACCATCACGCTCGACGGCACCACCGTGTCGGCGGCGCCGGACCCGACCACGATGGAGAACGTCGCCGCGGTCGCGGGTGGCGCCGCGTTCGAGGCGTCGTCGGCCGGCGAGCTGTCGCAGGTGTACGACGACATCCAGGCCGGGTCGGATACCACGAGGAGCAGACCGAGATCCTGCGCTGGTTTCATCGGCGTGGGCGTGGGCGTGATCGCGCTCGTGGCCGCGGCCGTCGCCTCCATGGTCTGGAACGGACGCTTCCTCTGACCCCACCGCGGTACGGTGCCACGGCATGTCGACGTACCACCCCGAGCAGTGGACGGACTTCGCCCTGGCGCAGCTCGGTGCGTCGGCCGCGCTGCTCGGGCTGGTGTTCGTCGGGTTGTCGATCAACCTCAAGGACGTCATCGGGTCCCGGCAGCTGGTCAACCGCGCGCTCGAAGCGGTGATCGCGCTCGGCAGTGTGCTGGTGGCGTCGACCGCGGTGCTCATCCCGCACCAGTCCCGCGCGGCGCTGAGCATCGAGCTGCTGGTGATCGCGGTGTTCGTGTTCTCGGTGACGTTCCGATTGCAGATCGGCGCGGCATCGCAAGTCGCGTCGTCGAGCGAGCACGGACCACCGAGGTCGTCGGTCCAGGTTCGGCGGACGCTCGGGTTGGGCGCACCGCTGCTGCTCGGGGTCGCGGCGGTGAGCCTCCTCGCGACGGAGGGCGGCGGTCTGTACTGGTGGCCCGCGGCCATCGTGGCGGCCTATCTGGGCGCGCTCACCAACGCCTGGGTGCTCATGGTCGAGATCCTGCGGTGACCGCAGCCGGTCACGCGATCGGCAGCACCACGTCGCGGGCTCGCTCCTTCATGGCCGGCGCGTCCTCAGGGCGCAGCGCGCCTGCGGTGACGAGCCGATCGACCGCGCTGCACCAGCGCGCGGTGTAGGTCGCGCGGTCGGGATAGCGGGCCCGCAGCTCCTCGTCGGTGAACGGCCGCGCCGCCCCGAACAGTGGTGCGCGTCCGGTACCGAACGCGGCGCCCCGGTACGCACACGTCGGCGCGTCGAGCTCGGGCAGCCGGATCCCGCCGACCGCGTTCCCGGCGTCGTCGCGGCGGATGGCCGCCGGCCGGCCCGGCTCGATCTCGATGCGCGGTTGTGACGGCACCGGGGTGCCGGACGCGAGCCAGTGGTGCACGCCGCGGAGCGCGGCTTCGTGGATCGGCTGGATGCTCAGCCGGTTGACGATCCGACCGCGCGCGTCGGGCTGGTCGTCGCGTGTGCGGGCCACACCGTGCGGCGTGCCCGCGACCTCCCAGATCCGGAGGTGCTCGGTGTCCTCGACGTCGAGCCCGATGAGATGGGAGGTCTCGAACTCGCTGTTCACCACGACGATCGGCACGTCGAGGTCGGTGCGGATCGCGGTGCGGACACCCATCGCGATCGCGCCTTCTTCGGGTCGGGGCGCGCGTCCCTCCCACACCGAGAGCAGGAACGCATCGAACACCGGAGCGTCGCGGTGGAACGCGTTGACGAAGGTGACGAGTCGCATCGCCGACTGCGAGCCGCCCGCCGCCACGACCCGTTGCACGTCGAGCCCGCCGAGCGGATCGATCGAGGTCGACCGCGCCGGGCCGACCGCGAGGCCGGCCTGGAGGAAGATGTCGAACGCGCCCTGGTCGCCGGGGTGATGCAGCGAGGCGTAGCGCTCGGGGTCGTGCTCGAGGAGTGGGAGCGCGCGGCGGGAGCGGAGCCGGTCCATCCCCGGCGGGTGGCCGTACAGGCCGACCTCCTGCGCGCTCACGCCGACCCAGGCGTAGCCCTCGAAGACCTCGCCGTCGGACGGCGCGGGCTGTTCGAACCCGGCGGAGACGTTCTGCCAGTGCACGACGACGGTGCCGTTGAACCGGTCGGCGCGCTCGGGGCGCACGACGAGCATGCGGGTGCGGTACGGCGCCTCGCCGTACGGCTCGACCTCCCAACGCCCGTCGACGGTGGCCTCTGTACCGGTCCGCAGCTGATGGCCGCGGAGCGTGCCGTCGAGCCAGAGCTCCTCGACGACGTAGCCGTGCGCGGCGACGTCGACCCGGGGTGCGCCCGACGGGGGATTCGCGCCGACGATTGGACCGATGACGGTCGGGGGCGGAACCGCTGCCGTCACCAGGGCATGGTGGAGCCGCCGTTGGGCCGCATCACGATGCCGGTCACGAACCGGGCGGCCGGTGACGCGAGGTAGAGCGCGGCGAACGCGATGTCGTCGGGTTCGCCGGGGATGCCCATGGGCGACAGCTTGGATCGCATCTCGATGTATTCGCGCTGCTTCTCGACGTCGAGGGTGCCGTCGGGGCGAATCGAGTGTCGCTCGTTCATCGGGGTGTCGATCCACCCCGGCGCGATCGCGTTCACCCGCACGTGATGCGGTGCGAGCTCCATCGCCAGCGTGCGCGACAGCTGGGCGACCGCAGCCTTGGCCGTCGAGTAACACACGAGTGACGGGGTCGGCATGTCGATGGCGCCCGAGGCGAGGTTGATGATGGAACCGGACTCCTGTCCCACCATGACCCGGCCGGCGGCCTGGCACCCGAAGAACACGCCCTTGAAGTTCACCGCCAGCACGCGGTCGAGGTCCTCTTCGGGGGTGTCGAGGACCATGCCGTCGACGATGATCGCGGCGTTGTTGACCATCACGTCGAGGTGGCCGTGCTCGGCAACGGTCGCGGCGACGAGCTCGTCGACGTCGGTGCGCCGGGTGACGTCGAGCGCGGCGCCGCGTGGCGCGGCCGCCCGCGTCGGTGATCAGCGTCGCGGTGTCCTTCGCCGTGGACTCGACGATGTCGGCGCACACCACGGTCGCGCCTGCCTCGGCGAACCGACTGGAGATGGCGCGCCCGAGACCACGCCCGGCGCCGGTGACGATGGCGACCTGGCCGTCGAGTGCGAACGCTTCCGAGATGGTGGTCATGCGGGCGAGCGTACGTCCGTCGCCCTCAGCGTGTCGCCCGTGCCCGCGCGACGGCGCTGCCGAACGCGGCGGCGAGGATCCGGTGGCCGTGATCGCCGGGATGGATCCCGTCGGGCAGGTCGTCGGCCGAGATCAG
Organism: uncultured Actinomycetes bacterium; assembly: GCA_963725775.1. Classification (GTDB taxonomy): domain Bacteria; phylum Actinomycetota; class Acidimicrobiia; order IMCC26256; family DASPTH01; genus DASUAS01. Next base: position 107,258 of record CAVRZT010000002.1, read on the forward strand.
ATCGCCGCCGGCGACGAGCGTGAGCGCCGCGTCCCCGTCGCGCGATGCGCTCGGCCGCGACGTCCTCCATCGCGCCGCGCAGGTCGGTGAGCGTCGCGCCGAGCCGGTTGGGTGTGCCCTCGGCGTCGGGGCGCAGGATCGGGCTGGTCACCACGATCGGGGTGTCGGGATGACCGGCGCGCACCAGGTCGAGGAACGCCTCGGTCTGGGCGCGGAACATCGCGGTCGAGAACGGGATGCGGCTCCAGCAGTTGGTGCCGTGCGAGATCGAGATGACGTCGGCGTCGAGCGCGGCGAGCTGCTCGGCCGACGGGATCTCGCCCCGGGCGGATCCGGCGTATCCGAGGTTCACCGCGTCGAGGCCGTAGTGCCGCCCCGCCACCGCGGGCCACGCGCCGACCGGTCCGGAAGCGATCCACCCCTCCACGATCGAGTCGCCGTACGCGAGCCAGCGGGGCTGCGCGGGCGCGGGTTCGATCGTGCCGCCGAACGCGCGCGACTGCCCGCACGATCGGTCGCATGCCTTCCGGCAGGTACACGAGCACGGGCTCCTCGGACCGACGCGTCGTGAGGGCTTCGAGGTCCAAGCGGGCGGTCCCCGGGCCGAGCCGGGCGGGGAGGTCGGCGACGGCCTCGCCGGCGTGCACGACGGTGAACCCGGTGCCGGCGCCCTCACCGCGGTAGCCGAAGTCGTCGGTCCGGGTCTCGTAGTCGAGCTCGACGACCTCGGCGTCGCCGACGAGCTCCAGGCGCACGCCGACGGGGAGCCGGGCGGACGCCACGGTGTCGCCGGGCAACCGATCCAGATCGGCGGGGTCGGCGCGCGGGTACGGGAAGTCGTCGGTGCCGGACCACGCGCAGCCGCGGACGAACGGGTCCGCAGGGATCCCCGCCGTCACAGGTCGGCCGTCGGGTACGGGAACTTCGCCCCCACGCCACCGTCGACCGAGAGGGTCTGACCGGTCACGTAGCCCGCGAGGTCCGACGCGAGGAAGAGGAGCGCGGCGGCGATGTCGGCCGGCTGTGCGACGCGGCGGAGCGGAGTGTTGGCGATGTTGCGCTCGCGGCCTTCCTCGCCCAGGAAGGCGGAGACCCGCGGCGTCCACACGACGCCGGGTGCGACGGCGTTCACCCGGATCCCGAACGGCCCGAGCTCGACCGCGCCGGTGCGCACCAGTGACATGAGTCCGGCCTTGGCCGCGCCGTACGCCGAGTGCCTCGGCGCCGACGTGATCCCCGAGACCGACGCCACGAACACCATCGCGCCGCCGTGCGCCTGCATGGCACGCCCCGCGTACTGCATCGCGAGGAACGCGTGGCGCAACACGATGTCGAAGTGCCAGTCCCAGTCCTCGTCGGTGAGCTCGGTGATGTCGGCGTAGCGGGCCATGCCGATGATGTCGACGACGCCGTCGATCCCCCCGAGCGCACGGCCGGCGTCGTCGAACATGCGCTCCATGTCGGCGCGGTCGTACGCATTCCCGGAGAGCGGTACGGCGTCGACCTCGCCGGCGATGTCGGTGGCCAGGTCGGGCTCCTGGTCGACGCAGGCGAGCCGCGCGCCGACCGACGCCAACGCGTGGGACGCCTGGCGGCCGATGCCCTGGCCGGCACCGAGCACCACGAAGCGTCTGCCGTCGAGGCGCAGGAGCCCGGGATAGTCGGGGACGGGGGTGTCGTCGGTGCGGGTCATGCGGCGACGCTATCCGCGCGGTGGAACGGCAAGAGTTGACCCTTCCGTCAAGTCGGTCGTACCGTCGGCGACATGGATCTGGGAATCTCGGGCCGGACCACGTTCGTCACCGGCGGGAGCCGGGGGATGGGGCGCCTGGCTGCCGAGATGCTCGCCGCGGAGGGCTGCCGGGTCGCGATCGTCGCGCGCACACAGGCCGACATCGACGTCGCGGTCGACGGCATCGTGGCGAAGGGCGGTACCGCGATGGGCGTGGCCGCCGATATCACGAACGCCGACGACGTCGATGACGCGGTGCGCCAGGTGACCGACGAGCTCGGCGCGCCGCTCATCGTGATCGGGCAGACGAAGTTCAACATCCCGGGTGACTTCGCCGACATCACCGACCTCGAGCACTACGTCGAGTCGTTTCGCAGCTACACGATGAGTCAGATCTACCTGCTGCACGCGGTGCTGCCTTCGATGCGGGCGGCGCAGTGGGGTCGCTTCGTGCACATCGGTTCGGCGACGGCCAAGGAGCCGGTCGGGCACATCCACCACGTCATCGCCAACGCCACCCGACCCTCGACCATCGGGCTGCTCAAGACGGTCGCCGACGAGTACGCCCGCGACGGCATCACGGTGAACACCGTCGCGCCGGGATGGATCGCCACCGACAACGCCTACCAGTACCTGGAGCAGAACCTCGGCATCACCACCGAGGCCGGGCGGCGTGAGTTCATGATCGACACCGCGGGCGTCCCGGCGGCGCGGATGGGTGAGCCGTCCGAGATCGCCTCGACGATCGTCTACCTGTGTTCCGACCAGGCCGGCTACGTGAACGGCGCCTGGCTCGAGGTGGACGGTGGCCACCACCGCTCCGCGTTCTGACCGCGCTGGCACCGGCCGTCCGGGTTGACATAAGGAGGGGTGCTTCATACGCTCCGCGGTCGTCCGTCCACCCACCCGTCCGGAGACCGAGATGCGAGCAGTTCGAGTCGTGCGACACGCCGCGCCGTTGGAGGCGCTGGAGCTCCAGGACATCCCGGTGCCCGAGCCCGGACCCGGTGAGGTGCTCGTCACCGTGTCGGCGGCGTCGTTGAACTTCGGTGACATCGCGCGGTGCCGCGGGACCGTCGCCAGCGTGATGGGCCAGGTGCCGTTCACCATCGGCATGGACGTGTGCGGTGTCGTCGAGCAGGCCGGTCCCGGCGCCGAGGAGTGGATCGGCCGGCGGGTCGTCGCCAGCACCAACCAGTCGTTCGGCGGCGTCGCCGACTTCGCGCTCGCGACGGTGAACGGGGTGTTCGACGCACCGGCCGAGCTCGACGACCTCGAGGCCGCCGCGTTCACGTTGCCGTTCCACACGGGCTACCTCGCGGTGAACATGCGCGCGCGGTTGCAGGCCGGCGAGACGCTGCTGGTGGTCGGCGGCGCCAGCGCGGTCGGCACCGCGATGATCCAGCTGGGGACCGCGGCCGGTGCGAACGTGATCGCCGTCGCAGGCGGCGCCGCGAAGGCCCAGGTCTGCAAGGGCCTCGGCGCCGAGCCGATCGACTACCAGGCCGAGGACGTGTTCGACCGGGTGATGGCGCTCACCGACACGCACGGCGCCGACGTGTGCGTCGACATGGTCGGCGGCGAGGGCACCGAGACCATCTGGACGTGCATGGCCCGCGAGGGTCGGTACGTACCGGTCGGCTTCAACGACGATCCTGAGTCGGGGCTCACCGGGCGTCCGCTCCGCAAGGTGTCGATGGGCAACTTCACGATCATGGGCGTGATGATGGGCTACAACGACATGCCGGTGGAGATGCGACGCTTCGGTCTCAACACGTTCCCGCCGGCCGTCGGCCGCGCGGTACACGCCGCGCTGTGCGAGCTGGTGAGCGCAGGCAAGATCCGCCCGTACATCGGCCGCGTGATCAGCATGGACGAGGTCGCGCAGGCGCTCGACGACCACGACCACCGTCGGACGAGTGGTCGCACGGTGGTGAACGTGCGGGCCGGATGACCGACCTCCAGCCAGAGGCACTCCTGGCCGAGGCGCGCGCGGCGACCGGGCTGGACGACTTCGGACCCGACGACTTCCGCGAGGGGCTCGCCGCCCTGTGCGAGTCGCTCGAGCGTGACGCGCACCTCAACGACCTGGGCGATGCCGCGTTCCCGGGCATGCTCGTGGGCTCGTTGTCGAACCGGTTGAAGGTGGTCGACTGGATCGCGACCCACCCCGAAGTGGTCGACGAGCGCATCGAGCGGCCGATCGTCGTGATCGGCATGTTCCGCGCCGGTACGACGCTGCTCAGCCGTCTGTTCGACCAGGACCCGCGCAACCGCGGCCTGCTGATGTGGGAGGCGGGCGACAGCGTCCCGCCACCCACGCCCGCCACGCACCGCGCCGGGCCGCGCGTCGACGCGGTGCACGCCAGCAACGCGATGCTGGCGCAGATCAACCCGAAGATCGAGGTGGTGCACCACGAACAGGCCGACGAGGCGACCGAGTGCATCACCGCGATGGCGCAGGACTTCAAGAGCCTGACCTACGAGGCGGTCGCCAACGTGCCCGGCTACGACCGGTGGCTCATGGAGGTCGACCAGCGATCCGCGTACGAGTACCACAAGTCGGTGCTGCAGATCCTGCAGAGTGGGGGGGTGCGCGGTCGGTGGACGCTGAAGAGCCCGCACCACGCGATCGCGCTGGAGCATCTCACGGCGGTCTATCCCGACGCGCACCTCGTGTTGTTGCACCGCGATCCGGTGGTGCTCACCGCGTCGGTGTGCAGCCTCATCAGCACGCTGTCGTCGACGTTCACCGACTTCGACCATCGTGCGTACATCGCCGACCACTGGCCGGCCATGCTCGAGGAGTCGATCCGTCGCGTGGACACGTTCCGCGACGCGCACCCGGACCGCACCATTGTCGACGTCCAGTACGCGGATCTCGTGACCGACCCGACCGGCACGGTGGCGTCGATCTACGCGGCGTGCGGTGACGAGCTCGATGCGGTGGGGATCCGGGCGATCGCCGACTACGTCGACGCGCACCCGAAGGGCCAGTTCGGTGCACACACCTACGACGTCGCCGAGTTCGGTCTCGACGCCGACGAGCTGGGCGAGCGCTTCGCCGGCTACCTCGAGCGGTACGACGTCAGGCGGGAAGCCGCCCGCTGAGTTACGTTGCCCGGATGGTGGCGGAAACCGGTGGGGCAGCGGTGGTCGTGGGGGGCGCGTCGGGGATCGGCGCCGCGGTCGCTGAGCGGTACCGCCGCGCCGGTCGTGAGGTCGTCGTCTGGGACGTGAAGGGCGACGCCGACGTCATGTGCGACGTCACCGACGAAGCCCAGGTCGACGCGGCAGCGGGCGGCGACGCTCGGTCGGCTCGGGGCCGCGCCGACCGAGCTCACGGTCACCGCGGGGATCGGTCACTCGGGGCTCCTCACCGAGCTCGACCGGGTGGAGTGGGACCGGGTGATGGCGGTCAACGTCACCGGACCGTGGCTGGTGATGCGGTCGTGGGCACGCCACTACGCCGAGCACGGGCTCGGGGCCTCGATCGTCGCCATCTCGAGCGTGAGCGCGCGGCTCGTCGACCGGAGCATGGGCGCCTACTGCACCTCGAAGGCGGCGCTGAGCATGACCGTGCGCATCGCCGCCGCCGAGTGGGCGCCCGCGATCCGGGTCAACACGGTGGCCCCCGGTGTCACGGCCACGCCGATGCTCGGTGGGGCGCCGGTCGACTCCGGCTGGCTGAAGGACGTCGCGCACCGCACGTCGCTCGGCCGACTGGGCACCGCCGACGACATCGCCGACGCGGTGCTCGCGTTGCATGCGCTCCCGTGGGTCACCGGTCAGGTGCTCGAGGCCGACGGCGGCCTCGCCCTCCACAGCCCGATCAACGCCTGGGACGCCGCCCACGGCACCTGACTCGCCGCCTGTGGACAGGCCCCGCGGGACCGCGTGGTTGCGTCGACGCGTTGCGCCACGTACAACGCGGCCGGGGCGTTCGCCGGTGAGCTCGTCGTCCTCGAGGGTCACGACCCCGCGTTTGACGGTTGCGACGTATCCGTCGGCGCGCTGCACCAGCCGGCGGGCGCCACCGGGGAGGTCGTGGACGACTTCGGGTCGGCGCACCGCGAGCCGGTCGAAGTCGACGACGTTGAGGTCGGCGAGCATCCCCGGCGCGATGACGCCGCGGTCGTGCAACCCGTAGATCCGCGCCGTTTCGGACGTCTGACGCCGGACCACGAATTCGAGGGGGAGCTGTTCGCCGCGTGAGCGATCGCGGGCCCAGTGGGAGAGCATGGTCGTCGGCATGCTGGCGTCGCAGATGGTGGCAACGTGCGCGCCACCATCGGCGAGCCCGAGGACGGTCGCCGGGTGCAGGAGCATCTCCCGCACGCGTCGCCGTCGCCGTACCGCGTAGTTGCTCACGTGCAACATGAACAGCACGCCGGGATCGGCGATCGTCGCGTCGATGACGTACTCGGTGGGGGTGGTGCCCACGCGCTCGGCCAGTCCTGCGATCGAGAGCTCGTAGGGCGGCTCGTAGTCGATCGGATCGGTGAACGCGAACATGCGGTCCCACCGGAACGCACCCATCGGGTCAGGGCCGGGCGTCTCGGCCATGATCGCGGCGCGTACCGAGGGATCGCGCAGCCGGGCCACCTTCTCGTTGCGGGTGAGACCGGCCAGGGCCGCGAACGATGGGCACCGGTCGAGCGGGTGGTAGGTGGTGTCGAGACCGAACAGAGCGCCGCCGGGGCGACCCGAGATCTGCACGAACAGCGGCGCACCGTCGGCCTGCCGCGAGCGGCGGTGTCCAACACTCCGCGCCAGTCGTCGGGTCGAGCGTTGTTCTGGGTGACCAGCATGCACACCGGGCGTTGGATCCCGCGGCCAGCCGCTGCATCCAGTCGAGCTCGCCGGGCAAAGTGTCGAGCTGCTCGCCGAGGACGCCCGACGGCACCACCTCGAACAGCCCCGCGTCGAGCTCGCCGAGCGCGTCACCCAACGCGAACAGCTCGTCCTCACCGGCATAGGTGCCGGCGATGGGGGTGCGGTCGGGTCCGGTGTAGTGGAGGATCGTCCGCGACGTCGAGAACCCGAGCGCGCCGGCGCGGATGGCGTCGCGCACGATCGCGGCCATGGCCACGATGTCGTCAGGTGTCGCCGGTTCGTTGGCCGCACCACGCTCGCCCATCACGTAGCCGCGTACCGCGGCGTGCGGTACCTGCGTCCCGACGTCCATCGCGCGGGGGATACGGTCGAGCACGTCGAGGAACTCGGGGAACGTCTCCCACGACCAGTCGATGCCGCTGCGCAGCGCCGACGACGGGATGTCCTCGACGCTCTCCATCATCTCGATGAGCCAGTCGCGGCACTCCGGCGCGCACGGCGCGAAGCCGACGGAGCAGTTGCCCATCACGACGGTGGTGACACCGTGCCAGCACGACGGTGAGAGGTCGCCGTCCCAGAACGCCTGGCCGTCGTAGTGCGTGTGGATGTCGACGACGCCGGGGGTGACGAGCCGGCCGTCGGCGTCGATGGTGCGGCAGGCGGGTCCCTCGACCTTCCCCACCTCGGTGATGCGGCCGTCGGAGATGGCGACGTCGCCGTCGGTCGCCGGTGCACCGGTGCCGTCGACGAGGTGCCCGTTCGTGATCAGCAGGTCGTGCATCTCCCGACGATAGACCCGGAGTCGCCGCGGTCAGCGGGTGAGGACGAGGGGCTGGTGCCGGATGCCGGTGTGCCGGTTGCTGCGGGTCCACTCGATCGGACCGGCCGCCTCGATGCCTCGGAACCGCCGGAGCAGCTCGTCGTACATCACCCGCATCTCGAGCCGGGCGAGGTTGGCGCCGAGGCAGAAGTGGAGGCCGTGGCCGAAGCCGAGGTGGAGGTTCGGGTCGCGCGTGATGTCGAACGTCATCGCGTGCTCGAACGCGAGCTCGTCGCGGTTCGCCGAGCCCTCCCACACGACGACCTTGTCGCCGGGCGCGATGGTGTGGCCGCCGAGCTCGGTGCTCACCGTCGCGGTGCGGCGCTTCGACGGCGACGGCGTGGTCCAGCGGAGGATCTCCTCGATCGCGCCGGGCATCCGCGCCGGGTCGTCGCGCAGCGCGCGCGAGCTGCTCGGGATGATCGATCAGCGCGCGCGAGGCCGCCGGCGATCGCGTTGCGCGTCGTCTCGCTGCCGGCCGAGAACAGCAGGCTGAAGAACATGTAGAGCTCGTCGTCGGTGAGCCGCGGCGGTTCGACGTCGTCGAGCGCGCGCGTGCACCACGACCGACAGCATGTCGTCGCCGGGGGTGGCGCGCTTCTCGGCGATGAGCGCGCGGCCGTACGCGAGCATGTCGAAGCGTCGACGGCTCGCGCTCGGTGCCGTTGCCGGTCGCGGAAGTCGAAGCCGGGTTCGATGGCGGCGAAGAGATCGTGGCGGTCCGACCTCGGGCACACCGAGCAGGATGCAGATCGTCTGCATCGGCAGCTCGGCGGCGACGTCGACGAGGAAGTCGATCGGCTCGGCGTCGGGCACCGCGTCGAGCAGCGCGCGCGGCCCGGCGCCGGAGCTCGTCTTCCAGGTCGCGCACCGTCATCGGGGTGAGCCCCTTGCTCACGAGGCGCCGGATCCGCGCGTGGCGCGGGTCGTCCATCATGTTGAGCACGATGCCCGACACCGGGCAGGTCCTGGATCAGCGTGCCGCCGTACGGGCGGTCGCCGCCGCGTCTCCGACGAGTACGTCCAGCGGGTCGCTGCAGCACCTCGAGGGTCTCGGCGTACGTGGCGACCGACCAGAAGCCCTCGCCGTCGGGGGTGTGGTCGGTCGGTTCGTGCCACCACACCGGCGCTTCGCGCCGGTGCCGCTCGAAGAGGTGGTGCGGGAAGCCGTCCGCGAAGTTGTCGAGATCGGTGAGGTCGACGTCCTCCATGGCCATCAGGCGAGCCTACGGTCACCCGTCGCCGGCGTCACGAAACCGAAAACGCCGTTCGCATATCGTGGAGGGGATGAGCAGCGAGGCACCGAGCCCGGCGGGCACCCGCACCCGGAAGGTGTCGCCCGCCCGCATGGAGAAGTACCGCGCCGAGCGCGATGCCATCATGCGCGCCGCGTACGACCTCATCCAGCGCAACGGCTCCAAGGAGACATCCGTCCACGACGTGCTCCGCGAGACCGGCTACTCGACCCGTGCGTTCTACCGGCACTTCCGGTCGAAGGACGAGCTGGTCATCGAGATGTACCGCGTCGACAGCGACCGGGTGAGCGAAGCGCTGGTCGCGGCGGTCGCGTCGGCGCCGACGCCGCTCGCCGGCCTCGAGGCCTGGATCGACCAGAACCTCGCGGTGGTGTACGACGCGCGCCGGCTCCGGCACACGGTGGTGCTCTCCTCACCCGAGGTGGCGAGCGCGCAAGGGTACGCGGACGTGCAGCTGGCCGGGCTCGACGCGCAACGCGCGCCACTGGTCGCGCTGTTGCGCCAGGGGAAGGAGGACGGGGTGTTCCCGTTCGCCGAACCGGAAGCCGACGCCGTCGCGATCCAGGCCGTCGTCGGCGCGCACATGCGCACCCGGTTGCAGCACGCCGCCGGCCTTACCCGGGCCGAGGCCCGCACCCACACGGTGGAGCTGTTCCGCCGCGCCCTCGGGGCTTGACCACGCGAGCGGATCAGCGCCCGGCACGGACCTCGACGACGCCGTCGACCACGCGACAGTCGTACGCCGGGAGCACGGTGACCGACGGGCCGCGCAGGAGTGCACCGTCGGGCACGTGGAACTGGCTGCCGTGCCACGGGCACGTCAGGACGTCGCCGTCGAGCGCGCCGTCGGCCATCGGCGCGCCGCGATGCGGGCAGTCCGCGTCGAGCGCGACGACCCGGCCCGCGTGCCGGAACACGATGACGGGCGCGTCGCCGGCCATGACGCAGGTGGGCTGCTCGGTGATCTCCGGGTCGGCGGCGACGCGCGTCCAGTCGGCGGGCGGAGCACGGAACGCGGTGCGGTCGACGCCGACGCCCAAGGTCTGCAGGAGGTGCCCGCCGAGGAAGCCGCCGACGGTCGCGGCGGTGGCGCCGGCGAGGCCGAGCGCGACGCCGTGCCAGTGCCGACCGCGCCGGCGTTGGACCCACGACGCGGCGTAGCACACGAGTGCGGTGGTGTTCGCCGCCGCGTGCACCAGGCCCACACGGCACGCCGCACCACCGGTGTCGGACCAGTCGGACGCGCCGCTGACCGCGGTGGGGATGGCGGTCACGACCCCCCATGCCACGAGGTGCGTGGCCGCCCGCCGGGAGTGCCGTCCTCCGAGCAGGTCGAGGGTGAAGGCCGACGTCCAGAACCCGATCGGCAGGTCGGTGAGCAGCGGGTGCAGCGGATGCCCGAGCCAGGTGCCGGACAACGCGTCCTTCACCGTCCCGGTGCCGACCACGTGGGCCACCCGTTCGCTCGCGGGACCGGCGAGCGCGTCGAGCGTGTGCTCACGACCTACTCGCTCGACCAGACGGGACAGGCGTTCGCCGCCCGCAGCCATGCCACTCATGCCGAGGCCACTACCCGACCGAGCCTACCGGGGAAACGTCAGCCGGCTTGCCGCAGTCCGGCCGTTGCTTTGGGTCATTGCGCCGCGAGCGAGCGTCCGGGGCTCGTGCGCCAGCTCGGCAACACGGCTCGCGACTCACATCCCGGTGGCCTCCGCAACCACCGTGCTGTCGACCGAGATCGTGAACGCGCACGGCCCCGCTTTGAACCTCGGCTTGACCTTCACCAGCTCGACAACGTGTTCAACATCTCCGCCATGCCATACCTGGATGGTTCGGACGGCCCGGTAGTGCGTGGAGAGCCAAAGTGGGCTCTCGAGCAGGATGGCGTCGTCGCCGACGCGCAGCTCAACCCTTCCCGTGGCGCTGCTCCACCAGAACTCGGCAGGAGTGCCGGCGACGTCGAACTCGATTCTCATAGGTCGCCCCCCTCTCGCCGTGGGTCGCCTCCCAAGCGTCGCGCCACGGTCAACCCGTCATCGCCGAGCCGCTCAGATTCCCGATCTGCTTGCGGTCCCGCTTGCTCACGGCAGCGTGGTTGCACCCGGACCCGGCCGTCGGCAGAATCCGCGGGCCTACGCCGCTCCGATCCAAGGACGTCCACCGATGCCCGCCGAACTCGACCTCGACGACCTCGCGGCGCGGCGACCGCCGCCGCGCAGACCTGGGCACCGGGGTGCAGCATCTCCGATGTCCAGCCGCTCACCGGCGGCGCGTCGAGCCTCACGTTCACCGCGCTGGTCACCGGCGGACCTTCCGAGGGTGAGCGCATCGTGCTGAAGGTGGCGCCGCCCGGGCTGGAGCCGGTGCGCAACCGCGACGTCGCCCGCCAGGCCCGCCTGATGCGCGCGCTCGACGGGCGCGCCGGGCGTGCGGGTCCCGATCGTCTACTTCGAGGACGACGGCGCACCGCCCGAGGTGTCGCCGTTCCACGCCATGAACATCGTCCCCGGCGAATGCCTGGAGCCGATCCTCGCCGCACCGCCCGCCGAAGTGATGCCGCTGGTGCCCGACCGGGCGTTCGGCCGCCGCCGCGATGCTGGCGGCGCTGCACCGGGTCGACCCCGACGCGGTCGGCCTCGGCGGCGAGAAGCGCACGTCGCTCGAGGACGAGATCAAGCGCTGGACCCGCGCGTTCGAGACCGTCGACGAGCGGATGAACGCCCGCTACCTCGAAGCCGAGGAGCTGCTGTTCGCCACCATGCCCGCGGCGTTGCCCGACGCCATCTGCCACGGTGACTACCGCCTCGGCAACATGCTGTGCGACGGCCCGACGGTCGCGCGCTGATCGACTGGGAGATCTGGTCGCTGTCCGACCCGCGCCTCGACCTCGCGTGGTTCCTGTTCTTCACCGACGAGGCCAAGCACCCGATGGCCAGCAACCCGGGGCCGACGGGCATGCCGACGGCGGGCGCACTGCTCGACGCGTACGTCGCCGAGTCCGGCGCGGAACCCGCCGACCTCGAATGGTTCCACTGCCTCATCCGTTACAAGGAGGCGGCGGCAACGGCGCTCCTCATGAAACGGATGATCAAGGCCGGCGGCGACGCCGGGAACAGCTACGAGACGATTCCCGCGCTGACGGTCGAGTGCATCGACCGCCTCCGCAAGTTCACGTCCGCCTGACGAGCTGCACCGGCGTCGCCAGAGGCGAAGACAAGGCGAAGAGTTCGCCGGTAGCGACGCAGGTTCGGTGGTTCGGCGTCAGGCGGCGACCGGCACCTTCATGATGCGGTTGAGGTTGCCGCCCATGACCTTGGCCTTGTCGTCCTCGGGGAGGCCGTCGAGCTGGTCGACGAAGCCGATCGGGTCGTACATGCCCTCGGGGTGCGGGAAGTCGGACCCGAAGAGCACGTTGTCGGCGCCGATGAGCTTCACCAGGCCGATCGGGTCCTCCTCGTGGAACGGGTGGACGTAGATGCAGCGCTTGAACGCTTCCATCGGGTCCTCGTCGAACGCCTTGGGGACGCGCGCGTAGACCTTCTGGAACTTGTCGACCAGGGGGCGCACCCAGGCGCTGCCGTTCTCGACCGGCATGATGCGCAGCTGCGGGAACCGCGTTGCCAGGCCGTGGCCGATGATCGACGTCACGACGTCGCTGATCATGCGGTTGTCGGCGTGCAGGAGGTGATAGAAGGCGGACAACTTGGTGTTGAACGGCAGGAACTCGCCGTCGTGCCCTTCCCACTCGTTCACGTAGCGCTGGAAGCCGCTGTCGGACGCGTGCATGCCCACGACGACGTCGGCCTCGACCACCTTCTTCCAGAAGGGGTCGAACTCGGGGAGGGCAAACGAACGCCGGCGTCCGTTGAAGTCGGGGACGGGGGCGGGACGCACCAGGATCGCCTTGGCGCCGCGCTCGACGACCCACTCGAGCTCCTCGATGGCCTGGTCGACGATCGGCAGCGTGATGACGGGGGTGGCGAAGATGCGGTTGTCGAAGTTGAACGTCCACTGCTCGTGCATCCACTGGTTGAGCGCGTGGACGACGACGTGCGTGGTGACGGGATCGTCGGTGAGGCGCTCCTCGAGGAGGCTCGCCAGCGTCGGCCACATCATCGCCCGGTCGATGCCCTGCTCGTCCATCATCCTGATGCGGGCCTCGGGCTCGAAGAACGCGTCCGGCGCCTCGATGTACTTCGGCGGGGGCGCGAGCTGGAGCTCCTTGTCGGCCGCGGTCATCGAGTCGGGGTTCTTCAGCTTGAACTCGAGCTCCTGCGCCCCGGGAGGCGCGACCTTGTTGAAGGTCGGGTTCGGGATGTAGTCGCTGATCTTGTTCTTGACCGCGATCTTGGTGCGGCCGTTGACCTCGACGTATTTGATGACGCCCTCGAACTCCTTGGGGAGGTACTTGGTGAACGCATCGGTCGCCTCGTACATGTGGTTGTCGGCGTCGAACACCAGGTAGTCGAGCTTGCGCGTCATCGCGGCCCCCTGTCGGCAGTGTCGTACTCGGTGCAACGGTAGCGCGACCCCAGGTGGGGGCGCCCCTTCACCATCTTCACCAACGCGGCCCCTCGAGCGCCTCGATGATGTACCGCTGCACGAATCGGTCGACCGTCGCAGTGTCGGGGGGATCCACCCGACCGCCCGCGCCTTCGGTTCCGTTCACCGCGTAGAACACCGCGACCGACCGGTCCTGACCACGCCGGAATTCGATGGTGCACTCTCCGGGGCCGTTCTGTTGCGTGAAGGCGAGGACGAGCTGGGTGATCACCTCGGCCGCCGGGTCCGACGTCTCCGAGACGACCGCCTTGTGCCCGGCCGCGAGCAGCCGTTCCGACAGCCGAGTGAGAGTGGGGATCCCGACCTGGTACGCCCACTGCCCGAACCAGGCCATCGCCTCCTGGGTCCGGAGCTTCTCGTCCACCTCCGCGCGGAGCTTGTCCTCGTAGCGTTCCTGGGCGGCAGCGAGCGCGCGGTCGAGTTCGTCCATCCCCCGAGTCTCGCAGACGGGAGTGCGACGGTGAGACCGCGGCGGGCGTCAGCCTTTCTTGCCGCGCTGTTGTCCGGTCAGGACCCGCCGTCGACGACGAACATGCGGGCGTCGCACGCGTGTTCGCGCAACACCCGCGCCTTCGAGTACTGGTCGCCGTGGTACCACGCGGATGCCATCGCGAGGTCGGGGAACTCCAGGATCACCACCCGAGCCGGCTCGGCGCCTTCGAGCGACTCGACCTCGCCACCTCGCGCGAGGTAGCGACCACCGGCGGCAGTCACCGACGCCGCGGCCGCAGTCTTGTAGCGCTCGTACTGCTCCGGGTCGGTGACGACGCCTTCGTAGATCACGTACACGGTCACGGCTGCAGGTCGACGCGGATGCCGGTCAGGATGATGTCGAGCCCACGTTCGAAGTTCTGGCGCAACTCCCGGGCCGTCCATTCGTCGCCGTAGCTCGTGAACCCGCCGACGAGCATGCCGGCCACGTAGAAGAACAGCGGGTTGAGCGCCTCCTCGGTCGCGTCGGGACCGAAGCCGGCGTTGGCCAGCATGCCGCGCATGCGGATCATGATCTGGCTCGGCGCGGTCGCCTCGAAGTGGTGGAGGATCCAGGCCGCGAGCTCGGCCTGGCCGGTGAACACGTCGATCAGGCTGAGGAGCACGTCGCGCACCTGGTCGGGCCAGTCGCGCGGGTCGTCGAGGGGCGGGATCTCGACTCGATCGAACAACGACCGGGCCACGAGGACGAGGAGCGCATCCTTGTTCTTCACGTGGTGGTACGTCGCGCCGAGCGCGACGCCGAGTCGGCTCGACAGCGCACGCATGGTGAGCCCGTCGATCCCGTGCTCCTCGATGATCTCCAGCGCGACGGCCAAGATCTCGCTCTCGCTGAGCGCGCCCGCACGCGTCTGTGGCGTTGTCGGCATGGCGGCAGTGTAGGGATCGCTCAGGACACGACGACGCGGACCTGCCCCAAGTTGGGGATGCGGCGCGAGGTGGCCGACGCGTCTCCGTCGCGGTGCGAGTGCACCAGCGCGGTCACGAAGTAGGTTCCCGGCGCGTCGTAGGACTGCGTCGTAGACAGCTTCACCTCCCGCGCCGATCCGTCGACGTCGTTGTGCGCGTACCCGAAGGTCCCGGAGCCGTCGAAGTCCCACTGCACCGCGATGATCGTGCCGGCAGACCGCGTGCACGTTCATGGACGATCCCGTGGCGATCCACAACCGGGAGTTCACCGGGGTCGCCTCCCTGATGTGGGGGAACGACTGGCCGCACACGGAGGGTGTCCACCCGCGTTCGGTCGAGTCGGTGGCGAAGCAGTTCGACGGCGTCCCCGAGCACGAGCTGCGGGCGATCGTCCACGACAACGCCGCCGCGGTGTTCGGCATCACCGTCTGACGACACGGAGTCCGGCTGTTGACGCCGTGGAATTGAGAAGGGTATTTTCAGTTTCATGAGCATCAAGAATCAGGCCGCGGTGGTGGGGGTCGGCGCGACGCCGTACTACAAGCGGGGGCAGTCGTACCCCGAGACCGAGATGTCGATGGCGTGCACCGCGATCCTGCGGGCGCTCGACGACGCCGGCCTGACCGTCAACGACCTCGACGGGTTCGCCATCTACTCCTTCGCCTGCGATCCCGCCGAGGTGGCGTCGGTGCTCGGCGTGCCCGAGGTGCGCTTCGCGGCCAGCCTCACGTCGGGGGGCGGCGGGTGCGCGGGGGCACTCGGGCTCGGGGCCGCAGCCATTCACGGTGGGATGGCCAACGTGTGCGTCAGCCTCATGACGCTGCAGCAACTGCACCGGCGGCTCGGCGGCTCCGAGGTCGACGGCGTGCTCGCGTACGCGACCATGTCGGAGGGTGGCAGCACCTACGGCGGTGGAGGTGGCCTGTCGCCCAGCGTGGCGTTCACCGCCAACGCCGGACTGCTGTCGCCCGGCCACAGCTTCTCGGTGCTGACGCAGCGGCACATGCATCTCTACGGCACCAAGCGCGAGCACTTCGCCGAGGTCGCCATGTCGCAGCGCGAGAACGCGATCCGCCGGCCGGCGACCGCGCTGCAGACGAAGCCGCTGTCGCTCGACGAGTACTTCGCGGCCCGGATGATCTCCGATCCGCTGTGCCTGTTCGACTACACGCAGGAGACCGACGGCGCGGTGGCGGTGATCACGGTGTCGGCCGATCGGGCCAAGGACCTCAAGCAGCCGCCGGCGTACATCCTGTCGTCGGCGCACGGCGGGACCGGCCGGTGGGGGCCCGCGATCTTCCGCTACTTCCAGGCGCCCGACGAGGAGTTCGCGTCGTCGGGGCACCGCCCGGTCGCGAAGCGCCTCTTCGAGATGGCGGGCATCACGCCGGCCGACGTCGACGTCGCGCTGCTGTACGACCACTTCTCACCGCTCGTGATCATGCAGCTCGAGGACTACGGCTTCTGCCCGATCGGCGAGGGCGGGCCGTTCGTCGCCGAGGGCAACATCCGGTACGGCACCGGCACGATCCCGGTGAACACGCACGGCGGGAACCTGTCGGAGGCGTACATCATCGGCATGACGCACGTCCGCGAAGCGGTCGAACAGATACGGGGCACCGCGGTCAACCAGGTCGATGGGGCCGAGGTGGCGCTGGTCACCGGTGGTCCTGCCGCACTGCCGGTCAGCGGCACCCTGCTCGCGAGGAGCCTGTCATGAGCACGAGTCGAGCCGCGGCGTGTTCCCGTCGATCCTGACCGCACAGCAACGCCGACGACTCCACCCGGCCGTTCTGGGATGCCGCCAGGGAGGACCGCCTCGTCGCGCCGCGCTGCACGAACTGCGGCACGTTCCGGCTCCCGCCGCCACCGTTCTGCTTCGTGTGCCAACACCGCGAGGTCGAGTGGGTCGAGCTGCCGGGCACCGGCACCGTGTACGCGTTCACCGTGGTGCGCCACCCGCTGGCGCGGATGCTGCACGACGTCGTGCCGTACGCCGTCCGGCATCGTCGAGCTCGACGGCACTCAGGGCGCGGGGAGCCGGATGATCGTGAACATCATCGACTGCGACGTCGACACCTTGCGGATCGGTGACCGGGTCGAGATCGTGTGGGAGCACGTGAGCGACGACATGTCGGTGCCGCGCTTCCGGCCGATCGCAGGCTGACGGCGATGGCCCGCGCCGACGACCTCGAAGCGATCAACACGCTGCTGGCGAACTACTGCATCACGATGGACCGGCGCGACGCCGACGGCTGGGCGAATCTGTTCACGCCCGACGGGCAGTTCTTCGCCTTCGGCCGGAGCTTCGACGGGCACGAGGACCTGCGGAAGCTGGCGGCGACGTCGCCCGGAGGGATCCACCTCGCGAGCCAGCCGGTGCTGGAGCTCGACGGTGACGAGGCGACCGCGCAGCAGACCTTCGTGTTCGTCGACCAGAAGACCCACGACCTGCGCATCGGGTTCTACGACGACGTGGTGGTGCGCACCAATGCCGGGTGGCGTTTCCGGACGCGCCGGTGCACGTTCCAGTCGGCCGACGGGCCGTCCGACCGACCCTGATCGCGGCCCCCGCGGCGCGTCAGAGCGGCGTGACGTAGGCGCCGGAGATCCCGCCGTCGACCAGGAAGGTCGACGCGGTGATGAACGACGAGTCGTCGCTGGCGAGGAAGGCGACCGCGGCGGCGATCTCCTCCGGCTCGGCGAACCGGCCCATCGGAACGTGCACCAGCCGCCGTTGCGCGCGCTCGGGATCGGCGGCGAACAGCTCGGCGAGCAACGGTGTGTTCACCGGGCCGGGGCAGAGCGCGTTCACCCGGATGCCCTCACGTGCGAACTGCACGCCGAGCTCCCGCGTCATCGCGAGCACGCCGCCCTTCGACGCGGTGTACGAGATCTGCGACGTCGCCGAGCCCATCGTCGCCACGAACGATGCGGTGTTGATGATCGAGCCCCTGCCCTGGCGCTGCATGATCGGCAGCACCGCCTGGCAGCACAGGTACACCGACGTGAGGTTGACGTCCTGGACGCGGCGCCAGGCGTCGAGCCCGGTGGTGAGGATCGAGTCGTCGTCGGGCGGTGAGATGCCCGCGTTGTGGAACGACACGTCGACCCGGCCGAATCGCTCGACGGTCGTGGTGAAGAGGTGGTCGACCTGCTCGGCGTCGCTCACGTCGACGGCCACGAACTCGCCGTCGACCTCGGCGGCGGCGACGATGCCGGTGGCGGGATCCCGATCGGCGATCACGATCAGCGCGCCCTCGGCGGCCAGGCGGTGGGCGGAGGCCAGCCCGATGCCGCTCCCACCACCCGTGATCACGGCGACGCGACCGGCGAGCCGCGGCTCAGAGGCGTTCGAAACCACGGAAGCGCTCCCAGTCGGTGACGGCGGACTCGAACGCGGCGAGCTCGACGCGCGCGGCGTGGACGTAGTGGTCGACGACGTCGTCGCCGAACGCGGCGCGTGCGACTGCGCTCTCGGCGAACAGCTCGGCGGCGTTGGTGAGCGTCGACGGTACGCGCGGCGCGTCGCCCGCGTACGCGTTGCCGGTGACGGGCGGTTCGAGCGGGAGCTCGGCGTCGATGCCGTGCAACCCGGCGGCGATGAGCGCGGCGACCGCGAGGTACGGGTTCACGTCGCCGCCCGGCACGCGCGTCTCGAGGTGCACCGACGGGCCGTGCCCCACGACGCGCAGCGCGCAGGTGCGGTTGTCGAGCCCCCAGGCCACCGCGGTGGGGGCGAAGCTCCCCGGCACGAACCGCTTGTACGAGTTCACGTTGGGCGCGAAGCACAGCGTCAGCTCGCGCAGGCACGCCAGCTGACCGGCGAGGAAGTGCTCCATCATCGGCGTGCAGCCGTAGGCACCGGTGCCGGCGAACGCGGGCTCGCCCGCGGCGGTCCGGAGGCTGACGTGGACGTGGCACGAGTTGCCTTCGCGCTCGTCGACCTTCGCCATGAACGTGAGACTGCAGCCCTCCTGGTGGGCGATCTCCTTGGCGCCGGTCTTGTAGACGGTGTGGTGGTCGCACGTGGTGAGCGCGTCGGCGTACCGGAAGGTGATCTCGTGTTGACCGAGGTTGCACTCGCCCTTGGCCGATTCGACCCGCATCCCGGCCGTGGTCATGTCGTTGCGGATGCGGCGCAGCAGCGGCTCGACGCCGCGCAGTGCCCACGAGCGAGTAGTCGACGTTGTACAAGTTGGCCGGCGTGAGGTCGCGGTAGCCGCGGGTCCAAGCCTCCTCGTAGGTGTCGCGGTACACGACGAACTCGAGCTCGGTGCCGACGTCGGCGACGAGGCCGCGCTCGGCGAGTCGCTCGATCTGGCGGCGCAGGACCTGGCGGGGCGACGGCGCGACGGAGGTGCCGTCGGCGAGCAGCACGTCGCAGAGGACGAGGGCGGTGGCTTCGTGCCAGGGCACCAGACGCAGGGTGGCGAGGTCGGGGCAGAGGGTGAAGTCGCCGTAGCCGCGCTCCCACGAGGTGAGCTCGTAGCCCGCGACGGTCTCCATCTCGACGTCGACGCCGAGGAGGTAGTTGCACGCCTCGGCGCCGTGGCTGGCCACGTCCTGCAGGAAGTGCTCGGCGCTGCACCGCTTGCCCTGGAGGCGGCCCTGCATGTCGGTCATCGCCACCAGGACGGTGTCGACGGTGCCGTCGCGTACCAGCCCACCGAGGTCGGCGAGGGACAGCGGCGGATCCGGTCGGCTCACCGAACGATGCTACCGAACCCACCGCGGAGCGATTCCCGGAACTCGACGCGCGGCGACGTCGTTGTCTCCCCGATGCGGTACTTCTGCGCGATCCACGAGTGGGACCTGGACTCCCAGGCCTGCATCCACTGCACCGACGCGGCCCGGGCCCGCGAGGCGACGCTGCGACGCGCCATCGTGGCCTCGGTCTCGGGTGACGTCAGCGACATCGAGGAGCTCTACACGCCCGGCGTCGTCGGCAGCAGCCCGGCGACGGCCGCCCGCTGCCGCGAGGAGCTGGCGATCGAGATCGAGGAGCGGCGCGGCGCGCTCTCGCAGGAAGCGGTCACGTTCGGACCGGTGGAGAGCCGCGGTGGCGTCGTGCGCCTCGAGTGGGAGGCTTCCGCGCTCCACACCGGCCCGCTGGTGCTCGAAGCGAGCGGCGCGACGCTCGAGCCGACCGGCCTCCGGCTGCGGGTCCGCGCCGTGACGGTGGCGAGGTTCGACGGCGAGCGGATCGCGTCGTGGCGCAGCCACTGGGAAGACGTCGCGCTCGCTTCATAGCCGGTGTCGCGGCGAGGATGCCGTGAGCAGCACACCCGCCGAAGGGAGCAGCCGGTGAAGTACGTGAAGCTCGGCCGGACCGGTCTCGACGTCTCGCGGATCTGCCTGGGGTGCATGAGCTACGGCGAGGCCACGCGTGGGTCGCACCCGTGGGCGCTCGACGAGGACAGCGTCGCGTCCGTTCTTCCGCCAAGCCCTGGATGCCGGGATCAACTTCTTCGACACCGCGAACGTGTACTCGGCGGGCACCAGCGAGGAGTTCCTCGGTCGCGCGCTCGCCGACCTCGGCGCGCCCCGCGACGAGCTGGTGGTCGCGACCAAGGTGAACGGCCCGATGCGCAAGGGCCCGAACAGCATCGGGCTGTCACGCAAGGCGATCCTCGCCGAGGTCGACCACAGCTTGCGCCGGCTCGGTACCGACTACATCGACTTGTACCAGATCCACCGCCTCGACCGGCGCACGCCGATGGAGGAGATGCTCGAAGCGTTGCACGACGTCGTCAAGGCGGGGAAGGTCCGGTACCTCGGCGCGTCATCGATGTGGGCGTGGGAGTTCGCCAAGGCGCAGCATCTCGCCGAGGCGCACGGCTGGACGAAGTTCGTGAGCATGCAGGACCACTACAACCTCCTGTATCGCGAGGAGGAGCGCGAGATGCTGCCGCTGTGCGCCGACCAGGGCGTCGGCGTCATCCCGTGGAGCCCGTTGGCGCGTGGTCGCCTGGCGCGTCCGTGGGACGAGACCACCAATCGGTCGGGCAGCGACGCGTTCGGCTCGACGCTGTACGTTGAGGCCAGCGATCGGCCGGTCGTCGACGCGGTCGCCGAGGTCGCGGGCGAGCGGGGGGTGCCGATGGCCCAGGTCGCGACGGCCTGGATGCTCTCCAAGCCGGTGATCACCGCGCCGATCATCGGCGCGACCAAGCCGCACCACATCGACGACGCGGTGGCCGCGGTCGATCTCGTGCTCACCGAGCAGGAAGTCGACCGCCTCGAAGCGCCGTACCAACCCCACACGGTCGCCGGGTTCTGAGTCGTGAGGCCCGGCCCGGGATCGGTCAGTCGAGCTCGGTCGCGGCCCCGGCGAACTGGCTGTTGTAGAGCTTGGCGTAGGCGCCGTCGCGCTCGAGCAGCTCCTCGTGGTTGCCCTGCTCGACGATCGCGCCGCCTTCCATCACCAGGATGGTGTCGGCGTCGCGGATGGTCGACAGCCGGTGCGCGATCACGAAGCTCGTGCGGTTGGAACGCAGCGCGGCCATCGCCTTCTGGATGAGCACCTCGGTGCGCGTGTCGACCGAGCTGGTCGCCTCGTCGAGGATGAGGATCGTCGGGTTGGCGAGGAAGGCGCGGGCGATGGTGAGCAGCTGCTTCTCGCCGGCCGACACGCTGGTGCCCTCGTCGTCGACGACGGTGTCGTAGCCGTCGGGGAGCGAACGGACGAAGTGGTCGACGTGGGTGGCCTTGGCCGCTTCGACGATCTGCTCCTCGGTGGCGTCGGGGTTGCCGAAGGCGATGTTCTCGCGGATGGTGCCCTCGAACAGCCAGGTGTCCTGGAGCACCATGCCGACGTTGGCCCGGAGGTCGTGGCGACGCATCTCGGCGACGTCCATGCCGTCGAGCGAGATGACACCGTCGTCGAGCTCGTAGAACCGCATGACCAGGTTGACCAGCGTGGTCTTCCCTGCGCCGGTGGGTCCGACGATGGCGACGGTCGCGCCGGGTTCGGCGACGCAGGGACAGGTCCTCGATGAGCGGCCGCGACGGGTCGTACGAGAAGTGCACGCCGGAGAACTCGATGCGACCCTGGGGCTCGTCGTCGGTGAGCGGTTCGGCGGGGTCGGGGCTCTGCTCGTCGACGTCGAGCAGCTCGAAGACCCGCTCCAGCGACGCGATGCCCGACTGCAGCACGTTGGCCATCGAGGCCAGCTGCGTGAGGGGCTGGGTGAACTGGCGGGAGTACTGGATGAACGCCTGGATGTCGCCGATGCTCATCTGGCCGGACGAGACGCGTAGCCCGCCGATGACCGCGATGGCGAGGAAGTTCAGGTTGCCGAGGAACATCATGGCCGGCTGGATGGTCCCCGAGATGAACTGCGCGCCGAAGCTCGACTGGTAGAGCTCCTCGTTCTGCTCGTCGAACGTGCGCTGCACTTCGTCCTGTTGTCCGAAGACGCGCACCAGCGCGTGCCCGGTGAATGCCTCCTCGACCTGCGCGTTCAGCGTGCCGGTGAAGCGCCACTGCGCGATGAACTTCTTCTTCGAGCGCGCGGTGATCAGCTTCATCACCACGAGTGAGACGGGCACGGTGATCAGCGTGATTGTCGCCAGCAGCGGGGAGATCGAGATCATCATGATCACGACGCCGATGATCGTCAGCGTCGAGGTCAGCATCATGCTGAGCGTCTGCTGGAGGCTCTGCGCGACGTTGTCGATGTCGTTGGTGACCCGGCTCAGGAGGTCGCCCCGCGGCTGGCTGTCGACGTAGGCGAGGGGAAGGCGGTTGAGCTTGTCCTCGACGTCGCTGCGCAGCTTCGACATGGATCGCTGCACGGTGCCGGCGAGGATGAAGCTCTGGGTGTAGGAGAGGAGGCCGGCGGCGACGTAGATCAGCAGCGCCTGCAGCAGCACCATGTGCAGGTCGGCGAAGTCGATGCCCTGCGGGCTCTGGATGCCGGCGACGACGATGTTGGTGGCGTGGCCGAGGATGCGAGGACCGATGACGGTCAGCGTCACGCTGACGACCGCGAACAGGAGCACCGCGGCGATGCGCAACCGCTCGGGTGCGAGGCGATGCAGGAGACGGCGGACCACGCTCTTGAAGTTCTCCGACCGCTCGACCGGCATCCCGACGCCGAAGCGGGTGCCCGCGTTCACCGCGACCCGCTGACCCGCTTCGGGGATCTCCTCTTCGGCCTTCTTCTTGCGGCCCTTCCCGTTCGGCGACGCGCCGTTCCCGTGGGTCCCGTTGCCGCCCGCGCCGTTGGTGGTCATGCGACCGTCTCCATTGGGCATTCGCTACTCGCCGGGATACCCGGCTCGCTCACGCTCATGCCACTTCCTCGGCGACGAACTGCGACTCGACGATCTCCTGGTACGTCGGGCAGGACTCGAGCAGGTCGCGGTGCGTGCCGAGGCCGACGATGCGGCCTTCTTCGAGCACGAGGATCTGGTCGGCCCGCACGATCGTGGACACCCGCTGGGCGACGATCACCGTCACCGCGTCGCGGGTGACCGGGGCCAGTGCGGCGCGCAGACGGGCGTCGGTGGCGAGGTCGAGCGCGGAGAACGAGTCGTCGAACAGGTAGATGGCCGGCTTGTGGGCGAGGGCACGCGCGATGGCGAGGCGCTGGCGCTGGCCGCCGGAGACGTTGGTGCCGCCCTGGGTGATGGGGGACTCCAGCTGATCGGGCTTGGCCTCCACGAAGTCGCGGGCCTGCGCGACCTCGAGCGCCTCCCACACCTCGGCGTCGGTGGCGTCCTGGTTGCCGAAGCGCACGTTGCTGCCGATGGTGCCCGAGAACAGGAACGGCTTCTGGGGCACGAACCCGATGAGCCGCTCGAGGAGCTGCTTGTCGAGGTCGCGGACGTCGACGCCACCGATCAGCACCTCACCGGAGGTGACGTCGAACAGCCGCGCGACGACGTTGAGCAGGGCGGTCTTCCCCGAGCCGGTGCTGCCGATGACGGCGAGGGTCTGGCCGGCGTCGACCCGGAAGTTGATGTCGCGCAGCACGGGCTGCTCGGCGCCCGGGAACGCGAACTCGGCGTGGCGCAGCTCGAGCGACGCGGCGCCGGGCAGTTCGGAGATGCCGTCGACGGGGGCCACCACCGACGTCGAGGTCCGGAGCACCTCCTCGATGCGCCCGGCGCACACCGACGCGCGAGGACCCATCATGAACACCCACGTGCCCATCATGACGGCCATCAGGATCTGGATGAGGTAGCTCAGGAAGGCGACGAGCGAACCGACCTGCATCTGGCCCGCGTTGATGCGGTCGGCGCCGAACCACACCGCGGCAACGCTCGAGATGTTGATGGTGAGCAGCACGGCGGGGAACATCACGGCCATCATCCGGCCGGTCTTGAGTGAGGTCTCGGTGAGGTCGGCGTTGGCCGTGCCGAAGCGGGCCGCTTCGTCGGGCTCGCGCACGAAGGCGCGGACGACGCGCATGCCGCTGATCTGCTCGCGCAGCACCTGGTTCACCCGGTCGATGCGGTCCTGCATCTTGGTGAACTGCGGGTGCATCCGGAGCGCGACCTGGCCCACGCTCAAAAGCAGGATCGGGATGGCGACCACGAGGATCAACGAGAGCGGTCCGTCCTCGCGGATGGCGAAGAACAGGCCGCCGATGATCATGATCGGCGCGGTGACGAACAGCGTGCAGGTCATCAACACGAAGACCTGCACCTGGGTGACGTCGTTGGTGATGCGCGTGATCAGCGACGGTGCGCCGAACTGGCCCACCTCGCGTGCCGAATAGCCCATCACGGTGTGGAACAGGTCGCGGCGGACGTCGCGCCCGAACCCCATGGCCGAGCGTGCGCCGTAGAACGTCGCCGCGATCGCGAAGACCACCTGGATGAACGTGACGCCGAGCATCACGGCCCCGACGTCCCAGATGTAGCTGGTTGGGCCCTTGTTCACGATGTTGTCGATGATGTCGGCGTTCAGGGTCGGGAGGGTCAACGTCGCGAAGGACTGGATCGTCTGGAAGACGACGACGAGGATGAGCCACTTCCGGTACTTGAACAGGTAGTCGCGGATGAGCCGGATCAGCACGACGGCTCACCGGGTTCCGCGCGGCGGATGCCGTCGAGCAAGACCGCGACGATCTCGTGGGAGGTGAGCGGCCCCTCGCGCCCGAATGCCGGGTGCACGCACGCGAACGTGAGGCCGCGCAGGATGCGAGCGGCGTCGGTCGGCGCGCGGGTCAGGTGCTCGGCGTCGGATTCGAAGATCGCGATCAACGACGGGAGATCGGCGCTGCGCGTCTGCGACGTGCCCCGGGTCGTGCCCGACGCCGCGCTGAGCACGTGGAACACGTAGAGCACGCGCTGGCGCAGGATCTCGACCGCCGCGATCAGACGCTCCTCGAACGGCAGGGAGTCGTCGATGCCGGCGATCGCCGCGTCCGTCGGCGCCGGGTCGAGCGCGGCCTCCATGACCGCGTCGAGCAACTCGGTCTTGTCGGCGAAGACCCGGAAGATCGTGCCTTCGGCGATGCCCGCCGCCTGGGCGACCTCCCGCGTGGTGACGGCGCCGCCCTGCTCCAGGAAGAGGGGGAGGGTGGCGGCGACGATCGCGGAGCGGCGCTCCTCGAGCGGCAGCGCCGCGGCTCGTACCCGTCCCTGGACCTCGGTCATCAGCCGTCAGCATAGCCTGAGTGAGGACTCACTCACTCATCGTCTTCGGTGGAGATCCCTCCCGCGGGCCGGACGTGGCAGGGTTCGGGCCATGAAACCGTCGATTCCGCTTCGCCGTCCCGCCCTCCGGGCACGGCTGCGCTGCATCTCCAATGGCTGACGTGCGCTGGATGTTCCATGCCACCGCGATGGGTGCCGACTACGACGCGATCCTGGAGCCCCTGGCCCGGCTCTTCGGGGCCCGGGTGCTGCACCGCCAGCAGCTCGAGGAGCCGGTCGGGCGCGACGGCGGCATGGTGTGGATCGGTGACAACGCGATCGAGATCGGCGCGCCCTACGGCGAAGGGTCGTCGGTGGCGGCGTTCGTCGAGCGCTTCGGCGGCGGGATGCACTCGGTCGCGGTCCAGGTCGACGACCTGGCGGTCACCCTCGCGCGGCTCGACCCGCTGGGAGTGGAGGTGGCGGCGCGCATCGGGCCCGACATCGTGTTCACGCGACCCGGCGCGACCGCGGGCCTCGTGCTCGAGTGGGGGAGCCACGTGCAGGAGGACGATCCGCGCTTCGGCGCGCCGATCCTGCCGTTCCTCCAACCACCGGTCATCGCCATCGAACGCATGGCGTTCGTCGCCGCGTTGGTGCGCGACCCGGCCGCGGACGCGCGACGCCTCGCCGAGGTGTTCGACACCGCGCTGGTGGAGTACGGCGACGCCGGCGAGCTCGGACCCGACGTGCCGTTCGCGGCGCTCGATCTCGGCGACTGCATGCTGGCGTTGTATCCGCTGCCGCCGAACGAGACGGTGAGCCACGCGGTGTGGGGTGGGAACCACGAACGCCCGCGCTGCATCGCCTTGGCGCTGTCGGTCGCCGACCAGGGCGTCGCCGAGCGCGCGCTCGCGGCCGAGGGGGTGGGGGTGCTCCACCGAGCCGGCGACGGCCGCTTCGTGCTCGACCCCGGCGCGTTGCCGTTTCCCGTCGTGCTCACCGAGCGGTTGCTCCCCGGCGATCCCCGCAGCCCGCGGTCAGAGGAGAACTGATGGCAGATCGGAACGAACGGGTGAGGGGGCTCGTGCAGCCCGCGACCACCGCGGTGCTCACGATGGAGCTCCAGAACGGCGTGGTCGGCGAGGGCGGGATGCTCGGCGCGCTGGTCGAGGAGCTGGAGCGCGCGGGCACGCTCGAGGTGGTGCGCCGGCTCTGTGACGCCGGGCGCGACGTCGGCGTCCGCGTCGTGCACTGCACCGCGGTGTCGCGTGCCGACGGTGCGGGCTCGACCGCCAACTGCAAGATCTTCTCGCTGGCGGCGCGTCAACGTCGCGAGCAGGGTTACGGCGCCACCGACGTCGGGACGCAGGGCGCGGAGGTCATCGCCGCGCTCGAGGACCCGCGCGACATCGTCGTCCCGCGGCTGCACGGCATGACCCCGTTCACGTCGACGTCGCTCGACCAGATCCTGCGCAACCTGGGGATCCGTACCGTGATCGCCACCGGCGTGTCGGTGAACCTCGGGGTGACAGGGATGGCCCTGTCGGCCCTCGACCTCGGCTACCAGGTCGTGATCCCGCGCGACGCGGTGGCCGGCGTGCCCCGTGAGTACGCCGACGCCGTGCTCGACAACTCGCTGTCGCTCATCGCCACCCTCACCACGAGCGACGAGATCCTCGCGGCCTGGGCCGATCCGGCCTGACGCCGGCCCGGCGCATGATCGGCGGCGTTCCGGGGTAGCCCCCGAGGATGGAACCAACTGTCTCGGCGCGCACTCCGATGAGCTCGACCGTCCGCCGTCTGGACCATGGCCTCGCGCACTCGGCCGCCACCGGGATCATCGGCATGATCGTCGGCGGCTTCGTCGTCGCCCTCGCCCTGGCGGGGTTCCCGGAATCGTGGGAGGTCGCGTTCTCGACCTTCGCCGCCGCGCTGACCCTCGTGATGGTGTTCGTGCTGCATCACGCGCAGCATCGCGAGCAGGCGGCCACCCAGCTGAAGCTCGACGAGCTCGTGCGGGCGATGCCGCAGGCCGACGACCGCTACGTCCACGTGCAGGCTGCTGACGATGACGAGCTCCGCGAGATGGAGCAGCAGCACATCGAGCACCACCAGGCGACGCGCGCGGGTTCGTAGACGCGCCTCGCCGAGCGCGGGTGGGTCAGGGTGCGAGGCGCAGCGCGACCACTGCGGCGTCGTCGGCGTTCGGTACGTCGCGCAGCAGATCGAGCATCAGGTGCTCGCACAGCGCGTCGGGCGCGCTCGGTCCGGATTCGCAGCTCGTGAGCAACCGCTCGAGGCTGACGGTGATCGACTCGGAGCGCCGTTCGAGGATCCCGTCGGTCACCGCGACGAGCGTGGTCTGGTCGTCGAGCACGAGCCGCCGACGCTCGTAGTGCTCACCGAGGCCGAGGGGTGGGTCGGCGCGTTCGTCGACGAGCACGCACGCCGACGGGCTGCAGAGCACAGGCGGGAAGTGCCCGGCGAGCGCGTACTCGAAGCATCCCGACCGGGGATCGAGCGTGCCGTAGAGCGCGGTGATCATGGTGTCGGGCGCGAACACGCGCACGAGCTCGCTGAGTTGTGACAACACCTCGGTCGGATCGTCGTGGAGGTACGCGAGCGAGCGGAGACCGAACCGCACGTGCGCCATCTCCGCCACGGCCGCGAGCCCGTGGCCGGCGACGTCGCCGATGGCCACACCCAGGCGATCGCCCTTGAGCGGGATGAACGCGTACCAGTCGCCACCGATCGCCGAACCAGGGGCGCCCTCGTACCGGGCGGCGAAGTCGACGCCGGGAACCTCGGGCAGCCGGTTGGGGAGCAGCGCAACCTGCATGCTCTGGATCAGACGGTGGTCCGCCGCCACGCGCCGGGCCAGCGCGGCCTGACGCTCCTCGCGCTCGGTGACGTCGAGCACGACGCCGATGGTGCCGGTCGGCACACCGGTGTCGTCGGTGAGCACGCGCCCGCGGCATTCGAGCCAGCGGATCGTCCCGTCGGGCCATTCCGCGCGATGGAGGAGGACGTAGGGACCGGGGTCGGCCAGCGCCCGCTCCACGCGGTCGATGCATTCGGCGCGGTCGTCGGGATGGAGCGCCGCCATCCAGTCCTCGAACGTGCCCCCGAAACCGCCGGGGGCCATGCCGTGCATCTCCTCGAGCCGGGTGTCCCACACGGTGGTGCCGCTGGCGATGTCCCAGGTCCACGTCCCGAGGTGCGCGGCTTCGAGGGCGAGCTCGAGCCGTTCGTGTTCCGCTCGATCGTCCACGCCGTGCTCCCGACTCGCCTGGTACCCGCCGGGTGACGAATCGGCCCGGGACCGACATGATCCCAGACACCTGACCGCTCGACCCACTCGGGTGCGGTGTACTGGAGGGGTGATCGAAGCCTCCCGCCGTCGACCCTTCCGCGGGCTCCTGCGCAGCCTGCGGCGCTCGCGTGGCCTGGTGGTTGCTCCCGACCTCCCCCCGGGCGACGTGGCGCGGGTGGTGAAGGCGATCGAGGAGGCGCTCGCCCAGCGCGAGACCACGGCCCAGCGGGCGGCCGCCGAGCGGCTGGTCGCCGCCTACGCCGGACTCGACCTCGACGGCCGGCGTCGGTTCCTCGCGCGCGGTGGCCGGTGAGTTCGGCGCCGATCCGGCCGTCGTCGACCGTGCCGTCGACCGCTTCCGGGTGGCGCGCGACGGGCCCGAGCGTCTCGCGGCCGAACGCGAGCTGCGGCGCGCGGTGATCCCGCGGTACGCGGCGTGGCTGCACGTGATCACGGGCCTGCCCCAGGGCGTCGGGTTCCTGATCGAGCTGCGCGCCGACGTCATCGCCGTGCGCGGCGACGATCCCGCCCTCGGGTTGCTGCACGACGAGCTCACCGGCCACCTGTCGACGTTGTTCGACGTCGGGCTGCTCGAGCTGCGTCAGATCACGTGGGACTCGCCTGCATCGGTGCTCGACCGGCTCATGGCGACGGAAGCGGTGCACGCCATCTCCGGCTGGGACGACCTTCGCCACCGCCTCGACGGCGACCAACGGTGCTACGGCTTCTTCCACCCGGCGCTGGTGAACGAGCCCATCGTGTTCGTCGAGATCGCGCTGACCCACGGCCTCGCCGACAACCTGCCCGAGCTGCTCAACCGCGAAGACGCGGTCGACGGTGCCGACACCGCGATCTTCTACTCGATCACGTCGTGCCAGCCCGGCCTCGCCGGCGTGCACCTGGGCAACGAGCTCATCAAGCAGGTGGTCGACGAGCTGCGGCGCGACGACGACCACCTCAAGACGTTCGCCACGCTGTCGCCCCTGCCCGGTCTCCGGGCCTGGGTCGTCGCACAGCTCGACGCCGACGCGCTCACGCCCGCCGAGGCCGAAGCCCTCGGTCCCGACGGACGCGAGACGCTGCAGCTCGGAGGCACCGCGGATGGCGAACTGACGCGGACTGCGCTGCTGTCCCTCGGGCGCGCGCTACCTGACGACCACGCGCGAGGGTCGGGCGATCGACCCGGTCGCCAACTTCCACCTGTCGAACGGCGCGTCGCTGGAACGCGTCAACTGGATGGCCAACCCGGCGCCCTACGGCCTCGAGGAGTCGTTCGGCCTCATGGTCAACTATCGCTACGACCGGTCGAAGATCGCGGCCAACGCCGCTGCGTACCTGGCCGACGGCACCGTCAGCGCGTCCAATCAGGTGAAGGGCCTGGTGAAGACCACCAAGCTCTAGTCTGCGCCGTCATGGAGCAGCCCACGGGGAAACTGCGGGACACGCGCGCGCTCGTCGTGGGCGCATCATCGGGCGTCGGCCAGGGGATCGCACGTGAGCTCAGCGCCGCCGGCGCGCGCGTGGTGCTTGCCGCGCGGAGGCTCGACCGCTTGGAGCAGGCCGCGGCGGAGTTCGTGGGGCCTGCGGTCTGCGTACGGTGCGACGTCACCGAGCCGGACGCCGCGACCTCGGTGGTGGCCCAGGCCGTCGACGCGCTCGGCGGGCTCGACGTCGTCGTGTACGCGTCGGGTACCACTGCGTTTTCGACCATCGAGGCCGCGACCGCCGAGGAGTGGTCGACCACCTTCGACACCAACGTGATCGGAGCCGCGCTGGTGCTCGGTGCCGCGGTCCCGCACCGGCGTGAGTCGGAAGGTCATGCGATCTATCTCTCGTCGGTGTCGGCGCGTTTCCACTCACCGTGGCGCGGGCTCGGGCTCTACGTCGCGAGCAAGCGCGCCGCCGAGGCGATCCTCGAGTCACTCCGCCTCGAAGCACCCGAGGTCGCGTTCACGACGCTGGTCGTCGGTCCGACGGTGTCGGAGTTCGGCCTCGACCAGGGCGACTCCATGGTCGCGTTCGCGCCCGAGTGGTTCGAGCTCGGCCAGGTCGGTGAGCGGATGCTCGAGCCGGCCGACCACGGCACCGCGGTCGTCAGCCTGTTGGCGATGGATCGCCGCGTGCTCGTCTCCGAATTGGTGATCGAGCCGCGCCGCACCTGACGCCGAGCGCGTTGGCGCCCGCCCTCGACGAGCGGCCATCCTTTCCGACGACCGGCACCAGGGGGAACCGAGCGGATGACGACTGACAGCGGCGAGGTCGCGGTCACGCAGGAGTTCGATGCCGTGATCGTCGGCGCGGGGGTGTCCGGCCTCTACGCGCTGCACCACCTGCGGGAGCTCGGGTTCACCGCGCACGTGATCGAAGCCGGTGACGGTGTCGGCGGCACGTGGTACTGGAACCGGTACCCGGGTTCACGCTGTGACGTGCCCAGCATGGAGTACTCGTATGGGTTCTCGCCCGAGCTCGAGCAGGAGTGGGAGTGGACGGAGGTGTTCCCGCTCCAGGAGGAGCTCGAGCGGTACTTCAACCACGTCGCCGACCGGTTCGACCTCCGCCGCGACATCCAGCTCGGCACGCGCGTCATCGCCGCGACGTACGACGAGGCGGCCCTGCGCTGGATCGTCGACACCGACCGGGACGACCGGTACTCGGCCCGGTACCTGGTGATGGCCACCGGATGTCTGTCGGCACCGCTGGAGCCGCGGATCGCCGGACGGGAGACGTTCACCGGTCGGTCGCTGTTCACGAACGCGTGGCCGAAGGAGCCCGTCGACTTCACCGGTCAGCGCGTGGGCCTGGTCGGTACCGGCTCGTCGGGCGTGCAGTCCGTTCCCGAGATCGCCCGTGACGCCGCGCACCTCACGGTGTTCCAGCGCACACCGTCGTACGCGTGGCCGGCCGGGAACCGGCCCCTCGACCCCGAGCTCCAGCAGAAGGTGAAGGCGATCTACCGCGACGTCCGTGCGGAGCAGCGCCGGAACTACGGCGGCGTCGTCGGGTCGAGTGGCGCGGTGGCCGTCCCGCTGCCGCGCGACGTGGCCATCCTCGAGGTGACTCCCGAGGAACGCCTCGCCGCGGTCGACGAACTGGGGTGGGCGGCGTGCCGGGCGTGGAACGACGTCCTCACCGACCTCGAGGCGAACGAGCTCGGCGCGGAGCTGTTCCGGGAGATGGTGCGTCGGGTGGTCGAGGATCCCGACACCGCGGAGGGCCTTTCGCCCCGCGACCTGGCGATCGGCTGCAAGCGCCCGATCCTGCACACCGACTACTACGAGTCGTTCAACCAGGACCACGTCACCCTGGTCGACCTCCGGCGTGGCGGAATCGAGGAGGTCACCCCGACCGGCATCCGCACCGCGCAGGGCGACTTCGAGCTCGACATGATCGTGTACGCGACGGGGTTCGATGCCATGACCGGAGCTCTCGACCGCATCGACATCCGAGGGCGCGGTGGGCTCCCGTTGCGTGAGGCCTGGGCCGAGGGCGCGCGTGTGCTGCTCGGGGTCCAGACCGCCGGGTTCCCCAACCTGTTCACCATCACTGGTCCAGGCAGCCCATCCGTGCTCGCGAACATGGTCGTGTGCGCGGAGCAGCACGTCGAGTGGATCGGCGCGCTGCTCGTGTACATGCGCGAACACGGGTACACGACGTCCGAGGCGACGGTGGAGGCTCAGGAGGCCTGGGCCGAACTGGTGACGAAGGTCGCGTCGACCACCATGTACACCGCACCCAACTGCAACTCCTGGTACCTCGGCGACAACATCCCGGGGAAGACCCGCATCTTCCTCCCGTGGGCCGGCGGGCTGCCTGCGTACATCGAGCGCTGTGACGCGGTCGTCGCGGCCGGGTACGAGGGGTTCGAGCTCTCGTGAGCGATCGCACGCCCGCGGTCGACTTCGACCTGTTCGGCCCCGTGAACCGCGCCGAGTCGGACGACGCGTGGCGCGAGACACGCGAGAGGTGTCCGGTCGCGTGGACCGAACGCGACGGCGGATACTGGGTCATCAGCGGCTACGAGGAGGTCGCGGCCGCATTCCGCGACTGGGAGCACTTCTCGTCGGCCCGCACCGACCCCGAATTCAGCTCGATCGTCCTGGGCAACAGCCGGCTGCCGTTGCTGACGCCGGAGGAGATCGACCCGCCCGAGTGGTATCCGCTCCGCCGAATCCTCTCCGAGATGCTCGCGCCGCGGGCGGCGGAGCGGCTGCGTCCGCGCGCGCACCAGTGGACGACCCACTTCATCGACCAGTTCGTCGAACGCGGTGAGTGCGAGTTCACCCACGACCTCTCGGTGCCGGTGCCCGGTTCGGTGACGCTCGAATGGCTGGGGTTCCCCCAGTCCGACTGGCGCATGATCACCGATGCCTTCCACGACGTCGCCGCGCACTCGCACCACACGCCCGAGTACCGCACCGCGCAGCTCGCGTTCGGCAACGTGATGGTGCGGATCAAGGAAGAGGTCGCGGAACGGGAGCACTCGCCGCGCGACGACGCGATGACGGCGATCGTGCACCACGAGATCGACGGCGCGCGCATCGAGCGCGAGATCGCAGAATCGATCGTGTTCATGACCGTGGGCGGGGGCGTCGACACGACCACCGCGCTCATCGGCGCGGCGTTGCTGCACCTGTCGCAGGTGCCCGACGACAAGCGGCGGTTGATCGAGGAGCCCGACCTGCTCGTGACCGCGACCGAGGAGTTCCTGCGCTTCTACCCGCCGGCGCGCTCGCACGCCCGCACGGTCACCGACGACTTCGAGTTCGCCGGTTGCCCGATGCGCCAGGGCGATCGCGTCCTCCTGGGCGAGATCTCGGCCGGCCGCGACGAGCACGCGTTCCCCGACGCCGAAGAGTTCGTGATCGACCGCAACCCGAACCGGCACCTCGCGTTCGGCGTCGGCATCCACCGTTGCGTGGGCTCGCACCTGGCCCGGATCGAGTTCGCCGAGGTGATCACCGCGGTGTTGCACCGTCTCCCCGACTACGAGATCGACGAGACTGCCGTGGTGGAGTACCCGAACTGGGCCACCATCGGCGGCTGGGCCCGGCTGCCGGCCACGTTCACCCCCGGGCCGCGGAGTCAGCCGAGGGAGTAGGCGATGCACGATCTCGTGATCCGTGGAGGGACCGTCGTCGACGGCACCGGCGACGCCCCGCGCACGGCCGACGTCGCGGTGCGCGAGGGCCGCATCGTCGAGGTCGGGAAGGTCGACGGGTCCGCCCGTCGCACCGTCGACGCCGACGGCCTGGTCGTGACCCCGGGGTTCGTCGACATGCACACCCACTTCGACGGCCAGGCGACGTGGGATCCGCACCTCACGCCGTCGTGCTGGCACGGTGTGACGACCGCGGTGCTCGGCAACTGCGGGGTCGGCTTCGCCCCGGTGCGCCCGGGCCGGGAGCAGTGGCTCATCGAGCTCATGGAGGGGGTCGAGGACATCCCCGGCACCGCACTCGCCGAGGGCATCCAGTGGGACTGGGAGTCCTTCCCCGAGTACCTCGACGCGCTCGAGCGCATGCCGCGGGCCATCGACATCGGCACACACCTGCCGCACGCGTCGGTGCGGGCCTACGTGATGCAGGAGCGCCTGCACGACCACGCGACCGCTGACGACATCGAGGCGATGCGCGCGATCCTGCGCGAGTCGTTGCGAGCCGGCGCGCTCGGGTTCTCCACCGGCCGCACCGCGGGCCACACCGACCTGCACGGCGAGCCCGTGCCCGGTACGTACGCGGCCAGCGCCGAGATCGGTGCGCTGCTCGAGGTGATGGCGGAGGAGCAACGCGGGGTGCTCCAACTCGTGCCCGCGGGCTCGTCGGGGACGACCGGTCTCGACCCTGCCGGTGCGATGGAACCCGAGCTCGACTGGATGGTGCGCTACGGCGAGCAGTACGGCCGACCGACGACGTTCCTGATCCTGGAACACGGCCCCGATTTCGGCGTGTGGCGAGGATGGTTCGATCGGGTGCGCGCGGCGAACGAGCGCGGCGCCGACATCCATCCGCAGGTCGCCAGCCGGTGCTTCGGCATGCTGTTCGGCCACCAGTCGCGCCTGCAACCGTTCCGGCACCGGCCGAGCTACCACGCCATCGCGGATCTGCCGCTCGACGCGCGCGTGCGCGAGTTGCGTGATCCCGAGGTGCGCGCCCGGATCCTCGCCGAAGAGAACGTCGACGGTCCGTACGCACCCGACCGCATCACCGACGAGACGTTCGAGAACCTGTTCCCGCTCGGTCGGGAGCTCGACTACGAGCCACCGCCCGAAGCGAGCGTGGCGGCGCGGGCCCGGGCCGCAGGTGTGACGCCGTGGGAGCTCGCGTACGACCTCATGCTCGGCTCGGACGGACGCGACTTCCTCCTCCGCCCACTCCTGAACTTCGGTGGCGGCTCGTACGACGGCCTGCACGACATGCTGACGGATCCGATGACCGTCCAGGGGCTCGGCGACGGCGGCGCGCACGTGCGTATCGTCTGCGACGCGAGCATGACGACGTACCTGCTGTCGCACTGGGTGCGGGACCGGACGCGCGGCCCCCGACTGCCACTGGAGTGGGCCGTCCGTCGGCTCACGCAGGACCCGGCGCGGCTCTACGGGCTCGACGACCGCGGCATCATCACGCCGGGACAGCGCGCCGACCTCAACCTGATCGACTTCGAGGCGCTGCGCCTCGTGTTCCCCGAGCAGGTGCAGGACCTGCCCGCCGACGCGGCGCGGCTGGTGCAACGCTCAGAGGGATATGTCGAGACGATCGTGGCGGGGGAGACGGTCGTCGACCAGGGCGAGCTCACCGACGCCCGCCCCGGCGCACTCGTGCGGGGACCGCAATCCTGAGCGTCGCGGAGTGGGCCGCACGCGGCGAGCACCGCCACCTCGGCGGCCATTCGGTGTTCACGATGGTGGCCGAGCCGCGTGAGGCGGAGCTCGCGCCGCCGTTGCTGGTGCTGCACGGGTTCCCGAGCTCGTCGTTCGACTTCCGTCATGTGCTCGACGACCTGCGCCGGCACCGGCGCGTCCTGCTGCTCGACCTGCTCGGGTACGGGCTGACCGACAAACCCGATCAGGCGTACACCATCGCGGAGCAGGCCGACATCGTCGTCGCGTTCACCGAGGCCGTCGGCGTCGACGAGCTCGCGCTCCTGAGCCACGACATGGGTGACACCGTCGGGGGCGAGCTGCTCGCCCGCCAGCTCGAGGGCGCGTGGCCGGTCGACGTGACGCGCCGCGTGTTGACGAACGGCAGCATCTACATCGAGATGGCCCGCCTGAGCGTGGGTCAGGAGCTGTTGCTCGCGTTGCCCGACGAGAGGATGGCGGCGGAGCGGGCGCTCGACGGGGCGACGGTGCAGGCCGGTCTGGCCGCGACGTTCAGCCCCTCGTCGACGGTCGCCGCCGACGAGCTCCCGGCGCAGTGGGAGCTGATCGCCCACGCTGACGGTCACCGGCTCCTGCCCCGCCTGATCCGCTACATCGAGGAGCGGCGGCGCGATCAAGGTCGGTACACCGGGGCGATCGAAGCCCACCCGTCGCCGCTCGGCATCGTGTGGGGTGTCGACGATCCCATCGCGGTCGTCGACATGGCGCGCCGCCTGCACCGGGCGCGCCCGGACGCGTCGCTCGAGCTCCTCGACGACGTCGGGCACTACCCGATGGTGGAGGCGCCCGACCGCTTCGCGGCGGCGGTCGGGCGCGCACTCCGGGCCTGACGGGTCAGGCCTTCCGTCAGTTGGTGGCGGCCACGCCGACCGTCGGCGCGTCATCGGCGACCGCGGCGACCACGTCGTGGGCCTGGTCCTTCACGTCGCCGGCACGCTGCCTGGCGTCGTCGACCACCTGGGCGGCGGCTTCCTTGGCGTGGCCGGACACGTCGCGGGCGGCTCCCCGGGCGGTGTCGAGCACGCCCGCCACCGGCTCCTTGAGCTCGGCCGCCTTCGGTGCGAAGCGGTCGTAGAGCGCCTTGACGCCGACGGCGGCGAGGGCGAGGACGGCGAGACGGAAGAGAATTCGCATGGGAGCTCCTTGAGCGAGAGGTTCGAACCCGGGACCTACCCGATCGCGCAGCTCGCTACGCCTCGACGGTCAGGTCTCGATGGTGAGATAGGTGTCGAGCCCGCTGACGTGGATGGTCCGCAACGCGTGCAGCGGGAGCTCGCGCCACGTGAGGCGGCATCCCGCCTCCTCGGCGTAGCGCTGCACACGGGCCATCATCGCGAGCCCACGCGACTCGATGAACGTCACCGACGAACAGATCACCGCGATCTCGGCCGGGCTCGAGTCGACGAGCCCGCAGAGGTGGTCACCGAGCTCCCCGGCGGTCGTGACGTCGATGTCGCCCGCGAGCGCGAGCTCGACCACGTCGGGCTCGCGGGCGCTCGGGTCAGTGGGCATCGCCGTCGGGATCGGGAGCGGAGAGGTCGAGCAGGGCCGAGGCGGCTTCCGGCGTCGCCGTCGGTCCGTAGTTGAGGACGAGCGATCCGCGCGTGGCGCAGCGGGGGCACTCGAGTGCGACCACCGCGAGCATGTCGTCGGGATCCGACGCACCTTCCAGACGGCGCAACTCGGTCACGACCGGTTCGTTCGCCGCGAACTCCGCGCGGCATGTCTCACAGCGCACGCGCCCGTGTGCGTCGGTGCCGTCGACCGGGGTGAAGCTGCCCACGAATCCGTCGACGGTGAACCGACCGAGCACGTCGAGCAGGGTCTCGGATCCGCGCGCCACACCGGCGAGGTCGTCGTCCACGTGCGAAGCGTTCCCCGACCGGTACGAGCACAAACCGGCGGCGCACCCCGCCCCGGTGGTTGCGGCGCGTGATGCGCCGCGGTGAGACTCCCCGGCCCAGGACGACAACGGAGGACTCGACATGGATCTCGGTCTCGCGGACGCGACGGTGGTGGTGCAGGGTGGCACGAGCGGCATGGGTCGCGCCGCGGCCCGGTGCTTCGCGGAGGACGGCGCGCGGGTCGCGGTGCTGGCACGCAGGCAGGCGGTGATCGACGAGACCTGTGCGGAGCTCCGGGAGGCCGGCAGCCCGGACGTGCTCGGGCTGTGCGCCGACATGACCGACGCGGCTGAGATCGATGCCGCGTTCGTCGAGGTCGGTGAGCGGTGGGGTTCCCTCAACGTGCTCGTGAACGCGGCAGGACCGTCGGGAGCGGCCACGTTCGAGCAGCTCAGTGACGACGACTGGATGCGGGCGATCGACGAAGGGTGCCTCGGGATGGTCCGGTGTGTGCGGGCCGCCCTGCCGCTGTTGCGCGCTGCCGAGTGGGCGCGCATCGTGAACGTCTCCGCGCACTCGGTGAAGCGGCAAGGCGTCGGCCTGGTGGCGTACACCGCGGCGAAGGCGGCGATGACGAGCGTGTCGAAGAACCTGTCGTTGTCGCTCGCGCCGGAGGAGATCCTGGTGAACACCGTCTCGCCCGGCAGCTTCGCCACGCCCGCGCTCAACGGCTGGGTGGAGTCGGTCGGCGGCGACCCGTCGGACCTCTACGCCACCATGGGGCTGATCGCGGAGCACTTCGGGCACCCGGCGCACCTGCCGCGCGCAGGCAGCCCGAGCGAGATGGGGCCGGTCATCGCGTTCCTGGCGTCGAAGCGCAACAGCTACATGACCGGTGCCGACGTGAACGTCGACGGCGGTTCCGATTTCTGCTGAAGCACTTCAGTAGTCGTCGTCGCGGTGCCCCAGGTGGGGCAGCACATACCAGAGCACGAAGTAGGTGCCGGCGACCGCGGCCGCGATGAGCGCGGCGACGAGGCCGTCGTAGACCACGCTGACCACCAGCAGCACCGCGCCGCTGATCGCGCACGCCACCGTGGCGAGACCGGCGAGGGCCAGCACGTTGGCGATGCGCAGGAGGTCGTGCTTCTTGTGGTGCCGGAACACGATGCGGTGATACGCGACCGGCGCGGTGAGCAGCGCGGTGGCGAGGGCGGCGAGCAGCAGGTCGGCGACGTAGAGGCGGTGCTGCTCGGGATCCAGCGACGCGAACCGTTGGGTGAACGGCATCGCGAGCAGGAACCCGAAGAGCACCTGCACGCCGAGTCCGGCGACCCGCAGCTCCTGCAGCAGCTCGGCGACGTTGCGGTCGATGCGCTGGGCCTCGGTCTCGTTGCGTCCGCTCTCGGGTTGCGCCAACGGCGCCGGTTCGTCGTGCGGCGAGGTCATGCCTGCGTTGTACCCCCGGACGGGCGTCGAGCCACGCGACCCCGGTAGCGTCAAGCACGTCCGCCAACCTGGAGAGTGGGATGAGCGCAGTACCGGCAGTGTTGAAGGTCGAGGATCTCGGCGACGGTCGCTGGTCGGCGCCGCATCCGGCGGACGATCCGGAAGGTCGCGACGTCGTCTTCAGCGGCCAGATCCTGGCGCAGATGATCATGGCGTCGGACGCGGCCGTCGGCAGCCAGAAGGAGGTGAAGTCGATCCACGCGATCTTCGCCCGGGCGGGCACCTACAGCGCGGGGCTCATGGAGCTGCGACTCGAGGCGATGCACTCGGGGCGGGCGTGGGGGAGCGACACCATCACCGTGTACCAGGGTGAGCGTCTGCTCTCGCGCGGCCTCGTGCTGCTGAACACGGTCGAGCCCGACCTGATGCGGCACATGCCCGCGATGCCCGACGTGCCGGGGCCCGACGCGGCGACGCCCAACCCGTGGACCACGGTGTTCCCCGGTGCGGACGCGCGCCTGGTCGACGCGCCCGACGCGGTCGGCCCCGACGGGTCGCCCGCGATGTACTTCTGGGTGCGCAACCCCGAGTCCTACGACTCGGTGGCGGCGAACCAGGCCGTCGTCGCGTGGAGCCAACCCGGCATGATCATCGGTTTGGCCGTG
Organism: uncultured Actinomycetes bacterium; assembly: GCA_963725775.1. Classification (GTDB taxonomy): domain Bacteria; phylum Actinomycetota; class Acidimicrobiia; order IMCC26256; family DASPTH01; genus DASUAS01. The sequence goes on from CAVRZT010000002.1 coordinate 146,610, forward strand.
CGCCCGCACTCTGACACCGTCAACATGGCTGACGCGCGACAGCAAGATCTCGACCGGCGTGATCTCGCACACGGCGCACTTCCACGAGCACGCCGACGTCGGCGAGTGGCTGCTCGTCGCGCAGGAGGCGAGCTACGCGGGACGCGGTCGCGTCTTCGGGACCGGCTCGGTGTTCCGCCAGGACGGGACGCTCGTGTCGACGTTCGCGCAGGACAGCATGGCGCGCGGGGTGGAAGGCACCATCGACCCGAAGCGGGGAATGTAGCGATGAGCGCCGACGACGACGCCGGCATCCGACCGGAGCTCGAAGCCTGGTTGCAGCGCAACTGGGATCCCGACCTCCTCGTGTCCGAGTGGTGGGAGCGCGTGGGTGACGCGGGATGGACCGCACCCCACTTCCCGCTGGAGTGGGGTGGGCGCGGGTACTCCCGCCGTTCGCAGTCGACCGTCTACCGCGCGTTCCGCGCGTTCGGCGCGCTCCCGCCGCCGAGCGGTCTCGGCATGATGATGGCGGCGCCCACCATCCTCACCCACGGCACGCCCGAGCAGATCGAACGCCACGTCACGCCGATCTACCGCGGCACGCGCGCGTGGTGTCAGCTATTCAGCGAGCCGGGATCGGGTTCCGACCTCGCCGGGCTCACCACGCGGGCGACCCGCGACGGCGACCACTGGGTGATCTCCGGTCAGAAGGTGTGGAGCTCGCAGGCCATGGAGGCCGACTACGGCATGCTCATGGCGCGCACCGACTTCGACGTGCCGAAGCACGCGGGCATCTCGTGGTTCGCGCTGCGGCTCGACCAGCCCGGCGTCACCGTCCGCCCGTTGCGGGAGATGACCGGTCGCGCGTTGTTCAACGAGGTGTTCTTCGACGACGCGATCGTCGATGACGCCGACCTGATCGGCGGCGTGAGCAACGGATGGGCCGTGGCCAACACGACGCTGCTGTTCGAGCGCACCGGCATCGGCGCTGGTGGCGGCGGCGGTGGATTCCCGCCCCCGGGAAGCAAGGGTGGCTTTCTCGAGATGCGCGCTGGTGACGCGACGAGCGTGCCGCCGCCCGAGGGCAACCGCGGCCTCGTCGTGTCCGAGCTGCTCGAGCTCGCGCGCCGGCGGGGTCGGAGCGACGATCCGCACCTCCGCCAGCAGCTGGCGCAGGTGTACACGCTCACCCGGATCGGCGAGTGGTCGGCACTGCGCATGAAGGCCGAGGCGGCGGGCGGCCGCGACATCACCGGCGTGCCCAACGTAGCGAAGAACCAGCAGACCATCATGATGAAGCTGGCCGCGGGTACGGCCCTCGACCTGCTCGGCGCCGAGGGTCTGCTCTGGGGTGACGACGCCCCCGAGGCGGGTCGCTACGCCGAGCTGTTCAACTTCGTGCGCTGCATGTCGATCGCGGGCGGCAGTGACGAGATCAACAAGAACGTGATCGGCGAGCGGGCGCTGGGCCTGCCGCGGGAGCCGAACCCCGACAAGGGGTTGCCCTTCCGCGAGGTGCTGGCCCGCACGAAGTCGGCCACGGGTTCCTGAGCCGCCGGTGGGACGACGGGGGCTGCGGTGGTAGAACGGATCGCAGGATCGCAGACTCGAAACGGGGGAGCAGGCACATGGGCCGCAAGTACCAGGTCATCTCGGGCGACGGTCACCTCGAGACCCCGCCCGACTTCGTCGCCTTCCTGCCCGAGAAGTACCAGGACCGCGCACCCAAGCTGATCAGCCTCCCCGACGGCGGTGGCGACGCCTGGCTCATGGAGGGCATGCCCCTCACGTACGCGAGCCAGAATCTGAGGGGTAGGGGCAAGGTGAGGTTCGCGGGGCAGAGCTACTTCAAGGACGACGGCTCGCGCACCGACGGCGCCGGTGACGGCCTGCAGCGGCTCCAGGAGCAGGACGAAGACGGCCTCGACGCCGAGCTGCTCTTCGTGCCCGTGTTCGCGAGCCGCTTCCTCGAGAAGATCCCCGATCACGACGCGTACCTCGCGATGGTGCAGGCCTACAACGACTGGCTGGCCAGCTACTGCTCGATCGCCCCCGACCGGCTCATCGGCAACGCGCTGATGCCGATCTCCGGCATCGACGACGCGATCGCCGAGCTCGAGCGGGTGCACGCGATGGGGTTCAGGTCGGTGCAGCTGCTCAACTCGCCCAACGGCGGCAACGGCCCGAAGCCCGAGGACGACCGCTTCTGGGAGAAGGCGCTCGAGTTGGAGATCGCGCTCTCGCCGCACATGTCGTTCGCCGGCGTCATGAACATCGGTGGTCCGCGGCACGACACGTCGCAGTGGCCGGTCGAGGCGGGCATGACCCAGCACGCGGGTGGTGGACCGGCCAACACGATGGCGCAGCTGATCGTCGACGGCACGTTCGAGCGGTTCCCGGAGCTGAAGTTCTACTTCGCCGAGATCAACGCCGCGATCTTCCCGGCCGCGATCTACTACATGGACCGCGACTACCTCGAGTACAACAGCTGGTTCCAGCTCGAGCTCCCGAAGATGCCGTCGCAGTACATGAAGGACCACGCGCTGTACGGCATGGTGCGCGAGCCGCTGGCGGTGCGAATCGGCCAGCAGCTACCGAACGACATGCCGTTGGAGCTGTTCTGGTGGGGGAGCGACTTCCCGCACTCGGTCGGCACGTTCCCGCACTCGCGCAAGTACATCGAGGAGACGTTCGCCGACCTCACCCCCGAGCTGCGCCACACACTGCTGGTCGGGAACGCGGCAGCGCACCTCCACCTCGATCTCGACGCCGACATCACCGAGACGCCCGCCGCGTAGCGGTCAGGCGCTCGGCCCGAAGCGCTCCACCCGGACGTGCGACGGATCGACGCCGAGCCCGGTCACGAGATCGCCGACGGTGTCGGCGAACGGCGCGGATCCACACACGTAGGCGGTCGCGTCGGCGCGCAGGTGGGCGGCGAGGTCGTCGGCGGTGATGTGCCCGGCGGTACGGCCTGACTCCGGGTCGGGCTCACGGGTGGTGACGACGGTCGTTTCGGGGCCGCGCAGCTCGTCGGCGTAGTACAGGTCGGCCTGCGACCGCACCGAGACCACCAGGTGGACGAGGTCGGTGGCGTCCGTCGCGCGGCGAGTCGCAGCATCGCCATCAGTGGCACGACCCCGGACCCGCCGCCGATGAGCAGCGCCGGCGTGGTCGCGTCCCACACGAAGTACCCGCCGATCGGCCCGCGCACCTCCAGCTCGTCGCCGACTTCGACGACGTCGTGCAGGAACGTCGACACCTCGCCGTCGTCGAGCCGTTCGACGGTGAGCTCGAACTCCGACGAGCCGTCGGGCGCCGAGGCCACCGAGTACGAACGCGACGCGGTGTAGCCGTCGGGCGCGGTGAGGCGCACGACGTAGTGCTGGCCCGCCCGATGACCGGTCGGCGCGTCGACGCGCAGTCGGAACGTCTTGGCGTTCGGAGTCTCGTCGCGGATGGCGAGCACCGTCGCCGTCTGCCACGCGACGGCCACGGTCAGTCGCCCTGGTAGCGCTGCTCGAGCCACGGGTCGCCGCGGTCGTGGTAGCCGTTGCGCTCCCAGAACCCGGGCTCGTCGTGATCGAGGACCCGCAGGCCGCTCACCCACTTGGCGCTCTTCCAGAAGTAGAGGTGGGGCACGAGCAAGCGGGCGGGCCCACCGTGATCGCGCGACAGCGGCATGCCGTCGGCGGTGAACGCCACCCAGGCCTTGCCGTCGGTGACGTCGGCGAGGGGGAGGTTCGTCGTGTAGCCGGTCGACGAGAACGCGAGCACGTGGGTCGCGTCGGCGAGCGGACGCGCCGCCGCGAGCAGCGTGTCGACCGACACCCCCTCGAACTCCATCCCGAGCTTCGACCAGGTCGTGACGCAGTGGATGTCGCCCGCGTACGTCGACGGCGGGAGCGCGTGGATCTCGTCCCAGGTCCACGTGGTGGGCTGCTCGACGTGCCCCTCGACGGTGAACGTCCAGTCGGCCGGATCGATCGTAGGCGTGACCTCGGCCGAGAGCACCGGCCACTGCCGTCCGGTGTCGTACTGGCCGGGTGGGAGGCGCGGGTCAAGTGCGGCCTTGCCCCGTCCGGTGAACCCGCGGGTGAACTTCGCCATGCCGACGCCCCCGTCGAGGTCCGCGGTCGCGGGGGCCCGGCCGCGGTGTGCTCGGTGCCCGGCGGGTCGACGGCCCACTCGGGCGCCTGCTCCCACGCCTCGCCGTACACGAGCTCGGCGAGGGGGCGCCGGCGCACCGGACCATGGTGCCCGACCGGCCGCCCGATGGTGATGGTGGCGGCGAGGAACACCTCCTCGGGCACGCCGAGCAACTCCTTGAGCTCCGCTTCGACCGCGAAGTGCCACCCGGTCAGCACCCCGCCGTAGCCGAGGGCCCGGGCGGCGAGCAGCAGGTTCTGGCACGCGGGGAAGATCGACGCACCCTCGAACGGGGCCGGCTCGCGGTAGCGCACCAGCGCGGGGAGCACGAGCACGGGCACGCTCGCGAAGTCGTCGACGTACTGCTGCATCGTGCGGGCCATGCGCGCCTTCGGGGACTCGTCGCGCGCGCCCGATCCTTCGTCGTACCCGTCGGCGACGCGCTTGCCGCCCCACGCGCGCTGCGCGCCCTCGGCGATCAGGGCCTTGGCTGCGCGCGCGTGGGGGCCGTCGGTGAGCACGAGGAACCGGTACGGCTGACGGTTCGAGCCGCTCGGCGCGCGGCGACGCGGCGAACAGCATCGCCCGGAGCGCGTCGGGGGGAACCGGTTCGTCGGCGTAGCGCCGGATCGCCCGCGTGTTCGTGAGGCCTTCGAGCAGCCCCACGATGTCGGCGGGCAGCGGAGTCGTCGCGAGATCGTCGGGCATCAGTCCTCCCATCGGGGATCGCGGCGTTCGATGAACGCGCGGGGTCCTTCGTCGGCGTCGGGGTGCGCCCAGTGGCGTTGCACCCAGTCCCAGCCGTCGGCCATCCCGTCGCCCACCACGGCTTCCTCGAACCGCCGGTACACCGCCCGCGAGCGCCGCACCGCTTCGGGCGACGCCTCGGCGATCCAGCCGGCGAGCTCGTGTGCGCGCGGGAGGAGCTCGTCGGCGGGGAGCACCTCGGTGACCAGTCCCAGGGCGAGCGCCTGATGGGCGTCCCACCGTTCGTGGCGGCCGAGCAGCACCAGCCGGGCCAGCATCGACACCGGCACGCGCAACCCGAGCGACGGTGCTTCGATGCCGCTCACCTGGCCGACGCCGACGTGCGGGTCGGTGAACCACGCAGCCTCGCTGGCGATCACGATGTCGGCGTCGGCGACGTAGTGCAGACCGCCGCCGGCGCACACGCCGTTGACCGCCACGACCACGGGCACGTCGAGGCGACGTCCCGGGAGGAACGCGAGTTCGTCGTCGATGTCGTCGCCCAGCGGGCTGCGCTCGCCGTCGAGGCCGTCCATGTCGGCGCCGGCGCAGAATCCCTTGCCCGCGCCGGTGAGGATCGACGCAGCGGACCGAGCGGTCGTCGTGCGTGCGGGTCCAGAGCTCCGCCAGCTCGCGGCGCATCGGGTCGTTGAACGCGTTGCGCTGTTCCGGCCGGTTCAGCGTCACCGTGAGCACGTGCTCGGTGCGGTCGACGAGGAAGGTCTCGGGCATTCGACGGCACGCTACTTGTCGACGGGTCGATGCGGCCTCCCGCCGACGTGGGTAGTGTCCGACCGGGGAGCACGACGGCGAGGGGGGATCCGGTCGATGGAGTCGATGGAGGCGAGCGTCTACGTCGGCGACGGCGTGCTGGAGGTGCACGACGTCCCGGTTCCCACGCCCGGAACCGGCGAGGTGCTGATCGAGATCGCGCAGTGCGGCATCTGCGGTACCGACCTCCACTTCGTGCTCGAGCGCATCGCCCGGCCGGGCACCGTGCTCGGGCACGAGTGGGCGGGCACGATCGCATCCACGGGTGACGGACGTCGAAGGGTGGAGCGTCGGCCAGCGCGTGGTCTGCGGGCCCGAACCCGGGTGCGGCGAGTGTCGGGCCTGTCGCGGGGATCGGCCGTCGGTCTGCCTGCGTCGCCCGCCGATCGACCACCTCTCGTTCCGCGGGGCGTTCGCCCGCTACGTCGTCGCGCCGGCCGACCAGCTGGTCGCGGTGCCCGACGCACCTGCCGTCGCGCGCGGCTGCGCTCACCGAGCCGACTGCGGTCGCACTCCACGCGGTCACGCTCTCCGGCGTCACGCCCGACGACCGCGTGCTCGTGACCGGCGCCGGACCCGTCGGCCTCCTGGTCACCGCGGTGCTCCACGCTCAGGGCGTGCACGACGTCACCGTGTCGGAACCCGCACCGGCGCGCCGGGAGCGTGCGCGTCGCGGTCGGCGCGGCGCGTGCCGTCACCCCCGACTCGTTGCCGACGCCCACGATGGGTTCGCCCGTACCGGAGCCGTACACCGTGGTGTTCGAATGCTCGGGAAAGGCGTCGGCGGGTGAGGCCGCCATCGACCAGCTCGACTTCGCCGGCGTGTGCGTGCTCGTGGGCACCGGCCACGAGTTCCCCCGTCTCAACCACAACCGGGTGATCGTGCTCGAGAACACGATCATCGGTTCCTACAACTACGACGCCGGCGGCTTCGCGCCCGCGCTCGAGCTCCTGGCGTCGGGACGGATGCCACTCGATGCGTTGATCGAGCCGGTCGACGTGTTCCTCGACGAACTGCTACCGGTCATGCGACGTTGCGCGGCCGGCGAATTGCCGGGCAAGGTGATGGTCCGGCCCCGACGATCAGAAGGAGCCCAGTCATGAGTACCGAAGCGAGCTTCGTCCCACGGTTGAACCACGTCGCAATGACCATGTCGCCCGACGCGCTCGACGATCACGGACGCGCCGAGATCAAGGACTTCTACGGCGACGTCTTCGGCTGGAGCGAAGGCGACAATTCCGGTGAGCAGGGCAACCCGCTCATCATGATGACCGGCGAGGTCATGCAGTTCGTCTACCTGCTGCCCGGCGACCCCGCGCTGGCGTGCCCGACGCTCGACCACTTCGGGCTCGAGGTGTCGTCGGTCGAGGAGATCGAGGCGATCGTCGCCAAGGCCAAGGCGTGGCAGGCGAAGGACGACCGCGTGCAGATCATCGACGTGAAGGCGCGTACGTCGGAGGGGCCGCGGGGTCACTACGTGCTCACGAGCGCGTACATCGGGTACCTGCTGCCGATGATGGTGGAGCTGCAACACCTTGCCGTCGGCTCGTGACCGCACCGCCCGTCGCGATCCCGCGAACCGTCGCCGACGTCTTCGCGCCGGTCGTCGCCGACGACCCCGGGCGCGAGGCGCTCGTCACCTGGTCCGGACGCTGGTCGTACGCCGAGCTCGACCGCCTCGCGGGGCGGGCCGCGCATGCGCTGCACGCGATGGGGGTGCGCGGCGGGCGACCGCGTCGCCGGCGCGTTGCCGAACGACCTCGACGTGATCCTGGCCTTCCACGGCGCGATGCGCATCGGCGCGGTCTGGGTGGGGATCAACCGCGCGCTCGCGGCGCCGGAGAAGCGCTACCTGCTCGACGACAGCGGTTCGTCGTTGCTGGTGTGCGACCGGGCGACCGCTGAGCAGGTGACGGGTGGTGACGCCCCGCGGGTCGTGGTGCTCGAGGACGGCGCCGGTGAATGGTACGACGCGCTCGCGGCCGCCTCCGACGCGCCCTTCGACGCCGACGTCGACCCGTTCGCGCCCGCGGGGATCGCCTACACCAGCGGCACCACCGGCTACCCGAAGGGCGCGGTGCACAGCCAGTACAACCTGCTGGTACCCGGCGCGATGCTCGGGGTTCAGCCGCGGCTACGGGCCGGCGCTGCGGAAGGGCGACTTCCTGCCGCTCACCATCCTGAACATGCAGGTGCTGACCACGCTGCTCACGGCGCAGGCGGGTGGGTGCGCCGTGATCTTCGATCGCAGCGACGCCGCGGGCGTGGCCGAGTGGATCCGTACCGAGCGGGTGACGACCTGGAACGGTCCACCCGCGCTGATCCACTCACTGGCCGGCGACGACGCGGTCGCGCCCGACGACCTCGCCACGCTCCAGGAGGTGTGGAACGGCGGGGGCGACTGCCCCGAGCCGGTCCGGGCCGCGTTCGAAGCGAAGTTCGCCAAGCCGGTGCTCGGAACCTACGGCCTGAGTGAGGCGCCGACGGTGGTGTCGATCGACGGGACCGACGGGAGCCACGTTCCCGGCGGGAGCGGCCGTCCGCTCCCGCACCTAGCGATCCACATCGTCGACGACGAGATCTGCATCGCGCCGCAGGCCGACGGCGAGTGGGCGGGCGTGTACCGCCCGATGCTCGGGTACTGGCGGCGCGACGACGCCACCGCGGAGACACTGCGCGACGGACTGCTGCACACCGGCGACCTCGGCTTCGTCGACGACGACGGGTTCCTCCACATCCGCGACCGCAAGAGCCTGTTGATCATCCGCGGCGGCGGCAACGTGTACCCGGCGGAGATCGAGCGGGTCCTGCACGAGGTGTCCGATGTCGAGGCATGCGCCGTCGTCGGCATCCCCGACGAGCGGCTGGGCGAGCGGGTGGCCGTCGCCGTGCAGCTGCGCGACGGGCGCGACCGTCGGCGAAGACGAGCTGCGCGCGCACTGCTTCGCCAACCTGGCCAAGTACAAGGTGCCCGAGCGCTGGCTGTTCGTCGACGGCTTCACCCGCAACTCGATGGGCAAGATCCAACGCCGCGACCTCCCCGCCCTCTTCACCTGAACCCGTTCAGATGCTGCGGAGGGTGCCGCCGTCGACGGCGAGGGCGGCACCGGTGATCCAGCTGGCCGCCTCGCTGGCCAGGAACACGACCGCGGCGGCGACCTCCTGCGGGTCGCCGAATCGACCCATGCTGACGGGGTCCTGCTGCATCATCCGCGCCATCACGTCGCCGGGCGTGGTGCCCTGAGCGGCGGCGGCCGCCGCGGCGGTCTCGTTGATGGCCTCGGTGATGGTGATGCCGGGCACCACGCAGTTGGAGAGCACACCCTGGGCCGAGAACGCCCGCGACAGGCTCTTCGAGTAGTTGAGCAGCGCGGCCTTCGCCGCCGAGTACGGCCCGAAGTACGCACCCGGCTCGATGCCGTACGTCGACGACAGGCTCACGATGCGCCCCCACCCGCGTTCGAGCATCACCGGGAGGCACGCGGTCGTGATCCGCACGCACGAGAAGAAGTTGAGCTCGAAGCCGAGCTTCCAGTCGTCGTCGGTGAGCTTCTGGAGCCGGATGGCGTCGCCACCGCCACCCGCGTTGTTGACGAGGATGTCGATCCGCCCGAGCTCGTCCATGGTCCGTTCGACGACGAGCGGCGCGGCGTCGGGGTCGAGCAGATCGGCGACGACCTGCACCACCCGTACACCGTGCGCTTCGCACTCGTGGGCCGTCGTCTCCAGCGTCGACGCGTTGCGTGCGTTCAGCACGAGGTGGGTGCCCTCGCGTGCGAGATCGAGCGCGATCTGCCGGCCGATGCCGCGACTCGAGCCCGTGACGATCGCGACGCGGTCGCGCAGGCCGAGGTCCATCAGCCCTCCGCCGCGATGCGTTCGGCGTAGGCCATCGGCAGGAGCTCGATGAGCTGGCCGTCGGGATCCTGCACGAAGAGCCCGCCGCCGATGTCGGTGTCGCGGAGCACGGTGCCGCCGTGCTGCTCGACGAGCGCGCACGTAGCCGGGATGTCGTCGACGCTGAGCGAGATGTGGGTGATGCCGAGCTCGTTCATGGTGCGGGGGCGATACGGCGCCGGCGCGGCGCCCGCACCGGCGAAGTGCAGCAGCTCGAGCACGAACGGCCCGGCGCGCAGGTAACACGCCCGGAACCCGAGGGGCGCGTCGAGGCGGAGGAGCTTGTTGCTGGGTTCGTCGTCGAGCTCGAGCAATCGCCAGAACTCGAATCCGAGCGCCTGCTCGTAGAAGGTGCGCGACCGTTCGAGATCGGTCACGCACTGGCCCATGTGGTTCATCACGTTCATCGGCGCATGCTTGCACACCGGCCGAACCCGGTGAGGACGACCGTCAGGACGACGGCTCGACCACCACGCGGAGCGCGCCCGTCGACTTGTCGGCGGCGACCCGGAACGCCTCCTCGGCGTCCTCGATCGGGAAGCGATGGGTGATGAGCGCGTCGACCAGGTGCGGGGTCGACGCCAGGAGGTTGGCGGCGTCCTCGAAGTCGCGTCCGTGCTCGTGCTTGCAGTAGCCCAGCGCCGGCACCGTGCGCAGCTCCTTCATGAAGCACTGCAGCTGGGGCCAGACCGTCTCCGGGCCGAAGACGCCCAACACGCCCATCGAGCCGCTCGGCGCGGCCAGCTCAGTGCAGCGATGGAGCGCGCTCTCGGAGCCCGCGGCCTCGATCACGACGTCGTACAGCCCCGAGGGCTGCGTCGCCCCGAGCCGTTCACCCAGCTCGATCTGGTGCGGGTACCGCGCCTCGAGCGACACCTCGGCCGCGCCCATGGCCCGGGCCGACGCCACCGCCATCAGGCCGATGGCACCACCGCCGACCACGCACACGCGCCGGTCGGGGCCCGCGCCGGCCAGCCGGCAGGTGTGCCAGGCGACCGCGGTCGGTTCCACCAGGCAGGCGTCGCTCGGCGCGAGCCCGGTGGGCAGCTCGACCAGCGACCGGGCGGGCGCCCGGAACCACTCGCTCATGCCCCCGTCGGCCATGATCCCGAGCGCGGTCGTGCTGGTGGTGGCGCACAGGTTGTAACGGCCGTCGAGGCACAGGTCGCACTCGCCGCACCCGAAGATGGCCTCGATCGCGACCGCGCGGCCGTCGTCGGTCGTGCCGGCGAGCTCGTGGCCCAGGACGAACTGGCTGCCGAACTGGATGTAGCCGAAGTCCGACGCGCAGATGCTGGCCGACGAGATGGCGATGAGCTCGCCGGGGCCGTCCGGTTCGTCGACGTCGACCACCGCGACACCGGGTGGAGTGGATCGGACCGCGCGCATCGGCGAACTCCTTGGATCAGCTGACGACGTAGTCGTCGGGGTCGGGGGCGAGCGTGCGTTGCCAGTACTCGAGCAGGGTGAACGGCCAGTTCTGGGTGACGCGACCGGAGTCGTTCTTGTACCAGCTGTTGACGTCGGAGCATCCCCACGCCATCAGGCGGTTCTCGGCGTCGACGCGCTCGTTGTACTCGTCGTGCACGTCCTTGCGGACCTCGACTGACGCGTGCCCCCCGCGCAGCAGCAACTCGATGCACCCGACCAGGTACCGCACGCCGCACTCGGAGAAGTAGATGATGCTGCCGTTGATCACGATGTTGGTGTTTGGCCCGTACAGGCAGAAGAAGTTCGGGAACCCCGGGATCGTGAGCCCGAGGTAGGCGCGCGCCTCGCCGTTCCACTGTTCGTGGAGCTCGACACCACCACGCCCGAACACGCGCATCGGGGTGAGGAAGTGCGACGCCTGGAAGCCGGTGCCGTACACGATCACGTCGACGTCGTGCTCGACGCCGTCGGTGGTCACGATGCCGGTCGGGGTGATCTCGCGGATCGTCTCGGTGACCACGGTGACGTTCTCGCGCGTCAGCGCCCCGGCCCACACGCCGTTGTCGCGCAGCATGCGCTTCGCTCCGGGCGGGTAGGACGGGATCATGTGCGGGAGGAGATCGGGCCGGTCCGCGAACTGCTGCTCGAGGTAGGCCGTGAGCATCGTGCGCATGAAGTCGTTGATCGCGCTGACGCTGCCGTTCGACGTGTCCCACTCCGGGTCGACCCGGACGCCGGGCAGCGAGCCGTCACCCATGCGCCAGAACATCCAGAACCGGTTCCATTCGCTGTAGGACGGCAGGTGCGCGTACAGCCACTTCTGGCCGTCGGACACGGCGTCGTGGTAGTCGGCCGACGGGCCCAGCCACGGTGGCGTGCGCGAGAACAGCGTGAGGTGGCCGGCGCGGGGTGCGATCTCGGGTGTGAACTGCACCGAGCTCGCGCCGGTGCCGATCACCGCGACGCGCGCGCCGTCGATCGGCGCGTCGTGGTCCCAGCGGGCGGAGTGGAACGCGGTGCCGGTGAACGTGTCGCGCCCGGGGATGTCGGGGTAGCGCGGTCGGTTGAGCTGGCCCACTGCACTGACGACGGCCTGCGCGGTCACCGTGTCCTCGGTGCCGTCGGTGGTGCGCACGACGAGGGTCCACGCCGCGTCGTCGTCGTGCCACGTCGCCGACACGACCTCGGTGTCGAAGCGGATGCGGTCGCGGACGCCGAACTCCTGCGCGCAGTCGCGGAAGTAGTCGAGCAGGACGTCTTGCGTGGAGAAGTGCAGCGGCCAGTCGTGACGCTGCGCGAACGAGTAGCTGTAGTTGTGGTTCGGGTTGTCGACCCGGCAGCCCGGATACTGGTTCTCGTACCAGGTGCCCCCGACCTCGGGGTTCTTCTCGAGGACGACCACGTCGACGCCCGCCTGCGTGAGCCGGTGGGCGGTGAGCAACCCGGACATACCGGCGCCGATGACCGCGACGCGGAAGTCGGTTTCGGGTGCCACGTCGGCTTTGTGCCACTGCGGCGCGCGCCGGTCGTCGCCCCGGAGCGCCAGCTCCTCTTCGAGCAAGGGCAGGTACTCCACCAGGTCGGCGCCGCCCACGACGTGCGCCGCGATCCGCAGCAGGTCGTCACGCGCCGGTGGGGGAGCCACCTGGGATCCGTCGTCGCGGAACCGCACCAGCGTGTCGAGCGCGAGGGCCCGTGCGGTGGTCTGCTGCTCGGCGCTCATCCCGCCCTGGGGCAGCCCCATGAGGATCGGGTCGGGCCGTAGGTCGTCGCGCAGCAACGAGAGGTCGCCGGTGACGTACGCGAGCGCGGGGAGGAGGGGAGGAACCTCCGCCTCCGCCAGCACCGCGCGGATCTCGTCGTCGGTCGCGGTGATCGCGTCCATGGGCGGCGCGTTCACATGTCCCGGATGGTGCACCCGCCGTCGACGACGACGTGGGTGCCGGTGATGAAGCTCGCGTCGGTGCTGAGCAGGAACCGGGCGGTCGTGCCGATCTCCGAGGGTTGACCGACTCGAGCCATCGGCGCAGCGGCGGCGAAGCGGTCGTACAGGTCGCCGATGTCGGGGAGCATCGGGGTGGCGATGAACCCGGGGCAGATCGCGTTCACCCGGATCCCCTCCTGCGCGAAGCGCACGGCCATCGAACGGGTCAGGCCGAGGACGCCGGCCTTCGACGCCGCGTACGCCGGGTTCGCGGGGTTGGCCACGATGCCGTGGATCGACGCGATGCCGACGACCGCGGCGTCGGGGGCGTTCGCACGCAGTTGCGACAGGAAGGCCTGCACGACCATGGCGTACGCCCGCAGGTTGACCTCGATCAGCGGATCCCAGGTCTTGTCGGTGAGATCCTGCAGGTCGACCGCGTCGGGCACGCCGGCCGCGTGCACGACACCGCCGATGGTGCCGATGGCCGCGACGGCGGTGTCGGCGGCGTCGGCCAGCGAGTCGGTGTCGCGCACGTCGACGGCCATGCCGACGGTGGCCACGCCGTGCTCGGCGGCGACCGCGTCGGCCGCCTCGGTGGCGCGATCCGGGTGGAGGTCCCAGACGGCGACCGGACGGCCGACCGCCGCCACCGCGTGGGCCGTGGCCAGCCCGATCCCGGAGGCGCCCCCCGTGATGACGACCCCCGACTTCGGTTGCAGATTGATTTCATGCATGGTCGGCATCATGCCAGGACTGGGCGCGCTCGGCCCGTCTGCGACAAGATCGGCTCCCGACCCACGAGCCCGATGGAGGGCCACCGATCATGAGCGTCGACTGATGAGCGATGTGTTCGCCGCGTTCACCGCCGAGAAGACCGACGACGGCTTCCGCCGGGGGGTCACCGAGCTCGGCCTCGGTGATCTGCCCGAGGGTGACGTGCTCGTCGACGTCGAGTGGTCGAGCGTCAACTACAAGGATGCGCTGGCCGCGAGCGAGAAGGGCCGGGTGGCCCGGATCTCGCCCCTGGTGCCGGGCATCGACCTCGCGGGCACGGTGCGTGAGAGCACGGTCGACGGTGTGGTCGTGGGCGACGCGGTGATCGTGCACGGGTACGACCTCGGGGTGGCGCACCACGGCGGGTACGCGCAAGTGGCGCGCGTGCCCGCGGGCTGGGTCGTGCCGCTCCCGGACGGGTTGAGCACGCGCGAGGCGATGGTCGTCGGCACGGCCGGGTACACCGCGGCGTTGTCGGTGCTGGCGCTGCTGGACCACGGCATCACGCCCGACGCGGGCACCGTGTTGGTGACCGGCGCGACCGGTGGCGTCGGCAGCATGGCGGTGGCGATGCTGGCCGGCCTCGGCTTCACCGTCGCCGCGAGCACCGGCAAGGCGGAGGCCGAGGCGTTCCTCCGGGGGCTGGGCGCGAGCGAGATCGTGAACCGGGAGGAGCTCACCGACCTGAGCAAGCCGTTGCTGAAGCCGGCGTGGGCGGGCGCGGTCGACGCGGTCGGCGGCGCGACGCTCGCGCACGTGCTCGCGTGTCTCGCGCCGTTCGGCGCGGTCGCCGCGAGCGGCAACGTCGGCGGTGCCGACCTGCCGACGACGGTGCTGCCGTTCATCCTGCGCGGCGTCACCCTCTACGGCATCGACTCCGCGAACACGCCGATCGCACGTCGCCGCGAGGTGTGGGGCCGCATCGCCACCGACCTCAAGCCCGCGGGGCTCGACTCGGTCGAGCAGGTCGTCGACCTCGAGCACCTCGAGGGTGCGCTCGACGAGATCAGCCGGGGCGGGGTCACCGGTCGCTACGTGGTGCAGCTGCGCGACTGACGGACGCAGGAGCGCTCACGCCGGGAACGGCTCGAGGCCCATCCTTGCCCGCACCTCGGGACGGCGCAGCGGCGGGACGGTCTTCGGAGGTTGACGACGGGGCGGGAGCCGATCGAGCAACGCGGTCGCCAGCGCGGCGATCTCCAACGACACCGCGTGCATGTCGTCGGCGGTCGCGCCGGTCGGCTTGGTGACCCCGGTGATCTTCCTCACGAATTGGTAGGCGGCGGCCTCGATCTCCTCGTCGGTGGCGGGCGGTTCGAGGCCGCGGAGCTCGGTGATGTTCCTGCACATGGTCGTTCTTCCGATCAGTCGTCGAGTCGTTCTTCGAGCCGGACGGTCACCGTGTCACCGGCGTCCTTGCCGATCGCCTTGCGGATTCCGGCCTTCATGGGGAGCTTGTGCGTGCCGTCGCCCATCGCCATGAACGAGGTCTCGAACCGGTGTCCGTCGACGGTGCCACGCACCTTCACCAGCCCACTCGTTCCGAAGTACTGGACCGAGCCGGGCATGACGACGTAGGTCCAGCCACCGGGGTTCGGGCTCTTCATCATGGTGGCACGGAACTGCTTGTCGATGCTCGACATGGTCACGTGCCGTCGAACGCGGCCTGCAGGGCGGCGATGTCGAGCTTCTTCATGCCGTACATCGCCTGCATGGCGCGGGCGACGGCTTCCGTGTCGTCGCTGTTCAGCATCTTCTCCCAGCCGATCGGGCACACCTGCCACGACAAGCCGTACTTGTCCTTGAGCCAGCCGCACTGGCTCTCCTCGCCGCCCTCGGTCAGCTTCTCCCAGTAGTAGTCGACCTCGTCCTGGTCCGCGCAGTTGATCAGCAGCGAGATCGCCTCGTCGAACCTGAACTGCGGGCCACCGTTGATCGCGGTGTACTCCTGGCCGTCGAGCTCGAAGTTGACCGTGAGCACGGTGCCGGCGGGAACCGGCGCGCCTTCGCCGTAGCGGGTGATGTCGGTGACGTTCGAGTTCGGGAACACCGAGACATAGAACTCGGCGGCCTCGAGGCCCTGGGTGTCGAACCAGAGGTTGGGCGTGATCTTCGGCATCGCGACTGCTCCCGGCGTCGGCGTCTGGAGTGTTCTACCCGGTACGACCGTCGTCACGTGCGAAACTCATCGCCCGTGAGCGTCGGACGCGTGCTGCCGCAACTGGGGGGTGACGAGCTCTTCCTCACCGATGGCGGGGTCGAGACCGACCTGATCTTCCACCGGGGGATCGACCTCCCCGAGTTCGCCAGCTTCGTGGTGCACGACGATCGCGAGGGCGAGCGGGTCGCACGCGCCTACTTCCGTGACTACCTGCGGATCGGCCACGAGTACGGACCGCGGGCTCGTGCTCGAGACGCTCACCTGGCGGGCGAGCTCCGACTGGGGTGCCCGGCTCGGGTACGACGAGTCCCGTCTCCGAGCGGCGAACCAGCCGGCGGTCGGCGTTCCTGCTGGGTCTCCGTGAGCGCGAAGCGGGATCGACCGTCGTGGTGAGCGGGTGCATCGGACCCCGTGGCGACGCGTACGCCGACCTCGGATCGATGGCCGCCGACGAGGCCGAGGAGTACCACGCGGTGCAGGTCGAGGTGCTCGAGTCGTCGGGTGTCGACCTGGTGAGCGCGCTGACGCTCACCAACACCGCCGAGGCAATCGGGATCGCGCGTGCGGCCCAGGCTGCCGGTGTGCCCGTCGTGATCTCGTTCACCGTCGAGACCGACGGCGCCCTGCCCGACGGCACGCCACTCGCCGCGGCCATCACCGCGATCGACGACGCCACCGACGCGGCGCCGAGTTACTACATGATGAATTGCGCGCACCCCGACCACTTTGCCGCACGTCCTCGACACCGACGACGTCGCGCTCGACCCGGATCCGGGGTCTGCGGGTGAATGCATCGCGCATGAGCCATGCCGAGCTCGACGAGAGCGAAGTGCTCGACGACGGCGATCCCGACGAGCTGGGTGGGCAGCTGGCCGCGATGCACGCACGCCTGCCGCACCTCAGTGTGCTCGGTGGGTGTTGTGGCACCGACCACCGCCACATCGAAGCCACCGCGGACGCCTGCGCGGCGCGCTGACCTCGTCCGGTTCACCAGGGCGCGTCGGGCCACGTGTCGGTGGTGCGGTGTTCGAGCAGCCAGTCGCGCTCGACCTCGACGAAGTCGTCGGGAAGGTCGGCGGGCGTGGCGCCGAGCCCGAGATCGACCCAGTGCACCAGCAGCTCGCGGCGGCGGGAGCGCAGGGTGTAGTCCATGGGCTGTCGGCCGGTGGCGAGCCAGGCGCCGGTGCGGGTCCACGCGTCGTCGGGCATCCGGTGCCACGCGTCGACGAGCGCGCGGTCCGACGTCTCGAAGTCGGTGACCAGCGTGGCCGGATCGCGTCCGGCGCCGGCCTCGATGTCGGCGGCCCGCCCCTCGGCGCCGTGCGGGTACTGCTCGCGCTCCTCACCCGCGATGGCCCCCTCGACCATCCCGCGGACGCCGTCGGCGTTCCGGGCCAGGTGGGTGAGGAGGTGACCCCGACTCCAACCGGGAAGCCGTGACGCGGCGCGCGCCTGATCGTCGGTGAACCCACGCACGCTCGCGAGCACCAACGAACCGGCGTGGTCGGCCGCCTCGATCGCGTTGGTGACGTCAGGCGGTGACATCGACCGGCGTGCCGAGCGGGAGCTTGCCCGCCAGGTCGGTGATGGCGGCGTTGTCCATGCGGATGCATCCGTGCGACACATCGGACCCGAGCGCGGACGAGTCGTTGTTGCCGTGGATGCCGATCTCGGCATCACCGCCCGCAAAGGTGGCGAGCGCGTCGGAGTGGCTCGAGAGGCCGTAGGCGAACGGCCCGTAGGGCCCGGTCGGATCGGGTGCCTGCAGCAGCACGTAGAGGTAGTAGTTCCCGGTCGGCGTCGGCGTGTCGGGGGCACCCACCGCGACCGGACCGGTGTAGATCACGTCGCGTGCATTGGTGACCGTGATCGTGTGGGCACTGAGCGACACGACGATGTGGTACGGATTCGGCGTCAGCGTGATGTCGCTCGTGTGCACCCATCCCGTGCTGCCGTTCGGTCGCACCGGCAGGTGCACTTCCGCCCAGCCGTCGGGGCGTTGGGACTTCACCAGGAACACCTGTGGTACTGCGGTCGCGGGATCGTCCGCCTGGTAGAGCCACGGGTTCGGGAACTCCTGGCCCGGTTGTGGCACGTCGGGTGACGCGAACACGCCGATGCTCGTGACCGAGCGCTTCACCGTGGCGATGTACGAGATGTAGTCGGGGACGGTCGTGGTGGTCGGGGCGGGCACCGTGGTCGTCGTCGTTGGCGGTGCCGCCGTCGTCGGCGCCGGGCGCTTGACTTGCGCGTCCTTCGTGTCACCACCGCCGCATGCGGTGACGGCGAGCGCGAGCGCAAGCAGGCCCAGGACCGCACGACGGCGTCTCACCGCACGCACGGTAGTGGGCGTCAGGTGGCGAGCCGGTGGCGGAGGTCGGCCCGCAGCTCGCCTTTGGCGACCTTGCCGCCCGACGCACGCGGGAGCGCGTCGAGGACGATGAGTCGTTCGGGGAACCATTCGGGCGAGACGCCCTGGCCGCGCAGGAAATCGACCAGCCCGTCGAGATCGAGCGTCGCGCCCGGCTCCAGTTCGGCGTAGAGGCACACCCGTTCGCCGAACACCTCGTCGGGCATCGCGACCGCCGCGGCGATCGCGATCGCCGGGTGTTCGGCGACCTCCGCCTCCACCGCGGGTGCGCTGATGTTCTTGCCGCCCCGGATGATGATGTCGGACGTGCGCCCGACCACCCGCAGGTAACCGTCGGCGTCGATGGTGCACAGGTCGCCGATGCGCATCCACCCGTCGGGCGTGAACAGCTCGGCGTCGGCCTGGGTGTCGTCGAGGTACCCGAGGCAGGTCGCCGGTCCCCGGCACACGGGATGCCCGGGCGTGTCGGGCATCGTGATGTCGTGCCCCGCGTCGTCGAGCAGGCGGACGTGCATGTCGACGATCAGTCGCCCCGCGGTCTGCAATCGATGGTCCCGGTCGTCGCGCATCGAGGTGTGGCTTAGGGCGCCGGTCTCGTTGGATCCGTAGAACTGCAGCACACGCGCGCCGGTGACGTCCTCGAAGCGCGCCGCCCGTTCGTAGGGCACGGCCTCGCCGCCGGTGAACATGCACCGCAGCGACGAGAGATCGGTGTGCTCGATCGCCGTTGACTTCAGCATGAGCAGGAACTGGGTGCTCACGCACGCGAGCACCGTCACCCGCTCGCGTTCGATGGCCGCGATCACCGCGTCGGCATCGAAGCGTTCGTGGACCACAGTGGGCGCACCCAGCACCGCCGGCGTCACGTGCGCGGTCCAGATGCCGAAGCCGAACGGCGCAGGGATCGCGCTGAGAAACACGTCGTCGGTGGTCATGTCGCCCGCCGCGACCGCGAGCTGGTGGAAGTACATCCAGCGGTTCTGCGTGTGCACGACGCACTTGGGCATGCCGGTCGTGCCCGACGTCGAGTTGATGAGGAAGACGTCGTCGGGTCCGTACGCCCGCGCCGCGCGGTCGTAGTCGCGGCCGTCGCCGGCGTCACCGTCGGCGTCGACGACGACGTGGTGCCGGAACGGACAGCCCGCCGGCGCGCAACGCGTCGACGAGCTCGACGGTCGGACGGCCACGGTGCTCGGCGTGGGTGACGAGCGCGTCGGCGCCGGTCAGGGTCAGGAGGTGACGGATCTCGTCGTCGCCCGCCCGGTGCCCGAGACCGACGACGGTCAGACCGGCGCGCTCGGCCGCGACGAACGCCACGTGAACCGCGATGCCGTCGGGGAGCAGGATCGCCACGCGCGCACCGCGAGCGAGTCCCGTCGCCACCAGCACTCGCGCCAACCGCGTGGAGGCCTCGTCGTAGCTGGCCCACGAGGCCCGCCCGTGGTCGGCGATGATGGCCGGGGCATCCGGCCGGGTGCCCGCCCAGCCGGCTACCGCGTCGCCCACCGTGGTCTCACCCCACCACCCCGCACGCTTGTACGCGACGACGTCGGCGGGGTCGGGCTGCACCGGTTCCTTCTACTACGCCGCGCCGTAGTGTGCCGGGGGGGAAGCCGGGATGAATGGTGGAGGGGGAGCAGATGACGACGACGCCGACCGAGGCCGCCCGGGTGCGGGCGATGGTCGACCATCCGATCATCGACGCCGACGGGCACTTCGTGGAGCTGGGCCCGCTGCTCCACGACGAGGTCATCAGCTTCGTGGAGGACACGGGCGGCGCCGTGCTGCGCGAGCGGTTCCTCACGACCGCGGCGTCGTTCGACACGTCGTCGAGCCTCGCCGACCGCGGCGATCCGGCGGTCCGCCACCAGTGGAAGGCGATGCCGTCGTGGTGGGGGTGGCAGACCGCCACGGTGCGCGACCGGGCCACGTCGCACCTCCCGGCGTTGCTCTACGAGCGCCTCGACGAGCTCGGGATCGACTTCACCGTCCTGTACCCCTCGATGGCGCTGGGGTACTTCGAGGTGACCGACGAAGAACTGTCGTCGGTGTTGTGCCGGGCGGTGAACCGCTACCACGCGCGGCTGTTCGCGCCGTATGCCGACCGGTGCACGGTGGGCGCGTTGATCCCCATGAACACGCCGGCGCAGGCGGTCGCCGAAGCCGAGTACGCGGTGCGCGAGCTCGGCGCCACGTCGGTGCTGATGGCGGGGTACGCGCGCCGGCCCATCGGGGCAGGCGGGTACCGGCTCGACATGTTCGGACTCGACAGCGAGTTCGACTACGACCCGCTGTGGGCGGCGTGCGTCGATCTCGGCGTCGCGCCGGTGGTGCACAGCGCGTTGCAGCAGCACCGGGTCACCCGGTCGATCTCGAACTACGTGTACAACCACGTGAACGGGCTCGCCGCCGCGCACGAGTCGCTGTGCAAGTCGTTGTTCCTCTCGGGAGTGACCCGGCGCTTCCCCGATCTCCGCATCGGCTTCCTCGAGGGCGGGGTGGCGTGGGCCTGCGCGCTGTTCTCCGGCCTCGTCGGCCACTGGGAGAAGCGCAACCGTGACGCCATCGTCGAGCTCGACCCCGACCGGCTCGACGTCGACGCGCTGCTCGCGTACTTCGTCGACTACGGCGACGCCGCCGTCACCGCGCGTCTCGACGACCTCCGCGAGTACTTCGCGCGTCCCGCGGCGCGGCCCGCGCAGGTCGACGAGTTCGCGGCCGTCGGCATCGACACCATCGACGACCTCCGGGCCCGATTCGAACCCAACTTCTACTTCGGGTGCGAAGCCGACGACCCGTTGGTGTCGTGGGCGTTCCGCGACGACGTCAACCCCCTCGGCGCCCGGCTGCGTCCGGTGCTCGGGTCCGACATCTCGCACTGGGACGTGCGCGACATGACCGAACCGGTCGCGGAGGCGTTCGAGCTGGTCGAGCGCGGCGTGATCACCGAGCGCGACTTCCGCGACCTCACGTTCGTCAATCCGGTGCGCCTGCACGCCGGTCCCAACCCGAACTTCTTCGCCGGGACGGTGTGCGAGCCGGCGGCCGCGGCCGCCTTGGCCGAGGTGGAGGAATGAACCGCGACGACGCCCGTCCGTTGCGTTCGGTGGTGTTCGCACCCGGCGACGACGCCGACGCGCTCGCCAGCACGCGCGCGTCGGGCGCCGACTCGATGGTCGTCGACCTCGAGGAGCCGCAGACGCCGTACCCGGAGTCAGAGCGCGAGCGTGGCCGCAAAGTGGCGCGCGAGTTCTTCGACACGCTGGTGCCGGGCGAGTTGCCGTTGGTGTTCGCGCGCGTGCAGCCGCCGTCGACCGGGCAGACGCTCAAGGACCTCCGCGCCGTCGTCGGTTCCGCCCTCGCGGGGGTGCTACTGCCCAAGATCACCAGCCCGGCCGACGTGCACGCGCTCGACGCGCTCCTCACGTGCACCGAGGTCGACTTCGACCTCGCGCCCGGGCAATTGGCGATCTACCC
Source organism: uncultured Actinomycetes bacterium (assembly GCA_963725775.1). Taxonomy (GTDB): domain Bacteria; phylum Actinomycetota; class Acidimicrobiia; order IMCC26256; family DASPTH01; genus DASUAS01. Next base: position 168,298 of record CAVRZT010000002.1, read on the forward strand.
GATCCTCGAGACCGCGCAGGCGATTCGTCTCGCCTACGAGATCGCGATCGCGTCGCCGCGGGTGTCGCACATGGGGGCGCGCTCTCGCGCTTCGGTGACATCCACCAGGCCCTCGGCTACCGCTGGACCGCGGAGGGGGAGGAGACGCTGTTCCTGCGTTCCAAGGTGCTGGTCGACGCCAAGGCGGCCGGGATCCGGTACCCGATCAGCGGGATGTGGGGTGGCGCGCTCGACGATCTCGACGGCCTGCGTGCCTTCGCGACCGGGCTGCGCAACCTGGGGTACTACGGGATGATGCTCGGGAGCGCCGAGCACGTGTCGCTGGTGCACGAGGTCTTCACCCCGACCGCCGAGGAGATCGCGTACTGGCGGGAGCTCGACGAGCTGGCCGCCGAGGCCGAGCGCGTGGGGAGCGGCCCCATCCGCTACGGCGACCCGCGCCAGGGTGAGGCCCACGTGGTGCACATCGCGCACGTCGGCTCCGCCCGCAAGAACCTCGCCTGGGCCCGCGACCTCGGCGTCATCTGACCGACCCCTGCCCCCCTCCCCCAACCTGCGTCGGAGGGAGCGAGATCTTCGCCTTGTCCTGTCGCGGGTTCGGCCTGGCGGTCAGAGCTCGTCGTCGGCGAGCAGCTCCATCGGGTCGCGCATGCGCACCATCCCGAGGTAGCCCCCGCCGTCGGCGATGGCGTCGTGCACTGCGTACCCGAGCAGCTCCTGCGCCGCGGGCGAGAGGGTGCGGGCGATCGCCGGGGGCACCGCGAGCAGGTTGTTCTCCTCGGTGCGGAGCCAGCCCAGCGTATAGCTGACGTGCACACCGAGGCGCCATTCGCCGGCGGTGGAGTTGGTCCCGGCGAAGTGGATGGTGGATCCCAGGTAGATCACCGCACCGCCGATCGGCAGCACCGCGTCGACGATCTCGTCGGGTTCGGGCTGTCGCTCGCGGGGCCAGCGGTGGCTGCCGGGCACCACGCGGGTCGCGCCGGTGTCGACACGGAAGTCGCTCAGCGCGATGAGCGATGCGAGCTGGATGTCGTCGTGGGGGCGCGGGAAGTGCGGCCAGACGTCCTCGTCGCGATGGGGGATCTGCGCCTCCGCGCCCGGTCCACGCGCGATGAGGTGCCCGAGGTTGAGGCGGTAGCGCGAGCACGAAGGCAGCAGGATCTCGTCGCACGCGCACCGGTAGGTCGAGTGCGTCATCACCTCGTTCGCGAAGGTGGACGACACCGCCGCGAGCGCAGACACGTGCTTCGTGCACGGTCCGAAGAACGCCTGGACCATCGGGTTGACCGTCCGCATGCCGGGCTCGGCCGACGCCACCGCGGTCGCGGTCTCGGCGATGACCGCGTCGACCGTCGACGGGGCGAGGAAGGAGTCGATCAGCACGGCGCCATCCGCGCGGAGTGCGGCGACGATGGCGTCGTCGTCGCGAGTGTCGGCGAAGCGCGCGATCGGCGGCACCGCGCTAGCCCTGCGGCGCGCGGCAGTACGACCTCGGCGACGTGCTTCACGTACGGCCACGCGATCTCGGGCGGGATGCCGCCGCACAGCGGCATCAGCATCAGCATCCCGCCGTTGCGGACGATCTCGACGGCCTCATCGGTGCTGTAGATCTTGTGCGCGGGCGACGTCGCCCGCAGCTCCTCGACCGTCTGCGCGTGCGAGATGCTCGCGGTGGTCTCGTCGCCGGGGTTCCAGTCGCCGTACATCTTCACGTCGTGGAGGATGTACTCGCCGATCTCGTCCCACGCCTGGTCGACGTCGTCGGCGACGAACATCGTGGTGGCGGCGTCACTCGGCGGCAGCTGGGTCATGCCCGGCTCGTGTCCGTGCTCGCGGCACGACTCCTCGTACGCCTCGAGCATGCCCGCCTGGTCGCTCTGGGCGAAGAACCCGAGGCCGTAGCGACCCGCGCGCTTGGCGGCCGCGATCGACCCACCACCCCACATGACCGCGGGGCCGCCCGGCGTCACCGGTGGGGGAGTGACGTGGATGCGCCGGCCTTCGTGCTCGAAGGGCTCGCCCGTCTTGGCCTTCAGCAGCAGCCGGAGCTTCTCCTCGGCGATGCGGCCGCGTCGCTTCCAGTCGACGCCGTACATCTCGAACTCCTCGGGTCGGTACCCGAGGCCGAGGATGTACGACACGCGACCGTTGCTGATGATGTCGAGGACGGTCATGTCCTCGGCCAGCCGGATCGGGTCGTAGAACGGCGAGCAGCGCGGCGCCGATGCTGAGGTGGAGCGACTGCGTGCGGGCGGCCATCGCCGACGCCAGCACGATGGGGCGACGGGAGGTAGCCGTCGGACGAGGTGTGGTGCTCCGAGATCACCGCGGCGATGCAGCCGCGTGTCTCGGCCCACGTCGGCCATGTCGATCGCCGCCTTGTACAGGTCGGTGGTCGACCCGCCGAACTCCGGCGCGCGCGATGTCGAACCGCATCGTGAACATCGAGAGGTCCCCCTGGGTGTGAACGTGGACGTCAGAACGTGAGGACGCCGCGGGCGAGCGTGCCGCCGTGCATGTCCTCGACGACGGTGTGGAACTGCTCCATCGGGTAGGTCTTGCTGACCATCGAGTCGAGGTCGAGCAGGCCCTTCTTGTAGAGGTCGACGATCACCGGGATGTCGCGCTGGGCGCGCACGCCACCGGCGCGGCTGCCGATGATGCCGCGGTCGACCTGGGTGAGGTGCGTGATCGGGATGTCGTAGGTGACTCCCGGCGCGGGCACGCCGACCTGGACGCACACGCCGCCCCAGTCGAGGACCTGCACCGCCTGCGACGGTGACCGCGGGGTGGCCGACGCACTCGAACGACCAGTTGACGCCGCCGGCGCCGAACGGACCCTCGGGCATCTCCGTCGGAGAAGGGCAGCAGCTCGTGGATGGCCTGCACCGCGTCGACCTCGGCGGCGTTGATGAAGTGCGTCGCGCCCAGCTGCGAGCGCGAGCTCGCCCTTCGACGTCACGGTGTCGACGGCGATGATGTGGTTGGCGGCCTTGATGCGCAGCGCCTGGATGGTCGAGAGGCCGACGCCGCCGGCGCCGAAGACCGCGACGTTGTCGCCCGGCTGCACGTTGGCCCGGTTGAACACCGAGCCCATGCCGGTGACCACGCCGCAGGCGATGAGGCACGCGGAGGTGAGCGGCACCTCGGGGTCGATCGGGACCGCCTGCACCTCCTTCACGACCGTCATCTCCGCGAACGACGACGTCGCCGCGAAGTTGCCGGCGGGCTCGCCGCCGACGGTGAAGATCTCGCGGCGGTTGCCGAGGGTCTTGCGGCACCAGGTGGGCTTGCCGACGGAGCACTGGTCGCAGATGCCGCAGTTGGAGACGGTGGCGATGACCACGTGGTCGCCCGGCTTCACCCGGGTGACGAGGGAGCCGACCGCTTCGACGATGCCTGCGCCCTCGTGGCCCATGAGCGACGGCGCCGGCCACGGGATGGTGCCGTCGAGCAGGCTGACGTCGCTGTGGCAGACGCCGGCGGCGACCAGTCGGACCAGCACCTCGTCGGGTCCGGGGTCGATCACCTCGACGTCGTTGCGGACCTCGGCGCCTTCACCTGTGAACACGATTCCACGCATGGCCCGAACCCTATCTCCCGGCCCCAATTCGCGAGGTTGCGTCGTTCGTGCGTGTCATACACGTTGCCGCGACGCAACCTGCGAGGGAGGGGGCGAGGGTCAGAAGGCCATGAAGCCGCCGCCGTCGACCATGAGGGTCTGGCCGGTCATGTAGCGGGCGAGGTCGCTGGCGAGGAACACCGCGACCGGTCCGATGTCGGGTTCGGGGTCGCCGATGCGCCGGAGCGGCGTGCGGCCGACGAGCAGGCCGTCGGTGAACACGGGGCTGGTCTCGGCGACCGTCTCCATCGCCGGCGTCATGGCGACGGGCCCGATGCAGTTGACCCGCACCCCGGCCGGACCCCACTCGCGGGCCAGGCTCTTGGCCAGCCCGCGCTGGGCCGCCTTGGCCACGCCGTACGCAGGGAGGTACGGGCTGCCCTCGACGCCGGCCGCCGACGTGAGCAGGATGAGTGACCCCTGCGCCCGCTCGAGGTGCGGGTAGGCGGCCCGGGCACACAGGTACGAGGCCCGTACCGCGGTGCCGAGCATGGCCTGCCAGGTGTCGTCGGGGACGTCTTCGATCGCATGCGGGTCGCCGACCGGTGCGAGTGCGTTGTGCACCATCACGTCGAGGCCGCCGAACTCTGCGACCGCGTGCGCGACGGCGGCGTCGACGTCGGCGCGTTGCGTGACGTCGCAGCGGATCGACCGCGCCTCGCCGCCGCGCTCGGTGATCTCGGTGGCGACGACGTCGCCGGTCTCGGTGCGCCGCGCCGCGATCACGACGCGCGCGCCGTGGGTCGCGCACGCGAGCGCGATGCCGCGGCCGACGCCACCGCCCGCGCCGGTCACCACGACGGTGCGGCCGTCGAGCAGCGCGGTCACAGTCCCATCCAGGTGCCGCCGTCGGCGACGAGGGTGCCGGCGGTGAGGAAGTGCGCGTCGGGATCGTCGAGGAGGGTCACGAGCGGCGCGAGGTCGTCGGCCGCGTCGCCGGGATGCCCGAACGCCGGGGTCGACAGCGAGATCGCGCGCGTGAGGGTGTCGGCAGTGTCGGGATCGACCCAGTGATGCGGCGCGGCGGCGATGGTGTTGACGGTCACGCCGTCGGCGCCCCACTGGCGGCCGCAGCCCTTCGCGAGCACGCGCACCCCCTCGGCGACCGCCGCGAGCATGGTGAACTCGGCGGCGCCGGCCATGCCGACGGTCGGGACGAGGAACACGAGGCTGCCCTTGCTGGCCCGCAACGGCTCGGCGCTGGCGCGGGCCAGCCACCACGCCGCGTCCAGGCTGCGCTCGCAACCCGCCGCCCACTCGTCCTCCTCGAGGTCGACGAACGTGGTGCGGGGCGACGAGGCCCGGCGCCAACCAGGTGTGCACGATCTGGTCGATCCCGCCGAGACGTTCGTCGGCGTCGGCGACCGCGGTCGAGCACGTCGGCCTCCGACGCGAAGTCGCAGTCGAGCGGGAGCGCGTCGACGCCGAGCTCCTCGAGACCCTCGCGAGCAACCCGTCGGCGAGGCGACCGGTGCCGGTGACGACGGCGCTGCGGCCGGTGATCGGGCGCACCGTCACGACCAGCATGATGGCGCCGCCGTCGGCCATCAGGGTCTGGCCGGTCATGTACCGACTGGCGTCGGACAGGAGGAACTGCACGACCGGACCGATGTCGTCCTCGGCGTCGCCGTCGCGCGGGATCGGTTGGTTCGCGTAGGTCTCGGCGAACATGCGCGCCCGCTCCGGGTCGGCGTCGCCGGGCGGCATGCGGTGCGCGGCGGACACCGGGCACAGGCAGTTCACCGTGATGCCGAACTTGCCCCACTCGCGCGCCGCGGAGCGGGTGATGCGCGCGGATCGCCTCCTTCGACGACGCGTACGGCGCGTACCCCACCGCGCCGAGGAGCGCGGCGTTCGAACCCATGGTCACGATGCGGCCGCGACCCTGGTCGCGCATGTGCGGGAACACCGCCTGCATGCCCCAGAGCGTGCCCTTGGGCCCGGTGTTCAGGAGCACGTCCATGTCGTGCTCGGTGATGTCGGCGAGCGGCGTGACCGACCGGAACGTCTGCGCGTTGCGCGACCAGGCCGTCGACGCGCCCGAATTCGGCGATGGTGCGCTCGACGAGCGCGAACGCGCCGTCGCGGTCGGCGACGTTGAGCGTGGTCGACAGGTGCGGCGCGCCGATGGTCGTCGAGCTCGGCCGCCGTCTCCTCCAGCGCCTCCGGCTTGCGGGCGGTGATCACGAGCGACGCGCCGCTGCGGGCGAGGTGCGAGGGCGATGCCGCGCCCCACGCCCTTCGACGCGCCGGTGACGATGACGACGTGCCCGGCGACCGAGTTCACTGCGCTCATGCTTGCCCGCTCTCGGTGCGCTGCTCGATGGCTCGCTCTCTGCGCACCGGGATACCTGGTGCGCAGCCGTTCGCTGCGTGCACCGGTCTGCTCATGTGCGGTACCTCCAGGCGACGTGCGCGGCTGCGGCCGGCGATCTCGGCGCGTCGGTCGTCGGCGTCGACCCGCGGATGGCCGTCGGGGAGATGCGACGCGAGGTCGACGAGCGGCCACGACCTCGGCGGCGATCGTGGGGTGTCGCCGGCGGTCGGAACCAGCGGACGGTGGTGAGCACCTCGGGCCGTCCCTCGGTGTCGAGCCAGTTCGCGGTGCCGGGGTCGCGCCCGGCGACGACGACGCGCACGAGGCCGTCGTCGTCGGTGACGACCTGGCGGTGGTTGCGGCTGGTGACGCGCGGTCGCGTAGTCGAGCGGCTCGTACCAGGCGCGGGTGTAGGAGCCGACGCCCCACAACGCGGCGTCGTTCGGATCCAGCTCGAGGATCATCGCCTCGTCGTCGCCGAGCTGCACGAAGCCGTGGCTGTAGATGATGTCCTGCACGCCCCGGCCCGAGACGTCGGGCACGCCGAACCGGTTCGGCTCCTGGGCGTCGCGCATGCGGGCCTGGAAGTCGCGGAAGTAGAGGAGGGAGTGCTCGACCTCGTGCGCGGCCGCGTCGAGCATCTCGGCCGACCCGTTCAGCGGTCAGCGCCGCCTGCGAGTCGCCCTGCGTGTCGAGCCGTTCGATCACGAACGTCGCCGGCTCGGCGGGCGCCCAGTCGAAGTAGTAGTCGCGCACGTGCACGAACCCGGGTCCCGGGCCGAGCGGGAGCCACGTGCCCGGGTGCTCCTCGGCGCTCAGCACGATCTCGAAGGCGTCGCCGGGGCCGAGCCCGAGGCGCGACGCGGACACCTCGGTGCCGATGTCGGCACCGCCGCTCTGGGTCGCGCCGCCCTTGAGCTGCAGCACGAACTCCTCGCACGAACCCATGCGGCCCGACACCCGGTAGGTGCCCGGCGCCGTCGATCGTGGCGCGGCGCGCGACCTGGTCGACGTTCGGACCGCCCCACGCGGTAGGTGGGATCCGCGCTGCGGAAGAACGCCGGGATGCGCAGGATCGCTGTAGCCCGTCGCGTACGTGAGCCAGCACGCGGCCTGGGTCGCGAGGTGACGCACGCCCTCGGCGCGGTCGCGCGGGTCCGCCGGGAAGTCGTCGGCGAGGATGCGGTCGCCCAGCGCCGCGAGGCGATCACAGAACGCGCCACGCGGTGCCGTCCAGGACCGCGTCGGCGTCCATCACTCCAGGTCCATTCCGCTGCGGCGTCCCGGCCTCCGGCCACGCCTCCGCTGCATGTCCATCAGCGCTTCTCGCTCACGAAGATCGCGGTCGCCTCGGCGGTGACCTTCCCGTCGACGACGACCTCACCCGACGCGAAGCTCTTGCGACCCTCGCTGCCCGGTGTACCGACCCACGATGTCGACCGGGACGCCGTACGGCGTGCCGCCCCGCAACGAGACCGTGAGCGCGACCGTCATCCCGGTCGCGCCCGACACGAGCACGGCGACGCCGAGCACCTCGTCGAGCGCGCAGCCGAGCACGCCGCCGTACACGCGGCCCGGTGATCCGCCGTGCTGCGGGCCCGAACGTGCACCGGGCGCGGACCTCGACCGGCGTCGGCGGTCGATCCGGGCGGCGGCTCCTTCGGCCGGTGGATCCACTCGATCGGCGGCGCCTGCGGGTTGAGCCGACCCGACCCGGCCTGGTTGAGGCTCTCGACCCGCCCGTCGGCGTGGCGCACCAGGTACAGCGCATCGGCCCGTCGCGCGTCCGCAGCCGCTCGGTGGCGACGCCGAGGTCGGCGACGACCGCGGCGCGCGTGGCGGCGTCGACGTCGGTCATCACCACCGCTTCCACCAGCTCGCGCGTCGCCGCGACGAGCTCGAAGGCCGACGACGGGATCGCGGCCGGGTCGGGCAGCGAGTCGCCGAGCAGCTCGGCGACGCGTGCGGCCGAGACCGGCGTGGCGTCGGGTGCGTTCACTGCGTGCCCTTCATGCGACGGTGAGGGGCATGCGAGTGGGGCCCTGCACGTTGCCCGAGTGCATGTAGGTGATGCCGGATTCGTCGACGTCGTAGGCGGGAAACCGGTCGAGGAACTCCTGGAGTGCGACTCTGCCCTCGAGCCGAGCGACCGCGGCGCCGAGGCACACGTGCGCGCCGTGGCCGAACGCGAGGATGCGCGGGTTGGGACGGAAGATGTCGAACTCGTCGGGACGCTCGAACTCCCGCGGGTCGCGGTTGCCCGAACCGAGCAGGAGGGCCACCTTGGCACCCGCTGGGATCACGCGGCCGCGCACCTCGACGTCGCGTGTCGTCGTGCGGGTCATGAACTGCGTCGGGCTGGTGAAGCGCAGCAGCTCCTCGACGGCCTGCGACCATCAGCTCGGGATCTGCGATCACCGCGGCGCGCTGCTCGGGGTGCGATCCGAAGAGCCGGACGCCGTTGGCGATGAGCTTGGCCGTGGTCTCGTGACCGCCGGCGATCAGCAGCATGCACATGCCGATCACCTGCGCGTCGGTGAGCGGCTGCGCCCTGGAACTCCATCGTCACGAGCAGGCTCAGGAGGTCGTCGGTGGGCTCGGCGCGTCGAGCCGCGCGCGACCGCCGCCGAGAGGCCGACGAGCTTGCCTTCGGCCTCCTTGCTCGTCGGGCGGGAGGCCGATCGCATCCTCCGGGCCGGGTGAGGTAGTCGTCGGTCCAGACGCGCACGTGCTCGTGCTCCTCGGCCGGGATGCCGAGCATGACCGAGATCACGGTGGCGGGGAGCAGGGCGGCGTAGTCGGTCACCACGTCGAAGTCGTCGCGGCCGTCGAGGCGGCGGACGAGGTCTCTGGCCCAGGTGCGGACCAGCGGCTCGAGGTCGGCGATCCGTCGCGGCGTGAACCGCCGCGCCACCACCTTGCGCATCTGCGGTGTGGTCGGGCGGATCCATGTGGATCATCGACTCCGGCGCGCCCTTCGGGGCCGTCGTCCTCGAGCGCGACGCCCTTGCTCGACGTGTAGGTCGCGGGGTCGTGGAGGCCGGCGAGCACGTCGTCGAAGCGGGAGAGCGCCCAGAAGTCGAGGCGCGCGTTGTAGTACACGGGCGCGTGCTTCGCGCAGCCACTCGTACGTGGGGTACGGATCGCGCTGGAACGAGTGGTCGAAGGGGTTGAGCTCCATCGGGCGGGCCTCCAGAACGTGCGCTCCGGTGCGCACTCGACCGACGTTACACAGGCACCGGTAGCGTGCGCGGATGGCGCACCACGCCCGTCCGCACCGTCCTCGACGGGTCTCGTCTTCGGCGAAGGACCCCGCTGGCACGACGGTCGGCTCTGGTTCAGCGACATGCACGACCATCGAGTGGTCGCGCATCACCCTCGACGGCGACGCGACCACGGTCGTCGAGATCACGGACGACGAGCCGTCCGGGCTCGGGCTGGTTGCCCGACGGTCGCCTCCTCGTCGTCGCGATGGAGACCCAGCGGCTGCTCCGGGTCGAGCCCGACGGTGAGGTCGTGGTGCACGCCGACCTGTCGTCGGCGGCGCGGGGCTCGCTCAACGACATGATCGTGAGCGCCGACGGCACCGCGTACGTCGGCGACATGGGCATCCGCATCCAGGACCTCGGCACCGACCGACGGCGCCGGCCAGACGTTCCGGGTGGGCCCGACGGCACGTGGGAGTCGCGCGGCCGACGACCTGCAGTCGCCCAACGGCCACGTGCTCACCGACGACGGCCGCACGCTGATCGTGGCCGAGAGCGGCGGCATGCGCCTCACCGCCTTCACCGTGCGCGACGACGGCACGCTGACCGACCGGCGCACATTCGCCGAGCTGGTGCCCGAGCGTGACGACGTGCCGGTGGCGCCGCCCGACGGCATCTGCCTCGACGCCGACGGTGCCGTGTGGGTCGCCGACCCCATCGGCGCCCGGGTGTTCCGGGTACGCGAAGGCGGCGAGGTGACCGACTCGATCGCCTTCGACCGACGTGATCCCCGTGGCGTGCGTGCTCGGCGGGCCGACCGGCGCACGCTGTTCATGTGCGTCGCCGCCGACTGGAAGGCGCGACGCGCTCGCCGGGCGGCGCACCGGTCGCATCGACGCGTGCGACGTCGACGTGCCCGGCGCCGGCCGTCCCTGAGCGCGGCGCCGCGTCGCGGCTCAGGGCGCGGATACAGGTGGTGCAGCCGCGCGCGGCGCCCGTGAACGGTTTCCACTGCGACCTCGGGCTGTGCGAGCCGGTCGGCGATGGCCACGATCGCCGCCGGGTTGTGGCCGAGCCCGCAGTGACTGCCGTACACCTCGATGTTCTCGCGAGCAGGGACCGTCGTCCTCGAGGCACCACTGCCAGCTGGCCACACCGTCGGTGCGGGTGTAGATCGGCGGTGACAGGCACGTCGAGCAGCGGCTCGCGGTACTCCGGCGCGAGCATCGGTTCGGTCGGGGTGACGTGCCACCGCTCCGCGATCCGGTAGCAGAACGCGGCGTGGGTCTTGTAGCGGTCGTCGAGCAGCAGCCGGAACGGCGAGCCCAGCGTGATCACCTGGCGCACCGCGTCCGGATGGCGCCGGGCCGCTTCGCGCCCGAGGATGCCCGCCCGCGCTCCAGCCGATCACGCTGACCTGCCGCCCGGTCGCGCTCGTGCCAGCTCGCGCAGCCGTTCGGGCACGCCGTCGACGATCGACCGCGGTCGAGCCCGAGGTTCGGGCCCAGCTTCCAGCCCGACTGCGCGTACCCGAGCGCGCGCAGGTAGCGTGCGCAGCGGCTCGTGCCGGCGTCGTTGGCGCCGAGCGGCGGGAGCACGAGCACGGGATGACCGTCGCCGCGTGGGTCGCGCATGAGCAGAACGGCCACGACGCGAGGCAAGAGCGCGAACTCGGGCCAGGCCCGCAGCTCGAGCGCGAGCAGTGCCAGCGACGGCGCGCCGACAACCCGCTGCGGTTCCACGTGCGAGCGAGCGTATCGTGCCGGGATGGCGACCCTGCTCTGCACGTCCACCACACCACGTCGCCGTCGGTGCACGTCGTTGTTCGAATCGGTGCAGTCGGGTGCCACCGATCCGCAGATCGAGGGCGTCGACGTCGTGGCGCGCGCCACGTTGCAGGCGACGGCCTCCGACGTGCTCGCCGCCGACGGCTTCCTCCTCGGCACGCCGGCCAATCTCGGCTACATGTCGGGCGCGCTCAAGCACTTCTTCGACCAGATCTACTACCCGTGCCTCGACGCGACGGTCGGTCGCCCGTTCGGCGTGTACGTGCACGGCAACAGCGACACCACCGGCGCGCTGCGGGCCATCGAGATGGTGACCACGGGGTTGCGGTGGCGCGCGGTGCAGGCACCGGTCTCGGTGCTCGGCGAGCCGACGCGCGAAGACCTCGACGCGTGCTGGGAGCTCGGCGCCGCGGTCGCGGCCGGCCTGGCGACCGACTGAGCGCTGAGAACCGAGGGGTCGAGGTCAACCGCAGGCTGTCGACCGGCACGACCTCGCACGTCGGCCATCGCCGGGTCGGACTCCGGCAGCAGGTAGCGCCAGAAGATCGTGCCGACGCGGTGCCCGCCGGTGTCGAGCCAGTTGGCGACGCCCGGGTCGCGGTGCGCGATGACGATGTCGTACGAGCCGTCGGCGTCGTACGCGATCTGCGCGCTGTTCAGCGAGCTGCGCCGGTGCACGTACTCGAGCGTCTGCATGTGACGGTTCCACAGCATCACGTTGGTGAAGCGCGACGGCGGGATCGTGCCCCGCATCACCAGCGCGTCGTCGGGCCCGAGGTCCCAGCGGCCCATGGAGTAGAAGATGTCGACCGCGCCGGCGGCGTCGACGCCCGCGTTGCGGAAGCTCCACGGCTCGCCGACGTGGTTGGGTTCGTCGGCCATGAACGGTGCCGGCGACGGCGTGCCGGGCAGCGGCTGGCCGACGGTGGTCTGGCGCAGGAACGCGACGCCGGCGCGCAGGCGCGCCGCGAACGTCGCGTCGTCGAGCGGCGGGGGCGGCGCGACGTCGCCGAGGGACTCGATGCCGATCCGGACCGCGACGGTCGGATCGTTCTGGGCCGAGTGCTCACGGAGGAAGTAGCTGCGCACGATGATCATCCGGGCGTCGGGATCGAGCTTCACCCAGTTGCCGCCGGCTCGTGCGACGGGCGGCTCGGCGCTGAACACGATCTCGTACGCGCCGTCGGGTCCGAAGGTGAACTGGCTGTCGTTGATGTCGGCGAGCACCCGACCGTTGAAGCCGCCGTCGACCGCCTCCGAGTGCACGGTGAAGGAGATGTACGTCTCCTCGCCGCGCACGCCGAACACGCGGTACGAACGATCGCCGCGGATCTGGGCGAAGTGGTAGATCGAGTCGGGGTTGTCGCCCTGCAGCTTGCGCGCCGGGCTGACGATCGACGCCATGCGCGGGTGCTCGGGTCGCCCTCCATGAAGAACTCCGACGCGCCCGACAGCACCTCGGTGACGTACCGGAAGCCCTCGACGACGTCGAGGTCCTCGGTGAAGCGGTCCTCGTTGAGCACGTAGCCGTCGCGGATCTCCTGCAGCGCGGCGATCAGCTCGTCGAACGCCTCGGTCGACTTGGGGGCGCGGTTCATGCGGTGTCTCCTTGATCGGGCACGGGGACGACCTTGCGGTAGTCGATGAACGACCGCAGGGTGTTGCCGCCGTCGACGGTGAGCAGCTGGCCGGTCACCCACGACGACTCGGGACCGGCGAAGTAGCGCACCGCCTGGGCGATGTCGTCGGGTTCGCCGTGGCGCGCGATGGGTTGCTCGGCGAGGAACAAGGCCAGCATCTCCGGGCTGCGGAACATGCCGGCGGTGGCCGCGGTCTCGGTGAGGCCCGGTTGCACCGAGTTCACACGGATGCCGAGCTCGCCCAGCTCGTCGGCGGCGACGCGCACGAGCTGGTCGACCGCGGCCTTGCCCGCGGCGTACGACGACAGGAACCGCGTCGAGAAGACCGCGGCGGTCGACGAGATGGCGACGAAGGATCCACCGCCGGCGCGGACCATGGCTTGCCCCGCGTACTTCAGGAACAGGAACACGGGGCGGACGTTCTGGTCGACCTCCGCGGCTGAAGTTGGTCGTCGTCGTAGAGCAGCACCGGGGTGATCCCGCCACCTCCCGGCACCACGACCGCGATGTCGAGCCGGCGCTCGTCGTCGGAGGCGATGTCGACGGCGTGACGCACCGAGTCGCCGTCGAGCGCGTCGCACGTGCAGTAGCGCGACGGTGAGGCCGTCGTCGGCGAGCCCCGCTGGCCGCGTCGATGAGCTTCTGTTCGGTGCGGCCGACGATCGTGACCGCCGCGCCGTCGCGCGCGAGCACCCGGGCGCAGGCCGAGACCGATGCCCGAGCCGCCACCGACGACGACCGCACGCTGCCTTCGAGTGCTCCGTCCATCGCGCTCACTCCTACCGGGTCGGGGGGTTGGCGGCGCGGGTCTCGGTCCAGTCGACCCGCAGACGGCGCTGCGCGAACTTCCACACGCCGTCGGCGTCGGTCCGGTAGGTGTCCTCGTAGCGGATGTACATCACGTAGTTGGTGCCGCCGTGCACGTCGGGGGTGAGGTGGTGAGCGACGCAGTACACCTCGCCCGTGGCCGTCGCCGTCACCGATCTCGTAGGTCGACTGGCCGAGGAGGTGGAACGTCTTCGCGTACCCCTTGATGACCTCCGGGATCTTCGCCAGCCGTTCGATGCCGCGCAGCTCCCGGGGTTCGGTGCTCTCGCTCGGATCGTGGATGGTGATCACCGCGTCGTCGTGGAACAGGGCGACGAAGGTCGTCGACGTCGCGCCGGTCGACGCCCTGCGCGTAGCGCTCGGCGAGCGATCGGAGCTCCTGTCGCGTCGCGGCGTCGTCAGTTCCCGGCATCCGTCTCCCCTTGGTCCACGGGGGAGACTAGGGCGTCGCGATCTACGGTGAGCCGGTGCAGTTCAGCCCGGACCTGCGTGATGACGTGCTCGCCGGCTCGGTGACGCTCTCGTTCCGCCTGTGGACCCGGCCGAAGGTCAAGGTCGGCGGACGGTACGCCGTCGGGCCGGGGTGGGTCGAGGTCGACGACATCGAGCTGGTCCCCTTCGCGAGCGTCACCGACTCGGAGGTCCGGCAGTGCGGCGAGCACGACCTTGAGGCCGTGCGGGCCCGCACGGCCCACGCCGGCCCGGTCGCCGACGACACCCTGGTGTACCGCATCGAGTTCCATCTCGTCACCCACCGATGAGTTGCGGGGTCGCCCGCGGTCGGAACTGGGTCGGGAACCCGCAACCCCACGGAAGGAGTGTGCGATGAGCCTGCCCGAGGTCGTTTCGCGCGAGGAGTGGCTGACGGCGCGGCGGGAGCTCCTGGAGCAGGAGAAGGCGATGACGCGCGCGCGTGACGTGCTCAACGCCGACCGCCGCCGGCTGCCCATGGTGCGCATCGAGCAGGCGTACGAATTCGAGGGGCCCGAGGGCCGGGTCGGTCTCCTCGACCTGTTCGACGGCCACCGTCAGCTCATCGTGCAGCACTTCATGTTCGACCCGAGCTGGGACGACGGCTGCCCCAGCTGCACCGCAGCGGCCGACGAGATCTCCGACGGTCTCCTCGCGCGACCTGCACGCGCGGGACACCGCGCTCGTGGTGGTGAGCCGCGCGCCGCTCGAGAGGTTGGAGCGGTACCAGCACACGCGGGGCTGGACGTTTCCGTGGTACTCGTCGTACGGCAGCCCGTTCAACTACGACTTCCACGTGACCATCGACGCATCGGTCGCGCCGGTGATGTTCAACTTCCGGACCCTCGACGAGCTGGAGGCGCACGGCCTCGGGTGGTTGGGCGAGGGTTCGTCGGAGCAGCCGGGCTACAGCATGTTCCTCCGCGACGGCGACGACATCTTCCACACGTACTCGATGTTCGCCCGCGGGACCGAGCAGCTGGGTGGTTCCTACGCCTTCCTCGACACGACCGCGCTCGGCCGGCAGGAGGACTGGGAGGAACCGAAGGGCCGCGCGGCCGACCCGTACGGCAACGTGCCCGACTTCAGGACCTGACGGATCGGCTCACGTCGGCTTGGCGAGCTTGGCCCGCAGCTGGGCGAGGCGGTCCTGGAAGGCGGGCTGCTGCATCGACCAGTCCTGGTGCGCGAACTCGAGCTCGAACGCCTCGGCGGCCGTGTCGATCGCGGCCGACTCGTCGAGCACCGCCTTGGCGCGCGCGATCAGCTCGCGCGGTCGATCGGCGGCACGGCGGGCGAGCGCGACCGCGGTGTCGAGCAGCGCGTCGTCGTCGACGCAGCGCCACGCCAGACCGACGCGTGCCGCTTCCTCGCCCGCGAGGGCTTCGCCGAAGATCACCATCGCCGCCGCGGCCTGGCGTCCGACCAGCCGTTGCATGCGCCACAGGTGACCGCCGCCGGGGTGGATGCCGAGGTCCATGAACCTCGGGTCGAACCGCGCCTGCGGTGAGCACAGGATCACGTCACAGGCCAACGGCAGGTTGACGCCGGCGCCGATGACCGGCCCGTTGACCGCGGCCACGCTCGGGATCGCGAGGCCGGCGACCGCAAGGAACCCGGCGTACATCTCGCGGAGGGAGGCCCGGGGTTCGAGCAGGTCGTCGACCGAACCACCCGCGCAGAACGCGGGCGGTGTCGCCGTGAGCACCAGCGCACCCACCTCCGGATCGTGGCTCGCCTCGTCGACCGCCTGCGCCAGTTGGGTCGTGACCTCCAGTGACAGCGCGTTGCGTCGGGCCGGGTCGTCGAGGGTGACGATCGCGACGTTCCCGTCGCGCTCGAGCCGGACTCGGGGGTCGTCAGGGTCCATGGTCGGGCATCGTACGGCCGACGTGCGGGCCGGTCAGAATGACGCGATGGAGTTCCTCCCCAGCGACGACGTCACCCGCATCAAGTCCGGGTTCGACCACCCGGTGATCGACGCCGACGGTCACGCCATCGAGTACCTCCCGTTGGTGCGCGACATCCTGCGCGAGCAGGCGGGCGACGATGCCGTCGCGGTGATGGACCTGGTGACGAACGGTGGGTCGGCGATCCGCGGGTTGTCGCCCGAGCAGATGCGCGCCGCGGGGTTGATCCGCACCTCGTGGTGGGGTCTACCGGCCCGCAACACCCTCGACCGCAGCACCGCGCTCCTGCCCGATCTGCTCGCGGCGCGCCTTCCGGAGCTCGGCATCGACCACGCCATCCTGTACCCGACCTACGGGTTGGTCCCGGCCGCCCTCGACGACGCTGCGATCCGCCTGCCCCTGGCGCGCGCGTTCAACACCTTCTATTCGGAGGCGTTCCGTGACCACGCCGAGACGCTCACGCCGGTCGGCATCATCCCGATGCACACGCCCGAGGAGGCGATCGCCGAGCTCGACCACGCGACCGGTGAGCTCGGGCTGAAGGCGTTCATGTTCGGCGGGCCCATCAGCCGGCCCGCGCCGGGCGTCGACCCGCCGTCGCGTGCGGCGCGCTGGCTCGACTCGCTCGGGCTCGATTCGATCTACGACTACGACCCGGTCTGGCAGCGGTGCGTCGAGCTCGGCGTGTCACCGACGTTCCACACCGCGGCGATGGGATGGACGGTGCGCGCGTCGGTGAGCAACTACGTGTTCAACCACGTCGGCATGTTCGCCATCGCGGGCGAGCTCACCGCACTGTCGTTGTTCATGGGCGGCGTGCCCCGGCGGTTCCCGACGTTGCGGTTCGCGTTCCAGGAAGGCGGCGTGGCGTGGGCCGCGGCGCTCTACGCCAACCTGGTCGGTCACTGGGAGAAGCGCAACCGCGAGGCGGTGGAGCACTACAACCCCGCGCATCTCGACCGCGTGCAGGTCGCCGCGCTGTTCGAGGAGTACGGGTCGAAGCGCTACCGCGAGCGGCTCGACCAGCTCGACGACGGTCTGCGCATGTTGAGCCTCCCCGACGAGGACCCGGCGACGCTCGACGAGTTCGCGCGGTGCGGGATCGCGAGCGTCGACGACATCCGCGACGTGTTCACCACCGCGTTCCACTTCGGCTGTGAGGCCGACGACCCGATGACCGCGTTGGCGTTCGACGCGGCGCGCAGTCGCGGTGGCGCCCGGCTCAAGGCCCTGTTCGCGTCCGACATCGGGCACTGGGACGTCCCCGACATCCGGAGGGTGCTGCCCGAGGCCTGGGAGCTCGTCGAGGACGGGCACGCCACCGTGGCCGATTTCCGGGCGCTCACCTTCGAGCACGCGGTCTCGCTTGTGGGCGGGACCCAACCCGTCGTTCTTCGCCGGCACCTCGGTGGAGAGTGCGGTGCGCGACGAGCTGGAGCGGTCGGGCCACCCCGGGATAGCGTCGCCGCCATGACGACAGTGGTGATGGTGCACGGCGCGTTCCACGACGCGTGGTGCTGGGAACGGGTCCGTACCGCACTCGACGAGCGTGGGGTCGCCAACCTCGCGCCGGATCTCCCGTTGGCGGGGCTCGACGCCGACGCGGCGACGGTGAGCGCGGTGCTCGACGCGGTCGACGGTCCGGTCGTGCTGTGCGGCCACTCTTACGGCGGCATGGTGATCTCGCGAGCGGCGAGCGGGCGGGTCGACGTCGATCGCCTCGTCTACCTGTGCGCGGTGCAGGTCGAGCACGACGACGAGATGGCGACGATCATGCACCCGACGCTCCTGATGGAGCACCTGGTGCACGGCGACGACGGCTCGATGTCGGTCGAGCTCGACTTCGCGGCCGAGTGCTTCTACCACGACTGCGATCCCGAGGTGGCCGCGACCGCGGTCGCGCGCCTGCGTCCCATGGCCCAGGGCATCGGGGGCACCGCCGATCCGCATGCCCCACCCGCGCCGCCGGCGTGGCTCGAAGATCCCGTCGACCTACGTGGTGTGCACCGACGACCGCGCGCTGCACCCCGACAGCCAACGCGACATGGCCAGGCACGCCGACGCCGTCGTCACGTGGGACACCAGCCACTCACCGATGCTGTCGCGAGCCGGACCTGGTGGCCGGAGCTGCTCGCCGACCTCGCAGGAGGCACGCCATGACGACCGTCCAGACCGTCACCGGCCCCGTCGACGGCGCCGACCTCGGGCGCACGCTCGTGCACGAGCACATCCGGATCTCGTACAACGGCGAGGAGCTCGACCCGACGTACGCGTGGGACCGGGCCGACACCGTCGAGCGTGCCGTCGACAAGATGGGTGAGCTGCTCGACGCCGGGTTCCGGACCTTCGTCGACCCGTGCCCGATCGAGCTCGGGCGCGATCCCGAGCTCTACGCCGAGATCTCGTCGCGGTCGGGGATGCAGCATCGTGTGCACCACCGGCTTCTACACCCAGCACCAGGACTCCGGGCTGCCGTTCTACTGGCGGGCGCGCGACCCGGAGGAGATCGCCGAGCTCTACGTGCAGGAGCTCAACGAGGGCATCGCCGGTACCGGTGGGATCCGGGCCGGCGCGATCAAGGCGGCGACCGGCACCGAGGTCACGCCCGCGGAGTCGCGGTGCCTCACCGGCGCCGCGATCGCGCAACGCGAGGTCGGCTGCGCCATCATCACGCACACCGAGAACTCGATGCACGGTGACGTGCAGCAGGATCTCTTCGCCGACGGCGGCGCCGACCTCGGACGGGTCCTGATCGGTCACCAGGACGAGCAGATCGACGTCGCGCCGATCCGCAAGCTGGCCGAACGCGGCACGTTCGTCGGCGTCGACCGCATCGGGCTCGAGATCCTGGCGCCCGACGAGCGGCGCGCCGACCACGTGGCGACGCTCGTACGTGAGGGCTTCACCAACCACGTGTGCCTGTCGCAGGACCACATCTGCGCGTTGACCGCACCGCGGTCGTCGTTCTACGTGCCGCCCGAGCACCGAGCGGCGAGCGCCAAGCGTCGCGAGGAGATCGCGTGGCAGGTGTGGCAGCGGCCGTACACGTACATCCTCACCGACTTCGTGCCCCGGCTCCTCGAGCGCGGTGTCACCGACGCCGACGTCGAGACGATCTTCGTCGACAACCCGAGGCGGTTGCTCACCGGAGGGTGAGGCGCGCCCGGGGATTCCGAACGTCCGAATTCGGGCACTGAACCGTTCATGCGGGGATCGAATGGCTGAGGTCGACCACGACCACACGGACGTGCGCCGGCACCATGCCCACTGGTCCGTCGGCCGGGTCGCGTTCCTCGCGATCAGCGCGATCTGCCTCTACCTGTTCGCTCCGAGCCTCGCCGAGGTGTTCTCCGCCTACGACCGCCTCGGACAGGTCCACCCGATCTGGTTGTTGCCGGCGACACTGTGCGCGATCGGGAGCTTCGCGTGCGTGTGGCTCGTGCAGGGCGTCGCGCTCGGGACCCGCGACTGGTTCTCGGTGGTGGCAACGCAACTCGCGGGCAACGCGTTCAACAAGATCACGCCCGGCGGTGGTGCGACGGGCACCGCACTGCAGGCCAACATGCTCGGCGACGCCGGCTTCGGGGTCGCCCACGCGGCGACGGCGCTGGCCGTGCAGTCGGTGTTGAGCACCGCCGCGATCGTCGCGCTCCCGGTGCTGGCCCTGCCGTTCGTCATCGCGGGGACGCAGGTGCCGTCGGGACTGCTGCAGGCCTTCTGGATCGGCATCCCGGTGTTCGTGCTGATGATCGGGATCGGGATCGCGATGTTCGTCGCCGACCGGCCGTTGCTCGCCCTGGGCCGCGGCGTGGCCTGGGCGCGGAGCAAGCTCCGGCGCGGCACCACGTACGACGCCGGGCTCGGCGGTCGGCTGCTCGAGGGTCGCGACCGCATCCGCGTCGAGATCGGGCCGCGGTGGGCGGTGGCCGTCGGCGCGTCGCTGTCGCACTGGCTGTTCGAGTACGGAGTTCTCGTGCTCACGCTGTGCGGATTGTCAGGCGACCCGAACCCCGCGCTGGTGTTGCTCGCGTTCGTCGCCGCGTCGGTGCTGGGGCTGCTGCCGTTCACGCCCGGCGGGCTCGGCTTCGTCGAAGCCGGCCTCGCGGCGACCCTCGCGCTCGCCGGCATCTCGACCGGCGATGCGCTGGTGGCGACGCTCGTCTACCGACTGCTGACGTTCTGGTTGCCCATCCCGCTCGGCGGGATCGCGGCGTACGTGTTCCGGCGCCGGTACCCCCACCAGGCGCCGACTACGGCGACGCCTCTTCCACGACCGTGAGGTTCACGAACTCGGGGGCACCGTCGAAGATCTCAGCCATCGTGGCCCGTGCGACCTGCAGCAGCTCCTGGCGCTGCGGATCGATCTCACGCACGCGGGCGTGCTCCTCGCTCTCGAACACGACCAGCATGTAGACGCGGCTCGGGTCGTTCTGATCCCGCATCGCCGTCGACCGCACGAGTCCCGAGCCGGGCTGCTCGGCGGCCTGCAGCTCTTCCCAGAGCCGCGGGAGGCCGTCTTCCTGGCCGGGCTTCAGACGCGTCGTGATGAGTTGTGCCCACATGTCAGCCTCGCTCCGTCGGGTGGTTTCCTCGGGAGTCTCGCGCGCCGTCAGTTCGTGTCCGTCGGGTCACGAGGTCGGTGGGTCGCCCGAGGGCCTGGCCCGCCAGGGGAGGCGGCCTTCGATCTCGACGTCGAGGGAGAAGCTGAGGATGGTGCGGATGAGCACGATCAGCGCCAGGGCGCTGACGTTCTCGATCGACGGGTCCACCGCCACCGTGCGGATGAGGTCGGCGGCGACCAGGATCTCGAGGCTGAGCAGGATGGTGCGGCCGACGAAGCTGCGCAGCGCCCGGTAGATGCTCGAGTGGGCCTCGCCGCGGAGCAGGGCCAGGCCCGCCTGCACGAAGCCGATCACGAAGCCGATCGCCAGCACCGCGACCCCGACCGCCTCGAACACCTTGGCGACGTCGTCCATCGTCTCGTTGAACGTCATGGGCGCCGCGCTCCTCGCGATCACAGGTAGTCGTCGTGGAGCAGGTTGTTGGTCGCCCACCAGCCGGGCACCGCGGGGAGGAAGCTGCTGACGAGCTGGTCGGCGAGCACCGCCGCCACCGCGATCTCGGTCGGGACACCGACGGCGGCGAGTGCGCCCGACATGCCCACCGACGACACCGCGGTGTTCCCGCCGGGGATCGGCACGAGCGACGCCAACGTCGAGATGATGATGTTGAGCGACAGCAGCGTCCAGAAGTTGATCGAGCCGCCGAACGCGGCGATGCAGGCGGCGTAGACCGCGGCGTACATGATCGCGTTGATCGCGTTGCCGCCGAGGAGCAGGACGACGCGACGCGGCGAACGCATCGCTTCCCACAGCGTCGTCGCCGCCGCCTTGGTAGGCGGCACCACCATCTTGCGCAGCTTCGGGATCCCGAGCACGAGGCCGACCGCGAGGATCAGCAGCACGATCACGAGCAGTACCAGCGTGACGACCTTCTGGGTGTCGATCGGTTCGACGTGGATGCTCGTGGGCGACGAGCGCGATCGCGACACCGAGCAGCATGATCTGGGCGACGATGTTGCCGACGTTGATCAGCAGCCCGCCCGACGCGACCGCCGACGCGAGGTCGACGCCCTGCTTCTGGAGGAAGCGGATCTGCGCGGCCATCCCGCCGATCGCGGGCACCGCGAGGTTGGAGAACGACATCGAGAGCTGGAGCTCGGCGGTGCGCATGAGCGGCAGGTTGATCGGCACCGTGCCCATGAGCGCGATCGCGGTCGGCGAAGTTGGTGAGCAGCGAGATGATCATCGCGACGATCAGCCAGAACAGGTCGGCGTTGGTGATCGTGTCCCAGAGTTCCTGCGGGCTCCCGACCTGGCTCAGCAGGGCGAAGACCGCGATGAGCGTGCCGACCGCCATCATCAGGTTGGTGCCGCTCACCCGGTGGAGCTCCTGGAGCGGAGGCTCGTCGGTACCGGTCGCCGCGGCGGCGGCGTCGCGCACCGCGGCGACCTCCTTCGACCGCTCCTTCCGGTGCTTGCGGTCGGGGCGCAGCTCCCGGCTGAGCGCCGCCGGTTGGAGATAGGGCAGTGCCTCGACGAGGTCGTCGTCACCCAGCCCCGCGCGGCGGCGGCGACGGCACGGTCGTCGCCGACGATCAAGGCGGTGCTCACGAGCAGCTCGGCGACGTCGGCGGCGCGCCGGCCGGTGGCGGCCGCGCCGGTGGCGAGCTCGAACCCGTCGATCCCGACCGCGCCTCCGTCGATGACGACGTGGTTCGCGTTCAGGCGGCCGTGGGCGACCCGCGCCGCGTGCAACGCCGTCACCTGCGTCCACAGGTCGGCGAGCTGCTCGTCGGTGACCGACGCGGCATCGGCGTCGGCGAGGCGGGTGCCCGCCAGCGGCCGCGACGCGATCAGCGCGGCGCCCGGCCCGGCGGTGCCGGCGACGACGACGGGCGGCACCCGCACCCCGGCCCGCTCCGCCAGCAGCAGCGCGTACGCCTGCGCCTCGACGTCTTCGAGCCGCGTCGTGTGCAGCGTCGGACCGCCGTCCTTGTAGGCGAGCGAGCCGCCACGACTTCGACAGCAGCTGGGCGTCGGCCTCGTCGCGTCCGAGCACGCGTACCGCCAGCTCGCCGTCGGTGTCGCGTGCCGACATCACGGTCCCGGTGCGCGGCTGGTCGGGCACGAGCTCGACGTCGTCGGCGGGGACCCCGAGCTCGCCGAGCGTCGCCTTCACCTGCGCGGTGGTGGGGCGTCCGCCGGGGGACCCGAACGCGAGGTGCACGAGCGCGGCGATCGTCCAGCCCAGCGCCACCGCCGCGAGCGCGCCGTCGGGCAGCGTGGTGCCGAGGTAGAGCGACGCTACTGCCATCAGCAGCACGAGGAACTGGCCCAGCCGCCGGACCGGTCGCGTGAGGTACGGCGACGCCACCGAGATGACCGCGACGATGATCGCGACCCGCACCGCGGGGAAGCTCGGCGAGTCGTCACCGATGCGGGTCACGACGTCGAGGCTGTGCTTGAGGTCCGCGTTCTCGACGACCAGCGCACCGATGAATCGGGCGAGCACCCAGGTGACCATCCCGCCGATGGCCAGGTCGCGCGCCGAGGCGCCAGCGCCGCGCGACCAGCGCGGCGACGACGACCAGGCCGAGCGCCCACAGCGCACCGACCGTGTACAGGAGGCGGAAGAAGGACTCGAGCTGGTTCGGGAGCCCGTTGACGAACGTGAAGAGGTTGCGCTCGAACTGGGTCGGGTCGTCCTGGTGCCAGATGGTGAACGCGAGGATCGAGGCACCGATGACGACGCGGATCCAGTCGCTGGTGCGGCGACGGTACGGCTGCTCCGACGCGGGGCCGAACGAGTGCGCGCGCCAGCTCTCCATCCGCGAGACCTTGGGCACGTCAGTCACGGGAGCCGCCATGCGCGTGGAAGCATCGCAGACCACACCGCCGCACGGGCGGAATCCGCGTCAGCGGGGGAGGACGACCTCCGGCAGCGGGTGCCGGTAGAGCTTGGCCGCGTTCTCCGAGCACATCATGCGCAGCTCGTCGTCGGGGATGTGACCCCAGAGCTTCTCGATGACGAGCTGGGTGTCGGGCCAGGTGCCGTCGCCGTGCGGGAAGTCGGTCTCCACCATGATGTTCTCGACGCCGATGGTGTGGCGGGTGTCGATGGTCGACGGATCGTCGAGGGTGCAGAACCAGAAGTTGCGCCGCAACACGTCGGACGGGCGCTCCTCCCACCCCGCGCCGTAGCCCGAGCGGTCGATGAGGTTGTCGAGGCGGTCGATGAGCATCGCCACCCACCCGATGCCCCCCTCGCTCATGGCGATCTTCAGGGTCGGGTGCTTCACCGGGTACTCCGACCAGAGCCACTCGGCGGCCGCGGTGAGCGAGAGCTGGCCGAAGAGGGTGGCGCCGATCTGGAGGCCGGGGGCGTCGGGCGGCCCCATCGGCGGCCCCGGAGCTCCCGACGTGGAGCGACACGACGGTGTCGGTGTCGACGCAGGCCTGGATGATCGGGTCCCAGTGGTCGCGCTGCCACAGGTCGGGCAGCCCGATCAGTTGCGGACGTTCGGGCATCGAGATGCCGGTGAAGCCGCGCTCGGCGTTGCGGTGGATCTCGGCGACCGCGGCGTCGGGGTCGCTCAGGAACGCGATGCCGAGCGGGATGATGCGGGTCGGGTGCGCGAGGTACCACTCCTCGTACAGCCAGTCGTTCCAGCGCGCGGATGCACGCCTGGCCGAGCTCGGGGTCATTGGCGTTGAAGAACACGCGGCCGCAGAAGCCGGTGACCATCGACGGGAAGTTCACCGCCGCCCACACGCCGTTGATGTCCATGTCGCGTACGCGGGCGTCGACGTCGTAGCAACTGGGCCGCATCTGGTCGAAGCGGAACGGCTCCTTCTTCTGCGTGGGTTTCCGGCCGGCGATCGCGTTCATCCCGACCTGGGTGAACTTCTGGTCCTCGAACTCCCAGATCTGGAGACCGTCGCGGTCCGCGACTCGCGGCGCGCGGTCCTGGAGGTGCGCGGGGAGGCGTCCCTCGAAGGTGTGCGGCGGCTCGACGACGTGGTCGTCGACCGAGATCACCGTGTACTTCACCTCACGCGGGAGGGGTTCGGGGAGGAAGAGGTCTTCGGTGGCTGTCATACGTACTCCCAGCGGTGCTCGGGCTCCGGTCCCGCTCGTGCGCTCGATGCACTGCACGTCGAACCAGATCGGCAACAGGTACTTCACGTAGAACGCGTGGGTCGTCACTGTAGGACTGACGAGGTCGTCGTAGATCTTGAGCCGCATGCGGTCGTCCTTCTCCGCGAAGCGCTGGCACTCGTCGCGGATGGCGTCGACCTCCTCGCGGCGTGTCCATGAGCAACCCGAGGTGGTCGTACCCCGGCGACGAGATCGGCTCCTTGCCCTCGGCGAGGAGGATGAACTGGCCGTCGTCGGGCAGCAGCAGGTGGCAGAGCTTGCCCACGACCTCGGTGTCGAGCGAGTGCCAGCCGAGCACGTCGCAGTAGAAGGCGTCGACCTCGTCGCGGAACTCCTGCGTGAGGGTTCCCTTCGAGCGAACGAGAGCTCCATGTGGTTGAAGCGCATCTTCGGCATGTCGACCTCTCGGTCAGGCGATCCCCATCAGGTCTGACAGCCCGGTGCGCGTCCCGGCAAGGTAACCGCCGTCGACGGGCAGCGCGACGCCGGTGACGAACGATGCGTCGTCGGACGCCAGGAACAGCGCGGCGGCGGCGATCTCCTCGGGGCGACCGAAGCGCCCGAGCATGTGGTCGTCGCGGTACTCGTCGCGGAACTGGGCCATGTGGTCGCTCCCCATCACCGCGCGGAACATCGGCGTGTCGATGAAGCCGGGGCAGATGGCGTTGACGCGGATGCCGACGCGGCCGTAGTCGATCGCCATGTTCTTGGTGAGCATGACCACGCCGGCCTTCGACGCGTTGTACGAGCTGCCGCCCTCGGTGCCCTGGAGGCCCTCGACGCTGGCGATGTTGATGATGCTGCCCGACTTCTGCTGCGAGCATCGGTCGCGAGTGCGTGCTTGTTGACGAGGAACGTGCCCTTGAGGTTCACCTCGAGCACGCGGTCCCACTCGGCGCCGTCGACCAGGTGCACCGGACCACCGCCGGCGACGCCCGCGTAGTTGACGACGACGTCGAGGTGACCGTGGTCGGCGACGATCGCGTCGACCAGTGCGGCGATCGCGGCTTCGTCGCGCACGTCGAGCGCGCGCACGCCGTCGGCCTCGGTGACGTCGGCGCCGACGACGACCGCACCTTCCTTGGCGAAGCGTTCCGCGGTGGCGAGCCCGAGCCCCGACGCCGCGCCGGTGATCAGCGCGACCTTGCCGTCGATTCGTCCGGTCACGGCTACGTGAACTCCGGCAGCACGTGCTTGCCCATCAGCTCGATGGTCTGCATCACCTTCTCGTGCGGGATCTTGTACGGGTTCACCAGGCACAGCAGCAGGTCGCAGCCGACCGCTTCGTAGCGCTTCGCCGCCGCGATGCACGCGTCGGGGTCGCCCATCACCGCCGAGCCGGAGTCGCGCAGGTAGTCGATGGTGAGCTGACCCATGAGCGCCGTCACGCTTGTGCTTCAGCGCCTCGCCCGTGTACTGGTACGTGCCGAGCTCGCCGCCGGTGATGCCGCGCTCCTCCTGCCATTCGGCGACCGACGCGATGAGCCCGCCGCCGTACTTCGGGTACCACTCGAACGATTCGCGCGCGACCTCGGTCGCTTCTTCGTTCGTCGGCGCGCACAGCACCATGGTGAAGGTGGCCGCGGTGTCGTTCACGAACTTGCCCGCCGGCTGTTCGCACGCCGCGAGACCCTTGCGGTACATGGCGATGTTCTCCGCCAGCTGCTCCGGCGGGAGCCCGACGGTGAACGAGCACAGGCCGATGCCGCGGTGGCCGATCTCCTCGTGGCCGGGGAGGCTGCTGGTGGCGCCGAAGATCGGCGGGTGCGGCTGCTGCAAGCGGCTTCGGCAGCACGCGCCGCGGCGCGCCCATCTGCCAGTACTCGCCCTGCGCCTGGTACTCGTCTTCCGTCCACGCGCCGACGATGTGCCCGAGCGCCTCGCGCCACATCGCGCCGCGTCTCGTCGGGGTTCACGTCGAAGCCCTCGAGCTCGGCGCGGGTCGACGAGCGGCCGGTGCCGAAGTCGACCCGTCCGTCGGAGATGAGGTCGAGCACGGCGACCGACTCCGCGGTGCGGATCGGGTGGTTGTAGGGCGTCGGCAGCAGGCGCACGCCGTAGCCGATGCGGATGTTCTTGGTGCGGGCCGCGACCGCGCCGTAGAGCACCTCGGGGTTCGAGCAGTGCGAGTACTCCTCGAGGAAGTGGTGCTCGACGGTCCAGAACGCGTGGAAGCCCATCTGGTCGCCGAGGACCGCCTGCTCGAGGGTGTCCTTGTAGGCCTGGTGCTCCTTGCCGGGAGTCCACGGCCGGGCGACCGGGATCTCGTAGAAGAGCGCGAACTTCACGGGGCGAACCTCCGGGCCGACGTTAAGGACCGGACATTAACGCGCGGGGCCGTCAGGTGAATTCCGGGCCGCAGCGGCATCCCGCTGGCACCGTCGGTGGTCGCGGTGGCGAGCACCTGGTGCACCTGGTTGTCGTCGTGCTCGAAGCCGACCGCGGCCGCCGCCATGTAGAGCCGCCACACACGCGCCCGGCCCGCACCGACCTCGGCGACCGCGTCGTCCCAGTTCGCCTCGAGGTTGCGCGACCCAGCACCGCAGCGTGAGCGCGTAGTGCTCGCGCAGGCTCTCCACGTGCCGGGCCTCGAAGCCGGCGCGCTGGATCGCGGAGACGACGTTGCCGATCTCGTGCAGCTCGCCGTCGGGGAACACGTAGCGCTCGGTGAAGCTGCGACCCATCCGCGACGGTGCCCACCGGTGGTGGTGCATCTTGCCGGCATGGTGCGGCCGGCTGATCCCGTGGTTCAGCAACCGTCCCTGCGGGCGCAGGAGCGCGCGGCACCGCGCGAAGTACGCGTCGAGCTCGGACAGCCCGACGTGCTCGAACATGCCGATGGAGCTGATCGCGTCGTACGGTCCGTCGCCGACGTCGCGGAAGTCGGCGAAGCGCACCTCGACGCGGTCGCCCAGACCGCGCTCGGCGGCGCGCTTGCGGGCGAGCTCGGCCTGCGGACGGGACAGCGTGACGCCGACCGCCTGCACGCCGTGGTGCTCCGCCGCGTGCAGCAGCATGCCGCCCCAGCCGCAGCCGACGTCGAGGAGCCGCATGCCCGGTGCGAGCGCGAGCTTGCGGCAGATGAGCTCGTGCTTGTTCGCCTGCGCGTCCTCGAGCGTGGTGGTGTCGTCGTGCCACACCGCGCACGAGTACGTGAGCGACGGCCCGAGCACCATCCGGTAGAAGTCGTTCGACAGGTCGTAGTGGTGCGCGATGGCCGCGGCGTCGCGCGCCGGGAGTGACGCCGACCGCGGAGCCGCGCTTCCTCGGGTGGGGGAGGCAGCGGCTTCAGGCCGGCCCAGCCCACGAGCTTGGCGGCCGCCGCGATCTGCTGTCGGGACCCGAGCCGCAGCTCCTCGATGTAGTTGGCGACGGCCATGACGTCGAAGATGTCGCCGTCGACCTCGAGCTCGCCGGCGACGTAGGCGCGGCCGAACCCGAGCTCGTCGGGCGCGGTGACGATCCGCCGGAGGGCGTCGGGCGAGCGCACGACGATCGTCGTGCGGGCGTCGGAGGGCCCGAAGGACGAGCCGTCGTAGGCGCGGAACGCGACCGGGACGTCGTCACCGAGCACGTCGGAAAGAAGTTCCGCGACGCTCATCCCGAATTCTTGCAAATCCTCTGGCTGCTCGCCAGCGGTCGGATCAGGTGCGGACCAGCATGGCGACGAGGGTGAAGTGGCAGGCCGCAGCGGCGACCGTCATCGCGTGCCACACCTCGTGGTACCCGAACACCAACGGACGGGGGTTCGGCCGCTGCAGCCGCAGCCCGATCGCGCCGACCGTGTAGAGCACGCCGCCGGCGAACAGGAGCAGCAGCTCCGACGGGTGACAACGAGGTGACGACGGCCGGGAGGGCGATCACCACGATCCATCCCATCCCGATGTAGAGGTAGCCGCCGGCCCGGTGGAGGGCGCCGAACCGGGCCAGCGCCAGGGTCACGCCGATGACGGCGACCGTCCAGACGATGGCGAGCAGCGAGATGCCCCAGGCCGGCTGCAGGGCCAGCAGCGTGATCGGCGTGTACGAGCCCGCGATGAGCACGAAGATCATCGCGTGGTCCATGCGCCGCAGCCGGGCCCGCACGTGCGGCGCCCAGTTCCCGGTGTGGTAGATCGCGCTGACCCCGAAGAGACCGGCGAGGGACACCGCGAAGATGGCGGCGGCGATGTGCGCCGACACGCCCTGGCTCAGCAGGACGAGCAGGACGCCGGCCGGGATCGACACCAGGAAGGCGCCGAGGTGGATCCGACCCCGCCACGTGGGCTTCGGCTCGAGCAGCTCCTCGGTCGTCATTTGCATCGATTCAGGCTAGAGCGGCACTTCGGCATGCCGCACGCGCGAGAATGATCGACCCCGCCCGCGAGTTCCTGGAGTTCTTTCCGTGCTGACCGTTCGTGACCTGGTGGTCGAGGTCGGCGCGAAGCGGATCGTCGACGGCGTGACCCTGCAGGTGCGTCCGGGCGAGAAGGTCGGCCTGGTCGGGCGCAACGGCGCCGGCAAGACCACCCTCCTCCGGGTCCTGGGCGGTGCCGACCGCGCCCCGGGCCGGCATCGTCCGCCGGGCCGAGCGACCGGCTACCTCTCGCAGGATCCCCGCAGCGACGCCGTCCCCGACGACACGACCGTCCTCGCCCACGTGCTCTCGGGCCGGGGTCTCGACGACCTCCTCGCCCGGCTCGAGAAGCTCCGCATCGCGCTCGAGGAGACGCCGTCGACGGAGAACATCGCGCGCTTCAGCGCCGCGCAGGAGCAGTTCGAGGCCGCCGGCGGGTACGCGGCCGAGGCCGAGGTGCGCAAGCTCGCCGACGGCGTCGGCCTCGCGCGCCGACCGTCTCGACCTCACGCTCGGCGCGCTCTCCGGTGGCGAGCGGCGTCGCGCTCGAGCTGGTCCGCATCCTGTTCGGCGGCAGCGAGCTGCTCCTGCTCGACGAGCCCACCAACCACCTCGACGCCGACGCCCGGAGCTGGCTGCTCAAGTTCCTGCGCGTCGTACCGCGGCGCGTTGCTCGTGGTGAGCCACGACCTCGACCTGCTCGACGAGGCGATCACGCGCGTCGTCCACATCGACCGCGAGTCGGAGGAGGGCACCGGCACGCTCGTCGAGTACAAGGGCACGTACTCGCAGTACCTCGTCGCGCGGGACGACGACGAGGAGCGCGCGACCTCGAAGCTGGCCGATCGCCAGGCGCGCGAGATCGCGCGGCTGAAGGCGCAGGCCGACGGGATGCGCGGCCAGACGGCCAAGCGCGCCCGGGTCGCCAAGAACCTCGACGGGCGCCGCGCCCGGCTCGAAGCCGCGCGCGTCGACGAACACGTCGAAGCGGCGCGCGCTCGCGCGTGCGCTTCCCCGAGCCGCCGACCGCCGGGCGCACCGTGCTCACCGCCACCGAGCTGTGGAAGTCGTTCGGCGCGCTCGACGTGTTCGCCGACGTCACCTTCGACGTCGGTCGCGGCGAGCGGCTCCTGGTGATGGGACTCAACGGCGCGGGCAAGACCACGCTGCTGAAGGTGCTGGCCGACGCGCTGAGCCCCGACCTCGGCGAGGTGACGCTCGGGACCCACGTGTCCGTCGGCTACTACGCGCAGGAGCACGAAGGGATCGTCGCCGGCCGGTCGTTGCTCGAACACATGCGGGAGGCGTCACCCGCGGGCGACGGCGCGCTGCGCAACCTGCTCGGCATGTTCGGTCTGAGCGGCGAGAAGGTGTTCCAGGACGCCAACACGCTCTCGGGCGGCGAGAAGACGAAGCTCGCGCTCGGCGCAGCTCGTCGCCGGCCGTCACAACGTGCTGCTCCTCGACGAGCCCACCAACAACCTCGACCCGTCGTCGCGCACCGCCACCGGTGAGGCGCTGGCCGCGTGGCCCGGCACGATGATCGTGGTGAGCCACGACGTCGACTTCGTGCGGTCGCTCGCCCCCGACCGCGCGCTGCTCATGCCCGACGGCACGCTCGACTACTTCGACGACGAGATGCTCGACCTGCTCGAGCTGGTGTAACCGCGCGACCGCCTGGGTAGAGCGGGAGCAATGGGCGACACCACGGCGTTCGACTGCCTCGCCGACCATCTCGACTACGCGATGTTCGTCGTGAGCGCCGCGGCGGGCGACGACGCCGATGCGTGCCTCATCGGCTTCAGCACCCAATGCAGCATCGAGCCGGTGCGATTCGCGGCCTTCCTGTCGAAGCAGAACCACACCTACGAGCTGGCCCGCGTCGCATCGGTGCTCGTCGTGCACCGCCTGCCGCGCCGACCAGCACGACGTCGCCGAGCACTTCGGCGGCACGAGCGAGAAGGACGATCCCGGCAAGCTGGCGGAGTGGCCGTGGCGCCCGGGTCCCGAGGGCGCGCCGATCATCGACGAGTGCGACTGGTTCGCGGGACGGGTCGAGAGCACGTTCGACGCCGGCGACCACGTCGCGTTCGTGTTGACGCCCTTCGACGGCGAGTGTCGCGGCGAGACCCAGCTCGGCTTCCAGGCGGCACGGGACATCGAGGCCGGCCGGCCGGCCTGATCGGTCACGCGTCTACGTTGTCGCCATGACCGAGTCCCCGGGCGCACCCGAGTTCCACCTCTATCTCCCGCAGATGCGGTTGACGATGGACGCGATGGTCGAGAAGGCACGGGCGGCCGAAGCTGCGGGCTTCGTCGGCATGGCCGGCATGGATCACCTCGCACCGCCGCTGGCCGAGCGACACGACATGTACGAGGCGCTCACCACGAACGCGTGGTTACTGGCGCGTACCGAGCGACTCGTGCAGGGTCAACTCGTGCTGTGCGACGCCTTCCGGCATCCAGCGACGTTCGCGCGCGAGGCCGTGACCCTCGACCACGCGTCCGGGGGGCGCTTCGAGCTCGGGATCGGCTGGGGCTCGGTGATCGAGGAGTTCACCACGTTCGGGGTGTCGCCGACCGCGGCGCGCGAGCGCGTGCAACGACTCGCCGAGACGCTCGAGATCCTGCGTGGGCTCTGGACCGGCGAGCCGTTCGACTACGACGGCCAGTACTTCCGGCTCGAGGCCGCGCAGCAGGCGCCGGTCCCGCTCGGGAAGGTCCCGATCCTCATCGGTGGCACCGGGAAGCGCACCATGGAGCTCGTCGCCGCGCACGCCGACTGGTGGAACGTCCCCATCCACCAGCTCGACCGCCTCGACGACATGCGCGCGTCCGCCGGTGACGCTCGCGTCTCGGTGCAGCAGATGTTCGCGTTCGTGCCCCAGGGCGTCGACCGCGCCGAGATCGAGGAGCCGGCGCGCCGTCGGTTCGGCTACAGCACCCTGGTCGTGGGCGGGCGCTCCGAGATGGTCGACCACTTCTCGGCCATGCGCGAGCGCGGCGTCGAGCGGTTCTACGTGTGGTTCGCCGACTTCGCGCCGCCCGCGACGCTCGAGGCCTTCGGGGCCGAGGTCATCAGCGCGTTCTGAACGCCGGCACCCGGCTCAGGTGGGGCCGTCGGCGAGCATCGCCTCGGGCTGCTCGTCGTAGTCGCGGATCAACCCGCGGTTGCGGAACGCGACCGGCGCGACGTCGGGCTGCATCGAGAAGCAGAGCGGGCGGAGCCCGGGCATGTCGGCCAACGTGGGGTAGGCGTCGAGATCGATGCCGCGGCTCATCCCGATGCTGCACGCCCGCCGGAGCACCACGGCCGCTTCGGCGTCGTCGGGGCTGAGGGTCGCGTCGGCCCAGCGTCGCGAACCCGCCGGTCGCATCGGCGTACGGCTGAGGTGCGACGATGGTGGACCCGCGCACCGTCCAGCGCAGGAGCTGGGTCCGGTCACGGTCGAGGGTGACGGTGTGCTCCTCGCCGTCGAGGAGCCCGAACGGGATCTCGGCGTCGTACTGGCGGACCGTCGCACCGCCGCGTTCGGCACGTGCCGCGTGGGCGACCGCGAGCCCGGCGAGGTCGAGCTGATGGGTGCAGTGTTGCGCCGACGCGGTCCACTCGGCGACGGCCAGGCAGCGCTCGGACAACGGCATGCCGGCGAGCGCGCGGAGGGGGGTCGCGGCGTCCGCACACGTCGACCACGGCGCGCGCACCGACGCAGCTCGCGACCGAGACGACGTGGTCGCCGTCGTGGTGCAGCGTCACCGTGAAGTAGTGCTGGTCGTCCTCGAGGCCGCCGTCGACCACGCCCGGTGCGGTCGCGACGAGGCGGATGCGGCGGCGGTAGCGACCGTACGGGAAGTGCGTGGGCGGGGTGAGGTCGTCCAGAGCGCCGAGGGTACCCGCGTGCCATCGCGACGGAATCGGTCAGCGTCGGTCATAATGCGCAGGTTCGGCGGCTGAGCACCTACTGCTCGGACCCCGCCTCGAGAGGAAGTTGGCGACATGAGCGACGACGACGCGACCGAGGCTTCGACCGCGCCCGCGAGCCCGGCCGAGGTCGCGCCCGCGGCGACTGCGCCGCGGAAGACCAAGCGGTGGCAGAAGGTCACGTCGGTGGTCCTGCTCGTCATCGGGTTCATCCTCGTCCCGATCTCCGCCGTCGCGATCTGGTCGCACAACCAGCTCACCAACACCGACCGCTACGTCGAGACGGTCGCGCCGCTCGCCGACAACAAGGACATCCAGCAGGCGGTGGCCGCGCGGGTGGTGACCGCGCTGTTCGAGCAGGTCGACCCGGCCAAGCGCATCGAGGACGCGCTGCCGAGTCGGGCCGGGTTTCTCGGAGAGCCCATTGCGACCGCGATGAAGAGCTACGCCACCGACGTTACCGAGAAGCTGCTCGCGTCGGATCGGTTCCAGACCCTGTGGGACAACGTCAACCGCCGCGCGCACAACCAGCTGGTCGCCCTCCTCACCGACGACCTCGACAAGGCGAAGGGCTCGGTGGCGATCAAGGACGGGAAGGTCACGCTCGATCTCGGCAATGTGATCGAGCAGGTCCAGGCCAAGCTCGTGTCCGCGGGCCTGACCTTCCTCGACGGTGTGAGCGTCCCTCCGGTGAAGCGAACCATCGCGATCATCAACACCGAAGGCCTGGCGGAAGCACGGAGCTACGTGTCGATCCTCGACACGTTGGCCTGGGTGCTCCCAGTGCTCGCCATCCTCGCTCTGATCGGCTCGGCGCTCGTGGTCCAGACCCGTCGGCGCGCGACCATCCGCGCCGCGTTGGTGCTCGTCGCCGCCTGTGCCTTCACGCTCGTGCTGCTCGCCATCGGCCGTACGCTCTACCTCGACGCGGCCAGCAGCCCGGGTGTGAACAAGGGCGCGGCGTCGGCGGTGTTCGACATCCTCGTGCGTAACCTGCGCTACGGCCTCATCACGCTCGCGGTGATCGGGGTCATCATCGCGATCGTCGCCTACTTCGTGGGGCCGTCGGCACCGGCGGTGAAGGCCCGGTCGTTCGCGTCGGCGGGCGTCGGCGGTGCCCGCCGCAAGGCGGGCGACCTCGGCTACCAGCCCAACGCGTTCGAGGTCTTCGTCGCCGCGCACAAGCGGGGCCTGGAGCTCGCGGTCGGCGGCATCGCCCTCCTCGTGCTCGTGTGGTGGGACCGGCCCGGGATCGGCACCGTGCTGTTCATCGCGATCGTGGCCCTGATCGTGGTCGGGTTCATAGAGTTCCTGGCGCGTGGCACAATCCCCGAAACCGCCGAGGAGACCACCAGCGCCTAGCGCGCGCGGCGTCGACGTCTGCATCGTCGGCGCGGGCCTGGCCGGCCTCGCGTGCGCCGCGGGCGCTGACCTTCCGCGGCGTCGAGTGCGTGGTGCTCGAGGCGTCCGACGGTGTCGGCGGCCGCGTCCGCACTGATCACCTCGACGGGTTCCTGCTCGACCGCGGGTTCCAGGTCGCGCTCACCGGGTACCCGGAGCTGCACCACCAACTCGACGTGCGGCGCCTGCAGTTGCAGCGCTTCGAGCCCGGTGCACTGGTGCGGGTCGGCGCGCGCTTCCACCGTCTGGCCGATCCGGTGCGCCGGCCGCAACACCTCTTCTCGACACTGTTCGCGCCGATCGGCACCCCGCTCGACCGGTGGCGGCTGCTGCGCCTCCTGATCGACGTCCGTCGCGGTACCCCCGCCGACGTTTTGCGCCGGCCGACACCGCCCGAGGCCGACCGTTCCACGCTGGAGGAGCTCGTCGCGCGCGGGTTCTCCGACGGCATGATCGACGAGTTCTTCGTGCCGCTGTTCGGTGGCATCCAGCTCGATCCCCGGCTCGAGGTGTCGAAGCGGCGGTTCGAGATCATCCTGCGCATGCTGGCGTCCGGGGACGCCGCGGTGCCGGCGGCCGGGATGGGCGCGATCCCCACGCAGCTCGCGGCCGACCTCCCCGACGCTGCGGTACGGCTGGGGGCGCGGGTCACGGGCATCGAGGGCACGACCGTGGCCGTCGACGGTGGACCTGCCGTCTCGGCGAAGGCCGTCGTGGTCGC
Source organism: uncultured Actinomycetes bacterium (assembly GCA_963725775.1). Lineage (GTDB taxonomy): Bacteria > Actinomycetota > Acidimicrobiia > IMCC26256 > DASPTH01 > DASUAS01. The sequence goes on from CAVRZT010000002.1 coordinate 203,183, forward strand.
CACCGAGGGACCGATCGCCGCCGAACTGCTCGGCATCCCCGATCCCGGTTCGCGCCCCGCCGCGTGCGTGTACTTCGGCGCCGACCACGCCCCGCGACCCGAGCCGTTGGTGATGCTCGATGCCGACCGGTCGGGTCCGGCGAGCGATGTCGCGATCATGAGCAACGTCGCGCCGGGGTACGCGCCGACCGGGCGCGCCCTGATCGCGGCACAGGTCGTCGGCACCATCGATCGCGAACACCTCGAGGACGACGTGCGTCGCCAGCTCCGGGCCTGGTTCGGCTCCGAGGTCGACGGGTGGGACCTCCTGCGCACGTACCGCATCCCGCACGGTCATCCCGACCAGCGCCCCGGATTCGACGCGCGGCGCGCGGTCCGGCTCGGCGACGGGCGATTCGTGTGCGGCGACCACCGCGACACGCCCGCGATCCAGGGCGCGCTCTTCTCCGGAAAGCGGGCGGCGGCCGCGGTGCTGTCGGAGCTGCGGGGCGCGGCGGCGTCGTAGCCGCCGCCCGCGCGCTACTCCGCTTTCGACTTGCCCTTGGCCTTCTGCGCCTGCTTCCAGGCGCGCACGCGCTCGAGGTTCTCGCGCGAGTCGATGTCGGCGACCGACCGCGGGTTGGAGTCGGAGAACGGCACCGCGCACGCCTCCCAACCCTTCGGCGCGACCTTCAGCCGCTTCCCGAGGATGGCGAGGAAGATCTTCGCCTTCTCCTCGCCGTAGCCCGGGAGCGCGCGGATGCGGTCGAACAGGACCGCGGGATCCTTGACGCCCTTCCAGATCTTCTCGGCGTCGCCCTCGTACTCGTCGACGATGTGGACGCACAGCGCGTGGGTGCGCTTCGCCATCGAGCCGGGGTAGCGGTGCAGGGCGGGCTTCTCCTTGAACACCGCTTCGAGGTCTTCCGGCGGCATCGCCGCGATCGCCGCGGCAGTCGAGCCGACCGAGACGGTCGCGCAGGGTCGACGGACCCCGGAACGCCCACTCCATCGGCACCTGCTGGTCGAGCAACATCCCGATGACCAGCGCGAGCGGGTCGGTGACGAGCAGCTCGTCGGCCGCGGGGTCTCCAGTGATCGGCATGGTCGCAGTCGGCATGACGCGCAGCCTACCGAGGGGACACCACTTTGCGACACGGTGTCGGTAGTGTTCCCCGGATGTCCGCTTCGGAGCCGCCGGAAGATCCGAACGCCTGGAATCCCGACGACACCAGCGCGGTGCCCGTCGGGCCCGAGCCCGAGCCGACCGGCGCGGGTGGTGCCGGCGGCGCCGGCGGCGCTGGCGGGTGGGGGAGCGCAGCCCGGGTCGAGCCGTTCGCGATCGCGGCGTTGGTGTGGGCGGTCGTCAGCATCGTCATCCCACTCATCGGCACGATCGTCGCGTTCGTGCTCGCGGCGCGCGCCGCCGACCTGATCCGGCGATCGCAGGGTGAGAAGACAGGGAAGCAGTACGTCACCGCGGCGCGGATCGTCGCCGGTGGTGTGCTCGCGCTCTGGATCATCGGGCTGATCGGATTCCTCGCGCTGCGTGACGGCGACTCCAACAACGACAACGTGGCGGTGCCCACCCAACCACCGATCACCACGATCGCGCCGGCGACCACCACCACGACGACCCCGCCGCTGACCACGACCACCACGAAGCCGCCGGTCACCACGGTCACGGTGCCGCCGCCCACGATCACGGTCACTCCGCCGCCGACGACGGAGGCGCCGCCGCCCACCACGGTCACCCCGACCACCGTGGCGCCGCCGCCCACCACGATCGTGCCCCCGCCCACCACGCTCGCGCCGACGACCACCGCGCCTCCGCCCACGACCAGCCCCGACGAGGGCAAGGCGGCGAAGGTCCAGTCCCGCCTCCTGAACAAGATCGGCGCCAGCAACCGCGACGTTCCCGCCGACGAGCGGGTCGTCGTCACCTACACGCCGGGCAAGGACCTCCTCGTCACCTGGGCCATCAACAACGGCTCGGTCGGTGAGCACCCGACCGGCGTGCCCGACTGCACCGCGCCCCCGACCCATCCGCCCCCGACGTCCGCGACGTCGTCGACGACGACCACCACCACGACGCTGCCCGCGGGCGAGGTGCCGACCACGCCGGCGCCGAACACCCCGGGTACCGGGCGCACCACGCAGGAGCAGGCGCGCTACGAGGCCAAGCAGATGCTGGTCACGCTCAAGACGCAGATCACCCAGCAGAAGCTCGACGTCCCGGGCGTGCAGCTCGTCGGCACGTACCCGCTCCAGGACGCCGGCGACGACACCGTCGTGCAGGCGCTCTACTCGAAGGCCACCGTCCTCGCCGGGATCGGCGACTACAAGAAGGCCTTCAACGTGCCGCCGGCCGAGGCCGTGCAGTGCCTCGATCCGGCGTTCGAGCTGAGCTGATCACCCTCGGTCGCGCAGGAGATCGCGGATCTCGCTGAGGAGGACGACCTCGTCGCTCTTGTCCTCGGCGACGTCCTCACCCGCGCCCTTGCGGCGCTTCTGCATCTCTTCGAACGCTTTGATGATCACGAACAGGGTTGCCGCGATGATCAGGAAGTTGATGAGCGCGGTGAGGAACCGGCCGTAGTAGATCACGCCTTCGCCGATGGTGAACGTGAGGTCGTTGAAGTTCGGCTTGCCGACGATCGCGGCGATGATCTGCATGATCACGTCGTTGACCAGCGAGGTCACGACCGCGTTGAACGCGACGCCGATCACCACCGCGACCGCGAGGTCGAGCACGTTCCCGCGCATCACGAAGTCGCGGAAGTCCTTCAACATCTTTGACATCGTTCCTCCGGGTTGTCGGCCTCGAAGGTCAATCATGCCCGCAATCGAACGCAGACGTACAAGAACGCGCAGGATTGCGATGGGGTTCGCGGTGGATGTCACACCCCGGCGCGAAGGTGGAGGACCTTCCCCGATCGCAGAGGCGACCGAGGAGAGGTTGTGCTCACCACCGACCAACGCCTACGCGCGCTCGCGCGCCGCCAGCACGGCGTGTTCCTGCTCGGGCAGGCCGTCGAGATCGGGTTCACCCGTCCGGTGATCCAGCGCCGGCTCGGCCGGAACGTTTGGGAGCAGGTGATGCCGCGCGTGTACCGATCGTCCCCGACGCGAGCCGTCGATTGGCGCCAGGTTGTGATGGGGCTCGCGCTCGTGACCCGGGGAGTCGCGTCAGGGCCGACGGCGGGAGCGCTCTACGGCCTTGTTCCACCGCCACATCGGCCGGAAGTCATCGCGCCGCGCCCGTCGCGACTCGTGCTCCCCGGAGCCGTGCACACCACTGCTGCCTTGCCCTCCGATGACGTGACCGTGGTCGACGGGATACCGGCGACGTCGCCGGTGCGCACGCTGATCGACCTGGGCGGGATGCTCCCGATCGGGCGCTTCGAGGACGTGCTCGACGCCGCCATCGTCCAACGGCTCGTCACGGTGGGTCGGTTGCAGACGCGAGCCCAGGAGCTCTGGGCGCCCCGCCGGAATGGATGCGCGATCGTGCTGGCGCTGCTCGAGCAGCGTCACCCGGAGCTCGCCCGCGCCGCGAACCTCTGGGAGGCCAAAGTGCTGCGCGTGGTCCGATCGCTGGGCGTTCCCGATCCGCGCGTCAACTACCGCGTACAGGTCGGTGGCAAGCGGCGGTACCTCGACCTGGCGTGGCCGGCCGCGAAGGTCGCGGTCGAGTTCGACGGGTTCGTGCCGCACTCGACGCGGCGCGTCTTCGACGACGACCGCGCTCGTCAGAACGATCTCGTGGCGGACGGCTGGACCGTCTTCCGCGTCACGAAGACCATGCTCGACGCTGATCCGACCGGCACCTTCCGCCCGATTGCCGCTGTTCTTGCGCGCAATTGAACGTCAGCGTTCGAAAACGCGCAGGATTGGGATTGGAGGGTGGGGGCGGCGGGCGCGCCGGTTACGAGAGGCGTTCGACGACCATGGCCATGCCCTGGCCGCCGCCGACGCACATGCTCTCGAGCCCGTAGCGGGCGCCGGCGTCGTCGAGGCCGTTGAGCAGCGTGGTCATGATGCGCGCGCCGGTCATGCCGAACGGGTGGCCGAGCGCGATCGCGCCGCCGTGCACGTTGAGCTTGTCCCACGGGATGCCGAGGTCGCGGGCCGACGGCACGACCTGCGCGGCGAACGCCTCGTTGATCTCGACGAGGTCGATGTCGTCGATCGACAGCCCGGCACGAGCCGAGGGCCTGCCGGCACGCCTCGATCGGACCGAGCCCCATGATCTCGGGGTCGAGCGCCGACACGCCGCTGGCGACGATGCGCGCCAACGGCTGCACGCCGAGCGCCTCGGCGCGCGGCCTCGCTCATCACCAGCACCGCGGCGGCGCCGTCGTTGAGCGGGCACGCGTTGCCGGCGGTGACGGTGCCGTCGGGCCGGAACACCGGCTTGAGCTGCGAGAGCCCCTCGACCGTGGTTCCCGGGCGCGGGCCGTCGTCCTTGGTGACGACGGTGCCGTCGGGCGTCGGTGACGGGGGTGATCTCGCGCTCGAAGAACCCGTTCTCCTGCGACGCGACCGCGCGCTGCTGCGACAGTGCCGCGAACTCGTCCATCTCCTCGCGGGTCACCTTGGCGTACTCGGCGACGTTCTCGGCGGTCTGGCCCATCGCGATGTAGATGTCGGGGAGACCGGCGATCGGCTCCCACGACGTCTGGCCGCCGGCGCTGCGGTCCACGGTGCGCGCCTCGGCGTCGGCGAACCTCGCGTTGTGCGTGCCCGGCGCACCGTCGGACATGCCCGAACGGAAGCGACTCACCGTCTCGACGCCACCGGCGACGAACACGTCGCCCTCACCGGCCTTGATCGCGTGCGCGGCCATGCGGATGGTCTGCAGCGACGACGAGCAGTAGCGGTTGACGGTGACGCCCGGTGCCCCGTCGAGGCCGGCGAGCAGCGCGGTCGACCCGAGCCACGTTGTACCCGGACTCGCCGGCGGGCTGCGCGCAGCCCCAGATGACGTCCTCGACCTCGCCCGGGTCGACGGCGGGCACCTTCTCGAGCAGCGCCTGCACGATGGTCGCGCCCAGGTCGTCGGGGCGGCAGGTCGACGAGCGAACCCTTGTTGGCCCGTCCGATGGGGGTGCGGGCGGTGGCGACGATGACGGCTTCCATGTTCGATCTCCTGGTCGCGGGCGGCCGCATCGTACCGCCGCGGCTTCCCGACCACCCCGGGCGCGGAACGGTGCGCAGCCGTCGAGGTGGTCGCACCTAGCATCGGCCGGATGCCCGACGCCCCCGAGAGCACCGACGACCAGCCGTCACTCGACGTGCCGGCCGAGCGGGCGCGTCGCCTCGCCGACCTCGACGCGCTGCGGGCGCGGGGTGTCGACCCGTACCCGGTCCGCTTCGACCGCGACCGCACGCTGGCCGAGCTCCGGGCCGAGTTCGGCGACCTCGAACCCGGGGACCGAGACCGACGTCCCGGTCCGGGTCGCCGGCCGCATCCTGCTGTTGCGCCGCCAGGGCAAGCTCACGTTCGCCACCATCCGCGACCAGTCCGACTCGATCCAGCTGTTCGTGTCGCGGCGCGTGCTCGGCGACGACGGCCACGACGCCTTCGACGAGCTCGACCTGGGCGACTGGGTCGGCGTCGAGGGCACGGTGATGACCACCCGCAAGGGTGAGCTGTCGGTGAAGGTCACGGCGTTCCAGCTGCTGGCCAAGGCGCTGCGGCCCGCTGCCCGACAAGTGGCACGGACTCTCCGACGTCGACACCCGGTTCCGCCAGCGCTACGTCGACCTGATCGTGAACGACGACGCCCGGCGCGTGTTCGCGGTGCGGTTCGCCGCGGTGGCGGCGATCCGCCGCGAGCTCGCCGACGCCGGGCTTCGTCGAGGTGGAGACGCCCGTGCTCGAGCCACGAGCTCGGCGGCGCGACCGCCCGGCCGTTCGTCACCCACCACAACGCGCTCGACGTCGACCTCTACCTGCGCATCGCGCTCGAGCTGCACCTGAAGCGGCTCGTGGTCGGCGGGTTCGAGCGGGTGTTCGAGATCGGTCGCGTGTTCCGCAACGAGGGCATCGACACCAGCCACAACCCCGAGTTCACGATGCTCGAGGCGTACCAGGCGTTCGCCGACTACCACGACATGATGGAGCTCACCGAGCGCTCGTCGTCGCGGCGGCGCGCGCCGCGCGCGACGGCGACACCGTGCTCGAGCATCGCGCGGCACGACCGTCGACCTCGCCGAGCCGTGGCCGCGCGCCACGATGGTCGATCTCATCCGTGAGCACGTCGGTGTCGACATCCACCCGTCGATGACGGTCGACGCCGCGCGCGCGGTGCTCGACGGTCTGGGCCTCACGTACCGCGACGAGTGGGGTGCGGGTCGCCTCACCCACGAGGTGTACGACGAGCTGGTCGAGCCGAAGCTGGTGCGCCCGACGTTCGTGCTCGACCACCCGCGCGAGACGTCGCCGCTGGCGCGGGTCCATCGCGACGATCCGACGCTCGTCGAGCGCTTCGAGGTGGTGGCCAACGGGTCGCGAGCTCGCCAACGCGTACAGCGAGCTCAACGACCCGATCGACCAGCGCGCCCGCTTCGAGGCCGAGGCGCGCGCGCGTGCCGCCGGCGACGCCGAGGCGGGCACCGTCGACGAGGACTACCTGCGCGCGCTCGAGTTCGGCCTGCCGCCGACCGGCGGGCATGGGCCTCGGCATCGACCGGCTCACGATGCTGCTCGGCGGGAGTCACCAGCATCCGCGAGGTGATCCTCTTCCCGACGCTGCGCCCGAGGTCTGAACCTGACCGCGGTCAAGGCGGCGCCGAGTGCGAGTCGCTCACCTGATCAGGCGAGAGCTGTTCGCTGACCTCCCAGAGCCGGGCCGCGGCGGCGTCGTCCTGGGCCGCCGCGCTCGGCGTGGCGGGGGCCGACTTCACCCAGTAGCCGCCGGTGACGCCGGCGAGCTCGGGGGCCGACGCCACGTAGACCTGCGTGGCGGCGCCCTGCTCCGGGCTGAGGGCGAACGGCTTCAGCAGCGGGAAGACGATCGCGCCGACGAGCGGCCGGTGTCGCCGTCGCGCCCGAAGCGGCTGGCGACGAACCCGGGGTGCACGGCGTTGGCGGTGACGCCGGTGTCGTCCCACCGGCGGGCCAGCTCGCGCGTGAACAGGATGTTGGCGAGCTTGCGTCTTGCGCGTACACGCCGAAGCTCCGGTACGTGCGGCTCGACTGCAGGTCGTCGAAGTCGAGGCCGTGCCGGGCGCTCGAGTGTGCGCGTCGGACGCCACGTTCACCACGCGTGCCTCGTCGCCGGCGACGAGCGGGTCGCGGAGCAGGTGGGTGAGCAGGAACGGTCCGAGGTGGTTCACCTGGAACGTCGTCTCGTTGCCGTCGTCGGTCTCCGGCGCGATGCTGAGCATGAGGCCGGCGTTGTTCACCAGCACGTCGAGGTGGTCGTGCTCGTCCGCGAAGCGCGGCGCGAAGCTCGCGCACCGACGCGAAGCCGCGCGAGGTCGAGCGCCATCACGTCGACCGCGGTCGCTGCCGCTGCGGGCGCGGATCTCGTCGCAGCGCGTCCGCACCGCTTCGCCTCGTCGCGCGCGGTGAACACGACCGTGCGCGCCGGCCGCCGCGAGCGCGACCGCGGTCTCCTTGCCGATCCCGGCGTTGCCGCCGGTGATCAGCACCGTCCGCCCTGTCATCGCGTCGGACCATGGGATCGCGAATCTAGGCCCACCTATGATCCGCCGGTGTCCGGACTCCCGCTCGACGGCGTACGCGTCGTCGACCTCACCACGGTCGTCTCCGGGCCCGTACGGCACGCTGCTCCTGGCCGACTTCGGCGCCGACGTGGTCAAGGTCGAGGCGCCCGACCGGCGACCTCGCGCGTGATCTCGGCCCGCGCGTCAACCCGGGCATGGCGCGCGGTGTTCCTCAGCTGCAACCGGGGCAAGCGCAGCGTCGTGCTCGACCTGAAGTCGGCGACGTGGTCGCGCGCAACTGCGCGAGCTCGCCGACGCGCGCCGACGTCGTGGTGCACAACATGCGACGCGACGCCGCCGTGCGGTGCGGCGCCGACCCGGCCACGCTCACCGCCGGGCACCCCGAGCTGGTGCACTGCGCGATCGTCGGCTTCGGCGAGCGACGGTCCCTACGCCGATCTCCCCGCCTACGACGACACGGTGCAGGCGGTGTCGGGCATCGCCGGCGCGCAGGAGTGGATGACCGGCGAACCCACCTACGCGGCCAACGCGATGGCCGACAAGATCGCGGGGCTCACCGCCGCGTTCGCGATCGCGGCCGCGCTCCGCAAGCGCGAGGTCGACGGCAACGGCTCGGTGATCGAGGTGCCGATGGCCGAGCTGCTGGCGTCGTTCGGACTGGTCGAGCACCTGTGGGGGCGCACCTTCGTGCCGCCCCGCGGCGAGGCGCGCTACCCGCGGATCTCCTCACCCGTCCGCCGCCCGTTCCCCACCGCCGACGGTCACCTCGCCGCCGTGGTGTACACCGACCGCGACTGGGCGCGCTTCTTCGCCATGATCGGCCGGCCCGAGCTCGCCGACGACCCGCGGTACGCGACGCTGCACGACCGCACCGAGCGCCTCGAGGAGCTCTACGGCCTCGTCGCCGAACACCTCGCACGCGACACCACCGCGGTCTGGTTCGCGCGGTTCACCGAGGCGGGGATCCCGTCGGTGCCGTACAACACGGTCGACGATCTCTTCGACGATCCGCACTTCGTCGCGGTCGGGCTGCTCGAGGAGATCGAGCATCCGTCGGAGGGCCGCATCCTGCAGTGCCCGACTCCGGTGACGTTCGACGGCGTGCGCAACGCCAACCCGCTCCCGGCGCCCAGGCTCGGTGCCGACACCGACGCGGTGTTCGCCGAGCTCGAGCTCGAGGACCCGACCGACTAGTCAGTAGGAGATGAAGCGGAGCCGTGCCCGGAGGGCGGGACGGCACAGCGGAATCGACCGTTCAATAGGCCGAGTCCTCCCGCAGCCACTGGTCGATGGGCGCGAAGTCGTCGGTGATCACGGGGGCCGCGCCGATGAAGCGATCGAGCGCGGCGCCGTCGCGCACCACGTCGCCGTGCGCGGCCGCGAGATCGGCGAGGGCGCGGCGATCGATCGGGCGGTCGGAGGCCACCAGCACCACGTTCCCGCCGAACTGGTTGTCGAACGACGACTGCGGCGCGATGGCCGCGACGTACTCGAACTGCTCGCGCAAGGTCGCGAGCTGCGCCCGTGCGAAGCGGAAAGTCGGGTAGTCGATGACGTTCTGCACGTAGACGCCGTTCGGCCGCAGCACACGGTCGACCTCTCGGAGGAACTCGCGCGTCGTGAGGTGCCAGGGCACCGACAGGCTGCCGAACGCGTCGCCGACGACGAGGTCACGCGAATCGTCGCCTTCGTCGCGGATGCCGAGCCGGGCGTCGCCGATCTGCACGCGCAGCGCGGACGACGTGCGCAACCCGAGCTTGTCCTCGGCGAGGTCGCGCACCGCGGGGTCGATCTCGAGCACCGTGCTCTGGGTGCCGGGCCGGGTTGCCGCGAGGTAGCGCGGGAGCGTGAACCCGCCGCCGCCGACGTGGAGGGCGTCGAGCGGCTGACCGTCCGGGAAGGCGGCGCGACCGCGTCGGCGAACGAGCGCGCGTAGTCGAACTCGAGGACGGTCGGGTCGGCGAGGTCGACGTAGCTGTGGCGGAGGTCGTCGAGCCAGAGGATGCGGCCACTGGCCCGGAACGGATCGTGCTCGACGCGCATGCAGTAGTACGCGCTCTCGACCTGGCACGGTTCGGTCTGACGACCGCACCGAGGGTGAACCCGCCGACGGCCATCACCGCGATCACGACCACGACGGCGGAGTCGCGGCGCGAGAGCCAGAGCGTGAGGCAGACGCCGAGCGTGACCAGCACCGCGCCGATGATGTTGATGATCGTCCGGGTCGGCGTCGTCGCGACGAGCACGAATCCGGTGACGAAGGTGCCGACCAGCGCTCCCGCGGTCGAGATGCCGCTGAGCCGGCCGACGACGCCGCCCGTGCTGGCGAGATCGTGGAGCTGGAGCTTCACCACCATGGGGGTGACCGCGCTCAGCACGACCGCGGGGAGGAAGAACGCGGAGAACGCCAGCATGACGGCGGACCCGCCGCCGCCTTCGGCCGAGTCGCCGAGGTACCGGATGATCGGGACGGTGGAGAACGCGAGGACGCCGCCGAGGGCGATCACCGGGCCGAGGAGCCGATGGGGGTCGATCCGGTCGGCGAGCCGGCCACCACCCCATGCGCCGACCGCGATCCCGGCGAGCACGGTGCCGATGATCGACGTGTAGGTCTCGAGGCTGATGCCGACGTACGGGGCGAGGATCCGTCCGGCCAGGATCTCGAGCATCAGCACCGCGGCCGAGCAGACGAACACGATCGCACCCGCGAGCAGCGGCCGGAGCCTCGCCGGTCGCCCGTCGGCGGGCATGTCGGGGTCGTTCACGCCGGGGTCTCGAACCGATCGCCGTCGACCGTGACCTCGCGGCCACACCACTCCTCGCCGGCCATCGTCGGTCGCGAGCTCGGCGTCGTCGCTGCGCACCACCACGCGGCGTCGTCGTCGGTGCGGCCGAGCACCGTCGCGTAGCGAGGCACGCCCGACTCGTGCGCGACGGTGTACGCGTCGACGACGGCGAGACCGCGGTGGTCGACGACGACGTCGAGCGCCGGCGTGGCCGCGGCGACGTCGGCTGAGATGTCGGCGAAGGCGAAGCCGCCCTCCGGCGGCGTGGTCGACCACACCGACGTGCCGTGCTTCGTGATGATCCCGCTGATGAACGTGAGCAGGCCGGTCGTGCCCGGCGCCGTCGCGCAGCATCGTCACCATGCGGGCGAGCGCCTGGAAGGTGGCGTTGTTGAGCGGGCCGCCGCCGAAGGTCATGCCGCCGCCGACGCTGAGCGACCGGCCGTCGGATCGTCGAGCGGAAGCCCGAGCTCCGCGGGCCTGGATGCGCACCGCCGAGGGGAAGCAGCTGTAGAGGTCGACCACGTCGCTGGCGGCCACGTCGATCCCGGTGAGGTCGGCGATGCGCTCGGCGCCGATGCGCACCGCCGGAGCTCGGTGGAGCTGCACCGCGCCGCGAGATCGCGAGCATGTGGTTCGACTCGACCGCGACGAGCGGGTACACGCGCCGGTCGTGCGGCACACCGGCGCGGTCGGCGGCCTCGGTGGAGCACAGCACGAACGCGGCGGCCTGGTCGACGTTCCATTGCGAGCAGTGCAACTTGGTGTACGGCGCCGCGAGCATCGGGTTCTTCGCCGACGGGTGCTCGAGGAGCTCGGGTGGCACCGGGTCGCGCCGCCACGCGTCGGGATTCGACGCGGCCACGCGCTGAACGCGGACCACAGCTCCGCGGTGGCGCGCGCGTTCTCCGCGACCGACTCTCCGAGCGCCGATCGCAGCGCGGTCTCCACCGCCGAGTACATCAGCGGCGCGCTCATGAACCCGGCCGCGCGTTCCGGTGCCGGGATGATCTCGTCGGCGGGACGGATCGACTCGTCGGGCGCGACGTCGTCGCTCTGCACGGTGTCGACCGGCGCGGTGCCGGTGATGAGGCCGCGGAGGTCGCGGTACTTCGCCTCGCCGCCCACGACGATGGCGACGTCGAGGTCGCCGCTCGCGATGGCAAGGCACGCACGAGTGAACGGTGTGAGCTGCAGCACGCCGAGCTCGGCGATCACCGAACGCGCGTTCGCGCCGACGCGCTCGGCGACGATCCGGCCGGGGTCGCGGTAGCGCCACGAGCCTCGAGGCACGAACACCGCGCCGGCGCGGGCGAGCAGCTCCGGTGCGTGAGCGTCCTCACCGGCACGCTCGACCGCGGTGGTCATGAGCGCGACGGCCTCGGCGGCGTCGGCCGGGTCGTCGAACCGCTGGTGCGCGACGCCGGCGCCGACCAGCACCGGCGTCCGCGGTCGTCGAGGCCACGGCTACTTCCGCTGGAAGTTCGGCGTGCGCTTCTCGGCGAAGGCCTTCGGGCCCTCCTTGGAGTCGGCCGACGCCATCACCGCCATGCCGATCGGCTGCTCGAAGGCGAACGCCTCCTCCTCGCTCATGTGCTCGGTGCCGCGCAGCGTCCGCAGGATCGCCTCGACCGCCAGCGGCCCGTTGCCGGCGACGGTCGCGGCGACCTCGCGGGCCTTGTCGAGCGCGGTGCCGTCGGGCACGACGTAGCTCACCAGGCCGTAGTGCATCGCGTCGGCCGCGGTGATGTGCTTGCCGGTGAGCAGGATGTCGGCCGCCACCGCGTACGGGATCTGCCGGCGCAGCCGCACCGCCGAGCCGCCCATGGGGTAGAGCGACCAGCGCGCCTCGGACACGCCGAAGCGCGCGCTCTCCGCCGCGATGCGGATGTCGGTGCCCTGGAGGATCTCGGTGCCGCCGGCGATGGCGACTCCCTCGACCGCGGCGATGACCGGCTTGGTCGGCCGGTAGGTCTTCAGGAGCCCGCGGTAGATGAAACCGGGGTCCTCCTTCATGCGCGCGTCGGTGTCGATGGCATCGGGCTCGGCGACGTCGCCGGCGAGCGCGCGCAGGTCCATGCCGGACGAGAAGTCGCCCTCGGCGCCGGTGAGGATCACGCACCGGATGTCGTCGTCGGCGGTGACCTCTTCCCACGCGTCGGCGAGCAACGCGAACATCGTCAGCGTCATCGCGTTCTTGCGGTGCGGTCGGTTCAGGGTGACGATCATCACCGCGCCGTCGCGCTCGACTTCTACCTGGGCCACGTACTCACTCCTCGAGTTGTTCGACGGGGATGGATCGTTCGAGCATCCCGTAGGTCTCTTCGCCGTCCCAGCGGTAGCGGGCGCCTGCCTGCTGGAGCAAGGGGGGAAACTCGGGATGGGAGCCGGCGGCGACGTACGTGGACAGCACGGTTTCGCCCTCGATGTGGATGTCGCCGTCGGCGGTGCGCAAGGTGATCGACAGGTCCTCGCCCGTCGGCTGGCGCCGCCGCAGCCACGGCGCGTCGACGAGGGTCGCCGCGATCAGGCGCTCACCGTCGAAGACGTACCCCTCGTTGAACGTCGGGTCGTTCGGTCGGTCGGGGAAGGCGAGCACGCCGAATCCGCGACCACTCGGGAAGAGGGCGCTCGGCCAGCAATGGCCCCAGAAGCCCTCGGTGTCGCGCACGCCCTGGCGATGGATCCGCAGACCCGTGCCGGTGAACGTCCACTCCTCGGTGCCGACCCGCACCGTGCCGCGGGTCGTGCAGAGCTGCTCGTAGCGCGGGCTGATGTAGAGGCCGGCGAAACCCTCGTGGAACGCCTCGGCGGCTTCGGCCACCAGGGTGCCGGGGACCCACGGCGGTGCCGCCATCCGCACCTCGACGTGGACCTCGAGGTCGACGCGTGGGCCGTCGGCGAGGTTGGCCTCGGCCAGCGCCTGTGCGGTGGTGTCGACGCCTGTGCCCTCGTAGGTCATGGTCGACTGCACGAAGGGTTGGTCGCAGCGGAACTCGAGCCCGCCGGCCCGGAAGCGCCGGCACACGCCGTCGTCGTCGACCGGGTTCGATCCGGCGCCGGCTTCCCGCACGACGACGGCACGCCCGTCGGGGAACGCGACGTTGACCTGCAGGCCCCGCAGCTCCCACGATCCGGCGACCGCCTCGATCCCGGCGCGTGGGATGCCGATCACCCCTTCGTCGTCGGAGATCCACATCGATGCGCTCTCGCGGAACTGCGGGTCCTCGGGCCGTGCCGCGAAGAAGTGGTCGCTCGTCGCGTCCATTCCACTGGTGAGGTCGATCGCCATGCGGTGCTCCCCGGTCGTGGACCCGGCAGCCTGTCAGGGGGGCTACCAGTGCGGCAAGATCTCAGGATGCCCGACGACGTGTTCGACCTCGCCCACTTTCCCGTGCACCTCGGTCTCGGCGCGACCGTCGAGCGCCTCGACGAGTTCGACGGCACGCCGCAGTGGTACGAGCAGTACGGCAACGCCCATCTGGCCGACGGCGCGGAGGGGCGGCTGGTCTCGCTGCACACCTTCAGCACTTCGTGGGACTCGTGGGAGATGCACCCCGTCGGCGCCGAGCTCGTCGCCTGCGTGGAGGGCCGGATCACGCTGCACCAGGAGATCGAGGGGGAGGTCCGCATCGCGGTGCTGGCCGCCGGGCAGGCGATCGTGAACCCCCCGGGCGTGTGGCACACCGCCGACGTCGATCACCGCGCCACCGCGCTGTTCGTCACTGCGGGGACGGGCACCGAGGTTCGCCCCCGCTGACCTCCGGACCCGCGGGGAGTGGAGCTGAGGGGAATCGAACCCCTGACCCCTTCCATGCCATGGAAGTGCTCTACCAACTGAGCTACAGCCCCGAGGAACGAACACGATACCAGCGGGGGTCGCGACTTCTCGGCCCGGTACGCTCGCCCGCGCATGACCGAGCCCGCCCGCCCCTCGCCCGACGCGCCCGCGTTCCGGTACAACGCCGCGCTCGCCAACGAGATCGAGGCGAAGTGGCAGGACCGCTGGGACGCCGACCGCACCTTCTGGGCGCCCAACCCGACCGGCGATCTCGCCGGCGGGTTCACCGACGTCGCCGACCGGCGCAAGCTCTACGTCCTCGACATGTTCCCGTACCCGAGCGGCACCGGCCTCCACGTGGGCCACCCGCTCGGCTACATCGGCACCGACGTCTACGCCCGGTTCATGCGCATGCGCGGCCACAACGTGCTGCACGCCATGGGCTACGACGCGTTCGGGCTCCCCGCCGAGCAGTACGCGGTGCAGACCGGCCAGCACCCCCGCGCCACCACCGAGGCCAACGTCGCCAACATGCGCCGGCAGCTGCGGGCGCTCGGGCTCGGGCACGATCCCGCGGCGCAGCGTCGCCACCACCGACGTCGACTACTACCGCTGGACGCAGTGGATCTTCCTGCAGCTCTACGACTCCTGGTACGACGACGCGGCCGAGGCGCGCCCGGCCGATCGCCGAGCTCCTCGTGGAGTTCGAGGACGGCACCCGGGTCCCCGACAGCGACGCCGACCCCGACGCCCGGCCGTGGCGTGAGCTCGACGCCGACGCGCGCCGCGCGGTGCGTCGACTCGTACCGGCTCGCGTACCTCGACGAGGCGCCGGTGAACTGGTGCCCCGCGCTCGGCACGGTGCTCGCCAACGAAGAGGTCACCGCCGACGGCCGCAGCGAGCGCGGCAACCACCCGGTGTTCCGCCGCCCGCTCGAGCAGTGGATGCTGCGCATCACCGCGTACGCCGACCGGCTGCTCGCCGACCTCGACCTGCTCGACTGGCCCGAGTCGATCAAGCTGATGCAGCGCAACTGGATCGGCCGCAGCGTCGGCGCCGAGGTCGCGTTCCCGGTCGAGGAGCACACCGACGTCGACATCGAGGTCTTCACGACGCGTCCCGACACGCTGTTCGGCGCCACCTACATGGTGCTCGCGCCCGAGCACCCGCTCGTCGACGAGATCGTCCCCGACCAGTGGCCGCAGGACTCGCCCTTCGAGTGGCGCGGCACCTTCGGCCTCGACAAGTTGCCCGCGGAGGCGGTCGCGTCGTACCGCGAGTTCGCGGCGCAGAAGTCGGAGCTCGAGCGCCAGGCCGAGGGCAGGGAGAAGACCGGCGTCTTCATCGGCGCGTTCGCCAAGAACCCCACCAACGGCTGGAACATCCCGGTGTTCATCGCCGACTACGTGCTCATGGGCTACGGCACCGGCGCCATCATGGCGGTGCCCGCCCACGACCAGCGCGACTTCGAGTTCGCCCACGAGTTCGACCTTCCCGTGGTCGGTGTGGTGCAGCCGCCCGACGCCTGGCTGCGCGACCGGGGGCTCGACCACCGACACGCCGGCCGAGCGAGTGGCCCGAGGCCTACACCGGCGACGGCGTCGGCATGAACTCGACCAACGAGGAGGTCTCGCTCGACGGGCTCGCCGATGGCCGAGGCGAAGGACCGCATCATCGGCTGGTTGGAGGAGGTCGAAGCCGGCGCGGAGGCCGTCACCTACAAGCTGCGCGACTGGCTGTTCAGCCGGCAGCGCTACTGGGGCGAGCCGTTCCCGATCGTCTACGACGCCGACGGCCACCCGGTGCGCGGTGCCCGAGTCGATGCTGCCGGTGGAGCTCCCCGACATCACCGACTTCGAGCCCCGCATCCTCGCCGACGACGACACCGCGCTCCCGGAGCCGCCGCTCGCGCGCGCCGAGGACTGGGTGACACGTCGAGCTCGACCTCGGCGACGGCCCGCAGCGCTACCGCCGCGAGACCAACACCATGCCGCAGTGGGCCGGCTCGTGCTGGTACTACCTGCGCTACCTCGACCCCACGAACGGCGAGGCCTCGTCGATCCCGAGATCGAGCGCTACTGGATGGTGGGCCAGGTCTGCCCGACGCGGGCGGCGTCGACCTCTACGTCGGTGGCGCCGAGCACGCGGTGCTGCACCTCCTCTACGCGCGCTTCTGGCACAAGGTGCTCTACGACCTCGGTCACGTGTCGACGCCCGAGCCGTTCCACCGGCTGTTCAACCAGGGCACGATCACCGCGGCCGCGTACACCGACGAGCGCGGCGCGTACGTCGAGGCGACGGAGGTCGAGGAGCGCGACGGCTCGTGGTTCGCACGACGGCGCTCGAGGTCGTCCGCCACGACGGCAAGATGGGCAAGAGCCTGAAGAACATGGTCACGCCCGACGACATCTACCGCGACTACGGCGCCGACACGCTGCGGCTCTACGAGATGTTCATGGGACCGCTCGACGCCGAGCCGCCCGTGGAGCACGCACGACATCGTCGGCGTGCACAAGTTCCTGCAGCGGTTCTGGCGCAACGTGGTCGACGAGGACACCGGTGAGCTCCACGTCGTCCGACGCGCCGGCCGACGACGAGACCCGCCGGCTCGCTGCACCGCACGATCGACACGGTCGGCAACGACATGGCGACGCTCGAGTTCAACACCGCGATCGCCGCGCTGATGGAGCTCAACAACCGGCTGACGCCGCGTGGTGCAGGAGCAGGGGAGCGCGCCGCGCGAGGTCGTGCGCGGCGATGGTGCTCATGCTCTCACCGCTCACGCCGCACGTGGCCGAGGAGCTGTGGGCGACGCTCGGCGAGCCGGGTGCGCTCGCGTTCGCCGACTTCCCGGCGGCCGATCCCGCGCTGCTCGTCGACGACGACGGTCGAGATCCCGGTGCAGGTGAACGGCAAGGTGCGGGCGCGGGTCACGGTCGCGACGGGCGCGTCCGAGGCCGACCACGAGGCGGCGGCGCGCGCCGAGCCCAAGGTGGCCGAGCTGCTCGACGGTGCGACCGTGCGCAAGGTCGTGGTCGTCCCCGGCCGGATGGTCAACTTCGTCGTCGGCTGACCCGCCCGCGCCAAAGGTCGCGTCTTCGCACGCCGACGTCGACAGCGCGACTTCGGCCGGCAGATCCCCTTCCGCGACGTCGTCGGGACTGGTACCGTCCGCCGCGGCGCTTCCCCCGCACTTCCTCCGGTGAGTTCGCCGCGCGCTCGTCGCGCCGTCCCGGAGGTCTGCCGCATGGCCGAGGTCCCGTCGTCACCGTCCCGCGAGGAACGCGAGTTCTGGGACGCGCCAGTTCCACGACGACCTGCGTCCACGTCCGCGCGAGCGAGGCCGCGGCGAGCTCCCGCGCCGCGAGCAGCGTCTGGCGCAGGCGCCCGACGGACCGCTCGACCCGGCTCACCGACCGCCTGCACGACTGGCGCGCCGACGCGCGCTTCGGCGTCGTCGTGCTGGTGGTCGTGGCGCGTCGTCGCCGGGATCGGTCGTGGTACCGCATCGGCATCGGTGGCGCGAGCGCGGGCGAGTCGGCGCGCGCCGCCGCGCGCGTCGACCACCACGACGGCCACGAGTCGGCACCCCGACGACCGTCGACCGCGCCCAAGGGCTCAGCCGTCGACGATCGCGGTGCACGTCGCCGGCGCGGTCACCCACCCGGGCGTGGTCGAGCTGCGCGCCGGCGCGCGGGTGATCGACGCGGTCGAGGCGGTCGGCGGCGCGCTGGCCGACGGCGACCTCGACCGCCTCAACCTGGCGGCCAAGGTCGCCGACGGCGAACGGGTCTACGTGGCCAAGGTCGGGTCAGGCCGATCCCGGGGTCGCCAACGCCGGCGGCGCGGCCGCGGGCGGCGGCTCGGGGAGCCGGTGCCGGCGCGACGTCGGGCGCCAAGGTCAACCTCAACACCGCGACCCAGGCCCAGCTCGAGGAGCTGCCCGGCATCGGGCCCACGTACGCGCAGTCGATCCTCGCCGAACGCGCAGCGCCGCGGCGGCTTCACGTCGGTCAACGACCTACGCAGCGTGCGCGGCATCGGCGACAAGCGCTTCGCCGAGCTGGCGCCACTCGTCACCGTGTGAACGCGACGGGTTCCCGTCCGCACCGCTCGCGGTGCTCGTCGCGGTCGTCGGCGGGATCGTCTTCGGCGAAGTGGCAGGACCGGGCACGGCGGTCGCGCTCCTGGTCGTCGGGTGCGCCGGCGTGCTGGTGGCGGGGCTCGTGCCGTCGCCGTCGGTCCGGGTCGGACTCGCCGTCGTCGCGTTCGCGTTGCTCGGCACCGCGGTGATGCAGCGCGCGCTCGCACGGGCTCGCGCACTCGCCGCTGGCCGCGGCGATCGACCAGCGGGCCGACGCGCGCATCGTCGCCACGCTGGTCGACGATCCCGACGCGGCGCGGTTCGAACGCGAGCGCCTTGATGCGGGTACAGGGGCGGCGCGTGCTCGTCACCGCGTCGGGCGACGTCGCCGGTCATCTGCGCCTGTTGTCGGCGGGGGAGTCCGCCGTGCTCCGCGGTTGGTTCGCGCCGCTCGAGGGCTTCGACGAGCGGTGGCGGTGGAAGCACGCGGTCGGGGCGTTCCACGCCACCGATCTCCTCGGTGTCGGGCCGGCGCGGGCTCCGCTCGACCGGGTCGCCAACCAGGCGCGCGCACTGGTGCTCGCGGGCTCCGAGCACCTCGCACCCACCGACCGCGCGCTGCTCGCCGGCTTCCTCCTCGGTGACACGCGTGGCGTGCCCGACGCGCTCACCGAGCAGTTCCGCGCCGCCGGCCTCACGCACCTCACCGCGGTGTCGGGCGAGAACGTCGCGTTCGTGCTCGCGTTGGTGGCGCCGCTGCTCCGGCGTCTGGGGCTCCGGGGTCGGGTGCTGGCGGCACTGGCGGTGCTCGTGTGCTTCGGCACGATGACCCGGTGGGAGCCGTCGGTGCTGCGCGCGATCGCCATGGCGGTCGTGGCACTCGTCGCCGGGTTTCTCGGTCGTCCGACCGTCGGGCTGAGGGTGCTCGTGCTCGCGGCGACCGCGCTGCTGCTGGCCGACCCGTTCCTCCTGCACCAGGTGGGGTTCCTCCTGTCGTGCGCGGCAAGCCTCGGCATCGCGTTGCTGGCCCGACCGATCGCCGCGTGGCTGCGCGGTCCGGCATGGATGTGCGACGTGCTCGGGGTCACTGCGGCCGCGCAGGTCGGCGTCGCCCCCGTGCTCATCCCGGTGTTCGGGTCGATGCCACTGGTTGCGCTCCCGGCCAACCTGGTCGCGGTACCGCTCGCTGCACCACTCACGATGTGGGGGCTCACCGCCGGGGTGATCGGCGGCCTGGCCCGTCCGGTGTCGCCGGCGATCCCGCGCCTGTTGGAGCTCCCCACGGTGGGACTGCTCCACGCCCTCATCGCGGTGGCCGACGTCGCGTCCCGAGTGCCGTTCGCCGTCGACGGGCGGACCGCGTGGGGCCTGCTCGCGCTCGGGGCACTCCTGGCCGCCGCGCACCGCGCGCGCCTGGCGGCGGCGCGCCGGATCGTCAGTCGTTGACCCGGAGCGCCACGGCCGGTTCGATGTGGGAGGCCTGGCGCGCCGGGAGCGCGGCCGCGAGGACCGCGGGTGCGAGCGCGATCGCGACGATCACGAGCACCTCGACGACGGGGACGCCGAACTCGAAACCCTGTGCGAAGTCGGCTTCGGAGATGGCCAGCACGTAGGTCGCGACCAGCGCGATCACGACCCCGATGCCCACGCCGAGTGTCGCGACGAACCCGGCTTCGATCATGAACGTGCGCGCGACCGACGACCGCGAGATGCCCAGTGATCGCAGCACGCCCACCTCCCGGCGTCGCTCGCGTACGGCGCGGAACATGATGACTCCGACGCCCGCGACGCCCACCAGGAGTCCCGCGCCGACGAACTGCTGCATGAGTGTGAAGAAGCCGCTGTTCTGCGCGACCGCGGTGGCGACCACGCCGTGCACGGTGTCGGCGTCGGCGCCGTTGGCCACGAACTCGGTGCGGATACGCCGCACCGTCGCGTCGGGATTGGTGGCCGCGACGAAGTACCGTGCGGGCACCGCGCGATCGCCGAACAGCTCCTGGAGGCGCGACTGCGCGACGAACGCGCCGTTCCCGATGTAGTCGTTCTCCGCGATCGCCGCGACGCGGAAGGTGTGTGAGCGCCCGGTGAGCGGGTCACGCATTCTCACCGAGTCGCCGATCGTCGCCGCCTTCGTCGTCGGGCCTCCGGGCACTTGGAGGAAGAAGTCGTCGACGATCATCAAGTTGCGGTCGGCGGCGACCGCCGCCCACGCGGCACGGTCCGTGGAGTACGCGCCGAGGTCGCGGAGGTGCGGCGGCGAGGCTGCCAGCTCGGCGCCGATGCCGGTGGCGGGCCAGGCGGTGCGGGGTCGGGTGGCGGTCGAGAACTCGGCGCCGACGTAGCCGAGCGGCGCGACCCTCGTGACCCCGGGGAGGGAGCGGAGCTGCGCGGAGGTCACCGGTCCGCTCGGATTCGAGAGCAGCTCCACGCCGAACCCGCCGGACAGGTTCTGCGCGATCGCGTCGGTGCGCCCCCGGAACATGAACGAGATCTCGCTCATGTACACCAGCGTGAGCACGATCACCGCGAACATCCCCAACGTCATCGCGGTGCGGAACGGCCTCGCCACCGGGTACGCCAAACCGAGACGCGCGGAGACG
This sequence comes from uncultured Actinomycetes bacterium, assembly GCA_963725775.1. Taxonomy (GTDB): domain Bacteria; phylum Actinomycetota; class Acidimicrobiia; order IMCC26256; family DASPTH01; genus DASUAS01. Next base: position 224,112 of record CAVRZT010000002.1, read on the forward strand.
CTGCCCGGGCGACGGCGCTCCAGCCACGAACCGAGCGGTCGGAGATACGTGGTCACCAGGTAGACGGACGCGGCGGCGAGCGACAAGCCCTGCACGAGAAAGAGGGGAATTTCGATGGTCGCGTCGAGCGCCGCGAGCGCGCCGAAGCAGCCGATCGCCCACACCAGCACGACCACGCTGACGCCCGTGTAGACGCGCCGAGCCGGCAGGACACGCGCCAGCGCGGGCGCGAGGCCCACGGCGACCAGCATCGGCCCGGCCATGAGGCTGTAGGGCTCGGGCCCGCTGAACCCGAGCACGGTCATCATCACGCCGAGCACGACGGCGACGGCCCCGAGCCAGACGACGCGCCGCCGTGGCCGCCGGCGGGGTGGCGCGTGGATGTCGCGGATCGCCTGGATCACGTTGAACCGCGCGATCCGCAGGCTGGCGAGCAGGATCGTCACCACCGAGATCGCGAGCCCCAGCACGAAGCCGGTGGCGACGGTCGACCCGTCGAACGTGAACGTGAGATGCAGCGCGGTCACCTCACGCCCGGAGCCGAGGATCCGGTCGGCACGCCACGCGATCAGCCACCCGAATCCGATGCCGAGAAGCGCGCCGAGCACGCTGGCGAGCATCGCGTACAGCCAGCCCTCACCGGCCAGCACGCCGACCAGGGTGCGGCGCCGCATCCCCATGGCGCGCAACATGCCGAGCTCGGAGCGGCGCTCGTCGGCCAGCATCACGAACACGTTGACGAGGAGCAGGATCCCCGCCGCCACCGCGAACATCCCGATGGTGAAGTACAGCTGGGTGAGCGAGCGCCCCGCCTTCACCGCGCGGTCGAGCAGGTCATGCTTCACGGGTTGGGCGCGTACCGGGAGGGTGCCGAGCCGGGCGTCGATCGCGCGCAACGCGTCCGCCGTGCGTTCCGAGCCTCCCTCGACGCCACCGGCGTTCGACACCGCCACCAGTGCTCGTGGTGGTTCCGCGTTGGTGTCGCTCGGGGCCGAGGCGGCGAGGGTGGCGATCGTGCCCGGAGCGACGAACACGTTGTAGGACTGCTGCCGGGTGTCGATGGTCCAGAAGCCCGCGACACCGCGGCGCGGCAACACGCGGTCGACCAGGAGTTGCACGCGCCCGCCGCTCGCGAACACCAGGATGGTCGAGCCGGGGCGCAACGAGAGCTTGTCGGCGAGGTCGCGGGTGACGGCAGCGGTACCGGATCGGGGGGTGGCGCCGGTGATGCCAGTCGCAGCAGGGTCACCACCGAAGGCCCGTGCAGCGCGGAAGTCCACCTCGAGGAGCTGCGCGCGCGGTTGCGTCCCGCCTGCACGTCCGACGTGCACGACCGCCGCTGGGGTAGCGGTCAGCGCGAGGGTGCCGTCGATCGCGGACGCGTGCAGACCGTCGAGGCGTGATCCCACGGCTGCGCCGTCGGCCAGCGGCACCGACACGATTTCGTCGACGGGGCCGAGCTGGTCGTAGGCCGCCGCGCGGATCGAGCGGTCGATCGTGTCGCCGACGATCAACGACCCGGTGATGATGGCGGTGCCGAGCAACGAGCCCGCGACGACGAGCATGGCCTCGGTCGGACGCCGCAGTGTGTGCCGGGCTGCGAGACGGCGAACGAGCGGCGCGCGGGCGAACATCACCGCGAACGGGATGGCGATCACCGCGAAGACGAGCGGAGTGAGCATCAGGTAGGCGGCTGGGCCGTGACGCTGTCGGCCACGACGGCGCCGTCGCGCATCCGGATCATCCGCTGCGCCTGCGCGCCGACTGCAGGGTCGTGCGTCACGAGCATGAGGGTGAGGCCTTCGCGATGGAGCTCGTTCATGAGCACCATCACCTCCTCCGCGCTCTCCGAGTCGAGGGCGCCGGTCGGCTCGTCGGCCCAGACCACCCTGGGCCGGCCCGCCAACGCGCGGGCGATGGTGACGCGCTGCTGTTCGCCGCCCGAGAGCTCGTTGGGCCGGTGATCGGTGCGGTGGCCGAGCCCCACGCGCTCGAGGGTCTCGGTGGCGCGGCGCCGCGCGTCGTGCGGGCCAACGCCCGCGAGGAGCAGCGGGATCTCCACGTTCTCCACCGCGCTGAGCACGGGGATGAGGTTGAAGCTCTGGAACACGAACCCCATCGAGGTCGCGCGATCGTGGGTGCGCTCGGCGTCGCCGAGCTCGTGGAGCGACTTCCCGTCAAGGAGCACCCGGCCACCGTCGATGTCGTCGAGCCCCGAGAGGCAGTTGAGCAGCGTCGTCTTCCCCGACCCCGACGGTCCCATGACGGCGACGAACTCGCCCTGGGCCACGGAGAGGCTGACGTCACGCAGTGCCCACACCTCGCCGGCACCCGTGCGGTAGATCTTGCGGACGGAATCGACCACCAGCAGGCCTTCTCGCCCGCCGAGCAGCGCCCCGTCGCCCACATCGTTGCCCAAGTGGTCCACCGCGTCGTCCTCCGCCGTTCCAAGGCTTTCGCCTAGCGACGCAAGTCCCGGTTGGCCCGGAACCCCGTGTTCTGGGAGGCCGTGATCTCACCCCTCCGAGGTGCCGGCGAGCCCGTGACCGCGCTCGATCTCGCGCTGGATATCGGCTTCCGTGATCGGTCGTCGAAAGAACACATCCCACACGTTCAGCGCCAGCCCGACGCCCCAACCGAGCAGTACCCACGCCGGCCAGAAGTATCCCCCGCCGGAGATTGCCCAGATTCCGATGAGCATCGCGTTGACGAGGACATAGGTCACTGCGTGCGCGGTGAAGTCGCGCCGCTTCTCGAGCCGCTTGCGGGCCTGCGTTCGAACGTCGTCTTCTTCGGCAGCCATCTCACACCTCCGACTGCTCTGAGCATCACGGGTTTGAGCGCCGAGGAGAAGGGCCAGAGGTCCCATGCCGGCGCGCCTATCGCGGTCATCGATCAGATCGGGACCTATGGCTCTTCATCCAGATGGGCGGCTGAAGAACGATGACGAGATGAGGAAGCTCATCGTCGCGGTCGCAGTGCTCGTCCCTGTGGGGTATCTCGCCAAGCGATTCGCTCCGAAATTCGCGGGCGTGGACTGGGAGCAGCGGCTTGCCGCCATGCCCGACAACGCGCCTCCGAAATGGATGTTTCGCAACATCTCGGAGATCCATAGCAACACGGAACACATCCTCGAACTGCTCGAGGGCCGCGGTGACGGAGACGGTGCGCCGCCCGAGGCGGTCGAAGGGAACGCGACGTGAAGGTGCTCACGGTGTACGCGCACAACAACCCACGCTCGTTTTGTCACGGCCTCCTCGAGCGCTTCACTGCCGGTCTCGCGGATGCCGGGCATGAGAGCGAGGTCGTCGACCTGTACGCCATCAAGTTCGACCCGGTGTTTCGCGACCGGGACGTGGCCAGTTACACGAGCGGCGACATCCCCCCGGACATCCTCGAGCTGATGGACCTGGAGCATCAGGTCATGCGGTCCTGTCGGGGTCCGGTCCAACGTTTCTTGGCATCGCGTGCAATGCGCGGCAGATCTCAGGCCGAGATCGCCGCGATGATCCGCAGTCGAATGCCGAAGGACGTGCTGGCGCAGCAGAAGAAGGTCGCAGCCGCTGACGCGTTGGCGTTCATCGCGCCCGTACATTTCTGTAGCTTTCCGTCGATCCTCAAGGGTTGGATCGACCGCGTGTTCACGCTCGACTTCGCGTTCGGACTCACGTCCGAGGGCTGGCGCGGTGACATCGACGGCCGGATTCCGTTGCTCCACCATCGGCGTGCGCTCATCATGACGTCGACGATCTTCAACGAGCGCGCCTATGACGATGGCATCCGGGACGCCATCGGCAAGGTCATCGACGATTGGGGGTTCCGATACCCCGGCATCGCAGACGTCGAGCACGTCTACTTCTACGGCGCGACCGCAGCACCGCCCGAGACCATCGAGCGGTACCTGGCGCACGCGTACGAGCTGGGCACGACATTCGACACGACCACAACGGTCACCACCGCGCCGAGCGCGTAGCCGCGATGCTGGGCCCGGATGGGGCACGGCTGCAGTTCTGCGCCGGAGCGACCCACCTGTCTGAGTGACGTCCTGGCCCGCCCGTGTCGCCGGCGATCCCGGGCCTGTTGGAGCTCCCCATGGTGGGTCTGCTCCACGCCCTCATCGCGGTGGCCGGGCACTCCTGGCCGCCGCGCACCGCGCGCGTAGGCTCCGCATGCATGCGCGGGTTCCGGTACCGCCTCGGTGACGAGGTCCACGACCTCACCACCCGCACCCTGGTGATGGGGATCCTCAACCGCACGCCCGACTCGTTCTACGACCACGGCGCCACCTTCGAGCTCGACTCGTTGTTGCAGCGCGCCGCGGTGCTGGTGGACCACGGCGCCGACATCCTCGACGTCGGTGGCGTGAAGGCGGGCCCCGGACCCGAGGTGGGGGAAGCCGAGGAGCTCGACCGCGTCATCGCCCCGATCGCGGCGTTGCACGAACGCTTCGACGTCGCCATCTCCTGCGACACGTGGCGGGCCTCGGTGCTCGACGAGGCGTGCAAAGCGGGTGCGGTCGTCGGGAACGACATCAGCGGCTTCGGCGACCCCGACTACCTCGGCGTCGCCGCGACCCACGGCGCGTCGGTGGTGGCCACCCACATCCGCTTGAAACCGCGCGTCGCCGATCCCGAACCCCACTACGACGACCTGCTCGGCGACGTGTCCGCGTTCCTGCTCGACCGGGCCGCTCGGGCCGAAGCCGCCGGGCTCGCGCCCGACCAGATCGCGCTCGACGCCGGGCTCGACCTCGGCAAGACGCCCGCGCAGAGCGCGGTGCTGCTGCGAGAGAGCGACGCGTTGGCGAGTCACGGGTACACGCTGTTGCTGTCGTCGTCGAACAAGCGGTTCCTCGGCGACCTGCTCGAGCTCGAGATCGACGCGCGTCGCGCCGCGTCGCTGGCCACCGTGGCGTACGGAGTCGCCCACGGCTGTCGCATCGTGCGGGTGCACGACGTCGAGGGGTCGGTCGCGGTCTGTCGCATCACCGAAGCGCTGCTCGGGGCATGACCCGGTGAGCGCACCCGCGTACCTGGTCAAGGGGTCGGAGCCGTCGTTGCGCGACCGCGTGGTCGACGATCTCGTGGCCGAGTTGCTCGGGCCCGACGACCGCAGCATGGCGCTCGAGGAGATCACGATCCCGGGGCGTGCCGGAGCAGGCGACGATCCCGACGCGGGGGGCGGCGCCGAGGGACGCGATGCAGCGGTGGCGGCGCTCATCAACGCGGCGGGGAGTCCGCCGTTCATGACCGAGCACCGAATCGTGGTCGCGCGCGACGTCGGCGCGCTCACCGCGGGCGACGTCGACGGCATCGTCCGCTACCTCGATGATCCGCTCGCCACGACGATCCTCGTGTTCGTCGCCGGCGGCGGCACCATGCCGCCCGCGCTGACCAAGAAGCTCAAGGAGATCAAGGCCGAGGAGCGCGCGCCGGAGAGCGAGAAGACCGACAAGGTGCTGATCGCCGCGGCGCACGAGGCCGGTGTGCTCCTGCACCCCGACGCGGCGCGCACGATCACGTCGCATCTGGGCGACGATGCCGGACGCGTCGCCGCCATCGTCGACGTGCTCGCCTCCGCGCACGGTCCGGACGTACGTCTCGGCGTCGACGAGGTCTCGCCCTACCTCGGTGAAGCCGGTGCGGTCCCGTCGTACCTGTTGACCAACGCCATCGAGGCCGGTGACCCGGCCGCCGCGCTGGAGACACTCCACCGATTGATGACGACGTCGAGCGCGCAGCAACCCAAGCCCATGCACCCGCTGCAGATCATGGGTCTGCTCAACGGGTACTACCGGCGGATCCTCCGGCTCGACGACCCGTCGTTGCGCTCACCGGCCGACGCGGTCGCCGCGCTGGGCGGAAAGGTGAAGGAGTACCCGGCGCGCAAGGCGCTCGACCAGGCGCGGCGCTCGGGGCCGGCGGGATCCGTCAGGCGTTCGACGCGCTGTTCCAGGCCGATCTCGATCTGAAGGGCGCGCGCGGCATCCCCGAGCAGGCGGTGATGGAGGTGCTGGTAGTGCGGCTCGCGCGTCTCGCGGCACGCTCGGGCGGACGCGGGCGGCGGTAGCCGACCATGGCGGTTGCTCGGCGCGGCTTCGTGTCAATGGACTGCGACGACCCCGTCGCGCTCGCCGAGTTCTGGGCCGCCATGCTCGGCGGCGAGATCCGGTTCTCCAGCCCCACAACCGTCGGGGTCCGCACCGACTGGGTGTGGCTGACGGCGCTCAAGGTCGACGACTACGTGGCGCCGACGTGGCCGACCGGCGACGTCCCGAAGCAGATCCACCTCGATCTCGCGGTGACCGATCTGGACGTCGCGGTCGAGGAGGCAGCGCGGCTCGGTGCGCGGAGCGCATCGTTCCAACCCGCGCCCGACCGGTGGCGGGTACTCCTCGACCCCGCGGGTCACCCGTTCTGTCTCACCACGCAGATACCGCCCGAGGTCGATCTCGGCGAGGTTCGCTAGATCTCGAACCGCAGATCGCGCGCGTGTCACCGTGGTCATCGGTCATCACGTCGAGTCCGCCGAAGCCGGACTCATGGAGCAGCTGTCCGATCGGTTCGGCCTGGTCGCCACCCAGCTCCAGGAGCAGCCAGCCGCCGGGTCCGAGCCATCGGGTACTTCGTCGCACGACCTCGACGAGCAGCTCGGTGCCGGCGATCCCGCCGTCGAGCGCACGTCGTGGCTCGAACCTCAGGACATCTCGTGGGAGCAGATGGAGCGAGTCGTTGGGAACGTACGGCGCCACGGCCGTCACCACGTCGACGCGGTGCTCGAGCTCGCATGGGAGCGCATCGTCGAGAAAGCTCTCGTAGACCTCGACGCCGTTGCGTCGAGCGCACCGCGCGGCGTCGTGGTCGAGTTCCGTCGCGACGACCCGCGCCGTGGGCACCGCCGTCGCGAGGACAGCCGCAATCGCGCCGACCCCGGTGCAGAGATCCACGGCGACGCCCGACGGCGGCAGGAGCTCCGCAGCGCGCCGCGCCAGCGGCTCGGTGTGCCATCGCGGCACGTACACGCCGGGCGCGACGAACAGCTGCAGACCGCAGAACGTGATCGACCCCGTCAACCAGGCGATCGGCTCGCCGTCGGTGCGACGGGCAACCAGGTCCTCGAGCACGTGCGGATCACCCGCAGCTGCGAGCAGGAGCTCGTCGGCTTCCTGGCCGGCCGCGATGCAGCCGGCCTCAGCCAGGACGCGCGTGACGTCGGCTCGGTCCAACACCCGACGATCGGTCATTGGCTACGACTCCGAGTCTCCGACCCAGATGACGACGTCGAACGTCGCGTCCAGGTCCACGAGCACGCGCAGTGCCTCGGGCCAGAGCGTGAATTCCGCGCCCGGCGAATCGAAGATGGCCTTGAACGGCTGCGGCATGGATGCATCCGCGTGATATCCCCGCCGGTCCGCTTCATCCCGAGTCCTCACGATGTCGCCGCCGATGTCGACAACGACACTGAGCCTCACGGCCGCACCTCGTTCGACGCATCGACGGAACATTGAGTCGGTGTCATGCAGCTCGCCCCCGCGAGGAACTTTCAACCTGGGCAAGGACAGAATGGCCCATCCAGCGAGATGTCGCCGCTGTCGGCGAGGATTGCTTCGCTCGGAGCGTTTCAGAATTCCCGGCAGAATCCGGTCTTCACTGTCATACCCCCATGATTTGATCATGGGGTGTTCGATGTGACCGATCGCCTTGATGAGCTGCGGGCCCACTCGAGCGAGTGGTTGCGGGCGCGTCGTGAGGAGTTGGTGCGGGTCCAGCGCGAGGCGCGGACTGAGGAGTTGACGATCGTGCGGGTGCTCGACGAGCGCGGCCAGATCGACGTCACGATGGCCTCACGTGATGGCGTCTCGGAACGCATGATGCGCGACACGGTCGAGACGGCGCGGGCGTTGGAGTCGTTGCCGGCGATCGCGGCGGCGGCGCATGCGGGGGAGCTGAGCGCGGAGCAGCTCGGGTCGGCGGTCAGGCTGGCGGACGAGGAGTCGGATGCGGAGTGGGCGGCGCGGGCGCCGAACACGTCGCCGGCGGAGCTGGCGCGGTTGGCGCGGACGCAGACCAGGCCGTCGTTGGAGGATGCGCAGGCGCGGTATGCGGCGCGGTCGGTGCGGATGTGGTGGACGGCCGACAAGACGATGTTGCACCTCCACGGCCAGTTGCCCGATGTGTTGGGGGTGAAGGTCGAGGCGACGATCAACCGGATGACGGATCGGGCGAAACCGCCGAAGGGTCAGCCGTGGGACAGTCACGAGCATCGCGCCGCGGATGCGCTGGTGGGGATGTGCGACGCGGTGGAGGTGGCGGAGCGGATCGAGTCACCGAGGTTGGCGAAGCCGTTGTTGGTGGTCGAGGTCACCAAGGACGGTCCGGCGGAGATCGCGGGGATCCCCCTCGCCGACGCGGTGGTCGAGCAGCTGCGCGCCAATGCCGGGATCGAGCCGATGTTGGTCGACGACGACGGGTCCCCGGTCGCGGTCGGGAAACGCACCTCGGGACTGTCACCCAAGGTGATACGTGCGGTCCTGTTGCGCGACGGGCATTGCCGGTGCGGGAACTGCGACGTCCGCTACGGACTGCAGATCCACCACCTTCGACCCCGGTCGTGGGGTGGGAGCGACGATCCGTCGAACCTCGCCGCAGTCTGCGTCCCGGCGGGTCATCACCAGCAGTTGATCCCGCACGGACCCTGGGCGCTGGTCGGCAACCCCAACCAACCCGACGGACTCCAACCCGCCCACCTCGACGACCTCACGGAGGAGGATGCGCGGCAACTGGGCCTTCCACCGCGGCGCGCAGGACCGAACGCCGCGTGATGGCGCTACTCGGCGGTGGCGCCGGCCTTCTTCATCAGGCGCGAGGTGCGGCGGGCGGCCTGGTTCTTGTGGATCCGGCCCTTCGACGCGGCCTTGTCGAGGCGCTTCTGCGCCAGGCGGACGGCCTCGGGCGGCGTCGTCGCGCCGCTCTCGAGCGCCGTGCGACGCCTTCTTGACGCGGGTCTTGAGCTCCGAGCGCACGCCCTGGTTGCGCAGCCGCCGACGTTCGTTCGAGCGGTTCCGCTTGATCTGGCTCTTGATGTTCGCCATGGCGCGTGCAGTGCTCCGGAATTCGAGAAGAAGAGGCGTGCCGCGAGGGCCCGGTCAGGGTAGCAGCCGGGGGAGGGTTTCGTCCGCACCAGCCGCCCGGGCGGGGAGAATGAGGTGTGCCCGGGCTCGATCGGTTCCGAAACTTCAGCATCGTCGCCCACGTCGACCACGGGAAGTCGACCCTCGCCGACCGGATCCTCGAGCTCACCGGCGCGGTCGACCCCCGCGACATGCGGGCCCAGTACCTCGACTCGATGGACCTCGAGCGCGAGCGGGGCATCACGATCAAGGCCCAGAACGTGCGCCTGCACTGGGACGACCACATCCTCCACCTCATCGACACGCCCGGCCACGTCGACTTCGGCTACGAGGTGTCGCGCAGCCTCGCCGCCTGCGAGGGCGCGCTCCTCCTCGTCGACGCGTCGCAGGGCATCGAGGCCCAGACCCTCGCCAACTGCTACCTGGCGCTCGAGCACGACCTCACGATCGTCGCCGCGCTCAACAAGATCGACCTGCCCGCGGCCGAGCCCGACCGCGTCGCGGGCGAGATCGAGCACGTGCTCGGCATCCCCGCCGACGAGATCCTGCGGATCTCGGCCAAGACCGGCGAGGGCGTGCCCGCGCTGCTCGACGCGCTGGTCGAGCGCATCCCGCCGCCGAAGGGCGACGCCGACGCGCCGCTGCAGGCGCTGATCTTCGACTCGATCTACGACGCGTACCGCGGCGTCGTGAGCTCGGTGCGCGTGTTCAACGGCACGCTCGGGAGCGGCGCGCGTCTCCGCTACGTGCAGGCGAAGGCGAACCACGACGCCGAGGAGATCGGCGTGCGCCTCCCGGTGCCGACGCCCGGTCGCCGCGCTCGGCCCCGGCGAGGTCGGCTACCTCATCGCCGGCATCAAGGACGTCGGCCAGGCCCGCGTCGGCGAGACCGTCACCACCGCCGCGCGCCCGGCCGAGGCGCTGCCCGGGCTACCGCGACCCGAAGCCGATGGTGTTCTGCGGTCTCTACCCGGTCGACGGCGACGAGTACGCGGAGCTGCGCGAGGCGCTCGAGAAGCTGCGCCTCAACGACTCGTCGTTCACCTACGAGCCGGAGACGTCGGGCGCGCTCGGCTTCGGGTTCCGCTGCGGCTTCCTCGGGCTGCTGCACATGGAGATCGTGCGCGAGCGCCTCGAGCGCGAGTACGACCTCTCGCTCGTCGCCACCGCGCCCAACGTCGAGTACCAGCTCGAGCTGGTCGACGGCCGGGTCGAGATCGTCGACAACCCGTCGGCCATGCCCACGCCCGAACGAGATCGCGAGCATCGAGGAGCCGTACGTCAACGTCACGGTGCTCACGCCCACCGAGTACATCGGGCCGATCATGGAGCTGTGCCAGCAGCGGCGCGGCGAGATGACGCGCATGGAGTACCTCTCGGAGGAGCGCGTCGAGCTGGTCTACGTGCTGCCGCTCGCCGAGATCGTGATGGACTTCTTCGACCAGCTGAAGTCGCGCACCCGTGGCTACGCCAGCCTCGACTACGAGCCCGCCGGGTACCGGCCGTCGAACCTGTCGAAGGTCGACGTGCTGCTCAACAACGTCGCCGGTCGACGCGTTCTCGACCATCGTGCACCGCGACAAGGCGTACGACTACGGCCGGCGCATGACCGAGAAGCTGCGCGAGCTGATCCCGCGCCAGCTGTTCGACGTGCCGATCCAGGCCGCGGTCGGTGGGCGCATCATCGCCCGCGAGACGGTGAAGGCGAAGCGCAAGGACGTCATCGCCAAGTGCTACGGCGGCGACATCTCCCGCAAGCGCAAGCTCCTCGATCGTCAGAAGGAGGGGAAGAAGCGCATGAAGCAGATCGGTCGCGTCGAGGTCCCCCAGGAGGCGTTCGTCGCCGCGCTCAAGTTGGACGACTGAGATGACCACGTCGACCGCGCCACGGTTCGGAGTGTATGTGCACATCCCGTTCTGCGCCGCGCGGTGCGACTACTGCGACTTCGCCACGTGGACCGACCGGGCGCACCTCGTCGACGACTACGTCGGCGCATGCATCCGCGACCTCGAGCGCCAGGCCCTGCCCGACGCGAACAGTGTGTTCTTCGGCGGCGGCACGCCGTCGCTCCTCGACGCACCGCAACTCACCTCCATCCTCGACGCCATCCCGCGCACGCGGGAAGCGGAAGTCACCGTCGAGTGCAACCCCGACTCCGTCGACCTCCGGAAGCTGCGCGCCTACCGTGCCGCGGGGGTGAACCGCGTGTCGTTCGGCGTGCAGTCGATGCGCGCTCACGTGCTGCTCGCGCTCGGACGCACCCACGATCCCGACAACGTGGCGCGCGCGGTCGGGTGGGCGCGCGACGCGGGCATCGACCGCCTCAACCTCGACCTCATCTACGGCACGCCGGGGGAGTCCGACGCCGATTGGGAGGCGACCCTCGACGCCGCCCTCGCGCTCGAGCCGGGTCACGTGAGTGCCTACGCGCTCACCGTCGAACCCGGGACCCCGCTGGGGAAGGCCGTCGCCGCCGGACAGCGCGCCGCCCCCGACGACGACGACCAGGCGACCAAGTACGAGACGGCCGACGATCGCCTGACCGCGGCCGGACTGTCCTGGTACGAGGTGTCGAACTGGGCCCGCCCCGGCGACGAGTGCCGCCACAACCTCCTCTATTGGCAGGGCGGCGACTACGCGGCGATCGGGTGCGCGGCCCACGGCCACCGGTCCGGCCGCCGGTGGTGGAACGTGCGCACGCCCGAGCGCTACGTCGCTGCCGTGACCGCCGGCGCCAGTCCCGAGGCCGGGAGCGAGACCCTCGACGACCCCGCCCGCCGGGCCGAGGCCATGGTCCTCGCGCTGCGGACCGCGGGCGGGATCAAGCTCGGGGGCGCCGCGGCCGATCCATCTCGAGTGTCCCTGTGCATCGACGAGCTCAGTGAGATCGGGCTGCTGGCCCCGGCCGGCGACGGCGTCGTCCTCACGCGCCGCGGCCGGTTGCTCGGCAACGAGGTCGCGGCGCGTCTCCTCGCCGCCCTCGACCAGCCGACCGCGGTCGCTGGCACTCGGTAGAATCGAGTGCCAATGGAGCTCGACGAGCGCAAGGCGGCGATCCTCCGGGCCATCGTGGAGGAGCACATCACCACCGCGCAGCCGGTGGGATCGCAGACGATCGCCCGTTCGCGCGGTCTCGGCGTGTCGAGTGCCACGGTGCGCAACGACATGACCGTCCTCGAACGCGAGGGCTACCTCGTGCAACCGCACACCTCCGCCGGCCGGGTCCCCACCGACCGTGGATACCGCTTCTTCGTCGACAACTTCGAGCGGCAGCCCGGGCTCGCGCCCGCGCAACGCCGGGTCGTGTCCGACTTCTTCACCCTGTTCGCGTCGGCGCACCAGGTGCTCGAAGACTTGCTGCACGAGACCAGTCAGCTCCTGGCCCGGGTGAGCACGCACACGGCAGTCGTCGTCGGCCCGCACCACGTCGACGCGGCGACCGTACGCAGCGTGCAGCTGGTCAACCTCCAACCGTCGCTGGTGCTCGCGCTGGCCATCCTGTCGAACGGCAACGTCGAGAAGAGCATCCTCCACGTCTCGATCGACACCGACGACGCCACGATCGCCACCGCCGGGGCGCTGCTCGACACGCAGCTGTCGGGCTCACGATGGGTCGCGCTGCCCGAGCTGCGGCCGGTGGCCGGACCTGCGGCCGACACCCTCGCCCGCGAAGCGCGCGACGCCCTGGCTGCGCGTTCCGAGCAGGAAGTGGTCGAGCCACTCTACGTGGGTGGCGCCAGCCGGCTCGCCGCCGATCAGGAGGCGTTCCCGACCAGTACCAGTGCGGCCCGGCTGCTCGAGCTGCTGGAACGGCAGGTCGAGGTCGTCTCGCTGGTGCACGACCTCCTCGACCAGGGCCCGACCGTGCGCATCGGGTCGGAGAACCCCATCGACGAGCTGCGCGACTGCTCCATCGTGGTGGCGCCCTACCGCGTCGACGGCGAGGTCGCCGGTACGGTGGGGGTGCTCGGCCCCACGCGGATGGATTACCGGCAAGCGCTCGCCGCGGTCGAAGCCATCTCGCAACAACTGGGAGACGTCCTCTCGTGAACCGGCCAATTGCTGAAGGACGCCGATCGCATGGCTGATTACTACGAGGTCCTCGGGATCACCCGGAACGCGACCGACGACGAGGTCAAACGCGCGTTCCGGGCGATGGCGCGCCAGTACCACCCCGACAGCAACCCCGACGCCCCCGACGCCGAGGCGAAGTTCAAAGAGGTCAGCCTCGCGTACGAGACGTTGCGCGACCCCGAGCGGCGTCGTCGCTACGACGTCTTCGGCGAAGAGGGCGCCCGTGCGGGCGGGCCCGGGCCCGGCGGTACTCCCGGTGAGGGGTTCGGTTTCGGCGACATCTTCGACGCGTTCTTCGGTGGCGACCCGTTCGGCAACGGGCGCGCCCAGGCCGGCCCGCCGCGCGCGCCCGATGCCGAGGCGGTCGTCCACCTCGACCTGGCGCAGGCCGCGTTCGGCACCACCGCCACCGTCGACGTCCGGCTGCCCGTCTCGTGCGAGCGCTGCGAGGGGTCGGGCTGCGAGCCGGGCACGCACCCGGCGCGCTGCGACGTCTGCGGCGGCGCCGGGGAGGTGCGCGAGGTCCGGCGTTCCATCCTCGGGCAGATCGTCACCGCCGCGCCGTGCGTCGCGTGCAGCGCGACCGGCAGCCGCATCCCCACGCCGTGCCGTGAGTGTCGCGGCGACGGCCGGGTCCGGGCATCACGGTCCATCGACGTCGAGGTCCCCGCGGGCGTCGACGACGGTCAACGCCTGCGGCTCTCGGGTCGGGGCCCCGCCGCGCCACGCGGTGGTGTGGCCGGCGACCTCTACGTCACCGTCCGGGTCGCGGTCGATCCGCGCTTCGAACGCGCAGGGCGACGACCTCCTCCACGTGCGCACCATCGCCTTCACGCAGGCGACGCTGGGCACGCACCTCGACATCGACACGCTCGAGGGTCTCGAGGAGCTGGTCGTCCCGCCCGGCACGCAACCGGGTCACCTCTTCCGGCTCAAGGGCCGCGGGGTGCCGGCGCTGCGCGGGCGCGGTCGCGGCGACCTCATCGTGCGGGTCGACGTCGAGGTTCCCACCCGACTGTCGGCCGAGCAGGACGCAGGTCGTGCGCTCGCTCGCCGCGCTCCGCGATGAAGACGTCGCCGCCCCGGCCGAGAAGGGCGTGTTCTCCCGGCTCAAGTCCGCGTTCCAGTAGCCGCCGTGGTGGTGGCCGGCTGAATGGTCGATTCCGCTGCGCCGTCCCGCCCTCCGGGCAACGGCTCCGCTGCATCTCTCACTCCCGCCGGGGTCGCCGCGACCGCGCACGTCTACGTCGATCGCCTCGACGACCGCATCACGGTCGACGGCGACGACGGCCACCACCTGCAGCGCGCCCGGCGCGTACGCGCGGGGGAGACCATCACCGCGGCCGACGGGTACGGTCGGTGGCGCGTCTTCACCGTCGTCGCGGCCGGCAAGGGACGCGTCGATCTCCAGGCGCTCACCGATCTCGCGCACGAACCCGCCGCTGCTCCCGCGCCTCACGGTGGCGTGCTCGCTCACCAAGGGCGAGAAGCCCGAGCTCGTCGTGCAGAAGCTCACCGAGCTGGGCGCCGACCGCATTCTCCTCGTGGAAGCCGCCCGCTCGGTCGTGCGCTGGGACGACGACAAGGTCGGCGTCGGCGTTCGAACGTCTGCAGCGGGTCGCGCGCGAAGCAGGTGCGCAGTCGCGCCGCGCGCGCGTACCGGTGGTCGACGGTCCGGTGCCCGCAACCGAAGTTGCGTCGATGCCCGGTCTGGTGCTCGCTGCGGTCGACGGCGTCGCCGCGTCAGCGCTCCCCGCGCCCGCGGGTGGCGAGTGGGTCGTCGCGGTCGGGCCCGAAGGGGGGTTCGACCCCGACGAGCTCGCCGCGTTCGGCCACGCTCCGCGGCTCGCGGTCGGCCCCTTCGTCCTCCGCGCGGAGACCGCGGCGATTGCCGCGACCGCCGCGTTGGCCGGACGCCGGGCGTTTTCAACCCCAGTGACAATTCGACCGCAGAGAGTGGTGACGGGCGTCACTCAGTGATATGGTCGGCCCGGGAACGACACCAGGGCTGGGGAAGCGTGGCTGGGACGACCTATGGAACGAATTGACGGACGGCACGTCGGTGAGCGCCTCCGGGCGATCCGTCGCCAGAAGGGCCTGTCGCTCCACGACGTCGAGGCGCGCTCGGATCAGGAGTTCAAGGCTTCGGTCCTCGGTGCCTACGAGCGCGGCGAACGGGCCATCTCGGTCCCGCGGCTGCTCCGCCTGGCAGAGCTGTACCGGGTTCCGCCCGACCAGCTGCTACCCCGGGGCGCGCAGGACCTCGAGATCGACCTGACCGAACCGGTCGGCGTGGCCGGCGACGGCTTCACCATCGACCTCGTGCGTCTCCACGAGATCGATGACGACGACGCCGCGGTCATCGCCCGGTACGCCGCGACGATCCAGCTGCAGCGCCAGGACTTCAACGGCCAGATGCTCACGATCCGCAGCGACGACCTGCGGGTGCTCGCCGCGGTGATGGGCCGCAGTCCCGAGGATCTCGGCAGCCGGCTCGACGAGCTCGGCTTGCGCGCGGTTTCGGCCTAGGCGCCGTCAGCTCGCGAAGCGGGCGAGAGCGGGCTGTGCCCGGCTCGCCCGCCTGGGACGGAGCGAGCGGAGGCGAGCGACGGGGGCAAGGCGGCTACGCTCGTCCCGACGTGCCAGCACCGTCGCCGACCCAGGTCAAGATCCTCGTACCGGGCAACCACCTCATGGTGGGCCTGCTCGGTCAGCGCGACGAATTGCTGCGCATCGTGCAGGACGCGTTCCCTGTCACCATCCATGTGCGCGGGAACGAGATCACCATCCGCGGCGACGAGGTCGAGGCGGACCGTGTCGGCCGTCTGTTCGAGGAGATGGTCGCCCTGCTCGAAGCCGGGCACGTGCTCGATCCCGAGGGTGTCGGCCGGAGCATCCAGATGTTGAAGGCCGATCAACGACCCACCGACGTGCTCACCACCGAGGTGCTGCGCGGACGCAAACCGGTGCGCCCGAAGACCGTCAGGGCAGAAGCGCTACGTCGACGCCGTGCGCACGCACACCGTCACCTTCGGCATCGGACCGGCCGGTACCGGCAAGAGCTACCTCGCGGTGGCGCTGGCGGTGCAGGCGCTGCAGGCGAAGGAGATCAACCGGATCATCCTCACCCGCCCCGCGGTGGAGGCGGGCGAGCGCCTGGGGTTCCTGCCCGGCGACATCCTGGCCAAGGTCGACCCGTACCTGCGACCGCTCTACGACGCGCTCTACGACATGCTCGAGCCCGAGGTGGTGAGCCGGCTCATGGAGCGCGGCACCATCGAGGTCGCGCCGCTCGCGTTCATGCGCGGGCGCACGCTCAACGACTCGTTCATCATCCTCGACGAAGCGCAGAACACGACGCCCGAGCAGATGAAGATGTTCCTGACCCGCCTCGGGTTCGGCTCGAAGATCGTCGTCACCGGCGACGTCACCCAGATCGATCTGCCCGAGGGGCGCGGTCGTAGCGGCCTGCTCGCGGTGCGCGACATCCTCGACGGCATCCCCGACCTCGCATTCGTGGAGCTCGACGCGCACGACGTCGTCCGGCACAAGATCGTGCAGGACATCGTGAACGCGTACGAGCGGGCGAACGACTGACGCGCGTGAGCGTCTTCGCCTCCGACGAGCAGTCGACGATCGAGGTCGACCTGCCGCGTTGGCTGCGCCTGGCGCGGCTCGTGCTGGCCGAGGAGCGCGCGCCCGCCGACGCCGAGGTGTCGCTGATCTTCGTCGACGAGGAGGCGATCACCGACCTCAACGGCCGGTTCCTCGGCGGCGACGGCCCCACCGACGTGCTCGCGTTCCCGATCGACGACGACCACATCCCGAGTGGTCGCCAACCCGACGTCGGAGGCCGCGGGCCGGGCACGTCGACCGAGCCGGTCGACCCGCCGGTGGTGCTCGGCGACGTCGTCGTGTGCCCGACGGTCGCCGCCCGTCAGGCGCCGTCGCACGCGGGCACGGTCGACGCCGAGCTCGCGCTGCTCGTCGTGCACGGCGTGCTGCATCTGCTGAACTACGACCACGCCGACGAGCACGAGGCCGCGTCGATGCAACGCCGGGAACGCGAGCTGCTGGAGCGCTTCCGGCAGCTCGAGGGCTGAGGGCAGGTCACATGGGTGGTGCCGACTGGGCGATCCTCGCCGTCGTCGTCGTGCTCTTCGTGCTGTCGATCTTCTTCGCGGCGTCGGAGACCGCGTTCGTGCGGATGAACCGCATCCGGGCGATCGCGCTGGCGGAGGAGAGCGGCAACAAGCGCGCGCACCCGGCTGGCGACGATGCTCGACCACCCCGAGCAGACGCTCAACGTCGTGCTGCTCGTGGTGCTGGTCGCGCAGCTCACGTCGGCCACGCTCATCGGTGTGCTGCTCGAGGGCACCGCCGGCGTGTGGGGCGTCGTGATCGGCATCGTGCTGCAGATCTTCCTGTTCTTCGTGATCGGCGAGGTCGCGCCCAAGACGTACGCGGTGCAGCACACCGAACGCGCTGCGCTCGCGCTCACCCCGATGCTCTGGTTCCTCACGAACTTCGCGCCGCTGCGCTGGACGTCGAACATCCTCATCGGCGTCGCCAACGTCGTGCTCCCGGGCAAGGGCTTGAAGCAGGGACCGTTCGTCACCGAGGAGGAGATCCGCACCATGGCCGACGTCGCGGCCAGCGAAGACGTCCATCGAACGCGAGGAACGTCGGCTGATCCACTCGATCTTCGAGTTCGGCGACACCGTCGTGCGCGAGGTGATGCTGCCGCGCCCCGACATGGTGGCGGTCGACGCCGACGACACCATCGAGGAGGCGATCGAGCGCGCCATCGAGCGTGGGTTCTCGCGGCTGCCGGTCTGCGAGGAGCACTCGACCGACAACATCATCGGCCTCGTCTACCTGAAGGACCTCGTCCGCCGGGCCCGCGCCGGCGAGGGCGTCGCAGCCCGGTTCGGGTCGCCGTGCGGCCCGCGATCTTCGTGCCCGAGCAGAAGCGGGTGGCGGAGCTGCTGCGCGAGATGCGCACCAAGCAGTTCCACATGGCGATCGTCATCGACGAGCACGGCGGCACGTCGGGCCTGGTGACCCTCGAGGACCTGCTCGAGGAGATCGTCGGTGAGATCGCCGACGAGTACGACGTCGAGATGCCGTCGGTCGAACGGCTGGCCGACGGCTCGTTGCGGGTGCCGGGGCGCACGCCGGTCGACGAGGTCAGCGAGGCGCTCGGCACCGAGCTGCCCGACGAGGAGTGGGACACCGTCGGCGGCTTGATCCTCAACCTCCTCGGTCACGTGCCCGAGGAGGGGGAGACCGTGAGCTTCCAGGGCCTGGAGTTCCGCACCGAACGGGTGCAGGGCCGTCGGATCGGCTCGGTGCGCATCACCCGCCTCGCCGAGGCGGAGTCCGACGCTCCGGGTGCGGTCGCGGATGAAGCCCACCCGTGACGTTCCGCTCGGGTTTCGTCTCCCTCGTCGGTCGTCCCAACGTCGGCAAGTCGACGCTGGTGAACCAGATGGTCGGCGCAAAGGTCGCGATCGTCTCCGACCGGCCGCAGACCACGCGCACCCAGATCCGCGGCGTCCGCACGACGCCCGGCTCCCAGCTCGTGCTCCTCGACACGCCGGGCATCCACAAGCCGCGCACGTTGCTGGGTGAGCGCACCAACGACCGCGCCCGGGCGACCCTCGCCGAGGTCGACGTCGTGTGCCTCCTCATCGAGGCGACCGGTTCGATCGGTCCCGGCGACCGGTTCGTGGCGCAGCTGGTGCAGCAGGTCGACACGCCGAAGATCCTGGTGGTCAGCAAGACCGACCTGGCGACGAGCGCCGCGATCGGCGAGCAGCTCGCGGGGGTCACCGGCGAGCTCGGTGAGTTCGACGCCTACGTGCCGCTGTCGGGGCTCACCGGCGACGGTGTCGATGCGCTGATCGGTGAGCTCGAGCAGCGGTTGCCCGAGGGCCCCGAGTACTACCCGGGCGGTGTCGTGAGCGACCAGCCCGAGACGTTCCTCGTCGCCGAACTGGTGCGGGAGAAGCTCCTGCGGGTCGCGCGCGACGAGCTGCCGCACTCGATCACCGTGGTCGCGGAGGAGATCGAGCCCGAGCGTGACGACGACATCCTTCGGTACGAGGTGCGGGTCCTGGTCGAGCGCGAGTCCCAGAAGGGGATGGTCATCGGCAAGGGCGGCGTGGTCATCAAGCAGGCCGGGATGCTCGCCCGCGAGGAGCTCGAGGCCCTGCTCGGCGCGCCGGTGTTCCTCGACACCAAGGTGAAGGTGGAACGCGACTGGCAGCGCCGGGCCCACGCGCTCGACCGACTGGGGTACTGACCGCCTTCGAGCCGTCTTGCAGAGTCGCGGTGCGCCCGCGAGCATGACGCGATGCGTGCACTCCTCTTCGGCATCGCGCCGCGCAACGGCGACCTCGTCACCGACAACCCCCTCCTGGCCGCGCTCGAGCGCACGCCGATGGACCTGGTCGACCTGCCTGACCCCGGGTTCCTCCTGCCGGACTGGGTCGTGACCCGTCCACTCCTCACCGGCATCTGCGGGTCGGACGCCAAGCAGGTGTTCATGGACTGGGGCGAGGGCGGCGGCGACAACCCGATGCGCGACTTCTCGTCGATGCCGCAGGTGCTCGGCCACGAGGTGGTGGCCGAGGTCGTGGCGCTGGGTCCCGAGGCGGAGGGCGTCGACGTCGGTGACCGCGTGGTGCTCAACCCCTGGTTGTCGTGCGTCCCGCGTGGGGTGTCACCGATCTGCCCGGCGTGCGCGGCCGGCGACCTGAGCCTCTGCTGGAACTTCCAGACGCCGCCCATCGCGCCCGGCATCCACGTCGGGACGTCGAAGGACGCGAGCGGCGGATGGGCGACGCTCATGCCCGCGCACCCGTCGATGCTGTTCCCGGTGCCCGACGACGTGCCCGACGAGGTCGCGGTGTTCGCCGACCCGTTCGCGGTTTCCTTGCACGCGATCACCCGTCACCCACCGACGCCGGGCGGGAAGGTGCTCGTGTACGGCGCCGGTGCGCTCGGCACGTGCGCGGTCGCGATCCTCCGCGCGCTGTACCCCGACGTCGAGGTCGGCGTCGTCGCCCGCTTCGGCGCGCAGGCCGAGCTCGCGCAGAAGCTCGGCGCGCACGCGCGTGTTCGCGCACGAGCCCGCGGAGTCCGTGATCGAGGACGCCGCCGCGTGGTCGGGCGGGGTGCTCTCGTCGCACACCGGCTTGCCGATGGCGTTCCCCGGCGGCATCGACGTCGTGTACGACACCATCTCCAAGCGGGAGACGCTGGAGGTGTCGGTCCGCCTGCTGAAGGCGCACGGCACGCTGGTGAAGGCTGGGGTGCACGGCACCACGAACTGGGAGTACACACCGCTGTACTTCAAGGAGATCAGCTGGGTCGGCTCCAACGCGTTCGGCGTCGAGGAGGTCGACGGCGTGCGCGAGCACGGCATCGCGCACTACCTCGAGTTGGCGCGCTCCGGCCGGGTCAGCCTCGACGGCATGCTGACGCACACGTTCCCACTCGACGAGCAGTGGCGCGACGCGTTCGGCGTGCTCGCGACCCAGGACGACTCGGGCGCGATCAAGGTGGCGTTCGACCAGCGGAGTTGATCGCGCGCTAGCTCCCGCTGGTGAGTCCGTTGGCGCGTTGCAACGTGGCGGCGATGGTGTCACCGGGCCGGAACAGCGTGAGCTGCGATCCGCTGACGCGGTAGGTGACCGCGAGCTCGAGCGCGTGCAGGTACTGCTGCTCCTGGGTGCCCACGGCGGGGTCGGCGCACGCGCGTAGCGTGGAGCGGAACGGTCCCAGCTCGATGCGGTCGACGCCGGACAGTGTGTACCCACCGTCGAACGTGTTGCACCCGGAGTTGCCCGACGCCCGGTCGCCGGCGAACTCGAGCGTGAGCGTGCTCCCGACCACCGGGGACTGGATCGCATCGCCGGTGTAGAACCCGGTGACGTTCCACCCGCCTCTGAGCGCGGCCTTGCCGGTGGAGGCGCGGTACACGAGCAGCCGGCGCCCGGAGCGGGTCGACAGCGTGAGGTTCGAACCCGTGATGCGGAATCGCCCGACCTGACCCAGGCGCTTCAGGTACGCCGGTTCGACCTTGCCGGCCGCGCCTTCGCACGCCATCAGCGTGTGCACGCCGTTGTCCTTCAGCGTCATGCGCCGGCCGTCCGTGGTGTAGCCCCAGCTGTAGCCGTTGCAGCCCGAGCTGCCGGTGACGTGGGTGCCGTCGAACACCGCGTCGACCGACACGCCGTCGAGCGGCGTGCCGATCGACACCCGGTCGGTGAGCACCCAGTGGGTCCGTTGCAACGGGAGCTGCCTGCGCGCCGCGAACGCGGCAGGTGTCGCGGTGAGGAGCACCGCAGCGGTCGCCACGAGGATGAGTGAGCGGCGCATCGCGTGAGACTAGGGTCCGCCGCGTGAGCGCTCGGGTCACACCGCGACGCGGCGTGTTCGGGCACGCCGACGAACGGCCCTACCGTCGCCTCGTCGGCGACTGGATCCGCCTCGTGCTCGCGGGCGCGCTGGTCGCGGTCTCGGCCGCCAACCCGCAGTTCCTGCGCGCCACCGAGCGCGCGCTCGACGCGTTCTTCGCCACCCTCCCCGGTTCCCTCGACGGCCTCTTCGAGGTCCTGCTCGCGGTCGGGTACCTGTGGGGGATCGCGCTGGTCGCGCTGGCGGCGCTCGTGGCGCGCCGGTACCGGCTCGCGGCCGTCATCGCCGCAGGAGGACTCGCGGCGTGGGGCATCGCCCGGTTCCTCGGGTTCGCGGTCGACGGCGAGAGCGCGTGGTCGGCGCTCGGGTCGGTGTTCAGCAGCAACGAGCCCGGGCACTACCCCGCGGTGCGCCTCGCGGTGCTGGCTGCGGTGGTGTTCGTGGCGGGCCCGTTCCTCACCCGGCCGGTGCGTCGCCTCGGCCAACTCGCGTTGCTCGTCGTGGTGCCCGGCACGATCATCGTCGGCCTCGGCGGCGTCGACGACGTGGTCGGCGCCCTCGGGATCGGCTGGGGGGTCGCGGCGATCCTGCACCTCGCGCTCGGCTCGCCGGCCGGTCGCCCCACCATGGCGCAGGTCGCCGCCGCGCTCGAGGAGCTGGGCGTGGCGACGACCTCGGTCGAGCTGGCGCCCGAGCAGCCGCGCGGTTCGACGGTCGCCGCCGCCCGGGAGACCGACGGCCACACGTTGCGCGTGCGCGTCTACGGGCGCGACGCGGCCGACACCCAGCTCGTGGCAAAGGCGTGGCGGTTCCTGGCCTACAAGGACTCGGGTCCGACCCTCACGCTCACCCGGCTCCAACAGGTCGAGCACGAAGCGGTCTGCCTGTATGCCGCGCACGACGCCGGGGTGCACGTGCCCGGGATCGTCGCCGCCGGTGTCGCCGGGCCCGCGGCCGCGCTGCTCGCGCTGGATCAACCTGAGCAGCCCACCTTTGCCGAGGTCGAGGAGGGGCCCACGCTCGATGTCGCGGCCGTTGCGTTCTGGCAGGACGTGCGCCGGCTCCGCGACGCGCGCGTGTCGCACGGTGCACTCGACGGTGGCCACGTGCTGGTGGGCGACGCGGTGTCGACGGTCGTCGACTTCGACCGCGGCTCCATCTCCGCGTCCGACGCCCGCCTCGACCTCGACGTCGCCCAGGCGCTGGTCACGACCGCGCTCCGCGCCGGCGTCGACCGGGCCATCGACCTCGCGGCGGGCGCGTTGCGCCCCGACGAGCTCCTCGCCGCTCAGCGCTATCTCACCCGCCCGGCCCTCAGCCCGGCGTCGCGCCGCGCGCTGAAAGCGCAGAAGGGTCTGCTCGACGAGTTGACGACCGCGCTCGTCGCGCGCACGGGAGGCGAGCTCGTCCGCCCGGTCGAGCTGCGGCGGGTGAAGCCGCTCAACATCGTGATGGTCGTCGCCCTGCTCGTCGCGGTGTGGGTGATCCTCGGTCAGGTCGGGAGCATCAGCGAGCTCATCGACACGCTCGGCACCGCCGACTGGCCGTGGCTCGTCGTCGGCTTCCTGCTCGCGCAGTCGACCGCGGTCGCGTTCGCCTGCAACACCATCGGGTCGGTGCCCCAGGCCATCCCGCTCGTGCCCGCCGTGCTCCTCCAGATGGCGGTGTCGTTCGTGAACCTCGTCGCGCCGACCGGTGCGTCGGCGACGATCATGAACATCCGCTTCCTGCAGAAGCAAGGGGTCGAGCTGGGCCCGGCGACGTCGTCGGGCGTGCTGCTCGGCGTGGCCGGCACGCTCACCCAGTTCACGTTGTTCGTGCTCACCGCGATCGCCATCGGCCAGGAGGCCAGCCTCTCGCAGGTGGGCGGCATCGGTCCCGACCACGAGGAGCGCAGCCTGATCCTGCTGCTGGTGCTGGTCGGTGCGGTGATCGTCGGCATCGGGCTCGCGATCGGGCCGGTGCGCCGCTTCGTGCGCGAGAAGGCGTGGCCGCAGGTGATCGCCGCGCTCCGCAACATCTGGGGGATCCTCACCACCCCGCGCCAGCTCTTCCTCATCCTGGGCGGGAGCGTCGCCGCGCAGCTCCTGTACTCGCTCTGCCTGCTCGCGTGCCTCACCGCGTACGGCGGGAGCCTGTCGGTGGCCCAGATCGTGTTCGTGAACACCTCGGCATCGTTCCTGGCCAGCCTCGTGCCGGTGCCTGGTGGGATCGGCGTGATGGAGGCGGCCATGGTCTCCGGGCTCACCGCGTTCGGGATCCCGCCCGAGATCGCCACCGCCACTGTGGTCACGCACCGGCTCTTCACCACCTACCTGCCCCCGATCTGGGGCAACTTCGCGACCAAGAAGCTCATCCGCGATGGCTACCTCTGAGGGGAGCACATGACCACCACCAGCGAACGACGCGAGGCCGGACGAGCGCTCCGCGCCGACGTCCCGCGCGCGGCACACGGCGAGTGGAACGTGGCCGACCGAACCCTCGACCCGGTCGGGGTGCTCGAGCAGCAGGCCACCACGCGGGTCGCCGAGCTCGTCCCCGTGCGCTACGAACGCATGGCCGAGTCGCCGTTCGCCTTCTACCGGGGCGCGGCGGCGGTGATGGCGAGGGACCTGTCGACCACGCCGGTCACCGGGTTGACCGTGCAGGCGTGTGGCGACGCGCACGTCGCCAACTTCGGCACGTTCGCCACGCCCGAACGCAACGTGGTCTTCGACATCAACGACTTCGACGAGACCGACCCCGGGCCGTGGGAGTGGGACGTGAAGCGGCTGGCCGCGAGCCTGCACGTCGTCGCGTTGCAGCACGGGTTCCCGGCGAGGAAGCGCGATCGCGTCGTGACCACTGCCGTGCGCGTGTACCGCGAATACCTCGACCAGTTCGCGGGGATGCGCACGCTCGACGTCTGGTACGACCGCACCACCGCCGCCGATCTCGTTGAGCACTTCCCGCGCAAGTACCGCGAGCAGGCACAACGTGACGTCACCAAGGCGCTGCGCAAGGACCATCTCCGCGCCGTCGCCCGGCTCACGACCGACGCCGGGGGAGTGCCGCGCTTCGTCGAGGACCCGCCCATCGTCGTGCACCTCGAGTCCACCGGCGCCGACATGGACGATGCAGCCGTGATGTTGGAGGACTACCGGTCGTCACTGAGCGACGATCGGCGCTTCCTGCTCGACCGCTTCCGGCTGGTCGACGTGGCCCGACGGGTGGTCGGGGTGGGCAGCGTCGGGACCCGCTGCTGGGTCTGCCTGTTCGAGGCGACGGGCGACGCCGCCGGCGACCGCATCGTGCTCCAGGTGAAGGAGGCGCAGCCGTCCGTGCTCGCGCCGTACGTCGGGGCGACCCCGCTCGGACACGAAGGACGGCGGGTGGTGGCGGGTCAGCGCCTGACCCAGGCGGCGAGCGACATCTTCCTCGGGTGGGCCACCGGGCCCTCGGGCGGGCACCACTACTACGTGCGCCAGCTCTGGGACGTGAAGGGTCAGGGGGACCTCACCCGGATGGACCTGGGGAAGCTCACCCACTACGGCGCCCTCTGCGCCCGGGCCCTGGCCCGGGCCCACGCCCGGACCGGCGACGCCGCCGCCCTCGCTGGCTACCTGGGCGCCGGCACCTCGTTCGACGATGCGATCGCCCGATTCTCCGCCAAATACGCGACGAACAACGTGCGCGACCACGCCGCCCTCGTCGCCGCCATCGCCGCCGGCGGGTTCCCCGCGAGAAGTCCGGCGTAGAAGTTGCTGCTGCGGAAGTTCACCCATGTAGAGTGCCGACGCGCAGGGGATCCCGACCAGGTTCGGCCCCCGGCTCCCGTCGACAACCGGACAGCTCGGAAGGGGACATGACGCCACGCCGCTCTCGGGGACGCCGGCTCGTCCTCGCCGCCGCCGCCGCCGTCGTGCTCGTCCTCGCCGGTTGCTCCGAGGTCAAGAACAACGGGCAGAACTCGCTCGAGCCCAAGAGTTCGCAGGCCCAGAAGATCTACGACCTGTTCGTGCCGATCCTGATCATCGCGATCATCGTCGGCATCGCGATCACGGTCGCGACCGTGTGGTTGGCGATCAAGTTCCGCTACCGACCGGGCAAGAACGAGAACCCCAAGCAGGTCCACGGCAACACGCGCCTCGAGATCGGCTGGACCATCCTCCCGGCGCTGCTGCTCGCGATCATCGCCGTGCCGACGGTCGCCACGATCTTCGATCTCGCCGAGAACCCCGGCCCGAGCGCGCTGCAGGTGCACGTCGAGGGCAAGCAGTGGTGGTGGCAGTTCTCCTACCCGGAGGCCAAGGTCGTCACCGCCGACGAGATGATCATCCCGACCGGGCGCGACGTCTACGTGAGCCTCGACGCCTGCGACGCGAGCACGGGCACGTCGAAGACGTGCAACGTGATCCACAGCTTCTGGGTCCCCGAGCTCGCGGGGAAGAAGGACGTCGTCCCCGGCCAGACCAACCACGTCACGCTCTCGGCCGACAAGCCCGGCACCTACCTCGGGCAGTGCGCGGAGTACTGCGGGCTCTCCCACGCCAACATGCGGTTCCGGGTGATCGCCAAGTCTCCGGCCGACTACGAGAAGTGGATCCAGGAGCAGCAGCAGGGCCCGGTCAACCCGCTCTACGAGTCCGACGGCACCACGCCGGCGGGCCCGACCCAGGAACTGATCGTCAAGACCTTCCAGTGCACCAACTGCCACATCTTCGACGACTCGTCGAAGCCGGCGTACGGGCCCAACCTGACCCACCTCGCCAGTCGCACGACGTTCGCGAGCGGCACCTACCCGTTGACGCGTTCCAACCTGATCAACTGGGTGCAGAACGCGCCGTCGATGATCCCGATGTCGTCCCAGGGCTGTCGGTATCCGCCCGGTGATGGCATCTGCGTGGGCATGCCGTCGTTCATCAACGACACGCCGCCGGGCATGGAGACGATGACCCAGCAGCAGGCGGAAGACATCGCCGACTTCCTCTTGGAGCAGAAGTAAATGACGACAGTCACCCGCTCCTTGCCCAAGCCGATCGACGCGCGCGCTGCCGCTGCGGAGGCCGAAGGCGACGACCGGCTTCTGGAGCTGGTTCACGACCGTCGACCACAAGAAGATCGGCATCCTCTACGGCGGCACCGCGCTGGTGTTCTTCGTGCTGGGCGGCGTCGAGGCGCTGCTCATCCGCCTGCAGCTCGCCGGCCCGAACGGCATCGGTGCTCACCGCGGCGCAGTACAACACGATGTTCACCATGCACGGCACCACCATGGTGTTCCTGGTGGGCATGCCGCTCGCCGTCGCGTTCGGCAACTACCTCATCCCACTGCAGATCGGTGCACGCGACGTCGCGTTCCCGCGGCTGAACATGTTCGGGTACTGGGTCGTCCTCTTCGGTGGCCTCTTCATGTACTCGAGCTTCTTCCTCGGCGGCGCGCCCAACGGCGGGTGGTTCGGCTACACGCCGCTCACGAGCACACCGATCTCCGGCGGCGCGCTGCCCGGCCAGGGGCCCAACTTCTGGTGCGTCGGCATCGTGCTGCTCGGCATCGGGTCGACGACGTCCGCGATCAACTTCATCGTCACCATCCTCAACATGCGCGCGCCGGGAATGACGCTCATGCGCATGCCGGTGTTCACGTGGATGATGACGGTGGTCGCGTTCCTCACCGTGTTCGCCATGCCCATCATCACCGCGGCGATGATCATGGTGTTCTTCGACCGCAACTACGGCACCTTGTTCTTCGTGGCGTCGAAGGGCGGCGATCCACTCCTCTATCAGCACCTGTTCTGGCTGTTCGGCCATCCCGAGGTGTACATCCTCATCCTGCCGGGCATGGGCATCGTGTCCGAGGTGCTGCCGATCTTCAGCCGCAAGCCGCTGTTCGGCTACTCGGTGGTGATCTTCTCCGGCATCGCGATCGGCTTCATGGGCTGGGGCGTGTGGGCGCACCACATGTTCGCCACCGGGCTCGGGCCGGTCGCCATCTCCGCCTTCGGGCTCGTCGACGATGCTCATCGCGATCCCGACCGGCGTGAAGATCTTCAACTGGTTGGGCACGGTCTACGGCGGCGCGGTGAAGCTCACCACCGCGATGTTGTTCTCCTTGGGCTTCATCGCGATGTTCACCCTCGGCGGCCTGTCGGGCGTGCTGCACTCGATCGTGCCGGCCGACACCCAGCAGACCGACACCTACTTCGTCGTCGCCCACTTCCACTACGTGCTCTTCGGCGGTCTGTTCCTCGGGATCTTCTCCGGCTTCTACTTCTGGTGGCCGAAGGTCTTCGGGCGCATGCTCAACGAGACGCTTCGGCAAGTGGAACTTCTGGGTGATGCTCGTCGGGTTCAACCTCACGTTCTTCCCGATGCACATCCTCGGCCTCACCGGCATGCCCCGGCGCACCTACCGCTACCCGAGCGGGTACGGGCTGGGACACGATGAACATGATCGAGACCGTCGGCGCGTTCGTGATCATGCGTCTCGGTGCTGATCTTCTTCGTGAACGTCATCTACACCACCAAGCGCGGGCCGAAGGCGCCCGCCGACCCGTGGGACGCCCGGTCGCTCGAGTGGTCGATCCCGTCGCCGCCGCCCGACTACAACTTCGCCGAGATCCCGATCGTCGAGGCCCGTGACGACTGGTGGCACCGCAAGTACACCGAGGACGCCGACGGGCGCCTGGTGAAGCTGCCGTCGGGTGGGTCCGACGACGCCGACGAGCCCGTGGCGGTCGCCGCCTCCTCCACCGTCACCGACGTGGCGGTCGCCGACGCCGGTGGCGTCGCCCAGGCCTCGGAGTCGGTCGACCACGGCGACGGGCACGGCATCCACATGCCGTCGCCGTCGTACTACCCGCTGGTGCTCGCGCTCGGCCTCCCGTGCCTCGGGCTACGCCGCGGTGTTCACCGAGATCCTCTGGCTGATCCCCGGCCTGCTGCTCCTGCTGTTCGGCATGTTCGCCTGGGGTCTCGAGCCCGGGACGGAGAGCTGATGGAGATGCAGTGGAGGCGTGGCCGGATTGCCGGGACGCCGCAACGGAATCGACCCGTCTGATGGCGACCATCGAGCAGACCCCGGGCGGCCCCGGCGCCGGCGAGCTCGTGCCCGTCGGGCACGGGTCCGGGCGACAGCGGCGGCCACGACCCGCACGCCACCCACACCGGCGTCGCCAACCCCAAGCTGGCGATGTGGCTGTTCCTGTCGTCCGACTGCCTGTTCTTCGGGGCGTTCATCGCGACGTACCTGCTCTACCGCGACCGTCCCGGCCAGACCGGCCCGACGCCGCAGGACGTCTACAACATCCCGTTCACGTCGGTGACGTCGTTCATCCTGCTGATGAGCAGTCTCACCATGGTGCTCGCGCTCGCCGCCGTCCAGCGGGGCGACTACCGCCGGTTCCGGGTGTGGATCATGGCGACGGCGCTGTTCGGTGCCACGTTCATCGGCGGCCAGATCTTCGAGTTCACCGAGTTCACCCGCAAGGGCCTCAACGTCGACACCAACCTGTTCGGGTCGAGCTTCTTCATCCTCACCGGCATCCACGGCACCCACGTGCTCGATCGGCATCGTGTGGCTGGTCGTCGCTGTGGGGCCTCTCGATGCAGAGCCGGATCTCGCAGGGCGACTCCGAACGGGTCGAGATCGCCGGTCTCTACTGGCACTTCGTCGACGTCGTGTGGATCGTGATCTTCACCGTCATCTACCTGCTCCCGAAGTGAGGCAGCGCGAGCATGAGCGAGCACCGAGACGCAGGAGATCGAGGCCGGAGTCCGGGCCACGAGCCCGACCTGCCCCAGGGCGACCTCGCGTACCGCATGGCGCACGCCGGCGCCGAACCTGCTGCCCGGCGAGGTCCGCGCCCACCCCGACCCCTGGCAGTACGTGGTGGTCGCGGTCGTGCTCGCGGTCATCACCGCGGTCGAGATCGCCGTCTCCTACATGGAGGGCGACATCCCCGACGGCCTCATCGTCGTGCTGCCTGCTCGCGATGATGGTGGTGAAGTTCTTCCTGGTCGCGCTCGTGGTTCATGCACCTGCGCACCGACAAGCCGGTGTTCAAGCGGTTGTTCATCGTGGGAGCGATCGCGGCGCCGGTCCTCTACCTGGTCGTGCTGGCCACCCTGCACGGCGTGCTGGCGAGCTGAGCCGGCTGCGCTGATGCCCGCGCGTCGCCTTCCCGAGCTGGACGGCCCATCCCGACGTCTGGTTGCTGGTCGGGTTGTTCGCCGCCGGGTACGCGATCGCCGTCGATCCGACTCGGGCCCCGCTGGTCGATCCCGGGCCAGGCCGGTCGTCACCCGCTTCCAGGTCACGTGCTGGTCGCTCGGTGTGCTCGCGATGTGGGTCGCCTCCGACTACCCGGTCCACGACATCGCCGAGCGCTACAACTTCAGCGTCCACATGGTGCAGCACCTCATCTTCTCGATGGTGGTCGCGCCGCTGCTGCTCCTCGGGCTCCCCGGCGTGGCTGATGCGGCGGATCCTGCGCCCGGCCTGGCTCTTCTCGACCGTGCGCACGCTGTCGCGGTTCATCCCGGCGCTGCTGATCTTCAACGTCGTGCTGGTCTTCACCCACTGGCCGCTCGTGGTCGACGCCGCGCTGCACTCCGGCTTCGTCCACTTCGCGGTGCACGCGCTGCTGCTCGTGTCGTCGCTGATCGTGTGGATGCCGATCGTCAGCCCGCTGCCCGAGATCCCGCGTCTGCAACCGGTGATGCAGATGCTCTACCTGTTCGCGTGGTCGGTGGTGCCGACGGTGCCCGCGTCGTTCCTCACGTTCGGATCGTCACCGCTCTACAAGTTCTACGAGCACGGTGCCACACCTCTTCGGGTTGTCGACGCTCGAAGACCAGCAGGCCGCGGGTCTGATCATGAAAATCGGCGCCGGACTCCTACTCTGGGGAATCATCGCCGTAGTGTTCTTCCGCTGGGCCTCCGAAGAAGAGCGTGCGAACACGCCGCGACACGGGCTCGACGAGATGGATCGTGAGCTGACTCAGATGGGGCTGAGGAGATGACCGACACCACCACGTTGGGTACGACTCCGGATTCCGAGGAGCTCCCCGAGCTCGTCGAGAGCGAGCGGCTCGGCAGCGACGGCACCGCGGAGGACTCTCCGCTCAAGACCCGTGTGCTGCTCCCGCTGCTCGTCCCGATCCTGTCGATCGTGATCGTCGCGGTGTTGGTGCTCAACATCTCGCGCGTGTTCCTCGCGGGCGACAAAGACGCCGCGCTGGCGACGGGCATCTTCATCACGCTGGCGATCCTCATCGGCGCCTCCGCTGATCGCGGCCGCACCGCACCTGCGCACGTCGTCGCTGGCGATGATCCTCGCCGGCGTGCTGGTGGTCGTGTCGCTCTCCGGGCTGCTCACGCTCGGCCCGAGCCTCAACGACAGCGAGGGTGGGGCCCCCGCGTTCCGTGAGCTCCACCAAGCCGGCCACGAGCAGCGTCGACGTCGAGGCGCTCCAATCGATCAAGTTCCAGGCCACCGAGTTCACCGCCACGGGCGACGTCGTCGAGTTCAACTACTCGGGCGCGACCGGTCACACGCTGGCCATCCAGGACCCGAAGTTCGACGGCTTCCTCCTCACCACCGACGCCGGCGGCAAGAAGTCCGGCAAGGTCGACATCACGCCCGGCACGTACACCCTGTACTGCACCGTCCCGGGGCACGAGGCCCAGGGGATGAAGGCCACCCTCACCGTCTCGAAGTGATGCGACGCCACCGCCTCGTTGTCCGGGTTCGCGCTCGTGCTGCTCGCGGCCGTGCTGTTCGCCGCGTGCGGTGGTGGTGGCGACGACGGCGGCGGCGGCAAGGCCTACGTCGAGCCCAAGGGCGCGGCCACCGAGACCATCTCGATCGAGGCCGGCAACTTCTACTTCAAGCCCGACAAGATCACGACCGACGCCGGGGATCGCGAAGATCGAGCTCACCGCGAAGAACGGGATCCACGACCTCGTGTTCGACGGCGCCTACCCCGGCTTCTCGCTCGAGGCCGACGGCGGCGGTGGCACCTCGTCGAAGAAGATCGACCTGAAGGCCGGGAAGTACACCTTCTACTGCAGCGTCACCGGGCACCGCGCCGCGGGCATGGAAGGCACGCTGACCGTCAAGTAGTGCTCGCGGCGGTCGCGGGCACCATCACCGCCAGCGCGCCCGCCACCGGTTCGACGCGCGCCGGCAGCGGCCCCGCGTGCTCGCCACTGGCCCACAGCTCCACCGGTGCGGTGGCGTCGAGTGCTTCGATCGCTCACGTCGACGCCGCGCCAGGTGCGCACCTGGGGGTGGTCGACGTGAGCGCCGCGGAACACCGACGGGAACGTGCGCAGGAAGTCGACGCGTGAGACCGGGCCGACCACGCACACGTCGAGCAGGCCGTCGTGCACGCTGGCCGACGGGGTGATCATCATCCCGCTCGCGTAGGTGCGGGTGTTGCCGACTGCGACCAGCCACGCCGTCGGTGTCGACACGTGGTGTCGTCGACGGTGATGCGGAAGCGCCCCGGTCGAGTACGTGGCCAGCGTGCGCAGCGCGGCCATCACGTAGAGCGGGGTGCCGCTGGTCCAGTGTGACGTGGTTCGCCCACTCGTTGGCGGCGGCGTCGAAGCCGGTGTTGGCGACGGTGGTGAACCATGTGGTCGCGCCGTCGGCGGTGTGCACCTGCCCGAGGTCGGCGGCGACGACGTGTCCGGTGCGCAGCACGTCGAGGGCGGCGTCGAGATCGCCGCGGGGAATGTCGAGTTGGCGGGCGAAGTCGTTGCCCGAGCCCACGGGCACGATGCCGAGCACGCCGTCGTGCTCGGCCGCGACGCCGGCCAGGGCGCAGACCGTGCCGTCGCCGCCGCAGGCCACGACGCCGCGGCCGCGGGCGAACGCGTGGCGGGCGAGGGTCACGAGGTGTTCGGCGTCGGCCGACAGCTCGATCTCGAGGTCGAGTCCGGCAGCCGCGAGGGTGCCGACGAGGTGGGGGAGCCCGGCGTCGCCCCGCCCTCGACCGGCGGCGGGATTCACGACCGCGGTCCAGGCGTCGGGTGCCACGCGCATCGGCGGGAGCGTAGCGGCGGAGCGGGATCGACCGACGAGATAGGTTGCGCGGGTGAGCGTGCCGTCCGACGTCGACCTCCACCGGGTCCCCGGGCACGTCGCGATCGTCGTCGACGGCGCCGGTTGCTCGGTCGGCGAGACCGCGCTGGTCGACGTGGTCGAGGGCGCGCTGGCGATCGGCTTGCGGTGGCTGACCGTCGACGTCGTGCCCGAGGCCCGCTGGGGCGCGCCGATCGGCGAGGTGCGCGCGCTGCTGGACGACATCGAGCGGGTGCTGCTCGCCCGGCGCGACGAGCTCCACGTCCGGGGCGTCCGCATCCGGGGACTGGGCCGGCGCGACGACCGGCTGCCGCGGCGACTGCGCCAGGCGCTCGACGAGACCGAGGCGTTGACCGCGGGGAACCACGGGATGACGCTGACCCTCGCCATCGACCACGACGGGCGGGCCGAGCTGGCCGCGGCGATGGCCGCGATCGCGGCGGAGGTGCGAGCGGGAACGCTGCGGGTGGCGGCGATCGACGAGGACGTCGTCGCCGGCCATCTCGACGCCCCCGACCTCCCCGACCCCGACCTGCTCGTGCGCACCGCGGGCGACACCCGCACCGCCAACTTCCTCGTCTGGCAGACCGCGTACTCGGAGTTCGTGTTCACCGACACCCGCTGGGCCGACTTCCGCCGCGTCGACCTCTTCGACGCCGTCGCCGAGTACCAGCGCCGCGAACGCCGCTTCGGCGCCGTCGACGCCACCTGACCGCCGAAGCGAGCATGTGTCACTCGAGCGGTCCATTGCGCACCCGATCGACACATGCTCGGGGTGGGGAGGGCAGAACTACACTGATGTAGTGAACCTGTACCGGGACCAGGGGGTCGTGCTGCGCACGATCAAGCTGGGGGAGACCGACCGGATCGTCACCATCCTCACGCAGGGGCACGGGAAGGTCCGGGCCGTGGCCAAGGGCGTGCGCAAGCCCGGGAGCCGGTTCGGCGCCCGGCTCGAGCCGATGACGCCACGTCGCGGTGCAGTGCTACCGGGGCCGCGAGCTCGACGTCGTCACCCAGACCGAGACCATCGACGCCAACCGCGCGCTGCGCGAGCACTACGGCTGCCTCACCCACGCGGTGTCGATGCTCGAGGCCACCGACCAGGTCGCCCAGGAGCGCGAGCCCAACCCCGCGCTGTACCGGATGCTCGTCGGGGCGCTGCGCACCCTCGCCGAGCACCCCACCCCGTTGGTGAGCGCGGCGTTCTTCTGGAAGCTGCTCTCGCTCGAGGGCTTCCACCCGATGCTCGACCTGTGCGCCCGCTGCGGCGACGAGGAGGGCCCGTTCACCTCGTTCGACCTCGAGGAGGGCGGCGTGCTCTGCGCCACGTGCGGCCGCTTCACCGGCCGGCGGATCGAGCCCGACACCCTGCAGATGGTCCGGCGCATCCTCGGCGGTGAGCTGCGCACGGCTCTGGCCGAGCCGCCCGGGCCCACCACGACGGCCACCGAGCGGCTCGCGCTCACCAGCCTGGAGCACCATCTCGAGCGCCGTCTGCGCAGCGCCGCGCTGCTCTGAGCGACGCGAAGCGTCGAAGGGAGCGCAAAAGGGACCTCCAACTAGGATCGCCCTCCGGTATGGCCAAGAACGACCTGATGGACCGCGTCGTCAACCTCGCCAAGCGACGCGGCCTCGTGTTCCCCTCGAGCGAGATCTACGGCGGCTTCCGCTCGACCTGGGACTACGGGCCCCTCGGCGTGCTGCTCAAGCGCAACGTGAAGGACGCCTGGTGGCGCTCGATGGTGCAGCTGCGCGACGACGTCGTCGGCCTCGACTCCGCCATCCTCATGGCCCCGAAGGTGTGGGAGGCGAGCGGGCACGTCGCCACCTTCACCGACCCGCTCGTCGACTGCCGCAACTGCAAGGAGCGCTTCCGCGCCGACCAGCTGCCCGAGTCGGGCGCGTGCCCGAACTGCGGCATGAAGGACACCTTCACCGAGGCGCGGCAGTTCAACCTGATGTTCAAGACCTACGTCGGCCCGGTGGAGGACGACGCCTCGGTCGCCTACCTGCGCCCGGAGACCGCGCAGGGCATCTTCGTCAACTTCGCCAACGTGCAGACGACGACGCGCAAGAAGCCGCCGTTCGGCATCGCGCAGATCGGCAAGTCGTTCCGCAACGAGATCACGCCGGGCAACTTCGTGTTCCGCACGCGCGAGTTCGAGCAGATGGAGATGGAGTACTTCGTCCCGCCCGAGGACGGCGCCCACTGGTACGAGTACTGGTGCCAGGAGCGCTTCCGCTGGTACACCGACCTCGGCATCCCCGAGGACCAGCTGCGGCTGCGCCCGCACGCCACCGAGGAGCTGTCGCACTACTCGGCCGGCACCTCCGACGTGGAGTTCATGTACCCGTGGGGGTGGGGCGAGCTCGAGGGCATCGCCAACCGCACCGACTACGACCTCACGCAGCACAGCAAGTTCTCGGGCCAGGACCTCAGCTACTACGACCAGGAGCACGACCGGCGCTACCTGCCGCACGTGATCGAGCCGGCCGCCGGCGCCGACCGGGCCACCCTCGCCTTCCTCCTCGCCGCCTACGAGGAGGAAGACGTCGACAACGGCAAGGGCGGCACCGAGAAGCGCACGGTGCTGCGCCTCCACCCGCGCCTGGCGCCGATCAAGGTGGCGGTGCTGCCGCTGTCGAAGAACGAGCGCCTGGTGCCGGTGGCCGACGAGGTCGCCGCGGCGCTGCGGGCGGAGCTCATGATCGACGTCGACGTGGCGGGCTCCATCGGCCGCCGCTACCGTCGCCAGGACGAGGTCGGGACCCCGTTGTGCGTGACGGTCGACTTCGACACCCTCGACGACCGCGCGGTCACGATCCGTGACCGCGACACCATGACGCAGGAGCGGGTCCCGATCGACGGCCTGCTCGCCGAGCTGAGAGGCGACTGAAGCATGAGCGACAACTACTACGAGGAGCTCGGGCGTCGAGCCCGGCGCGACGCGCGACGAGATCCGCGACGCCCACCGTCGGCGCGTCGCCGACCTCGAGGCCGCACGCGAGAAGAAGGGCGTCTCCGAGTCGCAGCTGCAGGCCAACCGCGAACGAGGTCGCGCGCGTCCGCGCGGCGTGGAACGTGCTGTCCGACCCGTTCCAGCGCCAGCGCTACGACGCGCGAGCTCTCGACGCACCGGCCGGCGACGACGTCGAGCTGGTCACGACGACGACGCCGGCCCGCAGGCCGGCGACCGAGCCGCAGCTCACCGGCTGGCGCAAGCTGCTCGCTCCGCCGCCGCCGAAAGAGACGGCGTCGGGCGGCGGCACGAACGGAACGGCAACGGCAAGAGCACGGCCGCGGCCGACGAACCGGCGCAACCGGCCCGAGCCGACCATCGAGCTGCCCGCGCGGCATGCAGCTCGCCGAGCCGCGCGCAGCGCGGCATGGCGCATGCTGTTCGACATCGCCGTCCTCATGGTGATCTACACCGGCATCAGCTTCCTCCTGCCCGGCTGCGATCCAGAGCGACTACTCCGACATCGTCAAGCAGATCGACAAGGTGAGCTCGCTCGGACGCGCAGGCGACGTCACCGACGCGCAGAAGGCGGTGACGTCGGCGCAGAAGGAGGTCGACTCGGCGCAGAGCGACGCCAAGTGAAGTCGGCCAACGCCGACCTGAAGTCGGCCAAGTCCGATCTGACCAGCGCGCAGAACGGACGTCACCAAGGCCGACGAAGGACGCGAAGGACGCGGGGATCAAGGATCCACCGACGCACCGCGAAGGCGTCCGACGCCAAGGAGACGGACCTGCGCGACAGCATCGTCGGCACGCAGTACGCGATCTCGATCACCATCCTGGTGCTCGGCCTGTTGTACCTCGTGCCGTCGACCGCCCGCACCGGGCGCACGTTCGGGATGCGCAACCGCCGGCTCAAGGTGGTGCGCGTCGACCGGGTCGCCGGTGGGTTGGTGGCCCGCGTTCGTGCGCTTCTTCATCCCGCTGGCGCGTCGCCTTCGTGCTGCTGATCCCACTCTCGACCCTCGGCACCATTGCTCGGCCTGGCCATCGTCGGGTGGAGCTTCTTCGACCGGAACCGTCAGGGCGTCCACGACAAGCTCGCCCGCACGGTCGTCGTCGCCGCGTAGGCTCGA
The DNA here is from genome assembly GCA_963725775.1 of uncultured Actinomycetes bacterium. Lineage (GTDB taxonomy): Bacteria > Actinomycetota > Acidimicrobiia > IMCC26256 > DASPTH01 > DASUAS01. The sequence continues at coordinate 260,912 of CAVRZT010000002.1, forward strand.
ATCTCGCGACCCTGAATCGACCCGGGCCAGACTGGAGTACGAGCGATGCCGTACGTGTTCGCCTTCGAGGAGGGCTCGAAGGAGCAGAAGTTCCTGCTGGGCGGCAAGGGCGCCAACCTCGCCGAGATGACCAAGCTCGGCCTCCCCGTACCCCCGGGCTTCACGATCACGACGGACGCGTGCAAGGCCTACATGGCCGCCGACGACACCGATCCCGGCCGGCCTCATGGACGAGGTGGCCGAGCGCGCTCGCCGCGCTCGAGGGGAAGATGGGCAAGCGCCTGGGTGACGCCACCGACCCGCTGCTGGTGTCGGTCCGCTCCGGTGCCCCGTTCTCGATGCCGGGGATGATGGACACGGTCCTCAACCTCGGTCTCAACGACGTGTCGGTCGGCGGCCTCGCGCAAGCAGACCGGCAACCCGCGCTTCGCGTACGACTCCTACCGCCGCTTCGTCCAGATGTTCGGCAAGATCGTCCTCGACATCGACGGCGCCAAGTTCGAGCAGGCGCTCGAGGAGCTGCGCAAGGAGCGGGGCGTCGACACCGACCCCGAGCTCTCGGCGGACGACCTCCAGGGCCTGGCCGACCGGTTCAAGGCGATCGTGCTCGCGGAGGCCGGCATCGAGTTCCCGCAGGACCCGAAGGAGCAGCTCCGCTGGCCATCGAGGCCGTCTTCCGCTCGTGGAACGGCGAGCGCGCGCGGATCTACCGCAAGCATGGAGAAGATCGCCGACGACCTCGGCACCGCGGTCAACGTGCAGACCATGGTGTTCGGCAACAAGGGCGACGACTCCGGTACCGGCGTCGCGTTCACCGCGCGACCCGGCGACCGGTGAGAACCGCCCCTACGGCGACTTCCTGAAGAACGCGCAGGGCGAGGACGTCGTCGCCGGCATCCGCGTCACCGAGCCGCTCGACGCGATGGGCAACGAGTTCCCGGAGTGCCACGAGCAGCTGCTCGACCTGATGCAGACGCTGCAGAACCACTACCGCGACATGTGCGACATCGAGTTCACGATCGAGCAGGGTCGCCTGTTCCTGCTGCAGACGCGCGTCGGCAAGCGCACCGCGGTCGCGGCGCTGCGCATGGCCGTCGAGATGGAGGACGAAGGGCTCATCGACCAGCGCGAGGCGGTGCTGCGCGTGCAGCCCGCGCAGCTCGACCAGCTCCTCCACCCGCAGTTCGACCCGGCGGCGAACGTACACGGCCATCACCAAGGGCCTGAACGCGTCGCCCGGCGCCGCGGTCGGCAAGGTGTACTTCACCGCCGACGACGCCGAGGCGCGACCACGACGACGGCGAGCACGTGATCCTCGTGCGGCCGGAGACCTCGCCCGACGACCTGCACGGCATGATCGCGGCCGAGGGCATCCTCACGTCGCGCGGTGGGCTCGTGAGCCACGCCGCGGTCGTCGCCCGCGGCATGGGCACGCCCGCGGTGTGCGGCGCCAACGAGCTGCACATCGACGTCGACGGTCGACCGCGTCGAGGTCAACGGCGCCGTCATCCGCGAGGGCGACGTCATCTCGATCAACGGCACGACCGGCGAGGTCGTCGTCGGCCCGGTCGCCGTCGTCACCCCCGACCCGGGCGGTCCGTTCGAGACGCTCCTCGGGTGGGCCGACACGTTCCGCCGGATGAAGGTGCGCACCAACGCCGACCTGCCGCACGACGCGCAGGTGGCGCGGCGCTTCGGCGCCGAGGGCATCGGCCTCTGCCGCACCGAGCACATGTTCCTCGGCGACCGCCTGCCGCTCGTGCAGCGGTTCATCCTCGCCGACGAACCCCGCCGAGGAGGAGGACGCGCTCGCCGAGCTCGAGAAGCTGCAGCGCTCCGACTTCGAGGGCATCTTCGAGGCGATGGACGGCCTGCCCGTCACCATCCGCCTCCTCGACCCGCCGCTGCACGAGTTCCTCCCCGACGTCGAGGAGCTGCTCGTCCGCGACGCCAAGGGCGAGCTCGACGCACGAGGGTCGCCGCCTGCTCGCCGTCGCGCAAGTGTGGCGGGAGGCCAACCCGATGCTCGGCACCCGCGGGTGCCGCCTCGGCATCATCAAGCCCGGCCTCTACAAGATGCAGGCCAAGGCGATCATCGAGGCGGCCGTGGCGCGCAAGGCGGCGGGCGGCGATCCGCACGTCGAGATCATGATCCCGCTCATCGTGACCGAGCCCGAGCTCGCGTTGCTCAACGACTGGGTGCGCGAGGTCGCCACCGACGCGTTCGAGCCGCGGCGGTCGACCCCGACGTCGACTACCTCGTCGGCACCATGATCGAGACGCCCCGCGCCGCGCTCGTCGCCGACGAGATCGCCGAGGTGGCCGAGTTCTTCTCGTTCGGCACCAACGACCTCACCCAGATGACGTTCGGGTTCTCCCGCGACGACGTCGAGGGCCGCTTCATGTCGGAGTACCTCGAGCACAAGCTGCTGCGGGCCAACCCGTTCGAGACCCTCGACCAGGACGGCGTGGGCGAGCTCGTGCGCTCGGGGTCGAGCGCGGCCGCGCGACCCGTCCCGACATCAAGCTCGGGATCTGCGGCGAGCACGGTGGCGACCCGGCGTCGGTCGAGTTCTGCGAGCAGGTCGGGCTCGACTACGTGTCGTGCTCGCCGTACCGCGTGCCGATCGCCCGTCTCGCCGCCGCCCACGCGGCCCTCGGCCACGACGGACCGGGGAGCACCGCGTAGCCGGCGGGTTGACTGTCACACCCCGGCCGTACCCTCTGACCATGACCGAGGTGATGACCCCCGCACTCGTCCGCCGCGCCCACGACGACGCCGTGGCTTTCGTGGGGGCACCGGTGCGCCACCGGGAGGAGCGGGAGGCCGAGCTGGCGGCCACGCTGGCCCCCGGTGCGACCCGCCCCGTCGGCGCGGGCGTGCGCCTCCGACCCGAGGCACCCGATCCGCTGCGGCTGTGCTTCGAGCGCGACCTCGACCGGGTGAAGCACTCGCGGCCGTGGCGGCGGCTGGCGGGCAAGTGCCAGGTGTTCATCGCGCCGGAGAACGACCACCTCCGCACCCGCCTCACCCACGCGGTCGAGGTGGCCCAGGTCGCCACCGGGATCGCCCGGGCCGCCAACCTCTGCCTGCCGCTGATCGAGGCGATCGCGCTGGCCCACGACTGCGGCCACGGGCCCGCGGGCCACGCCTCGGAGGAGGCGTTCTCGCCCTTCCTGCCGGGCCCGGGCTACGACCACGCGGTCTACGGCGCCGACGTCACCCTCGCGCCGCTCAACCTCTGCGTGGAGACGCTCGACGGCGTGCGCAACCACTCGTGGCGCCGGCCCGCGCCCGCGACGCCCGAGGGCGAGGTGGTGGCCTGGGCCGACCGCATCGCCTACGTCTGCCACGACTTCGACGACGCGGTGCGAGCCGGGATCCTCGAGCCCGACGACCTGCCCGCCGGGGTGCGCGACGTCGTCGGGAGCCGGCCGTCGGAGCAGATCGGGACGTTCATGCGGTGCGGTGCTCGACGCCGTCGACCAGACCGGCGCGGTCGGGATGACCGAGCCGGCGGCGTCGGCGCTCGCCGAGTTCCGGGCGTTCAACTTCGAGCGGATCTACCTGCGGCCGGCGGCGCGCCGGCAGGCGGCGCGGGTGATCCGGCTGCTCGGCGACCTCGTCGACCACTTCGCCGACGCGCCGCGGCGGATCCCGGCGGTGCGCGACGGCGAGGTGCCGGCACCGGTCGCGGGCTCGCCCGAGGCCGCGGCGCTCGCGGTCCACTACGTGAGCGGCATGACCGACCGCTTCGCGCTCGGGCTCGGCGTCGAGCTGCTCGGCTGGCGGCCCGACGACCTTCCCCGCGGCGTCTGACCCGCGCCGACGCGTCGGGAGCGGTCGCGGTCATAGCTCGCGCCGATGGGCATCCTCGACGAAGACGTGGCGCGGGTCCGCGACGCCACCGACCTCGTCGCGCTGGCCAGCGAGCACCTCGCCCTGAAGCGCGCGGGCGAGCGCTACGTCGGCCTCTGCCCGTTCCACTCCGAGAAGACGCCGTCGTTCTCGATCAACCCCGAGATGCAACTTCTACTACTGCTTCGGTTGCCAGGCCAGTGGCGACGCGATCACGTTCGTGCGCGAGGTCGAGCACCTCGACTTCGTCGACGCGGTCGAACGACTGGCGTCGCGCGCCGGCATCACGTTGCGCTACGACGACAAGGCCGTCGCCAAGGATCGCACCAAGAAGCAGCGTCTGAGCGAAGCGGTCACGGCCGCGATCGCCTTCTACCACGGGCTGCTGCTCGAGTCGTCCGACGGCGGGCTCGCGCGCCGCTACCTGCGCTCGCGCGGGTTCGACGGCGACGCGGCGCGTCAGTTCCAGCTCGGCTGGTCACCCGACGCGTGGGACCGGCTGAGCGTGCACCTGCAACGCGAGAAGTTCGCACGCGACGACATCGTCGACGCCGGCCTCGCGTTCGTGAACAAGGTCAACAAGCTGCAGGACCAGTTCCGCGCCCGGCTCATGTTCCCGATCTACGACTCGCGCGGCGAGGCCGCCGGGTTCGGCGGCCGCGCCCTCGGCGCCGACGGCCCGAAGTACAAGAACTCGCCCGAGACGCCGATCTACCAGAAGAGCCGGTTGCTCTACGGCCTCAACTGGGCGAAGGGGGAGATCGTCGGGCGGGGCGAGGTCGTGATCTGCGAGGGCTACACCGACGTCATGGCGTTCGCCCTCGCCGGCGCCCCCAACGCGGTCGCCACGTGCGGCACCGCGCTCGCCGACGACCACTTCCAGATCCTGAAGAACCTCGCCCGCAAGGTCGTGCTCGCGTACGACTCCGACGCCGCCGGCCAGGGCGCGGCGGAGAAGTGGTACGGGTGGGAGCAGCGCTACGAGATCCAGCTCCAGGTCGCCGACCTGCCCGCCGGTCGCGACCCCGCCGACGTCTGGCACGACGACCCGCAGCAGCTGCTGCAGGCGCTCGAGCGGGCCACGCCGTTCCTGCAGTTCCGGCTCGACCGCGTGCTCGCCGCCGCCGACCTCGCCACGCTCGAGGGTCGGGCCCGCGCCGCCGAGGCCGGTGCCGCGATCGTCGCCCAGCACCCGAGCGACCTCGTGCGCGACCAGTACGTGATGAAGCTGGCGGGCGAGCTCGACATCGACGCCGACCGCCTCCGCGAGACCGTGGCCCGCCAGCGCCGCGAGTCGAGCACCGCGAAGCCGGCGCGGTGAGCCGCCAGCTCCGGTGCGCCCGCCGCGCGCCGCCGTGCGCGTCGACCGTCGCGAGCTCGACGTGCTGCTCTACGCGGTGCACGAACCCGAGCTCGTCGTCGACTGGCTCGACGCGCGTCTGTTCACCGATCCGATCGCGCGCGGCGCGTTCGAAGCCATCGCGTCGAGCGACGACTTCCACCACGCGCTCGCCGACACCGACGGCGCGGTGCACGACCTGCTGGAGCGGGTCGCCGTCGAGGAGCCGGTGGGTTCCGACGAGCCCGAAACATTGCGCGCGCACCTCATGGCCAACACGATCGAACCGGCGGCGAAGCGCGAGCTCACGGCGATGTTACGCGCCCACGACGAGCGGGCCACGTCGGTGAAACTGCAGCTCGACGCACTCGCGCACGCGCGCGAAATCGGCGACTGGGAAGCCGTGCAGCGATCCGCACGCGAGTTGCTAGGGTGGGTCGGCGAAGGAGCACGCAGGGCAGCCCCAGCGTGGAGAGAGGCAACGTGACCAACTCTGACGCAGCCACCGCCGCATCCGACGAGGTGCCGAGCGACGCGGTCGACGAGTTGATCGCACGGGTGCGCGCACGCGGCTCGGCCAACGTGACGCACGGCGAGATCTTCTCCGCGCTCCCGAAGCTCGAGCCGGAGACCGAAGAGCTCGCGGCGATCTTCGCGCGCATCGACGCGAGTGGCCTCGAGGTCGTCGACGAGGTCATCGACGAGATCCGCCGCGAAGACGAACGACGCGCGGCTCGGCGAGGAGCCGGCCGAGCATCCGGCGGTCGCGCCCACGCCCATCACCTCGGTGTCGCCGCCGCGCCCCGGCGCCGCGGCGCACGCCCGCCGCGGCGCGTCACTCCCGCACGGCCCCTCGTCCCGAGCGTTCGGAGGGCGGTGGCTTCGACCCCGTCCGCATGTACCTCAAGGAGATCGGCAAGGTCCCGCTGCTCACCGGCGCGCAGGAGGTCACGCTGGCCAAGCGCATCGAGGCCGGCGTGCACGCCACCGAGCGGTTCGAGGCCGACGCACCGCTGTCCGACGAGGAGCGGACGAGCCTCGCCGCCGTGGCCACCGACGGCGAGATCGCCAAGAAGCAGCTCACCGAGGCCAACCTGCGCCTCGTGGTGTCGATCGCCAAGCGCTACGTCGGCCGGGGCATGGCGCTGCTCGACCTCGTGCAGGAGGGCAACCTCGGCCTGATCCGCGCGGTCGAGAAGTTCGACTACACGAAGGGCTTCAAGTTCTCCACGTACGCGACGTGGTGGATCCGCCAGGCCATCACGCGCGCGATCGCCGACCAGGCCCGCACGATCCGCATCCCGGTGCACATGGTCGAGACCATGAACAAGGTGCTGCGCGTGCAGCGCCAGATGCTGCAGGAGCTCGGACGCGAGCCGACGGTCGAGGAGGTCGCGGCGAAGGTCGAGCTCACGCCCGACCGTGTGCGCGACATCCAGCGCATCTCGCTCGAGCCGGTGTCGCTCGAGACGCCGGTCGGTGAGGAGGACGACAGCTCGCTCGGCGACTTCGTCGAGGATCCCGTCCGCGATCGCGCCGGCCACCGCGGCCGCGCGCGCGCTGCTCACCGAAGCGATCGAGGAGGCGCTCGAGGAGCTCAACGACCGCGAGCGTGCGGTCGTGCGGCTGCGCTTCGGTCTCGACGACGGCCAGGTCCGCACGCTCGAAGAGGTCGGCCGCGAGTTCGGCGTCACCCGGGAGCGCATCCGCCAGATCGAGTCGAAGACGCTGGCGAAGCTGCGCCACCCGACGCGGTCGCAGCGCCTGCGCGACTACCTCGAAGAGCCCTGAGCACCTCAGCCCTATCCCGTTAGCCTGTGCGGCCGACGGGGCCGTAGCTCAGTGGTCAGAGCAGGGGACTCATAATCCCTCGGTCGAAGGTTCGATCCCTTCCGGCCCCACCCTTTTGTCGCATTTTCCCCACTCGTGACGAGCGGATGGGATGTTGAAGCTTTCCTGGCCGTTTCTTGGTTCATCCCACGCGTCCTGGCGCCGATCATCGAACTGTGACTGGCGACACACCGTTTGGGGAAGGCAGGAACGTGATGGAACCGAGTCGTGCCATCAGGGGGATCCCCCTGTCACCGGAAGCGCCCGCCGAGATCCGGCACTGGGTGCTCGACATCCTCGAGCGATCGCCGTTCGACGGCCTCGACCGCGACACCGCGCTCGAGGTCGCGACGCTGGCGAGCGAGCTGATCGCCGACGCCGCCGACCACGGATCGGACGATGCGTCGATCCGGGTCACCGTCGACGACGAGACCATCAGCGTGGAGGTGTTCGACGCCCCGCGCCGTTCGATCGTCTCGCTGTCGGGAAGGGAGGACGGCGTCCCGACCCTGCGGCACCTGGTGCTGCGGAACATTGCCGACCGATCGTCGTCCGACGATCTCGGCGACGGGCACTTCGCCTCCTGCGAGATCGCGCGCCGTCCTGCGCCGCCGACGCGGCGCAGGACGGCCTGAGCGAACTCGTCGGTTCAGCTCGCCGCGAGCGCGCGGGCCGCGTAGAGGTCGGCGAGGGAGCGGAGCTGCGCGGCGCCGTCACCGCGGAACGACGGCCCGTGCATCAATGCCAGCGTCGTCGGTTCCAAGTCGGCGAGACGGTGCAGCGTCGGATCCAGGTCGGGACCCATCGACGTCGAGTGGAACATCTCCTCGGCGGTGCGCGCGCCGTCGATCAGGTCCTCGGTCACCAGCGGTTCCGCGGCACCGACCGTCGTGAACAGGTCGCCCACGAACAGCGTGCCGTCGGTCTCGTCGTACCAGATGCCGCTCTCCCAGCTGTGCGGCACGTGGGGCGTCATCAGGAAGCGCAGGCGCCGGCCGCCGATGTCGAGCAGCTCGCCGTCGTCGACCGCGCGCGGCGGGCGGTCGGCGAGGTCGTTCAGCGACACCATGCAGGCGAGGCCGCTGTGGACGACCTGCGCCCGGGGCGCGGCGGCGAGGAACTGGTTCATCGACCCGCACTCGTCCGCCTCGACGTGGGCGAAGGAGATCCAGCGGAGCCGGTCGAGCCCGACGACACGGTCGACCGCGTCCGACACGCTCGGGAACAGGGCCCGCATCCCGGTGTGGAACAGGAACGGGTCTTCGCCGCGCACGACGAACTGGTTGAAGGTGAACCCGAGCGGCGCGGCCACCTCGGGGACGTAGGTCGACAGCCGGAACACGTCGGGTGCGATCTCGTCGATGCGGGTCTCCATCGTGGTACCTCCTCCTCCGGCGCCCGGTCGGCACCGCCACTCGCAGCGTGACAGGGACCGGCAGTGACCGAATCGGGGGTGTCCCCTATTTCGCCCCCGATTTCCCTTCGGGGTCGAGGTACGGCGAGCCGGCCAGCACCGACGCCGCCATGGCCGCGGCCTCGGCCCGGCTACGGACCCCGAGCTTCGCCAGCACCCGGCCGACGTGGTGTTCGGCCGTCTTGACCGAGATGAACAGACGGGCCCCGATCTCGGCGTTCGTGAGCCCCTCGGGGAGCAGGGCGAGCACCTCGGCCTCGCGGCGGGTGAGCGCACCGACGGCGGCGGGGCCGGCGGCGACGCGCGCCGGCGTGGCGCCGAGCGACCGCATCAGCGCCGCGGCGCGGTCGGCGCACCGGACCGCACCGATCCGCGACGCGCTCGTGTAGGCCGCCCGCGCTTCGAGGACGGCCGAGGGCGTGTCGCCGCTCGTGGCCAGCACCTCGGCGAGCTCGAGGCGTACCGTTGCGGCGCGGAGCGGCCGTTGCGCGTCGGCGAGTGCCCGTGCTGCCGCTTCCAGGGCGACCGTGGCGTCGGCGAGGTCACCCTGCACGGCCTGGACCCGCCCGCGTGCGAACTCGGCCTCGGCCCGCACCACCGGGCTTTCCGAGTGGTCGGCGAGCTCCGACAGCTGCAGGGCGGCCCGTTCGGCGCCCGCGAGGTCGCCGTCGGTCAACGCGACCTCGACCGCCAGGGCCAGCAGCGGCGCGTTGCGCAGGGTGTCGCCGACCAGCGCGCGCCGGGCGCGGGCGATCGTCGCCACCGCCAGGTCGTGCTCACCGCGCAGCAGGTGAAGTCGTGCCGCGGGCAGCGCGGTGGCGACGTCGTCGGGATGGAGCGCGACCAGTTGCGCGGCTTCGTCGGTGCGGCCCTGGTCGAGCCGCAGCTCGGCGAGGCGGGCGTTGGCGTCGATGCGGTGACCAGAGCTGCGCGAGCCCTCCGGGCCGAGCGCACCCTGGATCGCAGCCTCGGCTTCGCTCCACCGGCCGGCGCCGAGCAGCACCGATCCGTACGCGACCTGGCAGTGCGTGTGCAGGATGCGGGGGCCACCGATGCGGTCGAGCACGAGCTCGTCGACGACCCGGGTCCACTCCTCCGCACGACGCACGTCGCCGGCGCGGTCACACGACGACAACATGGCGCAGAAGGTCTTGCCGGGGATCGCGGGATCGTGGACCTCGCCCGCGGCAATCGCCGCCAGGGCTTCGTCGAGTCGACCGAACCCTTCCCGCGAGCGTCCCTGGGACACCAGCGCGAGCCCACTATCGGCGAGTGCCCTGACCTCGAGCCCGGTGTCGCCGAACTCGCGCGCGATGGCGAGCGCGCGTTCAGTGCTGCGCTCGAGGTCGTCGACGTCAGGACGGTCGCACGCCATCAGCGCGAGCTCGAGGTAGCCGACCTCGACGCAGGGACCGACCTCGTCGAGCAGCCGTTGCGCGCGCTGCAGCCATCCCGCGGCGACGGCGCGGTGGTCGAGCGACCCGGAATGGAGCTCGGCGAGGTCGATGGCCGCGCGGGCCGCCGCGCAGCGCTCGCCCCGGTCGCGGAACCCGGCGAAGGCGAGTTCCCACTCGCGTCCGGCGTCCTCGAGCGCGTCGGTGAAGTAGTACGCGGCGCCCCGCAGGGAGTGCGCGGCGGGATCGTCGTGGTCCGCGAGCCACGCGTCGAGCGCCGCGGCGGCACCGGCCACGTCGCCGGACGCGAACTGTCCGCCGGCCGTCGCCATCAACGCCTCCACCGTGTCGGACGGTGGTGCCATGTACCGAGTCTCGCGTGCATCGGCGCTCACGCTCTGAGCTGATCCATCACCCGGGCGCAGGCCGAGCCCGTCGGCGAAGGTCGGTTCGCCGTCGGGGACGGCGCCGTCGCGCACCGCGTCGCGCACGACCTCGGCCCACGCCCGCATCGGCACCAGGTGCGGATCCTCCCGGGGCGCGTCGAACCGGAAGACCTCTTCCTTGCCCGCGTCGGTGCGCAGCGTGATGGAACCGTCGGCGACCGACTCCAGCACGCCGTCGGAACCGAGCACGGTGATGCGCGGTGCGAGGTTGACGCGTGCTGCGAACGTGGTGTCGATGGTGACGGTGGCGCCGCCGACGGTGCGCATCCGCGCGGTGAACCCGTCTTCCGCGGTGCAGGGGTGCAGCGCACCGTCGCGGTCCGGTCGCTCGCGCAGGGTGATGTGGAGGTCGGCGGCGGCGTCGGCGATCTCGCCGAACGTCCACCGGAGGAAGTCGATGGCGTGCGAACCCCACGCCCCGACCCAGCCACCGCCCCGCGACGCGTCGAACAACCAGCCGTACTCGCGCAACGGTTGGCGCGACCCGGAGTTGAACGCGGTCCACTGCACGTGCTCGACGGTGCCGACCGCGCCATCGACCACCAGCTCGCGGAGGCGGGCGCGCCCCGGGTGATGACGGAACTCGAAGTTGAGCAGCGTCGGGACGTCGGCGTCGCGCGCCGTGGCCTCCATCACGGTGGCGTCGTCGGCGTTGTTGCCGAACGGCTTGTCGCACAGCACCGCCTTGCCCGCCGTCGACCGCGCCCAGCACGAGGTCGCGATGGCAGAAGGGCGGGGAGTGGACGGCGACGAGGTCGACGTCGGAATTCGCGTACAGACGCGGCCACCGCATTGCCGTCACGGGGTGACACCACGTCGACCACCTCGCAGCCCTCGGTCTCGGCGAAGACCGGTGCGACGATCCGCTGCCCGAATCCGCGCCCGACGATCCCGATGCCGATCGGCGCCTTTCCCATCCCCCTGAACGTACTCCGGTGCTCCGAAGCAATTCTTCACAGGTCTTTACCGGCCCGACGGCGGCGAGGGGGTGGCCAGGCCCTACCCTGCGAAGATGGTTGTCACCACCGGCGAGGCCGTCGCCCTGAAACCAGCACCGTGGATGCTCGTGGCGGCCGCGGCGCGACCACACCACCGCCGAGCCGCGACCCCGGCAGGCCCGGCTCCCGCTGCTCACTCGCGGTGGCGCGTCGCGGCGTCCCGAACCTGATCGAGTCGACGATCGTGCCCGCGATCCTGTTCTTCGTGCTCGTGACCACGATCGGCGCGGCCATCGCGATGGCCGCGGTGCTCGTGTGGGCGTACGGCGCGATCCTGCGCCGGGTCCTGCGGGGCGATCGCATCCCGGCGATCCTCGTGCTCGCAACGCTCGGATTGACGGTGCGGACGCTCGTCGGCCTGATCAGCGGGAGCACGTTCGCGTACTTCGTGCAGCCGATCGCGACGACGGTCGCGTTGGCGACGGTGTTCCTGGGCTCGGCCTTGATCGGCCGGCCGGTCATCGCTCGGCTCGCGCACGACTTCTGCCCGATCTCGACCGAAGTCGCCGGTCGACCGGCGATCATGCGTCTGTTCGGCGGGCTCACCGTGCTGTGGGCCGGCGTGCACCTCCTGACGGCGGTGACGACGTTCACCATGCTCGTCACCATGCCGGTGGCGATGTTCGTCGCGGTCAAGACCGTCGCGTGCTTCAGCATCTCGGCCGCCGCGGTTGCCATCACGATCGCGTGGGCGTTGCGCACGGTGCACTCCGAGCAGCTGGAGTTCGCCGCCACCTGACACCTGTTTGGGTGTCACACCCCCTGCGTACCGTCCGCACATGGGCTACCGCGGGAAGGTCGAGGAACAGGAACGGGCGCGCGAGCTGCCGCGCCCGGAACATGACCCTGCAGGACATCGCCAGATCATGGGTCTCGTCCGCGCGCTGCTATCGTCGAACGCCATTCCGGGGTAGCTCAATCGGCAGAGCGTTCGGCTGTTAACCGAAATGTTGAGAGTTCGAGTCTCTCCCCCGGAGCCAGTTCCACGCCCGACTCGCAGGTCGGGGCCCCCGAGGTCGACAATGGGGGCATGGCCAAGCTTCCCGACGACCGCATCGCCGAACGCCTCGCCCAGCTGCCCGGCTGGGCACGTGAGGGCGACGAGATCGTGAAGACCTTCGAGCTCCCGACCTTCCCCGATGCGATCGCGTTCGTCACCCGCATCGCCGACCGGGCCGAGGCCGCCGACCACCATCCCGACCTCGACATCCGCTACCGCAAGGTGCGGGTCGCCCTCTCGACCCACGACGCCGGTGGCCTCACCGGCAAGGACTTCGACCTCGCCACCGAGATCGAGGACGCTCTCGAGTGATCATCGCGGTCGTCGGCATCGTCATCCTGGCGCTGATGGTGGCGGTCGTCGTCGTCATTGCCAAGGACCGCGGCCCTGGCCCGGGTGACACCGCCGTCGCCTACGAGCTCGCCTGGGACCGCCTCGACTTCGAGTCGGTGTTCACGCTCTCGGGTGCCGAGCTGCGCGATGGGCTCGACCGCCACGGCTTCGTGGCCGCCAAGCGCGCCGCGTACGCGCAGCAGCACGGGCTCGGGGGGCTGATCGACCGTGTCGGCATCGACGAGGTCGTGAGCGTGGCCGACGCGGCGGTGGTCGTCACCCGCGTCGAGCTCGGTGACGGGAAGATCGTGCACAACCGGGTGGAGCTGGGCCGGCGCAATGGGCGGTGGCAGGTGGTGGCGTACCGGCTCGAGCCGTCGACCGAGGACACGCCCCGGACCGGCGGCTGAGCCGGTACGCCACGCTGCGTCAGCCGTGCTGCGTGATCTCGGAGGTGAGGGCACCGCTGCCGAGCTCGATCCGGATGCGCCACTCGGTCTGCCCGTTGGTGAAGCGCACCTCGACCCGGCTCGGGCCGTTGTCGCGGACCTCGGCGCCGTACCCGGCGGCGGGTGAGCTCGAGGTCAGCGAGAGCGCCCCGTCGGTCACGGTGACGGTGATCGCCCCACCGCCCGACGAGAACGACTGCGTGCCCGACGGCACTGCGGTGCCGGCCCCGCCGCGGTCGTCGCCGGGCGGATCGACCCCGTTGTCGTCGCCGGGCTCGGGCACCGGGTGCTCGATCTCCTGCTCGGGCGTCGTCGAGGTGGTGGCTTCGGGCACGGACGGCGTGGTCGCCTCCGGCACCGACGGCGTGGTCGCGCCGCCGTGGGCCTTCTCGACGCCGAGGCCGTGCTCGGTCTCGAGCTCGGTGCCGGGGTCGTCGCTACCGGCCCGGGTCTCGACCGCGGCGGCGGGACGGCCGTCACCGCTGCTCGATGCCGTCGCCGCGCTGGCGACGGCGTAGAGCGCGGGCACCATGGCGACGCCGGCGCCGATGGCGAGGACCCGGCGCAGGCGCGAGGGCGAGGGGCGGACGGGCGACGGTTCGGGTGCGGGGTTCATGCGTTCCTCCTGGGGGATGGTCAGGAGGAACACGCCCGAGCGGCGTTCGAGGTTTGGCGCGATCGTCAGGACCGGGCGACGCGGCGGCCGAACTCGACCAACGGCGCTGACGGACGCGTAAATTGCGGAGCTCCGCGGGAGCGAACTCGCCTCGGTTGGCCGATCTTCAAGTTACGCACCTGTGGAGCGAGCCGTCGCCGAGCAGTTGGCGGTCAGCTTCACGTTCGCGCCGAGGTCATCTGTGGCGTTGCAGGTGCTGGTTGAGTCGCACTGCTTGGCGCGTCTGATGGTCGCGTTCTGCGAGGTTGGGTGCGTTGCGAGCTGCGTCGGCATAGAGGCCGGCAGCGAGTTCGAGGTCGCCGTTCTTCTCGTGGAGGTACGCGGCGACCGCTTCGCGCCGCGGGACGTGTTCGTCGACCTCGGCCAGTGCCGCCAGCCCTGCGGGCGCGCCGTCGGCCTCGCCGACTGCGACCGCACGGTTGAGCCGGACGATCGGAGTGTCGGCGAACCGGAGCAGCTCGTCGTACCACTCCACGATCTGGACCCAGTCGGTCTCTTCGACACGCGTCGCGTCGGCATGGAGCGCGGCGATCGCCGCTTGGGCCTGGTATTCGCCGAGCTGACCGCGCGCGAGCGCAGCTTGTGCGATGTCGATTCCCTCGGCGATGAGCTCGGTGTCCCACTGGCTGCGGTCCTGATCGGCGAGAGGCACGATGCTTCCGTCCGGTCGGGTGCGGCTGCGGTGGCGGGCGTGGTGCAGCAGCATGAGGGCGAGCAACCCGTGGACCTCGGGTTCGTCCACCAAGGCAGCCAGCTGCCGGGTCAGCCGGATCGCCTCGGCCGCGAGATCGACGTCGCCGGAATAGCCCTCGTTGAAGACGAGGTACAGCACCCGCATCACCGTGCGCACGTCGCCGGGACGTTCGACACCGGCCCGACTGACCGTGCGCTTGGCGCGGCTGATGCGCTGCGCCATGGTGCGCTCCGGCACGAGGTAGGCCCGCGCGATCTGCCGTGTGGTGAGGCCACCCACGGCCCGGAGGGTCAAAGCGACCGCCGACGACGACGTCAGGTCGGGGTGTGCGCAGAGGAAGTAGAGGCGCAGCGTGTCGTCGGCACTCGGGATCGCGCCGGCCGGAGGTTCGGTGTCGAATCGGACCTCTCGGTCGCGGCGCGCGGTGTCTGACCGCGCCATGTCGAGGAAGGCTCTCCAAGCGACCGTGATGAGCCACCCCGTGGGGTCGGCGGGCAACTCGCTTCTCCCACGAGGAGAGCGCCCGGATGAGCGCCTCCTGTACGGCATCCTCGGCCGTCGCGAAGTCCGCACCGCGACAGACGAGGACGCTCAAGACCGCTGGCGCGAGCTCGCGTAGCTCGACGTCGTCCGCGGTCACTGGGTGACGGTGGGCGGCGCGGCCAGGAACGGTCGGACCTCCAGCCATTCGTGGATCGGTTCGCCGTCGGCCCCGGGTGCTGCCGACAGCTCACCGGCGAGCTCGATGGCTCGCTCGTAGCTGTCGACGTCGATCACCATCCATCCCGCGATCAGGTCCTTCGTCTCGGCGAACGGGCCGTCGGTCACCGGCGGGCGCCCCTCGCCGTCGTAGCGGACCCACACGCCGTCGGGGGACAGCGCCTGTCCGTCGATGAACTCGCCGCTGCTCTCGAGCCGAGCTGCGAAGTCGTTCATGAACCGGATGTGGGCCTCGACCTCGTCGGGCCTCCACTGGTCCATCGGGACATCGTTGACGGGCGCCGGCGCGCCTCGGTAGTGCTTGAGCAACAGGTACTTGGCCATGGTGTTCTCCTTTGGTGCCGGTCGGGGTGCACCCTGGGACGGAGCAGACTCCGAATTCTCGACATCGTCGCCGGAACTTGCCACGAAGGTTCTGAGGACGCGTCGGAGCGCATCGACCGCAGCCACGCACCTCGGGAACCGTCCGGACGATCCAGTCGGCGTTCGGGGCAGGGTGCCGGCGTCGGTCGAAAGCACACCCTCGGTAGACGGGTTCGAGCCAGGCCGAGGATGAAATCGTCGAGGGCAGAGCTGTCGGGCTCCATCGAGAAGCCACCGCCGCCCATCGCGACGATCTGTCGCGCTGGCATTGGCGGACCCTACCGGCAAGGACAAGCGCACGCGCCAGAAGTGCCCGTAGGTGCGGCCGACGCTTCTGTCCGTGTGAAGTGCCGGCGACGCCGGTGCGGGGCACTATGCGTCGTCCGGCGACTGGTGATGGATCAGGTGTGCAACGTGACCGACGAGACGTTCGATCGGGACTTCTGGGAACGGCGCTGGGCGCAGGCGCTGCGCGAGCATCCGGACGAGGTGGCGAGTCGTCCACCGAATGCGCACCTCGTCGCCGAGATTGGAGCTGTGGCCCCAGGACTCGCCCTCGACGCGGGCTGTGGGCACGGCGCCGAGGCGATCTGGCTCGCGGCGTCCGGATGGCGGGTCACCGCGGTCGACTTCTCCGTGACGGCCCTTGAACAAGCCCGGGCGATGGCCCAGGCCGTCGGTGCGGACGTCGCCGAACGCATCGAATGGGTTGCGAGCGATCTCGGGAGCTGGGAGCCGCCGCCCCGGCGCTTCGACCTGGTCAGCTCCTTGTATGTGCACGTCGCCGGATCTGTCCGCGAGATGGTGACTCGGCTTGCTAGCGGCGTCGCGCCCGGTGGGACGCTCTTCCTGGGCGGCCACCTCCCTGTGGACCCCGCGACCGGTGAACCAACGCCCGCGGCAGGGCAGGCACACGTGACCGTTGAAGACGCCGTCGAAGGTCTCGACTCACGCGAGTGGAAGATCGTCTTGGCCGAGGAGCGGATCCGGGCCGGGGGCACCGGAGTCGATGCGGTTGTGCGCGCGGTCTACCAGCCTTCGCGTCATTGACTGAAGCGTCTGCTCATACCGCCGCGTCGCGGGCTGGGTGACGGAGCCGACGGATACGCCAGAAATGTCGCTCTGCGCTCGCAGCTACGAATGTCGCGGGATCGTTCAGTGCTGCGAGATCTCGGGTACGAGCTCGCCGTTCACCAGGTCGACGCGGATGCGCCATTCGGTCTGCCCGTTGCTGAACCGGACTTCGACCCGGGTGGGCCCGTTGTCGTGCACCTCGGCGGTGTAGCCCGTCGCCGCGCTCTGCGACACGAGCGAGATCGTCGTGCCGTCGGACGTCACGACGATCGCACCGCCGGTCGATGGGTAGCTCTCCTGGCGCGCGGTCGGCGCGGTCGGCGCGACCGGGTCGGCGCCGGGTGTCACGGCGCCGGTGCCGCCAGTGCCGTCGTCCGTGCCCGAGGTGGTCACGGTGCTGTCGTCGGCGCCGGATCCGCTGCTGCCGTGGTCGTCGAGGGTGGTCACCGTGGGCTCACGGAGGGTCGTCGTGACCCCCGGGCGCGGTGAAAGATCACCACCCCCGCTCGCGGGGGGCGTGCGCACCGACCCGGTGCCGCCACCGCCGCTGAGCGCGACGACCGCGAGCACGAGCAGGATCGCGACGGTCGCCAGCGCTCCGCTGAGCGCGGCGCGCCGGCGGGTCCGGGCGCGACGCAGCCGGGGTCGCAGCTCGTCGAGCACGAGGTCGGCGTCGCCCGGGTCGGGGGCCTGGTCGCCGAGACGGCGACGGAGCTCGTCGTCGACGGGATCGAACCGCAGGTCGTCGTTCATCCCGCCTCGATCCACTCGCGCAACGCGGTGCGTCCGGCGTGCAGGTGGTACTTCACCGCGCCGTCCGACAACTTCATGGACGCCGCGATCTCCTTCACCGACAGCTGCTCGACGTAGAAGAGCGACACCGCGATCTGTTGCTGGGTGGGGAGCCGGCAGACCGCGGCCATCAACGCGTCGTCGGGGAGTGCCGGCTCGTCGACCGTCGTTTCCGTGCCGCCCGCGAGCCGGGCCTGTACCTGCTTGCCGCGCTGCTCGTGGCGGAAGTGGTCACGAAGGCGGTTCAGCGCGACGTGCCGGATCCAGCTGGCCGGATGCTCGTACCGGGAGATGCGACGCCAGCGGGTGTAGGCGCGCGTGAACGCGTCCTGGACCGCGTCCGCAGCGGCTTCGCGGTCTCCGCACGCCACTGAGAGGGATCGGACCATGGGCCAGTAGTGCTCTCTGAACGTCTCGTCGAAGTCGGCCGACCGGTCGACGTCGGCGGGGTCAGCATGCATGTGCACCGAGGACACGCTCGGCGGACCCCGCTGGTTTGGCCGCGGTCACGATTTCGACTCTACGGTCTCGACATGGCGCCGACGGCCGGGATCCTCCTCACCGGCGGGCGCAGTCGACGTATGGGCGTCGACAAGGCTTCGCTGGTCGCCGACGGCGAGACCCTGGCCGTGCGCGCCGGCCGGCGGCTGGCCGCGGTGTGCGCTCCGTCCCTCGAGATCGGCGATGGCCTGAGCGGGCTCCCGAGCCTGCGGGAGTCGCCGCCGGGATCGGGACCGCTCGTTGCTCTCGCCGCCGCCGGCGCCGCGCTGCGCGCCCGGGGTCACGGTGGCCCGGCCCTGCTCCTCGCCGTCGACCTGCCCGCGGTCGACGAGTCGCTCCTGTGCTGGCTGCGCGACCGTCCCGGCGCGCCGACCGCGGTGCCCCGGGTCGACGGGCGCCTGCAGCAGGTGTGCGCCCGCTACGGCGCCGACGCGTTACTCGCGGCCGAGAGCCTGGTCGTGGGGGGCATCCGCTCCCTCCACGAGCTGCTCGACGTCGTCGACCACGACGTGATCGACGCGGCCGAGTGGGCAGCCGTCGTCGGGCCCGACGCCTTCTTCGACGTGGACACCCCGGCCGACGCCGAGCGGCTTGGTCTGGACCTCCCGGGGTTAGCGTGAAGTGGTGAGCTCCGGACCCGCACGTCGTGCCGTCACCACGGTACGGGTGTGCGCGCTCGACGGCGACGACGTCCGCGACCTTCCCGACAAGCTCGTCACCGAGGAACCGATGGAGGTGCGTCTCCACGGTCCCGGCCAGGATCCCGAACCGCTCGCGGTCACGATGCGGACCCCGGGCCACGACTTCGAGCTCGCGGTCGGCTTCTGCGTCACCGAGGGCCTCCTGCACTCGGCCGACGATCTCGATTCCGTCGCCTACTGCCTCGCGGGGGAGGGGGAGCAGGAGTACAACGTCGTCACCGTGAAGTTGCGCACCCCGGTCGACCGCCGCGGCCACGAACGGGTCGTGGTGGCCAACGCCAGCTGCGGCCTCTGTGGCAAGACCACGCTCGACGAGATCGAGCAGCAGTGCCCGCCGGTGTCCGACGGACCGGTCGTCGCCCGTTCGGTGATCGCCGCACTGCCCGAACGCCTGCGCGCCGCGCAGACCGTGTTCGACGCTACCGGGGGGCTGCACGCGGCCGCCCGCTTTACCGCCGACGGTGCGCTGCTCGTGGTGCGCGAAGACGTCGGCCGCCACAACGCGCTCGACAAGCTGATCGGGCACACGGTCCTCGAACGCGCGCTCCCGCTCGACCACGACGTGCTCATGGTGTCGGGCCGCGTCAGCTTCGAGATCATCCAGAAGGCGGCGATGGCCGGCATCCCCGTGGTCTGCGCGGTGTCGGCGCCGTCGAGCCTCGCGGTCGACGCGGCGCGCCGGCTGGGCCAGACGCTCGTCGGCTTCGTCCGCGGCGACCGCGCCAACGTCTACGCCCGTCCCGACCGCCTCGACCTCGAACACTGACTCGGAGCACGCAGCCACCGTGGCCTGGAAGACGTCGGCGAAGATCAAGTCACCCAAGCGCACCAAGCGCGACCTGTGGGTCGGGTTCAAGCCGTACGGGATGGGCGAGACCAAGCCCAACCACTACAAGGAGATGCTCAAGACCGTCTGGGACAACCGCGACAATCTGCCGTACGCGTGGCGGATCCTGAACAAAGGCGTGTGCGACGGTTACGCGCTCGGGGTCGCCGGCTTCCACGACTGGACCCTGTCCGGGGTGCACCTGTGCACGACGCGGCTCAACCTCCTGCGGGTCAACACCATGGGTGCCCTCGATCCCGCGATCCTGGGCGACGTCACGCCGCTGCGGCGCATGCGGGGCAAGGAACTGCGTGACCTGGGTCGCCTCGCCCACCCGATGGTGCGACGACGTGGTGAGGCGGGCTTCACCCGGGTGACGTGGGACGAAGCGCTCGACCTGGTGGCCGACCGCCTCCGCGCGACCACGCCCGATCGCTTCGCGGTGTACCTGACGGCGCGCGGGATCACCAACGAGACCTACTACGTTGCGCAGAAGTTCACCCGGTTCCTCGGGAGCAACAACATCGACAACGCCGCGCGCGTCTGTCACGCGCCGTCCACGACCACGCTGAAGAAGGCCATCGGCGTCGCCGCCACCACCTGCTCATACACCGACGTCATCAACAGCGACCTCGTCGTGTTGTTCGGCGCGAATGTCGCCAACGGGCAGCCGGTGTTCATGAAGTACCTGTACCTGGCGCGGAAGCGCGGGGCCAAGGTCGCGGTGGTGAACCCACTGCGCGAACCGGGGCTCGACCGCTACTGGGTGCCAAGCAACGTCGAGAGCGCGATGTTCGGCACGCACATGACCGACGAGTTCTTCGCGGTGCACACGGGCGGTGACCTCCCCTTCGTCAACGGCGTGCTCAAGGTGATGCTCGCCGAGGGCACCGTCGACCGCGACTTCGTGCGCGACCACACCGAGGGGTTCGACGAGCTGCTCGAGGAGCTCGAACGGGAGTCGTTCGCCGACCTCGAACGGCAGTCGGGCGCGAGCCGCGCCGACATGAAGCGCTTTGCCCGCATGTACGGCGACGCCGGGTCCGCGGTCCTCGTCTGGTCGATGGGGATCACCCAGCACGAGCGCGGTGCCGACAACGTGGCCGCGATCGTCAACCTCGGGTTGGCGCGCGGGAACGTGGGAAGGCCGGGCGCCGGCCTGATGCCCATCCGCGGCCACTCCGGCGTGCAGGGTGGCGCCGAGATGGGCGCCTACGCCACCGCGTTCCCGGGCGGGGTCGACATCGGCCCGACCACCGCGGCAGCCCTCGCCGACCAGTACGGCTTCCCCGTCGGCGATCGCCCCGGGATCACCGCCGAGGAGATGGTCGAGGCCGGCGGACGCGGTGACCTCGACGTCCTCTACTCGTCGGGGGGCAACTTCCTCGACGTGCTCCCGGATCCCGCCGCGGTCGAGGCCGCGCTCGGGCGTGTGCCGCTGCGCGTGCACCAGGACATCGTCGTCTCCAGCCAGATGCTCGTCGATCCCGGTGACGTCGTGGTGCTGCTGCCGGCCGCCACGCGCTACGAGCAACGCGACGGTGGCACCGAGACCACCACCGAGCGCCGGATCGCGTTCAGCCCCGAGATCGCGGGTCCGCGGCCGGGTGAGGTCCGCAGCGAGTGGGAGATCTACGTCGCGTTGGCGCAACGCGTGCACCCCGAGCGCGCGCATCAGCTCGAGTTCGCGTCCGGCCAGGCGATCCGCGACGAGATCGCACGCGTCGTACCCGCCTACTCCGGGGTGGAGCTGCTCTCCACCACCGGCGACGCCATCCAGTGGGGTGGTACGCGCCTGTGCGAAGGGGGGAACTTCGCCACCCCCGACGGCAAGGCGCACTTCCTCGCGGTGGCGCCGAGCGAACCCGGCGTGCCGGAGGGGAGCTTCGTGCTCAGCACGCGACGGGGCAAGCAGTTCAACACCATGGTGCACAACGAACGGGATCCGCTGACCGGCGCGATGCGCGACGCGCTGTTCATGGCGCCGTCCGACATCCGCGCCCTCGGGCTCGCCGACGGCGACCGCGTGCTCGTGCGTTCGGCCGACGGTGAGATGCACGCGCACCTGCACGAGAGCGAGGTGCGGCCCGGCAACGTCCAGGTGTTCTTCCCGGAGGGCAACGTACTGCTCCGCGCCGGCCGGCGCGACCCGGCGTCGGGCGTGCCCGACTACAACACGATCGTCACCGTGGAGCCCGCGCTCCGGTGACCCCCGACGCGATCACTCCGGCCGACCTCCTCGCGCTCTTCGACGTCGCCAGCGCCGCGCAACGAGGCGCGCTGGCCACGCTTGGTCCGGCCGAACGGCGCGCCCGTACCGACCGGGCCGGGCAGTACCAGCTCGACCTCGTGGCCGACGCGGCCATCCTGCCGGTGCTCGCGTCGGCTGGTCTGCGGGTGCTCAGCGAGGAGTCGGGCTGGAGCGGACCCGCCGACGCCGCGATCACCGTGGTGGTCGATCCGGTCGACGGGTCGACCAACTGCTCACGGCACCTCCCGTACTGGGCGATCTCGCTGTGCGCGGTCGACGCCGACGGCCCGCTGTGCGCGCTGGTGCAGAACGGTGCCACCGGTGCCCGCTACACCGCCGTCCGCGGGAAGGGCGCGACGCTCGACGGTGCGCGGATCACGCCGTCCGCCACCGTCGACGTCGGGCGTGCGGTCGTCGCGATCTCCGGTTGGCCGGGCACCGCGCTCGGGTGGCGCCAGTTCCGCGCCCTCGGATCGGCGGCACTCTCGCTCTGCGACGTCGCCGCCGGCCACCTCGACGGCTACGTCGACGGCCATCCCGACCAGCACGCGCCCTGGGACTACCTCGGCGGCATGCTCGTGTGCGAGGAAGCGGGCGCGTCGGTCGTCGACCTCGGGCGGCGCGCGCTGACGGTGCTCGACCCGGACGCGCGCCGTCAGCTCGTGGCCGCGGGAACTTCGGAATTGCTCGTGGCGCTGCAGGACGGGATCAACCCGTGAACCGACCGGAGCTCGACCTCGACGCGCTGCTCGATGCCGCGTGCCGCGCCGCGGACGCCGGCGCGCGCGTCGTGCTCGACGCGTTCGGTGGTGCGCGCAACGTGCGCGAGAAGGGTCCGGGCGACTGGGTGAGCGACGCCGACACCGCGAGCGAGGCTGCGGTACAGGCCGTGCTCCACGACGCCGCGCCCGAGCTCGCGTTCTTCGGCGAGGAGACCGGCGGGGAGCGGGCCGACGTCGGATGGTTCGTCGATCCGCTCGACGGCACCGCCAACTTCGTGCACGGCTTCCCCATGGTCGGGGTGTCGGTGGCGCTCGTCGCCGATGGCGTACCGGTGGTCGGTGTGGTGCACGCGCCGATTTCGGGCGACGTGTACGCGGCGCGTCAGGGTGGGGGAGCGTTCTGCAACGACGATCCCATCCGGGTGAGCGACCGCGTGTCCGAGAGCGCGATCTGCGCGACCGGCTTCCCGTTCCGGGCGAAGCGCGAACGATTGCCGGAGTACTTCCCGGTGTTCGAGCGGGCGCTCCTCACGTTCGAGGACCTGCGCCGGGCGGGTGCCGCGAGCATGGACCTGGCCTGGACCGCCGCCGGCGTGTTCGACGGCTACTTCGAGCAGAACCTGGGCACCTGGGACGTCGCCGCTGGCGCGCTGCTCGTGCGCGAGTCCGGGGGGGTGGTCACCGACTGGCAGGGCGACGACCGTGCCTGGCTGCAGTCGGGGGACATCGTGGCGGCGCCGCCGGCGGTGCACGCGCGCATCCTCGACGTCATTGCCGAAAGCGTGCGGTGATGTCGCCGAGCGCGGTGTAGATCGCGTCGGTCACCTCGACGAGCCGTTGCTCGGCCGCGATCGGGTTGGGCAACCCGTTGCACACGACGACGCCGACGAGGCCACAGTCGGGATCGGCGAACCCGCGCGACGACGCCATGCCGCCGTGCCCGAACGCGCGGCGGCCCGCATTGCCGCTGAGGTCGACGGTGACGCCGAGTCCCCAGTTCGCGGCGAAGCCGAACACCGCGTCGCGGAGATCGTGGCGGTGCACCGCGCCCATCACCTCGACGGTGCGCGGTTCGAGCAGCGAGGGGCCGAACCCGAGCAGCGCCTCGTAGAACGCGCCGAGCTCGCGCGCGGGCCCCCGCATCGACGCGCCCGGTTCCGCCTTGGCGATGTGCCACGGGAGGTTGTGGAGCTCGTCGATGCGGTACGGGACCATGCGCAGCCCGCCGTCGTCCTCGACCACCGGGAAGCGGTGGCCCTTCCATGCCACGCGTACGAGGCGATCACCGAGCTCGGCCTGGCGTTCGCGCGGTACGCCCAACGACGACGACGTCGCGCCGAGCGGAGTGAGGATCTCGTCGTGCAGGTAGGTCTCGATCGGCCGGCCGTCGACGGCCTCGACCACGGCGCCCAGCACCTTCCAGCCGGTGACCGGGTGGTACCCGGCCTTCGTGCCCGGCTCCCAGGCCGCGGGGGTGGCGGCGATCCGGGCCAGCGCCTCCTCCGACGACAGGTCGGTGTCGAAGTCGGTGCTGCCGTACATGGGGAAGCCGCCGGTGTGGATCAGGACGTGACGGACGGTGCAGAGCTCCTTGCCGTTGCCCCAGCCGTCGACGTACTCGGCGATCGGGTCGTCGAGGCCGAGGAGGCCCCGTTCCCAGAGGCGGAGGACGGCGACCGTGGTGAGCGGCTTGCCCGACGAGTACCAGAGCATGACGTCGTCGGTGCGCAGGTCCCGGCCGGCCCGGGACTCGCCGAGGGCGGCGTCGAGCAGGACCTCGCCCGCGAGGGAGACGTAGACCTGGGCGCAGTCGTGGAGGTCTTCTGCCCGTTGGGCTTCGAGGATCTCGAGGACTCCCGAAAGGTCGATGTGACCTGGGTCAAGTTGGGCGATCACGGTGCCGAAGCCTAAGTGGGCAGACGCAACGGGTGAGACAGGTCCGGAGGCCCACGAACACGGAGCCCGAACATGAGCCAGGTCGCAACTCCCACAGAACCCGGATGGCGCCCCGATCCCTCGGGTCGCTACGAATGGCGCTACTGGGACGGCGGGTGGACCAACCGCGTCGCAAACTCGGTGCCCACGGCCGCCCCCGCCGCCTCCGCCGCGGCGCCCGCGGCTCCGGCGCCTGCTGAGCTGGACCCCGAGGCTTCGGCGCCCGATGCTTTGGCGCCTGCTGAGCCGGCGCCCGAGGCTTCGGCGCCCCCTGAGCCGGCGCCCGCTGATCCCGCGCCCGACGAGTCTGTCTCTCGCTCGTCGCGTGACAGCGTCGCCCGCGCTCCCTTCGGCGAAGAGACCACCGCACCGGCACCGGCACCCGCCGCGCCGCGCCGCCGGCAACGGCGCACGCCGTGGGCGGTCGTCGCCGACTTCTTCCGCTCGTTCGCCGACCAGCCCGAGTCGTACCACTCGGAACTCGCGCGCGACTCGATTCCGGCTGACCCCCGCGGCCGGCAGATCGTCAACGCACCGGGGAACTACGGGCACGCCGGCATCACCGCGCTCGCGGCCTGCGGCATCGTCGCGGGCGCGTACCTGCCCTGGCTCTCGGGCTCGCTCGGCATCGCGCACTTCACCCGGACCGGCTTCGACGAGGGCCTGGGCCTGGGCTACGGCATCGGTGCCATGGCGCTCGCCGTGAGCGCACTCCTGTCGGTTCGCATGCGCGTCTTCCGCTGGTTGACCGTCATCCTGTCGTTCGTCCTCGCCGGGTTCGTGGTGCGCGACCTGCTGAACACCTACGACACCATGCAGAGCATGAACCGGTTCCGGGCCAACTCCGTCAACGTGGGCTGGGGGCTCTGGATGATGCTGATCTCGGCGGCCATCGCCATGATCTCGTCGGTCCGCCTGAGCGAAGACCAGAAAATCGGTTGACGTGCGCTATCATGGTCTGCTTGCCTGGAGCGGCAGGCCACAACTCTTGATCGAGGACGTTCCGATGAGCAGCACGACGACGCAGCGTTACGGCACGGCAGCCGTAGCGGTCGCGCGCGCCCGGTACGCCCACGTCGTGGCCAACGACCTCATGGACAACACCATGGGTTCGGGGTTCTGGTCGATTCCGTGCACCGCACCGGCGACCTTCCACAAGCCCCGGCCCCGTCGGCCCCAGGTGACCTCCTCGTAACACCATCGAGGATTCCACACCAGGCCGCCGGGGCAACCCCGGCGGCCTTTTTCGCGTTTCCGCACGTTCTCAGCACCACGCAAGACATCCAAGACAGGGGACAGGCAATGTTCGCACTGGAGTACACCGCAGTCATCGAAGACGAACCCTGGCGGGTCGACGCGCGCTGCGCGGACACCTCGAGCGCGCTCGTCGAGCTGTTCTTCTCCGAGCAGCTCGACGACATTCTGCGGGCCAAGGCGTTCTGTGTCGAGTGCCCGGTGAAGAACGAGTGCCTCGACGCCGCGATCGAGCGGCGTGAGCCGTGGGGCGTCTGGGGCGGCGAGCTCTTCGCCAACGGCAAGGTGCTCGCGAACAAGCGGCGTCGGGGCCGGCCACCGAAGGTGCGTCCGCCCGAGCCGGTGCTCGAGGAGCTCGTCCCGCGGTACGACCCGTCGTACCGCGTCGCCGAGAGCGCGTAAGCCGAGAGCACCAACCAGGTCACCGCACAGGCGGGCCGGGGCGACGCGCCGGGGTACACCTCCCCCCGGTACCCCGACGAGCCCCGGTCCGCCGCGGTCAACCCGTCCGCTACCCTCGCTCGCCGCGGGCGTTTAGCTCAGTTGGGAGAGCGCCGCCCTTACAAGGCGGAGGTCGGGGGTTCGAGACCCTCAACGCCCACCCGTTGTCAGAATCACAACGTTTCCGCAGGTCACACGGCATTTCGCGTGTCCGGTCGCTCAGGCATGTTCGTCGCCTCTTTCAAACCCCGATTGCGGCCGAGCTTCGGACAGTCTCCCGCGCTGGGGGAGCGCACACACTCGTGCCGTTCTGCGCTACCCGTGACCGCGACCCGATGAGCGTTCGGTGCGTCGTTATGTGCGCGGATCGTGTGCACTCAGCATCCATCAGGCATCTGTGCGTCGGCTGTTCCTGGTCCGCGCGAGATGAAGACCTAGCTGGCCAGGTACTTGCGGAAGAAGGTGAGAATGCGCTTGCGCGCGTCTTCAGCGGATGGCTCGTGGTACCCGGCCGCGATCAACTTCGCGAGCACTTTGTCTCCGAACGTGAGATCCGAAGGGGTGTGGGTGTTCAGGAAGCCATGGCCCGCACTGGGATAGACCTTGATGTCGTGATTGATGCCCGCAGTGACGAGTACCTGCTCCAAACGAGCGGCTCCCTTTCGCATCCCCGGCCATCGATCTAGCGCCCCATAGCTGGCGACAATCGGGCAGGCGCGCGGAGCGCGCGCGCTGTCTCGTCGTCGGGAAAGCCGTAGTTCACGCTGGCCGCGGCGAAGTCGTGGTCCGGGGCCAACATGACGGCGAACCCCCCGCCCATGCAGAATCCCATGACTCCGACCCGGCCGGTGCACTCGTCCCGAGCAGCCAACCACTCGCGCGTGGCATCCAGGTCGCCGAGGGGTACCCATCCGCGGATGAGGGACCAAAGGCACCGCGCTCTGCTGCCCCAGTAAAAGAGATTGGGCGCAACAGCCAAGAAGCCCTCTCCAGCCAGCCAGTCAGCCTGGTCGCGGGTGTCGCGACTCAGGCCCAGCGCGTCATGGATGACGACCACACCGGGCCAGGGGCCAACGCCGACCGGTGTAGCGATGTACGTGGGCATGTCCCCGCGTTCAGTACGAATGCTCCCATCCATCACCGGGCACCAGACACGCTCTGCTCCAAGGGACAGACTTCACGCCATCCCCTCGCTCGACCGTACCGGACGTCGAGCGTCCCGCGCCCAGAATGCGCGCTCGCGCCGTCGCAGTGCGACTGACCTAAGCCCCTGCCCGAGGCCGAAGTCTCTGGCACGCCGTCCAGTGCTTGGCTATGCGTTACCGCGCTGCAGGGAGCCCTGCAGGGACGGCGCGGTGCTGCGGTAGTGGCGCTCGGCATTCCGCTTCAAGTTGGCGAACTGGCGCGTCTGCATCGGCCAGTGGATCAGTGGGTAGATCCAGTAGTTGAAGATGCGTTCGAACCACCGCGGACGAGCCGCTTGGTAGCCGCTGACCACCAAGCGCGTGCGGTCACCGGGAAGTTCATCTAGTCGGAAGCCCCAGAGGCCCTCCGTGTACGCGGCCGGTCGCGGCAGCGCGGGGTTGAGAACGCGCCCATGAAGGTCACTTAGGCCGCGTAATCCCAGGAAGTTGCGAGTTTCAAGTATGGCGACCTGCCACGCGTCGAGAGGGCCATCGGGCGACCAAGCCTTCATGTAGTCGCCGACCGTGAGCTGCTGCCATTCGGGATGCAACTCCGTCGCACTCGGGCGCCCACCATTGTCGAGACGATCCCATGAGTACCAACCGGCGTGGTCGTAGCCCATCTGCATCAACCATGGCCAGACCTCGGACGGAGGTGCATCAATTGTGACCGCCATCGTGGACGCTCGAACGCCGTTCTCCACAACGTCGGCGCCTGGGTAGTCAAAATGAAGTTCGGCCTCGGTCGCGCCCCAGCGAATCAATGTGGGGCGTACAAAAAGTACGTAGACAGCGACGACCGCTGTCGAGATGCTCGCGACACGGCGTATGAGGCGCGTCATTCGACGAGGCTCTCGCTGCTACGTGGCGGACGCCAGAGGCGAACGTCCCGTTCCGGCGGAGAACGGTCACCCCGAGCGAGTCGCTGCCGCATCGAAGCGACGCCTTTCGACGCGACGCACGCGCACAGATTGTCCTCTGGGCGGCACTACGCGCCGACGCGACAACGACGGCGTTGCCGAAGAACAGCGTGCGGAGGCACATCGGTGACGCTGCCTCACTCAGAGAGTGGCCGTTTCAAGAGGACGATCGGGTGCACCATGCTCCATCCGATGCCCCATGACGACACCATGGCGACGGCTTCCCAGCCGTCTGCACCTAATCGAGCAAGTCCCTCGGCGGCATCGCGTTTTGGCTTTTTCATGTCGTACGTCATGTATTCCCATCGCTCCATCGTGCCGTTGTACTGCAGTTACACGCCCGCAAGTAGGGGCAAACGTCCCACCGCAGCGCCGAGCGGCATGGCGCGTCCAGCCATTCGGATGGCGCCGCCGTACTGTTGGCGTTAGCTCTGACGCGCGGGTTGAGGAGGACTCTTGGAGAAGTACGGATTCATGAGCCCAGCCTGGATCAAGATGGCGCAGGAGCAGATCTCAAGAGTTCTGGCCGGAGAAGACCTAAGAGGCATTGACTTCACGTTGTGCGAGGAGTTCACCGGTGCGCCCGACGATCTGCGCCGTGAGGGTGCAGCGACGATCGGCTTCTTCGTTCGGGTGGAAGGCGGCCGAGTCGAAGTCGGCGATCATCCGACCGACGATGCTGACTTCAAGATCGTGAGTGACTACGAGGACGCTCTCGCTATCGCTCGGGACCCTGACGCGCCCGTCGCGCAGCAGACCATGATGGAAGCGCGGCTGGCCGAAGGAAGACTCAAGATCGTGGGGGATCCTAAAGACGTCCCAGCCATACTCGCTGGCCTCGACATACATCGGCTGCTGTCGTCCCGCACGGTCTAGAGCACGCACAGATTGCCCTATCAGGCGCACGCCGAGGGGTGGGAAGCCGTCGGGATGGTGTCTTCGTGGGGCGTGGGGTGGAGTTGGGTGCAGGCGATTGTCCTCCTCAAGCGGGCGCTCCCCGACTAGAGCGATGCGACCCGCCGAACGTCGGAGCCCGGTAGTCGGAATCGGGCAACACCTATTGCCTGCTCTTGCTTGGCAACGTTCGTAGCGACCGACGCTGTACCGCCGACATCGCGTACCCGTTCCGAGTACAGAAGGACGCAACGAACGTTCCCCGGCGGTCATGTCGGCTTCATGGTCGCTTCTTCGTGGTCGGGTCCGCCGCGAACCGTGAGGACGACGTTCCCGGTCTTCTGCTGGGTCTCGACGTACCGGGTTGCCTCGACGATCTGCTCCAGCGGGTAGCGCCGATCGATCACTGCGCGGTACTCCCCCGACTCCATGCGTTCCTTGATGAAGCGCACGTCCTGCTTCGTGTACTTGGGGAGCGGGAACAGCACCTTCTGGTGGCCGAACCGCGAGGTCCACAGGGCGAGCGCCGGGTTCTGTGACAGCGGACCGAGGTCCGTCGACATGTACACACCGTCCGGCTCCAGAGCGGCGCGGCACCGACCGAACGACAGCTTGCCGACCGCGTCGAATACGACGTCGTACCTCCGGCCCTTCATCGTGAAGTCTTCCCGGGTGTAGTCGATGACGGTGTCGGCGCCGAGCGAGCGGACGAGATCGAGGTCCTTGGCGCTGCACACGGCGGTGACCTCGGCTCCGAAGTACCTCGCGAGCTGCACCGCGGCGGTGCCGATGGATCCGGACGCGCCGTAGACGACGATGCGTGACCCGGCGCGGAGGTCGGCGCGTCGGAGGTAGCTGAGCGCGAGGATCGCGCCGTCGCAGACCGCCGCGGCCTCGTCGAACGTCGCGCTGGCGGGCATCGTCGCGATCGCTGCGTCCTGCCGCACGCACACGTACTCCGCGTGTGCGCCGAAGACGTCGGCATTCACACCGAAGACGCGATCACCGGCGACGAACTCCGTGACCGCGGCACCGACCGCCTCGATCTCGCCGGCGAACTCGGTCCCGAGGATCGGCTGCTTCGGTCGCAGAAGACCACCAAAGAGGCGAACGAAGAAGGGCTCGGGCTTACGGAATCCGCAGTCGGTCCGGTTCACCGTCGTGGCGTGCACCGCGACCAGCACCTCGTTGTCCGTCGGTGTCGGGCGCTCGACGTCTTCGAGGTGCAACACATCGGGCGGACCGTACCGCCGGTGCACCACGGCTCTCATTCGGTTCACGGCAAAGATCCTTCAAAGGAGAACGGCGCCCACGAAAAGCAAGGCGAAGATCGTCAACACGACGAGACAGATGTTGAACCAGATGACGCCCGTGCGGAGCGCCAGCCAGCGCTCTCCGATCAGCAAGCTGAGAGACAAGTCAACCAGACACACCGGGCGGCCGTCACCGGCCAACCGGCCAGGATCGCTCTCGCGCTACCAAGGTTCCTCGGCGCTGGGCTCAGGTCAGTGGATGTCGCGCCGAGCGAAAGTGAATACAGCAATCGCGATCGCACACATGGTCACGGTCAGGAGGAGTGCTGCGTGGAGTGGTGAGAGGCCGTGCGTGAGCGGGTTGTTGCCTGAGTACCACCAGAATGGTGACAGTGGCCGGACGTGGCGGAGTCCTTTGACGAGTCCGGCGAGCGAGGTCAGGAGGTAGGCGCCCACGGCGAGCGCGGCGGCACCGCCGGCGGCGAGTGTCCGGTGGCCGGTCGCGCAGCCGAGAGCGAGAGCGATTGCCCCGAACATCGCCGCAAGGAGGAAGGCTGACGCCGTCGCCGCGAGTTCGTTGACCACACCGACCCGCAGGTCGAAGATCGGTGACGCGACGACGAGCACCACGGCGAACGCGACGGCGAGGATCGCCAGTGAGGTGAGCGCAGCGGCGTACTTCTGGAGCACGACGCGAGTTCGAGATATCGGCTGGGTCAAGAGGATCTCGAGGGTGCCCCGTTCCTCCTCGCCTGCGACGGTGGCGGAGCCAGCCGCGATCGCATAGCCCACGAACGTGAGCGGCACCATGAGACCGAACAGCTCGGCTTGGAGGTATCCGGGCGCCGAAGCAAGTCCGGCCTTGTCGACCCCAAGGAACGCGAGGAGTGCCTCCGGATAGTTCTGCACGAGCTTGGCGTACTCGTCGTGCACGGACGGCCAAGCGGACAACACGGCGACGACGAGGACGGCCACACCGAGACTCCAGAAGAACAGTCCGTGGCGACGTTCCCACAACGTTTTGGCGAAGACGGAACGAAACGCAAGTTCGTCAATCACGGGTCTTCATCTTCTGCCGCACTGTCGTAGTAGGCGAGGAACACGTCTTCGAGGTCGGCTTCATGGCCCGCGATGTTCTCCACTTCGAATACTGCCGCGGCCTTCACGAGCGCATCAGCGGATCCGGCGACCGACGCGCGCAGCAAATCGCCCTCCACCGTCACGGAGCGCACACCCGCAAGCCCCTCGAATGACTCCGCCTCTACGGGGCCACCGAAACGTATCTCGACCACGCGCAGCGCCTTCGCCTCGATCTCACGAACGTGGTCCACCGCGACTAGATGTCCGGCGCGAATGATCGCGACACGGTCCACTGCACGCTGCACCTCTGCCAGTACATGCGAGGAAAGAAACACCGTCGCGCCATCAGCGCGCACTTCTCGCAACAACGAACGGAACTCGCGCTGCATGATCGGATCGAGACCACTCGTCGGCTCATCCAACACGAGCAGCTCCGGGCGATGCATGAACGCCTGAACAATTCCGAGCTTCTGGCGGTTCCCTCGCGACAACGCCCCGACCGGCTTCGACAGGTCACAGGCGAACCGTTCGGCGAGCTCCTGGCCGTGGGAGATGTCGTGACTACCACGCAGATGCATCAGATAGGTCAACACCTGTACGCCGGTCAGCTTGTCGTACAAGGAAAGATCCCCGGGGAGATACCCAATGCGGCGCCGCAACCGCGAACCCGCACGCCTCGGATCAGACCCCAACACCTGCACCGACCCGGCCGAAGGACGCAACAGATCGACCAACATGCGGATCGTCGTCGACTTCCCCGCACCATTCGGTCCGAGAAAGCCAAGCACCTCACCCGTCTCCACCTCGAGAGACAACCGATCGATCGCCAACGTCGCGCCGAAGCGTTTCGTCACCTCATCGCAGCACACCGCGGCCGTCACCCGCAGAGCATGACATGCGAGCCACAGCCCATTCGGGAGCGGCACCCGAACGGTCTCCCCGCTGCCCGTCTGGCGCGCCCATAGATTGCCGATGCCTCCCGAAGAGCAGATCATCAGTGCTCCCGAAGTCCAGTTTCTGACCATCAAACCTGGGGCTTTGGCCCCGGCGAAGGTCGCTGCGACCTCACTCCACGGCTTTCGCGTCGCGGGTTTCCTGCCATAGCTGGGAAGGTTCGGGGCACCGCAAGGACCGATGCCTCTGGCGGCAGAGTTGGCGGTTCACGATGATCGGATCAGCAGCAGCGCCGGACTAGGGGACTCTGATGACGGATGCAGCGCCGAAGAAGAACGCGCGTCGACCGTTCTTGGCTGCCGAGGTCTTCGTCGGCGTCGCCACGGCGGGTCTGGTCGCTGGTGTGGTCGCGTGGGTATTCGGCGCGCACGATGTGGCCGATGCTTTGTGGGCCTCGACCACCGTGCTCGGGTTTGTCGCCGCGATGGTCTGGGTGGTGGCGAGTTTGCCGCGCTGGTCGTCCCGGCGTCGATGTGCTGGCTGTCATCGCGCTTGCGGGAACGCTTCTCGTCGGTGAGTACGTCGCGGGCACGCTGGTGACCGTGATGCTCGGCACGGGTCGGGTGCTTGAGCAACGAGCCGCGGGCCGCGCGGAGCGCGAGCTTCGTGCGCTCCTCGCGCGGACTCCCCGGGCGGTGCGTCGTTACGAGCATGGTCAGCTCACGACGCCGCCGCTCGGGGCTGTGGGACCTGGTGACTTGCTTCTCGTCGGTCCCGGCGAAGTGGTTCCGGTTGACGGTCGTGTTGAACGCGGCGATGCGGTGCTTGACGAGTCGGCCCTGACCGGCGAGGCGCTGCCCGTCACCCGCGCTGCGGGCGACGCGGTGCGGAGTGGTGTGGTCAACGCGGGTGGCCCGTTCGATCTGCGCGCGACGACCACGGCGGCCGAGAGCACCTATGCCGGAGTCGTGCGCCTGGTCGAATCGGCCCGCGCCGAGCAGGCGCCATTCGTGCGCCTCGCCGACCGGTACGCGTTGTGGTTCGTGCCTCTCGCGCTCGCGGTGGCCGCCGTCGCGTGGGCGCTTTCTGGAGTCGCTGAACGTGCGGTCGCGGTCCTCGTGGTCGCGACCCCGTGCCCGCTGCTGCTCGCCGCACCTATCGCGATCGTGTCAGGCATGTCGCGCTGCGCGGCGCGCGGCGTGGTCGTGAAGGACGGGGGTGCCCTCGAACGCCTCGCGCGCGGCGAGGTGCTCCTCTTCGACAAGACCGGCACCATCACACGCGGTGTCCCGGCGCTGGCCGACGTCGTGATCGCACCAGGCGCAGCGTGGGATCGCGACGACCTGCTCCTCGCCGCGGGCTCACTCGACCAGGTGTCGCCCCACGTGCTCGCCTCGGCCATCGTGCACGCCGCACTCGCGGCCGGGCGAACCCTCACGCTGCCCACCGGCGTACACGAGGAAGCCGGCGCCGGGATCCGCGGCACCGTCGACGGTCACGAGGTACGGATCGGCCGGCGGTCGTGGGTCGCCGAAGGCCCGCCTACCGACTGGGTGCACGGGATCCGACGCCGCGCCGAACTCGACGGGTCCACCACCGTGTTCGTCGGCATCGACGGCAACACCGCAGGAGCGCTCTTCCTCGACGACCCCGTCCGTCCTGACGCGGCTCGCACGCTGCGAAACTTGCGCCGGGCCGGCATCCGACGCATGGTCCTGGTGACAGGCGACCGCTCCGAGATCGCCGAGATGGTCGGCGCGGTCACCGGCGTCGACGAGGTACTCGCCGAACGCACCCCGGGCGAAAAGGTCGACGCGGTGCTCGTGGAGCGACGCAACGGCCCGACGATCATGGTGGGTGACGGCGTGAACGACGCACCCGCGCTCGCCGCGGCCGACGTCGGCGTCGCGCTCGGCGTCCGCGGTTCCACCGCGACCTCCGAGACCGCCGACGTCGTGCTCAACGTCGATCGCCTCGACCGCCTCGGCGGACGCGATCCACACATCGAAACGCGCCCTCGAGATCGCCCGCCAAAGCGTCGTGGTCGGCATGGGCCTCTCACTGCTGGCCATGGGCGCGGCGGCCGTCGGGCTACTCCCCGCTGCCTACGGCGCGCTCCTCCAAGAAGCGATCGACATCGCAGTCATCCTCAACGCGCTACGTGTAGCGATCGAAGCACCGGCCTACGTGCACCTCGAGGGTCCCCAAGCCGAACTGGGCCTGCGCTTCAGCGGCGAACACGACCTGCTCCGCAACGGCCTCGACCGCATCCGCACCGCCGCCGACGCGCTCGGCACCGTCCCCCCTTCGGAAGCCCTCGCGGTCCTGCAACGAGCACGCACGTTCCTCGACGACGACCTCCTCCCCCACGAAGCAGCCGAGGACACCGAGCTCTACCCGATCCTCGCCGAGACGCTGGGCGGCGAGGACCCGACCGGCACAATGAGCCGCGGCCACGCCGAGATCATCCACCTCGCCCGACGGCTAGGCCATCTCATCGACGACCTCCCCGCCAGCGGACCCACCGAAGAGGACATCCCCGAGCTGCGCCGAGTGCTCTACGGCCTCGACGCCGTCCTCCGCCTCCACTTCGCCCAAGAAGACGAGGGGTACTTCTCACTCATCGACGACGACCGAGAAAACCCCTGAACCCCTCCAGTCCTTCCGACCAGCAGCCCAAATGTCGACTCCCCTCCGCACCGCCATCGGCCGAACACCCAACTCACGATCAAGCCGCACATAACGACACCGCTTCCGCGTCGATGCGCCGCGCCAGATCCGGCATCGTTATGCGGTCGGCCCACCCCTCTACTTGGGCGTGTCTTCGGGTGCTGGGTGAGCGGCCCCCCTGGAGGTCAGTAGGTCCATCCTTGGCGCGGCCTGGTGGCGATACCGGCCTTGCTGAACTCGCGGCGTAGGGTCCTGATCGCGACGTTGAACTTGTTGGCCACGATCGCCAGGGCGTGGCCGTCGAGGTATTCGACTGCGGCCTCGGCGACGAGGGCGTCGGTCATCTTTCTGACCACTCGGCGGCGGGGCACGCCGTGCTGGTCGAGATGGGTGATGATCGTGGTCCGGTTGACTCCGTGCGATCGGGCCAGCGCGTCGATCGAGGTCCCGCTGACATAGGTCGCGCAGATGTCGTTGACGTCGGCAGGCGAGAGCCGTCGCTGCACCGGGCGAGGCGAAGGGTTTGAAAGCCGTCCCGGAACCTCTTGAACGTCGGATTCGGGGCCGGTGGGGGAGCAGATCGCCTGTTTCGCGGGCTCCGCATGAGCCTCGCGGGCGCGCTCGACCCCTTGTACCGCAAGGGATTCCAAGGTGTCGGAAGGGTTTGAAAGCCGTCCCCAAAGGTCCACTCGTTGTCAAAATCACAACGTTTGCGCAGGTCACACGGCATTTCGCGTGTCCGGTCGCTCAGGCACTTCGGCGTGTCCTGGCGCCGTATTTCCCGAGGAGTTTCAGCTTCGACTTTGGGCAACGGGCTACGTGGTCGGTGGCACGGTTGGATTGATGAGGGTTCGCGCGAAGGCTCGGGCTCGCTCAAGATCCGCAGCATCGGGCTTCCCCTTGTTGATCCCACCGAAGAGCCGCAACGGCAGCCACGTGTCGAAACCGCGACACGAGAACGATCCCATAACGTCGTAGCCCTTGGCGACGAGTTGGTCCTGAAGCCGTCGTGTGTACCCCCAACGCGGCGGCTCGCGGCTACCGCTCGTCGAGAACACGAACGCCTTCTGGTTCGTGGCGTCAGGAAGGCTGCGAACCAGGTGCCGCAGGCGCGAGTGAAACGCCATGAAATAGATGCCAGAGCCGAAGCCAACAAAGTCGTAATCGCCGATCGTGGCGAGATCGACATCCTCGGGCTCGACGACGCTGGCATCGAGGATCTCGGCCATGGCACGAGCAACCTTCTTCGTGTTGGTGTGCGATACCGACACACACACGATCAGCGTCTTCATTCCATCCCCTTCGATTCGCCGAGTTCAGCTCCGGTCGTGCGACCCTCGCCCAGCCGCGCTCTGCAAGCCCCGCGCGACCGAGGCCAGAGCCGAAGATCATCTCGGAAACCGAGCGGTTCGCCGCTGGCGGTCGAGAGCGCAGTCCTCAACATCGACGCGTCGGCCCGCGTGCCGTGCATCGAACTTGCGCGGGTGGATCGCGGGTTCGCCCTCGATGAACTGGTTCAGGGTGCGCACGCTGTCGAGGAACTGCGCAGGAAAGACGATGGTCGAGTTGTGCTCGACCGCGATCTCCCCGAGCACCTGAAGGTTCCGCAGCTGCAACGCGATCGGATGGTCGAGCATCACATCGGCCGCTTCCGCCAGCTTGCCCGCGCTGAGCGCCTCACCCTCGGCCGCGATGATCTTGCCCCGCTTCTCGCGCTCTGCTTCCGCTTCGCGCGCCATCGCCCGCTTCATCGTCTCGGGAAGCTCGATGTCCTTGAGCTCGACGAGCTGCACCAACACACCCCAACGCTCGCTCGTCGTGTCGAGAATCTCCTTGATCGACTCGTTGATCGTCTCGGTGTCGCTCAGCACCCGATCGAGTGTGGATCGCCCCACCACGTTGCGCACCGTGGTCTGCGCGATCTGATCGATGGCCGAGCTCACGTTCTCGATCTCGACGATGGACTTCACCGGATCGACCCGCCGGTAGTAGGCAACCGCAGCGACGCCGATGGAGACGTTGTCTCTCGTGATGATCTGCTGCGATTGAATCGGCTTCGTGATCGTGCGCAGGCTGACCTTCATCATGTTGTCGACCAACGGGATCATGAAACGGATCCCGGGATTGCGCACCTTGCGGATCTTCCCGAAACGGAAGACCACGCCACGTTCGTATTCACGAACGATCGCAATACCGAGCCGGGCCACGAGTCAGGTCCTGAAGATCCGGCTACGCCGCGAGCACGAGCTCATCGCCGTCGCGACGCTTGCGCCGTGGAACACGTCGTAACCGGGCTGGGCGAGCACCTCACGCAGGTGCCGGAGCACAGGCTCAGGTGTCACCGCGAGTTCTGAGACGGGCGGATCAGTGAGGTAGATCGCCTTGGCGGACTCGGCATAGCGGGCGAGGAACGCACGGCCGCGGATAATGCCGAACGCCCATGGTTGGGCATTGACCGCGCTCGGTGCCCAGATTGCCGCCTCGAGGAGCTCGTCGAGGATCGCGTCGTCGACCGGTTCGGTCGTGTATCGACGCACCGATCGTCGCTCGCGGATGACCTGCATCAGCGGGATCATCGCTTCCCCCTTCATGGGGACAGGCTCGTGTGCGGCTGCAACGGGGGGCAAGGAGCTCGAGCGCGTCATCGCCGATGTCGAGGAGCTCCGCATCCGGTTCGTCCGCGGTCAATGGGTGCACGCTGAGGCTCTCGTCAGCCGGGAGACGGATTGGCGGCTCGCCCGGCCCACCCTGCCTCGGTCCCCGCTGCCTCGGTGACAGGCTCGCCGTCCGCGCGCAGTTCCACTCTGGTGGCTTCGTCGTCAGCTTGCCTGGAGTCGTTTCGTTGTTGGGGCATCGTGCCCCTCCGTCTCGCACGCCCGTGAGTTCGGGGATTAGAGGTGCACGTTCACACGGTGGCCCTCGAACTCCTCGATCTCGGCCGCGGCAGCATCGACGAGTTGGTGGGAAAGGTCGGAGAGCGCGCGGGCCACTGCGAGCTCCTCGCCGATATGAGGTCGATCTGGATCCTGAGGTGCGCGCCGGGCACGTCCCCATCCGCCGAGCTCTCGATCTTTCACGCGCAGCAGCGCCTTCGCCTCGGTGACGTCGGCGCTCTCATCGATGACCAGCTCGATGGTCCAGACCCTGCTGTCGCTGTGCACCTTCATAACGACCTCCCTAGCGTTGCTTGGTCTGATCATCG
The DNA here is from genome assembly GCA_963725775.1 of uncultured Actinomycetes bacterium. Classification (GTDB taxonomy): domain Bacteria; phylum Actinomycetota; class Acidimicrobiia; order IMCC26256; family DASPTH01; genus DASUAS01. Next base: position 299,021 of record CAVRZT010000002.1, read on the forward strand.
GCCTCGAGCTTGGATCCGTCGAGGGGCAAAGGTCCTCGGCCCGACCCGAGCCTCGTCGGCGCACCTCACTCATCACCAAGCCCGCAGACCCAAGCGACGAACAGCGAGTGCCGGGACCTTGGGGTCTGGACGGAGTCGGCAGCGGGCGCGTGAGCTCCGAGAATGTCCGGGCGCACGCACCGACGCCACTCCATTACGAATCGGCCGTGACGTTCGGCCCTACCCAACACGCGCCGTGTCGTCGACAATGACTTCACGACCGAGGGAGGATGCCATGCACGCAAGCGTGGGTGATCGCATCGTGATCCAGGGCCATCGCGTCGGTGAATCAAACCGCGACTGCGAGGTGCTCGAAGTGCGGGGCAAGGACGGGGGGCCTCCGTTCCTGGTGCGATGGGGCGACACGGGCCACGAGACCCTGTTCTTCCCCGGCGTGGACGCCAGCCTTGAGCACTTCGAGCACGCGACGGCCTCATCCACGTAAGTAGACGCGACAAGCAAGGAGGAACCGTGCGAACGATCGATGGTGTGCGCCGTTCCGGCGTTGGAATCGAGCCGCAGCACACAATCCGTGACGCCGCGGCGATCATGGAGCAGGCCGGCGTCGGTTCGCTGGCCGTCATCGAGGGGGACCGCTTGGTCGGCATCGTCACCGACCGTGATCTCGTTCGCCGCGGGCTCGCCTTTGGGTTGCCTGCCGACGCGAGGGTCGACGCGGTCATGACCGCACCAGTGGTCACCATCGACGCCGACGCCGACCTGCATGATGCTTTCGCACTCTTCCGGACACACGCTCTACGGCGGCTCGCTGTGGTGCGCGGTGAGCAGTTCGTTGGGATGGTCACTGTCGACGACTTGCTCGTCGACTTGGTGGCCGACCTCCACGACCTGAGCCGGCCCGTGTCGGCCGAGGTCCTCACCGCCCAGCACGACAGCGGCCTCCCGGCCACCACCTGACCCGCATTCCAGGAACACCGGGCTCACCGACTCGGTGGTCAACTCGATCTTCGGCCAGCGGACGAGACCCAGATTGGGTGTTTGTACCGCTGGAGGCTGCAACAGCTCACTCCATCAGGAAGCGCATCACTGCCGCGCCTCTCGATGTCGGCCTGCTCCAAAGGCCGGTGAGGGGCTGGCTCGGAGGTCAGTAGGTCCCTCCTCGCCGTGGCCTGATTGGGACTCCGGCCTTGCGGAACTCTCGACCCAGGGTCCTGGTGTCGACCTTGAACTCGTCGGCCACGGTCGCCAGGGAGTGGCCGTCGCGGTACATCGCTGCCGCGTCGGCAACCAGGGTGTCGGTCATCTTCCTGACCACTCGTCGGCGGGGAACCCCTTGCGTATCGAGATGCTTGATGATCGTTGTGGGGTTGACGTGGTGTGACCGGGCCAGCTCGTCGATCGATCTCCCGCTGACGTAACGCGCCGAGATGTCGTCAACGTCGGACGTCGAGAGCCGTCGCTGTACCTGGCGGGGTGGTTGCGGCGACGGCGTGTGTCGGTCGCAAGAGGGGGGTTTGAAAGCCGTCCCAGAAGGTCCACGGGTCGTTGCCAAATCACAACGTTTCCGCAGGTCACACGCCATTTCGCGTGTCCGGTCGCTCAAATCTGTTCGTCGCTTCTTTCAAACCCCGATCGCAACCGAACTCGGGGCAGTCCCTTCAGCCTGATCGACATCAGCTATGAGCCGTTTGAATCGAGACGCGAAACACCAGGTCACCGGACCGGACGAGTATTCGGCACCCACAGGATCGTCGAAGCGACCAACACCTGGTGGTCCAAATACGGCCAACTGTGGCGCAACACCGACCGCCGCTCCCGCTACCGCCACGCTCTGCCTCGCGACCACCATCCTCATCGTCGGCAGACTCCTCACCTGGCGCGACCGATGGAGCCCAACGTAAGCCCTATCCGCTCAGGTCCTAAGGGGTCGCCGAAGTTGTGGACCAGGTCAGCCAGCAGAGCGACGCTGCCACTCGCGATGAACACGACCTTCTGTGCCGCGAGCCCAAGAACCAGCGTCTGTATCGCCGGGTGCAGCGGTTCACGCCGCTTCTCGTGGACGCGGCCCATCCCTGTCGCCATTCGGTGGGCGCTCGTTGGTTCGTGGACGAAATGTGCGTGAAGGTCGCGGGCCGATGGCGTTACGTGTACCGGGCGATCGACCAGCATGGCCAGATCGTTGACGTGTACGTGGTTGCCGCGGCACGACGCCTCGGCCGCGCGGCAGTTCTTCACGAGAGCACTGCGAGTTCACGGCGCACCGTCCGAAGTGGTCACTGACCGCGCCTGGACGCTGCGAGCGGTTGTCGAGGAGCTGATCCCCACCGGGTTCCATGACACGACGAAGCACGCGAACAATCGGAGTGAAGCTGACCATGGCCGCCTCAAGGCCCGGTTGCGACCGATGCGCGGACTGAAATGTGATCACACCGCACAGGTGGTCATCACGGGCCATGCGTTCATGCAGAACCTCCGTCGAGGCCACTACGACCTCGGCGTCCAAGCGCGATCCCACCGGCGCGTCGAGTCTGCATTCAACGAGCTCGCCCAGACGATCTAGACCGGAACCCGAACTATCGCAGACACCTGCGGCTGTCCCGTGCCAACGCAACAGTGCCCATCTCGGCCTGTCGCCCGAGGTGCGGCAGACCGCCGCGCGCCATACTGCGGAGATGGCGACCACCAGGAAGAAGCTCGACGAAACCGACGCGAGTCGGCTGCAGACGATCTTCGTGCGGCTCTCCAGGTTCGTGCGCGAGCAGAATCCCTCCGGGTTGCCGATGCCCGTCGCGTCTCTGTTCTCGACGATCGAGGCGCATGAGGACGCCACGCTCAGTGAACTCGCCGCGCTGGAAGGGGTTGCAGCGCCGACCATCACCCGGTTGGTCGGTGTACTCGAGCATCGCGGCCTCGTCGAGCGGTTGGCCGATCCCGTCGACGGGCGCGTCTGCCGCGTGCGACTCACCAGACGCGGCGTCGAGCAGCACGCCATCTGGCGGGCCGAGTACCTCAGGTGGTTCGACGAGAAGCTCGCGGCGCTCCCCCGGGAGGAGCTGGCGCACCTTGTCCGCTCGATCGACGCGCTCGAGCGTCTCGTCATCGGGCTTCGCCATGAACGAGCCACACAACACGCAGGTTGACTGCGCTCGTGCGCTCACCGTAAAGTGCTTCCGCAGCTGAAGTAAACCGCGGCTGGCCACCATCTGTGGCTCCAGGCCGCGAATGGGCGACGCTCGACCACCAGGGGAACCCGTGTATGCGAAGACGAGTGGTCGGGCTCGCTCCGTGCTGGTCGGCGGAGTCCTCGCGCTGATCACGGCGGCGATCGGTGTCGGCGGCGCCGGCGCGGTGGGATCAGTGCGTGGCTTCGACGGAAGCACGGTCACCGTTGGGCAGATTGGATACAAGGCCCAGCTCTCGGGCGCAGGTCCTGGCGCGGAGGCCCGGATCAAGCGGTTCAACGACACGAACGAGATCAAGGGCATCAAGATCAAGTACACGGAGTTCGCGAACGACCAGCGCGACCCGGCGACCACGCTCTCCGAGCTGCGTCGACTCGTGACCCAAGACGGCGTTTTCGCCATCGTCGGCAACGTGTCGATCACCAACCCGACCGACTACTACGCGCAGCAGCACGTGCCCTACTTCGGCGGTGGCTTCGACTCGAGCTACTGCAGCACGAAGCCCTCGACGAAGCTCTGGGGCTTCTCGATCCAGGGCTGCGTCCAGCCGCAGACCCCGTCGAAGGTGAGCGACAATTACCACGCCCTCTACGAGTACGTCAGCAAGAAGACGGGGAAGAAGCACCCCACGCTGGCACTCTTCGGCCAGGACAGCGACAGCGGCCGAAACGGGATCCGCGTCTTCACGATCGCGGCCACAGGCACCGGCTTCGACGTGACCGCGGCGAAGAACATCATCCCGTCGAACATCGCGACCGTGAACGACTACACGCCGTACGCCAACCAGGTGATCAGCGGGGGGAAGAACGGCGCGCAGCCCGACGCGATCAACTGCGTGGGCGGCACCGAGTGCATCAACATGTGGAACCTGCTCAGCGCGCAGGGCTACAAGGGGATCTATTCGAACGGCCTGTACAGCGACGTGTTGGTGAAGGCGATGGCGGGCAGCGTGATCGCGAACCAGACCAACAACATGTCGCTCAGTACGCCGGGGATCGACCAGATGAAGGCCGACCTCGACGCGTTCCAGGCGGGCCTGTCCAAGAAGGTCGACCTGCCGACCGAGTACGGGTACGCGTCCACCGACATGTTCATCGCCGCGCTCAAGCAGGTGGCGGCCAAGGGTGCGAGCAACATCACGCCCGAGAACGTGCAGAAGGTGGCCTCCACGATGAAGTGGTCGATCGAGGGGCTCCAGGGCCCGACCCAGTACCCGCAGGCCACGGTGATGACCTATCCGTCGTGTGCCCAGGTCAGCTCCAGCGATGGGGTCTCGTGGACCATCCAGGTTCCCTACTCCTGCTCGACGAAGCAGTACCCGCCGACCTTGAAGCAGGCGAAGAACTGAGCGGTTCGCACTGCCTGCAGCGGGATCGGCCACGTGCGGCCGGGGGCATGAGTCCCCGGCCGCACCGCGAATCACCGAGATCGAAGGGCCGCGCCAGCGAGAGGAGTTGACGGACGATGACTGCCAGTGACGTCCGAGGCATGGTGCAGACCGGGCCCGGAGCCATGGAGCTGCGCCACCTCGAGAAGCCCGCGGTCGGCCCCGACGAAGCCCTGATCCGCGTGGAGGCGTGCTGCATCTGCGGCAGCGATGTCGGCATGCTCAACATGACGGGCGGCGACTATCCGGTCATCCGCGGTCACGAACCGGTGGGAGTCGTCGAGGAGATCGGCGCCGCGATGGCAGGCCGGTTCGGTCTGGCCGTCGGCGACCGCGTCGCGGTCGATCCGTTCATGCGCTGCGGCGCGTGCCGCTACTGCCTCGAGGGCCTGGGCGAGCTCTGCACTGGAGGTCAGACGGGCGTACGCAACAACTACGCGATGATTCCGCTCTCGCGCGCGCCGGGCCTCTGGGGTGGGTTCGCGACGCACCTGTTCGCGACGAGCCAGACCGTCCTCTACCCGGTGCCCGAGCACGTATCGCCCAGGCTCGCCGCGCTGTTCAATGCCCTCGGGGGCTCCATCAAGTGGACGGTGGACGCCGGGGGAGTCAGCCTCGGCGACAACGTCGTGGTGCTCGGGAGCGGCCAGCGCGGGATCGGCTGCGCGGTGGCGGCACTCGCAGCGGGCGCCTCGTTCGTCGCGGTGACCGGCCTCACCCGCGACGCGCCGAAGCTCCGGATCGCGGAAGAGCTCGGCGTACACTTGGCGGTCGACATCGAGGAGCAGGACCTCGTCGAGACGGTGGAACGAGCGACCGGGGGTGCGGGCGTCGACGTCGTGATCGACACCACCCCCGAGTCGGCCCAGGCGGTGCGCGACGCCGTCACGCTGGTCCGACCGGCGGGCACCATCGTGGTCGCGGGTCTCAAGCACCGCGACGTCGATGGGTTCCCCATCGATCGCATCACCATGAAGCAGGTGACGCTCAAGGGTGTGCTCGGCACCGGCGCCGACCACTACCGCCGGGCGATCGCCCTCATCGCGAGCGGTCGCTTCCCGCTCGAGAAGATGCAGACGCACGAGTTCCGGCTCGAGGAGGTCGGCCACGCAATTGCCGTGCTCGCCGGCGACGTCCCGGGTGAGGTGCCCCTGAACATCGTCGTCGACACCGCCTGACTGCCCGTCGTAGCCACACCGAGTCGCTGATCACGAGCTGCAGGTCCGTGACGCGAGATGTGCCGTCCTGCGCAGTCGCCTGAAGTGAGCGCGTGTTGCACGGAACGACGCCGCCACCGAGTGGGAAGGGCCGCCCATCGCCGGCGATCTGTGCTCGGCGGAGGCTATTGATCTCAGCCCGCCCCTGAGGGCGGGTGAGCGGGCCGACCTGGAGATCAGTAGGTCCATCCTCGCCGTGGTCTGATCGGGACGCCGGCCTTGCGGAACTCTCGACCCAAGGTCCGGGTGTCGACATTGAACTCATCGGCCACGGTCGCCAAGGATTGGCGGTCGCGGTACCTGGCTGCCGCTTCGGCGACGAGGGCGTCGGTCAGCTTGCGAACCACGCGGCGGCGGGGCACGCCGTGCTGGTCAAGATGCTTGATGACCGTTGAGCGGTTGACGTGGTGGGACCGGGCCAGCTCGTCGATCGAGCACCCGCTGACGTAGTGCGCGCAGATGTCGGCGACGTCGACAGCCGAGAGGCGACGCTGCACTCGGTGTGGCGGCCGCGGCGACGGCGGCGTGACAGTCGCCAGCGCGGGGTTTGAAAGCCGTCCCGGAACCTCTTGAACGTCGGATTCGGAAGTGGTGGGGGAGCAGACAGGCTGCTGCGAGGGCTCTTTGTGAGCGTCTCGGGAGCGCTCGACCCCTGGTCCCGCAATGGTTTCGAGGGTATCGGGAGGGTTTGGAAGCCGTCCCAGAAGGTCCACGGGTCGGGAAGCCCGATGACATCGCCGCGATGGTGGCGTTCCTGGCGTCGGACGACGGCGAGTACGTCAACGGTCAGGTGATCGCGGTCGACGGCGGCTCGACGATGCGCCGAACGTCGGGTCAGTGCGATCTCGCGGTGACGCCGCCGTCGACGGGGATCAGGACACCGGTGACGTAGCGACCGTCAGGTCCGGCAAGGAACAGGACGGCGCGGGCGATGTCCCATGCGTCTCCTTCGATGCCGAGGGATGTCTTGAACGACAGGTCGATTTCCTTGGGATCGACACCCGCTTGGAGCATCGCTTGCGTCCGCATGGGGGTGTCGATGATCCCGGGTGCGACGCAATTGATTCGGATCCCCTGCTTGCCGAAGGCGTCGGCGACGTCGATCATCAGCCCCATGAGGCCTGCCTTGGCCGCGGCGTAGGCCGTCTGCCCGCCGCCGCCCGATCCCCGCATCGCCGCGATCGAGGTGATGTTCACGATGGAACCGCCACCCGCGCGCTGCATGATCGGAATCACCGCCTTGGTCAACATGAATGGCGCGGTGAGGTTGACCGAGACGACCTGCTGATAGAGCTCGGGTGTGGTGTCGAGGATCCCCGTCGATGATGCGATCGCGGCATTGTTGACGAGGATGTCGACCGTGCCGTAGCGCGCGACGGCTTCGTCGACGACCTGTTGGCACACGGCAATCTCCGCGAGGTCGGCGGTGACGATCGTCGCTTCGCCGCCCTCGTCTTCGATCAAGGCGAGGGTCTCCTTGGCGCGCTCCTCGTACTTGTCGACCAGAACGACGCGGGCGCCTTCTCGGGCGAACAGCACCGAGATGGCCTTTCCCGTCCCGAACCCGGGGCCACTCGAGCCCGCGCCGGTGACGATCGCGACTCGCCCGTCCAGTTTCAATCCCGGTTGCACCATTGACTCCATTCGACGATCAGTCGGCATCCGTGCGTGCTGCGGCGCGTCGTCGGGAACCGGACACCGTGGCAGCGGAGGTCACTCGCGGAACATACTTCACTGCCTCCGCGGGGAGGTCCAGACGATGGTGCGCGGCGACCTCGTGCGGGTTGGCGCGAGGACCTGAGTGCCCCGACACTTCGCGGGCGCCGGCCCACGCCCGCCCCCCCCCGTGGGTCGGCGCCCTGCGAGCTGCATCGACGCGTGCGACAGCGCACGTCATCACCTGAGCAACTGACGAACGCGGCGAACCCAGATCGTGCGTACTGTCGGTGACCGACCCGGCCTTCGGTGGCACGGCGCGAGAGGAGAGCTGATCCGATGGCGGAGAACGAGTTCCGTGGCCGAGTTGCGCTCGTCACCGGATCGGCAGGCCAGGGGATCGGAAGAGCGACCGCGGCGCGACTCTGCGCCGGGGGCGCGCACACCGTCGTCACCGATGTGCACCCGGGGCGTGTCGAGCGGGTGACTGCCGAACTCGCGGCGGGCGCGCCGCCGGGCGTGCGTGTCGTGGGCAAGGTGCTGGACGTCACGGATCCCGCGTCGATCGATGCCGTCGCCGCCGCGGTCGCGGCCGAGTTGGGCCCGATCGGGATCCTCGTGCACGACGCGGCCTACAACGTCCAGGGCCCGATCTTCACGTATCCGCCGGAGGAATGGGCGCGGGTCATGGACACGAACCTCAATGGCCCGTGGTACCTCACCAAGGTGGCGATGCTCCAGATGCGCGACGCGGGTGGCGGCGTGATCGTCGCCATCTCGAGCGTCGCACCCGACAACGGCGGGAAGGGCCTCGAGTCTCCGTACACCGTGAGCAAGGGCGGCCTGAACGCGCTCATGCGGTCGTGCGCCCACGAGGGCGGCCCATACGGCATCCGCTGCAATATCGTCACGATGGGCTTCGTGCGCGGGACCCGCTTCGCCGACGTGCTGCACCCCGAGATGGTCGCGGCCGAGGCCGCACGGAACCCGTTGGGCGAGCTCCCCCACGCCGACGACATCGCCGAGGCCGTGGCGTTCCTGGCCAGTGACCGGGCCCGGTACGTCACGGGCGAGACGCTGAACGTGGACTCCGGCGGCTACATGCGGTACTGAACTTCCTAGGACGTCAAACGAACTTGGCGGTACAGTCGACACGCGACGGAAGGTGGAACGTGACTTCGACCGACACGACGAGCGACCTGGTCTACGACCCGTACGACCGCGACACCATCTTCGACCCGCACGCGCTGTTCCGGAGAATGCGTGACGAGGCGCCGCTCTACTACAGCGAGCAGCACGACTTCTACGCGGTCAGCCGGTTCGAGGACATCGAGCGCACGCTGGTGAACCGGGAGGTCTTCGTCTCCCGCAAGGGTGTCACGCTCGACCTCTTGAAGGGGGGCATGGAGATCCCGCCGGGCACGCTGATCTTCGAGGATCCGCCGACCCACGGGATTCATCGTGCACTGCTCTCCCGGATGTTCACGCCGCGTCGGATCGGAGAACTCGAGCCGGAGATCCGGGCGCTCTGCGTCAAGCTGCTGGATCCCCTCGTGGGTGCGGGCGGGTTCGACTTCGTCACCGACGTCGGCTCCGAGGTGCCGATGCGCGTGATCAGCATGCTCGTCGGCATCCCGGAGTCGGACCAGGCGACCATCCGTGACCACTTCTACGGGCAGCGCGCGGACGACGAGAATCACGACGCCAGCGCGTTGAGCGGCGCGATCTTCGCCGACTACATCGACTGGCGGGTCGAGCATCCGTCCGACGACATCATGACCCAGCTCCTGAACGCGGAGTTCGAGAACGAGCACGGTGAACTGCGACGGCTGAGCCGCGACGAGCTGCTCGCCTACGTCAACATCATCGCCGCCGCCGGAAACGAGACCACGCGGGTCCTGATCGGCTTCATGGGCAAGTTGCTGAGCGAGCATCCGGACCAGCGACGGTTGCTCGTCGAGGATCCGTCGCTCGTACCCAACGCCGTCGAGGAGATCCTGCGTTTGGAGCCCAACACGCTGCAGAACTGTCGCTACGTCGTGCAGGACGTCGAGTACTACGGACAGGTGGTACCGGCCGGGAGCAGCATGGTGACGCTGACGCCCTCCGGGAACCGCGACGAACGGCACTTTACCGATCCCGACCGGTTGGACGTCCGGCGCGACCTCGACCATCACCTCGCGTTCGGCTTCGGCCCGCACTACTGCCTGGGCCAGGCGCTCGCGCGTCTCGAAGCCCGCATCGTGCTCGAAGAGTTGCTCAAGCGCTTCCCGGAGTGGGAAGCCGATCTCGACAACGCGAAGTTCATGTACCACGCGGACAATCGCGGCTACGAGTCTCTTCCTGTCGCCATCCCCTGAACGACGCGCGCGCGGTCGACGACGTCGCATGACGCGAACGGGTCGGCGCGACCGACCACGCGTGCGCGTCCCTCATGTCTAGTGTGACCGCGGTCAGGGGGTCGTGAATCCGGGGGGAGTCGCGGTGCATTCTCGTCAGCAGCAGGTCCGTCGTCACGTGACGGCGGTCATGGTCGTCGCGTTGCTCAGCAGTGTGTTCGTCGTCGCACAGGCCAGCGGAGCCAACGCGCAGGTGCGAGGGTTCGACGGCACGACCATCAAGGTCGGCGGCATCGGCAACCCGGCCCAGCTCGCCGGCGCCGAGCCCGGGGCGAAGGGGCGCATCCAGCGGTTCAACGACGACAACGAGATCAAGGGCGTGAAGATCGAGTACGTCGGCTTCGCGGACGACAAGAACGATCCCGCGACCGCGTTGTCGGAGGCGCGTCGCCTCGTGACCCAGGAGCAGGTGTTCGCGATCGTCGGCGACGCGTCGTCGCACAACCCGTACGACTTCTTCGCGCAGAGCAAGGTCCCCTTCTACGGCTGGGGCTTCGAGAAGGCGTACTGCCACCCGAAGATCACCACCGACGTGTGGGGGTTCGGCTTCAACTCGTGTCAGGTCAACCCGGAGCCGACCGTGGTGGTCGACTACGGCGGCCAGCTCTACAAGTACGTCTCCGCCGAGCTCGGCAAGAAGGCCCCGACGTTCGCGGGCCTCGCCGAAGACACCGACACCGGCAAGACGACCATCAAGGCCAACGAGATCGGATTCTCGAAGGCGGGCTTCGACGTGGTGTACGCGAAGGCGATCGTGCCGCCGCCGCCCGTCGGTGACTACCAGCCGTACGTACAGGAGCTCCTCACCGCTGACAACGGCAAGGCCCCCGACGTGATCCGGTGCTTCATGGGGACCGCGTGCCTGACCATCTACGGGCTGCTCCAGTCGAGCGGCTTCACCGGCATCTTCCACCACAGCCTCTACACCGACATCCTGGTCAAGCCGTTCGGAGGCTCGCTGGCCACTACGGCCAACGCCAACATCAGCGCGACCGGGATCAAGGCGCTCGACCAGATGAAGGCCGACGTCGAGAAGGTCAAGCCCGGCCAGAAGGTCGACAGCGGCGTCATCGCCGGCTACGGATCCACCGACATGTTCATCCAGGCGTTGAAGAAGGTCGCCAAGGGTGGCAAGTCGAAGATCACACCCGAGAACGTCCGGAAGGCCTCGTCGAAGATGACCTGGGGGCTGAAGGACTTCGTCGGACCGACGGTGTACCCCATCGGCTCGAACCGGCAGGCTCCCTACTGCACCTCGCTGGTCAAGAGCAACGGCACGCAATGGGAGACGCTCGAGGAGTTCACCTGCTCGACCAAGACGTACCCGTTCCCGAAGTAGCGACCACGTTCCGCTCCACGTCCAAGTGGTGACATCGCCGGTTGGACGGCGAAGGTACCGTCACACCCGAAGTGCTGGTGATCGCGCGCCGGAAGGAGTCGCATGACGACGTTGCCGCTCTCGACCCGATTCGTCGGGAAGCGGATCGCGCGTCAGGAGGACGAGCGGTTCCTGAGGGGTCATGGTCGTTACGTCGACGACATCAAGATGTCGAACACGCTGCACGTCGCGTTCGCGAGGAGCGACATCCCGTGCGGTGAGATCACGTCGATCGACATCACCGCGGCCGCGTCGATGCCCGGGGTCAAGGCCGTGCTGCTGGCTGCGGACCTCAACCACCTCGCCCAGGACTGGCTGGTCGACGACGAGCGTGCCCTCGCGCACGAACGCCGTTTCCGCATCCTCGCTGACGGTGACGTCCGGTTCGTCGGCGAGCCGATTGCCATGGTTGTCGCCGAGTCCCGCTACATCGCCGAGGACGCCGTCGACGCGATCGAGATCGAGATCGACGCGCGGCCTGCGGTGTTCGACGTGGAGCACGCGCTCGATCCCGGGGCACCGGTGGTGCACCCGGAAGAAGGCTCGAATCTCCAGGGCAGCATTCCTGCTGCGGAGCAGCCCGACCTCGACGCCCTGATGGCATCGGCGCCGGTGGTGCTCACGGAGACCTTTCGCCAGCACCGGCACGCGACCGTGCCGATGGAGCCCCGGGGCATCCTGGCCAGCTGGGACCCGTCCGGGCAGCTCACGGTGTGGATCTCCACCCAGGGCCCGCACGGCGTCCGCAGCTTCTTTTCGCGCGCGCTCGGCATCGACGACAGCCAGGTGCGGGTCATCATGCCCGACGTCGGAGGCTCCTTCGGCCTGAAGATGAACCCCTGTCGAGAAGAGCTCGCGGTCGGGCTCGCCAGTCGACTGCTGCGCGGCACGCTGAAGTGGATCCAGGACCGGCGCGAGAACCTCATGTGCGACGACCACTGCCGCGAGGACATGGCGACGGTGACCTTCGCCGCCGACGACGACGGGGTCGTGCTCGGGGCGAAGGTCGAGTTCCTCGAGAGCGCGGGCGCCTTCCCGGCGGCGATGGGCAGCGCGGTGATCCTCTCCGCGATGGTGTTCCCCGGTCCGTACCGGATCCCCGCGCTCGGCGCTTCCGCGCAGACGGTCTACACGAACACGCAGGGGCGGGGGTCGTACCGCGGCCCGTGGATGTTCGAGACCGTTGCCCGCGAGCAGATGATGGACTGCCTGGCGGCACGACTCGAGATCGACCCACTCGAGCTCCGCCGCCGCAACGTGATTCGCGACGAGGACCTCCCGTACGCGATGCCGAGCGGGATGGTGTACGACCAGATGACCGCGGCCGCCAACCTCGAGCAGGCGGCGGAGATGGTCGACTACGAGCAACTGCGCGAGCAGCAGCGCGCGCAGCGGGCGCAGGGGCGCCTGGTCGGGATCGGCGTGAGCCTGTTCCCGGAGCCGACGTCGACCGCGTTCGGCTGGATGACCACCGACGGCGCCACCGTTCGCATCAACCACAACGGGCGGGCCGACGTCTTCACCAGCGCCGCCAGCCACGGCCAGAGCCTGGAGACCACGATCGCGCAGGTCGTCGCCGACGAGCTCGGGCTCGAGATCGAGCACGTGCGCGTGTTGCAGGGCGACACCGACTCGACACCGATCGGCCCCGGCACCGGTGGGAGCCGCAGCGCGGTGATCGCCGGTACCGCGGCGGTGCAGGCGTCCCAGCAGGTACGCGCGCAGATCGTGGCGATCGTCGCGCACGTGCTCGAGGCGTCACCGGACGATCTCGAGATCGTCAGCGGCCGCGTGCAGGTCGTGGGCACACCGACGCGGGGGATGACCTTCGCCGAGGTCGCCGCGCTCGCGTACACGCAGCCGGCAGGGTTGCCTCCCGGTGCACCGCTCGGTCTGGAAGGCCACTCGCGCTACACGCCGAGCGAGTACTGCACGTGGTCGAACGTGTGCCACATCTGCGTCGTCGAGGTCGACCGCGCGACCGGTCGGGTCGAGATCCTGCGGTACGTCGTGAGTGAGGACTGTGGGGTGATGATCAATCCCACGGTCGTCGAGGGCCAGATCGCGGGCGGTGTCGTGCAGGGAATCGGCGGTGTCCTGTACGAGTACCTCCCGTACGACGACGACGGCAACCCGCTCGCGACGACCTTCGTCGACTACCTGCTCCCGACCGCGTCCGAGGTACCGCTGATCGAGTACGGGCACATCGAGACGCCCGCTCCCACCAATCCCGGTGGGCACAAGGGCATGGGGGAGGGCGGCGCGATCGGGTCACCGCCGGCGGTGATCAACGCGATCGCCGATGCGTTGTCGCCGCTCGGCGTGCAGGTCCGGTCGCAGCCGCTGGGTCCGGTCGACGTGCTCGCGTTGATCCGGGCTGCGAGCTGAGCGCATCGGTCAGCTCGGCGGAGGCCCGAGGCGCATCGGCGGCATCGGATCGAGGAGCTCGGCCATCCGGCTGACGACGTAGTGCTGGCCCATGATGTCCATCGTGATGTCGACCGCCCGCTTCGCCTGCCGGAGCGGCGCGGGATCCTGCTGCGCGACCTCGTGCGCGAACGCGAGCGCCTCGCGGTGCAGCGTGTCGGCGTCGGGGTACAGACGGTTGACCTGGCCCATCGCGTACAACCTGCTCGCGGGCAGGCGCATACCGCTGTAGATCATCTCCTTGGCCAACCGCGGACCGTAGAACCACGTGTGCAGGTGTGACTGGATGCCGCCGATGCCCATGGTCGCGGTCGGGTCCATGAAGAACGCGTCCTCGGTGCAGAACACGAGGTCGCACGGCCAGACCATCCGTTGTCCGCCCCCGATGCACCCGCCCTGCACCGCGGCGATGGTCGGTTTCATGACCGAGCTGATGAGCCGGATCTCGTCCTCCGGCGCGAGCACACTCGCGCCGGGAGGCGCCGGCCGCGGATCCTTCAAGTTCGCGCCCACGCAGAAGTGGCGCCCGGTCGCACGCATGACGACCGCGCGCGAGTCGTCGGTCTTCGCCCGCTGCCATGCGTCTTGGAACTCGACGTGGAACGCATCGTCGTACGCGTTCACCGGAGAACGGTCGAGCGTGATGAGAGCGACGGCGCCGTCGCGCTCGTAGCGCACCATCACCGGATCGTCGACCACCGCCCGATACTACGGTCGTTCGCGTAAAGTTCGACCCCGTGGACGACGTCATCGCGTATCCGATCGCCAGACCCGTCGACCTGACCGTCGACGCCTTCTACCGCGACCTCCAACAGAAGGGTCCGATCCGGGTCCAGTTGCCCTACGGCGAACCGTGCTGGCTCGCGACCCGGTACCACGACGTCAAGACCGTCTACGGCGACAAGCGCTTCGGCAAGGAGATCGGCATAGGTCGGGAGACGCCCCGGATGTGGGAGAACCGCATCGACGATCCCGACATCATGGCCAACATGGATCCGCCGCGGCAGACGCGGATCCGCCGGCTGGCGTTGGTCGCGTTCGCGGCGCCGAAGATCCGGACCATGCGCGACGGCGTGACCGAGAAGGTCGACCGCTACCTCGACGAGTTCGAAGCCGCGGGGCGCCCGTCCGACTTCGTGGCGACGGCGGCATGGAACGTGCCGCTCACGGTGCTCTCGGGGATCCTCGGCGTGCGCGAAGCCGACATCCCGAAGTTCCGGGGCTGGGTCGACGAGATGACCGGGCCGGGCAGCACGACGGAGGAGCGCCACCAGGCGCAGGCCAATCTGGCCGGCTACGTGGCGGGTCTCGTCGCCGAACGACGCGCGCACGAAACCGACGATCTCCTCAGCGTGTTGGTGCACGCCCGCGACGACGACGACCAACTGACCGAAGCGGAGCTCATCAGCCTCTACATGACGCTGTTCCTCGGTGGGTTCGAGACCACCGCCGCGCAGCTCACGTCGACGGTGTGGACGCTGATGGCGCACCGGCACCTGTGGCAGGAGCTCCTCGACGATCCCGCGCTGCTGCCGTCGGCGTTGGAGGAGCTGTGGCGGTGGATTCCCAGCTTCCGGTTCGGCACCCCGATGATCCGCTGGGCGAACGAAGACGTCGAGCTGAGCGGCGGCGTCGTGATCCCGGCGGGTCGCGCGGTCGTCGCCGAGCACAACGTCGCCAACCGCGACGAGTCGGTGTTCCCGCACGGCTGGGACCTCGACTTCCACCGCGAGAACCCGGAACCCCACCTCTCGCTCGCGTGGGGGGTGCACCGTTGCCTCGGCGCGCACCTCGCGCACATGGAGGTCGAGGTCATGGTGGAGCGCTTGCTCGCGCGCTTTCCGAACCTGGAGCTCACGATCGCGCCCGAAGACGTCAAGTGGTCGGAGACCTCCTTCCTGCGCAGCGCGGCCGAGCTGCCGCTCACCTGGTAGCGCGCCTCAGCAGGGCGTGAGACCGAGGGCCTCGTGGTCGGCGCGGAGGTCTTCGCCGCCGCCGCCGTCACCTCCGTCGTCCTCGGTCCACCGGTCGGCGCGCATGAGCGGGAGCCACGCCTCCTGTTCGCGCACCGCGAGCCGGAAGAGCGTCTGCAGGCGGCGTTCGAAGTCGGCGTCGGGTCCCGCCTCGATCGCGTGGCCGAGCGAACGGAGCCCGTCGTCGACGTCGCGTGGTGACGATTCGAGGCACGCCGCGAGGTCCTCGAGGTTCACCGTCGCCCGTGCCGCACGGCCCCGTTGCTCGTTCACGATGCCGTCGGCCAAGGCGAGGGTGGCGCGCAGCTCGCCGGCCCACTCCTCGTTGCGCCGGGCGAGCTGGTGGATCCGATCGGCGAGCAGCTCGTGGAGGCGCACGTCGGTGGCGTCCTGCCCGTCGAGCGGTTCCGGGGGCGTGAGCAGGATGCCCTCGAACTCGGCGATCGCCTCGCACAGCACCCGTCGGAGCGCAACCTGCCACCAGAGCTGCAGGATGACCTCCTCGTTGCGCGGATCGAGGCGCACGGTGCCGCCGACGGTGCCGAACAACGTGAAGAGGATGGTGACGACCGTGTAGTACCGGATCGCCTCGTCGTCGACCGGCATGCCGAGCTCGCGGTAGCGCTCCAGCACGAACGGGAACATGCCCGCGGGGTAGAGGCACTCACGGAGACGCATCGCGCCGAGGTCGACCATGGGATCGCCGATGTGTCCGAGCTCCCAGTCGATGATCGCCGTCACCCGATCGCCGGCGTAGAGGAACTGGTCCGGTCCGCAATCACCCTGGACCACCGCCGCCCGGCGATCGAACGGGGGGACACGCCGGCGGACCCAGGACCGGGCGAGCGCGAGCAGCGGATCGGCCAGGTGGGGACGGCGACGGAGCACCGTCTCGAAGTCGGTCTCGGCGTACTGCAGGAAATTCCCCAGCGCGAGTTCCTCGGCGCTGGTGGGGACGCGGAGGCCATCACCGAGGTCGAGGTCGGCGACGTCGAGGCGATGCAGGCACGCGAGTTGTTCCGCGAAGTCGCGGGAGATGCGACGCAGCTGCTCGCGGTCCTCGAGTCCGTGCAGCTGCGCCGAACCCTCGACCTTCGCCATGAGCAGCGACCCGCTGTCGTCGTGGAACCCGAGGTAGGGCGGCACCTTCACGTCCTGGTCCTGCAGCAGATCCAGCATGACCGCCTCGCGGTGGCTGTTGAACGTCGAGAGGAGCGCCGAGCGCTCGATCACGTGACGGGGTGCCCTTCTCGCCTTGAGCACGACGGTCTCGAGGCCGGGAGCGTCGACGTCGACGAACCAGTTGGCCCGCCAACGTGCTTGGCGCCGAGCCCGGACGACGCGGCCGCCCACCGTCCCGGCGATCCACTCGAGGAGTTCCGGAGACAGGGTTTCGTCCGCGGGCTCCACGCCGCGGGAGCCTACGCACCGGTAGTGTCGCCCGCGGCCACAACCGTTCTCGGGATGGCGAGATGACAGCCGACAACTCCTCGGATGACTTTGTCCACGAAGACCCCGAGCACGTGCGCGCGCTACGGGCGCGGCTGCGCGCGCTCATCGCCGAACATCTCCCCGACAACTGGCTCGGCCCCTTCACCGACGACCCGGCCGACTTCGAGTTGAGCAACCGGTTCTGCGAGGTGTTGGCGAGCGAGGGTCTGCTGGTGCCCGACTGGCCCGCCGAGTACGGAGGCCAAGACCTCGACCTCGCGTCGTCGATCACCATCCGAGAAGAGATGTGGTCGCACTTCGAGCCGCGTGGCGGGCAGTACTACGGCCCCAACTGGATCGGCCCGTCGATCTTCCACTACGGCACCGCGGAGCAGAAGGCGCTGCACCTCCCCTTGATCTCCCAGGGCAAGGGCTTCTGGTGCCAGGGCTTCAGCGAACCTGACGCGGGGTCCGACCTCGCCAACATGAAGACGCGCGCGGTGCCCGACGGCGAGGGGTACCGCATCACCGGCCAGAAGATCTGGACGTCGTGGGCCTTGTGGGCCAGGTGGTGTTACCTCCTCGCGCGGATCGAGGGCGTGGGCGACAGCGCCAACCGACGCGACGGCGTGACCGTCTTCCTGCTCCCGATGGACCGCGACGGGATCACGGTGCGCGGCCTCGACGGGATCCCGGGTCCCCACCACCTCACCGAGGTCTTCTTCGACGACGTCTGGGTCGACGGGTCCGAGATCCTCGGCGAGCCCGGGAACGGCTGGCAGGTGATCCGTGATGCGCTGTCGAACGAACGGGTCGGCATCGCTCGTTACGCGCGCGACGACCGTCTCCTCGCCGACGTGCTCGCCGACGACGAGTACCACGACGCGCTGCCGGCCGGCCGGTGGCTGCAGGCCCGCGTGCGGAACCGCATGGCGCGGCTGATGTGTCGGCGCGCCCTGTGGTTCCAGCGCGACGGCGGCTCACACACCTTCATCGTCTCGGCGGCACGCATGATCACGACCCGGTCGAACTTGGTCGTCGCCGACACCTTGAGCGAGGCAGTCGGCGACCGGTTCTTCGAGGACCGGTACACCCCCGAGCCCGCGGTGAACGGCGCCATCGAGTTCTTCTGGCGTTACATGCAGGCCGGCACCGTTGCCGCGGGCACCACGGAGATGCTCCAGCGCGACCTGTCGCGCGCGATGTTCCGTGGCGAACGCATCCGGGTGACCGACGAAGTCGCTGACCTGCGTTCGACCATCGACAAGCTCATCGCCGCTCGCGGCGGCGTGGAGTTGGCGCGAGCTTCCGTGCAGGACCCGAGCGTTCGCCGTCCGCTGCTCGGCGAGGTCGACGCCATCGTGCGTGATCTCGATCCCCGGCACGGGCGGTTCGAGGGACTCGCCGCGGCCGAGGTGTGCCGCGGCGCGGGTCACGCGGTGGTCCCGTTGCCGATCGAGGCGATGCTGCTCCGCCAGGCGAACGGTCGTCCACTGGCGAAGCTGTCTGCGCACGGTCGCCTCGAACACGGCGATCTGTTCGAATCGTGGGATGTCGTCACGGTCGACGGTCACGTGGTGCACATCGCGGCGAACGCCGAGCTCATCGGCTCGAAGGTCGGGCCGTTCGTCAACCGCGAGTCGCCCGAGATCATCGGTCCCGCCGACGCGCTGTCGCCGATCGAACACGCGCTGTTGCACGTGCTGCCCTCGTGGTATCTCTTAGGCGCGGCCGAACGCGCGCTGGACCTCGCGACGGTGTACGCGACCGAGCGGGTGCAGTTCGGCCAGCCGATCGCGTCGTACCAGGGCGTGGCGTTCCCACTCGCCGACGCGTGCTCCGAGTTGCAGGCGCTCTACGAGCTCGCGCTCGACTCGCTGCACCGCGTGTACGCATCACCCGAGTCGGCGCTCGTCGACGCGCTCGCCCTGCGCTGGGCGGCCCTTGACGTCGTGCGCCGGGTGTTGCGCACATCGCACCAGGTGCTCGGCGCCGTCGGGTTCTGCGACGAGCACGACCTCACCATCATCACGCTCGGGCTCCAGGCGCGGCTGCGGTTGCCCGGCGACCTCGAGGCGTCGATGGCCGAGCTCGCGGGCCGTGGAGACGTCGGGCTTCGACAGCATCTTCACTCCGGGTTCCGGTCGTTGAGCAGCGAGATCGCGTACGCACCGGTCGACGACGTGCCCGCGTCGACGGGCAGGTTCACGCCCGTGATCCAACGGCTCTCCTCGGAGGCCAGGAACACCGCGGGCCAGGCCACGTCCCACGCCACCCCTTCCGTGGGCAGGAGACCACAACGACGACGTCGGTCGCGCCGTGCCTCGCCGTTGATGATGCCCATGGGCGAGTGGATGTGCCCGATCTCGATGCTGTTCACGCGGACGTTCTGCCGGCCATGGCTGAACGCCCAGTCGCGGCTGAGGGCTTCGAGGCCGGCCTTCGACGCGGCGTAGGCACCGCTGCCGTGTCCCATCGACGCCGCCACCGTCGAGATGTTGACGATGGACCCGCCGCCGGCCTCGACCAGGTGGGGGATCGCGTGCCGGGCGACGAGGAACGCGGCGCGCAGGTTGAGATCCATGACCGCGTCCCACGAGTCGAGCCCCACCTTGGTCGGGCTGCCGCCGCCACCGGGAAGCGCCGCGCTGTTCACGACCGTGTCGAGGCCGCCGAAGGCCTCGACGGTCTCGTCGATACACCGTTGGTTGTCGTCGACGTTCGTGAGGTCTCCGACGGTGACGATCCCGTCGCCGCCCACGCCGTTCACCATTGCGAGCGTCGCCGCGGCGCGGTCACGGTCGATGTCGACGACCGCGACGCGAGCGCCCTGCGCCGCGAAGAGAACCGCGAG
This sequence comes from uncultured Actinomycetes bacterium, assembly GCA_963725775.1. Classification (GTDB taxonomy): domain Bacteria; phylum Actinomycetota; class Acidimicrobiia; order IMCC26256; family DASPTH01; genus DASUAS01. Next base: position 318,925 of record CAVRZT010000002.1, read on the forward strand.
CGCCTCACCCACGCCGACGAGGTCGCCGTCGGGCTCGGTGCCGGCGCCGGTGATGAAGGCGCGCTTGCCGGCGAGGCGATGGCCGGGGTCGTCGCCTCGCCACCAGGCGGGGTGCTGCACCGGGTCCTCATCGTGGGCCATGTCAGGAGTCTGGCATCGCCGATGGCCCGAGGGTTAGACATGCGGCCATGGGCACCACCAGTGAGGACAAGGGCGAGATCCGCGAGCTCTACGCCCGCTACTGCCTCTACTTCGACCAGGGCGCCGCGACCGAGTGGGCCGCGTGCTACACCGACGACGGCGAGTTCATCGGTGCCGGCCAGCACCTGAAGGGTCGACCGGCGATGGAGGACTACCTCGCCGGCCTCACCACCGGCGCGCAGCACCGGTTCACCGCCAACCACGTGATCGATCTCGACGGCGACCGTGCCGTTTGCCACAGCTCGGTCCTCGTGCTCCACGGTGGTGCGATCGCCAGCAGCGGCCGGACGGTCGACGAGCTCGCGCGCGTCGACGGCGCGTGGAAGATCGCCCGCCGCACCTACGAGCGTGACGCCCGATGAACGACCGATCCGACGAAGCGTTCGACCTCGAGGGCGCGGTCGCCGTCGTGACCGGCGCGACCCGGGGCATCGGCAAGGCCGCCGCGCTCGAGTTGGGCCGCGCCGGCGCGGAGCTGGTGATCGTCGGACGGAGCACCAAGGAGCGCCCCGATCCCTTCGCGCCCGGCACGCTCGAAGAAGTGGTCGAGCAGTTCAGCGGGGAGGGGATCGAGGCGATCGGGGTGCAGGCCGACCTCCTCGATCCGGCGCAGGTCAACACGGTGATCGAGCGCACGCTCGAGTGGCGAGGTCGCTGCGACGTGCTGGTCAACAACGCCGGGTACACGTCGAACGGGCCGATCATGGAGGTGCCGCCCCGTCGTTGGCAGAACGGCTTCCAGATGCAGGTCACCACCCCGCTCCAGCTGGTGCAGGGCTTCGTCCCGGGCATGTTCGAACGCGGAACGGGTCGCGTGCTCAACATCGGGACGCGTGCGGCCCGGGAGTTCCTCGACAACATGGGGCTCTACGGAGTGTCCAAGACCGCGCAGGAGCGGATGACCGGGTTCCTCGACTTCGAGGTCGGCGGCCGGGGGGTCTCGTTCAATGTGTTCTGCGTCGACACGGTGGTGACCACCGAGGGGTGGCGGACCGTGCTGGAGCAGCAGGGCGAGGAGATCGCCATGGGTGGCGCGACCGAGTTGGTGAGCCCGGAGGAGTGCGCCGCCATCATCACCTGGATGGTCCGCCAACCCAGCTCGTGGTCGGGCCGGGCGCCCACCATCGACGAGATGCGGGCGCTGATGCGCGCGGGCGCCGCGTCCTGACCACGTTGTGCCAATCGGCGGCGCGATGCGAGGATGCGATCGTGCGCGCACGCTGCACACCGAGAAAGGATCGACGATGAGCGAACTGCGTTTCGACGGGCGGACCGTGATCGTGACCGGCGCGGGACGCGGCATCGGCCGTGGCCACGCGCTCTGTTCGCGTCGCGCGGCGCCAGGGTCGTGGTCGCGGACTACGGCGTGAACCTCGACGGATCGGGATCGTCGTCCGAGCCGGCGGAGCAGGTGGTGAAGGAGATCGAGGCCGAGGGGGGCGAGGCCATCGCGGTGTCCGCCGACGTCTCCGACGAGAAGGCGGCGGCGGGGATCGTGCAGTCCGCGCTCGACGCGTTCGGTCGTCTCGACGTGCTGGTGAACAACGCCGGCATCGCCGCGCCACTCGACACGATCGAGAACCTCACGCCGGCCAACTACCGCAAGATGATCGAGGTGCACTTCCTCGGTACCGCCTACGTGACGAAGGCAGCGTGGCCCCACCTGGTCGAGGGTGGCTACGGCCGGGTGGTCAACACCACTTCGGAGGCCGCGATCGGGACCGTGCCCAAGAACACCAGCTACGGCTCGGCCAAGGGCGCGGTGCTCAGCTACACCCGCGCGCTGGCCATCGACGGACTGCGGCACGGGATCCACGTGAACGCGGTGGCCCCCCGGGCCGACACGCGCATGGCAACCCCCGACATCCTCGCCCACGTGTACGACGCGCCCGAAGAGTCGTTCGGTGCATCGACCTCTCATTTCAAGCCCGAGCTGGTGTCACCGACTGCTGTCTACCTCGCGCACGAGTCGTGCAAGCTCAACGGCGAGATCCTCGTGTCGGGCGGTGGGCAGGTCTTGCGCATCGCGATCATGCAGAACGAGGGCATCACCAGCGACGCGCTCACCCCCGAGGTGGTCGCGGAGCAGATCGACACGATCATGGACATGAGCACCGCACAGCGAATCGACGCGGGCGTGGTGCTCGACGGCTGAGCTCGTGACCCGTGTCCATCTTCGGAGCCGGCTGCTTCTGGGATCCTGAGGATTGCACTCCCGCACGAGCATGCGGGGAAAGTCGTGTTCCAGGAGGGTCGAGGGATGAGTGAGCTGCGGTTCGACGGACGGGTCGCGATCGTGACCGGGGCCGGACGTGGTGTCGGCCGCTGCCACGCGCTGGGATTGGCCTCCCGGGGGGCGCGGGTAGTGGTCGCCGACCTCGGCGGCGCCGTGGTCGGGGGCGGATCTTCGTCGGAGCCGGCCGACGAGGTGGTGAAGGAGATCGAAGCGGCAGGGGGCGAAGCAGTCGCATGCCACGCCTCGGTTGCCGACGAGGCCGGCGCAGCCTCGATCGTCCAGACCGCGCTGGACGCGTTCGGCGGTATCGACGTGCTGATCAACAACGCGGGCATCGGCGACCCGGAGCGGTTCGAGGACCAGACGACCGAGCAGTTCCGAACCATGCTCGACGTGCACTATCTCGGCACCGTGTACGTGACCAAGGCGGCGTGGCCGCACATGCTCGCCGCCGGCCGCGGCCGCATCGTGAACACCTGCTCGGAAGGCCCGCTCGGCATCCACGCGAAGATGACGGCGTACGGAGGCGCGAAAGGAGGCGTGATCGGCTTCACGCTGGCGCTGGCCGCCGAGGGCCCGAAGTACGGCATCGCCGTCAACGGGTTCGCACCCCGGGCGTTCACGCGGCCTGTCGGCGCCGGAGGTCATGGCCAAGGTCTACGACCAGCCCGCCGAGTACTTCGAGAACAGCATGGTCGGCTTCCCGCCCGAACTGGCGTCACCCGCGGCGATCTACCTGGCACACGACGTCGTGCCCGCTCAACGGCGTGATGCTCGTGTGCGGCGGTGGGCAGGTGCTCCGTCTGGCCTTCTCCGAGAACGAGGGGTTCCGCAACGACGACATGTCACCCGAGGCCATCGCTGCGAACGTGGATGAGATCATCGACATGAGCGCGGCACAGCCCGTCGGCCTCGGTTCCGCGGAGAAGGCGACGCGCGACGGCGCGGAAGGCACGGCGTCGGGCGAGCACTGATCGTCAGTCCGTCCAGTAGCGCGCCGCCGCGTCATGCGCGAGGCGAGCGAAGTCGGGCAACGGGAGTCGACGCAATACCGCGCTCAGTACCTGGACGCTGACCACGCCGTCGAATCCCCGTTGTCGCAGTGTGGATGCGAACCGGTCGAGTTCGAGCACGCCGTCTCCGGGCATGGCGCGGCGATTGAGCGCCTCGTCCATTCGGTCGGTCGTCGCGGGGGACAGCGCGTCCGCGAACTGAAGGTACGCGATCCGCTCCAGCGGGACTGCTGCCAGGTCGTCCCATCCGTCATCACTGAACGAGAAGTTCCACGAGTCGATGACGAGTCCGGCGCGCTCGACGCCGGCCACCGCGACCATGTCCAATCCCGCCTGGATGGTCGGCACCGGTCCGAGTGGGCTCGACTCGATCGCCATGCCCGACCCGGCCTCGGCGAACATCGCTGCGCACCGCGCGACGAGCGCATCGGTGTCGTCGGTCAACGGAGCCGCGAAGGTGGTCGACACCCACCGCGCGTTCATCGCCGCGGCTTCGTCGACCAAGCGCTTCGCCCAGGCCGTGGTGGCCGATACGTCGTCGCTGACCACGATGCCCAGGAGCTCGTGACAGCCCAGACCCGTTGCGGCGAACGCAGCAGGCGCCTCGGAATCGACGAGGCCCGAGTGGATACCGAGCGTCGAGAACCCGGCGCGGTGCGCCGCCTCGACGTAGGTGCGGACGTCGGTCTCCCACCGCGTGTCAGGCGTCAGTCCGAGTTGCATCGGGCTTTGTCCTTCTTCCGGTCACGTCCGGCGTCGGAATTCACTCCCGTATAGTGGCTCGCAAGCCGTCGACCCGGGAGTGGCGAACATGGCGCGACTGCAGGTGCGGGATCTCACCCCCGAGTTCGGCGCGGAGATCGAGGGCATCGATCCCCACGCACCGCTTGACGACGAGCAGCGTCGAGTGCTCCGGCACGTGTTCGACGATCGAGGCTTGCTGGTGTTCCGAGGGCTCGATCTCGACGTGGACGAGCAGGCGGCTCTCGCGGGCTCGTTCATCGGCGAGACGGGGTCCGCGGGCGGCGATGCGCCGGAAGAACCCGCAGACGCTGCGCCGACGACGGAGAGGTTCGTCTCCAACAAGGAGCCGGGGGGAACGCGCCGTACGGTCGCTTGTTGTTCCACTCCGACATGATGTGGTCGGACACACCGTTCCAGGTCCTCACGCTCTACGGCGTCGATGTCGAGCAGCCGGCCGTGCCGACCGCATTCGTGAGCATGGGCCGCGCGTGGGACACGCTGCCTGCAGATCTCCGCGCACGCGTCGAAGGGCTCCACGCGCTCCACATCACCGGTCAGCAGGCGCGGGGCGGCTACGACGACGAAGAACTCCTTCAACCCATCCGTGAACACGCGCAATCGACGACGACATCCGTCGGTCATCGTCATCCACGTACCGACCGCACCCTGCTCTACGTCAGCCAGATGATGACGCGCGAGATCGTCGAGCTGCCCGCGGAGGAGAGCGAAGCTCTGCTCGAAGAGCTGTTCGCTCACCTCTACGACCCCGCGCATGTGTGGAAGCACGAGTGGCGTAACGGCGATCTCGTCGCGTGGGACAACCTCGCGATCCAGCACGCGTGCTCCGACGTTCGCATCGACGGGCCGGCGCGGACGCTCCGCAAGGTCATCGCGCCGAAGTCCGTGGTCAGCCGACTCGAGGCTCCGAAGTTCAGCAAGGTGAACTGAGCCGACGCTCTGGGTCGATCATGCTGTCCACACTCGGCATCGCGCGCTGTGTCGTAGGTTCACCGACGAAGTACGTCGTAGCCCATGAATGGCAACCTGCTTCGGGGGTGATTGCATGACGGAGCTGTCGACGCGGTTCATCGGGAAGCGGATCGCGCGCCGGGAGGACGCACGGTTCCTCACCGGACATGGGTGCTACGTGGACGACGTGCAGTTGCCGAACACGTTGCACGTCGCGTTCGCGCGGAGTGACGTCGCGCGCGGCCGCATCGTGTCAGTCGACACCACGACGGCGGCGGCGATGCCCGGAGTCGTGGCGGTATACGTGGCGTCTGACCTCAACGAGCTCGTGCACAGCTATCTGCTCGATGACGAGCTCGTTCCCGGTCACCGGCACCGGATCTTTCGGGTGCTCGCCGACGGTGACGTCCGATTCGTCGGTGATCCGATCGCCATGGTCGTCGCCGACTCGCGCTGACCGCGCCGAGGACGCGGTCGATGCGATCGAGGTCGACGTCGAGGCATCGCCACCGGTGCTCGACTACGAACGTGCGCTCGACGACGAGGCCCCGCTGGTCCACCCGGACGCGGGCTCGAACCTGCACGGGAGTATCCCGGCGGGCGAAACGCCCGAGCTCGACCGCGCTGATCGAGTCCGCTCCGGTGGTGATGACGGAGACGTTCCGCCAGCACCGGTACGCCGCCGTGCCGATGGAGCCGCGCGGGACGCTGGCGAGCTGGGATCCGTTCCGGCAGGACCTCACGGTCTGGATCTCGACGCAGGGACCGCACGGTGTGCGCGGTCACTTCGCGCGGGTGCTCGGCATCGACGACGGTCAGGTGCGGGTCGTCATGCCCGACGTCGGGGGCGCGTTCGGGCTCAAGATGTTCCCGTCGCAGGAGGAGGTCGCGGTCGTGCTCGCGACTCATCAACTGGGCCGCCCGGTGAAGTGGATCCAGGATCGGCGCGAGAACCTGATGTGCGACCAGCACGCCCGCGAGGACCAGGCGACCGTGACCTTCGCGGCCGACGACGACGGCCGGCTCCTCGGCGCGAGGGTCGACTTTCTCGAGAGCGCCGGGGCGTTCGCGATGGCGGGAAGCAGCGCGGCGGTGCTCTCCGCCATGGTGTTCCCCGGCCCCTATCGACTCCCCACCTTCTCCGCGTCGACCCGCACCGTGCACACGAACACGCAGGGTCGTGGTGGCTACCGGGGTCCGTGGATGTTCGAGACCGTCGCGCGCGAGCAGATGATGGACTGCTTGGCGGCGCGCCTCGGCATCGATCCCTTGGAGCTCCGGCGTCGCAACGTGATCGGCGAGGACGAGCTGCCGTACACGTTGGCGAGCGGGATGGTGTTCGACCAGATGACCGCGGCCGCCAACCTCGAACAGGCGGCCGAGATGATCGGGTACGACGAGCTGCGGGCCCAGCAGGCAGCGTGGCGAAAGGAAGGTCGCCTCGTCGGGATCGGGGTGAGCCTCTTCCCGGAGCCGTCGGCGATGGCATTCGGCTGGATGACCACCGACGGCGCGACCGTCCGCATCAGCCAGAACGGGCGCGCCGATGTCTTGACGAGCGCCGCGAGCCACGGGCAGAGCCTCGAGACGACCATCGCGCAGGTGGTGGCCGACGAGCTCGGGCTCGACATCGCCCACGTGCGCGTCTTGCAGGGCGACACGGATTCGGCGCCGCTCGGCCCCGGCACGGGTGGGAGCCGGAGCGCGGTCATCGCCGGTACCGCGGCGGTCCACGCCGCCGCGAGGTACGGGAGCGCATGGTGGCGATCGTCGCGCACGCCCTGGAGGCTTCGCCGGAGGATCTCGAGGTCGTCGACGGTCGGATTCAGGTCGTCGGGACCCCCGCGAAGGGGCTGACGTTCGCCGAGGTCGCGCTGAAGGCCTACACCGAGCCGGGAAGTCTGCCGCCGGGTATCCCGTTCGGCCTCGAAGCCCAAGCGCGTTACAAGCCGGAGTCGACCTTCTGTACCTGGTCGAACGCGTGTCACATCTGCGTGTGCGAAGTCGATCGCGACACCGGCCTGGTCGAGATCCTGCGTTACGTGGTGAGCGAGGACTGCGGGGTCATGATCAACCCGTCGGTGGTGGAAGGGCAGATCGCGGGCGGCGTGGTGCAGGGCATCGGCGGCGTGCTCTACGAAAACCTGCCGTACGACGACGCCGGCAACCCGCTCGCGACCACCTTCGTCGACTATCTCCTCCCGACCGCCTCCGAGGTCCCGGTGATCGAGTACGGCCACATCGAGACGCCCGCACCCACCAATCCCGGTGGGCACAAGGGCCTCGGCGAGGGCGGCGCCATCGGGGCCCCGCCGGCGATCATCAACGCCATCGCCGACGCGCTGGCGCCGCTCGGAGCGCAGGTTCGGTCACAGCCACTCGGGCCCGATGACGTCCTCGCGCTGATCGCGGCCGCGTCCTGAGCGCACACGCTCAGCGACCGCGTGTGCGCTGCTCGAGGATCTCGCGAGCGCGCGCTCGGAAGGTGTCCGACGCGATGAACCGCGACTGGTAGTCCGCACACTGCTCGAAGAACTCGTCGCGGGGCCACCGCTCGCTCCGGTACAGCGTCACATAGGCCTCGAGCACATCTCGCGGGAGCTGGTCGAGCCGGTGCAGCCGATCGACCGCGGCGTCGAGCGCCCGGCCGTCGGTCGCCTCACCGATGCCGAGATGCTGGGCTCGTTCGCCGTCGATTCGTTCCTGTTCGGTGATGAGCTTCCACAGCAACGGTCCGGCAGCCCGCTGCACGAACGCCGATCCTCCGGCTCCATGGACCAATCCGGCGAGCGCCCATCCCTGCTGCATCCAGCCCTCGGCTCCGACGAAGCACATGTCACACGCCAACGCGTAGTCGAGGCCGAGACCCACGGCGGGACCGTCGACCGCGGCGACCACCGGGACCGGGCAACCACGAATCGCTCGCAGGACCGAGTGGACGTTCTCGTAGATCCGGCTCCGTACCTCGTGGGCGGACGACTTCGCCGACAGCGCCGCGAACTGCTCGAGGTCGCCGCCCGCGCAGAACGCACCGACCCCGGTGAGGATGACCCCGGTGATCGCCGACGTTCCCGCGCGTTCGATCGCGTCTCCGACCTCCCGGGTGTCGTCGGGCCCGAGCGCATTGCGCTTCTCCGGCCAATTCATCGAGACCACGACGATCCCGTCGTCACGTCTGTTCGACATCGACGCCCAAAGAACCCTCCTCCACCGTGCCCCGTCGTTCGCCTGCAGCATGCCCGGTGGCGCGCTCTCACCGTGTCTGGTCAACCGGTCGTTAGGCTGGACGTGATGCCGACCGACCTGCCGAGAGCCCATTTCTCGAGCTTCGCCGAGTCGACCGCGGAGGACTGGGCGATCATCTCGCCGCAGCTCGACGTGGCCCAGAGTCGGGTCCCCGACCGCGTCCTCACCCTGCTCCGGGAGCTGAAGAACGACTACGGAGGCTTCCCAGTCGATCGGCTCGAACACTCGCTGCAAACGGCGACCCGGGCCGAGCGTGACGGGCGCGACGACGAGTACGTGCTCTGCGCGTTGGTCCACGACATCGGCGACACGCTCTCACCCTTCAACCATCCCGCGGTGGCCGCGGCGATCGTCGCGCCCTTCGTGTCGCGGGCGAATCACTGGTTGGTCAAGCATCACGGGATGTTCCAGGGGTACTACTTCTGGCACTACATCGGGCTCGACCGCAACGCGCGGGAGCGATACCGCGACTCCGAGTACTTCGAGTACGCCGAGGAATTCTGTGCCAAGTACGACCAGGTCGCGTTCGACGCCGACTACAAGAGCGAGCCGCTCGAGCACTTCGAGTCGCTGGTGCGGACGCGCCTCGTCAAGTCGGTCCCTGCGCCGTAGCGCGCGGTCGGCGTTTCTGCTTCCGCAAGACCTCACCGCGCACGACATCGGTGGGCGTCCCGTCGTCGATGACCGGCTGACCGTTGACGAGCACCCAGGGGATCCCGCGCGCGTTCTTGGTCATGCGGGTCCCTCCGCCGGGGATGTCGTCGAGCGTGAGGAGTGCGAGCGGCTCCACGGCATCGGGATCGAAGACGACGACGTCGGCCGCCTTGCCGACCTCGATCGTGCCCCGATCGTCGAGTCCGAGGAAGCCGGCCACCCGTGACGTCAACGCCGCGACGCCCTCCTCGAGGCTGAAGACGCCCTTGTCGCGCACCCAGTGGCCGAGGAAGTAGCTCGTGTAGTCGCCGCCCGCGAAGGTCTGCAGATGGGCACCGCCGTCGGAGATCCCGACCAGCGTCGCGGGGCTCTTGCAGGATGCGTTCGAGGCGCGACTCGTCGACGTCGACCGGGCCGGCGATCCGGAACAACGTCTCGAGCTTGTCGTCGCGCGCGACGTCGAACATCACGTCGGCGGGAGTGACCCGCGCTCCTCGGCGATGTCGACGAGCAGGCGCCCCTCGAGCGGGGCCGTCGCCGCGCTGGCGCCCTTCTCGACCGACGTGTTCACCATGAAGTGCGCGTTCGCCCAGAACTCGCTCAGGCGGGTGCGCCACGCCGGATCGCCCAACGCGCCGAGCTTGTCGGGGGGGTCGAGGCGCGAGAGTTCGACCCACGGCTCCGAGTTCGCGAAGAGCGCCGACAGCTTCTTCAGCGTGAACCGGGTCTCCGACCGTTGACAGCGTGCAATGGCGTAGATCTCGATGCCACGGTGCAGCTGCGCCTCCATGAACTCGAGCGCGCTGTCGCCGTTGGGCGTTCCCATACCGAAGTCGTTCCACGACACGACCGCGCCCGAGATCTCGGCCAGCCGTACGAGCAGCGCGCGATCGTCGTCGTTCAGGCCGTCGCGCTTGGTCGCCGGATTGATCGACAGCAGGCGCGTTCCGTTGCGCCGCACCGCTTCGGCGAGCGCGCGCGTCTCGGCCTCGTCGGCGAAGAACGACGGGATGTGCTCGCCGAGCTCCCCGCGCTGGTGCGGCGCCTGGCTGCTGCTGACGCCGGCCGCGCCGGCGTCCATCGCCGCTTCGACGAGCTGCACCATCTGGGAGATCTCGTCTTCGGTCGCGGCACGTTCGAGCGCCGCCTCGCCCATCACGTAGCGCCGCACCGCGCTGTGGCCCACCTGGGTGACGACGTTGACGTCCGATGCGGCCTTCCAGCCAGTCGAGGTAGTCGGCGAAGGTCTCCCAGCCGAAGGGCGCGTAGGTCTCCAGCGCGCCTCTCGGTATCTCTTCGGCGGCGGCGAACAGCCCGATGAGGTAGTCCTGATCGGCGGGTCGGACCGGAGCCAGGGTGTACCCGCAGTTGCCCATGAGGACGGTCGTGATGCCGTGCAGCGTCGACGGATTCGCGGCCGGGTCCCAGAGGAGCTGCGCGTCGTAGTGCGTGTGCGCGTCGATGAACCCGGGCGCGACGACCTGCCCGTCGACCGAGATCGTGCGCTTGGCCTCACCGGTGACGTCGCCGACGGCGACGATGCGGCCGTCGGTGATCGCGACGTCACCGGCGTAGGCCGGGGTTCCGGTTCCGTCGACGATGCGTCCACCCTTGACGACGACGTCGTAGGTCATGCGTTCGCGCCCATCGCGTCGGCGAGCTCGCGCACGTTCTCGAGCGTCTCGAGCCGTCCGCACAGGTCGATCGACGCGATTCCGCTGTTCCTCGGGCACCAACGTCGCCGCGCACTCGTGGAACTTGCCGAGGATCTCCTCGGTCGTGAGCGGGTCGGCCGGGGTGCCGTGCGACTGAGCGACCGTCTCCTCGAGCTGCTTCCCCGGTCTTGAGCTTGAGCACGACGCGGCTGCCGAGCGCACCACCACTCGTCGGCACCATCGTGACGCGCTCCATGAGCGTTCGTGCCGGCGGTCGCTGCACCATGTCGTCGGTGTACTGATGGATGCCGGCGCGCCCGTCGAGGGTGATGGTGGCCATGTCGTATTCGAGGCTGTACTTCGCCTCCAGCCCGGTCTGCGGGGCGTGGATACGGGACCATGTCGATGAGGAAGTCGTTGATCTCGACGTCGATGGCGTCGACCTCCTCCGGCTGGCGTCGGGCGCCGGCGCAGGATGTGCTGCAGCGCGTCCATGCTCCAGTGCGCCGCGCCGCAGCACGCGTGCAGCCGGATCGTCGACCCGCGGGTCGCCATGTCCCAGCTTCCCGAGCCCGTCGAGGATCTTCTCGGCGTCGCCCTGCTCGAGACCGAGCATCCGCGCGACCCCGATCTCGCCGTCGAGGATGTCCTCGTTGGCGGTGAAGCCCATCGCCACCAGCTCGGCGCCGATCACGCCGTGCATGGCCGCGCTCCCGGCCGTGAACCCCTTGGTGTCGCTCCCGCGGTTCTTCATCATCCCGGCCATGGCCGACGCGGCGTGGCCGATCGCCATGCGCGTCTGGCGACATCGAGCTTGAGCAGCTTGGCGGCCAGCGCGGCGACACCGAGCGTCTCCTGGAAGCCCTGGTTGAACCAGCCCCGGTTGATGAGCTCGTTGCCGGCCGGCCCCAGGCACCGGCCTCATCGTCTGTCGCGGTGATCTCCCAGCCGATCAACCAGGCGAGCGACGAAGTCGCGCCCGGAGGCGTCGAGCTTCTCCCCGAGCGCGAGCGTCGGCCGCGGTGAGCGGGCTGTTGGGGTGGCTGCTGAACGTGGCGATGTCGTCGTTCTCGAGCGCGTGCGACGCCGCGCCGTTGACGAGCGTGGCGAGCGACGGCGTCGTCTTGAAGTCGGCTCCGGTGACGGTGCTGATCGGGGCGCCCGCCCTGCGCTCTGACCCACTCGGAGAGGATGCGACCGGTCGAGACCGACATCCCCGCGAACTGGTTCCCGAAGGAGTCGAGGACCACGTTCCTCAGGCGCTCGATCGCGATCGTCGGGATGTCGTCGTAGTCGGCCTTCACGATCCATTCGGCGACCTGTTCGGTCACCGACGCATCGGTTGCTGTCACCTGAACCTCCCTACGCGTCGCTCAAAGCTTCGCGAGATAGCCCTCGTTGCGGAGCATGTTCTCGATCCCACCGTTGTGCACGATGTCCTGGAGTGCCTGCGGCACCGGCTCGCCCTGCAGTGTCGTACCTCTGGTCGCGTTCTTCACGAGGCCGGTCGTCCAGTCGACTTCTGCCGTGTCGCCCTCCTCGAACACGTCCAGGATGCCCGGGCACGGCAGCGACGCCAGCCCCGAGTTGAGGCAGTTGCGAAGGCCCAGCCCGTTGAACGAGTCGGCGACGACAACGCTGATCCCCAGGGCGTGAAAGATGGCGCCGATGTTCCGTGCCGACCCGACGCCGAAGTTGCGGCCCGCGACGAGGATGTCGCCGGGCTTCACTTCGTCGACCCATCCCGGGCGGTTGGCGGAGAAGCAGTGCGGGACTTGATCCTCGACCGTCCACATGACGGCGAAGTTGGGGATCACCAGATCCGTGTTGATGTCGTCGCCGAACTTCCACACCTTGCCGGTGAACGTGCTCGCCATCGTGCGCTTCCTTTGCTCCGAGCCTGCTACAGGTCTCGCGGATCGGTGATCACGCCGGTGACCGCGGAGGCGGCCACGATCGCGGGCGAGCCCATGTACACCTCGGCGTGCGGACTTCCCATGCGGCCCTTGAAGTTGCGGGTCGACGCGGTGATGCAGACCTCGCCGTCGGCCAGGAGCCCCATGTGACCGCCGTAGCACGCGCCGCACGTCGAGTTCGTGACCACGGCGCCCGCTTCCATCAAGGTCTCGACGTAGCCGAGCTTCACCGCTTGCTTGAAGATCTCCTGGCTCCCCGGCGTCACGATCATCCGCGTGCCGTGCGCGACCTGTCGACCCTTCATGATCTCGGCGGCGACGGCGAAGTCGCTGAGGCGCCCGTTGGCGCACGAGCCGATGAACGCCTGGTCGACCTTCACCTTGTCGCGCGCGACCTCGGCCGCGCCCTTCACGTTCCACGCGACCTTGCCGGGAAGGACCACTTGGGGCTCGAGCGACGAGAGGTCGATCGTGAGCTCGTGCTCGTACTCGGCGTCGTCGTCGGGGAGCGCGGGTTCGAACTCCCACTTCGCGCGACCGTCGAGGTACTGCGCAAGCACGTCGTCGTACGGGAACAGCGAGAACTCGACCGACAGCTCGGCGGAGATCGTCGCCATGGTGAGGCGACCGTCGATGCCGATGTTGGCGAGGCCGTCGCCGTACCACTCGAGGTTGCGGCCGGCGAAGTCGCCGTACTGGCCGGGGATGTAGTGGATCACGTCGCGGGCGTAGACCCGATCCGGGAGCTCCCCGGTGAGGACGACCTTGGTGGTCGGGCCGACCTGGTACCACGTCTGACCCTTGCACAGGATGTAGAGCATCTCGGAGGGACCCATCCCGCGCGCGAGGCAGTTCATGGCGCCCGACGAGCACGTGTGGGAGTCGGCGTTCACCAGGATCTGGCCGGGCAGGGCGTACCCCTCCTGGGCGACGAGCACGTGCGAGATGCCGTGCTGCCCGACGGGGAAGTAGTGCGGGATGTCGAAGCGCTCCACGAACTCCCGCATCGCCTTGGCGTTGTTCGCCGCCAGCACCGTCGGCGCCGGAACCACGTGGTCGTGCATCAGCACGAGCCGCTCCGGGTTCGCGATCCGCAGCACGTCGCTCCGGGCAAAGTCGAACTGCACCGTGACATCCACGTCGACCACCACGACGTCGCCCGGGCTCACCCGATCCGCGGTGGAGTGGTTCGCGAGGATCTTCTCGATCGCGTTCATACCCATGGAACGACCCTACCGCTCCCGAGCGGTGTGCTTCGCTAGCCCCGGTAGCGCCGCAGGATCTCCTGGAGGCCCTCGGCAGGCTGGGGATTGCCGGTGAGCATGCCGCCGTCGACGCACATGATCTGCCCGGTCAGGTAGCTCGAACGATCGCTGGCGAAGAAGATCGCGGTCTCCGCGATGTCGTCGGTGGTGCCTTGCCGCGGGACGGGCTGGCGGGCGATGAGGAAGGCGCGCACCTCGTCCATCATCTGGGCCTTCTTGTCCTCCGGCATCCCCTCGCCGAGCATGTTGCCGAGGATCGGCGACTCGATGTTGGCGGGCGCGATGCAGTTCACCCGGATGTGGTACTCGCCGAGATCGATCGCGGCCGACCGGGAGATCATGTTCACGCTCGCCTTCGACATGGCGTACGCCCACGGGCCGCGGCCCGCTTGCATCCCGCCGATCGACGTCGTGTTGATGATCGATCCGCCGCCGTGCTCCTTCATGTGCCGAGCCGCGGCCTGGATGCCGAAGGCGACCCCCAGCACGTTGATGGCCATGACCTGGTTGAAGTCGCTGAAGTCCTCGTCGAGGAGATGGTTGTTGTTGTTGCCCGAGATGCCGGCGTTGTTGAACATGCAGTGCAGGCCACCGAAGCGTTCGACTGCGAACGCGACGACCTCGGTGAGGGAGTCGGCATCGACGACGTCGGTCCGCTTGAACGCGGCGTCGGCGCCGAGCTCTGCCGCCAACGCGTCGCCGGCCTCGGTGTTCACGTCGGCGATCACCACCTGGGCGCCGGCCTCCACGAAGCGCGCGACGCAGCCCCTTCCGATGCCGGACGCGCCCCCGGTCACGATCGCGACCTTGCCCGTCAACTCGCCACTCATACGCATCCCTTCACCGAGTCGGACCCGCGCTGGTTGACAGGTCACCCATCCGCGTCTAAGGCGTAGCACGCCGGCCGGGCCCGTGTTCCGGGAACCGTGCGCGTCGTCCGTTGTCCGGTCAGACCGCGGCAACAGGCGGTGCTGTGCGAGTTAACGTCGCCTCGCTCGTGGGCCCGAGCACGCCGGGGGGCGTAGGGAGGTCCGTGAGGGAGATGGGAGTGGCCCTGATGGTTCCGCGATCTGCCCGCGTCGGTGCGGGCCTCGTGATCTTCGGGATGGTCGCGGTGCTGTCAGCCGTACCTGCCACCGCCAGGACTCGCACCGCGGTACCGGCGGCCCAGCAAGGGGTCACCAAGGACGAGATCCAAATGGTGCTGGTGACGCCCGACATCGATGCCTTGAAGGCCAAGGGCGTCCAGTCGCGGTCGTCGAATGCAAGTTTCGCCCAGAAGTTCACCGCCTACGTCGACGCCTTCGGACCCATCAACGGGCGCAAGGTCGTGGTCAAGCAAGTCGGGTGGGACCCGATCGATCCCACGTCGTTCGACAGGGTCTGCACCGAGGCAACCCAGGACAACAAGCCGTTCGTGGTGGTGAACGGCACCGGGTATCAGACCGCGTCGATTCCCTGCATCAGCGTCGACAACAAGACGCCGTTCCTCTACGGCGACATGGCGGCGGACCTCGTGTTGAAGGCCTCCGGGAAGAACCTGGTGACGCTCCAGCCGCCGCCGGAGGTCACTGCCGCGACCGCGGCCGACATCATCAACGAGCAGAAGCTGATCCCGAAGACGGCCAAGATCGGGATCCTGTCGAACAACGAGCCCACGCTGAAGGCCGGCGGGGACGCGTTGGAGGCGGGGCTGAAGAAGCGCGGGTACAACGTCGCCAGCAAGGTCGAGATCAACGGGCTGGCATCTTCGCTCGGGGTGCTCGCTCGTGAGTCCGGGGCCGCGGTCGACACGTTCAAGGCTGCGGGCGTCGACACCGTGTTCAACCTCCAGTCGTTCACCGCGGTCCGCCCGTTCTTCCAGGAGGCCGAGGCCAGCGGCGCCGCGTTCAAGCTCTTCGCGATCGACACGCAAGCCAACGTGTGCGCGCCGAGCGGCTCCGCTCCCTCCCAGCTGCCGGCATCGGCCGCGGGAATGCAGTGCATCACGCCGTGGACCAGCAAGACCAAGCCCGACAAGAGCGGGCTCCAGGCCGACACCCCGGTCGAGGCGAAGTGCCGCAAGGTGTACGACGCGGCGACGAAGCTCAAGAGCACGCCCGGTGCGTACAGCGGCGGTCTCGAGGCCAACGGCGTCGTCTACGAGGGCGACTTCCCCCCGCCCGAGTGCAACCTGGCGAACATCCTGTTGCCCGCGATCAAGAAGGCGGGGAAGAACCTGACCTGGGACAAGGTGTACGCCAACATCATGGCTACCAAGGGACCGATGGCCGACGGGTCGAACGGCACCGGTGCCTACGGCAAGAACAAGCCGTATTTCCCCACCCAGATGCACGTGGAAGTCCTCGCGGCGGCGAACCCGGACACGCCGAAGGACGCGAACGGCCTGTTCAACGGTTGCCCGATTCCGGCGAACTGCTTCATCCCGCAGGAGTTCAACGGGACGGAGTGGTTCCCGATCAAGACCAGCTGACGAACGCAGACACGTCGCCGCTTGGCAGACGAAGACGCTCACCGGTGGGAGGCGCTGCGGCGCCTCCCACCTGCGTCAGGGACCCTCCGGTCCAACCCGCCATGGTCGTACCGTTGTCCGCCCGCGAGCGTGGATTGACAGCGGACTGACAGCGCTACCCTCCAAAGATCCCGGTTTGGCGTTCACAGCCGGTTTGGGTTCACCGAAGGAGCGCTCGTCATGAGCCAGCTCGAGATCCGCGATCTCGCCCCTGCGTTCGGCGCCGAGGTGCAGGGCTACGACCCCACGGTGGAGCTCGACGCGGAGGAACGTCGCGTCCTCAAGGAGGCGTTCGACCGCCGTGGCCTGGTCGTGTTCCCGGACCTCGACATCGATCGCGCCGGCCAGACCTTCCTCGTGCACATGTTCGCCGGTGACGGCTACCCGTCGGAAGAGAGCGTGGCTGCCGCCGCGGAACGCCAGAGCACGTTCCGGATCTCGAACACCGTGCCCGACGCCGCCGCGCCCTTCGGCGAGCTGCTGCTCCACTCCGACGCCATGTGGTCGTTCGATCCCTACACGGTCCTCTCGCTGTACGGCGAGGACGTGGAGCCCCCGGTGCCACCAACGCGGTTCGCGAGCACCGCGTACGCGTGGCAGGCGTTGCCTGCTGACGTGCGCGCTCGGGTCGAGGGCTTGGAGGCGGTGCACGCCACGGGCCAGCGCAAGCGGAGCGACGACGCGGAAAAGCTGCTCCAGCCTGTTCGCGCGAACGAGCAGTCGACGACCACATCGGTAGGCCACCGCAACCCGCGTACCGGCACCACGATGCTCTACCTGAGCCCGATGATGACCACCGAGATCGTCGGGCTCTCGGAGCGGGAGAGCGAGGATCTGCTCGTCGAGCTCTTCAGCTACATCGACACCCCCGAGAACACCGTCGAGCTCGACTGGCGCAATGGCGTCCTCGCCATCTGGGACAACCTCGCGGTGCAGCACGCGCGGTCCGACGTCACCGCCGACGGCGGTGTGCGGACCCTGCGCAAGGTCGCCTACCCGGTGGTGCCCGGTTCGATCGGCAAGCTCGAGAGTCCGAAGTACGAATACGAGGCGACGAGCTGAGCGCAGCTTGTCAGTCACCATCGGCCGGCGGCCGGGAGAACCTGTGAGCACGAGCGTGACCGAGGTCTACTGGGATCCGTGGGACCGGGAGATCTACGAGGCTCCGTTCGCGCTGTACCGGCAGCTCCGCGACGATGCGCCCCTGTATCACAACGATCGCCACGGCTTCTACGCGATCAGCCGCTACGAAGACGTCGAGCGGATGCTCCAGGACCGCGAGACGTTCATCTCCGGCAAGGGAGCGATTCTCGACGCCATGCTGGCGAACGCGCCGATCCCTCCGGGCTTGTTCATCTTCGAGGATCCGCCGTTCCACACCTTCCACCGGGCTCGGCTGTCGCGGGTGTTCACGCCGCGCGCGGTGAGTCAGCTCGAGGACGACGTGCACGAGTTCTGCGCGAAGACGCTCGACGCGCTCGCGGGACGTGAGCGCTTCGACATGATGAGCGACCTCGCGCGAGAGGTGCCGATGCGAGTGATGGGCCTGTTGCTCGGCATCCCGGAGAGCGACCAGCCCGTGCTCCGCGACCACTTTGTCGAGTCCATGCACCGACCCATGGGGACGGAGCCGGATCGCACGTCCGCGACCGCGGCCTTCTCCGCGTACATCGACTGGCGCGAAGAGCACCCGTCCGACGACCTGATGACCCGGTTGCTGCTCACCGAGTTCGAGGACGAGACCGGCACGACGCGGCGCCTGCACCGTGAGGAGCTCATCACCTACATCAATCTGATCGCCGCCGCCGGGAACGACACCACCGGCCTGCTGATCGGATGGATCGGGAAGCTGCTCAGCGACCATCCCGACCAGCGAGCGGAGATGGCGCGGGACCCGTCGCTGATCCCGGGAGCGATCGAGGAGGTGCTGCGCTGCGAGCCGCCTGCGTACTCGTTCGGGCGCACCGTGGCTCGTGACGCGGAGTTCCACGGGCAGACCGTGCCCGAGGGGTCGATCCTCATGTGCGTTCCCGGTGCCGCCAACCGCGACGAGCGGCAATTCGGGCCGGATGCCGAGCGCTTCGACATCCACCGGAAGATGGAACGGCACATCAGCTTCGGGTACGGCCCCCACTTCTGCCTCGGCGCGAACCTGGCTCGGCTCGAGGCGCGCATCGTCCTCGAGGAGCTCCTGCCGCGCATACCGAACTGGCAGGTCGACGACGACAACGCTCGGCTGGTCCAGGGTGGGCCGACCCGGGGCTACGAGCTCCTCCCGGTGACCCTGCACGCGTAGGAGCCGACGTCACGCCGGCGCGGTGCCCTCGCGGTCCGCGCGCGACGAGCCGAAGGTGAAGATCGTCGCGTGCGGGTCGAATGGCTGCTGCGCGCCCCGGTACAAGCTGCGGGTGACCGTGAATTGGAAGTCGTCGCCCGGCACCAGCCCGTGCTCGAGCTCTTCGAACCGGCGCTCGAGGAACGCGCGCCGCAGCCACTCCGCCGGACCGTCGTTGCTCAGGTGCGACGTCCACACGATCCCGCTGCCCGTGCGGCAGAGCTGGCGCGTGAAGTCGATGAGCCGCAGCCGGTCGGCGGAGCTCAGGTGACCGAAGACCCCCGAGATCACCACCAGGTCGACCGGGGCGAGCCCCTCGTACGACGCGCCGAGGGAGGCGTCGCCGGTGACGATCTCCAGACCGGTCAAGCCGGCCGCCGCGGCCCAACGGCTGGCGAACGCCGTGTTGTCGGCGTCGAGTTCGACGAGCCGACCCCGCACGTCGCCCTTGCGCGGATGGTCCTCGAGTGCGCCGATGAGCTCACGCCCCTGACCTCCGCAGATGCTCAGGACGGTCATCGGGCCAGGCGGTGCCTCGGCGACGATCGTGGCGACATGCCGGCGGACCCCCATCATGCGCCCCACCAGCTCGGAGCTCGTGTCCTCGTAGGCGTCGTGCCAATCGCTCCACTCGCCGACGCGCTGCCGCGTGACCTGGTTGCCGTCGAGTTCGTCGTCCATCGTCCATGGTCTCACGTCGCAACGGTCCCGGTGTTTCGCGCACCTTCACCGCGCGCGCCGACCATCCATCTGCGGGCGCCCACAGAAGATCTCGGTGTTACGGTCCCACTGGAGCCCGGTGCACTGCACTTCGGGTGGCTTGGGCATTCCGCCGCGTCGGACGAGAGGACGGGCAGCATGAGCCGGGCGATCTCTCAGTCGTTGCACGAGGAAGCGGTCGCGCATGCCCACCTCGCGGAGCGGTGCGGCGAGCTGACCTGGAAGCACATCGAGGCCGAGTACACGCAGGACGTCAATCGGATCGCGGCAACGCTCGCAACGGATGCCCCACTCAGTTGGGCGCTTGCCCGCGAAGCCGACGACGAGGGGTCGTTCCGCTTCTTGACCGGCACGACCGTGGAGGAGATCCGGGGTCAGTACGAGGTGTTGCGCCAGAGCATCGAGATCCACGGCTGGGACCCGCTGATCGAGATCCGGCAAGGGTGGTACCTGATGACGCAGGGCGTCGCCACGCTCAAGCTCGTACCGGGCGGCGAAACCACCAAGGGCCAGACCGTCAATCTGTTTCCAGTGGGGAACGACGGAATCCTCGGGGAGCTCCAGGTCGGCACGGTTGGCCGCTTGCCTGACGGTCGCACACCCGCCGACGATCCTCGGGTGCCCCACCAGCGCATCGCCGTCCTCGCCTCGCATGACGCGTACCGAGAAGCGCTTGTGGCGGAAGACGTGGAGCAGATCGTGGCCGCGCACGCGCCCAAGGCCGCCGTCACCATTCGCAACTACCTGACCGACGAGTCGAGTGTGCTCGACACGAACGACTCCGGTGCGCTGGGTCGCTATTTCTCCGACCTGTTCCGCCGCTACCGGGTCCGCGACGTGCGGCTGGTGAACCGTGTGGCCGAGACGTGGTACGCGTTCGCCGAGCTGCACTGGATCGTCGAGGAACGTGCCGGCGAGCGGCGCACGTTGGAGTTCTGCACGGCAGAGCTGTCACCCATCGACCCTCACGGGAAGTACTGGGTCCGAACCGGTGCCGGCACCGACCCTGTCGAAGTCTGAGCCGAGCATGGCCACCGAGAAGCGACGGGCGCAGACGGTCATCAACAAGCCCGCCGACGAGGTTTGGGCGAGAGTGCGCGACTTCGGCGACATCACCTGGATCCCGGACCACGGGGCCTGCGTCGTGGACGGCGAGGTCAGGAAGATCTCGAAGGATGCGTGGGGGTTCGTGCTCGTACAGCGACTCGTGCACCACGACGACGACAACCGCACGTACAGCTACGACCTGCCCCATGAGGTGAACTTCGAGTCGCTGCTCGGTCCCGGTCGCATCGTGCGGGTGATCGACGGCAGGCTCCAGATCACACCCCGAGGCGATTCGGAATCGCTCGTGACCTTCGATGTGGAGACCGAGGACTTCCTCATCGAGGGCACCCACGCCGAGTACCAGGGCGCACTCGACAGCCTCAAGGCCGAGTTGGAGGACTGACTCCGATGACCTCGTCGGTGTGCTCGCCGACGAGGGGCGCCCGCCGCATGGTGGCCGGGATCTCCGGGCCCGTGAAGGGGATCCCGGGGTAGGTGATCGCTCGACCCAGCTCGGGATGCTCGACGGCGATGGGGTAGTTCCGCGTGCGGAAGTGCTCGTCGTCGAGCGCTTCGTCGGGTGAGAAGACCGCCCCGCAGGCGATGCCTCGCCGTTGCGCCTCCACGAAGAACTCCCTCGCCGGGAGCCTCGACGCGATGAGGGTCAGCGCCTCCCGGCCGGCACCGTAGATCGCGGTTCCCTCGACGTCGCTCCCGAGGGTCTTCATCGAGACCCCGCCGCGGTCGATGCCCATCTGGAGGAAGAACGCCTCGGGGAACTCGCTTTCGAGCCCGAGCTCTCGCAACCATTCGAGCGCGGCGTGGAAGTTCTTGGCACTGGTGAGCGCCAACGGGGTCGTGACGAATCGTCCGTCGGCGGCGGGAACCTGGATCCCCATCGTCGGCTGTGCGCTGGCGTGACGGCCGGTCTGGCGCTGGAGCGTCGACTTCGAGAACAACCAGTCGACCGAGGTCACCTCGGTGCTCACATTGAGGGCGGCGTGCATGCTCACGTCGACGTGTTGCCCCGTGCCGGTGAGATCTCGGTGCAGGACCGCGGTGAGTGCGCCGAGGACGGCGAACACGCTCGCGGTGTGCTGCGCGTGGTTCCCGCTCGGTCGCATGGGCGGCAGTCGGTGATCGTCGTATCCACACGCCCACACCATCCCCGCCGCGGCGAGCATCGTGAGGTCGGTCGTGGGCTCGTGGAACTCGGCGCCGTGCCTGCCGAAGGGAGTGACGGAAACCCAGACCAGCTCGGGTTGCTCGGGGCAGATCTGGTCGTGATCGAGGCCGAGCGCGTCCAACAGCCCGGGGTCCTCGGCTTCGAGCACGATGTCGGCGTCGCGGACGAGCTGCCGGAAGGCGCTGCTGCCCGTATCGGTGTGGAGGTCGAGGACGACGCTGCGCTTCGAGGTGTTGTAGGTCCACCACCACAAGCAACGGTCCGGGTCCGGCTCGTCATCGACGAACGGCCCGTAGGAGCGAGACGCGTGTCCTCCCGGTGGTTCGACCACGATCACGTCGGCACCGAGGTCACCGAGGAGCTTCCCCGCGTAGGCGGCGCGGTCGCTCGCGATCTCGACGACGCGCAGCCCCTCGAGAATGGCGCGCGGCTGCAACTAGATCACCCCTTGGGCGCGAAGTTCGTCGATCTCGGCTTCGCCGAGGCCCAGGAGCGAGCCGTACACGAAGTCGTTGTCTTCACCGAGGCACGGGGCGCCCCTGCGGATCACCCAATCGGTCTCGGAGAGATGGATCGGTATCCCCTCCACCCGAGTGTCGCCGATCTCTGCATGATGCACCCACGGCCAGAGATTCCACGAGGAGGTCCGTGGGTCGTGGTCGATACGGTCCTCCGGCATCGCGACCTGCGCGACGGGGACGCCGGCCGCTCGCACGATGTCCTCCACCGTTCTCCGCTCGAGTCCACTGGTCCACGCTTCGAGCTGTCGGTCGATCTCGTCGGTGCGCGCGAGGCGGTTGGCGAACATGGTGAGCTTCGGGTCGCGTGCCCACGGCGCGTCGATGACGGCGGCCAAGCGCCGCCAGTCGTCGTCGTCGCGACACGCAACCGCCACCCACGAATCCTGACCCGCCGCGGCGTAGACGCCGTGCGGCACCATCGCTGGGAAGTTGTCGGTGTTCGAATTCGGCTTCCCCGGGCGGCGCATCGGCCGGCCGTTCACCGTGGCGTCGAGCAGCTCGGGGCCGGCGAGGCCGATGCCGGCCGCGGTGCACGCGAAGTCGATCCACTGGCCCTTTCCGGTGCGATTCCGGGCGATCAGTCCGGCCAGCACCGCCGCGGCCATGAGGTACGCGCCCATGTGGTCCATGTAGGCGAAGCCCCAGCCGGCGGGGGGCTGCTCGGGAAGTCCGGAGACGAAGGACAGACCGCTGCATGCCTGCACGACCTGTCCAACCGACTTGAAGTCGGAGTATGGGCCGCGCTTGCCGAACCCGCTGTTCGACACGTACACGATCCGATCGTTGATCTCTCGGAGACGCTCGTAGCCGAAGCCGAGACGCTCCATGACCGGGGCCGAGAAGTTCTCGGTCACGACGTCGGAGATCTCGACCAGTCGGGCGAGGAGCTTCTTCCCCTCGTCGCGCTTCAGGTCGAGCGTGATGCCGAGCTTCTCGACGTTGTGGTTGTTGAAGTTGCCGCCCAGGTTGATGCTCGTGCGGCCGTCGGGCAGCGTGCCGCCGCGCAGGAAGTCCCATCGGTGCTTCTCGTCGAGCGGCTGCTCGACGCGGATGACCTGGGCACCGAACGCAGCCAGGAAGCGAGTCGCGCCCGCACCCGCGAGCAGCCCGGTGAGATCACAGATTCTGATGTGCGCCAGTGCGGTCGACGTGGTGCGAGCCGTCTCACCATGCATCCCGTGTGCCTCCGACCGTCGCGCCTAGGGAAAGAACCGCGCCAAGCGTTCGAACTCGTCGGTGATCGTGTCGGCGAGACTCGCGCTCGCCGGGCCGGCGAGCCAGTTGTCGAGCGCGCGCCGGTGGGTCAAGAAGCTCACCGAGGCAAGCAGGCGACAGTCTTCGTCGGTCTCGGCGAGCCCGCGGCGCGTCGCGATCGCACCCGCCAACCCGGCCACGTCGGCTTCCCGGTAGTCCTGTTCGCGCCCGTGCAAGGCAGGTGACGACGCGACGGCTCGTTCGTACAGCTGGAGCGCTCTGCGAGTGCGAGTGAGTTGGGGTGCCACGAGCAGGTACGAGGCGAGGAGTGCTTCGACATCAGTCAGCTCCGCCGGCTGATCGAGGTACATCGCGCCGAAGGACTCGATCCAATCGTGCCGGCCGATGAACAGGGCCGATTCCTTGGTGGCGAAGTAGCGGAAGAACGTCCGCGCCGAGACGCCGACCCTCTCCGCGATCTCGTCGGCCGTGGTCGAGTCGTACCCCTGCGACGCGAACAGCTGGAGTGCGGTTTCCCGCAGAGCTTGCCGTGTCCGCGCCTTGTGCGTCTCGCGCCGCGACGGAATGCTCGTCAGTGCCTCCGACACCGGCGTGCACCCTTCCTCTGGCCGAGTACGGATCGCATCCAAATCTACCTCCGGGTCGAGATCCGCCTTCCTTGGCAAGAGGGTCTTGACCGGCGGACCAGGTCTTCATATTCTGTCAGTAGAGTGACACTGTCAGTCCACTGACATTTTTTGGGGACACCGAGGAGCGTGATCCAGGCCATGGCGATGAATGCAGTGAGCGCACTACCGATCTCTTCAGCTCCGGAGGTGTCGCGGGTCGCGTTGGCCGACCTGAAGGTCGATCGCTGCTTCCGCGAATCGGGCGTCAGCAAGGAGCACGTGGAGCTTCTGGCCGAGCTCGACGGGCGTTGGCCACCGGTCCTGGTGCGACGCGCCGATCATCTGGTGGTCGACGGCATCCACCGCGTCACGGCTGCTCGATTGCTGGGGCTGCGGTGGATCGAGGTCGAGTGGTTCGACGGCGACACTGACGACGCGTTGCTCGAGTTCGTTCGCCGGAACGCGAGCCACGGCTTGCCGCTCACGTTGCGCGAGCGCAAGCGCGTCGCATCTCGCCTGTTGTGTACGCACGCGGACTGGTCGGATCGGCGGCTCGCCGGACTCTGCGCGATCTCACCGAAGACGGTGGCGACTCTGCGCACCACGGCCGACGCCCGTCCAAATGGGCAAACTCCTCACTCGGACAGGGCGTCGCGGGTCGGGCGCGACGACCGCGCCCGGCCGGTGAACCGGGCCGCGATGCGTTTGCGGGTGGTCGAAGCGATCAAGGCGCAGCCGGACGCGTCGCTACGCAAGGTCGCAGCGGTTGCCGGCGTCTCGCCCGAAACGGTGCGGCTGGTGCGGATGAGCATGCGCGCGGTGCGCGACGATGAGTCGTCGCCCCGCGCGATGGAGCGCACGAACGGCTCGGCGGTTGCAGGTCCGCCGGTCTGGGGGGGCGACGCCGCGTTGGTGTCGTGCGACGAGGGCGACTTCGTCGCCTGGTTCGACGGGACGTCGATCACCGAGCAGGAGTGTGCGGCGCGGGCCGAGACGCTCCCCCTCGGGCGGGTGTACGAGATCGCCGACGAGGCCCGTCGCCGGTCCGAGCTGTGGATGAGATTCGCCCGGTGTGTCGAAGCCCGGGCGAAGAAGCGTCGCTGACCGCCCGTTATTCTTCGACCCGAACAACGGCCGCGTTGAGGGGTGCGATGTCAGAACCTGTGGTGGACTTCCCGATCTACGACGCTGACAACCACATGTACGAGACGCCGGAGGCGTTCACGAAGTACCTGCCGCCGGCGTACGCGGGGCTGATCAAGTACGTGCAGGTCAAGGGCCGCACGAAGATCGCGGTGAAGAACGTGATCAGCGACTACATCCCGAACCCGACGTTCGAGGTGGTGGCCCGGCCCGGCGCCCAGGAGGACTACTTCCGCGACGGCAACCCCGAAGGAAAGTCTCGACGCGAGATCATGGGCGAGCCGATGCGAGCATTGGACGCTTTCTTCGCGCCGGAACCGCGCCTCGCGCTCATGGACGAACTGGGCATCGAGCGCGCGGTGATGTGGCCGACCCTCGCCAGCCTGCTCGAGGAGCGCCTGAGCGACGACCCGAGGGCGATGCACGTCGTCGTACACGCACTCAACCAGTGGATGTACGAACACTGGACGTTCAACTACGGAGATCGGATCTACCCGACACCCGTGGTCACGTTGCCCTTCGTCGACGAGGCGATCAAAGAGTTGGAATGGGTCGTCAGCCGCGGGGCCAAGATCGTGCTGATCCGCCCGGCGCCGGTACCCGGCCTCGAAGGGACCCGGTCGTTCGCCGCGCGCGAGTTCGACCCGTTCTGGGAGAAGGTCGTGGAGGCCGACATCGCGGTCGGGATGCACTCGTCCGACGACGGCCAGACCAAAGCCATGAACCTCTGGGAAGGCACCGGCGGCGGCGAGTACCTGCCCTTCCACGAACGGAGTGCATTCGAGGAGACGTACCGATACCTGCACCGCGGCATCTTCGACGCCATGCACTCGGCGGTCAGCCACGGGTTGTTCACCCGGTTCCCGACGCTCCGGGTGTTGCCCGTCGAGCAGGGGTCCACGTGGGTGCGCCCACTGCTCGATGCGCTCGGTCACACGTACGCCACGCACGCGTACCTGTTCGACGAAGACCCGGTGGAGGTCTTCAAGCGGAACGTGTGGGTGCATCCGTTCCACGAAGACGACCCGCGTGAGCTCGCGCGCGCCATCGGAGTGGATCGGGTGATCTTCGGGTCCGACTACCCGCACCCCGAGGGTCTCGCGTACCCACCGAGCTACGTGAAGGAGCTGCACGGTTTCACCCGCGACGAGGTCGCTCGCATCATGGGTGGGAACCTCGCCGACGCGCTGAAGATCGCTGCGTGAGCTCACGCTCCGTGGGGTGACGCGGGACGAGGTCACCGCGCTCGAGGACCATCGGATGATCACGTGAGTACTGTCGGGACGATGCTTGCACCAGGGAGGAGCCTGGAAGAACTCCGCCAGAGCATCCGCGAGTGGTGCGCGACACACCTCCCGAAGGACTGGCGCGACCAGCAGCGGGGCGCGGGCCACGATGAGCTGCTCCGGTTCCTCCGCTGGTGGGCCGACGAGCTGCGCGAGGGCGGCTTGTTCGTACCCCACTGGCCCCAGGAGTGGGGCGGTGGTTTTTCGATTCCCGAACAGGTTGTCATCGCCGAGGAGCTGGGGCGCGTCGGCGCACCCCGCAACGCGCTCTACCACGTCGCGGTGTACAACGTCGGTCCGACGCTCCTGCGGAGCGCGACGCCCGAGCAGTGTCGGAAGTACCTCGCCGGGATACTGGCCGGCGAGGTCTGGTGCCAGGGGTTCTCGGAGCCCAACGCCGGTTCCGACCTTGCCAGCTTGCAAACGCGTGCAGTCCGCGACGGCGACAACTACGTCGTGACGGGCCAGAAGGTGTGGACGAGCTGGGCGTTCGCCGCCGACTGGTGCATGCTGCTGGTCCGTACCGACCCCGACGTGTCGAAGCACAAGGGCATCAGCTGTCTCGTGGTGGACATGCACTCGCCGGGCATCGAGGTGCGACCGATCGAGCAAGCGACCGGCTCGTCCGACTTCTGCGAGCTGTTCTTCGACGAAGTGCTCGTGCCCGTCGAGCAGCGGATCGGCGCCGAGAACGACGGTTGGGCCGTCGCCCAGGGAACGCTGGCCGCCGAACGTGCGATCACCATCCTCGACCTCACCGAGCGGTTCCGCAGTTGCGGCATCGAGGCCGCAGTTGCCGAGGCAGCCGAGTGGCGCCTCGACAGCGGTGAGCCTGCCCTCGAGAGCAGCGCGGTGCGAGAGATGCTCGCGGAGTGCTACGCGGAGGCGGAGGTGCTGCGCCACCTCCTGAACGCGATGATCGAAGACGTCATCCGGGGGCAGGATGTCGGTGGCACGGCATCGATCATCAAGGTCTTCTACACCGAGCTCCTGTACAAGCTGATGCGTCAGGTCACCGACCTCCAGGGTGTGCGCGGACAGCTCGCGCAGCCCTTGCTCGAGAGCGCCGGATGGGAGACGGGGTTCTGGATGATCGACTACGTCCACTCATTCGGTTGGATCATCGGTGGCGGGACGAACGAGATCATGAGGAACGTCATCGGCGAGCGCATGCTCGGTCTGCCCGCGAGTGACGATGTCGCTCTCGGTCGACGAACGTGACGAGCTGCGCTCGACGGCGCGTGGCCTGCTCAGCCGCGAGGCGTCCGCTGAACGTGTGCGAGCGACGGTCTCGGAAGCTCCCGGTTTCGACCGCGTGCTGTGGGACCAGATGGTCGAGCTCGGGTGGACGAGCATGCACGTCCCTGCGGAGTTCGGCGGCTCGGGCGCCGGATACGGCGAGCTCGCGGTCGTGCTCCACGAGCTCGGTCGTGCCATCGTCCCGTCACCCTTCCTGGCCAGTGCCGTCCTCGCCACCAGCGCGCTGACGCTGTCCGACAACGAGCAGCTCGCGGGCGAGCTGCTCACGGCGCTCGTGAGCGGGGCGTCGCTGGGTTCGGTCGCGCTCGCGAGCGCCGAAGGCTCATGCGAGCTGCGACGTTCGACGGTGGAATGGGAGCGCTCCGGGGAGTCGGTACGACTCCAGGGATCGGCGGGCTTCGTGCTCGACGCCGACATCGCCGACTTCCTCGTCGTCGCGGCCATCGATCCGGACGAGTGCCCGGTGGTCGTGGCCGTCGACCGCGCGACGCCCGGTGTGCGGATCGAGCACGCGGCGACCGTCGATGCAACCAGGAGACTGTTCACCGTGGTCTTCGACGAGGTCGTGGTCGCGGACGATCGGATGCTGTGCGAACCGGGCGTGCCCGCCGCGGAACTGTTCGAGCGGATCGCTTGCCGTCGGCGTGATCGCCGCCGCGTGCGACGCGACCGGAGTCACGGAGCAGGCGCTCGAACGCGCCGCCGACTACGCGAAGGAGCGCGTCCAGTTCGGGAAGCCGATCGGGTCCTTCCAGGCGGTCAAGCACCACTGCGCCAACATCGCGATCGCGGTCGAGGCCAGTCGGGCCGCCGTCCGCGGCGCCGCGGAAGCGCTCGACGGAGATCGCAGCCGCTGGTCCACGATCGGCCTCGGTCACCTCGTCGTACGTGGGCCCGGCGTGCGCGGAGGCGTGCGCGCTCGCGTTGCGGGTCTACGGCGGGATCGGGTTCACGTGGGAGCACGAGTCGCATCTGTACCTGAAGCGCGTCAAGCTCGACGAGCTGCTGTTCGGAACGCCGTCGTGGCACCGTCGGCGCTTGGCGAGCACGTTGATCGAATCCGTGAACGAGAGAGGCTGAGCGGCATGAGCGCGACCGAGACCTGGTCAGGGCGGCGTCCACGTGAGTTGAACGAGGAGACCATCGAGGCGGTACGCCGTCGCATCGGCATCCCGGTGCGGTACTCGCCCCGGTCGCACAACGAGGCGTCGTCCACCGACTCCTTCCGGCACTTCGCGCTGGCCTACGGCGACGACAATCCGCTGTACACGGACCCGAGCTACGCCGCGGCATCGTCGTGGGGTTCGCCGATCGCCCCGCCGCTGTACCCGTTCACGGCTGGCATCGCGCGCCCGGTGAACCTGTCGGACGCCGAGAAGGCCGAGATGTCGGGCGGCGATCCACTGGCCGGGATCGGCCAGTACATGTGCGGCGAGCGGTGGCTGTTCACGAAACCCATCCGCGGGTGACGTGACGTGGCGCACGCAGTCGCTGTTCTCCGCCGACCTGAAGACGAGCTCCTTCGGCGGCGGTGCCGGCGCGCTGGTGTCGCACCGGGTCAGCTGGGAGGACGAGGGGGCGCGCCGTTTGCGTTCCGCTTCCTCGACTTCTGGCACGCCGATCGCGGCGAGTCGCGCAAGGCCGCGAAGAACAAGCAACTGGAGCGCGCCCACTACACCGACGACGATCTCGATCGGATCGACGCGTACTACGAGGCGGAGACCGTTCGCGGCGCGACCCCGCGCCTCGCCACCGACGTGCAGGTCGGCGAGGAGCTCGGTCCGATCGCCAAGGGCCCGACGAGCGTCACCGAGATCGTGGCCTGGCACACCGGGGTCGGTTGGGGCATGTACGGGGGTGGGGCGTCGCGGGTCGCCTTCAAGAACCGCAAGCGGATCCCGAAGTTCTACCTGAAGAACGACCTCGGCTTCTGGGACATGGCGCAGCGCTGCCACTGGGACGACGAATGGGCGCAGCGCATGGGGCATCCGGCGGCGTACGACTACGGCGTCATGCGGTCGAACTGGATGGCCCACCTGGTGACGAACTGGATGGGCGACGACGCGTGGCTGTGGAAGATGACGGCTTCGGTTCGCAAGTTCAACTACCTCGGCGACACGCACCTGATCTCGGGCGTGGTGCGAGAGGTCGATCGCGCGGCGAACACCGTGGGGATCGCGGTGTCCGGTGTCAACCAGCGCGGCGAGGTGACCTGTGATGCGTACGTCGTGGTCATCCTCCCGCCGCCGGGTGGTGGTCCGGCCGTGATTCCCGACTACGAGCCGAGCGACGTCCCCGAAGCATCGGGTCCGTGAGCCAAGGTGCCGCTGCACGCGAAGATGCCCGCGGTGACGGCGCGGGTCACACCTCGAACGAAAAGGAGCACTGATGGCCGGGTACCTCGCCGGAAAGGCGTCGTCGTGACGGGGGGTGGTCGGGGCCTCGGCCGGGCGATCGCGCTCGCGGCCGCGCGCGAGGGCGCCAGCGTCGTGGTCGCCGACTACGGCGGTGCCCTCCATCGCACGCGAGGGCGCATCGTCGACCCCGGCCGACGAGGTGGTGGCCGAGATCACCGACGCCGGCGGGCGGGCGGTCGCCGCCGCGGAGGACGTGTCGACGATGGAGGGCGGCCGGCGCGTCGTCCAGGCCGCCGTCGACACGTTCGGCCGCCTCGACGGGCTGGTCTGCTTCGCGGGTATCACCGTCACGAAGTACCTCTGGGAGATGGACGAACGCGACTGGGACGACGTGATCGCCGTCCACCTCAAGGGTCACTTCAGCTGCGCGCAGGCGGCGGCGCGGGTGATGATGCCGCAGGGTTCCGGCAGCCTCGTCTTCATCGGGAGCGGCGCGTTCGCGGGCACGCCCAACATGCCGAGCTACGCGACCGCCAAGGGTGGGATCCTCGGGTTCACGTGGAGCACTGCGTACGCCCTCGCGCAACTACGGCATCACCACGAACTGTGTCGTGCCGAGCGCGGCGACCCGCATGTCCGACAGCATCTACGGCGACGCGCAGATGCTCAGCGACCAACCCGGTGCGACCGTGCGCAGCGACCTGGCCGCCGGCACCTACCGGGATCCGGCAAACGTCGCGCCCACGGTGCTCTACCTGCTCGGGGACGACGCACGGGAGGTCAACGGCCAGGTGTTCCGTGCCCAGGGATACGAGATCGCCCACATGGACGAGATCGCCTGGAGCAAGGTGATGAAGAACGACGGTCCGTGGGACGTCGCCACGATCGTCGACCGGCTGCCCGGCGAGCTCGGGCCGACGCTCACGCCGAGGCCGGTCCCGTGGCCGGACGGCACGATGACCGCCGAGTTGCCGGTGAGCGACGTGTTGAACGTCGAGCGTCGTGGTCACGTGCTCGTGGCCACGTTGAATCGCCCGGAGCGCATGAACGCGCTCAGTCCGCAGCTCCACCAGGACATGCGCGACACCTGGAAGGTCGGTGCAGTCCGATCCGAGCGTGCGCGCGATCGTCATCACCGGTGCCGGGCACGCGAGCGCTTCTGCACCGGGATGGATCTGCAGGCCCACGCAGAGCGTGGGGGACCGCCTCCCGCGAAGGACAACGTGCGCGACGAGCTCCGGACGACGCCGCTGGCCTACGGCTTGTGGCTCCCCACCGTCGTCGCCGTGAACGGCGTGTGCACGGGATCCGGTCTGCACTTCGTGGCCGACGCCGACTTCGTGCTCGCGTCGACGACGGCGAGCTTCCTCGACACGCACGTGAGCGTCGGCCAAGTGGCCGCGCTGGAGCCGATTTCACTCATACCGCGGATCGGCCTCGGCAACGCGCTCCGTCTTGCGGTGTTGGGGCGGCACGGGCGGCTGAATGCGGCGGAGGCGTTGCGCATCTCGCTCGTCGACGAAGTCGTCGAGCCGGAGCGGCTGCTCGACCGCGCCGTCGAGCTCGGCGAGCTGATGGCGACGGGCTCCCCCGCGGCCATCGAGGCGTCGAAGCGCGCCATCCGAGCCTCGCTCGAGCGTCCGATGTCGGAGGCCATGCAGTACGGCTGGGAGTTGCTCCTCGCCCACCGCGATCACCCCGACAGCCTCGAGGGGCCGAAAGCGTTCGTCGAGAAACGGGAGGCCAGGTGGCAGTGAACGAAGCACCCTCGGTCGACGTCGACGTCGACGCGATCACTGCGGAGGTCGAGCGGTTTCTGCGCGACCGCCTCCCGAATGACTGGGTGGCCGCGATCGATCGTGACGATCCCGCGGCACTCGCCGAGGCGCGGATCAAGGTCGGGCGGACGAGTTGTGGGCGCACCTGGCCGGCGCCGGTTACGTCACGCCGACGTGGCCGACGGAATACGGCGGCCTGGGCGTGCCACCGAGCGTCGGTCGCGCGATCGGGCGAGCGCTGGGTCGCTACAAGGTTCCGCGCTTCGACAATCCGGTCGGCGTCGATCTCGCCGGGCCGGCGATCATGAAGTGGGGCACCGAAGAGCAGAAGGAGCGCTTCCTGCGCCCGATCGCTCGCAACGAGGAGATCTGGTGCCAGCTGTTCTCCGAGCCGGGTGCCGGCTCCGACCTGGCGGGCCTGGCGACGAGGGCGGTGCGCGACGGAGACACGTGGTCCGTCCGCGGCCAGAAGGTGTGGACGAGTCTCGGCCACCTGCGCGTCGTTCGGCCTGCTGCTCGCCCGAACCAATCCCGACGCACCCAAGCATCGAGGGATCACCGCGTTCATCATGCCCATGAAGCAGCCGGGCGTCGACATCCGTCCGCTGCGTCAGATCACGGGCGACGCCGAGTTCTGCGAGGTCTTCTTCGACGACGCGCAGGTGGACGATTCGCTGCGGATCGGCCCGGTCGACGAAGGGTGGCGCGTCGCCATCTCGATCCTCATGAACGAGCGGTCGGCGGGTTCCGGGAGTGGTGCCGCGCTCCCCGGGACCGTGGCCGGGCGGTCGGTGGTCGCGCTCATCCGCCGGCATGCACCGGTGATCGATCCCGTGCTCCGGCAGCGTCTCGCGCAGGCGTACATCGAAGACCGGCTCGTGACGCTCACGAACCAGCGGGCCGCCGACCGGCGACGTGCAGGACAGCCCCCGGGGCCGGAAGGATCGGTCACGAAGCTGTTCTTCAGCGAACACACGCAGCGGTTGCAGAACCTGGCCGTCGATCTGGAGGGACCGGCGGTGCAGGCGTGGCCCGAGGGCGATCGCTGGCTGCAGAACACCGCGTGGTCGTTGATGCGGGTCCGAGCGAAGACCATTGCCGGTGGCACGTCCGAGGTGCAGCGCAACGTCCTCGGTGAACGCATGCTCGGGTTGCCGAAGGAGCCCGACGTCGACCGCACGGTTCCGTGGTCGGAGATCCCGCGGTCGTGATGTCGGACGCGACCGAACCGACGAGCCTCGCGGACATCGCGTTGCGGCGCGCCGGAACGCGATGCGTCGACGCCGTTCGTGTTGACCATCGACGAGGCGGAGCCCTACGCGGTGCACACGCGGTCCTACGGGCAGATCGTGGCCCGCGCCGCGCTCCTGACCAACGCGCTGCGCGAGGCCGGCGTGCGAACCAGGAGCGCGGGTCGGCTGCTATCTGCCGAACTCGCCCAGTTGGGTCGTGGCATCGCTCGGGGTCTGGTACTCACGAGCAGCCGTTGCCGCGGTGGGCACGCTGCTCCCCGGGGTCGAAGCCGCTCGCTTGTTCGACATGGCCGAGGTCGCGACCGTCGTGACCGGTCACCGACGCGCCCGAGCTCCCGGGAGAACACACCGTGCTCCGACTCGACGACGAGGGTCTCCTCGAGGGTGAACGCGGATCCCGGCGACACCGACTGGAACACCGCCGACCTCAGCCTCCCGGCGTCGGACGACCTCGCGATCGCGCTCTTCACGTCGGGAACGACCGGCAAGCCGAAGGGCATCACGCACACGCACGGCGATGTCATCGCTTCGCTCGCGACGCGTGGCGGCGGGCTACGCCCGTACGAGCGACTACCGCCCGGGTCCGGCGCCCGCGCACCTGGCGCCCGGCGTCGTCTTCAATCCGTTCGGTCACATGACCGGCTACAGTCGCATCGGGTTCCGAATGTGGATCGGCCGTCCGACGGTGATCGTGCCCCGGTTCACGGTCGCCGCGGTGCGCGCGTTGCTCGCCCGCTTCGACATGGATGCCTTGCAGCTCACGCCGACGATGATCCACATGTTGGCGACGACCGACGTTCCGCTCGATCTGAAGGGCGTGAAGTACGTGACGTCAGGTACCGCACCCTTGTCGATCGACACCCGCGAGCGGTTCGAGGCCCGTTACGGCGTGCCGGTCATGCAGGCGTACGGGATGAGCGAGGTCGGGGCCGTCGCGACAGGAGCGCTACGACGACGTCGTGGCGGGCCGGCGCGGACCCGGCTCGGTCGGGCGGATCGCGGCGGGCGTCGAGGTGAAGATCCGCCACCTCGACGACGACCGCCCGTCGGGTGAGGGCGAGATCCTCGTGCGCACCGACGAAGCCACGAGCGAGTTCATCGGTGGCGAGCGCGTCCCGGTGGACGAGGACGGTTGGTTCGCCACGGGAGACGTCGGCCGCATGGACGACGACATCCTCTACATCACCGGGCGCGTGCAGGAGAAGATCATCGTCGGGGGGTTCAACGTGTACCCCGCTGAGGTCGAGGACGTCGCCCGGCGTTCAGCACTCGTGTCCGATGCGGTCGTGGTCGGGCTTCCCGACGATCGGTTGGGCGAGATCCCGGTCGCCGGGATCGTGTGGACGGGCGAGCGTGACGACGCTGCGCTGCTCGCGGAGATGCGGTCCGAACTCGCGCACTACAAGGTGCCTCGCGCGCTGTTCTCACTCGAGCGCGTCCCGCTCACGCCACGCGACAAGGTCGACCGCACGCGCGCCGCCGAGGTCGCCCGTACCGAATTGAGTGTCGTGAGCGCAGTCGACGGCTGACGACCAGACCAGCCACTGGGCTCCGCGCTTGCGATCTACGCTCCTGCGCCATGGACTACAGGACCTCTCGGCAACACCGGCGTCAAGGTCAGCAAGTTCTGCCTCGGAGCGATGATGTTCGGCGCGTGGGGGAACACGGACCACGACGACTGCATACGGATCACCCACGCCGCGCTCGACGCCGGCATCAACTTCATCGACACGGCTGACGCGTACGGCGCGGGCGAGTCCGAGGAGATCCTCGCCAAAGCGCTGCGCGGGACGCCGCGACGACGTCGTCCTTGCCACCAAGTGCCATCTGGCCATGGGTCCCGATCCCAACCACCAGGGCTCGTCTCGCCGGTGGATCATGCGCGCCTGTGAGGACAGCCTGCGGCGCCTCGACACCGACTACATCGACCTCTTCCAGATCCACCGGCTCCAACCCGGCTGCGATCACGACGAGACCCTCGGAGCACTGACCGACCTCGTACGGGCGGGCAAGGTGCGCTATCTCGGCAGTTCCACGTACCCGCCGTCGGCGATCGTGGAGGCGCAGTGGGTGGCGGAGCGCCGAGGCCGCGAGCGCTTCGTCTGCGAGCAGCCGCCGTACTCGCTGCTCTACCGCGGCGTCGAGTCCGACGCGCTGCCCACCTGTCAGCGCTACGGCATGGGAGTCATCCCCTGGGGCCCGCTGGGCGGCGGCTGGTTGTCGGGCCGCTGGCGCAAGGGCGCCATGGAGATGGAGAGCAGCCGGGCGAACCGGGTGCCGATGCGCTATGACCTGTCCCGGCCGAGCCAACCAGCGCAAGCTCGACGCCGTCGAGGACCTGACCCTGCTCGCCGAGGACGCGGGCCTGTCGCTCATCCATCTCGCGCTCGCCTTCGTGTTGAACCATCCGGCGATCACCGCGGCGATCCTCGGCCCGAGGACGATGGAGCACTTCGAGAGCCAGATCGGCGCCGCCGACGTGCAGCTCGAGACCGACGTCCTCGATCGCATCGACAAGATCGTCGCTGCCGGGCACCAACGTCAACCCGGCCGACGCCGGGTATTCGCCGCCTGCCATCACGCAATCCGAAGCTGCGCCGGCGCGCCTGAGCAGGGGTTGTGGCCGCGGCCAATGTGGCAGGCTAGTGACATGAGCAGCCGCGCCGCGGAGTTCGATCTCGTCGTGCGCGGTGGGTTGGTCGTCGACGGCTCGGGCACTCCCGGTGCACGCGGTGACGTCGCCGTTGTCGGCGACCGCGTCGTCGCCGTGGGCGAGGTCGAGGGTCGCGGACGCGAGGAGCTCGAGGTCGACGGCATGGTCGTCGCACCAGGCTTCGTCGACGCGCACACGCACATGGACGCGCAGGTCTTCTGGGACGAGCTCGGGAAAGCCGACGTGCTGGCACGGGGTGACGAGCGTGGTCATGGGCAACTGCGGGTTCACCCTCGCGCCTGCCCACGAGGACGCGCGGGCGCTGGTGGTGCGCAACTTGGAACGCGCCGAGGACATCGCGCCGGAAGCGATGGCCGAAGGGATCACGTGGAGCGTGGTCGACCTTCGCCGAGTTTCTCGACGCGGTCGACGCCCGACCCAAGGGTCTTGAACCACGCGGCGGCGATCGGCCACTCGGCGCTGCGCACCTGGGCGATGGGCGAGCGCGCCTTCGAGGAGACTGCGAACGAGGACGACCTCGCGGCCATGGCGCTCGAGCTGCGCGTCCGCGCT
Source organism: uncultured Actinomycetes bacterium (assembly GCA_963725775.1). Classification (GTDB taxonomy): domain Bacteria; phylum Actinomycetota; class Acidimicrobiia; order IMCC26256; family DASPTH01; genus DASUAS01. The sequence continues at coordinate 355,271 of CAVRZT010000002.1, forward strand.
GCGTGCCGGGCGCCGCCGGGTTCACGACATCGCGCACCATCGCTCACGTCACCTCCGACGATCGCCCGGTCGCGTCACGGCAAGCTTCGTGGGACGAGGTGGTGGCGTTGGTCGAGATCCTCGGCCACGAGAGCAACGGCGTGTTCCAGCTGGCGCCCGAGCGCTTGTTCGACCCCGACGCGCACCGCGACTTCGAAGCGCGTCTCGCCCGGCTGGCGATCTCGAGCGGCGCGCCCATCGTGTTCGGGCTGTTCACGGCGAAGCTGCCCCAACCCTCGCTCGAGCTCATGGACGAGACGGCGGCGCGAGGCGGCGACCTGTACGCGCTCACGCATTGCCGTGGGGTCGTGTCGGCGCAGTCGTTCCTGCACCCGCCTCGGGTTCGACTGCCTTCCGGAATGGCAGGAGGTCCGCCGGCGCCCCTACCCCGAGCAGCAGGCATTGCTTCGCGATCCCGACGTACGGCGCCGGCTCGTCCACGCCGCCCATCACGGCGACTACGGCCCGACCTACGGACCGGAAGCCGGACGCCCCAGGTTCGACACGAATGACCATCCTGGAATCGCCGTATCTGCCCGAACCCGACGGTTGCCGACGAGGCGCGCCGACGGGGCGTCGACCCGGTCGAGGCGATGATCGACATCGCGTTGGAGCGCGACTTCGACGTGTTCTTCGTCCAGCAGCTCATGTCCCAGGAAGACGACGAGCTCCTGCGGCTGATGCGTCACCCTCGCACCGCGATGTGCTTCTCCGATTCGGGTGCCCACGTGAGCCAGATCTTCGACTCGTCGATCTACACGCACCTCCTGGCGTACTGGGTACGGGAGCGCCAGGCGATGACCCTCGAGGCGGCGGTCCAGATGATGACGTCTCGCCCGGCCGACATCTGGCGGCTCCGCGACCGAGGACGACTGGCGCCCGGCTCGGCGGCCGACATCACGATCTTCGATCCCGACACCGTCGCACCGTCGATGCCGTACGTCGTCGACGACCTACCCGGAAAGGCCAAGCGGATCGAACAGCACGCGGTGGGCTTCGTCGCCACGATCGTCAATGGACGAGGTGCTGATCCGAGACGGCGAACCCACCGACGCACGTCCTGGCCGCCTGTTGCGCGCCCAGCAAGCGACATAAGGCACCAGTTGCAGAGCGTTCACGACCGCCCGTTGCGATCCACGGGAAGAGGGGGGTCCGCCGATGGCGGAGGCCACAGATGCCGCGGCGCTGACCGCGGTCGTCGTCGCCGAGGAGGAAGCGCGCCGCGCCGCGCAAGCGGCGGCTGAGGCGGGCGAGCTCCTTCCCGACGATCTCCTGCCGGGCGTCGGCGGCACGCCGATGCCGCTGCGCGAGGGACTGAAGATCGGCGGGCTGGCGATGATCGTGTCGCTGCTGCTCGTCAACGTGATCGAGACCTTCGACAACGTCGCCCTCCAGACGCTCGGGCCCGACATCCAGAAGTCGCTCGACGTGAGCAAGACGACACTGCAGGGGATCACTTCGCTCAGCGGCGTCGTGCTCGTTCTCTCCACGCTGCCGTTCGCCTGGCTCGCCGATCGTCAGAACCGCACGAAGATCCTCGCGGCCGCGACCACGCTCTGGTCCGTCTTCATCGTCTTCACCGGATTCGCCGCCAACATCTTCCTCATGGGCCTGGCGCGCATCGGCGCCGGCTTCGGTGCATCGGCGCGGCTGCCCGATCTCGCCGTCGCTCATCGCCGACTCGTACCCGATTGGCGTGCGCGCGCGGATGTTCGCGGCCGAAGGCGCGGGTCGCCCACTCGGTCTCGTGATCGGGCCGTTCTTCGTCGGCGCGGTGGCCGCATCGGTGGGCGGCGCAGACGGGTGGCGGTGGGCCTTGGTGGCGATCGCGATCGCGGCGCTGCTTGATCGCGCTCTCGCTGTTCTTCCTGCGCGAGCCGGGTCGGGGCCGCAACGAACAGGAAGCGGTGCTCGGTCACGTCCTCAGCGAAGACGACGAGCCGCCGGTGCGACTCAGCGCGGTGTCGGCGCGCCTCAACAAGGTCAAGACGTTCCGCTATCTGACGCTCGGCATCGGCATGCTGGGGTTCGCACTGGTGAGCGTGCCGTCGCGATTGAGCTTCCTGTTCGAGGAGACCTACCACTTCGACGCCTTCAAGCGCGGATGGGTGCTGTCGATCACCTACATCCCGGCGCTCGTGGTCATCCCGATCGCAGGTCGCTACGGCGACCGCCTGTTCCGCCGCGATCCCCGCTGGGCGGTGCGACTGTTCGGGTGGCTGGTCATCGGGTACGGCGTGTTCATCGCGATCGGGAGCCAGCTCGGTCCGGTCGCACTGCTGATCGTCTTCGTCGCGATCGCGAACGGGTTCCAGCTCGCGGCCTTCACCCAGGTCGGGCCGATCATCTCGGCGGTGGTGCCGTACCGCATGCGGGCCCAGGCGTTCGCGCTGGTCGGGTTCTACGTCTTCCTGCTCGGGGGCTTCTTCGGTGGGCTGATGGTTGCCGCCGTCGCCGACGAGTACGGCGAGCGAACCGCGCTCATCGCCATTGCGCCGCTCGGCGCGATCCTCGGCGGTCTCGCTCGTGCTGCGCGGGGCGAAGTTCATGAAGCGCGACATCTCGCTCGTGGTCGAAGAGCTCCTCGACGAGCAGGCGGAGCAGCGACGTATCGCCGCCGATCCCGACAACGTGCCGGTGCTCCAGGTCCACAACGTCGACACCTCCTACGGACCGGTCCAGATTCTCTTCGACATCAACCTCGAGGTGAGACGCGGTGAGGTGCTCGCCCTGCTCGGTACCAACGGCGCCGGCAAGTCCACGCTGCTGAAGACGATCAGCGGCCTCGTCATGCCGGATCGCGGGGTGGTGCGCATGAACGGCCGAACCATCACGCTCACCGATCCCGAGATCCGGGTCGCCATGGGGATGAGCCAGGTCCCGGGCGGTGAAGGGGTGTTCCCGAACCAGACCGTTGCCGAGCATCTCGAGATCTGGAGTTGGCTCATCGAGGATCACCCAGCGGCGCAAGGAGCGGATCGAGGTCGCCCTCGACACGTTTCCCGCGTTGAGGCATCACCTCAAGTCGCGCGCCGGCTCGCTGTCGGGCGGCCAGCAACAGATGCTCGCGCTGTCGAAGGCCGTGATGCTCGAACCCGAGCTGCTCCTGATCGACGAGCTGTCGCTCGGGCTCGCCCCGCTCGTGGTCCAGGACCTCCTCGAAGTCGTTCGGGGTCTGCGCGCCTCCGGCGTCACCATGGTGATCGTCGAGCAGTCCGCGAACGTCGCGCTGTCGATTGCCGACCGTGCGATCTTCATGGAGCGGGGGCGTATCCGCTTCGAAGGCCCGGCCAACGAGCTGCTCGAGCGTGACGACCTCCTGCGTGCGGTCTTCCTGTCCGGCGAGGGCGCGTGATGACCCTCGGGCTCACGATCTCGGAGCAGATCGTGTTCAGCGGCGTCATACGCGGGTTGGTCTACGCCCTGGTTGCCATCGGCATCGTGCTGGTCTTCCGCGCGTCCGGTGTCATCAACTTCGCGGAGGGGCAGTTCGGGGCGCTCGGGGCGACGATCCTGTCGGTGCTGATGGTGAACTACGGCTGGCCCTTCTGGCTGACGTTGCCGGTCGCCATCGCCACCGGTGCGGTGCTGGGCGGCATCACCGAACTGCTCGTGGTGCGCCGCCTGTTCAAGCAACCGCGGCTGCTCCTGTTCGTCGCCACCATCGGCATGGCACAGGTGATCCTCCTCGTGCAACTGCAGCTGCCGACCGTCGAGGACGACCGGGCCTTCCCGACGGCCATTCGACCACGTGTGGAAGATCGGCGCGCTGACCGTCCGCGGCGAGCAGCTCGTCGTGCTCCTGATGGTGCCGATCATCGTGGTGATCCTCGCCGTGCTCCTGCAGCGCACGAGATTCGGGCTCGCGGTGCGCTCGGCCGCCGACAACCCGAGTGCGGCGTCGTTGTCCGGCGTGCGCGTGAAGGCCGTGTCGACGCAGGTGTGGATCCTCGCGGGAACGGTGGCGGCGGTCAGTGCCGTGATTGCCGCTCCCGTCCTGAACCAGCGCACCAACGACATCAGCGTCGCGCTCGGGCCCGACTTGCTCCTGCGGGGCCTCGTCGCTGCGCTCTTCGGTGCCATGGTGTCGTTCCCCCTTGCGATGGTCGGGGGAGTCGTGATCGGCGTGGTCGAGGGCCTCGTTCTCGCGAACACCACCGGGTCGCCCGGCACCGACACGTTGGTGATGTTCATCCTCCTGATCGTCGTCGTGCTGTTCCGCGCACGGTCGCAGAGTGCGGACGAGTCGGCGTGGACGCTCACACCTCGCACTCGGGCCGCACGCGCCGAGCTCCTGAAACATCCGCTCGCGCGCGTCGTGCGCTACGCGGGCATGGCTCTCCTCTTCGCCGTCGGGCTCGCGGTGCCGGCGTTCTTCACGACCGCGGTCGACATGAACGACATGACCAGCGTGCTGATCTTCCTGATGGTCGCAGTCTCCGCAACCGTGCTCACGGGGTGGGCGGGGCAACTCTCGCTCGGCCAGTTCTCGTTCGTGGCCATCGGCGCCTACCTCACCGCGTACTACGGGCAGTCCCTGGGCTTCATCCCGTCGATCCTGCTGGGGACCCTCTGGGGCATCGGGGTCGCATTGGTGATCGGGATACCGGCGCTGCGCGTGCGTGGCCTCTATCTCGCGATCATCACGTTGGGCTTCGCGCTCATGGTCAGCAACTACCTGCTGCTCACCGGGCGGCTCAACACCTATTTCACCGGCTACGGCACGCGTCTCACGCCGCCGGTGCTCGACGTGCCACTGCTCGGTCGACTCGATCTCGCACAGGACAAGGACGCGTACTACTACCTGTGCTTTGCGGCGTTGTTGGTCGTCATCGCGCTGGTCACGCACCTGCGGCGAACCGGAATCGGGCGAACGCTGCTCGCAGTACGCGACAACGATTCGAACGCCGCCGCCTACACCATGTCACCGACGCGCGCGAAGTTGATCGCGTTCGGGCTCTCCGGCGGCGTGGCCGCGTTCGCGGGCGGTCTGTTCGCGGCTCAGAACGCGACCATGTTCCCCGACTACTTCACGCCCGCGCAGTCGATCCGGGTGCTGTCGGTCGCGGTGGTCGGCGGCCTCACGTCGGTCACGGGAGCGATCCTGGGCACGCTCGTCGTCGTGGCGATCCCGCTCATGTTCAGCAACACCCCGGAGCTGCAGCTGTTCGCCAGCGGCGTCGGTATGTTGATCCTGCTCCTCTACATGCCGGGTGGTCTCATCTCGGTCGTGCAGGCCGGCCGCGACCAGCTCCTCGAGTGGCTGGCCCGGCGAACCGGCTGGGAGCCGCCGGCCGGCCGTGAGAGCTGCCGACGTCGCGACCCTCTCCACGCGAGATCGCAGCGCGGAGACGGAGACGAGCGTGCTCCCGCTCCGTACCGACGACGTCAGGGTCCGGTTCGGCGGCCTGTTCGCGGTCGGCGGCGTCAGCATCGACGTTCGCCCCGGCGAGGTCGTGGGCCTCATCGGCACCAACGGCGCGGGCAAGACCACGCTGATGAACGCGATCTCCGGCTTCGTCAAGTCGTCGGGAACGGTCGAGGTGTTCGGACACCGCGTCGATCGCATGGCGCCGTACCGACGGTCGCGTCAGGGCATGGGTCGGAGTTTCCAGAAGGCCACCATCTTCGGTGGTCTCACGGTGCGCGAGACGATCATGGTCGCACTCGAGGCTCGTGAACGGTCGTTGCTCGTCCCGTCGCTGGTCGCGCTGCCGCCCTCGCCGTTCGCGGAGCGTCGGAAGCGGAACCAGGCGCGGGAGATCATCGCGTACCTCGGGCTCGGGCGATACGCCGACAACCTCGTCAGCGAGCTCTCCACCGGCACCCGGAGGATCGTCGAGCTCGGAGCGCTGCTCGCGCTGGACACACGCCTGATGCTGCTCGACGAGCCCACGGCCGGGGTCGCCCAGCGCGAGACCGAGGCATTCGGTCCGCTCATCAAGGCGATCCAGAAGGACTTGGGCTGCGCGATCCTCATCATCGAGCACGACATGCCGATGGTGATGGCGATCAGCGACCGCATCTATTGTCTCGAGGCCGGTCTCGTGATCGCCGAGGGAACGCCCGACTCGGTGCGCAACGATCCTGCGGTGATCGCCTCGTACCTCGGGACCGACCAACGAGCGATCCATCGCTCCGGCACCGGCGGGCCCGGGGACGAAACCGTCGCTCCGGTGTCGCCGTGAGCGCACGATGACCCGACTGCTGTTGACCGAGCGCGCCGCAGCATCAGTGGCGCCGCGGCTCTGCGGAGCTGCCCGATCACGCCGGTGGTGCTCGCCGGTCGTGTCGAGGCCGTCGACGTGGCATGGGCGAGTGGCGACGTGTTCAGCGACCCCAAGACGCTGCGGCCGTTCTTCGGCGCGGTGCGGTCGTCTCAGAGTCTGCGCTGGCTGCACACGAACGCCGCGGGCGTCGACGATCCGGTGTTCGCCGAGCTGTTCCGGCGCGGCGTCACGCTGACGACCTCCCACGTGACCGGTCCGTCCATCGCCGAGTACGTCTTCCGGGCCGTCCTCGACTGGTTCCAGCGCGCCGACGAGTGGCGGGCCGCAGCGCACGAGCGCGAGTGGCGCAAGCACGAGTTCCGCGAGGTGTTGGGCACGGTCTGGCTCGTCATCGGTCTGGGCACGATCGGGTCTGAGGTTGCGGCGCGAGCGCGCGCGTTCGGCGCACACGTGATCGGCACCCGCCGCACGCCTCGGGGCGACGAGCCCGTCGATGAGCTCGTTGCGCCGGAGCAGTTGCAAGCGGTGTTGGCTCGCGCCGATGTCGTCGTCCTCGCCGTCCCCGCGACGCACGACACGGTCGGCATGGTCGACGCCGAGTTCCTTGCCCAGATGCGTCCGGGTTCGGTCCTCGTCAACGTGGCCCGCGGATCGCTGGTGGACGAGGCTGCGTTGCTCGCGGCATTGGACCGGAGCGCTCCCGAAGCCGCGCTCCTCGACGTCACTGCCACCGAACCGCTCCCGCCGGAATCGCCGCTGTGGACCCACCCGCGGGTCGTGCTCACTCCCCACACCTCCGCCTTGGGTGAGGGCCGCCACGCACGCGCCGAGGGCATCTTCCTCGCCAACCTGACCAGCTACCTCGTCGGCGGTCCGCTCGTCAACGTCGTCACCGCGGTCGACGTCATGGGCTGACGGTGGCCATGAACTCGCCAGATGTCGTTCGGCCGGAGCAGCCCGTAGTTGTAGAGGTTGACCTCGTCGACGCCGAGCGTCACTGTGCTCGAGAGCTCCTGCGCCAGCGGCGTGCCGGTCTTCGCCGCGGTCGGGTTCGCGGCCAGGACACGTGCGCCCCGCGGCGCCAGCAGGACGGCGAGCTCGACGGCACGCGCGGCACGAGAGGCGATCTCGGCGAAGCGGCGCTTGCGTCCCGTCGGACCACTCGGGATACACGACGACCTGATCGACCAGATCGAACAACTCCGCGAGCAGATCGTTCTGCTCGGTGCCGAGCAGCGTCGAGTAGGGCGTCCAGGACGACAGCGAGAGACGCGACGCCCGACGAGGCATCGAAGCGCGACGTCGCGACCCGAGCGAGTTCGATCGAGGCGCGCTCGTGCTGCATCACGAAGGCCCGCAGCTCGGCGTCGGCATCGAGCTTCGCGGCGCGCTCGGTCGCCGCGGGTGAGGCGAGCCCGTCGTCGAGCTCGGCCGCGATCGTGCTCAGCACGAGCCGGCGCAGGCGTTCCCCGTCGAGTCCGGCGACGCTTGCCCGCCGTAGACAACTTGCGCAGAAGCAGAGGGCGAGGAGCGCACGCGCCAGCGGCGACACGTCGATCAGCACACGCGGACGTAACCAGCCGTAGTCGTACGCCGCCGGCATGACGCCCTCCAGGCGGAGCATGCGCACCCCGAACTGGTCGACGACGTCCGCGCACAGCGTCGCCAGGTACTCGCGCACGTCGTCGTTCGCCGCGCACACCGAGGACCCGACCGGATCGCCGCTCGGCAGCACGCGCGCGCAGTCGGGGTAGGCGTCGACGATCCACGGCTGGTACAGGGCGACCGTCCACGCATTCACCGCGAGACCGAGCGCGGCGGCGTGCTCTGCCACCTCGGGCCAGACGGCGCACGTCTCCGACGACGAGGTGCGGGGTTGGATCCTCGCGTAGCGCTCTGGGCGGGCGGGGAAGTGCACCGCACCTCGGGGACTGGTGAAGAGCCGCGCCGTGCCGCCACGCGGAGACAATGCGTCGATCGGGTGATAGGTCGCCGCGAGGTCGACGCGTCGATGCCGTGGTCCACGATCTCGCGCAGAGCCCGTTCCACGCCGATCCGGGCCAAGTCCCAGGGGTAGGCGTAGATGCTCACTCGCACGTGGGGTGCCACCTCATGGTCTCGATCAGTGCGAGCACCGAGCTACTCCGCCGTGGGCTCCGCTTCGGCGGCGAGCCATTCGACGACTCGGCGGGGAACCATGTCCCACCCCGATTCGGGCCAGTTGAACCAGCCGCTGGACGCCAACGTGCCCCCATCCGGATGCAAGGTCGTCCCCGTGACGTACGCGGCAAGGTCGGACGCGAGGAACACGACGCAACCGGACACGTCACGTGGCTCTCCGGCCCGAGCGAGAGGAAAGCGGATACGCGCACCGAAGGGCGTTGCCGACGTGGGCACCTCCTCACGGATCTTGAGCATGTTCGGGGTCGGCGTGAAGTCGGGGGCCACGTTGTTCACACGGATGCCGTCGGGTCCGAGCTCCACCGCCAGCGAACGCGCGAATTGCTCCACCGCGGCCTTGGCGGCCGAGTACACCGAGAAGCCCGGGGCGGCGCGGTGGGCTTCGACCGTGGTGAGGTTGATGATGCTGCCGCCCCTCCCACCGTCACGCATGCGGGGGATGGCCAGATGGCACGCATGCAGCACGTGGAGCAGGTTCATGCGCAGCAACGCGTCCCACCCTTTGGGGCTGGTCTCCGTGAAGTCTGCCTGGAACGTTCCGCCGACGACGTTGACGAGCGTGTCGACGCGACCCCAACGCTCGATCGACCGCGTCGAAGAGCGCGCTCAGCACTTGCGGATCGCGGGCGTCCCCGTGCTGGATCACCGCGTCGTGGCCGAGTTCCGCGAAGTTCCGCTCGAGGCGGCGCACGGCCTCCTCGTCGATGTCGACGACGGCGACGCGCACCTCGTTCGCAGCCAGGTCGATCGAGATCTGCTCGCCGAGACCACCGGCTCCGCCGGTCACGACGGCCACCGTGCCGCGCAGTCCTGAGGCTTCCTCGAACCAACCCATCTGCTTCAGGCCGGCAACGCCGCGCCGATGGCGAACGACATCACCCGACAGCCGTCGGGACCCGTCTGGAGCCGGTGATCGACCCCGGCCATCACGATGCAGTCACCCGCGGAGACGGGATGCGGGCCGTCGTCGAGCACCATGTCGCCGCTGCCCTCCAAGACCACGACCAGGTCGATTGCGTTCCGGTGGTGCAGCTCACTGGCGGCAGAGTGCTGCTCCGGCGAGGTCGGCGGATCGTGCTCGACCACGTACCAGGTCACGAGACCCGGGCCCATGGCGTGGTCGAGCCTTCCGAGGCCAGGCGCACACGGCGGCGGTGGGCTCTCATCCGTGGCGAACAGCCTCGCCACGGTCGTCCCCGGGACGCCGTCGACTGCGCTGGGGACGACCTCGGTGTCGTCGACGACGCAGGAGCGTCCGTCGACGTCGACGCCCAGCACGAGGAGCCGCACGGTCAGCTGTCGCGCTCGTACGTCGGCAGCGCGCCGATCCGTGCCGCCAGGTCGCCCGGCGCGTGGATCTTGCGGAGGGTTCGTGCGGGACCGTCACCCTGGAGGTAGGGCCGGCCGTGCTGCACCGCCTGGTTGTCCCACACCACGAGGTCACCCGTACGCCACGGGTGGACGAGTTGGACCTCCGGCCGGTAGAGGTGGGCGAACAGCGCGTCGAGGAGCTCGTGGCTCTCGTCGTCGGGGAGCTCCACGATCTCACGGGTCTGCTGCTCGCACACGTAGAGCATCGTCTTGCCGGTGCGCGGATGAACGTTCGCGACGGGCGTGACCGTGTCGCGCAGGCGATCCCACTGCGGTTGGATCAACTCGTCCTCGTGTTCCGTGGCGCCGCGACCTTGCTGTCCGCTCTCATGGCGCGCGTGCAGACCCTCGACCCGGGCCCGCAGGTCGTCGGGCAACGTGTTCCAGCGCGAGGGTCGTGCTGGCGAAGACCGTCGGGGTCGACGGTTGCTCCGCCTCGACGGCGAACAATGACGGGACCTGGTTCGCGAGGTCGGACCACATCATGTCGGAATGGAACAGCAACCGACCGTACGGCGAACCACCGTCGGGTTCGGTGTTGGACACGTACGAGAACCGTTCGTTCGCGGCCTCCTCGGACGCGCCCACGTCCCCCGACGCGAAGAGGCGCTCGACGATGCGATGCTGCATGGGCGCGTCGAGCTCGATCCCACGGAACACGAGCACGCCGCGTTCGTCGAACGTGGCGCTGAGCAGGTGCCACGTCTCGTCGTCGATCTCGCCGTGCGGATCGAAGCCGTCGATCTCCGCGCCCAACGCGGGGCTCAGATCCCGGATCTGCAGCGGATACCTGCCGATGCTCCGGTCTACGCAGTCGACCGAGAAGTCGCGATGGCGTTGGCGACCGTGTGGCCCAAGCTGGCCGGGGGCAGATCAGCGGGAGTGGCAGGCGTCGCGATCTCGTCGACCGTCGGCCCGATCTTGTCGGCGATGAGCTGGAGCTTGTCGAGATCGAAGCCGTACACCTTCGCGGCGTTGGTCGACGTGATCTGCCGAACCTCGTCTTCGGGAAGGTCGGAGAAGAGCAGACGCAGTGCGAGCCGTGAGTGGGGGTAGCTGCCCTCGTGGTGCGGGTAGTCGGCGCCCCACATGAGGCGATCGACGCCGACCTCGTGACGGACGTCGACGTCCGCCGGAACCATCAGGGAGACACCGACATGGCAGTTGCGTCGGAAGTACTCCGTCGGCGAGAGCTGCAACGTCTCGACCGCCCGGTGGTAGAGCGGATACGCGGTCGTTCCCTTGATCTTCCCCATCCGCACTCCGCCGTCGAGGCGGCGGAGATCCGCGGCGATCCATGCGCATCCCGTCTCGGTGAACACGAACTGCAGGTCCGGGAAGCGCTCGAACACCGCCGCCGAGCATGAGGTGCCCCAGACCGCGCTGGAAGAACAGGTGCGTCTCGCTCGCCCCCACGGCGATCGACGGCGGGCCCCGACTCCGGTGTTTCGGGCGGACCGACCGCGATCGAATGGCGATGCACCGGCATGCCGACGTCGCTGCAGGCCGCCCAGAACGGATCGAGGGTGCGTTCGTACAGGTTGACGAGGTGGCTCATGTGATCCGCCGGGATCAGCACGCCGGCCAATCCGGCCGCCTTGGCCCACCGCACCTCGGCGATGGCGTCGTCGAGATTGCTCAGGAACACCTGCGCCATCCCCGCCCGCCGGCCCGGGAGTTGGGCACAGAAGTCGACCAGCCAGCGATTGTGTGCCTGCACGCCCGCCCACCGGTAGTGGTACTCCTCCTCGGTCGATGGCGCCGGCGCCGTGATGGTGCTCGACGGATAGAAGGGCGGCACCGTGTTCGGGAAGAGCACCTCGGCGACGATGCCCTCGTGCTCGAGATGCTCCACGCGCTTGTCGCTGTCCCAGTTGTAGGGCGAGCGAGCCGACGCAACCCCGATCCGGATGAACTCGTCGTCGGTGTCGGTCAACTCGCGGTCGTACTCGGCCCATGGCTCGGTGAATCCTGCGGCCCAGTCGTCGAACTCGTCGTGGAACTCGCGTGCGAGGTACGGCCTGTAGTCCAACAGGTCGGCGCCGGCGTGACCGTCGGACGAGATCACTGCGTATCGACGAGATTCTGAACCGGTCACGAGCCCTCCCTTTCCCCGGCGGGAGCGTCGAGTGCCGCCGAGATGCAGGAACACAGTGTCCCGTCTGGTTCTCGCCCGACGACGGGCGAGACATGGACAGCCACGCTCCGCAGGCGAGAACGCAACTCCGAGCTCTCGCATCGTACGAGCCATGGGTCCGCTGTCAACTTGGCCGCCCGACGTGCCCATGTCGCCACATCCTCGCTGCGTGCCATTCTGAGGGGATGACGAACGTTGTGATCGGGGCGGCCTCGGGTATGGGTGCAGCGGTGGCGCGTCAGCTTGCCGCACGCGGTCGGCTCCTGCTCGCCGACCAGAATCCCGCGGGCCTGGAGCAGCTCGTCTCGGAGCTCGGGAGCGAGGTCGAAGCGGTTGCGTGCGACGTCACCGACCAGGCGCAGATCGACGCGTTGTTCGCCAAGGTGGATGACCTCGGCGCGCTCGTCCACACCGCCGGGATCTCGGGATCGATGGCACCCGGGCGTCGGATCCTCGAGGTGAACCTCATGGGACCGGCGCGGGTCCTGCGCGCGGCCGAGCCCCTTCTCGGCCCCGGTTCGGTCGCGGTGGTGTGTCGCGTCGCAGTCGGGCTACATGGTGCCGGAGAGTCCGGAGCTCTTCGCCGTGCTCGAAGATCCTCTCTCACCAGGGTTCTTCGACGAGCTCGGGAAGTTCTTCGACGTCGACGTCCCGAGCCTCGCGTACCAGGTGTCGAAGCGAGGCGTTCATCGGCTGGTGCGTCGCGCCGCGCCCGTCGTGGGGTGAGCGGGGCGCGCGCGTCATGTCGGTGTCGCCCGGGATCAACGACACGCCGATGAATCGGCTCGACGAGTCCAATCATCCGATCATGCAGGACATCATCAAGAGCAGCCCGCTGGGTCGACGCGGTACACCCGAGGAGATTGCGAACGTGATCTCCTTCATCACGTCCGACGCCGCGTCGCTGCTGACGGGGAGCGACGTTCTCGCCGACGGAGGCATGGTCAGTGTCCTCCCACCGTCGTGGGAGGGGAAGTTGCGCGTCCCGTCGGAGTGACCAAGGAGAACAACCACATGGTCGATCTCGATGTCGAGGATCTGACTCCTGCGTTCGGTGCGCAGGTCAGCGGCCTCGACCCGAAGGCACCGCTCGGACGAAGACGACGCGTCGCGACTTGCAGGATCTGTTCGATCGGCGCGGTGTCCTGCTGTTCCGTGACCTCGATCTCACGCACGGCGAGCAGGTCCGTCTCTCGAAGATGCTGATCCGCCAGGAAGACGCCCCGGGGACCGAATCGGCTCCGCTCGAGGACAAGTTCTACATCTCCAACCGCCGAGCCGACTCGGCGGCGCCGTTCGGGCGGTTGCAGTTCCACTCGGACACGATGTGGGCCGACCACCCGTTCGAGGTTCTGTCGCTGTACGGGGTCGACGTCGAACCGCCGACCACGCCGACGATCTTCGTGAGCGGCACCAGCGCGTGGAAGACGTTGCCCGACGAGCTCCGTCGGACGCGTCGACAGGCCTCGATGCTCTCCACACCGCGGGCGCGGTGCGGCGAGGGGACCTCACCAGCGTGCTCGTCTCCACCGTCGAGCATCCGCCCACGACGGTGGCACCGATCGGCCGTCGCCACCCGCGAACTGGCGACACCATTCTGTACGTCTGCGAGCAGATGACGAAGGAAGTCGTCGGTCTCGCACCCGAGGAGAGCGAGCAGCTGCTCGAGGAACTGTTCGCGCACCTCTACGACCCGGCCGGTCGCTGGAGCCACGACTGGCGCGAGCGTGACTTCGTCGTGCTGGGACAACCTCGCGATCCAGCATGCCCGGCCGAACGTCACGACGGAAGGCCCGGCGCGCACGCTCCGCAAGGTGGCGAGTCCGGTCCCGAAGTCTGCGGCCTGATCAGATCCCGTCGTTCAGCGCGCCGAGAATGAACGCGTTCACGCTCGAGGGCAAGATCGCCCTCGTGACCGGGGGCGGTCGCGGCATCGGCGCGACCATCGCGCGCGTGTTCTCGGAGGCCGGCGCGGCCGTGGCGGTCACTGCCCGTACCGCTTCCGAGGTGGAAGCGGTTGCCAGCCGAGATCCAGGAAGCGGGTGGCCGCGCCGTCGCCATCCCCGCGGATCTCTACGACGTCGATCAGCTGCCGGGCATCATCGACGAGACAGTCGGCGCATTCGGTGGCCTCGATGTCCTGGTCAACAACGCGGGCGCAGGCGGATCCCCGTCGTTCGTCGACACCCGGATCGACGACCTGCAGAAGTCGTTCCATCTCATGGTGGCGGTGCCGTTCGAGCTGGCGCGCCTCGCGTTGCCGTACCTGCTCGACGGCGTCGGGCTCGTCGATCATCAACGTCACGTCGGTGGGTGCGTACCGGGCGACCCGTGGAAACCTCGCGCACCACACCGCGAAGGGAGCGCTGGCCACGCTGACGCGACTGATGGCGGCCGACCTCGGTCCGAAGATCCGCGTCAACGCGCTCGTGCCGGCGGCTGTCGAGACTCCCGGCTTGCGGGAGGTGTTCGAGAAGCGGCGCACCGGAGATGCGTCAGATCATCATCGACCACACGCGCGTTGCGCCGTACCGGTACGCCCGAAGACATCGCGTACGCCGCTGTCTATCTCGCGTCGCCGGCCGCGTCGTGGGTCACCGGTACGCTCCTCGACATCAACGGCGGACCAGTCGACGAGATCATGCCGGCGTCGCCGGACCTCTGATCAGGCTCCGTCGAGCTGGTCACCGCTGATCCAAGTTTCGGGAGGGGCTGTGGAGACGCTGCGTTCTTCGATGCTCGTCGACGGCTTCGTGTACGGAGAGTCGCCGCGGTGGCATGACGATCGTCTGTGGTTCTCCGACATGCACGGTGGTGGAGTGAAGACCGTCGATGCCGATGGCAACATCGAGGTCGCGCTCGAGTTCGAGCATCCTTCGGGACTGGGGTGGCTGCCCGACGGCAGCTGCTCGTGAGTGTCTTTCGGGTCGCCCAGGTGATGCGTGTCGACGCCGGCCGCATCACGGTGCACGCCGACCTGAGCGATCAGGGCTGGTCGATGAACGACATGGTCGTCGGACCGGATGGGCGTGCGTATGTCGATCTCTACACCTCGCGGGCGAACGATGTGCCGGTCGGCGCCATCGTGCTGCTCACCCCCGATGGCGAGAGCCGCATCGTCGCGAGTGATCTCGCCACGCCGAACGGCCTGGCGATCGCACCCGACGGATCGACACTGGTCGTGAGCGAGACGTTCTCGGGCCGGGTGCTCGCGTACACGATCCAGCCCGACGGCAGCCTCGACGACGAGCGGGTCTTCGCCGATCTGGGTGAGCACCGTCGACCGGATGGCGTGTGCTTCGACGTCGAAGGTGCCGTCTGGGTCGCGAGCTCGTTCACGGGTGAGTTCCTGCGGGTGTTCGAGGGAGGTGCAATGACGCATGTCATCGAGACGCCGGGGTGCTGGGCGATCGCTCCCGTGTTCGGCGGAGCGGATCGCCAGACGCTGTATCTGCTCGTCGCCGACACGGAGCTCGAACGTTTCCGTCACGGCGAGTCGTCGGGGCGGATCGAGTACCTGCGCGTCGACGTACCGGGAGCGGGATGGCCGTAGCGTCCGAGCCGACCACCAGCTCTCGCCACCAAGGAGAAGGGAAGCAACGATGAAGCTGCAGGGACGAGTGGCATTGGTCATCGGGGCCGCGTCAGGGATCGGCCGAGCGTGCGCCGAGGCCTGTGCGCAGGACGGCGCCGCGGTCGTCGTCGCCGACATCGACGAGTCCACCGGGACGGATGTGACGGCGATGCTCCGGAGCGGTGGCATGTTGCTTCGTTCGTCGCGGTCGACATCACCGACGAGCGGTCGGTGGAACAGGCAGTCCAGCCACGGCGCACGACTTCGACAAGATCGACGTGCTCATCACCAGCGCAGGGGCGAGTACCGCGGGAGAAAATCGCTGGCAGTCGCTCGATCGATCTCTTCCTGAAGGGCCCGTTCTATGCGTGCAAGTACGCGCTCGAGGAGATGGAACGAGATGGCGGAGGCTCGATCATCAACATCGCTTCCGTTGCGGCGATCAGGGGCTCGCTCGCCGAGAGCATCGATGGCACCGGGTACCCGAGCGCCAAGCATGGCGTCGTCGGGTTGACCAAGACGATCGCGCTCGCGTACGCGAAGCACAACATCCGGGCAAACGTCATCTGCCCGGGCTACGTGCGTACCGAGCTGACCAGGTCGCTCTACGACACCGCTGACGGTGGCGCCGATCTGATCAACGAACGGCTACGCGTGCCCATGGGCCGTTGGGGAGAACCGATGGAGATCGGGAAGGTCGCCGCCTTCCTCGTGTCGGACGACGCGTCGTACGTCACCGGCCAGGTGATCGCCGTCGACGGCGGCCTCGAAGTGCGCCGCCGAAGACAGGAGTGACGGAACGCAATGAGCGATTCTCCCGCCTGACCACCGATCGCGACGCTGACGGTGTCGTGACCGTCATGTTGCATCGTCCGCCAGTGAACGCGGTCGACCTGTCGATGTATCGAGAGCTGTACGAGCTCTTCGTCGACATCGACCAGCTCGGACCCGGCGTACGCGCCGTTGTACTCACCGGTGACGGACGGCATTTCTGCGCGGGGAACGATCTCGACGACTTCGCGACGATGGATCGCGCCAACGTGCGCGAGCGCATGTTCCACGTGCGCGAGGCGTTCTTCGCGATCCAGGAGTGCGCGGTTCCGGTTGTGGGCGCAGTCGCAGGTGCCGCACTCGGCACGGGCCTTGCCCTCGCCGCGTCGTGCGACTTCGTCGTCGCGGCCGACGACGCGATCTTCGGCCTCCCCGAGTTGAGTGTCGGCGTGCACGGCGGTGCCCGACATCTGGGTCGCCTCGTCAGCCAGCCGATGGTCCGCTGGATGTACTTCACCGGTCAACGGTTGACCGGCGAAGACATGCGTGCACTCGGGGCGGTGATCGCAGTCGTTCCCGCGTGACGAGCTCCTCGAGCGCGCCCGAACCGAGGCGCGGCGCATCTCTGCGTACAGCCCGACGGCGGTGCGGATGGGCAAGCGCGGGTTGAACGACATCGAGTTCGCCGACATCCGCCGGGGCTACGAACATGAGCAGGGCCTGACGGCCCGCATGATGGACCATCCCGACGCGAAGATTGCACTGCGTGCGGCCCTGGCGGGCGAGGTGCCGGTGTACGCCCGACATCGGGGACTGAGGCGGTGTCGATGCGGGTCACGACGTACACGTATCCCTGGGATCTCGCGCGCCTCGGTGTCGAGCGGTCCTTGCGGGAGATGGTCGACGTCGGCATCGAAGCGGTCGACCTCGCGGCGACGTATCACCCGATCGACGCGCTCTCGCCGCGTGACGGCGCCGCGCGCCTCTACACGAGCGCTCGGGGCGCGGTGCACTTCCCGGCTCGCACTGCTCGGTATAGCCGCATCCAGCCATCGCGGTCGAGCGACGACGTGTGCGCGGTGTGGCCCGAGGTCGGGCGCCACGCGCCGGATCTCGGCCTGGCCGTGAATGCATGGACCGTGACCTTGTTCCAACCTTGGATCATCGACGCGCATCCCGAGTGCGCTCGCGTTCTCCCGGGCGGCGACCGGAGCGGATCGGGTGTGTGTCCGGCGAACGAGGACGTACGTGAGTACTTCGCGATCCTGTGCGACGACATCGTCGATCAGTTCGACGTCAGCATGATCCGGCTCGAGGGCATCATCACGCGGACGTACGACTTCGACTGGCTGCGGCCGCGGGTGGTCGTCAGCGTGCCGCCCGTCGCGCGTGAGCTCCTGGCCGTGTGCTTCTGCGCGAGTTGCACCACGCGGGCGGCGGCCGGAGGACTCGACGTGCCCCGTCTCAGACGTCTCGTCAACGAGGCGATCGCCGCCGAGCTCGGTGGCGGGGCGGACGAGGCCGATGCCAAGAGCGCGCGGCGGATCCCGAGCTGCGCGCGTTCCTCGTCCAACAGGTGCAGTCCTCCACCGACTTCGCTCGGGCTGCGTTTTCCCGTCTCGACGGCGCGGGTCTTCGGCGGACGTCGACCACCGCATCCACGCCGTTCCCCTCGCTCCTGGGCACGGTCGAGGAGGAGCTGCTCGAAGAGCTGGTCGACGTCGTCGATCAGGTCGCGCTGTACCCCGGAGACTTCGAACACAACCGGCGCGTCGCCGCCATTGCCGCTGCGGGCGACACCACCGCGAGAGCTCTCCCTGCTCGCGACGCGACTGCGCCCCGCTAGTTCGACTCCTGCGCCGGTCTCGGTCTCGGGTGCCGACCTGGTCGCCCCGGAGTTCCAGGAAGCGACCGCGCTCGGCGTCGGGGCGCTCGGGCTCTACAACTACGGATTGCTACGTGAGCGCGACGTTCGCGATTTCGTCGCCGCCGTTCGCACTGCGGTCTCCGCCGACGTCGGACTGTAGTCATCCATCGCCAGCTGAGGGTTCGGCGAGCAGGTCGCCCTCGGCGTTCGACCTCGCGACAGACCTCGGTCAGGAGCGCGAATGCTTCGTCGAGCAGGGGGCCGAACTCGCCACGGAACCCGGACTGCACCCACCGGTTGACCGCGTTGCTCAATGCGACGAAGACGAGATTGGCGACCAGCCGGCAACGTGGGTCCGGTGCAGCGAGTCCGTGCCGACGCGCGAGCGCCTCACCGATGATGTCCTGCCACTGCAGTGCGAGATCGAAGCTCAGGCCGCGCAGCAGCGGGAGAGGTCGCGGCGGCGCGGGTCTGCCGCTCGATGCGGCGGGGGTCGAGGGTGGGGACCCACTCGTCGCGTATCGCACGGGCGGCCGCGACGAGGTCGTTCTCGGCGGCGGGCCGACCCGTGATCGCTGTCGCCGAGCGGCTCGAGCCGGTACCCCTCGCTGGTGAAGATCACCTCGCCCTTGGACGCGAAGTAGCGGAAGAAGGTCGCCTTCGACACCTCGGCGCGGTCGGCGATCTGGTCCACCGTCGTCGCCTCGTAGCCGTGCTCGGCGAAGAGCTCGAGCGCGGCGTCGCGGATCGCCAGCCGCGTGCGCTCCTTCTTCCGGTCGCGGAGGCCCGGGGAGCCGACGCTTGGGGGGATGCGCAATGGATGCCACGGATTATGGTACTCGGGTATGAATTGAGATGCCAGTATCACAATAGCGATTTGTGCGGCACGAGCTTGCGGAAGGCAGCGATGACCAGCATCGAGGACGCGACGCACCCTGAAGTCACTCTGCAGCTGCCGTTCGAGCGAGAGAGCGTGCTGCGCATCTCGCCGACGTACAAGCTCCTGCGGGAGCGGGAACCGGTGGTGCGCGTGACCACGCCCGCCGGCGATGCCGCGTGGCTTGTCGTCGCCCACGAGGAGGCGAAGATCGCGTTCTCGGACACGCGCTTCGGGTACTACGTGCACGACGACCCCGCGAACGCCCCGCGCATGACCGACGCTGCGCTGCACGCCGCGCCCATGGGTGGTGTCGACTTCGAGGCCGAGTCGGTCCGGCTCCGGAGATTGTTGGCACCCGGCTTCACGCCCAAGCGGACCCGTCTCCTCGAGGGGTGGATCCAGGATCTCACCGACAGCTGTCTCGACGACATGCAGGTCGCGCACGACCGCGATCCCGCAGCGCCGGTCGACTTCCACGACTTGCTCGGGTACAAGCTCCCCGTCCTCGTGATCTGTGCGCTCCTCGGCGTGCCGGAAGAGCACCGCGACTACGTGCTGGGTCTCTCCGACCGCATGGGCGCGTACGGCAGTGGCATGGACCCGTTCGAGGCGATGGCGGAGCTCCAGGAGCACATGCGCGGCGTCATCGAGGCCAAGCGCGCGAACCTCGGTGACGACGTCATCTCCGACATGATCCGCGCCGACGAGGCCGACCCCGACTTCTTCTCCGCGTTCCCGATCGAGCACTACGCCGGGTCGCTCGTGTTCCCCGGTCACGAGACCACGGTGGCCCGGATGGACTTCGGCCTCCTCTTCCTCCTCGTCGACCCGAGCCGGCGAGACTGGCTCATGGAGGATCCCGACGGCCGCATCGACCAGACCGTCGAGGAGATCGTCCGCCTCACCTCCGCCCACAACCTCGGGCTCATGCGCTACGCGGTCGAAGACGTCGAGCTCGGCGGCGTGATCGTCCGCAAGGGCGACCTCGTCATCATCTCGGAGGGTGCGGCCAACCGTGATCCCGAGGTGTTCGAGAACCCCGAGGCCTTCGACCCCACCCGCAACGCCAAGGGACACCTCGCGTTCGGGCACGGCATGCACGTCTGCATCGGCCAGAGCCTCGCCCGCGCCGAGCTGCGCAGCGTGTTCCCGTCGCTCTTCCGGCGGTTCCCGGGCCTGAGCCTCGCGGTCGACCCGAACGAGCTCGGAGATCCGTAGCGACCGCACCGGCGGCGGCGTGGACCACGTCTACGTCACCTGGTGACCGCGCGGTCAACGCACGAAGCCGCGTCCCGACATCGCTCCAGGAGGTTCGACATGGTGGCGCAACCGCAGGCCCGCGATCTCATCTCGGCGTTCGGCGCCGAGATCGTCGGCGTCGACCCGGGGACCTGGCTCGACGCCGACACCATCGGCTTCCTTCGCGAGGTGTTCGACGACCGCGGCCTCCTGCTGTTCCGCGACGTCGACGTCGATCGTCCTCACCAGTTCTACCTGTCGCAACTGTTGCGGGGGCTCGAGCCACCGACCCCGGCGGAGGCCGACGCAGGCGCCGCGACACAGGACAAGTTCGTGATCTCCAACAAGGAGCCGGACGCGGCTGCGCCGATCGGCCGGCTGCTGTTCCACTGCGACGGCATGTGGTCGGACGAACCCTTCGAGGTGTTGTCGCTCTACGGCGTCGAAGTGGCGCCGCCCGTGATCCCGACGATGTTCGCGAGCTCGGCCTACGGCTGGGACACGCTGTCCGGCGAGCTGCGCGCCCGTGTCGACGGATTGCACGGACTGCACGTCAGCGGTCCGGAGTACATCCACGAACGGCGTCGTCGTGCGTTCGAAGGGGAGCTGTCGCACGGCCAAGCGCGACCACGTGCCGCTGATCACGGCGTCGGTCGAGAATCGATCACCCACGGACCGACCGCACACTTGCTGTACGTCTCGCAGGGAATGACGCGAGAGATCATCGAGCTCGGCTCGGAGGAGAGCGAAGACCTGCTCGAGGAGCTGTTCGAGCACCTCTACCGTCCCGAGCACGTCTACGAGCACGAGTGGCGCGAAGGCGACTTGATCGTGTGGGACAACTTCGCCGTGCAGCATGCCCGGCCCAACGTTCGTGCTCGAAGGGCCCCGCGCGGACGTTCCGCAAGATCGGCCTCCCCGTACCGACGTCGGTCGAATCCCAGCAGGTGAAGACGTACGAGAAGGTCACCTGACGGTGTCGCCGTCCGGGAGGCTCGCCGGCCAGGTCGCGATCGTCACCGGCGCGGGCTCGGTCGGAGAAGGAGTCGGTACTGGCAAGGCGATCTCGGTGCTGTTCGCGCGTGAAGGCGCGCGCGTGGTGCTCGTCGACTGCGACGAGTCCCGGGCTGCAGACACGCTGAGGTCATCGAGGAGGAGGACGGCTGAGGCCGTGGTCGTGGTGGCCGACATCGCCGACCCGTCGTCGTGGGAGCTCATCGTCGATACCGCGGTCGACCGGTTCGGAGGCGATCGACGTGCTGGTGAACAACGCCGCGTTGGCGAACACGATCGGGATCCTCGACACCGGTCTCGACGACCTCCAGGCGATCATCGCGGTGAATCTCGTCGCGCCGTTCATGCTGAGCAAGGCGGTGATCCCGGTGATGATTCGCGACGGCGGCGGGTCGATCATCTACATCTCGTCGGTGGCCGGCGCTGCGCGGGCAGGGTGGCGACGGTCGTACCGCGTACGCGGCGACGAAGTCGGCCATGAGCGGTATGACCGTCGACCTCGCTGACGCGTTCGGCCGCCAGGGGATCCGCGTCAACACGATCGCGCCCGGCCTCATCACCACGCCCCATCGGGCGCACCTGATCGCCGAGCAGGGCCTCGACGAAGCGAGCTTCCACCTCGCCGACAAGACCTGCCTCGGCGTCGAGGGGAGTCGTGGGACGTCGCCCATGCCGCGCTGTTCCTGGCCTCTTCGGAGGGTCACTACCTCACCGGCGTCGTCCTACCCGTCGACGGTGGATCGATCTCGCGCAGCCACTGACGCGCGACCTCGTCGCCAAACGATCCGTTCGCGACGACGTAGGGTGGTTCCGGTATCCCGGCTTCAGACATGGTGGGTTGCGACGATGACGATGACGCAGGCTGACGTCTACTACGACATGTACGACCGGGACATCTACGCGTCCCCGTACGAGACCTTCCGGCGCCTCCGGAACGAGGCGCCCGTGTACTTCAACGAGAAGTACAACTTCTGGGCGTTGAGCCGACACGACGACCTCTACCGGGTGCTGAGCGATCGGGAGACGTTCATCTCCGGCAAGGGCGGCGTCTACAACATCATCAGCAAGGGCATCGAGATGCCACCGGGTTTGTTCATCTTCGAGGACCCGCCGATGCACACGATGCACCGCGCCATCGTGTCGCGGCTGTTCACACCCCGGGCCGTGGCCGGCCTCGAAACCCAGATCCGGGAGCTCTGCGTCGAGATCGTCGACGGGCTCGTCGGGCGTGAGTCGTTCGACTTCATGCGTGACTTCGCGCTGCGGCTCCCCCTGCAGGTGATCGGCATGCTCGTCGGCGTCCCCAAGGCCGATCAGGCCGACCTCCTCGCGGTGTTCCAGCAGAGCCTGCACGAGGGGTCGGCCGACCCCGACTCCGCGCTCGAGGGCATCCTCGCCGCCGCCGCGTGGTTCAACGAGTACCTCGACTGGCGCGAGCAGCATCCGTCCGACGACGTGATGACCACGCTCATGCAGTTCGAGTTCGAGGACGAGACCGGTGCGACCCGCACGCTGCGACGCGACGAGATCGTCACCTACCTCACGCTCATCACGTCCGCCGGCAGCGACACCACCGCCACGGCCATCAGCTGGGCGGGTTCCCTCCTGGGCGAGCACCCCGACCAGCGGCGCGCCCTCGTCGACGATCCCTCGCTGATCGCCCAAGCGGTCGAAGAGGTGCTGCGCTGCGAGCCGCCCTCGTACCACTTCTGCCGCTGGACCACCACGGACACCGAGTTCCACGGCCGGACGATCCCGGCCGAGAGCATCGTCGTGATGGTCCCGCCGGCCGCGAACCGCGACGAACGCCAGTGGGACGACGCCGACCGCTTCGACGTGCACCGCAAAGCGGAACAGCACTTCACGTTCAGCTTCGGCCCCCACTTCTGCCTCGGCGCCAACCTGGCCCGGGTGGAGGCTCGCGTCGCGCTCGAGACGATCCTGGCGCGCATCCCGGACTGGACGTGCGACTTCGAACACGCCGAGCTCACCGGAGGGATCGACACCCGAGGTTGGGCGAAGCTCCCGGTTTCGGTCGAGAAGGGAATGTGATGGACGACCGCCTGCTCATCGTTTCTTCTGACAGCCACGCGGGGATCCCGAAGGAGCTCTGGTCGGAGTATCTGGATCCGCAGTTCCGCGACCTGATCCCGAGCCTGCACGACGACAACGCGATCTACGCCGATGGCCGTGCAGTTGCTCGGTGCGAGGAAGGAAGCCCTCGCTCCGCTCGAGGAGCACCGCGAGATCCACCGAACCGGATGGCACGGACTGCACGACCCGGAGTTGCGCCTCGCCGAGATGGACCGCGAGGGCATCGCCGCCGAGTTCGTCTTCCACGGCGACTCACGCCTCGGCGACCTGTTCCACAACAGCACCAACCGCGCGTACCCGCTCGAAGCCTGGCAGGCCGGGGCGCAGGCGTGGAACCGCTGGGCGGCCGACGCCTTCGGGTTCGCCACCGAACGGTTCCTCCTGACTGCCGCCGTCGGCCCGTGCGTCGACCTGGACGCCGCGGTCGCCGAGATCCACTGGATCGCCGACCACGGCTTCGCCGCGACCTACGCGCCGCACTACATGACCCATGCAGGCATGCCGCCGCTGTTCGACGAGTACTTGGGAGCCCTACTGGACCGCGTGCGAGGAGCGGGGCATCGCCGTCGTGGCGCACGCCGGCTTCGGCACCGAGCAGGGCGTCGTGTTCCAGGTGATCGAGGACATCTACGAGCCGCGGCCGACGCCGCGGGCACCACCGACGCCGAGCAGATGCTCCGCCACGCCGGCGCGGTCGCGCGAGGAGTCGGCCAACTTCTTCACGCAGTGGGTGAATCGCAACATCGAGTCCCGCCGGCCGCTGTGGCAGCTCACGCTGGGCGGGGTCTTCGACCGCCACCCCGGCCTCCGGCTCATGCTCACCGAGATCCGGGTCGACTGGATCCCGGCCACGCTGCAGTTCCTCGACCGGGTCTACGACGAACGCCGCGCCGACGTCCCGGCAACGCGGAGGCCGAGCGAGTACTGGCACACCAACTGCATCGCCGGCGCGTCGTTCATCCACAAGGCCGAGGTCGAGATGCGTCACGAGCTCGGGGTCGAGACGATCCTCTTCGGCCGCGACTACCCGCACTTCGAGAGCACGTGGCCGCACACCCGACAATGGCTGCAGGACGCGTTCCGCGGTGTCCCCGAAGACGAGCTGCGGCTCATGCTCGGCGAGAACGCCATCCGCTTCTTCGGGCTCGACCGGGAGCGCCTGGCCGAGATCGCGCAGCGGATCGGGCCGACGGTCGACGAGATCATCGGTCCGAACCCGCCGATCCGCTCCGAGCTCATCGACAACTTCGAGGCCCGCGGTGGCTACCTCAAGCCGGCCGAAGGCGACGAGAAGATCCCCGATGTCGGAGCGCTCGTCGAGCACGATCTCGCCACCGTCGGCGGCGCGTAGGCGGCTCGCGGCCCATGAGCGACTCTCCATCGCGTCCCTACGTGCTCATCTCGACGGACGCCCATGCCGGTGCCGACCTGCTGGGCTACAAGCCGTACCTGCCACAGGCGCTTCATGACGAGTTCGACGCGTGGGCGGCAGACTTCCACGACCCGTGGGCCGACCTCGACCGCGACACGCACTACGACGACACCGACGTCTTGATGGGTCGCGCGTCGTTCGTGTCGCGCTACAGCTGGGAGAGCGACACCCGAGCGGAGCACATGAACCGCGAGGGCATCGCGGCCGAGGTGGTGTTCCCCAACACGGTGCCGCCGTTCTACCCGAGCGGCATCATCACCGCGCTCGCACCGCAGAGCGAGGAGGAGTACCGCTACCGGTGGGAGGGGATCAAGGCCCACAACCGGTGGCTGGTCGACTTCTGCGCGCAGCTGCCCGGGCGGCGGGCCGGCCTGGCCCAGGTCTTCGTCGACGACCTCGACGACGCGATCACCGAGATGCGCTGGGCGAGCGAGGCCGGCCTGTCGGGCGTGCTCGATCCCGGGCGACGTCGGCGCGCTCTACGACCCTCGTTACGACCGGTTGTGGGCCGCGAGCTGCGATCTGGGCCTCCCGGTGCACCGCCACTCGATCATCGTCACCGAGCAGACGACCGGCTTCGCCACGGCTGCCGCCGCGGTCGGCGCGCACGAGATCATGTTCTGGGTCGGCCGGGCGGTGAGCCACCTGGTGCTCGGCGGAGTGTTCCAGCGGTTCCCCGACCTGAGGTTCGTGATCACCGAGACCGGGTGCTCCTGGGTGCTCCCCGAGCTGCAGAAGCTCGACTTCGAGATCCAGTTCGGGAAGAGCCCGGGTCAGGGGCACGTCGTGTTCGGCGACGCGGTCGACGGGCTCGAGCTGTCGGCCACCGAGTACTTCCGGCGCAATTGCTGGATCGGGATGTCGACGGTGCGGCCCGACGAGCTCGCACTGCGGCACGAGATCGGTGTCGACCGGCTGATGTGGGGCGCCGACTACCCCCACACCGAAGGATCGTTTCCCAACACGCGTCTCGCGCTGCGGTTGCTGTTCTCCGATGTGCCCGAGGACGAGGTCCGGGTGATGACCTCGACCAGCGCGGCCGACGTGTACGGGCTCGATCTCGAGTTCCTGCAGACCATCGCCGACGAGATCGGGCCGACGGTGGAGGAAGTGGCCACGCCGGTTACGCCGGAGGAGCTGCCGCGGGAGTCGATGTCGGCGACGATCATGTCGGCGCTGGCCGCGGCCCGCGACGGCGGGTAAGCGACTCGGTCGGCGGGCGCGGGTCAGCCGCTGTGCGGAATCGGCTCGGCGTTCTGCACGACCGCGCCGGTGAGGTCCATCACGGTGTCGATGTTCTCGGCGATGCCCTCGGGCGTCATCGTCTCCGAGAGGTACCCCGGAACCGCCACGAGCGTCAGCCGCGCCACCATGCCCATGCCGGAGATGAACGTCTCGCCGTTGACCGCACACGACTCGTGCGCCAGGTACGCGACCGCGGGTGACGTCTTCTCCGGTGTCATCTGGTTCATGAAGGGATTGTCGAACGACTCCTCCGGCACGTCGAACGTCTTCGCGAGGACCGAAGGTGCCGAGAGGCGGGTGTTGCCCCGCGGCGCGATCGCGTTGGCCTTGATGTTCTGGCGCATGCCGTCGAGCGCCAGCGCCCGGGTGAACGAGTAGACCGCGCCCTTGGCGCCGCTGTAGCTCATCGCCTTGGGGACGTTGCCGATCACGGCTTCCGACGCAGTGTTGACCACCCGCCCGTAGCCCGCCTTCTGGAAGTGCGGCCACGCCGCCTTGCACACGTAGACGGTGCCCAGGTAGTGGACGTTGACCATCCGGCGGAACTGCTCGGTCGGCGCGTCGCCGAACCAGGCGGGGTCGGCGATGCCGGCGTTGTTGACGACCACATCGATGCGTCCGAAGTTGTCGATCGCGGCTTGGACGATCGACGCCGCCGCAGCCTCGTCGGAGACGTCGGCGAACGCGGCCACCGCCTCGCCGCCGGCGTCGCGGATGGCCTCGACGACCTCGTGCGCGGGCTCCGACGACGAGCCGGACCCGTCCAGGTCGACGCCGTAGTCGGCGACCACGACCTTCGCTCCCCTCGACGCGAGCAGCTCGGCATGGCAGCGACCGAATCCCCGTCCCGCTCCGGTCACGACCACGGCCTGTCCGTCGAATCGAAGTTCGTCCATGCGGCAACGATGCGCGGCGCGAGCGCGTCGTGGCGCAGTCAAGCTGACGGTGGGGCACTATGGAGGGAGGCGCGAGGTGCGAACCTCACGATCGACTGGAGAACCCGTGGCCACCACGACCATGCGTCAGGACCTGTACTACGACCCGTACGACCGGGTGATCCTCGAGGATCCGTACCCGGTGTTCCAGCGGCTGCGGGACGAGGCGCCGCTCTACTACAACGACGCGTACGACTTCTACGCCGTGAGCCGGTTCGCCGACGTCGAACACGCACTCGTCGATCGGGAGACGTTCTCCAGCCGCAAGGGCGTCCTCCTCGACATGATCAAGGCCGACATCGAGATGCCGCCCGGGACCCTGATCCACGACGAGCCACCGATCCACACCGCCCACCGTTCGCTGCTCTCGCGGGTCTTCACCCCGAAGTCGATGAACGCGATCGAGCCGATGGTCCGGGAGTTCTGCGTTCGTCGCCTCGATCCACTGATCGGCGCCGAGCGCTTCGACGTCGTCCTCGAGCTCGGCCGCCACGTCCCGATGCGCGTGTTCGGGATGCTGCTCGGTATTCCGGAGGAGGATCAGGAGTCCGTCCGCGACCACGTCGAGGAGAACATGCGCACGGAGCCGGGGAAGCCGCAGACCTACGAAGACCGCGCCTTCGCGAGCGCCGAGTTCTACGAGCAGTTCCTCGACTACCGGTACGAGCACCCGGGCGACGATCTGATCACTCGCTTGATCAGCACCGAGTTCGAGGACGTCGACGGGACGGTCCGGACGCTGACCCGCGACGAGGCGCTGATGTACCTCAACGTGATCGCGGGCGCGGGGAACCACACCACGAACCGCCTCATCGGGTGGACCGCGAAGGTTCTCGCCGAGCACCCCGACGCGCGCCGCGAGGTCGTGCAGGACCGATCGCTGGTCGCGAACACGATCGAGGAGACGCTCCGCTACGAGCCCTCCACCACGCAGATCGCGCGCTACGTCGATCGCGATGTCGAACTGCACGGACAGACGGTGCCCGAAGGCAGCGCGATGCTGTGCCTCGTCGGGTCGGCCAACCGCGATGACCGGATGTTCCCCGACGGCGACCGCTTCGACATCCACCGCAAGATCGGCCATCACCTCTCGTTCGGATATGGCGGCCACTTCTGCCTGGGTGCCGCGTTGGCGCGGCTCGAAGGTCGCGTGGTGCTCGAGGAGATGCTCAAGCGCTTCACCGACTGGGAAGTCGACTACGAGGGGTGTGAGCTCGGGACATCACCCGGAGTCCGCGGGTACGAGAAGCTCCCCATCATCATCACGCAGTAGAGGAGGCTGACGGTGGGCGAGTCTTCGACGTTCCCGCGATCGCAGGCGGCGATCGCGGGCATCGGGTGCACGGAGTTCTCGAAGGACTCGGGGATGAGCACCTTCGGTCTGGCGGCCCGCGCCGGTGAAGGCCGCGGTCGCGGATGCCGGCCTCGAGCTGAGCGACATCGACGGGCTGGCGACGTTCGGGCCGGGCGATTCGGTCTCACCCAACGTGCTCGCGCAGGGTCTCGGCATCTCGAGCATGAGCTACTTCGTGGATCAGTACCTGGGCGGCAGCGTGTCGCTGTCGATCATCGGGAGCGC
The DNA here is from genome assembly GCA_963725775.1 of uncultured Actinomycetes bacterium. Classification (GTDB taxonomy): domain Bacteria; phylum Actinomycetota; class Acidimicrobiia; order IMCC26256; family DASPTH01; genus DASUAS01. Next base: position 383,859 of record CAVRZT010000002.1, read on the forward strand.
GGCGCTGGCGGTGAGTGCGGGCGTGGCCGACTGCGTCGTCTGCTACCGAGCCCTGAACGGACGCTCCGAGCAGCGGATGAACGCGTCGGGTGCGGGGGCGAAGCAGCCCTGGGACGTCCAGTACAAGATGTCGACGGGATACATCGTGCCGGCCCAGGAGATGGGGATGGCCGCGCGGGCGCACATGGAGCGGTTCGGTACCACCTCGGAGGACTTCGGCCGCTTGGCGATCCTCTGCCGCACGAATGCGCTCGACAACGAGCGGGCGATGATGCGCCGGCCGATGACCATGGACGACTACCTGGCCAGCGCGTGGGTCAGCGAGCCGTTCCGGGTGTTCGACTGCTGCCTGGAGACCGACGGCGCGGTGGCCATCGCGATCGTCAGCGCCGACCGCGCCAAGGACCTTCCGCATCGTCCGGTGCTGCTGCAGGGTGCAGCGTGGGGTGGGGGAGTGAACCTCTACAACAACGGCGTCACGGACCTCGCGGAGTCGCCCGCCAAGCCGATCGCGAAGCGGCTGTACCACGCGGCCGGCGTCGGCGCCGCCGACATCGACTTCGCGGAGCTGTACGACTGCTTCACCTTCACCCTGTTGGCCCAGATCGAGGGCTACGGGTTCGCCGAGGACGGTGGCGTTCCCGACATGCTCCGCGACGGCGCGTTCGACCGGGCGACCGGAACCCTCCCGGTGAACACCCACGGCGGCCTGCTGTCGGAGGGCTACCTCCACGGCTTCAACCACGTGTACGAGGCGGTCGAGCAGATCCGCGGCGACGCCGGCCACCGCCAGGTCGATCGCCACGATCTCGGGCTCGTCGCCGGGCAGCTCGGCTACATCAGCGCGTACTCGTCGGCGCTCGTCCTCGCCGGCACGTGATGGCCGATCCCACCATTCCGATCCCCGATCGCGACTCGGCGCCGTACTGGGCTGCGCTCGCCGCCGGTCGGGTCGAGATCCAGCAGTGCCTCGACTGTGCGCACTGGACGTGGCCGCCGCGCCCGATCTGCTCGAAGTGCCACGGCGAGAACCTCGCGTGGCGTCCCGTCCAGGGGACCGGCGAGGTGCACAGCTGGGTCCGTCTCCACCGCCCGGTGTTCCCGAGCCTGAAGGACCTCGTCCCGTTCGACATCGTGTTGGTGCGACTCGACGAGGAGGACGACATCCTCATCCCCGGTCGGCTCGTGTCCGAGGTCCAGGTGCACCAGGGGATGCGGGTTCAGCGCGGTGCCCCGCCAGCTGACCGACGACGTCGGCGAGATCCTCTGGGAAGTCAGCGCGTGAAGTAGCCGCGTGCGAGGTCGACGAGGGACTCCGGGGCGCGGATCCCCTTCGCCTCGGCGATGCCGACGAGCACCTCCAGGTCCTTCATGAAGTAGGGCGCCGAGTTCACCCGGAGATACTCCGTGTCGAAGCCGGCATCGGCCACGATGCCCGACGCCGCGCTCGCGCCGGTTCCGTGCGCCAGCGCTTCGCGCGAGCGCGGCCTGGTCCACGCCCAACTCGGCGGCGAATTCGTAGGCGTCCAATGCCGCGGCCATGTGCACGGCCAGCAGCAGGTTGTTGATCCCCTTCGCCATCTGCCCGGCACCCAGCGCACCGAGGTGCACGATCGGGTCGGCGAACGTCTCGAAGACGGGTCGGCACGCGGCCAGGGTCGCCTCGGCACCACCGGCCATGAGGAGGAGCCGGCCTTCCTCCGCGGCCGACCCGCCGCCGCTGACGGGCGCGTCGACCACGGCGATGCCCCGCTCGTCGGCGTGTGCTGCGAGGGACGTGCACGTACTGGGAAGGACCGTCGAGTGGATCGCCACGACACCACCCGGTGCCATGCCGGCCAGCACGCCGTGCCGTCCCAGCAGCACGTCCTCGACGTCGGCATCGGTGAAGACGCAGATGCCCACGATCTCGCTCGCGGCGCCGACCTCGGCGGGCGTGGACGCCACGGTTGCTCCAGTGTCGGCGAAGGGTTCGGTGGATTCCGGGCGCCGGGCCCAGAGGGTGAGCGCATGGCCGTGCTCCACGATGCGCCGCGCCATCGGCGCGCCCTGGCGACCGAGTCCGATGAAGCCCACACGTGTCACGCCGTGCGAGTCTCGCGCGCGTCGTGGGTACGCTCGCCGTCGTGCGAGGCAGCACGTAGTGCGAATCCGTCGGGACATTCCCTCGTTCCTGCAGTCGCTGCACACCGACGAGTTCCCGGCGCGGCCGCCGTCGGACGACCTCGTGCAGGTCGCGCGGCGGGCCACCGAGATCGCCCGCCCGGCATCGCCCGGTGGCGACGAGGGCTTCTGGGCGGGCCGCCGGGGAACCGCCGCCGGGCTGATCGCGATGAACGAGCAGTTCGGCACCGAGTACTTCGCGGTGCCGCGGGCGTGCGCCGACGATCCCGAAGCGGCCGACGAGGTGCTCGGCGGTGACGAGGTCGTGATCGACGTCCAGACCCACTACGTGGCCGATCGCGACCAGTCGACCGCGCCGCACCTCATCGAGATGTACCGCTACGCGATGCCGGCATGGTGGAGAGGGCTCGACGGCTACGAGGCGTACAGCTTCGGCGAGTACCTGCGGTGTGTGTTCGTCGAGACCGAGACCGCGGTCGCGGTGCTCAGCTCGTCGCCCGGGGTCGAGGACCATCGGCAGCTGTACAACGAGGAGCTGTCGGCCACGCGACGCCTTCTCGACGAGTTCGGCGGGCGTCAGCGGCTGCTCAACCACACGGTCGTCGATCCGACGCGTCTCGACGACCTCGAGCTGATGGGCCGGTGGGTCGACGAGTGCGGCCCGGCGGCGTGGAAGGTGTACACGCTCGGCGTGGCGAACACCGACCCGAGTGCCTACGGACCGGACATGACCTGGCGTGAGTACATGCCCGGCAAGTGGAGGGAGGAAACGGGCTGGATGCTCGACGACGACCAGCTCGGCCGGAGGTTCCTGGATCGCGTCGACGAGCTGGCGCGCGTCGGCGGACCGAAGATCATCTGCGCGCACAAGGGGATCAGCGGGTTGATTAACACGGGCAGCCCTCGCGACATCGGGCCGGCGGCAGCCGCGCATCCCGACCTGCAGTTCATCGTGTACCACTCGGGGTACGAGCTGACCGAGCGCGAAGAGGGTCCGTACACGGAGCCGGATGTGGGCGTCGGCACCAACCGGCTCGTGCACACGCTGCGAGAGCACGACATCGGTCCCGGTGGGAACGTCTTCGCCGAGCTCGGCTCGACGTGGTTCATGGCCGTGAGCCGGCCCCGGGAAGCCGCCCACGTGCTCGGCAAGCTGCTCCTGGCGGTCGGCGAGGACAACGTGCTCTGGGGGACCGACAGCGTCTGGTACGGCCCGACGCAGCAGTTGATCGACGCGTTTCGCGTGTTCCAGATCCCGATCGAGATGCAAGAGGAGTTCGGCTACCCGGCGCTGACCGACACGATCAAGGACAAGATCCTCTCGAGGAATGCTGCGCGCGTCTACGGGATCGACCTCGCCCGAGCGCGGTACAACGCCGAGAACGACGACCTCGCCTGGGTGAGGGACGCGTTCGCGCACTACCGGCGGCACGGCAGCCCGCGGTAGCGGCGCGCCAGCGCGCTACGACGTCGAGGGAAGCAGCCGGCGATCCCGCACGAAGGTCGGGGCGTGGAGCAAGGCGCCGTTGAGGCTGGCGGCCTCCGGTGCCGTCGCCAGCCAGGCGATCGTCGACGCCGCGCATTCGGGCGCGTCCCAGGTATCGCTGTCGAAGGTGCTGTCGCCGATGGCGGCCGCCACCTGCTCGGTGCGCACGATTCCGGGTTGCACGCTGAAGGCACGGATGCCGCGCGCCCCGAACTGTGATGCGAGCATCGGCGCGATCTCGGTCATGCCGATCTTGCTGGTGCCGTAGCCGATGCCCCATTCGCGGGGCCCGGGTGGTGTGTCGAGCTCGTGCACCCCGGCGCCCGAGACCATGTTCACGACCGTCCCTGCCCCGCGATCGAGCATCTGCGGGAGGACGAGCTTGGCCAGGAACATCGGCGCGACGAGGTTGACGCGGATCTGCTTGTCGAGATGTTCGATGCTCATGTCGACAAGCGAAGCCTGGCTCTCGCCGCGTCTGGTAGAACGCGTTGTTCAGGAGCACGTCGACGCGACCCCACGTGTCGAGGACGGCGTCGACACCGGCCACGACCGACGCGCGATCATCGAGGTCGAGCTGCACGGGCAGCGCCTCACCACCGATCGCGGCGATGGCCGCGGCAGTTGCCTCGAGGTTCCCGGGCAGCGAGCGCTCGTCGGCGGCGTGCAGCGTGCGTGCCGTCACCGCGACGCGAAGACCAGCCCGCGCGAGCTCGATCGCGCACACCTTGCCGAGCCCGCGACTCGCCCCGGTGACGAGAGCGACCCTATCGGCGGAGGGCATCCGGGTAGGGCGTGTGCGGCCGGTGGAAGTCGAACGCGTCCGGCCAGGCGTTGGCGGCGTGGAAGTCTTCCTGCGCCCGGATCACCCCGACCAGATCGGCCGGCTGCCAACCGTCCAGCAGGGTCTGGCCGCTCAGATCGTAGACCCGGCGATCGAGCTCGAGGAGGAGCTGCAGGCTGAACGCGATGCGCCCGCTGAGCACGGCCGGGTCACCGGTGCAGAGGGCGAGCGCCGCCTCGGCCATGGTCTCCACGGGCTCGAACAGGGTCGTGTCGGAAACCAGGCCGGAGTCGCGCACGCCCGGCGTGAGGATGGCGCACTGCGGTGTCATCGCGTTCACCGCGATCACGTCCTCGTTCTCGCCCGCGGCCGCGATCGTGAGGCGGTTGAGCGCCGCCTTGGTCGCCCCGTACATGGCGCTGCCGTCCTTCGCTTTGAACGCGAACGGCGGCCCGGGTGGGAGCTCACCACTGAAACTCGTGAGGTTGAGGATCCAGCCGCGACCGCGCGCCCGCATGCCGGGGATGACCTGCGACATGTGGAGCCACGGAGCCCACACGTTGACGTGCTGGTAGCGCTCGAGCTCCTCGATGGTCCATTCGTCCACCGGCTTGAGCGCGTGGGCGACGGCATTGTTGACGAGGATGTCGACGGGGCCGAAGGCGCGCTCTGTCTGCTCGACGAGGGTGGCGCGGCCACCGTCGGGATCGCCGAGGTCGCACGGCAGCACCAGACCCTCGCCCCCGACCTCCTCGATGCGGGCCAACGTCTCCCGGAGCCCTTCCTCGGAACGCGCCGTGATGGCGACGCGCGCGCCCTCGGCGGCGAATCGGATCGCCACCGAACGCCCGGTCCCTCCCTGGCTGGCGCCCGTCACCAGCGCGACCAATCCTTCGCAACTCTGGCCCACGCCTGCACTCTAAGGTTCGTTCGCCGCGACCGGAAAGGCCCGCGATGGACAAGGCGCCGCAGACGGGATCAGGCTTGGAACGCGGTACCGGTGTCGAGCAACTGCTGGATCTCGTCGGCCGCCAGCCCCAGCCAGTCACGGAGCACGTCGGCGGTGTCGGCGCCGAGCCGGCGACCGACGTGGCCGACGCGTCCCGGCGTGGTCGCGAGGCGGTAGGGCGACTCCGAGTAGTGGAACGATCCGAGGTCGGGTTGCGCGAACGGCTGCGGGTACGACCGGCTCCAGAGCTGGGGGTCGTGCCAGACGTCCTCGCTGCTCTGGACCACCCCCGCGGCCAGCCCGGCGCGTTGCAACACGCGCGCGGCGGTGGGGGCGGTGCGTTCCGCCGCCCACCCGTGGAGCGCGGCGTCGAGCACGGGGCGAAGCTCGCTCGCCTCGGCCTCCGTGGTGATCTCGACCGGAACTTCGAGTAGGTCGCAGCAACGCCGCCAGTCGGCGAGGCCCTCGAGCTCGACCGCTAGCCAGGCGTCGTGGCCCAGGCAACGAAACACGCCCGACAACAGGGCGCCGGCGACGACGTTCGCGGGAGGTGCGAGGTCGCGTTCGTTCACGAGTGCTTCGAGCACGGCCTCGGGCATCGTGGCGGCCATGGCCTCGACCTGCGCGGCGTCGATCCATACCCCTTCGCCGGTGGCGGCGACGTGCTCGAGGGCGGCCAGCGTGCCGAGCGCGGCGTGCGCGGCGGTGACGTAGTCGCTGAGCGTGCCGTGGCTGAAGTTCCAGAGTTGGGTGAGACCCACGAAGTTCGAGATGTTGCTCCCGTACGCGAGGTACGAGGCGCGCGGGCCAGTCCGTCCGTAGCCGGAGAGCGACGTCACCACGATCCTCGGGTTGTGGGCACGGATCGCGTCGAACGACAGACCCCAGGCATCGAGCACGCCGGCGCCGAAGTTCTCGACCACGACGTCGGCGACGGCGACGAGGCGGTGGAAGAGCGTCCGTCCCGCCGGGGTCGTGACGTCGATCGACAGGTCGCGCATTGATCGGCTCAACGAGGCGTGCATGATCGTGATCGGGACGCCGGAGGGTTCGACGTGCGGTCCGTCGAACGCGTAGGCCGGGGTCCGCAACACCTCGGGCCGGTTGCGCGCTTCGATCTTGACCACGTCGGCCCCGAGCTGGCCGAGGATGGCCGCGGTCGTGTTCCCGGCGACGAACGCGCCGAAGCTCAACACGCGGATGCCCGCCAACGCGCTGGTCCCGTTCCGACCCTCGACGCGTGGTCGATTCGGAGCGCCCCGCCAGTCCACGTCGTCGCCTCCGGGGGTCGCGGCCGCGCTCGTGCGTGCGCAGACGAGACTCGGTGAGGCGCGGAACCCCGCGCCGGGCACCGGCATCGGAACCTCGCCCCAGGGTGTGGGCGTCGCCACGAACGTGCCGCGCGACGTGAGTTGGCGGTCGGCGACGAATCCGGTCGGTACGTGCAGGATCCCGCACGGCAGGCCCGCGGCCTGGCCACGCTCGACGAGGTCCTCGCGCGAACGGTCCCGCACCAGCTCCCCGATCGTCGCCCCCAGCTCCAGGTAGCGCTCGCGCCGGACCAACGGATCGTGCAGCGCGGGATCGGCGAGCTCCTCCGGCTGCTCGAGCATCTCGAGGAACGCGTCCCAGTGCCGCACCTGGTGCGCGGCGACGCTGAACGGTCCGTCGGCACACTGGTAGGTGCCACTCGGGGGCCAGCCGATACTGACGAGCCGCCCGAGAGGGTTGACGCCGACCGCGTCGTACTCCTCGAGGATGAAGTCCTTGCTGGTGAGGATCTCGTGCACCGAGAGGTCGATGCCCTGCGGGCCCACCGCGTCCGCGGCCCGCAGCGCGGCGAGCACGCCCACCGCGGCATGCGCGCCGGCTTCGTCCCAGCAGTGTCGCCCGGGAATCGTGACGGGAGGTCCCTCGACCGGACCGACGCGCGACATGTACCCGCCCATCGCGTACGAGATGAACGGCGTGGCGCGCCACCCCGCGTACGGACCCGTCAGCCCGAAGGGCGTGACCGCGCAGACGATTGCGTTCGGGGCCCAGGCGAGGGTCAGCGCCGCGGGATCCCAACCGGGAGGCGATGAGCCCGGCGACGGTGACACCACCACGACCTCGGCGTCCGCGCCCAGTCGCGCGAGCGCGCTCGGATCGCCGTCCCCGACCACGATCGTGCGCTTCGACGCGTGGTAATAGGCGAAGGCGAGCGACGCGCCTGCATCGTCGCCACGGAACGGTGGCATCCGGCGCAGTGGATCGCCGCCGGGCGGCTCGACCAGCACGACATCGGCACCGAGGTCGGCGAGCAGCCGCGTGCAGTAGGCGCCGATCGGACCGCTCAGATCGAGCACCCGGACGCCGTCGAGGGCTCCCGCCCCGAGCGTGGTGTCCGTCATCTTCTCGAGCGCGCTCCTCGTGGTGTGTCGGAGTGCCGCGGTCGCACGCAGGATAGCGTCGAGCCGATCAGTCGTCGTCCGCCCAGCGAGGAGCGCGCGTGCCCGGACCACTCGCCGATCGGATCGCGGTCGTGACCGGAGGAGCCTCGGGCATCGGTCGAGCCACCGCGGTGGCGCTTGCCGCCGTCGGCGCGAGCGTCGTCGTCGTCGACCGCGACGCGGAGGGTGCCGACGGCGTGGCCACCGAGGTCCGGGAGGCCGGGGTCGCGGCGAAGGCGTACGTCGTCGACCTCGGTGACGCTGCGGCAATCGATCCTCTCGTGGCTGCGATCCTCGCCGAGTTCGGCCGCATCGACATCCTGGTGAACTCCGCCGGCGTCACCGGCGGTGGGCGCCACAGCGCGCTCGACTTCTCGAACGAGCTGTACGAGACGGTCATGAGCATCAACCTCAGAGCGCCGTTCCTGCTGACACGCGCGGTCGGCAACCACATGGCCGACCGCGGTGGCGGTGGCCGCATCGTCAATCTGAGCTCGAGCGCGGCGTTCCGGGCGACCAGCTCGCCCGCGGTCTACGCCGCGTCCAAGGCGGCGATCAACGGCTTGACCCGGGCGTCGGCCGCCGACCTCGCGCCCCACGACGTGAACGTCAACGCGGTCGCTCCCGGGATGACCAAGACGCCCATGACCGCACGCGGCGACGAGGCGTACGAGCGCATCGTGAGCAGCGGACCCATGGAGAACCTGTTCCACCGACCCGCCGAGGCGGCGGATGTCGCCAATGCGATCGTGTTCCTGTGTCTGCCGGAGAGCCGCCAGATCACCGGACAGGTGCTGCACACCAGCGCGGGCCTGGTGCTGTGAGCGTGAGCCGTGACGGTCGCTGATCCTCAGATCCGCGGCGCCGACCGGGTGCGCGAGGTCTTCGCCCGGGTCGCGAAGGGTGACCTGAGCGTCGCCGACCTGTACGCCGACGACGGTGTGATCGTCTACGGCGACGGCGCGCGTGCCGAAGGTCGCGACGCCATCCGCGCCTTCTACGCGCGGGCGATCGAGGGCATCCGGCCCCAGCCGTGCGTGGAGACGATCCTTGAGGCACCGCCGCTGTACGTGGCGCTCGTGGACGTGCCCGGCACCGACGTTCACCATCGTGCGCTCGACCTCTTCGAGGTCGACGACGGCGGCATCCGGCGGCTCGAGATCTTCGCTCGCCACTGAGCCGTGATCGAAGCGCCCGAGATCCTCGTCGCGCGCGCGTGTGCAGCGCGTCGGCGTCGCCGACCTGGGGCCGGACGGTTGGCAGGAGGGCCTCGAACGTCTCGTTGCTGCGGTCGCTGACATCGGCGACGCCGACGCGGCGGCCCGGATCGAAGCGATCATCGTGGATCGCCTCGCCACCCGCCTGCGCGTCGAGGCGTGGTACGCGGCGCACGGCGCCGAGGCGGCGCGTCCGGTCGAGCAGCCACTGATCATCATCGGCTTGCCCCGGACGGGCACGACGGCGATCCACCACCTTTTCGCGCTCGATTCCCGGTTCCGGTTCCTCCGTAGCTGGGAGGCGAACGACCCGGTGCCCCCGAACGAGCCGGTCGACGATGCGTACGATCCCCGCCGGCCCGCGGCGGCGCCGCGTCCCGACGTGCGCCACATCACCGCGGTGGACGGCGCGGCGGAGGACGGGCCGATCCTGGCGCTCGACTTCCGGGTGGCGGAGCTGGTCCTGCCGGTTCCCGACTTCACCGCGTGGTGGCGGGCCGCCGGCCACGCGACGTCGTTCGTCTACCACGAGCGGATCCTCCGCATGCTCCACGCACGACGCCCGCCCACCCGGTGGCTGCTGAAGTACCCGGCGTATCTCTTCCAACTCGCGGACGTCGTCGCCCGGTACCCGACGGCGCGCTTCGTGATGACCCACCGTGACCCGGTCGCTGCGTTGTCTTCCACGTGCAGCACGATCCTCGACTCACGCCAGAAGCGACTCCCTGGCGACTCGACGGATCGAAGGTCGTTCGGGCCGCAGATGCTCGAGCATTGGACGGACGGGATGCACCGCGCGCTCGGCGAACGAGCGGGGCTCGGCGAGCGACGATTCGTCGACGTCGGCCAGCACGAGGTCGAGACCGATCCCATCGGTACGGCGCAGCGCGTGTACGACTTCGCCGGTCTTCGCCTGCCTGACGACGTCCGTGAGGCCATGACCCGTTGGGCGGCTGACAACCAACACGGTGCGCGTGGCGAACATCGCTACCGAGCGTCGGATTTCGGGCTGGCTGACGACGAGATCCGCGGCGCGTTCGGCGAGTACCTGGATCGCTTCGGCACGTACTGCTAGGCGGCCGTCATGCGCGCGTCGCGGTGCCGATCGCCACCGAGATCACGCGAGATCCGTCAGGACCCGCTTTCATCGCGTGGTCGACGCCGGCCATCACGATGCAGTCGCCCCGCCGGAGGTCGCGCACGTCGTCGTCGAGGATCAACTGGGTGGAGCCCTCGATCACGAAGATCAGGTCGATCGCGTTCGTGTGGTGCATCGTGCTCGACATCGCCGCCGCGTCGGCCTCTTCGTGTGGCGCGTGCTCGACCACCACCCACCGCGCCACACCGGGCGGGAGCCTCACGTCGATGAAGTGCCCGGCTTGCGGCGGAGCGGCCGGCGGCGGGCTGGCGTCGGTCACCCAGAGGTTGGCGGTGAGCACTTCGGCGATTCCTTCGACCGCGCCGAGGGTGACCTCGCCCTCCTCGACGATGCACGAACGGCCCGCGGCGTTGACTCCAGTGACGAATCTGCGCACCGGCGGATCGCTCCCTATTCGGGATCGGTGCCGTGGCCGATCCGCGCCATGAAGCGGCCGTCGTTGGCGGGCATGTGGAACTCGGCGGTGTGGAACGACAGCTCACGCCCGGCGTCGGCGCCGTCGCGAGGGCTGACGGTCAGGCGAAGCTCGGCGAAGATGTACCACTCCTCGGCGACGCGATCGAGCGGTGTCACGGCGCGGATCTCGTACTTGGCGAACAACGCCTCGTAGAAGGCTCGGTGCGCCTCTTTTCCCTCGAGCGTCGTCGCGGTGCCGGTGTCGTTCACGTAGTCGCGGATGCCGGAGGCAACACCGTCGTGCAGGGTCTCGAGCACTCCCTCGAGGTCGGCCCGAGCCAGGGCGTCGACGTACCGCTGGTGCTGGACCAGGACCTCCTCGCGGCCGAACATCTCGTCGCGGTCGAGCGTGGTCGTGTCGTTCGGGTCGTCGCGGGTGCCGAGGGTCGCACGGGGCACGCGGATCCAGATCATCTCACCGGTGATGCCGGTGCCGGTCCCCGAGGGGAACAGCCCCAGTGTCTCGTGCGCGCCCTTGTCGCCGGTGGTCTTGATCTCGCCGCGCGAGATGTTGTCGGTGAACGTGTACCAGTCGCCGCGAATCTCGGTGAGGTTGGTGACGCTGCGGAGCCAGCTGTGGCCCCGGATCATCTTGTAGGCCTCGAGGATCTCCTCGCGCGTGCTCAGGATGGGGATCTTCACGCTCCCGTCAGGGTGGACCTCGGGCATGAGCGTGTAGGCATAGGGGCCGGTCGGGAGGAGCGTCTCCATGAGTGGCGGGATGTCGCCCACGATCTCGGCGTCGATGTGCGTTTGCGTCTGCTCGAACGCGTGCGTCGCCTGCTCCGTTCCGCTCCGGAGCACCTCGGTATCAACGTTCATGACGCGCATCGGTTCGTCCTTCTCCTCGGCCGCCGTTCGACCATACCTGGTCGTTGCCAAGTGATCCACGGTCTATCGTGCGAGGACGGAACGCGAGGAAGGACGGCCATGGAATATCGCGCGATCTCTGCCGACGGGCACGTCAACGAGGCCCCGACGCTGTTCACCGATCGGCTGCCGGCCAAGTTCAAGGACCGCGGTCCTCGCGTCATCGAAACACCCAACACCAAGGGCCACGCGTGGATCATGGAGGGCCAGTCGCGGCCTTCGGTGATGGGCTTCAGCTCCATGTACTTCCGGTCGGCGAAGCGCTACGACCGGGCGTCGCTGGTCGAGGGGTTCAAGCAGATCAAGGACCGCGGCGTTCGCTACGAGGACGTGTTCCCCGGGTCCTACGACCCGAAGGCGCGCGTCGGCGAGATCCTCGAGGACCACATCGACGCCGAGGTCATCTTCAACGGCGTGGGCACGGTGTGGAACGGAATCAAGCTCTGCCCGGATCGTGAGCTCAGCCTTGCGTGCTTCCGCGCCTACAACGAATGGATCGCCGAGTTCCAGGCGTACGCGCCCGACCGCTTCATCTGCAACGGCACGCTGCCGACCACGGGCATCGACGACGCGCTGGGGGAGTTGCAGCGGTGCGTCGAGATGGGGCTGCGTACGGTCCAGCTCGAGTCGTACCCGAGCGGTTCGTTCACCGTGCCCTCGCCTGACGACGACCGCTTCTGGGCTGCGGCGGTCGAGCTCGACATGCCGATCAACGTCCACACGCAGTTCTTCTTCCCGTACGGCGACCTCGGCTCGAAGATCACGGCCGAAGGCGTGCCGGAGTCGCGGGCGCGGGCGACGAAGCTCGGCGTCGACGTCGACGCCGGGAGCTTCCCGGTGATCCTCTCCCGGATGATCTCGTCGGGCGTGTTCGAGCGGTTCCCCGACCTCAAGTTCGTGGGTACCGAGGTGCACACCGGGTGGATTCCGTACTACCTGGAGCGCTTCGACGAATCGGTGATGCGGAATCGTCGCGACTGGAACCTCCCGCTACTGCCGAGTGAGTACTTCCACCGGAACGTCACCGTGGTCTACGTGGTCGACGAGACCGGGGCGGCGAACCGGTACGACATCGGCGTCGGCAACATCCTGTGGGGGCCGGATTTCCCGCACTCGTCGAGTAGCTGGCCGGTCGACTACGAGTTGGGGCGCGAGATTCTCGAACGCGCGGGAGCGACCCCGGGCGAGATCGAGCGCATCATGTGGCGCAATGCCGCCGACCTGTACAAGCTCGAGTACGAAGAGCCCGCCACCATCCGGTCGGCCGCGTAGCGCACGGAGGGCCGAGGTGGGGGAGCCGGCGGTTACCACCCCGGCGCGCCGGCCCCGCTCGGTGCGGCGGACGACGACCCACGACTGCACGCGACCCGACGGGATCGCCGGACCGGTCGCGGTCGCGGCGCGCGGGCGCGACCTGCTGACCGACGACGACGGTCGCGCGGCGGTGGCGGCGGCCGTGTGGATCGACCTCCGCACCGAGTTCAGGAGCGGGATCATCGACGAGCTCGCGGCGGACCCGGCGGATCCGCGGCTCGCCTCGCTCGTCGGCGTCAGCATGCACTCCCGGTTCCGCGACGCGGTGGAAGCTGCGCTGCCGGGCGAGACGACGTCGCACTCGGTTCGCAACCAGCTGTTCGACGACCTGCCGATGGCGGTCATGATGAGCGGGCGCGTCCTGCGGGTGGCGGGGATACCCATCGAGATGGACCGAGCGCGAACGCTGCCGACCGACATCTGCGCGGGATGGGCCACCGGCGGAACGCTGCTCGCCGGCTACAGCGAGCTCGGGCCCCCGCTCAACATCGGTCCGGTGGCGCCGACGCTGGAGCACGCGGACGATCCGCTCGGCTGGCATGAGATCGACCCTCTGCCCGCGCACGCCACGCGCCGGCGACGCCGGCTCGACGCGTGGGTGGAAGACGGCGTCGGCCACCTCGACTGCTTCTTTCGCGACAGTCACGTCGGCGCCGACGGCAACGAGACCGTCGTGCACGAGTGGAGGGTCGCGGCGCACGTCGACCCGGTGACCGAGGAGTTCGTCGGGTGTGACGCGGACATGGGGCCGCTGCCGTACCCGGAGTGCCCGAGCGCCGCCGAGAGCGCGCGCCGGCTCATCGGCGCACCCGTCGACGGGCTGCGGCGCTCGGTGCGGACGACGTTCGTCGGCCCAACGACGTGCACGCACCTCAACGACACGTTGCGCGTCATGCAGGATGCCGGCGCGCTGCTCGCGACCCTCAGGTAGCGGTCAGCTGGTACGTCGGGTTGGCCTCGTACCGGGCGCGCCGCTCGCGTCGTGACACGTCCGAGGTGTCGACGTCGGTGGACTGGGCACGGAGCGCGGCGACCGTGGCCTGCTCGCGTGGGACGACCGCGAACGGGTCGTAGTCGCAGAAGCGCGCGACGTTGCGCCAGCTGATCTTCTCGATGTCGTCGTCCGACAGCCCGGCCTGCTCGCACTGCGCGAGGAGCGACTCCGGGGCGTCGGGCCAGAGCGAGTCGGAGTGGGGGTAGTCGGATTCGAAGGCGATGAGGTCGATGCCGATCTCGTGCGCGAGCTTCAGCGTGGTGGGATCGGAGATGAAGCACGCGAGCGAGTGTTCGCGGAACACCTGGCTCGGCGACTTGTCACCGAAGTCCTGGCCGGTCCACCGCTGGGTCACGTAGTGACGGTCGACGCGGTCGAGCAGGAACGGGATCCAGCCGATGCCGCCTTCGGAGAACGCGACCTTGAGGTCGGGGAACTTCCGGAATGCCGGGCCCCACAGCAGGTCCTGCACCGCGAGCACGGTGACCTGGGTGGCGAGGACCATGTAGTTGTCGGGAGAGAAGTCGGGCCCCATGTTGATGGCGTCGAGGCCCATGCCGATGTGGAGACACATCACCACGCCTTCGTCGCTGACCGTGCGGAAGAACGGATCCCAGTAGTCGCTCTGGTACGAGGGCAGGCCCTGGATGTAGGGGAGCTCGGGCATGCTGATCGCCCGGCAGCCCTTCGCCGCCATCCGCTTGACCTCGGCGGCCATGGCGTCCATGTCCCAGGTGGGCCCGATCGCCAGCGGCATGAACCGGCCCGGATGCGCGCCGCACCACTCCTCGAGGTGCCAGTCGTTGTACGCCTTGAGCATGATGAGCGCGAGGTCGGTGTCGTTCGCCTCCTGGAACCGGCGGCCGCTGAACCCGGGCATGCTCGGGAAGCACATCGACGCGAGTATCCCGTTGCGGTTCATGTCGCGCACCCGCTCGTCGATCAGGTACGCGGCGGGCCGCATCTCGGCCAACGCGCTGGGATCGAGGCCCCACTCCTCCTTGGGCCACGACACGGTCGCGTTGAGGCCCACAATCCCGACGTCCTTGCCTTCGTAGATCCAGTGTTCGAAACCGTCGTCGTCTCGCACGAGCCGCGGCGCCTGGTCCCGGTACTTCGCGGGCACGTGGCGCTCGAACATGTCGGGCGGTTCGATGGTGTGGTCGTCGATGCTCAGGATGATCATGTCGTCGACGTTCATGTTGCAACCTTCCTTATGCCGATCGGGGGCTGAAGAGCGGCGCCAGGTCGGCGACGTTGTCGGCGCGTTCCAGCTGCCGCGCGCGTTGGTACAGCTCGCTCGCCTGGTCGGGTCCGAGCACCCGAGCGGCCATGTTCATGAACTTGCCCGCGAACTCGTCCTCGGTCAACGGGTTCGCGGGATTGCCCCTCGGGTACAGCACCTCGTCGGTGAGCTCGCGGCCGTCCTTCGTGCGCACCGTCACGCGGCCGGGCATGCTGTTCGTCACTTCCCGGAACAGGTCCTCGTCCTGGTGCACGACGGTACGCGTCACCATCTCCTGCACCACGGGGTCGGCGACGGTCTCGTCGGTGAACTGGTCGACCGTGATCTCGCCGTGGACGGCCGCCACCGCCAGGGCGAAGGGGAGGCTGGCCTGGGCCGCCACGACCGTCGAGACCGAGTGCTTGGCGAGGAAGGGCTCGACCTTCTGCCACGCGGCGTCGATCTCGACGATGTCGGTGTGGTCGATGTCGTTGTCGCGCAGGATCTTCAGCAGCGCCTCGACCGGCGCGTGCAGCGTGAGGTTCATCGGATACGGCTTCACCCACCGGCGTGAGATCGCGAACGATGCACCGAGGTCATCGAGCAGGGCGGCGGCGTCGAGGTGGCCGTCCCAGTACATCGCCGCGAAGCCCTGCACGCCTTCCAAGCCCATCTCGGTCGCCTTGAACCCGCGTTCCGCGAGCTGTGCCGCGGTCACGCCACGTTCGCCGGCCATCCCGCCGTTCAACGAGCGTTGCCACGCGCCTTCCTCGTGGCCCTGGAACGTGCCGCCGGTGAACGCAGCGGCGAGCCCGAGGGCGTAGTTCGTGTTGTGGGCGGAGAGACCGAGGACACGCGCCGCTCCGGCGGCCGACCCGAACGTGCCGAACAGCGCTGGGACATAAAAGTGGCTCAACGGCTGTCCCGGTCGGAACGTCGCGGCCATCAGTCGGGCCATCACCTCGTAACCGATGACGATCCCGACCACGAGATCGCGTCCCGGCCGCTCACGCGCTTCGGCGAGCGCGAGCGGCGCGGTCACCGCGAAGGGGTACGGCCGCCCGCCACCGCCGAAGTCGGCGTACTCGAACCCGAGTGCCATCGTCCCGTTGGCCAGCGCGGCGCGCGACGTGAGCGTCTTTCTTCCGGCGGCGATGATCGTGGCCTGCGGTTGTCCACCGCCCTCGTCGGCGCAGAACTCGGCGATCGCCTGGCCCCACGGCTTCGTCGCACCGACGAAGAGCGTCTCGCCGAGGAAGTCGGCGAAGGCGCGCCCTGCTTCCTCGACCACCGGCTCGGGAAGGTCCTCGTAGCGGAGCCCGGCGACCCACGCCGCGAGCTCGCGCGTCACCATGCGGCCGCCGGTCACCGTCTCGTCGCGTGCATCCACGGCATCTCCCGACTGTGTGGCCGAGCGACTTCTGTCGGTGCCTTCGCGGCTCGGTCCGTGCTCCGTGTTCTAGTCGGTGTCGGACTGCACCAACGTCGAGGCGGTCGGATAGTCGACCTTGCCGTTCGGGAGTCGCGGGATCTCCTCGACGATCCGGATCCGGCGGGGCACCTTGTAGCCCGCGAGCGCGTCGCGCACGGCGGCCTTGACCGCGCTGGTCTCGACGGTGTGACCGGGCTCGGCCGCGACGAGCGCGGCGACCGATTGGCCGAAGCGCTCGTCGGGGATGCCGACCACCAGGCAGTCGTCGACGGCGGCGATCGCCTTGATCACCTCCTCGACCTCGCCGGGGTAGACCTTCTCCCCACCGGTGTTGATGGTGGTGACGCCCCGCCCGATCAGCGTGAGGGTGCCGTCGGGCTCGATGCGGCCCAGGTCGCCGGGCATGGCGTGCTGCACGCCGTCACGCATGAAGAAGGTCGTGGCGGTCTTCTCCGGGTCGCGGAAGTACCCGGTCGCGACGGTGGGGCTGGCCAACATTCCCACCTCGCCCGGCGCCAGCTCCTGGCCCTCGGGTGACAGCACCTTGACGCCGGGCGCCGCGTTGAAGTTCGCGGTGGAGAGCGAGTCACCGCGGCGGAACTGGCGGATCCCGTACGTCACGCCCTCGGTCGTGCCGCAGGCATCGAGGAGCACGACGTCGGGGATGTGCTCGAACAAGCGCTCCTTGATGTGCGCGCTCCACGCCACCCCGGCCGAGCAGATCGCCCGCAACGATCCCGTCTCGTAGCGACCGCCGTCCGGGCGCCCGGCGTCGAGCGCCCGGACCATCGGGAGCGCGAAGGCGTCACCCACGATGGCAACGACCTGCGCGCCGGTGGTTTCCACCGCCGAGAGCAGCTCGTGAGCATCGAAGGATCGGTGCTCGAGGGTCGTCACCGTGCCGCCGGCGAACAGCGTCGGGAGCGCCGCGAAGATGAACCCGGTGCTGTGCATGAGCGGCGAAGCCGGGATCGCGCGCATCTGCGTCCCGTCCGCCGCGTGGCGGACCGCGAACTCCACCGCGGACAGCGGCTCGTCGAGCCCGAGGAAGAGGTCGCGGAACCACAGGCAGTTCCCCGCGCTCCGCCCGATGCCCATGAGCACGCCTTTCGGAAGCCCAGTGGTGCCGCCCGTGTAGGACAGGAACACGTCGTCGTCGTCGCGCGCGATGCGCGGCGCCGGTGCTGCGCCCGCGATCAACTCCTCGTACGCGTACGCGCCGGGAACCGTGGACTCCGCGTCGCCGCCGACCTCCACGAACAGCCGGACACCGGTTGCCCCGTCGGCGACCGCCTCCACCTTGTCGCGCAGCGCCGCGTCGAAGAAGAGGACCTTGGCCTCGGAATTTTCGAGGAGGGCCAGGAGCTCGTTGCTGCCGTAGCGGTAGTTGATGTTGCACGGCACCGCACGGAGCTTGAGCGGTCCGAAGAAGAGCTCGAAGTACTCGGCGCAGTTGTACAGGTAGCAAGCGACGCCGTCGCCGAGGCCGATCCCATGTTCGTGCAGCGCGCCGGCCAAGCGCGCCGAGCGCGCTTCGAACTCGGCCCAGGACCGGACGAGCGGTCCGTGGCGCAGCGCGGGGGCATCCGGGATGTGGTCGGCGAACGCCTCCCACACCGTCGCGTAGTGGAGGCTCGTCGAGGTCACGACACCGTCCAAATGGGGAAGATCGGCATTTGGACGGCGTGTTCGGTCAGCCCGACGCGCCGGGCTGACGCAGGACGCCGTCGAGGACGAGCTTCTTGTAGTACTCGCCGACGTCGGTGTGCGAAAGGCGGCCGGAGGGGCGGAACCAGCGGATCGTGCCGTTGAGCAGCTCGAACAAGCTGTTGGTCGCGACCCCGGGGTCGATCGACGGATGGAAGTCACGCTGGGCGATGCCCTGCTCGAAGATCCGGCGCACGTAGCCGTGCATCTCGATGCGCATCTCCATCACGATGGCGCGCCGCTCCTCGCCGAGGAAGCGCACGTCGCGCTCGGTGACGGGGGAGTACTCCGGGTGGTTCGGCATGATCGCCATCCAGCGGTCGATGAAGCCGGCGAGCCGGGTGGGCGCGTCGGCGGCGCTCGTGGCCTCGTCTTCGTCGATGGTGGAGAGGCCACTCGTGTGACCGGCGACGCTCAGCGCGTAGAGGAGATCCTCCTTGCTGTCGATGTAGTAGTAGAGGCTCCCCCGGAGGATGCCGACGCGCCCGGCGATGTCCTCGATCCGGGCGGCCTGGTACCCCTTCTCGTTGAAGATGTGTCCGGCGGCGTCGAGGATCTCGGACCAGCGCTCCGGATTGACGCCGTTCTTCGGGACCGAGTCGGCCGTCGGCGGCGGGGGATGTTGCTGCACGACCACGGGTGGCTGCCCTCTCGTAGGCGCAAACGGCTCCGGAGCCAAACCATAGCTGCACCTCTATATAGGGCATGCCAGCCTTGACACGGCTCCGGTAGTCGGTATTCAATCAACGCGCAGTTTGATAATCAAACTGCGCGTTGATTGAAACAGTCCTCCGGGGGGAGACCAGTGTCGATCTCGTTTGCACCCGCACCGGCCACGGTTCCGGTCCCGTCGCCCGAACCATCCGAGGTCGCGGAGGTCTCCACCACCTCACTGTGCACGGGCCGCTCGCCGCGCGAACGCGGCATCGATCGCGGCCACGTGGCCCTGCTCGCCGAGGTGCCCGAAAGCTGGCCGCCGATCGTCGTCAGCCGCCGCGACGGCAGCGTGATCGACGGCCAGCACCGCGTCGCGGCGGCAAGGCACCTGGGCATCGAGCGGTTGTGCGCGGTGTTCTTCGACGGCTCACCCGACGACGCGTTCGTGGAGTTCGTGCGGTGCAACGTCGGTCATGGTTTGGCGCTGACGCTGGACGAGCGGCGTGCCGCGCTGCGTCGGATCCTGCTCACGCATTCCGATCTGTCGGACCGGGGGCTCGCATCGGTGTGCGGGCTCTCGCCGAAGACGGTGGCCCGGGTGCGCCGGGAGACCAACCGGCGAACCGGGGCAGGAGGGACGGAGGCCGGCGACAAGAGGCGGGTCGGCCGCGACGGGAGGCAGCGGCCGGTCGACGCGAGCGCGGCGCGTGTCCGCATCGCGGAGGAGCTCGAGCGCCAGCCGGACGCGTCCCTGCGGACCATCGCCAGTGCGGTCGGCGTCTCGCCCGAGACCGTGCGCACCGTTCGCGAGAAGCTGCCGCGCCGGTCCGGAACGTCCGACTGACCGTGTCGGACCCAGCGAGTCCGAAGACGTGGTGACCGCCATCCTGGCGCGCAAGCGTCACCGTGGTGCGCCGCTCGACCGCGACCGCGCGTTCACGGACCGGGACGATGGTCGCCAGTTCGTGGACTGGTTCGAGGCGACCAGCGTCGACGACGCGGATCTCTGGCAGCACGGAAGCGCAGTTCCCCGCAGCCGCGTCTACGAGATCGCCGACGAGGCGCGCCGTCGCGCCGCGGTCTGGACCCGCTTCGCCGAGCACCTCGAAGGTCAGGTCTGCAAGAGGGCCTGAACCTGCTCCCTGAGGTCGTTCTTCAGCACCTTGCCGGTCGCGTTCACGGGAAACTCCTCGACGAGGAACACCCGCCGCGGGACCTTGTAGTTGGCGAGGTGTTCCCGGGCGTAGGCCATCACGTCGTCCGGCGCCACATCGGCACCCGGCGTCGGGATCACGAACGCAGCACCCACCTCGCCGAAGTAGGCGTCGGGGATCCCCACGACGGCGACCTGCGCGATCCCCGCCATGGCGCCGAGCGCCTTCTCGACCTCGGCCGGCGCGACGTTGAAGCCGCCCACGATGAACATGTCCTTCTTGCGGTCGGTGATCCGCAGGTAGCCCTCGGTGTCGAGCACGCCGACATCGCCGGTGTGCAGCCATCCGTCCACGATCGTGCGGGACGTCGCGTCGGCATCCTCGTAGTAGCCGGTCATGAGGAACGGCCCCCGCACCAGTAGCTCGCCCGGCTCGCCCGCCGGAGCGTCGTGGCCGGCATCGTCGACGACCCGCAGGTCGACGTCGGCCAGGACGCGACCCACCGTGGTGGCCACGACGTCCGGCGGATCGTCGGGAGCGGTGAGCGACACCAACGCGTGGTTCTCGGTCAAGCCGTACGCGCTGAGGATCGAGCCGATGCCGAGCTCGTCGCGCATGCGGCGGACCAGGACCGCCGGGATGGTCGCGGCGCCCACGATGGCCTGCCGCAGGCTCGACAGGTCGTACTCGTCCCGTCGGGGATGGTCCAGCACCGCCGAGAACATGGTCGGTGGCCCCGGCATGTGCGTGATCCGCTCGCGCTGGATCAGCTCGAGCACCGCGTCGGCCTCGAACACCGCGATCGGGAAGGTGACCGCCCCCTTCATGAGCCCGATCATCCATCCCGCCTTGTACCCGAAGCAGTGGAAGAACGGTGTCGGGACCACGTACCGGTCGTGCTCCTGCAGGTCGAAGCGCCTCGCTGAAGATCTCGTAGCCGCGGAGGCTGGCGCCGTGCCGGAGCATCACGCCCTTCGGTGATCCCGTCGTGCCCGAGGTGAAGATGACATCGCTCACGTCGCCGGCGTCGCCGGCGTCGACGACCGCACGGGCCTGCTCGAGCGGGACGGCATCGCCGAGGGCGAGGAACTCCTCCCAGCCCGGCCCGGTCGACTCGCCGGGGAGCGGGAGGTCGACGGTGTGCTCGAGGGCGCGCAGGTCGGGCGCGGCGGCGCGGAGCGAGGCGACGAAGTCGGTGCCGAGGAACTCCCGCGGTGCGAAGAGGAGGCGGGCGTCGGTCGTGTCGAGGATGAACGCCGCCTCCTCGCCCTTCAGGCGGGTGTTGAGCGGGACGAGCCAGGCTCCGGCGGCGAGGACGCCCAACGCCGCCGCGATCCACGCCGCCGAGTTCGGCGCCCACACGGCCACGCGGTCGCCCGGCTCCACTCCAGTCCCGATCAGGCTGCGCGACACCGCCGTCATCTGGTGCTCGACGTCGACGAACGAGAACCGGGTCTCGCCGTCGACGACCGCGTCGCGATCGCCGAAGCGTGCCGCGCTCGCCCGGACCATTCGCGGGATCGTCCCGAACCGGTCCTCTGCGTTGCCTTCGGCGTGGGCCATGCGACAATGCGTAGCGCCGCCTCCGCGGCCGACGCAAGCACCTGCGCGCGAGGTCGGCGACCGCGGCGACCGGAACAAGGAGCACGCATGACGTACGAGACCATCGTGGTCGACACCTCGGCCGACGGGGTCGCCACCGTGACCCTCAACCGGCCCGAGGTGCTCAACGCGTTCAACGAGGCGATGCAGCGCGAGTTCGAACAGCTCTGGCGCGAGGTGAAGGCGGACGACGGCATCCGGGCCGTCGTGCTCGCCGCCGCGGGTGACCGCGCGTTCTCCACCGGCGTCGACGTCACCGAACGCCTCGATTCCGAGAGTCCCTTCGTCGACCGGGAGCACCCCTGGGCCGAGAACGAGGATCCCGGCCGGAAGCTGAGCCCACGACGCAACGAGGTGTGGAAGCCGGTGATCGCCGCGGTCCACGGGATGTGCGCCGGCGGCGCGTTCTATTGGATCGCCGACTGCGACATCGTGCTGTGCAGTCCCGAGGCCACGTTCTTCGACCCGCACGTCACCTACGGGTTCATCGCCGCGCTCGAGCCGATCGCCCTCACCTACCGCATGTCCTTCTCCGAAGTCATGCGCATGGCACTGCTCGGACTGCACGAGCGCGTCACCGCAGAGCGCGCGCTCGCGATCGGGCTCGTCACCGAGATCGTGGCGCGTGAGTCGCTCCTCGCGCGCGCGCAGGAGCTGGCCCGCGTGATCGCCGGGCAGCCGTCGGCGGCCGTGCAGGGAACGGTCAAGGCGCTGTGGCAGTCGTTGAACGTGGGCCGCGCCCAGGCACTGGACACCGCGCTGCTCTACACCCAGGTCGGGAACCCGATCGGCACCGAAGCGGTCGACCGTGATGCGGTGAGGCCGGCGAAGCCCTGGCTGCGGTGACCGGCGTTCCCACCGAGCTCGCCGCGTACCGGATCGCGTTCCGCGAGTGGCTCGACGCGCACCGGGACGAGTTCGACCACTCGCGAGGCCCGACGTTCGCGGAGCACATGGCGCGGGGGTTGGCACTGAGCCGATCGATGTGGCGAGCGGGTTGGAAGCGCGTCGGCTGGCCGGAATCGGTCGGCGGCCTCGGCGGAGGCCCGCGACACCGGGCGACGTACTACGACGAGCTCAGCCTCGCCGGGCTGGAGCTGCCGAACTCCGACCAGTCGATCGAAGTCATGGCGCCGGCGATGCTCGAGTTCGCACCGTCGCTCGCCGAAGCGTTCCTGCCCGCGTTCCTGGCCGGTCAGGAGCTCTGGGGGCAGGGGTTCTCCGAGCCCGACGCGGGGAGCGACCTTGCCGCGCTGCGGACGCGCGGAGCGGTCGAGGGCGACCTCGTCGTCGTGGACGGTCAGAAGGTGTGGACCAGCCATGGGCACCTGGCCGACCGCGTGCTCACCCTCGTGCGCACGGGCACGCCGGAGAGCCGGCACCGCGGCCTGGCCGCGCTCCTGATCGACACCGACAGCCCCGGCGTGTCGCGGAACCCGCTGCGCTTCGCGAACGGCCTCGAGGAGATGTGCGAGACGTTCTTCGACGGCGTGCGCGTTCCGATCGACCGCATGATCGGTGCACCTGGCGACGGATGGGGCATCGCGATGTTCATGCTCCAGTACGAGCGCAGCATGTACTCCGCACAGCGCCAGGCATGGCTCGCACTGCGGCTTCGTCAGGTGGCGGACTACCTCGCCGACGTGGGCTGCGACTCCGGCACCGGAACGGCGATCGCGGCCGCGTGGCTCCAGGTGCAGACCGTCCGCGCCCGGGCCATCGTGTCGGTCCGCCGCCTGGAGGCAGGGGACGTGTTGGGCCCCGAGGCCTCGGCCGACAAGGTGCTGCTCGCGCGCGCCGAGCAGGCGGTCTTCGAATTGGCCCGGCGCGCGGCGCGCTCGGGCTTCGTCGTCGACGCCGATGCCGAGCCCTGGCGATCCGACTGGTGGTACAGCCGCGCCTGCAGCATCTTCGGCGGCTCGGGGGAGATCCAGCGCACGATCATCGCCGACCGAGTGCTGCAGCTCCCGCGTGAGACGGAGGGCAGAGAGTGATGGACGACGATCTGAGGGAGCTCGCACGCAGGTCCGTGCACCGGGCGTTGACGGTCGCCCCCGACCGCGTCGGGGTCGCGCTCGCCGAGTTCGGTTGGAGCGAGCTGGTGGCCACGGACGAGGCGTTCGCCTTCACGACGTTGTTCGAGGAGCAGGGACACCTGGCGGTCGACACCGACGCGCTCGACGTCGTGCTCCTCGCCGCTCTGGGCATCACCGAACCAGCGCACATCGTGTGGCCGTTGCGCGCGGTCGCGGCCGACGACGTGCTCGTGGCGGGCGAGCTGACCGTCGACGGCATCGCGCTCCGCCGCGTGTCCGACACGCCACAGGCAATCCTCGTGCCGGCCGAGGGACGCGTGTACGCGCTCGAGGTGTCGTCGCTCGACGAGGCGCCGCTGAACGGCATGGCGCACGACCTGGTGTGGGTGCGCGTGCGGGTTCGGGGCGCGCGGGCCGTCGATCGCGGCGCGTGGAGCGAGGTCGAGCGGCGGGCTCACCTGGCGATCGCCAGCGAGCTCGTGGGCGTCGCGCAACGGATCGTCGACACCGCGGTCGCCCACGCGCGCGAACGCCGCCAGTTCGGCCGGCCGATCGGTGCGAACCAGGCCGTGCGCCACCGCCTGGCCGAGGCCCACAGCGACGTGGTGGGCGCGCGGGCGCTCGTCGCGGCGGCCTGGGAAGACGGGTCCGCCGCGGCCGCGGCCTGGGCGAAGGCCGTCGCCGGAACCGCGCATGACGCGGCGGCGAAGCAGGCGATCCAGGTGTGCGGTGCCATCGGGCTCTCGGAGGAGCACGAGCTCCCGCGGCTGGTCCGGCGCGGCTTCGCGCTCGACGCGTTGCTCGGTTCGGCCGCCGCGCTGCACGAGCGCCTCGGTTCGGAAGTCTTCTCGAGCCCTCCGCCCGTCGCGGTCGGAGGCTTCTGAGCGCATCGGACGACCGGCGTGAGCGCGGCCACGCCGTGGGTAGGCTGCGGCAATTCACTGGCCTGCAGATGCCGGGATCACGCTCGCCGACGACGGAAGGAACCGCTGTGGCACAGACGCTGAACGTGGAGAGCTCGGGTGGCTCGATGGGTCTCTACGAGGCCGAACCTCAGGGCGAGGCGCGTGGCGCGATCGTCGTGATCCAGGAGGCCTTCGGGGTCAATGGCCACATCGAGGACGTGTGCGGCCGCTTTGCCGCCGAGGGGTACCGGGCGGTGGCGCCACACCTGTTCCACCGCAGTGGCGACCCGGTCATCGACTACGAGGACATGCAGACCGTCGTCGAGCACATCATGCAGGTCTCGGCCGAGGGGTTGGAGGCCGACCTCGACGCGACGCTCGCCCACCTCGCCGGCGCCGGCTTCGCGGCACCTCGCGTCGGTGTCGTGGGTTTCTGCATGGGCGGGAGCGTGAGCCTCCTGGCTGCGGCGCGGCACCCGCTCGGAGCCGCGGTCACGTTCTACGGCGGCGGTGTCGCCGAAGGACGCTTCGGCATGCCCGCGCTGGTCGACCTCGCGCCGGAGTTGCAGACGCCGTGGCTCGGTCTCTTCGGTGATCAGGACCAGACCATCCCCGTCGAGCAGATCGAGGCGTTGCGGACCGCGGCGGCGAGCGCGTCGGTGCCGACCGAGATCGTGCGCTACCCGGACGCCGAACACGGCTTCCACTGCGACGCGGCGCAGCTCGTACCACGAGGCATCGGCGAAGGACGCATGGACGCGCGCGCTGCAGTGGTTCGACACGTACGTGTCCAAGGCGTGAGCGCGTAGGCTGGATTTCGGTCGCAGGAGGATCACATGCAGTACCACTCGATCTCTGCGGACGGCCACGTGAACGAGCCGCCGACGCTGTGGACCGATCGGCTCCCGGCGAAGTTCAAGGAACGGGGCCCCCGCGTCATCGAGACTCGCACGACCAAGGGCCACGCCTGGATCATGGAAGGTCAGTCGCGGCCGTCGCCGATGGGTTTCAGCTCGATGTACTCGCGGGCGTCGAAGCGATTCGACCGCGCGTCGTTGGTCGACAGCTTCAAGCAGATCCGGGATCGCGGCGTCCGCTACGAGGACGTGTTCCCCGGCTCGTACGACCCCGCGGAGCGTGTGAAGGAGATCCTCGAGGACGAGACCGACGCCGAGGTCATCTTCAACGGTGTGCAGACGGTCTGGAACGGCATCAAGCTGTGCCCGGATCCCGAGCTGAGCCTCGCGTGCTACCGCGTCTACAACGACTGGATCGCCGAGTTCCAGGCGTACGCGCCCGAGCGGTTCATCTGCAACGGCACGTTGCCGACCACCGGGATCGACGACGCGTTGTCGGAGTTGTCGCGCTGCGTCGACATGGGGTTGCGGACGGTGCAGCTCGAGGCGTACCCGAGCGGCTCGTTCTCGACGCCGAGCCCCGACGACGACCGCTTCTGGGCGGCCGCGGTCGAGTTGGACATGCCGATCAACGTCCACACGCAGTTCTTCTTCCCCGCGGGCGACCTCGGCTCGAAGCTCAGCGCCGAAGGCGTTCCGGAACAGAAGACGCGGGCCCAGAAGCTCGGCGTCGACATCGCGGCGGCGAGCTTCCCGGCGATCCTCGCCAACATGATCACGAACGGCGTCTTCGAGCGGTTTCCCGGGTTGAAGTTCGTGGGCACCGAGGTGCACACCGGTTGGATTCCGTACTACCTCGAACGGTTCGACGAGTCGGTCAAACGCAATCGGCGCGACTGGAACCTGTCGTTGCTGCCGAGCGAGTACTTCCGACGCAACGTGTCCGTCGCCTACGTCGTCGACGAGTCGGGGGCGGCAAACCGCTACGACATCGGCGTGGCGAACATCCTGTGGGGTCCCGACTTCCCGCACTCGTCGAGCGCGTGGCCGATGGACTATCAGCTGGGCCTCGAGATCCTGCAGCGAGCCGGCGCGACGCCGGGCGAGATCGAGCGCATCATGTGGCGGAACGCAGCCGATCTCTACAAGCTGCCGTACGACGAGCCGAACGCCGTGAAGTCGGCTGCCTGATGACGGTCGGGAAGTGACGACGATGCCGGGGGCGTGCGCCGGTCTGCGAGTCCTCGACTTCACGCAGGGCCTGGCGGGTCCGATGGCCACGATGGTGCTGGCCGACTTCGGTGCCGACGTGATCCGCGTCGAGCCGGTCGACGACGATCCGGGCTGGAGCGAGCCCGTGTACCTGCTGGTGCAGCGGGGCAAGCGAAGCATCGGGTTGGATCCGCGCACGGAGTCCGGCCGGGCCGAGCTTCACCGGCTCGTGCGCGGCGTCGACATCGTCGTCGAGTCCATGGGGCCCGGCGCCGCCGACGCGGCCGGTCTCGGCTACGACGCCCTCGCCGCGGTGAACCCGGCGCTCGTCTACTGCTCGATCAGCGGCTTCGGCGCTGTGGGCCCGTTCGCGGGCGTCGCCGCCGACGACGGGCTGGTGATGGCGAAGGCCGGCCTGTTCCGCGACCAGCCGGGCTGGTACCAGGACGGGACCCGCCCCGTGTACCGAGGCGCCAAGGACGCGTCGTACTTCGCGGCGATGCTCGCGGTCCAGGGCATGCTCGCCGCGGTGCGGGCGCGCGACCTCACCGGCCGAGGTCAGCGGGTCGACACGAACATGCTCCAGGCCATCACCTGCCGCCAGAACCCGCAGGTGCGTTGGTTGCTTCGCGACGGCGAGCAGCTCCCGGAAGACGGCGCCAAGGCCAAGTCGGTTCCCGACGCGGTGAACCCGCTCGCGCACCACCGCGACCCCCGCGACGTCACGCCGATCGGGTTGATGGCGGAGTGCAAGGACGGCCGCTGGATCATGCACTCCCTCTCGGAACCGCACTTCTTCCCCGCATGGATCACGGTCCTCGACTTCGAGTGGATCTGGGACGACGAGCGCTTCAAGGGTGCGCCCCACAACTTCGCCGACAACGACACGAAGGACGAGCTCGTCCGCCTCCTGCAGGAACGCATGAGGGAGAAGACCGCCGCCGAGTGGATGGAGCTCTACTGGGCCAACGGCAACGTGTGCGCCGATGTCGTGCAGACGGTCCAGGAAGCGCTCCGCCACCCGCAGCTCGCGGCCGGGAACTGGCTGGTCGAGGTCGACGACCCGAGGGTCGGGCGCGTGCTCGAGGTCGGTCCGCTGGCGAACATGCCGACCGCGCCGGCCGCGGTGCGGGGGCCGGCACCCACGGCCCGCCAACACACCGACGAGGTCGCGCGCGAGGAGATCGCGCCGGTGACGCTCGGTTCGCCGAGCCGCCGCGAGCTCAAAGGACCGCTCGACGGCATCACCATCGTGGAGGCGGCCTACTACTACGCGACGCCGTTCGCCACCGCCCTGCTCGCGGAGCTCGGGGCGCGGGTGATCAAGATCGAGCCGATCTACGGCGATCCGTACCGCTTGTTGGCCCGCGCCACGGGTGATCCCGTCGGCAACGTCGGCCACAACAACATGGTCCGGGCGATGCAGGGCAAGGAGAGCATCGCGCTCAACCTGAAGGACGAGCGCGGTCGGGAGATCCTGCACCGTCTGGTCGCCGGGGCCGACCTCTTCGTTCACAGCTTCCGACCCGGCGTTCCCGAGAACCTCGGCATCGACGAGGCGACGCTCCGGACCATCAACCCGCGCCTCGTGTACCAGTACGCAGCGTCGTACGGTTCGGTCGGCCCCTCCTCCGGCCAGCCCGCGATCGATCCGGTGATCGCTGCGTTCTGTGGCCAGACCGCCTACCAGTCGGGCGAGGGGAACCCTCCGCTGCGCGAGAGCGGTGCCGATCCGGTCGCCGCGGCCGGGCACGCCGCCGCGATGATGCTCGGCCTGTTCGCCCAGCACCGCACCGGCGAGGGCCAGCGGCTCGAGTCGGCGATGATCGTCTCCAACCTCTACCTCAACTGCGAGGACGCCCTGTCGTACGAGGGCAAGCCGCCGCGTCCCGCGATCGATCGCTTCCAGTGCGGAACCGGCGCCACGCACCGGCTCTACCAGTGCGCGCCGGTGGCACCGGACGCCGCGATCGACGACCCGACCGCCAATCCCGATCCCCGCTGGGTCTTCATCGCGGCCGACGACGATGCCGCGTTCGCGCGTCTCTGCGCGGTTGCCGGTCGCGACGACCTCGTCGCCGACCCGCGGTTCGCCGATGCCCGCGCGCGGGCCGAACACCGCGCCGCGTTGGACGCCGAGCTCGAACCGGTGTTCCTCACCCGCGCCGCGCCGGAGTGGGAGAGCAGCCTCGTCGACGCCGGCGTGGGCTGCGTGGTGGCCGACGCCCGGTCGCACTTCTCGTTCCTGTACATGGATGCCCAGGCCGACGCCATCGACATGATGGTGCGGACCGAACACCCGAGC
Organism: uncultured Actinomycetes bacterium; assembly: GCA_963725775.1. Lineage (GTDB taxonomy): Bacteria > Actinomycetota > Acidimicrobiia > IMCC26256 > DASPTH01 > DASUAS01. Next base: position 412,736 of record CAVRZT010000002.1, read on the forward strand.
TTCGGCGGTACGTACTGGCGCTACGCGCCGGTGGTGCAGCTCTCGGACACGCCCGCGGTCGTGACCACGTTCTGCGAGCTCGGCGAGCACAGCCGCGCGCTCCTCGGTGAGCTCGGCTACGACGACGAGCAGATGACCGCGCTCTACGACGCGAAGGTGGTCACGTGGCCCGCCAACGAGCCCGAGCTCGCCGGCGCATCTGCGTGACACCGCCCAGAACTCAGGGAGACCGATGACGAGCCCGAACGGATATCAGTTGATCTCGGCGGACGCCCACGTCCTGGAGCCGGGTGACCTGTTCGCAAGCCGCGTGCCGGCGAAGCTACGTGACCGCGCGCCCCGACTCGAGTCGTGGGAGGGCGGGAGCGCGTGGATGATCGACGGCGTCGACCCCGTGCCACTCCCGGCCTCGGCCGTGAGCGGTTCGGGCCACCGCCTGCCCGCCGATGCGGACAGCAGGCCGATCGCGTTCGCCGACGTGCTCCCCGCGTTGTACGACCCGGCGGAGCGGCTCAAGGCGCAGGACGCCGACAGCGTCGATGCCGAGATCCTCTACCCGTCCCCGGGCCTCTGGGACGCGATCAAGTTCTCCGACGACACCGAGCTGCAGCTCGCGTGCGCCCGGGCCTACAACGACTGGATCGCGGAGTTCAGCGCGCACCACCCCGACCGCCTGGTCGGGTTGGGTCGGATCCCGTCGACCGGTGTCGAGGACGCTCGCGCCGAGTTGGTCCGTTGTGTCGACGAGCTCGGACTCCGCGGCGTCGTCCTCGACGGCTGGCCCAGCGGGAGCGCGACCGCGGCCAACCCGAGTGATGATCCGTTCTGGGAGACGGCCAACGGCCTCGGCGTGCCGATCAGCGTGCACTACGCGTTCGGCCCCGCCGCGGAGACGGCGGCACCGGCCGGCATCGCGCCCGGGTTGCGCCCGCCCATGGCCGACATCGCGCTGCCGATGGCTTCCGGGCGTGTGTTCGACCGCTACCCCGACCTGCGACTGGTGTTCGCCCACGGCGACGCGGGGTGGTGTCTCCACTGGCTCGAGTTCCACGACATCAACTACGTGCGCCACAAGCACCTCAACGAGTACGCGCTCGAGGATCCCGAGGCCGTGCCGAGCGACTACATCCGCCGGCACTTCTGGTTCACGTTCAGCCAGGACCGCACCGCGGTGAAGAACCGGCGGCTGATCGGTCCGGCCCATCTCATGTGGGCCAGCCACTTCCCCCTCGACACCGCCGACTGGCCCGACGATCGTCAACAGGCGATGCGGATCACCGACGAGGTCCCCGACGACGTGCGCCGCGCCCTGCTCGCCGACAACGCCGGTCGCCTCTACAAGCTGCCCGGCCACGAGGCCGGGTTTCCCGAGGCCGAGCTCTCCTCCTTCGAACCGCTCGTCTACTTCTGAGAGAGACGCAGCATGAGCAACCTGGTCGCCGGCGCGTTCGACTGCGACACCCACATCTACGAGCCGCGCGACGCCGTCACCCGCTACCTGCCGAAGAAGTACGCCGAGCAGTCGATTCGTGCGACGAAGAATGCCGAGGGTAAGGACGTCATCCTCGCGGGGACACGCGTCGCCACGTTCAACAACGAGGACGGGCTCGGGTTCGACTACGCGTACCTGCCCGGCTCACTGCGCCAGATGTTGCGCGAGATGGCCTCCGGCGATCCGACCGCCCGCTACCAGCCGGAGCCGATGCGGGAGGAATACGTCGAACGCGGCGCGCGACTCCGATTGCTCGACGCGCAAGGGGTGGACCGCTGCGTCCTGTTCCCCGGCGGACTCGCGTTGTCGGCCGAGCACTACGTCGACGACACCGACGCGCTCTACGCCAACCTCTCGTCGTACAACCGCTGGTACGACGAAGCGTGGGGCTTCAACTACGAGGACCGCATCTACGCGACCGCGCTGCTGTCGCTGCGTGACCTGGAGCAGGCGGTCGCGCTCACCGACGACGTCATCGCTCGCGGCGCCAAGGTGGTGCTGCTGCCGACCGGTCCGGCCTACGGGCGTAGCCCCGGCGATCCCTACTTCGACCCGGTGTGGGCTCGGCTCAACGAGGCCGGCGTCGTCGTGGCGTTGCACGTCATGCCCTTCTGGTACTTCGACGCCATCTCCCCGGCATGGGGGCTCGACCACGACCCGCAGTCGTGGCGCATGTCGGCGTGGCAGTGGATGAACCTCTACGGCGAGCGTCCAGTCGTCGACACGATCTCGGCCCTGATCTTCGACAACCTGTTCGGTCGTCATCCGCGCCTCAACGTGCTCATTGCCGAGCACGGCGCCAGCTGGGTTCCGCACACCCTCCAGCACATGGACAAGAGCCGCGGCATGGGTCGCAACGGTCCCTGGATCGGCGGGCAGCTCGGCGAACGGCCGTCGGCGGTGTTCAAGCGACACGTGCGCGTCGCCCCCTACCCGGAGGACGACATCCCGCGCATCGTCCGCGAGCTCGACGGTGACGACGGTGTGCTCGTCTTCGGCTCCGACTTCCCGCATCCGGAGGGCGTGGTCACGCCGGCCGACTTCGAGGCGTTGCTCGACTCACTCGGGGACGACGTCAAGCGGCGGATCATGCGGGAGAACGCCGAAGCGATCTTCGGGTCGCGAAGGTGATCCGGTAGGGTCCGGCCCCGGTGGACTTCGATCTGGGCGAAGACGTCGCTGCGCTCCGCCGTGAGCTGCGCGACCTCGTCGGCGAGCACATCCCCGCCGACTACCTCGGTGCGTTCACCGACGACCCGGCCGACTTCGAGGTCGCGCAGCGGTTCTGCCGACTTCTGGCCGACCGTGGTCTGCTGTGCATGGCCTGGCCCGAAGCATGGGGTGGGCGGGGCGCGTCGCCATGGGAGCAGACCGCGGTCCGGGAAGAGATGTGGGCGCTGCACGAGCCCCGGGGCGCGCAGTACATGGGTGTGAACTGGGTCGGTCCCACGATCATGCGCCACGGCACGCCCGAGCAGCAGCGCCGTCACCTCCCGACCATCGCCCGTGGTGAAGTCATCTGGTGCCAGGGATTCAGCGAGCCCAACGCCGGCTCCGACCTCGCCTCGCTGCAGACCGCCGCTCGGCGCGACGGCGACGGATGGTTCGTGTCGGGGCAGAAGATCTGGACGTCGTACGCCACCATGGCCGACTGGTGCTTCCTGTTGGCCCGGACGTCGAGAGGCGAGAAGAAGCAGCAGGGGCTGACGATCTTCCTGGTGCCGATGTCGGATCCCGCGATCGAGGTCCGGCCGATCGCCGCGATGGTCGGACCGCACCACCTCAACGAGGTGTTCTTCGACGACCTCTGGGTCACCGACGCCGACGTGCTCGGTGAGGTCGGCGAAGGTTGGAAGGTCGTCCAGGAGGTACTGGCGTTCGAGCGCGTCGGCATCGCGCGCTACGCCCGCGCCGAACGCCTCCTGATGCGCGCACCGGCGGTGTTGGGTGACGACTGGGAGGCGCTGCCCGAGGAGCTGCGCGCGCGTTGGGTCGGGATGCTCACCCACTGCCGCCGCGCCCGGCTGCTCGCGTACCGCGTGGTGGGCCTGCAGCAGACCGGGCGGGTCTCGCCCGGTGATGCCGCCGCCTACCGCATCGCCGTGACCCGCCTCGACCAGCACAGCGCGGACGTGCTGATGGAGATCGTCGGGCTGGCCCGCCTCGACGGCGAGGAGGCACAACGGTTCAAGCGTGCGGTGGAGGACCACTGGCGGTACGCGCAGGCGTCCACCGTCGCGTCGGGCAGCATCGAGGTCCAGCGCATCCTGTTGGCCCGCACGCTCACGTCGGCATGATCACCGAGCTCAGCGAGGAAGCGACCGAGTACGGGCGGCTCGCGCTGCGTGCGCTCGAGGCGGCCGGCGGTGACCAGCTCGCGCCACGTGCCTTCGCCGAGCCCGACCAACGTGCGTCACTGGTCGCGCCCGTGCTCGCGGAGCTGGGCGCGTGGGATCTCGATCCGCGCCGCGACGGCGGCGAGGCCGAAGCCGCGGCCGCGCTGTGCCGAAGCGCCGGCTACTGGGCGGTCCCGTACCCGGTCGCCGAACGGCTCGCTCGCCCCGTCGACGTGGAGTGCGACGGCCTCCTCGTCGTCGACCGCGCCGCGCCGTCCGCACCGCTCGCCGGACTCGACCTGCGCTGGGTCGCCGTCGACGCCGACGGTCGCCGCAGCACGGTCACCCCGCGTGTCGACGCCACGAACCCGCGCAAGGACCTGCTCGTCGTCGCGCTCGACCTCGCGCCCCTCGACGACGCCGGTGCGGTCGATGTGATCCTCGGGCTCGTGCTCCCGTGCTGGACGCTGCTCGGGATGCTCGACCGCGCGATGGAGCTCGACGCGCACGTACATCCTCGAGCGCGAGCAGTTCGGCCAACCGCTGGCGACGTTCCAGGGCGTGCAGTTCCAGCTCACCGACGCCGAGGTGGAGCGGGTCGGCCTGGAGGAGCTGGCCAAGTACGCGCTCTGGAGTGTCGAGACGCGTCGCCCCGAAGCGCTCGACGACGCGCTCGCGCTGCGGGCGGCTGCGCTCGAAGCGGCCGACGTGGTGTTCCGCGTCGCCCACCAGCTGCACGGCGCGATCGGATTCTGCGACGAGACGACGCTGTCGTGGGTCTCGCGGGTCAGCGTGCCGATTCGCCGGTTGCCCTTCGGCCTGTCGGCAACGCGCGCGCACCTCGTGCGTCGTGTCGGTGGACGCGGGCTGACCGGCCTGTGGAGCTGATCGCCGCCGCATGACTCCCGCGCAGCTCTTCGACCTGACCGGCAAGAACGCGGTGGTCACCGGCACGAGCGCCGGGATCGGCAACCGGCTCGCGCGCACGCTCGTGCTCGCGGGCGCCCGCGTCGCCGCGATCGCCCGGCGCACGACCGAGCTCGACGAGGAGGCGGCGTCGACGGGGCGGCTCGTGCCCATGACCGCCGACCTCTCGGAACGGGCGCAGGTCGTCGCCGTCGCCGACGCCTGCCTCGAGGAGTTCGACGGACGCGTCGACATCCTGGTCAACAACGCCGCGTACATCGCGGCCGGGGTCAAAGCCGAGGACGAATCGGAGGACGACGTCCGCCGCACCGTCGCCGTCAACCTCGAAGCGCCGATCGTGCTGGCCCAGGCCTGCTTCCCGGGGATGCGCGAGGCAGGGACCGGTTCGATCGTCAACGTGGGATCGATCGTCGCGTCGGTCGGGATCGGGCGCTTCCCCCAGGCGGTGTACTCCGCCACCAAGGGCGGGTTGGAGGCGATGACGCGGGAGTGGGCGGCGCAATGGAGCCGCTACGGCATCCGGGTGAACAGCCTGGTGCCGGGCTTCATCGAGACGGAGATCACCGCGCCGGTGATCAAGGTGGAGAAGGTCCAGGACTGGATCCTGCGCAACACCTTGCTGCCACGCCACGGTCAGCCCGACGACTTCGACGGCGCGCTCCTGCTGCTCGCCAGCGACGCCGGTCGCTACATCACCGGTCAGCGCGTCGTGGTCGACGGGGGATGGACGGCACACTGAACGTGCGCGCGTGACCAGTGCCGGGTGACGAGACAACGCGCATGCATGACGTTAGGGTCTCGTCCGCGCCATTCGTTCAGATGCTGGGGGGCACCATGAAACGCAGCGATGCCAGGATTCGCCGTGGAGCCGCCGTGGCAATGGTGCTCGCGCTGGCGAGTGCGGGAGTCTTCGGAGCGGCGGGATCGGCCGGCGCGGTGCGGTCGGTGCGGGGGTTCGACGGCAAGACGATCACGGTCGCCGGGTTGGGGATCAAGTCGCAGCTCCCCACCGCGGAGACGGGCGCCCAGGCCCGGATCAAGCGCTTCAACGACACCAACGAGATCCCGGGGCTCAAGATCGACTACAAGGAGTTGGCGGACGACAAGCAGGATCCCGCGACCGCATTGGCGGAGGCGCGGCGCCTGGTGACCCAGGTCGGCGTCTTCGCCATCGTGGGTGACGTGTCGGCGAACAACCCGGGTCAGTACTTCGCCCAGCAACACGTGCCGTACTTCGGCGGTGGTTTCGACAACACGTACTGCAGCACCAAGCCGTCGACCTCGCTGTGGGGGTTCTCGGACGGTGGGTGCATCGTCGCCGCCGACCCGTCGAGGGTGACCGACATCTACCACGCGATGTACGCCAACGTGGCGAAGCTCACCGGCAAGAAGCACCCGACGTTCATCGTCGTCGGCAACGACAACGAATCCGGGAAGAACGGCGGGCAGGTCTTCGCGGTCGCCGCGCAGGGCGCCGGCTTCAAGGTGACCGACGTCCAGACCAAGATGCCGCAGCTCAAGGTCGCCGACTACACGCCGTTCGTGCAGGAAGCCATGAAGGGCGACCACGGAAATCCGCCGGACGCGATGTTCTGTCGAGGCCGCGGTGCAGTGCCTGAACTTCTGGCAGTTGCTCAAGGCCAGCGGATACAAGGGGGCCTTCACCCACGGGTTGTTCACTGACATCCTGGTGAAGCCGTTCGAGGGCAGCTACGTGAACAACCCGGTGGTGAACCCGGCCGAGCCCACGGCGGGGAACATCCAGATGAAGAAGGATCTCGAAGCCTTGCAGCCCGGCTTGGAATCGAACGTGGACCTGGGGACCGAGTTCGGGTACGCGCCCACCGACTTCTTCATCCAGGTGCTCAAGAAGATGAAGAAGCAGAAGATGGCGATCACGCCCGAGAACGTGCAGAAGGTCGCGTCGACCTTCACGTTCGAGCTGAAGGGCGTCAAGGGCCCGATCGAGTACCCGAAGGCGACGGTGATGTCGTTCCCGGCGTGCTTCAGCCAGTTCTACAGCGACGGCACGAAGTGGGAGACCGTGGTGCCCTTCAAGTGCTCGACCAAGACCTACAGCCCGAACCTCAAGCTCGGGTGACCATGCCCACGGTGTATCGCGTGTACGCCGACGATCACGGCGACACCCACCTGTCCGTGCTCGAGCTGCCCACGATCGACAATCCCGGCGAGGGTGCGACGCGCGTGCGTGGTCTGCTCGACATCCCGGCGGTCACCTTCGGGATCGTGGAGCTGGTCGAGCGGATGCCGGGCCACGAGTTGCACCCGGCACCGGAGCGCAGGCTCCTGGCGTTGCTGCGCGGCGAGTACGAGATCATCACGAGCACGGGCGAGTCGTGCGTCGTTCGGGCCGGCGACTGCCTGCTGGCCGACGACGTCGGCAGCAACGGTCACCGCACCCGCGAAGTCGGCGACGAGCGCGTCATGATGGTGAGCGTCCAGATCCCTGACGACTGGGCGTGCCCCGACTCCTGACCGGAGGTTCCTCGATGGCGCAGGGCACACAGTCACAGACGCGGTCGGCTCGCCTCCGCGAGGAGTTGGGCCATCCGGTGCTCGACGGCGACGGTCACATCGTCGAGCTCATGGCGGTCTTCGTCGACTACGTGCGGGACCACGGGCACGGCAAGCTGCTCTCCGGGTTCCTCAACCGGACGCGTGCGATCGAGGACCTCACGATGGAGGAGCGCCGCGCCGGTGGGGTGCTGCCGCACTCGTGGCACGTGCCGTCGAAAGCGGACTACTACGCGACCGTGACGTCGCCCCGGCGGTATCACGATCGCCTCGGCGAGGCGGGGATCGACTTCGCGGTGCTGTACCCGAGCTTCGGGAACGCGCTGATGCAGGTGCACGACGAAGAGGAACGCGTCACCTTGTGCCGCGTGTACAACGAGTTCCTCGCCGACCAGTACCGGCCGTACGGTGATCGGTTCACCGTCGCCGCGCTGGTCCCGATGCACACGCCCGCCGAGGCCGTCGCCGCGCTCGAGCACATCAAGGCACTCGGGTCGAAGGTCGCGCTGATCCCGAGTCACGTTCACCGGCCGCTGCCCGGGCAGCCGTGGCCGCCGGACGATCCTTGGGCCGACGTCCGCATCGTCCAGTGGGAGACGCACGGATGGGTCGACACCTTCGGGATCGACAGCATCCACGACTACGACCCGGTGTGGGCCAAGGCGATCGAGCTCGGCCTGCCCATCGCCGCGCACACCGCCGGGATCGGCGCCAGCGACCGCGCCTCGATCTCGAACTTCGTGTTCAACCAGATCGGGCACTTCGCCGCCTCGGGCGCCGCCTTGGCCAAGTCGCTGTTTCTCGGTGGGGTCACCGCCCGTTTCCCCGAGCTCCGGGTCGCGTTGCAGGAAGGCGGTGCCGCGATCGGGGTGCAGGTCTACGTGAGCCTGGTCGGCAATTGGCTCAAGCGCGGGGCGCGGCGATCGCCGGGCTCGACCCCGAGACGATGGACAAGGAGCTGCTGGTGAAGCTCCTCGTGGAAGACGACCCGACGCTCGCCCGGTACACCCCCGAGCAGCTCGCCGGGCAGCTCAGCGGCACGATGAAGCGCGTGCGCGACGACTACGCTGCCGCGCAGCTCACGTCGGTCGAGGACATCCGCGACCGGTTCTGCACGAACTTCTACTGGGGCTGCGAAGCCGACGACCCGCTCGTGGGCGTGGCCTTCGATCACCGCGTGACACCGCTCGGGGCGCTGGTGCCGGCGATCTTCGCGTCCGACCTCGGGCACTGGGACGTTCCCGACTTCGACGAGCCGCTGGAGGAGGCGTGCGAGCTCGTCGAGCGCGGCATCCTCGACGCCGACCAGCTGCGCGACTTCGTGTTCGTCAACCCGGTGCGGTTCTACGGATCGATGAATCCCGAGTTCTTCGTCGGGACCGCGATCGAGCAGGAGGCGAGCGCCGTCCTGGCGCAGTGACCGCCTCCGGCGTCTAGCGCTGGTCAGGCCGGTCGGGGCGCGACGCCGAGCTCGGCTCCGCTTCCTCTCCTACCGGTGGTCGGGTCGGTCGGGTCGCGACGCCGAGCTCGGCATCGCCGCCGTGGCGCCGCCGTCGACGGGCATGACCAGGCCGGTGATGTACGACGCCTCGTCGGTGCAGAGGAATCCCACTGCGTGGGCGATGTCCCAGACGTCGCCCATCCGCCCCAGCATGTTCATGCGTTTCTGCATCTCGGCCGACGCACTCCCGATCGACGCCTGGATGGGGCTCGCGATCATGCCGGGCAGTACCGCGTTCACGCGGATGTTGTCGCGGCCGTACGCGCCGGCGAGGTCGACGGTGATGCCGAGCACACCACCCTTGGATGCTGCGTAGGCGGGGTGCGAGCTGCCCGCGTCGCGGATCGCGACGACCGAGCCGATGTTCACGATCGACCCGCCGCCGCGGGTCATGAGCGCCGGGATCGCGTACTTGCACGCCATGAACGGGCCCCGCAGGTTGACGCCGATGATCTCCTCGAACAGCTCCAGCGGCGTGTCGGTGACGGTGACGTGCTTGCTGATACCGGCGTTGTTGACGAGGATGTCGAGCCCCCCGAAGGTGTCGACCGCGGCCCGCACCATGGCCTCGCAGTCGGACTCCACCGAGACGTCGGCGACGCACACCGCGCTCCGGCCGCCGCCTTCCTCGATCAGGCCGCGCGTGACCTCGCCGTGTTCGGCGTCCTTGTCGACGAGCACCACCGACGCACCCGCACCGGCCAACACCTGCGCGATGGCGCAGCCGATCCCCACGCCGGGCGGGTTCGTTCCCGCGCCGGTGACGATCGCCACCTTCCCGTCCAGTCGATTGGCCGCCATGCTCACCAGCTTCCGACGGGTGCGACGCGGGCATCGGTCGCGTCGAGGATCGCGTCGATGCTCTCGGCGATGTCCTCGACCGACAGTTCTCTCCCCCGGGAGATGCCGCGCGTGACGATCGGCGCGAGACGCATCACGTCGCCGCCTCCCGCGACCAGCACTTCACCGTTGAGCGTGCACGACTCGTGCGCGAGGTACGCCGCGGCCGCCGCGACCAGCTCCGGATCCATCCGGCTCAGCGCCGATTCGGCGCGAGGGTCGCGTGCGGCTCCCGCCTCCGCCCGCTGGCCGTCTTCCGACATGCGCGTCCGCGCTCGGGGCGCCACCGCGTTCACCCGGATCCCGTCGGCCAAGCCCTCGGCCGCGAGGTTGCGCGTGAGCGCCCAGACCGCGCCCTTGGCCGAGCCGTAGCTCGTGAGCTCGGCCTGGGCTCCGAGGACACCCTCCGACGTGGTGTTCACCACGCGCCCCTCACCAGCTTCGATCAGGTGCGGCCAGGCGGCCTTCGTGACGTACAGCGTTCCGAAGAAGTGCACGTCCATCATGCGGCGGAACTGCTCGTGGGACAGCTCGTCAAAGGGATGCTTGTCGCTGATGCCGGCGTTGTTGACGACGACATCGAGACGCCCGAACCGTTCGATCGCGGTCCCGACGATCGATGCGGCGCCGTCCTCCTCGGCGACCGAAGCGCAGCAGGCGATGGCCTCGCCCCCGTTCGTCTCGATCTCCTCCGCGACCTCGGTGGCCGGCTCGCGTGACGACCCCGACCCGTCGATCCCGGCACCGGAGTCGGCGACGACCACCTGGGCGCCGCGCCCGGCAAGCAGCAACGCGTGCGACCGGCCGATCCCTCGACCTGCCCCCGTCACCACGGCCACGCGCCCGTCGAACCGCAACTCGTCCACAGCACCTCCTCGGCTCCGCTGATACTGCCACCGCGATTGACGGCGTGCGCCCGGCCGCCGACGGCGGGGTACCCTCGGGGGAGTCGCTCAGGTGCGAGGGGGAGACATGGATCTGCAGGTCCGGGAGTTGCACCCGGGGTTCGGCGCGGAGGTCGCAGGTCTGCGTCCGGAGATCCCGCTCGACGACGACACCTGTCGTCAGCTTCGGGAGCTGTTCGACGAGCGGGGCCTCCTAGTGTTCCGCGACCTCGACATCGATGCGCCGTTCCAGCGCTACCTCGCGCACATGCTCATCGGGCAGGAACCGCCGGCCGACCCGGCGCCGGGGAAGAGTTCCGACGAACCACCCCGGAGTCAGTTCATGTTCGTCTCCAACAAGGAGCCGGGCGGTGGGGCGCCGTACGGTCGCCTCCTGTTCCACTGCGACATGATGTGGTCGGAACGGCCGCACCAGGCTCTCTCGCTCTACGGCGTCGACGTCGACGTCGAGCAGCCGAACGTGCCGACCTTGTTCGTGAGCATGGGGCACGGGTGGGACACCTTGTCCGACGATCTTCGTGCCCGGGTCGACCACCTGCACGCGGTCCACGGTCACGACGCGACCTATCCCAACCGCGGTGGCGACGACGACGTCATCGACTCGGTGTTCGACCAACCCAAGAAGACCACGACCCTGGTGGCGCGTCAGCATCCGCGTACCGGTCGGACGATGTTGTACGTGTCGCAGCAGGTGACGCTCGAGATCGAGGAGCTCTCACCCGAAGACAACGAGGAGCTGCTGGCGGCGTTGTTCGCGCACCTCTACGACCCCGCGAGCGTGGTCGAACACGACTGGCGCAACGGCGACCTGGTGATCTGGGACAACCAGGCCATCCAGCACGCGCGGCCGAACGTTCGTACCGAGGCGCCGGTGCGAACGCTGCGCAAGGTGTTCGCGCCGATTCCCGAGCCACTCGATCCGAAACTGCAGCCGCGCTTCAGCAAGGTGGGGTAGATGGAAGACAAGCTGATCATCGTCTCGTCGGACTCGCATGCCGGCGTGCCCAAGGAGCTCTGGGCGCAGTACCTTCCCGAGCGCTACCACGAACTGCTCCCGAGCCTGCGCAAGGACAACGAGATCTACCCGCAGGCGATCTACCTGCTCGGCGCGAAGAGCGGCGCGTCCACGACGCTGCCCGAGGTCCAGGAGGCGCACCAGGTCGACTGGCACGGCCTGCACGACCCGGTCCTCCGCCTGGCCGACATGGACCGCGAGGGCGTCACCGCCGAGCTCATCTACCACGGCGACTTCCGGCTCGGCGACATGTTCCACAACGTCACCGGTCGCGTGTACTCGTTCGACGCCTGGGAAGACGGCGCGCGCGGTTGGAACCGCTGGGCGGCCGACAACTTCGGGTTCGCGATGCACCGGTTCCTGGTGACCGCGCGCCATCGGCCCGTGCGTCGACATGGACGCGACGGTGGCCGAGCTCGAGTGGATCGCCGACCACCGGTTCACGGGAACGTACGGTCCCGGCTACATGTGCCATGCCGACATGCCGCCGCTCTTCGACGCGTACTGGGAGCCGTTCTGGTCGGTCTGCGAGGAGCGTGGCATCGCGATCGTGGTGCACGCCGGGTTCGGCACCGAGTTCGGTGCCGTGTTCCCCCAGATCGAGCGCATCTACAACGACGTCGCGACCGCGGCCGGGAGCACCGATCCGGCCGCGCTGTTCGAGCACGCCGACGCGGTCTCCCCGGATTCGCAGGTCTTCTTCAACGACTTCCTCAACCACAACGTCGATTCACGCCGGCCGATGTGGCAGATGATGCTGGGCGGCGTCTTCGATCGTCACCCCGACCTCAAGCTGCTGCTCACCGAGATCCGGCTCGACTGGATCCCGGCGACGCTGCGCCATCTCGACACCGTGTACGAGCAGCACCGCGCCGATCTCCCCGCGAAGCGCAAGCCGAGCGAGTACTGGGCGACCAACTGCCTGGCCGGCGCGTCGTTCATCCACCGCGCCGAGGTGGAGATGCGACACGAGATCGGGGTCGAGACGATGCTGTTCGGGCGGGACTTCCCCCACCCCGAGGGCACCTGGCCGAACACGGAGGACTTCCTCCGGCTCGCGTTCGCCGGTGTACCCGACGACGAAGCGCGGCTTATCCTCGGCGAGAACGCCATCCGGTTCCTCGACCTCGATCGCGAACCACTGGCCGAGATCGCCAAGCGCATCGGCCCCCGACTCGAGGCGATCACCGGTGGCGGTGGGCCCGAGGTCCGGCCCGAGCTGATCGCCAACTTCGACAGCCGCGGCGGCTTCCTCAAGCCCGCCGAGGGGGAGGCCAAGCTCCCGATGGTCGACACCCTCCTCAAAGAGGACCTGGCCGGCGTCGGCGTCACGGTCTGAGACCCGCGGTCCATGGACCGACTCGACGGCAAGGTCGCGGTCGTCACCGGATCGGCGAGCGGGCTCGGACGCGCCATGGCCGAGCGTTTCGCCGCGAGGGGATGACGGCGGTGATCGCCGACAATCGCCGGGCCGAAGCCGAGGTGGTGGCCAAGGAGATCGAGCGCACCGGTGGCAAAGCCGTCGCCATCGAGGTGGATGTCACGCAGCGGGACTCCGTCGTCGCACTCGCCGATCGGGTCGACGACGAGCTCGGCGGCGCGAGCGTGCTGGTCAACAACGCGGGCGTCGTGTCGTTCACGCCGGTCGACCAGCCGGAGGAGCGGGGATGGCGCTGGATCGTCGACGTGAATCTGTTCGGCGTGCTCTACGGCATCCAGACATTCCTCCCCGGGATGCTCGAGCGCGGTGGTGAGGGCCACATCGTGAACACCGCGTCGCTCGCGGGTGTCGTCGGCGGGGGAGGGCTCACGGCGAACCGCATCTCGATCGGGGACTCGACGCCCGACGACTTGGGCGCGATGTACGGCTACATGGCAACCAAGCATGCGGTGGTGGCGATCTCGGAGACCCTGGCCCGCGACCTCAGCGGCTCGCGCATCGGAGTGTCCGTGCTCTGCCCGTCACACCACGAGAACACCGGCATCTTCGACAACTCCGCTCGCTTCCGACCGGAGGCGGCCGGGGGACCCATGACCGCCGAGGAGCAGCTCGCGACCTTCGGTCAGACCGACGCGCAGCGCGAGGACGCCTTCGGCTGGAAACCGCAGCACCGCTTCCCGGACGAGTGTGCGGCGCGGGTCGTGCGCGCGATCCGCGAGGGCCACTTCTACATCTTCACACACCCCGAGACGCGCGCGGTGGTCGAGCATCGCTACGCCGAGATGCTCGCCGGTTTCGACGACGCCGACTCGTTCGCTGGTTAGTGCTCGTGTACCCGATCGTCGACGACAACGGGCTCGACGTCGACCCGATCTATCGCGAGTTGCAACGGCAGGGGCCGATCAAGGTCCAGTTGGCGTACGGCGAGTCGTGCTGGCTGGCCACCACGTACGACGATGTCAAGACGGTCTACCGCGACCGTCGCTTCGGCAAGGAGGGGGGGTTCGGTCGGGTCGTGCCGCGCGTCCACGCCATGCCGCCGCTGGATCCGTCACTGCTGGCGAACATGGATCCTCCCCGCCACACGCGGATCCGGAAGCTCGCGATGCCGGCATTCTCGAGGCCGCGGATTCGCAGCATGCGCGCCTGGATCGAGACGTTGGTCGACGACCTGCTCGACGACATGGCGCAACGCGAGCAGCCCGCCGACTTCGCATCGGTCGCCTGGAACCTGCCCAACCTCGTCGTCACCGGGATCCTCGGCGTTCCGAGCGCCGACGTCCCGACCTTCCGGTCCTTCATCGACACGATGCTCGGCATGACGAGCTCGATAGAGGCGCGCGCCGAGGCCGGTGCACACCTGCGGTCGTACCTCCTCGGCCTCATCGCCGAACGGCGGGCACACCCCGCCGACGACGTGCTGAGCGACCTCGTGGCCGCGCACGACGAGGGCGACCGCCTCACCGAGGACGAGCTGGTGATGTTGTGCCAATCGCTGTTCCTCGGCGGATTCGAGACCACGGTGGCGCAGCTCGGCTCGACGCTCTACGTGCTGCTGTCGCGCCGCGCGCTCTGGCAGGAGCTGCTCGACGATGCCGACCTGATGCCCGCCGCGCTGGAGGAGCTGTGGCGGTGGATCCCCAGCACCCGGTACGGCATGCCCCTGCCGCGATGGGCGAACGAGGACGTCGAGCTCAGCGGTGGCGTCGTGATCCCCGCCGGCGACGCGATCCTGCCGGAACGCGCGGTGGCGAACCGCGACGAGTCGGTGTTCCCGAACGGCTGGGAGCTCGACTTCCATCGCGACGACCCGGAGCCGCACCTGTCGCTCGGGTTCGGCGCCCACCACTGCGTCGGCGCAAGCCTCGCGCACGCCGAGATCGAGGTGACAGTCGCGAAGATGCTCGCCCGTTTCCCGGCCCTGGAGCTGGCGATCCCCGCCACCGACGTGCGGTGGTCGCGGACCTCGATGTTGCGGGCGGTCGAGGCGCTCCCGGTCGTCTGGTGAAGGCGTAGATTCGCGGCCATGGCCCAGTACCACCTGTACGGCGACGTGGCCGGTGAGACCCACGTCGAGCTCCTGGAGATGCCGGTCAAGGAGACGTTCGCCGGAACCGTGCGCGGGCTCAACGACATCCCGGCCACGACGATGGGGATGGGGGAGTTCGTCGGGCGCAAGCCCGACGTCGGGGTGCACAACGCCCCCCGCCGACAGTTCCTCGTCGTCCTCGGCGGAGTGCTCGAGATCGTGACCACGCTCGGCCAGCAGCAACGCCTCGAGCCGGGCGACGTCCTCCTCGCCGACGACGTCGCCAGCAAGGGACACATCAGCCGTGACGTCGGTGAAGCACCATTGATGCTCATGGCTGTCGGGATCGGCAGCGAGTGGGAAGGACCGTGACATGGACAGGTTGATCTTCGTCTCGTCGGACTCGCACGCCGGCGTACCCAACGAGCTCTGGCCGGAGTACCTCGACCCGCAATTCCACGACCTGTTGCCGGGCCTGCGCGAGGACAACGAGGTCTACCCGACCGCGATCTTCCTGCTCTCCGCGAAGGGGGGCAGCACGAGCCTGCCCGAGGTCCAGGACGCGCACGCCAATCGGTACCACGGGCTGCACGACGCGCACCTGCGCCTGGCCGACATGGATCGTGAGGGCGTGGCCGCCGAGCTCATCTACCACGGCGACTTCCGCCTCGGCGACATGTTCCACAACACCACGAACCGCACGTACCCGCTCGAGGCGTGGGACGCGGCGCGCGGGCCTGGAACCGGTGGGCGGCCGACAACTTCGGGATCGCGACCGACCGGTTCCTGCCGGTCGCCGCCATCGGTCCGTGCACCGACATGGACACATCGCTGACCGACCTCGACTGGATCGCCGACCACGACTTCGCCGGCACGTACACGCCGGGGTACCTGCGCCATCCCGACATGCCGACCCTGCTCGACGAGTACTGGGAGCCGTTCTGGGCCCGCTGCGCGGCGCGCGGGTTGGCGTTGGTGGTGCACGCCGGGTACGGGTGGGATCAGGGCCTCGTCTTTCCGGAGCTCCAACGGATCTGCGACGACGTGGCCGACGCCGCCGGCAGCACGGAGCGCGACGCGATGTTCGCGCACGCCGACGCGGTCCAGACGCGTTCCCTCGAGTTCTTCCACGAGTTCTCGGGGAGCGTGAAGCCACGTCAGCCGTTCTGGCAGCTGATGCTCGGCGGCGTGTTCGATCGTCACCCCGACCTGAAGCTGATGCTCACCGAGATCCGCCTCGACTGGATCCCCGCGACCTTGCGTCACCTGGACGCGCTCTACGACGCGCACCGCGACGCGTTCCCGGCCCTCCGGCGACCGAGCGAGTACTGGCACACGAACTGCATGGTCGGGGCGTCGTTCATCCACAAGGCCGAGGTGGAGATGCGGGCCGAGATCGGTGTGGAACGGATCTCGTTCGGGCGCGACTACCCGCACCCGGAGGGCACGTGGCCGAACACCACCGACTTCTTGCGCGACGCGTTTGCCGGCGTGCCCGAGGACGAGGTGCGGCTGATCCTGGGTGAGAACGTGATCCAGTTCCTAGGCCTCGACCGCGCCCGGCTGGCGGAGATCGCCGATCGCATCGGTCCGGCCGTCGCCGACATCACGCACGGTGCCGCCGACGTTCGGCCCGAGCTGATCGACAGCTTCGCGGCCCGCAGCGGCTACCTGAAGCCCGCCGAGGGTGGCGCGCGGCTCGACGCGGTCGACGAGATGCTGCGCACCGACCTGAACCGGATGGGCGTGCCTGCGTGAAGGTGGGCGACATCGAGATCCATCCCGTCGTCGACGGGATGATCCGCTCGACGTTGCCGGCCAGCAAGTCGTTCCCCGATCCCGAGTCCGAGGCGTGGCGCGAACAGCACATGTTCCGACCCGACGGCATGATCGAGAGCACGCTGGGCGCGTTCCTCGTGCACACCGGTGAGCGTGTCGTGCTGGTCGACGCCGGCGCCGGGCCCGGGATCGAGGGCGGTTACCAGCCGCCGATGGTCGACGTCGACGACGACGAGGATCCGTTCGTGGAGATGTTCCTGGCCGCGGGCCGGCCACGCGAGGACGTGAGCCGACTGGCCACCGCGTTCGGAGGCACGCAGTTGGTCCGCGGTGAGCTGCCGGCGTCGCTCGATGCACTCGGTGTGTCGCGCGAGGAGGTGACCGACGTCGTCTGCACGCATCTCCACTTCGACCACATCGGATGGTTGTCCGACGACGGCTCGCCGTACTTCTCCAACGCGACCGTGCACTGCGCCGCGGCCGATCTCGACTACTTCCTGCCGGGCGCGGAGGAGGAGCGGTTCGTCTCGTTGCTGTACCGCACGCCGATGGCGCCCGAGCGACTCGCGCCGGTGCTCGACCGGGTCGAGACCTGGGGATCTGACACGACGATCCTGCCGGGCGTCGACGTCCGGCTCGCACCGGGTCATACGCCGGGCAGCAGCGTGGTCGTCGTCTCGGACGGGGTCGAACGCGCCATGCTCCTCGGCGACATGATCCACTGCCCGTTGGAGCTCATGGACGACGACTTCAACCTCCTCGTCGACCACGACCAGGACCTCGCCAACCGCGTACGCGAGGCCTACGCCCGCGAGCTCGAGGGCGCCGACATCCCCGTCGCCGCCGCCCACTTCCCCGGGTTGCGCTTCGGCCGGCTCCTGCCCGGGCGGGGTGTGCGACACTGGACCTTCGACGGTGAATGAGGTGCCGCGTTCCCCCGGGAGAAGCATGAGCACTTCTGAAGATCACCACCAGATCCTGTTCTCCACCGACGGGCACTGCGGCGCCGATCTGCGCGGCTACAAGCCGTACCTCGAGGTTCGCTACCACGAGGCGTTCGACGCCTGGGCCGACGGCTTCCACGACGCGTGGGCGGAGGAGATCGATCAGGACCGCAACGCCAACCATCGAGCCGGCATCGCGTCGATGATGGCGCCGCTGAACTGGGACGCGCCGATGCGCCTCGAGTATCTCGACCGTCAGGGCATCGCCGCCGAAGTGCTCTTCCCCAACACCGCGCCGCCGTTCTACCCGTCGGGCGCGCTCACCTCGCCGGGACCGCGCAGCCGCGAGGAGTACGAGCTGCGCGCCGCGGGCCTGCGCGCGCACAACCGCTGGCTCGCCGACTTCTGCAGCGAAGCGCCCGGTCGGTGGGCCGGGTTCGCGCAGGTGTTCCTCGACGACATCGACGAAGCGATCGCCGAAGTGCGCCGGGCGAAGGACGCGGGCCTGCGCGGCGTGCTGCTCCCGAACGACCACGTGCTGCGAATGGCGAACCTCTACTACCCGGCGTACGACCCGCTCTGGGCGGTGTGCGCCGAGCTCGGGCTTCCCGTCCATCGACACACGAACTTCCCGACGGAATCGGTGCACGAGGGCGGGAACGCCTCCGCACTCGTCGGCATGGTGGAGATGCAGTTCTACATCGTGCGGGCGATCGGCCACATGATCCTCTCCGGCGCGTTCGAGCGTCATCCCGAGCTCGTGTTCGTCGTGACCGAGATCACCAGCGCGTGCGAGATCCCCGCGTACCTCGCCAAGCTCGACGCCATGACGACGGGCTTGAACATGGGGGAGGGAACGCCGCTGAAGGAGCACGTCGCCGACGCGCTCGCGGCGCTGCGACGCACGCCGAGCGAGTACTTCGCGTCGAACTGCTACATCGCCGGACCCACCCACGATCTCCGTCAGGCCTACGACCTCGGTACCCCGAACCTCATGTGGGGTGCCGACGTCCCGCACGCCGAGGGGACCAGCCCCTATACCATCGAAGCGGTCCGCCTCATGCTGCACGACCTTCCGGACCACGCGCTCGACGAGCTCCTGGCCACGAGGGCGGCGGAGATCTACGGCTTCGACCTCGACGAGCTCCAGTCCGTCGCCGACCGGATCGGTCCGACCCGCCGGGAGCTACGGACGCCGCTCGGCCGCGACGAGCTCCCGAGGTTCCCGGAGGACACCCGCTGCACCATCTTCAGCCACGCGATGACGAGCCTGGCCACGACGGGAGCGTGACCCGAGCTCAGTCGCAGATCATGTGGGCGACGCCCTCGCGCCGCTCCGCGATCTGTGCCCGACGCTCGGCGGGTACGGATCGCGGGCTTCCGGCCAGGCGCCGGGCAACCTCGGACAGCATGACCATCGTGGCGCGCGGCGGCATCGGAGCCGATGCCTGGCAGAAGCGCAGGATGACGACGCCCTGCTGCAAGCCGGTCGTGTCGAGCCAATTGTGGACACCGGGATCACGCGCCGACACGACGAAGCGGAACTTCCCGTCGGCGTCCGGCTTGGCCTGAGCGTTGTTGAACGTGGTCAGGCGATTGGCGTAGTCGAGGGTGTGCCAGAGCGACGTGACCAGGTGCAGCGCCCAGAACACCGCGTGCGGGTCGTCGAGCTCGATGATGAGCGCCTCGTCGGGCTGGAGGTCCCACCACCCGAACGTCGCGACCGGCAACTTGGTGTCGGTGCGGTGCAGCGATGGGGTGAAGCCGTTGCGGCTGTCCGCCGCCAGCTGGGTCGACTGCTCGATCCAGTAACGAACCGCGCCCTCGAGGATCCAGTCGCCGATCACGTCGAACTCCGCCGCTACGCGGCCGGCCCGATGCTCGGGCCGGGGTGCCACCTCGCCGTCGAGGCAGTCGATGCGCAATCGTGACCGCTGCGCGCCGGACCAGTCGTCGAAGAACTCGCGCACGACGAGACCGTTGGTCCCGGAGTGGAGTGGCCACCACTGCCGCGCTCGGGTCGCGCCGCCGAGCACGAACTCGAAACCGCCGTCGTCGTCGAGCTCGAGCTGGTCGGGAGTGATCGTGCACGCGGGTTTGCTCTGGCGCAGGTCCATCGAGAGGTACTTGGCGTTCCCGAGCCGCCCGTGGATCCGATACGTCCGGTCGTCTCGCAGCATCACCCGGCGGTACACGGAGTCCGGGCTCGCGCCGCCCCAGTCGAGGAGGTGCAGCCGGTAGGGCTGCGAGAACATGGGCTCGAGCGGGTCGGTGTTGAGGAGCCCGGCGTCGACGGTGTACGCCAGCATCGTCAGCAGGTACCGGAACGACTCGGCCCGGTCGATGGGGTTCCCGGTGAGCGGGAACTCCGACATGAGCCGTGCACTCTCGCGGACCCGCTCGCAGAAGAGCTCCACGGTGTCCTCGCCGAGCACGGTGTCCGATGCATCAGGCAGCGCGCGCGCAACACCTTCTCGATGAGCGCCGACGACGGCACGCCACTCTCCAAGGCGAACGGCGACGCGCTCCCTGCCCGATCGGTCGGTTCCTCGGCCATCTTCTCCACTCACCCCGCGCGCTCGGCGACCAATTCATGGATGCACGAATCAACGTATCGTGACGCCCATGGCCTTGACTCCCGACGCGCTGCTCGAGCGCGCGCAGATCGAGACCGGTCTCTCCGACTTCGGACCCGACGGCTGGCAGGACGGCTTCGAACGCCTCGTCGCCGCGACGGGAACCGACGTCGGCGACGACGCCGACGTCACTCGACGCATCGAGGCGATCATCGTCGGTCGCCTGGTGAACCGCCTCCGGATCGAGGACTGGTACGCGCACCATGCAGCCGAGGCCGAGGCCCACGCGGTGGAAGGGCCGTTGGTGGTCGTGGGCACGGGTCGATCCGGGACCACGGCCACGCACTACCTGTTGGCGGTCGACCCGAGCTTCCGGTACCTGCGCAAGTGGGAGATCGAGGATCCGGTACCGCCACCGGACCTCGCCACCGAAGCGGAGGACCCGCGCCGGCCCGTCAGCGTCCAGCCGACGGTGCACCACATCGCGACGGTCGACGGCCCGACCGAGGACCGGCGGATCGTCGAGCTGTCGTTCCACGACGACGGTCGGACGCTCGCGCTCCCGAGCTACGTGGACACGTGGCGCGACGTCGACCACTCGAGCGCGTTCCCGTACCACGAGCGCATCCTCCGGATGCTCCACTCGCACCGGCCGCCCTACCGGTGGCTCCTGAAGTCTCCGGACTTCCTCTTCAACCTGCCGCCGCTCTTCGCGCAGTATCCCGACATCCGATTCGTGATGACGCATCGCGATCCGGTGAAGGTGGTTCCGTCGGTGTGCAGCGTGACCATCGAGCACACGCGGCTCCGGCTCCCCGACTGGACCTGCGACCCCGCAGCCTTCGGGCGCAACTTCCTCGACCACCTGGCCGAGGGCGTGCGCCGCATGCTGAAGTTTCGCGACACCGTCGGTGAGGATCGGTTCGTCGACATCGGCCAGCCCGAGCTGCAGGCCGATCCCGTCGGCGTGGCCGAGCGCATCTACGACTTCGCCGGGCTCGAGCTCACGGACGAGCTCCGTACCGCCATGGACGAGTGGAGCACGGCGAACCAGGCAGGATTCGCGCGGCGAGCATCGTTACAGTTGCGAGCAGTTCGGTCTCACCGACGCGCAGATTCGCGAGGCTTTCGCCGGTTACCTCGATCGCTTCGGTAGCTATTGCGCCACGAACACCTGAAGATCTCATCGACCCGACGCGAGAACAAAGGAGAAGGACGCATGGGTATCGAACTTGACGGCAAGGTTGCGATCGTCACCGGCGCCGCGCGTGGCATCGGCAAGGGCATGGCCACTGCACTGCTCAAGGCGGGCGCCGCCGTGACCATCACCGACATCCGCCAGGAGACGCTCGACCAGACCAGTGCCGAGTTCGACAAGATTCCCGGCGCCAGGCACCTGGCCCTCGTCGCCGACGGCACCAAGGACGACGACGTCAACAACGCGGTGCAGCAGACCGTCGACGCCTTCGGGCGCGTCGACGTGCTGATCAACAACGCACAGACCGCGGTCACCGGTGTGAACCTCGAGGACCAGAGTGTCGAAGACATCATGGTCGGTATGGACTCGGGGTTCCTCGCGTCGTTCCGCTACATGAAGGCGTGCTTCCCGTACCTCAAGGAGTCGCAGGGCACCGCCATCAACTTCGCGTCGCAAGCCGGGCTCCTCGGCAACTCGGGCATGGTGGGGTACAACACCGCCAAGGAAGCCAACCGTGCCCTCACCCGCACCGCCGCCCGCGAGTGGGCCGTGCACAACATCACGGTCAACTGCATCATCCCGGGCATGCTGACCGAGGGCTCGAAGGAGTTCTTCGACGCGAACCCCGAGCACTACAAGCACTCACTCGCCAACATCCCGCTCGGTCGACTCGGTGACCCGGAGAAGGACGCCGGCTCGCTCGTCGTGTTCCTCGCCTCGGAAGGCGCGCACTACCTCACCGGCGAGACCTTCGACATCGACGGCGGACGCTGCCTACGGCCGTGACCAGAAGGCGTCGAACGTCGGGAACGCGTACGGCATTTGCGATCCCCGCATCGGTCCCTCGGTCTCGCCGGCCAGCTCCACGCGTTCGGTCCCGTGGTCCGGGTGGCCGAACTCCTGGCGGTACCAGGACTTGAGGTTCCGGCGCCGGAAGAACCAGTCGTCGCCGATGCGTTCGTACGTGTCCCAGTAGGCCAGCGCCTGGTCGAACCAGTGTTCGGGTTCCAGCACGTGGTGTTGGGCCCGGCAGTAGACGACACCGTGCGCGTGGTCGTCGTCGTCGAAGTCGATGACGTGGTTGGCCACGAGGTGCATGGAGCAGTGGAACTGTCGGATGGCTTCGTCGAAGAACGCCTTCACTCCCTCACGGCCCGGTCCGTAGCGACCGTTGGTCACGTCCTCGGGGAACAACGCCGCGATGGCGTCGAGATCCTTGCCGTCGACGCCCAGCGCGTACCGCTCCGCCAGTTGGCGGATCCGGTCACGGGCGAGGAGCTCTTCGATCGCGTCCATGGGTTCTCCTCGGCAGTCAGGAGCATTCCAACACATCCGACGGTTCCGCGCCGCGAATACGATCGTTCGACATCCAGCGAGGAGCGACACAGATGAGCTCGGGGTCTGCGGCAGAGAACGGCGTCGTCTCGGTGTCGCACGTGGGCCTCTGCGTCGCGGATCTCGAGCGATCGCTGCGCTTCTACACCGAGGGGCTCGGTTTCGAGGCGGCCGACGGCTTCGACATCGGTGACGACCTCGCCCAACTCGCCGAAGTGCCGGCGCCCATGGAGTGCCGGGCGCAATTCATCACGCACGGGTCGACGACGATCGAGTTGTTGGGGTGGCGCCACCCCGCCGCCGAAGGTGCGACGTCGACGAGCCGTCGCCAACTCGGCTTCACCCACCTCTCGGTGAACGTCGACGACCTTGCTGCGGTCGAGGCGCGGCTGGTCGAGTTGGGAGCCCGCGTGCTCGAGGACACGCGGACCCACATGGACATCCCGGGCGGCCGGGTCGACATCGTGTTCCTCGCCGATCCCGACGGCGTCCGAATCGAGCTGAGCCAGTTCGCCGTCGACGCTTGAACCTCCTGGGTACCATGCACCGGTGAGCAACAACGTGCGGGGTGAGGCCACGCGCGAGGTCATCTTGTTGACCGCCGAGCGGCTCTTCGCCGAACGCGGCATCGAGGCGGTGCCGTTGCGCGACATCGGCGTCGCCGCCGGGCAGCGGAACCACGTCGCGGTCCAGTACCACTTCGGCGACCGCGAGAACCTGGTGCAGGCGATCGCCGCGTACCGGGCGCAGTTCCTCACCGAGGTGAGTGCCGATCTCGTCGCCGATCTCGTCGCCGGCGGAAAGGCGCTCACGGTGACCGACTTCGTGCGGGCCACCGTCACCGCGCTCGCGGCCAACCTCGACGACGAGAGCCACTTCCTGCCGTTCATCTCGCGTTACATCATCGAGCGCGGCGGCTACGGCGGACTCGAGCACACGGTGCCGACCGGCTCCGCCGCGACGCTGCGGACAATTCTCCAACGGTTGCTCCCCGGCCACACGGAGGCGCTGCTCGACGAGCGGTGGGAGATCCTGTTCACCAGCGCGGTGCACACGCTCGCCCGCTACCAGGTGATGGTGCACGACCGGGCGCTGCCCGCACCGATCGACGACCTGATTGAAGACCTGGCGCGGGTCCTCGCGGCCGGGCTTGAGACGCCGGCCGCGGTCGGCGTCTCCGCGACGCCCTGACCGCGCCGCTTTCCTCAGACGTTCACGATCTCGTCGACGGTCGGGCCGATGCGGTCCGCGATGGGCTGGAGCACGGCCGCGTCGAGGCTGTAGCACTCGACCGCGTTCCCGGCGACGATCTTGCGCACGTCGTCCTCGTCGATGCCCTTCACGAGCTCGTGGAGCTTCTCCCGCGTGTGCGGCCAGGCCGACTCCATGTGCGGGTAGTCGGAGCCCCACATGATGCGGTCGATGCCGATCTGCTCGCGCGTGCCGGCATCGACCCACCCGATGGCGTCGGTGTAGGTCGCGCCGACGTAGCACTGGCGGCGGAAGTATTCGCTCGGCTTGAGGGAGAACATCGAGCGGCGTGTGTCCTCGCTGAACGGCGTCATCTTGGACTCGAGCATGAAGTCCATTCCCATCAGCGCCGGGGGGATCCAGTCGGCGCCCTGCTCGGTGAACACGAGCTTGAGGTCGGGGTGGCGCTCCAGGATGCCGCTGAACGTGAAGAACCACAGGGGGCGATGCACCCAGAAGGTCGACTCCATGGCCCAGATGAGCAGACCTTCGAAGTCGTCGTCGCCGTAGTACGGGCTCCCGGGCCCGACGTGGGTGTGCAGGGGCATGTCGAGCTCGGCGCACCGCGACCAGAGCGGCTCGTAGCGGCGGTCGTTCCAGAAGGGCTCGTCGATGTTGTAGTAGTTGATCGGCAGGAGCAGGCCGCCGTTGATGCCGTGTTCCTTCGCCCAGGTCACGGTGTCGATGGCGTCGTCGACGTCGGCGAGGGTGCCGATCAAGGCGACACCGAGCAGGCGGTTCGGGTCGGCCGCGCAGAAGTCGGCGAGCCAGCGGTTGTACGCGCGGGCACCTTCGCGGCGTTGCGCGTGGCTGTACTTGTCCCACTGCTCGCGGTAGTCGCGCGCCAGGCCGAGGAACGGCGGCGAGTTCGACGACTGGTCGTCCGGGAACATCACGTCGGAGGTGACGCCGTCGATGTCGAGGGCGTCGAGGCGCTTGGTGGGATCCCACTTCCCCTCGATGCCCCACGGGATCTTCGCGGCGCGTTCCTCGAAGAAGCGTTGGTACTCCTCGCCCCACATGTTGGCGTCGAGCACCGCCTTCTCGGAGCCGCTCGCGACCGTGCCCTTGGTCATCCAGAGCGGGATGTAGTCGCGGAACCACGCGTCGAAGTCGTCCCGGAAGTTCGGGTCGATGTAGTCGCGGTAGCGCTCCGCCGGCGGGCCGATGTGGCCGTCGGAAGAGACGAGAAGCAGGCGGTCGTCCGACATCCGGTTACCCCCAGGTTGATTTGAGATCTTGAGCTTAACTCACTGCCGGCGACGGCGGTCAGGTCTGGTCGGGCAGTCCGGTGACGTCGACGCGGTGGCGCTCCATGCGACACGCCTTGAGCCGCCACCCCTCGGGTGTGCGCACGTAGTCGTCGTGATACCAGCCGTAGCCCCGCAGCACGACTCCGGACCCGTCGGCGGGCATGTTGACGTAGTCGTTCATCGCCCACACGCCGGTCGCGGTGTCGGGCCCGGTGATCTCGATCAGGGGGGTGTGGCCGTGGTGGACGGTCTGCGCGCCCACCAGGGCCTGGCCCACTCCGGTCACCACGACGTCGCGGCCGTCCTGCACCCCGGCGTCGCTCTCGAAGTGGAAGTCGTCGGTGAGGACCTCCCGGCCCCAGCGCTCCCACTCCTGGTGGTCGACGCAGTGGAAGTAGCGGGCCCGGAGCTGCCTGATCTCGTCGATGTCGCGCAGGCGCTGGACCTCGGCGCGCAGCCCTTCGAGTGACTCGTCGGCCATGGGTGTGGTCCTCTTCTCTGCGTGGTCGGTGGGTGGGTCAGGCGTTGGCGCCGAACACCGCCAGATCCTCGGCGATCATCGGCTCGATCTCCGCGAGCCGGGATGCACCTTCGGCCTCGCCCCGATAGCCGGCGCGGCCGTCGAAGATGGCGAGGAGCTCTTCGTCGACGGCGGTGCCCGACCCCGTGAGGTCGGCGACTGCGGGGCCGATGCGCGCCGCGATCGTCTCGAGCGGCGCGCGGTCGAGGCCGAAGAAGCGGATCGCGTTCTCGCCCAGCATGAGGCGCAGCTCGTCGTCGGGCACCCCCGCGAACGCGTCGCGCAGCCACTCGGGGGTGTTCGGCCAGGTGCCCTCGGGGTGCGGGTAGTCACGCCCGAACAGGATCTGCTCCACGCCGATCTCGTGGCGCATCTCGACCTCCGCCTTGTGCATGAACGAAGCGCCGGCCAGGCAGTTGGAGCGCCAATACTCGCTCGGGCGGTGCTGGGCCGGGAGCTGGTCGCGGAAACGGTCGTAGAGCGCGTCGAGATGGGCGAGCACCGCGGGCAGCCAGTCGGCGCGCACCTCGCTCATCACGAGCTTCAGGTTCGGGTGGCGGTCGAACACACCACCGAACATGAGCTGCCACATCGGTCGACGGCCCTTGACGCTGCTGAAGAAGTCGGCGGTGAACACGTCGCGGGCGAGCAGCATCGACGCGGTCCATGTCGCCGCCGCCGCTCTCGGTGACCTCCCGGTCGACGCGGGCCATGCCGTCGTAGACGACGCCCTGTTCGAAGCCGAACCCGGCGTGGACGACGAGCGCGAGGCCGTGGGCCTCGCAGGCGGCGAAGAACGGCTCCCAGTACGGGTCGAAGAGCGGCGGCATGTCGCGGTGGCGCATGAAACCCGGCACGAACGTGCCGAGGAAGCCCTTCTCCGCGATCCCGGCGGAGCTCCGCAAGCGTGGCGTCCATGTCGGTACAGGAGCCGATCGCGGCGGTGAGCAGGAGCCGTTCCGGCACCGAGCCGAACGCGTCGTGCACCCACCGGTTGTACCCGCGGGCTCCGGCGTCCCAGACCTCGAAGGGCCAGACCCCGTTCGAGATGTTGTGCCCCAGGTCGTTGGCGCGTAGGTCGCCGTGGTACACGATCTCGGCGGCGATGCCCTCGCGGTCCATCTGCGCGAGACGCACGTCGAGGTCGTTGACGCCGCGTGACCCCCCGGTGGCGTGGTCCTCGAGGATCTCCGGTCGCGTCATGGTCATCACGCTGAGCGGCCACGTGGACCGCGTGTAGAGCGCACTCTCCTCGTGGAGACGCGGCAGGTGCTCGTGGAAGCGCGCTTCGAGGTAGTCGGGCCACAACTCGACGGGGATCGTGGCGTGCGAATCGGCCGAGACGATGATCAGGTTGCTCATCGGTACCCCCGATCGGTCGACCGCCGGTGCGGCCGAGGGTTTTCAGCTTTCGAGCTTATCTCTGGCCCCGACGCCGGGCAACGGTGGTCAGCGCAGGACCATGCCGCCGTCGACGTTGATGACCTGGCCGTTGATCCACTCGCCGTCGTCGGACACGAGGAAGGCGACCATCGCCGGCGATGTCGTCGGGGCGCCCGAGGCGCGGGCTGCGCAGCGTCGCCTGCATGCCGTCGAGCATGGCCTGGTCGAGGTAGGGGAGCACGGCCTCCGACGGGACGGGTCCGGGCGCCACCGCGTTGGCCCGGATGCCCTCGCGGCCCCAGCGCGAGGCGACGTGACGCACGAGCGCGTGCATCCCGGTCTTGGTCATCGCGTAGGCGGGCCGCTCGGGCTCGCCGACGAAGGCGGCCGCCGAGCTGGTGTACACGAGCGCACCGCCGCCGCTCGCGAGCAGCGCGGGCACCGCGTGGCGCGCGCACAGCAGCGCCCCGCGGAGGTTGACCTGCACGGTCGCGTCGAACACGTCGAGGTCGATGTCGACGGCGTCGGTGTCGTTCATGATCACCTCGGGCGTCATGTTGGCGGCATTCACGTGCATGGCGTCGAGTCCGTCGAACCGTTCCGCCGCGGTCCGCACTGCGGCCACGACCGACGCCTCGTGGACGATGTCGAGTCGGAGCGCGAGGGCGCTGCCGCCCGCGGCGGTGACGGCGTCCGCGACCTGCGCGGCACTCTCCTCGCGGCGCGACCCGACGACCACGTTCGCGCCCTCGGTTCCGAGGCGCAGCGCCGTGGCCGTGCCGACACCTCCGGTCCCTCCCGCGATCAGGACCGTCTTGCCCTGCAGGCCCTTCATGCTGACTCCTCTTCGAGATCGGCGATGAGTCGGTCGACCCGGGCACGGACGCCCACGATGGAGCCGTTCGGTGCGACGTGGAGCCGGTCGGCTTCGATGCCTTCGATCACCGCGGCGGCGGCATCGTCGGCGGTCATGTCGGGTCCACTCACGGTCGCCATCCACTCGACGACCCCTCGGAGCTCGGCGTCGTCGAGCACGCGGTCGCTCGCCCGCGAGGCTCTCGGGCCGGTTCCGTTCCGCGGTGACGATGTTGGTCAGCATCCCGCCCGGGCACACCACGGTGACCCCGACGCCGGGCGCCGCGATCGCGAGATCGGCGGCGAGGCCCTCGGAGAGCCCGACGACCGCGTGCTTCGACGTCATGTACGCGCCGAGGCTCGGGCCCGCCGAAATGCCTGCCATCGATGCGGTGTTCACGACGTGGCCCGAATTCTGGGCCACCAGGTGGGGCACGAAGGCGCGTACGCCGTGCACGACACCCCACAGGTTCACCGAGAGCACCCACTCCCAGTCGCTGACCTCGTAGGCCCACATCGGGCCCGGCATCGGGGACACGCCCGCGTTGTTGACCACGATGTCGACACGGCCGAACCGCTCGAGTGTGGCGGCGGCCAGCGCGGCGACGTCGTCGCCGGAGCGGACGTCGGTGGGGACGCCGATCGCGGGCACGCCCGCCGCCGTCACCTCGTCGACCGCGTCGGCGAGCGGGCCCGCCTCGACGTCGGCCAGCACGACGCTCAACCCGCGCGTCGCGAACTGCAGGGCCAGCGACCGTCCCAGCCCGCTCGCCGCGCCCGTCACCACGCTGATCATCCCCGGTGCGAGCTTCACCATGTCCCCCTCATCACGGAAGGTTATGGTCCTGCACCATGGACGCGTTCTCGTTGGACGGCAAGGTCGCGCTCGTCACCGGTGGCGGCAAGGGCATCGGGAAAGGCATCGCACGCGCGTTCGCGGCGGCCGGCGCCGACGTCGCCCTCGTGTCGCGCACCGCGAGCGACGTCGAAGCGGTCGCCGCAGAGCTGCAGACCGCGGGACACCGCGCGATTGCGTGCCCCGCCGACGTCGGCGACCTCGCCGCGCTGCCGGCGGTCGTGGACCAGACGGTGCGCGAGCTCGGTGGTCTCGACGTCCTGGTGAAC
This sequence comes from uncultured Actinomycetes bacterium, assembly GCA_963725775.1. GTDB lineage: Bacteria > Actinomycetota > Acidimicrobiia > IMCC26256 > DASPTH01 > DASUAS01. The sequence goes on from CAVRZT010000002.1 coordinate 441,976, forward strand.
TGCGCAGGTGGCGGGTACCACTGGCACTCCTTCGACGACACGTCGCTCGAGATCATCGAGGAGCAGTTCCGCTTCACGGTCATGTCGGTGTACGCGTTGGTCAAGGCGGCCGCGCCGTACCTGCTGCAGCGTCCCGGCGCCTCGATCATCAACATCGGGTCGGTCACCGTCGGCACCGCATCGCGCGGCCACCTCGCCTACGAGACGGCCAAGGCTGCGTTGGTCCAGATGACCAAGTCGCTTGCCGCTGACCTCGGCCCCAAGGTCCGCGTCAACATCATCCACCCCGGCGCCACCGAGACCGAAGCCCTGATCGGGGTCATGGAGCAGATGCCGCCCGAGATGATCGAGGGCATGACGCAGATGGCCCGCATGCGCCGCCTCGGCACGCCCGCCGACATCGGCGCCGCAGCCGTCTACCTCGCGTCGGCGGCCGGTTCGTACGTCACCGGCTTCGAGCTCACCGTCGCGGGCGGTCCGGTCGACGAGATGAACCAGATGTTCCCCGATCTGTGATGCCGGTGGCCGGTTCGAGCGAGGGCACGACCACCGACCTGGTCGTCGTCGGGAGTGGCGCGGCCGGCCTCACCGGCGCGCTCGTCGCCGCGCTCGGCGGCGCGCGGGTGACCGTGCTGGAGAAGACCGACCTGATCGGTGGTACCACCGCGATCTCCGGGGGTGGGGCCTGGGTGCCGTGCAACCCGGTGATGGCCGACATCGGGCTCGAAGACTCCCGCGAGGACGCGCTGACCTACCTGCGCGCGTGCACCGGTGACGGCGCCGAGGAAGACATGCTCGAGGCGATGGTCGACCGCGGCCCTGACATGGTGCGCGCGCTCGCGGGATGCGGGGATCCCGTGGCAGGCGTGGCCCGCGACCGGCGGTGCGATCGACTACCGCGGCTGGTTGCCGGGTGCGATGCGCGGCGGGCGCACCCTCGAGGTCATGGGGATCTCGCTGTCCGAGCTCGGTGCCTGGGCCGACAAGGTGCGCGTCGCTCCGGAGTTGCGCAGCTCGCAGAACAAGCTCGAGTACTACCGCCAGAGCATGCATCTCGCCCGCCCGGGCTCCGAGCTCGCGATGGCGATGGCCATGCCCGACCCGCCCGAGGTTGACACGTACTGGCGCGGCACCGCGCTCGGTCGCCCGCCTCCTCAAGGAGTGCCTCGCCCGCGGCGTCGTGGTGCACGTGGACACTCCGGCGCTCGAGTTGCTGTCGGAAGGTGGCCACATCGCCGGGGTGAAGGCGAACCACGGCGGCACGGTCGTGCAGTTCCGCGCACCGCACGTGCTCATGGCGACAGGGGGCTACGCGCACAGCGAGGAACTCAAGCGGCTCTGGCTCAATCGACCGCTGGTGCACACGTGCGAGAACGTGGCCAACGAGGGCGACGGTCACCGGATGGGTGCCGCGGTCGGCGCGCAGCTCGCCGGCCTCGGCGACGCGTGGTGGATGCCGCACACGCCGATGGCCGGCCCCGGCGGCGTCGTGAACGCCGGCGGAACCCGCGAAGACCGTTCCCTGCCGCACACCATGATGGTGAACCCCGCCGGGAAGCGGTTCATGAACGAGTCGGTGAACTACTACGACGCCGGCGAGTCGTTCGGCGACCGCGTCGGCGCCGCGCCGCGCGACTACCCGGCGTGGCTCCTCTTCGACTCCCAGGGTGTGGAGCGCTACGCGATCCTCGCCTGGAAGATCCCGCCGGGTGAGCGTCCCGAACACCTGCACGAGGCGAGCACGATCGAGCTGCTCGCCGAGTCGATCGGTGTCGACGCTGCCGCGCTGTGCGAGAGCGTCGCGCGCTTCAACGGCTTCGCCCGCGCCGGGGTCGACGACGACTTCCACCGCGGGGAGAACGCGTGGGACCGAGCCTGGGGTGACCCCGACCACGGCCCGAATCCGTCGCTCGGCACGCTCGAGCAGGGCCCGTTCTACGCGGTGCCGGTGTACCCGGGCGCGATCGCCACGCGCGGCGGCCTGCGCATCGACGCGACCGGCCGCGTGCTGTCGGTGCTGACCGGCGAGCCCATCCCCGGTCTCTACGCGTCGGGCAACTGCTCGAACGGCGCCGCGCCCGGCTGCTACGCCGGCCCGGGCGCCACCATCGGCCCGGCGATGACCTTCGGCTACCTCGTCGGCAAGCAGGTGGCCGACGCGGTGACGGCCGGCCCGTAGGCCGCGCGGTCGACGATCATCGCGGCGCGCTGGACGCGTAGCGCGCCAGGTCGTCGCGTAGGAGCTCGTCGACCTCGCCCAGTCGCGTGCCCCGTTCGGCCGGCTTGAGGTAGCCGGTGCGGGCGTCGAAGTGGGCGATGAGCAACGGGTCGACGTCGGACGCGTCGCCGGTCAGCTGCTCTGCACTCAGCAAGCCGACCCGCTGCGCGATCGCGGCGATCTTCTCGCGGTCGAGCCCGAAGAACCGGATCGCGTTCTCGCCCGAGGATCTTGCGCACATCGGGGCCGGTACGCCCGCGAACAGGTCGCGCAGGTAGTCGAGCGGTGTTCGGCCACGTACCTTCGGCGTGCGGGTAGTCGCGCCCGAAGGTCATGTGGTCGACGCCGATCTCGTCCCGGATCTCGATCTCGGCCTTGTGCATGAACGACACGCCCGGCGAGGCAGTTCGACTCCCACCAGTCGCTCGGCTTCCGCCGGCTCGGGAGGTCGGCTCGGTGCTCGTCGTACACGGCGTCGAGGTGGGCGAGCGTCTCGGGCAACCAGTCGGCCCGTACCTCCGCCATCATCAGCTCGAGCTTCGGATGCCGGTCGAACACCCCGCCCAACATCAGCTGCCACATCGCCTGGCGGTGCTGGAGGTCGGCGAAGAACCGCTCGCTGAAGATGCCCTGCGCGAGGGCCGCGACGAGGTCCGTGTCGTTGCCACCTTCGGCATCGACCTGCGCGCACGTGGCCGCGATCTGGTCGAAGGCGTAGCCCTGGGCCAGGCCGTAGCCGCCGTGCACGATCATCGCCACGCTCGCGCTCGGCGCAGCGCGCCCAGAACCGGTCCCAGTACTCGTCGTCGAGCGCCGGCGTTCCGGCGATCCCCACGAAGCCGGGCGCGTAGGAACCGACGAAGCCGTGGTCGGCGATCCAGTCGATCTCGGCGATCGCTCCGTCGAGGTCTCGCGCGGTGCCGATGGCACCGACGAGGAGGAAGCGATCCGCGAGCGCGCCGAAGGTGTCGAACGCCCATCGGTTGTGGGCCCGCGCGCCCGCATCGACGAGGTCGTCGGGGTAGGTCGCGTTCATCACGCTGAAGCCGAGGTCGGCCACCCGGAAGAAGCCGTGGTACACGAGCTCGGCGGCGACGCCCTCACGGTCGAGCTCGGCAAGACGCGGACGTCGGCGTCCCACGCGCCCTTCCAACCCTCGGCGCGATACACGCCGTCGGTGTCGAACACGTCGAGCGCGGGCACCATCATCGCGTCGTTCAACGGGTACATCGACCGACGGTTGATCTCGTCGTCGGCCCGGAGTGCGGGCAGGTACTCGTGGAAGCGCTGCTCGAGGTACTCGGGCCACAGCTCGGCCGGGAGGACCGCGTGGCCGTCGGTCGAGACGATGCTCACCTTCTCCATTCGCTTCCCCCTTCGGTCGTTGGGTCACAGCGGCTGGTACGGCCGGGCTTCGAGGATGTTCACGATCTCGTCGTTGCCCGTCTCGCCGGCGTCGCGCGGATCGGTGTCGATCACGAGGCCGTCGATGTCGAGGAGCTCGTCGAGGTGGTCGCGCACGTCCTCGATCGTGAGGTCGCGGCTCGAGAAGCCGGGCGTCGTGCCGAAGACGCGCGCCTGGATGGTGCCGGCCGACGAGTCGAACAGCCCTCCGGTGAGCTCGCACGACTCGTGGCTGAGGTAGGCGACCATCGGCGACACGAGCTCGGCGGGCTGCGCCTCGGCGAAGGCGGCTCGAGGAAGCTCGGGTCCTTGAGCGCGTAGAAGCGGTCGAAGGAGTTGGTGTGACCACCGGGGCTCACCGCGTTGACCCTGATCCCGTGACGGCTCCCCTCGAGCGCGAGGCCCCGGGTGAGGCCGTAGATGCCGAACTTGGCGGCGGCGTAGACGCTGAGGCCGGCCATGCCCCACATGGCCCCGGAGGTCGTGTTGACGATGCGCCCGTACCCCGCGGCGCGCATGTGCGGCCACGCCGCCCTCGACATCCAGATGTGACCCATGAGGTGGACGGCGATCACCCGCTCGAGGTGCGAGGGTTCGATCTCGTCGAAGTCCGACACCACGCCGATGCCGGCGTTGTTCACGAGGATGTCGACGCGACCCCAGGTGTCGATCGCGGTCTGGACCACCGCGCGCGCGCTGGCCTCGTCGGCCACGCTGTGGAGGTCGGCGACCGCTTCGCCGCCCGCCGCGGTGATCTCGGCGACGACGGCATCGGGGTCGGCGGGTATCGGCGCCGCTGCCGTCGGGACCAACGCCCAGGTCGTTGACGACGACCCTTGGCGCCGCGCGACGCCAGGAGCATGGCGTGCGCGCGACCCAGGCCGGGATTGCCACCGGCACCGGTCACGACCGCGACCTGCCCGTCGAACCGCATGGTGCTCACGTGCCCTCCTTCGTCGCGGGCGCGTCAGGATCGACGGACGCGGGCGAACGAGTGGACGCGGTCTCGATCGCGCCGACGCGACGACGTTAGGCTCCGACAATGCAACTCTTCGTGCTCGGCCTCGACGCCCAGGGTCGCTCCTGCCTCGTCGAGCAGCGTGAGGTGACCAGCGTCGCCGGCGATGCCGGGCGTCGCCGTGGCCAGCCTCTTCGCCACCACCGAATGCCCGCCGCCCGCTCCACCGCCGGGCCAGCGGAACGTTCGACGACATGCAGATGGCACCCGGCCTCGTGCACTGGATGGTCGTCGACCTGGAGCCGTACTCGGACGAGGACGCGCCGACCCTGGCGACCGAGTTGCACTACAACAACACGATCGAGCTCTTCTGCGTCCTGGAGGGGAGCATGAACACGGGCCTCGGCGACGGTGGTGCGCTCGACCTCCACCCCGGCGACTGCGTCGCGATGCCCGGGGTGGACCACGCCACGAGGGCAGGTCCCGACGGGGCGCGTGTGCTGTCGATCAGCATCGGCTTGGCGCCCGCCAGTTGAACGGTCGCTGCACCGATCGTCGCTCGGTCACGGTTCGGGCAGCGTCCAGGGCACCTCGTCGACGCGCAGCCGGCTGTTCCGTTTCGAGCTGATCCGCCAGCGTCCGTCGTCACCCTTGCGGTACGTCTCGTGGTAGTGGCCCCATCCCTTGATGCTGACGCGCCCGTTCGGACCGTCGACCTGGACGTAGTCGTGCATCGCCCAGATCGCGCTCGCCTCGGTGGCGCTGGCGAACGTGATCTCGGGCGTGTGGCCGTGGTGGGTGGTGACGCCATCGCTCAGGGTCGCCTCCATCATCGGGAGGTACTCGTCGTTGGTCATGAACGGGATGGGCGATTCCTCGGGTAGGTGGTGTCGGCAGTCGTCGGTGAACAGCTCCCGGAAGGCCGCCCAGTCCTTGGTGTCGATGCAGCGGAAGTAGCGGGCCTTCAGCTGCTCGATCGCCTCGATGTCGACCAGCCGTTCGATCGCGGTACCGGGGTCCACGGCGCTCGTGTCTACCCGGTCGAGCCGCGTCGTTCCAGTAGACACTGCACTGACTCGCTTCAGATTCTGTGCTGAAGTTCGTGGCGCGCCGTCGGTGCGACAAGGGGGACAACGTGCAGAAGGACCAGAGGAATCGCCGCGGCGTGACCGTGATGGCGGTCGTCGTTGCGGTGGTGGCCGTTGGGTTCGCAACGACGCAAGCGAGCGCCGCGGTGAAGTCCCAGGTGCGCGGGTTCGACGGCACCACCATCAAGGTCGCCTCACTCGGCAGCGCCGCGACGGTTGGGAACTCGAAGATCGGGGCGCAGGCGCGGATCCAGCGATTCAACGACGACAACGAGATCAAGGGCGTCAAGCTCGACTACCTCGGGCTCTCGGACGACAAGAACGACCCGGCGACCGCGCTCTCGGAAGCGCGGAAGCTGGTGACCCAGGACCAGGTGTTCGCGCTCGTCGGTGATTCCTCGAGCTACAACCCCGCGCAGTACTTCACCGAACAGAAGGTCCCGTTCTTCGGCTGGGGCTTCGAGACCGCGTACTGCGCGCCCAAGCCCACGACATCGCTGTGGGGCTTCGGCTACAACGGCTGCCAGGTGAACCCGCAGCCGACGGTCGTGGTCGACTTCGCGCGCCAGGTCTACGAGTACGCGACGAAGAAGCTCGGGAAGAAGCACCCGACGGTGGCGATGGTCGCCCTCGACACCGATGCGGGCAAGGTGACGGTACAGCAGAACGAGACTGCCTACAAGGCCAGCGGGTTCGACGTGGTGTCCGCGAAGGGGAGCATTCCGCCGCCGCCGGTCGGTGACTACTCGCCGTACGCCGCACAGCTGATGACGGCCGACAACGGCCACCCGCCGGACGTCGTGACCTGCCTCGTGGGGTTGCAGTGTCTGAACATCTACAACCTCTTGAGCCCTCAGGGATTCACAGGGATCTTCCAGCACGCGCTGTACACGGACATCTTCGTGAAGGCGTTCAAGGACACGATCGTCACTGCGTCGAACGCCAACTTCAACGCGACGGGTATCCCGTCGCTCGACCAGATGAACGCCGACATCGCCAAGGTCGCACTGGACCAGAAGATGGACGGCACCGTCTTCTCCGGCTACGCCTCGACCGACATGTTCATCCAGGCGCTCAAGAAGGCGGCGAAGAGCGGGAAGTCGGCGATCACACCGACGAACGTCCAGAAGATCGCGGCCAAGCAGACCTGGCAGCTCAAGGGGCTCACCGGTCCGGTCGTGTTCCCGGTCGCGACGAACGTGCAGGAGCCGTACTGCACGAGCCTGTTCGAGAGTGACGGCACGACCTGGAACACGGCGGAGCCCTACAGCTGCTCGACCAAGACCTACCCGGTCAAGGGCGCGAAGTAGTCGAACCGCCGAGCGTCACCAGGTGACCGGGAGCTCGACCGCGCTCCGGAGAAACGTCGACTCTGACCAGCGGACGTCGTCGGACGCGATCGCGAGCTCGAGGTTCGGGACCCGGGCCAGGAGCTGCTCCAGGGTCGCCTCGACCTCGAGGTGTGCGAGGTGGGCGCCCAGACACCGGTGCACGCCCCACGCGAGCGAGAGGTGGGGTTGCGGATCGACTCGATGGAAGTCGAGCTCCCACCCGTGCGGGAAGACCGACTCGTCGAGGTTCGCCACCGTGTGCTCGGCCACGACCGCGTCACCGAACGGAATCACGACGCCTCCGCTCAGCTCGACGTCCTCGTTGGCCCAACGCACCATCGTCGATCCGAACCGGAAGCTGGGGATCCACCGCCACAGTTCTTCCAACGCCGGCGGGCTGCAACGCGGGATCGTCGAGCAGCTCCTGCCAGAGGTGCCGCTGCGTCATGAGCGCGAACACGGTCGAGCCGAGTTGCGCCGCGGTGGTCTCGAACCCTCCGAGGAACAGCGTCAGCGACAAGCTGACGAGCTCGTCCTCGGTCAGCTGGTCGTCGGCGTCACGGGCGTGCACCAGCACGCTGAGCAGATCGTCGGTCTCGCGCGCCCGCCGTTCCGCGATCAGGTCGCGCACGTAGTTCGTCATGGTGTCGATCGCTCGCATCCGGACGTCGAGCTCGGTGTCGGCGCCCACCATCTCGTCGACCCAGTGCCGGAAGCTCGGTGCGTCCGCCCTCGGCACTCCGAGGATCGACGTCAGCACCGTCAGCGGCACCGTCCATGCGACCGTCTCGATGAAGTCGGCCCCCGGGCCCTGTTCGAGGAGCTGGTCGAGGTGCTCGTCGACGACGCCGGTCACCCATTCCCGCATCGTCTTGATCTGCGGAGCCGCGAACGCGGTCAGACGCCAGACGCCGGACCCGCGTCTGGCGCGGGGGATCCATGTTCACGAGCAGATCCGGGTCGTTGACGTTCATCTCGTGCATCCTCGGGACGTCGTGGGTGAGCCCCAGCTCCTTCCCGAAGCGACGGTCTCCGTAGACCGTCTTCACGTCGTGGTACGTCGTTGCCAACCACGCGGGCTCACCGAAGGGAAGCTGCACCCTGATCGGCCCTTGCTGCTGGAGGTCTCGGTAGAAGTCGTCGACGGTCAGGTCGTTGCGCCTGACGATCGGATACTGGACGATCTCTCCCACGGTGGTGGCCATCTCGCGACTCTACGGGAACCGCGCGTAGGTGAGATGGGAGACGGCGATCGGTGCGCCATCACCATCGACCATCTCCGCGCGGCACGCGACGAGGTCGGCGGACGAGGCCGAGCACGTCGGCGGTGACGGTGAAGGGTGCACGCCGGCCGGCCTTGACGATCCGCATCGTCCACGACCGCAACGCGAGCGTGTCGGTGCCGGCCACTGCCGCCGCGGCGGCGAACGCAGCTCTGCTCCGCGCCGACCAGCATCGGGCCGTGGTGGAGCACCTCGGTACCGACGCGTGGAGACAACGCGGGCAGGACGAGTCGCCCGTCCGCGTCGAGCTTCGAGCCCGAACGCGGCGGTCATCGGTGGCGTGTCAGGTCCCTCGGGCAGACCGGCTACCGGGATCGGTGTAGACGAAACCCGCGGGCGTCGGCGCCATCACCGACCAGTTCGCGGCGCCGATCCCGATGACGCGGCCGCGGATCGGTCGTCGTCCTCGAACCGGCACTCCGTGAACACCTGCGTGCGGGCCCAGCGAATCACCCGACCAACGGTGCGAATCCGAGCGACGTCCAGTGCCGGTTCGTACAGCTGGATGTCGACCTGCGTGAGCCCGAGCAGGTGCACGCGGTCGACGTTGATGCCGGCGGTGTCCATCATCGAGATCGCCAGCGCGCTTCCCGACACCGACCCGGGCGTGCGCAGATGGGCCCGCATGGTCGTGCGACCCTCCGCGTGGTCGCGGTCGAGCATCACCGACTGGCAGCCGACGTACCGATACGAGATGAGCTCCCGCTGGCTCTCGGTGAAGACGCCGTGCATCCGCTCCGCTCCCGGACGAGGTGCTGACGTCATCCGCGCGGACGTCGAGCGGTCGGTCGTACGACACGTCGGTGCGGTCACGCGCCATGACGAGGCCGTTGGCCAGGACATCGGGGCCGAGCGGCGGGTTCCGCAGGAACGACTCCGCCCTGGTCTCCCACTCGGCGGTGCACACCCGCTCGGCGATCGCCCACCGGCCCTCCCGGCGTTCGAGGCGGTCGATGTAGCGACCGCCGGCGACCGTCACCGGCCGCTCGTCGTCGGGATAGCTCCCGAGGAAGAGGTAGTACGTCTCGGCGTGTGCGGTGTCGCCGTCGAGCTCGACGGTGTGGTTCGTGATGTAGTGCTGATGGCACGACTGCTTGGCGTGGTACTTGAACGCCCAGTCGAGGAAGTCCTCGACCTGGGCGACGATCGTGAGGTGGATGTCGATCGCGTCGTCGTGATACGCCGAACGCGCGAGCTCGCGGTCGAGGCGATCCATGCCTCTCGTGTAGCGGTGCATGCAGTCGAGGATCTCGGCGCGGTCGGCGAGCTCCTGGACCTTCGCCATCAATGTTGCGTCGTCGCTCATGCTCCGCTCCTCGTTCACGAACTCGGCGACAGCGGTGGTCCGTCCCAACCGTCGACCGCGACAACCTCTTCGATGGGACGACGCGGCGCGGGCTGAAAGCGCTTGCCGGCGCGCAGGCGGGCCACCGGAAGCAGGCAGCCCTGGACGTACGTGTCGGGGATCCCGAGCAGTGCCCGCACCTCCTGCTCGCGGAGGAGGTGCAGCGTCGTCACGCAGGTGCCGTAGCCGCGCGTGTGCAGCGCGAGCTGAAAGTTCCAGACCGGCGGGAAGATCGATCCGTACAACGTCGCCAGCTGGAACGACTCGTCGTCACCAGTGCTGGCGATGTAGGGCTCGTAGCAGGGAATGACGAGCGCGGGCACCTCCGCCATGTGCTCGACGAGCCACTCGGTCGACGACATGAGGCGGCCGATGGGAGTCTCCGACGTTCAACCGATCGCCCACCATCTGTCTGACCGGTTCGGGAGAGGTACGCGTCGCGGTACAAGCGCGCGATCTCGGCGCGAAGGTCCGGATCACAGATCACGAGCCACCGCCATGGCTGCTGGTTCGATCCGTTGGCGGCCTGGAGGGCGATGCGGAGGCAGTCGCGGATCTCGTCGCGATCGATGGGCGCGCGCGAGGTCGAGCGACTTGCGGGCCGATCGCGTCGCGGTCAACAGGTAGTCGATGTTCATGCTCCTCGGACACTACCGGTCGGCTCGGGAGGCGTGACTGCTAGAACGAGTGCATGCCGACGCTCACCGAGGACCGCGCCTCGATCCACGACCTGCTCGCCCGCTATTGCCACAACTTCGACCGCGGCGACGCCGACGGCGTCGCCGACCTGTTCACCGAGGACGGCGTGTTCGACCCCGGCGTCCGCCGGGTTCGAACCCGTCGAGGGGCGCGAGGTCATCCGGGGCTTTGTGGGATCCGTGCCCGCGGGCATGGTGCACCACATGACCACCGACGCCGCGTACGACGTCGACGGCGACGTGGCCACGGGCATCGCGTCGTTCCTGGTCGTGGCCAAGGGCGCCATCGTCACCGCGGGCCGCTACCACGACGACCTCACGCGCGTCGACGGTGCCTGGCGGCTCCGCCGCCGGGTCGCGGTCGGCGACGCCACGGCCTGATCCGCCGGCAACGAGTCGAGCCGTGTCCGAACTTCGCTTCGACGGCCGCGCCGTCGTGGTCACCGGCGCCGGCGCCGGTCTCGGCCGCCACTACGCGCTGCTCCTCGCCGCGCGCGGTGCCGGTGTCGTCATCGCCGACTACGGCGTGAGCCTCCAGGGCGACGGCACGTCATCGGCACCCGCCGAAGCGGTGGCCGCGGAGATCACCGCGGCCGGGGGCGCGGCGGTCGCGTGCTACGCGTCGGTCAGCGACCCCACGGGCGCGACCTCGATGGTGGAGGCCGCGCTCGACACGTTCGGCCGCCTCGATGCGGTCGTGAACAACGCGGGAATCGTCGATCACGCGTGGATGGACGAGCTCGACGAGGAGCAGGTGCGCCGGTTGCTCGACAACCATGCGATCGGCACGTTCCTCGTGACCAAGGCCGCGTGGCCACACCTGGTTGGTTCCGATGCCGGGCGGGTCGTGAACACGGTCTCCGAGTCGATGCTCGGCAACACCCCCAAGGCGATCAGCTACGCGGCGGCGAAGGGCGCGGTGTTCGGCCTCACCCGCGGCATGGCGCTCGACGGCAGGCGCCACGGTGTGCACGTGAACGCGGTCGCACCGCGCGGGATCACGCGCGCACACGATCCCAAGGTCATGGCGTCGGTGTTCGAGCAGCCGGAGGAGTCGTTCGCCGGCGAGTTCTTCACCGCGATGCGCCCCGAGCTGGTGGCACCGGTCGTCGCCTACCTCGCCCACCAGACCTGCACCCTCGACGGCGAGGTCCTCGTCGCCGGGGCGGGTCAGGTGCGCCGGCTCGTGGTGGGGGAGACCGCGGGCATCGTGGTGCCCGAGCTCACCCCCGAGGACGTCGCCGGGCAGCTCGACGCCATCCTCGACCCCACCGTGACCGAGCCCATGCCGGTGGGCTTCAGCGCGCGCTGACCTCTCGTCAACTCCACGCGCCGTGGGTGCGGAAGGCCAACGTGCCCGTTCCCTCGACGTCGGGATGATCGGCCAGGACGGGTGCCACCGTTCGGTGGTGGTGATGCCGACCGCGGACGCGGCCTTGTACAGCGTTTCCGCGTCGAGGCGGGGAACGCGTCCAGCGCGTTCTCCCCGAGGAGCTTCCGCACCTTCTTGAGCGGCAGCCCGTGGTAGTTGTGCACGATCGACAGCCGCGTGCGCGGGTAGGCGTCGACGTCGTCGGTGTGGATATATGTGCCCTCGGGGTGCGGGTAGTCGGATCCCCACAGGAAGCGGTCCTCACGTCCGATCGCGATCGCCGCCTCGGCTTCCTGGCGCGACTGGAAGCTGTTGCCCATCCACACGTTGGTGGCGGCGTATTCGCTCGGTGTGCGCGCGGTCTTCTGCTCCCGGCGGCGAATCGGCGATTCGTGCAGTGAGTCCATCCGCAGGCACATCTCGTCCCAGAACACGCCGGGCACCTCGGTGAGCACGAGCTTGAGAGCCGGGTGCCGCTCGAAGACGCCGAAGATCACGAGCTGGTAGACGGTGCGCACGCCCCACTCGCCGGAGTCGAGGAGCCCGAAGTGGAACGTGGCCTCACCCGTCGGGTCGCCGTATTCCTGCTGCGGCACCGCGCCGATGTGCGTCGCCAACGTCATGTCGAGCCCCGCGCAGGCGGCGAAGAAGCGCTCGAGATCGGGATGTCCGGGTTGGGGCATGCCCGGCTGTCCGGGTGACGGGAAGTTGACGCCCCCGAGCCCGCGGTCCGCACACCACTCGAGCTCGGCGATGCTCGCGTCGACGTCCCAGAACGGGAGCTGGGCGAGACCGAGACCGCGGCCGCCGGTGGCGGTGCAGAAGTCGGCGAGCCAGCGGTTGTACATCTGCCGGCCGACGCCCGCGAGCTCCCGCGCCTCGGGAAGTGGGATGCCGTTCCCCAACGTGTTCATGAGGTCGAACGGCATCGGCTGACCGTTGAGGCTGTCGTGGAAGATGACGCCACCGGCGACGCCGTCGCGATCCATGTCGCGCATCCACGCGTGCGGGTCGTAGTGACCGGCGGTCTGCCCGTTCCTCCGCCGACCCACCCAGTACTCGTCGGAGAACGCGCGCGCCTCGAACATCTCGTTGTACGTCTCGCCCCACTGGGCGACGAAGTCGTCGTACGCGTCGAGGTACTGCTTCGGGCAGTACGGCCGGAGGTGGCCCGGGTGCGGTCCCACATGGGTGTCGGCCGAGAACACCAGGAGCCGCCCGGCGTCACGCATCGACGGTGGCTCCGATCGCCACGACGTCGTCGCGCAGCAGGTCCTCGATCTCGTGGATGCGCGAGGCGCCTTCGGCCGGCTTCGCGAATCCGCACCGATCCTGGAGGTGACCGAGCAGCGCGGCGTCGACGGCAGAAGGGCCCGTGATCGCGTCGATGGTGAAGCCGACCTGTTCCGCGACCGCGGCGAGCTTCGACCGGTCGAGGCCGAGGAATCGGATGGCGTTCTCACCGAGCATCTTGCGGACGTCGTCCTCGGGCACTCCGGAGAACAGTGCGTTGAGGTAGTCGAGCGTGTTCGGCCAGGTACCTTCCGTGTGCGGGTAGTCACGGCCGAAGCTGATCGTGTCGACCCCGATCTCGGCGCGCATCTCGACCTCGGACTTGTGCATGAACGACAGGCCGGCCATGCAGTTCGTCGGCCAGTACTCGCTGGGTCGCCGCTTCCCCGGAAGGTCGGCGCGGTGCTCCTCGTAGAGCGCGTCGAGACGACGGAGGGTCGCGGGAACCCAGTCGCCCCGTACCTCGGTCATCATCACCTTGAGGCCGGGATGGCGGTCGAACACACCGCTGAGCATCAACTGCCACAAGGCGCGCCGGCAGCGCAGGTCGGAGAAGAAGTCTTCGTTGAACACGCCGCGACCGAGCGCCGCCGCGAGGTCCATCACGTCGCCGCCGCTCTGATCGACCTCGGCGATGGCTGCTTCGACCGAGCTGTACGCGAAACCCTGGTCGAACCCGAAGCCGCCGTGCACCACGAGGGCGAGGCCGCGTTCCTCGTAGCGCGACCACAGGGGCTCGTAGAAGTCGTCGTAGTAGGGCGCCATGCCTTCGAACCAGCAGAATCCGGGCGCGAACTGGCCGACGAAGCCATGGTCGGCGATCCAGTTGATCTCCTTCAGCGTGGCGTCGAGGTCGGTGTACGTACCACTGGCGCCCACCAGTAGGAACCGGTCGGAGGACGCGCCGAACTCGTGGGCGAGCCACCGGTCGTACGCGCGCACACCGGCGTCGACGAAATCGAGCGGATGGGTGCCGTTCATGGTGTTGAAGCCCAGCTCGGGCGCTCGGAAATCGCCCTGGAAGACGAACTCGGCCGCGACGCCCTCGCGGTCCATCTCCGCGAGCCGGATGTCGGCGTCCCAGAGGCCTCGCCACTGCCCTGACCGGTAGGCGCGTTCCTTGTCGAACACGTCGGCTGCCGCGTCGAGGGTCAGATCGTTGAGCAACGTCATCGACTTGGTGAAGACGTCGAGCTCCTTGGCCACCTCGGGAAGGTGGTCGTGGAACTCCGGCTCGAGGTACTCCTGCCAGCGCTCGGGCGGCATCACGGCGTGTCCGTCGACCGAGACGAGGACGACCTTCTCCATGGCTCCCCCTTCAGCGGTGGACGCTCCGAGCGCCCGCGCTCTGAGCGTCATGTTGCCACGTCGCGTTGTGCGCCACCTTCAACGACTGTCCAGGATCAGATCTGCGGCGCGCCAACCGAACGCCATCATGGGTGCGTTGCAATTGCCCGACACCATGGTCGGAACCACCGACGTGTCCACCACGCGCAGGCCGTCGACGCCGCGCATTCGTAGTTCGGGATCGAGCGCCGACGTCTCGTCCGTGCCCATCGTCACCGTCGCGACCGAGTGGTATCCGTAGTACCCGGAGGTGAGCTGCGCCTCGATCATCGCTTCGTCGTCGTCGTCGTCGATCCGAGCACCGGGTTGGGTCTCGTGGCCGATGTACGACGCGATCGGTTCGGTGCCGAAGAGCTTGCGGATCGCGCGGCAGAGGCTGGCGCCGACTTCGCGGTCGTAGGGGGTTCCGAAGTAGTTCGGCACGATGTCGGCGTCGACATCAGGATCTCCCGACGTGATCGTGATCGTCCCCTCACTCTCCGGTCGCAGCACGTAGCCGATGCACTGCATGCCGGGCTCACGTTCGAGGGTCGGCTTCTTGAGGTTGGTCGTCGCCAGTGAGAGGGGCGTGGCCAGGAGCTGGAACTCAGGACGATCGGCGTCGCTCCGGCTCTTCCCGAACGCGACGATGTCGTAGGCCGGGGTTGCCATCGGCCCCTTCTTGGTGGCGAAGTACTTGAGCGTGGTCAACGCCTGCCTCGGCATCGTGCTGAGGAGCTTGTTGTACCCGATGTTCTCCTTGAGCCGAAAGTGGAACGCGACGCATCGGTGTTCGCGCATCCCGGCTCCGACCCGAGGGCTGTCGACGACGACGTCGACGTCCGCGCTCCGGAGGACGTCGGGCGGACCGATTCCCGAGCGTTGCAAGAGCAGGGGGGTGGACACGCTCCCGAGACTGAGGACGACTTCCCGAGCCGCGTATCGGTCCTCCTCGACACCGCCGCGACGAACTCGGACGCCGACGACGCGATCACCGTCGCGCAGCAGCCCCACCGCCAGCGAGCCGGTTTCGACGGTCAGGTTCGGCCGATCCAGGATCGGGTGCAGGAACGCGCGCGCCGCGCTCACGCGTTCGCCGTTCTTGATCGTGCACATCGCGTAGCCGATGCGCTCCGCGTCGGACTCGTTGTAGTCATCCACCATCTGCCAGCCGAGGTTCCCGCCGGCCGCGATGATCTCGTCGCAGACCGGATCGGCGTCGCGAAGCTGAGAGACGTGGAGCGGTCCGCCGCTTCCGCGCGTCGCCGACGGACCCAGGGCGTTGTCTTCGATCTCGCGGTACGCGGACACGACCTGGTCCCACGACCAGTGCTTCAAGCCCAGGTCGGCGAGGTGGTCGAAGTCGGCCCGGCTCCCGCGGTTGTAGATCATCCCGTTGATCGCGCTCGATCCGCCGAGCACCTTGCCGCGCGCCCAGGTCTCCTGTTGGTAGTCGGGCGCGAACGGTCGCTGAGGGAAGTGCCACGCGAACTTCGGATTGCCCTGCAGCTTGCCGAACCCTTTCGGCATCTTGATGAGGGGACTCCGATCCTTCGGTCCGGCCTCGAGCAGCAGGACGCTGATGCGCGGATCCGCGGTCAACCGGTTGGCGAGGGGTCAACCGGACGAGCCGGCACCGATGACGACGTAGTCGAAGCTCATGGCCGCTCCTCGTTCGCGTGCCGAAAACGTAGTCTCGTGCGCGTGGATCCGATCGCAGAGGCGCGTCGCCAGTGGGAGGAGCACGGATGGGTCGACGCCGCGCCGGGGATGGCGGTGGTGACGTCGATCATGCGGGCGCAGCAGGTCCTGCTCGCGCGGGTCGACGAGCGACTGGCGGAGTTCGACCTCACGTTCGCGCGTTTCGAGTTGCTGCGGCTGCTCGCGTTCACGCGGCACGGTGAGCTGCCGCTCGGCAAGCTGGGGGTTCGCCTCCAGGTCCATCCCACGAGCATCACGAGCGCGGTCGACCGACTGGAGCGCCAGGGATTCGTCGAGCGCCACCGGCACCCCACCGACGGACGGACGACCCTGGCGGTGATCACCCGGGCCGGCCGCCGGGCGGTCGAACGGGCGACGGAGGTGCTGAACGACGAGGTGTTCGCCGACATCGGCCTCTCGGAGCGGGAAGTCGCGCAGCTCTACCGCTTGCTGGAGAAGGTGCGGCATTACTAGGATGTCCTAGTAATGCCGCTGAGATTTGTCACCGCCGCGAGTCTCTTCGACGGCCACGACGCGTCGATCAACATCATGCGACGGTTGCTCCAGCGCCACGGCGCGGAGGTCGTGCACCTCGGGCACAACCGGTCGGTCGCACGACGTGGTGGCGGCGGTCGTCGAGGAGGATCCGCACGGCGTCGCGGTGAGCTCGTACCAGGGTGGGCACGTCGAGTACTTCCAGTATCTCGTCGATCGCCTCCGCGACGAGGGCTACGGCCACGTCAAGGTGTACGGCGGCGGCGGCGGCGTCATCATCCCGTCCGAGATCGACGCGCTGCATGCCTACGGGGTCACGCGCATCTTCTCGCCGGAGGACGGGCAGCGTCTCGGCCTCGACGGGATGATCCTCTCGATGCTCGAGGCATGCGACGTCGCGCTCGAGCGTTCGCCCGTGCCCTTCGACGGCAGCCATCGCGCGCTGGCTCGTGCGATCACGTGCGTCGAGGCGGGTGTCCCGGTCGACGTACCGAGCCCGGCGCGTGACGTGCCGGTGCTCGGCATCACCGGAACCGGTGGTTCCGGGAAGTCGTCGCTGACGGACGAGTTGTTGAACCGGCTCCGGCGCGACCAGGAGGACAAGCTGCGGGTCGCGATCATCGCCGTGGATCCCACGCGGCGGAAGGGTGGCGGTGCGCTGCTCGGCGACCGCATCCGGATGAACTCGATCGGCGTGCCGAACGTGTTCTTCCGGTCACTCGCCACCCGCTCGTCGAAGGGCGAGGTGCCGGAGGCCCTCTCCGGCGCGATCGACGCCTGCAAGGCCGCCGGGTTCGATCTGGTGATCGTCGAGACCCCGGGGATCGGGCAGGGCGACGCGGGCATCGTGCCGTATTCCGACGTGTCGCTCTACGTCATGACGCCGGAGTTCGGGGCGGCGAGTCAGCTCGAGAAGATCGACATGCTCGACTATCGCCGACGCGGTGGCGATCAACAAGTCGGACCGCCGGGGCGGGCCCGACGCATTCCGCGACGTGCGCCGGCAGACTGGCGCGCGAGCGGCCGGAGGTCCCGGTGTTCGGCACGATCGCGGCGCGCTTCAACGACGACGGGGTGACCGCGGTCTACCAGCACCTGCGGTCGGCGCTCGATCTGCCGCGCGGCTCGCTGGCGCGGGTCGACACGGACGTGTCGACCGGTTCGACGGTCATCGTCCCGCCGGCGCGTGAGCGGTACCTCGCGGATGTCGCGGAGACCGTGCGTGGGTATCACGCCGCAGACCGACGAGCGGGTTGCGCTCGCCCGGCGCCGCCAGCACCTGCTGACCGCGAAGGACGTGCTCGGGGTCGACGTCGCGGCGCACCTTCCGGATCGCGATCCGCTGCTCGACGAGTGGCCCGACGGCGGTCGATGCGGTCGCCGGCGAGGTGCGTACGTCGCAGTCGGGGACGTCGGTGCCGAGAGTGGCGGTACCCCGCTTCGACGACGACGGCGAGTTGCTGCGGTTCGTCCGGCGACGAGAACCTTCCCGGCCGGTATCCCTTCACCGCAGGCGTGTTCCCGTTGAAGCGCGAGGGCGAGGATCCGGCGCGGATGTTCGCGGGAGAGGGTGGTCCGGCCCGGACGAACCGCCGGTTCCATCTGCTCGCGCGAGGGCCAGCCGGCGACCCGTCTGTCGACCGCGTTCGACTCGGTGACGTTGTACGGGTTCGATCCCGACGAGCGGCCCGACATCTACGGGAAGGTCGGGAACTCGGGCGTGTCGATCGCGACGCTCGACGACATGAAGGTGCTGTTCGACGGGTTCGACCTCGTGGATCCGACGACGTCGGTGTCGATGACGATCAACGGTCCGGCGCCGACGATCCTCGCGATGTACCTCAACGCCGCGATCGACCAGCATCCCGAGCTCGACCCGAGCGAGGTGCTGCGCTCGCGTCCGCGGCACCGTGCAGGCCGACATCCTCAAGGAGGACCAGGGCCAGAACACCTGCATCTTCTCGACCGAGTTCTCGTTGCGGTGCATGGCCGACGTGCAGGAATGGTTCATCGCCAACGAGGTGCGGAACTTCTACAGCGTCTCGATCTCCGGCTACCACATGGCCGAGGCCGGCGCGAACCCGATCTCGCAACTCGCGTTCACGCTCGCGAACGGGTTCACGTACGTCGAGGCGTACCTCGCCCGCGGGATGGATGTCGACGACTTCGCCCCAACCTCAGCTTCTTCTTCTCGAACGGCATGGATCCCGAGTACACGGTCCTCGGCCGCGTCGCTCGTCGCATCTGGGCGATCACCATGCGCGACCGCTACGGCGCCAACGAACGGAGCCAGAAGCTCAAGTACCACGTCCAGACGTCGGGGCGGTCGCTGCACGCGCAGGAGATGGCGTTCAACGACATCAGGACCACGCTGCAGGCGATGTGCGCGATCTACGACAACGCCAACTCGCTCCACACGAACGCGTACGACGAGGCGGTGACCACGCCGACGTCCGAGTCGGTGCGGCGCGCGCTCGCCATCCAACTCATCATCAACCGCGAGTGGGGCCTCGCCATGAACGAGAACCCCCTGCAGGGTAGCTTCGTCGTCGACGAGCTGACCGATCTCGTCGAGGAAGCGGTGCTCGCCGAGCTCGAAGCGATCTCCGCACGCGGTGGCGTGCTCGGCGCGATGGAGACCGGGTACCAGCGAGGCCGGATCCAGGACGAGTCGCTCCTGTACGAGCACGGGGAAGCACGACGGCACCATTCCCCTCGTCGGCGTCAACACGTTCCGCAACCCCGACGACGAGCCCGAGCACGAGGTGCACGAGCTGGCGCGCTCCGACGACGCCGAGAAGCAGGACCAGCTGCGGCGCCTCCGGGACTTCCAGTCCCGCCATGCCGACGAGCGCGATCGCATGCTCGATCGGTTGCAGCAGACCGCGCTCGACGGGGGCAACGTCTTCGCCGTGCTGATGGATGCCGTCCGCGGCTGCTCGCTCGGGCAGATCACGCAGGCGCTGTTCGAGGTCGGCGGCCGGTACCGCCGCAACGTCTGACGTTACAGTTCATCACGCGGCGCGCTGACGCACGCGCGTGGAGGCGAGGAGAGCCGTATGCCCGAGCTCGACTACCGCATCAACGACGCTGACAACCACTTCAACGAGCCGCCCGACTGCTTCGAGCGCTACATCGATCCCGACCAGGCCGACCTCGCCATCCGCCACGTGGTCTCGCCCGATGGATCACAGATCCAGCTGTTCGCGGGCCGGCCGTCGAAGTTCACGTCGACAGCATCGAATCAGGTCACGTTCTCGGGCGACGAGCTCGAGAAGATGCTCGGCGACACGACGAACGTCGGGGTGGGCCGCATGTTCGCGCCCGCCGGTGGTG
Organism: uncultured Actinomycetes bacterium; assembly: GCA_963725775.1. Lineage (GTDB taxonomy): Bacteria > Actinomycetota > Acidimicrobiia > IMCC26256 > DASPTH01 > DASUAS01. The sequence continues at coordinate 461,824 of CAVRZT010000002.1, forward strand.
ACGCCGAGCTCGACGTCGTGCCGGGGATGCTCCTGAACCGACTCAACCCGCTGAAGGGGCTCTCCGACGCGGAGCGCGAGGAGTTCATCGAGGGGTTCCGCAGCCGGGCGGAGGCATTCGGCAACCGCGACCTGCGGTTGGCGCTCATGGACGAGCAGGGCATCGACAAGGCGCTCATGTTCCCCGCCGCCGCCCACGACATCGAGTTCGAGTTCGCCGACCGGATCGACGCGCTCTACGCCAACATCCGCGCCTTCAACCGCTGGATGCACGAAGAGGTCGGCTTCATCTCCGAGGGCCGCATGTGGCTCCCGCCCTACATCTCGTTCGCCGATCCGGAGCTCGCGGTGAAGGAGCTCGAGCTGGTGATGGCCCAGGGCGCCAACGTGATCCAGACCAAGTCCGGCCACGCGCACGGCGGGCGCGACAACCCCTTCGGCGGCCGCTCGCTCGCCGATCCGGTGTTCGACCGTTTCTGGAGCATCTGCGACGAGGCGGGCGTGCGGCTCGCGGTGCACCTCGGTGGTACCGACTACCAGAAGTACAGCGCCGACTGGTCGGAAGACCCCGACGCGGTCTTCTTCGAGTTCAACGCGTTCCAGTGGGTCAACTACTGGGGCGACCGTCCCGCGATGGAGCTCACGTCGGCGCTGGTGCTGCAGAACTTCTTCGGTCGCTTCCCCAACATGCAGGTCTGCCTGTCGGAGCAGGGCACCGTGTGGGTGCCGTACACCATTCGCAAGATGGACCACGCGTTCCTGATGGGGCGCAAGGCGAGTTTCTCGGACACCGGGCGTCTCGACCGGCGACCGTCAGAGATCTTCCGCCAGCACTTCGTCGTGGCGCCGTTCCCGGAGGAGAACGTGCAGCGGGTCGTGGCCGAGGTCGGCATCGAACCGATCGTCTTCGGTTCCGACTTCCCCCACGGCGAGGGCCTGGCGTTTCCGGCGGCGTACGCCGACGCCCAGCTTTCTAGCTTCTCGCCCGATCAGGTGCGCCGCATCATGCGCGACAATCTCGAGCGCTTCCTCGTCGGCGCGACCTGACGTGGGCGAGGCGTGTTACATGAGAAGGGTTTGAAAGCCGTCCCCGAAGGTCCACGGGTCGTTGCCATACTTGCAACGTTTGGGCAGGTCACGAGGCAATTCGCGTGTCCGGTCGCTCAAATCGGTTCGTCGCTTCTTTCAAACCCCGAATTGCGGCCGAGTTCGGGGCCGTCCCCAGCGCCCAGGACGCTACGAGCACACGCTCGACGTCCACACCAATCACCCATCAGGCACATCACGCGCACGCGGAGCCGGAGCGCCGGACAATCGCGGATCTGTGCGTCGCCGCCGGTGGCACCGCGCACCTCTACCGGGCATTCGGTGTCGGTCGCAAGTTTCTCTTTACATTTCGGGTCGCGAGGACGAGCGTGGACGTTCCGGCACACGTGTCCCGGAATATCAGTTGGACGCCGCTGGAACGGCCGCGCGAGATGCTCGGTGACGAACGTTCGAGAGGGGTGGCGATGAAGGAGATTCGGTGCGCTGAGGTCGGCTTCTTTCCCGACTGCTCCGGCGTCATGCGCGGCGCCAGCGACGAAGAGGCGATGGCGGCGGCCGCCGAGCACGGACGCGGCGTCCACGGCATGACTGACGCAGACTTCACAGACGAGAACGTGGCAATGATCCGGACTCAAATCAGGGACGTATAGGCGCGCACCGAACTGATGCCGCTCGGCGTGCTACCGATCGGAGGGTCGCCGCTTCCTGGGGAGACGGCCTCGGTGAGTTGGCCGAAGTGGTCGCGGTGGATGCAAGTGGAACGCAAGCCGATTGCAGGGTGCGTTGTGGACGCTCACACTCCAAACGGGACAGAGTTCGTCACCTCTTGTTAAGGAGCGGAGCATGAGCATGTCTGCCATCGACGCGCTGCGTACGCAGGTCAACGGTGAGCTCGTTGGTCCGGGAGATGCCGAGTACGAGGAAGCTCGCAAGGTTTACAACGGCATGATCGACAAGCACCCGGCGGCGGTGGTTCGTTGCGCGGGGCCGGCGGACGTGGCCGCGGTAATCGGCGTGGCCCGCGCGCAGGGGTTCGATCTCTCGGTCCGTGGTGGTGCGCACAGCGCGCCCGGTTTCGGTACCAACGACGGCGGGTTGGTCATTGATCTGAGCGGCCTCCAAGATGTCGTGGTCAATACGGACGCGCAGACCGTGCGTGCTGGCGGTGGGTGTACGTGGGCAGGTTTCAACCAAGCTACGAACGCGTATGGCCTTGCGACGACCGGGGGCATAATCGGCTCGACCGGGATCGCAGGGTTGACGCTCGGTGGCGGCATCGGATACCTCTCGCGCAAGTACGGACTGTCGTGCGACAACCTCGTGTCCGCTGAAGTCGTCACCGCCGATGGACAGGTGGTCACCGCCAGCGAGAACGAAAACGAAGATCTGTTTTGGGCCTTGCGGGGAGGGGGCGGCAACTTCGGTGTCGTCACCACGTTCGAGTACCGCCTGCACCCGGTCGCGGACATCTATGGCGGTCCGATCGCCTACCCCGTCGACCGAGCTGACGAAGTGCTGCGTTTCTACCGCCAGTACATTGCTGAGTCGCCCGAGGAGCTGGGCGGCTTCGTCGGCTTCCATATGGCGCCGCCGCTCCCGTTCTTGCCCGAGGAATGGCATTTCAAGAATGTCTGTCTCGCGGTGCCGTGCTGGGCCGGTGCACCCGACCAGGGCGAGAAGATGATCAAGCCGTTCCTCGACGTTGTGGAACCGGTTGGCTCCCATGTCGGTCCGATGCCCTATCCGGCGCTCAACACATTGTTCGATCCGCTGCTCCCCGCTGGGCTTCAGCATTACTGGAAAGCGAGCTTTGCCCGCGACCTCAGCGACGAAGCCATTGCGGTGCACATGGAGCACGGTGCACGGGTCCCGGCGATTCAGTGCGCCGTGCACCTCTACCCGATCAACGGGGCAGTGCAGCGCGTCGGTGCCGACGAGACCGCGTTTGCCTACCGAGATGTCGACTACTCGCCCGTGATCGCCGGCATGTGGGAGAACCCCGCCGACAACGACAAGAACATCGCCTGGGTCCGCGGTTACTACGAGGCACTCGAGCCTTACTCGGCTGAGGGCGGTTACATCAACTTCATGGACGGCGACGATCAGACCCGCATCAAGGCCAACTACCGGCGCAACTACGAACGCTTGGCCACGATCAAAGCCGAGTACGACCCCGACAATCTCTTCCATCTCAACCAGAACATCCAGCCCGCGACATAAGACGAGGGCCAGCACCAACGGCGATCCGTCCTCGCGCGAGACAACAAGGTCAGCAAGCCGCCGCCGTGCCAGATCTGCCAATCGCGCGCACCCTGCCGCGCACAGAACGACGCAACCGAACGTTCACCGAACCGTCGTCACGGGAGCGCAGATCAGTGATGATCCCTGTGGCGTGGTTGTCGCGCGTCTCGCTGATCTGTGCGACGTAGATCGCCGCGGAACGAGCGCAGAGCGGGCGAGATGCGCTGGCTGCGCCACCTCAGGTCGCAAGACTTGGTGCCGGCCGAAGAACTGCATCCGCCTTCGTACTGCCGTAAGGCTTGTTCCGTTTGGCGTAGGCCATAACTGATGCCGTGTGCAGAGCGGCTCGGGTAATCGCCCGAGTGCTCAGTCGTTGTTCCCGTGTTGGGACCATGGACCCTGTTCGTTGCTTCCACCGCGGACGAAGCTGGACGAACCGACGGATGGCGAAGGCGGGGTGTCGCGTGGGAATTGTCGAACTTCACGAGGACAGCGAGGGATACCTCGTGTGCCCGCTCCGCGGCGAGATCGATGTCCAGTGGTGCCTCGGGTGCCCTCGACGCCTTCGGGTCAGCTACGAGGGCGACCGAGCGGTGATCGTGTGCGATCCAGGATCCGGACCGCCGCACGACCGCCAAGCGGGGGCCCTGCGAGATGTTCCGGAGAGCTTCCGGATCTACTGAATCGAGAATGCCCAGCGAATCAGCAGGTAACCACGCGTAACCGTGGCATGGGTGCGGCACGTCCCCAAGATGCTCGACGACAGATCGGCGGCTCGGCGCTCGCGATCCGTGCACAGAAATTGCGCGCACCAAACGCGCGACGCATCGCGTGCGCTGGGAGCGCGGTCCGTTCTTGCGCCGATGGTGCTCGAGCAGTCAGGCTTCGTCGGTCTCGTCGGCTGGGTACGCGGCTTCTTGGAGGGCCGCATCGATGATCTCCGGCGGGCCCTCCTCGACTGGCTCCGATGCCTGCTGGGAGGCTCGGGTCTCGAGCAACTCGATGATGCGCTCGCTGTTGTCGTGGATTTCACTGATGTTGCGGAACATCCACTTGGGTGGCGCATTGTCCGGCATCCTCGCGAACCTCGCCTCCCAGTCGACCTTCTCGAGCTTGGGAGCAAAGAGTTTCACGACAACGCCGAACCCGATGAATGCAGCGGCCGCGAAGATCAGTTTCTTCATCTCGCCCATCGTGCAACCGAAGACAGGCGCTGCATAGGGACGAAGGTCATCGAACCCTCACACGCCCATTCGGCCAGTCGTCGCCGACCGTTAAGGGAGCCTCCCATCGCCCTCCCCACACACACAAGCTGAGCTGACACGGATCTGTGCGTCGTTCACGATGGCGTAGCGCGCGCACCTATCAGGGCAGCAGTCTGGCTCGCACGCCCGCCGGTCGAGGCAGAGCACGCTCGGGGTGCCGATAGCGACACCGCTCCCGCGCGGGTACTTGCACGTCTGGAGCATGGCGCAAGCTCGGAACCCGTGAGGAGCCGTTCCTGAGCGGCGTCGATGAGGGTATCGTCGCTCAGCCGGGCTCACCCGTCGCCGAGTTCACGACATTCGAGGAGGAACCAATGCCGACCATCGTCGGGCACCACGACATCTCGAAGGGCAAAGACCATTGGATCTCCTCCCCAAAGCGGGAAGAGCTCTTTGGTCCCCTCGGCGTCACCAATATCAGGACGTTCGTCGACCCGCAGAACCCGAACCACGTCGCTGTTGTCATGGACGTGCCCGATCTCGATGCCTTCACGGCTGCCATGCAAACCGAGGCGGCCGCCGAGGCGATGGCATACGACGGAGTCATGCCCGAGACTCTGGTGATCCTGGTCGCGGAATAGCCCGATACCGTCCGATGGCCCGATCGGGCATCGAGCGGCCCACTGCCGCTCCACTGAAGACTGGGCGTAACGACCTGCTCGACCTGAGGCGCTGTGACTGACGCCAGATCTGCCTGATCTCGCGCACCCTGTTAGCGCACATAGCAGCGCACCGAACGTTTGAGGAACCGCGGTCAGGGCGAGCGCAGAACGGCACGACTGCGTGAGCGGGCGGCCTGTCGGTCGCCAGTAGCGTGGCAGGATGACGGCCGTCCGGTGTGTCTGGTCGACTTTCCTCTCAACTTGCTGATCGGACAGCGCTGGCTGGCGCTCCGCACGGGCGTCATCTGGTTCAACATCTGTCTCGTCGTGTTGACGATCTTCGCCTTGCTTTTCGTGGGCGCCGTTCTCCTTTGAAGGATCTTTGCCGTGAACCGAATGAGAGCCGTGGTGCACCGGCGGTACGGTCCGCCCGATGTGTTGCACCTCGAAGACGTCGAGCGCCCGACACCGACGGACAACGAGGTGCTGGTCGCGGTGCACGCCACGACGGTGAACCGGACCGACTGCGGATTCCGTAAGCCCGAGCCCTTCTTCGTTCGCCTCTTTGGTGGTCTTCTGCGACCGAAGCAGCCGATCCTCGGGACCGAGTTCGCCGGCGAGATCGAGGCGGTCGGTGCCGCGGTCACGGAGTTCGTCGCCGGTGATCGCGTCTTCGGTGTGAATGCCGACGTCTTCGGCGCACACGCGGAGTACGTGTGCGTGCGGCAGGACGCAGCGATCGCGACGATGCCCGCCAGCGCGACGTTCGACGAGGCCGCGGCGGTCTGCGACGGCGCGATCCTCGCGCTCAGCTACCTCCGACGCGCCGACCTCCGCGCCGGGTCACGCATCGTCGTCTACGGCGCGTCCGGATCCATCGGCACCGCCGCGGTGCAGCTCGCGAGGTACTTCGGAGCCGAGGTCACCGCCGTGTGCAGCGCCAAGGACCTCGATCTCGTCCGCTCGCTCGGCGCCGACACCGTCATCGACTACACCCGGGAAGACTTCACGATGAAGGGCCGGAGGTACGACGTCGTATTCGACGCGGTCGGCAAGCTGTCGTTCGGTCGGTGCCGCGCCGCTCTGGAGCCGGACGGTGTGTACATGTCGACGGACCTCGGTCCGCTGTCACAGAACCCGGCGCTCGCCCTGTGGACCTCGCGGCTCGGCCACCAGAAGGTGCTGTTCCCGCTCCCCAAGTACACGAAGCAGGACGTGCGCTTCATCAAGGAACGCATGGAGTCGGGGGAGTACCGCGCAGTGATCGATCGGCGCTACCCGCTGGAGCAGATCGTCGAGGCAACCCGGTACGTCGAGACCCAGCAGAAGACCGGGAACGTCGTGCTCACGGTTCGCGGCGGACCCGAGCACGAAGAAGCGATCATGAAGCTGACATGACCTCCAGCCGGCGGGCGCGCGGTACTCCCAGACGAAGTCCGGTGAGAGCCGCCACGAATCGGCGCCACTGCAGGTCGGGCTGAGCACAGATCGGCGCACCGAATGTTCGCGCGCTCGCCTCTCCGGGCCGTCCCGATCGACACATCCGGGCGCACAGGGTGACTTGTGCCTCTGCTACTTCTAGGGTGCGGTCATGATCTCGACAATGGAGCGGATCGGCCTCACTGCACACCAGTGGCTGTACGAGAAGTCCGATGGGCGGATCGGCGCGAGCGTCGGCGGCCGACCAATGCTCCTGCTTCGCCAGGTCGGACGCAAGACCGGCGAACCGCGCACCTCGGCGCTGCTCTACGTGCGCGACGGCGACAACTACGCGGTGATCGCCTCCAAGGGCGGTGATCCGAAGCACCCGGGCTGGTTCCACAACCTCACCGCGAATCCCGACGTCGAGATCCAGATCTGCCGGAAACGGATCCCGGTGCGGGCGCGCGTGGCCGAAGGCGAGGAGCGGGCGCGCATCTGGGGGAGGGCCAACGAGGTCAATAAGGGCGGCTACGACGTCTACCAGACGCGCACTGACCGGACGATCCCGGTGGTCGTGCTCGAAGCGCGCTGACGGAAGGCGAAGAAGTTCTCGGGCATAAAGGTGCTCTGACGGTCACCGATCTGTGCGGTCCTGCTACCTGGCAACACGGACTTCTACCGGGGGGCAATCGGTACGAGTTCGCAGCCGGGTGAGTTACGACGATGAGGGGACAGAGCGTGGGAAGAGCGGCGGTGGAACGACCAATCAAGCGCGACTATCGCCATATCGTCTTCGACAATCGACGGTGGCAGGACTTCGCGTCTCGTGCGGGAGACATCTTTGTGTGTACGCCGCCGAAGTGCGGTACGACGTGGATGCAGGCGATGGTGGTGGCGTTGCTGTTCCCCGACGGCGCACCGGGGCGTGTGACCGAGATTGCCCCGTGGATCGACGCTCGGTTCGAACCGATCGACGGGGTCATCGCACGACTTGATGCGCAGACGCATCGCCGCTCCCTCAAGACCCACACGCCTGCGGATGGCATCCCCTGGTATCCGACCGCGTCTTACATCGTGGTCGGCCGTGATGGCCGCGACGCCTTCATGTCGTACTGGAATCACATGCGCAACATGCGCCCCGAGCTGCTCCAGCACCTGGCCGTGACCGCGGCAGAAGACGGCATCCAGGCGCGTGCGGCTCCGGTGGACGACGTGCATGAGTTCTTCGCGTATTGGCTCTACGAGTACCCGTTGTGGTTCGAGCATGTGGCGTCGTTCTGGGCCCACCGCGGAGAACGGAACGTGTTGTTCGCCCATTACAACGACATGCAGGCTGATCTCGACCGCGAGATGCGACGAGTGGCAGGTTTTCTCGGCGTGTCCGTGGACGAGGAGCGGTGGCAGGATCTCGTGGACAGCTGCACGTTCGCCTCGATGAAGCGACGCAGCGATGACATCGGTACCTTCGATCGCGGCTTCATCGGCGGCGCCGACACGTTCTTGTACAAGGCCACCAACGGCCGTTGGCGAAACGTCCTCATGGAGGAAGAACTCGCCGCCTTCGACCGCCGCTGCAAGGAACTGCTGCCCCCGGACGCGATTGCCTGGACCATCAGCGGTGGAACCACGTTCGATCGTCGAGCGCGGCACGTTCGAGTAGCGCGGTCCGTTCTCACGCCGATGGTGCTCGAGTAGTCAGGCCTCGTCGGTCTCGTCGGCTGGGTACGCGGCTTCTTGGTGGGCCGCGTCGATGATCTCAGGCGGGCCCTCCTCGACCCGCTCCGATGCCTGCTCGGAGGCTCGGATCTCAAGCAGCTCGATGATGCGCTCGGTGTTGTCGCGGATTCCACTGATGTTGCGGAACATCCACCTCCGTGGCGAGCGGTCCGGCATCCGCGCGAACCGCTGCTCCCAGTCGACATTCTCGAACTTGGGGGCGAAGCGCTTCAGAACAACTCCGAGGCCAACGACTGCCACGGCCGTGATCAGCAACTTCTTCATCTGGCCATGATGCGCCCGAACATCTTGCGTTGCATACGGACGAAGGTCATCGAACCGTCAGAGGGTGCCCCGTCGCTCGCCAATGCAGACACTCCCGAGCGCCACTCGCGCGCTCTACGAGGTCGTGTGCACGCACAGCGCGAGGTGATGGGTACGACGCACTCTCGACCGCGAACGATGGTTGGCAAGAAGATCCGCGCGGTAACACTCGCTAGCGGGCATCCTTGGCGACGACCGGAGGCGAACCGTGAAACGACTGATGCTTCTCACCGCCGTCATGATCGGAGTGTTGGCGCTGCCCGCCGGCGCGCTGAGCTACGACAAGACCGACGGCACGTACGGGCCACCTGGCAGCCAGCTCGTGCTCGGCACTGAACAGGTGCCCGCCGCAGACGTCGGCTTGCGCTGTGACGTCGTGGTCGACATCGTCAACAACGACTCGCTCCGGCCGGGTTCCGACATCACCGTGAGCACCGGCAGCGACTCCCGCCTGTTCCCGGACACCGAAGCCACACCCGGTGATGCCGCTCCGGTGACGATCCAGATGGTCATGGGCAAGAGCGTGACGGTCACGTTGACGTTCGGCCCCGACAAGGAGTTCGACGGCCACGGGTTCGACAACGCAGCGTTCTCCGGTGCCGGGACGGTGACGGTCGGAGCGTGCGAGACGCCGCCGGCCGTGGCTCCCGTCGTCGTCTCGCCTGACGTGGTGGCCGTCTCTCCTGCGACGGCAGTGGGTCCGACGTCGGCAGCATCACCAGTGGTCGCGCAGCCTGCATTCACCGGCTGATCGCAGCGTGAGTTCCTAAGGTTCCCGGGTAGGGACCCAGCGGTTCAAGGCCCGCCGTGCGCATCTCCGCGTCCGCCACCTCCGGTGGCACCGCCGACTTTGCAGGCTCAACGACCGCTCGCGCTCAGGCACCTTTGGAGGTGGCGTGTTTTCCATGAGCGAGACCCCGGCCCACGGCTGTCGCGGCCCGGGTCACATGACTACTGACGAGCCGATCATCAAGTCAGCGCGTACAGCTGCCACGAACCGCTGACACCTTTGAGTTTGTGCTCGCCACGCGGCTCGAACTCGAGGCCCGAACCCGCGACGAGATCGACGACCGTCCGGGACACCATCACTTCGGACGGCCCGGCTGCGGCCATCACGCGGTTCGCGATGTGCACTCCGATCCCGTCCATACCGTCGCCCCGAAGCTCGATTTCTCCGGTGTGGACCCCAGCTCGGATCTCGAGTCCGAGCGAGCGCACAGCGGCGCCAGTCGCCATGGCGCACCGGATTGCGTGCGCGGGCCCGGCGAATGTCACGAGGAACCCGTCCCCGGTCGTCTCCCGCTCTTTCCCAGAGAATCGCGCGATCTCGGTGCGCACCGCGGCGTCGTGCCGGTCTAGGAGATCTTTCCATCGGTCATCGCCGAGCCGCTCGGCGGTCTCTGTGGACCCAACGAGATCCGTGAAGAGCATCGTTGCGAGCACGCGATTGACCCGCTCTTCGCCGCGCCGACCCGTGATGAACTCCTCCGCCTCGTCGAGCCACTCATCGGCGTCGGGGCCGAAGACGACATGTGACTCACCGGGAAGAACGCGGAGCTCTGCACCGGAGATGTGCTCCGCGATGAAGCGTCCTTGCGAACACGGCAAGACCATGTCGCGCTCGCGATGCATCACCAACGTCGGCACCTGGATCGAGGTGAGGATGGGCCTCAAGTCGAGTTCGCTCGAGACTCGATTGACGGCAACGGCCATACCCGGGCTCGTCGAGTTGCGCTCGTAGCGCCCGAACCACTCGAGCACTCGAGGATCGCGCGCAAGATCGGGAGCAAAGTACCGCAGCCCGTCACCCGTTCCCCACGTGTTGTTGAAGTAATCGGGGACGGCTTCGAGCATGTCCGGCGGGTGTCCGATCGGGAAATCGTCGGCCCGGGCTAGGCGGACCCACCCGTTGAGTAGTGCCAACGCGATGGTGCGACGTGGATGCGTCGCCGCGAGCATGAGTGCCGCGGGCACGCCGGCTCCTGCCGCGATCACGGCTGCGCGCCGAGATCCGACGTCATCGAGCACCGCAACGGCGTCCGCGACCCAGTTCTCGACCATCGTCGCATCAGCGACGGCAACCGGATCGGAGAGACCGGTGCCGCGCTTGTCGAACGTGATGAGACGGCCGAATGCCTGCAAACGCTCGAGCACCCGCACGAAGTGGGGTTCTTCCCACATCATCTCGACGTGCGTCGCGAACTCCGGAATGAACAACACGTCGACGGGGCCATCGCCCGATACCTGATACGCGACGTGACTTGCTCCCACCGGCGCATAGCGCGTTCGTGGCGGCACGTGCCTCATCCTTGCGCAATTAGGCCAGGTGAGGCAATGTTCCACCGACTCCAATTCCCTGAACCGCATCTGACTCCGTTCGCATCGGCAGGTTCCAGATGTGCCGACCGGGGGAGTCACGATGACGAGCGCCACCGTTTGTGCGGCGACCGATTCGCCGTTACGCGTTGAACCAGCCCTCACCGAACCGTGTCCCAGAACGCTCGGTGAGACGGAGCCGTGCGGGTAGCACCAAATACCGGCCCAGGGCGCGCGGATCAGCGGCCCTCGGATCGGCACGAGCGCTCGATAAGTGCGCACATAGCCGGCAACGATCTGTCGCCGAGGACGCGACGAGGAGGATGATGTTGTAGACGGCTGCGGTCATGAGGAACCAGGCCCGGTTGCGTTCCCGACCGATGTAGCGGAGCTTGCGTCCACCGGCGATGGTCTTGATCCAACCGAAGGGTTCCTCGATCCGTTTCCGGATCCGTTGACTCGTGGCATGGCCGGCATGTCGGGTGGTGCGCCCATCGATCGTGGAGCGTTGACGGGTCGTGTTCGGCGCGAGGTGCGGCGTGATCCCGAGGTCACGGACATCGGCGACGAACGCGGCGGTGTCGTAGCCCTTGTCGCCCGCGACGGTCCGGCGTCGTTTCGTGGCCGGGAGACGGGCGAGCATCTCGAGTGCGGTGTCACGTTCCGCGTAGCCGGTCGCTTCACTCAACTCGATGTCCACCAACAACGCGTTGCGATGCTCCATCAACAGATGTCCCGTATAGGAGAGCTTCGCCGCGGTCCCGTTGCTCTTGCGTGCCATGCGTGCCTCGGGATCTGTCGTCGACGCGTGCGTCTGATTCGTGCGGCGTTGCCCATGGAAACTGACTTCGGTGTTGCGTCCCGGCGGCGGCGGAGCAGGTGGGCCGTCTTTGGGTTGGAAGCTCTTGTGCGACGCCCACGCTTCGAGCAGCGTGCCATCGACGGAGAAATGATCACTCGACACGTAACGACGCAGCTTCGCTTGGGCGACCACCGCGGCGAAGAACTGGTCCGCGATCTCATGATCCAACAGGCGTTGACGGTTCTTCGAGAACGTCGTCGCGTCGAACGCCTTCGCGTCGATCGGCAGATCCAGGAACCACTTGAACAACAAGTCGTAGCTCAACCGTTCGCAGAACGCCCGCTCCGACCGGATCGAGTACATCGCCATCAACACCGTCGCCTTCAGCAACTGCTCCGGCGGGACGCTCGGCCGACCCGTCGACGCGTACATCCCATCGAACTCACCATCGAGCTCGACGAGCACCGCGTCGACCACCACCCGGATCCGCCGGATCGGATGATCCGACGGGATCAAATCCCCCGGACTCAACGACGTCAACATCGCCATCTGCCGCTCAGGCATCCCACGCATCAGCCACCTCCACCTCGGTGACCACAGCATGAGCGAACCCAACCACAATCGCGAGCACCTACCGGGGCTTTTCAGCACCCTGCTAGATGATTGGACGACCATGTTCGCGCGGCAGTGGGGGCATGGCCCGAGCGACCATGCCGACGATGATCTCAACCTGAGATGCGAGCACCGGCAGACCTCCCCCGATGCTCGCGGGAGAGAAGAACTTGTCGACGTTCTCGACGACGGGATCGCCCGGCAGGAGATGTTCCTCGGCCGCTGCAATGAGGGCCTCGATCACTTGGAGCGTCGACGCGTCGATCTCGGTCTCACGGTCGCGGCGGACCATCTCGCCCAACGTGTGTTCAAGATCGAGAAGCCAGCGTCGCGCTTCCTGAGCCTCCACGGGTCGGCACGTTACAACGCGACAGGAGCCGCCGAGCCACGCCCGCGCCCGACCCAATAGCAAACAGTGAACGAGCACAGGGGCGAAGTCGAACGCCCGCATCGCCGGTTCCGCGCCCGTCGATGGGCGATCGCGGGCTGTCGTTCTGTGCGACCGCTGGCGCGGGTCGGCCCTGTCGGCGGACGTGACGCACCACTTAACCGCTGAGGCTGTAGCGGACGAGACGAAACGCGCCGCTCGGGTCCTGTGACTCAAGGACGTACGCGCCTGTCGCGTCTGCCTGCACAGACGAGTAGCTGAGCGCGAATAGGGGGGAGCTGACCGCTCGGGCGACGCCCCGGGACGTGAGGCGAGCGATGATGAGGCGCAGTCCGCCCCCGTACAAGAAGGCCGCGACGACGGTTGCGTCAGGCAGCGCGGTGAGGAGAATCGGGAGGACTCCACCGGGGCTCGGAGGTACGACGTCCCAGCTGCGGAGGGCTGCGCCGGGCCCGGTCTGGTAAGTGATGCGCGTGCTCGACCCGTTCGAGCTTGCTGTCGGCTCCGGAGGCAGGCTTGGGTTCGGGAGCGCAGCGCCTGTGGCGGTCACGTACGGAATGGGTCGCGCGCTGCCCGCTTGGTCGACTGCGGCAGTCGGGGTGAACACGATGCTGCCCTGCGCGGCCAGGGGGTCGGTTCCTCGTCCGCTGGGACCGGCCAGCCGCCGACCAGCATCGGGCCCGGCCGTCCCGAAAGCGTTGAGGCCAAAGGCTGCGTCCTCCGGACAGTTGATGTAGAGAACTCCTTGGGGGCCGAGACGGACCGTGCCGAGGGAACTGCAAAGATCCGGCGCGGCCACGCTCGGCTGGCGGGTCCCCGCGGGCACGGCGACCCGCACGAGCCGTCGGTTGAAGACGTCGACGATCACGGCGGTCTCGTCTGCGGTGAGCGCCAACCCGACCGGCCTGACGGGCGCGGCTTGCTGGCCGGCAACGAATCCCAGCTGATCGGGCCCACTCCCGGCTGTGAACGTGGCCACGATCGCGTCAGGAGCCGCGTCCACCTGGGCCACCGAACCCGTGAGGTCGACGTCGACAACGCCCGGCGCGGCGGGATCGACCGTGGACACCGGCGTCGAGGTCCTTGTCGTTGTCGTTGTCGTTGTCGTTGTCGTCGTCGTCGTCGTCGTCGTTGTCGTGGTCGTCGTCGCCCGCACCGTTGTGTCAGTCGTCACCTTGCCGGTCGTGCTCTTCGAACCACTCGAACATCCGCCTGTCGCGGTCAACACAATGAGGAGACCGGTAACGACGAAGCGACGCAAGACTCTCGTGTCGCCAGATTGTGCGTCGGCAGCGGTGGCGGGACGAGCACGGACCCGGCACTCAGGCACGGCGGGTGAGTCGCGCCTGAGAGGTTCGGGACGTTTGGTCCTTCCCGGGCCGGGGTGGCGGGGAGCATCGTCTGGGGAGCCGCGTCCGGCGGGCGCCAGGAGCGCGGCGACTTGGCAGCGAGGCCAGCGCGGAAGTCGAGTCATTCGAGGAGGGTCGCTATGGCGAGCATGCAAGGGAAGGTCGCGATGGTCACGGGCGCCAGTGCGGGGATTGGTCGCGCCGCGGCGCTGGCCTTCGCGCGTGAGGGTGCGCACGTTGCGCTCGCCGACATTGACGTGGAGCGCGGTGAAGCGACAGCGACCGAGGTCGAAGGGTTAGGTGTCGAGGCCACCTTCATTCGTGCCGATGTCTCGGACGGGAGCAGTGTCGCCGACCTGGTTCGTGGGACCGTCGATCGACTCGGTCGACTCGACTTCGCGTTCAACAATGCCGGCATCGAGGGGGTACAAGCACCGACCGCCGACTGCACGGTTGAGAACTGGGACCGCACGATCGCGGTCAACCTCACGGGAGTCTTCTTCTGTATGCGTGAGGAGATACCGCGGATGCTCGACCATGGCGGGGGCGTGATCGTCAACAACTCGTCGGTCGCCGGACTGGTCGGGTTCCCTGGGATTCCCGCCTACACCGCGTCGAAGCACGGGATCCTCGGGCTCACCAAGACTGCAGCGCTCGAGTATGCCTCGCAAGGGATTCGGGTCAACGCGGTATGCCCGGGGGTGATCGACACCGAGATGATCACGCGCTTTACCCATGGGGACGCGGCGGTCGCAGATCAACTCTTGGAGACCGAGCCGGTTGGACGCCTCGGAACACCTACCGAGATCGCCGACGCCGTGGTATGGCTGTGTTCGGAGCGCGCCAGCTTCGTCACCGGTCACGCACTCGCGGTTGACGGCGGCTTCGTAGCCCGCTAGCTCTAGTTCCTATGCACGTTCCCCGACGCGCATCCGCCTGTTCGCTCGGCGCCCGCCCCTGGAGCGGGGAACGCACGGACCGAACGTGTGTCAAACCGCCACCGCGGGGCGCCCCGAACGGCACACATCCGCGTGCCCTCTCGCCGGCTCAGACAACGAATGATCTTTGCGGTCCAACTCGTGGCGTAGCGAGCGATTGGTACTACCTCGGCCGCGTTGCGTGACACGGCGCGACTGAGTGCGTCGGCGCCGATCGGCGCTCCCTGCCAAGGCAGTCCGGCGCAGGTTCTCCCGCCTCAGAGTTGTTGGTCGCGCACCACGGCGGCAGCGACGATTGTCAAATGCGCCGAGCGTCGCCTCGCTACAGCAGAGCGGTCACCTCGGTGTAACTATCGGGCGCTGAGACCTTCGCTCCGCCCTGCTGTTCGGCTTCATCGACCTTCTCGTTCGACTACGCCTGGAATGCGTCCATTGCAGGTCGGTCACGGGAGAGGTTGATGATCAGTGCCTTTCACGCGGTCGGATCGGCCAGATAGAGCGTTCCTTCGTTCCCGTCGAACTTGCGCCCCTGAGCCAAGGCGTCCTCGGAAACTTGCGCATCTCGTCGGTCCGTGGTCCCGCGGGTCCCATCGACTCGAACACCTGAGCAATCGTCGCTACCTCCTGTTGCGGCGCTCGTCTGATGCAGGCTGTCGTTAGCGCGAACGTGCGATGACACCGCAATACGACCGTCGTCAAACCGAGTCGTCTTCGCCGCCCCGATGGACGAGGCCGACAGCGCGGACGCTAACGGGTATGACCCAAGGGCAAGGGTTGCTTCTACCGACCACAGACCCTGTACGGCGTTGGCACCCAGCCGCGGCACGCTGCGCGGGCCCGAGGGCACCGGCTGTCACGTGCGCGCTGTCGCGGCTAGGCGCCGGATCTCGTCCTGATCGGCCGACGACGGCACGCCCCAGCCGGGCTGGTAGCCGAAGACCTCGGCCGCGGGGCGCGTACCGAAGCGGTCGTCGACAAACTCGAGGTGGTCGAGCGTGACGAGGGCCGGGTGCGGTACGCCGCAGGCCCGGCTCAGCTGGAGGAGCTCCTTGCGGACCTGTACCAAGTAGCTGGCGGCGCGCGTCGACTTCGCCGTAGGGTCGAGGCCACGTTGGCGCCACGGACTGTTAGTCGTGACACCGGTGGGGCAACGGCCGGTGTGGCAGCGCTGGGCCTGGATGCACCCGATCGAGAGCATCGCCTCGCGGCCCACGTTCACCGCGTCGCAGCCGAGCGCGAACGCGAGGAGTGCGTTTTCGGGCAGGCCGAGCTTGCCGGCCCCTGTGAACACGACGTCGTGATGCACGTCGGCTTCCGCGAACACGCGATACACCCGGGAGAAGGCGACCTTGAATGGGAACGCGACGTGATCCGTGAATACGAGCGGTCCGGCGCCGGTACCGCCTTCACCGCCGTCGATGTTCACAAAGTCGACGCCGCGCCCGCCCCCGGCCATGAGCGTGGCGAGGTCGCGAAAGAAGTCGAGCTGGCCGACGGCCGACTTGATCCCCACCGGAAGCCCGCTCTCCGACGCAAGCAGCTCCACGAAGTCGAGCAGGCTGTCGGCGTCATGAAACGCGGTGTGGCGTGTCGGGCTCCAACAGTCGACGCCTTCGGGGATCCCGCGCAACGCCGCGATCTCCGGGGTGACCTTCGGGCCGGGCAGGAGGCCACCTAGGCCGGGCTTCGCACCCTGGCTGAGCTTGAGCTCGACCATCCGGACCTCGGAGTGCGCGGCGACCACGTCGTTGAACCGGGCAAGGTCGAAATGACCGTCGGCGTCGCGACACCCGAAGTAGCCCGTGCCGATCTGCCACACCAGCTCGCCACCGAACCCGTGATATGGGCTAATGCCCCCCTCTCCGGTGCCCTGGTAGCAGCCCGCGAGCGCGGAACCTCGATTGAGCGCTTCGATCGCCTTCGCGCCGAGCGAGCCGTAGCTCATGCTCGATACGTTGACGATCGAGGGTGCCCGAAACGCCTGGGTCCGACCGCGTGCGCCGCCGAAAACCTTGGCGGTAGGCACGCAGTACAGGTCGTCGTAGTCGGCTTCGCCCAGGTGGGGCTCGGGGAGCGGGAACGCCGACTGCTTGACGATCACGTAGCTCGGTGACGCCTCGAGGTCGTTGTCGGTGCCGAAGCCGAAGTAAGTGTTCCGGTGCTTCGACGCCGTGTAGATCCAACGGCGTTGATCGCGACTGAAGGGCTTCTCCGAGTTGTTGTCGACGACGATGTACTGGCGGAGCTCAGGGCCGACGCCTTCGAGCAGGTACCGAAAATGCCCGATGAGCGGGAAGTTGCGTAACAGCGCGTGTTGGCGCTGCGTGAGGTCGTAGACGACGAGAGCCAGGAGGAGCACGCCGACAACCACGAGGAGCCAGACCCACCACGACATGCACTGATCCTGACACGATCGGTCGCCGCCGAGCACGGAACGCGCCGCACCGAATGTTCAGATGCTGGCGACCACGGCCAAGGCGTCAAGCGAGAGCACGCTCGACTGCGCTGGGGACGTTGTCCTCGAGCTCTTGTCGGTCTGTGCCGGGACTTTTGGCCCTGGCGGGTTGTGTCGCGGTGGAGGATCATGGGCGTCGCGAGGGGCAGGGTTGCCTCAGGCAGGTCGCTTGGTTACCGAAAGGGGGAAGAGCAAGTTCATTCGCTCGGTGACTAGCAGGAGGAACTGACCGATGGCAATAGTTTCGCTTACGGCTGTTCATCCCCAGCCAGGCGCTAGCTGGGAAGAGATCCAGAAGAACATCAAAGCGGGCAACGATCTCATCAGGAAGCACGGCGGTGAGAACGTGACGACGATGGTGACGATGCTCGCCGGAGAAGCGACCGGGACTGTGACCAGCATCTGGACCGCTCCGGACTGGGCGAGATTCGGTGGGGTGCAGAACGCTGTCATGGCCGACCCGGAGGTGCAGGCCCTCATGGCGACCGGCGGGAAGACCGCCAGTTGGAGCACCTACGTCAGCCAGACGATCCCGGACATGTAACAACGGATCCGTCCGTGACAACCAAGGAGGTCGCCGTCGATCCTCACGGGGGCCTTCTCGGTTGCGGACCGTCGGCCTACGCGGCGCGCCGTCGCAACATCCGCCGTCGTCTTGGTGACCGCGTTTGATGCTGTGTTTGTGTCAAGAGTTCGTCAGGTCAGCGCCGCCAGCGTGTTCGTGAGGCGTTCGACGTCGTCATCGGTGACGTGGAGGTGGGGCGCGATGCGCAAGGTCGTCCCGCGGACCGCGGCGAAGCAGTGGGCGGCCGCGAGGCCCGGTAGCACGTCGGCCAGGAATGCGTCGGGCAGCTGGACGCCCAACAGGTGCGGGCCGCGCTGCCCGTCCGGGAGCGGGTGCAGGCCCATCGCCATCGACTGCACCGCGATCTCGTGCGTCACCTGCGCCAGCCGCGCGGCGACGCGCGACACCTGCCAGTCGTGCAGCTGCTCCAGCCCGGCGATCGCCATCGGGACGAGCTCGAAGCCGGTCCGCTGCCCCATGTCGAAGCGACGCGCACCCGGTTGGTACTCGTCGCGGTAGTCGACGAGCCGCGCGAAGTTCTCCGAGCCCTCACGCGTGATCCAGTTCTCTTCGATCGGCCGGCCCTGGCGGTGCTCCTCGGCGACGTAGAGGTAGGACACGCCGAGCGGTCCGAGCAACCACTTGTATCCCACGCTCATGACGAAGTCGGGACGCAACGTGGCGACGTCGAGGGGCATCGCGCCGATCGACTGGCTGCCGTCGATCACCAACCGGGCACCGACTTCGTGCGTGCGCGCACTCACCGCCTCGAGCTCGATCAGTGCGCCGTCGGTCCAGTGCACGTTCGGCACGCTGGCCACCGTCACGCGATCGTCGAGCGCATCGAGGATCGCGTCGGTCCAGGTCTGACCCAGCTCCCGAGACACCGTCACGATCTCCGCGCCGACGGCGCGGGTGGCGGCGCGCCACGAGTAGATCCCCGACGGGTACTCCTCGGCGAGGACGAGCACGCGGTCGTCGCGCTCGCAACGCGAGGTTGCGCGCGGCGACCGCGAACCCGTAGCTCGTGGCCGGGACCAGTGCGACACCCTCGGCGTCGGCGCCCACGAGCCCGCCGAACAACGTCCGGAGCCGTTCGACGCCGGAGAACCAGTCGTCGGCGGTGATGGTCCACGGCCGACCTCGCCGCTCGAGCGCGGCCTCACCTGCGAGCCGGACCCGGTGCAGCTGCGGTGACAGGGTGGCGGTGTTGAAGTAGGCGATGTCGCGTGGGACCGCGAACGCCTCTCGCTGCTCACCCAAGGTCATGGTCTCGATACCTCCTGGTTGCCGGCCGGCCGATGACGAGAGCTTGATACGTTCGCGGGATGGAGAACAGCCTGGGTCAGTACTGCATCAACGTGAGCGACCTCGAGCGCTCGGTGAAGTTCTGGGAGGAGGTCGTCGGCATCCCGGTGCAGAGCCGAACCGAGATCCCGACCGCCAAAGAGGTGGTGCTGCAGGCCGAGGTGGGTGGCTCGCGCATCCAGCTCGCGGAGCAGCGCGACCAGACCGGCCCGATCGACATGGGCACCGCGGTCTGGAAGCTCTACGTCGACACCGACGACTGCCAGGCCGTGTACGACAAGGCGATCGCCGCCGGGTGCGAGTCGGTGTCGCCACCCCAGCAGCTCGACCGCTGGCCTGTGACCATCGCCTTCATCAAGGACCCTGACGGCTACCTCATCGAGTTCGTGCAGAACCACGAGGGCCGCCGCCCGTCACTCCGCTGACGGCTCGGGACCCCGGATCCCTTCGAACATCTGCCGCACTGCGACCGCCCACGGTGGTCGATCGTCAGATGCTCTGTTGCGGCGATCACGAGGGCCGGCGACCGTCACTCCGCGGACGGCTTCGAGGTCATGAGATTGGCCTCGAGCAGGTAGCCGGGCGCCGTCATCGCAATCTGCGACTCGGCCCGGGCCCGGATCTTCGCCTGCTGCAGACCGCTCGGCGCGGTGATCCAGAACACGTCGTCGCGGATGCCCTCGAAGCACAGGTCGGCGACCTCCGACAGCGGCGCGAACACGATCGGCATGCCGGCCGCGTCCATGCGCTTCTGGTACTCGCCGAGCGCGTCGGCGCCCTTCCTTCGGCGCCGCGCCGGGACGGTCGTAGCGATCGGGTCGGTTCGCCCCCGGCCGCCAGATCCCGGTGTTCAACATGCCAGGCGAGCGTGTGGACGGGTAGAGGAGCGACGCGCCGATCTTCGCCCCGACCTCCTGCAGTTGCCCCCACAGGCATTCGGTGATGGTCGTGACCGCCGCCTTGGTCGTCGTGTACACCGCGCTGTTGATGAGCGGCGTGAAGCCGCCGTTGCCCGACGTCGTGTTGACGACGTGCCCGTCCTCGCCGCGCGCCAACATCGTCGGCACGAAGGCGTTGATCCCGTTCACGACACCCATCACGTTGACGTCGAGCGACCAGCGCCAGTCGTTCACGTGGTGATCCCAGATCTGGCCTTCCGACCCCGACCCGATCCCGGCGTTGTTGCACACCACGTGCACCGCGCCGAACGCGTCGAGCGTCGCGTCGCGCAACGCCTCGACCGACTCCAGCGAGGTGACGTCGGTGACGACGCCGACCACGTCGCGGCCCTGGTCGCGCAACTCGGCGGTGGTCTGCTCCACGAGCTCGGGCACGACGTCGGCGAGCACCGCCTTCATGCCCTCGTCGGTGAAGCGCTCGACCAGCGCGCGCCCGATGCCCTGCCCGCCGCCGGTGACGACCGCGACCTTCCCCCCGAACTCCTTCATCTGCTCACCCCATGTACGCAGTCAGTGGTTGCCCACACGTCTCCGGGATCACCTTCCCGTCGATCTCGCGGCGGATCATCATCGGACACGTGGGCACCGGTGCAGCCTCGTTGTCGGGTTCGACCTTGCCGTGGGTGGGGCAGTGATACTCGATCTTCACGGCTACCGGTCTACCCGCTGCGGGTGCGTGCGCGAACCCGGGATAGCGTCCGGCCCATGACTTCGGTGCAATTGCGGCGCTACGAGATCAAGCCCGGCGCGATGGAGGCCTTCCTCGTGGTCATGCGTACAGCATTGGTGGTGCGCGAGCAGTACGGGTTCGGCGTCGCGTTCGCGCTGGTCGACGAGGAGAACAACGAGTTCGTGTGGGCCGCCACCCACGACGGCGACTTCGCGGCCGCCGAGGCCGTCTACTACGCGTCGCCCGAGCGGGCGGCGCTGCCGACGCAGCCTGCCGAGTACATCGACGTGGTGCACGCCGGGATGGTGCGCATCGAACGGCTCTGAACCGATCGGAGCTGAGCTACTGCTCGGCCAGGAACGTGGTGAGCGCACGGTGGAGCTCCGGACGCGCGTTGGCGGTGAAGTGGTCACCGGGGACCCGCACCAACATTGCACCCAACTCCTCGGCGAGCCCGCTCGGGTCGCCGGCGTTCTCGTCGTCGTCGCCGACGACGAGCAGGACAGGCACCTTCACGTCCTCGAGCCGGGTGGGCCCGATCGTGCCCGGTGCCTTGACGTAGGCGAGGAGGGGCTCGCGGTCCATGCCGGCCATCACGCGGAACTGCCGCAGCGACGCGTCGTCGACGTCGTCGGGGGAGTCGGCTTCGAGCACCGCGAGCAGTTGGTCGCGACGCTCGGGTCCGTCCTTCCCGCCGCTCCCGGCGCCGCCGATACCGAGCAGGACGAGCGCCTTCACGCGCGGCTCGTCGGGCACGAGCCGGAGCGAGAGGTGCGCGCCCATCGAGTACCCGATCAGTAGCACGTCGTCGAGACCGAGGTGGTCGAACAGCGCGACGACGTCACGCTTCATCGCGTCGTCGGCGTACGCCGCGGAGTCGTTCGGTTTCGACGAGAGGCCGTGCCCGCGCGCGTCGAGCGCGATCACGCGGTAGCCCTCGTCGAGCAGGAGATCGAGGATGCCCGAGCGCACGTAGTTCACGTTGGTGTCGGCCGCGAACCCGTGCAGGAGGACGACGGTGCGCCCATCACCCTGGTCGTCGTAGTAGAGGCTCAGCCCGTCGAAGCTCTCGAAGTTCGCCATGGCCGGGAACGGTACCCTTCCCGCCCATGGGCGCACTCGACGGACGCATTGCCATCATCACCGGCGCCGGCCGGGGAATCGGGCGGGAGCACGCGCTGCTCTTCGCTCGTGAAGGCGCCCAGGTCGTGGTCAACGACCTCGGCGGCGGGACCGACGGCAGCGGCGCCGACGCCGGCCCCGCGCAGGAGGTGGTCGACGAGATCCGCGCCCTCGGCGGCGAGGCGGTGGCCAACACCGACAACGTCGCCGACTGGGCGGGAGCCGAGCGCCTCGTCGAGACCGCGCTCGACGCCTTCGGCGACGTCAATGTGCTCGTCAACAACGCCGGGATCCTGCGCGATCGCATGCTCTCCAACATGTCGGAGTCGGAGTTCGACGACGTCGTCGCGCGTGCACCTCAAGGGTCACTTCGCGCCGTTGCACCACGCGGCCGGCTACTGGCGCGACCAGTCGAAGGCGGGCGCGGACGTCAACGCGTCGGTGATCAACACGTCGTCGACGTCGGGGCTGTTCGGCAACGTCGGCCAGACCAACTACGGCGCGGCGAAGACCGGCATCGCGACGATGACGATCATCGCCCAGATGGAGCTCGAGCGCTACGGCGTGCGGTGCAATGCGATCGCGCCGTCGGCGATGACGCGGCTCATCATGACCGTGCCGGGCGCGGAAGATCGACCTGCGGTCAGCACCGACGACTGGGACCCGCGCGATCCCGCGAACATCTCGCCGTTCGTCGCGTACCTGGCGACGGCCGACTGCCCGATCAAAGGTCGTGTGTTCTGGGTCGCGGGTGGTGACGTCGGGCTGTTCCAGCCGTTTGCGATCGTCGACACGATCCACGCCGACCACCGCTGGACGCTCGATGAGCTGAAGGCCGAAGCCGGCCGTTTTGCCGACGTCGAGTTCTCGCTCGGTCGTCCCTGGTAGCGAGGACCGCTCCTCGACGGTCGATTCCGCTCCGCCGTCCCGCCCTCCGGGCAACGGCTCCGCTCCATCTCCTATGCGTTCTCCGTCCGCGAGGTGATCGGCGCCGCGCCCGCGAGCGCGCCGCCGTCGACCACCAACGTGTGGCCGGTGATCCACGCCGCGCCGGGTCCGGCGAGGAACCGCGCCGCGCCGGCGATGTCGTCGGGTTCGCCGAGGCGGCGCAGGGGGAGGCCGGCGGCCACGAGGTCGCCCGCGGGTTCCCAGAGCGCCCGGGCGAAGTCGGTCTTCACCAGCCCGGGTGCGATGCAGTTCACCCGGACCCCGGGCCCGAGCTCGACCGCCAGGATCTTGGTGAGGTGCACGATCGCGGCCTTCGTCGTGTTGTAGACGCCGATGGCGGCGTCGCCCCGCAACCCGCCAATTGACGAAAGGTTGATCACCGACCCTCCGTGCTCGCGCATCCACGCCGCGCCAGGCGAGCTGGGTCCACACGAAGGTGCCGCGCACGTTCACCTGGAAGGTCTTGTCCCAGGCGGGGAGGTCGGCGTCGATGGTCGCACCCATCGACGGATTCGTCGCCGCGTTGTTCACCAGGATGTCGACCGCGCCGAGTTGCTCGATCGTCGCCGCGACACATGTCGCAGCCTGGTCGGGCTCGCCCGCGTTGGCGGCGAAGGTGGCGATCCGGGCCCCGGGCGTGGTCGCGGAGATCGCCGCCGCCGCCTCGTCGAGCCCTTCCTGCTTGCGGGACGAGATCATGACGGCGGCGCCGCCGTCGGCCAACGACGCCGCGATCGCCCGTCCGATGCCCTTCGACGCGCCGGTGACGAGCGCGACCTTGCCGCCGAGTTCCTGGCCCACGAGCGGCAGTCTCGCGCGCGACGATGGGAGGATGTCCGGAGTGGCAGTCCCGGACCGAGTCGCGACCGAAATGCCAGACCCCTCGCACGTCCCGCGGCTCGGTTACATCCCCGCGCTCGATGGCTTGCGCGCGCTCGCGGTCATCGCGGTGTTGCTGTACCACGGCGACCAGGCGTGGATCCCGGGCGGCTTCCTCGGCGTCGACGTCTTCTTCGTGATCAGCGGCTACCTGATCACGTGCCTGCTCCTGTCCGACTGGCAGCAGACCGGCGGGGTCGGGCTCAAGCGCTTCTGGTACCGCCGGGCCCGACGGCTCCTGCCCGCCCTCTTCACCATGCTCTTCGTGGTGTGCCTCTACGCCATCCTCTTCCTGCCCGACGTGCTCGACCAGCTGCGGGGCGAGGTCATCGCGGCGCTGCTCTACGTCGAGAACTGGTTCCTCATCTTCCGCGACCTCTCCTACTTCCAGAGCTCGGGACGCCAGCCGCTGCTCCAGCACGTGTGGTCGCTGGCCGTCGAAGAGCAGTTCTACGTGTTCTGGCCGCTCATCCTCGTGCTCGTGCTCACGGTGTGGGGCAAGAGCCGACGCGCGCTGCTGATC
This sequence comes from uncultured Actinomycetes bacterium, assembly GCA_963725775.1. Lineage (GTDB taxonomy): Bacteria > Actinomycetota > Acidimicrobiia > IMCC26256 > DASPTH01 > DASUAS01. The sequence goes on from CAVRZT010000002.1 coordinate 486,274, forward strand.
GGCGTGCTGGCCGGCGTCGTGGTCTCGACGCTGGAGATGGCGATCCTCTACCACCCGTACCAGGACTCGTCACGCGTCTACTACGGCACCGACACGCGCGTCGCCGCGTTGCTGCTCGGCTCCGCGCTCGTGTTCGTGTGGGCGCCGTGGCGCCTGATCGGAAAGACCGGCCGCAACGCGGGGATCCTGCTCGACGCGGTCGCGGTGTTCGCAGGCGTTGTGCTGTTCTGGATGTTCCTCAACGTGCAGTACTTCGACACCAGCCTCTACCGCGGCGGCTTCCTAGTGGCCGCGATGGTGTCGGCGCTCCTGATCGCGGCGACGGTCCACCCTGCGTCCAAGCTCGTGCCGTGGTTGCTCGGGTTCGCGGTGTTCCGTTGGATCGGCGTGCGCTCGTACGGCATCTACCTCTGGCACTGGCCGATCTACATGGTCACCCGCCCGCACTCCGACGTCCCGATCACGGGGCTGCCGCTCCTCGTGATCCGCCTGACCCTCACGTTCGCGGCCGCCGCGCTCTCGTATCGGTATGTCGAGGAGCCGATCCGCCACGGCGCGATCGAACGCCGCTGGGCGCAGTACCGCACCTCGCCCGGCGAGACCCGTCGCCAGATCGCCACCCGGGTCGGGGTGGCGACCGTGATCATCACCGCCGGGCTGGCCATCATCGTGGTCGGTCTCGGCAACGGCGGATCGGCCAGCACACCCGCCGGGTTCCCGAAGCAGGCGTCGGTGGTGTTGACGCCGTCGACGTCGACGACGGTCGCCGGCTCCGGCCCTGCGGTCACCACCATCGCGCCGGCGGTCGGGTCACCCCCGGCGGTGACCCTCGTCGGCGACTCCGTGATGCTGGGCGCGGCGAATCAGCTCATCGGCACCATCGACCCGATGCTCGGTACGCCGACGGTCCCGCAGGTCACCACGGTCGACGCCGCCGAGAGCCGGCAGTTCTCGGCCGGGGTCGATGTGATCCAGGAGCGCAAGAACACGGGCGCGCTCGGCCAGTACGTGGTGGTGCAGCTGGGCACGAACGGCACCGTCGATCCGGGGCAGTTCGACCGGATGATGGGACTCCTGGCCGACCGGTCCAAGGTCGTGATCATCAACGCCAAGGTTCCGCGGCCCTGGGAGCAGCAGGTCAACGACACCCTGGCCGCCGGGGTGAAGAAGTACAAGAACGCGGTACTGCTCGACTGGCACGGCTTCGCCGGTGAGCACCCCGAGTTCTTCTACGACGACGGGATCCACCTCCGCCCCGACGGCGCCGCCGCCTACGCCACGTTCGTGGCCCAGTCCCTGGGGGCCGGCGGCTCGCCCTGACCCCCTCGCGTGGGGGTCGGTGTGCCAAGCTGGGAGGCTCTCATGCGCAGTTTCTCCCGCACGCTCGTCACGTTTCTCGCGACCATCGTCATCGGCGGCATCGCCGTCGGCGCCTGCCTCGCGGCGCTGATCCCCGGCACGGTCGAGATCGCCACCGCCCACCACTACACCGCGAAGCAGGTGGGCGAGCTGAGCGCGCTCTCCCAGCCGTCGACCATCTACTACGCCAACGGCCAGGAGATGGCGACCCTCGCGGCCGAGGCGCGCGACCCCATCACCAACATCGACGAGGTCCCGAAGCTCGTGGTCAACGCGGTGATCGCGACCGAGGACCGCTCGTTCTGGACCAATGACGGCATCGACCTCGGCGCGGTGTTCCGCGCCTTCCTCACCAATGTCACCTCGGGCCGCATCGAGCAGGGTGGCTCGACCATCACCCAGCAGCTGGTGAAGAACCGGCTCCTCACCTCGAAGCGCGACGTGAACCGCAAGATCAAGGAGATCGAAGACGCCCTCCGGCTCAACGAGAAGTTCTCGAAGGACAAGATCCTCGTCGAGTACCTCAACACCGTGTACCTGGGGTCGAACTCCTACGGCTTCAAGGCGGCGGCCGAGCGGTTCTTCACCGTCTGCGACAACGGCTGCCCGTTCGGTCCGCGCGGGAAGTCCCTCTCGGAGCTGACCCTGGGCGAGACCGCGCTGCTCGCCGGGCTCATCTCCAACCCCGAGGGCAACAGCCCCTTCACCCACCCCGACCGCGCCATCCGCCGCCGGGCCGACGTGCTGCGCGGCATGGTCGACCAGCACTACATCACCCAGGCGGAGGCCGACGCCGCCAACAACGAGCTTCCCCCCACTCAGGCGCCACCGGCCGAGACCCGCCCGAGCGACTTCCTCACCGCCGAGGTCCAGAACAACCTGCTGAACGACCCGCGGCTGGGCAACACCGAGAAGGAACGGCTCGAGAAGATCTACAAGGGCGGGCTGAAGGTGTACACGACCTTCGACCCCGCGATGCAGCTGATGGCGATTCGCGCGACGACCGACGCCAAGCCGCAGTTCGGACCCGACTGGGTGGCGTCGCTGGTCGCGATCGATCCCGCGACCGGCGCGGTGAAGGCGATGGTCTCGGGGCAGGACTTCGCCGTCGACCAGACCAACATCGCCACGTCGCAGTACGGCCGCCAGACCGGGTCGACGTTCAAGGTGATCACGCTTGCCGCCGCGCTCATGAACGACTACTCACCGAACGACCAGGTCGACGGTACCGAACCGTGCCCGGTGCCGAAGGTGTTCCCCAACGTCCCGCCCGAGCAGTACCCCAACAACTCCGCCGACGGGGCTGAGAACGGGATGCACACGGTCGATCACTCGACCGCCGCGTCGATCAACTGCGCGTTCGTGCGCCTGGCCACGAGCGTCGGCTACGACAAGGTGATCGCCACCGCCAAAGCGATGGGCGTCACCAAGGACAACCTGCTCCCCCTGCTCAACCTGACCCTGGGGACGCGCGAGCAGAACACCGAGACCATGGCCACCGTGATGGCGACCATCGCCAATGGCGGCACCTACCACAAGCCCTACGTCGTCCAGAAGGTCGTCGGGCCCGACGGCAAGGTCGTGTTCGACGAGAACTCCCCGGGCACCCCGGCCCTGTCGCCCGACGTCGCCAACTGCGAGCAGAACATCCTCCGCGACGTGGTCACCGGTGGAACGGGCGGGAACGCGGCCGTGACCGGACAGAACATCTTCGGGAAGACCGGCACGACCGACCACACCACTGACGCGTGGTTCATCGGCGCCAACCCCGGCGGTGCGGGCCTGCAGCTCGCGACGGCGGTCTGGTTCGGCAACCGCACCGGCAACATCGGTGGCGCCGGATTCGGTGGTGACTCGGCTGCGCCCGTGTTCGCGTCGTTCATGGAACAGGCGCTCGCGGGTCAGGCGGCGGCCGACCTGCCCGCTCCGGGCCCGGTGTGCGCCCGCCCCGGCGGGTTCGTGAACCCCGACGGTGGACGCAACAACGCCACCCCCGTGTTCCCCGTGGTGCCGCAGCTCCCCACCGTCCAGCAGCAGCCGACGACCCCTGCACCGGCCGCGCCCGCCGCGCCCGCCGCGCCCCCGGTCACGACCCCCGCGGTCACCCCACCCGGGAACCAACAGTGACCGAGGCGCTCGAATCGCTCCTCGCGCTCCAGGAGCACGACGGCGCACTCGACCGGCTCCGACACCGTCACCAGACCCTTCCCGAGCGAGACGCACTCGCGCGAGCGGAGGCCGACGCCGCCGCGGTCGACGCCCGCCTCACCACCACGCGCGCCGAGCGCGACGGCGTGGCCCGCGACGAGCAGAAGCTCGACGACGAAGCGCGGTCCCTCGCGGCGAAGGCCAAGGAAGTCGAAGCCAAGATGTACTCGGGTGAGATCAGCTCACCCCGTGAGCTGCAGGCCATGCAGTCCGACGTCGAGCAGCTGCGCAAGCACCAACGCAACGTCGAGAACCGCGAGCTCGAGCTCATGGAGACGCGTGAGCCACTCGACGCGACCCTCACCGAGCTCGAAGAGCACCATTCGGTGCTCGAAGGCGAGCTCGAGCGCATCCGGCGCACGCTTGCCGACGCCGAGGGTGTGATCACTGCCGAAGCGCGCGAGGAGCGCGCCGCGCGCGACAACATCGCCGCCGGTATCGACGAGAGGCTCGTGAAGGAGTACGAGCGGTGCCGGGCCGTCGCGAACGGCGTGGGCGTGGCGCGGCTCGTCGGCACCACCTGCCAGGCGTGTCACCTGTCGATCCCCGCCATCGAAGCCGAGCAGATCAAGAAGACCGCCGGCGATCCGTTGGCCTACTGCGACAACTGCGGCGCGATCCTGGTCCCTTGATGCTCGACGCGGTGCTCATCTACTTCGATGGTGGCGCGCGCGGCAATCCGGGTCCCGCCGCGATCGGTGCGCTCGTGCTCGATCCGTCGAGCACGCCGCCGCAGCGGATCGCCGCGATCAGCGAACGCATCGGCGAGGCCACCAACAACGTGGCCGAGTATCGCGCGCTGATCGCCGGGCTGGAGGCGGCCGCGGCCACGCCGGCGCGGGTCGCCCACGTGCGCGGCGACTCGAAGCTGGTCATCGAGCAGGTGGCCGGGCGCTGGAAGGTGAAGCAGCCGCACCTCAAGCCACTGCACGCACGGGCGTGTTCGCTGCTCCGCGAGTACGACGAAGTCGACCTCGCGCACGTGCGACGGGCGTTGAACGCCGAAGCCGACGCGCTGGTGAACGCCGCGCTCGATCTGCCCTGACGCATGTTCTTCTGGTACATCGGGCTGTCGGTGTTCGGTGTGGCGACGATCTTCCGCAGTACCGGCATCGACTACCGACTCATCGCGGCGGGCTCGCTCCTCCCGCTGATCGTCGACCTCGCGTTCGGCTACCGCGCCTACGGCTTCACGCTGCTGTTCGCCGTCGCGCTGCTCGTCCTCGTGATGGTCGGCACCATCGGGCGGCCGCGGCTCGTGCGCCGCCGGTGGCTCTGCCTGCCGATCGGCATGTTCTGCGGGCTCATCCTCTCGGGCGCGTTCGCCAACGACCACCTCTTCTGGTGGCCGTTCCTCGGCACCGAGTTCCCGCACGACGCGCTCCTCCCGACGTGGTGGGTCGTGCTGATCGAGGAAGTGGTCGGGCTCTTCGTGTGCTGGGTGCTCGTCGGTCAGTACGACCTCTACCTGCCCGAACCCCGCGAGGAGTTCCTGCGCACCGGGCGGCTCAAGACCGCGAGCTGACTACTCGGCGCGGACGGGGATGCCGACGCGCGTGGGCTGAGCGGGGCGGGCGTGCGCGCCCTCGGCGTCGACGACGAAACGACCCTCGCCGGGGCCGTCGGCGACGGGCATGCCGAGCGCTTCCAGCAGCGCGTGGTCCTCTTCGGCGGGACGGCCCGTCGACGTGAGGTAGTTGCCCACGATCAGCGCGTTGGCGCCGGCGAGCATTCCCATGGCCTGGAGCTCGCCGAGCACGTACTCGCGACCACCGGCGAGGCGTAGCCACGCGCCCGGCAGCACGAGGCGGAACAGTGCGATGGCCTGCAGCGCCTCGCGTGGCGTGATCAGGCGCTCGTCGCCGAGCGGGGTGCCCGTGGGGGTCAGGAAGTTGATCGGCACCTCGCACGGTTCGAGCTCGGCCAGCTCGAACGCGAAGTCGACCCGCTGCTCGAGCGTCTCGCCCATGCCGAGGATCCCGCCGCAGCACAACTCCATGCCCGCGTCGATGGCGAGACGGGCGGTGGCGACGCGGTCGTCGTAGGTGTGGGTCGACACGATCGACGGGAACAGCGCGCGGGGTGCTTCGAGGTTGTGGTTGTACCGCTTCACGCCCGCGGTGGCGAGGCGCTGCGCCTGCTCCTGGGTGAGGAGCCCCAGTGAGCACGCGACCTCGAGGCCGGTCTCCCGGTGCACCGCGTCGACGGCTTCGATGACGCGGGTGAGCATGCGCTCCGACGGCCCGCGCACGGCAACGACGATGCAGAACTGCGTGGCGCCGGCGGCGCGCGTCGCGTGGGCGGCCTCGAGCACCTCGTCGAGCTGGAGCAGCGGGTAGACGTCGATGTCGGTCGAGTAGCGGCTCGATTGTGAGCAGAACGCACAGTCTTCCGGGCACGCGCCCGACTTGGCGTTGACGAGGCTCTCGAGCTCGACCTCGGCGCCGCAGTACGCCAGCCGGACGCGATGGGCGAGCGCGATGACGTCGGGGAGCTCGTCGAGGGGGAGCGCGGCGACCGCGAGCACCTCGTCACGCGTGAGCGGCCGGCGCGCATCGAGGAGCGCGTGCTCGGCGTGTCGGAGGGCGTCAGGCATGTGAGAACACTAGACAGCGCTCGAAGAGGAACGCCCACCCGCCGCCAGGCTGGCCCGTCCCCCCAAGTGCGGGCCAGCGGCGGCCGGGTGGGCGACCTCTCGCCCAGCATGCCCGGTCGCCGCCGGGAAACGCGCGCGCCCCCGTAGGCTGGCTCGCGGTGGTGGCGAGCGATCGACCGACGCGGGCTGCGGCGCGGATGAGCGTCGCCACGCTGGCCTCACGCGGGGTGGGGTTCGTCAAGGTCTGGGTGATCGCCGCGGTCCTCGGCGCCACGTACCTGGGCAACACCTTCCAGGCTTCGAGCTCGGTGTCGAACGTGCTGTTCGAGCTCATCGCCGCCGGGGCGCTGTCGGCCGTGCTCGTGCCGACCTTCGTCGACCTGTTTCGCGCCGACGACGACGCCGAGGCCGAGCGCCTGGCCTCGGGCGTGCTGGGCCTGGCCCTGGTGGTGATGGCCGTCGTCTCGGTGGTGGGCATCATCCTCGCGCCCGCGATCGCCCGCCTGCTGTCGAGCGGCGCCCCGAACGCGCACATCGAGTCGCAGCAAGTGGAGCTGTCGACCTTCTTCCTGCGCTTCTTCATCCCGCAGGTCCTGCTCTACGCGGTGGGCACCGTGGCCACCGCGGTGCTGTTCGCCAAGCGCCGGTTCGTGATCGTCGCGGTGGCGCCGATCGCCAACACCGTGGTGCTCGTCACCACGATGGCCGTGTTCCGGATCATGCACGGGCCGACGCCCGATCTCGACCTCACCACCCCGGAGAAACTGGTGCTCGCGATCGGCGGCACGCTCGGCGTGCTCGGGTTCGTGGGCGTGCCGACGATCGCGCTCCTGCGGTCGGGCTTCCGCCTGCGCGCCACCCTCGGCACCGTCGACCGCAAGCTGCGCCGGCTGCTCTGGCTCTCGGCGTGGGTGGCGCTGCAACCCGACGTCGCCGTGCTCCTCGGGGCCGCGCTGGTGATGGGGAACCAGGTTGCCGGGGGAGTGGTGGCGTACCAGTTCTGCTTCGTCGCGTTCCTCGCGCCGTACGCGATCCTGGCGCAGCCGATCCACACGACGATCCTCCCCGAGCTCACGGTCGACGCCGGCGCTGGCGACATGGTCGCGTTCGCCGATCGGATCCGGTGGGGCCTCGACAGCATGTCGCGGCTGCTGCTCCCGGTGAGCGCGGCGTTCGTCGCCCTCGCACTGCCGGCCATGCGCGTGCTCGCGGTCGGCAACAGCCGCCACGACTACGACCTGTTCGCCGCGGTGCTGGCGTCGCTCGGTGTCGGCCTGTTCACCTACGGCACGTTCCTGTTCTTCGCCCGCGCGTCGTACGCGCTGGGCGACAGCCGCACGCCGGCGATCATCGCCGGTGCGAGCGCGTTGGTCGGTGCCGCGGTCATGGTGGTCGGCGGGCTCGCCTTCCACAGCGACACCGCCAAGGTGGCGGCGCTCGGCCTCGGTCACAGCGCGGCCTACCTGATCGGCACCCTGGTGCTCGGCTTCGTGCTGCGCCGCCGCATCGGCCACGGCTTCTTCCCACACGCGTTCCTGCCCTCCCTGGTGGCGTCCGCCGCGTTGGGTGGGCTCGCCTGGCTGGTCGAAGACCTCGTCGCGCCCAAGGAGCGCGTCGCCGACGTGCTGGTGCTCGCCGCCATCGGTCTCGTGGGCGTCGGCGCGTACGCGCTCTTGCTCCGCATCCTGCCCACGCGGGGCCCTCGGCTGGAAGCCGCGTTCGAACCGATCGACCCCGACCTCGCGGTCGAACCGTGATCCGCCGCGCCGCGTCGGTCGTCGCGCTCGGCGTGGTCGCGGCCATCTCCCTCCAAGCTGCGTCGCAGAGGGCCTCCTACGGCGCTTCTGCGACGCAACCTGCGAATGCGGGGGTGCAGCGGGTGCTGGTGATCTCGCTACCGGCGACGTCGTGGGCCGACATCCAGGCCGCCGACGCGCCCAACCTGCGCAAGCTGTTCGCCGATTCGGCCATCGCGGACATGGTCACGCGCGCCGCCGGACGCAAGAGCTCGATCGCCGGCGGCTACACCGCGCTCGGCGCAGGCGGACGCGCCTCCGCGGTCACGCCGCTCGCGCCCCAGGCGTTCGAGACGACCGAGCCCTACGGCGAGAGCACCGCCGGGGCCATCTACCGCCAGCGCACCGGGCTCGCTCCCACCGGCGGGATCGTGCACCTGGGGCTCGACCCGCTGCTCCAGGAGAACGCCGAGGGCCTCTACGACCCCACGATCGGCGCGCTGGGTGACGCACTCGCCGGTCATCGCGTTCCCCGTGCCGTGATCGCCAACGGCGACGGCGCGCAGCCCGTGGTCGACGACCCGCTGCCCGAGTTCCAACGGTCCGCGGTGAACGCGCTCATGGGCAGCGACGGCCAGGTGCCCGACGGCGCGGTCGGCACCGAACTGCTACAGGACGATCCGCACGCGCCGTTCGGTGTGCGCATGGACAACGACGCCGCGTACCGCGAGTTCGCGCGCGTGTGGACCACGGTCGGCGTCGTGCTCGTCGAGGGTTCCGACCTCCTCCGCGCCGACCTCTACACCGACTTCCTCACCGACGACGAGGCCCACGTCCAGAAGCAGGCTGCGTTGCACCGCACCGACGAGCTCGTCGGGCGCATGCTCGCCGACGTCGACCCCGAGCGCGACGCAGTGTTCGTCGTGAGCCCGGCGTCACCGCGGCGCGGTTCGGGTCTCGCCCTCACCGGGATTCGGGCCCCGGGTGTCGCACCGGAGCTGCTGCGCTCCGCCACCAGCCGGCGCGACGGGTTCGTGTACGTGGTCGACATCGCGCCAACGGTCCTCTCCCTGCTCGGGTACCCGACCCCGTCCGACATGGAGGGCCGGACGATGAAGGTCGTGAGCGGCGGTGTCGCGCACGGCGACCGCATCGACTTCCTCATCCACGCCAACGAGGACGCGGTGTTCCGCGACTCGAAGGTCGTGACCGCCAACAACATCCTGATCGCGCTGACGGCCGTGCTCGCCCTCGCCGCGTTCCTCGCGGTCCGCCGCACGCGCCGGCGCGCCGCGGTTGCACGCTTCCTCGCGCTGGCCGTGCTCGGGTTCCTCTTCGCGACCTACCTTGCCGGCCCCATGCACTTCGGGAGCACCGACAACGCGGCGGCGTTCTACGCGTTCCTCGCCGGTGGTGCGATCGTGTTCGCGCTCGCGTGCCGGCTCCTGGGGGCGCGTCACCGCTACCTACCGCTCGGGCTCGCGCTCGCGGTGACGGTCGCGCTGCACCTCGGCGACCTTCTCGTCGGCGCACGGCTCGAGCTCAACACCGTGTTCGGGTACTCGGCGACCGTCGGGATCCGCGTGTCGGGTCAGGGCAACCTCACGTTCTCGCAGCTCACCGCGGCGGTGCTGTTGCTCGCCGGCCTCGCGGTGTGGCGCCGCCCCGGCCGCGTCACTGTCTACGCGGTGATCGCGATGCTCGGGTTCACGTTGTTGGTGATGGCCGCGCCGCCGTTCGGCGGCGACTTCGGCGCCGCGCTCGCCGGCGCGCCCGGGTTCGGGCTCTTCGCCTGGTTGCTGCTCGGCCGCCGGATCCGCGTCCGGACCGTCGTGATCCTCGGCGTCGTGCTGGTGATCGCCGGGCTGCTCGTGGGCTTCGCCGACCTCATGCGCCCGAAGGAGCAGCAGACCCATGTGGGACGTTTCTTCGACAAGGTCGCGACCGGTGGCCTCGGTGACTTCTTCCTCACCATCCGGCGCAAGCTGATGGAGAACATCGACTCGTTCACCGGCACCAAGTTGCTGTGGCTCCTCCCGATCGTCGCGCTCCTCACCTGGTACCTGTGGCGGGTCCCGAACGGCCGGGCCCGCACCCTTTTCACCGAGGTCGTGGTGATCCGCCAGACCCTGCTCGCCCTTGCGGTCGTCGCGTTCCTCGGCTACGCGCTCAACGACTCCGGCATCGCCATCCCGGCGATGATGGCGGTCGTGTTCGAGTGCGCGCTGGTGTACGTGGTGCTGGCGCCCGCGGGCGTACCGGTGACCGATCCGTTCGCGTCACCGGGCGACGCCCCGGGCGCGCCCGCGCTGGACGACCCGCAGGACGCGCCGGTTCCTCAGCTGGTCTGACCGCGAGCGTCCGCGCTGAGCCAGACGGGGAGCTCGTGCCCGGCCGCTCCGAGCTGGGCGACGAGCCTGGCGTTCGGCTCCTCGTAGCGCGCCGCGAGCTCGGCCCGTACGGCGTCGGAGATGGGCTCCTCGGCTTGCTGGCCGTTCAGCCGGTAGTAGAAGGCGCGGAGCTTGCGCTTGGTGTCGGGATGGCGCCGCAGCACCTTCTCGAGCCGGTCGTTGCCCGCCAGCGCGACCCGCTGGAACGACTTGCTCTTGAAGCCGGTGGTGCGGTTCTCGGAGCTCAGCTCCGTTGCCGGGAAGCGGAGCGGATCGAGGCCCAGGGCAGTGGCGGTGGTGCGCAGCGTGCCCGCCTGGTCGTCGACCAGGCGTTGGAAGTCGACGATGTGCACCCGCTCGGTGCCGAGCGTGTCGATCCATGCCGGCAGGTAATCGGCGTAGCACCCTCCCGCGAACGCCATGTACTTCTCGTTCTCGGGGTCGAGGAAGTCGTCGGGGCCGAGGCGGTCGGCGGTGGCCAGGTAGTCCTCGATCCGGTAGTCGGCGGGGAACCGGAGCCGCACCTTCTGGTAGACGAAGAACGAGATGGCCCGGCTCACCGGTTCGCGGAACACGAGGAGCGCATGCGGGTTCACGAGCCGGTCGCGCAGTGCGCCGGCGACGCGCTCGGCGCCGTAGAAGTACGACGGGGTCGCTTCGAGGTGCACCGGACGATCACCCGCATCGGCGAAGTACGCGTCCCACACCGACGCCGGGGCGAGCGGCGTGCCGTAGCGGGCCGGCAGGAAGTAGCCGGTCTCCTTGATCGAGGACGGCGCGACGTCGGGATGGGTCGACAACGACACGAACAGCGATGTGGTCCCTGCCTTGTTGACGCCCGCGATGATCGCATCGGTGCGTTCGACCGCCACTGGCATTGCTCTCCCGAGGCCGACCGGTGGTGAAAGCTCCACGCTAGACAACCGACCTGAGAGTTGTGTGTGCAGCACGTTCGAGCGGTGTGAACAAGCGTCCGCACCAATGTCCACGAACTGTGCCATGGCGCGAGCTAGCGTCCCCGGTGCCTTGATCACCACGACCGTTTACGTCATCGACACCTCGGTACTCCTGGCCGATCCTCTGGCGATCACGCGGTTCGCGGAACACGAGGTCGTGCTCCCGCTCGTGGTGCTTACCGAGCTCGAGGGCAAGCGCCACCACCCCGAGCTCGGGTGGGCCGCCCGCCGGTCGCTCCGGTTCCTCGAGGACCTCCGCACCCGGCACGGCTCGTTGATCGAGCCCATGCCGGTGAACGACGAGGGTGGCACGGTGCGGGTCGAGCTCAATCACCAGGAGCTCGACGCCCTCCCGCAACCGCTCACCTCCGACGCCAACGACCACCGCATCCTCGCCGTCGCCTACAGCCTCGGCCGGGAGGGTCGTGAGGTCGTCGTCGTCTCCAAGGACCTGCCGCTGCGCCTCAAGGCGGGGGTCGTCGGGCTCGAGGCCGACGAATACCGCAACGAGCTCGCCACCGACTCCGGCTGGACCGGTTTCGTGGAGCTCGACGCCTGGGGCGCGGTGATCGACGAGCTCTACGAACAGAAGGTGGTCGAATTCGCCGACGCGCGCGAGCTGCCGTGCCACGCGGGCGTCGCCCTGCACTCGGGATCGCAGTCCGCGCTCGCGCGCGTGTGCACCCCGACAAGCACCTGCACCTCGTGCGCTCCGACCAGACCATGTTCGACCTGCGCGGCCGGTCCGCCGAGCAGCACATCGCCATCGACGTCCTGCTCGACGAACAGGTCGGCATCGTGAGCCTCGGTGGGAGCGTGGGCACCGGCAAGAGCGTGCTCGCGCTCGCGGCGGGGCTCGAGGCCGTGCTCGAACGGCGCACCCACCAGCGCGTCGTCGTGTTCCGCCCGATCTACGCGGTCGGCGGCCAGGACCTCGGCTACCTGCCCGGGTCCGAGACCGAGAAGATGGCGCCATGGGGCGCCGCGGTCACCGACGCGCTCGAGTCGATGGTCGGTCGCGAGGTGATCGACGAGGTCATCGACCGTGGCCTGCTCGAGGTGCTGCCGCTCACCCACATCCGGGGGCGCAGCCTCACCGACAGCTTCGTGGTGATCGACGAGGCCCAGAACCTCGAGCGCTCGGTGCTGCTCACCGCGCTGAGCCGCCTCGGGCGGGGGAGCCGGGTCGTGCTCACCCACGACGTCGCGCAGCGCGACAACCTGCGGGTCGGGCGTCACGACGGCATCGTGAGCGTGATCGAGACGCTCAAGGGCCACCCGCTGTTCGCGGACGTCACCCTCACGCGATCGGAGCGGTCGGCCATCGCCGCCCTGGTCACCCAGGTGCTCGACGGCTGACCGCCCCGATCGGGGGGACTGGTGGGTCGGGATCAGTTCGACTGGCTGGGCTGGCTCGTCAGCGTGACCTTGGCCGTGCTCGAGGTGCCGTCACGCGTGTAGGTGACGGTGATCTCGTCGCCGCTCGAGTGGTCCTGCACCGCCGATCGCAGCGCGAGCGGAGTCGCGACCTTGGTGTCGTCGATGGCCGTGATCACGTCGCCGGTCTTCAGGCCGGCCTTGGCGGCCGGGCTGCCACTCGCGACCTGGGTCACCTCGACGCCGTTGTCGGCTTCCTGCACACCCACGCCGAGGAACCCGGCGTTGCTCGTGGTCTGGCCGCCGCTGTTGCCGTTGCCATTCCCGTTGCTGTTGCCGTTGCCGTTCGAGTTCCCGTTCCCGTTGCCGAAGGGACCGTTGCCGTTGCCCGGCAGCTGGCCGCCGTTGGGCAGCTGGCCACCGTTCGCGGTGCCGGGGAACGCGCTCGCGTTCTGGGTGGAACCGGAGTCCGACGACGAATCGCCGATCGCGTACCCGATGCCGCCGAACACGAGCGCGGCCACGATCGCGGCCGCGACGATGCCGACCCACTTCGGGATGAAGATCCCGGCCGGGCGATCCGCGGCCGCCGGGGCGGCGGCGACGGGCGCCGCCACGGTCGGTTCCACGGGTGCCACGGGCGTGGCCTGGGTGACGTCCGGGTCGGGCGCCGGGGGCGTCGCCGCAGGGGCGACGTCGTCCTCGTCGCCCGCGGCCTTCACCGCGTCGTCGTAGGTGAACGGTGTGGTCTCCGCGGTCGGTGTCTCGCCGGGGACCGCCGGTGACGGCTCCCCTTCGGACTGCGGTGTGTCGTCGGTCATGGCCGGATCCTCCCGGGGGTCGACTCTCCCGACCCTCATGGTGGTGCGCAACGGCTGAGAGGTCGCTGAGCCCCCTGACTTGCTCCGCCGCTCGCGGCGTGCTGTTACGTTCCCAGGGGATGGCGATCGACCTCGGGCTCGACGGCAAGCGGGCACTGGTCACCGGCGCGGGCGTCGGCATCGGGCGGGGGATCGCCTGCTGGCTGGCCCGGGCCGGGTGCGCCGTCGTGCTCGCCGACAAGGATCCCGCCACGCTGGCCGACGCCGTGGCCGAGGTGGCGTCCGAGGGCACCCGGGCCGTCGGGGCGGAGGCGGATCTCCGCCAACCCGAGGCCGTCCGCGCACTGGTCGACCGCACGGTGGCCGAGCTCGGTGGCCTCGACGTGGCGGTCAACAACGTCGGGTCGCTGGCGGGACGCTCACCCGGCCTGTTCCTCGACCTCGACGACGACGCCCTGCGCGACATCGTGGAACAGAACCTGTTCGTCACGATGTGGTCGTGCCAGGCCGAGGCGCGCGCCATGGTCGCGGCGGACACCACCGGCGTCATCGTGAACGTGAGCTCGGGGGAGACGACCCGGGCCTCCGTGCGCATGGCGCCCTACGGCGCGGCCAAGGCCGGGATCAATCACCTCACCGAGACCCTGGCCGTCGAGCTCGCACCGCACGGCATCCGCGTACTCGCAGTCGCGCCCGGTACGACGCTCACGCCCGTGGTCGCGCGCCGCGCTGTCCGACGACACCGTCGAGCAGCTCGTCGCCGCGCACCCGCTGGGTCGTCTGGGCGAACCGGACGACCTCGGGCGTCTGGTCGTGGCCCTGGCGTCCGATCTCGGCCGCAGCGTCACCGGCCAGCTCGTCTTCGGCGACAACGGCGCCCAACTGGCCCGGAACCGCCCGTGGCTCTGACCGGCCCGGGCACGGCTCCCCCCCACCCGAGGTTGCGTCGCTGCTACGTGTCATACACGTACGAACGACGCAACCTCGCGAACTGGGGACGGGAGATCGGGAGATAGGGTGCTGCCGTGATCGTGGTCGTGGCGGCGCTCAAGGGAGGGGTGGGCAAGACCACCACCTCCGTGTACCTGTCGGCGGTGGCGGTGTCCGGCAAACGGACCGTCACCCTGGTCGACGCCGACCCCCAGGCCAGTGCCGCCGACTGGCTCGAGCACGCGGCCGACGAGGTGTTCGAGTCGGTCGATGTGGTCGAGGCCCCGACCGAGCGACTCCTCGCCAAGGTGCTCGACCGGGTCGATGGCGACGACATCGCCGTGGTCGACACCCCGCCGGGCCATGAACGGCTCCTGGCCAAGGCGCTGGAGCGCGCCGATGCGGTCGTGATCCCGACCCGTGTCGGTGGCGTCGAGACGGCACGCGTCGAAGCGGTGCTCGACATGGTGCCCAAGCGGATGCCGGCCGGGCTCGTCGTCGCCTCGGCCCGTACCTTCACCCGCGACTACCAGGACACGATGGCGATGTGGGGCGAGGCGGGCGTACCCGTGTGGGGTGCCGTCCCCGAGCGGGTCACCATCGCCGCCGGGCCCGACGGCTGGCTCTCGGCCGAGGGCCTCGACGCCTACCGCGAGGTCTGGCGCCGGCTCCGGCGCGCGGCACGGCCGTAGGTGACCCGTAACATTCAGGCGCTAGCCTGACCGGCATGGATGTCGGACCCGTCGAACTCCTCATCGTGCTCGCGGTGGTGCTCCTGCTCTTCGGCTCGAAGAAGCTGCCGGAACTGGCCAAGGGAATGGGCCAGGCGGCGAAGGAGTTCCGCTCCGGGCTCAATGACGAGTCGGACGAGAAGCCCGACGCCCCGGCCGTCGCCGCGGCGACGACCGAGCGCGCGCCGGACACCTCGTCCTGACCCAACTCAGCTGATGCGCCGGTAGATCGCCTGAGCGGCGTCGTTGTTGTAGGCCGTCCCCACGCGGTCGATCAGCTTCAGCCACTCGGGGTCGGACATCAGCGCGCCCTCGCCGTTCTCCACGGTGTCGATGTCGGGACTCCCCGTGAGCCACGCGCAGCCGCCGTAGGCGCCGGTCGAGTTCACGACGAACAGCGTGTTCTGGCCCGAGACGCGCGTGGCGTGGTCGGCGATCTCGATCCCGGCCGCGATCGCGTCGCTGAGTCGGCCGGGCGCGGCGACCGCGTTGGCGACGGTCACGTAGGTGGGCGCACCCGCGGCGAGATCGATGTCGCCGTGCACGAGCGTGGCGAGTCCGTCGACGACGGGACCCTCACCGAACGCCTCGCCGGCCACGACCGATTCGAGGTACTCGGGTGCGGCCATGAGCTTGTCGCTGGCCTGCTCGAGCTCGCCGAGATGCTCGATCCACGTCGACCACACGACGAGTCCGGCGTCAGGCGACATCACCGTGCCCCACGCGTCGACCTGACGACCGGTGATGGTGCGGACCTGTTCGGTGACGCCGATCGTCCAGGCGATCGCACCACCGGGATCTCCGGCACGCATCCGCCGGCTCCGCGTGAACAGATACATGACGTTCCCCCCGTTCGCCCGAATTGCTCGGAACGGCCAGTCTGGCTCCCCGGGGTCGGCCTGGCAAGGGCCGTATCCTCACTGCCATGCCCGAGTCTGCGCACAACCCGCACGCCGGCCGCCCGTTCACCGACGACGACGCGACCATCGCCGCGGCGTTGAAGGACCTCAGCGTCCCCGCGCTGCTCTGCTCGATGGTGCACCTCACGGGTGACCCGTCGTGGATCCGCACCGACCTGCGGCCGCACGCATCGACCCTGAACGACTACACGGGCGGCATGTCGGAGGACGAGCAGGCCGCGGCGCGCGCGTGGGCGCTCCCCGCGATCCTCGCGTTCCGCGACGGCGGGTGTGTGCTCCCTCCGGCACCCTCCGACGAGGTCATCCGCGAGATGATGGCGTTCCTCGCGTGCGCGCCGCTCGACGACGACGTCGTGCCGATGTTCCTGGAGGACCTGCACCTCGACGGAGCGGACGCGCGCGCGATCACGTGGGCGGACGAGGTCCCCGACGACGTGCGCGCCGACGCGCACGTCGTCGTCATCGGCTGCGGCGAATCGGGGTTGCTGGCCGCGCTCCGGCTCGCCCAGGCGAAGCTGCCGTTCACGGTCATCGAGAAGAACGGCGGTCCCGGTGGCACGTGGTGGGAGAACCGCTACCCGGGCGCGCGCGTCGACATCGGCAGCCACTTCTACTGCTACTCGTTCGAACCCGCCGACCACTGGACCGAGTACTTCTCGCAGCACCCTGAGCTGCGTGCGTACTTCCGGCGTGTGCTCGACGCGCACGACCTCGAGCCGCACTGCAGGTGGAACACACGCGTCGACGCCATGACCTACGACGAGGCCACCGGACGGTGGGCCGTCGACATCACCAACCCCGACGGCAGTACCGAGGTCCTGGACGCGCGCGCCGTGATCAGCGCGGTCGGTGCCCTCAACACGCCGCGCCTGCCCGACATCCCGGGCATGGACGACTTCCAGGGCCCGTCGTTCCACTCTGCGCGCTGGGACCACTCGGTCGAGTACGAGGGCAAGAAGTTCGCGCTCGTCGGCGCCGGTGCCAGCGGCTTCCAGATCGCGCCCACGATCGCCGACGACGTCGAACAGCTCACCGTGTACCAACGCACGGCGCAGTGGGTCTTTCCCAACCCCAACTACCACCGCGAGGTGCCCGACGGCGAGCGCTGGGCCATCCGCCACCTGCCGTTCTTCGGGCGCTGGTTCCGGTTCCTCACCTTCTATCCGGGCGCGGGGTTGTCGGTCGAGCGCAACCGCATCGATCCCGACTACGACGACGGTGGTCTGTCGGTGAGCGAAGGCAACCGCGCGACGCGCGAGCTCTTCTCCGCCCTCATGCTCGCTCAACTGGGCGACGACGAGGAGCTCGCGGCGAAGGTCATGCCCGACTACCCGCCGACCGCCAAGCGCATGCTCCAGGACAACGGCTCGTGGCTCGCGTGCTCTGCGGAAGGACAATGTCGAGCTGGTGCGCACCGGCATCGAGCGGATCGTCGCCGACGGCGTGATCACCGTCGACGGCACGTTCCGTCCCGCCGACATCATCTGCTACGCGACCGGTTTCCGGCACAACGACTTCCTCTGGCCGATGCACATCGTCGGACGTCGCGGCGTGGTGCTGCGCGACCAGTGGGGGATCGAACCCGCGGCCTACCTCGGTATCACGATCAAGCAGTTCCCCAACCTGTTCTGCCTGTACGGGCCGGGCACGAACCTCGCCCACGGCGCGAGCCTCATCTACCAGTCGGAGAACCAGGTCGACTACGTGATGCAGGCGTTGCACGAGCTGCTGACGTCGGGTCACCACGCGCTCGAGCCGCGGCCCGAGGTGCAGGACGACTACACCGACGCGCTACTCCAGCGAGATCGCGCAGATGGTGTGGGCGCACGAGTCAGTGAAGCACTCCCACTTCAAGAACCCCGACGGCAAGATCTTCACGATCTCCCCGTGGCCCATCCCCACCTACTGGACCTGGACGAAGACCTTCGAGCCGAAGGACTACGTCTGGGACTGACGACTGGCGTCAGCCGCCGGCGTGCTGGTGCGCGATCAGCTCGATCCAGGTGACGCTCACCGGCGGCTCGGTGACGCCGCCCGTGGCCAGCGCCTCGCCGAGCCGACCCTCCATGAATCGGGCCTGGTGCTCGGGAGAGTCCCACACCTCCATGACGACGAAGCGGCCGTCGTCGCGGTGACCGGCCGAGTGGCTCACCATGCCGTCGGGCCAGTCGCCCTCACCGGTGGCGGGATCCAGCCCGAGTGCGGCGTTCACCGCGTCGTACTCCTTCTGACCGATGCCCTCGAACTCGAGGATCACTGCGGCAGCCATGTCGTTCCCCCTGTGTCGGTGTCGGCATGCCCTCCCGCCCGCGCGAGAGCATCCCACAGATCCGGGATATCGGTACGGGGTGGGTCACAAGGTCGTGGGCCGGTTGGTGAAGCGCTTCATCGACGGCGACCAGAACCAACCGCCGCCGGTCTTCGTGCCGCCATCGACCGGGATGTTGTGGCCGGTGACGTACGCCGACATGTCGGAGGCGAGGAACAGCGCGACCCGGGCCTGGTCCTCGGGCCAGCCGAGGCGGCCGACCGGTGCCCACGACTCCCACATGTGGTCGTGCTCGCTCACCGGGCCGTAGTCGACCTGTGGTGACTGCGTGAGGTCGGGACCGATGCCGTTGACCCGCACGCCGTTGCGGCCCTGCTCCGCCGCGAGGCACGTCGTGAAGTGCGCGGCCGCGCCCTTCATCGCGCCGTACACCGGCTCGCCCGGGTATCCGCGCATTCCTTCGACGGAGTGGATGTTCACGATGGAACCGCCGCCACCTTCGATCATCGGGTCGAGGAACGCGCGCGTCACCGAGAAGAAGTGGCGCAGGTTGATCTGGTACATGTCGTCCCACGACTCGGGCGTCGAACGCCGGAACCGCACGAGCGGTCGGAAGTCGCCGACGTTGTTGACCAGCACGTCGGGATGCGGGTGCGTGGCGAGCACCGCGTCGCGCAGCCGGGCGACGTCGTCGTCGACGCGCACGTCGACGACGTGGGCGCGCGCGATGCCGCCGGTGGCCTCGATCTCGGCCACCTTGCGCTCGGCGCGCTCGGGGTCGATCTCGGCGATCTCGACCGCCGCGCCGTGTTCGGCGAAGAGCCGGGAGATCGCGCCACCGATGCCGTCGCCACCACCGGTGACCACCGCGACCTTCCCCCGGAGCAGCGTGCTCCAGTCGTCGATGGCGGGGACATCGCTCGGATCCTGGGGCATGCGGGGCAACGTAGCCGGATCCCGGGGTCGCTACATTGAGCGGATGGCCAACCTCTACTGGGATCCGTTCGACACCGACCTCGACACCGATCCCTACGACACGTGGAAGCGGATGCGCGACGACGCGCCCCTCTACCGCAACGACCGCTACGACTTCTGGGCGCTGAGCCGCTACGCCGACGTCGAAGCCGCCCACCGCGACGCCAAGACGTTCTGCTCGGGGCACGGCACGGTGCTCGAGCTCATGCAGGCCGAACCCTTCACCAACGGTCAGATGATCTTCCTCGACCCACCCGAGCACACGCGCCTGCGCACGCTGGTGTCGCGCGCGTTCACGCCGCGGCGGGTCGACGCGCTCGAGGACCGCATCCGCGAGCTCTCGGCCGACTTCCTCGACCGGCTCTCGGGCCGGGAGTCGTTCGACTACGTGCAGGACTTCGCGGTGTTCCTGCCGTCGATGGTCATCTCCTCGTTGCTCGGGGTGCCCCTCGGCGACCAGGAGATGCTGCGCAAGCTGATCGACCAGGTGTTCCACATCGAGCCGGGTGTCGGCATGATCAACGACGTCTCGCTCACCGCGCAGATCGAGATCAACTCCTACATCCGGTCGCAGCTCGAGGAGTGCCTCGCGCATCCGCGAGACGACATGCTCACCGACCTGAGCGTCGCCGAGGTCACCGAAGACGGTGTGACTCGCCGGCTCTCCCTCGCCGAGGGCGCCGACTTCGCCAATCTGCTCATCAGCGCGGGCACGGAGACGGTGGCCCGGCTGCTCGGCTGGGCGTCGATCATCCTGGCCGCCCATCCCGACCAGCGCGCCGAGCTCGCGGCCGACTCGTCGCTGTTGCCGAACGCGGTCGAGGAGCTGTTGCGCTACGAGGCGCCGTCGCCGGTGCAGGGGCGGTGGACCACGAGCGAGGTCGAGCTGCACGGAGAGGTGCTCCCGACCGGCTCGAAGATCCTCCTGCTCACCGGCTCGGCCGGTCGTGACGAGCGCGCGTATCCCGGCGCCGAGCGGTTCGACATCCACCGCAACTTCGACCTCCACATGTCGTTCGGCTACGGCATCCACTTCTGCCTGGGCGCCGCGCTCGCCCGCATGGAGGGACGCATCGCGTTGGAGGAGACGCTGAAGCGCTACCCGGAGTGGGACGTCGACCACGACCGCGTCGTGCGCCTGCACACGAGCACCGTGCGCGGCTTCGCCGAGGTGCCGATCCTCGTCTAGCTACATATAGCCCCGAACACAAAGTGACCCGGCACTCCGGGGGCAGAGGAGAGCCGGGTCACTTCGGTGCTGTGGGTCTTCGTCAGTGGGGCTTCAGAAGGGGTGTCGCTGTTCCAAGTCATCGTCCGGGGGTCCCGATCGCTCGACCCAAGGAGAGTCAAGGGATGGCAAAGGTTCGGCCAAGAGGCCGAGCCGCGCTCACTACGGTCCCGGGCATCCACTCGAGACGGGAGAGCGATCATGCCGAACTGGGCCGAGCAGGTCACTGCCATCGCGACCGTGGTCCTCGCGGTCGGTGCCGTGAGTGCGATCGGTGCCGCCGCCTTCGCCGGCCAGCAGGTCCGTGAGGCCCGCATCGGCCGGCAGGCCGAGGTGGCGTCGGAGTTCTTCCGCCGATGGAGCGAAGCTCCGATGGTGGAGACGCGGCGGCTCGTGGCGTCGTACCGGACGCCGGAAGGGCTGCGCGATGCGCTCGTGCGCCACGTGGCGGCTAACGACACCGAGGCGTACGTGCTGTTCCGGGAGCCGGACTACTTCGAGCAGCTCGGCGCACTGGAGGAACACGGCGCCGTCGACTTCGAGTTGATCCGCGCGGTCCTGGGTCGGCGCCTCGTCGACCGCTGGGACCTCTGGGCGCCGTCGATCGATGCGGTCGGTGGCGCGTCCGTCTACCCGCTGTTCGCGCGCCTGACACAGAAGATGGAGCGCGCCACCGCGAGGGGCTCGAGGTAGTCCTCGTGTTGCAGGTACTGGAAGGAGCCCCAGCCCGGGAGGATCGGGAGCCAGAACGTACCGAGGCGGAAGAGGAACACCGACGGCACCGCGATGTCGTTGGGCATGCCCGCGGCGACGAGCCCCGCGATCACCGCAGCTTCCAGGGCGCCGAGCCCTCCGGGTGTCGGTGCTGCGCTGGCGACGGCGGCGCCGGCCAGGCAGATCGCGCCGACCTGCGCGTACGTGAGGTCGCCGCCGAACGCCAGCGTCGGAGGCCTAGCTAGCGGGTGTACCCGACGATCTCCTCGCGCTCGAACCGAGTGTCGCGCTCCGGCGCGTCCACGGTGTCGAGGGTCGTCGCAGGCATGAACCGTGCAGTCTGCCCGATGAGGCGACTGGGAGACCGGAACTCGGACGCTCCGGTGAGCCCTTCAGGTGGGTCGTGCGGGTGCCGAAAATTGGGGTCGGAAGCGTTCGGCGTTCGGGAAGGCGGGATCGATGGCCGACATGCCGCGGTGGCTCGGGGATCAGGTGGAAGCGGCGCGTAGCGAACGTGCCGGGGCGCTCGCGTCGCTCGGGATCGACGTGATCACCGACCGCGCCGGACGCGATCGCATCAACGACGCCGTCGACGCGACGATCGACACCTGGATGGCGAAGGGTGGTCGGAGCTGTGCGCACCTCCGCGAGCCCGCGCCGGCGTTCCTACCGTTCGGCAACCGCCGGATCATGTGCAACCGGTGCCTCGACTTCTACCAGGCGGGGATCTCCGGCACGGCCGACGACCGGAAGTGCGATCTCTGCGGCGAGAAGATCCTCACGCCGACGCTCGCGCCGCTGATGGTGGAGGTTGGCCCGTTCACCCTGATGGGCGGCGCGTGCCGACCGTGCCGCGGGGTCGACGACTGACGGACGCTCAGGCTCGAGCGATGTCGCGGTACGTGTCCGCGATGCGTTCGACGATCTCGCCGGCCGGGCGGGCCTCGGCGCGGGCGTGACCCGGTCCGGCCCACAGGCTCAAGCCGTGCGCGTCGCCGCGTTCGGCGGCGTCGGCGCGCAACGGACGCGTCGCGCCGTTGACCTGCGGGTAGGCGCTGGGCGCCTCCGGATGCTCCAGCATCAAGCGGTTCACCAGCCCGCGCGCCCGCCGGCCACTGAACGCGCGGGTGTCGCGGTCCGCTCGAACTGCGGATCCACCAACGCCGCCTTGTGCGTCTCGTTCGCGCCGCCCATCGGCGCCTGGATCACGGGTACGGCGACCAGCCCCTGTATCCACGACCCGTTCGTCACGCTGTCGACGAACCGGGCGCTCGTCGCGAATGCTCCCGACGCCTGGACGCGGAAGGACCGGTCGAGCGGCCCCTCGCGGTGAAGCCCCGGCTGGAACGGCGACTACCACGGGAGGGCATCGCTTGTGGTGGCCGTTGCAGCCGGGGCCGCACGCGGACGCTACAACGCTCGCCCTGAATCTCTGCTGAACGCGGAAACTTCGGTTGATGGTGCTCGTCAGGACTCGTCGGCGATGGCGGCGAGGGCAGCGTCGATGGTGGGGTAGAAGTGGTCGCGGTCGAGGGTCTCGTACAGTCCGTAGCGGCCGACGAGATCCTGCAGACGGCTACGCAGCTCGACGAACGCCAGGTGGATGCCGGCGGCGTTGAGCTCGATGTCGAGCTGGTCGAGCATGTCGGCCGCGGTGACGTCGATGTCGGTGACCGCCTCGCACTGGAGCACGATCCAGCGCGGGGTGCGATCGCTGCACCAGGCGACGGATCTGCTGGCGGAAGGTGCCGGCGTTCGCGAAGAACAGCGGTGCTTCCCATCGGTAGACGACGATGCCGGGGAGTTCCTGAGCGCCGGGCAGCTCGTCGATGCTGTGCCAACCCTCGCTGTCGGCCGTCTGGCCGAGGACTGCGCCGTGGGGCCACCAGTTGCGCCGGAAGAACAGGAGGATGGCGAGGAAGATCGCGACGACGATTCCCTGCAGCACGCCGAGGGCCACGACGCCCAGCGTCGCGACCAGCGAGAGCAGCAGGGAGGAGGTCCGCACGCGCGCGTAGTGGCGGAGCGCGTCGACGTTCGCCAGCGACAGCGCGGCCGCGATGACGACGCCGGCAAGCGCCGACTGCGGGAGGTCCGACAGCAGCGAGTTGAGGAAGAGGAGCAGGACCGCGACGAGCCCGGCGCCGACGACGCCGGTGAGCTGTGTCTTCGCGCCCGACTGTTCCGCCACCGCGGTGCGCGAGCCGCTCGTCGAGATCGCGAACCCCTGGAAGAACCCGGCGGCGACGTTGGCGGTGCCGATGCCGATCATCTCCTGGTTGGGTTGCAGCTCGTCACCGCGCCGCGCCGCGAAGCTCGACGCCGTCGCGATGGTGTCGGTGAGCGACACGAGCACGATGCCGATCGCGGCGAGCAGGAGCGGGCCGACGTCGCTGACCGACGTCCACGGCAACGACGGCTTCGGGAAGCCCTGCGGGAGCGTGCCGACGGTCGCGACGCCGTCGGCGGCCAGGTCGAGCACCGCCGACGCGATCGTCGCGCCCGCCACCGCAACCAGCACCGCGGGGACGCGGGGCGCGAGGCGAGGCAGCACGAGCAGCACGACGAGCACGCCCACGCCGACGAGCACCGCTCCCGTCTGGGTGGCGTCGAGGTGTTCGAAGAAGGCGCGTAGCTCGTCGAGGAAGCCGTCGGCGTCGGTCGAGAAGCCGAACAGCTTCGGCAGCTGGCTGACGACGATGGTGATCGCCAGGCCGTTCATGTAGCCGACCTGCACCTCGCTCGAGAGGAGGTCGGCCACGAAGCCGAGCTTGGCGACGCCCAGCCCGATCTCGATGAGCCCGACGAGCAGCGCCAGCATCCCGGCCAGCGCGATCGCCTTCCCCGGGTCGTCCACCACCAACAGCGGGGTGATGGCGGCAAGGATCAGCGGCGAGACCGACGAGTCGGGCCCGAGCACGAGCACGCGCGACGGACCGAAGACGGCGTAGGCGACGAGGCACGCGATCGTGGTGTAGAGACCAGTGACCGGCGGGAGCCCGGCGAGCTCCGCGTAGGCCATGCCCTGCGGGACGAGAATCGCCGCGAGCACGAGGCCGGCGACGAGGTCGGCACGCAACCACGTGCGTCGGTACGAGCGGGCGGCGACGACCCCCGGGACCCAACGGTCGAGCGACATGGCCTGGGCAGTATGCCGGATCGCGGCCCGCTACTCGCTCGTGTCGATCACCGCCCAACGAGTGCTCAGATTCCAGCCGCGGCGGCGACCTGGTTGGTGTCGACGGAGATCGTGTACGAGTTCTTGCGTGCTCCGCCGATGAACCGTGGCCGCACTCGCACGATCTCGACGATGTGCTGGCCCACCTGGCAGTGCCACAGCTGCTTGGTCTTGAAGCTGAAGTGCGTCGAAAGGCGGAGCGGGCCTTTGGAGGAGCACCGCGTCGTCCCCGACGAGCAACTCGGCCTTTCCGGTGCTGCTCTTCCGGCGAAACTCGGCGGGAGTTCCTGCGACGTCGAATGAGATCTGCATGCCCGTAGTCCGGCGCTGGGTCCAGATCGCTGGAGCCGGCGGCCTGGCTGGCCTGGAGATCAACGCTGGGCCAGCGTTCGTCCAACAGTCGGCAAAGTGACTCCAGTCACCCTCCCGACCGTCGATGATGCAACTGGTCCTCGCCACAGCCCCGTGCAGGATCGAGAACGCCCCCGGAAGCCGCACCCGCCCGTGGCCACCGGGGGCGTTCTCTCTTCTCGGCCGCTGGCGGTTCGAAGTACACGTGTTCTGCGTCACGCGAACGTGACCGCGGAAGCGGTCTGCTCACTTCTCGAGTCGAACGCTGCGTACGATGGTGTCCTTCATCGTCTCGAACGCTTCGTCGACTCCGACGTCTCCGAACAGTTGGAGCAGGATCAACCCACCGCGGCCCGACGAAGAAGTAGCTGCTCGTCGAACTCTGTGTCGGGGTGCCATCGTCTCGGTTGATGCGCTGCGTATAGCTGGCGACGACTGCGGGCTTCCGTGCGACGGTCGTCCGCGTCGCTCTCAGGACTTCGATCCCTGGGAACGCGAGCAGCTCTGACCTGGGGGACAGAACTTGGTGCCCTGCGCGAACATCAGGTGACGTCGACCTCCACCCAGGTCGGTGTCACGAACGGTTCGTCGCTCGCGCGGTTCGACCTCCGAGCTCAATGGGCGTGTCGGTGGTGAACATCGCTGACGTGCGGATGGGCATGCACCAGTTCATCGTGGTGGTGGAGGTGTGAGTGTGGCGCGCCGCTCGAGACCCCCTGCGGGTGTTCGTGTTGATGATGTGCGTCGTGGATGTGTGCGTGGTCATGGTCCATCGGCGGATGGCGATGAACGTGTTGGTGGCGTTCACGGACGAGGAGCACGACGCCGACGGCCATCAAGGCGCCGGCCGCGAGTTCCTGAAGGCCGAATGCCTCAGGCAGCACGAGTGGAGCGAGGAGCGCACCAGCGAAGGGTGCCACGGCAAAGATCGCCGCTTCTCGTGCGGCGCCGAGGTCGCGGAGTGCAAGGGCGTCGAGATAGACGCTGAGGCCGTAGCTGACGGCGCCGAGCAACAGCACCACGGCAAGCACGGATGCTTCGGGGAGGTGCTGGCCGATGGCGAAAGCGAGCGCGACGTTGACGGTGCCGGCTACGCCGGTCTTCACTCGCACGATCGAGCGTGGATCGCGAACGGTGAGCGATTGGGTGAGGTTGTTGTCGATCGCCCATGCGGCGCAGGCGGCCGCGATGAGCAGGACGCCGATCCAGTCCGCTTGCGTGTCTCCGGTCTGAAGTCCGAGCACGAACGCGCCGGCGAAGATCACGACCGCGCCCGCGACCGCCTGGCGGGGGAGGTACTCGCGGAAGAGCGCGACGCCGACGACGATCGTCAGCGGGCCTTCCAGGTTCAAGAGGAGCGAGCCGGTGATGCCGGTGACCCGGTCGAGACCGAGGAGCAACAACACGGGTGCGAGGACTCCACCGGCCAGGATCATGAGCGTCATGCGCGGGGCGTCGGCTCGGCGCAGTCGGGCCTCCGTTCGCGAACGTCGGCCCGCGAGGCTCAGCGCAACGAACGCGCCGACGTAGAGGAGCCCGGCGAGCATCTGAGGGCGGACGTCGTCGAGGAGCACCTTCGCCAACGGTGCGCTGATTCCGAACGACACCGCCGCGCTGAGACCGAAGAGCACACCGGGGCGGGAAAACGATGACTGCTGCATCAGCTCTGGGCGACACGTCTCGCGACGAGTGCGCCGGTGCGCCCTCCGAGATTTGCAAGTGTCTCGATGTAACCGTCGAGCATCGCGAGCCCGAGATCCTGCCGCTGAGGTAGTCGAGCGCCCGAAGTGGGATCGGGCGGCTGCGGGAACATCGCCCGCAGTGCAAGGAAGTATTGCAGCACGCTGGAAGTCGTGTCTCTCCACGTCAGCATCCGGAGGCCGGGCTCTTCTACGTAGCGGATGAGTTGCGGCAGTGAGGGTGCCATGTAGGGCGCTCGACGAGTCACCGGGAGCATCGCCTTCGGTATCGGCGCGGTCTGTTCGTGCATCACCAGCACGCCGCCGGGCTGCAAGGTGCGTGTGATCTCGCTGAAGAGCGCGCGCTTGTCCCGGATGTGCATGCTGACGTCGAGCATCCACACCTGCGCGAAGGATCGGTCTTCGAAGTCGAGATCGGTCGCGTCGCCAACGTGATACGAGATGCGTTCCGTCATCCCTGTCTTGTCGGTGAGTGCTTGGGCGATGTCGATCCGCAGCGGCAACACGTCGACGCCTACCACCGAGCAACCGAACTGGTCGACCAGGAACCGCCCCGGACCTCCCAGGCCGCAACCAAGGTCGAGCAGCCTGTCTCCCGCGCCTGGCTTGCCGTACTCGGCGGCGACTGCTGCGAGGACCTCCAACATCGTGTGCATCCCGAGGTTGTGACAGTCGAGATCCCGTGTGTAGAGGTCCTTCGCCTGCAAGTGCTCGGTGTCGACGCCGGCGGCCGTCAGCATCGACAGGATCGAGTCCGTCGACGGTGACAACTCGGCGTAGAACTTGGTCAAACGGGCGGTGGTCGCGGCGGTGTCGCTCGTCATCTCGGTGCACCTCTCGAGGTGGGTGGGTGCGTTTCGTACATGCGGACCGCGACAACGATGCCCGAGGCAGCCGTGAGCGCGGCGACGGCCCAGATTGCGGCGGTGATACCGGCGGCATCGGCGATGACTCCGGCGAGGATTGCGCCGACGGCGAAGCCTCCGTCGCGCCAAAGTCGGTAGATGCCGACGGAGCGGGCCCTCCAGTTGGGGTGAGCGACGTCGCCGATCGCGGCGAGCAGCGTCGGGTAGACCATCGCGGTGCCGACGCCGAGCATCGCGGCGCCGAACGCCCAGGCCGTGAAGCCGGTAGTGGCGGCGATCCACGCGATGGCGCCGCCTTGGATGAGCATGCCACCGACGATGAGCCCTTTGCGGCCGATGCGGTCGGAGAGACCGCCGGTGACGAGTTGGCCGAGGCCCCAGATCGCGGGGTAGATGGCGGCGAGGATTCCGATGCGCGCGACGGACAGGCCGGCGGCCGCGAAGTAGAGGGGGAAGAGACCCCAGGCGAGGCCGTCGTTGAGGTTGTTGACGAGACCGGCCTGGCAGCATGACGAGAGGGCCGGTTCGCGGAAGCTGGTGAGGGTGAAGACCTGGCCGGTGCTCAAGCCGTGGTGGAGCGTCTCGTTGGTCGTGACGTGGGTGGCGGCTTCGTGGCGGGCGTGCCCGCGTGTTTCGCGCACGAAGATTGCGGAGAGGCCGAGGCCGAGGCCGGCGAACGCGACGCCGAGGAAGAACGGTTCGGGTCGCAGGCCGTACTGCTCGGCGATGAAGCCGGTGGCGAGCGCGGTGAGGGCGACGGCGCCGTATCCGGCGGCTTCGTTGAGGCCCATCGCGAACCCGCGGCGTGCGGGGCCGACGAGGTCGATCTTCATGATGACCGTCGTGGACCAGGTGAGTCCTTGGTTGATGCCGAGGAGGACGTTCGCGAAGATGATCCAACCCCAACTGGGACCGAACATCAAGATGAACGGCACGGGCACGCCGATGATCCAGCCGGCGACGAGGACGGGTTTGCGTCCGACCCGGTCCGAGAGCGTGCCGGCGAAGAAATTGGTCGCGGCTTTGACGGCGCCGAACGCGACGATGAACGTGAGCGTGGCGGTGAACGCGGTGATGCCGAAGACCTGGTCGGCGAGGAGGGGCAGGACGGTGCGTTCCTGGCCGATCATCCCGCCGACGAGCGCGTTGATGCCGACGAGGAGACAGAACTGGCCGAGGTTCTCTCGCAACCCGAGCCGGACCGTCCGAGCGTCGCTCGTGGTGGTCACCGTTCGATCTGGAGCGCACGATTGGTCCCGCGAGCCCAGTCGTCGGGGCCGCCGGTGGCGATGCGCACACCGTGGACAGCACTTCGGGTGAGGATGCTGGCGGCGGAGGCGGCGCGTTCGCCGTGCCCGCACATGACCGTGATCGGACCCGAGACGTCGTCGGCGAGATCGGCGAGCGCGCCGAGCTCGATGTTGCGCAGCGCCGGAGATGTGGCCCCCGCGGTATTCACTCGCCTGGCGGACGTCGAGGACGGACTCGGTCAACTGTCCGACAGCAACGAGTTCGAGCGATTCCGTGGGCAGTCCGGCTTCGATCCAGGCGTCGACGCCCCCGGTGAGCTCGCCGGCAATGTGGTCGTAACCGATGTTGGCGCACTGGCGGACGAGTTCGACGCGATCGGTGGTGTGATCGGCGACGAAGACCAACTGTCGGTCGGGCGCGACGAGCCAACCGAGCCAGCTCGCGAACACCGGCCGCAAGACGTTGGACAACGAACCCGGTACATGGCACGCCCCGAACGCTGCGACTGACCGGACGTCGATCACTTCTGCACCCGTCGCGATGAGTCGCTGCGTTTCTTCGACGGACAGCCCGCGCAGCGGGTCACTGGGCGCGGGGCCGAATCCTCGGCGATTGCGTTCGGGGAGCCACGAGAAGTAGGCGGGGAGCGAGCCCAGCCCTCCGACCAGCTGACGGACGAACGTGTCCTCATCGGAGACCTGGAGCAACGCGTTGGTCGCCTTCTCGCGACCGATCGTGGTGGTCCGTTCGCTCGTTCCCGGTGCCGAACAGAACGAACCAGCGCCGTGAGTCGGATACACGGGAAGCGTGTCGGGGAGGACCAGCAGTACGTCCTGCAAGGAGTGCCACATCGCGCGGGCGAGTTCCGGGGCGTGATCGGGGCCGAGGAGATCGGGACGTCCGACGGTGCCGACCATGAGCGATCCGCCGGTGAACACCGCGGCCGGCTGATCACCGTCGAGGAGCAAGTAGGCGAGGTGATCCGGCGTGTGTCCCGGTGTCGGCAACGCCCGCAGCGTGAGCCCTCCCAGTTCCACCTCATCACCGGGATCGAGCGGCTGGTGGGCCACCTCGAGATGCGCGGCCCGAGACGCGAAGAACGTCGCGCCCCGTCGAGCGAGCTCGGGACTCCCCGACACGTAGTCGGCGTGCGTGTGCGAATCGGCTGTCGAAACGAGCCGCCACCCGTGTCGCTCGATCACCGCCAGGTACGGCTCGACGACGCGCAGGGGATCGATCACCAAGACCCGACCATCGACCGCGACGAGATGCGCCGAGTGGCCGAGTCCCTCGTCGACAACGCTCACGATCTCGAGTCCCATGACCAGTTCCCCCGTGGATTCCTCTAGTATTCCACAGATTAGAAGAGTATAACGGTGGGAATCGGAGGTCCCAGTGGGCGACACAGCAGCGAAGCGGGCGCTCTTCGAGCAACTGGCCCGGATCCCCAAGGCGGTCGCGCACCCGGCCCGCCTCGAGCTCCTCGACCTGCTCGCGCAAGGGGAACGCAGCGTCGACGAGCTCGCCCGCGTCACCGGGAACGGAATGACCACCGTCTCGGCGCAACTCCAGGAACTGCGCCGCGCGCATCTCGTCGACACACGCCGGGAGGGGACCCGCATCTACTACCGGCTCGCCGGCGACGACGTCGTCCGGTTCATCGCCGCGCTCCGAGCCGTCGCCGCGAATCGCATCGCCGAAGTGCCACCCGCAGCGCGTCGCTACCTCGGCGACGACACCGATGTCGAGGCCATCGACCGCGACGAACTTCGCCGCCGAGCCGCCGCCGGCAAGGTCATCGTGGTCGATGTACGCCCGACCCTGGAGTACGAAGCCGGACACATTCCCGGCGCACGGTCGATCCCACTTGACGAACTCGACGCGCGCCTCGGTGAGCTCCCCGACGATGTCGAAATCGTCGCGTACTGCCGCGGCCCGTACTGCGCGTTCGCCCACGAAGCCGTGCGACGCTTGCGCCACCATGGCCGTCGGGCACGCCGCCTCACCGACGGGTTGCCCGAATGGCGTATCGCCGGAGAGCCCGTCGCCGTCGGTTCCGACGCCGGACACCTCCGACGCCGCTCACCGAGGCCCCGATAGAACCAACCTCGAATCGTTCTCCGTCTACATGGGGAGCATCGACAAGGAGGACCAACGATGAATCCGAACAAGGCATTGTGGGAGAAAGGCGACTTCACCCGCATCGCAGCGAGCATGCGCGAAAGCGGCGAGAAACTCGTCGCAGACCTGGGGATCACTTCCGGGATGAAGGTCCTGGACCTCGGCTGCGGCGACGGCACCACCGCGTTGCCGGCTGCAAGGCTCGGCGCCGACGTGCTGGGCGTCGACATCGCGAGCAACCTTGTCGAGGCGGGGAACCGCCGGGCCTCAGCTGAGGGCCTCACCAACTTGCGGTTCCAGGAGGGCGACGCCTCGAACCTCCAAGCACTCGGCGACGACTCTTTCGACCTGACCGTCAGCATCTTCGGCGCGATGTTCGCGCCCAAGCCGTTCGACGTGGCCAAGGAGATGGTCCGCGTCACCCGCCCCGGCGGACGGATCGTCATGGGCAACTGGATCCCCAATGACCCGACGCTGGTGGCCCAGATCCTCAAGATCAGCTCGGCGTACTCGCCGCCCCCGCCGGAAGGGTTCGTCAGCCCGATGACCTGGGGCGTCGAGAGCGACGTCATCGAACGGTTCGCGGCCGCGGGAGCATCCGCAGAGAACATCTCGTTCGTCCGCGACACGTACCGCTTCACTTTCCCCGGCCCGCCGGCCGACCTGGTTGCCGAGTTCCGCAACTACTACGGGCCGACCATGAACGCGTTCGACACGGCCGAGACCAACGGGCGCACTGCCGAGCTCGAAGAGGAGCTCGTCGCGCTCTTCAACGCGCAGAACGACAGCCCGAACCCAGGCGCCACCTCGATCCCTGCGACCTTCCTGCGCGTGACGGTCGT
Source organism: uncultured Actinomycetes bacterium (assembly GCA_963725775.1). Lineage (GTDB taxonomy): Bacteria > Actinomycetota > Acidimicrobiia > IMCC26256 > DASPTH01 > DASUAS01. The sequence continues at coordinate 517,793 of CAVRZT010000002.1, forward strand.
TCCCTGATAGCCGTCGTTCTGCGTGGGTTCGCGACAGCGCCACGCGCGTACAGCGGGCATTCGGCGCCGTCGCGACACCGGGTTCACCAGCGACACCGCGGCGCGACACCGAGACGCTGCAAGACCAGTGACGCCGGGCAGGCTCCCACGGTGACGTAGAGCCACTGGTTCACGCCCACGAACACTGTGAGCACCAGGAACCAGGGGCTCACGGTCGCCGCGAGTAGCGCGCTCAGGAGCGTCATGGTCCCAGCGAGTGCGAAGAGGACCCGCTCGAGTGGCCATCGAGTCCACGCTCGACCTGAGCGGTCCTCATGGAGTGTGCGGGTTTCTGCGGGGCGTCGGCCAGCGGTCAGGGACACGGTGGTACTCCTCCTAGGGCGAAGCGGGCTGTCCTACGGACGGTCCAACTGATACCCCTGGGGGTATATTCCATCCGGACGGAACGACGGTCAGCGCGCTGGCGGCGCGGCTCCGATAGCCGAGCGCGAGCCTCGCTCCGATGAGGAACACCGCGGAGAACGTGACCAGCACGCTCCAAGAGAAGACCGTCGAGTGCGTGCCGGCGTTGCCGTACTGCTCGAGCAGCGGCGGTCCGAGTCGGGATCCTCCCGTGGCGAAGAGGCGGCGCAGGCCGAGGTCGTGACCGATCGCCTCGAAGGCTCAGCGATCAGGCATCAGTGCGCTGATCGCGCGGCCGACGGGTGCCATGGCGGCGAGCGGCAGGATCGCCCCGGAGAACAGCACTGCCGGGAAGCACAACAGCGGGAGCGCGAGGGTCGCCCGCGAAGGATTCGTCACCGCTGCCGACGTCAACAGACCGAGAGCGAGCGCGGCGACTGCATCGAGCAACACGGTGACCGCAACCGACGCGAACGTCGGACCGTCGAGGACAGGCAACCTGTCGAGCGCACGCAAGACGCCGAGCATGAGGAGGTCCACGAGGGAGAAGGAACGGCAGCAGCACCGCCACCTTCGACAGCAGGTACGAACCGAGTCGAAGCCCGACGAGTCGTTCGCGCCGCACGATCGGCATCTCCGTGCAGATCTGGAGGAGGCCATAGGTGAGGCCGAAGAAGAACCCACCGAATGCCATCCAGAACACGATCATGATGACCGCGCTCGGATTGGGATGGGCGAAGTCGAATGCGCCCGCCCGAAACAGCACCGCGAACATCGCGACGACCATCGCGGGTGAGCCCAACAGGATGGCGAGAGTCAGTCGATTGCGGACGAGGGTGTCGGCGGTTCGGCGGGTCAGCACGGTGAACTGGCGCAGCGCGCCGGGCCGTTCCCGAGGCGTCAATGACGATCGGGAAGGCGGTGCAGTGGGGGCGGTCGCAGATTCGGCGAGGTCCCGCCACCGTGCTGCCCAGGTCGTCGGATTCGTAGACCACGTGCAAGGGCGAAGTCGGAATCTGCTTGCTGTATCACGGATCGGGCGCTACTGCGTTCTTAGGAGCGGAGCGCGTCGCGACGCCGCCGGTACTCGTCCTCGTCGATCTCTCCACGAGCGAGACGCTCCGCCAGCAGGTCTTCCGGCCCACTGCGTGCACCGCTGCTCCCTCGATGATCGGGCCGGCGCACGAGCAGCACGACGATGACCACGATGGCGGCGAGGAACACGAGCCAGCCGATGCCCATCACCCACCACCAACCGCCGTCCATGTGCCCGCCATCCTGATCCCACATCTGCGCCAACACCATCGCCATCGTGTCGCTCCTTCAAGCCGACTCGCAGTCGATGATGCGCGGGCACGGCGTCGTGGGACAGGGGCGAACGTCCCGATCCGCCAAGGCGCGGGCTATTCGACTCGCAAGTCGACCCTTCGGAGGAGCTGCGCGTTGAGCGCGACCACGATGGTCGAGAGGCTCATCAACACTGCGCCGACCTCGGGCCCGAGTGTGATTCCAGCCCAGGCGAATGCACCCGCCGCCAGCGGAATGGCGACCACGTTGTACCCGGCAGCCCAGGCGAGGTTCTGCACCATCTTGCGGTAGCTCGCGACGGACAGGCGGATCACGGACACGACGCCACGGGGGTCGTTCGAGGCGAGCACCACGTCAGCGGATTCGATGGCCACGTCGGTACCGGCGCCGATCGCGATCCCTACGTCGGCGCGAGCGAGCGCGGGCGCGTCGTTGACACCGTCACCGACCATGGCGACGGACAGGCCGCGCGCCTGGAGCGCGGCAACTTTGGCGTCCTTGTCTTCGGGAAGGACCTCGGACATGACTTCGTCCACTCCGAGATCGCGTCCGACTGCTTCCGCAACCTGATGCGCATCGCCGGTGATCATGATCACGCGGCAACCGAGCTCGCGGAGTCGCTCGACGGCTTCGCGCGCCTCGGGGCGGATCTCGTCCTCGAGCGCGAGTGCCCCGACGACTTCGTCGTCTTGGATGAGGTACAGGATCGCGGTTCCACGACTGCGCCAACCTTCGGTGTTGACCGTGAGTTCAGGCGGCTCGGAGAGCTCTCGCTCGCGGAGCAGTGCCGGTCCGCCGACGGCGTAGCGACTGCCGTCGACGGTGGCCTCCACGCCACGGCCGGTGATGGAGCGGAAGTCGACGGCACCCACGAGCGGGCGCGTCCGTGAAGCAGCGGCGACGATTGCCCGGGCGAGGGGATGCTCACTCTCGGTTTCGACGGCTGCCGCGAGCTGCAGTACCTCGTCGTCACTGACGTTCACCCCGGTGATGCCGGTGACGATGTGTTCGCCCTTGGTGAGGGTGCCGGTCTTGTCGAAGAGGACCGCATCGATGGTGCGCATTCGTTCGAGGGCGAGCCGGTTCTTGATCAGGATGCCCGCCTGCGCCGCGAGGGCGCTGGACAGCGAGATCACCAGCGGAATCGCCAGCCCGAGCGCGTGGGGGCAGGCAATGACGAGCACCGTCACCGTCCGCACGACCGCTTCGTCCATGTCGCCGGCGAAGGCCCAGACGATGAAGGTGAGCACCCCAGCGCCAGCCGCGACGTAGAACAGCAGCGCGGCGAATCGGTCGGCGAGCGCCTGCGCGCGGCTCTGGGAGGACTGCGCCTCGGCGACGAGTCGCTGTATGCCGGCGAGCGCGGTGTCGTCGCCGACTGCTTCGACCCGAACCCGAAGCGAGGAATCGGTCGCGACAGTCCCCGCGACCACGCGGTCGTCTGCGCCCTTCGCCACCGGACGGGACTCCCCAGTGACCATCGACTCGTCGATCTCCGCCGCGCCCTCGACGATCGTGCCATCGGCGGGGACACGCCCACCGGGACGCACGAGCACGATGTCACCCAGCTTCAGCGCGTCGGTGCCGACGACGGTGACGCCGCCATCGGCGTCGATGCGTTCGGCTTCGTCGGGCAAGAGCTCGGCCAAGGCCGCGAGGGCCGATTGCGCCTGACCGAGGGCCTTCATCTCCAGCCAGTGGCCGAGCAACATGATCGTGACCAGCGCGGACAGCTCCCACCAGAACTCCAGGTCGAACCATCCGATGGTGGTGGCGAGCGATGCTGCGTACGCGACGCTGATCGCCATTGCGACCAGCAGCATCATCCCCGGCTGGCGCTCCTGGATCTCCGCCCACGCACCCGAGAGAAAGACCCAGCCGCACCAGAAGAAGATCACGGAGCCGAGCACGGGCCCGACCCAGTCGATGGCGGCGAAGTCGAGGTGGTAGCCGAACCAGTCCATGACCATCGGGCTGGTGACGACGACCGGCACGGTCAACAGCAGGCTCCACCAGAACCGACGCCGAAACATCTCCGCGTGCTCCGCGTGCTCCGCGTGGCCCGCGTGGCTGTGACTGCCGTGCTCCGTCGTGGAGTCGGGGGCATGCGTGGCGTCGTGCGGCTCGCGTTGCACGTCAGTCATCCGTGCCGCCTCCGAGTCGTCGAGCAACCAACGTACCTTCGTGGCTCAAGCGACTGATTTGTAGCGGTCCTGGAGCCAGAAGGCGCTCGACGGCGGCGGATCCACATGGGTAGGGTGCAACTCACCCCCATGGGGACGCCTCGCTTCGATCAGAGGGCCAAGCTCAGCGCCTGCACCGCCGCCAAGTCCAAACCCTCTGTCCATCAAATCCTGTGAGGTCGCAATGCAGATTGCGCTGGTGCTCTATCCGAAGTTCACGGTGCTCGACATCATCGGTCCATTCCAGGCCCTCGTTGACGTGCCCGGGCATGACGTGGTGTTTGTCGGTGCAGAAGCGGGGCCGGTGATCGATCACACTGGTCGTTGTCCGCTTGTCGCGTCTGCCTCGTTCGCCGAGGTGCCTTCGCCTGACGTTGTGGTGGTGCCGGGCGGCAACTCCAAAGACTTCGCCGGTCCCGTGGCCAGTTGGCTTCGTGGCGTGTATCCGTCAGCGACCTGGGTCACGAGCGTCTGTACGGGGTCAATCTTTCTGGCCGCCGCCGGACTCCTCGACGGTGTGGACGCGACCACACATTGGGCGTGGACCGAACATCTCGAGACGTTCGGCGCTCGATACACCCAGGAGCGCGTGGTCGAGCGGGGAAAGATCATCACGTCAGCGGGCGTGTCGAGCGGAATCGATATGGCGCTCGCTCTGCTCGGTCACATAGACGGCCCGGAAGTGGCCCAGGCCGTTCAGCTCGCCATCGAATACGACCCGCAGCCACCTTTCGATGCTGGGTCGCCGTCGAAAGCGCCCGACGAGATCGTTGAACTCGTGCGCGCAGTACTTCAGGAGACGATCGATGCTGCATGAAGCATGGACTGGGGAGCTAGGTGCGGCGCGCACGGCGAGGGAGCAGCATGACTTCCCGGAGGAATGGCGACACCTCGAACGGGCGCATGTCCTGAGTCAGCCGATGGCGGGGCTGCATGTGAAGACTCATGTCGCGATGTTGAGCTGCGCGTTTCGTCGACGTGATGGTCACGAGATTGCAGGTCAACTGTTCCGTCTGATGGTGGCAGCACCGGGATCGTGGACCGGTCGCTATCCGGTGGGCAATACCGGAGGGTCGGACGTGAGCGCGTTTCGAGCGATGCCGATACCGGACGACTTGGCGGCACTGCTCGAAGGCGCAGCCGCACAAGACACGAAGCGCTGAGACCGATGACCGACGACTTCTTTCCTCGCGACACCGAAGGTCTGACGGAGGTCGTGCCCACGCGCACGCTCCGGCTCCGCGATGGCGATCACATCGACCTCCGGATTTCTCCCGCCACGAAGCATCTCGGCGGCGATGTGTTGCGCATGCTCGCGTACGACGGCTCCATCCCCGGTCCGACCCTGCACGTCGACCAAGGCTCGGAGCTGACAGTCCAGGTCAAGAACGACGGCGACCTCGAGACAACCGTCCATTGGCATGGCCTACGCCTGGAAAACCAGTACGACGGAGTTCCCTTCGAGACGCAGCCACCAATCCCGATCGGCGGCTCGTACACGCAGAAGATCACCTTTCCCGACGCCGGCTTCTACTGGTACCACCCGCACATCCGCGAGGACTACGGATTGGAACTCGGTCTCTACGGCACGATCATCGTCGAACCCTCTGATCCGTCGTACTGGCCCCCGGCCGACCGGCAGCTCACCGTCACTCTCGACGATCTCCTCGTCGAGGACGGCAAGGTCGCGCCGTTCAGCCGCTCCGGCCCTACCTACACGGCCATGGGTCGATTCGGCAACGTCATGCTCATCAATGGCGACCTCAAGCTCTCGGCGGAGGCCGCGGTCGGCGAAGTTGTGCGCCTCTATGTGGTGAACACTGCGAACACACGCATCTTCAACGTCGGTCTCAAGGGCGCCCGCGTCAAGTACGTCGGCGGCGACAGCGGTCGTTGCGAATGCGAGTGCTTCGTGGACACCGTGTTGCTCGCGCCGTCAGAACGCGCCGTCCTCGACGTGTTGTTCGAGACGCCAGGCGATGTTCGCTTGGAGCACCACACCCCTGATCGTGTGTACGACCTTGGCACGATTTCCGTGACCGGCAGCATCGATGGCGAGGCATCCGCGTCATTCGATCTCCTGCGCACAGATGCCGAGCTCAGCGCCGCGCGCCAACAGCTCGAACACGACCTCCAGCGTCCACCCGACAAGGTGTTGTCCTTCTGGTCCGAGATGCCGCTCCTCTACGACGACGACGGAACCAAGACCGCGAGCGAGACCGCCTACCACGACTGCCCGATGCACCCCGAGATCGCCGCGTCGTTCGCCGGCACCTGCCCGAAATGCGGGATGACGCTGGTTCCGGCGTTGCCGGAGGTTTCGACCCCGATGCCGTACACCTGTCCGATGCACGACGAGATGGTCGCCGCGTGGGCCGCGTCATGTCCGCTCTGCGGAATGACGTTGCTGCGCTCCGATGGTGCCGCCGAGGCCGAACGCGATGAAAGCGTCCCTCACAGCCATGGGCCCGGCGACAGCATCGAGTGGGAAGACGACATGGTCGAGATCAACCGCCGGACGAACACCGGCAACATGATCTGGCAACTCATCGACCGGGAGACCGGCGCGAAGAACGGCGACATCTCCTGGAAGTTCACGGTGGGAGATCGAGTCAAGATCCGTCTTGTCAACGAGATGGGCTCGGATCACCCCATGCCACACCCCTTCCACGTCCACGGCGCAGGACGATTTCTGGTGCTCTCCAAAGACGGCGTGACCGAGACCAACCTCGCCTGGAAGGACACGGTGCTGCTACTCGCCGGCCAAACCGTCGACATCCTGCTCGAGGTCACCAATCCGGGTCTGTGGATGGCGCACTGCCACATCGCCGAGCACAACCAGAGCGGCATGATGTTCAGCTTCGACGTAGCGCCCCGCGCGGCTGCATCGTAAGGGACCATCCGTTGACCGCGATCAACCCGGAGGCGTCGTTTCCGACAGGACACCGCGCGATCGCGTTCGCCGACCTCGCCGGATATACGGCGCTCACAGAGGCGCACGGCGACGACGACGCTGCCGATGTCGCGCTCAGGTTCTTCGACCTCACCGCCGCCCGGCTCAAGGCCGATGCGCGGATCGTGAAGACCATCGGCGACGCGGTGATGGTCGTCACCTCTGACGCGTACCACGCGCTCGAGATGGGCCTCGCGCTCTCTGCGCGCGATCGAGCAGGAACCGCAGTTCCCCGGCGTGCGGATCGGAGTGCACTACGGGCCGGTCGTGGAACGAAGCGGCGACGTCTTCGGAGCGACGGTGAACATCGCTGCGCGCCTGACCGCGCACGCGCACGTCGGCCAGCTCATCACGAGCGGGGCGATCGCGTGCCTCGTCGAGGGTCATCCCAACATGACCACGACGGCACTTGGAGCCACGTGGCTGAAGAATGTCAGCGAACCGGTCGAGATCTACTCGATCGTCGAACACGGGGCGAGCGCATCGTCACAGGTGCTGGATCCCGTGTGCCGGATGTTCGTGGATGCCGACGCCGCTCCCGCGCACCTCCCGTGGGACGGGCATGCGTGGCACTTCTGTTCATTCGACTGCGCACGAACCTTCACGCAAGACCCGGATCGCTACGCGGACCCGCAGAGATCGGAGGGGACGTAACCTCGTGAGCGACGCATCGACAGTGTTCACACCGGCTCGCTTCCTCAGAACCCCGGTCTTCTGGGGACTCGTGTTCGGAATAGCGAACGTCGTCTTGCCGATCGGCTTCTGGTGGTTGGACCTCGCGACCGTCCACGCCCTCGCCATCGCGCTCATCGCCGCGGTCTACATCGGCTTCGCGGTCGCTGACGGTCGACCAAAGGTCATCGCTGTCGAGACAGGTGTCGCTGCGGGGTTCGTGGTCCTCGCCGCGATCGGCGTCACCGAGACCGCGTGGATTCTCGTCGTCGCCTACTTCGCGCACGGGGCAAAGGACCTCTGGCAGCACCGAACCCACTTCGTGGCCAACACGCGCTGGTGGCCACCGTTCTGCGCCGCGGTCGACTGGCTCGTTGCCGCCATCCTCGCGATCGAGATCGCGGCTGGAGTCAACTTCCACTGACCTCGGAGCAACAGCGACCATCTCGCTCCAACGCGACACGGATGGTTGTCCCGAGTGCGCCGTGGACAAGGATCGAACGCGGGACAGGTGGATGGCCCACTACGACCTACCTCTTCCAGCTATCTCGCTCCACCACCTTCGGACATTGCTCTTCAGAGAGATGGGATCGCGTCGAGACTGAACGAGGGACGCGTTGTGCATCCAACACGACGAGGTCGAGTTCTTCCCGGCGCGGGGTGAACCGTCGAGCCCCGCGGAGGCTTCGGGCGTGCTTGGTCGGTGAGAGTGTCTCGCGTTCGCGCTTGCTGACGGGACGAAGCGCGGTATCTGGGGATGCCTCAGCGAACGAGAGCGGCGCCGGCTCCGACGGGACCGCGTGCTCGCTGCGTAGCCGGTGGAAGTCGAGCCCCTCCACCCTTGGGCGGGAGGGTAGGAACCCTTGTCTGTTGAGACAGCAGAGGGACTCGACTGCTGTGCTATCGGCATCGGGACCGTTTGAGAACGCTCGGCGAAGCAACCTTGGTTGAACGTTTACGCAATCCGAATCGACCCGCGACGCGACCTTGAACGCGAAGAACCGGCCGAGCCGGAGCCGCTCGCGTGAGCGCTCCAGCGCGGGTACTACGTGCGCGTACTGATGACGATCAGGGGTACGGCGACGATCATGGCGACCGCGAGGAAGACGAAGGCGGCGTCCGGTGACACCGCGGTCCAGAGGACTCCTGCGATGGTGGACGCGGCGAGGTTTCCTGCGGCTTGGATCGCGGCGAGGAGGCCGAAGGCGGAGCCTCGGAGATGCTCTGGGGTGAGGTTCGCGACGGCGGCGTGCTCGGCGGTTTCCGCGCAGCCGATTCCGATTCCGGCGAGGACAAAGGCGGGCAGGAGAACGATGACCTGCGACGGGCCAGCAGCAAACCATACGTAGGCGGCAGCGAAACAAGCCGCCCCTGCGGCCATGACACGTGTCGCGCCGCGTCGGTCGCCATGCCACCCAGCCGGGACGCTGATGAGCGTCGCGGCGACGTTGTACCCGACGTACAAGAGCAACGCGAGTTGTGTGGCGTGATCCTTGCTGCGGCCTGGCTGGAACAATTCGGTTGCCCGCAAGATGAGCAGCGTCGCCGCGCAGTTACCGATCTCGAAGGCCGTGATGCCGATCATCAGCCGCCCGAGGTGACCTTGCAGGACTGGGCGGATGCGGAGTCGGATCGGTTGGCGGTGCTGCTGATGGGGCGCAGCGGTGTGGCGGATGGCGAAGACGATGGCGAGGGCGGCGAGCAGACCAGGGATTACCGAGAGACCGATGGCGACGCGGGTGCCGACGGCACCGACGAGCACGATGGCGAGGAGCGGCCCGACGATGGCACCGAGGTTGTCCATCGCCCGCTCGAAGCCGTAGGCGCGGCCGTAGGACTCCGGTGGAACGATGTCCGCGAGCAGCGCGTTGCGGGCCGGAACGCGCAGACCTCGAGCGGTCCAGGCAGCGGCCCGAAGGATCGCGACCTGCGCGGTACCGGTGGCTGCTCCAAGTCCGGCCGAGAGGACGGCAGTCGTGGCGTAGCCCCCAACCGCGACGGAACGACGCCGATGCGGATCGTCGGCGAGCGCACCGCCGCCGAGGCGAGCTACGCCGGCAAGGGCATCGGAAACACCTTCGATGACTCCGAGTGCCGATGCCGGCGCGCCGATGGTCGAAGTCAGTAACGAGGGCAGCAGCGAAGTCGGCACTTCGTGGCCGACATCCGCCAGGAAGCTCGCCCCGCCGATTCCAGCGACACCGGGCCCAAACCAGGCATGCTCGGACTCACCCGCCTTGGGGGGCTGCGCCATTGCCGGTGACTCTAGGCAGCGGCCCTGAGCGGCGCGCCCAGAACTGAACTGCCGGATCTTGGCACGCGAAGAGCCGGCCGAGCCGCAGCCCGACCGGTCCTTCTCGTCCGCCCGGACCGGAGTACCCGCCGGTCCCAATGGACTGGCCCTCACGGTACGAAGAGCCGGCCGAGGAAGGCAAGTGCGCATTCGCGAGGAGACCCCGACCGAAGCCCGGGCCCATGCCGCCCGCTGGAAGTTCCCGCAGATCAGGCGCGGACCCGCGGCGGACCGCAGGTACGAAATCCCTGGTCAGGGGCTTGGTGGCAGCGAGTCGGCCTGTACGCCGGATTCTGTTCGGACCGAGGTCCGCGGTGGCCATCCATCTGGGCCGCCGGTTGCCCGACGGCTCGTGCGGCCTACCCGGGGTTCATGGGACGGGCAGTCCTCCCCCTGCTTGGCCTTGCTCCCGGTGGGGCTTGCCGAGCCGCCCGGGTCACCCCGGGCGCTGGTGCGCTCTTACCGCACCGTTTCACCCTTACCTGTGCGCCGGATCCGGAGACCCGACGCCATCGGCGGTCTGCTCTCTGTTGCGCTGTCCTGCGGGTCGCCCCGACTGGGTGTTACCCAGCACCGTGCCCTGTGGAGTCCGGACGTTCCTCGAACCGGTCCCGCCTCGCGACGGCCCGGCCCACGGCCACCCGGCCGACTCGCTGCCGCGTACCAGCCTACGACGCGTCGCGGCGGGCCCGGGCGGCCGGACGCGAACCGAGGAACCCGCCGAACATGCCCAGCGCCGCGGCGATGACCAGGTGGCCGAACAGCTGCCCGGGCCGTAGCGCCGGGCTGTGCCCGGTGAGGAGCCCGCGGTGCTCGTCGCGCACCAGCCAGATGACGATGCGGACGGGGATCCAGAGCACGAACGCGCCGACGCCGGCGAGCACGCCGTTGGTGAGGAACGCGTCGGGCACGAGCCGCCCGGCCAGCCAGCCGCCCAGCGCGTACCCGACCAGGATCATCACGAACAGCGGATAGATCCAGCCGCTGTCGTTGAACGAGTCGAGGTTGCGGTCGAGGATCGCCACGATCACGCTCACGCCGCCCAGCACGCACAGGCCGATGAGCGAGCCGCGCAGCACGGCGTTCCAGTCGACCAGGCGACCGTCGTCGACCGGGGCTTCGGGAGGGTTCACGGTCACGATCTTGCCTCGTTGGGTGTCTCTTCGTGGAACAGCTGGTCGACCGGTACCACGAGACCGTCACTCACCAGCGGCTTCAGGTACGCGCGCTGCTGGACCATGATCCACACGGCCAGGATGAGATACACCATCCCCACACCGAGACGTTCGAGCTCGCGCAGGTCTTCCGGCAAGACCGCGCCCAGCACGAACTGCGAGATGAACAACCCGAAGAGCATCCACGCTTCGCGCACGCTCATGCGCCGGTTGACGAGCACTGCGATCGCGAACACCGACTGCGCGGCGGTGAGGAACAGCTCCTCGCGCTGCAGCGAATCGAGCGGTAGTCCGGTGAGGTGCCCGGCCGAGATCGCGTAGACGATCGGGAGCGAACCGACGAGCAACGTCCACTGGTTCACCTTCGACGACAACAACGTGCCGAGTCCGGCGCTCGTGTTCAAGCGCCACGCGAACAACGCAGCCACGAGTAGTTCCGGTGCTTCGGACGCGAGTGGCGCCACCCACTGCACGAGGAGGAACGTGTCGACGCCCGCCTGCTCGCCGAGGTGCACCAGCGATTCCGCGAACGGTTCCGCGCACAGGAAGATGACTCCCGCCGCGTACGCGAGGAAGGCGACGATCACGGCGCGGCGTTGCGTGGTCGGCAGCGCGCCGATCAACCGCGCCGGGCCGACGAGGTGCGGCTCTTCGGACGGCGCACGCCAGAGGCGGAACACGAACATCACGAAGATGCTGATGAGGATGACCGAGTCGAAGAGCGTGAGCGTGCGCTTCAACGGCAGGGTCAACGAGTAGAGCGTCGCCGAGCGCGAGGAACGTGATCTCGATCGCGTGCGGGCGCTCGAGCACGGTGTCGGTGTCGAGCTCACCCTCGTACCCGCGCTTGCGGGCGATGCTCGTCATCCGCCACGCCGCGAGCAGCACCACCATCGACCAGCCGATGCCGATCAGCAGCCGGTTGCCGCCGGTCATGTTGGCGAGCGCCAGCGGGGCGAACTTCTCTGGGTCTTCGCCGGCCTTGTAGGCGAACGTGAAGTCGACGGCGTATTCGGGCAGCACCGCGATGAGAGCCAGCACGGTGAGGGCCAGGCCCTGCGACACGTCGAGCTGCAGGGCCTCGGCCGCCCAGGCCAGCAGGAACGCCGAGCCGAGGATGGCGAAGCCGAAGATGACCGGCGCCACGACGTCGCCCAGGCCGGCGCCCGAGAGCCGGGCCAGCACTCCGGGGAGGGTCAGGGCGGTGGCGGCCACCAGGGCCAGCATCTGGCCCCGGGCGCCGCGGAGGGCGTTGGGGGTGCTCTCCGGGGCCGTCGGCGTCACCCGCCCCATCCTACGGGAGGGCAATTTCTGCCCCGGGTCTTCGGGCTCGGGTCATCCGCGCTTCGGAAAACGCCGAATGAACTCTCAGGAACCTGGGAAGAACAGCCGAAACGATGGGTGTTGGATGAGGTTCCACCGGCCTCTCCCCGGGCTGGAGCACCAGAAAGCACGATTCGGATGACGAACCACTGGCGCCAGTACGCCCGATGCCTGGGAGCCGATCCCGAGATCTTCTACCCGCCGTCGGAGTCCGACGACGGGTCCGACGCCGCCAAGGCGATCTGCGCGATCTGCCCCGTGCGGGAACCCTGCCTCGAGCACGCCATCACGGCCCGAGAGAAGCAGGGTGTCTGGGGCGGGCTCGACGAGCGTGAGCGGCGTCGTCTCGTGCGCCGGCGTCGCAAGACCGCGTAGTCCGCCTCACGGTTTCGCGTCCCCGGTGCGGGTACCGTCGGCATCGCCCCCGGTAGCATCCGGCGGATGAATGCAGCGCTGTGGCCCGACGTCATCGGGCGTCTGCTCCGGCGCGACGACCTCCCCGACGACCTCATCGAGCAGGCCATGTCGGAGATCCTGTCGGGCGACGCCACCGACGCGCAGATCGCCGCGTTCGCCGTCGGCCTCCGCGCCAAGGGCGAGACCGCCGGCGAGCTCGCCGCGCTGGTGCGCACCATGCTCCAGTTCGCCGAGCACGTCGATCTCTCCGATCTCGACGTCCCGCTGGTCGACACGTGCGGTACCGGCGGCGACGGCGCGGGCACGGTGAACGTGTCGACCATGGCCGCGGTCGTCACTGCGGCGGCGGGCGCCCGGGTCGCCAAGCACGGGGGTCGGGCGGCGTCGTCGAAGTGCGGATCCGTCGACGTGCTCGAGACGCTCGGCGTGGTCATCGATCTCGGACCCGAAGGCGTGGCCCGCTGCGTCCGCGAGGTCGGCATCGGGTTCTGCTTCGCCCAGCGGTTCCACCCGGCGATGCGCTTCGCCGCGCCGGTGCGCAGCCAGCTCGGCACACCCACCACGTTCAACTTCCTCGGACCGCTCGCCAACCCCGCCGGCGCGAGCCGACGCACCGTCGGCGTCTCGGATCCGGTGATGGCCGAGCGGGTCATCCGTACCCTGGCCACGCTCGGGGTGGAGCGGGCGCTGGTGTTCTTCGGCCACGACGGGCTCGACGAGCTCACGGTCACCACGACGTCCACCATCTACGAGCTCGAGCACGGCGATGTCCGCATCTCCGAATTCGATCCGCTCGACGTCGGCATCCCGCGGGCGGAGCTCGGTGCGCTCGCCGGCGGCGACGCTGCCGGCAACGCCCAGGCCGTCCACCAGGTGTTCGCGGGGGCGAGGACCCCGATCCGCGACATCGTGACCCTCAACGCCGCCGCCGCCATGGTGGTCGGCGACGTCGTGCCCGATCTCGCCGCCGGGGTCGAGCTCGCGGGCGCGGTCATCGACGACGGCCGTGCAGCGGCGACCCTGGAGGCATTCGTGCGGGTCACTGTGGCGGCACGCGAGAGCGGGGTGGGCTGATGGCCCGCGCGCTCGAGTGTCCGGCCTGCGGCGCCCGTCACCGCCTCGACACCCTCCCCGAGACCCCGACGTTCCGGTGCGACCGGTGTGGTCAGGTGCTCAAGGTGCCGACGCCGGTCAGCAACTCGGGGTCGGGGGGCCCGCCGCCGCCGGCGCGCCAGTCGGGTCCGGCGCCGGTCGAACCGCCGCCGCGCCGACGCGATCCGGCGACCCAGAACGGTCCGACGGGCGATGTCGCCCGCGAGGCGCCGGTGCGTACGGCCGCCGCGGTGTCGGCCACCGTCGCCGCCGCGGGACCGGCCGAGGAAGCCGCCGAGGCCGAGACCAGCCGTCGGTCGCGCCGTCCCGCGAAGTCGAACGCGCCGCGGCGGACGGTGTCGTGGTACTGGCGTCTGCTCGCGTGGATCGTGGCGGTGCCCGTCGGGTTCGTGATCACCGCGTGGCCGGCCTACGGGCTGGGCTTCATCAAGAAGGACGACGTGCTCGACATCTTCGTCGGCACCGGGAGCGGTCGCTACGTACGTCTGGCCATCGCGACCCTGGTGTGGGCCCTCGTCACCGCGCTGCTCGTGCAGTTGCTGGTGGAGGGCGGGCGGTCGTGGTCGGCGCGGCGCAAGGCGCGGGCGGTGCCGGCGTGACCACCCGCTTCCGCTGCTCGGCCTGCGGCAACCTCACCCGCTTCGACGTGATCGCATCGCGCCGTACGCGCGCGTTCCACCACTTCAGCGTCGGAGGTGAGCTGTCGATCGAGGACGAAGAGGTGCTCGACGAGACGATCGAGACCGTCACCTGTCGTTGGTGCGGCGCGTCGGGCGACTCGATCGAAGCGCTGGCAGTCGACGCCACGTCCTGACCCGTTTCCGCGAATCCGGTCAGAAGCATGAGATCCGGCCCTGAAGTGTCACACCCCCATGATTTGATCATGGTGTGTTCGACCTCACCGATTGCCTCGATTCCTTGCGCTCCCACTCCACGGCGTGCTCTGGAAGCGTTGCCGGCGGTGGCGGCGGCCGCACACCCGGGGGTCTTGAGCGCCGAACAGCTGGTTGCGGTGGTGAAGCTGGCCGACGAGGAAGTCCGATGCGGAGTGGGCGGTTCGGGCGCCGAACGTGACGCCGGGCGATCTTGCCCGTCTGGCGCGTGAACGGTCGAAGCCGTCGGTGGAGGAGGGTCAGGCGCGCTATGCGGCGCGGAACCTGCGGATGTAGTGGGAACGGGACCGTGGGATGTTGCAGGTGCGCGGTGAGTTGCCTCATGTGATGGGCGCCAAGTTCGAGGCGACGGTCGAACAGCTGGTCGAGAACATGCGTCCGGCGAAGGGGCAGGCGTGGGAGCGGTGGGAGCGCCGCGCGGCTGATGCGCTCGATCTGATGTGTGATGCGGTCGATGTGGCCGAGCGGATCGAGACTCCGATGGCGGCGGCGAAGCCGTTGTTGGTGGTGCAGGTCGCGACGAGTGGGCCGGCCGCGGTTGCAGGCATCCCGTTGCCCGACGCGATGGTCGAGCAGCTGCGGGCGTCGGCGTCGGTCGAGCCGCTCCTGGTCGACGACGCCGGGCTGCCGGTCTCGGTCGGGAAACGCGCGAGCAGCCTCTCGCCGAAGACAGCCCGCGCGGTGTTGCTGCGCGACGGGCACTGCCGCTGCGGCAGCTGCGACCTTCGCTCGGCCTGCAGCTACATCATTTGCGGCCTCGGTCGTGGGGCGGGACCGACGAGCCTTCGAACCTGGCTGCGGTCGCGTCGGTGCATCACCCGATGCTGATTCCCAACGGATCGTGGGCGTTGGTCGGCAATCCCCACCTTCCCGACGGGCTGCGCATGGTCCACATCAACGATCTGACGCCCGAACAGGCCGAGCACGTCGGCTTGCCCCCACCCCGAGCGGGGCCGGTGCGCCGTGAATGAGCGTCACACCCCCCTGTCACAGTGCCCGCATGCTGACCATCGACTGCGACGAGTGCGTGATGCGGCACACCTCCGCCTGCGACGACTGCGTGGTGACCTTCGTGGTCGACCGGCAGCCGGGGGAGGCGCTGGTGATCGACGTCGAGGAGGAACGGGCGGTACGCATGCTGGCGCGTGCGGGGTTGGTGCCGCGACTGCGTCACGTTGCGGGGTAGCGTCCTCGACGCCGGCTCGTCGGAGCCGCCGATCCCGAGGAGGGCGCACATGGGTTACGGCAGCGACGCTGCGAACTTCGCGGTCCTGCTGGCGCGGGTGTGGGTCGGGATCATGATCTTCGCCCACGGCTGGCGCCACGTGCAGGCCGTCCGGTCGGGTCCGGGCATGGCGAACTGGTTCGAGAGCCTCGGCGTGAGACCGGGCCCCCTCCACGCGTGGACGGTCACGCTCACCGAGGTCTTCATCCCGGTCATCCTCGTGCTCGGCTTCCTCACCCCGCTCGACTATGGCGGTGTGTGCGCCCTCATGCTGGTCGCGCTGGTCACCAACCACCGCCAGAACGGGTTCTTCCTGAGCAGTGCGAAGGAGGGGTACGAGTACGTCGCCAGCATCGCGGTGCTCTCGATCACCCTGGGCACCCTCGGGCCGGGCAAGTGGTCACTCGACCACGCCTTCGACATCTCCTTCCCGTTCGACCCCAAGAAGGCGCTCATCGCGACCGCGGTCGTCGGGATCGGTGGCGCTGCGCTGTTCCTGGCCGCGTTCTGGCGGCCACCCAAGAAGGACGACTCGGCCGCCTGAGCGCGGCCGGGGCGGAAGGGGGCGCCGCAACATGGGTCGGGTCTCGCTGGACCAGGTCTCCAAGCGGTTCGACGACGTCGCCGCCGTCGACGAGCTGACCCTCGACGTCGCCGACGAGGAGTTCCTGGTGCTCCTCGGCCCGTCGGGCTGCGGGAAGTCGACCGCGCTGCGCATGATCGCGGGACTCGAAGACCCGACGTCGGGCACCATCACCATCGGCGACCGCGTCGTCAACGACGTCGAGGCCAAGGACCGCGACATCTCGATGGTGTTCCAGAGCTACGCGCTCTACCCGCACATGACGGTCCGCAGGAACATCGAGTTCCCGCTGCGGTCGCGCAAGGTCGCCGCCTCCGAGCGCGAGCAGCTCGTGCGCGATGCGGCCGAGAGCCTGTCCCTGGGCGAGCTGCTCGACCGCAAGCCCGCACAGCTCTCCGGCGGTCAGCGCCAGCGGGTGGCGTTGGCGCGCGCGATCGTGCGCCGTCCGCAGGCGTTCCTGATGGACGAGCCCCTGTCGAACCTCGACGCCAAGTTGCGCGTGCAGACGCGCGCCGAGCTCGTCGAGCTGCAGCGGCGGCTGTCGGCCACGATCATCTACGTCACCCACGACCAGGTCGAGGCGATGACGATGGGGCACCGCATCGCGGTGCTCGACGCCGGCGTGCTCCAGCAGGTGGGCGCACCGCAAGGCGTCTACGCCCGCCCCGCCAATCTGTTCGTGGCCCGCTTCATCGGCAGCCCGCCGATGAACACCGTCACCGGGAGGGTCAACCGGGTCGACGAGACGATGGTGGCCGAGATCCCCGGCGGTCACATCCCGCTCGAGCCCGCGCTGGGCCAGGCCGTCGCGGCGGCGGGGATCGACGAGGTCGTGATCGGCGTGCGGCCCGAAGACCTCCGCTTCAGTGACACCGACGGGGTTCCCGCGCTGGTGAGCGTGGTCGAGTCGCTCGGGCACGAGCGTCACGTCGTGTGCCGCCTCGACGACCAACAGCTCGTGATCGTGCGCCAGGACGCCCACGAGGCGGCGCCGGCCGAGGAGAGCGCCACGTTCCTGGTTGCCGACCCGGCGGCGCTCCATGTGTTCGACCCGGCGTCCGGCACGCGGATCGGCGAGTGACCGTGAGCAAATCGGTGGCCACCGTGCCCGTCTCCCCGGCCCGGCGGCGCGTCCGCCGGCGCGAGCGGGGGCTGGCCTACCTGCTCCTGATCCCGTCGCTCCTGATCTTCGGCGTGTTCGTGTTCTGGCCGCTGGTGCACAACGCGTACCTCGGCTTCTTCCGCAACCCGCCGTTCCCCGGTCTGCCCAGCACGTACGTCGGTTTCGACCAGTACCGCGACGTTCTCACGTCGGAGACGTTCGTCGACAGCGTGAAGACGACGTTCCTGTTCGCGTTCCTCACCGTGCCCGTCGGCATCGCGCTCGGCCTCGGCCTCGCCATCCTCGCCCACCAGCAGCTGCGTGGCATCGGCGTGTACCGCACCTTCTTCTCGTCGACGGTGGCCACCTCGGTCGCGGTCGCTGCGGTCATCTTCGGCACGCTGATGAACCCGTCGGTGGGCCTGCTCCCGTGGCTCGGGCTGAAGACCAACCCGACCATCCTGCAGAACCCCGACTGGGCACTCATCGCGGTGGCCGTCGTGACCGTCTGGCAGACGCTCGGGCTCACCTTCATCCTGATGGCGTCGGGCCTCCAGGGCGTGCCCGACGAGCTGTTCGAAGCGGCGAGGGTCGACGGCGCGGGCACGTGGTCGCGCTTCTGGCACGTGACGCTGCCGATGATGTCGCCCACCATCTTCTTCGCGGTGGTGATCGGCACGATCTTCGCGTTCCAGTCGTTCGGCCAGATCGACATCCTCACCCAGGGTGGGCCGTTGAAGAAGACCAACGTGCTCACCTATTACATCTACGACACGCTGCAACGACAGAGCGATCCGGGCAAGGCCGCGGTGCTCGCGGTCGCGTTGTTCTTCCTCACCCTGATCCTGGCGTTGCTGCAGATCCGCCTGCTCGAGCGGAGGGTGTCGTATGAGCGTTGAGGCGCGCGCGCTGCACCGGCGTCGGGTGTGGGGCAAGGTCGGCCGCTACGCGCTCCTCACCGTCCTCGCGGTGATCGTGCTGTTCCCGATCTACATCACGCTCGTCAACTCGTTGCTGCGGCCGGTCGACATCACCCGGCAGCCGCCGAAGCTGTTCCCGACCGATCCGCAGTGGGGGAGCTACCAGGACGCCTGGAACGCCGGCCACATGGGCACCTACCTGAGGAACAGCTTCATCGTCACGTTCTTCATCACCGTCGGTCAGGTGCTCACCGCGATCCTCGCGGGCTACGCGTTCGCGTTCCTGCAGTTCCCGTTCAAGCGGGTGCTGTTCGTCGTGTTCCTGGCCACGCTGATGGTGCCGTTCGAGGTCACTATCGTCACCAACGTCACCACCATCAGCGACCTCGGTTGGTACAACACGTACGTGGGGCTGGCCGTGCCGTTCCTGGCCACCGGCTTCGGCGCGTTCCTGATGCGCCAGGCGTTCCTCACGTTGCCCCACGATCTGCGCGACGCCGCCGCGCTCGACGGGTACGGGCACTGGCGGTTCCTGTGGCGCGTCGCGGTGCCATTGGCGCGGCCGGCGGTGGCCGCGCTCACGGTGTTCGCGTTCCTCGCCGCATGGAACCAGTACCTCTGGCCGCTGCTCATCACCAAGGACGACAAGCTGCGCACGGTGCAGATCGGGCTCAAGCAGCTCCAGCAGTCGAGCATCGACCAGATCAACATCGTGTTCGCGGGTGCGATCATCGCGGTGGTCCCGTTGGTGATCCTGCTCCTGTTCTTCCAGAAGCAACTCGTGCGCGGGCTCACCGCCGGCGCGGTGAAGGGGTGAGTGACATGCGCGGTTGGCGACGTTGGGCGGTCTCGGGGCTCGTGACGGTGGTGGCCGCGACCGGTCTCACGGCACTTGCGGTGCCCGGCACGGGCGCGGCGAACAGCACGTCCTGCCCGTTGAACGCACTGAAGAAGGCGAGCAAGCCGGTCGAGATCACGATGTGGCACTGGATGCCGCGCGAGAACGAGACCGCGTTGCAGAACCTCACCGACGCGTTCAACTCGTCGCAGAACGACGTGAAGGTCACGCTGGTCAACCAGATCGACTGGGAAGCGACGCTCCAGAAGTACAAGTCGGGGCTCGGTACCGGCGACCTTCCCGACGTGGTGCAGCTGCAGGAGAGCGACCAGCAGCAGATGATCGACACGCAGACGGTGTTGCCGGCGAGCGTGTGCGCGAAGGCCGACAAGTACAGCTTCTCCGACTTCCTGCCCCGCGTCATCAGCTACTTCACCGTGCAGGGCACGCAGTACGCGATGCCGTTCAACACGTCGGGTCCGGTGCTCTTCTACAACAAGAAGGCGTTCAGCGCGGCGGGCCTCGACCCGACCTCACCACCCAAGACGCTCGCCGACGTGCGCGCCGCGGCCGAGAAGCTCAAGGCCAACGGGGTGGAAGCGCCGCTCGGGCTCAAGACGGATCCCATCTTCATCGAGCAGTGGACCGCCCAGGCCAACCGTCTGTTCGCGAACAACGGCAACGGTCGGCGGTCCCGTGCGACCTCGGCCGTGTTCAACAACGCGACGGGTCGACAGATCTTCAGCTGGATGGACGGCATGGTGAAGGACGGCCTCGCCACCACCAACGCCGACCTCGGCCCCAGCATCTACGACGACCTGCTCGGCATCCGCAGCGGCGCGCATGCCATGGCGTTCGACACCAGCGCCGCCCTCGGCACCATCAAGGCGGTGCTCGGCGCCGGCAACGACCCCAACATCGATCTCGGGGTGGCACCGATGCCCGGGCCCGGCGCCGCGAGCACCGGCGGTGTCTTCAACCAGGGCGGTGAGCTGTTCATGGTGAACAAGTCGGCGCCGGAGAAGCAGGCGGCGGCGTGGCAGTTCCTGAAGTTCCTGGCCGAGCCCGAGAACGTGACCACGTGGGCGATCGCGACCGGCTACATCCCGATCCGGAAGTCGTCGGCGGCGAGCACCGAGATGCAGGACTACTGGGCGCAGAACCCCGGCTTCAAGGTCGCCTACGACCAATTGCTCGGCGGCCGCAACACCGTCGCCAGCGCCGGATCGGTCATCGGAAACAACAAGGGCGCGCGCGACGCGCTGCGTGACGCGGTGAACAGCATGTTCCTCGAGGGCACGTCGCCGAAAGCTGCGGTCAAGGCCGCAGCCGACGGCGCGACCGCCGCGATCGACGACTACAACTCCCGCATCGGCGCCTGACACCGCGGGGAGGGCCCCGTCGGCCATGCTGGGGCCCGCATCCGAGGGGTTGACGGGGAGTTCACATGCGGTCGTGGAAGCGCTGGGCGATTTCGGGTCTCTCGGCGGCGTTGCTCGCGACCGGGCTGTCGGCGGTCACCGCGGCGCCCGGGGCGGGGGCGGCGACCGCCACCTGCCCGCTGTCGGCGCTGAAGAAGGCGACCAAGCCGGTCGAGATCACCTTCTGGCACTCGATGAACCGCGCGCTCGGCGACACGTTGACCAAGCTCACCGACGACTTCAACTCGTCGCAGAGCGACGTGAAGGTCAACCTGGTGAACCAGATCGAGTACGCGCAGACCTTCACCAAGTACAAGTCCGGGCTGAGCACCGGCGACCTCCCCGACATCGTGCAGCTGCAGGAGACCGAGCAGCAGCAGATGATCGACACGCAGACGGTGTTGCCCGCGAGCGTGTGCGCGAAGGCCGACAAGTACAGCTTCTCCGACTTCCTGCCCCGCATCATCAGCTACTTCACCGTCGAGGGCACGCAGTACGCGATGCCGTTCAACAACTCGGGGCCGGTGCTCTTCTACAACAAGAAGGCGTTCAGCGCGGCCGGGCTCGACCCCGAGAAGCCGCCGACCACGTTCGACGAGATGCGCGCCGCGGCCGAGAAGCTCAAGGCGAACGGGGTCGAGGCGCCGCTCGGGCTCAAGACCGAGCCGGGCTACTTCGAGCACTGGCGCGCCATGGCCAACAAGCTCTACGTGAACAACAGCAACGGGCGGAAGGCCCGCGCCACCAAGACGGTGTACGACGACGCCACCGGCCGCGAGATCTTCAGCTGGCTGTCGGGCATGGTGAAGGACGGCCTGGCCACGACGAACCCCGACCTCGGGAGCAACTTCGACAACCTGCTCGGCATCCGCAGCGGATTGCACGCGATGGCGATCGACACCAGCGCGGTGCTCGGCACCATCACCGCGGTCCTGTCGGCCGGCAACGACCCGAACATTGACATCGGGGTCGCGCCGATGCCGGGGCCGAGCCACAAGGGCGGCGTGCTGGTCAGCGGGGGCGCGCTCTACATGGTGAACAAGTCGGCGCCGGAGAAGCAGGCGGCGGCATGGAAGTTCCTGAAGTTCCTCGACGAGCCCGAGAACATGACCACCTGGGCGATCGGTACCGGCTACATCCCGATCCGCAAGGCCTCCGCCGACAGCCCCGAGATGCAGCAGTACTGGGCGCAGAATCCGACGTACAAGGTCGCGTACGACCAGCTCCTCACTGGGCCGGTCAACCCTGCGACCTCGGGATCGGTGATCGGGCAGTACACCGGGACGCGTGACGCGGTGCGCGACGCCGAGAACAGCATGTTCCTCAACGGCACCGACCCGAAGACCGCGCTCGAGGACGCGTCCTCGAACGCCAACAGCGCGATCGAGGACTACAACTCCAAGCTCGGGCTCTAGCCCCGCTCGTCGACCGGTACGTACGGACGCTTCGTCGCGCCGGTGTAGATCTGGCGTGGACGGCCGATCTTGGTGGCCGGGCTCTCCATCATCTCCACCCAGTGGGCGATCCACCCGGGGAGCCGGCCCATCGCGAACAGCACCGGGAACATCTGCGTGGGGAAGCCCATCGCCCGGTAGATGAGGCCGGAGTAGAAGTCGACGTTCGGGTAGAGCTTGCGCTCGACGAAGTAGTCGTCGTTGAGCGCGACCTCTTCGAGCCGGAGCGCGAGGTCGAGCTGCGCATCCATCTTGCCGAGGTCGGCGATGACCTTGTGGCACGCGTCCTTGAGGATGCGGGCGCGGGGGTCGTAGTTCTTGTAGACCCGGTGGCCGAAGCCCGAGAGCCGGAACGGATCGTCGAGGTCCTTGGCCATGCGCACGTACTTGTCGACGTCGCCGCCGTCGGCCGCGATGCGGTCGAGCATCTCGACGACGGCCTGGTTGGCGCCACCGTGGAGCGGGCCCCACAGCGCGTTGATGCCGGCCGCGATCGACGCGAACAGGTTCGCCTCGCTGGAACCGACCAGGCGCACCGTGCTGGTCGAGCAGTTCTGCTCGTGGTCGGCGTGCAGGATGAGCAGCTGCTTGAGGGTGACCACGGTGTTGTGGCTGACTTCGTAGCGCTCCGACGGCACCGCGAACATCATCGTGAGGAAGTTCTCGATGAGGTCGAGCGAGTTGTCGGGGTAGAGGAACGGCTGTCCGATCGACTTCTTGTACGCGTACGCGGCGATCGTCGGCAGCTTCGCCATCAGCCGGAGGATCGAGAGGTGGACCTGCTCGGGGTCGTGGGGGTCGTTGCTGTCCTGGTAGAAGGTCGACAGCGCGCTCACCGCCGAGGACAGGGTGCCCATCGGGTGGGCGTCCTTCGGGAAGGCGTCGAAGAACCGCTTGGCGTCCTCGTGCAGCAGCGTGTGCTTGCGGATGCCGAACCGGAACTCGTCGAGCTGCGAGCGGGTGGGTAGCTCGCCGTAGATGAGCAGGTACGAAGTCTCCAGGAACGAGGGGACCGGGACCGACACGAGCTCCTCGATGGGGATGCCGCGGTACCGGAGGATGCCTGCTTCGCCGTCGATGAACGTGATCGAGGACTCGCACGACCCCGTGTTCACGAAACCGTTGTCGAGGGTGACGGCGCCGGTCTTGGCGCGCAGCTTCGAGATGTCGATCCCGCGCTCGCCCTCGGTGCCCACCACCACTGGCAATTCGGTCTCTTCGCTGCCGATGCGCAGTACGGCGTACGGCTCGTTCATGTTGCTGTGCTCATGCGGTGCTCCTCCTGGTCCGCGGGCCAGCGTACAACTCCGGATGGGAACACTTTCTGGTCGCGCCCCTCGCCTACGGTGTCGCGGTGGCGGTGGCTGAACGCGACCTGACGGCACGGGGCTCCGTCCTGCCGTGGTCGGGCGTGGTGGCACCCTGGCTGTTCTCGCGGGTCGTGTCGTTCGTGGTGCTTCTCGCCGCGGTCAACGACCCGGCGCGGGGCTCGCGCTTCGACCAGGTGGCCACCCGCTGGGACGGCGCCTTCTACCTCGACATCGCCCGCAACGGCTACGGGCCCGTCGACGTCCCCTTTCCGAAGTGGCCGTTCTTCCCGTTGCTCCCGGGGATCATCCGCGTGCTCGACGAGGTCGCGAACGACAAGGTCGCGATCTTCGTGTTCAACCAACTGCTGTTCCTGGTCGCCTTGGCCGGGGTGTACCGGCTGGCGTCGCGCCACGGCGGGCCGACCGTCGGCGCGCTGTCGGTGTGGGCCCTGGCGTTGTTTCCGGCCTCGTTCGTGTTCTCGATGACGTACCCGTCGGCGATCTTCCTCGCCGCGTCGGTCTGGGCTTTCGTGCTGGTGGAGGACCGCCACGACCTCGCCGCGGGGTTCGTCGCGGTCGGTGCCGCGATGGTGCGCCCCAACGGTCTGGTGCTCGTGGTGGCGTTGGCGGTCGCGGTGTGGTGGTCGTGGCGCCGGGTGCTCGCGGTCGCGGGCCCGTCGGTGGTGGGCGTGCTGGCGTGGTGCATCTACTGCGCCGATCGCACCGGCGATCCGCTCGTGTTCCTCACCACCAAGGCGCGCTGGCAGGAGATCACGTTCGTCGGGCTCTTCGAGGGGCACGTGAAGTGGTCGGTGCTGCCGCACGTCGTGCTGGCGGTCGCCGCACTGGTCGTGCTCGTCGTGCAACGCAAACGGCTCCCGCTCTCGTGGCTGGTGTTCGGCGCGCTGTACCTGATCCCGTCGCTCCAGCTCGGCATGGTCGGCGTCGGTCGCTACGCCAACGAGTGCTTCCCGCCCTTTGTCGGCGCGGGTCAGATCCTCGAGCGGTGGCCGACGCGAGCGCGGTACGCGGTGTTCGCGCTGTCGACCGTCGGGCTCGTGCTCTTCGCGTCCGTCGCCGCCCGCTACGAGCTCGTGCCGTAGACGGAACGAGGCGGCTCAGCCGCCCATGAAGGCGCGCCAGTGGTCGAGGTCGCGGATGCGGAACACGTAGTTGCGCTCGCGGGTCTCGCCCATGGTCGCCGACGGCTCACGTGAATACAGATGCCCGGGGTAGAGCACGGTCGAGTCGGGGATGCGCGCCAGCCGTTGCGTGAGGCTCTCGTACATCGCGTCGGGATCGGACCCCGGGAGGTCGGTTCGGCCGCACCCCTCGAGGAACAGCGTGTCGCCGGCGACGAGCTTGCCGTCGACCACGAAGCACTGGCTCCCCGGGGTGTGGCCGGGCGTGTGCATCAGCGTGATCGGGATCCCGCCGACCTGCACGAGGTCGCCGCTGTCGTGGAGCGTGAGGTCGGAGTCGGTGAGGCCGGTGCTGCGCTTGACCCACTCGGCTTCGGCGCGCTGCACGTGGACCGGCACGCCGCCGTCGTCGTGGGCGAGCAACTCGCGTAGGCCCTCGATGGAGTAGCCCATGATGTCGCCGCCGCAGTGGTCGGCGTGATAGTGGGTGGCGAGCGCGCCGGTGAGCCGCAGGCCATCGGCGTCGAGCACCTGCATCAGCTCGTCGATGCCGTACGCGGGGTCGATCGCCACGGCCTCCCCGGTCTCGCGGTCGCCGACGAGGTAGACGAAGTTCACCATCTGCCGCGCCAGCATGTCGTCGCGCGCGAAGTCGCGGCCAGCGAGCAGCTGTCGGAAGTAGAGCCGGTCCTCGTTCATGATGCGTACATCGCTCCCATCACGTCGACGAACGCGCCCGGATCGTTCGACTTGCCGACGACGATGTCATGCTGCGGACCACCGCCCGGGAAGTTCGGGGGCGCGTAGTACTCGAAGCGGTCGCCCTCGATCGCCTCGACGATCGATTCGGCGGCATCGGCGGCGGGCACGAACGGACCCTGGTACGCGGCGGGATCATTGCCCGGTTGGTCCCAGATCTCGGTGTCGATCGGACCCGGGAGCACGAGCTTCACCTCGACGCCGGTGCCGTGGAGGTCGACCGCCATGGTCTCGGTCCATCCGCACAAGGCGAACTTGCTCGCGCAGTACGCGGCTTCCTGCGCGATGGGGACGCGCCCGCCGAGGCTCGACACGTTGACGACGCAACCCACGCCCCGGGCCAGCCAGTCGGGGAGCAGCGCCAGCGACATGCGTACCGGCGCGTGGAAGTTGACGTCCATCACGTGCGCGATGTCGGCCGGGGTGAGGCGCGTCACCGGGATTCGTGCGGGGATGCCCGCGTTGTTCACGAGGCAGTCGACACCGTCGAACTCGCGCGCCGCCTGGTGTACGAGCGCGTCGGCCGCGGCGAGGTCACCGAGATCGACCGGCCACGCCCGCGAGTCGGGGCTGTGCATCCGGCACTCGGCGAGCACCTCCTCGAGCCGGTCGGGCCGCCGGGCGACGAGCCCGACCGTCGCCCCGCGGGCGGCGAGCATCGGCCCGAGCGCGGCGCCGATCCCCGACGACGCCCCGGTGACGACGATCCGCGAACCTTCGATCCTCATGGTGGTCCCCCTGGGCTCAGCCGTACGCGTGCGTGGTGGGTGGCGTGGACCTCGACGCCGCGGCGTCGGCGCCGACAGCCTGCTGGTACGCCGGTGTGTTCTTCAGGTGCGCGGCGAAGTACAGCGAGAACGCCCCCGTTCGCTTCGTGCCGGCCACGGCCGCGGCCTGGCGGTCGGACGTCGCCAGCATGGTCGCGACGTCGACGTTCGGCCAGTCGACCAGGCGGCTGCCCGCGCGCGTGGCGAATACCTGGGTCTCGGGCGCGGGCGACTCGCGGTCATCCATCACCGGTCGTGGTTCCTGGCACACGTCGAAGGAGCGCAGGCCCGTCCACCGGGTGAACACGGAGGGGAGGAACACGCGCGTCGCCGCGACCGTGCCGTCGCGGAATCGGCGGTGCCCGAGACCAGCGCGATCGGCGCCAGCAGCAGCGTGACCGGGATCACGAGCGCGCCCAGCAGCGTGAGGATGCGCTTGCCCATCATCGCGTCAGGCGACGACGTCGACCGGTGTGCCCAGGGGGAGCTGCTTGGAGAGCATGGTGATGGCCGCGTTGTCCATGCGGATGCAGCCATGGGTCGCGTCCGTGCCCAACACCGAAGCGTCGTTGTTGCCGTGGATGCCGATCTCGGCGTCGCCGCCCGCGAACGAGTCGAGCGAGTCGGAGTGGCTCGAGAGCCCGTACGCGTACGGGCCGTACACCGTGGTCGGGTCGGGCGCCTGCAGGAGGATGCGGAGGTAGTACTCACCCGTCGGGGTGGGGGTCGGCTTGCCCGCGTCGGGCAGCGGTGGGTCGGTCGCGCCAACCGCCACCGGGCCCGTGTAGAGGACGTTGGCGCCGTTGGTGACGGTGATGGTGTGCTTGGCGAGCTCGACCTTGATGCGGAACGAGTTGGGGGTGATGCGGACGGCGGACGACTTCACCCAACCGGTGCTGCCGTTCGGGCGCACCGGCAGCAGCACCTGCACCCAGTCGTCCTGCAGCTGCTTCACCAGGAACACCTGGGTCACCTTCGACGAGGGCACGGTGGGGTCGTAGAGCCAGGGGTTCTCGAGTACGCGTGACGGCTTGGCCGCCGAGGGCGAGTCGTACACGGCCACCTGGGTGACGTCGGGCTTCGCGGTGGCGATGTACGACTGGTAGCTCGGCGCGGTGGTGCTCGTCGGCGCGGTGGTCGCGACTGTGTTGCCCAGGGTCGCCTCGCCACTACCACCGCCACAGCCGGCGAGTGCGATGGTGAGCGCGAGGGCGCACGCGAACAGACCGGCGAGACGGCGGGGCACCCGCGGCAGGTTACCGGCCGGGTCGGCCGCGAGGACGACGCCGGTAGTCAGGTAGCTTGCGCGCGTGGCCCGGCGCGCGGTGATCGAGGGGAGCGCGGAGTTGGCGCGGCAGGAGCCGCGGTTCGCCCCCCTCGTCGACTCGTTGGGACCGGCCGAGCTGCGGGCCGGCCGACCCAAGCGCACCCACTTCGCCGAGCTGGTGCGGGCGATCTGTTACCAGCAGCTCGCGGGCGCGGCCGCGCGCACCATTCACGGCCGGCTCGAAGCCGCGCTCGACGGCGCGCCCACGCCGGAGGCGGTGCTCGCGCTCCCGGTCGAGACCTTGCGCGGCGCCGGCCTGTCGGGGAACAAGGCCGCGTCGGTCCGGGATCTGGCTCAGAAGGTGCTCGATGGCGACGTCGAGCTGGATCGGGTGCCGCGCCTGTCCGACGACGAGATCGTCGCGCGAGCTCACGCTCGTGCGCGGCATCGGCCGCTGGACCGCGGAGATGTTCCTGATGTTCCAGCTCGGTCGCCTCGACGTATGGCCGGTCGACGACCTGGGTGTGCGGAAGGGGTACGGGATGCTCTTCGATCTCGTCCCGGCGCCCACGGCCAAGGTACTCGAGCCGCTCGGCGAGCCCTTGCGCCCGTACCGCTCGCTCGCCGCCTGGTACTGCTGGCGCGCGGCCGACACTCAGCTCTGAGCGCGCGTCTCCTCCCACCGCGCGCGCATCGTGGCTGCGTGCACCGCGAACGGAGGGAGCCCGAGCCGGGCGCGCCGCACGTCGACCGCGGCGGGGTCGTCGACGGGCCAGGGCTCGAGCTCACCGTCCCGGCTGAGCACGAACTGCGAGCCGTACAGCTGGTCGCGCCCGTCGTTCATGCGCACACGATCGGCGAGGTAGGCGAGGTGCACGGGATCGGCGTCGCCGAACGCCACCGCGACCTCGAGCATCTCCAGGCACCGACGCTCCAGGCCGACGTCGTCGATCGCCGCCTGCGCGACCAACCAAGCCGCGGCCGCGCCCTCGCGACCGACCAGTCGCCACCCCGGCCACGACTCGTAGTCGTCGAGGATCTCCCAGAGGCGTTCGGCGCGAACCGGGCGGCGCGCGGGATCGTCGTCGGCAGCCATCGCGAGCAGCTCGTCGCGCAGTCCGGGGTCGCGGGGCTCGTCGGAGCCCGTCGGGTCGGTCGGCATCCTCGTCGAGGTTACGACGAGCACGCGCGGGGAAATCCGGCGACGCGGCCGCGCCGCCGCACTACCGTGACCGGCATGTAGCCGGCTGATCCCACACCGCTCGCCCGCCGCCCGCGACCCTCTGGGATCCCGTATGCCGTCCTCCAACTCGTCGTTCTCGCTCGTCGCCCGTGACCTCGCTCGGGCCCACGGACCGTTCACGGTGCTCGACGCGGTCGATGTCTCCGTCGGCCCCCGCACTCGGCTCGGGGTGGTCGGGCCCAACGGCGTCGGCAAGTCGACCCTTCTGCGCCTGCTCGCCGGCGTCGACCGGCCGGACCGGGGGTCGATCACGTCGACCCCGCCGTCATTGCGCGTCGGCTACCTGCCCCAGGAGCCCGAGCGCGGTGACGAGACGCTCTTTGCGTTCCTGGCCCGGCGCACCGGCGTGGCCGCGACCGAAGCCGAGCTCGAGCGGGCCGCGACCGCGCTCGCGGATCCCGACGGTGGCGACGCGGCCGCTGACGCGTACAACGTCGCGCTCGAGGCCTACCTCGATGCGGGTGGCCCGGATCTCGACGCGTGCGGCGTGCGCCCTGTGCGCTGACCTGGGCCTGCCCGAGCACCTGCTCGACGTGCCGACGCGCGTGCTCTCCGGAGGCCAGGCCGCGCGTGCCTCGCTGGCGGCGATCCTGCTCAGCCGCTTCGACGTGTTCCTCCTCGACGAACCGACGAACGACCTTGACTTCGCGGGGCTCGAACGGCTCGAGGAGTTCCTCGACGAGCTTTCCGGTGGTGTGGTGGTCGTCAGCCACGATCGCGCCTTTCTCGAGCACACGGTGTCGCGGGTGCTCGAGCTCGACGAGCACACGCGCTCCGCGACCGAGTTCGGCGGCGGATGGCTCGGATACCTCGACACGCGCGCGACCGCACGCCGACACGCGGAGGAGGACTACGCGTCGTACCGCTCGGAGAAGTCGCGGCTCGAGCAACGCGCGCGCACGCAGCGCGAATGGTCCGTGCAGGGAACCCGCAAGGCGCGACGCGACCCGTCGGAGAAGGACAAGTTCATCAAGCACTTCAAGGTGGCGTCCTCCGAGAAGCAGGCGGCGAAGGCGCGGGCGACCGAGAAGGCCATCGCCCGGCTCGATGCGGTGGAGAAGCCGTGGGAGGGCTGGGATCTCCGGTTCCAACTCGCCAGCGCGCCGCGCAGCGGCGACGTCGTGGCGCGGTTGCGTGACGCGTGGATCCGGCGCGGCACCTTCGTGCTGGGCCCGGTCGACCTCGAGATCGGCTGGGGTGAGCGGGTCGCGATCGTGGGTCCGAACGGATCCGGGAAGACCACGCTGCTCCTGGCGTTGCTCGGGCGCCTCGCGCTCGAGTCGGGCGAGCGGTGGATGGGCCCGGGCGTGGTGGTGGGGGAGATGGACCAGGCGCGCGACGCGTTCGCCGGCCGCGACTTGCTGCTCGACGCGTTCATCGCGGCAACCGGTCTTACCATTGCCGACTCCCGCTCGCTGCTCGCCAAGTTCGGGCTGGGCGCCGAGCACGTGCTGCGCGCGGCGGGCACGCTGTCACCCGGGGAACGGACGCGCGCGGTGCTCGCCCGGTTCGCCGCGCAGGGTGTGAATTGCCTCGTGCTCGACGAGCCGACGAACCACCTCGACCTGCCCGCCATCGAGCAGCTCGAACAGGCGCTCGGCTCCTACGAGGGCACGCTCCTCGTGGTGACCCACGACCGCCGCCTGCTGGAGGGGGTGGCCCTGACCCGGGCCGTCTCGGCGCAGGGCGAGGAGATCGACCTCGGCTGAAGAGGGCTGAGCTCAGCTGAGCTCAGCCTCAGCAGCTGCCGCCCCAGGGACCCGTGCCCTGCCACTGGTAGAGCGACCAGGCCATCTCGTCCTGGTCGTACTGCGACGCGGTGTTGGCGGGTACCCCCACCAGGTCGGGGCGTCCGGCGTGGCTGGCGGTCACGTTCCAGGTCGACTGGAGGAACTGGTAGGCGCCCAGGTAGGGGCCCGACGGGTTCACCGCCCCGTAGTTCCCGCTGCTCTCGCGCCGCCGCACGCAGCTGAGGAAGGGGTCGTTGTGGTGGGGGTTCTCCCCGGGGGTGCCGGAGTAGGGCGGCGCCGGAGGGGTGCTCGGCGCGGGCTGGGTGGTCGTCGTGGTGGTCGTCGACGCCGCGGCCGCCGGGGCCTCGGTGCCGGTGGTGGGCGTGGTGGCCGGCGCGGCGGCGAGCGCGACCGCGGCCTGTGCCACCTGCTCCTGTTGGACGGCTTGCGCGAGCTTGGCGTCGATCGCGGCGCCCTGGTCCTTGAGCGTGGCGAGCGCGCCGGCTTGCGCCTGGCGCGTCTCCCGGAGGACGCGTTGCTGCTTGTGCAGCGCGCGCACCGCGTCGTGCAACCTCTCGTACACGTTCTGATCGCGTTCGTTCACCTGATCGATGAGGTGCGCGCGCCGAGCCGCGTCGAGCGTGTCGTTCCCATCGACGAGTGCCGTGAGCTGCGCACCGGACGAGGTGTACGCGATCAACGCACGCGTTCGCGCGTTCGCGCGTGCCTGCTTCGCTTGCGCGTTGAGATCGTCGACGAGTTGCTGACTCCGCGCGATGTCGTCGTCGAGCGACTGCACGCGATCGAGCGCGGCGAAGTACTTGCTCGACAGCGCGTCGGCCTCGGCCCGGAGCGCAGCCGCGCTGGCGCCCGGTGCTGCGGTGGTCTGCCCCTGCGCGACGGGTGCAAGCAGCACCGCGGTGGCTGTGCACGCGAGGGCCAGCAGCCCGGTGCAGAGCGCGCGCGATCCCAAACGGCGGACCAACGGCATCAGATCACGCTAGTGGGATCCCTCGGGGCGCGCACGCAACGAGTGGCCGTTTGCCGCGAAGCCCCAGGTCAGAGGCGGGTTCGGTAGCGTGCACGAGGTGCCGATCGAGCCGCCTCCGAGTCGATGGGCGTTGCCCGACGCCTCGGGCGCGGCCCTCGACCAGGAGATCGTCGGCGTGGGCGCCGACCTGGCCCCCGGCACGCTCCTCGCCGCCTACCGTCAGGGCCTGTTTCCCATGCGACTGCAGGCCCGGGGGCCCATCGGTCTCGGTCCGATCGGATGGTGGTCTCCGGATCCACGCGGGATCATCCCGCTCGATGGGCTGATCGTCAGCCGGTCGTTGCGCCGCTCGTCGCGCCGGTTCGAGATCCGGATCGACACCGCGTTCGAAGATGTCATGCGCGGTTGTGCCGACCCGCGGCGGCCGCACGGATGGATCGACAAGAAGTTCATCGCCGCCTACACGGAGCTGCACCACCTGGGCTGGGCGCACAGTGTCGAGACGTGGCAGGACGACGAACACGGAAAGCGCGCGCTCGTCGGTGGTCTCTACGGCGTGTGCATCGGTGGTCTCTTCGCGGCGGAGTCGAAGTTCCACCGGGTCACCGACGCATCGAAGGTCGCGGTCGTCGCGCTCGTCGATCTGTTGCGCGAGGGGGGCGGGACCTTGCTCGACGTGCAGTGGACGACGCCGCATCTCGCGTCGCTCGGCGCGATCGACGTGCCACGCGAGCGCTATCGCGAGTTGGTCGCCGATGCCATCGTGAGGCCCCCGGTGTCGACCTTCCCCGACGCCCAGGGGCGGTAGCCTGCGCGTCATGAGCAACACGACCGAGACCATGCGGGTGTACCACAACCCGGTGTGCAGCAAGTCGCGCGGTGCGTTGGAGATCCTCGGCGAGCGCGGTGCCGACGTCGAGGTGATCGAGTACCTGAAGACGCCACCGACCCGTGCCGATCTGCAGCGCATCGTCGGCGCGATCTCCGACCCGCCGGCGTCGCTCGTGCGCAAGGACAAGCGCTTCGGCGAGCTCGGGCTCGCCGCCGGCGACTACCAGACCGCCGAGCAGGTGGTCGCGCTGCTCCTCGAGCACCCCGAGCTCATGGAGCGCCCCGTCGTGTTCAGCGGGGAGCGGGCGGTCATCGCCCGCCCCAGCGAACGGGTGCTCGAGCTCTTCGACTGACCGGTCAGACCCCGGTACCGACGGGTTCGCGCACCGGCTCCGCGTCGGGGTCGGGATCCGGGGCCACCTCCGCACGCGATTCGCCACCGTCGATGTCGAGCCGGGGGAGGAACCCGAGCCACTTCGGGAACCACCAGTTGGCGTCGCCGAGGATCTCCATGATCGACGGCACGAGCATCATGCGCACGATGGTCGAGTCGACGAGCACGGCGAAGGCGAGGCCGAGGCCGAACATCTTCACCTCGGGCGAGAAGTTCAGGACGAACGCGCCGAACACGAAGATCATGATCAGCGCGGCCGACGTGATGACCCGCGCGGTGCGGGCGAGCCCGCGCACGACGCCCTGGCGGGTGTCGCCGGTCTTCTCGTACTCCTCACGCACTCGCGTGAGGAGGAACACCTGGTAGTCCATCGAGAGCCCGAACAGCACCGCGAACATCATCATGGGCACGAACGGCACGATGGGCACGGTCGTCTCGAGACCGATGAGGCCCTTCGCCCACCCCCACTGGAACACCGCCACGGTCGCGCCGTAGGCGGCCGCCACCGACAACAGGTTCATGATCGCTGCGGTGAGCGGCACCAGCACCGAGTGGAACACGAGCATGAGCAGGAAGAACGACAGCAGTACCACCGCACCGATGAAGTAGGGGAGCCGGTCGCTGATGCGGTCACCGATGTCGATGAACGATGCGGTCAAGCCACCGACGTAGGCGTGCGCGCCGCTGGTGCCGATCGCCTGCGGCAGCACGGACCCGCGCAGCTCGGCGACGAGGTTGGCGGTCTGCGCGCTGTCGGGCGCGGTGGCGGGGAGCACACCGATCTCCGCGACGGTCTGTGCCGGGTTGAGCTGCGCCGGGACCACCGACTGCACGTTGGGCGTCTTCTCGAGTGCGGCGGTGATGTCGGAGAGCACGGCGTCGTCGCCCGGAGCAGGGAGCTGCACGACGACGAGCAGCGGACCGTTGGTGCCGGGCCCGAAGCCCTCGGCGACCAGGTCGTAGGCCTGCCGCTGCGTGGTGGAGGTGGGCAGGTTGCCGTCGTCGGTCTCGCCGAGGCGCATCGACAGCACCGGCCACGCGATCACGAGGAGGATCACCACGCCGGCAATGGCGAAGGGCCACGCGTGCCGTGCGACCAGCAGCGCCCAGCGCTCCCAGATGCTGCCCGCCGGCGACGTGGTGTCCTCACCCGATGCGGCGGCGCGGTCGGGGTGGTGGATCAGGCTGGGCACCTTCCAGCGGTCGATGCCGTTGCCGACCACCGCGATGATCGCGGGGAGCAGCGTGAGCGCCGCCAGCATCATCACCGCGACCACGATCCCGGCCATGTACCCGAGCCGGGCGACGTAGGGGATACCCGCGATCATCAGCCCGCAGATCGCGATCACGACGGTGGTGCCCGCGAACAGCACTGCCGAACCCGCAGTGGCGACGGAGCGCCCGACCGCGGCCTCGATGTCCATGCCCGCGGCGCGATTCTCCCGGTAGCGGGTGACGATGAAGAGCGAGTAGTCGATGCCGACCCCGAGGCCGATCATGGTCGCGAGGGTCGGTGCCACCGAGCCGATCGCGGTGACCGACGCGATGATGTGCACGATCGAGATCCCGACACCGAGGCCGAGCAGCGCGGTGAGGATCGGGAGGCCCATCGCCACGACCGAACCGAAGGCGAACAGCAGGATCACCACCGCGGCGAGCAGCCCGATGAGGTCGGCGTTGCTCGACTTCGGCTGGTCGGCGTAGTCGGTGACCGCGCCGCCGTACGCGAGCTTCACCCCGGCCTTCGCGGCGGGCGCGGTCGCGACCTCGATCTGCTCGAAGATGTCCTTGGGGAGGTTCTGCGCCTGGGTGTCGAACTGCACGGTCACGACCGCGATCTGGCCGTTCTTGGAGATGAACGCGTTGCCGAACGGACCGTACGGATCGGTGACGCTGGTGACCTGCGGCAGCTTCTCCAGCGCGGCGACGCTCTCGCTGATCGGCGGTTGCACCGACGCGTCAGTGATGCCGTCATCGGACTGGAACACGACGAGTGCGCTGTCGCCGGCGCGGCTCGGGAAGTCTTGCTCGAGCAGGTCGAGCGCCTGTTGCGATTGGGTGTTGGGGATGCGGAAGTTGTCGCTGAACTGGCCGTCGGTCGCACCCGCCATCACGATGATCACGATCGTCGCCGCGACCCATGCGCCGATGAACCACCAGTGGTGGCGCACCGCGCGTCGACCCAGGCGATCAAGCAGACCAGACACCGTTTGCCCCTCTCCGGCGCCATGTTGGCACCGATCCTTGTTCCTTCGGCGCACCCGCTGACCCGCTTGATGCGCAACTGCGCCACGTGCCGTGCGACCATGGCCGGCGTGTCGGTCGAGTTCGTCGGGCTGCCCCCGAGCGGGCGGGTGTTCCGTGGCGGACGGCGGGTCCACCTGGGTGATGTGGACACGAGTGGGCGGCTACGCCTCGAGGCGCTCGCCCGCTACCTCCAGGACGTCGCCACCGACGACGCCGACGATGCCCGCCTCTCCGAGCACCGTGGCGTGTGGGTGCTCCGCTCGAGCGACCTGGAGATCACCGCGTTGCCCGGGTACCACGAAGCCGTGGAACTGGCGACGTTCTGCAGCGGTACCGGCCCGCGGTGGGCCGAACGCCGGACGCAGCTGAGCGGCGATGGGGGCGCGCGGGTCGAGGTCGCGGCCCTGTGGGTGTTCGTGGATCGCGAGCACGGCCGCCCGCTCCCGCTCGACGACGACTTCCATGCACGCTACGGCGAGTCGGCCGGCGGGCGGCGCGTGCGCGGCCGGTTGGTGCACGGCGCGCCGTCGGACGATGCGCAGGTGCGGCCGTGGGCGTTGCGCGCGAGCGACTTCGACGTGCTCGACCACGTGAACAACGCGCGTTCCGTCGAGGCGATCGAGGATGAGCTTGATCCGCGCCTTCCCGGTCGGGTGCCGGTGCGCGCGCGGATCGAATACCGCGGCACGATCGAACGGGGCGACACGGTCGAGTTGGCGAGCGAGGTACGCTCCGACCGGGACCGCACGTCGGAGCTGGCGGCCTGGCTCTCGGTCGATGGCGAGGTGCGGGTGTCCGCCACGGTCGCCGTCGACGGGCACGTACACTGACCGCGCTCTGGATCCCATGACTGTCGAATCCTTTGCCGGGCGTCGGTGCATCGTCACCGGCGGACTCGGCTTCATCGGATCCAACCTCGCGCTGGCCCTCGCCGGCGGTGGCGCCGACGTGACCGTGATCGACTCGCGCGTGCCGCGTCACGGCGCGAACCCGGCCAACCTCGTGCCCGATGGTGACGACACTGGGCTACCGCACCCGCGGATCACCGTGGTGGAGGCCGACCTCGCCGAGGTCGACCGCGCCGACGTCCGCGACGCCGCGCTCGGCGCCGAGGTCGTGTTCAACCTCGCCGGACAGGTCAGCCACGTCGACTCGATGGACGACCCGCTGTTCGACCTCGAGGTGAACACCGGGAGCCAGTTCCGGTTCCTCGAGCTCTTGCGGCGCGGGAACGCCGACGCCACCGTCGTCTACACGTCGACCCGACAGATCTTCGGCAAGCCGCGGTACCTGCCCGTCGACGAGGAGCACCCGGTGGCGCCGGTCGACGTGAACGGCATCACCAAGTACGCGACCGAGCAGCTGCACCTCCTCTACCACGACGTCTACGGGCTGCAGGCCGAGCGCGGTGCGGCTCACCAACGTGTTCGGGCCACGCCAACGCCTGCGCGACGACCTCCAGGGTTTCCTCCCGATCTTCGTGCGGCGCGCGCTTGCCGACAACGCGATCACGGTGTTTGGCGAGGGCGAGCAGGAGCGCGACTGCCTCTACGTCGACGACGTGGTCGAGTGCCTGTTGCTCACCGCGCGCGTCCCTGACGCCGCGGGACAGATCTTCAACGTCGGGAACGACGAGCACCTGTCGCTGGGCGCGATCGCCGACGCCGTCGTGCGCGCCGCCGGCACGGGACACGTCGAGCACGTTCCCTGGCCCCCCGACCGCGACGCCATCGACATCGGTTCGTACTTCGGCGATTCGTCGAAGGCGAAGCGGATCCTCGGATGGGAGCCGCGCACTTCGTTCGCCGAAGGGATCGCCCGGACGGTGGCGTTCTACCGTGCGCGTCCGCAGTGGTACCTGTGACCGACGGCGATCCGTCGCCGCGAGTCCCGGTCGTCGACCTCGCCCGCCGCGCCCGCTCCCTCGAGCCCGAGCTCTCCGAAGCGGTCGAGCGCGTCATCCGATCCGGGGCCTACCTGTTCGGTCCCGAGCTCGCCGCGTTCGAGTCGGAGTTCGCCGAGTTCACCGGGCGCCGCCACGCGGTCGGCGTGGCGTCGGGCACCGACGCGCTGCGGTTGTCGCTGGTCGCGCGCGGCATCGGCGCGGGCGACGAGGTGATCGTGCCCGCGTTCACCGCCGTCCCCACTGCAGCCGCGGTGTGCGCGGCCGGGGCGACCCCGGTGTTCGTCGACGTCGAACCCGACACCGCGACCATCAGCGAGCCCGCGGCGCGGGCCGCCGTCACCGAACGGACCCGTGCGGTGATCCCGGTGCACCTCTACGGTCGACCGGCGACGATCCCGGATCTCGGCGTCGTCGTCGTGGAGGACGCCGCGCAGGCGCACGGCGCGCTCGACCCCCACTCCGGCTCGGATGCCGCGGCCTACAGCTTCTACCCGACGAAGAACCTCGGCGGCATCACCGACGGTGGGGCCGTCGTCACCGACGACGACGACCTCGCGGCGACTCTGCGGCTGTTGCGCGCGCATGGCGTCACCACCGACTACGTGCACACGCGCGTCTCCACCAACGCCCGGTTGTCCGATGTCGCCGCAGCCGCGCTGCGGGTCGGGCTGCGCCGGCTCCCGTCCGACAACGCGCGCCGCCGGGAGGTCGCGGCCCGCTACCGCGCCGCCGCACCCGGGCTGCGCTGGCAGGCCGACCACGAACGCCACGTGTTCCACCTGTGCGTGGCGCGGATCGCCGACCGCGAGACCTTTCGTGATCGGGTCCCGTTCGACACCGGCGTGCATTACCCGCTCGCGTTGACGCAACAACCCGCCTACCAGGAGTTCGTCGCTGCGGCGTGCCCGGAAGCGGAGCAGTGGGCCGCGGAATGCGTATCGTTCCCCTGCTTCCCCGAGTTGACCGACGACGAGATCGAGGCGGTGTGTCGAGCGATCCGGTGAATCCGGCGGTCCAGGCCGTCTCGGTCTTCTTCCCCTGTTACAACGACGAAGCGACAATCGCGCAAATGGTCCGCGTCGCGGCGGCGACGTTGGGACGGGTCAAGGTGAGCGACGCCGAGGTCATCGTCGTCAACGACGGTTCCACCGACGGCTCCGCGGGTGTGCTCGACGCCCTCGCGGCCGAGGAGCCACTGCTGCGTGTCGTGACTCACGAGCACAACCGGGGCTACGGCGGCGCGCTGCTCTCCGGTTTCGCGGCCGCGACGAAGCAGTGGGTCTTCTACACCGACGGCGACGGCCAGTTCGATCCCGCCGAGCTCGAGCTGCTCGTGCAGCGCGCATCCGACGACATCGACGTCGTGCAGGGCTACAAGCTGCGGCGCGCCGACGGTCCGTTGCGCACGGTCATCGGCCGTGTCTACCACCGCTTCGTGAAGTTCTTCTTCGGGCTGAAGATCCGCGACACCGACTGCGACTTCCGCCTGATCCGTCATGCCACCCTCGACCGCGTGCGGCTCGTGCACACGACCGGGGTCATCTGCGTCGAGCTCGTGCGCAAGCTCCAGGACGCCGGCGCGCGGTTCACGGAGGTGGGGGTCCACCACTACCGCCGCGTGCACGGCAAGTCGGAGTTCTTCCGGGTGGGCGCCATCGCCCGCACGCTCTGGGGGCTGGCCGGACTCTGGATCCAGCTCGTGGTGCTGCGGCGCGGGCGGCGACCGGTCGGCGTCAGCGGGTAGCGAGGAGCACGACCGACGTGCCGAAGGGCACGTCGTGGTGGGCGAGCCACGCCGCGCTCGGCGTCGGCCATCGGCGCGAAGGCCCGGTCGAGCGCGCGGCGATCGACGTCGGAGCCGGTGGTCACGTGGCGGCGCCGCCGGATCCGGTCGAGCGCGCCGAGGGTGGCCGCGGGCGGCGCGAGGAAACAATACGCGTAGGTCGCGCGCTGGACCGTGAGCCCGGCCGCGGTGGCGAGCTCGGCGAGCTCGGTGCGTCGGTACCGTCGCCGCCCGTGCACGGTGGCATCGTGCGCCCGCCCGAGTGCGGCGAAGGCGGGTTCCACGAGCAGCACGGCACCGCCGCGTCGGAGCACACGCGCCAGCTCCGCGAGCGCCTGCGCGTCGTCGGGCACGGTGTAGAGGATGGTGAGGCCGACGACCGCGTCGAAGCTGTCGCTCGCGAACGGGAGTGCTTCGACGCTGGCGTGAACGGGCACCGTGGTCGGCCGACGCGCCTTCACGAACGCGAGCGCATCGGACGAGAGGTCGACGCCGACGACGTCGCCGTGCTCCGCCAGCCAGGCCCCGTTGCCGCCCGGACCGCATCCCGCGTCGAGCACGCGCGGCTGGCGGTGCAGCCACGGTGCGAGGAGGTCGGCGGCGAGCCCGCGCGTGTTGCGGTACCACCAGTGGTCGTCCTCGACCGCGGCGATCCGCGCGTACTCCTCGACCTCCACCGGGCGACCGTACCGCCCGAGCGGTCAGGCCTGCGCGACCCGCAGCGTGTTGATGACGAGGTCGGACGACGACCACGCCTGCACGCCGACGCGGTCACCGGTGGCGGCCTCACGGCCACGGTCCACCGACGCCTGCTTGAGGTTCTCGACCGTGAGCACCTCGACGCCGTTGACGATGGCCGAGAGGTGGTCGTCGGTCACCACGAGACGAACGGTGAGCGACCCGTACATCGAGGTCGCGTCGGCGGCGCCGATGCGGGCGATCGGGTTCCACAGCTCGCGGTCCGCGTGCCACTGACGCACGAGGTAGCCGCCACCGTCGTAAATCGGGTCGATGTCGAACGAGTAGCCCGACATGCGGCCCTCGTCGTCGATGCTCGCCCGGAACAGCACACCGAGGCCGGGGCCCGACCGGAAGTCGACGTCGACCTCGACCGCGAAGTCGGGGGTGGTGGTCACGTCGGCGAGCGCCCAACGCTCGTCGGCCCGGCGCATCACCAACGCGCCCTGGCCCCGCACTTCGACCAGCGGCAACGCGTTGCCCAACTGCCAGTCGGAGCCGGCGGTCACGAAGTCCTCGAGGACCCGCACCGGTGCAACGTGCGGTTCGGCCTCGCCCTCGAAGACGGGCTCGGCCTCGCGCTCGAGGACGGGCTCGGCCTCGCGCTCGAGGACGGGCTCGAAGTGGGGCTCGAAGTCGGGGTCGAAGTCGGGCTCGGGCTCGAACTCGAACGCCGCAGGTTCGGCGAGATCGACGGGCTCCGGCGCGGGGAGCGCAGCGGGACCGTCGGCGCGCCAGCTGATCGGCGGGAGGGCGTCGGGCTCGTCGTCGAAGCCGGGCTCGGGGTCGAGGTCCGGCAGGACGTCGACTTCGGCCACGACGTGACTGTCGGAACCGGTCCACTCGGGATCAGCGTCGGGGACCGGGGCGGTGTCCCACGCGGGCGTGGTGTCCCAGGCCTGGGTGGTCTCCCACGCAGCAGTGGTGTCCCACGCCGGCGGCTCGACGGTGGTCTCCGTTTCATCGGTGGGCAGCTGGGTTTCCGGGGTGCCCCAGTCGACGTAGAAGCCGGTGTTCACCGCTTCCGGGTCGGGCTCGTGGTCCCACGGGCCCTCGTCGCCGGTGAGCTCGCCCGGCCACTCGTCGGCCGTCCACGGGTTGACGTCGGAGGGGGCCGCTTCGGGCTCGGGCGCGGTCCAGGGGTCGGGATGCCAGTCGGCGACGAATGGCGAATCGGTCGCGGGTTCGACCACGGACTCGGTGGCGAGAACCTCGACGGGTGTCGCGTCGGCGACCCAAGGGTCGTCGGTTCCGGGTGCGTCGGTCGGGGCCTCGGTGGCGGGTGCGTCGATGGGCGCCCAGTCGTCGGTGCCCTCCCAGAAGCCGGTCGCCACGCCATGCTCGCCGCCGGGCGGGGTGGGCGGCTGCCAACCGGTCGCGTCCCACGTCGTCGGGTCGCCGGTGGGCTCGGGGCTCGGGGTGCCCGGTGCACCACCGAGGTCCCAGCGGTCGGAGCCCTGGCGCATGGCCACGTCGATGGGCGGGGCGTCGGCGGCGAGGCCGAACGCGGTGGCGGTCGGCAGCGAGCCGGGTCCGGCGTCGACCAGCTCGACGGTGCCCTCGGGCGGACCGGTGACGGGAACGCCGACCAGCGGAGCGAGCGCGTACGGATCGTCGGTGAACGTGTCGGTGGGTGCCGCGAGGAAGTCGGGCAAGGGGGCCGAGGGGTCACCGAGCGGCAGGGGCTCGGGCAGGCGCGCCAGCTCCTCGAACACATCGACGTTGTGTCCGGCGGTGCCGTCGAGCGGCGCGTCGAGCGGCGTGTCGAGGAACGCGGCCGGCGCGACCGGGAACGCCTGGACGGGTTCCGTGAACTCCGGCGGCGCGATCGGTGCCGCTTCCAGCTGCGGCTCCGGTGCGGAGACCGGGGTGAACATCACGGCGGTGTCGGCGGCGGCGAGGGCCTTCTGCTTCCCACGGCCACCCGGCGCGACGATCATCTCCCGCAGACGCTGCGCTTCGTCGGGAGAGACGTGCAGCACCTCCTGCAGCTTCTTGTCGATGCTCTCGGGCGTGCCGCCGAGCGCGCCGGCGATGGCCGCGAGCTCGCGATCCTTCACCGGGATGCGCTTGCCCGCGGGCAGTGCCTGCAGCTTGTGCAAGGTACCCAGGTACGGGGTGATCCCCGGGTCCTCCTGGTGCTTGCGCAGCTGGGCGACGGTGTCGCCGATGCTCGTCGCCGCCTCGCTCGCCAGCACGAGCTCCCGCGAGGTGGTGGCCGGCATCAGCTCGGCGACGTCGACGCCGCACGAGCCGGCGAGGACCCAGAGGTCGCTCTCGGGGATCGGTACCTTGCCGCGTTCGTACGCGACGAGTTCGCGTCGGCTCAAACCGGCGCCCCGTGCCACTTCCGACAGCGACAGGCCCTTCCGGCGGCGTACGGACCGCAGGTGCTTGCCCAGCTGCTGCGGCGTGACGGTCAGTTCAATCGTGGACGCCTCGGCCATGCCTCTTCGTATCGGCGGCCACGCGGCCCGCCTGTAGGGTCAGTCGATGGCCGTTTACGCCCTGGGTGACGTGGAGCCCCGGATCGATCCGGAGGCCTACGTGCACCCCGACGCCACGGTCATCGGGAACGTCATCGTGGGCGCGGGGAGCACCATCTGGCCCCAGGCCGTCCTCCGCGGCGACTACGGCCTCATCACGGTCGGCGCCCGCACCTCGGTGCAGGACGGCGCCGTGCTGCACACCACACCGCTCCTTCCGACCACCGTGGGCGACGACGTCGTCATCGGGCACCTCGCCCATCTGGAGTGCTGCACCGTGCACGACGGCGCGCTGATCGGCACGGGCTCGGTGGTGTTGCACCGCGCGGTCGTCGAGCCGGGCGCGCTCGTGGGCGCCGGTGCAGTCGTGCCCAACGGCATGGTGGTGCCGGCCGGCGCGATGGCGCTCGGCGTACCGGCCAAGATCCGGCCCGGTGCGGCCGACGCCGAGGAGACGTTGCGCAACGCGGCGCAGTACGTGTTGAACGGCGCGCGCTACAAGCGCGACCTCCGTCGCCTCGACTGACCGACGTTCCGGGTCAGCCCTTCACATACGCGAACTTCTCCGCGACCTTTCCGTCGCGCACGCGCAACACGTCGACGCCGCGGAGCACGCTGGTCGACCCGTCGTCGTTCGTCCACGTGTAGCGCCACTGCACGACGCAACGGTCACCGGTCGCGATCACGTCCTCGCCGTCGAAGCGCGCCGTCGGTGACGCAGCGAAGAACTCCTCCCACGCCGCACGCACCTGCGCCTGCCCCTCGTACCGCTGTCCGTTCGGTGGCGAGGTGTTCTCGAACACGCAGTCGTCGGTCATCGCGGCCATCACCGCGTCGACGTCGTGGCGGTTGAACGCGTCGTTGAACCGGTCGACCGCGGCGATCGTGGCGTCGGACGAGCTGGTCATCGGAGCCTCCTCACGAGTGGTGCGGGTGGCGTCGAACAGGTCGGGCTCGAAGTAGATGAGACGGACGATCGGGGTCGAGGTTCGCACGCGCGCCTCCACCGTGTCGATCGCGTCGGCGAGCGACGGGATGGAGTTGCACGCGAATTCGAGCTTTGCTGCGAGCAACACGTCGTCGGGCCCGAGGTGCAGGGTGCGCAGGTGGATGATGCGCGTGACCTCGGGTCCGGCGAGGATCGCGTCCTGGATGTCGGTGGCGACTCCCGGGGCGACCGCTTCGCCGATGAGCAGGCTCTTCATCTCGACCGCGAGCACGACCGCGATCACGCCGAGCAGCAGACCGATGCCGACGCTGCCCAGCGCGTCCCAGCGGGGATTGCCGGTGATCTCGGCCAGGCTGATGCCGACGAGCGCGAACAGCAGACCGACCAGCGCGCCGCTGTCCTCCAACAGCACGACCGGGAGCTCCGGGCTCTTGGTCGTGCGGATGAAGCGCCACCACGAGCGCCCCTGACGGCTCGGCGTGGCTTCGCGGTGCGCAGTGCGCAGTGACCACCCTTCGAGCACGATCGCGACGCCGAGCACGCCGAACGCCCAGATGGGTGACTCGAGCTCGTGCGGATCGATCAGCTTCTGGATGCCCTCGTACAACGCGAACATCGACCCGAGGGTGAACAACACGAGCGCGACGATGAACGCCCAGAAGTAGCGCTCGGTGCCGAAGCCGAACGGGTGGTCCTCGGTGGGTACCTTGCGGCTGCGCTTGCCGCCGAGGA
This sequence comes from uncultured Actinomycetes bacterium, assembly GCA_963725775.1. Classification (GTDB taxonomy): domain Bacteria; phylum Actinomycetota; class Acidimicrobiia; order IMCC26256; family DASPTH01; genus DASUAS01. The sequence continues at coordinate 561,343 of CAVRZT010000002.1, forward strand.
ACAGCAGGCCCTGGTTGCCGGTGTCGGCAACCGAGTGGATCGCCTCCGCGAGCATCGAAGCCGAACCGGTGATCGCGAACGCGACGAACTTCGAGAGTGCGATCCCGAGGTTGGCGATGAAGGCGGCCACGATCGCGCGCCGCGTGCCTTCAGCCGACATCAGACATCGCCCACCCACCACACGTGCTTCGTCGGGATGCGCAGGAAGTCGCCACCCCAGACGACGAAGCGCAGGACCGACGCGCTGCGCTCGTACCCGTCGAACATGCCCGAGACCGCACTGAGGTCGCCATCGAGGTCGGTGCGGATCGCGAGGAGTCGACCCTTGCCGAGCCGCAGACGTTCGTCCCACCCGTAGTGCAGACGACCGTCGGGTCCGGCGCGCGGCGGGCGCGCGACGTGCACGCGGTGCTCCTTGTACGACGCCGCGAGCAGGGCGGCTCTGTCCGGACCGCAGAACTCGTCGACCGCGTCGAGCAGCACGCGCGCGAACGTGCGTCCGTGGTGGGGGAGCCCGGAGTCGATGCCGAGCGCCCAGTGCGTGAGCTCGTGGAGCACGACGGCCTTGGTGCGGTAGCGGCGGGGGAGCGTGATCGTCGGACCGTCGTCCTCTTCACGGAAGAACGCCTGACGCGCGCCCTGGCCCGGCCGCAGCCTGGGCACGTGGCCGAGGTCGCGTTCGGGGAACCGCTCGTGCCACCAGAGGGTGCCGACCACGCGGTCGACGAACCGGGCGCAGGCGTCGAGACCGGGGAGCGGGCTCGACGGCAGCGGCGTCTCGGCGAGGTACACCCGGCTTCGTTGCGCATCACGAGGACGCCGGGCTGCGGAGGATCCCATCGACGGCCACGCTACGCTCGCCGCAGTGCTCCCCCCGCGCCACTCGCGTTGCGTTCGCGAACGATGAGCGAAGCCGTCGTCGAGATCATCGGACTCTCGAAGCGCTTCGGCGCGGGCGTCCTTGCGGTCGACGACCTGAGCTTCGCAGTCGACCATGGCCAGGTGTGCGGTCTGTTGGGGCCGAACGGGGCCGGGAAGACGACGTGCCTTCGCATGCTCCTCGGGCTCATCCGACCGACCGGCGGCGAGACGCGGCTCTTCGGCGAGAAGGTGAGGCCCGGCTCGGAGCAGCTCCGCCGCCTCGGCGCCCTCATCGAGACGGCGGCGTTCGTGCCCCACCTCTCGGGGATGCGCAACCTGCGGCTCTGGTGGGAATCGGGGGGCGACACGTGGGCCGACGCCGATCTCGAGCAGGCGCTCGCCATCGCCGACCTCGGTGCCGCCATCGACCGCAAGGTCAAGACCTACTCGCAGGGCATGCGTCAGCGGCTGGGCCTCGCCCGCGTGCTGCTCGGCAAGCCCGAGATCCTGGTGCTCGACGAGCCGACCAACGGGCTGGACCCCGGTGAGGTGCGCGAGGTGCGCCAGCTCGTGCGTCGGGTGGCCGAGGCTGGCGCGACCGTGTTGTTCTCCAGCCACGTCCTCGCCGAGGTGGAGCAGATCTGCACGCACGCGGTGGTGATGGACAAGGGCAGGCTGGTCGCCACGGGCTCGGTCGAGGATCTGATCGGGTCGGCCGGCTCCGTCTACCTGGAGGTCGACGACGTCGCCGCCGCCCGCCGGGTGCTCGAGGCACTCCCCGCGGTGCGTCGGGTCGACGACGAAGCCCCCGGCCTCGCCGTCACCATCGACGGCGCCCGTCGCTCGGAGCTCGTGCTCGCGCTGGTGCAGGCCGGTGTCGCGGTTGAGACCGTCACCGCCCGGCGGCGGCTCGAAGAGGCGTTCCTCGGGCTGGTCGAGGCGTTCTGATGCTCACCCTCGCGCTCATCCGCACCGAGCTGGTGAAGAACCTCCGGCGCACGCGCACGTACGTCGCCTACGGGATCCTGATGGTCATCCCGCTCATCATGGCGGTGGCGATCAACCTCAACCCGCCCGACGCGCGGGGAGAGGGTCGGCTGCTCTACCTCGCGTCGCAGACCGGTCTCATCCTTCCCGCGTTTGCGCTGCGGATCACGAGCTTCCTGCTCCTCGTCATCATCGTCGCCCTCTTCGGCGGCGACGCCATCGCGGGCGAGGCCAACTGGGGCAACCTGCGCTACATGCTCATGCGACCCATCGGGCGCGGGCGGCTGGTGTTCTCCAAGTTCGTGGTCGCGGTGTTCTGCGCCTGGGTCGCGGTCGTGATCGTCGTCGTGACCGGTCTGGTGATCGGCGCGATCTTCTTCGGCACCGACGCCATCGGGCCGCCGTTGAGCTTCTTCGTCGGCGCGCAGTCATCCAGTGCCATCGTCGGCCATCTCGCGGTGGCGACGGCGTACGTCGCGTGGAGCATGACGGGCGTCGTGGCGTTCTCGTTCATGGTGTCGTGCATGACCGACGTGCCGTTCGGGGCGATCCTGGCCGGCATCGGCTTCTACTTCACGTCGCAGATCCTCGACCAGATCACCTCGCTCGGCAGCATCCGCTACGGACTGCCTACGCACTACTTCGACGCCTGGGTCGACCTGGTCACGCAGGGCGTATGGCACTCCGACCTGTGGAGGGGCGTCGCGCTGCAGCTCGCGTACGTGCTCGTCTTCGCATTGATCGGGTTGTGGTGGTTCAAGCGCAAGGACATCATGAGCTGACATGGCCGACTGGTCGACGATCGCGTCCATGTCGACCGCGGTCGGCACGCTGGTGCTCGCGGTCGCGACGTTCTCCGCGACCCGGTCGGCCAACCGCTCGGCGCGCATCGCGGAGCGGGCCTTCCAGGCCCGCCTGCGCCCGGTGCTCGTGCCGTCACGCCTCGAGGACCCGCCGGAGAAGATCATGTGGGGCGACCAGCACTGGTCGCGGGTCCCGGGTGGGCGCGCGTCGGTCGAGATCGGCGACGGGGCGGTGTACCTGGCGATGTCCGTGCGCAACGTGGGTGCGGGCATGGCCGTCATCCACGCGTGGCGCGCCGAGACGAGCCCCGGGTTCACCGAACTGTTGACGCCGGAGCGGCTGCAACACCCGGAGCTGATCGAGTATCCCGATCTCGTCGACTTCCGCCCCCAGGGCCGCGACCTCTACGTGCCGCCGGGCGACAGCAGCTTCTGGCAGGGCGCGTTCCGCGACCGCGACGAACGCGACGAGCGTGAGCGCGAGGAGATCGCCGAGGCGGTCCGGCGGCGCGAGATGATCACGGTGTACCTGCTCTACGGCGACCACGAGGGCGGGCAGCGCATGGTCAGCCGCTTCTCCCTCGTCGCCCCGGGAGAGAACGCCGAGGATCCCAACGTCTGGATCGAGAGCGTTAACCGGCACTGGAACCTCGACCGCAACGACCCGCGCTGACCACCTGATTCCTGCTTCCGTGTCCCAGGTGTCGCCTCGGCGGGGGTGCTAGAGCCGGTGCAAGCACATGCGCTAGCAGCTGCGACTCGGGAAGGGGTCATCGTGCGGCGGGCAGAACCGGGCCGACGAGGCGACGAGCCGCTCGGGCGGGCTCACCCGAGCTCGGGGAGGTCCTGGTCGCCGGCCACGCTGTCGGCGTAGAGGTCGCCGTGCTCCTCCACCCGCTCCAGCACGTCGGCCGGGGTGAACGCGAACGCGTCGGCGTCGCCGTCGTCGGCGAGGTCGGCGAGCTCGCCCCACGACACCGGCGTCGACACGCCGGGCGCGTCGGTCGCGCGCGAACGAGTACGCGCACACCGTGGTCTTGTGCCGGTCGTTCTGGCTCCAGTCGACGAACACACGCCCGGGGCGCTGGTCCTTCGCCATCGTGACCGTCACCCGCTTCGGGTCGCGCGACTCGAGCACCTTGCCCAGTGCGAGCGCGAATCCCTTGGTCGTCTCCGCGTCGACCGACGGGCGGATCCCAACCGAGAGGTGGAGTCCCTTCGAACCCGACGTCTTGGCGACCGCGCCGAGGCCGAGCTGCCCGAGGAGATCGTGCAGCTCGAGCGCGACGCGCGCGCAGTCGGCAAGGTCGGCCCCGGGGCCCGGATCGAGGTCGAACACGATCGCCGACGGCAGCCACGGTTCGGCGGCGCGGGCCTGGGGGGTGTGCAGCTCGAGCGCGGCGAGGTTCGCCGTCCACACCAGCGCGGGCACGCTGTCGAGCGAGCAGGCGGCGATGTCGGAATCTGCGTCGAGCGGCACGGTGTCGAGCCACGCGGGACGGTGCCCGGGGCAGCGCTTCTCGAAGAACCGCTCGCCGGTGACGCCGTCGGGCAGCCGCAGCATGGTCACCGGCCGGTCGTGCAGGTGGGGGAGCATCGCCGGGGCGATCCGGGCGTAGTAGTCGACGACCTGACCTTTGGTGAAGCCCGTCGCCGGGTACAACACCTTTTCCAGGTTCGTGACCTTGAGCCGTCGACCCTCGACCGCCACCACGGTCGCGGGATGCTTGGACGGTCGGGCCACGACCTGCGAAGGTAGTAGGCCACGAGATCGGGGAGACCGCCTTGCCCACCGCCATCTGGACCGGATCGATCAGCTTCGGATTGGTGACCGTGCCCGTCCGCCTGGTGTCGGCCACGCGCTCACAGGACGTGCGCTTCCATCAGCTGGAGGCCGAGACCGGCGCCCGCATCCGGTACCGCCGGGTGTCGGAGCAGACCGGCGAAGAGGTCCCCAACGACCAGATCGTGAAGGGCTACGAGCTCGAGAACGGACACTACGTGGTGATCGAGCCCGACGAACTCGCTGCGCTCAAGCCCAAGGGGAGCCGCCAGATCGAGATCGAGGACTTCGTCGACCTGTCGGAGATCGACCCGGTCTACTTCGAGCAGCCCTACTACCTGGTGCCCGACAAGGACGCCGCCAAGGCGTACCGCCTCCTCACCCAGGTGATGGAGGACGAGAACAAGGTCGCGGTCGGTCGGTTCGTGCTCCGGTCGAAGGAGGCGCTGGTCGCCATCCGCCCGGTCGACGGCATGCTGTGCCTCGAGACCATGCGCTACGCCGACGAGGTGCTCGAGGTCGACCGTGAGGCCATCGACTCGGAGGCCGAGCCGAGTGAGCGCGAGCTCGACATGGCCCGTCAGCTGGTGAGCACGCTCGCGGGAGAGTTCGATCCCGAGAAGTACCGCGACGAGTACCGGGAGGAGGTGCTCGCCCTCATCGACCGCAAGGCGGCCGGCGAGGAGATCGTGGCACCGGCCGCGCCGGAGGAGCCGGCCAAGGTGCTCGACCTCATGGCCGCGCTCGAAGCGAGCCTGGCCCGTACCGGCGCCAAGCAGCCGGCACCCGCAGCCACCCGGGCGGCTAAGAAGCCGACGAAGAAGGCCGCGGCCAAGAAGCCCGTCGCCAAGCGGACGCCGGCCAAGAAGGCCGCGGCATCCGCCAAGCGCACCCGCAAGTCGGCTTGAGCCGACCGGAAGCGGCTAGGAGGCCTGGGGAATGGCGACGCGCGCCGGGCGGCGGCGCGGGAACCGACGCGTCCGCACCGCGGCCACCTCGGCGCCGGCGTGGTCGTGCTCCAGCCAGCCGCAGTCGCACAGCGCCGGGTCGGGACCGGCCCGGAAACCGGTGCAGGGCTCGAAGCGGACCGAATCGGCCCGGAACACCATCGCGTCGATCCTCAGCAGTCGTGCGCTCATCGGGGGTGCCTCCTGGGCTTGCCGGTCCGTCCGCCCCGGAGCGAATCACAGCCGTGTAACTCGCGGGGCCACTGTACATCCACGGCACCTTCGCGCCGAGGTATGACACTCATGGACGAAGCGGGGATCGACATCCGGTTCCTCGGCCCCGAGGGCGCCGAGGGGTTCACCCGGCTCGTGCGGCGTTGCTACGGCGACTCGTACGACGCCGCCTGGGTGTACGACCCCGACGCCATCGCGGAGCGGCTCCGGGCGGGGATCCTGCAGTCCACCGTCGGGGTCGCGGTCGACGGCGAGCTCGTCGCCCACGTCGGTCTCGTGCGCCAGCGCCCCGATGACGACGTCGCCGAGTCGGGCCAGGCGGTCGTCGACCCCGAGTACCGCGGCCGGCACCTCTTCACCCTGCTGAAGCAGCGAGCGGCCGAACGGGCGACGCGCGACGGGCTCTTCGGGCTCTACAGCGAGGCGACGGCCGCGCACCCTTACAGCCAGCGGGCCAACGTCGCGCTCGGCGCGGTCGAGACCGGGCTGCTGCTCGGCTACATCCCGGCCTCGGTCGAGTACACCGCGATCGACGCGCACGCGCACCGTCAGTCGGTGGTGCTGTTCTACCTGAAGACCAACGACGGCCACGACCGGCCGGTGTACGCCCCGGCGCGTGACCGCGCGATCGTCGAGACGATCATCGAGCGCGCCGGTCTACGCGGAACCGTCACCGACGCCCCGGCCGACGCGCCGCGCCCGCGACACAGCGCCCTCGCGGTCGACGACCGCGCCGACCACAACGACCGCGTGGTCACCGCTCGCACGGTCGGTGACGATCTCCTCGACGCGGTGAGCGCCGCCCGCGACGACGCGGTCGCACGCCACGCCGACTGCGTATACGTCGACCTGCCGCTCGCCGATCCCGGCACGCAGGTGCTCGGCGACGGCCTCCGCGAGCTCGGCTTCGCGTTCGGCGGTGTGTTCCCGAACCGTCTGCACGACTGCGACGTGCTGCGCTACCAGTACCTCGACCGCGTCACCCTCGACGCCAGCGACATTTCGCTCGCGTCCGACCACGGCCGCGAGCTGCTCGACTACGTCACGTCGTCGGTGTGAGCGGAGCGTCGGGTCGGCTCTCGGCCTCGGTGACCTCGGCCGCTTCCAGCGCCGTCGGCACTTCGGGTGGTGCCGGCGCCGGTGCCGGTTCGGGCGCCCGCTTGCCGTTGGTGCCGAGGTAGCGCATCAGCGTGGCGGCCAGGCCGTCGAACGAACCGCCACCACCCCCGGTCACCAGCACCTCCGGCACCACCGTGATGTGGCCGTCGGCAACCGCGTTCGCCACCGCGACCACCGCGGTGGCGGGACCACCGAGCGCGTCCTTCTGGGCCTCGAACCCGGTGGCGCGCGCCAACCCGAGCGCTTCGGTGGCCTTGGCCTCGGCCAGACCGATGGCCTGACGGCGCGCCGCCTCCGCCTCGCCGGTGAGCTGCACGTAGGCGGCCTCGCCCTTCGCCTCCGCCTCACGTGCCTGCGCCTCGTTGGTCTTGATCTGCACCCCGACCTGCGCGCTCGCGAGTTGCGACTGCATGTTGGCCGTGCCCTTGGCCTTCTCCATCTCGATGCGCGACGTCTCGGCGCGCTGCTGCTCCTCGAAGGTCGACTTCTCCTGGTTGGCGATCTCGCGCTGCGTCAGCACGACCACCAGCTCCTGCGGGAACGCGACGTCCTGGATGTAGACGCCCTTGGTCTCCACCTCGTACTGGCTCAGGTAGCGCGTGATGGCCTCGAACGCGGCGGCCTGCACCTCGCGGCGGGTCTCGATGAACTTGATCGCCTCGAGTGCCTGCAGCGTGTTGCGGAAGTGGTTGCCGACCGCGCTCTGGAGCACCTCGCTGACGAGGTTGCGCATGGTGCCGACCATGGAGATCACCTTCGGCGCCTTCGTGTCGGGCACGTGGATCTGCACCTGCAGGTCGATCTGGAAGATGAACCCCTCGCGGCTCTTGCCCACGATCGACGAGAGCTGCGCGTCGAGGTCGTGCGCCTCAGAGGTGGCGTCGGCCCAGTTCAACGTGAGGATGAAGGTCGGCACGATCTCCGCTGCGTACACGCGCGGGTTGATCGCGTACTTGCCGGTGCGCAGCGGCTCCTGCCAGATGCCCCGGTGTCCGGGCCGCACGATGGAGCCGAACTTGAACTCCGCGCCCGACGTGTCGGCCGTCGGGAGGCCGACGAAGCCCTTGATGACCGCGACCTCGCCCTGGTTCACGACGAGCATCGGCACGAGGTCGACGCGCACGAGGAACGGGTTCAGCAGGTAGGCGCCGTAGAGCAGCGGGTCGTGCTGCAGACCGATCTTCCCCCCGGCGTCCAGGAACTTCTGGAAGTCCTGGTAGTTGTTGTGCAGCGTGTTCTTGCTGCCGAGCAGCAGGTCGATGAGCTCGGCGTCGGTGGTCGTGGTGCTGCCGCCGGCGTTCGACGCCTCGATGGCGGCGACGTCGTCGAACCCGCCGAGGCGGCTGGCGATGTCGCCCGACGGGAGCGGCTCGCCCTCGAGCGCGGTCACGACGCCCACGAGGTCGATCCCGCCGACGTCGGGTGCGATCACCACGACGCGCAGCTGCTCGGGCGAGAGCCCGAACGACTCCGGGCTCAGCATCCCGCCCTTGGCCTGGCTGGCGAGCTCAGGCGAGAGCGGTTGCCCGTAGACGGTCTGGGGGGTCAGCACGAGGAACGCGACCGGGTGGACGGGAACGAGCGTCCCCGGCGGGAGCACCGGGCGCTGCACGCCCTTCTGGCCCTTGGCCTCCACGAAGGTGTGGAGGTTGGAGAAGTTCGCCAGCGCCGGCGTGTACACCGCGCTCTTGGCGCCGATGGGCAGCGGCTCCCCGACCTGCGCGATGACGACGCCGATCTCGCCTGCAGGGACCTGCACCCACGGGAACTTCTTCACGCCGTAGAGCGGCCACAGCTTGAACCGCAGCCCGGGCATGAGCAGCTTGGCCTGGTACCCGGCTTCGCCGCGGAACGCGACCGGGTTGTCCTCGTCGAGCTTGCGGTACGCGAAGCGCTTGGCCACGAGCCCGACCTCGGCCGCACCGATCGAGTGGAACGACTTCCACACGAGGAACACGACGAAGGCCGCGACCACGATGAGGATGATGATCTCCAGGTCCATTCGTGTGCCCTTTCGCGGGGAATCTCAGAGAGTGCGGGTGTATTCGACCACGTCTCGGATCTGGGCGGGCGAGAGTTGCCCCCCGAACGCGGGCATCGCCCCACTCCCCTCGGTCACGAACGTGATCTGGTCGTCGATGTCGGGGAACCGCTTGGCGGCGGCGCCGCCGGCCAGCCGGGGACCCGTGCCGCCGCCGCCGTCGGCACCGTGGCAGGACGCGCACGTCGACGCGTAGACCTGGGCGCCGGGGGTCGTCGGCGCCGTCGACCCCGAGTCGGGCTCGTTCGCGAAGAGGAGCACGACGGCCATGGCGACGGCGACCAGCGCGAGCACCTCGACGACGTTGACGATGCGTCGGAACATCAGTATCCCGGGATCCCGGGCGGACGGGAGGTGATGAACCAGAGCGCACTCGTGAGCCACACCACGACGAGCGCGGCGAACACGATCCCACCGGCGAGCGGGAGGGTGGGTTCGGGGAGCCCGCGGATCCGCACCGACAACACCTTCACCGTGAAGATCCCGTAGAAGAAGCAGCCGACGACCGAGTGGACCAGGACCCGCGTGTCGGTCGACTGGAACCCGAGCGCCCAGAGGCACTGGTACGCGACCGGCAGCGTCAGCACGAACGCGAGCGTCCCGACCAGTCGATGGGCGTCGCCCAGCCACGCGGGCGCCCGTCGTGGCACCGAGATCTTGTCGTAGAGGCGCAGCCCCAGGAGCACCTGGAGGACGGCGAGCGCGACCGCCGCGGTTGCGAACCACACCTTCAACTGGATGGTCGCAGTGAAGAACAGGGTGTACGGCTGCTCGTGGGTGGGGTCATGGACCTTGCCGTACACGCCGAGCGCGAGCGCGATCGCACCGCCGACGAGGAGCACTCCGACCAGGCGTCGCGTGGAAGTGCCTGTCGTGCGAGCAGGCGTCGCGACCGAATCTGCCATCCTCGCCCCTTCCCGCGCGCATCGTACAGTGACCGCGATGTTGCTGGCTCCTCCCGGCCCTCCCGTCACCGAGATGGTGCCGGTCCGCATCCACGGCCACGACTCGAGCTGGCCGCCCGTCCTCGTGGTCTGTGTGCTCATCGTGGTGCTGGGTGGACTGTTCGCGGCGGTCGTCTTCCTCCGCCGCGCCCGGGGGGCGATCCGTTCCGCACCGAGGCCACTCGATGGCTGACGGCTTCCTCGACACCGCTCGGGTCGTCGCCGGCGATGTCGTGCGCGCCGGGTGGGAACGCCTCGCGCACCGGGCGACCATCGGTCCGCGCAGCGCGGGCGCGCGTCCCTTCCGTCGGTTCGGTGACGGCTCCGCGATCTGCTTCCCGGTCGCCGCGCTCTACGGCGAGGAGTACATCGAACTGGGTGAGGGCTGCATCATCGGCCCCTATTGCTCGTTGTCGGCCGGCGTGATGCCCGGCCACGACGTCGGGCACTCGCCCGTCGTCACCATCGGCGACCGCGTGCTCATCGGCAAGGGCAGCGGCATCGTCGGCCACCACACCGTGGAGATCGGCGACGACGTGTTCACCGGCCACCACGTGTACATCACCGACGCCAACCACGGGTACGAGGACACGTCACTCCCCATCGGCAGGCAGTTCGCCGCGCCGCGCCCGGTGCGCATCGGGAGCGGCTCGTGGCTCGGTCACGGCACCGTCGTCCTGCCCGGCTCCGACATCGGTCGCAACGTCGCGGTGGGTGCCGGGTCGGTGGTCACCGGCGCGCTGCCCGACTTCAGCGTCGCCGTCGGCAACCCGGCGCGAGTGATCCGCCGCTATGTCGAGGGCGACGGTTGGGTGCGCGTCGAACACGAACACCGATGAGTTCGCGCGGCCGACGCGGTCGGTAGCACCGAACGCAGCAGACCGAGCAGGGGAGCGACCGATGCGCATCGTCATCAGCGAGTTCATGAGCCTCGACGGCGTGGTTCAGGCGCCGGGTGGCGCCGAGGAGGACACCGATGGTGGCTTCACCAATGGCGGCTGGTCGATGCCGTTCTTCGACCCCGAAGCGATGGGCGGCGCCATCGGCGAGGCCATGGCGACCACCGAGGCGCTCCTGTTCGGCCGGCGCACCTGGCAGGTGATGGCCGCCGCCTGGCCCGAGCGCGCCGGTGACGAGTTCGCCGACCACATGAACTCGATCCCCAAGTACGTCGTGTCGCGCACGCTCGGCCCCGACGACCTCACCTGGAACAACACGACGCTGCTCCCCGGCGACGGTGCCCTCGAGGCGATCGCCGGGCTCCGGGCCCGTGACGGCGGCGACCTCCACGTGCTCGGCAGCGCCAGCCTCGCGCGCGACCTCGTCGGTCAGGACCTGGTCGACGAGTACCGCCTCATGATCGAGCCCATCGTGCTCGGGGGCGGTAAGAGCATCTTCCCGACCGACGGCACCGCCCGTCCGCTCGAGCTGGTGTCGACCACCACGAGCAGCACCGGCGTGCACATCTGCACCTACCGTCCCGCGGGCGAGGGGTAGTTCGGCGGCGCGTCGGCGGCCGGCAGCTTCGTGATCACCGTGGTGGAGGTCTTCGGGTTGAACAGGCCGACCGGCCTGGTCGGCCACTGACCGGGCAGGTAGCGCGCGCCGTCGTCGGCGTAGCGGTAGAGGCCCGTGCCCTCGTGTCCCACTTCGTCGGCGCCCGACGCGCCGGGGTCCCACCAGATCACGGTGGCGTCGTCGCCGCCGGTGAGGTCGACGCCTTTCCAGATCCCGTGCTTCCCCCACGACAGGTGCAGGCGTGTCGGGGTGGTGGTCTCGGCCGACGGGAACCGGTCGAGACCTTTGGCGAAGGTCTTGGCGGTGAGGCGCGGCCCGGCCAGGTGCACGCCGGTGAAGAACACCAGCGGCGCCTGCACGAGCTCGCGGAAGGTCTTGGCCTCCGGCGGGTGACCCGTCTGCCACGTGATCAGGTTCGCCAGCTCGTCGACGTCGTCGGCCGTGCGCGCCGGGAGCAGGGACACACCGAACGCGTGCGCCCACTGCTTCGGGTCGTACTGGCGACCGAACACCGCGGTGTCGGTGAACGCGTACCCGAGGATCACCCACTCCGGGAAGTAGCCCTGCGCGGTCGCCTCCTTGGTGAGGTACGTGGGGAACACCGGGTCGCCGGCCAGGATCACGCTGGTGACGCCACTGCTCTTCAGCTTGGCGATCACGTTCCGCGCGTCCTGCTGCGCGGTCGTGATGTCGAGCGCGTACGGCACGGTCACCGCCGGTTTCACCTTGTACGAGGCGAGGCGCTGCTCGAAGTGGGCGACGCTCTTGGCGAACGTGCCGGCATCGTCGTCGTAGTGCACGACCCCGAACCGGCGCGGCTTCGTCGTGAAGGAAGCGTCGCCCGCGTACGAGGCCTTCCTGCCGGCGAGCTGCTTGCCGACGAACGCGGCCCAGTGCTCGCTCGCCTGTTCGGGTGACGCGATCATCGGCCACACGTAGGGCGCGTGGCGCTCCAGGAACGACTGCGGCTCCGCGATCACGCAGTCGCCGACGCAGAGGACGCCGCGGGCGGCGAGCTCCTCGGCGTACGCGGTCGTCTGTCCCGGGCCACCGAACGACGCGAACGCATGGACCTCGGTCGCGACCTTGATCGCGTCGGCCTTGGCCGCGACGTCGTCGTCGGGCGCGCCGCTGGCCTTCACCGTCACCAACTCGACCTTGCGCCCGTACAGCTCGTAGTGCGCGGAGAAGTAGTCGACGTACTCCTGGGTCGTGTCGCGCTCCTTGGCCAGGCTCTCGTCGCTCCCCGTGTTCTCGAAGAAGGCCTGCTGTAGCAGGTCGGGTTGGGCCTGGTAGAGCGCGACGGTGATGGTGTCCTGGGTGACGCCGGGCGCGGTCGCGCCGCCGTTGTTGCCGCCGGTCCACGGCTTCACGCACGGCGGGGCGTAGCCGCTCGGCACCGCGAGCCGCCCGGTCGTGGTGTCGCAGGTCTGGGTGGCGCCCGCGGGCGGGGCGTGCCCGACGCCACCGACGCCGCCGGCGACGACGAGCAGCCCGACCAGCACACCGACGAGGACGCGCGGCCCGGCGCGAAGCGTGAACACACCGGGCATCGTCGCGCGGCGGGCGGCGCTCGACGGGTCAGGCCGGACTCAGGTACCGAGATACGAGTGGCGGACCGCCGGATCGGCGAGGACGGCGTCGGGCGCTCCGACGGCGACGACCCGGCCGTGGTCGAGCGCCACGAGCCGGTCGGCGACCTCACCGAGCACGCCGAGATCGTGCTCGATCACCAGCAGGCCGGCGCCGAGGGAATCACGCACGTCGCGGAGCAGCGGGCCCAGCGCCTCGGCCTCAGGCTGCGCCAGCCCGCTCGCGGGTTCGTCGAGCAGCAGGACGGTCGGGCGGTGCGCGAGCACGCACGCGAGGTCGACGACGCGCCGGGTCCCGGTGGACAGCTCGTGGCCGAAGCGGTCGGTGAAGTCGCCGAGCCCGAGCAGCTCGACCAGTTCGTCGACGGTCGTTCGCACCGCGGCTTCCGAGCGCGCGACCGCGGGAAGGTGCGCGGCGGCGGCCACCGGGTTGCGGACGCGCACCGAGCGCTCGCACGCGACCGCGATGGTCTCGCGCACCGTGAGCGCGGGGAACAGTCGCCCGTCCTGGAACGAACGGCCCAGGCCGAGCTGGGCGCGACGGTGCGCGGGGAGGCGCGTGACGTCGACGCGATCGTGCGCGGCGCGGATCTCGACCTTGCCCGCGTCGGGGCGAACGAACCCGGACACGACGTCGAAGAGGGTCGTCTTCCCTGCGCCGTTCGGTCCGATCACGCCCACGATCTCACCGGCGTGCACCGTGAGCGACACGTCGGTGAGCGCGACGACGCCTCCGAAGTGCCGGGCGATGCCGGTGAGCTCGAGGAGCGGGGCGCGGTCGACGTCGACGACCGGCGCGGTGCGCCGCGCCGGAGCCCTCGCGGCGGCCGCGCCGAGGAACGTGGCGCGTACGAGGTCGGGGTGCTCGAGCAGGCCCGCGGCCGGCCCGGCGTAGCGGACCGTGCCGTGGTCGAGGAAGTAGGCGCGGTCCGCCAACTCGAGCGCGCGGTCGACCGACTGCTCCACCACCACGATGGCGGTCCCGGCGTCTCGGAGGTCTCGGACCCGGGCGCGGATGCACTCGGTCACCTCCGGCGCCAACCCGAGTGACAGCTCGTCGATCATCAACAGCCGCGGCGAGGTGATCAAGGCCATGGCCAACGTCAGCATCTGCTGCTCGCCGCCCGAGAGGTCGCCGGCGACCTGGTGCGTCAGCTCGCCCAGGCGCGGGAACAGCTCGAGCGCGTCATCGCGCGCCCGGGCCGACGCGGCGCGGTCGCGCGTCACCCAGGTGGCGAGTCGCAGGTTCTCGGCCACGGTGAGCGAAGGAAAGACGCCGTGTCCGCCGGGCGCCTGCACCGCGCCGAACGCGACGATCCGCTCGGCGCGGGTGTGGGTCGTGTCGCGCCCGCCGATGGTCACGCGGCCGTGATCCGGGACGCGGAGCCCCGACACCGCATCCAGCAGCGTCGACTTCCCTGAGCCGTTCGTGCCCAGGAGCGCGACGATCTCGCCGGCGCGCGCGTCGAGGTCGACCCCGGCGAGCACCGGCACACCTTCGTAGGAGACGTCGAGCCCGCGCACCTGGAGGAACGCGGTCGGATCCACCGGGGCCACGACCGGTTCGGTGACGACCACGTCGCCGCCGACCGGCGCGCGTACTCGACCGGTCAGCGTGGGCGCGTCGATGCTGCGCCGGGCCGCCACCCGTCGCAACGCGGCGTCGCGGACGTCGGCGAACGCCGCGCCGAGCCCGCCGCGGAACACGAGGAGCACGAGCAGCATCCCGGCGCCGGTCGCGACGATCTGCCACTCGACGGGCAGCCACCACGTGACGCCTCGCACGGCCAGCGCGCCGAGCAGGGCGCCCGGCACCGAACCGAGCCCGCCGATCACGACCATCGTGAACACGACGAGGCTCTCGCCGGCGGTGTAGGAGTCGAGCTGGAGCCCGTTCTGCTGGTGCACGAAGAGCGCACCCGCGAACGCGGCAAGGAAACCCGAGATCGCGAACGCGCTCAACGTGGCCCGCCGCGGGTTCACGCCGAACGAGCTGGCGGCGCGCTCGTTCTCGCGGATGGCGATGAACACGCGACCGCTCCGGCTCCGTCGGATCCCGACGACGCCGATCACCGCGAGCGCGAGCGCGGCCAGGCACAGGCAGTAGAAGCCTGTCTCGGAGCGCACGTCGACGACACCGAACAGGTCGGTGCGCTCGACGCGTGGAGGTGGCAGCCAGTCGAAGCGCGTGCCCTCGCCGAAGATGCGCGGACTCAGCAACCACGCGGTCGTGGCCAGGCCGAACGCCAACGTCACCACCGCCAGGGTGAGGCCGCGCCGGCGCAGGACGGGGAGGCCGATCAGCGCCGCGAGCGCGGCTCCCACCAGTCCCGCACCGAGCAGACCGAGGGCGAGGTCCCAGCCCAGGCGGGCCGTGATCGACCCTCCGACCGCGGCGCCCACCGCCACGAACGCCATCTGCCCGAGGCTGATCTCGCCGGCCCACCCCGTCAGCACCACGAGCGAGAGCGCGATCACGCCGTAGACGACCGCGACCGCAGCCAGGTTGATGCGGCTCTCGCTGAACACCACCGGTACGAGGGCGAGGGCGAGCACGACGAGCGCGAGCAGCGCGGCGTTGGCGATCCGCACCTCGGGGAGTCGCGCCAGTTCGCGCGGCACCGGGCGGGGTTCCCGCACCGCCTGCCAGGCCGACGGCTCGATGCGTCCCCGCAGCCCCGCGCCGGGCGGCGTCAACCAGACCGCGACGAGCACCACGACGAAGAGCACCGGCTGCACGTCGCTGGGCTGGTTCCAGCCCCAGAGCACCGACTGCTCGACGATCCCCAGCCCGATGGCGGCGACGGCGATCGTGGGGAGTCGTTCCATGCGACCGATGACCGCGGCGGCCAGTGCCGGGAGCAGCAGCGACGGGCCGAGCACCGTCCCGATCGACAACCCGACGATCCCGGCGCGGAGGAACACCGCCAGGAACGCGAGCAGCGACGCGAGCATCCACACCACCGAGTGGACGCGCCGCACGGGAATGCCGACCAGCGCGGCGCGGTCGACGTCGTCGGCGCAGGCGCGCACCGCGGCCCCGAAGCGGGTCCGCAGGAACACCGCGAGCCGAGGAACGCGAGCGGGATCAGCACGAGCGCGACCACGTCGTTCCCGCCGAAGCGCAACGGGTCGACGGTGAACGAGGCGTCGATCGGCGCCGGGAAGCTCTGCGGGGGGAGCCCGACATCGAACCAGCCGGGGAGGAGGAGACCGAGGCCCGCCAGGACCTGGGCGAGCCCGATGGTGGCGACGGTCAGAATCAGGCGTGGCGAGCGGAAGAACCGTCGGATCACCAGGAACTCCACCGCGGCGCCCAGCACGAGTGCGGCGACGACCCCGGTCGCGAACGCGACCAGCCAACTGGCGCCGCTGCTGACGACGAGGAGCACGGCGAGCGACGCCGGCGCGGCGCCGAGGTCACCCTGTGCGAAGTTGAGAATGCGGTTGGCGCGGTAGACGAGCGCGAGCCCGAGTGCAAGCAGCGCGCTCAACCCGCCGAGGAGCGCACCCTGCACCACGATGCCCGCGGGCGGCCCCCACACGATCTGGACGAGCACGAAGAACGCGACCGCGCCCAGTGTCCAGGCGATCGCCCCCCGCACGCGGGCGGATCCGACGTCGAAGCCACGCAAGGTGCTCAAGTATGGGCGCGTCCGCCCCGTAGATTGCAGCTCATGCGCACACGGCTCGACCTCTCCTCCTCCGCGCGCTTCGGCGCAGTCGTTGCCGTCGTCGCCCTGGTCGCGGCCTTGACCGCGGCACCTGCCCTCGCGGCACCTGCTCTCAGGGCAGCACGCGGCGCCGACGTGAAGATCGCCGAGGCCGGCGTCTTTCTCGCCGGTGACTTCCCGGAGGGCTTCAGCGCGCAGCCGCGCGACGATTCCACGAACGCCGACAACATCCGGCTGGCCAGGGGCGTCGGCGGATGCGCGCCGTACATCGCTCTCCAGAAGACGACCGCGGCGCTGCCCCAGGCGCGATCGCAGCAGTTCACCGACGGCTCCCGCACGGTGAGCAACGAGGTCGACGTGTTCAAGTCGGAGCGTGCCGCGAGCGACGCGATCGCACTCTTCGTCAAGCCCAGCGTCGTCGGCTGCCTGAAGAAGCTGTACGAGAAGCAACTCCGTCAGGATCCGGCGTTGAAGGGCAAGCTCGCCAGCGTCGTGGTGTCCCTGGACCGGCAGGACATCGCCAGCCTCGGTGACGACAGCGTCGTGTACGAGGGCAACATCGTGCTCACGGGCACCGACGGCTCGTCCAGCCAGCTCGGCGTCGGCATCGCTGCGGTGCAGGTCGGACGAACGGTCGACGCGGTCTCGTACTCGACCGACAATGCCGACCTCCCCGAGATCCTCACCCCCGCGATCGACGCGTCGGTCGGTCGGCTGCGGACCGCCGTGGCGGGGGGCGCGGTGTGAGGCGCCTCTTCGTCGGTGTCGCGCTCGCGGTGCTCGCGCTCAGCGCGATGCCCGCCGCGGCCGCGACCTCGGCCGACCAGCAGCTCGCACAGGCCGGTGTGCTGCAGCTGTCCGACTTTCCGTCCGGATGGGAGCAGCGCGCACGCAGCGCCGATTCCGACAACGCGGTCGACAAGCAGGCGGCCAAGATCGCCGACTGCAAGGCGTTCAGCGCGTTCTCGGCGGCCAACAAGAAGAACCCGCGCGCGAAGTCGGGCAGCTTCGAGCTCGGGCAAGCCAACGTCACCAACACGGTGAGCGTGTACCCGACGACGGCGAAGGCCGAGACCGCGGTCACGACGTTCCGCAACCCGAAGCTTCCGAAGTGCCTCGAGCAGCTGTTCACCGTGGTGTTCAAGGGCGAGTTGCGCAAGAACAAGCAGGTGGCCAAGCAGCTGAAGTCGGTCACCACCGACATCGCCCGGGCGGACGGCGTTCGCATCGGCGACGACGCCGTCGTCTATCAAGGCACGGTCGACGTCGGGCTGAAGGACGGCACCAGGCAGACGATCGGCCTCGGGTTCGTCACGGTACGCGTCGGCACCGCACTGACCGGCTACTCGTTCACGACCGACACCGACATCTCGGTCCCGCTCCAGGGGGCAATCGTCGCCTCGGTCACCCGGCTGCAGAAGGCGTCACCGCCGGCGTGAGCCGACGCGCGACGTCGGGCTCCCACACCCAACCCTCGCGGCGCGTCTCGGCGTCAACGAGTGGGGGCAGTGACCGCAGCCCGGCTTCGTAGCGCGACATCACCAACGCCGACACGGCCGCGTCGAACGCATCCTCGCTCGCGACCGCTCGCTCGCGGTGGCGCGACGCGACGTCCGGGCAGTGCTCGTCGAGGTACGCGATCCGCGCGTCGACGTCGCGCTTCACCACCGGGCCAGTCAGCGCACGCGGGTAGATCTCGACCGCCACCGGCGGCGGCGCCGGTGTGTCGAACGGCCAGATCGAGAACCCGCCGGCCCGGAGTCGGGCCAGGGCCGGGAACCCGCGCACCGAACCGGTCCCGACGCTCCCCGCGCCACCGATCTGGAACGTCGACTTCGGCCGGATGCCGCCGACCGCGGCGATGGTCGCTTCGGTCCGCCGGAATTGCTCGTGTCCGTCCGGGCGCCGGCGGCCGGTCAACCCCCAGAACGGCGGTGGGCACTCCCGCAACCAGCGCTCGCCGTCGATGGTGGCTGCGGCCCACAGCTCCGGTGCGTCGCGGTAGCCCTGGGTGTCGAGGAACCACCGGGGGAGCGAGAACGAGAAGTCGAAGCCGGCGACGACCGATTCGCCCCGAGCGACGCGGGCGACGAGCGC
This sequence comes from uncultured Actinomycetes bacterium, assembly GCA_963725775.1. Classification (GTDB taxonomy): domain Bacteria; phylum Actinomycetota; class Acidimicrobiia; order IMCC26256; family DASPTH01; genus DASUAS01. The sequence continues at coordinate 579,943 of CAVRZT010000002.1, forward strand.
GTCGACCAGTTGCTCGCGTGTGCGCCCGGCCTCGAGCGCCAGGAGCTCGCCGTCGGCCGCCTCCGCGAGCCAGAGGTGGCGCGTCTCGCCCGTCCGCCGTCCCGACCAGTCGATGGCGACCACGCTCACGCCTGCTCCATTGGGCGCTCGCTCCTCGCCGGGATACCCGGCTCGCTCACGCTCACGCCTGCTCCATTGGGCGCTCGCTCCTCGCCGGGATACCCGGCTCGCTCACGCTCACGCCTGCTCCATTGGGCGCTCGCTCCTCGCCGGGATACCCGGCTCGCTCACGCTCACGCCGTGACCCAGACCAGCACCTCCGTGCCGCCCGCGCCCGCGACCAGTGCACGGGTGCCTGCGTCGGTGAGGCGCGCTGCGTCGCCGGTCGCGAGCCGCGCGCCGTCGAGGAGAGCGTCGCCGATCGCGACGAACACATGGACGTGCGCGGCGTCGGGCACGACGACCTCGGCGCCGGCGTCGAGGCGGCCCACGAACAACACCGCGTTCGCGTTGGTGGATCACGACCGCGCCGTCGTGGCCCTGACCCGACGCCACCGGCACGAGACCACCGCCCGCGATCGCGTCGTTGAGGTCGCGCTGCTCGTAGCTCGGCGCGATGCCGTTCGTGTCGGGGAGCACCCACATCTGCACGAGGTGCACGTCGGCGGTCGCGCTCGCGTTCATCTCTGAGTGCTGGATCCCGCTCCCCGCGCTCATGCGCTGCGCGAGGCCGGGATAGATCACACCGTCGGTGCCGATGCTGTCGCGGTGCGCGAGCTCGCCGTCGAGCACCCAGGTGACGATTTCCATGTCACGGTGGGAGTGGGTCGAGAACCCCCGGCCCGCGCGCACGATGTCGTCGTTGTTCACGATCAGCAGGCCATGTCCCGTGTTGGCCGGGTCGCGGTGCGGGCCGAAGCTGAAGCTGTGCCAGGAATCGAGCCAGTCGAGTTGGGTGTGGAACCGGCTCGCGGCGGGACGTACGTCGACGGTCATGCCCGCAGTATGGCGGGCGCGCGTCGGGCTGCACACCGCGCTCTCTAGACTCCGCCCGATGCCCCACCTGGTCACGTTGTGCACGGGGAACGCGGCGCGCTCGGTGATGGCGGGAGCGATCCTCGCGGAGCACGTTCCCGCACTCGTGGTCGAGACCCGGGGCACGCACGTGGTCGAGGGCATGCCCATGAGCTGGCGCACCCGCGACGCCATCGTCGGGGTCGGCGCGCGGGCCGAGGGCCACCGCAGCCGGCAGCTCACCACCGCTGACCTCACCGGCGCCGACGTCGTGCTGGCGATGGCCGGGGAGCACGTGGAGTACGTGCGGCGGCGTCATCCCGAGGCGGCGGCGCGCACCGGCACGCTGAAGCGCCTGGCCCGCGACCTGCCCGGCGTGGCCGGCTCCCTGACCGATCGCATCGCTGCCCTCCACCTCGACGAGGTCGTGCTGGAGCCATGGGAAGACGTCGACGATCCGGCCGGGGGCGAGCCCGAGGTGTTCCACCGGTGCGCGGTGGAGATCCACGAGCTCCTGAGCACGCTGCGCCCGGTGCTCCTCGGAGTGCCCGCGTGACACGCCGCGCCCGGCCGGTGCGCCGGGGGATCGGAGTGCTCGCGGCCGCGGCCCTGCTGGTCGGCGCGGCGACGGCGACCGCGAGCGCCCAGAACGGCGACAGCAGCGCGACCACGACCGTCCCTACCGCGAGCGCGACCGAAGCCGCCGACCGGGGCGTGACCGACACGTCGATCAAGGTCGGCGGGCTCGGCTACTCGTTCCTCTACGGCGGCGCCGACATCGGAGCGAAGGCGCGGTTCCAGCGGGCCAACGACGCCGGTGGCGTCAACGGACGCACGATCGACTACACGGGCCTCGCCGACGACGGCGGCGACCCGACCGCGGGTGCCGCCGCGGCCACCAAGCTGGTGCAGGAGGACCAGGTGTTCGCGGTGGTCCCCGCGGTCACGCCCACCTTCGCCGGCGCGACGTTCCTCGTGCAGCAGAAGGTTCCGTACTTCGGGTGGGCGCTCTCGTCCGACTTCTGTGGCAACGCCTACGGCTTCGGGTTCAGTGGCTGCCCGTTCCCGGAGGGCGTCACCAGCAACGCGTGGGGCGTGCTGGTGCGGACGGCCTTCGGCGCCTCACCGACCGCCCGCACGGCCGCGATCCTCACCGAGAGCTCGGCGACCGGGCAGTACGAGTTGCAGTCGCTGACGTCCGGGATCACGAGCGCCAAGCTGAACGTGGTCTACGGCAAGGCATCGCTCGCGCTCCCCGCGACCCTCGACTACAACGCGGTCGCCAAGGAGGTGCTCACCAGCAACGGTGGAAAGCCACCCGACTCGGTGTTCGTGGTCGGCAACGTGTCGAACGTGCTCGGCATGCAGAACGCGCTGCGCGCCAACGGGTTCCTCGGGGTGATCACCAACCCGATCATGTACGACCCCAACCTGGTGGCGCCCGCTATCGGGTCGATGGTGATGACGCAGACCGCGCCGGTCGAGAGCGCGGCCACCAACCCGGCGATGGCGCAGCTGGTCGCCGACGTGGAGAAGGTCGCGCCCGGCCAACCGGTCGACCAGTCGGTGATCGCGGGCTACTGGTCCGCCGACCTCTTCCTGGCCGCGGTGCAGAAGGCGGGCAGGCAGCTCACGACCGCGTCGCTGGTGAAGGCGGCGAACCGCAAGTTCACCTACCAGGTCGCCGACACGGTCGGCCCGATCACGTTCCCCGCTGCACACTCGGTGCCGGCGCCGTGCGGCGCGCTGGTGGCGAGCAACGGCACCGCCTATGGGGTGACGGTGCCCTACACGTGCAGTCGCCTCGTGCCGGTGAAGTAGCGCGTTGGGGACCGGGCGAAGGACCCGCGTCGCGGTCGTTGCGACGCTCGTCGGCGGGCTGGCACTGGTCGCGTCCCCTGCGCACGCGGCCGACCCGACCACGACGACGACCACGCCGCCGCCGTCGACCACGGTGGCCGTGCCGGTCGACGGCGTGACCCGTACCACGGTTGCGGTGGGGGGAATCGTGGCTGCCGACGCCACCGCTACGGGCGCCGACCTCGGCGCGCAGGCCCGCTTCGCCCGCACCAACGCGCGCGGCGGGGTGGCCGGACGCACCATCCAGTACTCGGATGTCGCGGCCGTTCCCGTGGCCGATCTCCCGGGTTCCGTGCTCGCGGTCGTTCCCGCCGTGGGCGATGCGCTCGACACCGCCGGCCTCGCGCAGGCCGGGGTCCCGTTCTTCGGGGCGGCGTCGACCACCGGATGGGACGCCAACCGCTTCGGGTTCGGCTTCGTCGGCGCGCAGGCCGCCCTCCAGACCCGGGTGGTGAGCCCGGCGTGGGGCGCGCAGCTGCGCTCGCTCCTCGGCACCGCGCAGGGATCGCAGGTCGCGCTGGCCGTCGACGCCGACGCGCTCGGCACCGCACGTGCCGAGCAGGCCCGCCGCTCGTTGCGCGCCGCGGGCTTCACGGTGGCGGCCCCGGTCACGCTCCCGGTCCCACCCGCGCCGCCGCCCGACCTCGCGCCGGTCGCGACGAGCCTCACCGCAGGATCGCCCGCCGCCGTGCTGCTCCTCACGTCACCGGCGACGACCATCGCCGTGGCGCGCCAGCTCACGGTGCAGGGGTTCACCGGCACGGTGGCGACGTCCGAGGCGTTCTACCAACCGGCCGCGCCGGCGGTGGCGAACGGCCTCACCGTGCTCGTGCCGTACGCACCGTTCGAGCAGTCGACTGCAGCCAACCAGCGGATGGCGGTCGACGTCGAGGCGTTCGCCGCGGGCACGAAGCTCACGCCCGGCATCGCGGCGGGGTACTGGTCGGCCGACGCGTTCCTCCGCGTGCTCACCGAGGTGGGCAAGCGCCTCAACCGTGCGCGCTTCGTGGCCGCGGCCCAGCGGCTCATCTTCTCGGTGCCCGGCACCGTCGGTCGGTCGACGTTCCCGGCGATGCACTCCCAGGGGGTCCCGTGCGGCGCGCTGGTGCAGAGCGACGGCTCGCGGTACCTCGTCGCCGAGCCCTACCGGTGCGGGAAGCCGCTCGTCGGCACGACGCCGGCCAAGCAGCAGAAGGCGAAGTAGAGGTCAGTCGCCGTCGTCGAGGCGGAACCCGACCTTCATCGTCACCTGGTACCACGCCGATCGCGCCGTCGTTCATCGCGCCACGGATGTCGGTGACCTCGAACCAGTCGAGGTTGCGCAGCGTCTTCGCCGCACGCCCGATGCCGTTCTTGATCGCGTCGTCGATGCCGTCGGGCGACGAGCCGACGATCTCGGTGATCTTGTAGGTGTGATCCACGTGATCCTCCGTGCGTACGGCGGAATGGTCGGCGCCCGCACGATAGCGTCAGCGCCATGTCGCTCACCATCGAACCGTTCACCATCGACATCCCCGATGCCGATCTCGTCGACCTGCGCGAACGCCTCGCGCGCACGCGCTTCTCGCAGCAGCTGCCCGACGCGGGTTGGGACTACGGCACCGAGCGCGACTACCTCGTCGAGCTCGTCACGTACTGGCGCGACGAGTACGACTGGCGTCGCGCCGAGGCGACGCTCAACTCGTTCGACAACTACCTCACCGAGATCGACGGCACGCGCGTGCACTACATCCACGCACCCTCGCCGGAGCCCGACGCCTTCCCGCTGATCGTCACCCACGGATGGCCGGGTTCGGTCGTCGAGTTCCTCGAGATCATCAGGCCCCTCTCCGACCCCCGCGCGCACGGGGGCGATCCCGCCGACGCGTTCCACGTGGTGTGCCCGTCGATCCCGGGCTACGCGTTCTCGGGGCCGACCACCGAACGGGGTTGGGGCCCGCGCCGGATCGCCGAGGCCTGGGCGACGCTCATGGCCGGCCTCGGCTACGACCGCTACGGCGCGCAGGGTGGTGACTGGGGATCGATGATCTCCACCCAGCTCAGCCTGGCCGATCCCGCGCACCTGGCCGGCGTCCACCTCAACATGATCGTGGCGCCCCCGCCGGCCGACCTCGACTTCGCCAACCTGCGCGACGACGAGCAGGCGGCCCTGGCCGCGTTCGACTACTACGGCCGCGTCGACTCGGGATACTCGAAGATCCAGGGCACGAAGCCCCAGACCATCGGCTACCCGCTCGACGACTCACCCGCGGGGCTCGCGGGCTGGATCGTGGAGAAGTTCCGCACCTGGAGCGACTGCGGGGGCGACGTGGAGTCGGTGTTCAGCAAGGACCAGCTGCTCGACAACATCATGCTGTACTGGCTCACCGCCACGGCCCACTCGGCCGGGCGTCTCTACTACGAGGCCGAGCAGACCCAGGGGTTCATGCCCACCGAGCGGCCGCCGGTGCCGTTCGGGGTGGCGGCGTTCCCCAAGGAGATCATCCGGTCGCCCCGCCACTGGGCGGAGGGGCGCTACGACATCCGGCACTGGACCGAGATGCCCCGGGGTGGGCACTTCGCGGCATTCGAACAGGGCGAGCTCCTGGTCGGTGACGTCCGCGAATTCTTCCGTCCGCTGCGGGTCCCTCGGTGATCGTGCGCCAACGTCTAGCCTTGCCCGCCACGAGCGTTGGCGCGTGACGAGAGTCTCACCGCGGAGAGTGGTAAGCGGGACGCCAGTGTGCCATGATGTTGCCGCGGAGAGTGGCGGCATAGTGCGAACCACGGTATGAGGAGGCGATCGTGCGGAATTCCGTACGCAAGGTTCTCGGCGTTACCCTCGTCGGGTTGCTCGGCGCGGTCTTCGCGGTCCCGATGCTGGCCGCCGGCGCGCAGAGCGACGAGCCGCCCGGCGACTGTGTGATCCTCTCCCTCGCACCCAACCCGGTCGACTCGTTCCCACAGCAGGTCACGATGGTCGGCACCGCCCCGAACGACGTGACCATGGCGCTGTACGCGGATGGAGTGCCGGCCGCGCCGAACGGCCCGGGCGACGTGGTGTCGCAGACCGTCGCCGACAACAGCTTCACGCTGAAGTACACGGTCACCGCGGCCACCGACCTCTCGGCCAACTTCACCTTCGGTGACGAGAACGCCTACACGGCCGGCTGCGCCGATCCGGGTGGCGAAGTGGTGTTCCGGGTCGACGTCGCCGCCGGGAGCGTCACGAGGCCCGCCGCGCGGTCGCTGGCGTTCACCGGTTCGTCCGACACGCCCACCTACGTGCTGATCGGCGTCGCGGCGCTCGTCTTCGGTGCTGTGCTCGTGGTCGCGGCCCGGCGTCGTTCGCAGGACTCGTAACGCCAGAGGCGCTACATTTCCCGAGAATCCTCGAACTGCCCGCGCCGAGTGCGCGGGCAGTTCGATCAACGCACCCATCTCGAGGAGACACAATGGCTTGGAAGGTCGTGGTCGACTTCGACCTCTGCGAAAGCAATGCCATCTGCATGGGGATCGTCCCCGAAGTGTTCGAAGTGCGTGACGACAACTTCCTCTACGTCCTGCAGGAGAACCCGCCGGACGACCTGCGGGAGAAGTGCGACCAGGCCGTTCGGCAGTGCCCGAAGCAGGCCATCAGCATCGACGAGAGCTGATCCGGTCGGGCGCGCCGGCGTGACCGGCGCGTCTGGCTACCGTGCTCACGCATGACCTCCCCGCGCCCGGCGCGCCGTCGTGTCGACCGGCGCCGTCGGCGGACGGCGGTCGCGGTCGGCGCGTGCGTCGTCGTGACCGCGGTGGCGTTCGTGGCCGCGGGGATTGCACTGTTCGGCGACGACGACGACGGCCCATCAGGGGCGGCCGCGACCTCCACGTCCACCACGTCGACCACGACGCCCGCGAGCAGCACCGTCGCACCCGCCGTGAGCGCGCCACCGGCTGCCGAGCCGCAGACCACGGTGCCGGCGTCGTCGTCGCTGCCGATCGGGCGGACCTACGCGGTCGGTACCAGTTCGTCGACCTTCGTCGATTCCTCGCGCAGCACTTCACCGAACGGGAGCTTCGGAGGCGCGCCGGCCCGCACGCTCCCGACCCAGTTCTGGTATCCCGCGCAGGCTGAGGGCGGCGCACCCGCGCGCGGCGACGGCCCGTACCCGCTCGTGGTGTTCAGTCACGGCTACGACGTCACCCCCGAGTTCTACCGGCCGTTGCTCGAGCGGTGGGCCGCGGCGGGCTACGTCGTGGCCGCACCGACCTACCCGATCCTGAGCGGCTCCGACGGCGGCACCAGCCACGTCGACTACGAGAAGACCTTCGCCGACACGTCGTTCGTGATCAGCCAGGTGCTCGCGCTCGGTGCGGACGACCCGCTGGCGGGCATGATCGATCCCGATCGCATCGCCGCCGCCGGCCACTCCGACGGCGAGGTGATCTCGTTCGGGGTGGGCTTCCTCGAGTGCTGCCGCGACGCCCGGGTGAAGTCGGTGATCGCGATGGCGGGCGACCTGTCGAATGCCAACAACCCGCACGTGCGTGACACCGGCACGCCGATCCTCCACATCATGGAGCTCAACGACGAGTACGACCCGTACCCGCACTCCATCCAGTGGGACCGCGACAACCTCACCGCGCCGCGATGGATGCTGAGCCTCAACTCGAGCCACGTGCCGCCGTACACGCAGCCCGGCGACCCCGCGTTCGAGCTGGTGAGCTCGACGACCGTCGCCTACCTCGACGGCACGCTGAAGGGCCACCCCGAGCGGCTCGACGGGATGGTCAACGGCGTGAACGCGCAGCCCGCCGTCGGCACGATCGAGAGATGAAGCGGAGCCGTGCCCGGAGGGTGGGACGGCGGAGCGGAATCGACCGTCGGAGTGGCTAACCGCCGAGGTCGACCTTCACCTGGCGGCGCAGGATCTTGCCCGTCGCGGTCTGGGGGACCTCGTCGGTGACCACGACCAGCTCGGGGGTCTTGAGCGAGCCGATGCGCTCGCGCACCCACGCGCGCACGGCCTCGATGTCGATCTCCTCGACCCCGGCCCGCAGCGAGATCATCGCCGCGACCTTCTCGCCGTACTGCTCGTCCTCGAGCCCGACGACCGCCGCCACCGAGATGGCGTCGTGCTGCAGGAGGGCGTCTTCGATCTCGGCCGGAGCGATGTTCTCGCCGCCCCGGATGATGGTGTCGTCGGCGCGGCCCTCGCAGAAGAGGTAGCCCTCGACGTCGAGCCAGCCGCGGTCGCCGGTGTGCAGCCAACCGTCGCCGTCGGTCTTGGAGTCGGTGCCGACGTACTTGCCGCTGACCTGGTCACCACGGATCTGGATCTCGCCGGGTTCGTCGGGGCCCATGGTGTCGCCCGAGTCGCCCACGATGCGGATCTCGATGCCGGGGAGCGGCTGCCCCACCGACGACAGGCGGGCCTTGAACAGCGGCTCGTCGCTGTAGAGCGCGAGACGGTGGTCGTCCGGGCCGAGGATCGCCACCGTGCTGCTGGTCTCGGTGAGGCCGTAGGCATTGACGAAGTCGACCTCGGGGAACAGGTGCAGTGCCCGCTCGAGGATCGGCGCGGGCATGCGGGCACCGCCGTACGAGAGGGCCCGGAGGCTGGGCACCCGCAGGCTCGGGTCGGCCTCCATGACCTCGACGATCTTGGCAACCATGGTGGGCACGAGCATGGCGTGGGTGACCTGCTCGTCGCGGGCGGTCACCAGCCACTCCTCGGCCGAGAAGCGCACTCCGGGAACCGGCACGATTCGCCGGCCGACGTAGGTGTTGCTCAGCACCGCAGCGACGCCGGCGACGTGGAACGGCGGCACGATCACGATGGCCGCTTCGTCCTCACCCGCCGACGCGAACTCGAGCGTGTTGAACACGTAGGCGAGGAGCTGGTCGTGCTCGAGCACCGCCGCCTTCGGTTCGGCCGACGTGCCGCTGGTGAAGAGGAGCACCGCGGGCTGGTCCGGGGAGTCGGGGAACGCGCGCTCGGGGACCGTCTTGACGTCGAGCCAGTGCGGGGCGGAGACGATCGCCGGCTCGATCCGGGCGACCAGCTGCTCCAGCTGGGCTTCGGGCAGCCGGTAGTTGAGCGGCGCGTAGCTGACCCCCGCCCAGGCGGCGCCGAAGAGGGTGGCGGGCACCAGCGGGCCATTGGGCTCCATGAGCGCGAGCCGCTCGGCGCCGGTGCCCTCGACCCGATCGGCGACGGCGCGGGCGGTGTTGCGCAGCTCGTCGTAGGTGAGCCCATCGGCCCGGGTGCCGAACGCGAGTCGGTCCCCGAGGGCGTCGGCCGCCATCTCGAGGATCATGGCGATGTTCACGGAAGCCCCCCTGGCTCGCGGTGTGGCGGCTGCCGGTGTGGCGGCTGCCGGTGTGGCGGCGCGCTGGTCAGTCGGAGGACGGGAGCGGCTTGGCCTGGGCGATCTCCATCGCCACGCCGTGGCAGCTCAGCTCGCCGTCGCCGGCCTTGGTGACGAGCACCGTCACCTCGCACTCGGTGCACGTGTACCGCTTGCCCATCTGGTTCGGCATCTCGTCACCCCTCGCGGGTAGCCATCGGCTGCCCGCAACACGACACCTCGCCGTCGGTGCCCTTCACCACGATGATCTCGGTTTCGCACTGCTCACAGCGCAATCTGGTTCCTGCTGCGGTCGGCATGCTCGGCAGGATACCCAATACGCGCGGGCGTCCGGCCAGTCGGAGGCCCCGGAAGGGTCCGGGTAGCGTGCGCCCGATGGTTGCGCCCGCCGTCGACCCGCAGCGGTGGTCCGTCGAGCACGACGGGCGCACCATCGGCGCGCTCGACTGGGGCGGCGACGGCCCGCCGCTCGTGCTCCTGCACCCCAACGGCTTCTGCGCCGGGGTGTTCGACCCGCTCGCCCGGCTCCTGCGCGGGGAGTACCGCCCGATCGGGATCGATCTCCGCGGACACGGCACCAGTGATGCGCCGACGAGCTTCGAGGAGTGTGGCTTCGTGGCCGCCGCCGGCGACGTCGTCGCGGTGCTCGACGAGCTCGGCCTCGATGAGGTGGTGGTGCTCGGCGAGTCGCTCGGTGGGGGCACCGGGATCCTGGTCGACCGGCTCCGGCCCGGGTTGGTGCGCCGCCTGCTGCTCTGCGAGGCCATCGCCATGCGGTCGGTCGGCGGCCTGCCCGGTGCCGACGGCGAGAACCACATGTCGGCGATGGCGCGCCGCCGCCGGGCGGTGTGGGCCGATCGGGCGACGGTGCGCGAGTCGTACGGCAGCCGGCCCCCGCTCAACGTGATGGAACCGGCAGCGTTGGACGGCTACGTGCGTTGGGGCTTCCGCGACCGGCCCGACGGCCAGGTCGAGCTCTCGTGCCCGCCCGAGGTCGAAGCCTGGTTCTTCGAGTGCGGGACGCGTTCCGACGGCGCTCCTGCTGCGTTCGATCATCTCGCGTCGCTGCAGGCGGAGGTCACGATCGTCGCCGCCACCGGCACCGACCTCCCCGCCGGCATGTTCGCGGCGCAGTCCGAGCGGGCAGGCGTCGAGCTCCGCACGGTGGAGGGCACGCACTTCTTCGTGCAGGAGGACTCCGCGCGCGCCGCCGACCTCGTGCGCGAACACCTTGCCGGGTGAGCGCCGCCTGGTGATGGTGCCTCAGCGCACGCCCAGCGCGGCCGCGGCCCACTCGTAGTCGAGCTTGCCCACGGTCGTGCGGCCGACCTCGTCGGCGAACACGATGCGGCGCGGCCGCTTGTACCCCGCGAGGCGCGCGCCGACCCACTCGTCGAGCGCGGCGGCATCGGGGGGTTCGTCGCCGGTGGTGGCGACGACCGCGGCGACGAGCTGGCCCCATTCGGTGTCGGGCACGCCCATCACGACCGCGTCGCTCACGCCGGGGTGCTCTTTGAGCACCTCTTCGACCTCTTCGGGCCAGATCTTCTCGCCGCCGGAGTTGATGCAGTTCGAGCCGCGGCCGAGGAGCACGAGGGTGCCGTCGGCGTCGAGTATCGCCTGGTCGCCGGGAATGGCGTACGTGATGCCGTCGATCTCGCGGAACGTCGCCGCGCTGCGGGCCGGGTCCTTGTAGTACCCGATCGCGCAGGAGGTGTGCACCGCGAGCACCCCGACCTCACCGGAACCGGGTGCGACGTCGCGGTCGACGTCGGCGAGGAGTCGCGCGTTCGGTCCGAGCGCGAAGCGTGCCGTCTCGCTCTGCCCCGGCTCGGTGGTCGAGCGCGACGCCGAAGCCGACGGCCTCGCTCGAACCCAGCGAGTCGTACACGTGCATCGTTCCCCGGGAGAGCAGCGCGTCCTTCAGCGGCGCGCTCACCATCGCGCCCGAGTTGTGGATGCGCGCGAGTGACGAGAGGTCGTAGGGCTCGCCGCGGGCGTCGGCGGCATCGAGCGCACCCGCGATGCGCCGCATCAACACGTCACCGACGATCTCGAGCACGCTCGGCCGTTCGCGCTGGATGGTCGCGCAGATGGTGTCACCGTCGGTGTGGCCGCGTTCGAGCAGCACGATGGTGCCGCCGACCGCGAACGCGGTGTTGGCCTGGTGCACCGCGGTGGCGTGCACCAGCGGCGTGGTGAGCAGTGACACGAGCGGCGTGCCGCGCGCTCGCCAACGGCGCACATCGTCGACGAGCTGGTCGATCGTATCGGTGGGGGTCTCACCCTGCAGCGCGTACGCGGCGATGAGCCCGTATCCGAGCAGCGTGCCCTGGTGCCAGAGCACGCCCTTGGGGAGGCCGGTGGTGCCACCCGTGTACCAGAGGAGAAGGTCGTCGCCGGAGCGTTCGGTGCGGGGTGCCGGCTGGTGTGCGAGCAGCAGCCGTTCGTACTCGGAGTCGCCGTGGTCGTCGTCGACCTCGACGACGTGCCGGAGACCGGGCATGCGGTCGCACGCGTCGACGACGCGCTCGTGCAACGAGTGGTGGTGGACGAGCACCTCGGCGTCGGCGTTGTCGACCAGCTGCGCGAGCTCGTCGCCGAGGTACCGGAAGTTGACGTTGGCCGGCACTGCTCGCAGCTTCGACAGCGCGAACAGGCATTCCATGTACTCGGCGCAGTTGTAGAGGAACAGCGCGACCTTGGTGTCCGGGCCGACGCCGAGGTCAGTCAACGCGGCGGCCAGGCGCGAGGCGCGGTCGTCGATCTCGCGGTACGTGATCCGGCGGTCACCCTGCACGACGGCGGGCGCTTCGGGGATCGCGTCGGCGACCCGTTCCCACACCGTCGCGAAGCTCTCGTACACGTCGGCGACTCTACGTTTTGGCGTCGCTGGTGCGCCGTAGTGGCGCACGAGTGACGCAAGAACGGGTGAAGCGGCGCCTACGTGGCGCCCATGCCGAGGAGGCGTTCGCGACTCACGGCTTTGGAGGCGCGCCACAACGCGAAGATCGCGCCGCACCAGGCGAGGCCGCCGATGACGAACGCGGAACCTGCGCCCCGGAACAGGGTGCCGCTCGACACGCCGTAGGCGATGATGATGAGCGGCAGGGTCGCCAGCGCGGACGCCTGTTGCGCCGCGGCCGCGCTCGATACCCGCGCCGAGATGGCGAGGATCACCGCCAACGCGAGCGCGATGAACGGGGGCAGGACCCAGAGCATGAGGATCCACCAGTTCGTGGTCGGGAAGAACCAGCCACCGAGCTTGGGGCCCACGATGAGGTTCACCACGAGCGAGTAGAGCAGGAAGCCCATCGCCGCGGTGAAGTACCCGGGGATGAGGCTGGCCATGAGCTTGCCGAGGTAGATCTGGCGTTCACTGGCGGGGGAGTGGGCGAGGAACTCGCCGCTGCCGCGCTCGCGTTCACCGACGATGGTGTGCGCGCCGACTGCCGACGACACCGTGAGCGGCACGATGATCGCCAGCGGCGCGAACAGGTAGACGGCCAATGCGTACGACGCGCTCGCCGGGCCCTTCTTCCCGTGCACCTTCGCCTGCAGGTCCGCGGGGAGGCTGCCGACGACGTCGCTCAGCTTCTTGGCCAGGTTGGCGTCCTTCACCGAGCCGAGGATGAGCAGCAGGAACGTCGGGATGATCACGAAGAACAGCAGCGCGACGATCATCAACGGGAGCCAGAAGTCGCGTGCCTGGAGCAGCTGACGGAGGTCGGTCCGGGCGATCACCCACGACGGACGCGCCAGCTTCGACGAACGGGAACGGGGACGGCTCATGGGGTCGTGTTCTCCCGGCGGATGGCGAAGTAGAGCTCTTCGAGGCTCGGCGCCTGCGGTTCGACCCGCGTGAGGCGGGCGCCGGCGCCGACCAGCGCGTCGACGAGGTCGGGGACGTCGGTCTCGTGCGCGAGCTCGACGGTGGCGACGCCGTTGCGGTCATACGAGCGCACGAAGGGAAGGTCCCGCGCGCTGTCGAGAAGCGCCGGGTCGTCGGCGTCGAGCACGACGCGTGCGGCGGGCCAGTACTCGCGGGTGAGGTCGTGCGGGGAGCCCGACACCATCGCCTGTCCGTGGTCCATCACGATCACCTGGTCGGCGAGGCCCTCGGCTTCGAGGAGGAGGTGCGTGCACATGAGGACGGTCTTGCCACCCTCGGCCATCTCGTCGATGAGGCCGAGCACCGTGCGCGCCGACTCGGGGTCGAGCCCCGCGGTGGGTTCGTCGAGCAGCAGGAGGTCGGGCTCGTGGAGCACGGCGCGGGCCAGTGCGAGGCGGGCGCGCATGCCGGTGGAGTAGCCGCCGACCTTGAGGTGGAGCGCGTCGGCGATGCCGAAGCGTCCTGCGGCCTCGGCGATGCGCTCGTCGACCAGACGGGGCGCGACCTGGAACAGCGCCGCGGCGTACTCGAGGTTGTCGGTGCCGGAGAGGCGGTCGTAGAGCGCGGGGCGGGCGGGGACGACGCCACAGCGGCGTCGCACCTCGGTGCCCTCGACGTCGACCTCGGGATCGAGACCCAACGTGCGCACTGCGCCGCCGTGGGGGTGCAGTGCGCCGGTCACGAGCCGCACGACGGTCGTCTTGCCCGCGCCGTTGGGCCCGAGGAGCACCGTGACCGTGCCCCGGGGCACCTCGAACGTCAGGTCGTTGACCGCGAGCACCTCTCCGAACGAGCGGCGGACACCCGTGAGCGCGACGGCAGGGCCGGATTCCGGATCCATCCTTGTGTTTCGGCGCGGAAGGGCGACGGGTGAAGGGCTAACCTCGGCCCTCGCCGTGTGTCACCCACGGACGCGGCGGCGTAGCCGAGTGGCTCAGGCAAGGGTCTGCAAAACCCTGGACACGGGTTCGATTCCCGTCGCCGCCTCCAACAGTTGTAAGGGTTCCCGGTGACCGCCGCCGACTCGAGCGGAGTCAGTTGCAAACGAAGTGCAAACGGCGGGAAGATCAGGACGCCGCGGCGATTCCGTGATTCACGCCGCTCAGCCCGGACGAACGATGCTCGGAGTGCGCGGCGCGCCCCGGCCCATTCACCGCCCGGCCAAGGCGCGTGTCACGATCGTAGGGTGCCAATGGCATTTCTGGCGCTGAGCCTCTTCGGCGCGGTGCTCACGCTGAACGCACGGTTCCCCCGCACGCGGCGCAGCATCTTCGCGGTGCCGAGCTTCTTCGCAGCGTGGCCCGTGACCGAGCTCGCGCCGCAGATCTTGTTCGTCCAAGTGCTCGGCGCCGCCGTGTTCGTGCGGCAGGGCGCGCTCCACGATGGGACCGGGAGAGTCGCGCTCGGGCTCGCCGTCGTGTCCTGGGTGGGCCTGGTCGCGATCGCGCGGTGCGCTGCGAGCAGCGGCGTGGTCGTGGAACGCGCGCTCGCCGAGGGCCTCGGCGCCGACTATGCGGGCACGCTCGGCGCTGTCGCCGAGACGACCGCGAGCCGGACCCTCTCGATCACCCGTCTCGCGCTCGTGTGGCCGTTCGCCGACCACCGGATCGAGGTCATGCGTGACCTCCGCTATGCCGAGGGCGCTGGTCGCCGGCACTGCCTCGATCTCTACCGCTCGGCAACGCCGACGATGGCTGCCCCCGTGCTCCTGCAGATCCATGGCGGAGCCTGGATCATCGGGAACAAACGCGAGCAGGCGCGCCCGCTCATGCACCACCTGGCGGCCAACGGGTGGATCTGCGTCGCGCCGAACTACCGGCTCAGCCCACGGGCAACGTTCCCCGACCATCTCGTCGACGTGAAGCTCGCGCTGCGCTGGGTCCGCGAACACGTCGCCGAGTACGGCGGTGATCCCGACTTCGTCGTGATCACCGGTGGCTCCGCCGGCGGCCACCTGGCCGCGCTCGCGGCCTTCACCGCCAACGATCCGCAGTTCCAACCGGGGTTCGAGAACGTCGACACCTCGGTCGCCGCGTGCGTCCCGTTCTACGGGGCTTATGACCTCACGGGACGATTCGGGGGCATCGGGCCCGACGGCATGGGCGGACTCATCGAGCGCGCGGTCCTCAAGCGCACGTTGACCGATGACCCGGAGGCGTTCTCGAATGCTTCGCCGCTCGACCAGATTCATGCCGGGGCCCCGCCGTTCATGGTCGTGCACGGCACCGACGACTCGCTCGTCCCAATCCGCGAGGCCCGAGCCTTCGCCGCTCGCCTCCGTGAGGTGTCGACGTGTCCCACCGTCTTCCTCGAACTGCCGGGCGCGGAGCATGCCTTCGAGCTCTTCTACTCCGCTCGCAGCGAGGCGGTGGTCAGGGGGGTGCACCGATTCCTGGCGTCCGTGCACCTTTCGCGGCGGTGGGACTTCGGGCCCTAGCGGGCATGCGCCGATCGACTCACCCTGAGTGAATGTCGAAGGTCGCCATCTGGTGGGCGAGACTCGTATGGCTTCACCCCGCGTGGATCCTCAGCTGCACGATTGCGCTCACTCTCGTGCTCGCGGGTGGTGTCGGGCGTCTCGAGTTCAAGTCGAGTGAGGACACCATGATCCCGTCGGGATCAAGCGTGTACACCGACAACGTCAGGTATCAGCGCCAGTTCGGCAGCGATCCGATGGTGACCGTGTTCACGGGCAACATCCCGGCGATGCTCACTGGGCGCGATCTCCGAGAGCTTCGCGTGCTGCAACGACGGCTCGAGCGCGCTGGTGCGTACCATGCCGTGCTCGGGCCCCTCACCGCCCTCCGCTTCGCCGCCGACCAATTGTCCGTGGCCCCCGGCCTGGCTCTGGCGGCGCTGGCCCGCGACCAGGCCCACGCGATGTCGCCCGCGGAGCGCGACCGGATCGTGGCGGCGTTCCGGCGCCGCACCGATGCCGACGCGACCAGACTCGCAGCCGCCGGGGCTCATTCGCTCGACAACCCGGCCTTCGTCGAGTTCCTCATCCACGACTCCACCGGTGCGGTGCGCCCGTCGCTCCGTGGCGTGTTTCCTGACAGTCGCCACGCGCTGATGGTCGTGCGACTCGGGGGCGATCTGAGCATCGACCAGCAGGGCGCGGCGGCCGACCGGGTCAGCGCCATGGTTCGCGCCTCCCGCTTCCGCAATGTCAGCGCCATCGCCACGGGCACGCCACTTCTCGTGAAGCAGATCAACGACCGGATGCGCAACGACATGGCCCTCCTCGGCGGCGTCGCGGCGCTGGCCATGGCCGGCGTCCTGCTGCTGGTCTTCCGCGTGCGTTGGCGACTGCTGTCGCTCGGGGTGATGGCTCTCGGCGTGATCTGGGCCTTCGGCGCGATCGGCTACCTCGGGATCCCCCTGACCATGGTGACCATCTCCGGGTTCCCGATCCTGATCGGTCTCGGCGTCGACTTCGCCGTCCAGATCCACAGTCGCTACGAGGAAGAACTTGCGCGCGGCACCAGATGCCGAGGTCACCCCCGCGCTCGAGCGCACGTTCCTCCATCTGGGTCCCGCGATCACGGTCGCTGCGATCGCCGGCGTGGTCGGCTTCCTGGCATTGCGTACGTCAGACGTCCCCATGGTTCGCGACTTCGGTGCTCTGCTCTCGATCGGCACCGCAGCGGTGTTCATCGTCGCCCTGGTGCCCATGCCCGCCGTGCTGGCTTGGCGCGACCGTCGCACCTGGACTTCGCCCCGCGTGGGCCGCCGCCGGGTCGAGCGGGCGACGGGCGCGCTGGCGGCAGCCGGGAAGGGCCGCCCGATCGCACTCCTCGCCATCTCGCTCGTCGTCGTCGTGCTGGGCCCGCTCGCCTTGGGTCGACAGTCGGTGGAATCCGATCCCGAACGCTGGGTTCCCCAGGACAGCGGTGTGTTGCGCGATCTGCGCGCCCTGCGGAGTGTCGCGGGATCATCGGCTGAGCTCGGGCTTATGGTCGAGGCGCCGGACGTGCTCCGCTCGGACGTGCTGCGCTGGATGTCGGACTTCGAGAATCGAGCCGCGCGGCGCTACGGGCGCCGGCTCGTGAGCTCCACCAGCATCGCGTCGATCACGTCGCAAGTGACCGGCTCCGAACCGACCGCGGGCGACGCACTCGCGGTGCTCGCGGTCGCTCCACGAGCCATCCAGCGCTCCTTCGTCGACGATCGGGGCACTCGTACACAGATCCTCTTCGCGATCGGGCCCATCTCCCTCGAGGCACGCAGACACCTCGTCACGAACCTCGTGGCCGATCTCCATGCACCTGATGGTGTGGTCGTCACGCCGTCTGGACTCGCGGTCGTCGGCACCGAGGCCGTCACCTCGCTGACGGCGAATCGCGAGCAGATGACCTATGTCGCGTTGGCGGCCGTGTTCATCTGGCTGCTGGTCGCACTCCGGAGCGTGCGCCGGGCGCTGCTTGTCCTGCTTCCCGTGGTCACCGCGCTCGCGCTCGGGAACACCGTCATCTACGTATTCGGTGTCACCGTGAACGTCCTCGCCGCGATCTCCGGGCCCTTGGTGATCGCGACGTGCACTGAGTTCACCGTGCTCATCATGGAGCGTTACCTCGAAGAACGACGCGACGGGCACGACGCGACGCAGGCAGTCGAGACCGCGACCGCCCACATCGGCCGTGCCTTCGTCGCGTCAGGGCTCACGACCGCGGCCGGTTTCGGGGTGCTCGCGCTGTCGGGCTTCCCGCTCCTGTCGGGGTTCGGCATCGTCGTTTCGATCAATGTGGTCGTCGCGCTCGTCTGCGCCCTCGTGATCCTTCCGCCCCTCCTCGCCTGGAGCGAGCACCGCTCGTCCGCCACACCCGCCGCGGATGCGGGTACTCCTGTCGCGGGAACCCAGGCGCGGGCCAGGGCCATGTGACCCTGGCCCGCACTCCTTCGTCGGGCGACAATCGAGGGGATGCAGCGCCTGAGCAGGACCGACACCGGTTTCATGGCGGCGGAGACCCCCGACTGGCACATGCATGTAGCAGTGCTCGCGGTGTTCGATGCTGCGGACGCGGATCGTCTCGGCCTCGTGCAGCTCCGTCGGCTCGTCACCGAGCGCTTCGCCCACATGGGGTTGTTCCGGAGCCGTGTGGTCGAGATGCCGGGCCGCCTCGGCCGACCGGTATGGAAGGACACGCCCGAGCTCGACGTCGACTCCCATCTCCGCTACGCGACGGTCGATCCGCCGGGCGCGCAACGTCAACTCGACCGGCTCGTAGGCGAGATCTTCGAGCGTCCACTCGACCGTTCACGGCCCCTCTGGGAGCTCTGGCGTCTCGACGGCCTCCAAGGCGGAAGCGTCGCGCTGATGCTGAAGATCCACCACGGATGCATCGACGGGATCCACGGCGCAGCGTTCGCATCGGTGATCTTCGACCTCGAGCCCGACGCCCCCGTCGGGCGTCCCGACCTCACGCACGACGTCGCCCAGGAAGATGGTTCGCAACTCGCCCACCTGGCCGGCGTCGCGGTGGAGGTCGCGACGACTCCGCTGCGTGCGGCGCGGGTGGTCGTCGACCTGGCACGCGCCGTACCGCGGCTCACACGGTTCGCGCTCTCGAGCGAGCGAGCAGACTCGGTCATACCGTTCGCGGCGCCTCCGAGCGTGTTCAACGGAACGCTCACGGCACGCCGGGGATTCGCCGCGTGTTCGGTACCGCTCACCGACGTGCACGCCGTCGGCCACGGATTTGAAGTGTCGGTCAATGAAGTCGTCCTCGCGATGTGCAGCGGTGCGCTGCGCCGGTACCTGGTCGCCCGCGACGCACTCCCCGACCGCACGATGGTGGCCCAGGTCCCAATTGCCCTTCGCTCCGACGACCGCCGAATCGATCCCGAGACCGTCCCCGGGAATCTGCTCTCGGCCATGGGGGCGGCGCTACCAGTACACCTCGACGGTCCCGGCGACCGACTCCGCGCCGTGCGTGCCTCGACGCGCGCGGCACGCACGCTCCACCACGCGCTGGGCGACGACCTCCTCGCCGACCTCGTGGCCGTGCCGCCTCCGGTCGTCCTCTCGGCCTTTGTGCGCGCGTACGGATGGCTCCGTCTCGACACGCGCCTCCCGCCGATCTTCAACGCCATCGTGTCGAACGTGCACGGTCCGTCGCAACCGCTCTACTGCCATGGCGCGCGCCTGACCCACGCGTACTTGCTCGGTCCCCTCCTGGTCGGAGGTGGTCTCAACATCACCGTGGTCAGCTACCGCGATTCGCTCGACATCGGGATCGTGGTCTGCCCCGACCTGATCGAGGATCCTTGGGAGATCGCCGAGGCGATGGGGCCCGCGCTCGCCGAGCTCGTCGACGCGGCAGCGAGCGTCTGAAGCGCGCCGGCTCTTATGCGACCGCCGCACGGGCCGCGACGTCGCGGCAGGCGTCGCGGAGCGGCTCGACGAAGCGTTCTCGCGCGCAGACGGCGTGACCACCGTCGACCTCGTGCACCGATGCTCCTTCGATGAGCTCTGCCGCTTCGAGCTGCCGGCGGGGCGGGACCACGCTGTCGCGAGTCGTCACCACGACCGCGACGGGTGTATCGACTTCGCGGAGCCAGGGTCTGGCGTCGAACCCGTTTGAGGCGCGTCCCGCCTCCACGAGATGGCGTACGTCATGGCGGCGGAACTCGGCGATCGTCCACTGCAGGAAGTCGTGCGGTCGCGAGCGGTGCAGCGAGCGCACGGCCCGTGCCGGCGCCGAGGGAACATGGGTGACGCGCCCGCACAGTCGAGCACCGGTCGCGAGCGCGCCGAGCGCCGCATCGACCGGGCTCGCGCTCAGGGGTCCGAGGGAGAAGCGGGGCGCGGTCGCGGACAGAACGAGGCCGGCAACATGTTCGGGATGTCGACGCTGGAGCAGCTCGGCGACCGGCCCGCCCATCGAGTACCCCGCGACCAGCACCGGGCCGACGTCGAGCTGTGCGAGTAGGGCAGCGAGGTCGTCGGCACAGTCGTCGAGCCGGAAGACCCGGCCCGAGCGGATCCCGCGAGCGTGGCCGCGCAGGTCCGGCGCGAGCACACGGAACTCCGTGCCGAGGGCCTCGAACACACGGAACCAGTTGAGGCCCCCACTCGCCATCCAACCGTGGAGCAGGAGCAGCGCGGGTGCACCCGGTGGTCCTGTGATCTCCCGCACGAAAGTCGTGCCCCGACCCGGCAGGACCATCCGCCGCCCGAGAGGGATCGGCGGGCGCAGCGCGCCATGAGGCCCCGGCCGCGGCTCGGGAATGCCGTCGCGCACGAGCAGGTCAAGCAAGCCGATCGGGTCTGCTCGCATCGAGTGATCCCCCCCGGGGGTGTTTCTCGATGCGATGCTCGCACATCCGGAGGGCGCCCTGGTGACTCCGAGCTGGTGCTGGGGGTTCTATGCGCCACCCATCCCGGTCCGGGCGGGTAGGTGGCGCTCGTCGTGGACGACTGCCGGCGCGGTCGAGGTCGACCGAACGAAGTCGGTGAGCACGCGCACGAACCGCTCGGGTGCGTCGCAGTGCGGGTAGTGGCCTGCGTCCTCGAACACCTCGAAGCGGCTGTGTGGCAAGGCGCGGTGAGCGTCACGTCCGTGCTCGATCGGGATGATCGAGTCATGGCCTCCCCACACGATCAGCGTAGGAATTCGCTCGCCGATGTGGAGACGGTCATGCGCGCTCACCTGCTGGCCGCCGAGGCTGATCACCGAGCGCAGCGTCCGGACGAACGCGGCCCGCCGTTCAGGATCCACAAGCGACTCGTAGCTGCGCCACATCTCCTCCGCCTGCGGGCTCTTCCGCAACCCAACCCTACCCAACAAGGCGGCGATGGTGTTGCCGGCGTGACACGCAGCGGATGTGAAGAGCAACGGGAAGAGGTATTCGACCCCGGGGAACGTCAGACCCCGAAGCACCGGCGCGACGTCGCGCCCGAGCCCGCCCGAGTCGAGGAGGACAAGGCGTTCGCAGCGGTCGGGGAACTGATACGCGAACTGCATCGCGACCCCACCACCGAGTGATTGGCCCACGACGGTCGCGCGCCGATGCCCCAGCACATCGAGCACGTCACGCACCGTGCTCGCGAAGGCGCCGAGCGAATAGTCGGCCATGGGTGGGTTGGCGGAGTCGCCGTGGCCCAGAAGATCGGGTGCCACAACCGTGAACTGCTCGGACAGCGAGGGGAGCACTGCGTTCCAGGTGGCCGAGCTGCCGGCCATCCCGTGAATGAACACGAGGACCGGCCCATCGCCTCCCGACCGAACTGCGATCCGATGGCCGTGGATCTCGAGCATCTGCGGGTATCGAGTCGTGTCGAGCTCCGCGGTGTCGGTCATTGACGCACCCTCCTTTCGAGAGGTCGCACCTCTCTTCCCGAGTGGACACCGTGTTCGGTACTGCATATTCCCCGGTCAGGCGTGGCGATGTCGTCGACCGATGACGAGGTAGAGCGGAGACCCAATTGGCTGCACGAAGAGGAACGAGCCCCAGAGCAACTTCGGACCGCGCACCTCGTCGGCGGGCCGGCGGATCAGGTCTCGCAACGCGATCGTCGTGACAACGAGCTCGGCGAACGCGCCGAGAACGATGGCAAACCTCGCCGTCGGCGAGAAATCAGACCAGCGCTTCCCTTCCACCTGTCCTCCGCTCCTATCGCTCAGATACGGGCGCGGTCACACCGCGACCCCAGTATGCCCAAGGGGGATGAAGCTGCCCTGAAGTCCTCGGAACAGTCGTCCGACACTCTGCGGCGGCACGCCGGATGTGCCTGATCTGCGCTACCCACGGTGGTGATCTGGTGCACGTTCGGTGCGTGCGTTCGGTGCGTGTGTTCGGTGCTCGCCGCCGGACGGAAGGCGAAGGCTTCGCTGCCGCTGCCGCTGTCGGCTGCCAGGGAATCGCCCTCGAGCTTGCCCACGTAAGGTCGAGGGTGCTGGCGTTCTTCGACCAGATGCAAGCCACCGACCGCTTCGGCACGGATTCTTACGAGAGGACTCGGTTTGGTGAGGCCCCGAGTCTCGACGACTCGGATCCTCACGGGAGCGGAGGCCCTCGCTCCTTCATCGCATCAGCTATGAGCGGTGAACACCCTGGGATGGGAGGAGGCGTTCGGTCTGCAAAACCCTGGACACGGGTTCGATTTCCGTCGCCGCTTCCAACAGCTGCAACGGTCAGCGGGTGACGACTCGCCAAGCTGTGATCACGCTGGTCACGATATGGCTACGGGACGACCGGCTCGGCCGGTTGTTTCGCGTCGAAGGATCGCGGTCCGTCTCGGGGCGATGTTCCCCGCGGGGGACACGCTTGGCGTACCGTGACCCGAAGCAGATAGCGCCCCCGGCGACCGCGCGAACGGCCCCGGGGGCTTGGCCACCACCTAGCTAGGAGGTAGCGACATGAATCATCTCGGCTTGTCGTCCCGAAGGCTGGAGCGACATTGTCGAGCGATCGCCGCCGGGGAGACAGCAGACCAAGGGATCGTCGCTTCCAGGTTCGGGATCAATCCCCGCAGGTTGTTCCCGACTCGACGCTCCCCTCGCCCCGCGGGGCATCGATGCCGTCATCGAACTCGTCGTCGGAGCGGTGACCGTCACGGAGCGCGAGCGCGCATGCCGAGCCGAGTCTGCGGGCGCGCGACTCGACTTGTCGTTGCGGGCCAGCCGGTCGGCTGTCCAGGCCGCGGTGTCATTCTCGCCACGGTGCTCGGCGCGGCGATCTGGGCGGTGAGCATCGCCGCGTCGATGCTCCTCTAGAACGACGTTCCGAGCCGGAGCCCGACTCACGCCAGAGGGAAGGTCTTCCGCGATCCTGACAACATCCGACTCGAACTCGTGTGTGAAAGTCGACTGACGGGCAGCGGGACCCGCGGGCACGCCGTATCTCTCGATCTGAACGCGAAGAACCGGTCGAGCCGTGGCCCGACCGGTCCCTCTCGTCCGCCCTGGACCGAGTACCCGTCGGTCCTGATGGACTGCACGCACCCTAGGGAAGGCTCGCGCGCGGAGGCAAGGAACCAACCGCGACGAAAGCCCTGGCCGCTGGTCACGAACTGGTCACAGCGCGTCATGCCGAGACCTACGACCGTCGTTCTGCTCCGCGTCGGCGCGTCCAATGGATCGGGCGCTCACCGGCACTTTCGTGCACCCGATGTCACACGCCGCGGCGTGCCGCTACCGGCCTTGCGGGTTTGCAAGACCCTGGACGCGGGTTCGATCCCCGTCGCCGTCTCCAAGAGTTGCCACGCGACGCCCCTACTCCGTGAGGAAGCTGATGACCTCGGGGAAGGCGGCGGGATCCTGGAACACGAAGAGGTGGCCGCCTTCGTAGACGTGGAGCGTGGCACCGGCGACCCGCGAGACGATGAGCTCGCCGTTGGCCACCGGCGCGATGCCGTCGTAACGGCCGTTGGCCACGAACGTCGGGCAGTTGATGCGGCCGAGGCGGTCGACCACGTCGTGGTGGCTGCGGGCGGCGAGCTGCTCGGCCAGTCCCCGGGTCTCGTCGGGCGTGTGGTCGGCCATCTGCCGTTTGACGAAGGTGTCCACGATCAGCTGGTCGACGGGGTGGTCGGCCAGCCACTCGGGCGTGAACCGACTGTCGAGGACGCTCATGCCGGTCGCCAGGCGCTCGTCCGGCGGGAGGGCCTCCAACGTGTCGAGGGGGTAGGAGGCGGCGTCCGGGCCGCCCGGCGAGGTGCACAACAGAGCCAGTCGCTCGATGCGCTCCGGGGCGGTGACCGCCACCTCCTGGGCCACCATGCCGCCGAAGCTCACGCCGACCAGCGCGAAGGTGTCCCATCCCACGTGGTCGGCGAGGGCCAGCGCGTCGGCGGCATAGTCGGCCATGGAGTACGGCCCGGGTGGGACCTCGGTGCGGCCCAGTCCCCGCTGGTCGGCGGCGACGGTGTCGGCCGACTTGGTGAACGGCGTCACCAACAGGCCGGCTGACGCCAGGGTCGCGCCCGACGCGTTGAGGAAGAGCAGCGGGCGCCCGTCGCCCGTGCGCTCGAAGTAGGTGTCGATGCCGTTCAGGTGGGCGATGGGCACCGCCGGACGCTAACCGCCCGTCGGCGCGGCCAGCGTCAGCCGAGTTCGTCGTGGCCGCGCCAATGACCCGTTCCAATCATGCGCGTTCTTCCACGTATGCGATGAAATTCCGCGCATCATTGGCGGTCCCGGCTCCGGTCCCGGTCCGGCCGCGGAGCCGGAAGCCGAAATCCGGGTTCTCCGTAGACTCGATCCATGACCGACATCCTGAGCGCGCCGCGGCCGCTGCCGGAACCGCTCGACGATTCGCAGACCGGCACGCCGGCGCGCCGACCGGGTTCGGTCCGTCGCACGTCGTCGATCGACATGACGTGGCCCGACGGCTTCGGTACGTCACTCCACCTCACCGGACGCGCCCGCGACCTCGTGACGACCGACGACGGTGAGGGTGTCGTCGTCGCCGCGGCCGAGTTGCAGGCCACCATCAGCGACGACCGACGTGTCGAGGCCATCGAGGCGGTCCCCGAGCGTCCCGGCATCGAGGGCCTGGTCGGCACGCAGGGTGGGAGCTACCTGCGCACCGCGATCGACCACGTGCTGCCCGGCGAGCGTGAGGCCGCCACGCCGCTGCACCTCCTGCTCGACGACATCGCCGGTACCAGCCTGATCGCCGGCTTCGTCTGGATGCGTCATCGCCCGATCGAGCCCCGTCCGCAACCGGAACAGCAACCGCAACCGCCGACGGACTTCGGCGTGCGCAAGGGCCGCATCATCTGCTCCGGGCTACGACCCGGCGGCAGCGCGCAGGTCGCCTTCGCCGACGGTAGCCACGACGTCCACAGCCTGCGGCACACGGGGCCGATCGCGGTCGACGACGACCCGCTGGCGTGGCACGAGTTCCCCGAACGTCCGGTGGTGGCGATGCGCCGGCACCGCCGGGTCGACGTGATCCCCGACGGCGACGAGCTCGTCATCGACTCGTTCTTCCGCGACAGCTGCTGGGAGCCCGACGGCACCGAGATGGCGTTGCACGAGTACACGGTGTCGGCCCGCGTCGACGCCGCGTCGCTTACCCTCACCGACGTGTCGGCGCGGCCGCACGTGCTGCCGTTCCCCGAGTGCCAGTGGGCACCCGAGCACGTGGTGCTCCTGCTCGGTCAGCCGGTCGCGTCGTTCCGTACCGACGTGCAGACGACGCTCACCGAGCTGCAGGCGTGCACGCACCTCAACGACATGCTGCGCTGCCTGGCCGAGGTGCCCACGCTCGCCCGCACGGTCACATGAACGACGAGTCGCCGGTGAGCCCGAGGTCCGGGTGCTCGCCGGTGATGATCGGCTGACAGTTGCCCCAACCCTCGCCGCCGCCCACCGGATCGATCACGTGGATGACGGTGTCGCGGATCTGGTGCAGCCTCCGCGCCTGCTCCGCAGTCGAGCAGTCGGCGATCCGCTCGCCGTCGACTTCGAGCTCACCCCGCCATTCCCCGTGGTAATGGCTGTCGAAGCCGAAGTACAGCCCGGCCCCGAGGTGGAAGCCAGTGTCGGAGACCACCTCGACCTCGAGCGGGCACGTCGACCCGTCAGCCATGGTGCACGTGATGCGCCCACCGCGCAGGCGTCGGTTCACCGGGTCGTACCGCGAGCTCGGGGGCGATCCCCACGATCGTGTCGACGCGGCCGTCGGCGTGCTCGACCGTGCCGTGTGCCTCCTCGCGCGCGAACCCGGGGCGCGCACCCGTGACCACTCGAGCCAGATCCCGTAGCGCTCGCCGTCGGGCCGCTGCATCATGATCGGGCTCCACAAGAACTCGAACGACGCACCGGTTGCAGTGGCGGCCGATGCCGCGGGCGGCATGTCCGTCGGAGGCACACCGACGCCGTAGCGCACGCCCCACGAGTGGTCGCGCGTCGACACCCAGGTGTCGGGCGTGATCTCGGTGCGCACGCCGTCGACCTCGACCCAGCCACGCCCGACCCCGATCTGGTGGTAGCGCACCAACTCGGCCGACACGCGGTAGCCGTCGCGCATGTGCGTGCGATCCTCGACGTACGGTCGCCCGATCGACTCGAACACCCAGTCGAACGCGATCGGTTGGCAGTCGTTCGCTTCGAGCGCGAAGCGCACCGTGCGCAACGGTTCGAGCACCTCGTAGCGGATGGGTCCGATGACGGTGTGCTCCGGTTCCGGCGCGAGCCGGCGACTCGCCCGCACGGTCACCTGCTCGACGCCCCGCGACACGCCCGCGTACGCGTCCATCACGTTTCGGTTGGTGTACTTGCCGAGCCCGAAGCCGAGCTGCAGCGACCCGTCGCGCGCGGCCGCCATCGCACACACCTTCTCGGTCCACGACGGGTCGGTGGAGCCGACGGTCGCGAACGTGTCGACGATCTGGTGGGTGAACTGCTCGTCACCCGCGACGAGCGGGCCGATGGGGTTGGGCATCGGGCCGGCCTCCTTCAGCGCTTCAGGGGTTCAGGGCAGGTCGGGGACGCCGCTGCCGATGGTTTCGGCCGGCGGCGCTTCGTCGGTGCCGACCATCTCCGGCGTGTCGGCGAGCTGACGGCGACCGAGGGTGATCGCGATCACGAGGAAGACGGTCATCACGACGGCGGTGCCGGTGCACACGACGACGCCGCCCGGCCTCCTCGTAGAGGAAGCCCGCGACCAGGCCGGTGAGTCCGGCGGCCGCGAGCCCGGTCGCACCGAGCAGTCCCTGCGCGGCCGAGAGGTGTTCGGGCGGGCTGCCGAGCGCCGCCGCCACCTGGTTGCTCGGCATGGTGAACGAGTCGGCGACCGCGTGGACGAGCGACACCGCCAGCAGCATCCAGAGGCTCGGGCAGCACGCCGTACGAGAAGGTGCAGATCGTCGCGATCGTGAGGCTCACCGACACGACGCGCAGCGGACCGCGCGCCTGCGCTTGCCGCCCTCCGATCGGCGCCAGGAAGATCATCGGCAGTGTGAACATCGACAGGGTGAGCCCGATGAGCCACGTCTCGGCGCCGTGGTCGCGCAGCAGCACGGCCCAGATCGCTTCGAACATGCCGACGGTGAGGTAGAACGCGACGCACGCGGCGAGCGTCGCCTGGATCGCGGGGCGCACGAGCAGCGCCCGCAGCGCGTGCCGCGCGGTGCGTCGGCGGCGACACCGGCGGTGAGATCGAGGCGGGACGCGAGCACGAACACGCCGACGAACACCGCGGCGAGGAAGACGAACGGGGCGCGGATGCCGAACGCCTCGGCGACGACCGCGGCCACGAGCGGTCCGAGCATGAAGCCGGCGACGTCGAACGCCGCCAGCCGTCCGAGGTTGGCGCCGACCGCGTCGGGCTCCCGGGTGATCACGATGCGGCGGATCGCGGGCCCGACCGCGCCACTCCCGAGCCCGAGCAGTAGCCGCGCGAGGAGGAACGCCCAGAACTCGGTGGCGACCGCGCTGCCGATCATCGCGCGCCATCGCCAGCACGACGCCGCCGCGCACGAGCAGCGGCGCGTACCCGCGGTCGGCGAGCCGGGCGAGCGCGAGCTGGGTGACGAAGCCGGCGAGGAACCCGGCCGCCACGATGACGCCCAGTTGCGCCTCGGAGAAGCCGTAGCGGTCGCGGAGGTCGGCGAGCAGCGTGTAGATCGACCCGTAGCCGAGCGACATGCTGCCGGCCACGATGCAGTAGGGGAGCAGGCTCCCGGGCCGGCGCACGGGATCGGTCAGCCCGACTGTCGGGCGAGGTCGACGAGCAGGTCGGCCACGAGGTCGGGGTGGTTGGCAAACGGGGAGTGCCCGAGCGGCCATTCGACCGTCTCGGTGCAGCGACGGGCCATGATCCGCTGCAGGTCGGGGTGCACGGCCTGGTCCTCGGTGCACACGACGTAGGTCGACGCCGTCGCGCGCCAGCGCGTGAGCGGTCGGCACCGCGCCGAGCGAGTCGTTGCGCTGCGGTCCGAGCCGTGCGAAGGCCCAGTCGAAGGTGTCGTCGTCGACGTCCTGGTAGAGGCACGCGCGTGCCCCGTTCGCGCGTCAGCGTCGTCGTCCCGTCATCATGCGGCACCATCGCGTGACCGAGGTTGGCGCGACCCTCGTGCGAGATCGACGCCACGTCGGGTTCCCCGCGGGCCGCACTCGCGCACGCCTCGCCCTCGTCGAGCGCGAACGCGCACAGGTACACGAGGTGCCGCACCGACGGATGGACACCGGCCTCGGTCACCACCGCGCCCCCGTAGGAGTGGCCGAGCAGCACGACGTCGCCGTCGACCGCGTCGAGGACCGCGCGCACCGAGGCGACATCGGACGCGAATCCCTCACACCGCGAGATCGACGGCGCGCACGCCGACGCCCGCGGCGCGCACGAGCGGCACGACGCGTTCGAAGCACCAGGCTCCGTGCCACGCGCCGTGCACCAGCACGACCGTTGCGGCCGGATCAGCGCTCGAGCTGGGCACGAGCTTCCTCCATCAGCTTCGACCGCACGTCACCGCGCGCGGAGGCCAATGGCAACAGGTGGTCGAGCAACACCTGCTCGATCTCGCGGAGCTGCGTCAGCTGGGTGGGGGAGAGGACGTCGAAGAGGTGCCGGCGCACGCTCTCGACGTGCATGGGCGCGGCCGCCTCGAGCGCGGCGAAGCCCTCGTCGGTGAGCACGGCGAGCGAACCCCGTCGATCCTCGGCGCAGGCCTCACGGCGCACCCAGCCGAGCTCCTCGAGCCGGGCGCACGGCGTGGGAGAGGCGGCTGCGCGACGACTGGGTCGCGTCGGCGAGCTCGCTCATGCGGCGCCGCCCGGCCGGGCGCCTCCGAGAGCATCACCAGGATCTCGTAGTGGCCGAACGAGAGGCCGGAGTCGCGCTGGAGGTCGCGCTCCATCTCCTCCCAGAGCAGTCGGGTGCTCATGATCCAGCCCAGCCAGATCCGGCGTTCGTCGGTGTCGAGCCAGCGCACCCCGTCCCCCATGGGGCCGGACTCTATCCATCCCGCAGTAGTTGACGTTTCAATCATCATGTAGTAGAGTACTCAACAGTTGCACCCACAAGAGGAGCATCCCGCACGATGACCGCAGTCCAGACCGCACCCCACCGTCACCGGCTACATCCCCGGCACGTGGACCATCGACACCACCCACTCGGAGGTCGGATTCAGCGTCCGCCACCTGATGGTGAGCAAGGTGAAGGGCAAGTTCACCGAGTTCTCCGGCACCTTCGTGACCGGCGAGGACCCGCTCGACTCGAGCGTCGAGGCCTCCGTCGTCCTGTCGTCGGTCGACACCGGCAACGCCGACCGCGACGCGCACCTGCGCTCGGCCGACTTCTTCGAGACCGACGAGCACACGCTGCTGACCTACCGATCGACCGGCGTCCGCTTCGACGACGATGAGCTTCGTGGTCGACGGCGAGCTCAGCCTCCGCGGGGTCACCACGCAGGTGCCGCTGAAGCTCGAGATCCACGGCTTCCAGCCCGAGCACGCCCTTCGGCGACACCCGCACCGGGTTCACCGCCACCGGCGAGATCGACCGCCGCGACTTCGGCGTGTCGTTCAACATGGCGCTCGAGGGCGGCGGCGTCGGCCTCGGCAACAAGGTGCAGATCACGCTCGAGATCGAGGCGATCCTGCAGACCGTGCCCGCGGCCTGACCATGAGGAGACGTAGCGGAGCCGTGCCCGGGATGGGCGGGACGGCGGAGCGGAATCGACCGGTCAACCGGCCTTGGTGCCGACGCCCTCGTAGAGGTACGACCACGGACGCATGAACGACGGGCCCGCGAGCTGGTCGTGGTGCGAGGTCGCTGATCTCGAACCCG
Source organism: uncultured Actinomycetes bacterium (assembly GCA_963725775.1). GTDB lineage: Bacteria > Actinomycetota > Acidimicrobiia > IMCC26256 > DASPTH01 > DASUAS01. The sequence continues at coordinate 609,785 of CAVRZT010000002.1, forward strand.
GCGTCGCGCACCAGGCGTTCGATCGGGCGGTCGAGCGTGCACCCGCCGGCGACGCGTTGCTGCACACCGTTGCAGTCGGTGCTGCCAGCGCGCGACGCCGGCGTCGGGGCACAGGCCGTGCTCGAGGAAGTGGAACGTTCCCGCCGGGTCGCAGTACCCGGTGAACCTCGCGCACGGCCCGGGCGGCATCGGGAATCGTGCACAGCGTGAACGTGCTGAGCGCGGTGTCGACCGACGCGTCATCGAGGGGGAGCGCTTCGCCGTCGAGCCCGACGAACTCGATCCGCACCGGTGAGGCGGCGACGCGATCGGCCGAGAGCTTGCGTCCGACCAGCGACGGGTCGACCGCGTAGACCGTCGTGACCTCGGGCGGGTACAGCGGCACGTTGAGCCCGGACCCGAACCCGATCTCCACCACGTCGCCGCGGAGACCGTCGACCGCGACGTGGCGGTGGTTCATGACGTCGCGTGTCCCCAGCATCTTGTCGGTCATCCGCGGCACGACTTCGTCGGTCCAGAACGGCATGGTCAGAGCCTACGATGCCGGGCCTTGAGCGACCTGACCTCGTCGGATGCCACGGCGCGCGCCGCGGAACGGTCGTTCCTCGGGCTCGAGATGGACGACGGCGCCACGAGCGGCGTGCTCCCGGTGACGGAACGCGTCCGCACGCCCGACGGGCGGCTCTACGGCGGCGCCATGCTGGCGGTGGCGATCACCGCCATGGAGGCGACGACCGAGCGGCGCATCGTGTGGGCGACCACGCAGTTCCTGGCCTCGGCGCCTCACGGCGCCCGCATCGACGTGGTGGTGGAAGAGCTCGCGCGCGGCGGTCGGTCCAGCCAGGTGCTCGTGCGGGCGGCCACCTCCGACGGCCCCATGTTCGCGGCGGTCGGAGCGACGGGCGTCGACCAGCCCGAGGGCTTCGGGGCCGAGTACGTGCGCATGCCCGACGTGCCCCCGCCCGACGACTGCCCACTGTTGCTCCGGCCCATGCCGGACGGCGAGCGTGGCTACAAGACGATCACCGACATCCGCGCCGCGGGGAAGGAACGACACCGCGCGCCCACCGGAGCTGCACATCTGGGCGCGCACGCCGGGCCACTGCACGAGCCTGCCCGCGATGATTGCGCTGGTCGCCGACCACCTCCCACTCACGTTGGCACGCCTGGCCGGGCTCGAAGGCGCGGGTGCGAGCCTCGACAACACGCTGCGCGTCGGCCCGCGTGCCGAGCACGAGTGGGTGCTGCTCGAACTGCATCCGGAGCTCGGCGTCGGCGGGTACGGCCACGGCACGGTGTGGGTCTGGGCACCCGACGCGACGTTGCTCGCCGTCGGCAGCCAGACGTCCGGGATGCGCACGTTCGCGAACTGGACGCGCTGATCGGGACCCGGTCGGTCAGGTGCTGCCGGTGAACAGCTCGAGGAGGCGGTCCGACGCGGCGTCGGCCCAGCCTTCGAGGGTCGCACGGGCGGTGCCCCCGATCGGGTGGTCGAGCACCAGCGTGCGCGGCGTCGGCGCAGCCCGAAGTTGGCGGCCATGGTCGCGGCGATCGGCGCGAACTGCGTGGTGGTGACGACCACGCACGGTCGTCCGGCCTTCTCGAGCTCGATGGTGTCGTACACGCTGTAGGCGGTGCAGCTGCCGCAGTCGGCCGAGCCGGTGATCACGACGTCGGCCTGCGCGAGCACCCGTTCGAAGATGTCGGGCGCGCACGGGATCGCGGCGTTGGCCGAGCGGCCCTGCGGGCCCTTCTTGGTCACCAGCGACACCCGCGCGCCGGTGCGCTGCCGCGAGCGTCTCCGCGGCGCGCGTCATCACGAAGGCCGCGTTGGGCTTGCCGTTGTCGAGCACCGCGATGCGCAGACCCTCGAGCGACGAGGGCGACGGCGCGAGCTGCACCGTCTCGGGCCCGGGTTCGCTGTCGGGCAGGTAGACGGTGACGCTCATCGTCGCGACTCCTCGCTCATCCCGCGACCGGCAGCGTGACGCTGCGGGTCATGCCCCACGAGGGCACCAGCAGCGTGTGCTTGCCCGGCCCCCCGGCGACGAGCACCCGGATGTTGCCGGGTTCGCCGGTCATCGGCAGGAGGTGGTCGTCGGGAACCGTCTTCATCCACTGGGTCCACGCCAGCTCCTCGAAGTGGCGCCGGAACACCGACGCCGGCATGCGGGCCCGGTCGTAGAGGTACAGCGACACGTCGTCGCGCGTGAACCCGTTGCTCGCGAGGCTGTACGCGTGCTCGGGCCCGAGGATCACGAAGAACTCGCCCTGGCTGATCGGTGCGTTGTTCATGCCCGAGCGACGTCATCGCCGACGCGATCTTGTCGAGGATGAGCTGCGGGTCGCCGTCCTTCTCCATGTCGTGCACGTTGTGCGGGCCCTCGCCGCAGTGCACGGTCACCGCGCTCGGCGCGTCGACGCCGCGGCTGACCGCGTAGCCCTCCCACGGTGACGCGTCGAGGTTCTCGGCCGCGCAGAACGTGTACTTCGCCGGCTGTCCGTGGGTCGCGGCGTCGCCCGACCCGGGCGCGCGCCCGCGACGTGCAGCAGCACGAGCCGCACCGCGCGTCCGACGGTGGCGTTGGCGCGGTTGCCGGGACCGAACGCGCCGACACCGCGACGCGAACCCGGCCGTCTGCGCGATGTCACCGTGCACGAGCACGAGCGGTGCCACCAGGTGCGTGGTCGCGTTCGACGCCGCGCAGGTTCATCTCCGGGGCGGCGAGCGCGCGGATCGCGGTGAGCACGACCGGGAACGTCTCCGGCGGGCAGCCCGCCAGCACCGCGTTGATGGCGACGACCCGACGGGTGACGATGCCGGCGCGGGGGAGCAGGGTGGTGAGCACCTCGTCGGGATCGCCGGCCGCGGTGGCGAGCATGGCGTCGACGCGTTCGGCGGTCGGCGGGACCAGCGGCAGGCCGTCGCCCAGGCCCCGGGCCTCGAAGAGCTCGAAGCAGGGCCTCGGGGGAGTCGTCGGCGAGCTCGACGGTGGCCGGCGGTAGGTGGTCATGGGCACTCCGGGAAACCGAGACTGATGACCTTCGGAGTATGCCTGATGGTATCAGACAGTGTCCAGCAGCGAGTCGGCTCAGGGCACCCGGGTAGCCGGTCGCCGACAGGGAGCCAGTGGAGCATCCGACGCACCAAGTCGACGAGCGGCCGAGCGGCCGACGCAGCCGACGCGGTCGAGGCCGGGCGGCGAGCGCGACAGCACCTCGGTGATGCTGGCGGCCGAGAGCCTGGCGGACTCCTCCTGCCCCCAGCCCCGCTACCAGCAGCTGGTCGAGGCCGAGGTCGTGGAGGCCATGCCGGGCATGTTCATGGTCGCCGAGCCGGGCGGCGGTCGAGGCCACGTTCAAGAACAGCGGCGTGTTCTCGTCGGAGGGGCTTCCTCGAGCTCGGCAACGTGCGGCCGCTCATCCCGCTGAGCGTCGACCCGCCGCGCCACCTCAAGTACCGCAAGATCCTCGACCCGATCTTCGCCCCGAAGCAGATGGACGCGATCGAGGACGACGTCACCGATCGGGTCAACCACTTCATCGACCAGTTCATCGACCGCGGCGAGTGCCACTTCACCAACGAGTTCGCCGAGCCGTTCCCGTCGTCGGTGTTCCTCGGCCTCATGGGGCTGCCCTGGGAGGAGCTCGACACGTTCCTCCGGCTTGAAGGACGGCATCCTCCGGCCCGGCACGCATCGACATGGACCCGCGAGGAGCGCATCCAGATCCAGCACGACATCGGTCAGGAGCTCTACGCCTACTTCGACGACGATCCTCGACGAGCGGCTCGACGACCCACGCGACGACATCCTCACCCGGTTCAACAACGCCGAGATCGACGGCGAGCGGCTCACCCGCGAGGAGATCCTCGACATCTGCTTCCTGTTCTTCATCGCCGGCCTCGACACCGTGACCGACTCGCTGTCGTGCTTCTTCGCGTTCCTCGCCCAGCACCCCGACCACCGCCGCCAGCTCGTCGAGAACCCGGAGCATCATCCCGAGCGCGGTCGAGGAGCTGCTGCGCTGGGAGACGCCGGTGCCGAACGTGCCCCGCATGGCGACGGCGCGGCGTGCCCGGTCGCCGGTCACACCGAGTCCCCGAGGGTGAGCTTCGTCCTCGTCAACGTGGGCGCGGCGAACGTCGACCCCGCCGAGTACCCCGACGCCGATGGAGGTGCGCTTCGACCGTGAGGTCAACCGCCACCTCACGTTCGGCGGCGGGGTGCACCGGTGCCTCGGCTCGCACCTGGCCCGCCGCGAGCTGCGGGTCACGTTGCGCGAGTGGCACCGCCGCATCCCCGACTACGGCATCAAGCCCGGCATCGAGCTGCACGTACGCGCCCGGGTTGCGCCTGGTCGAGAACCTGGAGCTGGTCTGGCCCGCGCGCTGACGGCGCGCGTCGACGAGCGGCGGTTCCGCGGCGAGCCTGCGCTCGAGCTGCACGCGGGCGAGCTCCGCGCCACGTTCCTGCCCGGCGTCGGCATGACCGGCGTGTCGTTGCGACTCGACGGCCGCGAGCACCTCGCGCTTCCCGGTGGGGTGGCCGCGCTGCGGGCCGGCCACACCGGCGGCCTCCCGTTGCTGGCGCCGTGGGCGAACCGCCTGGCGTCGCGCCGGTACCGCGCCGCGGGCGTCGACGTCGATCTGCGCCGCCTGCGGCTCCACACCGACGGCAACGGGTTGCCGATCCACGGCCTGCTCGTCGGCTGGCCCGACTGGGAGGTGACGGCGACCAGCGCGCGGGCGCGACGTCGCGCGCCTCACCGCCACGACGATCGTCGACGCGCCCGCGTTCCCGTTCCCGCACCTGCTCGAGGTCGCGGTCGCCGCGCACGACGATCGCCTCGTGGTCGACACCACGCTCGTTCCGACCGGCGACCGCTCGGTGCCGGTCGCGTTCGGGTGGCACCCCTACCTGCGCGTCCCCGGTACGCCGCGGCGCCGGTGGACGCCTGCGCCTGCCCGCGCGGGAGCACCTCGCGCTCGACGCGCTCGGCATCCCGACCGGTGCGTCCGTGCGTGAGCCGGCCGAGCAGGACGCCGGTCGCTCGGCGTGCCTTCGACGACCTCTACGCGCTCGGGCGCGACCGCCGTCTCGCGTTCACCGGCGACGACGGCGCCACGATCGAGGTGCGCGGCGACGCGCGCTATCCCTACGCGCAGGTGTGGGTGCCGGCGGGCAAGCCGTTCGCCGCGCTCGAGCCGATGACCGCGCCCACCAACGCGCTCGCGGGCGGCAACACGCCCCTCGTCGCGCCGGGGGACGCGTTCACTGCCCGCTTCACGTTGACCGTCGGCTGACCCTCGAGGTTGCGTCGCTCGAACGTGTCTGACACGCGACTGCGACGCAACCTCGCGTTCGCGTGGCTACTGCTGGATGCCGAGCGCCTCGGGGTCGAAGTCGAGCTCCAGGCGGCCGGTCGTGATCGCCGAGACGGTGCCGCCGTCGGTGTTGAGGTTCTCGCCCGAGATGTAGGACGCGGCGTCGCTGTTGAGGAAGATCATCGGCCAGCCCTGCTCGGCCGGCGTCGAACGACGGCCGAGACCCTGCGCGAACAGGTCGATGATCTGCCCGCCGCCGGCGCATGTCCTCGAACGCCGGCATCATCGGCGTGTCGGTCGGGCCGGGGCTGATGCAGTTGAGGCGGATGCCCTGCGCGTTGAGGTCCATCGCCGCCTTCATCGTCCAGATGATGAGCGCCTCCTTCGACTGCGAGTACGCGCCCAGGATGTCGTCGGGGTGCGCCTCGCACCACGCCTTCGCCGACGCGAAGTCGGGGGTGTCGACCAGCGGCATCCACTTCTCCAGGTTGAGGAGGTAGCCGCTGCCGGCGGTGGACGAGATGCTGCAGATCGCGCCACCGTTCGGTCATGTGCGGCACGACCAGCGACGTGAGGTGACGCGGCGCGGCGAAGTTCACCAGCATCGTGTCGACGTCGGGGAACGGCGCGCCCGGGCAGGCCGGCGGCGTTGAACAGGGCGTCGATCGGCCCGCCGATGTTGTCGACGGCGGCCGCGACGGCGTCGGGGTCGCGCAGGTCGACGATCTGGTGGCTCGCCACCTTGATCGGCGGGTCCTTGAGGTCGAGCACGTGGATCTCGGCGCCGAGCTCGGCGAGTCCCTCGACCGCGGCGGCGCCCATTCCGGCGCCGCCACCACCACTCACGACCACCCGCTTGCCTTCGTAGCTGAACGGCAGTGCCATCACGTCCCCCTGTGAGATCTTCGGATGTCGGCACCTTACCGCCACGTCGCGACGGCACCCCAGAGGCGTGCGTGCCAGACTCTCCGCCGATGAGGCCGCAGCCGTGAGCACGTTCCCCGACATCGCCGACTACGCGTTCCTGTCCGACTGCGAGGTGAGCGCGCTCGATCGCGCCCGACGGATCGGTCGAGTGGCTGTGCCTCCCGCGGCCCGACTCGCCGAGCGTGTTCGGCGCGTTGCTCGACCGCTCCGCCGGGTTCTTCCGCTTCGGCCCGACGGGCATCGACGTGCCCAACCAGCGCCGCTACGTGCCCGGCACCAACGTGCTCGAGACCACGTGGCACACGCCGACCGGCTGGCTGATCGTGTGGGACCTGCTCGTCGTCGGCCCCGCGCCCACCGACGAGCGGCGCGACCGCTACCGCCGGGTGCCCGGCGACACGATGGCGCAGGGCACGCTGCTGCGCATCGCCACCTGCTGCAGCGGACGGGTCGAGGTGCAGGCGAACTGCATGCCGCAGTTCGACTACGGCACGCACCAGCGGGCGAGTGGACCTACGACGACGGCGGCTACGAGCGCGTCACCGTGCCGCAGCGGCGACCTCGCGCTCGACCTGACCGGGAGCCTGCGGCTCGGCATCCTCGGGCCCGCGCACGTACGGGCGCACGACGCTCGAGCACGGCGAGACCGCGTGGCTGGCGCTGTCGTGGGAGGGCGACAGCCCGACCACCGACGACGAGCGCGATGGCGCAGCTCGCGGCGACCGAGAAGTACTGGCGCGACTGGCTCGCGCTCGGCGACCATCGCCGACCACCCGTGGCGGCCGTACATCGAGCGCAGCGCGCTCGCGCTGAAGGGGCTCAGCTACGCGCCCACCGGGGCGATCATGGCCGCCGCCACCACGTCGCTGCCCGAGACGCCCGGCGGCGAGCGCAACTGGGACTACCGCTACACGTGGATCCGCGACACCGCGTTCATGCTCCGGGCGCTGCACGACCTCGGCTTCGAGTGGGAGGCGTTCGAGTACTTCGCGTTCCTGCTCGAGACGCTGCGCGGCGGAGGCGACGCCGGGTGAGTGGGACCTGCAGATCATGTACGGGATCGGCGGCGAGACCGATCTCACCGAGCACACGCTCGACCACCTCTCCGGGTACCGGAACTCGCGCCCGGTGCGCATCGGCAACGGTGCCTTCGACCAGCACCAGCACGACGTGTGGGGGATGCTGCTCGACGCGGTCGCCGTCCACGAGCGCCGCGGCGGGCAGATCCCGGCCGCGGTCTGGAAGGGCATCAGCTACTTCGTCGACCAGGCGATCGAGCGCGTTCCCCGAGCCCGACCAGGGCATCTGGGAGATGCGCGGCGACCCGCAGCACTTCGTCGCGTCGAAGGTGATGTGCTGGGTCGCGGTCGACCGTGGCGCTGCGCCTCGCGCGGGTGCGCGACGACGACGAGCACGTCGAGCGGTGGCAGGCCGCGGCCGACGCGATGCGGCGCGGAGATCCTCGAGCAGGGCGTCGACGACCGCGGCGTCTTCGTGCAGCACTACGACACCAAGGACCTCGACGCGTCGATCCTGCTCATCCCGATCATGGGCTTCCTTCCCGGCGACGACGAGCGCGTCCGCGCCACCGTGCTGGCGATCGCCGACGAGCTCACCCAGGACGGCCTCGTGTTGCGCTACCGCGTCGACACGACCGACGACGGGCTCTCGCGGCGAGGAGGGCACGTTCACCATCTGCTCGTTCTGGCTGGTGTCGGCGCTCACCATCATCGGGGAGATCGACCGCGCCCGCGCGCTGTTCGAGAAGCTGCTGTCGTTCGCCGGGCCGCTGCACCTCTACGCCGAGGAGATCGACGTGCACACCGGGCAGCATCTCGGGAACTTCCCGCAGGCGTTCACGCACCTCGCGCTCATCGACGCCGGGCGCCGTCTCATCGCGGTCGAGCTGGAGGCGCCGTGACCCACCGCGTCGTGGTGGTCGGCGGTGGGTTCGGCGGTCTGCCGGCGTGCCGCTACCTCGGCGCGAGCTCGACGGTCGAGGTCACGCTCGTCGACCGGCGCAACCACCACCTGTTCCAGCCGCTGCTGTACCAGGTGGCGACCGGCATCCTGTCGCCCGGCCAGATCGCACCGCCGTTGCGCCACGTGCTGCGCAAGCACAAGAACGTGAAGGTCGAGCTGGCCGAGGTCGACGGCTTCGATCTCGACCGCAAGGTGGTGAAGGCCAAGCGGCTGAGCTTCCAGCGACGATGGAGATCCCGTACGACAGCCTGATCGTCGCCGCCGGCGCCAACCAGTCGTACTTCGGGCACGACGAGTTCGCGCTGTTCGCGCCGGGGATGAAGACGATCGACGACGCGCTCGAGCTGCGCCGGCGCATCTTCGGCGCGTTCGAGATCGCCGAGATCGCGACCGACGCGGCCGAGCAGCAGTGCAGTGGCTGACCATCGTCGATCGTCGGCGCCGGACCGACCGGCGTCGAGATCGCGGGTCAGGTGCGCGAGCTCGCGTCGCGTGCGCTGCGCGGCGACTTCCGCACCTTCGACCCGCGCTCGATGCGCGTCGCTCATCGTCGACGGCGGCGAGCGAGCCCCTCGCGACGTTCGGCCACAACCTGTCGCGCGCGCGCCGCGACGACGCTCGAACGATCTCGGCGTCGAGCTGCAGATCGGCGCCCGCGTCACCGGCGTCGACGCGCTCGGTGTCGACGTGCCATCGAGGACGGCTCGACCGAGCGCATCGCCGCCCGCACGGTCATCTGGGCTGCGGGCGTCCAGGCGTCGCCGCTGGCCGGGCACGCTCGCCGAGGCGTGCGGGCGCCGAGGTCGACCGGGCCGGGCGCATCGAGGTGCTGCCCGACCTGACGCTGCCCGGCCATCCCGAGGTGTTCGCGGTCGGCGACATGACCACGCCTCGACGACCTGCCGGGCGTCGCCGAGGTCGCGATGCAGGGCAGCCTGCACGCCGCGCACACGATCGGCCGTCGCCTGCGCGGGCTCGAGGAGGCCAAGCCCGTTCCGGTACCGCGACCTCGGCAGCGTCGCGACCATCGGCCGCTTCCGCGCCATCTTCAGCTGGCGCGTGGATCCGCCTGAGTGGCTTCCCGGCCTGGGTCGTGTGGGCGTTCGTGCACCTCGCGTTCCTCAACGGCTTCGCCAGTCGCTTCACCACGCTCATGCGGTGGGTCCGCTGGATGATCGGGCAACAACCGGGTCGAGCGCACGTTCAGCGTCGGGCACACGGGCGGCGACTTGAGCGCGCCGGAGGCGGTGCGCCAGCAGATCATGCCGACGCCGTTCCCGGAGATCCGCGCCACCCTCGAGGGGTCGTCGCCGGCTCCGCCCGACCCCTCCTGACGTCGCCGGCGATGCAGGTCTTCACCACGAGCGCGCTCGAGGATCCGCGCGACGTGCGCGCGCTGTACCCGCGGCTGGAGGAGATCGGGTACGACGGCGTGTTCGGCTTCGAGGCCAAGCACGATCCGTTCGTCGCGCTCGCGGTGGCCGCGGAGCACACGACGCGGGTGCAGCTCGGCACCGCGATCGCGATCGCGTTCGCGCGCAACCCGATGACGCTGGCCTACCTCGGCAACGATCTGCAACTCGTGACCGGTGGGCGGTTCCTGCTCGGTCTCGGTTCGCAGGTGCGTCCGCACATCGTCAACCGGTTCAGCTCAACGTGGTCGGAGCCGGCGCGGCGGATGCGGGAGATCGTGCGCGCGCTCGACGCGATCTGGACGGCGTGGGAGACCGGCGAAGGGCTCGCGTTCGACGGCGAGTTCTACCGGCACACGTTGATGATCCCCGCGTTCGATCCCGGTCCGAACCCGTTCGGGCGTCCGCCGGTGTACGTGGGTGGCTTCGGGCCCCGCATGGTCGAGGTGGCGGGGGAGGTGGCCGACGGCGTGATCACGCACCCCTTCACGACCCGCCAGTCCTTGGAGATGCTCACCCTGCCCGCGCTCGATCGCGGCCTCGCCGCAGCGGGCCGCACCCGGGTCGACGTGCAGGTGGTGTGCGCGACGCTGGTCGTCACTGCGGCGGGCGAGGAGGAGCTCGAGCGGCTCAAGGGCGTGGCGCGCCAGCAGCTCGCGTTCTACGGGTCGACGCCGGCGTACGCGCCGACGCTCGAGTGCCACGGCTGGGGTGACCTGCACCCGGAGCTCAACCGGTTGTCGAAGGAGGGTCGTTGGACCGACATGGCGGAGTTGATCGACGACGACGTGCTCGAGGCGGTGGCCGTGGTCGGTCCGCCCGGGTCGATCGCCGGTGCGCTGCGCGCGCGCCTCGACGGCATCGCCGACGCCGTGAGCCTCACCAACAACCGCGCCCCCGACCCCGACCACTGGGCCGACGTCGTGGCGGAGCTCAAGCAGCCGAGCTGACGTCAGCCGATGCGGGCGATCACCAGCGCGACGCCGGCGACTCCAACCATCGCGCCGACCAGTGACACGAGCAGCCGGTTGACGAGCTGGTGCATCTCCACCCTGAGTTCGGCGATCTCGGTGCGCACGAAGTCCTTGGTGGCCAGCTCGTCGAGCTCTTGGGCGGGGAATTGCGAGAGCAAGGCTTCAGCCTCTTGTTCTCTGAGAATCGGTTCGAGCCGCTGGTAGATCGTACTGCGGTGCTTCTGGCTGAGTGCCACGGCATCTTCCCTCCGGAGATCGGGATCGGGGAAGATGGGGAACTCGGTTGGTCAGGCGGTGGCACTGATCGCGGCCAACAGCATACGGGGGCCGTGGGCCCAGGCCACCGGGACCTCTTCGTAGGTGCCGGGGTTCACGGGCCGGATCTCGCCGACGCGGTCGAGGAACACGCCGAGCGCGACGCGGGCTTCCAGCCGGGCCAGGCTCGCGCCGGGGCAGACGTGCGGCCCGCCACCGAAGGCGAGATGACCGCGCGGGTCGGGACGGTCGAGGCGGAACGCGTGGGGATCCTCGAACACCGACTCGTCGCGGTTGGCGGAGAGCAGGCCGAAGGCGACCTTGTCGCCGGGGCTGAGCTGCTCGCCGTGCAGCTCGCGCTCCTGCATGCAGTTGCGCAGGAGGAAGCGGATGGGCGGGTCGTGACGCAACGACTCTTCGACCGCGACCGACACCAGCTCGCGGTCGGCGCGCAGCCGCTCGAACAGGTCGGGGTCGTGCGCGACGGTCCACAGCAGGTTGCCGATGAGGTGGCGCGTCGTCTCGTTGCCCGAGATGAAGAGGAACACGAGCTGGGTGCGGGCTTCGACGTCGGTGAGGTAGCGACCGTCGACCTCGTTCTGCAGCAACCGGGTGACGAAGTCGTCGCGCGGGTCGTCGCGTCGGGTCGCGATCAGGTTGTCGACGTAGTTCGCGAACTCGGGATGCGCGCCGGGCAGTCCGACGCCGCGTTCGTTGCGGTTGGTCGCGGGCCAGGTGCCCTGCACGACTTCGTCGGACCACGCGGCCCAGAGTTGGAAGTCGGCGGGCGGCGCACCGAGCAGGTGCGCGATCACGTTGTTCGGGACCGGCATCACGTAGTCGTGCACGAGATCGACCGGTTCGTCGCGGTGCAGCAGGTCGTCGAGGAGGTCGTTGCACAACTGCTCGCAGAACGGCTCGATGTTCACCAGCCGGTGCACCGCGATCGCCGAATTGATGATGCGGCGCACCTGTCCGTGGCGCGGCTCGGGGATCTCGTTGATGAGCTGTTCCTCGTCGGGCACCACGATGCCCGGTTCGCGGAAGCTCGCCTGGAACAGGTCGATGTCCTGGGTCGCCGCGAGCACGTCGTCGTGCCGGGCGAGGTACCACGGGCCGGCGGGTGTGCGTACGACGGGGCAACCGGCGCGGAGCTCCTCGAGTCCGGGCGAGTCGGCGGGCGCGCTCAACGGGTCGAAAGTCGTCATGCGCGCATCCTTGCACCATCCGCGAGACTGGGTCGATGACCACTCCGATGCTGGGCCTCCGCACCGTGATCCACCCCGTCGCCGACCTCGTGGGCGCCAAGGCGTGGTTCACCGATCTGCTCGGATTCGGACCGTACTTCGACGAGCCGTTCTACGTCGGGTTCGAGGTCGCCGGCTACGAGCTCGGCCTGTTGCCGGTGGCGGATCCGACCGACGGCGCGCTCGTCTACTGGGGTGTCGACGACGTCGACGCCGCGGTGGCCGACGCGGTCGCCGGCGGTGCGACGGTGCACACGCCCGCCGCCGAGGTCGGCGACGGCATCGTGACCGCGACCGTCACGTCACCGCAGGGTGCGATCGTCGGCTTCATCGTCAACCCGCACTTCGGCGGGAGCTGACGGCTCAGCTGCCGCGCGGCGCGACCAGCTCGATGGCGATGCCATCGGGATCGCGGAGCTGCAGCGACGGCTTGCCGAGCTCGAGGATGACGCCGGGGTGGTCGATCCCGACCTCGGTGAGGTGATCGGCCCACAGCCGCAACGTGTCGCCGTCGGCGACCGCGAACGCGAGGTGGTCGAGCGGTTCGGCGGGTGCGTCGCCTTGCCAGGGATCGGCACGGCGCGTGAGCACGACGACCACGTGGCTGGGCCGGTGTTGCAGGGCGACGTAGCGGCCGTCGTCGGCGACGGTCAGCGGCTCCACGCCCAGCACCTTGGTGTACCAGTCGCAGCTCGCGGTGACGTCGCTGACCATCAGCTGGATGTGCGAGAAGCCGAGCACGGGAGTGTCCATGGGTGGCGTCATCCTACCTGTGGTCTCGCGCGCTCACCCCGAGCATGTGTCACTCGAGGGGTCCATGACGCACCGGATCGACACATGTTCGCCGTGGGGGGGAGCGGCGACCACGGTCAGGCGACGACGCCGGACTCGCGCCACGAGGCGATGCGGTCGGCGAAGCCGAGCTCGGTGAGGACGGCGTCGGTGTCGGCGCCCAGCGCGGGGGCGGGTCCACCGACGCGCGCCGGCGTGGCGTCGAACAGCACCGGATGCCGCGGTTGGCGGATGCGGCCGGCGATCGGGTGCACGTCGTCGACGAGGAGGCCGATGGCCCGCGCGTGCGGATCGTCGGCCAGCTCGGCGGGGTTGTAGACGACGCCACACGGCACCCGCTCGGCTTCCATGCGGGCCATGCCCTCGGCGGTGGTCATCGTCGTCGCCGCTTCGTGGCACCGTTCGGTGAGCGCTCGGCTCACGTCGACATTCTGCTGCCGCAGCGACGGTGACGCGAGACGCGGGTCGTCCCAGCCGTCGACGCCGAACGCCTTGCACATCCCGAAGAAGTCGGAGTTCGCGGTGGGGGTGGCGACCGCCCAGCCGTCGGTGAACCGGAACGGGCGCGCACCCGCCGAGAAGCTCGCGGGCTGCGAGCCGTCGCCGTCGAGCAGGGTGTCGTTGCCCGCGCCATCGACCCACAGGAACGAGACGACCGCGTCGAGCATCGACAGGTGCACGTGCTGGCCGCCGTGGCCGCGCTCGCGCGCGAGCAACGCCGACGTGATCGCCTGGCACGCACTGAGCGCGGTGACCTTGTCGGCCAGCACCTGACGCACGAACTCCGGTTCGCCGGTGCCGCCCTGGCTCCAGCCGATCCCGCCGTAGGCCTGGATCACGGTGTCGTAGGCGCCCTTGAGCGCGTACGGCCCAACGTTTCCGAACCCCGAGATCGACACGTACACGAGGTCGTCTCGCCGCAGGTCGTCGTATCCGACACCGAGCTTCTCGGCCACGCCGGGCCGCCAGTTCTGCACCACGACGTCGCTGCGCGCCGCGAGCTCGCGCACGATCTCACGACCCGCGGGATCGTCGAGGTTCACCGCGACGCACCGCTTGCCGCGGTTGCACACCTGGTAGAGCGCGCTGATGCCGTTCACCTGGATGCCGATCCAGCGCCCGATCTCCCCGAACCCGGGCCGTTCGACCTTCACCACCTCGGCGCCCTGGTCGGCGAGCAGCGCGACCGCGTACGGGCCCGTGGCGGCGATCGAGAGATCGAGGATGCGGATGCCCTGCAGCGGTCCGGAGGTGGTCATCCGCGCAACGTATCCCGTCGCCGGCGCCGCCGCGGGCCTCACGAGATCGGTCCGCTGTAGAGTCCTGCGCCGATGGCCAACGGCACGCACCTCTCCGGCTTCGGGATCAACGTGAGCGACCTCGACCGGTCGGTCGAGTTCTACACGAACGCGCTCGGCCTGGAAGAGAAGACCAAGATCGACCTCGGTGAGCTCCACGAGGTGCTCGTGGGCGGCGCCGACGACCGCATCGCGATCCTCCTGGTGAAGCACGCCGACCGCACCGACGCGCCGGTGCCGGGCAACGGGTTCGAGAAGATCGTGCTCCTCACCGACGACATCGACGCGGTCTACGAACGCGCCAGCACGCACGGCGGCGAGCCGGTGAAGGAACCGTGGGAGATCAAGAAGTTCGGGATGAAGTTCGCGCTCGGTACGCGATCCCGACGGCTACCTGCTCGAGCTCATCGAGCAGAAAGCCGCGGGCTCGAGCTAGCTGTTGTGCTTACGGGTGACGCGTCCGCTGTAGGCGCGCATGTACTCCTGCACCTCGGTCGACTTCCCGGCGATCTCCTGGTTGCGGTTCTCGAGCGCGATGCACGCGGCCATGTTCGGTGTGTCGAGGTTCGCCCACATGACCTCCTTGGTCATGCGCAGGCCGATGCCGGTGTAGGCGGCGATCCCGTCGGCGACGCCGAGCGCGGCGTCGAGGAAGCCGTCGTCGTCGAACACCTGCGACACGATGCCCAGACGTTCGGCGGTGTCGGCATCGACGGTGCGGCCGGTGACGATGAGGTCGAACGCGCGCGCCGCACCGATGAGGCGTGGCAGGAGATAGGTGACGCCGATGTCGGTGCCGGTGAGCCCGGTCTTGATGAACGCGGAGCAGAACGCCGCCGAGCGCGCCGCCACCCGGAGATCGCACGCCAGCGACAGCGACAAGCCACCACCGAACGCGGGGCCGTTCACCGCAGCCACCACGATCTGGGGCGTCGCCCGGATGTGCTGGGTGAGGTTGGACATGAACGACTGGCCGGTGGTGCCCGCGGGGTAGTGCGGGTGCTCACCGGCCGACGGCGGGGCGCCGAAGTCCTGCAGGTCGAGGCCCGCGCAGAACCCACGGCCCGCGCCGGTGAGCACCGCGACCTTGCACGACTCGTCGCCGGCGACGGCGTCGAGCGCGTCGTGCAGGTCGGCGACCAGCTCGAAAGTGATCGCGTTGAGCCGTTCCGGGCGGTCGAGACGGATGATGCGCACCGCCTCGCTCGGCTGTTCGAGGGTGACGGTGCTCATGGTGGAGGTACGACGCCGGTCAGGCGAGGCCGGCGAAGTCGACCTGGTTGGTCGTCATCGCCGCGGTGAAGCCAGCGTCGACCAGCAGGTTCACGCCGTTCACGTGCGACGCCGCCTCGGCGCCGAGGAACGCGAGCACCGTTGCGACCTGACGACCGGTGACGAGCTGCCCGTTGCCCTGCGCCACGCTCCAGTCGATCACCTGGTCGGTCATCGTCTTGCGGAAGTCGTCGAGCAGGGGAGTGTCGATCGGCGACGGGCACACGCTGTTGATGCGAACGCCACGCGCCATCGCGGTGCGCGAGAACTGCATCGTGTACACCTGCACGCACTCCTTGGAGAAGAAGTAGGGCTCGACACCGAGGTCACGGCCGTCGTACCACGCCAGTGCCTCGTCCCAGCCCTCGATCCCCATGAGCTCGGTGATCATCTCGAGCCGGGTCGGCCACTGGTTGCCCGCGATCGATGCGGTGTTCACGACCGCGCCACCCTCGGGGATGCGGGCGAGCAGGCCCTCCGTCAGCCGCCGCAGGGCGAGCACGTTCACCTTGAACACGGTCTCCGACGGCAGCGTGTCGGCCACGCCCGCGTTGTTGAACAGCACGTCGACCGGGGCGTCGATCGCGGCGATGGCGGCGTCGACCGCCTTCACGTCGGAGAGGTCGGTCTGCAGGAAGGTCTGGTGCGGGCCCGACGGCGCCTTGATGTCGAGCACGGTCACGTGGGCCGTGCCGAGCTCGGCGAGCACGTCGAGCAGGGCCGCGCCGACGCCGGTGGCGCCGCCGGTGACGACGACGCGCTTGTTCTCGTAGCTGAACGGGTTGCTCATGAGGTTCCTTCGGTTCGGGGGGTCAGGCGCTGGTCCCGGCTTCGCGCCGGAACCGGCTGGTGCGGTGCTCGGGATCGGTGTCGAGCTTGGGGATGACGTGCTCGCCGATGAGGCGGATGGTCGCCAGCGCCTCCTCCTGGGTGGCCATGCCCTGGCCGAAGGAGAGCTGGTCGACGCCGGCGTCGGCCCACTCCTGGCACGCCTTCAGCGCGTCGTCCGGGTCGCCCACGACGTTGCCCGGGGTCCCGAGCGCGGCCCGGACCTCGTCGGCGGTCGGGTCGGGGAGCAGCTCGGGCCACTGCGGCGCCCAGTCGGGGTGCGGGAAGGTGTCGTGGTAGCGGAACACGTTGCTCTGCAGGTACGAGAGCCGACCCCCGACCATGGCCTTCACCGCAGCCTCGCGGTCCTCGGCGACGAACGCCACGCTGGTGACCATCACGTTGTCGTTCACGTACTCGCCGATCGGCTCGGCGTTCACGATCTCGCGCTTGTATGCCTCGAGCACCGGCGCCAGCTCGTCGATGCTGCCGACCGAGAACCCGAGCACACCGAGCCCGTAGCGGGCGGCCATCGCGTAGCTCGACGTGTTGCCAGCGGCGTACCACATCGGCGGGTGCGGCTTCACATACGGCTTGGGCAGGATCTTGCGCGGCGGCAGCGACCAGTACTTGCCCTCGTAGCCCTCGTAGGTGTCCTGCGTCCACATCTTCGGGAACTCGCGGATGACGTCTTCCCAGATCTCGCGCGTGCCGGAGAGATCCTTCATCTCGGGCAGGAAGCCGAGGATCTCGTGGCTGCCCGCGCCGCGGCCGGTGCCGAACTCGACGCGACCGCCGGAGAGGTGGTCGAGCATCGCGACCTTCTCGGCGACCTTCGCCGGGTGGTTCACCTGGGGGAGCGGGTTGAAGATGCCCGAGCCGAGGTGGATGTTCTCGGTGGAGTGGGCGAGGTACCCGAGGAAGACCTCGTTGGCCGAGAGGTGCGAGTACTCGTCGAGGAAGTGGTGCTCGGTGGCCCACACGTACTTGAAGCCGGCTTCGTCGGCGGCCTTCACGAGCTCGAGCTCGTTCATCAGCGCGTGGTGCTCGGCCTCGGGATCGGCGTCGCGGCGGAACTGCGGCGTGTACCCCTGAACGAAGATCCCGAACTCCATCACATCCCCCCAGGAGGTGCGGCGACTGGAATCTGACACACTGTCAGAAAGGCGGGTCGGAGTCCATCCGGGACGGTCAGCGCAGCGAGACCCGGACCACGTCGTCGACGACCTCCGTGCGGTAGGTGCGGAGTTGCCCCGACCAGCCGTCGTCGGAGGGCAAGACGCACTGTCCGGTCGTCACGTCGAACATCGATCCGTGTTCGGGACACCGCAGGAGCACGTTCCGGGTGAGCGGGATCCCGCCCAGCGGCGTCGCCTGGTGCGGACACGTGCTCTCGAACGCGCACCAGGTGCCGCCGGCGTTCGCGACCGTCACCGGCACGCCGTCGACGTCCACCGTCGCGGTCTCGCCCGGCTCGAGGTAGTCGGCCGGGACCGCGTCGATGAACTCGTCGTCATCGGTCATCGCTCGCGCTCAGGCGTACGCGCCGACCTTCATGGCCTTGGCCAGCGAACCGCCCATGACGAGGGCTTGCTGGTCGAAGGGGAGGTCCTGCACGACCTCGGAGTACGCGAGCGGGTCCTCCATGCCCTCCGGGTGCGGGAAGTCGGACCCGAACATGATGTGGTCGACGGGGATGCCGAGGTCGATGAGCCCCTTCGGGTCGGGTTCGTGGAACGCGTGCACCCACACGTTGCGGTTGAACACCTCGACCGGGTTCTCGTCGAACAGGACGGGAGTCTCGTCGTAGGCGCGCTGCAGCTTCCGGTAGAAGGGTCGGATCCAGCGGCTGGAGTATTCCACCGGCATGAACCGCAGCTTCGGGAAGCGGGTCGCGAGCCCGTGGCCGATGATCGACGCCATCGCGTCGACGAGGTTGTCCTTCTCCGACGACAGCGTCAGGAAGGCCGGGTTCGCGCGGCGGGCGTTCTTGGCGATGCTCATCTCGTTGTCGCCCAGGCCCTCCCACTCGTTCGTGTAGCGCGTGTAGCCCGAGTCACCCGAGTGCATGCCGACCACGAGGTCGAGCTCCTGCACCCGCTCCCAGAACGGGTCGAACTCCGGCAGCGCGAACGACTTGCGGCCCTTCCACGTCGGGACCGGCGCCACGCGGATGAGGAAGATCTTGGCCCCGCGCTCGTGGATGTACTCGAGCTCCTCGAGCGCGCGCTCGAGCACCGCGAGCGAGATGATCGGCGTGCTGTAGATCGCATCCGAGTACACGTAGCTCCAGTGCTCGTGCATCCACTCGTTCAGCGCATGGATGACCACGCACACCGCGTCGGGATCGTCGGTCATGCGCTCCTCGAGCGCGCTCGCAAGCGTCGGCCACAGCAGCGTACGGTCGATGCCCATCTCCTTCATGAGCTCCAGGCGCGGCTCGGGATCGAAGAACGCGTCGGGGCTCGGCATCGCCACCAGCTTCCCGAGGCCCCTCGCCGCGTTGCCGAACCCACCACCGCCCTTGGTGACGTCGAAGCCGGAGCCGCCGGGCTTCGCGACCTTCCCGAACGTCGGGTTGGGGATGTAGTCGGAGATCTTGTCGCGGATGGCGAGCTTGGTGCGCCCGTTGATGTCGACGTATTTGACGACGCCCTCGTACTCGCGCGGCAGGAACTTCGTAAGCGCGTCGCGGTTCTCGTAGAGGTGGTTGTCGGAGTCGAACGTCTCGTACGGCAGTTCGCGATGGGTGATCTGGATGTAGTCGCTGGCAGTCATGCTCATCCCCCGTTGTTGTACTGAGAACAACCTAGCCAGTGCCGCACCGCTCTACCATTGCCCGGTGCCTCCCGACGCGTCGGCGACCCGCGAGCGACTCCTCGATGCCGCCGCGCACGAGTTCGCCGAGCACGGCGTCTGGAACGCGTCGCTCATCGAGGTGACCCGGCGCGCGGGGCAGCGCAACCGCGCCGCCCTGCGCTACCACTTCGGCACCCGCGAAGACGTGCTGTGCGCGGTGCTCGAGCGCCACGTCGAGTTCCTGGCCCACCGTGAGGGCGAGCTGCTCGCCAAGGCCATGGCGACGCCCGACGACGACGTCGGCGCGGTGGTCGAGGCGATCGTGCGACCGGCGGCGGAGCTGGCCGCGAGCGGGTGGCGGGGACGTGCGTGCCTGCTGATCGTGGCCGAGCTCGCGGGTGAGGACCCGGCCCGGTTCAGCCCCGAGCTGGAGTCGGTGCTCGCGCGCACCGGGGGGAACGAGGTGTACACGCTGCTCGCGGCGCGGATCCCGGTCGTGCGCGCCGACCTCGTCGACGAGCGTTTCAGCCTCATCACGTCGTTCATCCTGCGGGCCGTGGCCGACCGGGCCCGGGCGCTCGAGCGCCCCGGGCACCCGTCGCGTCACCAGCTCGACGACGAGGCGTTCGTCGAGAACCTGGTGGCGATGGTCGCCGCCGCGGTGGCGGCCTGGTCGCCTGCTTGACATAAGCACAGGTGGTTAATACCCTCGGCCCTTCCTACGGGCTCCGGGGGGACACCGTGCTCAACTTCCGTCGTACTTCGGCCGTGCTCGTCGCGGTCCTGGCCCTGGCCGTCGTCGCCACCGTGCCCGCGGGCGCGGGCGTCGGGCGTGCCGCGAAGACCGCCTCGGAGGTCGGCGTCACCGCGTCGACCATCACCGTCGCCGTGATCGCCGATGTCGACAACCCGATCGCGCCGAACGTGTTCAAGGGCGTGGTCGACGGCGCGCAGGCCGGCGCGAAGTACGTCAACGCCAACGGCGGGGTCGCGGGCCGGAAGTTGAAGGTCGACTTCATCGACTCGAAGCTCAACCCGAACGAGACCCGCAACGCCATCATCACCGCCTGTTCGCAGGACCTCGCGATGGTGGGCACCGCGACCGCGCTGTTCACCGGGCTCGACGACATGGTCGGCTGCAAGGACAAGGCGGGCGCGACGACCGGCCTGCCCGACATCGGTGCGATCGTCCTCGGGACGCCGGAGGCGTGCGCGGCGGTCTCGTTCCCCGTCACCCCGTCGATGATCGACTGTTCGACCGTCGGCAAGACGCCGCAGACGTACCGCGGCAACCAGGGTCCGTTCAAGTACCTGGCGTCGAAGCACAAGGACCTGAACGGGCCGTTCATCAAGACCAACGACTCGGCCGACGCGGCGCGCTCGACCGACGTGTTGAGCAAGGCTGCGCAACACGCCGGCATCGACGTGACCAGCATGCCGGTGCTCTCGAATCGCGACACGCAGAGCGCGTTCACCACGATCATCGCGAAGATGAAGTCCGACGGCTCGAACTGGTCGGACAACGGCCTGGCCGCCCCGGGCGCCGTGCTCTTCCGGCAAGAGGCGGCGGTGCAGGGCCTCACCGATCCGGGCGTCGTCTGGCAGTGCACGAGCGCCTGTTACGACCAGGAGGCGATGTCGACGGCGGGCGACGTCATGAACGGCGAGTACGTCGACCTCGGCTTCCTGCCCTTCGAGGAGGCGAGTGCGAACCCGACGCTGGCGAGCTTCCTCAAGTACGTCGGCAAGGACAACGCGAACGCGTTCGCGGTCTACGGCTTCGAGGCGGTGCTGGCGTTCCAGCAGGCGGCCGACGCCGCGAACAAATCGTCGGGCGGTCTCACGCGCTCGTCACTGCTCTCCGCGCTGAAGAACATCACCGAGTTCGACGCCAACGGCATGGTCGGCGCGGTGAACATCGGTGGGAAGGTGCCGTCGAGCTGCTTCATGCTGGTGAAGTGGAACAACGGCAAGTTCGCCCGGGTCTACCCGACGAAGAAGGGCACGTTCGACTGCGCCACCTCGAACCGCTACACCTTCGACGCCGACCTCACCACGCCCTGACCCTCACCCCCCCCCGGGGCGGTTGCGTCGTTGTGACGTGTAATGCACGTACGAGCGACGCAACTTGGGGGGCTGGGTGGAAGGCGTCAGGCGTGGGCGCCGCCGTCGATGCGGACAGCGGTGCCGGTGACGAAGCGGCCGTCGTCGGAGGCGAGCATGGCGATGACCGACGCCACGACGTCGGGTGGCGCGAACCCCTCGGCCAGCATCGGCGACATCTTCGTGAAGAGGCCCCAGTCGGCGTCGGACGGGAGCATGCCGCCGGTCGTCTCGGTGATGCCGCTCTGGATGCTGCCGGGGGCGACGGCGGTGACGCGGATCCCGCGCTTGCCGTACTCGACCGCGAGGGAGTGCGTCATCGCGTCGATGCCACCCTTGCTCGCCGCGTACGCAGCCATGTACGGGTGACCGAACGCCGCCGACGTCGAGCTGAAGTTCACGATCGCCGCGTGGTCTGATTCGAGCAGGGCCGGGATCGCGGCCCGGCACATGAGGAACGTGCCGGTCAGGTTGACGTTGACCACCTGGTTCCACATCTCGAGCGTGCACTCGTGGGTGCTGGCGGCGCGCAAGATCCCGGCCGCGTTCACGAGCACGTCGAGTCCGCCGAGGCGCTCGACGGTCGCGCGCACACCAGTGTCGACGGCCTGCTCGTCGGAGATGTCGAGCACTGCGGTGGTGAGACGCTTCCCGATGCCTTCGGCGTCGGCCAGCTCGGCCGTAGCGACGAGACCGGGCTCGTCGACGTCGACGGTGTGGACGGTGCCCGCTTCCTGCAGCAGGCGCAGCACGGTGGCGCGTCCGATGCCGGAGCCGCCGCCGGTCACGATGATGCGTCGGTCCTGGAATCGTTCCATGAGAGTTCCTTCCTGACGCGTTACGCGTCCTCGGGCAGCTGAGGTGCCCACGCCGAACCGTTGATGTGGGTTCCGCCACCCACGAAGAGCGTGTTGTCGGTCATCCAGCGGCAGTCTTCGCTGGCCAGGAACACCGCGATCGGTGCGATGTCCTCCTCGGGGTCGCCGAGCCGCCCCATCGGGATCGACGCCGCCGCCTGCGCCTCGAGCTCCGGGTGCTCGGCGAAGACCGCGCTGGCCGACGCGGTCAGCGCGCCGGGGCAGATCACATTGGCGACGACGCCCGTGGGCGCCCACTCACGCGCCGCCGAGCGCGTCAGCGTGCGGAGCGCCTCCTTGGCGGTGTTGTAGTCGACGGTGCCCATGTGCGCGTTCACGCCGTTGAGCGAGCAGATGTTGATGATGCGCCCGTACCCCTTCGCCTTCATGATCGGGAACGCGGTCTGCATGGCCCACATCGGCCCGAGGAACCCGACCCGCAGCGCGTGGTCCATGGTCTCGTCGGTCTTGTACTCGACCCGCCCGAGGCCGCCTCCGCCGCCCCACGCGTTGTTGACCAGGATGTCGACGGTCCCGTAGCGGTCGACCGCGGCGCCGATCATCGCCAGGTTGTCGTCCTTCACGCCGACGTCGGTCCGAACGTAGACGGCATCGGCCCCGAAGTCGGTGGCGAGCTCGTCGACGACCCCAGGACCGCTCGTCTCGTCGAGCTCGGCGACCACGACCTTGGCGCCCTCGCTCGCGAACCGGCGCGCCATGCCCCGACCGATGCCGTCGCCCGCGTCGGTGATCACCGCGACGCGATCTGGCAGCTTTCCCACGCTGGACTCCCCAAGTTGGTCGGACCCTCTTCTAGCATTCGTCCGATGATCGAAACACTGCGGTCGGTGATGCGGTTCCGCGGCTTGGAGCTCGACCCCGTCGAGCGTCGCCTCGCGCGCGCGGCGAACGTGCACGATCTGCGTGTCATGGCCCGGCGCCGGCTGCCCCGTGGCGTGTTCGACTACATCGACGGCGGCGCCGAAGACGAGCACACCCTGGCCGAGAACTCGGCCGCCTTCCGCCGGATCGGCTTCCACCCGCGCATCCTCCGGGGCGTGGGTGCGCCCGATCCGTCGACGACCCTCCTGGGGCGTCCGCTCCCGTTCCCGCTGGTGCTCGCGCCGACCGGCTTCACCCGCATCGCCGATCCCGACGGTGAGCTCGCGGTCGCCCGCGCCGCGAACCGGGCCGGTCTCCCGTACACGCTGAGCACGCTCGGCACCCGCTCCATCGAGGAGGTCGCCGAGGTCAGCGACGGCCGCAAGTGGTTCCAGCTCTACATGTTCCGCGATCGTGGCCTGGTCGAGGAGATGGTGAAGCGCGCGTCCGTCGCCGGCTACGAGGCCCTGGTCTTCACCGTCGACCTGACCGTGCACGGCCGGCGTGAGCGCGACGTGCGTCGCGGGTTCGAGCTGCCGCCCAAGATCGGCTTCGACACGTTGCTCGACGGTGCCATCCACCCGAGCTGGACGTGGAAGTTCGTGCGCGGCGAGCCCATCCGCTTTGCCAACGTCGCCGGCGAGCACGTGGGCGACGGCTCCACCGCGGTCTCGCTCGCCGACTACATCTCGAGTCAGATGGACCCCGGGCTCACCTGGCGCGACGCCGAGTGGTTGCGCTCGATCTGGGACGGCCCCATCGTGATCAAGGGGATCCAGACCGTCGCTGACGCGGTCATCGCCTCCGACGAGGGGATCGACGCCATCGCGTTGTCGAACCACGGTGGCCGCCAGCTCGACTCCGCGCCCGCGATCATCGATCTGGTCGCGCCGGTCGCCGACGCGGTGGGCGACCGCATCGAGATCATCTGCGACGGTGGCGTGAGGCGGGGCAGCGACATCGTGAAGGCGGTGGCACTCGGCGCCCGCGCGTGCATGGCTGGGCGCGCGTACCTCTACGGGCTCGGCGCCGGGGGAGAGCGGGGTGTCGACCACGTGCTCCAGATGTTCGACGCCGACGTGCGCCGGATCATGGCGCTCATCGGCGCCCACGACATCGCCGCGCTCACGCCCGAGCTCGTGTCGGTCCCGACCCCGCGCTGACCTGACACGCCGGACCTCCGTCAGGCGGATCAGCGGCCGGGCAGGGTCCCGCCGTCGACGGTGTACAGCTGGCCGGTGATCCAGGACCCCTGGTCGGAGCAGAGGTAGACCGCCATCCAGGCGATGTCCTCGCCCGCGCCGGGGCGGCCCAGGGGGATCTGGCGGGCGACCATGGTGTCGAACGCCTCGCCGCGGGGGATGTCGTCGAGGCGGAAGGTGTCGATGATGCCCGGGCAGATGGCGTTGACGCGAATGCCGGCGCTCCCGAGCTCCCCGGACATCGCGCACGTCAACGCGTGGATGGCCGCCTTCGACGCCGAGTACGCGGCCGTGCGCGCGGCCATCATCTTCCCGCCGATCGACGAGATGTTGATGATGCTGCCGCCATCGCCCTGCGCGACGAGACGTTGCCCGAAGGCGCGGCTCATGTAGAAGGTGCCGTTGAGGTTGACGTCGATGACGGTGCGCCACTCGTCGATCGGGAGGTCGACGATCGGCACGCGGTCGTCACCGCGTGCGGACGCGGCGTTGTTCACGACGATGTCGACGCGCCCGAACTCGTCGACGACCTGCTGCGCGAGCGCGTCGACCGCGTCGGGGTCGGACACGTCGCTGACGACGGCGAGCGCGCGCCGGCCGAGGGCACGCACCTCGTCGGCGACCGATTCGATGTCGCGCCAGTCGGCATCCTTCTCGTGTTCGGGGTAGCGCTCGGGCGCGCGCCCGGTGCCGGTGAGCACGACGTCGCAACCGGCGCGGGCCAGCTCGACGGCGATGGGCCGGCCGATCGAGCGCATGCGCCCCGCACCGGTGACGACCGCCACCTTGTCCTCGAGCCCGGTCAACAACAGTCCCGTCATGCGCCCGAGTCTGACGTATTCTCACCGCGTACGTCGGCTCGACCCGAGGGCGCCGTGGTGACCACCGATCGATTCCCATGATCGCAGTCCCTCGGCGCGCGCCCGAATCCCCGTAGACGCGCGCCGTTCCCGAAAGGAACGGTTCCAGTGTCCGAATGGTTCGACACCTTCTTCGACGCGCTCGCCCACGACGTGTGGGATGCGCTGCTCCCCCCGGACGCCTCTGACGCCGAGGCGGCGTGGCTCGCAGCCCGCCTCGAGCTACGCGAGGGCCGCCCCGCCGACCTGCTCGACGTCCCGTCGGGCCGGGGCCGGTTGGCGCGCCGGCTCGCGGCCCGCGGTCATCGGGTCACCGCGATCGACTTCGCGCCCGACGCCCTCGAGCCGCTGCGCGACGCCGCGCTGCCCGGGATCACCGCCGTGCTCGGGGACATGCGCGACCTGCCGTTTGCGCTCCCACCCGGCGCCCGCTTCGACGGGGCGTACTGCATGGGCAACTCGTTCGGGTACCTCGGTCCCGTCGACACGGCGCGGTTCCTCTCCGGGGCGGCGGCGGTGCTGGTCGACGGTGCGCGGCTCGTCATCGACGCGGCCACCGTCGCCGAGACGCTGCTCCCGCACCTCGAGCTCGCGGGCGAGGCCGACCGCTACGCGGTGGGCGACGTCGCCCTCACCAACCGCCACCGGTACCACGCGCTCGACGTCCACCCTCGTCACCGACATGGTCCTCGAACGGGGCGGTGAGCGCGCCGAGAGGCGCGTCGGTCACCGCGTGATGACGTGCCGCGAGGTCGTCGCTGCGCTGGGCGATGCGGGGTTCACGGTCGCGCGCGTCGACGGTGACACCGAGGGCGCCGAGTTCACCGTCGGTGCGCCGCGCTGCCTGGTCACCGCGGTCCGGGTTTCGCGGGCGGGAGCGGGCTAACTTCCCCGTGCCGGTCGAGGGGAACGCGGACTTCCGCCACGCGTTGCTGCTCACGGGACTCGTCGGCATGGGCCTCGCGCTCACCACGATCGCGATCTGCTTCGCCGACCAGTTCTTCCTGAGCCTCACGAACCGGCTCGGGGAGTCAGGCACGTTCGGGCTCTTCGCCTTCATGTGCCTGCTCGTGTTCGTGTTCGCGTGGAAGCTGCTCCGCGGAGACCAAGGGTCGCACGATCGACGAGACCTAGGACATGGGGGAGGCGCGCGCCGCGAAATCGGCGGGCTGACCGCGTGGTCCGGCTGGCACGATGGCGCGATGGCCGATCCGCTCGTCGCCACCCCCCGCAGCTCCGTCCGCCGGCGCGCCGATCGCGGCAGCGTCGACCGCGCGCTGGCGTACGCGGTGCTCGACGAGGCGTACGTGGCGCACGTCGGCTTCGTAGTCGACGGCACGCCGCGGGTTCTTCCCATGACGTACGGACGGATCGACGACGCCCTCTACCTCCACGGTGCCGTTGGGAACGCGATGCTGCGCGTGTCACACGATGCCGACGTGTGCGTCACGGTCACACTGCTCGACGGTCTGGTGTTGGCGCGTTCGGCCATGCACCACTCCATGAACTACCGCTGTGTGGTGCTCTACGGCGTCGCGGATCGCGTCGACGGCGAGGCCGAGAAGCGCGCCGCGTTCGACGCGGTGGTCGAGAAGTCACTGCCCGGGCGCAGCGCGGCCGCGCGGCCGGCGAACGCGAGCGAGCTTCGCCAGACGCTCGTGCTGCGCGTGCCGATCGCCGAGGGATCGGTCAAGGTCCGCACCGGGGGTCCGGTCGACGACCCCGACGACCTCGACCTCCCGGTGTGGGCGGGCGTCATCCCGCTCGGTCTCGTCGCCGGCGAGCCGGTCGCCGACGCCGCACCGTCAGCGGGCGGCGCCTAGCCACGCGGCGAGTGCCTCGATCCCCTGCTGCTGGGTTTCGCCGCCCCCGAGCTGCCCGAACATCCCCGTGCCCCGCATCATGGTGAGCGTGCGCTTCTCGCCCGCAGCCGTCTCGAACTTCACCTTCAACGCGGCGGAATCCATGATCACCGCGGTGGTCGTCCACCAGTCGCTGCCGGCGCCTTCGGCGTCGGCCTTCGCCAATTCCCCGGGGCGGATGGACAGGGCGTCGTCCTTCGGGCGGAACTTGCGGTCGACCGCCTGCAGCACGAGTCGTTGGTCGGTGATCCCGAGGATCGTGGTGTGCCCGCTGAACGCGCGCTGCTCGGTGCCCAGACACCAACCCCGGAGCTGTTCGCCCGGGGCGAGCAGGCCGTCGAGGATCGGGGTGACGACTTCGGCGGGGTCCTTCGGCATGCCGCCAGCCTCGCACGCGACACTGGGACCGAACGACCGACCGACCCGAAGGAGTCAGACATGATCGAGGTGCTCGACGGGCTCCCGGAGGGTGTCGTGGGGGTCGAGGCGGTGGGGGAGGTGACCGCGCACGACTACGAGACGGTGCTGATCCCCGCGTTCGACGCAGCGCGTGCGCAGCACGAGCACGTGAACGTGGTGTTCGTCGCCGGCGAGCGCTTCGACGGGTTCGCTGCCGGTGCGTTGTGGGACGACACGAAGTACGGCTTCTCGCACTTCAAGGGATGGGGCCGGGTGGCGCTCGTCACCGACCGTGATTGGATGCGCCACCTCACTCACGCGTTCAGCTGGCTGGCGCCCAACGGGATGAAGGTGTTCCCCCCGTCGCAGCTCGCCGACGCGACGGCCTGGGCAGCTGGTTGAGCGACATCGAGATGCTCAACGTGGTCACGTTGGTGACCGCCGACATGGCGCGCTCGTTCGCGTTCTACGACGCGCTCGGGTTCGAGGTCGTCGTCGGCGGTCCCGACGCGCCGTTCACCACCTACCGCGCCGGTGACGGCTTCCTCAACCTGCAACTCGACCCCGAGCACGCCCCGGTGCCCGCGATCTGGGGCCGCGTCATCTTCTGGGTTGCCGACGTCGACGCCACGTACGCCCGGGCGCGAGACCACGGGTACGAACCCGAGATGGCGCCGTCGGACGCGCCGTGGGGCGAGCGCTACTTCCACCTCCGCGACCCCGACGGTCACGAGCTCAGCTTGGCGAGGCTCCTCTAACCGAGGGCGTCGCGGCCGTGGGGTGCGTCCCAGTCGGAGTCGGGCGTCGCGGGCACGATCCGGTTCGTGCGGATCCCGGCACCGGTGCCGAACGTGCCCCGGGCGATGTGGTCGAAGTCGGTGGTCTCCCGGAACGCGGGCCGCTGGTAGAGGTCGCGGGCGTAGGCCCAGAGGTTGGGGTGGTCGACCAACCGGCGACGCGTGAGGCGACCGAGCGGCACGGCGACGAGGTCGAAGCGCACCAGCTGCACGTAGAGCAGCAGGTCGGCGTCGGTGATCCCGTCGCCGACGAGGAACCGCCGATCGGCGAGGCGGGCGTCGAACCGGTCCAAGGCCGCGTACACGCGGTCGCTCACCGCGTCGTACTGCGCCTGGGTGCCGACGGCCATCGCCGCGTACGCCGCGGTCGCCAGCGTCGTCACGATCTCGGTGTTGGTCGCGTGGATCTCGTCGCGGTGCGCGTCGGGAAGCAGGTCGACGGACGGATCGGCGCAGTCGGCGAACCGGGTCTCGAGGTCGACGGTCATGGTGACGTAGTGGTTGCTGACCAGTTGGTGCGTCGCGCGGTCCCACAACGCAGGGACCGAGATGTGGCCGTCGAAGGCCGGGTCGGTGGCGAGGTACGCGTCGCGCAACAGCGGGAAGCCGTTCACCGGGTCGGGACCGTGGCCGCGACCCTCGCGGAAGGCCCAGCCCCGGCCGTCGCGGACGGGATCGACCGCCGACGACGTGATCACGCCGTCGAGGCCGCGCAGCTTCAACGCGATCATCGGGCGTTGCGCCCACGGGCAGTAGTACGAGTAGTAGAGGTGGTAGCGACCGGCCTCGGCGCGGAACGGCGACGAGCCGTCGTCGGTGATGCGCCCGTCGATCGGGTACACGAGCGTGGCGATGTCACCGCGCTGCTCGTAGGCGCCGGGCGGCGGGGCGTAGTCGCCGTACGCGTCGAAGTCGTTCGGGCTGGCCAGCGTCATGCGTACCTCGCGGAGAGCTCGAGGGCCATGTCGGCGAGCAGGGAAACGGTCTCGGTGACGCGCTCGGCGCGCTCGGGATCGGCAGTGGTCGCACGCTTCACCGCGCCCTGCGAGATCACCGCCAACTTGTAGGTCGCGAGCGCGCGGTAGAAGTCGATCTCGCCGAGGTCGGTACCGCTGCTCGTCGCGTACCGGTCGAGCAGCGTGTCGACGTCGGGGAAGCCGGCATTGGCGCGATGCGCCTGGGGGCTTCGGGACCGCCACATCAGTTCGCCGACCGCGCCCCAGTAGACCGCGACCATCCCGACGTCGGTGAGCGGATCGCCGAGCGTCGACATCTCCCAGTCGAGGATCGCCTGCATGCGCGTCGGGTCGTCGGCGCCGAACATCGTGTTGTTGAAGCTGTAGTCGCCGTGCACGATCCCGTGGCGACGCTCGGGCGGCACCGACCGCTCCAACCGCGCGCCGACCTCGTCGATCGCGGGTACCTCGACGGTCTTCGACTTCTCCCACTGGGTCTGCCAGCGCGCCACCTGACGGGTGAGGTAGCCGGCGGGGCGACCGAAGTCGCCCAGGCCGATCGCGTCGGGATCGATCGCGTGCAGTCGCGCGAGCACGTCCACGAGTTCGTACGACGCGGCGAGGCCCTGCTCCTCGGTCAGCCCGGCAGTCGCGTCGACATCGTCGTAGACCACCCCGTCGAGCCGCTGCATCACGTAGAACGGCGCGCCGATGACGGAGTCGTCGGTGCACTCGACCACCTGCGGGGCGACCGGGACGTCGGTCGCCTCGAGCGCCGACTGCACCCGGTGCTCCCGGCCCATGTCGTGCGCCGTCGCGAGGACACCGTGGAGCGGCGGACGCCGCAGCACCCAGTCGTGCTCACCGTCGCGCACCCGGAAGGTGAGGTTCGACGAGCCACCCGCGAGCTGGGTGACCTCGACCGTGCCGCTGGCGCCGGGCACGCGCTCGGCGAGCCACGGCCCGAGCTTCTCCGGCGGGACCGCTTCGGCGACGTCGACCGGGGTGGTCTGCTCCGCGGCCATCAGAAATTGGCCGCTTCGTTGTCGAGGTACTCGGCGAAGCGCGCCCGCAACTCGGCCTTCCGGGTGGGGACGTGCGCGCTCGGCCAGCCCTCCACCGGCTTGTAGGCCTTCGCCTTCTTGTTGGCGACGAACGACTTGTGGACTTCGTCGGCGCCGTCGGCGATGCGCATCTGGCGCGCCATCACGTAGGAGGCGGCGAGGGGGAGGTCCATCGACCAGCCCAGCGCGCCGTGCACCTGGATGGCGCGGTCGAGCACGTCGTGGAGCACGCGCGCGCCCCAGAACTTGAGCTCGGCGATCTCGAGCCGGGCTTTCGACGCGCCCTCGTTGTCCCACACCCACGCGCTGTGCAGTGCCATGAGCCGCAGCGCCCGGATGTCGGCCGACGACTCGGCGATCATCTCCTGGATCATCTGCTTCTCGATGAGCAGCTCACCCTTCGTGCCGCGGCTGATCGCCCGCTCGCACATCATGTCGAACGCGGACTCGCACTGGCCGACCCAGCGCATGGCGTGGTGGATGCGCCCACCGTTGAGCCGCTGCTGCGCGAGGACGAAGCCGTCGCCCTCCGCGCCGACCCGGTTGGCGGCGGGGACCCGGCAGTCGCGCAAGAAGATCTCGGCGTGCCCGCCCGAGCGGAAGTGACCGGGGTAGGGGTGGCCCATGTTGAAGACGTCCCGCGCGATGTCGAGGCCCGGCGTCCCCTGCGGGATGATGAAGAACGACGCGGCCTTGTGCGGCGGGTTCTCCGGGTTGGTCACCGCCATCATGAGGATGAAGTCGGCTTTGGACGCGTTCGACGCGAACCACTTGTGGCCGTTGATCACGTACTCGTCGCCGTCGCGCTCGGCGCGGGTGGCGATCATGGTGGGGTCGCTGCCCGAGAAGTGCGGCTCGGTCAACGAGAACGACGACGTGATCTCCCCGCGCAGCAGTGGTTCCAGCCACCGCTCCTTCTGCTCCGGGGTACCGCCGATGGCGATCAGCTCGCTGTTGCCGGAGTCGGGTGCCTGGTTGCCGAACACGTTCGGCGCGATCCGGCAGCGACCCAGGATCTCGTGCATCAGCGCGAGCTTCACCTGCCCGTAGCCCTGGCCGCCGAGCTCGGGATCGAGATGGCAGGCCCACAGGCCGCGGTCTCTCACCTGCTGTTGCAGCGGCGCGATCGCGCGCTTCCACGACTCGTCGGTCATGTCGTCGTAGAAGAGCGACAGCGGCTCGATCTCCTCGTCGACGAACGTGCGCATCCACTCGAGCTGCGCGGCGAATTCCGGATCGGTCGAGAAATCCCAGGCCATGGCGCGGAGTATAAGGTCGACCCGTGGGGCAGCTCCCGGGCCGCGTGGCCGTGATCACGGGCGGAGGCCGCGGGATCGGCCGGGCGCTCGCGCAGCGGTTCGCGCGGGAGGGCGCCACCGTCGTGATCTCGTCCCGCACCGGCTCCGATCTCGACGCGGTCCTCGCCGGCATCGCCGATGCAGGTGCGCCGCCCGGAGTCGCGGTGGTCGCCGACGCCTCCGACCGCGACGACGCCCGACGCCCGGTGCACGCGGCGCTCGAGCAGTTCGGCCGGATCGACATCCTGGTCAACAACGTCGGCGGATCGGTGGGCACGGCGCACGACCCGTTCACGGGCGACGACGCCAGCTTCGAGGACACGCTCACCCTCAACCTCACGTCGGCCTGGTGGACGACCCGCGCCGCGCTGCCCGCGATGCGCGAGCAGCAGCACGGGCGAGTCATCAGCATCGGCTCCGGCGCGTCGAAGCGCGCCGCCTCCTCGTTGGCGTACACGACTGCGAAGCACGGGCTCATCGGCTTCACCCGGCAGCTGGCGCAGGCCACCGGCACCGAGGGCATCACGGTGAACCTGCTGTGCCCGGGCTGGACCAACACGTCCCTGCTCGACCTCGACGACCGGACGCTCGCCAAGGCAGAACGCGAGAACGCGCAGCACCGCGTGCTCGAGCCCGAGGAGCTGGCCGGGATGGCGACGTTGCTGGCGTCCGACGACGGCGCCGGGATCACCGGCCAGGTCATCAGCGTCGACGGCGGGTACCGCCTCTGACGCGGTGCGGCGTAAGCTCCGCGCCCGATGACACCCGAACGCACGCACATCACGCCCCAGATGCGCGACGTCGTCGGCCTCGAGTTGCGGCGCGGCACGTCGTTCCCCATCACCGACTCCGACATCCGGCGGTGGGCCATCGCGGTCTACTACCCGGAGCCCGCGCCGCGACTGTTCTGGGACGCCGACTACGCCGCCGCCACGTCGCACGGCGGCATCGTGGCTCCGGAAGACTTCAACCCGTTCGCGTGGATGACGCAGCCGGAGCCCGACGCGCCGGCCACGCCCCGCGTGCCGGCCGGCTTCGTGTCGCCCGAGGAGACCCTCGGCCTCGAGCCGGCCGGGGCCACGAACCTGATCAACGGTGGCACCGAGGTCGACTACGGGGTGCGCATGCGTCCCGGCGACGTCATCACGTCGGTGAGCCGCCTCGCGGGCTACTCCGAACGGGAAGGACGCTTGGGGCTCATGCTCTTCACCACGACCGAGGACACCTGGACCAATCAGCGGGGTGAGACGGTCAAGACGTCGCGCAGCACGCTGATCCGGTACTGACATGGCCGTCGACCGCGACACCGTCACCGTCGGGACCGAGCTTCCTCCGTTCGTGCGCACGACCGGATTCCACAACTGGAATCGCTACGCCGCAGTCAACGACGAGTTCGTGCCCATCCACATGGACGACGAAGCCGGGCGGGCCCAGGGATTCCCCGGTGCGTTCGGCATGGGCAACCTCATGTGGTCCTACCTCCACAACCTGGTGCGCGACTGGATGGGCGACGACGGCCACATCACTGCGATGACGTGCTCGTTCCGCGCGCCCAACAACCGCGGGATGACCGTCGAGGCGCGCGGCACCGTCACCGCGGTGCGCGACGAGGGCGGCGAGCGGTTCGTCGATCTGGAGCTCGCGGTGGTCGACCACGATGCGCCCGACACCGTGCTGGTGCCGGCGACGGCAACGGTCGCGTTGCCGTAGCCACCCGGCTCAGGGCAGCACGAGGATCTTGCGCTGGTCCTTGGCTTCGATGAGCTCGGTGAACGCGTCGTTGGCGCCGTCGAGCCCGACGCGCTTGGTCACGAACGGCGTCGCCGTCGACGGTGCCGTGCGCGAGCGCGTCGGCGACCGAGAAGAACTCGCGGCGCGTGTAGTACACGACGAAGTCGATCGTGAGCTCCTTCATGAGCGCCGCGATCGGGACGTACGGATCGGGCTTGGTGCACACGCCGGCGATGACGACGTGCCCGTGGAGCTTCGCCGCGCCGACGCAGACGTCCGTCATCCCGGGAAGGCCCACGCACTCGATCACGACGTCGTACCGCGGTTCGAGCGCCTCCGACTCGGGGTCGACGGTGCGGGTGGCACCGAACTCCTCGGCGGCCTCGACGACGGACGGCGGACGGATCGGAGACGACGAGCTCACCGGCGCCGCTCCGGGCCGCCCACGCGATCACCGACAGGCCGACCGGTCCCGCGCCCACGACGAGCACCTTGTCGCCCGAGCGGATGTGGGCGCGCTCGACCGCGTGCAACCCGACCGCGAGCGGCTCGACCAGCGCACCGAGCGCGGGGTCGAGCGCCCCCGGCAGCGCGACCGTCTCCCGCTGGTCGACGCGGACGTACTCGGCGAAGCCGCCGGGGCTGCCGCCGACGCCGACCATGTCGGCCTGCTCGCAGTGCGCGGGCTCGCCGGCGAGGCACGCCAGGCAGTGACCGCACCCGATGAGCGGGAGCGCGGTGACGTGCCGGCCGACCCGCCACGCGGCATCGGTGTCGGCGCCGGTGGCGACGATCTCGCCGCAGAACTCGTGGCCCATCACCAGCCCCGCGGGCATCGACGGGCGCAGCTTCAGGTCGGAGCCGCAGATCCCGCAGGCCGTGACCTCGAGCACGAGCTCGCCGGGCCCCGGCGACGGATCGGCGACGTCGGTGACCTCGAGCTCGTGGTCCTCGTTCAACACGGCAGCACGCATGGACGTGACTGTAGAGCCGTAGGCTCGCCGGGTGTCCGGGCTCCCGGTGTTCGTCAGCGGCATCGACTTCGGCGAAGGGCCGCGCTGGCACGACGGCCGCCTCTGGTTCTCCGACTTCCACCAGCACACGGTGTCGAGCGTCGGCGACGACGGGGTCGCGCACGGTCGAGCTGGAGCTCGACGACCTCCCGAGCGGCCTCGGTTGGCTCCCCGACGGGCGCCTCCTGGTGGTGGCCATGGAGTCGCGCCGCGTCGCTCCGGGTCGAGCCCGACGGTGCGATCGCGGAACACGCCGACCTCTCGGCGGTCGCCACCGGCCGGTGCAACGACATGGTCGTCGCCGCCGACGGCACCGCGTA
Organism: uncultured Actinomycetes bacterium; assembly: GCA_963725775.1. Lineage (GTDB taxonomy): Bacteria > Actinomycetota > Acidimicrobiia > IMCC26256 > DASPTH01 > DASUAS01. Next base: position 644,242 of record CAVRZT010000002.1, read on the forward strand.
CGTCGGCAACTTCGGGTTCGACTTCACCGTCGGCGAAGGGATGCGGCCCGCGGTGTTGGCGCGCGTCACGGCCGACGGTGCGGTCTCGGTCGCTGCCGACGGGCTCGAGTTCCCGAACGGCGCGGTGATCACCCCCGACGGCCGCACCTTGATCGTCGGCGAGACCTTCGGGAAGCGGGCGACCGCGTTCACCATCGCCGCCGATGGAACGCTGCACGACCGGCGCGTATGGGCCGAGCTCGGCGACGTGCTGCCCGACGGCTGCACGCTCGATGCCGACGGCGCGATCTGGTTCGCCGACGCACGCGGCACCGCCGTCGTGCGCGTGCAAGGAAGGGGGCGAGGTCACCGACCGGATCGAGGCGGGTCAGCACGTGTTCGCGTGCATGCTCGGTGGTGACGACGGCCGCACGCTCTTCGTGGTATGCGCCGACAGCTCCCGCGACGAAGACGTCGTCGGCACCGCGACGGGCACCATCCGCACCGCCCGGGTCGACGTCCCGCACGCCGGGCTGCCGTAGGAAAGCCGGGGGAGGGGATCGGAGTGCCGGAGCTGCCGTCGGGTACACCGACGAGCGGAGTCCGGTCGAGATCATCGACACCGCGCTGGCGATCCCCGATCTCACGCCCGTCGCCCGGGCGAACTTCTACCTGTACCGGTCCCTGCACCGGAACCTGCCCCCGGACACCGACGTCGAGACGGCCCGCGCGGCGGTGCACACCGCGGCCTCGGCCCGCCTCGCCGGGTTGCCGATGACGTACGCGATCCTCGCCATCTCCCTGCGCGAGGACGACCCCGTCGCTGCACTGGACGCCCTGCGTCGGGGAGGAGCTCGCCGAGCAGTCCGACGCAGCTTCATCATCGCGTCGACGTCTGCGTGGGGTTCGGTGGTCACCCTCGCGCTCCCCACGGACATCGCGGCACCGCATCTGATCAGTCGGCTCGACCGGCTCCAAGCCGAGTTCGCCAATGCCGAGGTCGCGCTGCTCACGGTCAGCCTGTGCGTGCTCCGTCGCGCCGACAGTCCGGCCGCGGTGCCGCTGTACGCGTTCTCTTCGCGACACCCTATGGGGTGACGGTGGCCCGATCGATCGCACCGGACCTGCCCGATCCCGAGCCGACGGCGAACGCGCCGCCGCCCCTTCGAAGGTGCCGTGGCACTCACCCGGCGCCGCGCTCGGCGAGCTCGCCGACCCCTGAGCCCGGTCAGACGGGATCGAGCCCGAGGGCGCGCCGCCAGACCGTCAAGCGTTCTGCCCCCTCTCGCCGGGTGACCGTGGCGCCGGTGACGATCGCCGAACCGTGGAACGTGCCCGGGAACGAGTGCAACTCGACGGACACGCCGGCCTGCAACATGCGCAGCGCGTAGGTGATGCCTTCGTCACGCAGCGGGTCGAACTCCATCGTCGACACGTACGCGGGCGGCAGGCCGGCGAGGTCGGTGGCGCGTGCCGGCGCGGCGTAGGGCGACACGTCGTCGCGGCCGTGGGCGTCGCCGAGGTACCACTCCCAGCTCTTCTCCGCCGCCGGGCGCGACCACATCGGCGTGTCGTCGAACTGGCACATGCTGGGCGTGCCGAGCCGGTCGTCGAGCTCGGGGATCCCGAGGTACTGGAAGCAGATGCGGGGACCGTTGCGGTCGCGTGCGAGGAGCGCGAGCCCGGCAGCGAGCCCGCCGCCCGCGCTGGCGCCGCTGAGCGCGACGCGGTCGGTGTCGACGCCGAGCTCGTCGGCCTGCTGGTGCACCCAGGTCAGCGCGGCGTAGCAGTCCTCGACGCCGGCGGGGAAGGGGTGTTCGGGTGCGAGCCGGTACTCGACCGACACCACGACCACGCCGAGCTCGCGCGCCAGCGCCGCGGCGCCTGCATGCTCGGAGTCGATGCTGCCGACGAAGAATCCGCCGCCGTGGATGTAGACGATCGCGGGCACCGCGCCGGAGCGCGACTTCGGCACGTAGACGCGTACGACGACGTCCGGCGCACCATCCGGTCCCGGAATCGACTGGTCGTCGACGTCGAGGTTCGAGGTGTCGACCTCGGCGCCCAGCGCCGAGAGGTACTGCTCGGACATCTCGCGTGCCGCGACGGCATCGGTGGGTGCCGGGAGCGCGGTCACCGCCGCGAACTCGGCCAACTCGGGATCGAAGGCGTAGGCCATCGGCGGATCGTAGAGCGTTGAATGCGCTCCGAGTGTCAGGCGTTGACGTCGAGGACGCGTCCGGGGAGCGCACCGGTGAGCGCACCGTGCTGCTGCACCGCCACGCCGTCGACGACGGTGGCCCGGTAGCCGCCCTCGGGGCGGCGGAAGCGCTTGGCGCCGTCGGGCAGGTCGGCGACGAACTCGTCGTCGTCCCAGTGCAGCTCGTCGAGCGCGAACACCACGAGGTCGGCGGCGGCGCCCTCGGCGAGCACCCCGCGGTCGCGGAAGCCGAACGCCTGCGGCCTGACGGCCGGTGAGCTCGTGGATCGCGCGCTCGAGCGTGAGGTCGCCGCGCTCGCGGACGTGGCGGGTGAGCAGCAGCGTCGTGTCACCCGACGCGCACAGCATCTGCACGTGGGCGCCGGCGTCGGACGAGCTGATGAGCACGCCGTCGTCGAGCAGCCCGTTCGCGACCTGGTCGGGGTCGTCGTTGGCCACGCCGACGGCGACGATCCCCGGCGCGCAGTCGTTGGCGACGCACGAAGTCGGCGAAGCACGTCGGACGGGTGACCGCCACGCGCCGCGACGAGGTCGGCCAGCGAGCGACCGATCCACTTCTCGTCGTCGGGGTTGGTGACCTCGACGATGCGGACCCGCTCGATGCGGCGTGTTGGGGAACATCGACTTGTCGACGGAGTCCCACTCCCGGCGCGGCGACGTCGCGCCAGTCCGGGTCGGTGAGCAGCGCCCGCTTCGCGTCGGCGCCGGGGGCCTGGATCGACGCGGTGCCACCCCGCGGGCATCGCGCATGAACATCATGCTGCTGTCCCAGTTGATGCGGAAGTCGACGGTGCGCGGCGACAGCTGCGGCCACAGCTGCACGCCCTGCGCGCGGTAGTCGCGGGTGAGGTCGAGCCATCGGTCCATGCGTCCGTTGACGTCGGTGGCGGTGAAGCCGGTCCACGTGAGCGGGATCCCGCGCTCGCCGCAGCGCGTCGCGAGGCGGTGCATGCCGATCTCGGGGTCGGCGCTCAGCAGGTCGGGCACGAACTCGACCAGGCCGCGGCCGCGTCGGGCGAGCACGTCGAGCAGCGTCGTCGAGCTCGGTGTCGTCGGCGTGGCGCGACGGCACCTTGCGGCCGGTGCGGTCCTCGTCGAAGAACGACGTCGACAGCCCCCACGCGCCCGTGGCCATCGCAGCGTCGAGGATGTCGGCCATGCGCGCGCACTCGTCGGGGGTCGCGGCGCGCTCCCACGCGTCGTCGCCCATCACCACGAGCCGCAATGGCGAGTGGCCCATGAGCGCGGCGATGTTCACGCCGGCGCCGCGTGCGTCGATGGCGTCGCGGTAGCCGGCGTAGTCCTTCCACGTCCACGGCACGTGGTGGATCAGCGCGTCGGCGGGCACGTCCTCGACGAAGGCGAACATGTCGGCGATCGGGATGCGCTGCTCGTCGGTGACCGGGAACAGCGAGAGCGAGCAGTTGCCGACCAGCGCGGTGGTGACGCCGTGCTGCGGCTGCGGGTCGCACGCGGGGTCCCAGAACACCTGCGGGTCGAGGTGGGTGTGCAGGTCGAGGAAGCCGGGGGCGACGACCGCACCGGAGGCGTCGAGCTCGGGTTCGCCGTCGCGGGCGAGGTCGGCGCCGATCTCGGCGATCCGGCCGGCGCGCACCCGGACGATCGGCGTCGACGCCGGGTCCGCCGGTGCCGTCGACGACGGTGCCACCGCGGACGAGGAGATCACGTGCGTGGGATGCCATGGGAAGAGGATGGCACACCGGGCCGGGGGTCGACCCCGTCGCTGCGGGGTCAGAAGGGTTCGGGGGACGGGAAATCGAACGCGACGACGTCCTTGGCCGGGCGCGCGAGCGACGAGTAGTTGCGGGACACGAACCACCACTGGCCGTCGAGGCGGCGGAACCGGTCGTGGTACACGCCGTACACCGCGGTCCAGCGCTGCTCGGCATGGTCCTGGCGCAGCTCGCTCATGTACATGCGCGCGACCGCGACGTCGGGATCGCCGTCGTGCTCGAGGTACACGCGCGTGTTGAGGATCACGAACTCGAAGAACTCGAAGCGGTCGACCGCCGCGCTCACGAATTCCTTGAACGCGTCGCGGTCGCCGAAGACGTAAGGATCGCGGTCGCGGAGGTTCGACCGAGATCGGGATGTCCGGTACGAAGATCTCGTCGAGCTCGTCCCACGCGCGGCGAGTCGCGATGTCGGCGTACGCGTGTTGCAGCCGGTTCACCGCGATGTAGTCGATGGTCTCCTGGGTCAGGTCGCTCATCGCCTCACCCTACGCCGAGGCAACCCGGCTTCGGCTGGGCGGCGGCGGTGTGGGCGCACGATCCGCGCCTCGGCACGCCGGAGCAAGGTCGTACGGGGACGGACCGATCCGGTTCGGCCCTCACCACGTCGAGATCACGTTCACGGTCCTCGACCTGCCGCCTCGTCGCCACCAGCTGACCCAGACGAACGCGGCCGGCACGTCGATCGGCGATCTGACCATGGGGTGGTTCTGGATCGACGTGCGCGCGGCGCGCGCCTCGCCGAGCTTCGCCGGCTGACTGGCCCTGCCGATCGTCCCTCTGCGTAGGCTGCCGGTCCGCATGACCGACGACCGCCTGCAGTTCGTGGAACAGCGCGCCGACGATCCCGACGCGCCGTTGATCGTCCTCGTGCACGGCGTGTTCGATTCGAGCACGAGCTTCGAGCGGGCGGTCGACGAGCTGGTCCCGGAGCACTCGGTCGTCACCTACGACCGGCGGGGGTGGGCGCGATCCGCGACGCGACGCCGCGGTGTCGCTCGACGATCACGCCGGCGATCTGCTGTCGGCGATCGGTGAGCGACGCGCCACGGTCGTCGGCCACAGCTACGGCGGTGCGGTCGCACTGCTCGCCGCGGTCCGCCGCCCCGACCTCGTCGCCGCCCTCGGCCTGTTCGAACCCTCGATGCAGTGGGCGCCGTGGTGGCCCACCATGGAGACGATCGCCGAACAGGCTCCCGGCGAGCAGGAGCACTTCCGGGCCGGCCTCGAGACGCGTCCTCGTCCGACGCAGGAGGAACGCGCCCGCGAACGGGCGCTCCTCGAGCACGAGCTCACGCTCATCCGTGACGCACCGTTCGACCTGCACGACGTGGTGGTGCCGTGTCTCGTGGGGCGCGGTGCCGAGTCCGCCCCGTGGCGCGTCGGGACCGCCGACCGCTTGCGCCTCGAGCTCGCCTGTGACCTCGTCGTGATCGAAGACGCCGGGCACACTGCGCACCGCACCCAGCCAAAGGCGTTCGCCGACTTCGCCCGGCAGGCCGTGGCGCTCGGCCAGGTGGCGCGCTGATGCACGTCGTCGCGCACGAATCCCCGAATCCCGATGCCCGTGTGATCCTGCTCGTGCACGGTCTGCTCGATTCCTGCGTGAGCTTCGACGGCGTGGTCGCCGAGCTCACCCCCGAGTTCACGGTGCTGACCTACGATCGCCGCGGGTGGGGCCAGTCGCGTGACGACGAGCCGCCGCAGTCGTTGGCCGATCATGCGCACGACGCGCTTTCGGTGATCGGTGATCGGCGCGCCACGGTGATCGGCCACAGCTACGGCGGCGCGGTCGGGCTGATGGCCGCGCACCTCCGCCCGGATCGCGTCGCGTCGCTCGCGGTGTTCGAGCCTACCGTCACCTGGATGGACTGGTGGCCCGACTACGACGAGATGATGGCGCGGTCCGCAGCGCTGCAACCGATGTTCCGCCGGTGGAGCGAGGGCGCGCCGCGGCGGACGCCGGAAGCACGTGCAGCCGATCAGGTGTCGAGCGACCGTGACTTCTCGTTCGTGGTCGACGCGCCGTTCGATCTCGCCGACCTCGCGGTGCCCCGGCTGGTCGGTGGCAGCGTCGACACCACGCCGTGGGACTACGAGTCGGGCGAACGGCTTGCCGACATCCTCGACGCCGATCTCGTGCGCTTCGACGATGCCGGGCACACCGCGCACCGCACGCACCCGCGCGAGTTCGCCGCCTTCGCGCGACGGGCCGCCGCGCTCGGCCGGTGACGCCGGCTACTTCGGACCGAACCTCACCGCGCCGTCGATGCGGATCACCTCGCCGTTGAGCATGGTGTTGGTGCAGATGTGCTCGACCAACGCCGCGTACTCGTCGGGGCGACCCATGCGCTTGGGGAACGGCGTGAGCGACTCGAGGTGGTTGACCATCTCCTCCGGCATCTGCGCGTAGGCCGGGGTCCGGAAGGTGCCGGGCGCGATGGTGACCACGCGCACACCGATCGCCGACAGGTCACGCGCCATCGGGAGCGTCAGACCGATGATGCCGCCCTTCGCCGCCGAGTACGCGGCCTGGCCGATCTGGCCCTCGATGCCGGCGATCGACGACGTCATCACGATGACGCCCCGCTCGTTGTCCTCGAGCGGCTCCTCCTTCGCCATCTGCGCCGCCGCGAGCCGGGAGACGTTGAACGTGCCGCTCAGGAACGTCTTCACCGTGAACTCGAAGCCTTCGAGCGACGCGGGGGAGCCGTCGCGCCCGACGGTGCGGCCGCCGGCACCACCCTTGCCGCCGCAGTTCACCGCGACGCGCAGCGGTCCACTGCTCGACGCCACCCGCACCGCCTCCTCGACCTCTTCGGTCTCGGTGACGTCGGTGCGCACGAACTCGGTGCCACCACCGAGCTCGGCGGCGATCGCCTTCCCCGCTCCTCGTTGAGGTCGGCGATCACGACGTTGGCGCCGGCGGCGGTCAGTCGGCGGACGCTGGCTTCGCCGAGCCCGGAGGCCCCGCCGGTCACGATTGCTCCTACACCGTTGAGTTCCATGTGCTGTGCTTACCGCACCCCTGGGTCGCGATGCGAAATTCGAGCCCCGACCAATTTGCGGAATCCGGCGTGGCGCGGAAGCCTGTCGCCAGCCGCTCCACTGTTCGTTCGACTCCCCGGGGGGACACCGATGACCACGACCGATGGCCTGCGCTACATCGACTCCGACGGCCACATCCTCGAGCACCCGACCGCGATGCCCGACTATGCGCCCGCGGAGTACCGGGACCGCGTCTGGCACATCGAGACCGACCACGACGGCGTCGAGCAGCTCCACTACAACGGCTTCGTCATGCCGTCGAACGGCCTGTCGCTCGCCGGCACCGCGGGCTTCCCCGACGAGGAGGTCCAGCGCGCCCGCAGCGGCAACATGCGCTACACGGAGGTGCGGCCGGCGGCGTACAACGCCAAGGCGCGCCTCCACGACATGGACACCGACGGCATCGACCTCGCGGTGCTGTACCCGACGTCGATGCTCGGGCTGCAGTCGATCCCCGACGAGGACTTCGCGCGGGTACAGGCGCGTGCGTACAACGACTGGGCGTCGGACCACACCCAGGAAGGTGAGGGTCGGCTGTTCGCGGCGGGCGCGGTGCCGCCGATGAACGACGAGGACGGCGTCGCCGCGGTGGCGGCGGAGATCCGGCGCGTGGCGGAGAAGCCGGGCATGGTCAGCGTGTTCCTCCGGCCGAACCCGTCGGTCGACTGGCGTCCGTTCAACGACAAGATCTACGACCCGGTGTGGGAGGCCGCGGCCGAGACCGGGTTGGTGCTGGCGTTCCATCCGTTCCTCATGCCCGACCTCCCGGGCGCGTGCCGCGGCCTGAAGCTGGCGCGGCCGTTCGCCGACGGGAGCTACGCGCCGTCCGAGCAGGAGCCCGCCGACGGCTGGCAGATGAGCAACATCCTCTTCACCCAGGCGATCGCCAACCCGGTCGACGTGATGCACTCCATCGCGTACATCACCGCCGGTGGCGTGTGTGAGCGCTTCCCCGACACGAAGTTCCTGTTCCTCGAGGCCAACGGCGGATGGCTGGTGCCGTGGCTCGAGCGGCTCGACCACCACTCGAAGAAGTTCGAGTGGGACGTGCCCTGGCTGAACATGCTGCCGTCGGAGTACTTCCGTCGTCAGTGCTGGATCAGCTTCGACCCCGACGAGTCGATGCTGGCCTTCACCGCGAACTCGCCGTTGTGCGGTGCCGACCGGATCGTGTGGGCGTCGGACTATCCGCACCCCGACGCCAAGTTCCCCGGTGTCACCGAGGAGCTCGCGGAAGCCCTCGAGTCGCTGAGCTTCGAGCAGCAGAGCGTGATCACCAGCGAGAGCGCGCTGGCGTTGTACAACATCGCCTGAGGCGCGCCTCCGGCGCGGCCACGTGGGGATGACGTCTGGGGGCGAGCCGCAGGACAACCTGCTGAGTGAGCAACTCGAACGCACGCTCCACGCGCCGCAGGTGACCATCGGCTCGCTGGCCGACGTACTCGACGAGCGCGGCTTCGCGATCGTGCTCTTGATCCTGATGATCCCGGCCGCACTTCCGATCCCGACCGGTGGTGTCACGCATGTGCTCGAGGTCTTCGCCGGCTTGATCGCGCTGCAGATGGTCGTGGGTCGGCAGGAGCTGTGGATCCCCCGCCGCCTCGCGCGCAAGGAGCTCGGGGAGACCTTGACCGACAAGGCCGCGCCGAAGATGCTCCGCTTCATCCGGTGGTTCGAGCGCCATGCCCGCCCTCGGCTTCCCCGTCTGCTCGACCACCGCGCCACCGTCATGCTCATCGGTGTGGTGATCCTGGTCTTCGTGGTCGGCGCGTTCGTCGCGCCACCATTCTCCGGGCTCGACACGCTGCCATCGCTCGGCGTGGTGATCGTGTGCCTCGGGCTGGTGTTCTCCGACGCCCTGATCGTGGTGGCCGGGCTGGTGATCGGCGTCGTGGGGCTCGCCGTCGAGATCGCGCTCGGCGCCGCCTTGTGGTCGTTGTTGTAGGCGATCGGTCCACGACTACATTCCCGCGCATGGCGCAGCAACCCGGCAGCAGGCTCCCATGACCGGCGCGTCGGGGCTCGACCTCGAGACGGTCGACAAGCTGCTCACGACGACTCGTGCGGTCCGGAAGCGCCTCGATTTGACGCGTCCGGTCGAGCTCGACGTGATCATGGAGTGCCTGCGCCTCGCGATCCAGGCTCCGACCGGCTCCAACTTGCAGACGTGGCGGTGGATCGTCGTGACCGACGCCGACGTGCGCGCGCAGCTCGCCGAGCTGTACCGCAACCTGCCCGCTGACCTCCCGACGTCGCGCACACCGTCGCAGCTGCCGCCCGCGGTGCAGCAGCAGCGGGTGAAGGACTCGACGGGCTACCTCATGGAGCACCTCCACGAGGTGCCGCTGTTCGTCGTGCCGTGCGTCGAGGCCACCGGCGGCGCCGCGGGCTGGCCACCGTCGATCTATCCCGCGGTGTGGAGCCTCATGCTCGCGTTGCGCAGCCGGGGGCTCGGCTCGGTGCTCACCACCGCGCACCTGTTCAGGCGCGAGGAGGCCGACGAGCTCCTCGGCGTCCCCGACGGGTTCGTGCAGGCGTGCCTGCTCCCCGTCGCCTACTTCACGGGCGACGACTTCAAGCCCGCCGACCGCCGCCCCGTCGGGGAAGTGACCTTCTTGAACCGTTGGGGTCGGCCCCCGGTCGAGTAGCGACTCAGTCGGCCGGCGCCAGGCGTCGCGCCCGGCCTTGCCGCCACGTCACCAGGCGCGCGGTGTCCTCGTCCCAGAGCTTGAGGCGAACGGCCCGCAGCCCGTCCCACAGCGACAGGCTCGGCACCGAGCGGAAGATCGGCTGCTCGTCGTGCGCGCGCTGCAGGTTGTAGTTGGGGATCCTCGGGTTCAGGTGATGGACGTGATGGAGGCCGATGTTGCCGGTGAAGAACTGGAGCACCCGGGGCAGGCGGAGGTACGAGCTCCCCCGGAGCGCGGCCTCTGAGAAGCTCCACTCCTCCGAACGGTCCCAGTAGCTGGCCGGGAACTGGTGCTGCACGTAGAACAGCCAGATCCCGATTCCGCCGGTGATCACCACGAGCGGTGCCTCCACCAGCAGGACCTGGGTCCAGCCGAGCGTCCAGCACAGCACGGCGACGGCCAGCGCGATCGCCAGGTTCGTGCCCCAGACGCTGCGTTGCAGGCGGGGGCGGGCGGAACGTTGCACCAGGCGCTGGATGATCAGTGTGGAGTACACCGGCCCGAGTCCGAACATGACCAGCGGGCTGCGGAACAGGCGGTACGCGAGCCGGGCGCGCCGGGAGCGGCCCTGGTACTCCGCGACCGTCAGCACCGGGACGTCGCCGACGCCGCGGCGATCGAGGTCACCGGCGGTCGCGTGGTGGACGGTGTGATCGTGGCGCCACCGCGCGAACGGCGTGAACACGATCAGTGCCAGCACTGCGCCGACCCACGCGTTCGCGCGACGCCCGGCGAGGAACGACCCGTGCGCGCAGTCGTGGAAGAGGATGTAGGTACGGAGCAGGAAACCCGAGGCGGGGATCGCCAGCACCAGCACCAGCCAATAGGAGACCGGCAGCGCCAGGTACATCAGCGCCCACAGCGCGATGAAGGGGACGACCGACGTCGCCAGGCCGAGAAGGCTGCGCCCGAGATCCGAACGCGCGTAGCGATCGAGGTCGGCACGAACGTGCTGCGTGGTTGTCATGACGCGCCCGACCTCCAGGAGCGGAAGGAAGTGGGCGCGGTGTCCGGGTGGCGGGGTCTGGACGACTCGTCAGGGCGCGCTTCCAGCGAACTTGCACCAAGGATAGCGGTCGTCGGGTGCAGCAGCGCCGTTCAGAAGCTCGGCGACGCGGTGTCGGGCGCGGACTGCGGGAGCAGCGCCATCAGGTCGTCGGGGAGCAGGTCGCCCGGATCGATGCCGCACGCGCCCGCGAGCGCCTGCAGGTCCCGCTGGCAGGGGATCGCGCGACCGTGCTCGTACCGCGCGAGCTCTCGCGCGGTGAGCCCGGCCGACCGCGCGACGTGATTGCGTGAGAGGTCACTCGCCCGGCGCGCGGAGCGAATGCACGCACCGACTCGGTGAGCGATCCGGTGCTGTTCGGTGCTGCGCATCGGTCAAGGCTAGGAGCCGGCGCGCGGTCCTGGTTCGCGCGCGCGCCCGTCTGAGCTGCGAGTAGGGCTAACGCCGGTGGGCACCGTCGATTCAGCGCGCGGCGGTGAAGAGGAAGACCCCTCCTGGTGCGCCACCGCCGTTGCTGACGACCGCGAGCTCGGCGTCTTTCACCTGCCGTTCGCCGGCGTCGCCGCGTAGCTGGGTCACCGCTTCGTGGACGAAGCCGAAGCCGTGGAGGCGACCCGACGACAGCTGGCCGCCGTGCGTGTTGAGCGGCAGCAGACCGTCGAGAGCGATGTTCTTGCCCCCGTCGAGGAAGTCCTTCGCCTCACCCTCGCCGCAGAAGCCGAGCGCCTCGAGCCACGACAGGCAGTTGAACGAGAAGCCGTCGTAGAGCAGTGCGAGGTCGATGTCGCCTGGCCGGAGGTCGGTGCGGGTCCAGAGGTGCCCGGCGGGACCGGTCACCAGCGGCTCGTGGTCGAGCACGCCCTGGTCCCACGACATCCGCTCGCTCACCTGGGTGCCGACCGCCTCGAGGTACACCGGCTTCTGCTTCATGTCGGCGGCGAGGTCCTTGCGCGACACGATGACGGCGACCGCGCCGTCGCAGGGCACGTCGCAGTCGTAGAGCCCGAACGGTGTCGTGATCATGCGCGCGTTCAGGTAGTCGTCCATCGTGAGCGGTTCCTTGTAGATCGCCCACGGCGTGAGCGCGGCGTTCTTGCGCGCGTTCAACGCGATCCACCCGAGCGTCTCGCGCGTCGTGCCGTACTTGTCGAAGTGCGCGGACGCGTGCATGGCGATCCAATTTCCCGCCGACTGCGCGCCGTACGGGAAGCGCCACTGCATGTCGCCGCCGATGCGGGGCGAGCTGTTCAGCCCCATCATGTTGCTCGACGACCGCCCGAACGCCTCGCGCTCCTTCTGCGCGTACGTCGCCTCCCACACCGTACGGAAGCACAGCACGTGGCTGCAGAGGCCGCCGGCCACCGCGAGCATCGCCGCGATCACCGAACCGGCCTGGCCGGGGAGCTCGAGCCCGCTGTTGATCCACGACGGTCGCACCCGCAGGATCTCCTCGAGCGCGGTCACGCCACCTTCCGACATCCCGACGCCGACCCCCGGGCCGGGGTACGTCGACAGGCCGTCGACGTCGGCGGCGGTGAGCCCGGCGTCGGCGATGGCGAGCTCCGCCGCCTCGACCGCGAGCTCGATCGGGTCGGCCATGAGCCGCCGCCCGACGCGCGACATGCCGATGCCGGTGAGGGCGACGTGGTCCTCGAACTTGTCGGCGTTCTTCGGCATGGACCGGAATTCGCGGATCTTCGGGTCTTCGGCCGGGAACGGGCCCTTCTCGGTGTCCCCGGTCGGCTCGAAGAGCGGGATCCACACGTCGTCGTCGTGCTCGAAGAGCACCTGCACCTTCATGCCGACGTGCACGTCGGCCGGGTCGCAGTTGACGATGTTGGTGGTGAGGCGGACCCGGTCGTCCTCCTCGATGGCGACGATCGCGATCACGTAGGGCGGCGGGAAGCTCGGCATCCACGTGTGCTCGTTGATGGTGAACCCGGTGACCACCGCCTTGCCCGACACCTCGGACGGTGCCCAGTCGGTCGAGTGGCAGTACGCGCACACCGCCACCGGCGGGTGGCGCAACTCGCCGCAGTTGGAGCAGCGCTGGAACCGGAGCTTGCCGTCCTCGCCCGACTTCCAGAAGAACTCGTTGCTCTCACTGATCTGCGGCAGCATGCGCCCGCTCGACTTGGCCACCATCACTCCTCGGTTCGACGGACTGGCGAACCTACCGCTGCGCCACCGGACTCCACTACTTTCGGCGTCACCGGTGCGCCGCTACGGCTCACGAACGACGCTAGAACGGGAGCACGCCGATGCCTGCACAGTTGAAGCCCACGGGTGGCCTGGAGAGTTGCGGTGTTCTCGTCACGGGTGGCGGCACGGGGATCGGCGCCGCGTGCGCGCGGGTCGCCGCCGCCGACGGCGCCGCGGTCACCATCTGCGGGCGCACCGAGGCATCGCTCGAGGCATCGGTGGAGAAGATCGCCCCCGTCGCCGAGCACGGCGGGAGCATCCGCTATGTCGTCGGCGACGTCACGAACGAGGACGACGTGATCCGCATCGTGGCCGCCGCGGTCGAGGCCACCGGCTCGCTCGACGGTGTGGTCGCCAACGCCGGCGGTGGCGGGTCACTCGCCCCGCTCGGGATGCAGGACGTCGACGAGTTCGAGCGCGTCATGCGCCTCAACGCCACGGGCACCTTCCTCACGGCCAAGCACTCCTTGCCGTACCTCACCGAGTCCAAGGGCTCGTTCGTGGGGATGTCGTCCTTCGCGGGTGCGTACACGCACCGGTACTTCACCGGTTACACCGCGGGGAAGGGCGCCCTTGAGCAGATCGTGCGCAACGCGGCCGACGAGTACGGCATCCTCGGCGTGCGCTTCAACGCGGTGCGACCGGGCTTCATCACCACCGAGATCATGGAAGGCATCTCGCGCGAGGGCTCGACCTACGAGAGCTACCTCGTCAACACACCGCTCGGTCGAGTAGGCGATCCCGACGAGATCGCCCACGTGGTCCGCTTCTTCCTCGGGCCGGAATCGCAGTGGGTGACCGGCCAGATCATCAACGTCGACGGCGGCAACTCGCTGCGCAGCGGGCCCGACTACGGCGAGCTGGTCGTGATGATGCACGGGCCCGACGCGATCCCCGGCGCGACCGGATAACCCATGGCCGACATCGTCGTCGTCGGTGGCGGGATCATCGGGCAGTGCACGGGGATGCTGCTCGCCGCCGACGGACATGCGGTGACGGTGCTCGAACGCGATCCCGACCCACCGCCAGATTCGGCGGATGCGGCGTGGGACGCGTGGACGCGACGCGGCGTCAACCAGTTCCACATGATCCACTTCTTCCTGCCGCGGTTCCGCGCCATCCTCGAGGCGGAGCTGCCGTCGCTCGTGGCGATGCTCGATGCCGACGGCGCATTGCGCCTGAACATGATCGACGTGATCCCGGCCGAGATCAGCGGTGGGCGGCGCGACGGCGACGAGCGCTACGGCACGCTGACCGCTCGTCGTCCGGTGATGGAGGCTGCGGTCGCTCGGGTCGCTGCCACCACCCCGGGTCTCACCGTGGTGCGGGGTCGAGCCGTCCGCGGGCTGGTGCTCGAGGATCGAGGTTCAGCACCCCACCACGTCGCCGGCGTCGTCACCGACGACGGCGACGAGCACCGGGCCGACCTCGTGGTCGACGCGGGCGGGCGGCGCTCCGCGATCCCGCAGTGGTTGCACGCCGGCGGCACCCGCTCGGTGGTCGAGCAGCGCGATGACTGTGGGTTCGTCTACTACGCACGCCACTTCCGTTCCGGCGACGGCTCGGTCCCACCGCTCTTCGGGCCTCCGCTGCAGGATCATCCGACGCTCTCCATCCTCACGCTGCCCGCTGACAACGGAACGTGGGGTGTCGGGCTCATCGTCAGCGCGCGCGACCGCGCGCTCCGCGGTCTTCGCGACCCGGACCGCTGGGCGAGCGTCCTTGCGAGTTACCCGCTCGCCGCGCACTGGCTCGACGGCGAACCGATCAGCGACCTCGCGGTGATGGCGGCCATCGAAGACCGTCATCGCAGCTACGTCGTCGACGGCGTACCCGTGGTCACCGGTCTGGCGCCGGTGGGCGACGCGTGGGCGTGCACGAACCCGTCATTCGGGCGGGGTGCCACGATCGGTCTCCTGCACGCGCTCGCGTTGCGCGACGAGCTGCGCCGATCGTCCCCCGACGACGCACTCGGATTCGCGCACGCATGGAACGACACGACGGGAGAGGCTGTCGAGCCGTTCTTCCGCGATGTGCTCGACGTCGACCATCACCGTCTCGCCGAGATCGACGTGCAGGTCGCAGGCGGCGCGTACGAGACCGACGACCACGAGTGGCGGCTCCAGCATGCGCTGACCGCGGGCATCGCGCAGGATCCCGACCTGCTCCGGGCCCTGCTCGACGTCATGACGCTCTCGGAGACCAAGGACGCGGTGTTCGCGCGCCCCGGCCTCGCGGAGCGAGCGTTCGAGCTCGGGGGTGGGGGCGAGCGGTTCCGCTTCCCCGGACCGTCGCGTGACGAGTTGCTCGCACTCGCCGCGACCTGAGTCAGCGCAGCTCGAGCGTCATCGCCACCGTGTGATCGGCTCGCACCGCGGCGAGATCGACGCCGTCGTCGTTCGGGGTGCCGGTCAACCAGAACGGGTGATTGGCGAAGTGTGGCGCACGCGCCCGGTACGACGCCGCGTGGAACTCACGGTCGCTCCGACGCCGGGCGAGCTCGGCCAGGAGGATCGCGGTGAGCGGTCCGTGCACCACGAGGTCGGGGTAGCCCTCGACCTTGGTCGCGTAGGGGTGGTCGTAGTGGATGCGGTGCGCGTTCGCGGTGACCGCGGAGAACCGGAACAGCAAGACCGGGTCGGCGACAAGCACCTCCACCCAAGGTGCGGAGGGCGCGTCGTCGCGGTCGGGGCCTGGCGCCGTGACCGCCGCGGCTTCGCGGAACACGAGATCCTGTTCCTCGTCGACGCACACCTCGTCGTCCTGGCTGATCACGTGGCCCACGGTGACGAGCCAGAACCGCCCGCTGCCGCCGTCCTTGGGCTCGGCCCGCACGATGCGCGACGAGCGCGCCGCCTCGACGTCGAGCCGCAACGGCCGTTCGCACTCGACGCGCCCACCCACCCACATGCGCTGGGGGAACGCCTCCATCTCCGGTCGTCGCTGCGGGTGACCGTCGCGGCCGAGCCGTGCCGTGGGCATCAGCGGCAGGAAGCACGCCCAGTGCCACAAACGGGGGAGTGTGCCGTCGTCGAGTGCCGCCGGATCGGCGTCGATGCACGCCGCCAGACGGGCGGCCTGGTCGCGGCCGACCGTGCCTCGGGCGCGTTCCTCGAAGCCGGTGTCGGCGAGGGTGGGCTCGACGCTCACGAACCGAGCGGCACTTCGCTCGCGACCACGCCGTCGTCGTGCAGGCGGCCGATCTCGGCGGGGGAAAGGCCGAGCACGGAGTCGAGCACGTCGTCGGTGTGGGTACCGAGCAACGGCGCCGGCGCCGGCGGGAACGGCGGCTCGGTCGGGAACCGCAACGGCGATGCGGGCGTCAGCAGTGTGCCGATGCCGGGGTGCTCGACGTCGCCGAACACCGGGTTCGTCGGCGACGCGCGCCAGTCGTCGTCGAGCAGCTGCGTGAACGTCTGGTAGGGACCCCAGCACACCCCGTGCTCGTCGAGCGCCTTGCGCACCTCGTCGAGCGTGCGGGCCTCGAACCACGGCTTGAGCAGCGCGGCGATGCCGTCGCGCGCGCGGTAGCGGTCTTCCTCCTTGCGGAAGTCGGCGCCGAACGCTCGCTCCATCGGTGCGAGGTGCTCCTCGATGCCGGTGGCGGCGACCAACGTGTGCCACTGGTTGAGGCTGATGGCGACGACCATCACGCGCCGGCCGTCGCGCGTGGCGAAGTCGCGGCCGAAGGCGCCGTACATGTCGTTGCCGAGCGGCGGACGGTTCTCGTGGGTCACCTGCGCCTGCGCCAGGAAGCCGAGGTTCGCGACCATCGTGAACGCGACGTCGGCGAGCGACAGCTTCACCAGTTGTCCCTCGCCGGTCGTGCGGCGATGGCGTTCCGCGGCGAGGATGCCGATCACCGCGTTGAGGCCGGTCGCGATGTCCCATGCCGGGAGCGCGTTGTTCACCGGGAACAACGAACCGACGGGACCGGTGGCGGTGGCGATCCCCGACGCCGCGTTGACCGTGTAGTCGACCGCGGTGGACTCGTCGGGGTTGCCGACGATGTTGAGGTACACGAGGTCGGCGCGCTCCGCCCGCAGCCGGGCATCCGCGAGCCACCCCGACTCCGGGAAGTTCGAGAGGAAGATGCCGGCGTCGTCGCCGGGCGCGGTGATGAGCGTGGTCGCGAGCTCGCGGCCTTCGGGCTTCGACAGGTTGATGGCGATCGACCGCTTGCCCTTGTTGAGCCCCGCCCAGTACAGGCTGACGCCCTCCTCGGTGACCGGCCAGCGCCGGTAGTCGAGCCCGCCACCGATGGTGTCGAAGCGGATGACGTCGGCGCCGAGCTGGGCGAGGGTGAGACCACCGAGCGGCGCGGCGACGAACGCCGAGCCTTCGACCACGCGCAGTCCCGAGAGCAGCTCCATGCGACACACGATACGGTGCCGAGCATGGACATGAAGCGGAGGCGTGGCCGGATGGCCGGGACGCCGGTGCGGAATGGACCCTCGTGATGGACAAGCTGATCTTCCTCTTCCACCGCAAGGCCGGCCTCACGCGCGAGGAGTTCGCCGAGCACTACCTCGACGTCCACGCGCCGCTCGGGTTGCGCGTCACCGTCACCATGGACGGCTACACCGTGAACCTGGTCGACAGCGACGACGACGGTGTCCACGACGCGATCACCGAGGTCTGGACCGCGTCGACCGCGGATTTCTTCGATCCCGCCAAGTCGTTCGCCACGCCCGAGGACGCGCAGCAGCTGATGGCCGACCACGACTCGTTCATCGGTCCCTTCGACACGTACGTCGTCGAGGAGCGTGTCCTCCGCGGTGACGCGGAGGTCCCCGCCGGCGTGAAGCGCGTGTCGTGCTACCTCGAGGGCGACACGATCTCGGAGCCCGGTCCGGGGGTGACCGACGTGCTCGAACACCGCGTCGTCCAGGTGCTCAACCCCGATGCGCCCGCGTACGCGACCATCGTGTCGACGTGGGCTCCTACGGTTGACGACCTCGGTTCGTCGACCGGCGTCGCCTACGACGTGCGGGAGTACCGCAAGAAGCTACCGGTCGCCTGACCCTTCCGAACTTGCGTCGTTCGTACGTGCTGTGCACGTCTCAGCGACGCAACTTCGTCGGGCCCGCGAGCTCGGGATCGGCCGCGGTCAGCTTCTGCAGCAGGTCGCGCAGCTGACGTTGCTCGGCGGCGGTGAGCGCACCGAACGCCGACGGCGGTTCCGAGAGCAATTCGAGCGCACGCTCGCGCCGCGCGCGGCCCTCCTCGGTGAGCACGATCGTCTTCACCCGCCGATCGGTGGGATGGGGGCGCCGCTCGGCGAGCCCGCGCTCCTGCAGGCCGTCGGCCAGGTTGGTGACCCACGACGCGTCGCAGCCCCAGTGCTCGGCGAGGTCGCCCATGCGTACCCCCGTGCCGTCGGTGTCGGCGCCGAGGTGCACGAACGCCTTGAGCAGGGGCGGCGACAGGCCCAGCTCGGCGCACACGCGGTGCACGCGGTCGTGTGCCTCACCCTCCACGAAGAGGGCGTACATCGAGCCCCATGCGTCGCGGGCCGCCTGCGTGCTCACGGCCCCAGTGTAGGGAAACATTTGATGACGATCTACCATTGATGGGTCTCAAAACTTGACAAGAGTCAAGTAAATGGGGCTACGCTGCCGGGCGTGACGGAACCTGCGATCGTGGCCGACGGCCTGGTGAAGTGCTTCGGCGACCTCGAAGCGGTGAAGGGCGTGTCGTTCGAGGTGCCGGAGGCCCGTGTGCTCGGGCTCCTGGGGCCCAACGGCGCCGGCAAGACCACCGCGGTCCGGATGCTCACGACGCTGCTGCGACCCGACGCCGGCTCCGCCCGGGTCCTCGGTGTCGACGTGAAGGAGGACCCGCAGCGGGTGCGGAACAGCATCGGCCTCGCCGGGCAGTACGCCGCGGTCGACGAGAACCTCACCGGCCGCGAGAACCTGGCCCTGGTCGGGAGGCTCACGCATCTCAGCGGTGGTGCGATCCGCGCCCGCGCCGACGAGCTCCTCGAGCAGTTCGCCCTGGCGCACGCGGCCGACCGCATCTGCCGCACGTACTCCGGTGGCATGCGCCGTCGTCTCGACCTCGCGGCCGCGCTGGTGCACCATCCGCCGGTGCTCTTCCTCGACGAGCCGACCACCGGTCTCGACCCGCAAGGTCGCAACGGGCTCTGGGGCGTCATCCAAGAGCTCGTGCGCGGCGGCACCACGGTGCTCCTCACCACGCAATACCTGGAAGAGGCCGACGTGCTGGCCGACAACATCGTGGTCATCGACCACGGGTCGGTGATCGCCGAGGGCACCGCCACACAGCTCAAGGAACGGCTCGGCGCCACCGTCATCGAGATCACCATGCGCGACGACGACGCCACCGCGCGCGCCACCGAGGTGCTGACGCCGGTCGGTGGCGCGTCGCGTGAGGGCAAGCTCGTACGGGTCAGCGTGCCCGGCGGGGCGGGTCCGAAGTCGATGCTCGACGCGGTCCGCATCCTCGACGGCGAACATCTGGATCCCGCCACGATGGTGCTGCGCGAGCCGACCCTCGACGACGTGTTCCTCGAGCTCACCGGACACACCACGGCCGCCGACGACGAGAGCGACGAATCATGACGACGGCAACCGCAGCTCCAACGCTCGCAACGGCGCGCGTGAAGCGCGGGTACGCGGTGAGCGACGCCGTCACGATGGCATGGCGGAACCTGCTCAACATCAGGCGCAACCCGCAACTCCTGGTCTTCGCCACGGTCCAGCCGGTCATCTTCGTCGTGATGTTCCGCTACGTCTTCGGCGGTGCCATCCAGGGCAGCCTCCCCGCCGGCCAGAGCTACATCAATTACCTGATGCCCGGCGTCTTCGTGCAGACGATCGTGTTCGGCGCGCTCACCACGGCCGTCGGGCTCGCGGATGATCTCCACCAGGGTCTCATCGACCGGTTCCGCTCCCTGCCCATGGCCCGCTCGGCGGTACTCGTCGGCCGCACGCTCGCCGATCTGGTCCGGAACTTCTTCGTCCTCATCCTCGTCTGCGCGGTCGGGTTCATCGTCGGGTGGACCATCGAGACGAACGTCTGGGGCCTGCTCGGCGCGTTCGGCATCATCCTGGCGTTCTCCTACTCGCTGTCCTGGCTGTTCGCCATCGTCGGTCTCTCGGTGAAGGACGGCGAGACCGCGCAGGCGGTGTCGTTCCCGATGCTGGCGGTCCTGGTGTTCGCGTCGTCGGCGTTCGTGCCGGTCGCCACGATGCCCTCGTGGCTGCAACCGTGGGCCCGCAACCAGCCGGTCTCGGTCGTGATCAACGCGGCGCGTGTGCTCACCATCGGCGGGCCGACGACCGAGCTCGTGATGAAGGCGATCCTCTGGATCGTGGGGATCGTCGCGGTGTGCGCGCCGATCGCCGTTGCGCGCTACCGCCGGGCGGTGTGATCCCGACCCGGATGGCTCAGTACAGCGGCGACCAGGCCGCGGTCCGCAACAGGCGGCTCTTCCACTGGTCGCGGAACGCCAGCGCGTCGTACATGTAGGTACCGGGAACGCGCCGCTCGAGCGGCAGCTCGGTGGTGATCAGGTGCGCGACCGTCGCCGGATCGGGGATGAACTGCCACAGCATCGCCTCGCGCCGGACCGACGAACCGTGGGCGTTCTGGAAGCACGCCTGGATGTCGATGGGGATGGCGCGCATGTCGTCGGCGTAGGCGAGGAGCGGCTGGCGGTAGATGTCGTCCCACGCCTGGATGTACTCGTCGAGCGACGACGTCGGCCAGCCGGTGTCCTCCATGAAGAGGTGCAGCTCGTGTTCGCGGCCGTCGGTCGGCACCGACGCGAAGTCGACCTCCTGGATCGGCGACCAGCGCACGGGCAGCATCACCTTGGCGGTCACGTCGTGTCGGAAAGCGTCGACCTCGCGGGACCAGTCCCGCAGGTCGCCAGTCTGCACCCGTCGCGCCAGTCGCTCCCACGCCGCGCCGTCGCGCAGGCCCGTGATCGTGACGACGTTGTACGACGGACCGCTCCCGTGGGCGTGGTTCATGTACCAGAGCAGGCGGGCGTCGTCGCCCTCGGCGAGCAGCGGCATCCACCCGTCGCGGAACGCGGCCTCGAACTCGTCTTCCCGGGCTCCCGCGACCTCGTGCACCTCGTGGACGAACAACATCAGGCCGCCACCTCCTGCCGCGGGAACGGTGACCACGACGCGGTGCGCAGCAGCTTGCTCTCCCAGCGGTCACGCAACGCGAGGGCGTCGTGCATCCAGGTGCCCGGGGCCCGCATCTCCGCGGGGATGTCGGTGGTCAGGAGGCCGAGCAGGCGATCGGGATCGAGGATGCGCTGCATGAGCGTCACCTCGCGCCTCGTGTGCGACCCGAACGCGGGTTGGAAGCCGGCCTCGATCTCGAGGAAGCGCGCCGCACCCGAGTCGCGGTGCTCGAGCGACGTCGCGTAGACGCTGCCCGCCGCGTCGATGTAGTCGAGGAGCTTGCCCTCGAACGGCCACATGGTGTCTTCCATGTAGACGACCGGATCGTGCTCGGCGTCGTCGGTGGGCACCGCCGTGAGGTCGAGGTCGGACATCGGCGACCACGGCAGGGTGACCAGCACCTTGCCGTGCACGTCGTGGCGGAAGGTGTCGAGCTCGCGCATCCAGTCCTGCAGGTCGCCCGACTGGATGCGCCGGCACAGGCGCTCCCAGGCCGCGCCGTCGCGCACCGCGGTGACGGTGACGACCTGGTACGACCAGCCGCTGCCGTGGGCGTGGTTCAGGTACCAGAGGAGGCGGGCGTCGTCGCCGTCGGCCAGCGTGGGCATCCAGCCCCGCCGGAACGCGTGCTCGAACGCGTCTTCGTGGTAGCCGGCGACCTGGTGGGTCTCGTGGAGGAAGAGCATCCGCGCATCCTCGCGCGGCCGGTGTTTGCGCACCATCGCATCGCGGTAGGTCCAGCAACGACTCATCATCCCCGCGCCACGAAACCCGAAAGAGGAACCGATGCCCGATCCTGTCGTCCTGCTCAAGAAGGATCACCGTGAAGCGGAGGCGATGCTCAAGACCCTCGCGGCCAGCAAGCCGGGCGCCCGGCGGCGGTCGACGCTCGACAAGCTCGATGCGGCTCTCCGGCTCCACATGGAGATCGAGGAGCGCGCCGTCTACCCGCTGGTCACCAAGCTGCTGGGTAAGGACGACACGAAGGAAGCCAACATCGAGCACTCATTGGCGCGCGATGGCCTCGAGAAGCTGCATCAGCTCGTTGACGAACCAGGCTTCGGCGCGGCGGTCGCGATGGTGACGGCCGGCATCAAGCACCACGTGAAGGAAGAGGAGCACGAGATGTTCCCCGAGCTGAAGCAGAAGCTCGACCGTGCCGACCTGATGGCGCTGGGCGACGAGGTCGAGGCGGAGAAGAAGCAGGCGCGCAAGCGGCTGCGGTCAGCTGCCTGAGCGTTCCCACCGCTGTCGCCGCTGCACCGCGCAGACGGCCACGTCGTACTCCGCGTAGAACTCCTCGCGTCCACGCTGCTGCGCGGCGCGGTGCTGCTCGTCGTCGCGCCAGGCGGCTTCGGCGTCGGCGGTCGCGAACGTGACCAACGCAAGGCGCTCGCCGTCTGCCGCGAGGAACATCTTGAACTCGACGAAGCCGGGGAACGTCCGGGCGCGTGCCTCGAGGTCGTCGGCGAGCGTGCCGTAGTCGGCCGGGGCATCGTCGCGCAGCCGGGAGCGGAACACGGTCAGGTTCTGCTGGTCCATGCGAACCAGTGTCGCCTCGGGTCGGGGGCCCGCCGGCGTCATTTCGAGCCGGATCAGGTGCCGAGGACCTCGGCGTCGTGCTCGCCGATCTTCGGCGCGCGGCTCGAGATGCGCCACGGCGACGCCGGCATGAGGAACGGCGCGCCCGGGTAGCGGTACGCGCGCCCGAGGTCGTCGTGCTCGACCTCGACCTGGAAGCCGCGTGCGACGAAGTGCTCCGACTCGAACGCCTCCTCGGGCGCGGCGACCACGCCGCACGCGAGACCCCGCGATCTGGCCGCTGCGGAAGAACTCGTCGGCGGTGGTGCGTTCGGCGATGTACATCAGCGCCTCGCGCCCGGCACCGAAGATCTCGACGGCCACAGGATCGGTGGCCATCTCGGCGATCGAGACGCCGCCGCGCTCGACCGCAAGGTCGAGCAGCACGATGTCGGGGAACTCCTCGCGCAGCCCGAGCGAGTCGAGCCAGTCGATCAGCGACTCGAAGTCGCGCTGGGCCCGGGGCGGGAACCCCGTGGTGACGTAGCGGCCGTCGGCGCACAGCATCTGCGTCGGCATGGTGATCGTCGTCATCGCGTGACGACCGGTCTGCCGAACGACCGTCTCGCGCGCCACCAACCAGCCGTAGCTGCCCATCTCGGTCGTCACGTTGCAGGCTGCGTGCATGCTCACGTCGATGTGCTGACCGCGCCCGGTGACGCCACGCGCCAACACTGCGGTCAGCGCGCCCATCACCGCGAACGTGCTGCCGATGTGGAACGCCTGGTTCCCGCCACCGCGCACCGGCGGTAGCGAATGGTCGTCGTAGCCGCAGCTCCAGACCGGGCCACCGCCGGCGAGCAGCGTGAGGTCCGTCGCCGGCTCGTGGGCCCGGGTGCCGGTGCGGCCGAACGGCGTGACCGAGACCCAGATCAGCTTGTCGTGCCCGGCGCGCAGGTCGGTGTGGTCGAGACCGAGCGCCGCCAGGGCGTCGGGCGGTTCGCCTTCGAGCACGATGTCGGCCGCGGCCGCGAGGCGCACGGAAGTGCTCGGCGCCGGTTGCGGTGGCGAGATCGAGCACGACCCCGCGCTTCGACGTGTTGTAGTTCCACCACCAGAGGCTGCGCTCGGGATCGTCGACGTCGTCGACGAAGGGTCCGTAGGCGCGGCTGGGGTGGCCGCCGGGCGGTTCGACCACGATCACGTCGGCGCCGAGGTCGCCGAGCATCTTCCCGGCGAACGCCGCGTGCTCCGACGCGAGCTCGACGACGCGGAGTCCTTCCAGCGCCCCGCTCATGTGACGCCGTCCTTGGCCAGCTGCTCGATCTCCGCGTCGTCGAGGCCGAGGATCTCCGACAGCACCTGGTGCGTGTGCTCGCCGAGGCACGGTCCGCCGCGCTCGATCGACCAGTCGGTCTCCGACAGGTGGATGGGGAGGCCGTCGACCCGCACGTCGCCCATCTCGCGGTGGTGCACGGTCGGCCACAGTCCCCACTCGCTGGTGCCCGGGTCGTGGTCGATGCGGTCTTCGGGTCGGGCGACCGCTACTGCAGGAACCCCCGCGGCGCGGAACGCCTCAGCCGTCGCGAACCGGTCGCGCGTCGCGGTCCACGCGGCGAGGCGTTGGTCGAGCGCGTCCTCCACCGCGAGCCGTTCGGCCAGCGTGTCGTTGCGGGCGTCGATGGCCCACGGCTCGTCGATCACCGCCGCGAGGCTCGCCCAATCGGCATCGTCGCGGCACGCGATCGCGATCCAGTTGTCGTCGCCCTCGGCCGGGTAGATGCCGTGCGGGGCACGCGCCGGTGCGTGGCTGCGGTTCGAATCGGGTTGACCGTCGCGTCGGAGCGGGCGGCCATTGACCGTGTAGTCGAGGAGATCGGGACCGACGATCGTGGTGCCGGCCTCGGTGCACGCCATGTCGATCCACTGACCTTCACCCGTGCGGTTGCGGTGGATGATCCCGGCGAGGATGGCGACGGCCATGGTGTTGGCGCCCATGTGGTCCATGTAGGAGAAGCCCCAGCCCGCCGGAGGCTCGTCGGCGAGCGCGCTGCTGAAGGTGAGGCCCGAGACCGCCTGCACGATCGGCCCCCAGGTCTTGAACGCGGAGTCCGGGCCCCACGCGCCGAACCCGGAGTTCGACACGTAGACGATGTCGGGCTTGATCGCCTGCAGGTCCTCGTAGGAGAAGCCCATGCGCGCGAGCACGCCCGCCGCGAAGTTCTCGGTGACCACGTCGGAGACTGCCACCAGCTCGCGCAGCAGCTGCTTCCCGGGCTCGGTGCGGAGGTTGATGGTGATGCCGAGCTTCTCGACGTTGTGGTTGTTGAACCCGCCACCCATTTCGATGCCGCGTCGCTCGTCGATGAACGGCGGCGCGCCACGCACGATGTCCCACGCGCCCTGGCGCACGGGGTCTTCGATGCGGATGACCTGGGCGCCGAACGCGGCGAGGAATCGCGTGGCGCCCGCCCCCGCCAGCTGTCCGCTCAGGTCGCAGATGCGGAGGTGTGAGAGTGCACCCAAGTCAGCGGACCCGCATGGGTACCGAGGCAAAGCCGCGCACGGTGCTGGTGTGCACGCGTTCGAGGCGGCTCTCGTCGATCTCCCACGTGGGGAAGCGCCGCAGGGTCTCCTGCAGGGCGACGGTCGCTTCCAATCGAGCCAGCGCGGCCCCGACACAGAAGTGCGTGCCGTACCCGAACGCGAGGTGGCGGTCGATGTCGCGCCGCACGTCGAAGCGGTCGGGATCCTCGAAGTGGCGCTCGTCGCGGTCTCCGGAGCCGTTGAGCAGCGAGATCTTCGAACCTCGCTTCACGACCGTTCCGTGCAGCTCGATGTCGCGGGCGACCCACCGCGACTGGGTGGGGGAGGGCGCCTCGTAGCGCAGCAGCTCCTCGACCGCGTTCGGGATGAGGGATTCGTCGTCGACCAGCAGCCGACGCTGATCGGGGTTCTGGGCCAGCGTGACCGCGGCGAAGCCGAGCAGGCGGGCGACGGTCTCGGTCCCGGCTGACGACAGCAGCTGCACGAAGGCGACGATCTCCTCCAACGTGAGCATGCGCGAGACGCCGTCGTCGTCGATCTCCGCGTGCACCAACCCGCTGATCAGGTCGTCCTGGGGGTCGGCGCGCCGCTGCTCCATCAGCTCCGGGAGGATGGCGAACGCCTCGTTGTCGATCTCGCCGCTCTCCGAGACCAACCGGCGGTTGAGGTGGCCGCGCGTCACGCCGCCGTCTTCGATGTGCAGGCTCTCGTCGGCCTTGGCGCGGAACTCTGCCGCGTGGCCCTCGGGATAGCCCACGAGGGCGAGGATGACCGTGGGCGGGAGCAGCCCGGCGAACGTGTCGATGTAGTCGAACTCGTCCTGACCGTC
Organism: uncultured Actinomycetes bacterium; assembly: GCA_963725775.1. Classification (GTDB taxonomy): domain Bacteria; phylum Actinomycetota; class Acidimicrobiia; order IMCC26256; family DASPTH01; genus DASUAS01. The sequence continues at coordinate 670,207 of CAVRZT010000002.1, forward strand.
GACGGTGTCGAGGAGGTCGTTGGCGAGCTTCGCGATCTTGCTCTCGAGGTCGGCGATGCGCCGGGGCGTGAACGCGCGGCTCACGAGCTTGCGCAGCTTCGTGTGCTCGGGCGCGTCCATCATGATCATCATCGGGATGTCGTAGGGCTCGTCCGTGATCATCTCGAGCAGGATGCCGTGGCTCGACACGAAGGTGTCGGTGTCGAGCAGCCCGTTCAGCACGTCGTCGTAGCGACTCAGCGCGTAGAACCCGTACTGCTCGTTCCAGTACAGGGGCGCTTCGTCGCGCAACCGCTTCCAGATCGGGTACGGGTCGGCGTCGATCGCGTAGTCGTACGGGTCGTAGTACCGCTCGGTCGCAGTCACTTCGCGGCCTCCCGGATCTTCTGCATGATCGTGTCGGGGCCCAGCGGCTGGTCGAGCACGGTGATGCCGTGCTGGGCCATGGCGTCGGCCACCGCGTTGAACAGTGCGGCAGGAGCGCCGATCGCGCCACCCTCACCGACGCCCTTGTACCCGCCGACCGTCGAGGCCGGCGACTCGATGTGGAACGTCTCGATCTCGGGGATCTCGTGGGCGGTGGGCACGAGGTAGTCCATGAACGTCGACGCCAGCGGGTTGCCGTCGCCGTCGTACACGTTGTGCTCGTACAACACGCCGCCGATGCCCTGGGCGACACCACCGTGGACCTGGCCCTCGACGATGTTCGGGTTGATCATCCGGCCGCAGTCCTCCGATACCACGAACCGCAGCACCTCGACCTTGCCGGTCGCGGGATCGACCTCGACGGTCGCGGCGTGGGTCGCGTTCGACCACATCGTTGCCGGTGCCATGGAGCGGTGGACCACGTCGAGCAGCGAGTCGATCTCGGGCGGGCAGCGTCGCCGGACTGCTGGTACGCCGTGTTCGCGACCTGCTGCACGGGCACCGACTTCGTCGGCGTGCCCTTGACCGACACGACACCCTCCGCGACCTCGAGGTCGTCGGGTGACGCCTCGAGCAGGTGCGCGGCGATGGCGACGACCTTCTCGCGCAGCAGGAGCGTCGCCTCGGTGACGGCCTGCCCGATCATCGGGCCACTCCGGCTCCCACCGGTGCCGGGGCCGAACGGCGCGCTGTCGGTGTCGCCCTGGCGCACGGTGACGTCGTCGAAGTCGATGCCGAGGTTCTCGGCCACCAGCTGCGCGGTGGTCGTCTCGAGCCCCTGGCCGTGGGCCCCGGAGCCGATGAACACGTCGACGCGCCCGTCGGGGTGCATGCGCACGTGCGCGGGTTCGTTGGCGTACGCGGCGACGCCCGGCTGCGGCTCCACGTAGACGGCGAAGCCGATTCCCAGATAGCGGCCTTCGGCGGTGGCGCGGGCCTGCTCGGCGCGGAACGCGTCGTAGTCGAGCGCGGTGGCCGCCTGCTCGAGGGTCTCCTCGGGGGTCACGTTCTCGATGACCATGCCGCCCGGTGACGAGTACGGCAGATCGGAGCGGTGGAGGATGTTGCGCCGGCGGAAGTCGAGCGGGTCGAGGCCGATCTGACGCGCGGTGTACTCGATCATCTGCTCGCGCGCGGTGGTCTCCATCATCCAGGGACCGCGGTACGACGCGGAACCGCAGGTGTTGGTATAGATCGCGGTGCTGTCCCAACCGAGGTGCGGGATCCGATAGGCGCCGGTGAACAGCATGCCGACCAGCGGGCCCGCCGAACCACCGGGCATCGGGTACGCGCCGGCGTCGTCGAAGTGCTTCACCTCGGCGGCGACGATCACCCCGTCGTCGTCGACCGCCAGCGTGGTGTCGCACTTTTCCTGACGCGCGTGCGCGGAGGCGATGAGGTTCTCGCGCCGGTCCTCACTCCACTTGACCGCGGCACCGAGCTCGTGGGCGGCGAGGGCGATCACGAGCTCCTCGCGGCCCACGAACGACTTCAGGCCGAAGCCGCCACCGACGTCGCCGATCTGCACCCGGATCTGGTTCTCGGGGACGCCAGTCGTGCGCGACATCGCGAGGCGCACCTCGTGGGGGTTCTGGCTCGACATCCACACGTCGAGCCGCTGGTCGAACGGCTCCCACTTCACGACGATGCCGCGGCACTCCATCGGGATCATCGAGTACCGGTGTTGGACGAAGCTCTGCGACACGACGTGCGCGGCGGACTCGATCGCGGCGCGACCCTCGTCGGCCATCGGCACCGCCATCTGCATCACCACGTTGCCGGGACGGTTCGGGTGGACGTCGTTCCCGTCGCCGGCCAGCGCGGTGTCGTAGTCCATGACCGGATCGGCGATGTCGTCGTAGTCGATCTCGATCAGCTCGGCGGCGTCCTCGGCGAGGTACCGGTTGCGGGCGATGATCAGCACGATCGGATCGCCCACGAAGCGCACGTCGTCGACCGCGAGCGGGTACATCGGTGACATGAAGTCTTCGGCGCCGACGAACATCGACGGGTACATCGTGTTCGCGACCTTGTCGTTGAGGTCCGCGCCGGTGAGCACCGCGACCACACCCTCGGCCTCAACCGCGGCGGAGACGTCGACCCGAATCTTCGCCCGGGCGACGTCGCTGCGCACGAAGTGGGCGTGCAACATGCCGGGGAGCGTGACGTCGTCGTTGTAGCGACCGCGTCCCGTGAGCAGGCGGGGGTCTTCCTTGCGGAGCACCGCCTGGCCGACGTACCGGCCGGCGGACGCGTGTGCGATGGTGTCGCTCATGCGGACGTGAACCCTTCGTGAGGTTGCGCCTGTGGGACCAAGTCGCGAACCCTAACGGAGGAGGAGAGCATGGCGGGAGCCACGGACCTCGTCATCGACCTCACCGGCCGCGAGGAGGCGGCCGCCGCCGGTTGGGAGCGGGTGTGGGGCACCGCGTCAGGTGTCGCATCGCCCGCCGACGGTGTCGTCGGCCTCGACGCGGATCACGGGTGGACCGCCGAGTTCGAGGTGATCGGCCCGGTCGGCGGCGGTGCCCACGACGCGGTGCTGGTCGACACCGAGAACCGCGGGGGCCGCTCGACCCACGACATGCTCGCGCCCGAGATCGCGGCGGGGCGCGTCGCCTACGCGCGGGTGCAGTGGCAGGTCGACCACGCCGACGGCGTACCCGAGCACGCGCAGGGCGTCGGCTTGGTGATCCTGCGCGACTTCGGTCGGTGGCTGCGGGACCGGTTCCGGGTGCTCGTGCTCGCGGGTGCGAGCCAGTCGGCGTGGTGCGTGAACACCTTCGTGGCCGAGGGCTTCAACGTCGACCCGGAGTCCGGGGCCGGTGTCTACGACGGCGCGTTCTCCTACCTCTCGGGCGGGAACTGGCTGGCGATCAATCGGTGGGGCGACGACGGCGAGCCACAGGCCCCCTACGCTCGCCGCAACGGGGTGCCGGTGCCGGCCGCCGAGCTGCTGACCCGCCCGGCGAGCGACCCGTTCCTGGTCGAGGTGTCGAGCTACACCGACTACTACCGCCTGCGCGCCAGCCGCTCGGCCGACGCGCCCCTGCCCGCCCGCGTCCGCCACTACGACGTCCCGAGCCCCCACGCGCCGGGCACCCTCGTGCCGCCCGACGCGGTCTTCGGTCTGCTCGGGTGCAACGGCGGCCACGCGGTGCCGATGAACCCCATCGGGGCCGGACCTGCGGTCCGCGCCACCATGCTGGGGTTGTTCCGCGAGGTCGGGACGACCACGCTGCCGGAGGGAGTGCCCGCGCTCCCGCCGTCGGTCTTCTTCGAGCTCGGCCCGGCGCCGCCGGCGAGCGACCACTTCAACGCGCTGCCGGGGGTCGAGTTGCGCGTGCCGGTCGTCGACGCCCACGCCCAGCCCGTCGGTGGCGTGCGACTCCCGGAGGTCGAGCTGCCGCTCGGGCGCGCCGAGCCGGTCGCGCTCTCGCCGTGTGGCACCGCATCGATCGACGACGTCTGCGGCAACTTCGGTGGCTGGCAGCCGTTCGCGCCCGACGAGCTGATCAGGCGCTACGGCACTGTCGACGACTACCTCCGGCGGTACGCGTCGGCCTACGACGCGCTGGTCGCCCAGGGGTTCGCGTTGGCATCGGACCGGACGCGTGTGCTCGACGGCGCCCGCGTCGCGTACGAGGCGGCGCTCAGCCCGCCGACGTGAGCCGGTCGCGCACCCACTGGATGCTGTTGGGCTTCTCCATCTCGCCTTCCCAGCCCGTGAGCAGCTCGTCGACCCGGGCGCGGTCGGGGATCACCCCGAGGATGTCGACCGTGACGAGCTCGGTGGGGAGGTCGGGGACGCGCGTGTCGCCGACCGGGTCCATGAACACCGGCTCCGAGGGCTCGGCCATGGCGTAGAGCTCACCGGTGGCGGCGACCCACGCCAGCTCGGTCCGCATGCCATTGGCGTCGGACCACTCGCGCCCGAACTCGACCTCCTCCGACTCGCGGCGTCGGGGGTCGGCGTCGTAGAACTGCTCGATGTCCATGGTCACCTTCGTGTGAGTCCCACCAGGGCTGGTGCGAGTGCCCGCCATTCTGCCCGGGGGAAGTCGGTGCGCTCGGACCCGGTGTACGCCTGCACGCACACGTGGTCGGCCCCGGAGTCGAAGTGGGCCTGCACCCGGGCGGCGATGGTGGCCTCGTCGCCCCATACGACCACGTGGTCGATCAGGCGGTCGCTGCCGCCGTCGGCGAAGTCGTCTTCGGAGAATCCGAGTCGCCGCCAGTTGTTCACGTAGTTGGGGAGCTGGAGGTAGACGCTGAGGCCTTCGCGGGCGATCGCACGCGCCGTCGCCGGATCCGTCTCGAGCACGACGTGTTGCTCGGGCAGCAGCATCGGGCCGTCGCCGAGCGCGCCTCGGGCGATCTGGGTGTGCTCGGGGGTGACGAGGTAGGGGTGCGCGCCGGCGGCGCGGTCGCGGGCGAGCTCCAGCATCTTGGGGCCGAGCGCTGCGAGCACCCGGCGGTCGACCGGCACGGTCGGGGACGCGGCGTCGAGCTCGTCGAGGTAGTTGCGGGTGACGCTCAGGGGCTTGGCGTACGCCCCGGGGTGGGTCTGGTCGATGAGGAGGGAGTGGCTCACGCCGATGCCGAGCAGGGTGCGGCCGGGATGGTCGGCGTCGAGCGCGGCGAGTCCCTCACCGACGTCGGCTGCAGCGTGCATCCAGAGGTTGAGGATGCCGGTGGCCGCGATGACCGTGGTGGTGGCGTCGAGCAGGTCGCGCAGGGCGCCGAAGACGTCGCCCCCGACGTCGGGAATCCACAGCGCGGTGTACCCGAGCGCTTCGAGCTCCGCGGCGGCGTCGCGCTTCTCGCCCGCGTCGTCGCCGAACCGCAGTTCGCCACTCCAGATGCCGATGCCGCTGAGTTCCATGGGCGACATCGTCACCGAGGGCGCGTCCGTGCGCAACCCGTGGGTTCGTCCGGGACCGATAAGGTCCCGCGTCGTGACGGACTTCACTGGCAAGACCGCGATCGTCACGGGCGCGGCGTCGGGCATCGGGCGGGCCACCGCCAAGGCCCTCGCCGACGCCGGTGCCACGGTGACGCTGTGCGACGTGCAGGACGAGCTCGGTGCCCGCGCCGCCGAGGATGCCGGCGGCACGTTCGCGCACCTCGACGTCTCCGACCCCGACGCCTGGGCCGAGTTGCTCGGCGGGCTCGAACGGCTCGACCTGCTGCATCTCAACGCCGGGATCTACGACACCGCGCTGGCCGACATCACGTCGATCTCGGTCGAGCGGTACCGCGCGTACGTCGGGGTGAACGTCGACGGCGTGTTCTTCGGCCTGCAGCGCGCCATCCCGCTGCTCGAGCAGACGAGGGGCGCGGTGGTCGTCACGTCGTCGATGGCGGGCGTCGTGCCACTGCCGGCGAACCCGCTGTACTCGCTGACCAAGTTCTCGCTCATCGGCCTGGTGCGCAGCATCCACGGTGAGCTCGAGCGGCGGGGGATTCGCATCAACGCGCTGTGCCCGGGCGCGGTCGCGACGCCGCTCATGGGCGAGGATCCGCACGCCTGGTTCGGCGACCGCGGCATCGTGGCGTTCGAACCCGAAGACATGGCCGCCACCGTCGTCGCGCTCATGGACTCCGACCGCAGCGGCGAGGTGGTGCTCCACCGGCCGCCGTGGGAGCCCGAGCCGCTCGAGTTCCTGAGGTTGCCCGAGCACTGATCGTCGCGTCGCCGCGTCGAGCGACCTTGGGGGAGACGTCGTGGTCGAGTCGGCACGGACGGTGCTCGAGGTGCGCGACCTCGACGTCTGGTACGGGCGCGTGCAGGTGCTGTTCGGACTCGACCTGGAGGTCGGCCGGGGCGAAGCGGTGGCGATGCTCGGCACGAACGGCGCGGGCAAGACGACGCTGCTGAGCGACCCTCAGCGGCCTGGTCGACTCCCGCGGCCGGCTCGGTCGTCCTCGACGGCAATGACTTGGTCCGCGTCGAGCGCGGAGGACCGCGCCCGGCGGGGTCTCGTGCAGGTGCGCGGGGCCGACGTGTTCCCCGGCCTCACCGTCGACGAGAACCTCCGGGCCGCGCTGGTCGCGCACCCCGCGCTCCGGCGTGAGGCCGCGTCGGCGGATCGACCGGGTCTACGACGTGTTCCCGGCGCTGGCCGCGCACCGGCGGCAGGACGCGGCGTCGCTGTCGGGCGGCGAGCAGCAGATGGTGGCGCTGGGGTGCGCGTTGCTGTTCGAGCCGCGGCTGCTGCTGGTCGACGAGTTGTCGCTGGGTCTCGCGCCGCTGGTGGTGCAGCGCCTGATCGGCGTGCTGCGCGGCCTCTGCGAGCCGCGGGCCAGGCGATGGTGGTCGTCGAGCAGTCGCTCACCGTCGCCGCGATGCTGGCGGATCGGGTGGTGTTCGTCGAGAAGGGCGCCGTCCGGTTCGACGGTCCGATCGGCGAGCTCACCGCGCGCGACGAATTCGCTCGCGCCGATCTTCCTCGGTGGCCCGCTCGTGATCACCGTGCACGGTTGGGACATCAGCCAGCAGATGCTGCTGAGCGGCGTCGTGCAGGGGCTGGCGTACGCCGTGCTCGGCGCCGGCATCGTGCTCGTGTACCGCGCCAGCGGCGTCATCAACTTCGCGGTGGCCGCCTTCGGGACGACCGCGGTGGCGTTCATGGCGGTGCTGCTCGGCGGAGGGATCGGCGGGTGGCACGCGCCGTACTGGGCTCGCGTTCGTGCTGGCCACCGTGGCGGCGGCGTGCGTGGGTGCGCTCGTCGACTGGGCGGTGATCCGGCGCCTGGCCGACGCGCCGCGCCTCGTCGCTCCTGGTGGCCACCATCGGCATCGCCCAGGTGCTGCTCCTGGTCGCGTTGCTGCTGCCCGACGTGAACGAGGGTGGCTTCTTCGCGCCGCTGCTCGACTGGACCTGGACGGTGAGCCCGGAGCTGCTGCTCCAGGGCCGCGAGACCAGCGTGCTCATCGTGATCCCGGTGCTGGTGGCGGCGCTCGCGGTCTTCCTCACCCGCACCCGCACCGGCCTCATGGTGCGCGCCGCGGCCGCCAACCCCGACAAGGCGCGGCTGGTCGGGATCCGGGTGTTCCGGACGTCGTCGATCGTGTGGGCGATCTCGGCCGCGTTCGCCGCGGTCGCGGCGATCGCGCTGGCGCCGGTGCGGGGCGTGAGCATCGCCGGCGCGGCGGCCGCGGGCGGCGCGCTGAGCTACCAGCTCCTGCTGCGCGCGCTGGTGGTCGCGTTGATCGCACGGATGCGCAGCCTGCCGGTCACGCTGCTCGCAGGGATCGGCGTCGGCATCGTCGAGGTGATCCTGCAGCAGAACGTCGCGCCCAGCGACCTCGGTGTCACCGAGCTGTGGCTGTTCGTGGCGACGCTCGTCATCGTGCTGGTGTTCTCGCGGTCGTCGCGCGCGGTCGACGACGGCGGCTGGAAGCTGGCCGGGGTCACCCCGGCGCGCGTGCGTGCGACGCGGCCGCGCCGTGGTGGTCGCGCCATCTCGGCGCGGCGGCGTGTTCGACGCTGTTCGGGGTACTGGTGCTGATCCCGATCTTCTTCTCGCGCGCGTCGGAGTCGTTCCTCTGGACGCGCGTGCTGGTGTTCGCCGTCGCCGGGTGCTCACTCACCATCCTCACCGGCTGGGCGGGGCAGCTGTCGCTCGGCCAGTTCGGCTTCGCCGCGGTCGGGGGGCTCACCACGGTGAAGCTGGTCGGGAGCGACGGCGCGTTCGGCATCCACGACCTGCCGTGGGGCGTGGCCGTCACGCTCGGCGTCCTCGTCGGCGCCGCGGTCGCGGTGCTCGTCGGGCTGCCGGCGCTGCGCATCCCCGGGCTCTACCTCGCGGTGACGACGCTGGCGTTCGCGGTGTTCGTCTCGGTGTGGCTGGTCGCCCGGGGGGACGTTCGTCGACACCAGCGGACTGCTGCCGACGCTCGACAAGCCCGACGCCGGGATCGTCGACTTCTCGTCGCGCCGCTCCTACTACTACCTGTGTCTCGCGTTCCTGGCCGTGTGCGTGGCGATCGTCGCTCAGTTGCGCCGCACCGGCATCGCCCGCTCGGTGATCGCGGCACGCGACAACCCGGCGTCGGCCGCGGCCATGACCGTGTCGACCACCCGCATGAAGCTGCTCGCGTTCGCGGTGTCGGGCGGGCATGGCCGCGCTCGCCGGCTGCCTGTTGGTGACGCTGCTCCCGAGCAACACGCCGGCGGTCACGTTCGCGCCGGAGGAGTCGGTGCGCGTCGTCGCCATCGTGGTCATCGGCGGGCTGGGCGCCCTGGTGGGCCCGATCCTCGGCGCGCTCTGGGTCGTCGGCATCCCCGCCATCTGGCCCAATGAGCCGATCGTGCCCGTCCTCGTGTCGGGCGTCGGCATCCTCGTCATCCTGCTCTTCGCGCCCGGCGGCTTCGCCGGCCTCCTCCGCACCCTCGAGGACCGCCTGGTTCGCACGCGTCAATCGCGAAGTTGCGTCGTTGATACGTCATCTACACGTACGAGCGACGCAACTTCGCCGGTGCGCGAGGCGGCGGTCGACGAGCCGGCGGGGGACTGGCTGGTGGCGACGGGGATCACGGTGCGCTTCGGCGGTCGGCTCGCGGTCGCCGGGGTCGACGTGCGGGTCGGTGCGCACGAGCTCGTCGGGCTCATCGGCACCAACGGCGCCGGCAAGAGCACCCTGATGAACGCGATCGGGGGGTTCCTTCCTGCCGACGGCCGGGTCGAGGTGCTCGGGCACGACGTCACCCGTCTGCCCGCGTACCGCCGCCACCGCGAGGGGCTCGGCCGCACCTTCCAGGCCGCGCGTCTCTACGACGACCTGACCGTGCGCGAGACGGTCATGGTCGCGCTCGAAGGTCGGGCCCGGTCGCGCCTGCTGCCCTCGATGCTCCACCTCCCGCCGTCGCCCACGCGCGGAACGCGCCAAGCGCGCCGAAGCCGACGAGATCCTCGACGGCCTCGGCCTCGGCGCCACCGCCGACCAACCGGTGGCGTCGCTGTCGACCGGGACGCGCCGCATGGTCGAGCTCGCCGGACAGGTCGCGCTCGGCGCGCGCGTGCTCCTGCTCGACGAGCCGACCGCGGGGTTGTCCCAACACGAAACCGAAGCGTTCGCGCCCCGCATCGGCGAGATCCAGCGCGCGCTCGGCGCCGCGGTCCTGCTCATCGAGCACGACATGCCGTTGGTGATGTCGGTCAGCGACCGCGTCTACTGCCTCGAAGCGGGTGTGGTGATCGCCGAGGGCACTCCGGCCGAGGTGCGCGCCGATCCGCTCGTGATCGCCAGCTACCTGGGTGCCGAGGAGGGGACCGGGACGCCGTCCCTGAGCGCACGACCGGTCCGTCCACGTACCCTCTGGGCGGTGAGCCCGGTCTGCCGACGGGCACCGTGACGTTCCTGTTCACCGATCTCGAAGGCTCCACCCGGCTCTGGGAGGAGCATCCCGAGGTGATGCAGGCCGCCTTGGCGCGCCACGACGAGATCCTGCACGACGCGGTGCGACACGAACGATGGCTACGTCGTCAAGACGACAGGCGACGGCATCCACGCGGCGTTCGCCACCGCGGCCCAGGCGGTCGACGCCGCCATTGTGGGGCAGCTGGCGCTGCGCGCCGAAGACTGGAGTTCGATCGAACCACTGCGGGTCCGCATGGGCATGCACACGGGAGTCGCCGAGGTGCGCGACGGCGACTACTACGGCGGCGACGCTGAACCGCGCGGCACGGCTCATGTCGATCGCCCACGGTGACCAGATCGTGGTGTCGCTCGCGACCGCCGAGCTCGTCCGGGACGACGACTATGACCTCGTCGATCTCGGCGAACATCGCCTGCGTGATCTCGGACGCGCCGAGCGCGTGTTCCAGGTGACGCATCCCGCCCTTGCCGAGCGAGTTCGCGGCGCTGAAGTCGCTGGAGTCCTTCCCGACGAACCTGCCGCTGCAGGTCGACGTCCTTCGTCGGTCGGTCGCGGGAGCTCGGCGACGTGATCGACGGCACTCCAGGCGAATCGCGTCGTCACGATGACCGGAGTCGGGGGCGTCGGGAAGACCCGTCTCGCCCTCCAGGTGGGCGGTGAGGTGCTGCCGCGCTATCCCGACGGCGTCTGGTTCTGCGAGCTCGGCCCGCGTGGGCAATCCCGACCTCGTGCCCGCCGCTGATCGCCGGCGCACTCGGCATCCCGCAGCATCCCGGACAGACGACGACGGAGAGCGTCGTCGCGTGGTGCGAACGGCGCGAGTTGCTCCTCGTGCTCGACAACTGCGAGCACCTGCTCGACCCGGCGGCGCAGATGGTCGAGGCCATGGGACGGGCATGCCCCGGCGTGCGCGTCCTCGCGACCAGCCGCGAGGGTCTCGGCGTCAGCGGGGAGCGAATCATGGTGCTGCGATCGCTCGGACTGCCGACGGAAGGAACGTCGGCGGATCAAGCAGCGGAGATCGACGCGGTGCGTCTCTTCCTCGAGCGTGCCGCCGCCGCACGCGACGACTTCTCGGTCACCCCCGCCAACGTCGACGCGCTCGCCCAGATCTGCCGCCGGCTCGATGGCATCCCACTCGCCATCGAGCTCGCGGCCGCGCGGGTGCGGATGATGAACCCGGAAGAGATCGCGTCGCGTCTCGACGAGCGTTTCCGTCTGCTCGACCGGAGGCAGCCGCACCGCCGTCGAGCGGCATCAGACGCTGCGCCAGGCCGTCGACTGGTCCTACGACCTGCTCGACGCGTCGCGAACGGGTGCTGCTGAACCGTCTCGGCGTGTTCGCCGGCGGGTTCACACTCGATGCGGCGCAGTCGGTGGCCAGCGGGTGACACGATCGACGAGTACGACGTGCTCGACGGTCTCGGCCAGCTCGTCGACAAGTCGCTGGTGGTGGCCGACGACACCGACGACGGCACCCGGTACCGACTGCTGGAGACCATCCGTCAGTACGGGCTGGACCGACTCGATGAGGCTGGGGAGACCGATGATGTCCGCAGACGGCATGCGGAGTGGGTCGTGGCGTTCACGGCCCGTGCTTCGGACGGTACTCGTGGTGTCGACCAGCACCGCTGGGCAGCCCGGCTCGCTGCGGAGCTGGACAACCTGCGTGCCGCGCTCGACGTGGGCCGTCGAGCGCGACGAGGTCGACCTCGCCGGCGCCGTGCTCGCGCCCTTCTACTGGTTCTTCCTGTACAGCTCAGTCCCCGGATATGCGCTCGCACCCTGGGCAGCGACCGTGCTCGCGATGGAGGACGCGGCAGCGTCGCCTTCGTACCCCTCGTTGCTCGCGCTGCGTGCGCTCGACCACGTGCACCACGACCGATTGCCGGCCGCGATCCGCGATTCGGAGAAAGCGGTCGCAGCGTTGCCGTCCGGAGCCACGTTCTCCGTGCAGCCGTGGGCTGCCTTGCTCATGAGCCATGTCATCGCCGTCTCGTCCGCATCCGTCGCCGACCGATGCGAGGAGTGTCTTCGTGCGGCACGCGCGTCGGGAAGCGACTTCGAGCTTGCGGGTGCGCTCCTTCCGGTCACGGCGACGTTCCTCGGCGCGAACCGGCTCACTGAAGCGCGCGCCACTGCGGAGGAAGGCGTTGCCGCGGCGCGGCGCTCGGGATGCCCGACGCTGATCGGCATCGGAACCAACTTGCTGGCCGTGGTGCTCTTCGACGACGACCCGGACCGCGCGCTCGCGCTCCTCCACGAAGGGCTCGACGCATCGGAGCAGCCGTGGGTCGGGAACATGCGTGGGACCGCCCTGGTGCGTCTGGCCCGCCTCGAAGGAAGTCTCGACGACGCCCGAATGGGCGAGCACGTTTCGAACGCACCTGGCGCGTGTGCAGGACGCGGGCGATCGCCGGGCCGGCTTGGTCTTGCTCGAGCTGTATTCGCGGGCGCTCGCCGAGGCCGGTCACTACGAGATCGCCGCGGTCCTGCGCGGCGCGCTCCCGTTCGGGGAGATGCAGGTCGGCAACGTGTCCGCAGACGAACGCCGGCGTTGTGAAGACGCGATCCGGCGGGGACTGGGTGACGCGCGCTCGGACGACCTGCACCGGCAAGGCGAGGCGTTGGACGTCCACGACGTGATGTCGATCGCGTTGGCCGAGCTCGATCGCGTGATCGCGAGCGGTTGACTACCCGGATCCGGGCGGCAGCACCCGGAACGCGCCGCGCATGAACGGGTGAACGCGACAGAAGTAGGTGTACGTCCCCGGGTCGAGGTCGGTCGGGGTGCTCCACGTGCCGCGCCCGGCGGTCGGTGGACCGGCGTCGCCGAGCTGCCCGGAGTCGAACTGCACGGTCGCGTCGGCGATGGGATACGCGACGCCGGTCGACGCGGTGCACGGCGCCTTGCACGCGGTGATCGAATGCCACACGCTCTGGTCGTTGGCATCCTGGTTGTCGAAGGTGATCGACTGCCCGGCGGTGACGGTCGGGATCTTGCCCTTGGCTGCGAGGTCGCCCGCCCCGTACTCGAAGCTGCCGATCGGGATGCCGGTGGTCAGGGGGCCGGCGGCCGTCCTCCGCGGATCGGCGAGCTTCGTCGCGACCCCGCCGTGGTTGTTGTTCTCGGGTAGGTGCCCGTGGGTGAGCACGCCCTTCTGGTCGATGGTGCCCGAGAACGGGTCGGTGCCGCCCGGACCGTCGTACATCCACACCACGCCGAGGCCCATCGACTCGTACCACGACGCGCGTGACGTGTCGTACGTGGTGGAGATGCTCAGCTGGTCCCCCGCTTTGACCGCGACCGCCCAGTCGTTCGGCGTTGCGGCCATCGACACGTCCCACGACACCGCGCCCGCGGGTTCGTAGTACTTCGCCTTCGACGTGAACACCTTGGTGGTCTGCCCGTCACGCGTCACCGAGAAGGTGTCGTGCAGACCCCCGGGATGCAGATGGCCGAACGTCTTCACCAGCACGCCGTCGGTCGGAAGCGTGTAGGTGTTGGTCCGTGGCGCGTTCGGGTCGTCGTCGGGGTAGGTGAACTGTCCGTCGGTGCCGCTGCCCTTGAGCACGTCGAAGACCGGATACACCTTGCCGTTCTGCACGTCGAGCCAGATCGGGTGCACGTCCTTCATGTCGCTCGCGAGCGGCGAGGACGCGGGCACGAAGTCGACGTCGTAGGTGAGCGACACCGTGAACGGCTTCGGCGTGAGGTCGTGGACCATGTAGTTGAGGTACCACGCGTCGGACGGCCGGTACGGGTAGCCGTAGCCGGGCGGGAGCTTCAGCGCGGTCTTCTCCTCGCCGGCCGCGATGAAGCGCTCGGGGAAGAGTGGCGCGGTCGGGTCGCGGCGCGTCGCGTTCGCCCACACGCCGTGGTGGAGGTGGATCACGTCGACCGGTGGCACCTTGCCGTTGGGTAGCCGCAGGTTGGGCTTGAAGCCGACGATCCAGCCGGCTCCCTTCGGCTGCGGGATGAGGTACTTGTTGGTGTCGATCACGTTCTGCCCGGGACGGATCTCGAGCGGTCCGTACTCGAAGTGCAGGTGCTGGACGCCGTCCTTGTCCGTCGTCGGCTTCGTCGTCGGGGCGGTGGTGTCAGCGGTGACGCTTTCCTGGGCTCGTGCGTCGACGCCGAGAGCGGACGCGACGAGGGCGGCAACGAGCACGAGCGCGACCGCGCAGGCGGTTGGCAGGCGCCGCTGGGTGGGGGAGAACATCGGCATCACGGTAGTAACGACTCCTCGCTCATCCGGGTTCACCTGGCATCTGGGTGAGCAATCTGCTCAAATGCCGCGTTGTGGAACACGAACTCGACCTCGCGAGCGTTGCGGAGCTCCGCCACGCGTGGCGGGCCGAGGAAGCGGAGTGGTCGCGGGCCGCGCTCGAGCGTTGGGAGCACGACCGCTCGTTGGCCGAGGTGTTGCGCGACTGCATGCACCGGGGCGACACCGTCGCGTTCGACGTCGGCGCGCGTGCATTCGTGGGCGCGGTCGCATCGGTGGGCGCCGACATCGCGCGCGTCGCCATCGCCGACGGTGCCGTCGACGTGCGCATCGCTGGTGACGCACCCGTGGTCGTGCGGGTGGTCGAGTCGGCGCGTCCGCGGCGGGAGTCGCGGCGATACCACCGTCACCACGTTCGGCGCACGACTCCGTCAACTCGAAGGCACCCGCGTGCACCTCGGCCTCCGAGCACCGCACGGCGTCGTCGCCGGTGAGCTGCTCGTCGGACGCGACCAGGTGAGCGTGCGCGACCGCGACGGCCGGCGGACCTACGTGCCGATCGGCTCGGTCTGCTGGGTACGCCCGGTCGAGGTCGACTGATCGGCGCCGGGGAGCGCGGCCAACCACTGCAGGAGCTCGTCGCGGAGGAAGCGCATCTCCCGACCGCCGGGGAAGCGGTGGCAGGGGATCCGGCCCTCGCGGACCATGCGCCGCAGGTACTCCACGTGGACCTGCAGGAGCTCGGCGGCCATGGCGGTGGTGAGCACGGGCGGGAACCCGTCGACCGCCGCCGCGTCGCGCAGCTCGGGATCCGGGGTCATCGACGCGGAGCGTAGCCCGATCTGAGCCCATCAGACCCGCTTCTTCGCACCCTGCCGTGCGCGTGCGTGTCCGGCTTGACCGATCTGTCCGAAACGTGCATACTTCCTGGGTCGTCTGATATCCGACATATCGGACTCACGTTCGCCACCGATTCCGACCCGGGGATGCCCAGCATGGCCACCGCCCTCACCGTCGACGAGACCCGCACCGGTTCCGGCGCCGGCTCCGGGCCGATCGGGGTGTCGTCGCACCGGCCACGGCTCCGGGGTCGGGTCTCGCGCGGCCACGTGGTGATGGTCGTCGCCGGCGTGGTCGGGCTGGTCCTCGCGTTCGCGGCGTTGCGCGAAGCCGACGGCGAAGCCCGTGTGCTGGTCGCTGCACGGGAGATCCGAGCCGGTGAGACCGTGCGCGCCGGCGACTTCCGCGCCGAGCCCGTCACCATGGGCGCCGGACTCCTCGGCACCGTGGTGAGTGCCCACGACCTGTCGGACGTGGTCGGTCGCGTCGCGACGACGACGCTCGAGCCGGGTGATCTCGTCGTCCGTCGGGGGCTGCGGCCGCGCGCCGCTCGCCAGGGGCTGCGGGCGATGAGCATCCCGATCGATCCGTCGCGTGCGGTCGGAGGCCGGCTGGCTCCCGGCGACCGCGTCGACGTGATCTTCGCGGGGGAGCGCGCGGTCTCGATCGTCGTCGCCGATGCCGAGGTCGTCGCGACGGACGCGCGTGGCCGCGGTGGCATCGGGGAGAGCGCCAGCCCGTACACGGTCACGATCGCGGTGTCCGCACGGCAGTCGCAGCTCGTGGCGGCCGCCGTCGCCGACGGGGAGGTGTCGCTCGCCCTCACCACCGGCGCGCGGTCGAGTGCGGGCACCGAGCCGCAGGTCCTCGATCGCGTCGACGTCGACGTCGTCACCGATCCGACGGCGCGGTGACCGCGATGGAACCGACGGTCGCTCTCGTCTTCTCGCCCGAGCAGTGGGTCGAGGAGCTCCATCGCCACCTCGCCCACCACGGTGGTGCACGCGTCCGTCAGATCGTCGTCGATCCGTCGGTCGCGCTCGACGAGGAGTTCGACGCCCTGGTCGTGAGCGACCGGTGGCCCGCGCTCACGCTGGGCTTCGTCGGCGCCATGCACGAACGCGGTCGCAGCGTTCTCGGCGTGTTCGATCCCGACGAGCCGGCGGGCAAGGACCATCTCGTCGCGCTCGGCGTCGATGCGACCATCGCCGCCGACGCCGCCATGGCCGAGTTCGTCGCGGCGGTGCGCGGGCTCGACGTCGGAACCCCGCGATCCGTCGACCGTCCGCCGGTCGGCGCCGAGGCCGGCAGCTGCGTCCCCGAGCGGGGCTCGCTCGTCGTCGTGTCGGGACCTCGGGGCGGCGGTATCACCGAGATCGCGGTCGGCCTCGCCGCCGCGTTGGGTCATCGGCGCGCCCCGGTCGTCCTGGTCGATGCGCACGACACTGCGCCCGCGGTCGCGGGCCGGCTCGGTCTGGGGCTCGAGCCGAACCTGCGCAGCGCGGTCGAGGCGTGCGCGCACGGCCTGGGCGCGCTCGATGACTCGATCGTCACCCCGCTCCGCTCGCGGTCGGTCGGGGTGCTCGCGGGGTTCCCCAGCACGGTCGCCGCGGCGCAGGTCACGACGCGTGAGGTGCTCGACGTCGTGGATGAGCTGCGCGCGCGTCACGAGCACGTCGTCGTCGACGTCGACGGCGCGTCGGCGTTGGGCGCTTCGGTGCTCGACTGCTGCGGCGCGGTCGTCGCCGTCGTCGCGGCGAACCCCGTCGGGGTGGTGCGCGCCCTCGAATGGCTCGCCACGGTTCGTCGCCGGAACCCGGCCGCGCCGCTGCACCTCGCGGTGAACCGCGCTCCGAACGCCCGGTACCGGCGGGAGGAGATCCGTACCGAGATCGTGCGGACCATCGCTCCCACCTCCATCACGTGGTTTCCCACCGATCGGAGCGTCGAGGCCGCGGCGTGGAACGGAGAGCTCGTTCCGCGGGGGCTGTTCCACCGCGCAGCCGAGCAGCTCGCGGGCGCGATCGCCCCGGAGCCGTCGAGCGACCGTCGCCGGAGGTCGCGATGACGACCGATGCGTACGACGCGATCCGGCGCGACGTCCACGCCCGGATCGAACGGCGTCGTCTGCGGACCGACGCCGACCTCGACGAGATCCGATTGGAGATCGATCGGGCGGTCGCGGCCTATCAGCGGATCGCGCTCCTCGGCGAGGCGATCCCCCTCGTGGATCCCGCGGAGATGGGCGACCGCGTGCTGCGTTCGATCACGGATCTCGGTGCGCTGACCGAGCTGCTCGCCCGTCGCGACGTCGAGGAGATCTTCATCGAAGGGGCGCGGGTGTCGTACCTCGACGGCTCGGGCCGGCTCCGGGGGCTGACCGTGCCGACCAGCGAGGAGGAGAACCGGCAGGTCGTCGAGCGGCTGTTGGCAACGACCGAGCGACAGCTCAACACCAAGCACCCGATGGTCCAGGCCCGTGTCCTCGGAGGAACGGCCCGATTGACCGCGGCGATTCCGCCGGTGGGTGACCAGCTGTCGGCGACGCTGCGTCGGTACGTCGTCCGCAACGTCACGCTCGACGATCTCGTCGAACGTGACTCGCTCACGCCAGAGGCGGCGGCGTTCCTGCGGCTCCTGATGCAGCTGCGCAGCCGGGTGGCGGTGTCGGGCGAACCGGGTGCCGGCAAGACGACCCTCGTCGCCGCGCTCCTCGCCGCGGCGCCACCCGGGCACTGCGTGCGCGCCTGCGAGGAGATCCGTGAGCTCGCGGTGCCGATCACCCACGGCTCGTACTACGAGGTGCGGCCACCGGCGCTCGACGGCACGGGTGAGATCAGCTTGCGGGATCTCGTCAAGTTCGTCCTCGCGATGCGGCCCGACCGGATCGTCGTCGGCGAGGTGCGTGGCGCCGAAGCCTTCGAGCTGAGCCGCGCGGTGAACGCCGGGTGCGGGTTTCTCTGCACCGTGCACGCCAACAGCGCGGCCGAAGGCCTGGACGCACTCGTGAACGCGGCGCTGATGGCGGGGGAGAACGTCACCGAGCGCATCGTCCGCAAGGTGTTCTCGGAGTCGCTCGACGTCGTCGTGCATCTCGACCGCGACGACCTCGTCAGCAATGACGCCGATGCACTCCGACGCCGCGTGATGGAGATCGCCGCGGTGGTCCCCGCGCTGCGCGACGACTTCACGGTCGAGCCGTTGTTCGTGCGCGACTCGATCGGAGACCCGCTGCGGTGGACGGGCGCGCTCCCGGCGTCGTTGGCGACGCGCCTCGCCCGGGTGCGCGGGACCGGGTCGCTCCACGATCTCCTCGCCGGTGAGGAGCAGGTCGCATGACGCTCGCCGCCGCGCTGATGATCGGGGTGTTCTGCGCGCTCCTCGCCGGGCTCGTCGTGGGCCAGCCGGTGACGTTCGGCAGCTGGCCGCGTCGTCGGCGCCGTGCGGGATCGGCGCGGCTCTGGCTTTCGCAGTCCGGCGCCCGCCTGACCCCGCGCCAGTTCGTCGTCGGCTCACTGGCGGTCGGCGCCGTCGTGTTCGTGGTGACCTACGCGGCGACGGGCACCGCGCTCGTGGCGATCGTCCCGGCGGCGGCAGCCGCCGCGCTTCCGCGCGCGTACTTCGGCCGTCGGCGCACTGCGCGCCTGCGCGAGCTGCAGGCCGCCTGGCCCGACGGATTGCGCGATCTCGCGGCCTCGATCGCCGCTGGTCGGTCGCTCACCCACGCGCTCGTGGCGCTGGCCGACACGGGGCCCGTCGCGCTCCGCGACGCGTTCGCGCGGTTCCCCCTCCAAGCCCGCATGCTCGGGACCGTTCCCGCGCTCGAGATGGTGAAGAGTGAGCTGGCCGACCCCACCAGCGACCGCGTCATCGAGGTTCTCGTGCTGGCCTACGAGCGCGGTGGGCCCATCGTGCGCCAGATCCTCGACGACCTCGTCGTGGCGACGACCAAGGACGTGAAGGTCCTCGACGAGATCGACTCCGAAGGCCTCGAGATGAGGATCAACGCGCGGGTGGTGCTGGTGATGCCGTGGTTGGTGCTCGTGGCGCTGACCATCCGCCCGGGGGCGTTCCACGCGTTCTACCAGTCGCCGGGGGGCCTGGTCGTCGTGCTGGTCGGCGCGGCGCTGAGCGCGGTCGGCTCCTGGTGGATCGGCCGCCTCGGGCGCGCGCACGAGGAGCAGCGCGTGTTCGGCGCCGCGCAACCCCCGGTCGGTGCGTCGTGACCGATCCCGCGATCGCGGTGGGTTGTGTCTCCGCCGCGGTCGCAGCCGCGGGCGCTGCGGCCGTCGTCGTCCCGCCGACGCGGTCGCTGGCGCCGCGGATCCGTCCGTACACGGTGACCGCCCGCGCCCGCCTCGGTCGCGACGCCGACGTCGGCTCGCTCAGCGCCGACGCGGGCTCGGCCTCGACCGTGGCGCGCCTCTTCGGGCCGCCGGGGCGGGCCGCGGTCACTCGCCTCGGGCGCCTGCTCGAACGGCGTCGCGACGACGTGCTCGCGTTGCACCTCCGCCAGGCCGGCTTCACCGAGGTGACGCCCGACGAGTACCGGACCCGCGTCGCGTTCCAGGTTCTCGGCTTCGGGGCTGCCGGTGCGGCACTCGGCGCGCTCGTCGTGCATTCGGCGCTCGCCGCCGTCGGTCTCATGGTGTGCGGTGTCGTGTTGGGTGCATCGCGGCTTCGCGGTCGGCTCGAGCGTGCGATCGAGGATTCCCGGGAGCGGATCCGGCTCGAGCTGTACACGGTGAACCAGCTGCTGGCGATGCACGTCCGCACTGGCGCCGGTCCGGTTCAGGCGACACAGCGGATCGTCGACCGCGGCACCGGAGTGGTCGTCGAGGAGCTGCGGACGGTCCTCGAGTGGATGCGCAACGGTGTGTCCGAGCCCGACGCGTTCCGCTGTGCCGCCGAGGTGACCCCCGAGCCCGCGGCGGCTCGCACGTACAAGCTGTTCGCGGCCGGAGCCGAGTGCGGTGTCGACCTCGCCGACGGCCTGCGCGCGTTGAGCGAAGACCTCCGCGACGCGCGCCGCGAGGAGATCCGTCAGACCGCGACGAAGCGTCGCGCCGCCATGCTCGTGCCGACGATCGCGGTGCTGGCGCCGGTGATGCTGCTGTTCATCGCCGCGCCGCTCCCGTCGATCGTGTTCGGGAGCCGGTGATGCGCGCGCTCGACGCGGCCCGAGACCGCGGTCGTGGCATGGGCCCGGCCACGACAGCGAGGAGCAACCATGCACCTGATCGTGATCGGCTGGCAGGAGCTCGTCCGGTGGTGCCGGGCGCACGCTTCACACGAAGCAGGGATGACGACCGCGGAGCTGCTCGGCAATGCCGCGCTCGGGATCGCGGCCCTCGTGGCCATCTGGGCGGTGATGCAGACGCTCGGGCTCGACGTCGTGAACTGGATCCGAGGTCAGCTCCGCGTCTGACCGTCCCGCGTGGCGAATCGGGGATGACCACGGTCCAGTACGTCGTGGCGACGGCGATGTCGTTGTTCGTCTTCGTCGCGATGGCCAATGTCGTCGTCGACCTCTACGCCCGCGGCGTCGTGCGTTCGGCGGTCGACGAAGGCGCGCGGGCGGGTGCCGCGGTCGACACCTCACCCGTCGACTGTGAGCGCCGGGCCCGCGACGTCCTCGCCAACCTGCTCTCGGGCGCGGCTGGACGTTCGGTCCGCGTGTCGTGCCGTGAGGTCGACGGCGCGATGCGGGCGGAGGCCCGGGTGACGCTCGCGGGGTGGATCCCCGGGATCCCGGCGTGGTCGTTCACCGTTGCCGGGTCGGTCGTGAAGGAACGAGCGTCGTGACGCGCCGATCCGACGAGTCGGGGTTCGTCGCCACCGAGCTCGTCCTCGGGATCGGTCTCCTGGTGGTGCCGGTGGCGTTGCTCGTGCTCACCCTGCCCGGATGGTCGGAACGACAGGTGACGGCGACGCGTCATCAGCCGCGAGGTCGCCCGGCGCACCGCGCGCGGCGGGGTGTGCGACCTCGGGTCGGTCCGGGCGCTCGGCGTCACCATGGCCCGCAACCTCGGGGTGCCTGCCGACGACGTGTCGGTCGAGGTGTCCTGCGCCGACGGCGCGGAGCTCGTCCCCGGATCCGACGTCGAGGCGCGCGTCACCGTGCGCATGCCCGCGGTGGAACTGCCCGGTCTCGGTGCGGTCGACACCTGGTCGTGGACCGCGCGTCACCGGGAGCCGGTCGACCGCTACGCGGCACCGGGATGAGCCGTCGCGCCGAGTCCGGCACCATCACGCTCTGGTTGCTGGGTCTGTGCCTCGTGCTGTTCGCCCTCGGGGGCATCAGTCTCGATCTGTGGCGTGCGTTCTCCGAGCGGCGAGCGCTCGCCGCGACTGCGGATGCCGCCGCGCTCGCGGGTGCCTCCGCGGTCGACGAGGCCCGGTACCGCGCGTCGGGCGAGCTGCTCCTCGATCCGGCGTTGGCGGAGACGCGGGCGCGCGCGCACATCGCGCACCAACTCGATCGCGCCGCGCTCCGGGCGGTGAGTGTGCACGCCGACACGGAGGCCGTGACCGTCGTGGTGCACGGCATCGTCGGCTTCACGTTGCTCGGCGTGCTCGCGCCGAAGGGTGACTTCGCCGTGCAGGTCACTGCGACCGCGATCCCGCGGCGGTCGGGATGACGCGCCGTGCACGCGCGCTCGCGTGCGGGTTGTGTATCGCCGTCGCGAGCACGGCGATGCACGCCGCCGGCGCGCAGACGAGTGGCGACGGCGGGCTCGGGCCCGACTACGTGCGCGCCCGCGCGCAGGATCTGGGTGCGGGCACGTTCCCCGGTGACGGTCTCCCGAGCACGGCGCCCGCCACGGTCTCGCCGTACCAGTGGGAGCGGTCGGTCACCGGCGGTCGGTGCGTCGTCTTCGCGGGGCCGATCCCGCCCGCGTTCCTCACCGGGGTGACGCCGTTGCCCGGCATCGTCGTGTTCCCCTACGCGCCGCTGCAGGTTGGCGCGCTCCAGGGCGCGCCGGCGGGCGCCGTCCGGCTCGACGGCGCCGCTCCACTTCCGCCCGGCGCCACCTTCGCGGGCGACTTCGTCGTCGACACCGCCACGCCGCGCGACGGTGGGTCGGGTGTGCTCGTCGTGCCACGGTGCGCGCTTCCCGGCGTGCCGTTGCCGCCGGAACCACCGACCGCGGCGGAGATCTGGC
The DNA here is from genome assembly GCA_963725775.1 of uncultured Actinomycetes bacterium. GTDB lineage: Bacteria > Actinomycetota > Acidimicrobiia > IMCC26256 > DASPTH01 > DASUAS01. The sequence continues at coordinate 692,254 of CAVRZT010000002.1, forward strand.
AACAGACGCCGCTGCCGCGCGCGACGGTGCATGCATCGCCGCCGGGGACGCGGGCGTGGCCCGGCATCGTCAACCTCGAGAGTCGGTTCTGGACCGCGGGCCTCGCCGACGCCCGTGCCACCGTGAACCTCGACGGGTACGTCGTCGAGGTCGCGGCCCACCCGGTCGCGTACGCGTGGGCGTTCGGCGACGCCACGACGTCGGTGTCGTCCGGACCCGGCGGGCCCGACGTTCCCACCCGGGCGACGTTCCGCCGCCGGGGTGACTACGGCGTCGTGCTCTACGTGACCTGGGCCGGGCTCGCGCACGTCGCCGCGCCCGCGCTCGGCCTCGACTTCGGTCTGCACTACCTCGGCACCGTCACCCTGCCCGAACCGGTCGTGTACCACGAAGCCGAGATCCGGGCGCTCCTCCGGTCCCGCACCGCCCGCGGGTAGCTTCTGCCCGACGGATCCCCCGGGTGGCGGAGGCGACGATGTTCAAGGCGATCGTGGTGGGAACCGACGGGTCCGCCGGTGCCTCGAAGGCGGTCCTCGCGGCGGCCGAGCTCGCGGCGAGCCAGCCCGATGCCGTCCTCCACATCGTGACCGTGCAGAAGCCCCTGTCGCCCACGGCCATGGCCGCCGGCGAGCTCGCTGCCGCGGCCCCGGTCGCCGCCGAGGCGAGCTGGGAAGACGAGATCAAGCGCGAGCTCGAGACGACGCTCGGGCGCGCCGTCGACACCGCCGGGGGTGCCGGGGAGTGCCGCATCGAGACCCACGCCCGGTTCGGGAGCCCGGCCGAGGTGCTCTGCGACATGGCCGCCCACCTCCAGGCCGACCTCATCGTGGTCGGCAACCGGGGCATGCAGGGTGGGCGGCGCTTCCTCGGCAGCGTGCCGAACACGGTGTCGCACCACGCGCCGTGCAGCGTGCTGATCGTCGACACCACCGACTAGGCGCGCGTCGATGACGGCGACCGACGCGCAGGCCGTCGAACCCGATGCGACGCGAGCGGGCGGGGGAGTGCACGGGTTCTTCCGCAGCCCGCTGAAGGTCTTCCTGCTGCTCGCGATCGTCGCCGGGACGTACCTGGCCTGCGTGGTGCCTCACTTCGGCGGCATCGACGAGCCCGCGCACTTCTACCGCTCGTACCAGATCTCGACGGGGAAGCTGCTGCCACAGAAATTCGGCGACGCGCAGTTCAGCGGCGCGTGTGTCCCCGTCGACGTGATCCTCGGGCAGCAGGCCTCGTCGGGGAGCGTGTTCGTCCACAACCTCGAGCTCCAGGGCCAGCACCCGAAGGGCGAACCGGAGCCGACCGTCCGGGGGCTTCACGCGGTGCGACGGCGATCCGGACAAGCGGGTCGTCACCTTCTCCACGTTCGGATCGCCGATTCCGTACCTCCCGCAGGCGGGGGCGGTGTTCGTCACCCGGCAGCTCGGCGCCGACGCCGACGGCATGCTCGTCGCGGCGCGGTTCGCGGTGCTGGCGACGTACGTGACGCTCGTCGGGTTCGCGATCCACCGCACGCCACGCTCGAAGTGGGCCCTGGCCACGGTCGCGCTCCTGCCCGTCGCCGTGATGCAGAGCGCGTCGTCGCCGTCGCACGACACGTTCACCACCGCCGTCGCGTTGCTCGTCGTGTCGTCGGCGCTGCGGGCGTTGGATCCGCCGCCGGGCACGTCGACGCGCGCGCTGCTCGTCGAGGCGCTGCTGCTCAGCACCGTGCTCGGCTTCTGCAAGCCGGTGTATGTCGTCATCGCCGGCCTGTACCTCCTGCCGCTGCTCGGCCCGCGCCGTCGCCCGGACCGGTGGCCACTGGTGTTCGCGCCGGTGCTCGGCGTGGCCGTGTCGGTGCTGTGGAACCAGGCCGTCGGCGATCTCTGGAAGACCGACGCCGGCTACTTCGGCATCAAGGTCGACGACGCGACCCAGAAGCACGAGCTGCTCCACCACCCGTGGGACTTCGGTGCGGACCTGCTGCGATCGGGGTACCACCAGGTCTGGGACTGGGTGCACACGCAGGTGACGGTCGGGCCGAGCGTCACCCACGGCCCGGCGATCCTGGCGGTGGTCGCGTTGGTCGTCTACGCGGCCTCGTCGCTGCAACGCGACCGCCGTGAGGCGCCCGACCCCCTGGACTGGCTCCAGCGGGCGCTCGTGGTCGTGGTGTTGCTCGCCGGGATCGTGCTCGTGGCCGCGGCGAACTACGTGTACTGGACCGAGCCCGGCTCGAGCCAGATCCGGGGGATCCAGCCCCGGTACTTCATGCCGCTGGTCGCGCTGGTGCCCGTGGCCATCGGCTCGCTGCCGTTCCGGTGGGCCCGCGCCGACCGGGCGACGGTCCCGATCGGGGTGCTGCTCGCCCCCGTGCTCGTCGCCTTCTGCGTGTTCGTCACGTTCCGCATGTACTGACCGGCGACGGGCCCGGCGTCCCGGGATCGGTGACGACCACTGGCTACGCTGCCGCGGTCCTGATCACGGCGCACGCGGACTGACCGAGCCCATGACCGACAACCGCAGGTTCTGGCGCATCCTGCTGCTGATCGTGCTCGGCGCCTTGGTGTTGCGCGTCGGCTACGTGATGCTGGCCAAGCGTACGGAACCGGTGCTCGGCGACCAGATCTACTACAACGCGCAGGCGAACACGATCGCCCGCGGCCACGGGTTCACGGACTTCCGCGACGGCAGCCAGCAGGCCGAGCACCCACCGCTCACCGCGCTGGTGCTCACGCCGACGTCGTGGGTGATGGAGCGCTTCGACCCAGGTGGCCGGCACCTGCTCTCCCAGCGGCTCACCATGACGCTCTTCGGCGCCGGAGTGGTGCTGCTCATCGGGTTGGTCGGTCGCACCGTCGCCGGCAACCGCGCCGGGTTGGTGGCGGCGGCGATCGCCGCGCTCTACCCGAACCTCTGGATCAACGACGGCCTGGTCATGTCGGAGACCCTCGCGACCCTCGCGGTCGCGCTGGCGATCCTGCTCGCCTACCGGTTCATCCACGCGCCGCGGGCGTCCACCGCGTTGTGGCTCGGTGCCGCGTGCGGCCTCGCCATGCTCGCCCGCGCCGAGCTGGGACTGCTCCTCCCGCTCATGGTGCTCCCGGTCGCGCTGTTCCTGAAGCAATTCCCGTTCAAGCGCCAGGTCGGGCTGTTCCTGCTCGCCTGCGTGGCCGCGCTCGCGGTGGTGAGCCCGTGGCTCGTCGCCAACCTCACGCGGTTCGACGAACCGGTGCTGTTCTCGACCAACGACGGGCTCACCATCTGCGGCGCCAACCTCCACCGCACCTACTACGGCGAAGGCACCGGGTTGTGGGCGCTCGACTGCGCGGCGTTCCCGGTTCCCGAAGGTGATCGCTCGGTGGTGTCGAATGCGTTGCGCAGCGACGGTCTGCGCTTCATCCGCGATCACCTCGGTCGGCTCCCCGTGGTCGTCGGTGCGCGTATCGCCCGGGTGTGGAGCCTCTACGCGCCGGGGCTCATGGCCAACTACAACGTGAACGAGGGCCGCGACGTCGAGGTGTCGTGGGCCGGGTTCTTCGCGTTCTGGATCCTGGTGCCGTGCGCAGTGGTCGGCGGCGTGCAGCTCCGTCGGCGACGCGTGCAGATCACGCCGCTCGTCGCGCAGTTCGTGATCGTGACCGTCACCGCGGCCGCGATCTACGGGATCACGCGCTTCCGCACGCCCGCCGAGGTGAGCCTGGTGGTGCTGGCCGCGGTCGCGGTCGACCACTGGTGGCGACGGCCCGCCGAGCCCGACACGCGACCAGTCGCGGTCGAGGCGTCGGCCTAGCATCGCCGGATCATGACGACGACCGAACCGGTCGCCACGCAGGTGAGCACGCGCCGGTTGCGGATCCTCGGCTACGGGGTGCTGGCGCTCCTCGCGTACGTGCCGGTGTTGCTCACCAAGCCCGGCAAGGTCGTCGCCGACACCAAGACCTACCTCTACCTCGATCCCGGTCGCCTGCTCGAGCGGGCGGTGTCGATGTGGGACCCGAACATCGGGTTCGGCACCGTCACCCACCAGAACATCGGCTACCTGTTCCCGATGGGCCCGTACTACTGGGTCCTGCACCTGCTCGGGATGCCGGCGTGGGTGTCGCAACGGCTGTGGTTCGGTTCGATCCTCTTCGGCGCCGCGCTCGGGATGCTGTTCCTGCTGCGCACCCTGCACGTGCGGGGGCCCGGCGCGCTGGTGGCGACGGTCGTGTTCATGCTCACGCCGTACACGCTCGACTTCGCGGCGCGCATCTCGGTGATCCTGCTGCCGTGGGCCGGCCTTCCGTGGATGTTGGCGCTCACGATCCGCGCGTTGCGCGCGGGCGACAAGCGCGGCACGTGGAAGTACGCGGCCATCTTCGCCATCGTCGTGCAGATCATCGGTGGGGTGAACGCGACCGCGCTCGTGTTCGCGGGGATCGCGCCCGTGCTCTGGATCGTCTACGCGGTGCTGATCGGCGAGGTCGACTGGCGGCGCGCGGTGGGCGTGACCGCGCGCATCGGGGTTCTGACCCTGGTCACGTCGTTGTGGTGGATCGCCGGGCTCTGGGCCCAGGGCGGGTACGGCCTCAACATCCTGAAGTTCACCGAGACGCTGCAGGTCGTGTCGCTGTCGTCGATGCCGAGCGAGGTTCTTCGCGGTCTCGGGTACTGGTTCTTCTACGGCATCGACCGCATCGGCCACTGGACCGAGGCGAGCGTGCCGTACACGCAGAACCTCGGGTTGCTGGTCGTCAGCTTCGCCATCCCGGTGCTCGCGTTGCTGGCCGCGATGAGTGTGCGGTGGCGCCACCGCGCGTACTTCGTCGTGCTCACGGTCGTCGGCGTCGTGGTCGCGGTCGGCGCCAATCCGTTCGACGACCCGTCGATCCTCGGTGGCCTGTTCAAGTCGTTCGCGGAGACGTCGAGCTTCGGGCTCGCGCTGCGCAGCACCAGCCGGGCGGTGCCGCTGGTCGCGCTCGGCCTCGCGGTACTGCTGGGCGTGGGCGTGAACGCGGTCGGGGTCGCGTGGCAGGGGCGGGGGCGCCAGGTGCGCGGCGTGTCGCTGCGCACGGTCGTGGTGGCGGGCCTGGTGATCGTGCTCGCGATCGTGAACCTGCCCGCGCTGTGGACCGGCAGCTTCTACACCGGTGACCTCACCCGCGACGAAGACATCCCGCAGTACTGGACCGACGCGATCGCCGCGATCGACGCCGGGTCGCACGACACGCGCGTGCTCGAGATCCCCGGCGCCGACTTCGCCGCGTACCGCTGGGGCCAGACCATCGACCCCATCACGCCGGGGCTGACCGACCGGCCGTGGGTCGCCCGCGAGCTCGTGCCGTGGGGTTCACCCGCGTCGGCCGACCTGTTGAACGCGCTCGACCACCGGATCCAGGAGGGCACGCTCGACCCGTCCGCGCTCGCGCCGGTCGCTCGGTTGATGAGCGCGGGGGCGATCCTCTACCGCGCCGACCTGCAGACCGACCGCTACGACCTCGTGCGGGCGTCGCCGCTGTGGCGGCTGCTCACCGATCCGGTGCCGCGGGGGTTGAGCGATCCGCAGACGTTCGGCGACAGCCTCGGCGCGCCGTTGCCGACCACGCAGGACGACGAGCTCCAGCTCGCGGCGCCGGCCGACGCCACTGATCCGCCGCCGGTGAGCGTCTTCACGGTCGACGGCGCGCCGGCGATCGTGCGCAGCTCCGACGCGTCGGCACCGATCGTCGTGTCGGGTGACGGTGAGGGGCTCGTCGATCTCGCGACCATCGGCGCGCTCGATGGCAGCGGCGTCGTTCTCTACGCAGCCACGTTCGCGAACGACCCCGCGCAGTTGGAGTCGGAGGTTGCGCGGCCGAGCTCGGTGCTCGTCGTCACCGACTCGAACCGCAAGCGGGCCCGCCGCTGGACCAGCATCCGCGACACCGCGGGGGAGACCGAGCGGGTCGACCAGACCGCGTTGACCAAGGACGAGAACGACAACCGCCTCGACGTGTTCCCCGACGCCGGCACCGACGCGCAGACGGTGGTGCAGACACCAGGCGTCGCGGTCAGCACGAGCCGTTACGGCGATCCCGGCTCGTACCAGCCGGAGTACCGCGGGTCGCGCGCGTTCGACGGTGACACCACTACGCAGTGGGAGGTCGGCGCACACAGCAAGGTCATCGGCCAAGAGCTGCGGCTCGATCTCGACCAGCCGATCACCACCGGCGAGATCAACCTGGTGCAGCCGCTCGTCGGGCCCGCGCAGCGCTACCTCACCCAGGTGGAGCTGCGGTTCGACGGTGGCGAGCCGATCACCGTCGACCTCACCGACGCGTCGCGCACGGCCGACGGCCAGACCGTGACCTTCCCGTCGCGCACGTTCCGTCGGCTCGACGTCACCCTTGCCGACACCAACGTGGGTGACGAGTCGGCGCAGCCGTTCTCGAACAGCGTCGGGTTCGCCGAGATCCGCCTCAAGGACGACGCGCCCGGCTCTGAGTACGTGCACGCCGACGAGATCGTGCGCATGCCCACCGACCTGGTCGACACCGCGGGTTCGGCCGCCGCGGACCGACCGCTCGTGTACCAGATGACGCGCCTGCGCACCATCGTGGTGCCGCCGCACTTCTCGCAGGACGAGCTCGCGTTGGTGCGCCGCTTCCGCGTGCCCGACGCCCGCCGGTTCGCGATCGCCGGCACCGCCCGTTTGGCTGCGGGCGCGCCGGATGACGTGATCGACGCGGTGCTCGGCATTCCGAGCGCCAGGAACGGCGGAATCACCGTCACGTCGTCGCAGCACCTCCCCGCCGATCTCGCCGCGCGCGGGTCGTCGGCGTTCGACGGTGATCCGACGACGGCGTGGACCACCGCGTTCGGCGCGCCGGTGGGGCAATGGGTCGATGTGGTGACGCCCGCGTCGGTCACCTTCAACCACCTCGACCTCCAGGTCGTCGCCGACGGGAAGCACTCGGTGCCGACACAGCTGCGCATCGACGCCGGGGGTGAGTCGCGGACGGTCGACGTCCCCGCGATCACCGACACCGCGGTGGGCAGTGGCCCGATCACGGTGCCGGTGCAGTTCGCGCCGCTCACCGGCTCCGATGTGCGGGTCACGGTGACGGCGGTGCGCCAGGTCGACACGCTCGACTACCACGAGCGGGTCGACACCGCGATGCCGGTCGCGATCGCCGAGGTCGGCATCCCGGGCGTGCTGCGCGCCGCGCCGCCGGCGGCGCTCCCTCGCGACTGCCGTTTCGGACTGCTCAGCATCGACGGTCAGCCGGTCGGCGCGCGGCTCACGGGCACGACGACGGCGGCGGCTGCCGGGCAGCCCATCGATCTGGACCTGTGCGCCGTGGGCCAGGAGGATGCCACCGCCGGCCTCGAGCGCGGGGACCACGTCGTGCGCTCGACCGAGGGGACTACGACCGGCATCGACGTCGACGGACTGGTCCTCGGCTCCGATGCCGGCGGCGCCGCGATGGCGCTCGGCGCGCGCGGTGAGCTGCCGACGTCGCTGACACAGCCCGCCGCGCCACCCGCAGCGACGCCGAGGGTGAAGGTCACCAGCAAGGGCAGCACGAAGATCGATCTCGAGGTGAGCGGCGCGCGGAAGGGCACGCCGTTCTGGCTGGTGCTCAGGCAGAGCAACAACGCGGGGTGGGAAGCGACCGCCGCCGGCAAGGACCTCGGCGAATCGACGTTGGTCGACGGGTACGCCAACGGGTGGTTGGTGCAGCCGACGTCGGGCCGCTTCTCGGTGACGCTGACGTGGGTGCCGCAGCGGACGGTGTGGATCGCGCTGGGCGTGTCGGCGCTCGCCCTGGTCGTGTGCCTGTTCCTCGCCCTGCGGCGACGGCGGGGGGACGCGGTCGACGGTGACACCGACGACGTTCCGCCCGACGATCGGGCGGCCGAGCTCGAGAACCCGCTGGTCGCTCCGGGTACGCGCCCGCGGGCACTCGCGGTCGTGGCGGGCGCGGTCGGGGTCGGCGTGATCGGTGCGGTGCTCTCGGCCTGGTGGGTCGGTCTGGTCGCGGGTGCGCTGGTCGCGCTGGTGGCGTGCCTGCCGCGTCTGCGCTTCCTGATCACGCTGGGCGCGCCGGTGGCGTTGGCCGCGAGCGCCGCGTACGTCGTCGTGCAGCAGTACCGCCACGACTACGTCGCCGATCTCGACTGGCCGACGCGCTTCTACGACATCAACAACGTCGTGTGGTTGGCGGTGGTCCTCCTCCTCGCCGATCTCGTGGTCGAGCGGCTCCGTCGGCGCGCGTCCGCGGCGGACGGCTGATGGACGCATCGCCGTGGATCACGCGGTTCGGTCCTTCGGTCCCGGCCGACGGCGTCGTGCTCGATGTCGCGTGCGGCGGCGGTCGTCATACGCGCTGGTTCCTGGATCGGGGCTCGCGTGTGGTCGCGGTCGATCGCGATCTCAGCGGAGTCGACGATCTGCGCGGCGATCCGCGTGTCGAGTTGGTCGAGTGCGACCTGGAGGTCGGTGCACCGTTCCCCGTGGCCGACCGCACGTTCTCCGCGGTCGTGGTCACGAACTACCTCTGGCGTCCGATCCTCGACGACGTGGCGCGGGCGGTCGCGCCGGGCGGCTGGTTGCTGTACGAGACGTTCGCGGTGGGGAACGAGCGCTTCGGGCACCCGACGAACCCCGACTTCCTGCTCCGCCCGGGTGAGCTCCGGGAGCTCGCCCGCGCCCACGGGCTGCAAGTAGTGGTATACGAGCAGCTCGAGGTGATCGAACCCCGCCCCGCGATGATCCAGCGACTGGCGGCGACCCGTCCGTAACGTGGAGGCGAGCATGACCGGTGTCGCGGCGGACGTCCAGACCTACATCGAGTCGCAGCCCGAGGAGTGGCGGGTCGCGCTCGTCCGGCTGCGGGACGCGTGTCGTGAACACCTGCCGGGCTACGTCGAGGAGATCGCGTACGGCATGCCGTCGTACGCGCGCGCCGGGACGGTCGAGGTGTCGTTCGCCAAGCAGGCGCGCTACCTCTCGCTCTACATCCTGAAGCAGCCGGTGCTCGATGCACATCGCGCGGAGCTCGCGCACCTGAGCGTCGGCAGGGGCTGCGTGCGGTTCCCCCGCCCGGAGCAGATCACCTGGGACCTCGTGGTCACGATGCTCTCGGAGACCGCGGCGAGCGACGACGAGATCTGCTGAGCCGGTTGCGGCATGCTGTGGCGGTGATCTTCCATCTCTCGCTCGAGGGCGACTGGCAGCGAGCGCTCGAGCGGGGGAGCTACGAGATCTCGACGCGTGGTCTCACGCTCGACGAGGTCGGGTTCATCCACGCCAGCTTCGAGCATCAGGTCGGTCCGGTGGCCACCGCGTACTACAGCGACGTGACCGAGCCGCTCGTCGTGTTGGTCATCGACCCCGACAAGCTCGAGTCGCCGATGGTCGTCGAGGACGTCGAGGACGCGAACGACTCCTTCCCCCACATCTACGGGCCGTTGAACCCGAGCGCGGTCGTCGAGGTGCGCGCGGTGACGGTGAGCGAGCGCGGCCTCGAGTTCACCGACGAGCCGACGTGAACCCTCGGGGGGCGGCGGGCGCAGCGAACTGATGTGCCGAGCCATGCGCTCAGGATTCCCTCGATATCGGTGTGAACTGGTCGTGATCTGCCGTGAAGGCCAACGCGGGGATCGAACCGGTGCTGGTCGACGACGACGGTGTCCCGGTGGCGATCGGGAAACGCACCTCGGGACTGTCACCCAAGGTCGTGCGTGCGGTCCTGTTGCGTGACGGGCATTGCCGGTGTGGGAACTGCGACATCCGGCACGGGCTGCAGATCCACCGTCTGCGGCCGAAGAGCTGGGGTGGGAGCGACGACCCGTCGAACCTCGCCGCAGTGTGCGTCCCGGCGGGTCATCACCAGCAGTTGATCCCGCACGACCGTGGGCGCTGGTGGGCAACCCCAACCGGCCCGACGGGCTCCACCTCGTCCATCTCGACGACCTCACGCTCGAACAGGCCGAACAACTCGGGCTGCCGCCCCCGAGAGCCGGGCCGAACGCAGCGTGATCACGAGCACCTCCGGCGACGCGCGCTCGGTTCGAAGCCTGCCGTCGAATGGTTTCCTCGTTCGCAGCCCACGAAGGACGAGGGATGGCAGTCGAGGAGGCCCGGGTACGCTTGCGACGCCAGTTGGAAGACACGTTCGGAGTCGAGGAGGCGTCCATCCTCATGGACCGTCCGCCGGGTGGGTGGAGTGACCTCGTCACCAACCAGACCCTCGATCTCAAGATCGACGCGCTGCGCTACGAGCTCCGCACGGAGATGCACGATCTTCGTGCTGATCTTCGGGTCGACATGGCGAACCTGAGCGCATCGGTCGACCGTCGGCTACGGGCGCAGACCTGGATGATGATGACCACGATGATCGCCGCGGTCGGGTTGTCGGCGACGCTCAGCAGGCTCTGACCGCGACCTTCGTCTCAGGTGACGGCGTCGGCGGCGCCGCCGTCGAAGCGGAGGTGCGCGCCGTTGAGGTGCCAGCCCGGCTCGCTGACCACGAACGCGATGAACCGACCGACGTCGTCGGGCGTGGCGACGCGACCCGACGGGTTCGTCATGCGGCCCTCGAGGATCAGCTGCTCGACGCTCGGCCAGTCGGTGGGTCGGCCGTCGCGGCGGGCGCGCTCGGTGAAGCTCGCGACGATCTCGGGAGTGGCGATGATGCCCGGGCTCACGCAGTTGACGGTGATGCCGGTCCCGGCGAGATGTTTGGCCAGGCCGACCGCCATCGACGGGAGCGCGCCCTTGGCGGTGTAGTACTCGGGGATCCGGTCGCCCGGACGGGTGGCGCCGACGGTCGATACGAATACGACGCGTCCCCATCCCGCGGCGCGCATGTCGGGCACGAACGCCTGGGTCACGCGCGCCGCGGTGACCACGTTGGTGTCGTAGCTCGCGTGCCAGCTCGCGGTGTCGGAGGTCTCCCAGTCGCTGCCCTCGGCGATGCCGTAGTTGTTGATCACGATGTCGACCCGGTCGACCACCCGGCGGACGTCGCGCACGAGCTCCTCGGTTCCCGACTCGGTGCGGATGTCGCCGGTGACCGCGTGGCCGCCTCCGCCCGCGTCGGTGATCTCGCCGACGGTGCCGTCGGTCTGACCGGGCTCGAGCCCGTGCACGAGGACGGTCGCGCCCTCGGCGGCGAGCACGCGGGCCATGCCCGCGCCGGTGCCGCGGTAGGAACCGGTGACCAGTGCGACCTTGCCGTCGAGTCCGAGGTCCATCGCGGTCACCCTCCCACACGGGTCACGAGGTCACGGGTCAACTCGTCGACGGTACGGGCGCCGCAGAACGCCATCGCCGCCTCGAACTCCTTCGCGAGCAGGTCGAGCACGGCCGCCGCGCCCGACGCGTCCGTCGACGGCCAACCCCCACAGCACCGGCCGGCCCACCATGACGGCCCGGGCGCCGAGCGCCAGCGCCTTGACCACGTCGGTACCGGCGCGGATCCCGCCGTCGACGTACACCTCGGCGCGGCCGGCGACCGCATCGACGATCTCGGGCAGCACGTCGGCGGTCGCGCCGATCCCGTCGAGCACCCGGCCGCCGTGGTTCGAGCACCGCGATGGCCGCGGCGCCGGCGTCGACCGCACGGGCCGCGTCGTCGCCTCGCAGCACACCCTTCACGACGAACGGGAGTCCGCTCCACTCGCCGAAGCGGGCGAGGTCGTCGAAGGTCACCGACGGATCGAAGTCCGAGACCATGCGCATGATGTCGGAGCTGTTGGCGTCGGCACTCGACGCGAGGTTGGGGTAGCGGACCCACTCCGGCGGGATCAGTCGACCGGCCGAGGCGCTGGCGATGCCGCGGCCGACCGCGGCGCCGTCGACCGACGCCACGACGGCGCGGTACCCGGCGTCGCGCGACCGCTCGGCCAGGGCCCGGGTGCGGCCGCGGTCGCGCAACATGTACATCTGCGCCCAGTGCGTCGCCTCGGGCGCCGCCGCGGCGATCTCCTCGACGGAGGTCGTCGCGGCCATCGACACGACGTAGACCGTGCCCGTCTCCGCCGCGGCGCGCGCGGTGGCGAGCTCACCCTCGTCGGTGAAGAACCGGTGCATCGCGGTGGGCGCGACGACGATCGGGGCGGTGATGGCGCACCCGAGGACGGTGGTCGACACGTCCATGGTCGACACGTCGCGCAGCACTCGGGGGAGCAGCGACCAGCGCCGCCACGCCTCGACGTTCTCCCGCACCGTCGTGTTCGCACCACTCCCTCGGGCCAGGTACTCCCACGCGTACGGCTCGGCAACGGCCTGCGCGGCACGCTCGTAGGCCGGCAGGTCGACCAGCGGTTCGTTCACTCCCGCATGCTGGCACGATCATCGACCGGCCGCGATCGTCCGTGGAGCCAGAGGCCGGCGAGGTCGGCGAGGAGCAGTGCGACGCTGAGCCAGGCCAGTTCGTGCGTGTGCGTGATGCGGCTGGCCGCGAGGATCACCGGGACCGAGAACGCGATGAGGATCCGCGAGCGCGGCACGTACCGGGCCAGCACGACCGCCAGCGCGGTGACGAGGCCCATCCACGGGCGCGAGCACGCCGCCGCGCCGAGCCCGAGAGCCACCGCGGTGGCGGCGGTGCGCAGCAGGGTCGGTGCCGGGCCCTCGTACGCGATCGGCCACGCGAACTCGGGTGCCTCGTGCTCGGGGTCGGGGTCGGTTCGCGCCGCGCCGCCGCCGGCGGCGGTAGGTCACCACGAGGATCACCAGACACACGATGACCGCGACGGCCGACACGGCGAGGCCGATCCACACGAGACGCTGCGGCGTCCACCGCAGCTCGATGATCATCGTGCCGCTCTTCCCCGGTCGCACCTGCCACCCGTTGGCGTAGCCGTCGACGACCTGGTGGCCCCCGATCGCGCCAACCGACGCGGTGGCCTCCCACCCATCGTTGAAGCTCTGTCCGAGCACCAACCAGTACGGCGTCCCGTCGGTGCGCACCTGCAGGCGCATCGACGTCGAGCCGGAGTCGAGCACCGTGACCTTGGCACCGGAGGACTCGAGCGGCGCGCCCGGGGTGCGACCGTGGTGGCGGTGCCCGCGGCGCCGGACGAGAGGACCACGCGGTCGACGTCGATCCCCGCGTCGAGCCCGACCGCCGACGTCACCGTGTGGCTCCCGGTGTCGAGCGCCACCGGACCGGTGCAGCTCTCCATGCCGAAGCCCCGGCGCGCGTCGGCGACCGCGCCCGTGAGTCGCACCGAAACCGGCGCGCCGTCGATCCGCAGCAGGTCGTCGCGGCACTCCCCGCTGATGGTGATGGGGTCGGCGGGCGCGGGCACACCGGCGAGGCCGACGGTGGCGAGCGACACGGGCAGGGTGTCCGGGCGGACCGCGTTGCTGGCGTCGGGGTCGACCGGCCGGTACGTGTCGACCACCAGCCGGAACCGGGAACCGGTCACCGGCGCGAAGGAGACGGGAACCTCCGTGACGTGTCCCGGCGTCGTGCTGTCGGTGATGGCGGGGATGTCGATCGTGCCCACGTTGGCGCCGTCGACCTCGAGGTGCAGCTGCTCAGGCACCGAGTGCAGACCGTCGGCGACGACGCCGAGCGTCATCCGGTCGACGGTGAGCGGGCCGGCGAGGTCGACGCCCATCGACTGACCCGCCTGCGGGCCGATCGTCGCGGTCCACGCGGTCGCGGGGTCACCATCGAACGCGCGCGACGCCGCGCGCGTCGGCGTCGCCCTGCAGGTGGCTCGAGGCCACGAACGTCGCGCCCGGCGCGGTGGTGCCGAGCGCGCGGTCGATCACGTCGTCGGCGGCGTTGGCGTTGACGCGCGCGGTGCCGGAGAGGCCGAACGTCCGCGCGTCGGGGAGCACGAACCGCCGGTGCACCGCGAACTCCTGGTCCTGGTGGGCGCGGTCGGCGGGTTCGTAGCGCAACCGCGACATCACGACGTCGAGCGGGTGGTCGGCCACCCGTCCGTCGACCCGCTTGGTGAGGTCGACCGGGAGCCGAACCGTCTCGGTGACCTGCACGTCGTCGAGGCGCACCTCGGCGAACCCGACCGCGTTCGCCCGCTCGGGCTCGAACGGCGGCGCCGACGTGGCGAGCGTCCGGATCGCGAGCCGGTGCACGTCGGCGGCGGGGAAGGGCACGACCTGCCCGGCCGGGGTCAGCGACTCGGGCCCGAGGTCGACGGTGATCGGGGCGCGGCCGTTCACCTGCACCGACACCTGTGTGAGCACCCGGTCACGCGCACCGTCCTGCGGCTGCACCAGGGTGACGTGCTCGGCGGGCGTGGGGCCGTCGGTCACCAGCACGAGCTCGGCACCGGTGGGGTCGGCGCCACCCACGCGCCACGCCGTCCGTAGGTCGTGGTCGAAGGCGCGTGCGGCGCGGTCCTCGGGACGGGAGATGCCGCCGTCGCGGGTCGTGTCGACGGTGCCACCGTCCTGCTCGACGACGGTGCGCGAGTCGTCGCCGGCACCCGGGAACACGTCGAGCCGGAAGTCGAGGCCGGTCGGGTCGGGGAGGGTCTGGCCGGCGCGCTCGGTCGCGCCCTTGTTGTCGCGGATCGACGTGAACCAGTTCTGCGCGCGCCGGCGGTTCGAGTCGGTGACGATCAGGTCGGCGTGGCGCCGCAACGCCGAGGCGAGCTCGGCGTCGGTCATGTCGGCGGGCTGGAGGATGAGCTGATCGCCGTCGATCAGACCCGCGGCGGCGGCGTCGACGATCCCGTCGCCGTCGCCCGCGAGCAGCACCGGCTGCTGCGAGGGCGCGGTGTGCACGATGGGTACCGGGTCCTCCACCGGAAACGTGGCCAACGCCGGCGGATCGGTCTTGGTCGCGTCGCGCAGGGTGATCGCGTCGACGAGCGGGATGCTCGCGACGTTCTCGGTCGTCGGTCCGTACGCGGTGGGGGTACCGAGCCCGGGGGCGATGGTGGGTTCGGTGAGGATCCCCCAGAGGTCGCGCGGGCCGCACGATGCCGAAGCGCTCGTACTCCAGGTCGGAGCGCACCAGCACCGTGCCCGACGAGAACAGCCGGGCGACGGGCGCGAGCGACTGGGCCTCGAACGTCCCCTCCTGCATGCGGCGGTCGAGCGCATCGAGCAGGTTGGCCGTCTGCGGCGAACCGTACGGCAGCACCTCGCGCGCGATCACCGGCCGATCGGTGAGCCCCGGCGTGATCGGGTCGATCGGGTTGCCCCACCGGTACGCGGAGAAGTTCGAGCCCGGGATCTCGAGGATGCGGGTCGCATGGCTCTCACGGTCGAGCGCGGCGGTCGCGTCCACCCGGTAGACCGGGAGGTCCTCGGCCCGCTCGACGCCGTGCGAGAGGAACCCGTAATGCCAGGCGGGGAGGAGCGCGCCGAAGGCCACGACCGCCACCACGCCGGCGGCGAGCACCTCGGTCCGGCGTCCGGCGAGCGAGGTCACCGCGCCCGCGAGGAGGCCGGCGAGGCCGAGCACGATGAGCGGCGCGACGCGGGGTGTGTTGCGGAGCGCGAGCCCGATCGCCGAACCCTCGGAGAACGACTTCCAGACCCGTCCGTACAGCGTCGTGTCGTCGTACGGCCACGCGCCGACGCCGATCACCACGCCGACCGCGACGAGCAGCACGAGATAGGTGCGGTGGCGCCAGCGGAGGACCGCGGCGGCGACGAGCGCGATCGCGGGAACGCCGTAGCTGAAGACCACCACGAGGTGATTGGTGACGTAGTCGCCCGCTTGGTCGATGGAGTAGCCGAGGAAGTCGGTGCCGTAGAAGAACCAGTTCCCGAGCCCCCGCAACAGATCGTCGGGCGTCGACGACAACGACACGACCTGCAGGCTCTCGGTGAGCTGGAGCACGGGGATGCCGTACGCGCCCTGGACGCGCAACCCGACGATCCACCACGCGCGAGACCCCGAGCGTGAGCACTCCGGTGCGCGCGAGCGTGACGACGACCGGGCGGATCGTGAGGCGCCGGGTCACGAGCTCCAACGCGATCCACACGCCGGGCCCGAGCAGGATGAACAGCATCGACGACGCGTTCACGCTGCCCGCGGTCATGATCACGAGCGCGATGAGCGCGGGATCTCTCCACCCACCCTCGCCCCGTTGCGCGTCGCGCACCGCGCGGATGGTGAGGCCGATGAGCCAGGGGAGTGCCACCCACGCGAGGAGGATCACCGAGATGCGGGCGGTGAACGCCAGCTGGTACGGCGTGAGCATGTACACCAGCGCGCCGGTGAGCGCGCCGAGCCGGTTCGCGCCCAACCGGGCGAAGAGCCAGCCGCGCGCCCAGCGCCGCGAGCAGTGAGAGCGTGCCGAGCCAGATCCGTTGCGCGACCCAGTCGGGGAGGCCGAGCTCCTGCATGAGCCAGAAGTACGGGCCCACCGGGAAGAGGTAGCCGAGTTGCTGGTGCGGCACGGTACCCGCGGCGATGTGCGGATCCCACAGCGAAAGCGCGCGCGTGACCAGCTTTCCGGGGTCGAGGTACAGGTACTGCTTGATGTCGCCGTCGACTCGGCCCGGTGACGACAGCAGGAACGGCACGTACGCGAGGAGCGCGAATCCGACGAAGTCGAGGCCGCGCAGCCGCGCCGCGTGGGTGCCGCGCGGCCGGTGCCGCAGTCCCCGTCATGCGGAGCGCGATGCTAGGCGGCGCACTCTCGCTGTCCCGGCCGCCCGTCCCGTCCCGGTCGCACCCACTCCACTAGCGTCGGTCGGCCTGCTCGACCACAGATCTCCGAAGGGAAGGACGCGACCGGTGAGTGCCGCGGCCCGCGACGACCGCAGTCTGCGCACCGTCTGGTCGCGCGCGTGGCCGCTCCTCGCGCTGGGTCTCGCGGCGATCCTGATCTCGATCGTCGTGCACCACTGGATCTATCCCGCGTACTCCTGGAACCGCGACGAGCCGGTCTACCTGTGGCAGGTGCGGGCGCTGCGCGGCGGGTCGATCCTGCCCACCGACGGCGGCGCGCCCGCGTTCTTCCAACCGTGGTTGAGTGGCCACGGCCCCGGCTACTTCTTCTCGCAGTACACGCTGGGCTGGCCGCTCGTGCTGCTCGTCGGCGACGTCGTGTTCGGCACCGCCGCCGCCGCGCTCGCGTTCGGATCGCTCCTGGCGGTGCTCGGTACCTACGCGTTCGCCCGCACGGTCACCGCCGACCGCACCGTGTCGTTCGTCGCGGCCGCGGTCATGCTCGCGTCGCCCATCTTCGCCATCCAGAGCGGGGTCTACCTCGGCTACCTGTTCACGCTCGGGCTCGGGCTCCTGTTCGGCGCGGCCGTCGTCACGGGCGTGGTGCGCCACCGACCGCTGCTCCTGGTCGGTGCCGGGTTGCTCGTGGGGTGGATCTTCATGACCCGGCCGTTCGACGCGCTGCTGTGGGCCGCCGCCTTCGGCAGCTACGTGCTCGTGATCTGCTGGAAGCAGTGGGGTCGGCTGGCCCGGGCGGCCGGATGGACCGCGCTCGGGGCGATCCCGTTGGTGATCGCGACCTTCGCGTACAACCGGCACGTCACCGGCAGCTTCACCGAGTTCCCGATCACCGCCGCCGATCCGCTCGACACGTTCGGGTTCGGGCTGCGGCGCCTCATGCCGACGTTCGGCAAGGACGACTACACCGTCGGCACCGCCATCCGCAGCGTCGGGAAGAACGGGCTCTTCCTCCCGCTGTTCCTCTTCGGGAGCTACCTCGGGGTGCTCGTCGCCGGCGTCGGGCTCTGGTTCCGTCGCCGCGACCGGTCCACGCTGGTGCTGCTGTTCCTGATGGGCGCGTTCCCGCTGGGGTACTTCTTCTTCTGGGGCATGCACGTGTCGGCGGCGACGACCACCCTCAGCGGCCCCATCTACTTCATCCCGCTGTTCGGGTCGCTGGCGGTGCTGATCGCGACCGCGATCGTCACCGTGTGGCGTCGTCGACGCGCGTTCGGCATTGGCGGCGTGGTCGTGCTGGTGCTGGTGACCGTCCCGTTCGCGGTGAACCGGCTCGACGTCGCCCATCGCATCAGCGCGTCGCAGATCCCGTGGCGCGACGGCACCGACTCGATTCACGGCCGGGCGATCGTGTTCATCCAGCAGTCGGGTGCGTACCTCCTGTTCCTCAATCCCTTCTCGTCGAACCCGCCCGACCTCGACGGCCGGATCCTCTACGCGACCGACCAGGGGGCGACCAACCTCGACCTCATCGCCGCGCAGCCCTCGCCGCGTGCCGTACCTGCAAAAGACGTCGGTGCCGCCGCTCGCCGGGGTACCCAACAACCATCCGGTCACGCCCGAGGTCACGGTGCAGCGGCTCCGCGTGCTGCGCGCCGGCGTGGTCGCGTTCCACGTGCGGGTGACCAACCCGTCGGATCAGCCGGTGGTCACCCTCACCGTCGACGTCGCCGGTCGCGCGCAGCGCCGAGTGCTGGCCACCGACTCGTCGCGTGGCTCGGTGTACGAGACCGACCTCGTGCTGCGCGTGGGCACGGGCGCGATCGGCGACGAGATCGACCTCGGCGTCGCCGGCACGAACGGCGCCATCACGACGACGGTCGGGTACGGCGCCTCAGCGGCGAACGCCGAGAAGGTCGACGCCCGGCAGGTGATCCCGTACCGCGTCGTCGGTGACACCGCCGAGCTGCTCCTCCCGAGCCAGGGCGCGCGGGCGGGGATCGTCAACGGTGCGCCCGGGTGGATCGAGGTGCGCTCGCTACCCGAGCTCCAGGTGGACGCGAGCCGAGGATGAGCCGGACGCGCGCGTTCCCGGGTGAACGGTTCCTCCGGCGCGACCTGCGCGTCGCCGCGGTGCCGTGGGTGATCGGGCGATTCCTGGTGGTGGGAGCGCTCGCGCTGTCGCGCGACCTCTTCGACCAGGTCGGTGCACCGCCCCGGCCGGTCGCGCTCGGCCAGGGTCTGTTCGCGTGGGACGCCGCGTTCTACCGCGACATCGCCGAGCACGGGTACCGCGCGGTCGGCGAGGCATCGTTGCGGTTCTTCCCGCTGGTGCCGATGCTGGCGCGCGGGCTCGGCTGGATCGTCTTCGGTCACACCGCGGCGGCGCTGCTCGTGATCGCCAACGGTTCCGCGCTCGTGTTCGGTGCGCTCCTGCACCGACTGGCGCTGCGCGAGACGGGGGATCCCGGCACCGCCCGGCGCGCCGCCTGGTTCGCCGCGCTGTTCCCCGCGGCGGCGGTGCTGGTGCTCGGGTACGCGGAAGCGACCGCCATGATGCTCGGTGTCGTCGTGTTCCTCGGCCTGCGCTCGCGTCGGTTCGGCTGGGCGATCGGGGCCGGGTTCCTCGCGGGGTTGTGCCGGCCGGTCGGCGTGCTGCTCGTCATCCCCGCGCTGGTCGAAGCGGCGCGCGGCTGGAAGACGGCGTCGACCCGGTCGCGCGTCGAGCGCGTCGGCGCGGTGGTGGCCCCCGCGGCGGGCGCGGCGGCGTACCTCGCGTGGGTCGGCGCCGAGTTCGGCGACTTCTGGAAACCGGTGTCGCTGCAGAACCGGGCCACGCTGCGCGGCGGGTTCCAGGACCCGGTCACGCGGACCATCGACGCGGTGGGTGACCTGTTCGGAGGCGACCGGCTGGGTTCGGGCCTGCACATCGTCTGGGCGGTGTTCTTCGCTGCGCTCCTGGTGGTGCTGATCCGGAAGCTGCCGGCGTCGTACTCGCTCTACGGGGCGGCCACGCTGCTGCTCGGTCTCTCCGCCCACAACCTCGACTCCTTCGAGCGGTACTGCATGAGCACGTTCCCGTTCCTGCTGGCGCTGGCGATCGTCACCGACCGCGACGAGGTGGAGCGAGGCGCGGTGGTGCTGGCCGGCGCCGGGCTCGTCGGGTACTCGGTGCTGGCGTTCCTGGGGGTCTCGGGGCCCTGACCACGGGCGGGGATTCCGCAGGATCCGGACCCCGGGCGAACGGGTGCGGCCCCGTAGACTGCCGGGGCGCGAAGCTGGAACCGCCGGTGAATTCGCTGATCCGTCCGGAGTGCCTCCTCTTGAGTGATCCCGCCCCTCAACTTGATTCGTCGGACCACGACGTCGTCATCATCGGTGCCGGGCCCGCCGGTCTCACCGCCGCCTACATGCTCACCAAGCGGGGGGTCGCCCCGACCGTCCTCGAGGCCGACACCGTCGTCGGCGGGATCAGCCGCACCGCGGTGCGCGACGGCTGGCGCTTCGACATCGGCGGTCACCGGTTCTTCACCAAGGTGAAGCCGGTCAACGACCTGTGGTTCGAGATCCTCGGCCCAGACGACTTCCTGCGTCGGCCGCGCATGAGCCACATCCATTACCGGGGCAAGCTCTACGACTACCCGATCAAGCCGTTGAACGCGCTGAAGAACTTGGGGCCGGTCGAAGCGGTCCTGTGTGGGTTCTCGTACCTGTGGGCGAAGGTGAACCCGCCGAAGAACCAGGAAACGCTCGAGGGATACGTGGTCGCCAACTACGGGCGGCGCCTCTACAACCACTTCTTCAAGACCTACAACGAAAAGGTGTGGGGCGTTCCGGCCTCGGAGATCGCCTCCGACTGGGGTGCGCAGCGGATCAAGGGCATGTCGCTGTTCGCCGCCGTGTGGGAGCCGATCCGAGCGAAGGTCATCGGCAACCGCGACAAGTCCAAGCAGGTCACGAGCCTGATCGAGGAGTTCAATTACCCCAAGTACGGGCCCGGCCAGATGTGGGAGCGCTGCACGGAGCTCGTCACCGAAAAGGGCACCAAGGTCGTGTTCGACTCCAAGGTCACGCGGATCGAGCACGCCGGGGGTCGCGCGGTCGCGGTCACCGCGGAGAGCAACGGGGTGACCAACCGCTACGAGTGCACCGACGTGATCTCGTCGATGCCCATCGGCGCGCTGCTCGACGCCATGGACCCGCCCGTCCCGGCCGAGGTGCGCACGGCGGCCGACTCGCTCCGCTACCGAGACTTCATGACCGTCGCGGTCGTGGTACCCGAGGAGTACGGCTTCCCCGACACGTGGATCTACATCCACGACCCCGACGTCGAGGTCGGCCGCATCCAGAACTTCGCGTCGTGGTCGCCCTACCTCGTGAAGGACGGGCGGACCTGTCTCGGTCTCGAGTTCTTCGTGCAGGAGGGCGACGAGATGTGGACCAAGTCCGACGCCGATCTCGTCGAGCAGGCCAAGCGCGAGCTCCAGCACCTGGGACTGGTCGATCCGGCCAAGGTCGAGGTCGGCTACGTGGAGCGGACCCCGAAGGCGTACCCCTTCTACGACTGGGAATACAAGGCGAACGTCGAGGTGCTGCGCGGCTGGCTCGAGCAGCACACACCCAACGTGTACCCGGTGGGACGCAACGGGATGCACCGCTACAACAACCAGGACCACTCCATGTACACCGCGATGCTCAGCGTGGAGAACATCTTCGGCGCCGACCACGACGTCTGGTCGGTGAACGTCGACGAGGAGTACCACGAGGAAGTCGCGGAGCCGTCGAGCTGACGTGAGCCCGACGGGAGGGGCGTCACAGGAGATCGGGGCCGCCGGGTTCGAAGCCGGGCCCACCCTGCACTTCCCGTGCTTCGACGCGTTCCGGTTCTTCGGGATGACGATGGTGCTGCTCGTGCACGCGGCCTTCGCGACGCGACCGTGGGTGCAGGAGCATCTCCCCGAGTGGATGCAGGCGCTGCTCCAGCGGATGGACGTCGGCGTGGCGATCTTCTTCGTGCTGTCCGGCTTCCTGCTCTTCCGGCCCTTCATCGCGCGGAACCTCGCGGGGAAGGCGCCGGGCAGCACCGGGACCTTCCTGCGCCGCCGCTCGCTGCGGGTCCTGCCCGGCTACTGGTTCGCGCTCACGTTCTGCGTGGTGGTGCTCGGCCAGATGCTCGGGACCGCCAAGGACGCATTCCTCTACTACTCATTGCTGTTCCCGTTCGCGAACCAGAGCGTCGCGCTCGGTGGGGGACCCGGGCAGGAGGGGAACTACGCGATCCCGCAGGCGTGGAGCCTCACCGCCGAGTTCGTCTTCTACCTGATGCTCCCGGTGATCGCGATCCTGCTCGTGCGCCTGGCGGCGAAGAAGGCGCCGATCGTGCGCGTCCGCTACGCGCTGACGATCTGCCTCGCGCTGTACCTGTTCGGGCAGCTGTTCCGGCTCTACTACCTCCTCGCCGAGCCGTCGTGGGAGCGCGTGGCCGTGATCTGGGCGCCCAACTGGGTCGACTTCTTCGCCATCGGCATGGCGACGGCCACCTACAGCGCCGCGCACCATGCCGGGCTCCGGTTGCCGTCGCTGTTGCGTTTCCTCGGCGACCACCCGGCGGTCTCGTGGTCGATCGCGGGTGCGGTCGGGTTGAGCTTCGCCACGTTCTCGCCGCCCGACACCCCCGGGGTCTACGGCGCCGAGTACTGGGTGCGCTGGCTGCTCTTCGGGGTCTTCGCGTTCTTCCTGCTCGCGCCGGCGATGTTCGGTGACCAGACGCAGGGGTGGGGCCGGCGCTTCCTCGCCAGCAGGCCGCTGGTCCTGCTCGGCACGGTCTCGCTGGGCTTCTACCTCTTCCATCTCGCGGTGATGTCGAACGTGCAGGAGTGGTTGGCGCCTGAGGGCACGAGCAGCGTGTTCTACGGCAGCCTGCCCGCGGTGTTCTCGCTCACCTTCGTCGGCGCCGTCGCGTTGGCGTTCCTGAGCTACTACCTGATCGAGAAGCCGTTCCTGCGGCTCAAGGACAAGCCCGTGTCCTCGTTGTGGCGACGCCCGGCGGTGAAGGCATGAGCGGTCCGAACCCGCGGCCGCTCGTCATCATCCCCGCGTACAACGAGGAGGAGTCGCTGCCCGCCGTGCTCAAGGAGCTCGCCGAGCAGACCCCCGATTACGACGTGCTGGTGGTGTCCGACGGTTCCACCGACCGCACCGCGGAGCTCGCCCGGGCGGCGGGCGTCCACGTGGCGACGCTCCCGTTCAATCTCGGGATCGGCGGCGCGCTGCGCACTGGCTTCGCGTTCGCGGTCCGGCGCGGCGACGAGCGCGCGGTCCAGTTCGACGCCGATGGTCAGCACGACCCGATAGCCGTGCGCGCGTTGCTCGACGGCGTCGAACGCGGTGCCGACATGGTGATCGGCAGCCGTTTCGCCGAGGGTGGTGCCGTCACCTACGAGGTGAGCGGCATCCGCCGCCGCGCGATGAAGGTGCTGCAGTGGCTGGTCAAGGTGCTCGTGCGCCAGCAGTTCACCGACACCAGCTCCGGCTTCCGCGCCTTCTCCCGTCCGATGCTCGAGTACTTCGCGACGAGCTACCCCGTGGAGTACATGGACTCGGTCGAGGCACTGGTGCAGGCGTGCAACGCGGGCTTCCGGGTCGAGGAGGTCCCCGCCAACATGCGAGGCCGTGCCGGCGGTGCGCCCAGTACCCGCAACTTCAAGCTCGTCTACTACTACGTGCGTCTCCTGGTCGTGCTGCTGGTGTCGACCACCAGCAGGAACCAGCGCGCCCGCCGCACCGCGAAACGCGACGAAGACGAGCAGTCGACATGAGCGCAGCGGAGCGGGGCCTGAGCAGCCCGGTGCGCAGCACCGAGAGCGGGAAGAGATGAGCACCGAAGCGCACCTCTTCATCATCGTGCTGGCGGCGGCGGTGATCGCCTTCATCATCCACCTCGTGCGCAGTCGGCGCCTACGCGCGAAGTACTCGGTGCTCTGGTTCTCGATCGGGCTCGGGCTGGCGGTGCTCGCTGTCTTCCCCGGCCTGCTCGAGTGGCTCTCCGACCTGGTCGGGATCAGCTACCCGCCGGCCACGTTCATGCTGCTGGCGTTGAGCTTCCTGCTCGTGCTGGTGTTGCACTTCTCCTGGGAGCTGTCGCGCCTCGAAGACCGCACGCGCGCGCTGGCGGAGGAGTACGCGTTGTTGCGCGAAGAGGTCGAGGAGCGCCTCGGCCCCGCGCGGGCGACGGCTCAGGCTGACGCCGCGCGCGCGGTGACGATCAAGCCGTCGGCCGCGTAGGGACGACCGAGCCGGGCCAGCAGGCGTTCGACACCCAGGATGGCGCGGGCACCGGTCGTGAGGATCCGGCTGCGGGTGTCGGTCCCACTGCTCTTCACCTGCTGCAGGTACACCGCGTGCTCGACCGGCTCCCAGCGGTGGCGGGTGAGCATCGTGTCGAGGGTCGTGCAGGTGTACAACGCGACGTGGTCGGGATGGTTCACCTCGAGGTTGCCCAGCAGCGCCGCCGCGTTCACGAGCCCGCTGGCGTTCGGGGTGGTGACGACGAGCAGCCCGCCCGGCGCGACCAGCGCGTGGAGGCCGTCGAGGAAGGAACCGGGATCGTCGAGGTGCTCGATCACCTCGCCGGCGACGACGAGGTCGGCCGGGGGCAGGCCGAGCGCGCGCGACCGCGTCGACGTCGCGGCAGTCGACCGTGTGCGCCTCGTAGCCACGGCGACGGGCGTCGTCGACCCCGGCCGGGTCGAGGTCGAGGCCGATCAGCTCCGACGCGGTGCGGGCGAGGTGCTCGTGCAACCACGCACCCGACTGCTCGTTCAGCGTCTGGCAGCCGAAGTCGACGAAGCCGATGTGCACGACCCGGCGACCGGTGGCCAGATCACACAGGTAGTCGAAGCGGTCGACGAGCGAGGCGCGCGGCAGCTTGTGCACCATCTCGAGCTGGGAGAAATCGGACTCACTCATGGTGCACCCTTCGAGGTTGCGTCGCAGCGACGTGTAGAGCACGCTCGAGCGACGCAACTTTGAGTGCGGGTGGCGTGGGGCGTGTTCAAGCGTGGACCTCGGTCAGGCGTTCGGCGAGTGGCGGGCCCGCACGGCCGTGGAGCATCGCCTCGATCTTGGCGAACGTGCGGCGGCGGTTGTACCAGAGGAGGCGGCTGCCGAGCCGACCGGCGTCGGGCACGACCCAGAACTCCTCGCCCGGATCGAAGTCGTACGGATGGCAGTAGATCCACAGCAGCTGGTCGCGCCCGACGCCCCGCCGGGCGAGGGTCGAGGCGGGCGTCGGGATGGCCCGCAGGTACACACCGCCGAGGTAGGGGAGGCCGATCCCGCCGCGCCCGCACGACCGGGCAGGGCAGCTCGACGAGCCCGTTGGGCCAGCGGAACGGCGTGGTCGGCAGGGTCGGGTCGCCGAACAGCGGGCTGCGGGCGGGGAGCACGCTGGAGGAGTAGGTGAACCCGGCGTCGTGGAGCACGTCGACCGCCCACCGCGACTCGGGCACGAGCGAGAAGGTCGGGGCCCGGAAGCCGACGACCGGCGTGCCCGCCAGCTCTTCGAGCCGGGCCTTGCCCCGGGTCACGTCGGCGGCGAACGACTCGGGCGACAGCTCGGTGAGCGGCTGGTGGCGCCAGCCGTGCAGGCCGATCTCGTGCCCGCGGCCTGCGATCTCGCCGATCAGGTCGGGATGGTCGTCGGCGGTCTCGCCGACGACGAAGAAGGTGCCGCGCACGGTCGCGGGCGTCGAGGAAGTCGAGCACCTCGCGGCGTGAGCGCCGGGTAGCGCTCCTCGGCGTCGGGTGACGGGCGGTGGTCCTCGAGGTCGAGGGTGAAGGTGACCTGCCCGGCGGCCATCAGTACGCGTCCATGTCGAGGAACTCGAACGTGTCGACCGCGAGCGTGTCCTGGTCGACGGCAGGCGAGAGCGAACGCAGGATGAGGTGCAACGGCGACGGCTGGAGGCGACGAGGCGGTTGCACGCCGCGGACGCGTACCCGTCGGTTGAAGCCCGCGTAGACCGCGTAGGGCGCCCGGTGGAAGCGACAGGCCGCGCCGACCATCGCGTCGGCGGTGACCGGCTCGTTGCCGCCACTGCGCCGGAACACCTTCAGCACGACCGCAGCGCGCACCCCGAAGCGCGTGTCGGTGGTCGTGATCGCGACAAGATCGTCGTCGGCGTGCAGCGCGTACCGCGTGCTCGGGCAGGCGAGGCGCCAGCGCAGGTACTCGGTGGTGTACGAGTTGGTCCACTGGTCGACCGGGAAGTCGTCGAGCCCGCTGGTGACGTCGCCGAACTCGTCACTGGCTCGAGGAACGCGTCGTCGACGGGCGTGCTGGTGACGCCGCGTCCGGTGTGCATCGGCACGCACAGCTTCACCGGCAACGGACCGGGCGTCTTCCACCCCATGTACTTCACGACCGCGCCGATCGACTTGTCGTTGCACACGCCGGTCGAGAACTGCCAACCGGTCGGCGGCGGCTTCCTCGTAGATCTCGGCGCCGATCTGCTGGAAGTAGCCCTTCCGTTGCGTCCCGCTGCGCACGACCGCGTGCAGCGAGAACGCGGCGGGAACCACGCCGCCGCGTCCGCGGTAGCGCTGGGGGATGAGCGCGTAGTGCGCGACGCGCACGCCGTCGTCGTCGACCGCGCGTTGGATGGCGGGTCCGTACGGGTTCTCGTCGTAGAGCCAGCGGAGATAGGACTCGTCGACGTAGCGCGCGGCCGGGAGCTCGGCCCGGAGGAGCTCGGTGTTGCGGGTGTTGTCGCGCGTCGGATCAGGCGGGCTGGAGACCGTCATCGGGCGCGAGGCTACCCGCCGGTGTTCTGCGAAAACGTCGTATGAGGGCGTCGATCGCGACGCCACCGAGGATGGCGAGGGCGACGTCGGCACCGACCCGGTACCGGGTGATCCCCATCGCCAAGGCGACGGTGAACGTCACCAGGGCGAACATCGCGATCATCGGTGAGATGGGGACGCGTCGCTTGCGCATGACGACCAGGGCGTAGAACGCGAACGGCAGGAGCGCGTAGTACATGTACGCGCCCGTCCACGACGTCCACTTGCCGCGACGCTCGAAGAAGATGTCGAAGTTGACTTCCTGGGTCGGGCGGAACACGCCCCAGATCCGCCCGACGCGCGCGGCGACGACGATCGGGACCCGGTCGAGATGGTCGCCGATGTACGCGAACGCCTTCTCGCGCGCGTCGGTGTCGAGCTCGGAGTCGTCGCGCGGATCGCGCGCGTGCAGGTACGCGAGACCGGGAACGCTGGTGCCCTTGAGGATCTCGCGTTGCTGCTCGTTCTCCGGCGGCGCGTCGCCGGTGAGGCATTTGATGTCCCAGTAGCCGAGGAACTGCCCGGAGTACGTGCCGTCGCAGTTCGACACCTGGAAGACGATGCCGTTGCCGGTCGCGAGAAAGGTCGGCTTGTCGAACACGGTCAGGTTGCGGATCCACCACGGCATGATCACGACCAGGCACACCCCGCCCATCACCAGCACGGTGAGGAAGCGCCTCGACATCGCGAGGTTGCGGGTGAACAGGAACGGGACCCCGAACAACGGGACGAGGAAGACCGCCTCGGGGCGCGTGAGCGCGCTCAGCCCGATCATCACCCCGAGCCAGGCCGCGTCACCCAGCGAGCGCGACTCCCACAGCCGGTACGCGAACAGCAGCGTGACCGCGATCATCAGGATGTACATCGACTCCGACACGAGCATGCCGTCGTTGATCCAGAGCTGCGGATACACCGCGGCGATCGCCGCGCCGATGAGCCCGGCCCGGTCGCCGGCGATCTTGCGCCCGACCAGCCCGACCACGAGGACCGCCGCCGCGCCGAGCAGGCACGACGCCAGCCGGTGCGCGAGAGCGGAGGTGAACCCCAACCAGGAGAACACCCCGAGGTACATCGAGTAGAGCGGCGGGTGGGCGGCGCTGGGTTCGATGCGCCCGAGCGCCTTCCACGTGAACGGGTTGAGGAAGCCCTTGCCGTCGGCGAGCGCGTTGGCCTGCCAGTGGTAGAAGAAGTCGTCGCCGTGGAGCGCGAAGTCCCGCCGGGCGATCAGCACCCACGCCACCCGGATCGCGAGGGCGACGATCGTGATCACGGCCATGCCGACGACGAAGGTCCGGCGCGACGGGGGAGCGGTGACTTCGGGCGACTCGAGCGTGGTGGTCATGGCGTCGCCCCACTCGGTTCACGGCTGCGCCAGCGTTGCCACGCGACGGCCATTCCGACCGCGGCGGCGACGACCAGTGGGACCTCGGCCGGCGCGCGGTAGCGCGTGACCCCGAAGGTGCCGGCCGCGGCCACCGTCGCGACCAGCGCGATGGCCAGCAGCGGGAAGATGGGGATCCGCCGGCGCCGCATCCAGATCAGCCCGACGACCGCGAACGGCAGCAGCGCGTAGTACATGAACAGACCGATCCAGGAGGCGGCGCGGCCGCGGCCTTCGATCCACCAGTCGAGCGCGGTGGTCTGCCCCGGCTTGAAGAACCCCCACAAGCGACCGACGCGTGCCGCGACGACCAACGGCAGCCGGCTGAGGTGGTCCTTGGTGTACTCGATCGCCTGCTTGCGCGGCTCGATGTCGCGCTGCGACTCGTCGGCACTCGCCGGCGGCCACGGTCCCTGGAAGCAGTTCGCGTAGTACCCGATGTGGAGGCCGTACCAGACCTCGTCGCAACTGGCGGCGGAGAGCACGGCCCCCGTGCCGCTGCTCATGGTGGTGGTCTCCTCGAACCGCGTCAGGTTGAAGATGATCCAGGGCGCGACGGTGCACGCGCCGACGACGCACGCGATCACCGCGAGCCGGATGCGCTTCCGGCGGCTCAGGTCGCGCGCGAGCAACGCGAGGGGGAGCACGACGATGGGGAACAACGCGAGCAGTTCGCTCCGGCTCATCGCGGCGGCGCCGAAGGCGAGCCCGAGCCACACCGCGCTGCGTGTGCTCGGCGACTGCCAGAACGCGTAGGCCGCGGTGAGGGCGACCGCGGTCATGAAGATCGCCATCGTCTCCGACAGCAGCATGCCGTCGTTGATCCAGATCTCGGGGTACACGGCCATGACCGCGGCGGCGGCGAGACCGGCGCCGTCGCCCGCGATGCGCCGGACCAGGAGACCGACGACGACGATCGAGGCGACGCCGAGCATTGACGACGCGAGGCGGTGCGCCGTCACGCCGTCGAGCCCGAGGAGCGACCACAGGGCGAGGTACATCGAGTACATCGGCGGGTGACCGGCACTCGGTCGTTCGAGCCCGTCGATCGCCCACGGCGCGGGATCGACGAACCACGCGCCCTTGGCGAGCGCGTTGGCCTGCCAGTGGTAGAAGAACGCGTCGCCCCCGAGCTTGTAGCCGTGGTAGCCGGCCTTCTCGGTGGTCGGGCGCCACCACAGCACGTTCATGACGCGCACGACGAGCCCGAGGAGGCTGAACGCGGCCAACCAGGCGACGAACGTCGGCGACGCGGGCGTGGGCGTCGGCGGGGCGGGCGGCGGGGTCGTGTCGGGCGCGAGCGCGTCGGGTGTGGACGTCGCGGTCATCGTGCGCTCACGCCATCGCCTCGGCGGTGGGGAGCTCCGCGGGCGCGTCGTCGGCGTGTCCTCGTCCCGCCGGCGGCCGGCGGTGGCGCCAGATCGCGTCGATGCCGATCGCGGCCAGGATCGGGACCACGGTGTCGACCGGCGCGCGGTACCGCGTGATCCCGAAGCTCAGCGCCACGGTGATGGTGACCGACAACGCGATGGCGAAGTACGGAAAGATCGGGATCCGGCGCCGGCGCATCACGACGAGCCCGAAGATCGCGAACGGCATCACCAGCCAATAGCCGATGAGCACCGCCCACGACGCCGCGTGACCGCGCCGTTCGCTCTTGTCGTTGAACTCGACGTTCTGGAACGGGCGGTAGACGTCCCAGATCCGGCCGACGCGCGCCGCGACCACGATCGGGATGCGGCCCTTGTGATCGCCCAGGTAGTCGAAGGCCTTCGTGCGCGCCATCTCGTCGAGGACGGTCTCTTCGGTGTCGGGGGGATAGTCCTTGAGCGAGCAGGCGTCGCTCCAGTACCCGACCTTCGGGCCGTAGAACGCTTCGTCGCAGCTGCTGTAGAGCAGCACCCACCCGAACCCGCTCCCCAGCAGCGCCGGCTTTTCAAACGTGGTGAGGTTGCGCACCGCCCACGGACCGATGACCACGAGCGCGACCGCGACGACCACGCCGAACATTTCGAACTTCCGGCGCACGGTGGCGCGCGGCACGAGGATCAGCGTGGGGAGCGCGAAGAAGACGAAGAGCATCGCTCCTTCCGACCGGGTCAGCGTCGCCAGTGAGAGGCAGAGCGCGAGGAGCGCGGCGTTGCCGAGCGTCGGGTTGCGCCAGAGCCGGTAGAACGCGAACAGCGCCAGGATCACCAGGAACCCGTAGAGCGTCTCGAGGCCGAGCATCGCATCGTTCACCCACAGCGCGGGGTACACGGCGGCGACGAGCGCGGCGATGAGCCCGGCGCGGTCGCCCGCGAGCTTGCGGCCGAGGAGACCGATGAGCAGCACCGTGCCCGTGCCGAGGAGCGCGGTGAAGATGCGCTGCTCCTGGGGTGTCGAGAGGCCGAACTTGGCCGGGATGGCGAGGAACACGGTGTAGAGCGGCGGGTGGACCGCGGTCTCGAAGATCCGGTGCGCGGGGCTGCCGACCGGCGCGAAGTACCCGAAAGGGTTCAGGAACCCCTTGCCGTCGGCCACCAGGCGGGCCTGAGCGCTGTAGAAGAACTCGTCGTCGATGCCGAGGCGGGGGATGCGCGACATCACCGGCCCGACGACGTACCAGATGCGCCAGATCCCGGCCCCGAGGGTGATGAACCCGAGGCGCGTCAGGAATCGCCGGGAGCCGACCACGGTGCCGAACGCTAGTCGTGGCTCCCTTCCGGACCGTTGCACGGAGCAGCGTTCCGGACCGCCCTGCACCGGTTCCTCCACTGGGCGTGACGTAACCTGGACGGTCCCGGCACGCACCCGCCGGACACCCCGGGAGACGGCAGTGGCTCGCACGCTCTACGACGCCCCGCGCCCGTCCGACGGGTCGTCATCCGAACCGGCGGCGACGCGCCTGCCGCGCGGCGTGGGCCCGGCCTCGGGGCGCCTCGGCTACCAGCCCGCGCTCGACGGCATCCGGGCGTTCGCGGTCGCGGCCGTGCTCTTCTACCACGCGGGTCAGTCGTGGGCGATCGGCGGCTACCTCGGCGTCGACACGTTCTTCGTGCTGAGCGGGTTCCTCATCACCTCGCTGCTCGTCACCGAGTGGGCGGGGCGGGGACGCATCGACCTGAAGGGGTTCTGGGTGCGCCGCGCCCGGCGCCTGCTCCCGGCGCTGTTCCTCGTGATGGTCGGCATCGTCGTGTACGCCGGCGTGTTCGCGGCGCCGGGTGAGCTCGGCCGGATCCGCGGCCGACTCGTTCTCCGCGCTCGGGTACGTCGCCAACTGGCGCTTCGTGTTCTCGGGCCAGTCGTACTTCGACCAGTTCTCGCAGCCTTCGCCGCTGCGCCACATGTGGTCGCTCGCGATCGAGGAGCAGTTCTATCTCGTCTGGCCGCTCATCGTGGGCTTCCTGTTGTGGTGGCGTCGGTCGCTGCGCGTGTTGCTCGTCGCGTGCCTTGCGATGATCGCGGGGTCGGCCGCGCTGATGGCCGCGCTCTACGTCCCGGGCCGCGATCCGTCGCGGGTCTACTACGGCACCGACACGCGCGCGCAGTCGTTGCTCATCGGCGCGGTGGTCGGGATCCTCGTGTTCCAGCACGGCCCGATCCGCTCGTTGCTGGCGCGCCGGATGGTGCGGATCGCCGCCGTGATCGGCGCCGGGCTACACGCTCTGGCTGTTCTGGCGGATGTCGGAGCGCACCGATGCGCTGTACCGGGGTGGGTTCCTGCTGGCGGCGCTGGCGGTGTCGGCGGTCATCGTGTCGGTGGTGCAGCCCGACCGGGGCGTCCTCGGGCGGGCGCTGTCGTTCGCGCCGCTGCGGTGGGTGGGGCGCATCTCGTACGGCCTGTACCTCTGGCACTGGCCGGTGTACCTCACGCTCACCCAGACCCGCACCGGTCTCGACGGTGTCGCGCTGCTCGCCGCCCGGCTCGCGGTGAGCTTCGCACTCGCGACCGCGTCGTACTACGCCCTCGAACAGCCCATCCGCCGCGGCACGTTCCGCCTGCCGCAGCCGAAGATCGTCGCGCTGGTCGCCGCGGTCGCGCTGGTCGCCGCGGTGTTCGCCACCACCACCGGCGGCGGCGACTCGATCGCGTCGACGACCACGCGCGCGCTCAGAGCGCAGGCGCAACGGCCGCAGGCCGCGCCACCGCAGCAACCGACGAGCGCCGGTGCCGTGGCGCCGACCAAGGTGCTGCTCGTGGGCGACTCGGTCGCGGGCTCCATGGGCCTCGGGTTCCAGACCATCGGCGCCGAGCACAACCTCTGGGTGTGGAATCGCGGGCGGCTCGGCTGCGGACTGTTCTACGGCGGGTCGGTGTACGAGGGCGGTCAGCTCGAGCCGGTCGACCCGGAGTGCGACTGGACCAAGGCGTGGCCCGAGCAGATGGACTACTTCAAGCCCGACATCGCGCTGATGCTGGTCGGTGCGTGGGACATCCTCGACCGTGAGGTCGACGGACACACGGTGAAGTTCGGGACGGTCGAGTACGACCGGTCGTTCCTCCAGCAGCTCGACGACGCCACGCGGCTGCTCGCCGCCAACGGCACCAAGGTCGTCGTGCTCACGACGCCGTTCTTCTACGCGACCGGAGCTGGTGGGTCAGAGCGCTGATTGGCCCGAGTACGACCCGTGGCGCGTCGATCGCATCAACTCGCTCTACCGCGACTTCCTCGCACAGAACCCGGGCCGGTACACGCTGATCGACCTCAACAAGTTCGTGTCGCCGCAGGGCAAGTTCGCCGACTCGATCAACGGCGTCGCAGGTCCGCGGCGACGGCGTGCACTTCACCCACGACGGTGCGATCCTCGTCGACCAGTGGCTGGCGCCGCAGTTGGACGAGGTCGCTCAAGGGCGTTGCGCCCGACGCCAACGGTCCGCTCGACCGGCCCGACTCGCGCGGGCTCTGGAAGAAGTAGCGGGGTCAGCGCCGCGGACAGCGCGCCACCGCGAACAGCCCGGGGGTCGTCGGCGCGATCTCGTCGGTGATGAAGAAGTGCGACTCGTCGAGCCCCGAACCGATGCCGGTGCGCTCCGAGCCGAGCGCCGTGTAGACGACCGGGCAGCACGTGCTCGTAGCCCCACACGTACCAGCTGCGCGGGCACCTTCGTGCCGGAGCGTCGAGGGGGTCGAGCCGCAGCAACTTCTCGCCGCTCGCCCGGCGCTCCGCGAAGTCGTCGTGCAGCTCCTGGGCGCCCTCGAGGCCCTGCACGGTCACGTCGTGGAAGAACAGGCCGAGCAGCGACTCGAGCTCGGGACCCTCGAACAGACGAGACGTGGAACGGGTTCTCGAAGTCGGCGGGCCGGTTCGGGCGTGATCACCAGCACGGTGCCGTCGTCGGTGGCGACCCGGGCGAGCTCGGCGACGTGCTGCTCGGGCGCGACGAAGTGCTCGATGATGTGCGACGAGCAGACCCAGTCGATCGAGCGCGACCGGGCGCCGATGCGGCCGCCGTCCATCGCCGCGAAGCGCAAGCCGCTCGGGCCCCCACTCGCGTGCGCGGCGTCGATCGCGGTCTGGGCGTCGTAGTCGACGCCGATCACCAGGCGGCCGATGCCGGCCAGGCGGGCGGTCTGGTCGCCGACGCCGCAGCCGACGTCGAGCACGGTGCCCGGCCCGAGCCGTTCGCTCATCTCGCGGTACCCGGCGTCGTGGAACGCGAGGAGGGAGTCGGGGGTGGCGCCCACCATCGGGCGCTCACCGGTCAGGCGTGCCATCGGCGCAGAGATTAGGGGGGCAGCGATTCCCGATCGCGACACGCGTCGTCCCCATAGCATGCATCCCTCATGACGAGCGGAGACCACGCGGTCGAGGTCGCCAAGCTGGGCGACATCGCCGCCGAGGCCGGGTCTGCACCGCGTGAGCATGCTCGCGTGGCGCGACCTCGACGATCCCGAGGCGGGCGGCTCCGAGCTGCACGCGTCGAACATCGCCGCGCTGTGGGCCGAGGCGGGGATCGAGGTCACCATGCGCACGTCGTACGCGGCCGGGCACCCGCAGGTGTCGTGGCGCGACGGCTACCGGGTGATCCGCAAGGCCGGCCGCTACCTCGTGTTCCCGCGGGCCGCGTTCAGCGAGATGATGGGCTGGCACGGTGGGCGCGACGGCCTGGTCGAGATCTGGAACGGGATGCCGTTCTTCTCGCCGCTGTGGTCGCGCACCGCGCACGTCACCTGGCTGCACCACGTGCACGCGGAGATGTGGCAGATGACGCTGCCGCCGCGCCTCGCCGCGTTCGGCAACTTCGTGGAGTCGAAGCTGGCGCCGCCGGTGTACCACCGCACGCCGATGGTCACGCTCTCGGAGTCGAGCAAGCACGAGCTCGTCCACGACCTCGGCTTCCGGGCCGACCGTGTCAGC
Organism: uncultured Actinomycetes bacterium; assembly: GCA_963725775.1. GTDB lineage: Bacteria > Actinomycetota > Acidimicrobiia > IMCC26256 > DASPTH01 > DASUAS01. The sequence continues at coordinate 726,397 of CAVRZT010000002.1, forward strand.
GTGGTCGCGCCCGGGTATCGACGCGCACTACACGCCCGGCGGCGAGAAGTCGCCGACGCCGTTGGTGGTGGCGGTCGGTCGTCTCGTCCCGGTGAAGCAGTTCGACGTGCTCGTCGACGCGCTGGTCGCGCTCAAGCCGCCGCCATCCCGATCTCGAGGCGGTGATCGTGGGGGAGGGCTACAAGCGCGAGGAGCTCGAGGCGCAGATCCACGCGGCGCGGCGCCGAGACGCTGGATCACGCTGCCCGGTCGCATCGACGAAGACGACAAGGTCGATCTCTACCGGCGGGCGTGGATCCTGGCCAGCGCGTCGGCCCGGGAGGGCTGGGGCATGACGATCACCGAGGCCGCCGCGTGCGGTACGCCCGTCGGTGGTGAGCGACGTCGCCGGCCACGCCGACGCGGTGGTCGACGGCTCCACCGGCATGCTCGCCGACGGCAGCCGACGCGCTGCGCGCCGGGCTCGACCGTCTCCTCGGCGACGACGACCTCCGCACGCGCGCATGAGCGCGGCGGCCCACGCGCACGCGACGCGCTACACGTGGGAGGCGACCGCACGCGGGACGCTCGAGGTGCTCGCCGCGCGGCCTCGATCGCGCGCCGCGGCGGCGCCGGCCGACGGCCGATGAGGTTCACGGTCATCGGCCACAGCTGCCTGCGCATCGAGACGAGCGGGCCGACGATCCTCGTCGACCCGTGGCTGCTCGGCTCGTGCTACTGGCGGTCGTGGTGGCACTACCCGACGGTGGCGGAGCCGTCGCCCGAGCTGCTCGCGCCCGACTACGTGTACCTCACGCACCACCACTTCGATCACTTCCACTTCCCGTCGATGCGCCGGATCGACCGCAACGCGCACGTGCTCGTGCCGAAGTTCGGCGTGCCGACCCTCGCCGACGAGGTGCGCAACCTCGGCTTCGACGAGGTGATGGAGCTCCCGCACGGCAGGTCGTGCAGCTCGCGCCGGGGGTGCGCGTCGCGTCGTACCAGAACGGCCCCGACGACTCGGTGTTCGTGGTCGCCGACGGCGAGCACGTGCTCGTCGACATCAACGACGGCAAGATCCGCGGCCGCACGCTGCGCAGGATCCTCGACGGAGTTCGGCCGGCCGACGTTCGTGTTCAAGAGCTACTCGTTCGCGCAGGCCTACCCGGTGCTCTACACCGCCGACGATCCTGCCGACCTCGAGCTCATCACTCGCGACACGTACCTCGACGACTGGGTGCAGGTGGTCGAGCGAGCTCGGCCCGCGGTACGGCGTGCCGTTCGGCAGCATGGTCGCGTTCCTGCACCCCGAGAGCCGTGCAGGTCAACGAGCAGCTCGTCGCGCCCGGCGAGGTGGTCGACGCGTTCCGCACGCAGCGCCCGCACTCGCCGACCGAGGCGGTGCAGATGGATCCGGGCGACAGCTGGAGCTCGGAGACCGGCTTCGAGCTCGCCGGCGATCGACTGGTACACCGACCGCGAGAAGCACCTCGACGAGCTCGCCGCGCAGGTGGCGCCGAAGATCGCGGCGCAGACCGCAGCCGAGGAAGGCGTCACCCTCGACTACGCGACCTTCGCCGACTACTTCGACGGCGTTCATGCACGCGTTCCCGCCCGGCGTGCTCGGCCGCTTCGCGCTGAACGCCGGCCGGTGGTGTTCGAGGTGCCGTCGTCGCCGTTGCCGTTCTGGGTGCTCGACTTCAAGCGACGCGCGGTGTACCGCCTGTCGTCGCCGCCGCCCGACACCGCCAGCATCGTCACCGTCGAACGAAGCGGTGCTCGCCGACGCCATCGCCAAGCGGCTGATGCACGTCGTGCACGGCTCGATGCGCATCCGCGTGCACCTGCGCGCCGGGGGCGCGGGCGACGACCTCACCTTCTGGGGGCTCGTCGTGCCGTGGGAGCTCGGGCTACCTGCCGCTCACAGGAGTCGCTGCGGCCCGCGCCTGGCCGAGGTCACGTGGCGCCGCCGCGCCGAGTGGCTCGAGTGGGTCGACGCGCTCCGCGCCGGCGGCGGCACGCTCTTCGAACGCATCTCCGGCCGGGTCGGCTCCGACGCCGCGACCGAGGGCGCACGGTCGACGCCGTAGGGTGACCGGCATGGACATGCAGCGGAGGCGTGGCCGGATGGCCGGGACGCCGGAGCGGAATGGACCCGTCGTGATGGCCGGCCCCAAGTCGTTCTTCCTGACGCCCGAGATCCACGAGTACGTCGTCGCGCACGGCACGCCGCCCGACGCGGTGCAGCAGGCGCTCATCGACGAGACCGCCGCAGCTCGCCGATGGCGATGCATGCAGATCTCGCCCGAGCAGGGCACGTTCATGACCCTGGTCACCCGCCTGGTCGGCGCGCGCCAGGCGGTCGAGGTCGGGACGTTCACCGGCTACTCGGCGCTCTCGATCGCCCGCGGCCTCCCCGACGACGGCCACCTGCTCTGCTGCGACGTGAGCGAGGAGTGGACCTCCATCGGCACGCCGCGCGTGGGCGAGCGCCGGGGTCGACGGCAAGATCGAGCTGCGGATCGCGCCCGCCGCCGACACGCTGCGCGCGCTGCCCGACGAGGAGTACGTCGACCTCGCGTTCATCGACGCCGACAAGCCCGCGTACCCCGTGTACTACGAGGAGCTGCTGCAGCCGGCTGCGGCCCAACGGGCTGATCATGGTCGACAACACGCTCTGGGGCGGCAGCATCGTCGACGACACCAGCGACGACGAGTCGACCGTCGCGCTGCGCGCGTTCAACGACATGGTCGCCGCCGACGACCGGGTCGACGCGGCGATGCTGCACGCTCGGCGACGGGCTCACGCTGCTCCGCAAGCGCTGACTCAGAACTTCCCGGTGCGCCCGTAGCGGTAGTAGCCCGGCGAACTGCGTGTTCGATCGCCGGCGGGCAGCGGCACGATCTCACCGAGACGCTGCGCGCCCCACACGATCTCGGCGGTGCGCTCGACCAGGTCCGCGATGTGCAGCACGTCGGCCGGGCTCTTGCCCACCGCGAACAGCCCGTGGTTGGCCATGAGCACCGCGCTGCGGTCGCCGACCCAGCCCGCGACCTCCTCGCGCGAGCTCGTCGGTGCCGGTGGTCTCGTAGTTCGGCGACCGGCACGTCGCCGCCGACGTACACGACGAACTCCTCGATGACCGCCGGGATCGGCTGGCGGGTCAACGCGAACATCGTGCAGTGCTTGGCGTGGCAGTGCATGGTCGCGTTGATCTCCGGGATAGCGGCGCATGGCCGCGAGGTGCAGCACCTTCTCGGTGGTCGGGCCGCGGTGCCCCTCGACCACGTCGCCGTCGAGGTCGCAGACGACGAGATCGTCGAGGTCCATCTCCAGGTAGTCGAGCGACGACGGCGTGAGCACGACGTTGCCGTCGGGCAGGCGCGCGCGCGACGTTGCCGGCGGTGCCCTGCGACGAGTCCCGACGTGAGCATCTCCTGGGCGGCCTCGAGGAGCTGCTCCTTCACCTCCGCCGCGGTCGGCGCGGGCATCGCTCACTTGAGGACCTCCGGGTTCACCAGGTTGGGCGGGCGTGCCGCCGTCGAGCAGGCTGACGAGGCCGTCGACGATCAGCGTCGTGTGGTTCGCCTCGGTGTCGTAGGTCGCGCCGCCGATGTGCGGGGTGAGCACCACGTTGCTCATCGAGCACAGCGGGTGGTCGGCGGCGAGGTGCTCACCGACGAAGTGGTCGAGCCCGGCGCCGCCGAGGTGGCCGTCGGCGCAGCGACGCGGTGAGCGCGTCGGTGTCGTGCAGCACCGCCCGGGCGGTGTTGAGGTAGATCGCACCCTCGCGCATCGCGGGCGAACTGCTCGGCGCCGATCATGCCCGTCCGACTCGGGCGTGACCGCCGCGTGCATCGACACGACGTCGGCCTCGGCGAGCAGGTCGTCGAGCGAGTGGGTGGCGTCGGGCGCGAACGGGTCGTAGCTGATGACGTTCATCCCGAGCCCGGCGAAGCGCCACGCCGCCGCCCGGCCCACCGCGCCGTAGCCCACGATGCCGACGGTCTGGCCCGCCACCTGCCAGGCCCGGAAGCGCTGGTAGGGGATGGTGCCGTCGCGGTACGTCTCGCCCTCGCGCACGTCGAGGTCGGCCCGGACGATGCCCCGGGTGACCGCGAAGAGGAGGCCGACGGCCATCTCGGCCACCGCGTCGGCGTTGCGGCCCGGCGCCCGCAGCACGGGGATGCCCTTCGGCGGTGGCGGCGGCGACGTCGACGTTGGTGGGGTCGCCCCGGCAGGAGCCGATGGCGACGAGCGGCAGGTCGAGGACCGGGCCCTTCACGCTGTCGGACTCCACGATGAGCAGGTCGGCCCCCTCGGCGTCGACCCGCGCCGGCGAGCTGCGTCGGCGTCGTAGATGCGCAGCGGCTGGTGGTCGATCCAGGGGTCGAGCACGACGTCGGCGAACGATCGGAGCGTGTCGAGCCCCGGCCCTCGGAACGGCGCGGTCACGAGAGCGCGGTGGCGTCGGTCATGGCGGGGATTCTGGCATCCGGACGTCGCGGGGTGTCAATTGACAATCGTTGTTGATAAGATGGCGGCCGTGAAGACGGTCGACGAGCTCACCTCCCGCTTCCGGGACCAGGGCCTGCGGGTCACGCCGCAACGGCAGGCGATCTTCCGCTTGCTGCACGGGGTCGACACGCACCCCACCGTCGAGTCGCTCTACGAGGCGGCCCGCACCGAGATGCCGACCATCTCGCGCAAGACCGTGTACCAGACCGTCCACGACCTCGAGGCCATGGGCGAGGTCGAGCTGCTCGACATCGGCACCGGCAGCATCCGGGTCGATCCCAACGTCGAGCACGCGCACCAGCACCTCGTGTGCACGCGGTGCGGCACCGTCCGCGACGTGCTCGCTCGACATCGCCGACCTGCGCGTGCCCTCGCGCTACCGCCGAGAGTTCACGGTGGAAGCGGTCGAGGTCGTGTTCCGCGGCGTGTGCGACGACTGCCTCGCCCGCGAGCCGATCGACGCCTGACTTCGTCCCCAGTTCGAACCAACGCAACCCAGACCCACCAAGGAGAGCAACGCATGTCCGAGCTCAACGGAAGCAAGACCCACGACAACCTCAAGGAGGCGTTCGCGGGAGAGAGCCAGGCGAACCGCCGCTACCTCTACTTCGCGCAGAAGGCCGACGTCGAGGGCTACCCCGACGTCGCCGCGCTGTTCCGCTCGGTCGCCGAAGGTGAGACCGGGCACACGTTCGGCCACTTCGACTTCCTGGCCGAGGTCGGCGACCCGGTGACCGGTGTCGCGGTCGGGTGCCACCAGCGACAACCTCAACTCGGCGATCACCGGCGAGACCTACGAGTACACCGAGATGTACCCCGGGTTCTCGAAGACCGCTCGTGACGAGGGCTTCGAGGAGATCGCGGAGTGGCTCGAGACGCTCGCCCGCGCCGAGAAGAGCCACGCCGGCCGCTTCACGCAGGGCCTCGAGACCCTCGACAGCTGAGGCAGCCGTTTCGGTTCCCCGGCCACGACCCCGGGGCGAGTCCCCCGGGGTCGTGCGCGGTCGGGACCGGTACCGGAGAGAGGAGTGACGCCGTGAGGAAGCTCACCGTCGACGACATCGTCGACCACCGCGCCTACGAGCGCGAGCGACGACGAGTTCCGCGCCGGCATCATCGCGATGAAGAAGCGCCGCCGCATCGCGCTCGGTGAACTCGTCACCGTCGTGTTCGAGAACACCGACACCATGCGGTTCCAGGTGCAGGAGATGGCGCGCGCCGAGCGCATGCTCACCGACGATGCCATCGCGCACGAGGTCGAGACCTACAACGAGCTGATCCCCGGGCCGGGCGAGCTGTCGGCCACGTTGTTCATCGAGCTCACCGACGACGGATTGCTCCGGGAATGGCTCCCCAAGCTGCTCGGCCTCGAGTTCCACGTGTACTTCGAGCTCGGCGCGCGCGGGAGCGGGTCGCGGGTGCAGGCCGTCCCGAGCGACGAGGAACGGCTCACGCGCGACGACATCACGTCGACCGTGCACTACCTCAAGTTCCCGTTCGACGCGGAGCAGCGGGCCGAGTTCGTGAACGGATCCGCCCGGTTGGTCATCGACCATCCGGAGTACCAGGTGTGGGTCGAGCTCAACGACGCGCAGCGCGCCGAGCTCGCCGGCGACTTCGCCGACTGACGCGGTGGAGATCCGGGTCCAGCGGCTCGATCCCGAGCTGCCGCTGCCACGCCAACAGCACACCGACGACGCCGGCTACGACCTCCACGCCCGCGAGCGGGTCGAGCTCGCCGCCGGCGGTGGACGCGCGCTGGTGCCGACGGGCCTCGCCATCGCGATCCCGTCCGGGCACGCGGGGTTCGTGCTGCCGCGCTCGGGCCTGGCGTTGAAGTCGGGCATCACCTGCCTCAACACGCCGGGCCTGATCGATTCCCTGTACCGCGGCGAGCTGAAGGTCTTGTTGGTGAACACCGATCCGAGCGAGGCCTGTACGGTCGAGCGCGGCGACCGCATCGCGCAGCTGGTGATCCAGCGGGTCGAAGCGGTCGAGTGGCGGGAAGTCGAGCAGCTCGACACGACCGAGCGCGACGTGTTCGGGTTCGGGTCGACAGGAGTGTGACGTGATGGGCCCTACGCGGAAGTTCCGGTTCGGCGTGCAGGCGTCGACCGCGCGCACGGGTGCGGAGTGGGCCGAGCAGGCGCGGAAGGTCGAGGGCCTCGGCTACTCCACGCTGTTCATGCCCGACCACTTCGTCGACACCGGGCTCGCGCCGATGGTGGCGCTGCCGTTCGCGGCCGCGGCCACCACCACGCTGCGCATCGGGATGCTCGTGCTCGGCAACGACTACAAGCATCCCGCGGTGGTGGCGAAGGAAGCGGCGACGCTCGACGTCTTGTCCGACGGCCGGCTCGAGTTCGGGCTCGGGGCCGGGTGGATGACTGCCGACTACGACGCGCTCGGGCTGCACTACGACCGGCCCGGGGTGCGCATCGAGCGTCTCGCCGAGGCGCTCGCGGTGGTGAAGGGCGCGTGGGGTGAAAGCGCGTTCGACTTCGCCGGTGACCACTACCGGATCGCCGAGTACGACGGTCTACCGAAGCCGCTCCAGCAACCGCGGCCGCCGATCGTCGTCGGGGGCGGTGGTCCCAAGCTGCTGCGTCTCGCCGGGCGGGAGGCCGATATCGTCGGCATCAACCCGATTCTCTCCGCCGGTGAGATCGGCGCGGAGGCGGCGCGCGACACCCTCGGTGACTCGACCCGGCGCAAGGTCGAGTGGATCCGGGAGGGGGCGGGGGAGCGCTTCGACGAGCTCGAGCTGCAGATCCGCTACTTCGTGGCCGCGATCACCGACGACGCGCCGGGGCTGGCCGACGCCATGGCGCCGACGTTCGGCGTGTCACCCGACGAGGCGCTCGGCTCGGGAAGCGTGCTGGCCGGCTCGGTCGACGAGGTGCGCGACACGCTCGTCGCCCGGCGCGAGGAGTGGGGCGTGTCGTACATCGTGCTCGGCGACGACACCTACGAGCAGTTCGCACCGGTCGTCGCCCGCCTCGCTGGGACCTGAGTCCGACCGCCCCAATCGATCGGTCGACTCCGCTCCGCCGTCCCGCCCTCCGGGCACGGCTCCGCGCCGTCTTCCTGCGCTATCCTCGTCACCCACGCGGACGTGGCTCAGCTGGTAGAGCACAACCTTGCCAAGGTTGGGGTCGCGGGTTCGAATCCCGTCGTCCGCTCCAAGAAATCGCAGGTCCGGCCCCCTTTTCGGAGGGGGCCTTCCTCGTGCCACTGAAGACGCCACCCTCCGTGCCACCCAAGTCGTATCGTGGCCCCATGATTCGCCGGCGCGGCAACAGCTTCGAGATCCGCGTGTACGCCGGCACGGACGCCGAAGGTAAGAAGCAGAACTTCTACGCCACGGTCCAAGGCACCGGCCGCAAGGCCGAGCGAGAGGCCAAACAGAAGGAAGGTGAGCTGCTCGCCAAGGCCGCCGCGGGCCGTGTTCCTTCTGCGGCGATCACGTTCGACGAGCTCGCCGACGGGTGGTTGGCGATCGCCCGTCATGAGAAGTCCACGCGCTACCAGACCGAGATCTTCCTCGATCGCCACGTGCGCCCCGTCCTCGGCAAGAGGCGGGTCGACAAGATCGGTCCTGCAGATCTGAACCGCCTCTACCTCGCTCTCGAAGCGGGAAACGCGGAGCGCAAGCCGCTCGCGCCCGCCACCGTCGTGCGGATTCACGGCATTGTCCGTGCTTGCTTCGAACTGGCAGTCACGAACGACTGGATCGCAACGAACCCCGCTGCTCGAGCTCGTCCACCGCGGTTGGTCGAGAAGGTGCCCGAATCGCCTGATGTCGGGAGCGTGAAGGCGATGCTGTCGACTGCGTACAACATGGATAAGGAGATGTACGCGTTCCTGAGGCTCGCGTCGGCTACGGGCTTGCGCCGGGGAAGCATCTGTGGCCTCCGCTGGCCCGACCTGGATCTCGCAAGGGGAGCGCTCCTGCACCAGCGCGCCATTGGCATGGGCAAGGGCGCACCCTACGAGAAGACAACCAAGTCGGGTGCGAGCCACACAATCGCGCTCGATCGCGACACGGTCACGATCCTGAGATGGCATCGCTTGCGCATGCTCATCCGGTCGAAGGATCTTGGAGGGCTCGATCCAACGGGATATCTCTTTTCCGCAGATCCGACGTGTTCGAAGCCGTGGCGCCCCGACCATGCATCGAAGAGGTTCCGAAGTGTCAGGGAGGCAGCCGGCGTGAGCGGGCAGCTGCGCGACCTTCGCAATTTCCACGCGACCGTGCTGCTCGACGACGGTTTCGACATCAAGACGGTTTCTGGACGCCTCACTCACGCGCGGACCTCGACAACGCAAGACCGCTACCAAGCGAGACTCCCAGCCACAGATCGGTGCGCTGCAGAGCACGTCGGAGAGAAGTTGCGCCGCCGCTAGCTCTCAGCGTTCAGGAACTCTTCGAGCGCGGATCGCGATACCCGACGACGCGCTCGTGGACCATCGCCCAGGCGCACGGCTCTGAGGCTCCCGCGCCTGATCATTCGTCGGATCGTCGCGGTTGACACCGCCAACTCGGCTGCAGCCTCCTCGAGAGTCAGCGCAAGCTTTGGACTCTCGGTAAAGCGACCCCGTGGTTCGGACGAGCGAGCCAGGCGCGGGCGCCCCTCGTTCGCCGCGTCGTCTGCCTTCGCCGCTCCTGAGCGCTCGACGGGCGATCGTGCGGCACTCATCAGAGACGGTCGTCGGGCCAAGTCAGCTCGCTCGCCGTGTTCGGCGTGGTCATTCGCAGCACCTCCTCAGTTGCCTCCGGAGTGCTGACCCTGCGCTCGATCACTCCCGGGACCACTCCCGAATCGACGTCCAATCACTCCCGTCGCGCGAAAAAGTTCGGCAGCGATCGGCCGGGAGTGACCGCGACAAGCCAAAGACCCCACCAGCGAACGCGGTCGCTTCCGGCGCTGCGCGTGGAGCGTCCGTCGAGTACCTCGTTAGCGTCGCAAACGATCCGGACCGCTGCGTCAGTCGATGAGGGGCCACGACGCGATGGTGCTGCACTCCGAACTGTTCCGATCGCCTGCGGACGTGCGACGGGAGTCATCCGTCGCACGCGCCAAGCGGATCTGGCGCCATCCGGGACTGATCCGAGATGCGGCGATGGTTGCCGGGAGTCATCCATGGGACAAGGCGGAGTGATCGCCCTGAGGCCGGGAGTGATCCCGGGGTGGTCCGGTCGGCTGCGGTGCGAGCGAAAGTGCGCGGATGGTCGCCGGGCGTCATACGGCGAGTTTGCGCATGAGACCGCTGCACGGCGGACCGGTCTCGGCGCAGATCGGAGACGTCCCCACCCACCCCCATCCAGACAAGCACTCGATTCGATGACTCCCGCGTCGCTCAAGATGACTCCCGCCTAATGGGGGTCGCTTGCGGGCCCTAGCAGGGTGCTGAAAAAGCCCCGGTAGGTGCTCGCGATTGTGGTTGGGTTCGCTCATGCTGTGGTCACCGAGGTGGAGGTGGCTGATGCGTGGGATGCCTGAGCGGCAGATGGCGATGTTGACGTCGTTGAGTCCGGGGGATTTGATCCCGTCGGATCATCCGATCCGGCGGATCCGGGTGGTGGTCGACGCGGTGCTCGTCGAGCTCGATGGTGAGTTCGATGGGATGTACGCGTCGACGGGTCGGCCGAGCGTCCCGCCGGAGCAGTTGCTGAAGGCGACGGTGTTGATGGCGATGTACTCGATCCGGTCGGAGCGGGCGTTCTGCGAACGGTTGAGCTACGACTTGTTGTTCAAGTGGTTCCTGGATCTGCCGATCGACGCGAAGGCGTTCGACGCGACGACGTTCTCGAAGAACCGTCAACGCCTGTTGGATCATGAGATCGCGGACCAGTTCTTCGCCGCGGTGGTCGCCCAAGCGAAGCTGCGTCGTTACGTGTCGAGTGATCATTTCTCCGTCGATGGCACGCTGCTCGAAGCGTGGGCGTCGCACAAGAGCTTCCAACCCAAAGACGGCCCACCTGCTCCGCCGCCGCCGGGACGCAACACCGAAGTCAGTTTCCATGGGCAACGCCGCACGAATCAGACGCACGCGTCGACGACAGATCCCGAGGCACGCATGGCACGCAAGAGCAACGGGACCGCGGCGAAGCTCTCCTATACGGGACATCTGTTGATGGAGCATCGCAACGCGTTGTTGGTGGACATCGAGTTGAGTGAAGCGACCGGCTACGCGGAACGTGACACCGCACTCGAGATGCTCGCCCGTCTCCCGGCCACGAAACGACGCCGGACCGTCGCGGGCGACAAGGGCTACGACACCGCCGCGTTCGTCGCCGATGTCCGTGACCTCGGGATCACGCCGCACCTCGCGCCGAACACGACCCGTCAACGCTCCACGATCGATGGGCGCACCACCCGACATGCCGGCCATGCCACGAGTCAACGGATCCGGAAACGGATCGAGGAACCCTTCGGTTGGATCAAGACCATCGCCGGTGGACGCAAGCTCCGCTACATCGGTCGGGAACGCAACCGGGCCTGGTTCCTCATGACCGCAGCCGTCTACAACATCATCCGAATCACCGCGCTGGACGCCGAGCCAGCCTGACCGACGAAGCCAGATGGGGTTCGCGAGACACGCGAACGTCAATGACGAACGAACCAGCACGCCACCGACGCCATCGACGCCAACGAGCGACGCTCAGGAGCCGATTTTCAGCACCCTGCTAGATCCCTGAAGGAGTGGGGTTGTGTCAAGCGTGGAATCGGTCGTCGTGCGCGCTTCGGGCCGCGCGCGGGCGCGTGTGGATCGGTCTCGGGTGCGGGTTGGGGATAGCTCCCGGATTTTGGTCCTCGCACCCGCTTTGCGGGTGTGAGAAGTGTGTCTACGTTTTGATCGTGCTCGTTGACTCGGGTGGCGGCGTCGACGCGGGTGACGCGGGACCGCGTGCCGGGGTCGTCGCGGTCAGGGTCAGTGGCGTCGTCGCGCGTGTCTCGGTGGTGTCGCGGGAGTTGGCTCCATGGTCACGTTGGGGCAGGGCAGGCTCGAACTTGGCTGCCGTACATCCCTTCGCCACACGAACCCGACAAACTCGACGGACTCGGTGGCGTGGAGCCGTTTCGGCCTCAGCAGGCGGGCTCAATCAAGTGTCCGGCCGCGCCACGGGGTGTGGGGGCCATCTAAGGCCCGAGCGCGCGCCGTGCTGAGAACCAAGTCGCCTCACGCGACCTCCGCGGGCTGGTCGGCGAGGCAGCGGATGTGCCCGTCGCGCAGCCCGTAGTAGAACGAGCGTGAGGACCTTGCCGCGCCGCGGCGACGCGAGCGATGGGCCGTCCGCGGCGTTCGGCGATGCGGTGGAAGTCAGCCATGATCTTCGTCGGGCCACGTTGACGCGCAACCGCCTCGACGGCAGCCCAGCGAACCAGTGGTGAGCCTTGCTTGGTGATGTGCCCGCGCCGCACCGTCGTGTCCGACTCGTGATGACGTGGCGTCAGTCCGGCCCAGGAGCACAGTTGCGGAGCTCCGGCAAAGCGGGTGACGTCACCGAGTTCGGCGACGTACACGCCGGCGCGAACGTCCGCCTGGCTCACTCGTTGGGTGTGCGGATGTATCAGCATCAGCGGGTCAAGAACGACCGTCGCGACGCTGCACACCTCGCGGACCTGTTGCGGATGGGACGCCTGCCTGAGGCGTGGATCGCACCGCCGGCGACGCGGGAGCTGCGGGAGTTGGTGCGTCATCGCGCTCGCCGCTCCGGAGACGATCATCGTCGGCGACGTCGACATCGTCGATCCGGCGTTCAGCGGACCACCGACCCTGCAGATGTGGGTGCGGTTCGCAGGAGCACCGCAAGATCACGCGACGTTGCGGGCGCTGCTCGCATATCCGACTGACGGATGGCTCATCGCCACGGCGCTGCGACCGCACCTCGGCTACGGCCAAGCGATCGCTCACCGGGAGATCTCCACCGGCGTGGTGAGCCGCTCCATCTCGTTCGAGGATGAGTTCGGCTCCGAAGAATGGTTGCTGCTCGATCACGAGTCGGTCCACGCCGGAGGCGGCCGTGTGTTCGGGCGAGCCGACGTCTTCACCGAGGACGGGCGGCTCGTCGCGTCGTTCTCGCAGGACGCGCTCGTGCACGCGTGGCCCCAGGGGCAGAGCCCTGCGGGGTGGGAAGGGACACCCTTCTGACAATCCGGGCGACGTCAAACGCCGATGTGCCAGGTCAAGCTTTTGCGAGAGTGCTGATCAGGCCCCACGTGGCGCTGACCTCGTCAGGATTTCCGAGGGGGATTGCCGCTACGTCCGTCGCGCCTCGAGCGGCCAAGCCGGTAAGGGCGGCGCCCACTTGGTCGGCGTTTCCGATGATCGCGACATCAATTGCGTCCGCGACGCCCTCTCGGTCCAGCATCGCGCTATACGACGGAATGTCGCGGTAGCTGCCGATGGCAGGACCCAACCTTTCCCGAGCGCTCGCCGCATCGTCGGTGACGCAGACGGGCAGACACACCACCACGCGAGGGTCAGGACGACCAGCCGCTGCTGCGGCTGCTCGGATCGTCGGTGACACGTAGCTTTCGATCGTCGCTGCGCCTGTCATCCATGTGATCGTCCCCGCGGTGCGTTCACCGGCAACCTGCAACATCCGTGGTCCGAGAGCTGCGATCAGCACGGGCGGCGGCGTCGGCAGCTCGGCGGCGCCGAGCTGGGTCGACAGCGCGAAACTCTCGTTCGGCGTCGCTGGCTCCGCCGCCATCAACGCGTCGAGCGTCGACAAGTAGTCCGCCAAGTAGCTCACTGAACGGCGACGAGGAAGTCCGTACAGCCGCTCGAGGTTGTGGGCATGCGCGAGGCCAAGTCCGAGCGCCAACCGGCCACCACACAGCGCTTGCGCAGTGAGCGCCTGCTCCGCGAGCACCACCGGATGTCTCGTCTGGACGGGTATCACTGCGGTGCCGACTTCGACATCGCCGTCAACGCCCCAGGAAGAGATCAGCGTCAAGGCGTCGAACCCGAGATGCTGCGTGATCCACACTGACGACACGTCAGCAGCCCGCGCCTGTTCGTACTCTGCGACCAACTGAGAAATCGTGTCCCCGAAGCCGCCACGGCGACCGATCACTACACCAATCCGCATGACGGAGTCCCTTCCAACGCGTCACGAGCCTGACCCTGTCCGTTCAAAGAAACCGACGCCGACAACCGCGCACACGCTCGATGGCACGTGAGCGAAATGCGCCCTGGAAGCGCCTGCGTTCACACGCGTTGGAAGATCGCCATTGAAGTGGAGATGGCGCGATCGTCCTTGCCCTCATCGTGGAGCGTCGCGGCGACCGCGATGCGGCTGCTCGCTCCGCCGTTCACCCTCGCTTCCGCTCGGAAGGGACCGGTGACACCGGGACGCTCCATCATGACGTGCCAGCTCTCGACTTGAAGCGCGTCGGTGCCCGCGTGGTCCGCCGCGGCCTCCATCGCTGCCACCTCGAGCACGATGTTGATCGGACCGAGGTGCAGCGCCGCGTGGGGAGCCGAGAACTCGGCGCGCAACGGTGGGAGTCGCCAGAGGCTGTCCGCGCCGCGTTCGGCGCCGAACACCTCGTGCAAGCGCGGGAGGTCCGGGCTGTCTTCGACGTCGATCGGGGGGTTGTCGATCTTCTCGTAGCCGTCGGGCACGTCGCCGAGCGACACGCCCATGCCCGACGACACCGCGATCACGCGCTCGGGATTGTCTGCATCGACGGTGCGCGAGCGGCTGTAGCCCATGGTGCGACCGAGGTGGATCACGTCGCGCTCGATGACGACCTGGCGTACGTCGCGCGCGGGATCCAGCACTTCGTACGACATGACCACCGGTGCCGGTACGCATTGGGAGTCGAGCCAGTGAGGTTCTGGGGACACGATGCAGAGCGGCGCGGCGAGTATGCCCCCAGTCGCGTTCCGCATGTCGTGCCGCAAGGGCATGGTTTCGCGCTCCACGCCGGTGTCGAGCTCAGGCGAGAGCTTGCCGAGATACCGGTACGTCATGAGCGCCGTCCACGCCGTCTCGAACTCTGACCAGTGATCCTCGCTGGTCGTCGTGCGGATGTCGTGCACCATGGTTCAGGCCGCCTTTGGTAGATGGAACAGGGATATGGAGCGCGGGCGGTCTAAAGCACTTGCCGGGTGCGCGAGTCACGCCGACACGTCGCAGCACACCGTCACGACTTCGTGCGCGTGCGCCGTGCGCGTGTTCGTCCTTGGGAGGTGCCTTTTTGCGCCGCCGTGACATCCGGTACGTCGAGTTCGTGCCGCACGCCTTGCAGAAGCAGGCGCAAGCCGACGAGGAACTGCTCATCGCCGAAGGCACGCATGGTTCCGTAGTCGTCCACCTCACTCAACACGGGAAGCTCCGCGGCGCCAAGCCGGGCAACGCTCGCGTTGATGGCGGCAATGTCTTCCTCATCCTCGGCGGCCGCGTACTCCCGCAGGATGAAGCCCATGGTGTAGTTCGCGAAGACGGTGAGGATGATCGCCGCCTGCTGCGGCGTGAAGCCGGCTCTGGTGAGCAGCGCCACACCCGCGTCCGTGCGGCGGAGCACCTGGCGTCCGATTCGGCTCGCCGAGTACGTGAGACGCGTGTTCTGCGGGAACACCTCGCGGTACAGAGGCGAGTCATGCATCAGTGAACGGAACGCGACGAGGTACGCGACGAGCTCGTCGTCCCACGGACCATCGCCCACTGGCGGCAGCCTCGTGAGCGCGTCACGACCCACGCGGTCCATGAGCGCTTCCACCAGATCGTCTTTGCTTCGGAAATACCAGTAGAGGCTCGTGACACCGCAGCCCATGGCGCGAGCGAGATGCGGCATGCTGAGCGCATCCAAGCCCTCGTGCTCGACGATCCAGGCCGCCGCGTCGAGGATGTCGTCCCCGTTCAGCGAGCCACGGGCACGACGGGGGCGACTCACCGGGTCACTCGACACAAGCGCACTGTCGTATCGTATGCATTACCGGCTTCGTTATCGTATGCATTACCAAACCCGAAAGCTCTACGAGCCTCATTTCGTTGGGGAGGAAGCGTGAAGGGGAGGACAGCATGAAGTGGGGCATCGTCTATGCCAGCACCTCGTTTCCCGAGCCTGACCGCGCCGTGGCGATGGCGACCGCGGCCGAGGCGGCCGGGTTCGAGTCGCTGTGGTGCCCGGAGCACGTAGTGGTGCCGGTGGGTCCGGACGCCACCCCGTACCGGGGCTCGCTCGACGGCAAGATGGACCGGGTGTGGCGGCGGGGAGGGCTCCCCGACCCGCTCATCTGGCTGGCGTTCGTGGCCTCGCACACGACGACGATCCAACTCGGCACGAACGTCGTGATCGTCCCCGAGCACCAGCCCGCCGTGCTGGCCAAGTCGGTGGCGACGCTCGACGCCCTGTCCGGGGGCCGCGTCCAGCTCGGCGTCGGCGTCGGCGAGCTGCCCGAGGAGTACGGCGCCGTGGGCATGGAGTTCACCAACCGGGGTCAGAGGATGGACGAGTACCTCGAGGCGATGCGGCTGCTCTGGGAGGAGGAGGTCGCGTCGTACCACGGCCAGTTCGTCGCGTTCGACCAGGTGCGGTGCGACCCCAGCCCGCCCCGCGGCACGGTGCCCATCCACGTCGGTGGGACGTCATCGGCGGCTATCCGGCGGGCTGTCCGCGTCGGCGACGGCTACTTCCCGTACGTGGGGCCGCAGCACGACTTCGTTCCCGAGCTTCGCCGGATTCTGGCCGACGTTGACGCCGAGTGCGATCGGGTGGGTCGCGACGTCGACGAGATCGAGATCACAGTCGGCGGCGCCCGCACCGCCGAGGAGGCGGCGGCCATGGCCGAACTCGGTGTCGACCGCTGCACGATCGCCATCCACCGCGAAGGAGATGCCCGAGGTGCGCGACGAGCTCGCCCGCTTCGGGACCGAGGTCATCGAACCGACCAAAGAGCTGTGACATGGGTGTGCTGGACGGAAAGGTCGCCATCGTCACCGGGGCCGGTCAGGGCGTGGGCCGCGGCATCGCCCTCGCGCTGGCCAAGGATGGCGCGCGGGTCGCGCTGCTCGGGCGGACGGTGTCGAAGTGCGAGACGGTGGCGGCCGAGATCGCGGCCGTCGGCGGCGAGGGAATGCCCCTCGCTTGCGACGTCGAGCACCGCGACCAGATCGAAGCGAGCGTCGCCCGGGTGGTCGACCAGTGGGGTCGCATCGACGTGCTGGTGAACAACGCCCAAGCGATGACGTACATGTCGATCCGCAAGCTCACCGACGACGACATGGAGTCGATGTGGCGCTCCGGCCCCCTAGCGTCCTTCCGCCTGATGCAGGCCTGCTTCCCCTACCTGCGCGACTCGAAGGGCAGCGTGATCAACATGGGCTCGGGGTCGAGCATCCTGCCCCAACCCATGATGTCGGGCTACGCCATGGCCAAGGAGGCGGTGCGCACATTGTCACGGGTCGGCGCGATCGAATGGGGCCGCTACGGCATCCACGTCAACGCCATCTGCCCGCTCGCCGACTCGCCCGGTGCCACCAACTTCGACGACTCGACCGGCGCCTACGAGGCGGTGACCGCGCAAGTGCCGCTCGGCCACTGGGGTGACGCCGAGTCCGACATCGGCCGCGGTGCCGTCTACCTCGCCGGCCCCGACGCCAAGTTCATCACCGGCACCACCCTCATGATCGACGGCGGCTACAACTACCTCCGGTGAGCGCAGCGCCCTACCGTCATCTATTTCCAGAACAGCTCCGTGAGCCGGCCCATGCGTGCAACAGCTTCTTCGCGCGGGAGTGTCGCAGCGTGGGAGGCGCTTGCGGCGTCGTCCGGATGTGAGTACAGCCGGGGCCCGGTACCGAGCTGCTCGAACAATGCCGCGGCGACGTCTTCGGGCGTGCGGGGCTCGCCGACGGACGCATTTCCTGACTCCCCGGCACGCGTGCCAACGCTTCCGGGTCGGGTGGCGTCATCTTGTTGGCGTTGTGAAGGAAGTTCGGCGTCGCGGTAGCGCCGACGACGTACGCGCACGCATCCACGCCCTGGTCGCGCAACTCGTCCCAGAGCCCTTCACCCAAGATGAGCTCGTACGCTTTGGCAGCGCCGTACGCGGCGAAGATCTCGACGCCCTGGAGCGCGCCCATCGAGGACACGAGCACGATGCCACCCCGTCCTCGGCTCACCATCGCTGTCGCGAACCGTTTGGTCAACACCGTGGGCGTCATGCAGTTGACGGTGATGTTCGTGAGCAGCTCATCGGTCGGCGTGGTGAGGAACCGGCCTTGGGGCTCCGCCACCATGTTGTAGATGAACAGGCCGACCTCGACGTCGTCGGTGGCGGCGGCGACGACGTCGTCCAGGTCGGGTGAACCCATATCGGCGGTGACCGTTCGGACCTCGACGCCATGACGGTCGCGAAGCTCGGCGGCAGTGTGCTCCATCACGTCACTCCGGCGAGCGCAGAGGATCACGTTGGTCCCACGGCACGCGGCCTCGTCGGCGAACGCGGCCCAGTCCGGCGGACGCACCACGACGAAGGCCCAGGGCCCATACCGGTCGAAGAACGAGCCACCCATGGTTTCTCCTACTTTCGGGGCACCAAGTCTGGAGGACGACGCCTTTCGGAACGATGTCGCTCGGCCCTATCGACAGTCGACCCGATGACAGCACGATGTCGGTTCGCTGTCGCCGGGACGCCCA
>CAVRZT010000003.1:0-790365 GCA_963725775.1 uncultured Actinomycetes bacterium
CGCCAGAAGGAGTACGGCAATCTCGACGAAACTCAGTATGTCGCTTGGCTTCTGTCCTTCGCTGTCCAAGTCCAGCGAGTGATCAAGCCAACTGGCAGTTTCGTTCTTGATCTCGGCGGCGCGTACCGCAAGGGTCGCCCGGTTCGCTCGCTCTACAACTACCGCGTCCTGATCCGAATGTGCGATGAACTGGGCTGGAACCTCGCGGAGGAATTTTTCTGGTTCAACCCGTCGAAGCTTCCTTCGCCCATTGAATGGGTTAACAAACGCAAGATCAGGGCTAAGGATGCCGTCAACACGGTATGGTGGCTCTCCAAGACTGACTACCCCAAGGCGAACGTGACCCGCGTTCTGGCCCCATACTCGGCACGGATGCAGCGTCTCCTTCAAGACAGCTCCAAGTATTATGCGCCCAAGAAGCGCCCATCCGGTCATGACATCAGCGCACGATTCGGTGAGGACAAGGGCGGCGCAATTCCGCCGAAATCTACTGCAAATCCCCAACAGTGAGAGCAACTCCCAGTTCCTTCGTGGCTGCAAGCTGGTCGGGCTGCAACGGTCATCCTGCCCGTTTCCCCGAGGCGCTGCCAGAATTCTTCATCAAGTTTCTCACTGACCCTGATGACCTTGTCTTGGACATTTTTGCCGGATCGGATAAGCACCACAGGCGCAGTGGCTGAATCGCTGCATCGGAATTGGGTCGCGTTCGAAAACAGCCAACCCTACTTAGCGGCTTCAGCGCTTCCGATTTATCGATCTGGATGAAGTTGATGTAGTGCATGCCATGTACGAGAATCTGCTGTGTGCCGATAGGAGAGGCGCTGTCCTGCCGCAGCGTCGATCCGTTGCCCAACTTCGATTCCAGGCGTCTCGCCGTCTAGGGGTCTTTTCGTGCCGCCCCGCATTGCCGTCGGCGGACTCGCATCTCCCCCCCTCACCGCCCGCAGGCGGCCCGGCGGGGCGACCGGCGAAGCGGTACTCGATCCACCCCCCACCACCAGGAGTACCCACTCCTCCGCGGCGTCGTGCCCGCAGTCGAAATGCGAATTCGGGTGGCGGGTGCAACGGCCGGGCTGAGCTTGATCTGGGGCGCCAGGCGTGCTCTTCACCGACCGGGCGGGGCCGGTACGTCCGGGTTCAGCTCGAATTGAATGATGGAGGGATGGCTTTCTTTCATCACTCCTCTGGCGGAATCAGCCCTCGCTCACGTATCCAGGCCAGCGCCTCACCCGGTGTGCCGATCCGCAGGCCGGAGTCGATGAAATGGCGGCGATTCAACGTGACCAGGAAATCGGTCTGGGCTTGACGGGCCTGTCCTCGCGCCGAGGGCTGTGCTGGTGCCCACGAGGGCCGCGCCAGGATCGGCGCATCGGCCGGGTGGGCGATCATGTCCCGGCAGGTCAGCACGTCATCGGGCGACGGGTCGCGTCGGATGCGTAGACCGACCGTCCGCAGCGCCTGGCGGTAAGCGGGCAGGGCGGCCGGGGCTTTGCGGGCCAGGGCGCGCTCGGTCTCCGCAATCACCTGCTCGGAGACGGTAATCACGATCAGTCCGCACTCGGCCAGCTCGAGCAAAACGCGCGCCGCGCCGGTCGATGAAGCGATCCCGGCAAACAACGCGCTGCTGTCCAGGAACAGGTTAGCCCTGGGCATAGTTGCTCCCGATAGTAGCGTTCCCGCTCGTCGTCCAGGGCCTGGAGCAGATCATCTACCGACACGCCGGCGTCGGCCAGGGCCTGGCCGACCTGGTCGCCCAACCGGTTGATCTGCAGCACACGCGGGCTGATCACGAACGAGCCGTCGCCCAGGTCGACCAGGGTCAGGACATCGCCTTCACTCAGCCCATAGCGGCGGCGCAGCTCCATCGGCAAGGTAATGACGCCTTTGCCGCGGATTTGAATGGTGATGGACATGGTTAGCTCTCGCTTTCAGGAAGAAATTCAGAAATTCTTCCTTGACATTGTACTCAGACGCCAGCGGGACGTCAAGTTGGGGTGCGATGAGGGGTGTCCGTCAAGTTTTTGCAGCGGGCGTTGCTGTCAACGGATTTCGGGAACAGATTGAACGGATTGAGACGTCGCCGGCGCGGGAGACGCCCCGGCAGCATGGCGACAAGCTCTTTCGCGCCCCCTTAGCGCCTGCCTGGGCGAATTCGTTCTCGGATCGCGACCCAATCCGTTCAATCCGCTCGCGTAATCCGTTGACAGCTCAGCCGGGCTCAAAAAACCTGACGCTCACCCTGGATCGGAACGTAGGGCGTTTACGCGGATCGACGCAGGGTCGTGAATCGGCCGCCTCGGCCACGGCCAACATGTGCCGAATGTCGTCGTAATCAAGTCGAACCATCGGGGCGAAGCGGTCGTCAGACCGCGGGCGAGCGCCGATTTCGCGGCGGAGTCAGCGCCCATTTCCGGCAGCACGGCACGCAGTTCAGCCTTCGGCTGCCGGGCAAGCGACTGGCCGCGACCACAGGCTGGATGGTTGACGGACCCAGGGTGTCGATCACCCGCAGTTGCGCCGCCAGGTCGGGAAAATCACGGAGTTCGATCGCGAGCACTTGCGAATCGATCGCCGAAGCATCGGCCCACCCATCACGGACCCTGCGAATCGACCGTTGATGCGACCCGGCTTCGATGACTTTTCCGAAGTATCCGTGAGTCTCGCCCATGCGCACCAGATGATAACGAGTAATGCCATAACCTGACTGAGAATCCGGATCGTTGTACGACCAGGTGCGCCCACGTAAATCGGCGAACGACTTAAGGGCGCTGTCTCGTCGTACGATCACGTCGGAGAAGTAGATCGGTCGCCCGTGGTTCGTTCACCCTCCAACACGGGCGCGGCAAGAAGCTCGACCGGGCGCGAGGCGCGGCGGGCAAGTTGAACGTAGGGCAGGCCGCAAATAAAGCCGACATCGGCCCGGCCGGCTTCAAATTGCTCGAAGGAGGCTCCGACGTTCAGAGTGGTCTGCACGCCGAGTTTCCCGCCGACGTAAGCAGCGATGAACTGATAAACGGGGAACACGTTCGGGGCCAGGAAGAGTCGCAAAACAAATGACCACGGAAACAGCCTACGGCTTTGTCGTTCCGTCCCTGAGACGCGGAGAAAGGAACTGATCTCAAGTCCGCTCCGCGCCGCTGTGACACGTGGATCACGCCGGCGGTCAACCTGTGTCGGGTGCGAGGGACGTGCAGGCGTCTCAAGCGGCAAGCCGGCCGCGCACGGCCCACGCCCCGGCGACCAGTGTGGCTGCCGCCACAGAGCCAGCACCAGGACGTCGCGGGCCAGCAGGTCGGCGGAGTTGTAGAACAGCGCCATCTGCAGCGCGTGCACGCCGTAGGTCAGCGGGACGAAGGACGCGATGCCCTGCAGCCAGACAGGCTCGAACGCGAGCACGCCGAGTACCGCCGACCAGGAAGAACAGGTACAGGGACAGGTTGATCGCGACCGCGATCGTCGGCGCCACCCGCTGCAGCAGCGCGCCGATCGCCACGCCCAGTCCGGAACCGAACAGAGCCGACCAGCGCCACGATCAGCAGGGCGGTCAGCCAGTAGATGCCCTGTCGGCTGCACCCAGCCCAGGCGCCGCGGTCAACCCGAGCACGACGCGTCGCCCAGCACGAGGCTGATCGCGAAGCTCGGCGAGCACCTTGCCCGGCGACGATCGTCCGGCCTGAAGCCGGGGACAGCAGGAATTCCTTGATGGTGTGGCTTTCCCACTCGCGGGCCGCGCCGAGCCCCCCGCTGATCAGGCCGGTGATCACCAGCAGCAGGGCGACGGTCGGGCAGCACCCCGTACTGGAACAGCTCGACGTCGCGGGCGCGGAGATCGTGTTCGCGCATCGGTGACCTTGACCGGGCTCGCGTCCCCCTGCGCCTGGTAATACTGCGTGATCGCATCGGGCACGGCCCGCCGGATGTCGTTGGTGAAGTCCAGGTTGAGGTTGTTGATGGTCACGTCGACCGGCGCCGGCTGACCGGCCGCCAGCCGCTGCGAGAAGTCGGGCGGAATCGTGATCACCGCGACGACGTCGAGGTTCTTGAGCAGGGCCGCGGCCTGCGCGGCATCCGTTTCGTGCAGGCGGAACACGTCGGCCGCGCGGATCGCGTCTGCCACTTGCGCGGCCCGCGGTCCGGTGTCCTGCACGACGAGCGCCACCGGGACTGCGCCCCACGGCGGCCGCGCCCAGCGCCTGCACCAGCAGGAACGCCAGCGGCGGGATGAACGTCGCCGCGATGTTCGCCGGATGGCGCAGCCAGACTTGTATGTCCTTCCGCATGATTGCCCAGGTGGTTCGCCAGAAGCTCATCATGGCCATTCGTCCTCGTCCGTCTGTACGCGGGTGCTCCGTCAGTGCGCGACCGTGCTGCGCCGCAGGACCACCGCCGCCAGCAGCGATCAAGACCAGCGCGTAGCCGGCCAGGATCAATGCGTTGCCGGCCAGCCCGTACGTGTTCAGGTCAAAGCCGTGGAACGCATGCTGCTGCGCGACGATCGCGTAGTAGACGGGGAACAGCCGGGCCAGCACCTGGTTGACCGGCGTCGGAATGAAATCGGACCGAAGGCCCCGCTCAGGAAGAACAGCGGGAGGGCGACGCCGATGCTGAGCGCCACCACGGGTTGGCGCACTTTGAGCCACGTGCCCAGCACCGTTCCGACGGCGATGAAGATGATGAGCGTGAGCAGCGTCATCCCCAGCATCTCAATCCAGTGCAGCCGGCGTGACCCCGAAGGCCACGATGAGCACGACCAGCACGATCGCGACGGATCCCAGGCTGACCAGCAGAGCGCCGAACATCTTGCCCAACATGATCGCCCCACGGCCGGCGGGCGAGAGGAGCAGTTCTTTCATCGTCTCCCGTTCCCACTCTTTCGCCGTGCCGATCCCCGACTGCAAGAGCCCGCCCACCATGAGCGCGATCACGAGGATCGATACGCTCAGATAGGGGATGTAATCCGTGTCCGCAGGGTACAGATCGCGCTCTTGCGCCGTCACCGTGACCAGGTGGGGGAACGCCCGTGGCGTAGAAGCTGGTGATGGACAGCGGCACCGCGCGCCGGATGTCGTTGGTGAAATCGGTGTTGAGGTTGTTAACCTCCACATCCACCTGGACGGGCTGATTCCCGCCGACCTTCTGCGTCAAAGTCGGGCGGGATGGTCACGACCGCCACGATCCGGCCCGCGTTGATCAAAGCGCTGCGCCTCGTCCGCGGTGGCCTGCTGCAGGCCGAAAGGAATGCGCCTGGCTCATGGCCTGGTAGAACGCCTGGGCGTAGGGCCCGCGGTCCTCCATGACGACCGCGGTCGGGGCGTTGCTGCCCGCCAGCACGAACAGGCTCAGCAGGATGAGCATGTTCATCGGCAGAAACAGCCCGACGATCGTAAACACGCGATCGGCTGAGGGCGCTCGTGACGTCCTTCCTGGCGCAGGCCCAGATCACGCGCAGGTCATAGCCAATCTTCGCTGCCATGTCCGCCTCCCTAATCCCGCAGCGCCTTGCCGGTCAGATTCAGGAAGACCTCGTCCAGGTTCGGCTCGCGCACCGTGATGCTCTTGAGGTCGCCTTCTCGGGCGATCAGGTTGATGATCCGCGGGACGACGTCGCTGCCCGCCTCGGTCGTCAGCTTGAGCCGGGCGCCGTCCTGGGACACCGTCTTCACTCCGGGGAGCGCCGCGCAGCGCCTCGATGACGTCCGTCGGGTGCGCGGTCTCCAGCTCCACCACGTTGCCGCCGTACTTCTGCTTCAGCTGATCGGGAGTGTCGATGTCGAGGAGCTGTCCGTGGTCGATGATGGCGATGCGATCGCACAGCGCCTGCGCCTCTTCCAGGTAGTTGGTGGTGACGATGATCGTCTTGCACTCCTCACGCAGCTGGAGGATATGGTCCCACAGCGCGCGCCGCGACTGAACGTCGACACCCAGGGTCGGCTCGTCCAGGTAGATCAGCCGAGGACGGTGGAGCAGCGCCCGGGCCAGCGCCAGACGGCGCTTCATCCCGCCGGAGAAGGTGCTCACGCGGGAGTCCTTGCGATCCTGCAGCTGCACCAGCTCGAGCATCTGGGTGATGCGCGCCTTCTTCTCGCGGGTCGAGCACGCCGAACAGGTCGGCGTGGAAATCCAGGTTCGCCCACGCGGTCAGCTCGTCGTAGAGCGCCGTTTCCTGCGGCACCGCGCCCAGGATCTGCCGCACCTCTTTCGTGTTCGTGCGCATGTCCAGGCCCATCACGCGGACCTGGCCGCTCGTGGGCGCGCTCAGACCGCTCATCATGTTGATCGTCGTCGTCTTGCCGGAGCCATTCGGCCCGAGCAGGCCAAAGATCTCGCACTGCAGCACGGTCAGCGAGAGTGATCGACCGCCGTGAAAGTCCCAAACCGCTTGACCAGGTCCATGATTTCGACGGCGGGCGCCCCCGGCGTCGCTTCCGCGATGACCGCGGTCGACGGTGTTGCCTTGTACGCAGCCATTGTTGCCTCGCTTTCCAGAGCCTGATACCGCCGGACGCGGTGTCAGTGGACTCATGCCCTCTCGGCGACGTCTCACCCGGCGTGCCGCTCCGCAGGCCGGAGCTCTCCCCCTCACCGCCCGCAGGTGGGCCCGGCGGGGCGACCGGCGAAGCGGTCCCCGATCCACCCCACGGTCAGGAGGCTCGACTCCTCCGCGGCGTCGTGCCCGACTCCCGGCAGGCGCACGAGGGTGACGCTCTCGCCCTGCCCGCACCGGCGGGCGGCCTCCGCCTCGCTCAGTGCGATCGGAACGAGCGTGTCGGCCTCCCCGTGCGTGATGAGGAGCGGCACGTCGATCCGCCCGCGCGGCGTGTTGCCGTCGACCCACGTCTTCCAGGGCTCGGCCAGGCGGTCGACGGACAGGTAATCGGACGGCGTCAGGAGGCCGCCGAGGGTCAGAAAGGCCAGCGGCGTGGTGACGCACGTCGTCGCCATCTTCTCGAAGCGGGCGCGCTGCGCGGGTCGGACGATGTCGTCCAGCCCGGCCCCCGGGTAGACGTGGCTCCACGAGTACAGCAGCTCCGCGGTGTAGACTCCCCCGCTGATGCTGTGCAGGTTGGCGGCGAGGAGGGCCTCGAGATCGGCGGCGGGCGCCGAGGCCGCCGCGCCGATGAGCTTCAATTCGGGCGCGTACGCCCCCGCGGACTGCGCGGTCCACAGCGAGGCGTGTCCCCCCTCGGACGCGCCCCACACCGCGAAACGGTCCCCGGCGCCCACGTCCATCTGCCGCGCGGCGCGCACCGAGTCGAGGACGGAGTCGGCTTCGACGGGCCCGACGAAGTACGGATGGACGCCGGGCGTCCCCAGGCCCGGATAGTCGGTCGCCGCGACCACGAATCCCCGGCCCACCATCACATCGAGCGCCGGGCATCTTCCGGAAGGGGTCGCTCGTGTGGCCCAGGCCGCACGCCGGCAGGACGCCCACCGTGCCGCGCGCCCACGCGATCACCGGGCGCGGCGACGCGCTCGCGCCCGCCGGGGCGACCACCACGCCGCTGACGGCAATCCGCTCGCCGTTCACGCCGGTGGACAGGTACAGGATGCGCCAGGCCACGGCGCCCGCGGGCACGCGGCCGGTGATCGGCTCGCGCCGCAGCAGCGTGCCCGGCGCGCCCGCCGGCAGCGGGTTGGGTGGGGTGTAGAAGGCGCCCGGCTCCGGCGGGATGGCGGCGCGTCGGAACAGGACGACGGCGATCACCCCGACCACGAGGATGACCCCCGCCAGGATCAGAACCCAACGCCTCAAGCGCCCCCACCGTGTCTTGATTCGAGCCGGCGTCATCCGCCCTCCCTGTCCGCACTCCACACGCTGCGCGAGCCCCGTCTCATGCCTCGGGCATTCGTGCGCCTGATTGTAGAGAGGATCGGCCACATCGTCAAGGCCGCGTTGTGACCGGGGCGGAAGCTTCCCTTTCGACATTCACGGAAGGAGTTTGAGCCGGGCGGCTCAAGCCGCGATTGATGCGGATGTGATATGGGTGGGACGGAGCCGCCGGGCGGCTACACAAGCCGCCCGGCCCGTCATCGCTGTTGTTAGCCGAGAATCGGGCGGTTCAGAAGGACAAGAGCCGCGCTCCTCAGGGCAACAGGCTGACCGGCAGGGACGCGCGGGCGGAAACCACGATCTCCACCAACGGACCGACCCACGCGTCCGGCGACCGCAGCATCCAGTGCGTCACCTTGGTGCCCGGCGATGACGCGAAGAAAGTCAAGACGAAGCCGTAGGTAGCGCCGGCCGGCACGGTCGTCGTCGGGCTGACGGCCAGCGGGTTCGCGCCGATCTGGTCCTTTTCCACCCACTTAAACGCCCAGTCCGTCCCCCAGGGGCAACTGCCGGTATTCTTGAGATTCACGGTGACCTGGCCTGGGAACCGGACGGTGATGACCGGCTTTGGCGGCTGGATCGAGACGAGCTGCACGCCGTTGAAGCACGGCTGGGCCAGGACCGGCGTCAGGGCGATCTTGTCGGTGCCGAGGCGGGATACCTTCGTCGGCGTGGGCGTCGGCGTGACTGGGTTGGCGAGGGTCTTGCCCGTCGACAATCCGGGCAGCAGTCCCTTCCCGCGTACCGGCGTCCCGCCCGTCGCAGCCTGCGCGGTCAAGAGGTTCGAACATTCCTGGTCATCGCAGGGAGGGACTTCAACGTCGCCGTCGGAGCCGGGGCTGCTGCTTGGAATCAGCATTCGCGACGGGTACGCTGGGCTGCAGGCCGAGCCACGACACGCCGGCCTGCAAAACCAGGAGAGCGATCAGCACGGTAGCCAGGAGTGCGATTGTTTCGAAAGTAGACATGGTCAACATTCTCCTTGGAAAATACGTACAGGCGGCTGCCGAAATGGGTCAGCCGCCTGGTGCACTGCGAAATCACCCGCTCTCCGGGGTTCGCGCTACGGCTGGGTCATCAAATTCAAATTGGTGCCCTTATTGAACTTGTTGGACTTGGGCGTCGCCGTGGGTTCTGCCGGCGTCGTACGAGCAGCCGACGCTACACAGCCGACGAGCTGGAATTTCTCCCAATCGAGGACCTTCGTCGCATCGGAGTGGATGGTCTCCGGGACCTCGGTGCCGTGGCCGCCGCCGCCGGTTGCGGTGAGGTAGTTCCCCTTCGATGTCTGGATGCCATACACGCGAGGCGCCACCCAAACCAAAATGAACTCCTCCCACGCCTGAACTTGCGTCGCATCACTGTGAATGACGTCCGAGATCCGGCCGCCGCCGCCCACCGCGGTCAAGTAATGCCCGTTGGCGGTCCTGAAGCCGTAGTGGATGGGAGAGACCATAACCCTGGTCCTCCAGCGGTGAATTTCTCCCAGGATCCGATGGAGGTTGCGTCGGTATGGATGGCGTCCGTGGTGCGTCCTCCGCCTCCGACGGCGGTGAGATAGTGCCCATTGACCGTCTGGATCGCGCAGGTCGATGGGCCCGTTCTTGGCAGACACCATATCGGCCGGGACGACGACAGCGCCCAGCAATACAGCGATCAGAAGCAGCGAACCGGTTATCAGGAATGCTTTCATCTCGATATCCTCCAATTTGGACTGCGGCTACTCCTATTCTTTCGGAGCCGTTGCCCGTCAAGGTGCGGAAGTACCGCTGAAGAGTTGCGCCCGAAAAAGCCGCGGGACCAAACCCGTTGCTTCTAATCTCCGAATGTCTCGATATCTGCACACGTCCATACTATAGACCCATGAGCGGCGGCCGTATATGATGTGGGTCATGTTGGGTGAACGAGGGCGAGCCGCGAACAGACGGGCAGTCGACTGGCCAACATTCCTTGGAAAATACCACAGGCGGCTGCCGAAATGGGTCAGCCGCCTGGTTCGCTGCCAAATCGCCCGCTCTCACGGGGTTCGCGCTACGGCTTGGTCGTCAAATTCAAATTGGTGCCCTTATTGAACTTGTTGGACTTGGGCGTGGCCGCGGGTGCTGTCGGCGCCGTACGAGCAGCCGACGCTACACAGCCGACGAGCTGGAACTTCTCCCAATCGAGGACCTTCGTCGCATCGGAGTGGATGGTCTCCGGGACCTCGGTGCCGTGTCCGCCGCCGCCGGTTGCGGTCAGATAGTGCCCGTTCACTGTCTTGATGTCATACCAGCCGCCTCCCAGGGACTCGAACACGAACTGCTCCCAGGCATGCGGCTGCGTCGCATCGGAGTGAATGACGTTGGAGATCCGGCCTCCGCCGTCCTGGGCGGTCAGGTAGTGGCCGTTGCTGGTCTTGAGGCCATACGTGATGACCGGGGTGCCCAGATCCAGGTCCTCCAGCGTGAATTTCTCCCAGGCTCCGATTGAGGTTGCGTCGGTGTGGATGACGTCCGTGGTGCGTCCTCCGCCTCCGACGGCGGTGAGGATAGTGCCCGTTGACCGTCTGGATCGCGCAGGTCATGGGCCCGTTCTTGGCGGAAACCATGTCGGCCGGGACGACGACAGCGCCCAGCAAGACAACGATCAGCAGCAAGGAACCGGTTATCAGGAATGCTTTCATGGCTCGATATCCTCCATTGTGGACCGCGGCTGCCCCTGCTCTTACGGAGCGGGAAGTGCCGTTCATAATAGTTACGCCGGAACAAGCCGCGGGACCGAACCCGCTGCCTCTCGTTTCCGAATATCTCTATACTCACTATTCCATATTATGGACCAGGCGGCGAGGGCCGTATATGATGCCGGTCATGTGGGGAGGTGGAGGGTAATGCGCGGGCGTGTGCACAGGATAGCGGAGGTTAAGGGGCCGGGACCCTCTTTTCAGCGATCCAAGGCCACCAGCGTGGCCAGCACTGCCGCGGCGAGCGTACCGAGCTGCAGCACGGCGAACGCGGCCATCCAAACGAAGCGCATCGCAGTCTGCAGGTTGCCTCGCGAGCGGGAAAGGACGAATGTGATGGACAGGCAGGCCACGAGGACCTCGGCGGCAAGGAGAACGAGAGCCGCCGTGGCGGCCGTGGAGGTCTGCGCATGCTCCAGGCCGGCGGCCGTCGCCGCAATGCCGACAACATAGAGCAGGAGGGTGCCCGCCCAGGCTGCGCCGGATAGTAGAGCCAGTTTAATCGGGGTGGTGGCTTGAGTCATTGGCGTCCTTTCATGAGAGATATCGTACTATGAAGTCCGGCCTGGGTCAAGGCGAAACAGCGGACCATGGCAATTCATGGAGCAGCGCGCCCCCAGTTCGCCAACAACTTGCGCACAATCGAACATGATGCTATACTTAGATGCCGTGCGGATCACCAGCGCCGCCGAGCCTTCACCGCCGGCTCGCATCCCAATCCTCCCCATGTCGACGAACAACGAAGTCCTCCCCGCGAGGGCTTTTTGTGTGTCAGTGAAGGAGGAGGCAACGTGTCGGACACGGTCGCGTCCGTGGTGCTGGCGGTAGATATCCTGTGCCTCATCATCGCGGTGAAGGTGCTCATCAGGCTCATCGCCCTGCTGGGCCGGCTTCCGCCCGGGCCGGCCCGCCGTCAGCGGCGCGCGGCAGCGGTCTGCGCCGACGCACCGGGCGTGGAGTTCGACCCACGGTGCGAACGCGACGCGCCGTGTCCCCGTCGCCCGGGTTAACCCCTCAGGAGGCAGCGTTGGCTGACTCGATCGCCTCACTCACACTCGTCGTGCGCGAGTACGACGAGGCCATCGACTTCTTCATCGGTGCGCTGCGCTTCTGGCTCCTGGAAGACACGCCGCTGGGCGGCGGCAAGCGCTGGGTGCGGGTAGCGCCGGCGCCGTCCACCGGCGCCGCGCTGCTGCTCGCCAGGGCGGCGACTCCCGAACAGGCGGAACACGTGGGCAATCAGACCGGCGGCCGCGTGTTCCTGTTCCTCGAAACCAGCGACTTCTGGGACGACTACCGCTACATGACCGCTCACGGCGTCCGGTTCACCGAGGAGCCCCGCGAGAGCCCTATGGCCGGGTAGCCGTGTTCCTCGACCTGTATGGCAACAAGTGGGACCTCGTGCAGCGCAACGCCAGCTAATTCTCCATCTTCAGCGACTGATAGAAGCCCTTGACTTTCGAGCCAAGGGCTTCTATCCTGTGCTGGGCCAACGCAGCATGGCCGGGGTAACCCGTACACGGACGGCTCGCGCCAGTCAATCGCGACCCAGGAGGCACATATGCAGAAGATCACTCCGTTTTTGTGGTTCGACACTCAAGCTGAAGAGGCAGTGAAGCTCTACACCTCTCTGTTTAACAATTCAAGAATTACCGGCATGACTCGCTATGAACAGGAAGGTCCCGGGCCGAAGGGAACGGTCATGACCGTGGCGTTCGAGCTCGAAGGACAGGAATTCGTGGCGCTGAACGGGGGGCCGATCTACAAGTTCACTGAAGCCATATCGTTCGTCGTGAACTGCGAGACTCAGGAGGAAATCGACCGGCTCTGGGACAAACTGTCCGAAGGCGGGGAAGTGCAGCAGTGCGGCTGGCTGAAAGACAAATATGGCCTGTCATGGCAAATCGTGCCCACTGTTTTGGGCCGGCTACTGCAGGACAAAGACCCGGAGAAGTCGAGACGAGTCATGCAAGCGATGCTCCAGATGATTAAGCTGGACATCAAGGCCTTGCAGTCCGCCCATGATCACGACTAATCGTCCAGCCTGGCTCAGTCGGCGAACACCTGCTTGAAATTCCAATCGGCGCCGACTTTGTTCGAGCTTCCTGGCGCCCACCTGAACGTCCCGGCGGACCGCCCGTCGTGGCGATACCCCAGCAGGTCTTCGCCAGCGGCGACCTGCTGGGGGCTCCAAAACGACGTCTACGAGCCCAGACTTTTCGAAAGGTCCCGGGCGAGTTGGTAGTTTTCGTTGTAATGGAGTGCCAGACTTAACCTGGCCATTGCAGCGGGAATATTGCCTTCGCTGATGTAGACCTGAGCCTGAATGTAGTATACCTCCGGAAAAGCACGGTTGCCGCCATTCAGTATTCGATCCGTCATCGACAGCACCGTGCTGTTCTCACCCAATTTCTGATACATTTGCATCGGCTCCAGTTGATACCACAGCGTTCTGGGAGGCAACCGGCTCGCTATGCTCTCGTAAGCAGCTTTTGCTTCCGAATATCGGCCCAAGTGGTAATACGATTTGGATTCGTTGAAAAGCGGGTAGGGGCTACCAGCGGCGTTGCCGGCCTGTTCCTGCTTGGACCGGTCCAGGAGACCCTGCCAGGCAGTGGTTTCCGTGGACTTGTCTCCCAGGATGCTCGTCACCAGCGGGGCTGTGTTCTTGGGTACTATCACGAGGTACTCGTAGCCATAGGGTTGCCACATCTCTAGAAAGTCACTGAAGGAGTAGCGGAGATTGGCCCCACGGTAAGGATCGGTTTGGATGATTTGTTGTTGAGCATCGCTGTAACCGGTGACGATCCGGAAATGACCGATATCGTCGTTTAGGCTCATGAGGGTTTGAACCACGACGGGGATATTGTTGCTCACGAGGGCCCTCAGCGTGTCCAGATCGCCGTTTACCCTGTGGAAAGCTACGAAGCCGGAGCTCTCCGCATAGGCCAACATTTGATCCATGAAGACCCCTTTGTTGTCGTTATTGCCGGTAGGGTTTTGGTACGGCCTGAGGACGTCGCCGATCGTCTGTTGAGACTGGTCGACGCCGTAGTAGGCAAAGACCATCGAGAGTGCGGCCGGTCCGCAGTTGTTCATGGTTTGAAGGTACAGCTTGGGCAGACTGAGGTTAAAAGTGGGCGGAGGAGTCGACCATTGCCCCCCGTCGATCGCGTTGAGGGGCGCCGCAAACGCCGGCGAGACGGCCGTTGAAATGACCATCAAGACGATGAGCCCCAACAGCCGGCCGCGTAACGTAAGTTCGCGGCGCCAGGCCGCCTGTTCGGCCGGAACACCGCCGTCCGGATTCTGTACTGCGTTTCTAAGTTCAGCGTTCATGATTGCACCTTCCAAGTGCGGGCCCAGGCAAGTACAAAAGCCCGGCTTGGATGTGAAGCCGGGCTTGTCCGTATGCATCCATCGATCGCCACGGCTCAGTCGGCAAACACCTGCTTGAAGTTCCAGCCGGTGCCGACCTTCTTCCCGTTATTGTCCGCCCACTTGAACGTGCCGTCGGATGCCCGTCGTGGCGATACCACAGCAGGTCGCCGTTGTCCGTGACGCCGTAGATGACGCCGTCGCCGCCGGAGAACACCTGCTTGAAGTTCCAGCCGATGCCGACCTTCTTCCCGTTGTTGTCCGCCCACCTGAAGGTGCCGTCGGTCCGCCCGTCGTGGCGATACCACAGCAGGTCGCCGGTGTACGTGATGCCGTAGATGACGCCGTTGCCGCCGGAGAACACCTGCTTGAAGTTCCAGCCGACGCCGACCTTCTTCCCGGAATCGGACGCCCACCGGAAGGTGCCGTCGGTCTGCCCGTCGTGGCGATACCACAGCAGGTCGCCGGTGTCGGTGATGGCGTAGATGACGCCGTCGCCGCCGGAGAACACCTGCTTGAAGTTCCAGCCGACGCCGACCTTCTTCCCGGTATTGTCCGCCCAGTTGAAGGTGCCGTCGGACCGCCCGTCGTGGCGATACCACAGCAGGTCGCCGGTGTCCGTGATGGCGTAGATGACGCCGTTGCCGCCGGAGAACACCTGCCGGAAGTTCCACCCGTTGCCGACCTTCTTCCCGGTGTTGGACGCCCAGTTGAAGGTGCCGTCGGACCGCCCGTCGTGGCGATACCACAGCAGGTCGTCGTTGGCCGTGACGGCGTAGATGACGCCCAGGGCCCGCGGCGTCCGCCGGGCGGGCCGGCGAAACGACCGGCGCCACACCCAGCAGCAGAACCAAAGCCGTCATGACCGAGAGCAATTTGCAGCCATTTTGCGTGCTTCATGATGTGTCCTCCAAAATTGTCTTCCATGAGGTAATGCCGCTTACGGGCGCACTACGCGGTTGTTGTCGACGTCCACCGAGTGGACAGTGCCCGCACGCCGCCAGTGGATCACTCCCGGACGACAAGTTCGAAGGCACGAGCTAATTGTACCTGAGCGGACCATTCCACAGTATGATGCAGGTCATGATTCATCGACGATACGGCCGCAGAACACCATGTTGGCGACGTTGACGGGCGGGAGCCGGTCGCGCAACTAGCAAAAGGGAGGCCCCCGCGACGCTGCGGAGGCCTCCCTTTCGCTGTACCCCACTCCCCGGCTGGCCGGTTAAGCGCGGATCTCTCCAGTCGCTGGAACAGGACGTAGCCCAGGGCGAACAGCAGGATGGTGGCGGCGATCAGTCCGGTGAACTGCGGCCAGATGATGAGGATGCTCTCACGAACGGGCAGCGGCGAGCCCATCAGGGCGCCGTCGAGCTGGATGGGCAGGATCAGCCCCACCGAACGCAGGGCAGGCTGCCGCTCCTACCGGCTCAATGCCCCATCGGCGGCGGGTCACCGGCCATCTGCCGGCCCGCCCACCGGCCCGGCCAGCCGGGCAGCAGCAGCCCGAGCAGCAGGGCGAGGAGCGCCCCGTAGAAGGTGATCTTGTAGGTTCGCTCGAAGCCGGCGATGTTTTCCTGGCACGCGCGCTGGACGAGATCGATATTGGGCGGCGGCGCGACGGGATTCTGCAGGGCCGTGGCGTGGGCGATGCCGGAGAACGCCGATCCGCTGCCCGCGTCTTCCGCCCAGGTCCACGCCACGGACACGGGCTCGCACAGGCCCGGCCGGCTCGCACGCCGACGCCGCGGACGCTGCCCGGCGACGAACTGCTGCTGCAGCGCCTGGACCTCGGGCGAGATGGTGCTGGCCAGGACCGTCGCCAGCACGGCCACGCCGATCGACTGCACCACCTGGCGGGTGGCGTTGGTCAGCGACGAGCCGCGCGCCAGGTCGCTCCGGGGCACCACCGACAGCGCCGTCACCAAGGTCGTCTGCACGGTCAGGCCGAGCGCCAGGCCGCGCAGCGCGAGCAGGAACAGGATCCAGCTCGATCGGCGTGTCGGCCTGGATCTGGCGAGAGCTGCCAGGTGTTGATCATCAGGATGGCGAACCCGACCGCCACCAGCGGGCGCGGGCCGACCCGGTCGTACAGCCGGCCCGGACAGGGTCACCGAAGACGCCGCCGGTGATGCGCCATCGGCAGCAGGATCAGGCCGGTCTCGCAGCGCGGTGCGCCCGCGCAGCGCCTGCAGGTAGACCGGCATCAGGAACTCGGCGCCGAACAGGGCGACCGTGCTGACGTAGCCCAGCAGGCTGGCGTTCAGGAAGATGCGGTTGCCGAACAGCCGCAGGTCGAGCAGCGGCGCCT
This sequence comes from uncultured Actinomycetes bacterium, assembly GCA_963725775.1. Taxonomy (GTDB): domain Bacteria; phylum Actinomycetota; class Acidimicrobiia; order IMCC26256; family DASPTH01; genus DASUAS01. Next base: position 16,240 of record CAVRZT010000003.1, read on the forward strand.
TGGCCACGAACAGCTCCACGACGCGCGAAGAGCGACCAGCCCGACCGCGCCCGACGGCGAACCAGATCAGCGCTGGCCGGCGACGTCCAGCCCAGGGTCGGCGGCGATCGACGCGCCGTACAGGATGGCGCCGAAGCCGATGACCTCGGTGACCAGGCCCAGCCAGGTCAAGCGGCGGCCGGCGGTCGCTCGCGGTCTCGCGCAGGAAGCGCAGGCCCAGCAGGACGCCGATCAGCGCCGATGGGCGGGTTGATGAAGAAGATCACGCGCCACAGGTTGCTGGTCCACCAGCCAGCCGCCCAGGATCGGGCCGACGCGCCGGCGCGACCAGGGCGGCGATGCCGAAGATGCCCAGCGCCATGCCCTGCTCGGCGGCGGGAAACGCCTGCAGCAGCAGCGCCATGCCCAGCGGCAGGGCGATGCCGCCGCCGAAGCCCTGGAGCGCCCGCGCGGCGATCAGCAGGCCCAGGTTGGGCGACAGCCCGCACAGCAGCGAGCCCAGCGACGAACAGGCCCAGCCCGCCCAGGTAGATCCGCTTGACGCCGAAGCGATCGGCCAGGAAGCCGGCCAGCGGCGTGCTGATGCCCAGCGCCAGCACGTAGATGCTGATGATCCACTGCGCGTCGTTGAGGTTGCCGCCGAACTCCTGGCGCAGCGTCTGGAAGGCCACGTTGACCACCGTGGTGTCCAGGATGACCATGAAGATGCCGAAGATGACGGTGCTCAGCACCTTCCACTTGTAGTTGGGCGGCGGCTCGGTGGGCGGATTCAAGCCGCGGCCCCGTTCCGGCGCGTTCCGCCGGAGGTGATGGTTGATTTCTCATTTTATCTTCACGCGTCTCACTTCCCGAATTTGCTGCAACAGTACGCAATTATAGTGAGCGCTCACTCGTTTGTCAATAGGAAAATCGCGATTCTGCGACTGGGATACACCTCGGAAGTGGAGAAGCCGTGCAGCCACAATTGCGTCTCTGGGAACAAATACGGAATGAAAAGAATGAAAAGCCATTGACAAATTGGGAGAAATCTGATACACTTTAGCCTGTGACGAGGAGTCGGGTATGCCTTAAGATGTGAAACAGGGCAGCCCGAACAATTTCCGGCAGGTCTTCCTCGCGTTCTTGCTTCGTTGCATCACTCTTCGGTCACATCGCGGTAGTTTGCTCTTCAGATCGTGCAGTGCTCGTGTCTGTCACAGTCAAATCCCGCAGTCCTGGATCAATCCGCACCTCACGTCGTCGCTCTTGCGCCAGGCAAGGAGTTCCAGCAGCGTCATCTGTTCTTCCGAGGTCGACCCGAGCCGGCCTCCCGCAGGCCATGTAAAGGCCCCGGGCAGTCCACGGTCTGTTTGCTGGACGGCATTCCCACAGCCGACCTCTGATCCGTGGCCGTATGAGGCTGTGCGTCTCTAACCTCGCGACGGTGAAAGACAATGGACCTATCCACCTGCAACCGAGTCATTCTGTCACGAGTATCGCGCGATCCGGCGCGGCCGGCCATGGCGCGCGCCCGGCGCGCACGCTCTCTTTCGCTTCAAGGTCTCCGCTCGTTGCTCACTCGCCGCTCAAGCATTCAACCGAATAGCCTCGCGCCGCTGCCCGGCTGTCGGCTGGCGGTGGCTTGCGTGCGCCCCCCGCCGCGCGCGAGGCTGTGGGCGTTCCTCCCTAAATTTGGCGCAGCCATGAGGCCAACGAATCTGCACCCGACTGTACGACGATCGACACGTTCAAGAAGAGGAGAAGTCCCATGCCCACTCGCAAGTTGTTCGAGAGATTGTTCGTGATCCTGGTTCTCTGTTCGCTTGTTCTGAGTGGCACGGCGCCTGCGCTCGCGCAAGGCCCGGACAAGTACATTAAAAAGTACGAAGACTGCGAAGAAGGGATCGGGAGACCAGAATCACTCCTGCTGAGCGGCAGGCCGCGGCACAACGTCAGGCGAAGGGCAAGCTCGGGCTCCCAAGCTCCCAGATTGGCCTCGAGGAGATGGCCGCGCCGGGCGCGGTCCCGCACTACTTCAGCCAGCCGAACTTTGCCAACAGCCCGCTGCCTTAGTTTCCCGCTCTGTCGGCGCCAAACTCGGGAAACTTCACGGCCACCCATAAGTCTCTATCTGCCAATCATCTATGCCTCCGCCCTGACCGGCACGATCACGGGCGGCATCCGCAAGTTCGTGGACACGTTGCCGGGCCTGGGTCCGGCAGGCGCAAACAACCTGGGCCAGTACATCCCGGTGGCCGTCCCGGACACGACCACCTACCCCGACTCGGACTACTACGAGATCGCCCTGGTGGAGTACCAGCAGCAGATGCACTCCGACCTGCCCCCCACCAAGCTGCGCGGCTACGTGCAGTTGAACGGTGGGGACCGCCAAGCCCCATTACCTGGGGCCGACGATCGTCGCCCGGAAGGACCACCCGGTGCGGATCAAATTCTTCAACCGGCTGCCCACCGGCGCCGGCGGCAACCTGTTCCTCCCGGTCGACACCACGGTCATGGGCGCGGGCCCTGGGCCGGACATGTCCATGGCCGAGCCCGATCCGCAGAACCCGATGTGTGGAGAGTCAACCCGAAGCCGGCCGAGCTGCTACACCGAGAACCGGGCCACCCTGCACCTGCACGGCGGCATCACGCCCTGGATCAGCGACGGCACGCCCCACCAGTGGATCACCCCGGCCGGTGAGAGCACCTCCTATCCGCAGGGCGTCAGCGTGGTCCCCGTGCCCGACATGGGCGACGCCGGCAATCCGACTGATGGCGCGATGACCTTCTACTACACCAACCAGCAGAGCGCCCGGTTGATGTTCTACCACGACCACGCCTATGGCATCACCCGCCTGAACGTCTACGCCGGCGAGGCCGCGCCCTACCTGGTCCGCGATGCCACCGAGGACAGCGCTGGTCAGCGCCGGGCTCATCCCCGCCGACGAGATCCCGCTGGTCATCCAGGACAAGACCTTCGTGCCGAGCCGTGCCACAGCTCGCCGTCGCAGGACCCGACCTGGGACCTGGCCCGCTGGGGCGGCCCCGGCAGCCTGTGGGTGCCCCACGTCTACATGCCGAACCAGAATCCGGGCGACAGCTCCGGCGCCAACGCATTCGGCCGGTGGGACTACGGACCCTGGTTCCATCCGCCCACCTTGGCCATCGACCATCGGGCCGATCCCGAACCCCTACTTCGATCCGAATTGCAACCCCGACGTGACGTGGTGCGAGCCTCCCCTGATGCCCGGCACGCCGTACAACTCGATGGGCATGGAAGCCTTCAACGACACGCCCCTGGTCAACGGCACGGCCTACCCGACCCTCACGGTGGACCCCAAGTCCTACCGGTTCCGCATCCTGAACGCGGCCAACGACCGCATCTTCAACCTTCAGCTCTACCAGGCGGTCGACGCCAAGGGAGTGAAGTGCGACCGCAACAATCCTAATCCGGCCGTCGAGAGCATCGGGCGTGGCGTGCACCGAGGTCGCCCTGAACCCCGCCGAGGTGGCGGCCGCCCAGCAAGACCCGACGGTCTTTCCCACCCCCGTCGGAGGCGCGGAGGGCCCGAGCTTTATCCAGATCGGCACCGAGGGCGGCTTCCTGCCGGCGCCGGTGGAAATCGCGCCCCAGCCGATCACCTGGGTGACCGACGCGAAGCGGTTCGACTTCGGCAACGTCGACAAGCACTCACTGCTGCTCGCCCCGGCCGAGCGGGCGGACGCGATCGTCGACTTTTCCCAGTTCGCGGGCCAGACTCTGATTTTGTACAACGACGCGCCCGCGGCCTACCCGGCCCGCGATCCACGCGCTCGACTATTACACCGGCCACCCCGACTTCAGCGGACACGGGCGGTGCGCCTACGACGCTGCCCGGGTACGGGCCGAACACGCGCACCGTCATGCAGATCAAGGTGAGAGCCGCGACCCCGGCCGCGCCCTTCAACCTGGCCGCGCTGCAAGCGGCCTTCGCGCACCACAACGAGCGACACGGGTGTGTTCGAGAGCCTCGCAGAACCCGATCATCGTTGGGCAGGGCGCGTACAACTCCGCCTACGGCACCACGTTCCAGAGCAACGGGCCGGATGCCGGCCTGGTGCAGATCTTTGACACCTCCGTCACCTTCAAGACCCTGTTGGGGGGATCCGGAGGGCCCTCACTCACGATCCCGCTCCAGCCCAAGTCGCTCCACGACGAGATGGGCGCGGCCTACGATCAAGAGTACGGACGCATGAGCTGCGATGCTCGGGGTGGAGGCGCCGACCTTCGGGGCGGGCCTGCAGAGCACGATCCTGTACCCGTACACGTTCCCCCTGGCCGATGTCCTCAAGGGGCTCGAGGTGGCAGGGACGGATACCAGCCTGGAAGTGACCCCCATCGCTTCGGCCGACGACGGGACGCAGATCTGGAGGATCACGCACAACGGGGTGGACACGCACCCCATCCACTGGCACATGTACGACGTGCAACTGCTCAACCGGGTCGGTTGGGACGGGGTCATCCGCAAGCCCGACGCCAACGAGCTGGGCTGGAAGGAAACGGTCCGCGTCAGCCCGCTGGAAGACACTATCGTGGCCATCCGGCCGATCGTGCCGCATGTCCCCTTCGATCTTCCCAACAGCATCCGCCTGCTCAACCCGACGATGCCCGAGGGCGCCGATGATCGCGGACCCCAACGCTTCGCCTCAGTTGGCCTTCAACCCGTCCGGCAACCCGATCGGCGTCACCAACCACTACGTCAACTATGGCCTGGAGTACGTGTGGCATTGCCACATCCTCAGCCACGAAGAGATGGACATGATGCACGCGCAGGCGATCGCGATCGCGCCCAGAGCGCCGGCCAATCTGGTGGTCACGACCACTGCCGTCATCACCAACGTGGTTTTGACCTGGGATGACACCTCCCTGAACGAGACCTCCTGGAGGATACAAAGAGACGGGGCGACGGTGGCGACGATACCTTCGACTACCGGGCCGCTCACGGGAACGGTGACGTATATCGATACCATTCCCCTCACTCCGACCCTGCCGATCACGTACCAGGTGCTGGCCAACAACCTGGTCGGCGACGACTTCGCCTACACCTCCGGCCCCGACTTCCCCACCATCTCGCTCGACTCCGCACCGTCCAACGTGGCCACGTATCCTTGATTTGACGGCGGCTCCCAGCCGCATCGTCACCCCGTAAGCTTCGAGTCGCACGAGGGGGAGAGAGCAATCTCTCCCCCTTTCATATGACGGAACTCATGGCGCAGAGCGCCCGGGCGTGGTACACCAGGGTTAGTGTTGCCAGGGGAAACCCGGCCGGGCGGTCCGGCCGGGTGCACCGGAAGGAGTTACCTATGGACACCGCACCCTATCGTCGCACGCCGCGATGGCGCTCGCGGGCCGTCCGCGTCGTCATCGCGTTGGCCCTGATCGTCACGTTCCTGCCCGCCCCGCGGTCCGCGCGCGCCGCGGGCGCCACGCCGGGCCTTGACCTGCGCGGCGCTCACTTCACGCGGGCGGCCGATCCGAACCGCACCGTCGTGACCGATGCCGCCGGCCATTGGCTGGCCACGTTCACGGACACGGCCTACACCGTCACCCTGCTGGGGGCCAAGCGCACCTTCGCCGACCCTAACGCCAAGCACCCCGTCGAGACCGACGTGTGGGTGCGCGTTCTCTCCGCGCCGTTCGGCGGCGAGGTGGACCAAAAGTGGCTGAGCCAGGCCCTGCAGGACAAGAGCCCGGATGTGCTGGCCGTCGCCATGGAGTACGTCAAGGGTGCACCGCCCATTACGGACGACGCCGGTCTGCAGATCGCGGGACAGGCGACGTACGGCCCGATCAAGGCCGACGACAGCCGCGAGGAGGGCGGCGACTTCAACGATTATCTGGGCACTCCCTGGACGTTCGGCAGCCACACGCACCGACCCAAGGCGGACTTCGTCCAGAGCCTGGACTGCTCCGGCTTCATGCGCATCGTCTGGGGCTATCGCGAGCATCTGCCGTTGGGGTACGAGACGGACGGAGGAGCCTCCATTCCGCGCCACTCCTGGGACATCCTGGCCTCCGCGCCCGGCATCGTGATCATCCCCGACACCGAGACGCAAGCGACGGACTTCTCGCGCCTGTCGACGGGCGACCTGGTGTTCTTCCATGCTCGAAAAGAAGACCACCACCCCCAGATCGACCACGTCGGGATGTTCCTCGGCAAGGACACGGGCGGGCACTACCGCTTCATTTCCAGCCGCCAGACGGTCGACGGGCCCACGCTGGGCGATGTCGCCGGGAACTCGCTGCTGGACGGCGTGGGCCTCTATGCCAAGAGCTTCCGCGCCGCGCGCCGCCTGTGAGCCTCGCTCGCTTCGCTCGTAGACTCTGGCCCACCCGATTCTATACATAAAGGGCCGTGGATTACGCAGCAGCGATCGATCATGGTACAATGGTCGCGCTGCGTTTGTTTATCACAGGGAGGATGCCGTTGAACAGACGAGGATTCCACCTCGGGTCGGACGTCGCGCCGACGCGGCTGCCGCATCCGACGGCCGGCAGCGGCGGGCGAGTAGGCCGCCTCGAAAGTCGCCCTGCTGTGCAACAGCCCGCTAGGCCGGCCGACGCTGGAGTTTCTGCTCGACCGCGGCCTCATCGCCGGGGTAGCCTTGCCGGCAGTGGAGCACCCCGCCGCGTCCGAGATCGTCGCCCTGGCCGACGCCGGGAGCCTGCCGGTGCTGCACGTCACGCGGGCCAGCCTGGCCGAGAGCCTGGTCGAGTGGCTGGGCGCGGTGCAAGCGGATGTCGTCTGGGTCATGGGGTTCTCTTACCTGCTCCCGCCGGCGGTGCTGGAGTGGCCCCGCCTGGGCTGCTTCAATTTCCACCCCGGGCGGCTGCCGGCGTATCGTGGCCCGGACCCCATCTTCTGGCAGATCCGGCGCCGCGAGGCGACCGCCGGCCTGAGCGTCCACCGGATGGACGCGGGGTACGACACCGGGCCGCTGGTGCACCTGGAGCCGGTCGAGATCGGCCCGGGCGACACCTACGGCATGCTGCTGGGCAAGATGGCGCGGACCGCGGCGGGGGTGGCCGCGGCGTTGGTGGAGGCGCTCGCGGCGTGGCCCGGCGACCTGGGCGGCACGCCACAGGACCCGGCCGCGGCCGACTACCAGCCGCGGCCCACCGCGGAGGACCTGGTCATCGACTGGGCTGGGCAGACCGCGGCGGAGATCGAGGCGCTGGTCCGCGCGGCCAACCCGTACCACGGTGGGGCGCTCGCGTTCTGGCGCGGATTGCCCCTTCGCGTGGGGCAGGCGTCGATCGCGGATGCGGATGCCGCCGCGGCCCCCGGGCACGGTGGCGCTCGCCGCGGCGGGCGAGGCGTTGACGGTCCGCTGCCGCGACGGGGCGCTGCGCCTGGACGTCATTGGCGCCGAGGACGGGCTGTTCAGCGGGGCGCGATTCGCCGCCGTCTTCGGGTTGCAGCCGGGCGAGGTCTTCGCCCCTCCTCCCACCGGCGAACCCGCCCGGCAGGACGGTGGGCAGTAACGATCTCCCCCACCGCCGCAGCGAACGAGAGACCACGATCAGGTTTTGAGCGCCCAACGGGGCGCAATGATACAATTCCCGCCCGGCCCAGCAGCTCCCAGCACCGCGGTCTGCTGGGCGGTGTGCCGGACCGGGTCGGACTGGGTCAGACAGCATTCGGAGTGGAGGCGCAGGTGCGCGGATGGCGGCGGGGATTGGCGTGGCTGGCCGTAGGGTGGGCGGTGGTTCTGGCGGCTGCCCTGGCGATATCCCCGGTCCAGCCGACGCGGGCCGCGCCGCCGGCGCCGGGCTCGCGCCTGCTGGTCGACGCGGAGGACGCGGCGGCGAACCGCGAGCTGGCCGCGTTGGGCGCGACGAAGCTCGTCGATTACGGCGCCTTCGCGCTGTGGCGGCTGCCCGCCGCGCCGGCCCCGGCGGCCGCCCTGCGCGACCTGGCCGCGCGCCCGGGCGTAGAGGCCGCGGCGGATTTCGATACGATTCTCCTGCGCGGCGGCGCGCGGGTGGACACGGCGGCATCGGTAGGGGCGACCCTCGGTGGTCGCCCCGGTCACGACCGGCGGGCGACCACCCAGGGTCGCCCGTACAGATGCGCCCGCCCTGGTCCTGGTCCAGTTCGTCGGGCCGATCAAACCGGAGTGGTTGGAGCGGCTGCGGGGCGTCGGCGTGCGCGTGGTGACGTACATGGCGGCCAACGCGTACGTGGTGTGGGGCGACGCCGGGGCGTTGGCAAGGCTGGACACGCTTGGCGGCCCGCTCGCCGGTCATCCAGTGGACGGGGCCTTACCTACCCACGTATCGGTTGGCGCCGGCCCTGGCGGCGCGGCCCAGGCCGCGGGCGCGGCCGTCGCAGCGGCGACGGTGGACGTGACCGTCCAGTACGCCGGCGACCCGGCGGACGAGACGGCGGCGCGCCTGCTGGCGCTCGACGGCCAGGTGTACCGGCCCGCGTCGACGCTGTTGGACCTCACGGACCTGTCCCTGCAGGCTGCCGGCGAGCCAACTGAGCGCCATCGCGGCCTGGCCGGAGGTGTTCAACGTGGAGCCGTACGCGCCGCCCCAACGCCTGGACGAGGTGCAGGATCAGATCATCGCCGGCGACGGTCACCAGCGGTCGGCGGCAACGTCGTGCCCAGCGGCCCGGGCTACCTCACCTGGCTGGCCGCGCGGGGCTTCCCCACGAACCCGGCGAACTATCCCATCGTCGACGTCGTGGACGACGGCATCGACACCGGCGACGTCGGCAACATCCTCCACCCCGACTTTCACTACCTTCGGCAGCCTGACCAACCCCAGCCGGGTGGCCTACATCGGCAACTGCACCACGGACGCGACTCGGCGACGGCGCCGACGGCCACGGCAACCTCAACGCCGGCATCGTCGGCGGCGTACAACAACCGGGCCGGCTGGCCCTACCAGGACGCCAACGGCTACCGCATCGGGCTGGGCGTGTCGCCCTACGGCCGGGTAGCGGGGACCAAGATCTTCCGCAACAACGACGGCCCGTACGACACGTCCAAGTGCGGCTGGACCGACAGGGCGTGGTAGCCGCCAGCTTCAACGCCGGCGCCGGATCACGTCCAACAGTTGGGGCTCGCCGACGCGTACGGCGCATACGACGCCACCGCGCGGAACTACGACGTCGCTGACCCGCGACGCGTCGGCCGGCCAGCCGGGCAACCAGGAGATGCTGCACGTCTTCGCCGCCGGCAACGACGGCCCGGGCGCCGACCCGATCGACTCGCCGGGCACGGCCAAGAACGTGCTCACCGTGGGCGCGACGGAAAACGTGCGCGACAACGGCGTCTTCGACGGCTGCTCGTGACAGCCGGCGGACAACGCCGACAACATCGCCGACTTCTCGTCGCGCGGGCCGGCCGCCGACGGCCGCATCAAGCCGGACCTGACGGCCCCGGGCACGCACGTCCAGGGCCCGGCCTCGCAGGATCCCGACCTACAACGGCCGCGGCGTGTGCGCGATGTTCGACAGCCACTACTACCCGGCCGGGCAGACGCTCTACACCTGGTCCTCGGGCACCAGCCACTCCACCCCGGCGGTGCCGGGCGCGGCCTCGCTGGCGTACCGAGTACTACCGGCGCGTGCTGGGACCCGGGCCACACCCCCAGCCCGGCCATGCTCAAGGCGCTGCTCATCAACAGCGCCCGCTAGCTGACGCCGCGAGCCGGCGTGCCGGCGAGCACCCTGCCCGCGACGACCAGGGCTGGGGCGACGCCAACCTGGGCCGCTGTTCGACGGCACCCCCCGCCTGCTGGTGGACCAGACGACCCTCTTCAGCGACCGGCCGGGTGTACACCATCACCGGCTACATCGCGGACCCGACCAGCCGCTCCGCGTGACCCTGGCCTGGACGGACGCCCCCGGCAGCACGCAGCGACGTGGCCCTGGTCAACGACCTGGACCTGGAAGTCAGCGTGGGCGGCGTGGTGTACAAGGGCAACCAGCTCGTGCGCGATCGCTCCGTACCCGGTGGGACCTTCGACCGGCGCAACAACGTCGAGAACGTCTTCCTGCCGCCGGGCGTCGGGACCAGTTTCAGCGTGCGCGTCATCGCCGCCAACGTGCCCGGCGATGCGATCCCCGGCAGCGGCGGACCGGCCGAGCAGGACTTCGCCCTCGTCGTGTACGGGGCGGGGGCGCAGTCGGCGCTCGACGTGGCCGGCGTGCGGCGCACCGAGGTCAGCGGCAACGGCGACGGCGTCGTCGATCCGGGCGAAACGTGGGGGCTGGACGTGGACCTGCTGGATGTGGGCGGGGCCCCGGCCACGGCGGTCCGCGGCCAGATCAATCGGCTGAGTGGCCTGTCCCAGGTAGTCAGCGGCCAGTCGGCCTACCCGGACATTCCGGTGAGCGAGCAGAGGACGAACACGACGCGCTACCTCGTCTGGATCGATGCCCTGGCGGGCTGCGGCCAGGACGTGGTCCTGGAGCATACGGTGACCTACGACGGTGGGCGCGTGTTCCACCACCCCATCTACATCCCGGTGGGCGCGCTCGGCCCGGAGGAAACCCGCTCGTTCGCCTACGCGGGGCCGCCGGTTCCGATTCCTGCGAGCGTAGCGAGCGGCGCGAGCGGCGCGCGGGCCACCGTCCCCATCACGGTGGGCGGCGTCATCACCACGGTGCAGGTGCGCGTGGTCGTCCGCCGCGACCGGGCGAGCGACCTGAGCCTGGCGCTGATCGCGCCGAACGGAGTGACGGTCACCTTGTCGGCGCGCAACGGCGACGGGGCGGACTACCAGGGCACGGTCTTCCGCGACGATGCGGCGGCCTCGATCAAAGAGGGGGCGACGCCATTCGCGGGCGAGTTCCGACCGGAGGACCCGCTGGCCTGGTTGACCGGCGCATCGCTGCGGGGCGCGTGGACGCTGCAGGTGGTGGACCGCACCGGCGCCGGCGGCGGGCAGATCGACGGCTTCGGGCTGGACATCGACGGGCGATACGATGCGTGTCCCGCGCCGCCACCGTTCCCCGGCCGCTACTACTTCCCGCTGATTCTGAAGGAAGCGAGCCTCGACAGCCCGTAGAGCCTGCCCGCCACGTCTTACCTCGCGGGCAAGGTGAATCGCTCCTCCAGCCGGAGGCCGCGCAATTCCGCGGCGACCGCCCACAGGTGGCCCAGCTTCTCGTCGCCTCTCAGGTCGAAGGACCAGCCGTGGGTGGGATACGTCGCGGCGAAGGCCGCGTAGTCCGCGGAGCCGCGGAAGACCTCCAGCGCCGCGGGCGAATCGCCCCAGTCACCCGTCGCCGCGGGCCCCGGGCTGTAATGGCCGTAGTCCGCATTCTTCACCTGGCCATCCGAAATGTCCAGGTTGTAGACCAGGTCCGTCACGTCGACGCCTGACGTCGTGGTGACCGTCTCGGACCAGACGAAGTACACCGACCAATACGCGCACCGGACCTGGTCGTAGCCCGGCTCGCCGGCCTCGACGTGACCGAACATCCAGCTCATGCGGGCGTCCGGGTGTGCGCCCATCGCTTTCTGCGCGACACCCAGCGCCTGGCGCAGGGTGTAGTAGCGCGTGGCCTCCGGGGTGGGAGGCGGCGCGGGCTCGGTGTCGATCGTGTTCTGCACCGGGTCGACCTCCGCGCGCAGGCTCGACGCCGACGCCCGTCCCACTTGCCGTCGATGGCTTCGAGGTCCCAGATGTACTCGGGGGCCGAGAACCGGGCGCGCAGCGTGAAGCTGAGCGTGGCGTTGGGGCGCCGCGCCAGGAAGCCCTCCGCGCCCTGGGCGTTGAACGTATCCATCGCCGCGGTGCTGTCGATCCAGCCCTCGGGCGCCAGATTCCGGTCAGACAGCGGATTGCGCGAGGTCAGGTTCGGGTCGACCCGCCCGTCGATGACCTGCAGCTCGTAGGCTTCGCTGCTCTGCGGACGTGCCCGGCGCAAAGGTGACCGTCCAGTCGCGGCAGCGGCCGGTCGCGTCACCCTGGAGATAGCAGTGGAACTCGTACAGGACGGCGGTGTCTTTCCACTCGCGGGCGACCGGCAGGGCGACCTCGTACGCCTCGCGCGCGCGTGATGAACACGGCGCCGGGGACGGCAGTGCGTTGCGGAGCCGGCTCCGCGGTGGCGACCGGCTCGGGCCCGGACGGCTCGTCGGTCGGGAGAGGCTCTTCGGTCGGCGTCGCGGTCGGCCGGGCCTGCCCCCGCGGCGTGCGCGTGGCCGTCGGCTGGACCGCCGACTGGATGCGGAGGCTGCGCAGGACGCGGTCCATCTCGGACCGGTGCGCGTCCCACGTCTCGACGAAGCTGCCGGCGATCACCGCGTAGGCCTCCCGCCCCGCGCTGAAAGCGAGCACGTAGCCGGCCATGTCGCGCCCGGACTCGAGGTCGGTGGTGGTGAATGTGGCCAGGCGGGCCGGCTCGCCGGCCACCGTCCGTTCCGCGCCAGGCTCGAACGTCGAGTTCTCCACCGGCGCGCTGACCTCGTTCAGCACGTCGCTGAAGACGTCCTCGAGGGGGTAGCCGGGGTCGCGCCAGGCGCGGTTGCGGGCGACGACGAACACCGTGTTGTCGTCCTCCGCCGCGTTGACCCAGGTGACGTAGGCCGGCTGGTCGGCCCGCAGCGTCCATGCGGATGGGTACGAAAGGCTCAGGCCCCAGGCCGGCTTGCGGAAGACGGTATACGCTCCGCTCTGCGGGGGAGGGGCGGCGGCCGCGAGCGGCGCGAGCGCGGCGAGGCACAGGATGATGGCGAGAACCAGGGCGGACGAGCGGGTGCGTGTCATGGTCGGAAAGCCTCCTTATGCCGGCGGATGAACTCAATCACATTATACGCCGCGGCGCGCGGTGGATCAAAGTGATGGGTCGGCTCGTAGTGACGACTTCAGTCGTTCCCAAGGCTGGGGAACGACTGAAGTCGTCACTACGAATTTCCGTTCCCCCCCGCAGTGAAACCGCTTCGGCTTAATGGACGTATGTGATACAATGCGGATCAATCTGCCCGCTCTCAGCCGGCTCACTGACCAGGAGAGGATGCCATGAAACACCCACCGACTGCCCCCCAACACCCACCCAAAGCACCGCCCCGCAAGTCCGCCGGCGCGTCGCCCAAGTCACGCGCCGGCCGGCAGGCCCCCCGGTCGAAGTGGCCGCTCGGATTGCTGCTCATCCCGGTGCTGCTCGCCGCCGGTTGGCTCCTGCTCATGCCGCACGGTGCTCTGGCGCCGGGCCAGTCGAGCGGTGGGGATACCCTGCTGGTGCGCTCCGACAGCGCCCGGAGCGCGTCGGACGCGGCCGCGGTGACCCTGGTGGAGTTCGGGGATTACCAGTGCCCGTCCTGCGGCTCGTACTACCCCGTGGTCAAGCAGGTCGTGAGCGAGTTCCAGGGCAAGCTGAACTTCGTCTTCCGCAATTTCCCGCTGCAGCAGCACAGGAATGCGTATCTGGCGGCCCGCGCCGCCGAGGCCGCCGGCCAGCAGGGCCAGTTCTGGGCGATGCACGACAAGCTGTTCGAGAACCAGGGCGCCTGGTCCGAGTCGAGCACGGCGCGCGACATCTTCGTGCAATACGCGCAAGCGCTGGGGCTGAACTTGGACCGGTTCCAGACGGACCTGTTCTCGAACGCGGTGAAGACCAAGATCGACCGTGACTTGAGCGACGGCGATCAGGCCGGGGTCAACGGAACGCCGTCGTTCTACCTGAACGGCGCGATGATCCAGAACCCGTCGAGCGTCGAGGAGTTCCGGTCGCTGATCAACATCGCGCTGCAGAAGGCGCCGACGCCGGCTCCATCCCCGACGCTGGAGCCCGCCTACCACATCCACGCCAACCTGAAGGTGGTGCTCGACGGGAAGCCGCTGGACCTGACCCAGGACAAATACCAGTCCTCGGCCGGCCACGAGTTGGACCCGTACGTCCACCTGCACGACGGCAACGGCGATGTGGTCCACGTGCACCGGAAGGGGGAGACGCTGGGGGACTTCTTCAAGTCCGTGGGGATGAGCCTGACGTCCACTTGCCTGACAAATGACACGGGGCAGAAGTCTTGCAACACCGGCAGCGCGACGCTGAAGCTGTTCGTGAACGGCCGGCCGAACACGCAATTCGAGGCGTACGTCCCGCAAGACCTGGACCGCATCCTCCTGAGTTTCGGCTCGGAGTCCGAGACGGCGCTGCAGGCTCAGATCGCGTCGGTGGCGGACACGGCCTGCATCTATTCGCTGAAGTGCCCGGAGCGCGGCAAGCCCCCCACGGAAACGTGCGTCGGCGGTCTGGGGACCAAGTGCTCGGATTGAACGCCATGAAGCGCTGCGACGCGCGCACCTTCCGCTTCTACAATAGGGGCATGAACGCAACCACGCAAGTACTGCCGGAGACCGGAATGCCATCTGCCCGTGGTACACTCTCATTCCTGCTCGTAATCCTGCTGGCGGTCGCCTTCGCCGCAGCGCCGCCCGCCAGGGCGGCGACCCCGACGGGCGATCTCGTGTTCCAGGACGATTTCTCCGGCGACGGTGGATACCTGGGGACCTACGAGGGGGACGACGGCGAGAGCCGGTACGAGGACGGGGCCTATCGGATGACGGTCACGAGCGCGAACGCGTACATTTATGGGCTCACGGGGCTTCAGTATCGCGGCAACGCGCCGCAGCGGGTCGTGGACGGCGAATGGCCCGAGGACGTGAGCATCGAGGTAGATGCCACGGTGCCCGGTGAGTTTAGCAACGGCCGCTTCGGCATCGGCGTCGGCTACCAGAGCGACGACAGCGCCTATTCCCTGCTGCTCGATGGCACCGGTCGCAGCTACACGATCGCCCGGATCGAGCCGCTCACCCCATCCCAGGCCCAGGACCCGACCGATTCCGCGGCGTTCTCCTGGCTGACAGGGCAGGCTCGCGGCGCTCCGCATCCGGCCATCGAGACCAGCTCGGGCGCGACCAACCATCTGCGCGTGGACTGGACCCACGCCGGCCTGGCGCTGTACGTGAACGGCGAAAAACTGGTCGAGTATCCGCTGGACGAACCGGTGACCGGCGGGCTTGCTCTGTTCGCCTATGCGGGCAAACAAACCCCGTTCGAAGTCGATTTCAATAACCTGGTGGTCCGCCGGTTGTCCGGCGACCTGGCCTTCTCTGCGGCGAGGCGACACGGCGGGGATATCCTGTTCGAGGACGACTTCTCCGACCCGACCAGTGGCTGGGACACCGGTCCCGGCGACGGTGCGACGTTCGCCTATGAGGACGGGACCTACCGCGTTGCCGTGGAGCCCGGCTCCGCCCAAACGGTCCTCGCGCCCATCGACGGCCTCGGCGACGTCAGCGCCGAGGTGACGTTCGCACACCTGCGAGGCCAACCGGAAGACTACGCCGGGCTGGTCCTTCGCGCGATCGGGGACGTCTACTACGATTTCCTCGTCAGTTGGGACGGCACGTACATGGTCAGCAGGGAGGGCATCGACGGCGACTACGCGACGCTGGTCGACTGGACCGACAGCGCGGCCATCCGGACCGACCAGGGCGCGAAGAACATCGTGCGAGCCGATTGCGTGGGCGACATGCTGACCTTCTACATCAATGGGCAGCGCGTCGACCAGATCCGCAACGAGGATATCGCCGCGGGCGGCATGGGAGTGGAAGCCGGCACACCGACGGGGGCAGACCGAGAGGTCGAAGTGGCGTTCGAGAATTTCATCCTGCGGCAGCCCTAAGGCTCTCGAAGCCTGCCCCGCACCTCTTCACGCGCGTTTGAGGCGCGGCTCCGCGAACGCGCCGATCGCTTCCAGCGTTCTCTGGATGCGCTGGGCGCGAGTGGTCGCGGACCGCGCACTCTCGATGTAGTCGATCACCTGCCGCTGCATGGCAGGGGTCTGCGACTGGAACGCCTCGGAGCCGGAGTCTGCCGCCTGCAGCGCGGCCAGGAAATCGGGCGGCGGCAGCGGCGTAGCGCGAAGTGGGTCGGGTGACAGGTCGATGGTCACAGTCGTGGGGCCGCCGTTGCCCAGCGCGCCGAGCACGCTCGTCGGCACCTCCAGCCGGAAGCGCCCGTCCTTCGCGGGCAGAAGTGTGGATTCGTAGCGCTGCTGCCCGATTTCGACCACTACCGGCACAGTTCGGCCGGCGCCACAGGCCCGTCCCACCGCTTCCGGGACCGTCACGCACCGTTGCGCGCCTACTCTGTAGAGTGAAGCCGTGAATTGGATCATGGTCTTCTCCTCTCCCCGTTCGTAGTCACCCTAAGGATTGTTAAGTTCGTCCACGATCGCCAGACTGCACAGGTTAGAAATGTACGTGTCCGTCGGGCATAGTGGCCCGCTCCAGGTCGGCCTGGTCGAGATTGGCCCCGGCGAGGTCGGCCAGGGTGAAGTTCGCCGCGCGGAGGTCGGCCCGAAAAAGACCGCCCCGGTCAAGTCTGCCTGCCAGAGGTTGGCCTCGGTAAGTCGGGCGAAGATGAGGAAGGCGCGGCTCAGGTTGGCCTGGCTGAGGTTGGCGTTGCTGAGGTCGGCCTCGGCCAGGTTCGTCCGGGCCAGGTTGGCCCCGACCAGGTTGGCCCCGACGAAGCTCGCGTCGCCGAGGTTGGCCCCGCTCAGGTCCGCCTGTCCGAGATCGGTTTGGTTGAGATTGGCACTGCCCAGGTGAGCGCGGCGGAGGTCCGCCCACGGGAGGCTGGCGCCGCAGAGGTTCGCTTCGATGAGGCTGGCGCGGCAGAGGTTCGCCTGGCGGAGGTTGGCGCCGCTCAGGTTCACCCCGCCGAGGTTGGCGCCGCCGAGGTCCGCCTGGCTCAAGTCGGCCCCGCGGAGGTCCGTATCGATCAAGTTGGCGCGCCGGAGGTCCGCCCCGCGGAGGTTGGCCCCGCGCAGATCGGCGTGCCGGCACATCTCGCGTCCTCGGGGTCCGATTTGAAGAGGGCGCCGTAGACGTCCGACCCGGCGAGGTCGGGCTTCGTCAATGGATGATCTGTCCGCCACTGGTTCCAGACTGGCACCCCATGCCGCAGGATGCGCAGGTGTTCCTCGTTCCCCATGTGGCCTCCTCGATTGGACCAACCGAAGAGCTCGGCTTGATCAATAATAGTCTATCACGAGAGCGGGGGCGCGTCAATAGACCATAGGTTCCAATTGGGTGGAGAAATGGTATGCGCGGGGCATGAAAACCGCCGCGTTGAAGCGCGGCGATAATCTCGTCACTGGAGAATAATTCGCGTGGCGTCATGCACAAGCGCCCACGGGCAATTGGGCAATGAAGCTATGTGAGTGGGCATTAGGCTGAAACAGGGCTCGAACCTCGGGGAATCTGTCCTCTCGGACGAGGACGCCTTTTTGCTGCAGGACCTGGGTACATTCGCCCAACTCCTCCAGGGTGTCTAGATACAGCTCGGTGGCTTCAACGATATTGGCGCCGGCTTCCTCGGGACTGTCACCGCAGCTCGACGTGCCCAATTCGAGACACTCGGCAACGTAGTGCTTGCCTTCCTGAGTAACGCGAAAGGTCAGTTTGATGTATCCCACTTGAGCTTGCCTCTCTCCCTCAGTTAACGGCCGGACTCTTACCTACAGTCTATCATGAGAGCGGGACTCCGTCAATAGAGCAAATGTTCTATTCGTTCAATTGACTTCGGAACGCGTTGTCCTACAATGATGAACAACAGCCCCGGAGATAGTATCTCCGGCCCGACGCTCGCTCAGCAATGAGTGGGCGTTTTCCTTGCCGCAACTCTTTGCGGGCGTTCCGCAACCTCTGGCGCCTCATTCACCAGTTCGCCGTGTTCCTCGTCCGGAAATCCCGGAAGCAGCGAACTCGACGGCGCACGGTTCGATCGTTCGGATATGCGTATAGCCCGTGACGACTCGATTATACGCCCAGTTGGGGACAGCGGTAGACGTGTCAGGTTCCCGACATTGCTACTTCATTTTTGCGTATTCTTCACCCCCCGTCAGTGAGGGCACGTCAGGGAGCGGCGCCGCTTGTTTGGTAGCTGCTCCATGAACGCGGAGCCGAGGATGGCGGTGGGCAGCGCGAACGTGCCGATGCCCAGAATGGCGATGAACCCGGCCAGCAGCTTACCCAATACCGTCACCGGGTATATGTCCCCGTAGCCAACCGTGGTCAGTGTGATCACGCCCCACCACATTGTTTCCGGCACGCTGCTGAACTTGTCCGGCTGCACTTCGTACTCGGCATAGTACACTAGCGACGAGGACATGAGCAGAAGCAGCGCCAGGATGAACAGCGTGACCAGCAGTTCTTCCTTTTTTGACCGAATAGCTTGGCCGATAAGCTTCAGCGCGGCGGAGTAACGGGCCAGCTTCAGGATGCGCAAGATGCGGAACAAGCGCAGTGCCCGCAGGAAGCGCAGATCGATGCCAAACAAGTGCACGTAGAACGGCAGAATAGCCAGTAGGTCGACCAAGGCGAGCGGGGTGAGGGCAAACCGTACCCGTCCACCGACCGGATCGCGGTAGATTGGATCGTGGGTGCAGGACCACAAGCGCAACAGGTACTCAATCGTGAAGATGGTCACGGAGATCGTATCGAACACGTGGAATTCGACGGCCCACCGCTCGTAGACCGGCTTGATCGTCTCGACAGTGGCTACCGCAACGTTCGCTACGATCAGTGCAATCATTAAGATGTCGATGGCCCGGCCCAGGCGGTCGCCCGGCGCAGCTACGTCCAACAACTCGTAGACGCGGGCTTGCGTGAGAGCAAGGCGCCGGGCCGAAGTAGGGTGGGCCATGTTGGTCATCTCCGTTCGCCGGGTTCAGGACGCGCTGACCCACCGATTATACACCTGCCGGCATCGGCCCGGCAAAGCCGGCAGGGTTATCCGTATGGCTCCCCATCCCGTCCTAGCGCGCCGTGAGAGTTGCCTCGTGGACGGGCGCGAGGCGGGCCGGCGGTGCGCCGATGAGCGCCGGGATCGACTCGGGCGCGACTTTGACACCAGGCGCGTTGTGCAGCTGGGACACCAATGCGGAGGGCGCCTGCAGCATTCTGATGCAACCCGACGGGTCGCAGACGATGATAATGATGATCGGCGTTTGCGTGGGCGCCGGCTTCTTGGGCGCGGCGTTCGCGACAGGGACCGCGGAGCCAGAGACGCCAAGGTACGCGACGCCTGTCAAGAGCAGGAAGGCGATCAGAACGACGCTCAGGATTACGACTGGCTTTGACATGGGATTTCCTCCACAACACGATACGCCGGTCGAACCGGCTGGCAAGTCTCTTTGAACGCTTCGAGTTGATGCGAATCGATGACCATGAAAGCCAGGCGAAGTCGCCTGGCTTTCCCCTCATGGCGGACCCGTCGCCCGTCTACGCAGTCCGCGTTCGACCGCGAGCTTCGAGCGAGGACCGGTTAGCGCGCTCGGCGATCAGCGCGACGTCAATTCGTTCGAAGCATGCCGTTGTCACCGCTCCTAGCGCGCCGTGAGAGTTGCCTCCAGGACGGGTGCGACGTGGGACGGTGGTGCACCGATGAGCGCCGGGATCGACTCAGGCGCGACTTTGACACCGGGCAGGCTGTGCAGCTGGGTCACCAACTCGGCGGACGCGGGAAGTCTCTTGCAACCCGACGGGTCGCAGTAGATGATAATGATGATTGGCGTCGGAGCTACCGTCGGCACCGGCTTCTTGGGCGCGGCGTTCGCGACCGGGACCCCAGAGAGCAGGCCAAGGGACGCGACGGCCGTCATGAGCAGCAAGGCGATCACGACGACGCTCAGGATTGCGAATGGCTTTGAGACTGACATGGGATTTCCTCCACAACTACATACGCCGGCGGACGCCGGCAGTCCATATCCTGTTAGAGCCGAAACCACATGCCCATTGACTGTAAATCCGCTGCACAGGTCCAGAATATGATGCGCGTCATGCTGCGCGGCAGTTGCGAGCACTGGTTTCTGCCTGAGCGTCCATCCGTCGCATCGGCTTGCAGTCGGGTGCTATAATCAGGGGAATATGAGTTGAGGCGTGGCCGCGTCATCACCGTCAGGAGGCGAGACATATGGAACAACGAACACTGGGACGCCAGGGGCTGACCGTCTCGGCCCTGGGGCTGGGCTGCATGGGGATGTCGGAGTTCTACGGGCCGGCGGACGACGCCGAGTCCATCGCCACCATCCACCGCGCGCTGGACCTGGGCATCAACTTCCTCGACACGTCCGACATCTACGGCCCGTTCACGAACGAGGAGCTGGTCGGCAAGGCGATCCGCGGCCGGCGCGACGAGGTGGTGCTGGCCACCAAGTTCGGCATCGTGCGCGACGCAGCCGATCCGGCGTACCGCGGGCATCAACGGCCGGCCGGAGTACGTGCGCCAGGCCTGCGAGGCTCGCTGCGGCGGCTGGGCGTCGACCACATCGACCTCTACTACCAGCACCGCGTCGATCCCAACGTGCCGATCGAGGAGACGGTCGGCGCGATGGCCGAGCTGGTGCGGGCCGGCAAGGTCCGCTACCTCGGCCTGTCCGAGGCCGGCGCCGCAGACCATCCGCCGCGCGCACGCCGTGCACCCGATCACGCGCCCTGCAGACCGAGTACTCGCTGTGGAGCCGCGACCCCGAGGACGAGATCCTGCCGACCGTCCGCGAGCTGGGCATCGGCTTCGTCGCCGTACAGCCCGCTCGGCCGCGGCTTCCTCACCGGGCAGATCCGGCGCTTCGAGGACCTGGCCCCGGACGACTACCGCCGCCACTCGCCGCGCTTCCAGGGGGAGAACTTCCAGAAGAACCTGGAGCTGGTCGACCGCGTGACGGAGATCGCCGGGCCGAAGGGTGCACGCCGGCGCAGCTGGCCCTGGCGTGGGTGCTGGCGCAGGGCCAGGACATCGCCCCGATTCCCGGCACCAAGCGGCGCGCACACCTCGAGGAGAACGCGGCCGCCGTCGGGATCACGCTGACCGCGGACGAGCGGCGAGACCTGGACGCGACCTTCCCGGTAGGCGCGGCCGCGGGCCTGCGCTACCCGGAGTCCGCCTTCCGGCTTATCGGGCGGTAACCGCCGCGCCGCTCAGACCGACTCGGCGCTGCGGCATCCCAGGCGGGAGCACCAGGCGCTCAACCTTTGGGCCCGACCACGACATGCAGGTTGAAGCTGGGACGCTGGTATGCCGCGGCGAGGTGAAGCCACAGGGGCAGCATCATCTCGACCCCGCGGGCGGTCTTGATGTCCCCCAGGTCGATGATGCTGCTTCGCTTCCAGCCGAACCCATCGGACAGGAGCCGCGCTACATCGGCCTTGGCCGCGGCGTCATTGCCGCTCAGGAAGATGCTGTGATCGCCCGGCACCAGCCCCGGGTTGACCATCACGACGGCATTGACCGTATTGAGCGTCTTTACCACCCGCGCGGCGGGGAAGGCCCGCTGGATCTGCTCGCCGAGCGAGTCCGTATTGCAGACGGCGAGCGTGGGCGGCATCCCTTTCGAGAAGTCGAGCGGGTTGGTGACGTCGATCAGAATCTTCCCGGCAAGGTTAGCCGCCCCGGCCAGGGTCAGGGCTTCGAGTGAGTGCGTTCCTGCCGTACCGTTGAAGACGATTTCGCCAAAGCGAGCGACGTCGGCGAACGTGCCGTGGCCGGCGTTTGGCCCGCCGGCCTGCGCCCATTTGACGACGGCGGGGTGGTCCGGCTCGCGCGAGCCCATACGCACCTGGTGTCCGAGCTGAATCAGCTTGGTGGCCAGCGTGTGGCCCACTGTTCCCGTGCCCAACACTCCGATTTGCATGGTGTTACCCCTCCTTGCCGAGACGACGACGTGATAGGCCGTCCTCGTCCCCCGCGATTCTAGCGAACCTGAACGCGGAAATCAAGGATTTTTTGCGTCGCCCCTTGACCCGCGGCTGCATTCGTGCTATAATTACTCTATTATTACTTATGATTTACCATTTGTATGCCTGGCCGGATACCGAAGGGGTCGCGTCCCCCATGGAGTCTCGTTCACGAGGATGTTGGTGCAACGCGGTGGCCCGCATCGCTCTGATGTTGCTGTGGGTCGCGGGCGTGCTGCTGGCCCCGCGCTGTTGGCCTGCCGGCCCGGCGGATGGGCAGGGCCTGCAGCCGGTGTTCGCCGCGGGCAACGGCCTCTTCACCTACCCGTTCCGTTGGTCGGGCGACATGCGGCTGCTCGCCGGCTGGCAATATTCCAACGGGGATTATCACGGCGCCATTGACTACGTCAAAGGGACGTCGGCCAACAAGGGGACCTGGCAGCGCTTCGACGTCCTGTCCGCGGCGCCGGGCGACGCCTGCTGGCAAAGCGGCGGCGGCCACGATCCCGGGCCGGCGGTGCGCATCCAGCACATCGGCTCCTTCGAGACGCGCTACCAGCACCTGTCCGCGGTGGAAAAGAGCATCCCCGCCTGCCCCGACACGGTCAGCATCGGCCGGGCGTTCAAGATCGGCGTCTCCGGCGACCGGAGCTGGAGCGACCGCTGCGGCCCACCGTGCGTCCACCTCCACTTCGAGGTGCGCCTGGGCAACCGCGTCGTCGATCCCTACGACATCTACGCCCTGCCCAATCGCTATCCCCAGCCGGCCGCCCGGCGTCCCGGGCTGATGGGCGCGTCGTTCCGCTGGCTGGGCGATCCCCCCTCCAGCCCCGATGAGGACAAAGCGCCGCCGTCGATCAGCATCACCGCGCCGGCGCCCAACACCTGGTACCACAACGACGAGAGCATCGCGTGGAGGATCAGCGACAAGCCCGGCTCGGGCGTTCGCGGCTACAGCCTGGCGTGGGACGGCGACCCGCCCGGCTTGCCGGCCAAGACCCTGGCCGATTCCGGCGCGGTCCGGCTAAGCGAGGGCGGCAGGGGCCAGCACACTCTCCGCCTGCGCGCCTGGGACCTGTCGAACAATGAGACGACGGCCACGATCGGACCGTACGGGTTCGATCCGGACCCGCCGACGCCGCCCTCGGGCGCGGTGGAGGTCCACGGCGCGTTGAACGATCAGCCGCAGAAGACCATCAAGCAGCCGGAGTTCACCTGGCAGGGCGCGCAAGACGTCGGCTGCGGCGTCACCGGCTACGAGGTCTACTGGGGCACCAGCCCCACCGGCTCCGCGGCGAACTGGACGACGGATCAGCGCTGGCGGCCCGGGGCCGTGGCCCCCGGCGCATACTATCTGCGCGCGCGCGCCGCCGACGGCGCCGGCAACTACAGCCCGTGGGTCGCCTTGTTCACATTCAGGTATCAGCCGTAAGGGGGGAACTACCGGACAGAGGCTCGCGCCCTGCGGCTACGGCACGATATTGACCGTGAGCGGCGCGGCGATGACCTCCCAGTCCGCGTTGGGCTGCTGGCAGACGTCCAGCTTGGAGAAGCACATCGACAGATTCATCGTCACCGGGCCGCGGACCTGGCCGATGCGCACCGGACGCACCTTGATGTCCGTGACGATCTCGCCGTTGACCGGAATCTCCTCGTACTTGCTGGAGCGCACCGCCACGAAAGCGGTCTGGCTGTCCTCGGTGGGCATGTTGACGCCCAGCATGCCGAACAGCATCGCGCGCAGGCGTGGTGTTCTTCACCTGGATGTGGAGCTTCACCTCGCCGCCGTTCCTGTACTCCGGCTTGGAGTCACGGATCGTGAAGATCGTCGAGGTGCCGTGCTGCCCGATCACGGGCTTGGGGACCTCGGTGGGCGGCGGGGGTGACGTGGGCGAGGCCACGACTGGGCCGGCGCGGCCGCGGGCGCCTCTGCCGGGGGCGCGGCCTCGGGCTCGGGCGTGTCCGTCGGGACCGGCGTCGTCGGTCGGGACGGGCGTATTCGTCGGAACAGGGGTCGCGGTGCCGGTCGCGGTCGGCGTCGGCGTCAGGCTGGGCGGGGGCGTCTTCGTCGGCGTGTTGGTGGCCATGTAGGTCACCTTCGCCGCGACCGCCGGCCGGGTCGCTTTGGCCTTCGTCGCCGCCGTCTGGCCGGTCATCACCCGGGCCAGCGCGCAGCCCATCGAGCCGGACAGGACCAGGATCGCAATCAGCACCACCATCCATCTGGCCTTCATTTGCGTGTCGCACCTCCCTCTGGAATGAAACCATTCTACCTGAGGCCGGGAGGTGTGTCAATTTGGGCAGGGGGTTAGGTCTCCCGTTGCTGCTCACGCGATTGCCTCCCCGAGACGGTCGTCGCGCTGCCTGCTCAGGAGCGTACCCAGGCGCAATCCCGGTGGCGCGAGGTCCAGGTATCGCGCGGACCTGGGCCTCACTGCCGCTGACGGTTCTTCCGGCGCGCCTGCTCGGACTGCCTGCGCCTGGCCCATCCCTGGGCTGGCCCTTGACCTTGTCCGCGGTCGAACCGGGTCGGCGGGCCGAACCTGATCCGGCGTGCGGGCCTGTCGGGCGGGCGGACCCGGCGGGGCGAACTGGGTCGGTGCGTGTCCTTTCGGCGGCACCGGGGGCGGGTGAACTGATCCGGCGCCGTCTTCGTCGCCGGCTGGCGCGGCCGGTCCGTGCGGAGGTCGTCCCGGTATCCCGGCAAATCCAGCTTCTTCTGGACGGTCCGCCAGTCGACCGTGGTCAGGTCTACCCGCCCGGCTTTGAACGCCTGCTCCATGACAGACAACGATTCCCGCGCCTCCAGGTCGAGCAGCGGCACGATGATCAAGGCATTGAGGAAGGGCTCATTCTTCGCAAAGCGGGCCAGCACGCGCGTGAGGTGGGCAACACACGCCGCCCGCGACGGGGGAAACGCCAGTCCGATCTGGGCCAGGCAGGTGCCGGCGGTCTCACGCCCAAACGGGCCATACGTGGGGTTCGCCAGGTAGGCGCCCAGCGCCGGCATAGCCGCCGGTCCGATCAGGCGGTACACTTCCGGCAGCTCCTCGACCGTCCATTCGTCGTAGCCGTCCCCGTCGAGCTCATCGAGCAGGCTCAGGAGCGGCTCGACGGCCACCTCGGCTCGCAACTGGCCCAACGCGCGGCGGGCGTGGACCGGCGCCCAGGCTTCCGCGGACTCCGGATCGGCCCGGCTCAGGGCGGGGTCCGTCGCCAGGCGGATCAAGTCGGGGATGTGCTCCGGCCCGAGGCCCAGGGCCCGGTAGTCGGGCCAATCCTCGGCGGTGAACGTATCCGGTCGACCGAGAGCCAGCAGTTGGCTCACGGCGTAAACGTACTCGGCCATCAGGCTTCCCCTTTCAGAATCTGCAACTGGCAGCGCGCGAAGCGGTCCAGCGCGGAGCCGTCATCGTCGACGGGCACGGCCGTCCACAGTTCCCCGGCCCGCGCCTCCACCTCGAACGCGGTCATCGTCGCCGCGATGAGACCGCTGCTGCGGGGCGACAACCGGCCGTCCAGCCCCCGCTCGGCCGCGCAGCGCCGCAACGTGCGCCCCTGATCGCTCAGCCGCCAGCCGGCGCCGGTGCGCTGCAACACGATCGGCAGGTGATCGCCGTCGTCGAGCACGAACGGGTTGAGCACCCGATACACTCCCTCGCCGTCCTCCTCCAACACGCGCACGCTATCGTCCACACTCGCCCGAAAGCGGCGCTCGATGTCTTTCGCCTCCATGCGGTCCTCCCTCCACGTTCCGGTCAATCGCCCGCGCCATTGTACCACCGCGCGACGCGCGTGGCAACCGCGAACGAAGCCCCTGCTCTGCCCGCTTTACGTTTCGCCTCGTAGTTTAGCCCCTTGTCCGACCCAGTGTGCCGTCGGACTGGGTGGGAGTCAGACGGAGCCCCTGGCTCCTACCCACTTTCATAGGATAGTGACCAGCGGTGGTGGAACAGGGCGCGACGGACGAACCGTGGTTTGAGGAACTGGGGCATCTTGAGGAGTCGCAGGGCCATCCAGGCGGCGCTGAGGCGATCCTTGCCCACTTTGCGGCTGAGGCCCGCCCGCTGAGCGGCCACCCCGATCAGGGTCAGCGCATAGTAGGCGATCACCAAGCCGAATAGCACGCGCTCGATTTGCGCGGGTTGTTTTGTGCGCAGCGTTTCCAGGTGCAACTGATCCTTGATGTCTTTGAACAGCTCCTCGCAGCGGAACCGGCGTTCGTACCAAAATACGGTCGCGGCCGCGCGGTGGAGATTGGTGACCAGGTACCAGGGCTCCGCCGCGGTGGCGTTGAGCGTGATGGCTAGATTGGTGCGATACCGCTCCTGCTTGTGATAGTTGACCTGCCGCCACCACAGCAGTTCGCCGCGGCGGACTTTGATCTTCGCCAGGGGGCCCTCATACCCCTGGTGGTAGTACACCCAGGTATCAGCGCGGACCCGCAGGACGTACTTGACGCCCAAAGAGTCTAACAAGCGGAGCAACGACACCCGTGCGTAGCCCCGATCGAAGAGCAGCACTGCGTGGGCCGGGCACGGCAGCAGGCGGACCACCCGGGTGATAAACTCATCTTCCAGTTTAGGTGGCTGCCCTCCGGATCAGCCCTGAGTTCGGCGGTCGTGAAGAGGCGAAAGCAAAAGGGTAAGGCCCGGCCCCGAAAAGGGATCGAGGCCCACAGCACTTCCCACCGCCCTGGCGATCGTGCTTTGGTCAATGATTACCGGCAGATAAGCGCCCGTCCGAACTCGGCTCAACAGAAACGGCAACAAGACGGGAAAGCAGCCTGGCGGGGACCACTTCACATTGGACAAGAACCGGCGCATTCGTTTGAACTTGTGCCAGTGGTTGGAGCGCGTCTGGATAGCCCGCGCGATCTCGGACACCGTGAGATGCGCATCTCGGACCTGCACGAGCCCCAGCACGAGCCACGCCAGGTTGCGTTGCCGCGTGACTCGCAAGGTCGGGAGGACCAATTGGACAAAAGCGAGCAAATCGGTGTATTGTAGAGGCATCGGCGTTCTCCGCGTTATGATCGGTGCTTCGGCAAGCTACCAACCAGAACGCGAGAATGCCGATTCTTCAAATCATCCCCCTTCCCCCAAAGTGGAGGTCCAGACGGAGCCCGGCTTGACGCGCAGCCGCCGCTCGTCCTATGATGCCCGACAAATCTCGTCACAAAGGAGAGGGATACCGATGAAGGTGCTGGCAGTGGTGGGCAGCCCGCGCAAGCGCGGCAATACGGAGCTTCTCGTGGACGCCGTCATTCGCGGGGCGACGGAGAACGGCGCTGAGGTCGAAAAGGTGTTCCTGGCCGACCTGGACGTCAGGCCCTGCGATGGCTGCGACGCGTGCCGCAAGAGCACCCGCTGCGTGCTGCGGGACGACATGATTCCCCTGTACGACCAGTTGTACGCGAGCGACGCCTGGGTGCTGGGGACGCCGATCTACTGGTGGGGACCGTCCGCGCAGCTCAAGGCGTTCGTGGATCGCTGGTATGCCTTCAGCAGCGACGCGGGGCGCGTCAGCGGCAAGCGCGCGGCCCTGGTGGCGGCGTTCGAGGATGCGGATCCCGCGACGGCCCGCCATACCGTGGGCATGCTGCAGGACTCACTCGATTACCTGCACATCGACTTCGTCGATCAGGTCCTGGTCACGGCCAACAAGCGCGGCGAGGTCGCGCAGAACCCGGCCGCGCTCGAGCGCGCGTACGCCCTGGGCAAACGACTCGCGCTGAAGGGGTGAGTCACCCATGACCGTCGATGAGTTCGTGGAAGCCAGGGTATTGCCCCAGTATCGAGAGGTTGTCGCGCTGCTGCGGGCGCTCATGCACGAAGTGGCGCCGGACGTCACGGAAGCCATCCACTACGGCATTCCCGCCTACAAGGGGAAGCGCATCCTGGCCGTCATCAGCCCGACCCAGAGGGACATCACCTTTTCTTTTTCCCGGGGGGTGTACTTCGAAGACAGGTATGGACTGCTGCGGGGCCTGGGCAAGTCCTCCCGGCACGTCAAGATCAAGAGCCTGGCGACGGCCAACGTGGAGGCGCTGAAGTACTACATCAGGCAAGCCCTGGAGCTGGACGCGAAATAGACCGGCTGATCGTCGTCGTGGAGATCGCCACAGGAGCGGCGCCTACCGCGACCCGTGATGGAATTGGATTCGGTCATCGCCATACGTCCCCCTCAATCCCTCAATGAGATGCGGGCATGCCCCTGTGCCCCTCAGCCATGTGACGCGCGTCATAGCGGCGCGGCGTCAGCCCCCGTTATAATGAGTAAGGATAATTGGACTACGAACACGTCGGCGCGAGGCCCGGTTTCGGCGGCATCGCGATACGGCCTGTATGGAGAGGCAACTCTCAGGAGGGTGGGGTGATGAAGATCCTCAAGTTTGCTATCGTGTCGATTGTGGCGTTGGCGCTCGTGGTCGGGCCTGTACTGATCCACCCGGCGCTGGCGAAGGAACCGGACCGCCTGGACAACAAGCTCCTCATTTCCGGCGTACCCCAGGGTTGGGCCATCCAGGTGGCGCAGCCCGGCTCCGACTTCCCGCGCGGTCCGGGCAACCTGCCGGACAACTCGGGCCTGGTGATGGCGTACGCGCCCCTGAACCGGCCGTCACAGGTCTTTCTCTGGGACAAGACGTCGAACTCCTACTTCCTGATCGCGACGGTCGCGCCGACGTCGACGTGGCCTGATACCACGCTCAGCGCGCCGCTGCAGTACGCGCAGGGCATCCCGAATCGCGGCCTGGCCGTCCCCATCCAGCCGAATCCGGGCTACGTGGCGCCGTATATCCCGGCCAACCCGAGTTACGCCCAGCCGGGCTACGTGACCCCATACACCCCGGCCAACCCGAGTTACGCCCAGCCGGGCTACGTGACGCCATTCATCCCGGCCAACCCGAGTTACGCTCAGCCGGGCCAGCAGTACGTGGTCCAGCGCGGGGACACGCTCGCGGCCATCGCGCGGCAGTTCGGCACCTCCGTTAGCGCCATCGCCGCGCTCAACAACATCCCGAACCCGAACCTCATCGTGACCGGGCAGGTGCTGGCGATTCCGGGTCCGTGAACGCGAACCGCGTCACAGGGCCGGGCGGCATATGCGATTCGAGGAACCCGATGCGGGCCGTAGGCGTTCCGGTCCGGCGGCATCCGCAACTGGCCGACGAAGCCGACCGTCGGCGAGCTAACGGCACGGGCGATTCCGGGTCCACGTAGGGGCAGCCCGCGTCACCGTGCCGGGCGGCTTGAGCCGCCCGGTTTCCTGCGATGTCCCCACTTGGGTCTACGCCGCGCGTGTGGTAGAATCCGGCGCGGTTGGAACGGTGGATTGGATGCGGGACACTATGCGCCGGCGCGCCGGAAAGGACTCATCATGACCACAAGTACCCCACCCCTCACGACACTGGCGGCCTGGCACGCCCTCGAAGCCCACTACCCGACAGTCCGGGACCTGCACCTGCGGAACCTCTTCGCCGACGATCCGCAACGCGGCGAGCGCATGGCGGCCGAGGCCGTCGGGATCTACTTCGACTACTCGAAGAACCGCGTCACCGACGAGACGCTCCGGCTGCTGCTGCAACTGGCGGAGGAGTCCGGCCTGCGGGCGCGCATCGACGCGATGTTCCGCGGCGAGAAGATCAACGTCACCGAGAAGCGCGCCGTCCTGCACGTGGCCCTGCGCGCCCCCACAGGGCAGTCCATCGTCGTGGACGGCGAGGACGTCGTGCCGCAGGTCCACGCCGTGCTCGACAAGATGGCCGACTTCTCCGACCGGGTGCGCAGCGGCGAGTGGAAGGGCCACACCGGCAAGCCGCATCCGCAACGTCGTCAACATCGGCATCGGCGGCTCCGACCTGGGGCCGGTCATGGCCTACGAGGCGCTGCGGCACTACAGCCGGCGCGACCTGACCTTCCGCTTCGTCTCCAACGTCGACGGCACCGACTTCGCCGAGGCGACGCGCGATCTCGACGCCGCGGAGACGCTGTTCATCGTCTCCTCGAAGACCTTCACGACGCTGGAGACGATGACCAACGCGCACACGGCCCGCGACTGGGCCCTCGCGACGCTGAAGGACCCGGCCGCCGTGGCCAGGCACTTCGTCGCCGTCTCGACCAACGCCGCGGAGGTGGCCAAGTTCGGCATCGACACCGCCAACATGTTCGAGTTCTGGGACTGGGTCGGCGGCCGCTACTCGATGGACTCGGCGATCGGCCTCTCGACCATGATCGCCATCGGCCCCGAAGCACTTCCGCGCCATGCTCGACGGCTTCCACCAGATGGACGAGCATTTCCGCACCGCCCCGTTCGAGCGCAACCTGCCGGTGCTCATGGGGCTGCTGGGCCTCTGGTACAACAACTTCTTCGGCGCGCAGACCGTCGCGGTCCTGCCGTACGACCAGTACCTGAAGCGCTTCCCGGCCTACCTCCAGCAGTTGACGATGGAGAGCAACGGCAAGCACGTCACGCTCGACGGGACCGAGGTCGACTACCAGACCGGGCCGATCTACTGGGGCGAGCCGGGCACCAACGGCCAGCACTCCTTCTACCAGTTGATCCACCAGGGCACGAAGCTCATCCCCTGCGACTTCATCGGCGTTCTGCCAGTCGCTCAACCCGCTCGGCCGCCACCACGACCTGCTGATGGCCAACGTGTTCGCCCAGGCCGAGGCGCTGGCCTTCGGCAAGACGGCGCGAGGAGGTCCAGGCCGAGGGCACGCCCGCCTGGCTGGTGCCGCACCGCACCTTCGAGGGCAACCGCCCGTCCAGCATCGATCCTGCTGGAGCGGCTGACGCCGGAGTCGCTCGGCAAGCTCGTCGCGCTCTACGAGCACAGCGTCTTCACGCAGGGCGCCATCTGGCAGCATCGACTCCTTCGACCAGTGGGGCGTCGAGCTGGGCAAGGTGCTGGCCGCGCGCATCATCCCCGAGCTGGAGAGCGAGGCCGAGCCGGCCCGCTCGCGCACGACAGCTCGACCAACACCCTGATCCGGCGCTACCGGGCAGGCAAGGGGAAGTGAGCCGCTCGGGCCGTACGTCGCGCCGGCTGTCATGCTGAACGCAGTGAAGCATCCCGCGCCGCGGGCGAGATGCTTCACTGCGTTCAGCATGACGACCGGCGCGAGGTGCGCGGTGTTTCGTAGTGGCGCGTAGGCGGCTGCATCAGAACCAATGACCCCAGTACCCTCAACCCAGGAAACGGAGAACCCACCGAATGCCATCGTACGATCGCAACGAAATTGTGGACATGATGTGGCAGCGCGGCGTGCCGGAATACAAGATGTACCACGTGCAGGGGATCGAGCGCTTATCCATGCACATCGTCGATGAGCTGCACGCCGCAGGCCACGAGGTCAATCGGGACACCGTCACCGCGGGCGCGCTGCTGCACGACATCGCCCTGGCCGTGATCCCCGACGACATGACGCCCAACCACTGCGCCGTGGGCGGCCGCATGGCCCGGGAGCTGGGTTACCCGGAAGAGGTCGCCCGCTGCATCGAGTGCCACGAGTCCATCCTGGACCGCCAGATGGGCCAGGATCTCGGCGTGGAGATGACGCGCGACCGCTACGTGCCGGAAACGTGGGAAGAGAAGGTGGTGCTGTACGCCGACAACGCCATGGTGGTGCTGGGCGAATGCGCGCGCGACCTGTGGGCGGATCGCTGCTCGATGGCCCGGTCCAAGTACCCGTACCTGGTCAAGGCGTACCGCCGCTGGGCGGGCACAGAGGTCGCGCCCGACCACCCGGCGGTCCTCTACACGCAGCAGATCGACGACGAGATGCGGCGCTACCTCACGACGCGAAGCGTGGGCAGCCGACGACGTGCAGCAGTGGGTCACAAAGATGCAGGCGGCCTTCCCCGCGGCCGGCATCCAATTCCCGTTCGATTACGCCGACGACATCGTCATTCCGGTGTAGCGCGCGGTGCGCTGGATGAGGGCGCCGTGAAGCTGTGCCGGCTTCATGCAGACCCCATGATCGACATCCGGTCGTGTGGGTGTACACTGAGCGACAAAAGAGCGACTAGTTGCCGCACCTGCGGCGGGAGGATGCCGGTATGACGCGTGCTTGAACGCAGCTTTCGCTGTCCCCGAGCTGGTGCCGATTTCGGACCTGCGGCAGCGGCAGAATGAAATCCTGCTCATGTTGAGCGGCGGCCCGGTCATCCTGACACAGCATGGCCGGGCGGCGGCGGTCATGTTGAGCCCCGACACGTGGCGCGAGCTGCTGGCTGAACTCGAGGACCTGCGCGACGCCGTGAGCGCGGCGGAGGCGTACGAGCAGGCCAGGAACGACCCGGCTTGCGAGCGGGGGAGGACGTCAGAAGGAGCTGGAGTCCGAGGACCGAGTGACGCCCGGCGGCGGTGGTCCATCGTCATCTCCCGCCCGGCGGAGAAAGCGTTGCGCCGCATGCCGGCGGACCTGCGCCGGCGCCTCGAACGGGCCATCGACGGCCTGGCCGACGATCCTCGACCGCACGGGTGCAAGCGATTGACCGGCTACGACCTCTACCGCATCCGCGTCGGAAGTGGCGGATCTCGTACAAGGTCGAGGATGACCGGCTGATCGTCGTTGTTGTGGAGATCGCCCCGCGTGGAGGCGCCTACCGCGACCTGTGACGCGCACACGTGTACGGGCGATCCCCCGTCCGACCCAGTGTGCCGGCGGCCTGGTGGCGCCGTCCGGACTGGGTGGTCGCCTCGCCGATTACTGTGCGTCAGCCAGGCTGTTCGCTCCGACCCGTACGTCCTCCCGCAGGATCTTCCGCATCTTCTCCGGTTCTTCGAACAGCGGGCTGTGGGCCGACTGCTCGAACGTGTAGAAGCCCTTCACCGGCGCCTTCAGCTGCTCCAGATAGGCCTTGGCCTCCGGGTAGGAGACCGTGTAGTCGTAGCTGCCGTGAAAGAAGTAGACGGGGAGGTCAAGCTCCGGTCACCTGTCCTGGTCAGATCCGTGGCGATGAACTGTGTTCCACAGGCGGCTGCCGGAGAAGAGCTTGCCGCGCCACAGGTTGATCTTCTCACTCAGGGTGTACTCGCGGCTCTGCCACGACGGCAGGAAGACAGCCGGTGACGATCGACTTCATGTCGTGGGTCGTGCCGATGCCCAGGCCGTGCATGGCTCGGTCACGCACGGGAGGTACGAAGCCGGCAGTGGGACCGTCATCGGTGACGGGCGCTTCTTCGAGTTTTCGCACCATCTTCGTGTTTCCGTTCGTCCTTGAACCGCTGGAGCATGTAGTCGTAGGCCAGCTTCTCGGACTTGAGCTGATACGACATCTGGCTCACGCCGATGTAGGCGTGGTACAACTCCGGCGCCCGCGCGGCCGCCTGTATGCCGATGAAGGTGCCCCCCGAATGCCCCATGAGGTAGATCTTGTCTTGGCCGAAGCGTTTGCGCAGGTAGTTCGTCACCGTCCAGCGTGTCGGAGATCAGTTGCTCCGCGGTCATCGTCTCCGGTGGGATGCCGGCGCTGTAGGAGAGTCCTGAACCGCGCTGTTCCCACCAGACGACGGTGAAGTCCTCGTCGAGGCCGGTGGGGTAGTACTCGGTGAGGAAGTAGTCGGGCATGCCGGGGCCCCCATGGAGGAAGAGCAGCACCGGCTTCGTGGCGTCCTTGCCCTTGATGAACATCCCTTGTTCCAGCACCGTTGATGTTGACGTGGATCTTCTCCGAGATGCTGCCCGCCAGCGGACGTCCGTTTTCATCCACGAACGGGGTCGGTTTGCCGGGACTCCACAGCAGCAGCACGCCCACCAGGATGAGTATGCCGGCCAGTAGGATAGAGAATGCAATCAACATACGTCCCGCCCTTTGCCACCATTGATTGACCATCCAGTTCGCGGTTCGGCTGTAACGGATCAGATGGCCCAATCCCGGCACAACAATTCCGCCTGCTCCAGCACCGGTCTGGGTGGCCTTCTCCTGCTTGTCCGGCGGGTAACCGTGCCGGCGCAGGATGCGCTTGACCATGACGCGCATCTTCGGCGCGCACGCTCGCTTTCACCGTCCAGTCGATGGTCACGTTGCGGCGCACGGCCTCCACCAGCTCGCGGGCGATGGTCTTCAGCGTCTCGTCGCCCAGGACCGCCACCGCGCTGTCGTTGACCTCCAGCGCGTCGTAGAAGGCGATCTCGTCCTCGGTCAGGCCCAGCGCCTCGCCGCGCCGGTTGGCCTCGCGCATCTGCTTGGCCAGCTCGATCAGTTCCTCGATGACCTGGACCGTCTCGATCGCGCGGTTCTGGTAGGCGCGGATGGCCCGCTCCAGCATCTCCGCGAAGGAGCGGATTGCACCAGGTTCTTGCGCGAGCGCGACCTTGATCTCGTCGTTCAGCAGCTTGCGCAGCAGCTCCACGGCCAGGTTCTTGTGCGGCATGGCCCTGCACCTCGGCCAGGAACTCGTCGGAGAGGATGGAGATGTCCGGCTTCTTCAGGCCGGCCGCGGCGAACAGGTCGATCACCCCGTCCGGCGCGATGGCCTTCGACACGAGCTGCTGGATGGCGTGATCCAGGTCGTCCGCCGGGCTGTCCGGCGCCGCAGCGTGGACTTGGCCAGCACCGAGCGGACCGCCTGGAAGAAGGCCACGTCGTCGCGGATGCGCGCCGCCTGTGGGTGCGTGACCGCCAGCGCGAACGCCGCCGACAGTTCGGTGACCGCCTGCAGCAGCCGGTTCTTGCCGTTCTCCTGGGCCAGGATGTGCTCCTGGGCCGCCGGCAGGAGCGCCAGGCACTGGGCCGGAGTGCCGGTCGTCCACGACTGACCAGTCGAAGCCGTGGAACAGGCCGCGGCAGATCTCGTACTTCTCCAGCATGACGGCGACGGCCTCTTCCTGCGTCGATGGCCGTTTCGCCCTGGCCGCCGCTGCCGGTGTAGTCCGCCAGCGCCTCGCCGCAGCACGTCGGCCAGCCCCAGGTAGTCCACGATCAGGCCGCCGGGCTTGTCCTTGTACACGCGGTTCACGCGGGCAATGGCCTGCATCAGGCCGTGGCCGCGCATGGGCTTGTCCACGTACATCGTGTGCAGGCAGGGCACGTCGAAGCCGGTCAGCCACATGTCGCGCACGATGACGATCTTCAGCGGGTCCCGGTCATCCTTGAAGCGCTTGGCCAGCGCCTCGCGGCGCGGCTTGTTGCGGATGTGCGGCTGCATGTCCAGCGCCGACGTACACCGTCGACATCGAGATGCACGGCCGGGGCAGCAACATGCGGGGGCTGAGCTTCGCCACCTTCATGCGTCCGCTCAACGCGATTCCCGCGGTCGTCGCCGCGCCGCCGGGGATCGTGTCGGCCCACGACCTGCCGATGGTCACCGGCGTGATGACCGGCGCCGAGTGGACCGGGATCCTCGCGTGAGCGGCGTGTTCGACGACCTCGACGGCAAGGTCGTCATCGTCACCGGCGCGAGCAAGGGCGTCGGACGCGGCATCGCGCGCTACCTCGCGCAGGCGGGTGTGCGCCTGGTGCTGTCGGCACGGGGCGCGGACGGGCTCGCCGAGGTGTCGGGCGAGCTCGACGAGCTCGGCGCGGCCCACGTGGCGCGCCCGGCCGACGCCGCCGACCGCGACGCCTCGTTCGCGCTCGTGGCCGCGGCAGTCGACACCTTCGGCACCGTCGACGGGGTCGTCGCCAACGCGCAGACGTCGCCCGATCCGGTCGGCGTGGAGCACATCTCCGAGGCTGATCTCGACGTCACCTTCGGCGCCGGCGCCAAGGGCACGCTCTGGCTCATGCAGGCCGCGTTCCCGGTGATGCAGGCCCAGGGTCACGGTCGCATCGTGACGCTGGGGTCCAACGCTGCGCTCGAAGGCGTCGCGACCTACGGCGCGTACTCCGCGGCGAAGGAGGCGATCCGCGCCCTGACCCGCACCGCCGCCACCGAGTGGGGTCGGTTCGGCATCACCGTCAATTGCGTGTGCCCGGTGTCGGTGCGCCACCACACCCCCGGCCTCGACGATCCCGACCGGCTGGCGAAGTTCGAGCGCGGCTTCTCCCGGCAACCGGTGCCACGCGACGGTCGCCTCGAAGAGGACATCGCGCCGGTCGTCGGCTTCCTGCTCTCCGACGCCAGCGCGTTCGTCACCGGTCAGACCCTCATGGCCGACGGCGGTCGCATCATGATGCGGTGAGGAGACCGACATGACTGCACGAGTGGTGCTCGTCACCGGCGCAACGCGCGGGGTGGGCCGTGGGATCGCCGATGCGTTCGCCCGTCGCGGCGACACGCTGGTGATCGTGGGGCGCAGCACCGACGCGACGCCGAACCGTCTGGGTTTGCCCGGCACCCTCGAAAGCGTCGCCGGCGAACTACGCGACGCAGGGAGCGAGGTGCTCACGATCAACGCCGATCTCGTGCGCACGGACGAGGCCGAGCGCGTCGTCCGCGAGGTTGAGGGCGCGTACGGCAGCCCTGATGTCCTCGTGAACAACGCGGCGGCGACCTTCATCGGCCCCTTCCTCGAGATCCCGGTCTCGCGCTGGAAGACCGCGCTCGAACCTCAACCTCCTGGCCGCGGTCACGCTGATCCAGGGGTTCCTCCCCGGCATGCTCGAACACGACGAGGGCCGCATCATCAACATCACGTCGTCGGCCGCGCGCACCCGTGAGTTCCCGGCGACGAACGTGCCCCAGCTGTCGTATGCCGCGAGCAAGGCAGCCCTCGACTCGTTCTCCTTCGGGCTCGTGAACGACCTCGCCGACACCGGCGTCGCCCTGAACCTGCTCGCGCCGGTCGTGCTCACAGAATCGGTCGAGTACCACCTCACCGACGACCACTTCGACGAAGTCAAGCGGCGCATGGCCCACATGGGGCCCTACGGCGAGGCGGTGGCGAGGGTCGCCGACCAGCCCCTCGACTTCCGCGGTCAGTACCTCGAGAACCACGACCTCGAAGCCCTCGGGTTCCTGACCCGGCGTGTTTGACAACGCCAGACAGCGCGCGGTGATCCTCCCGCCATGGCCATCGAACGATTTCCCATCGAAGCGGGACACGTGCTCATGTTCGCCCGCGCCATCGGCGACCCGAATCCCGTCTACGCCGACGCCGACGCGGCGGCCGGGTCCGAGGTGGGCGCGATTCCGGCACCACCGACGTTCGTCACCGCGAGCGCCGCAGTTCGACGAGGACTACCCATTGCGCCCGAAGCCGGGGCAGCCGTGGTTCGGGTCGGGCAGGAACGCAACCGGCGCGCCCCCGCTGTGCCGTCGGGCGGCTCCGGCGCGGGCGGTACCTCGTTGCACGCCGAGCAGCACTACGAGTACCACCGCCCGCTCGTGGTGGGCGACGTGCTGCACGCCCGCGGTCGCACCGGCGAGCAGTGGGAGAAGCAAGGACGCTCGGGCACGTTGAAGTTCACCGAGCTGATCACCGAGTACCTCGACGAATCCGACGAGGTCGTGATCACCGCCCGCACGGTGGCGGTCCTGACGGAGGGTCCGAAGTGAGCATCAGCGCCGCGTCCCTGAAGGTGGGCGACAGCAAGGAGCTCCTGCTCGTCGACGATCTCACCCGCACCCAGATCGTGATGTATGCGGGTGCGTCGGGTGACTACAACCCATTGCACAGCGACGAGAAGTTCGCCCGCGAGGTCGCCGGCTACCCCGGGATCTTCGCCCACGGCATGCTCTCGATGGGCATGACCGGCCGCATCGTCACCGACTGGTTCGACGTCGGCCGGGTCACGAAGTACGGCGTACGGTTCGTGCGCCAGGTGTGGCCGGGCGACACGCTCACCGCGACCGCGACCGTCGCCGCCGTCCGCGAGGAGGACGGCGAGCACTTCGCCGACGTGTCGATCACCACCGTCAACCAGGACGGCACGACCGTCGTCAGCGGCACCGCCACCGCCCGCCTCGACTCCTGACGTCAGCGGGCCGCGTCGAACTCGAGCGGGAGGGCGTGCACCTCCCCGGTCACCGCGGTCTCGACGCGCGCGCCGGCGCCGATCCGCGGCGGACTCCACCGCGCGGTGACGGCATTCACGACCTCCTGGATCTCCATGCGGGCGAGCGCGGCACCGATGCAATAGTGCCGACCGAGGCCGAACTCGAGCTGCGGTTGGGACGGCCGCCGCGCCGCGTCGAACGTGTCGGGTGCGTCGTAGACCGCCGGATCGCGGTGTGCTGACGCCAGGTACACGGTCACCAATGTGCCGGCGGCGATGTCGAAGCCGAGCACCTCGACGTCGCGGGTCGCGAGGTGGTTGCCGTGCCGGATCACCGGTTCGAACCGGGCGCATTCCTCCACCGCGCGATCGAGCGGTGCGGCGCCCCGGGCGACGGCCGACCATTCCCCCGGGTGCGCGGCGAGCAACCAGACCGCGAGCCCCATCGAATGGGTGGTGTTGTCGACCGACGCGCTCAGGAGCTCGGTGAGCAGCGAACGGACGTCGTCGAGCGCGAGGTCGCCGTCGTCCACCGCGCGCAGGAGCGCGCTGGTGAGGTCGTCGCCCGGCGTTCGTCGCCTGTCCTCGATCAGCTCGTCGGCGAAGCGCCGGAGTTCGCGGATGGCGGCGACGACGTCGGGCATCACCGCCGGGTCGCCGGAGAACGCCTGGAGCGCGATCGAGGACCAGTGCCGCAGCTCGGGACCGCGCTCGACGTCACACCCCACCATCCAGCAGAACACCGTCGGAGGGATCGGCGTGGCCACCGCGTCCATGAACTCGCAGCCACCGTCGACCGCGACGCGGCCGAGCAGATCGTCGACCAGCGCCGCGGCTCGCGCGCGCAGGGCCTCGATGCGGCGGGGGGTGAACCAGGGCATGACCGCGCGTCGCAGCTGCTGGTGGTCGTCGCCTTCGGAGCCGAGCAGCGTGCGACCAGCGCGCACGACCGGTTGGTCAGGCGAGGCCCGCCGGATCATCTCGAACACACCGGGACGGAACGCGGGATCCCCGATGACCACGCTGCAACCGGCATAGGTGAGGACACCGACGCCGGTCGGGGTCCGGACGATCGGCGACTCCTCACGCGCGATCCGGAGACGACCGTGCGGGTCGGCCGCGAACTCGGCGCGGCCGTGGTCGAAGAACGGGAGCGCATTGACGTCGGCCTTCATTCGACCTCGAGCGCAGCGCGCAGCTTGTGACGCACGATCTTGCCGGCCGGGTTGCGTTCGATGCTCTCGACGAATCGGAGTTCGCGCACGACATCGGGCGCATCGAGCCGTGGCCGCAGCCAGGCCAGGACCTCGTGCTCGGTGACGCTGTCGTCACCGGCGCGGACGACGAAGCCGACGCCGGTCTCGCCCAGGGCTGCGTCGGGGCGTCCGACCACCGCGGCATCCTCGATCGCGGGGTGTTCGAGGAGCAGTCGTTCGGCATCACCGGGAAAGACGAGCACGCCGCCGATCGAGAACGCGTCGGCCATGCGACCGACGATCGACACGTAGCCCTCGTCGTCGACCCGCGCCGCGTCACCGGTGTGCAGCCAGCCGTCGTCGTCGACCGCGCCACGGGTCGCGTCAGGGTTGTTCCAGTAGCCCGGCGTCACGTTCGGGCCACGCGCGACGATCTCCCCCACGTCGCCGGCGGCGACCTCGGCACCGTCGACCCCGACGACACGCGACTCGGTGAAGAACACCGGTCGTCCCGCGGATCCGACCTTGCCGCGTCATGTCGCGGGCCTCGAGCAGCAGCACGAGGGGCCCCGCTTCGCTCAAGCCGTACCCCTGCAGGATCGGGATGCCGCGGTCCATGAACGATCGCAGGAGTGGCTCGGGCACCGGCGCGCCGCCCGTGTAGCAGACGCGCACGCTCGAGAAGTCGGTGGCACCGAAGCTGGTGTCGGCCTCGAGCCCGCGCAGGAGGTCCGGTCCACCGAACAGCACGGAAACCCGGTGCTGCTCGATGAGCTGCAGCACGCGGCGCGGCTCGAACACGTCCATCACGACGTTCGTCCCGCCGACCAGGAACGTCTCGAGCAGCGTGACCGCGAGACCCCCGACCCGGAAGAACGGGGTGATGGCGAGTGCCACGTCACCGGCGCGGAAGTCCCCGGCGATCAGCCAGTTCATGGCGTTGAAGAGCAGGTTGGCATGCGTCAACACGACACCCTTCGGGCGTCCGGTCGTCCCCGACGTGTACGTGAGCAGCGCGGCGGCATCGAGGTCGATGCTCGCGTCACTGGGCACGGGCGACGCAGCCTTGACCAGGTCCTCGTACTCGGTCCCGAGCTCGAGCACGGTACCGATCGTGTGCAACACCTCGCCGGCGCCGGTCGGGTCCACCGAGTGGACGAGGAGGCGGGGGGCGGCGTCGCGCAGGATGAACGCGACGTCGTCGGGGCCCAGGCGGTAGTTCACGGGCAGCGCGATCGCACCGATCGACGTCGCGGCGAACATCAGCTCGAGGAACGAGGGATGGTTGGGTCCGAGGTACGCGACGCGGTCGCCGGCGCCCACGCCGAGCGAGTTGAGCCCGCGCGCGAGGCCCGTGATGCGATCGTCAAACTCGGCGTACGTCCACGCTCGGTCTTCGAAGATCACCGCGGTCGCGTCGGGGGCGATGCTCCGGCGTCGAGCGATCCATGATCCGATTCCCAGGCTCTCCACGACGCCTCCCCCTCGGTCGCGGACTATCCCACCACTGCCGGCCGTACCGTCTCCCAGAACCTCGTCAGCTGCTCGATCTCGTCGGCGACCGGCCA
Source organism: uncultured Actinomycetes bacterium (assembly GCA_963725775.1). Classification (GTDB taxonomy): domain Bacteria; phylum Actinomycetota; class Acidimicrobiia; order IMCC26256; family DASPTH01; genus DASUAS01. The sequence goes on from CAVRZT010000003.1 coordinate 56,625, forward strand.
CACGAACACCCGTTGGACCCCCGCCGCCGCGAACGCCGAGAGCTTCTCGGCGAACGCCTCCGCGGGACCGACGGGTACCCGGTCGCGTAGCACGTCCTCGGGGCGATGGATCGTGGGCACGATGCGGTCGCGCATGACCCGTTCTGCTTCGCCACGGTCGTCGGTGACGTAGAACCACATCGTCGCCAGCGCGTTCGGGAACGTCTGGGGGTCCTTGCCGTGCGCCCGCAACATGGGGGCCAGTTGTCGCCACGCGATCGCGAAGGCCGACGGGGTCGTGTTGTAGGCCGACGCAAGCCAACCGTCAGCGAGCCGCGCCGTGCGCCGCAAGCCCGCGTCCGAGCCCCAGCTGCCCACCCAGATCGGAGGGCCCTGGTCCCGGGTCGGGCGGGGCTCGAGCCGGATCCCGTCCGTCGAGTAGTAGCGGCCGACGAACGCGGGTGCGTCACGCCGCCAGAGCGAACGCAGCGCCGCGATCGCTTCGTCGAGTCGTGCCCAACGTTCGTCGAAGTCGAGACCGACCGCTTCGTAGTCCGCCGCGGACGATCCGGGACCCACCGCGACCACGAGCCGACCGTTGCTCAGGCGGTCGATCGCGGCCAGGGTCTTGGCGGTGGCGACGGGACCCCGCACGACTGGGAGTGCGACCGTGGTCGCCAGCGTCATCGAGGCCGACGAACCCAGGATCGCCGCGAGCGCCGTCGGCCCGTCGAGCCAGGGCACCGCGAACACCATGTGATCGTTGACGGCGAGCGCGCGGAAGCCGAGTCCGGCGGCTCGTTCGGTGTACTCGAGGAGGTGTCGGAGAGCGAAGGGATTCCCGCCGAAGTCCATCAGGGGAAGGTGCGCGCCGAAATCCATCATCGGGAGCTCACCGAGGGATCGGCCACCCGCGGAGCGTACCGGGACGGCGTTAGGGTTCGCGGCGACGGAGACGGAGGGACTGATGCACGACCTCGTGGTACGCGGTGGGACGATCGTCGACGGTCTGGGCCACGCGCCGTTCACCGGCGACGTCGCCGTGACCGACGGCCGCATCGCCCACGTCGGCAAGGTCGACGGGCGGGCGCGCCAGACCGTCGACGCCGACGGCCTGCTCGTGACCCCCGGCTTCGTCGACGTGCACACGCACTACGACGGCCAGGCCACCTGGGACTCGCAGCTCGCGCCGTCGTGCTGGCACGGCGTCACCACGGTCGTCGTCGGCAACTGCGGCGTCGGGTTCGCGCCGGTGCACCCGGGCGGCGAGCAGGAGCTCATCGAGCTCATGGAAGGCGTCGAGGACATCCCCGGCACCGCGCTGTGGGAGGGCATCGACTGGCAGTGGGAGTCGTTCCCCGAGTACCTCGACGCGCTGGCCCGCCGTCCGCGCATGGTCGACGTCGGCACGCACGTCCCGCACGCGGCGATGCGCGCGTACGTGATGGGTGAGCGCGCCGGCACCGGAGTCGCGACCCCCGATGACCTCGCGGCGATGGTCGACATCACGCGCGCCGGCATCACCGCCGGTGCGCTCGGCGTGTCGACCACGCGCATCCTCGCCCACCACACGAGCCGGGGCGACGAGGTGCCGGGCACGTTCGCCGACGAAGCCGAGCTCACCGCGCTCGCCGGCGTGCTGCGCGAGCTCGGCACCGGCGTGTTCGAGGTGGTGCCGCGTGGCATGGACGGCGAGGTCGGCGACGCCGCCCACGCGGAGCTCGAGCTCCTCGGGCGGTTGGCCGCCGTCGCCGGGACGCGCCTCACGTTCTCGGTGGTGCAGACCCACACCGAGCTCGACCGCTGGCGGCTGATCCTCGACCGCTCCGCTGAGCTCCGCGACCAGGGCGTGCCGATCTACCCGCAGGTCGCCAACCGAGCCACCGGCATCCTGTTCGGGTTGCAGAGCCGGAACAACGTGTTCGCGACCCGACCCAGCTACCGCGCCCTCGCCGACCTGCCCCTCGAGGAGCGGCTGGCGCGCATGCGTGACCCCGAGGTGCGCGCCCGCATCCTCGCCGAGCCCAACGGCGAGTGGGACCACCCGCTCGCCTCGTTCGTGTACGAGACGTTCTCCAACATGCTGCCGGTGCGCGAACCACTCGACTGGGAGCCGACCACCGCCGACACGATGGCGGCGGTCGCCGAACGCGAAGGGCGTCCCGCGCAAGAGGTGGTGTACGACTTCCTCACCCAGGGCGACGGGCGCAACCTCGTGTCGTTCCCGTTCACGAACTACTTCAACTTCAGCCTCGACGACGTCCACGACATGCTCGAGCACCCCGCGTCGGTATGGGGGCTCGGCGACGGCGGTGCGCACTGTGGCGCGGCCGTCGACGCGGGCGGGCCGACCCTCATGCTCACCCACTGGGTGCGCGACCGCACGCGTGGGCCGCGCATCGATCTCCCCTCCGCGGTCCGGTGGATGACCTCCGACACCGCTGATCTCTACGGGTTGCGCGACCGCGGCCGCATCGCGCCCGGCCACCGCGCCGACCTGAACGTGATCGACCACGAGCGGTTGCAGATCGGCCAGCCGGAGATGGTGTTCGACCTCCCCGCCGGCGGCCGTCGGCTCATGCAGCGCGCCCGGGGCTACGTCGCGACGATCGTCGCCGGTGAGACCACCATCCGCGACGACGAGGCCACCGGCGTGCTTCCGGGCCACCTGGTGCGCGGTGCGCAACCCGCGCCGAGCTAGCCGAAGACGACGTTCTTCCGGCGGACGAACTCCTCGATGCCGGCGCGCCCGCCCTCGCGGCCGAAGCCGCTCTGCTTGACGCCACCGAACGGCGCGCTCGGCGACATGGCGGGGAACCCGTTGACGATCACCGTGCCGACCTCGAGTCGCCGGGCGACCCGTTGCGCGCGCGACGCGTCACCGGTGTGCAGGTAGGCGGAGAGCCCGAAGTCGCTGTCGTTGGCCTTGGCCACGGCCTCGTCCTCGTCGTGGAAGCGCAGCACCGACAGCACGGGACCGAAGATCTCCTCCCGTGCGAGCGAGCTGTCGTGGTCGACGTCACCGAACACCGTCGGCGCGACGAAGTAGCCGTCGGCCAGCGCGCCGTCGAGCCGACGACCTCCGGTGAGCAGCGTGCCCGCGCCGTCGTCGACCGCACGCTGGATGACGCCGAGGATGCGGGTGCACGAACGCTCGCTGACGACCGGCCCCATGAGGACCGCGGGATCAAACGGGTCACCGACCGTCACCGATTCGATCGCGGCGACGACGCGGCCGACGACGTCGTCGTAGACGTCGTCGTGCACGTACAAGCGGGTCGGCAACGCGCACCCCTGACCACTGAGCAGCACGGCCCCGAGCATGGCGGCCATCGAGGTGGCGACGTCGAGATCGGCGTCGGGGAAGATGATGTTGGCCGACTTGCCGCCGAGCTCGAAGGTGAGTGGCGTCAGCGTCTCGGCCGCGGCCGCCATCACCAGCCGCGCGGTGGCGCAGCCTCCGGTGAACGACACCTTGTCGATCCCGCGATGACGGACCAGCGCCTGTCCGGCGGCGGCGGCGCCGACCACGACGTTGAGCACTCCCGGGGGCAGGCCCGCGTCGAGCGCGAGCTCGGCGAAGCGCAGCGCCCCGAACGGCGCGATCTCGGGGGGCTTCACGACGACGGTGTTGCCCGCGGCCAGCGCCGGCACCGCCTTCTGCCCCATCCCCATCATCGGGCCGTTCCACGGCACGATCGCACCCACCACTCCGTACGGCTCCGGGAGCACGACGTCGAGGGCGTCGCCCGCGACCGGCACGACCTCGCCGTCGAGCTTGTCGACCCAACCGGCGTAGTACCGCGTCCACGCGGCCGTGTACGCACCCGACCGCATCGCGCTCACCGGCGTGCCGTTGTCGAGCGCGTTGATCGCGCAGGCTTCGTCGTCGTGCGCGTCGAGCAGATCGGCGAGCCGGTACAGGATCGCCATGCGCTCGGGCATCGGCACCGCGCGCCACGTGGGGCGCGCCTCCTGCGCGGCGGTCACCGCGGCGTCGACCTCGGCGGCGCCCCCGAGCGGGACGCGCGCCTGCAGCACCCCGGTCGCGGGGTTGTGGTGTTCGTAGGTGCCACCGGACGAGCCTGCCGAACGCGCGTCAGCGATCACGTGCCCGCGCGCCGCGAGCTCCTCCACGACCGCAGTGGCCTCGGCGGCCTTCATCGCGACCGCCTGCGGTTCCGGGCGTCGGCGACCATGGGCGGCGAGTAGCCGGCGTCGGCCCAGCTGAAGTTCGTGCCCGGGGGCACGATCTCGTCGATGCGGTCGAGCACGTCGTCGGCGAGCTCGACGTCGGTGGCGCCGAGCTGGGTGGTGAGCTGCTCCATCGTGCGGGGTCCGATGATCGCGGAGGTGACGGCGGGGTTGCGGATCACCCACGCGACCGCCAGGTGCACCAGCGGGATGCCGGCGTCGTCGGCGAGCTGCCCGAGCGCGTCGGCTGCCTCCAGCTTGAGCTGGTTGCCGGGTGCATCGAGGTCGTACCGCGCCGGGATCCGGTTGGCGCGGTGGCTGGTGAACGTGTCGCCACCCTTGCGCCACTTGCCCGACAACCATCCACCGGCGAGCGGGCTCCACGGGATGACGCCCATGCCGTAGCGCTCGCACGTCGGCAGCACATCGGCTTCGACGCCCCGCACGAGGATCGAATACGGCGGCTGCTCGCACACGAATCGTTCGCGGTTGCGGCGCTCGGCGACCCACTGCGCCTCGACGATCGCCGAACCCGGGAACGTCGAGCTCCCGAGGTAGCGGACCTTGCCCTGGTGCACGAGGTCGGTGAGTGCGCCGAGCGTCTCGTCGATGTCGACGGAGGGATCGGGACGGTGCACCTGGTACAGGTCGAGGTAGTCGGTCTGCAGCCGCTGCAGGCTGTTCTCGCACTCACGGATGATCCACCGACGCGAGCCGCCCGCCATGTTGGGGTCGCTGCCCATCGGGGCGAAGAACTTGGTGGCGAGCACGACGTCGTCGCGCCGACCCTGGAGCGCCTTGGCGACGATCTCCTCCGACTCGCCCGCCGAGTAGACGTCGGCGGTGTCGATGAAGTTGATCCCGGCGTCGAGCGCGGCGTGGATCACCGCCACTGACTCGTCATGGTCGGGATTGCCCCAGGCACCGAACATCATCGCCCCGAGGCACAGGGGGCTGACCCTCACGCCGGTGCGGCCCAGACTGCGGTACTTCATGCTGCCGACGCTACCCAATGGGTCGAGAACTCGCTGACGAGCGGCGGCGCAGAGAAGCGGAGCCGCTCGTCAGCGAGCGAGCGCCCGCGGGCCGGGTATCCCGGCCCGCAGCGAAGGAGCGAATGAACAAGTCAGCCGATCTTGTCGCTCGCCGGTCGCGCGCCGGTGCTCTTGGCGAAGGCGTCGGGCACCGGGTATTGGCCCAGCAGGAAGTTCAGGATCGCCGCGTGCTGCACCTCGACCGGCTGGATGCTCGCGGCGGTCTTGATGCCGGCCGGGCTCTTCACGACGTCGATCGCCGCGATGTACGTGGCTGCAGCCACGTTCTCGAGGTCGAGTGCGAGCATCGCGAGGCCGGGGACGTCCGTCACCTTGGCGAAGGCCTTGTCGACGCCCTTCTTCACGGTGAGGTCGACGCCGGTGATCGCCTTCTTGCCTGCGCCGGTCAGCACGCCGTTCCACGCCGCGGCGTGATCCTTGTGCTGCGCCTGCGCGGTCTGCGCGAACGTGACGACCGCGTCGGGGACGCCCGTCAACTTGCCGGCCGTGACCGCGTCGATGGCGGCCTGATAGGTGCCGACCGCGAGGTTCTCGAGCGACGCCGCCAACGCGACGACTGCCAGGTCGCCGGTCAGCTTCTGACCCGACGCTGCGGGTGCGCCCATCGCCGACGTGCGCGTCGCAGCCGCGGCGAGTCCGCTGCCGACGCCACTCCCGACCAGCGCGACACCACCGAGCACCGCACCGCCACCGAACAGGAACGCCCGGCGGCTCGACGGCGTCGACACCAGACGGGTGATGCCGGTGCGGATGTCGTCGTCGGAGTCGCTCCATTCCGCGAGGCTGTCTCGCATCGAGGGCAGCGTGTCGTGGTGCGCGTCGTCGAGGTCACGCGTCATCTGCGTGAGCTCGGCCTCGCTGATCAGCATCGGGTCCTGCTTGCGGTTGCGGCGCCTCACTGGACTGCTCCTTCGTTCGCGGGACGGGCGTCCGTGGTCGGGTAGAACGCGTTCGGGAAACCGACGCTGCCCGCCGCGGCCGGCAACTTGGCCGCGTCCGGCGGGAGGGCGATGAGGTCGGCCGCACCGGCACCGACGAGTGCCTGCACCGCCAGGAGGACGGCGACGTGCTGCGCCTCCACCCCCATGATGCTGGCGGCGACGGAGCGGGCGTTCGTGTTGGCGTACGCACCGGTGTTCGCGACGTACGTCTGCGCCGCGCCGTCCTCGAGCTCGATGGCGAGCGCCACGACCTCGGCCGGCCCGGTCAACGTCGGCCTGGCGTTGTTCACCACACCGAGCAGCACCGGGTCGGGTTGGTCCTGCGCCTTGCCCCCCAGCCGCGTCGCGGCGGCGTTGAACGCCTCCGCGTGCTGCTGGTGCTGCTCCTTGGTCTTCTCGACGAAGGCCTTCACCACCGCGTTGGCGCTCGCCCCGCCGATGAAGTCGAGTGTGAGCGCGACGTCGTAGGTGGCGACGGCCAGGTTCTCGATCGATGCCGCGGTCTGCAGCATCTGCACGTCCATCGCCTTGTCGGCGAACGCCGGGGTGGCGAGCAACGCCGCCATCGCGGTGCCGAGACCGGCGGCGGCGAGGACGCCACCCTTCGGCAGGCCACCGAGCAAGGTGCTGCGCCGGTGCACTTCGTCGACCGGCGAGGCGACGAGCAGTTCGTCGTCACCCGCGCGTCGTGCGTCGCGTCCGGTCTCGACGAGCTCGTCGAGCTCGTAGCGCGACATCGTCATCGCATCGGAGTGCAGGTCTTGCGACTGCTCCAGCAGGTCGCGCAACCTCGTGTCGTCGATTCCCATGCGTCCTCTCCTCGAAGTTGGGGGAAACCCTTCGCAGGTGCGTTGTCGCATCGGGTTCGACGCCGATGCGCGCACGGATGGGAGAACGCTCCGAGATCTCGAACGCGCGACGCGCGTGACGCGCCTGACGCGCGTCAGGCGACGTCGCCGACCGCGTCGGGCGCGTTGTGGCTCACCGGCACGCCGCCCGAGACCTCGGTGGTGATGGCGAGGCTCTGCGTCGGCGCGGCGGCCTTGAACGCGATCGTCTGCGGATTGCGTCCGAGCACACCCAACGAGATGGTGCCGGTACGCGTGATGCCCCACAGCTGGTAGGTCTGGCCCGCCGCCGCGGGAGGCAGATCGGACGTGAGGTAGCCGCTGCCGTCGCGCGTCACCACCGCGGTGGCGAGCGTGTTGCCGTCGCCGTCGGTGAGCACGGCGTGACGCGAGCCGGGCGCGGTCGCCGCGGTGCGCGCGAGCGCCGCGGTGTCGGCGACCGACGAACCGGTGTCGGACCGCTCGGCCAGCCACAGGCCGCCGAAGGCGAGCGCGACCACCGCGGCCGCTGCCGCAAACCACTGCCACCGCCGGTTCGGGTGCTCGGCGGGGGGCGACGGCACCCGGCGGGAGCTGACGACGTCGGGCGGGGGGACGGCGCGCAGCGGGCGGGGCGATTCCGCGATGACCGATTCGAGCTTCTCCCACACGCCCTCGGGCGGAGGGCCGCCCGCGTGGGCCAGCATCGACGCCGCGACCTGGAACCCGGCCACCTCGTCGCGCGCGCCATCGGTGCGCGCCAGGTAGTCCTCGATCTGCACGCGCTCGTCGTCGTCGACAGCATCGAGCGCGTACGCCGGGAGGAGCTCGGTGAGCTCGTCGGGGGTCAGTTCACGATCCATGATCCGTCGATTCCCCGGTCGACGAGCTGCCCGCGCAAGCGGGTCAGCCCGGTCCGTATCCGGCTCTTGATGGTCCCCTCCGGTTGCTCCAGGATCCGCGCCACCTCGCGGTAGGTGTGCCCGCCGAAGTAGGCGAGCTCGATGGCGCGCTGTTCGCCGTCGGAGAGCGTGCCCATCGCTTCCCGGACCTGTTCGGCGATGTCGAGGTCGTAGGCCTCGAGATCGAGGTCGTAGTCGGTCACGATCTCGGCGCGGGCGCTGCGCTCCTCCCGGTCACGCCGCCGCGAGTCGGACCGGATGCGGTCGACGCAGCGCGCGTGCGCGTCCATCAAGAGGAACGAGCGGAGCGAGCCCCGCGACTGGTCGAAGCGGTCGGGCTGTTCCCAGAGCCGCAGGAAGATCTCCTGCACCATCTCCTCGGCGAGCGCGCGCTCCCAGAGCAGCCGCTGCGCCAGCCCGAAGACGGCACCGGCGTGGCGTCGATAGGCCTCGGCGAAGGCGTCGCCGTTGTAGCGGGCGATGGCGATGACGAGCCCGACGTCGTCGGTGCGCGGCGTAAGGAGGATCGGCCGCCATGATGACCTCTGTTCGACGCCGCGAGCTTCGGGGGATGAAGGAATGCGAGGTATTTCTGCCCCGATTCCCCTGCGTTCAAGCGGATCGGGGACATCCGGCGCCGCGCCCACGGCGAACACCCTCCGGAATCCACCCCGAGGAGGCCCCCGTGCCCGTGCTCGCCAACATCATCGGCCCCGAGCTGCTCATCGTGCTCGCGGTCGTCGCGCTCCTGTTCGGCGGCAGCCGTCTGCCGCACCTCGCCCGTTCACTCGGCTCCGCCAAGGGCGAGTTCGAGAAGGGCCTGCGCGACGGCGGCGAGAAGGAAGACGCGACGCACTGATGGCCACCGACCGCCTCGGCAAGCTGCCGACGATCGTGCTCGCACTGGTCGTTCCACTCGTCGCCTTCGTCGCCGTGCTGGTGACGCTGAACGTGACCGACGACGGCACGAGCGCGGCATCGAGCGGCGCAGGGGATGAAGGTGGCACCGCGGGCACCGCGGTGTCGATCAAGAACTTCCAGTACTCGCCGAACCCCACCGTCGTGAAAGCGGGCGCCGAGATCACCGTCACCAACGACGACGGCACCGTGCACACGCTCACCGCCGACGACAAGAGCTTCGACACCGGTGATCTCGACGGTGGCGCCAAGGGAACGATCACGGTGGCGTCACCCGGCAAGTACGCGTACCACTGCGACATCCACAACTACATGACCGGCACCATCGAGGCGAAATGAACGTGAACGACACCGAGCTCTCCACCGGCACCATCGTCACCACCGTCGCCGGTGCCGTCGCCCTGCTCGTCAGCGGGTGGGTGCACTTCTACCTCTACTTCCGCGGCGGCTACCGCGGCATCGCGCCCGACAGCGTGCTCGGTCTGACCATCAGCCGTTCGCTCGCGCTGAACGCCATCGCCGCGTTGGTGATCGCCGAAGGCCTGGTGCTCGGGTTGCGTTACGGCGCCCTGCTGCTCCCCGCCGCCGCGGTCGGCGCGGGTTTCGCGGTCGCCACGCTCGTGGCGTACTTCCTCTCGCGTACCCGCGGCCTGCTCGGCTTCAAGGAGACCTCGACCACCACCGAAGCGGTGATCGCGATGGTCGCCGAAGTGGTCGCGCTGGTGACCCTGGTGCCGGTCGCGGTCACGGAGCTCCGAGCTCGACGACGTCCAGCACACTGAACACGTACGCCACGGTCTCGTCGAGCGTCAGCGCGGCGCCGCGCGCCGTCGCGTCGGAATAGGCCTGGTCACCCAGGGTCTCCCGAGCGCGCCCCAACGCCGCGGCGACCCCGAGATCGGCGACGAGCCCCCCGGTGAGCGGGCGGGACACCCCGCTGGTCACCCCGGCGCCGAGCGCGCCGGCCAGCACCGCCGCGGCTTCGTCGTGACCCACGGCGTGGAGGACCGCAGCGGTGCACTCGAGCGCGCTGGTCAACATCGGCCGGTCGCCGCGCTCGTGACCGTGCTTCACCGCCTCGCGCGCGTCGCGGCGCGCGCCGGAGAGGTCGCGGGTCTCGACCCGCATCATCGAGCGGCGGGCGAGGGCGAACCCGAGGAGGCCGCCACTCGTCCCCCGCCGTCCGAGCTCGATGCTCTCGTCGAGCGCGGCCGCAGCCGCCCGGGGGTCGTCGCGGCTCAGCGCCACGGCGCGGGCGAACTGCGCGCTGGCAGTGGCGGTCGGGTTCTGCGAGCGGCGCGCCGACTCGAGCGAGAGGTCGGCGTCGCGCGCAGCCGCGTCGTAGTCGCCGATGAGGTTGTGGAAGTTGGCCGCGGCGGAGTACAGGAACGAGAGGCCCACGGGCGCATCACCTGCGGCGCGGAGCTCGACCTCGGCGTCGGTGATCACGCGGATCGCCGCGTCCCAGTCTCCCGCCATGCCTTCGCTCGCCGCCCGTGCGATGAACGCCCACACCGCACCGGGGCAGTTCGGCGGTACCCCGTCGCGCAACGCTGCGTCGGTGAGCTCGCGGATGGCGTCCACGTCGTTGCGGCCCTGCGCGCTGAACGCCGCCGCTGCGAGCACCGCGGTGCGCACCGCCGGTGACGCGAGATCGACCCGGGGCGCGAGGTGCTCCGCCCATCCCCCGATACCGAGCCCGCGGTCGTTGACCGCCTCGAACGCCAGCGCGGCGACGATGCGGAGCGCAACCCGCACGTCGTCGTCCTCACCGAGGATCAGACAACGGACGAACGCGGCGCGGAGATTGTCGAACTCGAGGTGCACGCGCTTGCGCCACGCGACCTCGTCGGGACCGGCGAGCCCGGTATCGGCCGCCTCCGCGAACCGCGTGTAGTGGTCGGCGTGGCGCCGGAACATGGTGTGCAGCTCGTCGCGGGCCTCGAGGTGCTCTCGGGCGAACGCCCGGAGCGTCTCGAGCATGTGGTACCGGGTCGTCCCGCTGGCTTCGTCGGCCACGATCATCGACTTCGCCACCAGCCCGGCGCCGGCGTCGAGGACGTCCCACGCCTCCAGACCCTCGCCGGCCGCGACCCCCGCCACCGCTTCGGCGTCGAAGCTGCCCGGGAACACCCCGAGGCGCTCGAACAGTGCTCGCTCCCGATCGTCGAGCATCTCGTAGGACCACTCGATCGCGGCGCGCAACGTCTGGTGGCGCTCCGCCGCGCTCCGGCGCCCCCCGGTGAGCAGCTGGAAGCGCTGATCGAGCCGGGCGGCGATGTCGGTCGGCGTCATGATCGTGACCCTTGCCGCGGCGAGCTCGACTGCCAACGGAATGCCGTCGAGCCGCCGGCAGATCTCGGCCACCGCGGCCGCGTTCGCATCGTCGATCGTGAACCCGGGCTGCACCGCGCGTGGCGCGTTCCACGAAGAGCTGCACTGCGTCGCTCGCGCTGATCGCCTCCGTCGACGCGGTGCGGGCGGGCACCTCCAGCGCCGCGAGCGGCCACACCTGCTCGCCGACGACGCCCAGGGCCTCGCGGCTGGTCGCCAGGATCCGCACCGACGGGCACTCCTGCAGGAGGCCTTCCGCGAGCCGGCCCACCGGTTCGACGAGGTGCTCGCAGTTGTCGAACACGAGCACGAGCTCCCGCATCCTCAGCGCGTCGAGCACGCTGTCGGCGAGCGTGATGCCGGGTCGCGCCAACACCCCGAGCGTGGCGGCCACCACCTGCGCGAGCTCGTCGTCGTCCTGCGCGGTCGCGAGCTCGCACAGCCACACGCCGTCGGGGAACCCGCGGGCGATGTCGAGCGCAACCTGGATCGCGATGCGACTCTTGCCCACCCCGCCGACGCCGGTGACGGTGACGAGCCGTGACGCGAGCAGCGCGTCGGCGATCGCCTCCCGCTCCACCTCGCGACCGACGAACGAGGTGAGCTGGCCGGGGAGGTTGCCCGGCATCGCGTCGAGCGAACGCAACGGTGGGAACTCGCGACGTAGGTCGGGGGCGACGACCTGGAAGATGCGTTCGGGGCGCGCCAGATCGGGGAGCCGGTGCTCGCCCAGGTCGAGGAGCACGACCTCGTCGGGCAGGGTGTCGCGCACGATCTCCTCGGTCGCGTGCGACACCACGATCTGCTCGCCGTGCGCGGCCGCCATCACCCGGGCCGCCCGATTGGTGGCGGGGCCGTAGTAGTCGCCGGCGCGGGCGGTGGCGTCGCCGGTGTGGAGGCCCATCCGGACCCGCAGCCCGCCCGGCACCCCCCACGGCTCGGTGGCGAGGGCGTGTTGGGCGGCCAGCGCGGCGTCGAGCGCCTCGCGGGTGGTCACGAACACCGCGTGGAGACCGTCGCCGGTGGTCTTGACCACCCGGCCCCGGTGCTGCTCCACGGCATCGCGCAACAGGGCGTCGTGCCGCTCGAGCGCCGGCCGCATCGCGCCGGGATGCTGCTCCCAGAGGCGCGTCGAACCCTCGAGGTCGGTGAACAGGAACGTCACCGTTCCCGACGGCAACTCCCCCACGTCACCCCCTCACCCTCCGCTGCGGTCCCGCATGATCGCACGCCACCAGCGTTCCCGCCCCGAATCCGGTGAGCGGGCCGGCCGCGGCACCCCCTATCCTCGACGCCATGCAGAACGGACCGGAGCCCGCCCCCGAGCGCGAACGCGTGCAGCCGGAACTCGTCGACGGACGCATGGTCGCGACCGAGGCCGGGGAAGTGGCGGGCGAGCACGCGGCCGACGAGGCCACCGAACAGATCTCCAGCCCCACCAAGCTCATCCGCATCGCCTCGATGGTGCGCAACATGCTCGACGAAGTGCGACGCGCGCCGCTCGACGACGCCGGCCGGCGGCGGTTGCGCGAGATCCACGAGAAGTCGATCGAGGAGCTCGAGGGCGTCCTGTCGCCCGACCTCTGCCGGGAGCTCTCCGACGTCGTCCTGCCGTTCACCAGCGAGACGCCGTCGGAGTCCGAGCTGCGGCTCGCGCAGGCGCAGCTCGTCGGCTGGCTCGAAGGGCTGTTCCACGGCATCCAGGCCACCCTGTTCACGCAACAAGCGGCCGCGCAGGGTCAACTGGATCAGATGCGCCGCCGCGCCATCGACCCCGCCACCGGCGCGCCGGCGGCGCCGAGCGGGTACCTGTGAGCGCCACCGGCGCCGAGGGTGAGCTGTTCCACATGAAGCAGTGGGCACCCGAGTCGTGGCGCGCGCTGCCGGCCGCGCAGCAGCCCGACTGGCCCGACCCCGCCGCGCTCGAGCGCGCACTCTCGACCTTGCGCGAGGTGCCCCCGCTCGTGTTCGCGGGCGAAGCTCGCAGCCTCACCGAGGCGCTCGCCGCGGTCACCGAGCAGCGCGGGTTCGTGTTGCAGGCCGGCGACTGCGCGGAGTCGTTCGACGCCTTCTCGGCCAACGCCATCCGCGACAAGCTCAAGGTCATCCTGCAGATGGCCGTCGTGCTCACCTACGGCAGCGGTGTCCCCACGGTGAAGATCGGTCGCATCGCCGGGCAGTTCGCCAAGCCGCGTTCGGCGCCCACCGAGACCCGCGACCAGATCGAGCTTCCCTCGTTCCGCGGCGACATGGTCAACGACTTCGCGTTCGAAGCCGCGGCCCGCCGACCCGATCCCGAACGGCTCGTGCGCGCCTACCACCAGGCCGCGTCCACCCTCAACCTCCTGCGGGCGTTCGCCAAGGGCGGCTTCGCCGACCTCTCGCGCGTGCACGCGTGGAACCTCGAGTACGTCGACGCCAGCCCCGAGGGCCGCCGCTACGACCTGCTCGCCGCCGAGATCGACCGCGCGCTGCGGTTCATGGCCGCGTGCGGCATCGACCTGAACGCGGAGCACCAGCTCCACCAGGTCGACTTCTACACGTCGCACGAGGCGCTGCTCCTCGGCTACGAGGAGGCGCTCACCCGGCGCGACAGCCTCACCGACGACTGGTACGACTGCTCCGCCCACCTCCTGTGGGTCGGCGAGCGCACCCGTCAGCTCGGGGGTGCGCACATCGAGTTCCTCAGCGGCATCGAGAACCCGGTCGGCGTGAAGCTCGGCCCGACCGCCTCACCCGAAGAGGTCGTCGCGCTGTGCGACCGCCTCGACCCGGCGCGCACGCCCGGGCGGCTCGTGCTGGTCAGCCGCATGGGCGCCGACCAGATCGCCGACGCCCTCCCGCCGCTGCTGCGTGCGGTGAAGCTCACCGGCCACCCCGTGGTCTGGATGTGCGATCCGATGCACGGCAACACGTTCCAGCACGCGAGCGGCTACAAGACCCGCGACTTCGACGACGTGATGCGCGAGCTCCACGGGTTCTTCGCCGCGTGCGACAGCGCCGACGTGTGGCCCGGCGGGGTGCACATCGAGCTCACCGGCGAGAACGTCACCGAGTGCCTCGGCGGAAGCCACGAGGTCCTCGGCGACCACCTCGAGCAGCGCTACGAGACGAGCTGCGACCCACGCCTGAACGCCCGGCAGTCCCTGGACCTCGCGTTCCAGGTGGCCGAGCTCCTGCGTCGCTGATCGCCCCCGGTCTCCCACGCGCGAGCATGGGGTCGTGACGCGCTTCGACGACCTCGGTTCGAACTCCGGGCTGGTGGAGGAGCTCTACCAGCGCTACCTCGAGAACCCGGCGTCGGTCGACGACCACTGGCGGGCCTATTTCTCCGGGCAGGCACCGCCGCCGAACGGCGCACCGACCCCTCCAACCGCTCCTGTCGCGGCCGCGGCAGCTGCACCTGCACCGCCCGCCCCGCGCCCGGGACCGATGGTGCTCGACGGCGACGAGCCCGAACCCCTGCGGGGGGCCGCGGCGCGCACGGTCGAGAACATGGAGGCCAGCCTGGGGGTCCCTACTGCCACCTCGGTGCGAGTGATCCCCGCCAAGCTGCTCGAGGTCAACCGCCAAATCCTCAACAACCAGCTGGCGCGCACCGGCGCGGGCAAGGTGAGCTTCACCCACCTGATCGCGTACGCGGTGTTGCGCGCGCTCGACGACTTCCCCGCGCTCAACTCGGCGTACGCGACCGAGAACGACAAGCCGGTCGTCGTCCGCCACCAGCACGTGAACCTCGGGCTCGCGGTCGACGTGCAACGCCGCGACGGCGCGCACTCGCTCCTCGTGCCCAACGTGAAGGACGCCGAGGCCCTCGACTTCGCCGAGTTCTGGCGCGCCTACGAGGCGCTGATCGTGAAGGTGCGCAGCGGGAAGATCTCGCCCGACGACTTCGCCGGCACCACGTGTTCGATCACCAACCCGGGCATGATCGGCACCGTGCACTCGGTGCCACGGCTCATGCCCGGGCAGGGGTTCATCGTCGGCGTCGGCAGCATCGGCTACCCCGCCGAGTTCGAGGGCGCCGACCCCGCCGCGCTCGCGCAGCTCGCGGTGAGCAAGGTCACGACGCTCACCAACACCTACGACCACCGCATCATCACCGGGGCCGAGAGCGGTGAGTTCCTGCGCCGCATCCACGAGCTCCTGCTCGGACAGGACGAGTTCTACGACGACGTGTTCGCCAGTCTCTCCGTGCCGTACGAGCCGGCGCGCTGGAACGAGGACCGCAGCGGCTTCGCCGACCCGACCACGCAACACGAGAAGGTCGTGCAGGTGCACACCCTCGTGAACATGTACCGCGTGCGCGGCCACCTCATCGCCAATCTCGATCCGCTCGGGCGCCGCGAGCCCAACACGCATCCCGAGCTCGACATCGCGGAGCACGACCTCTCGATCTGGGATCTCGACCGCGACTTCCCGATCGGCAACCTCGGCGACGGGCGTCTGCCTCGGAAGGTCATGCCGCTGCGCGACATCCTCGGCGTGCTGCGCGACGCGTACGCGCGCACGGTGGGCGTCGAGTACATGCACATCCAGGAGCCCGACCAGAAGGAGTGGATCCAGCAGCGCGTCGAGGGTCCGAACCCGCCGATCGCGTCGGAGGAGAAGCACCGCATCCTGGAGCGGCTCAACGCGGCGGAGGCGTTCGAACGCTTCCTGCACACCAAGTACCTGGGTCAGAAGCGGTTCTCCCTCGAGGGCGCGGAGACGCTCGTGCCGATGCTCGACGCCCTCTGCAATCGCGCGGGCGATGCGGGGATGAGCAACGTGGTGTTCGGGATGGCGCACCGCGGGCGGCTCAACGTGCTGGCCAACGTCATCGGCAAGTCGTACGCGCAGATCTTCCGAGAGTTCGAGGGCGAGCTCGATCCCGCGAGCACACAGGGCTCGGGCGACGTGAAGTACCACCTCGGCGCAGTGGGCAAACACGTGACGCCCACCGGCAACGAGGTCCGGCTCACGCTGGCGGCCAACCCGAGCCACCTCGAAACGGTCGGGCCCGTCGTCGAGGGCATGGCGCGCGCGATCGGCGACGCCGCCGCCGACGGCACGCGTCGTGCCGTCCTCCCTGTCCTGCTCCACGGCGACGCCGCGTTCGCGGGTCAGGGCGTGGTCGCGGAGACGTTCAACCTGTCGGAGGTGCCCGGCTACGAGGTCGGCGGCACCGTGCACGTCGTGATCAACAACCAGCTCGGGTTCACCACCGCACCCGAGCTCGGCCGGTCGAGCGTGTACCCGACCGACGTCGCCAAGATGGTGCAGGCGCCGATCTTCCATGTGAACGGCGACGATCCCGAAGCCGCGGTGCGCGTCATCCGCCTGGCGTTCGAGTTCCGCCAGCAGTTCCAGAAGGACGTCGTCGTCGACCTCTTCTGCTACCGGCGCTACGGCCACAACGAGGCCGACGAGCCCGCCTTCACGCAGCCACGCATGTACGAGCTCATCGATTCGCATCCGTCGGTGCGCGAGCTCTACACGCAGCGGCTCGTGCAACGCGGCGACATCACCCTCGACGACGAGCAGGGCGTCGAGTACGACTTCAAGGCGCGGCTCGACCGAGCGTTCGAGGAGACGCAGACGGGCCGCGTCGCCGATGCCACCGAAGACGACGACGCCGGGCTCTCGGTCACCGGCGCCGACGACGACGCGCGCCACGATCCGCCGGTCGCGACCGGGGTCTCGGCCGACGAGCTGCACCGCGTGCTCGACGGCCTGACGCACTGGCCCGACGACTTCACCGTGAACCCCAAGCTCGAGCGCCAACTGCTCGCCCGCCGCACCATGGTGGAGCGCGACGAGATCGACTGGGCGTTGGCCGAGGCGTTGTCGTTCGGGTCGCTGGTGCTGGGCGGGACTCCCGTCCGGCTGGCCGGTCAGGACACCCGCCGCGGCACGTTCAGCCAGCGCCACGGCGTGCTCGTCGACCAGCGCACCGAAGCCGAGTACGTTCCGCTGGCGCACCTCGCCGACGATCAGGCGCCGTTCATGCTCTACGACACCGTGCTCTCGGAGTACGCGGCACTGGGCTTCGAGTACGGCTACTCGATCTCGTCCGACGCGCTGGTGTGCTGGGAGGCGCAATTCGGCGACTTCGCCAACGCCGCGCAGGTCGTGATCGACCAGTTCGTGGTGGCTGCGAACGACAAGTGGGGGCAGCGCAGCAGCATCGCGCTCCTCCTCCCCCACGGGCTCGAAGGCCAGGGTCCGGAGCACTCTAGCGCGCGGATCGAGCGCTACCTCACGCTCTCGGCCGAGGGCAACCTACGCGTCGTGTACCCGACGACCGCGGCCCAGTACTTCCACGTGCTGCGCCGTCAGGCTGTCGCCGCGCAGCACGTGCCGCTGGTGTGCTTCACGCCGAAGCGCTACCTCCGCATGCCGCAGTCACGATCGCCGCTCGCCGCGTTCACCGACGGGCGGTTCGAGAACGTGCTCGACGACCGCGCCGCGCCCGACGACGTGCAACGCGTGATCCTCTGCACCGGCAAGATCGGCCACGAGCTGATGGACGAGCGCGACAAGCGCGGTGCGCCCGCGGCGGTGGTGCGCATCGAGCAGCTCTACCCGTGGCCCGACACCGAGCTGTTCGCCATCCTCGACCGCTACCCCGACGCCACGCAGGTGTGGTGGGTGCAGGAGGAGCCGGCGAACATGGGCGCGTGGAACTACATCCACATCCGGCTGCACCGGGTGCTGCGCGACCGGGCCAAGCTCAAGCACATCGCGCGTTCGCCGAGCGCGAGCCCGGCGAGCGGGAGTGCCAAGGTCCACGACGCCGAGCAGCAGCGCCTGCTCGCCGCCGCCTTCGCCAAGCTGTAGCCCCGGCGGCGACGGCCTCAGCGCCCGCGGAACTCGGGGGTCTCGCGCGCCTGCATGGCGCGGATCGCCTCCGCGCTGTCGTCCGACTTGAGCGCCTGCATCACGAGCTCGATCTCCGAATCGAGGTGCGCGACGAGATCCGTCGGCTCACCGGCTCGCACCATGAGCCGCTTGGTCTGACGCGCCGCGATCGGCGCGACGTTCGCGAGCATCGTGCCGTACTCGAGGAGCCGGTCGTCGAGGTCCTCGTCGCGCTCGACGACCTCGCCGACCATTCCGAGTGCGAGCGCTTCGCTCGCCGACACCATGCGCTGTTCGAGCAGGAACCGCATCGCACGCTCGTATCCGATGGCGCGCGGCAGCGTCCAGGTGAGGCCGAGGTCGGGCGAGAGGCCGATCCGCGTGTACCCCGGGTGGAACCGCGCCGACGGGGCGGCGATGCGGATGTCGGCGTTCATCGCGAGCGAGACTCCTGCACCGACGGCGACACCGTTGACGCCCGCGAGGATCGGCTTCTCACACTCGATCTGCATGACGACGGTGAGGTGCGCGCGAACGGCCGCTCGTGGGGCGGGCGCGTCATCGTCGCTCGCGGGAGCGGCGCCCGCGCTGGATGCGCCGGTCTCACTGAAGTCCAGCCCGGAGCAGAATCCGTCACCGTTGCCCGTGAGCACGATGGCCCACACGCCATCGTCGGTCGCGGCGTCGCGGAAGGCACGGTGCAGCCAGTCGATGAGCCCGCGATCGAGCGCGTTCTTGCGTTCGGGACGGTTCAACCGCAGCACGCGCAGCCGGCCTTCGTTCTGGATCTCGAGCGACTCGCTCACAGGAACGCCGACACGTCGATCTTGAGCTGGTCGACGCTGCCCGCGCCGTCGACCGCGATGACCTGGCCCGACACGAACCGCGCCGCCGGGCTACACAGGTACATCAGCATGTGGGCGATGTCGGCGCCGTGGCCGACGACCCCCACCGGGTTGCGCGGACGCTCCGGCTTCTCTTCCGAACCGACCGCGGCGGCGAACCGCCGGACACCCTCGGTGCCGGCGATCGCACCGGGTGCGATGGCGTTGACCCGGATGCCGTGGGGACCCCACTCGACCGCGCAGGTGCGCGTCAGCGAGTCGACCCCCGCTTTCGCAGCCGCGACGTGCGCCTGCAGCGCCGCGCCCTTCATCTCGTACGGCGCGGTGATGTTGACCACGTTGCCGCCGTGCGCACCGAGCCACACGTCGAACGCGGCCTTCGACACGTTGTAGCTACCGAGCAGGTCGATGTCGACGACGGACTTGAAGGCGTTCGGCGACATCTTCGCGATCGGTACGGGGAAGTTGCCCGCCGCATTGTTCACCACGATGTCGAGCCGACCGTAGTGATCGACGAGCTCCCCGACCGTCTCGCGGACGCCGGGCGCGTCGCGCACGTCACACGCGCGGGTCCACATCTCGATGCCCTCGCCGCACAGCTCCTCTTCGGCCGCGTCGAGGGCCTCCTGCTTGCGGCTGGCAATGGCGATCCGGGCGCCGTGACCTCCGAGCACACGGCAGATCTCCTTGCCGATGCCGGTGGCGCCGCCTGTGACGAACGCCACCTGCCCGGCGAAGAGGTCCGGGAGGAACGGCGACGACGGCACTTCGCTGGCGCTCATGGGCCGGAAGTATGACACGGGCGCGCGCCGTCCGGTCGGGACGCGCGGCTGCCCGCGACGAGGTCATCGTCACGGACAGCCCACCGTCTCCGTCACCAGTACTTCGCAGCCGGCCGCACCTCGACGGCACCCCCGTGACGGGCCGCAGGGACGCGCGCGGCGAGAGCAATGGCGGCATCGAGGTCGTCGGCCTCGAAGACCATGAAGCCACCCACCGCGCCCTCGAACCCGAGGTACGGGCCCGCGGCGGCGTCGATGGCCCCGTCCTTGACCCGCACGGTGCGCGCATCGGCGGGGAGTCCGAGTGGCGGCCCCGGGCTGACGCCGGGCGTCTGGTTGATCGCGGCGTAATCGGCGTAGATCGCCGTCTGCTCATCCTGGGGAAGCGCGTCCCACTCCGGCGTGCCCGGTAGCGGCGTGCTCCCTTGGTAGATCATCAACACGAACGGTTCCATCGTTCCTCCTCGGTTGGTTGTGGATACGCATGTATGTCGCTGCACGACGAGCAGATGTGACACGCGCTCGGGCGTCGGGCGTCGGGCGTCGGGCGTCAGGCGTCGAGGGTCACGACGTCGAGGGCGGCGATGCGCGCCGCGTCGCCCGTGACGGTGATCTCGACGATGCGGTCGTCGCGGAGCTCGAACGTCACGACGCCCCGGATCTGACCACCGGGTGCCCACACGAACCCTGCGACTCCCTCGATGATCGCGAGCGTCGCACCGCGCGCGCCGCCCGACAGCGCGTTGGCAACCTCGCCGGCCCCCCGCATCTCCCGCAGCGAACCCATGCCCACCGCTGCCGCGTCGGGTACCAGCACGACCTCGGGATGCAGGAGCTCCATGAGGGCGTCGAAGTCACCACCACGGGCGGCGCGCAGGAACGCGTCGACGACATCGCGCTGACGCACCAGATCGAGCTGCGCGGTCGGCGCGCTGCCCTGCACGCGCCGCCGCGCTCGGCTCGCGAGTTGTCTCGCCGCATCGGGCGTACGGCCGAGAGTCTCGGCGATCTCGTCGAAGGGCACCGCGAACACGTCGTGGAGCACGAAGGCGACGCGCTCGGCGGGACCCAACTGATCGAGCACCACCATGAGCGCGGCGCCGACCGACTCGGCGAGCAGGGCCTCGTCCACCGGATCGATCGCCGCGTCGTCGGCCGCGCCCGAGGCCACCTCGTCGACCGGATCCTCGGGTCGGGCCCGGCGGGCGCGCAGCCGGTCGAGACACACGCGACCGACCACGGTCGTCAACAGCCCACCGACGTTCTCGATCTGCTCGGGGTCGGTCCGTCGCAGCCGCAACCAGGTCTCCTGCACCGCGTCCTCGGCCTCCACACGCGATCCGAGCATGCGGTAGGCGAGCGCTTCGAGGCGCGGCCGCTGCTCCTCGATCTCCGCCACCAGCCAGTCGTCGTCGTGCATCGAACACCCCGTTTCGCGAGTTGCGCTTCCCCCCAGGATGTCGTGCGCGACGACTCCGATGTGACTGAATGGCCGGGGAATCGTCGCCTCCCAGGGTGCCTGATACCCAGAATCGGTGCGGCGGCTCTGGCGCTACCCGGGGTCGTCGGTGTCCCAGCGCTATGTCAGCGCCTCGGCATCGGCACCGAGGTCGGACAGAACCTGTTGCAGCGCCCGCGCGCCGTATGCGGTCGTGGACGCGCGCGTTGGAACCATCTCGCTCTCGCGCAGTCGTGGCGCGGCACTCCTGTTCGCCGGCTGCGTCCCGTTCATCCTCGACGGCATCGACGCGGACGACGAGCTCGTGTTCGGCCGCCTCGACCACGACACCCGGAGCCAGCCGTGAGCGACGCGTTCGCCTCAGGTGAGCGTGACGACGGCTGCAAGATCAGGGTCTGATCAGACCTCCGAGTCCGGTGCATCGGACAGCAAGCGCTGTCCCATGCTGAGACTGCATCGGCGAACATCGAACTCGGCAGTGGTGCTCTCGGCACCCCTGGTCACCGAGAGCCAGCCTGGTCGAATCTCCATCTCCTCGATGAGGTCCGTGTACACAGAGGCGAGCACGATCTCGAACAGCAGTCGCGTGAGAGGCACGACGTTCTCAAGTTCGGGACGCTTGGCGATCTCCAGTCGGATCCGGTTCGCCAGCTCGGGATCTTGCGACATCTGTCGCTCCAAGCTCAGATCGAGTGCCCAATCCTCGATGAGGTATACGCCCCCGGGCCGCAGCAGTGGAAACAGCAGGTTGAAGGACGAACGCGTCGGAGCCAGGAGATGAGACGCATCATCGATCACGAGATCCAACGGTTCGCCGGCAAACTCGTCCGCTACGATCCCGCGGAGCGCCGTGGCGTCGGCCTGATCGATGCCGTAGTACGCGCGCACCACGTCGTCGTGCGATTCGAGCCAGTCTTCGAACTGTCTACTGGATCTCAGTTGGCGATCGATCGCGACATGCCTGTCGGGCTTGGCCAGGAGCGCAAGGAACGCAACGCTGCCCCCGTGAAAGATGCCGAGTTCGAACATCCGTTTCGGTTTGAGCTCGTCGATGAGCTTCACATACCGCTCCACCATCCAGCGCGGCTTCATGAGAAGGAGTTCCGTGGGATCGGGCTTGGTCTCCGGCCCGAACCCCACTCGGAACCGCGTCTCTTCGAGCGTGATTCCTCTCTCGTTCCACTCCATACCGTTGATTGCCTCCCCACTTCGAATCGCCTTTGACGCGTCTCGAGTGCGCCCATGTTGCGAGCGAGCCGCGTTGGCGAGATCTCGGAACGGACCCCGATGACCAGGATGACCAGGACGACCACGACCAGCACAACGACGACCACGCGGCCAGTTGATCCTCCGTATACCTGCGCTTGCACCGCGCTACTTCTTCGATCGCGCTCTCCACATCAGACTGGACAGGAAGCACAGGTTTCGCGGGCACGTCGTAGCGCTTTGAAGAGCACCCGAGCGGCATCGTACGTGCTTTCACACCGCGATGCCCGAGTTGCCGTTGCTCGGTCAATGCGCGACGCGTCGAGCGAGCCGATAGCGCAGCGCTTTCGTAGCGACCCCCTTGACACAAACAGGATCCGGTCGGGAGCGAAATTTCGGCCACGACTGATACGCGGCGCGAGGTGCACTGGTTCGACAGCCGGCGAGGCGCGGGCCGCGCTGGCGACGGTGACGGCGGCGGAGGCGTGCCCGGCGACGAGTGCAGCGCTGGCGTCCGGCGCCGTGTCGCTCACGCACTCCGGCGTGCGCCAATGTCACCCGAGCCGAGCGGCAGATCTGGCGTCAGCGCGCGCTCACGAAATGCTGCGGCAGACCGAGGCGTCGTAGGTGAGGAAGGGCTCCTCGCCAACGGTCGCCAGGGCGACGTCTCGCGCCGCGGTGGAGATCGCAACAGTGCGGCTCGTGCTGGCGTTGTTGACCGGCTCGCCGTGGTCACCGATCTGAATCCGAACTGCCGAGCTTCTTACCGAACACTCGATTCGCGCCGCCGCGCGTACCTTGCGCTTGACTCGGTAGTTCTTCGGTCGGGTCTCGAAGGTAGACGGGCTGCACCGCTCAGACACTGTCGCGCTGGTGAGGTCGGCGTACGCGAGACGAAGCTTGGTTCTCGCTTCACTCACTGCAACATGAGGTGACTGGCCTTCGCCGAAAGCGGGTTCGAAGGTCAGCGTGACTCGACTTGCCGGGCACTCCGCGTCGTCGGGAACGGGAAGCAAGCCGTGCGCGGGCGATGGGCCCGAGAGTACGACCATCGCGCCGAAGGCAACACTGACCACCGCAAGCCGAGTACGCACGGACGAATATTGCCCGGTCCGGCGGTAGCAAGTGCAATCAGGCAGTTGGGGCGCGCTAGCTGCCGGACCGCCGGGCAACCTGCTCTCGTATGGCTGCGACGTCGGCTATCTCCCAAGCCTCGATGACCTTCCCGTCGCGAAGGTGAGTGATGACCGCCTGATCAATGCGGAAACTCCCTCCGGTGCCCTCGACCCCGGCGAAGTCTCTCGTCAGTGTGCCGGTCACGAGGACACGGGCCATCTCGACATCGTCGCCAACGACGACTTCCTGCACCTCATGACGAAGGTCGGGCATGGCTGCGAGTGCCTCCCTCCACACCGCCTTCTCCGCCTCCGCGCTTGTCGTCGAGAGCCCGAGCGGCGCGTGGATGACCACGTCGAGACGAAGCAGCTTGTCGAAGGCGTCGAAGTTGCCTTCATCACCAGCAGCAAGCCAGCGGAACACCACAGTCTCTCGTGGGTCAACCATCGCAGAAGTCTTGCACTCACATCCCAGAGCCGAAGACCCCTTCGGGAGCACCGCGTGGGACCGCACTCGATCACCGTGAACCTGAATTGAGCGCGTATGCGGGAACACCGCCCACGATGCGGATCAGCAGCTATGGCGCGGGCGGTTCGGTCCTTCGACGTGGCCCGCGGCTTCTAGCTGGGCCGTCCTCGACGATAACGAGACCACGATCCACGTCTGCGCGGCTCACGATCGCCTCGCCGCCTTCGATATCGCCGGTGAGACGGACCTTGCCTTCAACTCAGTCCGTCGTGATCAAGACGCCCTTCGTTCCTTGCGAGAGGAGAATGTGGGGCGCTGAGGCATCGATCGCCCGGCGTGCTCGGCTCCGAAGAGTAGGTCGCGTTCACTCCGCGCAGATCGCCGGGCGGGCGATCTCTTTAACTCTTGACGACCGAACGTGCGTTCGGGTAGGGTGTGGGAACGCCTCGAGGGTCTGGCGTTGATGACCTTCCTTCCAGCTGACGATGACGCTGAAGGGAGGGTCGTGGCGGGTTTGCGGGCGGTGGCTGCCGAGCTGCGGGTCGCGGCGTCGGCGTTCGAAGCCGATCGCTGCTCGGGCGCGGAGTGCGTGGTGATCGCCGAGGAGCTCGCCCTGGCGGAGAAGGCGTGCGCAGCGGCGCGGGTGCGAGCCTCGGCGCGGGCGGTGGCGTGCAATCAGGGTGATGTCGAGTGGGTGGCGCGGACTGCTGGTTCGACAGCGGGCGCGGCGCGGGCCGCGCTGTCGACGGTGAGCTCGGCGGCCGAGTGCCCGGCGACCAGCGAGGCGCTGGCGTCCGGGCAAGTGTCTTTGGCGCAGGCGAAGGAGATCCTGGCCGCGGAAGCCGCAATCCCGGGCTCGGAGAGCGCGTTGTTGGAGGTCGCGGCGTCGTCGGGAATG
Organism: uncultured Actinomycetes bacterium; assembly: GCA_963725775.1. Taxonomy (GTDB): domain Bacteria; phylum Actinomycetota; class Acidimicrobiia; order IMCC26256; family DASPTH01; genus DASUAS01. The sequence goes on from CAVRZT010000003.1 coordinate 81,392, forward strand.
AGCGGCTTGCGGGAAGCGTCGCGGCGCGTGGTGTTGGAATCGATGGATCGCGACCGGTTGCACGCCGAGCAGCACCGTGCGCGGTCGGTGCAGCACTGGATCGACGGGCGGGGAATGGTCGCCGGACAGTTCCGGCTGCCGCCCGAGGTCGGGGTGCCGTTCGTGAATCGTCTCGACGCCGAAACCGACCGGGTCCGGCGCGCCGCGCGGCGTGACGGCAGTAACGAGCCGCGGGAGGCGCACGCCGCCGACGCATTCATGACGATGACCTCAGGCTCCGGGAAGGGCAAGGCTGCTCGGGCCGATGTCGTGTTCGTGTGCGACCTGAACGCGGCGGTGCGCGGGCGCACCGAGGGCGACGAGCTCTGTCACGTGATCGGCGCCGGGCCGGTGCCGGTGAGCGTGGTGCGCGCCGAGGCGGTGGGCGCGTTCGTGAAGGTCGTGGTGCGCGACGGCACCAAGCTCGACACGATCATTCATTACGGACGGAGGATTCCCGCCGAGTTGCGTACCGCGTTGGAGCTCGGTGATCCAGAACGTCTCGATGGCGCGGTGTGCAGCAATGAAGGCTGCGACCGCCGCCACGGACTCGAGCTCGATCATGACGATCCGGTCGCGAACGGCGGGCCTTCGAGCTACGAGAACCTGTGGTTCCGGTGCGGCCCCGACCACTGGGCCAAGACCGAACGCGACCGCAACGCTGGCCTCCTCGACGGGAACCGAGGCCCACCTGAGTGATGCGGCGCTAAGTTCCGAAGGCGCGCATCGTCGTGTCGACGATGGCGGAGGCGAACGCGTCGTCGAGCGGCGCACCGGTGATGAGGAAGCGGTAGAAGATCGGGCTGACGTAGAAGTCGACGACGAGCTCGACATCGGTGTCGGGCCGCAGGTCGCCGCGCGCGATGGCGCGGCGGACGACGACCGAGCTGCGGGCGCGCTTCTCAGAGACGATCTCGGCGTACGCGACGTCGAGCTCGGCGACGCGGGTGCGCGCGGCGACCAGGATGGGGAGCACGCGACCGAGCGGCGTGGCCGTGAGCAGCGTGACGAGACCGTCGATCAGCTCGCGGAGGTCGCCTCGGGTCGATCCGGTGTCGGGGGCCTCGACCGTGCCCCCGGTGAAGTGGCGGGCCGCCGCCACCACGAGGTCGACCTTGCCCGGGTACCGGCGGTAGATCGTCGCCTTCCCCACGCCGGCACGCGCCGCGACGCCCTCGACCGTGAGGCCCTCGAGCCCGACCTCGGCGAACAGCTCGATCGCGGCGACCAGGATCGCTTCGTCGGCCTCGGTGCTACGCGGGCGGCCGAGCCGGCGCGGCGCCTCCGTGCTCGTCACCGGGGGACGACCTCCGGCGAGTCTCGCAACGGCTCGGCGGCATCGACGACGGCGTCAGGATCGGCGACCGTCTCGGCGAGCGCGTCGTAGCTGGCGCGCGCCGGGAGCCACACGAACACGATGACCGCGCCGACCAGCGCGACGCCCGCGGCGACCAGGACGCCCGCGTGCATGCCCTCCATGAACCCGTTGATCGCGGTGTCGGCGAGACCGGGCACCTGCTTGCTCGCACCGAGCGCGAGCCCGAGCGACTGCTCGAGCTCCTTGGCGGTGCCGCTCGGCACCGGTTTGCCCTGGAGGAAGTCGCCGACCTGCGAGCCGTAGATCGACGCCAGCACACTGCCGATCACCGCGACGCCCAGCGCGCCGCCGACCTGTCGGGTCGTGTCGTTAACCGCCGAGCCCACCCCCGCCTTCCCGAGCGGGAGCGATCCCATGATCGACTCGGTGGCCGGCGCCATCGTGAGCGCCATGCCGCTGGCCATGAGCGCCTGACGCCAGATGATGTCGGGCCAGTACGAGCTCGTCGGGCTCAGCGACGCCCACGACACCAGCCCCGCCGTGACCATCGTCAGCCCGGTGCCGACGACGAGCTTCGTGCCGATCCGGTGCACGAACCGTGCGCTCAACGGCGAGAGGATCATCATGCTCGCGGCGATGGGCAGGAACCGGATGCCCGTCTCGAACGGCGTGTAGCCGAGCACGAACTGGAAGTACTGGGTGAGCAGGAACGTCGCGCCGAACATGGCGAAGAACACCATCGCGATGCCCATGCTGGCGGCGGTGAAGCGGGGGTTGCGGAAGAAGTGCACGTCGAGCATCGGGTGATCGATGCGCGACTCCCACAGCATGAACAGGCCCAGCACCAGGATCCCGCCGAAGATGCACCCGAGGATGCGGGGATCGGTCCAGCCGTCCTGCGGAGCCTCGATGATGCCGTAGAGCAGCACCGTGAGCCCGACGATCGAGAGCACCGCGCCGACGGGATCGAGCCGCGGCGCCGACGGGTCCTTCGACGTGGGGATGAGGAAGATCCCGGCCAACACGCCGACGATGACGATCGGGATGTTCACCAGGAAGATCGAGCCCCAGTAGAAGTGCTCGAGCAGGAACCCGCCGGTGAGCGGGCCGAGCACGCCCGCGAGCCCGGCCGTTCCCGCCCACACGCCGATCGCCTTCCCGCGCTCTCGCGTCGGGAACACGTTCGTGATGATCGACAGCGTCGCCGGCATGATGAACGCGCCGCCGATGCCCATGAACGCACGGGTGGCGATGAGTTGCGCCGACGAGTCGGCGAACGCCGACGCCAGCGATCCGAGACCGAACATCACCAGGCCGAACTGCAACGCGCCGCGGCGACCGAACCGGTCGCCGAGGCTGCCGGCGGTGAGCAGCAGTCCCGCGAACACCAGCGTGTACGCGTCGACCATCCACTGCAGCTGGCTGTTGGTCGCGTCGAGATCGCGCACGATCGTCGGGATGGCGACGTTGAGGATCGTGTTGTCGAGCACGATCACGAGCAGGCTGAAGCAGAGGACGACGAGGATCCACCAGCGGCGCTCGTAGGCAGCGCTCCTGCCGCGCGCTCGCTCATCGACAAGTCGGGCTCCCGGGGAGATACGGAACGGAACCGTGCCGATTCTATTGAGCGGCGGTGACCGCCGCCACGGCCGCGTCGACCGCTCCGGCGGACGCCGCGACCAGGGGCAGCCGCACGTCGGGGGTCGGGATCCGACCGTGCGCGTGCAGCACGCCTTTGAACACCGCGGGGTTCGGCTCGGCGAAGCAGGCCTGCACCACGGGGAGGAGCGCCTCGGCGTGGGCGCGGCCGTCGTCGACCTTCGCTGCGAGCCCACACTCGATCATGGCGACGAAGCGTTCGGTGCACACGTGGGCGCTGGCGCAGATCGCGCCGGCCCCTCCCATGAGCACGGTCGGGAGCAGGAACGGGTCGTCGCCGCCCAGCACCGAGAAGTCGCGGGGTGCGTCGGCGAGGATCTCGAGCGTGTCGGTGTCGAGCGCGCCGACCGCCTGCTTCACGCCCACGATGTTGGCGTGCCGGGCGAGCTCGAGCATGCCCACCGGGCCGAGGTTGCGGCCGGTGCGGATCGGGATGTTGTAGACGACGACCGGCACCGGACTCGCGTCGGCGACGGCCTGGAAGTGCGCGACGACGCCCGCTTCGGACGGTCGCACGTAGTACGGCACGACGATCAGCGTGGCGGCGAGGGCCGGGGTGCCGGCGAGAGCCTCGACCGCGGCGACGGTCTTGGCGGTGCTGTTGGTGCCGGCGCCGACGATGAGCTGCTTGTCGTGCTCCGCGCACACCGCGGCGCAGGCGTCGATCACCGCGCGTTGCTCGGCGGCGTCGAGCGCCGACGACTCGCCGGTGGTGCCGAGCGCGACGATGCCCGCGCTGCCGGCGTCGAGGTAGTCGTGGCAGAGCCGTTCGACCGCGTCGAGCGCGACGGAGCCGTCGGCCGCGAACGGGGTGATGAGCGGGACGTACACGCCCTCGAGCAGACGGCTCTCGTGCGGGGACGAGGAAGTCACGGCCGCGAGGGTACCGCTTCGGCCAGCGCGCGGGCCCGGAGAAAGACCTCGTCGATCATCGGCTCGGTGAGCTTGCCCGTGAACGTGTTCTGCTGCGACGGGTGGTAGCACCCGAGCACGACGGCCCGGGCCGTCGGGACCCCGACCCCGTGACCGAAGCGGGGTCGGGGGGTCGGGACCGGCGCGCCCGCGGCGGCGAGCATCCGGGCGACGGCTGCGTACGCGAAGCCACCGAGCACGACGATCACCCCGACCTCGGTGAGCAGGTCGAGCTCCCGCGTCAGGAACGGCAGGCACCGGTCGCGTTCCTCGGGTGTGGGCGTGTTGGCCGGGGGCGCGCAGCGCACTGCGGCGCTGACGTACGCATCGTGCAATTCCAGGCCGTCGTCGGCCGAGATCGAGGTCGGCTGGTTGGCGAAGCCGGTGCGGTACAGCGACGCGTAGAGGAAGTCGCCCGAGCGGTCGCCGGTGAACACCCGACCGGTGCGGTTGGCACCATGGGCCGCCGGCGCGAGGCCGGCGATCAGCACCCGCGCGCGCGGGTCGCCGAAGCCCGGGACCGGTCGCCCCCAGTAGTCGTCGGCGCGGAACGACGCCCGCTTCTCCCGCGCCACCTGTTCCCGCCACTCGACGAGCCGCGGGCACGCGCGACAGTCGACGATCTCGCGGTCGAGCGCGCGCAGCTCGGCGGGACGGGGCACCAGCGCAGGGTAGGGTTCGCCGCCGTGCGGGTGCTTCTCGTGGTGAACCCGGCCGCTTCGTCGGTCACCACCCGGGCGCGCGTCGGCGTGGAGCGCATCCTGCACGACGCGGTCCCGACCGACGTGGTGGAGACGGCCCGGCGTGGTCACGCCGCCGAGATCGCGCGCGACGCTCTCGCCAACTACGACGTCGTCGCGGTGCTCGCCGGTGACGGCACCCTGAACGAGGCCGGCGGCGGGCTCGCCGGCTCCGCGGTCGCGCTCGCACCGCTGCCCGGCGGCTCGACCAACGTGTTCGCGCGCACGCTCGGGATCGCCTACGACCCCGAGGACGCGACCCGGCAGCTGGTCGACTCGTTGCGCCGCGACTCGTTGCGCCGGATCGGGCTCGGGGGCGCCACCACCAGCGACGGTGTGGTCCGCCACTTCCTCTTCCATCTCGGCCTCGGCTTCGACGCCGCCATCATCCGGCGCATGGAGGCCCGCCCGTACCTGAAGCGGCACTTCGCGCACCCGGCGTTCGCGGTCGCGACCGTCGACACCTGGCTGCGTCACTTCGACCGCCGCCAGGCGATCCGCCTCGCGGTCGACGTGGGTCGCGAAGCCGCAGTCGTCGCCACCGGCCCGTACGCGGTGATCTCCAACTCCGACCCCTACACGTACGTCGGCCACCGTCCCATGACCATCGCCCCGAACGCCGCCCTCGACGACGCCCTCGCGGTGACCGTGCTCACCGACCTGGGCGCGATGCGGCTCGTGCGGACGGCGGTCTCGAGCGTCGGCTCCGCCGCGTACCTGGAGAGGTCGCCCCGCATCGTGCAGGTGGCCGACGTCGTGGGCGTCGAGGTCAGCAGCGACTCGCCGTTCCCGTGGCAGGTCGACGGCGACTACCTCGGCGACGTCGAACGCCTCACCGTCGCCTACCGGCCCGACTGCCTCACCATCGTCACGCCCTGAGCACGTCCAGGGCGAGGTCGGGGACGTCAGTGATGACCGCGTCGACGCCCGCCCCGCGCAGGCGCAGCAGCTGATCGGGCTCGTTGACCGTCCACACGTTGACCCGCAGCCCCCGGTCGTGGGCCTGTGCCACCAGGGCCTCCGGGTCCCCGAGGGCCCACACATCGGGGTGGACGGCGGCGTGACCGTGCTCGACCGCCGTCGCCAGCGCGGCGAACGGATCGAGCCCGAACGACAGGAATCCGGTCGCCAGCCCCGGTTCGCGCTCGTGGACGAGGTCGACGGTCGGCAGGTGGAACGACGACACCAGCACGTCGTCGACCCCCGCGCGGGCGGCCAGGAGGCTCACCAGCACGTCGACGGCCCGGGGATCCGGGTCCTTCACCTCGACGTTGACCAGCGCGCCCCGGCAGACGTCGAGCACCTCGGCGAGCGCGGGCACGTCGGGCAGGGCCTCGGCGATCTCCGCCCGGGTGAGGTCACCGAGCGCCCCGGCGGGCGTGTCGGCGTCGTGGCGGACCACCAGGTGGCCGTCAGCGGTGCGGTGGACGTCGAGCTCGACGCCGTCGGCACCCAGCTCGACCGCCCGCGCCATCGCTGGGAGCGTGTTCTCGGGTGCCTGCCGGTTGGCGCCGCGATGAGCGAGCACGAGCATGCGCTCACCATCTCACGCACGTGGTCAGCGCGGGAAATTCCTGGTCAGCCCCTTGCGCCGGTCTCCGGGCGTCAATAGTCTCGAGTTCAACAGCGCCTCGAGGTTCGCCCGGGGACGCCAATTCGGACAGTTCGACCGGAGGGAAGCGTTGGCACTGACCTGGGTACGCACGCACGATTGGGATGTCAGCGCGTGGCGTACGCGCTCAGCCTGCCTCGACTCCGACCCTGACGTCTTCTTCCCCATCGGGAGCAGCGGTCCCGCCGTCGAGCAGATCGAGACGGCCCGTCGCATCTGCACCGCCTGCGCGGTGAGCGACGAGTGCCTCGAATTCGCGCTCGCCACCAACCAGGAAGCCGGGATCTGGGGCGGGAGCACCGAAGAGGAGCGCCGCAAGCTTCGCAAGACCTGGCTGGCCAAGCAGCGGATGGTCGGTTAGCTCCAGCCCGAACCAGCTACCGCGTCGACGTCGCCGCGGCTTTCAACGGCACCGTGAGGTGCACGCGCGTGCCGTCGTCACTGCGCAGCTCGATCGTTCCGCCGAGCTCGCTCGTCACCAACGTGTGCACGATCGACAGCCCGAGGCCGCCCGACTGCTCCACCGTGAACCCGGGCGGGAGCCCCACGCCGTCGTCGACGACGTCGACCACGAGCTGACCGTCTTCGCGTGCGAGCTGCACGCAGATGTTGCCGACGGTGCGCCCGACGAACGCATGGTCGACCGCGTTCTGCATCAGCTCGTTGAGCACGACCGCGAGCGGCGTGGCGAGATCGCCCGGCAGCAGGCCGGCGTCACCCTCGACCGCGAGGCGCAGGTCGCGGTCGGGCCCGGTGACCGTCTCCGCCACCACCCGCACCAGCGGCTGCACGATGTCGTCGAAGCGGACGACGTCGCCGGCGTCGCGCGACAGGGTCTCGTGCACGATGGCGATCGAGCGGATCCGGCGCTCCGACTCCTCGATGGCGGCCTGCGCCTCGGGCGACTGCAGCCGCCGACCCTGGAGCCGCAGGAGCGCGGCGATCGTCTGCAGGTTGTTCTTCACCCGGTGGTGGATCTCGCGGATGGTCGCGTCCTTCGACAGCAGGAGGCGGTCGCGACGGCGGAGGTCGGTGACGTCGCGCAGGAGCACGAGCACGCCCACGACCCGGTCGCCCTCGAGCTGCGGGATCGCCTGGATCAGCAGTGACGTCTCGCCCCGCTCGATCTCCTCGGTGACCGGGAGACGCGCACGGATGGCGACATCGACCGCATCCTGGTCGAACCCCATCTCCGCGAGGTGCAGCCCCGACGTGTACGAGTGGATGCCGAGCCGGTGCATCGAGCTCACCGCGTTGGGGCTGGCGAACCGCACCCTGAGGTCGGGGTCGAGGATGACGACGCCGTCGCCGACGCGTGGGGCGTCTTCGAACTCGTCGTCGTCCTGGCGGAACGGGAAGCTGCCCTCGGCGATCATCGCCGCGAAGCGGTCGAAGGCCGACAGGTAGTACTGCTCGAGGTCACCGAGCTGCCGGCCGAGCGTCGGGCGGGTCTCCTTGGTGACGACGGCCACGACGTTGCCCGCGTGGCGCACCGGGATGCACTGCACGTGCGCGCGTTCCGACGATCCGAGCAGCGGGGCATCGCCCTCGACGACGTCGCCGGTGCGGAACGCCCGCGACACCAGGGGACGGGCCACCTCGTCGACCACCGCGCCGACGAGGTCCATGGGGTAGACGGTCTGGCCGGTGGTCGGGCGGACCTGGGCGAGGACCACCGAACGGCTGCCGTCCTCCCCCACCACCGGCGCGAGCAGGAGGAGGTCGGAGAAGCAGAGGTCGGACAGCGCCTGCCACGACGCCGCGAGCCGCTGGACGTGGCGCAGCGACTCACCCCACAGGGCGGTCTTCGTGCGGGCCTGCTCGAAGAACGTGGTCACGAGGGGATCGTACCGGCGCCACCGTGCGCGAAGAGCACCTCACCGATGCGCGCGAGGCCGTGTACGTCGGCGATGTCGGCGTCGAAGCTGGGCACGCTGACCACGACCTCGGGTCCGGGCGGCGCGAGACGGCCGAGCTCGTGCCGCAGTTCGGCCTCCCGCCGGGCGACCACCTCGTAGTTGTGGAACGAGTCGGCCAGCGTGCGCAGGACGCGCGCGGTGGCGTCGGGATCGGTCAACGCGGACGCATCGCCGGCCGCCGCGAGCTCACGCGCGAGGTCGGCGCTCTCGCGCCCGAGCACGTCGGCCGCGTGCTCGCCCTCCGGCGACAGGAGGTACTCGGGCAGCACCTTGTTGAGCACCAGCGCGCCGAGGTCGAAGTTGCGCGCGGTCAGCTCCTGGCAGAACGTCTCGGCTTCGCGCAGGGGCGCGCCCTCGAGCGTGGTCACCACCGCGAACGTGGTGCGGCGGTCGTGCAGCAGCTGTTCGACGGACTGCGCGCGTTCCACGAACCCGCCGTACATCGACTGGAAGTTGAGGAAGAACTCGGCGATGTCCTGCAGGAACTGACTGCCGAGCACGCGGTCGGCCATCTGGTAGAAGGGCCGGCTGGCGGCGTTGAACATGCGCCCGCCACGACCGCCGCCGATGCGGTACGGCATGGTGAGCCACCGGAGCAACCGCCCACCGAAGAAGTCGGCCATGCGCGCCGGCGCTTCGAGGAAGTCGATCGCGTTCCGGGTGGGGGGCGTGTCGATGATGATCAGGTCGTACTCCCCGCTGGCGTGCACCTCGTAGAGACGCTCCATCGCGATGTAGTCGTGACTCTGCACGAAGCGGCTGGTGACGTTGTGGTACATCCGGTTGTCGAGGATGCGGTACGCCGTCGCCTCGTCGGGCGCGTGCCGCAGCACGAGCTCGTCCCACGACCGCTTGGTGTCGAGCATCGCCGCCCACAGCTCGCCGCGCGGTTCGACGCCCAGCTCGGCGTACGCGTCGAGCGGCACGCGCCGCGCCACGTTGCCGAACGCCTCGAGCCCGAGGGCGTCGGCCAGACGCTTGGCCGGGTCGATGGTGAGCACGAGCACCTTGCCGCCCAGGCGGGCGGCGGCGGTGAGCGCAGACGCGGCCGCCACCGACGTCTTGCCGACGCCGCCGGAGCCGCAGAACACCACGACCTCCCGGGTCGAGAGCAGCGCGGCGAGCGACGGGGTCTCGCCGGTCATCCGAGCTCCTGACCGAGCGCCTCGGCCACCATGCGCGTGACCCGCAGGCCGTGGTCGCGCACGAACAGGTACGGCAGGAGCAGCAACGGGAGGTCGACCTGCTCGCGCAACGATCCGAGGTGGACCGAGCGGCTCCTGCGCATGGAGACCGCCAGGCGGGCGGCGTCGAGCACCGCGGTCGCGCCCTCTCCCGCGTGCTCGCGGAGCACCGCGTCGGGCCCCGGCTCGCGGAGCGCGTCGAACACCGCTTCGTCGGCGTGGGTGAACAGCTCCGGCAGCACGCGGTTCACGATGACCACGCCGAGCGGCACGTTCAGCTCCTTGCGGGCACGCGCCACCAGCTCGATGGTCTCGTTGACCGGCATCTCTTCCGGTGAGGTCACGACGTTGAGCGCGGTGAGCGCGGGATCGGAGAGCAGCTCGACCATCCAGCCGGTCTGGTTGCGGATCGGCCCGACCTGCACGAGGTCCTGGATGGCGGTCGGGGCGTCGAGCTGACTGATCACGTGGCCGGTGGCGGCGGCGTCGACGACGATGAGGTCCCAGTCGGCGCGGCCGGCCAACGACTCCTTGAGCTCCCAGCACACCTTGCCGACGGTGAGGATCTCCTTGACGCCGGGCGCGGCGGTGGCCACGAAGTCGAAGGCGCGCGCCATCGGGCCGATGCGCCCGAACACCGGGACCTTCGCCTGCACCTTGAGGTACTCGCGCAGCGAGGCCTCGGTGTCCATCTGCATCGCGAAGATGCCGGGATGCACCTGACGGGGCTCGAAGCCGACCGGGGCGTGCTCGAACAGCGCGGTGAGGTTGTTCTTGGCGTCGACCTCGACCAACAGGACCCGCTTGCCGTACTCGGCCGCGAGCAGCGCAGTGGCCGCGGTGACGGTGCTCTTGCCGACGCCGCCCTTCCCCGTGAAGAAGAGCAGCCGGCGGTCGAGCAGTGCGGGCGCGGGGCCCATCACGTCAGGCCTGGCGCTTGGCTAGCGCCCGAAGCCGACGCGCTTGTTCGCTCCGTCTTCGTCGACCTCGACGTACGCGATCCGCTCGATCGGGATGCCCACGCGGCGCCCCTTCGTGTCGGTGACCCACACCATCGGAGTGCCGTCGGCCATCGCCGCGTCGATCATGCCGACGACCTCGTCGGCGGTTCCTTCGAGCTCGAGGTTGAGCTCCTTGGGCGTGTGCACGACACCGATGCGAAGTTCCATGGCGCCGAATCTAGTGGCCGGTCGTGACCCGTCAGGCCTCGAACGCCGGCTTCGAACGCGGCCGACCACCGGGCCCGCTGTACGCGAGCCCGTAGCGGGGCTCCGGGTCGTACTCGAGCGCCGGCATCGCGGCGCGGGCCGAGTGCCACGCGTCGATGAGCCGGTCCTCCGCCGCGTAGTCGAACGGATCGGTGAGCGTGTACTCCTCGGTGGAGCCGTGGAGCGGATTGGCGACGAGCCACCGGGCGGTGGTGGCCAACGCTTCCCGGGCGGGTGACACGTCACGGTACCCGAGATCGGTGCGCACGCGGGTGAGGTCGAGCACCCGGTGGGTCGGCAGCGGTTGCGCGAGCAGCGGGCGGGCCGGGACCGCGAGGTCGTAGGGCATCGACACGATCTCGAACCGGTGGTCGAGCGCGGCCGCGATGATCTCTACCACCTGCCGGACCGACAGCACCTCTTCGTCGGCAATGTTGAACAGCTTCCCCGCGGCAGCGTCGGGGTGGTCGAGCGCGAGCAGCAAGGCGTGGGCGATGTTCTCGGTGTACCCGTGGTGGTGAAGGGTCAGGCCGTCGTCGGCGACGACGATGCGATCGCGGCCGTCGAGCACGCGGCGCACGACGATCCATTCGCGCGGCGTGAGCTGGTACGGCCCGTACACGTACGGGTAGCGGAAATGGGTGGCGTCGGGGTGCGCGGCGAACACCGCTTCCTCCGTCCGGACGATGCGGTAGCCCTTCTCGTCGTCGTCCGGCGCGTCGACCGTGGGGGCGTCCTCACCGATCGGCACCGGCAGGCCGGGCGGGTCGTACGCCCACGCGTTCATCCAGCCGCGGTACGCGGGCACCCCTCCGACCGAGATGAGGCGTCCGGTGTGCCCCGTGATCACCTCGGCGATCTTCCGGAGCCGGCCGTACATCGCGTAGGTGACGTCGTACCGCTTGCCGTGCAACGCGTCGCGCAGCGCCTCCTCGTCGAACGGGTCGGCGTGGAGGTGTTCGACGGCGGCGGGGGTCTCGGCCCGCTCGTGGGTGCCCCGGTGGAGAATGGTGACGCGGTGGCCGCGGTCGAGCAGCCCCCGGACGAGCGGAATCCCCGTCGGACCGGTCCCGCCGATGACCAGCACGTGCATGACCCGGAGGCTACCGGGCATAGTCTCCGGCGATGTCCGACTCCTCCCCCGCGGCGATCTCCGGCATCGTCAACTTCAGGGATCTCGGCGGCCACGCGACGCCCGACGGTCCGGTGCGTCACGGTCGCGTCTTCCGCAGCGACTCGCTCGCCCACGTCAATGCGTCCGACGTCGAGCACCTGATCGAGCAGCGCGGTGTGCGCACGGTCGTCGACCTGCGCGGCGCCACCGAGGTCGACGCGTACCCGAACCACCCGATGCGCGACGCCGGCGCGACCATCCACCACGTCCCGCTCATCGATCCGGCCAAGCGCGAGCAGTCGGGCTTCGAGTGGGAGACGATGACGCTGGTCGACCTCTACCGTTTCATCCTCATGAGCGCGGGCCCGCAGTTCGTCGAGGTGATGCAGGTGATCGCGGAACCGGCGAACCACCCGGTGGTGTTCCACTGCGCGGCGGGCAAGGACCGCGCCGGGCTGATCGCGGCGACCGTGCTCGGGCTCCTGCGGGTCGACGACGAGGAGATCGTCGCCGACTACGCGCAGACCTCGGCGGCGCTCGACGAGCTGCGCGCCCGCGCCCAACGGCGCGCCGAAGGCACCGGACGTCCGCCCGCCGACCGTTTCATGACCGCCGACGCCGAGACCATGCGCGAGGCGCTCGCCTGGCTGCGCGCCGAGCACGGCGGCTTCGAGCCGTACCTGCTCTCGCACGGCCTCACCGCCGGTGAGGTGGAGCTGCTGCGGGCGTCACTCATCGACTTCGGAGGCTGACGTGCTGATCGACGCGGGACTGGGCGGTACCTTCGGCGACGTGAAGGCATCGGCGGCGGCGAGCGAAGCCGCCGGCTACGCGGGGTTGTGGACGGGCGAGACCCAGCACGATCCCTTCCTCCAGCTGTTGCAGGCAGCGGAGGCCACCGAGCGGGTCACGCTCGGCACGTCGATCGCCATCGCGTTCGGACGCACCCCGATGACGCTCGCCAACACCGCGTTCGACCTCGCCCGGTACTCGGAGGGTCGCTTCGTGCTCGGCCTGGGTTCGCAGGTGAAGCCGCACATCGAGCGACGGTTCTCGATGCCGTGGTCGCACCCGGCGGCGCGGATGCGGGAGTTCGTCGCCGCGCTGCGGGCGATCTGGGCGAGCTGGCAGGACGGGGAGAAGCTCGACTTCCAGGGCGACTTCTACACGCACACCCTGATGACGCCGTTCTTCTCGCCGTCGGCGCACGAGTGGGGCGCGCCGCCCGTCTACCTGGCGGGGGTCGGCAAGCTGATGACCGAGGTCGCCGGCGAGGTGTGCGACGGCTTCTTCTTCCACGGGTTCACCACGCCCTCGTACCTGCAGGAGGTCACGCTGCCCGCGTTGTCGCGTGGTCGGGCGAAGGCGGGGCATGACTCGCTGGACGGGTTCGCGATCGCGGGCCCGGCGTTCACCTGCATGGGCCGCACCGAGGAGGAGCTCGCGGCCGCGATCCGCGGCGCCAAGGAGCAGATCGCGTTCTACGCGTCGACGCCCGCGTACCGGGGGGTGCTCGAGCACCACGGCTGGGGTGATCTGCAACCCGAGCTGACGCGCATGTCGAAGGAAGGCCAGTGGAAGGAGATGGCCGACCTCATCGACGACGACGTCGTCCACACCTTCGCCGCGATCGGTGACGTGCCCACCGTCGCGCAGCAGTTGCGCCAGCGTTGGACGGCGGCGACGCGCCTGTCGTTCTACACGCCGCACCGCGCCGACGACTCGTTGCGCCTCGAGCTGCTCGACGCGCTCCGCTGAGCGAGAGCTCAGCTAGTTGATCTTCAACTCGGGGTTGTAGATCCGCTTCGGCGCCAGGTCGGTGTCGAGCCGCTCGGCGAGCGTGCGGAACACCTGCGCGACCTCGCCGTCGGGCTCGGTGGCCACGATCGGACGACCGACGTCGCCGCCGGCGCGGAGGTCGGGCACCAACGGGATCTGTGCGAGCAGAGGCACACCGAGCTCGCCGGCGAGCTCCTCGCCACCACCGGCGCCGAAGAGCTCGTAGCGCTTGCCGTCGTCGCCGGTGAACCACGACATGTTCTCGATGACGCCGATCACCTGCAGGTCGACCTTCTCGGCCATCGCCGCGGCACGCTGCGCGACGCGTTGCGCGGCCGCCTGCGGCGTCGTGACCACGAGCACCTCGGCGCGCGGGAGGAACTCCGCGATCGACAACGAGATGTCGCCGGTGCCGGGCGGCATGTCGACGACCAGGTAGTCGACCTCACCCCAGTAGACGTCCGTGAGGAACTGCTCGAGCGCCTTGTGCAACATCGGGCCGCGCCAGATGACCGCCTGGTCCTCGCGGGCGAAGAAGCCCATCGAGATGAGGCGCACGCCGTGGGCCTCGGGCGGGATGATCACGTCGTCGATGAGACCGGGCGGTGCGGAGATGCCGAGCATGCGCGGCATGGAGAAGCCCCACACGTCGGCGTCGACCGCAGCGACGCGGTGCCCGCGCTCGGCGAGCGCGACCGAGAGGTTGGTGGTGACCGACGACTTCCCGACGCCGCCCTTCCCCGAGGAGATCGCCAGGATCCGGGTGCGCGAGTCGGTGAACGGGTTCACCCGGGGGGCGGCGGCCCGCTGGCCGGCCTGCGACGCGTCGACGACCTGGAGCGGATTGGCCGGCGGGGCGCCCTTCAGGAGGCGGGCGAGGGCGACGACCTCGTCGTCGTCCATGTCGCGGAGGTCGACGTCGACCCGCTCGATGCCCGGCACCTCACCGACCGCCTCGACCACGCGGCGGGAGAGCTCGGCCCGGGAGGCGTCACCCGGGAGCGGTGCGGCGATGGCGATCACGGCCGTCTTGCCGTCGACGGCCACGCCCTGCACCATGCCCAGCTCGACGATCGAGCGGCGGAGTTCGGGCTCCTCGACCGCCGCCAGGGCGGCCTGGACGTCGAGTGCTTCGGCCATGCGGGCGCTCCAACGGATTTCCACTACCGGCATAGGTAGAATAGGTGGGATGGAGTCCGAAGCCCTCACCGCAGACGAGTTCAACTCGGTGGTGAGCGCGGTCACGAACGCGTTCGGCGACCCCACCCGGCGCGAGATCTACCTCTTCGCCCGCGACGCCGGCGCCACCGGGGTCACCGCCGGCGCGGTGGCCGAGCACTTCGAGCTCCACCCCAACGTCGCCCGCCACCACCTCGAGAAGCTCGCCGGTGGCGGCTACCTCGTGGTCGAGATCGCCAAGCCCACGGTCGACGGTCCGGCGCGCGCCGCGGGTCGCCCGTCGAAGCACTACCTCGCCGGCCCACTCGACGCGACGCTCGCACTCCCCCTGAAGCACGACGACCTCCTCGGTGGGCTGCTCGCACGCGCGCTCGACGCGCTCGGTCACGCGCAGGCCGAGGTGCTGGCCGACGAGGTCGGCTTCGACTACGGCATGACGCTGGCGTCGCGCATGGACCCGACCGAAGGTCACCGGTCGGTGCGGGCCGCGCTCACCGCCGTCGCCGACGCGCTCACCGCGCACGGGTTCGCCGCGCACACCGAAGCGCGCGACGGTGGCCTGGCCATCGTGTCCGAGTGCTGCCCCTTCGGCGAGACCGCGCAGGCCTACCCGCACGTCGTGTGCGCCCTCGATCGCGGGATGATCCGCGGCATGCTCGCCGGCCTCTACGGCGAGACCTCACCGCAGTTCGAGACCAGCCGCCCCGACGGCGGCGACCACTGCGTCGCTCGCGTCTGACGCCTGCTGCTGAAGGACACTGCGTGGCGCGCGCCTACCTCGACCACGCGTCGGCGTCGCCGTTGCGACCCGTCGCGCTCGAGGCGATGCTCCCGTACCTGCGCGAGCATCACGGCGACCCGGGGCGCCTCCACGCCGAGGGACACGCCACACGCGTTGCGGTCGAGGTCGCGCGCGAGCAGGTGGCAGCACGGTTCGGCGCGCGACCGTGCGAGGTCGTCTTCACCGCCAGTGGCGACGAAGCGGTCAACACCGCGGTGTGGGGCGCGCTCGCCCGGAGCGGCGGCGGC
The DNA here is from genome assembly GCA_963725775.1 of uncultured Actinomycetes bacterium. GTDB lineage: Bacteria > Actinomycetota > Acidimicrobiia > IMCC26256 > DASPTH01 > DASUAS01. The sequence continues at coordinate 97,084 of CAVRZT010000003.1, forward strand.
CACGTGGTCACGACCGCGGTCGAGCACTCGTCGGTGCTCGAAGCGGTGGCGCGGGGCGCGACCGAGGTGAGCATCGTCGGTGTCGACCGCGTCGGGCGGTTCGATGCCGACGAGGTCGCCGCCGCGCTCCGGCCCGACACCGTGCTGGTCTCGGTGCAGCTGGCCAACCACGAGGTGGGCACGCTGCAGCCCGCGGCGGCCGTGATCGAGCGAGTGCGCGCGCACGGCGACGCGGTCGTGCACGTCGACGCGTGTGCCGCCGCCGGGCACGTCACCGTCGACTTCGCCGCGCTCGGCGCCGACCTCTGCTCGGTGACCGGCCACACCTTCGGCGGCCCCAAGGGTGCGGCCGCGCTCCTGGTGCGGCGCGGCCTGCGGTTCCCGCCGTTCGTGGTGGGCGGCGCGCAGGAGCGCGCCCGGCGCGCCGGCATCGAAGACGTGCCTGCCATCGTCGGCTTCGGTGCCGCCACGCTCGACGCGGGCGACGACGAGGCGCGCGAGCGTGCGCTCTCCGACCGGCTGGCCCGCGACGCGGTCGCGCGCGTCTCCGGGGTCGAACGACTGGGCGATCCGGTCGAGTGCCTGCCGCATCTGGTGTGCCTCGGGGTCGACGGCGTCGAAGCCGAGCCGATCCTGCTCGCCCTCGACCAGCGCGGGGTGGCCGTGCACTCGGGGTCGTCGTGCTCGAGTGAGACGCTCGAACCGTCGCCGGTGCTCACCGCGATGGGCGTCGACGCCGACCGCTCGCTGCGGGCGAGCGTCGGGTGGTCGTCGACCGACGCCGACGTCGACGCGTTCCTCGACGTGTTCCCCGCGGTCGTCGAATCACTGCGGGCCCTTCGGAAATAAGCTGCGTCGGTAAGCTGCGCCACATGACCACCACCAACGACTGGCCCGCTCTCTCCGCTGCGCTCACCGACACCCTCCACCTGGGTGCCGCGCCGTTGGCGATCACGTTCTCCGACACGCCCCTCCCCGGCGTCGCGATGTTCGACGACCCGATGCCCGAGCCGCTGCCCGACGGCCGCACGGGTCGTGTGCCCGCGGGGTGCGTGTTCTGGATGAAGGCGGCCGACCGCACCTTCGGCACCGTCGCCGAGGACCACGGCAACTGCAGCGTGGGCAGCCTCACCCACGGTTTCACGTCGTTGGAGGAAGTGGCGGACAACTCCGACGTCGCCGCGCTGCTCGACTCCGGCTGGGTCACGATGGACGTCGTCCCGCAGATCCCGATCGTGCGCGAGAAGCCGGGTGCGGTCACCTACGGTCCGCTGGCCGACACCCCGGTCGACCCCGACGTCGTGTTCCTGCGCCTCACCGGTCGCCAGCTCATGGTGCTGTCGGATGCGATCCCGGGCCTGCGCATCGAGGGCAAGCCGCAGTGTCACATCGTCGCGGTCGCCAAAGAAGAAGGTGTGCCGGCAGCGAGCGTGGGGTGCGCGCTGAGCCGGGTGCGCACGGGCATGCCGCCCACCGAGATGACCTGCGCGATCCCCGCCGCCCAGCTGCCCGAGATCGTGGCGTCGATCGAACAGCACGCCGGCGCCGACAGCGCGGTCGCCAAGTACGCGGCCGAGGACGCGCTGCGATTCTCTTCGGCAGCGGGCTAGCTATTTCTTGGCGGCCTCGTAGAACGGGTTCGCGCCCGACGCGTGGTCGGTGACGTCGATCACCTCGGTGATCTCCGGGACCATGTCGAGGATGGCGACCTCGATGCCCTGGCTCAGGGTGACCGCGGCCATGCCGCAACCCTGACAACCGCCACCGAGGCGCAGGTACGCGATGTTGTCCTCGACCGCGACCAGATCGGCGTGGCCGCCGTGCGACGCGATCGCCGGGTTGATCTGCTCCTCGAGCACCTGGATCACGCGCTGCGCGACCTCACCGGAGAGATCCGCCTCGGGACGGTTGGCGATGCGCGCCGCCGGCGGGAGCGGCCGGTTCGGGTTCTGCATCACCATCCCGCCGTTGAACTCGAGCGTCGCGCCCCGGAGCTGGTCGACGCTCGCGGCGGGGATGGCCACCGGGAGGTCGTCGTGGTGCTGGATCAGCACGTCGTCACCGAGGTCGGCGACGGGGCGGAACTCCATGAGGTACGTGAAGGCGCCGGCCGACTCGCCGTTGACCTCGACCCAGAGCGCGAGCGTGGCGGCGTCGGCTTCCGCCGCCCGCACCTCCAGCACCTTGCTGCGGGCTTCCTCGGTGATGGTCAGCACCTCGCTCATACCGATCATGATAGGGGCGTGCCGCGCGTTCTCCTCCTACTCCCGACCTCGACCTACCGGGCGCCGGATTTCGTCCGCGCCGCCGCCCGCCTCGGCGTCGACGTCGTGGTCGGATCCGAGGAGCAACAGGCGCTGGCGGGCGACATGGGCGATCGGGCGGTGGTGGTACCGCTCGGGGATCCCGAGGCGGCGGCCGACGTGATCGTCGCGCTCGACGCGCGCGCGGCGGTCGACGCGGTGGTCGCGGTCGACGACCAGGGCGTGCTCGTCGCCGCCACCGCGGGCGAGCGGTTGGGCTTCCCACACAACCCACCGGCGGCGGCGGCGGCCACCCGCGACAAAGCGGCGATGCGCGCGGCGTTGGCCGCGGGTGAGGTGCCTCAACCCGCGTTCGCGGTGATCGACGACGACGACGACCTGCCCGACCTGGGGTTCCCGGTCGTCGTGAAGCCCATCGGCCGTTCGGGGAGCCAGGGCGTGATCCGGGCCGACGACGCCGACGCGGCGCGCGCGGCGCGGGCCCGCGTGCGCGTGATCGCCGACGGCCCGCTCCTGGTCGAGGCGTACGTGCCGGGGGTGGAGGTCGCAGTCGAGGGGATCCTGTGCACGGGGGCGCTCGACGTGCTCGCGGTGTTCGACAAGCCCGATCCGCTCGTCGGGCCGTACTTCGAGGAGACGATCTACGTCACACCGTCGCGCCTCGACGCGCACACGTTGGCGCGCGTGCACGACGTCACCGGTCGCGCGTGCGCCGCGATCGGGTTGGTCGAAGGGCCGGTGCACGCGGAGGTGCGCATCGACGACACGCGCGTGTGGGTGATCGAGGTGGCAGCGCGTTCGATCGGCGGCTTGTGCGCTCGGGCGCTGCGCTTCGGCGCCGGCATCGCGCTGGAGGAGCTGATCTTGCGCCATGCGCTGAGCATGCCTCTCGACGACATGGCGCGCGAGCGAGCCGCGTCGGGCGTGATGATGCTGCCGATCCCGCGCGCCGGTGTGCTGCGCGCAGTCGACGGCCAGGACGCAGCACGCGCCGTCCCCGGCGTGACCGGGCTCGAGATCACCGTGCCGCGCGGCCGACCGGTCGTGCCGCTCCCCGAAGGTGACCGCTACCTCGGGTTCGTGTTCGCACGCGGCGAGACCCCGGCCGACGTCGAGGCGTCGTTGCGCGCCGCGCACGCGGCACTCGGGATCGACATCGAGGCCACCCCTTAGCCTGGAGCGGTGCGCATCCTCCTCGTCGCCACTTACGAGCTCGGGCAGCAACCGCGGAGCCTCGGGGGCGCGGTGGCCCATCTGCAGGGCCTCGGGCACGACGTGCGCACGATCGACGTGTCGGTCGAGCCCTGGCGGCCCGAGCTCGCCGACTGGGCCGACGAGGTCGGGTTCTCGGTGCCCATGCACACCGCCACCCGGTTGGCACGCGACCTGGCCCAGGGGATCGACCGCCCGGTGCGGGCGTTCGGTCTCTACGCCGATCAGTGCACCGACTTCGCCACGCCGGTCGCATGGGACGCAGACCTCCCGGTGCGCGACGGCCTCCTGCCGCTCGACCAGTACGCCCGGCTCGAGATCGGTGGCGAGCAGCGGCTGGTCGGCGGGGTGCTGGCCTCGCACGGGTGCGCGCACCGGTGCCGGCACTGCCCGGTACCCGTGGTCTACGACGGCCGCGTCCAACGCCTCGACGAGGACGCGGTGCTCGCCGACATCGCGCAGCTGGTCGCGGCGGGCGCGCAGCACCTCACCTTCGGCGATCCCGACTTCCTCAACGCCCCTCCGCATTCACGGCGGGTGGTGCAGGCGATGCACGAGCGGTTCCCCGAGGTCACGTTCGACTGCACGGTCAAGGTCGAGCACGTTCTCCGGTATGGCGGTCTCCGGTATGGCGGTCTGCGCCACGAATCGGTGTGGCCCGAGTTCGCCGATGCCGGATGCGTGTTCGTGGTCTCCGCGTTCGAATCGGTCGACGACGCGATGCTCACCCGACTCGACAAGGGCCACACCACGGCCGACGCGGCACACGCGGTCGACATTCTGCGGGCGTCAGGCATCGACGTGCGGCCGTCGTGGCTGCCGTTCACACCGTGGACCACGCGCGACGACCTGATCGCGCTGCTCGACTTCGTGCACGAGCACGACCTCGTCGGCAGCGTCGACCCGGTGCAGTACACCGTTCGGCTGCTGCTCCCGCGCGGCTCGCTGCTGCTCGGGCATCCCGACCTCGAGCGGCACCTCGGCGAGTGGAACGACGAACGTTCCACGTACGAGTGGGCCTCCGACGATCCGGCGATGGACGAGCTCCAGCGTGTGCTGGCGACGCTGGTCGAGGACGACGGCGACGCGGTCGACCTCTACGGGCGGGTGCGGGAAGCGGTGGGCGCGCCGCCGGTCGACCTCTCCGCGATCACCACCGGTCGCCCCCGCCTCACCGAGAGCTGGTTCTGCTGCGCCGAGCCGACCGAGCTCCAGCTCCGCCGCACCACCGCGAGCACGGTGTCGTTCCAGAGTCACTGCTAGCGCCGGAGCAAGCACCCGTGCAAGCACATGCGCAAGCGCCGGTGCAAGCACTCCCTCCAGGACGACACAACACACGCGTCGGCGCGCTTGAGTGTCACAGGCCGGGCGTACGGTCCGCCCATGGCAGCAGTTCTCTACCTCCGCATGGCGCCGGCGCTGCGCGATGCACTCCGGGCGTCGGCCTCCGAGAGCGGCGTCTCGCTCAACGCCTTCGCCGTCCAGGCACTGGCCGCCGCGGCCGGTCCCGAATTCCTACGAGACGTCCGTGCCGGCGGGCAGCCGGCGACCGTCGCCGACCAGCGACGCGTGCTCGAGCGTCCCGCGCCGAAGCAGATGCAGTCGATCTGCGATCAGTACGTGATCTTCTGGACCGACCGCCTCGGACGAGATCGGATGTCCGACCTCATCCGGGCGAGCAAGGATCACGATCGCGTGTGGGCCTGGTACGTCGGCCGCCAAGCCGAGCTCGCGGCGCTGGCGGAACTCAGTTCGTAGGGCCGTCAGCCTCCGCGCAGCACGTTGAGGGCGGAGCCGGCCCGGAACCAGGCGATGTGCTCGTCGGACATCGTGTGGGTGGTGGTGATGGTGTCGGCCGAACCGGCGGCGTGGTGCACGACCACCTCGACCGGGCGCCCCGGCGCGAGCTCGGCGAGGCCGACGACGTCGATGGTGTCAGTCGCCTGGATCCGCTCGTAGTCGTCCGGGTTGGCGAAGGTCAGCGCGAGCACGCCCTGCTTCTTGAGGTTCGCCTCGTGGATGCGGGCGAACGACCGCACGATCACCGCGCGCCCGTTCATGTACCGCGGCTCCATCGCCGCGTGCTCACGCGACGAACCTTCGCCGTAGTTCTCGTCACCGATCGCGACCCACCAGATCCCGGCGTCCTTGTAGAGCTTGGCGAGCTCGGGCAACGGAACGATCGCACCGTTGCGCACGTCGACCCCCGAGCCGGGCGGGTCGAGCGCGAACGCGTTGTTCACACCGATGAAGAGGTTGCCGGAGATGTTGGTGAGGTGGCCGCGGTACCGCAGCCACGGACCCGCGGGCGAGATGTGGTCGGTGGTGCACTTCCCGACCGCCTTCATCAGCACCTGCATCCCGGTGAAGTCCTGACCGTCCCACGCTGGGAACGGCGCGAGCAGCTCCAGCCGCTCGGATCCCGGCGCCACCACGACCTCGACCGACGACGGGTCGGCCGCCGGCGGCTGGAACCCCGACTCCCCGGGGTCGAAGCCCTTGGCCGGCAGCTCGTCGGCCGACGGCGCGGTCAGCTGCACCTCGGTGCCGTCCGGCGCCACGACCGGCTGGCGCACGAAGTCGACGTCGAGCCGACCGGTGAGGGCCATCGCGGTGACGGTCTCGGGCGAGCCGATGAACGACAGCGTGGCGGCATTGCCGTCGTTGCGGGCGGGGAAGTTGCGGTTGAACGACGACACGATGGTGTTCGTCTCGCCCTTCTGGATGTCGTCGCGCTGCCACTGGCCGATGCACGGCCCGCACGCATTGGCCAGCACGGTGGCCCCGATCGCCTCGAGGTCGGCCAGCAGGCCGTCGCGCTCGATGGTGGCGCGCACCTGCTCGGAACCCGGCGTGATGAGCAGTGGCGTCTTCACCGTCAGCCCTGCGGCCTTGGCCTGACGAGCGACGTGGGCAGCGCGCCCGATGTCCTCGTACGACGAGTTGGTGCACGACCCGACCAGCGCGTAGCTGATGTCGACCGGGTAGCCCTCCTCGCGCGCCGCCTGCCCCACCTCGGAGATCGGACGGTCGAGGTCGGGCGTGTGCGGACCGACGAGATGCGGCTCGAGCTCGTCGAGTTCGATGTCGATGACGCGGTCGAAGAACCGTTCCGGATCGTCCATCACCTCGGGGTCGATGCGCAGGTGCTCGGCGTGCGCATCGGCGAGGTCGGCCAGCGCCTCCCGGCCGGTGGACTTCAGGTACGCGGCCGACCGGGCGTCGTACGGGAACAGCGAGCAGGTGGCACCGATCTCGGCACCCATGTTGCAGATGGTCGCCTTGCCGGTGGCCGAGATCGACTCCGCGCCGGGACCGAAGTACTCGACGATCGCGCCGGTGCCACCCTTCACGGTGAGGATCCCGGCGACCTTCAGGATGACGTCCTTCGCTGCGGCCCAGCCCGAGAGCTCGCCACGCAGGTGCACCCCGATCACCTTCGGGACGCGCGTGTTGAACGGCCAGCCCGCCATCACGTCGACCGCGTCGGCACCACCGACGCCGATGGCGACCATGCCGAGGCCACCCGCGTTGGGCGTGTGGCTGTCGGTACCGATCATCATCCCGCCCGGGAACGCGTACTGCTCGAGCACGACCTGGTGGATGATCCCGGACCCCGGCTTCCAGAACCCGATGCCGTACTTCGCCGACACCGTGCGCAGGAACTCGTAGACCTCCGAATTCACGTCGAGCGCGTTCTTCAGGTCGGAGTCGGCGCCCACCCGGGCCTGGATGAGGTGGTCGCAGTGGACCGTGCTCGGCACCTGCACGGTCGGCAGGCCCGCGGTCATGAACTGCAGCAGCGCCATCTGCGCAGTGGCGTCCTGCATGGCGACGCGATCGGGCCGGTAGTCGGCGTAGTCGACCCCGCGGTCGATCCCGACCGTCGCCGGGTCGTCGGCGTGGGCGAACAGGACCTTCTCGGCGAACGTCAGCGGTCGTCCGAGTCGTCGACGGGCGTCGCCCAGGGCCCGCGGGTAGCGGGAGTAGGCGGTCTCGACGAGTTCGAGGGGGGTGGTGGGACCGACAGTCATACCAACGATCGTACGCCCGTCAGTGCGCCTTCCACGCCTCCGGGTCCTCGGTCAACCGCACGATCCGCCGCGGCAGACGACCCGCCGCGACGTCGGCGACCGTCACCCGCTCGAGCACACCGCGGAGCGCGGCCCGGACCGCGATCCACACCTCGGGGAGCCGCTCGGCGGGGCCGTCGTACGACAGCGACTCCGGGCGGATGTCACGCACCGCGGCGAGCGGACCCTCGATCGCGCGCATGACGTCGGCGAGGGTGATGTCCTTCGCCGGGCGGGCGAGGCGCGAACCGCCGTCGGCGCCCCGGTGCGTGGCCACGATGCCGGCTCGGCGGAGGTCCGTCAGGATGTTGTCGAGGAAGTGGCGCGGGATCGCCTGCGCCTCGGCGATGCGATCGGCCTTCACGAGCCCGCCGTCGGCCGTCGCCAGTTCGAGCACGGCCCGCACCGCGTAGTCGGCCTTCGCTGTGACCTTCACCGTCCGCCTCCGCCTTGACGTTCCGTCGCACCAAATCCTACAATGTCGACTAGTTCAGTTGCCTTTCGCGGGACGCGCCACGTGGACATCGACCTGGGCATTGCCCTCGCAGGCCTCATCGTCGGTGTCGTGGTCGGCCTCACCGGCATGGGCGGCGGGGCGCTGATGACGCCGATCCTGGTGATCGGATTCGGCATCGAGCCGCTGGCCGCCGTCTCGAGCGACCTCGTCGCCGCCGTCGTGATGAAGCCGATCGGTGGCGGCATCCACTTCCGTCGCGGCACCGTGCACACCGGACTGGTGAAGTGGCTCGCCCTCGGCTCCGTGCCCGGCGCGCTCATCGGCTCGTACGTCGTGTCGCACCTGAGTGGCGACGTCGGTGACACCATCAAGACGGTTCTGGGAATCGTGCTCCTCGTCGCTGCGAGCGCGATGGTGGTGCGTGGATACCTGAGCAGCCACCGCGGGCCGGGCGTCGAGGGCGACGACGCGCTGCGCGTGCAGGTGAAGCGCGCCGCGACCCTGACCATCGGTTTCCTCGGCGGAACCATCGTGGGCATGACCTCCGTCGGGTCGGGCTCCCTCATGATCGTGGCACTGATGTTGCTCTACCCGACGCTCTCGTCCAGGGAGCTCGTCGGGACCGACCTCGTCCAGGCGGTGCCGCTCGTGGTCGCTGCCGCGATCGGCCATCTCATCTGGGGAGAGTTCGAGTTCGGGCTCACGAGCTCGCTGCTCATCGGCAGCGTGCCCGGGGTGATCATCGGGGCGCACATCTCGAGCCGTGCCCCCGACGCGATCATCCGCCCGATCCTCGTGCTGGTGCTCGCGCTCACGGGTCTGAAGTTGCTCGACGTGCCCAACGAAGTGCTCGGCGTGATCCTCGTCGTCGCCATCGTCGCCGCCACGGCGACGTACTTCATCACGCGGCGGCGCGCCCGTGCACTCGCTCGCGCGCTTCCCGCAGCGCCGGCGGCGTCGGGGTCACCAGGTTCAGCACCCGGCTGAGCGCGAACACCGCGGTCCGCACCGACAGCGCGGCCGGCGGGAACCACGGGATGTGGTACAGCCGTCGTGCGTAGCCGGGCAGGATCGCGACCGCGGCCGTGGTGGGGATCGCCCACAACGGCCGGTACTTGAGCTCCATCGGCGGGAACAGGACGACCCGCAGGCCGTCGACTGCGGCGGGCGTCAGGCGCAGCCCGCGCACCGACCGCAGGTAGTCGCGCAACTCACCTTCGGTCTTCGGCGCGCGCCCGGGCGGGAGCTCGACCATCTCGGCGACGCGCGCCATCTCGGAGACGTACCGGTCGCCGTCGGCGCTGCTGAGGCGACCCGCGTAGGTGCGGTACGCGAGCAGGAACGAGTCGACCTCGACCGCATGGATCCAGAGCAGCAGGTCGGGATCGCTTCCCGCATACCGCTCGCCGGTGACCGGATCGACACCGTGGATGTGTTCGTGCACCTTGCGCACGCGCGCGGCCGCGGCTTCCGCGGCTGCGGTGTCGCCGTACGTCGTCGCGAGCACGAAGTTCGTGGTGCGTTCGAGCCGACCCCACGGGTCTTCACGGAACTTGCTGTGCTGGTCGACCGCGGCCATCGCTCGCGGCTCGAGCGCCTGCACGAGCAGCGCCCGCAACCCGCCGACGAGCATCGCCGGATCCGCGTGGATGCGCCACGCGACACTGTCGGGTCCGAAGATCCCCGCGTCGCCACTCATGCCGATCAACCTACGCGTCGAGCTCCTCGATGACGACACTGCGCATCACGTCGCCCTTCTGCGTCGCCAGCGCGACGTCCATGGTGCCGCTGGTGACATAGCCGAAGAGGTTGTAGCTCTTCGCGAGGTTGCGGGTGCAGTCGGCGATGCACACGAAGAACTGCGAGCCGTTGGTGTTGGGCCCCGCGTTCGCCATGGCCAGCGCACCGAGCGTGTACTCGCCGAGCACGGGCTCGTCGTCCCACTTGTAGCCGGGCCCGCCGGTGCCGCGGCCGTCGGGGTCGCCGCCCTGGATCACGAAGCCGGGCTCGACGCGGTGGAAGGTGAGACCGTCGTAGAACCCCTGGCGCGCCAGCGCCACGAAGTGGTTCACGGTGTTCGGCGCGAGCTTCGGGTCGAGCTCGGCGACCATCGTGCCGCGGTCGGTGGTGATGGTGGCCCGGTAGCTCTTGGTGTCGTCGATCTCGTATTCGGGGGGCTGCGCCATGATCACTTCTTCCTCGTCGCCGGCGTGGTCGAGCTGGTCGGGGGCACCGTAGTCGACGGTGTTTCGAGTGCCGTCGTGACCTGCGACAACAGCTGTCGCGCGTTGTCGGCCCACTGCCCGGTCGGTGCCTTGCTCAGGTAGTACTGCAGGTCGATCTGCGACCGGGCGAAGTCCTGCGTCGCCGCGTAGAGCACCGCGCGGAAGTAGAACGCGTCGGCGTAGTCGGGCCCCACCCGGATCGCCTCGGTGAGCCCGGCAACCGCCTGGGACACGAGTTGCGCCCGCGTGTCCTTGTCGACGACCTGCTCCGACGCGAGGTACAGCAGCCGCGCCGCGTTCGCGTGGCCCTCGGGCCGATTCGGGTCGATGGTGATCGCGTCGTCGGACTGCTTGATCGCGTTCGCGAGATCGCTGTTCTCCTCGTACGCCCGCGCCAGCTGCAACCGGAGGTCGTAGTCGTCGGGCGTGGCGTTCACCTTGGCCTCGAGGTCCTTGATCCTCGCCAGCACGGCCTTCTGCGACGCGTTCGTGGTGGACGGCGCCGCGGTCGAGTTGCCCGACGCGGTCTGGCCCGGGAGGCGCGCGCCCAGCGCGTACGCGAGCGACACGCCCGCGAGCACCGCGAACAACGCGATCCCTGCGATCAACAACGCCCGGCGCCGACTGCGATCCGGCGAGCGCGGTGCGGACGCCGGCGTGACGTCGACTCCGTCGCGCAGCGTCCGGATGACCGCGGCCGCGCGCGCGGTGTAGTCGTCGTGCAGCTCGGCGTAGGACTCGTCGTCGATACCCCCGCTCTCGCGTTCGAGCTCGAGGTCGTCGAGCGAACGCATGAGGAAGTCGCGTTCGTCTTCGAGGTGGCGGCGACGATCCGCATCGCGACGGTCAGTCATCGGCCCGGGCCCGTTCCACCAGCCGCTCGTCGGCGTCGGTCGCGTGGAGATGCGGTTCGCCGCGGTTGCGGCGCAACGCGAACACGATGCCGGTGGCGCCGAGGACGAGCACCACCACGGGCAGCACCCACACGATCAGGCTGATCCCGGAGCTCTGCGGTGAGAGCAGGATGTCCTCGCCGTAGTCGTCGACGTACGCCTGACGGATCTCGGCGTCGCTCTGGCCGTCGGCGACGCGCCGCTTGATGTCGGCGCGGATCGCGCGCGACGTCGGCGCCTGGCTCTCCGCCACCGAGAGCCCCTGGCACTCGGGGCACTTCACCTGGGTGGCGAGCTCGTGGGCGCGCGCCGCGGGCGACTGGTCGCCGTTCGGCCAGAGCACGACCGCCAGCGCGATCACCACCACGATCGCCAGACCGATCCACGGTCCCCACCGCCGGATCATCCGTAAGCCCTCGCGGCGGCGAGGAACGTCTCGAGCTCGGCGACGCTCATCGGTCCGTACTTCGACGCCGCGACGACACCCTTGGGCGACACGGCCAGCGTCTCGGGCTGACCTCGCGTCGCGAAGTCGAGGGCGGCCTGGTCACCGGGGTCGAGGGCGACGGTCCACTTCATTCCGTGGTCGTTCACGTACGCCTTGATCGTCTTGGTGCTCTCCTGCGGATCCCGCACGATGCCGACCATCACGAAGTCGGTGTCGTCGGCGTGCTGCGCGTAGAACTCCTCGAGCGCCGGCGCCTCCTGCCGGCACGGCGTGCACCACGTGTTCCAGAAGTTGATGATCATGGCCTTGCCGGCCGTCGACGTGTTCGACACCGTGCCGCCGTCGAGCGTCGGGAGGTCGAAGTTCGGCACCGCCTTCCCGAGGAAGGGACTCTGCTGCCGACTGGACTCCGGATCGTTGCCCACGTTCACCGCGAGCACGACACCGAGCACGACCACGACGATCGCAACCACCAGCGCGACCCAACGTAACGGGTGCTTCACGCGGTGACCTCTTCGAGGGGCTCGTCTTCGGGATGGGCCTCGGGCTCGGTGGTGCCGCCGGCGCGCGGTTCGGCGTGCCGCGGTCGCTTCAGGCGCGGCGCCAACGCCAGGATCGTGCCGAGGGCCATGAAGCCGCCACCGATCCACAGCCACACGATCATCGGGTTGATCCGCACGCCCAGGGTGATGCGGTTCTGCGAATCACGCGCCGAGATCAAGGTGAGGTACACGTCGTCGGCGATGCCGGTGTGCACCGACGGCGTACCGATCCCCTCGGTGCTGTTCGGGTACGTGGAGATCGCGGGTGAGTAGGTGCCGAGCACGCGGTCGCCCTTGGCGATCTTCACGTCGGCCGAGACGGTGACCTTCTGGTCGGAGCGCGCGGTGTGCGAACCGAGGTAGGTCAGCGTGTAGCCCGACACCGTGGCCGACTGGCCGCGCTCGAGCTTGACGTCGCGGTTGGCGCCGTACGCCGACGACGCCGCCAGCACGACCGCGATGAGCACGACGCCGAAGTGCACGACGAGGCCGCCGTAGAGCCTCGGGTTCGACCGGGTGGCGCGTCCCAGAGCGACGGCGCGCGACTCCCCCAGCGCGCGCCGACGGCCGCGGATGCCGAGCACGAACTGGCGCACGATCCCGGCGGTGGCGAACGCACCGAGACCGTAGGCGAGGATCTCGGCCAGGCCGCGGGCGCCCAGGATCACCGCCGCGAGCATGGTGAGCCCGCCGATCCAGGCCGGCACCAGGAGTCGGTGGCGCACGACGTCGCCGTCGGTCGCGCGCCACGGCAGCGCCGGTGCCGCGGCCATGAGGAACAGGAGGGCGAGCCCGATCGGCGTCGCCATGCGGTCGAAGTACGGCTCCCCCACCGAGAGCCGCGAGCCGCGCACCGCTTCGGCGATCAACGGGAACACGGTGCCGAGCAACACGACGAACGCCAACGCCGCGAACAACAGGTTGTTGGCGAGGAACGCCGACTCGCGCGACACCGCCGAGTCGATGCGTCCCGGCGCGCGCAGCTGGTCGCCGCGCCACGCGACCAGCCCGATGCCCGTCGCGGCGACGACACCGAGGAACGCGAGCAGCCACGGACCGATGTCGGACTGCGTGAACGTGTGCACGGAGTCGATCACGCCCGACCGCGTGAGGAACGTACCGAGGATCGTGAGGCAGAATGTCGCGATCACCAGCGACAGGTTCCACACCCGCAGCATCCCGCGCCGCTCCTGGATGATCACGGAGTGGATGAACGCCGTGCCGGTGAGCCACGGGAGCAGTGACGCGTTCTCGACCGGGTCCCACGCCCAGAACCCGCCCCACCCGAGCACCTCGTAGCTCCACCACGCGCCGAGGATGATGCCGACGGTCAGGAATCCCCACGCCACGAGCGTCGCCCGGCGGGTGTCGGTCAGCCATCCCTCACCGAAGCGGCCGGTGACGAGCGCGGCGATGCCGAACATGAACGGGACGGTGAACCCGACGTACCCCATGTAGAGGATCGGCGGGTGGAAGGCCATGAGGACGTGGTTCTGGAGCAGCGGGTTGGGGCCCCGCCCTTCGATCGGCGCGACCGCCAAGGTGTGGAACGGGTTGGCCGGGCCGAGCATCAGCGCGAAGAAGAACAGCGCCACGACGAGGCCGGTGATCGTCGCGACCACGACGAGCGGGTCCATCGAGCGCTTGCGGAATTTCCAGGCGACGAACGTGAGGTAGCCGCCGAGGATCACCGCCCACAGGAGGATCGACCCCTCGAGCGCGGCCCACAGCCCCGTGATCGTGTAGAGCAGGGGCGTGCTCGTCGAGTTGTTCTCCGCGACGTAGCGGATCGAGAAGTCGTGGCTCAGGAGCGCCCACTCCATGACGCCGGCGGCGGCCACCGCGGCGAACAGAACCGCGAACACGCAGGCCCGCCCGAACCGCAGCAGGAACCGGTCGCTCAGCTGCAGGCCGGCGACGAGTGCGGTGATCCCGACCACCGCCGCGCCGGTCCCGAACGCGACCGCCGCATATCCGAGCGCGGCTTTCACGAATCCGCGGCCTTCTTCGTGTTCACCTTCGGCGGTGTGTAGTCGGCGCCGTGCCGGATCAGGATGCGGTCGGAGTCGAACGGTGCGTTCCTGGTGGTCGAGGCCCAGTGACCCTCGACCACGACCGGCGCACCCTCCTTGAACAGGGCCGGCGTATCGCCGTCGTGGTGCACGACGACGGTGTTCTTCCCGTCGGTCAACGAGAAGGTCACACCGTTCTCGGTCGTCACGACCGAGCCGTCGGTCACGCCACCGGCGAGCCGGAAGCGCGACGTGCCCTGCGACTCACGGCTGTGCACGGCCTCGGTGACGGTGCGGAAGTAGACGACGTTCTCGGAGAGCACGACCGCGAGCACGATGATCGCCACGATCGCGACGACGCAGCCGCCGACCGCGAGGACGTAGCGGCCCCGACGCTGGGGCCGGGGTTTCGGGGGCGGCGCGGTGGGAGGCGACGCGACCGTCGTCACTCGGGCCCTCGGGATCGTTCGGCACGTTTGGTGCGCTGCACGATCCAGAGCCAGTACCCACCGATCACCAGACCCGTGAGCACCCAACCGGTGATGACGTACTCGGCGAAGTTCACGGTGTCACCGCGCCCGACGCGCTCGGCGATCGCCTGCTGCACTTCGAGGTCTTCACGGTCCTCGTCGAGCGCGAGCAGCCGGTACCGACGGTCGAGCAGGTACACGAACAGCAGCGTGAACGCGAGCACCCCGAACCAGAGGGTGAACGCCATGACGCCGTGGATCTTCGCGTCGAGGCTCTCGTTGAACACCGTGCCCTGCTGGTGCAGGGTGCGCCACCAGTTCACCGAGAAGTGCACGATCGGTACGTCGACGAACGCGATCAGCGCGGCGATCGCGCACCGCTTGGCGCGCGCCTCGGGCGCCGCGGGGATCCGCCGCAACGCGAGATACCCGAGGTACAGGAAGAAGAGCACTGCGGTGGTGACCAGCCGCGCGTCCCACACCCACCAGACACCCCAGACCGGCCGACCCCACAACGACCCGAGCACGAGCGTGAGCGCGGTGAAGATCACACCGAGCTCGGCGGACGCGCCGGCGACGCGGTCCCACACCGTCGCCCGCGTGCGCGGCCACAACCAGAGGGCCGACCCGATCGACGTCACGAAGAACGCGAGGTACGCGACCCAGGCCGCGGGGACGTGCAGGTACATGAGCCGTTGCGCGTCACCCTGGACCTCGTCGGGTGGTGCTCCCCAGAGCCCGAACAGGGTCAACACGATCAACGCCGTCAGCGTCAACCAGCCGAGCGCCCTGCTGATCTGCGGCTTCAGCAACCTCGTACTCATGCTTCCTCCAGGAGCGGCCCGAAGGCGAGCATCCCGATCGCGGTGAACAGCACTGCGAACACCGCCAGCAGCGCGACCCATGGCCATGCGTCCGACGGTATGCCGTCGATCGCCGCTTCCCAGGCTCGGGTGGCTCCGAGCAGCACGGGTGCGACCACCGGCAGCAGCAACACCGGGACCAGGGTTTCGCGCACCCGCAGTCCTGCAGCGAGTACGCCGTAGAGGGTACCGGTGGCCGCGACACCCACGGTCGCGGCCACGGTGGCGAGCACCAGCGGGACGAGCGAGTTCAGTTGGATGCCGTAGACCAGCACGACCGTGGCCGCCAGCACCACTTCGAGAGCCAGCAGCTGCACCGCGATCGCGGCGGCCTTCCCCAGGAAAAGGGCCGGCCCGTCGAGTCCGGACAGCCGGAGACCGTCGCGCGCGCCGTTGTCGGCCTCGATGGTGAAGGACCGGGACACAGCCAGCAGCGCGGCGAGGAGGACCGTCACCCAGAACAGGCCGGGGGCGACCCGCTTCAGGATCCCCCGGTCGGGGTCGAGCGCGAACGCGAACAGGAGGAGCACGATCAGCCCGAAGGGGATGATCTGCTGCGCGGTGACCCGCGACCGGGCCTCGATGCGCAGGTCCTTGCCGGCGACGAGCCGGACCTCGCGCCAGAGGTTCACGCGATCTCCAGATCGCCGGCGTCGGTGCTGTCGGCCGCCGGTCCGAGCTGGGCCTGGCCGCCGGAGATCACGACCTCGCGGGTCGCGAGCGCACGCGCGTGCTCGAGCTCGTGCGACGCGAGCAGCACCGTGCGGTGTTCGGACGGCGCCGCCGCGATCACCGCGTCGAGCACCTCCCGACCGTCGGCGTCGAGCCCCGCGTGCGGTTCGTCGAGCAGGAGCAACCGCGGGTCGCGTGACAGCGCCACCGCCACCGCCAGCCGGCGTCGCTGACCTGCCGACAACCGGCGGTGCACGACATCGGCCTGCCGCGTGAGCCCGAGCCGCTCGAGCGCGGCGTCGGCCTCGCCGAGGTCGCGCCCGGCGGCGCGCGCTGCGAACCGGAGGTTCTCGTGCACGGTCAGGTCGTCGTAACAGAAGGTCTCGTGCCCGACCAGCGCGAGGTCGCGGCGGGCGCTGCGCCGGTCGTGGGCGAGATCGTGACCGAGCACGGTGGCCTCCCCCGAGTACAGCGGCACCAATCCGGCCAGGAGCCGGAGCAGCGTGGTCTTCCCGGCGCCGTTCGCTCCGGACAGCAGGATGATCTCGCCACTGGCGGCGTCGAGGTCGACACCGGCCAGCGCCGGGAAGCGGCCGAGGAGGCAGACGGCAGTGCGGAGACGGACGACGGCAGGCACACTCGCCTCCGGGCGGTCGATGACCCGAAGTCTACGGAGGACGCGGCGAGGCGGTCGAACCCGGCGATCCCGAAGCGGACCCGGCGGGCGTTAGCCTCAGCGGCCATGCGCAGCGTGCTCGGGGCGGTGGGCCGGGCGCTGGTGACCCTGGGCCTGCTCCTGCTGCTCTTCGTGGCCTACCAACTGTGGGGCACCGGCATCTACCAGGCCCGGGCGCAGAACACCCTCGAGCAGCAATTCAACCAGTCCCTGGAACGCGGCGGCTCGACGACGACGACCACGCCCACCGCCACGACGAGCCCGGTGGCGACCACGACCACACTCGGCCCACTCACCGTGCCCCCCGAGGGCGACGCGGTGGCCCGGATCGGGATCCCCAAGATCGGGATCGACCAGTACGTGGTCGAGGGCGTGAACGTCGACGACCTCCGCAAGGGCCCGGGCCACTACCCGAGCACCCAGCTGCCCGGGCACGAGGGCAACAGCGCTATCGCCGGCCACCGTACGACCTACGGCGCGCCGTTCGGTGACCTCGACCAGCTCGACCCGGGCGACGAGATCGACGTCACGACCGTGCAGGGCAAGTTCCTCTACACGGTGGTCGAGCAGCGCGTCGTCGAGCCGAGCGAGGTCAGCGTGCTCGATCCGTCATCGGATCCCGCGAACGCCGGCCATCAGCTCGCCACCCTCACCCTCACCACCTGCAACCCGAAGTACTCCGCCGAGACCCGTCTCATCATCCGGGCGCAGCTCGAGCTACCCGCGGGCCAGGCGCTGCCGTTGCCGCCGACCCGGACCCGGCAGGGTCCGGAGGCGACCAGCATCGGCGGGCTGTCGGGCGAATCGTCGTCGCGGACACCGGCGATCCTCTGGGGGATCCTCGCGGCGGCGATCGGGCTGCTCTGGTGGTTGCTCTTCCACCGTCACCCGCGCTGGACGACCTGGCTCATCGGCGCGGTGCCGTTCCTCGCCGCGTTGTTCGTGTGTTACGTATACGTCGAGCGTCTGCTGCCCTCGAACTACTGACCGGTCACGCAGCCTCGATCACGATTCGTCGATCAGGGCCACGACGGTGCCCGGCGTGACCGAGTAGCCCGCCTCGACGTAGAGCTCGCGCACGACCCCGGGCACGTCGGTGACGATCACCACGCGGCCGGACTCCGCCTCGAGCAGCGCGATCTCGTCGTCTTCGGCCACCATCTGGCCCTCGTCGACGTCGACGCGGATGACCGTGCCCTCGGTGGACGACCGCAACTCGTACATGAGCCCGGAGGATACCTGCGGTGCACGCGTCGCCGTCAGTACGGTGGTGCGCGTGATCTTCATCGTCGCGACGATCGCGCTGGCCGTCGTCGTCGTGGTCGCGACGAAGGGCAGCTTCAGCCGGTTGGGTCGCCTGCACTTCCGAATGCTGTGGCTGTTGTTCCTCGGGCTGGCGATCCAGATCGGGCTCGAGGTGGTCGACGTCCCGAAGGATCGCATCGAGAACGTCGGGATCGCGATCCTGCTCCTCTCGTACGTCGCGATCCTCGGGTTCTGCACGGTCAACCGCAAGGTGAAGGGCATGACCCTCATCGCGGTCGGGGTCGCGCTCAACGTGCTCGTGATCGCACTGAACCACGGAATGCCGACGAAGGACGACGTCCACGAGCGCAACGGGCGCGAGGTGCACGTGCCGATCGAGCAGACCGTGAAGCACCGTCCGCAGGAGGACGACGACCTCCTGGGGTTCCTCGGCGACGTCATCACCGTGCCCGGACTGCCGAACCAGCAGTTCTCCATCGGCGACATCGTGATGGGGCTGGGGATCGTCGACCTGTGCTTCGAGGGCAGCCGCGTTCCCCGGCGTCGCGGGGTGCGGCGGCCGGTCGAGGCTCAGCAGAGCTGATCGTCGAGCAGGCCCCGCCGGTCGAGCACGATCTCGAGCGCCGACAGCACGCGCGCGTCGTACAGGTACTCCGGCGCCGAGCACAGGGCTTCGAGCGCGAGGCCGGCACGTTCGGGATGTCCGTCGGACAGCTCGTCGAACGCGCTCGCGACCTTGAGGATCTGCCCGGACATCACCGACGGCCGTGACGCCATGGGTTCGCGGTACGGCATCCACTCGGCGGCGATGATGTCGCCGGCCGGCGCGAGCAACTGTGTGCCGCGGAGGATGGTCGCACCCGCCTGCGCGACCGAGACCGGCTCCGGCGGACGGCCGTCGTCGGGCTCGTCGAGGCACACCTGACCGAGGTGGTGCAGCAGCGCGGCGGTCTCGAGCTGACCGAGCTCGTGACGCGAGAACCCCAACGTGGTGCCGATGGCGACGGTCAGGTCGGCCACGCGCTCGCCGTGCCCGTCGCGCACCATGCCCCCGAGCTCGGGTGCGGCACCGAGGGCGCGGATGGTCTGGTCGTAGGTGCGACGGATCAGCGCGAGGTGCTCGTACGAGTACCAGGCGGCGAGGAGCGGGATGGTGAACACGGCCGGGCCCCAGAGGCCCATGCCGCCGTGGCCTTCGACGCCCATCGCGCTGATGGCCATCAGCGTGGCGCTGGTGACGAGCGCGACGTCGGCCATGCGCCCGTGCAGGCTGATCCCGACGCGCTGCTCGCGCACCATGCGGGCGATCTCGGCGATCACGATCGGGGCGAGGGCCGACAGCGCCAGCGCGAAGAGCATCTTGGCCCGGGTCGGCGTCGCCGAGGAGGTCGGCACATGCCGTGGTACACGAGCACCGCCGCCATGCCTTCGACCAACCGCTCGGCGAAGAGCGCGAGGCGACCCTCGACCGACGTCGGTTCGGAGCGCACGAGGAAGGTGGCGAGCTCGGCGACGACGAGGACGAGTGCGGCGTCCTGCACCGTCGCCTTGTCGGGCGAGGACGACCATGAACGCGAACGAGATCGGGAGTGCGGCGCGGAGGGGCGGCCGCAGCTCGATCAGCTCCCCGGCGGCGATGGCACCGCCGATCACCGCGAGCGGGCGCCCACGGGCTGCCCGGGTGGGCGATCTCGATACCGATGGCGACCGACGCGCCCCCGGCGATCAGGACGAGCAGCCGAGCCCAGCGTCTCACGACCCCGCCGCCTGCTCCTCGGGAATCAGGTGGCCGAGACCCGCCGAGCCGGTGCCGGCCTCTGGTGGGGCGACCGCCCAGTCGTGCTCGTCGACCTCGTGGCCGTCGCCGTAGTGCTCGTCGCGACGTTCGATGGCGGCGATCAGGGCGTCGACGCACTGGGCGTTGAACTGGGTGCCGGAGCCGTCGCGGAGCTCGGCGAACGCCGTCTCCTGGCTGAGCGCCCGGCGGTAGGAGCGGGTCGACGTCATCGCGTCGAACGCGTCGGCGACGTGGATGATCGCCGGCTCGATGAGCCCGGTGCCGTCGACTGCGGCGGTGGCGGCCTCGGTCGTGGTGTCACCGGCGACGGGAGCGAGGAAGTCGATGCGGTGGAGCAGCTCGACCGACACCACCTCGTGACGCTTCACCCGCTCGAACTCCGCCTCGGTGAGACGGCCCGGCTTGTTGAGGATCTGGTTCGGCACGACGAGCTTGCCGATGTCGTGCATGAGCGCGGCGTAGCGGAGGCGTTCCATGCGCCGCTGACCGAACGACGAGCTCGGCACCGATGTACTCGGAGAAGGTGGCGACGCGCTGCGCGTGTCCCGCGGTGTACGGGTCCTTGGCCTCGAGCGCGAGGATGAGCGTCTCGATGGTCTGTTCCTGCCCGGCCTTCAGCTCGAGGTAGCTGGCGAACGTCGACCGTGCGATCAAGATCGGGACGACGAGCAGCGGCACGACTGCAGCGCCGAGCTCGAGGTACACCCACCCGAGCCCCAACCCCAACAACGCAAACGGAAACGCCCCGACGTTGAATGACACGCCGATCTGAATCACGACCTTGAAGTACGCCTCACCGCAGCTGATCGCCACGGGAAGCTCACGAACAGCGGCGTTGTAGGACGCAGGTAAGTAAAGCAGCGCCAACGCTGTCGCGAGGATCAGAACGAGCGGCGATTGCCTCGGCTGGTCATTCACGCAGCCAGAAGAAAAGCTGCCGTGCCGCCCAGAAGCGAAAGCGCATCGGCAGACGCAGTTGAACGCGATCTTCTCCCACTCACGCGTTCGCGAAGGTGCGCTAGGTCAAGAGCCCACAAGACGAGACCGACGAACACCGGACCGAGGAAGAACGCCGTATTCGCCGAACACCACGATGGATGCGATGAAGCACCATGACGCTTCCGCTGATTCCGATGCTCGCTCGCGCGATGACATCAAAGTTCGTCGCAGCGAGCGGCGAGCACGCCGAGGACAAGGAGCGCGACCGCCGACCTCGACGTGAAGTGGTTCGGCGCAAGAACGGCTGCGACGCGCGACGAAGCGCGACAGCAAGACCGCACATCCGAGCACGGTCATCTGCAATGTCGCTGAGTCTTACGTTCGGTGTCCATGGTGTGCATCGCATAGGTGGAGAAGGCAGGGCCTCAGCGGCTTGTATCAGCTGGAGCTACTTCCAACGTGCCAGCGCCACCGGCGAGCAGCATTGCGACCAATGCTGACGCGCCGGCCGCAACGCGAACCATGGCCTTTTGCACGAAGACCCCCTGAAACAGTGATCTCCCGCTTGGGCATCGCTGTGCGCCCTACGGACTTGTCGCTTCGCTTCAGGTACTGGTCATTCAGGCCGAGGCCCTGCCGTCTCCACCCCGAGACAGTCTTTGTTCCTCCTCCGGAGATAACGAACGCACAGTTTCACGCGGATCTGGTCGCCACGCAAGCCCCACAAGTAACATCGGCAACGCTCGTCCCCACGCAGGGTGGTCATTTGGCCGTATGCTGTGCACGGGCGGGGGCTGTAGGCCCTCGGGGAGTGACGGGGTCGCCATGCCGAGTGAGTGGTCGAACGACGAATTGTCGTCCGAGGAGGGCCCGGACGCGGCTTCCGAGCTCCGGGAGCTCGAGGATGAGCTCTGCCGACTCGCGGGCGTCCATGCCGTCCGCATCGTCGGCGACCGGTCCGGCCGGCCCGTCGAGGTCCATGTGCTCGCCGACCCCAGCAAGCCCGCGAAGCAGACGGTGCGCGACGTTCGCGCCGTCGCGCAGACGATGTTCGGCATCGAGCTCGACCACCGCATCGTGTCGGTCGCGCAGCTGAACACGAACGAGCAGAACACGCCCGTCGGCATCGAGCTCCCGCGCGCGGAATCCGCGCGCGTATCGGCAGCATCAACGTCGAGGCTGTCGGGCTCCGTGCCCAGGTCCGCGTCGTGCTCACCGAGAACGACCGCGAGCACACGGGTTTCGCGGAAGGTTCGATCGCGAGCGCAGCACGACCGCAGCTCGTCGCGGCGGCCGCGCTCGACGCCGTCCGCCAGGCAGAGCCCGCGGCGGAGGCGATCCACATCACCAGCGCGGACATCAGCCGGGTCGGCTCGAATCGCGTCGCGGTCGTCACCGTCGTCTACGTCGACCCGCCGACCGAGCTCGTGGTGTCGGGCTCCGCGGTCGTCCGCCGCGATCGCGACGACGCCGTGGCGCGCGCGCTGCTCGACGCCACGAACCGCCGGTTGGCCCGCGCCGAACGCGGTCGCGCGTCGGGCTGATCCGTCCTCGCGCGCGGATCCGCGCGAGTCTCGAGTCCGTGCCCCCGGTCGCCGTCCAACTCTCGTACCGGCTCGGCGGCGCCGACGGCGTGGCCGTCGAGGCCCGCAAGTGGGAATGGGCGCTGCACGAGCTCGGCTTCGATGTTCGCCGCGTCGCGGGCGAGCTCGACGACGGGCTCCGTCCCGACGACACGTGGCTGCCGTTCCTCGCCATCGACCCGGTCGAGGAGCGCACGCCGGCACCGGACGAGCTGGCCGCCTCCATCGCCAGGGCCGAGCTCGTCATCGTGGAGAACCTGTGCTCCCTCCCGATCAACCCCGACGCGTCGGCGATGACCGCGGCGGTCCTCGCCGAGCATGACGGCTGCGTCGTGTTCCATCACCACGACCTCCCGTGGCAGCGCGCCGGTCTTCCCACGCCGCCGAACATCCCTCCCCACCGGGACGACTCGCTGCACGTCACCATCAACGACCATTCACGCGTCCAGTTGCAGAACCGCGGCTTCGCCGCGGTGACGCTGCGCAACGCCTTCGACCTCGAGCCGCGGCGAGGCGACCGCGAGCGCACGCGCGCGCAGTTCGGGTTCGCACCCGACGATCTCGTCCTCCTGCAACCGACGCGTGCGATCCCCCGCAAGAACATCCCTGGCGCGATCGCCTTCGCGGCGGAACTGGCGGTGCGTGAGCCCGACCGGTCGCTCCGGCTCTGGATCACGGGTCCGGCGGAAGACGGCTACGACGACGTCTTCGCGCGACTCCTCGCCGAATCCAGGGTGCCCGTGAACGTCGGGCGGGCCGCGACCGCGGCGGACGCCTACGCCGCCGCCGACCTCATCCTCTTCCCGTCGACCTGGGAGGGGTTCGGCAACCCCGTGATCGAATCCATCGCCCACCGCCGGCCGATCGCCGTGGGCAACTACCCGGTCCTCGACGAGCTCCGGGCGTTCGGCGTGCGCCTGCTCTCCATCGACGACGTCGACGGTGTGCAGACCTGGTTGCACGACCCGGATCCTGAGATGCTCGAGCGCAACGTCGACCTCGTCCGGCCCCACTGCTCGCTGGCAGACCTGCCCGACCGGATCGCACGGCAGTTCGACGCGAGAGGATGGAGCCAATGGTGACCCCGCAAGATCCGGTCGTCGCCCGCCGGGCCCACATCGCCCGCTGGGTCGGACTGGCGAAGCGCATCGGCTATGGCCTGCTGCTGCTCGCGGTCGTCGCCTTCGCCGTCGCCGCGATCACCGGATTCCCGAGCGGGATGGTCACCGTGACCGTCGTCGCGCTCATCGCCGCGTGCGTCGTGCTCCCGGTTCCGATCGTGATGGGGTACGGCCTCCGGGCGGCCGAGCGCGAGGACCGCGAGGCGCAGGTCCGGCGTGCCGGTGGGGAGCCTCCCGCCGCCCGGCAGTAGATTTCGCCCGCGATCACGAACGCAACCGGGCGAAAGGAGCCGTCGTGCGCTACCGCCGCTTCGGTCGAAGCGACCTCGAAGTGTCAGAGGTTGGGTTCGGCGTGTGGACCCTCGCCAGCGACTGGTGGGGCGTCGTCGAGGACAAGCAGGAACTGTTGCATGCCGCGCTCGACGCCGGCATCAACTTCATCGACACCGCGCCGGTGTACGGCGAGGCCGGCTTCGGCGAGGAGCTCCTGGCCGACGTGCTGAAGGCGCAGCGCGACGAGATCGTGCTGACCACCAAGTGCGGCTACGACATCGACGCGGCGCGCAAGTACCCCGGGCAGTCGGAACGCCCGCACGACTGGGAACCGGCCTCGGTGCGCGAGCAGCTCGAAGCATCGCTGCGCCGGCTCGGCACCGACCACATCGACCTCTACCAATTGCACAACACGCGCATCGAGCCCATCCGCAGCGACGAGCTGTGGGAAGAGCTCGAGAAGCTCAAGGCCGAGGGCAAGGTGCGTGAGCTCGGTGTCGCGCTCGGCCCCGCGATCGGCTGGGTCGACGAAGGCCTCGAGGGGCTGCAGCGCGACATCGTGTCGTTGCAGACGGTGTTCAACGTGCTCGAGCAGGAGCCGGGTCGCACCTTCGCCGCCGACCCGGCGGTGGCCGACGGACGCGTCGGGCTCATCTCCCGGGTGCCGCACGCGTCCGACACACTCTCCGGTCGCATCACGCGCGACACCGTGTTCCCGCCCGAGGACCACCGCTCGCACCGCAACCGCGACAACATGCTCGACAACTTCGACAAGGCGGAGACGCTCGAGTTCCTGTGGGACGGCACCGGCAGGACGGTCGGACAGGCCGCGATCGCCGGCATCCTCGCCGATCCCGCGTTCGTGACCGTGCTCCCCACCTGTGTCACGGCCGACGACGTCACCGAGTACGCCGCGGCGAGCGATTTCCCTCTGACCCCCGATGAGAAGGCGCGCGTCGACGCGCTGTGGGACGACAACTTCGGTGTCACCAACCGGTACGAGATGCCCCTGAAGTCGAGCACCGGAGGGTGACGGCACCCCGCCGCGCGTCGGCGCCGCGCCTCGCGCCCGACGAGCGGCGCCGCCAACTGCTCGACGTCGCCTGCGTCGAGTTCGCGGAACGGGGTTTCTACGCGACCGCCATGGACGACCTCGCGCTGGCGGCCGGGGTCACCAAGCCCGTCTTCTACCAGCACTTCCTGTCGAAGCGAGCGCTCTTCGTCGCTGTGCTCGAAGACGTGGGCGGTCGTCTGCTCGAGGTGCTCACCGAGGCGACCGCCAGCGTCGAGACCGGGCGAGCCCGGGTCGAGCAGGGCTTCGCCGCGTACTTCCACTTCGTGGAGAACGACCGCGCCGCATTCCGCCTTCTGTTCGGCGCGTCCGCCCGCAACGATCCCGAATTCGCCGACGTCGTCGACCGCGTGCTGACCGACACGGCCGCGGCGGTGAGCACGCTCATCGAGATCCACGGCTCCGACGAGCACCGCCAGGTGCTCGCCCATGCCATCGTCGGCATCGCCGAGGGCATCAGCCGCCACGCGCTCACCGACCCCGACGGCCCGCACAACCCCGACCAACTCGCCGACTGGGTGGCGGAGCTCGCGTGGTTCGGCTTACGGGGCGTACGCGCCGAGGACTGAGCGCTGTCCGACGCGGAGATCGCGTTGCGGACGATGTCGACCACGACCGGAGCCGTGCGGTCGGCGCCGGCGGTGTAGAAGTGCGCACCCCCGGGGCGGATCGACGAGTCCGAGGTGCCGAGCATCGCCATCCAGACCGCCGACGCCACCGCGCCGACCGCGGCGACCACGCCCACGCTCACGATCGCACCGGTGGCCGACAGCGGCGACGCGCCACCCACAGCACACCCAAAGCCACCAGCGGCCAGAGCAGGTAGAACTGCTCTTCCACCGCGAGCGACCACATGTGCAGCACCGGCGACGGTGTCGTGAACGCCGAGAAGTAGGACTGGCCCGAGAGGACGAACCGCCAGTTCGCGCTAGCCGAGCGTGGCGAGCACGTCACCCCGGAGTGCGTCGAGCCCCAACGGCGACGCCACGAACGCGGCGTAGGCGATCACGGCGAGCAGCACGACGAACAACGCCGGGATGAGGCGTCGCGCGCGCGCCGCGACCAGAACGCCAGGAGATCGATCCCCTCCCGGGGGCGCGTGGGAGCGGTCACGTCAACCAGGGGTTCGACACGACCGGTCGCGTCGGATGGACAGGTGGATCGTGCCCGACATCAGTCGCGCACGAGAATCGAGATGCTTTGGCCACCGGCGGTCGCGGCGCCGGCGACGCGGAATCCAAGCCGCTGCGTGTAGAGGCGCACCCGCGCCGAGTCGCGACGATCGTCACCGGTATTCGGCACCAACGCGACGAACGGGGTGACCGCCCCGATGGTGTCGAGCATCTCGGCGACCCAGGGCATGGCTGCGCCCGGCTCCCGGGCAACGAAGTCTCCGACGAGCAGCGCGCCCGGAGCCACCGCGCCCAGTTCACGTCGGATCTCCACGAACCGGCGCACGCGGCGACCCCGGACCACCCACACCACGCCGGCGCCGAAGAGCAGCCGACGCACCCAGACCGGCAGGCGCGGCGCGACCATGGCGGCGGTGACCCCGGCGAGCACGGCCGGGACCCAGGGTGTGTCGCTGACGGTCAGCAGGGCGGTGCCGTCGCGGTTCGTCACCGCCCGGTCCACCAGCGCCAACCGGGTCCAGTGGGCCGCCCGCCGTGACCACCGGGGCGCCGTCGCCCGCGAGCGATCGAGCGGAAAGGTGTCCGCGAGCACCCCGGAAACTTCCCAAAGCTCCGTAAGAGGGATAAAATGAACAACTCCGTTCGTCCGTTCGATGAGAGTCCGCATTCTGCGCATGGATGGGTCCTGAAGTCGTGGGGCGCTCGGGATGCGCGAGTCTGTTGGACCGAGGGTCAAGATGTATGCCCTTCGTGCCGATTCGGACGACGGGTTTCGAAAAGTGCTCGACGGAGCAGGGTGGACGGAAGGGCGGTTCGTTCAGTGGACGGGGCGAACCTCAGGCCGGAGGCAGTGACGCGGCCGGTACGGTGCCGCCGGTTCGTCGCGCTCGGGGTCGCCGGCGCGCTGTGCCTCGCCACGGTAGCGATTGCCACCACGGCCGGCGCCGCGCCGAAGGAGTCGCCCCGGAAGGCGCCGACCGGACGGGCGTTCTACACCCCGCCGAACCCGTTGCCGTCGGCCGAACCTGGTGATCTCATCTGGAGCGCCCCGTTCCGTGCGATTCCAGGCGCGCGCGCCTGGAAGGTGCTCTATCACTCACGCGCGGTCGACGGTTCCGACGTCGCGGTGTCGGGCGTGGTCGTCGCGCCCACCGATCCCGCGCCCACCGGCGGTCGACCGGTGATCAGCTGGGCCCACGGCACCCACGGCATCGCCGACAACTGCGCGCCGTCGCGCACTGCCGACATGGTGTCGCGGCTCCCGTCGATCGGCAAGGTCGTGGCGCAGGGGTACGTCGTCGTCGCCACCGACTACGAGGGCCTCGGCACCCCGGGACCGCATCCGTACCTCGTCGGTGAGAGCGAGGCGCACGGCGTGCTCGACATCGCGCGTGCGGCACAACAGCTGCCCGGTGCGGACGCGAGCTCGAAGACCTTCGTGTGGGGACACTCGCAGGGCGGGCAGGCGGCACTGTTCGCCGGTGAGCTCGCGCCGACCTACGCACCCGACCTCGACATCGAAGGCGTGGTCGCCGGTGCCCCGGTGACCGACCCGGCCGCGATGTTCCCGGCGGCGGCCACCATCCCCGACACGCTCGGGTTCGCGGTGATGGGCATGGTCGGCGCCACCGCGGCCTACCCCGACGCCGACATCTCCAAGGTGTTGACCCCCGCCGGGCTCGAGCGGACCAAGATCATCGATCAGAAGTGCTACGGGGCGGTGCTCGACGCGTTCAAGCAGCCCGTCGACCAGGTGATCGCCCACAACCCGGCCGACGTCCCGCCGTTCCCGGAGATCTTCGCCGCCGACAGCGCGGGCCGCACCTCGACCGGGAGCCCGATGTTCGTGTACCAGGGCCTGTCCGACGGCGTCGTCTACAAGACCTTCACCGACCGCTACGTCGCGAAGGCCTGTGCCCTCGGCAACACCGTGGAGTACCAGACGTACTCCGACAGCGACCACTACGACGAGAACGCCGCCGCCGAGAAGGACGTGCTCGAGTGGATGCAGGCCCGGCTCGCCGGGCTTCCCGCTCCTTCGACCTGTTGACCGACTCAGGGTTTCGGCGTACTTCGCGCCGGGCACAACGTCGGTATGGCGAGCGCAAGCGGCGGGCTCCATGAGCCCGCAGAAGATCTCGGACGCGACGTCGTCGACTTCCACCGGGCGATCGTGTCCGTGCAGGAAGAGCTCGAGGCGGTCGACTGGTACAACCAGCGCGCCCACGCCACGGACGACGCCGAGCTCGCGGCGATCCTCGAACATCACCGCGACGAGGAGAAGGAACACGCTGCGATGCTGCTCGAGTGGCTGCGGCGACGCGACCCGTCGTTCGACCGTCACCTCCGTACCTACCTGTTCACCGACGGATCGATCACGGAGATCGAACACGAGGCGGAATGAGTCAGGAAAGCGCCAACTCGAACCAGACGACCTTCCCGCCGTCGACCGACCTGGTCGACCACCGGGTGGCGAGAGCCTCGACGAGGTGCATCCCGCGCCCACCGATCGCGTCGTCGACGACCTCGAGGATGCGGGGCATGCCCGAACCCGAGTCACCGACCTCGACCCGCAGCACGTGATCATCGCAACGGGCGCGGACACTGACCTCTCCGTGGGCGTGCCGGACCGCGTTCGTGACGAGCTCGCTGGTCAACAGCACCGCGGTCGCGACGAGCTCCGGGTGACCAGTTCGCTCGAGGAGCTGCTCGACCAGCTCGCGGGCCTGTGCGGGAGTCGGCTCTCGGCCCTCCCAGGTGGCCGCGTCCTCGAGCAGCATCAGCACGGCTCACCACGTCGGCGGGGTCAGGAACATCACGTTCACCGGGGTACCCCGGTGAAGCAGCCCGTGAAACGGCGTCGGTAGGATCTCGCCGGGTGTTGTCCGTCGAATCTGCCTCCGGAGCCCGCCAGCGCCACCCGGGCGCGGCAGCTGGCGCGCGAGCGTCTGCGCGTCGTGTGCTCCCCAGAGGCACTCGACACGGTGGCACTGCTCGTCACCGAGCTGGTGACGAACGCGATCCTGCACGCCCGCACACCGCTGCAGCTCGTGATCGAGACCCGTCCCGACACCATCCGCGTGTGCGTCGAGGATGCATCGCCCCAGGCAGCCCGAGGTGCGCCACTACGCCACCGACGCGGTCACCGGACGCGGCCTCGCGCTGGTCGAGCAACTCGCGAGCTCGTGGGGAATCGACCCGACACCGACCGGGAAAGCCGTGTGGTGCGAGATCCCGATCTGAAGGACGACGCCATGGTCGTCGTGCGGTTCGTGGGTGCACCGGCCGCCCTGATGCAACAGGCTCGGCTGCACCTCGAAGCCATCACCCGCGAGTTCCAGCTGATCGAGTTCGCCGACGCCGACAGCCCGCCGGCTCGGCTGCTCGAGCTGATCACGCGGATGCGCACGAACTACGACCAGCTCGGGTTCGACGGAAACCGTCGCTTCGTCGCCGACGCACTGGAGCGCGACGACGACAGCGTCGACTTCGAGCTCCCCGTGCCCGCCGGGCGCAGGGAGCGCGGCCCGCCTCCTCATGACCACGATGGAGGAGACCGACGAGTGGTGCGAGCGCGGCGAGCTGCTCACACTGACCAGTCCACCCGAGCAGCGCCGCGATGCGGCGCTGGTTCTTCGGCGAGATCGAGCGACAGGCCGGCGGTGCCGCGCCGATCCCGTGGTCGGAGTTCCCCGACCGCTAGCTCAGGGGACGATCTCCACGTGCGCGCTCACGCCGGTGAGCTCGAGCACCTTGCGCACATGGGCAGGCGGCGACTCGAGGGTCAGCGCGCCATCGTCGCCGAGCCGCTTCCGCACCGCGATCAGCACCCCGATGCCCGACGAGTCGAGGAAGTCGAGGCCGCGGCAGTCGAGCACGATCCGGGTGGTGCCGGCGTCGACGATCCCGTTGAGCGTGTCGCGGAACTGGGGGGCCGTGGCCATGTCGATCTCACCGCGCACCACCAACGTCGCACCCTCGGCCGACGAACGCGATTCGAGTTCCAGATCGGCCACGTGGTGCACCCTCTCGGTCGGTCGGGCTGGACTACTCGGATCGACACAATACGACGATCGTGGCGTCATCGCGGAGGCCGCCGGGCGTGAACAGTTCGACTTCGTCGATGCAACGCTTCACCACCGCCGGCGCCTGATCGCACCGGGCGCCCTCCAGCAGGTCGACCAGACGCTCCGGGCCGAAGAACTCGTTGTCGGCGTTGCGGGTCTCGATGAGGCCGTCGGTGTAGACGCAGAGGTTGTCGGTGAGACCGATCGTCGCCTCCGCGGTCGACCACCCCGGCACCAACAGCCCGACCAACGGACCCGTGGGGGCGAGCTCGTCGGCGCCCCCGTCACGCACGACGAAGGCGGGCGGGTGGCCGGCGTTCGCGTAGCGGACGCGACCGGTGGCGGTCTCGATGACCGCCACGAACGCGGTCAGGAACACCTCGGCGCCCATGTCGCCGAGCAGCTCAGCGGTCGTGACGAGCGCCTCGCCCGGCTCGGCACCAGAGGTGAGCGCGGTGCGCAGCATCTCCTTGCAGCGGAGCGCCAGGATGCCCTCGGTCGCGCCGTGACCCGCGATGTCGACGACGATGAGCGCGATGTCGTTCTGCTTGGTCACGAACAGGTCGTAGCAGTCGCCGGCGACCACACCCTCCGCGGCGCGGAGCGTCGCCGCCACCGTCCACCCCTCGGGGATCGGACCGACGTCGGGTTCGAGCTCGGAGCGCAGCGTGAGCACCACCGCCGCGCTCTGCTCGACCGCCTCGCGGGAGCGCTCGGAGTCGACGAGCTGTTGCCGGATGCGTCCGCGCATGGCGTCGACGTCGAGCGGCGAGCGCCGCGAGCTCCGGGTGGCCCGGTGATCCGGATGGGCGAGTCGAGCGAGCCCGCTGCGGACCCGACGCACCTCTTCCGACGAGGACGTCGATCGGACGCGTAACCCAGCGGCGGATGAGGAACGCGGCCGCGATCATGCCGACGACGGCGACGATCGCGACCCCGACGAACAACCAGGTGAGCTGGACTCGAACGCGGTCGAGGTCGGCTGCCGCATCTCGCTCTTCCCGCTGCACCGATGCTCCGAGCGCATCGAGGCGCGTGCGCACCCCGTCGAAGAGCGATTTCCCGTCGCCGGTGGCGATCGCGTCCGCCGCCGCCGACTCACCGCCCGGAGTGTCGCGGAGCGCGATCTCGGGTTCGGCCGCATCCTTCCGCCAGGTCTCACCGGCGGCAACGACCGCTCGGAGCTGCCGCTGCAGGTCCGAGGCTCCGAGCGTTCCCCGCAGCTGGGCGGCGATCTGCGCGGAGCGCTGGAGACCATCGTTGTAAGGGTCGAGGAACGCCCGCTCGCCGCTGAGCGCGTAGCCCCGTTCGCCGGTCTCTTGATCGGTGTACGCGGTTGGTGAGACGCACCACCCGTTCGAGCGCCACCGACAGCTCGCGTTCCCGCTCCCGGGCCCGGTCACGGTCGCGGATCACCACGACCGAAAGCGCTCCGAGTGCGACCACTCCCGCGACAATGGCGACGAAGAGCAGCAGGAGCCGCCGCCTGAGCAGCATCGATCGACTGTAGCGGTGGGGATTTCGCGATCTTTCGGTCACGCAGGTTTACGCCCGCCAGGAGGTGGGCACGTTGAGCGTGCCGGCCCCTCCCGGCCCGGACGACGCAGGCTCCAGTCCCCGCTGAGCCTGCGTCGTCGCGTCAGGATCCCTGCGGCCCGCGGCGGGAGCGCTTCGTGATCGTGAAGCGGGTGATCCCGGCCTCGGTCTCGAGCGAATGCTCGTCGACCACGGCGGCGATGATCGCCTGCGACAGCTCGTTGCCGGTCACCGTCGGCCCTGCCGGTCGCGGACTCTCCGGTGACGGTCAGCTCGCCGTCGCCCGCCGCGAACGACAACGTGACGGTGGTCGCGGTGTCGAGCGACACCAGGCTGCAGAGCTCGCTGACCGCGATGCGGACGTCGTCGATCTCCTCGTAGTCGAGGCCGGCCCGGCTGGCGGCGTCGGCCGTAGCGATCCGCGCCAGTCGTAGGTATTCGGCTCGGGCCGGGAAGGTGACGGTCACGGGGCTGGTCGCCATGTGGCGCCGAGCATACGCACGTGGGGGCCTACGCTCCGGGCCACGTTTCGGAACCGGACCACGTGGGAATGCTCGGACGGCATGTCTGTGGCGACGAGGGGACGGTTCGCGGCATGAACGCGGGAATCCAGGACGACCTGAAGATCGTGGGCGAAGACGTGTGGCTCTCGGTGCCACCGTTCTCGGAGTACCTGCGCACCGTGCGCCTCGTGGCGGCGGACGCCGCGAGCCGGGCCGGCCTCGACTACGACGAGATCGAGGACTTCCGCATCGCCGTCGACGAGCTGTGTCACCTGTTGATGTCGTCGAGCGATCACGAGATCTCGCTGTCGTTCGGTGTCGTCGGTCGCTGCGCGCTGGCCCGGGGCACCGTGGCCCGTCGTCACGGCAGTCCGCTCGCGCCGCTCGGTGAGCTGTCGCGGACCATCATCGACTCGGTGTCGGATTTCCACGAGATCACGGAACGCGACGGCGAGATCGGGTTCGCGGTGATGAAGCAGGCCCGGACGGAAGTGGTGCAGGCATGACCGACACCGCCGACACCTACGAGAAGTTCACCGAGTACCGCCGCACCGGTGATCGCGCGCTGCGCAACGAGCTGGTCGAGGAGCACATGCGCCTCGCCGAGTTCCTGGCGCGGCGGTTCGCGCACCGCGGCGAGGCGGCCGACGACCTCCGCCAGGTGGCGTTGGTCGGGCTGCTCAAGGCGGTCGAGCGCTTCGAACCCGACCGCGGGTTGCAGTTCTCGTCGTTCGCGACGCCGACCATCACCGGGGAGCTGAAGCGCTACTTCCGCGACCGGGGGTGGGCGGTGCGCGTGCCGCGCCGCATCCAGGAGCTGCACCTCGAGCTCGACCGCACGGTCAACGACCTCAGTCAGGAGCTCGGTCGCCCGCCGACACCGGCCGAGATCGCCCATCGGGCGGGCGTGCTCGAAGAGGACGTGCTCGAGAGCATGGAGGCCGGCAGCCTGTACCGGTTGGCCTCGATCGATGCCGGCCGCGCCGACGACGAGTCGTCGTCGAGCCCGGCACAGCGCCTCGGCGCGATCGACCCCGAGCTCGTGGCGGTCGACGACCGGGTCGCGGTCGGCGAGATGCTCGCGGTGCTGCCTGAACGCGAGCAGAAGATCGTCTACCTTCGCTTCTTCGAAGGGCTCACCCAATCCGAGATCGCCGAACAGATCGGGATCAGCCAGATGCACGTGTCGCGGCTGCTCGTCCGGAGCTTGGAGACGCTCGGCGAGCACGCGGCGCTGGTGGCGGAATGACGAGCGACGACGAGCGTCCCGGTTCGGTGGTCACACCGTTGGAGTTGTCGGTGGACGGACCGTCGACGCATCCCGTCGTGGTCGCTTCCGGTGAGATCGACGTCGCCACGTCGCCCCAGCTGCGGACCGAGCTCACCAACCTCATCGCCCGCGGCGCCACCGACATCACCCTCCGGTTCGACGGGGTGTCGTTCGTCGACTCGTCGGGCCTCGGCGTGCTCGTCGGCGCCTACAAGCGTCTGCGCGAAGGCCGAGACGGCACGATCCGTATCGTCGGAGCGCAGCCGTCGGTGCGCAGGGTGTTCGAGATCACCGGTCTCGAAACCGCGCTGCTCACCGACTGACGACATCCTCCGTGTCGGACGGCTACGGCAGCTTGCCCTCGCCCTCCTGGCGTGCGCCGCGCTCCATCATCTCCTTCTCGTGCTCGGCCACGTCGGGGTCGAGCTCGACCGCTCGTCGGCGCGCTGCTCCTCGTCCGGCGTCGGCGCGCGGTCCGCTCCGGCTTCGGTGCTCGCGTCGTCGCGTTCGGCAGCACGCGGTCTCGGAACTCGGTCGCGTCGGCTGATCGTTCATCACTCGCTACCTCCTGGTCGTGGTCCGTGCCTACCCGATCGCGCACGCGGACGAACCTCGTGCCGGGCGTTTGACGACTTGACGCGACGGGCAGGACTCGCGCTCCGACCCGCGAAACCCGGAGGAACACATGAGCGATCTCTCGAACAAGGCCGAGCAGGCCAAGGGCAAGGTCAAGGAAGCCGTCGGCGACCTCACCGACGACGACGAGCTGCGACGCGAAGGCAAGGCCGACAACGCGTCGGGTTCGGCGAAGGAGAAGGTCGGCGACCTCAAGGACAAGGCCGAGGACGTCATCGACTCCGTGAAGGACAAGGTCACCGGCAAGCGCTGACACGCACCCCCGGTTCCGATCCGGGCATCATGGACGGGTCGCCTGACGGCGAGGGGAGTCGCGATGGCACCCGGGCCCGGACCCATGCTCCCGTTCGAGAACCGGTCGACCGCCGGTGCGGCCCTCGCCGCGCTCCTGGTCGAGCGGTTGCCCCCTGATCATGATCCGGTCGTCGTCGCGCTCCCCCGCGGCGGCGTACCGGTCGGATCGGTGGTGGCCCGGGCGCTCCATGCTCCACTCGACGTCATCGTCGTGCGCAAGCTCGGTGTGCCCGCACAACCCGAGCTGGCGATGGGCGCGATCGGCGAGGACGGCGTGCGCGTCCTCAACCGCGAGGTGATCGATGCGCTCCGGATCGGCGACGCCGACCTGGCTGCCGTCGAACACCGTGAACGCCTCGAGCTCGAGCGACGCTCACAGCGACTCCGGGCCGGGCGTACGCGCGTGTCGTTGCGCGGTCGCAGCGTCATCGTCGTCGACGACGGGCTGGCCACCGGGAGCACCGCGCGCGCCGCGATCGACGTCGCACGCGCCTACGGCGCCGCACGAGTCGTGCTCGCGGTACCACTGGCACCCGTCGATACCGTGCGGGACCTCTCACGGATCGCCGACGACGTGGTGTGCGTCGCGATGCCGGAGCCGTTCCGCGCCATCGGTCAGTGGTACCGCGACTTCCGGCCGACGACCGACGACGAGGTCGTCGAGCTGCTGCAGGAGTGACGAGCGTGCGTCAGCCCGCGAGCGCGCGTCGCGTGCGCTCCACCGCGTCGCGTCCCGGGCCGCCGACCGTCGGACGCTCCGTGTCGGCCGCGACGCCGCGCGAACGCCGACACCGTCGCGGCCGTCGACGCCCGGAGCGCGTCGAGGTCGTAGCCGCCTTCCAGGAACGCGACGGTACGCCCGGCGCCGGGCGCGAACTCGAGCACCCGGGTGGCGAGCGCCGAGTAGTCGCCGGCGCTCCACGCCAGGTCGGCGAGCGGGTCGGCGCGGTGGGCGTCGAACCCGGCCGACACGAGCACCCAGGTGGGTCCGAAGCGGTCGACCGCCGGGGCCACCACCTCGTCGACCGCAGTGAGCGCTACGTCGCCGGTCGCACCCGGGGGCAAGGGGAAGTTCAAGGTGAGCCCGGCGGCCCGGAGACCGCCGATCTCGTCGGCGCGCCCCGTTCCCGGGTAGGCGGGGTACTGGTGCGTCGACACGTAGAGGACGTTCGGATCGTCCCAGAAGATGTCCTGGGTGCCGTTGCCGTGGTGCACGTCCCAGTCGACGATCGACCACACGTTCACCGCGTGCGACCAGCGCGGCGGCGGCGATCGCCACGTTGTTGAACAGGCAGAAGCCCTGTCCGCGCGCCCGGGTGGCGTGGTGGCCGGGTGGACGCGCGACGACGAACGCGGTGTCGGCGTCCCCCCGTTCCAGCGCATCGATCGCTTCGAGTCCGCAGCCCGCCGCTCGTACCGCCGCGGCGAACGACGTGGGTGCGACCACGGTGTCGGGATCGAGATGTCCGCCGCCGTCGCGCGCGAACTCGTCGAGCGCGGCGACGTAGGGCGCGTCGTGCACCAGCTCGAGCTCCTCGGTGGTGGCGTCGCGACCGGCGTTCGTCGCCAGCGCGTCGTCGAGGTGGGCGTCGTCGACGCCGGCGAGCGCGGCGATGGTGCGCGCCGGCCGTTCGGGATGCCCCGGTCCGGTGTCGTGCCCGTCCGGCCCGGGTGGCGTCACCAGGAGGACGCGTGGCCGCACGATGCCGAGGCTCAGGGCGCGACGGGTGCAGTCGCGTGGTCGGGACTGCGCAGATCGATGACCCGCGGCACCCGGCGCCGGAGCCCGAGCCGACGCCCGGCGAGCATGAGCCCGAGAACGATGCCGACCAGCGCACCGACGTCGATCAGCACGCGCAGGCTCGCCGGGAGCTCGCCGGCGAAGAACGCCAGCGCGGCGAGGTCGATGGCGAGGTGCACGAGGAAGCCGGGAAGGATCGACCCGGACCGCAGCGCCACGTAGCCGAGCAGGACCGCGAGGCTGAGGAACGGCACGATGTTCGTCGCACCCGTCATCTGGTCGACGTGACCCGGGAGTGCGCTGAACACGAGCCCTGCGCCGACGAGGCCGCCGATCGCAGGCCCGTCACCCCACGACGCGGTGTCGCGCCAGTCGCGACCGGCGACCTTGGCGCACATCGCACCGACGAGGATGACCGCGGCCAGGCGGTACACGAGCTCCTCACCGGCGACCGCCACGACGATGCCTTCGACGTCATGCCACACGGCGGCCGACTGCGGATACGAGATGCACCACACGAGGACGATCGGCGCGCCGAGCAGCAGGAACTCGCGCCACGCGAGGAGGCTGCGCCGCGAGAAGCCGAGGTTCCGGGGACCGATCAGCGCGACCAGCACGATGCCGAGCGGCAGTGCAGGTGACAGCACCACGCGACCGAGGTACCACTCGGGTTGGCCCCACCACGAGGTCGCGACGTCGACGACGACCGCGGTCGCGCAGACCCAGAGCACCGCGGGAGAGAGCTTCCACGACGCCCACCCGACCCAACGCCAGGCCCACCCGGTTGCCTTGGCGTGTTCGTCGGTCTGCATCGGTACTGCCTCCTCGATCGGCTCGATCGTGACGCCGGTCACAAGTCTCGCGGACTTGGCCGTTCGGTGCGACCCGAGACGCGCCAAGACTCGGTAAAGGTTTCGGCCCGCGGCGTCGGCGCCCCCGCTCACGCTCATGCCATGTGCGTGTCGAACCACTCGAGCGCGCGCCGCCAGGCATCGGCCGCCGACTCGGCGTGGTAGCTGGCACGGGCGTCGCAGTGGAAGCCGTGATCGGCCTCGGCGTAGCGGACGACTTCGACGTCGACCGACGCACCGTCGAGCGCGCCGCGCAGCTGCTCCACGTGCTCGACCGTGATGCCCTTGTCGAGGTCGCCGAAGAGGCCGAGCCACGGCGTCTGCAGCGTCGCGGCTTCGTCGACCAGGGCCGGGAGCCCCAACGGGCTGGCCGCGACGATCCCGCCGCCGTAGAAGCCGACCGCGGCGCCGAGCGCCCGTCGGGCAGCCGCGAGGAACGTCACCCGACCGCCGAAGCAGAAGCCGACGATCCCGATCTTCGAGCGGTCGAATCCCTCTGTTTCGAGATGCGCGAGTGCAGCGTCGACGTCGGCGAGGATGCCGTCGTCGTTCACACCCTCGAAGAGCGGCATCACCTTGGTGAAGTCGTCGTAGGGCGCGGTGCCGCCACCGGCGCGGTGGAAGAACGCCGGCGCCACCGCGTGGTAGCCGGCAGCCGCGAAGCGACGGGTGACGTCCTGGATGTGGTCGTTGACCCCGAACGCCTCCTGCACGACGATCACCGCGCCGCGTGGTTCGCCATCGGGCGACGCCTCGTAGAGCTCCATCACGCCGTCGGGCGTCGAGAGCTCCGTGACCATGCTCACGCGTGCTGCGTGCTCATCGTCTCCGCCGCGATCTGCACAGCCTTGATGATTCCCTGGTAGCCGGTGCAGCGACAGAGGTTGCCGGAGAGGCCCTCGCGGATCTCGTCGAGCGACGGGTTCGGGTTCTGCTCCAGGAACGCGTGCACGCTGATCACGAAGCCCGGCGTGCAGAACCCGCACTGCAGGCCGTGCGCCTGGCGGAACGCTTCCTGGACCGGACCGAGCGAGCCGTCGGCCGGGCCGATGCCCTCGATCGTGGTGATGTCGGCGCCGTCGGCCTGCACCGCGAAGATGAGGCACGAACGCACCGCCTCGCCGTCGACCAGGATCGTGCAGGCGCCGCAGACACCGTGCTCGCACCCGAGGTGGGTACCGGTGAGTCCGCAGTCTTCACGGAGGTAGTCGGCAAGCGTCTTGCGCGCCTCGGTGTGCCCGGAGTGGTCTTGGCCGTTGACGGTGAACTTGATGGCGTGGTCAGCCACGACGCGCTGCTCCCAGGGCTCGGTCGAGGGCGCGCTCGACGAGATGCGCGCCGACGTGCTGTCGGTACTCGGCCGACGCGTGGACGTCGGCGGTCGGCTCGGTGTCGGTCACCGAGAGCTTCGCGATCTCGGTGAGCTCGGTCGCGGTGGGCGACGATCCGTTGAGCGCGTCCTCGGCGGCGCGAGCACGCACCGGTGTGGGCGCCATGCCGAGGAACGAGATCGCCGAACGCTGCACCGCGCCCGCGTCGTCGAGCTCGACCGCGGCGACGACTCCGGCGAGGGCGAAGTCGCCGCTGCGACGGGCGATCTCCTCCACCGCGAACCCGGCCCGCCCGGGCCACACCGGGAAGTGGACCGCGCTGAGGATCTCGTCCTCGCCGATGGTCGTGGTCCACGTGCCGACGAAGAACTCGGAGGCGGGCACGCGGCGGGTGCCGCCGGGCCCGGCGATCTCGAGCTCGGCGTCGAGCGCCAGCGCCACCGCCGGCAGCTCGGAGGCGGGGTCGGCGTGGGCGATCGAGCCACCGACGGTGCCCCGGTTGCGGATCTGGAAGTGGCCGATCAGCGGGATCGCCTCGGCGAGCAGCGGCACGGCCTCGCCGGCCGCGGTGTCGTGCTCGACCGTGCTCTGGCGGGTCATCGACTTCACCGTGAGCGTGCCGTTGGTGCGCTCGACGCCGCGCAGGTCGTCGACCCGGTTGAGGTCGATGATGTGCTCGAAGCGCG
This sequence comes from uncultured Actinomycetes bacterium, assembly GCA_963725775.1. Classification (GTDB taxonomy): domain Bacteria; phylum Actinomycetota; class Acidimicrobiia; order IMCC26256; family DASPTH01; genus DASUAS01. Next base: position 135,991 of record CAVRZT010000003.1, read on the forward strand.
TGAGCCGCAGTGCGAGCATCGGCACCAGGCTCTGGCCACCGGCGAGCACCTTGGCCTCGTCGCCGTGCTCGGCGAGCAACGCGGTGACGTCGCCGACCGACTCGGGCGCGTGGTACTCGAACGGTGCGGGCTTCATCGGCAGCTCCCGGCGTGGAATGGGCCGCGTGAACCTACCGCAGGGTCCAGACCCACGCACGTCGGAGAGAAGGGGGCGGTAGGGTCCGCTGCATGGCCGACGACGAGTTGCCTCCGGCGATCCCCGCCGCGACCGTCGTGCTGCTCCGGGACGGTCCGGACGGGCTCGAGACCCTCATGCTGAGGCGCAATTCGAAGCTCGCGTTCGCCGGAGGCGCGTGGGTGTTCCCGGGCGGCCGCATCGATCCCGAAGACTATCCCGGAGGCGCGGTCTCCACCGACGATGTTGCGGCCACCGAGGCCGCCCGCAACGCGGCCGCCCGTGAATCCATGGAAGAGGCCGGGCTCGCCGTCGACCCGGCGGGGCTGATCTGGTTCGCGCACTGGACACCGGGTGCACTCGCAGCACGGCGCTTCGCGACGTGGTTCTTCATGGCGCGCGCGCCCGAGGGCGCGGTCACCGTCGACGACGGCGAGATCCACGAGCACCAGTGGATCCGTCCCGCCGACGCGATGGCGCGACGCGACGCAGGCGAGATCGAGATCATCCCGCCGACATGGATGACCCTGCTGCTCCTGACCGAGGAGTCGACCGTCGACGCCACGCTCGCGGCGGCGAGGGCACGCGATCCGCAGATCTACCGCACGCACATCGCACGTGTCGAGGGCGGCATCGCGTCGATCTGGCAGGGCGATGCGGCCTACGACGACGGCGACATGACCAAGGCCGGGGCCCCGCAACCGCCTGCTGATGCTCGACGACGGCTGGCGCGTCGAGATCTCCTGACCCGTCCCGGACAGTGTGGGCCCCCGTGCCCTGATCACGGGAGGAACGCCGCGTAGTCTCACGGGTTCCCGGCCACCCCCACGAGGTTCTCTCGGTGTCTCCGACGCGGTCTCCCCAACGTTCGCGCATCACCAGACGGCTCGACGGCCCCGATCTCCGGTGGGGACGCCGGCTGGTGGTGGCCGTGACCGCGGTGGCACTGCTCGCGGTCGCGTGCAGCGGCGGCGGCGGCAACTCCGATCAGGCCCAGTCCACGACGACGCTGCCCGGCAGCACCGCGGCGACGACCGCCGTCGACGGCTCCGCCGACCACGCCGAAGAAGATCGACACGATTCCGGGCATGCCCGGCGTTCCCGATCCGTCGAACCTCTACAGCGAAACCGCGACCGGCAAGATGAGCGACGCGGTGAAGGGTGCGCTGACCCGCGTCTACGTGCCGAACCGCGCCGCCGAACACGGTGTCGGTCATCGACCCTGCGACCATGCAGGTCGTCGACACGTTCGCCGTCGGGTTGAACCCGCAGCACGTCGTGCCCTCGTGGGACCTCAAGACGCTGTGGGTCACGAACAACGCCGAGGGGACGGCCGACGGCACGCTCACGCCCATCGACCCGACGACCGGCAAGCCCGGCGCGTCGGTGAACGTCGACGACCCCTACAACATGTACTTCACGCCCGACGGCAAGTCCGCGATCGACGTCGCCGAGGCCCGCAAGCGCCTCGACTTCCTCGACCCGCACACCATGGCGCTCGCAGACCTCGCTCGACGTCCCGGACTGCGCGGGGATCAACCACGCCGACTTCTCGATCGACGGCCGCTACGTGATCTTCACCTGCGAGTTCCAGGGCAGCCTGGTGAAGATCGACATCGTGAACCGCTCGGTCGTCGGCTACCTCCCGCTCAGCCGGGGCGGCATGCCGCAGGACATCCGCTCGTCGCCCGACGGCAGCACGTTCTACGTCGCCGAGATGATCGCGCGGCGGCGTGTACACGATCGACCCCAACACGTTCACCGAGACCGGGCTTCATCCCGACCGGGATCGGCACCCACGGGCTCTACCCGAGCCGCGACGGCACCAAGCTCTACGTCGCCAACCGCGGCAGCGACCACGTCGGCGGTCCGCCCAACGGCCCCGGGAGCGTGTCGGTGCTCGACTTCGCCACCCGGCGGTGGTCGCCACCTGGCCCATCCCGGGTGGCGGCAGCCCCGACATGGGCAACGTGAGCGCCGACGGCAAGACCGCTCTGGCTCGAGCGGTCGCTACGACGACGTCGTCTACGCGATCGACACCAGCGTCCGGGAACGTCGCTCAAGATCCCGGTCGGCACGGAGCCGCACGGCCTCACCGTCTGGCCCCAGCCCGGCCGCTACTCGCTCGGCCACACCGGCAACATGCGCTAGCCACACCGAGTGCGTCGTGGTACGTCATAGCGAGGTCAGCGTTGGGTGGCAGGGGCGCAGCCGGGTGAGGGGGACGCCGTTGGTCCAGGCGGCGGGGTCGCCGGGTTGCCAGCGGCGGCCGTGCGCCCTCCTCCGCGATCCGGGCGCGGGCGAGATCCTCGGCGGCGCGCTGCGGGGTGACGCCACGGTCGCGGGCCGACTGCAGCACGCGCGTCGTGGTCGGCTCGATGCCGGCAGCGTGCTCGAGCGCGCGCGTCGCGGTCGTAGCCGACGAACTCCTCGGCGATGTTGATGATCCCGCCCGCGCTGGCGACGAAGTCGGGGACGAACAGGACGCCGCGCGCCGCGAGCTGGTCCGGCGGCGCCGTCGCTCGCCGAGCTGGTTGTTGGCCGCGCCCACGACCACCCGGCACCGCGAGCTGCGGGATCGTGACGTCGTCGAGCACGCCACCGAGCGCGCACGGCGCGAGCACGTCGCACTCGACGCGCAGCGCGTCGTCGGGCGCGTGCACCTCGACGCGGATGACGGTCGACGACCGCGGCGACGCGGTCGGCGAACACGTCGCTCACCGACACCCGCGCACCGTCGGCGACGAGCAGATCGACGAGCGGCGCGCCGACGTGGCCGACGCCGACGACGTGCACGCGGCGACCGGCGAGCGACGGCTCACCATCGAGCTCGGCCAGTGCCGCGCGCATCGCGCAGACCACGCCGAACGCGGTGACCGGCGACGGATCGCCCGATCCTCCGGCGCGCTCGTCGACCCCGGTGACCCACGGCGTGACGCGCGCCGAGCGCGTCCATGTCGGCGGTGGTCGCGCCGACGTCCTCGGCCGCGAGGTAGCGACCACCGAGCTCGTCGATGGCACGACCGAGCGCGTCGAGCAGCGCCGCGGGCCGCGGCCGGTCGGGGTCGTCCCACTGCACGACCGCCTTGCCGCCGCCCTGGTGCAGCCCGGCCATCGACGCCTTGAGCGACATCGCCTCCGACAGGCGGAGCGCGTCGGCGAGCGCGTCGCCGTCGGAGTCGTAGTGCCGGAACCGCACACCACCGAGCGACGGCCCCAGCGCGGTGGAGTGGATGGCGATCACCGCGCGGAGCCCGACCGCGGCGTCGGCGACGAACACGACCTGCTCGTGGCCGTGGCGGGCCATGAGCTCGGTGACCGCCCGGCTGCGGACCGACGACATCAGCCGGCCGTGACGATCGTGACCGTGGCGCGCGGCGCCCGATCGGTGCCCTGCCCGCCGACGAGGTAGCCCCGCCCGTCGACTACGACCGCGGCGGCGTCGGACACCGGCGCGGGCAGCCGCCCGACCGCCGTCGTGGCCCCGGTCGCGGGGTCGAAGCGCAGGATCTGATCGCTCAGCTCCGTGTTGTTCACGTACCCGCCGAGGAGATACACGTGGCCGCCGAGCACGACCGCGCTGGCGTGCGACAACGACGCCGGGAGCTGCGCGACGGTGTCGATCGCCCCCGACGCGGTGTCGTACCGCTGGACCGCGACGGTGTCGATGCCGCGCTCGGAGTTGCTGACCCCACCGAACAGGTAGACCGCGGTCCCGACCACCGCCAGCGCGGGATACCGCACCGGTACGGGCAACGTGCCGACCGTGGTGAACGTCGTGCCGTCGGTGGTCTTCAGGATCCCGGGCACGATCGCGGCGCCGTCGTAGCCGCCGAACAGGTAGGTGGCGCCACCGACGCGCGCGGCCACGTGGTCCGAGCGGGGTCCGGGCATCCGGCCGATCACCGACGCCGTCCCGTCGGCGGCGACGGCCTGCACGTCGGCGGTGCCGTCTTCGCTCGGGCCACCCCCACCGAAGACGAGGATGCGCCGGCCGTCGCGGACCCCGGCCGCGTCGTGCACCGCCTCCGCCAGGGTGCCCGCCGTCCGCGCGTCGCCGTTCGCGACCGCGACGGTCACGATCGACGCGGTGGAGAACTTGGTGACGTCGAGCCCGCCGACGACGGTGAACCCTCCGGGTGATGGCACCACGACCTCGCGCGCGACCGGCGCGGGCAGGGTCCACGGCGCGTCGAGCGCCCGGACCCGCGCGGTGGGCGCCGCGGTCGCCACCGGCACGTGGGTCGTGGACGATGCGCCGTCACCATCACCGCCGCCGCACGCGCCCGCCACGCACGCGACCAGCGCGAGGGCTCCTCCGAGCGCACGCCACCTCACGAGTTCCAGACCCGCAGGACGCGTTGCTCCCGTTCGTGCCCGAGCACGCTCAGGCTCGCGGTGTCGAGCCCGAGCCACGCGCCCCCGGAGGCCGGGAGCCCGACCCATCGCGCGCCGAGCACGCGCAAGAAGTGCCCGTGCGAGAACACCGCGACCGGACCGCCCGCGGCGACCGCGCGCGCGATCACGCGATCGGCCCGGGCCGCGACGTGCTCGGAAGACTCTCCGCCGGGTGCACCCCCGGAGAAGATGGTCCACCCCGGGGCGATGGCGCGGATCTCGCTCGTCGTACGACCTTCGTACTCGCCGTAGTCCCACTCGACGAGATCGTCGGCGATCTCGGCGCGGTCGCCGAAGCCGGCGATCGCACACGTGTCGCGGGCGCGCCGGCGTGGGCTGCAGAGCACTGCCGCGTAGTCGACGCCCGCGAGCCGGGTCGCGAGCGGCCGGGCCTCGGCGCGACCGTGCGCGGTGAGCGGCACGTCGGTGACCGAGGTGTGTCGTCCCGAGCTGCTCCACTCCGTCTCGCCGTGACGTACCAGCACGAGGGTCACGTCGGCAGGGATGGCCATGTCCCGCACTTTCTACTCCCGCTAGCCTCGCCGCCGTGACCAGCGCGGAGCCCAAGGAGTTCGCCACCCGGATCACGGCCGCGTACGCGACCGAGGGCGCCGCGGTCGCTCTGGGGCGCGGGCTCCTCGGCGGAGCGGTGGTGCCGGAGGCGGTCGTGCAGGTGCCCGCGAGCATGTGCAACCGCCACGGCCTCATCGCCGGTGCGACCGGCACCGGGAAGACCAAGACGCTGCAGCTCATGGCCGAGCAGCTCTCGGCGATGGGCGTGCCCGTCTTCGCCGCCGACGTCAAGGGCGACCTCTCCGGGCTGCTGAAGCCGGGGGAGCCCAACGACAAGGTGTCGCAACGAGCCACTGAGTTGGGGATCGAGTGGGCCCCGAGCGGCCATCCGGTGTCGTTCCTGTCCCTCGGAGGTCTCGGCCCCGGCGTGCCGGTGCGCGCCGCGGTGTCGTCGTTCGGTCCGCAGCTCCTGGCCAAGGTGCTCGGCGCCAACGAGACGCAGTCGTCGTCGTTGTCGTTGGTGTTCGACTACGCCGACCGCGCCGGGCTCGCGCTCGTCGACCTCGACGACCTGCGCGCGGTACTGCAGTTCCTCACCAGTGACGACGGCAAGGCCGAGCTGCAGGGCATCGGCGGTCTGTCGTCGGCGACCGTCGGCGTGCTCTTGCGCAAGATCGTCGAGCTCGACCAGCAGGGCGCGGAGGCGTTCTTCGGCGAACCCGAGCTCGACACCGCCGACCTCATGCAGGTCACGAGCGACGGCAAAGGTGTCATCAATTGCCTCGAGCTCAGCGCGGTGCAGGACAAGCCGCGCCTCTTCTCCACCTTCCTCATGTGGCTGCTCGCCGACCTGTTCCAGACGTTGCCGGAGATCGGCGACGTCGACAAGCCGAAGCTCTGCTTCTTCTTCGACGAGGCCCACCTCCTGTTCGAGGACGCGCCCAAAGAGTTCGTCACCCAGGTCGCGCAGACCGTGCGGCTGATCCGGTCGAAGGGCGTCGGGGTGTTCTTCGTCACGCAGCTGCCCGACGATGTCCCGCCCGACGTGCTCGCGCAACTGGGGAACCGGGTGCAGCATGCGCTGCGCGCGTTCACGCCGCGCGACGCCAAAGCCCTCAAGGCTGCAGTCACGACCTACCCGAAGACCGACGACTACGACCTCGAGCAGGACCTCACCCAGCTCGGCACCGGCGAAGCCATGGTCACGATCCTCTCCGAACGCGGCGCGCCGACGCCGGTGGTGTGGACGCGCCTGCTCCCGCCGTCATCGCTCATGGCCGCGATCCCACCCGAGGAGATGGACGCGTCGGCGAAGGCCGGCGCCACGTGGACGAAGTACGCCGAGGAGATCGATCCCGAGTCCGCGCGCGAGAAACTGACCGCCAAGATGGCGGCGTCCGCGACCGACACGCCGGCCGAGGCCGCGACACCGCCCGCACCCCGGAAGGGCACGGCCGGAGCCAAGGCGGGCACGAAAGCCAAGGCGGGCGCCAAGGGGAAACGCGCGCCGAAGGCCGACGACGGCAACGCCGTCACCGACTTCCTGCAGTCACGCGAGGGGCGGGCAACGGTGAACAACGTGGTGCGTGGGGCCTTCGGCGTGCTCAAGGGATTCATGAAGTAGGAGCAGGCCCCGGGCGGTAGCCTGCGGTCCGACAACTGCATCCCCGGGGAGCTCGGGTCAGCCGGGCTGAGAGGGCGACCGTCCATGCGTCGCCGACCCCTCGAACCTGAACCGGGTAATGCCGGCGGAGGGAATCATGGGACTCGGCCCGACCGCGATCGTGTTCGCGGGTGGCGACCCACCGACGAGCGCCGCGCTCCGCGACCTGCCCGCGGACGCGTTGGTGATCGCGGCGGACTCCGGCCTCGATCATGCGCACCGGCTCGGCGTCGCGGTCGACGTGGTGGTCGGTGATCTCGATTCGGTCGATCCGGACACGCTCGCCGCCGCCGAGCTCGGCGGGACCACGATCGAGCGGCACCCCACCGCCAAGGACGCCACCGACCTGGAGCTCGCGCTCCTCGCGGCACGCGACCGGGGCGCGCGCGAGATCGTCGTCGTGGGCGGGCACGGTGGCCGTCTCGACCACTTCCTCGCCAACGCGCTCCTGCTCGCCAGCCCGGCGCTCGCGGACGTGCACGTGCGCGCCCGCGTCGGCGACGCCGAGGTGTTCGTGGTCCGCGACCGGGCCGAGCTGACCGGCACGCCCGGCGCGCTCTGCTCGCTGCTCCCGGTGGGAGGACCCGCCGAGGGCGTGCGCACCGAGGGCCTCCGGTTCCCACTCGCCGGCGAGACCCTCTTCCCGGCGTCGACCCGCGGGGTGAGCAATGAGCTCGTCGCGACCACAGCGAGCGTCTCCCTCGAACACGGTGTGCTCCTCGCCATCCTCCCCGAACCACGAAAGGCCCCCTGATGTCGTTGCGCCGAGCGTTCCTCGTCGCCGTCGCGGTCGCGTGCTTCGCGTCCGCGACCCTTCCCGCCGCCCCCTTGGGTGCAGCACCCGAGCCGACGACGATCACCCTGGTCACCCACGACTCGTTCGCAGTCTCGAAGTCGGTGTTGCGCGAGTTCCGGAACGAAACGGGCATCACGGTGAAGATCCTCCAGGCGGGCGACGCGGGCACCGCGCTGAACCAGGTGATCCTCACCAAGTCGAACCCGATCGGCGACGTGTTCTTCGGGGTCGACAACACGTTCTTGACGCGCGCGCTCGACGGCGACGTGTTCGCCAAGTACGCGCCCGCCGCGCTGGCCGACGTGCCCCGCGAGTTCCAGCTCGACCCGAGCCACCGGCTCACGCCCATCGACCACGGCGACGTGTGCATCAACTACGACAAGCAGTGGTTCGCGAAGGAGAAGCTCGCGGTTCCGAAGTCGCTCGACGACCTCGCCAAGCCCGCGTACAAGGGCCGGCTCGTCGTCGAGAACCCCGCGACGTCGTCGCCCGGTCTCGCGTTCCAACTCGCGACTATCGCCGAGTACGGGACCGACGGCTGGCGCGACTACTGGTCGAAGTTGCGCGCCAACGACGTGAAGGTCGACGACGGATGGGAGAGCGCGTACGACGGTGATTTCACCCGGGGCGCCAACCAGGGCACCTATCCCCTGGTGGTGTCGTACGCATCGAGCCCGCCGGCCGCGGTCTACTACTCGAAACCGCAACCCAAGACTTCGCCGATCGGCACCATGCTCGATTCGTGCTTCCGCCAGGTCGAGTTCGCCGGGGTGCTCGCCGGTTCCGACCACGTCGCCGCGGCACGCAAGCTCGTCGATTTCATGTTGTCGGCGCGCTTCCAGGAGGACATCCCGCTCCAGATGTTCGTCTTCCCGGTGCGCAACGGCACGACGCTGCCGGCCGTGTTCAGCAAGTTCGCGGAGGTCCCACCCAACCCGCTCACGCTCCCCGCCATCCACATCGGCGCACACCGTGACGAGTGGATCGAGCAGTGGACCGACACCGTGCTGCGGTGATCCCGTCGCGCGCGGCCCGGGTCGTCCTGACCCTGGTGCCACTGGCCTTCCTCGCGATCTTCTTCGCGTACCCGGTGGTGTCGATCGTCGGTCGGGGGCTCGCCCCCGATTGGCAGCTGGATCTCGATCCCGTCGGGCGGGTCGTCACCGACGCGTCGTTGCGCCACATCGCCTGGTTCACCGTGTGGCAGGCGACCGCGTCGACCGTGCTGACGCTGCTGATCGCGCTCCCGGGCGCGTACGTGCTCGCCCGCTACGAGTTCACCGGGCGGCGCGTCGTGCGCGCGCTGGTGACCGTGCCGTTCGTCCTGCCGACGGTCGTCGTGGGCTCGGCCTTCGCGAGCCTGCTCGGACCGGGCGGACCACTGGCGGGCCTCGGGCTCGACCAGACCGTGTGGGCGATCCTGATCGCGCACGTCTTCTTCAACTACGCGGTCGTGGTCCGGACCGTCGGCGGGCTCTGGTCGCACCTCGATCCCCGGCCGGAAGAAGCGGCGCGGATGCTCGGTGCGAGCCGGTGGCGCGCGTTCCGCGAGGTCACGCTGCCGGCGCTGCGACCCGCCATCGCGGCGGCGGCCGCGGTCGTGTTCCTCTTCACGTTCACGTCGTTCGGCGTGATCCTGATCCTCGGTGGTTCGCGCTACGCGACGTTGGAGACCGAGATCTACCGCCAGACCGCACAGCTCCTGAACCTGCCCCTCGCCGCCGCGCTCACCATCGTGCAGCTGGTCGCGGTCGTGGTGCTGCTCGTCGTGACCGGGTGGATCGAAGGCCGGCGCGGGGTCGCCCTTCGGTTGCGCGCCGCGAGCGAGAACGTCCACCGGCCGCGTACCGGCTCGGCGCGCGCGCTGCTCACCGCCAACCTGGTCCTGATGTTCCTTCTGCTCGGGGTGCCCCTGCTCGTGCTCGTCGAGCGTTCGATCCACCCGCCGGGCGGCTACGGCCTCGACTTCTACCGCGCCCTGGGCGAGGTCCACGCGGGGAGCACGCTGTTCGTGCCCCCCACCGACGCCATCGCCAACTCGCTCCGGTTCGCGGCGACGGCCACGGTGATCGCGGTCGTGGTCGGTGGCTGCGCCGCGTTCGCGCTCGCGTCGACGCGCCGGCACGGCCTCGACACGCTGTTCTCGTTGCCGCTCGGCGTGTCGGCCGTGACCGTCGGATTCGGGTTCCTCATCGCGCTCGACCACGCGCCGTTCGACTTCCGCGGCTCGTCGTGGTTGATCCCGATCGCGCAGGCGCTGGTCGCGATCCCCTTCGTGGTCCGCATCATGACGCCGGTGCTCCGCGCCATCGACCCCCGCCTACGCGAGGTGGCCGCGACCCTCGGCGCGAACCCCGCCGGCGTGTGGCGCGAGGTCGACCTGCCGATCGTCGCGCGCGCCGCGCTGGTGGCCGCCGGGTTCGCGTTCGCGATCTCGCTGGGTGAGTTCGGCGCCACCGTGTTCATCGTGCGCCCCGACGCGCCCACACTCCCCGTACTGGTCTACCGCCTGCTCGGGCAACCGGGTCCGCAGAACTTCGGCGGCGCGATGGCGGCCAGCGTGATCCTGATGACCCTGACCCTGCTGGCGATCCTGGGCATCGAGCGGTTCCGCGTCGGATCGGTCGGCACCTTCTGATGTTGCGGCTCGAACAGGTCACCGTGACCTACGACGGCTTCGTCGCCGTGCACCCACTCGATCTCGACGTCGCCGACGGCGAGATCGTGTGCATCCTCGGCCCGAGCGGCAGCGGCAAGAGCTCGCTCCTCCGCGCGATCGCCGGCCTGGAACCCGACACCACCGGTCGCGTCGTGGTGGGACGACACCGACGTGTCGAAGGTCCCTCCCCACCGGCGCGGCTTCGGCCTGATGTTCCAGGACCACGCGCTGTTCCCACACCGCGACGTGCACGGGAACGTCGCGTTCGGGCTGCGGATGCAGCGCCTCCCACGGCCGGAGATCGACGCCCGCACGCGCGAGACGCTCGCGCTCGTCGGCCTGACCGACCTCGGGCAGCGCGCGATCACCGAGCTGTCCGGCGGCGAGCAACAGCGGGTCGCACTCGCCCGCGCCCTCGCCGCGGCGCCGCGCCTGCTGATGCTCGACGAGCCGCTCGGCGCCCTCGACCGCGCGTTGCGCGAGCGGCTCGTCACCGAGCTGCGCGCGCGTTGTTCGTCCGCCTCGAGCTCACCAGCCTCTTCGTGACCCACGACCACGACGAGGCGTTCGCGCTCGCCGATCGACTCGTCGTGATGCACGACGGCCGGATCGAGCAGTCCGGCAGCCCGGCCGAGGTGTGGCACCGGCCGGCGAACGAGTTCGTCGCCCGGTTCCTCGGCTGGAACGTCACGCGCGCCTTCGGCGACGGCACGGTCGCGGTGCGCCCGGGCGCGCTCCGCGTGGTCGACGGTCCCGGGGTGACCGGCGTCGTGACCGCGCGCACCTTCCGGCGCGAGCACTTCCTCCTCGACGTCCGCGTCGACGTCTCCGACCCCCCGGAGATCCTCCAGGTCGAGGTCCCGCTCAGCGCGCACGCCATCCCCGACGTCGGGGCGCGGGTGACGCTCGGCCCCGAACCCGGAGCGACGGTCGCGCTCGACTGACCTGTGGGTCAGTCCGGATGGTCGACTCCGCTGCGCCGTCCCGCCCTCCGGGCACGGCTCCGCTTCGTCTCAGTGCGCCAGCATGCGCACCTGTTCGTTGGCCCGGCGCAGCCGCCCGGAGAGGTTGCGGGCGAGGTTGGCGGAGAACGTCGCCGTGACCTGCGGTGCGGTGCGCCCGATCTCGCGGAGATCGTCGATCGACAGCCGGGCCAGCGTGGAGTCCCGCTCGGCGACGACGTCGGCCGAACGCAGGCCTTCGTCGAGGAAGGCCATCTCGCCCACCGCGACACCGGGGCCGAGGGTCGCCAGCCGGCGGTCGCGACCCTCGCCGACCAGGTGGAGGCGGACGCTCACCAGCCCGGCGAGCACGAAGAAGATCGCGTCGGCGTGGTCGCCCTCGCGGAACACGATCTCACCGGCGGGTAGGCGCTGGACGGTCGCGACCCGCTCCACCATCGCCAGCTCGTCGGTGGTGAGCCCTCCGAGGAGCTCCTGGATCCCGAGGTGCTCCGGCAGCGACTCGGCGGCACTCCCGAACTGGGCCAGGATGCGGTTCTCGCACCACTCGAGCGCGGCGTCGGCGTCGGGGAACGAGCGCGCCGCGACGTCTTCGAGCACCCCGGTGGGCGCTTCCGCCATCACCAGCACGCAGCCGACGTCGTCGAGCGCGACCCGCAGGCTCGACAGCATCGACAGCGCGGCACCGTCGAGGTTGCCGACCCGCTTGCAGTCGAGCACCACCGCGTCGACGCCTTCGATGTCGCCGACGACACTGCGGAACAGTCGCTCGGTCGAGCCGAAGAACAGGTCGCCCTGCAGCTCGAACACCGCCACCGAGTCGGCGTGACGGGCCAGGACCTCGTACTCCTCGGGCGTGCGCACACGGTTCGAACGGGTCTGGCCGCAGTGGTAGCAGCGGCGCACGACGTTGCGCACCTCGGGCTGGAACCGCAGCGGGTGGAGGTCGAAGTCGGTAGCCATGCGCTGGCAGACCTTGATGCCGCGCGCGCTGTTCCCCCGCGCGTCGAGCGGTGGTGAGAACACCCCGATCCCGAGCTGGCCGGGGAGCACCGCCACCACCCCACCGGCGACCCCGCTCTTCGCCGGGAGGCCGACCGTGTACACCCACTCACCCGCGTAGTCGTACATCCCGCAGGTGCTCATCACGCTAAGCACGTTCTCGACGTACCGGGGTTCGAGCGCGCGCTCACCGGTGATCGGGTTGGTGCCTCGGTTCGCGAGCGTCGACGCCATCGTCGCCAGGTCGCGACAGGTCACCAGCAGCGAGCACTGACGGAAGTACGCGTCGATCACCGCGTCGACGTCGCCGCGCAACATGTCGAAGCTGCGCATGAGGTGCGCGATGGCGCGGTTGCGGTCGCCGGTGAGGCTCTCGGAGCGGTACACCGTCTCGTCGAGCTCGAGGTGCCGGCCGGCGTAGCGCGAGAACGAGTCGACGATGCGCGCCATCCGTTCGTCGTCGTCGACGGCGTCGATGAGGCCGGTGGCGACGATGGCGCCGGCGTTCACCATCGGGTTGAACGGCCGGTTGCGGTCGTCGACGACGATGGAGTTGAACGGGTTGCCCGACGGCTCGACGCCCGACGCGTCGGAGCACCGCGTCGCGGCCCTGGTCCTCGAGCGCCATGCCGAACACGAACGGCTTGGAGATCGACTGGATGGTGAACTCCAGATCGGTGTCGCCCACCTCGTAGACGTGGCCGTCGGCCGTCACCACGCAGATGCCGAACCAGCGGGGATCCGCCCGCCCGAGCTCGGGGATGTAGGTGGCGACCTCCCCCTCGTCGAGCCCGCGGTACTCGTCGAGCAGCCGGCCGAGGTACTCGAGGACGGGGGATCGGGTCACCGCACGGACGTCGAGGTCGTCGAGTGCGCGGCCGAACCCCGCATCAAGACGCGTCATGGGGGTATCTGACCGGCTCCCTGCAAGTGAGCCATTTCCCGTGCGTAGCGTTTCTGTCACAACGGGATGACCAGAAGGTGTCAGTCCCGATCTGCACCGAATCTCCACACCTTCGGCACGATACCCACAGACCGGCTCCTTATCCTTTCTGGCAATGTCCGCTGCGGCCCCCGCCATCCCCCGCACCATCCTCGTCGTGGAGGACGAAGCCTCGATCGCCGAAGCCGTGGCCACCCGGCTCCGCAGCGAGGGGTTCGCGGTGACCATCGCCGCCGACGGCCCGTCGGGCGTCGAGCGCTGCCGGGCCCTGCAGCCCGACCTCGTCGTCCTCGACCTGATGCTCCCCGGCCTCGACGGTCTCGACGTCTGCCGCGAGATCCAGCGCGACCACCCGGTGCCCGTGCTGATGCTGACCGCCCGCGATTCCGAGACCGACCTCGTGGTCGGCCTGACCGTCGGCGCCGACGACTACCTCACCAAGCCGTTCAGCGCCCGCGAGCTGGTCGCCCGGGTCCACGCGCTGCTGCGGCGCGTCGAGCGCCGGCCGTCGGCGATCACCGCGCGAGATCGCGCCGGCTCGGCTCCGTCACCATCGATCCCGACGCCCGGCGCGTGCAGCACGGCGACGAGCTCGTGCACCTCACGCCCACCGAGTTCGACCTCCTGGCCTTCCTCGCGCAACGGCCCACGCGCGTCTTCACGCGCGACCAGTTGCTCGCCGAGGTGTGGGGCTACCACGACGGCGCAGGCGCCCGCACCGTCGACTCCCACGTGCGCGCGCTGCGCCGCAAGCTCGGGAACGACGTCGTGCGCACCGTGCACGGGGTCGGGTACGGCGCGGGGTCCGAATCGTGACGCGCCGACGAGCGTCTCGCCCACCCGCTCGACGACGTCCCGTCGATCAAGCTCAAGCTCGGCTTCGTGATCGCCGCGGCGGTCGCGGTCACGGTGTTCGTGTTCTGGGTGCTCATCAAGATCGGCGTGTGGCCGTCGGTCAGCGGTGTGATCGCCGGCGCGGTGGCGATGTCGATGGTGTGGTTCCTGTCGCGGGGCATGACCTCGCCGCTGCGCGAGATGGCCGCGGCGGCGTCGGAGATGGCGAAGGGCAACTACGACCGGCGCGTGTCGACGTCGTCGCGCGACGAGGTCGGCGAGCTCGCCCGGGCGTTCAACCAGATGGCGGCCGAGCTGGCCGAGACCGACCGCGTCCGGCGCGACCTCGTCGCCAACGTGTCGCACGAGCTGCGCACCCCCATCACCGCGCTCCAGGCGGTGCTCGAGAACCTCGTCGACGGCGTCACCGAGCCCGACCCCGACGACCTTCCGCACCATGCTCGCGCAGGTCGAACGGCTCGGCCGGCTGGTGAAGCAGCTCCTCGACCTCTCCCGGCTCGAGTCGGGCGCGGTCCCGCTCGAGCGCACGGAATTCCGGGTGGAGCCGCTGCTCACCCACGCGGTGCGCGAGCAACAGCTGCACGCGCCCGAGATCGTGGTGTCGGTGTCGGTCGACTCCCCCGACCTCACCGCCGACGGTGACCCCGAGCGCGTGCACCAGGTCGTGGCCAACCTGCTCGAGAACGCGGTGCGCCATACGCCACGCGGCGGTTCGGTCGAGGTGCGCGCCCACCACCGCCCCGACGGCGTCACGATCGAGGTGCTCGACGAAGGCCCGGGCATCGCCGAAGCCGACGAAGCCCGCATCTTCGAGCGCTTCTACCGCTCCGACTCCGCGCGCGCGTCGCGCGACGGCGGCGCCGGACTCGGCCTCGCCATCGCGCAATGGATCGTCGACCTCCACGGCGGCGACATCCACCCCGAGAAGCGGGAGCCGCACGGCTGCCGCATGGTCGTCACCCTTCCCCACCACTCGCACAACTGAGGAGACAACGATGTCACTCGCGACCATCGACGAAGCCCTGAAGCGCATCCGGCGCGGCGAGATGGTCCTCGTCGTCGACGACGAAGACCGCGAGAACGAGGGCGACCTCACGATGGCGGCGTGCTGGGTCACGCGGCGACGCGATCAACTTCATGTTGCGGTGGGCGCGCGGGCTCGTGTGCATGCCGTGCGACTCGAACCGGCTCGACGAGCTCGACATGTGGCCGATGGTGCCGTCGGACCGTGCCGGCAACGACACGCCGTTCACGGTGTCGATCGACCACGTCACCGCGGGCAGCGGCATCGGCGCCGCCGACCGTGCCACCACGATCCGGCGCATCCTCGATCCCGACGCGCGCCCGTCCGACTTCCAACGTCCCGGCCACGTGTTCCCGTTGCGGGCCCGCGCCGGTGCGGCGTGCTCGAACGTCGGGGACACACCGAGGCCGCGGTCGACCTCGCCCGGCTCGCCGGTCTCCCGCCGGTGGCGACGATCTGCGAGGTGCTCTGCGAGGACGGCTCCCCCGCGCGCGTCCCGTACCTGGAACGGTTCGCCACCGATCACCGGATCGCCATGGTCGCCGTCGACCAGATCGTCGAGCACCGCCTGGCGCACGACGACACCGCGTCCCACGGACTCGTGGCGCCGCTCCTCCTGTAGCGGTTTTGCCGGCGAAGCGGCGAGTACCCTGGCTGCTTGCGCCCCCTGCCCCGCCGCCGTCGTCGCGGCGCGGTCGCGCTCGCACTCCTGGTCCTCGGCTCGGTCGTGGCCGCGGGATGCCTCCCGCCGCCCCCGCCCCCACCCCCCGGGCTCACGCCCATGCCGATCGGGATCACCCATCCCGTCGCCGTGCGCCAGACGACCTTCGTCGACACCAGCCGGCCCACCTCGCCGTTCGGCGCCTACCCCGGGTCACCGTGGCGCACCCTGCCGACCACGATCTGGTACCCGTCGGACGGCGGCGGCCCGTACCCGCTCGTCGTGTTCGCCCACGGGTACGCCGTCACCCAGGCCGCGTACTCGAGCCTCCTCCCAAAGTTGGCCGCCGCGGGATACGTGGTCGTCGCGCCCACCTACCCACTGCTCAGCGGGCAACCCGCCGGGCCGACCGAAGCGGTCGACTGGGACCAGCTGTACCCCGACACGTGGTTCGTCACCACCCGCGTGCTGGAGCTGTCGGCCGGCGGTGACGCGACCCTCGGCGGGATGATCGACCCCAACCGGATCGCGGTCGCCGGTCACTCCGACGGCGCGGTGGTCGTGTTCGGCATCGGCTACCAGCCGTTCCGGCTCGACTGGCGCGTGCGGTCGGTCGTGTCGTACGGCGCCGACCTCGGATACTACTGCTGCTACCAGCCCAACGGCCGGCCGATCCTCGACGTGCTGAGCGACACCGACGTGTACAACCCATATGGCAGCGCCATCGCGTGGACCCGCTCGACCCTGCAGCAACCGAAGTTCACACTCTCGTTGTGGAACGCGACCGCACGCGTCGCCGTTCACCAACCCGGCCGACCCACACTTCGCGGTGGTCGCGCGCGTGACGATCGCGTTCCTCGATTCCACGCTGAAGGCGCACCCGGAGGCGATGTTCTTCGCCAGCCTGTACGTCGGCGACAACGCCGCGCTGGCCGCGCTCGAGTAGCGGTCAGTTGGCCGGTGCGTCGCCGTCGTCGACCGGCGGCGGGAGGTAGACGATCGCGCGCGAGTTCTCCGGATGCTCGGGGTCGAGCACGAGGTCGATGTGATCGAGGGTGGGATTCGGAGCGTCGGCGACGATGGCCGGCTCCTCCTTCTCCGGACGACCTTCGAGCGCGTCGCGCACCCCGAGCAGCCCGGCCGCGATCACCGATCCCGCGGCCCCGCGCCGGAACTTGTCGATGGGCCGCTCCCACGCCTCGTCGGGATGCTCGTCGTCGTCGCGCTCGAGGTCGGGATCGTCGTCCACACCCCCACGTTAGGACCGGCGGCGCATACCTTCTCCGGGTGGAGGAGCAGCGGGTCGAACCCGCGGTCACCGTCGGCGTCCTGGTCGTCGCCGCGTTGATCGGGCTCGCGCTGGTGAGCGGGGGCGCCGCGTCGACCACCACCGAGTCCACCGCGGCGCACGACCACCTCGCCACCGTCCTCGACCCGGAATCCACGACGACCACCGTCGCGGTTGCCGGCGCCACCGCCACCACGTCCGCGCCGGCCGCGGCCACGACCACCACCGTCGATCCCGGTGCACTCCTGCAGACCGACCAGCAACCGACGGCGAGCGGCGCCACCTTCGACGCCGGCGTGCAGGGCCTGTGGCAGGCCATCCAGCAGGACCGCCCCGAGCTCGCGATGCCGTTCTTCTTCCCGGAGCGCGCCTACCTCCAGGTCAAGGCGATCCCGGATCCCGCGACCGACTACCAGCAACGCCTCATCGCGAACTACGAGCAGGACATCCACACGTTGCACGCGCAGCTCGGCGCCGACGCCACGGGCGCGCAGCTCACGGGGATCGACGTGCCCGACTCCCAGGCGGTGCTCGTGCAACCCGGTGAGGAATCGAACCAGCTGTCGTACTGGCGCGTGTACGGCACGACGCTCCACTACACGCAGGACGGCCAGACCAACTCGATGCCGGTGACGTCACTCATCTCGTGGCGCGGCCAGTGGTACGTGGTGCACCTCGGCGAGATCCGCTGAGTCAGTTCGAGACGAACCAGTCGGGCAGCTGGCTCAGGGCAAGGCCGAACACCGTGCAGCCGACCGCGGCGACCATCACCCAGCGGCCGAGTCGCTCGCCCCGCCACCACGCGTAGCCACCGAGCGCGAGCCCGACCGCACCGAAGAACAGCGGAAGGAGGAAGACGGCCCAGGCCGCGGCCACGGCGCCCCAGATCGCGGCCGCCTGACCGGGTTGCAGCTTGCGGGCCGGTTGCGTGCTCCCGGCGTCTGAGCTCATGGAGCAACCTTACGGTCCGGGCGGTTCACCGATCTCACGCAGCGCTGCCGCGATGGCCGCTCGCATGCGGCGGGCGGTGTCGGGCGCGAGGTGCGCCACCAGCCCGAGCCCGGCGCGACCGACCTCCTCCATGGTGAGGACCACGCGCGGCTCACCCATGCCGCACGCGTCACAGTCGTCGCTGAGGGCGACGGCCCACGAGACGGGCGGTCGCTCGTCGTCGTCGGCGGGATGGTCGTCGGTGGCGTCGTCGATCGAACGTCGCATGCGGGTCTCCGTCCGGGTGGGAACCGACACGGTATACATGCAGCCCGAGCCACGACGAGGAAGGGATGCCGTGCGCCCGCTCGTGTTGCGCGTCCGTGCCGTGTACCAGCGTTACAACGCGCTCAACGGACGGGCGACCGCGGCGGCCATCACGCTCTACGGGTTCCTCGCGCTGTTCGCGCTCGCCGTGCTCGCGGTCGCGGTCGTGGGGTTCCTGTCGTCGGGCAACGACGACGTCGCGGCCGACATCGTCAACTGGCTCGGGGTGACCGGCACCGCGGCCAAGGCGGTCACCGATGCCGTCGAGGCGGCGAGCCAGAGCGCCCGGGTCGCGAGCGTGATCGGCATCGTCGGCCTCGTGTGGGTCGGGAGCAGCTTCGCGGTCGCCATCGCCCACGCCTACAACGAGGCGTGGCGGGTCCCGACGAGGGTGAACTTCGAGCGGCTCAAGGGCCTCGGCTGGCTCGCGGGTGCGGCGGTGATGCTCGCGGCCGGCAGCTTCGTGACCGCGGGCTTCACCGCCCTGCCCTCGATCCTGGCGCCGCTCGTGCTGCTCGTGAGCCTCGCGGTGAACACCGCGCTCTGGCTGTGGACGTCGTGGGTGCTCCCCAACCGCCGGGTGCCCTGGCGGGCGCTGCTCCCCGGGGCGATCTTCGGTGGTGTCGGCCTCGAGCTGCTGAAGGTCGCCGGTGGCTACGTCGTGCCGCTCCTGGTCGCGCGCTCGTCGGCGCTCTACGGCACCATCGGCGTCGTGTTCGCGCTGCTCGCGCTGGCTCCTCGTGCTCGGTCGCCTCGTCGTGTTCGTGACCGTGATCGAGGTCGACGGATGGGAGCGCGGCCACGGCACCGACGAGGTCGTGGTGAAGGTCCCCGCGCTGCCCGATCGTCAGGGCTGAAGCCGGTCGACCCGCCACGCGCCGTCGCCGTCGCGCGCGTACCGCAGACGGTCGTGCAGTCGGTCGTCGCGGTGCTGCCAGAACTCGATCTCCACGGGGATGACGCGGTAGCCACCCCATCCCACGGGCCGGGGCACCTCCTCCCCGGCGAACCGGCGCTCGATCTCCTCGACCGCGGCTTCGAGCTCCGCCGCGTGGCGACGGTGTCGCTCTGGTGCGACGCCCAGGCGCTCACACGACTCGCGCGTGGACGCGCGAGCCAGTACGCGTCGGACTCATCATCGCTCACACGCTGGACGGCACCGGTGGCGCGCACCTGCCGCAGCACCTCGGGCCAGTGGAACGCGATCGCGGCGTGCGGATTGGCTTCGAGCTCACGGCCCTTGCGACTGTCGAAGTTGGTGTAGAAGCAGAACCCGCGGGCGTCGACCCCGCGCAGCAACACCATGCGGACCGACGGCCGACCGTCGCGCGTTGCGCTCGCCACGATCATCGCGTCGGGCTGCAGCTGACCGTGCGCGAGCGCGTCGTCGTACCAGCGGGAGAACTGCAGGAACGGGTCGGGATCCAAGTCGGATTCGTGCAGCGGACGCGCGTCGACGGGCACGTGAACGAGGCTATGGCCGACGGTAAGGTGCGCGCATGCCGTTTCACCACGTCGCCATCGCCACGCGAGATCTCGACGCGACCCGGCGCTTCTACACCGAGGCGATGGGCTTTCCGATCGTGAAGGTGGAAGCCGCGCCCACACTCGAGCAGACCGGGTGGGCCCGGCACGTGTTCTTCGACACCGGCGACGGTCAGCTGTTCGCGGTGTGGGACCTCCACGACGACACCATCCCCGAGTTCGATCCCGCGATCAGCCGGGGCCTCGGGCTGCCCACGTGGGTCAACCACATCGCTTTCGCCGCGTCGGGCCTCGACGACCTCGCGGCCCGCCGGCAACGCCTCCTCGAGTACGGCCACGATGTGATCGAGATCGACCACGGCTGGTGCACCTCGATCTACGCCAACGACCCAGGCGGCACGCTGGTCGAGTTCTGCTGCACGACCCGCGCGTTCACGCAGGTCGACGTCGACGAAGCCCTGGTGCTGGTCGAGGCCGCGCAACCATCGCTGGGCGACACCCCACCGTTCGAGATCTACGAGGCGAATCCGCGGTAAACCCGGGCGGCCGCCCGTGCGTCGGGGGACTATGGCCGATGTGTCCGCGTTCGTCGCCGCTCCACCCGGGGTACGGTCGGCGGCGCGCGGCCCCCGAACCCTGGGCGGTCAGGTGGACGACGAACCCATTCGCACGTTCCTCGACGGTGAGTACACGCGGGTCGTCGCCACCGTGGCGCTCGTCTGCGGCAGCGTGGCCACCGCCGAGGACTCGGTCCAGGAGGCACTGGCGCGGGCGTGGGAGCGCCTCGACCGGGGCGACCCCATCGATCGTCTCCCGGCGTGGGTCACGACCGTCGCGCTCAACCTCGCCCGCAGCCAGATGCGGCGCTGGCGCTCCGAACGGCGCGCCCGCGACCGGATCGGGCCGTTGCAGGACGACCTGTCCGACGCGCCGGGGGCGAGTGGCGACGCCCACGCCGTGCGGGAGGCCCTGCGCGCGCTCCCCCGCCGCCAACGCGAGGTGACGGTGCTGCGCTACTACCTCGGTCTCGACGTGCGTGAGATCGCCGATCACCTCGGGATTGCGGAAGGCACCGTGAAGGCGATGCTGTTCCGCGCCCGCCAGTCGCTCGTCGCCCTCCTCGAGGAACCGGAGGAGGTGCACCGTGCCCACGGATGACCCGCGCCTCTCCCAGGCCCTGCACGACGCCGCACCGGTCGTCGACGCGGCCGGGGCGCTCGACCGGGTCGCGTCGAAGCGCGCCCAGCGCCGCCGGCACCGCCGCCTCGCGACCGCGGCCTCCGCACTGGCGGTCGTGCTGCTCGTCGTCGTGACCACGGTGCTCGTGACGCGCGACGACGGGTCGTCGCCCCAGGTGGCGGCGCCGGGCGCCGGTGTGTCGGCGCGTGTGGTGACCGGTCGCGACGCGAGCGCCGACGGGCAGGTGGTGAAGCCCCAGCCCGTCACGCTCGACGCGGATCCCGGCGTACTGGTCGCGCCGGTCACGGTCGGCAGCACCGCGGTGTCGACCGCGAGCCACGACCGCGGGACCGACGGGCTGCCGTTGACGCACGTCGTGCGGATCAACGGCACCCACGTGATCGACGTCGTGAACTTCAAGGCC
The DNA here is from genome assembly GCA_963725775.1 of uncultured Actinomycetes bacterium. GTDB lineage: Bacteria > Actinomycetota > Acidimicrobiia > IMCC26256 > DASPTH01 > DASUAS01. Next base: position 157,275 of record CAVRZT010000003.1, read on the forward strand.
GAGATCGTGTCGATCGCCGACGGTGAGGGCGCGCGGTGGGCGCTGACCCGCAACCCACGACCCACCGGGGGCAAGCTCCCCGACACGTTCCTCAAGCGCATCGGCGCGGTCGGCGACCCGGTGTCGGCCCAGCTCCCGCTCGACTCCGATCCGGTCGGCCCCATCGCCGCGGTCGGCGGCGCGGTGTGGGTGCCCCTGCGCGACGGCGTGCTGCAGTACGACCCCACGAGCCTCACGCTGGTCCGCCGGATCGATCTGCCGCCGGCGGGAGCCCGTGCGGTGGCGCAGGTGGGCAAGCTCGCGTACGTGACGGACGGTGGCACGCTGCGTCAGCTCGAGGCCCGGGTGGGGATCGGAGGCACGATCGACTTCGGGCCCGAGGTCCTCGGCCTCGCGTCGGCCAACTTCCAGGGACGCGTGCTGCTGGCCAACGAGCAGGGTGGCGGCGAACGGGCACGCGTCGCGCACGCCGACACCGCGAGTCCGGTGAGCATCGCCGCGGTGCTCCCCGCCGGCTTCGAGCCCACGCGCCTCGAGGCATCGCCGACGCGGATGTGGGTGACCGGGACCGTCGCCGGCGCGCCCGCGATCGTGCTGCTCGCAAACGACGGCGTGCGCGCCACCGTCGTGCTCGACAACGCCCGCGACGCCACACTGGTGTGGATGTCACCGCGCACCGTCACCGCGGTGGCCGACGGCCGGATGTTCACGATCTCCCTGCCCTGAGGCAACCCACGCGCCCCGAGCGACGTCGACCAGGTGTCGACCGATCGTCGGAGGAGACGAAGCGGAGCCGTGCTCGGAGAGCGGGACGGCGCAGCGGAGTCGACCAATCGTGGGGAGCACGTGATGGGGAAGCGTTGGATCATCCTGGCCACGGTGGTGGTCGTCGCGGTCGTCGCCGGTGCGTGCGGTGGGGGCGGCAGCGACGTGTCGGTCGACACGAACCGGTCGCGACCGGAGCTGCTGTACCTGGGGAGTCACAGCGCGATCACCGCGGTGTCGCCGCGCAGCGGCGCGATCCGCTTCCAGGAGGCGGGCGCGGTGCCGAGCCGCGACTGGTCGGTGCTCTACGCCGCCACCAACGACGGCACCACCACGACGCTCCGCACCCTCGACCCGGCGACCGGCGCCGAGCTCGCGTCGCGCACCGTGCCCGGTGTGTTCAGCGTCCGGGTCGTGTCGGAGGACGGCGCGGCCGTCGCCCTGGCCCCACCGATGCCCGACGGGTTCGACACCTACCACCCGACGAGCAAGGACCCGACCCCGCTCGTGATCGTGCGCCGCGACGATCCCGAGCCGCAGGTGCTCTCCGTGCCGGGGAACGTGGAGCCGGAGGCGTTCTCCCTCGAAGGCGACGCGCTCTTCGCCATCGACTTCGTCCCACCGCTCGCGCCGGAGCGCTACCGCGTCGTCCGGCTCGACCTCGGCGCCGGGACCGTCGGCGACGTCCGCAGCAAGGAGGAGGAGCTCCAGGAGCCGATGCGCGGGACTGCGCACGCACAGGTGATGGCGCCCGACGGCCGTCGTCTCTACACGCTGTACACGCGCGACGCGACCCCGACCGAGCCGGCGGAATCCTTCGTGCACGTGCTCGATCTCGACCAGCAGGTCGCGTCGTGCGTCGACCTGCCGCCCGAGTTCGCCGCCAGCCCGCTCGGCACGTTGGCGGTCTCGCCCTCGGGCAACCGTCTCTACATCGCGGCGCCGTCGATCGGCGCGGTCGCCGAGCTCGACACCAACGCGTTGACGATCACCCGGACCGCGACGGGCCCGACCGGGTCCATGGGCGCGACGGCCCGCGCCACCGCCTCCGGGACGACGCTCTACGTCGCCGTCGACAACGCCGTCAGCGCGCTCTCGCTCGACGACCTGCACGTCGAGGACTCGTGGGTCGCGCCGGGCGCGGTGATCGGGATGAAGCCGTCGACCGACGGCCGTGTGCTGTACATATCGCTCACCGACCGCGTGCTCGCGCTCGATCCGCGCACGTTGACCCCACGTCGCGAGCTCGACGTCCCCACGACCGAACCGATCGACCACGTCGCCCCCGCCCTCCCGCCGATCCCCGACTCCGGGTACGTGAAGTGCGCGTGCTGACCGTCCCGGCCGCGACCCGGGGCCGCGGGGGTAGGGTCCCGAGTCATGGACTTCGCGCCGAGCGCCCGCACCGAGGAGCTCCGGCAACGCCTCGCGGACTTCATCACCGAGCGAGTCGATCCGGCCGCGTCGGTCTACGAGCAGCAGGTGACCGACGCGGGCGACCCGCACTTCCATCCACCGGTCATGGAAGCGCTGAAGGCGGAGGCGAAGGCCCGCGGGCTGTGGAACCTCTTCCTCCCGGACCGCGAGCACGGCGCCGGGCTCACCAACCTCGAGTACGCGCCGCTCTGCGAGCTCATGGGCCAGTCACCGCTCTCGCAGGAGGCGACCAACTGCTCGGCGCCCGACACCGGGAACATGGAGGCGCTGGCGAAGTTCGCCACGCCGTTGCAGGCCGAACAGTTCCTCGCTCCCCTGCTCGACGGTTCGATCCGCTCGTGCTTCGCGATGACCGAACCGTGGGTCGCGAGCTCCGACGCCACCAACATCCGGAGTCGCATCACCCCCGATGGTGACCACTACGTGATCAACGCGCACAAGTGGTGGACCAGCGGCGCGGCGTCGAGCCGCTGCACCTTCGCCATCCTCATGGGCGTCTCCGATCCCGACGCCGACCGGCACCGTCGCCACAGCATGGTGATCGTGCCCTTCGACACGCCGGGCGTCACCGTCGTGCGCTCGCTGCCCGTGTTCGGCCACGACGCCGGTGGTGGTCACTGCGAGACCCTCTTCGAAGACGTGCGCATCCCGGCTGAGTACCTCCTCGGCGAGGAGGGTGGTGGGTTCGCCATCGCGCAGGCCCGCCTGGGCCCGGGCCGGATCCACCACTGCATGCGCGCCATCGGCATGGCCGAGAAGGCCCTGCGGCTCATGTGCGAACGCACGCAACAACGTGTCGCCTTCGGCAAACCCATCGCCGACCAGGGCACGATCCAGGCGCAGATCGCCGAGTCGCGCATCGAGATCGAACAGGCCCGCCTGCTCACCATGAAGGCGGCGTGGCTGATGGACACCGTGGGCGCGAAGGGCGCCCGCATCGAGATCGCCGCGATCAAGGTCGTCGCGGCCCGGCTCGCGACGACGGTGATCGACCGCGCCATCCAGGCCTTCGGCGCCGCAGGAGTGTCCGACGACTGGCCGCTGGCGTCGATGTACACGCACGCGCGCACGCTGCACATCGTCGACGGCCCCGATGCGGTCCACCTGCAGCAGATCGCCCGCCGCGAGCTGCACGGCTACGAGTCGTTCCGCACGGTCGACGGATGAAGGTTCGCATCGGGTACGGGATCGGCACGCAGGGCCTGGCCGACGGCGGTGCCCGCTTCGCCGAGTTGATCGACGCGCTCGAAGCGCTCGGGTTCGACTCGATCTGGTGCTCGGAACGCGCCACCGGGCCGATCCCCGAGCCGATGGTGTCGCTGGCGTTCGCCGCCGGGCGCACGAAGAAGTTGAAGCTCGGCACCAGCGTGCAGGTGCTGCCCGGTCGCAACCCGGTCCTGCTGGCGAAGCAGTGGGCCAGCCTCGACGTGCTGTCGGGTGGTCGCGCGCTCCCCGCCTTCGGACTCGGTGTGGTCGAGCCGCACGAGCAGCAGGCGTTCGGCGTCACCCGGGAAGAGCGGGCGCCGTGGTTCGACGAGGCACTCCCGCTCCTCCGCCGGCTGTGGAGCGAAGGGGTCGTCGACCACCACGGTCCGCGCTTCCACTACGAGGGGGTGTCGATCGGGACCCGACCGGTGCAGCAGCCCCTCGACGTGTGGCTGGGCGGGCGGGCACCGCGGGAGCTGCGCCGGGTCGGCGAGCTGGCCGACGGCTGGCTCCCGAGCTTCTGCACGCCGGCCCAGGTGGGCGAGGGTCGGGAGACGGTCGAGGCCGCGGCCGCCGCCGCCGGGCGTTCCATCGACGACGAGCACTACGGCGCGATGGTGTTCTACGCCCGCACCGAGGTGCCCGAGCCCTTCGCCAGCATGGCCGGCACGCGCCTGGGGTTCGATCCCGCCGAGGTGATCGTGGTCGGAACGTCCGCGCTGCGCGACCGCCTCGAGGAGTTCCTCGCGGTCGGCTTCTCGAAGCTCGTGCTCGTGCCCGTGCAGGAAGCGGAGTCGTGGCGGGCCGAGGTCGAGGAGATCGCCGACGAGCTCCTCGACCTCCAGGGCACGCGCGAGTTCACGCGCTGAACACGCCGTCCGCGGGGGGCTCCCCCACCTCGAGCAGCAACCCCCGCCGGCGCACGTTGTGGACAGCGAGGCCCAAGGGCGCGAGCCGGGTGCGCAGCCGTCGCAGTCGGGCGTCGACCGCGCGCTCGCCCGGTGCACCGCCGGGCCACGCCGCAGCGCCGAGGTCGCGCCGGCTGACGACGGAACCGCAGCGCGCCAGCAGCACCTCGACCAACCGCGCCTCGATGGGCGCGAGCGCGCTCCACCGGTCACCCCGCCACAACACGTCGAACTCGTCGAGCACCGGCTCGGGGGCGCGCGACGCCAGCCGTTGCAGCGCGGCGACGCGCGCGGCAGAGGTCGCGGTCGTCGACCGGGAGCCGGACCCAGTCGGTCAGGCCGTCCCAGTCTTCGGGCGGCTCGGCGTCGACGCCGACGAGCAGCAGCCGCGGCTGACCGGCGCGCGCCAGCTCCTCGGCGCGTGCCGCGTCTTCGGGCCAGGCGAGGATCGCCACCGATCCTGCGAACGATGCCTCGTACCGCCGCGCGCGCCGGCGCGTCGTCGATGCGACTCATGACTTCTCCTCCGGTTGGGAGCCGGGCTCGGGCCCGGCCTTCGTCAGGTGACGGCCGGGAGGAGTGGAGGACCGCGACGCCGGAACGCGACGAGCAGGAGGGTGACCCGGTCGCGGAGTCGCGCGGCCAGGAGCAACCAGCCCGCGGCGACCGCCGCGAGCACGCATGCGAACGCGAGCGCGGCGTCGACCGGATTGCCGAACGAGTGACCGGCCCGGGTGAGTCCCGAGAGCGGGACGACAGCCGAGTGGTCGCGTTGCGTGACCACGTTGCGCGTGACCGGAACCCGACCGGCGCGGTCGTCGCTCGCGCCCGGTTGGCTCGACACGAGGTGCGCGGTCGTGGCGAGGGTGACCGCGACGAGCAGGAGCGCGAGGCGTCGTGCGTTACGCACGCCCACCCCCCGCGGGTGCGGAGGACATCGGCGGGCGCGCCGTCCTCCCGACGCCGTTGTCGGGGGAACGCCGCGCGGACACGATCCGGGCCAGCCGCCGGGCCCGGACCTCCACGTCGCGGTCGTCGGCCGGCACCCGCACCCAGTCCTCGAGCTCGTCGTGGACGAGCGGGGGTTCGGCGCCGGCGGCGACGAGCAGCAGGCGGGGCGACGCGGCCGTCACCAGCGCGTCGATCGCAGTGGCCTCGGCGGGCCAGGGCACGAGCGCGACAGCGACCCCGTCGAAGTCCACCAGCAGCATCCACACGATTCTGGCGGCTCGGGGTCTCGGTTCCGTGTGCCGCCGGTCGCGGCTCGATGACCGGTTCCTGACGGGAACGTGTCGCGCGGGACGCGACGAGGCCCCGGGCCCGCCGACACGATCGTCGGAAGCCCGGGGCCTCCATTCGCTCAGCTGTCGACCGCGGGCCGCGAGCTCTCCGCCATCGGAGCTTCCGAGAACGGCGAGCCGCCGGGACCGCTCCCGAGCTGCTCGTGGTGGACGAACTCGGGGTACGCCAGCGCACCCATCTCGGGCAGGTCCATGCCGGCGATCTCCTCTTCCGCCGGCGGACGGATGCCGCCCTTCATGATCGCGTTCTGGATCTTGAAGAACGCGAACGCGATGCCGAAGATCACGGTCCAGAGGATGACCACGGCGATCGCCTGCGCACCGAGCTGGCCGAGACCCTCCGATGCGTCGTAGAACAGACCGGTGACTCCCTTGGTGGTCGTCGTCGTGCCGTTCCAGCCTGCGCCGTATTGACCGTCGGCGAAGAGCCCGACCGCCAGCACACCGAAGGTGCCGTTCACACCGTGCACCGCGACCGCGCCCACCGGGTCGTCGACGCCGCGACGCTCGATGAAGCGGGCGGCGACGATGACCACGATGCCGGCGATGATGCCGATGGTCATCGCGCCCCATGGCTGCACGAAAGCACACGGGGCGGTGATCGCCACGAGGCCGGCGAGCATGCCGTTGCACATCATGCCCGGGTCGGGCTTCTCACCGCGCAGCATCATGAAGAACATCGCGGACACCGCACCGAACGCACCGGCGATCGCGGTGTTGGTCGCGACCACGGCGAAGCGCACGTCGGTCGCCGCGAACGTCGACGCCGCGTTGAACCCGAACCAACCGAACAGCAGGATGAACGTGCCGAGCATCGCCATCGGGATGTGGTGTCCCGCGATGGTGCGCGGCTTGCCGTCCGGCCCGTACTTGCCGATGCGAGGCCCGAGCACGAGTGCTCCGGCGAGGCCGGCGACACCACCGACCGTGTGCACGACGCCAGACCCGGCGAAGTCGACGTACCCGACGCCCAGCTCAGCCGTGTTGCCGAGCTTGGCCAGCCAGCCGCCGCCCCACGTCCATGCACCGAAGATCGGGTAGTAGATCGCGCCGCAGAAGAGGCCCCAACCCACGAACGCCTTCCACTTCCACCGTTCCGCCATGGCGCCGGTGGGTATGGTCGCCACCGTGTCCATGAAGGCGACCATGTACAGGAAGAAGGCCATGCCGCCGGCGGTGTAGAACGCCTTGCCGGAGCCGGCCCAGCCACCCTGCCAGAGGAAGACCCAGTCGCCCGAACCGATGAGGTTCTTGCCGACCGGGCTGTCCATGCCGATGAGCGGGAGGGAATACCCACCGAACATCAGTGGATAGCCGACGAGGTAATAGGCGACGAACCCGAGACCGAAGATCGCGAAGTTCGTCGAGACGACGTGCGCCGCGTGCTTCGCACGGCAGAACCCGGTCTCGACCAGCGCGAAGCCGGCCTGCATGAAGATCACGAGCACCGCGCCGATGATGACCCAGAGCAGGTTCATCTGGATGCCGAGCGTGTCGACGGCTTCCTTGGCGGTCTGCGCGCCGGCCGGGCCTGCGAGCAGCAGCGTGAGCATCCCGACCAGCGCGGCGGCGAAGACCAGCTTGGCGACCCTCCCCCGCATCATGTGTGCGCCCTTCCGAGACGCGGTTCTCGACTGGTTCCCATTGCTGCAGTCCTTCCTCTCGCTCCTGTGCTCCGAGGGGCCGGCACCGCCGACCCCCGGGCGTCAGCCCGGCAATGCGACCGTAAGGAGGATCTGTTTCGCCGACAGGTCCGCGTCATGAAGCGGCGGCTTCGGCTTCGACGCACGAGCGCGCGCGCTTTCTGACGGCTTCCTGATCGCCCTCGCGGTGTAGACCGGCGCGATGGCTGACACGGTCCGGGGAAGGCTGCCGCGCGCCGTCCGACGCGCCGGCGATCGGCGAGACCACGCACACGATCGCGCGGGTCGGCGACGTGGTCGTCGAGCAGATCCTCAGCGGTGAGCTCGACGCGCCGGTCGACTACCGCGCCGATGTCGACGAGTGGGTCGTCGTGCTCGCCGGACGCGCGCACCTCGAGGTCGACGGCACCGCGGTCACGCTCGCGGCGGGCGAGTGGCTCCTGCTCCCGGCGGGCACACCGCATCGACTCGTCCGCACCGACGCGGGCACGAGCTGGTTGACGGTCACCGGCCGGGCGCGTTGACCTCGCGTCACGGCCCCGCCCGGCCTCCGGAAGCCGGGCGGGACCGCGACGGTCATCACATGTTCGGGCAGTTCGCCGGGGCGGCGCCGCTTCCCGCCGTCCCCGAAGGCGCGGTGGTCGACGAGGTTCCGTCCGTGGCCGAGCTCGAGCCCGAACCCGAGTCGCTGGTCGTGCTGCTCGAGGACGAACCCGAGGAGTCGCTCGTCTGGGCGTGAGCGACCATGGAGCCACCACCGATCAACGCGGTGGTGAGTCCGACCGCGAGCACGCCGGTTCTCATCCATTTCTGCATGTGCATCACCTCCTTCGAGTGCGTCGGTGTGTGCGGTCACCCAACACGGCGCGCACTGAGAGCGTTCTGAAACCGCGCGAGAGCGGGGTAAGAATGTGCCGTTCGCAGGCAATGCTCAGCGCGCGGCACAGCCGACGGCTGCGACGCTCGCACCGTGCTCCGACCCCGCGCCCGTCTGCTCTCGTTCGTCCTCGTCGTCGCGACCATCGCGCTCACGTTCGCGACGCCGACGACGCGCGCGACGGCGGCGACGAGCACGGTGTCGATCGGTGCCGGCCTGCGCGGGCCGAGGGGATTCACCGCCACCGTGTACGCGACGAAGTTGAAGAAGGTGTCGGCACTCGCGGTCGACGCGGCAGGGTCGGATCTGGGCCGCGACCGCGGCGGCGACCGACACGGGCACCGACGCCGTCTACCTGGTTACCGACGCGGGCGCGACCCCGCTGAAGGTGGTCGCCGACGTGCACACGCCGCTCGGGCTTCTGTGGGTCGGCGACACGCTGTACGTGTCGGAGGCGACCGGGGTGGTCGCGTTGCGCGGTTTCGACGGCACCACGTTCGCGACCCGCACCACCGTGCTGACGGTGCCCGACGGCACCGGCGAGGTGAACGGCATCGCCCAGGGCAGCGACGGTCGGCTCTACATGGGCATCTCCGCCCCGTGCGACCACTGCATCCCGACCGCGGCGTGGTCGGCGTCGGTGATCTCCTTCCTGCCCGACGGTTCCGACGTGCAGGTCGTCGCCGACGGCATCCGCGCTGCGATCGGGCTGACGTTCTTCCCCGGCAGCAACGACCTGTTCGTGACCATGAACCAGCGCGACGACCTCGGCGCCAAGACCCCGGGCGACTGGCTCGCGGTCGTGCGCGCCGGGCAGTCCTGGGGCTTCCCGGGCTGCTACGGCCAGGGCGGCGCGAGGTGCACGGGGGTGCCGTCGCCGACGGCGGCATTCGGCACGCACGCGGCGGTGAGCGGCGTCGCCATCGTGACCGGGCAGCTCGGCTCGACGCTGGGCACCGGCGCGGTCGTGGCCGAGTGGGTCACCGGGAAGGTGAAGTTCGTGCGCCTCACCCACTCGAGCGACGGGTACGAGGGCCGCACCGAGTCGTTCGTCACCGGCTTCGAGAACCCGGTGCCGGTGCTCGTCGACGCGAACGGCGCACTGTTCGTGGGCGACTGGACGACGGGCAGGCTCTCCCGCATCACGGCGTGACGGTGACCTCGCCCATCTCGTTCCAGCCCCGCTGATCGACGAGCTGACTCACGATCCGCGGCGTCGCCAGCAGGGCCTCGGGCATCGCCGCGATCGCGGCCGCGAAGTGCTCGCTCTCGACGTGGACGCGACCGGCGTCGCCGTCGGCGAACGCCTCGATCAGCACGAATTCGTTGGGCGTGTCGACGCTGCGCGACCACTCGAACCAGAGGTTGCCGGGCTCGGCCCGCGTCGCCGCGGTGAACGGTGCCACGAGGTCGAGCCACCGGTCGACGTACTCCGGCTTCACCAGGAACTTCACCACGATGAAGATCACGCGGTGATCGTACGCGCGGACGTCAGGCGGCGCGGCGGGCGACACCGTGCGCGCCCACGGTGCCCACCTCGAGGCCGCGGGCGGCGAACTCGTCGGCCAGCCGCGGCAACGCGCCGAGGGCCGAGTGCCACGACCCGGGGTACGACGTGCAGTCCGAGTCGTGCAACAGCACCGTGCCCCCGTCGACGTAGCGCCGGGTGACGTCGGCGACCACCGACGCCGGCGTCGCTTCCCGACGCCAGTCGCGGCCCCAGGTCGTCCACAGCACGGTGGTCATGCCGCGCTCGCGTGCGGCGCGGAGCGACGCGTACGACGAGATACCGAAGGGTGGGCGGAACCACCGCGGCATGACGCCGGTCGCGTCGGCGACGCTGTCGACGGCGCGGGCGATGTCGTCGGCCGCGTGCCGGGGGGTGCGCCGGAGCATGTTGGCGTGCACGTCGCCGTGCACCGCGATCTCGTGCCCGGCCTCGGCGACCGCCCGCGCGACGCCGGGATCACGACGGGTCATCTCACCGAGCATGAAGAACGTCGCGTGCCAGCCGAGCGCATCGAGCACGTCGAGAAAGCTCGGCGTCGACGCCGCGTCGGGACCGTCGTCGAAGGTGAGCGCCACGTGACCCGGACGCCCCACGCCGACCAGGGCGGGCGTGAAGCGCACGCCGATCGGCGACACCCCTCCGAGCGCGGGCGCCGCGTGCACGACCGCGAGCGCGGCCGCTCCGACCAGGCCCACGCCACCGACGTACTTGAGAGGCCGGGCGACGCTCAGCGCAGCTCTCCGAGGGGCGCGGCACGTAGCCCGGAGCGGAGGAACTGGGCCTGCAGATCCGCTACGGCGATCTCCATGGCCAGCGGGTCGCGGTCGCGACCGTCGAGCACGTAGACCTTGCCCGACTCGAGGTGCGACGGGAGGTTCTCGGGGCGGACCATGTGGTTGGCCTGCACCAACTTCTGCTTCTGGCGGTGCGAGTAGTACTGGTCGAAGGCGTCGAGGCGCCGACCCGGGCAGAACTCGCGCACCTGCGCTTCGGCCTCGGCCGCGATCAGCTTGCCCGCCTTGGTGACGTCGTTGCGAGCCCGGTTCCAGCGCAGGAACGAGCCTTTCCCCCAGCCACCGTTGGCGATGTCGACGCCCTGATCGGCGAGCTGTTCGAGCGCCACCGAGCGGTGCGTCGCGGCCTGTGCGTCGACGACGACCGACACTCCGAGACTGCGGATCTCGTCGAGGAGCACCTGGTCGGTGAGCTGCACGTGGTCGAGCCGGACGCCGACGTAGGCGGTGTGGGTCACGTTCTTGGGCGGCCGCGCGACACCGACACCGATGGCGGAGACCGCTTGCGCGCCGAGCGTGAGGCCGCCGTAGAGCACCAGCACGCTGGCCGCCGCGATCATCGCGGTGCGACGCCCGCGCGGTGCGCGGAGCGCGACGACCCGGCCCTTCCGGTCGACGAGGTGCTCGGTCGCCGCGAGCTCCTCGACGTCGTCGGCGGGATCGGCCACGAACAGGAGTTGTGCGGTATCGACGAGCGCGTCGCGCTCCGGACCGGGGCGCGTGACCTGGCGCAGGATGGTCTGCAGCTCGTCGTCGTCGCGCGCGTAGCAGTTGACCCCGGCGCGGGCCATCATCTTGGCGTTGTCCTTGCCGTGCCCGGCGATGGGCTTGTAGGTGATCACCGGGAGGCCGACGGCGAACGCCTCCATGCAGGTGAGCCCACCGGCGTTCTCCACCAGGGCGTCGGCGGCCGACATGAGCGTGGGCATCTCCTCGGTCCATCCGATGACGGTGCCGTAGCCGCGGTTCTCCAGCTCGGTACGGAGGTCGTCGTCGCGCCCGCACACCGTGACGGGATGGAACTCCCCGGTGCGGCCGATCGCCTCGACGGTGGCGACGACGTCGCCGACACCCCACGAGCCCGCCACCACCAGCACGGCCCGATCCTCCGGGGCGAGCCCGAGATTGCTGCGGACGGTGTCGCGGTCGTACTCCGTATCGCGGAAGCGCTCGCTCACGAGCGGCCCACGCGCGCGGGCATCCTTGCCGCCGCGGGACTCGGCCGCCGCCGCCGAGATCTCACTCACCGCGAGGTGGCGGTCGACGCCACGGTGGACCCAGAGCGAATGGACGGCGAAATCGGTGAGGAAGGTGACCACCGGGACCCGGAGCTGCTTCCGGCGGCGCATACGGCCCAGGACGAGTGACGCCAGCGGATACACCGACACGATCGCGTCCGGCCGGAAGTCCTTGATCGCACGCTTGAGCGCGCGCCGCGTGAGCCAGGTGTCGAGCATCACCGCCGGGGCGCGCAGGACCGGCGCCATCTTGTAGCTCAGCTCGTAGCTCCACGGCGCCATGCGCAGCTGCCACTGGTAGTACCAGCGCAGCACGGGCCCGATGTGGAACGCGACCGCGTCGAGGAAGTCGACGACCTCGACCCGGTGCCCCGACGCCTCGAGACGGCGGCGCAGCTCATTGGCCGCGCCGTCGTGGCCGGCGCCCATGGACGCGGAGACGATGAGGATGCTCCGCCGCACGAGACCAGAGACTACCGTCCACGGGGCATGGCGGCCGTGTTGTTGGCGCTCGGGGCAGCGCTCGCCTACGCGGCGGCGTCGGTCCTGCAGCAGCGTGAGGCGGAGGCCGACACCGGCGGCGAGGGCGGGGGCGCCGTCCGGGGCGGCATCCGCCTGGTCGTCCGGCTCGCCCGCAAGCCCATCTGGCTGGCCGGTCTCGGTGCCGATGCGCTCGGCTACGGCTTCCAGGCCGCGGCGCTGGGGGTCGGCCAGCTCCTGGTCGTCCAGCCCGTCCTGACCAGCGGGATCCTGTTCGCGCTCCCGGTGGGCGCCTGGTGGTCCGGCCGCCGGCTCGGGCGATCCGACTTCGCCTGGGCGTGCACCCTGGCCGTCGGCCTCACCGTGTTCCTCCTGCTCGCCGGCACCGACGGTGGCCTGGACCGCGCGTCGACCGAGGCCTGGCTGGTGTGCGGCGCGATCGCGGCGCCGGTGCTCGGCGGGTGTCTGGTCGCGGGTGCCCGATCGGTCGGCACGCGGCGCGCGGTCCTCTTCGCGTTCACCACCGGCGCGATCTTCGGGCTCACGGCCGCGCTCACGAAGTCGAGCGTCGTGCTCGTCAGCGACCACGGGTTCGGCGCGCTGGGCTACTGGGAGCCGTACGCGCTCGTCGTCCTCGGTGCCCTCGGCTTCGTCGTGAACCAGCGGGCGTTCCAGGCGGGCTCGCTCACGGCGTCGCTGCCCACGCTCACCGTCGTCGAGCCCGTCGTCGCCGCCATCGTCGGCGTGACGATGCTGCACGAGACGGTGCCGACGGAGGGCGTCGTCGAGTGGGTCGCGGTCGCAGTGTCGGTCGGCGCGATGATCGTGGCGACCGCGGTGCTCTCGCGCTCCGCGGCGCGTCACGACGCCATCCACGAGCACGAGCTCGCGGATGTGCTGACGCGCCCGGTCGCGCGAATTGAGCGCCTTGCACGGATTCGGCTACACATTCGCCCCGTGTGGCTCGTGGGCGTGCGTGATCTGCAGTACCGGCGGCGACGGTTCCTGATCGCGGTCGTCGCCACCTCGGTGGTTTTCGCGATGACCGTGCTCATGTCAGGCCTGAGCAATGGCCTGGACGCCGAGGTCGAGCGGATCGTCGCGTCGTTCCGTGCCGACTCGTGGGTCGTGGCCGACGGCGCGTCCGGACCGTTCACCGCGTCGAAGTTCATCTCGGCCGCCGACGTGGAGCAGGTGCGGAACGCCGAGGGCGTGGAGGCGGCCGCACCGATGTTGGTGTCGCGGGCGACGATCGGTACCGACTCGCTCAAGGACGTGAACCTGATCGGCTACCAGCCCGGCGCGATCGGCGCCCCCGCCATCACCGAGGGACGCGCGGCCCGGGGGCCGGGGGAGGTGGTGGTCGACGACCACCTGTCGGCCGGTGTCGGTGACCGGATCACGCTGAGCGGCCAGGAGGAGCGCGTCGTCGGCACGAGCGACGACCTGCGGTTCAACTTCGGCGTCAACACGGTCTTCATGCCGCTGGGCGCGGCGCAGGATCTGGCCTTCTCCGGGCAGCCCCTCGCCAGCGCGATCGTCGTCCGCGGACGCGCACCTGCGGACCTCGACGGACTGCGCGTGCTCACCAACGACGAAGTGGCCGCGGACCTGCGGCGCCCGGCCAGGAGCGGCAAGTCCACCATCGACATCGTCAGCTACCTCCTGTGGATCGTGGCCGCCGGGATCATCGCCTCGATCGTGTATCTGACGGCGCTCGAACGCACACGTGACTACGCGGTGCTGAAGGCGACCGGTTCGTCGAACGCGACGCTGTTCGGTGCCCTGTTGCTGCAGTCGATTGCACTTTCACTGGCCGCCGCCGTCGTCGCCGTCGGCCTCGCCATGCTCCTCGCGCCACTGTTCCCGTTCCGCATGGCCATCGACGCGTCGAGCTACGTGCTCCTCGCGGTGCTCGCGATCGTCGTGGGAACGCTGGCCAGCGTGGCCGGTCTGCGCCGGGCCGTCGGGGTCGATCCGGCGCTCGCCTTCGGGGGCGCGTGATGACCGATCTCGTGGTGCGCGACCTCACCATGGAGTACTCGAGCGGCGGGTACAAGGTGCGCCCGATCGACTCGCTCGATCTCGACATCGCGACCGGGGAGCTCGTGCTGCTGCTGGGCGCCAGCGGCTGCGGCAAGACGACGCTGCTCTCGATGCTCGCCCGGCTCCTCACCCCGACCGCAGGGACGATCCGCTTCGGCGACGTCGACGTCACCGCGCTCGGCGGCCGCGAGCTGGTCGAGTACCGCCGCCGGACCGTCGGCATCGTGTTCCAGGCGTTCAACCTGATCCCCAGCCTCACCGCACGGGAGAACGTGCAGGTCGCGCTGCAGGCGGCAAGGGTCCCGCGCGCCGAGGCACGCGCCCGCGCCGAAGTCGTGTTGTCCGAGGTCGGGCTCGAGGAACGCCTGCACCACCGTCCGGGAGACATGTCGGGTGGGCAGCAGCAACGCGTCGCCATCGCACGCGCGCTGGCTCTCGACCCGCCGCTGATCCTGGCCGACGAACCCACCGCGCACCTCGACTACATCCAGGTCGACGGCGTGCTCCGACTGCTGCGCGACCTCGCCGCCCCCGGTCGCATCGTGGTCGTGGCCACCCACGACGACCGGCTGCTCCCGCTCGCCGACGGCGTCGTCGAGCTCACCCCACGCGCGTCGGGTGAGGCGGTGCCGAAGGAGACCATCTCGCTCACCGATGGTGAGGTGCTCTTCGAGCAGGGCGACGCGGGTGTGAGCGTCTACGTGGTCGAGTCCGGAACGATCGAGATCTTCCGGGTGCTCGACGACGGCACCGACGAGCGGGTCGCGGTGATCGAACCGGGGAGCTACTTCGGTGAGCTCGCGCCCATGTTCGGATTGCGGCGCTCCGCCGGTGCGCGGGCGGTCGACGGACCCGCTGTGGTCACCGGGATGAGCCTCCGCGACTTCCGCGAGCTCCGAGGCGCTGCCATGCCCCAGACCACCTAGTTCAGGCCGTCGCGCAGGACGGCGACGATCACCCGCATCGATAGCACCGTCGCGCAGAACAGCCCGAAGTACCCGAACACCCGGAACAGCGACGTCGTGTCGGAGAACGCGGGCCCGTCGTCGATCGCGATGAGGCCGACCGACACGAGACCGATCGCGCCGGCCAGGAACGCGAGGACGAGCCGGTTGACGAGCTTCGAGACGATGCGCTCATCGTGCTCGTCGGAGAAGTGCGTGACCCGCACGCGCAGTCCGTCGCGTTCGAGGCTGGAGAACGCGCGATCGATGTGGCGCGGGAGCCGGCGCAGCATCGGGACGGTACGCAGGATCTCGTCGCGCACCGCCTGCTGCACCGAGTTCGGGTTGATCAGGTTGCGCACCCACTGCGCGGCGATGCTCTCGGCGGCGTCGATCACCGAGTACCCGGGCGCGATCGTCGTGAGCGTGCCTTCCAACACGATCAGCGCCCGGAAGAACGTGCTCCACTCCGCAGGCATGGTGATGCCGTAGTCGAACATCAGCCGCAGCATCGCGTTGAACATCGCGGCGTCGGGCTGCGAGCCGGGCGCCAGGTGCTGCGCCATGAAGCGCGCCAACGCGCGCTCGAAGTCGTTCACGTCGACACCGCGCCGCAGGTTCGCGACCTGGAGGACGGCCTGCACCACGGCGTCGGCGTCACGACGGCTCACGCCGGCCATCAGGTCGCGCAGCGCGGACTGCTGGACCGGGTCGAGGCGTCCGGCGGCGCCGAAGTCGATGAGCGCGAGCTGACCGTCGGCCAGGAGCATCACGTTGCCCGGGTGTGGATCGGCGTGGAACACCCCCTCCTGCAGCATCTGCTCGAGGAACGTGCGCAACAGGGAGTCGGCGAGCTTCACGCGGTCGGCGATGCGGGTGGCGCCCCAGTCGACCTCGCGCACGCTCGCGCCGTCGAGCCACTCCATCACGAGCACACGCGACGTGCTCAGGTCCTCGTAGACGTAGGGCACGCGGATGCGCGCGTCGGACGGCATGGTTGCCGCGATCGCGTGGGCGTTGCGCGCCTCGATCCGGTAGTCGAGCTCCTCACGCAGCCGGGCCGAGAACTCCGCGACGAGATCGTTGACCCGGTACTCGTGTCCCCACGAGGTCCGGGTCTCGACCACGTGGCCGAGCTCCTCGAGCACCGACAGGTCGACGCGCACCGACTCGTCGATTCCGGGCCGTTGCACCTTCACGACGACCGGAGAGCCGTCGGGCAGCTGGGCGCGGTACACCTGGCCGATCGACGCCGCGGCCAGCGGCTGCCAGTCGAAGCCGGGGAAGCGCTCGGCCAGCGGCGCCTCCAGCTCCTCCTCCAACATCTCGGCGATGGCGTCGCGGGGCGCGGGGCGCACGTGGTCCTGCAGCAGGGCGAGCTCGGAGGCGGCCTGCGGGGAGATGAGGTCGGTGCGGGTGGAGAGCACCTGCCCGAGCTTCACGAACATGCCCCCGCACTCCTCGAGCGCGAGGCGCAGGCGCCGCACCGGCGGACGGCTCCCGGCGGCCTCGACCTCGTCCTTGCGCCCGAGCCCGAGCGACGGGCCCAGCCCGTTCCGCACCGCGATGCGCGTGATCTCGGCGTAGCGCTGCACCCGTCGCCCACGCCGACGCAGCGACCGGACCGGGTGCGGCACCGACTGCAGCCCCGTCTGCGCCCGCATCACGATCCCCGGGCGGGCGAGGAACTCGAGCCACACGCCCGCGGCCATCGCGCCGAGCAGCGAGAACAGGAACAGGTTGCGACTGAAGCCGTCGGACGCCGGGTAGGTGTCGGCGGCGATCCAGATCGCGACCACCGCGCCGATGACCCAGCCGGCGGTGCCCGAGACGACCGTGGCCGCGAAGGACCGGCGCACGCCGAGGACGCGGCCGATGAGCGCGCTGGCGAGCAGCGCGAAGAAGAACGCGGGGACGAGCAGCCAGAGCTCGTCGCCGAGTCGCTCGAAGACCGACACGGCGAGCGTCGTGGTCATCGTCGGAGCCGATCGGTGGGAGTTACCGCAGCTCCTCCACCATCAGTGCGCCGTCGGCGTACTGGGCGCGCAGCACCTTCTTGTCGAACTTCCCGACGCTCGTCTTCGGGACCTCGGCGATGAAGGTCCACCGCTCGGGCAGCTGCCACTTTGCGACGTGGCCGGAGAGGAACTCGCACAGCTCCGCCGAGGTGGTCGTCGAGCCGTCCTTGATCACGACGCACGCGAGCGGGCGTTCGTCCCAGCGCGGATCGGGCACCGCGATCACCGCGGCCTCGACGACGTCGGGGTGCGCCATGAGGATGCCTTCGAGCTCGACCGAGGAGATCCACTCGCCCCCCGACTTGATGACGTCCTTCGACCGGTCGGTGATCTTGATGAAACCGTTCGGGGTGACGCTGGCGATGTCGCCGGTGCGCAACCAGCCGCCGTCGAACTTCTCCGGGGCGGGATCGCCGTAGTACGACGCCGTGACCCACGGCCCCCGCACCTGGATCTCACCGACCGCGTCGCCGTCCCACGGGAGCACGGCTCCGTCGTCGCCGACGATGCGCAGCTCGACCCCGGGGATGATGCGACCGGTCAACGCACGCCAGTCGAGATCCTCGGGCGTGCCCGGCTCGACGCCGCGGGGTGGGTGCCCCACCGCGGCGAGGGGGCTGGTCTCGGTCATGCCCCAGCCCTGGAGGATGCGGACGCCGAAGCGCGCCTCGAAGCGTTCCATCAACGCGCGCGGGACGGCTGCGCCTCCGCACGTGACGTGGCGCAACCGGGAGAAGTCGACCTCGTGATCTTCCGCGTACCGGAGGAGATCGGCCCAAATGGTCGGCACCGCACACGCGCACGTCACCGGTTCCTGGCCGACGAAGCGGGCGAGCGGCTCGGCCTGCAGGAACCGTCCGGGCATGAGGAGATCGGCCCCGACCAGCCAACCGGCGTACGGGGTACCCCACGCATTGGCGTGGAACATCGGGACGATCGGGAGGATGCGGTCGTTGGCGTTGTACGCGACCACCGCGCCCGTCCCCGTCGCGATCGAGTGCAGGTAGGTGGAGCGGTGGGAGTAGACGACACCCTTCGGGTGGCCGGTCGTGCCGCTCGTGTAACACATCGCCGCCGCGGCGCGTTCGTCGACCTCGGGATACTCGAAGCCGGTCGGGTCGCTGGCGGCGAGCAGGTCGCCGTAGCGGAGCACAGTGGCGCCGGGCGCGGCGTCGGTCAGCGCCGACGCGTCGCCGTCGCCCACGACCACGTACGCCTCGACCGACGTCAGCTCGGCCGCCACCCGCGCGAGGAGGGGCACGATGTTGTCGTCGACGATGATCACGCGGTCTTCGGCGTGGTTGACGATGTAGGCCAGCTGCTCGGGGAACAGCCGGAGGTTCAGCGTGTGGAGCACCGCGCCAAGCCCGGGGATCGCGAAGTACGCCTCCATGTGCTCCTGGGTGTTCCACATGAAGGTGCCGACGCGGTCGCCGTCGCCGATGCCGAGACCGCGGAGCCCGACGGCGAGCCGGTCGGCGCGAGCGGCGACCTCCGCGAACGACGTGTGACGACTGGTCTCGCCCTCGAAGGTGACGACCTCGCTGGCGCCGTGGACCGTGCGGCCGTGGCGGAAGATCATGCCGACGGTCAGCGGAAAGTCCTGCATGGTCGACTGCATCATCGTGCCGTTCTCCCCTGACCAATTGGTCGATTCCGCTGCGCCGTCCCGCCCTCCGGGCACGGCTTCGCTGCATCTCCCACGCGGGATGTGACCGCCCGGAGCGTACTCGGACACCCGTCGATCCGGCTCGGGTCAACCCCCGTAGTTCATGCGCGTGTCACTCATGGCGAGCACCGGCGTGTCCTCGTCGAGCTGGAAGGCGCAGTCGACGATCTCGCCGAGGAACAGCGTGTGGCCGCCGACCTCGACGACCTGACGCACCTCGCAGTCGAGGTACGCGACCGCCTGGTCGAGTACCGGTGCACCCGTCGTACCGTCGTGGAACGGGAAGCCGTTCAGCGTGCGCGCGTCGAGATCGACCTCGACCGGCTTGGTGAACTTCCGCACGATCGCGCGGTCCTCCTGCGCCACGAGGTTCACCGAGAAGACACCCCCCTCCGACACGAGCTCGTGGGTGAACGCCTCCCGCTCGACGCTCACGCCGACGAGTTTCGGGTCGAACGAGAGCTGGGTGACCCAGTTGATGGTCATGCCGTTGCGCCGCTCGCCCGCGCGCGATCCGAGCACGTAGAGGCCGCTGGGCATCTGCCAGAGCACCCGGCGCCGGAGCTTGTCGTACTCCTCCGGATCGCGCCCGGGCGGTATCGGACCGACGAGTCCCTGCTGTATGGGCATCCGCCGAGGCTAGGCGTCAGCCCACCGCGCGCAACGTGGCCGCGAGGTCGGCCTCGCGCGCCAGACCGACCTCGAGCGGGAGGTCGAGCGCCGCCCACACCGCTGTCTTGGCCGCGCGTACGGCTGCCGTCGGACGCGCCGCGAGGCGCGCGACCAGCTCGTCGGTGCGTTCACGCAGCTGCGCCGCGTGGCACCACTTGGTCGACGAAGCCGCGGGCCAGGGCGGCGGCCGCGGGCACCCGCTCGCCGGTGATCACGGCCATGAGCGCCGCACTCGTGCCCACCACGCGGGGCAACGTCTGACTCGCACCCCCCGCGGGGAGCATCCCTACCCGCGCCTCGGGCAACGCGACCACGCAGTCGTCGGCCGCGAGCCGCACGTCGCACTGCAACGCGAGCTCGAAGCCGAAGCCGACCGCGTTGCCCTGCATCGACGCCACCATCGGGACCGGGACCGCGCGCAGAAGCCCCCACACGTCGCGACCCCATCGGGCGTCGCGCATCGCGAACACCGACGGGGCCGTGCCGAACTCCCTGAGGTCGGCACCGGCGGAGAAGTGGTCTCCCGTGGCGGTGAAGAGCACGACGCGTACGTCGGGATCGGCGATGACCGCGGTCAGCACCTCGCACAACGCGTCGCGCGTGGCGACGTCGTAGATGTTGATCGGCGGGTGGTCGAATACGACCTCGACCACGCCGTCGACGCGAACGACGCGCAACCGCTCGTCAGGCACCGGCGCGCTCCCGCTCGAGCAGATGACCGACCGCGCCCTCGAGGGACACGCGGGCCCGCGCGCCGAGCGCCCCCAGGGTGAGCACCTCGACCGCGGTCAACACGCCGAGCAGGCCCGCGACCGGATCGGCGACCGACGAACGCGGCGAGCTGCGGCGGATCGTGGCGGGCCGCCCAACCCCCGCGTGCCTCCGCCGCGGGTCCGTAGCCGGGACGGTCGTCGTCGACGAAGGCGGCCACCCGCACGATCGCGAGGCGGGGGAGCTCGGATCGGAGCACGTCGTCGGCGAACCCCGCGTTCGCGAGCACGCGGGGTGGATGGCCGTCGACGAGCAGATCGGCGCGTCCGAGCCACGCGCCGAGCTCGTCGCGGTCGGGCCCGACCCCGAGGTCGAGGCCGTGCCGCTCCTGGCCCGAGGCGAGGCGGTCGTGCAGCGGGAACGGATCGGGCCGGCCGGGATGCTCGATCCGGACGACCCGCGCCCCGAGGTCGGCGAGCACGCGCCCGACGAGCGGGGTCGCCCACGCGGTGCCGAGCACGACCACGGTGGCTCCGCTCACCTCGGCGCGCGCGACGTCGGGCACGCGATCGGCGACCGCCGCCTCGCGGCGCACCGCGACCGCCGGCACCATCCAGGCCGCCGCTTCGGCGTCGACCGCGCTCGTCGCCAACCGGGTGAGGTCGGGGAAGCGGGCGCCCGGCGCCGGCGCCGGCGCGCCGAGCGCCACCGCCAGGTCGGTGAACGCGGCCCACGCCGTGGGCGGACCGGGGTGGACCCAGCCGTCGGCGGTGCGCAGGAGCATGGCGCGCTCGGGCCAGGGGCGTCCCTGCACGGAACGTTCGTGGAGGTCGGCACCGACCCGCGCCTCGTCGGGCAGCGGTCGCC
This sequence comes from uncultured Actinomycetes bacterium, assembly GCA_963725775.1. Taxonomy (GTDB): domain Bacteria; phylum Actinomycetota; class Acidimicrobiia; order IMCC26256; family DASPTH01; genus DASUAS01. The sequence continues at coordinate 178,361 of CAVRZT010000003.1, forward strand.
CGAGCCGTGCGGCCAGCGCCGAGAGCGCGCGACCGGCGATGGCGGCACCGGCGCGTGCGCGTGATGCGCAGGCGGCCTTCATTCGCCGGTGAACCGCGGCGCCCGCTTCTCGAAGAAGGCGGCGATCCCTTCGGCGCGGTCGGTCGTGGTCGAGATCAGGAGGTTGAGGTCGGACTCGAGCCGGAGCGCGTCGGCCAGGGTGAGGTCGCGCCCACGCTGCACCGCGTCGCGCGCCGCCGCCTGGGCGCGGGGCGCGCCGTGGGCGAGCTGCTCGGCTATCTCCTCCGCACGCGAGGCCGGATCGTCGCTGAGGAGCGCGAGCCCGCCGCGCTCGAGTGCCGCCGCGTCGATCACGTCGCCCACGACGAGCATGCGCAGTGCCAACGCCACACCACCGGCGCGGGTGAGCCGCTGGGTGCCGCCCCAGCACGGGAGGTCGCCCGCGCCGACCTCGGGGAAGGCCATCGACGCTTCGGGACCGACGATCCGCACATCGGCCGCCAACACGAGCTCGGCGCCCGCGCCGACCGCGGGCCCGTTCCACACCGCGACCGTCGGCGCCGGGAACGACGCGAGGAGAGCGGCGGGATCCCGCAGTCCGGCGGGCGTCGGCACGCGCGGTTCGGTCGCGCCCAGGCCGTCGAGCGCGCGCACGAGGAGCGCGCGCGGCGGATCGTCGACGAGGTCGTCGAGCGCCGCGAGCAACCGTCCGCACGGGGCACCGCCGACATCGGCGAGCGGCCCGGGCGCCAGGTCGATCGTGGCGACGCGGGTGATGTGCGACCTCCGGCTCAGCGGCCGACGCGTGCGAGCGCGTCGACCTCGGCGCGTTCGTCGGGCGTCAGCGCCCACGCGGAGGTGGCGGCGGCGTTGGCCCGGACCTGCTCGGGCGAGGTCGCGCCCGCGATCACGCTCCCGACCGTCGGCGCGCCCGCGAGCCACGAGAGCGCGAGCTCGGGCAGCGTGTGCCCGTGCGCAGTCGCGTACTCGAGGAGACGCTCGACGACGTCGAGCTTCTCGTCGCTGGCGAACTGGTCGGCCATCGGCCCCCACGCCGCCAGCCGCGAGCCCTCCGGGTGCGCCTCGCCCTTCCGGTACTTGCCGGTGAGCACCCCACTGGCCAGCGGGAAGTAGGGCATGAGCACGACGTCGAGCCGCTCGCACACGGGGACGACGTCGGCTTCGACGGCGCGGTTGAGGAGGCTGTAGTCGTTCTGCGCGTTCACGAAGCGCGGGACGCCGAGGTCCTTGGCCACGATCTCGGCCTCCTCCAGCTGCGCCCCGGTGAAGTTCGAGCAGCCGAGCTCGCGCACCTTGCCCGCGGCGACGAGCTTGGCGAACGCGCCCAGGGTCTCGCCGATCGGCGTCAGGGCGTCGGGCTGGTGGAGCAGGTAGAGGTCGATATAGTCGGTGCCGAGTCGGGCGAGGCTCTCGTCGCAGACGCGGGTGACGCGCGCTTCATTCGCCGCGGCCTCTTCTTCGGGCACGCCCATCCCGACCTTGGTGGTGATCACGGCGTCGCCCCGGCGCTTCCCGAGCGCCCGGCCGAGGAACTCCTCGGAGCGGCCCTTGCCGTAGATGTCGGCGGTGTCGAAGTGGTTGATCCCGGCGTCGAGGGCGGCGTCGACCACTTGCTGCGATGCCGCTTCGTCGATCTTCATGCCGAAGTTGTTGCACCCGAGACCGGCCACCGACACCTCGAGGCTGCCCACGCTGCGGGTTTCCATCGTGTCCACCTTCGTCATCGTCCGGGAGGCGTTGCGGGAGCCCACGCTACCGCCGATCGGTCCCGGTAGCCTCGGCCCCGATGGGGGAGCTGGGCGACGCGTATCACGGGATCCGGCAGCGCGTGACCGACCTCGTGACCGCGGCCGGCGACGACGCGGTCCTGATCGTCGCACCCGCGACTCCCGAGTGGACGGTGAAGGACAACCTCGCCCATCTCGCCGGTGTGACCGCCGACATCCTCGGCGGCAACCTCGACGGCGTGGGGACCGACGCGGTGGGCCGATGCCCAGGTCGACGCGCGGCGCGACCGGGGCGTCGCCGAGATCCTCGCCGAGTGGGACACGTGCGCGAGCACGGTGGAGACGATGGCCGACCAGTTCGGTCGGTCGGGTGCCCAACTGGTGACCGATGCCGCGACCCACGAGCACGACATCCGCGGCGCGCTCGGCCGTCCCGGCGCGCGCGACTCCGCCGCGATCGAGATCGCGTTCCACTACGTCGGCGACGCGGTCGGCGGCGTGCTCGACACCGCCGGACCCGGTGCGCTGGTCGTCCATCACGACAGAGGTGCCACCACCTTCGGGTCCGGTGAGCCGACGTTCGCGTTGCGGACCACGCGCTTCGAGTTCCTGCGGGCCACGACGGGACGACGGAGTCCTGCGCAGATCGCCGCCTACGACTGGGACGGCGTTGCGCCGAGCGATCTCGTCCTGGCGCGATTCACCGCGCGGACCGATCCCCTGGACGAGTAGGGCCGGTACCGTCGGCGACGGTGGATCTCTCCAGCGCGTTCGGCCCGTTCCGGCACCGGCGCTTCGCGCTGCTCTGGGCCGGGGCGTTCGTTTCGAACATCGGCACCTGGATGGAAGCCGTCGGCGTCGGCATCCTCGTCACCGTGTCGACCGGCCAGGCCGGGTGGGCGGGCCTGGTCGCGGCGGCCGGCTTCGTGCCGACCGCGCTGCTCGCACCGCTCGGGGGCGCGCTCGCCGACCGCGTCCCCCGCCGCACCCTCCTCCTCGTCACCACCTCGTTCCAGATCCTCTTCGCCGGGCTGCTGACCGCTGGCGGCGAGCGTCGGCGACCCCAGCCCCGGGCTCGTCACCCTGCTCGTGCTGCGGCGCGGGCTGCGCCAACGCGATCGGCTTCCCCGCGTACCAGGCGATGCTCCCCGACCTCGTGCCCCGCGACGACGTCCCCGGCGCGGTGGCGCTCTCGTCGGCGCAGTGGAACCTCGGGCGGGTCATCGGCCCGGCCCTCGCCGGGCTCGTCATCGGCCTCGGCGGCTACGAGCTCGCGTTCCTCATCAACACGCTGAGCTTCTTCGCCGTGTTCGCGGTGATCGCCTCGTTCCGGCTCCCCCGGCCGACGCCGACCCCCGGCGTGTCGATCCTGCACTCCATCCGGGAGGGCGCCCGGTTCGTCCGCGGCGACCCCGCGCTGCGGTTCGTCGTCGGCTGCATGGCCCTCAACTCACTCCTCGCCGCGCCGTTCATCGCCCTGATCCCCGCGGTCGCGCTCAAGGTGTTCGACGACGAGAAGTTCGGCACGGCGGCGCTGGTCACCGCGCAGGGGCTCGGCGCGGTGTGCATGGCGCTCAGCCTCGCAGGCTTCTTCACGCGCTTCGGCGTGCGCCGGGTCATGTGGACGATCCTCGGCACGCTCCCGATCGCGCTGGTCGCGTACGCGCTCGCGCCGGTGCTGCCGCTCGCGATCGTCGCCATCTTCGTCGTCGGGTTCCTCTATCTCGGGTCCCTCTCGAGCTTCACGACGATCGCCCAGCTGCGCGCGCCGGCCGCCCTGCGGGGTCGCGTGGTGAGCGTTCTCATGATGCTGATCGGCGCGCTCTACCCCATCGGCAGCGTCGTGCAGGGCGCCATCGCCGACGAGATCGGCCTCCGCGCGACCACCGCCGGCGCCGCGATCCTGCTCGGGCTCCTGCTGCTCGCGTGGCGGCTGCTCCGGCCCGGTGCGGCCGACGCACTCGGGGACACGGTCACGACCGCGACCGAGCCCGATGCGGACGGCGGCGAGGTCGCGCGAAACTTGGCGGGTGGTTGAACCCACGACCCGTCGCGCCCGGCGGCTCTCGCTCGAGCTGAAGTACGCGGCGATCGCGGTGGCGATCGTCGCCCTCTTCGTGGTGCTGCACGCGATGGGAACGTTCACCGGTGTCAACGACACCGTCACCGACGGCGTCGACCGCCTCGCCGGCTTCGGCAGCATCGGCATCTTCCTCATCGCGCTGATCGCGAACCTGTCGATCCTCGTACAGATCCCGTACACGCTGCCGCTGCTCTCGGCCGCGCTCGGCGGCGCGAGCCTGCAGAGCGTCATGACGCTCAGCCTCGCGTCGGGCCTCGGCGCCGGGATCGGCGCGGTGGCGTCGTACAAGGTCGCCGACACGCTCGTGGCCAAGACACCCGCCCTGCCCGACGGTCGACTCTTCCGGTGGATCGCCCGCAACGTCGACGACCGGCCGCGGGCGACGTCGGTGGCGATCTTCTTCGTCGGCCTCTCCCCGCTTCCCGACGGCGCGGTCGTGGTGCCGCTCGCCGTCGTCCACTACGGGATGCGGCGCCTTGCGGTCCCGCTCTTCCTCGGCAAGCTGGCCCACAACCTGCTGTTCGGCGTTCCTCTTCTGGGCCTTCGCGTCGTGGTCGGCCGACCACGTGTCGCAGAAGGCGAGCACCGAGCTGGCGGTGCTCGTGGCGGTGCTGTTCATGGTGCTGGTGGGGTACCACGCCGAGAAGGCCCGGACCGCGCTGCGGGAGGCCGAGTCGGCGTCGGCCGCCGAGGCGCCCCCTGCGGTGTGATTCCGGGAGCAACTGCTCCTAGAATCAGCGCTCATGGGAATCGCGGACCCCGCCGCCATCCGGGTCGAGGAGCTCGCCCGGCGGGCCGAGGTGTCGGTCGACACCATCCGCTTCTACCAGAAGCGCCAGCTGCTGCCGGCGCCCCGCCGCGAAGGGCGCATCGCCTGGTACGGCGCTCGACCACGTCGAGCGGCTCCAACGCATCAAGGAGCTCCAGCGCCAGGGGTTCTCGCTCGCGGTCATCCGCCGTCTCGTGGCCGGCGAGCTCGCCGCCGCCGACGCGCCGCTGGCCGCCGCGGTCGCGGGCGCGCAGACCGGCGACGCGGAGCTGCTCTCGCTCGACGACCTCGCGGCGCGCGGTCGGCGTGCCCGCGCCGCTGCTCGACGCCGTCGCCCGCGAGGGGCTGATCGTCCCGCAGCAGCGCGGCGGCACGTCGGGCTACACCGCGGCGGATGCCGACGTGCTGCGCGCCGGTCTGCGACTCCTCGAGGCCGGCTTCCCCCTCCCCGACCTGCTCGCGCTGGCGCGCCGTCACCACGACGCGACGCCGCGCCATCGCGGCCGACGCGGTCGAGATGTTCGACACGCACGTGCGGCACCCGATCCAGCAGAGCGACCTCACCGACGACGAGAAGGCCGACCGCCTGGTCGACGCGTTCCGCACGTTGCTGCCCACCGCGACCACCCTCGTCGCCAACCACTTTCGCAGCGTGCTCCTCGAGGTCGCGCAGGAGCACCTCGAAGCGGTGGGCGACCCGACCGAGCTCGCCGCAGCGCGCGAGGAACCGGGTTGGGAGCGCGCGCAGTGAGCACCCCCGTACTCGGACGCGACGGCTCGCTGCCGCAGGGCGACGCCAAGCACGACGCGGTCGAGAGCATGTTCGACCGCCTCGCGCCGCGCTACGACCGGATGAACCGCATCATCTCGCTCGGCCTCGACCGGCGGTGGCGCCGGCGCGCCGTCGACGAGCTGGGTGCCGCGCCCGGCGCGCGCGTGCTCGACCTCGCCTGTGGCACCGGCGACCTGTGCCGCGACCTCTCGGCACACGGCTGCGCACCGGTCGGCGTCGACTTCTCCGCCGGGATGCTGGCCGCAGCGCGCGTCGACGCGCCGCTCGTACGCGCCGACGGCGCGCGTCTGCCCGCCGCCGCCGCCAGCTTCGACGGGCTCACGTGCGGCTTCGCGCTCCGCAACTTCGTCGATCTCGACGCGGTGTTCGGCGAATGTGCGCCGCGTGCTCCGGCCCGGTGGCCGGTTCGCGGCCCTCGACGCCACCGTCCCCACCAATCCGGTCATGCGGGCCGGCAATGCGGTGTGGTTCCGCGGCGCGGTCCCACTGCTCGGTCGGGTGATCGCCCACGACGCCGAGGCGTACCGCTACCTCCCGAAGAGCACGGCCTACCTTCCCCCGGCGCCCGAGCTCGCCGACCGCCTCGCTCGCGCCGGCTTCCGTGACGTCCGCCACTCCTCACTCACCGGTGGTTCCGTGGTGCTACTCACCGGGACGCGCGCATGACCACCACCAACGCGGTGCACGCGGCTGCACGCGGTCACGCGTGAGATCGATCCGGCGACCGATCCGCTCGACGGCTTCGATCCCGGTGGATTCGCGTGGTTGCACCACCGCACCCGCATCGTCACGTCGGGGGTCGCGGCACGCCTCGACCCCGCGAACGTGGGCACCGACCTCGTCGCGGTCGCGGTCGACGACGCGGTCGGGCTGCCCGGGACCGGTGCGATCGCGGTCGGCGCGTTGCCCTTCGATCCCGACGCCGGCGCAGAGCTCGTGATCCCCGCCCGCGTGTTCGGCGCGCTCGACGGTCGCGCCTGGATCACCGAGATCGGTCCCTCCCGCCGCGAGGTCGACCCGCGGCATCGCCACCAACGCGGTTCACCGTGGCGGCGCCCCGATCACGTAGCGAATGGCGCACGGCCGTCGAGCGCGCGCTCGATGCGATCGCACGCGGCGACCTCGAGAAGGTCGTGCTCGCGCGCGAGGTGCTCGTCGAGGCCGACACCCCGTTCGACGCGCTCGAGATCGTGCGCGGGCTCGTCGCCAGTCAGCCGGGATCGTTCGTGTACGCGAGCGAGGGCTTCGTCGGCGCCAGCCCGGAGCTGCTCGTGCGCCGCACCGGTGCCGTCGTCGAGTCCCGCCCGGTGGCGGGTACGACCATCGCCGACAGCGACGCCGCGCTCCTGGCGCTGGCGGCCTCGGTGAAGGACACCCAGGAGCACCGGTTCGTGGTCGACGGCATCGTCGACGCCCTCGAAGCGCAATGCCGAGACCTCACCGTCGCCACCACCCCCGAGGTCGCCGTGTTCGGGCCCGTCGCACACCTCGCCACGCCGATACGCGGCGACCTGGTCGAGCCTGCGCCGAGCGCGCTCGAGCTGGCACGCCTCCTGCATCCCACTCCCGCGGTCGGCGGCACGCCCCGCGTCGCCGCGCTCGACGCCATCCGCGCCCTGGAAGGCTTCGACCGGGGCCGCTACGCCGGCCCGGTGGGCTGGGTCGACGCCCGCGGCGACGGCGAGTGGGCCATCGCGCTGCGCGGCGCGGAGCTCGACGGCGCCCGGGCCCGGCTGGTCGCCGGCGCCGGCATCGTCGCCGGATCGGAGCCCGACGCCGAGTGGGCCGAGACCCAGGCCAAGCTCGAACCGATGTTGCGGGCGCTGGTCAGGCCCTGACCGCGTCGGCGACCGCGGCCCAGACCTCGCGGTGGCGGGTGACGTTGAGCGCACGGTCGGTGCGGACCCGCACCACCCGGACCCCACCGGCCTCGACCGAGGACTGCACCGCCGACCCGAGCCCTGCCGCGTCGTCGACCTCGACGACCGGGAGCCCGTGCGCCGCGGCCAGCGCGCCGAGGTCGACGCGCTGCGGCGTGCCGAACAGCGTCTCGAAGTGCTCGGGGAGCTCGGCCTGGGGCAGGAACGAGAAGATGCCACCACCCGCGTTGTCGACGACGACGAAGGTGGCGTCGACCCCGCGGTCGGCCGCGCCGAGCAGGCCGTTGCTGTCGTGCAGGACGCAGAGATCGCCGACCAGCGCGACCATCGGCGCGTCGGCGCCGGTCGCGACGCCGAGCGCGGTCGACACGAAGCCGTCGATGCCGTTGGCACCGCGGTTGGCGTGGAACGTGACGCCGTCGCGCGCCCGAGCGAAGCTCTCGATGTCGCGGACGGGCATGCTCGACGCGATCACGAGCGCGGCGCCTTCCGGGACCGCGGTGACCACGTCGCGCGCCACCCGACCTTCGAACGGTTCCGACCAGCTGTCGATCAGGTCGTCGATCGCGGTGCGCGCCCGCGCGTCGGCGGTGGTCCAGCGCTCCACCCACTCGTGGTCGACCATGACGTCGACCGCATCGGCCAACGCGCCGAGCAGCAGCTCGGGATCGGCGACCATCCGACCGCTCACGGCGTGCTGCGGGTCGAGCCACGCGTCGTCGGGATCGATGAGCACCTGGTCGACGTCGGGCGCGAGCCACTGCACGGTGACCTTGTTGGTGGTCGGCGCGCCGATGCGCAGCGCGACGTCGGGCCGGTGGTTGTCGCCGAATCCGGGGACCCGCAGCATCGGGTCGTAGGTGGCGACGGTTCCGGGGACGCGCAGGTTCGACAGCGGGTCGGCGAGGACCGGCCAGCCCGCCGCCTCCGCGAACCGGAGCACGGTCGCCGGACGCACGCCGGCCCCCCATCCCGCCACCACCAGGCCCCGGGGCCGATCGGCGACCAGGTGCGCCAGCGCGTCGAGCATCTCCACCGACGGGGCCCGGACGCCCGGCGCGTGAGCTGTCCACGGACGACCCTCGGAACGACCGGGGGCATCGACCAGCTCGTCACCCGTGGGCACGAGCGGCTCCCGGAACGGCAGGTTCACGTGGACGGGCCCGGCCGGTGCGCCGACGGCCTCGGCCACCGATCGTGACGCCAGGGCGCGCCACTCGGCGCCGATGCCCGGCCGGTCGCTGGGTACGTCGGCCTCGTGGAACCACCGCACCGCGTCGCCGTAGAGCTCGAGTTGGTCGACCGTCTGACCCGCGCCCGCGTCGCGGAGCTCGGGGGGACGGTCGGCGGTGCACACGATCATCGGTACGCGACCGTGATGGGCTTCGAGCACCGCGGGGTGGAAGTTGGCGGCAGCGGTGCCCGAGGTGCACAGGAGGGGCGCCGGCCGGCCGCTCGCCCGAGCCAGCCCGAGGGCGAAGAACGCGGCCGAGCGTTCGTCGAGGAACACGTGGAGGCGGATGCGTTCGTCGTCGGCGAACGCGAGCGCGAGTGGCGCCGAGCGCGAGCCGGGCGCGAGGCAGGCGTCGGTGATCCCGTGCCTCGTCCATTCGTCGACGAGCGTGCGGGCGAAGGCCGTGGTGGCGTCGCGGGTCATGGGAGGATGCCTCCGTGGGAGCGGACTACGTCTTCGTACACGGGTTCACCCAGACCCCGGCGTCGTGGGCACCCGTGCGCGCGCTGCTCGACCCACCGACCCGTGCACCGGCCGTCCCCGACGGCGTCGACTTCCCTGCCGCCGCGTTGGGGCTCGACGTCGGTCGCGGGTGCTACGTCGGGTACTCCATGGGTGGGCGGCTGGCCCTGCAACTCGCGCTCGACCGTCCGACGACGGTGGAACGGCTCGTGCTGGTGAGCGCGTCGCCGGGCATCGCCGGTGCCGACGAACGCGCGGCGCGCCGCGACGCCGACGAGCGCCTGGCGCAGGAGATCGAACGCGACGGCGTCGACGCGTTCCTGGAACGCTGGCTCGCGCAACCACTTTTCGCATCGTTGCCGCGTGACCGCGCTGGGGTCGACGAACGGCGCGCCGGCAACACCGTCGCGTCGCTCACCCACCAGCTGCGTGCGCTCGGTCAGGGCGCGCAGCCGTCGAACTGGGAACGCCTGAACGAGCTCACGGTGCCGGTGCTCCTCGTCGTCGGCGAACGCGACACCAAGTACGTCGACATCGCCGAACGGATGGCCGTCGCCATCCCGCAGGCGCGGGTCGAGGTCCTCCCAGGGGCTGGGCACGCGTGCCACCTCGAACAGCCGGAGGCGGTGGCTCACGTGCTCGTCTCCCGGTCCGAGTAGCGCGCCAGCAGGTCGGCGTCGGGGGTGACCGGGCGCACCACCAGCACGCCGTCGATCGGCGCCAACGGGTCACCGGTGACGTCACCCGGGAGCACGCCGAGAGTCGCCAACCCGCACGCGTACCGAAGCTCGGGCAGCGCGGCCGCGAGCGCGACCCCGGCCGCGATCCCGACCGACGTCTCGAGCATCGAGCTCACGACCGCCGGGACGCCCGCGGCCTCCGCGACCGCGAGCGCGGCGCGCACGCCGCCGAGCGGCTGCTGCTTGAGCACGATCACGTCGGCCGCGCCGAGCGCGCGGAGCCGGTGGGCGTCGTCGATGGTGCGGATGCACTCGTCGGCGGCGACCGGCACGTCGACGCGACGGCGGACCCGCGCCAGGTCGTCGAGCGTCGCGACCGGTTGCTCGACGTACTCGAGGTCGTAGCGCGCGAGGCGCGTGATCATCGCGACGGCGGTGTCGACGTCCCACGCGCCGTTGGCGTCGACGCGCAGCGCGACCTTCGGCCCGACCGCGTCGCGCACGGCGCCGACCAGCGCGACACCGGCCGCGTCGCGCACCTTGACCTTCACCGCGGGATAACCACGGATCTCCTGAACCGAGAACGGCCCGTCGACCAGCGCGTTCACGGGAACGGAGCCACGCACCGCGGACGGGAAGCCGTCGCGGGCGGCTTCGTCGGCCGCGGCCCGGCAGCGCTGCGGATCGCTCGGATACCCCGCGAGCGGCGAGCACTCACCCCATCCCGCCGGTCCCTCGACGAGGGTCACGACGCGGTCGCCGAGGCGCAACCGGTGTTCGCTCAGGACAGGCACAGGCCGACGCTCACCAGCACCGCGACCACGAGTTCGAGCTTCGACGTCTGCACGAGCACCGCGACCAGCGACGGTGGATCCGAGCGCGTGAGGATGGTGCGTACCGGCGCAATCGCGAGCGGGAGCGCGAGCAGACCGAGCAACGCCTGGGGCTGACCTGTCACACCGATCGCGACGACGGCGAGGAACGACCCGACGTAACAGGCGACGAACAACCGGCGCGCTGCCGGTCGCGCCGACGCGCACCGCCAGGGTGCGCTTCCCGGTGACCGCGTCGGTCGGGATGTCGCGCACGTTGTTGGCGACGAGGATGGCGCACGCGAGCAACCCGACGACGAGCGATCCCCACCACGCCGCGCTCGGCACCTTTTCGACCTGCACGTACGCCGAGCCGACCGTCGCCACGAACCCGAAGAACACGAGCACCATGATCTCGCCGAGCCCGAGGTAGCCGTAAGGCTTGGGACCGCCGGTGTAGAGCCAGGCGGCGGCGATGGCGGCGACGCCGACGAGCAGCAACCAGGGTTCGACGACCAGCGAGAGCACCAGGCCCGCGACCGCGGCCACGCCGAACGCGAGGAACGCGGCGCGCTTCACCGCGCCGGGTGTCGGCGAGCCCGGTCGCGGTGAGGCGCACCGGTCCCTTGCGGTCCTTGTCGGTGCCCCGCACGCCGTCGGAGTAGTCGTTGGCGTAGTTGACCCCGACCTGCAGCGCGAGCGCGACCACCATCGCGAGCGCGGCGCGCCACCAGATCACGCCGTCGGCCACCGCGACCGCGGCCGACGTGCCGACGAGCACCGGTGCCACCGCCGCGCCCAACGTGCGCGGCCGCGCCCCCTGCACCCACAACGACGCGCGACGTCACTCCGCCCCCTCCCAACATGCGTCGAGAGAGGCGAGATCTTCGCTCGTGGCGACGCAGGAACGGAGGGGCGGGGCCATCAAGGTCGCTTGGGGAACTGGTCGAAGTCGGGCTTGCGCTTCTCGAGGTAGGCGCGCTTGCCCTCCTGGGCTTCGTCGCCCATGTAGTAGAGGAGCGTGGCGTCACCGGCGAGCTGCTGGATGCCGGCGAGGCCGTCGTCGGCCGCGTTGCACGACGCCTTGATCATGCGCAGCGCGAGCGGGCTGTGCTCGAGCATCTGGCGGCACCACGCCACCGTCTCCTCCTCGAGCGCCTCGAGCGGCACGACGGTGTTGACCAGGCCCATGTCGAGCGCTGCTGCGCGTCGTACTGCCGGCAGAGGAACCAGATCTCGCGCGCCTTCTTCTGGCCGACCGAGCGCGCGAGCAGCCCCGAGCCGTACCCGCCGTCGAACGAGCCGACGCGCGGGCCGGTCTGGCCGAAGCGCGCGTTGTCGGCGGCGATGGTGAGGTCGCACACCACGTGCAGCACGTGACCACCACCGATCGCGTAGCCCGCGACCATGGCGACCACCGGCTTGGGACGCGGCGGATGAGGACCTGGAGGTCGAGCACGTTGAGGCGGCCGATCCCGTCGTCGCCCACGTAGCCGTCGTCGCCCCGGATGCGCTGGTCACCGCCCGAGCAGAAGGCGTCGGGCCCCTGGCCCGGTGAGCACGATGACGCCGATCGTCGGGGTCGTTGCGGGCCCGCTCGAAGGCGTCCTGCAGCTCGAACAGCGTCGGCGGCCGGAAGGCGTTGCGCACCTCGGGCCGGCAGATCGTGATCTTGGCGATGCCGTCGCTGATCTCGTAGCTGACGTCGCCGTAGCCGGTGTCGACCAGTTCCCAGTCGGCGCCGGGGCGAATCTCGCGGGGGGTCGTCGAAGTCGCGTCGTTCATGGGTGTCTCCACTCTTGGAGCGATCACTCCTACAAACGTCGTACGGTAGCGCGCCCGTCCCGGCTCGGTACCCTCGGCGCATCGCCACCCGTGCCCGCGTCCCCCGCGACCTGCGTCCCATGCTCGCGACCCCCGCCGCAGTCCTGCCGACCGACGACGCCCAGTGGGCCTACGAGATGAAGTGGGACGGCATGCGGGCGCTCGTCGGCGTCGAGCGGGGCAGCGTGTGGGCGACCTCGCGCGCCGGCAACGACGCCACCACGCGCTTCCCCGAGCTCGCGGGCCTCGGCGCCGCATTCGGCGATGTCGACGCCCTGCTCGACGGCGAGCTCGTCGCGCTCGACGAGTCGGGGATCCCGTCGCTTCGAGCGGCTCCAGCCCCGCATGCAGGCCGGGTCGGCCGGCCGCCGTGCGCCAGGGCGCCGCCGACCAACCCGTGGCGTACATGGTGTTCGACGTGCTCTGGCTCGACGGCCACTCGACGTGCGAGCTTCCGTACACCGATCGGCGTACGCTGCTCGAGCGCCTCGGCCTCGCGGGCGACGCCTGGCAGACGCCACCGACCACGGTGGGTGGCGGCGACGCGGTGCTGGCCGCCAGCCGAACGACTGGGGCTGGAAGGCGTGGTGGCCAAACGGCTCGACAGCCGCTACCTCCCCGGCAAGCGGGCCGACGCCTGGCGCAAGGTGAAGCCCACACAGGGCCAGGAGCTGGTGGTCGGCGGCTGGCTGCCCGGTGCCGGGCGCCTCGAAGGCCAGCTCGGCTCGTTGCTCGTCGGCTACCACGACCGCGCCGGCGCGCCCGGACCCGTTGCGGTTCGCGGGGAGGGTCGGCTCCGGGATCGACGCGGCCAGGCGCGCCGCGCTCGGTCGCCCGCCTCGGCCCGCTCCGCCGCGCGACGAGCCCGTTCGACGCGACGCCGCGACTCCCCGATCCGGTGTGGGTCGAACCCGAGGTCGTGGTCGAGGTCGCGTTCCACGAGTGGACGAGCGCCGGCGTGTTGCGCGCGCCGCGCTACCGCGGGCTGCGCGACGACAAGCCCGCGGCCGACGTCGTGCGCGAGACCTGAACCGCCGCGTTACCGTCCCGCACATGACCGACGATCTCGCCGTGCTCGACGCCACCGCCCAGGCTGCGCTCGTGCGCAGACGGCACCGCGTCGCCGCGCGAGCTGGTCGATGCCGCGCTGGCGCGCATCGACGCGGTCAACCCGGAGCTCAACGCGGTGATCCACCGGCGCGACGACCGCGCTCGCAGCGAGGCCGACGCCGCGCCCGACGGCCCGTTCCGCGGCGTCCCGATCCTGGTGAAGGACCTCGACGGCTCCCTCGCCCTGGAGCCACTCCACCTCGGGAACCGGCTGCTGCGCGAGGTCGGGTACACCGCCGACCACGACTCGTACCTGTTCGCCCGGCTGCGCGCCGCGGGGTGCGTGATCGTGGGGAAGACCAACACGCCGGAGCTCGGGCTCCTCCCGACCACGGAATCGCACGCGTACGGCGCCGCGCACAATCCGTGGGACGTCACTCGCTCGCCCGGCGGCTCGAGCGGCGGCAGCGCCGCGGCGGTGGCGTCGGGCATGGTGCCGTTCGCGCACGCGGGCGACGGCGGTGGTTCGATCCGCATCCCTGCCAGCGCGTGCGGCCTGTTCGGGCTGAAGCCGACGCGCGGTCGGGTGTCGCTCGGGCCCGACACCGGCGAGGCGTGGGCCGGGCTCGTGGCTCGCCACGTGGTCAGCCGCTCGGTGCGCGACAGCGCGGCCGCCCTCGACGCCATCGCCGGCGCGGTGCCCGGCGATCCGTACGCGGCCGCGCCGCCGGACCGTCCGTTCGCCGTCGAGGTGGGCGCCGACCCCGGCCGCCTCCGCATCGGCATCCTCGCCGCCGCGTCACCCGCCGGGCTCGCCGCCGGTGGATCCCGTCGTGCACCGCAGCCGCCGACGACGTCGCGCAGCTGCTCGAGGGCGCAGGACACGCCGTCGAGCCCGCGTACCCGGACGCGCTCGACGACCTCGCCCTGCTCGTGCACTTCACGACCGTGCTCGCGGCCAGCACCGCGTACGACCTGCGCACGCTGGGCACGATGGTCGGGCGTGACCTCGGACCCGACGACGTCGAGCCCCTGACCTGGGCGCAGGCCGAGCTCGGACGTGCGGTGGCCGCCGACGCGTACCTCGACGCGGTCGAGTCGCTCCGCGGTTGGTCACGCCGGATCGCCGGTTGGTGGGATCCCGACGACGGTGGCTTCGACCTGCTCCTCACCCCGACCATGGCGAAGCCCCCGGCACCCCTCGGTGAGATCCGCGGCGACGACGTCGACGGCGCGCTCCTCGCGGCCACGCCGTACGCGGCGTTCACCGTGCCGTTCAACGTCACCGGCCAACCGGCGATGTCGGTGCCGCTCCACTGGGCCGACGGCCTGCCCATCGGGGTGCAGCTCGTCGCGGCCACCGGGCGCGAGGACCTGCTGTTCCGCGTCGCCGCGCAGCTCGAGGCGGCGCGCCCGTGGATCGACCGTCGGCCACCGTTGCACGCCTGAAGACTGGTCGATTCCGCTCCGCCGTCCCGCCCTCCGGGCACAGCTCCGCTTCATCTCCCAGGGCGGCACCCGGAGCCGAGCGAAGCGAGCGGAGGGTGCTCGCCAGCGAGTGAACGGCTGCGAGCCGGGTATCCCGGCTCGCAGGGAGCGAGCGAGTGATCAGGGCTGTAACGCGCGGCGACGGATCGAGCACGGGCGGGTCGCCGCCCTGCATCCACTCGAGTCGGGCGCGGGTCGTGGCGTGCGCGGCGTGGGCGTGCGGCACGACGAAGAACTGGTTGTCGACGATCGCGTCGAACACCGCGTCGGCGACACTGCTCGGCAGGGATCCCCGCCGCCGCGAGCGCGCTCGGCCATCTCGCGCGTCGACGCCGCGTCGTCCGACGCCTGCCACGACGACAACGAGGCCGGCGCGTTCCGCGCCGACTCGCCGATCTGCGTCTGCACGAAGCCCGGGCACAACACCGACACGCCGACTGCACTCCGACGCGCCACGAGGTCGTAGTGCAACGATTCGCTCAGACCCACGACCGCGAACTTCGACGTGCAGTACACGCCGAGTCCACCGACACCACCGAGCCCCGCGAGCGACGCGGTGTTCACGATGTGGCCCTCGTCCTGCTCGAGCAGGAGCGGCAGGAACGTGTGCACGCCGTGCACGACCCCGAACAGGTTGACGCCCAAGACCCACTCCCACAGTTCGAGCGGCGCGTCGACGATCCCGCCCCCGCCGACCCCCGCGTTGTTGCACACGACGTGCACCGCGCCGAACGCCTCCAGGGCGCGGTCCCGCACCGCGTCGACGTCGGTCGCGACCGACACGTCGGCCGGCACACCGATCGCGGTGGCCCCCGACGACGCGAACGCCGCGACCGTGTCCGCCAGCACCGCCTCCTCCACGTCGGCCAGCACGAGGCGCATCCCGGCGGCGGCGAAGCGTTCGGCCATCGCCCGCCCGATCCCGCTCGCCCCGCCGGTGATCACGGCCACCCGATCCCCGAACTCCTGCATCGCCGCTCCCCTGGTCGTCCGGTCCGGTGTCCAGCCTGCCCCACCCCGCCCCATCCCGTCCCGCCCCGTCCCGCCGCCCAAATTCTCACTGTGGGTGACGTTTGCTCACGGAGCGTCACCGGATTATCGTTTCCGGGTCATGACCGACACCGTCGCGGTGGGGCCCGCGGCAGCCGATGGGGCGGGAGATCAGGGCGGACCGACGCAGTCGGAGCGCACCGAGCTCTCCGACCGGGTGATCTGGTGCTTCGTCGCGGCCGGGGTCCTCGTGGCCTCCCTGGCGCTGCTGCTGCCGACGAGCGGGGCCCGGTCGTTCGTGTTCGACGCCTGCTCGCTGATCGCGGCCGCAGCCGCGGTCTACGGCATCCTGCGCAACGATCCCCGGCGCCGGGGCGTCTGGCAGCTCTTCGCCTTCGGCCTCGTGCTGTTCGCGGCGGGCGACGTGGTCTTCGACGTCGCCCAGCGCGCCTTCGGCCGGGCCGACGGCTACCCCTTCGCCGACATCCTCTACCTGGCCGCGTACCCCGTCTTCGCGATCGCCCTCATCCACCTGGCGCGGTCCCGACTCGACCGCGAGACCCTGCTCGACAGTGCCATCGTGGCCGTCGCGCTCTCGGCCGTCTTGTGGCAGTGGGTGATCACACCGGTGCTCGAGAGCACGCACGGGGCGATGCTCGAGCGCGTCGTGACCGTCGCCTACCCGCTGATGGACATCCTGCTGGTCGTGGTGATCGTGCACGCGGTGTTCACGCTGCCCCGGTGGTCGACGGCCGCGTGGCTGTTGTTCGCCGGACTCGCGTTGATGTTGCTCGGCGACGCGCTGTACGCACGCCTCGTCGCCGACGGCACCTACACCGACGGCGGCGCACTCGACGCGGTGTGGCCGATCGCGTACCTCCTGCTCGCGGCAGCGGTGATGCACCCGTCGATGCGCGCGCTCTGGGAGGGCGGCGACGCCGGGCTCGTGCGTCACGGACGCGCCCGCATGGTCGTGCTCGGGACCGCGCTGTTCGCGGCGCCCGCGGTCGTGCTCCTCGACGACACGGGATCGAGTGGCGCGGTGGTGCTCGCCGCGATCACCGGCATCGCCGCGCTGGGGGTCGCCTGGCGCATCACCCGCCTGGTCGAAGAGTCGAACCAGGCCCGCGTCGTGCTCGGTGAGAGCGAGGCCCGCTTCCGCGCCCTGGTCCAGCACGCGACCGACATCGTCACCGTCGTCACGCCGACGGGCCGGGTGAAGTACATGAGCCCCGCGGTCGACGGGATCTTTCGGGGGAAGACCGACGACATCGTCGGCAGCAGCTTCGTCGACTACCTCGACGACGTCGGGATCGAGCGGTCGTTCGCGCTCTACGAGGCGTTGATGGAGCACCCGGAGCGCCCGGTCGCCACCGAGTTCCGCGTGTTCGACGGGGTCGAGTGGCGCTGGATCGAAGCGACGTGGACGAACCAGCTCGACGAGCCCGCGGTCCGCGGCATCGTGGGCAACCTGCGCGAGATCACCGACCGCAAGCGCGCCACCGCGTTCACCGAGACCGAGACCCGCGTGCTCGAGCTGATCCTGTCGGGCGCGCCCGTCCCCGAGACGCTCACGCTGCTCGTCGAGGCGCTCGAGGAGTACGTGCCCGACGGTGCCGGCACCATCCGCCTGCTCGATCCCGACCCGGGGCACGCTCGACTCGGTCGCCGCGCCGAGCATGGATCCGGAGTACATCGCGGCCGTCGGCGAACTCACCACCGTCGAGGACATCGAGGCGTTCCTCAGCGCGACCGAGCTCCACGTGATCCGCGACCTCGCGTCCGAGGGCTCGCGGCCCGACGTCACCGAGCTCTGCCTCTCGTACGGGCTCCGGGGCCTCTGGTCGCTCCCGATCCGTAGTCCCGACGGCACCGAGTTCCTGGGACTGCTCGGGTTCTTCCTCCACACCGTGCGCGACCCGAAGGCCGGCGAGCTGGCCGTGCTCGAACGCGTCCGCGACCTCGTCGCGGTCGCGATCGACCGCGACGCGCGCACCAAGGAGCTCGGGCACCTCGCCCTCCACGACACGCTCACGAACCTTCCCAACCGCGCCCTGGCGCAGGACCGGCTCGGACACGCGCTGGCGCGGCTGGCGAACGGCGACGACGAGTCGATGGTGGCGGTGCTGTTCGTCGACCTCGACCGCTTCAAGCTCGTGAACGACGGGCTCGGCCACGAGACCGGCGACGAGCTCCTCATCGCGGTGAGCCGCCGGCTCAGCAACACCGTGCGCCGCCAGGACACCGTCGCCCGGTTCGGGGGCGACGAGTTCGTGGTGCTCTGCGAGGACCTCGACAGCGAGGAGCAGGCGGTCGAGCTGGCCGAGCGCGCGGCCGCCGCGTTCGTCGAACCGTTCGTGTTGTCGCGGGCCGAGGTCACGGTGTCGGCGAGCATCGGGATCGCGGTGACCAACCGCTCGTCGGAGCGGGCATCGAGCCTGCTGCAGGACGCCGACGCCGCGATGTACCGCGCCAAGCGTCGTGGCGGGGCCCGCCACGAGCTGTTCGACGAGGCCATGCACACCCAGGCGGTCTCGCGGCTGCTCACCGAGCGGGCGCTGCGAAGGGCGCTCGACCACGACGAGCTGCGGGTGCTGTTCCAACCCCAGTTCGACCTCGCGACCGACCAACGCGTCGGGGTGGAAGCCCTCCTCCGCTGGGATCACCCGGTGCGCGGCCTGGTGCTGCCGGGCGACTTCCTGCGCGTCGCCGAGGAGACCGGCATCATCGTGCCCATCGGCGAGTGGGTGCTCGGTCGGGCCGGCGAGCTCCTGCGGACGCACGAAGACCGACGGCCCGAACGGAGGCCCGCTCGCCGTGTCGGTCAACCTGTCGGCCCGGCAGCTGCAGCGGGCCGACTTCCGCGAGCTCGTCGCCCGCGCGCTGCGCGACTACGCGATCGATCCGTCCTCGCTGTCGCTCGAGGTCGCCGAGAGCGCGCTGCTCGACGATCTCGACACCACCAGCGAGGCGCTGCGGGCGCTCAAGGACCTCGGGGTGCATCTCGCCATCGACGACTTCGGCACGGGCGGGTCGTCGCTGACCTATCTCCGCCGGTTCCCGTTCGACGAGCTGAAGATCGACCGGATGTTCGTGGAGGGACTCGGGAGGAGCGCGGCCGACGACGCGATCGTCGCGGCCACCATCGACATTGCCCACGCGCTCGACATGGTCGTCGCCGCCGAGGGGGTCGAGACCGAGGCGCAACGCGTGCGCCTGCGCGAGCTCGGCTGCGACCGTGCGCAGGGGTACCACCTCGGGGCACCCGAGGACCTCACGCCGCGACGACTCGTGCTGGTCGAGCAACGCCCCGCCTAACATTCGGGCCGTCGACGCGGACGCTCGCGCCGGTCATCCCATGATCACCCCACGATCTCGGAGGAGAGCGCCATGGGCCTGCTCGACAAGGTCAAGGAAACCGCGCAGAAGGGCGCCGACTTCGCCAAGGAAGGCGTGAAGGCCGGCCAGGACAAGATCGACGAGCAGAAGCTCAAGAAGAAGGTCGGCGACCTCAAGGAAGAGCTCGGCGGCGTCGTGTACGCACAGAAGAGCGGCACCACGGCCGAAGGCGTCGACCCCGAGGTCGAGATCGCGCGCATCGTCGCCGAGCTCAACGCGGTCGAGGCCGAGCTCGCCGAAGGCGCGTCCGACGACGACGCGGCCGACGACGACGCCTCCACCGACGGCGACAGCGCGGCGACGCCCGAGAGTTAGAGCGTCGCGAGCGCCGAGGCCGAGTCGACCAGGTCGCGGCCGAGGTCGGAATCGCCGTCGATCACGTAGTGCAGGTCGGCCGGATCGATGCGGTCACCCACGAGCAGGCACCACTCGACGACGTCGGCTGTGACGGTC
Source organism: uncultured Actinomycetes bacterium (assembly GCA_963725775.1). Classification (GTDB taxonomy): domain Bacteria; phylum Actinomycetota; class Acidimicrobiia; order IMCC26256; family DASPTH01; genus DASUAS01. The sequence continues at coordinate 198,026 of CAVRZT010000003.1, forward strand.
ACGTCGGGCGTCGGCGACGGGTCACCCGCACCCATGGCGACGATCCACTCGCCGCCGCCGTCGCCGGTGAGCACGAGCCGCGCGGTCCGGGCATCGTGCACGCGCCCGGCCACCGCGAGGGCGAGGGGCAGGATCCGGCCCGCGAGGTCGGACATCAGCGCGAGGTGGCGCGGCTCGGGCAGCGTGGTCGGCAGGCCTGACGCGCGCCGCAGGTCGTCGGAGTGGATCCACGCCTCGAACGAGCGCACGAGCAGCGTGTCGTCGCGGGTGAGCCCCAACCCTCGCCAGATCGCGGTGCGGTCGGGGTTGGCGACGGCCCACGTGCGGTTGGCCTGGACCGAGTCGCGCCAGAGGTCGACCGCGTCGGTGAGATCGCGGTCGCGGAAGCGAGGGAGCAGCGCGTGGGTGCGGGCGACGATCTCCTCTTCGTCGAGGTCGGCGATCGTCGGCACGCCGAGGTTCTGCGCGAGCAGGCTCTCCTGCGCGGCCAGGTGCACGACAAGGTCGTGCGCGGTGAGCCCGTTCGCGGTGACCGTGTCGAGCGCGTGGTCGGGGAGGTCGTCGATCGCGCGCGCCACCCGCTCGGAGAGCGACAGGTAGAGATCGACCACGGGATCCGCCGCTCCTCGGCGGCGTGCGGTCGCGGCGGCCAGCACGTCGGCGCGCATGCCCGCGGGCGGCTCCAACGCTTCGCTGGCACCGATCCACGCGGCCGCGCTCGAGAGCTGATCCGCTTCGCGCGCGAGGTCGGGACGGCGGGCGAGGACGGCTTCCACCGCCGCGGCCTCGTCGGGGTCGCACGCGTCGAGCGCGTATGCGCTGAGCAGCGACTCCGCTTCTGCATCCCTGAGTTCGTAGGGCGCGCTCACCACTCACCTCCTTCGGCTTCGAGGGCGTCGGCGATGCGCCGCAGCGCCAGACGCAGGCGGGACTTCGCCGTGCCCTCGGGAATGCCCAGGGTCTCGGCGACCTGGCGGTAGGTCTTCCCCCCGAAGTACGCGAGCTGGATGGCCCGACGCTGCTCGACGGGCAGCAGATCGAGCACGGCGCGGACGCGTTCGGCGGTGAGCAACGCGGTCGCCATCTCCTCGACGTCGGGCGCGGGAACGGCCCGGCTCGCCTCCCGCTCGGCTCGACGGCGGCGGGCCTCCTCGCGCCGGACGTAGTCGACCGAACGACGGTGGGTGAGTGTGCCCAGCCAGGTCCGCAGGCTTCCCCGCTCGGGGTCGAAGGCGGCCGGGCGTTCCCAGAACGCGACGAACACGTCCTGGCTGACGTCCTCCGCGGCCCGGGTGTCGCCGATGACGCGGACCGCCAGGCCGTAGACGAACGAGGCGTATTGGTCGTAGACCTCGCGCAGCGCGGTCGTCGTCGCCGGCGACGAGACGCGTCGCACACCTCGCGTTCCCAGCCGCTCGGGCGCACGCTGCGCTCCGGCGACGGGTGGTCGGGTGTGCGGCGGTCAGCCGACGCGGTCACGGAGTTTCCCACGAGATGCCATTCGCACCCGACCGCTCCCCCGGATCACCCGAACGCCGGCCGCGGCACCCTACAGCGACGGTCCACCGGCGCGGGCGGTCATCATGAAGCGAGCCTGGATCATCCCCGCCCCCAGCAGCGAGGAGACAAGGAGCCCGGGGCCCGGCTCCGGACCCCACCACATCGGGAGATCGGCCGTCGACCACACGATCGCCGACACGACCCACACGGTCAGCGCAGCCTTGATCGCCAGCCGCGAGCTGCGCCCCACCAACGCCACGGTGGCGGTGGCGAGCCCGTCGATCGGCACCATCGGCGGGAAGACCGCGAAGAACGAACCGCCGGCTGACGCGACGCCCTTGCCGCCGCGGAACCCGTTGTAGACCGGCCAGCAGTGCCCGGCGATCACGCCGGTGCCGGCCGCGTACGCGGCGGCGTCGCCGATCGCCAACCCCGCGAAACCGGCCAGCGCGCCCTTGGCCACGTCGAGCACGATCACGAGCAGTCCCCACTTCTTGCCGAGGATGCGTGCCGCGTTGAGCCCACCGGGGTTGCCGCTGCCACTGCTGCGCAGGTCGACGTTGCCGCGCGTCGCGACGCGCGTGACGAGGTCGGCCGAGGGAAACATGCCGATCACGTACCCGATCAGCACCCCGACGATGATCTGCAGCCCGTCGGACACGGGCCGGAACCTACCTCGTCGGATCGATTCCGCGGACTTACCCGCCGGAGACGTCGCGCGGCTTGGCCTTGCCCTGGCCGATCCACGGCATCATCGAGCGCAGGCGGTCGCCCACTTCCTCGATCGGGTGCTCGGCCGACTTCTTGCGCAACGCGTTGAACACCGGACGGCCGGCCTGGTTCTCCAGGATCCACTCCTGGGCGAACTTGCCGGTCTGGATCTCGTCGAGGATCTGCTTCATCTCGGCGCGGGTGTCGTCGGTGACGATGCGCGGCCCGCGTGTCATGTCGCCGTACTCCGCGGTGTCGGAGATCGAGTAGCGCATGTTGGCGATGCCGCCCTCGTAGATGAGGTCGACGATCAGCTTCACCTCGTGCAACGTCTCGAAGTAGGCGGACTCCGGCTGGTAGCCCGCGTTCACCAGCGTCTCGTAGCTCGCCTTGATGAGCTCGACGAGCCCGCCGCAGAGCACGACCTGCTCACCGAAGAGGTCGGTCTCGGTCTCTTCCTCGAACGTGGTGTCGAGCACGCCGGCGCGGGTGGCGCCGATCGCACGCGCGTACGCCAGCGCGGTCTGCTTGGCCTTGCCCGTCTCGTCGGCCGACACCGCGACCAGCGCGGGGACGCCACCACCCTCTTCGTAGGTGCGGCGCACGAGGTGACCGGGGCCCTTGGGCGCGATCATCCAGACGTCGACACCCTTGGGCGGCGTGATCTGGCCGAAGTGGATGTTGAAACCGTGCGCGAAGGCGAGCGAGTCGCGCTCGTCGAGGTTGGGCTCGATGTCGTCCTTGTAGACGCGCGCCTGCTCGGTGTCGGGGAGCAGCACCATGATCACGTCGGCTTCCTTGCACGCCTCCGCGGTGGTGAGCACGCGCAGGCCGGCCTCCTCGGCCTTGGCCCACGACGACGAGCCCTCGCGCAGGCCGACGCGCACGTCGACGCCCGACTCCTTCATGTTCAACGCGTGGGCGTGGCCCTGCGATCCGTAGCCGAGGACCGCCACCTTGCGCCCCTCGAGCAGGCCGAGGTCGGCATCGTCGTCGTAGTAGATGGTCGCGGGCACGGCAGGTCTCCTGATCATTGGTCGACTCCGCTTCGCCGTCCCGCTCTCCGAGCACGGCTCCGCTTCGTCTCCTGGTCGTTTTCGGAAGCAGAACAGTCTGTCAGACAGCGCGATTCTTGACCGCACGGAGCTTGGCCGGGCGGCGGGCGAGCTTGGGCAGGGCGATGCGGCCCGTCCGCTGGAGCTCGAGGATGCCGAAGGGCTGCAGCAGGTCGGTCATGGCGTCGAGCTTCTCCGGCGCCCCCGCCACCTGGATGGTGAGCGCGTCATGGCCGACGTCGTCGATGCGGGCCTGGAAGATCGAGGCCAGCTCGGTGATCTGCGAGCGCAGCTCGGGCGTCGCCTTCACCGTGACCAGCATCAGCTCGCGCTCGACGGCCTCGTCGGGGTGGAGCTCGGCGATCTTCAGCACCGGGATCAGCTTGTTGAGCTGCTTGGTGATCTGCTCGAGCGGCGCCGATTCGGCGTCGACCACGATCGTCATCCGGCTGAACCGCTCGTCCTCGGTCGGGCTGACCGCGAGCGACACGATGTTGAAGCCGCGCCGCGCGAACAGGCCGGCGACGCGCGAGAGCACCCCGAACTTGTTCTCGACCAGCACCGTGAGGATGTGGTGCTTGCCGCTCATCTCGGAGGTTGCCATCAGTCAGTCCCTTCCACCCGGACGGTCGTGTGCGGGGTCGAGGATCACGTCGTCGTTCGACGTCCCGGACGCGACCATCGGGTACACCTTCTCCCGGTAGTCGGTACGGAAGTCGATCACGACCGGACGGTCGTCGACCTCGTTCGCCTTCTGGATCGTGGTCTCGACGTCTTCGGGCGTGTCGACACGGAACGCGACGCACCCCATCGCCTCGGCCCACTTCACGTAGTCGGGCAGGTCGGGCGAGAGGTACACCTCGCTGTAGCGCTCCTCGTAGAACAGCTCCTGCCACTGCCGCACCATGCCGAGGTACGCGTTGTTCAGGATCGCGATCTTCACCGGGATGCGCTCCGCGCTCGCGGTGACGAGCTCCTGTGCGGTCATCTGGAAGCATCCGTCGCCGTCGACCGCCCACACCATGCGCTCGGGCTTGCCGACCTTGGCGCCGATCGCCGCCGGCACCGCGAAGCCCATGGTGCCGAGCCCGCCCGAGTTGATCCAGGTGTACGGGTGGTTGAACTTCCACCGCTGGCTCGTCCACATCTGGTGCTGGCCGACGCCCGATGCGACGATCGTGTCGTCGGGCGTGTTGTCGCGCAGCTGGTCGATCACGTACTGCGGCTTGAGCGGGCCGTCCTCGAGCTGCTCGTAGCTCAGCGGGAACTGTTCCTGCCACTGGCGCAGCTGCACGTGCCAGCCGTCGAGTGACGGGAAGTCGCGCTTGGTCTTCTCGGCGCGCACCGCCTTCACCAGCTCTTCGATCACCAGGCGGCAGTCACCGACGATCGGCACGTCGGGGCGGCGCACCTTGCCCAGCTCCGCGGGGTCGATGTCGACGTGGATGATCTTGGCGCCCTGCGCGAACCCGTCGAGCTTGCCGGTGACGCGGTCGTCGAAGCGCGACCCCAGCGCGATCAGCAGGTCGGACTGCTGCATCGCGGTGATCGCGGTGTAGTTGCCGTGCATGCCGGGCATGCCGAGGCAGCGCGGGTGGTCGTCGGGGAACGCGCCCCGCGCCATCAGCGTGGTGACCACCGGGAAGCCGGTGAGCTCGACCAGCTCGCGCAGCGCCTCGGCGGCGCGCGCCTTCAGGATGCCGCCGCCCGCGTAGATGACCGGCCGCTTCGCCTCGGCCATGAGCCGGGCGGCGTCCTTGATCTGCTTGGGGTGACCCTTGGTGGTGGGCTTGTACCCGGGGAGGTCGACCGACTCGGGCCAGTACCAGTTCATGGCCTGGTTGGCGACGTCCTTGGGCATGTCGATGAGCACCGGGCCGGGACGGCCGGTGGTCGCCACGTGGAAGGCCTCCCGCACGACCCGCGGGATGTCGGCGGCGTTGGTGATGAGCCAGTTGTGCTTGGTGATCGGCATGGTGATGCCGACGGTGTCGGCCTCCTGGAACGCGTCGGTGCCGATCACCGCGTACGGCACCTGCCCGGTCACGACGACCAGCGGGATGCTGTCCATGTAGGCGTCGCAGAGGGGCGTGACGATGTTGGTCGCGGCCGGGCCACTCGTGACCATGGCCACGCCCGGGCGCCCGGTGGCGTGCGCGTAGCCCTCGGCCATGTGACCGGCGCCCTGCTCGTGGCGCACGAGGATGTGGCGGATCGACGAGTCGATGAGCGGGTCGTACACGGGGAGGATCGCACCGCCGGGGAGGCCGAACATGACCTCGGTGTGCTCCATCTCGAGGCTCTTGATGAGTGCCTGGGCTCCGGTGAGCTGCATGGTGGGCGCTTCCTGTCAGGGCGGATGCGAGGACCGCTCTCTCAGAGAAAGCGGGCAGAAAAAACCCCCCGCCTGGGCGAGGGGTGAGAACGCACGGGCGCGACGGCGCCGTGCGTTAGGTGATTACGAGGAGGGTGGTGCGGTGCTGCATGAACCGCCAATCATGCCGGACGCTGCCCACGAACGCAAGTCATGACCGCTGCATCTCCTCACACTTGGTGCAGCGGGCAGGAGTAGGTGGTCCGGCCGCCCACCGTCCGGCGGAGCAGCGGCGCACCGTCCTTCGGGCAGTGCAGGCCGGGGCCGCGGGCCGACGTGAGGTCGCCGGTGTGCGATCCACCCCGCCGACCGAGGATCCGGAGGGTGTCGCGGATGGCCCGGTGCAGGCGCTTCACCTCGTCGTCGCCGAGATCGTCGGCCAGACGGGCGGGATCGATCCCGGCGCGCCAGAGCGCCTCGTCGCACAGGAGGTTGCCGAGCCCGGCGATGCGCGACTGGTCCATGATCACCGCCTTCACCGGGGCCCGGCTCCTCCCCGTGATCGTCCGCAACTGCGCGAGCGTGAGGTCGAAGGCGTCGGGGCCGAGGCGGTCCTCGTCGGGGTCGAGCTCGACCGCGCCGAGGCGGCGAGGGTCGCGCAGGTACATGGAGCCGCCGTCGGCGAACGACACGCCGAACCGGTGCCACGCGGGATCGGCCTTGTTGCTCGCGTAGAGCAGCGGATCACCGGCGGCCTCGTGGTCGACGAGCACCCGGCCGCTCATGCCGAGGTGCAGACCGAGGACCGCGCCGCTCGACACGTCGACCAGGATCAACTTGCCGCGCCGGCGCGCGTGCGAGAACGAGTGACCCTTCAGCGCGACGCGCACCGCGGGGGGCGTGAGCCCGCGCTTCAGGAACCACGCGTCGGGCGCGTGCACCTTCACGATCTCGCGGTCGAGTGCCCGCGCGTCGAGCAGTGCGCGCGCGGTCTCGACCTCGAGGATCTCGGGCACCGGCGCCCGTCAGTCGTTCGTGACACCCGCCCCGCGAAGGGCGGGACTCGCGGTGGCGCGGAACCGCTTCAGCACTCGGCTGTGGACCGAGGGAGCGTCAGGGTGGATTCCCCCGTTCGCGGCGACGGCATGCTCCCACGTCCGTGAGCGCTGCACCAAGGTCTCGCGGTCCTCGAGCTCACGACAGTCGAGCCGGTCGGTGTTGAGGTCGACGGAGATCGTGTCGCCGTCCTGGACCAGTGCGATCGGGCCGCCGAGAAAGGCTTCGGGCGAGACGTGCCCGACGACGAGACCGACCGATCCGCCCGAGAACCGCCCGTCGGTCATGAGCGCGACCGTGATGTCCCGCGCGCGACTCAGCGCCGTGATGCGCGACGTCGGGTCGAGCATCTCGGGCATGCCGGGCGCGCCGCGAGGGCCCTCGTACCGGACGATGACGATGTCGCCGTCGGAGAACTGCTCCGGGGCGTCCTCGAGTGCGGCGATGAGCGAAGGCTCGCCCTCGAACACCCGCGCACGACCGGTGAACTGTCCGTCGACGATGCCGCCCTCGACGCCCGCCACCTTCAGGATGGCGCCGCCGTCGGGTGCGAGGTTGCCCCGCAGCAGGCGGAGACCGCCGGTCGGCTTGAACGGTGCGCTCGCGGGGAGCACGACCTTGCCGTCGGGCGCCGGCGGGTCGAGCCGCTCGACCTGCTCGGCCAGCGTCTCGCCGGTGCAGGTGAGCGCCGATCCGTCCAACTCGCCCGCGGCGAGCAGCTCCTTCACGATGACGGCGACGCCCCCGATCGCGTCGACGTCGACCATCGAGTACTCCCCGAAGGGGCGCAGGTTCACGAGCACCGGGAGCCGGTGCGAGAGCTCGTTGAACTGCTGCTGGCTCAGCACGTCGTCCCAGAGGTCGAAGCCGGCGGCGCGGGCGATCTCGGGCCCGTGGAGCACGACGTTCGTGGATCCACCCATCGCCATCACCACGACGAAGGCGTTGCGCATCGCAGCAGGGGTGACGATGTCGCGAGGGCGGATGCCGGCCGCGGTGATCGTGGACAACAGCCCGGCGAGCTCGTCGGGGAACGACTTCGTGCGGCGGGCGTCGTCCGAGGCCGGAGCGACCATGTGCAGCGGTTCCATGCCCAGGACGCCGATGAAGGTCTGCATGGTGTTGTAGGTGAACATGCCGCCACAGCTGCCCTGGCCGGGACACGCGTGCAGCGCGAGGCGAGCGCGCACCTCGGGGTCGGGATCGGCGGCATACTGGAACGCGGTCACGAGGTCGATGGGCTTGCCGGTCACGGGATCGATCCCGGGGTGGATGGAGCCGTCGGAGAGCATCAGCGCCGGGACGTTGTGCTCGAGCAGCGCGGCCAGCGTGCCGACGGGCGGCTTGTCGCACGCGACGACCGCGACGACCCCGGACATGTCGTTCCCCTTGAGGTGCACCTCCGTGCTGTCGTTGACGAGCTCGCGGCTCGTCAACGAGTACCGCATCCGGTCGGTGCCGTTGAGCTGGCCGTCGGAGACTCCCAGCGTGAACGCCGGGGCGATGAGACGAACGGGGAGGTCGTCGTCGTGGATCCGCTGGGCCAACGCTTCGTGCACCGCATCGACCTTCGATCGAACGCCGAGGTAGCACTGGCTGTCACCGAGCGTGCCGACGACGCCCCACACAGGATCGTGCACCTTGGCGACGTCCTCACCCAGGAAGCGAGCGGTCCCCACGCGTTGGACATCGCGTCCGGGATTCCCCGACACGAACTCACTGGACGCGTCGGTCATCTCGTCGCTGTGCAGGTTCATCGCGTCCGGCGTGTGCTCTGGCATGAGGCGAAGCGTACCCTCGGTGGTGTGGCGTCCTCTTCGAGAAAGGCTTGCAGATGAGCGTGCTCGTGACGACGGTCGACGGCTACCACATCTTCACGTCGAGCGGGAAGCACCTCACCTCGCTCGAGGGGCACCGCGTGGAATCGTTCACTCCCGGCCCCGAGGGCACGTGGTTCGCGATCGTCGATGCGCACGAGATCTGGCAGCACGCAGCCGACGGCACGTGGACGCCGCGGGCGAAGAGCGACGCTGGTCTCACCGCGATCGTGGCGGTCGACGACACGGTGTTCGCGGGCACGTCCGACGCGCGCGTGCTCCGCATCTCAGGGTCGGGTGTCGTCGAGCCGGTGCCGTCGTTCGACTCCGTCGCGGGGCGCGAGTCTTGGCACTCCGTGGGCATGCCGTTGCAGGTGCGTTCGATGACCGCGACGGCCGACGGTGCGCTGCTCGTCAACGTGCACGTGGGCGGCATCCCGCGTTCGGTCGACGGGGGCACGACGTGGGCCCCCACCATCGCGGTCGACGACGACGTGCACCAGGTGCTCGCGCATCCGACCCGTCCGGAGATCGTGGTGGCGGCCGCTTCGGTCGGGTTGTGCCGCAGCGCCGACGGCGGCGCGTCATGGGAGAGCACGACCGACGGCATGGAGATGTCGTACGCCCGGGGGGTCGTCGTCGTGGGCAACGACGCCGTGGTCACGGTGTCCGACGGCCCCTGGACCGAACGATCGGCCGTCTACCGCGCGTCCGTCGACAGCGGTCCCGTCGAGAAGGTCACCGGCGGCCTGCCCGAGTACCTGTCGGGCAACATCGACTCCCGGTGCATCACCAGCAACGGCACGAAGGTGGCGCTGGTCGACGGCGGCGGCGAGGTCTGGCAGTCGGCCGAGGGGTGCGACGGGTTCGTGCGCATCGCCGACGGCATCACGGGGGCCACCGGGATCGCGATCACCTGAACCGGAAATGACGCCCCACTACGCTGTGCGCTTCGTGCCCGCTCGTGCATGGGGGACCGGATGAGCCAGACCGCCGGAATCGGCGTCGTCGACCGTCGGGTCGTCGTCCCGAGGACGTTCGCATGGAGCGGCGAACCGCAGGGTGACCGACTCCGCTGGTTCGCCGCCGGCCTGCGTTCCGTCATGCTCGACCAGGGGTACACCGAGGTCGAAACCCCGGGCCCGGACGTCGCCGTGGTGCTGCACTTCGTCGACCCGGAGGCCGCCAAGCCGTACCGGCGCAAGAACGCGCCCACGTTCGTCGTCGCACTCGCCGAGCTCGACGCGCCGGCCACCGACACGCTGCGCACCGGGTACCCGCTGCTGGTGCGGGGGCTCGCCAACCTGTGTGTGATGGTCAGCCCGTCGGGGACGGGCTCGATCGCCCAGTTCGTGACCCTCGAACAGGGCACCTACTCGATCGACACCGGCACCGACGACGACCAGTACTTCTTCAAGAGCGTGTTCTCACGGGTGGAGCCGCTGGCGTCGTCGCGGTTGGTGATCGGCAACGAGTTCACCACCGACCTCCCCGAAGCCCTGCGTGAGGGCGACGACGTCACCCGTCAGATCACGCGCGCCGGCCAGCGCCTCGCCGCGCTCGATTTGCTGCCGGCGGCGTTCCCGATCGAGGAGATCCTCTCCGACCGCGACCTGCGGCACGTGAAGTTGCTCTACGGCATCGGTGGCCTGAGCTACGGCAACGTGAGCGCACGCCGCGTCACCGACGACGCCGAGACACAACCGCAGTACTGGATGAGCGCGAGTGGGGTCGACAAGTCGGCGCTGCACGAGATCGGACGCGACATCCTGCTCGTCACCGGCTACGACGAAGCGCGCGACGTCATGCAGCTGCGCGTCCCGGAGGGCGTCGAGCCGCGCCGGGTGTCGGTCGACGCCATCGAACACTGGATGATCTACCGGGAACATCCGGGCGTCGGCGCCATCCTCCACGTCCACGCGTGGATCGAAGGCACCGTCGCCACCGAGATCAACTACCCGTGCGGCACCGTCGAGCTCGCCGAGTCGGTCGCCGAGCTCGTGCGCCAGGCGCCCGACCCGACGAGCGCGGTCGTCGGCCAGCGCAACCATGGCCTGACGATCACCGGCCACAGCCTCGATGAGATCTTCGAGCGCATCGACGGCCGTATCGTCCGCAAGGTCCCCATGGACTGAGCGCGGAATTTCGGGACTTCGGCCTCTCGCCGTTCCCGCCCCAACCCGTGAGACTGTGGTGGTGTCCCGGTTCGCGCTCCTCGCCACGCTGCTCGTCGCGCTCGCCTGCGCTGCGTGCGGTGGCTCGCCCGGCGTGGCTCCGACGACCGCGCCGCCGAACGCCCCGGACCGCGATGCGTCGTGGTCGGTGGTCGACGCGCCCGGCGGGCACACGCTCCTCCTGGCCGTCGTGCGCTCTCGGCAGCCGGGGCGCCACGTGGCGGTGGTGCTGGTCACCGGCACCGAGGGTCTCAACACCGACTACCTGAAGTTCGCCCACGAGCTCGCCGCCCGGGGTTTCGACGTGGCGCTCGGCTGCTGGTTCTTCGGCGTGTCCCCGGTGGCGCCGACCGATCCCCAGATCGGGTGCGCCGACGCGCCCGAGTTCGTCGGCGTGTCGGATGCGGCCGTCCCCGACCTCGATGCGCTGGTGGTCGGCGCCCGCTCGGCGCTCGGCGATCCGTCGACGCTGGCGCTCGTCGGTTTCAGTCGTGGCGGCGGCGTGGCCATGCTGCGGGCCGCCACGGGCGCGCCCGATCCGGTCGTGTCGGTCTCCGGGATGCTCGAAGGCACGACCGCGTGGGGCGAGCTGCCCGGCGAGGTCGACGTCGTGTCACGAGCGGCCGGCATCTCCGCGCCGGTCCTCATCCTCCACGGTGAGGACGACGGGCTCGTCCCGGTCACCGAGGCACGCGACATGGAACACGCCCTGCGCGGCACGCAGCGCGGACGTCGAGGTGAAGTACTACCCGGGAGCTGGGCATGGCCTCGCGCAGGTTCCGGAGATCCGCGCCGACCTCGTCGACCGGATCACCGGGTTCCTCTGCGCGCGGTACGACTGCCGCGCCTCCGCGTCGGGCACCGCGCCGGCCGGATGATCAGGCGCGGAGCTTCTCGTCGAGGAGCTGGTTGATCACCTGGGGGTTGCCCTGACGGTCGGTCGCCGTCATCACGAGGCCGAAGAGGAAGCCGCGCTTCTTCTTGCGGACCTTGTCGTCACCGGCGCGGTACTCGGCGACGGCGTCGGCGTTGGCGGCGAGGATGCCGTCGACGACCGCACCGAGCTCACCGGTGTCGCTCACCTGCGCCAGCCCGCGCTCGGCGACGACCTGCTTCGGTCGCTTCGGCTCGGTGAGGCACTCCCCCAGCACGTCCTTCGCCTGGCTGCGGGAGATCAGCCCGGCATCGACCAGACCGACCAGCTCGGCCAGGCCGTCGGGGGCGAGCGGCAGCACGGCCGGCGACAACCCCGACTCGTTGAGGTACCCGAGCACGTCGCCGTTCGACCAGTTCACGACGTCGCGTGGCGACCCGCCGTCGAGCGCGAGTACCGCCGCCTCGGCGTACTCGGCCAGACCGGGAGTGGCGACGAGCACTCGGGCCTCGGTCTCGCCGATCCCCCACGACTCCTGCAGCCGGGCCCGGTGCGCCGCCGGCAGCTCCGGCATCGACGACCGCACCGGCGCGCGCATCTCGTCGGTGGGGGCCACGGGCACGAGATCGGGCTCGGGGAAGTAGCGGTAGTCGGACGACCCTTCCTTCGTGCGCATCGAGTGCGTGCGGCCGTCGGCTTCGTCCCAGTGGCGGGTCTCCTGCACGATCCGCTCGCCCGACCCGATCGCGCCGATCTGCCGCTCGATCTCGTAGTCGATCGCGCGGCCGAGCGACCGCAGCGAGTTCATGTTCTTGACCTCGACCTTGGTGCCGAACTCCGTGGCGCCGACCTCTCGCACCGACACGTTGGCGTCGACGCGCATCGACCCCTCTTCCATCTTCACGTCGGACACGCCGATCGCCTGCAGCACCGAGCGCAGCTCCGAGACGTACGACCGCGCCTGCTCCGCGCTGCGGATGTCGGGACGACTCACGATCTCCATCAGCGGCACGCCGGCGCGGTTGTAGTCGACGAGCGAGTGGTCGGCCTCGTGGATGCGACCGCCGCCGCCGATGTGCGACGTCTTGCCGGTGTCTTCCTCGAGGTGTGCGCGCTCGATGCCGACGCGCGCGCCGTCGACGTCGATCCAGCCGTCGATGGTGATCGGCTCGTCGTACTGCGAGACCTGGTAGTCCTTCGGCATGTCGGGATAGAAGTAGTTCTTGCGCGAGAACGTCGACTGCTCGGGGACGCGCAGGTTCACCGCCTCGGCGAAGCGCAGCGCGAACTCGACCGTCTGCTCGTTGAGCACGGGCAGCGAGCCCGGGAGCCCGAGGCACACCGGGCACACGTGGGTGTTGGGCTCGGCGCCGAACTCGTTGGGACACCCGCAGAACAACTTCGTGGCGGTCGACAGCTCGCAGTGCATCTCGAGGCCGATGACCGGTTCGTAGCCGCGCTCGCTCACAACGACTCCTCCAGCACCCGGGCCACCCGGAACATCACGGCCTCGCCGAGCGCGGGCGCCAGCACCTGCACGCCGACCGGCAGCCCGCCTTCGCCGACGCCGTAGGGCACGCTCATCGCGGCGTGCCCGGCGAGGTTGGTGGGGATCGTGCACACGTCGGAGAGGTACATCGCCAGCGGGTCCGCCGACTTCGCGCCGAGCTCGAACGCGACCGTCGGCGACGTGGGCGACAGCAGCGCGTCGTACTGCTCGTAGGCGCGCGCGAAGTCGCGGATGATGAGCGTGCGAACGCGTTGCGCCTGACCGTAGATACGCGTCGTAGTACCCCGCCGACAGCGCGTAGGTGCCGAGCATGATGCGCCGCTTCACCTCGGGCCCGAAGCCCGGCGTCGCGCGTGCGCGCGTTCATCGTGGCGACGTCGTCACCGTCGACGCGCAGCCCGTAGCGCACGCCGTCGTAGCGGGCCAGGTTCGACGACGCCTCGGCCGGCGCGATCACGTAGTACGCCGAGAGTCCGTAGCGCGCGCTGGGCACGCTCACGCGGTCGACGGTCGCGCCGGCCTTCTCGAGCGCCCGCGCCGCCTGGTCGACCGCGGCGAGCACCTCGGGCTGGAAGCCCTCGCCCTCGATCGAGCTCGTCGACCAGCGCGATGCGCAGCCCGTCGACGCCACGGTCGACCGCCGGGAGCACCGGCTCGTACGGCGACGCGATCGACGTGGAGTCCATGGGGTCGTGCCCGGCGATGACGTCGAGGAGCAGCGCGGCGTCGGTGACCGAGGTGGCGAAGGGGCCGATCTGGTCGAGCGAGCTGGCGAACGCGACCAGGCCGTAGCGCGACACCAGGCCGTACGTGGGCTTCACCCCGACGACGCCGCAGAGCGCGGCGGGCTGGCGGATCGAGCCACCGGTGTCGGAGCCGAGCCCGAGCGGGGCGTACCCGGCCGCCACCGCCGCGGCCGATCCTCCGCTGGAACCGCCCGGCACCCGCGACGGATCGTGCGGGTTGCGGGTGGGTCCGAACGCCGAGTTCTCCGTGGACGAGCCCATCGCGAACTCGTCGAGGTTGGTCTTCGCCACCGGTACCGCGCCGGCCGCGAGCACGCGGTCGACGACCGTCGCGGTGTACGGCGGACGCCAGCCGTCGAGGATCTTCGACGAGCACGTGGTCGGCACGCCACGGGTGCACAGGTTGTCCTTGAGCACGATCGGGACGCCGGCCAGCGGACCCGGATCGTCGCCCCGCGCCACCGCGGCGTCGATCGCGTCGGCCGCCGCGCGGGCGGCGTCGGCGGTGACGAGGTTGCAGGCGTGCAGCTCCGCCTCGCGCGCGTCGATGACCGCGAGGTGCTCGTCGACGACTTCGCGCGCCGAACGCGACCCGGCGCGGACCGCCGCCGCCAGCTCCCGTGCGCTCACTGCAGGCTCACGGCGCGTCGAGGATGCGGGGAACGCGGAACCGGCCGTCTTCCGACGCCGGCGCCATCGCCAGCACCTCGTCGCGCGGGAGGCTCGGCCGTACTTCGTCGGCGCGCAGCACGTTGACGAGGGGCAGCGGGTGCGCGGTCGGCGGCACGTCGTGGGTGTCGAGCGCGGCGATCTGCGCCGCGTGCTCGAGGATCACCTCGAGTTGCCCGGTGAAGTGCTCGATCTCGTCGTCGGTGAGCGCGAGGCGGGCCAGCTGCGCGACGTGCTCGACGTCGGCGCGCGTGAGTCGGGACATGGCGGCGAGTCTAGGAGTCGCACCCACTTGGCTACGATGCCGAATCGTGCCGACCTACCCGTTCCTCTCCGACGACTGGTTCACCGCGGTCCGGGCGATCGTCGACGCGCGCGACGACGTCGAGATCCCGCCGCACGCGGAGCTCACGATGAACCTGCTCGTGACCGACACGCCGTTCGGCGAGGACCGTCTGCTCCACATCGGCGCCAAGGACGGCCACGCCGACTGGGGTGCCGGCCACGCCACCGACGCCGACCTCACCCTCACCACCGACTACGTGACCGCCCGCGAGATCTTCATGAGCGGCAACCCCCAGGCCGGGATGCAGGCGTTCATGGAGGGCAAGGTGAAGGTCCAGGGCGACCTCACCAAGCTCATGGCCGCGCAGGTCGCGGGCACCGGGCCCGGCGCGCCCGGGCTCGCCGAACGCGCTCTCCGAGATCACGGAGTGACCGGCGCCGGCGTCGTCGCCTCGGTGTCGGCTTCGGCCAGTTCGACGAACCACGCCAGTTCGATCGGGCACGCGAGCGGGCAGGGCGGTGGCTCGATCGCGATCGGCTCGTCGGCACGCGGGCCGGGACGCCCGATCACCCGGCCGTAACCGCTCGCCGGGCCGGCACGGTCCGGGTCTCGAGGTCGCGCCGTGCGCCGGTCGCCACATGGATCCTCC
Organism: uncultured Actinomycetes bacterium; assembly: GCA_963725775.1. Classification (GTDB taxonomy): domain Bacteria; phylum Actinomycetota; class Acidimicrobiia; order IMCC26256; family DASPTH01; genus DASUAS01. Next base: position 213,387 of record CAVRZT010000003.1, read on the forward strand.
CAGGCTGTTCGAGTGACGCTCGGGAGCCGCTTGGTCTCCCTCCGCCGCAGAAGACGCTCGAACCGCCGGCGTGTCACGCGAATTCTCGCCGCCCGGTCAGGAGCGTCGGAAGCGTCAGAAGAAGAGCGTGACCTTCGTGCCCTTGTTGACCATCGTGCCCGCCGCCGGGTCCTGGGCGCGCACCACGCGTCCCGGGAGGTAGCTCTGCGTGTCGACGACGAAGCCCTGCCCCTGCAAGGTGGCGGTCGCGGCCTCGAGGCTCTGACCGACGAGGGGTGGCACCGCCACCTTCTCCGGGCCCTTGCTCACGTGGATGGTCACCGGTGAGCCGCGCGACGCCCCCGTGCCCGCTGCAGGGATCGGTGCCGATGATCTTGCCGGTGGGGATCGTGGCGTTGAAGTCGTCGGCGCGCACGACCGTGAACCCGAGATCGGTGAGCTGCTTCGCCGCGTCGTCGTACGTGGCGGCGCCGGTGACGTCGGGCACGGCGACCGGCGCGGGACCGTCGCTCACGAGCAGCTGCAGCGTCGAGTCGCGTGGCGCCTGCGCGTCCCACCGGCCGGGGTCGGTGCCGATCACCGCGTCGGCCGGCACCGACTCGTCGTACTGGTGCTTTACGTTCACGACGAACCCGGCGCCTTCGAGCGTCGCCTGGGCGGTCGTCGGGTGACTGCGCGGTGACGTCGGGGACGTCGACCGGCGGCGGGCCGCGCGACACGATCAGCTCGACCTCGCCGTCGTCGCCGGTGAACGTGCCCGGCGCGGGATCCTGCCCGATCACGACGCCGGCGGGATCGTCGGCGGTGCGCTCGGTGATGTGCAGGGTGAGGCCGGCCGGTCACCAACTTCTCCGTCGCCGCCTGCGACGTGAGCCCGACCACCGACGGCACCTCGGTGGTGCCGCTCGGCGCGGCCGCGGCCAGGGCCACGCCCCCACCGATCAGGGCGAGGAGGATCGCGCCGAGCACCGCGACCGACACCCAGCGCACCGCGCCGGGTGCACGGCGCCGGTTCGGCTTCACGACCGGTATCGGCTCGACGCCGGCCGCGTCGGTCGACGAGGTCGGGTCGTCCTGGTCGAACAGGTTCGACGCCCGGCGCCCGATCTGCGTCGGTTCCCCGCCGTCGATCTCACCGCCGAGCCCGGCGAGCGGGAGCGGTTGCGGTGGTGGGAGCGCGCGGGCGGCGTCGGCGAGCGCGGCGCGCATGGTGGCGGCGTCGGGATAGCGGTCGGCGGGATCGGGACGCCCGGCGCGTTCGACGACGGCCCCGAGGCGACCGAGCGCGAGCGGCGCGACGAGCGGGGTGTGCGTGCGCGCCGCCAGCGTGCCGATCGCGGTGTCGGCGACCGCGGGGACGGTGCCGGTGACCGCTTCGACCAGGACGACCGCGAGCGAGTAGAGGTCGGCGCGGCCGTCGAGCGGCGCGCCGGTGGCCTGTTCGGGCGCCGCGTAGCGCGCGGTGCCGACGACCGTGCCGGCGGGCTCGGTCCAGCTCGCCTCGGCGAGCGCGCGCGCGAGGCCGAAGTCGGCGACGCGCACGATGCCGTGCTCGTCGAAGAGGAGGTTCGCCGGCTTGATGTCGCGGTGCACGACCCCGCGCGCGTGCGCGTACTCGAGCGCGCCGGTGACCTGGCGCCCGACGTGTGTCGCCTGCGACGGGCTCAACCGGGCGTCGGCGTCGAGCAGGCCCCGGAGGCTCCCGCCGGTGAGGAGCTCGAGCACCATGAACGGCACGTCGTCCTCGCCCCAGTCGTAGACGGCCATCACGTTGGGGTGGTTGAGCGACGCCGCCACCTGCGCCTCGGCGCGGAACCGGCGCAGGAACCCGGCGTCCTCGGCCAGCGCGAGGTGCAGGACCTTGACGCCGACCCGCCGCTTCAGCCGCACGTCGTCGGCCACGTAGACGCGACCGCTCGCGCCCGCGCCGATCGGCGCGAGCAAGCGGTACCGGCCGGCGAGCACACGGCCGGTGAGATCGGCGACGCCACTGATCGCCATCGGGTCAAGGTACCGGCCGAACCCTCGCGTACCGCGGCACCCCGCATGGTGGCGATGGCCGAACGCGGGGGTACGGCGTTAGCCTCGGACGCGATGGCCGACACCCCCGGAGCCCCGAGCGCGACCCGATCGTTGCCGGGCCCGCGTCCGGCCGCGGCGCCGCGCCGCAAGGCTGTTCCAGCACCCGGGGCGGGTCGCGGTCGTCGTCGTCGCCCTGCTCGTGGTGCTCAACCTCGGCATCGTGCTGCTGAACAACACCGACACGGACCCCGGTGGCGTCAACCCGCTGCCGGCGACCATCGAGTCGGTGAGCCCCGAACCCGACTCGATCGCCGGCCCGGTCGAGACCATCACCGTCGACCTCGACGACAGCCTCACCGGCGTGCTGCTCGTGAAGGCACAGCGGCGCGTTACGTCGAGATCCCCGAGGACCAGCTCGACCGCGTCGTCGAGCTCGGACAGATCTCGTTCCGCCCGGGCCCCGGCAAGGACATCACCCGCTTCAGCGCGCGGCGAGAACGACGTGGTCGTGCTCTACTGGTCGAAGACGCGCGTCGGCGGACGGCCGAAGAACCCGGCGAGCTACGCGTGGAGCTTCAACGTCAAGGCCGTGACGGTCGCAGCGTCGGCCCATCTCGGAGGACGGCGGCGCCCCGCACCGCGTCGCCCTTGATCGCGGCCAGCGCGTCGTTGGCGGCCTCGAGCGGGAACACCTCGTACTCGGCCCGGATCCCGGCGTCGGCGGCGAGATCCATGAACTCCTGCGCGTCGGCCCGCGTCATGTTGGCGACCGAGCGCAGGCTGCGCTCGTGCCACAGGAGCTCGTAGGGCATCGCGGGCACCTCGCTCATGTGGATCCCGGCGAGGCTCGACGGTGCCGCCGGCGCGCACCGGCGCGCAGCGCGACCGGCACGAGCTCGCCCGCGGGCGCGAACACGACCGCGCGGTCGCACGCGACCGGGCGGCGGCTCCGCAGCGTCACCGACCCACGACGCGCCCAGCTCGCGTGCCAGCTCGCGGTGGTGCTCGCCACGGGTCATCACCACCACCTCGCAGCCCCAGTGGTGCAGCACCTGGAGCGCGAGATGTGCGGACGCGCCGAACCCGAGCAACGCGACCCGCTCGCCGGGCTGCACCTCGGCACGACGCAGCGCGCGGTACCCGATCACGCCCGCGCACAGCAGCGGCGCCGCCTCGAGGTCACCGAGGGCCGGCGGCAGCCGCACCGCGAAGGCCTCGGGCACGGTGACGCGCGTCGGCGTACCCACCGTCGACGGTCCATCCGGTGAACTCGGCGGCGACGCAGAGGTTCTCCTCGCCCCGGCGGCAGAACTCGCACGTGCCGCACGTGTGGTGCAGCCAGGCGACGCCGACCCGGTCACCGAGCGCGAGCGTGCTCGCAACCGTCACCGAGCGCGTCGACGACGCCGACCACCTGGTGACCGGGAACGATCGGGCAGGCGCGGCAGGTCGAGGTCGCCCTCGACCACGTGCAGATCGGTGCGGCAGCACCCGCACGCGTGGACGCGCACCGGCACCTCGCCCGGCGCGGGTTCCGGGCGCGGACGTTCGACCAGCGTCGAGCGGCCGGGACGCGACCGGAGCCGACGCCGGTCAGCTGCTGCGCGCGGCTCACGGCCTCGCCTCCTCGTCACGGCACGACGAAGGTGGCCTCGCCCTTGATCGCGGCGCCGCCCGATTCGACGCCGGGTGCACAGCAGCTCGACGTCGACCTTGCGCTCGCCGGCGTCCTCGTAGCGACGCGTGACCTTGCCCGAGCACACGACCGTGTCGCCCGGCCACACCTGCTCGCGGAACTGCACCGAGTACCGGCGGACGTTGGCCGCGCCGAGCCAGTCGGTGGCGTAGCCCGCGAGGATGCCGGCCTGCAGCATCCCGACCGAGAACACCGACGGGTAGCCGGCCGACTTGGCGAACTCCTCGTCGTGGTGGATCGGGTTGAAGTCGCCCGACGCGCCCTGGTAGCGGACCATGTCGGTGCGGGTGATCGGGCCGTACTCGCGCGGCGTCGGTGCGCTGCCCTCGTGCAGGTCGTCCCAGGTCGCCATCACGATCCCTCCGTCGGCGCCTTGCCCGTCTCGATCATCGTGGTCCGCGACTCGGCGACGACCTTGCCGGCCTCGTCGCGGTACTCGGTGACCATCTCGGCGAAGCGCATCGTGCCGCCGCGCTTGCCTTCCTTCTCGTAGACGCTGTCGATCCACGACTCGGTGGTGAGCGTGGCTGCCCGCGCGCGGCGGTGGGCCGAAGAACGTGAACTCCTGCCCGCCGTGCAGCAGCCGGGCCAGGTTGATGTTCAACGACGCGACCGGGTTCTCGAGGTCTTCGGGCGCCCAGAACCCCGACGCGATCAACCACGTCGGCGGGATCACCGCCACCGGGTCGTCGAGGTAGTCGGGGTTGCGCGTCATCGTCGCCCGTGCGAACTCCCGGACCTTGCCCCGCTCGATCGTGAACTCGTAGCCGGGATACCGCTTCCCGATCACGGAGTCGTCCGCCATGCACCGCTCCTGTTCGATGGTCGATTCCGCTTCGCCGTCCCACCCTCCGGGCACGGCTCCGCTGCATCTCGCTCTCGATGGTCGATTCCGGGCGCAGGCTACGTCGTCGGCTCGCGGCCGTCTCCCATTCCGCTGCCGTCAGTCGGGGCCGTGCTCGAGGAGACGGCGGAGCTCGGGCTCGTCGAGGATCGGCACGCCGAGTTGCTCGGCCTTCGCCAGCTTCGATCCCGGGCTCTCGCCGACGACGACGTAGCTCGTCTTCTTCGACACGCTGCCGGTGACCTTGCCGCCGCGCGCCTCGATCTCGGCCTGCGCCTCGTCACGCGTCATCGTGGGCAGGGTGCCGGTGAGCACGAACGCGAGCCCGTCGAGCGACGGGCCGTCGACCGGCGCGGCGACGCGTTCGGGCCCGTCGAAGTTGACGCCCGCGGCGCGCAGCTTCTCGACCAGCGCCCGGTTGCGTTCGATGGCGAAGAACGCACCGCACGCTCTCCGCGATCACACCACCCACGCCGGGCACGACCGCGAGCTCCTCGGCCGACGCCGCCGCGATGGCGTCGAGGCTGCCGAGCTCGCGGGCGAGCGCGATCGCCGCGCTCGGGCCGACGTGGCGGATGCCGAGCCCGACGAGCAGCTTCGCCAGCGGGCGGCTCCGGGACGCGTCGATCGCCGCGACGAGGAGCTGCGCCGACCGCTCGCCGATGCGCTCGAGCGGGACGAGGTGCTCGACGGTCAGCGAGTAGACGTCGGCGGCGTCGGACGAGCAGGCCGGCGCTCGACGAACTGGCTGGACGCGCTCCTCGCCGAGGCCCTCGATGTCCATCGCCGAGCGACCGGCGAAGAACACGATGCGCTGCACGCGCTGCGCGGGGCAGTCGACGTTGACGCACCGGGTGTCGGCCTCGCCGTCGAGCCGGACCAGCGGCTGTTCGCACACCGGGCACACCGTGGGGAACTTCCACTTCCGCGCGCCCTTCTTGCGCTTCGCGAGGACCGGGCCGACGACCTCGGGGATGACGTCGCCCGCCTTGCGCACGATCACGGTGTCGCCGACGCGCACATCCTTCCGCGCCACCTCGTCCTGGTTGTGCAGCGTCGCGAGGCCGACGGTGGAGCCGCCGACGAAGACGGGCTCGAGCTGCGCGAACGGCGTGGCGCGACCGGTGCGACCGATGCTCACCATGATCTCGCGCAGCACGGTCGTCTTCTCCTCGGGCGGGAACTTGAACGCGATCGCCCAGCGCGGCGCACGGCTCGTGAACCCCAGCTCGTTGCGTTGCGCGAGATCGTCGACCTTCACCACCGCGCCGTCGATGTCGTAGCCGAACGAGTGGCGGTTGCGCCTCGATCTGGTCGCAGAACTCGTAGACCGCGTCGAGGGACGGGCAGCTGCTCGATGTGCTCGTTGACCGGCAGACCGAGGTCGCGCAACCACGACGAGCGTCTCGTGGTGCGAGCGCAGCGTGGGACCGCCCTCCTGCACGCCCGAGCTGGTAGGCGTCGAACGCGAGGTCGCGCGACGCGGTGACGCGCGGGTCCTTCTGGCGCAGGCTGCCGGCGGCGGCGTTGCGCGGGTTGGCGAAGAGCCGGTCGCCGGCCTCGCCCTGGCGCCGGTTCAGCTCCTCGAACGAGGCGAGCGGCATGAAGACCTCGCCCCGCACCTCGAGCCGGGTCGGCACCGCATCGCCCGGCAGCGTCGGCCGGGATGACGTCGATGGTGGCGACGTTGGCGGTGACGTCCTTCCCCGATCTCGCCGTCGCCCCGGGTGCCGGCGCGCACGAGCCGACCCGTCCTCGTAGAGCAACGAGATCGCCAGACCCGTCGAGCTTGGGCTCGCCGACGAACGCGACCGGGTCGGTGATCACCCGCTCGATGCGCGCGTACCAGGCCGCGAGCTCCTCGCGGGCGAAGGCGTTGTCGAGCGACAGCATCGGCACGATGTGGCGCACCGGCGCGAACGTGGCCGACGGTGGCGCGCCCACCTCGGCGAGCGGCGAGTCGCCCGCGTCGAGCTCCGGGTACTCGTCGGCGAGCGCCGAGCAGCTCGCGGACCAGCTCGTCGAACTCGGCGTCGGAGACCTCGGGCTCGTCGTCGCGGTAGTAGCGCTCGCGGTGGTAGCGGATCTGCGTCGGCGAGCTCGTCGGCGCGCGCGGCGACGTCGGGCGGAATCCCTCCGGGTGCGCGGGCCATCCCCGCAATCTACCGAGCGGGTGTGACGCCTACGGCTGGTCGTTGTTGCCTCGGTGGTCGTCGGCGCCGTCGTGGTCGTGGTCGGCGGCGCCGTGGTCGTCGTCGTCGGCGGGCGCCGTGGTCGTCGTCGTCGGCGGCGTCGTGGTGGTCGCGGTCGTCGTCGTCGCGAAGTCGACGTGGTGGTGGAGCTCGTGCTGGTCGACGAGGTCGACGACGTGGTGGTGGTCTTCGGCTTGTCGCTGCCGTCGTCGTTCGACAGCACGAGGGCCAGGATCACGCCGATGAGCACGACCGCGAGGATCACCAGCGCCGCGATCAGCCACCGCTGACCCGACGACATGCCCTCGTCGTCGTCGTCGGGCGGCGGCGACGCCGCCACCACCGCCTCCCGCCGGACGCGGCACCGCCGGCCGCGCCTCCGGCGGCACCGCCCGCGGCCGCGGCTGCGGGCATCGCCATCGTGCTGTCACCGGTGGCCGGACCGGCTCCGGTGTCGTCCGCGCCAGCACCGCCGCGTCCGCCGCCCCCGCGCCGGTCGCACCCTCGACCGCGGCGCCACAGTTCCCGCACACCGTCGCGCCCGGCTCGAGCGGCTGGCCGCACACGCCGCAGTAGCGGTACGAGGAGGTCTCCACGTCAGGCTCCCAGCGTGAGTCGCGCGGCGACCGCCTGGTCGTGCACCCGGGCGGCCAACTCGCGTGCGATGCCGAGCACACGCTCGGCCTGCGAGGCACCGTAGCCCGCCAGCCCGCACGCCGGGCGTGATCAACCCGCGCGTGCGGAGCGGCACCGGATCGCACCCGCGTCGCGTCAGGTCGCACCACACGCGCGCCAGCGTGCGCCAGTGCGGGTCGGCCGATTCCCCGACCGGTCGGTCGGTCGGCACCGCGCCCCAGGCGATCCAGCCGTCGCCGTCGAGGAAGCGCGCCAGCGAGACGGTGTGCCGGACGAGCTCGTCGCTCACCTCGACGCCGAGCACCTCGGGCCCGGCCTCGAGCGCGAGCGCGACGTCGCCGTCGCCGCACACGTGCACGCCGGTCACGCAGTCGACCGCCGCGAGCGCGCCCGACAACACGTCGATGGCCGACTCGCGGTCGAGCGGCTCGTCGCCGCGCTGCCACGACACGAGCGCGGGCTCGTCGAAGAACAGCACGAGCCCGGCGTCGGGCAGCGTCGTGCGCCGACCAGTTCCTCGATCGCCACCGACCACGCACGGGTGACCTCGGCGGCGCGTCGGAACGCCCGCGGCGCCGGGACGCCCGCCGCGTGCAGCGCCACGCCCAGGGTCAGCGGGCCCGTCACCTGCACCTTCACCCGGACCGGCCGCTTCTCGCGGGCCGCGGCGACCTCGAGGAACGTCACCAGAGCCCGTCGTGCCCACCGTCGCCGAAGTCGCAGTCGGGCGCGGCGTCGGAGTCGTTGCGACGATCACGACGCCGCCGTCGGCCGCCATCGTGACCTCGGGCAGCGCCCCGAGCCACTGCGCGAGCATCCCTTCGCGCGGGTCGCGCGCGGGCAGCTGGGGCGCCGCCGGGAGCTCGGGCAGGCAGCGCAGCACCACCTCGGCGGCCGCCACGGGGTCGTCGTGCGGCAGGCTGCCGATACCGGTCGCGACCCCGGGAACGAGCACCGGCGCTCGGAGAGTCGGCGACATGGGTCGTACTCTACGATCGCCCACGCCGCACGCTCCAAGCGGGCGCGCGCAGCCGCGAACGGAGTCAACCTGCCTCGTCCTCTCTTCTTGTGGCTGCTGCGCGCCGCGTGGGTCACGTTGCCGGTGACCGCCGGACCGGCCGCCGGCCGCGGCGATCGAGTCGTGGGCCGACGCGCCACGCGTCGCCGCCGCGATCGCTGTTGTGGCTCGCGTGGGCGGTCGGTCTGCTCGCGACCCTCGCGCCGCGCCCGCAGACGTTGACCGCATTCCGCGTCGATCGCGCCGACGTTCGTCATCGCCGCGATCCTCGCCGCGATCGACGGATCACCGTCGACGCTCGCGTGCGATCGGCGCGTTGGTCAGCGACGATCGTGTGCGCGCGCGCTCGCCTCGGGACACGACATCGCTTCGGCGGCGGCGAACGCGCTCGCGTACGGCGACGAGCAACGCTTCCCGCTCCGCGTGCCGCCCGCGCTCTTCCTCGGGCCCGCTCCCCCTCGCCCGCCTGCTCGTCGCGGGCGGGGTCGTCGCGCCGGTGCTGCTGCTCGCCGACGGCGAGATCGTGCTCGGCGTCATCGCGCTCGTGATCGGCGCTGCGCTCGTCTTCGTGCTCGGCCGCTCGCTCGAGTCCCTGTCGCGCCGGTGGGCGGTGCTGGTCCCGGCCGGGATTCGTCGTGGTCGACCCGCTCACCCTGGCCGATCCCGTCCTCTTCCTCCGCGAGCACATCCGCCACATCGCGCCCGGAGCCGCCAGGGACCGGCGACCCCGGGGACCCTCGATCTGCGGCTCGGCGCGAGCGCGGGCTCGGTGTCGGTCCGGTTCGACGACGAGGTCGACCTCTTCCGGCCGTCACGAGGACGCCGCGGCGGCGAGACGGTCGAGCACCGCCGCGATCCGGATCGCGCTGCCGCGGCGCGACGAGATGCTGCGGCTGGCCGCGGGTCGGCGCCTCCCGGTGCGGATCCCGGTCAGGTAGCGATCCCGCCACCGATGAGCGCGTCGCCGTCGTACAGCGCGACCACCTGCCCGGGCGCGACCCGCGGCTGCGGGATCGCGAAGCGAACGCGCGCCCGTCGAGTACGGCCGCGACCGGCTCACCGTGCGCGCGGGTCTGAGCCGTCAGCGTGCCGTCGACTGCCGGACGCGTCCACCGGCGAAGACGAGATCGCGCACGTCGATCGACGTCGCGCAGCAGGTCCTCACGACGACCGACGGTGACGGTGGCGCGCGGGCGCGTCGACGTCGACGACGTAGCGACGTCCGCCGAGGGCGACACCGACGCCCGCGCCGCTGACCGACGGTGAAGGTCGCGACGCCGTCGTGCGTGCCGACCAGCGACGCCGTCCGTGTCGACGATGGCGCCCCGGCGCGCGCGGAACGCGCGCGGTCGAGGAACGTCTCGCGCCCGCCACGGGTGATGAAGCAGACGTCCATGCTCTCGGGCTTCTCCGCGGTGCGCAGCCCGAGGCGGCAGCGTGCGCGCGCACTTCGGCCTTGGTGAGCTCGCCGACCGGGAGCAGCGTGCGCGCGAGCTCGCGCTGGCCGAGCATGTAGAGCACGTAGGACTGGTCCTTGGCGGGATCGGCGCCCCGGCGCAGTACGAACTCGCCGTCGGCGGTGCGCGCCGACGCGGGCGTGGTGACCGGTGGCGAGGAAGTCGAACCCGAGGGCCTCGGCTCGTTCGAGCAGACGCCCGAACTTGATCGACGCGGTTGCACTCCACGCACGGGTTCGGCGTGCGCCCGGCGGCGTAGGCCTCGACGTACGGCGTCGACGACGACGTCGTCGAACTCGTCGGTGAAGTTGAAGACGTAGTGCGGGATGCCGAGCTGGGCGGCGACGCGCCGGGCGTCCTCGACGTCGGAGACGCTGCAGCAGCCGGAGTCGGACTCGCCGCCCCAGAGCTTGAGGGTCACGCCGGTGACGTCGTACCCCTGCTCGAGCAGGAGCGCGGCCGCGACCGAGGAGTCGACCCCGCCGCTCATCGCGACGAGGACGCGCTCGCTGCTCACGCCGCGGCGCCGGCGGGCGGAGCCGCGCCACGGCGGTGGGGACGACGTCGAGCGCGACGTCGACGTCGGCGTCGGTCGACGCGTAGCCGAGGCTCAGCCGGATCGACGACAGCGCGTCGTCGCGGCCGCATGCCCATCGCCGCGAGCACGTGCGACGGATCGGTGGCGCCCGACGAGCACGACGAGCCGGCGGCCGCGCACACGCCCGCCTGGTCGAGCGCGACGAGCAGCGTCTCGGCCTCGACGCCGCGGAAGCCGAGGTGCGCGTTGCCCGCGACCTTGGCGCGCCGGTCGCCGTTCTCGAACGTGTCGGGGATCGCGGCGCGCAGGCCGTCGACCAGACGGTCGCGCAGTCGCCCGATGCGCGCCGACGTCGGCGTCGCGCGCGATGCGTGGGTGGCCCGCAGCGCCGCGGCCATCGCGACCGCGCCCGGCGACGTTCGACGTGCCGGAACGCAGCCCGCCTTCCTGGCCGCCGCCTTCGATCAGCGGCTCGAGCGCGACGCCGTCGCGCACGACCAGCGCGCCGGTGCCCTTGGGGCCGCCGAACTTGTGCGCCGAGATCGCGACCAGGTCGACGTCCGGCCGCGGCGCGGGCGACGTCGAGCCACGGCACCGCCTGCACCGCGTCGGTGTGCACGACGGCGCTCGCGGCGCGCGCTCGCGGACGCCGGGCGACGATCGCGTCGAGCGGCTGGATCGTGCCGACCTCGTTGTTGACGAGCATCACCGACACGACCACGGTGCGGTCGTCGAGCGTCGGCGACGAGCGCGTCGACGTCGACGACGCCCGATTCCGGCGAGCGGCGACCGGTCGCGACCCGGAAGCCCTCGGCGGCGAGCCGGTCGCACGACGCGAGCACCCCCTTGTGCTCGAACGCCGGTGGTGACGACGCCGTCGCCGGTCGCCGGCGGCGCGGGCTGGCGGGCGGCGCCCTTCACCGCCAGGTTGTCGGCCTCGGTGCCGCCGGCGGTGAACACGACCTCGGCGGGTCGGGCCCCGAGGAGCTCGGCGACCTCCTCCCGGGCCTCCTCGAGGGCGGTCTTGGCCGCGCGCGCCGCCGCGTGGCCGCCCGTCGGGTTGCCGAACGTGCCCGCGCAGGAACGGCTCCATCGCCGCCACGGCCTCCGGGCGCATCGGCGTGGTCGCGGCGTGGTCCAGGTAGGCGAAGGTCGAAATCACCCGTCCAAGTCTACGGAGCGACGACCGCCCGCGAGCCGGGTATCCCGGGCTCGCAGCGAGTGCGACCAGCAGGCAGGAATAACTGTCACACCCCCGGGTGATACTCCTGATGTGAGCACGCAACTGCGCCTCGTCGAGGCCCCCACCACCAGCACGAAGCAGCGGTCGCCGAAGGCGCCGAAGGTCGGCGCCACCCGGAAGTCCAGCGTCGACCGGCCCACCGGGCCGGCCGGCGGCCCGTCAACTGGGGCGACTGGCGCCTCGACGCCCGCACCCGCAGCGTGGGCCGCGCCGGCGTCGCCCGCGCCCGCCGGGCACTCGAGGAAGCGGCCGCCGCCGAGGAGCTCTCCCAGGCCAGCTGACACCCGCCGCCCAGCTTCTCCCCCGGACTTACCTCCCGGAACCGAGGGTCGTACCCTTTCCGCATGGGTGACAGCGAACGTCCGGCTCGGTCCGACTGGGAAGCACTGGCCTCCAAGGAGGTCAAGGGCGACCTCGACCGCCTGACCTGGCTCACACCCGAGGGCATCCCCGTCGAGCCGCTCTACACCGCCGAGGACCTCGAAGGACTCGAGGGCGTCGGCACGCTCCCCGGGTTCGACCCCTTCGTCCGTGGCGTCCGGGCCACGATGTACACGAACCGGCCGTGGACCATCCGCCAGTACGCCGGCTTCTCGACCGCCGAGGAGTCGAACGCGTTCTACCGGGCCAACCTCGCCGCCGGGCAGATGGGCCTGTCGGTGGCGTTCGACCTCGCCACCCACCGCGGCTACGACAGCGACCACCCGCGGGTCGTCGGCGACGTCGGCAAGGCGGGCGTCGCGATCGACTCGGTCGAGGACATGAAGATCCTGTTCGACGGCATCCCGCTCGACAAGATGACGGTGTCGATGACGATGAACGGCGCGGTGCTGCCGATCCTCGCCGGCTACGTCGTGGCCGCCGAGGAGCAGGGCGTCGACGAGTCACAGCTCGCCGGGACCATCCAGAACGACATCCTCAAAGAGTTCATGGTCCGCAACACCTACATCTATCCGCCCGAGCCGAGCATGCGGATCGTGGCCGACATCATCGAGTACACGGCGCGGCGCATGCCGAAGTTCAACTCGATCTCGATCTCCGGCTACCACATGCAGGAGGCCGGCGCGACCGCGGTGCAGGAGCTCGCGTTCACCATCGCCGACGGCCTCGAGTACGTGCGTGCCGCGCTCGCACGCGGGCTCACCATCGACGAGTTCGCCGGTCGCCTCTCGTTCTTCTTCGCCATCGGCATGAACTTCTTCATGGAGGTGGCCAAGCTGCGCGCCGCCCGCCTGCTCTGGGCGCGCGTCATCGGACAGTTCGACCCGCAGAAGCCGGGCTCGTCGATGCTGCGCACGCACTGCCAGACGTCGGGCGTGTCGCTCACCGAGCAGGACCCGTACAACAACATCGTCCGCACCACGGTCGAGGCGCTGGCCGCGGTGCTCGGCGGCACCCAGAGCCTGCACACCAACTCGTTCGACGAGGCGATCGCGCTGCCGAGCGAGTTCGCGGCCCGCGTCGCCCGCAACACGCAGCTCATCCTGGCCGAGGAGACCGGCGTCACCAAGGTCGTCGACCCGCTGGGCGGCAGCTACTACGTCGAGGCGCTCACCGCGAGCCTCGCCGAAGAGGCGTGGAAGCTGATCGAGGAGGTCGAGGCGCTCGGCGGCATGACCAAGGCGGTCGAGTCGGGCATGCCGAAGCTGCGCATCGAGGAGGCGGCTGCGCGCCGGCAGGCCGCCATCGACCGCGGCGACGAGGTGATCGTCGGCGTCAACAAGTACCGCCTCGCCGAGGAGGGCGACGTCGACGTCCGCGACGTCGACAACGCCAGCGTCCGCGAGCAGCAGCTGGCTCGGCTCGCGCAGCTCCGCGCGAACCGCGACGAGGCCGCGTGCCGGGCCGCGCTCGACCGCCTGCGCGAGGGCGCGCGGCGGCGACGGCAACCTGCTGGAGCTGTCGATCGACGCGACGCGCGCGCGCGCGACCGTCGGCGAGATCTCCGACACGCTCGAAGAGGTGTTCTCCCGTCACCGCGCCACCATCCGCAGCATCGCCGGCGTGTACGGCGCGGCGTACGAGGGCGACGAGGGCTACGAGCAGGTGCGCACGGCGGTCGAGGAGTTCGCCGCCGCCGCCGGCCGGCGTCCGCGCCTGCTCGTCGCCAAGCTCGGTCAGGACGGCCACGACCGCGGCGCCAAGGTGATCGCCACCGCGTTCGCCGACCTCGGCTTCGACGTCGACGTCGGCCCGCTCTTCCAGACGCCGGAGGAAGCGGCCCGCGACGCGATCGAGAACGACGTGCACCTCGTCGGCGTGTCGAGCCAGGCCGCCGGGCACAAGACGCTCATCCCCGAGCTCATCGCCCAGCTGCGCAAGCAGGGCGGCGACGACATCCTCGTGGTCGCCGGCGGCGTGATCCCCGCCCAGGACTACGACGAGCTGCGCGAGGCCGGGGTCGCCGCCATCTTCGGGCCCGGCACCAACATCCCGCAGGCGGCGGCCGAGATCGTGAGCCTCCTCCGCGCGCCTGACGCCCGCTCCCGTACCGCTCAGCCGGGACACGTGAGCGAGCTGGCGAGCCAGGTGATCGACGGTGATCGACGCGCGCTCGCGCGGGCGATCACGCTGGTCGAGTCGACCCGCCCCGACCACCGCGCCGAGGCCGAGGCGCTGCTCGCCGAGGTGCTGCCCGCACGTCGGCGGCGCGGTCCGCGTCGGGATCTCGGGCGCGCCGGGCGCGGGGAAGTCGACGTTCATCGAGGCGCTCGGCGGCCACCTCGTCGAGCACGACCACCGCGTCGCCGTGCTCGCGGTCGACCCGTCGAGCACGCGCAGCGGCGGCTCGATCCTCGGTGACAAGACCCGCATGGAGCAGCTGACGCGCTCCCCGCACGCGTTCGTCCGCCCGTCGCCCACCGGCGGCACGCTCGGCGGCGTCGCGCGTCGCACGCGCGAGGCGATGCTGCTGTGCGAGGCCGCGGGCTTCGACGTCGTGCTCGTCGAGACGGTCGGCGTCGGCCAGTCGGAGGTGAAGGTCGCGGCGATGGTCGATCTCTTCCTCGTGCTCGTCGCGCCCGGCGGCGGCGACGAGCTGCAGGGGCTCAAGCGCGGGATCATGGAGCTCGCCGACCTCGTGGTCGTCAACAAGGCCGACGGCGATCTCGCCGCCACGGCCGCGCACACCGCCGCCGACTACGCCGCTGCGCTCCACCTCGTGCGCCCGCGCATCGCGGGGTGGGAGCCCCGCGTCCTCACGTGCTCGGCCCTGCTCGGGCACGGGCATCGCCGCGGTGTGGAGCGCGGTCGACGAATTCCGGGCCGCGGTCGCCCGCCGTGCTCCCGGCGCTGCGGGCGGGCCAGAGCCGCGACTGGATGTGGTCCGAGGTCACCGATTCGTTGCTCGACGCCCTCGCCGCCGACGCGCCGACGGCCGCCCTGGCCCGCCGGCTGGAGGCCGACGTGGCGACGGGCACCGATCACCCCGACCGCGGCCGCCCGGGCCGTCGTCGAGGCGTTTCTCGGCACCGTCGCACCTGATCGGGCCCTTCGACGGCGATTCCGCGCCGCCGTCCCGCCATCCGGGCACGGCCTGCTCCATCTTCCGGCCCGTCACTCAAGGTGCGGGCGGTGAAATACCGACAGAAAGGGCGTGAGCGTCCAAGGCCTCCTGGCCTCCCTCCTGCTCCTGGCCGATCGTCGTGCTGGCGATCGTCTCGACGCGGGTGGTGGGCCGCCGGGCCGCCCGCACCGTCGACCGGGTGACCGAGCTCCTCGAGCGCAACGAGGCCCGCTTCCGGGCGATGGTGCGCGACTCGAACGACATCATGGCGATCGTCGACCCGCACGGTCGCCTCGTCTACGCGAGCCCGGTGACCGAGCGCATCCTCGGGCTCGACATCGAGCCGCTCATCGGCACCGACGTGTTCGACCTCATCCACCCCGACGACCGCGACATCGCGCTGCAGCGGCTTCGACCTCACCGCGCGTCGGCCAGGACGCCGACCGGGTCGAGTTCCGGCTGCGCCACGCCGACGGCGGCTGGCGGGTCGTCGAGGCCGTCGCCACCAACCTGCTCGACGACCCCGCGGTCGAGGGCATCGTGATCAGCGCACGCGACCTCACCGATCGCCGACGCGCCGAAGCGGAGCTGCGCGAGGCGCAGGAGCGGTTCCGCAGCGCGTTCGAGCACGCGCCGATCGGCATGGCGCTCACGTCGATCGACGGCCGGCTCTTCCGGGTGAACCGCGCGCTCGTGCAGATCCTCGGCCGGGGTGAGTCGGAGCTCCTGTCGTCGTCGATCCTCGACCTCAGCCACCCCGACGATCGCGAGCGTGTCGCGAGTCGATGGCCGGCTGCTCTCGGGCGCGGCCGCGAGCTGCCAGCTCGAGCAGCGGTACCTCCATCACGACGGTCATCCCGTGTGGGTGTCGGTCGAGCGCGTCGGTCGTGCGCGACGTCAACGACGCAACCGCTCTACCTGGTCAGCCAGATCGAGGACATCGGCGCGCGCAAGGCGAGCGGCGAGGCGCTCGCGCACCAGGCGATCCACGACCCGCTCACCGGCTTCCCGAACCGGCTGCTACTTCGTGGAGCGGCTCGGCCGCGAGCTCGCCGACGCCGAGCTCAACCACGAGCGCATCGCGGTGCTGTTCCTCGACCTCGACCGGTTCAAGGTGGTGAACGACAGCCTCGGTCACTCCGCCGGTGACCGCCTGCTCGTGGCCGTCGCCGACCGGCTCGAGCGCGACGATGGGCCCGACCGACGTCGTCGCCCGCTTCGGCGGCGACGAGTTCACGATCCTGCTGTCACAACATCACCAGCGAGGAGACCGCCGAGCTGGTCGCCGAACGGCTGGCCGACGCGATCTCGCCGCCGGTCGCGCTGATCGAAGGCGAGGTGTTCGTCGACCGCCAGCGTCGGCATCGCGCTGTCGGGCGCCGCGACGGACACGCCCGAGACGCTGCTGCGCAACGCCGACACCGCGATGTACCGCGCCAAGGAGCTCGGGCGCGACCGCGCCGAGCTGTTCGACGCTCGCGAGCACCACCGCGCGGTCGACGACCTGCGCACCGGGAACGCGCTGCACCGCGCGATCGAGCGCGGCGAGATGCGCGTGCACTACCAGCCGATGATCGACCTCGACCACGGTCCCTGATCGGCTTCGAGGCGCTGATCCGCTGGGAGCATCCCGAGCGCGGCCTGGTGCCGCCGATGGAGTTCGTGCCGCTGGCCGAGGAGACCGGCCTCATCGTGCCGCTCGGCGTGTGGGCACTCGAGCAGGCGTGCCGGCAGGCGGTGCTCTGGCACCAGGCGGCGCCGGACGCGCCGACAGCTGTCGATGAGCGTGAACCTCTCGCCGCGCCAACTCGCCGAACCGGCGTTGCCGAACGACGTGGCGCGCGTGCTGCACGAGACCGGCATCCAGCCGTCGTCGTTGTGGTTGGAGATCACCGAGAGCACGTTGATGCGCGACGCGGAGTCGGCGCTGAGCGCGCTCGGCGCGCTGCGCGCGCTCGGCCTCCACCTCGCGGTCGACGACTTCGGCTCCGGGTACTCGTCGCTCGCCTACCTCCAACGCCTGCCGGTCGAGGCGCTGAAGATCGACCGATCGTTCACCGAGGGCGTCGGCACGCCGCAAGGACAGCACCGCGATCGTCAACGCCATCGTCGAGCCTGGCCCGGGCGCTGCAGCTGTCGACGGTCGCCGAGGGCATCGAGACCCGGGAGCAGCTCCGCCTGCTGCGGGCGATGGGCTGCGAGCTCGGCCAGGGCTTCCTGTTCGGTCCCGCCCGCCCGGCCGAGGCGTTCGGCGCGATCCCCGCCAGTGTTCGTAGCAGCCGTCCGCCGCGCGGGCGCCGACAGCCGACGCGCGAAGCCCCCGAACCGTGCCCCGACGGCCTTGACGGATTCGCGGCTTTTGACGCTATTCTTCACACCCAGACGTGATCCGACGGGATCCGCACGCACTTCCCCGCGCTCGCGCCCGCCACTCCGGCCGGCCCCCTCGCGGAGGAAGCCCATGCCCGCCACGCTGCTGATCAAGCCCTGGAACGACCCCGTCGTCGACACCCTCGGGCACGATCCGCGGTCCCGCTACGTCGAGACGTTCTGGCTCCCGACGCTCGGACCCACCGCGCTGCTCCTGCTCCGCCACCTCGCCGACCGGTTCGACCGCAACCCCGGACGGCGTCGAGCTCACGGTGAGCGACACGTCGCACGCGCTCGGCCTCGGGCAGCGCGACGGCACCGCGTCGCCGCTCGTCCGCACGTTGCGGCGCCTCACGCAGTTCGACCTCGCGTGCGAAGACCCGATGTCCGACACCGTCGCGGTGCGTCGCAACGTGCCGCCGGTGAACACGCCGTCACCTCCGGCGCCTGCCGAGCGAGCTGCAGCTCGCGCACGCGGAGTGGGCGGAGGCGCAGCTCGCCGAGCCGCCACTCGCGGAGGCGCGCCGCCGCTCGCGGCGGGTCGCGTTCACGCTGCTCGAACAGGGCGACGATCCCGATCACGTCGAGCGCGCGCTGCACGCGATCGGCTTCCACCCCGCGTTGTGTCACGAGAGCGCGCTGTGGGCGTACCAGCGTCACCGCGAAGCGCTGGAGCACGTGCAGGAAGGTCGCGCCGTGACGCGGGCTGATCGACCCGGATCGCGGTTCGAGCTCGCCCCCGTTGCTCGCGACCGCTGCCGAACGGCGCGTCCCCTCGTCCCCGGGACGCGTCGTTCACGCGCTTGTTACCGTGCACGCATGGCCGACGACGAGCAGCTGGACCGACTCGCTGCGCTCCTGCGGGTCGCCGACCAGATCGTGGTGCTCACCGGCGCGGGCATCTCCACCGAGTCGGGCATCCCCGACTTCCGGGGGCCGCAGGGGCTGTGGACCAAGGACCCGGGCGCCGAGCGCAAGGCGACGATCCAGCACTACGTCGCCGACGCCGAGCACCGGCGCCAGGTGTGGCGCAACCGCGCCGGTAGCGAGCTCTTCGGCGGCGAGTCCAACGCGGGGCACCTCGCGCTCGCCGACCTCGAACGGCGCGCCAACCTGCACACGCTCGTCACCCAGAACGTCGACGGCCTGCACCAGGCGGCGGGCACGTCACCGGAGATCGTGATCGAGATCCACGGCAACCGTGCACGACGCGAAGTGCCTGGACTGCGGCTGGCGCGGGCCGATGGAGGAGACCCTCGCCCGCGTGCGTGCCGGCGACGACGATCCCGCCTGCCTCGAGTGCGGGGGCATGTTGAAGTCGGCGACGATCTCCTTCGGCGAGAACCTCGTACCCGCCGATCTCGAACGCGCGCAACGGGCGGCTGCAGGCGCCGACGTGTTCCTCGCGGTGGGCACGTCGCTCGGCGTGTACCCGGCGGCGGCGCTCCCGGAGCAGGCGCTGCGGGCGGGCGCCTTCCTGGCCGTCCTGAACGGGGAGGAGACGCCGTTCGACCCGCTGGCCGAGTTCGTGATCCGGGACCGCCTCGGCGACGTGCTCCCCGACCTGGTGGCGCGGATCTGACCCCCCGATCGGGGCAGGTTGGGAATACCCGACCATCGCGGTAGCATTTACCGGTTCGACGAGGAGAGAAGAACGATGGCGAGCTACCGCGAGCTGCTCCGGGAGACCAAGCAGCGCATCACCGAGATCCAGCCCGAGGAGGCCGAGGCCCGACTCGGCCAGGCGACGTTCGTCGACGTGCGCGAGCAGGACGAACACGACCAGGGCACCATCCCCGGCTCGGTGTTCATCCCCCGCGGCCACCTCGAGAGCCAGGCCGAGACCAAGCTCCTCGACCGCGACCAGCCGATCGTCCTCTACTGCGCGGGCGGGAACCGCTCGGCCTTCGCGGCCGAGACCCTCGAGCAGCTCGGCTTCACCGACGTGGTGTCGATGGCGGGCGGCTTCGGCCGCTGGAAGAACGAGGGGCGCCCGTGGATCACGCCCCAGACGCTCACGCCCGAGCAGCGCGACCGCTACGGCCGTCACATCCTGCTCCCCGAGGTCGGTGAGGCCGGGCAGCAGCAGCTGCTCGAGAGCCGCGTGCTGCTCCTCGGCGCGGGTGGTCTCGGCTCCCCCGCCGCGCTCTACCTCGCGGCCGCGGGCGTCGGCACGCTCGGCATCGTCGACATGGACGTCGTCGACGCGTCGAACCTGCAGCGCCAGATCCTCCACAACATGGACCGCATCGGCGAGCGCAAGGTCGACTCGGCGAAGAAGACGCTCACGCAGCTCAACCCCGACGTCGACGTCGTCACCTACGACGTGCGCTTCGGCGCCGACAACGTGCTCGACATCATCGACGGCTACGACGTGATCGTCGACGGCACCGACAACTTCCCGACGCGCTACCTGCTGAACGACGCGTCGCTCCTGAAGCGCATCCCCGTGGTGCACGGATCGATCTTCCGCTTCGAGGGTCAGGTGTCGGTGTTCCAGCCCTACGTCGGCCCCTGCTACCGCTGCCTGCTCCCCGAGCCGCCGCCGCCCGAGCTCGCGCCGAGCTGCGCGGAGGCCGGCGTGCTCGGCGTGCTGCCCGGCATCGTCGGGTCGATCCAGGCACTCGAGGCGATCAAGCTGATCCTCGATCTCGGCGACCCGCTCATCGGTCGCCTGCTGGCCTACGACGCGCTCGAGCAGTCGTTCCGCGCCTTCAAGGTGCGGCGCGACCCCGAGTGCCCGGCGTGCGGGCCGAACGCGGCGCCGATCGTGATCGCCGAGTACGACGAGCACTGCCTGCCCCACGCGGTGCTCGCCGACGGCAGCACGCTCTCGCACTGACCCGGCGTCAACGCTGCAGGCGCGCCACCAGCTGATCGACGCGCGCCGCCAGCTCGTCGGGTTCGCGGACGACGACCGCGAACGAACTCGCGAGCATGGTGACCACGCGGAGCAGCGCGTCGGTGCTCCCGCTCCCGACCCGGACGCGTGATCGCGCGACGCCGAGCTCCTCGACCTCGGCGTCGCTCCAGTGGAGGGCCGCGCGCACCGCGTCGGCGGGCGCGTCGACGTCGAGCAGCGCGGAGTACGGCATCGGCATGGTGCGGATCGACTCGGCGACGAACGCGGCCGCGTCACCGCCCGGGAGCTCCCGCGCGCGGCAGCGCACACCCGCGAGCCGCGCGCGCTCGAGCCGGTCGAGCCGGAAGGTGCGCCAGTCGTCGCGGCGGACGTCCCACGCCACGAGGTACCAGCGTCGCCCGGTCGACACGAGCTGATGAGGTTCGACCAGGCGACTGGTCTCGTCGCCGTCGCGGCGGCGGTACTCGAACCGGATCTGCTCGTGGTCGCGACAACCGAGCGCGAGCACCGCGAGCGCCTCGGCGTCGACGCTCGGTGCCCCGCCCCACTCGAGCGACACCACGTTCGAGTGGACCGCGCGCACCCGCCGCCGCAGCCGGTCCGGGAGCACCTGCTCGAGCTTGACCAGCGCGCCGAGCGCGGTGTCCTCCATGCCGTCGATCGACGCGCCGGCGGCCGCACGCAGCCCGACCGCGATGGCGACGGCTTCGTCGTCGTCGAGCAGGAGCGGCGGGAGGTGCGCCCCCGCGGCCAGGCGGTACCCACCCGAGGCACCCGGCGTCGCGTCGACGGGATAGCCGAGGCCACGGAGCCGGTCGACGTCACGGCGGAGGGTCCGGGCGCTCACCCCGAGGCGGGAGGTGAGCTCGGAGCCGGGCCAGAACCGGTGTGTCTGCAGCAGCGACAGGAGCAGGAGCGCCCGCTCGGTGGGGTCATGCTCCGCCATGGGGCCCTGCCGCTCCGATGAGTTCTCGCCGTCGTCGGGGTCTGTTCATGGGAAGAGACTTCCAGAGATTGCGGCCAGGATCTGACCGCGGTGCTCCGTAGGTTGCCCGGTGTGAACACGACGACGACCCGAACCCGAACGAGGTCCCCCATGGCACTCCGGCAGGAATACACCCCCCACGACGTCCCCGATCCGTCGCCACCGGCGATCAGCGCCCGCGGACTGTCCCGCACCTTCGGCGAGGTCACTGCGGTCGACGATCTCGACCTCACGATCTCGCGAGGCGAGATCTACGGCCTGCTCGGACCGAACGGCGCCGGCAAGTCGACGACGGTGAAGATGCTCTGCACCCTGCTCGCACCGACGGGTGGGCACGCGACGGTGGCGGGGTTCGACATCGCCGACGCACCCCAGCACGTGCGGCTCCGGATCGGCGTCGCCCTCCAGGACGTCGCCCTCGACCCGAAGCAGACCGGCATCGAGCTCCTGCGGCTGCAGGGCCAGCTCTACGGCCTCACCCGGAAGGAGATCGACCAGCGCCTCGTCGAACTGCGCGCGCTGGTCGACCTCGGCGACGCGCTCGAGCGGCGGATCGACACGTACTCCGGCGGGATGCGTCGCCGCCTCGACCTCGCCGCCGCGCTCGTGCACAACCCCGACGTGCTGTTCCTCGACGAACCCACCACCGGGCTCGATCCGATCAGCCGGGCCAGCGTGTGGCAGGAGGTGCAGCGGCTCAACGACGAGTTGGGCATGACGATCCTGCTCACCACGCAGTACCTCGAGGAAGCCGACGAGCTCGCCGACCGCGTCGGCATCGTCGACCGCGGGACGCTCGTGGCCGAGGGCACGCCCGCCGAGCTGAAACGCAGCGTCGGCACCGACGTCGTCGTCGCCCGCGTCGAGGGTGACCTCGACAGTGCCGAGCAGTCGTTGCAGGGCGTGTACGGCGTGGTCGCGGTCGAGGGTCGCGACCACGAGCTCACCATCAGCGTCGACGAAGGCTCGTCGGCCATCGGCCCGATCGCGATCGTGTTGCACGACGCGTCGATCCGGGTCCGCGACCTCACGCTCCGCACGCCCACGCTCGACGACGTGTTCCTCGAGCTGACCGGCGCCCACTTCGACGCCGAGGAGGACCAGTCATGACCGCCGCCAACGTGACCTTCGACATCCGGCCCCGCACCACTGCCGACGTCGCGCACGCGCGACCGGCGGGCGTGTTCCACGACGTGTGCACGATCGCTGGACGCGCGCTCCGTGCCGTGCCCCGCGATCTGGAAGCGATCATCCCACCCGTCTTCATCGCGTTCTTCTTCTTCATCGTGAACATCGGCACGCTGGAGAACCTCACCCAGAACACGATCCAGGGCTTCGACTACACCGCGTTCGAGATGGCCACCGCCGTGCTGCTCGGTGTCACCGGGGTGTCGCGCGCGCAGTCGCTCGTGGTCGACGTGCAGAACGGCTACTTCGACCGGCTGCTCCTCACCCCGGTGCGGCGCAGCGCCATCCTCGTCGGACACATGGTCGCCGACATCGCGGTGTCGGCCACGCTGTGCGTGCCGATCATCGCGCTGGCGTTCGCCCTCGGGATCGACTTCCAGGCCGGGGCGCTGGGTGTGCTGATGTTCATCGTCATCGCGTCGCTGTGGAGCCTGGCCTTCGCCGGCTTCGGGTACGCGATCGCGCTGAAGACCGGTAACCCGGCCGCGGTGAACTCGAGCTTCCTCCTGTTCTTCCCGTTTCTCTTCCTGACGTCGTCGTATGTACCGCGTGACCAGCTCAGCGGATGGCTCGACACCGTGGCGGGCTGGAACCCGGTCACGTACCTGCTCGAGGGGATGCGCTCACTCGCCCTCGAGGGATGGCACTGGGACGACCTCGGGCGGACGGCGCTGGCGCTGCTGGTCGTGTTCCTCGTCAGCTTCTCGCTCTGCTTCGCCGCCCTCCGGTCCCGGGTGCGCCGCGGATGATGCAGCGGAGCCGTGCCCGGAGGGCGGGACGGCGCAGCGGAATCGACCTGCGAGCGGGGGGGGCGGAGGGGGCTGACGGGGGCGGCTGACCTCCGTCTGACCGGTTCGGGCGGTTCCCCTCAAGGCGACCTGCTCCCGGGTCGATCCATCCGCGACGACATTCGCGTCACCGGGGCGCGCGATCCACGCGGAGGAACGATCCGATGAGCAGGGCAGCATGAGCAGGTTGGTGCTCGCAACCGCCGATGGCGACTTCGAACAACGCGTTCGGGACGCATTCGACGGTGAGCTGAACGGACCGCTGAGCTACTGGCGCGAAGACATGCTCGTCGATCCGCAAGACGCCGTGCGTGAGCTCAGCGGGCGCGGCGTCGAAGTCGTCGCCCTCGGGCCCGACATGCCCGAAGAGCGCGCGCTCGCCCTCGCCACCGCGTTCGACCACGACCGGCCCGACATCAGCGTGGTGATCATCGCTCCCCCGTCGACCGACCTCCTGCAGTCGGCGTTGCGCGCCGGTGCGCGCGACGTGATCGCACCCGACATCGCGCCCGCCGACCTGCGGGTTGCGATCGAGAAGGCATTCGACACCGCGACCCACCGCCGCCAGGTGTTCGACGGCGACGGTGACGGGAGCGGCGACGACGACCGAGGTCGCGTCATCATGGCGCTCTGCCCGAAGGGCGGCGCCGGGAAGACCACGGTCTCCAGCAACCTCGCCCTCGCGCTGGCGCAGGTCGCGCCGGGTGAAGTGGTGATCCTCGACCTCGACGTGCAGTTCGGCGACGTCGCGAGCGCGCTCGGCCTGCGCCCCGACCTCACCTTCGCCGACGCGGTGCGCTCGGTCGACACGCTCGACGCCACCGGCCTCAAGGCGCACCTCACCGTCCACGCGGCGGACCTGTTCGTGCTCTGCGCGCCGGCGACGCCCACCGAGGCCGACGACATCACCATCGCGCAGGTGGAACGGGTGCTCGAGCTGCTCACCCAGTCGTTCAAGTACGTGGTGATCGACACTGCCTCGGGGCTCGACGAGTACACCCTGGCCGCGCTCGAGTACGCCACCGACCTGCTGCTGATCTCGGCGACCGACGTCCCCAGCATCCGGGCGACGGTGAAGGAGATCGAGGCACTGCGGGTCATCGGCAAGCCCCAGCACCTCTGGCACTTCGTACTCAACCGGGCCGACGCCCGCACCGGGCTCACCATCCCCGCCATCGAGCGGACCGTCGGTATCAACGTCGACGTGGCGATCCCCAGCTCAAGGTCGGTCCCGATGTCGCTCAACCAGGGCGAACCGCTCGTGCTGTCCGACCCGCGGTCGGCCGTCACGTTGGCGATGTTGCAGCTCGTGAAGCGGGTGGCCCCGCAGATGGCGCCGGCCGACACCCGCCCGTCGGGCATCTTCCGGAGGCGGTGACGACATGAAGCTCAGCGAGCGGATGAAGCAGAGCCGGACCGAAGCGGACGCCGATGCGCCCACGTTCGGGACGGTCACCACACGGGCGACGACCGCGGCCGAGGCCAAGGCATCGCCCGCCGACGACCCGGTCACCCAGCTCAAGCGCCGCGCCCAGGAGGCGCTGATCCTCCGCATGGGCCCCGCCCTGTGGGACCCGTCCACGCCGGCGTCGCAGCTCGACTCGCAGGTCGTGCGCGAGCTCGGCGAGGTGCTCAAGGAAGAGAAGATCCCGCTCAACGACGCCGAACGCGATCAGCTCGTGAGCCAGATCGTCGACTCGGCCCTGGGCTACGGACCAATCGAGCGGTTCCTCGACGACCCGACGGTCAGCGAGGTGATGGTCAACGGCCTCGACGGTGTGTTCGTCGAACGCGAGGGCCAGCTCGTGGAGACCGATGCGCAGTTCTTCTCCGAGCAGCACGTGCTGCGGGTGATCGACCGCATCGTCGCGCCGCTCGGCCGTCGCATCGACGAGGCGTCGCCGATGGTCGACGCCCGGCTCCCCGACGGTTCCCGGGTGAACGCGGTGATCGCGCCGCTCGCGATCGACGGTCCGCAGTTGACCATCCGCAAGTTCACGCAACGCGTGCTCACCCTCGACGACCTCGTGCGCCTCGGCACCCTCACCGACCAGGTGGGCGGATTCCTCGCCGCGTGCGTCAAGGGCCGCATGAACATCCTCATCAGCGGCGGCACGGGCAGCGGCAAGACGACACTGCTCAACGTGCTGTCGTCGATGGTCCCCGCGACCGAACGCATCGTCACGATCGAGGACGCCGCCGAGCTGCGCCTGCAGCAGCGGCACGTCATCCGGCTCGAGAGCCGCCCGGCGAACATCGAAGGCCGAGGCGAGGTCCGCGTCCGCGAGCTCGTCCGGAACGCGCTGCGCATGCGGCCCGACCGCATCGTGGTCGGCGAGGTCCGCGGCGCCGAGGCGCTCGACATGCTGCAGGCGATGAACACGGGCCACGACGGCTCGCTGTCGACCCTGCACGCCAACTCGCCGCGTGACGCGCTGGCCCGGGTCGAGACCATGGTGCTCATGGCCGGGTTCGACCTGCCGGTGCGCGCCATCCGCGAGCAGGCCGCCTCCGCCATCGACCTGCTGGTCCACATCAGCCGCGGGCGCGACGGCGTGCGTCGGGTGACCCGGGTGTCGTCGGTCGACGGCATGGAGGGCGAGACCATCACCCTGTCCGACGTCTTCTCGTTCGACGCCGAGACCGCGCCCGACGGCGCCGTCACCGGTGCGCTGCGCCCGACCGGCGTGCGCCCGAAGCTCACCGAGCGCCTGCACGACGCCGGGATCACGCTCCCGGGTGACCTGTTCGGTTCACAAGTCGGCGCCTGAATCAGCTTCCCGACGGCACCTCGATCGACGCCAGGTCGACCACGACGGGTGCGCCGGCCGGTCGCGCCCGCGCGCTCGCGGCGCGGGGCAGGTTGCGCTGACGCCTGGGGACGGGCGTCGTGGCGTAGGGGAGGCCCTTCGGGTACCTCGACGTGTCGAGGAACTGACCGACGTCGAGCGCGCCCGCGGTGAGGTCGCCGGTTCCGGTGCCGCCGCACGGCATGGCCTGCTCGATCGCGGTGGGTGCCGACGACGCGAACGTATTGCCGGAGAAGCAATTGCCGTCACCCGGGTTCGGCAGGATCGCCGCGAGGTCGGCAAGCTCGGCGCCTTCCGCCACGTTGTCGGTCACCTGGTTGCGTTCCGGCGCGGTCGGGATCGCCTGCAGCCCGACGCTCGGCGCGAGCGCGATGCCGATGTTGGGGTTCCCGGTGACGCGGTTCTTCGTGATCACGTCGCCGATCCCACCCGCGATGACCACACCGCTGCCGAAGGCGACGTCGAACTCCGGTGTGTCCGATCGGGCAGCCTTCGGATGGCCGTTGTCGGCGACCAGGTTCCCGGCGATGGTCGCCGAGCCCTGGGGTGCGAGCTCCTCACCGTCGAAGCTGTTGGGCACGAGACCGGTTCGGTTGCGTGACCAGTCCGAGTTCACGAGGAAGAGGTCACCCGAGGCGTTCGACCCGGAGTAGCCGAGTTGGTTGTACTCGGACACGATGTCGGTGATCACCGCGTGACACGGGTTGCACTGCCCGATGTAGAACCCGGAATCGGGGCTGCCCGACGCGTACGAGTGGTCGAACTGGCCGTACTGCGAGTCGTACGCGTAGACGCCGTAGTCGCCGTTGCGGTACGCAGTGAGGTACGAGCCGCGGTAGCCGAGCACACCGTTCCAGAAGAACCCGTTCTCGGTGAAGTTCCGGGCCGTGAGGTTCTCGATCGCGACGCCGTTCGCGCCGGCGACGAACACGCCGTTCTCCCGCTTGAACTGCCCGTCGAGGATGGTGGTGTTGCGGTCGAGGCCGCGGATCACGATGCCGTCGGTCGTCACCGTGACCGACTCCCGGTAGACACCGGGCGACACGAGTACGAGATCGCCCCGCTTCGCCCTGTCGACCGCGCCCTGGATGGTGGCGGTGTCGCCGGGGACGCGGATCGTACGACCCGACGCGGCGAACTCGGGTGCTGGGGCGTCGCCGCCACCGACGGGCGTGGTCGGAGTGGTCGCGACCGCTTCCCCCACCGCGACCTGCGCGTGCTGCCCCTTCGTGGGCGTCCCGTGCAGGTTGCAGTAGTACGCGAACGCGCCTGCGTCCTCGAAGGTGCGTACGTACGACTTCCCGGGCTTCAGGTTCCCGCTCCCACCACCCTTCGCGGAGGACGGCGTGACGTTGTGGTTGTTCCGGCCGTCGTTCACCCACCGCACCGTCGTGCCCGGCTCGACGTCGAGGTTCGCCGGCGAGAACACGTTGTCGCGGATGTGCACGGTGACGAGGTGGTACACCGCCGGCACGCGCGCCGCGGCGGGCGCGGGGACGACGACGGCCAGTGTGGCCGCGACGAGCGCGAAGCCCCCGCGGCCGCGAGGCCGCGTCGCACCGAGTTCATCGTGCGCGTCGACCGTTGGCCCGTGGCCTCGCCTTCGCCTTCTCCTTCGGGGGTACCGGTGCCGCGGCCGGCGGCTCGAACGTGCGGGCCAGCTCGACGAGCGTGCGGACCCCGTAGCCGGTGCCGCCCTTGGTGAGGTAGCCGTCGTCGGCGCTGGCGCGCGCGGGGCCCGCGATGTCGAGGTGGACCCACGGCGCGCTGTCGACGAACTCCTGGAGGAACAACCCGGCGGTCAGCGCGCCGCCGTAGCTCCCGCCGATGTTCTTCATGTCGGCGACTTCCGACTCGAGCTGCTTGCGGTACTCGGGCGGGAGCGGCAGGTGCCACACCGGCTCACCGGCGCGCTCGGCGGCGTCGCGCACCTGCGCAACCCACGCGTCGTCGTTCCCCATGAGCCCGGCGATCTTGTCGCCCAGCGCGACCATGCACGCACCGGTGAGCGTGGCGAGATCGATGACCGCGGCCGGCTTGTCCTCCGACGCCAGCGAGAGCGCGTCGGCCAGGATGAGCCTGCCCTCGGCGTCGGTGTTGAGCACCTCGACCGTCTTGCCGTTGCGGATCTTCAGCACATCACCGGGGCGGATCGCAGTACCGCTCGGCATGTTCTCGACCAACGGAACGTATCCGGTGACGCGCGTCTTCACGCCGAGATCGGCGAGCGTCGACATCGCCGCGATCACCGCGGCACCGCCCGACATGTCGGTCTTCATCGTCTCCATGCCGCTCGCGGTCTTGAGCGACAGGCCGCCGGAGTCGAACACCACGCCCTTGCCCACGAGGGCGAGCGCCTTGCCGCGGGCCGCCGACGGCGCGTAGGTCATCTTCAGGAAGCGGGGCGGCTGCTCCGAGCCCTGGCCGACACCGAGCACGCCACCGAGGCGTTGCGCTTCGAGCTGCTTGACGTCGAGCACCTGCACGGTGACGCCGCGCCCGCGGAGGAGCTTGCGGGCGGCGGTGACCATCTCGGCGGGCGACTTCTCCTTCGACGGCGTGTTGACCATGTCGCGCGCCCAGGTGACCGCGTCACCGACCGTCGCGCCCCGGGTGACCGCGGCGCGCACTGCAGCACCGCTGTCGGCGATCACGGTGACCTTCTTCAGCTTCGAGGGAGAGGCGTCGCCCTTGTACTCGAGGTACTGATAGGCGCCGAGCACGAACCCCTCGGCGACGGCCTGCGCGGCGTCGGCCACGTCGAGCGACGAGCTCGCAGTCGCCAGGGTCGTGGCCACCGACGCGGCTTTGCTCGCCGCGCCGGGCCACCGCGGCGGAGGCGCGTCGCACGCCGTCGACCGTGAGCTCGCCGGGATCACCGATCCCCACGAGGATGGCGGCCTTGGCCCGGAGCTTCCCCGCGGTCGGCACCGCCAGCGTCTCGCCCAGCTTGCCCTCGAAGCCCGCCTCGGCGAGGAACGCTGCGAGGCCGCCCCCGAGCGCGGTGTCGACCGCGTCGGCACCGGGACCGAACGCCGCGCCCTTCTCGACAGGAACCGCGAGCAGCTCCACCGCGACGCGGTCGGCGGGCGTGGTGACGACGGTGAACGAGAGGGACACGGTGAGCTCCGGAGTGGTCGGGATCGTGGTCGGTCGAGCGGGGGTTCAGGTGGTGCGATCGGCGCGGACGGGGCGGAAGGTGCCCTCCTGCCAGCGCGCCAGCGTATAGACGAGGTCGGCAAGGCGGTTGAGGTACGGCACGACCTGGCTGTCGGGCAGCCAGCCGTCGCCCGCCGCCGCGACCGCGCACCGCTCGGCGCGCCGCACGACCGCGCGCGCCACGTCGAGCGCGGCCGCGGTGCGGTTCTCGCCGGGGAGCACGAACTCGGTCGGGGCGTCGTAGCGCGCGGTGATGTCGTCGATGACAGGTTCGAGTGCGGTGACCATCGCGTCGGTCGTGAGCGACACCCCGGGCTCCAACTTCGCCCGGTTCCCAGGGGAGGTCGCGAGCTCGGCCCCGACCACGAACAGCTCGCGTTGGAGCCGAACGAGCAGCTCGTCGAGCTCCGAGCCGCGGTCGGTCTCGGCGCGGGCGAGGCCGAGCATCGACACCGCCTCGTCGACCGCGCCGTACGCGTCGGGTCCGGCGGAGTCCTTCCCGACCCGTCCGCCGTAGAGAAGACCGGTGCTGCCGTCGTCGCCCTTGCGCGTGTAGATCTTCGGAGCCATGCTCGCCGGAGTCTACGGCCGGCGCCCGTGCGAGCGGCCCGTACCGGCGGCGCGAGAAAGGGGCGGATGGACCGGCACCACAAGAGGGGGCCGATAGCCTGAGCGCGATGTCCGCGGTCCCCGATCCTTCCGGCGCGACCCCGGCCGCGACACCGCAGACGGGTCGTTCCTCGGTGGTGAAGGCGGTCATCCGTACCGCCCGCCCGAAGCAGTGGACCAAGAACGTCCTCGTGTTCGCGGCGCCCGCCGCCGCCGGGGTGCTCGACCAGCGCGACGCGTTGTTGCAGACCCTGGTGGCGTTCGTCGGGTTCTGCCTGGCGGCCAGCGGCACCTACTTCCTCAACGATGCCAACGACGCCGAAGCCGACCGCCTCCACCCGACCAAGCGGCTGCGCCCGATCGCCGCCGGCGACCTCGACGTGCGGACCGCGCGGATCATCGCCGCCGTGCTGATCCTGCTGGCGCTCGTCGTGACCGCGCCGATCAACGACTTCAAGCTCACCGGCGTCGTCGCCGGCTACGTGCTCGTCACCATCTCGTACACGATCTGGTTGAAGTACGAGCCGGTGATCGACCTCGCCGCGGTCGCTTCGGGCTTCGTGTTCCGGGCCATCGCCGGCGGTGTGGCCACCGACGTCCGGTTGTCCGACTGGTTCCTGATCGTCGCCGGCGCCGGCTCGTTGTTCATCGTCACCGGGAAGCGCCACGCGGAGCAGGTCGAGCTCGGCTCCGACTCGTTCGAGCACCGGCGCACCTTGGGCGAGTACTCCACCGCGTTCCTCGGGTACGTCCGCGCCGTCGCGTCGGGCGTGATGATCACCGCGTACTGCCTGTGGGCGTTCGAGAACGCCGCGCACACCGGCGACGAAACGTGGTTCCGGCTCTCGATCGTGCCGTTCGTCATCGCGGTGCTGCGGTACGCGCTCGTCGTCGACCAAGGCGGCGGTGGCGCGCCCGAAGAGGTCGTGCTGTCCGACCGCGTGCTGCAGCTGGTCGGTCTGGTGTGGCTGGTGACGTTCGCGTTGGGTGTCCGTGGCTGAGCCGGCAAGCGAACAGGTCGAGCTCCTCACCGGGTGGAGCCGCACCGCGCCCACCGCGGCGACGGTGGTCGGCGCGGCCGACCAGGGCGGGATCGACGAATGGCTGGCCCGGGCCGGGCGGCGGGGCCTCATCGCGCGCGGACTCGGTCGCAGCTACGGCGATGCCGCCCAGAACGCGGGCGGCATCGTGCTCGACGCCACCACGCTGGCGGGCTTCCACGAGATCGACCTCGAGCACGGGATCGTGCGGGTCGACGCCGGCGTCAGCCTCGAGGCGATCATGCGCACGATGGTGCCGCTGGGCTGGTTCGTCCACGTCACGCCGGGCACGCGGCTCGTCACCGTCGGCGGCGCGATCGCGGCCGACGTGCACGGCAAGAGCCACCACTTCGACGGCAGCTTCGCCAACCACGTCGAGTCCTTCACCCTCCACACGCCGAAGGGCACGCTCACCGTCACCCCCGACACCGATCCCGACCTCTTCTGGGGTACCGCGGGCGCGCTCGGTCTCACCGGTGTGATCGGTGAAGCGACCCTGCGGCTGCTGCCGATCGAGACGTCGATGATCCGCGCCGAGAACGTGCGGTGCCCCGACCTCGACTCGGTGATGGCGCTCATGATCGAGGGCGACGCCGAGTACCGCTACTCGGCAGCGTGGATCGACTGCTTGGCCACCGGCGCCACGCTGGGCCGCTCGATCCTGTCGCGCGGCGACCACGCGGTCGTCGACGACCTGCCGAAGAAGCTGCGACGCGACCCGTTGCGCTTCGCGCCCCACGCGTTGATCAGCGCGCCGCCGTGGGCACCCAACGGTCTGCTCAACCGGCTGAGCGTCGCCGCGTTCAACGAGTTCTGGTATCGCGTGACGCCGTCGTTGCACGGTCGCGTCGAGAGCATCTCGTCGTTCTTCCATCCCCTCGACGGCGTGCGCGGTTGGAATCGGCTCTACGGCAGCTGCGGCTTCCTCCAGTACCAGTACGTGGTGCCGGACGAGGCGCACGACGCGGTCCGCACGTCGATCGAGATGCTCAGCGACGCGCGCGCCGCTTCGTTCCTCGCGGTGTTGAAGCGGTTCGGTCAGGGCAACCCCGGTCCGCTCTCGTTCCCCTCCCCCGGATGGACCCTCGCGCTCGACATGCCGGCGACCGTGCCCGGCCTCGCCGAGCTCCTCGACCAGCTCGACGAGCTCGTCGCGGGAGCCGGCGGGCGCATCTACCTGGCCAAGGACTCCCGGCTGCGACCCGAGCTCCTGCCGGTGATGTACCCCGAGCTCGACCGCTTCGCCGAGCTCCGTACCCGCGTCGACCCCGCCGGCGTGCTGCAGTCCGACCTCCAACGCCGCCTCGGCCTCCCGTAGGTGCAGCGGGAAGGCGAGTGTCGGCGCCGCAGGTACCCTGCGGCGCAACGAGCCGGGGCCCGAGCGGCCCGGGCCGGAGGCCCAGGAGCGGAAGGCAGGCTCGTGACATGAAGGATGCGCTCGGCTCGGTGCAGTCGGTGCTCGTGCTCGGCGGTGGCTCCGACATCGCGCAGGCGACACTGCGCGAGCTCGTGCAGCGTCGCGCCCGCACGATCGTGCTCGCGGCGCGTGACCCCGGCGCCCTCGAAGGAGCCGCGGCCGATCTGCGCGCGGCCGGTGCGACGACGGTCGAGACCGTCGCGTTCGACGCGCGTGACACGTCGGCCCACGACGCGTTCGTCGACGGCGTGTTCGAGCGCTTCGGCGACTTCGACGTCGCCATCCTCGCGTTCGGCGTGCTGGGCGACCAGGAGGAGGCCGAGCACGACGGGCGCGCCGCGGTCGACATCGCCGAAGTGAACTACGTCGGCTCGGTGTCGGTGGCCGTGCCGATCTCCCAGCGGATGCGCACGCAGGGTCACGGCACGATCGTGGCGCTGTCGTCGGTCGCCGGTGAACGGGCCCGGCGGTCCAACTTCGTCTACGGCTCGTCGAAGGCGGGCATGGACGCGTTCTTCCAGGGCCTGGGCGACAGCCTCGTCGGCACCGGCGTGAAGGTCATGATCGTGCGGCCCGGGTTCGTGCACACGAAGATGACCGAGGGCATGGACGCGGCGCCGCTGTCCACCACGCCGGAGGCCGTCGCCACCGCCATCGTGCATGGGCTCGCACGCGGGCGGGAGACGGTCTGGGTGCCGTCGACGCTGCGCTACGTGATGTCGGTCCTCCGCCACGTGCCCCGACCGGTGTTCCGCAAGCTCCCCCTCTGAGCCGCTCAGCGCCCCGGATCGACGAAGCTCCGCACCTGCTCCCGGCCGAGCTGGTAGTCGCGCGCCATCGACACGTTGGCGACGCAGCTCCAGAGCGCGAGCACGCCCAGCGCCACCGACACCACGACCACCGCGCCGCGTCGCTCGCCCGTCGACCGGGCCCAGCGCACGAACGCGTACAGCCCGGCGAACCCGAGGAGCACCAGGAACGGCAGGAAGTCGGCCGTGTACCGCGGCGTGACGTAGACGAAGACCAGCGACGGCACGACCGCGCACGCCGCGCCGACGACCGGCACCGCGAGCGAACGGAGCGTGGCCAGCCCGCTGCGCGCACCGGCGCGCACCGTCGCGACGAGGCCGCCGATCGCGAGCACGAAGAGGACGGGCATGGCTGCGGTGATGCTCGAGGTGAAGTCGAGCATGTCGTAGCGAACGTCGCCGATCACGCTCGGCCGCCAGGAGGGCAGCCGGATCCACGGCCACACGCCGTCGAGCCGGAACGCATCCGGGCGCAGGTACTGGACGATGTTGGTGGGGAGCGCGGCGACGTTGACCAGCGTTCCCCCGTTGGCGGCGAGGATCGCCCGCCGACCGGGCACGACCAAGTTCGCGGCCTGGTGGTCGTAGGGCACGCTGAACAGCGTGCCGAACTTCGCGTAATTGACCACCGTGTACACCGCGAGCGGTACCGCCACCGCCGCGGCCAACGCGCCGACGACGCCCCAACCGAGCTGGGCAGGGTCGGCGAGCCCGACGCGGGCGACCGCGCCCCGCGCCCGCGGTGAGAGGCGCGCGACGGCGACCGCGACCGCCAGGAGCGTCAGCGCGGCGGCCGGCCCGATCCCGACCGCGAGACGGCTGAGCAGCGCGAGCAGCGTCAGCACCCCGGCCGCCACCAGCACCCCCGGCCGCGGCCGCTCGATCCAAGCCAGGATCGCCGCGAACGCGGCGAACGCCAGCGCCACCCCCCACAGGATCGCCTCGTGGTACACGTACGGCCCGACGCCGAGGAACACGATCGTGGTCCCGGTGCCGAGCACGAACGCGACTGCACCCGCGAGCAGTTCGTCGCACCGGTCGACGGGCGCGTCGTTGCGCGCCCAGCGCCGCACGCGCCACCCGATCCGACCCAGCGCCACCATCGCCACCGCGAACGCGAGCAGCATCGAGACGTTGCCCGTCCGACCGTCGAGCGAGTCGGTGAACACCGCGGTCGGGAGGCGCAACAGCGCGGGCGCCGGACCGAAGTACATGTACGACTTCCCGGCGTGCTCGTACCCCTCGATGCCCAGCACCGACTCCGGCATCGCGAGCTTGCCGTCGAGCAGGCTGTGGGCCTGCGCGTCGTAGAAGTCGCCGGAGAACGCGACACGGTGACCCGGGTCGAACGTGCCGTCGGTGAGCATCCAGGCGAACACGAGCGCCGCGAGCACGGCACCCACCGCGAAGCCGCGCCCGTACCGTCGACCGCCTTCCACCGGCGTGCGGCCGGTCAACCCGACGCGCCGAGGCCGTGGACGCTGGGCGAGAACGCGTCGCCGAGGAACGGGAGGTCCACGAGCAGCAACACCGTCATCACCACGACGCACGCGACGAGCACGATCATGAGATTGCGCTCGCGGTACAGCTTCTCCGGGTTCTCGACCGGGCTGTCGGGCCGGAAGGCGAGGTGCAGGTACATCGCCATGAAGACGGCGACCAGCGGGAACGAGAGGATCAACTCGAGGCGGTAGCGCACGATGAACGCGCCGAAGAACAACATCGCGGCCGATGCGTAGAACATGATCGAGACGAGGAGTCGTTCGCTCGTGTAGTGCGCGAACGACTTCCGGTACCGCGCCGCGTCGTCACCGGTGCGCTCGAAGTCGTTGTACTCGGCGAATCGCTTCGCCGCCATGAAGTAGCAGCCGATCATCCAGTAGCTCACGAGGAGCGAGAGGGGCGGCACCACCGTGCTCGTGACGATGTACCAGCCGACGAGCATGCGGATCGGGTTGTTGATGGCCTCCGACGCGACATCGACGTAGGCGTGGTCCTTCGTGCGCAGCGGTGGCAGGTTGTAGATGCACCCCATCACCCAGAGCCCGAACAAGGTGACCACCAACTGCCAGTCGACCAGCGCACCCAGTGCGAGGCCGACCGCCATCAACACGATCCACTGCACGTACGCCAGCGGGATGTTCACCTGCCCCGAGGGCACCGGACGGAACCGCTTCGTCGGGTGGTGCACGTCGAAGGGCGCGTCCTGGATCTCGTTGATGACGTAGTTGCTCGACGCGACGAGGCACACCGCGAGCAGGCCGACGACGAGCCGCCACCACAGGTCGCCGGCGTCGACGTGCGGCACGATGCCGATCGCGACCACGACCCCGGGCAAGACGAAGACGTTCTTGAACCAGTGGTCGACGCGACAGATGCGGACGTGCGCGCGCCAACTGGCTCCGGTCGACGGGGCGACCACCGCGGAAGCGTCGGAATCAGGCATGCGCAGCTTCATGTGAGTCATCGCAGACATTCCGCGTGAGCGGTGACCTTACCGGTCGAGGAGATGCAGCGGAGGCGTGGCCGGAGCCCG
Organism: uncultured Actinomycetes bacterium; assembly: GCA_963725775.1. Lineage (GTDB taxonomy): Bacteria > Actinomycetota > Acidimicrobiia > IMCC26256 > DASPTH01 > DASUAS01. The sequence continues at coordinate 249,112 of CAVRZT010000003.1, forward strand.
GGACGCAAGAGCGGAATCGACGCGAGATGGCGTCCCGGGGATGTGCTAGCCATGACAGGCCATGGAGGCAGTGGACGTCGTCGCCGCGTTCGACTTCGACGGCACGCTCTCGCCGCGCGACAACCTCGTGCCGTTCCTGCGCCGGGTGGCGGGGACCGGTCCCACGCTCGAGGCGTTCGCGGCGACCACCGCGGCGCTGGGGCGGCGAGGCCGCGGCCAGTGGACGCGCAACGCGGCCAAGGAAGGGGTGGTGCGGCGCCTGCTCGGCGGGCGCGAGGCCGAGGCCGTCGACGCCGTGGCGCGAGCCTTCGCCGAGGACATCGTTTCCCGACACCTGCGGCGCGAGGCGGTCGAGCGGGCCGACTGGCACCGGACCCAGGGTCACCGGCTCGTGATCGTGTCCGCGTCGCTCGCGAACTACCTCCGGCCCGTCGCCGACGTCCTGCGGTTCGACGCGGTGCTCGCCACCGAGCTCGAGGTGACCGACGACGGCCGGCTGACCGGTCGCCTCGCCGGCGCGAACGTGCGCGGCCCGGAGAAGGCCCGCCGGCTCGACGAGTGGCTCGCGGGATCCCCCGCGTTCGTGTGGGCCTACGGCGACAGCTCGGGCGACAAGGAGCTCTGGGCGCGCGCCGACCGCGCCGTGCGCCTCGGGCGGCGGGCACACCGCCGGACTGCGTAGGACCGTCGGGACGCGAGAAGCGGAAGGTTCTCGAAACCCCTCCGGTACCCTGGCACGAATGTCCGATTTCCTCACCACGCTCGCCGAGCGCGTCCTCGTGTTCGACGGCGCGTTCGGCACCTGGGTCCAGGACCAGGACCTCGGGCCCGACGACTTCGGTGGCCCCGCGCTCGAGGGCTGCAACGAACGCCTCGTGCTCACGCGCCCCGACCTCATCGCGCGGATGCACGCCGAGTACTTCGACGCCGGCGTCGACGCGGTGGAGACCGCGACCTTCGGCGCGTTCAGCCTCGTGCTCAACGAGTACGGGATCGCCGACGAGACCTTCGCCATCAACGAGCAGGCGGCGCGGCTCGCCAAGGAGGTGGCCACCGGCTACTCCACCCCCGACCGGCCCGCGCTTCGTCATCGGCTCGATCGGTCCCGGCACCCGCCTCCCGTCGCTCGGCCAGATCTCGTTCGCCGAGCTGCGCGACGACTACGAGGCGATGGTCGCGGGCCTCCTCGCCGGTGGCACCGACGTCCTGCTCGATCGAGACCGTGCAGGACCTCCTGCAGTCCAAGGCCGCGATCATCGGCGCCCGCCGGGCGATGGCCACCGCCGGCATCGAGGTGCCGATCATGGTGCAGGTGACGGTCGAGACGACCGGCCGCCTGCTGGTCGGCTCGGAGATCGGCGCCGCGCTCACCGCGCTCGAAGCCCTGCGCCCCGACGTCATCGGCCTCAACTGCGCCACCGGTCCCACCGAGATGACCGAGCACCTGCGCTACCTCGCGCAGCACTCACGCACGTACCTCTCGTGCCTGCCCAACGCGGGCCTGCCGTCGATCGTCGACGGCCACACGCACTACGACCTCACCCCCGACGCGCTGGCCGAGGCGCACGAACGCTTCGTCGGTGAGTTCGGGCTCAACATCGTCGGCGGGTGCTGCGGCACCACGCCCGCGCACCTGCGCGCCGTCGTCGAACGTCTCGGCACGCGTGCACCGGTGGCGCGCACGCCCGAGTACGAGCCCAGCTGCTCGTCGATCTACAGCCCGGTCACCTACCACCAGGAGCTCGCCTACCTCGCGGTCGGCGAGCGCACGAACGCCAACGGCTCGCGCAAGTTCCGCGACGCCATGCTCGAGGCCGACTGGGACACGTGCGTCCAGATGGCACGCGAGCAGGTGAAGGAAGGCGCGCACGTGCTCGACGTCTGCGTCGACTACGTGGGCCGCGACGGCGCCGCCGACATGCACGAGATCGCCAGCCGCTTCGCCACCCAGGCGGCGCTGCCCCTCGTGTTCGACTCGACCGAACCGCAGGTGCTCGAAGCCGGGCTGCAGCACTCCGGCGGCAAGGCGATCCTCAACTCGGCCAACCTCGAGGAGGGCGAAGACCCCGGCAAGCGCTTCGACCGGGTCATGTCGCTGGCGAGCGAGTACGGCGCCGCGGTCATCTGCCTCGCCATCGACGAAGAGGGCCAGGCCCGCACCGCCGACTGGAAGCTCCAGGTCTGCAAGCGCATCTACGACCTCGCGATCGAGCGCTACGGCATCGAGCCCGACCGACCTCATCTTCGACATGCTCACGTTCCCGCTCGGCTCCGGTTCCGAAGACCTGCGCCGCGACGGCATCGAGACCATCGACGCCATCCGGCGCGCCAAGACCGAGCTGCCCGGATCGTCGACCATTCTCGGCCTGTCGAACATCAGCTTCGGGTTGAAGCCGGCCATCCGCCACGTGCTCAACAGCGTGTTCCTGCACGAGTGCCGCGAGGCCGGGCCTCGACGCCGCCATCGTGCACGCGGCGCGCATCATGCCGATGCACAAGATCGACGACCGCGCCCGCGAGCTCGCGCTCGACCTCGTCTACGACCGGCGCGCCGACGGCTACGACCCGCTCACCGAGCTGATGGCGCTGTTCGAGGGCGTCGACGCCACCGCGGTCGAGCAGGAGGACCGCTCCGACTGGCCGGTCGAGCAGCGGCTGGAGCACCGCATCATCGACGGCGACCGCGACGGGCTCGAGACCGACCTCGAGGAGCAGCTCGCAGTCCCGTCCCGCGCTCGTCGATCGTCAACGACGTGCTGCTCGAGGGCATGAAGGTCGTCGGCGAGCTCTTCGGCCGGGGCGAGATGCAGCTGCCGTTCGTGCTCCAGAGCGCGGAGACCATGAAGGCCGCGGTCGCGCTACCTCGAGCCGCACATGGAGAAGGCCGACGCCGGCGGCAAGGGCCGCGTCGTGCTCGGCACGGTGAAGGGCGACGTCCACGACATCGGCAAGAACCTCGTCGACATCATCCTCACCAACAACGGCTACGAGGTGCACAACATCGGCATCAAGGCGCCGCTCTCGGCGTTCGTCGACAAGGCCACCGAGGTGAAGGCCGACGCGATCGGGATGAGCGGGCTGCTGGTGAAGAGCACGCTCATCATGCGCGAGAACCTGCGAGGAGCTGAACACCCAGGGACTCGCCGAGATCCCGGTGCTGCTGGGCGGCGCCGCGCTCACGCGCACGCTACGTGGAGCGCGACCTGCGCGAGGTCTACGACGGCCGCCTGTTCTACGGCAAGGACGCGTTCGAGGGCCTCCACACGATGGACCAGCTCATGGAGGGCAAGAAGTCGGGCGTGCTCGATCCCGACTTCGGCCGCGCCCTCGGGGGCCGCATCCTGCCGCCCCGCCGGTCGGAGATGGAAGCCGAGCGCGCGGTCACCGCGGCAGCGGTGCGATCCGACGTCGCCACCGACGTCGAGATCTTCACGCCCGCCGTTCCTCGGCTCCCGCGTCGCCAAGGGCACTCCCGCTCGACGACATCGCCGCCTTCATCAACGAGACCGCGCTGTTCCGCAACCAGTGGCAGTTCCGGCCCGACAAGTCGCTCGGCGAGAACGACGCCGAGTTCAAGGAGCGCATCCGCCCGACGCTCCGCGGCGCAGCTCGACGAGGCGAAGGCCGAGGGCTGGCTCGTGCCCGCGGTGATCTGGGGGTACTTCCCGGTCAACGCCGACGGCAACGACCTCATCGTGTGGACCGACGACGACCGTCGCAACGAACGACTGCGGTTCACGTTCCCGCGCCAGCGCAGCGACCGTCACCTCTGCATCGCCGACTTCTTCCGCAGCGTCGAGAGTCCGGCGACGCCGACTACGCCGCGTTCCACGTCGTCACCGTCGGCGAGCGCGCCTCCGAACGTGAGCGCGAGCTGTTCGCCGCCGACCAGTACCAGCGAGTACCTGCTCACCCACGGCCTGTCGGTCGAGATGACCGAGGCGCTCGCCGAGCTCTGGCACCGGCGCATCCGCGAGGAGTGGGGCTTCGCCAACGAGGACGGCCCGACCCTCGCCGGGCTGTTCCGTCAGCAGTACCGCGGTTCGCGCTACTCGTGGGGCTACCCCGCGTGCCCCGACCTCGACGACCAGGCCAAGCTCGACGACCTCCTCGAGCTGCACCGCATCGGCGTGAAGCTCACCGAGGAGTTCCAGCTCGAGCCCGAGCAGAGCACCTCGGCGATCATCGTGCCCCACCCCGAGGCCAAGTACTTCGTCGTCTGAGCCCGCGCCTCAGCGCATCGCTCAGATGCGGCGCGGGGCCTCGGCAACGGTTCGGTGCCGAGTCGGCGACGTCGGCGTCGACGCGACGCAGCCCTGGAGGATCGCCGGTACCTCACGAAGGCGAGCGCCGACGGTGGCGACGAGCGCCGGGTCGGGCTCCGCGGTGGGGTCGTTGCCCGCGGCCTCGAGGACCGGCGCGAACACCGGGTCGCGCACGATGCCGTCGGCGGTGCACGAGGCGACGTTCACCGGCGAGTCGCCGTGCTTGCGAGCACCCGAGAACAAGCGCGTCACGGTTCGCCGGCGAACGCCATCGACGCGTTCGGATCGGTTCGGCGCTCGGTCGTCGCGGCGCTCCCCGGATCACACGCGGTGAGCGCTGACCCGGTCGGCAGTGCCGGTGACCGTCGCCGTGCCCGCGGCATCTGCGTGGCCCACTGGTCCAGGGCGTTGCCGATCGTGGTGGTGCCGTCGGTGCCCCGCCCCACGAACGCGCGCGGAGGCAGGTGCTGCCCTGGCGGGTGAACGTGACCATCGCGTCACCGTCCCAGGCGTCGGCGGCGGTCAGCGCGGCGCGGGATCGAGGCGCGACGCGAGCACCTGGTAGAGCGCGAAGGCGCCGAACACGTCGGACTTACCGGAGCGCTTCTCGCCCGCGGCGAGGGCCGGCGTCTCGACGGTCTGGAACGGGTGGTGGTCGAGCAGGGTCGACGGCGTCAGGTACGACCGCGTCGACGGTCGGCGGGTTGCTCGAACAGACCGTCGATGCCGCAGCGCGCCTGCTCCTTGGCGATCACCGCCTCGAGCATCGACGGACCGAGGTCGTACGGCGCCTCGAAGTCGAACCGCAGCGATTCGGGCACACCCTTGGCGTGCGATCTCGGCCAACGCCTGCCGGCCGTGCTCCGCGCTCCTGCGTGGTACGCCTCCTGGTCCGCGTGCGGACAGCGAGTCGCACGTACGTCGTCCGCGATGCGCACCGCATCGCCCTCCGCCACCGTGCGCACGCGCTCGAGCCGTGCGTCGTCGCTGCCTCCTTGTCGAGCTTCTGGAGGTCGAAGTGCTGGTCCTGGAACGCGTGCGTGAGCTCGTGCGCGACGGTGACGCGCGTGGCGGCGTCGTCGAGGCTCGTGCCCTTGACCGTGATCTTCTTCGTCTTCGGGACGTAGTACGCCGCTGCCCCCGACGCCTGGAGCGACTCGATCTCGTCGCGGAGGTTCACCTCGGGCCCGATCAGCCCGAGGGCGCGGAACTCCACCTGTTCACGGGCGAGGTCCTGCTTCTCCTGCTTGGTGAGCGTGCCGAGGTCGATCGCCACCTGCTTCTCGAACGCGGCGTCGTCGAGGAAGTCGGCGGCAACCGGGCGCACGAACGGGAGGCCGCGCAGCTGGGCGACCTGGTCGGCGATCGGCTCGATCCGCGGGTCCCACACGGTCGGCACCGTGGTCGAGGTCGACGACGTCGTCGTGCGCTTGGCCGAGGCCGCCGGCGCGAGCAACACGGAGACGAGCACTGCGCAGGCGATGGCGAGGACCGAAGCTCGGAAGAACCGGAGGACACGGGAGGTGGAGCAAGGACCAGGAGCCGTCATGGCGGCGGACGATAGTGGTGGCGATGCCACGGAGGGTGTCACCCCGGCTCCGGCCACTCGGGTCCGAACCTCCACCTCGGAAGACGCGTGGGGGGAGGGTGACGCCGAGCTCGTCTGAGCGAGTCGGCGAAGGTCAGGCCGCCGACTCGGCCACGCAGCGCCGGGTGATGTCCTGCGCGAGCGATCGCAGCTGCGCGATGGTGGCGTCGTCGGGGGTCGCGTTCGGATCGGCCAGGAAGGGCGCGAACCCGGGGTCGCGGACGAGGCCGTTGGCCGCGCAGTCCGCGACCTTCGACGGTGCACCCTGCTTCACCAGGACACCGTAGAGAGCATCTCGGTTGGCGGCGAACGTGGTCGCCTCGTCGGCGCCGTGGGGGGTCGGTGACACGGCCGTCGCCGTGTCGCACGCGGTGAGCGTCACCCGACGGCCGGTGCCGTCCACCGTGGCCGCGCCCGCCGGCATCGCGTCGCGCCACTGCGCGAGGGCGTCGCTGATCGCGGAGGTGCGAGCGGCGTCACGGCCTACGAACGTTGCCCGCACGCACGTGCGGCCCTCGCGCTCCAGCGTGATCATGGCGTCGCCGCCCCAGCCGTCGGCCACGGCGAGCGCGTCGGCAGGACCGAGGCGCGACGCGAGCACGACGTAGAGCGCGAACGCGCCGAAGACGTCGGGCTTGCCGACCACCTTCTCTCCGGCGCGGGCGCGCGGTCGCGGCACCGTCGTGAACTTCGACCCGTCGACCAGCGTCGAGGGTGTGAGGTACGCCGCGTCGTTCGTGGGCGGCTTCCGGAACAGACCGTCGACGCCGCCGTCGACGTCGGCCTCGGCGACCTGCACCAACGACGGGCCGAACGCGTACGGCGCCTCGAAGAACGCGAGGAGCGCAGGCGGGATCGACTTGGCCGCGGCATCCGCGCGGGCCTCGCTGGTCTGAGCCCGCGACTGCTCGTCGTACGCTTGCTGGTCGGCGTCGGAGAGCTGCGCCTCGTAGAGGTTCTGGATCCGGACCGCATCACCCTCGATCACCGCGCGGGCGGCGGTCGGCGCGTGGTGCTTGGCAGCCAGCCGCTGCACGCGCGCCAGGCGGAAGTGCTGGTCCTGGAGTGCGTGCGTGAGCTCGTGCGCGAGTGTGACCTTCGTCGCGACCTCGAGCGTGTCGGTCGCCTTCCCCTTCACCGTGATCCGCCCGGTTCCTGGGTCGTAGTAGGCCAGGACATCAGTCGAGCCGATGTCGTTGGACGCGTCGAAGAGGTCGACGTCCTGCCCGATCAAGCCGAGGGCACGCAGCTGCGCCTGCGCACGCTCCAGGTCGGCCTCGTCCGACTTCGAGAGCTTCGACCGGTCTGCCCGCTGCCGCTTCTCGAACTCCGCCTCCGACAGGAACCGCACGGGCACCGGGTGCTCGAAGTCGAGCTTCCGGAGGTGCTCGACCTCCCGGGCGATCGGCTCGATCTGCGGATCCCACCGTGCCGGGGCGGCGGCCGTCGTCGCGGCACCGAGCGGTCGCGCACCCGCGGCGACCCCCGCCAGCACCAAGAGGACGGAGAGCACCGACCCGGCCAGGCGAGCGGACATGCGGCGCGCCGAGTTCGGTGCCATGAACCGACGAACCTAGCGGTGCCCACGCGTCGTGGAACGGTCACGAGGGCGCATCGGACCTGACCCCCGCCTACCATGCTCCGACGATGAAGGGTCTCATCCTCTCCGGCGGCGCCGGCACCCGGCTCCGACCGATCACGCACACGAGCGCGAAGCAGCTCGTGCCGGTCGCCAACAAGCCGATCCTCTTCTACGGCATCGAAGACATGGTCGAGGCCGGCATCAAGGAGATCGGGATCATCGTCGGCGACACCGCCGACGAGATCATGGCGGCGGTCGGCGACGGCTCCCGCTGGGGCGCCGAGGTCACGTACCTCCGCCAGGACGCCCCGCTCGGGCTCGCGCACTGCGTGCTGATCGCACGCGACTACCTCGGCGACGACGACTTCGTGATGTACCTCGGCGACAACATGCTGCAGCAGGGGCTCAAGGAGTTCGTCGACGCCTTCGAGGCCGAGCGCGCGCTGCGGCCCGGGAGCCGACGGCCGCGTGCTCTCCTCGCAGATCCTGCTCGCACACGTCGACGATCCGCGGCAGTTCGGGCGTCGCGGTGCTCGGCGACGACGGTGAGGTCGTCCAGCTCATCGAGAAGCCGCAGGACCCGCCGTCGGACCTCGCGGTCGTCGGCGTCTACCTCTTCGACGCCGAGCATCCACACCGCGGTGCGCGCGATCGAACCGTCGGCGCGCGGCGAGCTCGAGATCACCGACGCCATCCAGTGGCTCGTCGACCACGGGCGACGCGTGCGTCACGAGATCCTGCGCGGCTGGTGGATCGACACCGGCAAGAAGGACCCGCTGCTCGAGAGCAACCGCCTCGTGCTCGAGACCCTCGAGCCCCGGATCGACGGCGCCGTCGACGACGCGTCGCGTATCGAAGGCCGCGTCGTCATCGAAGCGGGCGCCGAGATCGTGAACTCGACGGTGCGCGGTCCCGCCGCGATCGGCGCGGGCACCCGGGTCGTCAACAGCTTCATCGGGCCGTTCACCTCGGTCGCCGCGGACTGCGAGATCCTCGACTCCGAGGTCGAGCACTCGGTGCTGCTCGAGCGCAGCCGGGTCGTCTCGGTCCCCCGGCTCACCGACTCGCTCATCGGACGCGAGGTCGAGGTCGTCCGCTCGGGCGCGACCCCGGTGGCGACCCGTCTCCTCGTCGGCGACCACTGCCGGGTGGAGCTCGCCTGATGGAGATGGAGCGGAGGCGTGGCCGGAGGCCGGGACGCCGCAGGGGAATGGACCTGATCTAGTGGCTGACGTGATCGCTTCGGACGTCATCGACGGCGTGTACGTCGTGCAGCCCACCATCCACGGCGACGAGCGCGGCATCTTCATCGAGACCTACCGGCGGGAGTGGTTCCCGCAGGGCCGGGAGATGATCCAGGGCAACCGCGGCAACCGGCAGGCCGGTGCGATCGTCGGCCTGCACTACCACCTCCACCAGGCCGACTACTGGTACGTGCCGATGGGCAGCGCCCGCGTCGTGCTGCACGACCTCCGCCAAGGTTCCCCCACCGACGGTGCCACGCTCACCCTCGATCTCGGTGAGCGCCCCGACGGCACCTTCGACCACCGTGGGGTGTTCATCCCGCCCGGCGTCGCGCACGGCTTCGCCGCGCTCACCGACATGGTCATCACCTACCTGGTCGACGGCTACTACAACCCGAAGGACGAGCTCGGGGTGGCGTGGGACGACCCCGCCATCGACGCCGACTGGGGTGTGTCCGAGCCGACCCTCTCCGCCCGCGACCAGCAGAACCCGGCGCGCGCCGATCTCGCCGACGCGCTGCGCCCGCGCTGGGGCCTGCGGACGTGAGTCGGAAGATCCTCGTCACCGGGGGCGCGGGGTTCATCGGCTCGAACTACGTGCGCCACGTGCTCGCGCACCACCGACGATTCGGTCACCGTGTACGACGCGCTCACGTACGCGGGCAACCTCTCGACCCTGCGCGACGTCGACGACGATCCGCGCCACCAGTTCGTGAAGGGCAACATCTGCGATCCCGAGACGCTCGAGGACGCGATGCGCGGCCACGACACCGTGGTGCACTTCGCGGCGGAGAGCCACGTCGACCGCTCGATCGTCGGGCCCGACGACTTCATCCACACGAACTGCTTCGGCACGAACGTGGTGATGGACACCGCCCGCCGGCTCGAGGTCGGCCGGGTGGTGCACATCGGCACCGACGAGGTCTACGGCTCGGTCGAGGTCGGGTCGTCGGCGGAGACCGATCCGCTGGAGCCCCGCTCGCCGTACTCGGCGTCGAAGGCCGGCTCCGACCTCATCGCGCTGTCGTACCACCACACCTACGGGCTGCCGGTCTCGGTGACTCGCTGCACCAACAACTTCGGCCCGTACCAGTACCCGGAGAAGGCGATCCCGCTCTTCACCACCAACGTGCTCGACGGCGGCAAGATCCCGCTCTACGGCGACGGCCTCAACGAGCGCGACTGGATCTACGTCGACGACCACTGCGCGGGCGTCCAGGTCGTGCTCGAGCACGGTGCGCACGGGGAGATCTACAACATCGGCGCCGGCAACGAGACCCCCAACCGGGTACTCGTCGACAAGCTGCTGGCGTTGCTCGGCGTGGGCGAGGAGTCGGTGCAGTACGTCACCGACCGGCTCGGCCACGACCGGCGGTACTCCGTCGACATCGCGAAGGTCACGGCTCTCGGCTGGCGGAGGGAACGCACGCTCGACGAGGCGCTCGAGGCGACGGTCGCGTGGTACCGCGACAACCGCTGGTGGTGGGAACCGCTCAAGCAGCGCGCGTAGGACGTCGTGGACCACCCCTCCGTCGGCGTCGTCGTCGTCAACTACAACGGCGGCGATCTCACCATGGCGTGCCTCCGCAGCCTGCTGGGCTCGTCGTGGCCGGCGGCACAGCTGCGGATCGTCCTCGTCGACAACGCCTCGTCCGACGACGTGGTGACGCGGGTGTGGGCCGAGCTCCCGGCGGTGGAGGTCCTCGAACAGGAAGGGAACGTCGGCTTCGGCGCCGGCTGCAACCGCGGCATCCGTGCCTTGGCCGACGTGGACCACGTGGCGCTGGTGAACAACGACGCGACCGTCGATCCGGAGTGGCTGCGTCCGCTGGTCGACGCGCTCGACGCCGAACCGGGCGTCGGCGCGGCGTGCCCGAAGATCCTGTTCGCCGGTGGGTACCGCGAGATCGAGCTCCACAGCCCGACGACGCGCCGGGGACGGGGCGACGCCCGCGACCTCGGCGTGCTGATCGCCGGCGCGCGGGCCGACGGGGTCGACGTGTGGCGGCGCGTGCACCTCGTCGACGGCACCTGGGGAGTGGAGCCGGGGCTCGTCGACGGCGCGGCATGGACACGCGGCGAGGCACTCCTGCAGGTCCCGGCGCCGGACACTCCGGGCGCGTCGACCACCTCGCTCCTCCTCTCCGCCGACGCGCCCCGCGAGGTGGAGCTCCGCGCGAGCGACGCCGTGGTGGTGCACACCGTCGGACGCGAGCCCGCCTGGTACGACGTTCCTTGCGGAGGTCCGACGATCCGCGTCGTGAACAACGCCGGGACGGAGCTCGCGCCCGACGGGTTCGGCGTCGACCGCGGCTTCCAGGTGCCCGACGACGGTCGGTACGACGAACCCGTCGACGTGTTCGCTTGGTGCGGTGCGGCAGTGCTGTTGCGCGCCGCGTACCTCGACGACGTCGGGCTCTTCGACGAGGGGCTGTTCCTGTACTACGAGGACCTCGAGTTGGCGTGGCGAGGATCGACGCGGGGCTGGCGGTACCGCTACGTCCCGACCTCGATCGTGCACCACGTCCACACCGCCAGCAGCGTCAACGGATCGGCGTTCAAGCGCTACTTCGACGAACGCAACCGCCTCCTGGTGCTCAGCCGGCACGGATCACCCGCCGACGCCGCACGCGCCGTCGGGCGGTCGTTGCTCGTCACCGCGTCGTACGCCCGTCGCGACGTCGTCGCCCCCCTGCTGGCCGGCGGATCGCCGCACCCGGAGATCGTCCGGGACCGGCTCCGGGCCTGGGGCGGCTTCGTCCGGCGATTCCCCGATGCCCTGACGTACCGACGCCGGGACCGTGCCCCCGGGAGCTAGTGCGGCGGCAGGCAACGTTCGCCTCGTTGGGGGCGTGACTCCGAACCGGCGTCATGGGCTACTCATCGGGTCGTTCTGGCGCGGTGAAGGCGATGGCCCACCGAGCGCATCGCGGCAGCTCTGGACGATTCAGCGCTCGCTTGTGGCGGGACACTTCGCCAGGTCGTTGTCGGGCGCAGGCATCCGGAGCTCGATGTCGCAATAGAGATTGTCGAGAGGCGCGTCGAATAGGTCCCGAGCCGACCTGTTGCAGGGAACGTCCCGGAATCCCGAGCCATCGTTCGTCGTCACCGCGTAGATGCAATGGACGCCCGCAATCCTTCCTTCTCCGCCGTCACCGACGACCCGCCAGGTGAGAACGCCAGCGAGAAGCGCGAGACAAACGATCAACGCAGTGAGTCGCCCTCGCTCCGACACGCACGCATATTGCCTGCTCCGTGCGCAGCAGTGCGGCAGATCTGGCGCAGAAGCTTCGTGTCCGCAATTCACTCGGCGGCGGGCTGCTCTCCAAGGCTCGGCACCATCGACTCCAGTGGGACTGAGCCGTCGAGAGGGTCACCGACCTGGGCGGCACCAGGAACAGGCGACACCCAGTGGTGGCGATACTTCGTGAACAACTCGGTTGTCGGCATCGGGAATTCGGCGTCGACGAAGTTCCCGACTGCGATGGCGACCATGCGCTGTCCGGTGAGGGGAGACATGGTGATCCAGTACACGGTGGAACCGCACGTCGTGCAGAAGTGGTAGTTGATCCCGCCTGGGACGCCGACCGCGCCGACACCGTCGACTTCCAGTCCGTTGTAGACCTTCGTCTCACCACTGATCGCGACGACCTGCTCCGTAGCGAAATGTGCTGAGGCGATGAAGACATTGCCCGATCGCTTCTGACAGAAGTCGCAATGACAGATCAGGACGAGCAGCGGTTCGTCCACCACCGTGACCTCGACCCGACCACAGGCACACCGAGCGGTTCGTGTTCCCATTCGCTACCTCCGCCAGAGCCCTACGCCCGCGCGCATATTGCCCGATCAACCGCACGTCGAGCGGCACTTATGCGTGGTCGTGGTAATGGTTGCTGTCGGCGTCGAGAAGGTGCGCAGTGGTTTTGAACATCGCCATCATCGCTTCGAAATCGAACACCTCCCCTTCTCGCGGGCGGCGATGCCACGGGGCGAAGTCTGATCGGACTTCGACCTGACGGCGCTCGCCGTGAGAGTCAATGACGGTGACCCATTCGCCCATCTCTATCTCACCGATGAACTGAAACCTTGCGTCATCAGTGAGAACCCGGAACCCGTGCTCGGTGAACGGCGGGACCACGATGAAATGTCCGGCTCCCACGTCGAAGTTCTCACCGTCGATGTGGAAACGGACCATCCCGCTCAGTACTTGAAAGATCTCGTCGCCACCGTGACGGTGCAGGCCTGCACCGGCACCGGTTGGAAAGAAGCCGGTATCCGCCTCGCAGACCCAGATGCGGGTTGCACCATCTTCTCGGCTGACCTTCACCAACTCCCGGCCCGGAGCATCCGCTCGAATCAGCGTCACCTTGACCTCCCCGGATATCAGAGACACGCAATCGGCCCCGTACTGATTCTGGCGTCTCGCGTGTGATGCGTGGAGCTATAGATCCTTGGCGGACGAGAGCAGTTCCACCTGCAAGACCACGATCGGCTCGCTTCCCGTGTTCCGCAACGCATGACTGTCCGGCAGCTTCTCCGTACCCAAGTAACCCATGAACCCTGGACTGAGTGCGCCATAGTCGACGTCGTAGCGAACGTTGCCGTCCGAGTCCAAGATCTCACCGCGCTCACCAGAGAGCACCACCAACAGGAACGGGTCCGTATGCGTGTGGAGCGGGATACCCCCGCCTACCGGCACGCGCTCTTCAGTCACCCTCACCTCGGCGTTCTCGAGCAACACCACTGATTCGTGTGCATCTTCGGGCATCCGCCGCCCCCTTGCTCGTTACAGCCGTCCTCGGCATCGGGCTGTGCCCGCACATAGTGCACGTTCCTGCGCTTGTCGGCGAGCGCCGAGCGAGCAGTTCTGGCCGTGTGCGACGACGCGCTCGGTCGTCTACCGGATCAATGCTCGCGGGGTAGAAGTTCCAGCGTCGCCGCGAGGTCCCGTCGATCGATAAGCGGATCAGCATGGCGGTGCAGCATCGTCCAGGTGTCACCGTCGCGTCGGTAGAGCATCGTCGAGCGCAGGACCCAGCGCCGAGGTTCGCCGTCGCCTTCGAAGCGCACCGTGTTGCGCTCGACCATCACCAGGCACACAACATCACCGCAGACGATGGTGTTCGCGACCTCAAGCTCCGTTGTCCCGTCGTGGAACAGCGACGCCAGTGCCGCCTGGCCTTCGCTGAAGCCGGGTCCACCCAAGGCGGGGCCGCCGAATGGGCCAAAGATCGTGGCCTGACTCAGATCGAAGAGCGAGTTGAACTTGCCGTTCACCCATTCGGTCTGCGCTTGTTCGAGGAGTGCAATGAGTTCGTGGACATCGTCATCGGTCATGAAGCTGTCCTCCTGGGTTAGGCACGCGGCGAGCGAGCGGTGGAGCTGGCTGACAGCGCATAATGCCCGATTCGGCGATGCCGAGCGGCAGCTTTGGCACGCCCGGAACTGCACAAAGCAGCGAGTTGCCTAGGTGACGGGGAACTTGCTTCCTCGCTAGAGCGTCCGTTCGGCAAACCAGCGACGATCGCCACATGGAGGCCGCAGAAGTCCGCTCAGTCACGGCATCGCCGCAGGAATGCGACGCCCTTGTGATCTATAAGGGCGCATGGCAGTTCGTCGTTGCTGTGGGACTTACAAGCTTCTTCGCGTTCCCGGCCCTGTTCGGTGCGATCGTGGGGAATCTGTGCGTACTTGTCGTCTACGGAGCGATGGCACTCGGCCTTGCGTTCGTTGCTGGCCAGCACTGCTCCCGCGTGGAGCTGTATCGGGACGGAAAGGTTGTCCTGCGCTTCTTCGTGCGCCGCAGCGTCACCACATCGATTGAGGCGGTGTCCCGAATTGCTCGTGACGAAGAGGACGGTGAATGGTACGTCTCCTACGACGACGGCTCGTTCAGGATGTCGCGCAACGAGAGTGCCACGTCGCTTGTCCACGCGTTAATGCGCCGCAAGCCGACGATCGCGCTCTCGGGGTACACGCTGCCCGAGTTGTAGTAGCTGCCCCAGCTACGCACAGTGCCCGATCAGGACGCGCACCGAACGCAGATATGGTGCGGCCTCAGCTACCGATTCTCGGATCCCCTCCACCGGGTGGGGCGACCAGATTCAGGCCTTCGGGTCCGCTCATCTCCCAGTTCTCGTATTGAGGATCGGGCTCGGCCGACAGCGCAGATCCGTCATCGAAGCGAATGTCCAGCGCGCCGCTTCGAGTCGCCTTCGCGGCGACGACGTGAGCGTGTCGAAGATATAGAACGGGCACCAAGGTGTACCAGGGCTCATCGGCGTTGAGTCGATGCTCGTTGCCATCGGACGAACGCAAGCGGAATGGCCCGCCGAGCGCGATCTGCGTGCGCGGTGCGGGCAATCCACGCTTCAAGTCGCCGTCGCCGTACGCGATGACGTAGAGCTGTCCGCTAAACCAAACGTCGCAAACCTCAAAGCCGACGATGGGTAGTTGCCAACCGTCGGCATCAGGATCGAAAGCCACCTCACCACATTGCCCCATCCTGCGCGATGCCGAGCGATCAGGCAGCTCTTGCACGGCCGAGCGTCGGTACTCGATACTCTCGCTCAGCACTCCCCTGGAAACGGGGAAGCCATCGCACCGCGTCTCGCGAGGAGGTTCAGGACCATGTCAGACGATCGTGATTGGATCGAGCAGTTCAAGATCCAACAACTCATCTATCGCTACTCCGATTCGGTCAACCGCGGCGACCTGGACGCGATGCGAGCGGTGTACGCCGACGACGCGGTGTGGGAGAGTCCGCTCCTCGGCTACCGTCACGAATCGGCCGATGCGTTCGTAGAATTCTTCCGGCAAAATACAGCGACCTCGGAACTCCTTATTCAGACAGCGCATTGCCCAGTCATCGAGCTACTCGGCAAGGATTCGGCTCGGGCCACGACGACGATCTTCGAGTTCAGCAAAGGCACGGCGCTCGAGGACGGTCCCTTCGGTCCGAAGGGTGCGGAGATCAACTTCCAGGACTTCGGGATCTACTACGACGACATCTCGCGCATCGACGAGGCGTGGAAGTTCACACACCGTCTCTTCGTTCCGATCTACCTGGAACCCGGAGCCGTGACGGGCGATCTTCCGACGGCACGATCCAGCTTGTTGCACCCCTCTGCGACGTAACCCCGACCAGGACGCACATCGCACCGGACACCCGCACCGAACAACGACGACGGCGCGACGGACTGGCCTGCGCAGGTTCGCCGAAGCCGAGCGGCTATGGCGCGTCAGATGCCGAGGCCCGACCCGCCTTGCTCACTATCGCGAGCGCCCTGGACCGGCACCTTGGGGCGAGGCGGACGGGGGTCGGTCGCGCGCTATCGGGCGCTCGTTCTGGGACACCTCGGTAGTCATCGAGCGCGCCCGGCGCCGTCGTTCCGTCGCGAGGCAGCGGCCAACGTGCCAGGACAAATCACGTCAAGCCGTAACTCGCGTGGGCCGGTATCGCAGGGCGACCGCCCCCGACCGGAACTCATGGCGGTCCACGAGCTCGAGCTGGATGCGCTCGCGCAGACCGGCGAGCAACGTCGGCCCGTGTCCGGCAAGGACCGGCTGCACAAGGAACTCGTACTCGTCGATCAGTCCCAGATCTGCCAACGCCAGGGGGAGCGTCACGCCACCCACCCACAGGCCCTCGCCTGACTCCTGCTTGAGCCGCTGAACCGCTTGCCCCAAGTCGCCTCGCACCAGCTCGGCATTCCAATCGACCCCGCTCAGCGTGCTCGACACGACGTACTTCTTCGCCCGGTCGATGGTCTCGGCGAACGGGATCTGCCACTCATCCATCCAGTCAGGCCACGTGTCCGTGGCCGGCTTCCGCCACGCCGACTCCATCATCTCGTAGGTCACCCGGCCGAATAGCAGGGCATCGGCTCGTTCCATCTCAGCGGTCCAGTAGCGCATCGATTCCTCGTCCGGGGGGAGCCCTGCCTCGTGATGGCAGCAGCCGTCGAGCGTGACGTTGATCGAGTATCGAAGTGGTCTCATCTCGTTGCTCTCCCTTGATGCGCGCCGCGCGTTCACCAGATCGTACTCAGACGACTGCCGGCGCCATTTCTCATCGGCGCCCCGACCGCACCTCCTCAACACCGTCGTGGTGCGAACCAAACCGCAGACCGAGCGCGCGACCGATTCGGCGATCTGCTCGTGGCCGAGGCCATCGAGCGGTCTCACAGACTGTGCGCCTGGCTCACCGGCGGTGCGCGCCCCCTACCCGCGGGACCACGCTGCTTCGGAGGTGCCCTCAAACGCTGGGTCAGTGTCGCTCTCTCGGCGTTTGCGCACGGGTGTTGCTGCATTCCACAAGCGCGACCGATTGCCCGATCAGGCGCACGCCGAGCGAGCAGCTATGTGTTCGTCGCTTCGGCAAGCTCCAGATCAGCATCGGACACAGAGCCGATGAATAGCGTGGCGCCTGACGCATCGGACACCTCAACCTCGTATGCATCCTCATAGACCTCAACGATGTATCCGACAGTCCCACGGGCGACGCCTTCAGAGTCGAGCCGGTCGTTGATGAAGCGGACCTTTGAGTATTGCGGCCACCGCTCCATCGCCGCAGATTCCCCCAAATCATGCAGGCCGGTCCAGCGCGTATCAGGCAGTTATGGCGTCGACGACTCCGCGGCTATTCGCTCGAACCAGCGGTCTAGTGCATGGCCGAACCCGGCGACATCACGGAACCAGTTCCAGTCGACAACGGTCACGACATCGTCCGTCGTCCAGTTCACAATGTCCATGTCGGCGTACCCAGACCGCCACGCGACAACTGCACCTTCGCGAGGCCAGCCACGCTCACCCACCGGCGCGATGTAGTGCCGCGCCTCGCGGCCAGCAACATCCTCGATGACCTCGACACCTCGATTAGGAGGTAACCATGTCAGTGATGGAACAGGAGCCGGTGAGGTCTCGGCGTTCGTTCACCGACGAGTTCAAGCGTGATGCCGTGGCGTTGGTGATCGACGAGGACCGCAGGGTCATCGACGTTGCTCGCAGTCTCGGTGTCGGTGAGGGCACGTTGGGGAACTGGGTGCGCCAGGCCCGCGTCGATCGTGGTGAACGAGCCGGTCTCACCACGTCGGAGAAGACCGAGTTGGCCGAGCTGCGCAAGGAGAACGCTCGGCTGCGGATGGAACGAGATCTGCTCAAACGAGCGACGGCCTTCTGGGTGAAGGAGTCGGGACAGTGACCCGGTATCGGTGGGTCACTGCCCGGAAGGCCGAGGGGTTCCCGATCACGATGGCGTGCACGGTCGCGGACGTGTCTCGTCAGGCGTTCCACGATTGGCGGGCACGAACCGCGGCCGGACCAACCGCCGCGGAGCTCGCCGAAGCCGAGCTGGTCGGGGTGATGCGTGAGATCCACGCCGAGTCCGACGGCACCTATGGCGAGCCGCGGATGACCGAGGAACTCGCTCGTCGGGGACGGGTGGTGAACCACAAGCGGGTCCGGCGACTGATGCGCCTCCACGGCATCGTCGGGGTGCACAAGCCGGCCAAGGTGCGCACCACGATCCCCGCCGAGGAACACCCGCCGTTGCCGGATCTGATCGGCCGGCGGTTCGCGCCCGCCGCGCCGGATGTCGCGTGGTGCGGCGACATCACCTACGTCCCGACCGGTGAAGGCTGGTTGTACGTCGCGTCGGTCCTCGATCTCGGTTCACGTCGCCTGCTCGGCTACTCGATGGCCGAACACATGCGCACCGAGCTCGTCGCCGACGCGCTCGACATGGCCGCCGCCGCTCGCGGCGATCAGACCGCCGGGATCATCTTCCACGGCGACCGCGGCAGCCAATACATGTCGAGCGACTACCGACAGCTGATCGCCGATCTCGACATGGTCCAGTCGGTCGGCCGCACCGGGGTGTGCTGGGACAACGCGGTCGCCGAATCGTTCTGGTCATCGCTCAAACGTGAAGTCGTGCACCGCTACCGGTTCCCTGACCGGGCGACCGCCCGCCGGGCGATCTTCGCCTGGATCAACCGCTACAACCACCACCGTCTGCACTCGAGCCTCGGCTACCTGCCGCCCATCGAGTGGGAACAGCTATACCGTCAACCCCAGGCCGACCAGGCCGCGTAACCAACCCCCGACCGAGTCGGGCTTTTCACAGCTTGAGCGATCCCGAGAGATCACTCGGTCGCCATCGGCGTCGCGACTGCGCCAAGTCAGCGGACTGACAATGAACCCGGCGCCCTCCCAAACGTGCCGACGCTGTTCGATCTCAGCTGCGAGCGAGTCAACGTCGAGTTCGAGTTCGTCTGGCGAGTGCTTCACACCTACAGACTGCCCGGTCCGGTGCAACAGTGCGCCGGCTATGTGCGGCCCGGACCCGCTGGTGCGGACGGTGTTCTGTGCGCGTGACCCGGCAGGCGACGACCGTCCGGTTTGTCTGGTTGACTTGCCGCTCGGGCTGAACCCGGGAAGGGGGTCGGGGTGTCGGAGTTGCCGTCGGGAACGGTGACGTTCTTGTTCACCGATCTCGAGATCTCCACTCGTTTGTGGGAGCAGGAGCCGGTCGCCATGGGTGACGCGTTGGCGCGTCACGACGCGATCTTGCATGACGCGGTCGAGTCGCACGGCGGCGTGGTGGTGAAGGGCCGCGGCGACGGTGTGCACGCCGTCTTCGAGACCGCAGAAACCGCGCTGCGTGCTGCGGTCGACTGCGAGTTGGCGATGGCAGCGGAAGACTGGCCGCTGAGCGAGCCGTTGCGCGGCGCGGATAGGGATCCACACTGGGGTGGCAGAGTTGCGCGACGGCGACTACTTCGGGCCGGCCGTGAATCGCGCGGCGCGCCTTCGAGGGGATCGCGCACGGCGGCCAGATCGTGTGCTCGCAAGCGACCGCCGACCTCGCCCGGGACGCGTTCGGCGAAAGGGTGGAGTTCGTCGATCTTGGCGAGCACCACTTGCGCGACCTGAGTCGGCCAGAGCGCGTCTTCCAGGTGAGCGCGCCAGGGTTGGCCGCGAAGTTCCCCGCGCTTCGTTCGCCGGACACGTTCCCCGGCAACTTGCCGGTGCAGGTGACCGAGTTCGTGGGTCGCGACGAAGAGCTCCTTGCGATTTCTAGATTGCTCGAACACTCGCGACTTGTGACCCTGACCGGCACCGGCGGGGTGGGCAAGACCCGGTTGGCGCTCCAGGCCGCGGCGGCGGCGCTTCCTCAGTTCTCCGACGGTGCATGGTTCGTCGATCTGGCGCCGATCGACGACGAGCTGTTCGTCGCCAGCGCGGTCGTGACCGCGATGGAACTCCCGGAGCACCGGCATGGAGATCGCGAGGAGGCATTGGTCGGCGCGTTGGCGCGACGTCATGCGCTCATGGTCCTCGACAACTGTGAACACCTCGTGGATGCTGTCGCTCGGGTCACCGACCTCGTCATTCGGCACTGTCCGGGCGTCACCGTGCTCGCGACCAGCCAGGAGGTGCTCGGAGCCGACGGCGAGGCAGCGTTCGCGGTGCGGCCATTGCCGGGAGACGACGCCGAGCGGCTCTTCGTCGAGCGAGCGGTGGCGGCACGCCACACGTTCGAGTTGACACCTGACAACTCGGCCGCGATCACTGAGCTGTGCCGACGCCTCGACGGCATCCCGCTTGCGATTGAGCTCGCGGCCGCTCGTGTGGCGTCGATGAGCCCGTCCGCGATCCTGGAACGCCTCGATGAGCGGTTCCGGCTGCTCGGACACGGACGGCGTACGGCGCGCCGGCGTCATCAGACTCTGCGCGCCGCGGTCGACTGGTCCTACGGTCTGCTCGAGCAGCAGGAACAGGCCGTCTTCCAGCGCCTTTCGGTGTTCGCGGGTGACTTCTCGCTCGAAGCGGCCGAAGCGGTCGTTTGCGATGACGACGTCGACCCGCTCGACGTGGTCGACCTGGTCGCCGATCTCGTCGCCAAGTCGATGGTCCAGGTCGACGAGGGCGACCGCTACCGGCTCTTTGAAACCATGCGTGACTATGGGCTGGAGCGACTCGCCGTGAGCGGCGACCTTGACCGGTTCCAGCAACGCCATGCCGCGTACTTCCTCGCCCTCGTGGAGACCGCGGCGCGGCACTTCGTCGGTCGTGATGACACCACCTGGTTCAACCGAACCGACGAGGAGTATCCCAACATCCGGACGGCGCTGGTGTTCACGCGCGAGCACAGCCCGTCCGACTTCGTGCGCATGGTCTTCGCACTGCACCGCTACTGGCAGCTCAACTCTCGCTTTCGAGAAGGACTCGCGTGGATTACCGCCGCGCACGCAGCCGCGCCGGAAGCATCCGGCCGCGACGCGGCCGGGACACTGGCCGTGGCCGGCGTGATGGCGACCGGCCTCACGCGCTGGGACGAGGCTCTCGTCCTCATACAACAGAGTCTCGAGCGATCTGCCGCCGACGGCGAACCGCCGCACCCTCTCGCATTCTTAGTGCTTGGGCTCGTGGCGCTCGAGCAGACCCGCGCCGAGGACGCGCGCCGCTTCAGTGAGGAGGCAGTCACGGTAGCGCGCGCCCACGGGGACCTGTTCGAGCTTGCAGAAGCACTTTCGCAGGCGGGCCTGCACATATCGCTGACCAGCGACGATCCTCGCGGTGCGGCACTCGCCGACGAAGGCGTCCAGGTCGCGCGCGCTCTCGACAATCACTGGACCTTGGCATCCACGCTGCAGGCAGCTGGAGTTACACGATACCGAGCCGACCCCGCGCGAGCGATCGTTCTTCTCCAAGAGGCGTTCGACCTCCAGTCGGAGTTCAGTGTCACTGCTGTGAATCGCTCTATGAAGGCGTTCGCGCACCTCGCCATCCGTGACGAGGGGGGCGCCGCCGCCGAGTTGCTCAAAGCGCTCCCCGCCCTGCACGAAGCGGGATTTGAGTACTACCTCTCAATCGCTCTTGCTGGCGCCGCATTACTGTTCAGGAGACGCGGAGAGCCGGAGATGTCCGTTCGCATCCTCGCGTTGAACGAACGACTGCGCGACGAAGGTCGGATACTCGGCGCACCGCGCGACCTCGAAAGTCAGAAGCAGCTCAAGGAACGGCTCGAACGCGAAATAGACCGCCCGGTGTTCGAGCGGCTGTGGTCCGAAGGGCGCGCGATGAGCCTCGACGAAGCCGTCACGCTGGCGCTGGAGGGACTCGCCCCGTTCGCCGACTCACGGTAGGTTCGAGGCCGCCTTGGCGGCAGCAAAGCTGCGGATCGGCTCGATGTCGAAACCGAACACGCATCGAACGTTGGCTGAATCGACACATCACACGTGCGCGAATCGAGTCAACTCCAGAGCCCTAGGCAATCCGCCAATCTGTGCGTCGTTGACGGTGGCGGAGCGCGCATCCTCTATCAGGGCACCGGGCAATATGCGTGCGTGTCGGCGTGGACACTGATCCTTGTACTCATCACCTTCATGCCGGGCGCACCGGCCTCCTTGGCGACGGTTCCTGCCGATGGCACGGCCGCCGTAGCGCTTGACTGTCGTGCACCAATCGGCGCCACGAGCGCCCCACGGTCGGACGTGACCAATATCGGGAACGCGGTTGCATTACAGACCCGCTCGTCGAACAGGCGAGCTCTCCAGACCGCTGCCATCTCGGACGCGACCACATCGTACGAGCGTTACTTCGCGAAGTCGCCGTTGTTTGTGCGAACCGGAACCGCGAGCGCGGAGATCGTCGTCCCGCACAAGTGGCGCGGTCGCCTCGCTGTTGGCTGGGGCAACTCCGGAGGCCAACAATTCGCGACGCGGTCGTTCACCGTCGGACCATGTACCGCTTCCAGCCGATGGATTGTGTTCCCCGGAGGCTTCTACTTGAAGAAGCCCGCGTGCATCGACCTCATCGTCCGAGTGACCGGCCGCGACCACCGCGTCCGCCTGGGCGTCGGGGCCCCCTGTCCAGGTCAGCGTCCACCAGTCCAGCCAAGCGATGCCTGACCGCGGCGAGCAGCGCCAGACTGCCGCTCGGTATCGCTCCGGATCGGGCGTTCGGCGCTAGCTGCTAGCGCGGCTCTGTTGTGTGTCGGGGAGCGAACGAGCGCAGTGATGCCGATCTGCTCGGGTCCCACAAGCGCGCTGCTCGCTGATTCAGGCCGTTGCGACAAGTTGGGGAACTGTCGCGAAGGTGTAGCCGCGTTCGCGGAGTCCGGCGATGATCGCAGGCAGGGCCGCGGCGTCTTGGGAAGCCGAACCGACGTGGAAGAGGTAGATCGCGCCCGGTACCGCCTGGTCGAGACAGCGCGCAGTGATCGCTTGGGCGCTGAGGCCCTTCCATCCGAGCGAGTCGATCGTCCACATGACCTCGTAGCCGTACCCGTCGGCCGCGACGTCCGTCTGTACCGACGGGTCGGTGTCTCCGTAGGGTGGCCGGAACCACGGCTTTGTGCTGCGCCCCGTCGCTGCGACGATCGCGGCCTCGGCCCCATCGAGCTCGGCGCGCCGCTCGGCAGCGGTCAGTGGTGCGGTACTGGTTGAGAGACCGGTGAACGACCGGTGATCGTCGGTGTGGTTCATCGCGAGGTGACCTTCGGCAACGATGCGCCGTACCACGTCGCCATTCGCGCGCACCCACGTGCCGGTGAGCCCGAACGCGGCGGGGATCCCATTGGCGAGGAGCGTGTCGAGGATGGCTGGCGCGTTGCCGAGATCCGACCCGGCGTCGAAGGTGAGGGCCACCACCATCTGCGAGGGGTTGCCGCGGCTGATCACGGTCGCGGGACCCGCAGGAGCCGTCGGTGCCGCACCGGTGGTCGGCGGAGGCGGTGTCGTCACGGTGGTGACCGGCGCAGCCGTGGTCGCAGCCGCGCTGGCCGTCGCGGTCGTCGACGTCGCGCCCGTACCGGCGGTGGTAGTCACGCGACTCGACCCACGTTCGCTTTCACTGCCGCCACAGTCAACGAGGACGAAGGCGATGAGTGTGACTGCGATGACACAACCCCCCATGCACCGGTTGGATCGCATGCCTGGAACAGATGCAGTCATCGTCCTCACCTCATTTTGGAACCTCGCACTCATCGCACCGCGCCTTGCCGCACTCAACCAGAGTCCTCCGACCCCAAATCCCGCTCACGACCGCGGAGGATCGACGCTTATCTGCCGCTCGTTGCGCTCCGGATCGGGCAATACGTGCGCGCTCGGCGTCGCGTTCCTAGCCGTCGCACCTCACGTTCGACCCAGATTCAGGACCATCGGCCCTTGGCTCTTGCCGCTCATCGACGGAGACTTGGGACGCCGATCTCCGGTGTGGGGACGACTAATGAAGAAGCGAACTGCCACCGAGGAACGACGGTCGGGAATGATCTGGATCGTCGGCGGCCCATCTACCTCGCGGCGACGCTGGTCCTGTGGTGGCTCGATGTGACCCACAACACCGAGGGCGACCCCGGCGATCCTTGGCTGCCTCCCATCTTCGCCCTGATCCCGCTTGCGATCGGCTTCTACCGCCTTCACCACGCGCGTACACGGGCGACGGGGTAGCCGCTCTTGTGAAAGGGAGTGGTGGCTGACAAAGAGACTTCCCAGCGGCGGTTTCAGGGTGAAACACTCATCGCCATCGGTGCCGGACTCGGCGCAACGGTCGGCGGTCTTGTCGCTGACGGACCCGGCATCGCGATTGGGCTCGCGATCGGTGCCGGATTTGGCATAGCCATCGATGCCATGGTGACGCGCCGCGGCCTGATCGCTGTCGGTCGAGCCGAAGTGAGCAGCGCCATATCTGCCTGATCTCCCGTACCCCGCCTGCGCACAGAACGACGCACCGAACGTTCAACGAATCGCGTTCACGGTGAGCGCAGGACGGCACGACCGTGGCGGCGGGCTTATGTGCCGCCCGACGTCTCGGGCTGCGATTTGGTGAGGAGCGACGTGCGCAAGCCCAGTGGGGCCGGTCCGAGGATTTGTCCCTCGACGGATCCGAGCTCGAGGTCGATGATCAGAGAGCGACGCTCGGGAGGTTGTCATGAAGGTGCACAGCGACAGCAAGGTGTGGACCATCGAGTTGGTCATCGACGAGGGTGCCGATGTCACCGAAGCGAAGGCCCTGCTCAGCGTGAACGATCGAGAGTTCGGCGGATGGGGACGTGCGCGGCGAGCACCGCAGGATCCGGATCGACCCTGTATCGGTGAGGAGCTTGCAGTGGCGCGCGCGCTTTCCGATCTTTCCCACCAACTCGTTGAGGCGGCGGTGGCTGAGATTGAGGCGTACGAGGGCCACGAGGTTGACGTGCACATGTGATCTCCGGATTGCAGCCCAGCTGGGAGTCGTCGACGTCACCAAATGCCTGAACTCGTACCAATGCCGGAGTACGGAACGACGTACCGAACGTTCAACGGATCGCGGTCACGCGGAGCGCAGAACGGCACATCACGCGCACGCAGAGCCGACGCTGACGCGTCGCGTGGATCTGTGCGTCGCCGACGGTGGCGTCGCGCATTCCTAGCGGGCAATCTGTGCGACATGGACTCCTCAGTACCGACTGTCACCGTGACGTTGTGGAGCGCGGACGCGATCGTGCTTCTCGATTGGCTTGAGCGCACCGACCTCAACACCGTTCCGATCGAACATCCCGCCGAAAAGCAAGCCCTCACCGACCTCTACGCCGCATTCGAAGTGGATGTGCCGCAGCCCACCGAGTCCGAGGTCGCTGCTGCGCGCACGGAGGTTGCACGCGACATGGATCGGTAGCGACAGAGCCGCCGATCGGCACGCTCGCCGTAACGCGCCGGAGCGGGCATTCTGTACCGCTGCCGGGTCGTTGTTGACGCGAGCACGCGACACTCGAAACGGAGGTCAACACGATGCAGGCGATTGTCCAGGACGAGTACGGCACCGAGCCCGAGTCCGTTCTCCGGCTCGCGGAAATCGCGAGGCCGACGATCGGAGATGACGAGGTTCTGGTGAAGGTGTGTGCGGCGAGCGTGGATCGGGGCACGTGGCACGTGATGACCGGCCGCCCCTACCTCATCCGAGCCTTGGGCTTCGGGCTCCGCGCGCCGAAGGCTCCGAATCCGGGCCGCAGTCTTGCCGGGACGGTCGAGTCCGTCGGCAAGAACGTGACCCAGTTTGCGCCGGGCGATGAGGTCTACGGCAGTTGCGATGGCTCCTTCGCCGAATACGCGCGGGCCGCGGTGAGCAAGCTCGCACCCAAGCCCGCGAACCTCTCGTACGAGACGGCTGCGTCCTGCCCCATCTCTGCGGTCGCCGCGTTGCAGGCAGTGCGCGACAAGGCGAAGGTGCAGGCGGGGCAGAAGGTGCTCATCATCGGCGCGTCGGGAGGCGTCGGGACCTTCGCGGTGCAGATCGCCAAGGCGTTCGGTGCTGAAGTCACGGGTGTTTGCAGCACCGCGAAGATGGACATGGTCCGAGCCATCGGTGCTGACCACATCGTTGACTACACGCGAGAAGACTTCACCGATGGGAAGCGTCGCTACGACGCAATACTCGACATCGGCGGCAACCGCCGGCTGTCGCAGCTCCGTCGAGCCCTCACCACGACAGGAAGGCTCGTGATCGTCGGGGGCGAGACCGATGGACGGTGGCTTGGTGGATTCGACCGCCAGATCCGGGCGCACTTCTTGTCGCTGGTGGTGAGCCAGAACCTCGGCACGCTGACATCGTCGGAGAACTCCGCAGACCTGGTGGCGCTCAGGGAACTCATTGAGTCCGGCAAGGTCACTCCGCTCATCGACAAGACGTACCCGCTCGGCGATGTCCCCATGGCCATCCGGTACATGAGCGACGGTCACGCGCGAGGCAAGGTCGTCATCAGCGTTTGAGAGGCACGGGCCTCCTGTCACCTATGCGCACGCTTCGGTCGGCACTCGCGACCGCGCCAGAACTGCTTCGCTCGGCGTGAGCGGGATCGGGCATTGTGCGTGCACGGCGAGGGCTCGGTTTGGGAGACTGTGGGTCGAGGTGCGCCGGTGAATCCAAATGCAGGTGGGATCCGGCCAGAAGACCTTTGGCGCGAAGCTGCTCGCATCGATGATGAGCTTCGCAGCGGCAAGCGCGTCGCAGGTCTCCCGGACAGACCGAACGCGGTCTACGTCCTTTCGAGCGGAGTGACGAGATTGCGATATCTCGCTGGCCACAACCCCAAGCTGCTTCGACGTGCGGCCGACGCGTATCAGACCGTTGCGAAGGACCAGTCGCGTTGTCTTTGGATGCTGCGAACGGCCGCGGAAAGGGCAGAGAATGATATCAGTCGAGTGCGCCGAGCCAGTCGAGGGCGCCCATGACAACGAAGAAGACGGTCAGCATCGCGAGATCCACGACCAACTCGAAGGCAAGGTCCGGGCCGTCGTTTCTCCCACCAGTTACGAAGCCGGTCTGACAACGTCGGATTGTCTGGCATCTGGACATGCTGCCCCCACTGACCCTGTGAGCGCAGTAGCTCCGAGGCGACATGCACCTGACCCAGCGACGGACGCCATAACTGACGAGATGAGTGGAGGCCGGCACGGCGAGAACGAGCAGAACGCGCGTCCAGATCGAGGTCCCGCCGCCGGCGACCGCAGGTATCCCCGATGTGCCGTTGGAGGACAGGGCAAACGTTGCCTGACGCGGCACTAGATGAGGCCGCGCTCCATGGCGTCGAGCACCCACGGCACCACGACGTCGAGCATCTCGTCGAGCGAGGTGGTCGCCTCGAACCCCAGCACCTCGCGCGCCTTCTCGACCGCCGGCACGCGCTTCTGCACGTCGTGGTCGAAGGGGTCGTCGCTCACGTAGCGCGAACGGCGTGTCGCCGTTGATCCGCCGCCAGATGTTCTCGGCGAGCTCGAGCACCGTCGTCGACTCCGCGGTGGAGAGGTTGAAGTCCTCGTTGAGCGCCGCAGGATGCTCCATGGCGTCGACGATGCCACGGGCGAGATCGGCACCGTAGGTGTAGTGCCGCACCTGGTTGCCCTCACCGAGGATGTGGAGCGGGTCCTGACCCTTGGCGACCTTCTGGACGAGGTCGGGGACGACGTGGCTCATGGCGAGCTTCACGTTGCCGCTCATCACCTCGACCTCGGTCTTGGCCCGCATCTCGCCGGTACCGACGCAGTTGAACGGCCGCACGATCGTGTACGGGAGGTCGTACTGCGGAGTGCGCGGCGCGGGCGTAGTACTCGACCGCGAGCTTCTGGAAGCCGTACGACGAGATCGGCGGCGGGACCTCGCGCTCCTGACCCTCGTACGACGGCCAACGGTCGGCCGACTCGAAGACCATCGACGAGCTCATGTAGGTGACCTTCCGCAGCCGCCCTTCGCGGTGCGCGGCGATCGCCGCGTCGCACGACGACGCCATGATCCGCTCGTTGGTGGCCAGCAGGTCGTAGGCGAACGTGTGGAAGTACGAGATCCCGCCGATGAGCGCGGCGCCGGCGATGAAGTGGTCGCAGTCCATCAGGAGCTTCGGTCATGAGGTCGACGTCGCGGCAGTCGCCTTCGACCAGCGTGTAGCGCGGGTGGTCGTCGTAGGACTTCTCGACCCGCCCGTACTTCGAGTGGTTGTCGATCCCGACGACCGTGTACCCGCGCCCGAGGAGGTCTTCGACGATGTAGCCGCCGATGAAACCGGACGAGCCGCTCACCAGCACCTTCTGGTCGTCGGGCGTTGCGTGCTCGGTCATGACCGTGCATCCTTTCCTGCTGCGCGCACGGCATCGGGCGACAGCTTGGGTCCGAAGGCGAAGCGGTACCACTTCAGGTAGCGGGGGATCCACTTCGCCACCTTGAAGTTCGACGCACCCTGCGCGCGCTCGAGCCAGATGGTCGGGATCTCGGCAACCGGCCGGCGGAGCCGGCGGGCCTTGGCCACGAGCTCGATCCCGATCTCGAAGCCCGTGTCGGAATCGATGTGCGACGTCGCGCACGAACTCGACCGAGTACGCCTTGAACGAGTTGGTGGCGTCGCGGGTACCGACGCGCGCGAACCAGTAGAGCGACAGACCGGCGAGGCGCGAGAGCGAGCGTCTTCACCATCGGGCCATCGATCTGCTGGCCGCCGCTCATGTACCGCGACGCAGCGGCGACGACCACCCCGCGCTCGACCAGCTTGCAGAGCTCGTCGATCTGCTCGGCGTCGTCGCTGCCGTCTGCCATGGTGACCACCGCGACCGGAGCCTGGACGTGGTCGATGCCGTAGCGGATGGCCCGGGCGGGACCGCGTCCGTAGGTGTTGCGGACGGGCACGACGCGTGGGTCGGCCTCGGCGTACTTGCGCAGCGGCTCGACGGTCGTGTCGGACTCGTCGTCGTACACCACCAGGACCTCACAGGGCAGCGTGACGCCGGCGACGATGCGGTCGAGGCACGTGACGATCGACTCGCCCTCGTTGTAGACGGGGATCACGATCGACACCCGGGGTCGGGTCGGCTCGATCACACCTGGACTCCGCCCTCGCGCAGGTTCCAGATGTCGACCACCGGCACGTCGATCTCGAGGTCGCGGTACATGCGCGTGCGGCGTGCCGATCAGCAGCGAGGTCGGCGTCGCGCGAGCACGCGGTCGACGGCGACGAGATCCGGATCGGTCGTGACGTACGGATCGTGCGTGAGCACCTCGCGCGACTTGAACTTGAGGATGCGCTTCAGCTTGTAGCTCAGGCTGGAGCGGATGTCGTCGGACTCGGCCTTGAACGACATACCGAGGATGCCGACGCGTCATCGTGGAGAGGTCGTAGCGCTGCTCCAGTCGTGCCACCACGTAGAGCGGGAGCCCCTCGTTGATGGAGACACTGGCCTGACCGAGATGGAAGTTGTTGTTGTTGAACGCCGCGAGCTGCATCGTGTCCTTGAACAGGCACGGGCCGGCGGCGAAACCGGCGCGGGGCAGATCCGCGGCGCGCGGGTAGTTGTACGCCAGCGCGGAACGGATGCGCTCGAAGTCGAGGCCGAAGTCGTTGGCCATCATGTAGAGCTGGTTCGAGGCCGCGAACTTGATGTAGCGCCAGGTGTTGGTGAAGAGCTTGGCGAGCTCGGCTTCCTCGGGTTCGAGGTACACGATGTCGTGCGCGAGGTTGCCGAACAGCTTCGCTGGCCCGGTCGAGGGCTCGGGGCGAGCGGGACGCGACGATCTGCGGGAGCTCGAAGAGCTCGACCATCGCCTTGCCCTCGGCGATGCGTTCCGGACAGAACGCCACGTCGACGTCGAGACCGAGACGCGGCCACGAGCTGCTCGACCAGGGCGGTCACGCCCGGGTACACGGTGCTGCGCAGCACGAGGAGCTGACCGTCGTGGAGGAACGGCGCGATGTCGGCGATGGCAGCCGGCACCGCGTTGAGATCGGGGTTGAGGTGCTCGTCGATCGGTGTGCCGATCACGATCACGACGTGCTCGGCGTCGCCGATCACGTCGGGTGAGCTCGACGCCCGCAGCCGACCCGACACCACGACGGACTTGCAAGCACCTCGGGTGCGCCCGGTTCGTCGAAGGGCATGGTGCCCGTCGTTCACCACCGCGACCGAGCGCTCGTTCGAGGTCGTAGAGCACGACGTCGAGTCCGCGGCTCGCGAACGCCAGCCCGAGCGGGAGACCGACGTGGCCGCATCCTCCGACGATGGCGACGGTCCCCAGCGCGCCGGCGTCGTTCACCGCGCGCCGACCTCCGCCCCACTGCTCAGGGTGCCACACATGGTCGAGCAGCGTAGACCTCCGACCCTACGAAGATCGGACTCACTCGTCCGGTAATCTGTCCGGGATGCCCGCCTCCGAGCCACCCCCCATCGGCTCCGGAATCAACTACGAGCGCCTCTATCAGTACCGGTTCCGGCAGATCGCGCAGAGCGAGCGCCAGAGCGTGTGGAACGAGATCGCCCGGGTGGTCTACGGCTGGATGGGCTCACCGATGCGGGTGCTGGATCCCGCGGCCGGGCGCGGCGAGTTCATCAACGCCATCCCGGCCACCGAACGGTGGGTCATCGACCAGGTCGACCACGGCGCCGAGCTCGACCCCAGCGTCAAGGTGATCGTGGGTGATGCGCGCACGGTCGATCTGCCCCCTGCGTACTTCGACGGCGTGTTCATCTCGAATCTCCTCGAGCACTTCACCGCCCAGGACGACATCGGATCGTTCCTGCGGAGGCTGCACGACGCCATGGCTCCCGGCGGATGTGTCGCGGTGCTCGGTCCGAACTTCCGGTACTGCATGCGGGAGTACTTCGACTGTGCCGACCACACGCTGGCGCTCACCGATGGTGCCGTCGCCGAACACCTCTACGCCGCCGGTTTCGAGATCGAGCGCGTCGTGCCCCGGTTCATCCCCTACTCCTTTCGGGGCCGGTTCCCACGGGCGCCGTGGATCGTGCGCACCTACCTTCAGCTGCCGCTCGCCTGGCGCGTCGTCGGCAAGCAATTCCTCGTCACGGCCGTGAAGCCGCTCGACGACGCGTAAGCCGACGCGTCGCGGCGATGACCACCGATCTCACGGCGCAGTCACCGTCGTCCACGGCGCCGGGTGCAGCGACCGGCCCCTCGCCACGTCTGGTCCGCTCCTGGCTCGACCGACCGGAACTCCAGCGGGCAGCGGTGCTCCACTGGATCTCGCTCGCGATCGCGCTCCCGCTGCTGCTGTGGATCACTCGTCACCAGTGGTTCAGCGGTGACGAGTGGGACTTCCTCGTCCGACGCGGCATCGTCGGACACGCCGAGCTCGGGCTCTTCGAACCCCACAACGAGCACTGGGTCACCCTGCCGGTCCTCATCTACCGGGCGCTCTTCTCGGTGTTCGGAGTCCGCACCTACCTGCCCTATCTCCTCGTGCTCGTCATCTCACACCTGGTGGTCGCCCACCTGCTGTGGCGACTGATGTTGCGATTTCGTGTCGACTGGCTCGTCGCCACCGGGGCCGCCGCGGTCTTCATGGTGCTCGGCGCGGGCTGGGAAGACCTCATCAACGCGTTCCAGATCACGTTCGTCGTTCCGATCGCGCTCGGTCTGCTCGCGCTGTTGCTCGTCCCCGAGCGCGGACCGTTCGAACGACGAGACGCCTGGGCGAGCGTCCTCCTCGTCGCCGCGTTGCCGTTCTCCGGTGTCAGCCTCACGATGGTGGCCGTCGTCGGCTTCGCCACGCTGCTTCGTCGCGGTTGGAAGCCGGCCGCGCTGACCGTCGTTGCCCCCGTTGCCATCTACCTCGCCTGGTACGCCGAATGGGGTCGGCACGCACCCTCGATCGAACAGGAGCCGCTGAGCGTCTCGCTGCAGAAGGCGCCTGAGTTCGTCTGGCACGGGCTCGTCGCCGCGGTCGAGTCGGTCACGGGGCTGGCCGGCACCGGTCCGGTGCTGCTCGTCGTGCTCACCATCTGGGTCGTGCGGAACGCCCGTCCCACTCGGGAACCGTGGCCTCCCGTGCTCGCGCTCGTCGTCGGCGCGCCACTCTTCCTGTTCCTGATCGACATCCGTCGCTCCGGGCTGGGCGTGGATGCCGCAGGCGCCCCGAGGTACTCCTACGCCGTGCTCGCGCTGCTCCTCCCCGCCGCTGCCCTCGCGGTCACCGCGTTGCTCACCCGCACGCCGCTGCGCGTCCTGCTCGTCGTGGTCTCGACCGCGCTGTTGTGCCTCGTCGGCATCTCGGCCCTCAACAGCGAGGCCCAGGTCTACGCACCGATCAAGCAGGAGAACAAGCACCGCATGATGGCCGCGGCCAGGCTCGCGCGCTCCGATGCCACCCTCCTCTCCGACGTACCGGCGCCGGAGTTCAGCCCGGAGCTCCGCACCGACCAACTGCGCGCGCTCGCGCGCGACGGCAAGCTCCCAGGGGGCGTGCACGTGTCGGAAGCGGAGCGGCTCACCGCGGCGGAGTTCCTCCAGACCGTGGTCGGCCCCGCAGCCCCCGCGGCGGCCACCAGCGGCGCCACGATCAGCGGCACCGACGGGGCTCGGGTGTCACCGGTGGCGGCGGGTTCCTGTGTCGTCGTGATCCCGCGATCCGACGATCCCACCGTGCTGCTGTCGTTCGATCAGCCGGGCACCGTCAGGGTGACCCCGCGCCGAACCGGAACGCTCTCCACCCAACTTCAGATGCCGGCGGCGGACTCACCCACGCGCGGGAGCGCACGCACGTGGCCGGCACCCGGGGGCGTTCCGCAGCAGGTGAGCTCCTCGGCCACGAAGCTCTGGCTGAGGCTGGGCGTCCCCGCCGACGGAACGACGCGGCTGTGTGGTGTCGGGGTGGCGGCCGATGAGAGCGTGAGCGGCACTGGTTGAGCGTGCGGGTCGCTCACACCACCGGTTGGTGCGCACGGGAGAGGTACCCGCGGTGCCGGTCCACGGGCACGAGGGCCCATCCCTCGGGGACGTCGAGCACGTCGGAACGCCAGTAGTGCGTGACCAGGCTGCGACGAGTTCTCGACCGGTCGCGGATCTCGCGCCCACCGTGATACAGCTGTTCGTGCCAGATCAGGACGTCGCCCTTCCGACCGAGGAAGTCCACCGCCTCGAGGTTCCGGGCCTCGACCGCTTCCATCGCGTAGGTCCACGCCTGGGACATCTCGTCCGGCACCGCGTTCACGCCACCGTGTGAGAACCGGTACCCGGGAATCTCATGACTCCCCGGGTAGTAGGTCACGGGGCCCGCATCGGCATGGACGTCCTCGAGACAGATCGACGTGACGACCAGGCCGTCCGCGCACGGGCCGGGCATGTAGTACGTGTCGAAGTGGTAGTCCTGCTGACTTCCTCGCTCGAAGTGCAGCGAGTTGCAGATCGCGATGTCGCCGTGGACCAGTTCGCGCAGGATGCGGGCAAGACCCTTGTCGAGGGTCAGCGCGCGCACGTCGTCGCGTGCGAGGTAGAGGTCGTTGAGCTTGTACGGATGGTCACGTGCTTCGTCCGGGACGTCGCGGAAGTACATGCGGCGATCCGCGAGTGGACCGTCGAGCACGTCGATGACCAGCGGATTGTCGGAACGCCGCCGAGTCGCCCACTCGTCGTCGAGGACCGCGTTCATCGCGTCGATCCGCGCCACGTCGAAGAACTCGGGGAGCACCAGGTACCCGTTCGCGTCCCAGTGCGCGCGGAGATCGTCGGAGAGCGATCGTCGTGCGAAGACGCCACCGAGTCGTCCGGTCACGTCATCACTCCATCGGCTCCGACGGG
Organism: uncultured Actinomycetes bacterium; assembly: GCA_963725775.1. Taxonomy (GTDB): domain Bacteria; phylum Actinomycetota; class Acidimicrobiia; order IMCC26256; family DASPTH01; genus DASUAS01. Next base: position 282,850 of record CAVRZT010000003.1, read on the forward strand.
CGCGACGGGCGCGCCAACCTGCGCCGGATCTTCTCGGCGCCCAGTCGTACCTTGCTCGTGACCGCTCCGAACGCGGGCGTGCCCGTCCCGGCGGTCTGGAGTGGGGTCGTCGGTCCGAAGCGTGAGGTCGAGTACACCCAGGCGGGGGTCACGGCGGGGACGGCGAGATCCCTCGAGAAGTCGATCTCCACGCCCATCTCCCTGACGATCCCCTTGAGGTAGCGCACCGCGAAGTCGAGGTCGACTCCCCGACGCCGAAGGTCATCGATCGTATCGGAGTCGATGACGAAGATGAATCGGCGGAGGAGCCATCGCCCGCCCAGCATGTCGAGGAAGACGTCGCGGTGGAACACGCCGAACTGGTTCCAGAGATCCTCGGTGATGTTGTGGAGGTGCCCATAGAGGAACGCCTCGTTCGTCCAGGCGTAGGGCGTCCAGAACTGGATCCGGGCGCCGTCCTTGCACATGCGACCGATCTCGGAGAACACGTGGTTCGGCTCGTCGATGTGCTCGAGGAAGTGCGCCGAGAACACCTCGTCGACGCTGTCGTCCTCGAACGGGTAGCGATCCTTGGTGAGGTCGAGCACGTGGTCGACCTGCTCACCCGGGAACTGGTCGAGTCCGATGAAACCGGGCCGCTTGGCGTTGCCACATCCCAGGTCGACGCGTACGTGATCCCCCAACGGATCCTCTCCTCTCAGCTTCTCAACGCGATGCGGATGCGGTTCTTCAGCTTCCGGACAATCGACTTCCAGTCGCCGGACCGGAGGTGCTCGGCGATGACCCGCGTGTCGTGACGGTACGAGAAGATCGTCGCCCGTCGGGTCCGCTCGGTGGGCACGGTCGCGACCAGTGCGGCCATCTCCGGATCGACGAGATCAGGGGCGCGGCGTGGGGCCCGGCAGAACTCGACGATCGGCCCGAGGACCTTCGCCCAACGGAACTCGTCGGCGACCGCAGCTGCGTTCCGCCGGCACGCCTCGTTGCGTTCCTCGTCGGCGAGGAGGACGAACAACGCGTCCTCCAGGGCGTCGACATCGCCGGCCGGCACGGTCGAACCCGACGTCGTGGGTCTCGATCAGCGCCGCCGAGCGAGTCGCCACCGGTCGCGACGACCGGGAGCGAGGCCCAGAGGTAGTCGAGGATCCGCGTGCGGAACGAGAACTCGGTCTCGACGTGGTCGAGGTGCGTGCTGACGCCGACGTCGGCCTCGAGGAGGTAGTTCTGACGGTCCTCGTACTCGACCCAGCCCTCGTTGAAGAACACGTGCGTGTCGGTGAGACCCAGCTCGTCGGCAAGGGCCCGCGTCGCCACCGCCATTCGCATCTCGGGCACGTGCGGGTTCGGGTGCTTGAGCCCGAGGAAGAACAGCCGGACATCGGGCACGCGCGCCGCGCAGCTTGTCGATCGCCCGGAGGAGCGTGAGCGGATCGAACCAGTTGTAGATGCCCCCACCCCAGAGGATGATCTTGTCGTCGGGCCCGATTCCGGGTACCACTCCCCGCAGCACGGGCCGGGTGTGCACGGGCGGCGTCGTCGCTCACACCGAACGGCACGATCGTCACGAGATCGCCGCAGCGTCTCGTCGGCGTCGTAGGTGAGCGGGTTGATCCGCCCGACCGCCGGCGAGCTGTCCGAGCCAGAAGTCGCGCTGCTTGGAGCTCGCGCACAGGTGAAGAGGTCGCCCCGAGCAAGCTGCTGGTTGAGGACGTCGGTCGCGGACTGGACGACCTGGCGACGGTGCTGCTTGCCCGAGATCGCGGGCCTGCTCGAGCTGCTCGAGGTGGAACGGGTCGTAGATGTCGACGACGCACCATCTTGCTGGATGCTTCGATCGACGGGTGCTCGAACATCACGTGACCCTGGAAGACCACGACGTCGCACCAGTCGACCAGCTACCGCAGCTCGTGGGCGCTGACCTTGCGCACGCGGAAGTCGGGGTGTTCGAGACCCGAGCACTGCGTGGTGCTGACGAGCTCCACGTCGTGCTCGCGTGACAACGCGCAGCGCGATCTGCCAGGCCCGGATCGCCGGGCCGGCCATCGCCGGTTGCAGCGTGTCACCGGTCGCCACCACGATCCGACGACGGGCCGAGAACATCTCCACGATCCCGAATGCCTCCACCGCGGCATCGAAGCCGTCGACGGAAGTAGGGATGCTCGATGTTCGGCTGGAGCGGCTTGCGGAACAGTCGGAGGATCTCGCCGTCGGGACGGCGCCGACCGGCTTGCACGCGCGCCGCGCTCGTCGGCGAGGGAGGGCAGCGACTCGATGAAGGCGTCGACCGCGAAGGTCGCCGCCAGGGTCTGCTTGTGGGTCTCCTGCCGCGCTCCGTCATCGACCGCTGAGCGGCTGAGATCGAGCGAATGAGGATCGTCGCCCCCGAGTGCGACGCCGCGACGGACCGCGAGCGCCAGCGCGGCCGGCAGCACGCGGGCGAGGTTCTCGTCGTCGTAGTTCTTGTAGATGGTGAAGAGCGCGTTGCGCTCGAGCAGGTAGTGCTCGCGCCACGCTCCGACGTCACCCATCGAGACGTGGTGCCGGTGGTAGACGAGCGAGGCGGGCACGTAGCGAACCTCGTAGCCGAGGAGCCACAGCCGCCAACCGAGGTCGACGTCCTCGAAGAACATGAAGTACCGCTCGTCGAAGCCGCCGACCTCTCGGAACACTGCGGCATCGATCACCATCGCCGCGCCGGAAGCGAACAGCACGTCGTGCTCGTCGCCGACCGGTCGCGTCCGCCGGCGCACCGACGTTGAGCTTGAAGCCGTGTCCGTAGAACGAGAGCCCGGCGTCGACGAAGTCGATGGTCTCGCCTTCCCAGTCGAGCACCTTGCTGGCGACGCACGCGATCGATCCGTGCGCCTCGAGCACCGCGACGGCTGCGCGCAGCCATTGCGGGTCGGGACGCGCGTCGTTGTTGATGAACGCGAGGTACTCGCCCGGTTGCGTGTGCGACTCCCAGGTTGCAGCCACCTGCGAACCCGGTGTTGGTGTTGCTCGCCACCAACGTCACGTCGGGGCGCGGCCTCGCGGATGCGTGCCGCGCTCCCGTCGCCGGACGCGTTGTCGACCACGATGATCTCGAGCGCATCCCGTGACCAGTCGAGCTCGCGCAGGCCCTCGATGCACGCGATCGTGTCGTCGGCGTCCGCGGTAGTTCACGACGACCACGCTGACGGTCGGATCGGTGGAGGTCATCCGCCGCTCCCGACGTTGCGTCGCAGGCGTCGGACCGCCCGGGTGGGGAACGACTGCGACCGGCGCTCGAGCGCTGCGGCCAGGGCGTCGCGCTGCTCCCGGACTTCGATCAGATGCGCGTCGCGATCGGCAACGGCACGCTCCAGCCCCGCGGCGTGCTCGCGCGGACGATCGAGCTCGACCTGGAGCGCGACCCGTTCTCCCGAGTGCAGCACTCCCCCGAGCCTCTGCTCGAGCACGGCAGCGACGATCGCCTGCACCGCAGTCTGCGCGGTGGCGGTGTCGCTCGGAGTGACGTAGCGCGCCGGCAGCGGGTCGAGGACGGCGGTGCTCCCCGGGGCGCACGCCACGATGACGTGTCGGTACGCCGGCTCGCGGGTGTCGGACGGCTCGACGGAACGGTTGTAGATCTCGTGCAGCTTCGCGAGGTCGGGGAGACCGCTCGCTCGCATCTCGTCGTGGACGAGCATCGCCGCGAGCCAGCGCGGCAGGAAGCCGCACGGGAAGCGTGCAGGTCGACCAGCTCGCGGCGCGGAAGTCCGCCTCGGCCGCCGCGAGGCTCGGGGAGGCCGCACTCGCGGTGCTCGTCAGGATCGGATGCGGCGTCCCCCACCGGGCCGCGAAGAACTCGCTCGACCGCATCCTCGGCGAGCTCGACGTGCTCGGTGGCGAACGGCGCCGCCACCACGACGATGCCCCGCGAGACCCGCCGCAGCTCCGAGAGAAGTCCGGGGCGCTTGGCCGCGGCGACGTGTTCGAGCGTGTCGAACGTGACCACCGCATCGAACGAGTCGCCGGCGAACGGGAGGAACGTCGCCATCGGCGATCACGAACCGGCCTCGTCGGGACTTGCCCGATGTCGGCCACGACCGTCCACCGATCGGGCAGGAACCTCTCGATCGGCCCCGGGCCGCCACCGACATCGAGCACACGAGCGCCCGATCCGCACCTGCAGCTCGTCGAGCAACCGTCGTGACCAGTGCGTACCTCTGGTACTGGTCGAACGGCAGCCCGTGACAACTCCGCGTCGACACGTCGTCACGATGTGCTCTCCAACTCAGCACCCTCCCAGGTCCCACCGAGCGTCACGACGCCGAACTGCTCGCGCGGCTCTCCCAGCTCCACGTCGAAGCGGAACGACCGGTGCCGGAAGTCGTACGGGTGGAGCACGAGTAGTCGAAGATCGAGACGCTCACGTCGTAGATGCCCCGGACGAGCATGCAGCGCGGTCGATCTGGAGGTCGACGTGCCCCGTCCCGGGCCGGATGCCGCAGCACGAGGCCTGGTCACGGGTGTTCGGTCCGGTGACGTGCATGCCGTCGAGCGTGTGGATCCCGAAGCCGAACGACCGGCTGTCGATCGGCTCCTTGGTGCTGTATGGAGACGGAACGTCACCGGGTCGCCGGTGCGGACGGTGGTCACCGTCGTCGCCCGACGCGTCGAGGAGCTCGAACGTGCTCGATGCGCGCCCTCACCGGAACCCCATCGGCTGCCGTGCTCCCGTCCTCGATGCGGTCCTCGTGCACCTCGGCGAGGTACTCGTCGATCACCTCGCTCGGACGGACCGACGGTCGACGAGGTTGCCGTGCTCGAGCAGCGCGAGCTCGTCGCACAGGGTACGCATCGGCGCCGAGCGCGTGCGACACGATGACGATGGTCTTGCCGCTCTCCTTGAGCTCGGCGAACTTCTCGGAGCACTTGCGCTGGAACTGCCTCGTCGCCGACCGCGAGCACCTCGTCGACCAGCAGGATGTCGGGATCGACGTTGATCGCGACCGAGAAGCCCGAGACGTACGTACATGCCCGACGAGTAGTTCTTCACCGGCGAGTCGATGAACTCGCTCGAGCCCCGCGAAGCTCGACGATCTCGTCGAAGCGGGCGTCGAGCTGCTTCTTCGACATCCCGAGGATCGCGCCGTTGAGGTACACGTTCTCGCGCCCGGACAGCTCGGGGTGGAACCCGGCACCGAGCTCGAGCAGCGCCGAGATCTTGCCCGGTCGGTCGCGGATGCTGCCTCGCTCGGGCCGCAGGATGCGGGCGATGCACTTGAGCAGCGTGCTCTTGCCCGAGCCGTTCTCGCCGATGAGCCCGAAGGTGTCACCCTCGGGGATCTCGAACGACACGCCCTTCGAGCGCCTCGAACTCGCGGTAGCGGGCGCGTCGACCTCGCATGACCGCGGCCTTGAGCGACTGGTTGCGCTCGTCGTAGAGCCGGAACTTCTTCCAGACGTCGTCGACCGAGATCGGCGGCGTCCACCGTCACACCTCCTCGGCGAGGCGGCGGTCGAGCTTGCGAGAACACCCACATGCCGACGACGAGCAGCGCCGATCGCCCACAGCGACGATGTACAGGAGGTCGAACAGCGGCGGGAACCGGAGGTCGTAGAGCGACGTCGCGGAAGCACCGACGAACCGCACCAGCGGGTTGAGGCTGTAGATGCGCAGCAGCGGGATCTCCACGCCGAACACCGTGGCGTGCACGGGCACGTAGCGGATCGGGTACACGATCGGGCACCGTGTAGAAGAGCACCTGCAACATGATGGCGACGAGGTGCTGGACGTCGCGGAAGTACACGTTGCACACCGACAGCACGAGCGCGATGCCGAACACGAAGACCGTCTCGATCACGACCAGTCACGAGCACGACCGGGATCCACGGGAGCACCATGTTCCCGGCGAGCAGCAGGATGGCGCAGAGCACGCCGAGCTCGATGAGCATCGTGACCACGAGCGACGCCGATCGCCGACGCGACCAGCAACTCGCGGGGGAAGTAGACCTTCTTGATGAGGTTCCCGTTGCCGACAGCGCGCCGAGGCCCATGTTGAGGCCGTTCTGGAAGAAGTTCCAGGGGATGAGCGCGCACAGCAGGAACAGCGCGAACGAGTGCAACCCGCTCGGGTCGCCGACCGGCGGCTCGATCTTCAGGAAGTAGCTGAAGACGAGCGAGTAGATGAGGACGGTCGCCAGCGGGTTGAGCAGCGACCAGGTCCAGCCGAGGACCGACTTCTTGTAGCGTCCCCGCAGCTCGCGAAGGGTGAGGTTGAGCGCGAGATCCTGGGTTCCCGCGAACTCCTGCAATCGAGACATTGCTCCCCCACGCTATCGGACTGCCCTCACCGACTTCCGGACGGGTCAGCCGAGCAACGCCCGGGGCAGGAGGTCCATGCCGAAGCCGGTGAGGATGGCGAGGTACAGCAAGCCGGTCGCCGCCATCACCGCCGAGTACGACCGCTCCTTCAGCGCGTACCAGGTGGCGATCACGAGGCCGATCGTCGTGAACACGGCGACGACCCACATCCACCCCATCAGCCCGCCGTAGCCGTCGTCGACGGTGCCGTTGAGCACCGACGACCATCCCGACGGGGATGAGGTACACGATCACTTCGAACGGCCACAGCGACCGCGACCGCCTTCACCAGCTCCCGGATCGGGTCGCGGCCGAGGCCCGGCTGCACGAGGTACCAGTGCCCGAGCAGCATCGCGTCCGACACCGCGCCGAGGAAGAACGCTCCCACCTGCAGGCGGGCCAGGCTGAGGGCGTAGTCGCCGCCCACGAACGACGCCGCGCCGAACAGCGCGATCACGCCCGGCGACCGGGGCGATGAGGTCGAGGCGCGGATCGAACTCGGGCGACGCTTCGGGATCGTCGTCATCGCCATCGTCGTCCTGCGGTGCGTCGCCGGTCATCGAGGCGACGCGCGCGGCGCGCTCGGCCCGGACCTCACGCTGGCCTCGCACACCCGCAGCCCGGCGCACGTAGGACTGGAGCAGGGCGACACCGGCCGCCAGTGCCATCAGCGCGGTGAAGACGTTGCGGATCGCGGCGCCGGTGCCGGCGTCGCCCGCGCCCGGCGACGACCGACAGCACCGCCATCACCCCGAACGAGATGCGCAGCAACCAGCCGTAGCCGATGCCGACCTCGCGCCGGCGGGTCGTCACCCAGCAGAAGAACAGCCCGCCCGTCGCCCACTGCGCGAGCACCGTCGCCAGATCGAGCTGCACCGCCTACTCCACGGACGCGAGATCGCGCGCGGCGTGGTTGAGACGCTCCGGGCCCGCGTCGGTGGCGACGACGATGTCCTCGAGCCGCAGACCGAAGCGCCCGGGCAGGTAGATGCCCGGGCTCGACGCTGAACGCGTGCCCGGGAACGAGCGGCGTGGTGTTGCCCGGCGACCACGTAGGGGTCCTCGTGGGCCTCGGTGCCGATGCCGTGACCGGTGCGGTGCACGAAGTAGTCGCCGTAGCCGGCGTCGGTGATCACGCGAGCGGGCGGCGGCGTCGACCGCCTCGCACGCGGGCACCGACGGTCGGCGGCACGCACGCCCGCCTCCTGGGCCTCGACGAGCACCGCGTAGGCGTCGCGCACCTCGGGCTCCGGGTCGCCGACCACGAACATCCGCGTGATGTCGGAGCAGTAGCCCGTGCATGGTGCCGCCGAAGTCGCAGAGCACGACGTCGCCGTCGGCGATGACGCGGTCGCTGGGGTCGTGGTGCGGGACTCGCCGCGTTCGCCCCGGCGGCGACGATGGCGAAGTTCGCGCGCTCGTGCCCGCCTTCGAGCATGCGCTCGACCAGCTCGCGGTGCACGTCGAGCTCGGTGCGTCCCGCGAACGGACGTGTCGCGCATCACCGCGGCGACGTCGTCGACGACGCGTGCGGCGGCGCGGAGGGCCTCGATCTCGGCGGCGTCCTTCACGACCCGGAGCGGCCCGGTGACGTCGGTCGCACGGCGGAAGCGCGACGTCGGGCAGCGCGTCCTGGAGATCGAGGACGAACCGGGCCCAGGTGTGGTCGCCGATCGCCGCCGAGCTGCTCGCGGCCGCTGAACCCCTCGACCATGCCGGCCACGACGTCGATCGGGATCGTCGGTCTCGTCCCACGGGAACAACTCGAACGCGTCGGGGCGCTCGACGACCCGGGGCGCCTCGAGGCGCGGGATCACGAGCACGGCGTCGCCGTCGGCGCGGGAGCACGAGCATCGTGAGCCGCTCGAGCGGCATCGCTTCGTAGCCGGTGAGGTACGGCAGGTCGGCGCCGGTCGAGAGCAGCAGCACGTCGACGCCGAGCTCGCGCATGCGCGCCCGCGCCCGCGCCATGCGCGTCCGCGTACACGTCAGACCCCGGAGGGAGCAGCGGTGGCCCGCTTGGCGTGGTAGCTGGAGCGCACGAGCGGCCCCGCCTCCACGTGGCCGAAGCCGAGGCCCTCGGCGTACGTTCCCAGCTCGGCGAACTCGCCGGCGTCCACCAGCGGGCGACCGGCAGGTGCTGGCGCGACGGCCGCAGGTACTGCCCGAGCGTGAGCACGTCGACGCCGACGTTGCGGAGGTCGGCGATCGCGCCGCGCACCTCGTCGGCGGTTTCTCCCATCCCCAGGATGATGCCCGATTTCGTGAGCAGACCCGCATCGGCGGCACGGCCCAGCAGCGCGAGCGACCGGGCGTAGGCGGCCGACGGCCGGGCGGCCCGGTGGAGCCGGGCCACCGTCTCGAGGTTGTGGTTCAGCACGTCGGGCCGTGCCGCGAAGATCACGTCGAGCGCGGCGGGATCGCCCTTGCAGTCGGGGATCAGCACCTCGACGCGGGTCGCCGGATTGACGGCGCGGATCGCCGCGATGGTGGCCGCGAACGCGGCGGCACCGCCGTCGGCGAGGTCGTCGCGCGCGACGCTCGTGATCACCGCGTGCTCGAGGCCCAACGTGGTCGACCGCGTCGGCGACCCGTCGGGGTTCGTCGGGATCGAGCGGCAACGGCTTGCGCGTGTCGACCAGGCAGAAGCCCACAGGCGCGCGTGCACCGCTCACCCAGGATCATGAACGTCGCGGTGTGGTCGGCCCAGCACTCGTAGATGTTGGGACACCCGGCTTCTTCGCACACGGTGTGGAGATCGAGCTGCTGCACGAGCCGCTTGGTCTCGCGGAAGTTCGCGCCGAGGTCGGCCTTCACCCGCATCCATTCGGGCCGGCGCGCGCCGGACCCGTCGACCGAGTCGCGCACCCCGGCCTCGGCCAGGCGACCGAGGAGGCGCACCGGCGAATCTCCCGGCCGTGTCGCGTCGCCGGTCATCGCCGCCCGCGTGAACGCGCTGAGGTCGTCGGGGTGCTCGCGCCACACGACGTCCTGGCGCTCGACGCTGCCGTCGACACCCGAGACGCGCACCGAGAACTGGACGACGACCGCGTCGACCACGGCGCGCATCTCGGGCGCGTCGCCCAGCAGCGCGGCCATCGACGTGACGCCCCGGTCGCGGATGCCGCACGGCACGATGTGGTCGAACATGGCGAGGTCGGGGTCGACGTTGAGCGCGAAGCCGTGCCGGGTGCGCCCCTGCGCCACCTTCACCCCGATCGCCGCGATCTTGTCGTCGCCGACCCAGACGCCGGTGAGCCGGGGCTCGCGGTGCGCGGTGATCCCGAACCCCGCCAGCGCCGCGATCAGCACGTCTTCGAGGAGCCGGACGTAGGCGACGACGTCGCGCAGGCCGTCGCGCCACTCGGGCAGCGTGACGATCGGGTAACCGACGAGCTGACCGGGACCGTGGTACGTGACGTCGCCACCGCGATCGGCGTGCACGAGCTGCGCACCCACCGCGGCCGGGTCGACCAGCACGTGGGCGGGGTCGGCGCTGGTGCCGAGCGTGTAGACGTGCGGGTGCTCGAGGAGCAGGAGGTAGTCGTCGGCGGCACGCTCGTGGAGCGCCCGCTGCAACTGGTCGGCGTCGCCGTAGGGCACCCGACCGAGCCATCGCGCGCGGAGCATCAGTCGAGCTCGTCTTCCCAGTTGTGCTGCTCCAGCACCGAGCGCATCCCTCGCAGGAACGCCGCCGCGTACGCGCCGTCGAACGCACGGTGGTCCCACGTGAGCACCAGGAGGCCGGTGTGGTGGATGGCGATGGTGTCGTCGCCGTCGGGACCGGTGATGACGACCGGCCGCTTCTTGATCCCGTCGGTCGACAGGATCGCGACCTGGGGCTGGTTGATGATCGCCAAGGTCGCGTAGGTGCCGAACGGGCCCGGGTTGGTGATCGTGAACGTGCCCCCGAGCACGTCGTCGGGCACCAGCTTCTTCGTGCGAGCACGGGCGGCGAGGTCGTGCACCTCGCGGGCGATCAGCCGGAGCCGCTTGCCGTCGGCGGCGCGGATGACCGGTGCGACGAGGCCCTCGAAGTCGAGGTCGACCGCGATCGAGAGGTTGACGTCGTGGTGGACGACCAGCGCGTCGTCGCCGACGCTCGCGTTCACGCGCGGGAAGTCGCGCACGGTGTCGCAGAACGCGCGCGCGATGAACGGCAGGTAGGTGAGCGAGAAGCCCTCACTCGCCTTCCACGCGGCCTGGTGGGCGGAGCGGACGCGCTCGACCCGCTCGTAGTCGACCTCGATCGACGTGTACACGTGCGCGCTCGTGGCCTTCGACCGCACCATGTGCTCGGCGGTGCGACGGCGGATGTTGTCGAACGGGATGGTCTCGTCACGACCGCCCGAGGGCGCGGCGGCGACACCGAGGATCGGGGCCGGCACCGGCGCGGGCGCCGGCTCCGGTTCGGGCGCCGGCACCGGTGACGGCGACGGCTCGGGCTCGGGCACGGGCGTCGGTTCCGGCGCGGGCACCGGCGTCGGCGTGGGCTCGGGGGTGAACGCGAGCGCCGGCGCGGGGGCCGCGGGAGCGGCAGATCCCCGGTTGCCGTGGGCGGCGTCGAGCACGTCCTTGCGGGTGATGCGCCCGCCCGGGCCACTGCCCCTGGATGGTGCTCGGGTCGAGGCCGTGCTCGGCGACGAGGCGGCGCACGATCGGCGAGGTGAGGGTGGTGTCGTCGGTGGCTCCGGGTCGCCGCCGGACGCGACCGCGGCGACGGGCGCCGCTCGGGCCGGGCTCGCGGCGGTGGACACCACCGCGGGCGGTGCCGGGCTCGGGTTCCGGCTGCCGGCTGCCGGCTCCGGCGGGTCGGGCTCCGGCTCGGGCTCGGGCGCCGCGCACGGAGGCGCGGCCGGAGCCGCGGCGGCAGCGGCGGCGTTGCCGAGCACCGCGAGGCGCGTCCCCACCTCGACCGTCTCGCCCTCGGGCACCAGGATCTCGGAGACCACGCCGGCGACCGGCGCGGGCACCTCCGAGTCGACCTTGTCGGTGGAGACCTCGAACAGGGGCTCGTCGGCGTCGACGTGCTCGCCGACCTGCTTCAGCCAGCGCGTGATCGTGCCTTCCGTGACCGTCTCCCCGAGTTGGGGCATCGTCACGTCCACTGCGTTCTCCTCGGGTGGCGGGTCGGATCGGTGCCGTCAGTGCAGCGGGCGCCCGGTGAGCGCGAGCGCCGCCTCGCCGAACACCTCGCTGAGCGTCGGGTGCGGGTGCACGAGCGCGGCGATGTCGGCGGTGTTCGCCTCCCAGTTGACGCTCAGGTAGCCCTCGCCGAGCAGCTCGGTGGCCCACGGCCCCGCGAGGTGCACGCCGAGCAGCAGCGCCGTCGGCGTCGGTGACCAGCTTCACCAGGCCCTCGGTGTCGCCGAGGATCATCGCCCGGGCGTCGCCGGCGAACCGGTGGGTCGTCGACCACGACGTCGTGGCCCGCGCTCCCGCGCCTGCTCCTCGGTGAGGCCGCACCACGCGACCTCGGGCTGGCAGTACACGACCCACGGCACCTTCTCGTAGTCGACCGGGGTGACCGGCTCGCCGAGGATGGTCTTCACGATCACGATCGCCTCGGCGAAGCCCACGTGCGCGAGCTGCGGCGTGTCGACGACGTCGCCCGCGGCGAACACGCCGGCGACGTTCGTGCGCAGCTGGTCGTCGACGACGACGAAGCCGCGGTCGTCGACCTCGACGTCGGAGCTCCTCGAGACCGAAGCCCTCGCTCAGCGGCGCGCGGCCCGACGCTCACGATGATCTTGTCGACGACGACCGACTGCTCACCGGCGTCGGTCTCCCACGTGACCGTGAGCTCGCGCGTGATCCCTCGATGCCGGTGACGCGCGCCGACGTCTGCACGTTGACGCCACGCTTCTTGAACGAACGGGTGACCACGTTGCCGACGTCGACGTCGGTCGGGGCGAGGATGCGCGGCAGCGCCTCGAGCACCGTGACCTCGCTGCCCATGTCGACGAGCATCGACGCGAACTCGGCGCCGATCACGCCGCCACCGATGATCGCGACCCGCGGCGGCACCTCGGTGAGCTCGAGCACGTGGTCGGACGAGAGCACGCGCGTGCCGTCGAAGTCGAGGCCGGGCAGCGAGCGCGGCGTCGAGCCCGTGGCGATCACGAGGTTGTCGCCCTGCGACCTCGGTGCCGTCGGCGAGACGGACCGGTGTGCGCGGCGACGTCGGCGATCTCACCGCGCGAGTTGTAGACGGTGACCTTGCGGCCCTTCAGCAGCGACTCGAGGCCCTTGGTGAGGCGGTCGACGACCTCCTGCTTGCGGGCCTGCGAGCGGGCGAGGTCGAGCGTGGGCACGCCGGCGTCGATCGCCGAAGTCGGGGGCGCGCTGGATCGTGCGCAGGACCTCGGCCGTCTGGAGGAGCTCCTTGGCCGGGATGCAGCCCCGGTGGAGGCACGTCCCGCCGACCCGGTCCTCCTCCACGAGCGCGATGTTCAGGCCCGGCCGCGGCCCCGTACAGCGCGGTCGCGTAGCCGGCCGGACCACCGCCGAGGACCACGATGTCGAATTGCTCGGCCAGGACGGCCACCTCCTCGAAGCTCTCCGGCCGGCGCGCCACGGCGCCAGTCCGGTCGTCACGTGCGGACTCCGCCATTCTTCCAGGCGGAACCCCGAGTCTGGTCCCTCGGTTCCCGAAGATTCACTCGACCGGTACGGGCACCGGCTTGACCCGCCCCTCCCAGGGGTCCCGGAGTCAGCGGGCGAGCAGGATCTGGACCGCGCCGGCGGTGAGGATGGCCACACCGGTGATGGCGGCGAGGATGAGCAGGGTCCGGGTACTCACGAAGCCTCATCCTCGCGCCATCGGCGGGTCCCGCCGGTACTCGGAACCGGCGCGATGGCCCCGATATGCTGACTCGCCGGGCGGTCGCCGCTTCCCCGACCCCGTTTCGAGTAGTAGGTCCCTTGTCGAGCACGACACCCGAGTCGACGAGCATGTCGCAGCGCGCACAACGGCTCATCGAGGCTGCCCGCAAGCTGCCGGTCCCCGAGGGCACCTACGCGGTCGGCCTCGGCCTCCTGATCTCCGGCATCACCGCCTACGGCTTCCAGATCCTCGCGTTCAAGGGCCTCACCAAGTCCGAGTACGCCGCGCTGAACGGCCTGTGGATCCTCGTGTTCGTCGTCGCGCCCGGGTTCTTCCTCCCCCTCGAGCAGGAGGTCGGCCGGGCGGTCGCCGACCGCCGCTCCCGCGAGATCGGCGGCGGACCGGTGGTCCGCAAGGCGGCGAACGCGGGCGCCGTCCTCGCCGGGATCGCTCATGGCCTTCTCGATCGTCGGCGTTGCCTGGTGTTCGGGCTCACCGACCGGCTGTTCCACGGGCAGGAGGTCCTGCTCGTCTGCTTCGTGATCGCGCTCGGCACCTACGCGGTGCAGCACATCACCCGGGGCACGCTCTCGGGCAACGGGCGCTTCGGTCCCTACGGGATGATCCTCGGCGCCGAGGGCATCTTCCGCATCCTGCCGGTCATCGTGCTCTACGCCGCCGGCATCGACGACCTCGTCTGGTACGGGCTCGCGCTGGCCATCCCGCCGGTGCTCGCCTCGCTCGTGTCGATCCGGGGTGAGCACGGACTCGTCGAGCCGGGCCCCGAGGCCGAGTGGTCGGAGCTGTCGACCAACCTCACGCTCCTCTTCCTCGGCTCGCTGGCCGCGCAGGCCCTGAGCTACGCCGCCGCCCTCGGCGTGCTCGTGCTCGCGCAGGGCAGGATCGAGCGCGACGCCGCCGCCGACTTCATCGTCGGCTTCTTCATCGCCCGCATCCCGATCCTCCTGTTCCAGGCGATCCAGGCCGCGCTGCTGCCGAAGCTGGCCGCGCTCTCGGGCGCGGGCAAGCACGCCGACTTCCGCTCGGGCCTGAAGAAGCTCGTGCTCATCGTCGTCGGCGTCGGTGCGCTCGGCGTGGTGATGGGCGCCACCATCGGCCCGACCGTCGGCGAGATCCTCTTCGGCGACAAGTTCAACCTCGGCAGCCGCGACCTCACCCTGCTGTTCCTCGGGAGCGCGGCGTTCATCTTCGCCCTCACCCTGGCCCAGGCGCTGATCGCGCTGCTCGGCCACGGCCGCGCCCTCATCGCGTGGACGCGTGGGGCTGGTGCATCTGCGTCGGCGTCATGGCGCTCGGCAGCTCGGCGACGGTCGACGACCTCTTCCTGCGGGCCGAGCTCGGCTACCTCGGCGGGTGCGCGACCGCCGCCGCGATGATGGCGGTCTTCCTGGTGCTGCAGCTGCGCAGCCAGGGTCCCGAGAGCCTCAGCCTCCTCGTCGAGGCCATCGAGCACGAGCCGCTCGAGATCTGATCGCACGCCGCTGAGTCGATGATCCGTCTGGCGCTCGACGGCACGCCGCTGCTCGGGCCGCGCACCGGGATCGGCGAGGTCGTCGCCGGGCTCACCTCCGGGCTCGCGACCCGCACCGACCTCGAGGTCACCGCCTACGCACTCACCTGGCGCGGCCGCCACGACCTGCGTGGCGTCGTGCCCGCCGGCGTGCGGGCCGCGACCGCGCCCATCCCGGCACGGTTCGCGCGCCAGGCGTGGCTGCGCGCCGAGCATCCGCGCATCGAGCGATGGACCGGACCGGTCGACGTCGTGCACGCCACCAACTACGTCGGGCCACCGACCCGCGCGCCGATCCGTCGTGTCGGTGTACGACCTCGGGTTCGTCCGCTTCCCCGAGCTGTGCACCGCCGACGCGCTGCAGTACCCGCGCGCTGCTCGACCGTGCCATCGCCGCGGGGCGCGTGGATCCACGCGACGAGCGACGCGTCGCGGCCGAGATCACCCAGACGTTCGCGGTCCCGGCCGAGCGCGTCGTGCGCGTCTACCCGGGAGTGCCCGCCACCGCGGGCGGCGACGCCACCGCCGGACGCCGCGCCGCGGGCGCCGAGCGCTACGTGCTCGTTCGTGGGCACCATCGAGCCCCGCAAGAACCTCCCGGTCCTCGTGCGCGCGTTCGACGCCGTCGGCCGACGGACGACCCCGACCTCGCGCTCGTGATCGCGGGAACGCGACGGGTGGGGCGCCGACGCCTTCACCGAGGCCCGCACCGCGGCGCAGCACGGCGGGCGCGTGCACGCGTCTGGGCTACGTCGCCGACACCGTCCGCCGCGACCTGCTCGCCGGGGCCGCGGCACTCGCGTACCCGTCGCGCTACGAGGGCTTCGGGTTCCCGCCGCTCGAAGCGATGGTCGCGGGCGTCCCGGTCGTCGCTTCGACGGTGCGGCGCGATCCCCGAGGTCGTCGGCGACGCCGCGCTGCTCGTCGACCCCGACGACGTCGACGCGCTCGCCGCCGCGCTGCACACCGCGGTGCACGACGACGATCGGCGCCGGAGCCTCGTCGCGCGAGGGCGACCGCACGCCTCGATCGCTTCTCGTGGACCGAATGGCCGACGAGCTCGCGGCGCTGTATCACCGGATCGCGACGTGAAGGCCGCGATCACCGGCGCCCGTGGATTCGTCGGTCGGCATCTCGCCGCACACCTCACCACCCGTGGCGATCGAGGTCGTCGCCGCTCGATCGTCGACGGTACGCGCGCCCCTCGACATCACCGACCACGACACCGTGCTGCAGCGCATCTCCGTCGGAGCAACCCGACGTGCTCTACCACCTCGCGGCCCGTAGTCACGTCGGCGCGTCGTGGCGCGACGGCGACCAGCTCACCCGGGTCAACGTCGACGGTACCTCCACCGTGCTCGACGCGTGTGTGCGCGCCGGGGTCGGGTCGCGTGCTCGTCGTCGGGAGCGCCGGAGCAGTACGGCGCGGTCGAGCCCGACGACCTGCCCGTCGTCGAGTCGACACCGCTTCCGGCCGATGACGCCCTACGGCGAGAGCAAGGTCGCGGCCGAGCCCGTCGCGCTCGACCGCGCACCGGGAGCACGGTCTCGCCGTGATCTGCACCCGTGCCTTCAACCACACGGGACCGGGCCAAGCTCCGACCTTCCTGGTGCCCGGGCTGGCCGCGCGCATCGTCGGCGGCGGAACGTGAGGGACGCCGACGAGATCGTGCTCGGCAACGGTGACCCCGTGCGCGACTTCAGCGACGTGCGCGACGTCGTGCGCGCGTACGCGTTGCTGGTCGAACGGGGCACGCCCGGCGAGGCCTACAACGTGTGCTCGGGTCGCGGCGTCCGCGTCGGCGATCTCGCCGCGGACCTGATCGCACGCGCCGACGCGCCCGCTGCGGGTCGTTACGAACGACGAGCTCGTCCGCCCGGTCGACGTGCCGGTGCTCGTCGGCGACCCACGAAGCTCGTCGCCGACACCGGGTGGGCACCCGAGTTCGACCTCGGGCGCACGCTCGACGACGTCCTCGCCGCCGCCCGGACGCCCTAGCAGTGCGGTACCGCCCACGCTCTCGGCGACCGTGGGTAGGCTCACCCTGCAGTCGCCATCGGGGGTCAGGGGTGAGCAGCCGCGAGGGTCTGAGCAGCAACCTGTTCGGTAGCGGCATCGAGGTCGGGCCCGGCGGTACGCCGTTGGGCGTGCCCGACGGGGTGACGGTTCGCTACGTCGACCGGCTGACGATTGACGATCACTCCAGGCTCTTCCCGGAGTTGCCGCGTGACTTCGGGTTCGTCAAGCCCGACGTCATCGCCGACCTCGATACCGACGGACTCCGGGCGATCGACTCCGGGAGTCAAGACTTCGTGATCTGCTCGCACGTGCTCGAGCATCTCGCCGATCCGCTGCGCTTCTTGGACGAAGCCCACCGTGTGCTGCGCGTCGGGGGTGTCCTCCTCGTCCTCCTTCCGGACCGGAGGTACACCTTCGACCGCGATCGAGAACCCACGCCGCTGTCGTGCCTGATCCGTGATCACGAAGTCGGCGCGACCACACCCGACGACGCTCACATGACGGAGTTCCTCCTCGGTGCGGACCAGGGCCCGACCTTCGTACTGTCCGATGATCCGCTCGAGCGATCCGAGCTGTTCGAATGGCACCGCAGCCGATCCATACACGTGCACTGCTGGACCGACGACGAATTCCCGGATGTCCTCCGCTACTGCTCGAACGAGCTCGACCACCGCTGGAAGTTGGTGGACCGGCTCGCTTCGCACGAGACGGGCCTGGAATTCGGCTACGTGCTCGCGCGCGCTCGGTTCCGTCGCACGCGTCGCTTCGCGAGGCAGTTGCACCAGGCGACGCGCACGAGCGATTCCTGAATCAGAGACCAGTCCGGGGTGTCGCGCAGGGTTCAGTCAGGTCGGGCGGGCGTCGGCCGGCACGTCGAGCGGCGTGCCGCTCGGGACCTGGCGGGCGAGCCACCCGAGGAGGGTTGCGATCGCCCTCGGGTCGTGGCGCAGCCGGTGACCGGCGCCCTGCACCACCCGCAGCTCCGAGTTCGGCCGGCCGGCGTCGGCGAGGCCACGGGCGTCGGCGAGGGGCACCTCGACGTCCTCGACGCCGTGGAGCACGAGCAGCGGACGGCGGTCGAGCCGGTGCGCGGCGGCAACTGCGTCGATACGGCCGATGTCGCGCACCCACCCGGTGGCGTCGGCGGGGAACCCCTCGGTGCGGATCATGCCCATCGACCGCGTGTGCGCGAGCAGACGCCCGGGATCCTGCGCCCAGTCGCGCAGCGTGCTCGGCGACGCGATGGTCGCGACCCCGCGCACCAGGTGGTCGTCGGCCGCCTCACACACCGCGAAGGTGCCCCCATGGCCGAAGCCCGCGACCCACACGCCCCGCACGTCGTCGCGCGCGTGCACGACGCGCACCGCGTTGCGCAGGTCGTCGAGCCAGCCGCGCGCCGAGAAGTCGCCCTCGGAGGTCCCGGTGCCGCGGAAGTTGAACGTGAGCACCACCCATCCGGCTTCGTGCGCGATGTGGTCGGCGAGGTCGGGATAGGTCGTACCCACGGTCGCCGCCCCACGCGGCGGATTGGGCAGCCCGTGGCAGAGCACGAGCCCGAGGCTCGGCCCGGGCGTGCTGGGGACAGCCACGTGGGCCGACAATCGGAGGTCACCGGACAGGATCGTGTCGTCCATGGCCCGCCTATTGTGGACACATGGACCCTCCCGCCGGGAAATGGGCGTGCAAGGAATGGGCGGTCGTCGTGCACGCGCTGCTCGAGGGCGAGCAGATCCTCGACGTGCGCAAGGGCGGGATCCGCGAGGACGGTCGCCACTTCACCGTCCAGTCCACGCGCTTCTGGCTCTACCCGACCGCGGAGCACCAGAAGGCCGAGCTCCTCAAGGAGCCGTACCGCCACTGGATCGATCTCGCGCACGCCGCGCCGGTCGGTGAGCCGATCGTGATCGAGGGCTGGGCCGACGTCGTGAAGGTCGCGACCATCACCGAGGCGGCCGAGCTCGAGGCGATCGAGTCGAAGCTCGTGTGGACGCCCGACTACGCGGCATCACGCCTCGGATGGAAGTCCCGCGACCCACTGTGGGTCCTCGCGCTCCGGGTGCACCGGCTGCTCGAGCCGGTCACGGTGCCGTGGGCCGACGAGTACGGCGGCTGCACCTCGTGGGTCGAGCTCGACGGCTTGCCCGACGACCCCGCGTCGCTCCCCAGCGAGCCCGCGCTCTCCGACGTCGCGTTCGAGGCCCGGCTCAAGGGCACGGTCGAGGCGCTGCCCGCACTCGTCGATCCCCCGGCCTGAGCCGGGTCACGCCGCAGATCCCGGTCAGTCGGCGTCGGCGGGCCACGCCGACGCGTGCGGGCGGTAGCCCCGGTTGCGCGCCTCGGCCAGCGTGTCGGGCGAGAACGCCGCGAACTGCTCCGACGCCAGCAACTCGGCGATGGCCTCGGTCGCGGCGGCATCGTCGGTGTCGAGGTCGTACACGACCTGCTTGCGCTTGTCGCCCAGGTAGCGGAATTCCTCGAAGCGGACCGGTCGGCTCACGGAACGGCACGACTGCACGGGCGGCGCGACGGAGGGCGCCGAAGCGCCCTCCGTCAGATCATTCTGGTTATCCACCGGACGGTCTTCGTGGGGGGGACCAGCTCCCACCCGTCGTGGTGGCGGCGCAGCGGAGTGGATTCCGCCAGGCAGTCCTGATGTGGCTGACGTGGCTGCCTCAGCGGCCGCGCACCTCCAGGGTCCCGTGTTGATCATGCATCGTGTGGACCACCTCCTTTCCCTGGTACCGAAACTTGTACCACGGGAGGCGGTCACTGCGGGGGGAAATTTCCGCCCGATCCGAGATCGTCGGCCGCGGGCGGCCCGACCGCGCCGATGGCGCGCAGGTAGCTGAGCTGCGTGTCGATGACGCCGTAGACCTGCTCGGGCAGGTACGCCTCGCCCGTCGCCGCGCAGCGCTCGAGGATGTAGTCGACGGTCTCGGAGCCCCCGATCACCACCGTGCCCGGCGGGTACGCGGTCGACCCGTTCGACGACACGCCCTTGCGCTTGAAGAACTCGATCTGGAACTCGAGGATGCGGCGGACGTCGCCGGTGGTGAGGGTGGCGGCGACGTCGTCGGGGACGTGCTCGACGACCCAGGCGAGGGCGTCGTCGAGGTGGTAGAGCGCCGGCGGCGGCTCGTTGGCGATGCGCGTCGCCTCGCGGGTCACGAAGAAGGCGGCGATGGCGATGACCATCCCCACCACGAGGAACCCGACGACGACCGCCACGCGCGGAACGTTAGGACGCGCGGGCCGCGACGAGGTACGTCGGGCAGAGGAGCGTGAGCGGCACGGAGATCGTGGCGTGCTTCCCCGGCGCCAACTTCGCGGGCACGAGAGGGGCGGTCGTGACGGTGGTGGGATCGCGGGCCTCGCCGAAGCACATCACCGCGACCTTCGCCCCCCGGGCCGTCCAGTTGGTCGTGAGGTTCGTGACCGTGGCGTCGAGGGTCTGCGCGACCTCGCCGGTCTGCGGCGCGGAGAGCAGGGGGGCGCTGACCGTGAGCACCCGCGCCGCCCTCGCCGCCCTCACCGGCGTGCTCCGCACCTTCGCCGCGACCTGGGCGCCGGGCGGGACACCCGTGCGGCGGAACTGCACCGACGCCAGGGCCAATTCCCCCGGCGCCACCACTTGGGGGAACGCCTCGACGCTTCGTGCCCGCGTCACCGTCGCCCCTTCGGCACTCGTCGACGTCGCGGTGACGAGATCGATGCGGGCCGGCTTCGTACCGCCGTTCTGGATCACCACCGCCACGCGGTCGTCGACCGCGGCTCCCACCGCGCCGACCGCCACCTTCCCATTCGGCGGCGCGAGCGCCGGCACGATGTTGCCCTGCGCCGCGCCGGCCGCGGTCGTTTCGGACGCGGCGACCGAGACCGTCGCCGACGACACGAGCGCGACCGCTCCCACCACCGCCCAGACGCGGTCAACGAGGCGCGACAACGCGATCAGGTACGACCCCGAACCGGAACGTAGCCACCGCGGATGAACTGCTCGGGGCCCCATGATCCGTTCGCAAAGCGGAAGGTCCGGAGACCGTTGTCACTCCCGATGAAGAGCACCGACGCACCCGAGGTGTCGCTGATCGCGATCGGGCTCGAAAGCGAGTTGGCACCCAACCGGGCGAACTGGCTCCACGATGAGAGGCCGTTGTACTGGCTGTACCAGAGCGCGTGGTCGGTGCCCCGCACGATCACGAAGGTGCCCGCGGGACCACTGCACACGGCGGGATCGGAGGTGGCGATGCCACTGATCCACTGCCACGTGTTGATGCCGTTGTTCCCGAGGACGTACCGGACCCAGACCGAATTGTCGATGCCGCGGCCCACCACGATCGGGCCCGACGGGGTGCCACACGCGACGGGATCAGACGTCAAGGTCCCTCCGAGCGACGTCCACGGGCCCGGGCTCCCACCGACGAATCGTCGATACCAGAACGCCTGGTCGGCACCGCGCGCGAACACGTAGGTCCCGGTCGGGTCGCTCACTGCACAGGGATCGGAGTCGATGTTGCCGTCGAGCGTCACCGGCGCGGTGAAGCTCCCGCCGGACTTGCGTGAGTACCAGAGCCTGTCGTCGGCACCACGGCCGAACACGTAGACGCCACTCGCGTCGGCCGCCATGGCGGGATCCGATACCCAGTTGCCGCCGATGTCCTGCCAGGCGGATGCCCACGCGCCGCCGTTCGGCCGTCGGTTCCACCAGAAACCCCTGTTGTTGCTCCTGACGAACACGTACGTGTCGGAGCCGGAGGTGGTCGCGGCGATGCCCGAGGCGCAGAGGGCAAACGGAATGCTCCCCGTGCTCCAACTGGTGCCATCGAACTCTCCGAGGGCCATGGTGGAGTCGGCGAGCCGGCCAAACATCGCGAGCTTCCCTGGCCCGGGCGCGACGACGGCGCCCGCGCTCGGCAACACGGCGGCGAAGACGGGCGGCGGGGGCGGCGCGGGCGGCGCGCACCCGTGCACGGGCGCGTGCTCGGCGGTCCGGTTGTCGACCGCGGCTGCGGTGCTGCAGGCCAGGGACGCGTCGGCGTAGGGCGGCGTGCACGTGACGACCCGGCACGCGATCGGACCGGTGATCCCGATCTCCTGATGGCACTGCCCGTAGCGGAAGTAGTTGCAGTAGACCCGTCGGGTGTCGCAGCCCTGCGCGCAGCGGCACTCGGTACAGCCTGCGCAGAACCCGTCGCCGCGGTTGGGCCCGCAGCAGTTCTGCATGCAGTCGATGTAGTAGCGGGTGCCGCTGCAGAAGCTGGAGTAGTCGGCCCGCCACCAACCACCGGCGAAGCTCCCGGGCGGGCACGCGTTCAGGCCGTTGTTGATGGTGCAGCAGAACTCGGTCCAACCGTCGGTGCAGAGCCCACCTCCGCAGTCGGTGATGTGGGTGTAGGGCGAGCCCGGTTGCGTTCCCGGCGCGCACCCGGCAACCGCAACCGCGGATCCCGCCATCGCCGAACCGATGAGGAACCCGCGCCGGCTCGACTTCCGTTCGAGGAGCCCGGCCGCCTTGGTGACCAACCAGTTGGTGAGCGCCACCCCCTTGCTCTCGCCCGGGTGCTCGCTCACGCGGCGACCTCCCGGACCGTCGCCATCGTCTTCGGGAGCGAGGTGAACGCGAGGTACACGAGCGAACATCCGATCGCGAGGAGGAACAGGAACGGGATCCCGAGCAGCGGCTGCTCGGCGAGCACGTCGGGGAGCGCGACGCCGCCGACGAACGCGGCCGCCGCCGCGACCGCGGCCGCGAGGACGTCGATGACCACGTGCACGACGCTCGGCGGCGTGTCGACCTTCCCGAAGCAGCCGCACGAGCTGATCGGTGCGCCGCTGCGCAGTGCGACCACCACGAAGCCCGCGAAGGCGAGGTAGGACACCGAGAGGAGCGTGGCGAAGACGGGACCGCCGACGAGCAACGCACCCACGCCGACGACCGCCTCGACGGCGCCCCCGACGCGGACCGCGGTCCGGGCGGAGAACCACGCGGGGAACCGCAGCCCGACCGCGGTGAGCGCCTGCGCGGTGTCGCGGGGGCGCGCAGCCTTGAGCGCACCACCCACCGCGAGCAGCACCGCCGCGATCGCGAACGGACCCGCGAGCACGCTCACGGGCCGCTCGGGGTGGTCTCGGGTGGTGACGACGTCGTGGGTGCGGTGGTCGTGGTGGCGGTGTCACCGACGGTCGTCGACGGTGCGGTGGTGGTGCTCGGCGTGGCGTCGGCCGCGCCCACCTGGTCGATCGCCAGCGTGGCGAGCACCGTGTTGACCTCGGGGACCACCTGCCGCCGGTTGCTGTAGGCGCCCAGCACGACGTAGAGGCAGAACGCGCGCCCGCCCTCGTGGAAGAACCGCTGCACGCCGGCCTGGCCGCGGATCGCCCGCTGGAGGACCCCGGGGTTGAAGTCGTCGGCGCCGAGCTCCTGCGGGATGCCCTCGGCCTCGAACAACGCCTGGTCGGCACTGGCCGGGTCGTACTCGAAGAGCACGATGATGGCGTCGCTCGGGCCGAGCAGGTCGACGGCGCCGCTGGCGAAGTCACCCATGCCCGCAGGGAGCGCGATCGTCGCCACGTGCACGACCGCGTGGGTGGTCTCACCGTCGGGCGCCGGCGGTCCGTCGTCGGCGCTGGCGGCGACCTCGCCGGAGGAGGGGCGGCGGAACACGCGGCCTTCCCAGCCGGTCGGCAGGGTCACCTCGATGCCGTGAGCGGCGAGCTCCGTCATGCACCCGTTCCGGGCTCGGGAAGGTCGGCGCTCGGGAGGGTGTAGAGGCTGGGGTCGCCGGGGCCGATGCCCGCGGCGAGGAGGTCGCGGTCGGCGCGCGCCTCGCGCAGCGACGTCGGCGCGCGGCTTCCCGACCCGACCGGCCTTCACCTTGCCCTTGCGGTCGAGCATCCCGGCGTCGTCGAGCGCAGTGTGCAGCAGCGACTGCACCTGAGCCCACTCGTTGGCCGCGCCCTCACCGATGACGTCGCCCGAGGCGCCGTCGATCAGCACGAAGAAGGGTGCGACCGGCACGTCGTAGTCGCTCCATGCCGCGCTCGACATCACCGTCGGGATGTCGGTGGGCGCGAGGCGGCGGATGCTGGCGACGCTCTCCTCACCGGCGTCCTTGCTCACGCACACGAGGCGCGCGTCGCCCGGGATCTCGACCGGGCCGCCGTCGCGGAACACGTCCCAGAACGCGAGGCACGATCCGCACCCGCTGGAGAGGAATGCGAGCAGGGTGAGGTGCTTCGCGCCGAGGACCGCGATGCTGATCGCGTCGTGCTCGGGAGTGGTACCGACGACGTCGGCCGCACGGCGCGACGGACGCTTCGGCACCTCGGCCGAGCGCACGACCGGTGCACCGACCGCAGTGGTGACACCGTCGGCGTCGTCGCGCGCCGGGTCGAGGTTGACCCCGAGTTGGTGCAGCGCCCGCAGGATCTCGGCGTGGCTGCGCAGCAGGCCGGCCACGAGGAGTGCCAGCAGCGCCAGCACGACCGCGAGCAGCGTGACCAGAACCGCCATCAGAGGCACGTTAGTTCGCGAAGTCTCGCGAACCCGTGCGACCGGGAGGCGTCAGATGCCGATGCGCTGAGCGAGCAGCTCGCGGTGGTAGGTGGCGTCGCCGAGCAGGATCTCGGAGCTCTTCGCCCGCTTGAAGTAGAGGTGCGCGTCGTGCTCCCACGTGAACCCGATGCCGCCGTGGATCTGGATGTTCTCGGCGGCGGCGTGGAAGTAGGCGTCGGAGCAGTAGGCCTTGGCCAGGCTCGCCGACACCGGCAGCTCGTCGTTGTCCTCGGCGGCCGTCCACGCGGCGTAGTACGCGGCCGACTTGCCCGACTCGACCTCGAGGAGCATGTCGGCGCACTTGTGCTTGATGGCCTGGAACGACCCGATCGGCCGACCGAACTGCACGCGCACCTTGGCGTATTCGACCGACATGTCGAGCACCTTCTGCGCGCCGCCCACCATCTCGTTGGCCGACATCGCCGCCGCCTGGTCGAGCGTCTTCGACAGCGCGGGCCATCCAGCGCCCGGCTCGCCCAGCGGTGTGGCCGAGACCCCCGAGAACTCGAGCTTGGCCTGCTTGCGGGTCTGGTCCATGGTCGCCAGCGGCGTGCGGGTGAGCCCGGCGGCGTCGGCGTCGACGGTGAAGAACGAGATCCCGTCTTCTCCGGTGGTGCCCTCGAGCCGCGCCGCGACCACGATCAGGTTCGCAGTGTGGCCGTCGATCACGAACATCTTCGTGCCGTCGAGCGTGAAGCAGTCGCCCGAGCCCTTCGCCACCATCTCGATGCCGGCGGCGTCCCACTTGCCGTTGGGCTCGGTGAAGGCCAGCGCGGCGATGGTCTCACCCGACGCGATCCCCGGCAGCAGCTTGCCCTGCTGGTCGGGGGTGCCCGCGTTCATGATCGCGTCGGCCGCGAGGACGACGGTCGAGAAGTACGGCGCGGCACAGCAGCACCCGGCCCATCTCCTCGAGCACGATGCCGAGCTCGACGAACGTGAAACCCTGGCCGCCGTACTCCTCGGGGATGTGGAGGCTCTGGAGGCCGAGCTCGTTCGCCATCTGGCTCCACACCGCCGGGTCGTAGCCCTCGGTGGTCTCCATCAGGCGGCGCACCTCGGTCGACGGCGACTTCGCCTCGAGGAATCGACGCACCGCGTCGCGCAGCTGTTCCTGCTCGTCGGAGAAGGCGAAGTTCACGGTTGGGGCCCCCGGGGTCTGTCGGCGCACTCGGCTTGAGTGCCGCGAACGCTACCGGACGGCGCCGACACCGGGCCAGACCGGGAACCGCCCGGGTATCCTGGATCCATGCCGCGTCCCGCCCACTACGAGACCCCGACGGTACGCATCGAGAAGCTCATCGTCGGCCCGTTCGAGAACAACGTGTTCGTGGTGCGCTGCACCGGCACCGGCGAAGCCGTCATCATCGACGCCGCCAACGAGCACGAGCTCCTCCTGCAGGTCAGCGAGGCCACCGGCGTCCGCCGCGTGCTCACGACCCACGGCCACTGGGACCACATCCAGGCGGTGGAGGCGATGCGCGACGCCGGGATCGACGTCGGCATCGCGCCCGACGACGCCTCGATGCTGCCGGCCTACGACTTCGTGCTCCCCGACGACGAGGTGATCACGGTCGGCGACCTCCGGCTGCGCACCATCCACAACCCCGGCCACACCCCGGGCTCCACCTCGTTCCTGCTCGAGGGCCATCCCGATCCTGTTCAGCGGCGACACCCTCTTCCCCGGCGGCGCCGGCAACACGTCGCTCCCCGGCGGCGACTTCGAGCAGATCATCGAGTCGATCGACCGCCGCCTGTTCACCCTCCCGGCCGACCTCCTGGTGCTGCCCGGCCACGGGCTCGACACCACGATCGGCACCGAACGACCCCATCTGCAGGAGTGGGTCGACCGGGGCTGGTGAGCTGGTGATGCTGCGGGCCAACGACGACTGCTGGTGCGGCAGCGGCAAGAAGTACAAGCGCTGTCACAAGACCGCGCTGCTCCGCCCCGGTGCGGTCGGACCCGAACGCGTCGTGCCCCCCGAGATCGCGCGTCCCGACTACGTGGCGACGGGCACGCCGGTCCGCACGACCGAGTCGGCGGTCAAGTCGGCCGACGTCATCGAGCGCATGCGCCACGCGGGCCGCATCGCGCGCGACGTGCTCGCGGAGACCGGCGCGGCCGTCGCGATCGGCGTCACCACCGACGAGCTCGACCGCGTCGCCCACGAGGCCCACGTCGCGCGCGGCGTGTACCCGAGTCCGTTGCGGTACCGCGGGTTCCCGAAGTCGGTGTGCACGTCGGTCAACGAGGTGATCTGCCACGGCATCCCCGACGACCGCGCGCTCGCCGACGGCGACATCGTCAACCTCGACATCACCGTCTACGTCGACGGCGTCCACGGCGACACGAACGCGACGTTCTGCGTGGGCGACGTCGACGTCGCGTCGCGCAGGCTCGTGCGTGTCACCGAGGAGTGCCTCGATCTCGGCATCGAGGCGGTGCGACCGGGCGCACCGCTGTCCGACATCGGGCGCGCCATCGAGACACACGCGCACGCGGCCGGGTTCTTCGTCGTGCGCGCCTTCGTCGGGCACGGCATCGGCGAGGTCTTCCACGGCCCGCCGCAGGTGCCGCACTACTACGAGCGCTCGATGCGCACCGTGCTCGAGCCGGGAATGGTGTTCACGATCGAGCCGATGATCACCATGGGCAGCGTGCAGCCGGTGATCTGGTCCGACGGCTGGACGGCGACCACCTCCGACGGCTCCCGCACCGCACAGTTCGAGCACACCGTGCTGGTGACCGACACCGGCGTCGACGTGCTCACCCGCTGAGCACCTCCCGGTAGACGGCCACGGTCTCGCGGGTGCAGCGGTCCCACGAGTAGCGGCCGACGCGCTCGTCGCCCGCCGCCACGAGACGCTCGCGCGCGTCGGCGTCGGTCAGGAGCGTGCGGAAGGCGTCGACCCACCCGTCGAGGTCATCGGGGCCGACGAAGTGCGCGGCGTCGCCCGCGACCTCTCGCAACGCCGGGATGTCAGCGCACACGACCGCGGTGCCCTGCGCCATCGCCTCCACCACCGGGATGCCGAAGCCCTCGTGCCGGCTCGGGAACGCGAACAGGTCGGCGCCCGCGAACAGCGGGAAGAGCTGCGCACGGTCGACCGGACCGAGCAGGCGCACCCGATCCCCCAACGACCGCGCCGCCACCGCGTCGGTGTCGTCGGCTTTCCAGCCCGGCGGGCCCGCGAGCACGAGCCGGTGCGGCACATCGTCCTCGTCGAGCCGGGTGAACGCGTCGAGCAGCACGCGCACGTTCTTGCGGGGTTGGAACGTGCCGGCCCAGAACACGTAGGGACGGTCGTCGATCCCGAACGCACGCCGGGCGGCGTCGACCCGCTCGGCCGTGGCGCGTTCGACGTCGACGCCGTTGGGGACGACCCGGATGCGCTCGCGTGGGATCGCGGTGTGCGTGGCGATCTCGTCGGCGCTGAACTCGGACACCGCGATCACCAACCGCGCCCGCTTCGCCGCCGCCGCGAATCCCTGCCGGTGGAACGTGACGCCGCGACGGGTGAACGCCTCGGGCATCACGAGCGGTGCGGCGTCGTGCACGGTGACGACGAGCGGCACCGCGCCGGTCGGCGGCACCGCCGGTGACGGTGCGTGCACGAGGTCGACCGGCGCGACGCGCCGCACCGGTCCCGCGAGACCGAGCACGTGCCACGCGTCGTAGAGCACCGCGGCCGGCAGCGGGAGGACGACGGGATCCACGCCGACGAGGTCGTACGCTCGCAGCGCCCGTTCGACGTCGGCGCGTGGGTGCCGGGCGGTGAACGGGGTCACGTCGACGTTGTGGGCCGGGAGTAGCCTCACCAGCTCCGCCGTGTAGCGACCGATGCCGCCCGGCGCTTCGTGGAGCAGCTGTTCGACGTTGACGGCAACCCGCACCCTCAGGATCCTCTCCGTGCAGCCGGTCGCCGAGCGCGGTGGCTCCGACCAGGCGCTCCTCCGGCTCGTGCGGAGCCTCCCACCTGACGAGTTCGACTTCCACATCGCACTCCCGGGCCCCTCCCCGCTCGCGCCGGAGTTCGACGCCGCCGGCGCGACCCTCCACGAGCTGCCGATGCGCCGGCTCTCGACCAGCCACGCCACCGCCGACTGGGCGGCCTACGCCGCCGGCTGGCCGGTGGCCGTGGCCCGCCTCGCGCGCCTCGCCCGGCGCCTCGACGTCGACGTCGTGCACTCGAACTCGCTCCACACCTGGTACGGGTGGGCCGCGGCGAAGGCCGTGCGGCGGCCCCACGTGGTGCACGCGCGCGAGATCGTGGTGCAGTCGGGCTCGGCGTTACGCGTCGAACGCGCACTGTGCCGACGGTTCGCGACCCGCGTGATCGCGGTGTCGTACGCCGTCGCCGCGCAGCTCGATCCCGCCAACGTCGTCGTGCTCGACGAATTCCTCGACCCCGACGAGTTCTCACCGGTGCGTGCCGGGCGGTTCCGGAGCCGCATCGATCTGCCCGGCGACACCCCGGTCGTCGGCGCGGTCGCCCGGCTCGACCCCCTCAAGGGTCTCGACGTGCTGCTCGACGCGTTCGGCCGGGTGCGCGCGGCCCGGCCCGACACCGAGCTGGTGATCGTGGGCAGTCCGGTGCTCGATCAGGACCGCTACGCGGCCGACCTGCGCGCGCGTGTCGCCAGGACCGCGGGCGCGCGGCTGCTCGAGTCCCGCGACGACATCCCCGACGTGATGGCCGACCTCGACGTCCTCGCGCTGCCGTCGGTCGAACCCGAGTCGTACGGCCTCGTGCTGGTCGAGGCGCTGGCGAGCGGCACCCCGGTGGTCACCTCCGATCACGGTGGCCCCCCGGAGATCGTCGCCCGGGCCACCAGGGGAACCGCTCGCGCCGTCGCACCCGACGACGCCGGCGCGCTGGCCGCCGCGCTCCTCGACCTGCTCCCCGAGCACACGTCGCCCGAACGCCGGCGAGCGCGCCTGCCCGCGTTCACACCGCCGCCGCCGCGCTTCGCCGACGTGTTCCGCGAGGTCGCGTCGCGCGGCTGACGATCGCCTAGCCCACGCGCTTGGCGCGCGTGTAGAGCTGCTTGGCGGTGCGGTACAACGCGGAGTCGCCGGCGACGCGCGCCCGCACGCCGTCCTTGGCCCGCTGCTCGACCGCGCTCCGCAACCAGGTGGCGACCCCGACACGGCGCCGGTACTCGGCGAAGTAGGCCCGCAGCTCGTCGTCGGTGCGGGCGCGGCCGTTGTCGGCGTACTTGGTGACGTAGGGCGTGAAGTCGGGGTAGAGCCCGGACGTCGGCCAGCGACCGTGCAGCGTGGTGCGCATGAAGTTCCCGATGAGCAGGTCGTCGAAGATCTCCCACTCCACGGCGCGCAGCAAGGACCCACGCGGTGTCGCGAACGTGATCGCGCGTCCGGTGTCGCGACCACCGAGCTCGACGACGTGCTCGTCGCCGCCGACGCGGAACATGATGCGGTCCAGCGAACGCGCCAACCGTTCGATCGCGCCGAAGTACCGCGTGAGCACGACCACGTCGTCGCGGTCGAGCGGCTCGGACCAGTCGTCGCCGAACTCCTCGGGCGCGAACGCGACGTCGGGTGCGGACGGTGGATCGATCCCCTCCCACGAGTCTGTCGTGCAGTCGTAGCGCACGAACGCCGGGAGAAGCTCGACCCGATCGGATCGGAACCCGCGCGCGTAGTCGGCGACCGGCGTGGTCCACGCGTTCGCCCACACGCTGTCGGCGCGCTGGTAACGGTGGAACGAGCTGAAGGGCACGAAGTGGCTCGCGCCGAACGTCTCGGTCATGCGCGCGACATCGGCACCGACCTCGAAGCCGCTCTCGCGCCGGAGCTGCGCCAGGCTCGGGACCGGCACGCCGTCGTCGTCGACGAAGTTGATCATGTCGGCGTCGCCGTACCCGCTGAGGCGCAGCAGGAACGACCGCGGGAACGCCCGGATCGTCCGCTTCACGAGGCGATCCCCAGCCGCGGTCCTGCGCGTCGTTGAGGTTCACCACGAGCCGGCCACCGACGTCGACGAGCAGCACCGCGTCCTGGCTCTCGTCGGCGATGCACAGCACCCGCACCCGGTCGGAGATCCGCACCCACGTCCGGTCGGGCAGCACCTCGACCCGGTACCCGTCGCGGCTGAGGTCGTGCGCGATCCGGCCGCCGACGTGGTCGGGCAGCAGGATCCGGGTGTCGCGGAAGAGCGGGAGCGACGCGGGGTTGAGGTGGTCGGGATGCCCGTGGGAGAACCACACCGCGCCGGCGGCACGGATCGCGGCGTCCTGCGCCGGCGGGACCTCGTGCGAGAGCCCCCAGCTCCCGAAGTAGGCCGACACCGCGGATCCACGGATCGGTGGCCAGCACCGGCTCCCGTCGTGCACGACGACCGTCGCGTTGCCGATCGTCTCGAAGCCGAGCTCCATCGGTTGCACAGTAGGGTTTTCGGGAATCCCTCATCCGGGCACGCTCGTACCTCCGAATGTCGTGCAACGTTCCGGTCCCCGCCGGGACTGCACGTCGGAACCCCCCGCTCCCACCGCCCGTCGAGTCCGCGCTCGAGGAGGAACCCCCGTGAACTCCTGGTACCTCTGGTCTGCTCCGGTTCGGAACCTCACCTGGGTCGCGGCCCGCTTCGGGCACCGCTAGCCGATGCCCGCGCCGACCCGCACCCTCTCGCTCGCCGACGTCCGACGATTCGTCGACGAGGAGGTGTTCACCTCCCGCGAGGGACCCCCGGAGCCGGGACGGGTCGGCATCGAGCTCGAGTGGATCGTGGTCCCGCGCGGTGGCGGCGTGCCCCCGTTGCCGGAAGCGCTCACCGCGATGCTCCCCGGCCGCGCTCCCGGGCGGGAGCCGGCTCACGTTCGAGCCCGGCGGCCAGCTGGAGTTGAGCGGCCCGGTCGCACCGTCGCTCCGGGACGCGTGCGAGGCGATGCGCGCCGACACGGATCGCGTCCGGTGCGAGCTCGACCACCACGACCTCGGCCTCGTCGGCGCCGCCATCGACACCCGGGGCGACGCTCCCGCGTGTCCTCGACGGTCCGCGCTACCGGGCGATGGAGGCAGTACTTCGACACGCGGTGGCCCGCGGGGCGCACGATGATGCGCCACACCGCGTCGGTCCAGGTGAACCTCGACGCCGGAAGCCCGGCGACGATCGACGCCCGGTGGCACCTGGCGCACGACCTCGGTCCCGTGCTCAGTGCGTGCTTCGCCAACTCGCCGTTCGACCCGTCGGGAGCGCCCACCGGCTTCCGGTCCACCCGATCTGCCGTGTGGAACGACGATCGATCCAGGTGCGCACCGGTTCCGCGCGGCGGGACGGCCCCGGCGTCCGTCGACGACTGGACGCACTACCTGCTCGACGGCGCCGGTGATGATGATCCGCGTCGACGAGCGACCACAGCCTCGTGCCCGAGCGCGCCGATGACGTTCGCGCGAGTGGGTGCACGCACGGCCACGACGCCGGTTGGCCGACGGTCGACGACCTCGCGTACCACGCGACCACGCTGTTCCCGGTCGTGCGCCCGCGCGGCTGGCTCGAGCTCCGCATGATCGACGCGCTCCCCGAGGAGTGGTGGCCGGTCGCGGTCGGCGGTCACCACCGCGCTGCTCGACGACCCGGTGGCGGCCGAGCTCGCGGCCGCCGACGCGGCTCCGGCTCGCGACCGTTGGACGCGCCGCGGCGCGCGTCGCCCTGCACGACCCGGCGCTCGGCCGGGCTGCGGTCGAGTGCTTCACCGCCGCCCGCCCGGCCCTCGAACGGCTCGGCGCCGACGACGCGAGACACGCGGCCGACCGACGAGTACTTCCACCGCTTCGTCACCCGGGGCCGGTGCCCCGCCGACGAGTTGCTCGACGACTGGTCCCGGCTCCAGGCCGCGGGCGTCTGACGTGGTCGCCAAGCCGGAGATCGTTGCCGCGCTCGACGAGTCCCGCCGCCGGACCCTGGCGCTGCTCGACGCGGTCCCCGACGCCGCCCAACGCGAGCAGGTGTCCGAGCTCATGTCGCCGCTGTGCTGGGACCTCGCGCACATCGGTCACTACGAGGAGCTGTGGTGCGTGCGCGAGCTCACCGGCGCGCCCCCGACGGTCGACCAATTCGACGACGTGTACGACACGTTCAAGCACCCACGGCGCGAACGGCCGACGTTGCCGATCCTCGATGCGTGCGGCGCACGCGAGTTCGACGCTGCCGTTCGCAACCGGACGCTCGCCGTGCTCGACGGCATCGACCTCGACGCGGGCGACCCACTCCTCAGCAACGGGTTCGTGTATGGCATGGTCGTCCAACACGAGCACCAACACGACGAGACTCTGCTGGCGACCCTCCAGCTCATGGACGACTTTGCGCACCCCGACCGCGATGGTCCGGAGGTGTGCGGACCAGCGCGGACGATCGCGACCGATCTGCCGCGCCGACGTGCTCGTCCCGGGAGGCACGTACGAGATCGGCACCGACACCGAACCTTGGGCCTACGACAACGAACGGCCCGCGCACCCCTTGACGATCCGGCCGTTCCGGATCGACACGACCGCGGTCACCAACCGGGCGTACACGGCGTTCGTCGACGACGGCGGCTACGACGATCCGGCACACTGGAGCGAGCCCGGCTGGGCGTGGCGGACGGACGCCGAGCTCGCGGCACCCCAGTTCTGGCGGCGCTCCTCGTACCAGCACACGTGGCTGCGGCACCGCTTCGGCCGCACCGAGGCGGTGCCGCCCGACGAGCCGGTGCAGCACGTGTCCTGGTACGAGGCCGATGCCTTCGCGCGCTGGTCGGGCGCGCGCCTCCCCACCGAAGCCGAGTGGGAGATCGCGGCACACGGCTCGGCGGCCGGACCGGCCAACCTGTGGCGCGAGGGCCCGCACCGGTTCGCGCCCGCACCGGTGGGGTCCCGGCCCGACGACGTCAGCACCTGGGGCGTGCACGGGATGCTCGGCGGCGTCTGGGAGTGGACCGCCTCCGACTTCCTCCCGTATCCAGGGTTCCGGGCGTTCCCCTACCGCGAGTACTCCGAGGTGTTCTTCGGCTCGGAGTACAAGGTGCTACGCGGTGGATCGTGGGCGACCCACCCGAGCGCGGTGCGCACCACGTTCCGCAACTGGGACTTCCCCATCCGCCGCCAGATCTTCGCGGGCTTCCGCTGCGCGCGCGACGCGTGAACGGCTGATGTGCCGCCACCTCGCCTACCTCGGCCCGCCGGTCGCGCTGTCGCAGCTGCTGTTCGACGCGCCCCACTCGCTCGCGCACCAGGCCGAATGCCCGCAACGACAGATCTCGGGCGACACGAACCCCGACGGCTGGGGCGTCGCCTGGTACGGCGACGCGCCCACGGCACCCGACTGGTACCGCACGGTCACGCCCATGTGGGCCGACACCGGCTTCGCGGCGCGCGCGCCGAGCTGCGCAGCGGCGCGTTCGTGGCCGCGGCGCGGCTGGCCTCACCCGGCGCCAAGCTGGTCGACACCGGCAACGCACCGTTCGTCTCCGACGTCTGGTCGTTCTCGCTCAACGGCATCGTGCACGGCTTCCTCGACGGCATCGGCGAGGAGCTGCGAGCCCGCGTCCATCCCGACCGGTTGACGACGGTGCTGGGCGACGCCGACACGGAAGTGCTCTTCGCACTGGTGCTCCAGTTGCTCGACGACGGCACCTCGCCCGACCGCGCCCTGGCGAGTGTCGTCCACGACGTGCTCACGATCACGACCGGGCGACTGAACCTCCTGCTGAGCGACGGCGCGCACGTCTACGGCACGCGCGTCGGCAACTCGCTCACTCACCGCGGGCCGGTCCTCGTCTCGGAGCCCGTCGACGACGATCCGGGATGGACCGACATCCCCGACCACTCGGTGGTGGTCCTCACCGCCGGCGGCGCCGAGATCACGCCGCTCTGAAGGGAAGCTCATGACCACCGACGTCACCGTCGACGTGCACCTCGCGCCCGACACCGCGGCGCGCGCCCTGGAAGCCGACGTGCGCGCCGGGCTCACCGCCACCCCGAAGACCCTCCCGCCCAAGTGGTTCTACGACGACCGCGGGAGCGAATTGTTCGACGAGATCACGCGATTGCCGGAGTACTACCCCACCCGCACCGAGCGTTCGATCCTCCTCGAGCACGCGCGTGAGGTGGCCGAGCTCACCAAGGCCGACACGCTCGTCGAGCTGGGTTCCGGGACCTCGGAGAAGACCCGGATCCTCCTCGACGCGTTGCGCGACGCGGGCACGCTCGATCGCTTCGTGCCCTTCGACGTGAGCGAGCAGACCTTGCGCGACGCCGCCGCCGCGGTCGCGCTCGAGTACGACGGCGTACGCGTGCACGCGGTGGTCGGCGACTTCGAGCGCCACCTCGGTCAGCTCCCCGGCGGCGGGACGCGCGTCGTCGCGTTCCTGGGTAGCACCATCGGCAACCTCGCGCCCGAGCCGCGCTCGCAGTTCCTCGCCGACGTCGCCGCCGCCCTCACGCCCGGCGACGCGCTCCTCCTCGGCACCGATCTCGTGAAGGACACCGGTCGTCTCGTCGCCGCCTACGACGACGCCGCCGGGGTGACCGCGGAGTTCAACCGCAACGTGTTGCGGGTGCTGAACCGTGAGCTGTCGGCCGACTTCGATCCCGACGCGTTCGGGCACGTGGCGCGCTTCGACCCCGAGGCCGAGTGGATCGAGATGCTCCTGCGCTCGACCCGGGCACAGACCGTCGCGATCACCGATCTCGCCATGACCGTCGAGTTCGCGGCCGGCGAGGACCTGCGCACCGAGATCAGCGCCAAGTTCCGGCGGGCGGGCGTCGAGCGGGAGCTGGCCGCCGCCGGGCTCGAGCTCGCCGAGTGGTGGACCGACTCCGCGGGCGATTTCGCCCTGTCGCTGGCGTTCGCCCGCTGACGATCACTCCCAGCGCACGAACCACGGCACGCGCTCGCCACCACCGGGCGCGCCGCCACCCGCGCCACCGACCTGCACGGTACGAGACGGTCGAGGTCGACCGGACCGAACCGACGCGCCCCGACCGCGTCGACGGTGTGGCCGAGACCATGCCGGCGACGGCGAGGGTGACGACGAGCACGGTCTTGGCCATCGGGGTGACGACGCCGGAGGAGACGCAAGGTTGCCCCGTATCCTCGCGGCATGGCGTACCACGCGATGAGTGACGGCGAGGTGCGGGCGTTCCTCACGGGTGACCCGGCACGACCCGGGGTGGTCGCCACCACGAGGAAGGACGGGCGCCCGCACGTCGCGCCGGTCTGGTACTGCGTGGACGACGACGGAACCATCGTGTTCAACACCGGCGCGACGACAGTGAAGGGGCGAACGTTGCGCCGCACCGGCTGGGCCGCGATGACGGTCGACGACGACCGACCACCGTTCTCCTTCGTCACCGTCGAGGGGCCGGTCACCATCTCCGACGACCTGGCCGAGGTACGCGACTGGGCCGGGCGCATCGGCGGTCGCTACATGGGCGCCGACCGCGCCGAGGAGTACGGCGAGCGCAACGGCGTGCCCGGCGAGCTCCTGATCCGCCTCACCCCGCAGAAGATCGTCAGCGCGGCCGACCTCGCCGACTGACGTCAGGTTGTCGGGCGCCGCGGCTCGCGGCAGGATGGTGAGGCCGTCGGGCTGCTCGAGCACGCGGCACTCGTCGCCCTCCACCTCGATCGACAGGTGCCCGCCCATCAGCGGGATGTCCCGCAGCGTCAGCCGGCCGATCCACTCCGGCACCTGGGGCGCCAGGTGCAGCTGCGAGTGCCGCACCTCGGGATCGAAACGCAGCATCGAGCGGAGGAACAGCAACGGGGACGCCGCCGCCCACGCCTGCGGGGAGCACGACGTCGGGTAGCTGACCGGGAACGAGAATTGGTCACGAGGGAGCCCCGCGAACAGCTCGGGGATGCGATTCCCGAAGTACGCCGCGGCGTCGACGATCCCCTTCATGACCCGGTGCGCGGCGTCGACGAACCCGTACCGCATCAGCCCCGCGGCGCAGATGGCGTTGTCGTGCGGCCACACGCTCCCGTTGTGGTAGCTGATCGGGTTGAAGCCGGTCATCGAGGTGGCCAGCGTCCGGATGCCCCAGCCCGAGAACATGGCGTCGGACACGAGGTGCTCGGCCACGATCGCGGCCTTGTCCTCGTCGAGGATGCCCGTCCAGAGGCAATGGCCCATGTTCGACGTCAGCGCGTCGAGCGGTTGCTTGTCGCGGTCGAGCCCCATCGCCAGCCAGCCGCGTTCCTCGAGCCAGAAGTCGCGGTTGAAGCGTTCCTTGAGCTCCCGGGCCCGCGCCTGGAGCCGGGCGGCGTGCGCGGAGTCGCCCGCTTCCGTGGCGAAGTGCGAGCGGGCGATGAGCGCCGCGTACACGTACCCCTGCACCTCGCACAGCGCGACGGGAGTGGGCGCGAGCCGACCGTCCGCGAACCGTGTGGAGTCGTGGGAGTCCTTCCACCCCTGGTTCTCCAGCCCGCGGTCGTTGGTGCGTTGGTACTCGACGTAGCCGTCGCCATCGCGATCGCCGAACTCGTCGATCCACGCCAACGCCCGGTCGGCGGCGGGCAGCAGGGCGTCGACCTCCTCGCGTCGATTGCCCCACCGCTGCAGCTCGCCCAGCAACATCACGAACAACGGGGTCGCGTCGACGCTGCCGTAGTAGATCCGGCCACCCCCGAGCGAGAGCTCGGCGGACTCGCCGAAGCGCACCTCGTGGAGGATCCGCCCGGGTTCCTCCTCGGTCACCGGGTTGACCTCGGTCCCCTGGTAGCGCGCCAGCGTCTGCAGCGTGCCCAGTGCGAGGTCGGAGTCGACGATCATCGCCATCCACGACGTGAGCAGGCTGTCGCGCCCGAAGAGCGTCATGAACCACGGCGCACCGGCAGCGACGACGGTGCGGTCCGGGTACTCCGGATCGAAGAGCCGGAGCGCGGCGAGGTCCTCGGTGGAACGATCGAGCAGCGCGGTGAAGCCCTCGTGATCGGCGGCGATCTCCGGCAGGTTGCGCCGCCACGCCTCGAGGCGCGCCACCGGCGTCGATCGTTCGACCGGGCGGCCGCAGAGGTAGCGCGGGGTGACGTCGTCGTCGTCGACGACGGGCGTGAGCTGGAGGCACGTCGACCACGAGCCCCCGGGGGGCACGACGATCGCGTACGTCGCGTGGGTCTGCGACAACGTCGGCGGCTCGGAGAAGTCGAGGTGCGCGCCCCGGGAGAACGCACCCCGCCGGTACTTCCAGGTGATGCGGCGTTCGCCCACGTGGACGGTCAGATCGCCCATCTTCTCGACCCGGCCCTCCTTCACCTCGAAGAGGTCGGCGAAATCGGCGGCCACCGAGAACTCGAGCGCACAGAGGGCGGGTTCGAGGCCGAAGTTGCGCAGCGTGACGTCCTCGCGCATACCGCGACCGACGTAGCGGTTGCGGAACACCATCACGGCCGAGTCGGCGAGCCCGGGGCGGGGCTGGTCGCGCAGGACGAACGCGGCGCTGAACGGGTCGAGGGTGGTGGCGGCCAGTGGTTCGGGCCACTGACCGTTCACCCGGAGGCGCAGCTCCGACAGGAACCGCGTGTCGCGGAAGAACAGGCCGTGCGGGAAGCCGGGCGCCATGTCGCCCGAAGTCAACGAGATCGAGAACGCCGGGCCCTCGACCAGCGTGACCACACCGCCGTCGCCAGTCAGTGACGCGCTCGCCGTCGAGGTCCACGGCTGCGACATGTGCGATCACG
The DNA here is from genome assembly GCA_963725775.1 of uncultured Actinomycetes bacterium. Classification (GTDB taxonomy): domain Bacteria; phylum Actinomycetota; class Acidimicrobiia; order IMCC26256; family DASPTH01; genus DASUAS01. Next base: position 320,796 of record CAVRZT010000003.1, read on the forward strand.
CTACCGCGCCGTGTCGCGGTGGCCTCGTCCATATGCTCTGAGCGTGAAGATCGCCCAGATCGCGCCCCCGTGGTTCGCGGTCCCTCCGACCGGCTACGGGGGGATCGAGCTGGTCGTCGCGCTGCTGGCCGACGGTCTGACCGAGCAGGGGCACGACGTCACGCTCTTCGCGAGCGGAGGTTCCGAGACGAAGGCCACGCTCGTGTCGCCCCTCGTCGACCCGCCGGATCCCGCGCTGCTGGGCAACCCGTGGTTCGACGCGTACCACGCCCTGTCGTCGTACCTCGCGATCGGCGACGAGTTCGACGTCGTGCACGACCACAGCGGCATCGCCGGGTCGGCGATGGGCGCGCTGCTCCGCGGGAACCCGCCCGTGGTGCACACGCTCCACGGCCCCTGGACCGAGCTCACCCGTCGCTACTACTCGCTGCTGCACGAACACGTGCATCTCGTCGCGATCAGCGAGTCGCAGCGCGCCGACAATCCCAGCGTGCGGTACGCGGGAATGGTGCACAACGGCATCGACCTCGACGACTATCCGTTCCGCGGCGGAGAAGGACGACTTCCTCGTCTACATCGGGCGCGCCAATCCCGACAAGGGTCCGTCGATCGCCATCGAGGTCGCCCGGCGCGCCGGGCTGCCGCTCGCGATGGTGATCAAGAAGAACGAGGCCTTCGAACGCACCTATTGGGACGAGATCGTCGCTCCGCTGCTCAACGACGAGGTCGAGGTGTTCGAGGCGATCTCGACCGTGCAGAAGGCCGATCTGCTTTCACGCGCACGCGCGATGGTCTTCCCGATCCAGTGGCCCGAGCCGTTCGGTCTCGTGATGGTGGAGGCGATGGCGTGCGGCACGCCGGTCGTCGCCTGCCCCGCGGGCGCGGCGGTCGAGTTGGTGGAGAACGGCGTCACCGGATTCCTGCGTGATTCCATCGACGATCTCGTCGCCGCGGTGGCCGACATCGGCGAGTGCTCACCGACCGACTGCCGGCGCCGGGTCGAGGAGTCCTTCAGCGCGACCGCGATGGTCACGGGCTACGAGCAGGTCTTCGAGTCCGTCATCGGCGGCTCGTCAGTCCGCGATCTCGGGGACCGGCCGGCTTCGCCCACGTAGGAGTGCTCGCCGGACGGCCGGCTCGTGGTGCCCCGCGCCGGGGTGAGGCCGGGAGGTGCACTCCCAGCTCGGCCCGACGGTCTTCCGGGCGCACCGGCGCTCCTGCCCACGGCTCACTCCCGGATTTCCACTACGGCGGTAGTGCTAATAGAATCGGGGCATGGCGAATGCCCCGCTGGTCGAGATCGACGACCTCCACGTCACCGTGGACGGCGCCGAGATCCTGCGCGGATTGAGCCTGGCGGTGGGCGAAGGCGAGGTCCACGCCCTGATGGGCCCCAACGGGTCCGGCAAGTCGACCCTGGCCAACACCCTCCTGGCCAACCCCGCCTATCAGGTGACCGGCGGCCACATCCGGTTCCGCGGTGAAGACGTCACCACGCTGCCCACCGACGAGCGGGCCGCCCGGGGCATCTTCCTCGGTTTCCAGCACCCCGAGGAGATCTCCGGCGTCAGCGTGCTCAACTTCCTGCGCCAGGCGCTGGCCGTCCGCAAGGGCATCCCCGACCTCTCGGTGCTGGAAGTCCGCCTGAGCCTCCTGGAGTGGACGAAGCGGCTCGGCATGGACGACCGTTTCCAGGAGCGCTACCTCAACGAGGGCTTCTCGGGCGGCGAGAAGAAGCGCAACGAGATCCTGCAGATGGCGATGATGGAACCCGACTTCGCGGTGCTCGACGAGACCGACAGCGGCCTCGACATCGACGCCCTGCGCATCGTCGCCGACGGCATCGCCGAGGTCCGCGGCGCGTGCCCCGAGCTCGGCATCCTGCTCATCACGCACTACCAGCGCATCCTCGACCACCTCACCCCCGACGTCGTGCACGTGCTGCTCGACGGCCGCATCGTCGCCACCGGCGGTCCCGAGCTGGCGCAGCGCATCGAGGCCCAGGGCTTCGACACGTTCAAGGACGAGGTCGCGGCGTGAGCGGAGTGCAGACCCCGCTCGACGTCGCGCGCATCAAGGCCGACTTCCCGATCCTGAAGCGTCAGGTGCACGGCAAGCGGCTCGTGTACCTCGACTCCGCGGCCACGTCGCAGAAGCCGCTCGCGGTCCTCGACGCGATGGACCGCTACTACCGCGAGTACAACGCCAACGTGCATCGCGGCGTGTACACGATCGCCGAGGAGGCCACCGCCGCCTTCGAGGCCGCGCGCGCCAAGGTCGCGTCGTTCGTCAACGCGAACCGCGCGCGACGAGATCGTCTACGTCCGCAACGCCACCGAGGCGATCAACCTCGTCGCGTACTCGTGGGCGCGCGCCAACCTGCGCGAGGGCGATCCCATCGTGCTCACGCACATGGAGCACCACGCCAACATCGTGCCGTGGCACATCCTCGCCGCCGAGCGCGGTGTCGAGCTGCGGTGGATCCCGCTCACCCCCGACTACCGCCTCGACCTCACCGACCTCGACCGCCTCCTCGACGGCGCCAAGCTGCTGTCGGTGAGCGCGATGTCGAACGTGCTCGGCACCATCAACGACATCCGCCCCCTCGCCGACGCCGCGCACACCGCCGGCGCGCACGTGCTCGTCGACGCCTGCCAGGCCGCCCCGCACCTCCGGGTCGACGTGCAGGCGTGGGACGCCGACTTCGTGGCGTTCTCCGCCCACAAGATGTGCGGCCCCACCGGGATCGGCGCCCTCTGGGCCCGCAGCGAGCTCCTCGAGGCCATGCCGCCGTTCATGGGCGGCGGCGAGATGATCACGCAGGTCACCACCGAGGGCTTCACGCCCAACGAGGTGCCGTGGAAGTTCGAGGCCGGCACGCCGCCCATCGCCGAGGCGGTCGGGTTCGGCGCCGCGGTCGAGTACGTGACCGCCCTCGGAATGGACGCCATCCGGGCGCACGAGGTGGCGCTCACCGGTTACACGCTCGACGCCCTCGAGCGGCGCTTCGGCGACAACCTCACGATCTACGGCCCGCGCGACACCAGCGTGCGCGGCGGGGCGATCTCGTTCCTGTTCGACGGCATCCACGCCCACGACATCTCCCAGGTCGTCGACGAGGAGGCCGTGTGCGTACGCGCCGGCCACCACTGCGCCAAGCCCCTGATGCGGGTGCTGGGCGTCCCCGCCACGACCCGTGCGTCGTTCTACGTTTACAACGACGAAGCCGACGCCGACGCCCTCATCGACGCGCTCGCCCGCGCCGAGCAGTTCTTCGCCATCTGAGCTCCGCCCTGGGAGACCCGATGCCCGGCCTCGAAGATCTCTACCGCGAGATCATCCTCGACCACTACCGCGCGCCGCGGAACCGCGGTGAGCTGCCGGTGCCGCCCGCCCACAAGGCGGAGGGGTTCAACCCGTTGTGCGGCGACGAAGTCGTGCTCTACCTCGAGGTCGACGGCGACACCGTCACCGACCTGAAGATCGCCGGGCAGGGATGCTCGATCAGCCAGGCGTCGACCTCGATGATGTCGGCCGCGGTGAAGGGCAAGTCGGTACGCCGAGGCGCGCCAGCTCATCCGCGCGTTCAAGGCGCTCATGTCGATCCACGAGTCGAAGCTCGAGGGCGAAGGCGACGGCGAAGACCTGCGGGCCGAGCTCGAGGGCGTGCGGTTGGGCGACCTCGAGGCACTGCAGGGTGTGGTGAAGTTCCCCGTGCGCATCAAGTGCGCCACGCTGGCGTGGAACACGCTGCAGCAGGGTCTCGACGAGATCGCCGACGGCACACCCAGCGCGTGACCCCCGACGGTGACGGATACGTCATGCGTACGTGTGTCCAAGTGGGGCAATCCGGTCATCGGAGCGGGCACGAGCAATCTTCGGTGGCAACGGTGACGAAACAAAGGTGATCCAGGAACGAAACCCGGAGCCGATAGGTTGTTGAGTCACGGAGGTCGTGCCATGAACCAGCAAGAGCTCACCCAGGTGGTCGACGAGGCGCTGGAGCGTTTCCGGGGCCGTGATCTCGTCGCCAGCGCCGAGGTCGTCGACGTGCTCCTCGACCTGCGCCTGCTCCTGCTCGAGGTGGAGTCGCTCGAGCAACTGCTCGACGAGCCCGCCGCCACACCCGCCGGGTAGCCCCCGCCGATCGGCCGGTAGGCTCGGCCCGCATGGCGGATCCTTCCCCCCGCATCGAACAACGTCGCCGCCGGTATCGGCGCCGTCGTATCACCGCGGTCGTCGCGGTCGTCATCCTGCTGGTCGTCGCCGCGGCCGGGGTCTTCCTCGTCACCGCAGCGACGACTCGGGACGACACCGCGGCGCGCGCGACGACCACCTCCATCCCGAAGGCCGCCCCGGGGCTCTCCGCGTCGCTCGCGGCCACCCCGTTGCGCGCCGCCACCACCAAGGGCGGCGACGATCCCGGTGTACGCCGCACCCGACGCCGCGGCCGCGCCGGTGTCGACGCTGAGCGCGCAGACCGAGTACACGCTGCCGCGCAGCTTCCTCGCGTTCGACCAGTACCAGGACTGGCTGCACGTCTACCTGCCGACGCGTCCCAACGAGCGCGACCGGGTGGATCAAGGCCTCCGACGTCTCGGTGTCGCATCCGCTCGAGTACCAGATCAAGGTGTCACTCGCCGACCACAAGGTCACGCTGCTGCACAACGGCGTCGTGGAGTTCGAGGCGCCGGCCGCGATCGGCACCGACGAGAACCCGACGCCCACCGGCACCTTCTATTACACCGATCCGCTCGACCTCGCGCACGCAGCCCGACACCGCGTACGGCGTGTTCGCCATCGGCCTGTCGGGCCACAGCAACACCCTCAGCGAGTTCGCCGGCGGCGACGGGCAGATCGCGATCCACGGCACCAACGATCCCGGCACCATCGGGACGAAGGTGTCGCACGGCTGCGTGCGGGTGAACAACGACGTGATCCTGAAGCTCGCGACGCTGCCGCTCGGCACGCCCGTCGTCATCAGCTAGACGACGGCGACACCGAGAGGGTGACCCGCACTGGCGGCAACGAGGGGGCGGCGGCCCGTACGATCCCTACGCGCTCGGGGTGTCGGCGCTCTGGGACACGCTGTCGGAATTCGCCGACGGCATCGGCCAGGCCGTCTCGCACGGCTGCGTGCGGGTGCCGAACGACGTCGTGGCGCTGCTGGCCCGGAGCCTGCCGCTGGGAACTCCGGTGACGATCGCCTGATCTTCCGCCGCCTACAGCTGCGGTTCGAACCCCAGCGGGTCGGCGAAGGGGTCGCTCTCGGGCTGGACGCTCGACCGTCGCTTCGACGCCGAACTCGGCGGCGAGCCCTTCGTAGCCGGTCTCCTCGAGCTGCTGGGCCAGCTCGGGGCCGCCGGTCTTCACCACCCGCCCACCCATGAGCACGTGCACGACGTCGGGCCGCAGCTCGTCGAGCAGGCGGGCGTAGTGGGTGATGGCGAGCACGCCGAGGTCGTCGTCGTTGGTCATCGCCTCGACGCGTCGGGCGACGTCGCGCAGCGCGTCGACGTCGAGACCGCTGTCGATCTCGTCGAGGATCGCGAACTTCGGCCGGAGCACCGCGAGCTGCAGCGTCTCGGCCCGCTTCTGCTCGCCGCCGGAGAACTCGACGTTGAGCCCACGGTCGAGGAACTGCTGCGCGACACCGAGCCGGGCGGCCTCGGCGGTGACCCGGTCCCGGCACGTCGTCGGGAGTGCGGCCCTGGCCCCGCAGCGCGGCGTCGAGGAAGTCGTCGAGCCGCACGCCGGGCAGCTCGACCGGGTACTGCAGCGCGAGGAAGAGCCCGTGCGCGGCGCGCTCGTGCGTCGGGAGCCCGAGCAGCTCCTCACCGTCGATGGTGACCGAGCCGCCGGTGACGGTGTAGTCGTCGCGGCCCATGAGCACGTGCGAGAGCGTGGACTTGCCGGAGCCGTTGGGACCCATGAGCGCGTGCACCTCACCCGAGCTGCACCTCGAGGTCGACGCCCGCGCAGGATCTCCTGCCCGGCGACCGTCGCGTGCAGGTCCGAGATCTTGAGCACGCTCATGCCGCCACCCCTCGAGCGTGAGTGGTCGGGCACGTCATGAGGTGCTCACGATCACGTCGTCACCCTCGACGCGGACGGCGTAGACGGGTACCGGGCGGGTGGCGGGCAGGGTCTGCGGCTCGCCGGTGACGAGCGAGAACGTCGACCCGTGCTTGGGGCACTCGATCTCGCGCTCGTCTTCCCACACGTCGCCCTCGGACAGCGAGTAGTCGGCGTGCGAGCACTCGTCGCCGATGACGTAGAACGCGTCGTCGATGTTGACGACGCAGAGACGGCGGCCGTCGACGTCGAAGCGCGCCGCGGTGCCGGGCTTCACGTCGGCGACGCGTGCACACGCGGACGTCAGACATCGGGCCCGCGCGATCGGGTCGCGGTGCTCGATCTTCTCGACCACGCTGCGCCGGAGCGGCGCGACCAGCGACGGCACCGGGAGGCGGTCGAAGACGTCGTCGAAGAAGCCGAGCACGATGAGGCGCTCCGCTTCCTCGGGCGGCACGCCGCGGGTCGCCAGGTAGTAGAGCTGGTCGTCGTCGACCGGGCCGACCGTGCTGGCGTGCGAGCACTTCACGTCGTCGGCCTCGATCTCGAGGTTGGGGACCGACTTCGCCTCGGCGCCCTCGGTGAGCACGAGGTTGCGGTTGGTCTGGTAGGCCGTTGGACTTCTGCGCGTGCTTGCCGGATGCGGATGAGCCCGGAGTACACCGACTGCGCGGTGTCCTCGACCGCGCCCTTGAACAGGAGGTCGCTGCGGGTGTTGGGCGCGTCGTGGTCCTGCAGCGTGCGGAAGTCGAGCATCTGGTCGCCGTCGCCGAAGTAGACCGCGGTGAGATCGGACTCGCCGCCCTCACCCGACGAGCAGCGACTCGCTGCGCAGCCGCGCGTAGTCACCGCCGAGCGCGACCACCGACGACTTCAGCGACGCGTCGCGACCGAGGTGCGGCGCGTTGCAGCGCGATCTGCCAGGTGCGGGGGCCGTGCTCCTGCACCGACAGGTAGCGCACGTGCGCGTTGTCGCCCACGATGAGCTCGACGACTGCGTCGACGAAGTGGCCGGTCGACCCGGCGCCCGGTGTCGGTCGAGCCGTAGCGGTCGAACACCGTGACCTCGGCGCCGTCCTCGGCCACGACCAGCGTGTGCGGGAAGCTGGCGAGGCCGTCGCCCTCCGACCAGTGGAGCACCACGATGGGCTTGTCGACGACGACCCCGCGCGGCACCTTCACGAACGCGCCACCGGCGAGGAAGGCGTCGTGCAGCACGGTGAACGCGTCGGGCGACGCGTCGGAGCACGTGCCGAGCGACGTCGCGATCTCCTCGGCTCGCAGGTGGCGATGCCGCAGACGCGCACGCCCTTCGCCTCGAGCTGCGGGGTCGAGGGCGTGGTGCACGACGCGTCCGTTGCGCACGACCACGAGGCCGGAGCGCTCGCCGGCTTCGGCCGCGATCGGGCCGCCGCCGGGCGCGGGCTCGTCGCCCGGCTCACCCATCTGCTCGGCGGGGACCGGGCGGAACCGGGCAAGGTCGAGCTCGCCGATGCGGCTGTAGCGCCAGATCTCCTCGGACGCGGTCGGCCACTCGACCGCCACGAGCCGTTCGGCCGCGGCGACCCGCCGGTCGACGAGCCAGTCGGGTCCGGGCAGTCCGCGCGCCGCTTCGGGAGAGAAGTGTTCGAGCATCGTCATCGGCAGTGCGGTGCTACCCGACGCTGCCTTCCATGTTGAGCTCGATGAGCCGGGACAGCTCGACCGCGTACTCCATGGGCAGCGTCTTGGTGATCGGCTCGATGAAGCCGTTGACGATCATCGCCGTCGCCTGCTGCTCGGTGAGCCCGCGGCTCATCAGGTAGAAGAGCTGGTCGTCGCCCACCTTGGAGACGGTGGCCTCGTGCCCGATGCGGGCGTCCTTCTCGTCGATCTCCATGTAGGGGTAGGTGTCGGAGCGGCTGTCGTCGTCGAGGATCAGCGCGTCGCAGCGCACGTGGCTCTTCACGTGGTGCGCACCCTCCTCCACCTCGCACCAGGCCGCGGTACGTGGTGCGGCCGCCGTCCTTCGAGATCGACTTCGAGTCGATGATCGACGTGGTCTCGGGCGCGGCGTGGGTCATCTTGGCGCCGGCGTCCTGGTGCTGACCGGCACCCGCGTAGGCGACCGACAGCACCTCACCGTGCGCCTTCGGGCCCGTCATCACCACGGCCGGGTACTTCATCGTGAGCTTGGAGCCGAGGTTGCCGTCGATCCACTCGACGGTCGACTCGGTCTCCGCCCGCGCCCGCTTGGTGACGAGGTTGTAGACGTTCGGCGACCAGTTCTGGATCGTGGTGTAGCGGATGCGCGCGCCGGGCTTGGCGATCAGCTCGACGACCGCGGAGTGCAGCGAGTCGGTGGAGTACACCGGCGCCGAGCAGCCCTCGACGTAGTGCACCGACGAACCTTCGTCGGCGATGATCAGCGTGCGCTCGAACTGACCGGCGTTCTCCGCGTTGATGCGGAAGTACGCCTGCAGCGGCATCTCGACGTGCACGCCCGGCGGCACGTAGATGAACGAGCCCCCGGACCAGACCGCCGAGTTGAGCGCGGCGAACTTGTTGTCGCCCGGCGGGATCACCGTGCCGAAGTGCTCGCGCACGATCTCGGGGTACTCGCGCACCGCGACGTCCATGCTCGTGAAGAGGATCCCCTGCTTCTCGAGGTCTTCACGGTTCTTGTGGTACACGACCTCGGACTTCGAACTGCGCCGTGACGCCGGCGAGGTACTTGCGCTCGGCTTCGGGGATGCCCAGCTTCTCGTAGGTCTTCTGCATGCTCTCGGGGAGCATGTCCCACTCGGAGACCTGCCCGTCGGTGGGCTTGAGGTAGTAGTAGATGTCGTCGAAGTCGATGTCGGGCATGTTCGTGGCGAACCACTCGAGCATCGGCTTGCGCTCGAAGCGCTTCAGCGCGTTGAGCCGGAACTTCGTCATCCACTCCGGCTCGTCCTTCTGGCCCGAGATGTCGCGGACGACGGCCTCGTTCAGGCCCTTCTTGGGCGCGTAGACGTAGTCGTCGGTGCTGTCGTGCCAGCCGAGCTTGTACTTGCCGAGATCGATACCGGAAACGGCCATGCCGAACTCCCGTACTCGGGGCTCCCCACAAGGCTTCGCGGGGATTTCCACTACGCGCCATAGTAACAATCCAGGGCGCGGATCCCCAACCCCGGACCGTCAGCCGCGCTCTACCCGCCTGACTTGTGCCGGGCCTGCTTCACCAGGGTGCGGGCCTCGTCGACCAGCTGCTGGTACTCCCCAGGTCGCCGCGCTCGAGCGCCGGTCTGCGCCTGGTCGAGTTTGGCGGCGGCCTGGTTGAGCAGGTCCTGCGCGGTTCCGGACGTGGGTGGGACGGTGGTCGTCGTGGGCGTGGTCGTCGCGGGCGTGGTGGTGGCGGTCGTGCCCGGCGTCGTGGTGGGCGTCGTCGTCGTGGTCGGCGAGCCGCTGCCCGTGCCGCCCGACGGGTTCCCGGACGACACGTTGCAGGTGGTGACGGGGCTCTTCCTCTGGAGCATCTGGTCGAGCCCGTCCTGCACCGTCGGGCCGCAGAACGCGCCGTAGCCCTGCGAGTAGACGACCACGAACTGGAACAGCGGGTAGGCGCCTTCGCCGCCGGCCCTGCGTGTAGAAGGGACGCACGTAGACGATCGAGTTGCCGACGGGGATCAGCTGCATGCTGCCCTGGATGATCTGGGATCCCTGCTGGTTGAGCAGCGTGATCGCGGTCGAGATCGCGGAGGTCCGGATGATCTGCGTTGTTCACCTGCACCGGGCCCTCGACGGTCTGCCCCTGCGGCATCGTGAACGACTGCATCTTCCCGTACTGCCCCGGATCGGAGTCGGCGGTGAGGAACGACACCAGCCGCGTCTGACTGTTGCCCGACGACACCGGCACGAACGGCACGGTGACGATGAAGTGCTCGGACTTCTCGCCCGGCAAGCCGGATGTTGAGGTAGTAGGGATTGATGCGGGCCCCGGTCGACGTGGCCGCCTGCGGCTGGTTGCTCGCCGACGCCGACGAGGCGCCCGTGTTCGCCGCCGCGCTCGCCGCCGACAGGATGTCGCTCGACACCCGGCCCGAGCCGGGGTCGGGCGAGACCAGCCACTTCGAGCTGCCGTCGTAGAAGCGCTTCGGCTCGGTGACGTGGTAGCGCCCGAACATCGTCGCCTGCGACCTGAAGAGGTCCTCGGGGTAGCGCAGGTGTGCGCGGATCGCCTGCGGGCATGCGCGACGCCGTCGGTGAAGAGGTCGGGGAACGCCTCCTCGTAGGCCTTGATGATCGGGTCGTTCTTGTCGAACACGTAGAAGGTGACGGTGCCCTCGTAGGCGTCGACCGTTGCCTTCACCGAGTTGCGCACGTAGTTGAACGACGTCGAGAGCGAGCCCTGCGCCGCTCAGCGACTGCCCGTACGGGTACTTGTCGGTGGTGGTGTAGCCGTCCATGATCCACACCGTGCGGTTCCCGAGCACGACCGGGTAGGGGTCGGCGTCGAACTGCAGGAACGGCGCGAGCTTCGTGACGCGGGCGCGGATGTCGCGCTCCATGAGCAGCTTGGTGTTCGAGTTGATCTGTCCGGAGATGAGCGGGTCGAGGCTCCCGAAGCGCAGCGCGAACGCGGCGCGCCGGACGAAGTTCGACAGCTTCACGCCGTCCTTGCCCTTGTAGCGCGTGAACTGGTCGGTCGCGCCGGCACGCTGGTAGTTGAACTCGGCCTGCTCGGCGCCGGTGAGCACGTAGCTGCTCAGGTTCTCGGCGAAGTAGATCTGTGACGGCGGGCCCGCGTCCATCTTGATGCCGTTTTCCTTGACCGGGACGTCGCGGAGCAGGAAGGGTGGGATCGCCGTCGGGTTGTGCCTCGTTGCTCGGCGACGCGACCGCGCCGTAGCCGTGCGTGTACACGATGTGCCGGTTGACGAACGACTGGCTCGGGAGGTCGGCGCTGTTCAGACCGCGGGCCGCGATGAGCACCTGCCGGGTCTCGCCGTCGATGAGGTAGCGGTCGACGTCGACGTCGCCGATCTGGTAGTAGGTCTGCAGGTTCTGGAGCGTCGAGTAGGTGCCGCGGATGACGTTCGGGTCCCACAACCGGGCGTTGTTGATGGTGCCCGCTGTTGGTGTCGACGAGCGTGCGCGCGGCGTCGAGCGTCAGCCCGTTCTTCAACGACGTGAAGTGGAATTGGTCGGTTTTCACCGTGTCGAGGCCGAACGCATCGCGAGTGGCGCGGATGTTGCGGTCGATGTACTTCGCCTCGGCCTGGTACTCGTTCGGGCCGACCTTGAACTGCTGGTAGGCAGCCGGGTAGATCGTGCCGATCACCAGCGACACGAACGCCCACAGGCCGACCGCGATGATCGGCAGGACCCAGCCGCGGCGGCGGATGTTCCAGAGGAACAGCCCGGCGGCACCGATGGAGATGAAGATGAGCAGGTTGAGCGCGGGGAGCTGCGCCTTCACGTCGGTGGCGCTCGCCCCCTCGACCACACCGCGGGTGGAGAAGTTCAGCTCGAAGCGACCGAGGTAGTACTGCGCCGTCTTCACCAGCGCCATCACCGCGAGGATCACCGAGAGGTGCGCCTTCACCTGCGGGGTGACCCGCTGGAACGGGCTCTGGAAGCGGATCCCGCCGTTGAGGTAGTGCTCGACCGCGGTGACGATGAGCACGATCACCAGACCGGCGAACAGCCACTCGGCGATGAACTTCAGGAACGGGAGCTGGAAGACGTAGAAGCCGATGTCCTTGTGGAACTGCGGATCGACCTTGTGGAAGCTCTGGTAGTGCGTGAAGAGCACCCACTGCTTCCACTGCGACGACACGCCGATGCCGGCGATCAGCGCGAAGAACAGCGACACGCCGATGCGGATGCGCATCGTGTAGGGACCGGCGACCTGCTGGTAGCGCGCGATGAGCTCGTCTTCCGGCCCCATGGACCGGTACTTGGGCGCAAGCCGATCGGCGATGACCAGGTTCACGAACATGATCACGAAGAACACGACCGTGAACACGAGCGCGGGCGCGACCCGGGCTGCGAGCAGGCTGCTCCACGTGCTGCCCTGCCCGAGCGAATCGAACCAGAGGTAGTCGGTGTAGAAGCCGGCCAGTCCCCGCAGGCTGAACAGCAGCACCACGAGGACGACGACCGCCCCGATGATCCATCCGCGGAAGCGGAAGCGGCGTCGGGGTTCGAGCGTGGGGACGCGCATCGGGCCGCAGCCTAGAGGGAGCGGTGGTCGCGAAGGGCGCAGCGCGGTCGGCGGCGACGCTCAGGCGGTCTCGACCACGAGCAGGCAGCGACACCCCGGGTGCGCCGGCGGGTGCGGCTGCCCGGTCGGGAAGTCGCTCGCCCTTCACCGTCGGCTCGAGCGCGTTGTCGTCGCAGTCGGGGCACTTCCCCACGACGGCCGGCACCCACCGCAGGCGGGCACCGTCGGGCGCGGCGTCGAACACGCCCCGCGAGTAGGCGACCGCCAGCGCGTCGCCCAGCACGGCCTCGAGCTGCTCGCCCCGCCACTCCCGGTAGCGGGCGCCGAGGCTCTGCGCGATGGCGATCTCGGTGTCGGCCGGGGTGCGGGCGTCGATCGACTCGAGCGAGCTCGAGAGCCGCTCGCGCAGCGGTGACGACGACCGCAGGTGGCGAGCTCGGTGAGCAGCGCCCGGGGCGCCGCGCCGACCGAACCCCCGCCGGGCGACGGGCACCGGATGCGGCGCCGGCGGCGTACGCGGCGTCGACCGCGGGCTGGAGCACGTGCGCCCAGCGGGCGAGCTGGTCCTCGAGCGCGGGCAGGACCTTGGCGGTGTCGATCTTCCCGCGCTGGCGGCGCAGGCCGTCGAGCAGGTCGTTCTGCTCGTCCTGGAGGGCCCGCTTCCCGCGCCGCGACGAGGTCGTCGGTGGTGCTCGGCGAGGGCGGCGTCGCGAGCGAGGTGGCGGCCGCGTCGGCGGCGTCCGCTCCTCGGCGCCTCGCTCGGGCTCGCGTTCGGCGCGTCCGGGCTCGTCGGCCGCCTCCGCCGTCGGCGGCGGTCTCGCGGCGCGGCGGCGTCGGCGACGACGCGGCTCGGGCTCGGCCGCGGCCGACGGCGTCGGCGCCGTCGTCGACGCGCCTCGGACCGCAGCTTCTCGAACAGCGCGCCGACGTCGGGCGCGGGCTCGTCCGCCGTCGTCCGCGGCGGCGAGTTCGTCGACCGGCGCGTCGGGTTCGGCTGCCGCGCTCCGCCGCTGCGGGCGCAAGCGGCGCGACCGGAGCGGGTGCTTCGGGTGCCGGGGCGCGACCGCGGCCAGGTGGCGTCCGTCGCCGCAGCCGGCGTCGTCGGGCTCCGGCGCGTCGGCCGCGGGAACGTCGGGCGGCGCCGACGGTTCCTCCGCCATCACGCGCGCCGCGTGCGTGAGCGCGCGCTCGACGAGCTCGTAGGTCTCGACGAGCTTGCCGCGCCCGGCGCGCAGCTCGGCGATCTGGCGCTCGAGCTCCTGACGACGTTCGTTGAGGTCACCGAGCACGCGCTCGCGCAACGCGCGGCGCCTCGCCGACGATCTCCTTGGCCCGGTTGCGCGCCGCGTCCTCGGCCTCGCGGGTCTTCGCCTCGACGGCCTGCTGCGTGGTGGTCCGCAGCTCGCGCGCGGTCTCCTGCGCCTCGCGCACCACCCGCCGGGCGTGCTCCTCCGCCTTCGCCCGCAGCTCGATCGCCGACTCGCGCGCCTGGCCCAGCACGCGGGCAGTCTCCTCGCCCGAGGGCGGTGATGAGATCCTGGTCGGACGGGGGGAGCACCGGCTTGCGCAGCTGCTCCTCGAGCTCGCGTACCCGCGCGGCCAGCTCGCGCTCGCGCGCCGCCGCCGACGCGAAGTCGCTCGACACCATCCGGAGGTACGCGCGCACCTCCGACTCGGCGTACCCCCGCTTCACCTGGCTGAAGGATCGCTCGGCGATCGCCTCGGGGGTCGTCCGCGAGCCGCGTGCGGCGAAGGAATCCGACGTGTCGGTCATGCCCTCATGATCGCGCCGCGGTCGTCGACGATGGCGGCACTTCGGCGCCACCCGCCGACTGCAGCGCGGCCAGTGCCTCGTCGATGTTCGCTCACGCCCACGACGCGCACGTTGCCCGCGCCGCGCCGAGCGTCCGCGACCTCCGCTCGGGCACGATCATCAGCTGCACCCCGTTCGTGCGCGCGGTGATCGCCTTCTGCTCGACGCCGCCGACCGCACCGACGGTGCCGTCGGGCGGATGGTGCCGGTCACGGCGACCCGCTTGCCGCCGGTGAGGCTGCCGGGCGTGAGGTCGTCGATGATCGCGAGGGTGAACGCGAGACCTGCCGACGGCCCGCCGACCAGTCTGGGTGTCGATCTTCACGTTGATCGGGAATTGATAGGTGGTGAACTCCTGCGAGGTGATCCCGAGGCACGGCGTCCCCTCGGTCGACCCCTCGGCGTCGACGCACGACAACCGGTCCTTCGACACCTTCCCGGCGACGACGGTCGCGGTGCTGGTCGTGCCGTTGCGGTCGTAGGTGACGTCGACCTCGTCGCCCGGCCGGTGCGCCTGCACGAGTGGACCGACCTCCCGCACGTCGGCGACGTCGGTCCCGTCGACCGCGAGGATCCGGTCGCCGGGTTCGAGCTTGCCGTGCGCCGGCGCGTCGCGGCACACCTCGATCACCCGGATCTGCGCCGGGTCGGCCTGCACCGTGTACCCGAGGCGGGTGAGCGCCACGTACTTGGCGTCGTTCTGCGACTGGTCCATCAGCTCGGTGTTGAACGCCGCGTTCTGCGCGTCGCTCAGACACCCCACCACGTCGTTGCGCTTCTCGACGTCACGGTCGGGATCGAGCCACGACGTCACCACCCGCCAGACGTTCGGGTCGTGGGTCGACACCTGCACGGTGAGGAAGAGCACGTTGCCGTCGTGCGGATACGTCCTTGCACCGTCGATCTGGACGACCGACGAATCGAGCGGCGTCGCCGAGCCGGGCGAGACGATCACGTACGGAAGATGGATGAGGAAACCGGCGACGGCGATCACGGCGAGCAGCACACCCA
The DNA here is from genome assembly GCA_963725775.1 of uncultured Actinomycetes bacterium. Lineage (GTDB taxonomy): Bacteria > Actinomycetota > Acidimicrobiia > IMCC26256 > DASPTH01 > DASUAS01. Next base: position 335,882 of record CAVRZT010000003.1, read on the forward strand.
GCGTCGAGAGCACCACCGCCACGACGGTGTGGCGGCGACTGCGCCTCGGCTCGGGCGGCTCGGGCGGCGGGGGCGTCACGGACCCTGGCATCGGCTCGGTCATGCGGCTCCGGTCAGGGACGGGTAATTTGGGAGGTCACGCCCGATCGCACCACCACGGTCGCCCACACGACGAACGGACGAGGAGCCGAGAGCTTGACGGGTACACCTGCCTCTCAGCCTGCCACGCCCCCGGTGTCACTCGGTGCGCGCCCGGTCTCGAGCCTGGGCATGCGGACGGCCCACCGCGGCATGGCGCTGGTCCGGATGGTCTTCCTCGTCGGGTTCACCGGGTTCCTCATCGCCGCGGTCGTCGCGACGGTCTTCGCCGGCATCGTGATCGCCATCAACGGCCGGTTGCCGTGACCGACGCGGGCCCGGTCGCACGCGCGGCCGAGCTCGCCGCTCTCGGCCACCAACCTGCACTCACCTCCGCCGACGTCGAACGGCTGCGGCACGTGCTCGACACCGACGACGACGCCCGCGTCCGCGCCGCGGCGCTCGGTGCACTCGTCGCGCGCCGCGCCCGACGACGCCGTCGACCCCTGGCAGCGCGCGACCACCGATGACGCGGCGGCCGTCCGCCGCCGGTCGGCGGAGCTCGCACCTGTGCTGGCGACAGCGTCTCGCGGTCGGGCCCGCTGCTCGACGCTGCTCGACGACTCCGACGTCACCGTGGTCGAAGCCGCGGCGTGGGCGGTCGGCGAGCTCGGTGACGCGCGCCGTCGCCGCCGGCGCGGTCGCCGCGCTCGCGTGCGTCGCGCACGAGCACCGCGACGCGTTGGCGCGTGAAGCCGCGGTCGCCGCGCTCGGCGCGCTCGGTGACCGCGCCGCGCTGCCGGCGATCCTCGCCGCGTGTCACGACAAGCCCGCGGTACGACGGCGGGCGGTGTTGGCGCTGGCGCCGTTCGACGGCCCGGAGGTCGATGCCGCGATCACGGCCGCGCTGGACGACCGCGACTGGCAGGTCCGCCAGGCGGCGGAAGACCTCCGCGACGGCTGACGGCCATCAGTTCGGGGCGGCGTCGAGCGGGTCGACGAACAGCTCCTGGTCGCGGCTCACGTGCTCGGTCCATTCGCTGCCCGGTCCAGTACCGCCAGTGGAAGCGGCCCGTCGGGTCCGGGTACCAGTCGGGTGGGGTCACCGGCGCGGTCGAGGCCACCCCCGCCCGGCTCACGTGCTCGGTCCACGCCGCGCCGTCCCAGTAGCGGTGGTCGAACTGGCGGGCGGGATCGTCGTACCACCCGGGGCCGTCGGCCGTGGTGGGCGCGTGGTACTGACGCGCCTGCGGGCGCTCGGTCGGTGCCGGGTCGGCGGCCTGCTGCGCTTCCTGCCGTTCGGTGATCGCGCGGACCACCACGATGCCGAGCAGCGCCCCCACGACCCCGACAGCGTGCGCCGCGACCAGCAGCGCCTCGGTCGCCGAGCGACCGGTGGTGCCGGTGATCGCAAGGATGATCGCGAGGGGCGTGAGGAGCTGGGCGCCGGCGTAGGCGATCCACCACCCGACGATCAGGGGTGATGCTGGTAGGGCCCGCCACCCGTCGCCGTGGGCGGCATCCGGCCCTGAGCTGCGGAAGATGTCGGAGACGACGATGTACGGCAGCACCAGCGACGCCAGGGGGATGAGCCACCCTGCGATCGCCCACCCGGGCGAGAGCCGCGCCCCGACCCGCCCGAGCGCACGCGCGTTGTGCGCGCTGCGCCACGTCCAGATGATGAACAGGACGGTCACCGCCAGCGTCACGTACCCCAGCACCTGGGTCACCGCCTGGTTGGTGCCGTCCGACGCGTGCTCGAAGAGACGCCGGGCGGTGGCATCCCGGTTGTCGAGGAGCGCATCGAACGCCCGGTGCATCCGCAGCCACGGCGTCGCCGAGTCGACGAACACCAGTGCGAGCTGTCCGACGGCCTGGGCCACGAGCAGCCACGTCAACCAGGTGGCGATCGCGCGCGTCGGACGCCACCAGTCGGCCGAAGGATTCACCACCGACTTCGCCACGACCTCGTCGCCCACGCCCGTCACCGTACACACGACCCGACGGGAGGCGAGCGGAACGAGGGTGCTACATGAACATGTCCTTCAGGCGGTCGAACGACTCGAGGCACCGACCGGCGCCGAGGACGACCGTCTCGAGGGGCAGGTCGACGAGCTGCGCCCGCACAGCCGTCTCCTTCTCGATGCGGAGATCGAATCCGCGCAGCATCGCACCGCCACCGACGAGGTGGATGCCCTCGGCGAGCAGGTCCTGCGAGAGCTCGGGAGGCGTGCGCGCCAGCGCCTGCTTCACCGCGCCGAGGATCGCCTGGATCGGCTCGTCGATCGCCTCACGGATCTCCTCGGGGGTGAGCACGACGGTCTTGGGCATGCCACTCATGAGGTCGCGGCCGCGGACCTCGGCCTTGTACTCGTCGTCGGTGGGAAACACCGAGCCGATGGCGAGCTTGACCTCCTCGGCGGTGCGCTCACCGATGGCCAGGCCGTACTCGCGCCGGACGTAGCTCTGGATGGCGGCGTCGATGTCGAAGGAGCCGACCCGCACCGCTTCGAGCGCGACGACGCCGCCGAGCGAGATGACCGCCACCTCGCTGGTGCCACCGCCGATGTCGACGACCATGTTGCCGAGCGGTTCGTGGATCGGGAGCGACGCCCCGATGGCGGCGGCCATGGGCTGCTCGATGAGGAAGGTCTGCGCGGCGCCGGCACGCCGGGCCGCCTCCAGCACCGCCCGCTGTTCGACGTGGGTGATGGCCGACGGCACGCAGATCAGCACACGGGCGCGCTGCAACCGGGAGATGCCGGCGCGCTGGAAGAGCATGCGGATGAGTCGCTGGGTGATCTCGAAGTCGGTGATCGCGCCACCGCGCAGCGGACGGACCGCGACGATGTACCCGGGGGTGCGGCCGATCATCTGCCACGCGTCGCGCCCGAGCGCGAGCACCTCGTGCGTGCGCGTGTTCATGGCGATGACGGTCGGTTCGTTGAGGATGATCCCCTGGCCGCGCGCGTACACCAGGGTGTTCGCGGTACCGAGGTCGATCGCGAGGTCGCGAGACAGGACGAACCCCTCAGGCCTTCACCGGACGCACCGGCTCCGCGCGGGTGGCCCAGTCGGAACCGCCCTCCCAGTGCTCACGCTTCCAGATCGGCACCGTCTCCTTGAGCGTGTCGATGCAGAACCGTGCAGCCTCGAAGGCCTCGGGCCGGTGCGGCGACGACACGACGACCGCGACCGACGCCTCCGAGAGCTCGAGCTCGCCGATGCGGTGCAGCAGCGCGACGCGGTCGACCACCGGCCAGCGCCGGCGGGCTTCGTCGGCGACCGCCGCCAGCTTGGCGACGGCCTCCTCCTCGTAGGCTTCGTAGCTGAGGCCCCGCACGCCATCGCGACCGTCGGAGTTGTCGCGCACCACGCCGAGGAACACGACGACCGCGCCGCAACCCGGGGTCGTGGCCCAGCTGGTGGCGGCGTCGACCGGCAGCGGGGAATCGGCGACGGAGATCCAGTCGCCGGTGGCGGGCGGTTGCACGGCGCCATGGTAGTGAAGCGGAGGTCGCGAACGCCCTGCGACCCCCGGCGCGACCTGCAGCGATGCGCCCCGTGGGGCGACGAGGAAGCTTGCGGACACGTCGGTACACTCCGCGCCATGTCACCGGAGGAGGCGGAAGGCGAGGGCGAGCGCGAGCCCGACGACCCGTCGAGCGGTCCTCCTCCGAACCCCCTCGACCGGCCCTGGGTGCACCCGAGCGAGCTGAGCTCGTTCGTCGCGACCCCGGCGGCGCCGGCCCGCGAGACCCGCCCGCGTGAGTGGGGCGTGGGAATCGGCGTCGGCCGTCGCCGCGGTGATCGCCACCGTGCTGGTGCTGGTTGCGTTCGGCGCCCTCGGTGGCCGACACCGCTCGCCGCTGCCGCCGCCGGTCGTCACCAACCCCGGCGACGTCGTCGACTACTCGGTGGCCGAGCGGGTCGGTGCGGTCGTCGCGCCGAGCGTCGTGACGGTGAAGGTCGGCGGTGATGCCACCAAACCGGTCGGTTCGGGAGTCGTGCTCAAGTCGGACCGCGTCATCACCGCCGCGCACCTCCTGAACGGGGCCACCAAGGTGGAGGTGTCGACGACCTCCGGTGACGTGCTCGCCGCGCGACGTCGTCGGCACCGATCCGCAGACCGACCTCGCGTTGCTCGCGGTGAGCGGGAGCGACCTCCAACTGGCGACGCTCGGCTCGTCGTCACCACCGCGCGTCGGCCAGACCGTCGTGGCGGTCACCGCCACCCGCGGCATCCACTACAAGGTCGGCATCAACGTGGTCTCCGACCACGACGTCATGGTCGACACCGGTACCGGTATCGACGTCGCCGGCCTGCTCGAAACCGGCATCTCGGTCTCCCCGGACATGGCGGGCGGCGCGCTGGTCGACCCCGACGGCAGCGTCGTCGGCATCCTGACCCACCCGGCGCAGTCCGGGCCGGACGGCCTCGCCATCCCGGTGGCGGCCGTCCGCGACGTCGAAGAGCAGCTCGACTCGTCGGGGTCGAGCGGGAAGGTCACCCACGGGTGGCTCGGCGTGCTGTGCGATCCCGAGGAGGCCGCCCGGACCGGTGGCGGTGCGCAGGTCCAGGTCGTGATGGCGGGGAGTCCGGCCGAGCAGGCGGGGCTGCAGCCGGGCGATGTCGTGGTGCGGGCGTCCGGCTCGATGGTCAGCGGGCGTCCCGAGCTCGTCGCCGCGGTGCGCACGCTCCGGCCCCAGGACCCGCTCGACCTGCAGTACGTGCGCGACGGCCGCACCCGGAGCACGACGGTGAACCTCGGGGCCGGCGATCCGGAGGTTCTCGCGTACTTCCCGGCGATGGCGTGATCCCGCCAATTGCCCGATCCCCGCGGTTCCGCGCGACCATGAGGGCATGACGACGACGGCGAGCGACGACCAACTCGAGGCGCTCGACCGCGAGCTGCTCAACGCGGTGCAGTGGGACTTTCCCCTCGAACCCCGCCCCTTCGCGGTGCTCGGCGAGCGACTCGGACTCACCGAGGAAGCGGTGCGAGAGCGCATCGCCCGGGTGAAGGAGCTCGGGGTCCTCCGACAGCTGTCGGCCATCTTCGACACCCGCGCCCTCGGGTACGGCTCGGCGCTGGTCGCCGCCCAGATCGACCCCGACCGCGTCGACGAGGCGGCCGCGGTCATCAGCGCGCATCCGGGTGTCAGCCACAACTACAAGCGCAACCACGCCTACAACCTCTGGTACACGATCGCAGTACCGCCGGGTGAGTCGCTGGAAGACCACATCGACGTGCTCCACCGCGAGTCGGGCGCGCTCGTCACCCGCAAGCTGCCGACGCTGAAGCTCTACAAGATCGGCGTGAAGCTCGACATGACCGGGCAACACCGCGGCCGACGCCAAGGCCGAGGTGCTCGAGCACGAGAAACCCGAGCGCCGCGAGCACATGGACGCACCCGAGCTGTCCGACCTCGAGATCGCGACCATCCGCGTGGTGCAGGAAGACCTGCCCCTCGTCGAGCGGCCGTTCGCCGCCTACGGCGAGCTGATCGGCTGCGACGAGGCCACCGTGCTGGAGCTGCTGCGATCGTTCAAGGAGCGGAAGCTCATGCGCCGCTTCGCCGCGGTGATGAACCACCGGTCGGCCGGGTTCAAGGCCAACGCCATGGGCGTGTGGGCCGTCCCCGACGCCGAGCTCGACGCGATCGGTCCGCAGATGGCCGGGTTCGCGCTGGTGAGCCACTGCTACCGGCGTCCGACCTACGACGACTGGCCGTACTCGATCTTCACCATGGTGCACGGGAAGAACGCCAAGGAGTGCGAGGCGACGATCGCGGCGATCCAGTCCGAGACCGGGATCGACGAGCACGCGTTGCTGTGGTCGATCAAGGAGTACAAGAAGACCCGCGTGCGCTACTACACCGACGACTGGGACGACTGGCGCGCCACGCACCTCACCCAGGTGTCGTGATCGACGTCGCCGCCGTCCGGGCCGACACGCCCGGGTGTCGCGACGTGGTGCACCTGAACAACGCGGGCGCAGCCCTTCCTCCGCGCGTCGTCGTCGACACGGTGATCGAGCACCTCGAGCTCGAGGCACGCGTCGGTGGCTACGCGGCGGCCGACGAGGTCGCGGAGCGGTCGGGAGCGGTGTACGCGTCGGTGGCGTCGCTCGTCGGTGCGGCTCACGACGAGATCGCACTGGTCGAGAGCGCGACCCGCGCGTGGGACATGGCGTTCTACGCGCTCGGCGGCGTCGTTCACCACCGACGATCGCATCCTCACGTCACGCGCCGAGTACGCGAGCAACGTGATCGGGCTCCTGCAGGTGTCGGCGCGGACCGGTGCCCGCGTCGAGGTGATTCCCGACGACGCGTCTGGGCAGGTCTCGGTCGACGCGCTCCGCGCCATGCTCGACGACCGCGTGCGGGTGGTCGCGGTCTCGTGGATCCCGACCCAGGGCGGACTGGTGAACCCCGCCGCCGCGATCGGCGAGGTGACGCGCGGCAGCGGGGGTGCCCTACCTGCTCGACGCGTGCCAGGCCGTCGGGCAGCTCCCGATCGACGTCGACGCGCTGGGGTGCGACTTCTTGTCGGCCACCGGGCGAAAGTACTTGCGCGGGCCGCGGGGCACCGGGTTCCTGTACGTACGCCGAGCCCGACTGGCCGGCCTGGAACCACCGTTCCTCGACGTGCACGCGGCGCAGTGGGCGCACGGCGACCGGCTGGTGGTGCGCGACGACGCGAGGCGGTTCGAGGCCTGGGAGCACAGCGTCGCCACCCGGCTCGGTCTCGGCGCCGCGGTCGACGAAGCGCTCCGGCTGGGCGTCGACGCCATCTGGGCGCGCGTGCACGAGCTCGCGACGTCGTTGCGCGCGCAGCTCGCCACGGTACCGGGGCTCGTGCTCCACGACACCGGCGTCGAACAGTGCGGCATCGTCACCTTCACGATCGACGGCGTCGACGTCTACGAGCTCGCGGCCCGGTTGCGGACCGACGGGATCAACATCTCGGTGTCGACCATCGACTTCGCCCGCTACGACTTCGAAGCGCGCGGGCTCGACGCGGTGGCGCGGGCGTCGGTGCACTACTACAACACTGACGACGAGCTCACGCGTCTGGTCGACGCGATCACTGCACCGCGCGCGTGACGTCCCAGCAATGATGCACCGCATCGTGCGCGGGAGCACGGGTGATCTCTGCCGCGTTGAGCAGCCCGCGCTCCGCGTGCAGGTACTCGATCGGGCGCGTCAGTGCGCCGCGCGTCGCCGATGCCCATGCCGCGGTCGACGTGCGCAGTGCCCACAGCGCGGACTGCACCGACATCTCGTCGTAGTGCCGCGCGTCGGCGAGCTCGTCCTGGTCGTACGCGGCCAGCGCGGTCGACCCTCCGGCGGCCACACCCTCCAGCCGCTCGGCGAAGACCCGCAGGTTGTCGGCGACGTGGAACACGTACGCCTTCGCCGACCACGATGCACCCGGTGCGATCTCGTCGCCGGCACGCCCGTCGAGCAGCGCGGCGAAGCGATCCGGCAACGCCTCGACCTGCACGATCACCGCTTCAGGATCGAGCGACCAGTCGAAGCCGCATTCGCGGCACGGGCTGCCGTACTCGGCGATCCACCATTCGTTCTCGGCCATCTCCGTACTGTGCCCGAGGGCCGCGGCAGCGGCGGAACGAATTACCGCGTCGACCGGCGCGCGCGGCGACGCCAGAACGCGACCACCACCCCAGTGGCCACCACTGCGCCGGCGCCCGCGACCACCGCCGGCCGGGTGTCGCGCGGCGGCAGCGCCGCGACCGCCTCCCGGATGGCGTCGGCGTTGCCGTGCACCGGTGCCCAGCCCTCGGCCTTCAACTTGTCGTTGGCGATCACCCACGGATACGTGAGGTACGGCACGACCCCCGGCGGCACGTCGCCGAGCCCGAGCTCCCAGGTGCGGGCGAGCACGCGTTCCATCGCCTCGGCGGGAAACGACGGCACGTTGCCCCGCGGGATCAGGTCGCGCGCTTCGGCCGCGTCGAGCCAGCCGTCGGCGGCGACGTTGAACACGCCGGGGAGGTCGCGCGTCGCCGCCAGCGCGAACGCCGATGCGAGGTCGTCGACGTGCACGACCTGCACCGGCATCGCCGCGCCGCGTACGCGCAGCGGCGGACGACCGAGGATGACGCGGGCGGGAAGTCGTTCGGCCCCGGGCCCGACGACCGGCGCGGAGCGCAGCGTGGTGACGTCACGTCGGGGTGATCGGCGCGCCACTCGCGCGAGCAGGCGCTCGACCTCGGCACCCTGCACCGCCGGTGAGAAGTGCGGGTTCGGGCGGAGCGCAGCGTCCTCGTACAGCGGCACCGGGTTGTTCGGCCAGGCGCCGTAGACGGTCGCGCTCGAGATGCGCACGATGCGACGCGCACCCGACTGACGCGGCGGCGTCGAGCACGTGGCGCGTGCCCTCGACGTTGACCCGGGCCATGAGCCCGACGTCGGGAACGGGGTCGACGACACCAGCGAGGTGCACGACGACGTCGATGCCCTCGAGCAGCGGCTTCAGCTCGGTGCCGGCGATGTCGACGCGGGCGAACTCGACTACACGCGGGCGGCGCTCGGGCTCGCGGACGTCGAGTCCGAGCACGCGCTCGACGTCGGGGTGCGCGGCGAGCACCGGCAGCAGAGAACGCCCCACGAGGCCGGCTGCGCCGGTGACCGCAACGGAATGCACCCCCATACACTGACCGCGTGGCCGATCCGTCTCAACCTGGAGACCCAGAAGAGCCCGAGAACTCACCCATTCCCGGCTTTCCGGGCTTCCTGTTCGGCGGCCCGAGCGGACCCGGTGCCGCGGGTGCCGCGGGCGAACCGGGTGGCGGGTTCGACCCGGCCACGTTCGACTTCTCGCAGATCGATCTCGGCCAGGTGATGCGCCTGCTGCAGTCCGACGGGCCGGTCAATTGGGAGGTCGCCCGCCAGACCGCCGAGTGGGTCGCGCTCGAGGGCGGCACCGAACCGCCGGTCGCAGCCGGCGACCGCGAGCAGTTCGAGGAGCTCGCCCATGCCGCCCAGACCCTGGTCGTCGGAGAGACCGGGCTCACGGCCACCTTCGCCACCGCGCTCTCCACCGTCGGCCCGAAGGGGTGGGTCGACCTCCACCTGGTGGCGCTCCGCCCCGTCCTCGAGGCGCTGGCCACCACGCTCGGCGAGGCCATGCAGGCCGCAGGCGATGATGACGACGCTGACGAGCCGATGCCGGAGATCCCGGGCATGCCGCCGGGCCTCGCCGGGATGGCGGGCCTGGCCGGGATGGGCAACATGATGGGGCTCCTCGCGCCCGCGCTGCTCGGCGTGCAGGCCGGCTCGATGATCGGCTACCTCGCGCAGCACGCGCTGGGACGCTACGACCTCCCGTTGCCCACCGGGCCCGCGCCGGTCGGCGACACACCCGGAGGCGACACCCCGACCCTCTGCTTCGTGGTCCCCAACATCGACGCGTTCGAGGAGGCGTGGTCGCTCCCCCGCGACGACCTGCGCTTCTACGTCGCGCTCCACGAGACGGTGCACGCGGCGACGCGCTCGGTGCCGTGGGTGCGCGGTCGCATCGTGCGCCTCGCCGTCGATTACGTGTCGAGCTACGAGATCGATCCCTCCGCGTTCGAAGCGGAGTTCGGGATGATCGACCCGCAGGATCCCGAGGCGATGCAGCGCATGACGGAGAGCCCGGAGCGGGTGCTGGGCGCGATGCAGTCGCCCCGCCAGGCCGCACCGCGGGAGGAGCTCCAGCGGCTCACCACCGTCGTCGAGGGGTACGCCGACCACGTCCTCGCCCAGATCGGGCGGCGCCTCATCCCGACGTTCGACCAGATCCACGAGGCCAAGAAGCGCCACCGGGTCGAGCGGGGCGAGGCCGAGCGCTTCATCGAGGGTCTCCTCGGGCTCAAGCTCGAGCGGTCGCACTACGAGCAGGGGCAGGCGTTCGTCGACGGCGTGGTCGAACGTGCCGGGGTCGACGGGCTGAACCGCCTGTGGGACGACCCGGCGATGCTGCCGACCCCCAACGAGCTCGACGCGCCCGGTCTCTGGCTGGCCCGCATCGACCTCCCCAGCGCAGACTGAGCCCGATCATCGCCCACCCGCACCGACGATTCGCGTGGCGAACGGAGCGGAGGCGGTCGCCGGAGCGGAGTGGGAGCGGAGCCATGAAGGTAGGCGTGCTGGGTGCGGGGGTCATGGGCGCGGGGATCGCGCAGGTGACGGCGACGGCCGGGTACGAGACCGTCTGCTACGACGTCGACGCCGAGGCGCTCGCCCGCGGCCTCGAGCACGTGACCACCGGTCGCTACGGCTTCGAGCGTGGCGTCGAGCGCGGCAAGCTCACGCGTGAGGACGCCGACGCGGCGCGGGCGCGCCTCACCTTCACCGCGTCGTTCGACGAGGCGGCGAACGTCGACCTCGTCGTCGAAGCGGTGCCGGAGAAGCTCGAGCTCAAGCAGCAGGTGTTCCGCGACCTCGACGCCGCCGCGCCCGCGGGCACGATCCTGGCGTCGAACACGTCGGGGTTCCCGATCGGTCAGATCGCCGAGGTCACCACGCGCCCGGAGCTCGTGGTCGGGTGGCACTGGGCGTCGCCGCCGGCGGTGATGCGCCTGGCCGAGATCGTGCGCACCGCCGACACCAGCGACGCCACCGTGCAGACGATCGTCGACGTCGCCACCGCGTGCGGGAAGAACCCGGTGGTGATCACCGACGCCCCGAGCGGGGCGTGGGGGTTCGTCGCCAACCGCGTGTACATGGCGATGATCGCGGAGGCGAACCGCTGCGTCGACGAGGGGATCGCCACCCGCGAGCAGGTCGACATGCTGATGGTCGACTGCTTCCGCTGGCCGGTCGGCCCCTTCGGCATGGTGCAGGGCGCGACCACCGGCTGGGGTCAGTAGGCGCTCATGGTTCGGTGGGCGGCGGGTCGGGCGCCTGCTGTGCCGGCTTGCGGAACCGACGCTTCACGCGGTCGACCGCGTGGTCGCGCGAACGTGAGATCCTCCGGTCGACCGCTTCGGGCAGCAGCTTGGTGCGCATCACGCGCCCGCGGGCGGCGCGCAGCGCGGCGACGTAGGAGACCGCCGCGAAGCCCAGCACGATGGCCAGCAGGAACAGCCCCATCTGCTTGGCGAACGGGATGATCGCGATCATGCCGCCGATCACCCAGACCAGCTGGAAGCGGGTCTCGAACTTGGCGAACGCGCGCCCGCGCACGGCGTCCGGACCGTCGCGTTGCAAGAGGCTGTCGAACCCGAGCCGCCCGGCCGCAGCGCCGATCCCGAGCGTGAACGCGGCGAGCACGAAGCCCACCGAGCCGGCCACCAGGGCACCGAGAAGTGCAAAGGCAGCGGGGAGCACGAGCGACGACGCGAGGATCACCTCTTCGCGCACGGAGCGACGGAGCGCGGGCGCGATGAGCACGCCGACGAAGTTGCCGATGTAGGCCGCCGCGCCCGCCACGCCCAACGCAACGAGATCGTGCTTGAGCGAGAACGCCGCGAAGAACGCCAAGAAGCCGACGCTCGCTCGCAACACGGCCATCGCGCTCGAACCGAGCAGGATGCTCGGCGTGTGCATCTCGTCCCGTTCCAGCTTCTGCAGCCGCTCGTCGGCGGGCGCGCGCAGTCGCGTCCGCGGAATCTGTATCGCGAGGATCGTCGCGACGACGAACACGACCGCGGCGAAGCGCAGCGACCAGTCGGCACCGAAGAGCTTGTAGACCACGAACGCGGGAGCAGCACCGGCAAACGCGCCGACCGCGTTGATCGAGCGCGAGGCGCGAGTTGGCAGTGACGAGCTCACCGTCGTCCTTCACCAGCGCCGGGACGAGCGCGCTCTTGGCGATCGTGCTCCCCTTCTGGAGGACGAGCACGCCGAACGCGAGCGGGTACACGAGCAGGCCCTCGGGCGCGGGCTTGCTGATGTACATCGCCAGGGCCACGCACAGCAGCGCGCGACCCGCGGCCGACAAGATCAGGAACAGGCGGCGCCCCCCTTTCATGCGGTCGAGCGCGGGACCGAGCACCGGGGCGACGATCACGAACGGCGTCATGGTGATCAGGAGGAACAGCAGCACCTTGCCCCGAGCCGCGCTGGTCGGGCTCGAGAAGAAGATCGAGCCCGCCATCGACACGAGGATGCACGCGTCGCCACACGCGCCGGCCGCCTGCGCGTACACCAGGCGCGCGAAGGGCGTGGGCTCGGCGAAGCGGGGGTCAGTGCTCATTTCCCTCCCGGACGTTACCCGTCGATTTCCTGACCTTCGGCCCAGTCCGGAAGGCGCCGCATCCCGGAGTACCATTGACGGTGGCCGGGCCGGAGAACGCACTCGCGCAACCGCATCCGCCGCTGAGCGATCCGGCCGACCGGTTCCTCAACCGAGAGCTGTCGTGGCTCGACTTCAACGCCCGGGTGCTCGCCCTGGCCGAGGACCGCAAGCTCCCGCTGCTCGAGCGGGCGAAGTTCCTCGCCATCTTCAGCCAGAACCTCGACGAGTTCTTCGAGGTCCGGGTCTCGGGGCTCATGGAGCAGCGTCGCCGCCGGGCCTGCGCACCACGACCCCCGACGGACTCGACCTCGTCGACCAGCTCCGCGCCATCCGCGACCGGGTCGACGAGCTCGTCGGCCGGGCGGCCGCGGTGTTCGCCAACGAGGTCGTCCCCGCGCTCGAGGACGCCGGCATCCGCTTCGCCGACTGGGACGAGCTCGCCGACGACGACCGCGCCCAGCTCGAGGAGCTGTTCGCCGAGTCGATCTTCCCGGTGCTCACGCCCGCTCGCCGTCGACCCCGCGCACCCGTTCCCCTACATCTCGAACCTGTCGCTGAACCTCGCGGTCACCGTGCGCGACCCGTCGAGCGGCGACGAGCGCTTCGCGCGGGTGAAGGTGCCGCCGCTGCTCCCGCGCTTCGTCGCCCTCGCCGACGGCGTCCGCTTCGTGCTGCTCGAGCAGGTCATCGCGGCGAAGCTCGACTCGCTGTTCCCGGGCATGGAGGTGCTCGCGCACCACCCGTTCCGGGTCACGCGCGACGCCGACTTCGAGCTCGAAGACGAAGCCGAGGACCTCCTCGAGGCGATCGAGTCGGTGCTCCGGCGCCGCAGCAAGTTCGGCCGGGTCGTGCGGCTCGAGGTCGACACCAAGATGACCGGCGAGGTCCTCGAGCTGCTGTGCCGTGAGCTCGAGCTGTCCGACGCCGACGTCAACGTGATCGACGGCCCCCTCGACCTCGGCGGCCTCTGGTCGCTGCTACGCGCCTCGACCGTCCGGAGCTGAAGGACGAGCCGTGGGTGCCGCAGACGCCGGTCGTGCTGCAGGGCACCGACCCCGCGCCCGACTTCTTCCGCCTGCTGCGCACCACCGACGTGCTCGTGCACCACCCGTACGACTCGTTCTCGACGTCGGTCGAGCAGTTCGTCGAGCAGGCCGCCGGCGACCCGCAGGTGCTGGCGATCAAGCAGACGATCTACCGCACCGCCGGCGCCGAGAGCGCGCTGGTCGGCTCGCTGGTCAAGGCCGCCGAGCAGGGCAAGCAGGTCGTCGCGCTCGTCGAGCTCAAGGCGCGCTTCGACGAGCAGGCCAACATCGCCCGTGCCCGCGTGCTCGAAGAGGCGGGCGTGCACGTCGTGTACGGCCTCGTCGGGTTGAAGACCCACGCCAAGGTGCTGCTCGTGGTGCGCCAGGAGGCCGACGGCATCCGCCGCTACTGCCACATCGGCACCGGCAACTACAACCCCAAGACCGCGAACCTCTACGAGGACCTCGGGTTGCTGTCGGCCGATCCCGACCTCGGCGCCGACCTCACCGACCTGTTCAACCACCTCACCGGCTACAGCCACCAGGGCACGTACCGGAAGCTGCTGGTCGCCCCGTCGCACCTGCGGCGCGAGATCGCCGACCGCATCGAGCAGCAGGCCGAGCTCGGCACCGCGGGCGCATCACGCTGAAGATGAACAGCCTCGTCGACCCCGCGCTCATCGACACGCTCTACGACGCGTCGCAACGGGGCACCGAGATCGACCTCGTCGTGCGCGGCATCTGCTGCCTGCGCCCGCAGGTGCCGGGGCTGTCCGACAACATCCGCGTGCGATCGATCGTCGGGCGGTTCCTCGAGCACTCCCGGATGTACCGCTTCGGCGCCGATCCCGAAACCGCCGAGTACCTCATCGGTTCGGCCGACCTCATGCCCCGCAACCTCGACCACCGGGTCGAGGCGCTGGTGCCGGTCACCGATCCGCGGCTGCGGGCGCGGCTGGCGGAGATGCTCGAGCTCGACCTCGCCGACGACATGCTCGCGTGGGAGCTCGCAGCCGACGGCACCTGGCACAAGATCCCGACGGTCGTCGGCGTCTCCACCCACCGCGCGCTCCAGGAGCTGGCCATCGCTCGGGCGCACAGCTCCTGACGACCGTCGTGGGGAGCACGTCACCGCTCGAGCGGGAGCTCAAGTTCACGCCCGGTCCGTCGTTCCGCATGCCCGCGTTCCGCGGCGACGACGCGCTCCGCGCCGACGCACCCGACACCGTCCGGTTGCAGGCGGCGTACTTCGACACCGCCGACCTCCGGCTGGCGCGTGCCGGCGCCAGCCTCCGCTTCCGCAACGACGAAGGCTGGACGGTGAAGCTCCCGGTCTCGGCCGACGTCGCGCTCGTCCGGTCCGAGATCCACCTCGGTGGCGATCCCGGCGATCCGCCCGACAGCGCGCTCGACCTCGTGCGCGCGCTCGCTCGCCGAGAGCCGGTCGCGCTCGTCGCCCGACTCAACACCGTGCGCCACCGGGTCGTGCTGCGCGACGCCGACGGCGCGCAGGTCGCCGAGCTGGTCGACGACGAGGTCTCGGTGCTCGACGGCGCGCGTCTCGCGGCGCGCTTCCGCGAGCTGGAGGTCGAGTTCGCCGAGGAGGCGCCGCACGAGCTCGTCGCGCACGTCGCCGACCGCCTCCAGGCCGCCGGCGCGGGCGAACCCGAGCCGATCCCGAAGATCGTGCGCGCCCTCGGCCCCCGAGCGCTCGATCCCGCCGATCTCGTGGCGCCGCCGAAGCTCGACTTCGCGTCGACCCCGCTCGAGGTGCTGCGGGCGGCCGTGGCCCGCTCGACCGCCCGGCTGATCAGCCACGATCCCGGCGTGCGGGTGGGCGAAGACATCGAAGCCGTGCACCAGGCCCGGGTCGCGACCCGCCGGCTGCGCTCCGACCTGCGGACGTTCGGCGTCGTCGTCGATCCCGCGTGGGACGCCGTCCTCCGCGACGAGCTGAAGTGGCTCGGCGCGCTGCTCGGCACCGTGCGCGACGACGACGTCCTCCTCGGACGGCTCGAGGGTCGCCTCCACGAGCTGCCGTCCTCCGACGTTCGACGCAGGCAAGCGGCTGCTCGAGGGCCTGCGCGAGCACCGCACGCGTGCCCGCACCGAGCTGCTCGACGCGATGCGGTCGGATCGGTACTTCGCGTTGCTCGATCGCCTGGTGGCCGCGGCGCGCAGCATCCCGTCGTCGGGCGACGGCATCGAACTGGAGCTCGAGCTCGGCGACCTCGTGCGGAAGCCGTGGAAGAAGTTGCGCGACGCGGTGCGCACCCTCGGCGACGAGCCGCCCGACGAGGAGCTGCACGCGGTGCGCATCCGAGCCAAGCAGTGCCGGTACGCAGCCGAGGCGGTCGCGCCCGCAGCGGCAAGGCAGCCAAGCGCTTCGCCGCCGCGGTCGAAGGCCTCCAGGAGGTGCTCGGCGAGCACCAGGACGCGGTGGTCGCCGGGCAATGGCTCCGGACCCACGCGGCAGACGGCGGTGGGCGCGTCGAGTGCGCGTTCGTCGCCGGGGAGCTCGCAGCCCTCGAAGACGTCGCCGCGGCGCGGTCGCGCGAGCAGTGGCCGACGGCGTGGAAGCACGCGAAGCGCGCGAGCCTCCGCAGGTGGATGTGAGCAGCACCGCGACCGTCCGCGCCGCCGGTGGCATCGTGCACCGGCGCAGCACCGAGGGGGAATCGCAGGTGCTGCTCGTCCATCGCCCGCGCTACGACGACTGGAGCCTGCCCAAGGGCAAGGTCGATCCGGGTGAGCGCGACGAGGAGACCGCGCTGCGCGAGGTCGAGGAGGAGACGGGCCTGCGGTGCGTGCTCGGCGAACCCGCCGGCACGACGCGCTACCGCGACTCCAAGGGTCGCGACAAGGTGGTGCACTACTGGATGATGGAGCCACCCGCCGCCGCCGGCGCGTTCGTGCCCAACCACGAGGTCGACGAGCTGCGCTGGTGCACGGTGGCCGAGGCGGCCGAGCGCCTGAGCTACGCGCACGACCGGAAGCTGCTGCAGAAGGCGCCGGTCGACGCGTGACCGTATACCTGGTCCGCCACGCCAAGGCCGGTTCGCCGGAAGGCGTGGTCGGGCGACGACGACCAACGTCCGCTGTCGAAGCGTGGACACACCCAGGCGCGCGCGATCGCCAAGGCGCTCGCAGGCGAGGGCGTCACGCGCATCGTGTCAAGCCCGTTCGTCCGCTGTCGCGAGACGGTCGAGCCGCTGGCCCAACGCACCGGGGTCGACCGTCGAGCTCTCCGACGCGCTGGCCGAGGGCGCGCCGATCGCCGATGCGTTACGACTGGTCGAGAAGGTGGCGGGCGACACCGCGGTCCTGTGCACCCACGGCGACGTCGTCGGCAATCTGCTCAACCACTACGCGATGCTCGGTGTCGCGCTGGACGACGACCGGATCGAGAAGGCGTCGGTGTGGGTGCTCGAGGTGGTCGACGGCGAGGTCCACGCCGCGCGACTACGTCGCCCCGCCGGGGAGCTGACCGTTCTTCACCCGTCGTTCACCGGCACCGCCGGTAGGTTGGGCGGCATGAGGATCCTCGTGACCAACGACGACGGCGTCGACTCCCCCGGCATCCACGCCCTCGCTGCCGCGCTGGTCGCCGACGGTCACGACGTGTACGTGGTCGCGCCCACCGACGACCGCAGCGGCGCCGGTGCGTCCATCGGGCGCTTGTACGGCAGCGGTCCCCCGCCCGTCGAACTCCGCGTGTGGGACGAGCTTCCCGGTCTGTCCGTGCACGCCATCGACGCGCCGCCCGCGACCGCGGTGTTCGCGGCGTGCCTCGGCGCGTTCGGCGATCTCCCCGACCTCATCGCGTCGGGCATCAACCCCGGCGCCAACACCGGGCACCTCGTGCTCCACTCGGGCACCGTCGGCGCCACGCTCACCGGGGCCGGGCTACGGCATCCCGGGCATCGCGGTGTCGATGGAGTGGAGCGAATCGCGCGAGTACCACTGGGACACTGCGGCCCACGTCGCCGCGGCCGCGGTCGAATGGGTGGCCAAGCCCGACGGCGACGCGCGCGTCCTCAACATCAACGTGCCGAACCGTGCGCTGCGCCGATCTGCTCGGCGTCCGCGAAGCCGAGCTCGCGCCGGCGGGCGAGGTGTGGGTCGCGTCGGCCGACGTGTCGGAGGGTGACCTCAAGATCGAGATCAAGGGCCGGGCCGATCCCGCGCCCGGTACCGACGTCGCCGTCATCCAGGAGGGCTACGTGTCGGTCACCCCGCTGATGAGCATCGTGCGCGGCCCGGCGACCGGCGCGGCCGGCGCCATCGCCGACGCCCTCGGCTGACTGCGCGACGACCTCGACGCGCGGCTTCCGAGCGACTGACCCGAGCCCACTAGTCTCCGAACCTCCCCGGACCAGGAGGCCCTCGCATGCCCGCAGTCGGCGACGTCGCACCGGATTTCACGCTCAAGGACCAGCACGGCAACGAAGTCACGCTCTCGGAGTTGCGGGGCACGCCGGTCGTGATCGTCTTCTACCCGTTCACCTTCACCGGGGTCTGCCAGGGCGAGCTCTGCGAGATCCGCGACGACCCGTCGGCGTTCGAGCGCGGCGGTACGCAGGTGCTCGCGATCTCGTGCGACTCGCCGCCACTCGCAGCGCATCTGGGCCGAGGAGCAGGGCTTCACCTTCCCGGTGCTCAGCGACTTCTGGCCCCACGGCGCGGTGGCGAAGGAGTACGGCGTGTTCAACGAGGCGCTCGGCTGCGCCAACCGCGCCACCTTCGTGCTCGACCAGGACGGCGTCGATCAGCTCGACGTTCTCGTCGCCCGACCTCGGTACGCCGCGCGCCAAGGCCGAGTACGAGGAAGCACTCGCCAAGGTCAGCTGAGGCGGATCTCGATCAGCCGGCGATCGCGCGCCGGCTCCGCGAACGTCGAGCAGCGCGGCGCGGTCGGCGGGGAGCACGAAGCCGGCTTTGATCGCCGCGTCCCAGGCCTTCGCGAACTGCTTCGTGTACACCGCACGCGACGGCGAGCGCGCGGCCGATTGCGCGTCGGACAGCGGCGCCGCCGAGCCGCTCAGGATGCAGATCGGCGACGGCTTCGGTCCCGCCTGGCCCGAGAGGGCGTCGACCGGCACGTCGACAGGTGGTGTGCGGATCCCGCCCGTCGCGACGCCGTCGGCGTTGCGGACCAGCACGCGACCGCGCGCGACCGCGGCGCGACCTGGCGCACTTCGTTGGGACTGTCGTCATCCCCCGCGCCCCCTGGACGCCCACGTCTCACGAGCCGAGCACGGCGTGCACGGTACGCGGCGACCGCACGGTCAGGCGCGCGCCGGCACCGCCAGGGAGCTCCGGACCGTCGTCGAGCCGCTCGGGAACGATCCGCCACCAGACCCAGCGGCCGCGCTTCTCGCCCCGGATGAGCCCGGCGTCGGCCAGCACCTTCGTGTGGTGCGAGATCGTCGGCTGTGACTTGCCCGAGCGGCTCCTCGCAGGTTGCACGAGCACAGCTCGCCCGCGTCGGCCACCAGGCTGAGCAGGCGCAGCCGCACCGGGTCGGCCAGGGCGGCGAACACCGCCGCCAGGTCGTCGGCCTCGGTCTCGGCGAGCGGCGCGGCGAGCACCGACGGGCAGCACTCGATTCATATTGACAACCTTCGATTGATCTGCCATCATCGATCCATCGACCGTGGCCAATGTATCAGGCCACCCACCGGATCGGAGCCGACCATGAGCCGCGTGCAGCTCGCCCTCAACGTGTCCAACCTCGACGACGCCGTCGCCTTCTACTCGAAGCTGTTCGCGACCGAACCGGCCAAGGTGCGGCCGGGCTACGCCAACTTCGCCATCGCCGATCCCCCGCTCAAGCTGGTGCTCATCGAGGGGCACGGCGACGCCGGTTCGCTGAACCACCTCGGCGTCGAGGTCGAGACGACCGACGAGGTCGGCGCCACCCAGGCCCGCCTCTCGGGTGAGGGCCTCGCGACCGCGACCGAGGACGAAGTCGCCTGTTGCTACGCGGTGCAGGACAAGGTGTGGGTCGACGGCCCCGACCGCGAGCCGTGGGAGATCTACACGGTGCTGTCCGACGTCGAGATGGCGCCGGGCGAGCTGCGGACCGTCGCGCCCGGGCGACGACTCGATGTGCTGCGCGGCGGCACCGGAGTCCGCCGATCGCTGCTGCTGACCACGCGCGATGGATCGTGACCTCGCGCGGCGCGCGACGGCGGAGTTCGTCGGCACCGCGTTCCTCGTCGCGATCGTCGTCGGCTCGGGGATCTACGCGCAGCGGCTGTCGCCGGCCAACGTCGGGCTGCAGCTGCTCGAGAACTCGATCGCCACCGGCGCCGGGCTCGTCGCGCTGATCCTCGCGCTCGGCCCGGTGTCGGGCGCGCACTTCAACCCGATCGTCACCATGGCCGACCGCATCCTCGGCGGCACAACGTCACGCGACGCGGGCGTCTACGTCGTCGTCCAGATCATCGGCGCGTGCGTCGGCGCGATGGTGGCCAACCTCATGTTCGACCTCCCCGCCATCGACGTGTCGACCCACACGCGCTCGAGCAGCGGGCTCTGGCTCGGCGAGGTCGTCGCCACGTTCGGGCTGCTGCTCGTCATCCTCGGCGTCGTGCGCGCCGGGTCGTGCGTCGGTCGCTGCGTTCGCGGTCGGCGGCTACATCGCCGCCGCCTACTGGTTCACGTCGTCGACGAGCTTCGCCAACCCCGCGGTCACGATCGGGCGCATGCTCAGCAACACGTTCGCCGGCATCGCACCCAGCAGCGTGCCCATGTTCATCGTGATGCAGGTGCTCGGCGCGCTCCTCGCGGTCGCTGCTCGGGCTCTTCCTCTTCCCCGGCATGCCCGCCGACCGATCTCGTCGTCCCCCACGAAACTTCGGAGACACCATGACCGACAGCGTCCTCACCATCGACCAGCAACTCGCCCTGAAATCCGCCGCGGCGCGCCTCGCGGAGCAGTTCGAGGGCGTGTTCGGAACCGAGACCATCGAACGGTTCCTGACCTCGAGCTACGACCAGTTCGCGAGCCGCGCCACGGCGACCAACTTCCTCCCGATCATGGCGGAGCGCTTCGCCCGCCAACGCCTCAACGCGCTCGCCCGCGTCGAAGGCAAGGCGAACGACGGCCTCCCCACTGTGCTCTTCCTCTGCGTGCACAACGCCGGACGTTCGCAGATGGCGCTCGGATGGTTCAACCACCTCGCCGGCGACCGCGCGGTCGCCTGGTCGGGAGGATCCGAACCCGGCAACGAGGTCAACCCCGCCGCGGTCGCGGCGATGGCCGAGATCGGGATCGACATCGCCACCGAGTTCCCGAAGCCGTGGACCGACGAGATCGTGCAGGCCGCCGACGTCGTGGTCACCATGGGCTGCGGAGACGCCTGCCCGTTGTTCCCCGGGAAGCGCTACGAGGACTGGGAGCTCGAGGATCCTGCAGGTCAGGGCGTCGACGCCGTGCGGCCGATCCGCGACGAGATCGGCACGCGCGTCCGCGCCCTGCTCGACGACCTCGGCGTGGCTTACACCTTCTCGTAGCGGTACCCGACGCCGCGCACGGTCACGATCCGCTCCGGGTGCCCCGGATCGTCCTCGACCTTGGCGCGCAACCGTTTCACGTGCACGTCGAGGGTCTTGGTGTCGCCGTAGTAGTTCGGACCCCACACGCGATCGATGAGCACATCGCGCGTGAGCACGCGGCCCGCGTTCGCGAGTAGGAGCTCGAGCAGCTCGAACTCCTTGAGCGGCAACGCGACCCGCTCGCCGCGCACGGCCACCTCGTGACGGGCGGCGTCGAGGCGCACCTCACCGATCTCGAGCACCTCTCCCGGCTGTGCGACACCGGTGTCCTCACCGCGACCGCGTCGCAGGGACGCACGCACGCGCGCGACGAGCTCGCGGAGGCGGAACGGCTTGGTGACGTAGTCGTCAGCGCCGACCTCGAGCCCGACGACCGCATCGATCTCCGCGTTGCGCGCAGTGACCATGATGATCGGCACCTGCGAACGCGACCGCAGCTCGCGGCAGACGTCGATGCCGGAGATGCGTGGCAGCATGACATCGAGCAGCACCAGCGCCGGGCGCACCCGTCGAACTGGGCGATCGCCTCGGCCCCGTCGGCCGCCACCTCGACCCGGAACCCCTCGCGCTCGAGCGCGACGGTGAGCGCGTCGCGGTACGACTGCTCGTCGTCGACCACGAGGATCAACGGAGCTTCGGGCATCAGGAGATCTCCTGGTGTTCGGACGGCACCGCCGCCGATTCGGGTTGGAGCGGGAGGACGAAGCGGAAGGTGGAGCCCTGCCCCTCGAGCGACTCCACCGTGATGTCACCGCCGTGCGCGTGGGCAACGTGGCGCACGATGGCGAGACCGAGCCCGGTGCCGCCGGTAGCGCGGCTACGCGCCTGGTCGACCCGGTAGAAGCGTTCGAAGATCCGTTCGAGGTCGCGGCTCGGGATCCCGATCCCGGCGTCGCGCACCGCGACCTCGACGCGGTCGCCGTCGAGCGCCGTGCTCACGGTGACTGGACTCCCCGGCTCCGAGTACTTCACCGCGTTGTCGATGAGATTGGCGATCGCACTCACCACCTGACGCTGATCGCATGCGACCAGCGCACCGGTGACCCCTGGATGCACCTGCAGGTTGATCCCGGCGGCCGCGGCCGCGGGGCGGAGCTGATCGACCGCGTCGTCGACCAGGACCTCGAGCGGGACCGGTGTGCGGCGCGGCGCCTCCTGGGTCTCGATGAGGCTGAGAGCGAGGAGGTCGTCGACGATCCGCGCCAGCCGCTCCGCTTCCTTCACGATCCGGTCGGCCAGCGGACGAGTGACGGCAGGGTCGTCCTCCGCCACGAGCGTCTCCGCCAGGACCTCCAGCGCGCCGATCGGGGTTTTGAGCTCGTGGCTCACGTTGGCGACGAAGTCACGCCGAACACTCTCGATGCGGTGGACGTCGGACACGTCGGCGACGAACGCGGCCACGCCGAGCGGGCGGTCCACCGTGCCGAGCGGGACCGCCGTCAAGTGCACGACGGCGCGCGGTGGCCCGAAGAGCTGCAGCTCCCGCTCGCAGCGTTCGCCGGTCAGCGCCCGCGAGACCAGCACGTCGAGCGCGCCCGCGATGACTGCATCGGAATGACGGGCCTCCCGGTAGCGCTCGGCCGCCGGGTTGCGGAACACCTCGATGCCGTCGGCGTCGAGCACGAGCACGCCCTGGCGCAGCTCGTCGAGCACGGTCAGGAAGCGGTCGCGCTGTTCGAGCACGACCTCGGTCTCGCTCAGCGCCTTGGCCAGCGCCTGCTCCAACGCTGCGCTGGCCTGCTCGCGTCGCTGCGGACTCATGAGGTCAGCCGAACCGCCCGGTGATGTAACCCTCCGTGCGGGCGTCGCCCGGAGCGGTGAAGATCTTCTCGGTCACGTCGAACTCGACCAGCCGACCGACCCGCTTGCCTTCGTCGTCGACCTCGGCGGTGAAGAACGCGGTGCGGTCGGAAGTGCGGGCGGCCTGCTGCATGTTGTGCGTGACGATCACGATGGTGAAGTCGCGCTTGAGCTCCTCCATCAGGTCTTCGATGCGCGCGGTCGCGATCGGGTCGAGCGCGGAGCACGGCTCGTCCATGAGGATGACGTCGGGTTCGACGGCGAGCGCGCGCGCGATGCAGAGCCGCTGCTGCTGACCACCCGAGAGGGACAGCCCGCTGTGCTTGAGCTTGTCCTTGACCTCGTCCCACAATGCGGCACGCGTGCAGCGCGTGCTCGACGATGTCGGACATCTCCGAGCGCTTCCGCCCGTTGAGCTTCGGTCCGTAGGCGACGTTGTCGAAGATCGTCTTCGGGAACGGGTTGGGCTTCTGGAACACCATGCCGATCCGGCGGCGCACCTCCGCTGCATCCACCTTGGAGCCGTAGAGGTCTTCTCCGTGGTAGGTGACCGTGCCGATCACCCGGGCACCGGGCGTGAGGTCGTGCATCCGGTTGAGGCACCGGAGCACCGTCGTCTTGCCGCACCCCGAGGGCCCGATGAACGCGGTGATCTCGTTGGCGGCGATGTCGAGCTGGACCTCGCGCACCGCGGTGTGGCCGCTGTACTGCACCTCGAGATCGCGCAGTTGGAACACCAGCTCCCGCTGGCGTTCGGGGCCTTCCTCCGATGCCGGGGTGTCGGGGACGTCGACTCCGGTGGTGGGTGCGTCGACGTCGGTCGTCACATCGATGACGTTAGCGGTGGGCTCGACGAGCGTGGGCACAGGTCCGTCCTCGGGGGTCATGCCGTCTGCCGGCGGGCGAAGAACGCGGTCACCAGGCGGGCGAGAATGGTGGTGACGAACACGATGACGATCAGGGTGAGCGCTGCTCCCCAGGCCCGATCCTGTGACACGGAGAATGGGGAGTTCGCGTTCAGGAAGATCTGGACCGAGAGCGCGGTGTTCGGCCCATCGAACAAGCTGGTGTTGGTCGAGGTGACGAAGCCGATGACGAACAGCAGGGGCGCAGTCTCGCCTGCCGCCCGGGCGACCGCGAGCAGCGCCCCGCTGACGATGCCCGGGGCAGCGTTCGGCAGGACCACCGTTCGGATCGTGCGCGCGCGCCGACTTCCTAGCGCGTAGCTCCCTTCGCGGAGCTCGCTGGGAACGAGGAGCAGCATCTGGTCAGTGGTGCGGATGATGATCGGGAGCATGAGGCATGCCAGCGCGAGCGAACCTGCGAAGCCGTTCTTCTCCTTGGTGTTGAGCACGACAAAGGTGTAGATGAACAGGCCCATCACGATCGACGGGACGCCGGTCATCACCTCGGAGAGGAACCGGATGACGCGGGCCAGCGGTCGCTTTCCGCCGTACTCGTTCAGATAGATCCCGCCGAAGATCCCCAACGGAATCGCCATGAGGGCAGCCGCGCCCGTGATCAACAAGGTGCCGACGACGGCGGGACCCATGCCGCCGCCGGGCAAGCGGTCGCTGAACGGCGGGTCGTCGTTGAGAAAGCTCCAGCTGATGACGCTGGAACCGTGTTGCACGACGTAGACGACCAGGAAGACCAGCGGGACCATGGCGACGACGAAGGCCAGGGCGATGCCGACCGTCGCGATCCAGTTCTTGATCTTTCGACTCCGCGAGCGCGGCGCCGGCGTGAGGTGCGTCAACGTCGTCACAACGTGGCTCCGGTCTTGCGGTCGTAGCGGTTGACGATCCCGCGCGCCAGGATGCCGACCCCGACAGTGAGCACGAGCAGGATCACACCCATGCCGATGAGCGCCGAGCGGTACTCACCCGTGGCTTCGCCGAACTGGTTGGCGATGATGCTGGCGAGGGTGTCACCGGGACCGAAGATGTGGGCACTGATGTGCTGGGAACTGCCGATGAGGAGGGCGACTGCGATCGTCTCACCGATCGCACGACCGAGGCCGATCATCACGGCCGAGACGACGCCGCCTCGGCTATGGGGAAACACAGAACCCCGGATCATCTCCCAGCGCGTCGCCCCGAGACCGTATGAGGCCTCCTTGAGTTGCTGCGGTGTCGTGGCGAAGACCTCGCGGGTCAGCGAGGTGACGATGGGCGTGATCATGATCGCGACGATGATTCCCGCGGTCATGTAGCTCAATCCGGTCTGGCTCGGATCGGCGAACAGCGTCTTGAGGATCGGGATGTCGCTGGTCGCGGAGGAGATGCTCGTGTAGATGTCGGCCAACGGCGTCCGGAGCACGGCGAGAGCCCAGAGGCCGTAGACGACGGATGGAATCGCGGCGAGGAGGTCCACCGAGTAGATGATCGGTTTGCGCAGCCACCGGGGCGAGACCTCGGTGACGAAGAGCGCGATTCCGATGCTCACGGGCACTGACAGCAGGAGCGCAATGATGCCGACGAGGAACGTCCCGTAGATCATCGCGCCGGCGCCGAACTGGCCCTTGGCCGGGTCCCAGTTGTCTGCGAAGACGTCCAGCCCTTCTGCCTTGAACCAGGGCCAGGCCTCTTTGGTCGTCGAGTAGGCGATCAGGCCCAGGATCACCAACACGAGCAGGCCGCTCGCGAGAGCGACCCAACCGAAGAGTCGGTCGGTCACGACCCCCGGCGGGCGCGAGCCCGCACCGAGCCCACGCGGCGGAGGAGCCGGGCTCTCGTTCTCTCGGGGTGGTGCGGTGACAGCCATCGTGTGGATCCGGAATCTACGCGAGACGGGGATGTTCGAGCGGGGGCACGGGACGGGCGGGGGGCTGCCCGTCCCGTGCTCGACCCGCCCGGATCACGACGCCTGAACGGTGATCTTCCGAACCTGCGTCAACGCCTGCTTCAGCAAAGGCTTCGGAAGCGGCGCGTAGTCCACCGAGGAAGCGAGCTTCTGACCGTCGCTGTAGATGTAGTTGAGGAAGCCCTTGATGGCCTCACCCTTGGCCTTGTCGGTCTGCGTGGCCAACACCATGATCCACGTCGGCGACGTGATCGGGTAGGCCGCCGGGCCGGTGGCGTTGATCGGGTCGTACGTGAGGTCCGCTGCGACCGTCGTGCCCTGCGCGGCGGCGCTGGCACCAAGGAGGCTCGGCTTGATGTACTTCCCACTCGCGTTCTTCACCGATGCGACCGAGAGGTCGCTCGCGTTCGCGTCGGAGAAGTCGACGTATCCGATCGCGCCGTCCGTCGTCTTGACGATGTTGGCGACGCCGGTGTTGCCGCTCGCGCCCTGCGTGCTCGCCGGCCATGAGACGGTCGAACCGGTACCGAGCGTCCAAGTGCCGGGGGCCGCCTTCACCAAGAAGTTGGTGAAGTTCGCGGTGGTACCCGAACCGTCTGAGCGGTGGGCGACGGTGATGGTCGTGCTCGGGAGCTTCGCCTTCGGGTTCTCCGCCTTGATCGCAGCGTCGTCCCAGGTGGTGATCTGAGCCTGGAAGATCTTGGCGATGGTGTCGGCCGAGAGCTTGAGACCCGTCACGCCCGACAGGTTGTACGACACCGTGATCGGCGCGACGACGGTCGGGAAGTAGAAGTAGGGGGTCTTCGGCTGCGGGTCGGTGGCCTTGTACGGAGCGTCGGTACCACCGAAGTCGGTCACCCCGTTCGCGAAGTCGGTACGACCCTGGCCGGAGCCGACGCTCTGGTAGTTGATCGTGACCGCCTTCTGGGCCTGCTTGAAGCCGCCGATCACGACCTGGTTGAAGCCGTACTGGAAGGTGGAGCCGCTGCCGTTGAGCGTCGCCGAGGCGAGCTTGTTGGTGGTAGGCGCGGCCGAGGCGGCGTTACCGATCATCAGAACTGGTAGCGCCAGCGCTGCGAGCAGGATGCCGCAGCGACGAACGAACGAACGTCGCATGTTGAGTGTTCCTCCTGGAACGGTGGATGGTTCGGTGATGCAGCGCGGATCGTACGGAGATGGCGTAGCCGCGCCGTGGCCGCGTGGTGGCGCGAAGGTGAACAGCGGGGAAACAGTGATCTCGGTGCGCCCTCGATCACCGTGGGTGGCTCCATGATCGCAACGTGGTCTCATCGGAGGTGGTCCCCACCCACTCTGACCCTCGGGTCAGCTCCCGCGTCGACGACGTGCGCGTGGATGTCGTGCGCCTCGCCTCGCTCACCCTCGACGCGGTCGCTTCCGGGACCGAGGCCCTGTTGCGGGGCGACCTCGAAGGCGCCGACCGGGTCGTCGCCGACGACGACGCGGTCGATTCGTTGCGCCACGCGGTCGAGGACGAGTGCCTGCGCATCTTCGGGCTCGGCGGCATCGCCCTGCCCGACGTCCGGTTCGTGGCCATGGCGATGCGGGTCGCCCACGAGCTGGAGCGCAGCGCCGACCTCATGGTGAACGTGGCCAAGGCGACCTGGCGCCGCTTCCCCCGCCGGCTCGACGCCCCAGCCAGCCGGATCGTCGACCGGCTCGGCCGCCAGGCCGGCGTGCAGCTCCGGGTGGCGGTCAACGCCTTCGCCGATCGGGATCCGTCGTGGGCCGCCGCGCTCTCCGACATGGACGACACCATCGACGAGCTGGAGAAGCGGCTCTTCCGGCACGTGCTCGAGGTCGGCGGTGTCGACGGTTGCGACGACGGGTCACTGAACGACGCGGTACAGCTCGCGCTGGTCGCGCGTCACTACGAGCGCATCGGCGACCACGCGGTGACCATCGCTGAACAGGTGCACTTCGTCGTGACCGGCCAACACGGTCGTCAGCGGAGGATCCGGAGGTGACCCGGCCTGTCCTGCACCCTCGGACTGTGACCTTCGGAGAGCGTGGGGCCGGGAAGGGGGGAGTTCCCGGCCCCGCACTCTCCGTTCGAGCTCTTCCCGGCCACGCACTCCCAACCGTGAAGAGCCAGATCCCGGAACTGCTCTCGGAGGGGGGATCCTCGAGCCGTTCTCGGTTGAGGACCACAGTACGAGCGCGCGGTTTCCACGCCGTTGCCCTTGTGTGGCGGGCAGGTAAACGAGCAGTGAAGGATGCCTGCGTCCTAGGGTGCGGAGTGCACGCACCGGTCGGTCAGGCGTCAAGATCAACAACGATCGCAGGCGGGCCGTCCATTCACCGGCGCCCGCCCTCAGCCCCCGTGGAGGCGTCGTGACGATTGCACCAGTGCCCGAAGAACCGCCGCCTGAGGGCGCGCGGAAGACGTTCCACGAGGATCTCGACGAGTTGCGGATCGACGTGATCCGCCTCGCCGCGCTCACGACCGAGGCGATCGCCGGCGGAACCCAGGCCCTGCTCGACGGCGATCTCACCGCGGCCGAACGGGTGGTCGAGGCCGACGACGTGATCGACGAGCTCACGCACACTGTCGAAGACCGGATCTTCCTGCTGCTGGCACGCCAGCAACCGCTCGCCAGCGATCTGCGCTTCCTGGTGACCGTGATGCGCGTCGCGCACGAGTTGGAGCGCAGCGCCGACCTCATGGTCAACGTGGCCAAGACGACACGCCGGTTGTATCCCCATCAGCTCGACCCGAAGCTGCGCGGCATCATCGACCGCATGGGCACGCAGGCCAGCAACCAGACGCGTGTCGCCATCGACGCGTTCGCCGACGCCGACCCCTCGTGGGCCGCCGCGCTCGCCGACATGGACGACGCGATGGACGAGCTCACCAAGAGCCTGTTCCGTCACATCCTCGCCGGCGACGGCAGCGACGAAAGCGCGGTGCTGCTCGCGGTCCAGATGGCACTGGTCGGGCGGCACTACGAACGCATCGCCGACCACGCGGTGACGATCGCGGAACGCGTGGGCTTCATGGTGACGGGCGAGCACCCGTCGCCGGAGGGCGACGGTAGGCGTCGACCACGCTTCCCCGGGCGCTCCTAGTTGTCTTCGTCGTAGCCGAGGTCCCACTCGAGGATGAGGTGCTCGCGCTCGGCGTCGCGCGCCACCCGCTCCCGGTTGCGCCGGAACTGCGGGTCATGGGGCGGGAGCAGTTGCAGACGGGCGACCGCACGCTGGCGGAACTCGTCGATCATCCGCCCGTCGCCGAAGACGCCGTGCACCTCCCAGTGGGGAGCGACCGGGCCGAGGTAGACGACCTTCACGTGCCCCTGCGGCGGGATCTGCTCGAGCGCTTCGGACTCCATCGACATGCGGGTCAGCGTAGCGGTTGCCCCTGCCGTCCCCGCAGGCCGGCTACGACGCGGGCGACTCGCCCAGCGTGGCGGTGAGGGTCTCGGTGCTCCCGGCTCGGTCGACCGTGATCTGCACCTTGTCGCCGGGAAGGTACAGCCGGATCACGCCACCGAGCGACGCCGCGCTGGTGACGGGCTTGTCGTCGACCTTCACCACGACGTCGCCGACTTCGAGCCCCGCCGTGTCCGCGGGAGTTCCCGCGCCCACGTTCTCCACGTAGGCGCCCTGCCCGACCGACACGTCTCGGCCGTCCAGCTGTGCGTCCTTGGCGTTGATCGTGCGCACGCCGAGGAAGGCCGGCTGCTTACCCTCGCGGAGCCGTTCGATGATGACCTTGGCGTTGGAGATCGGGATCGCGAAGCCGACGTTCTGCCGCGCTCGTCGGATCGGCGATCGCGGTGTTGATGCCGATGACACGACCGCGGGCGTCGACCAACGGCCCTCCCGAGTTCCCGGGGTTGATGGCGGCGTCGGTCTGGAGCACGTCTTCGAGCGCGTTCCCCGAGTCGATGCCCACCTCGCGGTGCACGCCGGAGATGATCCCGCGCGTCACCGTGAGCCCGCCCTGCAGCGCGAGCGCGTTCCCGATGGCGACGACGTCGTCGCCCACCTGGACCTGGTCGGAGTCGCCCAGCGCGATGGTCGGAAGCCCGGTGGCATCGACCTTCACCACGGCGAGATCGCTCGCGACATTGTGCCCCAGCACCACGGCGTCGCGGGTCGTGCCGTCGGAGAACAATGCCTGGATCCGGTTGGCCCCTTCCACCACGTGGTTGTTGGTGACGATGACGCCGTCGGGCGAGATGACGAAGCCGGTGCCCGCGGCGCCGCCGGAGTCGGGGCCGCCGTCGTCGACCAGCGCGACGACCGCGGGGACGGCGTTCTGCAGGATCTGGGCGATGTCACCGGTCCGCGCGATCCGGTCGGACGGGCGTACCACGACCGGGGTGGCCGACGGCGAGCTCGACGACGAGGTGGCGTCGTCGTCGACCGCGAGGTAGACGCCCGACGCGACCAGCGCGCCGACGAGGCCGCCGATCAGTCCCGCGGTCAGGATCGCGGACCAGCCCCGGCGTGGGCGCCGAGTGCGGGCTGCGGGCAGCTCCGGTGGCTCGTCGGCAATGGTCGGAGGCTCCTCGGGGACCGGGGGCGGGGTCCACGATGCCGCGAACGTTGACAATTCAGGCACTTCTGGCCGCGGGGGCGGCTCGGCGCTCTCCACGTCGCTTTCCACCTCGTACCGGGGATCGTACGGGGGTACGGGCACGGGAAGTCCTTGTTCGGGCGCCTGACGGGACGCGGCCTACGATCTCTGTCAGAGTACGGGAACCTGACACCGATCCGGACCGTTGAACACAGGACGACCGCCTCTCCATCTGAGCACTGGGGTGCACATGGACGACCTGAACCCTCCCCCCGATCACAGCGAACAGGAGTGGATGCTCCGGGCTCGTTGCCGTTCGCTGGCGCCGGGGGAGTTCTTCCCCTCCGACGGCGTCGGCGTCGACAAGGCCCGCCGCATCTGCGCCCAGTGCTCCGTCCAGCCCGAGTGCCTCGAATACGCGCTCACCTACCGCGTCGACCACGGTGTGTGGGGTGGCGCGTCGGAGCGTGAACGGCGTCGCATCCTTCGCCGTCGCCGTGTGGAGACCCCCGTCACCATCTCCCGCTGACCCACGAGCCCGCGTTCTTCCCGAACCGGCGTCACCAGCAAGGGGTCCGACCCCAGCTGCTGACGCCGGTTCGTCGCGTTGCGGCGGCAAGCGCGCATCGAGTCAACTGGTGGAGGTCATCGGAGAAGGAGCACCAACGTGACTGGACAACACGAAACCGCGATCCTGGCGGGGGGTTGCTTCTGGGGGATGCAGGATCTCATCCGCAAGCAGCCCGGAGTGATCTCGACCAGGGTCGGCTACACCGGCGGCGACGTCCCGAACGCGACGTACCGCAATCACGGCAACCACGCCGAAGCCATCGAGATCACCTTCGATCCCGAGCAGATCTCGTACCGCGACCTGCTCGAGTTCTTCTTCCAGATCCACGATCCGACGACGAAGAACCGACAGGGGAACGACGTCGGCGCCAGCTACCGGTCGGCGATCTTCTTCACGACCGACGAGCAGCGGACGATCGCCGAAGACACCATCGCGGACGTCGACGCCTCGGGCCTCTGGCCCGGCAAGGCGGTCACCGAGGTCGCGGCGGCCGGGCCGTTCTGGGAGGCCGAACCCGAGCATCAGGACTACCTGGAGCGGTACCCGAACGGCTACACGTGCCACTTCATCCGGCCGAACTGGAAGCTCCCGCGCCGCGCCGATTCGACGACCACGTAGCGACTCGGCGTGGCCGACGGGTACGGGACACCCCGCATCCTCGTCATCGGCGCCGGATTCGGTGGCCTGCAGTGCGCCAAGGCGCTCCGCGGCCGCCCCGTCGACGTGACGATCGTCGATCCGCGTGACTACCACCTCTTCACTCCCCTGCTGTACCAGGTCGCGAGTTGCCTGCTGAACCCATCCGAGGTCGCCGCGCCCATTCGCAAGGTGTTCCGCGGCGCTCGGAACGTCCACTATCGACGGGACAGGCTCGTCGCGCTCGACCGCGCCGAGCAACGGGCGACGCTCGCGAGCGGCCAGGTGCTCGAGTACGACGCGTGTGTGATCGCCACCGGCAGCGCGACCAACTACTACGGCAACGCCACGATCGAGCAACACGCGTTCGGGCTCAAAGACCTGACCCAGGCGCTCCAACTCCGCAACCACGTGCTCACGTGTTTCGAGCAGGCGACCACGACCGACGACGAAGGCGAGCGCCGGTCGCTCCTCACGTTCTGCATCGTCGGCGCGGGCCCCACCGGCGTGGAGTACGCCGGTGCGCTCGCCGAGTTCGTGCGACTCGTCGTCCCGCACGAGTACCCGGAGCTGGCGGACACTCGCGTACGCATCCTCCTGCTGGAAGGTGGCGGCCGCGTGCTTCCCGCGTTCACGCGTCGCCTGTCCGATTACACCGCTCGCCAACTCGCCCGCCTCGATGTCGAAGTCCAGACCGACACGATGGCGAGGTCGGCGGACGCGCGGGGTGTCGTCCTGCACGACGGCACCGAAGTGCCCACCGCGACCATGGTGTGGACCGCCGGCGTCCGGCCGACCGATCCGCTCCGATCGAGCGCTGACGAGGACCCAGTGGGTCGCATCGAGGTCGACGACCACTTCCTCGTCGCCGGGACGACGAACACCTACGCGATCGGAGACGTCGCCGGTGGCCCCGGTCCGGGCGGCACGATCCTCCCCATGGTCGCACCTCCGGCGATGCAGGCCGGGCGGTTCGTCGCCGCCGAGATCCTGGGTGGCCGGGGACGCGCGTTCCGGTATCGCGACAAGGGGATGTTGGCAACGATCGGGCGCCGAGCGGCCGTCGGACAGATCGGGCCGATCACCTTCACGGGGTTCATCGGCTGGATCGCGTGGCTCGTCGTGCACCTCTACTACCTGATCGGGTTCGAGAACCGGGTGCGCGTCATCATGCGATGGGCCTGGTACTACGTCCGCCTCGATCGTCCCGTGCGCATCATCGTCCGCGCCGGCGACCCGCGGTCGGACCACGTGGGCGAGTGACTCGGGCGGGACGGACGGTCAGGCGAGCCGTAACGCAACCCGGAGGGCGTCGCGTCCGGCGATCTGGCGCGTCATGAGCGCGAACGCGGTCGCGTAGCCAAGGGAGCACGTCGAGCAGGTATAGCGCTCTCGCGACGCCAGGCAATCTGAACCGCATGTGACGTCGGGGCCTTTGGGCCCCGCCGTTCGCGCCATGTCGCCTTTGGGATTTCTCGGGAAGCGTGTGGCGCGAACTCGTGCGTCCGGGGTTGAACAGGTGACGCTGCCGCCGGCCGTGGGAGTGACCGTGGACATCCTTCGTGCGAATCGGAAAGTCGTAGCGATCTTGGTCGTGGTGTCGGCGTTGGGCGTTCTGGTGGCGTCGTCGGGCGCGCCCGCTGCGGGTGCGGCCGGGCCGGTACCGAAGGGTGATGCGTTCTACGTGCCGCCTCAACCGTTGCCGAAGGCGAAGCCGGGCACGATCATCCGGTCGACGCCCCTCGGCGGCGCGCCGGCGGGAGCGCAGGCTTGGAGGATCCTCTACCACTCACGCGCGGTCGACGGCCGGGACATCGCCGTGTCGGGCGTGGTGATCGCCCCGACCGGCAGCCAGCCGCGCGGCGGACGCGTGGTCGTGACATGGGCGCACGGCACCTCGGGAATGGCCGACCTCTGTGCACCTTCGAAGCAAGCCGACATCGCGTCCGGGAACGCGTCCACGTCGGGCCCTGCCGGGTTTGGCACCGCGATGCCGTACGTGCAGACGTTCCTCGACGCTGGCTATGTGGTCGCCGCCACTGACTACGAGGGGATCGGCACTCCCGGCTTGCACCCGTTTCTCGTGGGCGAGAGTGAGGGGCGGAGCGTGCTCGACGCTGCCCGCGCCGCACACGACCTGAAGGGCGCCGCCGCCGCGAGCAAGGTGCTCGTCCTCGGGCACTCGCAAGGCGGCCACGCCGCGCTGTTCGCCGGTGAGCTCGCCGCGTCGTACGCACCGGAGCTGCGCGTCCTCGGCGTCGCTGCCGAAGCGCCCGGTCCCGACGTCGAACACACCTTGCCACTGGTGGCATCGGCCACGTTCGCCAACGGCTACGTCGTGTCGGTCGTCGAAGCCTTCCATGCCGCGTATCCGCAGTTCGATCCCGCGGCGGTCCTCACTCCCGATTCGCTTGCGCAGGCATCGATCGTCGACCAGAAGTGTCTCGGCGACGTCGCGACGACGTTCTCGAGCATGCCCCCCGTGCTCGCACACAACCCGCTCGACATCCCAGCACTGGCAACGATCGTGCGCGCGAACTCCTATGGCAACCGTCCAACGGGCGCGCCGTTGCTCGTCGTCCAGGGAACCGCC
Organism: uncultured Actinomycetes bacterium; assembly: GCA_963725775.1. GTDB lineage: Bacteria > Actinomycetota > Acidimicrobiia > IMCC26256 > DASPTH01 > DASUAS01. Next base: position 369,749 of record CAVRZT010000003.1, read on the forward strand.
GATCAAGGCGTCCCACCATTCCTCACTGGCGCGTTCGTGACGAAGGCCTGCGCGGCGGGTGACACCGTCGACTACCGCCTGTACGACGGTGCAGACCACGGCGGCGTGATCACAGCCGCAGCCAACGACGTCGCCGCCTGGTTCGCCGACCGCGTCGGCGGAATGGCCGCGATCAGTACGTGCGGTGAGCCCCCATCGCCATGAGAGCGTCCTGATGGGGCGTGGCCCAGCTGCGCCGAGCACTCGTGAGGTTTCGGGAAACGCGTGGCGCGAACTCCGGCGTTCGGGGTTATACAGGGACCTGGTGCCAAGAGCGGACGATGACGAGTTCGAGCAATTCGTGCTCCGCGTCGAACCCCGCCTTCGGCGCGCGCTCACCGGCCACATGGCCCGTGACTCGGTTGGCGACGCGCTCGCCGAGGCGTTCGCCTACGCCTGGGAGCATCGGGATCGCGTCATGCAACTGGAGCACCCCGCCGCGTACCTGTTTCGCGTGGCGCAGTCGAAGACGCGTACCCGGAAGCAAGGATTTCTTCCGTGGTCGACCGCGGACGCCGTTCCCGACGTCGAACCGGGCCTCGTAGGCGCACTGCGCACGTTGTCGGCGGCGCAATCCCGTGCCGTGTGGTTGGTGCACGCGTGCGGGTGGACGTACCTGGAGACCGCGGAGGCGCTCCACATGTCGGCCTCCGCCGTCGGATCTCACGTGAGCCGGGCGCTCGGACATCTCCGCGAGCAGCTGGGAGTGGACATCGATGGATGAGATCGAAGACCAGCTGAAGCGCCTGGCTGCGCATCGCGCCGCGCAGGTTCCGCCCTTCTCGACGTCCACGGCGGGCGAGCTCGTCGTACGACGGCACGTCACGCGGCGCACGCCGATGCTCGTTGCGATGGCAGCCTGCATCACGGTCGCGCTGGTGATCAGTGGCTTGGTCTTCCTGGCGGACGGCGACGACACACGCTCGGTGCAGACGCCCGCGGGTCCGACTGCGGTGGGCGCGGCGCAGGGATGTACGGGCAAGGCCTACGTGAACAACCAGGCCGACGACACGGTGTCGGTGATCACCATGGCGACCGGTGCCGTGTCGGCACCCATCGCCGTCGGCGACAATCCAGCCGGATTGTCGATAGCGCCCGATGGCAAACACGTCTACGTGACCAACGACGGCGGGTATGTCAGCAATGACGGTGTTCTCGTGGCAAAGCCCCGTGACGGCACCGTGTCGGTGATCACGACCGCGACGGACGCGGTGTCGGGCACGATCACCGTCGGCAAGGGTCCGGGACCGGTGGCGTTCACTCCTGACAGCAAGCACGGCTACGAGGCCAACAACGGCGATGGCACGGTCTCGGTGATCGACACCGACAGGGGTGTCGTGTCCGACACCATCAAGGTCGGTGCTTCTCCGGCGATGGTTGCGATCACTCCCGATGGCAAACATGCCTACGTGACCAATACGAGCGACGGCACCGTCTCGGTGATTGCCACCGCCACCGGTGTGGTGTCGGACACCATCACCGTCGGCAAGTCTCCAGCCAGGGTGGCGATCACACCTGATGGAAAGCATGCCTACGTGACCAACTATGGCGACGCCACGGTGTCGGTGATCACCACTGCTACGGGTGTGGTGTCGGACACCATCACCGTCGGCAATGATCCGACCGCCGTTGTGATCACTCCGGACGGCCAGCACGCCTACGTGACCAACCGCCTCGATGGCACGGTGTCGGTGATCACCACCGCGACGGGTGTGGTCTCGGACACCATCGCGCTGGGCGTGGTTCCGAACGGCTTGGCGATCACCCCCGACGGCACGCGCGTCTACGTGGCGAACCTCCTCGGAGCCCCGGGGAACACGGTGTCGGTGATCGATGCGGCGACCGGTGTCGTCTCCGGGGTCGTCACCGTCGGTCGACAGCCGGGCGACGTGGCGATCTGCCCGTAGCGCCGCAACCCGACGGTGAAGTCGTACAAGCGATTGGTGCCGGGCTACGAGGCGCCGGTCAACCTGGTGTACTTTCAGAGCAACCGGTCCGCGGTGCATCCCGCTGTACTCGAAAGAGCCCGAAGGCCAAGCGCATCGAGTTCCGGTGCCCCGACCCGTCGTGCAACCCGCACCTCGCGTTCTCCGCGTTGCTCATAGCCGGCTCGACGGCATCCAGAACCGTATCGAGCCGCCCGCGCCGCTCGACGGCGACCTCTACGACCTCCCGCCCGAGGAGCTGGCGAAGGTGCCGCAGGTGCCGGGGTCGCTCGAAGATGCCACTACTCGGTGCTCGTTGGGCTTCTTCTGCGATGGTGTCAAAGATGCGGATGAACAATCGGTCGATCTCTTCCGCGTGACAGTCCACGTACACATACGGTGGCTCGACCGACACTCGAAGCCGTGATTCAGGGATGCGCCGAACAACGAGAGCACGCAGCGGAGTCGCCGTCTCCGATGCCAACGGATCTCCGCCTCGCTGGGAGCGTCGCGCATCGACGCGGCTGCGGCTCGTAGCTGGGTCGCGGATCCTGAGATTCGTCAGGCTGAGGCAACCGGTCTCACGGTCGATCGGGTCAACCTGCTGGGGACGTTCCTGACCGTGGATTCGCCTCGACGCTGTTGTCGGGCGGCGTGTCTGTGGCAGCGGCTGCCGACTTCCTGGGCCATTCCCCCGGGATGCTGCTGAGCACCTACGCGCGCCTGATGCCGGCGGACCATGACCGCGCCCGCGCAGTCGTGCAAGCGGCGTTCACTCGCGCGGCCGAGGACTCAGTGAGGACCGGAGCCCGATCCTGAAGCGGTGTTGAGCCCTCTGACCTGGGCAGATCATCTCGGGCTGGAGGGGTCTTGTCAGTTCCAGCCGAAGGGACCGAGCACGTAGTCGACGATCGACTCGGGCGTGCTGCGGCCCGAGTCGGCGAGCTGTTCGATCATGTTCGCGAACACGTCGCTCGGCGCGTCGGACACGCCCGTGTAGACGAGCCCGTTGCGCGCCCACACCACGACGTCGCCACTGGGCTCGTGGTACGTGCGGGTGCGAGTGCCCGCCTGCCGCGAGTCGGTGCCACCGCCGGGGAGCGCGCTCCAGTCGAGGTCACCCTGTTGCTCGAACACAGAAGCAGTGAACAGGCCGTCGCTGTAGAAGAGGAGGACGCCGTCGGGATGCTGCGAGCGCGTCACCAGCTCGTAGCCGGCGAGCGACGACGGGGCGCGGTACCCGTCGGGCACCGACGACAACGCCTTCGCCTTCTCGGTGTCGACGCCACGCGGCGCCTCGACCGGGCCGTCGCCGTCGCCCATGTCGACGGTCAGGAACTGCATCGAGCGCTGCACGTGCCCGTCGGGACCGAGCACCTGACGACCGAGGAGCAGGCCGGTGGCGTCGTCCACGAACATGCGTTGCGCCGGGGTACCGTCGTGCCGCGTCGCCACCACCACGGTGGTGGGCCGGCCGGCGACGGTGCGGGCCGCACCGAGGGACAGCGCCCATTGGTGCGAGGGGCCGGGGAGATTGCCGGCCGCGGGCTCGACCAGGGCGCCGGTCCACCCGAGGCGGTCACGGAGATAGGTGCGACGGCCCTCGTCGATCACGGCGCCGCCGTCGGCGGCCACGATCTCCAGCGCGCCCCCGACGTCGTGCACCTCGACCTGCGCGCTTCGGGTGGCGTCGCCGACGGTCCACACGACTTCCGCGGTGCCCGAGTAGTCGTACCGCGACGCGGCGTCGCGCGTGAGCGACACCAGGCGTGCGGCTTCGCGCGCGTCGGGAGCGTCGTTGGCGGCGGCGCCCCAGGCCCCGATGGGCCAAGCCACGGCAACGGCGGCGAGCGCATACCACGCGAGGGTGGCCGGCCGGCGGGTCGGGCTCATCGTCGGAACCCGGCCAGGGGACCGACCGGGGCCAGCATGCTGACGGGATCGCCGGCGTCGGACCCCTGAGCGCCGTGCGAGGCGACCACCGCGGTCACGTTGGGCGTCACCTCGTTGCGGCGCGGCACCGCGATCACCGCGACCAGCCCGACGACGATCGCCGCGGCCGCGGCGATCCACGCCACGCGCCGGCGCGGTCGGCGGGACTCGATCGACATGACCGGCGCCGGCTCCTCGGCCGCGTCGTCGTCCGCCTCGACGTTCGCGAGGAGCGAGTCCCAGAACCCCTCGGGGGCCTCGCGTGCCGGGAGCGCCCGCACCGCGTCGCGCGCCGCGCGCACGTCGTCGAGCTCGGTCCGCCATTCCGCCGATTCGGCCAGACGGGCCTCGACCGCGTCACGCTCGGGCGCGCTGAGCTCGTCGTCGAGGTACGCCGAGAGCATCTCCGGCACCAGCTCGAAGTCCAGGTGGTCGTTCATGGCCCACTCACCCCGTCGGCGATGAGCGCCGCGCGCAGCATGCGCCGGCCCCGGTGGATGCGCGAGCGCACGGTGCCGATGGGCACCCCGGTGGCGTCGGCGATCTGCTCGTAGGACAGATCGCTCACGTCACAGAGCACCACCGGCACGCGGAAGTCCTCCGGCAGGCCCACCAGCGCGCGCTCCACCTCGGTGGAGAGCCCGGTGGGCACTTGGTCGGCGGCGGGTGAGGGCGGCAGGACCCGCCCGGGATCGTCGGGGAGCGCGTCGGTCGGGCGGCGCTTCTTGCGCCGGACCTCGTCGAGGAACACGTTTGTCACGATCCGCGCCAACCAGCCTTCCAGCGATCCGGGTTCGTAACGCTCGAGGCCCTTGCGGACTCGGATGAGCGATTCCTGGACCAGATCCTGTGCGTCGTCGTCGTTGCCGGCCAGGCGGTACGCCACGCTGTAGAGGAAGCGACCGTGATCGCGCGCGACCTCTTCCCACGTGGGGATGCCGTCAGCCATGGACAAGAACGACGGAAGGGGGCGGGATGGTTCCCGGGATCAGACCGGAGAGTTCAGACCGGCCGGGACCGGCGGCGCTCAGGCGCTCTTGGTCTCGCCGTCGTCCTCGGTCTCGCCGTCGACGCCCTTCTTGAACTCCTTGCTGGCCTGTCCGAGGGACTTGGCGAGCTTGGGGAGTCGCGTGCTGCCGAACAGCAGGAGGACGACGGCCAGGATGATGAGGAGCTCGGTAGCGCCGAGGTTCATGGGGAGGGCCCTTTCGAGGGAATCGGTCCAGGATACCGCCGTTGGAGGCCACGGTTACCGCCGGAGGGCCTCGGCCAGCAATTCGACGTCGTCGACGGCAGTCACGGCGAACGGCACGGCCCCGACCCCGACGATCAGGGTCTCGACCCCGAGCGTCGTCCCATCCCGCCGCCTGCTCGCGGACCTGCTCGACGGTGCCCACCAGGCGGCCCTGGCGCCACTCGTCGAGGGTGGCGCCGTCGAGCACGCCGGGCGGTGACGTCTCCTGGAGCCGGCGGAAGCGCCGCTCGAGGTCGCGCTCGTCCTCGCCACACAGCGAGTACAGGCCGAGCGACCGCTGCACCGACGCCGGGTCGCGGCCCGACCGCGTCGCACGCGTGCTCGAGCATGTCGAGGCGCTCGCGGTACGCGTCGGGCGTCCACACCCAGCATGTGTTCCACCCGTCGGCGAGCTCCGCGACCAGCCCGAGCAGGCGGTCGCCCTTGCCCCCCACGAGGATCGGCGGCGCCGGTTGCTGGACCGACGGCGGGTCGTTGCGCGCGTCGAACGCGCGGTGGTAGCGCCCGTCGACGGTGCACGGTCCCCCACCGAGCAGACCGCGCAGCACCGCGATCGCCTCGCGCAGCCGCGCCAGTCGCTCGCCCGGCGACGGCATCGCCAGACCGATCGCCTCGTACTCCGGTTCGTACCATCCGGCGCCGATGCCGACGTCGAGGCGGCCCTCGCAGATGCGGTCGAGGGTGGCGAGCGACTTCGCGAGCACCGCGGCCGGTCGCAACGCCTCGCACAACACCAGCGTGCCGAGGCGCGGGCGCGTGCACCACGCCCGCGAGCGCAGCTGAGGGCGACGATGGGGTCGAACACGCCGTGACGATCGGGCGGGCCGCCGTACTTGGCGACGTCGAGGAAGAGGTGGTCCGACACCCACAGGGAGTCGTAGCCGGCGCGGTCGGCGGCCTGCGCGTACTCGACGACGCTCGACCAGCGCAGCGGTGACTCCCCGGCGACCGAGTAGTCGTACTGCGGGAGTGCCAGTCCGATGTGCACCGGCGGCACTCTACCGGGGTCGATCGCCGGCCCCGCCGTACCCTGCAACGGTGCTCGAGTGCGTGCCGAACGTGTCCGAAGGACGCGACCGCGTCGTGCTCGACACGCTGGACACGGCGTGCGGCGCCGCGCTGCTCGACCTCCACGTCGACCCGGACCACCACCGCTCGGTGTTCACCCTGGCGGGTGACGTCCTGCTCGACGCCGTACGCACGCTGGCACTTGCCGTGGCCGAGCACGTCGACCTGCGTCAGCACACCGGCGTGCACCCGCGACTCGGCGCGCTCGACGTCGTGCCGTTCGTGGCGCTGGCCGACACACCACTCGCCGGACGCGACGGTCGCGGCACGCGACTTCGCGGCGTGGATCGTGGATGCGCTGGCGGTTCCGGTGTTCCTCTACGACGCCGCTGATCCGCACGCGCGCACGTTGCCCGACGCGCGCCGCGACGCGTTCACCCGCACGCGCCCCCGACCTCGGTCCGGCCGCAGCCACACCCCGCGTTGGGCGCGGTCGCCGTCGGAGCCCGACCGCCACTGGTCGCGATCAACTGCGAGCTCACCACCAACGACGTGGCGCGCGCGCGGCGCATCGCCCACACGGTGCGCGAGCGCGACGGCGGACTCCCCGGCGTGCGCGCGCTGGGGCTCTCGCTGCCGTCGGTCGGGCGCGCGCAGGTGTCCATGAACCTCGTCGCGCTCGAACACACGGGTGTGCAGCGCGGCGTGCGAGACGGTGCGAGACCACGCACGGGCCGACGGCGACGACGTGGCACGGGTGGAGCTGGTCGGTCTGCTCCCCGCCGCGGAGCTGGCGCGGTGCGACCCGACGTTCCGGGACTGGGCCGGGCTCGGGCCCGACCAGACGATCGAGGCGCGGCTCGGGTGACCCCGGCTCAGGCCCCCATCGCGGTGCGGCGCTCGAGCGCCCGCTGACGACGGACTCGGCGGCGCTCACGCTCCGACAGCCCGCCCCAGATCCCGAACTTCTCACCGTGGGCGAGCGCGTACTCGAGGCAGTCGACCCGGACCTCGCAGCCCCGGCACACCGCCTTCGCCTCCCGCGTGGAGGCGCCCCGCTCGGGGAAGAAGAGGTCGGGATCGACCCCCAGGCAGTTCGCCTCCTCCTGCCACCGACGCTCGCCGTTGCCGTCGAAACGCTGCGTGGCCACCAGGGCGGCGAGGCTGGAAGTGATGGGGCTCATGGTCACGGGTTCGGGCATCGGCGTGCTCCCTTGCCAAGCAGATGCGGCGGACGCCGGAAATGACGCCTCTGGAATTACAGTGGTGTTACTATGCTCGGTCGTGGACCCGAGCGCAAGGGGTTTCTTCTTCGCGTCGGGAGCTGCGGGTGCGCGGGCCCAGCCCGGCGTCCGTGCGCTCGGGCCCTGCAGCGCCTCGATCCGGGAACCTACGCTGCGCCTCGTGGGGCCCCAGCTCGAGGTCGTGCTCGGCGACATCGTGACCGAACACGTCCATGCCGTCGTGAATGCCGCGAACCCGTCCCTTCTCGGCGGGGGCGGGGTCGACGGCGCCATCCACCGGGCGGCCGGGCCCGGCCTGCGCGACGCCTGCCGCGAGCTCGGCGGCTGCGCCTTCGGCGACGCCAAGGCCACCCTCGGCTACGACCTCCCCGCCCGCTTCGTGATCCACACCGTCGGGCCGATCTGGCAGGGCGGCCACTCGGGCGAGGCCCGCCTCCTCCAGAACTGCTACCGCCGCTGCCTCGAGGTGGCCGACGAGATCGGCGCCGAGTCGGTGGCGTTCCCGGCCATCAGCACCGGCGCCTACGGCTACCCGGTGCCCGAGGCCACCCGGATCGCGGTCGAGACCGTGCGCGCCACGCATCAGCGGCGTCCACTCGATCCGCTTCGTCTGCTTCGACCCCGCGGTGCACGAGCGCTACGTACGCGACGCTCGCCGACCCCCTGAGTCCGGCTACGATCGCCACGCGGCACCGGCTCGGGGGCTTCGGGCCCGACGTAGCGCGCGCTCGGGCGGATGATCGCGGTCTCGGCCGACTGCTCGAGGATCTGCGCGCACCACCCGACGGTGCGGCTCGCCGCGAACGTCGGCGTGAACAGCTGCGCGCGGGATCCCGCACAGCTCCATCACCACGCCCGCGTAGTACTCGACGTTCGTGTGCAGCTCGCGACCGGGCTTGAGCTCGGCGAGCACGCGCTCGACCGTCGCCTCCACCTGCACCGCGAAGTCGACCCGCGGGCCCACCGAACGACCGGGCGACGTCGCGCAACATGACCGAGCGCGGATCGGCGGTGCGGTACACCGCGTGGCCGAAGCCCATGATGCGCTCGCCGTCGGCGACGGCACGCCGCACCCACGCCTCGGTGTTCTCGGGCGAGCCGATCGCGTCGAGGGTGTCGAGCGCACGGCTCGGCGCACCGCCGTGCAAGCGGGCCCGAGAGCGCGCCCAGCGCGGCGATGACCGCGGCACCCACGTCGGCACCGGTCGACGTGACCACGCGCGCGGTGAACGTCGACGCGTTGAAGCCGTGGTCGATGCCGAGGATCAGGTACTGCTCGAGTGCCCGGGCCCGGGCCGGATCGGGCACCTCACCGTCGATCATGTACAGGTAGTTCGCGGCGGTGGACAGGTCGGGCCGCGGGCGCGACCGGTTCGAGGCCGATCGACGCGCGGTGCAGACGCGGCGATGAGCACCGGCGTCACCGCGCACAGGCGCAACGCGTTGGCGCGGATGACGGCCGGCGCGGCGTCGTACGTCGCCGGCATCCGCTCCGACCGCCGCGAGGTGTGAGAGCGCGGTCCGCAGCGCGCCGAGCGGTGCGGTCGGTGTCGCCGCCAGCACGGGGAGGAGCGCGAGCACCTCCGGAGGGAGCTCGCGCAGCGTCGCGAGGTCCGCGACGAAGCGGTCGCGGCGCGGCGGCCGACGGGAGCTCGCCCTCGAACAACAGGTACCAGACGTCTTCGAACGTCCGGACCGCGGCCAGCTCGGGGGCCGAGTACTGGCGGTAGTGGTAGAAGCCTTCGAGTCCTCGCACGTCGCCGAGTGCCGTGTCGGCGACGATCACGCCCTTGAGGCCGCGGGGGACTGCGGCGTCGGTCATGGTCATCGTTGCCATCTCCTTGTCGTTGGTCATCCCGAGCTTCCGCCTGCAGCTCGAGCCGTTGTCAACGTTGATCAGAATCAATATGATGGGACGGTGAGCGAGCCACGGTGGTTGACCGCAGCCGAGGCCACCGACCGCCTCGGCGTGAAGCACCAGACGCTGTACGCCTACGTGAGCCGGGGGCTGCTCCGCCGCGAACGGACCGCGGGCAGCCGGACCAGCCGCTACTCCCGCAGCGACGTCGAGCGCCTCGCCGGCCACGCGCGGCCGCGCCCGACCCGCGCCGGCCCGGAGATCGTGATCGACCAGGCCATCACCGCCCTCGACCCGGCCGGCCACCTCGCGTACCGGGGGTGGGACGCCACCCGGGCCGCGGTCGACGCGCACTACGAGGAGGTCGCGGCGTGGCTCTGGGGCACGACCTTCGGTCCCTCCGACCACTGGTCCGCCGACCCCGACGGCTCTCGCGCTCGCCCGCCGCGTCCAGGCCGCGCTCCCCGCGACGACGCCCCTGCCCGACCGGCTCCGCGTCGTGGTCGCCGCGCTGCGTCCCGGCGACCCGCTGCGCGACGACCGGCGCGTGCCGTCGGTCGCGGCGCGTGCCGGCACGCTGCTCGCCACCCTCGTCGAGGCGCTCCCACCGGTCGATCCGCGCGACGCGCCGAGCACGACCGGCTCGCTCGCGCACCGGCTCTGGACGCGCGTCTCGCCGCTCGAGCCGACGCCCCGCCGCGTCCGCGCGCTCGACCGCGCGCTCTCCCTCCTCGCCGACCACGAGCTGGCGACGTCGACGCTCGCGGTGCGGGTGGCGGCGTCGGCGTGGGCCGACCCGTACCTGCTGCTCCTCACCGGGCTGGCCACTACCGGCGGCCCGCTGCACGGCGGCGCGTCGGAGTTCGTGCGCGCGCTGCTCCGCGACGCGGTCGCCACCGACGCCGAGCACGCAGTCGGCCGCGCCCTGCGCGACGACCAACTGGTGCCCGGGTTCGGGCACTCGGTCTACGTCGGACCCGACCCACGTGCCCCGGTGCTCCTCGACGCGGTCGAGCGGTGCCGACCCCCCGCCGAGCTGTGGCGCGCCGCCACCGGCGTGCTCGAGGTGATGGCCCGCGCCGGCGGTCCCCACCCGAACATCGACTTCGCGCTCGGCGTGCTCGCCGAGTCGATGCGCATGGTCGACGGCGCCGGTGAGGCAGTGTTCGCGATCGCCCGCAGCGCAGGCTGGATCGCCCACGGGCTCGAGGAGTACCAGCACCGGCTCCGCTACCGGATCCGGGCCGCCTACACCGGCCCCGAGCCCGAGGTTGCGTCGCCAGAACGTGCATAGCACGTCGCAGCGACGCAACCTTGCGGATGGAGAGTCAGCTCGGCGCGGCGGCGCTGGCGGCGGTGGTCGAGGAAGTCGACCAGCACGTAGTCGCCGAGGGTGTCGGCGTTGGTGAAGAAGGCCCGGCCACCGTTGACGCGCATCATCTGCTCGACGAACGACTTCAGGTAGTAGCTCTCGTCGAGCATGAAGGTGTTGATGCGGATCCCGTCACGCGTGCAGCGCATGACCTCCTTGAGCGTCTCCTCGATGGTGACCGGCGACGGCGGGTACTGGAAGTAGGCCTCGCCGTTCTCGATGTGGGCGGTGGGCTCACCGTCGGTGACCATGATGATCTGCTTGGTGCCGCTCTGGCGGGCGAGCTGCTTGCGGGCCAGCAGCAGCGCGTGCTGCATGTTGGTGCCCCACTCGAAGTCCCAGCTCATCTCGGGCAGCAGCTCGGGCTTCACCTCACGGGCGACGCGGCCGAACGACACCAGCCCGAAGTAGTCGCGCGGGAACTGGCTGGTGATGAGCGCGTGCAGCGCCATCGCCACCTTCTTGGCGGGCAGGAAGTTGTCGCGCATCGGCATCGACAGCGACACGTCGAGCAGCAGCACGGTGGCCGAGCGCGTGAGCATCTCGGTGCGCTCGACCTCGAAGTCGTCGGGCGACAGCCGCACCGGCGTGCCCGCGCCCGACCGCCAGATCGCGTTCTTCACCGTCTCCTGCACGTTGAGGTGGAACGGGTCGCCGAACTCGTAGGGCTTGTGGTCGTGGGCGTGCTCGTTGCCCACGCCCGCGCGCTCGAGCTCGTGGCGGCCGGTCCGGTCCTTCACCAGCTTGCGGTACAGGTCGGAGAGCGCCTTGTTGCCGATGGCGCGGATCGCGCGCGGCGTGAGCTCGAGCCGGCCTTCGCGCTGCTCGATGAGACCGGCGTCCTCGAGCATCTTCGTGAGCTCGCGCAGCCGGTCGAGCGAGCGCGCCGCGTCGTCGCCGAGCAGCTCGCGGGCGCGGTCGAGGTCGACCTCGGCGAGCTCGCCGGGCTGGGTCGCCGAGCGCATGAGGTTCTCGAGCGCGTCGAGGTCGCCGAGCGTGTCGAGCAGGCCGGGCATCTCGCCGAACTGCAGCGGGTCGTTGCCGCTGAAGTTCTGCGACCGCTGCCACGGCAGGTTCGGGAACGCGTTCTGCAGGTTGCGCGAGAGCTGGTCGACCTGCCAGCGCAGGTCCATGTCCTCGAGCAGCGACTCGGAGAGCGCCTGCAGCTGTGCGCGCTGCTCGGGCGTCATCGAGTTGAGCAGCTGCTGCATCTGCGCCATCGACTGCGCCATCTGCTCGAGCAGCTCGTCGAGGTTCTGCGGGTTGCCGGGGAAGAAGTCGCCGTGGCGCTCCATGAAGCCGTCGAAGTCGGGCTCCTCGCCGCGCTCGCGCTGCTCGAGCATCTGGTTGAGCTCGTTCAGCATGTCCTTCATGCGCGCCATGCGCTCGGGCGTCATGTTCTGCATGCCCTCGGACATCTGGTTGAAGTAGCTCTGCATCAGCTGCTCGCGCAGCTGGTCCATCAGCTCCTCGAACCGCTCGCGCGCCGCGTCGTCCATGAACTCGTACTGCTGCAGCGACTGCACGCGTCCCGGCGAGGTCGGGCGGGAGCTCCTCGAGCTCGCGCCGCCGCTGCTCGGCGACGTCCTCCACCAGCTCCTGGCGGCGCTGGTCGCCCGAGCGCGTCGGCCTCCTCGAGCCGACGGTCGATCCCCTCGCGCTCCATGTCGACGACCTCGTTGAGCTGCTCGGCGATGTCGTCGTAGACGCCGCCGAGGTCGCGGCTCTCGAGCTCCTGCGCGGCGACGCTCGCGCAGCCGCTCGAGCATCTCGCGCAGGCCCATGAGCTGCTCGTCGTTGCGGTCGCGGAAGCCCTGCTGCATCATCCGGCGCAGCGCCGCGTTGAGGTCGCCGTGGTAGAGGAGGTCGTCGCTCATCTCGTCGAGGAGCGACTCGGCGTCGAGGTCGAACCCGGTCTGGGTGCCGTCCCAGCGGGAGTACCGGAAACCGGGGCGACGGGCCATCGACCGGTGATCCACTCCGGCGTCCCGGCCACCGGCCACGCCCCGCTGATCTCCATCGCCCCGGTACCGTCGGGCCGCCCGGCCGGGGACCACAATGCAGGCGATGCGCGTGCTCCCGGGCCGTCGCGCTCCTCGCCCTGCGCTCGCCCTGGCCGCGGCTCACCGCCTGCTCACGACGACTCGCGGCAGTCGCTCCCCACGCCGAGCAAGGCGTTCTGCCAGGCCGCCTACGACTACGACACCAACCTGCCGAAGCTCATCGGCAAGTTCGACCAGCAGATCGACCTCGTGGCGAAGCTGGCCGAGCACGCACCGAAGGACATCGCCGCCGACGCGCAGATGTACCTCGACGCGATGCAGCGGCGGCCGGCGGGCGACAGGTCGGTCGTCGACAACCCGAAGATCGAGACGGGCCGTCGAGCAACGTGAACCGGCGCGCCGCCGAGGCTGCGAGCTCTTCAAGCAGAACAAGGACGGCTCGCGCCGCGGATCTGAGCGCGCGAACGGTGCGTGAAGCCGCCGCGGCCGCGGTAGGCGGCGCGGCCGCCCATCGCGTCCTTGTTGAGCCGCTTCGAGAGGTGCAGGCCCTCGAGCACGAACTCGATCGCCGACGCGACGCCCGGCCGGGGTCTCGCCCACCTCGAGGTCGGCGAGCGTCGCGCGCAGCGCCGGGCACGTCGGTGAGCAGCTTGGCGTACTCCGACGACGCGATGTCCTCGCCGGTGTGCACCACCAGCCCGCTCTCGAACGCGGTGACGACGTCGGTGAGCTTCTCCGGCCGGGTGCGGGCCCGGAACGTCTCGAGGATCGACGCCTTCACGATGCGGTCGAGCACCTGCTCCTCGCGCCCGTCGTCGACGGTCTCGAACTCGACCTTGCCGGCGGTGCTCGCGACCAGCGCGTCGAGGTCGCTGACCCGCGGCACCACCTCGTGTCTCGCCGTGGCGCAGCGACCGCCGGGTCGCGTTGGCGACGAGCGTCTCGTAGTTGGCGATCGACAGCCGCACCGACACGCCCGAACGCTGGTTGATGTGCGGCGAGCGGCGGGCCTGCTGGCTCATCTCGGCGACGATCTCGGTCATGAAGCCGGGCACCTGCACGTTGAGGCCGTCGGCGGTGAGCGGCCGGGCCTCCTGCTCGACGACCGCGGCCTCGAGCTCGGCGTCGAGCGGGTAGTGCGTGCGGATCTGCGCGCCGAAGCGGTCCTTCAGCGGCGTGATGATGCGCCCGCGGTTCGTGTAGTCCTCGGGGTTGGCCGACGCCAGGAGCATGACGTCGATCGGGAGCCGGATCTTGTAGCCACGGATCTGCACGTCGCGCTCCTCGAGCACGTTGAGCAGACCCGACCTGGATGCGCTCGGCGAGGTCGGGGAGCTCGTTGATCGAGAAGATCGACCGGTTGGTGCGCGGCACGAGGCCGTAGTGGATGGTGAGCTCGTCGGAGAGGTAGCGACCCTCGGCGACCTTGATGGGGTCGACCTCGCCGATGAGGTCGGCGATCGACGTGTCGGGAGTGGCCAGCTTCTCGCCGAAGCGGCGCTCGCGGTGCACCCACTCGATCGGGCGTCTCGTCGCCGCGCTCGGCGACCAGCACGCGCGCGTGCTGGGAGATCGGGCGCGTACGGGTCGTCGTTGATCTCGCTGCCGGCGACGATCGGCATCCACTCGTCGAGCAGTGCGGTGAGCGAGCGGATCATGCGGGTCTTCGCCTGGCCGCGCTCACCGAGGAAGATCACGTCGTGGCCGGCGATGAGCGCGTTCTCGAGCTGGGGGAGGACGGTGTCCTCGTAGCCGATCACGCCGTCGACGAGCGGCCGGCCCTCGCCGATGCGGGCGATCGCGTTCGCCCGCACCTCTTCCTTGACGGGGCGCGACACCCAGCCGCTGGCCTTGAGCTCGCCAAGGGTTCCGGGACGCGTCATCAGGGCAACTCCCGCTCGTCGTGGCCGTCGCGCGCCACCGTACCGGCGCGACGATCGCCGCACCGGCGCGACCTGGGAGGATCGACGCGGTGGACGGACCGCACGTGATCTGCGTCGGACCCGAGTTCGGCGAAGGCCCGGTCTGGTGCCCACCCGGCGCCGGCGCCGCCGAGGGAACCGCTCGTGTGCACGAGCGTCTCGGACGGCACGCTCTGGCGCATCTGGCCCGATTCCGGGCCGCCGGGAGCGTGATCGCCGACACCGGCGGGGGCGCGAACGGCGCCGCGCTCGCGGCCGACGGCGGCTTCCTCGTCACCCAGAACGGCGGCTCGACTTCTCGATCTTCGAGATCTTCGGCGACCTCGCCGCCGCCTCGCTACGTGCAGTCGGGGCTGCAGCGCGTCGCACCCGACGGCACCGTCAGCTACCTGACCCCCGACACGATGCAGATGCCCAACGACCTGTGCGTCGCGCCCGACGGCACCGTCCACTTCACCGACCCCACGGTGGCCCACGCCCGACCCGCCGAGCGGCCGGGTGTTCGCGCTCGATCCCGACGGCACGCTGCGGCGTCGTCGCCGACGGGTTCTGGGCACCGAACGGCATCGCGCTCGACACCGACGACGAGACGCTCATCGTCGTCGGAGAACGGCCGCCACGGTGAGGGCGACGGGTTCGTCCGCGCTCCGGACCGACGGCACCCGTGAGCTGTTCGCACCGGGACGCGTCGGGCGACGGGTGCGCGCTCGACGTCGACGGCCGGATCTACATGGCCGGCGGTGGCCACGTGGTCACGATCTACGAGCCCGACGGCACGGTGGTCGAGCAGCTGACGTGCACCCGGCGACCACCCGGTGAGCACGAACTGCTGCTTCGGCGGCGACGACCTGCGCACGCTCTTCGCCGTCGACGCCGGGCACGCCCGGCCACCTGTACTGCTGGACCGACCTGCCGACCCCGGGTCGGCCGCTGCACGCCCTGGCCGGGCACGGGGGTTTGAGAAAACTCTCACAATCCCTTGTTCACAAGGCCAGACAGGTACGTTTCCGGCATGGCGAAGGTTGAGGACGAGCTCTCGACCGCAGCCCAGAACGCCGGCGCCGACGACGCCGACGCGCTGGCGCGGTACACCGGCCCCCCGGTGCCGGCACCGCGCCCGCAGGGCCACTTCCTGGTCCGGTTCTGGCGCTCGGCGGTCGGCAAGAAGTGGGTCATGGCCGTGAGCGGGATCATCCTGCTCGGCTACGTGCTCGCCCACATGGTCGGGAACCTCAAGGTGTTCCTGGGCAAGGAGCACATCAACGTCTACGGCGAGTGGCTGCGCACCCTCGGCGAGCCGGCGCTCCCCCGCACCGTCCTGCTGTGGGGGATGCGGATCGTGCTGATCGCCGCGTTCGTCGTCCACATCATCGCGGCGTACCAGCTCACCCGGATGAACCACAAGGCCCGTCCGACGAAGTACCAGTCGAAGCGCGACTACGTGGCCGCCAACTTCGCGTCACGCACGATGCGCTGGACCGGCATCATCGTGGCCCTGTTCGTGGTCTTCCACCTGCTCGACCTCACGTGGGGCAGCGCCAACCCGCACTTCGTCCGCGGCGACCCGTACGACAACCTCTTCTACAGCTTCGAGCGCGTGCCGGTCGCGATCGTCTACATCCTGGCCATGCTCGCGCTCGGCATCCACATCTTCCACGGCGCGTGGAGCATGTTCCAGAGCCTCGGGCTCAACAACCCGCGCTGGAACATCTGGCGCCGCTACTTCGCCGATCGCGTTCGCGGTCGTCATCACGGTCGGCAACGTCAGCATGCCGCTTGCTCATCACGACAGGAGCGGTGTCCCGATGAGCGGAGTGGCCGCGTGCCGGGTATCCCGGCACGCAACGGAGCGGGGCCAGAGCGGCCCGGTGCGAAGCCCAGGAGCGGACAAGCATGATCGGGGAGCTCGACGCCAGGATCCCTTCCGGGCCCGATCGCCGAGAAGTGGTCGCAGCACAAGTTCGACGTGAAGCTGGTGAACCCGTCGAACAAGCGGCGCTTCGAGGTGATCGTCGTCGGGCAGCGGCCTCGCCGGCGCGGCCGCCGCCGCGACGCTCGGTGAGCTCGGCTACCGGGTGAAGCTGTTCACGTTCCACGACTCGCCGCGCCGTGCGCACAGCATCGCCGCGCAGGGCGGCATCAACGCGGCGAAGAACTACCCGAACGACGGCGACAGCGTCTACCGCCTCTTCTACGACACGGTGAAGGGCGGCGACTTCCGCGCCCGCGAGGGCAACGTGTACCGGCTCGCCGAGGTGAGCGTCAACATCATCGACCAGTGCGTCGCGCAGGGCGTGCCGTTCGCCCGTGAGTACGGCGGGCTGCTCGACAACCGGTCGTTCGGTGGCGCGCAGGTGTCGCGCACGTTCTACGCCCGCGGCCAGACCGGCCAGCAGCTGCTGCTCGGTGCGTACCAGGCGCTCGCCGCACCAGGTCGCGCTGGGCACGGTCGAGATGCACGCCCGCGACGGAGATGCTCGACCTCGTCGTGAAGGACGGCCGCGCCGTCGGCATCGTCACCCGCGACCTCATCACCGGCGCGGTGCAGTCGTGGTCCGCGCACGCGGTCGCGCTCGTGCACCGGCGGGTACGGCAACGTGTACTACCTGTCGACCAACGCCAAGGCCAGCAACGTCACCGCGGCGTGGCGGGCGCACAAGCGCGGTGCGCTGTTCGCGAACCCGTGCTTCACCCAGATCCACCCCACGTGCATCCCGCGCAGCGACGACTTCCAGAGCAAGCTCACGCTGATGTCGGAGTCGTTGCGCAACGACGGCCGCGTCTGGATCCCGAAGCAGCTCGACGACCCCCGCTCCCCCGACCAGATCCCCGTCGACGACCGCGACTACTTCCTCGAGCGGCGCTACCCCGCGTTCGGCAACCTCGTGCCGCGCGACGTCGCGTCACGCGCGATCAAGACCGAGGTCGACGCCGGCCGCGGCGTCGGACCGCAGAAGAACGGCGTGTACCTCGACTTCGCAGGAGTCGATCGAGCGCCTCGGCCACGACGTGATCGAGGAGCGCTACGGGAACCTCTTCGAGATGTACGAGCGCATCACCGACGAGAACCCGTACCAGGTCCCCATGCGGATCTACCCGGCCATCCACTACACGATGGGCGGGCTGTGGGTCGACTACAACCTCATGAGCAACGTGCCCGGGCTCTACGTGCTCGGCGAGGCCAACTTCGCCGACCAGGGCGCCAACCGCCTCGGCGCCAGCGCGCTGATGCAGGGCCTCGCCGACGGCTACTTCGTGCTCCCGTCGACGATCTCCGACTACCTCGCGCCGTTGCTCGGTACGCAGCCGGTGTCGGCCGACGACCCCGCGTTCCGCGACGCCGAGGCCACCGTGGCCGACTCAGACCCGGCGCCTGCTGTCGGTGAACGGCAAGCACTCGGTCGACCACTTCCACCGCGAGCTCGGCAACATCCTCTGGGACAACTGCGGCATGGCCCGCAGCCGGCAGTCGCTGGAGAAGGCGCTCACCGACATCCCGGCGCTGCGCGAGGAGTTCTACGCCGACGTCAAGGTGCCGGGCAGCGCGGCCACGCTCAACCAGTCGCTGGAGAAGGCCGGCCGGGTCGCCGACTTCCTCGAGTTCGGTGAGCTGCTGTGCCTCGACGCGCTCACCCGCGAGGAGTCGTGCGGCGGCCACCTCCGGGTCGAGCACCAGACCGAGGACGGCGAGGCGCTCCGCGACGACGAGAACTTCTCGCACGTCGCGGCGTGGGAGTTCGAGGGTGTGGGCACCGCACCGACGCTGCACAAGGAGCAGCTCGAGTTCGAGTACGTCCACCTCGCACAGCGCAGCTACAAGTAGCGACGAGGAGACGGAAGGCAGCATGAATCTCAAGCTCCGCGTCTGGCGCCAGGCCGGCACCGACGCCCCCGGGTCGTTCGACGACATCGACGCGCCCGACATCAGCCCCGAGATGTCGTTCCTCGAGATGTTCGACGTCGTCAACGAGCGGCTCGTCGCCGCCGGCCGCGAGCCGATCGCCTTCGACCACGACTGCCGCGAGGGCATCTGCGGCTCGTGCTCGATGATGATCAACGGCCGCGCGCACGGCCCGTCGGAGGGCACCGCCACCTGCCAGCTGCACATGCGCAAGTTCCAGCGACGGTGACGAGATCGTCGTCGAACCGTGGCGGGCCCGGGCCTTCCCGATCATCCGCGACCTCGTCGTCGACCGCAGCGCGTTCGACCGCATCATCGAGGCCGGCGGCTACATCACCGCCCCCACCGGCAGCGCGCCCGACGCCAACCTCATCCTGGTGCCCAAGGAGGCCGCCGACGCGGCGATGGACGCCGCCGCCTGCATCGGCTGCGGCGCGTGCGTCGCCGCGTGCCCCAACGGCGCGGCGCAGCTCTTCACCGCGGCGAAGGTCGCGCACCTCGGCCTGCTCCCGCAGGGCCAGCCCCAGCGCTACGAGCGGGTCATCAACATGGTCGAGGTGATGGAGAGCTACTTCGGCTCCTGCACCAACCACGGCGAGTGCGAGAAGGCGTGCCCGAAGGAGATCAGCATCGACTTCATCGCGCTGCTCAACCGCGACTACGTGAAGGCGCAGTTCAAGAACCGCAAGCTCACCGGCCAGAAGGCGTAGACCCAGCGCCCGGCGGGCGATCAGTCGCTCTTGCGTCGTCGGCAGGACGCCGCTCGGACTCGAGGTCGGTGACGATGCGGTCGACGTCGGCCTGGGCCCGGGCGATCCTCCCGCGGCAGAGCTGGATCAGCTCGCTGGCCCGCTGCACCCGAACCGCGAGCAGGTCGACGTCGAGGTCGTCGCGCTCGAGCTCGTCGAGGATGTCGCCGAGCTCGCGCATGGCGTCGGCGTAACCGATCTCGTCCACTTCACTCACCGGGTTCCTCCGTGATCGTCTCGACGCGGCTGGTGATCCGGCCGGTCGCGAGCTCGGTGTCGAGGATCGCGCCGACGAGCGACGCGTTGGCCTGCGTGACCACACGCCCTTCGTCGTCACGCGTGATCGAGTAGCCGCGCTCCAGCACCCGCCGCGGGTCGAGCGCGCGCACGACGGCCTCGTGCGAGTCGAGCCGCAGCGACTCCCGCCGCAACTGGTGACCGGCGTGGGTGACGAGCTCGCGCTCGACGTTCGTCGAGCACACGGGTGCGCTCACGGGTCGCCCGCCGCCCGAGCTCCGCGACCCGGGCCGCGCATCCGTCGAGCTGGCGTGCCACCTCACCGGTGCGCCGGCGGGCCAGCTCGTCGCGCCCGGCCGTGCGCGCGCTCGAGCGCGCGCCCGTTCCCGCGCCACCGCGGCCGGTGCGCTCCGCCGCGCCCGTCGCCCGGCGTCGTCGAGCTCGCGCGCCGCGATCGCCATGCGTTGACGGGCACGCGCCGCTGACCCGCTGCGACGCGTCGTCGAGCCCGGCCACGAACTCGGCCACCCGCGCCGATCAGGAGCTGCGCGCAGGCGGTCGGGGTCTTGCACGCGTGGTACGCGACCTCGTCGGCGACGCTGCGGTCGGTCTCGTGCCCGACCCCGGTGATGACCGGCACCGGCATGCCCGCGATCGCCCGCGCCACGAGCTCGGTGTCGAACGCGGCGAGGTCGGCGCGCGACCCGCCACCGCGGGCGAGCACGACCACGTCGAGGTCGAGCTGCGACAGCTGGCCGAGTGCCCACTTGATGCGGCGCGCCGCCGCCGCGCCCTGCACCCGCACGTCGACCACGGTCACCTGCCACGCGAACCCGCTGCGCCTCCAGCTCGTGGACGAAGTCGTGGTACGCCGCGCTGCCCGAGCTGGTGATCAACCCCGACCCGCAGCGGCACCAGCGCGAGCTCGAGCCCGGCATTGGCGCTCGAGCAGACCCTCGGCCGCCGAGCGCACGCAGCACCCGCTCCCGGTTGGCGGCGATGCCGCCGACGGTGAACACCGGGTCGATCGCCGGTCATCACCAGCTGGTAGCGCCCGGTCGGCGGGTACACGGTGACGCGCCCGCGGATGCGGACCTCGACGTCGTTGCCGAGCTCGGCGCCGGGCACCTCGGCCAGGGCGCGGGTGACGGCCCGGCGATCGTCGCGGAACAGCGCGACGTCGAGCCGGCCCTGCGACCCGGTCGCCCCGGACCGGCCTTCTCGACCAGCGAGAAGTAGGTGTGGCCCGCGCCGACGACCGGCTCAGGTTCTGCACCTCGCCCCGCACCCACACCTCGTCGGGGAAGGCCCGGCGGAGCGCGTCGCGCACTCGCGAATTGAGCTCGACCACCGAGAACGTCGTGGCCTCGGGTTCCTCCTCGTCGAAGCCGAGCGACGGCGCTCGATCATCCCCGCTCGGCTGCTCCATCGGCGGCGACAGTAAGCGCGTTCGATGGTCGGGATCACCGGCTCGCGACGCTTGCTCATGCGGGCGACAGTACCGCCGGGTCACCTCGGCGTCGCCTGCCCGTTGACCTCGCGGTCTTCCAGGCTTCGACCTCCCGTCGCCCGCTCGACACGCTGCGTTTACATGCCTTCTTTACAGTCGGTCGTGGGAACCTGCAGAGAGGAGCGATCGTGAGCGACGCTGACGAGCCCACGACCGAGTACCCGCCCACCGTCTGGGAGAGCGACACCGAGTTCGAATCCCCCGGACCCGATGTCACGTCCCTTGGCCAACTACCTCGCCATGTGCGCGCCGCGGTCGCGGCGGGCGTCGAGGGCCAACCGCTTCCGCGACCACGCCGATCTCGTGCTCGCCGGCTTCGGCTCGGTGAACTGATCCGAGGCGGCACCGCGGTCACCAAACGCCTGCGCCGCCGTGCCCCCGGCCCGGGGGCGTGCTGTGTCTCAGGGCGTGGTCGTGGTGGTGGCGGGCTCGTCGTCGCTCGACGGGTTCGCCAGCAGGGCGTTCCACGTGGCCTGGTTCACCACGCCGTCGGCCGGGGTGATCTTCTTGTCCGGTCTGGAACTTGATGACCTGCGCCTCGGTGCCCGGCCCGAAGCTGCCGTCCGGGGTGCCGACGTCGTAGCCGAGCGCGTTCAGCTGCTGCTGGAGGACGGTGACGTTCGCGGTGTCGGTCGACCCCTCCTCCAGCGTCGGCCGCCGGCAGCGTGGTGGTGGTCGACCCGGGCGCGGTGGTCCCGGTGGTGCCGGTGGCGGAGCCGCCACCGTCGCCGCCGTCCGACGACACCCCGACGCCCGTCGGGAAGCCGTCGCCCGGCTCGACCGCGAGCAGCAACGCGCACGTCGCGACCGCGAGGATGACGATGACCAGGCCCCGCGTGTTCTGAAACCAGCGCTCCACGGCCCTGACCTTACGTACTCGCGAGCTGCGGAAGCGCGGGGTTCCCGCGCGCAGCGCCCGCCACAGCGCCCGGTAGCCGGTGTACTCGAGCGCCGCGTGACGTACCCGGCGTCGCGGAGCGCGCGGTGGTACCGGGGCAGGTGGCGCATCGAGACGCCGGCGTCGACGTGGTGGGCCAGGTGCCAGCCGATGTGGAACGGGACGAGGAAGGTGCGGGACCACCACGACTGGCGGCACGGTGTGCGTCGTGGCCCGGCGGTCCGGCGACGCGTCCATCCCGCCGTGCTCGGCGATCGAGCGGAGACGGTTGATGACGCGCCAGACGGTGAGGTACGGCAGCAGCCAGAACACCGGGTAGACCCACCAGTACGCCGCCCACGATCGCGGCGGCGAGCAGCACGGCCTGCACCGCCAGGATCTTCCACAGCGTGCGGCGGCACGCGGCGTCCGACGAGCGGAAGCCGGCGGACTGCTCGCGGAACAAGCTGGAACGCCGGTGCGCCCGGTCGCGTCGCGCACGAGCTTGCGGCGGAAGCTCGCCGGTGCTGATCGGGTAGCCGGCGTACAGCGGGATGTCGGGCTCGTCGGGCCCGAACTCCTGACGGTGGTGCGCCATGTGGACGCGCCGGTACGCGTCGGTCGACGTGAACGTCGGGTAGCCGAGGAACCACCGACCGACGAAGTCGTTGAGCCCGTCGGTGTCGCGAACAGCAACCGGTGCGCGGACTCGTGCATCAGCGCGGCGAGCTGCGCCTGCGTGCGCCCCATGAGGAGGAAGGCGAGCACGTAGCCGACCGGGTTGCCCCACCACACCGCGAGGCCGACGACGAGCACGGCCTGCAGCCACACCGACACCACCGACCACGCGTTGCGCCACGACGGGATCGTGCGCAGCTCGGTCGCGGAACGCCGGCTGCGGACGACCGTCGGCGCGCGACCGAGGTCGGTCTCGCGTGCCCGGGCGGGCGCAGCGCCGGCGCCGGCACCATCCCGCCGAGGGTCCGGCCCGGGGCCCGGGCCGCGAGCACGCTCGCGTCCGCCATGCCGGTCATGGTAGGCCCGGTGGGCGAGGCGTTCAGAGGCCGGCGACGCCCGCGCAGCGCGTCGGCGAATCCCTCGCGGTCGGCGACGGTGACCGTGAGCCCGGGGTGCTTCGCCCGCCCGAAGGGCTCTAGCCCGGTGACCGGCTCGTGGAACAGGATGCACACCCCTCCGGCCGGGGTGCTCCCGAAGGTGAGGCCGCGGTCGACCATCGACAGGCGCGCCCCGATCGCGGTGTACCAGCGGTACGGACCACTGACCGCGACCCCCGACACGTTGGCGACCGGGGTGTCGCACGCCCACGGGCCGAACCGGGCCACCAGCCGGTCGCGGCGTGAGGAAGACCCTGGCGGAGTCGGGCCGCACGCCGACCAGAGCCAGGAGCCAGCGGAAGCGCGGGTCGAAGGCGAACTCGAACTCGGTCACGTCACTCCTCGGCGAGGAGGTCGGCGTACTCGGGGTGCTCCTCCACGAACTGCGCCACGAACGGGCACTCCGCCACGATCCGCCAGCCGCGGCGGCGGGCGTCGTCGAGCGCACCCTGTACGAGCTTCGCGCCGCGACCCTCGCCGCGCTTGCGCTCGGTGATCACTGTGTGCGGGAACACGTGTACGCCGTCGCGCTCGTGGTACTCGGTGAAGCCGACGAGATGGCCGTCGTCCCGGAGCTCGTAGCGTGAGCGATCCGGGTTGTCGACCACCTCGAGCGCCATGCGCGCAGGCTAGGAGATGGAGTAGCGGCCGTTGCCGGAGGCGGGACGGCGCCGCGGAATCGACCGCCGACTAGGTGCCCACCGCGGCGTAACCCTGCGCGATCCGCTCGAGCCACCACTGCGGCGCGTGGTCGATCACGTTCCCGATGTTCGAGTAGTCGTGCCAGCGCACGATCTCGCCGTCGCGTACCTCCATGACCGTCACGAACGGGTGCAGGATCCGCTCGCCGGTGTGGAACTGCCACTCCTCGACGTGCTCGAGGATCACCAGGTCCCCCTCGGCCACGAGGTGCCGCGGGTGGTGGTAGTAGCCCGACAGCGGCTCGATGCCGATCTTGAGCCGGTCGACGATCTGCTGCGGGCCCCGCGCGCCCTGCGCCGTCGACGCCGACGTCGGTGTAGTGCGCGTCGGCGCTGAAGAACGTGGCCATCGCGTCCCAGTCGCGGAGGAAGTGCGCCTCCCAGTACCGTTCGACGACCTGGCGGTTCTGCGCTTCGAGAGTTCCCATCCGCGCAGTCTGGCGGAACGGCCGCGGTGTGGTCCACTGTGCGCGATGGCAACGATCCCCGGCCGAGCTGACCCCCGACGCGCACGCCTTCCTGACCGAACGTCACCTCGGGACGTTGAGCACCCTGCGGACCGACGGCTCGCTGCACGTGTGCGCGGTCGGCTTCACCTGGGATCGCCGACGCGCGCGTCGTGCGGGTGATCACCGGCGGCGGCTCGCAGAAGGTCCGCAACGTCGAACGGACCGGGCGCGCCGCGGTCGGCCAGGTCGACGGCGGGCGGTGGCTGCTCGCTCGAGGGTCCCGCACGGGTCACGCGCGACCCCGACGCGGTCGCCGAAGCCGTCGCTCGCTACACCGCCCGCTACCAGGAACCGCGCGACAACCCGCAGCGAGTCGCGATCGAGATCTGGGTGGAGCGGGTCCTCGGTCGCGCCTGACCGATCAGGCGGGCTCGCGCTCGTCGAGCAGTGCGCGATCGGGTTCGACCGGTTCCTCGGCCTCGAACACCTCCACCAGCGGCACGTCGTGCGCCGGCACCGGGGGCGTCTTCGGCAGCAACAACGACAGGACCGCGCCCACCGCGACGAAGGCGGCGGCGAGGAGCAGCGCGGGGCGGATCGCGTCAGTGATGCCCGACGCCGAGCGCGTGGCTCAGCGTCGCTGCGTCGGCAGCAGACGTGCCGGGCGGTACGGGGAAGCCCGCCCCCTGCGCGTGGACACCCGCCACCGCGGTGTCGCGCAACGCCGCCGGGAGGCGGCTGGCACGGACGGCGTCGATCGTGCGCTCCACCGTGAGGCTGGCGAAGACGGAGCCCACGACCGCCACGCCGAGTGCGGCGCCCACCTGCCGCACCGTGGAGTTGGTACCGCTGGCCACGCCCGCCTTGTCGGCCGGGACGTCGGAGAGGATCACGTTGGTGAGCTGCGAGCTGGCGAACCCGATCCCGAAGCCGAACAGCGCGTACGGGACCAGAGATCGACGAAGCGTCATCCCCGGGTCGACCGACGAACGCGACGGTGACGAGCCCGATCATCTCGAGCGCGAGACCCAACTGCACGACGCGCGTGGTGCCGACGTACCGCGTGAGGTACCCACCGATCTGCGACCCGACGATGATGAACACGCCGAACGGCAGCATCCAGAAGCCGTTGGTCTCGGCGCTCAGGTGCGCGGCGTCCTGGAGGAAGACGGGGAGCACGAAGAACATGCCCATCTGGCCCATGGCCAGCACGCCCGACGTGACCAGGCCGTAGCGGAAGCCGCGGTGCCGGAGCTGGCCGAACTCGAAGAGCGGGCTGCGGTCATGGCGCTCGTTCCAACGCTCGAGCTTGTAGAACGCGACGAAGATCACCACCGCGAGGACCATGATCAACGGGATCAACGACACCGCGCGCGTCGCGGGGCCACACGTCGGCGCCGCCGATGGTGAAGGTCTCCAGCGGGCGGAACCAGCCGTAGCGTGCGCCCTCGCTCAGCGCGAACACGAACAGGAAGAGCCCGGCCGCGACCAGGCACGCGCCCGGCACGTCGACACGGATCCGCTTGGCGGCGGGCCGGTCGCGGGCGATGAACGCGAACGCGCCCACGATGGCGAGCGGCGCCACGATCACGTTGATCCCGAACGCCCACCGCCACGTGTAGTTGGTGGTGAGGAACCCACCGACCACCGGACCCAGGGCGAGGCCCACACCGACGGTCGCGCCCCACGCCCCGAACGCGGTCGCGCGTTCGCGGCCTTGGAACGTGGTCGACAAGATGGACAACGTCGTCGGCAACATGAGGGACGCGCCGATGCCCTCGATCAGCGCCTCGCCCACGATGAGGCTCGGGACGTTCCACGAAAGCGCGGCGAGGAGGGACCCGCCGCAGAACAACGCCGCGCCGATCACGAAGATGCGCCGATGGCCGTACACGTCGCCGAGGCGGCCACCGACGATGAGGAGGCTGGCGAAGGTGAGCGAGTAGCCGGTGATGACCCACTCGACAGCCGGCAAGGTGGTGTCGAAGTCGCGCAGGATCGTGGGGATCGCGACGGTCAGGACCGAGTTGTCGAGCACCACGATCAACGCGGCGACGACCACCACCGCGAGGGTGACCCAGCGGCGCGGATCCGGACCCGCGGTGGCGTCGCTCACTCGGCTCGGCTCACAGCGCGACGCTCACGCGGTCTGCCCGCCGTCGATCACGAACTCGGCGCCGGTGGAGTACGAGTTGTCGTCGGACACGAGCCACAACGCGAGCTTGGCGACCTCGTCGGGTTGCGCGTAGCGCTGCAACGGCACCCCGATCGTCGACGCGAGAGCGTCGAGGTCGTGACCACCCATCATCGGCGTGTCGATGATGCCGGGGTGGATCGAGTTCACCTTGATGCCGTGCGGCCCGAGCTCGATCGCCGCGCCCTTGGTCATGCCCCGTACCGCCCACTTCGTGGCTGCGTAGGTGAAACAGGCGCTCGCACCGCGCAGACCACCGACCGACGAGATGTTCACGATGGAGCCCGACTTCTGGGCGATCATCTGCGGGACGACGGCGTGCATACCCAGGAAGACGCCGGTCTGGTTCACCGCGACGACCTCGTTCCACGACTCGAACGACGTGTCGACCATCCGCTCCCACCGCAGGATCCCCGCGTTGTTGATCAGGATGTCGAGGCGCCCGCACTCGTCGACGACGCGCTCGACGAGCGCGGTCCACTCGGCCGGGTCGGTCACGTCGTGCTCGACGAAGGTGCAGCCGATCTCGGCCGCGGTCTTCGCTCCCTCGTCGGTGAGCACGTCGGTGATGTAGACCGTCGCCCCCTCGTCGGCGAACACCCGCGCCTCCGCGGCACCCTGCCCGCGCGCACCTCCCGTGACGATTGCGACCCGAGCGTCGAGCGTTCCCATCCTGGACCTCCATGGTTGGTCGAGCGTGGCGCCGCCCGCGTGCGCCGATCAGCTTGCGACGCGACCGAATCCCGACGCGAGACGCGCGAAGGCGCGGTCGAGCACGACGTCGAGGTCGGGGCCCGCGGTGTTGGCGACCCACTCGTCGAGCGACACCCGCATCGCCGCGGTGGTGACCGCGGTGAGCAGCTGCAACTCCTCCCGGGTGACCGGGGCATCTGCGACCTCGGGACGGCGCTCGAGCACGTCGACGAGGGCCGCCTCCCAGCCGTGCTGGTGCTCGGCCTTGAACGCGCGGAGCTGGGGTGAGCCCTGCACGATCTTCGACCGGGCGACGAGGGCGGCGCGGTCGTCGCGATAGTCGAGCGCCAGCGCCCGCATCGCCGCGTGGAGCACGACGAACGGCGGGTCACCGGCCGGTTGGTCGGCGAGCACGGCCAGCAGTCGCTCGCGTCGCTCCTCGGTGTCGGCGAAGAGCGCATCTTCCTTGGTGGGGAAGTACCGGAAGAACGTGCGGGGTGAGACCTCGCAGGCGTCGGCGATCTCCTCGACCGTCGTGCCGTCGAAGCCCTGACGGGTGAAGAGGTCCATGGCGGCCTCTTGGAGAGCTTCCCGGGTGCGGGCCTTCTTCCGTTCCCGGAGGCCCACGGTTGCGGTCATGACGACATTCTGGCACACAAGTGCTCTTGGCAACAGCTGCAGTTTGTCAGTTGGCACTTTCTGGCAGTAGCTGTCATAATAATCGGGCGATGTCCGTGTTCACCTCCCCCACCGACGCCCACACCCCTGAGCAGGCCTACGCCCGGCGGTGGTGGACGCTGGCCGTGCTCTGCCTCAGCCTGCTCATCGTGTTCGGCGGCAACTCGACGCTCAACGTCGCCCTGCCCACCCTCGCCCGCGACCTCGGCGCCACCGAGTCGCAGCTGCAGTGGGTGGTGGCGTCGTACTCCCTGGTGTTCGCGGGGCTGTTGTTCACCTCGGGCGCGCTCGGTGACCGCTTCGGGCGCAAGGGCGCGCTGCAGTTCGGGCTCGCCACCTTCTTCCTCGCCAGCCTGCTGGCGTCACAGGCGACCGACGTCACGCAGATCATCGCGTGCCGCGCGGTGATGGGCGTCGGCGCCGCGTTCATCATGCCGTCGACGTTGTCGATCCTCGTGAACGTGTTCCCCCCGACGCGAGCGCGCCAAGGCGATCGCGATCTGGGCGACGACGACCGGCGTGGCGGGTTCCGTCGGTCCGGTCATCACCGGCTACGTGCTCGGGCACTTCTGGTTCGGTTCCGCCTTCCTCGTGTACCTCCCGGTGATCGCGCTCGCGTTCATCGGCGGCTGGTTCTTCGTGCCCAAGTCGCGCGACCCCGACGAGAGCCGGATCGATCCGCTCGGCGCGCTGCTGTCCGTCGTCGGCGTGTCAGCGGTCGTGTACGGGTTCATCCAGGCACCCGGAGCCGGTTGGACCGCGCCCGCCACGTTGGGCGCGTTCGCACTGGGCGCGGTGGTGCTCACCGCGTTCGTGTTCTGGGAGCTGCACACCGACGAGCCGATGCTCGACATGCGCTACTTCCGCAACCCGGCGTTCAGCGTCGGCAGCGGCGCCATGATGCTGGTCTTTCTCGCCATGTACGGCGTGATGCTCCTCATGACGCAGTACTTCCAACTCGTGCTGGGGTTCTCGGCGCTCGACACCGCGATCCGCCTGCTCCCGATCGCGATGATCATGCTGATCGTCACCCCGTTCACGCCGCGCATCGTCTACCGGTTCGGCGCGGACCGCTCGGTCGCGTTCGGCATGTTGCTCGTCGCGCTGGGCTTCGGTCTCTTCACCCGACTCGGCCTCGACACGCCGTTCTGGTACGCGTGGCTGGCGCTGACGCCGCTCATGACCGGCGTGTCGATGTCGATGGCACCGATGACCTCGTCGATCATGTCGGCCGTCCCCGAGAGCCGGGCCGGCGCGGGTTCGGCGATGAACGACGCGACCCGCGAGTTCGGGGCCGCCCTCGGCATCGCGGTCCTCGGCAGCATCGCCGCCTCGCAGTACTCCAGCCGTCTGCACGACGCCGCGCAGCAACTACCGGCCTCGGCACGCGACGCCGCCCGGTCCTCCCTGGCCGGTGCCCTCGACGCGGCCCACACGCTCCCGGGCGCGGCCGCCGACACGTTCACCACCGTCGCCCGCACCGCGTTCGTCGACGGCATCCACCTCGCGGCGATGTTCGGCGTCGCCCTGGCCGTCGTGGCCGCGATCCTCACCCGCCGGTTCCTCCCCCGCGACGTCGCGCCCACGGGCGCGATGCACTCGCCGATCGAGGCCCTGGAGAACGCGGCCGAGTTCGGCATCGGCGGCGCCCTGCCGGTGTTCGCCGACGACCCGCACCCCGAAAAGGCGCGCGCGCCGGACGTCACCCCCGCGCGACACTGACGGCCGCCATCGGACGGTGGTGTCGGGAGGGGGTACAGGTGTCGGGGAGGCGCGCCACGACCTGCTGTGTCGTCGCCGTCACGCTCACGACGGCGACGCTGATCGCGGCGTCCGCGACCGCCGGGGCCGCCCCGGTCCCGGGAATCCTGCGCGGCGCGGCGCACACGGTGCGGGTCCGCCCCGTGCTCGGCGACGTGTTCGCCGAGCCGACCCACGCACCGACGCGCGCGGCGCGAGCTGCCGCCACCGCGGCGGTCGCGGTGTGCAGCAGCGCTCAGCCTGATGCCATGCGGGCGGCGCCGAGCGCGTCCGCACGCGACGATCCCGCCGACCGGTGCGTCGTGGCGCGCAACCGCTCCGAACCCCGCTCGGCGATCCGTCAGCTGCTCGGGCCCGCGACGATCACGGGCAACGACCTGGCGTCGGTCACCGTGCGGGAGCAGAAGCGCCACGAATACGCGCTCTCCCTCCAGGTCGTCGAGTCGCGCGAGCAGGCGCTCGACGACTTCTCGGCCGCGCACTTCCACGGGAAGGCTCGCGGTCACGCTCGACGGAGGGATCGTCATCACCTTCACGCTCGGTGCGGACGAGACGACGTTCACGGGGATGCACGGTGGCCTCAGGTTCTGGCCGGACCACGGATACTCGAGGGCGACGGCCGACGCGCTGCGCATCGTCTTCTCCCAGGCACGCCACGAGCAGCTGGTCGGACTCCTCGGTGCGGCCACGATGACGCCGGAGGCGCGCCGGATCGTCGCGTCGGTCAGTGCGAGTGTCGACGACAAGTCGCGCTTCGTCGACGACTGCCCGGTGCAGGAGACCTCGGACTCCCTGGTCTTCGGGTGCTTCGGTTACGGCACCCTGCGGATCCTGCGCATCGACCGTCCGGACCTCGCGCCGGTCATGATCGTGTCGGCCGCGCACGAGATGCTGCACGGGGCCTACCAGCAGCTCGATCACGCCGAGCGGAAGCGCATCGATGCCGAGCTCGAGCGCGTCTACGCCGACCTCGACGATCCGCACCTCACCGCGATCGTCCGCGAGTACGCGAAGAGCGAACCCGGGCACCGCCACAGCGAGCTGCACTCCCTCCTGGCCACGCAGGTCGACACCCTGTCACCGGCGCTCGAGCGGTACTACCGCCGCTTCTTCCGCGACCGCGGGAAGGTCGTCGCCGCGTTCCACAGCTACGACCAAGTCTTCACCGTGCTCGAACAACGGCACGACGAGCTCAAGGCCCAGCTGGACTCGTTCCCGGCACAGCTCGACGACGTGCGCGCACAGGTCGAGGCGGCGAAGGCACGTACCGTCGATCTCACCTCCCAGATCGACGACCTCCGCGCCGAGGGTCGCATCGCCGAGTCCAACGAGCTGGTCGGCCCGCAGAACGCGGCCGCCGCCCAGACGAACGCGCTCATCGCCCAGGGCCGCACGCTCCTCGACCAGTACGACTCGCTCATCGCCCAGTACAACCAGCTCGTCGCGACCGCGAACGAGGTCTACGACGCGATCAGCGTCCAGCCCCGCGAATCGCCGGCGTCGTGACGCACGACGAGCGTCACGTACGCTCCTCCGCGTGGAAGACGCCGGGGATGCAGCGGAGCGGTGCCTGGAGGGCGGGACGGCGGAGCGGAATCGACCAATCGAAGTGGCGCCCCGCATCCTCGTGAGCTTCGACATCGACGGCACGATGGAGTTCGGCGATCCGCCCGGGCCGGTGCCTGCGGCCGTCGCACGCGAGCTCGTCGGCCGCGGCTACATCATCGGGGTGGCGTCCGACTGGCCGCGCTCGAGCCAGCAGCCCCTGTGGTCACGCCACGGCGTGGAACCCGAGTTCGTCGGCGGCAAGCACCACCTCCACGAGGTCAAGGAGCAGTTCCGGGCCGATCGCTACGTGCACGTCGGCGACACCGAGGTCGACGAGCGTTACGCGCTCCTCGCCGGCTTCGAGTTCCTCCACGTCGAGCAGCTGGAGCCGCCGGTCGTCGCCGATTCGATCCACGACGCGAGCTGGGCGCCCCCCGCCTAGTTCACCGGCCCAACTCAGGCGGTGGTGTCGTCGAACTTCTCCATGGCGCGGAACGGGGGCACACCCGGGTCGCGGTCCTTGAAGAGGAGGTCGCGACCGTCGGCCAGCGCCTGCAGAGTCCACTTCTCCCCCGAGCTGATCTGCGTGGCCGGCCGCCAGCCGTCGAGGATCTGGGCGACCCCACCCATGATCTTCAGCACCTGGCCGGTGACGCCGTCGGCCAACGGCGACGCCAGCCACACCGCGCCGGCGGCGGGGTTGTCGGGCGACATCATCGGGTTGTCGGCGAGCTCCTCACCCTGGCCGACGGTACCGAGCAGGCGGGTGGCGGCCACCGGCGCAATCGAGTTGACCCGCACGCCCGAACGACCGAGCTCGCGCGCCAGCACGATGGTCATGCTCGCGATCCCCGCCTTCGCTGCGGCGTAGTTCACCTGACCGGCGTTGCCGTAGAGCCCCGACTCCGATGCGGTGGTGACGACCGCGGCGTTGGTGGGCTCGCCAGTTTCCTTGGCCTTGGCGCGCCAGTACGCACCGGCGAAGCGGATGGGCGCGAAGTGTCCCTTGAGGTGCACGCGAATGACGGAGTCGAACTCCTCCTCCGTCATGTTGAAGCTCATCTTGTCGCGCAGGATCCCGGCGTTGCAGATCAGCACGTCGAGCCCACCGAAGGTGTCGATGGCCTGCTGCACCATGGCCTCCGCGCCGGTCCAGCTCGCGCAGTCGTCGTAGTTCGCGACGCCCTCGCCGCCGGCGGCCGTGATCTCGTCGACGACCTGCTGCGCGGGTGTCTGGTCGGCGCCCTCACCGGCGCCGGAGCCACCGAGGTCGTTGACCACGACCTTCGCGCCCTCGCCCGCGAGCAGCAGCGCCTCGGAGCGTCCGATGCCGCGGCCGGCGCCCGTCACGATCGCGACCTTGCCGTCGAAGAGTCCCATCGATTCCGTTCCCCTGTTCGTACGAGTCCGGCCAGCGAGGCTAGCGACAACCCGGTGCGACCCACCACCGCTCGGGGTCGATTCCGCTCCGCTCGGCGGATACGGTCGTCCGATGGCCGTTCCTCCCGAGCTTCCCCGCGCGTCGACGCTCGAGGAGCTCCTCGACCTCGAGGAGCTCGACCGCGATCTCTACCGTGCGCACAACCCGCAGCGGCCCTTCACCGAGCACCTCTACGGCGGGCAGGTCGCGGCCCAGGCCCTGCGGGCGGCCGGACTCACCGTGGCCGACGACCGGTTCCCCCACTCACTGCACGGCTACTACCTCCGGTCGGGCGAGGCCGAGCACCCGACGATCATGAAGGTCAGCCGCGACCGTGACGGCCGCTCGTTCTCGGCCCGCCGGGTCACCGCGGTGCAACACGGCAAGGCGATCTTCACCGCGGCCGTCTCGTTCCACGTCGACGAGGAGAGCGGTGACTACTCGGCGGTGCCCATGGCGCCCGACCTCCCGGCGCCCGAGGACATCAACGATCGTGCCCGCCGCAACGACGACATGCTGATGGACATCCGGGCCGTGCTCTCCGCGGTCGACGACGGTGAGTGGAGCGTGTCGCGACGCATGTGGGGTCGAACCCGTGAACCGCTCCCGGACGACCGCGTGCTGCACGCGGCCGCGATCGTCTACCTCTCGGACATGAGCTCCGGGTTCGTCGATCTGCAGATCGACGGCCTCCCGCAGGGCGGCACCAGCCTCGATCACACCGTGTACTTCCACCGGCCGACGCGCGCCGACGACTGGCTCTACATGGAGCTCGAACCGGTGTCAGCGGCCGGCGCGCGGGGCGTGTACCGCGGATCGGTGCACGACCGCGCCGGTCGCCTCGCGGCGACGCTCGTCCAGGAGAACCTGATGCGCCCCTGGCCGACGAAGTGACCCTTCAGCGCGTGCCGATGTAGCCGACGAGGTCGTCGCGTTCGCTCTCGAGCTCGGAGATCCTGCTCTTGACCACGTCGCCGATGCTCACGATGCCGACGAGCGCGCCGTCGGCGTCGACCACCGGTACGTGGCGGATCCGTCGCTCGGTCATCGTCTGCGCGAGATCCTCGACCGACGGTCTCCGGACCGCAGGTGACGACCTCGGCGGTCATGATCGCCGACACCGGGCGATCGAGCAGCGCGCCGCCCTCGTCGCCGAGGTGACGCACGACGTCGCGCTCCGAGACGATGCCCGCGATCGTGTCGTCGGTGCCGACCACCGCGGCGCCGATGCGCTGCTCGGCGAGGACGCCGAGCAGCTCGCGGACGGTCGCGGTCGGCGGGACGGTGGCGACGAAGTCGCCCTTGGAACGGAGCAGGGTCACGATCAACATCGCGTCCTCCTTCACCGGAGTCCCCCTAGTCTCGCGCCATGCGCGTCGCCCTGCTCACCGTGCTGCTCGCCTTCGGGCTCGCCGCCTGTCTCCCGGCGCCCGAACCGGCGCAGAACGGGCGGCTCCCGGACAGTTCGCTCACGACGGTCACGCCCCAGTGCCGCGTCGCCACCGACGTCGCCAACCCGCTGATCCATCTGCTGTACACCGCCTGGCTCGACGGCGTGGCGCTCATGCCCGAGACGCAGGCGTACACGGCACCGCTGCCGGGCCCGCCGCGCAACGAGTCGTGTTACCGCACGTTCGAGATGCAGCAGTGGTGGCGCGACTTC
The DNA here is from genome assembly GCA_963725775.1 of uncultured Actinomycetes bacterium. Classification (GTDB taxonomy): domain Bacteria; phylum Actinomycetota; class Acidimicrobiia; order IMCC26256; family DASPTH01; genus DASUAS01. The sequence continues at coordinate 403,803 of CAVRZT010000003.1, forward strand.
TACTGCTTCTTCGGGAACTGCAGCCTGGCCGCGGTGCCGGGCACCAGCGTGCACGGGTGGGGCCGCGCCGTCGACTTCGAGGACGCCGCCGGCGAGCTCACCTTCAATTCCGTCGGCTACCGGTGGCTGCAGGCGAACGCGGCGCGCTTCGGCTTCGTGCACCCCGCGTGGGCCGAGCCCGGACAGTCGTCATCGGAGGCCTGGCACTGGGAGCACCCCTACGTAGGTCAGCTGTCGACGACCAACTTGCGCGTGACGAACCGCCAGGTGCCGTCGTCGCGCCGCAACGTGTCCTCGTAGACCCCCGAGATCACGAGCTTCGTCTCCGCCGCGCCGCCCGCCGTCGACCACATCTGCAGGTAGAGGCGCGTGCGTCGCGGTCTCGCCGTCGCCGTCGATCGAGACGTTGCTCACCAGGTGACGTGCGCCCGGCGCCATGGTCGGCACGAAGTCGGCGAAGCCGCGCAGCTCGTCGGCCCCCTTCACCACGTTGAAGCCGGTGTCGAGCGAACCGCCGTCGACGAACAGCGCGGCGAAGGCTTCGCCGTTGCCGGTGTCGACCACGTGGTTGTAGTCGGCGACCAGCTTCTGGATGGCGAGGATGTCGTCGGGGACGAGAGCCATGGGAATTCCCTCCGTCGGGGCACTTCGGGGCGGCACGGCATTCTGTCACCGGACACCGGTACCATCCCGCCATGACCGAATCGAGCAATGTCGCCTCCGCCGAACGGATGATCCCGGCCCCCGCCGACAAGATCTTCGACCTCCTGGCCGATCCCAGCCGCCACCGCGACATCGACGGGTCCGGCACCGTCCGCGACGCCAAGACCGGCTCGGAGCGGTTGGCGCTCGGCTCGAAGTTCGGGATGTCGATGAAGATGGGGATCCCCTACACCATGACCAACGAGGTCATCGAGTTCGACGAGAACCGAACGATCGCCTGGCAGACCAAACCCCCGGTCTCGTGGGGCGCCAAGCTCGGCGGCGGCCGGATCTGGCGCTACGACCTCGAGGCGGTCGACGGCGGCACGCTCGTCCGCGAGACCTGGGACATCTCCCAGGAAGCGGGGCTGAGCAAGCCGCTCGTCGCGCGCGGCCGCGACCACACGGTGAAGAACATGGAGAAGACGCTCGCCCGCATCGAGGAGCTCGTCACCGCCTGACCGACGCCTGCTTCGCCACCGCGCGACGCAGCGCGGCGGCGATCGTCGGCGCCAGCCGATCGGCGCCGGCCACGCTGAAGTGCACCCCGTCGGCCCGGACCACCGGATCGGCGACACCACCGGGGCACGTGAGCGCGTCGAGGTCGAGCAGTCGCAGTCCGCTCGCACGCGCGGCCGACTGCCACGCGGCAGTGACCGCCTGCACGCGCGCCGGATCGAGACGCACGTCCTGCTCCACCACCTCGGCGCCGGGCACGGTGTTCACGCCGAAGCACGTCGGCTTGACCGCCACGACCGGCGCGCCGGTCGACCGCAGGATCCGGAACAGCTCGCGCAGGTCGCCGGTGTAGTGCTCGGTCCACGCCGGGTCTCCGGGATGGAGCACGCCACCGTCGGGCCCCACCACGTCGAAGAGATCACGGGCGCCGGCCATGAGGAACACGGCGTCGGGCCGCGTCGCGCGCACGTCGGTCGCCCACTGCTGCTGCCAACGCCCGGTGCCCCCGCAGCCGTTGGCGACGACTTCACCATCGGGGAGCACGAACTGCGGGAACGACGAGATCGAGCAGGCCAGGAGCGTGCTGTCCCACAACACGAGGTCGGAGCGGGCCATCAGCCCGTGCGGGGACTCGGGCTTCGGCGCGCCGGTGGCGAGCGTGCCCGCCTGCGACTCGCCGACCACGAGCACCCGGAGGCGGGCGGGCACCTTCGTCGCGGGCTTGGCGACCGCCGCGGGTACCGCCAGCGCGGCCACGCCCACCACCATGCCGACCACGACCACGAGCGCACACCGGCGAGACCTCATCTCAGTGGTGTTCGTCGCCGGGAGCGGCGGCGGACGTCCGCCCGTGTCGTAGCCTGGCACCGATGCCGACCGTGACCGTGATCGCCGACGACACGAGCTCCGTCGACGCGGCCGTCGCCGACGGGCGCGTCCTCCTCGACGCCGAACAGCTGTCGGGCACGCTGGGCTGGACGTTGAAACCGGAAGGCCTGTGCCGCGACGACGTGTGCGTGCCCGTCCGCGACCGCGCCGCGCTCTTCCACGACGGTCGTCTCGACCTCACCGCGGTGGCCGACGCGCTGGGCCGCCCTGTGGTGGTCGACGCCGAGGCCGGCATCGCCGCGATCGCGCTCGGGAGCGAGCGGCGACGCGACGCGCTGCAGATGCTCGTCGCCCCCGACTTCGAGCTCGCTGATCTCGACGGCACACCTCACCGCCTGTCGGAGTGGCGGGGTCGCAAGCGCCTGCTCCACGCGTTCTCCTCCTGGTGAGGCTGCCGCTACGACCTGCCCGGGTGGCAGGTGCTGCAGGACGAACTGGCTGACGCCAACTTCACCGTCATCGCGGTGGCCCTCGACGAGTCGGTCGACGACGTGCGCCCGTGGACCGACGGCATCACGCTACCGGTGCTCATCGACCCGCAGCACGTGCTCACCGAGCTGTACGCGATCAGCAACGTGCCCACGGTGATCTGGATCGACGAGGACGACCGCATCGTGCGGCCCAACAGCGTCGCGTTCTCGACCGACATGTTCGCGGAGTTCACCGGCGCGTAGGCCGGCCCGCACCTCGACGCGCTGCGGGCATGGGTGCGCGACGGGACGATCTCGATCTCCGCCGACGAGGCACGCGCCGCGGTGCCCGACCTGTCCGCCGACGAGGTCCGGGCTCGGCTGCACTTCCGCGTCGCCACCGAGGCACGCCGACGCGGCGACGACGACACCGCGCATCGTCACTTCGCGCGCGCCGGCGAGCTCGCACCGATGGACTTCACCATCCGGCGCGCCGCCCTGCCGCTCACGGGTGGCGATCCCTTCGGCCAGGACTTCATGGACCTGTACCAGGAGTGGAACAACGCGGGGAGCCCGTTCAACGGCCTCCCTCCGATGACCGACTGAGCGACCGCTCGATGGTCGATTCCGTTCCGCCGTCCCGCCCTCCGGGCAACGGCTCCACCGCATCTCCGTCATCCCGACGGCGACGCGGTGGCGTCGGCCGGTTCGCTGCCCACCGGGGTCGTCGGGATGCTGCCGCTCAGGAACAGGGCGACCAGCGCGAGCACCGCGAGGACGGCGAGCGAGGCGCGTAGAGCGTCGAGGCGGGCGTGGGCGTTCTCGTCGACCACCGCGGTGGCGGTCGCCGGGGGCACGCCGGCGTCGTCGAGGGCTTGCTCGAGATCGGCGTCGGAGATGAACGGCACGCCGCTGGTGAGCTCGGTCTGCGCCTTCGACGTGAGGTCGTCGGGCACCGCCGGGTTGCCGGCGATCCCGGAGAAGAACGACGCGGTGAGCGCCGACATGAGGATCGCGCCGGCCAGCGCGGTGCCGAGCGAGATCCCGAGGTTGGAGAAGGTGTTCTGGAGCCCACCGACTTCACCGCTCTGCTCGTCGGGCAGCGCGGAGACGGTGACCGCACCGAGCTGCGACGCCAGCGCGCCGATCCCGAGGCCGGCGAGGAGCATCGGCCAGAGGGTGATCTCCGGCCCGGCGCCCTCGTCGAGCGCGGCCACGAACACCACGAGACCGAGGAACAGCATGAGGAACCCGAACCGGCAGACGAGCCGGGGCGACGCTCGGCGGGAAGAGCTTGGGGATGCCGACGGCGGCGATCACGAGCGTGATCGACAGCGGCATGATTCGCAGCCCGGTGTCGATGGCCGAGAGCCCGAGCGCGATCGAGAGGAACAGGGGCACCGCGAAGAACAGGCCGGCCTGGAGCAGGTACTGGAAGAAGAACGCGATGAGCCCACTGCGCAGCAGCTTGACCCTCAGGATCGCGGGATCGAGCAGCGCAGCCCTGCCGGTGTCGCGCCGGTGCTTCTCCCACTCGAGGAAGCAGGAGCAGCACCGCGCCACCGCCGAGGAGCAACCAGATCACCGGCGAGAGCCCCAACCACGTGGGCGCGTCGGGTTTGGGCTGCACGAACCCCCAGGTGCCCGAACGCAGCACGCCGTAGACGATCAAGCCGAGCCCGAGCGCGGAGAGCGCGGTGCCCACGAGATCGAGGCGGGCGCCCTCCTCCTTCGGCGTGTCGGCGGTGCGCCGGTTGAGGAGCAGGACCACGCCGATCACGAGCACCTCGCCCACGAACACGTAGCGCCACGACCAGTACGTGGTGAACAGCCCGCCGATCAGCGGACCGAGCGCGACCGCGATGGCACCCCCCGCGGTCACGATGCCGTAGGCGCGTGGCCGTTCGGACTTCACGAAGTTCGACGCCACGAGCGCCACGATCGCCGGCATCACCAGCGCGGCGCCCACGCCCTCGAGGAACGACCACCCGAACATGAGCACGGCGAGGTTCGGTGACAGTGCGGTGGTGAACGAACCACACGCGTAGATCACGCATCCGATGGTGAACGCGCGCTTGCGACCGAGGATCGCGCCCATCTTCCCACCGGTGATCATGAGCGACGCCATCACCAACGTGTACAGCGTGATCGCGGTCTGGATGCCCGTGACCGTCGTGTCGAGATCCTTGGCGACCGTCGCGATCGACACGTTCATCACCGACGAGTCGAGGATCATCACGAACTGCGCCGCGGCCAGCGTGACGAGCACAGCCTTGGCCGCGGTCCCTGCCGTTCCCTCGGTCCCCGCTGCCGTCGAATTGGTCATCCGTGGCTCCCCGCTGCCCTCGCTGGTGGAACAGTACGCAGACTCAGGCCAGGGCCGGAAGCACCTCTTCGACGTAGAGGCGCAGCGACGACCAGCCTTCGTCGATGGGCATGCCGCCCACGAGCGGGTGGAGTGCGCACGTGGCCGCCGGGCCGGCGTCCTTCAGGCGGTCGACGAGCTCCGCCGGCGTGACCGCCTCGTAGATGCCCTCGGCCCGCAGCTCCTCGACGCTCGACGCGTGCGAGTGCACCGAGGAGGTCTGCCCCTCCGGTTGCCACGCCGCGTACGTGGAGGACTCCTCGAAGAAGTGGTGACCGAGGTCGCGCCACACCCGCTCGGGGTCTTCGGCCACGAAGGTCATCGCGGTGTGCTCCGGGGGCATGGCACAGAAGCCCTGGGTCCCGAACTCGGCGCACTGCTCGTAGTAGTAGGCCTCGAGCTCGGGCAGGTTCGCCGGTGGCAGGTAGGGCAGCCCGAAGCGCGCGGCGCGGCGCACCGCGACCTTGCTCGAACCGCCGAGCATCAGCATCGGATGGGGTTGGGTGAATGGCCGCGGCGTCACCTGCACCGTCGTGCCGCGGTACTCGAACGGCTCACCGGTCCACGCCTTGAGCATGGTGTCGATCGCCTCGTCCTGCAGCGCGCCGCGCGCGGACCAGTCCTTCCCGTGCGCCTCGTACTCGCTCGGCCGGTAGCCGATGCCGGCGGTCACGATGAACCGCCCGCCGCTGGCGAGGTCGAGCACCGCGATGTCTTCCGCGAGGCGGATGGGATCGTGCAGCGGGGCGAGGAGCGCGTTGAGTGTCGCCATGATCTTCTTCGTGCGACCGAACACCAGCCCGGCCATCACCAGCGGTGACGGGCTCCAACCGTTCTCGGCGCCGTGGTGCTCCTCGAGCGAGATCGCCTGCAGGTCGTGGTCGTCGGCGTACCCGGCCATCTCGACGAAGGCCTGGTAGCGCTGCGCCATCTCGTCGGGCTCGAGGCCGGGCTGGATGCAGTTGAAGCGGACCACGGAGTACGGCATGCGGGGAACCTACTGTGCGCTCCACTGTGATGCTCGAAGACGACCGACCCCACTTCTTCCGTCACCTCGGCCCGCAATGGTGGGAGCGCCGTGGCGAGGCGATCGCCGGCGACGTCGACCCCCTACGCGGTGGCGGTGTCGACGTTCGTCATCGTGAGCCGACGCCCGGCGGCCTCACCCTGCCGTCGCACCGCGACCCGCCCTTCTCTCCGGTGCTGGCGCTCGACGTTCCGATCGAGGACCGGGTCGGGATCACGCTGCTCGAGGCCGATGGCGTCCCCCACGTCGTCACCAACATCGACCTGCGGTACCTCGCATCGATGCGGGTGGGGCCGATCCGCACCACCGCGCGCATCCTGCGCGCCGACGACGCGCTCGCGCAGTTGTGGGTCGAGGTGCGCGACCTCGGCACCGGTCGCCTGATGACCCACGTCGTCGCCGACGCGATACCCCGCGATGCCTTCCGGGTACGGTGAGGCCATGCCCCTCACCGGTGAGTACGAACCGAGCCCGTGGGAACCGATCGCCGAGCAGGTGCGCCTCTACGAGGCGACCGGCGGCAGGGAAGGCGGCACCCTCGAGGGCGCGCCCTGCGTCATCCTCACCACCAAGGGCCGGAAGTCCGGCAAGCTGCGCAAGTCCCCGCTGATGCGGATCGAGCACGACGGCGTGTACGCGGTCGTGGCGTCACTGGGTGGCGCCGACCACCACCCGGTCTGGTACCTCAACCTCGTCGACAATCCCGACGTCACCCTGCAGGACGGCGACGAGGTGTTCGACTTCACCGCCCGCACCGCGACCGACCACGAGAAGCGGCACTGGTGGCCGCGCCTCACCGCCGCGTGGCCCGCCTACGACAAGTACCAGTCGTCGACCGAGCGCGACATCCCGGTCGTGCTCCTCGAGGCTCCGTCCGCGTAGGCGTCATTCGACCGGCACGACGTCGGTCCGAGCGCGGAGCCGCGCCACCAGGAACGCGTGACCGATGGCGACGACGGTGAGCATCGCGACGCCCTCGATCAGATCGACCCACGAGACCTTCCACGCGCCGAAGCCGACGAGCGCGACGATGAGGGCGGTGCTGAGCCGGAGCACGAGGAGCGGCCGGATCGGTCGTCGGCGCGTGCACACGCCGATGCCGGCCAGGCCCAGGTAGACGACCGCGAGCGTCGCCATGATCTCGAGGATGTCCTCGGCGGGCAGGTGCTCGAGGAAGCCCAGCGACACGAGCTTCGACACCCCGATGGCGGTGCCCGCGATGCCGAGCTGGGCCACCAGGTGGAACACGAGCCACGGCGCGAGCCGCCGCTGGTTGATTCCGGCGTGGGGGATGTCCTCGAAGTACGACGCCCACAACGCGAACGTGAGAATGAACTGGAACGCGAGCGCGACGACGTCGACGCCGTCGACCGTGCTGTCGCTGACCGCGATGGCCACCTTCACGAACGACTCGCCGCACACGATGATGGTGAACGCACCGAGGCGCTCGACCAGGTGGTGCTCGTCGAGCGGGGGAACGCGGCCAGCCGGCTGGAGCGGCCGATGGCGGGCAGGATCACCACCGCCAACCCGACCGCGGCGCCGGCGATGCGCACCGGTTCGGGGAGTGGCGCGATGATCACGAAACAAGCAGCCGCCACCGTGTTCAACACCGCGAGCTGACGGGCGAAGGGCGCGTCGGGCCCGCCGTGACGCGCCGCCCGCCAGTACATCGCCGCGACGGTCCCGACGAGGAGCCCGTAGGTCGCCGCGAGGTACGCCTCGTCGTCGACGACCCCGGCCCGCGCCTCCATCGCGATGAGCACGACGAGGAACATCTGGATCAGCAGGAGGATTCGGTGCCCGAGGTCGGTCATGCGGAAGCGGTTGGCGAAGACCGTCGTCGACAGCCAGACCCACCACACCGCGGCGAACACCACCACGACCCACCCGATGCGCGCGCCGTCGTGCAGGTGCGACACTGCCGAGCTGAACACCAGGATGGCAGCGACGAACACGAGGTCGTAGAACAGCTCGAGCCACACGCCCATCTGGACGAGCGTGTGCGACACCACCTCGCGACGCGGGGCCGTCATCTACGGCGTCGGTGTGAGGCGTTCGGTGAAGAAGGCGAGCACGCGGTCGAGCGCGTCGCGTGTGGGATGACCGGGTTCGTCGACGAAGTGCTCGGTGAGCACCGAGTGCGCGGCGCGCGGGATGCCGTGCGGGTTGCCCTTCGACGAGTCGATCTCGACCGCGATGAACGCGTCGCCCAGCTCGCGTCGCAGGGTGTCGAAGCGGGCTTCGGGCACCGCGACGTCGGCGGTGAAGCGCAACCCCATGAGGCACGCGCCGTTGGCCGCCCGCTCCTTGACCCGGGCCAGGTCGGCGTCGCTGATCCCGACCGCCCGTCGGCGCGACGGTGAGAGCGGGAACGGCAGCGACGGCTGACTGAGCACGGGGGCGAGCATGGTGTCGTCGACCATCATCCCGAGGGCGAAGCCGCCGGTGAAGCACATCCCGACCGCGCCCACCCCGGGGCCACCGCACTCGCGGTGCGCCTCGGCGGCGAGGCGCCGCAGCCAGCCGATCACCGGGCTGGTGCGGTTGAGGGCGAGGGCGGTGAACTCCCGGGACACGCACGCCCGGGCCAACGAGTCGATCGCGTACGGCACGCTCACCGGCCGACCCGGCGTGCCGAACAGCGAGGGCATCCGCACGCTGAACCCGGCGTCGACCACCCGGTCGGCGAACTCGACGACGCCGGGATGCAGACCCGGCACCTCGTGGATCACGATGACCGCGGGGCCCGCGCCGCGCGAGTACACCGAACGGGTCAGGCCGTCGTGCGCGAATGAAGACTCGGTGAACGCCGCCAGATCTCCCGACACGGTGTGCGACACTACGCCACCACCCGAACGACGACGAGGAGCACGATGAGCGAGGAGCACGACGAGATCAGCGAGGTCGAAGTGGTGAGCACCGCGGTCGGTGACGACGGCACCGTGGTCGTCGACGACCTCAAGGCCCTCGTCGACGAGGACGGTAACGTGCTCGCTACCGACGAGACCATCGCGGTCGAGACCGCCGACGGCACCATCGTGGTCGACGAGGTCATCGCAGTCGCCGACGACGACGGCAATCTGATCCCCATCGAGGAAGACGTCCTCGTGGTCGATGCCGACGACGAGTCGTAACCCGAGCGCGACCGCGACGAACTAGCGCGGGAGTTGCTTCAAGGCGTCGAGGGCGCGGTCCGCGTGCACGCTCATGCGTATCTCGCTCTTGACCACGTCGACCACGCGACGGTCCCGGTCGATCACGAACGTCACCCGTTTGGGCGGGCCCTTCTTGCGGGCGACGCCCATCATCCGTGCGACGTCGCCGTTGGCGTCCGACAGCAACGGGTAGTCGAAGCCGTGCTTGTCGGAGAACTGGTGCTGCTTGTCGACGGAGTCGCGGCTGATGCCGACGCGCTGGCCGCCGACGGCGGCGAACTCCGACGCCAGGTCGCGGAAGTGACAGCTCTCCTTCGTGCACCCCGTGGTCATCGCCGCCGGGTAGAAGAAGAGCACCACCGGACCGTCGGCCAGCAACGTGCTGAGCCGGCGCGGCGTGCCCGTCTCGTCGGGCAACTCGAAGTCGTCGACCACATCACCTACGTCCATGGCGGAACCGTACCGCCCCCGGAACGGGTCAGGCGCCGTAGTGCCGGAGCTCCACGGTGTTCCCGTCGGGATCGCGGACGTAGAGCGACGTGCCGTTGCCCCGGGCGCCGAAGCGGATCGCCGGGCCGTCGACGACCTCGAAGCGGCCGGAGGCCTTCACCGCCTCCAGGTCGACCGGTTCGACGACGAGGCAGACGTGGTCGACGTTCTCACCAGTCCGCGCCGCCGCGAGCAGGTCGATGATGGTGTGCTCGTCGACCCGGACCGAGGGGAAGAGCGCGTCGCCGCGCCGCCACTCCTCGACCCGTTCCGGTGCGAGCCCGAGCTCGTCGCGGTAGAAGGCGAGCGAGCGCTCCACGTCGGCGACGTTGAGCACCACGTGGTCCAGCCCCACGACGTGCAGCTCGTCGCCGGTCACGCGGTCGGCTCGTACCAGTCGGGGTACTTCCCGTCGGCGGCGTCGGCGGGATCGAGCGACGGCACACCCATCGTGTGCCGCACGGTCTCGAGCGGCGTGTCGACGTGGGCTAAGAAGTCCCACTCGGGCGAGAGGGTGTCGCCGGTGAGCTGATCGCCCCGAGGCCACGCGACCCAGAACTTCCGCGGGTCGAGGCTGCCCGTACCGGTGCCCGCGAAGTCGGCCAGGGACACGCCGAGGTGCCAGCTGATGATGACGGGCAGGATGTGCGCGGCCACCGCGTCGACGGGATGCATCCCCGCGGTGAACGTCGACACGAGCAGCTCGCCCTGCAGCGACGTGTCGTACCTACTCAACACGTGCGCGGAGTCGTGGGACGTCGTGAACTCCTCGTTGGCCGACGTGGGGACGCCCGGGGACGCGAAGCCGTTGGCGGCGTAGAAGTCGGCGAACGCGCGTCCGAACGAACCTTCGGGACAGTTCCCGAGTTGCTCGTAGCGCGCGTGCAACGCGGGACCGGGACGGTCGCGGTACACGCCGAGACACGCGTCGATGCCCTCGTCGGGATCGTGGCCGGTGAAGCTGCGCACGTTGCGCCGGCCCACGTCGGCACGGACCTCGGCCAGCCGGCGCTCGGCCAGCTCGGTCAGGTCGCGCAGGTACGGCTCGTCGAGGCCCAGGGCGGCGGCGTAGCGCGAGGCGGCGGCGATCCGGTCGGCGTCGACCACGCCGTCGACGATGGCCATCACCGCGAGGAACGCCGCGGAGTGCCCGCGGTTGCCCGCGTCGGTCACGACGGTCGCGACGGTCGCGAGGTGCGCGGGAGTGATGTCGGGGTGCGCGTCGGGATCGAGCGCGCCGGTGCCGCGGAAGAGCACGGTGTGGGCCGCAGTGAGGGCAATGCGGTCGGCATCGCTGAGCGGGCGCGTCCCGCCGGCGGTGGCGACGTGCTTCATCGCCCGGAGCGCGGCGTCGGTCTCCGCCGTCGTTCCCTCGAAGAGCATCCCGCAACGCTACGCGGAGATGCCGCGGAGCCGTACACGTGAGCGAGCGACGGCGAGCCGGGCATCCCGGCTCGCAGCGAGCGAACCATCGTGCCGGCGAGCGGGACGGCGCAGCGGAATCGACCGTTCAGCAAGAGATGGAGCGGAGCCGTGCACGTGAGCGAGCGACGGCGAGCCGGGCATCCCGGCTCGCAGCGAGCGAACCATCGTGTCGGAGAGCGGGACGGCGCAGCGGAATCGACCGTTCAATCGGTCGCGGGGACGGGCTCCACGACCGGCACCAGGCGGAAGAGCCCGAGCCGGCGGCCGGCCACGACGGTGCCGAGCACCAGCGCGACCAGCGCGGTCGCCACGAGCGCGGTGCGCAGCTCGACCGAGATCTCGCCGTTGAACGCGGCGATGGTCGCGAGGTTGAGCAGCGTGTGCACCACGACTGCCGGGAGCAAGGCGCCGGTGCGGAGCATGGCGTAACCGAGGACCATGCCCAAGCACACGAACGGGAGCGCGTGGAGCGTGTCGCTCATCTGCGCGACGTGTCCGGGCAGCACGGTGAACACGACCCCGGACGCGACGATGGCGACGAGGCCGGGACCGACGCCCCAGTCCTCCGCGTTGCGCCAGTCGCGACCGGCGAGCTTCGCCGCACAGGCGCCGACCAGGATCAGCACCGCGAGCCGGTACACGATCTCCTCGTCGAGCGCGGCGAGCACGAGCCCGATGGCTTCGGCGAATCCGCCGATGTTCGCCGAGTACTGGACGACGCCGAACCCCAGCGCGGCGCCGGCGACGAGCAGGAACTCGCGCCACGCCTCGAGGTTGGTGCGGTCGAGCCCGAGTCGGCGCCACCCGACCATCGCCACCAGCAGCAGCTCGATCGGCAGCGTCGGCGAGATCGGGACCGCGCCGAGCGATCCGAAGTTGAAGCCGAGCCAGGCGGTGATCACGTCGAACCCGACCGTCAGCGCGGCGACCGCGACCACCGCGCCGGTGAGGGGCCAACGGGTCCAGCGGCACCACCGCCACACGAACTCGATACGCGACGAGGCGCGTCCGCCCAGGGCCTCAGCCACCACGAGTGGGAGTCTAGCCACCCAGCGTGGGTTCAGGTCCGGGCGAGCGGCGCCGTACGACGAAGGTCCCGGCGAGCCAGTCCCCCACCCGACGGTGCCCGGGCGTGAACCACGCGCTCCAGAGCGCGACGGGCACGAGCAGCGCGATGCCGTCGACGACCCACGCGGCGACCCGCACGACCGAACGGAGCACCCCGGGCGTGGTGCCGTCGGGCCGCACCACCCGGATGCCCAGCAGTGCCTTGCCCGGTGACGCACCGGTGAGGCCCTGCACCACGACGAACACCACCAGGTAGAGCACGACGAGCAGCCCGAAGAACACGAGGAACACGTTCTTGTCGACGAGCACCACCTGGTCCTTGTACCCCAGGCAGTCCTTCCCGGCCGGCAGCGGATCGGGGCAGACGCCCCGCCGCACCTCGGCGTTCCCGACCAGCGCGACCGTGACCGCCGGGATCAACGCGAGCAGGAGCGCGTCGATCGCCAACGCGACGCATCGGCGGGTCACGACCTTCGTGGGGTCGCGCCCGTCGACCATGGCGATCCCGCTCATCCCGGGCGACGGGCCTGGCGGATCACCACCCCGATCAGCACCGCGTTGGTGATGCCGACGCCGACCGTGAACAGACCGAACACGGTGTCGCCGGTGGCGAGCAGCACGATCCCGAGGATCACGAAGAACGCCGCGAACAGGCCGCGCAGGATCAGGATCGTGCGCAGCCGGTCCATCGGAGCAGCGTACGCGGGGGGTTCAGCTCCCGACGAGGACGCGGACGCGCCGCGCCTGCTCGCCGCGCTTGCCCGGCCCGACCTCGAACTCGACCTGTTGGCCTTCCTCGAGGCGGCGGTAGCCGTCGCCCTCGATGGCCGAGAAGTGCACGAACACGTCGCTCGCGCCCTCGCGCTCGATGAAGCCGAAGCCCTTGCGGGCGTCGAACCACTTGATCGTGCCGCTCGGCCATTCCCCCGCCACTGACGGCGCCGGCGCCGGCGCCGACTCACGGGGTCCGCGGGTCGATGCCTCCAACTCCTCGTACGGCTCGGTGAGCAACTTGATGTCGGGACGCACGAGGCCGGGGCGCTGGCCCAGGTCACGCTGGTAGCGCGCCACCATGCTGCGCTGGTCGGGCACGACCAACGAGATGACGGTGCCGTTCGCGCCGGCACGCGCGGTGCGGCCCGAGCGGTGCGTGTAGTCCTTGAAGTCGGCCGGCGGGTCGAAGTGCACGACGCACGCGACCGCGTCCACGTGGATGCCACGCGCCGCGACGTCGGTGGCGACGAGCGCCCGTACCTTGCCGTCGGCGAACAGGGCGAGCGCTCGCTCGCGCTGACCCTGCGAGCGGTTGCCGTGGATCGCCGCGCCGGCGACACCGCGCTGGTCGAGCTTCTTGGCCAGCGCGTCGGCACCGTGCTTGGTGCGGCAGAACACGATCGTGGGACCGGCCGCGGCGACGATCTCGGCGGTCACGCCGACCCGGTCGGCGCGGTCGACGGACCAGAAGCGGTGCGTGGCCGCGCTCTGGTCGGCCTCCGGGAGGAGGTGGCGCGACGGGTTGGTCTGGTACCGCTGCACGAGCCGGTCGACCGCGCCGTCGAGCGTGGCCGAGAACAGCAGCGTCTGGCGGTTCGGGGGCGTGCGGTCGAGGAGCGCCTGCACGGCGGGGAGGAAGCCCATGTCGGCCATGCGGTCGGCTTCGTCGACCACGACCATCTCGACCTCGTCGAGATCGACCTCGCGCCGCTCGATGAGGTCGGTGAGGCGGCCCGGACAGGCGACGAGGATGTCGACGCCGCGCCGGAGGGCCTTGAACTGGGCGCCGAAGCCGGCGCCGCCGTAGACCGCGGCGACGCGGAGCTTGCGGCCGCCACCGAGCCACTCGAGCTCACCGCAGACCTGCGCCGCGAGCTCGCGGGTCGGCACGAGGACGAGGCCTCGGGGACGCTTCGGGCGAGCGTTGCCGACACCCGCGACGAGCGGGATGCCGAACGCGATGGTCTTGCCCGACCCGGTCGGCGCGCGACCGCAGAGATCGCGGCCGGCGAGGCCGTCGGGCACGGTCATGGCCTGGATGTCGAACGCGTCGACGAGGCCGCGCGCTCGGAGGGTACGGACGAGTTCGGCGGGAACGCCGAGCTCGGCGAAGGTGGTGCTGGGCATGGCTGGTGAGTCTCCTGTGGGGATTCGTGCTGCGGATCTTGGGTTTCGGGAGGGTGGACGAACCCCGAAAACACCGATCCGGAACGAACCAGGAGCGCGAGAGACGCATACCCACTTGCGAAAGACCGAGCGCGGCAACAACGACCACGCACTCGGAATGCCGACAGAGTAGCAGACGCCATGATGGAGCCATGCCCAACCCGGAAGACCGCCCTATCGACGCCACGCCGGTGCACACCGTCGACCTGCCCCCGACGCCGCAACGCGACCGCACCATACCCGCGACCGTGTGGATCGAAGCGCCCGCGGAGCTGCTCACGTTGGGACGCGACCTCGGCCATGAGCTCGTCGCGTACAAGCGCCGGATCGGTCCGTGGTTGTTGTGGCGCGCGGGTCCGGCGGCGAAGGGCAACGCGCGGGTACCTCGCGCTCGCGGCCGACGACCCGACCACGCAGTTCAGCTTCCGGCTGCATCCGTCAGGCGACGGCGAAGGCGTCGGACCCGACGGCGTGATGCACCACCGGTTCCGCGCGTGGAAGGAAGCACTGCGCGACTTCCCTCCGGAGTGACGCGCGTGCCGGAGTGACGCGCTTCGCGACGCGGGCGCGCATACGGTGCAACCGATGGAGCGCCAAGCTGGGCTCGGCAGGAGCCTGGGAGAAGTGCTCGACTCGCTCACCCCGGTCGAGCCTGCCGACTCCGCACCCCGACACGTGCTCTTCGGCATCGGCTCCGACGAGCCGAGCACGAAGACCGAGAAGAAGAAGAAGAAGAAGAAGAAGAAGTCGGGGAAGACGGCGAAGCAGCAGGACCAGAAGAAGAAGAAGAAGAAGAAGAAGAAGAAGACGAAATCCAAGAAGTAGCGCTCCGGGAAACATCGCGGGCGGCGCAACGGTTCTGCTCCGGGGACGACTGAGGAGTCGGACCCCAGGAGGTCGTGATGTCGTTCCCCGGCCGCAAGCCGGCCATACCCACCGCGGAGCAGGCCCTCCCCGGCGGCACCGAGACCATGCCGGTGCCCGCCCGCCACTTCGTCAACGGCAACCCACTCGAGCCGCCGTTCCGCGCCGGGCTCGAGACCGCAGTGTTCGGACTCGGATGCTTCTGGGGCGCCGAGCGCGCCTTCTGGCAGACCGCCGGCGTATACACCACCGCGGCCGGCTACGCCGGTGGCTTCCCCGGTGGCTACTGCGGGCTCGGCGGTACCGATGTCAGCTGCCCGCTGGGCCCAGCCGTGGCGGGCTGAGTCAGCTCGCTTCGGCCAGTTCCGGCTCGGGCGACGGCTCGCTCGCCGGGAGGTCGTGCACGTCGTGCACCTCGGCTGCCCGCGCCGGCAGGAAGCGCCACGCGAGCAGCGCTCCGACCACCGCCACCGCCGCGGTCACCAGTGAAGCCCGCGACATCGTGTACACGAACGACTCGCGTGCCGTGTCGGCGAGCGGCGCACCCACCTTGCCGAGCTGCGCGCTCACCTGCAGGGCCGCGCCCACCGACTGGTCGGCGGCGTCGCGCACCTGGGTGGGGACGTCGGCCGGCAACTTGCTGTTGAGGTTGGTGGAGTAGAGCGACGACAGCATGCTGCCCACGATGGCGACGCCGAGCGCGCCCCCGACCTCGCGGCTGGTGTCGTTCACCGCGGAGCCGACCCCGGCCTGGTGGAGCGGGAGCGAGCCCATGATCGACTCGGTGGCGGGCGCGACCGACAGGCCCATGCCCGTACCCATGAGGATCATCGCGATCATCACTCGCGGGTAGCCCGACGTCACCGTCGCGGTCGACGCCACCACGAGGCCCGAGGCGAACAGCAGCATCCCGGTGACGACGACCCGCTTCGTGCCGAACCACTGCACCGTCTTCGACGACAGCGGCGCCATCACCATCAGCGCGAACGCGAACGGCAGGGTGCGCACGCCGGCATCGAACGCCGAGTACCCGAGCACGAACTGCAGGTACTGCGTGGCCAGGAAGATGAACCCGAACAGGGCGAAGAACACCAGGGTCACGTTGACACTCGCCGCGCTGAACCGCGCGTTGGCGAAGAACCGGACGTCGAGCATCGGCTCGTCGATCCGCCGCTCCCACCACACGAACGTGACCAGCGCGACCACGGCGACGGCGAAACCGGCCAGGATCAGCGGATTGGTCCAGCCGTTGCTCGGCGCCTCGATGATCACGGCGACCAGCGCGCCGAGCCCGACGATCGAGAGTGCGGCACCCACGAGATCGAGCTTGGGGTGCTCCGGGTTGCGCGACGTCGGCACCAGGAACCGCCCGGCGATGATCGCGGCGATCACGATCGGCACGTTCACGATGAACACCGACCCCCACCAGAAGTGGTCGAGGAGGAAGCCGCCCGTGACGGGCCCGAGCGCTACCGCGATGCCGGCGACCCCCGACCAGAGCCCGATGGCGAGCGCACGTTCACGCGCGTCCGTGAACACGTTGGTGAGGATCGACAGCGTCGCCGGCATGATCAGCGCGGCGCCGACGCCCATGACCGCGCGGGCGGCGATGAGCGGCGTCACGCCGTCGGCGAACGCGGCCGCCGCCGACGCGGCACCGAAGATGACGAGGCCGAGGGTGAGGGCACCCTTGCGCCCGAACCGGTCGCCCAGGCTTCCGGCGGTGAGCAGCAGCCCCGCGAACACCAGCGTGTAGGCGTCGACCACCCACTGGAGGTCGCTGACGCTCGTGCCGAGGTCGCGCACCAGCGTGGGGAGGGCGACGTTGACGATCGTGTTGTCGATGACGATGACGAGGAGGCTCACGCAGAGCACGAGGAGGGTGAGCCACCTGCGGTCGTGGATGCGCTGGTCCATGGGGAAGACCTCACCGTTCGAGGGGGTTAGAACGACGTGATAACGATGTCATGCTATAACGACGTTATAGCCATTGTCAACCCGTGACCGGTCCCACCCCGACCGATGAAGGAAACTGGGCGTCCCATGGCACGCACCCGCGACGAACAGGGCGACCGCATCCTGGAGGCGGCGAGCGAGCTCCTGTCGAAGGAGGGGGCGAGCGCGCTCAGCGTGCGGCGCATCGCGAGCGCGGCGGGGTGCTCCACCATGGGCCTCTACAGCCGTTTCGGGGGCAAGGACGGCGTGGTCGACGAGCTCTACACCGAGGGCTTCGAGCGCCTGATCGGGGCGATGCGGGCGAACGCCGTCACCGACGACCCCCTCGCCGATCTCCGCCGCGCCGCAGTCTGCTACCGCGACACTGCGCTCGCGAACGCGACGCACTACATGGTGATGTTCGGTGGCGCCGTCCCCGGCTTCGTTCCGTCGGACGCCAGCCACCAGATCGCGCACGACGCGTTCGGCGGCCTCGTCGCCAAGGTGGCGCGCTGCACCGACGCCGAGCTCCTGGTCGGCCGGGCCGACGACATCGCCGAGGTGCTGTGGGGTTCGATCCACGGTTTGGTGATGCTGGAGCTGGTGGGTATCGATCCCCTGGGGAGTGATCCCTCGGCGCGCTTCTCCCGCGCGCTCGACGCCCTCTTCGACGGGTTCTCACATGGTTGATCAGGTCAGTGCCCGGGTCCGCACCCTCATCGACGGCACGCTCGATCGCGTGTTCGACGAGCCGTTCGACGTGCGCACCGCCGCCGAGTTCGAGGATCTCGTCGCCGCCGGACCGATCGGCCACGGGCCCGGGCCCGCGGCCACCAGCCTGGGGGCGTTCGTCGCCGCGGCCACGCCGCTGGCGCGCCGCGCACTGTCGGTCACGAGCAAGTCGTCGAAGGTGGCCACCAAGGTCCCGCTGCCGTCGGCGAAGGCGGTCAAGATCGGGTTGGCCACGATCCCCGTCGCGTTGCGGCTCAGCACCACCACCCGGCGGGGCGTGCGCGAGCTGCAGCTGCTGGCGTCGTACGTGATCTCCCGCCTCCGGGCCGCCGGAGTCGATCCCGACCGGGGCCTGGTGCGCTCGCTCACCCTGTCGCTCTACGTGGATCCCGCCCGCCGGCCGACCCTCGACATGCCCGGCTCGCGCACCGCGGGTGCGGTTGCCCGGCAGTGGGTGCTGCGATCCCTCGGTGGCGATGCCGACAGCGCGATCCGGGCCCGCGCCCGGCGCCAGGTCGCTGCGATCGACCGCCTCGACCTCCCCGCGCTGGCGGTCGTGTGGTCCCGTCACGGCGCGATTGACGTGTAGTCGAACCGGCGGGACTCAAATGTCGGCGCGTGGATGCCGATACGCCCCACATGCCGTCCCGCCACACCTTCCGTCGTCCCACGCTCGCGCTCGTGGCCCTCGCCCTCGTCGCGCTGACCGCGACCGCGTGCCTCCCCCCGCCGCCCCCGGTGACGTCCACACCGCCGGCGACGCCACCGGCGACGATCACCCACTGCCCGGTCGAGGGCTTCAGCTACGGGAACGGCTTCGGGCCGCTCTCGGGCGGCGGGTACCACTACGGCATCGACATGGGTGCGCCCGAGGGCACGCCGGTGTACGCGGTGCGCAACGGCACGCTCTGGTACTGGAGCACCGGCGACGTCGGCGGATACTCGGTGTACCTCAAGGCCGACGACGGCAACACCTACTACTACACACACCTCACGGCGTACCCGCCGTCGTACGAGAACACGACCTTGAAGGTGACGGCCGGTCAGGTGATCGAATTGGTGAACCACACCGGGAACGCCAACGGGTACAACCACCTGCACTTCGAGATCCGCATGGGTGGGCCGAACGGCACCAAGGTCGATCCCCGACCGACGCTCGACGCCGCCGGCTGCGCGTAGCTGCTCCGGCTACATCCCCTCGACCGAGCGCTCGTCGGGATCGACCCCGGGCGCGCCGCCCTCCCGCGTACCGCGCTGCAGCAGTCGCAAGGCGATCGCGGGGAACAGCAGCACCGAGAGCATGCCTGCGGCGACGAGCGATGCCGCGTTGATCGGTTTGAGCGCGTGCACGGTCACGCCGATCTGCGCGGCGACCACGATGAACGACAACGACGTCGCCTGGAGCAGTGCGGACGGCACGAGCTCGTGGCGCTCGAGATCGGGCCGCAGCAGGAGCACGGGCAGGCCGCGCGCGACGAGCAGCATGAACAGGAACAGCGGCACGCGTACGGTCGTCGACCAGTCGGAGAACAACTGGTCGACCGGGAACGACAGGCCGGTCGCCACGAAGAAGACCGGGACGAAGAAGCCGAACCCCATGCCTTCGAGCTTGTGTCGCACGTGACCGAGCTCGTCCTCCTTGGCCGGGTCGCTGACCGCGGCGAGGAGCGCACCGGCGAGGAACGACCCGAGGATGGCGTCGAACTTCAACGACTCGCTGACGACGAGGAGCGCGATCATCAGCAGCATCGCGATGCGCACGCGGAGTTGCGCGCTGCTGTCCTGCAACCGGAACAGCACCTCGTCGACGCGTTGACGCCAGGGCCCGTGGCGCGAGCCGAGGAACGCGATCGCCGCGACGACGAGCCCGAGCACGACCAGCTTCACCACGGTGACCGCGGGGTCGACCGAGCCCTTGGGCGAGAAGAACATCGACAGCACGACGATCGATCCGAACTCGGCGATCGAGCACACCGCCACGAGGTACGTCCCGGCGCGCGTCTCGAGCACCCCGGCGTCCTTGAGCACCGGGACCACGATGCCGAGCGACGTCGACGACAGGATGATCGCGACGAACAGCGGGTCGATCACCACGTCGAGCGCACCGAGCGGCAGCGCGAGGGCGAGACCGACCAGCAACGACGCCACGAAGCTGACCAAGCCCAGGCGCAACGGCCGGCCGCGCAGCTTGGCGAAGTCGAGCTCGAGCCCGGCGAGGAACAGCAGGAGCGCCACGCCGAGCTTGGCGAAGATGTCGATGACGTCGTCGTTGCTGACCCAGTCGAGCACGGCCGGGCCGATGAGGATGCCGGCGGCGATCTCGATGACCGACGACGGGATCGGCACCCGGGGGAACAGGCCGAGCACGAGCGGTACCGCCACCGCGACGACCATGACGAGGAGGACGTCGTCGAAGTTGACGTCGCTCACCCACCCGAACGTACCTGCACGCGCGCGGCGTAGGATTGATGCCATGGCTGGCACGAACGAACTGCCCGACCCCCCGCGCTGGCAGGGGATCAACCATCTCGCGCTCGTCACCCCCGACATGGACGCGACCGTCCGGTTCTACGTCGGCGTGCTCGGCATGCGCCTCGCCGCGACCACGATGGCCGGGCCGATGCGCCACTACTTCTTCCAGATGGGCCGCGGCAACACGGTCGCGTTCTTCGAGGTGGAGGGGGCCGAGACGTTCGCCAAGCCGGCGGGCGGTCCCAGCGACCGCGCCATCCAGCTCGACCACATCTCGTTCGACGTCCCCGACGAGCACGCGCTCGAGATGCTGCGCAAGCGCCTGCTCGCGGCCGGATCCGACGTGACGACCGTGGTCGACCACGGCTTCATCCGCTCCGTGTACTTCACCGACCCCAACGGCATCGCGCTCGAGGCGTCGTGGTGGGTCGTCGACGGCACCGGCCGCCCGACCGACTACAACGACACCGCGCTCTTCGGTGACCCCGACCCCGTGGCCGCGGTGGCCGAGCTCGCGGCCGGTGGCATCGAGGAAGTGCCCCGCACCCAGCTCACGTGACGGTGGCGGGGATCGACTCCCCGTCGATCCCGAGCACGATCTCGTCGCGGGTGGCGCGCTCCAGCTCGTCGGCATCGCGCCGCCGGGCGCGGACGAAGGCGGTGCCGAAGACGATGACACCGATGATGGTGGCGATGCCGCCGACCGCGAGGCCCCACCGCGGCCCGAACTCCTCGCTGATCCAGCCGATGGTCGGACCACCGATCGGCGTGCTGCCGAGCAGGGTGATCGTGTAGACGGCCATCACCCGGCCGCGCATCACCGGGTCGGCGCGCGAGCTGGAGCAGCGAGTTGCACGTGGCCAGGAACGCGGTCTGACCGGCACCGACGAGCACGAGGAGACCGATGAAGAACCCGAGCGTCGGCGCGACCGACGCCACGCAGATCGCGACGCCGAAGGTCATACCGGTGAGGAAGAGCAGGTTGCCACGTGCTTGGGCCCGGTTCGCGACCAGGAGTGCCCCGGCGAGTGCGCCGGCGCCCATGGCGATCGTCATCCAGCTGTAGACGTCGGCTTCCCCGCCGAACGTCACCCTGGCCAGCAGCGGCAGCACGACCGGGGAGTTGATGGCGAAGGTGCCCACGATCAGCGTGAGCAGGAGCGTGGAGCGCAGCTCGGGCGTCTGCCACACGTAGCGCAGGCCGTCGCGCACCTGACCCTTCTCGCGCCCGAGCGGCGTCGCCCGGTGCAGCTCGCTGGTGCGCATCATGAGCAGCGCGCCGATGATGAACACGAACGACACCGCGTTGAGCACGAAGCAGACGCCGGTGCCGACGACCACGATCAGCACGCCGGCCAGGGCGGGACCGAGGATCCGGGCGACCTGGAAGATCGCGCTGCTCAGGCCGATGGCATTGGGCAGCTCGTCGGGCGGCACCAATTCCGACACGAACGACTGCCGGGTGGGGTTGTCGACCGCCAGGGCCATGCCGAAGGCGAACACGATCACGTAGAGCATCCACAGCTCCACCACGTTCGACAGGTCGACGACGGCGAGCAGCACCGCGACCGCGGCCATCGCCACCTGCGTGCAGAGCAGCACCGTGCGCTTGTCGAATCGGTCGGCGATGAGGCCGCCCCACACCCCGAACAGCAGCGTCGGGATGAACTGCAGCGCGATCGCGAAACCGACGGCGACGCCGCTGTTGTGCGAGAGCTCGACCACCAGCCACCCGAGGGCGATGGTCTGCATCCACGTGCCGCACTGCGAGATCAGCTGACCGACGAAGAACAGCCGGAAGTTGCGGACGTGCATCGACTGGAACGTGCCCTGCAACGACTTCATGGCGTGTCGTCCTGGAGGCGCTCGAGCAGCGGGAGCGCGCGCGCGAGCAGGGCCTGCTCCGACGCGCTGAGCTCGGCGACACGCTGCGCGAGGTAGGCGTCCTTGCGCGTGCGGCTGCGCGCGAGCAGGTCGCGGCCGGCCTCGGTGATCGCCACGCGCGCGACGCGGCGGTCCGACGGATCGACCACGCGCGTGACGTAGCCCCACTCGTCGAGCCGGGCCACGATGCGGGTCATGCTCGGCGGCTGCACCTGCTCGACCGCGGCGATCTCGCCGAGGGTGATCGGGCCGAGTCGCTCGATGGACGCGAGGGCGGCCTGGCTGGAGGCGGTGAGCTCCTCACCGGTGGCGGCGGCCTGCTGGCGGATACGCCGGTTGA
Organism: uncultured Actinomycetes bacterium; assembly: GCA_963725775.1. Classification (GTDB taxonomy): domain Bacteria; phylum Actinomycetota; class Acidimicrobiia; order IMCC26256; family DASPTH01; genus DASUAS01. The sequence continues at coordinate 426,181 of CAVRZT010000003.1, forward strand.
GGCGGGCGACGGCCAGGCGGAGGTGCGAGGCGAGCTCGGCGACCTCGGCGTCGCTGGTGCTGGTGGTCGCGGCCGCCCGGCGAGTCATGCCAAAAGTTTAGCAGAACTAATTAGCACCGCTAAATAGATTCGGCGGGCACTCGCCTACTTCTTCGCCTTCACGCCCACGGTAATCGTGACCGTGGAGCCCTCGGACGCCTGGCCGCCGGCGGGGTTCTGCGCCAACACGGTGTCGACCTGATCGGACGACGTGACCGTCGCCGTGGTGACCACCACCGCGAAGCCGCGGTCCTCGAGCTCCGATATCGCGTCGTTTCGGTCCCAGGTGACGATCGGGGGCACGTTGATCTGCTTCGGGCCGGTCGACACCGTGAGCGTGACGGTGTCGCCGCGGGTGAGCGTCTCGCCGGCGGCCGGGCTCGACTTCAACACCTGACCGGGAGCCTGGCTCCGGCTGCTCGCGTTCTGCACCGCGACCTCGAGCCCACGCTCCTGGAGCTGCGCGGTCGCGGTGGCCTGGTCGAGCCCAACGAGGTTGGGCACGTCGACGTGCGGATCGAAGGCGACGACGAGCTCGACCGGTTCGCTCTTCCTCATCTTCAGAGAGACGCCGGGATTGGAGCTCATCACCGTGCCGGGATCGACGTCGTCGCGGTAGTCGGGCGTGACCTTGACGTTCAGCAGTCCCCTGCGGACGAGCGTGGCCTTCGCCTCGACGAGCGTCATGTTCGCGACGTACGGGACGAAGGCGGATGTGCTCGACACCGTGAGCGTGACAGTGGACCCTTGTTCGAGCTTCTCGCCGTTGGCCGGGCGCTGGGCCAGGATCGTGCCGCCGGGCCGCTCGCTCGTCGCCTCCTTCGACTCGACCTCGAACCCGGCGTCCTTGAGGATGCCGGCGGCGGCGAACACGTCGGTGTCGACCACGCCGGGGACGGGCACGATCGGCGCGTGCTCGGTGAGCTTGGCGAAGGCGACGACGCCACCCGTGATCACGAGCAACGGCGCGGCGAGGATCACCGCCCAGTGGCGGGCCTTCCACGTGCGGGTGCGCTTGACCGGTGGCGACAGCGCGACCGGCGTGCCCGCCGCAACCACTGCCGCGGCCCGCTGCTTGCGGGCGCGCCGCCGGGGCTTTGGCGCCTTCATCGGCTTGACCGGCTTCGGCGCCTTGGGCACCTTCGGGTACTCCGTCTTCGCCCGGCGGAACCGGCGCCGCTTCATCGCCGGCTCGGGGGTGCGCGTCGGCGGCGTGACGGCACCGGCCACGGCCACGGCACCGGCGGCCGCGGCGACCGGGAGCACCGACGTCGCGCCGACGCCGGTCGCGCGCGCGGTGCCGTTGCTGTCGCCGTCGGTGGCGACGGTGACCGACACCGCGGTGATCGGCGCGCCGTTGGGGGGCGGCGGGGTGGCCGCGGGTGGGACCGATCCACGCCACGCACCGGCGTCGACCGCGCGGAGCTCGTCGCGCAGCTCGGCCGCGGCCTGGTGACGCTCGCTCGGGTCGGCGGCACGCGCGCGGGCGATCACGCGCTCGAGATCGGTGGTGGGCGCGGGCTCACCCCCGGCGGGCCGTTCGCCGGTGAGCAGCTCGGTGAGGACGACGCCCAACGAGTAGAGGTCACTCCGGGCGTCCGCCGGGAGGCCCGCCACCTGCTCGGGCGAGAGGTAGCCGACGGTGCCGAGCACGACGCCCGGCTCCGTGAGCGCCTCGCCGGCGGCCGAGTGGGCGATGCCGAAGTCGGTGACCTTCACGCTGCCGCCCGGCGTGAGCAGCACGTTGCTCGGCTTCACGTCGCGGTGCACGACCCCGTGGTGGTGCGCGTGAGCGAGCGCGTCGGCGATCTGCGCCCCGATGGCGGCGACCTCGGCCGGGGGCAGCGTGCCCCGCTCCTTGAGCTCGGCCCGGAGACTGCGTCCCTCGACGAACTCCATCACGATGAACGGCTCGGTGCCGCCGCCCCAGTCGTAGACGCCGACCACGTTGGGGTGGTTCAGGCGCGCCGCAGCCCGGGCTTCACGCTTGAACCGTTCCGCCGAAGCCGGGGTGATGGTGGTCGTCGGCACCTTCACCGCGACCGGGCGCTCGAGCAGGCGGTCGCGGGCGCGGTAGACGTCCCCCATACCGCCCGAGCCGAGCCGTACCTCGAGTTCGTAGCGGTCGGCGAGGAGTTCCGCGACCGGCGCCACCGAGCCAATCTACCCAGCCGGTTGCCCCGTATTCCGTCGGCACCCGTCGACGACGAAAACCGAGTTGATCGGTCGGGAATGTTGTCGTACCGTCATCACGCCCACGACGCGGCCCGAACGCGAGGAGAACCGACATGTCCGAGAGCTGGGGATTCGAGACCAAGCAGGTGCACGCGGGTACGGCACCCGACCCGTCGACGGGGGCGCGGGCCGTCCCGATCTACCAGACCACCAGCTACGTCTTCCGCGACACCGCGCACGCCGCGGCGCTGTTCGGGCTCGAGGAGCTCGGCAACATCTACACGCGGATCATGAACCCCACGCAGGCGGCGTTCGAGGACCGGATGGCGGCACTCGAGGGCGGGGTCGGCGCCCTGGCGACCTCGAGCGGGCAGGCCGCGCAGTTCGTGGCGCTCGCCAACCTGGCCGAGAGCGGAGGGCACATCGTGTCGTCGGCCTCCCTCTACGGCGGCACGTACAACCAGCTGCACTACACGTTCCCGAAGCTCGGGATGGAGGTCAGCTTCATCGACGACCCCGACGACCTCGACGCCTGGCGCGCCGCGATTCGCCCGAACACGCGGGCCTTCTACGGGGAGAGCATCGGGAACCCGAAGGGCGACGTGTTCGACTTCGAGGGCGTGGCCGCGGTCGCGCACGAGAACAACATCCCGCTCGTGATCGACAGCACGCTCGCCTCGCCCTACCTGTGCCGCCCGCTCGAGCACGGCGCCGACGTCGTCGTGCACTCGGCGACCAAGTTCATCGGCGGTCACGGCACGTCGATCGGCGGGATCATCGTCGACGGGGGGAAGTTCGACTACGCGGGCAGTGGGCGCTTCGCCAACTTCACCGAGCCCGACCCGAGCTACCACGGCGCGATCTTCTCGCAGCTCCCCGAGCCGCTCCGCCCCGCGCAGTACATCCTGAAGGCCCGCCTCCAGTACCAGCGAGACATCGGCCCGGCGATCGCGCCGCTCAACTCGTTCCTCTTCATCCAGGGACTCGAGACGCTCTCGCTGCGCATGGAACGTCACTGCCAGAACGCGCTGACCGTCGCGCAATGGCTCGAGGCGCGCGACGAGGTCAACTGGGTGAAGTATCCCGGCCTCGCGTCCAGCCCGTGGAACGAGCGGGCGAAGAAGTACCTCCCGACGGGGCGCGGGCGCCATCGTCGCGTTCGGCATCGACGGCGGGCTCGAAGCGGGCCAGAAGTTCGTCGACTCGCTGGAGCTGCACAGCCACTTGGCCAACGTGGGCGACGTCCGCAGCCTGGCGATCCACCCCGCGACCACCACCCACCAGCAGCTTGTCGCCGACGAGCAGGCCACGACCGGGGTCACCCCCGACCTCGTGCGCCTGTCCGTCGGGATCGAGTCGATCGACGACATCCTCGCCGACCTCGATGCGGGGTTCCGCGCCGCGAAGTCCTGAGTCGCGATGACCGAGGGACTGTTCCCGGTCACGGGGGCATGGCGACCGGGAGACGATCCCGGTCACCGGCAGTTCGCGACGTTCGCCGACGGCCTGAAGCTGGAGGCGGGCGGGGCGCTCGAGTCGGTGACGGTGGCCTACGAGACGTGGGGCACGCTCGCACCCGACGGTGCGAACGCGGTCTTGGTGCTCCACGCGCTCAGTCTCGACAGCCACGCCGCGGGACCGGCCGGGCCGGGTCACGGCGACGTGGGTTGGTGGGACGGCACCGTCGGACCGGGCTGCCCGATCGACACCGACCGGTTCTTCGTGGTGTGTCCCAACGTGCTCGGCGGGTGCCAGGGCACGACCGGGCCGTCGTCGGACGCGCCTGGGGGTGGAGGTCCGTACGGCTCACGGTTCCCGGTCACCACGATCCGCGACCAGGTCGCGCTCGAGGTCGCGCTGGCCGACCGGCTCGGGATCGACCGGTGGTACGCGGTGGTCGGCGGCTCGATGGGCGGGATGCGCGTGCTGGAGTGGGCCGTCGGCCAGAGCGAGCGCGTGCAGCGCGCGGTGATCATCTCGGTGGGTGCGCAGGCCACGGCGCAGGAGATCGCGTTGTGCCACGTGCAGATGCGCGCCATCCGTGCCGATCCCCGGTGGCGCGGCGGCGACTACTACGACGCCGAGCCCGGCGACGGTCCCCACGAGGGTCTCGCCATCGCCCGCGGCATCGGCCACATCAGCTACCGCACCGAGCTCGAGTTGGCGGCACGGTTCGGACGGGATCACCAGCCGGGTGAGGAGCCCTTCGTCGGCGGTCGGTACGCGGTCGAGTCGTACATCGACTACCACGGCGACAAGCTGGTGCGGCGCTTCGACGCCAACACGTACCTCGTGTTGTCAGAGGCGATGAACCACCACGACGTCGGTCGCGACCGCGGTGGGATCGCCGCCGCGCTCGCCACCATCACCGCCGACGTGACCATCGTCGGTATGTCGTCGGACTGGCTCTACCCGGTACGGCTCCAGCAGGAGCTGGGCGAGCTCATCCCGACGTCGTCGGCCGTCGAGATCGTGCAGACCATCTCCGGCCACGACGGCTTCCTCGTCGAGACCGAGCCGCTCGGTCGCATCATCCGCCGCGCCCTCGCCTGACCCCGGCCGAACTCTCCTGCTCCCGAACGCTCCCGCTCCCGAAGATGTGTCACCCGAGAGGTGTATGACGCACCCCATCGACACATGCTCGATGGGGTGGGGTCAGCCGTCGCCGTTCGACACCGCGTCGAGGGCCTGGTGGAGGTCGGCGACGAGGTCGTCGGTGGTCTCGATCCCGACCGAGAGACGGATGAGCGCGGGATCGACCGCCAGCGGCGAGTCGACCGCGGAGGCGTGGGTCATACGGGCCGGATGCTCGATGAGCGACTCCACCCCGCCGAGCGACTCCGCCAGCGTGAACAGCCGGGTGCGGGCGACGAGCTCGAGCGCGGTCTCCTCGCCACCGAACACCAGGAAGCTCACCATCCCGCCGAAGTCGCGCATCTGCCGCGCGCGCGATCTCGTGGCCGGGATGCGCCGGGATGCCCGGGTAGAGCACCGTCGACACGGCCGGGTGGACGAGGAGCAGCGTGGCGACCGCCTGCGCGTTGAAGCAGTGCCGCTCCATCCGCACCGCGAGCGTCTTGATCCCGCGCAGCACGAGGTAGCAGTCGAACGGGCTGGGCACCGCGCCGACCGCGTTCTGCAGGAACCCGATGCGCTCGGCGATCTCGGGGTCGTTGGTGGCCGCGAACCCGCCGACGACGTCGGAGTGGCCGCCGAGGTACTTGGTGGCCGAGTGCACGACGATGTCGGCGCCGAGCTCGAGCGGCCGTTGGAGGAAGGGTGTGGCGAACGTGTTGTCGACCACGACGCGCGCGCCGCGCTCGTGCGCGACCGCGCACACGCCGAGGATGTCGACGATGGTGAGCGCAGGGTTGGTGGGGGTCTCGACCCAGACGAGCGCGGTGCCATCGGGCCAGTCGCGCGCGAGGGCGTCGAGATCGGTGAGGTCGGCGACGGCCCACTCGATCCCCGACGGTGCGAGCACCTTCGACACCAGGCGGAACGTGCCGCCGTACGCGTCGTCGGGGATGATCACGCCCTGCCCGGGCTCGAGCAGGCGCAACACGGCATCCTCGGCCGCCATGCCGCTCGCGAACGCGAAGCCGTGGACCGCGCCCTCGAGCGACGCCAGGCACTCCTCGTAGGCACGCCGCGTGGGGTTGCCGCTGCGGGCGTACTCGAAGCCGGCGTGCTTGCCGACCTCCTGCTGCACGAAGGTCGACGACAGGCTGATCGGAGGCACGACGGCGCCCGTCGCCGGGTCGGGCGCCTGGCCGTCGTGAATCGCGCGCGTTTCGAAGCCGTTGCTCATGGAGTCCTTACGAGGGTGCCCGATCGGCCAGGAACGTCAACACGTCGGAGCGGGTGAGCACGCCGACGGGGTGGCCACCGTCGAGCACCAGCACCGCGGTGCACGACTCCAGCCGCTCGACGACGTCGGTGACGGTCTCGCCGATGCCCAGCATCGGCGGCGCCGGCTCCATCAGCTCACCGACCGGACGGTCGAGCACCGAGGGGTCGCGGAACGCCTTGTCCATCAGCGGCAGCTCCGAGACCGCGCCCGACACCTCCTTGGCCGCCAGCGGCTGCTCGGTCGTGGTCGCGACCACCAGCTGCGACACCCCGAGCGAACGCATCTGCGCGAACGCGTCGCGCGTCGGCGTGTTGGCCGTGATCACCACGAGGTCGGCGATGGAGCCGTCCTTCGCCGCGAGCACGTCGCCCGCGGTCGGGCCATCGCTCCGCAGGAAGCCGAAGCGGGTCATCCAGCGGTCGTCGAAGATCTTCGACAGGTAGTTGCGCCCGGAGTCGGGCAGCAGCACCACCACAACCGCGTCGGGCCCGAGCTCGGCGCCGACCACCAGCGCGGCGTGCACCGCGGTGCCGCACGAGCCACCGATCAGCAGCCCCTCCTCGGCGGTGACGCGACGCGCCGCCGCGAACGACTCGGCGTCGCTGACCATCACCGTGCGGTCGACGGTCGACGGATCGAACGTCGTCGGCCAGAAGTCTTCTCCCACCCCTTCGACCAGGTACGGGCGGCCCGAGCCGCCGGAGTAGACCGAGCCCTCGGGGTCGGCCGCGATCACCTGCACCGCCGGGTTCTGGGCCTTGAGGTAGCGGGCGACGCCGGTGATGGTGCCGCCGGTGCCCACCCCGGCGACGAAGTGCGTGACCCGCCCCTCGGTCTGGCGCCAGATCTCGGGTCCGGTGGAGCGCTCGTGCTCCGCCGGGTTGGCCGGATTGGAGTACTGGTCGGGCCGGAACGCACCCGGCGTCTCGCGCGTGAGGCGATCGGCGACCGAGTAGTAGGAGTCCGGGTGCTCGGGCGGCACGGCGGTCGGGCAGACCACGACGTCGGCGCCGTACGCACGCAGCAACGACACCTTCTCCTCGCTCATCTTGTCGGACATCACGAAGATGCAGCGGTAGCCGCGCTGCGCGGCCACGATGGCGAGGCCGGCGCCGGTGTTGCCCGAGGTCGGCTCGACGATCGTGCCACCCGGCTGCAGCAGCCCGTCGCGCTCGGCAGCATCGATCATGGCGACGGCGGGACGGTCCTTCACGCTGCCGCCCGGGTTGAACATCTCGACCTTGGCGAGGAGGTCGCACTCGAGGTCGCGCCCCACCCGCCCGAGTCGCACGAGCGGGGTGTTGCCCACCAGATCGAGCAGCGAGTCGGCCACGTCCATCGCCATGCGCCCCCGACCCTACTTTCCCGCCTCGTCGCCCCCTCCGCCGGTGTCCGGAGCCTGCTCGCCGGTGTCCGGAGCCTGCTCGCCGGTGTCCGGAGCGTGCTCGCCGGTGTCCGGAGCGTGCTCGCCGGTGTCCGGAGCCTGCTCCAGCGAATGACGCAACGTGCGGTACACGGCTTCGGGCGTCAGCACCCCGACGAAGCGTTCGCCGTCGAGCACCGACACCCAGCCCTCACGGGTGAGCAGCATGGTCGCGAGCGCGTCCTGCAGGTCGCTGTCGATCGGCACCCACGTCTCGATGCGCTGGAGGTGTGCGGCGAGGTCGCCGTCGCCGGACGTGTGCGACTCGTCGACATAGCCCCGCAGCACGCCGTCGCCGTCGAGCACCGCGACCCATCCGGCGTCACTCTTCGCGATGGCGGCGCGCGCGTCGGCCATCGTGGCGTCGGGCGTGACCGTCGGCGGGTGCTCGAGGCACTCCGGCTCGATGGGCGTGACCCGCAGCCGCTTCAACGCGCGGTCGGCCCCGACGAAGTCGCGCACCATCGCCGACGCCGGGCGGCCGAGGATCTCGGCCGGGGTCGCGTACTGCTCGAGGATGCCACCCACGTCGAGGATGGCGATGCGGTCGCCCATCTTCACCGCTTCCTCGATGTCGTGGGTCACGAACACGACCGTCTTCTGCACCTCGCCCTGCAGGCGCAGGAACTCGTCCTGCAACCGCACACGCGTCACCGGGTCGATGGCGCCGAACGGCTCGTCCATGAGCAGGACGGGCGGATCGGCGGCGAGCGCGCGCGCCACCCCGACGCGCTGGCGCTGCCCGCCCGAGAGCTGCGCGGGGTAGCGCGAGCGGTAGTCGGGATCGAGGCCCACGAGCTCGAGCAGCTCGTCGGTGCGGGCCGTGACGCGGTCCTTGGACCAGCCGAGCAGCTTGGGGACGGTGCCGATGTTGGTGGCGATGGTCTGGTGCGGGAACAGGCCGACCTGCTGGATCACGTAGCCGATGTGACGGCGCAGCTCGACCGGATCGGCGTGGGTGACGTCGGCCCCGTCGAGGAAGATGCGCCCGGAGGTCGGTTCGATCAGCCGGTTGACCATCTTCAACGTGGTGGTCTTGCCGCAGCCGGACGGCCCGACCAACACGCAGATCTCGCCGTCGGGGATGTCGAGGCTGAGCTCGCGCACCGCGACCTGGCCGTTGGGATACTGCTTGCTGATCGCGTCGAGACGGATCATCGGCTCCGTAATGATCCGCGGACGTTACCCGCGCGCCCCATGGTCGATTCCGCTGCGCCGTCCCGCCCTCCGGGCACGGCTCCGCTGCATCTCCCGTACGATCGCCCGATGAGCCCGCTGCTCGTGCTGGCCGAGGACATCGGCCCGAAGTGGCTGTACTGGCCCTGGGTGACGGACCACACCGACGAGATCCGGGCCCGGCTCGGCGAGCACATCGAGCTCACCGTGCTGGCCGTCTTCTTCGGGCTGATCATCGCACTGCCGCTCGCCCTGCTGAGCGTGCGCTACCGGCGGCTGTACGGACCCGTCATCGCGGTCACCGGCGTGCTCTACACGATCCCGTCGCTCGCGCTGTTCGCGCTCCTGCTCCCGCTCACCGGCCTGTCGCGCACCACCGCGTTGATCCCCCTCACGATCTACACGTTGCTGATCCTGGTCCGGAACACCGTCACCGGGCTCGACGGCGTCCCCGTCGACGTCAAGGACGCCGCCGTCGGCATGGGCTACTCACGCAACCGCCAGCTGTTGCAGGTCGAGCTCCCGCTCGCGCTGCCGGCGATCATCGTCGGCATCCGCATCGCAACGGTCACCACCATCGGGCTCGTCGCCATCACCACGCTCATCGGCCAGGGCGGACTCGGCGCGCTGATGAACGACGGGCTGCAACGCGACTTCCGCACCCCGCTCACCGTCGGCATCGTGCTGTCGCTCGCGCTGGCGGTCGTTGCCGACCTGCTGCTCGTGCTCGCGCAGCGCCTGGCGACGCCGTGGTCGCGTGCGGGTCGTCGACGGGCGAGGAAGACAGCTGCGTGATGGGGTTCTTCGGCGACGTCTTCGACTTCCTCACCAACCACGATCAGTGGCAGGGCAACGAGTCGATCCCGCGTCTCGCCGGACAGCACCTGCAGCTGACGATCGTGTCGGTGCTCGTCGCCGCCTTGGTTGCGCTCCCGATCGGGATCGTGCTCGGTCACGTGCGGACCGGCGGCGCGATCGCGGTGAACATCGCCAACATCGGCCGCGCGCTTCCGGCGTTCGCGCTGCTCATCCTCGCGGTGCAGTGGGTGGGCATCGGCGACCCGACCGGCGTCCTGACTCCCGTGCAGTCGGTCCCCGCGTTCATCGCCATGTTCGCCCTCGCCGTCCCACCGATGCTCGCCAACGCCTACGTCGGGATGGCGAGCGTCGACGACGAGATCCGAGAGGCGGCGCGCGGGATGGGCATGAACGCCCGCCAGATGATCTGGCGCGTCGAGCTCCCGAACGCGGTGCCCCTGATCATGACCGGCGTCCGCACCGCAACCGTCGCGGTGGTCGCCACCGCCACCCTCGCCGCGCTGGTCGACTCCGGTGGTTTCGGCCGCTACATCATCGACGGCTTCAAGGTCTACGACGACGTCAAGGTGTTCGCGGGTGGCCTGCTCGTCGCGCTGCTCGCCATCGCGCTCGAGCTCCTCCTCGCGCTGCTGCAACGGGCGATCACCTCCCCCGGGATCCGCACCGAGGGCAGGATCAAGGTGCGGGACCTCGGCACCGACCCGCTCGTCCCCGCCGCAGGACCCGCGCTCGAGGCTTCCCCGGCCCGACCGGACAAATCCCGACCGATTCACTAAGGTTTCGTCAGCCCGTTCCCGGGTAGGCAAACTGCTCGACCGACTCACCGAAGGACGAATCCGATGATCCAGGCACGATCCCGCCGCACGTGGGCGCTGCTCACGGCCGGCCTGCTCACCGTGATGGTGGGCCTCACCGCCGGCGGCGTCGCGTCGGCCCAGACCAAATCGCTCACCGTGGGGTCGAAGGACTTCGCCGGCGCCCAGGCGATCTCCCAGGCCTACGGGCAGGCGCTCGAGAACAAGGGCTACGACATCACCTTCAAGGACAACCTCGGCGCCACCGAGATCGTCTACAAGGCACTCGAGAACGGCGACCTCGACGGCTACGCCGACTACCAGGGCACCCTGCTGCAGTACCTCGGCGGCGAGGCCACCGGGAGCACGAGCGAGACCTACAAGCTCCTGCAGGAGAAGCTCGCCGGCACCGGCATCGTGGCCAGCAAGCCGGCCCCGGCGGTCGACGTCAACGGCTTCTACGTCACCAAGGACACGGCGAAGAAGTACAAGCTCACCAAGGTGTCGGACCTCACCAAGAACGCCTCGAAGCTGACGTTCGGTGGTCCGCCCGAGTGTGAGACCCGTGACTTCTGCCTCGGGCCGAAGTCGCAGGACCTCTACGGCCTGCAGTTCTCGGAGGTCAAGAAGCTCGACGGTGGCGGCCCGATCACCGTGCAGGCGCTCGAGGACGGCGACATCGACGTCGCGCTCCTCTTCACCGGCAGCAGCGTGATCCCGAAGGACGCCGTGCTCCTCACCGACGACAAGAAGCTGCAGCCGGCCGACAACCCGGTGTTCCTCGTCAAGAAGGACAAGGCCACCGCGGCGACCTTGAAGACGCTCGACGCGGTGTCGGCGAAGCTCACGACCGCGGCCTACAACAAGATGTCGCTCGACATCAGCGAGCAGAAGGAAGACCCGGCCGACGTGGCGGCCGCCTTCCTGAAGAAGAACGGGCTCGGCTGATCCGCACCTCGGCGTGACGTGACGCCGGCCGGCTGGACCTACTGGTTCAGCAGGCCGGCGATCACGTTCACGGTGGTCGCCAGGATCACCGCGCCGAAGAGGAACGACAGCAACGCGTGGCGACAGCACCTGGCGACGCATCGGCCGCTGGGTGATGTCGGTGTCGGACACCTGGAACGTCATCCCGATGGTGAACGCGGTGTACGCGAAGTCACGGTAGTCGGGCTCCTCGTCCTTCGCCTTGAAGTCGATCCCGCCCTTCGGCGGTGTGTAGTACACGTGCGCGTACCGCAGCGCGAAGACGGTGTGCACGAGCACCCACGAGCAGGCGATGGTGAACACCCCCATCCCCTCGAGCGCGAGCTCGTGCGGATGACCGGTCTCGTTCGCCTTGAGGAAGGCGAGCACGACGCCGACCAGGCTGAACAGCGCCGCGCCCAGGAGCATGAACTGGGTGCCGGTGCGCGTGTCGTCCTCGCGCAGGGCGAACTCCTCGGTCTGCTCCGGGGTGAACGGGCCCACCGCGCTCCAGACCGTCGCCACGACGGTCAGCGCCATGACGTCCCAGCCCACGAGGACCGTGAGCTGCCACGGCGCGAACCAGGCGACGACCAGCGCTGCCCCGGCCCCGACGGCGGCCGCGGCGAGCACACGGGTGCGTCCCGACTGTGCGCGTACGAACCAGGTCTGCATGTCCACGCCGGGAGTCTCGCGCCGCGCCTGGCACCGACCGGTGGCAGACTGCAGCGATGGCACCCGTGGTCACCCTCTCGGCGTCGTTCGGGGCGGGGGGCAGCATCATCGGTCCCCGGGTCGCCGAGGCGCTCGGCCTGCCCTTCCTCGACCGGGCCATCCCGACCGCGGTGGCCGAGGCCCTCGCCGTGCCGATGGCCGACGTGATGGCCCACGACGAGCGCCGGACGTCGGGCATGGGTCGGCTGTTCGCCAGCCTGGCCCGGGCCGCGGCGGCGCCCGACACCGCGTTCGGCTCCGCGCCGACCGCGGCACGCGCGTCGCTCGGCGACCAGCCCGAGCAGGCGTTCCGCGACCAGACCGAGCGCATCCTCAAGCAGATCGCCGACACCGAGGGCGGGGTGATCCTCGGGCGGGCCGCCGCCATCGTCTTGCGCGACCGCCCCTCGACCCTCCACGTACGCCTCGACGGCCCGGCCGAGGCGCGCATCCAGCGGGCCGTCAGCTTCGAGCAGCTCGACGAGGACCAGGCCCGCACGCTGCTCGGCGAGACCGACCGCGCCCGCGAGGCCTACGTGAAGCACTTCTACAAGTGCGACGCCCGCGACGCCTGCCACTACCACCTCGTGCTCGACTCCACCGCGCTCGAGTTCGACACCTGCGTCGACCTGATCGTCATCGCGGCGCGCGCCCGCACCTGACCGGCCCCGCTCGGCTCGGGAGTCCCGGGCCCGTGATGGGTGTCGCACCCCCGCCGTACGATCCGGAGATGGCCCCGACGCTCGTGACCGTGCCCTACGGCGAGGCGGCGGCGCGGGCGCTGTTCGACGCGGTCGTCGCCGCCAAGCGCGGCGATCCGCTCGCGCCGGTCACCGTGGTGGTCCCGACGAACTACGTGGGCGTCGCGGCGCGCCGGCGGCTGGCCGGTGGCACCCTCGGACGCGTCGCCGACACCGGCGACGGCATCGCCGGGGTCACGTTCCTCACCCCGTACCGGCTCGCCGAGCTGATCGGGGCGCCGCGGCTCGCGGGCGCGCAACGCCGCCCGGTGTCCACCCCGGTGCTCGCCGCCGCGGTCCGGGCGGTGCTCTCCGACGCCCCGGGGATGTTCGCCCCGGTCGCCGAGCACCCCGCGACCGAAGCCTCGCTGGTCGACGCGTACCGCGAGCTCTCCGCCGTCGACGACGCCGCGCTCGACGCGCTCGTGCGCACCGGGCGGCGCGCCGCCGACGTCGTGCGCATCGCACGGCGCGCCCGCGCCGCCTCGCGCCCGGGTGGTACGACGAGCGCGACCTCATGGATGCTGGCGTCGAGGCGATCGGAGCCGGGATCCCGTTGCTCGCCGACCTCGGCACCGTCGTCGTGCACCTCCCCCAGGAGCTGTCGGCGCCGGCGGCTCGGCTGCTGACCGCGCTCGACGGCCGCGTGCCCGTCACCGTCGTCGCCGGGCTCACCGGGCGTTCCCGCGCCGATGCATCGGTCCGCGCCGCGCTCGATCGTCTCGGCCTCCCCGTGCCCGACGTGAAGATCGAGCTCCCGGCCGCGACGCGCGTCGTGTCGGCCTCCGATCCCGACGACGAAGTGCGCGCCGTCGTGCGGCTGGTGGTCGACGCGCTGCGCGAGGGCGTCCCCCTCGAGCGCATGGCCGTGCTCTACGGCGCGCCCGAGCCCTACGCGCGACTGGTGCACGAGCAGCTCGACGCCGCGGGGATCGTCCACAACGGCGCGGCCGTCCGCCGGCTCGCCGACGGCGTGCTCGGCCGCGGCCTCCTCGGACTGCTGGCGCTGCCCGACCGCGACTACCAGCGCCACGACGTCATGCGCCTCCTCGCGTCGGCGCCGGTGTTCCACCGCGGCCATCCCGCGCCGGCGGCGCGCTGGGAGAGGATCAGCCGCGTCGCCGAGATCGTCCGCGGCGCCGACCAGTGGCAGCAGCGCCTCGACCGCTACACCCGCACGCAGGAGTTCGAGCTCGCGGCCGAGCTCGCGGTCACCGAGCGCGAGCCGCACCCCGAGCACTTCGAGGCCGAGGTCGCGACGACACGCGCCCTGCAGGAGTTCGTCGCCACCGTGGTCGGCGATCTCGCCGTCGACCCCGACGCCGGCTGGCGCGACCTCGCGGGCTGGGCCGAGGGTCTCGTGCACGACCACCTCGCGCCCGAGCACCGGCGGGGCGAGTGGCCCGAGGTCGAACGCCGGGCGGCGGAGAAGATCGAGGCGGCGCTGGCCCGGCTCGCGGGGCTCGACGCGGTCGAGACCGCGCCCGGCGTGGCGGTGTTCCGGCGCACGCTCGAGCTCGAGCTCGACGCCGACCTCGGGCGCGTCGGACGACTGGGCGACGGCCTCCTGATGGGTCACGTCGCCCTGGGGCTGGGCCTCGACCTCGACCGGGTCTTCGTCTGCGGTTTGGCCGAGGGCCTCTTCCCGACCCGCGTGCGCGACGACTCCCTCCTCCCCGACGCCGAGCGGCGCGTCACCGACGGCGCACTCCCCCTGCGGTCCGGCGCGCGTCGACGACGACCACCGACGACTGCTCGCGGCGCTCGCCGGCGCGTCGCAGCAGCGCGTGCTGCTCTTCCCCCGGGGCGATCTCCGCCGGACGACCGAGCGCGTGCCGTCGCGGTTCCTGGTCGAGAGCCTCGCGGCCACGAGCCCCGAACGGCTGCCCGACGACCTCGCCGAGCTGCGGGCCGACTGGTACACACCGGTGCCGTCCTTCGCCGCCGGCCTGGCTCGCGTCGAGTTCCCGGCCACCGAGCAGGAACACCGCCTCCGTGCGCTGCTCGACCACACGCGCGCCGGCCACGCGGTCGGCGAGCACGAGCTCCGCGACGTCGACGTCGCGTTGCGGCGCGGCATCGACACCGTGACCGCCCGCGCGAGCCACCGCTTCACCCGCTTCGACGGCAACCTGGCGGGCTTCGACGCCGGTCGCGTCACCGACGACGACGTCGTCGTGTCCCCCACCCGGTTGCAGACCTACGCGGGCAACCCGTTCGACTACTTCCTCGAGTACGTGCTGCGGGTCGACATCGCCGAGCTCCCCGAGGAGCGCTATGAGGTGTCGCCGCTCGACCGCGGCAGCCTCGTGCACGAGACGCTCGACACGTTCCTGGCCGAGGTGCTCGCCCGCCCCGGCGGCGCGCCGGCGCCCGATACGCCCTGGACCGGCGCCGATCGCTCCCGGTTGCGCGAGATCGCCGACGCCCGTTGCGCGGTCTACGAGGCGCAGGGCCGTACCGGCCGGCGGTTGTTCTGGCACCGCGACCGGCGACGCATCCTCGCCGAGCTCGACCGCTTCCTCACCGTCGACTCGGCCACGCGCGCCGAGTTCGGCTTGCGCCCGGTCGCCACCGAGCTGCGCTTCGGCTTCTCCGACTCCGCGCCCGCGGTCGACCTGCACCTCTCCGACGACCGCGTGCTCCGCTTCCGCGGTGCCGCCGACCGGGTCGACCGCACCGCGAGCGGCGCGTTGTGGGTGATCGACTACAAGACCGGGTGGCCGTACGGCGTCGACCCCGACGACCCCACCGCTGCGGGCACGATGTTGCAGCTCCCGGTGTACGCGCACGCAGCACGCGGCGTCGTTCGGCGCCCTCGACACGCGCGTGGGCGCCGCGTACTGGTTCGTGAGCACGCGCGGGCAGTTCCGGTGGGCCGAGCTCGTGCTCACGCCCGAGGTCGACGCGCGCGTCGACCATGTGCTGCGCACCATCGCCGACGGCATCGACGCGGGCGTGTTCCCCTGCCGGGTCGACCCGCCGACCACGTGGACGCGCCGGTTCCGCAGCTACACCGATCCCGACGCGCGCGGCACCCGCGACCGGTACCGCGAGTGGACACGCAAGCGCGACGACCCCGCGCTGCGGGGCTACGTGACGCTCGCCGAACCGGATCCCGGCGACGACGACCGCGACGGCGGCGACGCATGACCGCGGAGAAGAGACGAAGCGGCGCGGTGCTCCGAGAGCGGGACGGCGGAGCGGAGTCGACCATCGGAGCGGTGCAGCAGAGCTTCCTCGACCTCGACGAGGACCTCGCGACACGCGCCGCGATCGTCGAGGCGCTCGACGACACGCTGTTCGTCGAAGCGGGCGCGGGATCGGGCAAGACCAAGGCCCTGGTCGACCGCGTGGTGGCGTTGATCACGCAGCGCGACGTCCCGATGCGCGAGATCGCCGCGGTCACCTTCACCGAGAAAGCCGCGGCCGAGCTGCGCGACCGGATCCGCCGGGCGCTCGAGGAGACCGCGCGCGAAGGCAGCGGCGTCGCCGCGGCGCGCGCGGCCGGCGCGCTGGAGGAGCTCGACGGCGCCGCGGTGTCCACGCTGCACGCGTTCGCGCAACGGCTCCTCACCGAGCACCCCATCGAAGCCGGGCTCCCACCGCGCATCGAGGTGCTCGACGACATCGCGTCACAGCTCGCGTTCGAGGAGCGCTGGGCCCGCTTCGTCGACGAGCTGCTCGACGACCCCGAGCTCGAACGCGTGCTGCTGCTCGCGCTCAACGCCGACACCACCCTCCCCGTGCTGCGCACCCTCGCGTTGGCGTGCAACGCCAACTGGGACTTCGTCGCCGAGCGCATGGGCCCCGAGCCCGATCCGCCGCCGCTCGTGCCGGTGCTGGAGCCGCTGCTGGTCGCGCTCGCCGGCGTCCGGACGCGCGCGGCCCAGTGCCTCGATCCCGGCGACAAGCTCCTCGAGAAGGTGCTCGACCTCGCGGCATGGCACGACGAGCTGCTGCACGCGCCCGACGAGTACGAGCAGATGCGCCTGCTCAACGTGGGCACGCCCGGGGCAACCTCCGCCACGGCCGGAAGGACAACTGGCCGCCCGCATGCTCGGCCGACGACGTCCGGGCCGAGATCGCGACCGTGCGCGAGCTCGTGAGCGAGCTCGCCGCCCGCACGTCGGAAGTCGTGGTGCGCCGGCTGGCCTGGGAGTTGGCGCAGTTCACCCTCCGCGAGGCCGCCGTCCGGCGAGCGCGCGGCGAGCTCGAGTTCCACGACCTCCTCGTGCTCGCCCGGGCCGTGCTGCGCGATCCCGAACACGGGTGGGACGTCCGGCGCCGCCTGCACGCGCGGTACACCCGTCTGCTCCTCGACGAGTTCCAGGACACCGACCCGATCCAGTGCGACCTCGCCGCGCTCCTCGCGTCGGGCGAGCCCGACGCACGCGCGCACCGCTGGGACGAGCTCCCCGTCGACCCGGGCCGGCTGTTCGTGGTCGGCGACTCGAAGCAGTCGATCTACCGCTTCCGTCGCGCCGACATCGCGTCGTTCCTCCGCGCCCGTTCCGCCTTCGGCGCGTCACCCCGCCGGCTCACCCGCAACTTCCGCACCGCCCGGCCGGTCATCGACTTCGTCAACGAGGTGTTCCGCGAGCTCATCGTGGCCGAGCCCGAGTCGCAACCGGAGTACGTCGCGCTCGACCCCGTCCGCGACGCGGTGCCGGTGGGCGCGCCGGTCGTGCTGCTCGGCGCCACCCCGGAGCTGGAGAAGCCGACCGCCGACGAACTGCGCGAGCTCGAGGCGAACGACGTCGCCGCGGTGGTGGGTCGCGCACTACGCGAGGAGTGGCAGGTCTCGCGGCGGGCCGCCGACGGCTCCGAGGAGCTGACGCCGTGCCGGTTGGGCGACATCTGCGTCCTCCTCCCCGCGCGCACGTCGCTCGGCCAGCTCGAGGACGCGCTCGACGCCGCCGGGATCCCGTACCGCGCCGAGACGTCGTCGCTCGTCTACAGCACGCGTGAGATCCGCGACCTGCTCATGGTGCTGCAGGCGGTCGACGACCCCACCGACGAGCTCGCGCTCGTCAGCGCCCTGCGGTCACCGGTGTTCGGCTGCGGCGACGACGACCTCTTCACCTACAAGGTGCAGTACGGCGGCCGGTGGAACCACCAGCATCCGCTCCCCGAGACGCTGCCCGTCGATCACCCGGTCGGCGACGCGATCCGGGTGCTCGCGGCGTGGCACGACGCCCGCCTGTGGTCGTCACCCAGTCGAGCTGCTCGACCGGGTCGCGCGCGAGCGACGCGTGCTCGAGGTCGGCTTCGCCCACGGCCGTCCTCGCGACCTGTGGCGACGCGTGCGGTTCGTGATCGAGCAGGCCGCGCGCGTTCTCCGAAGCCGAGGGAGGCAGCCTGCGCGACTTCCTCGCCTGGGCCGCGTTGGCGGGCAGCGAGGGCGCCCGCGTCGTCGAGACCGTGCTGCCCGAGACCGACGACGACGCGGTGCGGATCCTGACGATCCACGGCGCCAAAGGTCTGGAGTTCCCGATCACGATCGTGTCGGGCATGACGACCCGGGCGCAGTCGCGCACCGCCGGTGTCCAGCTGCGATTCCCCCACGACCGCGACACCTACGCCCTGCCGCGTCTCGGCCCGCGTCACCACCGAGGAATTCGAGCGCTACGCACCGATCGACGAGCAGATGGACTTCCACGAGAAGTTGCGCCTCCTCTACGTGGCGATGACCCGCGCGCGCGACCACCTCGTCGTCTCGGTGCACCGACCGGCGAAGGAGCCGGGCGCCGACCGCACCACATGGACCCACGCCCAGCTGGTGTGGCACGCCACGGCCGACGCCCCCGGGTGGCTGCCGTTCACCCCGTCGAGCACCGATGCCCCGTTCGCCGGCGCCGCGCCGATCGACACCACCCGGGTCGGACCACCGCCGTGGGCCGAGTGGCTCGCGGCGCGCGACGACGCCCTCGCGCGGGGCGCCCGCCGGCGCGTCCGGTCGGCCACCGCGCTCGCGCGCGAGGCCACGGAGCTCGCCGGGGAGGGTGCCGTCGACCCCGGGCTGGCCAAGGGCGCACGCGACCTCGAGCTCCCACCGTGGAACAAGGGCCGCTACGGCACCGCGCTCGGACGCGCCGTGCACGCGGTGCTGCAGACCGTCGACCTGGCGACGGGCGCGGGTATCGACGACACCGCCGCGGCCCAAGCGGCGGCCGAGGGGATCATCGGACGCGAAGACCAGGTCGCGGCGCGCGCCCGCGTCGCCCTCACCACCCGCACGGTGCAGGAGGCGGTGCAGTACCGGTTCCACCGCGAGATGTACGTGGCCACCCCCGTCGACGGCACCACGCTCGAGGGCTACGTCGACCTCGTGTACCGCCGACCCGACGGTCTCGTCGTCGTCGACTACAAGACCGACACGTGGCGCGACGACGCCGACCTCGACGTCAAGGTCGCGCGCTACCGCCTGCAGGGCGCGTCGTACGCGGTGGCACTGGAACGGGCCACCGGATCACCGGTGACCGAGTGCGTGTTCCTGTTCCTCGGCGAGCACGACGCACGTGAGCGCGTCGTCAGCGATCTGCCGGAGGCGATGCGTGAGGTACGAGCGCTTCTCGGGGCGTATTCCTGAGCCGCCACCACACCAACACGCCACCGATCGGGCCGGTGACGACGACGAGGATCGTGTAGCCCCACGTCCACCCGATGTCGCCGCGGATGATCACGACCATGGCCACGAACGCCATCCAGACCAGACCGTGGAAGAAGCCGACGACCGCCTTGATCGCGTCGTTCGGGGCGATGAGCCAGAAGTACGCGAGCAGGAGGTACGTGAAGGTCTCGAACAGGGCCATGAACTTGAGGGCCTTGGCCTTGCGCTCGAGCTCGCTGCTCTGGTCGTCGGCGAAGTCCGGCACCCCCGCAGGGTATCGGTGGAGATGCAGCGGAGCCGTGCCCGGAGCGCGGGACGGAGCAGCGGAATCGACCGTCGAAAAGGCCCACCCGGTAGCCTGGGTCGCGTGAGCGACACCACCATGGCGCCGGCGCCCGTCACCGCCCCCGTGATCGCCCCGGTGCAGACACCGGTCGAGAGCCCGGTGCCGATCGACACCGACGGCGGCGACCACGACCGCTTCGCGCACTACGCCCGCAAGGACGATGTCGCCCGCGCGTACGTCACCGGCGAAGCCATCACCGCGCTGTGCGGCAAGAAGTGGGTGCCGACGCGCGACCCGACGCGCTACCCCATCTGCCCCACATGCGTCGAGCGCAAGGCCGCCGGCTGGACGCTCTGACCGTCAGCCGGCGATCGGCGCCAACGCGTCGGCGAGCTCGCCGAGCACGTCGGGGGTGTGCGGGGTCTGCAGGTACACGATGCCGAGGTCGAGCCCGGCGTCGCGGTAGCGCTTCGCCTGCTCGAGCACGTCGCTCGGCGTGCCGCGCAGGTGCGTCGAGATCGTGATCTCCGCCGGGTCGCGCCCGAGGTCGGCGCAGTGCGCGTGCAACACCTCGCGCTTGGCCGCGAATTGCTCGACCGGACCTCCCGGATAGTTCCAGTGCTGCGCGAAGCGCGCCACCGCGCGCAACGTGCGCCGCTCGCCCTCGCCGCCGATGCAGATGGGCGGGTGCGGCTGCTGCACCGGCTTCGGATTGCAGTACGCGTCGACGAGCTGCACGTAGCGACCGTCGAAGGTGGTCTGCTCGTTGGTGAGCAGTCCGATGATCGCCTCGCACGCCTCGTCGAACGCGTCGAAGCGCTCGGTGAGCGTCGCGTGCAGGTCGATCCCGTACGCCTTCGCCTCGACCTCGTTCCACCCCGCGCCGATGCCGAGCTCCAGCCGCCCGCCCGACACGATGTCGAGCGCGGCGGCCATGTTGGCCAGCACCGCCGGGTGGCGGTACGGCATCCCGGTGACGAGCACCCCGACCCGGATCCGTCGGGTGGCCTGGGCGAGCGCGGTGGTGGTGACCCAGCCCTCGAGGCAGGGGCCGGAGATGTCGTCGGTGAAGATCGGGTAGAAGTGGTCGAAGGTCCACGCCGATTCGAACAGCTCGATCTCGTCGGCCGCCTGCCAGACGGCGAGCATGTCGGCCCACGTCGTCTCCTGCGGTGACGTCTTGATCCCGAAGCGCAAGACGGGAGTCTCGCACGCCGCGGGAGGACGGGGGCAAGGGGTCGGTACCATGCTCCGGTGCCCAGCGAACCCCAGTGGCGATCCCCGCGTGGGCGACGGGCCGCACAGCGGTCCCGGACCTACCGACGCAACCTGGCGACGCTGGTCGTGCTCGGCGCGCTGCTCGCGCCGCTCGCGGTGGCGTCGCTCTGGGTGCTGAGCAACGTACAGAGCTCGACCGCGGGCAACGCCGACGTGGTCGTGGAGGTGCAGCAGGGCTGGACTCCGGCCCAGGTGGGTGACGCCCTCCAGCAGGCCGGGGTCATCAGGTCGTCGACCGAATTCCAGAACGTCGCGATCAGCTCGGGCTACGCGGGTGGATACGCCGCCGGTCGCTACGACTTCGTCGCCAACAGCACCCCGCGGGAGGCGCTCGACACCCTGCGCGGTGGTCCGCGCCGGATCGTGCCCGACCTCGAGTTGCTGCTCCCGCCGGGGCTCACCATCGGACAGATCGCCGAACGCGTCGGCAAGCTCGAGGGCAAGAGCGCCGAGCGGTTCCTGGCCGCCGCGACCTCGGGGGTCGTGCGTTCGCGCTACGAGCCGGGCGACGTCAGCTCGCTCGAGGGGCTCACCTGGCCCGACACCTACTTCATCGGCGCCAACGAGACCGAGGAGCAGATCCTCCAGAAGATCGTCGCCCAGTTCGACGCCAAGGCCGACGCCCTCGCCCTCGGCGCGTCCGGCGCGGCCAACGGTGGGCAGACGCCGTACCAGGCGGTCATCAGCGCGTCGCTCATCGAGGCGGAAGCCGGCAGCAAGGACGACGCGCCGCTCATCTCGTCGGTCATCACGAACCGCCTGAAGGACGGCATGCCGCTCCAGATCGACGCCACCCTCTGCTACGTGAAGGGCGGGTGCCCGCCCGTGCCCACCGACGCCGACCGCAAGATCGACTCGCCCTACAACACCTACAAGATCAACGGCCTGCCGCCGACCCCGATCAAGACGGTCAGCGAGGTCGCGCTGCGGGCGGCGCTCGCGCCCGCGCCGGTCGCGTACCGCTACTACGTGTCCGACGCCAAGGGCAAGACCTACTACGCGGTCACGTTGTCGGAGCACGAGAAGAACGTCGCCAGGGCGCGCAATGCCAGTTGAGGTCGGCAAGCGCTTCGCCGAGGCGGTCGAGTGGGCCACCGAGCTGCACGGCTCGCAGACCCGCAAGGGCAACGACGTCCCCTACCTCGCCCACCTGCTCGACGTCGCCGCGCTCGTCCTCGACGACGGCGGCAGCGAATCCGAGGCGATCGCCGCGCTCCTGCACGACGCAATCGAAGACGCGCACGTGAAGCCCAAGAAGATCCGCAAGCGCTTCGGCCGCAAGGTCGCACGGATCGTGCAGGGATGCACCGAGACGCTCGACGGCGAGCTCCCGTCGAAGACCTCGGGCGCGGTGCGCGACGGATCGACGTGGCGGCGACGCAAGGAGGAATCGCTCGCACATCTCCGTGATGCCGACACGCCGGCGCCGGTGCTGCGCGTGAAGGCGGCCGACGCGCTCGCGAACGCGCGCTCGATCGTCGCGGATCTCCGCTGGCACGGACCGGAGACGTGGCTGCGGTTCCACGCCGGGGCCGTCGACCAGCTCTGGTACTACCGCTCGCTCGCCGTCGTCCTGGGAGAGCGCCATCCCGGCCGCCTCAGCGACGAGCTGCGCGCCACCGTGCGCGAGATGGAGCAGCTCGCGGGATGGTGGTTCGACGTCGGCGACCCGCAGCCGGGTCGCCCGGTCACACCCGCGTAGCGAGCCTCGCGACCCGGTGACCCCCGGGGAGCCCGCAGGCCTCCGCGGCGGCGCGCGAACTCGGCATGCTGCTGCTCGGTGAGCTCGGGCCGCGTGCCGTCGGCCGGGCGGGCCGGGAGCGTGACCCCCTGCTCGCTCAGGCACTGACGCTGCTCGTCGGTGAGTGCCGGTCGCCGCACGTGGCCGTGGATCTGCGGCGCCGGCAGGCCGCACGTCTCGGCCGCGGCGCGCATCGCGGCACGCTGCTCGTCGGTGATCTCGGGTCGGGTGCCGTCAGCCGGACGGGCCGGGAGCGTGACCCCCTGGCCGGCCAGGCACTGGCGCTGCTCGTCGCTGAGGGCCTTCGGCGCGCCCACGCCTCCCTCGCTCCGCGAGCCCGTCGCCGTGTCGGCGGTGGCGAGCGAGTTCAGACCCAGCACCGGCACCACGGCAAGGGCGACGAACCCGACCATGGAGACGACACTTCTGCGGATCCGGGGTCTCCCGTTCACAGCGCTCCCCTCGGACGAGCCATCCCGGGCCGCATCTTCCCGCGATCCACCTGAGACGCACCTGAACGTTGTGCCTAGCATCCTCTCATGTCCGACTGGAACTTCGCGGCGGTCTGGGACGGCCTCGCGTCGATCGTCCCCGATCGCGACGCCCTCGTCTGCGGTGACCGGCGGATCACGTGGGCCGAGTTCCGGGCGCGGGCCACCCGGCTGGCCTGGTACCTCAAAGCCGAAGCGGGCGCCGAGCCCGGCGATCGGATCGCCATCGAGGTCACCAACCGCAACGAGTACCTCGAGGCGTTCTACGCCACGCTCACGCTCGGCTGCATCCCGGTCAACGTGAACTTCCGCTACACGACGACCGAGCTGCACTACCTGCTCGACGACTCCGACGCCAAGGCCGTCGTGCACGGCCCCGAGTTCACCAAGTCGGTGAAGGCGGCGGCGAAGCTCATCGGCAAGAAGTGGCGGCCGTTGCTGCTCGAGGTCGGCGATCCCTACGAGCGCGCGCTCGCCGGCGCTCCTCCCGCCACCGAGTGGACCCCGCGCGAGCCGAGCGGCGACGACCTCATCTTCCTGTACACGGGCGGCACCACCGGCATGCCCAAGGGCGTGATGTGGCGCAACGACGACCTCTACGTCGCGCTCTGGGTGTCGGCCCATCCGCACCGGCCCGATCCCCCCGACCCGTGGGAGGCCGCGCGCGACGGCAAGCGTGCCGCGACGCTGCTGCCGGCGGCGCCGCTCATGCACGGCACCGGGCTGTTCGCGTCGCTCGCCGCCCTCGCCGGTGCCGGCACCGTGGTGCTCGTCGACCGTCAGGGGCTCGACGCCCAGCTGATCTGGGACACGGTCTCGCGCGAACGGGTGGAGGTGCTCACCATCGTCGGCGACGTCTTCGCGCGTCCCTTGCTCGACGCCCTCGAGGCCGCGCCCGATCGCTGGGACCTCGCCTCGTTACGCGCCATCACGTCGTCGGGAGTGCTCTTCAGCCCCGCGGTCAAACGCGGTCTGCTCGCCCATCTCCCGGCCATCACCATCGTCGATTCCCTCGGCGCGTCGGAAGGCCTGGGCCCGCGCAGCTCGGCACGCGCCGACGACACCGAGCTTCCGCCCGCACGCTTCTCGGTGAACGAGCGCATCCGCGTCGTCAACGAGGAGACCGGACGCGACGTCGCACCGGGGACCGACGAGGTCGGCCTCGTCGCCATGGGCGGCCGCATCCCCGTCGGCTACTTCAAGGATCCCGTGAAGTCGGCCGACACGTTCCGGGTCTTCGACGGCGTGCGGTACTCAGTGCCCGGCGACTACGCGACCGTCGACGTCGACGGCACGGTGAAATTGCTCGGACGGGGCTCCGCGTCCATCAACACCGGCGGCGAGAAGGTCTACCCCGAGGAGGTCGAGGCCGAGCTGCGCAAGCACGCGAGCGTGTTCGACTGCGTCGTGGTCGGCGTCCCCGACGACCGCTTCGGCGAGATGGTCGTCGCGCTGGTGCAGGTCACCGACAACCACTACCTCGACGAGGCCGAGCTCGCCGCGTGGTGCCGCGCCAAGGTCGCGAGCTACAAGACGCCGCGTCGCTTCCTGTTCGTCGACTCGTTGCAACGGTCGGCCGCGGGCAAGGTGCACCACAAGGAGCTGCGCACGCTCGCCATCGAACTGCTGGGCGGCGGCGGCGCCGGCTGAGCTCAGGCGCCCCGGGCGAGCGGCGCCGACCAGCTGAGTGCCGCGGGTGCTGCGAGCTCCAGCCCGCGTCCCGAACCCGTGACGCGGTCACGGCCGGTGCGCTTGGCGTCGTACAACGCGCCGTCGGCGGCGGCCATGAGCCGTTCGGCGTCGGACGCGTTGTCGGGCATCGTCGCGACGCCGGCGCTGATCGTGACCGGCGCTTCACCGACCTGCCGCGCGATCTCGCCCCGCACGCGTTGCGCGACCCGCATCGCGTCGTCTCGGCGACATCCGGGGAGCAGCACGACGAACTCGTCGCCGCCGTAGCGCGCCGCGACATCGAAGTTCTTGGTGTTCGAGACCAGGGCGTCGGCGACCTCCCGCAGCACGGCATCGCCGGTCTGGTGCCCGTAGCTGTCGTTGACCTGCTTGAAGTGGTCGACGTCGAGCACGAGCAGGCTCAGGGGCGTTCCCAGGCGTTGTGAGCGGGCCGCCTCCCGTTGGAGGGACTCGTCGAACAGTCGCCGGTTGGCGAGGCCGGTGAGCGAGTCGCGGGTGGCCAGTCGCTCGACCTCCCCGAGCAGCCGAGCGTTGCGCATAGCGAGCGCGGTGTGCATGGCCGCCTGCGACAGCGCCTGCACGGTCGAGGTCGGGATGCGGGCATCGACGCCGCCACCCCACTCGGCGACGGCCACGCCGAGGTCTTCTCCGTCGACGGCGACCGGTGCGACGACCACGTTGTGCGCGCCAGGGAGCACGAGATCGAGGAGATCGTCGTCGACCACCCGGACCAGCATCGGGGCACCGGACGCCCACGCCTCCAGCACGAGCGGCGTCGGGTGGTCCGGCACGTGGAGGCGCACCTCGACGA
This sequence comes from uncultured Actinomycetes bacterium, assembly GCA_963725775.1. GTDB lineage: Bacteria > Actinomycetota > Acidimicrobiia > IMCC26256 > DASPTH01 > DASUAS01. The sequence goes on from CAVRZT010000003.1 coordinate 451,792, forward strand.
CGCCGTCGTCACGCACGCCGTCCCACACGGTCCCGCTGCGCACGAGCACGACCGCGCGGGTGAACCCGAGGCGCGCGCACGCATGGTGCACGAGCGTCGCCATCACGTCGTCGGGCCGGATGGCACGTTCGAGCTCGGCGCCGAGGTCGACCAGGTACTCGAGCTGCGACCGGCTGTGACGCAGGGTGCGTTCGTTGACCGCGGAGAAGAGCGCGGCGCACAGCGCAAAGAGGAGGAAGGTGGCCGCGCTGACGATCGCGACCCGGTCGGCAACGATGCCACCTTCGTCGATGACGCCGGCCTCGCCCGCCGCGTGGGCGAGCAGGAGCAGGAGTGCGCACCAGAGCGCGAGCTTCAACCCGGTGCGGTACGACGCGACGAGCGTCACCGCCATCACGTCGAGGAATACGAGGAAGAGGAGGGGGCTGCGGTAGCCGCCGGTGACCGCGACCGCGAGCGCCACCGCGGCGCCGTCGACCAGGACCGTCCACGACAACAGAGCGGCCACTCGTTGCGGCGCCAGCCGCCGCGCGAGCTCCACGCCGGCCACGAACACCAGGTACACCAGCGCAATCGCCACCACGTCGCGCGTCGCGACGCCCGCGGCCGCGGGGACCACGAGCAACGCCACGACGACAACCAGCCGGACGAATTGCAGGACGAGCAGTCGGTCGGAGACCGGCGACTGCTCGGCGTGAGCTGGACCGGTCATCGGAACCGGGCGACGTGGGGCCCGGTGCGCGCGAGCGAGAGCTTCGGGTCGCTGCGGTCGACGCGGCGGTGAACCGCGAGGAACAGCACGATGGCGCCGAGGAGCGCGAGGACCACCGCCACCGACCGTCCGGTGCGCGTGGTCAGCAACGCACGCGCGGTCGCCGGCGCGTCGGGCACGCCCTTCGCCAGCGCACCGATCGAGCCGAGCGCCGGCAGCGCCGCGAGGGCCGGTCCCTCGGCCGGTGGGGCGACGTCCGCGACCGGTGTCACGGCGCCGTCGTCGGCTGCCGCGGCGAACTCGGGGCCCACCGTGACGCTCACCGGCGCGACGGGCACGAAGGCCTCGAGCGCCGCGAGGGCGATGGGCGCCGGCGCGACCGCGTCGGGGGCGGGTCCGCTCGCGGTCGCAGCCGGCGCTTGCACGGGTGTCGACGGGATGTCGACACTCGTTCCTGTGACCCCGTCGCCGTTGACGTCACCACCATTGGCGACACCACCATTGGCGACACCACCATTGGCAACACCACCATTGGCGACACCACCATTGGCGACACCACCATTGGCGACACCACCATTGGCGACACCATTGGCGACACCACCATTGGCGACACCACCATTGGCGACACCACCATTGGCGACACCACCATTGGCGACGGGTTCGTTCTCGTGCGGGTCGGACGCCTGATTCGCGTCGTGCCCGTGCGCGTCGACGGGCCCCTTCCCGTGGTGCACGTGGTCGCTCCAGTCGCCCATCACGGGCGCGGCACCGTCTGCGGGTGCGTTCGCGTTCGCCGGCCGGGACGACCAGTCGCCGTCGGACGAATCGCCGTCGGACGATGCCATCGCCGTGCCGGCCGAGGCGACCAGCAGGCCGATCGCCAGCAGTACCAGAACGAAGGTGGTGCGCCTGGGTCCCAAAGAAGTCTCCTGCCGTGGATCAGGGAGCCGTGGGGGCTTGGGATCAGCTGTCTCTCGGTGGTCGGGGTACCCCTGAGGGTGGCTTTTCACTCTCAGCAATCATACGACTACCTAGAGTGAAAAGTGTCACACTGGGGGTCGGAAATCAAGGAAAGGTCAGCCCAAATGACGGCCAGTTGATCTTTCCTCCGTGCCGATCCGGGAGCGACGATGAATGGCGAGACCGTGCCGAAGGTGACCGCCGACGAGGGCCACCGCCTGGTGGAGGGGGGCGCACTGCTCCTCGACGTCCGGGAAGCCGACGAATGGGACGCCGGCCACGCGCCCGCCGCCGTCTGGATCCCCCTCGGCGAGCTCTCGGCCCGGGCCGCGGAGCTGCCCCGCGGCGGCCGGATCGTCGCCATCTGCCGCTCCGGGGCGCGCTCGCTGGCCGTGACGTCGGCGCTGATCGAAGCCGGGTACGACGCGGTGAACCTCGAGGGCGGCATGCGCGCCTGGGCCGCCGAGGACTACGAGGTCGTCGCCGGCGACGGCCTGCCGGGCACCGTGATCTGAGCCCTTCCCACACCGGATCCTCAACCTGCTCTTATCTGCGGACGCGACAATGCGCCGTATGGCCCGGAAGAAGCTGAGCATGCAGGGCCGCGCGGTCGCGGCCGGAGTCAGCGTCGCGGTGGCCGCCGGTCTCGGCGGGTTCATGGCCGCGCGCGACCACACCGCCGAAGCCGGCCAACCGTCGTCGTCCTCGTCGACGGCAACCGACGGCTTCGGCTCCGCCAACCCGTCGTCGGGAGCGAACGCGACGACCTTCCCGGACGACCCTCCCCCGCAGTTCGGTGACGACTCCGGCTCCAGCAGCGGCCAGTTCCAGCCGCAACCGCAGACCCGCACCGGCGGGAGCTGAGTGGCGTCGCACTTCTGGTGGTACACGGCGCGCGCCAGCGGGCTCGTGGCCTGGGGGCTCGTCGTCGCGTCGTGCGCCTGGGGACTGCTCCATGCGCTCCGCACCTTCGGCCGTCGGCCCTCGCCGGCGTGGATGCTCTCGACCCACCGGTACCTGAGCGCGCTCGCGCTCGTCTTCGTGGCGGTGCACGTCGTCGCCATCCTGGCGGACGACTTCGTCGACTTCGGGCTCACCGACGTGTTCGTGCCGATGGTGTCCTCGTGGCACCCCCTGGCGGTGGCGTGGGGCATCGTGGGCATGTACGTGCTGGTCGTGGTGGAGGCGACGTCGCTGGCCCGTCAGCACCTCTCGCAGAAGGTCTGGCGCGGCATCCACATGCTCAGCTACGTGCTCCTCGCCCTCGTCACCATCCACCTGCTGACCGCGGGCACCGACGCCAACGACCTCCTCCCGACCGCGTCCGCCGTCCTGATCGGGGTGGCGGCGGCCTTCGGCGCCGCCATGCTGCTCACCTGGCGCACCGCGCCGAAGGTCCGGGCGGCGCCTCGCGACGACCTGGTTACCAGCCGGTAACCTGGGCCGGTGACCAGCCGGTCGACCCCCCTCTTCGAGCGGGCCGGGGCGCTGCAGCGACTCGGCGAGGAACGCTTCGACCTCTTGGTCGTCGGTGGGGGCATCACCGGCGCCGGCGTGGCCCTCGACGCCGCCAGCCGGGGTCTGCGCACCGCGCTGGTCGAGCGCGACGACTTCGCCTCGGGCACCAGCTCCAAGAGTTCCAAGCTGGTGCACGGCGGGCTGCGCTACCTGCAGCAGCGCGAGTTCCGGCTCGTCTACGAAGCGCTCTACGAACGCCAGCGTGCGCTGGAGAACGCGCCCCACCTCGTGCGGGTGCTGCCGTTCCTCGTGCCCGTGCTCACTCGGGGGGGCGTGATCGACCGCCGTCTCGCGCGCGTGCTCGGCACCGCGCTGTGGATGTACGACCTGACCGGTGGCGTGCGCATCGGCAAACGCCACCACAAGATCACGGTCGACGCCGCGCTGGCACACATGCCGACGCTGGCGCGCGACCGCCTGGCCGGTGCGTACGTGTACTACGACGCGCAGGCCGACGACGCCCGGCTCACGCTCACCATCGCGCGCACCGCCGCCATCCACGGCGCGGCAATCGCCAACTACGCGGCGGTCCGGGGCATCATGAAGAACGGCGATCGTGTCGTCGGCGCGCGCGTCGAGGCCGACGGCGAGGAGATCCTCGTGCGCACGCGTGCGGTCGTGAACGCCGCGGGTGTGTGGGCCGACGACGTGCGCGCGCTCGACGAGGGCGCGCACCCGGCGTCGATCCGGCCGGCCAAGGGCATCCACATCACCGTGCCGTGGTCCAAGGTGCGCAACGACATCGCCGCCATCGTCCCCGTCCGCGACGACCGGCGGTCGGTCTTCGTCGTCCCGTGGGGCGACACCACCTACATCGGCACCACCGACACCGACTACGACGGACCGCTCGACGATCCACCCTGCACCGCCGCCGACGTCGACTACCTGCTCGGCGCGATCAACGGCGTCACCGACGACAAGCTGACCGAGGCCGACGTCGTGGGCACGTGGGCCGGCTTGCGGCCGCTCCTGCGCCGGGGTCGCAGCTCGCGCACCGCCGACCTGTCGCGCCAGCACTCCGTCCGCACCGCGCCGAGCGGCGTCGTCACCGTCACCGGCGGGAAGCTCACCACCTACCGGCGCATGGCCGCGGACGCAGTCGACGCCGCCCTCGACGTGCTCGGCGAACGGGGACGACCTTCGCGCACGAAGCACCTGCGCCTGTTCGGCGGCGAGGGCATGGCCCCTCCGGTCGCCGCGCTCGAACCCAGCGCGCACGAGCACCTCACCGGTCGCTACGGCACCGACGCCGAGGTCGTGCTCGCGTCGGTCGCCGACGAGGCCGAGCTCGGGGCACCCCTCGTACCCGGGCTGCCGTACCTGCAAGGCCGAGGCCCGCTACGCGGTGCGTCCACGAGATGGCTCGTACGCTCGACGACGTCCTCAGCCGCCGCACGCGCGCGCGGCTGCTGGCACGCGACGCGTCGGCCGCGGCGGCGGGTGAGGTCGCGGCGCTGCTCGCGCCCGAGCTCGGCTGGTCCGACACCGAGCGCGACGCGCAGGCCGCCGCCTACCGGGCGGCGATCGCGGACGAGCGCGGCGACGGCCCGTGAGCGCCGGCCGGTGAGCCCGCTGCGCGGCACGGTCGCCGAGGTCCCGGCGGCGGTGCTCGAACAGCTGGGCGGGATCTGCCCGGTCGACCGGCAGCCCGAGACGGTGGCCGCCGCCAGCCGCGACTGGTGGCCGCTGGCGATGATCTGGGACCACGCCGGCACGCCGGTCACGCTTGCGGCCGCGGTGGTCCGCCCCGCCGGGGGCGCCGACGTGGCCGCGGTGCTGCGGGTGTGCGACGAGGCCCACGTGCCGGTCACCGCCGCCGCCGGGCGCAGCGGCGTGTGCGGGGCGAGCATGCCGGTGCACGGCGGCATCGTCCTCGACCTCACCGCGATCACCGGGATCGTCGACGTCGACGCGACCGCGCTCGTGCTCGACGTGCGGGCCGGGACCTTCGGCACTCCACTGGAGACCGACCTGCGCACCCGGCACGACGTCACCCTCGGTCACTGGCCCCAGTCGATCGACCTCTCCACCGTCGGCGGCTGGTTGGCCTGCCGCAGCGCGGGACAGCTGTCGACGCGCTACGGGAAGATCGAAGACATGGTGCTCGGTCTCGACGTCGTACTCGCCGACGGCCGCATCGTGCACACGGGTGGCGCACCGCGCGCCGCGGTCGGACCCGACCTGAACCAGTTGTTCGTCGGCAGCGAGGGAACCCTCGGGGTGATCACCGGCGCGCGCCTGCGCGTGCACCCGGCGCCCACTGCCGAGGTGCGGGCCGCGTTCCGGTTCACCCGGTTCTCCGACGGCCTCGACGCGTGCCGCCGCATCCTGCGCCGGGGCGCGACCCCCGCAGTGCTCCGGTTGTACGACGGCATCGAGGCCGACCGGCACTTCTCGACGGGCGACGACGCCATCCTCCTCGTGCTCGACGAGGGTGATCGGGCGATCGTCGACGCGGTCCTCGAGGTCGTGGGCGAGGAGTGCGCCGACGCGGCTCCCGACGATCCCGCCCTGCTCGACCACTGGCTCGAGCGGCGCAATGACGTGTCCGCGCTCGGGCACTTCATCGAGACCGGGTACGTCGTCGACACCATGGAGATCGCGGCCCGGTGGTCGGACCTCACGCGGGTCTACAACGGGGTGCTCGCCGCGTTGCGGGCGGTCGACGGCATGGTGCTGGCGTCGGCCCACCTGTCGCACGCGTACGTCGACGGCGCGTGTCTCTATTTCACCTTCGGCGGTCACCCGCCGATGGAGCAGCGTGAAGCCTTCTACCGCGCCGCGTGGGACGCCGGCATGGAGGCGACGCTCGCGGGCGGCGCCGCGTTGAGCCACCATCACGGGATCGGCCTCAACCGCGGTCGCTACGCGCGTGCCGCACTCGGCGAAGCGTTCGACGTGCTCGCGGCGACGAAGGCCGCGCTCGACCCCCACGGGATCCTCAACCCGGGCAAGCTCGGCCTCCCCCATCCGTGGGGCGAACCCGCCTGGCCATGAGGCGACTCCTCCTCGCGTTCCTCGTGCTCGCGCTGCTCGGCGCGCTCGCGGTCCCGGCCGGCTCCGTGCCGGAACGGCGAACTGCAGCCACGGCGAAGCCGCAGCCGTCGACCACGACCACCACCTGGCCGGCGCTCCCCGCGTTCGACGCCGCGGTCGCGTGGTCCGACTGCGGCGACGGCTTCGAGTGCGGCACGCTCAACGTCCCGGTCGACTGGAAACCACAGCCCGCCAGCGAGAAGATGGGCCTCGCCCTGGTGCGCCACCCGGCGACGTCGCCGGCCGAACGCATCGGCTCGCTGGTGGTCAACTACGGCGGACCCGGCGAGTCGGGCGTCGACTACCTCCGCCTCACCTGGGGCCGCCTCCCTGCGGTGGTGCAGGCCCGCTTCGACGTCGTGAGCTTCGATCCGCGGGGCAGCGGCGCGTCGCGCCCGATCGACTGCGTCGACGACGCCTTCCTCGACCTCAGTGCGGGCGTGGCCGCGATCCGCGAACACGGCCGCGCTGCTCGACACCGTCCACCGCTACAACTCGCAGTTCGCCGCGGGTTGCGCCGAGCGCATGGGCGCGTACGCAGGGCAGGTCGGGACCCGGAACGTCGCGCGCGACGTCGAGGCGATCCGGCTCGCGCTCGGCGAACCGAAGCTCGACTACCTCGGGTACTCGTACGGCACCATCGTCGGCGTCACGTACGCGCAGATGTTCCCGACCACCATCCGCAGCATGGTGCTCGACGGCCCACCCGACTATTGGCTCTCCGCGCGCGACTACACGTACCAGCAGGCGCGCGGGTTCATGAACGCGCTGAGCGCGTTCCTCGAGTGGTGCCAGCAGACCTCCTGCTCGCTGACGTCGGTCGGCGTGCCGCGCGACGTGCTGCAGCAGCTCATCGCCCGCGTCGACCAACAGCCGCTCCCGGCGTCGTACACCACTTCGACGGCGTCACCCGCGAGGGCGTGCTCACCCCCAGCCTGCTCCAGAGCGGCGTGTTCGCGATGCTCTACGACCGCTCGCGCGGGCTGGCCGATCCTCGCCGACGCGCTCACCGAAGCGGCGCAACAGGGTGAGGCTCCGAGCCTGCTTGCGATCGCCGACCGCTACCTCGGCCGCGATCCCGTCGGCACGTGGAGCCCGCTGGTCGAGGCCAACGCGGTGATCAACTGCGTCGACCGGCCCACGAAGCGGGCGCCGAGCACGGCGAGCGAGCTCGCCGACGTCGTCCGGTTCCAGGCCGAGCTGCCACCGTGGGGCGGGTCGTGGGGCACCACGTCGTGCGTGGGGATGCCCAAGCCGGCGAAGGGCGACACGCTCGGCGACGGTGACCGTCACCGGCGCGCCGCCGATCCTCGTGATCGGCACCACCGGCGACCCCGCCACGCCCTACGCCGGCGCGGAGGCCATGGTGAGGCGCATCGCGGGATCGCAGCTCCTCACCTTCGACAGCACCGAGCACACCGCGTTCGGGCGCGCCATCAGCACGTGCATCGACGACACCGTCGACGCCTACCTCACCGCCGGCACGATGCCCGCGCCCGGTGCACGCTGCGCGCCCGACTCGAAGCCCGCCCGACCCGATCGGGTCAGCTCGCCGGGGCGGTGAAGGTGCCGGTGCCGTCGAACTCGAGCTGGCGGCGTCCGAGCAGCAGCTCGCCGACCACGCGGTCGGGCGTCTCCCACTCCAGGTCGAAGCCCACCGCGACGCGGTCACCCCGGTCGCTGGTGGCCGCCTCCTCCTCGTCGGCGAAACGCACGCCGAACGCCTCGAGCCCGAAGCTCCAGTGCTCGCCCGGCGTCTCGCAGAGCAGCTCGGCCCAGAGGCCGTCGGCGCGGATCACGAGCTGCGCGCCGCGCGGTGGCGTGCACGTCGTCGTCGTGCACGACGACGACGCCCTCACCGGGCAGCGTGAGGCGCGCCGTGAACGTCGCCTGCGCGCCGTCGTCGGGCACCGCCAACCCGAACGAGCCGCGGATGCCGTGGTCGTCGGAGAACTCGAGCGACCACGTCCCGCGTCACGCGGCGCTCAGCCGGCGATGAGGCCGAGCGTTGCGCACCTCGTCGCGCTCGTCGACGAGCTCCTGCGTGGTGACCGCGATCTTGCCCTGGGCGAACTCGTCGTGCTCGATGCCCTCGACCACCGTCCACGACGTGCCGTCGCTGCGCACCGGGTAGCCGAACTGCAGGCCCTCGGGCACGCCGTACTCGCCCGAGCTGCACACCGCGACCGAGTGGAAGTCGTCACCCGGCGTCGCGAAGTGGACGCTGTTGACCGAGCCGATGGCCGCGTGGGCCGCCGACGCCGCCGACGACGCGCCGCGCTTCTCGATGACCGCCGCGCCGCGCTTCTGCACCGTCTCGATGAACGTGCCCTGGAGCCACTCGGTGTCGGTGATCACTTCGGGCACCGGGGTGCCGTCGATGCGCGGCGTGCGCGAAGTCGGGAAACTGCGTGGCCGAGTGGTTGCCCCAGATGGCGACGTTGGTGACCTGGCGGTTCTGCACCCCGGCCTTCTTCGCGAGCTGGGTCTTGGCCCGGTTCTCGTCGAGGCGGGTCATCGCGAACCAACGGTCGGCCGGCACGTCGGGCGCGTTCGAGCGCGCGATGAGGCAGTTCGTGTTGCACGGGTTGCCCACCACGAGCACGCGCACGTCGCTCGCCGCGTGGTCGTTGATGGCCCGGCCCTGGGGCTTGAAGATCCCGCCGTTGACCGAGAGGAGATCGCCGCGCTCCATGCCCGCCTTGCGGGGAATCGAGCCGACGAGCAGCGCCCACGAGGTGCCGTCGAACGCGGTCTTCAGGTCGGCGGTCGCCTCGATGCCGACGAGCAGCGGGTGCGCGCCGTCTTCGAGCTCCATCACCACGCCCTCGAGCGCGGGGAGCGCGGGCTCGATCTCGAGCAGCCGCAACACGACGGGCTGGTCGGGGCCGAGCAGTTGCCCGCTGGCGATGCGATGGACGAGCGCGTAGCCGATCTGGCCCGCGGCGCCGGTGACGGTGACGTGGAGGGGGTTCGCGACCATGCGCGAAAACTACCCGGCACGCTCCGTTCCGGCCGAAGCGATCACGTCGAGCAGCAGCTCGCGCGCCTCGGTGAGCTCGGCGATGCGCTCCGCCGCGCCGCTGCTCCCCGCGCCGTGGTCGGGGTGCGCCAGGCGCACCAGGCGACGGAACCGCCGCTGCACGTCGTCGCGCTCGATGGTGAGCCCGGCGTGGAGCCCGAGGACCTCCATGGCCCAGCGCCGTTCCGACGGGATCCCGGCCCACTGCTCGCGGTCGTCGCTCCGGCCGGTCCCGATCTTGGTGGTGGTGCCCGGCGGCGGCGGACGGACGCCCGGGAGGCCCTCGTAGAGCCGCCGGACGTCGAGCCCCTCGGGGAGCACCCCGGGGCGGGCCACGGCGGCGTCGACGAACCGGAAGGCGACGCTGCGCGCCGACGGCGGGAGCTGCGCCGCGGCCATGATCGCGCCGATCACCTGCGGTGCCGACCGGCTGTGGCGGTCGAGCTCGAGGATCGGCCGCACCGACCCGCGCTCGACGTCGGCGCTGACGATGCGGTGACGCGACAGGTCGAGGCCGTGGGTGTCGGTCTGGAGCCGGTACCGCAACGCGATGCGCGGCACGGTGAGCCCGCGGCGCGCCCCGTCGACGAAGCGGCTCAGCGCCTCGAGCTGGTCCTCGTCGAGACCGGGAAGGTGCTCGGCGATGACCGCGCCGATCAGCACGCCACCGAACGCGGGACCGCTCGTGGGTAGGTACCCGTGGTCGACGGCCACCCGGCGCGTCGGCATGTGCCTGCGCGTGTGCCGGATGTTCAACTCGGCGAGCAGCACGGGAAAGGGCCCTCCGCCTTCGTTCCGGGGAGCTGGTTGTTCGGCGCCGGGCGCCGAGTGGATGACGATCCTACTTTGATGGTCGATTCCGCTTCGGCGTCCCGGGCGTCCGCCCACGCCTTCGCTGCATCTCCTAGATGGCGTCGATGATGCCGTTGAAGGTGGCGCTGGGACGCATCGCCGCGGTGATCAGCTCTACGTCGGGGAGGTAGTAGCCGCCGATGTCGACCGGCGCACCCTGCACCTCGTTGAGCTCGGTGACGATCTGCTCCTCGTGGGCGCCGAGGGCCTCGGCGATCGGCGCGAACTTGGCCGCGAGCGCAGGATCGTCGGACTGCGCGGCCAGCTCCCGGGCCCAGGAGAGCGCCAGGTAGAAGTGGCTCCCGCGGTTGTCGAGCTCGTGCACCTTGCGCCCGGGGGATCTCCCCTCGTCGAGCACCGAGCCGGTGGCGCGGTCGAGGGTGTCGGCCAGCAGCTGCGCGGTCGCATTGTCGGTGGCCTGGGCGAGGAACTCGAGCGATGCCGCGAGGGCGAGGAACTCACCGAGCGAGTCCCAGCGCAGGTGGTTCTCCTTCACGAACTGCTGCACGTGCTTCGGCGCCGACCCACCCGCGCCCGTCTCGAACAGGCCACCGCCGTTCATGAGCGGCACGATCGAGAGCATCTTGGCGCTGGTGCCGAGCTCCATGATCGGGAACAGATCGGTGAGGTAGTCGCGCAACACGTTGCCGGTGACCGAGATGGTGTCGTCGCCACGGCGGATGCGCTCGAGCGAATACGTGCAGGCGTCGGCCGGCGCCATGATCTCGATCGTCAGCCCCGACGTGTCGTGCTCGGGGAGGTACTCCCGGATCTTGGCGATGAGCTGGGCGTCGTGCGCGCGCGTCTCGTCGAGCCAGAAGACGATGGGGGTCGCCGAGAGTCGGGCGCGCCGGACCGCGAGCCCGACCCAGTCGCGCACGGGAGCGTCCTTCACCTGGCAGGCGCGCCAGACGTCGCCCGCTTCCACCTCGTGCTGCATCACGACGTCGCCGGCGTGGTCCACGACCCGGACGGTGCCGTCGGTGGGGATCTCGAACGTCTTGTCGTGGGAGCCGTACTCCTCGGCCTGCTGCGCCATGAGCCCCACGTTCGGGACCGAGCCCATGGTCGCCGGGTCGAACGCACCGTGGGCGCGGCAGTCGTCGACGACCGCGGCGTAGACGCCGGCGTACGACGAGTCGGGGACGACCGCCTTGGTGTCCTGGAGCTCGCCCGCCGCGTTCCACATCTTCCCGGAGTCGCGGATCATCGGCGGCATGGAGGCGTCGATGATGATGTCGCTCGGCACGTGCAGGTTGGTGATGCCCCGGTCGGAGTCGACCATCGCCAGCGACGCGCTCGACGCCAACGCGGCGGCGACGTCGGCTTCGATCGCGGCGCGCTCGGCGTCGGGGAGCGTCGCGACGCGCGTGAGCACGTCGGCCATGCCGTCGTTGGCGTTCACCCCGATGCGCTCGAAGGTGTCGGCGTGCTTCGCGAACACGTCGGCGAAGTAGGTCTTCACCGCGTGACCGAAGAGGATGGGGTCGGAGACCTTCATCATCGTGGCCTTGAGGTGGATCGAGAACAGCACGTCGTTCGCCTGGGCGTCGGCGATCTCCTCGGCCAGGAACGCGTCGAGCGCACGCGCGCTCATGAACGTGGCGTCGACGATCTCTCCGGCGAGCACCGGGATCGACTCCTTGAGCACGGTGACGCTGCCGTCGGTCGCCACGAGCTCGACCTTCAGGTCGTCGGCGGACGCGAAGGTGACCGACTGCTCGTTCGAGCGGAAGTCGTGCTCGCCCATCGTGCTGACGTGCGTCTTCGAGTCGGGCGACCAGGCCCCCATCTTGTGCGGGTGGGACTTCGCGTAATTCTTCACCGACAAGGGCGCGCGGCGGTCGGAGTTGCCCTGGCGCAGCACCGGGTTGACGGCGGAGCCCTTCACCTTGTCGTAGCGGGCCTTGACGTCGATCTCCTCGGGCGTGGTGGGCTCGTCCGGGTAGTCGGGCAGCATGAACCCCTTGCCGCGCAGCTCCTCGATGGTGGCCTTGAGCTGCGGGATCGATGCCGACACGTTCGGCAGCTTGATCACGTTGGCCTCGGGGCGGTTCACCAGCTCACCGAGCTCGGCGAGATCGTCGCTCACCCGCTGCTCGGGCGTCAGCAGATCGGGGAACGACGCCAGGACCCGGCCCGACAGCGAGATGTCGCGCAGCTCGACCTGCACGCCGGCGACGTCGGTGAAGGCGTTCACCACCGGCAGCAGCGACCGGGTGGCGAGCGCCGGCGCTTCGTCGGTGTGGGTGTAGATGATGGTGTGACGCTTGCTGGACATGGCCTGCGACGCTACATCACGAGTCGGGAGGTCAGCGGACGAGGACGACGACCACCAGGACCGCGACGTAAATGGCCAGGAGCCCCGCCCCCCAGCGCCACCACGAGTGCCGGCTGAAGGGTTCGGGACGCAGGCCGACGCCGGCGAGCGTCATGTTGCAGGCGCGGCAGCGCTCGTCGTCGGAGCCGACCGACGCGCCGCACAACGGGCACACGTACGCCCGCGACGAGGGGGTCGGAGGCTCGGGCATGCTCATCGCCGGGTGCGCTCGGCCGCCTCGACCGCGTTGCGGAACAGCATGGCGATGGTCGTCGGGCCCACGCCACCGACCCGGGGCGTGATTGCGCCCGCCACCTCCTCGCACGCCTCGTCGACGTCGGGCAGCAGGCGTCGCCCCTCGTAGCGCACGCCCCCGCCGACGACGACGGCGCCGGGCGAGATGTGCTCGGGCTGGAGGATCCCGGGCACGCCGGCGGCGGCGACGACGATGCCGGCGCGGCGCGTGTACTCGGGCCAGTCGGGCACGCCGGTGTGCACCACGGTGACCGCGGCGTTGGCCGTCGACCGCTTCTGCGAGAGCAGCAGCGCGAGCGGACGGCCGAGGGTGGTGCCGCGGCCGAGGATGCACACCTCGTGGCCCGCGACCGGGATCTCGTAGAACGCGAGCAGCGCTTCGATGCCGGCCGGGGTCGCCGGCACGGGCCCCGGCATCATGAGCGCGAGACGACCCATGTTGACCGGGTGCATGCCGTCGACGTCCTTGTCGGGATCCATCGCGAGCAGCGCGGCGTCGAAGTCGATCTGGGGTGGCGTGGGGTGCTGGATCAGGAAGCCGTCGACCGTCGGGTCGTTGTTGAACGCGCGCACGGCGGCGAGCACGTCGTCCTGGGTGGCGTCCTCCGGCAGGTGCTGATGGGGTGACGTCCACCCGAGCTCCTGCGCCTTCTCCATCTTCATGCCGACGTAGCGCGCGCTGGCGCCGTCGTCGCCCACGAGGATCGTGCCGAGCCCGGGCGTGTGCCCGTTGGCGATCAACTTCTCGCTGCGCGGGACGAGGCCGGCGAACACTGCGTCGGCGACGGGACCTCCCGGCATCATCTTGGCGGCCATCGTGTGCGTCCTCCGTCAGTGCAAGAAGTGTCGTTCGCCGGTGAACACCATGGCGACGCCGAGCTCGTCGGCGCGCTCGATGTTGGGTTCGTCGCGCAGCGCGCCTCCCGGCTGCACCACGACCGCGACCCCCGCCGCGGCCGCGGCCTCGATGCCGTCGGGGAAGGGGTAGAACGCGTCCGACGCGCACGCGCCGCCAGCAGCACGACCCGCGGCCTTCTTCGCCGCGATCTCGCCCGACTCGACGCGGTTCTGCTGCCCGGCGCCGATGCCGACGGCCTGGCCGTCCTTCACCAGCACGATCGCGTTCGACTTCACGTGCCCGCAGATGCGCCACGCGAGCTCGGCATCGCGCCACTCGGTGTCGGTGGGTGCGCGCTTGGTGACGACGCGCCAGTCGTCGCGCGTGGCCGCGAAGTGGTGCGCGTCCTGCACGAGGAACCCGCCACTGATCTGGCGGAAGTCGAGGCCGGTGGCCTCGGGCGGGCCCGCCTCGATCAGGCGGGTGTTCTTGCGCTTGGCGATCAGGGCGTCGACGGTGCCCGGTTCCCAGCCCGGCGCGAGCACGAGGTCCGCCTGGGGACCCGCCACCATGCGCTCGGCGGTGTCGGCGTCGACCGGCCGGTTCAGTGCGACGATGCCGCCGAACGCGGAGCGCTCGTCGCACTCGAGTGCGCGTTGGTACGCGGTGGCGAGGTCGTCGGCGAGCGCGACGCCGCACGGGTTGGCGTGCTTGATGATCGCGACGGCGGGTCCGTCGCCGAGGTCGTGCACGAGGCGCCAGGCGGCGTCGGCGTCGTAGAGGTTGAGGTAGGAGAGTGCCAGGCCGGCGTGCTGTTGCACGTCGTCCCACCAGCTGCTCGTGCCGGCGAGGCGATAGCGCGCGCCGCGTGCTGGTGCGGGTTCTCGCCGTAACGCAACGCTTCACCCGTGCGCTCGAGCGCGAAGTCGATGTAGGTGGGAAGATCCTCGTCGCGTTGCAGCCACGCGACGATCTGCGCGTCGAAGGCCGCGGTGCTCGCGAACGCGGCGATCGCGAACGCGCGCCGGGTGTCGTCGCCGACGGTGTTGTCGTTGGCGTCGAGCTCATCGAGCAGCGGCGCGTACTGCGACGCGTCGGTGACGATGGTGACGAATGCGTGGTTCTTCGCCGCCGCGCGCACCATCGCGGGACCGCCGACGTCGATGGTTTCGATGTCGGGGCTCTGCGCGAACGGGTAGAGGTTCGACACGACGAGGTCGAACGGCTGGATTCCGTAGGTGGCCATGTCGTCGTCGTGCGACGACTTCGAGCGGTCGGCGAGGATGCCGCCGTGGATCTTCGGGTGCAGCGTGACGACCCGGTGGTCGAGGATGGGCGGCACCCCGGTGATGTCGTCGACCGCGGTGACGGGGATGCCAGCCCCGGCGATGGCCTTGGCCGTGCCCCCCGACGAGACGAGCTCGACGTCGCGTCGCTGGAGCTCACGGGCGAACTCGACGATGCCCGTCTTGTCGTACACCGAGAGCAAGGCCCTCGTGATCTTCGTGCGCATCATTCGACCAACTTTCGCAGCACTTCCGGGTAGATCCGCCGTTCGACTTCCTTGATGCGTTCGTGGAGCGTCTCGACCGTGTCGTCGGCCAGCACCGGCACCGCTTCCTGGGCGAGGATCGGGCCCTCGTCGACCTCGAGCCGGGCGAGGTGGACGGTGCAGCCCGTGACCTTCACGCCGTACGCGAGCGCGTCGTCGACCGCGTGCCAACCCTTGAACGCCGGGAGCAGCGCCGGGTGCGTGTTGACGATCTTGTCGGGGAAGGCGTCGTGGACGGGCTTCGAGAGGATGGTGCCGAAGCCGGCCATTGCGATCAGGTCGACCTGGTGGCGGCCGAGCGCGTCGAGGACCTCGTGGGTGTAGGCGACGCGGTCGAAGTCGGCGCCGAAGGTGGTGCGCTCGACCAGCTCGGTGGCGACGCCACCCTCCTCGGCGATCCCGAGCGCGCCGCACGGGCGGTCGGCGAGGACCACCGCGATCGGCAGGTCGCGGTCGAGCATCGAGCGCAGGATGGTGCCGCTCCCCGACGCCAGCACTGCGATCCGACCCACTGTGCGAACGTAGCCGAGCGGCCCCCGGCACCGAGGATCCTTGCAATGAGGGTCAAGCCATGATGGGCTAGTTGCCGATGTGCTCAGGGCAGGGCACGCTCCGAAGCTTCTGGCATGGAGGATCGCGTGGCCGATTCGAACCCGACACCCGGTGAGATCACGATCATGGCCGGTGGCGCGGTGGCGCTGGTCAGCTCGTTTCTCGACTTCTACAAGTCCGACGCCGTCACCGTCGGCAACCAGTCCTTCGGCGGCGGTTCGGCCAACGTGTGGAGCTCGGGCCTCTTCCCCGTCGCGACCCTCATGGTCGTCTTCGCTGCAGCTTGCGCGATCCTCGTCGCTATCACGCGCTTCGGGAACGTCAAGCTGCCGGCGCCCGTGTCCGACCTCCGATGGGAGCAGATCTACCTGATCCTCGGATTCGTCGCGACCCTGTACGCCCTCGCGTACCTGCTCGTCGACAAGGGCGGTCTCGACTTCGGCATCGGCTTCTGGGGAGTGCTGCTCGGCTGCATCGCGACGCTCGTCGGCGCGGTGCTGCTCCAGCGGGAGGGTGCCGGGCGGTCGACGCCACCCCCGGCCGCCTGAGCCCGACCGCTCCCGGCAGGGACACCCCCTCCCCTCTCGTTCCCTCGGGCCGAATCGGCGGAAGATTCTGCGGAACCGCGCCGAATCGGTCGCAGATTCTGCGGAACCGGCCGAATCGGCGGAAGATTCTGCGGAACCGCGCCGAATCGGTCGCAGATTCTGCCGAACCGCGCCGAATCGGTCGCAGATTCGGCGGAACTGCGCCGAATCGGCCAACGAATCGGTCCGACGTGGAATCGCAGCCCGGTGTGGGCGCACGCTCGTGGGTTCAGTGTGGAATCAGCGTCACACCCTCGCGCCAAACTTCACCTGCACTTCCCCGCTGAACTCCGAGCCGGGGAGCGTCCCATGCCCTTCTCCTCATCACGCCGTCGGTTGCCCTTCCGAGACCGCAGTGCGCTCCTCGAGCGCCAGCGCGAACTGACCGCGGCGGCGGTCCGTGTCGACGGCGAACAGCAACGTCTCGCGGTCGAGTTCTCAGAGCTGCGCCGCGAGCTCCAGTCGATCCGCGACACGCTGTGGCCCGCGCATCCTGGCCACGCGTTCTCAATGCGCGGCGCCCTCGCCTCCCCGGCCCGGCGCCCGTTCCGCCGCCGGTGAAAGGCGCGGCGACGATCGGCGGTCGGGAGCTGCGCCATGCCGCGCTCGCGGTCCTCGTACGGCGAGGCCAGCCGATGACGTTGCCCGAGATCCACCGAGCGCTCCACCTCGCCGGCTACACGATCAGCGGAGCACGCATCGTCAAGAAGCTCGGAGACGCGCTCGCGTACGAATGCCGACAAGGTCGTGTCCACAGGACGGCGCGCGGCACGTACGTCATCGGGGAGCTGTCACCGGCGCGCCGGCGACGCGTGGTCGGGATGCGGACGTCGAGCTAGAGCTTGGCGACGATCCCCGCCATCAGCTCGCCGGCCTCGGTCGGGTTCAGACCGACCTCGACCCCCGCGTCGCGCAGCGCTTCCATCTTCGCCGCTGCCGTGCCCTTGCCGCCGGAGACGATGGCGCCCGCGTGGCCCATCTTCTTGCCGGGAGGGGCGGTGACGCCCGCGATGTACGACGACACCGGCTTGGTCATCGACGCCTTGATGAACTCTGCCGCCTCTTCCTCGGCCGAGCCACCGATCTCGCCGATCATCATCACGGCCTTGGTCTCGGGGTCGGCCTCGAACGCGCGCAGGCAGTCGATGAAGCTGGTGCCCGGTACCGGGTCACCGCCGATGCCGACGCAGGTCGTCACCCCGATGTCCTTCTGCTGCAGCTCGTAGAGCGCCTGGTAGGTGAGCGTGCCGGAGCGGCTCACGATGCCGACCGGGCCGCCAGCCTTGGCGATGTGTCCTGCGGTGATGCCGATGTTCGCCTTGCCGGGGCTGATGATGCCGGGGCAGTTCGGCCCGAGCAGCTGCGTACCGGGGAAGTCGCGCCGCAGCTTGTTGAAGAACCACGCCTCGTCCTGCGCGGGCACACCCTCGGTGATGCACACGATGAACTCGATGCCGGCCTCGGCCGCCTCGAGCACCGCGTCCTTCACGCCCGGCGCGGGGATGAAGATGCACGACGCCGTCGCGCCGGTGGCGGCGATCGCGTCGCCGACGTTGGCGAAGACGGGGATGCCGTCGACGTCCGTGCCGGCCTTCTTGGGGCTGGTGCCGGCGACGACCTGCGTGCCGTAGTCGCGGTTGAGCTTGCCGTAGAAGCTGCCCTGACCACCGGTCAGGCCCTGGTAGACGACCTTGGTGGTCTCGTCGACGAAGATGCTCACTTGACCGTGCCTCCGGCGAGCTCGACGGCCTTCTTCGCGGCGTCGAGCATGGTGGGCTGCATCTGCAGCGTGTCGGACAGGTGGGGTTCGAGGATCTTGCGGCCCTCGTCGGCGTTGGTGCCGTCGAGACGGATCACGATCGGTGCGTCGATCTGCACGCGCTCGAGCGCCTGCACGATTCCGTTCGCGACCTCCTCGCCCTTGGTGATGCCGCCGAAGATGTTGATGAAGATGGAGCGCACGTTGGCGTCGCTCACGATCACGCCGAGCGCGCCTGCCATCACGTCCGCGTTGGCGCCGCCCCCGATGTCCAGGAAGTTGGCCGGGCTGCCGCCGACCTGGTTCACGATGTCGACCGTGCTCATGGCGAGCCCGGCCCCGTTGGCGATGACACCGACCGAGCCGTCGAGCCCGACGTACTGCAGGCCCTGCTCGTGCGCGAACGCCTCACGCGCGATCGCGCACCTGGGTGGCGTCGTAGTCCGCGTAGTCGGGGTGACGGAAGATCGCGTTGTCATCCAGCGTGACCTTGGCGTCGAGCGCGTGCACGCGCCCGTCGGGGGTGAGGATCAACGGGTTGATCTCCACCAGGTCGGCGTCGCCCTCGGTGTAGGCGCGGTAGAGCTTCAGCAGGATGTCGACGGCGCCCTCGGTGGCGTCGGGGTTGAGCTTCGCCGCCGCCACCCACTCGCGGCACTGGGCCTCGGTGAGCCCGTCGACCGGATCGACGTGGATCTTGGCCAGTGCGTCGGGGTTCTCTTCCGCCACCTGCTCGATCTCGACTCCGCCCTGCGCGGAGAGCATCCCGAGGTGCAGCTTGGCGGCCCGGTCGAGCGTGAACGACGCGTAGTACTCCTCGGCGATGTCGCTGGCCCGCTCGATCCACACCACCTTCACGACGTGGCCCTTGATGTCCATCCCGAGGATGGCCTCGGCGTGGGCGCGTGCCTCCTCGGCGTTGGCCGCGAGCTTGATGCCCCCCGCCTTGCCCCGGCCACCCACCTGCACCTGGGCCTTCACCACCACCGGGTAGCCGATGCGGTCGGCCACCTCCACCGCCTCCGGCACCGTGGTGACGGGCGCGCCGTCCGACACGGGGATGCCGTACTGCGCGAAGAGCTGCTTTCCTTGATATTCGAAGAGGTCCACGGGGGCGAATGGTGGTCGATTCGGCACGCCGACCACAAACCGAAGAGCTGGCGATCCGGGTGGTACACCGTTGCGGTGCCCGCCTCGCGCTCCGACGCCAAGCTGCTCCTCGTGGCGGCCGGATCGGTCATCGTCGCCGGTCTGCTCGTGGCGGCGGTCCTGCTGCTGGCGACGAGCCGGGCCTCGAGCCCGACCCGTTACGCGCCGTTCCCGGCCGGCGTCGCCGCCTCGATCAAGAGCGAGCTGAAGGACGGCGGGCCCTACTTCTTCCCCGATCCCTTCGGCGGCGACCGGAACATCCTGCTGGCCATCGAGGACGGCAAGGTCGTGGCGCTCTCCGACATCCTCCCGAACACCACCGACTGCCGGGTGCGCTGGCGGGGCTCGCTCGACTCGTTCGTCGACTGCCACGACGACAAGCTGCAGAGTGGCGAGATGGCGCGCTACCGCACCGAGATCGGCCTGCTCGGCGCCAACAAGGGTGAGCTCCTGATCGACCTCCGCCACCGGGAGCCCCCGCCGAACCCGGCGTAGAGAGCCGAGCTGACCTCAGGCGCTCACCTTCGCCAGCGGCGCCCACGCGAGGAGCAGACGCTTCTCGCCGACGTCGCGGAAGTGCACCACGGCCTCGGCCTTGTCGCCGTCGCCCACCAGCTCGAGGATCACGCCCTCGCCGAACTTGTCGTGGGTGACGTCGTCGCCCACACGCAGCCCGATGCCCTCGGCGCCGCGCGCGCCCGACGGCCCACTCGGCGCGTCAGCCGGCGCCGGGCGCATGGCCGCGGCGGCGACCGCCTGGCGGTGCTGCAGCGGGTCGCGCCGGCCCGACGACGTGCTCCGCCCACGCGGCGCGCCCGCGCCCAGCGCGTGCATGAGCTCCTCGGGGATCTCGGACAGGAAGCGGCTGGGTGGGTAGTAGTCGGTGGCGCCGAACAGCATGCGGCTCCACGCGTGGCAGAGGTAGAGCCGCTCGCGGGCCCGCGTGATCCCCACGTAACAGAGGCGGCGCTCCTCTTCGAGCTCGTCGGGATCGCCGAGGCTGCGGGTGTGGGGGAACACGCCGTCTTCCATGCCGGTGAGGAACACCACCGGGTACTCCAGGCCCTTGGCCGTGTGGAGGGTCATGAGGGTGACCGCGCTCTGCTCGCCGCCCTCGCCGTCGGAGGCGTCGAGGTCGGTGACCAGTGAGATCGCCTCGAGGAAGGCCTGGATCCGCGCCAGACCTTCCGGGATGACGATCTCCCCGCTCGGGTCTTCGGCGGTGCCGACCCCGGCGATGCCCGGGAGGCCCGACACGTCGCCGCCGTCGAGGGCCTGGTCGAACTCGCGGCACACGCCGACGAACTCCTGCAGGTTCTCGACCCGGCCACGCGCCTCGATCGAGCGTTCGGCCTCGAGCTCCGCGAGGTATCCCGTCTGCTCGAGGATCGCCTCGACCGTGGCCGAGATGCCCGAGGTGGCGATCTCCTCGAAGCCGAACATCAGCTCGAGCAGGTCGTTGATGCCGCCGAGCGCCTTCCCGGTCACGCCCGCGGCGACGGCGCGTGAGAGCGCGTCGCGGAACGTGATGCCGGCACCCTGCGCGTACGCCGACACCTTGTTGACCGAGGTGTCGCCGACCCCGCGCTTGGGGGTGTTGACCACGCGGCGCCAGCTCACCTCGTCGTCGGGGTTCGTCGAGCGCGTGCAGGTAGGCGAGGATGTCCTTCACCTCGCGCCGATCGTAGAACTTCACCCCGCCCACGACGCGGTACGGCACCCCCGCACGCACGAGCGTCTCCTCGATGACGCGGCTCTCCGCGTTGGTGCGGTAGAAGACGGCGAGGTCGCCGAAGCGGTGGTGCTCGGTGTCGACCAGCCGCCCGATCTCGTGCACCACGAACGCGGCCTCGTCGTGCTCGTCCTCCGCGTGGTAGCGGGTGATGAGCTCGCCCCCGACCTGCTCGGTCCACAGGTGCTTCGGTCGGCGCGCCGCGTTGTTGGCGATCACCGCGTTCGCGGCGTCGAGGATGCGCTGGCTCGACCGGTAGTTCTGCTCCATCACGATGACGGTCGCCTCGGGGAACACCTCCTCGAACTTCAGGAGGTTCCGGAAGTCGGCCCCGCGGAATTTGTAGATCGAGTTGTGGGTGACGAGTCCCTCGGCCACGAAATTGTGCGTGCGCTCGACATCGACGTCGTAGACCGCCGCCTCGAGATCGACGTGCTCGACCGACGTCACGACATCGAAATGGCCGGCGTCGTCGACCATCACCATGCCCCGGCGCACCGACTCCGCGGGCAGGAACGGCAACGAGTTCGTGACCGTGGCGGTGTCGTTCGCGGCCAGCCGCGCCACCGGGCGCACCGAGACCTCGAGCACCCCCGCGATCCGCCGGACCGTGTCGTCGATGACACCCATGTCGGCGCTGCACGTCTCGAACCGCCAGCCGCGACTCCCCTTCCGGGCCGGTCGCACGCTGAGACCGATCGACTCCAGCGCCTCCCGCCCGGCGTCGTCGTAGCCGAACAACGAGATCCGGTGCATCGGCGCAGCCCCCCGCCGATCGCACAACACCACTTCGAGCTCGCGGCGGCGCTGCGAATGCGCGCACGACCCGACGAAGCCGGCGAAGTGGATGTGGTCCTCGGTGGAGACGATGCGCCGGCCCGACGCGGTGGTGATGGCGACGCCGTACGCGACCTCGGCGCGGTGCGTGCGCAGGACACGCGCCGCGCGGAAGTCGCCGCTGCCATGGCACGACATCACCAGATCGCCCGGGGCGATCTCCTCGATCGGTCGTGTCGTGCCATCGCCCATCGTGATCGCGCGTGCCCTCGAGAAGGCACTGATCCTGGTCGCCGACCACCATGACGTTGCGGTGCTCCTCGGTGAGCATCCGCACCAGCTCCCACTGCGCGACGTTGGTGTCCTGGAACTCGTCGACCAGCACGTGCTTGAAGCGACTGCTCCAACGCTCACGGGCGTCGAGGTGGTGGCGGAACAGGTGCACGGTCTGCACCAGCAGGTCGTCGAAGTCGAGGGCCGAGGCCTCGAGCAGGCGCCGCTGGTACTCGCGGTACACGTCGGCGACCCGCTTCTCCGGCGGCGTGAACGCCCGGTCGACGGCCTGCTCCCACGACACCAGCTCGTTCTTCATCGCCGAGATCGCAGCGTGGAGGCGCCGGGGCGGGAACCGCTTCGGGTCCATGTCGAGGTCCCGGCGCACGTAGTCGACGAGGCGCACGGCGTCGGACTGGTCGTAGATCGAGAACGACGACCGGTACCCGAGCACCGGCGCCTCGCGGCGCAGGATGCGCGAGCACATCGAGTGGAACGTCGACACCCACATGCGCTGCGCGACCGGACCGACGAGCTCCGACACGCGCGCCTTCATCTCGCCGGCAGCCTTGTTGGTGAACGTGATCGCGGCGAGGCCGAACGGTGACACGCGCTGTTCGGCGATCAGGAACGCGATGCGGTGGGTGAGCACGCGCGTCTTGCCCGAACCCGCGCCCGCGATCACGATCATCGGCCCGTCGGGCGCAGATGCGGCTTCGCGCTGGACCGGGTTGAGCCCTTCGAGCACCGCGTCGGACGAGATCACTCCCGCATCGTACGCGTGTTCGGGTACGCGACGAAGGGAAGGTCCAGTCCGCCAGTCAGTCCGAGCTGGCGTCGGGTTGGAGCTCGAGCTCCTTGGTGGGCTCGGGTTCCTCACGCCACGCGCGCAGCAGGCGAGTGTGGTCGGCGTTGAGCGCGACGGTGAACGCGCCGGCAGCGTCGATCTCGAGACCGAAGTAGGACTGCCACTCGCTCTCGAGCGTGATCGACGACGGGTCGACGCCGCGGGGCAGACGGCAGAACCGCATGCGCTCGGTGTCGAACAGCCAGGTGCTGTGGGTCGAGTCGATACGTCGCATAGGAAGTTGGCTCACCCTAGCCGTACCCCGCTGAGACATCGAGAAGAAGTTCGCCTCGAAGCGGTCAACGTTTCGTCAACTGGCCGCTTTCTCCATTTCGGGGCTGTACGACCCCGAACGCGCGGCGCTGTTCAGCTTGGCCCGGTGGAAGAACGCGTCCTTGCCGGCGTCGATGTTGGCCGCGTCGCCCTTCCACGCCTTGAGCGCGGGGGCCTGCAGCGCACGGCCGTAGGAGAAGCTGAGCTGCCACGGACGGCGGTCGA
The DNA here is from genome assembly GCA_963725775.1 of uncultured Actinomycetes bacterium. Taxonomy (GTDB): domain Bacteria; phylum Actinomycetota; class Acidimicrobiia; order IMCC26256; family DASPTH01; genus DASUAS01. Next base: position 475,031 of record CAVRZT010000003.1, read on the forward strand.
GCCTGTTCATCGCGTTGAGGTGGGCGGTCGCCAGCTCGTCGGACTGCCCGCCGGAGAGGAACACGATCCCCGGCACCGCTGCCGGCACCGTCGCCCGGAAGCACCTGACCGTGGCCTCGGCAACCTCTTCGACCGACGCCTGCTGCGGGCAGCTGTAGCCCGAGAGCACCATGTTGGGCTTCAACAGCGTGCCGTCGAGGCGCACCCGCTGGAGGTAGAGCGCCTCGTAGAGCGCGTCGAGCACGGCGGTGGTGACCTCGAACGAGCGCTCGATGGTGTGGTCGCCGTCCATGAGGACCTCGGGCTCGACGATCGGCACGATCCCCGCCTCCTGGCACAGCGCGGCGTAGCGCGCGAGCGCGTGGGCGTTCACGTCGATGCAGTACGCGCTCGGCAAGACCGCACTCGAAGAGCCGGTGGTGATCGTGTAGGTCGCGCGCCACTTGGCGAAGCGCGCGCCGAGCGAGTGGTACTCGGCGAGGCGCTCGCGTAGGCCGTCGAGACCCTCGGTGACCGTCTCACCTTCCGCTTCCGCGAGCGGCTTGGCGCCGAGGTCGACCTTGATGCCGGGGATGATGCCCTGGTCCTCGAGGATCTTCACCAGCGGGGTGCCGTCGGCCGCGTTCTGGCGGATGGTCTCGTCGAAGAGGATCACACCGCTGATGAAGTCGGCCGCACCCTTCGTGGTGAAGAGCATCTCGCGGTAGTCGCGGCGGTTGTCCTCCGTCGACTCGGTACCGATCGAGTCGAAGCGCTTCTTGATCGTGCCGCTGCTCTCGTCGGCGGCGAGGATCCCCTTGCCCGGCGCGACCAGCGCGTTGGCGGTGGCTGAAAGCGTGGCGATGTCCATGTGGTGTCGGTTCTCCTCTATCGGCCCATGCCGATGCCCTGGGCGCGCTGGAGCGACTTGCCCTCGGTCTGCAACGACGGCGCGACCATGACCTCGGCCTTCTGGAACTCCTTGAGCGTCTCGTAGCCGGTGGTGGCCATCGACGTGCGGAGCGCCCCGAAGAGGTTCAGGGTGCCGTCGTTCTCGTGGGCGGGCCCGACCAGGATCTCGGCCAGCGTCGCCCGGTTGCCCGCCTTCACCCGCGCGCCGCGCGGCAGCGTCGGGTGGAAGGTGGCCATGCCCCAGTGGTACCCGCGGCCCGGCGCCTCGTAGGCGGCGGCGAGCGGCGAACCGATCATCACCGCGTCGGCTCCGCACGCGATCGCCTTGGCGACGTCGCCGCCCGTGCGCATCCCGCCGTCGGCGATGACGTGCACGTAGACGCCGGTCTCGTCGAGGTGACGGATGCGGGCGCCGGCGGCGTCGGCGATGGCGGTGGCCTGCGGCACACCGATGCCGAGCACGCCGCGGCTCGTGCAGGCGTGGCCGGGGCCGACGCCCACGAGCACTCCCACCGCGCCGGTGCGCATGAGGTGCAATGCGGTCGAGTACGACGCACAACCGCCGACGATGATCGGGACGTCGAACTCGCGGATGAACTTCTTGAGGTTGAGCGGCTCGACCGTCTTCGAGACGTGCTCCGCCGACACGACCGTGCCCTGGATCACGAGGATGTCGAGCTCGGCCTCGAGCACGTACTTCGAGTACTGCTCGACGCGTTGCGGCGTGAGCGACGCGCACGCGGTGACGCCGGCGTCCTTGATCTCGCGGATGCGCCGACCGATCAGCTCTTCCTTGATCGGCTCGGCGTAGATCTCCTGCATCCGCCGGGTGGCCTTCTCGTTCGGCAGCTCGGCGATCTCCTCGAACAACACGTCGGGGTCGTCGTAGCGCGTCCAGAGGCCTTCGAGGTTGAGGCACCCGACCCCGCCGAGCTGGCCCATCTCGATCGCGATCCGCGGCGACAGCGCGCCGTCCATCGCGGAACCCATGACCGGCAGGTCGAAGCGGAATGCGTCGAGCTCCCAGGTGATGTCGACGTCTTCCGGGTCTCGTGTCCGCCGGCTGGGGACGATCGCGATGTCGTCGAAGCCGTAGGCCCGTCGTCCCGACTTCCCGATGCCGATCTCGACTTCCAACCCGGTACCTCCCGCAACGAGGAAGCTTTCAGGCTACTCGCCGAGCGGCGGCCGGCGGGGCTCGGACAGGGCGCGCATCGGGCCGCTCATCGGGTCGATTCCGCTGCGCAGTCCCGCCTCCGGCAACTGCTCCGCGGCATCTCCTACCCGCGGGTCCAGTCGTCCCAGTCACCCGTGATCGGGAGGCCGAGGACGCGCAGGAGGAACGCGGTCAGGATGCGCGCGGTGGCGCCCCAGACGGTCTCGTCCTCCAGCTCGTAGAACTGCATCGAGCGCTCCCCGCGGTCGTCGCCGAACCTCCAGCGCTCCTCGTGGAACACCCCGTCGGCCAGCAGCTCGGTGAGCGCGACGTCGAACACCCGGTCGACCTCGCGCGAGTCGGCGGTGACGATCGGGCGACCGTCGGTCAGGCCGACGAACGGGGTGATGGAGAACTGCCCGACGACGGTGGCGAGCGTCGGGAGCGTCGCCACGACGTCGACCAGCTCGCGCCGGAGACCGATCTCCTCCTCCGCCTCGCGCAGCGCGGCGTCGCGCTCGTCACGGTCGACGGTGGGCTCGACCTTGCCGCCCGGGAAGGCGATCTCGCCCCGGTGCGACGGCATGGTCTCGGGCCGGCGGGTGAGGACGAGACGGACCTCGGCGTCTTCCTCGAACAGCGGGAGCAGCACCGCGGCGGGGCGACCACCGGGCGCGAGCGGTGGCAGAGGCGGCGGGACGTAGTCGGCGAACTGCTCGCGGACGCGGTCGAGCGTGATCGGGCCGGGCTCGGACGCGAGCGAAGCCCAGGGGGCCGCCGCGCCGGCCCGGGCCGTCGCAGGCCTCGGGATGCGCTGGCGGCCGCCCCGGGCCCCCGGATCGCGGATGGTCAGCGCTACTTCTTCTTGCCTGCGGCGACCTTGGCGAGGACGTCTCGGCTCGAGAGCACGAGGAGGTCTTCACCGTCGACGGTCACCTCGGTGCCGCCGTACTTCGAGTACAGGACGACGTCGCCGACGGCCACGTCGACGGGGATGAGCTCGCCGTTGTGCTCCGAACGAGCGCCGGGGCCCACGGCGAGGACCTCGCCCTGCTGCGGCTTCTCCTTGGCGGTGTCGGGGATGACCAGGCCGCTCACGGTCGTCTCCTCGGCATCACCGGGACGGACGACGATCCGGTCTCCGAGCGGTTGCAGACTCATAGGTGTTCCTCCTGCAGCATGCAGATGGTGGGTTGGATGGATCCAGCGACCGTTAGCACTCGACGCTGGTGAGTGCTAAGTCACGGTACCAGGGCAGCACCCGAACCGACAAGTTGCGCGCCCGGACCGGTCAGACCAGGCGCAGGTTGGGGTCGGCGCCGGCGCCGAGCGGGGTCGGGCCGTCGGCCTGGAGGCGCCACCAGGCGGTGGCGGCGATCATGGCACCGTTGTCGGTGCAGAGGTGCGGCGGCGGCAGGAAGACCCCACGGCCGGTGGCGGCGGCGGCCTCGGCGACCCGGGCCCGCAACCGGGAATTGGCCGCGACACCACCGCCGAGGGCGAGCACCGGCGCGCCCGCCTCGTCGGCCGCAGCCAGCAGCTTCGCCACCAGTTGGTCGACGACCGCCTCCTGGAAGGACGCGGCGACATCGGCGACGGGCGTGTCCGGCGACTTGCGGTGATGGTTCACGACTGCCGTCTTGAGCCCGGCGAAGGAGAAGTCGACGTCGCCCGCCATCGCCCGGGGGAAGCGCACGGCCGCGGGGTCGCCCTCGGTGGCGAGGCGGTCGATGACCGGGCCCCCGGGGTAGCCGAGGCCGAGATGGCGGGCCACCTTGTCGAACGCCTCGCCGGCGGCGTCGTCGACGGTCTGGCCCACGACGCGGTAGCGGCCGTGCGCCTCCATCACCACGGTCATGGTGTGGCCGCCGCTCACGATGAGGACGGCCAGCGGCGGCTCGAGGTCGGGCTCGGCCAACCAGGCCGCGTGCAGGTGCGCCTCGAGGTGGTTCACGCCCACGTACGGGAGGTCGGCGGCGAGCGCGATCGCCTTCGCCGCGCTGACCCCGACGAGCAGCGCGCCGGCGAGACCGGGCCCGTGGCACGCGGCGACCGCGTCGAGATCGGTGAGCTCGACGCCCGCCTCGACCAGCGCTTCGGCGATCACCGGCGTGATCAGCTCCACGTGGGCCCGGCTCGCGACCTCGGGCACCACGCCGCCGAAGCGTGCGTGGAGATCGATCTGGCTCGACACCACCGACGAGTGGACGAAGCGACCGTCCTCCACGACTGCGGCGGCGGTCTCGTCACACGACGTCTCGATGCCGAGCACGAGGGTCACGGGCGCCTCGTCTCCTCGACGATCGTCTCACCGGGCACGGTGCGTTCGATCGAGGCCAGCAGCTCGACGTACTGCGGTTGGTCGACGTGGGTCACCGTCATCACGAGCGCGTCTTCGTTGACCTCCTGGTAGTAATTCCGGCGCACGCCGACCGGTCCGAATCCGAAGCGGCGGTACAGGTCCTTCGCCGCCTCGTTCGACATCCGCACCTCGAGCGTGAGCATGGTCGCACCGCGCGCGATGGCTTCGCGCGCGAGGACCAGTAGCAGTCGCGTCCCGATCTTCGACCGGTGACGGCGCGGATCGACCGCGATGGTCGTGACGTGCGCCTCGTCGAGCGTCATCATCACGCCCGCGTAGCCGACCAGCTCGCGACCGACACGCGCGACGTAGTACGCGCGCGTCGAACGCATCGCGAGCTCGGACATGAACAGCGACGAGCTCCACGGTCGCGGGTACACCTGCTGCTCGATCCGCAGCACCGAGCGCACGTGCCGACGGCGCATCGGCTGCACCGTGACCGTGAGGGCCCGGACATCGGGCTCCGCGGCCACTACATGGCTCGCTCTCTGCGATCCGGGGTACCCGACCCGCGGCCGTTCGCTCGCATCAGTGCCCCGCCGCCTCGGCACGACGGTCCCACGCGATCTCGGCGTCGCTCTGGCGCAGGTAGAGCGGGCGCAGCTCGGCCGGCTGCTCGAACTCCTCGCGTTCGGCCCGCGCCGTGGCCAGCTCGACCAGCGCGGCGACGCTCGGCGCCGAGAAGCTGCTGCCCGCGAACTCCGCGTGCTCGAGCGTGGCGAACTCGGCGGGGAACCGCTCGATGCCGTCGCCCGCGAGCAACAGCCCGTGGGACTCGACCGCGAGGTCGGCCACGAGCTCAGCGGGCGTGTGCACCGCGTAGCCGGAGGTTCGCTGCACCCCGCCGGGAACGGGTTGGTAGCGCGCCGCGAACACCTCGCGGCGACGAGCGTCGAGCACCGCGACGATCGGGCGGCCGGAATGGCGCAGTGGATACGCGACGAGGTCGAGGCTCGGGATCCCGACCACCGGGATGCGCAGCGCCTGGGCCATCACCTTGGCGGTGGTGACCCCGACCCGCAGCCCGGTGAACAACCCCGGGCCGGTGCCCACCGCGATGGTGGCCAGGTGCCCGAGATCGACCGCGAGCTCGCGCCGCAGGTAGTCGATCGCGGGAGCGAGCTGCTCGGCGTGGCGGCGACCGCCGGCGAGCTGCACCGCGCCCAGCACGACGCCCCGGTCGCCGAACGCGACCGAGACCTGCGCGGTGGACGTGTCGAGCGCGAGCACGAGCATCTCAACCGCTCCCGACCGCGTCGAGCAACGCGTCGCGTCGTTCCGCCCACGACACGCCCGCCGCCTCGAACGACACCGATCGGTCGTCGTCGTCCGCTCCCGGCTCGAGGTGCACGTCGAGACGATCGGCGGGGAGCAGCGCACCGACCCGGTCGCCCCACTCGACGACGGTGACGGCGTCGCTGCCGACGAGGTCGTCGAACCCGAGATCGTGCAGCTCCTGCAGGTGGTCGAGGCGGTACACGTCGACGTGCACGAGCGGCAGGGGCGCGTCGTACTCGCGTACGACGGTGAACGTGGGGCTCACGACGGGTTCGGTGATGCCGAGCGCGACCGCCAGGCCCTTGGTGAACACGGTCTTGCCGGTGCCGAGCTCGCCGTCGAGCACGACGACGTCGCCGGCTCGCAACACCGCGCCGATGCGCTGCCCGAGCGCGTGCGTCTCGTCGGCGCTGCGCGTGACCGTGTGCAGCTTCATCGCTCACCCGTCGCGCGCGCGAGCGCGCGCTTGACCGTGACGAAGTCGGCACGGGCCTGCGCGAGCGGGGCCCCCGCCGCGCAGGACGGCCGACGGGTGCAACACGGGGATGAGCACGGCACCGTCGCGGTAGGGGAACTCCCGACCGCGCAGCTTCGTGATGCCGTCCTTGGTCGACAGCAGCAACTTGGTGGCGAAGTTGCCGAGGGTCACGACGAGCCGGGGATCGATGAACTCCACCTGCGCCTCGAGGTAGGGCCGACACGTGTCGATCTCGAGCGGCAAGGGGTCACGGTTGCCGGGGGGACGGCACTTGACGACGTTGGCGATGTAGACCTCGGCGCGCGTGAGCCCGATGCCCTCGATGAGGCTGGTGAGCAGCCGCCCCGCCCGGCCCACGAACGGTTCACCGGTGAGGTCCTCCTGTTCGCCGGGACCCTCGCCCACGAAGAGGAGGTCGGCCGCGGGATCCCCCACCCCGAACACGACCTGGGTGCGGGTCGCGGCCAACGCGGCACTTCGTGCACGCCAGGGCCTCGCGTTCGAGGTCGGCGAACGAGGCGAACGAACGTGGTTCCAGCAGCGACACGGTGGGACCCGACTTGTCAGGGTGTCGCGCGATGGTACGCGACCGAGTCGCGGATCGCCTCGGCCGTCACCTCGGTGACGAGCACCCGGAGGCGGTCGAGGTGCGCGTCGACCGCGCCGGTCGCGGACGCGAACGCGAGGTCGCCGTCGTGGCGCGTGCGAGGGATGGATGGCGCGGGCGAGGCCGTGGTGCGCGCTCCGGGCCATGAGGTGGCACTCGACCTTGGTGCACCGGGCATTGGTCACGACGACCACCAACGTCGTGTTGGTGCCCTCCTCGAAGGGCGCGGGATCCGGGAAGCCGGGATCGCCGGGCGGGGCCGTCGATCCGACGACCATGCCGCCGTCGTCGCCGACGATGTCACCGACCGCGTTGACGACCGCGATGGCCGCGACGACGACGTCGCCGTCGCGTGCGGTCGCCGTGCCGAGGCCCCCGGTGGTGCCGTGGTCGGCGCCGCGCCACTTGGCGACGCGCGCACCACGACCGGCACCGACCCGGCCGGTGGCGAACGGCGGTGCGCCCGGATCCTGGGCGGCGGCGAGGGCGGCGCGGCCCTCCTCGGGACCGGGGCGTTCGCCGCCCGACGCGGCGAGGTCGAAGATCGCCGCTGCGGGCACGATCGGCACGGGTCCGCCGCGTGTGACGAAGCCGCGGCCCTGTTCGGCGAGGGCCTGCATCACGCCGTCGGCGGCGGCGAGCCCGAAGGCCGAACCACCCGACAGCACGATCGCGTCGACCTGCTCGACGGTGGCCAAGGGGTCGAGCACCGCGGTCTCACGCGTCGCCGGTGCACCGCCGCGGATCTCGACCGACCCGACCGTGCCCTCGGGCAGCACGACGACGGTCACGCCGGTCTCGGCGCCGGTCCAGTGCCCGGCCTGCACGCCGGGCACGTCGGTGAGCACGTCAGCCCGCCGAGGCGGCGGCGCCGTCGTCGCGACCAACCGCGAGATCGTCGGCGAGGACCTCACGCGTGAAGTCCATGATCAAGGCGTCGACCTCGTCGGTGCGCTCGTACATCAACATGTGCCCGGCGCCCGGGTACTCCACGAGCCGTGCGTCGGGCACGAGCTCGGCGATCCGGCGCGAGTCACGTGGAGGCGTGAGCGCATCCGCGGTGCCCACCAGCACCAGGGTGGGGACGTCGATGCCGGGAAGGCCGTCGGTGAGATCGAGGCGCAAGAGCGCGCCGGCGGCGGCGCGGCGTGGTCTCGTTGTCGCACGCGGCGAGCATCTCGCGCGTCGCTTCGACGTGACTGGGATACGGGTCGTCGCCGAACCCGATGCGGGCCAGGAGGAAGCCGAGGTTGCGCGGGCGCATGAAGGTGGCGAAGTCGGGACCCAGGCGGGTGATGCGTTCGAGCGTCTCCCGGATGCGCTTGGCGTCGCTCACCAGGTTGTGCGACGACGTCGACTGGAGGACGAGACCGCGCACGCGGGCGTGCAGCACGTCGGGATGGCGGATGGCGAACGCCTGCACGGCCATCCCGCCCATGGAGTGGCCGACCAGGATCACGTCGTGGAGGTCGAGTCCCTCGAGGACGGTGCGCAGGTCGTCGGCCAGGTTGTCGAGCGAGTGGCCGGTCTCCCCCGCGACCGATTCCCCGTGCCCACGCGAGTCGAACGCGACGGCGCGGAACCCGGCGGCGGGGAACGTGTCGAACTGCTTGGCCCAGACCCGCGAGGAGAGCGTGACGCCGTGGCAGAACACGATCGTCGGCCCCGCGCCGCGGCTGATGGTGTAGAGCATGCCGCCGTCGTGGGTGTCGAGGACCCGCATCTCGTCGAACTCCGCGACCAGCGGCAACCCGGCGTCGGGATCGTCGCGGTGGCGGATGCGGGCGACGAGCGCGCGCTCGGTCGCGTAGGCGAGGCCGACCGCGCCGGCGGCGGCCCCGGCGACGAGCCCGGTGCGCTTCAAGCCGCGCGGTGCCATCAGAACGGTCGATTCCGTTGCGGCGTCCCGGCCATCCGGCCACGCCTCCACTGCATCTCCATCAGTGATCCTCACCCAGGTACGTCCGAGGGACACGCGCGCCGATGCCGGTCACGATCTCGTACGAGATGGTGCCGAGGCGCTCACCCCACTCGGTGGCGGTGATCTCCTCGTCGCCCTGGCGCCCGATGAGCACGACCTCGTCGTCGGCCGCCGCGGGAACGTCACCGAGGTCGACGAGCAACTGGTCCATCGTGACCACGCCGACGATCGGCCGGCGCCGGCCGCCGATCAGCACCTCGCCACCCGCGAGCCCGAGGTTGCGGGGCACACCGTCGGCGTAGCCCGCGGGCACGGTCGCGACCCGACCCGGCGCGCCGACCTCCGAACGAAGGCCGTACGACACCCGCGCGCCCGGAGGGATCGTCTTCACCATCGTGATCCGGGCGCGCAACGACAGCGCGGGCGTCAGCGCGACCGGTGCACTGTCCGCCAGCTCGGGTGCCGGCGGGAGCCCGTACCCGGCGATGCCGACGCGCACCAGGTCGTAGCGGGCGTCGGCGCACGTGAGCAGTCCGGCCGAGTTGGCCGCATGCGCGAGCGGTGGGCGGAGCCCGGCCGCAGTGAGCGCGGCGAGCACCGCGTCGAAGCGGGCGAGCTGCTCCGTGGTGTACGGGTTCCCGGGCTCGTCGGCCACCGCGAGGTGGGTCAACACCCCCGCGAGCACGAGCTCGTCGCGCGCCGCGACGTGCGCTGCCAACCCGACCGCGTCGTCAGGGGTGCAGCCGACCCGGTGCATGCCGGTGTCGACCTTGAGGTGCACGTCGAGCGGGAGCGCGCGGCCGGCGTCGGCGACTGCCTTCGCCAGCGCGTCGATCCCGGGCTCGGTGTACACGACGGGCGTGATCGCGTGCGCGACGACGGTGTCGGCCGCGCGCGGCGCGGGCTCCGACAACAACATGATCGGTGCGTCGATCCCCGCCACGCGCAGCTGTACGCCTTCCTCGACTCGCGCCACGCCGAGCCAGGTCGCGCCCGCATCGAGCGCGGCGCGGGCGACGGGCACCGCGCCGTGGCCGTACCCGTTGGCCTTGACCACCGCGAGGAGTTGCGCGGGCGCGGCGTACGCGCACAACGCGGCGATGTTGGACCGCACCGCGTCGAGATCGACCTCGCTCCAGACCGCGCGTGCGCCGGATTCCGGGCCGCTCACGCTCACGACGTGACTCCCAAGGCTTGCAGCGTATGTGGCAGACCGGTCACGAGATCGCCGGCCACGAGGCCGGGCCCGTGCTGCGCGACCAGGTCGTCGGCGGTCTGCCCGTGCACCCACGCGCCCGCCGCCGCGGCGGTGAAGCCGTCCATCCCCCGCGCCAGGAACCCGGCGACGATCCCCGTGAGCACGTCGCCACTTCCCGCCGTCGCCAGCTCCGCGCCACCCGTGGGGTTCACCGCGACCCGACCGTCGGGCCCGGCGACGACGGTGCCCGGACCCTTCAGCAGCACGACCGCGCTGGCGCGATCCGCCAGGGCGCGGGCGGCCTCCAACCGGTCGCCGCCGACCGGCCGGCCCATCAGCCGCTGGTACTCGCCGGCATGGGGTGTCAACACCGCGGGCGCGCCGAGCGTGCGGCGGGCCTCGAGCGCGGCGAAGTCGCCGGCGAGCGCGTTGAGACCATCGGCGTCGAGCACCAACGGCGACCGCGCCTCCGCGACCAGCGTGCGCACCACGTACTGCAGGTCGTCGTCGCCGATGCCACCGAGGCCGGGGCCGAGGGCCAGGGCGCCGAACCTTCCGATGGTGGCGAGCACGGTCTCGGCCGCGTCGCGCGCGAGCACACCGGCCGCGTTCGCGGGAAGCGCACGCGCGATGACCTCGCTCCCCGAGGCTGCTCTCGTCGCGTCGGCACCGGGGAGACCGCACCAGACGATCCCCGCGCCCGCCCGCATCGCCGCGTGGCTCACGAACATGGGCGCGCCGGTCATGCCGCCCGACCCGCCGACGACCATCACCGCGGCCTGCCACTTGTGCGCATCGGGCGCGCGGCCGGGCAACCACGCGCGCACGTCGTCGGCGGTGACCAGACCGGCGTGGACGTCGCCGTCGACGGGAATGCCGATGTCGACCACCACGACCTGCCCGGCGTGCGATCGGCCGGGTTGGAACACGAGGCCGGGCTTGCGCGCCGCGAAGGTGACCGTGCGCGTCGCCTGCACCGTGGGTCCGAACGCCAGGCCGCTCAGGCCGTCGACGCCGGACGGGATGTCGACCGACACCGTCGGTCCGCTCCAACCGGCGAGCGCGCCGGCCACGAACGCGGCATCACCTTCCAGCGCGCCGCGGAACCCGGTGCCGTACATCGCGTCGACCGCCACGTCGGCCTGCGCCAGCGCACGCGTGAAGGCGCGCTGATCGATCCCCGCCGCGAGCTCGAACACACGGGGGCGCATCCCCCATCCCGCGAGCACCCGCGCGGTGACGAGACCGTCGCCGCCGTTGTTGCCCTTGCCGCAGACCAGCACGACGCGGCGACCGTAGGTGCCACGGAGGAGCCGCCGCACCTCCCAGGCCACCGCGCGCCCGGCGCGGTCCATGAGGACCTCGACCGGCGTACCCGCGGCGATGGCCCGCCGGTCGGCGTCACCCATGGCGTCGGGAGTGAGGACTGGCTCCACGACGCGCCTCAGCCCAACGCGAGCACGACGGCCATCGCCGTCGTGTCGGTGTGCGTGAGCGAGAGCTGCCACGCGTGCACGCCGCGCTCCTGCGCGAGCTCGGCCGCGGCGCCGTGCAGCGAGAGGGACGGCGCGCCGGTGTCGTCGCGCACGACCTCGACCTCACGGAACCGGAACGCGCCGAGCCCGGCGCCCAGTGCCTTCATCGTCGCCTCCTTGGCCCCGAAGCGCGCGGCGAGGCTGTGGACGGGATCGTGCTGCCCGTACGCGTACTCCTGTTCACCCTCGGTGAAGAGGCGGTCGGAGAGGCTGGTCCGCCGGGCCAGCGCGAGGCGGAACCGCGCGATCTCGACCAGATCGGTACCGAGGCCGCGGATCCCGAGCGCTTGCGTCATGGGGAGACGCTCACGTCAGCGCCAGCGGTCGGCGAGGACGTACACCGGTTCGGTCAACAGCTCGATGAGGTCGAACTCCGCAAGCCGGGCGTCGTCGAACGTCGGCGTGGTCTCGGTGACCGCGTCACGCAGCGCGCCGTAGCGACCCTGGTAGCCCTGGAGCACCGTGCGCGCCACGTCGGCCGGGAGGTGCTCCACGAACCGCGCTTGCAGGAGCGTGACGCCGGCGGTCACGTTGTCCTTCACCTCGGGGACGATGATCACCGTGCGCCCGTCGCGGCGGCCGCGGGCCACCGTGACCTCGCGTTGCGTCGCCACCCGGTGCTTCGTACCGACGAGGCGGGGGTCGTCGTCGGTCCGCGACCGGAGATCGACCGAGATCCCGCCGCGGTCGACCACGTGGATGGTCGCTTCGTCGGCCTCGAGGTCGCCCTCGATGCGGTAGCGGGTGAACCCGACGACCTGCTCGATCGCGGGATCGAGCGCGACCAGCGTACGGAGCGCTCGGTAGCTGAGCGCGTCGCGCGTCGCGCCCGCCGCGAGCACCTCGCGGGCCAGCGCCACCTGCAGCAGCTCTTCGTCGGAACGCGAGATGCCGACGGTGACGGTCTTCGCCTGGTGCTTGATCGCGTCGACCGGACGGGTGAGCTCCTCGATGCCCGCGGTGAGCGCGGCGGTGAGGTCTTCGATCACCCGGCTGGGCGTGCCCACCGAGCCGTGCTCGACCTGGTACACGTCGAGCGGGACGAGACCCGTCGCGTAGCGCAGCAGCGACGTGATCCGCACGGCGGTGCCGGCTTCGAGGTGGCCGTTGTACGAGCCGACGCGCAGGCCGTCGAGGAACGTGGCCGCCGGGAGCTCGATCTCCGGCTCCAGCGCCAGCAGCAGGTTGTCGCCGGCGTCGGCGACCGACACCGCGGTCTGGATGGCGGCACGGGCTTCGCGCAGCGGCCGGGCCGAGGCGTCGATGGCGAGGGCGGCTTCGTACCCGAAGAGGTGCCCGGCCATCGCCGACAGCACGAACGCGACGTCGGGGTGGACCACGGGCACGGGGATCGTCTCCAGCGCGGCGGAGAAGCGGCGCTCGCCCTCGTTCGCCACCACGATCGGCGCGGCGCGGTGCGCGCGGTAGATCGCGATCTCCTTGGCGACGTCGTCGGCGTTCGAGCCCTGCAACCCTGCGGCGCACACGATGACCAGCGGCTCGGCCGAGAGATCGATGTGCTTCTTGTCCTCGGTGGCGTCGAACGAGATCGACTTGTAACAGAGCTCCGACGCCTTCACCCGCACTTCCTGCGCGGCGATCCGGTTGCGGCCGTTGCCGACGACGGCCCAGTAGCGCCGCGACACCGCGTGCCGCTGCGCGATCTCGGCGATCGCGTCTCGCCGCTCGAGCACGCCGTGCATCGCGTCAGGAAGCGTGCGCAGGGACTCGAGCAGCTCGTGCACACGCGCCGGATCGGGCGTGGTCACCTCGTCGGCGATGGCGATCGCGAGGAGGCACCCGGCGGCGATCTGCGCGTAGAACGCTTTGGTGGACGGCACCGCCATCTCGACGTCGCGACCGTCGGACGTGTAGAGCACACCGTCGGCCTTGTCGACCAGGTCGCTGTTGCGCCGGTTGACGATGGCGACGACGGCCGCGCCTCGTGCACGCGCGAGGTCGGACGTGCGGTTGGTGTCGGTGGTCGTACCGCTCTGGCTGATGGCGACCACGAGCGTGTCGGACATGTCGTCGCGGAGTTGGAACCCGGAGAACTCAGTGGCGACGACGGCTTCGGCGCGCAGCTCGTCGTCGGCGAAGCCCGCGAGCACCGCGGCGAGGCTCTGGCCCGCGATGGCCGCGGTACCCTGACCGATCACCACGACACGTCGGATGCTCCCGTCACGCAGCCGGGCGCGGAGCGAGTCGGACAGGGTCTCCGAGGAGAGCGCGACCGACAGGCGGCCGTCGCGCTCGACGACCTTGCCCCGCAGCGTCTTGCGGAACGACGCCGGCGCTTCGGAGATCTCCTTCAACAGGAAGTGCGGGAACGCGCCGCGGTCGATGTCGCGCGTCGTGATCTCGGCGTGCTGGAGCTCGTCGGCGGCCACCAGGAGCGGCGTGCCGTCGAAGGCGGACCGCCGGATGCCCTCGAGCGTGCCCGCGCGAGCGGCGTCGAGCACGACGACCTGGCCGCGGGTGGCAGCGGCGCGCTCGGGGTCGGCCGGGGTCTCGCCGTCCATCCGGAGGTACGTGTCGGTCTCTTCGACCAGGCCGTACGGCTCGCTGGCGACGACGTACGCGTCCTCCACCAGGCCGACGTAGAGCGCCTGGCCGCTGCCACGCAGCGAGAGGAGCAGCTGGTCGGGCGCGGCCGCGGTCTGGGCGGCGATGCCCATCGATCCCGCGAGCTCGGCGACCGTGGTGCGGAACGCGTCGTCGACCGTCGCGCCGTCGGCCAGGCGCCGGGCCACCAGCGTGGGGATGACCTTGGCGTCGGTGGTGATCTCGGCCGGGACCTGCAGGTGCTCGAGCGCCTTGAGATCGGCGTAGTTGTCGACGTCGCCGTTGAGCGCGCCCACCACGTAAGGACGGTCGGGAGCGTCGAGCTCCTCGTGGTTCAGCGGGTGCGCGTTGGCCTCAGAGATGATGCCGACGCTCGCCCACCGCGTGTGACCGAGCACCATGACCTCGGCGTCGTCGTCGGCGAGCGCGAGGTGCAACAACGCGTCGTCGCGGATCGCGGCGCGCAGCACCGCGGTGTTGTCGCCGAGCTCACCGATCTCGGCCGCGGCCTTGTAGACGAACGCCACCTCGTCTGCCGTCGCGCGCACGGAGCCGGAGCCGAACAGCGGGTCGGTCGCGCGCGCTTCGACGAGACGCCCGACCGCAGGTTCGTCGAAATCGAGCCCGTGGTGACGGACGAGGAGGTGCAGCCCGGCGGAGTCGCGCCCGCGCACCTCGAGGCGATCGATGGCCGAGAGCGCGACCTGCACCGAGAGGAAGGCCTCGATGGCCGCGACCGACGGATCGCCACCGGCGAGCAACGCCACCTCACGCGCGGTGCGGAGACGGTCGCGGCCGACGGCCCAGACCGCGTCGCGCACGCGCACGAGCGCGGCGTTGACCTGCTCGAGCACTCCGACCGCCAGGGTGGCCCCGAGGCCGTCGTCGAGCTCGGCCTCGAGGGCGTCGAGCCGCCCGGTGAGCTGCTCGACCCGATCCGCGATGACGAGCGCCGCCTGCGCGTCGGCGAACAGGGCCCGAACCCCGGGCACGCCCCGCAGCTCGCGGTCGACGCCTTCGACCAGCACCGCCGCAGCGACCAGGGTGTCGGCCAGGGTCGCGTCGGCGGACTCGGCACCCACCAGCGCGGTGAGGGCGCCGTCGAGCGACCCGACCAGGGCGGCGGCATCGGGAACCGGGCGCGTGGAACGCCGACGAACGACCCCGACGATGCCACACATGGGAGCAAAGGTTAGAGGCGAGCGGGGGTGGATCGTGACGCAGCGTGCTCGACCAGCTCCACCAAGCGGTCGGCGGCGTCCGCCGCGGCCTCGGCGTCGGTCGATTCGACCATCACCCGTACCAGGGGCTCGGTGCCCGACGGGCGGACGAGCACACGACCGTCGTCGCCGAGCTCGTCGTCCACGTCGCGCACCCGACTCCAGAACGCGGCGTCGCTGCGGAGGGAGTCGGCGCCGTCGACCGCGACGTTGCGCAGGATCTGCGGCACGCGCGTGAGCACCGAGGTCAACTCAGACAGTGGACGCCCCCGCCGGGCCATGGTGTCGAGGAGGAAGATGCCGGTGAGCGTGCCGTCACCGGTGGTCGCGTGGTCGGCGAAGATCACGTGCCCCGACTGCTCGCCGCCCAGCGCGAGGTTGCGCTGCTCGAGCGCGTCGAGCACGTTGCGGTCACCGACCGGGGTCTCGAGCACGGTGACCCCGTACGGCTCGAGGGCGCGTCGTAGCCCGAGGTTCGACATCACGGTGGCGACGACCGCATCACCTCGGAGCAGCTTGCGGTCGTGCAGGTCGATCGCCGTGACCGCGAGGATCTCGTCGCCGTCGACCAACGTGCCGCGTTCGTCGACCGCGACGACACGGTCGGCGTCACCGTCGAAGGCGAGGCCGACATTCGCTCGCGCGACCCGCACCGCTTCCTGCAGGTCGGCGGGGTGGGTCGAGCCGCAGCTGGCGTTGATGTTGACGCCGTCGGGCGACGCGTGGAGCACGTCGACGGTCGCGCCGAGCGCGCGGAGGGCCGTGGGCGCGGCGCGGAACGCGGCACCGTTGCCGCAGTCGACCACGACGTGCAATCCGGTGAGCTGGCGACCCTGCAGCGCCTCGACGAGGGTCGCGACGTAGTCGTCGAGCGCGGTGCGGTGCTCGCTCGACACACCGACCCCGACGCCCTCGGGACCGGGCTCGGGTTGGCTGACCGCCAGCTCCCGGAGCTCCTGCTCCACCTCGAGCTCGAGGGGCTCGGGGATCTTCCGGCCCCCCGGGGCGAAGAGCTTGATCCCGTTGTCGGGGAAGGGATTGTGGCTGGCGGAGATCACGGCTGCGGGCGCGCCGCGCTCCCGGGCGACGTGGGCCACGCCGGGGGTGGGCAGCACGCCGACGAGCACGACGTCGGCGCCCTCGGCGCAGAGGCCGGCGACCAGCGCGGACTCGATCATCGGTCCGGACCGGCGCGTGTCGCGGCCGACGACGAAGGGCTGGTTCGGGCCGAGCACCCGCACCGCGGCGCGACCGAGCGCGGTGACCAGCTCGGGGGTGAGCTCCCGGTTGGCGACCCCGCGCACCCCGTCCGTGCCGAATCGCAGCGTCATGGCGAAGGCCTCGTGCGCCTCAGCGCTTCGAGTACTGCGGCGCCTTGCGGGCCTTCTTGAGGCCGTACTTGCGCCGTTCCTTCTCGCGTGCGTCGCGGGTGAGGAGCCCGGCCTTCTTGAGCTGCGGCCGCGCTTCCTCGTCGAGCGAGATGAGCGCGCGGGCGATGCCGAGGCGCAACGCGCCGGCCTGACCGCTCACACCGCCGCCGTCGAGGGTGGCGTCGACGTCGTACACGTCGGCGGTCTGCGTGAGGCGCAGCGGCTCGAGCGCGACCACGCGGTGCGTGAGGATCGGGAAGTACTGCTCGAACGGGCGACCGTTCACGGTGATCACGCCGGATCCCGGCCGCAACCGCACGCGGGCGACGGCTTCCTTGCGTCGACCGGTGCGCTGGATGAGAGGCTTGGGCACGGGACTCCTAGCGCTTCGATGCGAGCTGTCGCGGCTGGGGCTGCTGCGCCTGGTGCGGGTGGGTGGGACCGGCGTAGATCCGCAGCTTGCGGATCATCGCCCGGCCGAGCCGGTTCTTCGGGAGCATCCCGCGGATGGCGAGACGCACGACGCGCTCGGGGTCGCGGCCGAGCAGGTGCTCGAGCGACTCCGAGGTGAGACCGCCGGGGTACCCGGAGTGGCGGTGGTATCGCTTGTCGGCGAGCTTGCGGGCGCTGAGGTCGAGCTTGGCAGCGTTGACGATGACGACATGGTCGCCGGTGTCGACGTGCGGGGCCCAGATCGGCTTGTGCTTGCCACGCAGCAGGTTGGCCGCCTCGGTGGCGACCTTGCCCAGTACCTGGCCCTCGGCGTCGATCACGTGCCAGGCGCGGTTGATGTCAGCGGGTTTCGGGGTGAACGTGCGCAAGGGTCCTCACGAGTGCAGCGGTGGCGCCGACTGCCGAATCGGCGTCGGGCGCGAAGGGACAATCTAGTCCGCGGGCGCTCCGCCCGACAATCGGGACCTCGCTACAGGCCGGAAGCCGTGCTGGTCGATACTGGGGGGCACCCCCTCGAACCCTGGCAGGACCCCCATGTTCCGATCCCTGCGCCTGCTCGCCGTCGGCCTCCTCGTGGCCACCGCCGCGACCGCCTGCTCCTTCCCGCCCGCCGAGCCGGGCGGACCGTCCCTGGCGTCCCTCGACGATTGGGTGACCGGCCGGAACAAGATCTGGGACATCGCCTTCCCGCAGGGCTGGCTCCCGCCCGTCTACACCGAGAACGACTCCGGCGTGATCTTCGCCCGCTGGAGCAACACCGAGAAGGGCCGGCCGATGGGCGCGGTCACCCAGTTCGACGGCACCTTCGACCCCGGCGGCGAGGGCGGCCTCATGGGCATCGCGCTGAGCCCTGGCTTCAACGCGAGCACCGACCGGCGGGGCTTCGTGTGCTACTCGACCGCGACCGACAACCGGGTGGCGCGCTTCGACCTCGACCTGCTCGGGCCCGCGTACACCGCCATCAGCAACTGGACGCCCATCGTCACCGGGCTCCCGCACAACTCGTTCCACGACGGCTGCCGCGTCCGGTTCCAGCCGGGAACCGGCGCACTCTTCGTGAGCACCGGCGACGCGGCGACCGCGACCTCGCCGCAGTCGACCACCGTGCTCGGCGGCAAGATCCTGCGGGTCGACATGAACGGCGCTCCGTGGCCCGGCAACGTGTCGGGCTCGCGGTGGTACACCCGCGGCCACCGGAACCCGCAGGGGCTGGCGTTCCGCCCCGGCTCGAACGACCCCTACTCGGCTGAGCACGGCCCCGACGTCAACGACGAGGTCAACAAGCTCGTCAACGGCGCCAACAGTGGCTGGAACCCGAACGACGGCGCGGGCAACTACGACCAGTCGAAGCCGATGACCGACGCCGCGCTCGAGCCCGGCAACACCATGACGCCGGTGTGGCAGTCCGGTGGCGTGACCGTGGCGCCGTCGGGTGCGACGTTCCTGTCGGGTCCGCAGTGGAAGACGTGGGATGGCGCGCTCGCCGTCGCGTGCCTCGACGGCAGTCCGGCGGTCGGCCAGCGGCTGCTCGTCATGCACCTGAACGGTGCGGGCACCGCGCTCACCGGGGCCGCGGTCACCGCGCTCAGATCGCGGTGTGCGCCTCCGTTCCGCGGTGCAGGGCCCGGACGGCAACCTCTACGTGGTCACCGACGGCAACAACGGCGCCGGCGCCATCTGGAGGATCGTCCCCTCCTAGCCCGCCTCCCTCGAGGTTGCGTCAGCAGTACGTGTCATACACGTACGAGCGACGCAACCTCGGGTGGTGAGTAGCGTTGCGCCGATGGGCGACCTCGACCGCGCGCTCGCCGTCCTGCTCGATCCGGGGCTGGCGCCGATCGTGGACATGGTGACGCGTCGTACCGGGAGCGACACCTACGAGGCGGCGAGCGCCGAGGGGCGCGTCGAGTTCCGGCGCGTCGGGCCCGGGCCCGACGGCTACGAGCGCACCGGTGGCAGCGGGCAGGACCCGATCGCCGACCAGTCGCACGACAAGCTCGTGGGCCTCACCGTGGAGATCGCCGATCCCTTTCCGACGCGCGACAGCAACGCCTATCCGTTCGCGTACGACCACATCGCGCAGTTGTTCGACCATCCGGCCGCGCCCGATCTGTGCGTGCTCCACACGGGCGCGCACAACTGGGAGGACCAGGGCGGTCACCGGGGCGAGCACGGGTCGCTCGGGATCGTGCAGGCCCGGGCCCCGTTCGTCATCGCGGGGAAGGGCGTGCGCAGCGACGGGATCGTCCCGCGATCCGGACGTCTGGTCGACGTCGCCCCCACCGTCGCCGAGCTCCTCGGTTGCGCGACCGACGACCACGGCCACCACCTCGCCGGTCAGGACGGCGTGGTGCGCGACGACGTGCTCGACCCGGGGGCCGGGCGGCCGCGCCACGTCGTCGGGTTCCTGTTCGACGGCGTGAACCCCAACGTGCTGTACGCGATGGCGGCCGCCGGCGAAGCTCCCAACGTGGCGCGGCTCGTCGAGATGGGCACCGCCTACGAGTGGGGTGCGATGGCGGGCCTCCCCACGGTGACGCTGGCCAACCACACGTCGATCCTGACCGGGCGGCTCCCGGGTCACCACGGCATCCTGCACAACGCGTGGTTCGACCGTGCGACCGGCGAGCAGGTCATCACCAACTCGCAGGCCACCTGGCCGTGGGCGATGCAGCACGTCACGCCGGGGGTCGAGTCGCTCCACGAGGCGATCCACCGGGCGCACCCCGACGCGTTCACTGCGTCGGTCAACGAACCGTGCGACCTCGGTGCCGACTACTCGACCTTCGACTACTTCCGGCGCGGCGAGGTCCCGCCGATCCCCGAGTCACCCGAGGGGCTCCCGCACACGACCGAGCGCTTCGTGCGCCCGTCGAAGGACTACTCGTGGTCGTCGGTGGTCGACCACATGGGCGCGGAGCAGGCCGTCGGCATCTGGAGCGGGCAGTACCGCGACGTGTCGTTCCCGAAGCCCAAGTTCATGTGGTGCAACTTCACCCTCACCGACTCCGCGTTCCACGAAGGTGGGCCGTTCTCCGAGATCGCCGAGGCGTCGGTGCGCGATTCCGACGCGCGCGTCGGCGACGTGCTCACCGCGGTCGAGCGCGCGGGTGCGTTCGACCACACCGCGTTCGTGCTGGTCGCCGACCACGGCATGCAGGAGACGGATCCCAACGTGCGCGGCGACTGGGACGTCCAGCTGCGCGACGCGGACATCGACTTCCGCGACGAGGGCTACAGCTTCCTGTACGTCGACGACGCCGGTTAGACCGTCTGGCCGACGACGGTGCCGATGCCGTAGGTCACCAGCGCGACGACCGCACCGATGAACGCCATGCGCAGCCCGGCGCGGCCGGCGTGGCGGCCGGTGAAGATCGACGTCGCGGCGCCGACGCCGAACAGCGCCAGCACCGAGAGGACTGCGGCGACGATCGTGGGCGAGGTGCCGCTGCCGAACAGGAACGGGATCACCGGTAACGCGGCGCCGAGTGCGAACGCGACGAACGACGAGCCCGCCGCGACCCACGGGGAGCCGAGCGTGGCCGGGTCGAGCCCGAGCTCCTCGCGGGCGAGCGTGTCGAGCGCGACGTCGTTGCGGTTCATGATCGTGTCGACAAGCGCGTGCGCCTCCTCGGCGGGGATGCCCTTCGCCCGGTAGATCATCTCGAGCTCGTCGCGCTCCTCTTCGGGGAACGCCCGCAGCTCCTCTTGCTCGATCCGGAGCTCGTTCTCGTAGAGCTCGCGTTGCGAACGGATCGAGATCCACTCTCCCGACGACATCGAGAAGGCGCCGGCGACCAGGCCGGCGATGCCGGCGAGCAGCACGATGCTGTTGCTGCTCGTGCCGCCGGCGACCCCCATCACCAGCGAGAAGTTCGACACCAAGCCGTCGTTGATCCCGAACACGGTCGCGCGCAGCACGCCCCCGACCTCGGCGCGGTGGCGGCCCTCCGAGCGCGCGATGCGACCGCCTTCGGGGATGCCCTGCATCGCGGCGATGGTGCGGCCGGCCGCCGCCTCCTGCTGGGCCATCGCGTCGGTGGCCTCGGCATCGTCGCGGTAGCGGTCGGCCTCCGCGGCTTCGGTACGCAACATCAGCGGCAGCACGGCCTCGGTGCCGAAGTGACGAGCGAGGAAGCAGAGCGCACGCACGCGGAACGGCACCCGCGGCGTGCGGGGTTCCTCGCCGGCTTCGCGCAACAGGCGGGCCCAGTGGGCAGCGTGGCGTTCCTCGGCCGCCGCGAGCGTGAGGAACACGTCGCGGCGTTGTTCGTCGGCGTGCTCCGCGAGTCCACGGAACAGCGCGCCGCCGTTGACCTCGTCCGCGTACATGTCACGCAGTCTCTCGATGCGCTTCGCGTCGGTTGTCGCTGATGCCACGCCCGAACGCTACCGACTCAGTAGCCGACTTCCCAGAGACACAGGCCCTGAGGTACTCCTACCCTTCCTGCCGCGTTGCGGTCGCGCGCGCGCAGGATCCCGAGGATGTCGCCGGGGCGGATCTTCCCCGCGCCGACGTCGACGAGCGTGCCCACGATCGATCGCACCATCCGCCAGCAGAACGCGGTCGCGGTGACGTCGTAGCGGAGCACACCGTCGCCGAGGTCGTGCCAGGTCGACTCGAGCACGCGACGAGTGGTGGTCATGCCTTCGCGTCTGCGGCAGAACGAGGCGAAGTCGTGCTCGCCGAGGAACGGATCGGCGCCGAGGCGCAGCAGCGCGAGGTCGAGCGGCTCGGGCACCCACCACGAGGTGCGGGCCAGGAACGGGTCGGGCGCCGGCCGGTTGACGATCGTGTAGCGGTACGCACGCCACCGCGCCGAGGAGCGGGCGTCGAAGTCGGCGCCGACGAACGCCGCGTCGCGCACGACCACCTCGGGCGCGAGCTGGCGCGTCACCGCGTGCGCCACCTTCAGCGGATCGATGTCGACGTCGCCCGCGACCGTGCAGCTGACCACCTGCCCCCAGGCGTGGACGCCGGCATCGGTACGGCCGGCGCACGACAACGTGAGCTCGTCGTCGCGCAGCACGCGCCCAACACCTCGCGCAGCACTCCTTCGACGGTGCGCATGTCGGGTTGCGCGGCGAAGCCGCGAAACTCCGTACCGTCGTACGCGACCGTGAGCCGGAGCACGCGGTCGGCCCCCGCGAAGGGGAGCTGGTTCACACCAATTCGACGCGCGCCATGGGCGCGTTGTCGCCGGGACGCGGGCCCAGCTTCAGGATGCGCAGGTACCCACCCGGACGGTCGCGGTAGCGCGGGCCGATCTCGGCGAACAGCTTGTGGGTGACGTCCTGGTCGTGGATGGTCGCGATGACCTGCCGACGCTGGTGCACACCACCCGCCTTGGCCTTGGTGATGAGGTGCTCGGCGTACGGGCGCAGCATCTTCGCCCGGTTGACCGTGGTGACGAGGTAGCCGGCCTCGAACAGGCTCGACGCCATGTTCGCCAGGATCAGGCGCTGGTGGGCGGGGTCGCGGCCGATGCGCGGACCCTTCTTGGGGGTCGGCATGGTTACTCCTTGGTCCGCAGGGCCAGGCCCCGCTCGTCGAGCTTCTGGAGCACCTCGTCGAGCGACTTCGAACCGAAGTTCGTGATCGCGAGGAGGTCGTCTTCGGTCTTCTGGACCAACTGGCCGATGGTGTCGACGCGCGCCCGCTTCAGGCAGTTGCGCGGACGCTCCGACAGCTCGAGCTCCTCGATGGGCAGCTCGAGGTCGGGCGACGCGGTCGACGGCGCCACCTCACCGAGCTCGAGCCCGCGGGGCTCGTCGCTCAGGTCGGCGACGAGCGCCACCAGGTTGCGGAGCGTGTCGCCCGCCGACGACAGCGCGTCACGCGGCGAGATCGAACCGTCGGTCTCGATCTCGAGCGTGAGCTTGTCGTAGTTGGTGGCCTGCTCGACGCGGGTCGGCTCCACCGAGAACGCCACGCGCCGCACCGGCGAGAAGATCGCGTCGACGGGGATGAGCCCGATGGTCGACGTGCGCTTGTTGCGCTCGGCCGACAGGTAGCCCCGGCCCTGCTCGACGGTGAGGTCGAGGGCGAGGCGGCCCTTGGCGTTGACGGTGGCCAGGTGCAGCTCGGGGTTGAGGATCTCGACGTCGGCGGTGGTCTGGATGTCGCCGGCGGTGACCTCACCCGGCCCGCGGGCGTCGAGGCGCAGCGTGACCGGCTCGTCGGCCGTGCAGGTGAGCACGAGGTCCTTGATGTTCAGGATGAGGTCGGTGACGTCTTCCTTGACGCCGGGGATGACGTCGAACTCGTGCAGCGCTTCGTCGAACCGCACCTGCGTGACCGCGGCGCCGGGGATCGACGACAGCAGCGTGCGCCGGAGGCTGTTGCCGAGCGTGTGGCCGAAGCCCGGCTCGAGCGGCGCAACCGTGAACTGCTGGAGGTTGCCCTCCGCCTCGCCGGCCTCGACTTGGGGACGCTGGATGATGAGCATGGATGCATCGCCTCTGATCTGGTGATCTGGCCTGCCCGGTCCGCGGACGACGCGGACGGAGGGGGGGTGGGGTTGTTACTTGGAGTAGAGCTCGACGATGAGCTGCTCGCGCACGGGCACGTCGATCTGCTCCCGCAGCGGCAGGTCGCGCACGACCGCCTTGAAATCGGCGGGCGTGACCTCGAGCCACATCGGCGTCGCGCGGTCGAGCGTGTCGATGTTGTGACGCAGCACGATCATCTTCTGGGCCTTGGGTGACATCTCGACGACGTCGCCCTTCTTCACCTGGTACGACGGGATCGTCACGCGCTTGCCGTTGACGAGCACGTGACCGTGGCGCACGAACTGGCGCGCCTGGTTGCGGCTGGCGGCGAAGGCGGTGCGGAACACCACGTTGTCGAGACGCAGCTCGAGCATCCGCAGCAGGTTCTCGCCGGTGATGCCCTTCTCGCCGTTCGCGACGGCATAGACGTTGCGGAACTGCTTCTCGAGCATGCCGTAGATGCGCTTGGCCTTCTGCTTCTCACGCAGCTGGAGCAGGTACTCGCTGTCGCGGATGCGACCGCGGCCGTGCTGGCCGGGCGGGTAGGGCTTGCGCTCCACCGGGCACTTCATGGTGTCGCACTTCGGGCCCTTGAGGAACAGCTTCATCCGCTCGCGCCGGCAGAGACGGCAGACGGCTCCGGTGTATCGCGCCATGACTCAGACCCTCCGCCGCTTGGGCGGCCGGCAGCCGTTGTGTGGAATGGGGGTGACGTCCTTGATACCCACGACTTCGATCCCGGTGTTCTGGATGGTGCGGATGGCCGTCTCGCGACCGGAGCCCGGACCCTTCACCACCACGTCGACCTTGCGGACACCGTGCTCCATGGCGCGCCGGGCGGCGGTCTCCGCCGCGAGCTGCGCCGCGAACGGCGTGCTCTTGCGCGAGCCCTTGAACCCGACGTTGCCCGCCGAGGCCCACGCGATGGTGTTCCCCGACTGGTCGGTGAACGTGATGATGGTGTTGTTGAACGACGACTTGATGTGCGCCGTCCCGTAAGCGATGTTCTTGCGCTCGCGCCGCTTGGGACGTCGACCGCCGGCAGCCGGCTTGGCCATGCTTGTGTTCCTTCTCCTGCTCGCTGCTTACTTCCGGGCCTTCTTGCGGCCGGCCACAGTCTTCTTCGGGCCCTTGCGCGTGCGCGCGTTGGTGCGCGTGCGCTGGCCACGGACGGGAAGACCCCGCCGATGGCGCAAGCCCTCGTAGCTGCCGATCTCGACCTTGCGCTTGATGTTCGCCGCGACCTCGCGGCGGAGGTCACCTTCGACCTTGAGGTTCTGGTCGACGTAGGTGCGCAGTTGGGCGACCTCGTCCTCGGTCAGGTCGCGCACCCGAGTGTTCGGTGAGATTCCCACCGATTCGCAGATCTCTTTCGAGCGCGTGCGACCGATGCCGAAGATGTAGGTGAGCGAGATCTCCAACCGCTTTTCGCGGGGGATGTCGACACCGGAGATTCGAGCCAACTCAGTACTCCTGCTTCTCGACTAGCCCTGGCGCTGCTTGTGGCGCGGGTTGGTGCAGATGACGCGCACCGCACCGTGGCGGCGGATCACCTTGCACTTCTCGCAGATCTTCTTGACCGACGGACGGACTTTCATCGTTCGTTCTCTCTCATTTGTAGCGGTAGGTGATCCGGCCGCGGCTCAGGTCGTAGGGCGTGAGCTCGACCTGCACGCGGTCGCCGGGGAGGATCCTGATGTAGTGCATCCGCATCTTCCCGGAGATGTGCGCGAGCACCTTGTGCCCGTTCTCGAGTTCGACCCGGAACATGGCGTTGGGCAACGGTTCGACGACCGTCCCTTCGACCAGGATCGTGTCGTCCTTGGGCTTGGCCAGGACTTCCCACCTACTTCATGTCGGGCGCGCGGAAAAGGCGCGCAAAAGCTTCTAGGAGCCGACCGACCATGCTATATGTTCCGGCCCCCCATTCACAATCGGACATTTGCCGCGCTCAGGGGCGGGTGGGCTCGCGGGCGAGAAGCTTCGCGTCGGTGAAGGCCAGCAGCTCGCGACCAGTCCACGCCAGCCGGTGGGAAGACGCCGGGTGCCCATCTCTGTCGGGCGGATGTGCGTTCTTACCGACGAACTTGTGGCGCTCAGTACCTCTGAGGGGTACTGGTTGTCACAAGTTCGACGTTCGCCCGGGCGCCGCTCGCCGGCACCACCGCAATCGTGCCCGAATTCGGACGCCGGCGTTCCAAAACGCGCAGGATGGGCGTGACCAGGCCTCGCTGCCGCCCGCGTCACCAGGGGAGGGTCAACACCTCGGGGCCGTGGTCGGTGACGGCGATGGTGTGCTCGAAGTGGGCGGAGCGGCGGCCGTCGGCGGTGACGACGGTCCAGCCGTCGTCGAGGACCTCGGTCTCGGCGGTGCCCACGTTCACCATCGGCTCGATGGCGAGCACGTGCCCCTCCTTGAGCTTGATGCCCTTTCCCGCCGGCCCGTAGTTGGGCACCTGCGGGTCTTCGTGCATGGCGGTGCCGATCCCGTGCCCGACGTACTCCCGGACCACGGTGAAGCCGGCGCGCTCGGCGATGCCCTCGACCGCGGCGCCCACGTCGCCGAGGCGGTGGCCCTCGACCACCTGGTCGATCGCCGCCTCCAAGGACCGCCGCGTGATCTCGATGAGCCGCTTCGACTCGGTGTCGACGTCGCCGATCGGGACGGTGACCGCGGCGTCGGCGTGCCACCCCTCGATGATCGCCCCGCAGTCGATGGAGAGGATGTCGCCGTCGGCGAGCACGACGTCGTCGCTCGGGATGCCGTGCACGATCACGTCGTTGGGTGATGTGCACACGACCGCCGGGAACCCGTGGTACCCGAGGAAGTTCGACCGGGCGCCGCGCCGCTCGATCACCTCACGTGCGGCGGCGTCGACATCGAGCGTGGTCGCACCCGGCTTGGCGGCCCGGATGCACACCTCGTGCATCTCGGCGACGACCTTGCCGGCGCGCCGCATGAGCGCGATCTGGTCGGCGTTCTTGCGGGTGATCACCGACGTGCGGGGTCGAAGCGCCCGTCAATCTCCTTGATCAGGCGCTCCTGGACCTCGTCGCCGTTGCCGACGCCGTCGACCACGACCAGCTTCCCGAGGTTCTGGTAGAAGTCGATGATGGGGACGGTCTGGCGGGCGTAGACCTCCAGCCGCGTCGCGACGGCCTCCTCGGTGTCGTCGTCACGCTGCACGACCTCACCACCACAGACGTCGCACGTCCAGTTGCTGTCGGGACGGTGGTTGACGTGGTACGAGGCGCCACAGTTCACGCACACCCGCCGGCCCGCGATGCGGTCGAGGATGGTTTCGGTGGGCACCTCGATGTCGAGGACGAGATCGAGCGGGTTGCCGGTGACCACCCGCTCCAATTCTTCGGCCTGCACCAGCGTGCGCGGGAAGCCGTCGAGGATGAAGCCGTCTTCGAGGGGACCGCCGGCGGCGAAGTGCTCGTCGACCACCCGGATCACGATCTCGTCGGGGACGAGCTCGCCGGTGTCCATGTAGACCTGCACCTCGAGTCCGGTCGGTGTGCCCTGCGCGACCGCGGCGCGGAAGACGTCACCGGTCGACAGGTGCTCGACGCCGTAGTGCTGCGACAGCCGCGCAGCTTGCGTGCCCTTGCCCGCGCCCGGCTTGCCGAGCAGCACGAGGCGTACCCCGGAGGCAGCCATGGTCAGGTGAGGAAGCCTTCGTAGTTGCGCATCATCAACTGGCTGTCGATCTGCTTCATGGTCTCGAGCGCGACGCCGACGGTGATGAGCAACGAGGTGCCCCCGAACGGGAACTGGCTGATGTCCCAGAACGCGAACACCAGCAACGGGGTGACCGCGATGGTGGCGAGGAAGAGCGAGCCCGGCAACGTGATGCGGTTGAGCACCTTGGCCAGGTAACGCTCCGTCGGCGGCCCCGGACGGATGCCCGGGATGAAGCCGCCCTGCTTGCGGATGATGTCGGCCTGTTGCGCGGGGTTGAACACGATGGCCGTGTAGAAGTACGAGAAGAAGATGATCAGCAACGTGTAGAAGCCGATGTACCACCAGCCCTGGTGGTTCACCAGGTTGCCGTTGATCCACTCCTGCACGCTCGTGAAGTTGTCGCCCAGCGCCGACGCGATCAGCGCGGGGAACGACAAGATCGAGCTCGCGAAGATCACCGGGATCACACCCGACTGGTTGACCTTCAGCGGGATGTAGGTGCTCTGGCCGCCGTACATGCGGCGGCCCACCACGCGTTTCGCGAATTGGACTGGGATGCGTCGCTGCCCCGACTCGACGAACACGATGCCGACGATCATCCCGATGCCGATGAGGATGATCGTGAAGAACTGGAACTTGCTCCCCTGGCTCCAGATCGCCGAGCCCTGGGCAGGGAGACGCGACACCACCGAGGCGAAGATCAGGATCGACATGCCGTTGCCGATGCCGCGCTGGGTGATGAGCTCGGCCAGCCACATCACCATCGCGGTACCGGCGGTCCACGTGAGGACGATCAGCGCGGCCTTGCCGGCGCTGAAGTTCGGGATGAGGTCTTGCCCGTCGAACCCGGAGAACCCGAGGAGGCCGCTCTTCCCCTGGTGGAGGGCGAACACGAAGCCGGTCGACTGCACCAACGCCAGGCCGATGGTGACGTAGCGCGTCCACTGCGTGATCTTCTTCTGGCCGACCTGACCCTCGTTCTGCCACTGCTCGAGCTTCGGGATGACGACCCCGAGCAGCTGCATGATGATCGACGCCGTGATGTACGGCATGATCCCGAGGAAGAAGATGGCGACGTTGGTGATCGCGCCACCGGAGAAGAGGTCGAGGAAGCCGACGACTCCCCCATTGCTCTCGGCGTTGTGCTGCAGCTGCTTGATCGCGCCGAAGTCGACGTACGGAACCGGCAGGTGGGCGCCGAGCCGGTAGACGGCGATGATCCCGATCGTGAAGAGGATCTTGTTGCGCAGGTCGGGCACCCGGAACATGTTCCGCAGGCGGGACAACATGGGGGCGCGACCTCCTCTCCGGGCGGGGAAACTGCGAGCTTATCGGTTGGTCAAGGCGTTCCCACGAGCGGGTGGACGGCCGTCGCCCCACGGCGCGGGGATGATCTCGACCCGCCCGCCGGCAGCTTCGATGGCCGTCACCGCGCCCTGGGAGAAGGCGTGGGCACGGACGGTGAGCGCCTTCGACAGCTCACCGCGACCGAGGATCTTCACCAGTCCGCGCTTCGCCACGAGACCGTGCGATCGGAGCACGCCGGG
Organism: uncultured Actinomycetes bacterium; assembly: GCA_963725775.1. Classification (GTDB taxonomy): domain Bacteria; phylum Actinomycetota; class Acidimicrobiia; order IMCC26256; family DASPTH01; genus DASUAS01. The sequence continues at coordinate 503,795 of CAVRZT010000003.1, forward strand.
GTCGACGTCGGGTCCGGCGTCGAGCCCCTCGAGGGTGTCGAGGTTGACCACCACGTACTCGACGCGGAACGGGTTCTTGAACCCCTTCGCCTTCGGCGTACGGCGGTGCAGCGGCGTCTGGCCACCTTCGAACCGGGGGGCGACCTTGTTGCGCGCGCCCTGGCCCTTGGTGCCGCGTCCGGCGGTCTTGCCGCCCTTGCCCGCGATGCCGCGACCGACGCGGCGACGCGCGGTCTTGGCGCCGGGGGCCGGTTTCAGGTCGTGGACCTTCATGAGCTGACCTCTTCGACTTCGACGAGGTGCGGCACCCGGGCGACCATGCCCCGGATCTCCGGGCGGTCGGGCAACTCGACGGTGTGGTTGATGCGCTTGAGCCCGAGCGCACGGATGGTGCCGCGCTGCTTGGGCTTGGTGCCGATGGTGGAACGGACCTGGGTGACGCGGAGCATGGCCATCACGCGACCTCGGTGACTTCCGTCTTCTTCATGTTGCGCTCGCGGTAGGCGCGCAGCATGCCGGCGGTCGAGACCTCTTCGGGCGACTTGCCCCGGAGCCGTGCAACCTCTTCGGGACGCCGCAGCTCACGCAGGCCGTTGATGGTGGCGCGTGAGACGTTGATCGCGTTCGACGAGCCGAGCGACTTCGCGAGCACGTCGTGCACTCCGGCCGCCTCGAGGATGTGCCGCGCCGCGCCGCCGGCGATGACGCCGGTACCGGGAGCCGCGGGCTTCAGCAGCACGCGGGCGGCGTCGTGCTCACCGATGATGGTGTGCGTGATCGTGTCGCCCGCCAGCGGCACGTTGAACAGACGCTTGCGCGCCTCCTCCATGCCCTTCTGGATGGCCGCGGGGACTTCCTTCGCCTTGCCGTAGCCGAGGCCCACGTTGCCCGCGCCGTCACCGACCACGACGAGCGCGGTGAAGGAGAACCGCCGGCCGCCCTTGACGACCTTGGCGACCCGGTTGATGGCGATGACTCGCTCTTCGTACTGGCCTTCGGCCATGGTGAACTTCCTCTTCTCGTTAGAGCGTGAGACCGGCTTCGCGGGCGCCGTCGGCGATTCCGGCCACCCGACCGTGATAGCGGAAGCCACCCCGGTCGAGCACCACGGTTTCGACACCGGCGCCCTTGGCGCGCTCGCCGACGAGCTTCCCGACCTTCTTCGCCGCGTCGACGGTCGCCGTCGCGCCGTCGAACGACTTCTCCATCGTCGACGCCGACGCCAGCGTGGTGCCGCTCACGTCATCGATGACCTGCGCGTAGATGTGCTTGTTGGAACGGAACACCGCGAGTCTCGGACGCGCCGCGGTGCCGCGGACCTTCTTGCGGACGCGCCGGTGGCGGCGCTCCCGGGCTACTTGGCGGTTGTGCATGATCGCTCTCGATTCTCCGGCGCTACTTCGCCGACTTGCCGGCCTTGCGCAGCACGCGCTCGTCGACGTAGCGGATGCCCTTGCCCTTGTACGGCTCGGGCTTGCGGATCTTGCGGATGTCGGCGGCCACCTGGCCCACGAGCTGCTTGTCGAAGCCGCGCACGGTGATGCGGGTCGGGATCGGCACCTCGAACTCGACGCCCTCGGGCGCGTCGACCGCGACCGGGTGCGAGAAGCCGAGTTGCAGGTCGAGCCGACGCGGACCCGCCGCGGCGGCGCGGTAGCCGACGCCGACGATCTCGAGCTCCTTGACGAAGCCCTCCGACACGCCGACGACCATGTTGGACACCAGCGACCGCGTGAGACCGTGCAGCGCGCGGTGCTCGCGCTCGTCGTCGGGCCGGGCGACGATCAGCTCGTCACCCTCGCGGGTGATCGTGATCGACTCGGGCAGGTCGTGCTCGAGGGTCCCCTTGGGGCCCTTGACCGTGACGTGGTTCCCGTCGAACGTGATGTCGACGCCGCTCGGGACGGCGATGGGCTTCTTTCCGATTCGTGACATGGGACGGGCTCCGTTACCAGACCTGGCAGAGGACCTCGCCGCCGACGCGACGCTGACGCGCCTCGCGGTCGGTCATGAGCCCCTGGTTGGTCGAGAGGATGGCGATGCCCATGCCGCCGAGCACGCGCGGCACATCGGTCGACGCCGAGTAGACGCGGAGGCCGGGCTTCGAGACGCGCTTCAGGCCGGAGATCGTGCGCTTGCGGTCGGGCGTGTACTTCAGCTCGATCTTGAGCTGCTGCCCCGGCTTGGTCGCGTCCTTGGAGACGTCGCAGCCGGCGATGTAGCCCTCGCGCTCGAGGATGCGCGCCAGCGCTTCCTTCAGCTTGGAGGACGGCATCAGCACCTCGTCGTGGAACGCGGTGTTCGCGTTCCGCAAGCGGGTGAGCATGTCGGCGATCGGGTCGGTCATCATGAGCGCACCAACCCCCTCACCACGACGCCTTCGTCACGCCGGGCACTTCGCCGGCGTGGACCATGGTGCGGAAACAGATGCGGCAGAGGCCGAAGCGCTTGTACACCGAGCGCGCGCGGCCACAGCGGCGACACCGCGTGTACCCGCGCACCTTGAACTTCGGTGTGCGCTGCTGCTTCTGGACGAGGGCTTTCTTTGCCATCTCTTCGTTACCCCTGGCTCTGCTCGTCGCGGCGGAACGGGAAACCGAGAGCGCGCAGGAGTGCGCGGCCCTGGTCGTCGGTGGTGCCCGTGGTGACGATGGTGATGTCCATCCCGCGGACCGTGTCGATCTTGTCGTAGTCGATCTCCGGGAAGATCAACTGCTCGGTGACGCCGAAGGTGTAGTTGCCGCGACCGTCGAACGACTTCGGGTTGAGCCCCCGGAAGTCGCGGATGCGGGGGATCGCGATGCTGACGAGGCGGTCGTAGAACTCCCACATCCGGTCGCCCCGGAGGGTGACCTTGGCGCCGATGGCGTTGCCCTCGCGGAGCTTGAAGCCGGCGATCGACTTCTTCGCCCGGGTCACGAGCGGCTTCTGCCCGGTGATCAACGTGAGGTCGGCGACGGCGCCGTCGAGCAGCGACTGCTGCTGCGTGGCGCGGCCGACGCCGCAGTTGAGCACGATCTTCTCCATGCGCGGCACCTGCATCACGTTGCCGAGCTCGAGCTCGTCCTTGAGCGCGGGCATGACCTCGGTGAGGTAGCGCTCCTTGAGACGCGGGCGTTCGGTGGTCTCGGGGCTCACAGGTCGGCTCCGCACTTGCGGCACACGCGGTGCTTCTCACCGTTGGCGTCGATGCGGTAGCCGACCTTGACCGGGCCGTCCTTGCCGCACACCAGCATGAGGTTCGACACGTGGATCGGCATCGCCTTGTCCTGGATGCCGCCCTGCATCGTGGCCTTGGTCGGCTTCTGGTGCTTCTTGGCGACGTTGATGCCCTCGGAGCTCTCGACGATGACCTTGTTGCGCTCGGGGTAGACGTACGCGACCTCGCCGCGCTTGCCGATGTCCTTGCCCTGGATGACCTGCACGTGGTCACCCTTCTTGAGCTTCATCTTCGGCCTCGCGACTCGCTCATGCTCACAGCACCTCCGGTGCCAGCGAGACGATGCGCATGAACCGCCGGTCGCGCAGCTCCCGGCCCACCGGGCCGAAGATGCGCGTGCCGCGAGGCTGCATCTGCTCGTTGATCAACACCGCCGCGTTCTCGTCGAAGCGGATGTAGCTGCCGTCGGGACGGCGGCGTTCCTTCTTGGTACGGACGACGACGCACTTCACGACGTCGCCCTTCTTGACCGCTGCACCCGGGACCGCGTCCTTCACGGTGGCGACGAAGATGTCGCCGATGCCCGCGTAGCGCCGGCGGGTACCGCCGAGCACCTTGATGCAGAGCACCTCGCGCGCGCCCGAGTTGTCGGCCACCTTGAGCCGACTCTCCTGCTGGATCACCGCGCACGCTCCAGGACTTCCACGACACGCCAGTGCTTCAACTTGGAGAGCGGACGGGTCTCGGAGATGCGCACCCGGTCGCCCTCGCGCGCCTCGTTCGCGTCGTCGTGCGCGTAGAGGTGGCTGGTGCGCTGCATGGTCTTGCCGTAGCGGCGGTGCCGCACGCGGTCGACCACGGCCACCACGACCGTCTTGTCCATCTTGGTGGAGATCACGAGTCCCTCCCGCGCCTTGCGGCGGGTGGTCCGTGTCGTGTCGTTGGTCTCGTCGGCCATGTGCCTACTCCTGCGCTTCCAGCTGCTCGGCCGCGGCGATCTCGCGCTCGCGCAACAGCGTCTCGATGCGGGCCACGTCGCGCCGCACCTGCGGGAGGCGGGCGACGTTGTCGAGCTGGCCGGTGGCGTTCTGGAAGCGGAGGTTGAACAGCTCCTCCTTCGCCTCCCCCAACCGGTGCTCGAGCTCGGTGTCGTTCAGTTCGCGCAGCTCTGCTGCTCGGGATGCCATCGATCAGCCCTCGTCCTGGCGGACCACGAAGCGGGTCTTGATCGGGAGCTTGTGCATCGCGAGACGCATGGCCTCGCGGGCGGTGGGCTCGGGCACACCCGAGAGCTCGAACATCACGCGTCCGGGCTTCACCACCGCGACCCAGTGCTCGGGGTTGCCCTTGCCGGAACCCATGCGGGTCTCGGCGGGCTTCTGGGTGACGGGCTTGTCGGGGAAGATGTTGATCCACACCTTCCCGCCACGCTTGATGTAGCGCGTCATCGCGATACGGGCGGCTTCGATCTGGCGGTTCGTGATCCACCCGGGCTCGAGCGCCTGGATCCCGTAGTCACCGAAGGTCACGCGCGTGCCACCCTTCGAGATGCCGGTCATCCGGCCTCGATGGGTCTTGCGGTGACGAACCTTGCGGGGCATCAACATCGTTTTGGTCAGTCCTCGTCGCCAAGGGAAGTCGGTGGGGCTTCGTGGTGCTGTGCAGCGTTCATCGCAGCTCAGTCCTCGTCGCCAAGGGAAGTCGGTGGGGCTTCGTGGTGCTGTGCAGCGTTCATCGCAGCTCAGTCCTCGTCGCCAAGGGAAGTCGGTGGGGCTTCGTGGTGCTGTGCAGCGTTCATCGCAGCTCAGTCCTCGTCGCCGTGGAACTTGGGCGCCTCGTGGTGCTGGCCCTGGCGGGTGCGGCGCTCGATCTCTTCTTCCTCGGCGAGGAGTCGCTCGAGCTCGGGGTCGGCTTCCTTGACCAGCGGGGCGGCCTCTTCGGGCACCTCGTCGGGCGCGCCCTCCACCGGGGTCGCCTCGCTCGCCGGACGGCGCCGGCCACCACCGGCGCTGACGACGCGCCGCTGCGGGCCCTGGCCCGACGTCTCGCCGACGGCCATCGCCGCTTCCTTCTGGATCTTGTCCTCGGCCGCCGACTTGTAGGGCAGGATCTCGCCCTTGTAGATCCACACCTTCACGCCGATGCGGCCGAAGGTGGTCTTGGCCTCGGCGTCGCCGTAGTCGATGTCGGCACGCAGCGTGTGCAGCGGGACGCGACCCTCGCGGTACCACTCCTTGCGTGACATCTCCGCGCCACCGAGGCGACCGCTGCACTGCACGCGGATGCCCTGGGCACCGGCCTTCATCGCGGTCTGCACCGCCCGCTTCATGGCGCGGCGGAAGGAGACGCGACCGGTGAGCTGGTCGGCGACACCCTGCGCGATGAGAGTGGCGTCGAGCTCCGGCTGCTTGATCTCCTGGATGTTGAAGTGGATCTTCGGGTTGCCGGTGATCTTGAGGAGACCGGCCCGGAGCCGGTCGGCCTCGGCGCCACGGCGCCCGATCACGATGCCCGGACGTGCGGTGTACACGTCGACGCGCAGGCGGTCACGGGTGCGCTCGATCTCGACCCGGCTCACCGCGGCGCGCTCGAGCTGACGCTTGAGGTAGTCGCGGATCTTCCAGTCCTCGATGAGGCTCTCGCGGTACTCCTTGTCCTCGGCGAACCACCGTGACTTCCAGTCGGTGGTGATGCCGAGGCGGAACCCGTACGGGTTGACCTTCTGTCCCATTACTGCTTCTCTTCCTGGTCGCGCTCGCTCGCCGCCGGGGTACCGGTCGTCGCCCCTTCGGGGTCGCTCGGCTGCTCCGAACCTTCGGGCTTCTCGACCGTCTCGTCCTCGGCTGCCGCATCGGTTTCGACTTCATCGACCTCGTCGGTCTCGACCTCGTCGACCTCGACCTTGTCCTCGTCGACGAGCTCCTCGTCGTGGTCGTGGTCGTGGTCGTGGTCGAGGTCGTCGTCGTGATCGTGATCGTGCTCCGCCTCGCGGACGGCTTCGCGTTCGGCCTTCCGCTGGCTGGCGGCGACCCGTCGGCGACGGCTGGCGCGCTGCGCCTGGGTGTCGGCCGCCTCACGCTTGCGCCGCTGCTCGAGCGCGTCGTCCTCGTAGCGGGCGACGACGATGGTGATGTGACTGGTGCGCTTGCGGATGCGCGTGCCCCGGCCGCGCGCACGCGGGCGCCAGCGCTTCATGGTCGGGCCTTCGTCGGCGAACGCACGCGTGACGAAGAGCTCCTCCTCGGGCACGCTGTCGTTGTGCTCGGCGTTCGCGACCGCGGAGTCGAGCAGCTTCATGACCGTCTCGGCGGGACCGCGCTCACAGAAGCGCAGGATCTCGCGAGCGTCGGCGACGTCCTTGCCGACGATGAGGCGGAGCACCTGGCGGACCTTGGTCGGCGAGGTGCGGTGGTGGCGCAGGCGCGCGGCAGTCTCGGGCATTATCGACGACTCGATCGTTCCTGTCCGGCGTGGTACCGGAACGTGCGGGTGGGCGCGAACTCACCGAGCTTGTGACCGACCATCGCCTCGGTCACGTAGACCGGGACGTGCTTGCGGCCGTCATGCACGGCGAGGGTGTGCCCGACCATGTCGGGAGTGATGGTGGATCGGCGTGACCACGTCTTGATCACCTTGCGGTCGCCCGACGCGTTCATCGCGTCGACCTTCTTCTGCAGGTGGTCGTCGACGAACGGCCCCTTCTTCAGGCTGCGCGGCATCGATTACCTCCGGGCCCCGCGGCCACGGCGGCGGCGGATGATGAGTTCGTCGGACTTCTTGCCCTTCTTGCGGGTGCGCCCTTCGGGCTTCCCCCACGGCGACACCGGGTGGCGTCCGCCAGAGCTCTTGCCCTCGCCACCACCGAGCGGGTGGTCGACGGGGTTCATGGCGACGCCACGCACGTGCGGGCGCTTGCCCTTCCAGCGGTTGCGGCCCGCCTTCCCGATCTTGATCAGGCCGGCCTCGCTGTTGCCGACCGAGCCCACGGTGCCGCGGCAGTCGATCGGCACCCGGCGCATCTCGGTGGACGGCAGCCGCAACGTGGCGAACTGGCCCTCCTTCGCGACGAGCTGGATGGCCGCACCGGCACCGCGACCCAGCTTGCCGCCGGCACCCGGCTTCAGCTCGACGTTGTGCACGGTGGTACCGACCGGGATGAAGCGCAGCGGCAGCGCGTTGCCGGGACGGATCTCCGAACCCTGGCCGCTCTGCAGCAGGTCACCGACCTCGAGACCCTGCGGGGCGATGATGTAGCGCTTCTCGCCGTCGAGGTAGTGCAGCAGCGCGATGCGCGCGTTGCGGTTCGGGTCGTACTCGATCGACGCGACCTTCGCGGGCACGCCGTCCTTGTCGCGTCGGAAGTCGACCAGGCGGTACTTCTGCTTGTGACCACCACCGCGGTGGCGCGACGTCATGCGGCCGTAGGAGTTGCGACCACCCGTGCGCGGCTTCGGCTTGGTGAGCGACTTCTCCGGCTTGTCGCGGGTGATCTCCGCGAAGTCGGAGACGGTCTGGAACCGACGACCGGGGCTGGTGGGCTTGCGCTTGCGGACCGGCATCGTCAGCCCCCGAAGATCTCGATGGTGTCGCCCTCGGCGAGGGAGACGACGGCCCGCTTGGAGTCGGGGCGCGAGCCGAAGCCACCGGTGCGGCGGTTGCGCTTGCGCTTGCCCTTGCGGTTCAAGGTGTTCACATTGGTGACCCGCACGTCGAAGATGGTCTCGATCGCGTGGCGGATCTCGATCTTGTTGGCGTCGCCGGCGACCACGAACGTGTAGACGTTGGCGTCGAACGCGGTGTACGACTTCTCCGACACCACCGGGCGGATGATGATGTCGCGGGGGTTCTTGTTGCTCACGCGGCACCTGCTTCCTGGTCGCGCTCGCTCGCCGCCGGGGTACCCGGCGTCGCCCCTTCGGGGTCGCTCGGCCGCTCCGTGCCGAAGCGGACGACCGCGGCCTCGAGCGTGGCCTTGCTGAAGACGAGCCAGTCGTTGACCAGCACGTCGTAGGTGTTGAGCTCGTCGGGGATCACGATCTGCACGCGCTCACCGAGGTTGCGGAACGACTTCCACACTGCGTCCTCGTCGCGCTGCAGCACGAGCAACACCCGCTCGTCGCGCTCACCCGCCGTGCGGAGACCGACCGCGCCGAGCAACTCGATCGCGGCCTTGGTGCGGGGCGTCTCGATGCCCCAGTCGTCGAGCACCAGCACCTTGCCCTCGGCGGCGCGGTCGGACAGCGCCGAGCGCAGCGCGAGGCGGATCATCTTCTTGGGGGTGCGCTGGCGGTAGTCACGCGGCTTCGGGCCGTGGGCCACACCACCACCACGCCAGTGCGGCGCGCGGATCGAACCCTGGCGGGCGCGACCGGTGCCCTTCTGGCGCCACGGCTTCGCACCACCACCGCGGACCTCGGCCCGGGTCTTCGTGCTGTGCGTGCCCGAACGGGCGGCCGCGAGCTGTGCGGTGACGACCTGGTGCATGACCGAGGTGTTGGGCTCGATGCCGAACAGCTCGTCGGGCACGTCGACCGTGCCCGCGTCCGCTCCGGCCGCCGACTTCACGTCGAGCTTCATTCGGCACCCCCGGTCGACTGCGCCACCGGACGCTTGGCCGCGTTCTTCACGAACACCAGGCCACCGTTGGGACCGGGCACCGCGCCCTTGATGAGGAGGATGCCGCGCTCGGCGTCGCCCTCGACCACCTCGAGGTTCTGGGTGGTGATCCGGCCGTTGCCGTACTGGCCGGCCATCTTCATGCCCTTGAACACGCGGGCCGGGGTGGCGCAGGCGCCGATCGAACCCGGCGAGCGGTGCTTCTTGTGGTTCCCGTGCGACGCGCCCTGCCCCTTGAAGTTGTGGCGCTGCATCGCTCCGGAGAAGCCCTTGCCCTTGCTGATGCCGGTGACGTCGACCCGCTCGCCCGCACCGAACACGTCGGCGCCGATCACCTGGCCGACCTCGAAGCCGGCGAGGTCGTCGACCCGCAGCTCCGCGAGGTGGCGCTGCGCCGGCGCGTCGGCCTTCTTGAGGTGCCCGAGCTCGGGCTTCGACAGGCGCTGGGGCTTGGTGTCGCCGAACGCGAGCTGCACGGCCGCGTAGCCGTCGCGCTCGGGCGTCTTGAGCTGGACGACGCGGCACGGCCCGGCTTCGATCACCGTCACCGGGACGACGCGGTTCTCGTCGTCCCAGATCTGGGTCATGCCGAGCTTGCGCCCGAGGATCCCTTTGGCAGACATGGTCAGTCCCGGAGTTCTTTCCGCTTCACGCGAACGCTCCGCCCGGTGAAATCCCGGCGGAGCGTCGATCGGTTGTGCTGCGTGGTTCTGGGCGAGGCCCAGCCTGCGCAGACTTCGGTTGGCGAACGATTCAGAAGGCACCCATCGGCCGCAAACGGGGCCGACTGGCGAGCCCGGAAAGACTACAGGCTGGGCCGCGGAGCCGCCAAGTCGCCGCCGACGCCCCGACCAGCGGCCTGATCGTCCTGATCACGTAGTTCCGATGGGTATCGACGGGTTCCGCCACATGGTCATCCGACCTGGGTGATGACGCCGTCGTCGGGAAACCCGTACGTTGGCGCCCTTGTCCGGTTCCTACGTCTCACTTCCCGCGGGCTGGGCCCGGACTGATGCCGCCGGCCTCGGCCCGTTCGTCACGCGCGAGCGCTTCCAGGGCCCCGACGGCACCGTGGTCGAGTGGAACTCGCGCGACGCACCGCAAGCGGGCCGGGCACCTCGATGCCGGGCGCGGCTCCACCTGGTGTGCCCCCACCGCGGTCGGCTGGTGGATCGGCGTGCTCTTCGCCATCGGTTCGCTGTGCTTCACCGTGGGCGCCATGCCCGGCTACGTCGACTGGGTCGGCACCGACGCCGACGCGATCACCTTCTTCGTCGGCTCGATCTTCTTCACCAGCGCGGCGTACCTGCAGTTCATCCAGACCGTCAACGCGCCGCACGCGCTCACGTCAGGAGCGCGCGATCGCTTCCGGTTCTGGACGTGGGAACCGGGACGAATCGACTGGAGCGCGAGCGGCGTCCAGCTCGTCGGCACGGTGTTCTTCAACGTGACGACCCTCGCGGCGATCGACACCACGCTCGACGCGACGCAAGCGCATCGCCTCGTGTGGGTCCCCGACATGGTCGGGTCGATCTGCTTCCTCGTGGCCAGCGGGCTCGCGTGGTTCGAGGTGAGCCACGGCTGGTGGTCGTGGAACCTGCGCAGCCTCGCGTGGCGGATCGCCGCGTTGAACCTGCTCGGTTCGATGGCGTTCGGCGTGTCGGCCGTCGCGTCGAAGATCGTCACCACGACCGGCGAACCCCGCAACATCATGCTCGTGAATCTCGGGACCGCAATCGGCGGCGTCTGCTTCCTCGTCGGTGCGCTGTTCCTGCTCCCCGAACGTACCCAGGCTCCTTCGACCACACTGCACTGAACCGGGAGGTTCGCAATGGCACTGCACCGCAAGATCACCGACGAGCACCCGATCGCGCTCAACCCGCTCTACTCCCAGCAAGGGCGAGGAAGGGCACGCGCCCCGTCACACGTTGCCCGAGGGTGAGCTCGACCCCGACGTCGCGTACCAGCTCGTGCGCGACGAGCTCATGCTCGACGGCAACTCGCGCCTCAACCTCGCCACGTTCGTGACCACGTGGATGGAGCCGCAGGCGCAGCGGCTCATGGCGGAGACGTTCGACAAGAACATGATCGACAAGGACGAGTACCCGCGCACCGCCGAGATCGAGATGCGCTGCGTCAACATGCTCAGCCGGCTGTGGAACTCCCCCGACACCGAGGAGGCCACCGGCACGTCGACCACGGGGTCGAGCGAGGCGGCGATGCTCGGCGGCATGGCGCTGAAGTGGCGCTGGCGCGACCGCCAGAAGGCGGCGGGGAAGCCCACCGACAAGCCCAACATGGTGATGGGCTCCAACGTCCAGATCTGCTGGGAGAAGTTCTGCCGCTACTGGGACGTCGAGGCCCGCCTCGCCCCCATGGAAGGCGACCGCTACCACCTCAACGCGGAGGAGGCGGTCAAGCGCTGCGACGAGAACACCATCGGCGTGGTCCCGGTGCTGGGCTCCACCTTCGACGGCAGCTACGAGCCGGTGGCCGACATCTGCGCCGCGCTCGACAAGCTCCAGGCGGAGAAGGGGCTCGACATCCCGGTGCACGTCGACGCCGCGTCGGGCGGCTTCATCGCGCCGTTCCTCGACCCCGACCTCTTCTGGGACTTCCGCCTGCCGCGCGTGCAGTCGATCAACACCTCCGGGCACAAGTACGGGCTCGTGTACCCCGGTGTCGGCTGGGTGATCTGGCGCAACCCCGACGCGCTGCCCGACGACCTGGTGTTCAACGTGAACTACCTCGGCGGCGACATGCCGACGTTCGCGCTCAACTTCTCGCGGCCGGGCAACCAGATCGCGGCGCAGTACTACAACTTCCTGCGCCTCGGGTTCGACGGGTACCGCCGGGTGCAGCAGGCGTCGCGCGACGTCGCCCGCTTCCTGGCCGACTCCGTCGGTGCGATGGACCACTTCGAGCTGATCACCGACGGCAGCGAGCTGCCGGTGTTCGCGTTCACGTTGACGCCCGGGATCGACAACTACACCGTGTTCGACCTCTCGGAGCGCCTGCGCGACCGCGGCTGGTTGATCCCGGCGTACAGCTTCCCGGAGAACCGCCAGGATCTCGACGCGCTCCGGATCGTCGTCCGCAACGGCATGTCGCGCGACCTCGCCGATTTGCTCGTCGCCGACCTGCAACGGCACACCGCGTACTTCGACAAGCTCACGTCGCCCCTGCCCGACGCCGCCGGCAAGAGCTTCAGCCACTGAACACGATGGGGCGACTCGACGGCAAGACGTTCCTGGTCATCGGCGGCGCGCAGGGAATCGGGCGTGGCTGCGTGCTGGCGGCGGCGTCGGAGGGCGCGCACCTCGTGATCGGCGACCTCAACGAGCGCGGTGCACACGAGGTCGCCGCCGAGGCCACCGCGCGCGGCGCGCGGGCCGTCGGCATGGGCGGCGACGTCGTCGACCGAGCGAGCGTCGACGCCATGGTCGCGACCGCGCGCACCGAGTTCGGCGGCCTCGACGGGCTGGTGAACCTGGCGTACGCGCACGACGGCCCATCGCCACTCGCCGAGCTGTCCACCGAGTCCTTGACCCGCGAGCTGCACGTCGACGTGGTCGGCTGCCTCATCGCGATGCAGGCGGTCTACGGGGAGCTGCGCGCCGGCGGGGGCAGCATCGTGAACTTCAGCTCCGGAGCCGGCGTCGAGGGGATGGCGGGCCGGGCCGCGTACTCGAGCGCCAAGGCGGCCGTGCGCCTCCTGAGCCGCACCGCCGCGCTCGAGTGGGGCGCCGAGGGCATCCGGGTCAACTGCGTGTGCCCGTTCGCGATGTCACCGAGCCTGACCGACGCGGTGCGTGCCGGCACCGTCGACCAGGCGCAGCTCGACCGGATCAGTCCGCTCGGGCGCCCGGGCGATCCCGAGCGCGACATCGGCGCGGGCGTGGCGTTCCTGCTCAGCGACGACGCCCGCTACGTGACCGGCCAGACCTTCATGCTCGACGGCGGTGGCCTCGCGCTCTGACGCGTCGGGCTACGACGCGGGGGCCAGCGTCAAGCCGGGCCGGAGCCTGGCGGCCGCGCGCAGCAGCTCGACCACGCTGGGGCGGACGTCCTGCGGCGACGCGAGACGCAGCGCGCCGTCGAGAACGGCGGAGCCGTCCTCGGTCCACTCGGCAAGGTTCGCGGCCGCGTCGGCCAGGTGACCGTCGCTCACGAAGTGCGACGGCGCTGCGAACTCCGCCAGCGCGAGCAGCTCTTCCGCGGTGACGGGTGAACCCGAATACACCTGCACGGTCTCGTAGGTCATCACTGCCTCCGATCTCGTTCAGGTGAGGGTTCCCCGGCCACGGGTCGGTCAAACGGTTCCGGACACTCCGACCACCAGCGACGACACATAGCCATTGGTCGCGTTGCCGGTCATCGAGGGCGTCTGCGTCGCGACGCCGTCGGAGAACACCATGTCGGAGCTGAGCGAAACGCGCGTCAAGTTGCTGGCGCTCGTTTCGTATCCGCTGGTCGCGTACACCGCGGAGCACGTGTCCTCCGGGAACGCGAGCTGCGACGTCACCAGCTTGTTGCTGCCACTCGTCGCGGCGTCGACGCTCGGGTAGATCTCGAAGTGCACGTGGGGCCAGCGACCCGAGTAACACGCCGGGAAGACGCTCGTGAACGTGGCGACGCCGTTGGCGTCGACCTCCTGCACCCCGCGCAGGTAGTTCTGGTCACTCGCCGACTGGTACATCGAGTAGTTGCCTTCGCGGTCGCAGTGCCACACGTACACGGCCGCGCTGGTCAACGGCTTGCACCCGTTGTCGACGTCGACGACCGTGAACTGCATCGTGTACGGCACGCCGTCGGCGGTGCCGGTCATGCCGTCGAAGCTCGACCGGATGTCCTTGCGCACGACGCCGCTCTCACTGAGGACGTCGGGCCCGTTCGACCCGTCACCCGGGAACGGGCCACCCGTCTCCTCGGGGAGCACGGTGCAGTCGGTGACCGCAGTGGTCGCGGCGCCGGTCGTGGTGGTCGCTCCGGTCGTCGTCGACGTGGTCGACGACGAGCTCGCGCCCTTGGTCGTCGCCGTGGCATTGCTGGAGTCACTGCCACCCGAGCAGCCGGCGACGGCGAGCCCGAGCCCGCCGAGCAGCGCCAGGGCGCCGCGGCGCGACACGGGACGGGTCAGGACTTCGAGTTGGTTCTCGTCGGAAGCGCTCATGTCGAACAGGATGCCCGTTCGACCTTCACCCCACCTGAGAGAACTTCAAGAGCCGGGGAGGAACCTGCCGGGAGCCGCCACGACTTCGGTTCATGTGCCCGTGAATGCCCGGAGCGGACACTCAGCGGCACATGAACGAGGTCAGCTGGCTTGGATTTTGATCTCGATGTCGACGCCGGCGGGGAGGTCGAGACGCTGGAGCGACTCGACCGTCTTGCTCGTCGGCTCGACGATGTCGAGGAGGCGCTTGTGGATCCGCATCTCGAAGTGCTCGCGGGAGTCCTTGTCGACGTGCGGCGACCGGATCACGCAGTACCGACGGATCTCCGTCGGCAGCGGGACCGGGCCCCGCACCTTCGCCTGCGTACGGACCACCGTCTCGACGATCTTCTTCGTCGACTGGTCGATGATCTCGTGGTCGTAGGCCTTGAGCCGGATCCGGATCTTCTGGCCCTTGGAGTCGGCCATCTACTTGAGGATCTTGGTGACGACGCCGGAACCCACGGTGCGTCCACCCTCACGGATGGCGAACCGGAGGCCTTCGTCCATGGCGATCGCCTTCTGGAGCTCGACCGTCATGACGGTGTTGTCGCCGGGCATCACCATCTCGACGCCCTCTTCCAGCTCGATCGAGCCGGTGACGTCGGTGGTGCGGAAGTAGAACTGGGGGTGGTAGTTCGCGAAGAACGGCGTGTGCCGCCCGCCCTCTTCCTTCTTCAGCACGTACACCTGGGCGGTGAAGTCGGTGTGCGGGGTGATCGAGCCCGGCTTGGCGAGCACCTGGCCGTGCTCGACCTCTTCCTTCTTGGTGCCGCGGAGCAGGGCGCCGATGTTGTCGCCGGCGCGACCCTCGTCGAGGAGCTTGCGGAACATCTCGACGCCGGTGCAGGTGGTCTTGGTGGTGGGGCGCAGACCGATGATCTCGATCTCCTCACCGACCTTCACCATGCCCGCGCTCGACCCGACCGGTCACGACCGTGCCGCGACCGGTGATCGAGAACACGTCTTCGATCGGCATCAGGAAGGGCAGGTCGATCGCACGCTCGGGCTCGGGGATGAACGTGTCGACCGCGTCCATGAGCTCCGTGATCTTGGGGGTCCACTCGGAGTCGCCCTCGAGCGCCTTCAGCGCGGACACGCGCACGATCGGCGTGTCGTCGCCGGGGAACTCGTACTCGTTGAGGAGCTCACGCACCTCGAGCTCGACCAGCTCGAGGATCTCCTCGTCGTCGACCATGTCGGCCTTGTTCAGCGCGACGACGATCGACGGCACGCCGACCTGACGGGCGAGCAGCACGTGCTCACGCGTCTGGGGCATCGGACCGTCGGTCGCGGCGACCACGAGGATCGCGCCGTCCATCTGCGCGGCACCCGTGATCATGTTCTTGATGTAGTCGGCGTGCCCGGGGCAGTCGACGTGCGCGTAGTGACGGTTGGGCGTCTCGTACTCGACGTGCGCGATGGAGATGGTGATGCCGCGCGCCTTCTCCTCGGGCGCCTTGTCGATCTGGTCGAAGGCGTAGAAGGAGTTGTTGTTGGGGTCGTTGTCGGCCATCACCTTGGTGATCGCCGCGGTCAACGTCGTCTTCCCGTGGTCGATGTGACCGATGGTCCCGATGTTGAGGTGCGGCTTCGTCCGCTCGAACTTCGCCTTGGCCATGGCTGTCCCTTACTCCCTTGCTTTCGTGAGCTATTCGCCGCGTACGCGCTTGACGATTTCTTCGGCGATCGACTCGGGTACCTGCTGGTACGAGTCGAACTGCATGGTGTACGTCGCGCGACCCTGGGTGCGCGAGCGAAGGTCAGTAGCGTAGCCGAACATCTCTCCGAGGGGCACTTGGGCCCGGATGACGTGAGAGGTGCCCCGCTGCTCCATTCCTTCGACCCGGCCGCGCCGCGACGACAGGTCGCCGATGACGTCGCCCATGTAGTCCTCGGGCGTCACCACCTCGACGTTCTCGATGGGCTCCAGCAGCACCGGCTTGGCCGCCTTGGCCGCCTTCTTGAACGCCATCGAGCCGGCGATCTTGAACGCCATCTCGCTGGAGTCGACGTCGTGGTACGACCCGAAGGTGAGGATGACCCGGATGTCGACGAGCGGGTAGCCCGCGACCACACCGCCCTCCATCGCCTGCTGGATGCCGGCGTCGACCGCGGGGATGTACTCGCGCGGGATGACGCCGCCGGTGATCTTGTCGACGAACTCGTAGCCGCCGCCGGGGCCGGTGGGCTCCAGCGAGATGACCACGTGGCCGTACTGGCCCTTGCCGCCGGTCTGGCGGATGTAGCGCTCCTCGATCTTCTCGACCGGCGTGGTGATGGTCTCGCGGTACGCGACCTGGGGCTTGCCCACGTTCGCGGCCACCGAGAACTCGCGCACCATGCGGTCGACGAGCACGTCGAGGTGCAGCTCGCCCATGCCGGCGATGATGGTCTGACCGGTCTCGTCGTCGGTCCGCACCTGGAAGGTGGGGTCCTCCTCGGAGAGCGCGCTCAGCGCCTTGCCCAGCTTGTCCTGGTCGACCTTGGTCTTCGGCTCGATCGCGACGGAGATCACCGGCTCGGGGAACTCCATGCGCTCGAGCACGATCGGGTGCGCGGGATCGCAGAGCGTGTCACCGGTGGTGGTGTTCTTGAGGCCGACGGCGGCGACGATGTCGCCGGCGAAGACGGCCTCCTTGTCTTCCCGGTGGTTCGCGTGCATCTGCAGGAGGCGGCCGATGCGCTCCTTCTTGTCCTTGGTCGCGTTGAGCACCGGGCTCCCCGCGGAGAGCTTGCCCGAGTAGACGCGGAAGTAGGTGAGCTTGCCCACGTAGGGGTCGCTCATGATCTTGAACGCGAGCGCGGCGAACGGCTCGTCGTCGTCGGCCTGACGCTCGAGGTCGTGCTCGAGCTTGACGTCGAGACCCTTGATCGCGTCGATGTCGAGCGGGCTCGGGAGGTAGTCGACGACCGCGTCGAGCAGCGGCTGCACACCCTTGTTCTTGAACGCGGTGCCGCAGAGCACGGGCACGACCTCGCCGGACACGGTGGCGTTGCGGATCGCGGTGCGGAGGTCCTCGGCGGTGATCTCTTCTTCCGACACGTACTTCTCGAGCACGTTCTCGTCGTACTGGCTCACGACGTCGACGAGCTGGTGTCGCCACTCGTCGGCCTCGGTCTGGAGCGCGGCGGGGATGTCCTGCTCCTCGTAGCTCTCACCCATGCCGTCTTCCCAGACGAGCGCGCGCATCGTGAGGAGGTCGATGACCCCCTGGAACTCGCTCTCGGCCCCGATCGGCAGCTGCACCACCGCGGTGTTGGCGTCGAGGCGGTCCTTGATCATGTCGAGACAGCGGTAGAAGTCGGCGCCGATGCGGTCCATCTTGTTGACGAAGCACATGCGCGGCACGTTGTACTTGTTGGCCTGGCGCCACACCGTCTCGGTCTGGGGCTCCACGCCGGCGACCGCGTCGAACACCGCGACCGCGCCGTCGAGGACGCGCAGGGAGCGCTCGACCTCGACGGTGAAGTCGACGTGGCCGGGCGTGTCGATGATGTTGATCCACGTGTCGCGCCACTTGCAGGTGGTGGCCGCGGACGTGATGGTGATGCCGCGCTCCTGCTCCTGGACCATCCAGTCCATGACCGCGGCGCCCTCGTGGACCTCGCCGATCTTGTAGGTACGGCCCGTGTAGTAGAGGATCCGCTCGGTCGTGGTGGTCTTCCCGGCATCGATGTGCGCCATGATCCCGATGTTCCGCACACGCGCGAGCGGAACCTCCCGAATCACCGGTCCACCCTTCGTCTTGACCTGAGTCTCTTCTGCAGCCATCTCTTCTTCTCTACTTCTTCTCTGCTTCTCTCCTCCCCCGAGGGGACCGGGGAGGTCGAACTGTCAGTGAACGTTGCGCCGACCCACGGTGTTCCCACCAGCGGACAACAGCCAGGTGCAGGCGACGGACGGGCGTCGCTCGGGCAGTTGGCCCCGCCGAGGAGACCCGCCCCGAAGGGGCGACGTTGCGCCGAAGGCGGGACGTCGCAGGGTCTCGCTCGGGAGAAGGGGCCAGCCCGAGTGGCGCCCGTCCGGCGCCGGCGCCGCCCCGGAGAGAGAGCGGACCTAGAGCAGTAAGTACTTGAGCACGACCCGAGACACAGCCATCACCACCGGTAGTGCGCGAACGCCTTGTTCGACTCGGCCATCTTCTGCAGGTCGTCCTTGCGCTTGATCGACGCGCCGATCCCGTTGCTCGCGTCCATCAGCTCGTTCGCCAGACGCTCCGCCATCGTCTTCTCACGCCGCTGCCGCGAGTACCCGACGATCCAACGGATCGCGAGCGTGGTCGCGCGCCGCGGGCGCACCTCGACCGGCACCTGGTACGTGGCACCGCCGACGCGGCGGCTGCGCACCTCGAGTGCCGGGCGCACGTTCTCCACCGCGCGCTTCAGCACCGCGACCGGGTCGCCACCCGAACGCTTCTCGATGTCGGCGAGCGCGTCGTAGACGATCTTCTCGGCGATGGAGCGCTTGCCGCGCTGCAGGATCTTGTTGACGACCTGGGTGACGACGACCGACCGGTAGACCGGGTCGGGCATGAGGTCGCGCCGCGGTGCGGGTCCCTTGCGCGGCATCTCAGGCGTCCTTCTTCGCGCCGTAACGGCTGCGGGCCTGCTTGCGGTTGGCGACGCCGCTGGCGTCGAGCGCACCGCGCACGATCTTGTAACGCACACCCGGGAGGTCCTTCACACGACCACCGCGCACGAGCACGATCGAGTGCTCCTGCAGGTTGTGGCCGATGCCGGGGATGTAGGCGGTGACCTCGATACCCGACGTCAGGCGCACCCGGGCGACCTTGCGCAACGCCGAGTTCGGCTTCTTCGGCGTGTGGGTGAACACGCGCGTGCACACGCCGCGGCGCTGGGGTGAACCCTTCAGCGCGGGCGTCTTCGACTTCTCGGGCTTGGTCTCCCGTCCTTTGCGGACGAGCTGTTGGATCGTGGGCACAAGACTCCTACGCGCGTGGAACAGACTTCGAGATTTGGATTGCGGAAGCATTTGGCCGGGTCGGAAGGAAATCGACGCTGGGCCGACCCATCATGCTACCGGAATCAAGGGCGCACGCCAAGGCGGAGTTGAGTGCTACGCTGTAGCACCATGGAGCAGATCGGCGTCCGGGAGCTCCGGCAGCAGGCGAGCCGGTACCTACGCCGGGTCGAGGCCGGTGAGTCGTTCCTCGTGACCGACTACGGCCGCCCGGTCGCGGTCCTGGCCTCGACGATCGAAGCGGTGCGGGCCGAGTCCGACGCGGTGCTCGAACGGTTGGTCGACGCCGCGGTCTACGCCTCGGTCGCCGACGCCGTGGCGGCCGACGTCGAGGAGCTCAGCCGAGCGGTCCGCCGACGGTTGGAGGGCGATGCGATCGTGGCCGGGTACCGCCGCGCGCCGCAGACCGCCGACGACGTCGCGGTCGCACGCTCCGCCGGGGTGCGGGCGATCGCAGCGGAACCATGGTGATCGGCCTGCAGCGAGGTGACATCTGCTGGGGGGAGGAACCGTCGGTCGGACGACGTCCGTTCCTCGTGTTCTCGCGCGACGAGGTGATCCCGGTGCTGCGCACGGTGCTCGCCGTACCGGCGACCCGGACGATCAGGGGCATCCCCTCCGAGGTCCGGATCGGGCCGGACGACGGCATGCCCGATGAATGCGCACTGTCGTTCGACAACGCCACCCTCATCGACCAGTCGTTGCTCGTGGAGCGGATCTGCCGTCTCGATGCCGACAAGCTCGCCCTGGCATGCCGCGCGTGGAACGCGGCTGTCGCCTGCTGACGGAACTCGTGAACTCGTCGGTACTCGACAACGCCGTCTGGCACGCGCTGACCACCCGCCACCGAGCGTTCGCCGAAGTGGCGGGCACGGCCCGGCGCTACCTACCCGACGTCTCGGTGTTCGGGGCGATCGGCGAGCCCGACGAGGGGACGTGGCGTGACCTGGCGGCGCTGGTCGGGCCGGGTGGGCACGCGGTGCTGTTCCGGGGCGAGCTCCCCGACCCGCCCCCGGCCTGGGCGCGCCTCGGGGGCGGCCGCGGCCACCAGATGGTGCTGGGCGAGCTCGCGACCGTCGACGCCCCCGACGCCCGCGCCCTCGGTCCGGCCGACGTCGGCGAGATGCTGGCCTTGATCGAGCTCACGAGACCGGGACCGTTCGCGGTCCGGACCATCGAGCTCGGCGACTACTTCGGGGTGTTCGACGGCGGCGAGCTCGTGGCGATGGCCGGCGAACGCCTGCGCATCCCCGGCTTCTGCGAGGTCGAGCGCGGTGTGCACCCGGCCCGATCATCGGGGTCGGGGGCTGGCCGCCGGGCTCACCGCGCTCGTGGCGCGGCGCATCCTCGAACGCGACGAGACACCCTTCCTCCACCACGCCGCCGACAACGACCCGGCGCGCCGGGTGTACGAGGCACTGGGCTTCGAGTTCCGGCGAGAGGTCGGCTTCGCCGCGTTCGGCGCGCCCTGAGCCTTCCTCCCGCCAAACCCGAGTCCGTTCAGCTTCCGGCTGCGTCGCCCAACTCGGCGTTGAAGTCGGTCGCCGGCGCCTCGATCGCGGCTTCCGCCGCGGCCGGGTCGTCGATGACCGCACCGAACCCGGCCACGCCGAGCTCGGTCGGCGCAGTCGCGGTGGAGCTCGTGTCGGCCAGCCAGGCGGCGAGGTCGAGGTCGGACTCCAGGTCGGTGTCGGACGAGTAGAACGGCAACGGCTCGTAGTCGGGCGCGCTGGTCATGATGTCGCGGTACCGCGGCATGCCGGTACCGGCCGGGATCAGCTTGCCGATGATCACGTTCTCCTTGAGCCCGTGCAGCCCGTCCTTGCGGCCTTCGATGGCCGCTTCGGTGAGGACCCGCGTGGTCTCCTGGAACGACGCCGCCGACAGCCACGAGTCGGTGGCCAGCGACGCCTTGGTGATCCCCATGAGCTCGGGACGACCCTCCGCGGGCTGCTTGCCCTCGGCGACGAGATCCTGGTTGGTCTTGGCGAAGTCGCGGGCGTCGGCCTTCTGGCCCGGCAGGTACACCGAGTCACCCGACTCCGACACGCCGACCCGGCGCAGCATCTGGCGCACGATGACCTCGACGTGCTTGTCGTGGATCGACACGCCCTGCTCGCGGTACACCTTCTGCACCTCGTCGCTGAGGTACTGCTGGGTCTGACGGATGCCCTTGACCTCGAGGATCTTCTTCGGGTCGAGTGGGGTCTTGTGGTCGCCGGTGAGCTGCTGGCCGGCGACGACCTCGGCGCCGTCGGCGATGCCGGGGAAGAGGTGCGTGCGACGCATGACCGCGTGCTCCTCCTCGGTGCCGTCGTCGGCGACGATGGTGAGCACGCGCTCGCCCTTCTCGTTCTCGCCGAGACGGACCACGCCCGAGCTCTCGGCCATGATCGCCGCGCCCTTGGGCGTGCGGGCCTCGAACAGCTCGACGACGCGGGGCAGACCGTGCGTGATGTCCTCACCCGCGATACCGCCGGTGTGGAAGGTCCGCATGGTGAGCTGCGTGCCGGGCTCGCCGATGGACTGGGCGGCGATGATGCCGACCGCCTCGCCCTGGTCGACGAGCTTGCCCGTCGCCAGCATCATCCCGTAGCACGCCGCGCACACGCCGCTGAGCGAGTCGCAGGTGAGCACCGAACGCACACGCACCCGGTTGATCTCGGGGTCGGACGCGAGCGCCAGGACCTCGACCTCGCCGACCTCGGTGTTCCGCGGCATCGTGGTGCCGTCGGCCAGCTTCAGGTCGTCGACGAGCTGACGGCCGAGGAGCTTGGTCTCGAGGATCCGGATGCTCTCGGGGTCGTCGTTCACGTTCTCGACCCAGATCCCACGCGGGCTCTCGCAGTCGTCCTCGCGGACGATCACTTCCTGCGCGACGTCGACGAGACGACGCGTCAGGTACCCCGAGTCGGCGGTACGCAGCGCGGTGTCGGCGAGACCCTTGCGGGCACCGTGGGTGGAGATGAAGTACTCGAGGACCGAGAGGCCCTCACGGAAGTTCGACTTGATCGGCCGCGGGATGATCTCACCACGGGGGTTCGCCACCAGACCGCGCATACCGGCGATCTGCTGCACCTGCATCACGTTGCCGCGTGCACCCGAGCCCACCATCATGTCGATGGGGTTGAACTTGTCCTGGCGCATCTCGGCCTGCATCGCGTCACGGACGCGTGCGGTGGCCTCGCTCCAGACCTCGATCTCCTTCTGGCGCCGCTCGTCGTCGGTGATGACGCCGCGGTCGTACTGGGTCTCGACCTTGTCGGCCTCCGCCTCGAAGTGCTCGAGGAGACCGGCCTTGGCGGCCGGCGTCCGCACGTCGGAGATGGAGATGGTGAGACCGGACCGGGTCGCGAACTCGAAGCCGAGGTCCTTCAGCTTGTCGAGGCTCTCGGCCACGACCGCTCGCGGGTAGCCCTCCACCAGCTTGCTGGCGAGCTCGGTGAGGTCGCGCTTCTTGACCGCGTCGTCGTGGAACGGGAAGTCGGCCGGGAACGCCTCGTTGAAGAGGAACCGCCCGAGGGTGCTCTCGACCAGGACGGTCGAGTCACCGTTGTTCCCGTTGCGCCGCAGCACGATGGCGTCGGGGTGCTCCTCGTCGCGGACCGGGAACCGGTCGGCCGGGAAGCGCGCGCCGGGCATGCGCACCTTGATCTTCACGTGCAGCGACAACCGCTCGTCGTCGGACGTGGCCGGCGCGAGCCGCTCGTCGTACGCGAGGACCGCCTCGTCGAGCGACGAGAACGCCCGGCCGCCGCCGGTGCCGTCGTTGGTCTCGGTGAGGTAGTAGGCGCCGATGATCATGTCCTGCGTCGGGACGGTGATCGGACGACCGTGCGCCGGCGACAGGATGTTGTGCGCCGACAGCATGAGGATGCGCGCCTCGGCCTGCGCCTCGGCGGAGAGCGGCAGGTGCACGGCCATCTGGTCGCCGTCGAAGTCGGCGTTGAACGCGGTGCACACCAGCGGGTGGATCTGGATCGCCTTGCCCTCGACCAGCACCGGCTCGAAGGCCTGGATGCCGAGACGGTGGAGCGTGGGCGCCCGGTTCAGGAACACCGGGTGCTCCTTGATCACCTCTTCGAGCACGTCCCACACCTGCGGGCGGGCACGCTCGACCATGCGCTTCGCCGACTTGATGTTCTGCGCGTACTCGAGGTCGACGAGCCGCTTCATCACGAACGGCTTGAACAGCTCGAGCGCCATCTGCTTGGGCAGACCGCACTGCTGCAGCTTGAGCTGCGGGCCGACGACGATGACCGAACGGCCGGAGTAGTCGACGCGCTTGCCGAGCAGGTTCTGACGGAACCGGCCCTGCTTGCCCTTCAGCATGTCGGAGAGCGACTTGAGCGCGCGGTTGCCGGGGCCCGTGACCGGGCGCCCGCGGCGGCCGTTGTCGAACAGCGCGTCGACGGCCTCCTGCAGCATCCGCTTCTCGTTGTTGATGATGATCTCGGGCGCGCCGAGGTCGAGGAGCCGCTTCAGCCGGTTGTTGCGGTTGATGACGCGGCGGTACAGGTCGTTGAGGTCGGACGTGGCGAAGCGACCACCGTCGAGCTGCACCATCGGGCGCAGGTCGGGCGGGATCACCGGGACCGCGTCGAGCACCATGCCCATCGGCGAGTTGATCTTGCGGTCGTCGTCGTCGACGCGGTTGAACGCCGAGATGACCTTGAGCCGCTTGATCGCCTTGGCCTTGCGCTGGCCCTTCGAGGTGAGGATGGTGTCCTTGAGGAACTGCTCCTCGGCCTCCATGTCGATGCGGGAGATGAGGTCCTTGATGGACTCCGCCCCCATGCCACCCTGGAAGTACTCCTCGTAGCGGTCCTGCAGGTCGCGCCACACGCGCTCGTCGTCGACGAGCTGCTTGGGCGAGAGCCCCTTGAAGGTGTCCCACACCGTCTTGAGGAACTCGATCTCGGCGTCGGCGCGGGCGCGGATGTCTTCGTAGTCCTTGTTGCGCGCCTTCTCGGCCCGCTCCAGCTCGTTCTTCTTGGCGTCGCGCTCCTCGAGCTCCTTGAGCTCGCCCTCGTACTCCTCGTCGCGCTTGCGGATCTCGAGCTCGCGCTCGCGCTCGACGTCGCCGATCTCGGCGCGGATGTCACCCTCGAGCTGCTCGAGGTCCTTGTGCCGGCGTTCGTCGTCGACCCACGTGATGATGTGCGCCGCGAAGTAGATGACCTTCTCGAGGCTCTTCGGCGCGATGTCGAGGAGGTAGCCGAGGCGACTCGGCACGCCCTTGAAGTACCAGATGTGCGTGACCGGAGCGGCGAGCTCGATGTGGCCCATGCGCTCGCGCCGGACCTTCGAGCGCGTCACCTCGACGCCGCAGCGCTCGCAGATGATGCCCTTGAACCGGACGCGCTTGTACTTGCCGCAGTAGCACTCCCAGTCCTTCGTCGGACCGAAGATCTTCTCGCAGAAGAGTCCGTCCTTCTCGGGCTTGAGCGTGCGGTAGTTGATCGTCTCCGGCTTCTTGACCTCACCGTTCGACCACGTGCGGATCTGGTCCGCGGTGGCGAGCGCGATCGACAGCTGGGCGGAGTCGTTCACGTCGAGCACAGGTCCCTCGCTTCTGTTCGTCTTCTCGTGGCGTGCGTCAGTGCAGTTCGGATTGCAGCTGGCTGGTCTGGCGGTTGACTAGTAGGCGGGCTGGCGCCGGCGCTGCTCGTCTTCCTCGTCGGTGCCCCGTTCGGGCCGCGACAGGTCGATGCCGAGCGATTCCGTGGTCCGGAAGGCGTCCTCGTCGAGCTCGCGGATCTCCACTTCCTCGCCCGCCTCGTTCATGACGCGGACGTTGAGGCAGAGCGCCTGCATCTCCTTGATGAGCACCTTGAAGCTCTCGGGGATGCCGGGCTCGGGGATGTTCTCGCCCTTGACGATGGCCTCGTAGACCTTCACGCGGCCGAGCACGTCGTCGGACTTGATGGTGAGGATCTCCTGCAGCGCGTACGCGGAGCCGTAGGCCTCGAGGGCCCACACCTCCATCTCACCGAAGCGCTGACCGCCGAACTGCGCCTTCCCACCCAGCGGCTGCTGCGTGATCATCGAGTACGGGCCGGTGGACCGGGCGTGGATCTTGTCGTCGACGAGGTGCGATAGCTTCAGGATGTAGACGAAGCCGACGGTGACGGGGCGGTCGTACGCCTCGCCGGTGCGGCCGTCGTAGAGCGTGGCCTTGCCGTCGGTGCCGACCAGGTGGCGGTCGCCCGCGCCGTCGGCGTGCATCGTCTCGAACAGGTGCTCGATCGTGCCCTGCTCACCCGACTGCTCGACTTCGTCCCAGTGGGCGCCGTCGAACACCGGCGTCGACACCCAGACCGCGGGCTCGGTGACGGTGCGGGTCTTCTTCAGGGCCGGCGGCACGGTGCGCGTGCCTTCCCACCCGTGACGCGCCGCGTAGCCCAGGTGCGCTTCGAGCACCTGACCCACGTTCATGCGGCTCGGCACACCGAGGGGGTTGAGCACGATGTCGACAGGCGTGCCGTCGGCGAGGTACGGCATGTCTTCGACCGGGAGGATCTTGGAGATCACACCCTTGTTGCCGTGACGGCCGGCGAGCTTGTCGCCCTCGCTGATCTTGCGCTTCTGGCCGACGTACACCCGCACGAGCTGGTTCACGCCCGGCGGGAGCTCGTCGCCGTCTTCGCGGGAGAACAGGCGGACGTCGATGACCTTGCCGGTCTCGCCGTGCGGGACCTTCAGCGACGTGTCGCGCACCTCACGGGCCTTCTCACCGAAGATGGCGCGCAGGAGGCGCTCCTCCGGGGTGAGCTCGGTCTCGCCCTTGGGCGTGACCTTGCCGACGAGGATGTCGCCGGGGCCGACCTCGGCGCCGACGCGGATGATGCCGCGCTCGTCGAGGTCCTTGAGGATGTCCTCCGAGAGGTTCGGGATGTCGCGGGTGATCTCCTCGGCGCCCAGCTTGGTGTCGCGGGCGTCGATCTCGTGCTCCTCGATGTGGATCGACGTGAGGACGTCGTCCTTCACCAGGCGCTCGGAGATGACGATGGCGTCCTCGTAGTTGTGGCCCTTCCACGGCATGAACGCCACGAGGAGGTTCTTGCCGAGCGCGAGCTCGCCCTCGTGGGTCGACGGGCCGTCGGCGATGACCTCGCCCTGCTTCACCGTGTCGCCGATGTCGACCCGGGGCTTCTGGTTGATGCAGGTGCCCTGGTTCGAACGACGGAACTTGGAGAGCCGGTGCGTGGTGCTGCCCCGCTGGCCCTCGTAGTCGACGACGACGGTGTCGCCGGTGACGTCGACCACGGTGCCGTCGCCCTTGGCCAGGATGACCTCACCCGCGTCGCGGGCGGCGCGGCCCTCGACGCCGGTGCCGATGAACGGCGCGGTCGCCCGCAGGAGCGGGACGGCCTGGCGTTGCATGTTGGCGCCCATGAGCGCGCGGTTGGCGTCGTCGTGCTCGAGGAACGGGATGAGCGCGGTCGCCACCGACACGATCTGCTTCGGCGACACGTCCATGTAGTCGACCGCGTGCGGGTCGACGAACGCGAGCTCACCGCGACCGGCGCGTACGAGCACGCGGTCGTCGAGGAAGCGGCCCTTGTCGTCGATGTTGGCGTTCGCCTGGGCGATGACGTAGCGGTCTTCGTCGTCGGCGGCGAGGTACTCGACCTCGTCGAGGGCGACGCCGTTCTTGATCCGGCGGTACGGCGTCTCGATGAAGCCGAAGCGGTTGATGCGCGCGTAGCTCGCGAGGTACCCGATGAGGCCGATGTTCGGGCCTTCCGGCGTCTCGATCGGGCACATCCGGCCGTAGTGGCTCGGGTGCACGTCTCGCACCTCGAACCCGGCGCGCTCACGCGATAGACCGCCCGGACCGAGGGCCGAGAGACGGCGCTTGTGGGTGAGGCCGGCCAGCGGGTTCGTCTGGTCCATGAACTGGCTGAGCTGGCTGGACCCGAAGAACTCCTTGATCGCCGCCACGACGGGGCGGATGTTGATCAGGGTCTGGGGGGTGATGGCCTCGACGTCCTGGGTGGTCATGCGCTCGCGCACGACCCGCTCCATGCGGGAGAGCCCGACGCGCACCTGGTTCTGGATCAGCTCACCGACCGAGCGCACCCGGCGGTTGCCGAAGTGGTCGATGTCGTCGGGGTAGTAGTCGGCGTCGTTGTTGTGGAGCTTCACGATGTACGACACCGTGGCGAGGATGTCGGCCTTCGACAGCTGGTAGTCGACCGGACCGGCCTCGGGGTCGGCGTTGGGGATCGTGAGGTCGTAGCGCTTGAGCGGGAGCTTGGCGTACTCGTCGCGGAGCTTCTTCGACACCTTGTGGCGTCCGACCTTGGCCATGTCGTAGCGCTTGGGGTTGAAGAAGAGGTTCTCGAGCAGCGCACGCGCCGAGTCGGGGGTCGGGGGCTCGCCCGGGCGCAGCTTGCGGTAGATGTCGATGAACGCGGCGTCGGCGTCCTCGGTGTGGTCCTTCTCGAGCGTGTTCAGCATCGACTGGTAGGGGTTGCCCTGCGCGTCGACGATGAGGTTGGCGAGCTCCTCGGGCGTGTCGCCGAAGCCGAGCGCCTTGAGCAGCACGGTGACGGGCTGCTTGCGCTTGCGGTCGATGCGGACGTAGACGATGTCCTTCTTGTCGACCTCGAACTCGAGCCACGCGCCGCGGCCCGGGATCATCTTGGCGTCGAACACGTCCTTCTCGGGCGACGTCTTGTCGGCGCCGAAGCCGAAGTACACACCCGGCGACCGCACGAGCTGCGACACCACGATGCGCTCGGTGCCGTTGATGATGAAGGTGCCGCGGTCCGTCATCATGGGGAAGTCGCCCATGAACACCGTCTGCTCCTTGATCTCACCGGTCTGCGCGTTCATGAACCGCGCGGTGACGAAGAGCGGCCGCGCGTAGGTCATGTCGCGCTGGCGGCACTCGTCTTCCGAGTACTTGGGCGGGTCGAAGATGTGGTCGGAGAGCTCGAGCTTGAGCTGGCCGGTGAAGTCCTCGATCGGCGAGATGTCGGAGAGGACCTCGGCGACACCCTGCTCGAGGAACCACTCGAACGACTCCCGCTGCACTGCGATCAGGTCGGGCAGCTCGAGCACTTCGCGCAGCTTGGAGAAGGAAAGGCGTTCGCGGGACGCGAGGGAAGCCAACGTTGCTCCTGGGGTTCAGAGGGAAGGAACGATCGGGTTGCGGGCGCGCGCGTTCCGAATGGAGGAACTCAACGAAGGCACGGCCGGGCACACACGACTGTTGAACACTCTAGTGTCCGGGATGTTCCCGTGCAAGAGCAGGGGAAAACAGACCCTGACGGGTCTGCGTGCTGGCGGCAGGATACGACAGGCCCCTGCCGGGGTCAAGGTTCCCTGCCGACTCTGTGCAGAAAACTGTACAGTCATAGGATGGCAGCGACCGAGCGACTGAGCGTCACCGAGGCGAGCCGGCGGGGTGTGGCCCGGCTGGTGGCCGACGCCGCCCACGGGACCGAGGTCGTGGTGGTGCGGCACGGGAGGCCGGTGGCCGCGGTCGTCGGCCACGAGCGGTTCACCGAGCTCGAACAGCTGCGCGACGACCTGCGCGACCTGGCCCTGGCCGTGGCCCGCGCCGCCGACGACGACGGCCGGCGCAGCCCGCTCGACGACGTGGTCGACGCGTTCGGCCGGGCCCGGCGCGGCTGAGGCCGGCACCGTGGCCCGGGTCCTGCTCACCGAACCCGCGCTCGACGACCTGCGCCGGGCCGGGCCGGTGGGTGCCGCCCTGGTGCTCGGGCGGCTCCGGCTGCTCGAGTCGGAACCCGAGGCGGGTACGCCGTTGGTCGACGAGCGCACCGGGTACCGGGTGCTCGGCGCGCTCGACGGGGCCGCCCGGATCGTGCACGACGCGCAGGGCGACACGGTGACCGTCCGCGCGGTCTGGGTCGACGGCGCCCGCAGCGACGGTGAGGCCTACGCCGAGACGCTCGAGCGCATCCGCGCCGCCGACCCGTCGGAGCAGGTCACGATGGCGCGGGTCGTCCGCCGGCTCGGACGCCTCACCGGGGCGCGACCCGTCCCACGCGACCGCCTCCGCGCGCCGGTCCCCGACTGGCTGGCCGACGCCCTGGTCGGGCGGGCCGGCCGTGACCGTCTCGCCGTCGCCGCCATGGACGCCGCCACCGCGTTCGACGAGTGGACCCGGTTCCTGGAGTGGGTCCTCGCTACGCCGGCAACACCCGGTACAGCTGCCACGGCTCCGGGACCCCCTTGAGCTCGTGCACCCCGTGGTCCTCGAACTCGATCCCGGACCCCGCGACCAGGTCCTTCACCGTCCGGGAGGCCAGCACCTCGTTCGCCTCGGCCAGCGCGGCGATGCGGGCACCCGTGTGCACCGCGATCCCGGCGTAGCCATCGCCCCGCACCTCGCACTCGCCGACGTGGACGCCGGCGCGGATCTCGATGCCCAGGGCGCGCGCACCGATGATGATCGCCTCGGCGCACCGGACCGCGCGGGCCGGCCCGTCGAACACCGCGAAGAAGCCGTCACCCGCGGTGTCGACCTCGCGACCTCCGGTGGCCGCGAGGCACTCACGGACCATCGCGTCGTGACGGTCGAGCTCGGTCCGCCACGCGCGGTCGCCGACCGCGGCCAACCGATCGGTCGACCCCACGATGTCGGTGAACATCACCGTGGCCAACACCCGGTCGCTGACCGGCGTGGGCGGAGCGCCGGTCACGAACTCCTCGATCATGGCAGCGACGATGGACGATTCAAACATGTCGGTGCCGGGGAAGGTCGCCACCTCGGCGT
Organism: uncultured Actinomycetes bacterium; assembly: GCA_963725775.1. Lineage (GTDB taxonomy): Bacteria > Actinomycetota > Acidimicrobiia > IMCC26256 > DASPTH01 > DASUAS01. The sequence continues at coordinate 533,523 of CAVRZT010000003.1, forward strand.
TCGGAATCAGATCGGCGAGGAATCCCGCGCGGTCGACACCGAAGGGCGTCTCGGCTGGAACGACCACGAGCGTGCGGGCCTGGATCAACGGCAGCACGGCGCGGATGTCGTTCCCCGGCGCGAAGAATGTCGCTGCCGCCGCGGCCCGGCTGGCGCTGATGGACTGCACGAACGCGAACTGCTCCCGGAACGCCGGGTCGTCCTGCCGGCTCGGCGCGGCGATCATGATGCCCCACGGGTTCTCAGGGTCGCCCCAGTGCCGGCGCGCCACCTCGGCGAGATGCTCGCGCTGCTCCTCGGGCGGGCCGAACGGATGGTCGTCTGATCGGAACCACCGTGCGAACGCGTTCGTGAGCACCAACGCCGTCGCCCGCTCGGGGTACATGGCGGCGAACAGCATGGCCACCTGCCCGCCGTCGGCGGCACCCCAGATGACGGCTCGTTCCGAGCCCGCGTCGTCCATGACCGCGACGATGTCGGCGACCTGCTGCTCGAGCGGCGCCAGCGATCCCTCGCTCAGCGGATCCGACATCCCCGTGCCGCGGCGGTCGACGACGATCACCCGGGCGGAGTCCGCAAGGGCGTCGTCACCCTGGCCGAAGGCGGGGACGATTGCCCGCGCGAGGATGCTCGGGAAGACGCCCGAGATGCGCACCACGTCGTACGGTCCGTCGCCCCGCACCTCGTAGGCGATGCTCACGCCGTCGGCGTCGGCGTACCTGACCTTGGGGATGCGCATCGCCATCGGTTTCACCCCGTCCCCCGCCGCGCCCGACAACGCAAAAGGTAGCGACCTGTTGCACGGATGCAACCGATCGCTACCTTTGGCGGTTCGGGCGCCGGACCGGCCGGCGCGCCTGACTACTTGAGGGTGACGGTGGCGCCGGCCTCTTCGAGCTGCGCCTTCGCCTTCTCGGCGTCTTCCTTCGAGACCTTCTCGAGCACCGGCTTGGGGGCGCCGTCGACGAGGTCCTTGGCTTCCTTCAGGCCCAGGCCCGCGACGATCGCCCGGACCTCCTTGATGACCTGGATCTTCTTGTCACCGGCGGCTTCGAGGATGACGTCGAACTCGTCCTTCTCCTCGGCTGCGCCGGCGTCGCCGCCGCCGCCACCGGCAGCGGGGGCCGCGGCGACCGCGACCGGAGCCGCGGCGGTCACGCCGAACTCCTCTTCGAAGGCCTTGAGGAAGTCGTTCAACTCGAGGACCGTCATGTTCTTGAAGACGTCCAGGAGCTCGGGGGTGGTCAGGGTTGCCATTGGGTTGCTCTTTTCTTCCAGTTACTCGGACTCGGTGGACTCGGACTCGGTGGACTCGGGAGCCGCCTCGGCCTCCGCCTCGCCGGCGGGCGCTTCGACCTCGACTTCGGCGGCAGGCGCCTCGACGTCGGCTTCCGCTTCCGACGTCGCCTCGGGGAGGGCCTCGCCGGCGGCGACACGCTCGTCGATCAGCGCCTGCACGCCGTAGGCGAAGTTGCGGGTGAACGCCTGGAACAGCCCGGCCGCCTTGGTGAGCGGGGCCTGGAACATGCCCGCGATCTGCGTGAGCATGACCTCACGCGACGGCAGGTCGGCCAGCGCGTTGATGTCGACCGGGGAGATGACCCGCTCGCCGAGCAGCCCACCTTTGACGACCAGCGCCGGGTTGACATTGGCGAAGTCGCGCAGCGCCTTGGCCGCAGCCGCGGCGTCGCCCCGCACGAACGCGAGGGCGACGGGGCCCTCGAACATCGACGTGATCTCGTCGTAGCCCGCGCCTTCGATCGCGCGGCGCGCCAGTGAGTTCTTGAACACCTTGTACTCCGTGCCCGTCCCCCGCAGCGATCCACGCAGGTCGGCCAGCTCGTGGACGGTCAGCCCGCGGTACTCGGTGAGCACGGTCGCGTCGGCTTCCGCCAACTTGGTGCGGATCTCGTCGACGACCGCGACCTTCTCGGGTCTCGCCATCTGGTTGCCTCTCGCAGAAATGAATGGGACGTCGCCGCAGACACGCGGGACGTCCCGATCAGTACGAGAGCGCCTCGTCCGGCGGACGCAGGCCCGGGGGCTGCGACCCATTACCTCGAAGAGACCGGAGGTCTGTGGCTGATGAAGTTGTGGAACGACGATGCTACTACGAGGCCGCCAACGTGTGCTCGTCGAGGCGGGTGGCGGTCGGGTCGACCTTGACGCCCGGGCCCATGGTCGAGCTCGCGGTCACCGCCTTGAGGTACCGGCCCTTCGCCGACGCCGGCTTGGCCCGGAGCAGCTCGTCGAGCACGGCGTAGTAGTTCTCGAGCAGGGCGGTCGTCTCGAAGCTCGCCTTCCCCAGCGGCACGTGCACGTTGCCGTAGCGGTCGGTGCGGTACTCGACCTTGCCCGCCTTGAACTCCGCCACCGTCTTGCCGACGTCGGTGGTGACGGTGCCGGTCTTCGGGTTGGGCATCAGGCCGCGCGGGCCGAGGGTGCGACCGAGCTTGCCCACCTGGCCCATGAGGTCGGGGGTGGCGATGGCGATGTCGAAGTCGAGGAACCCGCCCTCGACCCGGGCGATGAGGTCGTCGGCACCCACGACGTCGGCCCCGGCCTCTTCCGCCTCACGCGCCGCGTCACCGGCCGCGAACACCGCGACGCGCACGCTCTTGCCGGTGCCGTGCGGCAGCGACACCGTGCCACGGATCATCTGCTCGGCCTTGCGGGGGTCGACGCCGAGGCGGAACGCCGCCTCGACGGTCTCGTCGAAGTTGCGGGTGGCCATCGACTTCACCAGATCGAGGGCCTCGGCCGGGACGAACACCTGCTCGCGGTCGTAACGGCGGTGTGCGTCGACGGACTTCTTGCCGGGCTTGGTCATTGCTGCGCTCCTTGGTCGGGGCTCCCTCGATGGACCCGGATCCGGCCACGAGGTCCTCGGCCGGGGGTGAACGGAAGTAACTAGCCGCTGATCTCGATGCCCATCGAGCGGGCGGTGCCCGCCACCTGCGCGATGGCGCCGTCGAGGTCGATGGCGTTGAGGTCGGGCATCTTGGTCTCGGCGATCTGGCGTACCTGCGCGCTCGTGACCTTGCCCGCCTTGTCGGTACGCGGGTTCGCCGCGCCCTTCTCGATCCCTGCGGCCTGCCGGAGCAGGAACGGGGTCGGCGGCGTCTTGGTGACGAACGTGAACGAGCGGTCCTCGAAGATCGAGATCTCCGCCGGGATCACCATGCCGCGCTGGTTCTCGGTCGCCGCGTTGTACGCCTTGCAGAAGTCCATGATGTTGATGCCGTGCGGTCCGAGCGCAGTACCCACCGGCGGAGCCGGGGTCGCCTGACCCGCCGGGATCTGGATCTTCACGATCGCCGCGAGCTTCTTCTTCGCCATCTTTCCTTCGCTCTCTCTCTGCGAGCCGGGGTACCCGGCTCGCGGTCGTTCGTTCGCGGGCGAGCTCCTTCGCCCGCCTCCGGCTCGCTCGTCGCCGCGTGCGCCGGACAGCTGGCGCGCCGCAGGTCGGAGGTCCCCTCCGTTCCTACAGCTTTGCCACCTGGCCGAGCTCGAGTTCGACCGGGGTCTCCCGGCCGAAGATGTTCACCAGCACGGTGAGCTTCGAACGGGCGACGTCGATGTCGGAGATCGCGCCGTTGAAGTCGGCGAAGGGGCCGGTGGTGACCCGCACCTGCTCGCCCACCTCGTACTCCAGCCGCGGCCGCACCTTCTTCTCCTGGCCCGGCTCGACCGCCGCACCGGAGCCGAGGATGTTCTCGACCTCCTTGCGCGACAGCGGCGTGGGCCGGGCGCCGTTGCCGACGAAGCCGGTGACGCCGGGCGTGTTGCGCACCACGTACCAGGAGTCGTCGTCGAGCGCCATGCGCACGAGCAGGTAGCCCGGGAACACCTTCTTCTGGACGACGACCTTGCGGCCGCCCTTGAACTCGATGACGTCTTCCATCGGGATGACGACCTCGAAGATCTGCTCCTCGACGTTCATCGAGCGCACGCGGCTGGCCAGGTTCTGCTTGACCTTGTTCTCGTAGCCCGCGTACGTGTGCACCACGAACCAGTCGCCCGGCCGCTCGTAGGGGCTCGGCTCGCGCGGCGCGATCTCCTCGTCGTCTTCGTCGTCGATGACATCGATCAGCTCGGCCTCGGCGAGGTCGCCGGGCTCGACCACCTCGACGATCTCGACGATCTCGTCGACGGCGTTCTCGTCGGGGTTGTCGTCAGGTGCGGGAAAAACAGCAGTCATGGAGTCGCTCAATCGAAGAGGAAGAGCACGAACTTGGAGGATGCGTAGTCGAAGCCGAAGATCAGGGTGGTCATCACGACGACCGCGATCAACACGATGATCGTCGAGTTGATGACTTCCTTACGGGTGGGCCAGGCCACCTTGCGCAGCTCGCCCTTGACCTCACCGAGGTACTCGCGCGGGCCGATCTTCTCGCGGGTCGGAGCTGCTGACGGGGGGCGCCGCTTGTCGCCGTCGGCGCGCTTGGGCTTGTCAGTGCCCTGCTTCGCCATCATGCGCTTCGTCTGTCGGTTCATCGACACGGCGTCGCCGTCCTCAGGATGCTCGTGAGCAAGTCGTCGTTCGCTGCAGGGCAGGAGGGACTCGAACCCCCAACCGCCGGTTTTGGAGACCGGTGCTCTACCAATTGAGCTACTGCCCTCCGGGCGCGGTCGGGCCGGAGCCGAAAGGATAGCAGTGAGGATCCCGGCCGCCGAAGGCGACCTGCCGCCACCGTCGGCCGGTCCCCCTAGGTGGCGGGGACGGCCCTGCGGCGCGAACGGTGCACGATCATGACCGTGGCCGCGGTGCCGGCCGCGACCGCCGCACCACCGATGGCGCCGGCGTAGGCCAGGCGGCGGCCCGACAGGATCGACCGGACCGCGTGGCGTTCGCCCGCTTCTTCGATCGCAGCCAGGGTCTGCGCGAGCAGGCCGGGCGCGGGCTCGAGGTAGCGGGTGCGCAGGAGTTGGAGGCCGCGGAGCATCTTGCGGTAGCGGGCGAGCTCGGCCTGGCAGCGCAGGCAGCTCTCGATGTGCCGCTGGACCGACAGCTCGACCGCGGCACCGCTCTCGACCGCTTCCGGGAGCAGCTGGGCGACGTCGTCACACTGCACGCTCTCGCCTCCCCTCCTGCGGCGTGTCCTCGTAGAGGAGGTCGCGCAGCTTCTTGCGGCCCCGGTGCAGGCGCACCTTGGCCGCCGACACCGAGATGCCGAGCTCGTCGGCGATCTCCTCGTGGGACATGCCGTAGACGTCCTTCAGCACCACCAGCACGCGGAGCTTCGGCGGAAGGTGCTCGAGCGCGCCCGCCAGCCGCGCCAGCATCGCCGACTGCTCCGCCGACTCCTCGGGCTGGGCCTCGATGCGGGTTTCGACCGGCTCCTCGAGCATGGCGTCGAGGGCGTCGACCCGGTGGCGGCGACGCCGCTTGACCGTGGTGTACGCGGTGTTCGCGGTGATGCGGTAGAGCCACGTGGTGAACTGCGCGTCACCACGGAAGCCGTTGAGGCCCTTCCAGGCCCGGAGATAGGTCTCCTGCACCACGTCGCGAGCGTCCTCCTCGTGGGCCGTGAGACGCATCGCGAGCGTGTAGGTGTCGACGTAGGTCCGGCGGACCAGTTCGTCGAAGGCCGGTCGGTCACCACCGCGGGCGGCGGCGACCAACCGGTCGAGCTCGTTCGGCTCCCTCGGCAGTTCGTTGGTGGTCATCTGTGACTCACCGGGGACCGCCGGGGTTACCAACCCGTACCAGGCCGCTGATCAGCGGGTTTCCTTGTGGAGCGTGTGCCGACGGTCGAAGCGGCAGTACTTCTTCATCTCGATCCGCTCACGGTCGTTCGTCTTGTTCTTGATCGTGATGTAGTTCCGTCGCTTGCACTCTTCGCATGCGAGGGTCACCTTGACCCGCTTGTCGCTCGCCATTGCCTCGCTCCTGTTGCACTCGCCGTGCCGAATGTGTAGCGGTGGCGGGACTCGAACCCGCGACGCCGCGATTATGAGCCGCGTGCTCTGACCAACTGAGCTACACCGCCTAGCACGACCCCGACGGGATCGCAGAGCCCCCTTACGGACTTGAACCGTAGACCCCTTCCTTACCATGGAAGTGCTCTGCCGACTGAGCTAAGGGGGCGGAGCGGAACAGGATAGCAACGCAGGGGTCCGCGCTACCGTGCGAAGGATGCGGGAGCGGGCCGAAGGCGCCGGGATCCGGCTCGCCGAGCGGCGCGACGCCGCGGGGATCCGGGCCATCTACAACCACTACGTGACCGAGTCGACCGCCCTGTTCGACATGGTCCCTCGCACCCTCGACGAGCAGGTGCAGTGGCTCGACGAGCACTCGGGCGGCCATCCCGCCGTCGTCGCCGAGCTCGACGGCACGATCGTGGGGTTCGGATCGCTGTCGCCCTTCCGGTCCCGGCCTGCGTACGCGACCACCGTCGAGGACTCCGTGTACCTGCTCGACGACCACCAGGGGCTCGGCCTCGGTCGGGCGCTGCTCGAGGAGCTGCTCCGCCTGGCCGCCGCGCACGGGTTCCATGCCGTCATCGCCCGGATCACCGGCGAGAACGAGGCCTCGATCCGCCTGCACGCGGCCTGCGGCTTCGAGCTCGTCGGCACCGAACGGGAGGTCGGGCGCAAGTTCGGCCGCTGGCTCGACGTCGTCGAGATGCAACGCATGCTCTAGAGGAGAAGGTCTGGAAACGAGAGGGCCCGCCGTACCCGGCGGGCGAGAGGACGAGAGTGGGCCGGGTTGGATTCGAACCAACGTAGATCGCTCAGCAGTTTTACAGACTGCCCCCTTTGGCCACTCGGGTACCGACCCTGGGGGCGCGTACAATATCAGGCCGCCCGTTCCCGCCTCCCAGTGTTCCGACCTTCCGGAGAGCAGCCCATGCCCACCTTCGACGTCGTCTCCGAGCTCGACATGCAGGAGGTCCGCAATGCGGTCGACCAGGCCGCGCGGGAGATCTCCACGCGCTACGACTTCAAGAACACCGGCAGCTCGATCGAGCTGAAGGACAAGGAGATCGAGCTCAACACCGAGAGCGAGGCGCGCCTCACCGCCCTCACCCAGGTGCTCGAGGAGAAGATGGTGAAGCGCCAGGTGTCGCTCAAGGCGCTCGGCTACGGCAAGATCGAGGAGGCGTCGAAGGGCGCGGTGCGCCAGACCGTCAGCCTCAACGTCGGGATCTCCACCGACAAGGCCAAGGAGATCGGCAAGTTCATCAAGGAGCTCGGGCTCAAGGGCGTGTCGCACCAGATCCAGGGCGACCAGCTCCGGGTGAGCGGCAAGAAGCGCGACGATCTGCAGACGGCCATCGCCGCGCTCAAGGAGCACGACTTCGCGGTGCCGCTGCAGTTCACGAACTTCCGCGACTGATCTTTCGCGCGTGGGTCGCCGCGCTGGGTGCCCCGGTACGGAGTTGCGCGCCTCGCGTAAGGTGACGGCCGCAGCCGCGCCGCTTCCCCGGGGGACTCGAATCGATGCTGGCGATGATCGCGCGCCGCTTGTTGAGCCTGATCCCGGTGCTCCTCGTGGTGTCGTTCATCGTCTTCCTGCTCGTTGAGCTCGTGCCCGGTGACGCGGCGACAACCGTGGCCGGCGGCGCGAACGCGACCCCGGAGAAGATCGCCGAGGTGCGTGCGGACCTCGGCCTCGACCAGCCGGTGCTCGAGCGGTACGTGAACTGGCTCACCGACGCCGTCCAGCTCGACTTCGGCCACTCCTACCTGAACCAGACCGGGCCGTCGGTCGCCGAGGAGATCAAGGAGCGCCTGCCCGTGTCGCTCGGGCTCGCGCTGGCCGGCCTCTTCGTGGCCATGGTCATCGGGATCCCGCTCGGCATCCTCGCCGGGATGCGCCCGGGCGGACCCGTCGACCGCATCGGCGTGACCGGCACGAGCTTCGGGCTCGCGATCCCGAACTTCGTGCTCGCGTTCTTCCTCATCCAGGTGTTCGCGCTGACGCTCGACTGGTTCCCCGCCCTCGGCTACGAGAAGTTCAGCGACAGCCCGAGTGGCTGGTTCGATCACATCGTGCTGCCCGCGATCTCGCTGGGCGTCCTCGCCGCGGCATCGGTGGCGCGCCAGACGCGGGCCGCGCTCATCGACGTGTTGCACTCGAACTACGTGCGCACCGCGTTCTCGGTCGGGACCGGCACGCGCAAGACCGTCGTGAAGTACGCGTTCAAGAACGCGGCCATCCCCACCGTCACCGTGCTCGGCCTCCAGCTCGCCGGCCTCATCGGCGGTGTGGTGATCATCGAACAGCTCTTCGCCATCCCCGGGCTCGGCACCTACATGCTGCGCGCGCTCACCCTGCCCGACGTGCCCGTCATCCAGGCGGTCACCATCACGTTCGTGGTGATCTACGTGGTGCTCAACCTCATCGTCGACATCAGCTACGGCTACCTCAACCCGCGGGTGCGGGCCTCGTGAGCGACGACCATCCCTTCGACGCGTTCGCCGACGGGCCTCTCGCGGGCGACGTCGACGCCAGCCCGATGCTCGTCGAGGACGCGGGGATCGCCCTCGACGAGGGGGTCGTCGCGACGCGCACCCCGAGCCCGTGGCGAAGGGCGTTCAAGCGCCTGCTGCGCGACAAGCCCGCGATGTTCGCGCTGGCCTTCCTCCTGCTCATCGTCCTGATCGCGGTGTTCGCGCCGCTGGTCGCGCCGCACGATCCCGACGCCATCGGCAGCACGCCGTTCGACACTCCGAGTTGGGATCACCCGCTCGGTACCGACCACCTCGCCCGCGACACCTTCAGCCGCATCATCTACGGCGCGCAGGTCTCGCTGCGATCGGGGTTCCAGATCGTGGGCGTGGCGCTGCTGTTCGCGATCCCGATCGGCCTGCTCGCCGGCTTCCGCGGCGGCGGCCTCGACGTGACGCTGATGCGCGTCATGGACGGCCTCGCCAGCTTCCCGCCGCTCGTGCTCGCGCTGGCCGTCGTCGGCATGCTCGGCGCCGGGCTCGAGAACGCGGTCCTCGCCATCTCGTTGGTGATGATCCCCGGCTTCGCGCGATTGATCCGCGCGCAGACGCTGGCCGTCCGCGAGGAGACCTTCATCGAGGCGTCGCACGCGATGGGGACGAAGCCCGGCCGGATCCGGCGCAAGCGCGTGCTCCCCAACGTCGCGTCACCGTTGATCGTGGCGGCGTCGCTCGCCATCGGCTTCGCGCTCATCGCCGAGGCCCAGCTGAGCCTGCTCGGCTTCGGTGTGCAGCGACCGACGTCGAGCTGGGGCACCATGATCCAGGACGCGCGACTCGAGTTGAGCGAGCACCCGTGGCAGGTGTACATCCCGTGCCTGGCACTCGTGTTCACCATCCTCGCCTTCAACACCCTCGGCGACGGCATTCGCGACTCGCTCGGCCTCGGCATGCCGAAAGGCAAGCAGCACATGAAGGGCAGACTCGGGCTCACCACCGTGACCCGGCCGGCGGTCACGCCCGCACCCCCGCCCTCCGACGACCTGCTCTCGGTGTCGGACCTCTCGGTGGAGTTCTTCACCGAGTCCGGCCCGGCCACGGTCGTCGACCACGTGAGCTTCGGCGTGGCGGCCGGTGAGGTGGTCGCGCTGGTCGGCGAGTCGGGTTCGGGCAAGACGGTGTCGTCGCTCGCGGTGATGCGCCTGGTCGCGTCGCCGCCCGGGCGCATCACGTCGGGGTCGGTGATGTTCGACGGCCGCGATCTGCTGTCGCTGTCGTTCAACGACATGCGCAAGGTCCGTGGTGACGAGATCGCGATGGCGTTCCAGGACCCGATGACGAGCCTGAACCCCGCGTTCACCATCGGCACCCAGCTCGTCGACACCATCCGCCTGCACCGATCGATGAGCAAGTCGGCAGCGCGGGAACGCGCCCGGGAGCTCCTCGAGCTCGTGGGCATCCCGGACCCCGAACGCCGCATGAAGGACTACCCACACCAGCTGTCCGGCGGGATGCGCCAGCGGGCGCTCCTCGCGCTGGCGTTGTCGTGCGAACCGCGGCTGCTCATCGCCGACGAGCCCACCACCGCACTCGACGTCACCGTGCAGGCCCAGATCCTCGACCTGCTGCGTTCGCTCCAGGTACGGCTCGGCATGGCGGTGATCTTCGTGACCCACGACCTCGGTGTGGTCGCCGACCTGTGCTCGCGCGTGCTGGTGATGTACGCCGGGCAGGTGGTGGAGGAAGCTTCCGTCGAGGAGCTCTTCGCGCGGCCGCGACACCCGTACACCGAGGGCCTCCTCGCCGCCATCCCGCAGTCGGGCGTCGCGGGCGAGCGACTGGCGTCGATCCCCGGGGTCGTGCCCGCCGCCACCAACATGCCGACGGGCTGTCGCTTCCACCCGCGGTGCCCGTACGCCATCCCCGCGTGCACGACTACACCGGTCGAGCTGGAACCGGTCGGCGACGGCCACCGCTCCCGCTGTATCCGCGTGGGCGACCTCGCGCTGGAAGGTGCGCAGTGACGGGCCCGATCGGAACGGTCGAGACCACCCAGGCACTGCTGGAGGGCTCCGGCATCGTGAAGCACTTCCCGATCCGGCGCGGGGTGCTGCGCCGCACCGTCGGTCACGTGCGCGCGGTCGACGGCGTCGACCTCGCGGTGGCACCCGGCAGGACGGTCGGCCTGGTCGGGGAGTCCGGCTCGGGGAAGTCGACCGTCGGGCGCGTGCTCCTGCGCCTGCTCGACCCGACTGCCGGCACGATCACCTTCGACGGCACCGACATCACCGCGGTGCCCCAGCGGCGGATGCGCTCGCTCCGCCGGGGCATGCAGCTCGTGTTCCAGGATCCGTTCTCGTCGTTCGACCCGCTGGCGACGATCGCCGACAGCCTGGCCGAGCCGATGCGCAACTACCTCGACCTCGACAAGCAGGCGCGCGAGGAACGCGTGTGCGACCTGCTGCGCACGGTCAGCCTCGACCCCGACCACCGCAACCGCTACCCGCGCGAGTTCTCCGGCGGACAGCTGCAGCGCATCGCCATCGCTCGCGCGCTCGCACTGTCACCGAAGATGCTGGTGCTCGACGAGCCCGTCAGCAGCCTCGACGTGTCGATCCAGGCCGACATCATCAACCTGCTCGGCGACCTGCAGGACGAGCTCGGCCTCGCCTACCTGTTCATCGCCCACGACCTCGCGCTGGTGCGACACGTGAGCGACCGCATCGCGGTGATGTACCTCGGTCGCATCGTCGAGCAGGGACCGGCCCACGAGGTCTACGAGCGACCGAAGCACCCGTACACCGAGGCGCTGCTGTCGGCCATCCCCGTGCCCAACCCGGCGCGCCAGCGCGACCGCGAGCGCATCGTGCTGCAGGGCGACATCCCGTCGCCCGCCGCGCCGCCGCCGGGATGCCGGTTCCACACGCGGTGCCGCTACGCGTTCGAACCCTGTCGCACGATCGATCCTCCCGCGTTCACCACCCCCGACGGCACGACCGTCGCGTGCCACCTGCACACCGACGGCCCCGCGCTCGCAGGCATGACGGTCTTGGGTCTGGGTGACGAAAATTGGACCGAGTCCGAACGCTAAGGTTCGCCGACCTCGGTCGCGCGACCGGGATGCAGCAGACCGCAGTGGGGGGTATCGCACGATGGCACGACGTTCGGAGAGGTCGGGCGCGGACATGAAGCGCCGACGCTCGACGCGCAGCTTGTTCGCGGTGATCGCGATCTCGGTCGCACTGGGCGCGGCATGGACCACACCGCTGAGCTCCGCCGGGGCCGCGTCCTCGAACGACTCCGGTGGCGTCCTCCGGATTCCCTACGACCTCACCGGCTTCGGCGGGTTGAAGTTCGACCCGATCAGCCCGTCGAACCCCGACAACTGGTACATGCAGACGTGGCTCTACGACAACCTGATGCGCCAGAACGCCGACGGCAGCTACTCGCCGGGTCTGGCCAAGTCGGCGACCGCGACCGATCCGCAGACGATCGTGGTCGAGCTGAAGCCGGGGATCAAGTTCTCCGACGGCACCCCGCTCGACGCGGAGGCCGTGAAGTTCAGCATCGAGCGCACCATCGCGGCCCACAACGTGGGCGCGGTGCGGGCGGAGCTGAACGAGGTCGAGAGCGTCACCGTCGACAGCCCGACCAAGGTCACGATCAAGCTCAAGACGCCGATCGCCGGCCAGTTCTACAACCTGCTCGCCAACGGGGAGACGTTCATCGTCTCGCCGACCGCGGTGAACAGCGGCACCCCGCTCGACCAGAAGCCGGTGGGCGCGGGGCCGTTCGTGCTGGACTCGTTCACGCCCGAGAGCAAGGCCGTCTTCAAGAAGAACCCGAACTACTTCGAGAAGAACAAGATCAAGCTGTCGGGGGTCGAGATGATCCAGGCCAGCAACCAGGACCCGCAGGCCCCGATCAACTCCCTGCTCGACGGCATCACCAACGCGGCGCAGATGGGTGGGCTCACCGGTACCGAGGCCCTCACCGGCGCGGGGCTCAAGGTCGACGTGAAGCCGAGTGACACCACGGCGATCTACGCCGCGCTCTGCAAGAGCAAGCCGCCGTTCGACGACATCCGGGTGCGCCAAGCGATCAACTACGCGGTCGACCGCGACCAGATCAACCAGCTCCTCTACCAGGGCACCAGCCAGCCGATGTGGGCCGACTGGACCACGGGGAGCGCCTACTTCAACCCGAAGCTCGACGGCTACTACAAGCACAACGTGAAGAAGGCGAAGCAGCTGCTCAAGGCGGCCGGCCAGGAGAACCTCACCTACGACCTGATGACCAACTCCACCGCCGACACCACCCGCGTCGGCGAGATCCTCAAGGAGCAGATGGCCGAGGCCGGCATCACGGTGAACCTGACGAGCACCACGAACATCGTCCAGGAGTTCTTCACGGACCAGAAGTGGCCATCCGCGCTCATCCCGCTGCGGCGCGCCGGTCTCGACAAGGTCAGCCGGAACCTCGCACCGGGCAGCATCGGTGACACCTGCGGCTACGACGACCCCAAGCTCAACGCTTTCATCGCCAAGCTCAAGGAGCTCGGCGCGGGTTCCAAGGAGTACGAGCAGACCTGGCACGACATGGACGAGTACATCGTCAAGAACGCGCTGCACCAGTTCCTGATCTGGTCGCCGGCGGTGAACGCGTACAACCCCGACGAGGTGACCAAGCCGGTCTACCGCCCCGACGTCCTCGGGCAGCTGCGGTTCGACGCGTTCAAGACGCAGGTCAAGTCGTAGCGGTATCCGGTACCGACAGACGCTGATCCGAGGGGGTGCGGTCGCCGACCGCACCCCCTCGATCGTCAGGTGCTCCGGCAGCCGGTGGTCGCCGCGCCGATCAACGTCTCGAACTGCTGCTGCTGGTCTTCGGTGAAATCGGTGTCCTGCTCGAAGAGCGGCACGAACTCCGGATCACCCGCCAGCCGGTCGGCGGCACAGCGTGCGCTCTTCGCGGGCGCGTCGGCCTTGAGGAACTCGAGCGCGATGTCGTCGCGGATCACCAGCAGGTCGACGGCGGCGTCGAGCGTGGCCTCGGTGGGCGCGGTGACCCCGCCGACGTCGCACGCCGTCAGCGTCAACCGCTCCGCACCACGCTGCAACGACGCGGCGCCGTCGGGAAGGGCCGCGATCCACTGGTCGAACGCGTCGGCGATCTCCTGCGTGTCGGCTGCGGTGTCGCCCTGGATCGCGACCCGGACGCACTCCTGGTCGGTGCCGCGCTTGCTGTAGGCGACGTAGCGGTCGCCGCCCCACCCTTCGGCCGCGGTGAGCGCGACCTTCGGGTCGAGGCGCGCCGCGAGCACGAGGTACATGCTCAGCGCACCGAAGTCGTCGACGTCACCGTGACGCTTCTCGTCGCGGGCGAGCTTCGGGGCGGGGATCCGCTTCGGCGCCTGCGCCGCGCTCGCCGCCACCGGGTCGATGATCTGCTCCTCCGACGTGGGCGGCTCCGCGAACGCTCGGTTCACCCGCTTCACGCCGTCCGCGTCGCGCAGGACCGCGAGGTAGCGCGAACCGTAGATGTAGGGGCCACCGACGAACAGGTCGAGCACCGGCGGGATCTCGGCGGAGTCGGTCGAGGCACTGTCGACGGTGTCGTCGGGCTCTGCCGCGAAGTAGGCGTCCTGCTCGTCGTCGGGCAACGAGAAGAGGTAGTCGTCCTCGACGCTGGTTGCGTCGCCCTCGACCAGCGCGGTGAGCGCGAAGTCTTCCCCCGAGGTCTCCACCCCGCGGTCGAGCTTGGTCAGGTCGAAGTGCTGGTCCTGCAGTGCGTGGGTGAGCTCGTGGACCAGCGTGACGCGGACGTCGACGTCGTCGAGGTCGGTCCCCCGCACGAAGAGCGCCTTCTTCTCCTGGTCGTAGAACCCGACGGTCCCGGTCGCACCGAGGTCACGCGACGACTGGATCAGGTCGACGTCGCCCTCGATCAGGCCGAACGCCCGCAGCTGACCGGCGACCCGATCGGCCTCGGCGCGGTCCCGCTTCGTGACCTTCGGGTCGTCGCCCTGGTACGCCTTCACGAAAGCCTTGTCGGCGAGGAACTTCACCGGTACCGGATGCTCGAAGTCGAGCTTGCGGTGCTTCTCGACGAAGCGCACGTACCGCACGACCCGGGGGTCCCACTTCGCGGGGACCTTGGTCGCCGCACTCGCCGGTACCGCGCCGACACAGGTCGACCCGACCACCGCGACGACGACCAACGCTCCCGACCACGTCCGTTTCACCGCCGGGAGGGTAGTGGGCCGGTCGGGCTGATCCGGTTCAGTGCGCCTCGGTGCGCAACCGGCGGATGCGCTCGGCGGTCGGCGGGTGCGAGTTCCAGAGACCGGCGAACTCGAATTTGCGGCCGGTCAGCGGGTTGATGATGTAGGCCTGGGCCTGCGCGGGGTTGACGTCCATCGGGCGCTGCTTCGCGTAGGCCTCGATCTTCTCGAGGGCGCGGGCGAGGGGCTCGCCGTCGTGCAGGAGGTGGGCACCGCTGGCGTCGGCCTGGAACTCCCGGCTCCGTGACAGCGCCGCCTGCATCATGTACGCGGCGATCGGGGCGAGGATCATCATGGCGATCGCGCTGAACGCGTTGCCGCCGTCGCGGTCGTTGCCACCGCCGAAGATCGCGCCCCAGACGGCCATCCGGGCCACGAAGGTGATGCCGAGCGCCACCGCGGCTGCGACCGAGCTGATCAGGATGTCCCGATTGGCCACGTGCGACAGCTCGTGGGCGAGCACGCCCCGCAGCTCGTCGTCGTCGAGCACCTGGAGGATCCCCTGGGTCACGCACACCGCCGCGTGGTGCGGGTTGCGACCGGTCGCGAACGCATTCGGCTGCATCTCGGGCGAGACGTACAGCTTCGGCATGGGCATGTCGGCGCGCCGGGTGAGGTCTTCGACGATGGCGTAGAGCCGGGGGAGCTCCTCGCGCGTGACCGGCTTCGCCCGGGCGGCCTTGATCGCGATCGTGTCGCTGAACCAGTACGACCCGCCGACGAACACCAGCCCGATCATCAGCCCGATCAGCAGACCGGTGCTGCCGCCGATGGCGCCGCCGACGACCATGAACAGCGCGCCCAACCCGGCGAGCAGGACGGCGGTCTTCACTGCGTTCTTCATCGTGTTCCACCTCGTCGGACCCGGGGAGTGGGTCCTGACTCAGATCAAACGCTACGCGCCCGTCGCGCGTTCCCGACTGCCCGGGTTCTCAGCAAACCCTCAGTCCGGAATGGTCGACTCCGCTACGCCGTCCCGCCCTCCGGGCACGGCTCCGCTTCGTCTCAGTCGTAGTAGCCGCTGTGGAAGTAGATGCAGGGCACGCCCTCGGAACGGAACATGGCCACGTTGCGGCGGTCGTCCTCGATCGCGAGGCGCAGCTCGAAGCCGTAGTTGCGCAGGTCCCACACCGATGCCTGCTTGAAGTCGCGGGCCATCTCGTAGTCGCCCCAGGGGCGCATGAGCAGGGCGTTCCAGCGGATGCGGTAGCGGCGCAGCCACGCCTCGGTGAGGTGGTGGACCCGCTCCGGCCGTGCGGTGAGGAGCACCACGCTCAGCTCGGGATCGAGCAGGTCGAGGAGCACCTTCACCTCCTCGATCACCGGGTCGTCGCCGCAGGCCTCGAAGAAGGCGTTCCAGTTGCGCCGCGGCGCCTCGAGGTAGTGCTGACGGCTGGCGGCGTCGGAGAGCACGCCGTCGATGTCGACCACGACCGCGGCGCCGGGCTCGATCTTGCCGTCGTGCCAGGTCCAGTGGTCGGGGACGTAGCCCGTGCCGGGGGAGGGCGTCACTCGTCGTCGCCGGTCGCCGCGGCCAGGTACCGCGCCTTGATGCCCTCCACCACCGACGGGTCGGCGAGGGTGGTGGTGTCGCCCAGCGCCTGGTCCTCGGCGACGTCACGCAGCAGGCGGCGCATGATCTTGCCCGAGCGCGTCTTCGGCAGGTCTTCGGTGAACAGCACGGTCTTGGGCTTGGCGATCGGTCCGATGGTGTGCCCGACGTGGTCGCGGAGCTCGGCGACCAACGCCTCACTCGGTTCGTTGCCCGTGCGCAGGATCACGAACGCGCCGATCGCCTGGCCGGTGGTCGCGTCCTTGGTGCCGACGACCGCGGCCTCCGCGACCGCGGGATGGCCGACCAGCGCGTGCTCCACCTCCGCGGTCGAGATGTTGTGCCCGGAGACGAGCATCACGTCGTCGACCCGGCCGAGCAGCCAGTACGAGCCGTCGTCGTCGCGCTTGGCGCCGTCGCCCGCGAAGTACCGGCCGTCGAAGCGGCTCCAGTACGTGTCGCGGTACCGCTCGGGGTCGCCCCAGATCCCGCGCAGCATCGAGGGCCACGGGCGCGTGAGCACGAGGTACCCGCCGCCGGGGATCCCCACCGATGCACCGGCGTCGTCGACGATGTCGGCGCCGATGCCGGGGAGCGGGTCGGTCGCGCTCCCGGGCTTCAGGGTGGTGACGCCGGGGAGCGGGCTGACCATGATCGCACCGGTCTCGGTCTGCCACCACGTGTCGACGACCGGGCAGCGTTCGCCACCGATGTGCTGCCAGTACCAGATCCACGCCTCCGGATTGATCGGCTCACCCACGCTGCCGAGGAGTCGCAGGGTCGAGAGGTCGCGGCGCTCGGGGAACTGCGGGCCCCACTTCATGAACGTGCGGATGGCGGTGGGCGCGGTGTAGAGGATGGTGACGCCGTACGTCTCGACGATCTGCCAGAGCCGGTCCTTGTCGGGGTGGTCGGGCGTGCCCTCGTAGATCACGCTGGTCGCGCCGTTCATGAGCGGCCCGTAGACGATGTACGAGTGGCCGGTGACCCAGCCGACGTCGGCCGCGCACCAGTAGACGTCGGTGTCGGCGTGCAGATCGAACACGTGCCGGTGCGTCCACGCGACCTGCGTGAGGTAACCGCCGGTCGTGTGCATGATGCCCTTGGGGCGCGCGGTCGTGCCGCTGGTGTACAGGAGATAGAGGAGGTCCTCCGCGTCCATCGGTTCGGGCGGGCAGTCGTCCGACTGCTGCGGCACGAGGTCGTGCCACCACACGTCGCGCCCGTCGGTCATGGCGACGTCGTGCCCGGTGCGCCGCAGCACCAGCACCTTCTCGATGGTCGGGCAGTCGGCGACGGCGAGGTCGGCCGTCTCCTTGAGCGGCACGACGTGCCCGCGGCGCCACGCGCCGTCGCCGGTGATGAGCACCTTGGCTTCGGCGTCCTGGATGCGGTCGCGCAGCGAGTCGGACGAGAACCCGCCGAACACGACGGAGTGGGCCGCGCCGATGCGGGCGCAGGCGAGCAGCGCCATCGGCAGCTCGGGGACCATGCCCAGGTAGATGTTGACCCGGTCGCCCTTCCCGACGCCGAGCGCCTTCGAGCGCGTTGGCGAGCTGGGAGACGTCGTGGAGCAGCTCGGCGTAGGTGATGGTGCGGGTGTCGCCCGGCTCGCCCTCCCAGTGGTAGGCGACCTTGTCGCCGCGGCCGGCATCGACGTGGCGGTCGAGGCAGTTGTACGCGGCGTTCAGCTTGCCGCCGACGAACCACTTCGCGAACGGGAGGTCCCACTCGAGCACGGTGTGCCACGGCTCGAACCAGTCGAGGAGCTCCCCCGCCTGCTTCGCCCAGAACGCCTCGAAGTCGGCGTCGGCCTCGGCGTACACGGCGCGGTCGGCGATGAGCGCCTGCGCGGTGAACCCGGCGGGCGGAGGGTACGTGCGACCCTCGGCGAGGAGCGACTCGATCGTCTCGGACTGCTGCGGCTCGTCGGCCATCACCCCAACCCCCTTCTCGCGAGCGGGGTCAGGCTACCCGGGTCGTCGTGGCGGTCACCGAGTGAACACGAGCACGCGGTGCGCGCCGAGCCCGCCGGGATCGGTGAGCGCGGCGCCCTCGGTGACGCGGCTGCGGTGGCGGACCGCCTCGAGGTCGCCGACGTGGGCGCGCGCGTCCCACTCGTCGCGCGCGGCGGCCACGAGCTCGTCGGCACCGAGCGACCGCAGCCACGCGGCCTGGGTGGTGTCGTCCCGGAGCCGGAAGCCGGCCCGTGCCGCCGCGTGCACGAGGTACTCGCGCGGGACGTCGATGGTGAGGTCCTGCTCGCCCGGGGCGGAGAGCGGCGCGCCGCCGCGCCCGTGGTCGCGGTAGGTGCGCAACCAGCCGTCCGCGCCCCGTGCGACGAGCTCGTCGGCGGTGGCGGCGTAGTCGATGACCACGAGCACGCCGCGACGCAGCGCCGACGCGCAGCCGCTGCATCCAGTCGGGGATCGCGATCGGGAACGGGGAGCCGGGTGCCGTCGGGCATCGCCGCGCCCGCGGCGACGGCGTCGGCCTCGACCGCGAGCTCGTCGACGGCGGGAACCAGGGTCTCGACGAGACGGTCGCCGTCGAGCGCGACCCGCACCTCCGACCAGGCGTCGGCGGCGCGCTCCACGATGCGGAACGGCAGGTTGTCGAGCAGCTCGTTGGCGAGCACGACGCCGTCGAACGGGACCGCGGGGAGCTCGTCGAGCGCGGTGACGATCGGACCCATGCCGACCACCGGCAGGGGCGCGTCGTCGTCGACGCGGACCACCGGGCCGAGCGCGTCCTCGAACGGTTCGACCGTGAGCAGGTCGCGCTGCGCGGCGCGCAAGCCCGGTGAGCGCTCGACCAGCACGTACCGCAGCGCGCTCGCGCAGTCGGGCGTCGCCGCGAGCACGTCGTGCGCCAGCCGGCCCCGGCCCGCGCCCGCCTCGATCACGAGGTACGGATCGGGCTCCTCCAGCTCGCGCCACCACCCGTCGAGCGCACCGGCGACCAGCGCGCCGAACAACGGACCCACCTCGGCGCTGGTGACGAAGTCGCGCCCGGCGCGCCCGGCGCCCCGGGCCCGGGTGAAGAAGCCGTCGTCGCCGTAGAGCGCGAGCTCGACGAACGCGTCGAACGGGATGGGCCCCTCCCGCCCGATCCGATCCGCGACCTGCTCGTGCACCCGACTCACGCGCAGAGCATCGCACGCTCGCGGGAACCGGAGACGAGCAGAGCGAGCGGACGTTGCTCGCCAGCGAGTGAGCGACCGCGAGGCGGGTATCCCGCCCGCAGCGAACGAGCGAATTAGAAGGCGAGTTCGGCGACCCGGGCGACGATCTGCGGGTAGATGCCGACCACCACGGTGACGGCGGCGGTGAGCCCGATGGCGACGGTGAGCGCCGGGGGCACCACCCTCGATCCCGGGGCGGCCTCCGGCGCGGGGTCGTGGAACCACATCTTGCGGGCCACCGCGGCGTAGTAGAAGAACGCGACCACCGAGCCGAGCGCGGCGATGACCCCGAGCACGATCGCCGACGGCGAGTTGGCGTCGAGCACGGCGCGGAACATCACGAACTTGGCGAACCAGCCCGCGAACGGTGGGATGCCGGCGAGCGAGAACAGGAAGATGGTCATGGTCACGGCCAGTACCGGTGAGGTCTGGCCCAGCCCGGCGTACGAATCGATCTCGCCGCTCCCGGTGCGGCGCGCCACCGCGATCACCACCGCGAACGCGCCGAGGTTCATCGCCGCGTAGATGAACAGGTAGACGAGCACGGCCTCGAACGAGCTGACCGCCGCGGTGCCGTCGCCCGCGACCGCCAGCGGCACGAGGATGAACCCGCCCTGCGCGATCGACGAGTACGCCAGCATGCGCACGATGTTGTTCTGGCGCAGCGCGACCAGGTTGCCGTAGATGATCGACCCCGCGGCCAGCACCCAGAGCACCGGTTCCCACGAGTCCTGCGACGGGAAGAACCCGAAGCGGATGATGGTGAGCAGGGCGACGAAGCCGCCGGCCTTCGACGCGGTCGACAGGAACGCGGTGACCGGCGTAGGTGCGCCCTCGTAGGTGTCGGGTGTCCAGAAGTGGAACGGGACCGCGCTGACCTTGAACGCGAAGCCGCCGATGGTCAGGAAGATGGCAACCGCGAGCAGCGTGCTGGTGCCGTGCACCGCGATGTGGCGGAAGATGTCGCTCAGCAGGGTCGACCCGCCGGTCTCGCCGAACACGATCGACATGCCGTAGAGCATGATCGCCGACGACAGCACGCCGATGATGAAGTACTTGATCGCGGCTTCGTTCGACTTGGAGTCGTGCTTGCGCCAGCCCGCGAGCACGAACGTCGGGATGGTGATCGTCTCCAGCGCCACGAAGATGCTGACGAGGTCGCGCGCGGAGGCCATCGCCATCATCCCGAGCACCGACGTGAGCATCAGGAAGTAGAACTCGCCCTGGTAGTAGTCGCCGTCGGAGATGTAGTCGGACGACATCAGCAGGACGACGTAGGTGACGACGAGGAAGAAGCCCTCGAACGCGAGCGCGTAGGCATCGACGACGAACGCGCCGCCGAACAGCACGCGGTCGGTGCCGTCGGCCGCGAGGGTGATCACGGGGATCAGCGCCGCCAGCACGCCGACGGACGCGATGCGCGAGCTCGTGAACCGGGACCGCTCGGGCCAGACGAGGTCCGCGATCAGGACGACGAGGATCGTCGCGGTGAGGACGAGCTCGGGCGCGAGCGCGTGGAAGTCGACTGTCGGATTCACCTACAGCGCCCTCGACAGCCCGTGAACCAGTTGGGTGACGGGGAGGTCGGTCATCTTGAAGATCAGCTGCGGGTAGAGACCGAGGGCGACGATGAGGCCGAGGAGCGGCACCCACGCGATCCACTCCGACACGTGGACGTCGTGGATGTGGGCGTGCTCGAACTCGGGCTTGACCTTGCCCATCGCGACCCGCTGGAACATCCAGAGCAGGTAGCCGGCCGCGAGCACGGTGCCGATGGCTCCGATCACCATGTAGGTGCGGAACGTCCAGAGCGTGCCGTCGAGGCCTCCCCACAGCCCGAACGGGAGCGTCGGGTTGTACGACGAGAGCAGCGACGGGAACTCGCCCCAGAACCCGGCGAGGCCGGGGAGGCCGAGCGACGCCATGGCCGAGAAGCCGAGCAACCAGCCGAGATGAGGCGCCTGCGTGAGGATGCCGCCCAGGCGGCTCATCTCGCGGGTGTCGTAGCGCTCCTGGATCGAGCCGGCGAGGAAGAACAGCATGCCGGTGATCAGACCGTGGGCGACCATGCCGAAGATGGCGGCGTTGATACCAAAGTCGGTGAGGGTGGCGATGCCGAGCATCACGAAGCCCATGTGGGCCACCGACGAGAACGCGATCAGGCGTTTCATGTCGCGTTGCGCGAGACAACACAACGCGCCGTAGATGATGCCGATCACCGCCAGCAGGCCGATCCACGGCGCCCACGACTGCGCCGCGCTCGGCAGCATCGGGAGCGCGATACGGATGAAGCCGTAGGTACCGAGCTTCAGCATGATCGCGGCCAGCAGCACCGAGCCCACCGTCGGCGCCTCGGTGTGGGCGTCGGGCAGCCAGGTGTGGAACGGGAACATCGGAACCTTGATCGCGAAGCCGAGGAACATGCCGCCGAAGATCAGCAGCTGGGTGCCGTGCACGATGCCGTCGCCGTGGAGGCGCGAGAGCGTGACCATGTCGAAGGTGTGCACCTTCGACAGGAAGAAGAGCGCCAGGAAGCTCAGCAGCATGAGCGCGGAGCCGAACAGCGTGAAGAGGAAGAACTTGATCGACGCGTACTCGCGGTTGGGTCCACCCCATACACCGATCATGAAGAACATCGGCAGCAGGACGACCTCGAAGAAGATGAAGAAGAGGATGAGGTCCTGGGCGACGAAGGTGCCGATCATGCCCGTCTCGAGCAGCAGCATCAGCGCCAGGAACGCCTTGGGGTTGTGCGGTTCGGGGAAGTGGTTCCACGAGTAGACGACGCAGCAGACCGTCACCAGCATGGTGAGCAGCACCATCGGCAGCGAGATGCCGTCGATGCCGACGTGGTAGCGGCTGTTGATGACGTCGATCCAGCGCTCGTTGGCGGTGAACTGCAGCTGACCGTCGTCGACGTTGAAGTTGGCGAGGATGCCGATCCCGACCGCGGCGGTGACCAGGGTGGCCAGCAGCGCGACCGCCTTGATCAGGGTCTCCTCGGCTTTCGGGATCACCAGCACGATCACCATGCCGACGATGGGGATGAACACCGCCAGTGTCAGCGCCCAGTTGTCGAACCAGTCCATCGGAACGATTCCCCTCGAATCAGATGTTTGCGAGTAGCAGGAAGAAGCTCAGGAGCCCGACCGCAGCGAACAGGAGCAGTGCGTACCGCTGTACCCGGCCCGACTGGAAGTAGCGCAGGAGACCACCGCTCTCACCGGTGATCTCGGCGACGCCGTTGACGACGCCGTCGACGCCCTTCTGGTCGAGCTTCTCGTAGGTGAACTTGCCGACGACCTTGGCGCCCTTGCCGGCACCGTTGACGACCGCGTCGATGATGTGCTGGTTCACCCAGTAGGACGCGTTGGCGATGCCGCCCTTGATCGACGCCACGATGACGTCTTCGTACAACGCGTCGAGGTAGTACTTGTTGATCAGGAACGTGTACCCGGCGTGCGCCGCCTTGTTGCGCTGCGTGAGGCCGTTGAGCGCCTTCATCTCTTCACGCCGGAACCAGAAGAACGCGGCGATCCCGATGCCGAGCGCCGCCACCGACAACGAGATGATCGCGGTCGGGTAGTCGAACTCGGGGTGCACCAGTTCCGGGAACGCGACCCGGGGCTCGACCCATTCGGCGAACTTCTCCACGTGGATGGCGGCGGCGTTCAGGAAGCCGGCGAGGATCGCGAACACCGAGAGGATGATGAGCGGCACGGTGATCGCCGGCTCCGACTCGTGCGGGTGCCCGTGGCCGCGGTACTCACCGAAGAAGGTGAGGTACACGCACCGGGTCATGTAGGCGGCGGTGAGGAACGCACCGACGAGACCGACGACGAGGAAGAAGTCGTAGCCGGACCTCCCCGCGGTGAGCAGGATCTCGTCCTTCGACCAGAACCCCGCGAACGGGAAGATGCCCGCCAGCGCGAGCGTGCCGATCATGAACGTCCAGAACGTGATCGGCATGAACTTGCGCAGCCCGCCCATGTCCTTCTTCATGTCGAAGGAGTGGTGCGACCCCGAGTGGCTCACCGACCCGGCGCCGAGGAAGAGCAGCGCCTTGAAGAACGCGTGGGTGAAGAGGTGGAACACCGCCGCGACCCATGCGCCCGCGCCCAGCGCCATCACCATGTAGCCGAGCTGCGAGATGGTCGAGTACGCGAGGACTTTCTTGATGTCGTCCTGCACGAACGCGAGCACGGCCCCGATGAGGATCGTGATCCCACCGATCAGCACCATGAAGTTCACGCCGCCGGCCGCGATCGAGAACCCGTTGAAGAACACCGGGAACAGGCGCGCACCGAGGTAGACGCCGGCGACGACCATGGTCGCGGCGTGGATCAGCGCCGACACCGGCGTGGGGCCGGCCATGGCGTCGGGCAGCCAGGTGTGGAGCGGGAACTGGCCGCTCTTGCCGATGATGCCGATGAAGAGGCACGCCGACGCGGCGAGGAGCATGGCGTGGTCGGCGCCGGGACTGAGCGCGTACGCGTTGCTCCTGCCGACGTCGAAGCTCCCGACCGCGAAGTAGAGGATGATGATGCCGATCATCAGCCCGATGTCGCCGGTACGGGTGGTGAGGAAGGCCTTGAGCGCGGCGGCGCTGTTCTCCTTCTCCTCCCACCAGTGGCCGATCAGCGCGAACGAGCAGAGCCCGACGCCCTCCCACCCGAGCAGGATCTGCAGGGTGTTGTCGGCGACGACCAGCGTGAGCATCGCCGCGGTGAACAGGCTGAGCATCGCGTAGTAGTGCGTGAAGCGGACGTCGTCGTGCATGTACGCCGTCGAGTAGACGTGCACGAGCAGCGAGATCAGCGTGACGACGAACAGCATCATCACCGCGAGGCCGTCCATGCGGATGCCGATGCCGAACTCGAACCCGCCGTTCTGCCACCACGTGATGTGGTGCAGCACCGGCGTGACCACGGGCTCGCCGTGGCCGCCCTCGGCCCCGAACACGCTCCGGCCCAGCGCGCGGAGGCCGCTCTCGTGCCCGCCGGTCGCGTCGTCGACCCGCTGGATCCACTGGTAGACCGCGACGCACGAGAGCACGAACGACGCGCCCACCGCGAGGATCCCGATCTCGGAACCCTTCTTCGGCATGCGCTTCCCGAAGAAGAGGATCAGGACGAAGGACACCGCCGGGATGACGGGGATGATCCAGCCGTAATTCAGCACGTCGAGATCAGCCCTTCAACTGGTCGACATCGTCGAGATCGACGCTGTGCGCGTTGCGGTAGATCAGCAACACGATCGCCAGCCCGATCCCGACCTCGGCGGCCGCGATCGTGATGACGAACAACGCGAACACCTGGCCGGCGACGGCCTGGTGGAACGCGGAGTACGCCACGAGGTTGATGTTCACCGCGTTGAGCATGAGCTCGATGCTCATGAGCACGAGGACGGCGTTCTTGCGCGCCAGCACCCCGTAGATGCCGGTGCAGAACAGGAACGCGCTGAGGATGAGGAAGTTGTTGAGGGCCATGCGTCAGTCCCTCCGCGCGATCACGACGGCTCCCACCAACGCGGCGAGGAGCAGCATCGACACCACCTCGAAGGGCACGAGGTAGTCGCGGAAGATGCTGGAGGCGATGTTGCTCGAGCGCCCGATGAGGACCAGGCGGTCTTCCAGCTTGATCTCCTTGCCGCCGTACGCGTCGACGAACAGGGCGGTGATCACGCCGAAGAGGAACAGCCCGACGACCGCCGAGGCGATCCGCTGGTTGTTGTCCATGCTCCCCTCCGGGCGCATCGGCGCGCGGGTGAGCATGATGCCGAACAGGAAGAGGATGACGATCGCGCCGATGTAGATCAGCACCTGCACCCAGGCCACGAACTCGGCCGCGAGCAGGATGTACTGCGCGGCGGCACCCGCGAGCACGACCACCAGGTAGAGGGCGGCGTGCACGACGTTCTGCGAACGCACGACCCCGATGGCCGCACCGGCCATCGCGATCGCGAGGATCCAGAACGCGACGTTCTGCGCGACCACTACTTCTTGACCTCGGCGCCGATCTCGAGCGGCTCGGGCTCGGGCACGGACTCCATCCACTCGCCGAGCTTGCGCTTGTCGTGCAGCAGCTTGGCGATGTTGGACTCGGAGTACTCGTAGTCCGGGCTCCAGAAGAGCGCGTCGAACGGGCAGACCTCGACACAGATCCCGCAGTACATGCAGAGCGCGTAGTCGATGTCGAAGCGGTCGAGGACGCTGACCGTGCGGTCGCGACCACCCTCACGGCGCGGCGGGCGCTTCTCCTTGTGACCCTCGATGTAGATGCACCAGTCGGGGCAGGAGCGGCCGCACAGCATGCAGACGGTGCAGTTCTCCTCCTTGAGCGCGATGACGCCACGCGCGCGCGTGGGCGGGTCTTCGCGTTCGTGCGGGTACTGCACCGTGACCGCCGGCTTCAGCATCGTCTTGAACGTGATGCCGAGACCGCCGATGACGCCGGGGAGCTTGGGCTTCTTCACCTAGATCGCCACCTTCACCATTGGCTCGCTCACTGCGAGCCGGGATACCCGGCTCGCGGCCGTTCGCTCACCGTGTTCCGCTCGCTGGCGCTTGCTCCACGTGCGCATCAGATGGCCACCTTGAACACGCCGGTCAGCAGGATGTTGAGCAGCCCGATGGGGATGAGGAACTTCCACGCCAGGGCCTGCAGCTGGTCTTCACGGAGGCGCGGATAGGTGAACCGCACCCAGAACATGAGGAACGACACGGCCATGATCTTGCCGAAGAGCACGAGCGGGCCGAGGAACCGCATCACGCCGAGCGGGATGCCCCACGACGCGGGCAGGGCCCAGCCGCCGAGGTAGAGCGTGGCGGCGATGGCGGAGAACGCGAACGCGGTGCCGAACTCGCCGATGAAGAAGAAGAGGAAGCGGAAGCCGGTGTACTCGACCATGTAGCCGGCGACCAGCTCGCTCTCGGCGACCGGCATGTCGAACGGCGTCTGCGTGAGCTCCGCCTGCGACGCCACGAGGAACAACATGAAGCCGATGAACTGCGTGAGGATGAGCGGGAAGCCGATACCGTTCCATCCGAAGATCGAGCCGGTGCTCTGGAAGGCGACGATCCCCTGCAGGCTCATCGTGCCCGCCTGGATCACCACGCCGACGACCGCGAGGAGCAGCGGGAGCTCGTAGGCGATGAGCTGCGCGGCGGCGCGCAACGCGCCGAGCAGCGAGAACTTGTTGGCGCTCGCCCACCCGGCCATGAGCACGCCGATGACCGAGAGGCTCGACACCGCCAGCGCGTAGAACACGCCGACGTCGAGGTCCTTGACGATGATGTCGGGGCCCGGCGGGGATGACCAGGAACACCAGGAAGGTGGAGATCACCACGATCGCCGGCGCCAGCGCGAAGACGCGGCGGTCGGCCTGGCCCGGCGTGATGTCTTCCTTCTGGATGAACTTGATGCCGTCGCCCACGAGCTGGAACCAGCCGTGGAAACCACCGGGGTCCATCGGACCGAGGCGGCTCTGCATGTGGCTCATCATCTTGAGGAGGAACACGTAGCCGAGCACCAGCGCGGTGAGCGGCACGATCATCAGGATGATGATCGTCTTGATCGCGAGCGTCGTGCCCCAACCGATCTCGAGCGCGAGGGGGAGCCCGTGGAGTGCGCCGGTCACCATGACGGGTCGACTCCGCTCCGCCGTCCCGGGCATCCGCCCACGGCTTCGCTGCGTCTCATCGGTCGATGTCCCCGAGGATGAAGTAGAGCGACGCCAGGATCGTGATCACGTCGGGCACGAACACGCCGCGCAGCAACCACGGGAGGATCGACACGTTGCTGAACGACGCCGAGCGGATCTTCACCCGGAACGGGCCCGTCGCCCCCTTGGAGAAGACGTAGTAGCCCATCTGGCCGAGCGGGTTCTCGGTCTCGACCCAGGCCTCACCCTCGGGCACCTTGATGATCCGCGGGACCTTCGCCATGATCGGCCCGGCCGGCATCTGCTCGAGCATCTGCAGCACCATGCGGCACGACTCGCGCGTCTCCTGCAGGCGCACCCAGTAGCGGGCGAACGAGTCGCCGTCGGGATGCGTCCACACCTTGAAGTCGAGGTCGGGGTAGACGAGGTAGGGCTTGCCGTCGCGGCGGAGGTCCCAGTCGACGCCTGACGCCCGCAGGTTCGATCCCGACACGCCGTACGCCGCGCCGAGCTCGGCCGGGATGATGCCGATCGAGCGGGTGCGGGCCTCGAAGATCTCGTTGCCGGCGACGAGGTCTTCGAACACGTCGCACGCGTCGAAGATCGTCTTCATGACCGTGCGGGTCTCGTTGATCCAACCCCACGGGAGGTCGTCCTTGATGCCGCCGATGCGGTTGAAGTTGGGGTGGAAGCGACCACCCGTGGCCGCCTCGATGAGGTTGAGCACGTGCTCGCGGTCGCGGAAGCCGTAGAACGCGGGCGTGAGCGCGCCGACCTGCAGGCCCATCTCGCCGAGGAACAGCACAAACGTCGCGATGCGGCTGAGCTCGGTGAGGATGGTGCGGATGTACTGCGCGCGCGGCGGGGCCTCGATGCCCATGAGCTGCTCGGCGGCGTCGATGAACGGCACCTCGTTGGCGAAGCTCGAGAGCCAGTCGATGCGGTTGATCAGCGTCGTGATCTGCGGGTAGGTGCGGAACTCGGCGAGCTTCTCGTAACCCCGGTGCATGTAGCCGATGACCGGGTCGGCCGCGACGACGCGCTCGCCGTCGAGGCGCACCACCAGGCGCAGCGTGCCGTGGGTGGCGGGGTGCTGCGGCCCGAGGTTGAGGATCATGTCGCCGGTGTCGAGCTCGACGCCCACCTGTGCGTCGGCGAGGTGCCGGAACGCGCGCGGGTCGATGTCGAACTCGGGCAGCGGCGGGTTGGTGGTGCTCACGCGCTCGCCTCCCCGCCGGCGCCTTCCGGGCTCGCTTCGGGAGCAGGCACTTCGGCAGCAGGCGCGTCGGCGGTAGGCGCGTCGTCGCCCTCACCGGGCATCGGCTCGACGTCGACCAGGCCCGGCCACGGCTTCACGACCCGCGACAGCAGCGGGTAGTCCTTGCGCAGCGGGTGGCCCTCGAACTCCGACGGGAGATAGAGGTGGCGGAGCGCGGGGTGGCCGTCGAACACGAAGCCGTACATCTCCCAGCACTCGCGCTCGTGCCAGTCGGCCCCGGGGTACACCGGCACCCACGACTGCACGAGGAGCGAGTCGTCGTCGACGTCGGCCTTGAAGGTGACGCCCCAGTGGCGACCGGTCGACTGCACCCGCGCGAACACCTGGAAGCGGCCCTCGGAGCCAGCGGCGCCGTAGGTGGTCTCGGTCGGCTGCACCGGCGCCGACGTGTCGCTCGCCGCGTCGTCGCCACCTTCCTTCGGCGCGGGCATCCAGTCGAGGCCGGCGATGAAGGAGAGGAAGTCGCAGTCGAGCGACCCCTTGGCGACCTCGGCGACCCGGCGCCAGTCGATGCGACGCACGCGGATGACGGGCATGCCGAACACCGGCGCCTGCTCGAGGATGGCATCGCCGAGCTCCTGCTCGATGCGCGCGAGGAGCTCGGTGTGCTTGGCGTCGAGCGCATGCGGATCGGGCGCGACCGCCTCGGTCGGTTCCGCCTCGACTGCTGCCTCGGGCGTGTCGGTGCCGCTCACGTCACTCAACGACGATCGGCTCCCCGCGCCAGCGCTGCTCGAGCTCGTGGTTGCCGATGCCCTCGTTCTGGATGCGCTCCTGCAGGAGCACGATCCCCTGGATCAGCGCCTCGGGCCGCGGCGGGCAGCCGGGCACGTAGACGTCGACGGGCACGATCTGGTCGATGCCCTTGGTGACCGAATAGGAGTCCCAGTAGGGGCCGCCGCAGTTGGCGCACGAACCCATCGAGATCACGTACTTCGGGTCGGGCATCTGGTCGTAGAGGCGGCGCACCGCGGGGGCCATCTTGTCGGTGACCGTGCCGGACACGCAGATGAGGTCGGCCTGGCGCGGGCTGGCCGGGAACGGGATGACCCCGAGGCGCATGACGTCGTAGCGCGGGCTGGCCAGCGCGGCGCCCATCTCGATCGCGCAGCACGCGAGGCCCCACTGGAACATCCACAACGAGTACTTGCGGCTGTAGTTGAGGAGCCAGGTGAGCGGTTTGAGCGCCGGCTTCGAGAGGGTGCCCTTCTCGACTAGGCCCACCGCAGCACCCCCTTGCGCCATGCGTACACGAGCCCGAGGGTGAGGATGACGATGAACGCCGTCATCTCGACCAGCCCGAACACGCCGAGCGGATCGGGTCCGGAGTCGAGCTTGACCGCCCAGGGGAAGATGAAGACGGCCTCGACGTCGAACATGACGAAGAGGAGGGCGTACACGTAGTAGCGGACGTTCGACTGCCCGAAGCCGAGGACGGCGTCGGAACCCGCCTCGTAGGGCAGGAGCTTCGCCGCATCGGGTCGCTGCGGACGCAGGAGACGGCCGACCCCGAGCATGGCGCCGACCATCAGCAGGGCGGCACCGATGAACACCGCCACCGCGAGATAATTCCGATAGAACTCGCTCACGCGTGGGCCTCCCGCCCCCTCGCTGGAATGAGGCGTCGGTGTGGGGGGTTGGATTGCGGGCGCAGCATAGCTCCGGCTTTTCTGCGGCCCGCAAACCGTGCCCGGACGAGAATGGACCGTATGTCGAGGGACACCGACCACCCGGTTGCAGCATCGATCAGCCAGCTCCGGCAACGCCTGGTCCGCGAGTCGCGCACCGCGTTCGTGCTCTCCGGAGGGGGCAACCAGTCGGTCGCGCAGGTGGGGATGCTGCGCGCCCTCCTCGAGCGCGACATCGTCCCCGACGTGATCGTCGGCTGCTCGGCCGGCGCGTTCAACGGGGCGACGATCGCGGCCGCCCCGAGCCTCCGCGGGGTCGAGCGGCTGGAGGCGACGTGGGAGTCGCTCAAGGGCGACGAGGTCTTCCCCGGCGGTCGTCTGAGCCGGGCCTGGAACCTCCTCACCCGCGACGACCACCTCTTCTCCAACCAGGGCCTGCGGGCCATCTTCCAGCGGGGCGACGTACCCGCCACCTTCGACGACCTCGTGATCCCGCTGCGGGTGGTCGCCGCCGACCTCGACACCGGCGACGAGGTCGTGTTCGCCCGTGGCCCGCTGGAGCCCGCCCTCCTCGCCAGCGCCGCGCTGCCCGGGCATCTTCCCCCCGATCCGCCACGACGGCCGCACCCTGGTCGACGGCGCGGTCGTCGACACCGTGCCGCTCTGGCACGCGCTCGCGGGGCCGGTCGACCGCATCTACGTGATGAACGTGGCCGGCGACCTCATGGACCGCCCGTTGCGCTCCCCCATCGACGTCGCCGTCCGCGCCTTCGCCATCAGCCGCAAGCAGCGCTTCGACCTCGAGCTCCGCAGCGTGCCGGAGACCGTCGAGGTGATCCTGCTCCCGGCACCGGTCGACGACCGCGAGCTGTTCGACTTCTCGGGCGGGCGCAAGCTCATGGACGACGCCCACGGCCTCGCCGAGCAGGCCCTCGACGACGCCGAAGCCGCCAAGCGCCGCCGCCGCGCCCTGCGCCGCCCCTGGTGGCGCCGCGACGCCGAGGTCGGCTGACCGGCTAGAAGAGCGACGAGGCGGCGTCGCGGGCGAAGTGCAGGAACGTGCCGGGCACGATGCCGAGCAGCAGCACCATCACGCCGCAGGCCACGAGCACCGCGACCGCCGCGGCGCCGAGACGTCGGCGCGGGCCGGAGGGCTCGCCGGCTTCGTCGTCGCCGTCGAACACGACCACGGTCATGCGCAGGTAGAAGTAGGCGAGCACGACCGCGCTGAGCACGCCGATGATCGCCAGCCAGTACTCGCGGGCGTCGACCGCGGCGCCGAACACCTGCAGCTTGGCGACGAAGCCTCCGGTGAGGGGCACGCCGGCCTGCGCGAGCAGGAAGAACGTGAGGAAACCGGCGAGCACCGGGGAGCGCTTGGCGAGCCCGCGGTACTCGTCGAAGCCGTGCTTGGCGTCGTGGCTGCGCCGCCCGACCAGTGTGACGACGGCGAAGGCGCCGATGGTCATGAACGTGTAGGTGAAGAGGAAGAACAGCGCCGACTCGAGCCCGCGGTGCGCGGCGAGCTTGTCGTCGACCGCGGCGGCGGAGAACCCGATGAGGATGTACCCGGCATTGGCGATCGACGAGTACGCCAGCGCACGCTTGAGGTTGGTCTGCACCACCGCGGCGACGGTGCCCACGATGAGGGTGACCGTGGCCAGCGCCATGATGATCGGGCGCCAGTCGCTGCGGTAGAGCGGGAACGCCACCAGGAAGATGCGCAGGAAGGCGGCGAAGCCGGCGACCTTGGTGGCCGACGACATGAACGCGGTGACCGGGCTGGGCGCGCCCTGGTACACGTCGGGCGTCCACATGTGGAACGGCACCGCGGAGATCTTGAAGCCCAACCCGACGATGAGCAGCGCCATGCCCGCGAGCAGCGTGCCGTTCTCGAACAGCGTGTTCAGCCGGAGGAAGTCGGCGATCCCGGTGAGCGACGCCGAGCCGGTGCCGCCGTAGACCAGCGCGACGCCGTAGAGGAACACGGCCGAGGCGAACGAGCCGAGGATGAAGTACTTGATGCCGGCTTCCTGCGACGCAAGCCGCCGCCGGTCGAACGCGACGAGCACGTACAGCGGGATCGACAACGCCTCCAGCGCGACGAAGATCGACGATCAGGTTGTTGGCCGTCGTCATGACGACCATCGCCGCCGCTGACAGCAGGAGCATCGCGAAGTACTCGGGGATCTCGATTCCCGCGGGCTTGAGGTACCCGAGCGAGAGCAGCAGCGCGAGGAAGAGCGCGGACACGACGAGGATGCCGAGGAAGACGGCGAACGCGTCGACGCGCACCATCGTCGCCATGGTGACGGTGGGGCCGTCGTCGCGCACGTCGACCCACTGCCACGCGAGGAAGCCGCCCGCGGCCAGCGTGCCCAGGAACGCGACCGCGGTGGTGACCGGCACGACCGCCGGGCGGGTGCGGAGCACCGCGCGCAGCAGCACGATCAGGATCCCCGCACCGGCGAGCGCGAGCACCGGCGCGATGGCCAGCCAGTCGACGTGCGGCGTGACGATCGAGTCGGGCGCGACCACCGCGAAGGGGTTCACTTCTCCGCCCCCCGCTCCGTGCTGTCGGACGCCTTCGGGACCGACGGCGCCTTCGGGCCCAGGTTCGCCACGCCCGGTTCCCGGTAGTCGGAGTGCTCCTCGACGTGCGCGATCAACGCCTTCACCGACGGCTCGATGCGGTCGAGGACCGGCTTCGGGTAGAGACCGAGGAACAGGCTGAGCGCGAGGAGCGGCACGACGCACGCCAGCTCCCGCAGGTTGATCTCGGGGAGCTTGCGGTTCTCCTCGCTGGGCTCACCCATGAAGACCCGCTGGAACGCCCAGAGCAGGTAGACCGCGGCGAGGATGACGCCGGTCGCGCCGATCACCGCGTACGGCTTGTCGATGATGAACGTGCCGATCAGCGAGAGGAACTCGCCGATGAAGCCGGAGAAGCCGGGCAGGCCGATCGACGCGAACGCGGCCACGCAGAACAGGCCACCGAGCACCGGTACCGACTTCCACAACCCGCCGAAGGAGCCGATCTCGAAGGTGTGCTTGCGGTCGTAGAGCATGCCGACGAGGAGGAACAGCGCGCCGGTGGTGAGCCCGTGGCTGATCATCGTGAAGATGCCACCCTCGAGACCCTGGGTGGTGAGCGCGAAGATGCCGACCACCACGAACCCGAGGTGCGCGACCGACGAGTACGCCACCAGGCGTTTCAGGTTCGGTTGCATGGTGGCGACGATGGCGCCGTAGATGATGCCGACGGTCCCGAGCACGAGCAGCAGCGGCGCGAGGTCGACCGACGCCTGCGGGAAGAGCGCGAGCGAGAAGCGCAGGAACCCGTACGTGCCCATCTTGAGGAGCACGCCGGCCAGGATCACCGAACCGGCGGTCGGAGCCTCGGTGTGCGCGTCGGGCAGCCAGGTGTGCAACGGGAACAGCGGCACCTTGACCGCGAACGCGGCGAAGAACGCGAGGAACAGCCACTTGGCGGTGCCTTCGTCGAGCCCGCCCGGCGCCCACGCGGTGAGCGTGCGCAGGTCGAAGGTGAGGTGGCCGGTCGCCGACTGGTGCAGGAACCCGAGCGCGAGGAGGCCGACGAGCAGGAACGTGGAACCGGCCATCGTGTAGAGGAAGAACTTGAGCGACGCGTAGTTCCGGCGGTCGTGCCCCCACCCGAGGATGATGAAGTACATCGGGACGAGCACGATCTCGAAGAAGACGAAGAACACGATGAGATCGAGCGAGAGGAACACGCCGAGCAACGCGGCCTCGAGCAGGAGCATCCACGCGGTGAACGCCTTCACCCGCACGGTGAGCTTGGCCGACGCCAGCAGACCGATCGGGAAGAGCAACGCGGTGAGCACGATCATGAAGAGGCTGATGCCGTCGACCCCGACGACGTACTTCACGCCGATCGATCCCATCCAGCGTTCGCTCTCGACGAACTGGTAGCCGGCCCGACCGGTCTGGAAGTTCCACAGCATCCAGAGCGAGAGACCGAACGTCGCCGCGGTCGTCGCGTACCCGACGGCACGTGCCGCCTCGACCCGGGCCGACGGGATGAGGAACACGATCAGCGCGCCGATCGCGGGGGCCGCGATGATCGCGGTGAGGATGGGGAACCCTCCCAACGGTTCGTGCATCAGCGGGCCGCCCAGATCAGGAGGTAGGCGAACAGGGCGGCGGTGCCGAGCACGATGCCGAGTGCGTAGTTGCGCACGAAACCGGTCTGCAGCTTCCGGAAGCCGAGGCTCGTCTCCCGCACCAGCCAGCCGACGCCGTTGACCGCGCCGTCGATGACCTTGGCGTCGAACACCCGGGCGAGCCAGCCGGCGAAGCCGCGCAGCGGGCCGTCGACCGCCCGCGAGATGCCGTCGTCGTAGTAGTAGGCGTGGCCGAACAGGCGACCGAGCGGGCCGAGACGCTCGTCGAACGGATCCCGCTCGACCGACTCGAGTCCACGGTGGTACAGCACCCAGGCGACGGTGAGACCGATGAGGGCCATCACGAACGCGAGCAACGACAACCCGACCCCGCCGATGAACGACGGCGTGTCGATGTGATGGGGGATGTCCTCGAACACCGGGTCGAGCCACTGGTTGAGGAACTCGGCGCGCTCGAACGGCAGGTCGAGCAGACCGCCGATGATCGCGAGTCCCGGCGAGCAGCACCACCGGGCCGACCATCAGGCCGTTGCCCTCGTGCGGGTCGTGGTGCATCACCGGCGTGCGCGGCGGCTCGCCGTAGGCGACGGTCGGGGTCGCGGGCGCCGCGACCTCGGCGTGCTCCTCGGCCTCGCCGTCACCAGCCTCGACGGCGTCGACCGCCCGGAAACGCTCGTTGCCGTAGAAGGTGAGGAACACCTGGCGGGTCATGTACGCGCCGGTGAGGATGGCAGCGGCGAGCCCGACGATCCACATCGCGTACTGGTCGCTCTGGAACGTCTTCTCGAGCACGCCGTCCTTGGCCCAGAACCCGGCGAACGGGGGCACCCCGGCGATGGCGAGGAAGGCGACGACGAACGCGAACGCGGTGTAGGGCATGAACTTGCGGAAGCCGCCCATGATCCGCATGTCCTGGTTGTCGTCGTTGCCGTGGATCACCGTGCCGGCACCGAGGAACAACGTGGCCTTGAAGAACGCGTGCGTGATCACCAGGAAGACCGCCGCCCCGTACGCGCCCACCCCGAGCGCGAGGAACATGTAGCCGAGCTGGCTGATGGTCGAATAGGCGAGCACGCGTTTGATGTCGGGTTGCACGAGCGCGACGGTGCCGGCGAGGAACGCGGTGCCGGCGCCGACCCAGGCGACGACGGTCATGGCGTCGCCGCTCACCTCGAAGAAGGCGTGCGAGCGCGCGACCAGGAAGATGCCGGCCGTGACCATGGTGGCGGCGTGGATCAGCGCCGAGACCGGCGTCGGGCCCTCCATCGCGTCGGGCAGCCAGAAGTGGAGCGGGAACTGCGCGCTCTTGCCCACCGCGCCGAAGAAGAGGAGCAGGGCGATCGCGGTGGCGGTGCCGGAGTCGAGCCGGAGCGCACCGGCGAGCGCGCCGCTGGGACCGGTGTAGTTCAGCGATCCGAGCTCGGCGAAGATCAGGAACATCGCGACCATGAAGCCGACGTCACCGATGCGGGTGGTGATGAAGGCCTTCTTGCCCGCGTTCGCGGCTGACTTGCGCTCGTACCAGAACGCGATCAGCAGGTAGGAGCAGAGCCCGACCCCTTCCCACCCGAGGAAGGTCATCAGGAAGCTGCTGCCCAGCACCAGGATCAGCATGGCCGCGACGAACAGGTTCATGTAGGCGAAGAACCGCGAGAAGCGCGGGTCTCCGTGCATGTAGCCGATCGAATAGATGTGGATCAGCGTCGCCACGCCGGTGATGAAGAGGATGAACGCGATCGACAGCGGATCGGCGAGGAACCCGAACTCGACCTTCAGCCCGCCCGACGGCAACCAGGTGAAGAGGTCGACGACGTGCTGCCGGTGCTCGGCACCGAGGTCGCGCAGCGCGAAGAACATCACGATCGACGTGAGGAACGCGAGCCCGAGCATCAGGCTGCCGATCCACCCGGAGACCGGTTCGCCGATGCGCTTGCCGAACAGCATGAGGAACAGCGCGCCGAACAGGGGGACCGCCGGGACGAGCCAGATCAGGTCGAGGACGTCGTGCGAGCTCATCGTGCCGTCAGCCCTTCAGCATCCGCACGTCGTCGGCGGTGGCGCTGCGCCGGCGCCGGAAGATCGCCACGATGATCGCCAGGCCTACCGCGACCTCGGCCGCCGCGACCACCAGGGTGAAGAACACGAACACCTGGCCGCGCACGTCGTTGAGCTGACGGGCGAACGCCACGAACGTGAGGTTCACGGCGTTGAGCATGAGCTCGATGCACATGAACATCACCAGCACGTTGCGGCGCACCAGCACGCCCACCGAGCCGATGGTGAAGATCATCGCCGCGAGGACGAGGTAGTAGGTGTCGGTGATCCTCACGCGATGACCTCGTCGACTTCGGCATCGGTGTCCGGCTCGTCGTCGACGTCGCCGTCTTCCTCGACCATCTCGACCGCCTGGCCGCTGCGGCGCGCCAACACGACGCTGCCGACGACGGCGATCACGAGGAGCCCGGCGGTGATCTCGAACGGCCAGAGGAAGTCGGTGAAGAGCACGCGGGCAACGCGTTCCACGTTGTTCCCGACGTGGATTCCCCCGCCTTTCAGCGCGAACTGGTCGGGCGCGGTCGCGCCGGTGGCCCAGTTGTGGCCGGCGAGGAAGATGAGCTCGGCCAGCACGATGATCCCGAGTGCGAGCGCGGCGGTCCGCTGGTGCTTCAGCGGATCCTCGAGCGATTCCTCGCGGTCGACGCCGAGCAACATGATCACGAACAGGAAGAGCACGACGATGGCGCCCGCGTAGACGATCACCTGCACCGCGGCGAGCAGGTGGGCCTGCTGCTGGATGAAGAACACCGCCACGCTCACCAGCGTGACGACGAGCAGCAACGCCGAGTGCACCGGGTTGCGCGCCAGCACGACGCCCAGCGCGCCGGCGAGCGCCAGCGCGGCGAAGATGAAGAAGATCACGGCGGTCATGGGTCAGTGACCGCCGTGCTCGGTGTCGATGCTGGCGACCGGCTCGGCCGGCGCGGGCTCGGTGAACTCGTCCTCGGCCGCGCTGGCCGACTGACCGGTCTCCGGTGGGCGCACACCGAAGCCGAGCTCGCCGGACCATCCCACGCGGCCTTCGAACACGGCCTGGCCCGAGGGCGCGGTGGCCCGCATCCACGCGCTGGTGTGGTCGTCCTCGCCCCCGAGCCACAGCTCCCACGGCTGCCGGCGGGCGCGCCCGTCGTCGTCGACCAGGAGCTCGGTCTTGGTGTAGATGGCGTCTTCACGACGGGCGAACGAGAACTCGAACAGCTTGGTCTCGGTGATCGCCTCGGTCGGGCACGCCTCGACGCAGAGGTCGCAGTGGATGCACCGGAGGTAGTTGATCTCGTACACGAAGCCGTAGCGCTCGCCCGGCGACACCGGCGCGTCGGGCGGGTTGTCGGCGCCGCGCACGTAGATGCACTTCGCCGGGCACACGCCCGCGCACAGCTCGCAGCCGATGCACTTCTCCATGCCGTCCTCGTAGCGGTTGAGGACGTGACGGCCGTGGAAGCGGACCGGCTTCGGCCGCTTCTCCTTGGGGAAGTGCTCGGTGACCTTCGGTCGCCCGATCTGGCGGAGCGTGACCCCGAACCCGCTGAGCCAGCCCATCAGCCTGTTCCCTGGTCGCGCTCGCTGCGAGCCGGGATACCCGACTCGCGGACGCTCGCCGCTCCGGCGAGCTCGCTCGCTTGCGCTCGCGCGCCGCGCGGTTTCAGGCGGATCATCGAATTTCCTCGAGGGCTTCGTGCCGCTTCGGCACGGAGGCGTACAGGACCCCGCCGATCGCCAGCGCACCGATGATCGCGCTGGGCAGGACGATCCACATCGACCAGCCCTCCTCCTTGGCGACGATCACGACGCCCGAGATCATCACCCAGAGGAAGGCGATCTCGATGAGGAACTTCCAACCGAGACCCATGAGCTGGTCGTAGCGCAGTCGCGGCAGCGACGCGCGCAGCCAGACGGTGCCGAACAGCAACACGATCACCTTGAACATGAACCAGAACACCGGCATGACCCACACGTTGAACCACCCGTTGGTGGGGAGGAAGCCGATGCCGGGGCCGTTGGGACCGCCGAAGAAGAGGGTCACCGCGATGGCGCACATCGTGATGACGTTCATGAACTCGGCGAGGTAGAAGATCGCGAACTTGATGCCGGTGTACTCGGTGAAGAACCCGCCGGTGAGCTCCTGCTCGGCCTCGACGAGGTCGAAGGGCGGGTGGTTGGTCTCGGCCACCGCCGAGATCACGAAGATCACCAGCGCGACGATCGCGGGAAGCCAGTACCAGTCGCCGTTGAAGATCGACTTGAAGCCGTCCCACCCCTGCTGGATCACGATGCCGCGGGTCGACAGGGTGTTCGACTGCACGAGCACGCCGACGATGGCGAGCCCGAACGCCGCCTCGTAGCTGAGGAGCTGCGCCGACGCGCGCACCGAGCCGAGCAGCGGGTACTTGGAGCCCGACGACCAGCCCGCGAGCAGCACGCCGTAGAGGCCCAGACCCGACATCGCCAGCAGCCAGAGGATCCCGAACGGGAGGTCGGCGAGCTGTAGGAACGTCTTGTGCCCGGCGATGGTGACCAGACCGCCGATGGGCACGATGCTGAACGCGAGGAACGCGGGCATCACCGCGAGGTACGGCGCGATCCGGAAGATGCGCCGGTCGGCGGTGTTGGGCTCCGACTGCTCCTTGAAGAAGAGCTTGATGCCGTCGGCCAGGCTCTGGAACAACCCGAAGGGACCGGCACGGTCGGGCCCCACCCGGTTCTGCATCTTGGCGATGACCTTGCGCAGGAACCAGATGTACATCAGCACCGAGAGCAGGAGCAGCACGAATACCGCGATGGTCTTGCCGATCACGATCAGCACGACGGTCGTGTCGAGCCCGTTGTCGAGCAGCGGATCCGCCACCGCGAGGGGGTTCACCGCGTCGTCTCCACGCGGAGCTCGGTGACCGGCGCGGCGATGTCGACGATGTCGTTGGGACCGACGTCGCCCCGCTGCGCGAACGCCATGAACCCGGTACCGGGTGCGGTGGCGGAGTCGGCGAGTACCGGGACGGTGATGGTGCCGCGCGCGCTGGTGACGCGCACCTCGTCGCCCTCGGCGCTGACGCCGATGCGCTCGAGGTCGCTCGGGTGCACGACCAGCGCGACGCCGGTCGCGAGCGCGGCGAGCGACGGGCTCGACGACACGATGCTTCCGGCGTCGTAGAGCGTGCGGGCGGCCACGAGGCGGAGACTGTACGCGTCGGGCGGTGTCGGTGTGGGGGCCGTGACCGCGCGGTCCCAGACGTGCAGCGCGGGTGGCGCAGCCGGCGGGGCGACCGGCTCGACGGCCTCCGCGTCTTCCTCGCCGTCGTGCACGTCGGTGGCCTCGTCGTCGCCGTCGGCGGTGACCTCGGCAACGGGTTCGACGGTGCCCGGGCGGATGGGCTCCCACGTCGGTCCGGTGAGTCCGCCCCCGGCGGTGTGGAACACGATCTCGTCGGCGAAGTCGGCGATCGGGAGCACGGCACCGTCGCGGGCGCGGCGGATGAGCTCGGCGTCGACGCCCGCGTGCGCGGGGGCGAGCCGGGCGATCTCGTCCTGCACGTCCTCGACCGTGTCGAGACCGAACTCGGTGCCGAAGCGCGCCGCCAGCTCCTGGGCGATGCGCCAGTCCGCCATCGTGGTGCCCTCGGGGGTGATGAGGCGCGCCTGGCGCATCACCCGCCCTTCGAGGTTGGTGGTGGTACCGCTCTTCTCCCCCCACACCGAGGTCGGGAGGAACACATCGGCGCGCGCGGCCGCGTCGTTGGCGAACGCGCCCACCGCGACGACGAACTTGACCGCGTCGAGCCCGGCCCGCATGCGGATGCGGTCGGGGAAGTCCTCCTCGAGCTCGGCGCCGAGCAGCACCAGCGTGTCGACGGTGCCGGCGGCGGCCGCTTCGAGCACGCCGGTGGTGTCGAGCCCACGCTCCGCGGGGACGCTGCCCCACGCGTCGGTGTACGCGTCGCGCCCGGCGTCGAGGGTGACCCGCCCGGGCAGGAAACCCGGGGTGAGGCCGAGGTCGAGCGCGCCCCGCACGTTGGCGCGCCGCAGCGCGGAGAGGAACTTCACGTCGGGCAGCTCGGCGAGCGCGGCAGCCGCCTGCACGATCGACGCCGGCGACTCGGCCAGCGACTGGCGCCCGAGCACGACGACGATGTCGCCCTCGCGACCGTCGAGCGCGCTCACCGCCTTCTCGATGGATCCGTTGCCCGACGCGGTGCCGTTCCCGGCGAGGGCCCGGGCGAACTGCCCGGCGATCACGCCGGCCTCGCCCGGCGCGTGGCGCAACACCGCGGTGACGTCGCGGGTGAGCCCGCTCGCGCGCGGCGCGAGCTCGATGACCGGCACGCCCAGCTCGACCGCGGCGCGCCGCACGCGCAGGTGCAGCACCGGAAGCTCTTCGCGGAGATCGGGAGCGACCAGCACGACGGCGCGGGCACGGTCGATGTCGGCGATGGTGGCGCCGGGGAGACCCAGCACGACCTCGGAGGGCAGGCCGTCACCGAGCTGCGCGTCGACGTTGTCGGTGCCGAGCACACCTTTGGCGAAGCGGGCCCAGACGTAGGCGTCCTCGTTGGTGCCGCGCGCGCCGCCGAGCACCGCGATCGACGACGGGCCGCGCGC
Organism: uncultured Actinomycetes bacterium; assembly: GCA_963725775.1. Classification (GTDB taxonomy): domain Bacteria; phylum Actinomycetota; class Acidimicrobiia; order IMCC26256; family DASPTH01; genus DASUAS01. The sequence continues at coordinate 574,325 of CAVRZT010000003.1, forward strand.
GTCGAGCGCGGCCTGCAGCCCGGCCGTCGCCGCGTCGAGCGCTTCCGGCCACGACACCTCGACCAGCTCACCGTTCTTGCGCACCATCGGCGCCCGCACGCGATCGGGCGAGTGCACCCACTCGTAGCCGTAGCGACCCTTGTCGCAGAGCCAGCCCTGGTTGACCGGCTCGGAGTCGACCCCGAGCAGGCGGACGATGCGGTTCGACGTGCTCTGCAGCGCGCCGCGGCACCCGACCGCGCACGTGGTGCACGAGGTCTCGACGGTCTGGAGGTCCCACGGGCGGGCACGGAAGCGGTACGCGCTGGCGGTCAGCGCACCGACCGGGCAGATCTGCACCGTGTTCCCGGAGAAGTAGGAGGAGAAGGGCTCCTCGGGATACGTGATCACCTGCGTGTTGCCGCCGCGCTCACCGAAGTCGATGAGCGGGTCGCCGGCGACCTCGGCCGCGAACCGGGTGCAGCGGCCGCACTGGATGCAACGCTCACGGTCGAGCAGCACGAGGTCGCTGATCGGCACCGGCTTCTCGAAGTGACGCTTCTCCTCGACGAAGCGCGACTCGCCGGGGCCGAACGCGAGGGTCTGGTCCTGCAGCGGGCACTCACCGCCGCGGTCGCACACCGGGCAGTCGAGCGGGTGGTTGATCAGCAGGAACTCGAGGACGCCGTCCTGCACCGCCTTCACGTTGGGCGACTGCGTGTTGACGACCATGCCGTCGGACACCGGCGTCGCGCACGAGATCTGCATGCCGCGCATGCCCTCGACCTCGACCAGGCACATGCGGCACATGCCGACCGGCTTCATGCGCTCGTGCCAGCAGAAGCGCGGGATGTAGGAGCCGTGCTCCTGCGCGACCTTGATCAGCAACTCACCGCGCGGCGCCTGCACCTCCTTGCCGTCGATGGTGACGGTGACGAGGTCGGGACCGGGCGCGACGGGGATGACGAACCGTTGCTCGGACGGCCACTGGCTCATGCGGACGGCGTCGGTGCTCATACCGCTGCCTTGACCGCTGGCTCCGTGCCCGAACGGACAGGTATCTCGCCGCGGGCTTCCGCGTCGCGCGTCATGCGTTCCTTGATCTCGTCGTACCAGTAGTTGCGCAGGCTCACCGTCGGCGACATCGTGCTCGGCCCGAGCTGGCAGATGGTGGTCATGCCCGGCGGCCAGGACAGCCCCGGCGCGAGGTTGTTGCCGAACCCGAGCAGGAGGTCGAGGTCTTCGGGGCGCCCGTAGCCGTGCGACATCCGGTAGAGGACCTTCTCCAGCCAGCCCGAACCCTCACGGCACGGTGTGCACTTGCCGCACGACTCGTGCGCGAAGAACTTGGCGATGCGCCACGCGACGAGCAGCGGGTCGACGGTGTCGTCGAACACCATGATCGCCCCCGACCCGAGCATGGTCTTGAGCTCGCTCTGCACCGAGTCCATGTCGAGCGGCGCGTCGAGGTGCTCCTCGATCAACCACGGCGACGACGCGCCACCGGGGATGAAGAAGCCGAGGCCCTTGCCGTCCTTGATGCCGCCGGCGAGGTCGTAGATGAGCTCACGGAACGTCATGCCGAGCTCGATCTCGTAGTTGCCCGGTCGTTCGACGTTGCCCGACACCGAGAAGATGCGCGTGCCGGTGGAGCGGTTGACACCCATCGACGCGTACCACTCACCACCACGGTTGATGATGTGCGGCACCGTCGACATGGTCTCGACGTTGTTGACGATCGTCGGCGCCGCGTACACGCCCTGGACCGCCGGGAACGGCGGCTTGATGCGCGGCATCGCGCGCTCGCCCTCGAGGCTGGAGAGCAGGCCGGTCTCGTCGCCCGCGATGTAGCACCCGGCACCGCGGTGCAGGATGACCTCGAGGTCGAAGCCGCTCCCGAGGATGTTCCTCCCGATGAAGCCGCGGTCGTAGGCCTCGGCGATCGCCTGCCCGAGCCGCTCCGCACCCAGCCCGAACTCGCCGCGCAGGTAGACGAATGCGTGGTGGCACTGGATCGCGTACGACGTGATGATGATGCCCTCGATGAGCTGGTGCGGATCGCGCTCGACGAGCATGTGGTCCTTGAACGTCGATGGCTCACCTTCGTCGCCGTTCACCGCGAGGTAGCGCGGGAACACGTCCTTCGGCAGGAACGACCACTTCTGGCCGGTGCCGAACCCGGCCCCGCCCCGACCGCGCAGCCCCGACGTCGTGACCTCGGTGACGATCTCCTCGGGGGTCATGCCGAGCGCCTTGCGCAGACCGTCGTACGCGCCGTTGCCCAGCGCGGCGTCGATGGTCCACGAGTCGTCGGGGCGCTCGTGCAGGAACTTGGTGATGACCCGGGTCTCTTCTACCACTGGTCGACTCCGCTCCGCCGTCCCGCTCTCCGAGCACGGCTCCACTTCGTCTCTGCAGCCATCAGGCGCTCCGAACCGGTGAACCGGAGATCGTGCGGGCCACGCGCTTCCCCTGCTTGTACTCGTCGATGACGGTCGTCGCGCTCTCACCGGTGAGCGGTCCGTGGAACTCGTAGTTGACCTGCAGCACCGGCGCGAGGTCGCACGCGGCGATGCACTCGACCTCTTCGACGGTCACGTCGCCGTCTTCGGCGTAGCGGCGCTGGAGGTGATCGAGCAGGTCGGGACCGCCGTTGACCAGGCAGCTCACGTTGGTGCACACCGACACGATCAGCTTGCCGACGGGCGCGCGCTTGAACATCGTGTAGAAGGAGCACGTGCCGAGCACGAGCGCGGGCGTGAGATCCAGCACGTCGGCGATCTCCTCGATCGCCTCCGGCGTGACGTAGCCGTCCTGGTCCTGCGCGAGGTGCAGGAGCGGGAGGACCGCCGACTTCCGGTGCGGATACTTCGCGATGATGGCGCGCGCGAGGTCGAGGTTGGCAGGGCTGAACGGCACTAGCGGTCGACCTCCCCCATGATCGGATCGATGCTCGAGACGATCGCGACCGCGTCGGCGAACATCCCGCCGGGCACCATCGCGTCCATGGACTGCAGGTTGTAGAACGACGGCCCGCGGATGTGCAGCCGGGTGGGCTTGGCGGTGCCGTCGGACACGAGGTAGCACCCGATCTCGCCGCGCGGCGACTCGACCGCGACGTAGGTCTCGCCCGCCGGGACCCGGAAGCCCTCGGTGAAGAGCTTGAAGTGGTGGATCAGCGCTTCCATCGACTCGTCGATGCGCGCACGCGGCGGCGGCGTGACCTTGCGGTCCTGCACCCGGTAGTCGCCCGCGGGCATGCGCTCGACGCACTGGCGCACGATCTTCACCGACTCGAGGATCTCGTAGAGCCGGATCTGGTAGCGATCGAACACGTCGCCGTTCTGCGTGTAGATCACGTCGAAATCGACGTCGTCGTACGCGAGGTAGGGCTGCGCCTTGCGCAGGTCCCACGCGAACCCGGTCGAGCGCAGGATCGGGCCGGTGGCACCGAGCGCCAGCGCCTGCTGCGTGTCGATCACGCCGACGCCGACGGTGCGCTCGCGCCAGATCGGGTTCTCGGTGAGGAGCGTGTCGTACTCGCCGACGCCGCGCTCGACCTGGTCGCACAGCTCGAGGACGTCGTGCTCCCAGCCGTCGGGGAGGTCGGCGGCGACGCCGCCGGGGCGGATGTAGTTGTGGTTCATCCGCAGCCCGGTGATGGTCTCGAGCAGCCGCAGCGTGAGCTCGCGCTCGCGCCAGCCGTAGATCATCATCGACACCGCGCCGAGGTCCATGCCGTTGGTGGCCTGGAAGAGGAGGTGCGACGACATCCGGTTGAGCTCCACGAGCAGCATGCGGATCCACGTGGCGCGATCCGGGAGCTCGAGATCGAGCAGCCGTTCCACCGCCATCGAGAACACGAGCTCGTTCGACAGCGGTGACGCGTAGTCCATCCGGGTGACGTTGGTCGCGCCCTGCACGTAGGTGAGCTCTTCGCCCGTCTTCTCCATGCCGGTGTGGAGGTACCCGATCACGGGCTTGGCGCGGATCACGGTCTCGCCGTCGAGCTCCATCATGATGCGCAGCACGCCGTGCGTCGACGGGTGCTGCGGCCCCATGTTGAGGATCATCGTGTCGTCGATGTCGGGCCACGGCCCGCCGGTGAGCACGAGCTCCTTGGTGCGCGCGTCGCGGGTCATCGGACGGAGCTGCTGGTCGCCTTCGTCGGTCTGCGCCTCGAGCCGGCGTTCCTCGGGGTCGTACGCGAGCTCGGCGCGCTCGAGCTGATCGTCGTCGACGACCTCGACCAGCTCGTCGACCGCGTCCCTCGGCTGCTCGCTCATCGTGGGCTCGGGTCACCCTTGAACGTGACGGGCACGCGCGCGGGCGCGTCGTCCTTGCGAAGGGGGTGGCCGATCCAGTCGTCGGGCATGAGGATGCGCGTGAGATCGGGATGGCCGTTGAACTCGATGCCGAAGAGGTCGTAGACCTCACGCTCGGGGAAGTTCACGCCCGGCCAGAGGTCGGCCAGGCTGGCGATCGTCGGCGCGTCGGCCGGCACCTGCGCGACGGCGCGGATGCGGCGGTTGCGCACGTGCGAGAGGAAGTTGGCGACCACCTCGTAGCGCTCGACGGTGACGCCCGCCGGGACGGCGCGCGCTTCGGCGACGAGCTGGTCGACGCCGGTCACGTCGACGCACTGCGTGAACTGCTGCTCGTCGCGCAGGAACGCGCCGAGGTCGTGCCACACGTCGACCGCGACGTGCACCACGGGCTGGCCGTGCGACTCGTGGTAGACGGTGCCTGGGAAGCGCTCGACCACCGCGGCCGCGACCTCGTCGCCAGGGATCTCGGGCTCGACTTCGTGATCTTCTTCACGAGCTTCGGCGTCGTCATCGGGCATCTCGGTGCTCGTTGCCTCAGACCGCGGACGGAACGCCGTCGCGCTGGTCGATCTGGATCGCGGCGCCGCCGCCGGCGGTGGCCCGACGCTTGAAGATCTCGCCGCTCTGGATCTGGTCGTGCAGGGTGAGGATCCCGTGCATCAGCGTCTCGGGGCCGGGCGGGCACCCGGGCACGTAGACGTCGACCGGCACCACCTGGTCGACGCCCTGCACGATCGCGTAGTTGTTGAACATGCCGCCGCTGCTCGCGCACACGCCCATCGAGATGACCCACTTGGGCTCGACCATCTGGTCGTACACCTGCCGCAGCACCGGCGCCATCTTCTGGCTGACCCGACCGGCCACGATCATGAGGTCGGCCTGGCGCGGGCTGGCCCGGAAGATCTCCATGCCCCAGCGCGAGAGGTCGTAGTGCGCGGCACCCGCGCCCATCATCTCGATCGCGCAGCACGCCAGACCGAAGGTCGCCGGCCACACCGAGCTCTTGCGTGCCCAGTTCACGAGATCCTCGACGCGTCCGGTCAGGAAGTTGTGGCTGACCGATTCGAGTCCCACTACGCGGCCTTTCCGGCGTCTTCTTCGGTACCGACGGCCGCGGGGTCGAGGCCGTCGCGGCCCGGTGCGCCGACCGCGCGCAACACGGTGGCGCCGACGCGGGTCGCGACCTGCTTGACCGGGCCCCAGTCGAGCGCGCCGGTGGAGAGGAGGTAGGCGAACGGCACCAGCAGGACGAGCAGGAAGGTGCCCATCATGATGAGGCCGTATGCGCCCAGCCCGCGGAAGATCGTGGTGAACGGATACAGGAAGATGATCTCGACGTCGAGGACGATGAACGCCATCGCCACCAGGTAGAACTTCACCGGGAAGCGCTCGGCCGGCTCGTACTCGGGCACGATGCCGCACTCGTACGGTGCTTCCTTGGCCGATGTCGGCCGCTTCGGAGCGAGGAACGTCGAAGCGATGAACGACAGGAGCACGAACAGCACGACGAGCACGATCATGCAGAGGATCGGCAGGTAGTCGCGCACGCCCGGCCACTCCTTCGTCACACGACAGGCGTTGTTGCGCGCAGGCTATCCGAACGGGCCCCGACGATGCCTGCTCGTCGGGGCCGCGAGGTTCAGACGAGCTCGAGCGACTTCACGCGGTCGAAGCGCTGCGCGACGTCGGGCCAGTTGACCAGCTTCCAGTACGCCGCCACCCAGTCCTTCTTCACGTTCTTGTACTGGAGGTAGTAGGCGTGCTCCCACATGTCGAGCACGAGGAGCGGCGGGCCACCCTGCCCGACGTTGCCCTGGTGGTCGTAGACCTGCTCGACGATGAGCCGGCCGGCCAGCGGCTCCCACGACAACGCGCCCCAGCCGGATCCCTGGACGTTCATGGCCGCCTCGGTGAGCTGCGCCCGGAACGCGTCGTATGACCCGAAAAACTCCTTCACCGCGGTGCCGAGCGCGCCTTCGGGCTCACCGCCGCCGTCGGGCGACATGTTCGTCCAGAACAACGAGTGGAGGACGTGGCCCGAGAGGTGGAACGCCATGTTCTTCTCGAGTTGGTTGATCGTGCCGTAATCGCCCGAGCTGCGCGCCTCGCCCAGCTTCTCGAACGTGGTGTTCGCACCGTCGACATAGGCCTGGTGGTGCTTCCCGTGGTGGAGCTCGAGGATCTCACCCGACAGGTGCGGCTCGAGGGCCGAGTAGTCATAGGGCAAGTCGGGCAATTCGTACTTCGGCATGGGTGGTCCTCCTGTGGACCGCGGCGGCGCCGCGACGGACGAGCTCCAACCCCCCGTCGAAGCTACCTGCTGCTAGCGTTCCCTGATCCCCGGGTACGCAATCCCTGCTCTATGACGCTGAGCCTTCGTCGTCTCCTCCTCCTGGTTCTCGCCGCCGCGTGCGTGTGCGTGCCCGTCCTCCCGGCCGGCGCCGCGACGAACGACGACCTCGAAGCGGCGCGCCAGAAGCTCGCCGACGCGCGGCAGGCGGCCAACGACACCGCGGCCGCGTTCTCCGAATCGGACCACAAGCTCGAGGAGACGCGCGACCACATCGCGCAACTGAAGGGCGCGATCGCCGACACCAAGGCACGCGCCGCCGAGCTGCGCGCCTACGCCCGGCAGCGGGCCGTGTTCGCCTACACCCACCCCGGCAATTCGCTCGAGACCCTGATGGACGCCGAGGGCACCGTCGACGCCATCCGCAAGCAGCAACTGCTCGACCAGGCGAACCAGACCGACAACGACGTCGTGAAGAAGCTGGCGGGCGTGAACGCGCAGCTCAAGAACCAGCAGGCCGACCTCGAACGCCAGGAACGCGAGCAGCAGGAGATCGCGGACCAGCTCGACGCCAAGCTGGCCAGCCTCAACGCCAAGCAGGCCGAGGTCGAGCAGGCCGTCGCCGGCCTCCAGGCGAAGCTCGACGCCGAGATCGCCGCGGCGGCCGCCGCCGACGCCGCCCGCAAGGCGCAGCTCGAGGCCGAGCGCGCCGCACTGGCCGTGCAACAGACGATCAGCTCGGGGGCGCGGGGCAGATCATCAGCAGCCCGGTGCCCGGCCCGTTCTCGTGCCCGGTCCCGGGCGCGGCCTACAGCGACGACTACGGCGGCCCGAACGGTCATCCGGGCATCGACATGTTCGTGCCGACGGGAACCCCGGCCTCGGCGGTGAAGGCGGGCACGGTCACGTTCGCACCGAACGAGGGCGCCGGTGGGAACGCCGCCTACCTGGCCGCCGACGACGGCAACACCTACTACTACGCGCACTTCTCGCAGTACGTGGGCGAACCACGGACCGTCGCCAAGGGCGAGGTCTTCGGGCTCACCGGGATGACCGGGAACGCGACCGCACCGCACCTGCACTTCGAGATCCGTCTCGGCGGTCCCAACGGCAACCGCACCGATCCGTACCCTTCGCTCAAATCCGCGGGGTGTTGAGCCGACGTACCGGGCACGGCACGCGTCATCGGTCGCGCGGTCGCTGATACCTTGACGCTTCAGGAGGCGACTGCATGAACAGCACGGACCCGCACGATCGGAGCGCGCACGTGCTCGACCCCACGTACCTCGAGGACCTCGAGTCGCGGTCGGTCGACGAGTTGCGGGCCAAGCATGCCGAGTGCGTCGAGCTGGAGACCGAGGTGTCGTACGTACGGCGGCTCACGCAGGCCCGCATCGACATCCTCGAAGCCGAGATCGAGCGCCGCGCGAGCGGCGGGTCGCTCGAAGACCTCATCGCGCGTCTGCCGCAGATCCTGGCCGATCCCGGGCCGCGGGGGAACCCGGCGTCGAGTCACCTCCCCCTCCAGATGGCGCCGGAGCAGGACAGCGAGTGGGCGCCGAACCTGGAGCAGTTCGACGGCGTGCTCGCCAACCTGCCGACCCTCACCGACGCCGAGCTCGACGACGCGATCGCCGGGCTGCGGTCGCTCGAGCGTGAGGTGTCCGATCAGCGACGTGAGCTGTTCGCGGTGATCGACCGCATCGACGTCTCCCTCGCCGCGCAGCTGCGCTGACCAAGCCTGGCGGGACACGTCCCGCCGCCCGATAGGATCGACGGCGCTATGCAACGGGTCGCCATGCTGAGCGTGCACACGTCGCCGCTCGCACAACCGGGCACTGGCGACGGCGGTGGCATGAACGTCTACGTCCGGGCCCTGGGCTCGGCGTTGGCGCACGCCGGCGTCACGGTCGACGTGCTGACGCGCGCCGAGCACCCCGAGCAACCACCGGTCGTCGAGGTCGAGCCCGGCTTCCGGGTCCTGCACGTGCCCGCCGGCCCGTGCGCGCCGGTGCGGCTGCGCGAGCTCCCCGAGCTCGTCGGCGAGTTCACCGACGCATCGCATCGGCTGCTCGAGCAGCGCGGCGCGTACGACGTGTTGCACGCGAACTACTGGGTGTCGGGCGCGGTCGGCCACCGCCTCAAGCACGAGCTCGACCTCCCGCTCGTCACCACGTTCCACACCCTCGACCGGGTGAAGGCCGAAGTCGGTCTGGCCGACGACGTGCCGCTGCGGCCGCGCGTCGAGGCCGAGGTCGTGCGCTGCGCCGACCTCGTCGTGGCGTCGACGCCCGAGGAGCAGGACCAGCTGGTACGTCACTACGGCGCCGATCCGGCGCGCATCGAGATCATCACGCCGGGCGTCGACCACCAGGTGTTCTTCCCCGGCGACCGCGCCACGGCGCGGCGCCACGTCGCGCTGCCGCCCGGGCCGCTCGTGCTCTTCGTCGGCCGCCTGCAACCGCTGAAGGGTGTCGACCTCGCGGTGCGCGCGCTCGCCGAGCTCGGCGAGCGCCGTGCGACCCTGGTGATCGTCGGCGGGCCGAGCGGTCCCGACGGTGTCGCCGAGGTCGCCGCGCTGCACGCGCTCGTCGCCGACCTCGGAGTCGAGCACCGCGTGCAGTTCGTCGCCCCGCGTCCCCACGATCAGCTCGCCGACTACTACCGCGCCGCCGACGTCGTCGTCGTGCCGTCGCACACCGAGTCGTTCGGACTGGTTGCACTCGAAGCCGCCGCGTGCGGCACACCGGTCGTCGCCGCCAACGTCGGCGGGTTGCGACTCCTCGTCGACGACGGTGTCACCGGCTACCTGGTCGACGCGCGCGATCCGCACGCGTACGCCACGCTGATCGACCGCGTGTTGCGTGCCGACAGCGACGAGATGCGCGCGCACGCCGTCGCGCGTTCGACGCGCTACCGCTGGAGCATCGCCGCGGCGCGTCTGCGCCGTCACTACGACGACCTCACGGTGCGCGCCCCGGTCAAGTGCAGCTAGACCCGCTCTCGATCGAGGCGGCGCACGAGCTCGTCGCCGCCCATCTCGAGGGTCCGGTCGCCGCCGAGTCGTACATCCAGGTCGTGGAGTTCGATCCGGAGCTGCGCCGTTGGTACGTGCGCTTCACCTGCGACGGTCGTGACGCGACGACGATCTACTTCGACCTCCATCAGCGGACGTTGCGCTACGAGGTGTACTTCCTCCCGCTGCCACCCGAGCACCACCTCGAGCTCTACGAGTTCCTGCTCGAGCGCAACCACTCGATGTACGGCGCCCGCTTCTCGCTCGGGCCCGACGGCGACGTCTACCTGGTGGGCCGCCTCGCGCTGGAGCACCTCTCGGTCGAGGAGCTCGACCGGATCATCGGCGTGCTCTACGAGCTGACCGAGCGGTGGTTCCAGCCGGTCGTGAAGCTCGCGTACGGCACCCGACCCCGTTCCGAACCAGCGGTTGCGGAAGACGCCAAGTAGCGTTAAGTTGTGTCAACCGATCCCGACGGGGATCGGTTGGTGTGGGCCCGAGGTGCAGGAAGCCCGTCCCGTTCGGGGAAGTACGGGGCGGCGCCGAGCGTTCCTCGGGCTCACCCGCGCCCGGCCCACGGCGCAATCCGTACCCTGCGCGCGCAGTCGACCACGGATACCCTGCGCTGATGCACCTGGCACTCCTCGGCGGTGGCCGCATGGGCGAAGCCCTCGCCGTCGGGCTGCTCGAGGGCGGCTGGGAGCCCGAGTCGCTCGCCGTGGCCGAGGTCGATGCCGAGCGCCGCCACGCGCTCGAGGCACTCCTCCCCGGGGTGCGGGTCGCGCCCAGCCCCGCGTGGGTCGCCACCGACGCCGAGGTGCTCGTGATCGCGGTGAAGCCGGGCGACGCCATCGAGGCCCTCACCGGCTGCGCCGAGGTCCTCCCGGAGGGCGCCCTCGTCCTCTCGATCGCGGCCGGGGTCACCCTCGCCGCGCTCGAGGCCGCCGCTCCCGGGCGTGCGGTCGTGCGAGCGATGCCCAACACCGGCGCGCTCGCCGGCCGGGGCGCCGCCGCCATCGCCGCCGGTTCGCTCGCCACCCCGCTCGACCTCGAGGTCTGCGAACGTATCCTGGGCGCGGTCGGAATCGTGGTCCGCGTGCCGGAAGCCCAGCTCGACGCGGTCACCGGGCTCTCGGGCTCGGGGCCGGCCTACGTGTTCCTCGTCGCCGAGGCGATGATCGAGGCCGGCGTGCTCGTCGGCCTGCCGCGCGACACCAGCGAGCAGTTGGTGCGCCAGACCCTGCTCGGGGCCGCGACCCTGCTCGCCGACGGCACCGCGACGCCCGAGTCGTTGCGCGCCGCGGTCACCTCACCGGGCGGCACCACCGCCGCGGGGCTCGCGGTGCTCGAAGCGCACGGGGTGCGCGCCGCGTTCCTCGAGGCGATCGACGCCGCGACCAAGCGATCGAACGAGTTGGGACGCGCGTGAGCCGCAAGCCCCGATCGTCGCGGCTCCCGCCCAAGCTGCCCGACCACGCGAGCGAGCAGACCGAGCGCGAGCCCGCGCGGCCGAGCCTGCGCGAGGTGTTGAAGCGCGAGCACGTCGCCGGTCGCAGCGCACGTTTCGGGCGCGACGAGATCGTCGGCGTGATGCGGCGGGTCGCGCACGGCGCGCCGGCAACCCGGCTCGGGCTCCCCCCCTTCGACGGGCTCACGCTCGCCCACGTCGAAGCAGCCGTCGCCTCGGTGTACGGATGGACCGGCGACGGGCCGCGGGCGCGCATCGCGCCGATGCGCACGATCGACGGCTTCACCGCCGCGTGCGCGCGCATCCTCGAGGTGTCGCGCGACCACGGGCGGATCGCGTTCGCCACCGCGCGCCCGGCATCGCTGCTCCCCCTCTATCGTCGACTCGTCGCGCGCGCGGGTGCTGCGGGCGCCGACGTGCTGTGTGCCGACGAGACCGCGTCGTTCGGGCCGTCGGGCCGACGCGTGCGCTGGGTCGACAAGGTCGCGGTGCTCACCGACGGCGCCGCGCTCCTCGGCGACGACAGCATCGACGCCGCGCGACGAGTGGCTCTTCACCCTCGCCCGGCCCGAGCTGGTGGTCTGCGACCGCACCTTCGCGGGCGTCGCGGTGGCGAGCGGTCTCGAGGTGGTCGCGTTCGCCGACCTCGACGCGGTGGCGCTGGCCGTCGCCGCGTGGCAGGGCCGGGGGGTCCGGGTCGTGCCCCTCGACGAGCGACGCCCACCTCGGGCGTACACCGGATTGCTCGACCTCCTGGAGGAGCTGGCCGCCGTCCCCGGCGACCCGATTGACCCATTCCGAACCCCGGCGCCGACGGGCTCGTAGCCCGTCTTTTGCAACACCGGCCGCAGGGGCCTACGCTCGCCCCTGCGGAGAAGCGGGGGAAACGGAAGGGGTGAGCGGTGGCGCAGTCATTCGCCACGGCGCGATTCCTGACAGTTCAGGAAGTCGCCGATCTCATGCGAGTTTCGACCATGACGGTCTATCGCATCATCAAATCGGGCGAACTGCCCGCAGTGCGCGTCGGACGCTCGTTCCGCGTGCGCGACGTCGACGTCGACACGTATCTGGGATCCCGCTACACGCAAGCCGGCTGAACCCGTCCAACCGAGGCCTGCTAGCTGAAGAGCTGCGCTTCGCCGCGCGTAGGGTCACTGCGTGCTCATCGCGTTCGTGTCCGACTACGGCCTGACCGACGAGTTCGTCGGCGTCTGCAAGGCCGTGATGCTCGGGCTCGCGCCCGACGTCCGGATCCTCGACGTCAGCCACGACATCCCTGCGCACGACGTGCGCGCCGGAGCCCTGCTCCTCGTGCGCGCGGTCCAGTACCTCCCCGACGACTGCGTCGTCGTCGCGGTCGTCGACCCCGGGGTCGGCACCAACCGTCGCCTGGTCGGCGTGGAGGTCGCGGGCGGCGTACTGCTCGGGCCTGACAACGGCCTGCTCGCGCCGGCGGTGGCGATGGCGGGCGGCGCCCGGTCGGTGGTGTCGCTCGACAACCCCGACTACCAGCTCCCCGCGCCCGGGCCGACCTTCGCCGGTCGCGACGTGCTCGCGCCGGCCGCCGGCCATCTCGCCGCCGGGGTGCCGCTGGCCGAGCTGGGCACGCCCGTCGATCCCGCCGGCCTGGTCCCCGGGCTGGTCTCCCTCCCCGAGGTGCACGACGACGGCTCGATCGTGGGCGAGGTGTGGTGGGTCGACCGGTTCGGCAACTGCCAGCTCAACATCGACCCCGGCGAGCTCGGCGGCGGCGGCGCCCAGCCGGGATCCCGGGTCGAGGTGCAGCTCGCCGGCGAGATCCGGGTCGCCCGTTGGGTGCACACCTACGCCGACGCCAAGCCGTCGGAGCTCGTGCTCCTCGTCGACTCCTACGGCTTGGTGGCGCTGGCGTTCGACCGCGAGTCGGCGGCGGCGGCCCTGGGCCTGCGCACGGGCAGCGGTGTCACCCTCGTGCCCGAAGGTGCGGCGCTCGATCTCACCGTCCGGAGCGAACCGTGAGGCGAGGGACGACGATCATGATCGTCATCCTCCTCGCCCTCATCCTCGGCGCGGCCATGGCCCAGTTCGTCCTCAAACTTGGTCCCTGATCATTCGGTCGCTCACTGCGAGGCGGGATACCCGCCTCGCGGGCGTTCGCTCCCTGGCGAGCTGCTCCGCTCCTCCGTCGCTCCGCAGCCGCGTGCGCGGCGAGTCTCGTGACGATGCGGTGCCCGGAGACGAGCGGAGCGAGCGGAGGGCACTCGCCAGCGAGCGAGTGGCCGCGGCGGAGGTACCCTCCGCCGCAACGAGCGAGCGAATGAGCTGGGCTACCGGCCGCGGGTACAGACGGGCTTGGGGCGGGCTGGGAGGCTTCGCGGATCTCGGCGAACCGATCTCCACGCCGCCTGACCCGCAACCGGGAGCCGGCGAGCTTCCCCCCGGGGGACGCTCGTGCACGCAGAATCGACGGAGCCCCGCGAAAGCTTGAGGAAAAGTGGTCACTCTCCGTGAGTTTTTACCACTCCGAGTGATTCGCGTTGCGGTGTCCGACCACTGGCGAGCACGAAGCCCGCGTAGATGATGCTGATGCCGACCGCGAGGCTCAACGCGAACGCCTCGTCGTGGCCGACCACGCCCTGCACCAGCCCCCCGCTCGAGAGCACGAGGGTGCCCAGCGCGATCAGCGCGTTGGCGCCCGCGAGGCGCCCGTGGTCGGGCAGCTGCGGGTTGCGGGCGAAGCGGATCGCCGACACGACCGCACCGGCGATGATCACCACCGCCGCCACCCCACTCCCCGCCGCGGCGAGGATCCGGGGCAGTGCCCCGAACACGTCCTTGCCCACCGGGATGGCGGTGCCCGACACCGGCTCCATCGGCGCACTGAGCATCACCCCGGCCGCGAACCCGCTGAACAGCACCAGGCCCCACAGGACCCGCCGGGCCGTCCGCTCCGCGACCAGGAGGTAGACGGTGCCCATCGCCAGCCAGGGCACGTTGACCACCGCGCCCAACAGGTAGAAGACCCGGAAGGTGCCGTTGTCCCATCCGGTCGACGTCCCCGTCGCCAGCGCCACCGAGGCCAGGGCGAACATGGCCAGGGCGATCGCCCAGGCCCGGTGTTGGGGCTGGTGACCGCTGGTGTAGCGGACGAGCATCGACTGCGCGAACAGGGTCGAGACGACCACCGCCACGAACGCCAGCCCCACGACCACGGCGACGAGCGTACGACACCGATACTTTGAGAAAACGTGCACAAAGTCGGTACGCTTTCGGGAATGCCCGACGCGCGCCGCATCCCGGAGGCGACGGTCGTACGCCTCCCGCTCTACTACCGGGCGCTGCTCGAGACGGCCGACCAGGAGATCGGGACCGTCTCTTCGGAGCGCCTCGCCGAGCTCGCGGGGGTCAACGCGGCCAAGGTGCGCAAGGACCTGTCGTATCTCGGTTCCTACGGCACCCGCGGGGTCGGGTACGACGTCGAGCACCTGCTGCACGAGATCTCGCGCGAGCTCGGCCTCACCCACGACTGGCCCGTCGCCATCGTCGGCGTCGGCAACCTGGGCCACGCGCTCGCCAACTACCGCGGCTTCGGCGCGCGCGGCTACCGCATCGTCGCGGTGGTCGACGCCGATCCCGAGAAGGTCGGCCAGTCGGTCGGCGACCTCACCATCGAATCGCTCGACGACCTGCCGACGATCGCGCGCGGCGCGGGCCGTCGCCATCGGCATCATCGCCACGCCCGCGCACGCGGCCCAGGAGGTCGCCGACCGGCTCGTCGACGCCGGCGTCACCTCGATCCTCAACTTCGCCCCGACGGTCGTGACCGCACCTGCGGGCGTCTCGTTGCGCAAGGTCGACCTCGCGATCGAGCTGCAGATCCTGTCCTTCTACCAACAGCGGCGCGACTCCGCGCCTGCCCCGCGCCCGCGAACCGATGAGCGGGCGCGCGGCCGATCTCCGGCTACCCGGTCAACCTGGTCGTCGGCGGGCGGCGCTGCGTGGTCGTGGGCGCCGGTCGGATCGCGGCCCGCAAGATCGAGGCGCTGCTCGCGGCCGGCGCCGACGGTGCACGTGATCGCCCCCGCGATCGGCGACGAGGTGCGCGGCGTGGGCCGACGCCGGGCGCCTCACCGTCGCCGAACGTGAGTTCACCCCCGCCGACCTCGACGACGCCTGGCTCGCCACCACCGCCACGGGGGTGCCCGCGGTCGACCACGCGGTGTTCGAGGCCGGGGAGGCCCGCCGGGTCTGGGTGAACTCCGCCGACGACCCCGCCAACTGCTCGTTCACCCTCACGTCGGTGGTGCGCCAGGGCGATCTCGTGGTCACCATCGGCACCGGAGGCCGCAGTCCCGCCCTCGCCACCTGGCTGCGGCGGCGCTTGGGTGAGGAGCTGGGGCCCGAGTACGCGACACTGTTGGACGTGTTGTCGGAAGCTCGGGAAGAGCTGCGGGCCACGGGGCGTTCCAGCGAGGACCCCGATTGGCAGTCGGCCCTCGATTCCGGCATGCTCGAAGCGATCCGCGCCGGGCGCGTGGACGAAGCCAAGGAGATCCTCCGGGCATGTCTCTGGTCGTAGTCGGCCTCAACCACCGCACGGTGCCGGTCGGCCTGCTCGAACGCATGGCGGTGGCCCCCGAAGGTCTCCCGAAGGCGCTCCAGTCGCTCGCGGGCGCCGAGCACCTCGCCGAGGTCGTCCTCCTGTCGACGTGCAACCGCACGGAGATCTACGCGCACGCCACGCTGTTCCACCCGGCGATGCAGGAGGTCCGCGACTTCCTCGCCGACTCCTCGGGCGTCGACCCCGACGAGTTCTCCGACCTGATGTACACGTACCACGACGACGCCGCGGTCGCGCACCTCTTCGGGGTCGCCGCCGGGCTCGACTCGATGATCATCGGCGAGGGCGAGATCCTCGGCCAGGTGCGCGAGGCGTGGAACGCGGCGGAGCACGAGTCGGCCAGTGGGCCGCTGCTCTCGCGCACGTTCCGCCACGCGGTCGAAGTCGGCAAGCGATCCCGTACCGAGACCGCCATCGGGCGCCACGCGGTGTCGGTGTCGTCGGCCGCGGTGGCACTGGCGACCTCGCCGGCTCGGCACCCTCGACGACCGGCGCGTGCTCGTGCTCGGCGCCGGCAGCATGGGTGAGGGCATGGCCCTCGCGCTCGGCGGGCGCGGGCGTACGCGAGATCGTCGTCGCCAACCGCACCGCCTCGCGCGCCGAAGAGCTCGCGCAGCGGGTGGGCGGGCGGGCCATCACGCTCGACGAGATCCCCGAGTCGCTCATCGCCTGCGACGTGCTGCTCGCGTCGACCGGCGCGCAGGACCTGCTGGTCGAGCGCAGCGCGATCGAGAAGGTCATGGAGGCGCGGTCGGGTCGGGCGCTGCTCGTCGTCGACATCGGCGTGCCCCGCAACATCGACCCCGGCGCGGGTCAGGTGTTCGGCGTCACCCTCCTCGACATCGACGACCTCCGTGCGTTCGGCGAGCAGTCACTCGCGCAACGCCGGCAGGAGATCGGCCACGTGCGCGAGATCATCGCCGAGGAGCTCGACCGTCACCGGATCGAGCGCACCGCCCGTCAGGTCGTGCCGATCATCACCGGTTTGCGCGCCCACGTCGACGACGTCCGCGCCACCGAGCTCGAACGCCACCGGGCCAAGCTCGACGCGCTCGACCCCGCGGCGCGCGACGCGGTCGAGCAGCTCACGCGCAGCATCGTCAACAAGCTCCTCCACGAGCCGACCGTCCGCATGAAGGACGCGGCGGGCAGCGCGCGCGGGGCGCTGTACGCCGACGCAGTCGTCGAGCTGTTCGGCCTCCCCGAACCCGACGCCGAGCTCGACAGCGGCACCGACCACTGATGCCGCGCCCGCTCCGCGTGGCGACACGCGGCAGCGAGCTGGCGCGGTGGCAGGCCGCCCGGGTCGCCACACTCTTGGGCAGTGACGTCGAGTTGGTGATCGTGACCACCACCGGTGACGTCCGCACCGACGTGCCCATCCACGCGCTCGGGGGCACCGGCATCTTCGTGAAGGAGGTGCAGCAGGCGGTGCTGGAGGACCGCGCCGACGTGGCGGTGCACTCGGCCAAGGACCTGCCCGCGTCGCTCGGACCCGACGGCATCGTGCTCGCCGCGGTGCCCGAGCGGGCCGACCCGCGCGACGTGCTCGTCGGCTCCACCCTCGACGCGCTCCCCCCGGGCGCGCGCATCGGCACCGGGTCGGTGCGGCGGCGCGCGCAGCTCGCCGCGCTCCGCCCCGACCTCACGTTCGCGGAGCTGCGCGGCAACATCCCGACGCGCCTCGACCACGCCGGCGACTTCGACGCCATCGTGGTCGCGGCCGCCGCCCTCGAACGCCTCGGGCGCGCCGAGCTCGCCACCGAGTACCTCGAGCCGTCGGTGATGCTGCCCCAGGTGGGCCAGGGCGCGCTGGCGGTCGAGTGCCGCACCGACGACACCGAGACGCGCGAGCGCCTCACCGCCATCGACGACACGCGCGCGCACGCGGCGGTCGGCGCCGAGCGCGCGTACCTCGCACAGCTCGGTGGCGGCTGCGACCTCCCTTGCGGCGCGCTCGCCACGCTCGACGGGGCCGAGGTGGTGGTGGAGGCGTTGCTCGCGGCCGCCGACGGCCACGTCGTGCTGCGGGCGACCGCGCGCGACACGAGCCCGATCGCGGCCGGTACCCGCGCCGCCACCGAGCTGCTCGACCGCGGCGGACGGTCCCTGCTCGACGACGGGCCCGGGCTCGCATGACCGTGTACCTGGTCGGCGCGGGGCCCGGCGACCCGGGGCTCCTCACCGTGCGCGGCGCGGAGCTGCTGCGGCGCGCCGACGTCGTCGTCTACGACCGGCTGGCGTCGCCCGCGCTGGTGGCGCTCGCGCCCGCCCGCGCCGAGCTGATCACCGCGGGCAAGGCCCCCGGCCAGGTCGACCTCACCCAGGAGCAGATCAACGAGGTGCTGGTCGACCGCGGCCGGACCGCGGGCTGTGTGGTGCGGTTGAAGGGCGGCGACCCGTTCGTGTTCGGCCGGGGTGGCGAGGAAGCGGAGGCGCTGGCCGCCGCCGGCCTCCCCTTCGAGGTGGTCCCCGGGATCACCAGTGCGATCGGTGCCGCCGCGTACGCGGGCATCCCGGTGACCCACCGCGGCGTCTCGACGCACTTCACCGTCGTGACCGGCCACGAGGACCCGGCCAAGGAGCGCACCGACGTCGACTGGGAGGCGCTGGCCCGGGCCGGCGGCACGCTCGTGATCCTCATGGGTGCGGGGCGCATCGGCGACATCGCCCGGCGCCTGATCGACGGTGGGCGCCCGGCCGACACGCCCGTCGCCGCGGTCCGTAACGGCACCCGCCCCGATCAGCACACCGTGCGCGCCACCCTCGCCACCATCACCGACGCCGGGGTGAAGCCACCCAGCGCGATCGTCGTGGGCGGCGTCGCCGCGCTCGACCTCACGTGGTTCGAGGCCCGGCCGTTGTTCGGTCGGTCGGTCGTGGTGACCCGCGCCGCGAGCAGGCGAGCGAACTGCGCGTCCGGCTCGAGGAGCTCGGGGCCGAGGTGATCGAGCTGCCCGCCATCGCGATCGAGCCGCTCGAGTTCACCGTGCCCGACCTCGGCGCGTACGAGTGGCTGGTGTTCACGTCGGTCAACGGGGTGCATGCGTTCTTCGACCGCGGCCTCGAATCCGCGGGCCTCGACGCGCGTGCGCTGGCATCGGTCCGGATCGCGGCGATCGGCCCCGGTACCGCGCGCGAGCTCGCCCGTCGCGGGCTCCGGCCCGATCTCCTTCCCGAGCGCTTCGTCGCCGAGTCGCTGCTCGCGGCGTTCCCCGATCCGTCGGCCGCGTCGGCGCGCGTGCTCCTCGCTCGCGCCGAGCAGGCGCGCGACGTCCTCCCCGAGGGGCTTGGCGCGCGCGGCTACGCGGTCGACGTGCTGCCTGTCTACCGCACCGTGCCCGCGGTCCCCGACGCCACGGCGATCGCGCGCGTGCAGGGCGGGAAGGTCGATGCAGTCACCTTCACGTCGTCGTCGACGGTCGACAACTTCTGCGCCGCGGTCGCGCCGCTCCCCGACCCCCAGCCCTTCGTGGTGTCGATCGGACCCGTCACCTCGGCGACCGCCGTCAGCCACGGACTGCGCGTCGACGCCGAGGCCACCGAGCACACCATCGACGGCCTGGTCGCGACCCTCCTCACCGGTTTTGGCGTCACCGGTGCGCCGTAGCACCGCACACGAATGACGCCAGAACGGTGGGCGGTACCATCGTCGGCGTGACGTTCCCCGAACGACGCATGCGCCGGCTGCGGCGCACGCCTGCCCTCCGGCGTCTGGTCGCCGAGACGCGGCTCAGCGTCGACGACCTGGTCGCGCCGCTGTTCGTGAAGGAAGGGCTCGACGCGCCGGAACCGATCACGTCGATGCCGGGCGTCGTGCAGCACACCCAGGAGAGCCTCCGCAAGGAGGTGCACGCGCTCGCCGACCTCGGCGTCCCCGCGGTGATCCTCTTCGGCGTCCCCGCCACCAAGGACGCCCGCGGCTCGGGCGCCGATGCTCCCGACGGCGTGGTGCAGATCGCCCTGCGCAACCTGCGCGACGAGGTCGGCGACTCCCTCGTGCTCATGGCCGACGACTGCCTCGACGAGTACACCGACCACGGCCACTGCGGCCTGCTCACCGCCACCGGCGACGTCGACAACGACGCGACCCTCGAGCGCTACGCGTCGATCGCCATCGCGCAGGCCGGTGCGGGCGCCGACATCGTCGCCCCGTCGGGGATGATGGACGGTCAGGTCGCGGCGATCCGGGGCGCGCTCGACGAGTCGAGCAACGCCGACACCGCGATCCTCGCCTACGCGGCGAAGTACGCCTCGGCGCTCTACGGACCGTTCCGCGACGCCGCCGAGTGCGCGCCGCAGTTCGGCGACCGACGCGGCTACCAGATGGACCCGCCCAACGCGCGCGAGGCACTCGACGAGACCGCCCTCGACGTCGCCGAAGGTGCCGACATGGTGATGGTGAAGCCGGCGGTCCCCTACCTCGACGTCGTGCGCGCGCTGCACGATTCGTTCGACGTGCCCGTCGCCGCGTACCACGTCAGCGGCGAGTACGCGATGTTGAAGGCCGCGGCCGAGAACGGCTGGATCGACGGCGACGCCGCCGCGCTCGAGGTCCTCACCTCGATCAAGCGGGCCGGTGCCGACTTCGTGCTCACGTACCTCGCGCGCGAAATCGCCGAACGCCTCTCGTGAGCTCGTTGTTCTCGCGCGCGCGCAGGCGCGCATCCCCGGCGGGGTGAATTCCCCCGTCCGGTCGTTCGCGTCGGTCGGGGGCGAGCCGTTCTTCGTCGCGCGCGCCGAGGGCCCGTACCTCTTCGACACCGAGGGTCGCCGCTACGTCGACTACGTGCAGTCGTGGGGCGCGTCGATCCTCGGACACGCGCACCCCGTGGTGGTCGACGCGGTGCAGCGGGCCGCGGCCGGAGGCACCTCCTACGGCGCGCCGACCGAACGCGAGGTCGAGCTCGCCGAGGCCATCGCCGCGCGCGTCCCGTCGGTCGACAAGGTGCGCCTGGTGTCGTCGGGGACCGAGGCGGCCATGACCGCGGTCCGCCTGGCGCGCGGAGCAACCGGCCGGTCGAAGATCCTGAAGTTCGCGGGCTGCTACCACGGTCACGTCGACGCCCTGCTCGTCGCCGCGGGCAGCGGCGTGGCCACCCTCGGGCTGCCCGGATCGGCCGGTGTCACCGAGGGCACCGTCGCCGACACCGTGGTCGTGCCCTTCAACGACGAGACGGCGCTCGACGACGCGTTCGAGCGCTACGGCCCCGAGCTCGCAGCGGTGATCGTCGAGCCCGTGGCCGCCAACATGGGCCTCGTCCCCCCCGCCCACGGCTTCCTCGCCGGGCTGCGCCGCCGCTGCACCGAGGCCGGCGCGCTGCTGATCTGCGACGAGGTCATCACCGGGTTCCGGGTCGGGCCCGCAGGGGCACAGGGCCACTACGGCATCGCTCCCGACCTCTCCATGTTCGGCAAGGTGGTCGGCGGCGGCCTTCCGTTGGCCGCGCTCGGCGGCCGGGCCGAGGTCATGGACCAGCTGGCGCCCCTCGGCCCCGTCTACCAGGCCGGCACGCTGAGCGGGAACCCCCTCGCCACCGCCGCCGGGCTCGCTGTGCTGTCGCAGCTCGACGACGCCGCCTACACCGAGCTCGACGCCAAGGCCACGCGCTTCGCCGACGGCCTCGCGCGGGCGCTCCCCGACGTCCGCGTCACGCAGGTGAAGACCCTCACCGGCATCTTCTTCGCGCCGGAGTCGGTCACCAACTACGAGCTGGCGCAGACCGCCGACCACGCTCGCTATGCGCGCTTCTTCCACACCATGCTCGACGCCGGCATCTTCCTCGCCCCGAGCGGCTACGAGACCCTCTTCGTCTCACTCGCCCACACGGACGCCGAGATCGACGCGACGGTGCAAGCCGCGCAAGCGTTCACCGACGGCGCGTAGCGCCGAACGACGGCGCGGTCAGCCCTATGACTGAGGCGTGTCGTCGTCCTGCGGGAGACGGTTCCGCCGCACGTGGTCCATGAAGAACAACGAACCACCGATGCCGACGACCACGACGACCATGAGCACGAAGGCGAGGCCGCCGGAGCCATCCCCCTCTTTCCCGGCGTCCACCAGTTGCTGAGCGCCTGCCGGCACCCCCAGCGCGAGCAGCACGCCGACGACGCACAGGCCGAGCCCGACGACTGCACGGATCCTTCGCATCATCGTCACACCTTCGCCAGTTCGGAGTCGTCCTTGGCGGGCACCGCCACAGGACCGGCCTTCGCGGCCTCGGCCGCCATCTCGTCCTTCTCCCGCCAGTGCAGCGCGAGGAGCCCGAGGCCGAAGAGGATCAGCGAGATGAAGAACGCCACGAACGCCGGCACCCGCAACGACCCGAGGTCGCGTTCGAGGACCACGAAGCCCTTGCCCGCGCCGTCGGCGGTGCTGCATTCGGGGGGCAACGGAGGCAGGCCGAACGGTTGCTCCACCGTCGCGACCTCACAGAACTGCACGACGGCGTACTGCGTGGAGTGCGTGAACTCGCCCTTCCAGAACTTTGGACTGCTGCCCTTGATCTCCCAGGTCTGCAGCACCTGGTACTTGGTGACGTCGCCGAACTTGGCGAAGCGGTTGTCGTCGGGCGTGTACTCCACCGTCGGCGTCGACACCTTGGTGACCAGCGCGGCGTCGACCGCCGCCTTCACGTTGGAGGCCTCGGTGGCCTCGGCGATGTTCGCCTTCGTGTTGATCCCGTGGACGCCGGTCGTCTTCGCCTTGTCGGGCGACTGCACCACCTCGACGACCTTCCACTGCGGGATCCGCCCCTTCAGCGTGTTCAGGGGCGACGCGGTCGTGCACCACAGCGAGGTGAGCACGACCATGAACCCGGCGAGGCACGTGAAGGCGATGAGGAAACCGAGCCGGGCCCCGAGGTTGGTGCCGAGCAGGACGTAGATCGACCCGCAGAAGAGCACGATGCCCGCGACCACGACGAGGACGCCGAGGATCGTCGGGTACCACAGGCCCTTCGGCGCGCCCTCGCTGGCGAGCGTCAGCAGTGACAGCATCAGAGTGATCTCTCGTAGGCCATGATCTGCTCGATCTGGGACTTGGTCAGCACGGAACCGAAGTGCGGCATGCGGCCCGACGAGATGCCGCGGATGCCGTAGCCCTGGTTGGCCGGCACGCCGATGCTGATCCACCCGAACAGCTCCGACTCACCACTGGGCGGCGGGAACTGCCGGTCGACGTCGCCGTTGGTGAGGTTTGGCCCGTAGGCACCACTCCCCATCGGCGACGGCAGCGGGTTCGACAGCGGCTCGTTGGGGTCGAAGTACGACCAGCCGCGGGTGTGGCAACGCGCGCAGTTGTTCTGGAACAGGATCTGCCCGTCGGTGGCGAGCTGCATCTGCTGGTTCCAGTCGATGGAAGCCGCGAGGTTCGCCTCTGCCTGGGTCACCGCGGTCTCGGCCGTGGTCCGCTCAACGTCGCTCGCCGACGCTCCGAGCTTGGCCAGATCGGCCTCCGCGGTCGCGAGCGCCTTGCGGTGGTCGGTCACCGACTGCTGGGCGTCCTTGCGGGTCGCGGGAGTCTCGGCCGCCGCCATCGCCTGTGCCTTGTCGCTCGTGGTGATGATGCTCTCCACGTAGTTGACGAGGTCCTGGATGCTCTGCTCCTGCAGCGCACCCTTGCCGCTCAGCACACCCCACGCCGGCATCGGTGTGCCCGGGCGGCCGTACGTGAGGATCTGGGTGAGCTGCTGGCGGTCGTAGCGCAGCCCGGCGAGCTGGAGATTGGGCGCCCGCCACGACACCTGCTTGGGCAGGCACTCGGGTTGCTTCTCGGCCAGGTCGGCGTTGACGACCTGATTCGGGTCGCACGCCGGATCCTCGCTCTTGATGACGTAGCTCGCCACGCCGCCGCCGCCGTCGACGCCGTGGCAGTTCGCGCAGAGCAGCGACTTCGTGCTGTCGTACGCCGCGGACTGGTTGTTGGCGAACAACACCGCGCCCCGCTCGACGGAGCGCTCCTTGAAACCGGTCTTGGCCGATGCCTCGCGGAACGGCTCCCAGATGAAGTAGGCGAGCAGGCCGATCACCACGATCACGAGCGCGATCAGCGCGACGCCGAGCACCCGCTCGAGGTGTGCGCCCTCGAGAACGTCGTCGTCGTAGAACGGCGTGAGGTTGTCGGGCGTCTTGGCCTCCGGGTTCCGCCGGAGGCTGATCACCTTGTACGCGATGAAGCCGAGCACGCCCGCGATCGCGACCAGGTTGACGATGATCAGGATGGTGCGGGTGCTCATGCGCGCGCCGCTCCGGAGGTGTGCGCGGGAAGGCGGCCGTCAGACACAGGGCGCTCCCTCGGGGCTCTGTCCGGTGGTGTTCGTACCGATCGGCGGACCGAGCACCAGCAGCCCGGTGTCGACGATGATGTTGCCGCCCGACACGCTGAGGGCGAAGCGGTCGAGGCCGCGCGGCGCCGGACCACCCTGCTTCTCGCCGACCCGGTTGTACTTCGAACCGTGGCACGGGCACTCGAACCACTGCGAGCTCGCGCACCACGGGACGCGGCAGCCGAGGTGCACGCACTTCTGGTACAGCGCGACGTAGCCCGGCTTCCATGCCCGCGATGATCGGCGCCGTGTAGGCAGGGACCTTCTTCGCCTTCGGGAGGTCGTCCTTCGGGTAGGCGACGATGTAGGTCTTCGCCGCCGCGTTGTAGAACGGGATCTTGTTGTCGAAGGCCGCCTTGGCATCGGCCTCGGAACCGACGTCGACCTTGCCACCGAAACCACCGCCCGCCGACGGCCACAGGAACGCCAGCGCGGCGACCCCGAAGGCTCCGAGCCCCAGACCGGAGCCGGCGAGGATCGAGCGGTTGAAGAACTGCCGGCGGGTGACGCCGAGCTCGTCGACGTCGACCGGCTCGTAGACCGCGGGTGTGGCCGCCGCCCGGGCCTCGGGCACCGCGGAGCCGCCCGACTCGATCGCCTTGCGGGCTTCGTCGGCCCGGGCCCGCCCCTCGCCGGTCTCCTCGACCACGCTCGACTCGTCGTCGGGCGCGGCGGCCTCGGCGACGGTCGAGCCACCGACGGCCTGGTCGCGCTTGCGCGTCTCGCGACTGAGCCGCCCCGTGGTGGCCCGCGAGCGGGCCGTCACGACGAGGCCCACGACCGCGAGGACCACGACCGCGACGATGGCGATGGCGATACCCACGACTCCTGCTCCTACAGCTCGAAGAAGATGCCGTCCTTCCAGGGCAAGATGAAGTTGAATCCGGGGCCCCGGAAGAACGATCCGATGATGACGAGGACCGACCAGATCATCACGAAGATCGTGAAGATGGCGATGGCGAACTTGCGGTCCTTCGGCTTGTTCGACGGGTTCTTGTCGACGAAGGGCGCGACCATCAGCAGGAACAGGCCCATGCCCGGGATGGTCACACCGGCGACCATCGGGTGGAACATGGTGAGCAGCTCCTGCAGCCCGAGGAAGTACCACGGCGCCTTCGACGGGTTCGGCGTCTTGTTGAAGTCGGCGAGGCCGAGCAGCGGTGCCCGCACCAGCGCCGAGAAGATGGTGACCCCGGCCATGAGGATCAGGATCGAGGCGAACTCGATCACCAGCAGGTGCGGCCAGGTGTGGACCTTGTCCTGCGCCTCGGCGCGGGTCTGCTGGATCGAGCCCGACTTGACGACGGTCAGCAGCCGCTGCGTGTGACCGCCGGGACCGGTGATGGTGGGTGCGGGGAGCGTCGCGGTCTGCGGCGGCCGCGGCACCGGTGCCGGCGGCGGCGACGTCGCCGCCACCTCCGCCCGCAGCCTCGCGGCGGCGCTGGCCCGCTCGAGCAGGTGGGCCGGGATCTTGGTGCCGCTCTCGGTGACGGCGTCTTCCGCCGGAGCGGAGGCAGCTGCGGCGGCGGGGGCCTCGACGGCGGGCGCGTCCTCTCCACCCGCCTCGACCGGCGCGTCGGCAGCAGGGGCCTCGGCCTCACCACCCTCTTCGCCGGGCACGGGCAGGCCGAGCGCCTTGCGGCGCTCGTTGCTGCGCTGCAGGAGGTGTTCGGGGATCTCGGCCATCGGTTCAGCTCCCCTCTACAGCGGTCCGGAGATGCCGCCGTCCTTGCGGACGCGCCAGAAGTGCACGGCCATGAAGATGACGATCACGAACGGCAACAGCAGCACGTGGAGCACGTACCACCGCAGCAGCGTCTCGTTGCTGATCTCCTTCGATCCGAGCAGCACGTACTTGACCGAGCTCCCGAAGACCGGGGTGTACCCCATCATGTTCGTGCCGACCGTCACCGCCCAGAGCGCGAGCTGGTCCCACGGCAGCAGGTAGCCGGTGAACGAGAGCAGCAGGGTGAGCGTGAGCAGGATCACGCCGATGACCCAGTTGAACTCACGCGGCGCCTTGTACGCACCGTGGTAGAAGACGCGGCTCATGTGCAGGAACACGGTGAGCACCATGAGGTGCGCCGCCCATCGATGCATGTTGCGCACGAGCGAACCGAACGTCACCGCGGTCTCGAGCGTGCGGCACGGTCGGCCACGCGGCCGCGGCCGTCGGCCGGTAGAAGAACATCAGGAAGATGCCGGTGACGGTGAGCAGGATGAACAGGAAGAAGGAGAGACCGCCGAGGCACAGCGTGTACGACACCTTCACCGCGTGCCGCTTCACCTTCACCGGGTGAAGGTGGTACAGCACGTTGTTCATGATCACGTACGAGCGGTTGCGGGGGCTGTCGGTGTAGCCCCGGCGGAAGATCGAACCGGGCCGGAAGATCGACGTCCAGGCCTGCGAGCCGCGGACCTTGTCGTCGACCTTCTCCATGCGCCTGGCGGACCTTCACGCCGGTGCCGCCGTTCCCGTTGCTCCCGTTGCTGCCGTTGCCGTTGGCCACGAACCTGTCTCCTCGAAAACCTGTGACTCAGAACCGCACGCCGTACGCGTAACCGTGACGGTTCGTGCGGGTGTGCAGGTCACCCTCGGCGATGTCGGGTTGGAGCTTGCCGAGGATGATCACGCCGGTGGGGCAGCGGTCGACGCAGAGCGCGCACCGCGTGCAGATGTCCTCGTCGACGATGAACGCGACGTGGTCGCGCGGGTCTTCGCCGGGCTGCTCGGTGTTGACCGCGTCGGCGATCGCGCTCGACCGACACCATGTGGATGCACTTCCACGGGCAGATGTCGACGCAGCCCTCGCAGAGGATGCACTCGGCCTGGTCGATGTGGAGGAACTGCTTCGGCTTCACCGACGCCGTGAGGAACGACGGGTCGACCTCCTGGAGCTCGTAGTCGGTGGCGAAGTCGGGCATCGGCGGGTTGGCGTCGGTGCGGGCCATCAGGCGTCACCACCGTTCGCCGACGCGCCGACCGTGACCGGCTCGTTGGCCCGGCGCCGCAGCGGGCGACCGAACCGCGAGGTGCGCGGCTTCGGCGGCCTCGCCCTCGGGCTTCTCCTGCCCGCGCTTCTGCCACATCGCGAACAGGGCGAGGTTGAGCCCGAAGAACACGATGTAGATCCCGACGACGATGATGTCGCGGATCGCCTTCATCGTGATGTTGAACGGGAAGTTGAAGAAGATGATCTTCTGGCCGCTCTGGACCACGAACTTGGTCGTGTCCCACTGCAGGTACTTGTCGGCGAACGTGATCCACTCGTGCGGGATCACCGCGTAGGCGAGCGTCATCATCGCGAACACGCCCACCGCGCCGACCATGCACTCGGCCCACGTCGCGGGCCGGTCGGGCTTGGGCCGCGCATCAACGCGAACGGATCCCGAGGAGGATCAGCAGGAGAACGCTGGACCAGGATCAGCCGGCCAGCAGGCCGCATCCATGGCAACCAGTCCGGGATCAGGTTGGGCATCGGGCCCGTGGTCCTCCGCGAAGCACAGGGGTGGAACGAGACGCAGTCGGTTTCCTATCACGCTATCGAGAGCGGTGCCCATCGAGGGGTCGTAGGTGATCTTTGGGTGCACCCGGTGTTCGACGCGCGACGATGCTCCGATGAACATCGGTCCGTCGATCACAAGCGCACAAGCGTGAGGCCCGCATGACGTGGGACGCGCTGGTCGTCGGGGGCGGTCCCGCGGGCGCGGCGACGGGCTACTGGCTCGCCGAGGCCGGCCACCGCGTGCTGGTCGTCGAGAAGAAGCGCTTCCCCGCGAGAAGACCTGCGGCGACGGCCTCACGCCGCGCGCGGTCCGCCAGCTCCACGACATGGGCCTCGCCGGCAAGCTCGCCGGGTCCTCCGCTACGACGGCCTGCGGTCGATCGCGCACGGCGTCACGCTCGAGCTCGAGTGGCCCGAGCACCCCGACTTCCCCGACTACGGCTACGTGGTGCGCCGGCGCGACCTCGACGAGATGGTGGCCGACGCGGCTGCGGGTGCGGGCGCGACGCTCTGGACCGGCGCCGAGGCGGTCGAGCCGCTGGTCGACGACGGCCTGGTCACCGGCGCGGTGATCCGGCGCGACGGCGAGACCGAGCCGGTGCGGGCCCGCTACGTGGTGGTCGCCGACGGCGCGAACTCGCGCTTCGGCCGGGCGCTCGGCACCGCCCGCGACCGCACCTACCCGCTCGGCATGGCGATCCGCGGCTACTTCACCAGCCCGTTCCACGACGAGCCGTGGATCGAGAGCCACCTCGACCTGCGCGACCGCGACGGCAACCACCTGCCCGGCTACGGCTGGATCTTCCCGGTCGGCGACGGCACGGTGAACGTCGGCGTCGGGCTGCTGTCGACGTTCTCGGGGTGGAAGTCGATCAACACCAGCGTGCTGATGGACGCGTTCGTCGACGACGGCGCCGGCCCGCTGGGGCATCTCGCCCGAGACGTCGTGCGGCGCGCCGACCGGCGGCAAGCTGCCGACCGGCGGGTCGGTCACCCCCAACATCGGGCCGACGTGGCTCGTCGTCGGCGACGCCGCCGGGTCGGTGAACCCGTTCAACGGCGAGGGCATCTCGCTCGCGTACGAGACCGGGCGCATGGCCGCGTCGGCGGTGTCGGACGCGCTCGACCACCGGCGACGGGCTCGCGCTCGCCCAGTACCCCCGGCAGCTCGAGGAGATGTACGGCCTGTACTGGAAGGTGGCGCGGGCGTTCGTGCAGGCCATCGGCAACCCGGCGGTCATGCGCGAGCTCACCCGGGTCGGGATGCAGTCGCGCCCGCTCATGGAGTGGGTGCTGCGGATCATGGCCAACCTGCTGCGCCCCGACGAGCTCGGCCCCGCCGAGGCCGCCTACAAGATGGTCGCCGCCATCGTCGCCGTCGCCCCCGACCGTCCTGACCGCACCCTCCGAGCCTGCGTCGAACGAGGCCAAGAGTTCGCCTTGTGCGACGCAGGTCTCGGTCTTGGGTGTCAGCCGCCGCTGACCGGGGGGAGGACGGCGACCTCGTCGCCGTCGTGCGAGGATGGTGTCGTCGCCGTCGGCGGGCTCGTCGCCGTTGACCCAGACGCGGGCGGTGTCGAGCACGGCGGCGAAGTCGTCGCCGTAGGCGGCGCGGAGGTCGTCGAGCAGGCGGCCGAGGGTGACGGCGTCGCGCTCGTCGTGCGAGCGGCCCGCGGCCTCGCGGGCCTGGGCGAACAGGCGGACCCGGACGCTCAGCGCGGCGCCCCGTCGCCGGGGTCGACGTTGGTGCGCGCCGCGGGCAACGCCTCGAGGCGCTCCGGGTCGATCGGCTCGCCGGTGACCTCGTCGATGCCGTAGGTGCCGTCGTCGATGCGCGCGAGCGCGGCCTGCAGCTCGGCGAGCTCGGCTTCGAGCTGCTCGAGGATCGAGAGGTCCTTCTCGCGCTCGAAGGTCTCGGTGGCGGTGTCGGCCGGGTGCTGGTCGTAGTCGGACAGCTCGGAGATGTCGTCGTTCTCCGACGTCCCGAGCTCCGTGCGGAGCTCGCCGATCAGGCCCTCGACCCGCTCCTGCTCGGCCTGGAGCCGTTCGCGCGCCTCTTCGGGATCCATCGCGGCCCAGGGTAGCCCGGTCAGCCGCCGGCGAGCCGCAGCTCGAGCACCTCGGCCGCGTCGACCAGCAGCTCCTCGAGCTGGCCGAAGCGCTGCCCGGGGTCGTCGAGCTCGAGCAGCCGTTGGGCGTCGAGCGGGCCGACGGGCGCCATCGCGGCGGCCTCGAACGAGGCCCGCAGCGGGTCGGCGTCGAGCTGCGCGGCGTCGAACGGGGCCGTGCGCTCGCCGAGCTCCGCGCTCATCGCCAGCACCCGACCGAGGAGCCGTTGCACCTCCGGGAGCGCGCTCCGCCGCGCCCGGCGGCAGCCGCTTGGGCTCGTCGATCACGTCGATCTCGGCGCGGCGGGAAGGGATCGTCGTCGAGCCACTTCTGGATGCGGAGGCGGTCGGTGCCGACGGTGGCGAGCAGGTAGCGACCGTCGGGGGTGCGGGCGGCCTCGACGATGCGGGCGATCGTGCCGACGCCGAAGCGCGCGTCGCC
This sequence comes from uncultured Actinomycetes bacterium, assembly GCA_963725775.1. Classification (GTDB taxonomy): domain Bacteria; phylum Actinomycetota; class Acidimicrobiia; order IMCC26256; family DASPTH01; genus DASUAS01. The sequence continues at coordinate 604,389 of CAVRZT010000003.1, forward strand.
GCCGCCGACCTCGTAGCCGCGCTCGATCAGCACGACGCCGAAGCGGCCGTCGCCGCGGAGGCACGTCTCGACCAGCGCGCGGTAGCGCTCCTCGAAGATGTGCAGTGGCAGCACCGCGTGCGGGAACAGCACGGTGCCGAGCGGGAACATCGGCAGCGGCTTCGCCATCCGGCCACCGTACCGAGCGCGGCCGTCAGTTCGCCGCGCGCTCGAAGCGCGCCGCCGCGGCCGCGGCCTGCTCGCCGCCTTCGCCGGGCAACGTCGCGCGCCAACACGTCGAGCTCGCGCGCGGCCTCGGCGAACTGCCCGAGTCGGCCGAGCAGGCCCGCGAGCTCGCCGCGCTGGCTCAACGTGATCCCGGGGATGCGCAGGCGGAGCCGCGTGACCCAGACCACCGCGGGCGGGTCGCGCTGCAGCAACGTGTGCTGGAGGTTGCCGAGCATCCGTTCGACGATCGCCCGGGGCCCGACCGGCATCAGGAACTGCGGTCGGAACGGCGCGCCGGTGTGCGTCTGCGCGAACAGGGCCGCGCATCCGTCGAGGTCGAGGCGCGCGCCGCCGTGGAACGGATCGAACCACTCGCCCGCGCCGCCGCCGACGAGGAAGTGGCCGGGCATGCCGACGCCGTGCAGCTGCAGCCCGATGCGCCGCCCCACCTCGATCATCACCACGCTCAGCGTGATCGGGATGCCGAGGCGACGGTCGAGCACGTCGTCGAGGAACGAGTTCCGCGGATCGCCGTAGTCGGTCGCAGTTGCCCGGCGAAGCCCTCGTCGACGAACAGATGCCTGCGCCAACTCCGCGCCGGAGAACGCCGACGGCGCGGGCGGCGAGGCCGTCGAGCTGCGCGAGACGACGCGTCGACGTCGAGGTCGGGATGCGCGTGCGCGGCGATGAGCAGCGCGGCTTCGTCGAGCGCGATCTCGGGCTCCGGCCGCGCCATCAGCTCGGCGAACCGGTCGGTGACGTCCAAGGTTCGACGGTAGCGCCCGTTCGGTAGGCTCGTCGACCATGTCAGGCTCGGCCGCCGATCCGTCCGTCGAGCAGGTCCGCGACACCGTCGCCGACCGCCTGCGCGCCGTCGGTCAGCGCCTCACCGCGAACCGCCAGTCACTGCTCGACGCGTTGACGGCCTCGCCACGTCCGCTCACCATCCCCGAGATCCTCGACGATCGCCCCGGTCTCGCGCAGAGCTCGGCCTACCGCAACCTCGTGGTGTTCGAGGAGGCCGGGGTCGTCCATCGCGTCGTCGGCACCGACGAGTTCGCGCGCTGGGAGCTTGCCGAAGACCTCACCGGTCACCACCACCACCTCATCTGCGCGTCGTGCGGACGGGTGGAAGACGTCCCCGCCTCGGCCGGGCTCGAGCGGTCGGTCGCCGCCGCCGCGGCCGCGATCACCCGCACCACCGGGTTCCGCACGCAGCACCACCGCCTCGACCTCGTCGGCGTGTGCCGCGTCCTGCAACTGACTCAGCTGGCGGCAGCTGGCTCGCGCCCGAGGTGAGCAGCGGGAGCGGCTTCCCGGCCTTCAGGGCCTCGATGTTCGCGGTGATCTGCTCCGGGGTGACCTCGCCGGTGCCGCGCCCGGCCACCTTGCCGTCGGCGTCGACCAGCACGAAGAACGGGTACGCGCTGATGCCGTAGGCGGTGGCGGCGGTGGCCGTGGCGTTGTCGGCCATCACCGGGAACGGCCAGCTTCCCTCTTCAGCCACGCCGACGGCGGGTAGTTGGGTCGCCTGGTCCGAGGTGCCGGTGGCGACCGCGGTGACGTCGACGCCGTCGAACACGCCCTGCTTCGCCAGCGCGACGAGCCGCGGCACCTCGGCCTGGCAGTGCGGGCACCAGTGGGCGACGAACACGACCGCCTGCGGCTTGCCGTTCGGTTCGATGGTGACGGGCGTGCCGTCGAACACCGACACCCCGTCGACGGTGGGGATGGTCTTGCCGAGGGCGGGGTCGTTGTCGTTGCCCGAGTACTTCTGCGAGTCGTACTGCGGGAGCGGCGCGCCGGTCACGGTCACCGGCGCGATCTCGTACTTCGTCGCCTTGGCCCCGGCGCCGTCACCACCGCCCGACACCGCGACCGCGACGATCACCGCGAGCACCACGACCGCCGCGACACCGCCCCAGAGCAACCACCGGTTGCGCCGATGCCGCGCGGCGGCGGCGTCGGCCGCTGCCTTCCGTTGCGCGACCGCGTCCGCACGACGCTGCGACTTACTGCTCACGCGGCCACCGTATCGGCCACGCGCGCACCCTGGTACGCGCGTGCGCCGACGATCGTGCACACCATCAGCACACCGATCAACAGGAAGCTGCTCATCGCCATCCACGACAACGTGACGAACCCGAGCTTCTCGAACCACGGCGCGCTGCACGGCGCGGTGATCGAACACGAGCTGCTCTCCGCGAACGCGGGCACGCGCTCCACCAACCAGTGGTAGAGCGAGAGCGGCGCGCCGATCACCACGAACACCAGCGCGGTCATCCAGACCTTCGAGTCGCGACGCAGCCACGCGACGCCGAGCACGATGACGAGCGGGTACATCAGGATGCGCTGATACCAACAGAGCTCGCACGGCACGAACCCGGCGTGCTCCGAGTAGTAGAGGCTGCCGAGGGTCGTCACGGTGGCGACGATCCAGGCGAGCAGCACGGACTGCGGCGCGACGGCACCCGCGACGGACACGACCGTTGCGCGCGCCCGGCGCGACCCCGCCGCGGCCAGCGCGAGCACGAGCGCGACGACGAGCACCGCGTCGACCGCGAGGGTCAAGACCAGGAAGAAATTGGTGGTGACATCGACGTCGGGCACGTCAGCGCACGCTGAACGGGCTCACGAGGACCGCCTCGTCGGTCTCACCGAGCTGGACGCGGACGGTCATCTGCCACTTCCCGGAATAGGGGATGTCGTAGAGCGGGGCGTAGAAGTGCCCCGCGCCGAGCTGCTGCAACGGCACCGTGAACGGTGGCAGGTCTTCACCCGGTCGGGTGAGCTGCACCGTCATGTCGGTGACGGTGGCGGGGCCACCGCCGGTCGGGAGCGCGGTGAAGTGCATGTCGTTCGGGCCCGCGACCCCGGGCGCGATGTCGACGTACACCCACACCTGGTCCGACTTCATCGTGAGCGCCACCGGTTGGGTCTCGACCGACCGGGCCGGCGCCGCGTTCACCAGCAGCGCGGTGATGGCGAGGATGACCGCGGCGATCACCACCTCGATCGCCACGGAACGCCGCAGGCGCCGCACCTCGTCCTCGTCGGTGGTGTCGTCGTCGTCCCAGGCGCCGTCGTAGCCGTCGTCGTCGAACCTGCCTGTCTGCCGTTCAGGCACGGAGCCGGCTGCATCCCCGCCGGACGACACGCCCACACCGACCGACACCGGAACCTCGATGTCAATCGCGTCTTCCTCGGGGGGCAGGTCGCGGAAGCGGCGGTTCACGATCTCGCGGCTGAACGCGGCGGCGACGATCAACGCCGCGAACACGACGAGCTTGGCGATGAGCAGCTTCCCGTAGTCGGTGTTCTTGAGTGCGTCGATGCTGCCGACCTGACGCCACGCCTGGTACCCGCCCGAAACGACCAGCGCGACGATCGCGCCCGAGCGCGAGCGCGGAGTACCGCGGCAGCACGACGCGCAACTCGTCGACGTCGCCCTTCGGCAACACCGCGACGCACAGCACCACCAGGCCACCGAGCCAGCACGCCATGCCCGCCACGTGGACGAGATCGGCGGGGATCGCGAGGCCGGTCTGGATCCCGGTGCCGGCGTGGCCGGCGATGCCGGGGGTCACGGCGAAGCCGGCTCCGACGAGCACCGACGCGGCCATCCACCACGCGGGGAGTGGGCGCGCGGGTTCGCCGTCGCGTCGGTGCAGCAACTTCCGGAGGAGCGGGAACGCGAGCGCGAGCAGCGCGAGTCGTACCAGCGCGACCTTCCCGTAGCGGGTGTCGAGCACGTCGCGGAACACGCTCGGGTCGAACACCTTGCTCAGCGAGAGCCCGGCCGCGTACACCCCTTCGAGCGCGATGCCGAGCACGGTGGTGACCGCGACGCCGATCCATCCCGCCCACACGACCCAGGCGGCGCGCCGGTCCTCCCGACCGCGCGGCCACACGACCACGAGGAACACCGCGCCGCCGATGAGCAGCGCGAGCGAACCGAACAGCACCGCCCGGTCGATGCCGTAGAGCACACCGACGGTCTTGCTCCCGCCGGTCGCGGCGAGCAACGAGTTGGCGATGCCCTGGGCGTTCTTCTTGGTGAGCGTCGCCTTCGAACCCACCTGGAACGTGTAGGCGCCTTCGATCGGGTGGGAGTCGGACGACGTCACGCGCCACGTGACGACGTAGGTGCCGTCGGAGAGCTTCGGCAACGAAGCCACGACTTCGCTCTGCGCGCCGTCCGGGTGCTCGGGCCCTCCGGTGACGACCCGCTCGCGGTCACTGGTGTAGACGCGGATGCCGCCGAGCGCGACCTCGACCGGTTCGGAGAACCGCAGCTTCACCTCGGCCGGCGGCTTGTCGTACACGCCACCGTTCTGCGGTTCCGTCGAGAGCAACGTCGCGTGCGCCGACGCCGGCGCGGCCGCCACGACCACGAGCGCGACGACCAGCGCGCCCAGCGCGAGCAGGCGGCGGATCACGAGGCGAGCCGCAACGCGCGCGGTTCCGGAGCTGGACGGAGCAGCCACACGACGACCAGGCCGACGACGTCGAGCACGTGTTGCACCTCACCGAGCGCAGCCGTGTTCCCCGACGCGACGTCGAGCAACGACGAACCGATCAGGCAGGCGACGAGTGCGGCGACCACCGGGAGGAGCCCGGGGATGCGCCACGGCTTCCACGCGGCGTAGAGGAATCCGACACCGAGCGCGACATCGAACGAGCCGATGTGGCGCGCGGTGTGCACGGGGAGCCCGGCGTCGGATCCGAACACCAGCGCGGGGATCGCGATCGCGATCTGCGTGAGCGCGATCGCGACCAGGATCCAGCGCAACGCGGTGCTCGTGTCGTCGCTCGAGTCGACGCGGCGCTCCTCACCGATGGCGGCCAAGATCCCGGGCGCGAGGTCGGGGATGGCGGGCGCCGGCGACAGCCGCAGCTGGCGGTGGAGGGTCTCGGCGTCGCGGGCGTAGGAACGGCAGTCGGTGCAGCCGGCGAGGTGGCCGTAGACCGTGGCGTCGTCGAGCACGGGGTCCTCGCCGTCGAGCCGGGCCGAGATCGCGTGGCGGATCTGCATACAGGTCATACGTGGGAGTCGACCCCGGAGCTCGGGAAGTTCCCCAGTATCGTCGGTCGCAGTGGACGAGCTCACGCGGCTGTTCCTCGCCGCACGTGACGGCGACCGCACTGCGCTGCTGCAGGCGGTGCGCGCCAGCCAGGCCGACGTGTGGCGCCTCGCCCGCCATCTGGTGGGTCCGGACGAGGCCGACGACGTCACCCAGGACACGTTCGTGCGTGCCTGGAAGGCCCTGCCGTCGTTCCGGGGCGACTCCAGCGCCCGCACCTGGCTGCTCTCGATCGCCCGCCGGGCCTGCGCCGACGCCGTGCGTCGGTCGGTGCGCCGCCGACGGATCGCCGAGCGGGCCGCAGCGCAGACCGCGGGCGACGCGGGCCAGGGCGCGACCGCCGATCCGGGCGGCGAGCACGCGGTCGCGACGCTGGTCGACGAGCTCGCCCGCGACCAGCGCGTCGCCTTCGTCCTCACCCAGATCGTCGGGTGCTCGTACGCCGAGGCGGCCGAGGCCTGCGGCGTTCCGGTCGGGCACGATCCGTTCACGGGTGGCCCGCGCCCGCGAGCAACTGGTCGAGACGCTGCGCGCGTCCGAGACCGGATGAGTCGGCCGCGTCGCGGGCTGCGGGCGGTCGCGCTCGTCGGCGCGGTCGTCGGTGGTCTCCTGCTCGTCACCGCCGCGCCCGCGGGCGCGCACGGCGTCGGCGGCCTGCAAGCCGACGAACTACGAGACGGTGCTCCAGCGGGTGACGCCGAAGGTGCCCGGGCTCACGCTGACGGATCGTCGATCTCGGCACCCAGGTCGAGCTGACCAACACCGGGCGCACCGACGTGCTGGTGCTCGGCTACGACGGCGAGCCGTACCTGCGCGTCGGCCCACGCGGCGTGTTCGAGAACACGCGCTCGCCCGCGACCTACCTCAACCGTTCGTCCACCATCACCGGCCGGCCCCCGGCGCGTGCCGATCGCCGACGCCGCCCCGGTATGGCGCCGGGTCTCGAGCGGCACGACGGCGCGCTGGCACGACCACCGCGCGCACTTCATGGGCAGCGACGATCCCCCGGCGGTCGCGCGCGACCCGGACACGCCGGCACGTCGTCGACAACTTCAGGATCCCGCATGCGCGCCGGCGACGAGCGCCGTCGTCGCGCGCGGGCAGATCGTCTACGTACCCCCGCCGTCGCCGTGGCCGTGGGTCATCGGCGCGGTGCGTGCTCGCGGCCGCGGTGTTCCTGGCGGCACGGACGCGCGCGTGGCGCACGGTGTTCGCGGTCGTGCTCGCGCTGCTCACCGTCACCGAGTTCGTGCACGTGATCGGGCTGTGGGGCGCGTCGACGGCGTCGACCGGCACGAAGCTGGCCGAGAGCGCTGTACTCGCTCGCCGGGATCCTGCTCGGTCTGCTCGGCCTCGGATGGATGTGGCGGAAGGGCGTCGAGTCGGCGGTGCCGCTCGTGCTGGTCGCGACCATCTTCCTGTTCGTGGCCGGCGGCCTCGCCGACGTCACCACGCTCGGGAACTCGCAGATTCCCGAGCACGCTTCCCGCGGTCGATCGCGCGCCTCCTGGTCGAGCGTGACCCTCGGGCTCGGCGCGGGCCTCGCGCTCGCCGCCGCGTTCCGGCTGCGGCCGACGCGCCGCTCCGCACCGCCACCGCGACCGGCGCGCGCCGTCACCAGTTGAGCTCGGCGCACCCCGCGTGGTCGTCGGGCTCCACCTGGATGGTGGCGTGCGCGATCTCGTGGTCGAGCAGGAGCGACGCGCGCCTGGTCGAGCACACCGTGCGCGTCGATGCCCGCGCCGATCATCACGTGCGCGCTGGCGACGTCCATCTCCGACGTGAGCGTCCACACGTGCAGGTCGTGCACGTCGACCACACCGGGGAGCGCGAGCAACTCGGTGCGGATGGCGTCGAGGTCGACGTGCGCGGGCGCGACCTGGAGCAGCACGCGCAGCGCGCTGGCCGCCAGGCGCCACGCGCGCGGCAGGATCCACACGCCGATCACTGCGGCGACGATCGGGTCGATCGGCGTCCCAGCCCGTCGTCTCGATGACGACCGCGGCGACGATCACGCCGACCGAGCCGGCGGCGTCGGCCATCGCGTCGACGTAGGCGCCGCGCACCGCGAGGCTGTCCTGCGCGCCGGCGCGCAGCATGAAGAACACGATCGATGTTGACCGCGAGCCCGGCGACCGCGACCACGAGCATCGGCCCGGCCTCGACGCTCGAGTCGCCGTCGATCAGCCGCAGCGTCGCTTCGACCAGCACGTAGCCGGCGACCGCGAACGTGCAGCACCGCGTTCACCAGCGACGCCAGGATCTCGAGCCGGAACAGGCCGAAGGTGCGCGACCCGTCGTGCGACGCCCGGTTCGCCACGACGATCGAGCCGAGGGCGAGGGCGATGGCGACGCCGTCGGTGAGCATGTGGGCGGCGTCGGAGAGCAGCGCCAGCGACCCGGCCACGAACGCGGTGACCGCCTCCACCACCACGAAGGCGACCGTGAGCGCGAGGGCGATCCAGAGCCGCCCGACGTTGCGGGCCGCGGTGCGGCGCAAGGCGTCGCCGTGGTCGTGTCCTGTGCGCTCGGCTCGGAGTGGCCGTGGTCATGGGCCATCGCTGCATTCTCGCCGCCCGTGGTGGGCCCCTCGGTCCCAGCGGGCATAATGAGAATCATGCTCAATTCCGAGGAGCGCCCGGACACCGGGCCGGTGGTGCTGGCCGCGACCGACGTGTCGTTCGCGTACGGCGCCGAGCTCGTGCTCGAGCACGTGAGCCTCGAGGTGCGCGCCGGCGAGTTCGCCGCGCTCGCCGGGCCGAACGGCTCGGGCAAGTCGACGCTGCTGCGGATCCTGCTCGGCCTGCTCGCGCCCCAGGCCGGCACGGTCGCGGTGTTCGGCGTGGCGCCCCACGATCTCCACGACCGCTGGCGCGTCGGGTACGTGCCGCAGCGCCCGCGCATCGCACCCGATCTCCCCGCCACCGTCGAGGAGGTGGTCGCCACCGGCCGGCTGGCCAAGCAGGGATGGTGGCGACGGCGGCGCGCCGCCGACCGCGAGGCCGTCGACCACGCGCTCGAGTCGGTCGCACTCACCGACCAGCGGCGCAAGCGGCTCCACGAGCTCTCGGGCGGGCAGCAGCAGCGAGCACTGATCGCGCGCGCGCTCGCCGCCGATCCGGAGCTCCTCGTGCTCGACGAGCCGATCGCCGGCGTCGACGTCGAGTCACAGGAGCTGTTCCGCGATTCGCTGGTCCACCTCGTGCAGGAGCACCACGCCGCGGTCCTCCTGGTGTCGCACGAGCTCGGAGCCGTCGCCGACGACCTCGACCACGTGATCGTGCTCAAGCACCGGGTGGTGTTCGACGGCAAGCCCGCCGACCTCGCCGCCACCGGCGTGAGCCTCGGCGTCCACCGAGACGACCTCCCGCTCTGGCTCGAGGAGCTCACCTGATGGACGGCTTGCCGGGGATGCCGTGGGCGCTGCCCTGGCCGTTCGACCGCACGTACATGCAGCTCGCGCTGCTCGCCGGCGTCGTGGTCGGCGCGGCGGCGCCGCTCATCGGCGTGTTCCTGGTGCAGAAGGGCCTGTCGCTCATGGGTGACGGCATCGGCCACGTCGCCGTCGCCGGCATCGGCGCCAGCCTGCTCTTCGGCACGTCACCCACGTGGACCGCGCTCGTGGTCGCGGTGATCGCGGCGCTGGGGATCGAGTACCTCCGCGCCCGGGGCAGCGCGACCGGCGACCTCGCGCTCGCGCTGGTCTTCTACGGCGGGATCGCCGCGGGTGTTGTGCTGGCGAGTCGATCGGCGACCAACACCAACCTCCAGCCCTACCTGTTCGGCTCGATCCTCACCGCGACCGCCAACGACGTGTGGACGGTGCTCGCGCTCGGCGCGGTGATCGTCGTCGCCATCGGCTTCACCGGGCGCGCCCTGCTCGCGGTCGTGCTCGACGAGGACTCGGCGCGCGTCGCCGGCATGCCCGCCCGCGCGCTCAACGCCATGCTCGCGGTGCTCACCGCGGTGACCGTCGTGATGGCCATGCGCATCGTCGGGGTGCTGCTCATCGCCGCGCTCATGGTGCTGCCCGTCGCCACCAGCCGTCTGCTCGCCCGCTCGTTCCGGGGCACGCTCATCGGCGCGGTCGGCGGTCGGGGTGGTGTCGGCGGTGCTGGGATTGTTCGCGGCTCGTCAGTGGGCGCTCGCCGCGGGCGGTGCGATCGTGCTCGTCGCCGCCGCGCTGTTCGCGGTGGCGTCGATCGTCGCCGGCGCGCGCCGGGCCGGCGCCCAGGCCGACTCGCTGCTCGCCGGACCGCACTAGTCCTACCCTCGCGATGGCGTTCATCGTGACCCGCATCCAGACCGATGACTACGACGTGTGGAAGCCGATGTTCGACCTCGACGGCCCCGGTGCCCGGCACGAGGCCGTCGGGCACCGCGTGCTGCGCAACGTCGACGACCCCAGCGAGGTGTACGTCTTCATCGAGTTCGTGTCGCGCGAGCAGGCCGAGGCCACGCGCGAGCGCCTCGTCACCTCGGGCGTCCTCGACCGCTTCGCCGACCACCACGGCCCGATGGTGGTCGAAGCCGCCGAGGACGTCACCGGGCCCGACTGAGCGGGCCCTCGCTAGCCTGGCCCGCATGCCGACGCTGTTCACGCGCATCATCGACGGCGAGATCCCCGGCGTGTTCGTCTGGCGCGATCCGCAGTGCGTCGTGTTCCTGTCGATCAACCCGATGCACGCCGGTCACACGCTCGTCGTCCCCCGCGCCGAGGTCGACCACTGGATCGACCTCGACCCCGCGTTGGCCGCGCACCTCTTCCAGGTCGCGCAGACCATCGGCCAGGCGCAGCAGGCCGCGATGTCGGCCCGGCGCATCGGCATGATGATCGTGGGCGACGAGGTGCCCCACGTCCACCTGCACGTCGTGCCGTTCGACTCGGTGTCGGAGCTGTCGTTCGCGCACGCCGACCCGAATCCCCCCGAGGGTTCGCTCGAGGCCGCGGCGGCCAAGATCCGCGCCGCACTCCGCGACCTCGGGGCCGACGCCGTCGCCGAGTAGGCGTCCAGCATGGGCCGCCACGACGAGTGGGTCGCACGTGACGCCGCGGTGGTGTGGCACGGCTTCACCCAGATGGACGCGTACGCCGAGAACGCGCCGATCCTGGTCGAGCGGGGCGAGGGCCACGAGCTGATCGACGTCGACGGCCGGCGGTACCTCGACGCCATCTCGTCGCTGTGGGTCAACACCCTCGGCCATCACGTCCCCGAGCTCGACGACGCCGTCCGCGCGCAGCTCGACCGGGGCGCGCACTCGACCATGCTCGGCAACGGCAACGTGGTCGTCGTCGAGCTCGCCGAGGCGTTGGCGCGCGTCGTGCCGGTCGACGATCCGCACTTCCTCTTCGCGTCCGACGGCGCCGCCGCGGTCGAGCAGGCGCTGAAGATCGCGTTCCAGTACTGGGTGAACCGCGGACCTCGCGGGTCACACGAAGTTCCTCGCGTTCGGCGGCGCGTACCACGGCGACACGCATCGGGGCGCTCTCGGTGGGCGACGCGGCTTCGGCACCGACCTGTTCGACCCGCTGCGCTTCCCCGTGCTGCGCGCGCCGCAGTTCGGCGACCCCGGATGCTTCGACACCGCCGTCGCGATGGTCGAGGCGCACGCGTCCGAGCTCGCCGCGGTGATCGTCGAACCGCTGGTGCAGGGCGCGGCGGGCATGCTGCTCGCCGATCCCGACGGGCTGCGCACGCTCGGCGCCGCGTGCCGCGAGCACGACGTGCTGCTGATCTGCGACGAGGTCGCCACCGGCTTCGGGCGCACCGGCACGCTGTTCGCGTCGGAGCAGTGCGGGCTGCGACCCGACCTGCTCGTGCGTCGGCAAGGGCCTCACCGCCGGCTACCTGCCGATGTCGGCCACCGTGGCCAGTGGCCCGGTGTTCGACGCCTTCCTCGGCCCCGACCTCTCCGACCGCACCCTGTACCACGGGCACTCGTACTCGGGGAACGCACTCGCGGCCGCGGTCGCGCTCCGCCACCTCGAGCTGCTCGACGCGTGGTCGGTGCTCGAGAACGTGCAGCGCCCGCTCCGACGAGCTGCGCGCGCTGCTCGACGACCGCGTCGCGCCCCATCCCGCGGTCGCCGAGGTGCGCCTCTGCGGGCTGATGGGCGGCGTCGAGCTCGCGCCCGCCGCCGACGGCCTGCGCTGGGGCCGCCGGGTGTGCGCGGACGACCGTCGACCGCGGCGTGCTGCTCCGCCCGCTCGGCGACGTCGTGGTCCTCATGCCACCGCTCACGGTCACGTCGGCCGAGCTGCACCGCATCGTGCACGCGCTCACCGACGCGCTCGACGAGGTCATCGCGTGACTCGCGGCCCCGCGACTGGAGCGACTGGGCCGGGCGCGAGACCGATGCGCATCGCGCGTCGCCGGTCAGTGGCGGGCGCCGCGCGTCGTTCGATCCCGCCGACCCGCACGGGCTCGTCTCGTTCGCGTCGAACGACTACCTCGGGCTCACGCAGCACCCCGCGGTGTGCGCCGCCGCGCACGGCGGCGATCGACCGCTGGGGCACCGGTGCCGGGGCCGCCCGGCTCATCGTCGGCTCGCGCCCGGTGCACGACGAGCTCGAAGCCGAGCTCGCCGCCTGGAAGGGCACCGAGGCGGCGGTCCTCTTCACCACCGGGTTCGCCGCCAACCTCGGGGTGCTCGGCACCTTCGCCGGGCCCGACACCCTCGTGTGCTCCGACGAGCTCAACCACGCGTCGCTCATCGACGGCCGCCGGCTCGTCGGGCGCGCCGCTCGCGGTCTACCGCCACGGCGACGCCGCCCACGTCGACGAGCTGCTGCGCGCGTCCGACGCGCCCCGCGCCATCGTCGTCACCGAGACCGTGTTCTCGATGGACGGCGACGTCGCGCCGGTCGACAAGCTCGCCGAGGTGTGCGCGCACCACGGCGCGCTGCTCGTGCTCGACGAAGCGCACGCGGTGCTCGGCCCCGAGCCCGACGACGCCACCCTCGCGAGCATCGACCACCTGCGGGTCGGCACGCTGTCGAAGACCCTCGGCGCGCTCGGCGGGTTCGTCGCCGGTCGCTCGCAGTTCACCGACCTGCTCGTGAACCGGGCCCGCTCCTACATCTTCACCACCGCGTCGACGCCCGCCGACACCGCCGCCGCGCTCGCGGCACTGCGCGTCGTCCGCTCCCCCGAGGGCGACGAGCTGCGCGACCGCCTGCGCGCCAACGTCGAGCGCCTCCGGCCCGGTCACCCGTCGCCGATCGTGCCCGTCGTGTGCGGCGAGCGAGGCGCGCGCGCTCGCGGCCGCCGACGCGCTGCTCGGCGCGCGGCCTGCTCGTCACCGCCATCCGCCCGCCGACGGTGCCGCCCGGCACGTCGCGCCTGCGGGTCGCGCTCGTCCGCCGCGCACACCGCCCGAACAGGTCGACCAGCTCGCCGCCGCGCTGGCCGCGCCTCTTCCCGGACGGCTCGTGACCCGACCGCGCACGTTGGTGTTCGTCGCGCGGCACGGCGACCGAGGTGGGCAAGACCTGGTGGACGGCGGCGACGGCCCGCGAGCTGCGCGCCTCGCGGTCGCACGCGTCGCCGCGCGCAAGCCGGTGCAGTCGGGCGACCCCGGCGCGGTCACCGACGCCGAGGTGCTCGCCGACGCCACCGGCGAGGATCCCGCCACCGTCTGCCCGCCGCACCGCACCTACCTCCTCGCCTGGGCACCACCGATGGCCGCCCGCGAGCTGGGCGCACCCGGGTTCACCACCGCCGACCTCGCCGGCGGGATCGAGTGGCCCGACACGCCCTCGACGTCGGCCTGGTCGAAGGGGTCGGCGGCCCGCGTTCGCCGATCAGCGACGACGGCGACAACGTCGACCTCGCCCACCTGCTCGCCCCCGACCTCGTGGTGCTCGTCGCCGACGCCGGCCTCGGCACGATCAACGCGGTGCGGCTGTCGGTCGCCGCGTTCACGGGCTTCGCCGTCGTCATCGCGCTCAACCGCTTCGGGCCGACGCGCTCCACGCCCGCAACCTCGAACACCTCGTCACCGTCGACGGCTTCGACGTGCTCACCGAATCGCGTGCGCTCGCCGATCGTCTACGCCTACGGTCCTGACGTGCCCCTCGTCGTCGGCGTCCCCCGCGAGCACAAGGACGGCGAGCACCGCGTCGCGATCACCCCCGACGGCGTGCACGAGCTCACCGTGCACGGCGTGCCCGTCCTCGTCGAGCGCGGCGCCGGCGCGGGTTCGTCGATCACCGACGACGACTACCGCGCCGCCGGCGCCGAGATCGTCGCCACCGCCGACGACGTGTGGGCGCGCGCCGAGCTCGTGCTGAAGGTGAAGGAGCCGCAGCCGGAGGAGCTCGACCTCCTGCGACCCGGCCTCGTGCTGTTCACCTACCTCCACCTCGCCGCGTACCCGGCGGTCGCCGACGCCCTGCTCGAGCACCAGCGTCACCGGCGTCGCCTACGAGACGGTGCAGGCGGCGTCGGGCGCGCTCCCGCTGCTCGCGCCGATGAGCGAGGTCGCCGGGCGCATGGCGCCGCAGGTCGGCTCGCACTTCCTCGAGCGCGAGCACGGCGGCCGCGGCGTGCTGCTCGGCGGCGCGCCCGGCGTGCGCCCGGCCCGGGTCGTGGTGCTCGGCGCCGGGCAACGTCGGGTGGAACGCGGCATGGATCGCGCAGGGCATGGAGGCCGAGGTGCTGCTGCTCGACCGCAACCTCGACCGGCTGCGCTGGGTCGACCAGATCCACAAGGGCCGGATCATGACGCTGGCCAGCAACCGGCTCGCGGTCGAGCGCGCCGTCGCCGAGGCCGATCTCGTGATCGGCGCGGTGCTCGTGCCCGGCGGCCGCGCGCCCGTCGTCGTCACCGGCGCGATGGTCGCGTCGATGCGCACCGGTGCGGTGATCGTCGACTGCGCGATCGACCAGGGCGGCTGCGTCGAGGGCATCCACGAGACGTCGCACGCCGAACCGGTGTACGAGGTGCGACGGCGTGCTGCACTACGCGGTCGGCAACATCCCCGCCGCGGTGCCGCACACGTCGACGTACGCGCTCACCAACGCGACGTTGCCGTACGCGGTCGCGCTCGCCACCCAGGGGGTCGTCGACGCGACCGCGCACGATCCCGAGCTGGCCAAGGGCGTGAACACCGCAGGCGGTGCGGTCACCAACCCCGCGGTCGCCGAGGCGCTCGGGCGCGCGTGCACGCCGCTCGCCGACGCGCTGCCGCTTACGGCGTGCGCCCGGCGAACCCGGCGAGCCGGTCGGCGACCGGTGCGTCGTCGGCGACGGCGACCTCCTGGCCGAACAGCCCGGCGTTGCGCAGGTCGTCGCTCAGCATGTCCTGCGCCACCTGGTAGGCGATGGCCGAGACCTCGGGGTCGAGGTCGGTGCTCTGGCCGGTGGCCTTGGCGAGGTCCCACGCGTGCGTGGTCACGTCGAAGATCGCGATGTTGAGCGCGACCCCGGCGGGCATCTCGCCGAACGGCAGCTTGACGACGCGGTCCATCGCCCCCGGGATCGCGAACGACTCCTCGGCGTCCTCGGCCGCGCGGTGGAACGAGGCCTTGTAGTCGGTGCCCAGGTTGTCGCCGGTCATGAGCTCACCGAGCTTCTCGTCGGGCACCGCGCCGTCGCGCACGCAGAGAGCGAACATCGTCGGCGCCGCCGGTGACGTGGTTGAGCACGTCGCGCACGGTCCACTCGGTACACGGCGTCGGATTGTCGAGCTGCGCGGGCTCGATCTCGTCGACCACCTGCCCGGTCATCTCGAGCACCTTGTGCATCGTCGCGACTTCGTCCATGTCCCCGTCCCCTCAGGTCAGCTGCACGGTTGTCGGGAGCTCTTCGCCGACGGCGACCATCTGGATCAGTTCGTCGACGCGCATGCTCCCGGGGGCCAGACCCTCCCGGGCGGCGCGGGCCGCGGTCTGTTGCAGCAGCAGGTTCACCGGGGTGGGCACGTCGTGCAGACGCCCGAGCAGCACGATCTCGCCGTTGAGGTAGTCGGCCTCGATGGAACCGGTGCCCCGGGCCAGGCTCTGCCACGACGATGCGCCCGGGCGCGAGCGGGCGGCGTCGCCTCCCCACTGGAACCGGTCGCCCCGCCGGGCGGCGTCCTCCTCCGGGGTCACCGCGTCGATGCCCGCGGCGGCCAGGCACTCCGCGCCTTCCTCCCACGCCCGGCGTTGCAGGGGACGACCGTCGGGGTCGGGCCCACAGAGCGCGTCGACCGCGTTGCCGAGGTTGTTCAGCAGCTTGCCGTACTTCCACCGCATGATGTCGGGGCGCGCCACCGATTCGAACGTCGACGACGTGAACGCGGCCGCGATCGCCTCGGCGCGCCCGTCGGTGCCCCCGGGGTAGCGGCCGATGTCGAGGATCCCGGTGAGCGGCGCCGCGTGCGCCTCGACGACGCCCGGCTCGAGGTGCAGCGCGGGGCACACGACGCACACGCCGTACACGTCTTCGAACAGGCGGAGCGCGGCGGGTTCGTTGGCCACGCCGTTCTGCACCGCGACCACCGCGACGGATCGATGGTGCGGTGGCGGCGAGCGCGCTGAGCGCCTTGCCGGTGTGCTGGCTCTTCATCGCCAGCAGCACGACGTCGTCGTCGCGGAAGTCGATGCCGGCGGGGTGCGACACGACCGGGATCGTGAGCGTCACCGTCTCCTCGTCGGGCACCGAGAGGCGAAGGCCCTCGTCGCGGATCGCGTCGTGGTGGTCACCGCGCGCGATCAGCACCACCTCGTGCCCGTGCTGCGCCAACCGACCACCGACCACTCCGCCGATCGCGCCGGCGCCGTACACCACGAATCGCATGAGGCGCAGCCTCGCACACGCACGCGCCGGTGCCGGCACACCGGGGAGGGAGTCGGTGGCGCCGGCACTCGGCGGGGGCAGGTTTCGGGGTGGGAGTCCTGGTTCCGGTGCTGGTGGGTCCTTTCGCCGCTGCTGGGCTGACAACCACCATGCTGACGGGCCCAGGTAAGAGGTTCCCTGGCCCGGGGTGAGAAGCGCGCCAGAACTCAGATGGTCGGGAGCGTGAGGCGGGCGACCGTGCCGCCGCCCTCGCGGGCGTCGAGCATCACCGACCCCCCGTGCAGCACCGCGATCTGCGACACGATCGACAGCCCCAGCCCGGAGCCGGGCAACGTACGGGCGCTGGTGGCCCGGTAGAAGCGGTCGAACACGCGCGCCCGGTCCTCGGGGGCGATCCCGGGCCCACGGTCCGCGACCTCGAGCGTCCCGCCGTGCACCGTCACGGTGACCGCCTCACCATCGGGGCTGAACTTCAGCGCGTTGTCGACGAGGTTGGAGACGGCACGGTCGATCATCGCGTGGCGGCCCTCGACGGTGCCCGCGTCGTCGGCGTCGAGCACGATCTCCTTGCCGGTGCGGCGGCGGAAGCGCGCCGCGACGTCGTCGGCCACCTCGCCCAGCGACATCGGCTCCACCGCCTCCTCACTGCGGACGTCCGTCGCGAGCTCGACCATCTCGCTCACCAGGTTGGTCAGCTCGTCGAGCTCGAGGCGGGTCTCGTCGATCAGCTGGGCGCGCTGCTCGGCGTCGAGCGTGGTGGCGTGCCCGAGGAAGTCGATGTTGGTGCGCACCGCGGTGAGCGGCGTGCGCAGCTCGTGGCTGGCGTCGACGACCAGGCGCTGCTGCTGCTCGCGCGACGTGTCGAGCGCGATCAGCATCGTGTTGAAGCTGGCGGCCAGCCGGCCCACCTCGTCGTTGCCGCGCACCGGGATCGGCGTGGTGAGGTCCTGGGTCGCCGCGATGTGCTCGGCGGTCGCGGTGAGGCGCTCGACCGGCCGCAGGGCGCGGCGCATCACCAACCAGGCCGCCACTGCGGCGAGCGCGATGCCAGCGATGGCGATCAGCACCAGTCGGTCCCGCAGCACGTCGAGGACGTCGTCGGCTTCCGACACCCGGCGCGCGATCTGCACCGCTCCGCCGCTGCGCAGCGACACCGTGATCATCCGGTACTGGTCGTCGCCGATGGTCACGTCGCGGTACCGCGACGGCGACCGCTCCGACGCGATGGCCCGGTCCTGGGCGTCGATGGGGAGCGAGACCTGGCCCGGCAGCGAGTCAGTCACGTTCCCGTTGCCGTCGATGATCTGCTGCACCGCGTCGAACTCGAAGTACGGGCCGTGGTTGTCGTCGTCGCCGTCGCGCGTCGGCGCGCCGCCGAAATCGCCCGAACCGGGCGGGCGGGCCACGATGCCGCTGGCGCGATCGCGCAGGAACTTGTCGGTCTCCGCGCGCAGCGCGTTGTGCGCGCTGACCTGCGCGGCGTACGCGCCGCCGACCACGGCCACCGCCACGATCACCGCCACGATCACGGTGAGGCGGGTGCGGAGGCTCACGACGGTCTGGCCGTGTACCCGACTCCGCGCACCGTGTGGATCAGGCGCGATTCGCCCGCCTCTTCGGTCTTGCGACGCAGGTAGCTGATGTACACGTCGAGCGACTTCGACGACGTCTCGAAGTCGAAGCCCCAGATGCGCTCGTAGATCTGTTCACGCGTCAGCACGATGCCGGCGTTGTAGAGGAGGAGCTCGAGCAGGTCGAACTCGGTCTTGGTGAGCTCGAGCACACGGTCACCGCGCCACGCCTGCCGGCGCGCGGGGTCGAGGGAGAGGTCGCTGACCCGCAGCACCTCGTCGTCCCCCGACATGCTCGTGCGGCGCAGCAGCGCCCGCAGGCGCGCCAGCAGCTCGTCGAGCGCGAACGGCTTCACCAGGTAGTCGTCGGCGCCGGCGTCGAGCCCGGCGACGCGGTCGCTCACCTCGTGGCGCGCCGTGAGCATCAGCACCGGCGTGCGGTCGCCGCGCTCGCGCAGGCGGCGGCACGCGGTGAGGCCGTCGATGTGGGGCATGAGCACGTCGAGCACGATCACGTCGGGCTGCGAGTCGAGGACCGCCATCAGCGCCTCGGAGCCGTCTTCGGCGGTGACGACGTCGTAGCCCTCGAAGGTGAGCGCGCGCACGAGGGACTCACGCACGGCCTTGTCGTCCTCGGCCACGAGCACGCGTCCCGACGTCATCGCCTCGCTCCACCCTCGATCGACCGGACGGATGGCAGACAGCTCCTCCATGCCCCACGTTCTACGGGCCGAAGGCAAGAAGGAGGTTAGAGGCGACCTACGGAGAACGTGAGAACTCCGGGGCGTGTGCGCCGTTGCACACACCCCGGAGTCGCGAGCGAGCTGGGGAGAGGTGTCAGCTCGACTGCACGCATTTCGCCGGCCCGTGCTTGAAGCCGGAGCGGAACGCCGCCACCCGTTCGAAGGCGGTGCCCCGGTCGGTGTCGCCCTTGCCGGCCGACACCAGCACGGTCACGGCCTCGTCGAGGTCGCCCGGCGACAGCGACGACGCGCTGTCGGCCGCCCACGCGCCGGCCAGGCACTCGGCGCCGCGGCGGGCGCCGTCGGTGCCGATCTCGACGCCGAGCTGGTGCTCGACCGCCGACGACCACGCCGTCGCCAGGAGCAGACCACCGGCGAAGTCACCGATCGCGTCGTGGACGTCCTGCAACGCCGCCGCGTCGTAGTGCACGGTGTTCGTCGACGGGTCGTAGACGACCGCGTCGGTGAGCACACCGCCGTCACCGCCGTCGACCCCGCTCACGGTGCCGGCCACCACGGTCGGTGCGGTGAGCTTCGACGACTGCGCGCCCCAGTACTCGTCCAGGCTCGTGGTGATGGTCGTCGTCATCTCGTCGAGCTGGAGGTTGCCGCCGCTCGCCTGGTCCTGGTAGCTCGTGAACCCGGCCTCGGTCACCGCGGGCGGATCGGTCTCGTAGCCGGCGCACACCTGCGCGCCACCTTCGAACCCGTCCTGGAACGCACCGACCCGGTCGAAGCCGTTGCCGTGCGCGCCGTCCTGCCCGCCGTCGATCCCCGACGGGTCGCTGAGGGTCAGCAACCCGGCGAGCGCGGTGTCGAGGTCGCTCGACGAGAGGTGCACGTTCTCGTTCTCGCTGTCGGCGACGTGCTGGGCCCACGCACCCGCGAAGCAGTCGGCCTGCTGCTCGAAGTACACCGTCGACGGCGGGTTGTACCCGACGCGCGCCTGCACCGCGTGGCCGAGCTCGTGCGCGAACACGAGGCCGACCGCGAACTCGCCGAAGTGCTCGCGCAGCTTGGGCAGCAGCCCCTGCTCGTCGTAGGCGACGAAGTCACCGTTGCTGCAGTAGAAGGCGTTGCCGGCGACCTCCTCGTAGGGCGCCTGCGTCTGGCCGCCGTCGTCGCAGTTCGGCGGCGGGTTCGACTCCGAGTACGGGAAGACGCGATCCGACGGGATCGCCTCGTACTGCTGGCCGTAGACATCGGGCATCGCCGTCGTCCAGAACGACTGGATGTCGGCGATGGTCGAGTCGATCGAGGCGTCGTACTTCGACGACACCTGCGCGTTCGCGGTGCCGGCCACGCCGGCGACGACGCCGAAGGCCATCACCGTGGCCATGGCCGCGCCCACGAGCTTGTTCCTGAGGGTGTTCCTTTTCCTGTCCATCGGGCGTTGAACGACGGACGCGGCCCATCCGGTTCTCCCCGGCTCTCAGCGAGTGCTCAGCCGGGGCTCACGGAACGGACGTCGAGTCCGCGGGCGTTCCCATCTCGATGCACGTCATGTGGTTCTCTTGCAGGTCGGCCCGGGTCTTCGCGTCGCACCCGACCATCGGGATCACCATGGGCTCCGACTTCGGCGTCGGGTCTTCGGGCTGCACGGCCAGATAGATCGCGCCGGCCACCAGGGCGACGAGCGGCACCAACGCCACCCACCGCCGCCGGCGCAGCCGGCGGCTCTCCTGCTCCAGCGAGGCGCCGTCGATCTCCAGCGCGGTACGGGCCGCCGGGCTCAGCCGCCGGTACCGGTGGCTGAGGACGATCTTCCGCATGAACGGCGGCAGCAGCGAGGCCCCGCCGACGCGACGATGGGCGGCGAGCGCGGTGTTCCTGCGGTACCGGTCGGTGCGCACGTCGAGTTGACCCGCGCCGGCGAAGTGCTCCATTGCTTCCTCGGTGTTGCCCTGGTTCATCAGCGCGACGCCGAGGTTGTTGAGGTAGATCGGGTCGGTCGGGGCCTTCTTCAGCGCATCGCGGTACTCGAGCTCGGCCGCCTTCCACTGCCCGCGCCGGAGGAAGACGAGGCCACGCGCGTGATGGCCCGTCGCCGCCCACGGGGCGAGCCGGCACACCTGACCGGCCTCGGCCCACGCGATGTCCAACTGGTCGAGCTTCAACGCGGCCAGCACCACGGCGAAGTGCGCCCGGAAGTTGCCGGGCGCGAGCTTGCACGCGGTACGCGCGGCCTGTTCGGCGCGAACCCACGAGCCGAGGCTCATGGAGATCTCGGCGCTGACGAGGTACGAGTCGGGCCGCTCCGGATCGAGCTGGATCGCCCGGGCGATCGTCGTCTGCGCGTCGAACTTCCGCCCGACCCGCAGCAGGGCGACGGCGAGGAGCCGCTGGACGTCGGCGTGGTCGGGCGACCGCGCCGCGGCATCGCCGAGGATGCGGATCGCCTCGTCGTGGCGACCGGCGTCGAGGAGCGCGCCCGCGCGCGTGAGCGCGAGCTCGTCGGTCACAGCAGTCGCTGGGCCTTCATGTAGCGGAGCAGGCCGTCGTACTCGCCGTCGTCGTTGGCGAAGGTCACGAAGTTGCGGGCCAGGTCGAACCAGGCGCGCGTGCTCGGTCGGGTGGTGTCGATGGCGCGCACGAGGTCGTCCTGCCAGATCGGCCGGGTGCGGCCGTCGCGCAGCGACGCCTCGATGGCGAACTCGGTGGCGGTCTCGCACACCAGCTGCAGGTCGGCGCCCGAGTACCCGCGGGTCTGCTTCGCGATCGCGTCGACGTCGACGGCCTCGGTCGGTCGGTCGGCGAGCTGCAACGCGAGGATCTTCGCCCGCGCGGTCTCGTCGGGGGGCACGACGAGGAGGGTCCGGTCGAAGCGGCCGGGGCGGCGAAGCGCGGGGTCGACGTCCCACGGCTGGTTCGTCGCGCCGAGCACGAAGACACCCTCGTTCTGCTCGCCGTCGAAGCCGTCGAGCTCGGTGAGGAGTTGCACCACGACGCCGCGCACCCCGGAGTGGTTGAGCTGGGAGCGCTTCTGCCCGAGCGCGTCGATCTCGTCGATGAACAGCACACACGGCGTGTTGCGACGCGCGCGTTCGAAGACGTCGTGCACGTTCTGCTCGCTCTTGCCGACCCACATGTCGAGCACCTCGTTGAGGCCGACCGACGTGAAGTTCGCGCCGAGCTCACCCGCCACCGCGCGCGCCAGGTAGGTCTTGCCGCAGCCGGGCGGGCCGTAGAGGAGCAGGCCGCCGCGCAGCGACTTGCGGTACATCGTTCGGAGCTCGGGGTTGCGCATCGGGCCGAGGAACTTACGCTCGAGCTCCGACTTCACGTCGTCGAGCCCGCCGACGTCGGCGAGGGTCATCCGCACCGACTCGACGTCGACCGGATCCTCGACGGCGTTCTGCAGCAGTGCCTCCAGCTCGAGGTCGAACGACGAGGCCAGCGGGGCGGCGAGCTCCGGCGCGGTTTCGGTTTCGGGTGCGGGCTCGGGCGCGGGCTCGGGTGCGGTGACCGGCGCCGCCACGCCGCCGAGCGCGGCGAGCAGCTGATCGAAGCCGTCGGCGCGCGTCGTGTCGCCGGTGCTGCGGGCGGCGGCCGAGGCGACCTCCAGCGCGGCGACGTCGGCCGGGTGGGCGGCGAGCACGATCTCGGCCTGCGCGAGGGCGCGCTCGTGCAGGTCGGCGTCGAGCAGGACGCGCGCGAAGTGCGCCCGCAACGCGGTGTTCCCCGGATCGGCGGCGACCGCCGCATCCAGCACCTCGACGATCGAGGGGTCGACGCCCATCCCGCCCAGGCTACGCCGGTCGCCCGAATCGGGCATTGCGCTCTTTCGGAAGCATCAGGCTCCGTCGAAGCTGGGCGCGCGTGACTCGTCGGCCACCGCGCCGGGCACCGGTGGGAGCGACGACCACGGGAACATGATCCAGTCGTCGGTGCGCCGCCACACGTAGTCGCACTTCACGATCGAGCGGGTCTTCTCGTAGAGCACCGCGGTGCGCAGCTCCTGCACCTGCGGCCGCACCGTCTCGGCGACCAGCGCGAGGGTCTCGCCGGTGTCGGCGACGTCGTCGACGATCAGCAGGTGCGCGTCGCTCAGGTCGATGAGGTCGAGGTTGGGCGGGAGGATCACCGGCACGTCGAGGCGCTCGTCGACGCCGGTGTAGTACTCGACGTTGATCACGCAGCAGTTCTTCATGCCCAGCGCGTAGGACACCGCACCCGCGATCAGCAGTCCGCCGCGGGCGATGGCCAGCAACAGATCAGGGTGGTAGCCGTCGTCGACGACGGTGCTGGCCAACTCCCGGCCGGCGGCGCCGAACCGCTCCCAGCCCAGGATCTCGCGTCGGGTGTCCTGCGTGTCGGGGTCGCCCATCGGTCACAAGTACCGCGTCCGGAGCGCGCCTGTCCATCCGAAGGGACTTCCGGCCCTGTCGCGGAGTGATCCCTCCGACGATCCTCACGACAGTCGATCGGGGAGGATGCGTGAAGGGCAAGCGGCGCAACGAGTCGTACGGAATGGGCGCGTGGGTGTTCGGGTTCCTCGCGCTGCTCCTGGGTTTCGGCGCGCTGCTCGTCGCCAGCCAAGCGCTCAGCCGGAGCAACGACGCGAAGGAGCTCGCGTCCGCCGCGCAAGGCACGGCAGTCGGCCTGAAGGAGTTCACCATCGACCCGTCGACCATCGCGGTCGACCCCGGCGGATCGCTCACGGTGAAGAACACCGGCACCGTCACGCACAACCTCGCGATCAAGGGCACCGACCTCAAGACCGCCGACCTCCCGGCCGGCAAGTCGGCGAGCCTCGACGTGTCGTCGCTGAAGCCGGGCATGTACACCGCGTACTGCCAGATCTCCGGTCACGAAGGCGCGGGGATGACCGCGATGCTCCACGTCGGGCTGGGCGGCGCCGGCGCCACCCAGGCAGCCTCGAGCGCGAGCAGGGCGCAGAACGACCAGCAGGACGCGCTGATGAAGCAGCCGGTCGACGCCTACGTGAAGCAGTTGGAGGACGGCCCGAACACCGCGGGCGTCGGCGCGCAGGTGATGGAACCGACGGTGCTGCCCGACGGCACGAAGCAGTTCCGCCTCACCGCCGCGGTGACCGACTGGGAGGTGTCACCCGGCACCACGGTGCAGGCGTGGACCTACAACGGCACGGTGCCCGGTCCGACCATCAAGGTGAACCCGGGCGACCACGTCCAGGTCGTGCTCGACAACCAGCTCCCCGAGTCGACCGCCATCCACTTCCACGGCATCACCGTGCCGAACGCGATGGACGGCGTGCCCGACGTGACGCAACCACCGGTGAAGCCGGGTGAGTCGTTCACCTACGACTTCGTGGCCGCGGCGAACGCCGAGGTCGGGATGTACCACTCCCACCACCACGCCGAGCACCAGGTGCCCGACGGTCTGATGGGCGCGTTCCTCGTGGGATCGGAACCGCTGCCGGCGGGGGTCGCGCCCACGCAGGAGGTGCCGATGGTGCTGAACGATGCCGGCGTCATCGGGCTCACGCTGAACGGCAAGTCGTTCCCGGCCACCGCGCCGGTCGTGGCGAAGCAGGGCGAGTGGGTCGAGATCCACTACATGAACGAGGGCCTGCAGATCCACCCGATGCACCTGCACGGACTGCCCCAGCTGGTGGTCGCCAAGGATGGCTTCCCGACGCCGGCGCCGTACCAGGTCGACACGCTCGACGTGGCGCCGGGTGAGCGCTACACGGTGCTGGTGCACGCCACCGCGCCCGGCGTGTGGGCCTGGCACTGCCACATCCTGAGCCACGCCGAGGGCTCGAAGGGGATGTTCGGAATGGTGACCACGTTCATCGTGCAGTGATAGAACGCTCCCGCTGCTACTCGTCGTCCTCGACAGCGTCCCGGGCGTCGTCCTCGGCGTAGGTGAGGATCTCGCAGCGCACCACCTGCCACGCCGGGAGACCGGCCTCGATGGCGGCGTCGTGGAAGATCTCGAGCCCGTCCTCGAGCACCTGCACCGGGTTCACGCTCTCGGTGTCGAACGAGAAGCGCGCCCCGAAGCGGTCGTGCGCGTCGCTCCCGGCGACGGCGCCCGCGTGGGGTTCGAGCGCCTGCTCGAACTCGGAGAGCCGGTCGTCGAAGTGGTCGTCGGCGAGCGCGGGGTCGCCGGCGGCGTCGATGTCGATCGTCCAGCCCTGGTCCATGGCCGGGCAGCGTACGCCGAAGGAACCCGGCGATTCAGACCGCGGCGCGCAGGTTGACGAGCATCCGCAGGAGCTTCAGCTGCTCGCGGTCGAGGCGGCGGAACTCGATGCCCACGAGCGTGCGGCCCATGGCGGTGCGGGCCCCGTGGCGGATCACGCCGTTGACCTGGAAGCCCTGGTCATCACCGGCGATCGAGACGATGTCGACGAACATCGGGCCGGTGAGCGGCTCGGCCTCGGCGACGCCGTCGAGCTCGAGGGCCGCGCCCTCCCACGACACGTCGATGAGCCGGCAGTTGCGCCAGGTCGCGATCGGGTCGAAGCGGAACCGGGCCGCCCAGTCGGCGGGATAGCGGGTCGATCGACGCCGTGATTCGGTCATGTGGTTGCCTCCCTCACCCGCCCTGTCCAACAATTTCGGCTCGGATCGGCGTGACCTGAAGGCGCTCTCTCCCTTCTCCTCCTCCGGGAGCCGACGAGGCTCAGGTGCCGTGGGCCGCCCGAGACTCGAACTCGGAACCTGCGGGTTAAAAGCCCGATGCTCTGCCAGTTGAGCTAGCGGCCCAGCGTTGAACGATAACTCCGGTCGTCGTACCGTGGACCCGTGTTCGATGTCGACGCATTCGTCGCGGAGCTCGTCGACGGCGCCGCCGGCGACGATCCCCGTCAGGGCACGCGCGACGTGCTGTCCCGGGCGATGTCGTCACCGACCGACGTCCTCGACGCGCTCGCTCCCCAGCGAGGCGGCATCACCCTGCTGCACCACACCCCCGACCTGACCGTCGCCAACATCGCGTGGGCGCCGCACATGCGGCTGATGCCGCACGACCACCGGATGTGGGCGGTGATCGGCATCTACGCCGGCGCCGAGGACAACCAGTTCTTCCGGCGCGACCCCGACACCGGGCTCGCCGCATCCAACGACCGTCGCCTCGAGACCGGCGACGTCTGCGTGCTCGGTACGCAGACCATCCATGCCGTCACCAACCCGACCGGGCGCCTCACCGGGGCGATCCACGTGTACGGCGGTGACTTCGTCAATCAACCCCGCAGTCAGTGGGGTCCCGACGACGTGGTCGAGCGGCCGTTCAGCATGGACACGCTGCACGAGCAGTTCCGCGACGCCAACGAGGCGGCCGGGCTCGCCGAAGGCTGACGGTCAGACGCAGCAGTCGGCGGCCGACGGGTGGCGACGCAGCCACCACACCGCAGGTGCCGCGAACAGCAGTGGGATCCACAACGACGCCATGCGGTAGGCGAGGGTCGCGAGCACCGCGCCCGAGCGCGTGGTCGACGATGCGGCGAGCAACGGGATGAGCGCCGCCTCGACCGGACCGAGACCGCCGGGGGTCAACGGGACCATGCGCAGCACCGCGGCGGCGACGAACGCGAGGAGCACCAGCGCGGGGCTGGGCGTCGGGCTGACCGCGGCCACGGCCGCGAGGAGGCAGAGGTAGTCGGCGATCGAGCGGGCCAGCGCCACGCCGAGCACCTTGGGGGCACGACCGGGTCCGGCCAGCGCGTGGCGGAGGTGACGCCGTTCGCGGCGCAGCATCACCACGATGCGCTTCGGGTCGCGCCGGAGCACGACGCCGGCCGCGGCGCCGAGCCAATCGGCGACGCGGTCGGTGCGCAATGCGACGACGAGAAACCCGGTGATGAGCGCCAGCGCCGCGCAGCCGAACATCGCGGCGCGCCCGAGCGTCGCGGGGACCGCGAACCCGAAGATGACCATGATCGGGCCGACGAGCGCGAGTGCGCCGATCGACGCGACCTGCAGCAACGAGAAGGCGATGATGCCCGACGTCGCGCGCCGCGGATCGACGCCGCGCCGGGCGAGCGCGCGCACCTGGGCCGCGGTGCCGGCCGCGCCGCCGAAGGGGGCCGCGGTCGCGACCGCGTTGCCCACGAGCTGCGTCGACGCGACCAACGCCAGCGATGGGGTCGGGCCTCGGCCGTCGTCGATCAGCAGCCGCTGCAGCACCCAGGTCAGGACGAGCACCCCGGCCTGCGCGACGAGGAGCGCGACGAGCCAGTACCAGTCGATCTCGACCAGCTGGTCCGACGCGGCCAGCACCCCGAGGATCGACGGCGCGAGGAGGTAGACGACTGCGCCACCCATGATCCAGGGCAGGCCGCGGCGAACCATGGATCGCACCGTGGTCGGGTCGGCCGCCCGGATCGGGGCAGGGTCGACCGCGAGCGAGTCCGGCACGAGCTCGTCGGAGATGTCGGACATGGGGGCTTCCATCAGGTGGCGCGCTTCAGGAACCCAGACCATCGGGCCCCGCGCGCGGTGCACCGAGAAGCCTAAGGGGTCGGGCTCCGGGTACCGGTGTCGCGGCCGCGGGCGGCCGTCGCCTCATGCAGTCGTTTCGGCGCCCCGGTGCCCGCCCTTGACGACGCTGCCGTGATCGCTAGACGTTGGTCCAGTCGCGGGCGAACCAGCGCCGGATGCGGGTGGCCCCGAACTCGGCCTTGTCGGACGCGAGCTCGAGCGACGGTCCTTGCAGCGTCCCGGCCGGTGGCTGCCCCGGCACGAAGTGGACGTCGACCTCGCCGACCTCGCCGTCGCCGAACTCGATGTAGCAGACCCCGTGGCCGTCGTAGGTGTCCGCGTCGGCGTCGCCGCGGTGCCGGGCGATGATCTCGTCGGCCACCACCGCGGCCTGGCCCTCGGCGAACACGCCCGCCTTCGGGGTGCCGACGCTGGTCACGTCACCGACCGCGTACACGTCGGCGAACGACGTCTCGAGCGTGCGCGGGTCGACCGGGATCCACCCGTCGACGCACATCCCCGACGCCGCCACCACCCGCGGCACCATGTGCCTGGGGATGCCGAGGAAGAGGTCGTAGGGCAGCTCGGACTCGTCGGCGAGCACCGCGACCTTGCGTGGGGGATCGAGGGCGCGCACCGCCTGGCCGGGCACGAAGGTGATGCCGCGCTCGGCGAACGTGGTGAGCAGCGCCTCCGACGCTTCCGGCGACGGCGGGATCGGCACCGGCAGTGGCATCACCAGGGTGACGTCGGACTGCTCGCGGATCCCGCGTTCGGTCAGCATCTCGTGCACCAGCAACGCGGCCTCGCTCGGCGCGGGTGGGCACTTGAACGGCGTCGACGTGACGCCGACGATCACGCGCCCGCCGCCGAAGTTCGCGAGGACGTCGCGCAGAGCGAACGCGCCCTCCGGCGTGTAGAACTCGTTGCCGCCTTCGACGAGACCGGGCGTCGCCGCGGGGTCGAGATCGGCACCGAGCGCGACGACGAGGATGTCGGCCTCGTACGCGCCCGCGGTGGTCTCGACGCGCTTCGCGGTCGGGTCGATCGCGGTGACCTCGGTCTGCACGAACCGCACCCCGGGTTTCACGACGTCGCGGTACGGGTGGAACACCGCGTCGGCCGTCGTGCGCCCGAACATCACGTCGAGCTTCGAGAAGCCGAACACGAAGCCGTCCGCCTTGTCGATCAGGGTGACCTCGACGTCGTCGCCCAGCTCGTCGGACAACCGGGTGGTCAGCTCGAGGCCACCGAAGCCCGCACCCAGCACCACTACTCGCATGGACGAACCGTATCGCCCCATTCGTGCGGCCGCCGCGGACCTGCTTCGTCGCAACGTCGGCCCAACCAACAGGCGGCAGCGATCTTCCCCTCCGCGGTAACTCGTGTCTCGATGTGCGGGGAAGCGAACGGTGCGAGATCGGTGGCTCAGGCGCGGAGCTCGGTGTCGAGGGACTCGAGGCTCTCGTGCACCTCGTCGATCAGGTCGCGCACCTGGTCGGCGGCCTGGTCGATGTTCTTGCGGGCCTGGGTGTGGAACCGCTTGATCGCGGTGTGCCGATCCAGCGCGCGTGACGCGTCGTCGAGCAGGCAGTGGACCCGTTCCATGTCGAACTCGGCCTCCTCGCTGACCGCGAGCCCCTTGCGTACGGTCCAGCGCGCCCACATGTAGGCGAGCCGCAGGGCGGAGTCGTCTTCGTCGTCGGGATCGAAGACCACGATCGCCTTGTCGTCGTGGTGCTGGAACGGGACCGACGTCGGCGCCTGCTCCTGCGAGCGGAACACCGCGATGGCGGCGAGCGCGTCGCGGTTGCACAGCGCTTCGTCGAGCTCGGCCATGGTCTTGCGCAGGTTGAGCGGCCGGTTCTTCATCTCGAGGGTGAAGCGCGCCTCGACGCCGTGGGTGTCGTCGCGGTTGAGGGTGACGACCTCGTCGCCCACCTGCGACGCGCGGGAACCCGACTGCTTGGCGGTGACCTCGGCGAGGTCGCCGTAGTTGGCCGCGAGCGTGCCGATGCACTCGTCGACGAGGTCCTCGTAGTCGAAACCCTTGCCGGTGGTCTGCTCGTAGACCTCCTCGGTGGCGTCGAGGATGCCGAGGTGCTCGGTGACCCGGCGCAGCTCGTCGGCCATGTCGCCGACCTCGCGCTGCACGGTGTCGACCAGCTCGGTCTTCAGGCGGCCCATCGGGCTGTCGGCGATCTCCGGCGTGATGAGGCCTTTCATCGTGCTCAGCACGAGCTCCTCGATGTTGGCGAGCACGCTCGACTTGGAGTCGGCGTCGAAGGTGTCGCCGAGCAGCTGCGAGAGCTCGGCCTGGAACGAGGAGAGCGTGCCGGTCGAGCGCGCCGTCGTCGGCGTCGAGGAGACCGCTGGTGGTGCGGGCGATCTCGTCGACCGCGTCGGACACGCGCGTCTCGAAGCGCGCCTCGAATTCGGAGAACGAGCGCTCGATCACGTCGACGTCGACGGTGACGTGCGCGGCGCGCAGGGCACGGGCGCCCACCTTCAGGCAGCGCCCGACGGCCGCGACCGGGTCGTCGGACTCGCTGACGATCCGCACGACCTCGTCGTCGGCCTCCTCGAGCTCCCGCAGGTAGACGACACCGTCGGCCACGAGCACCCGGCCCGGGCTGAACATCGCTGGTTGTGCACTCATTGCCGACTCCCTGGTCTCGTCCCGCAATTGCAGTGTGCACCGGGGGTGAGACAGTTAAGGAGATGGTCCGTCGCCGAGTCTCGGTCACAAGTGTCGTTCCACGCTTGCACTAACGACAGTTAATGTATAAAGTGTCGCTATATGGCCCGCCCAGCGACGGTGCCGGCCCCGTGGCCACCGCATCGCCGAGAAGACATGCTGTGGCAGACCAACCCGCACGCCCGCGGTTCCGCCGGGAGACGCCCGCCTCGGGAGGACCGGCTGCTGACGAGGATCGAGGTGTCGATCCCGCCTGCGATCGACGACCTCACGCCCCTCCTTTCCTCCGAGACGACCCTCGCGCTCGAGGAGGCGGCGGCGGCGATCGCACGGCTCGACGAACTCGGGCGCGCCCAGCTCGGGGCTCTCGGCGGCTTCCTGCTCCGCTCCGAATCGGTCGCGACCTCGAAGATCGAACGGATCTCGACCGACCTCACCGACTTCGCCAGAGCGCTGGCGAACCAACGTGCCGGTCACGCGGCACGGCAGATGGCCGCGGCTGTCGTCGCGATCGGGAGTCTGGTCGATCATGCGACCGAGCACCCGCTGACCGTCGCCGCGATCAACGACGCACAACGCCTACTCCTCGCCGTCGACCCCCTCGAACGTGACAGCGCAGGCGCACCGCGAACCCAGCAGAACTGGCTGGGTGGGAGCGACTTCTCACCTCGCGGTGCCGCCTATGTACCGCCACCGGCTGATCAGCTCGAGGGCTTGCTGACGGATCTCGTCGCGTTCGCTTGTCGCTCCGACCTCTCGGCCATCGCGCAAGCGGCGATCGTCCACGCCCAGTTCGAGTCGATCCATCCGTACAACGACGGCAACGGGCGCATCGGACGCGCGCTGATCAACGCGGTCCTCCGTCAGCGCGGCGTGACAACCCGAATCGTGGTGCCCGTGGCGTCCGTGATGCTCGCCGACATCGACCGCTACTTCACACAACTCGATGCGTACCGGCTCGGCGACGCCGAGAGCTTCGTGCGTGCGTTGGCCGACGCCGCGATCGTCGCGAGCGTGGAAGGCACCACGAGTGCGGCCGCGCTGGAGCAACTTCCGGCCGAGTGGCGGGAGCGAGTCCACCCTCGAAGGGGATCGGCGACCGACGCACTGATCGAGCACCTCCTCGCGACTCCCGTGCTCACCGACAAGACCGCAGCCGCAGCCGCGGGCTCTTCGGTCCGTCGGGCATACGACGCCCTCGACCGGTTGACCGACGCCGAGATCCTCACCGAGATCACTGGCGACGCGCGCAACCGTGTGTGGATCGTCGGCGAGGTACTCGACGAGCTCGACCGGCTCGAGGCCCGCATCGGGCGGCGGGCTATGCCGTCATCCCTCTGACCGAGCGGAGCTGAACGCGACGCCGTCACGGCATTCGCCCCTAGGAACGGATAAACGTAGGGCCGGTCGGGCGACCCCCGGCGCCACGCCGATACGCTCCGCGGATGATCGACCACCTCTCGCTGCAATGTCGTGACGTCGCCGCCAGCGCCGCTTTCTACGACGCCGTGCTCGCCCCGCTCGGTGGCGGCCGCATCATGGACTTCGGTGAGGTCATCGGGTTCGGCGTCGGCGACAAGCCGTCGTTCTGGATCGGGCCGCTCGCGAGCGGCGGCGACAACCGCGAGGCCCACGTCGCCTTCGTCGCGCCCGACCGCGACGCGGTGCGTGCCTTCTTCGCCGCCGCAGTGGCGACCGACGCCGAGGTGCTGCACGAGCCGCGGGTCTGGCCCGAGTACCACCCCGACTACTACGGCGCGTTCGTGCGCGATCCCGACGGCAACAACGTCGAAGCCGTGTGCCACCGCGCCGAGTGAGCGACCTGCAGCGCCGGGCCCGGGCGGTGCTCGACCGCAACCGCTGCGGCGACTCCACCTGCCCGTCGCGCAAGCTGTATCCGCACCAGTGGCTGTGGGACTCGTGCTTCACCGCCATCGGCATCGCCCGCTTCGACCCGCGCCGCGCCGCTGGCGACCTGCGCGCCCTGCTCCGCGGGCAGTGGGCCAACGGCATGGTGCCGCACATGATCTTCGCCGCCGGCACCCACGACATCGGGAGCCAACGGATCTGGCAGTCGCACCGGTACGACGACGCACCCCGCGACGTCGCGACCACCTGCATCACCCAACCGCCGATCATCGCGGTGGCGGTCGAACGGGTCGCGCAGGCGCTCCCCGACGACGAGCGAGACGCGTTCGTCGCCGAGATGCTGCCCAAGGTCGTCGCCTACCACCAGTGGTTGTTCCGCGAGCGAGTGCGCGACGGATCGGGACTCGTCACGTTGATCCATCCCTGGGAGTGCGGTCTCGACTCGACCCCGCCGTGGATGCACGCGCTGCGCGCGTGGAAGATGCCGTGGTGGCTGCGAGCCGCCGAGCGCGTCCATCTGGCGCGCCTCCTGCGGCGCCTCCGCTACGACACGCGCTACCTCCCGGCCACCGAGCGGGCGTCCGACGACGACGGCCTGCGCATGCTCGCGCTCGCGGTCCACCTCAAGCAGCACGACTTCGACCTGCGCCGCCTCCCGGAGCACGGCTCGGTGCTCATCGAGGACGTCGCGTTCAACGCGATGTTCGCCGCCGCCAACGACGCGCTCACCCGGCTCGGCGCGACCGAGCTCATCGAGGACACCGCGCGGCACCGCGCCGCGCTCGAGCAGCTCTGGCACGAGCCGACGCAGCAGTACTGTTCACGCGATGCGGTGACCCACGAGCTACTGACCGAGCCGACCGTCGCCGGCTTCCTCCCGTTGTGGGGCGGCACCGACCGCGCACCGCACCTGACCGCTCAGCTCCGCACCGCCGCCAACTGGCCGGCCTTCCCGGTGCCGAGCGTGCCGATCGACGCGCCCGACTTCCACGAGACCCGCTACTGGAAGGGCCCCACCTGGGTGAACACCAACTGGATGATCATCCAGGGCCTCGAACGGCACGGTGAGCACGACCTCGCCGACGACCTCCGCCGCCGCACGCTCGCGCTCGTCGACGAGCACGGCTTCGCCGAGTACTTCTCACCCCTCACCGGCGCCGGCCACGGTGCGCAGGAGTTCTCCTGGACCGCCGCGCTCGCCATCGACCTCGCCGAGAGTTAGCTCGGCGCGTCGATCTCCCGTAGCACCGCCCGGACCAGCTCGTCGTCGCGCAGCACACGGCCCCGTTCGACCGCGTCGGTGAACACCACCGGATCGAGCCGCGCCGACAACCGCTCCACCGCGTGGCCGAACTCGTCGGCGTTCGCCGGCTCCAGTGGCTGCGCCGCCATCACCCCGGCACCTTCGAGCGCACCGTAGAGCATCACCGCGGCCTCGTCCCGCCCGAGCGACTCGAGGATCGCGAACACGTAGCGGAGCGACAGCCACTGGTTCGCCCAGTCGCTCCCGCGGAACCAGGTGTCGATGACCTCGCGGAACCCCGCCAGCGCCTCAGCCGCCTCACCCTGTCGCGCCCGGATCCACAGGCTCTCGCTCAGCGCGAAGGCACGGATCCACCGGTTCCCCACCGCTTCGGCGTGCCCGACGCTGCGGTCGAACAGCGCAAGGGCACGCGCGGGATCGCTGTTCGCCAGGGAGATCGCCCGGGCGTAGTCCGCCTGCGCGAGTGCAGTCGGGCTCCCACTGTCGATGGCGGCCGCCGCGCTCAGTGCTGCGAACTCACGGCCGCCCTCCGGGTCGCCCATCGACGTCTGCCCCACCGACCGCATGTAGAAGGCGTGGCACACGAGCCCCGGTGCCCCGGTCGCCTGCGCCGCCTCCTGCATGCGATCCATCCATGCCAGCGCGTCGGCCTCGTGCTGTTGGAAGAACAGCGCGTTCGCCAGCGTCCGCTCGGCCAACCCGGCGGTGAGCGAGTCGAGCCGCTCCGCTTCCCCGATCGCCCGTTCGGCGGCCGCGATCGCCTGGTCGAGCTGACCCTGGACGAACAGGCCGTAGGCCACGACCCCGAGCGCGACGGGGTAGAGCGGATGGTCGCGGGCGTCGGGCATGGCAACGGTGACGTCGGCCCACGCGAGGTGCTCGTAGCGGATGCGCCGCCACGCGTACTCCCGGATCCCGATCACGATGCGCAACGCGCTGTCGGCGTCGCCCACCGCGACCGCGGCACCGTGTGCCTCGCGCAGGTCGTCGAAGCTGGCTTCGAGCTCCGCCATCCACCACGCTTCGTCGCTGCCGCCGAGGCCGCGCGCGCCGCCCGCGCCAGGTCGGCGTGCACCGCGGTGTGCGCGGCCCGCACCCCGTCCGCGGCCGGCGACGCGGCCAGTTGCTCGCGGCCGAACTCGCGCAGCGTCTCGAGCTGCCGGAAGCGCCCGTCCTGCGCGATCAGCATCGACTTGTCGACGAGCACGCCGAGCAGGATCGGGATGTCGCGCACGTCGATGCCGTTGCCCGCGCAGACCCGCTCGGCGCGCTCGATCACGAAGCTGCCCGCGAACACCGAGAGCCGGTCGAAGAGGCGCTGCTCGACCGGGGTCAACAGGTCGTAGGACCACTGCACGAGATCCCGCAACGTGCGGTGCCGCGGGTCGGTCGACCGCCGCGACCCGGCGAGGATCCGGAAGCGCTCGGGCAACCGCTCGGCCAGCTGGGCCGCGCTCATCGAGCGCATCCGCGCCGCCGCCAGCTCCAACGCCAGCGGCACGCCGTCGAGCCGCATACAGATCTCCGCCACCGCGGCCCGGTTCTCCTCGTCGAGCACGAAGGCGGCGTGCACCGAGCGCGCCCGCTCCACGAACAGCTGCACCGCGGGCACGTCGCGCAGCACCTTCAACGGCTCGTCGACGCTCGCCGGCACCGGCAACGGCGGCACCGACCACACGACTTCGGCGGGGATCCCCAATGGTTCGCGACTGGTGGCCAGCACCTGGACGTCGGGGCACCAACGCAGCACCAGCTCGACCAGCTCGCTCGTCGTGTCGAGCACGTGCTCGCAGTTGTCGAGCACGAGCAGCAACGACTGCGGCGCGAGGAGCTCGACGATCGAGTCGGCCAGCGAGCGGTTCGGCCGCTGCTGCACGTCGAGCGCGGCCGCGACCGCGGCCGTCACTGCGTGCTCGTCACGCACCGCGCCGAGCTCGATCAGGCGCACGCCGTCGGTGAACTGCGCGGCGATCGTCGACGCGAGCCGATGCGCCAGCCGCGTCTTGCCGACCCCACCCGGGCCGAACAGCGTGAGGATGCGGCCGGTCTCGAGCAACCGACCGGCCATCTCCAGGTCGCGCTCGCGCCCGACCAGCGCGGTGGTCTCGGTCGGGAGCGCGTCCCGCACCGGCCGCCGGGCGTCCGCCGACGGCGACGCCCCGGCAAGCGGCGGCGGCGGCATCGCCGGCGCCACCCACGCGAGATCGGAGGACTCCTCGAGGATCGCGCTCTCCAGCGCCCGCAGCTCGGGCGACGGATCGAGCCCGAGGTCGTCGCGCAACGTCCCACGGAATTCCTGCGCGACCCGCAGCGCCTCGGGTTGGCGACCGGAGCGGTACAACGCCAGCATCAGCTGGCGGGTGAACCCCTCGCGCAGCGGATGGTCGACGAGCAGCGCCTCGAGCTGCCCGACGGTCTCCTGGTGACGGCCGCTCCGCAGCACCGATTCGACGCACGTCTCCAGCGCGACCAGTCGCAGCTCCTCGAGCCGGACCGCTTCGGGCCGCAGCCACTCCGAATCGGTGAACTCGGCGAAGGCGTCGCCGCGCCACTCGTCCAACGCACGCTCGAGCACCACGTGCGCGGCCCGAGGGTCGAGCTCGAGCAACGCGGTGCCCTCGGCCAGGCCCGCTTCGAAGCGGCCGGCATCGACGAACGGCTCGGGCACCTCGAGCACGTACCCGGGCGCCCGGTTCACCAGCGCGGCCCGGCCGTCGGCGAGATCGACGAACCGGCGCAGGCGCGAGATGTAGGTCTGCAACGTCGCCGCCGCCGACGCCGGGGGCTCGTCCCACAGGACCTCGACCAGCCGGTCGGTCGACACCACCGAGTTGCGGTAGGCGAGCAGCACCGCCAGCAGGCGCCGCGGCATCCCACCCCCGAGCGGCAGGACCGTCGTGCCATCGACGATCCCGACGGACCCGAGAATGCGGAAATCCATGACCAAAGTGTGCCTGAGCCCCTTGCAAGGTGCTGGACCAGCGCGGCTGCACGTGGCCCCGGAGCGTCCCGCAAGCGCCCGGGCGCAGGGTGAGGAGGTCCGGAGACACCGGATCGCACCACCCCAGGAGGCTCCCATGCCGTACGTCAACATCAAGCTGGTCGAAGGCGTGTTCGACGACGACCAGAAGCAGGAGATGCTCTCCCGCATCACCGAGACCATGGTCGACATCGAGGGCGAGGCCCTCCGTCCCTACACGCTGGTGACCATCGAGGAGCTCCGCAGCGGCGACTGGTCCGTCGGCGGGCAGACGATCACCACCCAGGCCGCGCGGGCACTGCGCGCCGTCTGACCATGTACCAGCCCCTCGAACTGGCGACGGGTCACGCGCTGCGGCCGTCTCTCCCCGACGACGCGCCGCGGCTCGTCGCCATGTTCGAGCGCTGCAGCCCGGCGTCGCGCTACGGCCGGTTCCTCGCCCCGCTCCAGCACTTCCCCGCCGCGCACCTGGTCGACGTCGTGCGACCGTCGCGCATCCGGCGGTCGTGGGTGGTCGACGACCTCGACACCGGGCAGCTGGTCGCGGTGGGCAGCTGGTTCCGCAACCAGCTGTTCACCGCCGAGGTTGGGCTGCTCGTCGAGGACGCCGCGCAACGCCAGGGGATCGGCACCGAGCTGCTCGACACCCTCGCCGAGGACGCCCGCACCGCCGGCATCACCGCGCTGGTCGCGACCGCGCTGGCGGAGTCCCGTCACGTGCACCGCATGCTCGGACGGCTCGGGCCGACGACGATCGCGTGCTCGGGAATCACCTGCGAGCTGCGCGTCGACCTTTCGCAGCGTTGAAGTCGATCAGAGCCGGATGGCCGCGACCATCACGCCGCCGACAGCGACGATGGTGGAGATCGTCATCCACGCCTGCGCCCGCAACCGACGATCGACCTGCGCGAGCAACTGGTGCTCGAACCGATCGAAGCGATGCTCGATCTCGGCGAAGCGGGCATCGACGCCCGCGAAGCGCAGCTCCATCCGGGCTTCGAGCGCTTCGAGCTTGCGATCGAACCGTTCCTCGAAGGCGGCGAAGCGCAGATCGAGCGTGTGATTCGTCACCAGATCACTCCAGCCACCCGGGGGGCGGTCCATCAGGATCTCGGCACCGCTCACACCAACCAACTCCTCCAGCCGGGTCCGCAGATGCATGCGATCCTCGTCGACGGTCATGGCCTCTCCCGAAGTCGTCAAGGGTTGGGGGAAGAGGCCAGACATCCGACGGCGACCGACTCACCAACAGTACCGCCGACCTCCGACACCGAAGCGAGACGTTGCGCGCGACGTGTACGCTCGGCCGGTGGGGAGCTCGACGATCGGAGGCCAGTCGGCGGCCGCGTTGATCGGGCGGCGGGCCGAGCTGAGCTGGCTGCGCGACCGGGTCGACCTCGCGCTCGGCAGCTTCCCGCACCTGGTCGTCGTCGAAGGCGAGTCGGGCATCGGCAAGACCCGCCTCGCCCACGAGGCGCTCGAGCACGCGCGCCGGCGGAAGGCGACGGTGCTGCGCGGCCGCTGCTACGACCACCTCGACCTCCCGTACCTGCCGCTGCGCGACTCGTTGTTCGGCGCCATCGCGGTCGGCCTCGCGCAACGGGCCGACCGCGCCGCCGAGCTCGAGCTGCTCGGGCGGGTGCGGGCGTCGTCGGGCTTCGTCGCCGCTACCGACGACGGTCCCGAGGTCATCGAGCGGGAACGCACCCGCCAGCTGCTCGCGCTCACCGAGCTGGTGCTCGACTACGCGAGCTCCACGCCCAGCATCGTGTTCATCGACGACGTCGACTGGGCCGACGCCGCCACCGTCGACCTCCTCCGTCACCTCATGTTCCGCCTCGACGACGTGTCGGTGCCGCTGCTCGTGCTGGTCACGTCGCGCGCCGATCCCACCGCGCGCGCCGCGGCGGCGGTGGCGCGCCTGCGCACCGAACCGCGCACCGCGGTCGTGCACCTGCACTCGCTGAGCGCGCTCGAGGCCACCGAGCTCGCACGCGAGCTGCAGCCCGACGGTCCGATGGGCCGTGCCCGCGACCTCGCCGCCGCGAGCGGCGGCAACCCACTCCTGGTCGAGGCGCTGGTCCGTGACCGCCGCTCCGCCCCCGCGCTGTTCGGCACCGCCCCTGCGCACCCGGTGCTCGCCGCGGTCGGCGCGACCATCGACGGCCTGACCGCCGACGCCGGCCGCGCCGTGCTCGCCACCGCGGTGCTCGGGCCCGACGCGGCACGGACGTGTGTCGCGACCATCAGCGACGCCGACGAGCGCGCGTTCACCGAGGCGATCGACGCCGGCGTCCTCGTCGAGGACGGCACCATGCTCGGGTTCAGTCACCCGATCTACGCGCACACCGCCTACGAGAAGGCGACGACTGCGACGCGCCGCGCGATGCACACCCGAGCCGCGACCGTCGTGCAGGAGGAGCGCGCCATCGCGCACCACCTCGTCGCCGGTGACGCGGTGACCGATGACGCGGCGCTGGCGAGCGTGCGCTCTGCCGCCAACGACGCCCTGGCCCGCGGCGCGTGGGAGGAGGCCGCTCGCTACTTCGAGGCCGCGCTCACCCGCCCCCACCCGCCGGGCGAGCAGGCCGAGCTCCATCGGCGGGCCGGCCTGAGCCGGCGGGGCAACCTGCAGCTGGCCCCGGCGGTCGTCCACTTCGAAACTGCGCTGCGGGTACTCGGGCCCGACGCCGACGCGGCCACCCGGGCCGAGCTGCACCTCTGGCGCATCCGCTGCGGCATCGGCACCCGGGAGATGCTGGCGGTGGTCGCCGACCGCGGTCCGCTCGAAGCGCTGGTCGACGAGGTCGAGGCCGACGACC
Source organism: uncultured Actinomycetes bacterium (assembly GCA_963725775.1). Lineage (GTDB taxonomy): Bacteria > Actinomycetota > Acidimicrobiia > IMCC26256 > DASPTH01 > DASUAS01. The sequence continues at coordinate 642,821 of CAVRZT010000003.1, forward strand.
CCGAGCTCGCGGCCGAGGCGCTGGTCGAGCTGTCGCAGTCGTACTGGGTCGAGTGGCGCATGAAGCAGGCGACGCAGTGCGCGCACCGCGCGATGGCCATCGCCGACGAGCACGACGACCACTCCGCCTACGCGCGCGCCACCACCGCGCTGAGCGTGCCGCAGTGGGCGCGCTACGACCTGCGCGGTTCACTGGCGTCGCTGGAGGACGGCGTCGCGCACGCGCGCGCCGCGCACGACGACGCGCTGCTCGCGGGTGGCCCGGTGTTCCGGGTGCCGCTGGTGCTCACCTGGCTCGGGCGAGTCGACGAGGCGGAAACCCGCGCGCTCGAGTGCTCCGACATCGCCGAGCGCGTGCAGTACCCGTTGGAGCTCGGTCTCCCCCTCGCCGCGCTCACCCAGATCGCGGTGGCGCGCGGCGAGTTCGACCAGGCCGAGCAGTACGCACACCGCGCGCTGCTCCTGCAGCGGCTCTCGGGCTACCACTGGGCCGCCGGTCTCTTCCTGCCGCCGCTGGCGTGCGCGCACGTCGCCCGCGGGCAGTACGAGCAGGCCCGCGATGCGCTCGCCACGTGGTCGGAGACGGCCGACGAACTCGAGCAGGCGAGCGTCGACCTCTTCTCCCGGTGGGTCGACGCGTGCGAGCGACGCCTCGTGGTGCAGGGCGCGCCGCTCCCCGGGCTCCCGGCCGACCCGCTGGTCGGTGCCGACGCGTGGGCGGCGCTGGCGGTCGAGCTCGCGCAGCGCGAGGGCTCGACCGGTGACCTCCGCGCCGCGCACGACCTGCTGGTGAAGATCGAGGAGCGCGGCGGCGTGCTCATCGGCGGCACCGCCACCCTCGCGGCGCGTCACCTCGGCGTCGCGCAGGACCTCCTCGGCGACGAAGCCGCCGCGGTCGACACGCTGCGGCGCGCCATCGCCGTCGGCCGCGAGCTCCGCGCCGAACCCGAGGTCGCCCGCGCCCAGACCGACCTCGCGGTGATCCTGATGCGCCTGGGCGACCGTCGCGCCGCGTTCGCGTTGCTCGACGAGGCGGTCACCTGCTTCCGCGAGCTCGGGATGGAACCGGAGGCGACGCGCGCCGCGCAGCTCAGCGGCACCGACACCAGCGAGACCCCGGTGGAGCCGATCGAGGCGAACGCGACGTCGATCATCCTCTTCACCGACATCGTCGACTCGACCCGCCTCACCGAGGAGCTCGGCGCCGGCCACTACCGCGCCCGCGCCCGGATCGCGGAGCGGGCGATCACCGGCGCGATCGTCGCCCACGGCGGCACCGTGGTCAGCGGCATCAGCCTGGGCGACGGCTTCATCGGCCTCTTCCCGACCATCGGCCAGGCGCTCGATGCGGCCCGCGGCTGCGTCGGCGGGGTGAGCACCACCGGCCTGCACCTCCACGTCGCGGTGCACCAAGGTGAGCTCATCGTCGACGGCGACCGCATCTACGGCGGAGCGGTCAACCTGGCGGCGCGCGTGTGCGGGTTGAGCGGGCCCGACGAGATCCTGGTGTCGACGCCGGTGCGCGACGCGTTCGTCGATCATGCCGACGTGTGCTTCGTCGACCGGGGCGAGCACGTGCTCAAGGGCATCGCCGCGCCGCAGCGCGTGTTCGCGCTGGTCGATCCCGAGGAACGCGGGCAGGTCGTGGCGTAATCTCTCCCGCCATGGGAAGCATGCCGCACTGGTTCGCGAAGACCAAGGAGATGGCGGCCTTCGACCGCTACTTCAGCACCCGCGACGTCGACGAGAAGGCTCTGCTCGACCGCTACCTGGGAGCGCTGGCCCGGCTCGATGACCGAGGTGGGTTCTTCACCCGCTCCGACGCCCTCGACCACGAGTGGCGCGGGCTCGTCAACCCCGGGCTCATGCTGCGGGTGTCGCTCGACGAGCACTTCCGCGGCGACTGGATCCACCACCTCTACCCGACCGATCCGCAGAAGTACGGCGGGATCGGCGGCCGGTTCTGGCCCCAGGTGCCCACGACCACCGTGCTCGACGGGCTGCGCACCGGCGTGATGTTCGCGATCCACAAGGCGATGGGCGACACCGAGCTCGCCAACCTCGGCCTTCCCCAGCGGTACCGCGAACGGCTGTGGAAGGCGGAGCGCGACAACGGCATCGACTTCGACGACGGCATCCGCGGCATCGCGTTGTCGTGGAACTGTGTCGCCCCCGCGGGTGACGACTTCTTCGAGGTCGACGCCCTGCGGGGCCCCACCGTCGTCGAGTTCGCCATCGCCACGCCGCGCCCGTTCGGCCACTCGACCGTCCAGGGCATGGCCGACGACGTGCAGGCCGGCCTCATCGCCTTCGGTCCCGACCAGACCGAGAAGTAGGCGACGTCAAGCGGGAGAACCCAATGACGCGCGCACTCAGGATCGAGGAGTCGGTCACGATCGCCCGAGCACCGGACGCCGTCTGGCACGTCGTCACCGACTACGCATCCGACCACCTCTGGCGACCCGGCATCACGGAGATGACGCCCGACCCGCCGGGGCCCCCAGTAGTCGGAACGAAGGTGCGCGAGGTGCTGAAGACCGGTGGGCGCTCCTATGTCACCGACTCGACGGTCACCAACGTGGTTCCCGGCATGGCCTACAGCTTCTCGGGCCGCGGAACCACCGGCGGCGTGGAAGGGAGTCGCACGGTCGTCACCGGGCCCAGCGACGGCACCGCCGTCTTCACCTACACCGTCGACCTCACGCTCACCGGTGGGATGCGGTGGCTGCGACCCGTCGTGAAGAACACCATGCAACGAGGGCTGCGAGCCGACCTGGCGCGCCTTCGAGAGCTGCTCGAGTCGGCCACGCCACAACGTTGACCGCTCGACCCGCTCAACATCGCTGCCGGACCCATTCGTGGCTGGGGACGAAGCGCATGCGGCCGGGCTCGCCGACCAGTCGCAGCCGGTGGCGGTGCTTGTGGTCGTGGTGGTGAGGACAGAGCCGGTCGAGGTTCCACAGCGCGGTCGGGCCGTGTTCCTCGATCGGCAGGTTGTGGTCGATCTCGAGGATTCGGGTGACGTGGCACGCCTCGATGTCGCACTCCGGGTGCAGCTCCTCGACTGCGGTGCGCAACTTCGCGGGGATCGTGCGACCCAGGTGTGACACCGCCAGCACGTCGGTGCCGTCGACGAGCACCGCCTTCACGAACGAGTCTTCGAGCATCCGCGCCGCGACGCTGACCGGGATCGGTCCACTCCCGACGATCTCGCACACTTCTCCCGGCAGCGTGGAGCCCCGCGCCAGCGCCGAGTGGTCGATGCGCACCACCGTCGTCGTGTCGCGACGAGCAGCCGGACCCGTCCCGGCATCGGTGAACGCGACCATCGCGTCGAACGCGAGTGCATCGGATCGTTCGCGCCGGCCGTCGGCGCGCGCCTCGTCGAACAACTCGCGTTCGAACGGTTCGATCCTGGCCATGATGCGCGCGGTCGTGTCGACCGGACCGCGGATGTCGATGCGGCCCGTGCCGTCGGCGTCGGTCCAGCTCCGCAGCGAACGCGCCTGGCGGATGCGCTCGTAGCGCGCGTCCTCGTCGACACACGCTGCGGCCTTGACCCGAGCGCACGCGTTGCGCAACCCGCGCAGGCCGTCGTGCTGCGCCCGTTCCAACAGGTCGGACTCCGCAGTTGGGTCGGCCGATGCGGCGTCGGCGATCGCCTCCACCTGCGTGGCCGAGAGCGCGCCGGTGCGCAACGCCGCTTCCGTCGCCGGGAGCTCGTGCAAGCGTTGCGCGGTGTCGAGCGTGGCCCGGGCCGCGCCCACGGTGGCGCCGGTCGACTCGGCCAACCAACTGGCGGCGTCGCGGTGCGCGCCGTCGTGCTTCCAGGCATCGGTCGCCATCACCTGACGCATCGCCAGGGCCTTGCCCGCCGCGCCCAGCCGCTCGACCTCGGCGAACAGCTCCACCATCGTGCGCGCGCCGGCACCGTCGCAACGATCGGGCTCGAACTCGGCGACCAACCGTTGGAGTCGGTCGGTGGCGCAGCGCAGTGCTTCGAACATGCAGGAACTTCCCCGGGAGGGCATCGTCAACCGGGGAAGTGGAGGAAGCTGCGGCCAGCCTATACGAACGCGTGTTCGTGTCAACAGGAAATGTGGGAGCTACCGAGAAATGGCCGCGGGGCCATGGAGCGAGCCTGGGTGCAGTGCGAACCTCGCACGCATGACGATGGACGCACCTGACACCACCGACGCGATCCCGACCTCTTCTTCACCCCCGCCACCGCGCAGCCGCAGCCGACTCGGCATCGCCATGCTGGTGGTCGCCGGCCTGCTGCTCGTGGGCGCGGTCGTGTTCGCGGTCGTGGGCTTCCAGGCCCAGTCGAAGGCGTCCGACGAACGCGACCGCACGACTGCTGCAGTCGCCCGCCGCCACACCCTGTCGCGCCAGGAGCAGAGCTTCGACGCCGACCGCCGCGAGCTCGAGCAGCAGCTCGTCGCGCTGCCCGACAAGTACGACGCCATCGGCACCTCGTTCGACAGTCTCGCCGCGTCGCACAACGCCTACATCGACATCCTGAGCCGGTCCGTCGATCTCTACAACGACGGCGACACCCCCGGATCGGTCGCGGTGCTCCAGGGCGAGGGCGCCACGGCGCTGTCCGACCTGATGACGAAGAAGACGGAAGCCCAGCAGGCCGTGCAAACCGCCGAGGAGGCGCTGCACCAGATCCAGGAGGCCCTGTGAGCGACATGACCGAAGTCACCGACGGCACCCCGATCCCCGCAACCGAGCTCGAGCCCGGCGACGAGACCGTCGAGACCACGCCCTCGAAGCGCGGCAAGGTGCACTGGTACCACGTCGCCATCCTGGGCGTCGCGGTGCTGGTGTGCGCCGCTGCCGTCGGTTTCTCGACGTCGGAGTCGTCGTCACGCGACGACGCCACCACGCAGCGCGAAGCCGCGCAGGCGCAGCTCCGCACCCAGCGCGACGACACCGACGCGGCACGTACCGGGCTGCTGACGGAGCGCGACGACACGAAGGCGACGCTCGAGGACATCGCGCAGCTCACGACCCTCATGCACGAGTTCTCCGACCTCTCCGCCCAGGAAGTGGACACGGTCGCCGCGGCCCACCAGCTCGCGGTGACGAGCCCGGACGCGGTCGACGAATACAACGCACAGGTCCAGCGGGCCGACGAGCTGCTGACCCAGATGGACGCGAAGGCGCAGGCGATCATCGCCGCGGCCGACGCCCTGCGCGACGAGACGAAGGCTCAGCTGGCCGTCGCCACGAACGGCTAGCCCGACCGGGTGAGCCCGGAGTCCATCCGCCGAGTAGACATAACCCATGACATCACTACCCGGGACCTATCGAGAGATCGACTCGAGCCCGGTGGAGTTGGACCACGCCAAGCAGGAATGGGCACTGGCCGCGCGACCGGAGCTGGAGCGCGTCGCCCACTCGTACGGCGACGTCGTCAAGTACGGCGAGCTCGCCGAGGCCGTCCAGGCGAGCACCGGGATCCGCACCACGACGTTGATGCACTACTGGATCGCCGACGTGCTGGGACGCGTGACGGCCGACTGTCACCGTCGTCACGAGCCGCTGCTCTCGTCGCTGTGCGTGCGCCAGGACGGCACCATCGGCGAGGGCTACGGGACCGCGCTCGTCGACACGTACGGCGGTGAACCTCCCGACGATCTCGACATGCACTCCGCGGAAGAACGGCTTCGCTGCTACCGCCACTTCGGCGCGGTGATGCCGGCCAACGGGGGCCACGCCACGCTCACTCCCGAGGTGACGGCTCGGCGCAGGAAAGCGGCCAAGCAGGCCCGGGAGGATGCGCCGAAGGCGACGTGCCCGAAGTGCAACATCCGACTGCCCGCCATGGGCCACTGCTACTACTGCGACGGCTGAGCAAGTCCCCCGACTAGCGCGGCGGCAGGTCGAGGATCCGGCGCGTCGAGGCGATCAGCTCGGACCGCAGCACCTCGGGCGGCGCCTCCTGCAGCAGGGTGGGCGCCCAGTCGTCGAAGCAGGTGACCGCGCCGAGCGCGCAGATCATGCGCACCTGCTCGCCGACGCCCGACGCTGTCGCCGCGGCGGCCTTCTCCACTCTCTCGTGCATCTCCATGTGGACTGCGGCCGCTTCGAACTCCTCGACCATGCCGTGGTTGCGGGCGATCAGTCGGAAGAACGTGAGGTTGGTGAAGAACTGGTCGACGACCCAGGCCTGCGCATCGGCCCAGTCCTCCGCTCCGGTCGCGGCCTCGAGCTTGGCGAGGAGCTCGGCGATCTCCCGGAGCGAGGTGCCGTCGTAGCCCTGCTCCACGAAGAGCTCGGCCGACACGTCGAGGATGCGCTGGCGGGTGTCTCCGCTCATCGGCTCATCCGTTCCTAGGGTCGAATCTACTTGACGACCGGTGAGTTCCTGCAGGCCGTCCGCCGCGTGATCGGGGTGACCGGGCAGGACGCCACGCTCGACGAGCTGCTCACCGGCACCCAGAACCTGGTGCTGGTCGGCGAGCTCTCGGGCCTGTCGCGCGCCCGGCGCGCGTCCGCGCCGCCGAGCTGCTCGAGCGCTTCGAGCTCACCGACGCCGCCGGGCGCACGGTGAAGACGTACTCGGGCGGCATGCGTCGTCGCCTCGACCTCGGGGCGAGCCTGGTGGCGCGCCCACCGGTGCTGTTCCTCGACGAGACCGACACCGAGGAGTTCGAGGAGGCAGTGGCATGAGCACCATCACCGCTCCGGCCGTCGACACGCCCAGCGCGGCAGCGGCGGCCACCACGTGGATGCGCAACGTGTGGACGCTGACCCGACGCAACTTCATCCACGTGATCCGCGAGCCCGCGCAGATGTCGGACGCCACCATCCAGCCGGTGCTGTTCACCGTGCTGTTCGTGTACATCTTCGGGTCGGCGATGCACATCGCCGGCGGGTCGTAGGTCGACTTCGCAGTCGGCGGGCTGGTGGTGATGAACCTCACCACCGCGTCGATGGGCACCACGGTCGGGTTGAGCAGCGACCTGTCGACCGGGGTGATCGACCGGTTCCGCACGTTGCCGGTGGCGCGCAACACGATCCTCGCCGGGCGCACGCTCGCCGACCTGCTGGCCAGCGTGCTGTGCGGGTCGATCGTGCTGGTGACCGGGTACATCATCGGCTGGCGTCCGGGCAACGGGATCGCCGGGGTCGTCGCGGGGCTCGCGGTCGCGGTGGCGTTCTCGTACGCACTCAGCTGGTTCACCGCGTGCATCGGGCTGCGCTCGAGCGATCCCGAGTCGGCCCAGGCGGTGGGCCTGCTGATCCTGTTCCCGATCGCGTTCGTGTCGAATTGCTTCGTGCCGACGGCCGGGCTGCCCGCCTGGCTGCGGCCGATCGCCGACTGGAACCCGGTGTCGGCGGTGGCGGGCGCGTGCCGCGAGCTGTTCGGCAACCACAACCCCACCGGCGCGATCCACAACTTCCCGAACGAGCACCCGGTGCTGATGTCCATCCTGTGGATCGCCGGGATCCTGGCGGTCTGCGTGCCGCTGGCCAACCGCATGCTGCGGGCCCGCACGGTGGATTGACCCACGGTGGAAAGAAATCGCGGGTTCGGAGGAATCATTCGACGATCATCGAACGTTGGAGACGTTCGATGACTATCGAACAAACCGCCATCCCCGAGGCAGGGCTCCCGCAGGAGACTCCCCTCGAACGTGAGCTCGACCAGCAGCAGGGCCCGACGGCTCGGGAGTACGAGCGGAGGTGGTGGACCCTCGGCGTGCTCTGCATCAGCCTCGTGATGATCGTGATGTCGAACGCGAGCCTGAACGTCGCGCTGCCCACGCTCGCGCGCGACCTCAACGCCGGTTCGAGCTCGCTGCAGTGGATCGTCGACGCGTACAGCCTCGTGTTCGCCGGTCTGCTGCTCACCGCCGGGAGCCTGGGCGACCGGTACGGCCGACGGCTCGCGCTCAACGGCGGGCTGATCATCTTCGGGACCGCGTCGTTGGCCGCGGTGCTGTCGAGCTCCTCGACCGCGGTCATCGCGTCGCGCGCGGTGATGGGCGTCGGTGCCGCGTTCGTGATGCCGGCGACGTTGTCGATCCTGGCGCACGTGTTCCCGCCGAAGGAGCGGCCGCGGGCGATCGCGATCTGGGCCGGCTTCGCCGGTGTCGGTGTGGCGATGGGTGGCATCGTGAGCGGTGCGCTGCTCGAGAACTTCTGGTGGGGCTCGATCTTCCTGATCAACGTGTTCGTGGTGATCGTCGCGCTGGTCGCCGGCTTCTTCCTGATCCCGCGGTCGCGCGAGAAGATCCACGCGCCGCTCGACCCGTTCGGCGCGCTGCTGTCGATCGTGGGCCTGAGCGCGCTGGTGTACGGGATCATCGAAGGTCCCGACAACGGATGGATGTCGACGCAGACGCTGGTGACGTTCGCGTTCGCGATCGTGGTCCTCGCCGGGTTCATCGCGTGGGAGCTGCGCACCAAGGAGCCGATGCTCGACCTGCGGTTCTTCCGCAACCCGCGCTTCACCGCGGCGACCACCGCGATCACGCTGGTGTTCTTCGCGATGTTCGGGTCGTACTTCATCTTCACGCAGTACCTGCAGTTCGTGCGCGGCTACGACCCGCTGAGCGCGGGGATCCGGATGCTGCCGTGGGCGCTCGCCTACATGGCGTCGGCGACGCAGTCGGCGAAGCTGGTCGAGCGGTTCGGGCAGCGCTGGGTGGTGAGCTCCGGTCTGCTGATCGCGGGTGGCGGGTTGGCGATCGTGGCGGCGACGAGCAGCCTCACCAGCAGCTACTGGCTGTTCGCGATCGGGCTCGTCGTGCAGGCGCTGGGCATGGGGCTCACGACCGCGCCCTCGACGGGCGCGATCATGCGGTCGCTGCCGTTGCACAAGGCGGGCGTCGGTTCCGCGGTGAACGACACCACGCGTGAGCTCGGTGGTGCGCTGGGCGTCGCGGTGATCGGCAGCCTGGTGGCGTCGCACTTCCGCGGGTCGATCCACGACGCGGTGAGCGGACTGCCGGCCAAGGCTACGCACTCACTGGCCGAGGCGCTGCAGCACGCTGCCTCGGTTGGTGGTGTGCGCGGTGGTGCGATCGCCAACGCGGCGCGCGACTCCTACGTCAACGCGTTCAGCTCCACGTTGTGGGTCGCGTTGAGCGTGGTGGTTCTCGCGTCGGGTCTGGTGGCGTGGTTGCTGCGCCCGGCGGCGACGGACGTCGCGCGACGCGCAGGTCGCGGCGGCGGAGCTCGAGGCGGCATGATGGAGCGCGTGGGGGAGCGTCGAGTACCCGGAGCGTGACGAGCTGCAGCTCGTCGACGTGTTGCAGGCCCTGGGTGATCCGATCAGGCTGCAGATCGTGCGACTCCTCGATCACGCCGACGGCGCCATCGCCTGCAACGAGATGGGATTGCCGGTCGCCAAGTCGACCGGCAGCCACCACCTCAAGGTGCTCCGAGAGGCTGGCGTCGTGCGAGCACAGGTCGACGGTACGAGGCGGTATTACACCTTGCGGCGCGACGACCTGGAGGCGCGGTTCCCGGGTCTGATCGACAGCGTGCTGCGCACCGATACGCGCGCCACGTCGCCCTGACAACTTCCTTTCCGAGGGATATGGTTCGGTGACGCGCACCTGCACGGCGCGCGGAGAGGCGGATCGACCGTGTTCCCTTCCTCGTTCGACTATGTCTCGGCTCACTCCGTCGAAGAGGCGGTGAGGGCGAAACGCGAGGGGGGCGACGACGTCCGCTTCCTCGCCGGCGGCCAGAGCCTGATCCCGATGATGAAGACGCGCCTCGCCACGCCGGCGATGCTCGTCGACATCAACGGGATCCCCGGGCTCGACACCCTCGAGCGGGCGAGCGGGCACCTCCGGGTCGGCGCCCTGGTCAGGCACGCCGACGTGGCGAGCTCCGACCTCACCTTCGGTGCGGTGCGATCGGCGGCGCCGTGGATCTCCGATCCGCTGGTGAGGAACCGCGGGACCCTGTGCGGGTCGGTCGCGCACTGCGATCCCGAGGGCGACTGGAACTCGGTCCTGCTCGCCACCGGGGCCGAGGTGATCGCCCGCGGCAGCAACGGGGAACGGGCGATCCCGATCACCGAGTTCATCGTCGACTTCTTCGGGAACGCGCTCGCCGACGACGAGATGGTCACCGAGGTGCACATCCCGGTGCCCGCGGCCCGCGCCGGCGGCTCGTACCAGAAGCTCGAACGCAAGGTCGGCGACTACGCGACGGTCGCGGTCGCCACCCACCTCGAGCTGGCGGAAGACGGCACGATCGCGCGCGCCGGGCTCGCGCTCACCGCCGTCAACCCGGTGAACACCAAGGTCACCGCGGCCGAGGAGATGCTCCTCGGCCGGCAGCCCACGAGCGAGGTGTTCACCGCCGCCGGGGAGCTCGCGGCCCAGGCCGCGGAGCCACGCGACGACGTGCGGGGATCGGCGGAGTGGAAGCGCAACATGGTCCGCGTGTTCACGCGGCGCGCGTTGGCGGCGGCGGCCGAGGAGGCCCAGGCCGGCACGAACTGAGTCAGCACCGAGACAAGGGAGCAGCATCGTGGAGATCACCGTCACGGTGAACGGCACCGACCACACGCACGACGTCGAGCCTCGCATGCTGTTAGCCGACTTCATCCGCACGCGTGCGGGGCTCACCGGCACGCACGTCGGCTGCGACACGACGAGCTGCGGTGCATGCACGGTGCTGGTCGACGGCACGCCGATGAAGACGTGCACGATGTTCGCGGTGCAGGCCGACGGTCGCTCGCTCACCACCGTCGAAGGCCTGAGCGACGCGGGCGTACCGGGGGTCATGCAGCGCGCGTTCAAGGAGGCGCACGGCCTGCAGTGCGGGTTCTGCACGCCGGGGATGATGCTGGTCGGCGTGGCGCTGCTCGAGCAGAACCCCGACCCCACCGACGACGACGTGCGGTGGGCGATCTCCGGGAACCTCTGCCGCTGCACCGGGTACATGAACATCGTCAAGGCGATCCGCGCCGCGGCCGCCGAGACCGCAACCGCGGAAGTGGCGTCATGACCACCACCCAGCCGAAGCCCACCACCACCCCCGAGATCGGTGGCATCGGTCATTCGGTCAAGCGGGTCGAGGACGACCGTTTCACCGCGGGACAGGGCAACTACCTCGACGACCACACCCTTCCGGGCATGTTGCACATGGCGATCCTGCGATCGACCGTCGCCCACGCGCGCATCAAGAGCATCGACACGTCGGCGGCCGAGGCGATGGACGGCGTGGTCGCCGTCGTCACCGGCGAGCTGCTCGCCGGCTACAACCTCGCCTGGATGCCCACGATGTCGGGCGACACGCAGGCCGTGCTCGCCACCGACAAGGTGCGGTTCCAGGGGCAGGAGGTGGCGGCGGTGGTCGCCACCGATCCCTACCTCGCCGAGGATGCGCTCGAGCTCATCGACGTCGACTACGAGATCCTCCCCGCCGTCACCTCGCCGCAGCAGTCGCTGGCCGACGGCACGGTGGTCATCCGCGACGACAAGGAGGGCCAGACCGGCAACCTCGTGTACGAGTGGGAGAGCGGCGACGCGGCGGCGACCGAGGCAGCGTTCGCGAAGGCCGACCGGATCGTGACGCTGGAGACGCACTACCCCCGCTCGCACCCGGCGCCCCTCGAGACCTGCGGCATCCTCGCCGACGTCAACTCGGTGAGCGGCCAGGCGACCATCTACATGACGTCGCAGGCGCCGCACGCGCACCGCACGGTCTTCGCGATGGTGTCGGGCCTGTCCGAGCAGAACATCCGGATCATCAGCCCCGACATCGGCGGGGGCTTCGGGAACAAGGTGCCGGTGTACCCGGGGTACGTGGTGGCGACGGCGGCGTCGCTGGTGATCGGCAAGCCGGTGAAATGGGTCGAGAGCCGTACCGAGAACCTCATCTCGACCGGGTTTGCGCGCGATTACCACATGAAAGGCGAACTCGCACTCACGAAGGAAGGACGCATCCTCGGCCTGCGCGTCGAGATGCTCTCGGACCAGGGCGCGTTCTACGCCGACGCGCAACCGACCCAGTTCAAGGCCGGTCTGTTCCACGTGGTCACCGGCAGCTACGACTACCCGGTCGCGTACGTGAAGACGCGCGGTGCCTACACCAACAAGGCGCCGGGCGGCGTCGCCTATCGCTGTTCGTTCCGCATCACCGAAGCGTCGTTCCTCATCGAGCGCCTCGTGCAGAACGCCGCCTACGAGTTGGGCATCGATCCCGCGGAGATCCGGTTCAAGAACTTCATCCAGCCCGAGCAATTCCCCTACACCACACCCACCGGGTTCGAGTACGACTCCGGTGACTACCCCGCCGCGCTGCGCAAGGCGCTCGACGAAGTCGGCTACGAGGCGCTCCGCGAGGAGCAGCGAGAGGCCCGCGCCGAGGGTCGGCTCATGGGCATCGGCATCGCGCATTTCACCGAGGCGGTGGGCGCGGGGCCGTCGAAGAAGTACGACATCCTCGGGCTCAAGATGATCGACTCCGCCGAGCTGCGCGTGCATCCCACGGGCAAGGCGATCCTCAAGCTGGGCGTCAAGTCACAGGGTCAGGGGCACGCCACCACGTTCGCCCAGATCGTGGCCGACCAGCTCGGGATCCCGTCGAGCGACATCAAGGTGGTCGAGGGCGACACCGACAACACGCCGTACGGCCTCGGCACCTACGGGTCACGCTCCACGCCGGTGGGCGGTGCGGCCACCGCGGTCGTGACGCGCAAGATCGCCGACAAGGCCAAGAAGATCGCGGCACACCTCCTCGAGGCGGCCGACGCCGACATCGAGCTCGAGAACGGCAACTTCTCGGTGGCCGGTTCACCCGACCGGACCGTCACCATCCAGGACGTCGCGCTGGCGGCCTACACCAACCTGCCCGACGGCATGGAGTACGGGCTCGAGGACGTGCACTATTACGACCCGCCGAACCTCACGTACCCCTACGGCAGCTACGTGGTGGTCGTCGACGTCGACGCCGAGACGGGCGTCTGGAAGGTGCGGCGGATGGTCGCGCTCGACGACTGCGGGGTGCGGATCAACCCGATGATCGTCGAGGGTCAGATCCACGGTGGTCTCACCGAAGGGTTCGCGATGTCGTCGACGCAGTGGATCACGTTCGACGAGGAGGGCAACTGCATCGGGTCGAACTTCATGGACTACCTGATCCCGACCGCGTGGGAGACACCCAAGTTCGAACTGCTCGAGACGTGCGTGCCGTCACCCCACCATCCGATCGGCGCCAAAGGGGTAGGGGAGTCGGCGACCGTGGGCTCGCCCGCCGCCTACGTCAACGCGGTGATCGACGCGGTGGCGCATCTCGGCGTCCGCAACATCGACATGCCGCTCCTCCCCGACCGCGTGTGGTCGGCGATCCAGTCCGCGTCGTCGGGATAGCGCGTCACGTGGACGCCGGCGTGCTCGCGGAGGCGGTGGAGCTCACCCGAGCGCGCGCCAGCCGTTCGTGCTGGCGACGGTGGTGTGGCGGCGGTCGCCGAGCTCGGGGCACACGGGGTCGAAGGGTGTCGTGCTGAGCGACGGGACCGTGCGGGGCTGGTTGGGTGGCGCGTGCGCCGAGCCCACGGTGGTGCGGGAGGCGTTGTCGTCGTTGGACGACGGCGAAGGCGCGGCTGCTCTTCATGGGTTCGCCCGACGAGCTGGCCGCCCGCGAGCACGACGAGGCCATCACCATCCCGATGGCGTGCGAGAGCGAGGGGGCGATGGAGATCTACCTGGAGCCGTTCCTCCCGGCGCCGCAGCTCGTCGTCATCGGGCGGTCGCCCGCGGTGCACGCGCTCACCGTGCAGGCGCGGTCACTGGCGTGGGACGTCGCGGTGATCGACGACGGCGGCGTCGCCGGCGAGCACCCGCATCCGGAGCTGGTGCGGATCACGCTCGATCTGACCGGTCTCGGCATCGGGCCGTCGACCGCGATCGTGGTCGCCACCCAGGGTCACTACGACGACCTCGCGTTGCGGGTCGCGCTCGACACCGACGCCGGCTACATCGGCGTGGTCGCAGCCGAGAAGCGTGCGTCGTCGCTGCTCGAGCTACTGCGCGACCAGGGGATCGACGACGCGCAGCTGGCGCGGGTGCATGCGCCGGCCGGGCTCGACCTCGGGCCGGTCGACAACGCCGAGATCGCGGTCGCGGTGCTCGCTGATCTCGTAGCGCGCCGCGCTGCGGGCCAGTTGCGCGCGGCTGCGACGGTAACGCCGCAGGAGGCCATCGACCCCGTGTGCGGGATGACCGTGTTCGTGGACCAGGCCAAGTACCACACCGTGCACGACGGCACCGACTACTGGTTCTGCGCACCAGGGTGCCTGCGGGCGTTCGAGAAGGATCCGGCCGCGTACGCGGCTTAAGCCGTCCGGATTTCGGCTCGACGTTGCCGGTCCACCACGTTGTGCCACAAGTCGCTCGAGGTTCGACTGGCGCCGTGCGGCGGGAACTGCTGCAACGATCAGGGGGCACGGAGAGCGCGGACCCGCGTAGAACCACTCCGAGGAGCTACGGGGCGCGGCGATTCACGTCGGCATCCCGTAGAGCCGGCACCAGTTCTCCCACAGGACCTTGCGCTTCGTCTCCTCGTCGATGGGGAGCTCCAGGAACGCCGACACCGACTCAGGAAACTTCGAGTCGCCGTGCGGGTAGTCGGTCGAGAACACGAGGTTGTCGTTGCCGAACCAGTCGACGTAGTAGCGCGCCGGCCGCTCGTCGGCCTCGATGCTCAGGAAGCAGTTCGACCGGAAGTACTCGGACGGCGCGCGATCGAGCTCGGGTGCGTCCTTGTCGCCCACCCACTCCCAGTGCTCGTCGAGGCGATCGAGCAACCACGGCGCCCACCCGCAGTTCCCTTCGAGCAAGCCGACGCGCAGATCGGGGAACCGCTGGAGCACACCGCCGGCCGTGATGCTCACGGTCACGGCCATGATGCCGACCGGCTGCCCGAAGGTGTGCCACATCATGAGGTTGTCGAACTCGAGCGTGTAGTCGGGCCGCAGGTAGTTCTGACCGCCGCCGTGGAAGCACACCGGGACACCGAGCTGCTCGCACGTGCGCCAGATCGGGTCGTAGGCGGGATCGTTCCACGCACGCCCGTTGACGAGGCCGGGCAGCATGAAGACCGTCACGAACCCGAGCGTCTCGATACAGCGCCGCACCTCGTCGACGGCGGCGTCGACGTCGTGGGGCGCGAGCAGACCGGCGCCCAGCAGCCGCGGGCTCTCGCTGCAGTAGTCGGCCATCCAGTCGTTGTAGGCACGGGCGATCGCCGCCGCGAGTCCGGGTTCGAGCCCGTCGGCGCCGACGTGGTCGGTCGAGTCGAGCCCGAGGACGAAGAGCCCGCGGCTCGGGAACAGCACCGCGACGTCGACGCCCTCCTCGTCCATGGCCGCGAGCTGCGAGGACGGATCCCACAGGCGCGATTCCGACGGTGCCAGCGCCTCGTCCGACCCGGGTTTCCACCCGACCGTCTCCGCGAAGTTGGGCTTGGCCCGGCCCATGCGCGTGAGGCTGTGGTCCTTGACGCGCACGCGCATGTCACGGTGGAGCTCGCTGAGCCCGATCGGCGCGGCATGACGCCACTCGGCGGCGATGTAGCGCTCCCAGAGATCGGGAGGCTCCATGACGTGCATGTCGCTGTCCGCGACGCGCCATCCGTTCGCGCTCATCGACCGCTCCTCGGATCGGATCCACAGAGCTTGTTGCCAAGTCGCCGCGCGCGGAAGGCTCGGCTCTCGGCTCGGCACCGGTGCACCGGCACGAAATACGCTCGCGGCCGTGCAGCCGGTCACGCGCTACGTCTTGGTCGACGGTGCCCGCATCGCGTATCAGGTGTTCGGCGAGGGCTCGCCGACGATCGTCGCCGCGGCGGGGACCTTCACCAACACCGATGTGGCTTGGGAGGATCCCGGCGTCGCGGTGTTCCTCACCCGGCTCGCATCGTTCGGCACGGTGGTCCGGTACGACCGGCTCGGGACGAGCAACTCCGATCCGCTTCCGTCAAACTGGGATCCGAGCCCCGCGGCCTTCGAGCGCGAGCTGGAAGCCGTGCTGGACGCCGCGGGTCGCACCGACGAGATCGTGTTGATGGCCTGGCTCGATGCCGGCCCGTTCGCGATCCACTACGCCGCGACCAATCCGGACCGGGTCCACAAGCTCATCCTCTACAACACGACGGCCCGTTTCCTCGAGGCCGACGACTACGGCATCGGACTGTCGACCGACTGGTTCAACGACCTCTTCACCCACATCGACACGCTCTGGGGCTCCGACGCGCAGGTCGCGCTCAACGTACCGAGCCGACTGGGAGACGCACGCTTCGCCGTGTGGTACGGAAAGTTGGTCCGCTCGCTCGGGACGCCGACCACCATCTTGGAGATCCTCCGCAACAACCTGACGTGCGACGTCAGGTCGAAGCTCTCAGAGCTGCACATGCCCACACTCGTCATGCACCGCGCGGAGTACGGGTTGATCCCGGCGACTCACGGTCGTTATCTCTCCGAACACATCGAAGGGGCGGAGTACGTCGAGCTTCCCGGTGCCGACGGCCCGATGTTCTGGGAGGCCGCCGACCTGATCCTCAGCCGCATCCGCTCGTTCATCGGGCGTGACGCGCGCGTGCCGGAGCAGCAGTTCGCGACGATCCTGTTCAGCGACATCGTCCGGTCCACCGAGATGGCGGAGTCGCTCGGCGACCGGGCATGGAGCGCGGTGATCGGTGTGCACCAGACGATCGCCGACGACGCGGTCGAGGCCGGACGGGGCCGCCTCGTGAAGTCGACCGGCGACGGCATCCTCGCGGTGTTCCCCGATCCGGCGTCGGCACTCGACGGCGCCGTCGAGCTGCGGGCGAAGCTCCACGAGATGGGCGTCACGGTCCGCGTGGGCCTGCACTCCGGGCGCATCGAGGTGGCCGACGACAACGACGTCTCGGGCGTGGCCGTGCACATCGCGGCACGGGTGATGGCAGCCGCGGACGACGGCGACATCGTCGTCTCGCGCACCGTGCGCGATCTCATGCTCGGCGCGGGCACGGAGTTCCGACCCCTCGGACCTCACGGGTTGAAAGGTGTGGACGGGGAATGGGACCTGTACGCGCTCGAGTCGGTGGAGCAGTAGCGCCTGCGCACGTCGACCTGAGAGACCAGCGGTCATCAACTGATTCGTCCCTTCGGGTGGCCGACCGGCGCATTTGAACGCTCAGCGGATCGATCTGCGGGTGCTCCGTACGAGCACACCCCAGGTGGCGAGCAGAAACACGACCGCGAACACCGCGAGGATGATGAAGTACGCCCCCGTCGAGGCTGTGCCCGCGTCCCCGTACGACGCGAGGAGCGGCGGTCCGAGCTGCGAGCCGCCACCTGCGAGGATTCGTCGCGCTCCGAGGTCGTGACCGATGGCCTCGAAGGCCCAGCGCGATGGGATCACCGCGCTGAGGGCGGCGCCGGCGCCGGCCATGAGGTTCACCGGGAGGATGGCACCCGAGAACAACACTGCGGGAAAGCACAGCATGGGGAGGGCGAGGGTCGCCTGGGCCACGGTTCCGACCATTGCCGATGTGAGCAGGCCGAGTCCGAGCGCCGCGACCGAGCAGAGCAACAGTCCGACTCCGATCGAGGCATAGGTCGACAGTGGCCGTCCGGGAAGGCGGTCCAGCATGCGGAGCACACCGAGCATTGCCACCACCACGAGGGCGAGGAAGGGGAGGAGGACAGTCACCTTCGAAGCCACGTACGCGTCGAGACGCAGACCGACGAGTCGCTCGCGGCGAAGGATGGTTCGCTCGGTGCAGATTTGGAGCAGGCCGTAGGTGAGCCCGAAGAAGAAAGCACCGAAGACGACCCAGAAGCCGATCATCACCATCGCGCTGGGGCTCGGATGCTGAGGGTCGAAGGCACCTGGCCGAAAGAGGATCGCGAACATTGCGACGACCAGCGCCGGCGACCCGAGAAGGATGGCGAGCGTCAAGTGGTTGCGCACCAGGGTCTCGAACGTCCGGCCGGTGAGGACACGCCACTGCGTGAACCCGTTCGCCACTGGCCGTCTGACCACGTTTCGGGGCGTGGCGTCATGCGCCGCGACCGTGGCAGCGATGCCTGCCGCGTCGATGGTGGTGTCCGGGTCGGTGAGGCGACGGTAGAGCTCGGGAACCGAGCTGACCCCGAACTGTTCGAGTGCGTCGTCGAGAGTGCCCACAAACCCCACGCGTCCGCCGCGCATCATGAACACGATGAGATCGCACCGGGCGAGGTCCTCGACCGAGTGGGTGGTGAACACGACTGTCGCCGACCTGTCGGCGAGTCGACGTAGGCGATCAATGATCTCCGCGCTGGTGATTGGGTCGAGGCCCGATGTCGGTTCGTCGAGGAAGAACACCTGTGGATCGGTGAGCAGCTCGACGGCGATGCTGGCGCGTTTGCGTTGGCCGCCGCTGAGTGAGGCGACCCGGACGTCGCCGTAGGGGGTCAGACCCACGGCGTCGAGGGCGTCACGGACTGCGTCGTCGATGTCGGCTGGGGTGGTCGATGACGGGAGCCGCAGCCTCGCGGCGTAGCGGAGCATGCGTTGGAGAGAGAGATCGGTGTGGATGATGTCGTCTTGGGGCACGTAACCGAGCACGCTGCGAAACGTCCCCGGGTTGGTGTACAGATCCGTCCCGTCGAAGCGCACGGACCCCGCAGTGGGCGCGGCGATGCCGGCAATCGCCTCCAGCAGGGTCGTTTTGCCGGCGCCGCTGGGACCGACGATCGCGACCAGCTCGGCCGGCGCAAGCGCGAACGACACGGCATCGAGCAGCGTCACCTCGCGACGTCCAGGCACGCGGATCCGCCGTGACAGCGTGTCAACCTCGATGTGGACACCGTGCGCTGCGCCCCGGGCGGCGGGCCTCAGCGTGGCTTCGTGACGAGGCAGCCTGACGTGGCGTGCCGGTTCTTGGTGAACCTGTGACTCGACCATTCTGCGTCCTTTGTCGACAGCGGTGCGCTTCGAGCAGAAATCTGGAGCGGAAACTCCGGCAGCACGCGCGTACCAGTCGGGGGGTGTCGGGACGGCCGGGCAGCCAGAGCCCGACTGACTCCGACATGCGACTCGGCCCGAATCGCCGGAGCTCCCCGCCGCGTACCTACGAGCCGCAGAGCAGGTCAGCGTCGGCCTGCACATCCTTCACCGAGGCGCCGAACAGGTGATGCAGCTGCCCGGGGGCCATACCGGACGTCGATTGATACGAGAGCACGACGCCGTGACAGTTCGTGCCGCGGTCGTTCGGGCCTGCCGCCGCGAATGCCGGCGCCGCGAGCGCGCCAGCGGCGATGGCACCCGTCACCGCCATGAGGGCGATCTTGGTCTTCAAGCTCTTCATGACAACTCCTCATACGAGCCAACGGAAGTAGCACGATCGGTCGTACTACTTCTGAACAGTACGACCGATCGTGCTATCTTGTCAACATGGTTCCCCGACACAAACGAGCGGACGGCGAACGGACCGCGCGGCGATCGTGCGCGAGGCGGTATCGCTAGCGACAATCGACGGACTCGAGGGCCTCTCGATCGGTCACCTTGCCGGCTCCCTCGACATGAGTAAGAGCGGGGTGTACGCCCACTTCGGTTCCAAAGAGGAGCTGCAGCTCGCGACCGTCGATGAGGCCGGGCGCATCTTCCGCGCGGAGGTCATCGAACCCGCGCTCGCTGCCAGACCCGGCATCGGACAGCTCGTCGCCGTGTGCGACACGTTCTTCGAACATCTTCAACGGCGAACGTTCCCCGGTGGCTGCTTCTTCGCCGGTGCAGTCCTGGAAATGGGCACCCGCCCCGGCCCGGTCAAAGACGAAATCGCAGCGTTCCAACACGACTTCACCAGCCTCATCCGCCAGTTCGTCGTCACCGCGCTCGAACAACACGAACTCCCCGCCGACGAAGACCCCGACGCGCTGACCTTCGAACTCAACGGCATCATCCTCGCCGCCAACGCCAACTACGTCCTGCGCCGAGACCCGGCCGCCCTCAACCTCGCCAGCGCCATCGTCCGACGCCGACTCGGCATCGCCGCCGCCGCACCACTCGCAGCGAGCGTGGACGCGTGACCGCGCTCGACGCCGCCCTGGTGCGATCGCTAGCTGCGAAGTGCGTTGCGGCGGCTGAGGTAGTCGGCCTCGTCGATCTCACCGCGCGCGAAGCGTTCGGCGAGGATGTCTTCCGCGCTGCTCCGCGTCGCGGTGGACCGCGCGGCGTAGCGCCGGGCGATGAACACCGCTGCCGCGATGACGAGAGCGATCAGGAGCAAGAAGACGATGATTCCGAGCCCGTGGCGCCCACCGCCGTGATGATCGCCGAACCCATCTCCTCGACCGAACCCCCGCCGGTCGCCGTGGTCTCCGTCGCTCACCGCGACACCGATAGCGACCGCGGCTGCCACGACGACCACCACACCGACGACGGCGAGGATCCAACCGCGGACGTAGAAGCCACGTCGTTCGGGCGGGTTCGACGATCCCTCGGTGCTCTGGATGGACACGGCGTCTCCCGACTGGTCACTGCCTGGCATGTCGGGCAATCAAACAGTGTGCGTGCTGAACGTAGGCTGAGTGTTCGTCGTGACCGCCGTCTTGGAGCTGGGACGTCGACGATCTGACAGGATTCGCACCGGAAGCATGACCATGAACGGCGAAATCGGCGACAGATCTACGGTGGAACCGCTCGGCCCCGCCGACGACGTCGTCGCGCCCCGCACGTTCTTCGGGGTCGGCGACTCGCCGTACTCGATCGTGATCGCGGCCTTCCGCAGCGCGCAGCTCGACGGGCGCGAGCCACACGCGCGACACACCACGTTCGACGACGGCGTCGACGTCGAAGCACTCCTTCCCGATGACGCGGAGATCATCCGCTCGGCGGCGGATGACGACGACACCATGCTCTACGTGCGCGGCCCCGGGTACAGCCTGCTCACCTCGACCATCGGGAAGCCCACGGTCTGGGTATCGGCAGCGACGCGCGAGCAGGCGAATGACATCGCCGCCGATCTGAAGGCCAAGGCGAAGACCGTCGGTGACGCCAAGCGCTCGCCCGGCCAGTACCTGTAGGCGGCCGCTTCAGAGCGCGTACGGTGGCCGCTCGATGAGCACGACCGACGCACCCCCCGGCCTGCCGGCCCGCAACTCCATCAGCGATCTCGACATCACCACCGAGCAACTGAGCGCGACCCGGGCGCGCTCGATGTCGCCGGTGACCGACGCGGTGCGCGACCCGTCAGGCGCCGCAGGGCTCGGTTACCTGGTGGCGCTGGTCGACGTCAACACCGCGATGGTGGCGCTGTGCGCGGCGCATCCCGACTGGACCGCCACCGCCGACCTCATGGTGCACGAGGCCGCGCCACTCGTGAACGGGCCGGCGATCCTGGAGAGCAACCTCACCCGCGTCGGCTCACGCTTGATCGTCGTCGGCTTCGACATCTACGACGGCGACGGCGTGCCCGACCTCGACGAGCTCGCCGACCCGATCGAGCAGCGCCGCGTCGCGACCGGGCTCGTGACGTTCGCGCGCGTGCCGGCGTCGACGTCCGCGGCGTCCGGCACGTTCGACCCACTCGGTGGCATCGGCCAACGGCGCCACATCGAACCCCCCGGTGGCGTGCCGACCGAACCGTTGCTCGAGCGCTGCGGGCTGACTGTCATCGACGCCGAGCACGGCGTGGTGGAGCTCCCCAACTCGACGTACGTCCACAACAGCCGCGGGCGCATCAACGGGGGTGTGCTCGGCATGGTGTTCCAAGGAGCGGCCGAGGCCGCGGTGCCCGGGTACGCCGGGAGCGACCTGCACATCCACTACCTCGCCGGCGCGCGTACCGGCCCGGTACGCACCAGCACCATCGTCGTGCGTGAGACCGACGACCACGTGGTCTGTCGCGTCGAGGCGATCGACGCCGGCGCCGACGACAAGGTGCTCGCGCTCGCGACCGTCACGTTGCAACGCGTCTGAACGTTGCGATCAACTGCAAGCCGTCAGGCGAAGGTGCGGTTGACCTCGTCGGTGCGCAGGGTGTGGTGGACGAGGATGTCGACCATCTCGTCGATGCACGCGGGCTCGAGCGTCGGCGGGAGCGACTCGAGGTGCGCGCACCAGCGCGCCGGATCCGAACCCTGGCACACGAGCACACCGTCGACCATCGCGCATCCACCGGCAATGAGCGGCGCGCCGAGGCCGGACACGACGAGCACCGGCGTGACGCGCGGTCGCCCGACCCGGTCGAGCAGGAACGCGATCTTCCGTGCCCGCCAGCGCGTCTCCGAGATCGCGTGCGGCACGTCGGGAGACGGCGACGTGTCGGTCTCGACCACGAAGACGCCGGCGGTCGAGAGGAGCACGTGACCGATCTCGACCGTCGCGCCGAAGGGCACGTTGTCGAGGCACGACCACTGCGGCCCGAAGCGCCGGAGGATGTGAGGCTCGGGGCCGTCCACGATCCGGGGCCGAACCGGCAACGGGTGGACGGAGAGCTGCGCGACCGCGAGGGAGCCCATGGACACGATGTCGGCACGACCGCCTGAGACCTGAACGGTCACGGGTCAGAACGTGACCGACGACCCAGCCCCGGGCTCGGAGGCGTACCCTCGACCCGTGCGTCAGGTTCGCGTCATCGCCCTTGCCACACTGGCGCTCGGGCTCCTCCTCACCGGTCTCGCCACGGGCGCGGGCGCCGCGGTCCGTTCCGGCGCGGCCGGGTTCTACGTGCCGCCGTCACCGTTGCCGAAGAAGCCCCCGGGCACGATCATCCGCTCCCAACCCATCACCGCGCCGACAGGCGCGAAGGCGTGGAGGGTGCTCTACCACTCGCGGTCCGTCGGGGGTGACGACATCGCGGTGTCGGGCGTGGTGGTCGCGCCGACCGGCGCGGCGCCCAAGGGCGGGCGCACCGTCGTCACCTGGGCCCACGGCACCGCCGGGCTCGCCGACCAGTGCGCGCCGTCGAAGTCGACCGACGCGGCCGCGGCCATCCCCTTCGTCGACGACCTGGTGCAGGCGGGCTACGTCGTCACCGCCACCGACTACGAGGGCCTCGGCACACCCGGCGTGCACCCCTACCTCGTCGGTGAGAGCGAAGGTCGCAGCGTGCTCGATGCCGCGCGCGCGGCGAAGGACCTCGACGCGACCCGCGCGAACGACGACGTGCTCGTCGCCGGTCACTCGCAGGGCGGGCAGTCGGCGCTGTTCGCCGGTGAGCTCGCCGCCTCCTACGCACCCGAGCTGCAGGTGCTCGGCGTCGCGGCCGCGGCGCCGGCAGCCGACGTCGAACAGATCCTGCCGCTCGCCGGAGGCATTCGCGGTGGCGGTGGATACCTGGTGATGGGCGTCGAAGGCTTCCACGCCGCGTATCCCCAGGTCGACCCCGCCTCGGTGCTCACGCCGGACGCCTTGTCCAAGGCCGACGTCGCCACCACGAAGTGCGCCGGCGACGTGATGGACATCTACAACAACGGCGCGAGCTCCGTGCTCGCGCACGATCCGTTGTCGATCCCCACGTGGCAGAAGCTGTTGCACACGAACTCCGCGGGCAACCGCTCCGCGGGCGCGCCGCTCCTCATCGTGCAGGGCACCGCCGACACCACCATTCCGCAGGTGCTCACCGACGTATTCGTGAAGAAGGCGTGCGCGGCGAACGACACCGTCGACTACCGCACGTACACCGGCGCGACGCACGGCAGCGTGATCGACGCGGCCCACGCCGACGTGGTGGCCTGGATGACCGATCGTGCCGGCGGCGCGGCCGCGCCGTCGACCTGCACCTGACGGCGAGCGCGCCCGGAGCGGCGTAATTCCTCGACACGCGGTCCCACCCGCGACGTACTGTCATCGGCTTTGCCCATCAGGTTCGGGACAGAACGATGCAGCTCGCGACCAACAACGCCATCGACATCACACCCGTCGACGCGGGTGAGATCGTCGCGCTCCGGACCACCCTCGACGGGAGCGACTCCGCCTTCGCGGTGTTGCGCGCCGTCCACCGCAGCGCGCAGATCGACGGGCGGGAGCCCCACGTGGTCGAGATCGCGTTCGACCCGACCGTCGACCTCGAGCCCCTGCTTCCGCCGGACGCGACGATCCTGCGTTCGGTGGTCGACGAGGACAACGACTGCATGCTGCTCGCACGCGGGCCCGACTACAGCCTGCTCGGCTGGACCAGTGGGCGGCGTGGCTTCTCGGTGAGCGCGGGCACGCGTGAACGGGCGCGGGCCGTCGCCGACGAGCTGCGCGCGCGCGCGCCGAAGTCGACCGCTCCGACACCGCCCGGGTCCGCACCTGGCACACCGGGCGCCACGGCCCCGGCAGCCAGGCCCGCTCGATCGCCGCGCCCGCGTGGGAGTCGATCGAGGACAACTACCCGCTCCGCACCCGCACGCCGCTGGGCGAGCTCCACCAGATGGTGCGGCCGCGCACCTCGGGGAAGCTCGTGCTCTGGCACGGCCCGCCCGGCACCGGCAAGACCACCGCGCTGCGCTCGCTGTTCCGCTCGTGGTCGCCGTGGTGCGACGCGCACTACGTCGCGGATCCCGAGGCGCTGTTCCGGGAGCCCGAGTACATCCTCAAGGTGCTCATGCAGGACGGTACGTCGTGGAACGACGAGGACCTCGGTGCCACCCCCACCGACGACGGTGAGGCGCGGTTCCGGCTGATCGTCGCCGAGGACAGCGACGAGTTCCTGCGCGCCTCGGCGCGGCGCGACGCCGGTGTCAGCCTCGGGCGGCTGCTCAACGTGACCGACGGCGTGCTCGGGCAGGGCTACGACACGCTCGTGCTGCTCACCACCAACGAGGAGATCGATCGCCTGCACCCCGCGCTCGTGCGCCCGGGGCGCTGCCTCGCCGCGATCAGCTTCTCCGAGTTCGCACCCGACGAGGCGGCGCGCTGGCTCGGCCCGGGCACGACCACGCCGGCGCGCGCCATGAGCCTGGCCGACCTGTTCGAGGCGCGCGGCGACGTCGACCGGGTGCGAGTGCCCGCCACGACCGACCGCGCGCCCGGCCAGTACCTGTAGGCGGCCGCGTCAGAGCTTGGTGACAGCCACGAGCGCGCCGATCATCGCGCCCATGCTGGCGCCGTAGATCGCGAACAGGCGCCAGGTGAGGGCCCGCGGCTCGCGCTCCATCGCGCCGAGCACCCGATGCTCAGAGGACTCGAACCGGGCCTCGATGCGAGCTTCCAACGACTCGAACCTTGCGTCGATGTGGCCCTCGAGCGTGAGGAGGTCGTGTCGGGTGGCGACGTCGGCCCATCCCACCGGTGGCAACAGCTCCATCAGGGTGATTCCCTCGTCGGCGCCGAGGACCCGTTTGACGGCCTCGGCGAGCTGTAGACGGTTGCGTTCATCGACTGGCATGACCTTCCCTTCGGTCGTATCGATCAAGGGAAGAAGCTCCAGCATACGCAGGCGACTACAGACGGGAACGCGCTGTCAGGTGGCGTCGGGCACCACCGGCGCGAGCTGTTCGACGGCGCGCGTCCAACGAACGCAGGCGCGGAAACTCGCGGCGCAGCGCGGGGTGGACGATCTGGAACACGCGCATCGGCGAGGCGAGATCGCGCAGCCGGTGATCACCGAGGTCGACGAGCTCGACGGCGGGCGCGAGCGCGTCGCGCACCAGGCTCTCGGTCACCCGCGACACGATGATCTGGTCGCCGTGGGCGATGCTCATGAGCCGCGCGGCACGGTTCAGCGCCGTGCCGTAGTCGTCGCCGTCGCGCACCTCGGCCTCGCCGGTGTGCACCCCGATGCGGATCTTCAGGCCGCGCCGTCGCCCGTCGTCTTCACGATCACTCCGTCGTGGGTGTCGATCGCAGTGCGCAGGATCTCGTCGTGGCGGGCGAGGCATTCCTGCATCGCGTCCGGGAAGTCGTCCCACAGGCGCGTCGAATCCTCGACATCGGTGAACAAGAACGTGACCGTGCCCGTGGGCAGCTCGACCATTGCCCGCCCCCACCCTCCCGTGAGATGCCACAGTCAAGCAGGGAACGATCACGTCGTCATGTGGTGGGCTTCTTCGCCGTCGCCGTCTTCGTGGTCTTCTTGGCGGTGCTCCTCTTGGCGGTCGACTTCTTGGCGGTGCTCCTCTTGGCGGTCGACTTCTTGGCGGTGCTCTTCTTGGCGGTGCTCTTCTTGGCGGTGCTCTTCTTGGCGGTGCTCTTCTTGGCGGGCGCCTGCTTCAACGTCGTCGTCTTGGCGCCCGGCTTCTTCGCGGGAGACTTCTTCGCGGGAGACTTCTTCGGTGGAGCCTTCTGGGCCGGGACGCGCTTGGCGACGTCGCCTACACGGGTCATCAGCTGCTCGATGTCGCGCCGCATGTCGGAGATCTGATTCCGCATCTCGCGATCCACCGCGCTGATCAGGCGCTCGGTGGCGGCTTCGGCGCGATCGGCGAGCTCCTTGCTCCGCCGTTCGAGTTGGCGCACCTGCTCTTCGGTGGCCTGAGCGAGTCGTTCCGACGTGCTGGCCAGACGTTCGAGCAGCTGCTCGACGACATCGGGCGTCGAACTCTTGTCCACCATCGCATTCCCCCCGGAGTGCCCTGAACGCACCGGACGCTACGACGATCGGCACGCGGACGCCACCCGCGCGGAGCTACATTGCGGCGACTCGACGAGGGGGACGTTGATGAAGTTCGGCCTGTTCCTGATGCCGGAGCCCTTCCCGTGGTCGAACTGGACGTTGTCCTACGACCTCAAGCTCGAGGAGATCGTCGTACGCCGAGCGGTTCGGCTACGACGAGGTGTGGGTGGGCGAGCACCACACCGGCGCGTACGAGAACATCCCCGCGCCCCGACATCTTCATCGCCAAGGCCTCCGCGCTGACCAGCCGCATCGGGCTCGGCACCGGCACCATCAACCTGCCGTACCACGACCCGTTCATGGTCGCCGAGCGGCTGGCGTTCCTCGACCACCTGACCCACGGCCGCCTCATCTACGGCTTCGGCGGCGGCGGGTCTGGTGAGCGACAAGCTGTTCTTCCAGGTGGGTGACGAGGCGGCGCCGCGGATGCGCGAGGCGCTCGACATCATCGAGCTGCTGTTCTCGACGACCGACTACGTCGACTTCACCGGCAAGTTCTGGGAGCTCGACCACAAGCGCATCCAGGTGCGGCCGTACCAGGAGCACCCGCAGTTCTCGATCGCGGGGATGTCGGGCACGCACAACTTCGAGCTGTGCGGCGAGCGCGGGTACGCGGCGCTGAGCATCTACTTCACGCCGGTGCAGATCGAGGACAACCCGGGCATGCCCGACCTCATCGCGCAGGGTTCGGCGATCGTGAAGGCGGCGGAGGCGGCCGGTCGTGATCCGGTCGCGGCGCGCGACGACTGGCGGATCTGTCGCGAGGTCTACGTCTCGGACTCGAAGAACGCGGCGATGGCCGAGATCCGCGAGAGCCTCAAGCAGTCGTACGACTACCTGTTCAAGATCGGGCTCGCGCCGCTGATGAAGCGCGACGCGTCGATGGCCGACGCCGAGGTGACGTTCGACTGGATGGTCGAGAACGTGCCGTGGATCATCGGGTCACCGGACGACGTGATCACGCAGGTGCGCGAGCTCGACGAGGCGGTCGGCGGGTTCGGCTCGCTGCTGTTCAACTCGCGGGAGTGGGTGACCATCGACCGGTGGAACCGCTCGCTCGAGCTGTTCGCCCGCTACGTGTCGCCGCACTTCCGGGCCCGCGACGACCAACGCTTCCGCGCCGAGCTCGCCGCCGACGCGTTGGGTGACTGACGTGTCGGCACGCCGGACCGGGTGGTCGCTCTGGTCGACGAACTCGTTCTGCTCGATCGCGTCGACCGGGTCGTCGTTCTCGATCGGCTCGGTCGGGTCGTTCGCGTCGATCGGTTCGGTCGGCTCGGCGTGTCGGCGTTCTCGGTCGGGTCGTTCGCGTCGTTCGCGTCGGTGCTGTCGAGCATGTCGGCCTGTCGGTGCTGTCGCACCGGTCGCAGCGGGGTGTCATGACCGCGCCAGGGCGCTGAGCCCGTCGCATTCCGGCGTCGTTTGAAGCGCCGATGAGTACGCCAAACGACGCAGGTTCGGAAAGGAGGGGGTCAGTCTTCGAGGCGGAGGTGGCGGCCGCCGTCGGTGAGGCGGATGACGGCCTCGCCGTCGAGCAGGCGGTGGAGCTGGGCGCCGGCGACCTCGGCCCGCCAGCCGGAGTCGAGCCGGCCGGGACGGCCGTAGACCAGGGCCTTGATGTCGTCACGGGTCGCGAGCAGCTGCTTCTCGATCCGTTGCGCCCGGGCGAGCTCGGCGACGTACGCGACGAGCAACGCGACCGCGGCGTCGAGCTCGGGACCGTCGTCGGGCTTGTCGGGCATGCGCAGCTCGCTCGTGCGGCATCGCCCGCCCCGCCTCGACCGCGTCGAGCAGCTCGTGCGCGACCTCGCGACGACATGCGGTTGACGCCCGCGCAGCTTCATCACGTCGTCGCGCGTCTGCGGCGGACGGCCGACGACCGCGGCCATCGCCAGGTCGGGCAGCACGAAGCGCGGCACGAGGTCGAGCCGTTGCGCGCGGCGCTCACGCCACGCGGCGACGGACTGCGCGACGCGCGCCTTCTCGCCCGCGCATCGACGACGCGCCCTTGATCTTCCACCACGCGGTGTCGGGATCGACGCGCCGGTCGGCGTTCTGTGCGCAGCAGCTCGCACTCGCTCGCCGCCCACGTCTCGCGCCCGAGCTCCTGCAGGCGGTGGTCGAGCTCGATGCGTGAGCGGGAACAGGTACTCGACGTCGGCCGCGGCGTACTTGCGCACCGCCGGCGTGACAGCGGGCGCGCCGACCAGTCGGCGAGCTGCTCGGACTTGTCGAGCCGCACGCCGAGCAGCACCGACACCAACGAGCCCAGCGACGGCAGGCCGAGGCCGACGAACCCGGCGGCGAGTTGCACGTCGAACAGCGCCGGCGGGACGCGCGCCGACCGCGCGCTCGAGGATGGGGAGGTCGCTCGCGCCCGCGTGCGTGATCATCGTCGCCGGCGCGTGCAGCACGTCGACCAGCGCGCGCACGTCGCACGCCAGCGGGTCGACCAGCGCGACGCCCTTCGGCCACGACACCTGCACCAGGCACAGCTGCGGCCAGTACGTGCGCTCGGACATGAACTCGGTGTCGAGCCCGTACGCGGGCTCGTCGAGCAGGACCTTGACCAGCTCGGTGAGCGCCCGGTCGTCGTCGACCCAGCGCGGCTCGTGTCGGACGTCACGCGACCGCGGTCGCCTCGATCTCGATGAGCAGCTCCGGGAAACGCCAGGCGGGCGACGCCGAGCAACGTGCCGGCGGGTGCGACCCCGGCGGCGCCGAGCCGCGCCCCGAGCACTGCGGCGTTGGTCAGGTAGCCCTCGACGTCGGTCGTGTAGAAGTTCAGGCGCACCACGTTGGCGAGCGTCATCCCGGCTCCGCGCAGCACCGCCTCGAGGTTGTCGGCCGCCAACGTGATCTGTCGCGGCCATGTCGCCGGGGTGCTGCGGCGCGCCGTTCTCGTCGACCGACGTCTGGCCGGCGCAGTAGAGCGTCCGCGTCTGCGCCCTCGACGAGCTCACCCTGGTTGAACCCGAAGTGCCACCGACCAGGTCCACGGATTGACGGCTGTGCGTTCGACCATGGATCGCACCCTACCCCGGTGCCGTCAGGGCCGGACCGGGCGACAGAGCAGCGACGTCAGCGACGACGATGCGGCCGTCGGGCGCCGGTTCGATGATCGGTACGCGCACGCACGTGCCGTCGAGCGCGCCGGGGATCACCTCGCCGGTCGCCAGCGACCGGCCCGGTGCGCACCCGGTTGAGGTAGCGGATCTCGAGGTCGACGATCTCGAGGTCGCCGTCGTCGGCCAGGCCCGCTCCCCGGCGAGCTCGGCCATCAGCGCCTGCGCGCCGCCCTGGATGGTGCCGGCCGGGCCGTTGCGCACGGTCTCGTGCGCCTCCATCTCGTAGGTGCCGGGCACCGGTTCGCTCAGCTGCAGCGACTCGTCGTAGTTCGCGCGCGCCGAGCTCTCCGCGGCAGCCGACGTCGCGGCGTCCTGGTCGAGCCTCGGGCAGCGGCGTGTTGATGAACGTGCACAGCGAGCGGGCGAACGGGCGGTTGACGTCGCCGGTGTGCAGCAGCGTCTCACCGACGAACAGACGCCGGCCGATCTTGACCGGGTGGCACACCAGCTCGATCAGGCCGCTCGACGGCGCGTGGTCGAGCAGCGAGACGCGCAGGTCGACGGTCGGGTTGATGACCGCGTGCGCCGGTGAGCCGGCGACCATGTCGACCAGGGTGGCGAGCACGCCCATGCGCACGCGGTCGGTGCCGGGCTTGAGGAACGTCGGGCAGCGATCTCGGCGCGGCCGTGCGCGTGATCGCCGTCGATCCACAGCTCGATGCCGAGCCCACCCACGAAGCTCGGTGGAGTGACGACCTCGGTCATGACTGCACCTTGTCACGCGCGCCAATCGGTACGCGAAATCGAACGTCATACGGTGCAACAACGCGCATGATCAGGCGGGGAAGTCGGGGTCGAGCTCGTCGTCGTCGGACGACGGCGACGACGGACCGAGAGGTCGAGGAGGCCGGCGGCGGCGGCGAGCGCGACGGCGAGGCCCGCGGCGCGCTCGTAGACCACCTGGAAGTAGTGGTGCGCGGCGCCGGCACCGGGGAACGGCAGCGGCCCGAGCGACTGCACCAGCGCGGTGGGGTCGACGCCGGGCGTGATCACCCGGATGGGTTCGTCGTCGACCGGGTCGTCGACGTCGTCGCCCCAGAAGTCGCGCAGCTGCGCGGCGCTCGGCTTGTTGGCACGCGAGCCACGGCGGCGACGGGTCGGGCTCATGGCGCCACCATCGGTCGTTCGCTACTCGCCGGGATACCCGGCTCGCTCACGCTCACTCCCCGTCCTCCTCGCTGAGCACGGCGTCGGTGCGGATGCCGAGCGCGGCGCCGAGCTGGTCGTGGTCGAGGTCGGCCAGCGAGCTCGACTTCGGCAGCACCAGGTCGGCGATGCGGCGCTTGCCCTCGACGACTTCCTCGACCCGCTCGTCGACGGTGCCGGGGCACACCAGCCGGTGGCTGATGACGGTCTTGGTCTGGCCGATGCGCCAGGCGCGGTCACGGGCCTGGTCCTCGACCGCGGGGTTCCACCACCGGTCGTAGAGCACGACGTGGCTGGCGGCGGTGAGGTTGAGGCCGGTGCCGCCGGCCTTCAGCGACAGCACCAGCGCGCCCGCGCCCTCGCCCGACTGGAAGTCCTGGATCATGCGGTCGCGGACGCCCCGCGACAGGCCACCGTGGTAGCACTCGATCGGCTGGCCCATGCGCTCGGTGAGGTAGTCGGCGAGCTTGACGCCCCACTCGGCGAAGTGGGTGAACACCAGCACCCGCTCGCCCGCCGCGAACACCGAGTCGACGATCTCCTCGAGCCGCGCCAGCTTGCCCGGAGCGACCGACGAGCGGCAGGTCGTCGTCCTGGTACGCGGCGGGGTGGTTGCAGATCTGCTTGAGCGCGGTGATGGCGGCGAGGATCTGGCCCTTGCGCGGCTCCTCGCCCTCGGGCAGGTCGTTGGCGAGCACCAGCCGGTCGAGCACCGCCTGGTAGAGGCCGATCTGCTCGGCGGTCATCACGCAGTGGTCGAGCTGGTCGATCTTGTCGGGCAGCTCGGCCTGGATCTCCGGCTCCAGCTTCGTGCGGCGGAACACGAGGATGCCGTTGAGCGCGCGCAGCGCGTCTTCGGCGGCGGCGCGCCCGGTCGCGCCACCCGCGGCGCCACCGTTCTCGCCGTCGCCCGAGAGGCTGGCGATGAACTGCGGGCGCGGCCCGACGAGCCCGGGGTTGGTGAAGTCGAGGATGGCCCACAGGTCGCCGAGACCGTTCTCGATCGGCGTGCCGGTGAGCGCGACGCGTGTGCGCGCGTTGATGCGTGCGCAGCTGCTGCGCGGTCTCGCTGGTGTGGTTCTTGATCGCCTGCGCCTCGTCGGTGACGACCGTCGCCCACTCGACCTTGCGCGATGGCCTCGACGTCGCGCACCGCGGTGCCGTAGGTGGTGATGACGACGTCGGCCTGCTCGACCTCGTCGGCGATCTCGTCGTGCGCGGCGCGCCCGGGACCGTGGTGCACGATGACGCGCAGCCCGGGCGTGAAGCGCTTCGCCTCCGCCGCCCAGTTGCCGACGACCGCCGGCGGCGCGATCACGAGCGCGGGACCGCGGTCGGACGCCGCACGAGCAGGTGGGCGAGCATGGTGGGCGTCTTGCCGAGGCCCATGTCGAGGGCGAGGCAGCCGCCGATGCCGCCGGCGTCGAGGAAGCCGAGCCAGGCGAGCGCCTCGGCCTGGTAGCTGCGCAGCTCGCCGTCGAAGCCCTTGGGCGCGTTCGCCGGATCGCCCGACAGGTCGGCGGCGGCGGCGAGCAGATCGGCGGCCCAACCGCCACCTTCGACGGTGATGCCGCCGGCGAGCGGGCGTGCCCTCGAGCCCGAGGGCGAGGCGCAGCATGTCGGCGCCGGTGAGCTGCGTGGTGGTCGGCCCGCTCGGCCAGCGCGCTGGCCGCGGCCTGCAGGTCGGCCTTGTCGAGCGCGACCCACTTCCCGCCGGAGCGGATGAGCGGGCGCGCCTCCTTGGCCAGCTCGCGGATCTCGGCCGCGGTGAGCTCGACGTCGTCGAACACCGCCGACCAGCGCACGTCGGCGAGCTGGTTGGCGCCGACCGCGGTCTCCTTCGACTCCGCGAACAACCGCAGCGACGGCGTGGCCTTGCGGGTCGACAGCTCGGGGACGCGCACGTCGTAGCCGGCGTCGGCCAGGCGCGGGCCGGTGGTGACCATGAGCTCCCACGCCTCGTCCTGGCTGAGGATGGTGTGGCCGCGCCGGTCGGTGCCGGCGCGCAGCAGCGCGGGCAGCATGCGCTCGAGCCGGCCGAGCTCGTGCTCGAGGTCGGCGCGCTTCGAGCGGTCGTCGACGATGGCGCGCTCGACGGGGACGAGCACCTTGCCCTTCGACCCGCCGCGCGCCTTGGCGACGAACACCTCGAGGTCCCACACGCCGGTGCGGTCGGGCGGGTCGAGGCGCACGATCAGCGGCGCGTGCTCGCGCGTGACCGAACGCGCCCAGCCCTCGGCGCGCGACACGAGCTCGCCGGCGACGCGCACCGGCGCGTCGAACGCGCTGCCGTCGAGCCGGGCGAGGAACGCTTCGGTGACGTCGTTGCCGGTGCGCACGACGGGTGGCGCCGCGGGCACCTCGATGCGGCGCGCGCTGTCGCGCCCGATGGCGTCGACCATGCCGGTGAGCGCGGAGCGGGTGACGGCGCGGGCGTCGACGCTCGGGTCGAGGGCGGCGACGCTGCCGGGCATGGCGTCGACGACGTCGGCGAGGCGATCGGGGTCGACCAGCGCGGGCGTCCAGCGCACCGCGTACGACGCGTGCTCGCCGCGCGCCGAACCGGTGCGGCGACGACGTTGCCGCAGCACCGGGACCATCGCGCCGCGTGCCGCGAGCTCGACCGCCCACATCGCGACCTTGCCCAGCCAGCGGACGCTCGGGCCGACGTCGTCGCGCACGTCGCCCGAACCGGCGGCGACCAACCAGCCGAGCACCTCGCCGACCGGCGCCGCGACCGCGGCGGCCTTGTCGCCGCCGGGGACGGCGACGTCGGGGTGCGCGGTCCACGGTGCGGCGGGGGCCTCGGCGTCGGCCAGGAACTTGGCGACCTCGTCGGCGTTGGCGGTCGGGACAGCCGGGACCGCCGGCCCAGGCCACGACCCGGCCCGGTTCCCACGACAGCTGGAGGCGCACGACGCCGGGCTCGACGACGTCGGGCTCGGCCGGGTGCGCGCGCGGCCGGGGCACCGGGGACGACCGGGCGCCGCCCGGGCGGCGCTCGCCGGTGAGGCGGAAGAGCGCGGCGGTGAGCTGCCGGTGGAGGTGCTCGGCGTCGGCGACGACCTGGTCGCGCTCCTCGCCCTGCAGCCGCCGGGCGGCGACGAGGTGCTCGTCGGCGTCGACGAGCAGGCGCAGCAAGGAGGCGCGCCACGCCGGCCGGTCGGCCTCGAGGACGGCGAGCTGCTCGGGCGTCGCGAGCGTCGTCGGCCTCGAGCTCGACGTAGAGGTCGAACGTCGAGCTCGTCGACGCGCGGCGTCGGGTTCTCGGTCGTGGTCGTGCTGTTGATCGTGGTCACCGCCAGTTGGCGATTCTGGAGGGCACCACTGCCGCGCCCCCGAAGATTCGGTGCCCGAATGCGCCCTGGCACCCCCGGCCGTGCCTCGCAGAGGCGGCCGCTCAGATCATTGTAGTCAACCCGCGAACGGGCGACGAATCCTTCCGGCGGCAGCGGGTGGCGGAACAGCCGGGCGGCGTTCTCGTGGGTGAGCTGGGCGACGTCGGCGTCGGGCAGGCCGGCGAACCGATCGGCGAGCAGCGCCTGGGTGTCGGGCCACGACGAGTCGGCGTGGGGGTAGTCGCTCTCCACCATGATGTGGTCGACGCCGATGCGGTCGCGCACCCGCAGGGTGGTCGGGTCGTCGATGGTGCAGAACCAGAAGTTGCGCTGCACCGCTTCCGACGGCGTGACGTCGCCGTCCCACACGCCGGCGCCGCCCGATGCCCGAGTGCGCCATCACGTAGTCGAGCCGGTCGAGCAGCATCGGCACCCAGCCGATCCCGCCCTCCGACAGCGCCACGTTCAGGCGCGGGAAGCGCAGCGGGATGCGCGCCCACAACCAGTCGGCGGCCGCGAGCATGCCGTGCACCGGGAACAGGGTGGTGCTCTGCTCGAGCGGCGACTCGGGTGAGCGCGGCGGCGAGATCGACGCCCGAGCCGGTGTGGATGCACACGACGGTGTCGGTCTCCTCGCACGGCGCGCAGGAACGGATCCCAGTGGTCGGTGTGCACCGACGGGCAGGTCGAGGTTGTTCATGCTCTCGGGGAAGGTGACGGCCTTGAAGCCGCGCTCGGCGTTGCGCCGCACGTCGGCGGCGGCGATCTCGGGGTCGCGCAACCACGCGAGCTGCAACGGGATGATGCGCTCGGGGTAGGTGCCGGCCCACACCTCGTGGTGCCAGTCGTTCCACGCGCGCACGCACGCGAGGCCGAGCTCGGGGTCCTGGCTGCGCGCGAACGCGGCGCCCGCGAACCCGGCGATGAGCGACGGGAAGCACAGCGACGCCCAGATGCCGGCGACGTCCATGTCGGCGATGCGGGCGTGGATGTCCCAGCAGCCCTTGCGCATCTCGTCGAAGCGCGCCGGCTCCATCGTCCACTCGTCCTTCGGACGGCCGACCACCGCGTTGAGCCCGATGTTCGGGAACAGGTTGTCCTCGTAGGCCCACGCCTGACGACCGTCGTCGAACTCGACCAGGCGCGGGGGCGCGGTCGACGAGGTGCGCGGCATGCGGCCGTCGAACAGGTCGGGCGGTTCGATGAGGTGGTCGTCGACCGAGATGATCGGGAACCGGCGGGGGCGCGGTTCGGGATCGGGGAGCAGCGGCATCGAGTCGTTGGGCGCGCTCGCGCACGACCCGGCCGGGACGCGCGCCGGTGTCGTCGCCGTCGCGCTGCACGATCTCGCCGCTGACGACGGTGGCGACGAACCCGTCGGTGCGTTGCAGCACGCGCTTGGCGCCCGCGGGGAGGTCGTGCACCACCTCGATGGGGTGCGGCGCGATCGCGGCGGGGTCGATCACGTTGAGGTCGGCCTTGAGCCCGGGCTCGACCGCGCCGCGGTCGCGCAGGCCGTACATCGCGGCCGGTTCGCTGGTGAGGATCTTGACCGCGGTCTCGAGCGGGAGCGTGCCGCGGGCGCGGTCGCGCACCCAGTAGGAGAGGAGGAACGACGGGTAGCCGGCGTCGCAGATGAGGTCGACGTGGGCGCCGCCGTCGCCGAGGCCGAGCACGCTCGCCGGGTGCACGAGCAGCTCGGCGCTGACGTCGAGGTTGCCGGGGTAGCCGCCGAGGAAGAAGTGGACGAGGGCGTCGCCGTCGCTCGTCGATGGTCCAGTCGTAGAGGAGCGCCTCGGGGTCGCACGCCGAGGGCGGCTCGGACTGCGCGGCGAGGCTGGTCGACGGGTCGGGCTCGTACTCCGGCACCGGGTGCCACGGGAAGACCGACGCGGCCGACGCGAGCATGAGGTCGCGCAGGCGGGGGATGCCGGGCGGCGGGCGCTCGGCGATGATGGCGGCGCGCACGTCGGGTTCGGCCATGCGCGCGGCGCGTTCGGCGACCGGGAGGTGTTCGAGCGCGTCGTAGGTGGGGCGGCCGCGGAACGCGTGCGACGTGCGCAGCCCGCAGAACAGTCCCTGCCCGTGCGAGCTGACCTGCGGGACGATGCGCGCGCCGTTCGCGTTCTCGTGCTTCGATGCGGTCGAGGCGTTCGCGCCACAGTCGACGCGCGCGCCACCGAACGGGAACGTGACCGTCGAGGCCGGTCTCGCGCGACACCGCGCTCAGCCAGTCGACCTCCTGGTCCCACCGTTCGCGCGACGTCGCCCGCGGCGCCCGGGCAGGATGGTGGTGAACACCGCGTCGGCCGACGACATGCGCGCGGCGCGCACGAGCGCGCAGATCTCCTTGTGCGCGGCGAAGGTGCCGGGTACCTCACGGCCGTCGACCGACTTGTGCAGCTCGAGCCGGTTCACCGACAGGCCGACCGCGCCCGCCGCGACGCCCTCGGCGACGAGCTCGGCCATGCGGATGATGTCGTCGTCGGTCGCGGGTTCGTTGGCCGCGCCGCGCTCGCCCATCACGAAGGCGCGCACCGCGCCGTGCGGCACCTGCGCGGCGACGTCGAGCGCGCGCGGGATGCGGTCGAGCGCGTCGAGGTACTCGCCGACGGTCTCCCAGTCCCAGCGGATGGCTTCGCGCAGCGACGCGCCGGGGATGCCCTCGACGCCCTCCATCAGGCCGATGAGCCAGTCGTGGCGGTCGGGCGCGGCGGGCGCGAAGCCGACGCCGCAGTTGCCCATCACCACGGTGGTGACGCCGTGCCAGATCGACGGGGTGAGCAGCGGGTCCCAGGTGACCTGGCCGTCGTAGTGCGTGTGGACGTCGACGAAGCCGGGCGTGACGGCGAGGCCGGTGGCGTCGAGCTCCTCGCGACCGGGGTCGTCGACGGGGCCAACGGTGGTGATGAGGCCGTCGTCGACGGCGACGTCGGCGAGCCGGGAGCGGCCGCCCCGACCGTCGATCACGGTTCCGTTGCGGATCACCAGATCGTGCACGACAGACCCCCCGGATGTCACTCGGACCCTACTCCCGCCTTCCCGAACACCGCCTCCCACGATCCGTCACGTCATCGGCCCCTAGGGTTCGACGACGTGACGGCCGACGACCTCTGGAAGTTCATCCGCGACATCCACGACTTCCCACAGCACGGGGTGGTGTTCAAGGACATCACGCCCCTGCTCGGCGACGCCGACGCCTTCCGCACCGCGACCGAGCTGCTGGTCGCGCCGTTCGACGGCCCGATCACCAAGGTCGTCGGCATCGAGGCCCGCGGCTTCATCCTCGCCGCGCCCATCGCGCTCGCGCTCGGCGCCGGGTTCGTGCCGGTGCGCAAGCCGGGCAAGCTCCCGTGGGACACCCACGCCCACAGCTACGAGCTCGAGTACGGCAAGGACACGCTCGAGGTGCACCGCGACGCGCTCGACCCCGAGGACCGCGTGCTCATCGTCGACGACGTGCTCGCCACCGGCGGCACCGCGACCGCGACGTGCCGGCTCGTGTCGGAGTTCTTCGCCGCGACCGTCGTCGGCGTGACGTTCCTGCTCGAGCTGCCCGTGCTCGGCGGGCGCGAGAAGCTCGTCCCGCTCGGCCACCGGGTCGAGTCGGTGCTGATCGTCTAGCTCGAGCGACCCTCCACCCAGGCGCGGATCTCGTCGCGCGTCGGAGGCTGCGCGCGGCCGAGGCCGTGCACCACGTACGAGGACACCGTCACCATTGCCGCGGCCTGCAGCACGAGGTCGACGGTCGCCTCGACGGAGATCGCACTCAACGTGGTGGGCACCTTGCCGTTGCGCGCCGCGAGGTCGGCCCAGTGCTCATGCATGTTGTTCAGCGCGATCCGCGTCTCTTCGGCACGCGGACCGCGGCCGGGATCGCCGGTGAACGCGGCGCACACGTCGAGCGGCGACGTCGGCATGTGCGCGATGACCCCGACCAGCCCTTCGCCGGCTCGCTCCGCCTCGCGGAACAGACGCAGCAACGTGCGCCGCCGTTGGCTCGTGCTCACGTCGTACGTGACATCGACATCGCGCTTCAACGCGCGCAACTCGCGCCACACGAGCCCGGCGCGACCGAACGCCTGCCAGCCGATGTCCTTTCCCGCGTTGCCGACGACCAGGAAGTTCGCCGCCGCGGTAGGCGAGAGCATCTCGCTGCGCGCGGCCCGCTCGGGATAGCCGTACTCCCACTCGTCGGCCATGTTGTCGTAGACGCCACCGTCGGTGAGCACGAGCTTGTGGACGGGCACCGGTGGGTCGCCCTGAGGTCGCCACGGCCGGGCGAGTTGCACGCCGAGCCGATCGAGATTCAGCTCGACCGGAGGGAACCCGAGTGGGAGCGCGGCGGACGCCCGTACCGCGGTGGCAAGCCGCAGGTCCCCGGGTGTGCCCTCGCCCGCGTTCCACTCGGTGACGAGCTCCGGTGCCAAGAAGCACTGGTGGCCCGACTGCAGCTCGGTGGCGCAGATCACGTGCCGCGTCTCCGGGGCATGCACGTCGGCCAGCGTGCGGCCGCCGAACAACGTGTCATCCAGCGCGTGCTCGAACACCGCGCCACGGCGCGCCACTCTCTCGACGAAGAGGAGGGCGAGCAATGCGCTCCCAACCGCGAGCGCGAGCACCACGATCCACGCCGCATCACCGTGGGTATCGCCGACGAAGCCCCACGTCAACGCGCCGGCCGTCGCCACGACCATGACCGCGACGAACGCGGCCAGGCGCCGCAGCGCGACCGCGAGTCCGAGCCCGACCAGCGCGCCGACACCGAGCCAGAGCGGCAGCAGCCACGCGAACCCGGGCGTGCCGCGCGCGGCGGTGAACACCGCGACCACCGTCGCCACCAGCGCGGCGACCACGAACGTGAGGAGCACGAGCAGGCCGACCAGGTACCGGCGGGTCCGCCCGCGCGCCGGGATCAGACCGGTCGTGGCGATGGTCCCGAGGAGCGGCGCGGTGACGCGCCGGAAGTCGGTGAGATCGACGTCGTCGATGTCGACGCCGAGCTGCTGCAGCTGATCGGCGACGACACCGTTCGCGATGGAACCACCCGACACCGACGCGATCGCGACGAACTCGATGGGGACGCCCGCGTCGGCCTTGGCCGCCTCGGCGTCGCGCATGGCGAGCAGTCCGTAGAGCGTGCCGAGGCCCCAGGCGGTCGCTCGATGGCCGCCGCCCGACAGGGCCACCGAGATCCGGCAGGGCAGCGACGGCTGCCACGTGTGGTGCGCGGGTGCGGTCGGCACGACGCGACCCTACGCTGATCTCACGCTCCGGCTGTCACATTCCGCAGGCCTACGTCGTCTGGAACCGGAACCGACGATCGGAGGCATCATGCCCGCCCCCCAGCCCCGCTCCGTCGTCGTGGTCGGTGCCGGTCTCGCCGGACTGACCGCGGCGCTCACCGCATCCGAGCACGGCGCGACGGTCACCGTGCTCGAGGCCCGCGCCCACCCGGGCGGCCGCGCCCGGACCCTGACCGTCGACGGCGGCTTCCTGCTCAACCAGGGCGCGCACGCGCTCTACCGCGGTGGCGCGGCGTGGGACGTGCTCACCAGCTTCGGCATCACGCCGCGCGGTTCGTCGCCCGACGCCGGTCACGCCGACGGCCTGCGCGCCGACGGAACGCTGGCGCCGCTCCCGGGCAGCACGGCGAGCCTGGTGCGCACCCGCCTCGTCGGCCCCGCGGCGAAGTTCGAGCTGGCGCGACTGCTGGCGCGACCCGCTCGTCTCGCTCGTTCGGTCGAGCCCGGCGACTCGATGCAGGACTGGATCGACCGGCGCTCCGGAAACACGGAAGTACGGACGATCCTCGCGCTCCTAGCGCGCGTCGCGACGTACTGCGGTGACCTCGACGGGATCGACGCCGCGGCCGGGGTCGATCAGATGACCCAGGCCATCGTGCACGGCGTCGTCTATCTCGACGACGGATGGCAGCAACTCGTGGACGGGCTGCGCGACCTCGCGGTCGCGCGGGGCGTCACCTTCCACACGCGTGCCAAGGTCGACGCGGTCGACGTGCGCGCCGAGGGCGTCACGGTCCGCAGCGCGGATGGCGACGCCGACGCGGACGCGGTCGTGCTCGCGGCAAACGGGCCGCGCGAGACCGACGCCATGGTGCAGGGCGCGAGCGCGGCCGCCGCCCAGTGGGCGCGCGACGAACAACCGGTGATCGCGTCGGCGCTCGACGTCGCGCTCCGCCGGCTTCCCGTACCGGCGCGCCGCATCGTGTTCGGTCTCGACGAGCCGCTGTACCTGTCGGTGCACACGCCGTACGCGCGCCTGGCGCCCGACGGTGACGGCGAGGTCGCGCACCTGCTCTGGTACGGCGACGCGGCGGACGACCCGCACGCGCGGCTCGAAGCGCTCCTCGACCGCGGCAGCCCGACTGGCGCGACCAGGTCGTCGACCAGCGCTACGGCCACCGGCTGATCGTCGCGCACGGACGCCCGCTCCCCGGCCGCGGCCGCGCCGGTCGACCGCCGGTCGCGATGCCCGATCTCCCCGGCGTGTTCATGGCCGGCGACTGGGTGGGCCCCGACGGGATGCTCACCGACGCGGTGTTCGCCAGCGGCCGCGCCGCCGGGCGGGCGGCCGCGACCGCGGCCGCGATGGTGCCCGCATGAACGCCGCGAACGGCGGGGCCGAGGAGTTCGAGGCGCTCCGGCCCCGCCTGTTCGCGCTCGCGTACCGCATGAC
Source organism: uncultured Actinomycetes bacterium (assembly GCA_963725775.1). GTDB lineage: Bacteria > Actinomycetota > Acidimicrobiia > IMCC26256 > DASPTH01 > DASUAS01. The sequence continues at coordinate 683,690 of CAVRZT010000003.1, forward strand.
CGGCAGCGTCGGCGATGCGGAGGACGCCTGTCAGGATGCGTGGTTGCGCTGGCAGGCGGTCGACCGCACGCACGTGGAGAACGCCGAGGCCTACCTGGTGCGCACGGTCACGCGCCTCGCGATCGACCGGTTGCGCTCGGCGCACCACCGCAAGGAGACCTACGTGGGCCCGTACCTTCCCGAGCCACTGGTGGTGGACACCGCGACCCAGCCGGAGGCGGCGGCCGAGCTCGCCGACTCGCTCACGCTCGCCTTCCTCGTGCTGCTCGACGAGCTCACGCCGGTCGAGCGCGCCGTGCTCCTGCTCCACGACGTGTTCGGCTACCCGTTCGACGAGATCAGCGGCATGGTCGACCAGTCAGCCGCCGCGTGCCGGCAGCTCGCCAGCCGCACGCGACGCAAGCTGCACCGCGACCAGCACGAACTGCGCCGCCCGCAGGCGGCGCGCGAACAGGAGCTCGTCGGTGCGCTGCTCGCGACGGTCGCGCAGGGCGACGTCGAACAGGTGATGGCCCTCCTCGCACCCGACGTCGTGCTGCTGTCCGACGGTGGACCCGATCGCCACGCGGCACGTCGTCCGGTCGTCGGCCCCGACCGGGTGGCGCGGCTGATGGTGAACATCGCGCGCCGGATTCCACCCGCCGCCGACGCCCGGCTGGCGAGCGTGAACGGCGAACCGGGCATCGTGTTCCGCGCCGGTGCGCGCGCCGATCTGGTGCTGTCGTTCTCGTTCGGTGCCGACGGCCGGGTCCGGCGCATCTACAGCCAGCTCAACCCGGAGAAGCTCCGTCACATCGTGTGATCGGACTCCGCGGTGTCGACGCGCCACCTCACTACGAGGCGCGGTCGGGAACCACGCCGGCAGGTCACTCGACCACCGCAGCGCGACCACGCTGAACGCACCCACTCCCAGCGTGCACGCCATCTGGCCGAACCACCACGCGCCGAACGTGTGGTGACCCGAGATCGGGCAGGCGATCGATAGTGCAGTGAAGAAGCCGGCGGCCGCGAGGGACGCCACGAACCCCCACCGTCGCTGCATGACGAGGCCGGTGACGGTGACCGCCAGGAGCAGGAGCATGCGTCAGCCCCGAGTGCGACGCCGTACGACGGCTCCGGATGGTTGGTCGCCGGCTCCAGCGCGCCGGCGAGCTGCGTACGCCACGAACCAGGCGACGCCGATCCCGGCAGCGAGCCGCCCGTCGATCCGTTCCTGCAACCACGTGCGCGTGTCGTCCATCCCTCCAGTCTGACCCATCACGCAAGGGGCCGGACGGCGGCGTCGTTGGTCGGGTCGGCGTAGCGGGCGACCAGTGCGTTCGGTACGTCCTGCTGGAGCAGCCCGAGCTCGTTGCCGTCGGGATCGCGCACCACGTGCACCGGGCCGTCGGGGGTGCCGGCGGTCATGCCGCCGATCGGCGAACCCGGCCGCGGCCAGGCGCGCCACCGCGGCGTCGAGGTCGACGACCGTCCAGATGGGCAGGCAGCTCGGCACCGGCCGGTGCTCGGCGAGGAGCACGAGCGGGCCGTCGTCGCTCACCCGCACCGCGGCCACCTCGGTGCCGAACCGGCGGAAGTGCCACACGAACTCGGCGCCGAGCGCGCGCTCGTAGAAGTCGCGGGCGCGGGCGATGTCGTCGACCCCGACGTAGAGGTACGCCGGCGCACCGAGCTCGAACACGATCACACGACGCGGTAGCCGTAGAAGCTCAGCGCCCGCCGCAACCGGGCGCGCTGGTCGGGCACGTAGAGCACGCCGTCGTGCAGCAGGTAGCCGAGGTGCCGGTGACCACCGCTCAACGCCACCGCGCCCACGCTCTCGAGCCGGACGGTCGTCGCGACCTTGGGCAGGAACACGTGGCGACCGAACGGGAACACGAGGTCGAGGCCCTCGTCGAGCACGGCGAAGCGCCACGGCAGGAGACGACCGTGCAGCCACGCGCACGCGAGGAACAACATCGCCCACTGGAGCGAGTGGCTCACGCGGATCACCACCACCCACAGCGCGATCGCGAGCAGGATCTTCGGCCACCAGCGGAGGAAGCCACTGCGACCCTCGTAGGACGCGAAGTCGTCCACCGCGCCCAGCGTACGCCCGGCGCTCGGGCGTGTGGTGCGGCTACGGGTTGATCGGTCGAGAGGAACGCGGCGACCGCGAACCCGGCCGCCGCCGCGAGCCCGGCGCGCCGGCCTGCGCCGCGCACCGCGATCGGCACCATCTCGTTGACGACCACCACGACCATCGCGCCGGCCGCGATCGACTGGATGATCGCGATGGCGTCGGCGTTGGTCGGCTTCAGGATCGCGTAGCCCGACGAGCCCGGCGGCGAACCCGACCAGCACGATCGCACCGAAGCGGACGAGCACCTTGCGCAGCGGGATGCCGCCGGCGAGCAGCGCGGCGGCGACGCCGATCGCTTCGGGCAGGTTCGACAGGAACACCGCGCCGACCAGCGCGAACGACACGCTCGCCGCCGCCGAGCAGGGTGAGCCCGACCGCGATCGACTCGGGGATGCCGTCGAGCACCATGCCGACGGTGAGGTTGCGGGCCGCGGTGGCGTCGGCACCCGCGGGCATGGCCGACGGCCCGGCGGCGTCCTCGGCCTCCTCCACCGGTTCCTCGGGGTCTTCCCGTTCGGCGCGCCGGTCGAGCCAGCGACGTCAGCGCGTAGTAGCCCGCCGCGCCGACGAGCAGGCCGATGCCGGCGGGCGCGCGCCCGGCTTCCTCGTACGCCTCGGCCACGAGGTCGGTGGTGACCGCGCTGATGAGCGCGCCGGCGCCGAACGCCATGACCAGACCGAGCCAGTGCGGTTCGGTGAGCTTCGGGAAGCGCGCGACGAGCAGCGCGCCGACGATCAGCGCCGACTGACCGAGTGCCGCCCAGAGCCCAGCTTCGAACACGAGACGGGAGTCTCGCCGCGCGAGGTCGCCGCGGGTGTCAGCCGGCGCGGGGGGCGTCGCCGAGGTGCGCGTGCAACACCGATGCGACCGCGGCGCCGCTGGTGAGCATCGGCTGGATGTCGCGCAGCGCGCGGCTCATGGTGAGCGCGCCCTCGTAGCTCGACAGCACGAACGTGGCGAGCGGTTCGGCGTCGACCGCCGGGATGCCGGCATCGGTGAAGACCTCGGCCAGCGTGGTCTGCCAGCAGTGGAACACGTCTTCGCACACCTTGCGGATGCGCTCGTTGTCGCTGGCGGTCTCGAGCGCCACGGTGGCGATCGGGCAGCCGCGCTGGTAGTCGGAGTCGCGCAGCCGCTCGGCGTTGACCACGAAGTAGTTGTTGATCGCGGCCGGGAGGTCGGGGGCGTCGGCCGCCGTCGCGATGGTCCGGCGGATCCGCTCGCCCGAGCGGGCCAGCGCCTCGACGCCGATCTGCTCCTTGCCGCCCGGGAAGTAGTGGTACACGGAGCCGAGCGGGGCATCGCCCTCGGCCACAATCTGTTTGATGCCGGTGGCCGTATACCCCTGACGACGCAGCAGGCGGATGGTCGCGTCGAGGATCCGGTCACGGGTCTCGCGGGCGTCGACTGCCGTGGTCACGGGGAAAAGACTAGCACGAAAGTATGTAGAGTGCTATACAGACTATGTAGAGCGTTCTAGTTTGGAAGATCGGCGGGGGCCCGGATCGGGAGGTGGTGGCATGACGGTGGATCTGATCACCGGGCACGAGACGACGAGGCGGACACCGAAGCCGGGGCCGGGCGCAGCCCGACGACTTCCTCGGCAACTTCTCGATCGCCGACCACGCCCGCATCCGCTCGGTGGCCCGTCTCCGCGAGCTGCTCCCCGGCGACTGCCTCTTCGACCAGGGTTCGGTCGCCACCGCGGCCTTCCTGGTGACCGGCGGCCAGGCCGACGTGCACGTGCAGGGCCGGCCGGTGGGCGAGATCGTCGCCGGCGCCATCATCGGCGACGTCGACGTGCTCGGCCGTCACCCCTACCGCTGCCGGGTCGAGGCCCGGACCCCGATGACCGCGTGGCAGATCGACGCCATCGACCTCGACCGCCTGCTGGTCGAGGCACCGACGTTCGCCCGCGCCCTCGCGCGCGACCTCGGGCGCCGGCTGCGGGCCGCCGAGCTCTCGCTCGACCGCGGGTTAGCGTCGTCTCTCATGACGGGAGACCTGCTGGTACGAGGCGGCACGCTGGTCGACGGCACGGGCGCGCCCGCGCGCGCGGCCGACGTGCGCATCCGCGACGGCGTGATCGCCGAGGTGGGCGCCGGGCTCGCACCCGACGGCGAGACGCGTCGTCGACGCCGGCGGCGCGTACGTCGCGCCCGGCTTCATCGACTGCCACACGCACTACGACCCGTCGGTGTGGTGGGACCCGCTCGTCGACCCGATGCCGCAACACGGCGTGACCACCGTCGTCACCGGCAACTGCTCGCTGTCGCTCACCCCGGTGCGCGCCGCCGACCGCGTCGCGGCCAGCGACGTGTTCGGCTTCATCGAGGACATCCCCGTCGACGCGTTCGCGACCGGGATCCCGTGGACGTGGGAGTCGTACGCCGAGTGGCGCGACGCGTTGCGCGCCCACGGCACCGCGGTGAACATCGCCCCGCTGGTCGGCCACTCCAACCTGCGCGTCTACGTGATGGGCGACGAGGCGTGGGACCGCGCCGCCACCGCCGAGGAGCGCGCCCAGCTCGCGGCGGTGCTCGCCGACTCGCTCGCCGCCGGCGCGCTCGGGCTGTCGACGTCGTTCATCGACCAGGACCGCCACGGCCACGCGGTCCCGAGCCGGGCGGCCGACGACGACGAGCTGCGGGCGCTCATCGAGGTGCTCGGCGAGCGCCCCCGGCCACGCGCGGCGTGCTCGAGTTCCTGCCCTGGATCAAGGAGATCGACCGCCAGCTGGTCGACATCGACCGGGTGGCGCGGTGGTGCGGCGCGGCGGGCGTGTCGTGCACCTGGAACCAGCTGGCGGAGAACAGCCGCGACCCTTCGCGGGCGCAGCGCATCATCGAGCAGGCGCACGCGCTGCACGCCGACGGCTGTCGGGTGTTCGCGCAGGTGTCGCCGCGGCCGTTCAACCTGAACGTGAGCTTCGACCAGACGCCCGCGTTCGTGGCGGTGCCGGCGTGGGGGCAGCTCATCACCCAGACGCCCGACGAGAAGCGGCGCACGCTGGTCGACGACGCGTGGCGGGCGCGGGCCCGCGCCGACTGGGACCAGGTCGGCGACGGCTTCACCATCTTCCCGGTGTCCCGCATCGACCGGGTGCGGCTCACCTCGGTGCGCGACGGCGAGGAGCGCTTCCTCGGCGGCACGCTCGCCGACCTGGTCGCGGCGCGCGGCGGTCACCCGTCCGACGTGCTCGCCGACTGGGTGCTCGAGCACGACCTCGCGCCGGGGATGGTGGCGGAGGCGCTGTCGAACAACGACGCGGGCAAGGTGTCGGAGCTGATCCTCGACCCGACGACCGTGGTCGGGGCCAGCGACGCCGGCGCGCACCTCCAGATGATGTGCGGCGCGGGCGACTCGACGCTGCTGCTCACCGAGCACGTGCGCGAACGCGGCGACCTGACCGTCGAGGCCGGCGTGCACCAGCTCACCGGCCGCATCGCCGACGCGTTCGGCATCCACGACCGCGGCGTCGTGCGCCCGGGGCTGGCCGGCGACGTGGTGGTGTTCGCGCTCGACGAGCTCGCCTACCAACCCGAGCGGTTCGTGACCGACCTCCCCGGCGGCGCGCCGCGCCTCACCCGGCCCGCCGGCGGCTTCCGCCTGACCGCGGTCGGCGGGGTCGTCACCCAGGAACGTGGCGTCGCCACCGGCGCGCGCCCGGCCGGGCCGCTCGACGCCGGCTAACGCCGCTTCGGCGGCAACGGGAAGAAGCCGCTGGTGCGCTCGACGTACTCGCGCGTAGCCGGGGCGGCGCTCGCGCGATGTCCTGCTCGAGCAGCGGCTTGCCGGTCTTGCGGGTGAGCGTCCACGTCATGAGCACCGGCGACAGGATGGTGATCGCGCCGACCCACTGCTGGGCGGCGATGAGGTAGAGGCCCCACCACACGCACGCGTCACCGAAGTAGTTCGGGTGACGCGTGTAGTGCCACAGGCCGCGGTCCATGACCTGGCCCGTGCTGGCGGGATCGGCGCGGAAACGCTGCGAGCTGGAGGTCGCCGATGCTCTCGAAGCCGAAGCCGACCACCCACACCGCGAGGCCGACGAACAACAGCGCGCCCGGTTCACTGGGTTCGAACATCGCCACCTGCACCGGGAGTGACACGAACCAGATCGCCACCGCCTGGGTGAGGAAGATCCCGAGCGCGCGCCGGGCGGGATCGGCGTGCCCCTCCAACATCGCCTCGTAGCGCGGGTCCTCGCCGTGACCCCGGCTCCGCCAGGCGATGTAGCCCGCGAGGCGGCCGCCCCACAGCGTGACCAGGATGGCGACGAGCACGCGGCGGGTGTCGTCGCCGTGGTCGGCCGACAGCGCGAAACCCACCCACGCGACCACCACGAACCCGAGCCCCCAGGCGACGTCGATCACGTTGAAGCGGCCGAGCGCCCTGCCGACCAGCCACGTGATCAGGACGAGCACCACCACCGCGCCGGCCGCCACCGCGGAGCCGACGAGGAAATCGCCGGTGGGGAAGCTCACTCGGGTTTGACCGCCAGGATCTGGTCGACGCCCATGCGCCGCTCCTCGAACGCCAACGACCCGCCCACGAGGTAGAGTCGCCACACCCGGGCGACCTCCTCCCCCACCAGGGCGACGACGTCGTCGCCACCGGTCCTCGAGGTTGGCCCGCCACTCGGCGCCGGTGCGCACGTAGTGCTCGCGCAGCGCCTGGACGTCGCGCACCTCGAAGCCACCGGCTTCGAGCAGGCCGATGGTCTCGCCCAACGGCCGCATGTGCATGTCGGGCGCGATGTACGCCTCGATGAACGGACCGCCGCCGGGCGCGTTGCCCGCGGCGCGCGACATCTGCTGCACCAGGAACCGACCGCCCGGTTGCAGCATCCGGTGCACGGTGCCGACGAAGACCGGGTACTGCTCGTCGCCCACGTGCTCGCCCATCTCGATCGACGCGGCCGCGTCGTACGGACCATCGGCGACGTCGCGGTAGTCCTGCAGGCGGAAGTCGATCAGGTCGCCGACGCCGAGGTCGGCGGCGCGCTTGCGGGCGAAGTCGAGCTGCTCGCGGCGACAACGAGACCCCGGTGACGCGCACGCCGTGCTCGGCGCGGCGTGGATGCTGAGCGAACCCCACCCGCAGCCGACGTCGAGGAGCCGCATCCCGGGCGCGAGCCCGAGCTTGGTGCACACCAGCTCGAGCTTGGCGCGTTGCGCGTCGACGAGGGGCACGTCGGCCGTGTCGGGTCCGTAGTACGCGCACGAGTACGCCATGTGCTCGTCGAGCAGGAGCGAGTAGAAGTCGTTGGAGAGGTCGTAGTGGTGGGAGATCACGGCCCGGTCGCGGTCGCGGCTGTGCAACCGGCCGTGGATGCGAGCCTCCGACGTCGGGCGGGCGCGGCGGGAGGCCGACGATCCCGAGCCGGACCGCGTCGCCGACCACGCGGCGCGGTCGCGCGCGGACCGACGTGCAGCCGGGTGCGCCGGGCGCGGGCGAACTCCCAGACCCGGCGGAAGCCGGCGTCGATGTCGCCCTCGACGTCGAGATCAGCAGTGACGTAGGCGCGGGCCAGGCCGAGCTCCCCCGGGCTCCACAGCAGCCGGCGCAGGGCGCGCCGGTTGCGCAGAACCACCACGGGGGCGCCGGCGGGTCCGGTCTCGCTGCCGTCCCAGGCCCGGATGCGGACGGGAAGGTCGTCGCCGACGACGCGGCGGACGATCGCCGCCAGCTGTTCGGCGACCGGTGGGCGGTTCATGACCCGGCCCCGTGCCCGAACGGCGAGGACGCCTTCGCGGAGAGCACCAACTGGGCGACGTCGAGGTAGCCGGTGGCGAACCCCGCCTCGCAGTACGCGAGGTAGAAGTCCCACATGCGCCGGAAGGTGGCGTCGAAGCCCAGCGCGTCGACGTCGCCGACGTGGGCGTCGAACCGCTCACGCCACGCCCGCAGGGTGCGCGCGTAGTCGGGTCCGAACGTGACCGTGTCGTCGACCTGCAGGTGCGTGTGCTCGCGCACGAGGTCGTCGATGGCACGCAGCGACGGCAACGCACCCCCGGGGAACACGTACTTGTGGATCCACGTGTACTGGTCGCGCGTGGCGAGCATGCGGTCGTGCTGGAGGAGGATGGCCTGGATCCCGATGCGGCCGCCGGGCGCGAGCGCGCGCTCGAGGGTGGTGAAGTAGGTCGGCCAGTACTCCATGCCCACGGCTTCGACCATCTCGACGCTGACGATCGCGTCGTACCGGCCTGCGACCTCGCGGTAGTCACGCAGCTGCACGTCGACGCGGGACGCGACCCCGGCCTGCGCGGCGCGCTCGCCGCGCGCGACCGCGGCCTGCTCCTGCGACAAGGTCAGCGTGGTGACGGTGGCGCCGCGTTGCGCGGCGCGTACCGCCAGCGCACCCCAGCCGGTACCGATCTCCAGCACGCGTGACCCGAGACCGACGCCGGTGGCGTCGAGGAGCCGGTCGATCTTGCGCAGCTGCGCGCGCGCGAGGTCGTCGCCCGGTTCGAACCACGCGCGATGAGTACGTCATGGTGTCGTCGAGGAACGCCGCGAACAGCTCGTTCGACAGGTCGTAGTGACGCGAGATGTTCTGGCGCGCACCGAGCTTGGTGTTCTGCTCGCGGGCGGGCTGGTGCCGCACGTAGAAGTGCCGCAGCCGCTGCATCCACGCGGGCACCAGGCTCGACATGCGCGCCGCGAACGGCGCCAGCACGGCGGCCGGGTCGTCGGCGTCCCAGTCGCCCGCCATGAACGCCTCGCCGAAGCCGATGAGGCCGTCGGCCCCGAGGCGACGGAAGAAGGCGTCGCTGCGGATGCGCATGAGCGGGGCGTCGACGTCGCCACCACCGATCCGGCGGCCGTCGGGAAGCTGGATCCGCACTGCGAGATGGGGTGCGACGCGGAGGAACAGGCCGCGGGCGATGGCGGTGTGCACGGGCCGGTTGGCCGGGGCGGGGCCCAGGTCCTGCCACGGGCCCGAGGGCCTCGGGGTGACGTCGTCGAATGCGAACGCGCGGCTCATGCCTGCACTCCTTCCTGGACCGGGGCGGGGGGACGGGGGACCACGGGCAGGCGGCGCAGCCAGAGCCGGATCCCCTGGAGCTTGATGAGGGCCATCACCCGTTGGCCGCCGAACGGGTGCCGCAGCGCGCCGCGGAGGAACGACGGCGCAGCAGGGTCGGCCCGACCGGTGAGCGAGGCCCGGAACACGGTCTGATGGTCGCGCGACAGCGTGATCTCGACGCGGAGGTCGTCGGCGACCCGCGGATCGGTGAACTCCATCTCGTAGTGCCCGTCGACGGCGAAGAACGGCGACACGTAGAACGCTTTGTCGGTGCCGGCACGGCCGCCGGCGTCGGGCCGCAGCAAGTAGCAGTGGCGCTCGCCGTACGTGTTGTGCACCTCGGCGACGACGCACACCAGCGCATCGTCGCGGTCGTAGCACCAGAACACCGACAGCGGGTTGAACGTGTACCCGAACGAGCGCGCGTTCGCGAGCATGAGCGACGCGGCCGCCGGCGAGGTCGACACCCTCCGACGCCAGGTACGCGTCGACGTTGGCGCGGAGGCTCGCGTGCGGATCACCGAGGTGGTCGCGCGCGTCGAAGCGTGCCGAGCACGCGCAGACCGCTCGGCAACGTCGGCACCGCGTCGAGATCGACCAGCCAGGTCGCGTGCCGGTACGCGAAGCCGTGCGTCACCCGCTCGGTGCGGCCGTGCGCGATGCGTGTGCGGTAGAGGACCGGTGCCACGGTCACCACTCCACTCCCAGCGCTGCCGCGGCCCGCACGCCCGAGAGACAGCCGTCCTCGTGGAAGCCCCAACCGTGGTACGCCCCCGCGAACGCGAGCCGGCCGTCGTTCAAGGTGGGGAGCGCGTCCTGGGCCGCGACCGACGCCGCGGTGAAGACGGGGTGCGTGTAGTGCATGCGGGCGATGACCGCGTCGGGCGCGACGCGATCGCCCGGGTTCAGCGTGACCACGTAGCGCTCGGGCTCGTCGAGCCGGTGCAGCCGGTTCATGTCGTAGCTCACGTGCACCGCGCCGGCGTCGGACGAGCACGCGTCGAGTAGGTAGTTCCACGACGCTCGGGCGCGCGGGGCGATCGGGAGCATCGAGCCGTCGGTGTGCAACACCGTCTCGTTGGCCGACGACTCGAACGCGCCCAGTGCCGCGCGTTCGCGCCGGCGTCGGGTCGGCGAGCAGTGCGAGCGCGTCGTCGGCGTGGGTGGCGACAACCGCAGCGTCGAAGGTCCGGACGCGGTCGTCGTCGTCGTGGATCGCCACGCCCTCGGGCGTGCGGCGCACGCTGCGCACCGGCGTCGAGAGCTCGGTGGCGGTGAGCTCCTTCGCCGCCCGTTCGACGTAGCTCCGCGATCCCCCGACCACGGTGCGCCACTCGGGGGAGCCGGTGACCCGCAGCGCGCCGTGGTGCTCGAGGAAGGTGAACAGCGAGCGCGCCGGATAGCGCAGCGCGGTACGGGGCGGGCACGACCACACGCACGAGACCAGCGGCACCATGAAATGGTGGACGAAGTACGACGAGTAGCGCCCGGCGTCGAGGAAGTCACCGAGGGTGACGACGGGCCCGTCCTCTCGCCGGCGGGACTCGTCGGCGGCGAGGAGCCGCTTGGCCGCCCGGTGGAACCGCTTGACCTCGACCAGCATCCGCACGTAGCGCGGGCGAGGGCGTTGGCGGGCTGGGCGAAGATCCCGCCGAGCCCTCGCGCGCCCGCGTACTCGAGGCCGCAGCCGTCGCAGCGCACCGACATGCTCATGTCGGTCGGTTGGGTCTCGACCCCGAGCTCACCGAACAATCGGAGCAGGTTGGGGTACGTGCTCAGGTTGTGCACGATGAAGCCGCTGTCGATCGGCAGGAGCCGACCGTCGGGCGTCACGACGTCGTGGGTGTGCGCGTGACCACCGAGGCGCGGCTCTGCCTCGTACAGCGTCACGTCGTACTCACGCTGCAGCAGGTAGCGCGGCGGTCAGCCCGGCGACGCCGGCGCCGACGACGGCGACCTTCCGCCGGCTGCAGCGGGCGCCATCCGTCCGTGCCGACGTGGCAGTCGATGCGCCGGGCGGCGCGCGATCGTCGAGCGCATCGGGTGAACGGCGCGTCGTCGACGACGGCCGCGACGAACGCCGGCGGTGAGCCGGTGCCAGAGCGACGCGCGCGCAGCAGCATGCCGTGCCCGCTCGATCGGCACGCTGCACGCACGCGGTGCGCCGAGCGAGCAGGGCGCGCGCCGGACGACGAACCGGGCCGACGCCCGCGGGCTCGTGGTCAGATCGCGGGTGCCGTGCAGCACCACGAGGTCGCGGCCGGCGAGCTGCTCGACCGGTTCGGCGCCGGGCAGCCACGGCGCGAGCGCCACGACACCGCGCACCGATGGGTGCCCGGCGGCGCGCAACGCGGCGCGACCGCCCATCGAGTGGCCGACGAGCACGACCGGGACCGGGCCGTAGCGCCGCGCCGATCGCGTCGAGCGCGAACTGCGACGTCGGCCACGGGATGCGCCGCGACGTCGTTCCAGCCGCGGTAGCGGTACCGCAGCTGCCCGACGGCGAGATCGTCGCCGAGCGCGCGAGAGGTGCGCACGAACGGCTGCATTCGCCGGACGGTCGAGCTGGTGGGACTCGACCGGGCGCCCGGCTGTCGGCCTTGCCGCCGTGGAGCACCAGGATGGCGGCGCGTGCGGGTCTCCGTCCGGGTCGGGCAGGTCGACGTACGGCTCGGGGCCTCGTCAGTTCCATGTCCTGGTGCTTCGACCGAGCCACTCGTTCCCTCTGGACCACGCTGCGGCACCTCACCCGCACGCCACCGTGCACTCCCGCACGGCTCCCGGCGCCTCGACCGGCTGTACCCTTCTGTTCGTCACCCGAACCGGGCCGGATTGCTCCCCGGGCGGCCCTCGTCGGGAGATTTCGGGTCCGCGGGGAGGAGAACGCCAGCCGTGTCCCGAAGGTGTCGGTCCGGGTTGCGCACCGTGCTCCTCCTGGCCGTGACCGTGGTCGCGGTCCGCCGGTGGCGGGCGTCGCGCCGTGCGTCCGGTCGGCGCCGCGGCCCGGCGACGGAAGCGGCCGAACATCCTGTTCGTGCTCACCGACGACCTCGACCTCGCCGAGATGCGGTACCTGCCCGCACGTCCGGACGCTGATCGGCGCCCACGGCACGACCTTCGACGACTACTTCGTGAGCAACTCGCTGTGCTGCCCCTCGCGGACCACGACGCTGCGGGGGCAGTACGCGCACAACACCGGCGTGTGGACGAACGGCGGCGACAACGGCGGCTTCGAGCGCGGCGTACACCAACGGCATCGAGCAGGACACGGTCGCCACCCGGCTGCATCAGGCCGGGCTACACGACGTCGCTCGACCGGCAAGTACCTCAACGGCTACCCGAACGGCGCCCGGCCCGACTACGTGCCCCCCGGGCTGGGACAACTGGGCGAGCGCGGTCTACGGCAACCCGTACTCCGAGTACGACTACGTGCTGAACCAGAACCAGACGTATCGCCGAGTACCAGCACCGGCCCCGCGACTACGGGACCAACGTGTACGTGCGCCTCACCGACCGCTTCATCCGCGGCGCAGCGCACGACGCACCAGCCGTTCTTCGCCTACCTCTCCGTGTACGCACCGCACCAGCCCGCGACCCCGGCGCGCGCAGGACCGTCGGCAAGTTCCCGCGCGCGCAGGCGCCGCGCACACCGAGCTTCGACCAGGCCGACGTGAGCCGCATGCCCGCTTCGTGCGCGACCTGCCCTCAGTTCACACCGCTCAGGAGACCACTGCGATCGACGACCTCTACCGCAGGCGGATCCGGTCGCTGCAAGCCGTCGACCGGGGCGTCGCCCGGCTCGTGCACACGCTCCGGGCCACCAGGCAGCTCGACAACACCTACATCGTGTTCGCGTCGGACAACGGCTTCCACCTCGGCCAGCACCGCATGCCGGCGGGGAAGCAGACCGCGTACGAGCCCGACATCCACGTGCCGCTTGCATCGTTCGCGGGCCGGGCGTGCGGCCGGCGCGCACGTGACCCGGCTCGCCGGCAACACCGACCTCGCGCCCACCTTCGAGGCGATGGCGGGCGCGTCCACGCCGTCGTTCACCGACGGGCGATCGCTCGTGCCGCTCCTGCACGGCACCCGCCCGGCCACTGGCGCCACTCCTACCTGGTGGAGCACCGGATCGAGAGCGGCGTGAGCCGGAACCGGCCCGCGTCGCCCGGCGGAAGCACTCGACGCTCGAGCCGCCCGACCCCGACAGGCGACCCGACGGTACCGGCCGACGCCGGGAGATCCGCGACACCATGCTGCTGAACCGCGGCGCCGAGATCCCCGACTACGACGCCATCCGCACCGGCCACCTCCTCTACGTGGAGTACGCCAACGGCGACCGCGAGCTCTACGACCTGCGCGACCGACCCCGACGAGATCGTCAACCTGGCCGGAACCCACCCGGCGCTGGAGCGGGCAGCTGGCCCACCGCATCGTCGCAGCTGCGGCGCTGCGGCGGGAGCGGCTGTCGTCTGGTGGAGAACCGTCCGTTCGGCGGGACATCGGGTCGGGAGGCCTGAGGCCGTCCTGCTACGATGCGCTGCCTCAGGTGAGGCCGAGCCCCCATCGTCTAGTGGCCCAGGACGCCGCCCTTTCAAGGCGGTAACGGGGATTCGAACTCCCCTGGGGGCACGTCGGCGCCGTGCACGACACTGGCGTCGGCTCATCTGGTCCTGTGGTGCAGTTTGGAGTGCACGCCGCCCTGTCAAGGCGGAGGCCGCGGGTTCAAATCCCGTCAGGACCGCGGAAGACCGTCGCTTCGGCGGCGGTCTTCGCGAGGCCGGGTAGCTCAGTCGGCAGAGCACGCGCCGAAAAGCGTGGGGTCACCGGATCGACGCCGGTCCCGGCCACCACCGCGATCGCCCTGGTCCGAGCGCTGCTCGGCCAGGGCTTCGTCGCGGGTGACCACCCGGGGGAACCAGACGGTCGACACACCACCACCGCCACTGCGGTGCACGCCGTCGACAGGCCACCAGGATCCCGCGCGGAACGGTGGGACCGGGTCGGCGAGGTGCAAGCCGAGCAGCGCCGCGCACCGACTGCGTTCGAGCCGGGCGAACCCACGCGAGGCGACGAAGAGCAGCCAGATCACGGGGAGCGCGAGGAAGAAGGTGATGAGGAGCGCGGCCGAGCCCACGAGCAACGAGAGCACGACGCAGAACGCCACCGGTCCGACCACGACGTCGGTGGTCAGGTGGGTGAGCGTCCACCAAGTTGACGATCGGCGCCACGGACCGAGGACTCGGGCGAACACGGCCACACGCTCACGACGTGCGCCCGGCTCGGCAGTGGCGCATCCCGGTGTGGTGATGGTGGGGTCAACCCCACGCTCACCGTCGACGGCCCCGGCCACAGCGCACGGTGAGATCGCAGTACGTTGCACCCGTGGCCCGGTACCTCCGACCCGTCGTGATCGTCACGTTGGTGATGGCAACGGCCGCGCCGTTCGCCACCTCGGCGTCGGCCGCGTCGACACAGGCCTTGCGGCCCGGCGACACGTACGTGGCGCTCGGGAGCTCGTTCGCATCGGGCCCGGCCATCCTCGACGTCGCCGACCAGTCGTGCCTGCGCTCGACCAACAACTACCCGAGCATCGTCGCGGCCAAGCTGAAGCTGTCGCTGACCGACGTGACGTGCGGGGCCACGACCACCGACCAGATCCTCACCCAGCCCAACGGCGTGCATCCCCCACAGATCGAGGCGCTCACGCCCGACACGAAGCTGGTCACGATCACCATCGGGGGCAACGACGTGAACTACACCGTCTCGAACCTCGGCTGCTCCAGCGCCGGAGCCAACGGCGAGAGCTGCGTCGGGACCACGCTGAATCCGCAGGACGTCGACGCAGCGCTCGCGACGCTGCCCGGGAAGATGGCGAACACGTTGAACGCGATCAAGGAGAAGGCGCCGAAGGCGCGGGTCGTCGTGCTGCCCTACCTGCGCGTGCTCCCGCCGTCGGCGACCCCGTGCCCGCCGAGCGTGCCCATGCAACCCGCCGACATGAAGTACCTCGTCGGCTTCGGCGACAAGCTGCACACGATCATCAAGCAGGCGGCCGCGACCGCGAAGGTCGACTACGTGGAGAGCTACACGCCCAAGGGCCACGATGCCTGCGCCGCGCCCGACCAACGATGGGTCGAGGGCCAGGTACCGGCGTCACCTGCCTTCATGTTCCACCCGAACGGCGCGGGCATGAAGGCGCAGGCGAAGCTGATCCTCAAGAAGTTGCAGTCGTAGCCGTCAGGCTTCGTCGTGCGCTTCGTCGACCTGCTCGAGGAACTTGCGGATCTCCGACGCCCGGAAGCGCCGATGGCCACCGAGGGTACGGATGGCCGAGATCTTGCCGGCGCGAGCCCAACGGGTGACCGTCTTGGGGTTCACGCGGAACATGGCCGCGACTTCGGACGGGGTGAGCAGTTGCTCGGGCTCGGGAGCGGGGTTCTGGGGCATGAAATCCTCGCAGTCGATTCGGATCCGCGCTGGGGGGCTCGGAGGGATCGGTCCCGTATGGGCAGAGTAGCAGCTTCCATGCCCATTCGGGCGGGTCGCCCCGTGCCAGGCTCAGTCGGTGATACTTACCCGACCGCGGCCTTCTGACACCTCTCCGACAATCCAGGATTCGTGACCTGCGGCACGTATGGAGTCGAGGGTAGCGAAGCGGTCCTCAGGTGCGACAATTGCCAGCATTCCGAGACCGAGGTTGAAGACGTGCTCCATCTCGTCGTCGGGCACGTCGCCGGCCGCCTGGATCTCGGCGAAGATGCGCGGCTCCTCCCAGTCCGCGACGGTGCAGCGCGGCGTCGCAGTGCGCCGGGAGCACCCGGGCGAGGTTGTCGGGGATGCCGCCGCCGGTGACGTGCGCGAAGGCGTGCACGTCGACGTGCTCGCGCAGCTTCCGCATCGCCGGGGCGTAGATCACGCTCGGGCGGAGCAGCTCGTCGCCGAGCGAGTGGTGCGCACCCTTCCACGCGGGGTCGTCGAGGCGACGGCCGGCGCGGTCGAGCAGCGCCTTGCGGGCGAGCGAGTAGCCGTTGCAGCGCAGCCCGGGGCTGGCGAACCCGACCACGACGTCGCCCGGCTTCACCGCCGCGCGGCAGCACCTCGCCGCGCTCGACGACGCCGACCGCGAACCCGACGAGGTCGAACTCGCCCGGCTCCATCAGGTCGGGGTGCTCCGACATCTCGCCACCGAGCAGCGCGCAGCCCGGCCTCGACGGCATCCGTCGCGCGACGCCGGCGACGATGTCGTCGACGATCTCGGGGACGAGCTTGCCGATCGAGATGTAGTCGAGGAAGAACAGCGGCTCGGCGCCCTGCACCGCGATGTCGTCGACCGACATCGCGACGAGGTCGATGCCGATCGTGTCGTAGCGACCGGTGAGGCGCGCGATGAGCGACTTCGTGCCGACGCCGTCGGTCGACGACACGAGCAGCGGGTGCTCGAACGGACGGGCGTCGAACGCGAAGAGCCCGCCGAACCCGCCGATGTCGCCGACGACCTCGGGCCGGAACGTCGAGCGCACGTGCTCCTTGATGAGCTCGACGGCGCGTTCGCCGGCGGCGATGTCGACGCCCGCGTCCGCGTACGTCAGCGGTGCGTCGGTCGTCGGGCTCGGCGCCGTCATCGAGGCGCGGAGGCGATGGTGGCCGCGGCGTCGTCCTCGAGCGCGAGCTTGGAGTCGGTGATCGGCACCGGCACCGGGTACGTCGCCCGAGAGGCACGCGGTGCAGAACGAGTCGGGCGACGCGCCGGTGGCGTGCGGTGAGCCGGTCGAGCTCGAGGTAGGCGAGCGAGTCGACGCCGAGGAAGTCGCGGATCTCGCCCACCGACAGGTCGGCGGCGAGCAGCTCGGAGCGGCTCGCCGGTGTCCATGCCGTAGAAGCACGGCCACTTGTACGGCGGCGACGACACGCGGAAGTGCACCTCGGCCGCGCCGGCCTCGCGCAGCATCTGCACGACCTGCTCGCGTGGTGGTGCCGCGCACGATCGAGTCGTCGACCACGACGAGCCTCTTGCCCCGGATGTTCTCCGGCAGCGGGTTGAGCTTCAGCCGCACGCCCTGGCCCGCGCTGCTTCTGGTTCGGCTGGATGAACGTGCGGCCGACGTAGCGGTTCTTCACCAGCCCGTCGCCGTAGGGGATGCCGGCGCGCGCGGCGTAGCCCTGCGCGGCGGGGATGCCGGACTCGGGGACCGGCATCACCATGTCGGCGTGCGACCGGCGCCTGGCGGGCCAGCTCCTCACCCATGCGCTGGCGCGCCGCGTGCACGCTGTGGCCGTAGAGCATGGTGTCGGGACGCGCGAAGTAGACGAACTCGAACAGGCAGAGCTTCGGGTCGGGTTCGGCGAACGTGCTCGCTGTGCACGCCCGACGCGTCGATCACGACCATCTCGCCGGGCTCGACCTCGCGCACGAAGTGCGCGCCGACGATGTCGAGCGCGGCGGTCTCGCTCGCGAGCACCCAGCCGCCGCTCGAGCCGCCCGAGCACGAGCGGCCAGAAGCCGTGCGGGTCGCGCACGCCGATGAGGTGCGCGTCGTCCATCAGCACGAACGAGAACCCGCCGCGCGAGCTGCGGGCAGCACCTGCTCGAGCGCGAGCTCGAGGTCGCGGCCGTCGGAGCGCGGCTCGGACGCGCACTCGTGGGCGATGAGCTCGGCGACGAGCGCGGAGTCGGTGGTGGAGTCGAGACTCGGTCTCGCCGGGTACGATGCCCGGCAGCATGCCGAGCCGCTCGGCGAGCTCAGCGGTGTTGGTGAGGTTGCCGTTGTGGCCGAGCGCGAAGCCGGCGTCGCCGACCGAGCGGTACACCGGCTGCGCGTTGCGCCAGCTGCTCGACCCGGTGGTGGAGTAGCGGATGTGCCCGATCGCGAGGTGGCCCTGCGAGCGGGGCGAGCCGGCGCTCGTCGAACACCTGGGTGACGAGGCCCATGTCCTTCGACACGGTGATGGTCTCGCCGTCGCTCACCGCGATCCCGGCCGACTCCTGGCCCCGGTGCTGCAGCGCGTACAGGCCGAGGTAGGTGAGGTGCGCGACGGGCTGGCCCGGCGCGTAGACGCCGAAGACGCCACAGGCGTGGCCGATCTGGGGGTCGTTCACCGCTGCGAGTCTCCCACGCACCCCGAGGTCAACCCCGCATTCCACGGGGTCGATTCCCGGCCAATCCCACCGAGCGGGAGCGGCGGATGGCCGAGGGCGGTCGGGAGGGCGTCGCGCCAGGCGTGGGTCGGCGTCGGCCAGGGGGACCGCGAAGGCGCCGTCGGCGACGAGGCGGTCACCGCCGGCGTCGCCGAGGCGCTGCGCCGGGACGTCGGCGGCCGCGGGCCCGCTCGACGAGGTCGTCGGCCTGCCGGCGGCGACCGAGAGCACGACGACGCGCGACGCCGACTCGGAGAACCACGCGAGCGACGGCACCAGCTCGGACCGCGACGCGACGGTGAACCCGCACCCGCCGGCGATCGCCATCTCGGCCAGCGCGACCGCGAGGCCGCCGTCGGAGCAGTCGTGCACGCCGGTGACCATCGCGTCGCGACGACGAGCGCGGCGACGAGCTCGTGCAGCGGCCGCGCGACCGTCGAGGTCGGCGACGGGCGGCGTGCCGCCGCGCAGGCCGTGCAGGTCGGCCCACTCGGAACCGCCGAGCTCGGGCTCGGTGTGACCGAGCAGCACGATGCGGTCGCCGTCGCGGAGCACGGGGCCGGGCGGCGGCCGAGGTGCAGCTCGTCGATGAGGCCGACCACGCCGACCACCGGCGTCGGGTCGATGTCGGCGCCGCGCGACTCGTTGTAGAAGCTGACGTTGCCGCCGACGACGGGGATGCCGAGCGCGCGGCACGCGTCGCTCATGCCGTCGACGACCTCGGAGAACTGCCACATCACCTCGGGGTGCTCCGGGTTGCCGAAGTTGAGGCAGTTCACCAGCGCCTTGGGCGCCGCGCCCGCGCACGCGAGGTTGCGCGCCGCTTCGAGCACCGCGAGCCGGCGCGCCGGTGCGCGGGTCGAGCGCGCAGAACCGCGCCTTGCCGTCGGTGGAGAGCGCGAGCGCGCGCGGCGGTGCCCTTGAGCCGCAGCACGGCTGGCGTCGCCACCGGGCCCGACCACGGTGTTGAGGAACAGCTGGTGGTCGTACTGGCGGTACACCCACGACTTGTCGGCGATGTTCGGCGACGCGAGCAGCGCGAGCAGCTCGGCCGAGAGGTCGGTGCCCGCGCGGGAACCGCTGCGCGAGCACCGGCGCCGGGATCGTCGGCGTGCACGCGCGGCGCGGTCGGCGGGCGCGGCGAGCGGGCGGTCGTAGACGCGGTCCGTCGCCGAGGCTGCCGATCGGGACGTCGGCGACGGGCTGCGGTCCGACGACACCTCCGGCGGCGTCGTCGCCGCGCGGCGGCGGCGGGTTCGCGCCCGGCACGCCGACCGCGTCGAACAGGCCGTCGTAGACGCGGAAGCGGCCGGTGTCGGTGACCCGGCCGATCACCGACGCCCGGATCTCCCACCGCTGGCACAGCGCGAGCACCTCGTCGAGGTTCTCGGGGGTGACGATCGCGAGCATGCGCTCCTGGCTCTCCGACGTCATCACCTCGACGGGGTTCATGCCCGGCTCGCGCTTGGGCATGCGCGCGAGGTCGACGTCCATGCCCGCGCCGGTCTTCGCCGCGGTCTCCGACGCCGCGCACGAGATGCCGGCGGCGCCGAGGTCCTGCACGCCGATGGCGAGCCCGGCGTCGAGCAGCTCGAGGCACGCCTCGATGAGCCTCTTCTCCTCGAACGGGTCGCCGACCTGCACCGACGGGCGCTTGGCCTCGGCGCCCTCGTCGAAGCCGGCCGACGC
Organism: uncultured Actinomycetes bacterium; assembly: GCA_963725775.1. Classification (GTDB taxonomy): domain Bacteria; phylum Actinomycetota; class Acidimicrobiia; order IMCC26256; family DASPTH01; genus DASUAS01. The sequence goes on from CAVRZT010000003.1 coordinate 703,677, forward strand.
GAGCACGCTCGCGCCGCCGATGCCGTCGCGCCCGGTGGCCGATCCGAGCAGCACCGCGAGGTTGCCGACGCCCTCGGCCTTGGCCAGCACGAGCCGCTCGACCGGCAGCACGCCGAGGCACAGCACGTTGACGAGCGGGTTGTCGCGGTAGCACTCGTCGAACACGACCTCGCCGCCGACGGTCGGGCACGCCGACCGCGTTGCCGTAGCCGCTGATGCCGGCGACGACGCCCTTCGAACAGGTAGCGGGTGCGGGCGTCGTCGAGCGGACCGAAGCGCAGCGGGTCCATCAGCGCGATCGGACGCGCGCCCATCGAGAAGATGTCGCGGATGATGCCGCCGACGCCGGTCGCCGCGCCCTGGTAGGGCTCGACCGCCGACGGGTGGTTGTGGCTCTCGATGCGGATCGCGACCGCGAGGCCGTCGCCGACGTCGATCACGCCCGCGCCCTCACCGGGACCGACGAGCACCCACGGCGCCTCGGTGGGGAACCGGCCGAGGTGGCGCTTCGACGACTTGTAGGAGCAGTGCTCCGACCACATCACCGCGTACATCGCGAGCTCGAGCTCGGTGGGCTCGCGGCCGAGCAGCTCGACGACGGCCGCGAGCTCGTCGTCGGTGAGTCCGAGTTGCCGGTGCAGGGGTTCGAGCGTCATGGGTCGGGCTGCATCGTAGCCGAAGTGCCCGTTTGCCCGAAAGGTCTGAACGCGATCACGCTCTGACATTATGTTCAAATACTGGACGACGGTGATAGACACGAAAAGGACGGGCGGGCCTGACGCCACCGATTCGACGGGAGCAGGCCATGGCAAAGACCACGACGCGCACGATGACCGCGCAGCACAAAGCCGCGCTCGCCGAAGGTCGCAATCCGAGGGCCGCGCGGTCGAAGAACTACCTGGAGGCGCTCGCAGCAGAACCGCCCCCGGCGGGGCCGCCGCCGCACGCCGGAGTCGATCGACGAAGCGCCTCGCCGCCATCGACACCGCCTCGCCGACGGCGATCGGCGCTCCAACAGCTCCAATTGGTCCAGGAGCGCATGGACCTCGCAGAAGGAGCTCGAGGCGATGGGCACCAAGGTCGACCTGACCGGGCTCGAGAGCGCACTTCGTGAAGACGGCGGCGAAGTACGCCGAGCGCAAGGGCATCTCGTACGCCGCGTGGCGCGAGCTGGGCGTGCCGGCCGACGTGCTCAAGAAGGCCGGGATCTCGCGGGGTTCCTGATTGCGCCGTCACGCCCGTGCGACCGCGGCCGCCGCGAGCAGCGGACTCGAGCAGCACGACGCCGTCGGCGCTGCCGAGCAGGACGTCGCTGGCGCGCTCGGGGTGGGGCATGAGGCCGACCACGTTGCCGGCCTCGTTGCAGATGCCGGCGATGTCGTCGAGGCTGCCGTTGGGGTTCTCCACGTAGCGCACCACGATGCGGTCCTCGGCCCGGAGCGCGGCCAGCGTCTCGGCGTCGCAGACGTAGTTGCCCTCGAAGTGGTTGATCGGGATGCGCAGCACGTCGCCGGGCTCGGCGCGGTTGGTGAGCACCGACGCGCGTGCTCTCGACCTCGAGCTCGACGGTGTCGCACACGAACGTGAGGCCGGCGTTCTTCTGCAGCGCGCCCGGGAGCAGCCCCGCCTCGGTGAGCACCTGGAAGCCGTTGCAGATCCCGACGACCGGACCACCGCCGGCGGCGAACTCGGCGACCGCGTCCATCACCGGCGAGAACCGGGCGATCGCGCCGGTGCGCAGGTAGTCGCCGTGCGCGAACCCGCCGGGCACGACCACCGCGTCGACGCCGCGCACGGTGCGGTCGCCGTGCCAGAGCAGCTCGGCCTCGCCGCCGAGCGCTCGACCGCCCGACTGCACGTCGAGCTCGCAGTTGGTGCCCGGGAACAGGACGACGCCGACTCGCGCGCTCATCATGTTGCCCGCTCACGTCGCTGCCACCACCTCGTCGATCTCGACGGTGTAGCGCTCGATCACCGGGTTGGCGAGCAGGCGGTGGCACATCTCGTCGACCTGCGCGCGCGCGGCGTCGTCGCGAGTCGGCGTCGAGCACGAGGCGGATGGTCTTGGCGATCGACACCTGCGCTCACGTTCGCGTAGCCGAGCGCGGGGAGCGCGCGCTCGACGGTGGCGCCCTGCGGGTCGAGGACGCCGGGCAGGTGGGTGACGTCGATGCGGACGCGCGTATCTCATGCGTTCGCTCTCCGTACCAGTCGTCGAAGCTGAGCCCGGTGACCCGCTCGTAGGCCTCGACGTAGCGCGCCCGGGTGCCCGCGATCACGTCGTCGGGCACGTGCGGCGCCGGCGGCGTCCTGGTCCCAGCCGATCGACAGGTAGTGGTCGCGCACGTACTGCTTGTCGAAGGACGGCGGCGAGGCGCCGACCGCGTACTCGTCGGCCGGCCAGTAGCGCGACGAGTCGGGCGTGAGCATCTCGTCGATGAGCAGCAGCTCGCCGTCGATCGTCGCCGAACTCGAACTTCGTGTCGGCGAGGATGAGCCCGCGCTCGGCGGCGTGCGCGGCGCCGAACTGCGTAGATCGCGAGCGTGAGCGTCGCGCAGCTGCTCGAAGAGGTCGTCGCCGACCAGCGCGACGGCCTCGGCGTCGGACAGCGGGAGGTCGTGGCCGTCGTCGGCCTTGGTGGTCGGCGTGAAGAGCGGCTCGGGGAGCTGCTCGGCCTCGCGCAGCCCGGCGGGCAGCGCGCGGCCCTGCACCGTGCCGGGCTCCTGGTACTCGGACCACGCGCGAGCCGAACAGGTAGCCGCGGGCGATGCACTCCATCCGCACCGGCTCGGTGCCGCGCGCACGAGCATCGCCCGGCCGTCGACGTCGGGCCGCCGCGGCCGGGGAAGTCGGCGGGGTCGGACGACACCAGGTGGTTGGGGAGCAGGTCGGCGGTCTGCTCGAACCAGAACGTCGAGAGCGCGGTGAGCACCCGGCCCTTGTCGGGGATCAGGTCGGGGAGCACGACGTCGAACACCGAGACGCGGTCGGACGCGACCATGAGCATGCGGTCGTCGCCGACGTCGTAGAGGTCGCGGACCTTGCCCGAGTAGTGGTGCGGGAGCGAGAGCTCGCTCAGTCAGCGCCGGTCCGAGCCTCGGGCGCGCGAGCGGCTCGTCGAGGGCGTCGAAGGTGCGGCCGACGTTGCGCGAGCGCGCGCTCGAGGTCGAAGCAGGCGGCGAGCCGCTCGTCGCCCAGCGTCGTCGACGACCTCCGCGTCCTCGCGCAGCACGTCGAGGAACGGCCGGCGCTCCTCCCACGTGCGTCATCGCGTTGCGCTGCACCATGCGGTACGCGTCGTCACGGCGTCATGCCCGACTCGACCAGCGCGAGCAGCACCGGCTGGCTGAACACGAGCCCGTACGACGCGTCGAGGTTCTCGATCATGCGCTCGGGGTACACGTGCATGCCCTCGACGATCGAGCGGAACTTCACCAGCACGTAGTAGGCGAGCAGGCAGCGAGTCGGGGAGGATGATCCGCTCGACCGACGAGTGCGAGATGTCGCGCTCGTGCCACAGCGCGACGTTCTCGAGCCCGGCCTGAGGTTGCCGCGCAGCACCCGGGCGAGACCGCAGAGCTGCTCGCTCTTCACCGGGTTGCGCTTGTGCGGCATCGCGCTCGGAGCCCTTCTGCGTCCCGGCGCGGAACGGCTCCTCGACCTCGCGCACCTCGGTGCGCTGGAGGTGGCGGATCTCGAGCGCGAACGACTCGACGGTCGCGCCGACCGACGCGCACGCGTAGAGCAGCTCGGCGTGACGGTCGCGGGCGAGCACCTGGGTGGCGGGCACCGGCGTGAGCCCGAGCGCTCGCACACGTACGCCTCGACCGCGGGATCGATGTTGGAGTAGGTGCCGACCGCGCCCGAGAGCTTGCCGACCGCGATCGCGCGCGCGGGCCCGGCGCGAGCCGCTCGCGGTCGCGGCGCACCTGCAGCGCCCACAGCGCGAGCTTCACGCCGAACGTGGTGGGCTCGGCGTGGATGCCGTGCGTGCGCCCGACCATCGGGGTGTCGCGGTAGCTCGTGGGCCTGGGCGGCGATCGCGCGCCTCGAGCGCGTCGGCGGCGTCGATCAGGAGGTCGCGCGCCCGCGACCAGCTGCACCGACGAGCGCGGTGTCGACGACGTCGCTCGACGTGAGGCCGTAGTGCACCCAGCGCGCCCGCCGGGCTGCCGACCCGCTCCTGCACCACGTCGACGAACGCGGCGACGTCGTGCTCGGTGATCAGCTCGCGCTCGTCGATCGCGGCGACGTCGAAACCGGCCCGCTCGCGGACCGCGACCGCGTCGGCCGGCGGGCACCACCCCGAGCTCGGCCCACGCCTCGGTGGCGAGGATCTCGACCTCGAGCCAGGCGCCGAACCGGGCCTCGTCGGTGAAGAGGCCGGCCATCTCGGGCAGCGAGTAGCGGGCGATCAAGGGGGCCTTCCTCCTGCCGAACACTCTACGAGCCGGGAACGGCGCGGACCCGCCCTCGCGAGGGCACGTCGGCAGGCGATCGGCGGCGACACGATGGGGCGAGGAGGCCGTCGGCGGTGAAGAACTGCACCAAGCACTGGACCGAGCACGCCGTCGCGCAATGCGACGAGTGTGGCCAACACTGGTGCGCGGTGTGCCTCGTCCCCCCGCCGAAGGACGGTGGCGCCGCTGCGCTGCATCCCCTGCTCGCTGGTCATCGCCGGGAGTGCGGACCCGGCGCCGGGTTCGCTGAGCCGCGGCGTTCGGGCTCCGCAGCCCGCTTCGCGGCCGCGGCGCGCGGCGATGTCGCGCGCGGAACTGCATGCCGGGCCACGAGATCTGCGTCGGCCGCGTCGTAGGCGCGCGTCGCGCGCCGTCGGCGAGGTCGGCGCCCGTCGCGGTGACGTCGAGCACGCGCCCGCCGGCGGTCAGGATCGCGTCACCGTCGGCGTCGCGCGCCGTGCCGGCGTGGAACACGTGACACCGTCGACGCGCCGGCGGCGTCGAGACCGTCGATCACGTCGCCGGTGCGCGGCGAGGCCGGGTACCCCTCGCTCGCGAGCACGACGGTGACGCACGCGTCGTCGACGAACTCGCACCGCGGCGGCTCGCCGCGCGGCCGCGGCCGCGCAGCAGCTCGGCGAGGTCGCTCGCGAGCCGCGGCACCACGACCTGGCACTCGGGGTCGCCGAAGCGCACGTTGTACTCGATGACCTTCGGGCCGTCGGCGGTGAGCATCAGCCCCGCGTAGAGCACGCCGCGGTACTCGATGTCGTGCGCGGCCAGCCAGCGCAGCGTCGGGTCGCACCGCGCGGTCCATGACGTCGTCGACGACGTCGGCGCCCGACGATCGGCACCGGCGAGTACGCGCCCATGCCGCCGGTGTTGGGTCCGGTGTCGCCGTCGCCGATGCGCTTGAAGTCCTGCGCCGGCGCGAGCGGGACCGCGCCGTCGGGATCGCCGTTGCACAGGACGAGCAGCGACAGCTCGGGCCCGGTGAGGCCCTCCTCGATCACGAGCGTGCGGCCGGCGTCGCCGAACGCCTCACCCGAGAGGTAGGCGCGCACCGCGTCGCGTGCGTCGGCGAGCGACTCGGTGACGACCACGCCCTTGCCCGCGGCGAGCCCGTCGGTCTTCACCACGTACGGCGGCGCGAACTCTCGAGGAACGCCAGCGCGCGGTCGTCCTCGTCGTCGCCGAACGTCGCGTGGCGCGCGGTGGGCACGCCCGGCGTCGGCGAGCACCTCCTTCATCCACGCCTTCGAACCCTCGAGCCGCGCGCCGGCGGCGCCGGGGCCGAACACCAGCAGGCCGCGTGCCGCGCACGGCGTCGGCGACGCCCGCGACGAGCGGGACCTCGGGGCCGACCACCACGAGGTCGACGGCGAGGTCGTCGGCCAGCTGCGCGACCGCGGCGGGATCGGCCGGATCGATCGGGAAGCACAACGCCAGCTCGGCGATGCCCGGGTTGCCGGGCGCGGCGAACACCTCGGGCGCGCCGGGCGAACGGCGCAGCGCCCACACGAGCGCGTGCTCGCGCCCGCCGGATCCCGACGACGCAGGACGTTCTCGTCATGCTCAGCGGCGGGGCAGCACGACGGTCTGGGCGCGGTCGGGGCCGACGCCCACGAAGCTGATCGGCACGCCGCGACCGTGGCCTCGACGAAGCGCAGGTAGTCGCGCGCCTCGGGCGGGAAGTCGTCGACGCGCTCGCACCGTGTCGATGTCGCACTGCCAGCCGGGCAGCGTCTCGTAGACCGGCCGCACCTTGTGCAGCACCGACTGGTGGTACGGCACGTGGTCGTAGCGCGTGCCGTCGTCGCCCTCGTAGGCGACGCACACCTTGAGCTCGGCGAACGGCGCCAGCACGTCGAGCTTGGTGATCGCGATCTCGGTGCACGTGTTGAGCCGCACCGCGTGGCTGCAGCATCACGAGGTCGAGCCAGCCCGGGACGCCGGCGGCGACCGGTGTTGGTGCCGAACTCGTGGCCCCGCTCGACGAGCACGTCGCCCACCGCGTCGCCCTCGAACAGCTCGGTGGGGAACGGACCGCTGCCGACGCGGGTGACGTAGGCCTTGACCACGCCGATGACCCGCGTCGATCGCCAGCGGGCCGACGCCCGCGCCGGTGCACGACGCCGCCCGCGATCGGGTTCGACGACGTGACGAACGGATAGGTGCCGTGGTCGAGGTCGAGGTACGTGGCCTGCGCGCCCTCGAACAGCACCGGGCGACCGGCGTCGAGCGCCTCGTGCACGAGGTGCACGGTGTCGTCGATCAGCGGCTCGAGCCGCGGCACCATCGCCAGGTACTGCTCGCAGATCTCGTCGGCGTCGAGCGGGAGCCGGTTGTAGACCTTGGTGAGCACGCCGTTCTTCTCGCGCAGCGCGAGGTCGAGCTTCTCGCGGAAGATCTTCGCGTCGAGCAGGTCCTGCACGCGCAGGCCGACGCGCATCGCCTTGTCGGCGTAGGCAGGGCCGATGCCGCGCTTGGTGGTGCCGAGCTTGTTCTTGCCCGAGGAAGCGCTCGGTGACGCGGTCGAGCTCCTGGTGGTACGGCATGATCAGGTGCGCGTTGCCCGAGAGCTTCACGCGCGACGTGTCGACGCCCTTGCCCTCGAGCATGTCGAGCTCGTCGATGAGCACCGCGGGGTCGACGACGACGCCGTTGCCGATGATCGCGGTGACGTGCGGGTACAGCACGCCGCTCGGCACGAGCTGCAGCGCGAACACCTCGTCGTCGACGACGATGCGGTGTCCCGCGTTGTGCCCACCCTGGTAGCGGACGACGAGGACGCTCTCCTGCGCGAGGTAGTCGGTGAACCGACCCTTGCCTTCGTCACCCCACTGGGTGCCGACGATCACCGTGCCCGGCACGACTGCCCCCCACGTAACCCGTCAACAGGTGTCACGTTGACGGGATCGTAGTCGACCCCCGACCCGAATTCCTCCCGAGCAGGTGTGCTCGTCGAGGGAGGGTCTTACTCGACGGCGACGGGTCGTCGGCTGCTGAAGGTCAGGGTGCCGTCGGCGGTGGCGTCGACCACGACGATGTCGCCGTCGTGGTACTCGCCCTTGAGCAGCGCCAGCGCGATCGGGTCGCTGATCTCGCGCTGGATCACCCGCTTGAGCGGCCGGGCCCCGAAGTCGGGGTCGTACCCGGTCGTGGCGATGTGCGCCAGCGCCGTCTCGGTGAGCTCGAGCCCCAGGTTGCGCTCGGCGAGCCGAGCCCGCAGCTGCTCCACCTGGATCGTCGACGATGCGCTCGATGTGCGCCTCGTCCAGCCGGTGGAACACCACGATCTCGTCGATGCGGTTGAGGAACTCGGGCTTGAAGTGGTTGTGCACGACGTTCATCACGACCGCCTCGTCGGCACCACCGCCGAGGTTGCTCGTCATGATCAGCACGGTGTTGGTGAAGTCGACGGTGCGACCCTGACCGTCGGTGAGGCGGCCGTCGTCGAGCAGCTGGAGCAGCACGTTGAACACGTCGGGGTGCGCCTTCTCGACCTCGTCGAGCAGCACGACCGCGTAGGGCCGGCGCCGCACCGCCTCGGTGAGCTGACCGCCCTCCTCGTAGCCGACGTAGCCGGGAGGCGCGCCGACCAGGCGCGACACGTTGTGCTTCTCCTGGTACTCCGACATGTCGATGCGGACCATCGCCTGCTCGTCGTCGAAGAGGAAGTCGGCGAGCGTGCGCGCGAGCTCCGTCTTGCCGACGCCGGTCGGGCCGAGGAACAGGAACGAGCCGATCGGCCGGTTCGGGTCGGACAGCCCGGCGCGTGACCGACGGATGGCGTTGGCGACCGCGGTCACCGCGTCGTCCTGACCGATGACCCGCGCGTGCAGCACGTCCTCCATGCGCACGAGCTTGCTCATCTCGCCCTCCATGAGCCGGCTCACGGGGATGCCGGTCCACTTGGCGACGATCTCGGCGACGTCCTCCTCGTCGACCTCCTCCTTCAGCATCTGCTGCTCGGACTGGAGCTCGTCCAGGCGCTGGGTCTTCTCCGCGATCTCGGCGTCGAGCTCGCGCATCGTGCCGTAGCGCAGCTGCGCGGCCCGCTCGAGGTCGCCCTCGCGCTCGGCCTTCTCGGCCTCGGTGCGCGCGGTCTCGAGTCGCTCCTTGAGGTCGCGGATCTCGGCGATGGCGTCCTTCTCGTTCTGCCAGTGCGCGACCATCGCGTCGCGCTCCTCGGCCAGCGTGGCGAGCTCCTCCTCGAGCGCGGCGAGCCGCTGCTTCGACGGCTCGTCGGTCTCCTTGGCCAGCGCCGCCTTCTCGATCTCGAGCTGGCGGATGCGGCGCTCGACCACGTCGATCTCGAACGGCATCGAGTCGATCTCGATGCGCAGGCGCGACGCGGCCTCGTCGATCAGGTCGATGGCCTTGTCGGGGAGCTGGCGGGCCGGGATGTAGCGGTGCGACAGCACCGCCGCCGCGACCAGCGCGGCGTCCTGGATGCGCACCCCGTGGTGCACCTCGTAGCGCTCCTTGAGCCCACGCAGGATGGCGACGGTGTCTTCGACCGACGGCTCGCCCACGAAGACCTGCTGGAAGCGCCGCTCCAGCGCGGGGTCCTTCTCGATGTACTTGCGGTACTCGTCGAGCGTGGTCGCGCCGATCATGCGCAGCTCGCCGCGCGCCAGCATCGGCTTGATCATGTTGCCGGCGTCGACCGCGCCCTCGGCGCCACCGGCACCGACGATCGTGTGCAGCTCGTCGACGAAGGTGACGACCTCGCCGTCGCTGTCGACGATCTCCTTGAGGACGGCCTTCATGCGGTCTTCGAACTCGCCGCGGTACTTGGCGCCCGCGACCATCGCCCCGATGTCGAGCGCGATGAGCCGCTTGTTGCGCAGGCTCTCGGGCACGTCGCCCTCGACGATGCGACGCGCCAGCCCCTCGGCGATGGCGGTCTTGCCGACACCGGGCTCACCGATCAGCACCGGGTTGTTCTTGGTGCGGCGCGACAGCACCTGGATGACGCGCCGGATCTCCTCGTCGCGGCCGATGACCGGGTCGAGCTTGCCCTTGCGGGCGTCTTCGGTGAGGTCGCGTCCGTACTTCTCGAGCGCCTGGTACTGCTCCTCGGGGTTCTCGCTGGTGACGCGGTGGCTGCCGCGCACCTCCTGGAGCGCGCCGAGCACGGCGTCGTGGCTGACGCCCATGCCGCGGAGGAGGTCGCCGACGCCGCCGGTGACCTCGCTCATGGCGAGGAGGAGGTGCTCGGTGGAGAGGTAGTCGTCGCCCAGCGTGGAGCGCTCGGCGTCGGCGGCCTCGAGCACGCGGTAGGCCTCGGCCGACAGCTGCGCCTGCTGCGCCGTCTCGCCGTAGACCTTGGGGATCCGCCCGAGGGCGTCGTCGAGACGGTCGCGGACGGTCTTGGCCGACACACCGATGCGCTCGAGCACCGGGAGCACCACGCTCTCGGGCTGGCCGACGAGCGCGGCGAGCAGGTGCTCGGGCGTGACCTGGGAGTGGTTGAGCTCGCGCGCCAGCGACTGCGCGGCGCCGAGGGCCTCGCCGGTCTTGCGGGTCAGCTTGTTGGGGTCGAGCGGCATGGAGATACCTCGGGGTGTGGCGATACGTTCCCCAAAGTTGACAACACCGCTGTCAAGTTTATTCCGCGGTCAGAACTGGTAGTGGTTCGAGCTCAAGCCGAAGGACGGCATCTCCGGTCCGAACACGAGGGCGAACTCGTGGGAGCCGGGCGGAGGGGTCGACATGGAGCAGCCGGAGCTCGTGGCCGCGCCCGAGCCGTCGGTGGTCACGCCGTAGCTCCCGAACTCACCCACCGCGCTGTTGATGATGTTCTTGCAGACGATCGTGTAGCCGGTGCCGGGAGCGAAGCCGCCCATCGAGACGATCATCGCCCCGCCCCCGCTGGGCGACACGCTCACCCACGGGTTGAGCGGTGGCGGTGGCGGCGGCGGGGGTGGAGGAGGAGGAGGCGGTGCCGTCGTCACCACCGGCCCGGGCACCGAGCCCGTGTCGGGTGTCGGTGCGGCTGACGGTCCTGCTGCGGCGGCCGACGGCGAGCCCGGACCGCCGGGTGCCGCGGTGCTCGTCGGGGTCGTCCCACCCGAGTTCGTCGGCGCCGAGCCCGCCGCGTCGCTCGCCGCCCCGCCGGTCGGTGCCTTCGTTGCTCCCGTGGTGCTCGGGCTCGGCGCGCCACCCTCGGAGGGGACCCGCTGATCGGCGGCTGCCGCCACCGCGCCGTTCGGCCCGCTCGAGCCGTCGTCACCGAAGACGGCGAGCACGCCGACGACCAACCCGATCGCCCCGAGCCCGACGAGGAGGCCGCGCGCGAGCACGAACGCGGTACGACGACGCGACGGGCCGGGCGATCGTCGCCGCGGCGCCTTCACGGGTGGTCGCAGCTCCTCGGACACCCAATACCTCCGCACCGGTCACGAACGAGGTCGTGCGCTCGCGCCACGCAGCCTACTCAGCACAACGGCCCGGCGAGAGCGCCGGGCCGTTGCGGTCGAGCTTGTTCCGGACGTTGCGGTCAGCCGGTGAACCTGGGTTGGATGATCACGATCGGGGCTCCGGTCCACTCGATCGTCGCCGCGGGCGACGTCTCCGTCACCGCATTCGGGTTGACGAACGAAGCGACGCACGTGTCGGTGCCCGGCCCCGCCGCGGTCAGCGTGAACGTGGCGTTGCCGGTGTCGTCGGTGACCGCCGTCGTCGAGAGCCCGTCGTTCGGACCGCCGGTGCACGTGAGCGTCACCGTGGCGCCGACCTGCGGCGTGCCCTGGAACTGGACGAAGGCCGTCAGCGCGTACGACGAGCCGACATCGGCCGTTCCGGTGGGGGGCGTGAGGTTGATGTCACCGGCGATGAGGCCCGCGCCCCGGCCGAGGATGTACGGCGAGCCCGCGGTGCCGTCGGGCGCGGTGTAGAGCGGAGCGGCGTCGGTGTCGATCGCGATCACCACGAAGTCGGCCGGCCACGAGTCGAAGAACTCGTGGACCGAGCAGCCCCAACCCTCGAGGTCGGAGTCGGTGAGGCCGGACAAGATCGGGTTCGTCGCGACGACCGCGATGCTGTCACCACAGCCTGCGGGGCCGGCGGTCCAGCCCGGCTCCACCGCGTTGAGGATGTCGACCGGCGTGCCGGTGGCGGGGGACCAGCAGCTGAGGTCGGCGTAGAACCCGGTCTTCCCCGGGACCGCGGCCGCGAAGGCGACGGACTTCTGCACCAGCTCGAAGCCACCCGGGTGCGACGGGCCGTGCAGCACGGGGTCGGTGCCGTTCGTGATGACGTTGCCGTTCACGGCGGGGGCCCACACCGCGGTGTTGGCGCTCGCCGCTGCCCAGTTGGTGTTGCTGCCACAGGGCGGGTCACCGATGATGATCGCCTGGTAGCTCGCGAACTGGCCCGTGGTCATTCCGGCCCAGGTCGCGTCGGTGACGACGTCGACACCCAACCCGAGCGCCTGCGCGTCCACCGACTCGGTGCTGTTGATGCCGTCCGAGACGGAGCTGTCCAAGATCAGGACCTTGCCCGCGCCCGGCGACGACGGCGGCACCGAGGCGTCGACGCCCGACGCCTGCTGCTGCACGTCGCCTGCTTGCTCCGCGGCGAGCGGCACAGCGAACGCGAAGATCGCCAATGCGACGGCGATCAACGCGCCGAGCGCCTTCCGAGCCTGCGACTTCATCGTGGTTCTCTCCCTCAGTGACGATCGGCATTCGCTCCGGCCGATCCATATGGCTCGGCGTGAGTCAACGCAATCTTGATGCCCAGTCCCAGTACGTGACTGGGACGGTCTACCACAATCGCACATCTGCGTCACCAGTCGGGGGATATCCGCAATGCCCCGTTCACCGAAGGTCGCTCGACGGGGTCCGCGTCCACGCGATCAGGCGGGCGTGGGACCACGCTCCGTGAACATCCCGGGCTTCTGGCCGAAAAAGCTGCGCTCCGTGGCACCGAGGGCGCTCGCTCAGCGGCGGGGGACCCTCACCATCGCCCGGCTCACCGGGACGAGGTCACGCCGGTAGCTGCGGTGGACGTCGCGGACGGCGGTCTGGACCTCGTCGCGGGCCCGGACCAGGGCGTCGTCGAGGGCGGCGAGGCGGCCGCGCAGCGCCTCGACCTCGGCCTCGAGCTCGAGGATCCGCCGCACCCCGGCCAGGCTCACGCCGTCGTTGGTGAGCTCCTGGATGCGCTGGAGCAGGGCGATGTCGCGGTCGGAGTATCGGCGGCTGCGGCCCTCGGTACGGCTCGGCTCGATGAGCCCCTTGCGCTCGTAGATGCGCAGGGTCTGCGGGTGGACGCCGGCGAGCTCGGCCGCCACCGAGATGATGTAGAGCGCGCGCCGGTCGTCGTCCATGACCTACACCCCCAGGTGCTCTCTCGGATTGCCCGGCAGCTTGGTCGCCAGCTCCTCGACCGCGGCGCGCGCGTCATCGTCGAGGTCGTGGGGCACCACGACGTCGAACGTGACGAGCAGCGCGCCGGGATCTCCCGACGCGCGCGGGATCCCGCGCCCGCGTACGCGAACGGTCTTGCCGGTCTGGGTGCCCGGCGGAACCTTCACCGTGACCGGCGCGTCGAGCGTGGGCACCTTCACCTGCGCGCCGAGCACCGCCTCGGCGAACGTGATCGGCACCTTCACCGTGAGATCCCACTTGCCGTTGCGGGCGAAGATCGGGTGCGGCGCGACGTGCACGACCACGTAGAGATCGCCCGGCGGGCCGCCGTTGAGCCCGGGTGTGCCCCGGCCCTTCACGCGGATGCGTTGGCCGTCGTCGACCCCGGCGGGGATGCGCACCTTCACCGTGCGCGGACGCACCTCGATGCCGCGACCCTTGCAGTTCTTGCACTTGTCCTTGACCACGCTGCCGCGGCCGCCGCAGCTGGGGCAGACCTCGGAGAACGAGAACGGTCCCTGGTCGACCGCGACCGAACCCGCGCCGTTGCAGGTCGGGCAGCGCTCCGGGAACGTGCCGGGCTTGGCACCGGTGCCGTTGCACACGTGGCACGGCGCTTCCGACGTGATGTTCACCGACGTGGTGATGCCGTGCACCGCGTCGAGGAAGTCGAGGTGGAGCTCGGTCTCGATGTCGTGCCCGCGCTGGGGACCGACGGGACCCGCGTTGCGACCGCGCCGGCCACCACGACCACCGAACAGGTTGCCGAAGAGACCCCCGAGGTCACCGAGGTCGCCGAGGTCCTCGACGCGCACGTTGCCGAAGCCGCCGGGACCGCCGGCACCGCCGAAGCCCCCGAACCCGCCAGGGCCACCCGGGCCGACTCCGGACGCGACCATCTCGCGAACCTCGTCGTACTCCTTGCGCTTCTCGGCGTCGCCGAGCACGTCGTGCGCGGCGGAGATCTCCTTGAAGCGGTCCTCGGCGGTCTTGTCACCCGCGTTGGCGTCGGGATGGAACTGCTTCGCCAGCTTGCGGTAGGCGCGCGTGATGTCCTTCTCGGTCGCGTCGGGCGACACGCCGAGCTCGGCGTAGTAGTCCTTGTCGAACCACTCCCGCTGCGGTGCCATCTCACGCACTCGCTCTCTGCACTGCCTTCGACATCGTCGTCAACTTCACTCGCCGTGTGACACCCGGACCATCGCGGGACGCAGCACGCGGCCCTTCAGGCGGTAGCCCGTGCGCATGGTCTCGGCGACGTGCGGCTCACCGGCGCCGGAGTCCTGGAGCACCGCCTCGTGCTCGTTGGGGTCGAACGGCGCGCCGTCGGCCGTCGATGCGCTCGAGCCCGGCCTTCTCCAGCACCGACACGAACTGTGAGCGGATTCCCATCACGCCGTCGCGGACCTTCTCGGTCTCGGGGGAGTCGACGCCGGCCAGGCTGCCGAGCGCGCCGTCGAACGAGTCGAGGACCGGGAGGAGGTCTTCGACCAGTCGTTCGGTGGCGCGCTCCACCAGCGCGGTCTGCTCGCGCAGGACGCGCTTGCGGTAGTTCTCGAAGTCGGCCTGGACCCGCCGCAACGTGTCGACGAGCTCGTTGCGCTCGACCTCCAGCTGCGACAGGTCGGACTCGACGGCGGCCTCGGCCTCTGCGACCTCGGCCTCCGCCGCCGTCAACTCGTCCTCGAACTCTTCCAGTCCGTCGTTCACGCGCTCTGCTCGCCGGGCTCGTCGACGATCTCGGCGTCGGCGACCTCGTCGTCGTCGGCCGCGGTCGCACCGGCACCCGGCGCTCCACCGGCGTCGGCTGCGTTCTGGGCCTGCTGCGCCTGCGCGTAGAGCCGCTGCGCGAACTCCTGGCTGGCGTTCACCAGGTTCTCGTGGCCGCGCTTGACCGCCTCGATGTCGGTACCGGCCAAGGCGTCCTTCAATTCCTTGAGCGCGGCCTCCATCTTCTCCTTGTCGTCGGGCTGGACCTTGTCGGCCTGGTCCTTGAGGAGCTTCTCGGTCTGGAACACGAGCGAGTCGGCGTTGTTGCGGATCTCCGCCTCCTCACGGCGGATGCGGTCCTCCTCGGCGTGCGCCTCGGCCTCCTTCATCATCCGCTCGATCTCGTCCTTGCCGAGCGCGGTGCCACCGGTGATGGTCATCTTCTGCTCTTGACCGGTGCCGAGGTCCTTGGCCGACACGTGGACGATGCCGTTGGCGTCGATGTCGAAGGTGACCTCGACCTGCGGCACGCCGCGCGGTGCCGGCGGGATGCCGACGAGCTGGAACGTGCCGAGCAGCTTGTTGCGGTACGCCATGTCGCGTCTCGCCCTGCAGCACCTTGATCTCGACGCTGGGCTGGTTGTCGTCGGCGGTGGTGAACACCTCCGAGCGCTTGGTCGGGATCGTGGTGTTGCGATCGATGAGCTTGGTCATGATCTGACCCTTGGTCTCGATGCCGAGCGACAGCGGCGTGACGTCGAGGAGGAGGATGTCCTTCACGTCGCCCTTGAGCACGCCGGCCTGGAGCGAAGCACCGACCGCGACCGCTTCGTCGGGGTTGACGCCCTTGTCGGCGTCCTTGCCCGGCGATCTCCCTGACCAGGTCGGCGACCGCGGGCATGCGGGTGGACCCACCCACGAGGATCACGCGGTCGATCTCGTCCTTGGTGAGGCCGGCGTCGCGGATGGCCTGCTCGAACGGCCCGCGGCACGACTCGAGGAGATCGGAGGTGAGCTCCTGGAACTTGGCGCGGGTGAGCGAGAGGTCGAGGTGGAGCGGGCCGTCGCTGGTGGCGGTGATGAACGGCAGGTTGACGGTGGTCTCCTGCAGCGACGACAGCTCGATCTTCGCCTTCTCCGCCGCTTCCTTCAGCCGCTGGACGGCCATCTTGTCGGCCGAGAGGTCGACGCCGTGCGCGTTCTTGAACTCGGAGACCAGCCAGTCCATGACGCGCTGGTCCCAGTCGTCGCCGCCGAGGTGGGTGTTGCCGGCGGTCGACTTGACCTCGAAGACGCCCTCGCCGAGGTCGAGGATCGACACGTCGAAGGTGCCACCCCCGAGGTCGAACACGAGGATGGTCTGGTCGTTGTCCTTGTCGAGCCCGTAGGCGAGCGCGGCCGCGGTGGGCTCGTTGATGATGCGCAGCACCTCGAGGCCGGCGATCTCGCCCGCCTCCTTGGTGGCCTGGCGCTCGGCGTCGCCGAAGTAGGCGGGCACGGTGATGACGGCCTGGGTGACGGTGTCGCCCAGGTACGCCTCGGCGTCGCGCTTGAGCTTCTGCAGGATGCGGGCGGAGATCTCCTGCGAGTTGTAGGCCTTGCCGTCGATGTCGATCGACCAGTTGGTGCCGATGTGGCGCTTCACCGACCGGATGGTGCGGTCGGGGTTGGTGATGGCCTGGCGCTTGGCGACCTCACCGACGAGGACCTCGCCGGTCTTCGAGAACGCGACCACCGACGGGGTGGTGCGACCGCCCTCGGAGTTGGGGGCCACGACGGGCTCGCCGGCCTCGAGGACCGCGACGACGGAGTTGGTGGTGCCGAGGTCGATACCGACGGCCTTGGACATGAGCAGTTCCTCCTGGAACGGGGGGTTGTACGTGAACGATGCTAGAAGCTTGAGTGTCTGAGTATCAACTTTGGGTTTCGGCGGTGCATTCCCGAAACTTGACCGTCAGGGATACATTCCTGGGCATGGCTCGGAGCGATTCCTTCGTCGAGACACTCGCGACCGTCCCCCTCTTCTCCGCCTGCTCCAAGAAGGAGCTGCAGATGGTGGCGAAGTCGGCCGACCACGTGACCATCCCCGCCGGCCAGGTGGTCGTCGTCCGAGGGGGCGGCAGGCACCGAGTTCTTCGTGATCCTCGACGGCCGGGCCCGCGTCGAGCGCCACGGGCGAGAAGTGGCCACGCTCGGCCCCGGCGGCTTCTTCGGCGACCTCGCCCTCCTCGACCGGGCGCCGCGCAACGCGAGCGTGATCGCCGACTCCGAGCTCGAGCTCGCGAAGCTCGGCCAGCGTGCGTTCGACGGCCTGCTCGACTACCCCGGCTTCTCCAAGAAGCTGCTGGCCGGCCTCGCGCGCCGCCTCGCGACAGGCCGACCTCAAGAATCTTTGAGCGCAGCGCATCCGAAGTAACTTTCCGCTCGTGAAGCGACTCAAGCTGCCGAAGCCGCACCAGCTGGTCCTCGTCGTCGGCGTGCTGGTCGCGCTCGGCACGATCGCCTCGGGCATCGCCCCTCGGATCACCGAGTGGACCGACGAGTCGAGCGTCGCCCGCGAGCCGTTCGGCGGCGTGCCCGACGCGATGTACTGGGCGTTCTACGCCACCGCCGCGGTGATGCTCTTCGTGTGTGCGTGGCTCGTGAGCCAGCGGGTGCGCAACTACGAGCGGGGCGCGCCCGACGACCGCCGCACCACCAAGGGCAACGTCCACCGTCGCATGCGCGACTTCCGCGCCGGCGTGTGGATGCAGACGCTGCTGCGCGACCCCGCCGCCGGGCTGATGCACTCCTGCATCTACTTCGGGTTCCTCTGGCTGTTCGTCGCCACCGTGGTGCTCGAGCTCGACCACCAGCTCCCCGACAACCTCAAGTTCCTCCACGGCGGCGTCTACGAGGGCTACGCGTTCGCCGCCGACCTCGCCGGCGTCGTGTTCACCGTCGGCATCCTCTGGGCGATCGCCCGCCGCTACCTCGAACGGCCCTACCGCATCCGCATCAAGACCAAGCCCGAGGACGCGGTGATCCTGCTCACGTTCCTCGTGATCGCGCTCACCGGGTTCCTCACCGAGGCGCTGCGCATCGCGCAGCTCGGCCGCCCCGACTTCGAGAAGTGGTCGTTCGTCGGGTACCCGCTGTCGTCGCTCTTCGACGGCTGGTCGGCCACCGACCTGCAACACCGCGCACCAGTGGCTGTGGGGCATCCACTTCGCCGCGTTCGTCGCGTTCCTGATCATCCTGCCGACCACCAAGTTGCGGCACATGATCACGTCGCCGATGAACATGTACCTGAAGGACAAGGACCGGCCCAAGGGCGCGATGAAGCCCATGCCGAACCTGATGGAGACCGACCTCGAGACCTTCGGCGCGGCGACGGTCGAGGACTTCACCTGGAAGCAGCTCTTCGACACCGACGCCTGCACCGTCTGCGGGCGCTGCACGTCGGTGTGCCCGGCGCACGCGACCGGCAAGCCGCTCGACCCGCGCGAGATCGTGTTGAAGGTCGGCGAGGTCATGGCGGCGACCGGCGACCCGGTCGTGTCGCCGCCGGTGAGCATCGCGCGCGGCATCACCATCACCGCCGACTCGGTGTTCGAGCGCATCACGTCGGAGGAGCTGTGGGCGTGCACGTCGTGCAAGGCGTGCGACGAGATCTGCCCGGTGAACATCGAGATCCTCGACAAGATCCTCGACATGCGCCGCTACCTCTCGCTCATGGAGAGCGACTTCCCCGTCGAGCTCGGCAACACGTACCGGTCGATGGAGAACTCGTCGAACGTGTACGGCATGAACCAGGGCGAGCGGGGCGACTGGGCCGCCGAGCTCGAGGGCGTCGACATCGTCGAGGCCGGCTCCGGGCCGCTCGGCCACGAGTACCTCTACTGGATCGGGTGCGCGGGCTCGTTCGACGACCGCAACAAGAAGACGAGCCGCGCCGTCGCCAAGCTGCTGCAGCGCGCCGGGCATCGACTTCGCCATCCTCGGCCCGAGCGAGCTGTGCACCGGCGACCCGGCGCGGCGCTCGGGCAACGAGTACATCTTCCAGATGCTGGCGATGCAGAACATCGAGTCGCTCGACGGCCTCGGCGTGCAGAAGATCATCACGCAGTGCCCGCACTGCTTCAACACGCTGAAGAACGAGTACCCGCAGCTCGGCGGCAACTACGAGGTGGTGCACCACTCGCAGCTGCTGAGCCAGCTCGTCGACGACGGCCGCCTCTCGCTCGCCGGAGCCACGCTCGACGAGCGCGTCACGTACCACGACAGCTGCTACCTCGGTCGCCACAACGACGTGTACCTCGCGCCGCGCAACGTGATCGGCCAGCTCGGCGGGATCGAGGTCGTCGAGATGCCGCGCAACGGCACCACGGGCATGTGCTGCGGCGCCGGCGGCGCCCGCATGTGGATGGAGGAGCAGCATCGGCAAGAAGGTGAACATCGAGCGCACCGAAGAGGCGCTCGCCACCGGAGCCGAGCGCATCGCCGTCGCCTGCCCGTTCTGCTACGTGATGATGGACGACGGCGTGAAGGAGAAGGGCCGCGACGAAGACGTCAAGGTCCAGGACATCGCCGAGATGCTGCTCGAGGCGATCGAGGCCGGCGAGCGCGCACCCGCGCCGCTCACCGCGGAGTTCCGACCCGGGCTGTAGACGGAGTTCGATCCGCGACGCGGTGCGCGCGGAGGAACCGCCAGATCGTCTCGCTCGAGTCGAGCTTCGAGTACGACGGACCAACGAGGCGCGGTACGGCGGTCGGGTGACCCATCCACGCGTGCGACGCGCCCTTCACCGTGAGAAACCGCACTTCGGTGCCGCCGTCGCACTGCGTCCACCGGGTGATCGTGACGTCGTGGTTGGCGGGATCCCGCGTGGTGGTCGGCTCGGGTCGGCAACCGTCGGCGGTGGCAAGGGTGCGCGCGCCCTCGAGCGGCACGCGGAACGACACCCCGCTCACGCCGTTCGGTCCGACGCCACCACTGATCGGCAGGTTGCGGTCGGCGGTGCCGTGGATGTGGATCGCCGACACCGGTTGTGACGGCCGGCAGCGGGCGAGCTCGAGGGAGCTCGACTGCACACCGATGGCGGCGACCACGTCGGACGCCTCGCACGCGAGCCGGTAGGCGAGGATCCCGCCGTTGGAGTGTCCGGCGGCGAACACCCGGGCGGGGTCGATCGAGTGCAGGCGCCGCAGTTCCTCGACCAGCTGACGGATGAAGCCGACGTCGTCGACCTGTTGGCGAGCCGCAGGCCCACAACACCCCCCGCCGTTCCACGTCCGCAGCGCGTTGCCGGTACGCCCGACACCGACACCGTCGGGGTAGACGACGATGAACCCGTCCCGGTCGGCGAGCTGGTCGAACCCGGAGTTCTGCTCGAACTGGGTTCCCCACCCGGTGCCGCCGTGCAACGCGACGAGCAGTGGCACCGGTCGACCGGGCTCGAGGTTCGGGGGCACGTACAGGTGGTACGTGCGGTCGCGCCCGTCCGCCGTGCGCAGCGTGCCCTCGGTGCTACCGACGGCGGCTGCCGCGGCCGCGCCCGGAGTGCTCAACACGCCGGTCGCGACCATCGCCGCCACCGCCGCTCGCAGTCGTCCCATGGGAGCCAGGTTGCCGCACGTGTGTGAGCGACGTGTGAACGGAGTGTGCGGGAGCCGCCTGGCGCGCGTCATGTCCCGGTGTGGCGGAAGCACGTGACGACGTGGTCGTCGGCCAACCCGGCCGCTTGCATGAACGCGTACATCGTGGTCGGTCCGACGAAGCGGAAGCCCTGCCGCTTCAGGCCCTTGCTCAGCGCGGTCGCTTCCTCGGTCACCGCCGGCAGCTCGTCGAGCGCGTGCCAGGTACCCACGATCGGCGTCCCGTCGACGAACGACCAGACGTAGGCGTCGAAGCTTTCGTGCCGATCGCGCACGCCCTGGATCGCGCGCGCGTTGTTGATGGTCGACTCGATCTTGCCGCGGTGGCGGACGATCGACGCGTCCTGCACCAACCGGTCGACGTCGGCATCGGTGAAGCGGGCGACGGTGTCGACGTCGAAACCGGCGAAGGCGGCGCGGTAGCCCGCGCGCTTGTTGAGGATCGTGCGCCAGCTCAGCCCGGCCTGGGCCCCTTCGAGGGTGAGCAGCTCGAACAGCGCGGCTTCGTCGTGCGTCGGGACACCCCAGTCGTCGTCGTGGTAGGCCACCATGAGCGGCTCGGTGCCCGCCCATTCGCACCGAGTCGGCTCGGGCATCGCGAGCGCGGCTACTCGGCGTCGCGGAAGTTCAGGTAGTAGCGCGACGGCGTCGGGCCGCGCTGGCCCTGGTACTTGGAGCCGGTGGCGTCGCTGCCGTAGGGGTGCTCGGCGGGCGTGGTCATACGCAGGAAGGAGATCTGGCCGATCTTCATTCCGGGGTACAGCGCGATCGGCAGGTTGGCGACGTTCGACAGCTCCAACGTGAGGTGACCGTCCCAACCCGCGTCGACGAATCCCGCGGTGTTGGACACGAACACCCCGCCCGAGCCGGCGAGGAAGTTCTCGATGTGCCGACCGCCGGGGCGCACCTCGATGTCGAAGATCGTTTCGGTCGCGCCGGTGTCGCGGACGCTCACGACCTCGTCCCACATCAGATCGCCGTCGACCAACCGGTCGAGCCGGGCGAGCTCGTCGGTGCCAATCGCACGGTCGGCGTACGCGTCGCGCAACCGCCGCAGCGTCGGGACTCGCACGGCGTCGCGGCCCCACCGGCGCTCGATGTTGTTGAGGTCGGACGCGTGCGTGTAGCCCGCTGCGTGGCTTGCAGCGCGCTGATCCATCCCGGTGCGTTCACGTGTCGCGACAAGAAGCTCGTCGGGGAGCGGCACGCTCATCAGCAGCTTGTGCTCGCGCGTCGGTGCGTAGACCTGGCAGATCGGCGCATGGCCGCGATCGCGCCAACTAGTGCCGGCGCGCCGCCCGAGACGGGCGAAGAGCACCAGCAGGTCGGCGACCAGCCCTTCGGAGGTCGTCCAGACCGATGTTCGTGACTCCTCGATGCTGCCGTCGCCGTCGACGAGCCCTTCGAGGAACGCCTCGAGCAGGTCCGCGGGCCACGCGAACACCATCGGGGGGATGCGCTTCTCGGTGGCCCTGCCGCCGGCACCGATCCAATCGAGCAGGCTCGACGCGAACGTGGAGGTGCACGTGACCGCGTTCGGAGTGCGGTACGTCGGGAGCCCGAGCCCGTGCAGCACCGCCTCGACGCGGTCGAGGATCGACTGGTCGGTGTTCGACACCACGAACTGCTGGCGACGCCGGTACCCCTCTGCCGCATAGATACCCAGGAACCATGCGAACTCGGAATCGACGAGCAGCGTGCGCGGCAGTCCGGCGCGCGAGCCCTTGGTGAGAATGCGGTCGTCGCAGCCCATGAGGTCGAGCAGGCCGTCGACCTGCGCGGCGAGGTGGAGCGGGAGCCGCGCACGCGCCGCGTAGTAGTCGGTGTGCCGGTACCCATGGTCACGGAGCAGTCGCGCGAGGACGGCGCCGCCGTCGGCGTGCGCATCGCGCACCGTGGGGCCGGTGCAGACGAGGCTGGGGTACTCGGACTCGGGGATGACGTCGAGCAGATCGATGGTCGTACGCGCGAACTCGGGATCGGGGATCCGGCGCGGCACCGCGACGCGAACACCCGGGCGCAGCTCTCCCGTGCGCACCTTCTGCAGACAACCGTCGCGGGCAAGGGTGAAGAGGTTGTGGCCGGCCGTGACGCGGACGCGTCGACCCGAGTGCAGCGTGATCTCGTAGATCCGGTCGGCCGGACCCTCGTACCAGCCGGTGATCGCGTGGTATCCGACTCCAAAGGTGTCGGGGTCGAATCCGACCACGTAGCCCTGCTGCTGCTTGCGGACGACGTCGCCGATGGGCCGCGGCTGGAGCACGCCGTCGTCGAGCACCATGACCGTCTCGCTCGCCGGGAGACTGGAGTGGATCAGCAGGCCCAGACGGCCAAGCGACGACTTCCCCTCTAACCGCGCTACGAGGTCGTCGGGCAGCGCGACGCGTTCGAGGGTGGAGCCGAGGACGAACTCGCCCGGGTGCAGGATGAACGAGCCGCCGTCGCCCACCTCGACCAGCTCGGTGAGGTCTTCCTGGTGCTGCTTGGGGTCGATGAAGGGCGTGGTGTCGTTGCGGAACACGCGGAAGTAGCGGTCGACGTGGAGGTCGACCGACGACGGCTGCACGGCCTGGTTGCCCAACGGGTCGATCACGATGCGACCGGCCGCGAGCTCCTCCCGGATGGTGACGTCAGACAGGATCACGGCGGGGAGCCTATCCAGAGGGTCAGTCGTCTTGACAGGGTCAGTCGTCGCCGCCCACGTCGAAGGAGAACCCCTTGCCGGAGCCGCCGTTGCCCGTATCGGTGGGCAGGTAGGGCGCGAGCGCGGCCGCGAGGTTCGGCAGCGGCAGGGTCTGGAGCCACGCCTTGCCCGGGCCCGTGAGCTTGGCCAGGAACAGCGCGTCTGCACCGAACAGGATGTTCTTGATCCCCTTGATGCGCTCGAGCTCGAACGCCATCCCCGCTTCGAACATGCCGACGTGCCCGGGGTGCACCATGATGCTCTCGCCCGCGGCGAGCTCGTAGGTGACGACCTCGCCGTCGAGCTCGATCCACGCCGGACCGTCGCCCGACACCTTCTGCAGGATGAAGCCGGCGCCGCCGAAGAGCCCGGCGCTGAACTTCTGCTGGAAGCCGATCTCGAGGTTGACGCCGGGCAGGCCGCAGAGGTACCCGCCCCGGTGGACCATGTAGGTCTGGCTCTCCGACACCTCGATGGGCAGGATCTGGCCCGGCACCTTGGTCGCGAACGCCACCATGCCGGGGGCGCCGTTGGCGGTGTACTCGGTCATGAACAGGCTGCCGCCGGCCACCGCCCGCTTCACCGCGCCGAACACACCCTTGGCGCCGGCCTTGCCGGACGCCGCGGTGTGCAGCTCGACGGGGCCGGTCATCCACGAGAGCTCACCGCCCTGGGCGACGACCGACTCGCCCGCGGCAAGCTGCATCTCGAGCACCGGCATGGTCGTGCCGATCACCTTGTGGTCCATCAGTGCTGCCCTTCCTGGTGGCCGTCGAAGGAGGGACGCCCGCCGTCGACGGTGCACCGTCGCATGACGCGGTGCGCCGGGTAGTGGTCGGACAGCGCGCGGTGGTTCGTGCTCGCTTCGTCCCAGACCGCGACGTCGCCTGCGGTCCAGTGCCAGCGCACGCAGAAGTTCGGGTCCTCGATGTGGTGGTTGAGGTAGCCGAGCAGCGCGTCGCTCTCGCTGCGGTGCATGCCGACGATCTGGTCCATGAACCGACCCGAGACGAAGAGCGCGCGCCGGCCGGTGACCGGGTGCGTGCGCACCAACGGGTGCTCGACCGGAGGGAACTCGCGGGCGATGCGGTCGGCGACCTCGGCGCCCGCGGTGCGCGCGACGCGTTCGTGGAAGTCGGCCCCCGAGTGGTGCCGCACGGTCAGCTGCTCGCACAGTCGTTGCATCACCGGCGACAGCGCGTCGTAGGCGGCGAACAGGCTCGACCACATCGTGTCGCCCCCGCGTGCGGGGATGACCTTGGCGTTGAGCACCGCGTAGGCGGGGGGCTCGGCCACCCAGGTGACGTCGGTGTGCCAGCCGTCGGCATCGGGCGGGCTGTCGGCGGTGTCCTCGATGATCGACGTGAGCGTCGTGCCGCCGAGCATCTTCGTGAGCGGGTACGGTCCCGACCCTGCCGAAGTGCGACGCGAACGCGATCTGCTGGTCCTCGCTCAGGTCCTGGTCGTGGAAGAACAGCACCGAGTGCTCGTGCAACGCGTCGCGCACCGACCGTGGTCGTCGCGTCGTCGAGCGGACGGGTGAGATCGACTCCGTCGATCACCGCACCGATCGCGCCGGTCACCGGCGTGATCGTCGGCCGCAGGGTCGTGGGGTTCACGGACGTGGCCATACGGCAGCTCGTTTCTCGACGAAGGCACCCATGCCCTCGGTGATCTCGGCAGACAGCCCGGGGACCATGAACAGGGACACGTCGCCGGGTCGGAGCTGGGCGTTGAGATCGCGCTTGATGGTGGCACGGGCGAGCGGGCCGGTGCTGCGGATCTGTTCGAGGATCCACTCGGTGCGGGCGTCGAGCTCGTCGTGGGGCACCACCTCACCCACGAGCCCCATCGCGCCCGCGGCGTGGGCGTCGATCTCCGCGGCCGTGAAGAAGAGGAACCGCGCCCGGGCCAGCCCGACGACGTCGACCAGGCGCGCCGACATGTGCGGATCGGGCAGGCCGCGCAGGAGCTCGGGCACCCGGAAGCGAGCCCGGTCGGACGCGACGGTCACGTCGCAGTGCATGGCGAGGTCGAGCCCACCGGCGATGCAGGCGCCGTTGATCTTCGCCACCCACAGCTTGCGGCAGCGCTCGATGTGGCGGAACGGGAAGTGATCGGTGCCGTCCCATTCGGCGGCGAGCCCCTCGGGGTCTTCGGCCTGCCCGGCGAGGTCGCCGCCGACGCCGAACCACTCGCCGGTGCCGGTGAGGCACACCGCGTCGAGCTCGGGCTGGCGGTCGGCCCAGATCGCGGCCCGCTTGAGACCGCGGTACATGTCCTGGGTGAACGCGTTGCGCTTCTCGACGCGGTCGACGCGCACGTGCAGCACGCGGTTCTCGACGTGCGCGACCAGGTACGAGCTCCCGAGATCGGGCGCCTCGGACTGCGGCGCGTTCACGGGAGCCGGTAGACCGACGGCGGCGTTGTCGTGCAGCACCTTCTTGACGACGTCGTCGGGCAACGCCGAGAGCAGACCCTCGGCGTAGTCGCGCGGCCGTTGCCCCGGCGTGCGGGGGCCGGGGTGCTGGCACGTCGGGTGCGGGTAGTCGCTCTCGAACAGGACGTTGTCGGGGTACTTCGCGATGGCGTCGAGCGCGACCTGTTGTTCGAACCAGAAGCACCCGTAGATCTGTCGCCGGAAGTACTCGCTCGGGAGCAGGTCGTACTCGGGGTGCTCGTCGCGCACGCCCCCGTTGCGCCACTGCCAGTCGAACGTCTCGAGCGCGGCGGGGATCCAGCCGACCCCCGACTCCACCGACACCAGCTTGAGGTCCGGGAAGCGGTGGCACACGCCGCCGAAGATGAGGTCGCCGATGCTGCGCAGGTTGTCGAGGAAGATGAACGACGACACCTTGGCGAAGTTCGTCATCCACCCCATCTCGGCCTCGTCACCGAACTGCGTGCCCATCGAACCGCCGCCGACGTGGAAGCTGACCGACACGCCGGCCTCCTGCGCCGCCGCCCACACCGGATCCCAGTGCTTGTGCGCGAGCGGCGGTTGGCCGTAGTCCTGCGGCTGGTTGCAGAAGTTCACCGCGCGGTGGCCGAGCTCGATGCCGCGGTGCAGCTCGGCGATGGTGAGGTCGATGTCCCAGAACGGCAGCGCGGTGACCGCGAGCAGACGATCGGGATCGGCGCTGCACCAGTCGTGCAGGAAGTCGTTGTACGCGCGCACGCACTGCGCGACCAGCTCGCGGTCGCCGAGCCGCAGGAAGTAGCCGTTCCCGAACCCACCGACGTTCGGGTAGAGCACCTGGGCGCGGATGCCCTGCTCGTCGAGGAACCGCAGACGCGCGTCGGCGTCGTACATGGCGGCGGGGATCTCGTCGAAGGTCTTCGGGATCGACAACGGCATCACGCCGTCCCATCCGGCCATGGAGTAGTAGCCGGGGTGCCCGAGTCGTTCACCCGCGGCCATCCACACGTCGTTGCCGTCGATGCGCTCGACGTGCGGCACCTGCTCGCGCATCGACTCGGGGACGCGTGCGGTCCACACGTCGGGCGGTTCGGTGAGGTGCGTGTCGACGTCGATGACGGCGACGCGGTCGAAGAGGTCAGTGCTCATGTGCTCCCTTTACAGACCGACGGGTCGGGTCCCGATGACGTCGGTGGCCTCGAGCGCGGCGATCTCGTCGTCGGAGAGGCCGAGGTCGGTGAGGATCTCGTGGTTGTGCTGACCGAGCGTCGGTGCCGCGCTGCGGATCCAGTGGTCGACGCTGCTGAAGCGGAACGGCACCGACGGGTGCCCGCGCACGCCGATCACCGGGTGCTCGGGGTACTCGTAGTAGCCGCGGGCGACGTACTGCGGGTGTTCCGACGTGAGGCGGGCGTCGACCGCCGGCGCGGCCGGGACCCCGGCCGAGATCAGCAGGTCGACCGCCTTCTCGAGGTCGGTCTCGGCCGCCCACGCGCCCAGCTTCTCGTCGAGCAGGTCGTGATGGGCGCGCCGGCCCGCGTGGGTGTGCAGCTCGGCGTCGGTCGCCCAGTCGGGCCGCCCGAGCGCCTCGACGAGCGCCGACCACTGCTCGTCGGTCGCCACCGAGATCACGAGCCATCGCTCGGGCGTGTCGGTCGCGTACACGCCCTGCGGCGCGGCCCACGGGCTGCGGCTGCCCTCGCGCGACAGCGCGTTGCCGTACTTCGTCCACTCGACGATCAGCTCGGCCGAGATGTTGAGCGCGGCCTCGAACATGGTCGACTCGACCAGCGAACCGACGCCGGTGCGGTCGCGCAGCTCGAGCGCGACCAGCGCGCCCACGACCGCGTGCATGCCGCCGTTCGGGTCGCACGGCCCGCGCTGGATCCGCGGTTGGTCGTCGACGTGACCGGTGAGCCAGGCGAGGCCGGTGACCTGCTCCATGGTCTGCGCGAAGCCGGGGCGGTCGCGCCACGGGCCGTCGAGGCCGAACGCGGGCATGCGCACCATCACCGCGCGCGGGTTGGTGGCGTGCACGACGTCCCAGCCGAGGTCGAACTGCTCGATCACGCGCGGCGTGTAGTTCTCGACGACGAGGTCGGCCTGTTCGATCAGGCGCAACGCGAGCTCACGTCCCTCGGCGCTGAGAAGGTCGAGGGTGAGGTCGCGCTTGTTGGTGTTCGACGTGTGGAACAGCGCGCTGTACTCCCACCAGGAGTCGCGATCCACGCTGACGCCGCTGGTGTAGCGCATGCCGTCGGCCCGGGTGACCGACTCGACGTGGATGACGTCGGCGCCGAGCGCGGCGAGCATGGCCGAAGCCGACGGACCCGCCCACCACGCGGTGAGGTCGAGGACCTGGATCCCCTGCAGCGGGAGCTCGGCGTCACGGGTCGCGGGCGGCTTCGGCGGACGGGGTACGACCGTGCCGGTGTGCTCCCCCAGCCGCGGCGCGGGGCGCGGCGGGGGCGACACCTCGCCGTCGATCTTCCACGGACGGCGCGGCACCCGGAACGTGCCCGTCGGATCGTCGACCAGGGAGCCGCGCGCCACCGCCTGCTCGAAGGTGGCGACCGCGGGACCGTCGGACACCGGCGCCACCGGGATCCGCAGCTCGGCAGCCAGCGCCACGACCTCGGCGGTCGTGTGCTTGGTCGTCCACTCGTGGATGATCCCGTTCCACTCCTCCCAGTTCAGGATGCGGGCGCTGATGGGCGCCCAGAACCCGTCCTCGATGAGGTCGGGACGCTCGATCATCAACAGGAAGCTGTCGAACTGGGTGCGGGTGTTGGTGTTGAACCCGACGTAACCGTCGGACGTCGGTTCGATCGACGGGGTCTCGAAGCTGCGCCCCGGGCTCCCCGGATTGGGACGACCCCGCAGCGAATCCATGAGGTCGGCCGCGGTCGTGCCGGTGGTGTTCGCCACCTCCGACATCGAGAGGTCGACGAGCTCGCCCGGTCCGCCGAGGCGCACTGCGCGTGTCGCCGCCAGCGCGGCCGACCGCCGCGTAGAGACCGCTCACCCACTCCATGGTGCGGCCGCCGGCCTGCACCGGCTCGCGGCTCGGGTGGCCGCGCACCGCCAGCGCGCCGCTCTCGGCCTGGAGGGTGATCTCGGTGGAGGGGCGGTCGGCGTACGGACCGTGCAGGCCGTAGGGCGTGATGGCGACGACGACCAGCTGCGGGAACCGCTCGTGCAACGAGGTTGGGTCGGCGGCGAGACCCGCGCGCGTCGGTGATCAGGACGTCGGCGCCCGCGAGGAGCGCGGCGAGGTCGTCGTCCAGCTCGCCGGCTGCGTGCCCGAACGGCAGGTTGGTGATGATGGAGCGGTGGCCGAAGTGCAGGAACCGGAACAGCGCGCCGTCGTCGGGATCGGCACCCGACCAGTAGCCCCGGTTGGTCCAACGGCGCAGCGGGTCGCCCTCCGCGGACTCAACCTTGATCACGTCGGCACCGGCGTCGCCCAGCAGCTTGGCGCAGTACCCGCCCGGGATCCCCGACGAGCAGTCGACCACCTGCAGATCCGTGAGCAGATCCATCGCCTCAACCTACCTGGCTCACCTCGTCGCGGGCTCGGGCGACCTCGGTAGCGTGGGCCGGATGCTGAACCGAGTCACCCAATTGCTGGGCGTCGAGTACCCCATCATCCAGGCGCCCATGGGCTACATCGCCCGCGCGCAGCTGGCGTCGGCGGTGTCGAACGCGGGCGCGCTCGGGATCATCGAGACGTCGTCGGGCCGGCTCGACGAGGTGCACGACGAGATCGCCAAGATGCGCGATCTCACCGACAAGCCGTTCGGCGTGAACATCGCGCAGGCGTTCGTACACGATCCGCACATCGTCGA
The DNA here is from genome assembly GCA_963725775.1 of uncultured Actinomycetes bacterium. Lineage (GTDB taxonomy): Bacteria > Actinomycetota > Acidimicrobiia > IMCC26256 > DASPTH01 > DASUAS01. The sequence continues at coordinate 732,816 of CAVRZT010000003.1, forward strand.
CTTCGTGCACGACCAGGGCGTGCGGTTCGCGACGACGTCGGCGGGGGATCCGGGGCGCTACACCGCCGCGCTGCACGACGCCGGCATCACGGTCTTCCACGTCGTGCCCAACCTGCACGCGGCCATGAAGGCGATCGCCGCCGGGGTCGACGGCATCGTGGCCGAAGGCGGCGAGGGCGGCGGCTTCAAGAGCACGCGCGACGTGGCGTCGATGGTGCTCGTGCCGCTGGTGTGCTCGAGCGTCGACGTGCCGGTGATCGCGGCGGGCGGGATCTGCGACGGTCGCACGATGGCCGCCGCGTTCGCGCTCGGGGCGGAGGGCGTGCAGATGGGCACGCGCATGGTGTCGGCGGCGGAGTCGCCCGTCCACGACAACTACAAGCAGCTGGTGGTCGATTCGGCCGAGACCGCCACCGTGTTCCTCAACCGGTTCCACAAGCCCAGCTTCCGGGTGCTGGCGACGCCCTACAGCGAGGAACGTGAGCAGAGCAGCGAGCAGGTGCCGATGGCGTCGCTCGAGGGGCTGTTCTCGCTGTACTTCGGTGGCGACCTCGACGCCGCGTTCGCCTTCGGCGGACAGGTGGCCGGTCGCATCGACGCGGTGAAGCCGGTCGCGCAGATCATCGAGGAGACGATGGCCGAGTTCCACGACACGCTGCAGACGCTCGCGGAACGGTACGAGATCGTGAACGACCGGCTGCCGGCGCTCGACGGGCTGCGCGTGCTGGAGATCGCCGAGGGGATCGCCGGCGCGTACGCGGGCAAGCTGCTCCGCGACCAGGGCGCCGACGTGGTGAAGGCGGAGCGCGGCGACGGTGGCGATCCGTTGCGCCGGTGGTCGGCGGCGACGCCCGATGCTCCGATCGACGGCATCGGCGCGCTGTTCGCGTTCCTCAACGGCGGCAAGGCGAGCGTCACCGAGGTCGATGCCGATCTGATGCGGTGGGCTCACGTCGTCATCGGCGACGACGGCAGCAGACGACTTGCCGTCGACCACGAGCGTCGTGCGCCATCGAACCGTTCGGCGCCGACGGGCCGTTCGCCGGTATCCGCGCGTCGGAGTTCACGCTGCAGGCGTGGTGCGGGCTCATGTCGGGGTGCGGGACGGTCGAGACCCCGCCGCTGCAGATGGGGATCGCGCACGGCCAGTGGGCGGCGGGCGCGGTCGCGGCGATGAGCGCGCTCGCCGCGGTGCGCCACGCGCGACGCACCGGCACCGGCCCGACGGTCGAGGTCGAGCGCGCTCGAGGTGATGGCCGTCTGCCTCAACAACTACCCGCCGCTGTACCGGCAGTTCACCGGATCGGTGTCGTTCATGTCGCGCAGCGGCGACTGGCCGCAGGTCGTGCGCTGCAAGGACGGGTGGATCGGACTGTGCGTGTTCACCCCGCAGCAGTGGTCCGACTTCGCCGCCATGATCGGGCGCGAGGACCTGTCGGCCGACGACCGCCTCAACTCGATGGGTGGGCGCGGCCGCAACCGCGAGCTCGCCGAGTCGGTGGTGCGACCGTGGCTCGAGGCGCACACCCCCGAGGAGATCTGCGAGCTCGGCGAGCTGTTCCGCGTGCCGGTCGCGCTGGTCGGCAACGGGCGCGACGTGCTCGCGATGGACCACTTCGTGGCACGCGAGGTGTTCGTCGAACGACCCGAGGGGTTCGACGCGCCGCGGTCGCCGTTCCTGATGTCGGCGTCGCCGGTACGCCCGGTCGCGGCCGCACCGGCGCTGGGCGCCGACGACGGCGTCGCCCTCGATCCGGCACCGAGCGGGCGCGAGGCAGGCGCGGGCGCGGGCGCGGACGGTTCCCAGGGAGGGCGACCGCTCGACGGCGTCACCGTGCTCGACCTCACCGCGTTCTGGGCCGGCCCCGCGTGCACGCACCAGCTCGCCACCCTCGGCGCCGACGTGATCAAGATCGAGTCGCCGACCCGGCCCGACGGCATGCGCTTCGCCACGGTGAAACCGCCGACGGATCCCGACTGGATGGAGTTCGGCCCCACGTTCCACGGGACCAACCCGGCCAAGCGGTCGGTCACCGTCGACTTCGCCGCGCCCGAGGGCCGCGAGCTGATCCTGCGGTTGGTCGAACACGCCGACGTGGTGGTCGAGAACTTCACCCCGCGTGTGATGGGCAACGTCGGGCTGGAGTACCACGACCTCTTCGCCCGAAATCCCGCGGTCATCCTGCTCCGCATGCCCGCGTTCGGACTCGACGGACCGTGGCGCGACCGCAGCGGATTCGCCCAGACCACCGAGCAGGTGTCGGGGATCGCGTGGATGACCGGCCAGGCGGGCGGCGAGGCCCTCGTGCGCAGCACCATCGACCCGATCGCGGGGATCCACGGCGCGTTCGCCGTGTTGGCCGCGCTCGAGCACCGTGACCGCGCCGGCGAGGGTCAGCTGATCGAGATGCCGATGGCCGAGGTCGCGATGAACGTCGCCGCCGAGCCGATCGTCACGTGGTCGACATATGGGAAGCTGCTCGAGCGCGACGGCAACCGCGGCGCGGTCGGTGCACCCCAGGGGGTGTACGCGTGCGCGGGACACGAGCAGTGGGTCGCGCTCTCGGTCACGACCGACGACGAGTGGCGCGCGCTGGTCGGCATGCTCGGCGAGCCCGACTGGGCGGTGGCCGACGACCTCGCCACCCGCGCCGGTCGTCGCGCCGCGCACGACGCGATCGACGCCGAGCTCGCGCGCTGGTTCGCTCCACGCGAGCGTGACGACACCGTCGACGCGCTGCTGACCGCGGGCGTGTTGGCCGCGCCGGTGTGGGACCAGATGATCCAGGACGAGCTCCCGCAGCTCGCCGAGCGCGGGTTCACCCAGTGGTTGGAGCATCCCGTGGCCGGGCTCGTCGGGTACCCGGGCACCGGCATCCGCTCCGCCGCGTTCGACAACTCCTACCGCGCGCCCGCGCCGACCGTCGGCCAGCACACCACCGAGGTGTTCCGCGAGAAGCTCGGCCTCACCGACGCCGAGCTCGCCGACCTCGCGAGCGCCGGAATCACGCAACCGGCGTCAAAGTAGCGGCGGAACAATCCCGCCACCTTGACGCCGATTCGGGTCTTAGGTGGTGCGGTGGCGGAGGGGGCCGGCGGGGAGGCGGCCGTCGACGTCGGTGAAGCCGTACTCGTCGGCCAGGTCGCGGGCGGCGACGGCCCGGCCGCTCCAGCGGCCGACGGCGGGATCGGTGGCGAGCGCGACCACGGCGCGACCGGTGAAGCGGGGTGACTCCGACGTGCTGAGGTCGAGCGAGTCGGGGAGCAGCCCCGCGGCGGCACCCACGTCGATGCGCTCGGTACGCACGAAGCCGGGCCACAGCGAGACCACCGACACGCCGAAGCGCTCGAGCTCGTGCGCGGTGTCGGCGGTGATCCGGTCGAGCGCGCACTTGCCCACGCCGTACGCGACCTGCCACGCGTACTCCTCGGCACCCGACGAGCTGATGTTGGCGATCAGGCCCGCTCCCGCCTCGGTCATGACGCGCGCCGCGAACACGCTGGCCACGTAGGCGGAGCGGGTGCCGATGTCGATCATGTCGTCCCAGTTCGAGATCGGCACCTCCCAGAACGGGAGACCCGACGTCAGCTCGTTGGTGACGATGAACGCGTTGTTGACGAGCACGTCGATCCGACCCTGCTCGTCGACGACCCGCGCGAACAGGGCCTCGACCGCGTCGTCGTCGCGATGGTCCAGCGCGACCGCGACTCCGGTACCGCCGAGCGCATCGATCTCCTGCGCGGTGGCGCCGATGGTGCCCGGGAGCGGATGGTCGGCCTCGCTGGTCGACCGCGCCGTCGCGTAGACCGTGGCCCCGGCGGCGCCGAGCTCGAGCGCGCATCCCTTGCCGATACCGCGGCTGGCGCCGGTGACGATCGCGACCTTCCCGGCCAGCGACCCGGTCATGCGTCCCCCAACCAGAGGGCGACGCGGCGGGCGACGTCGTCGTCGCCCGTCACGGCATTCGTTCCTAGGGTCACCAGGGCGCCGTCGGGCCACGGCCCGATGGTCGCGTCGCGCGGCACCCCGGTGGCCGCGAAGCTGGTCCACGCGTCCTGCATCCGGGCGGAGAGCGCGTCGGCATCGGCGGCGCGCGGGCCGTCGGCCCCCGAGAACTCGCGCCACGTACTCACGTCGAGGGTGCCGAAGGTGAACGGCAGGTCGAGCGCGTGGCAGGCGCGCCGCACCGGCGCCTCCCAGGCGAACCGGTAGCGGAACACCGGATTGCCGCGCGCCCGGTGCGCGCGCGCGAGGAGCTCATTGGGCACGTGGAGCTCGAGGTCGGCGACGGCCTCGACGAGATCTCGCTCGCACGCGTCGAACGCAGCGCGGACGCGCGCCTCGTCGGTGATGCCCAGGTTCGCCGCCTTGCCGGCAAGGAACATCACCGCGATGTCGTCGGGGAGCACCGGCACCTGATCGCGGAACAGCTCCATCTCGTGCGCGGTGGTCCCCACGACGAGCGGGATGGCCGGGAGTACGGCGCGGTGCGCGGGTGCGGTGAGGAGGTCGTCGTCGATCCACGGGTGGAACGGCATCATGCCGACCTTGGCCAGTGACGCCTCGACCGTGTGCTCCTGCGGGGCCAGGAGCGTGTCGACCGGCGCCGACACGAGGTCGGCCGCGGAGGAGGTCCCCGCGGCGTCGAGGAACTGCTCGCCGACCCACGCCGCGGTCGCGGCGTCGAGCGTGCCCGCGGGCGCGCCGCTCTGCAGGATCGCTCCGGCCACGGGCACGTCGCCGGTCGCCAAGAGGTGGGCGATGCAACCCGAGCCCGCCGATTCCCCCATGAGCACGATCCGGTCGGGGTCGCCGCCGAACGCGGCCACGTTGGCGCGCAGCCACTCGATCGCGGCCCGCAGGTCACGCAGGCCGAGGTTCGACGGCACACCCGGCGCGGCGAGCCAGCCCAGCGCGCCCAACCGGTAGTTGAGCCCGACCACGACGACGTCATGGCCAGCGAGGTGTACGCCGTCGTACGTCGCCAGCGACGCCGCGCCGATGCGATAGCTGCCGCCGGGCACCCACACGACCACCGGGCGCGCGCCGTCGAGCCCCGGGTCCGTGCCCGAACGGCCGAGCGGCGTGACGATCTCGGCGGTGAGACACGCTTCGGTCTGCGTCGACGGCACCACGTCGGGGACGAGGTCGAGCCCGCCGACCGTCTGCGGTGGCGCGGCACCGGGACGGGTCGCGTCGAACGGCTCGGACCACGACGACGGCTCGGGTGCACCCCATCGGTCCGCACGTGCGTACGGCACGCCCCCGAAGCGCAGGACCGCGCCGTCGCGCCGCCCGACCACCGGCCCGGCCGACGTGTCGACGAGCACCTCAGTAGGCATTCGGGTCCCGCTGCACGGCCTCGGGCACCGGGTGCCGGAAGAGCTCGGACGCGTTCGCCCACGTGACCCGGGCGATCTCGTCGTCGGACAGACCTGCGAGCTGCGCGGCGAGCCGTTCCTGGGTGACCGGCCACGTGGAATCGGCGTGCGGGTAGTCGGACTCCACCAGGATGTTGCCGATCCCGATCACGTCGCGCTGCAGGAACGCCGAAGGGTCGTCGATCGCGCACACCCAGAAGTTGCGGCGGAAGGTGTCGGCCGGACTCAGCGCGACGTCGTTCCACGTGCCGTACATCGCGTCGTACTTGCGCACGTGCGCGAGCCGGTCGAGCAGACCCGCGACCCACCCGATCCCGCCCTCGGACAGGCAGATCCGCAACTCGGGGAACCGTACCGGGATGCGCGAGTAGAGCCAGTCGACCGCGGCGAACATCGCGTACCCGAAGAACAGCACCCCGATGGTGTCGGACGGCGCGTCGGGTGACGTCGCCGGCGACGTGCCCGACGACCCGACGTGCAGGCACACCACGGTGCCGGTCTCCTCGCACGCCGCCATCAGCGGATCCCAGTGACCGGTGTGCAGCGACGGCAGCCCGAGCATGTGCGGCGCCTCCGAGAACGTGACCGCTCTGAAGCCGCGCGCCGCGTTGCGGCGGATCTCCTCGGCCCCCAACTCGGGATCCAGCAGGTACGGGATCTGCAGCGGGATCATGCGCCCGGGCGCGAACGCGGCCCAGTCGTCGATCACCCAGTCGTTCCAGGCGCGCACGCACGCCAGCGCGAGCTCGGGGTCGTCGGTGAGCTGCTGCAGGCGCTGACCGGCGAACCCGGGGAGGAACGAGGGGAAGCACACCGACGCGTACACACCGTTGAGGTCCATGTCGGCGATGCGGGCGCGGATGTCCCACGCGCCGCGGCGCATCTCGTCGAAGCGGGTCGGCTCGAAGCTGTACTCCGTCACCGGCCGGCCGACGACGGCGTTGAACCCGACGTTGGGCATCTCCTGGCCCTCGAACACCCACGCCTCGCTGCCGTCGGCGCGTTCGACGACGCGCGGCGCGCGCTCGGCGAACTTCGCCGGGAGGCGCCCCACGAACGCGTCGGGTGGCTCCACGATGTGGTCGTCGACCGAGATCATCGTGAAGCGCCGGGCCGCGCGCTCGGGCTCGGGCAACCACGAGACCTTGCCCGCGGTCGCGGTGGTGAATCCCTGCTTGGCCTGGAGCTCTTCGAGCGGGATGGCCATGGCTACTCCAACACCTCCGGCTCGTCGCGCACGAGCGCGCGCACGACACCGTGCCAGTACACCGGCGCGGCGCGTTCGGCGAGCGACGCCTTGAGCTGCTTCTGGTGTGCCGGCGCGATCGGAATCGGGCTGCGGTCCATCGCCCGCACGAGCCAGTGCAGCATGCACGTACGTTCGAACAGCACCGACGTGTACACGGCCCGTTCGATCGTCGGCGCGGTGACGATCACGCCATGGCTCACGAGCAGCGCGACCGACGCGTCGCCGATGCGCTCGGCCAACTCGGCCCCGAGGGTCGGCTGGTCGACCTCGCCGTCGTAGTCGGTGACGAGCACGAGATCGTCGGCGAGGATCGACGAGTTCTGGTGCACGAGATCGGGCAGCTCACCGATCGCCGCGAGCGCCGACGCGTACGGCGGGTGGTTGTGCACGACGACCGCGGCGTCGGCGCGACGACGGTGCAACTCGGTGTGGATGTGCACGGCCGGGGTGACGTCCCACTCGCCGGCGAGCACGACGCCGTCGGCGTCGATGGTGAGGAGGTCTCGCGCGCGCACCTCGCCCCACCACAGCCCCCACGGGTTGACGAGGAAGTCGTCGCCCTGTTGCAGCGTGATGTGTCCGGTCAGGTTCTCGCACCACCCGACGTCGTCGAGGTGGCGCAACGCGACGGCGAGCTGCTGCGCGGGAGTGAGATCGATGCCGGGGCCGGGCACCGCACGCGGCGCCCAGGCGGCCAAGCCACCGCTCCGTTCGTTGTCGGCCACGCTCACCCCCCGGTTTCGGCGCCGGGTGCGACGTTAGTAGCGACCCGGCGCGGTCGAACCGGCCGTGAGTCACAGAGGGTTCAGACCGGCGACGCGGGGGTACGACCGTCACATGGGAATTCTGATCCTCGTCCTCGTCGTCCTCGCCATCATCGCCCTCGTGCTCTACATCGCGCGACGTACCCGCGTCTGACCGCAAGCGGCTCGGTGGCCTCAGCGGCCACCCACATACGCTTCGTCGGTGAACGACCGTCAACCCGGTGATCAGCTCGCCGTCGTGCGGGCCGAGCGCCTGGTCGCGGGTGGGAGCGCGTTGTCCCGCCGCGACGACGGCCGCATCGTGCTCGTCGACGGCGCGCTCCCCGGCGAGCTGGTCGAGGTCACGGTGGCGACCCGTCGCGGCGCCGAACAGGGAACCGTCACACGGCTGCTCGAACCGTCGCCGGATCGAATCACGCCGGTGTGTCCCCACGTCGCGGACGGGTGCGGCGGGTGCGACCTGCCGACGCTCGAGCCCACGGCCCAGGTGGGCGCCAAGCTCGCGCTCGTGACCGACGCGCTCCGTCGGCTCGGCCGGTGGGCGGATCCCGTCGTGCGCCCGGGGCCCGCGCTCGATCCGTGGGGGTTCCGGACCACGCTGCGGCTCGCGGTCACCGACGGACGCGCCGGGCTGCGGCGCGGCGTCGAGCAACGCGGTCGTGGCGCTCGACCACTGCCTGGTCGCGCACCCGTTGCTCGACGAGCTCGTCGCCGAGGGCCGCTTCGGCGACGCCACCGAGGTGACGCTGCGGGTCGGCGCGGCGACCGGAGACCGGCTGGCGCTGATCACCCCCGACGCCGACGGCGTGCTCCTGCCCGCCGACGTGCGGATGGTCGGGGCCGACGAGCTCGCGGCGGGTACCCGGGCCTGGGTCCACGAGGAGGTCGCCGGGCGGCGCTGGCGCATCTCGGCCGACTCGTTCTTCCAGACCCGACCCGACGGCGCGGCCGCGTTGGTCGACGTCGTGACCGCGCTGGCCGGCGACGCGCTCGCGGCCGCGCCGCGTGACGAAGGGCGTCCGCGCACGCTGCTCGACGCCTACAGCGGCGTCGGGCTGTTCGCCGGCGCGCTGCTCGGCGGACGCGACGGGTGGCGGGCGGTCGCGGTCGAGAGCAACCGGTCGGCCGCCGCCGACGCGCGCGTGAACCTGTCGGACCTCGACGCCGCGCATGGTCGCTTCCACCGTCGAACGGTTGCGACCCCTACGCGCCGATCTCGTCGTGGCCGACCCGTCACGATCCGGACTCGGCCGCGGTGGCGCCGTGGTGCTCGCCGCGACCGGTGCCACGCGGATGGTGCTCGTCAGCTGCGACCCGGCGGCGGCCGGCCGTGACGTCGCGCTGCTCGCGGGCCGGGGCTACGACCCGGTGGAGTCGGTGGTCGTCGACCTCTTCCCCCACACCCACCACACCGAGGTCGTGACCCGCTTCGATCGCAGTTGAGGTCACGGGTTCGTGCGCGCCGGGCACGACACGTTCCCGAGCGCCAGCAACGCGCACTCCGTGTCGCGGCTCACCTTCCACGCGCCGTCGATCCTCACCGCGGTGCCGGTGCGCACACCGAACTGCGGCTGCCCGGCGAACAGCAACGTGTAGTCGACGGACGCGTGGTCGGCATCGATCATCCGGATCGCGTTCACCACCCCCGAGTACTTGGTGAGGTCGGATTCGCTGTGTTGCGCCATCCCCTCGTGGATGGCGTCGAGCAGCGACTCGGCGTCCTCGAACGTGGCTCGGATCTCGTCGTCGGTCTGGCCCCGGAGCCACGACAGGAACAAGGTGGTGACCTCCTGCTCGTCACTCGTGGCGGGCACGAACGACGGCGCGGTGGTCGCCGGGACCGTCGCGATGGTCGTCGCGGGCACGGTGGTGGCGGGGATCGTCGTCGCCGGCTCGAGCGGTGAGACGCGCAGCGTGTCGAGCACGCGGTTCGCCTCGGTGAAATCGGGATTGCCGCCCATGGGATACGCGGTGACGACCCGCGCGACGAACACTCGGCCCGCGTCACGGAAGGCTTCGATCTCGAACCCCACGCCCAGGCCACTCTGCTCGTCGTCACCCGCGTACTGGCACGAACCACTCACACCGGTCGTCGCGAAGTCGGCGGGCCGGTCGATGACCTCGAGCGTGTCGCCGCCCCCGGGTCCCAGCACCTGGGGGCCCGAAGAGCTCGGATACTCCCAGAGGGAGAGCCAGGTCCCCGGCTGGGTCGGGATCTGACCCGCCGCGGAGGTGCACGCGTCGAGGAGCGATCGGTCGGTCGGGCGCGCGGTACCGATGGCGACGCGTCGCTCGGCGTCGGGCGTGTCGCCGAAGTCGAAGACGTCCCACCCCGGAGGCATCGCGAAGTGGATGCCCGACTCGAGCTCGACGCGCGTCCATCCCTCGGGAACCTCGCTCGACCGGCGCGGCCCGATCGCGATCTGCGCGGACGAGCCACCGTCCGCGGCGGCACGGACGACGCCGAGTGTCGCCACCGCCAGCACGAGCGCACCGGCCACGGCGACGGTCCCCCGACGGCGACGACGGCCATGCGCCTCGCGCATCACACCACCGAGATCGACCTCCCTGGTCGGGGACGCGGCGCCCTCGCGCAACAGCTCGCGCACGTCGGTCGTCATCCGGCCTCCTCGTCCTGGGCCTCGTCGACGAGGCCGCTGAGCCGGAGTGCGTCGAGCGCGCGCCGGGTGTGGGTCTTCACCGTGTTCTCGGGACACCCCATGGCCGACGCGGTCTCCCGCACCGACAAGTCGGCGAAGTAGCGGAGGATGAGCGCCTGCCGCTGCGGTTCGGGGAGCGCACCGACCGCGTCGCGCACGGCCAGCGCCGCGGCACGGTCACTCTCGACCGGCGCGATCGACGGTGCGCCGATGCGGGCCTGCACCCGCGTCCACGTCGTCCGCCGACGACCGTGCGACTTGGCCAGGTTGAAAGCGACGCGGTGCGCCCACGCGGTCGGGGAATCGGCGGCCCGCACCGTACGCCAGTGCCCGCAGACGCGGACCAGGGTCTCCTGGGCGAGGTCCTCGGCCAGCTCGCGTGAGCCGACGAAGAGGCTCAGCGACCCGACGAGACGGGGCCACTCCTCCCGGCAGAACTCGGCGAGGGCCTGCTCATCCCGCACGTGAGGAAGACGCACGGGCCGGCCGCACGGTTTCAGACCCGCGTCCCGCCCCCACACCGCCCACCCCGTCGGCGCCCTTCTCGACGGGCTCCCGGCGCGACGGCCGTTCCCGGGCGAACTGCCCCGCGATCCCCTCCGGGTTGCGGCTGGCCCCGACCGCGGCCAGGCCGGGGCCGATGCGGGTCAACGCCACCAGCACCGACACCCCGAACACCACGAAGGTCACCTCGTCCTGGACGATCAGCAACAGCACGGTGCTCACGCCACCGATGAGCGCGCCGCTCACCGTCCCGACGCCGCCGACCACCAGCAGCAGCAGGAAGGGAATGCCGACCAGCATCGGGAAGTCGGGGGTACCGACGGTGCCGCGGTACATGCCGAGCAGGCCACCGGCGAGCCCGGCGATCGCCGCGGCCAGCGCGAAGACCAGCAGCTTGGTCCACACGAGGTTGACGCCGACGGTCGCGCTGGCGGCGGGACTGTCGCGCAGCGCCACCAACCGGCGACCGAACGCGCCGCGTCGCAGCCACACGACGAACAGACCGACGACCGCGAACGCCACCGCCGCGAGCACGAGGAAGTTGTGCGCGTCGTCGAAGTCGATGCCGAAGAAGCGCGGCGTCGCCAACTTACGGCCGGCGGCACCGAAGATCTCGGGCTGGGAGAAGAACAACGGGATCGCCATCACCGCGAACGCCATCGACGCCAGCGCGAGGTACAGCCCCTGCAGCCGCAGCGCGGGGAGCGCCATGAGCACACCGAACGGCACCGCCGCCGCGGCCGCCAGCAACAGCCCGAGCGGGTTCCCCGCGCCGAGCCACGAGTGCGCGTCGCCCGCGACCTCGGCCATCGCGAACGCGCCGACGCCGACGAACGTGATCTGCGCGAGCGAGATCTGCCCCGCCCACCCCGTCAACGGCACCAACGACAGCATGATCAACGCGGTGATCAGCGCGAGCGTGAGGCGACGCAGGTTCGTGGTGTCGAGGCCGCCGAACTCGGCGACGAGCGCGGCCACGAGGACCACCGCGGCCAACCCCGACGCGGCGCGCCCGAGCCCCGGGACCCGCGGCACCCGGTGGTTGGCGACGAGGCGGCCCGCTTCCAGGCGCGCCTCGGGCAACGCCAACAGCGCGACGAACAGGATCACCGCGGGGATCGCGATCGACGCGGTGCTCCAGCGACCGCCCCACTGCAGAAAGTTGAGCGCGAAGCTCTGCGCGGCCCCGATGACGAGTCCGCCGGCGAACGTCCACGGCAGGCTACGCAATCGGCCGATGATGGCGGCGGCGAACGCGTCGACGATGAAGAGCGTGAGCACGTCGACCCGCAGCCCGACGTTCGGCGCCAGCAGGATGCCCGCGATCGCCGCCATCATCGAGCCCAGCGCCCACGCCAGCGCGGACACCCGGCCGGGCCGCACGCCGTTGAGGCGCCGCGAGCTCCCGGTTGTCGACGACCGCGCGCATCGCCACGCCGGTGCGGCTGCGGTAGAGCAGGATCCGAAGGAAGATCGCGATCAGCACCGCCACCGCGATGGTGACGAAGCGGTGCCACGTGAGCACGACGTCGCCGATGTCGATGCCGTGCTTGTCGGCGAAGAACTCGGGCAGCGGGGAGATCGAGTTCTCGTCCCAGATGGTCGCGGCCAGGCCCATGAGGAAGAACATGAGGCCGATGGTCACCACGAGCTGGACGACGAGCGGCGCGTCGACCAGCCGTCGCATCAACGTGCGCTCGATCACCGCGCCGAAGAGCGGCGCCACGATCAGCACCACGAACACCAGCGCGATCCACGCGGGCCAGCCGTGGTTGATGCGTACCTCCCAGTAGAGGAACGCCATGAGCATGCCGATCGCGCCCTGTGCGAAGTTGAACACCCCGGACGTCGTGTAGGTGACGACGAGCCCCGACGCGGCGATGGCGTAGATCGACCCCGCGGTGAGCGCGTAGATCACCGCGCCGGTGATGGTCTGGCTGGTGAACGCCGCCTGGTTCAGCGACGCGGCGACGACGATCCCGACGAAGACCGCGATCCCGAAGCCCAGCGCCCATCGCCACTTGCCCGACGTCGTCACCGCACCCCCCGTGCCCGTCCGCGTCCTCACCGCCTATCTCGGAGCGGCGGCCTCCACCGTCTGGATGAGCCGATTCGCGAACCGCTCGTGCATCTGGTCGAAGGCGCGCTCGATCTTGGGGATCAGGCGCGCCATGCGATCGGCGTCGTCGGGCGAGAGGTGCGCCAGCGCGGCGTAGGTCTCCGACATGTTCGGGCCCTTGCGGCGCGACGCCTCCGCCATCACGTACCCACCGACCGAGAGCGCGATCCACACCTGCATCTCGGCGAGGTCGTCGTCGGCGAAGCCCGCCTGCTCGAGGATGCGTGCCAGGGTCGCGGCGTCGTGCAACCAGCGTGACGATCCACCTGCGAAGACCACCTGCACGATCTGCGCGCACGGCACGAGGTAGTCGAGCCCACCGAGCACCCACGCCCGCAACTGGTCCTGCCACGGCCCCTCGCGTGGGATGGCCGCGTTGCGCTCCATGAGGATGCGGCCGACGACCGCGTCCATGAGCTCGTCGCGGTCCTTGAAGTGGCGGTAGAGCGCCATGGGCGTGAGCCCCACCGCGTGCGCGACGCGCGCCATGGTCAGCGGCTCGTCGGGCTCCGCCATCACCAGCGCGACGGCGGCGTCGACGATCTGCTCCGGGGTGGCGCGCGGTGGCCGCCCGCGCCGAGGCGCGGTGCCGGCCGCCTTCGTGGTCACGCCTGCGTCACGCGTGCCGCCCATTGCGCACCTCGGGTCTTTGTGATATCCGTACACATAACACTACACATATTCAGGGTCCAGCCTCAGGGACTCTGTTCAGGGTCGAGGTCCGGGGGGAGCCGAGCTGTGAAACGTCGACGTCTCGTCGTGGGGGTGGTCGCCGCATTCTGCGCGGCCACGCTCACCTCCGCCACCGCCGTGCTCCCGGCCACCGCCGCCGACGACAAGCCCACCGCCACCGAGATCGGCGTGACGCCCACCGAGATCCGCATCGCGGTGATCGCCGACGTCGACACGCCACTCGCGCCGGGTGCGTACGCCGGCGCACGCGACGCGGTGCAGGGCTTCGCCAAGTACATCAACCAGCAGGGCGGCCTCGCGGGCCGCAAGGTCGTGGTCGACTTCTACGACTCGAAGCTCAACGGCGACGAGACCCGCAACGCGATCATCAAGGCGTGCCAGAACGACTTCGCGATCGTCGGTACCGGCGCGCTGTTCCTCAACAACGTCGACGACATGCTCGCGTGCCCCGACAAGGCGGGGGCGAAGACCGGCCTGCCCGACGTCCCGGTCGTGACGATCTGGGAGGAGCAGCAGAACTCGCCGGTGTCCTTCCCGATCACCGCCCCGTCGAAGGTGTTCAGCGATCCCAGCGGCGACACGTACCAGGCGCGCGTCGGTCGCTTCCGCTGGTACCTGCAGAACGTGTCGAAGGATCTCCACGGCATCTTCCTGGTCGGCGCCGACCTCGCCGCGCTCAAGACGGCGACCATGCCGATCTGGCTCGGCGCCCAGAAGGTCGGCATCGAGAGCGACGGCGTGTTCGAGGTGCACGGCGCCGACCCGCAGGACAAGTACCTGCCGATGGCCACCGCGATGCAGTCGGCCGGATCGACCATCGAGTCGAGCGGCGTCAACGACACGTCGCAGGCCTACATGCTGAAGGAAGCTGCGGTGCAGGGCGTGAACACGGTGAAGGTGTGGGACTGCACGTCGGCCTGTTACTCGAAGCGCTTCATCGAGACCGCGGGCGCCAAGGCCGAGGGTCAGTACGTCGACATGCCGTTCGTACCGGTCGAAGAGGCGAAGTACAACCCCGCGGTGAAGGCGTACGTGAAGTCGGTGGGCAGCGGCATCATCGACGGCAACGGCGAGCAGGCGTGGGCCGCCGCGCTGTTCTTCCGCGACGCGGTGAACGCGGTCGTGAAGGACGGCGGCGTGAACTCGCTGACCCGGGCCGACTTCCTGAAGGCCGCGAGCGGCATCCACTCGTTCGACGCCGACGGGATGCTCGCCACCAGCGACATCCCGGCCAAGAAGGCGACGCCGTGCACGTCGCTGTTCCAGGTGAAGGGCGGGAAGTTCGTGCGAGTGTTCCCGAAGAAGCCGGCAACGTTCGACTGCAACCCCAAGAACGTCGTGACCGTGCAGCAGTCCGACGGCTGACCAGGAGGCGACCATGTCCAACGAGCTTGCCGGCAAGGTCGCGCTGGTCACCGGCGCGAGCAAGAACATCGGGAAGGGCATCGCGCTGGAGGTGGGTGCGAGCGGTGCGGTGACGTACCTGACCGCACGTTCGGTGGAGGACGTGCCCGGGCAGCTCGCCAGCCTGAACCGGACGGTCGCGGAGATCGAGGCACGCGGCGGCACCGCGGTGGCCGTCGCCTGCGATCACACCGACGACGCCCAGGTCGAGGACGTCTTCGACCGCATCCGCGCCGAGCAGGGCCGCCTCGACCTCGTGGTCAACGTCGCGTCCCCCGACTTCTCGGAGATGGTCGGGGTGTCGTTCTGGGACCTCCCGTTCCACCACATCAGCGCGTGCCTCGACATCGGTCCGCGGTCCAACTACGTGACCACCGCGCTCGCGGCCCGGATGATGATCGAGCAGGGCTCCGGCGTGGTGATCAACATCTCCTCGCACGGCGCCGAGAGCTACCTGCTGTCGGTCCCCTACGGGGTCGGCAAGGCCGCCATCGACAAGGTCACCCGCGACACCGCCTTCGAGCTGCAGCCGCACGGGGTCGCGGTGGTCTCACTCTGGCCGGGGCTGGTGCTCACCGAAGGCCTGCTCGCCAACACGGTGCTCACCGACGACGGGCGACGCGAGCTGCACGGGCTCGACGTCAGCTTCGGGGAGACCCCGAAGTTCAACGGGCTGGCCGTGATCGCGTTGGCCGCGGATCCGAAGATCCTCGAGCGCACCGGCGGCTCGTTCTGGTCGGCGTCGCTCGCACGCGAGTACGGCTTCACCGAGGACGACGGCCACCTCCCGCCCGAGATGGCCAACAGCGTCCTCACCGCGATGGGCGACGACATGCCCGACTACTGGCGCGGCGTCGAACGCGCCGTGCCCTCCGACCCGTCGTAGCGACATGACCGGCTGCCCGCACTTCCCGACCGTCACCCGACAGGGCCTCGATCCCGATCCGCTGCTCGACGAGCTGCGCGTCACCGAGCCGGTCGCGCGCGTGCAGCTCCCGTTCGGCGAGCCGTGCTGGGTGTTGACGCGCTACGAGGACGTCCGCTCGATGCTCGCGGATCCGCGCTTCAGCCGCGCCGCCACCATCGGCACCGACGTCGGCCGTATGTCGGAGTTCTTCCCCATCGAGGACTCGATCCTCGGGATGGACGCCCCCGAGCACACCCGCATCCGCCGGCTCGTGAGCGCGACGTTCACCGCGCGCCGCATGCAGGCGCTGCGCGGCCGGGCCCAGGAGGTGGTCGACGACCTGCTCGACGCCATGGAGAAGATGGAGCAGCCGGTCGACTTCGTGCAGGCGGTCGCGCTCCCGCTGCCGATCACCATGATCTGCGAGCTGCTCGGCGTGCCGTTCGATGATCGCGAGCAGTTCCACGGATGGGCGAACATCTTCATGACGTCGAGTGGCTTCTCGGTCGAGGAGCTGCTCGACGCACACGGACAGCTCACTGGCTACCTCGCGCGGCTCGATCGCCAGCCGGCGCGTCGAGCCGACCGACGACATCTTGGGCGCGCTGGTCGCGGCGCGTGACGACGACGACTCGGTCATCACCGAGGGCGAGCTGATCTCGCTCTCGATGGCGATCCTCGTCGCCGGCTACGAGACCACCGCCAACCAGCTGGGCAAGTTCGTGCTCTGCCTGCTCGAGAACCCCGAGCAGCTCGCGCTCCTGCGCGCGCACCCCGAGCTCACCGCCAACGCGGTGGAGGAGCTCATGCGCTACATCCCGCTGAGCGCGGGCGCGCAGATCGCGTACCTGGCCACCGAGGACGTCGAGATCGGCGGTGTGCTCATCCGCGCCGGCGACGGCGTGATGGCATCGACCGCGTCGGCCAACCGCGACGACGAGGTGTTCTCGCACGCCGATCGCCTCGACATCGAACGGCCCGACATCTTCCAGCTCGGCTTCGGGCACGGCGCCCACTTCTGCCTCGGCGCGCACCTGGCGCGTGTCGAGCTCCAGGTCGCGCTCGAGTCGCTGCTCACGCGGTTCCCCGACCTGCGTCTCGCAGTGCCTGCGGCCGACGTCCCCTGGAAGAACGGCTCCGCGGTGTGGGGACTCGACGCGCTCCCCCTCAACTTCTGAACCGACCGACCCCGGAGGCACCGTGCGAGGACTCGACGACCAGGTGGTGGTGGTGGCCGGCGGCGGCTCCGGCATCGGCGCGGCGACCGCCGTCCGACTCGCCGAGGAGGGCGCGTCGGTCGTGGTCGGCGACCTCGTCGGCGACAACGCGGAGGCGGTGGCCGACGGCATCCGCGCCGCGGGCGGCCGGGCGGTGGCCGCGCAGTTCGACATCGCCATCGACGAGAGCGTGGCCGAGCTGGTCGCGTTCGCGGTCGCCGAGTTCGGCGGTCTCGACGCGCTGCACGCCAACGCCGCCGATCTCTCGGAGGAATGCATCATGCAGGACTCCGACGCGCTCGCCGTCGACCTCGGCGTGTTCGACCGCACGATCACCGTGAACCTGCGCGGTCACCTGCTGTGCACCCGTCACGCGATCCCGCGGATGCTGGAACGCGGCGGCGGCACGATCGTGTACACCAGCTCGGCGGCGGGTCACGTCGGGGAGCCGCAGCGCCCGTCGTACGGCATCTCCAAGAGCGGCATCAACGCGCTCATGCGCCACGTGTCGTCGCGCTGGGGCCGCGAGGGCATCCGCGCGAACTGCGTCGCGCCGGGCATGGTGCTCACCAAGACGATCCGCGACAACTCCGATCAGGAGTTCCGCGAGTACGCGCTGAGCATCAGCCGTTCGGCGCGCCTCGGCGAACCCGAGGACATCGCCGCGGCGGTCGCGTTCCTGATGTCGGACGACGCCAGCTGGATCACCGGCCAGGTGATCAGCGTCGACGGCGGCTCGACCGTGCGCCCCTAGTTCAACGGTCGATTCCGCTCCGCCGTCCCGCCCTCCGGGCACGGCGCCGCTTCATCTCCTAGGTCGTACCGAAGCCACCCGTCGGGTGGCGCTTCTCCTGCTTCGCCGCCCGCTTTTCCTTGATCGACTTCGCCGGTTTCTTGGCGTTGTTCTTCTTCGGCGACTTGTCACCCATGGCGTAGTGCTCCCTCGGATGGGAGATCGACGCGACGCTCGCGTCAACGGTCACTGTACGACCGATCCGCCCGGGCACGTGCCGGTGAGCGAGGGGTAGCGTTCGCGTCATGCAGAACTACGACAAGCTCTACATCAACGGCTCCTGGGTCGCGCCCGCGGGTACCGAGACCCTCGAGGTGATCGACTCGACCACGGAAGCGGTCTTCGCGACCATCCCCGCCGGCGCGGCCGACGACATCGACCGCGCGGTCGCGGCCGCCAAGGCGGCGTTCCCCGGCTGGTCGGAGACGTCGGCCCCCGAGCGCGGCAAGCTGCTCCTGCGGGTGGCCGAGGAGCTCGAGGCGCGGCGCGACGAGATCGCCGACGTCATGACCCACGAGGTCGGGATGCCCAAGCCGTTGTCGGCTGCCATCCAGGTGGGCACCGGCATCTCCGCGTTCCGGAACGCGTCGGAGTTGGCGTCGACGTTCGAGTTCGAGGACGACTCCGAGGGCCTGATCGTGCGCGAGCCGATCGGTGTCGTCGGGTGCATCACGCCGTGGAACTACCCGCTCAACCAGATCGGGGCCAAGGTCGCGTACGCGCTCGCCGCCGGGTGCACCGTGGTGCTGAAGCCATCCGAGGTCGCGCCGGTGAACGCGTTCATCCTGGCCGAGATCTTCGACGACCTCGGCTTCCCGCCCGGGGTGTTCAACCTCGTCACCGGCGTCGGGCCCGTGGTGGGCGAAGCGCTGGCCGCGCATCCCGACGTCGACATGATCTCGTTCACCGGTTCCACCCGCGCCGGGCGGCGCGTCTCCGAGCTGGCCGCGCCCTCGATCAAGAAGGTCGCGCTCGAGCTCGGCGGCAAGTCGCCCAACGTGCTGCTCGACGACGCCGACTTCGCGGCGATGGTCCCGGCCGGGGTCGGCGCCGCGTACATGAACTCGGGGCAGACCTGCAGCGCGCTCACCCGCATGATCGTTCCCCGATCACGTCTCGCCGAGGTCGAGGACCTCGCCCGCCAGGCGGCGGAGGCGTACGTGGTCGGCGACCCGTTCGCCGACGGGACCGGGCTCGGCCCGCTGGTGTCCGCCGTCCAGCGCGAGCGCGTGCGGAGCTACATCGAGAAGGGGCTCGAGGAAGGCGCCACGCTCGTGACCGGCGGCGCCGACGCGCCCGACGGCCTGGACCAGGGGTTCTTCGTGAAGCCCACGGTGTTCTCGAACGTGACCACCGACATGACGATCGCCCAGGAGGAGATCTTCGGGCCGGTGCTCGTGATCATGCCCTACGACACCGACGACGAGGCCGTCGAGATCGCCAACGACACCGTGTACGGGCTGGCGGGTGCGGTCGCCGGTAGCGACGAGCGCGCGAAGCGGGTCGCCCGCAAGATCCGGGCTGGCCAGGTGCGCGTGAACAACGGTGGGTACTTCCCCGCGGCGCCGTTCGGTGGCTACAAGCAGTCGGGCCTCGGTCGCGAGCACGGGGCACACGGCCTCGAGGAATTCCTCGAGGTGAAGGCGCTGTTCGTCTGATCGACGTCGCGTCAGGTGGTCGCCGCCGGTTCGGGTTCCGTGACCGGTGCGCTCGCGTGATGCGGAAGCAGCAGCAAATTGAGCACCGCGGCGATGACGAGCCCGGCGGCGGCGCCGGCCAGCACGTCGAGCGGATTGTGGGCGCCGAGGTAGATGCGTGAAAACGCCACCGCGACCGCGCCCACGTATGCCGCGATGCGCCACCCGCGTGAGAGGTACGGCGCCACGATCCCCGCGAGCGCAAACGCGACGATCGCGTGACCAGAAGGAAAGCTGGGGCCGTGCGCCGGGACGTGACGCAGGACGGCGTCGGGCTCACTCGTCCCGGGGCGCGAGCGGTACACGATCTCCTTGAGCACGAGCTTCTCGACGATCAACTTCAGCGGGTACACGAGCAATGCGGCGATGAGCAGACGCCACTTGCGCAGCACCGCAGCGATCGCGGCAACGACAAATGGCACGAACGCGACCCCGGCGTACTGGACACCGACCATCGGTGACTCCGAGCGCGTCCGGCAGTCCATTGATCGCGCGGAACACCTCCTGCTCGGCCGACGAGACATCACCGTCACGCACGAGGATCAGGCAGAGGCCGACGACGGCGAGCGAGATCGCACCAGTCGCGCCCCAGGTGCGAACGTTGGTCTTGGCGGCCTCGTCCATCACGGCAGCTCCTCCGATGACCTGGGGTGCGCTCCGGTAGCGTCACCGATCGTGGGAGCAGCGGTCCGATGTCGCGGTGTGCCCACCGGCGAGGTCGTCGCGGTGATCGGTGGCGCCACGTTGCTCGCGGGCAGTTGGGCGGTGGTCACGGTGACCGACGACGTTCCGGGCGTCGAGGCTCGCATCTTCGCGGCGCTCAACGGGCTGCCCGATCCGCTGTGGCCGGTCGTGTGGGCACCGGTGCAGCTCGGGAGCTTCGTCGGATCGCTGCTCGTCGTCGGCGCGACCGCCGGTGTCACCCGGCGTCCGCGTCTCACGGCGGCCGCGCTGCTCGCGAGCCAGGGCGCGTACTGGGGCGCCAAGGCCGTGAAGCACGTCGCCGCACGGGCCCGACCGGCCGACGTGCTGGCGCGGGTGCGGGTCCGCGAACGAGCCACCGGGCTCGGGTACGTGTCGGGGCATTCCGCGGTGGCGTGCGCCCTCGCCGCGGTGCTCGTGTCGGAATCTCCGGGTGCGTGGCGCATCGTGCCGCTCGCGGCGGCGACGACGGTCGCGATCGGCCGGGTGTACGCCGGTGTCCACCTGCCCCTCGACGTCGTGGGCGGCATCGGGCTCGGGTTCGTCGCGGGGATCGCCAGCCGATGGGCGTTCGGTCTCGGTGATGCGCCCATGGCTAGATGAAGTCCCGGCGCTCGAGGTAGTGGAAGCTGAGCCAGCCGGGCAGCACCGGAAGCCAGTAGGTGAGCAGGCGGTAGCTCAAGACGGCAGCGACCGCGATCGAAGGCTTCATGCCCACCCCGGTGAGCCCAGCCACGAGTGCCGCCTCCATCGCGCCCAGTCCGCCGGGCGTCGGTGCGGCCGCGGCGATCACCGACGCTCCGAGGTAGACGGCGCCGACCTGGGCGAAGGAGACGCCTCCGTCGAAGGCAACGACCGCGGCGGCGAGCGCGCAGATGTAGGCCATCGAGACGCCGATCGAACCACCCACGAGAGCAGCGATCTTCGTCGGTGAGTGTGCGAGTGTGATCAGACTCGCGAGCGAGTCGCGCAGGAACTTCACGACCCGAGCAAGGACGACGCGTCGCCCCCATCGCGTCGACGCGATCAGACCGACGACGGCGAGCACGACCGCGATCACCACCAGCAGCTTGCTGCTCGGACGGGATCTGGAAGCTGTTGGTGTCGCTCTGTCCCGCCCACGCCACGAACATGAAGAAGAGCAGCAGGTGGGCGAGGCCGCCCGCCGCCACGTTGAGGCCGATGCCGGTCACGGCTTCGGCGGGCGCGACCCCCGCCTTCTGCAGGAAACGGAGGTTGAGCGCCATCCCGCCGACGTTGGCGGGCGTGACCCGGTTGACGAAGGACGACGCCATCTGTGCCGCCAGGTTGGGCACGAACGGCAGGTGCTCGGGTACACCACCGGCCAGGCCGACCGCGGCGAAGAGGTAGGTGCCGATCGACATCACGACGCACACCGCGAGCCACCACCAGTTGGCGGAGCCGAGCGCGTCGATGCTGTCACCGACGTCGGCCAGCTGCGGGAGGAGCACGTAGAACGCGGCCGACAGCGCGGCGATCATGACCAGCGTGCGGGCCCGGACCCGCACCAGCTGCTCGAGCGGCGCCGGCGCTTCACCGGTCGTGGTCGCGATCCCGTCGCGGAGCTCGCGCAGCAGCGGATTTCGACGCCTGCTTGTCGGGTCGCAGCCGACAGGGCCAGGGGCTGCAGGTAGGGCGCGGCGGTGGCGAGCGCGTCCACGCCGATCGTGCGCGCCGCCGACGCGAGGACCGGCTCGGGCCCGACGAGGACAGCAAGGGAGACGAGAAGCTCGGCGCGGTCGATCGCCTGCGCCCGTTCCGCCGCCGATTCGGTCGCCGAACCCGAAGTCGATCACAACGGGCCGCCCTCGGTCACGAGGACGTTGGCGGCGCGCAGCGAGCGGTGCGCGAGGCGGGCGGTGTGCAGGCGTCTCGATCTGTTGCCACACGCGGTCGAGCAGGTCGGCGTCGATCTCCTCGGGCGACAACGCGTCGAGTCGGGCGCCCGTCGACGTACTCGACGGCGAGCGCCATCGAGCCGTCGTCGAGGGCGCAGAGCGACTCGCAGCTCCGGGCAGCGTCACGTCCGCTCGCTGCGCCATGAGCAGGAGCAACGCCTCGTGTTCGACGTCCTGCTCGAGCGTCATCGACGGCCAGTCGTCGTTCGGTCCTCGGAGGAGCGCAGTGCGGTAGCCGCGGTACAGGAGGTCGGCGTCGCGGCTGTCGCGCGCGTAGACCTTGACGAACGCGCGGGCGCCGCCGTCGAGCGCGACGGTGTAGAGCTGGGCGCGACCGCCGTCGGCCCGCTCGAGCGCCAGATCGTGGACCGCCGAGTCCACCGGTGCGAAGCGCGCCGACGACCGCGCCGGGATCGGGCGGCGGTTCGGTGCACCCGAGCACCGACCAGGACGGCCGCGCCGACGGTCACGCCGGCGGCGACCGCCAGCAGCAGCTCGGGGACCCCGGCGGTGCCGGCGACGGCCAACACGACGCGCGAGGACGAGCAGGCTCAGGTCGGCGCACCGGCGCCACGAGCCGCGCCAACCAGGGCTTCCCCACGGTCACGACCGCGGCGGCACCGGCGACGTAGACGCAGAGACGGGAAGTCGCGTCGATGCCACCCAGGTGCCGTCGGTCGACCGCGCCAGGCACGGGACCACCGACGTCGAAGAGCGGCGTCGAGCAGCGACGAACAGCGCGGCACCGGCGCCCGCCGCGAGCACGACCACGCCGAGCCGGCGCCATCGCTGCCGGGCCACGATGCCGACCACCACCAGGACCGGGAACGACGATGGCGACGATCTGGGTCGAGCGCGAGCAGGAGCTCCCGCGCCGCGTCGGGCACCGCCGTGGCGGCGCGGCCCGAGATCCGGTGCTCACCCCCCGGCTGGTCGCCGTCGCCAGCTCGACGAACAGCACGAGGAGCAGGAGGACCGACGCCCCACAGCACGAGGCGGACGACGTCGCCGGGGTGGCGGAAGTAGCGGTCACCGGGGGGCCGTGCGGTCGGCGTCGGGCGCGGCTCCCGGCAGTGGTCGCGAGGTCGACGTCGAGACTGATCGGTTCGAGGTCATGTCGTCCCATCCCGGGTGACGGCCGCGACGACACGGAGCAGGAGCACCGTGCCGGCGAGGAGACCGAAGTAGCCGAAGATCTCGAACAGGCCGGTGTCGCCACCGACCGTCGGGCCGGGGTCGGCGGCGACGAGCAGCATCGCCGCCACGACCAGGAACGCGGCACCCGATCGACGACGAGCAGCGCCGCGGTTCGCGAGGGTGCGCAGGATGCGACGGCCGTCTTCGTCGACGATGCTGCGGACCCGCAGCTCGCCGCGGCTCGTGAGCGTGAGGATCCGGTCGATCCGGTCAGGGAGGCGACGCAGGTGCGGGAGCGCGCTGAGCAGCTCGTCGCGGATCATGGCGTCCCGGTCGATCGGCGCCGGCGTCGTCACCGACGTCATCGACTCCGTCGCAGCAGACACGAGGGACAGGTCAGGCGCGAGCACCCGCAGCGTGCCGTCGACGGTGACGAGCGCGCGCGACAGCACGACGAGGTCGGCCGGCAGGCGGATGCCGAAACGCGGCCAGCGTGGCGACGAGATCCTGCAGCACTGACGGTTCGACGACGCCGGTGACGCGGACGTGATCGGCCAGGAGCCGCGCCAGCGCGCCGCTCGAGCTCTTCGGGGCGATCGGAGTTCTGCACTTCGGCGACCCGCTCGATCCCGTCGCGGAGGAGACCGACGTCGCGCCGCGATCATCGCGGCGAGGATGTCGACGACCGCCGCCTGCTGGATCGGATCGAGCCGGCCGACCGCGCCGAAGTCGATCAGGCCGAGACGGCCGTCGCGGAAGGCGAAGATGTTCCCCGGATGCGGGTCGGCGTGGAAGAAGTCCGATCCGCAGCACCTGCTCGAGCGTCGAGCGCAGCAGCTCCTCGGCCAAGCGTCTTCCGGTCGATGCCGGCCGCGTCGAGCTCGCGCGATCTCGGCGACGGTGAAGCCGTCGAAGTGCTCCTGCACGAGAAGGCGACGCGTGCAGTACTCGGTGTAGACGCTTCGGCACGCGCACCGCGTGACGTCGGGGCCGAGCAGCAGCGCCATCTCGACCATGACGTCGGCCTCGTGGCCGAAGTCGAGCTCGGCCGCGGAGACTCGACGGCGAACTGCGCGAGCATCTCGCCCGACCGGAGACCCTGGCCGAACGTGGTCCGTCGCTGCGCGACGTTGGCGAGGAGCGCGAGCGCCGCCAGGTCGCGCTCGATGACGTCATCGATCCCCGGCCGTTGGATCTTCACGACGACGGCTTCACCGGTGCGCAGCCGCGCGCGGTACGTCTGACCGATCGACGCGGCGGCGAGCGGCTCCCAGTCGAACTCGGCGAAGACCTCGTCGACGGGACCGCCGAGCTCGGCCTCCAGCACGGGCCGGACGGACTCGACCGGCTCGGGCGCGACCCGGTTCTGCAGCGACGCGAGCTCGTCGCAGACTCGGGCGGGATGAGGTCGACGCGCGTCGCGGCGATCTGTCCGAGCTTCACGTAGACCCCGCCGGCCTCCTCGAGCACGCGCCGGAGACGCACCCCGACCGCCTCCCTCGGTAGCGCTCCGCCCGACCGGCGGCGGAGAGGAACGGCCCGAAGCCCTCACGGCGCGCGAGCTGCACCAGCTCGCGGTACCGACGGAGCACCGCGATCCGCGTCCGCACCGCCCGGACCGGACGGGGCGCGACGACGAGACCGGCGCGCTCGCCGATGGCGAGCGAGCCCGGTCGCGCCAGGAGGTCGAGCGTGACCGCCACCGCCATCGTCGCCGGGATCCCGATCGCGATCGTACGGAGCAGGAACCCGTCGGCACCCCAGTCCCAGTCGTCGAGCCCGGAGGCGAGCAACACCGCCGTCGTCCAGCCGATCCCGCCGGCGATGAGCGCGGTGCCCCAGCCCGCGCCGGATGCCGAGCAGCCGCAGTGACGAGCGCGGTCGCGACGATCGCGACGACGAGCACCACCACGACCCGAGCAGCGCGCCGAAGAAGGAGACGGCGACGAAGCATCACGAACCTCCCGTGCAGGCTGCGCCGGCGCCACAAAGGAGAGGTCGGTACGGTACGCCGGACCTCGGCCACGAGGGCGCGGCGCGACTGGAACGCCAGCGCGCTGTCGGCGTCGACGAGGAGCGAGCCGGTCAGTGCGCCGTGGAAGTCGAAGTCGTAGGTGACGCATCCGCCCGGGAATCGGTACGTGCGCGTGCTGCGCAGGTTGGGCGGAAGCTGCCGCACTCGCTCGTAGCGGCGCACCCCGACCTCGTCGCTCGGGACCTGCGTCGCCGCGGCAACCGAGCAGCCGTCGGGCGGCAGCAGCGTCACCTCGACCGCCCGGTCGCCGGCGATGTCGGAGTCGAGCCAGAAGCGCGTCCCGTTCGTCGTCGATCTGGACGCCGCCGAGCTCCCAACCCGCCGGGAGCGACGCGACGCACGGCACCAGCCGTGCCGACGGCACGGACTGGGCGATCAGGATCATCAGGTTGCCGGTGCCGCACGTCGGCGTCCCGTCGACCCCGAGGTCGTGGGCGGGCGTCAGGAGGCCGGCACTCGCCTGGATGCTGAGACAGCAGCAACGCACGACGAGGACCGCCAGCCCGACTCGGAGTGGGCTCCACCGCTGGAGCGAGATCCTCGGTTGCGGCGGCGCCAGTGCGCGGAACCGTGCCAGCAGGTCGCGTCCGTCCTGCTTCATCACCGTGCGCAGCTGGGTCGGGCTGGCGACTCCACGGGCGGCGGCGAACGCCTCCGCGATCTCGTCGGGGGTGAAGAACTGCAGCGCGTGCTCGTACACGCGCTCGGCGATCGGTGCGCACCGCGAGGACCAGCATCATGTTGGCGAGGTCGACGGCCTGCCGCCACGGCGACGGGCGCACCTGGGCGAAGGCGACGTCGATGAGCTGGACGTGACCGTCGCGCACGAGCAGGTTCGCCGGCTTGATGTCGCGGTGCGCGAGCCCCGCGTCCCAGAGCTTGCGGATCAGCGCGAGCCCCTCGTCGATGATCTCGTCGTCGACCTCGGCGTCGCCGATCTCCGTCGGCGCCGTCGAAGAACTCGGTGACGAGCAGGTACTCCCGCTCCGGCGTGAGCTCGACGATGCCGTAGGACTTCGCGGTGGGGATGCCGGAGTCGCGGATCAGCCGCAGCGTGTAGTCCTCGTACTCGCACGAGGCGCCGCACCGACTGGAACGGCGCTTCGTCCTCGAGGCGGCCGTAGAGGATCGTGCGCCCGAGCTTGTACCAGCGGTCGGCGCGCACGTGGCTCATCGCGTAGAGCTTCCCGAACAGGTACGTGTCGGGATCGCCGCGACGCGGATGCCGCAGCGGCGTCGAACCACCCGATCCGGCGAGCCCGAACGGCTTGACGTCGACCACCGTCAGACCCGAGCTGGTCCTGGACCGCGCTGCCGGATCGCGTCGCCGCGCCGCCCGCCGACGTCGAGGTGCGCGGTCTTGCCCTGCCGGTAGGCGACCGGGAAGACCTCGTTCGGAGTGAAGAAGCGGAACGCATTCACGAGGAACGCGACGGTCACCGTGACCCCGACGAGCATGTCGGACGGATGGAAGGTCCCGAGGTAGAGCTCGACGCACGCGAAGACGGCAACCGCGACCGCGGTCACCGCCTTGGCGATCTGCCGGCCGCGGCCCGCGACCACCAGCGTGTAGCTGATGGCGACACCGAGCAGCGCGAGCACCGCGACCGGGGCGGCGAAGAACGACCAGCCGTCCCACCGGCCGATGATCGTCACGTCGTACGGGCGGGGTCGCCGGGACCAGCGGTAAAGAACGTCGGCGATGATCTCGATCACCATCGTGGCGCCGAGGAAGGTGAAGAGGTGCCGCCAGCGCCGCAGCACGACGAGCGAAAGCATCAGCGCGAAGCCGATGACGCTGACGCTCCAGCCCGAGCCGACGCGATCGATCCCGTCGGCGACGTCGGTCAGCCAGTCCGAACGGAGGCCGGCGAACTGCCGGAGGATGGCGGAGTCGACCTGGTTGACGACGCGTTCCACGGCCTCGGACGACATCGCCACGACCGACATGACGAGCAGCGCCAGCGCCGCGACGAGCCAGACGGTTCCGGTCGTACCGATGCTGCGCGGCAGGGGCGGGGGCGCGCCCGTCGGACGGCGGCGGCGGCGCGTGCGGCGTGCGGTCGGCGGACCGGTCACCACGCCGGACGGTGTCGTGCGGGGAGCTTCGCCGACCGTCATCGCAGCTGCTCGGCGTCGAGCCAGTGGGTCGCGGTGGAACGGACGGAACCGGAGTCCTGCACCTGCGCGTTGAGCTCGCGCAGCGTCTCGGTGTCCAACCGTGCCGACACCGAGTCGAGGGTCGCGACCAGGCGCGCCCCGAACCGATCCGCTGCCGCTCTGCGCACGATCGGGGTGACGTTCTCCGCCGGTTGCAGCGCGCGGTCGTCGATCAGCTCGACGAGGTCGCCGGCGCTGATCCCCGGATCGGTGCTGAAGAGCAGCGCGACGTCGATGATGCCGGTGTCGAGGGCCTGGTGGGTCAGCCCACCGCCGGCGTCGAGCGCCACGACCTCGTCGAACTCGATGCCGTAGACCTTGCGCAACCCCTGCAGGCAGAGGGGCCGGGTCGCGCATTCGGGCGGCCCGCCGAAGGTCAACTGGCTCGACACCTCACGCAGGTCACTCAGCCGGGTGACCCCGAGGCGTTCCGCGACCTCCCGACGGACGACGAAGGCATTGGTGTCCTGGGCGGGTGCGGGTGCGAGGGCGCGGGCGACGGTTCCATCGAGCGCCCGGACGAGTGCGGCATGGGTGACCGTGACGTCGGCCTCCGGGTGCGCCCGTCCGATGCTCAGGAACTGCACCGCGGTCCCCGCGTACTCCGGGACCACGTCGACGAGTCCCTCGCGCAGTGCGGGCGCGACGAATTCGCGCGGCCCGAGCCCGAATGCCCTCCGCACGGGGAGCCCAGCCCGGTCGAGCGCCTGGGCGTAGATCTCGGCGAGCAGTCGGCTCTCGGCGAAGTCGAACGACGCCACGGTGATGACGTCGCCCCGAGGCGACCGTGGCACGGCCCGCGCTCCGCTCGCTCCCGTGACGCCTATGAGCGCCCCGGCGAGCGAAACGACCACGAACGCGCGGAACGTGCGGTTGCGCATACGTCGTTGCCCTCCCCCGAGCTTCGAGCACCGCACGCGCACTCTCTCACACCCGTCGGTGATCAGCACTTCCGTCACCCCCGGCCACAGACCTCGAAGCCGTAGGCGTCCGCGAATCGCGTCGCCTTCGCGAGCGGGCTCGGCTCCTCGGTGAGGACATGCGGCGCTCGCTCGACGCGATCCCAGGCTCGCTCCATCGTCAGGTAGATCCGGGAGAGCTCCCGGGCGTCACCCGAAGGCATCGCGAGCGCACGGAGTTGGCGGAGCTCGGTACGAGCGAGCGCGACGAGCTTCACGGCCGCGGCACGCGCCTCGTCGTCGCTCGGGGTGAATCCGAGGTCCTCGACCACGGCGTCGGTCTTGTCGGTCGTGCGCTGACAGATCGCGTCGGCTCGTTCGACGTACGTGTCGCGGCTCGGCGCCGATGCAACCCGTGCTCCCGCGACACCGACCAACGGGACGGCGAGCAACAGCACGACCGCTGTCACCGTCACTGCGACCCGGCCCGAACCCGTGCGCCGCGACTCGCCGTCGACGAGCGCGGGCGTGTGCATCGGCGCGAACCACATCCGCCGGTCGAGGACGACGAGCACGACGGCCACGAGGCACCACCCAGTGGTGTACAGCACCGAGAAGCGCGTGGCGCCAGCACCGTGGAACCCGCCGTCGGCCAGCAACTTCGCCCCGACCAGGCCGTCCGCGGCGTGGGCGACCATGGTCATGAAGACCGAGCCACGTGTGTGGTTGAAGAGCCAGGTGTAGAAGAAGGTGACGGCGATCGTGCCGACGAGCATCACCGGTTCGAAGTTCTCCTCCGAGATCCAGATCAGCGGCACGTGCCACGCGGCGACGACGACACCGAGCACCAGTGTCGCCACGAAGGGCGTGCGCCCGGACTGCATGCGCGGGAGCGCGAAGCCCCGCCACCCCGGCTCCTCGCCGATCGGGGCGAACACCGGCACGACCATCCGCAGCGCGAACAACAGGACCAGCGCGGACAGCTCGAGGTTGGCGAATGCGGCATCCGACGCGCCGAACGCGACGTTGAGCCCGCCGGCCGCGAAAGCGACGCTGAGCGGGCACGAGCAACGCGGCGACGTACCACTGCCATCCGACCCGCCACTGGATCATGCGGCGCCCGAGCTGCCGGATGCCGGCGCGCCCTTCCACGACGCCCAGTACGACGAGCGCGGCGATGAGCGGTCCCGCGGCCATGAACGTCCCCAGGGGCACGGTCACCCAGGTGAGGGCGAAGGCGAGAGTGAAGAACGCAACGAGGGGGCGCCGGGCGACGAATCGCCGAGAGCCGGCCCCTCCGTCGTTCCTCGACGCCGGACGGCACGCTCGCCGGTGCTCCGCGGGCGGGATCGGGCGTGGTCTGGATCACTCGACTTCTCATGACGACTCCTCCGGTTCGACGACCTCCTGACGGTCGCAGGAACCGGAGTCGCGTGGAATCGTGCGTACCCGTGGATCCGGGGTTCGGGTTTCTGGTGTTCCGCGTACGATCGGGCGCTCAGGAGCGCAGGTACAGGAGCACCGCGAGCACCCGGCGCGACTCGCTCCCGGTCGACGGGATGCCGAGCTTGGCGAACACGCTCGACACGTACTTCTCGACCGCGCGCAGCGAGATCACCATCGCATCGGCGATGCCCTGGTTCGACGTGCCCGTCGCCATCAGCTCGAGCACCTCGCGTTCGCGCGGCGTCAACACCTCGAGCGGGATCGTCGCTACGACGCCGCGCGACCAGTCGCGACACGATGATCGGATCGATCGCCGATCCGCCGGCGGCGATCCGGCGCACCGCACCGACGAACTCGGCGACGTCGCTCACCCGGTCTTTCAGGAGGTAACCCACCCCCTCGGCCGAATCCGACAACAGCTTCATGGCCAGACCGAGCTCCAGGTATTGGGACAGCACCAGCACGCCGACCCCGGGGTGTTCCGAACGGATCGTGAGCGCGCCACGCAATCCCTCGTCCGAATGCGTCGGGGGGAGACGGATGTCGACGACGGCAACATCCGGCGCGCGCGTGCGCACGAGTTCCAGCAACGTGTCGATGTCCTCACACGTGCCGACGACCTCGAAGTCGTGGTCGGCGAGCAGCCGCTCCAAACCTTCGCGGAGCAGCACGCTGTCTTCCGCGATCACGACGCGCACGGCACCTCCGCGCGCACACGGGTACCGCCACCGGACGGCGTCCAGACGCGGAGTCGGCCGCCGAGCGCCTCCACTCGATCGGCGAGACCCCGCAGGCCGGATCCTCGCTCGGTGTCGGCGCCGCCGACGCCGTCATCGACGATCTCGACGACCAGCACGTCCGCGTCGCGCGTGACCCGCACCATCGCCATCGAGGCATGTGCATGCTTGCCGACGTTGGTGAGGCTCTCGGACACCACGTAGTACGCGGCGACCTCGACCGGCTCGGGGAGCCGCTCGTCGACCTCGACGCTGAGGTCGACCGGGAGTGCCGCGTGTGCGGTGAGCTCCTCCAACGCGACGGCCAACCCGTGCGCGCTGACGACCGCAGGGTGCAGCCCGCGCGCCAGGTCCCGCAGCTCGGCGAGCGACACCGCGATCTGCTCGCGAGCCCCGACGACCCGCACGCGCGCGTCGGGATCGGTCTCGAGCTCCTGTTCCAGTCGGCTGAGATCGAGCGACAGCGCGACGAGTCGCTGCTGCGCGCCATCGTGCAGGTTGCGCTCCAGCCGTTGACGCTCGCCCTGCTCCGCGTGCACAACCCGTGCTCTCGACTCCGCCAGCTCGTCGACCCGCGCCCGCAGCTCCGACTGGAGCCGGGCGTTCTCGAGCGCGATCGCCGCGGTCGCCGCCACCGCATCGAGGAGCTCGGGCTCGTCGAGCAGCACGGGATCGTGCAGGAGCGCCGCGACCGGTGCGCCGTCGTGCTCGATGGTGGTGACCGCACGGCTGACGTCGTCGACCGGCAGCACGACCGGCCGCCCGTCGAGATCGGCATAGCTCTCGAAGTCGGGGAGCCAGTACGCGACCTCGACCGACGGATCGTGCAAGGCGCGGGCGAGGGCGGGGCGCAACCGGGCGGGGGCCGGATCGGAGCGCAGCTCGAGGAGGAGATCGCCGACCGACGCCTGCCGGAGCCGCGCGTACAGCAGGGCGAAGAGGAACACCAGCGGCGCGAGGCCGAGCGCGACGAACGTCGCCCGCCGGATGTTCTCGAACGTGTTCCCCCCTTCGACCAGTCCGAACGCGCCGGCGAAGAAGAGGAACGCCAGCATGACCAGGACCAGCGCGAACGAGTCGACGACCAGCGCCAACGACCGCCCGAGCCGGCGACCGGACGTGCGTCGGCGCACGAGCAGGATGACGAACGCGACCAGCGCCACGCCCGCGAGCACCACGAGCTGCGCGCGCAGGAGGTCGTACGCCGCGTCGGGCTCGCCGGCGACGTCGAGCTCGTTCTCGGAGCCGAACCCACCGAGGACGAGGCCGACGAGCTGGAGCCCGAACGCGGTGACGTACCCCACGGTCACCAGCCCGACCTCGAGCTTCGAACGCAGGTGCCCGGTGGGGAACGCCAGGATCACGTGCAGGAACAGCACGCCCGCGACCAGGTCGAACATGATGCCGATGGTGAAGGGCACGGAGGCGTTGGACCACGAGAGGCTGGAGAGCGCGATCCCGAATCCCGCGGCGACCATGAGGAAACCGAACGGTCCCGGGCTCCGCCAGATGGCGACGATCCCCGCGAGCACGTACCCGAGCACCATCCACGACATGAGCGCCGCTTGGACCGCGGGCTCGTCGACGTGGTCACTCGCGAACGCGAGCCAGACCGAGGTGCCCGCGGCGGCACACCCCAGGACCGCGATCACCACCAACCAGGCAGGCTCGACGACCCGGGCGTCGGTGCCGGGACCGGTTGCGGGAATGGCCTGTGCCACCACCGATCGCCCTCCGCGTGTGGCTGCGCGTGACCGGGAACGCCGTGACAACCGGCCGGCATCCTCCGAGCGACAGTAGCCCTCGCTCTCCTGCCCGTCGACCAGGCCGGGGGCGTCACCTCGCCGTCGACGGCCACGGCGCACCGCTGGCGCAATCCCCGACGGGGTCCCCTCCGTATCACCAGGCGTGAACATCGGCCACGAAGATTGGCCGCCCCGCCCCGGAGGTTTCCTGATGGCTCATCGATCCTGGTCTGCTGCGATCCGCACCGTCGCCGTCGCCGCCGGCGTGACCCTCACGCTCGGCGTCACCGGCCTCGCCACGACGCCCGCAGGTGCCGCCACCCCCAAGAAGACGGTGCTGACCGCGAGCGTGCCGGGCGTCGGCGTGATCCTCGTCGATGCAAAAGGACACGCCCTCTACACCCACACCGACGGGAACGGTCAGGCGGTCGCCTGCACCGATGCCTGCGTGAGCGCGTGGCCCCCGTTGACCGTCGCCGCGGGCGCCAAGGTGAAGGCCGCGACGGGCGTCAAGGGACTCGGCGCGACCAGCGACACCCACCAGGTCACGTCGACCGGCCTGCCGCTCTACCGCTTCTCCCTCGACACCAAGGCCAAGCGGGCCAAGGGCGACGGCGTCAATGCCTTCGGCGGCACCTGGCATGTGGTGACGGCGAAGACCACCACGACCAAGGACACCCCGACCACGAACGCCGGCACCGGGGGCGTGTCCTTCTAGTGGCTCGAGCCGAGACGGAAACGCCGTCGTGTCCACCGGCGTAGTCGAGCCGACCCGCGCCCCCACGCTCGGAATCGTCGAGCGTGGGGACCGGGCGGCGCGACGCGTGCGGTCCGCGGTCTCGTCACGCGTGTACCTGCCGGCCTGTTTGATCGCCGTCACCGCCGTGGTCCTGCTCGGGATCGGTTGGGCGAGTGACTGGGGCGGTACTGACTTCGCCGGTTCGGTCGTGAGCCTGCGTGCGGTCGTGGCCGGCCCCGCGACCCTGGCGATCATCGGCGTGTTCCTCGTCGTGGAGCGAACCTGGCCGGCACAGTCCCGGCCGATCTTCGCCCGCGGGTACCGCCATGACCTGCTCTTCACGCTGGTGAACGCGATCCTGGTCGTGCCACTCGTGACCGGGCTCACGCTCGCGATGGTGCACGTTGCCCGCACGTCGCTCCCGTGGATCGTCCTGCCCCGGATCGGCGTGGTGCCGCGTGCGGCGGCGATCGCGGTGATCGTCGTGGCCATGGACGGTTGCAATTGGGCGGTGCACCTCGCAAACCACCGCGCCCGCATGCTCTGGCGGTTCCACGAGCTCCACCACTCGCAAGAGGACATGAGCGTGCTGACCGTCTTCCGCACGCATCCGCTCATCCACGTGTCGTATCTCGTCGCGTTGCTCCCCGGCATCGTGCTGCTCGCCAACGGTGTGATGTCCGTCACCGTGCTCGTCGTCTATGGCGCGATCGTCGCGTTCGCGCACTCGAACACCCGGCTGGGTTTCGGGCCGCTCGAGCGGATCTTCGTCAGCCCGAACTACCACCGCATCCACCACAAGGTCGACGGACCGCAGGACGTCAACCTCGGCTTCGCGCTCACGATCTGGGACCAGCTCTTCCACCGGGCGGTGTTCCCGACCGAGGACACGATCAGGACCGACACCGGCCTTCCGGGTCGACCCCTGATCGTCGAGCAGGAGGCGCCGCGGGCGAGACATCTCTCGGTCTTCGCCGCGCAGATGGTCGCGCCGTTCCGTCCGGTGCGCGGATCCACCGACCTCCCGCCGGTTCGGTCGTCGACGTACGAGACCGGACTCCAGGCCGCCGACTGCCCCGGTGGTGGAAGACTCTCCCTTCACCGCGACGCACGAGCCGCGGCCGAAGAGTGCGAGGTCGTGTGATGGTGACGACGACGTCGGTCGTGAAGCGCCCGTCGCGGAGCCGTGAGCTCCTGAAGGTCCTGCTGAGCACTCGCACCGCCGCGCTCCCGGCCGACGTCTGCCTGCTCGCCGTGCGACTCGTGCTGGCCTGGATCTTCGTCTACCACGGGTCACGACGACTCTTCGGTTGGTTCGACGGACCCGGCATTCACCAGTCTGCGACCTACTTCGCGAACACCGCGCACCTGCATCCGGGTGAGCTGTTCGCCGTGCTCGGTGGCGTCATCGAGTTCGGCGGAGGCATCGCCCTCGCCGTCGGCCTGTTCTCACGGCTCGCGGGAGCAGCGATCTTCGGGGACATGATGATGGCGATCATCACGGTGACCTGGGCGAACGGGATCAACGCGACGGGTGGGAACTCCGGGTACGAGCTGAACCTGGCCCTTGGGTTCCTCGCGCTCGTCCCCGCCGTGTTCGGCGCCGGTCGCTTCAGTGTCGACGCGGCGCTCGAACGCCGCCTGCTGAAGGCGGAGGCATCCGCGGCCACCAGCGCATAGACGCGCCACTCGGGCGCGGTGCGTGTCCGTACCGAGTCAGTCGAGCCGCCGGAAATTCGTCCACTCGTCGGTGACCTCGTCGTCGAACGTGCTGCGCCTCGGGTTCGAAGAGAACGTCCGGGGCACCCCGGTACGCGGATCGAAGGTCGCGGCGGGCTTCATCGACATCGTCGATGCGTGACTGCATCGTCGCGAACGCCTGCTCGTACGGCACGTACCTCATGAGCCACCGCGCGTTCTCCGGAGGCTGGGTCCGAGTGGCGAGCACCTCGTCGCGACCGTCGCCCTGACGCGCGGCGCCCCTTTCGAGGGACCACCGAGGAGCTCGATCCGGGTCACCTCTCCATTGCGGACGGTCGCCCGGATGCGCCGCGGTGCGGAGGGTGCTCGGGAAGCAGGGAACGACTCTCG
Source organism: uncultured Actinomycetes bacterium (assembly GCA_963725775.1). Lineage (GTDB taxonomy): Bacteria > Actinomycetota > Acidimicrobiia > IMCC26256 > DASPTH01 > DASUAS01. The sequence goes on from CAVRZT010000003.1 coordinate 767,815, forward strand.
AACTCCAGTGTGGCCGGCACGAGCCCTGAACACCGGCGCGTCGGCGACAGCCACTCCCGAACCCGACACCAACGCTACGCCCAACCGCCCGCCACGTCGACGGGCCAGACCCCCGCGCCCGCGAACACTGAAACAAACCCTCGACGAAAAAAAGGGAATCGATCCGGCGCGTGGAGCCAGCGTCGCCATGGCGGCGTTTGGCCACGACTTCGGCCATGAGTTGGCGTTGCCACCATGTGCCATCGTCAGTCGCCGCGTGCCACGCCCCCTTGATTTCAAGCGGTCTGGCGCCTCGAGGCGCTGGTCGTCGCATGTCGAGGCGCGTTGACGCGGTAGTCGTCAGTGATGCTCGAAGTGACAACGAGACCGCCAGGTTGCACTTGTGACGACAAGTCGAGACTCGAGTGGATGGCAGAGCGTCGTCCGAATTGGGTCGCGCGTTGGCCGCCGCTTCGAAGGCATGTCACACCGACCGACGTGGCGACCGACGACAAGTTTGGAGTCTTCATCCACTGACGTGTCTACTTCCCCTCGGGGCGACGTCGGTGCAGGTTGCAACAAGAGCGACGAGGCGGTCAACTGGCGACGCGCCGACGCCGTCGCGAGGAGTTCCGACATGCCAGACACCGTCTTCCTGCCCGACCGCATCGAGGTGACGCGACCCATTCCGGCGTCGCCATCGGCGATCTTCGACGTCCTGCGCAGCCCGGCCGGTCATGTCGCCATCGACGCGTCGGGGATGTTGCAGGCCTACACCGGCGAGCCGGCGGAGACGGTTGGCGACACGTTCGTGATCCACATGGACCGCGAGTCGCTCAACGACTATCCCCTGGGCCGGTACGACGTGACCGTCCACATCATCACGTTCGACCGCGACACGGAGATCGCGTGGGACCTGGGTCCCGACGTCCCGGTCGCGCACTTCTACGGATATCGCCTGGAGGCCCGCGACGACGGGACCACCGATGTCACCTCCTACTACGACTGGTCGAAGGTGAGCGACGACCGCAAGGAGCGCTTTCCGATCGTGCCGGAGTCGGCGTTGCGCGCGACGCTCGGGATCCTCGAGCGCACCGTCCGCACCGGCGCGTGACCGACGCGTCGTCGACGGCGCCCCGATGACTTGGCACGCGGCGCGGCGCAGCTGAGGCGGGCGGCTTCGCGACAAGCATGGCGCACGTCGCGGGCTTGTCGGCGAGCACGACCTGACAACGAACGCTCCTCGGAGTTCACAGAGCGAGGTCGCTCGGTGCCTACGGTTGGGCCATGGCTATCTCTCCCTACATCGCGGACATTCGCCGACGCATCGGTACCGATCTCCTCCTCATTCCGACCGTCGCGGTCCTGCCTCGCGACGCGGCCGGTCGCATCCTCCTCGTTCGTCAGATCGATTCCGGAAAATGGACGACCATCGGTGGCACCATCGAACCTGACGAGTCACCCGATGATGCAGCTCGTCGCGAGGCCGAGGAGGAAGCCGGCGTCGTGGTCCGTCTGCGTCGCCTCGTCGGCGCCGTCGGCGGACCCGAGTATCGCATCACCTACCCGAATGGCGACCAGGCGGCATGCGTGGCGATCATCTACGACGCGACCGTCGAAGCTGGTGACCCCGCACCCGATGGTGACGAGACGTCGGAAATCGGATGGTTCGACGCTGATGACCTGGCGGACCTCGATCTCAACGACCTCAACCGGGCGTTGCTTGCGTATGCGCTCGCCGATGACCCGTAGAGGGCAGCGTCGACACCACCCCGGAACGCCGGAATCAGGTGTCCATCGAACCGGGTCAACTCCAACGCTTCGACGATCGCCGATCTGTGGGTCCTCGACGATGGCGCTGCACTGCGCGCAGAACTACCGATCGATCTGTCTGGCACGCTTTGGTGCGTGTTGGGCAGGCTTAGGTAAGGGTTGCGCCAACTGACTTGAGTCAGGGCATCGAGGCGCCGTTACTTCGGTACGCCACTGCAAACGGCCTCAAGGTGCACTCGTCTGACGATTTCGAGACGCAAGCTGCGCAGCCGCAGCAATGGCTGATCTCCCTCCACCAAATTCATTCTGGACCAACTTCTGGACACCACACTGATGCCCACTCTCAACGACACCCGCGAGCCCGCCACGCCCGCAGTCACCTTCCCGGTGACTGAGGAGCTCTCCCGCTACCTCGCAATGACGGGTCCCACTTCTTCCCGAACGGGAGCCGAGATCCGCAGACCTCCCGGCGCGCAGACCGCAAGCTCCGACGGTTCGGCGCAGACGCGCGCCGAAGAGCTCTGGGACTCACTCGGCGACTTCGCTTAGCACCTGTCCCGACGCGCCACCGCCGGCCGGGTCCTGCTCGAGTTCGAGTACACGACGCGCGCACCGAACGCTCACCGAGTCGCCTCGACGGCCGCTCCGATCGGCAGATCCGCGTGCTCTCGAGGGCGCGCACGAGCCTGGCGGGGGTCGGTGCGTCGAAGAACGGTGGCGAAGCGACCGCGGTATACGGGTGGACTCTGTGGGTCACTGCATCTCGGCGTCGCGTGCTCGGGAGAGTCGTCGGAGTCGCTCTGAGCCAAGGGAATCAGGTCGCTGTTCGCCGCGGTGAGATCGACGCATTCCTGGCTCGCCGAGTTGGTCGTGGCCGGTTCGGCCATTGACGGCAGCGGCACATCCCATCACACTCCTCGCATCACCGAAGACGGGGAGCGTGTCCATGGGTACCAAGGATCAGATCCAGGGTGTGGACGAGGCCTACGGGAAGGCGGTGGCAAACCAAGACGTAGATGCGATCGTTGCCCTGTACACGCAGGACGGTTTCTTTCTGCCACCCAACTCGCCGATCGCCAAGGGATCGGACGCGATACGGGCCGTGCTCCAGGCGTACATCGATGCTGGCGCACAATCGCTCGATCTTGAGACGACGGCCCTCGACGACCAAGGCGATGTCGTCATCGAAGTCGGCCAATACAAGCTCGGTCTTTCACCCCCGGGCGCTGATCCCATCACCGACCTCGGGAAGTACTTGCAGGTGTTCAAGCGCCAAGCTGACGGGTCGTTCCTGATCGCGTACGACTGTTTCAACAGCGACGAACCCGCGTCGTAGTAACGGCGATTCGCGCGACGCTCGCGACGCCACGGTCTGCGCCGCGCGATGGACACGCCAATGGCGCGCCAGCGCACAATCCGCACGACAGATCGACTGCGACCAGGATCGCTTCCTGCGGGGGACTGAGGAGCCCACGGTCAACGCGTGGTCAACACCCCACAGTCCTGGACTGGGCCCGCCGACGTGAACCCCGGGGTCGTACCGAGGCCATCGCAGAACCGCGCAATGGGCGGTCCTGCTCACTGAGCAAGCGGGGGAGGCCACCGTGTCCCATCTCGCCAACGTCTGGTTCTCGGTGACGGAGCTCGACGTCGTGAGCGGCAATGGCTCATGGGTGACGACCACCGACGGCACCGAGTACCTCGACTTCACCGGGGGGATTGCGGTCACCTCGACTGGGCACTGCCATCCCCGGGTCGTCGCCGCGATCCAGGCCCAGGCCGCAAGGTTCATCCACGCGCAGGTGAACGTGTACCGCCACGATCTGCTGGAGCCGCTCGCGGCGCGGCTGGCGGAGATCACACCGCCCGGCATCGACACATTCTTCTTCGCCAACTCGGGTGCTGAGGCCACCGAAGCCGCGGTGAAGCTGGCCAAGCAGGCGACGAAGCGCCCGAACGTGATCGTGTTCTCGGGCAGCTTCCACGGGCGTACCCATCTCACGATGGCGATGACGACGTCGAAGACGAGCTATCGCGCCGGGCACGCTCCATTGCCGAGCGGCGTGTTCGTCGCGCCGTTCCCGGATCCGCTACGGCGGGGCACCGACGTGGACGATTGCATCGCCGGACTGCACCACCTCCTCGCTTCGCAGAGCGCGCCGGCCGAGACTGCCGCGGTCGTCATCGAACCGGTGCTCGGTGAGGGCGGCTACGTGCCAGCGCCCCGGGCGCTCCTCGCGGCGATCGCCGACGTGTCCGCGAACCACGGGATCCTCTTTGTGGCCGATGAGGTACAGACGGGTTTCGGCCGTACCGGCACGATGTTCGCCGTCGAGCAGACCCGCCTCCGGCCCGACGTGATCGTGATGGCGAAAGGCATCGCGTCCGGCTTCCCGCTGAGCGCGATCGGCGCGTCGGCCGACCTGATGGCCCGCTGGCCCACCGGGAGCCACGGCGGCACCTATGGCGGGAACCCCGTCGGGTGCGCGGCGGCGCTCGCCACCATCGACGTGCTCACCGAACCCGGCTTCCTCGACGCGGTCGTGGAACACGGTGCGCAGCTCACGGCCGGATTGGAGCGCCTGCAGCAGGAGCACCAGTCGATCGTCGACGTGCGCGGGCCGGGTCTCATGGTCGGGTGCCAATTCGACGACCCGGTTCGCGCGGCGGCGGTGCAACACACCTGCCTCCATGACGGCCAACTGCTGTTGATGAACGCGGGGACGATGGCAACGACCATCCGGTGGATGCCGCCGTTGACGGTGACCGCCGACGAGATCGACCTCGCGCTCGGTGCCTTCACTCGTGCCGTCGAGGTGCACAGCTGCTAACGCAACCGGAGGGTTACCGCCCAGCGCGTACCGTCGCACCTGCAGAACCTTGAACGTTCTCATCGTGATCCCCATTGGTGCCGCGTCGACTGTCGAGCAATATCGAAGCCGTGGTCGGTCAGTTCTTCGTCGTGTCGGCCGGACGCCGTGTCAACCACTGCTGCGGTAAGTCCTCCGATCTGCACGTGTCGATGTTCAGATTCCCGAGTACTCGTGTTCGTTCGTCCGAAGGCCGGCGTCCGTCCATCCTTTGAGGCCACCGTCCAGCACGACGACGTGCTCATACCCCATGTCTTGGAGCGTGGCTGCCGCAAGCGCGGCTCGCGCACCCGACGCGCAGACGACGACGACCCGGCGCGTGGGATCGAGTGCTGCCTTGTGGCGGGGGCTGGTCGGGTCGGCGAAGAACTCCAGCAATCCTCTCGGAGCGGGCACGGACCGGTCGATGTGACCGTGCTGCCATTCCTCGGGCTCTCGAACGTCGACAAACACCGATGTGCCCTTGGCGAGTTCGTCGGCGGCGTCCTTGGGGGCGACGGTGCCGACGCGTGTCCTGGCCGCCGTGATCAGTTCGACTGCTGTCTTGGTCACGTCGCGCTCCTTCGTGGATGGGTCAGCCGAGTCGGGTCGTGGAGATTTCGAGTTGGGTCCCCTCGGGCAGCTTGGCCGAGCTTCGTCGGGTCCACTCCTCGCGGAGCAATTCCTCTGCGGCCTGTTCGAGGAACTCGGGTGCGGCCCATTCGTGCACGTCGAAGTCGTTCTTGATGTAGCCGTGGCTCACCATGAAGTCCTTGCCGATCTCGATCGAGGCGAGGTTCTGGGGCGAGAGGTTCGGGACCATGTCGACGTGCTTGATGCCCTGGTAGGTGTCCTCGTCGTCCAGGTAGAAGGTCTGGCGGTTGAGGATCACCGCCGCGGCGCGCTTGTTCGCGTTCGCCCAGCGTCCGACGCGAATCGCGCCCTTCATGTACGCGATGACGAGCTCGGGGTGTTCCTCGGCCATCACGTCGGTGCAGGTGATGACGGCAGGGCAGTTGGCCATCTGCAGCGTCCAGTCCGGGTAGTGCGACAGGTCGTCGATGGCCTTGAACTTGCCGGTCGCCTCCTGGAGGTGCTGGAACACCTTGCTCTGCGTGTAGATCGCGTCCACGGCGCCGTTCTCGAGCGCGGTCTCCAGCGGCCGGAACGCCAGGTCGTGCTTGTGGTCGCGGCGCAGCCACAGCTCGGAGGGGTTGTTCATGTTGACCTGGAGCATCTCCGGCTTGTCGTACCAGTCGTCGGGGTACGGGAACTCGATGATCTCCACGTCGTCGGTGGTCATGCCGTTCATCCGCAGCATCAACTCGATGCCCGCGTGCTCCTGGATGCGCCACCAGTCGTTCTTGATGGTGTTCAGGCTCTTCGTGAGCCCGATCTTCTTGCCCTTCAGATCCGACATCAGGAAGATGTCGTCGCGGGCGCGCACAAGCATGGCCCCGCCCTCCCAGACCTGCGTCGCGCCGAGCAGCCGCGTGCGGCGAATGTCCGCGTTGACATGAACAGGCGGATACAGGCCACCGAAACGGATCAGGTTGTCGAGGTTGTGGATGTAATGCGGGTACCAGTTGTTCTCGGGACGCGAACGGAAGTACGCGTATTCGACGCCGATCTTCTTGAACTCCTCACGCGTCCACCCCAGCTCCTGGTCCACGTTGTTCGCGGAGACCATCGGGCAGTTCGTGAAGTACACCTCGTCCCAACGCAACGGAACCGTCGTGGAAACCTTCGCTTGCTCGGCCATGATCCAGGACCTTTCCGCCTCTGTCCCGCAACAGGCGGGCACGAATATCAACAGTCGTTGACATTCAAGCGGGAGACGGTCGACCTCTCCAGGGCCTTTCGTCCCGACTTGGCGCCCTCAGCCAGCGCGGGCAGGCGGATCGGGCGGCGAAGGCCAGGGAGTCGCACCGAGGCGGCGCAGCGAACGGGCGAGCTCATCGCGCAGGGTCTCCAGCGGCACGTCTTCCAACTCGCCCGCGGCGACGAGGTAGTCCTCGAAGATCCGCCACCCGAGCGCCGCAGCGACGACCTGGGCCGCGCGGAGACGAGCAGCCGCGGCATCGAGCCCGTAACCATTCTCGAGGGTCTTGGCCATCGCGGTCACCGGATTGAAGGTCGGGCGTCCCGCGAGCGGGCGACCCGCGATCGCGAGTGCGCCCGCGATGCGCGCCCACTTGCCCATCACCGTCCCAGGACCGTGCCCTTGTGCGGACAGGGGATGGTCGATCACGTCGCGAGCGAGCTGGTCGGACAGGTCGTCGAACACCGCGAAGACGAGCTCGTCGCGAGCCCCGACGTACCGGCTGATGAGGGCGATGTCCACGTCCGCCTCGGCTGCGATATCACGCAACGACACGGCGTCGACGCCGTGGCACGCGAACAGCGTGCCCGCCGCATCAAGCACAGCACGACGTACCTCGTCGGGTCCGACCGGCGCTCCCGGGGGTCGCCGAGGACCGGAGTGACGCCTACCTTGCTCACCCTCACTCACAACGTGGACGGTACATGGCGTTCAAACGTGTCCCGAATCACGGCCACGCACCGATCTGCCTGATCATGACCGCGCGAGCCGACGCTTCGACGATCGCCGATCTGTGCGCCATCGACACAGTCCTGGACTGGGCCCGCCGACGTGAACCCCGGGGTCGTACCGAGGCCATCGCAGAACCGCGCAATGGGCGGTCCTGCGCACTGAGCAAACGGCGGCGCCGAGGTCGGGACCCCAACAAAGACGGGGCCCTGGCGTGGATGGAGCGGGTGACGAGAATCGAACTCGCGTTCTCAGCTTGGGAAGCTGATGTTCTGCCTCTGAACTACACCCGCGTCGGAGGCGAGATCGTACCGGTCCGTCGGCGCCCGCCGAAACCCGGTGCAGGGTAGGTTCCCTCTCCGATCGCTGGCGTCAGAGGACTGAGATGAGTACAGCAGGCGGCATGGGGCCGCAGGTCACGCACCCGGCGGAGACCGCCACGGCCGTCACCGCCACCCGATCGCTGATCGGTGCTCTCCGCACCGCGGATGCCCCGGTCGACGTGCTCGAGCGCGCGGCGGCACTCGTCGCCGAGGCCACCGAACTGCTGGCGGTCCACGGCGTCGGTGGCGCACGCGGGCAGAACGCACTGCGGGTGGCCGAGACCAGCTCCGCGGAGTTCGCCACCGGCGATCCCGCCCGGTTCTTCCCGTACAGCCCGGTCGTCGGACCGCTCAGCCCGATCGCGCCCCCGATCGTCGTCACGTTCGACGGCGAGCGACTCCGCGGTCACGCCACACTGCCGGCGACCTACGCGGGACCGCCCGGCGCCGTGCACGGCGGGATCGTCGCGATGGTGTTCGACGAGCTGCTCGGTGCGGTCAACGCGTGCCTGGGCCTCGGCGCGTTCACGGGAACGTTGTCGATCCGCTACGAGCGCCTGACCCCGATCGAGACCGAGCTCGAGGTCGAGAGCTGGGTCGACCGGACCGAGGGTCGCAAGGTCTTCACCGTCGGCACCATCCGCGCCGGCGGCGAGGTGACCGCGCGCGCCGAAGGCATCTTCATCCGCGTGGACCCGGGCGCGCTGCCCGCCGCCTGACCTGGATAGTGTGCCGCCGTGGCCGACCACGGGATCACCTGGGGCGTGCTCCCGCCCGACACGTTCGACCGGGTGCTCGTGGTGTCACCACACTTCGACGACGCGGCGATGGGCGCCGGACACCTGCTGCTCGCCCATCCCGGGTCGACCGTGGTGACCGTGTTCGCCGGGCCACCGGCCCGCTATCCCGACCAACCCACCGAGTGGGACGCGCTCGGGGGCTTCGCGGCAGGTGACGACGTCGTCGCCGTCCGCCGCGAGGAAGACCTCGCCGCGCTCTCGGTGCTCGGCGCCGAACACCGCTGGCTCGACTTCGTGGACCACCAGTACCTGGCGCCCGAGGCGCGCGCCACCGCCGCCGACGTCGCACCCGCACTCGCGGCGACCATCGACGCGGTCCGGCCCACCGCCGTCGTGCTGCCCCTCGGCCTGGCCAACCCCGACCACGTCGTCGCCCACGAGGCCGGCATCCAGATCGCTGCAGCGCGCTCCGACCTCGCCTGGTTCGGCTACGAGGACGCCGGCTACAAGCACATCCCCGGCATGCTCGCGTGGCGGGTGTCGAAGCTGTTCCGGTCCGATCTGTGGCCCACCCCGATGATCGTCCCGACCGTGCAGGACCACGCCCGCAAACGTGCGGCCATCGAGTGCTACCGCTCGCAGCTCGGACCGCTGAACCAGGATCACGCGCTCGCCGCCCGCATCGACGGCAGCGTGCCCGAACAGTTCTGGATGTTGGCGGCCCCGCCGCCCGGATGGGAGCGGATGCGCGATGCCTGAACGCACCCGAGGGTTCGCGGCCGCCGGTGCAGGGCTCCTGATCCTCGCCCTGAACGTGATCGACGCCGCCGACCGCGGCGCGTCGGCTGGGAACATCGTGGCGATCGCGCTCGGCGCGTTCCTGTTGTTCTGGGGGTTCGCCGTGGTGGCCCGCACCGGCCGCCCGCCGCACGACTAGGTACCGACGACAGCAGCCGCGACCTTCGGCGGCACGACCACGCAGTACGCGTCACGCGCGACGCCGGCGACCTCTTCCCAGTCGACGTCGACGTCGAGGCGTACCCCGATCCACCCGCGATACCCCACGTACGGCGGCACGAAGAACCGCTCGGGTTCCTCGGTGACCAGCAACCCTTGCACCCCCGCGGCGCGTGACACCAGATCGCGAGACGACCGTCGCCATGGTGGTCGTCGTGGAACATCACGAAGGTCTTCTTCCCCCGGTAGAAGAACGTGGGCGCGCCGTGGCTCGAGCGCTCCTCGACGTCGGGCAACGCCAGGCAGATCTTCCGGACGCGCCCGAGCGCGTGCTCCGCCCGCGTCGGCATCAGACGCCCCGGAACCGTGGCGAGCGCTTTTCCGCGAACGCCGCCTGACCCTCGAGATAGTCCTCGGAGCGGAAGCAGGCCTCGACCAAGCGGTCCACCGCCTCGAGGTCGCGTTCGACGGCTCGCGCCGCGCTTCACGGATCGCGGCCTTGCACGCCTTCACCGTGAGCGGCGCGTTCGCCGCGATCGAACCCGCGAGCTCGCGCACGGTCGCCTCGAGCTCGTCGACGGGGACCACGCGGTTGACCAGCCCGATCTGGAGGGCCTCGTGGGCGCTCAACCGTCGCGCCGAGAACAGGATCTCCGCCGTCCACGACGGGCCCACCAGCGACATGAGCTCTTCGACGCCGCCGTACGCGTACCCGAGACCGAGCTTCGCCGCCGGCACCCCGAACTGGCTGTCGTCGGCCGCGATGCGGATGTCGCTCTTCATCGCGGTCAACAACCCACCGCCGATGCAGTAGCCGCGGATCATGGCGATGATGGGCTTGTCGACCAGCCGCCACGACCCCCACGCCTCCGCCAGCGTGTCGTCATAGTCGGCCCGCGCGGCCACCGTGGTGCGCTTCTCCGAGAACTCCGAGATGTCGGCGCCCGACACGAAGGCGCGGTCGCCGGCGCCGCGCACCACCACGACGTGCACCTCGGGATCATCGGCGAACGCACCGAGGATGCGCGGGACCGCGATCTGCATGTCGTACGACATCGCGTTGAGTCGCGCCGGGTTGTTGTACGTCATCCAACCGATGCCGCCCTCCACGTGGGCGAGCATCCTCTCGGTACCGGTATCGATGGTCATCATTGCTCCCGCTCGTGGATTCCCACTGCACCGCTCGCGTGCAGCGCGTCGATCTCCGTCGTGTCGTACCCGAGTTCGGCCAGCACGTCGCGCGTGTCCGCGCCGTCGGCGGGCGGCCCGGTGCGGATCCGTGCCGGGGTCTCGCTGAACGTCAACGGCGGGCGCAGCACGTCGACCTCGCCGCGCGTCGGGTGCTCGACCCGCTGGGTGAGCCCCAGGTGCTCGACCTGCGGATCGGCGAACACCTCGTCGACCGCGAGCACCGGGCCGCAGGGAACGACGTCGGCGAGGCGCTCTACCCACTCGGCCGTGGTGCGCGTGCGGAGCGTGCGCGCGAGGTCGGCGTCGAGCGCGGCGCGGTGTTCGACGCGTGACGCGAAGGTCTCGTAGCGCGGGTCCGCCGCGAGCTCGGGCGCGTCGACGAGCTCGCAGAACCTGGTGAAGTCGCCCATGGCCGCGACGTTGAGGTGGCCGTCGGCGGTCGCGGTACGCGCCCATCGGCACCATGGTCGGGTGCTGGTTGCCCTCCTGGCCCGGCACCACGCCGTCGATCAGCCAGCGCGTGGCCTGGAAGTCCATGAAGCTGACCATCGCCTCGAGCAGTGACGTGTGCACCCACTGCCCGCGCCCGGTGCGCTCGCGGGCCAGCAACGCGGCGAGGACCCCCTGGGTGAGCAGCGTGCCGGCGGCGGTGTCGGAGATGGCGATGCCGACCCGCCACGGCCCGGACCCCGGCGGACCGGTGACGCTCATCAGCCCACCGAGCCCCTGCGCGATCTGGTCGACCCCCGGCCGTGACGCGTACGGGCCCGTCTGGCCGAACCCGGAGATCGACGCGTAGACCACCCGCGGGTTCACCGCCCACACCGCGTCGGGCTCGATGCCGAGGCGGTACTTCACGCCCGGCCGGAAGTTCTCGACCACGACGTCGGCCCGTTCGACGAGCCGGAAGAACACCGCGCGGCCGTCGTCGGTGGTGAGGTCGACGGCGATCGCGCGCTTGTTGCGGTGCAGGTTGGCGCCGTCGGAGCCGAGCGAGGAGAACACGCCTCCCCCAGCGGGGCTCTGCACCGCGATCGCCTCGGCTCCCAGGTCTGTGAGCTGGCGGACGCAGGTGGGACCCGCCCGCGCGCGCGTGAGATCGACGACCCGGATGCCGGCGAGCGGACCAGCCGGGTCGGCGACGGTCACCGGCCGGCTTCGGCGACGCGGGCGAGCCGGCGGGCGGTGTCGGGGATGAACCGCGCCAGCGCCAACCGCACGATCGCTCCGACCGCGGGGTACGCGCCGTCGAACGTCGACACCCACCGGATGCGGGTGCCGCCGCCGACGGTCTCCAGCGTCACCTCGGAGTGGTAGTCGCGCAGCGGCAGTCCTGAGCGCAGCTCGTAGGCGAAGCGAGCCTGGCCGTCGACCGGTGGCTCGAAGGCCACGACCTCCTCGACCGTGGTCTGGCGCCCCCGGAAGCGCCGAATCGCGCCCACGCCGTCGGGTGCGGGCACCCCCTCGCGATCGAGGGTGGTCTCGTCCCACTGGCCCCACTCCGACCAGGTCGACGCGTCGGCCACGCGGTCCCACACCGCGTCGATCGACGCGGCGGCCACCGTCGTCGTCTCCACCCGGTAGCGGCTCATGTCACATCGACAGCGACGCGATGCCCGCGATCATCACCACGAAGCCGAGCAGGAGGAACCCGATGGTGCGACCGATCGGTGCCTGCGCGAGCTCGCGGCGCGCCGACGGCTTGGCCGGCGAGCGCACCGGGCTCCCGGGACGGCCACGTTCGACGGTCCGCGCCGAGATGCGATCGGCGTCCTTGTGCCGGCGGAGCAGCGCCCAGAGGTTGCCGAAGAAGAGCGCCGCGCCCATCGCCGCGATCAGCTCGCGGAGGACCTCGTCGTAGAAGCTACCCAGGACGGGATGCACGGGGTCATCGTACGGCGCGGTCGGCGGCGCACGCCCTTCGGCGACGGCCTGCGGGCTACGGACCGCCCGGCTTGAACACCATGAGGAACAGCACGGCGATCATCGCGAGGTCGAGGATCGGTCCGACGACGCCCAGCTTCTGACCGATCGCCGCCATCTCCGCGGCCTGTGGCGGCGGGCCCCCGACGGGCGGCGGCCCGGCGGCCATCTCGTGCATCAGCACGCCCATGCGCTTGACCGCGGGCATGAGCACGCCGTGCGAGAGCCCGATCGCGAGGATGTAGATCACGATTCCGAGCCACACCCACGTCTGCGAGAACTTCCACACCGAGTCGCTCAGGCCGAGCACGGCGAAGCCGAGGACGAAGACCGCGTAGATGAAGTACTCGCCGATCTTCGAGACCGTCTCGTTCGCTTCGTAGATGCCGATGGCCTCGGCCACCCGGCCCGACTGCAGGCGAGTCTTCATCTGCGCGCCGTAGACCCCGTTGAGGAACACCGCCCCGAACCCGATGATGGCGCAGAGGATGTGCAGCACGAGTACGAACTTGTAGAAGCCGCCGTCGATCGTGGCCAGCGCGGGCATGGGTCCACCTCCAGTGGTGCGGGACCGGGGAATCGTACGCCGACGGCGGGAGCCGGGCACGGACCTGTGCTACAACGCGCTGCGTGCGCGTACTCGTGGCGAACTGCTCGGTGGAGTACGAGGGCCGCCTCGGGGCTCGGCTCCCGCCCGCGCCGCGCCTCGTCATCCTCAAGGCCGACGGCTCGATCGCGGTGCACGCGGACGCCAAGGCCTACAAGCCGCTCAACTGGATGAGCCCGCCCTGTACCGTGCGCGAGGAGGACGGCCGCCTGGTCGCCACCAACCCCGGCGGTGAGCGCCTCGTCGTCGAGCTGCACGAGATCCTGCACGACCAGTCCTTCGAGCTGGGCGAGGACCCGGGGCTCGCCAAGGACGGCGTCGAGGCCGAGCTCCAGGAGTTGTTGGCCAAGCGCGTCGCCGCGTTGCGCGAAGACCTGCGGCTGGTGCGGCGCGAGTACCCGACCGACATCGGGCCGGTCGACCTGTTGTGCCGCGACGGCGACGACCGCGCCGTGGTCGTCGAGGTGAAGCGCGTCGGTGAGATCGCCGGGGTCGAGCAGCTCCTGCGCTACCAGGAACGCCTCGATCTCGACCCGAGCCTGGCGCCGACGATCGGCATGTTCGTGGCGACCCGGATCAAGCCCCAGGCCAAGGTGTTCGCCTCGAGCCGGGGGGTGCTGTGCGTCGAGATCGACCTCGACGAGCTGCGGGCGGGCGCACCGCTCGACCTCCGGTTGTTCTGAGGCGGGCAGGTGCGACGCAGGACCCCGCGCACGTCGACCACCGTCGTCGCAGTCGTCGGTGACGGCGCCGCCGGGTGCGTCGAACGGTTGGGCCGGGCGGTCAACGTCGTGCCCGTCGAGGTCGACGCCGACGACCCGCCGCTCGACCGGGCCGTCGCCGCGTGGTCGGCGGCCGGGCACACCCATTCGCCGTACCTCGTGCACGACGCCGACCCGCTCGCCGTCGGTCGCCGACGCGTGGGTCCGGCGCAACGACTCGGAAGGGCCGATCGGCGAGCTCGAGGTCGCGGTGGCCGAGACCCTGGCCCGCTGGCGGGTCGGCTCGATCGAGTTGCCCGACTACTACCTGGTGCTCGACGCCGAGTCGTGGACGGCGACGCGCCGGCACTGGTACCTCGGTGTGCTCCACACGGCCGCGCCGGCGCGCGTGGTGCCGGTGCCCGATCCCGACACCGCCGCGCGCATGCTCCCGCGCCTGGGCGCGGGAGCATGGTGGCCTGCCGTCGACGACCTGCTCGAGGGGATCGAGCAGGTCGTGCCGGATCAGCTCGTGCCGGGTTCGGCAGGCTCCTCGGCGAGGATCGCGTAGAGCTTGCGCCCGGTCTCGGCGAGCAAGGCCGCGGCCGCCGCCTGCTGGGCGGGGGTACCGGCCATCGCGACCTGACGGGCGGCGACGGCGATCGGACCGAGGGCGTCGCGGAGCTTGAACTGCGCGGGTCGATGCCTTCGGTGACGTCGTCCCACGGCTTGCGGTCACCGGCCTTGGCCGCCTCCTCGCGACCGGCGTCGGTCAGCGAGAACAGCCGCTTGCCGGCTTCGGCGTCGGCCGTGACCAGGCCCTGGTCCTCGAGGAGCTGCAACGCGGGGTAGACCGCGCCGGGGCTCGGTCGCCACACACCGTCGGTGCGCTCCTCGAGCTCCTGGATCATCTCGTAGCCGTGCATCGACCGCTCGCTCAGGAGGGCGAGCGCGGCGGCGCGCACGTCGCCCCGGCGGGCCCGGCGACCGGGACCACCCCGGCGGCCACGGCGGGGTCCGCCGAAGCCGAAGTGGTCGGACGGACCGTCCCACCGGCTGCGTTCACGGGATTCGGGGTTCTGGTGGTTTCGGGATCTCATGGTGTACGTCCTTCTTTGGGGAGGTTCTTCGAGTTGTCTCGTTACTTACGAGTGACATCACGATATATCTTTGACTGTCGAAGTGCAAGCCCAAATTTTCTCCGGTGGCAGGATCGACCCATGAAACAGACCTGGACCATGGCAGCGATCGGGACGGTGAGGTCGAGCCGGGCCGAGGCCGTCGACGACGACTGGGGCGGCGTGACCGCCACCATCACCCTGGAGCCGCCGTACGATGCCCGCTCGGTCGCCGGGCTCGACGGGTTCAGCCACGTCGAGGTGGTGTTCCTCTTCGACCGGGTCGACCCCGCGTCGGTCTGCGAGTTCTCACGCCACCCACGCGGCAACCCCGAGTGGCCCGACGTCGGCATCTTCGCCCAGCGCGCCAAGGACCGGCCGAACCGCCTCGGCCTCTGCACGTGCGAGCTGGTCGCGGTCGACGGCGCGTCGATCGTGGTGCGCGGGCTCGACGCGATCGACGGCACGCCCGTGCTCGACGTGAAGCCCTATCTCCAGGAGTTCGCGCCGCGTGGCGAGGTGCGCCAACCCGCGTGGTCCCACGAACTCATGCGGGACTACTGGTGACGCGTGCTCGGGCGCCCTACCTCCCCGCTCTCGGCGCTTCGCGCCGGGCCGCGAAGGCCACGCTCCGTTGCGAGCCGGGATACCCGGCTCGCAACCACTCCGCTCTACTCGTGCGCCATGTTGACGAACTCGGCACGCTCGGGCCGGAACACGAGCCGGGCGGTACCGGTGGGCCCGTTCCTGTGCTTGGCGATGATGATCTCGGCCAGGGCGCGGTCGTCGGACTCCGGGTTGTAGACCTCGTCGCGGTAGATGAAGGCCACGACGTCGGCGTCCTGCTCCAGACCCCCGGACTCACGGAGGTCGGCCAGCATCGGGCGCTTGTCCTGGCGGTACTCGAGCTGACGGTTGAGCTGCGACAGCGCGATCACCGGGCACTCGAGCTCGCGGGCGAGGATCTTCAGACCCACGGGAGATCTCCGACACCTCGACCTGGCGGTTCTCCGCCCGGCGGCTCCCGGTGCTGCTCGGCGTCATCAGCTGGATGTAGTCGACCACCACCAGACCGAGATCGCCGTGACGGGCGCGGAGGCGGCGTGCCTTGGCCCGCATCTCCATCACCGTGCAGTGCGGGTTGTCGTCGATGTGCAGCTGCGCCTCGGCCAGACGGCCGACCGCGTGGCTGATCTTGCCCCAGTCGGGCTCGGTGAGCTTCGCCGTCCACAGCCGGGTGGCGTCGACGCCCGCCTCCATCGCGAGCAGGCGCTTGGTGAGCTCGAGCGCACCCATTTCCATCGAGAAGAACACGACCGGCCGGCCGGTCTGGGTGGCGACGTTGCGGGCCATGCCCAGGGCGAGGCTGGTCTTCCCCATACCGGGCCGGGCGGCGAGGATGATGAGGTTGGACCGCTGGAGCCCGTGCAGCTTCTTGTCGACCTCGTCGTAGCCGGTGGGCACGCCGACGAGGTCGCTGTCGTCGCCGTAGCGCGCCTCGAGATCGTCGAGGGTCTCCTGCAGCGCGTCGCGGATGCCGACCATCGAATCGGAAACGCGCCGCTCGGCGACCTCGAACACCAGCGCCTCGGCGCGGTCGAGGGTCTCGGTGACGTCGTCGGAGGTGTCGTAGCCCATCTCGGCGATGTCGCCGGCGACGCCGATCAGGCGGCGCAGGAGCGCGAGCTCGTTGACGATGCGCGCGTAGTGCCCGGCGTTGGCCGACGCCGGCGTGTTCGCCTGGATCTGCAGCAGCGCGGCGCGACCGCCGATGCCGTCGAGCAGGTCGGCGCGGCGCAGCTCCTCGGCCACGGTGACCGGGTCGGCCGGCTCACCCTGCCCGTGCAGCGACTGGATGGCCTCGTAGATGTGGCCGTGCGCCGGTTTGTAGAAGTCGCTGGTTTCGACGTGCGCCTCGACCGCGGCGGTGATCGCGTCGCGCGAGAGCAGCATCGCGCCGAGCAGCGATTCCTCGGCCTCGAGGTTGTGCGGTGGCACCCGTCCGCTCGCGCGTCGACGCACCGCTTCGATCGTCTGGACCACTGCCGCTCCCACTTCCGCCCTGCTAACCCCGGACCGCATTCTGCGGCCTCTTGCCTGTGCAGTGGTAGACGGACAACCGTGAGGATTTCCTGTTTACATCCTGCGGATAACTCGGCACTCGTGTGGACGAGGGGTGAGCCTGCATCCGTTGGATGATGAACGGGGGGTACGACAGTCATCGACGGTCCGGTGACGTATCCACCGACACGCGTGGGAACCTCAGGCTTCATCCGCTCGGTGCGCGCAGCGGCAGGCATGCACGGCAACGGTCGTGGCCCGAAGCGAAACTCAGCACAGTGGTCGCTTGAAATCTTCGGCGGCCAATTCCGGTGCACGTCGAATCGGAGGTCGAATGCGCTTTCAGCTCACCGGCGCCGCTCGCCATCGAACTGATGTCCACAGCCCTGGGGACAACTGCCCACCCGATCCCCAAACGAAGCCACGTTCCACCTCCAGGGATCCACAGGCTCTCGACGGCACTGTCCACGGAACATTTCCGTAGTTACAGCGGTGAGTCGAGGACATGATCTTCATTGACCAGCAGGGTCTCACGCGACCTGTGCGTCAGTTCTTCGCCGAGCGCAACCACGCCAGCCGAACAGTTGGCTGCGCTCGCCGCAGACGAAGCCGATTTACCGAATTGGGATTTATATCAACTCCAAACAGGGAACGCATCTCTATTAGTGTCTGTTTTTCATGAAATATGGCTTCCTGCACGTCTTTGATTTTCTTGGTTCTTCGGATTGTATTCGAATGGCTCTCCGTCAGGATCAGAGACAATTAGTTCATCATTTATAACTTCAAAGCGGTATCTGAGAACTCTGCCTTGCCGGTCCATGAGTATCTTCAGCTTTGACTTAATTGAAAGTAATTCATTCAAGGCTGACACAAGGAAATGGCCAGAACCAACAGCCGGGTCACATATTCTTGAGGCTATTTATAAGCTTGTTGGCTTCCTGCTTATCTTCGATCTTATTATTGACATCAGTAATGGTATCACAATGCAATCCTTTTGTCTCATTAAACTTCTGTACTACAGCTCTTGTAATAGTATCATGACACATGTACTGGGTTATAAAGCCAGGAGTAAAATAAGATCCATCTTTGTACCCATTGATTTTTTCAAAGATAAGTCCAAGGACTGAGGCATTAATGAGGGTTTTATTCTCCTCCTGGATGCCTTTGACTCCTTCACTAGAAAAATTGTAAGCGTCAAGGAATTCAAACAGGTAAGCAAGCGTAGCCTTTTCGCCTGAGATCCTCTTGCAAGGTTATCTCTAAGAACTGTGCTTTTATATATTGGTAATTTATTTTCATCATCCAGATTACTCATCAATCGATTTTTCTTTCGTTCCAGATCAGTGGATTCAAAGAGTGAACTGTTCAGGTAAGGGATAATCTTGAATCTCTCTTTGAGTCTTTCATCACGTTCATTTTCTGGAATAGCTGATACATGAAAAAACAATTTATTTAAAGAATCATAACCTGGAATAACTGTTTGGTTAAGGAATGTGAAATTCTTATCGCCCTTGTTATATTTTACAAGCTGACCCTCTAGCAACTTGAGGAACAGATCCGGTTTATCCAGGTGATTACCAGTTCCAGAGAGATGTTGAAGAGTTCTTCATTCTGGGTCTCACCAAAGGAAGATAGCCTTGGAACCTGTGAAATAAGATCCTCAGTTTTTAAAATTGAAATAGCGCTTTCTAGAAGGGATCCATAGTTCCTGGTACTCTCACCTGCCCGGCCAATCAGTTTCTTACTTCCCTGTTTTGTCTCTTCCAGGCCAATAATGTGGAGTAGTTCCCGGTAAAAGTCTTTGTCCAACGAGTTGCTGTCATTCTCTAAATTGAAGTTTCAGAAGGTGTTCGGGTGAAAATATCTTATATAGCCGGAATAAGACTATTGTCATCCTCCTGGTTGTTGTTTATAACAATTTGCTTAAAATCCCTGAGATCTAAATGAGTGAATTTGATCTCTGAATCTAGTGTATCAAGAAACGCCGCTGCAACTGAATTATAAAAGAATGATGTATCCTTCCCTGATGAGCGGCCTTCTTCAAAATCTATAAATTTTTGAACGAGGGATTTATTATTGGCAAAGTGTTTTTCAAACTCATGAGCGTCAAAGATGAACCATTCAAACAAGTTTGTTGCTATGAGGTGCTTTAGTTCTAGGTTATTGTTTGTAATCCTCTCACGCAGATAATAGAGTATCGAGCTCATGGATAGCCTTAGCATTTAAATTATTAAACCAGTTGGCATATCGGATATATTACCTGGACTCTTAGCTTCGACAATGACCCCAACGCTACTAGTACTGTCTTTGCCGTTATGGATTACCAGGTCATATCGACCTCTGGTATTGATATAATGATTGGGAGAATAATAAGTTTTCTTAAGGAATTCAGAGATTTCGTTTTTATGGAACTCTTCACCTTCTGAATCTTTGACTTGTTTAAATAGATAACTAATATTTTCCTTTAAAGTTTGTATTTTAGACCTGGTAGGGGGGAGCTTTAAATATGCTTTATTAAGGGCTTCTTTGATTTTTATTATGTGAAGGTTCATCGGATATACTGGGCTCAATAGTGATTAAACAGACATCAATCCTCTAATTTAATGCATTTGAGTTTAAGAAATGATTATAATCTCAAGATTTTAATACAAAAGTGATAATTTGACATGTATTTCCGATTTGAATTAATCCATCGAAGATATTGCTATGGGGGTAGGCCTGGGTGAACTTAGGTTCGGGTGAGGAGGGAGAAAAAAGTTAATTCATCAAGATTTAATAACGGCTGACAGATATACTAAGAAAAGAATAGATGAAATTTAAGAGATAAGAATAAGAAACGGCATTAGTAATTGTCGCTATTAAATCTTTCTTTTTGTGAAGTTATCCAAGAATCTATGCAATAAATAAACTCAACAATGGGTAGATTATCTATTTCTTTCTTAGTAAAACCTTGTTGTAATTTTGTCTCATACAAATCAGACTGAAAAATATTGTAATCATCCCACACTGAAGAAGCAGAGGGTAATCCAACATGACTTTGTTCGGATAATCATGTTCTAACTTGATAAACAAGTTCATATGGATTTGAATTATGACATTTAGGATCAACACATGCAAGATCAGATAAGCCTATTTGAGAACTATATCTTTCTGATTCAAGTATTAATGTTTTCTTTTCACGATATTTTTTATTACCATGAAAATCACGACAGCCCAAATCAAGTCCAATTTCAAAAGGCATATTCATTCTTGAATAATCACCTTTATTAATAGGTCTTATCCTCGATAAATCATGAATACTATATTTTGAATCTCATAAAGGCTTTTTCTGATTTTATCTAATCTAACTTCTCCTGAATCTGATCTTTCGATAGACAACTTGGATGAAAACCAAGTCTATAAACAGTGAAAATTAATGGTTTTAGTAAACCTAAGTATTCAGTATCCAAAGGGCAATTAATAAACACATTAGAATCGAAATTATTAGGCATTGTTTGAAGTTTTGATAGTTTCCCAAGTTTCTATTGTGCCATCCTCCCTATGTACAATAACATCATGTCCTTGTTTTTGAAATTTCTTTGCAGATTGTTTTGCTTCTTCTTTAGTTGCACACAAACCTTATAAGCACGTTGTGAAAATTGTTTTTTTATAGCCCAACCTTCTTCTCTTCTAATAATATGAATTCTGCTATGACTCATTTCAAGTTGTGAATTATCTGAGTCACCTTTTGGGTAATAACGGAATTTATTTTTCTTTGCTGAATTAATTGCATTTACACAAGCAGCTTTTGTAGTATAACCTTCACTGCTTAGGATAATCTGTCCGTTATCGGCTTTAAGGCGGAATCGAAATTCATTTTTCCTGCCACTCTGGTAAACTTCAAACTTTGCCATCTTAAATTTTCACTAAAATTAAAAATAATATAAATACAAAATAAGTAAATCTGGTAAGATACCTCTTTGAGGGGTTAGGCATGGGTGACCTGCGATCAGGTGAGGGGAAATATTTCTCTTTGGGTTTTATACTGATTAAATATTGGTAGCAAAATTTCTTTGGCGATTAACTAACAAACCATTATCCCCAAAGGAGTAATATTATGAATTATAAATTATTAGGTGATAATATAATGGTTTGTGGTATGTAGTTATTTAAACAAAATTTAAACTACCTAAGAGTTACTGTTCCATTATTCCAAGGCTTGTCACCATGAACTTTTAGGAATCCTTTTGTTTCTAAAGTTATTGTGTTAATGTCGATCGCTTTGCCATCAAGTGAAAATTGCCACCCGAGTAAATATTGTTTTGGGCCGTTATAATGGCATCCTGAATTGCCCATTTCCCGTAAATGAGGAATAATGCGTTCAGTGGTTCGTTTAAAAGTACGCCCGCTTATTTCAATACGTTTTAATAATTCAAATGGCATATCTTCAATATTAATGCCCTTATCTACCATATCAGTTATCCAGCGGGCAATCCCATTTTGTCTATATCCATATTTATCTATTCCACCACTTTGCCTTACGCCTCCGGGTGAACGATTATATAAAGTTCCAGTTCCTAAATCCTTTCTGCCTATTTCAGCAACTAAATCGACTTCTTTTCTAAGTTTTCCCATTCGAAAAGCTTATCAGCGACTATCGTTATGTTGATTCCTTCATTGAAATTAAGCTTTCTTATTACATCACAAATAGGTGAATTTTTACCCTTTTTTGCATCTTCTACAATGGACAGTCTTTCGATAACGTTTGCCCCGACATAGATAACCTCATTTGTAAGTCGGTTTTCGTACTTATAAACGTAGAACATCCTTTTGTTTAGTAGGTTCATAATATCCTTTAATGTTTTAAGTAGTTGAGAATGATTTTAATACTCATAATTTTTAAGTTTAGCGTTTGGTGGTATGTGCAGTTGCCATAGGAAAGTCAATTGCATATTCTAATCTTCGATCTTCGAATAAAGTAAATTGATCAGGATCAATCCGGCTTCGCACTTGTCCTACTCTTTTGTTTATTATTACTTGCCACTCACTTCCAAAATGATTTTGCCACCATACCTTTTTATGTGACCCAGGTGTGAAATGTTCAGGAAGTAGAGGTCCGTTTTTAGTGGGATGCCATTGCCTTGCCAAATCAGGAAATAAAAAACTGATTGATTTTTCAAAAACAACATTGTTTCTATCTGTTTGTAACTTGTGAAAATAATCAGATGCAATCCAATCTGTACATTTTAAATACTTGTGTATTCTGTCTAGAACTTCCGGAGATTCAATCTGACGATACAGAAGAATTGCTCGTAGTATTTCTTTAATTAATGCAACTGAGAATTTTTCAGTTTTCAATGCAATGTCCGTATCTGATAATTTTGGTAATCCTTTTTCTCTATTCTTAGAAGTAATATTTCAGATTGCAAGGCTATATTCTTTTCTTGATCTACTAACATCTTATCATGATGCCAGTATTTTCCGTCATATTCTATTCCAAAATTCAATTCTGGTATGTAAATATCAACTTCATATCCTGCGATAATTGCTCTGTGTTGTGTCGAGGGAAATATTGTCTTTAATTCACAAAAAATCCTCAATTCTGGAGCAGAAGTCGAAGGTTTACACTTAGGACATCCGGTTCCTTGAGTTCTTTCTTTAACAGCGGTCTTCCATATGTGGTCATCGCCTCTTGGACATATCCACCAAACTTTTTTAGTTGAGCCAGGTCTTACATCGTATGGTGTTAAATTTCCATTTTTAGTCGGATGCCACTGTTTGGTTAACTCGGGATAAAGT
>CAVRZT010000004.1:0-500839 GCA_963725775.1 uncultured Actinomycetes bacterium
GTTAGTGCGCACATAGCGCGGCGATCGGTGCCCGCACGCCTATGTGCCTGATCGGGGCGGCCTCTCGAGCTGATTCCGTTAGCGTTCTGTGTGTCGTTCTGTGCGCGGACCGGGTCCGCGGGGATCGGCAGTTCGGTGCATCTCCTAGCGGGCACTCGTGATGTCGAGTCCTTCGACCACCGGCATCCGTTCAGTTGTTCTTTGAGCTTGTTGGTCGCTGCCCAGCCGTCGTCTACGGCCCAGGCCGCTTCGACACTCTCGCGGGCGATGTAGCGCAGAGCGCTCTCCGTTGGCCGACCACCGAGTAGCACCGCATGCGAGGTGAAGCCGCACTGGTTCGCCTCGAACTCCATGAAGTCGTAGTCCTTGATCTGGCCGATAGCCATGCGGATCGACCCGCGTCCAACGTGGTATTTCGCTTCGACCAGCAGACCTGCGGATCGCACCACGATGTCGCTGATGTAGTCGACCCCGTCGAGCGTGTACCGAACACGCTCTGATCGGTAGCCGCCAAGGTCGAGGAAGTCGCAGACGTTCGGACCAGTGGCTGTTCAAGTCGTTCAGCGAGCACCGGACTGAGCGGCTGCGACACCTCGTACCTGCCTAGCGTGTGGTGTTGCTCGACGGGAATGGACATCGAGGTGACTCTCGTGCAGGGTGCAGGGTCGGCGTCATCGCCGTCGGCGATTGGCTGAGCCGCGATCGGCAGGTCGTCTTAGGTCGACGCCGGCGCCGGCACGAATGTGGCCGCGAGGCGGCTGACGAGGTCCGGGTACGGACTGAGCCGCTCGAAGACGAGCCGGTCGAGTTTGCTAACGCTGGACATTCCGCGGCCCGGGTAGCCGGGATAAGGTGGCGAAATTCGGCTAGATTCAGCGCCGACCCCATGGGGATGCGCCATTTCTCGGCGTCGGGCCGTTCAGGTTCATGGTGAGCGTGGTTCAGGGTCACGCTCAACTCAACGACCTCCACGTCTTTCTTGCCCAGTTGGTTGTGCGTCAGGTAGAGGTCGAGGGCGAGGATTATCTCTTCGGGAGCCCAGCCTTGGTTGCGGCCCGGTCGCTCGTCCATGACGATGTACCCAAGTCTTTCAAGCACTCGGACGACACTCGCCAGGCCTCCGGTGGAGTCCGGGGCTCGTAGGGGCGTGCGACCGGGCAACCTGCCGATCGCCGCGCCGACAACGGCCTTCGAGTCGTAGCGCTTGCCGATCGCGGATGAGGTACAGGCCCTCGGCAGGGCCGAAATCGTACTTGGACAGGAACGCCAACCTACCGATCGCGGTCGAACTCCGCGAGTGTCGCGTCGACTGCTTCGACTGTGAGGCCTCTGAGACTTGCCATTGCTCTGTCCCCGCTCTCTTAAGGCGAGCAGCTCAAGCCCGGCGCGACCGACAACGCGATCGCGACCGTAGTCGCCCATCGCAGGCCGCTGCCAGCGGATCCCACGTGGTTTCGTGGCACACGACGGAGCCCGCAGCCTCGATCCACGGTGCGGAACTACGCCGTTAGTCGCGGTGCCGAATCGCCCACGACGGCATCAAGGACGAATGCCGCGAACCCAACGGCGGAGGCGGCGAGAGTGAGCCACCCGGCCGCCGAACGCAGATTGTCCGCTCCCTTGCTGGCGGCCGCGAGCCAACCGTGGCGTTGCAGCTCGTTGTTCAAGAAGAGCCGGACTTCATCCGGCATCTCAAAGTGAAGCACCTGTCCTTTCCTATTCACAGTGTTCCCCTGCTTGATCTGACGCGTTGGTCAGTCCACGGAAATCGGCACGCGTTGGAAGGCGTGGTCGCTCGGCACTACAGCTTTGTCTCGTCACGATCCGACACGTCGGATGGGTCGTCGATGAAGTCGTCGTGATTGTCTGCCTGATCGGATGCAGCAGCAACGACATCCATGTTGACCTCAGGCCAATGGCTGTTCGCGTTGGCAAACGCGATGAGTTGCTCCACCTCCGGCAAAAACTTGTCCCCAAGGGAGGCGAGCCTCCGCGCCTGCCGAAGCCACGGACCCCTCTCATTGCGCGACGCGTTATACGACCACGTCCGGAGTGCACCGACCACACGACCGAGCCCGTCGGCCATCACGCTCTCGGCCTTGTCCTGGAGGCCAACAAGCAAGAGGGACCAACCAAGGAACAGCGCCGCGAGATTGTCGATGCCAGCGACCATGCGCAAGTGCTCAATCGCCTCGGTGTACTCGCCAACGTGGTGCAGGTGCTGACCAAGAGCAGAACGCGATCGAATGTTCGTCGGATCGAAGTCCAGGCTCCGCCGCCAAAGTGCCTCGGCCAGACGGTTCGCGTGGTTCTTCCGGGCGAACCCACCCGTCGTGCCGAGTGCCTGAGCGGCGCCCTGCTTGCCACTCACGTCCACGTCCGCCTCAGCGGCAAGGGCGTAGATGACCGCGGCAAGGTGGGTCTGCTCGCGATCGGCGAAGGCCAGCGGCAATAGAGCGGAGTGCGGAAGCGCGGGTGTCTGGATTGATGGCGCCGAGCGCGAGAGAAAGGCTGACATCGGAGGCTCCCTCGGTGCCGAGCACGGGTCCGAGATCGCGGCCGAGGGTGGCCTCATCATCAAACACGTCCTCGAGAGAGAGGGGACACCCCCTCGGCGCCGAACCTGGCAACCAAATCCAAGTCGCCACCAGTGGCAGCGACGTAGCTCCGGAGGGTCGAGAGGTAGACGTCGCTCTGGTGCTCAATCCGAGAGACCTCGGGCTGACTGATTCCAAGGTTCTTCGCCAGCTGCGCCTGGGTGAGGTTGCGTGCACGGCGCAGCTCGGCCAAGCCGGCCTCGTAGCGCTTGTACTCAGCAGCGACGGCCGACTCGGCGTCCGCGAGACGAGCCGCACGAACGGGATCGTCCGTGATGCCCTTCCGCAGTTCGCTGAAGTTCTTCGTCGTCATCAGTTGTCCTCTTCGTCTTGGAGCTCTTTTAAGTGCTCGCGATACAGCTCGTCGGCCTGCGGGATCGCTTGGCGATACCAGCGTTGCCATTGGCCCGCTTTGTCGCCTCCGAGAAGGAGAATCGCGACGGTCCGCGGATCGAACATGAACAGGATCCTGAGCGCCCCGCCCTCACTGCAAATAAGTTCCTTCATCTGCGGATCGAACGCTGAGCCCCTGATTTCGCCGACGTACGGCCGACGCAATCCCGGCCCGCGTTCCTCGAGCAATTTGACCCGGGCTGCGATCGCCTCCTGCTGTTCCTCGGTCAGTTCGTGGAGCCACCAGAGCTCGAACTGATCCGTGTACTCGACGCTCCATGGCATACGGACCATGATATCAGGTTAACCCTATATCTGCAATCCCAGATGTCGGAGCCGCCATGGATCACCCGGGGGCTCCGAGCGGGCGCCGTGTGGGCTCGACGACCAACGCTTCGTTGTGATGTCTGGGTCGAGCTGCTCGTCGCACTTGCACCGGCCCCCGAACTGACCGCCCCCCGACGTGCCGGTCGGGCAGGCAACTCGCCCGAGCGACGACGCCGGGGTCGACATGTCATCAGCGCGACCGAATCGGCGTTACGCGGCTCTGAGTCTGCCTCCGACGGTGTCCCAGAACGCGTGGCAAGACCGGAGCAGCGAGGTATCACCTACCGCCGGTTCAGGGCGCACATATCAGCGG
Organism: uncultured Actinomycetes bacterium; assembly: GCA_963725775.1. Classification (GTDB taxonomy): domain Bacteria; phylum Actinomycetota; class Acidimicrobiia; order IMCC26256; family DASPTH01; genus DASUAS01. Next base: position 3,631 of record CAVRZT010000004.1, read on the forward strand.
CGCACGGATCGGCACGAGCGCTCGATAGTGCGCACATAGTCGGCGATATGCGTGGATAGATGCCTTGCCAATACCCGCCTAACGGCGAGGATGGAGCTTTCGCCCAGTCTTAGACGCCCAGACCTCGATCTCGGTGCGAAGCCAGAGCTTGCATCGCCCTTGTCCCATGTCGACCACTGGTCGAGGCATATCCGGATACCGACGCTGGTAGCCACTGACGGTGTTGAGCTGAGCGAGACCGAGCATCTCCGCGACGGCCCCAGAGTCGATGAGATCCGAAACATCGACTTTGCGTCCCACGCAGCAAGCCTATATCCCTTGACAACCATCCTCGTGGTGGTCTAAGGTATTAGGCAACCCAGACTGAAAGTGGCCCCGGCGGTGCGCCAACACCCCGGGGCCGTGGCCGGAACCTTGTTGGAGGTCCCGACGTGGTGGATCGTATGGCGCGCGGTCGCGCGCCCTGCTGGAATGCAGGGCGCGCTCGATGCTGTCGTGACTCCGGGCCGGCTGCTCGCGGCGTGCGATCCCGAGGCGCTCGCAGAGGCCCTGCGAAGCAGCGCCCGGCTGAGCGAGCAGAGCGAGCGGCGCCTCCTGGAGTTGATGCTCCGGTTCCTCCGGTACGTGGAGCGGGGTTGCGGACTCGAGTCGCTGGCCGAGGTGACGGCCGAGCATGTGCGGGGCTTCGTGCTGGCGCCGTCGGGTCGGCCGAAAGGCAGCGGCGCCGAGCGTGGCGACCTCGCATCTGCGTCGTTCGGCGGTCCGGTTGTTGTTCCGGGTGCTGCGCCAGGCGTCGGTGGTCGATCACGATCCGACGCTCGACGTGGTCTTGCCTGCGCGTTCGTCGCTCGCGGCGCGGCCGTTGACCGACGACGAGATCGCCCTGGGGCGGAGCTTCTCGTCGAAGACGCTCGGGGAGACACGCCAGCCGGCTGCGTGGGCGTTGGCGGAAGCGACCGCTCGAACGTCGGAGCTTCCGGCGATCCGGATCCGCGACGTGGACCTCGACGACCGGCCGAGTCTGGATTGCAGGGAGCACGAAGACCGATCCCGTTGGGGTCAGCTCACCGACTGGGGCGTCGAGACCCTCGCTCGGCGCATCGCCTTCCTCGACGCGCCGCCGGAGGCGCCACTGATCTACGACGGCGCCGGGAGCGGCGAGAGCCGGCAGGCGTCGGCGTGCGCGGCGATTTCCGAGACGCTTCGCCGCGCCGGCCTGGCCGGCGAACCCGATGTGCGGCCCGTCTCGGTCGCCGCGTGGGCCGGTGCACGCATCCTCGAGCAGACGGGTCAGATCGAGGCCGTCGCCCGTGCGCTCGGCATGCGCAGCCTCGATCGCGCCGCCCGGCTGATCGGCTGGGACTGGACGACACGCGATCAGCGCCGATCGATGAGGACGCGCACCGCGGGCGTGTCGGCGCTCGAGCGTGTCGAGGCGCTGCTCGCGAACCCTGCGCTCTACGAGCTCGCTGACCTCGTCCCGGACCCTGCGCCGGACGCGGGTGGACGCCATCGCGACTACCCGACGTTCATGTGGCTCTTCTACGAGGCGCTGATCAGCGTCTACGGCAGCGCCCGACGCGTCGAAGCCGAACTCGCACATCCGCTGGTGTGGAACCTGATCCGCAAGACCATCCGCCGCCGCTTCCCCGGCCGCCGCGACCTGCACCTGTCGGAGCGGCCGATGCGCCGCCACCACTACCTCTACGCCCGCAACCGTTACCTCACCCGACCCCGACGTCCTCGCCGCGTTGGCAGACCTCCACCGCCAGCTCGCCGCCGACCAGGCCCGCGAGCTCGGGCTCCTCGACCCCGACGGGCCCGGGCTCGTGGACGCATCCGGATCTGAGTCGCATGCTGCACGCCGACGGCAAGGTCATCGCACCACTCTTCAAAGCCCAACCCGGCGACCAACGCCTCGACCGCAGCACCGGCGAACTCCTCCCCACCCGCTACGAGGCCGACGCCGCGATCCATTTCGAAGGCGACGGCAACGCCGCGTGGGGCACCAAGTTCGTCCTCGTCGCCGCGCGCACCGACCAGGTCCACGGCCGGATCATCCTCGACGTCGAATGGGTCCCCACCCCCGGCGGCGAAGCCCGCAGCGCCGTCGACTGCTTCACCCGCCTCGCACCCCACATCCCCGGCGCGCAAGGCGTCATCTACGACACCGCACTGCGCGGAGTGCACCACCAGCATCTGCTGCGCGAACTCGGCCTGCTCCCGATCAACCGGGTCACCGCCGCCAAAGCCAGCCCCAAGAAGCCACGACGCAACGAGCGGCGGGTCGAGAAGAACGTCCACCTCGAAGACAAGACGATCACGCTCGCCGACGGCACGCCGCCACACCCTCCGGCTCTACGCGTCCGGTGGTGTGCTCGGCATCGCCCAACTCACCGACACCGGCGACCAACACTTCGTGCGCACTCCCCCGCATCCGCACCCACCGCAACGCCGGCAAGGACGGCCGGTACCGCTGGTACAACGACTACCAGCTGCCCGCCGAGTACGAGCACCAGACCATCACCGTCCGGCTGCACGGCAACGACGAAGACACGCGCGCGGAAGTTGAACCGGACCGAGAACCTCCGGCCCATCCCACCCGGCGATCCCGACTTCGAACGGCTCTTTCCCCGCCGCAACGACGCCGAGTCCATCAACCGTCACCTCGACGACACCATGTGGCTCGGCCGCGCCCACAGCATCGGCCACGCCCGCCAGCACCTCAACCTCCTCGGCTTCGCGTTGACGGTCAACTCGCTCGCGCTCCATCGCCACCAGCGACATCGAGCCGAGCCACTCGCCGCGTAAACCTCGAGTACCCGGCCAGCCCGGGGACCAGCGCGCGCCGAACCGGCCTGGGCGCCGTCGGCGGCCCGATGCGCCGCCGGCACGGGCCCAAAGAGCGTCCCGAAACCCCGCTCCCTCTATCCTGGGCCGTCCGGCACGGAGGTTTTCGACCACCAATCGCGCCGGCCCCGCCCCCGTAGCTCAGGGGATAGAGCATCGGTTTCCTAAACCGTGTGCCCAGGTTCGATTCCTGGCGGGGGCGCTCACAACACGCGTCGAACGAACTGCGTTGTCAGCGCTGCGGCCCGGCGTCGTTGGCGAACCACTCGAGCAACGTCTTGGCGTTCTTCACCGGGGTCGCCCCGAATGCGTAGACCTTGAGCGGCTCATTGGTCCACGAGATGCTGACGAACTTCTGCGAGGACGAGTCCGCGTCCGCGTCCTTGTTCTGGACGGTGCACAGCCACGTGCCGACCTTCTTGGTGCTGCCCTTGGTGTCTTCGTGGAACGTGCCCTTGCCGGGACACTCGAAGCTCCCGAGCCACGCGACGCGCTTGCCTGTCGGCTCACCACCATGCGCGTCCGCATACGCCTTCATGACTGCGGTCGACGAGAACCGGAAGTACTCGCCCTCGATCACCTTCTGGAAGGTGCACTCCTCGACATCGGCCACGATGAACGGCCACCACGCGTACGCCGACTGCAAGGTCTCGGAGTCGAACGTGTCGACGACGTCACACGAGGTGCGGGCCTGCTTGGGGAGGTGCGTGAAGAGCTCGTCGCCGGCGTCCGCGAGTCCGGTCTGCGTGGGCGCGGGCGCAAGACCGGCGTCGGACGACTCGGAATTCGGCCCACCGATGTCGGTGAAGTACTTCCACACCGCGTCGACGTCACCCTCGTTCGAGAGCGTCTGCACGATGATCCCCGCCGGCGGGTAGCTCCACGTGAGCGAGACTCCCCCAACCTCGAGCTCGTCGTCGTCCTCCTCGGTCTCGGTGGTGCAGACCACCGTGCCAACTTCAACGTCGTCGCGCTCGTACGACGAGGCCGCGGGACACGTCCCGAAGTCGCCGGAGGGATCGGTGGCGGCGGGAAACGCCGCGAAGAGCGCGGTCGGCACGACGGCCGGATCAGAGAACTGGTCGTAGTACACGCGGTCGACACCGTCCGGAGTGCACGACACCGTCGCGACCAGCTGCTGTGCACTGGCGCCGTACTGGGTCTGCAGGTCGGGATCGGCGGGATCATCGACGCGGCAATCGGCTCGCACGTCTTCGGGCACGTAAGCGAGGAGTGCGCGCGCCGCTCCGTCATCGATCGCGGCATCGTCGGTCGCGGAGCCGGCAGTTGCCGCGCCCGTGACCGCGGGGGCGAGCAGCGCGACCGAGGCCGACACCACGCACGCGGTGACGGCCCACGTTCGCATCGTTCGCGTCGATCGCCGCGTTGAGCCCGCCCGGTCCATCTCCGCCCGCCCTCCGTCGCCCGAGCCGGAGAGAGTAACCCGTCTCCGAGGTTCTCCTCGCGTCGAGCGCCCAGGACCCTTCCAAGTTGCGGCGAGCGATCCCCACCGACGATCATCTCCCCGACGCAGCGCGGGCGGCGCGGCGGGATCGGGCAGGGGATCACGTGAACTGGCGGTCGGTCGTCGTCACGATGGGCGTGCTCGCGTCCGCGGCGATGGTCAGCACCAGTGCCGCGGCGGTGACCGACTCCGACCAGAGCGCGTCGGAGCTCGCCGCGTACGTTCCTGCCGGCCATCGCTACGCGTGCGACATCGCCGACGTCTCGAGCCCCGACGACGTCGGCCGGCTTCTTTCGGCTGCCGCGGCCTCGATTGACGCGATGCTCGAGTGCGGGAACAGCACGCAGGATGTCTCCTACATCGCATACGTGAAGTTCAACGATCTCGACGCGATGAACGCCGTGTACGAGCAGTTCGTCGGCGACGCGGCGGACCAGGAGCCCCGAAGCGGCGACGGCGAATGCCCGGGCGAGCGCACCTGGAGCTTCGACGACACGACCGTCGGTTCGGTGGGGTGCTTCTACGCCACCGAGGACGGCACCGGCAACCCCATCCCGGAGCGCGCCGTGCTGGCCTGGACCTACGACGATGCGCTCATCCTCGGGCTCGCGAACAGTCCCGCGGCGGACGCCGACACGCTGTCGACCTGGTGGGACGACGAAGCCGGCCCGCTCCGGAGGCCTGCGACCGTCGACGCCCTCGTCGCGACGCCCGGAGTGTCGTCGCATTCGGCCGAGCGCCGGCTGCGGTCCCACGTGCCCAAGGCGTTCCGGTCGTCGTGCCAGAACCTCGACGTGGGCGATCCCACGAGCGTCGATCCGAGCTACTACCGCTCGCGCCTGTGGGTCGACGCCGCGATCGTGTGCCGGCCCCGCGCGGGCGTCGACAGCATCTACTACTACTCGATCGATCCGACGGCCATCGACGGATTCTTCACCCGCTTCACCGCCGCGACCGACGACGACAGCGACACGTGCCCGACCGAGGGAACGTGGACGGTCGGCAAGGGCTCGAAGCGACACGAGGTCGGTGAGTACGTGTGCTTCGTCGACTCGCAGCTGCAGGCCGCCCGCATCCAGTGGAGCCAGCGAGACCTCGGGATCATGTCGAGCGCGATCGCGGGCGACACGGACCTCGACGCCCTCTACGACTTCTGGAGCACCCGCGCAGGCCCGACGTGAGTCCCGCGAGCGCTTGCCGTCCGCGCCGGAGCCGCGCCGCCTGGATCACGGGCGCGGTCTCGCTCGTCCTCGTTGGCATCGCCGCGGGTCCTTCCGGGGCGACCGCCATCCCCAAGAACCCGGTTGAATCGTTCCGCGCCGACGCGAAGTTGCTCTCCCACATCCCCGATGGCGTCCGCGCGACATGTCTCCTCGGGGACACCGTGGCCGACCCGGCACCCGGTGACGACTACGTCGCCACGCTCGAGTGTCACCCGGACTCCGAGACGACGATCACCTACCGCCAGCACACCACCGTGCGCGAGATGGCCAGCCAGTTCAAGCTCCGGTACACGCGGGGTTCTGACGACCTCGAGCTGGACAACGAGGAAGCGAACTGCGAATCGCTCGAGCCCTACACCATCGATGGCGACGAAGTGGGCTCGTCGATGTGCGAGTACGGGGACGACGGCAGCGTGTCGATCACCTGGTCCTACGAACCACTCGCCGTCGTCGGGATTCTCGAGCGGGATGACGGCGACGCGACGGCCGCCCGGACCACGTGGACCGACGAGGCCGGCCCGGATCGCGGCGTCCGCCCCATCCCGCACGTGCTCTCGCGCGGCGTGGCGCGCACGGCGGCCGCCGAGCTCTTGGCGCTGATTCCGGATGCCCAGGCCAATCGATGCCGCGCCACCGACCTGGCGAGCGAGAAATCGATGATCCGGAGCAGCGCCCCGACCGGAGCGGGTTCGCCTGCGCTCTGGCTCGACGCCGAAGTCGTCTGCACGGGGGACTTCCCGACCCTGGCCGTCTACCGCCGCTACCGCGACGACGACGCGTACGCGGCCGCGTACGACGACGCGGACTTCCTCGAGTTCGCGGAGTCCGGCGATCCGGCGTGCCCGGACGGCACCGAGAGCAGCTGGTCCCTCGACGACACCCCCGTCGGACGCGTGGCGTGCTACTACCTCGGCGTCGCGGGCGAGGGCGAGGCCCACCTGCGATGGACGTACGACCCCGATCGTATCGTCGCCGAGGCGTACGCCCTGGAAGCGCCGTCGGCGCAGCCCATCTACGACTGGTGGGAGACCGACGCCGGACCGCAGCCGTGATGGTCGGCGCGATCATCGAGCAACGTGCGCAGGTCACCGCGACGTAGCTCGGCCGAGGCCGTCATCGGCACCTCGTCGGCGTCGTGGATCAGGAGGACGCGACCGGTCGTCCGGCACGACCGCAACGTCTCTGAACTATTCTCCCGCGCCTCACGAGGAGCCGGCGTTGAGCTACGACCACTACCGCGAACTGCTGATCACCCAGGACGGCGCGATCCTCACGATCTCGCTGAACAACCCGCCGATGAACCCCATCGCAGGCGAGCGTCACCGCGAGCTGTCGACGATCTTCCGGGAGATCAACCGCGACCCGTCGGTGCACGTGGTGATCGTCACCGCGCCGGGCGACGTGTTCTCGGCCGGCGGTGACGTGAAACGAATGGCGCGCCGGCTCGAGGAGAAGGACTTCGAGGGCTGGCCCGAAGTCGTGGAGATCGCCCGCAACCTGATCTACGGGCTGGTCGAGTGCGAGAAGCCGGTGATCGCCCGCATCAACGGCGACTGCCTGGGTCTCGGAGCGACCATCTGCCTCATGTCCGACATCTCGGTGATGGTCGACGACGCGGTGATCGGCGATCCGCACGTACGCATCGGCCTGGTGCCCGGCGACGGCGCCGCGCTCGATCTGGCCGCAGCAGATCGGGTACGCGCGCGCCAAGGAGTACCTGCTCACGGGCGACTTCATCCCCGCGACGAAGGCGGCGGAGATCGGCCTCATCAACTACGCCGTGCCGCGTGACGAGCTCGACGCCAAGGTCGACGAGCTCGCCCAGAAGATCGCCCGCCACCCGGCGCCGGCCACGTCGGGCACGAAGATGGCGATCAACAGCGCGCTCCGCCGTCACTTCGAGGGACTGGTCGACGCGAACCTGAGCTTCGAGACGTCGACGTTCCTCTCGGCCGAACACCGCGAGCGGCTCTTCGCGCTCCGCGACCGGCAGGAGCGCAATCGCTCGACCTGACGCCTACAGCAGGGCGATGACCTCGGTGTAGACGTCACCGGCGGGGACGGCGCAGTACGGCTGTCGTCAAACCCAGTCGCCTGGGCGGTCCCTTGAATGAGACCGACCGCGCGAACGTTAACGGGCAGGACCGAAAGGGGCAAGGGCCGGCTGACCGGACATGGAGGCCCCAAAAGTCAGGTGCCGGTGAACTTCGGGGTGCGCTTCTCGGCGAAGGCGGTCGCACCCTCCCGCGCGTCGTTGCTCGCGAAGATCGGCGCGGCGCGCTCACGCCACTCCGCGATGTCGACGTGGAGCAGGCGACCCGCGTCGTAGACGATCTCCTTCGCCAGTGCGATCGCCATCGGCGCGTTCGCCGCGATCTCCTCGGCCAGCGCGACCGCGGTCGGCAGCACCTCTTCGCTCGACACGACGCGGTTCACCAGCCCGTGGTGCAGCGCACGCGTCGCGTCCATCGGCGCGCCCGTGAGCGCGAGCTCGAGCACTACGGCCGGCGGGAGCCGCAACGTGGCGCGACTCGTGGCGCCGACGCCGACCAGCCCGCGCTTCACCTCGGGCAGGCCGAACACCGCGTGATCGGCCGCGACCACGATGTCGCAGCCCAACATGATGCCGAGACCACCGGCGACGGCCGCGCCGTTCACCGCGGCCACGATCGGCTTCGGGTACACCCGCTCGACGAACACCTCGGTCCCGGGGCCGCTCGCGGCGCGCGCGCTGCCGTCGCGCTTCTCGGCGACGAACGCCTTCAGGTCCATGCCCGAACAGAACGCGTCCTCACCCGCACCGGTGAGGACCACGACGCGCACGGCGTCGTCGTGCTCCGCCTCGACGAACGCCCGACCCAATCCGAGGAACGTCTCCGGATCCATCGCGTTGCGGCGTTCGGGCCGGTTGATGGTGATGATGCGTACCGCACCGCGGCTGACGACGTCGACGCTCATTGTTGCGACATGATCCTCTCGAACTCGGCCAGCGGATCGCGTGGCGGCTCGCCCGTGACCTCGACCACCACCTCGTGGATCGTCCCGGCGAACCGGAACGGCGCCTCGTAGCCCTCACCCACCGGGGGCCCGAGCTCGTATCCGCAGCTCAGGCCGGCGCCGGTGTTGTTGTACCGCGTCGGCGTGAAGCGTGGGACCACGCCGGTACCGACGACCGCGCCGTCGACGAGCAGTTCGCCGCGGCCGCCTTCATCGTCGGCCTTCTCGTACCGGAAGCCGACGGTGTGGGAGCCCGCGCCGATGGCGACATCGGCCGTGAGCACGTCGAGCGACTTTCCGTAGAGGTTGTGCACGTACCGCAGGTGACCGTCGAGCACGTGCAACGACCATCCGCCGAGCACGCAGCCCAGGGCGAGCAGCACACCGTTCGGCGTGACGCCCTCGGGCACGTCGAACGACGCGGTGATCTCGTGCGATCGGTTGCGGACGTCGACGGCCACGCTCTCGGGCACCGGCGCGCCGTGGGGCAGGTATCGGTAGCGGGTTCGTTGCAGCACGCGCAGCGGCCGAGGGTTGAGGATGGTGAACAGGATGCGGTTGTCGAGCGGCAGCACGTTGTAGCGCGCGGCCTCCTCCCACCAGAGGTCGACCATGCGCGCGACGCGCTCGGGCTCGTCGGCGGCGCGGTCGTGCACCTCGGACGGATCCTCGGCGACGTGGTACAGCTCCCAGACGTCGTCGTCGAACGAGCCGTTGAACGTGTTGGGACCTTCACCGCGCGGGCCGAGCGGCTTGAACGTCACCGCCTTCCACCCGTCGTGGTACAGCGCGCGCGAGCCGAGCATCTCGAAGTGCTGGGTGATGCGCCGGCCCGGTGCGGTGTCGCCGTCGTCGTCGAACAGGTAGGCGAAGCTCGTGCCGTGGATCGGGCTCTGCTCCTGGCTGCGGATCGTCGCCGGGGCCTCGACCCCGATCAGCTCCAGGACCGTGGGCAGCACGTCGATCGCGTGCGCGAACTGGTGGCGGATCTGCCCGGCGTCACCGGCGAACCGCACCGGCCACCGGATGACGCACGGATCGGCGACGCCACCTTCGTGGACCTCCCGCTTCCAGCGCTTGAACGGCGTGTTGCCGGCCATCGTCCAGCCCCACGGGTAGTTGTTGTGGAGCGACGGGCCACCGAGGTCGCCGATACGGGCGCGCATCTCGTGCCGACCGGCCGGGTCGCGGTTGACCAGCCGGACGTCGTTGATCGATCCCGTCGGTCCGCCCTCCGCGCTGGCGCCGTTGTCGGACACGAGCACGACGATCGTGTTGTCGGCGTCGCCGCTCTCCTCGAGGTGCGCGAGCAGGCGGCCGATCTCGGCGTCGGTGTGCGACAGGAACCCGGCGAAGCACTCCATGAACCGCGCCGCGACCGCCTGGTCCTCGGGCTCCAGCTCGTCCCACGCCGGCACCCACGACGGTCGCGCCGACAGCTCGGTCCCGGCGGGCACGATGCCCTCGGCGATCTGCCGTTCGAGCACGCGTTCGCGGAGCACATCCCATCCGTCGTCGAACACCCCGCGGTACTTCTCGATCCACTCCGGCGGCGCGTGGTGCGGCGAGTGGCACGCGCCGGTGCAGAAGTAGAGGAAGAACGGTTGCTCGCCGTCGACGTTGCGCAGGTCGCTCAGGTACTCGATGGCGTGATCGACCAGGTCTTCGGTGAGGTGGTAGCCCTCGGCGACCGTCCGGGGCGGCTGCACCGAGTGGTTGTCGCAGTAGAGCGTGGGCACGAACTGGTGGGTCTCGCCGCCGTGGAACCCGTACCAGCGGTCGAACCCGCGACCGAGGGGCCAGCTGCTGCGGTCGGCGGCCATGTGGGTCTCGTCGTCGGGGGTGAGGTGCCACTTGCCGACCGCGTAGGTGGAGTAGCCCTCGGCGCGCAGGATCTCGGAGAGGAACCCGTTCTCCGGCGGGACCTCACCCGAGTAGCCGGGATATGCCATCGCGAGATCGGCGACGCGACCCATGCCGTTCGAGTGGTGGTTGCGGCCGGTGAGCAGGCACGACCGGGTCGGTGAGCACAACGCCGCGGTGTGGAAGTTGGCGAGGCGGACCCCGGCGCCCGCGAGGGCGTCGATGTTGGGGGTCTCGATGATCGATCCGTAGCACCCGAGCTGCGCGTACCCGACGTCGTCGAGCACGAGGTACACCACGTTGGGGGCGCCCTCGGGAGCTTCCGCGCGCGGTGGCCAGGCCGGGGTCGAGTCGCGCCAGTCGCGCCCGATCACCCCCGCGAACTCGTCGTGCACCCCCACGGTCCCCTCCTACGTTCCCGAGATGTTCTCGACCGGTGTCAGCGCCTTCCAGTCTCCGGTGCTCCCGGCCTTCTGGTCGAATGCGACCAGCCCGAAGGTGTCGTTGGCGTCGTACTTGCCCGTGTGCAGCGACGCCCACCGCCCGAGGACCAACTGGTCGTCGATCGCGCCCATGGTTGCCACTGCCTTCGCCCACGTCGTGTTGTTGAGCTGCTTCCCCGCCTTCTCGGCGATGGTCTTGAAGAACAGCAGCTCACCACACGCGTCCTCGATCGACGCGTAGATCTCGACCCGCTTCCCGTCGGACCCCGGCTTCACGTCCTTCGGGGCGATCACCGTGTCACCGGTCGCCTTCTCGTAGGTCTTCACGCACTTCTGCATGACCGGCGTCTCGAACCGCGCCTGCTCGCTCTGGCCCTCGACGCTGATGAGACCCTGGTACGGGTTGGGATCGAGCTTGGCCGCGACCGCGTCCTGACCGCCCGACAACGCCGTCGGCGTCTGGTCGGAGACGAGCGTCGCGTTCGGGAACGCGGCCTTGAGCTGCGACACGTAAGTCTTCGAGACGACGACCTGCCCGGCGAGGATGAACGCTTCGATCCCCTCACCCTTCCAGCGTTCGATGAAGCTGTCGAGTTGCGACTGCGCCGCGCTCGTGTCGGTGCCGGTGATGGTCAGCACCGCCGTGGTCCCCTGCGCGACCTTCATCTTCTTCAGCGCGGGATCGACGAGTTCCTCGACCCGGTCCTTGCTGTCGGCCTGGGTGAGCACCGCGACCTTCTTGCCCTTGAGCGTCTTGCGCTGCGCGAGCAGGTCGAGGATGACGTTCAGTCGGCGATCGGTGGTGATGTTCGGCGTCAGGAGCAGGCCCTTCGGCGCCTGGTCGATCCACGACTGCGACACGTTGTGGATGATCTCGACCGTCTTGTGGTTCTTGGCGATGCACAGCTGGGCATCCCCCGACTGGTCGATGAAGACGCCGACCACCGCGAAGACCTTGTCGTCCTCGGTGAAGCTCGTGCACGCCGAGAGCGCCTGCGCGTTCCCGACCGGACAGAAGCTGCGGAACACCCCCTCGACCTTCCGGCCGAGGATCCCGCCGTTGGCGTTCAGGTCGTCGACGAAGACCTCGTAGGTCTTCTCCTGGTCCCCGCGGTTGAAGTCGACGAAGTCCTTGATGCAGCTGTAGTCCACCTGCACCAGGCCGAGCTTGATCGTCGTCGGGGTGACGCCCTGGCCCGTGCCGACCGACGAGTCGGCCGCTCCCGCGCCCGGGACGACGGCGCTCAGCGTGACCAGGATGATGACGATCACCGTGATGAGTGCTTTCCAGTTCCGCATCCGCAGTGCCTACCAAAACCCGACTATCTTGGTCAAGAATCGAGTTCCCCCGCGCGATGGCGTACGGTGCAGTTGTGACTGAGTCCCCGAAGCGGAAGCCGGCCAAGCGCGAGACCAGCAACAAGGAGGCGGCGCCGAGCCGACAGCGGCGCGACGACGCCGCCGAGGCGGCGAAGGCTAGGGAACGCGCGCGGCAGCGATCCGGATCTGACGACTAGTCAAGACCTCGATCACCACGCCCGGCGTGCGCTTGTAGCCGTCGGCGCACATGCGGCAGGTCATCCGCTCGAACGCGCCGATGACCACGCGATGGCTGATGTCGAGACGATGGCAGCACGGGCAATTGCCGGTCGGGCGACTCGGCGTGGTGGTCACAACCTCCCAGGGTACTCACGTTTGGCCCGCGGACTCCGCGGAGACCCTGAACCGATGACCGACGACAAGGAACGCGCCCAGGCCCGCGCCGACGCACTCCCCCCCGAAGAGGTCGAAGCCGGCACCGACGACCCGCTCGCGCAGGCGGAGGCGATCCTCGCCGAGTCCGACGCGCGCCAGTCCGACCGCGTCGATCCTCCCGGTCAGGGGGTCGAGCACCGCCGTTCCGAGGACACCGTGGAGCTCCCGGTCGCGCGGCCCGACGACGAATGACGGCGCCTCAGCCGAACCCGTAGAGCCGCTGGGCGTTGCCCGCCAGGATGGCGTGGCGATCCGCCGTCGGCACGCCGGAGAACGTCGCCTGGATGGTGCGCCACGACATCGGCCAGTCGGACGACACGTGCGGGTAGTCCGACGACCACAACATGCGCTCCACCCCGATCGCGTCGCGCAGCCGGACGCCGATGGGATCGGTCATGAACCCGAAGTGGAAGTGGCGCTCGATGTACTCGCTCGGGAGCCGCGTGATCGGGAACGTGCTGCCCGGCGCGAGCCGCCGGAAGTTGTTGTCGATCTGCTCCTTCACGTACGGCAGCCACCCGCAGTCGACCTCCGCCGCGACCATCTGCAAGCCGGGGAAGCGGTCGAACACTCCCGCGAAGATCAGGTCGAGCATCCGGTTCGGGATGTCGAAGATGCGTCCCCACCCGGGGAGCGCGACGCGGTGGGCGGCCGGCATCATGTCGGAGAGCGACACGTGGATGCTCAACGGCACGCCGAGCTCCTCGATGCGACCGAACACCTTGTCGTCGTCGGGCGCGGGCGCCAGCGTGCCGTTCGGGTAGCACCCCATCACGAAGCCGCGCATCCCGCGTCGGTCGACGACGCGGTCGATCTCGGCGAGCGCGCCCTCCACGCCTCGGTTCGGGATCAGCGCCAGGCCACCGAAGCGCTCGGGCGCGTGTTCGACGTACTCCGACAACCAGTCGTTGTACGCGCGCACCATCGCCTCGTGGTACTCGGCGTCGTGGTTGGCGACGATGGCCTGGCTGAGCCGGGGCGTGGGGTACAGCACCTCGGCGTCGACGCCGTCGCGGTCGAGCTCCTCCAGGCGTGCCGCGGGGTCGTACCCGCCGGCCCGGATGTCCTCGAAGCGCATCCACCCGCGCATCTGCTCGGGTTCGATCCCCGCGCACGCGTTCATCCCGAACGTGATGGGGTCGGCCACGCCCTCGAGCACCCACGCGTCGCCCTCGGCGAACCGTTCGATGCGCGGCGCCCGGTCACGAAGGCGGGCGGGCACCCGTGTGGTCCACAGGTCGGGTGGCTCGTTGACGTGGCTGTCGGCCGAGATCAGCCGGTAGGCCTCACGCGTGCGGTCGGCCATGTGGGCCCCCTCTCCGGACACCGCCCGGGCTCCGCCGATCCTACGGCGGAGCGCCGGCGACGGGTCCCGCGTCCCGGGCGGTGTGCGCTCATTCGCCCCTAGGGTCCAATGGCGTGACGCTGGACCTGGAACCCGTCGGCGATGGTCGGGCGGCCTCGCCCCGGCGGCCGCGCAGCACCTTCGCGGTCAGCCTCACACCCTTCACCGAGCACGGCGACCTCGACGAACCGGGCCTGCGGACCCACCTCCGCCGCCTCGGCGCCGCGGGCATCGGCGTGTACCTCGCGGGGAGCGGCAGCGGCGAGGGCTACACGCTGACCCGCGACGAACGCCGGCGCGTGTTCGACGTCGGCGTCGAGGAGCTGGCCGGGCGTGTCCCCGTGCGGGCCATGGGCGTGGAGCCGCGCACCGCGGCCGAGGTGGTCGCGCTGGCCGAGGACGCGGTCGCGGCCGGGCTCGCCGCGACGCAGGTCTATTCACTCGACCTCGGCCACGGGTACGTGCCGACGGCCGACGAGATGTCGACCTACCTGCGCACCGTGCTCGACCACGCGCCCGGCGACCTGGTGCTGTCCACGCACCATTCCGTCGGCTACCACTACCCACCGGCGCGCCTCGGTGATCTGCTCGAGCAGTACCCGCGGGTGATCGGCGTGAACGTCACGCACCCCGAGCTCACATACGTGGCGGAGGTGCTCGACGCGGTCGACGGTCGGGCCGACGTGCACGTGGGTGGGCCGGTGCACGCGCTCGGCGCGCTGGCGCTCGGCGCGCAGGGATACCTGAGCTCGGAGGGGAACCTCGCGCCGAGGCTGTGCGTCTCGCTCGTCGAACGCTTCGACGCCGACGACCGCGACGGCGCGGCGCGCATCCACCGCCAGATCCTCGCGGTGCACGAGGCGACCCAGTCACTCGGCGGCATCGTCGGCGCCAAGGCCGCGTTGCGTGCCCTCGGCCTGCCCGGCGGCTGGCCCCGTCCACCGCGACTGCCGGTCAGCCCGGAGAGGGTCCAGCCCCTCGTCGCCGTGTTGCGCTCACTCGGTTTGGACCGGAGCGAAGACCTGCGGGAATGATGGGTCCCATGGTGCAGATCGAATCCGCATGGCCCAAGTATCCCGACTACGAGATCAACCTGAGGAACGACGGCGTGATCGCACGCGCGTGGTTCGGGGATCTCCTGCTCGCCGAGAGCGAGCACGCGATCAGGGTCGAGGAGACCAAGCACGTCGACCGGCTGTACTTCCCGGTCGACGACGTGCACTGGGAGCTGTTCGAACCGTCGCTCAACTTCACCATCTGCCCGTTCAAGGGCGCCGCGACGTACTGGTCGCTCACTGCGGTCGATCCGGTCGAGAAGGACATCGTGTGGACCTACACGACCCCGTTCGACGAAGTCGCGGGCATCGAGGGGTACGTCGCCTTCTACCAGGAGCGCGTCCGCATCGAGATCGAGGAGCACTGGCCGGGCGACGACCCCGGCGTCGCCATCACCAGCGAGTTCCCCGCCTGGGGTGACGCCGCCGACCTCCTCCGGCTGATCGACGTCTCGCCCGGGAGCGAACTCGGGCACTTCGTCGGCGCGCCCTACCGCGACACGCGCCGCAACGTCGTCGAAGGTGGGCAGATGTTCGCGCAGGGCCTGGTCGCGGTGTCGAAGATGCTGCCCCGCCAGCGGGTGACGCAGGCGTCGATGTACTTCCCCAAGGCGGCCGCCTTCGACACGCCGCTCGACGTCGTCGTCGACGTGGTGCGCGAAGGCCGGACGTTCTCGACCGCCGAAGTCCGAGTGAACCAGGACGGCAAGCTGCGCAGCATCGGCCTGTACCTCCTCGACGCCGGAGCACCCGACATGATCGACGGCAGCGTCGCGATGCCCGACGTCGCCGGTCCCCGCGATGCCGAGCCATACGACATGCGGGTGACCGGTCGCGAGCTGCGGATCGTCAACGGCGACTACCGCCCCGACCCCGACCACGTCGGCCCGCCCGAGCTCCACTGCTGGATCCGGTTCCGCGACGCGCCGTCGGAGCCGTACCTCCACGCCGCGCTGATGGCGCAACCCACGACGCACTGGACGATTGCCGCCGCGATGCTCCCCCACCCGGGCTTCGGCGAGGCGCAGGCACACCGCACCCTGTCGACCGGGATCATGGCGGTCAACATGGCGTTCCACGACGACGTCGACGTGACCCAGTGGTTGCTCTACTCGAACCCGGCGATCCATGCGGGGCGCGGCCTCGTACAGGGCGAGGGTCACGTGTTCACCGAGAGCGGGCGCCTCGTCGCGTCGTACACGGTGCAGGGGATGGTCCGCGAGTTCCGCGAGACCCCCGACGCGATGGGCCAGAACGACTCCACCGCGATGTGACGGCACCACCGGTAGCCTGCGACTGTTTTCCACCCCGCCCAATTCCCGGAGGACCTACCGCATGAGCAGCCACCGCCCGATGGAGGGAGTCCGGATCCTCGATGTGGCGGACCACACGTTCGTGCCCGCGGCCTCGGCGATCCTGAGCGACTGGGGCGCCGAGGTCATCAAGATCGAGCACATCACCCGGGGCGACGCGGCCCGCGGGCTCGGGGCATCCGGCCTGGCGATGTTCCAGGGCCCGGTGTCGCCGATCCTGGAGCACGCCAACCGCGGCAAGCTGAGCCTCGCCCTCGACCTCACGCAGGACGAAGGCCGCGACATCCTGTACAAGCTCGCGGCGATCTCCGACGTCTTCCTCACCAACAAGATGCCGGGCGTGCGGGCGAAGCTCAAGACCGACATCGACGACATCAAGGCCCACAACCCGAACATCATCTACGTGTCGGGGTCCGGGTACGGCGCCCGTGGTCCCGACCGCGACGCCGGCGGGTACGACATCCTCGGCTACTGGTACCGCGGCACCAGCGGGCTCAGCATCAAGCCCCGCGACAGCGACGAGATCCCCCCGATGCCCGCACCCGCGTACGGCGACACCATCGGCGCGATGACCATCGCCGGCGGTATCTCCGCCGCGCTGTTCCACCGCGAGCGCACCGGTGAGGCCGACGTCGTCGACGTGTCGCTCATGAACACCGGCATGTGGGCGATGGGCGCCGGGATCTCGGTCTCGCTGCTCAACGGTCTGCCGTGGGGCGAGCTCGCGATCCAGAGCATGGGCCAGGTGACCAACCCGATCGTGGGGTGCTACCAGACCAAGGACGGCAAGTACCTCGCGCTGGCGATGCTGCAGGGCTTCTTCTACTGGCCGGAAGCGTGCGAGCGCCTGGGCATCCCGGAGCTGGTGGGCGACCCCCGCTTCGACAGCGTCGAGCACCTCATGGCCAACGCGCCGGAGGCCGCCGGGCTCGTCGCCGCCGCGATCAAGGGCAAGACGCTGGCCGAGTGGAAGGAACGGCTCTACGGCATGAAGGGCCAGTGGTCACCCGTCCTCGACACCATCGACGTCGCCGACGACCCGCAGACGATCGCCAACGGCTACCTGCAGGAGGTGCACTCCAAGGACGGCCACCCGTTCACGCTGGTGAGCACGCCGGTGCAGTTCAACGGCGAGCCGGCACCGGCGAGCCGCGGACCCGAGTTCAACGAGCACGGTGACGAGATCCTCACCGAGAAGCTCGGCCTCGACTGGGACACCATCCTCGACCTCAAGGTCAAGGGCGTCGTCGGCTAGCTCCCACCCATGAGCGCCGGGTCCCACGCGCCGGGCGACGTGCACGCGTCGTACGCGGCGTCGAAGAACTCGCGCAGCGCGGCCGCAGGTGACGCGGCGGCACGGACGTCCTCGTAGAGCAGGACGAACTCACCGAGCTCCTCGTTCCAGGACGCGCCCGGTGACGCCAGCTTCACCTGCTCGATGCCCTCGGGCTTCGGGTACGCGTAGGCGTAGAACGCGGGATCCGGGAACGAGGCGCTCCCGGGCCACCACCCGACGCTCATCTGCTCGCAGTCGTACGACCCACGCTCGAGCATGTCGGCGCCCGGAGGTGGCGTGCACGGTCGGCCCGAGAACCGGGTCACGGCGAGGTCGGCACTCCCCCAGAAGAATTGGACGCGCGAGACCTTGCCGCGAAATGCGGCGCGGTACTCCTCGAACACCGGCTCCATCGTGGCCAACACCTGCCAGAACCGCGCCGCCGCCTCACCGTCGTACGTGTGGTGCGTCGTGTCGTCGGGGAACGGGATCGGATCCGGGACCTCCTGCGGCATCGGCGAGAGCTCGGCATTGACCCCGACTGCGCGCAACGCGGCGACGAACTCGCTCCAGAACTCGGCGATCGGACGGTCGCGCAGCGCGACGTCGACGGCCTCGCCGGCCGACGTCCGCACGATGACCGCGTGCTCGAGGAAGTCGAGTTCGACCTCGAGCAGCCCCGACGACGAGGGCACCGGGCCGGTGGTGATCCCGCGCGCCGACGCGTAGAGCGCCACGTGGGCCCACTCCGGCTCCTTGGGCGACAGCGCGACGCGCACCTTGCCCATGATCTGCAGCACCATGTGGAGGGTGTCGAGCGTCTCGGACCACGGCGCGTACGGCAGCTCCGGCCAACTGGTCACTGGCGATAGCCCTCGACGGTCGACGGGTCACGCTCGGCGGCACCGGCGGGATCGAGCCCCGCGGCCCGCCGGGCCCGGCGCTGGCGCAGCAGGTCCCACAATTGGTCGAGCTGCACCTCCAGCGCCTCGAGACGCGCCTTCTCGTCGGCGGTCAGCGACTTGCCCTCGCCGTGCGCCCGCTCGAGTGCGTGCTCCTCGTCGACGAGCTGGTCGATGTGCTGGATGATCTCGCGGTCCTCAGGCATCCGCTCAACCTAACCGCATCCGCGAGACTCACCACATGGCACTCCACGTCGTGTTCTACGAGTCCGCCCCCGACGCCCTCGCCCTCATCCCGCACCACTACCCGGCGCACCGGGCGTGGGTCGACGACTTCCACGCACGCGGTGAGCTGCTATGGAGTGGTCGGTCACTGGTACCGGCGCGAGTGGAACGAAGTGCTCAGCGACCTCTGACCTCGTAGGCGCACCGTCGCGCGCCGGCCACCATGTGCTGCACCCGCTCGACCTCGGCGCCGTCGAGTGCGGTGCGGATGAACTCGAGCTCGCTCGTGCACGCCTGGCCGTAGCGCTCGGCCACCGCCCAGATCGCGCAGTTGTGCTCCACGATCCGGAAGACGCCCGGCCCGACCTTCTCCCAGCTCGCGAGGTAGCCGTCCTCGTCGAGGATGCGCGTGAGCTCGGCGACCTTGGCGCCGAGTGTGCGCTTCGGCACCAGCCGGGTGTGCGCGTTCGCGATCCGCGCTTCACGCCGCTTGGCGAACAACTCGTCGAGCAACGCGCGATCGGTGTCGGCGACGTACCCGAGCAACTCGTTGGTGAGCTCGCCGTACGCCTTCGGGAAGTACGCGTCGGCCGCGTCGGTGGCGGCGTAGACCAGGGTGCGACGGCCGCGCTTCGTCCCGGCCGACGGCAGCTCGCTCGCTTCGACCAGTCCATCACGCGTCAACGCGCTCAGGTGTTGGCGCGCGCCGCTCACCGTGATGTCGAGCTGCTCCGCGACCTGCTCGGACGTCGCCTCGCCTCGCCGGCGCACGGCGTAGAGCACCGCGCGCCGGCCGGCGGGGAGGCGCGCCACCGCACCGGGATCGGTGGGCGCGGTCACCGAGGCCGGGCCTCCCGCACGATGAGGTGGCTGTCGCCGAACTCGTGCCACCGGTAGCCACCGTCGACCGCGGCGCGGTACGCCTGCTCCAGCGCCGGCCGCCCCGCGAACGCCTCGAGCATCAGGAGGTGAGTCGACTCCGGTTCGTGCCACCCGGTGAGGAGGGCGTCGATCGACGCGACCGGCGTGTCGGGCGTGACCATCACCTCGGTCCAGCCGTGGCCAGGGTGCACGACGGCACGGTCGTCGGTGACGGTGGCCAGGGCCCGGACGACGGTGGTGCCGATCGCGATCACTCGACCGCCATTCTGCCGCGCCGCGTTGAGCGCGTCGGCCGTCGCCCGCGACACGACGTAGCGCTCGGGGTACGGGCGCTCCTCCCCCTCCAGCGACGACACGCCGGTGTGGAGCAGCACCGGCACGATCAGGACGCCGCGCCCGACCAGCTCCGTGACCAGCTCGGTCGTGAAGGGCCGCGCCGCGCTCGGCATCTCGACGCTGCCCGGTTCGCGGGCGAACACGGTCTGGTAGGCGTCGAGCGGCCATTCGCGCGGGACGTGCCGGTAGCGGATGGGACGACCGTGCGCGGCCAGGAAGTCGGTCAGCCGCGGCTCGTCGCCGAGCTCCGCCGACGCGAGCCACAGCCGCTGCGAGCCGGTGAAGCGGGCGTGCAGGTGCACCCGGCCCGCGCCGAGCAGATCGATGGTGGCGGGCTCGTCGAGGAACCGTGGGGCGGTCGTGCCGGCGTCGGGCTGGCGCACCTCGACGAGCAAGGTGCCTCCGGGCAGCTCCCCGGAGAAGTGGACCACGATGGGGTCGCCGTCGGGCATCCGGCCGTCGACCGCGGCCGGGACGGTGGCCGAGGTGTTCACGACCACGACGTCGCCCGCGGCGAGGAACGCACCGAGGTCGGTGAACCGGGCGTGCACCGGCGCGGCGTCGCCGATGTTCACCAGGAGCCGCACGTCATCGCGCCGCGCACCACCGGTCTCCGGCGGCTGGTGTGCCTCGTGCGCGGGGTCGAGCACGAAGTCGAGACGCGTGTTCGTCGTCGTGGTGTCGATCATGGCCGCCTCGATGCCGTGGGGGTGAAGGCACGCGCCTCGTACCGCCCACTGGGGAGCTCGCCCTCGATGAGGGCGAGCAGGCCGGGAACGCTCTCCGCCGGGTCCGGTCGATCGGAGATGTCCTCGCCGGGGAACGCGTCCTGGTGCATCTCCGTGCGCATGTCGCCCGGGTCGACGATCAGCACGCGCCGCGTCGGCTGCTCGACCGCGAGGATGCGGCTCGCGTGCTCGAGCGCGGCCTTGGAGGCGCCGTACCCACCCCACCCTTCGTAGGCTTCGACGGCGGCATCGGAGGTGACGTTCACGATGGTGGCGTCGTCCGCGAGCACCGGCGCGAGTGCCTGCAGCAGCGCGAAGGGCGCGATGACGTTCGTGTCGAACGTGTCGCGCAGAACGGTAGGACTGATCCGGTCGAGCGTCGGCAGCGGACTCGCGCCCAACGTGCTCGCGTTGTTCACGACGAGTCGCACGGCGCCGAGGGAACGTGCGGCGTCGGCGAGCGCCTGGCGGTGGGACGCATCGGTGACGTCGCCGGCCACGCCCACGACGTCGGTGTGCGGCGCGAGCCGGGCGACCGCGTCGGCGAGCCGGTCGGACCGGCGGGCGTCGATCACCAGCGCCCACCCGCGCTCGGCCAGTGCTCCGGCGAGCGCCGACCCGAGTCCCTGTGAGGCTCCGGTGACCACGGCCACCGGCTTCCGGGGGTTCGTGAGTTGGTTCATGGGTTCCTCCTCGGTGTCGAGCTAAGAACAAGCTAGCACTTGTTCTTTAGTGCCCGAGCACCGAGGAGGAACCCGCGGGCCCCTACGGGGACCGATCGAGCAGGTACCCCGCGCGCCGGACCCGGGTGAGGCACAGCCCGAGCGGCTCCAGGGCATCCTTGATCCGGCGCAGCGCGGTCTTCACCGCCTCGGCGTGGATGCTGGCGCGGACTTCGCCGAACAGCTCGGCGATCTCACCGTCGCTCACGACCTCGCCGGAGCGTTCGAGCAGCCGTGCCACGATCGCGCGCTGCGACATCGGCAACACGACCGTGCGGTCCCGGAAGGTGAGACGCCCGTGCCGGTCGAGCATCGGCCGGCAGTGGACGTCGGCCCGCCGAGCCACGGTGACCGCCCGGACCGTGAGCTCGCCGTCGCGCAGCGGCTCCCGGATCCAGTCCTCGAGCTCGCCCCACTGCGAGGGAGGCAGATCGGCGCAGCCGATGACGAGGACGCACGGGACCCCACGCCGCTCGAACTCCGAGCGCGCGCCGGCCTGCTCGGGCCACCGCACGACCGGGACGTCGACGACGACCGTGGGGTCGAAGTGGAACGGATGGACACGGACACTGGAAGGGTTTGCCGCTACCGGCTCGGCCTCGATCGGCTCGACCAGCACGGCTCCCGATTGACTCGCAGATCGCATGCGAACTCCTTGGGTGCGCGCCTCGGGCGCGACGACCACGAATGGGAGAAGGCGGCAGGGCCGCCCGTTTCACGCGATGCGAGCGAGGGGTGGTCCGCGACCGAAACGCAGACCGGTGCGTCGGAACGTGGGTGCGACGGCGCGCGCACTCAGCAGCAGCTTCCGCCGCGCCAGCGCGGCGATGACGATTCCGACGGCCAGCACGGCCAGCACGGCGCGTGTGCGCGACGCCGGCTGCGGGTGCAGGCCGCGGATCTGCCGAGTCTCGGTACCGTGCTGATGTCCGACGGTGACGGCAGGGTCGTGCGCGACGCCGACAGAGGTCGCCGTGCGCTCGCTCGAGACCTTGATGTGGCCGACGGTGAACGTGACCGCGAAGGCGAAGATCGCGAGCGTCGCGACCCAAGCCAGGACGAGACAAGCCGCGTGGTGCGGCGCGCGGCGAGGCCGGGTGCTCATGCCGCGGCGCAGGGCTGGTAGAGGCCCTGCGCCTCGATCGCCGCCGTCATGCCGGAAATCCTACTGGCGTTGACCCACCCGACCCCGTACGTTCAGGACCGGCGTCACAGTGACCGGGCCACCAGCTGGCGGCTGATCGTGATGCGCTGGATCTCGTTGGTGCCCTCACCGATGCACAGGAGCGGGGCGTCGCGGTAGTAGCGCTCGACGTGGTCGTCGGTGGAGTAGCCGTAGGCCCCGTGGATGCGCATCGCCTCGGTCGCGTTCTCGAGCGCGGCCTCCGACGCCACCAGCTTCGCCATCCCCGCCTCGAGGTCACAACGCTCGCCCCGGTCGAACGCGCCCGCGGCCCGTTGCACCAGCAGTCGCGCCGACTCGACCCGGCACGCCATGTCGGCGAGCTTCATCGCGATCGCCTGGTGCTCGACGATGGGCTTCCCCATCGTGTGCCGCTGCTGCGCGTACCGGAGCGAGGCCGACGAGCGCCGCGTCGGCCACGCCGACACCGCGCGCCGCGATGTTGATCCGCCCCAATTCGAGTGCGCCGACCGCCTGGTGGAAGCCGCGGCCCTCCACCCCGCCGAGCAGATGGTCCTCGGGGACGACGACGTCGTCGAACACGACCTCACACGTGTCGACGCCCTTGTAGCCGAGCTTCCCGAGCTTCCTCGGCACCGTGTAGCCGAGGTCCTTGGGCACGATGAACAACGACATGCCACGGTGTCGCGGATCGGCGTCGACGTCGGTCTTCACGAGCACCGCGAGGCAGTTCCCGTGGTGCGCGTTGGTGATCCACATCTTCGTCCCGTTCAGCACGTAGACGCCGTCGGCGCGCGTCGCGGTGGTGCGCACCGCTTGGAGGTCGGTGCCGCAGTCGGGTTCGGTGAGCGCCAGTCCTCCGCGCAGCTCGGCGGCCGCGAGCCGCGGGAGGAAGTGCGCACGCTGGTCGTCGGTGCCGTAGCGGCGGACGAGCTCCGCCACCATGAGGTGCGTGTTGATCACGCCGGTGAGCGACATCCACGCCCGCGAGATCGCCTCGACGATGCGCACGTAGGTCGACGCCGAGAGCCCCAGTCCGCCGTACTCCTCGGGGATGGTCGCGGCGAACAACCCGAACTCCCGCATCTGCTCCACCATCTCGTGCGGGTAGCGGTCGGCGTGCTCCAGCTCCATCACGTGCGGGACGACCTCGGTGGCCAACCAGCCCTCGAGCGTCTCGATCATCGCGTCTTCATCGGTGGTCGCCACGGTGGTCCTCCTGGCGCTTCGGCTGCCCGCGCAGAGTACGTGCGGAATAGGGTGCGCCCATGAACGAGCCAGGCGGAGGACCGCTCTCCGGCGTCCGGATCCTCGACCTCACCATGAACCTCTCGGGGCCGTTCGCGACGATGGTGCTCGCGCAACAGGGCGCCGACGTCGTGAAGGTCGAACGACCGCCGGTCGGCGACATCCTGCGCAAGGTCGGGTCCGGGCGCGGCGGCGCGTCGGCCTACTTCGTGAACACCAACTGGGGGAAGCGGTCGATCGCCCTCGACTTCGATACCGAGGCCGACCGCGCCACGCTGCGCAAGCTCATCGCCACCGCTGACGTGATGGTCGAGAACTTCCGCCCCGCGGTGATGCCCAAGCTCGGGTTCCGCGCCGAGGAGCTCGTCGCCGAGCACCCGGGCCTGATCTACGCCGCGCTCCGCGGCTTCCCTTCTGACTCGCCGCTCGCCGACGCGCCCGTGTACGACCACGTGATCCAGGCCATGACCGGCTTCGGCGCGAACCAGGCGGATCTCAAGACCGGCGTGCCGGTGCTCGTGCAACAGGCGGTCGTCGACAAGGTCACCGGTCTCACCGCCGCGCAGGCGATCACCGCGGCGCTCTTCGAGCGGACCCGCACCGGCCGGGGCCAGGTGATCGAGATCCCGATGCTGCACGCCGGGCTCGCGTTCCTCTGGCCCGACGTCTCGACCAACATCACCATGGTCGGCGAGTTCGACAAGCTCCCCGCGCAGTCACGCACGTTCCGGCTCACGCCGACCGCCGACGGTCACGTCGCGATGATCACCGTCACCACACCGCAGTGGGACGGCCTGCTGCGCGTGGTCGGGCGCGACGAGCTCGTCGGCAACCCCGACCTCGACACGCCGCAGAAGCGCGGCCGCAACTCGGCCGGGCTCATGAAGGAGATCGCCGCGTTCCTCGCGACCCTCCCCAGCGACGACGTCGTGGCGCGGCTCTCGGCCAACGGCGTGCCGTGCGCCAAGGTCGCGGCGCTCGAGGAGCTCCCCGACCTGGTCGAAGGCGATCTCGCCGGGCTACCTCGTGCGCGAGGTGCACCCTGAGCTCGGCGAGATGCTGCACCCGCGGCCCGCGGTCACCTTCGACGAGGAAGTGGTGGTCCGCCCCGCGCCCGCGATCGGCGAGCACACCGCCGAGATCCTCGCCGAGCTCGACGGCAGCTGAGGCGTCAGGCGCCGGGCGACGCCACCGACGTCGGCTCGTGAGAGTGCCCGGCGGCGGCACCGTCGGCGGCGCGCTCGCCGGACCCCCGGGGGGTCCACCCTGGGCGGCGAGCCGGGCGGCACGCTTCCGTGCGTTCTGGGCCGCGGACGTCTTCGCCGACAGTCGGGATGACACCCGAGGGCTGGCGTCCGATCGCGATGCCGGAGAGGCCGGGGCCGAGCCGCGAGAGCCACATGATGAAGGTGTTGCCCGGCCACTGGGTCGAGATCCAGGTGAACAGCTGCAGGTTGATCCCGCCGAACACCGCGCCGCTCACCACCGCGACGCCGCCGACCACGAGGAGCAGCAGGTAGGCGAGCCCCTGCGAGCATCTCGAAGTCCTGGACGGTGGCGGTGCCCTGGAAGATGCCGAGCAGCGCGCCGGCGAAGCCGGCGATCGCGGCCGAGATCACGAACACGCCGAGCTTGGTGACGATCGGGTTGATGCCGAGCGTGGCGCACGCGGCCGGGCTGTCGCCCAGCGCGGTGAGCCGTCGCCCGAACCGGCTCTTGTGCAACCACACCACGAGCACGCCGACGACGCCGAGCGCGAACGTGATGAAGAACAGGGTGCCGACGTCCTGGCCGAAGTGGATGCCGAGGAAGTCGAACGGCTGGCTGAAGTCGAACCCGAAGATCTCGATCGGCCCGATCGGCTTGCCGTCGAACCCGAGGATCTCGGGCTGGGGGAAGAAGAGGAAGGCCGCCATCTGCGCGAACGCCATCGACGCCAGCGCGAGGTACAGCCCCTGGAGGCGCAGCGCGGGGAGCGCCATGGCGACGCCGAACGGCACCGCGAACAGGGCGGCCACGATCATGCCGAGGCCGCTGCCGAGATCGGGCGACCACTGCAGGTAGGCGAACGCGCCGGCGCCGACGAAGGTGATCTGCGCCAAGGAGATCTGCTTCGACCAGCCGGTCAGCGGCACCAGCGACACCATGATCAGCATGGTGAGCACCGCGAGGGTGAGCTGCCGGGTGCCGACCCGGTCGGCGATGAGCGACCCGAGCGACCACCACCGCGAAGAGGATCACCATGCCGAACGCGGCGGTCCGCAGCTTCGGGATCCGCGGCGCGACCTGGCGGATCGCCTTCTTCCCCTCGATGCGGGCCTGGGGCAGGAACAGCAACGCGAGGAACAGCATGATCTGCGGGATGGCGAGCGGCGCGGTCGTCCAGCGCCCGGTCCAGCTCAGGAAGTTCTGCTGGAACTCGAACACCAGCCCGATGAGCAGGCCGCCGGCGAAGGTGAGCGGCAGGCTCTTCAGCCGGCCGATGATCGCGGCCGCGAACGCGGCGATGATCAGCAACGTGAGCGTCTGCACGTCGAGGGTCGCCAGCTCCTCGGCGAGGAAGATGCCGGCGACCGCCGCCATCGACGAGCCGAGCGCCCACGAGAACATCGAGACGCGACCCGGCCTGATGCCGTTGAGGCCGGCGAGCTCGCGGTTGTCGACCACCGCGCGCATGGCGACGCCGAGGCGCGTGCGCGAGAGCAGGATCTTCGAGACCGACGGCGAGCGCCGAGGCCCGACGACGATCGTGATGAAGCGCGACCACGGCATCAACGTCTGGCCGATCTGGAAGCCGCTGGTGCCGAAGAAGCGGTCGATGTGCCGGGTCTCCTGCGGATCCCAGATCAGGCCGGCGAGGCCCATGAGGATGAGCATGAGACCGACGGTGGTGACGATCTGCGCGACGAGCGGCGCGTCGGACATCGCGCGCATCAGGAGCCGTTCGATGATCGCGCCCATGAGCGGTGCGGCCACGAACACGGTGAGCAGCAGCGCGACGAAGGTCTGGATGCCCCAGTTGACGTGGAGCTCCCAGAACACGTACGCGATGAACATGCCGATCGCGCCCTGGGCGAAGTTGAAGATGCCCGGACGTGGTGTAGGTGACCACGAGGCCGGTCGCGGCGACCGCGTAGACCGAGCCGAAGGTGATGCCGACGATCAGCCAGAAGAGGATCGAGTCCAAGGTGATCGGGTTGCCGGCCCAGGAGGCCCAGCACGACCGCGACCACGAAGATCGCCACGACGACCCCGGCGACGACCGTGCGGCGGCTCTCGCCCGAACTCGGCTCGGACACGTTCGGTTATCGCCGCCATGTCGCCCCCAAGGTTTCAACTCTGGCAGGAACACGAGCCCGGCGCCACCACGGATGCGGTGACGCCGGACCCGGGAACGTCAGTCAGCTCAGTAGACGTCGAGCTTGACGTGCACCACGTTCTTCGGCGCAGTCGAACGTGCCGACCTTGGTCGGGAAGACCCGCACGAAGTCACCGTTCTTCACCTGCATCAGCACGTGACAGGGCGATCGTCGTGCGACCCGCGAGGTCGATGGTGCCGAACATGCCCTCGGCGTTGAACTTGTGGATCTTGTTGAGCTCGCGCGAAGATCGTCTTGCGGGTGACACCGTTGACGCCACCGTTCGCCTTGACCGCGTTGTTCACCGCGTCGCGGAAGGCGATCATCGCCGACCAGGCGTACACACCGAAGCCGTCGACCTTGTCCGCACCCGTGTACTTCACGAAGTTCGCGAGCATCGGGTTGGCCTTGCGCTCGGCCGTGCTCAGGAACGGCAGGAAGAGGATGTCGACGTACTGGCCGTCGACGTCGCTCCCACCGCCTTCAGGAACTACTTGTTGTAGCAGCCCGTGCCGCAGTCCCACACCTTCACCGCGGTGAGGCCCTGCAGCGCCGCCTCCTTGCGCGGAGGATCATCGGCGAAGCCCTGAGTTGGCCTGGCCGTAGTTCGAGCCGTCGGTCTTCATCGCCTGGACGACCGGCGTGTAGGCCGACTGCGGCGCGAAGCTCGAGATGTCGAAGTCCTCGTCGGAGGTGCAGCACTTCACCCGCAGCTGCGCCGAGGCCGCTCACGAACGACGAGTCACGGGCCGACTTCGAGTCGCCGCCGAAGATGTAGATGCCGTGCAGGTTCCTTGCCGTACTTCTGGTTGTAGTAGTACGCCCGCCCGATGTTCGGCTGGAAGGTCTGCGGGTGCTGCGTCGCGGTCGAGCAGATCACCTGTGGCGGCGCCATCGGGAACGACTGGTCCGAGCACTGCTGCACGAGCGCGGTCGACACGAACGGGATGTCGGGCAGGCCCGTCGATCGCGCCGGTCGAGTCCTTGCAGTTGCGCATGTCGTCGACCGACGTCAGGAACACCGCCGAGGTGCCCACCATGGCGACGTCGTTCTCGCACGCCTGGATCTCGGCGTTGGTGGTCGCGTTGGCGTTCAGCTTCGAGTCGTAGAAGTCGACCACGACCTTGCGCCCGGCGAGGCCGCCGCCGCCCGCCTTGCTGTTCAGGTACTTGGCCGCGCCCTCGACCGCGTCCTTCGAACCCTTGAACAGGTTGGGCAGCGATCGGGTTGTCGACGTCGGCGACGACGGCGACGTGGATCTCCGTGGCGGTGATGCCGACGTCGGTCGCCTTCGGCGTGTCGCCGCTGCTCGACTGGGCACCGGCGGTGACCGCGGTGGCCGCAAGCGTGCTCACCGACACCACCAGGACGGCGACGAGCGCCACCCAGCGAGATCGTTTCATGTTTCCCCCCAAGGAACGATGCGGACGACCGGTCAATCTGACGGGTCGTCAGGTTTCGTGCGGCAGCATAGAGCGGCGCACCCCGGGCGACAAGGCATCGTCGCCGGACCGCGACGATCAGGTGGTGATGGCGCCGCCGAGGTAGGCGTCCTGGAGGACGTCGGCCACCTCGGCCGGTGAACCCTCGAACTGGATGCGGCCGTGCAGGATGACCGCGGCGACGTCGGCGACGTCGAGCACCTCGTGCGCGAACTGCTCGACCACGAGGATCGACACGTCGTCGGCGGCGATGCGCTTCACGACGTCGTAGAGCTCGGAGACGACCAACGGCGCGAGACCCATCGAGAGCTCGTCGAGCAGCAGCACCTTCGGGTCGGTGCCGATCGCACGGGCGATCGCCAGCATCTGCTGCTCACCACCCGAGAGCGTGCCGGCCATCTGCTTGCGGCGTTCCTTGAGGCGCGGGAAGCGCGCGTAGGCGCGTTCCTCGACCGTCGACAACGACACGCCGCTGTAGGTCATCGTGCGGAGGTTCTCGAGCACGGTGAGATTCGGGAAGATGCCGCGACCCTCGGGAATGGTGCAGAGGCCGTCGCGCGCCAGGCGATCGGAGGCACGGCCGTTGACTCGCTCGCCCGAGGTAGCGCACCTCACCCTCGGTCGGGTTGAGCCGACCACTCGCCACCTTCAGGGTGGTGCTCTTGCCCGCGCCGTTCGGCCCGAGCAGCGCGTACACCGTGCCGGGCGGGATCGTGATGTTCACGCCGTGCAGCACGTCGATGCTGCCGTAGGCCGCCTTCACGCCGATGAGCTCGATCGCCGCACCCGGCGTGGGCACGCCGGGCTCGGTGGCGACAACGGGCGGCGGTTCGCTGACCGACGTGACGACGCCGGCGCCGTTCGTCGGCTCGGTCTCCGCCCGCACCTCGGATTGGAGCGCGGACACTTCGGCGAGCAGCGCCTGCTGCTCTTCCGGGACCTCTTCGGCTTCGTCGCCCTCACCCAGGTACGCGGCGCGGACGATCGAGTTCGACTGCACCTCGGCCGGGGTGCCGAACGCGATGATCTGGCCGAAGTCGAGCACGTGGATGTGGTGACACGAGCTCATGACGAGACCCATGTCGTGCTCGACCAGCAGGATCGCGAGACCGGTGCCGGCGAGCTCGATGAGCAGTTCCGAGAACTCGGCGGTCTCGGACTCGTTGAGACCGGACGACGGTTCGTCGAGCAGGACCAGCCGCGGCTTCGTCGCGAGCGCGCGCGCCATCTCGACCAGCCGCTGGGTGCCGGTCGGGAGGCGATCGACGCGCTCATCGGCGACCGACGTGAGGCCGATGCGCTCGATCAGCTCGTCGGTGAGCTCACCGGGCTTGAACTTCTCGCGCGACCACCCGCGGCGCATCTCGGCGGCCACGAGCACGTTGTCGCGCACGCTGAGCGTGCCGAACGTCTCGAGTCGCTGGAACGTGCGGCCGATCCCGGCACGCGCGCCGCTGGTGCGGCTTGGCGTTGGTGATGTCCTTGCCGTCGAGCACGAGCGAGCCCCCGGTGGGCGGCTGCAGGCCGGTGATCACGTTGAACAGCGTGGTCTTGCCCGCGCCGTTCGGACCGATGAGGCCGGTGACCTCGTTCTCGGGCACGTCGATGGTGACGGCGGCAAGTGCCTGGAGGCCACCGAAACGCACCGAGACAGTAGTCGGACATTGAGGAGCGCCACGTGGAGCGAAGATACCCGAGGACCTCTCGTCCGGCCGCTCGGACCGTTCGGATCGGCGTGGCGCCGTGGGAATCCGCTGATCGGTCCGGTCAGCCGTTCTTCGGGAGCTCGCGGAACGGCTTGCCCTTGTCGGCGCTCGGTTCCTTGGGCAGACCGAGGACCCGCTCACCGAGGATGTTGTGCTGGATCTCGTCGGTGCCGCCGTAGATCTGCGGCGCCTGCGCGAACAGGATCGTACTCGGTGATCCCCGGTTGCACCGCACCGTCGGTCGCGGCG
Organism: uncultured Actinomycetes bacterium; assembly: GCA_963725775.1. Lineage (GTDB taxonomy): Bacteria > Actinomycetota > Acidimicrobiia > IMCC26256 > DASPTH01 > DASUAS01. The sequence continues at coordinate 34,160 of CAVRZT010000004.1, forward strand.
ACCAGCGACTCCTGCTCGTCGGCGGCGTAGGCGTGGAGCGTCGAGTACGGGCCGAGGATGCGGGCGCTCAGGTCGCGCGTCATCCGGAGCATCCGGCTCATCGACAGCTTGGCGATGTTGCCCAGCCCGGGGATCTCCCCACCGGCACGCGCCAGCGCCCGCTGGCGGAGGTTGGTGTACCGGGCGATCTCGTTCATCGAGTGGAGCTGGGCCAGCGTCCTGGCGGACGCCGGGGTCGTCCCACGCGCCGTTGGCGCGGGCGAGCGCCGCGAGGTTCGCGACCGACGTCGGGGATCCGGCGCCGCCGTCGACGAGGTCGCGCGTGCGGAGGAAGTCGCCCGCGCGGCGGACGAGATCGCCACCGACGGTGCCCGGCAGCGCCGACACGCTCCCGCCACCACCGCCGGCACCGAGCCCGCTGCGCTCGAACATCAGCGTGGTGTTGGCCACCGCCCAGCCGTTGTTGATCCCGCCGATGGCGGCGTCGTTCGGGACGCGCACGTCGGTGAGGAACACCTCGTTGAACATGGCGCGACCGGTGAGCTCGCGCAGCGGGCGGATCTCCACGCCGGGCTGGTGCATGTCGACCGCGAAGTACGTGATGCCCTGGTGCTTCGGCACGTCGGGATCGGTGCGGGCCAGCAGCATGCCGAGATCCGACCAGTGGCCACCCGACGTCCAGACCTTCTGCCCGTTGACGATCCACTCGTCGCCGTCGAGCTCGGCGCGCGTGTTGAGCCCGGCGAGGTCGGAACCCGCGCCCGGTTCGCTGAACAGCTGGCACCACGCCATCCGACCGGTGACGATGTCGAGCAGGTAGCGCTCACGTTGCTCGTCGGTGCCGTGCACCGTGATGGTCGGGCCCGCGAGGAGCGTGCCGAGACCGCCGGGCGCGCCGAGCGCGCCGAACGCGGTGATCGCCTGCTGCACGCGCACACCCTCGGCGCGCGACAGCCCGCGCCCGTACCACTCGACCGGCCACGTGGGCGTCGCCCAGCCCGAACGGCCGAGGCGGTCCCACCACTCCTCGACGGTCAGCTCGGGATCCCAGTTCTCCTCGAGCCAGGCGTTGACCTCGTCGGTCACATCGCCGGTCGTGGGGTCGGTCGTCGTGGTCATGAGCGAACCTCGATTCGAGGACTAGCGCAGTTGGCTCGCGACCGTGCGGAGCTCGTCGGTCGCGTTCTTGAACAGGGTGAAGTCGTCGGTGCGCTCGATCTCGTCGAAGTGGTCGCGCACGTCCTCGAGCGTCAACGGCGCGTCGGTCTTCACGTAGCCCGGGCCCTCGCCGACGAACACGCGGGCGACACGCCCGCCGCCCACCGAGTAGGTGTGACCCGACACCGGGCAGTCTTCGTGCGCGAGCCAGGCCACGACCGGCGAGACGAGCGCCGGGCGCGAGCTTGTCGGCGAGCTCGTCACCGAAGATCTCGCCGGTCATGCGGGTGCCCGCGGTCGGCGCGATCGCGTTCGCCTTGATGTTGTAGCGCTCCCCCTCCTGCGCCAGCACGTGCGTCAGGCCGACGAGGCCCATCTTCGCCGCGCCGTAGTTGGCCTGACCGAAGTTGCCGAGGATGCCGGCCGACGACGCGGTGACGATGACCCGACCGTAGGCCTGCTCGCGCATGTGCACCCACGCCGGCTGCGTGACGTAGAACGCGCCCGCGCAGGTGGACGTCGAGGACCGGGTTCACGAGGTCGGGCGTCATGTGGTGGAACGACTTGTCGCGCAGGATGCCGGCGTTGTTCACGACGATGTCGATGCGGCCGAACGCGTCGAGCGCGCTCTGCACGATCGCCTGACCGCCCTCGGGGGTCGCCACCGAGTTGGTGTCGGCCACCGCCTCGCCGCCGGCGGCCTTGATCTCGTCGACCACCTTCTGCGGCCGGCCCGGCGTCGCCGCCGGTGCCGTCGACCGCTCCACCGAGGTCGTTGACGACCACCAGCGCCCCGCGGCTCGCGAGCAGGAGGGAGTGCTCACGGCCGAGGCCGCCTCCCGCGCCGGTGACGATCGCCACCTTGCCGTCGAAACCGAGGTCCACCATCGTCCGTCACGCCCTTCGTGCTGCGGTCGCATCTGCGTCAATCCTTGCGGCCGTACACCGTAGTGGGGCGCCCGGCGCAGGTCCCCGACGTGGTGCAAGACTCCGGCTCGTGCGAGCGGTGCGGGCGACGGGCGACGGTGGGGTCGGGGTGGTCGAGATCGAACCCACCGTTCCCGCGCACGCGAGCGATCCGGTGCGCGTCCGTGTGCGGTCGTGCGGCATCTGCGGTTCCGACCTGCACCTCGCGGCGTGGAACCTGCCGGTGACCCTCGGCCACGAGTTCGCCGGGATCCTCGACGACGACACGGCGGTCGCGGTGCAGCCGATCGTGTGGTGCGGGGAGTGCGACCGGTGCCTCGCCGGGGAGAGCCAGTTGTGCCGCACGGGCCTGACGCGCCTGCACGGCGTGTCGGTCGACGGCGGCCTCGCCGACGAGGTGATCGTCGACCGCAGCTGCCTCGTGCCGTTGCCCGATAGCATCGGTGCCGAGCTCGGCGCGCTCGTGGAACCCCTGGCGGTCGCAGGCCATGCGCTCGGACGCGTGCCGCTCGACGCCGGTGCCCGCATCCTCGTCATCGGTGGCGGCTCGGTCGGCCTCGCCGTCACCGGCATCGCCCTCGGCCGTGGCGTCGACGTCGACCTCGCGGCGCGCTACGACCACCAGCACGCCGCCGGCGAGCGACTCGGGGCGGGGCGGTCACTCGTCGCGGAGTACGACCTGGTGGTCGACGCCGCCGGTTCGCAGGCGTCGCTCGACGACGCGGTGGCCCGGGCGCGTCCGGGCGGGACGATCGTGGTGGCCGCGACCTACTGGGAGCCGGTGAGCTTCGGCACCGCGTTGCTCAGCAAAGAGATCCGGGTGGTGCCGTCGGCGATGTACGGCCACCGCCACGGCGTCCGCGAGTTCGACCTCGCGGCCGCGCTCCTCGCTGATCAGCCCGCGCTCGCCGACGTGCTGGTCAGCCACCGGTTCGGGCTCGACGACGCGGCCGAGGCGTTCCGCGTGTCGGCCGACCGCGCCGCCGGCGCGATCAAGGTCGTCCTCGAACCCTGATCGGGCGACGACCGTAGACTCCGCGCATGCCGGTCGAGACGGAAGTGCGCGGTCGCGTCCTGGTCGTCACGATGCAACGCGAAGCGAAGCGCAACGCGATCGACCAGGAGCTCGCCGACAGCATCGGCGCGGCACTCGACCGGCTCGACGACGACCCCGACCTGTGGGTCGGAGTGATCACCGGCACCGCGACGGTGTTCTCCGCGGGCAGCGATCTCGCGTCGTTCGCGCGGAGGGAGCGCGTCCACCGACCGGGGCGGTGAGTACGGCGTCATCCGCCGCGACCGCGCCAAGCCGCTCATCGCCGCGGTCGAGGGGCCCGCGCTCGGCGGTGGGTTCGAGATCGTGCTCGCGTGCGATCTCGTGGTCGCGGCGCGCGACGCGGCGTTCGGGCTTCCCGAAGTGAAGCGTGGCCTGGTCCCGACGTGCGGCGGCCTCTTCCGCACGCCGCGGGCACTGCCCCTCAACGTCGCCCGGGAGATGTTGCTGACCGGCGACCGGCTCGACCCCGAGCGGGCGTACGCGCTCGGGCTGGTGAACGTGGTCGCCGAGCCCGGGGGCGCGGTCGCCGCGGCGCTCGCGCTCGCGGAACGCATCTGCAGCGTCGGGCCGGTCGGCGCGCGCGCCAGCCTGCGCGCCCTCGACGCGACCGTCGCCGAACGCGACGAGCTGGGGTGGGAGGCCACCACGGTCGCGACCGCGGCGATCACACAGAGCGACGACATCCGGGAAGGTCTGCTCGCGTTCTTCGAGAAGCGCGAGCCTCGATGGACGGGACGGTGACGGTGGATGGCTGACGACGTGGTCCTGGTGGAGGTCGCGGACCGGGTGGCGGTCGTCACCCTCAACCGACCGGAGGCGCGCAACGCGCTGAACCCCGCTCTCACCGCCGCGCTCCCGGACGCGATCGCGTCCTGCGACGCCCGCGACGACGTCGACGCCATCGTGCTCACCGGCGCCGACCCCGCGTTCTGCGCCGGCGTCGACCTGAAGAGCCTCACCACCGACTCCGAGGTCCGCCACGTCGTCGCGGGTGGCGACGAGTTGATCCGCCCGTTCCCCGAGACAACCAAGCCGGTGATCGGCGCGGTCAACGGCGCCGCGGTCACCGGCGGCTTCGAGGTCGCGCTCACCTGCGACTTCCTGGTCGCGTCGGAGCAGGCGCGTTTCGCCGACACGCACGCGCGCGTCGGCATCATGCCGGGATGGGGGCTCACCGTGTTGCTGGCGGAAGCCGTCGGCCACCGTCGGGCGCGGGAGATGAGCGTGACCGGCAACTTCGTCGACGCCCGCACCGCGCTCGAGTGGGGGCTCGTGAACCACGTCGTGACGCACGAGGAGCTCCTGCCGTTCTGCGTGCAGCTCGGCCGCGACATCGTGTCGAACGACCAGCCGGGCGTCCGCAACGTGCTCGCCACGTATCGCGACGAGGAGCGCGCCGCCGACTTCGAGACCCGCCGCATCGAGCTGCGGCGGTCACGCGAGTGGCTCGCGACGGCATCGGGCGTCGCCGACGAAGTGGCGCGTCGGCGTGACGCGATCATGGAGCGTGGTCGCTCCCAGCAGGGCTGACGCGTGGCCGTCACCCCGTTCCGGATCTCGGTGGCCGACGACGCGCTCGACGAGCTGCGCGCCGCCATCGCCCGCACGCGCTGGCCCGACCAGGTGGAGGACGCGGGTTGGGACTATGGCGCCGAGCTCGGGTTCGTCCAGGAGCTGGTGGCCTACTGGGCCGACGGCTTCGACTGGCGCGCGCGCGAGCAGGTGCTCAACTCGCTGCCCCACTGCCGCGTCGAGGTCGACGCGCCCGGGTTCGAGGGCTTCGGGCTGCACTGTGTGCACCAGCCGGGTGTGGGACCCTCGCCGCTCCCGCTCGTGCTCACGCACGGCTGGCCGAGCACGCACTACGAGTACCACGACGTCGTCGCCCGCCTCGCGAACCCCGGTGCGTTCGGCGACGATCCCGCCGATGCCTTCCACGTGGTCGTGCCCTCGTTACCGGGCTACGGATTCTCGGACATCCCGCGTCGCCGCGGCATGACACCGCGCGTGATGGCGACGATGTTCGTCGCGATGATGCGCGAGCTCGGCTACGACCGCTTCGCGGCCGCCGGGTGCGACTGGGGCGCGTACGTGACCGCGCTGCTCGGCCTCGATCACCCCGACGCGCTCGCCGGCATCCACATGGGGATGCTCAACTTCCGCGCCGCGGGCCCGTACGAGCCCACCGCCGGCGACGCCGACTACGGCGCCCGGGCCAAGGCGTGGCGGCGCGAGGAGTCGGGCTATAGCGAGATCCAGGGCACGAAGCCGCAGTCGCTCGCGTACGGGCTCATGGACTCCCCCGCCGCGCTCGCGGCATGGATCGTGGAGAAGTGGCGGCGCTGGTCCGACTGCGCGGGCGACGTGCAGCAGCTGTTCACGCGCGACGAGCTGCTCACCACCATCGCGATCTACTGGTTCACCGGTACCGCCAACAGCGCCAACCGCCTCTACTACGAGAGCCGCCACGACCCGGTCCGGCTGGTCGAGGGCGAGCGGGTGCAGCCGCCGGCGGGCTTCCTGCTCGAGCGCGTGGTCGGCGCCCCCACGCCCAACATCGGGCCCCCGCCGCGGAGCCGGGCCGACGACGTCTACGACGTCCGGCGGTGGACGGTCGCCGACCGCGGGCTCCACTTCCCCGCCATGGAGAACCCCGACCTCTACGTCGAGGAGCTGCGGGCGTTCTTCCGCCCCTTGCGATAGCGGGTCAGAGTTCCCGACGCCGGGCGGGCCGGCTCCGCAGGGACGACGACCGGCACACGTTCGCCATGGACTCCGACACCGGCGCAACTGCCGCCACTTCGGGCGCCAACGCTACGTCGACAAGCCCCACCGCGGTAACTACGAACCGTACGGCTCAGGTTCGGTGGAAGGCCCGACGAGGAGGTGCAGCCGCTTCGAGGTGATCTGGAGATGGGAGCAACCTCGCTGATCGCGGTTGCGAGTTGCCGCCATTCGGTTCAGACTTTCGCTGCCTACATCCACCGCTGATGCTTGCGACGAAGGGGTTGCCGGTGGCGGCAACCGGCGTGCCCGAGCCCACGAAACCATCCGGGGTTGGTGGGGCAGCTCGTGCTTTGACACCTTCGACCTGCTCCGGATCTTCGCGGCAGGTCTCGTCGTCTTCCACCATGCCTTCGTCCTCGATGGCGAGGACCCCCGGGGGCTGGGTCCTCGAGCGATGGGCATGAACTACGGCGGCTCGGCGTGGCGATCTTCTTCTGCATCAGCGGCTTTCTCGTCGCCGGAGTAGGGCGCACGACCTCGGCAGCCGCTCGCGGTGAAGGTGCTGACGCGGGCTTCGGGGCTCCGCGAGAACGCTCCCGAGCGCGCGGTATGCACAGGTCACCGCGGTGGCCGTCGTCGGCGGAAGCTGTCTCCATGCCACCGCGGACGGTCACGCATCCCGTCAACGACTGTCGCCGTTCGGAGTACGCTCGCGACCGTGAAAGGCCCCTCCGGGGCGTCGTTGGCAGTCAAGCGAGCGGTGAAGCGCGGCCTGCTGACCGGGCGAGGATGGATGAGTGGTAGCCATTGTGACGCGTGCGGAAAGCGCAGCGTCGTCAAGGGCGACCCTGTCCTGTGGCCCGAGCTGATTCATGCTTGGGAGTTGTCCCCCGAATGGGTCGGCTGGTTCGACGCGCGCGAAGGCATCCGCTGCACGCTCTGCGGGTCGAGCTTACGGTCGCGACAACTCGCACAGGGGCTGCTCGTGGTCTCACACGAGCTGCTGGGCACCGATGCGTCTTCCCTCAAGGCGCTGTCCGCGGACACGCGCTTCCAGGCTCTGTCGATCGCCGAGATCAACCGAGCTGAGCGTCTGCACCAGTTCCTTCGTGAGCTCCCGAACCTCCGCTATTCGGAGTACGGGAGTACTTCGTCCGATGTTCCGTCGGAAGACCTTCTCGGTCTCACCTACGCGAGCGAGAGCTTCGATCTGGTCATCACCTCGGACACCCTGGAGCACGTTCCCGACGTGCCGCGGGCGCTCGGTGAAATACGACGCGTGCTCAAGCGCACCGGCTGGCATGTCTTCACCGTGCCCGTCGTCTGGGATCGTGCCACGACCCGCTGCCACGCGTCAGTCCACGACGATGGCGACGTGATCCATCTCCTGCCGCCGAGTTACCACGGCGATGCCGAGCTGGGTGCGGCAGCCGACTTGCTGGTCTTCTACGAGTTCGGACGCGACTTCGTGGACGAATGTGAGCGCGCGGGCTTCGAGGTCCGTTTGTTGCGCGACTCACTCAACCCGGCGATGGTCACGTTTCTCACTCGGGCAAGCTGACCCGACATTTGCCGCGAAGCGGTTGGTGCTTCTGGTGGTCGGCGCGGCCTCGTCGTCCTCGCCGACCGACTGATCGCGCGGCTCTCCGTCTGAACAGGACCGTCGGACTCTTGACTCGGATCACAGATCCGGCGGACTATTGCAGCTTCGGGTCCGGCTCGGGCCTGTAACGACGCGGGGAAAGGGGGACGCCCATGGGCGTCGTCAACTCCCATCTTCCTCCTCCTCGTCGGCATCGTCGTCATGATCCGGGCGTCAAGCAACGCCACGACGCGAAGCACATCTGGGACGAGGAACCCAACTGGACTCCCGCGGAGTCGTGGATCGACCTCCGGTTGCCGTGGTTGCGATCGTAGAACAGCGACCGCGAGGCGCTGACGGCGGAAGGTGGACAGGGTGAGCAGTCAAGTCAAGTTCGTGACGAGAGACCGCTGTCCTTGGGCGTCGAGTTCCGAGCCGGAGGTGCTGATCGACAGGCCCTTCTCTCACCCTTCGATTTGGAACTTTCTCGACGCCTACTACATGGGGCGAATTGATCGTGACGTTCTCGATGGTGCCTCCTACCGTCTCCTGCGCTGCAAGAAGAACGGCTTCGTCTGGCAGGAGCAGGTTCTCAGTGACGAGTGGATGCAGACGCTCTACTCCGAGTGGATATCGCCCGAGCACAGCCGGGCGAAGAAGGCAGACGGGCCACACTCACTCTTCGCCCTGTACGCACGCCAGGCGGGCGTCGTCGCCCGCCTGTTCCCGAACGCGCGTCCGAACTCGATCCGCGTGCTCGACTTCGGCATGGGGTGGGGATACTGGTGTCGAATGGCGGCCGCGCACGGATTCGACGTGACCGGCGCCGACGTCGACGATCAACGACGCGCGCCTCCGCGCGTGCGATGGGTGTGCACGTCATCGACTCCCTACCTGAAGGTCAGGGGGAGCGGTTTCATTTCATCAACGCCGAACAGGTGTTGGAGCATGTCAGCGATCCCCTCACGGTCACCCGCCAACTCGCCGCGTGCCTGATGCCCGAGGGAGTGCTTCGAATCGCGGTTCCGGACGGCCGCTCCGTCCCCGACGCAGTGAAGCGGCGCGACTGGAAAGCGGCAAAGGACGCAGCGCATCCGCTCGAGCACATCAACACGTTTTCCCATCAGAGCCTGATCTCGATGGCGGAAGCCAGTGGGCTGGGGCCGTTGCGGCCGCAACCCCGGCTGGATGGTCGAGATGGCATTGCGGGGGCCGCGCGCACTTACGTCCGTCGTGTGCAACGTCAGGCGCCAGGCACCAATCTCTACTTCACTCAGCGCACGATGCCGCCCGCCCACTGACCGGCGCTCATCCGCTCGATGATCACTTCGTCATCGGTCATCATGATCGTCCGTCGGCTTCGCGAACCTTGCGCGCCACTCTCGATGTCGATGCCGCAACCGCGGTGGTCACAGCAGACACGATGAGAGCGAGAGGCTTCACACGGGCGGAGCGCAGGGACACCAGACGGGGGTATTCCGTCGCTGCTCCTAAGCTCGCCGTGTGCTTCGGGCGGAGAGCACGACAACCAAGCTGAGTTACAACCCTGCGTTGGACGGGATTCACGCCGTCGCGGTCGGTGCCGTCGTCATCTTCCATTTCTTCACCCGCGGAGCGACCGGCGGCTATCTCGGCGTCGACATGTTCTTCGTCCTGTCGGGCTACCTGATCACGACGCTGCTCCTCATCGAGTGGAGCAATCACGATCGGATTGACCTGCGCCGCGTTCTGGGCACGACGCCCGCGGCGCCTCCTTCCCGCCCTGCTCCTGGTCCTCGTCGCCGTCGCGGTGTGGGCGGCGTTCGCGTTGGACGCCGCCCGCCGGAACTCCGTCCGCGGCCAGGGCCTGTCCGCGCTGTTCTATAGCGCGAACTGGTACCTGATCTTCGGGGGAGAGTCCGCGATCGGTCGGGCTGGTGGACTCGCGCCGCTGTTCCACACCTGGTCGCTTGCGATCGAGGAGCAGTTCTACCTGCTGTGGCCCCTGATCGTGTTCGCGTGCCTGCACCGCTGGCACGGGAAGCTCCGCCCGCTGGCGATGGTCGCCATCGTGATCAGCGTCGTGTCGGTCGTGCTCATGCCGCTGCTGTTCGTACCGGGCAACGAAGCGCGCGCGTATCTCGCCACCGACACCCGCCGCGCACCAGTTGCTGATCGGCGCGTTGCTCGCGATGGCGCTGCAGACCGCCGCGATCCGCCAGGTGAGTGAACGCTGGGCACCGCGGCTGGGACCGTTCGCGGCGGTGGCGGTGGTCGCTGCGGTCTTGTTCGCGCCCGGTCCCGAGACCAGCAAGTTCCTGTACTACGGCGGCTCGGTCGGCTTCGCCCTGTGCATGGCGGTGGTGATCGCGGCCGTGATGGCCCCGGCGTCGTCGTGGCTCAAGGTGTTGCTGGCGTTCGCGGCGCTGGTGTGGTTGGGGCGCATCTCCTACGGCGTGTACCTGTGGCACGTGCCGATCCGGGCCATGATCTCGAACGCCGAGACCGGGCTCTCCGGCCCTTCGCTGCTCCTTGCCCGGATCGTGGGCACGATCGCGGCCGCGTCCCTCTCGTACTACCTCGTCGAGATGCCGATCCGCCGCGGCCTCGTCGGTGGACGGCTCGCACTCGTTGGCACACCACTCGCCATCGCCGGTGTCGCCACCGCAATCGTCATCGCCACGCTCTGACCCCCTCGACGGTGCCAGACCGAGGACGACCCTACGCCTCTGGCGCCGGACGGTCCGGCGGTTGGTCGCGCCACCGGAACGGCCCAGAATCCGTCGACGGTCACGACCCCGGAACTCGTTGCTGACCTGGACATACTCGGAGTCGCCCGGACACGGCCGGAGCACGGTGATCTGACGAGGTGTCAGCACCCGAAGGGCCTCTGACCTGCGGTGACGCCCGGCGCGCGGCTTCCCGTGCCACACCGATGCCACACGCGGCGGCGAGCACCTCTAGATACAGAGGGCACTCCTGGCGGGCGCGTCAGCCGCTGGTCCGGCGCTTCGCCATGATCGCGTCACCGATCTCGTCGACCGCGTGCTGCTGCACCTCAGCCAGCACATGCGAGTAGATGTCGAGCGTCGTGCTGATGCTGGCGAGACCCAAGGTCTCGCTGACGTGCCCTGTGCTCGCGCAACGCGTCGATCGTGGCCTGGTGCGAGGGGCAGCATCTTCGGCTTCTGCTCCTTCGGCCAGTCCGAGAAGGCGCGGCGTCCGGCGATGGTGACCAACGATCGGTGAACCGGCGCGCGACGGGTGGTGAGATCGAGGTCGGACCACCGCAACGCGAGAGCTTCGCCGCGACGACAGCCGGTCGTGACAGGCACCAGAGCGCGTACCGGTCGGGATCTTCGCGTTTCGACGTAGTCGAGAAACGCGGCGAGTTGCTCACCGGTCGGCCACGCGCGCTGCGGCGATGGCCCCGAGGTCCATCGCGTCGCGGAGTGCACCGGAGCAGATCGCGGCCGTGAACTGCACTGTCCTGGGCGACAACGGCTTCCCCTGCTCGTACTGCACCTGCACGGAGCGAACTCGCTTCGCAGGTACGAGATCTCGGCGGCAATGGTCTCGGCGGGGCTGTGTGCGGGCACTGCACCTCCAGACGCCCGCGATCACCGGGCCCGCGAAGCGTACCGGTGGCGGGTCGTTCCCTGGTTGGGGTCCGCGAGCCCTGGTCGTGCGGGCTCGATCATCGCGTCGGACGGGCTGCGACCGTCGCGGCCGGTGGCGCGCTCAAGATCACGGCGGCGATCCATGTCTGCATTTCGTCGACGTTCAGCTCCGTCGCGTCGATGTTGTGGCCGCTTGCGGTCTGCTGGAAGGAGACGCCGTCGGTCCAGGTCGGTTCGGGTCCGTCGTCGCCGCGTGCGCGGGTCCAGGCCTGGGCGAGGGGGAGGCCCTGGGTCGTCGACACCACGAGGCCGTCGGTGGCGCCGTACGCGAGGAACGCGGGCGGCGCGCCGGCGTCGAGGTGCGGAGCGATGCTCGCGGCCGTCATCTTCGCGGGGTCGCAGAGGTCGATCTGGGTGACGGGGCAGTTGAGGAACGCGGTCATGAGTCCCGGGGCCCACCCGCCGGCGCCACCGAACGTGGAGAAGTCGCTCACGCCGACGAAGTCGAGCACACCCTGCACCCGTGGTGACACGGCGGCGAGATCGGCGGGCAGTGCGGGGTCGACGAACACCCCGGGTGCCGCCGCGGCCAATGCGGCGAGGTGGCCGCCGGCGGAGGCGCCCGCGAGCATCACGTGGCGGGGATCGAGGTTCCAGGTGGTCGCGTGGGCCTTGACGAATCTCACGGCGCGGTCCACGTCGGTGTCGGGGACGGGGAAGCTGTTCACGAACGAGCCGTCGGGTGCGGTGGTCACCAGCCGGTAGTCGATCGAGACCAACGCGATGCCGCGGTCGACCTGGTCGAGGAGGAAGTCGGGGATCACCGATCGGGAGCCGCCGATCCAGCCGCCGCTGTGCAGGTAGATCATCACCGGGAACGGGCCCGCGCTGCCGGCGGGGAGATGCACGTCGAGGAGCTGCTCGGGAAGCGGCCCGTACGCGACGCCGCTCACCACCGGTGCGGTCTGCGCCGCGGCCGACGTGGGTACGGCACCCACGAACGCCACCGCCGCCAGCAGCAAACTCAGCACCGCCAGCATCCTCAACGAGCGCTTCGACCTCGTCCGTGCTGCCTCGCCACGCTGCGCCATGTCGTGCTCCTCGTCCCGATGCCCCGATCGGGGGCCTCAGACGGAGCGTGCGACGATCGAACCGGCGTGTCTGCGCCAGTTGACGCACAGCACCTGCGACGTGCGTCGCATTCGGCTCGCGGCGACCCGTGCGAGCGCGTCGTAGGTGCCGAACTCGGCGCGGCGGCGGTCGGCCTCACGGAGCCGACCGATCAGCATCCCGATGAGCTGCAGGCCGGCCCCGGCTCGTCGGCGACGAACGCCCGGAACTCGTCAGCGGAGAGCAGCCGAACCGTCAACGGCTCGAGCGCCACCGCGGTCGCAACCCGAGGCCCACGGTCGAACGCCGCAAGCTCACCGACCAACGCGCCCGGGCCACGAACCCCCAACACCGCCTCCCCACCCTCAGCGGTGGTGACGAGCACCTTCACCCGACCCTCGACGATCACGACGACGAAGTCACTGCGATCACCTTCGCAGAACACGCGGGCGTTCCGCGGGTACCGACGCGGACGTCCGGCGTCGAGCAATGCCCTCGCCGGCGTCGAAGCCGAACCACGAGATCGTCAACTGGCGCTCGACGCGCTCCAGGCCTCACTCGGTCCAGCCGCATACGAACTCGCGATCGTCCGCGGTGCAGCATTGACCTACGACGAAGTCGTCGCATACACCCTCAGCCAGCTGGAGCACTGCTGATCGACGACGCGCAGGGTCAGGACTCGTAGAGCCTCGCCAGCGCGGCCACGGTCCAGGTGGAGGTGCGCGTCGATCCGTCCTCGGTGAGGTGCACTCGGTCGCCCACGAGCACGGTGTGGAGGGCGTCGTCGTACCACAGCGCGTCCTGCCACTGGCCGTTGGTGTCCGAGAGCGCCTGCCACCAGTCGGCGACCGTCACCCCGAAGTCCGTGGGGTAGCGGCGTTCGTACATGGTGAGCGTCGTCCCGACCAGGACCCGCATCGATTTGCTCGACCAGTCCTCGACGGGCGCTTCACCGGTGACGTCGGGTGGCGGCGGTGACGAGATCGCCCAGAGCACCTTGAGACCGCGGGTGTATGCGTCGCGGACGAGGTCGCCCGCGGCAGCGTGCCAGGCCGCGAAGAACTCCGGTGATCCGTACGCGAGGGTGTCCGGTCCGCACGCAACCGCGCACACCGCCGCCCACTCGAAGATCACGGTGTCGACGTCGGGGTGGATCGCGAGTTGCTGCGCCAGGTAGTCGCGAGCCGAGGACCCGTTCATCGGGTCGAGGAGCCCGGACGCGTTGATGTGCGCGTCGTAGACGACGGCGTCGAACCCGTGGGCGGCAAGCACGGTGGGAAGGGTGAAGACGGTCTCGCCCATCAGTGAGTCGCCCATCGCGAGGATCGCGTGGTGTTCGGGCGGTGCGGCCCCGATCTGCGGCCACGGGTTGCCGACCGGCCCGGTGGGCGTCGGACCCGCGGCGGTGGTGGGCGCAGGCGTGGTGGTGCTCACGGTGGGCGTCGTCGTGGTCGACAATGGTGCGGTCGTCGAGGTCGAAGGCGGGCGGGCCGACTGGGTCGTGTTGGTGTCAGCCCTGACATCCGGCGGCGGTCACGATCGCGGCCACCGCCAGCACGAAGAGTCTCCGGATTCGTCGCCGACTGTCGATCACGCGGCGCCGGGCGATGACGCGGGGCGGCGACCGCCTGCCGTACGGCCCGGGCCACGGCTGGTGCCACCCGGTCGGCGCCGGCGCCGTCGAAGTGTGCGCCGTCGGGTCGCACCGCGGCGTCGGCGATGCCGCCGGGGCACAGCACGAGGGTCGAGGTCGAGCACTCGGGCGCCGTGTTGGCGCGCCGCCTTGGTCCACGCGGTGTCGATCGCCGCGAGCCGGACCGCGTCGCGTCGTTCGGCGATCTGAGGGTCGGTACCCACCAGCTGGCTCTCGCCGTAGCACGGCGGCTTGATGACGACGACGCGGGCGCCCGTGGCGCTCAGCGTGTCGACGAGGGCGCCGACGATCACGCTGGTAGGTCGCGTCGAACTCGGTGTTGCCGGCGTGCGCGACCGAACCGTCGGGCATGACCGCATCGAAGACATCCCAGGCACCGGCCATGACGACGACGGCATCCGGACGGAACGTCGACGACGTCGCTCCGCCCACTGCTTCTGCCAGAACCCGGTGCCGCCACATTTGTTGTCGACCTGGTTGCCGTCGATCACGAAGACGGGGAAGCTCACGATCGGGCAGGCGAGAATCGCCCGGTTCCAGACCGTGAGGCCGGGTTGGGCGGAGAGCCCGTAGACGCCCGGGGTCGGCCCGGACGCCCTGCGCGAGGGTGGCCGCCTGCGAGTCGCCGACGACCAGCACCTTCAGCACGTCCGGTGTTCGGGTGGTCGGGGGCGCGCGGCTGGTCGGCAACCTGTCCGACCTGCCCGCTGAGGGCAGGTTGCGCGGCCGATCGTCGCCGCGAACACCCCGACGCTGAGGACGATGACAGTGGCGCCGACCATGACCCGCGCGAGGCGTGGCGAACGCAGGCGCACGCCGCGGCGGATCGGGTCGTCGACCAGTCGCGCGGTGGCCCACGCGAGCGCGACCGACGATGGAGAGACGAACTGCGAGCAGCGGGAGCCCGTCGAGACCGGTCCGGTCCTGGGTGACCACGAGGTAGGTGGGCCAGTGCCAGAGGTACATCTCGTAGGAGATCGCGCCCACCCAGCGGACGGGTTCCCACGACAGCGCGGCGCCGAGCGCGCCGGGCACGTGGTTGGGTGAGGCGCCAGAGCACGATGGCGGTGGCGACGCAGTAGACGAACAGGCCGTACTGGCCGTAGAAGAAGTCGTGCACCGCGGTGGCATCCGACGCGAACCACGGCGCGACCACGACCAACAGGCACAGCGGCGCCGCGACGGCGAGGACCGCGCGACCGCCACGCGAGCGGCAGCGGCCCGTGCAGCGTGCTGACGACCGCAAGCACCGCGCCGATGAGCATGGCCTGGGCGCGGGTGTCCGTGCCGTAGTACGACGCGCGAGGGGTCGCCGCCCGGGCGTGTAGAGCGCGACCATCCAGATCGAGGACGCGATCGCACCGCCGAGCGCGAGCACGCCGACGGTTGCGATCGCGGCGCGGGGCTGCGACCCAGCGCCGCGCGAGCCACAACGTCCCGAGCACCACGGGCGGCCAGATCAGATAGAACTGCTCCTCGACCGCCAGCGACCAGAGGTGCAGCAGGGGTGACGGTGTGGTGAAGGCGCCGAAGTACGACTGGCCGGAGAAGATGAAGTGCCAGTTGACGACGTAGCCCAGCGAGGCGAGCACGTCGGCCCGGAGCTTGTCGAGGCCGAGCGACGGTGCGAGCACCGCCGCGTACACCAGCACCGCGCCGAGCACCACGAACAACGCGGGGAGAAGCCGTCGCGCCCGGCGCGCCCAGAACGCCAGCGAGGTCGATCCCGGCTGACCGGTCCCACTCGCGGATCAGCAGGCCGGTGATGAGGAAGCCCGACAGCACGAAGAACGTGTCGAGCGAGAGCACACCACCGCCGGTGAAGTACCCGGCGTGCACCGAGATCGCGAACCAGATGGTGAAGCCCCGCCAGCCGTCGAGCGCCGGCCAATGGGCGCGCTTCGTCGGCGGAGCGGGGCTCGGGCTCACTGGTTGATGTTCGTGACTGGGGGAGGCACCGGACCAGGGTAGGAAGTCCCCTCGTCCGTTGCGAGTCGGGATCCCCGATCACCCGATGGTGCCGTCGATCACGCCGTCGATCCATTGTTCGAGGGCGCGCACGTTCTGGTTGTCGGGTTCGGCGTTGTTGCCCTCGCTCGTGAGCTCCTCACAGACGCTGCGCGACGCGGCAGGACGCGCGAAGTCGGTGTTTGCCTGAAGCAACGAAGTCACACCACACGAGCGCCCCGGATGCCACCGGAACGGCCCGGAATCGGTCGGCGCTCACAGCCTCGAATACGGCCGCTGACCTGGACATACTCGGAGTCGCCCGGACACGGCCGGAGCACGCAGATCTGACGAGGTGTCAGACTGTCGCGATGACGACTGCCACGATCGACCTCCTCGACCTGGACCGGTTCCAGCGCCTCGAGCACCACGAGATGTTCAAGCGCCTGCGCGCGGAGAACCCGGTGTCGTGGCACGACTACCCCGGCGGCACAGGTTTCTGGAACGTGGTGCAGCACGAGGACGTCCTCACCGTCAGCCGCGACTCCGAGCTGTACTCGTCGGAGGTCGGCGGCGTCAGCATCATGGACCCCGACGCGCAGGGCGGCTTCGACACCCGTGGGTTGATGATGCTCTACACCGACCCGCCCAAGCACACGCGCTACCGCCGGCTCGTGAGCAAGGGCTTCACGCCGCGCATGATCGGCCTGCTCGAGCAGTACCTGCGCCACCGCTCGACGCTCATCGTCGACAACGTGATCGAGCGCGGTTCGTGCGACTTCGTGGTCGACCTCGCGTCGGAGCTCCCGCTCCAGGCGATCGCCGAGATCATGGGTGTGCCCCAGGAAGACCGTCACCTCATCTTCGAGTGGTCGAACGCGATGATCGGCGCCGACGACCCCGAGTTCGAGGGTGGGGTCGAGGGTGCGCACGCGGCATCGGCCGCGCTCTACGTGTACGCGAACAACCTGGCGAAGGAGCGTCGCAGTGATCCGCGCGACGACATCGTCACCAAGCTCATCAACGCCGAGGTCGAGGGCGAGAAGCTCTCCGAGCTCGAGTTCGACATGTTCATGCTCCTGCTCTCGGTCGCGGGCAACGAGACCACTCGCAACACCACCGCGTGGGGCATGTGGGCGCTGATGCAGCACCCCGAGCAGTACGCGTCACTGCGCGAGAACCTCGACACGCAGCTCAACCCCGCAGTGGAGGAGATCCTGCGCTGGGCTTCGCCCGTGTACCACTTCCGGCGCACCACGACCGCGCCCACCGAGCTCCACGGTCAGGAGATCGCCGAGGGCGACAAGGTCGTGATGTGGTACATCTCGGCGAACCGCGACGAGTCGGTGTTCGACGACCCGTTCCGCTTCGACATCACGCGCCAACCGGAGGAGCAGGTCGCCTTCGGTGGCGGTGGCCACCACTTCTGCCTCGGGGCCAACCTCGCCCGCATGGAGCTGAAGCTCATCTTCGAAGAGGTGCTGACGCGCATCCCCGACATGCACCTCGTCGCCGAGCCCGAGGTCCTGCGCTCGAACTTCATCGGCGGCGTGAAGCACATGGCCGTGGAGTACACGCCCGGCACGCGGCGCGGACCGGTTCCGGCGTAGCCGGTATGCGTGCCGCGGAGCGTGCGCGGTAGCGTCCGGCCATGGCTGCTGACCACGACCACGAGATCACGATCAAGGGTGGATCCTTCGACCTGAGCGACCTCGGGCACCTCATGCCCGGGATGGCGGAGATCATGCCGTTGGTCGGCGAGCGGATCTGGAAGTGCTACTACGCCGCGCAGGCGCACAACCGCAAGCTCGCGGCCTTCCAGTTGAAGGAGGCGGTCAACCTCATGCAGAAGGGCTCGATCCTGCGGCCCAAGTACGAGGAAGACATCGACGCCTTCACCGCCGGGGTGGTGGCATCGCTGCAGGCGAGCATCGAGGCCGAGGATTGGGACGCCTTCGAGAAGACGTTCACCACGATGGTCGACGAGGCGAACGCGTACCACGAGAAGTACGACAAGAGCTTCCTGCGCTGGCAGCTGCCCTCGACGCCGCCGCCCGATCTCGACCTCACCGCCACCTGAACCGGGCGAACGGGAGTCAGGTCTGCCAGTACTCGGGACCAGAGCCGCCCTCGGGCGGGGTCAGGCGGCCGCCTTTCGCCGAGATGGCGCCGCACTGGACGCAGTTCGACGGTGCGAGCTCGACCTCGGCCAGGCCGTCGTCGCCGACCGGGCCGGCCGTGTAGACCTGCGCGGGGCACAGGTTCGTCCACAGCTCCGCGACGTCAGGCGCAACCCGGGTGCGGACGAGCAGGTGGTTGGGCTGGTCGTCGCGTGTCTTGTTACCGGACGCGAACACCGACGAGAGCCGGTCGAAGGTGAGCACGCCATCGTGCGTGATCGCGGGTGCCGCGCCGTCGACTGGCAGCAGCGGCGCCTCGTCGTCGGGCTCGGTCGTCATCGACCCGATGCTGACCCGCCCCTTGGTGATCGTGTTGACGACGCCCAGTGCGCCACCGAGGAAGAACCCACGGCCGAACACCTGACGCAGGTCGCGCATCTCGTAGAGCTCGTCCCAGATGAAGCTGGCGCGCACCGAGTCGTCGTACGACGCGAGCGCGGCGTCAGGTGCCGACCCGTCATCGGCGGTCTCCGAGACGGCCGCGAACGCGGCTTCGGCGGCGAGGCGCCCCGACTCGACCGCGTAGTGCACGCCCTTCAGCGTCGGGACGTTCACCATCCCGACCCCGTCCCCGCACATGAGGAGCCCCGGCGCGTGGAGCCGTCGCGGGAGGGCGTGGAACCCCCCGCCCGGGATGGTCTTCGCTCCCCACTCGATCCGTTCGCCACCCTCGAGGATGGCGCGGACGGTCGGGTGCGTCTTGAGGATCTGGAGCAGGTCGTGCGGGTTGAGCCGGGGATCCCGGTAGTCGAGACCGACGACCATCCCGATCGACACCATGTCGTCGCCCATCGGGTAGATGAACGATCCGCCGAACTCCCGGTACTTCGCCTGGGGCCGGAGCGGCCAGCCCATCGTGTGGATCACGCGGTCGAGCGGCCGCGGGACCCGCCACACCTCCTTGACACCGAGCTCCCAGACCTGGGGCGCGGCGTCACCGCGAAGACCGAAGTGGTCCAGCGCGAGGTTCGTGAGATGTCCCTGCGTGCCTTCCGCGAGCACGGTCACGCGAGCGACGAGGTCGCTACCCGGCTCGAAGTTGCCCAGCTCGTCACCGTTGTGGCCGCGCCCTTTGTCGCCGGTGCGCACGCCGACAACACGGCCCTGCTCGACGAGCAGGTGCACCGCAGCCGTCTCGCTCAGGAACATCGCGCCCTCCGACTCGGCGCGCTCGGCGAGCCAGCGCCCGACCTGCGAGAGCGAGACGACGACGTTGCCGTGGTTGCGCATCGGAGGCGGTGTCGGGATCGGCAGCGCCCGATCGCGCATGAGCAGATACACCTGTTCCTTGCCGACGGGGCCGTACGTCGGCATGCCGTCGAGACCACCGTGGCCGTCGAACAGCCGCTCCAGCGCGCCGGGCCGGATCACCGCGCCCGACAGCAGGTGGGATCCGGCCTGCTTGCCCTTCTCGACCACCGCGAGGGGCACGTCGCCCAGCAGCTCGGCGACGTCGGGGTGCTCCTCGAGCAGCTGCCCGAACCGGATCGCGCACGCAAGCCCCGCGGGCCCCGCGCCCACGACGAGCACGCCGACCTCGATGCGCTCGTCAACCGGGTCGGTCGGTTCGACGACGAACCGGTTCGGGTCGAACGCCGCCTCGAAGTCGACGGGACGCGACATCAGCCGGCGTGCTTGCGGAGCAACTCGACGAGCTCGGGGACGATCGTGTGCACGTCGCCGACAACGGCGATGTCGCTGAACTCGAAGATCGGGGCGTGCGGATCCTTGTTGATGGCCACGATCGTCTTCGAGCCCTGCATCCCCACCTTGTGCTGCACCGCGCCGGAGATCCCCAGGGCTATGTAGAGCTTGGGCGAGACGGTCTTGCCGGTCTGGCCGATCTGCGCCGACGCGGCGTACCAGCCCTTGTAGACGGCGGCGCGCGTCGCACCCACCGTGCCTCCGAGCACCGCCGCGAGCTCCTCGGCCAGCTCGAAGCCCTCCGCCGAGCCGAGGCCGATGCCGCCCGCGACGATGACGTCGGCGTCGGCGAGCGACGGCCCTTCGTCGGCACGCAGTGTGCGGTCGATCACCCGCGCCGCGAGCGTGTGCTCGGCGAACGCGACCGTGAGGCCCTCGACCGCAGGCTCGCGCTGCGTCGCCGACGGCACCGCTGCGAACGAGCCGGCCCGGAACAGCGCAATTCGCTCCGGCGACCGCCACCCGACTTCGGCCACCTCCGACTCCTGCAGCATCGGCTGCTTGCCGACTGGCTGACCGTCGAGGAGCTCGAGGTCGACCAGGTCCCAGTTGATGCCGGCGTCGAGACGGGCTGCGAGTCCGGCGGCGACGTCCGCCGCGAGGACGGAGTTCGAGAAGAGGACCGCATCGAAGTTCGGGAACTTGCGCACGAGCTCGTCGAGGATGTCGATACGGGGACCGGGGAGCGGAGACGCGTAGGCGTCGACCGCGGTGAACACGGTGGCCGCGCCGTAGCGGCCGGCCTCGCGTGCGAGGGGCGCAAGGTCGTCGCCGCCGACGACCACGGCCGCGACGTCGGGATCGAGCGTGGCTGCCTTGGTGAGCACGCCGAGCGACCCGGGCGAGAGCGCGTGCTCGTGGTGCTCGAGGAAGACGAGGAACCTCATACGAGGTCGCGCTCCACCAGGTGGTCGAAGATGGCCTGTGCCGCGGTGCCGTCGTCTTCGATCGTGATTGCGCCGGCGCGGGCCGGCGGCGCACCGACGGCGAGCACGACGGTCTGCGAGCCGGCGATACCTACCGCGTCAGCTGCGATCCCGAGGTCGGACCCGGTCAGCGTGTCGAGCGGCTTCTTCTTCGCGCCCATCATCCCCTTGAGCGAGGTGTAGCGCGGCTCGTTGATCGCGTCGCTCACGGCGACGACGGCGGGCAGCTTCGCCTCGATGCTGTCGTTGCCCACCTCGGTCTCGCGGTCGACCGTGACCACGCCGTCGCCGAGCGTGAGCTTCGTGGCCTGGGACACGAACGGCAGGTGCAACCGCTCGGCGACCGCGGCCCAGAGCACCGCGCCGCCACCGTCGGCGGTCTGTTGCCCGAACAGGACGAGGTCGGGCGACTCCCGCTCGAGAACGCCGGCGAGCACACGACTCGTCGCGACGAGATCGGAACCGGCGACCGCCGGGTCGTCGACGAGCACCGCTCGGTCGGCGCCCATGCCCAGGGCGGTGCGCAGCGATTCCGTCGCCGCCGCGGGTCCCATCGTGACGACCACGACCTCGGCGCCGGCGCCCTCCTTGAGGCGCAACGCCTCTTCAATGGCGTTCTTGTCGGTCGCGTTCAGCTCGCCGGGCCCGCTGCGGTCGAGCGTGCCCGAATCCTGGCTCCTGCGCAGGGTGCCACACGGCACGTGCTTCACACACACGGCGATTCTCATGGGCTGCAGATCGTACCGGTCCTCGCGCGAGACACACACCCGAACCGGCGTCGTTTGCGGCCCGTCGTCGACACTGGCCCGTCGTCGACACCCAACGGCGCAGGTTGGCTCGCAGGGTCAGAGGTCGATCTCCTCGTCCTTGCTGGGCGCGGCCTGCTGGCGGACGGCGAGGGTGGCGAACGCGGCGGGCGGCTCGCGCCACGGATCGGGCAGGGTGCCGGCGCGGGCGTCCTCGATGGTGCGCCACACGCGCTCGGGGCTCAGCGGCATGTCGATGTGGCGCACGCCGAGGTGGCTGAGCGCGTCGACGACCGCGTTCTGCACCGCGGGCGTGCTGCCCACCGTGGCCGACTCGCCGATTCCCTTCGCGCCGAGCGGGTTGAGCGGTGACGGGGTCTCGGTGTGCGCGACCTCGAACTGCGGGAACTCGGCCGCGCTCGGGATGGCGTATTCGGCGAGCGTCGAGGTGAGCGGATTGCCCTCGTCGTCGTAGACCATCTCCTCCCAGAGCGCCTGGGCGATGCCCGACGCCAGCCCGCCGTGGACCTGACCGTCGACGAGCATCGGGTTCAGGATGCGACCGCAGTCGTCGACCGCGATGTGGCGGATCGGCTCGACTCGACCGGTCTCGGTGTCGACCTCGACGACCGACACGTGCGCACCGAACGGGAACGACGCACCGGACTGCACGAAGTCGTGCTCGGCGACGAGCGGCATGCCGTCGTCGGTAGCCTTGGTCGAGATCTCCGCCCACGTGACCGACTTCGACGGCACGCCGGCGACCCCGAGGGTGCCGTGCTCCGACAGCACGATGTCTTCCGGCGCCGCCTCGAGCAGGTCGGCGGCGAGACCGCGGGCCCGTTCGAGCACCGCGCGACGCTCCCAGCGCGGCACTGCCGCCGAGCTGCAGTGACCGGGATCCTCCGGTGCCACCGCCGCGCGGCACCAGCGCGGTGTCGGACTGCACGAAGCGGATGTTCTCGATCGGGATGCCCAACTCGCCCGACACCAGCTGTGAGTACGCGGTGGCGTGGCCCTGGCCGTGCGCCGACGTGCCTGCCTTCACCGTCGCGCTGCCGTCGGGGTGCACCTCGACCTCGGAGAACTCGCTCCCCGAGCCACCCGCGGTGATCTCGACGTACGCGGAGACCCCGATGCCGAGCTGCTTCACGTCGCCGCGCTCCCGGCGCACCCGTTGCTCGGCGCGCAGGTCGTCGTAGCCCGCGATGCGCAACGCCTCGGTCAGCGCGGCGTCGTAGTCGCCGATGTCGTAGGTGACGCCGGTGACGGTCGAGTACGGGAACTCGTCGGGCTGCAGGAAGTTGCGCCGCCGCAGGTCGACCGGGTCCATGCCGAGCTCGACCGCGGCCATGTCGAGGATGCGTTCGAGCATCGCCGCCGCCTCCGGGCGTCCCGCGCCGCGGTACGCACCCATCGGCGCGAGGTTCGTGACGACGACCGCGACGTCGTAGCCGATCTTGGGGATCCGGTAGACGCCCTGCGACATCATGCGCGTCGGCCCGAACGCGAGCATGCCGCCGAACCCGGCGTACGCGCCGGCGTCGCCGACGACGCGGCACCGCAGCCCGACGATGGTGCCGTCGTGACGCAGCCCGAGCTCCAGGTACTGCACCTGGCCGCGGCCGTGCGGCATCGAGATCATGTTCTCCGAGCGCGTCTCGATCCACTTGACCGGACGGCCGAGCTCGAGCGCGACGCGCACCGCCACGATGTCTTCCGGCGCCCAGTGCTTGGCGCCGAACGAGCCGCCGACGTGGGGCGCGATGAGTCGCACCGAGTCGGGCTCGAGGCCGAAGTTGCCGGCAAGACCGCCGCGGTTCATGTGCGGCATCTGGCACCCGAGGTACACCGTGAGCTGGTGGCCGTCGCCGTCGTCGCCCGGGATGACGGCGATCGCGGCACCCTCCATCGGCACGACCGCGAGCCGCTGGTTCTCGAAGCGCCCGCGCACGACGACGTCGGCCCCCGCGAGCGGGTCGTTCCCGTCGGCCTCGCGGGCCCCCATCACGATGTTGGTCCCCATCGCCTCGAACTGCTGCGAGGACTCGGGATCGAGCGCGTCTTCCATGGTCGACACGGCGGGAAGCGCGTCGTAGTCGACGATGACCGCCTCGGCGGCGTCGACCGCCTGCGCCTTGGTGTCGGCGACGACCACCACGACCGTGTCGCCGACGTAGCGCACCTTGCCCCGCGCCAGCGCGTGCCGCACCGCGGCCGGATGCAGTTGCATCATCCCCGTGTGGTCGGGAAAGTCGAGGTCGTCGGCGGAGTAGACCCCGACCACTCCCGGCATCGCGCGCGCATCGCTCGCGTCGATGCTGCGGATCTCCGCGTGCGCGATCGGCGACCGCACGAACGCGAGGTGCAGCACGCCCGGGAGATCGAGGTTGTCGATGTAGGTGCCTTCGCCCCGGAGGAGCGTCGGGTCCTCGACCCGGCGCACGGGCACGCCGACCAGAGAGCCGGCGCCGAAGGTGGTGGCGGTCATCGGGTGCCTCCTGCGGCGGTCTCGTCGACGGTCGTGAGCGCGCGACCCACGAGCACCCGCGCCAGATGGCGGCGGAACTCGGGCGACGCGTTGAGATCGGACGGTGGCTCAAAGGTGTCGTCGGTGATGGCGGCCGCGGCACCGGCCGGCGACGCGCCGCTGCGCAGTGCCGACTCGACCGCCTCGGCTCGCACCGGCGTGGAGCCCATGTTCACCAGCGCGACGCCGGGCGTCTCACCGCCCACCGCGGCAACGCCGACGATCGCCCAGTCCTGCGCCCGCCGGTTGAACTTCTCGAACGCCCAACCGGTGCCGTTGATCTTGGGTAGCCGGACCTCGGTGATGATCTCGTCGGGCGCGAGCGCGGTCTCGAGGAAGGCCCGGAAGAAGTCGTCGGCCGCGATCACGCGCTCACCACCACTCCCCCGCACGACGATGCTGCCGCGCAGGGCGAGCACCACCGCGGGCAGGTCGGAGGCGGGATCGCCGTGGGCGAGCGAACCGCCGAGGGTGCCGCGGTGACGGACCTGCGGATCGCCGACCTCGCCGGCGGCGGCGCTCAGGATCGGGACGTGCTCGCGCACCAACGCGTCGTTCTCGACGTCGTGGTGGCGGGTGAGGCCGCCGACCGCGATCGCGTCGCCGGTGTCGCGCACGTAGGAGAGGTCGGTGAGTCGACCGACGTCGACCAGCACCGACGGGGTCGCCAGCCGCAGCTTCATCAACGGCAGCAACGAGTGGCCGCCGGCCAGCAGCTTGGCGTCGTCGCCGTGCTCGGCGAGGAGCGCGATGGCGTCGTCGACGGAGTCGGCGCGGGCGTAGGCGAACGCGGCGGGGATCACCGGCCACCCGCCATCTCCGCGGAGCCGGCGAGCACCGCGGCGACGATGTTGTGGTAGCCGGTGCAACGACAGAGGTTGCCCTCGAGGCCCTTGCGCACGTCGGCCTCGGCCAACGCGCCGCCCTCCTGGGCAAGAGAGACCGCCGCCATCACCATGCCCGGCGTGCAGTAGCCGCACTGCAGCCCGTGATGCTCCCGGAACGCGGCCTGCATCGGGTGCAGGGTGTCGCCGTCGGCGAGGCCTTCGATGGTGGTGACGGCGCGGCCGTCGGCCTGCGCCGCCAGCACGGTGCACGACTTCACCGACTCACCGTCGAGCAGCACGGTGCACGCGCCGCACGACGTGGAGTCGCAGCCGATGTTGGTGCCGGTGAGGCCGACGACCTCGCGCAGGTACTGCACGAGCAGCGTCCGGGCCTCGACCTCGTGCTCGGTGGGCGCGCCGTTGACGACGACGCTCACCCGGACGGTGGAGTTCGGAGCAGACATGCGGCCGACACTACCCGTCGTCCGTCGCGGGCCGATTCCGGCGGCCGACGCCCCGCTCACGCGACGCGCGTCAGCTCCACCGCCACGTCGAGCGCGTGGCTCGGGCCTCCGTGGTACACGCCCTTGAGCGGTGAGACGTCGGTGTAGTCGCGACCGCGCGCCACGAGCACGTGACGTTCGGCCACCGCCGAACCGCTCGTCGGATCGAGCGGGTGCCAGTCGCCGACCCACGCCTCCAGCCACGCGTGGCTCTCGCCCTGGTGCATCTCCCCCACCACGCCGCCGAGCTCGTCGGGATAGAGGTAGCCCGACGCGTAGCGGGCGGGGATTCCCGCGGCGCGCAGCACCGCGATGCCGAGGTGGGCGTAGTCCTGGCAGACGCCCCGGCCCGCGCGCAGCGCCTCGACCGCAGTGGTCGAGACACTGGTGGTGCCGGTCTGGTACTCGACGCGGTCGCGGAGCCAGCCCCCGAGCTGCGACAGCGCGGCCGCCGGGGTCGGCGCCTCGCGCAGCTCACGGGCGAACTGGCGGATGGTGTCGTCGGACTCGGTCACCGCGGTGTCGTTGAGGTACTCGTAGAAGCGATCGATGAGGCCCGGCGCGTCGATGGCGTCCCAGGCGACACTTTCGTCGAGGTTGGGCGTTCGCTCCGCGGTCTCCACCAACGACGACCCGATCACGGTGAGCTCGGTGTGCGGCTGGTGGAGATCGAAGCTGTGGACCCGGCTCCCCCAGTAGTCGCGGTAGCGGAAGAGGTTCGCCGCCGGGTGCACCTCGACGCGGTGTTCGAGGGTGAACTGGTTCGCGGTGTCGAGCGGTGAGATGCGCGCCTCGTTGTACGAAGAGTGCACGACACCGGAGTAGTGGTAGGTGGTGGTGTGCCGGACCCGCAGACGCCACGACATGTCAGACGCTCCACTCGATGACTCGGGTCTCACGGAAGTAGCGACGCGCGATCGCGGCATGGACGTCGGCGCACTCGTGCTGGAGACGGGCCAGCAGCTTGGGGAGATCGTCCATCGCCTCGTCGAGGTGCAGGAATTCGAGCTCGGCGCGCACGCGCCCGAGCCGGCGCCGGGCTTCGTCGTCGTGACCGGCGCGCGCCGAGCGGGGGTCGAGCTCCCCGAGGCTGTTGTCGGCGGTCGTGAGCGCATGGAACACCGACCGCGGGAACAGCCGGTCGAGCAGGAGGAACTCGACCGCGGTCTCCGCGTTGACCGCGTGCTTGTAGGCGCGCAGGTAGGCCTCGTACGCCGAGCAGCTCCGCAGCGTCGTGGTCCACCCGGTGCGACCGAACGCATCGCCGTACCGCGCGCTCAGCAACCGGGTGGTCATGTCGGCGCGCTCGAGGCTGCGACCGACGGAGAAGAACCGCCAGCCGTCGTCGCGGCTCATGGTCGCATCGACGATGCCGTTGCACGCGGCCGCACGGTCACGCACCCAACCGAAGAACTCGTGACGTGCCGGACCGGTCCCGGCGCGCGCCCGGCTGCCCACCTCCCGGTACGTCGTGTTCAAGGTCTCCCAGAGCTCCGACGACAGCGCCTCACGCGCGCCGCGGGCGTTCTCCCACGCGGCGCCGACCGAGCACGTGATCGACCCGGAGAAGGTGGCGTCCTGCGCGAGCAGCGCGGTCACGGTGGCCGCGTTGGGCTCGGCACCGATCGCGGCTTCGTCGGCGCCCATCGCGTCGAGGAGCGCGCGACACACCGCTGCCTCGTCGGCGCGTCGGTCCTCGAGCAGCAGGTGATAGTGCACGTCGAGCAGACGCGCGGTGTCCTCGGCGCGCTCCACGTAGCGCCCGATCCAGTACAGCGACTCGGCGATGCGGCTCAGCACGGCGCACTCATTGCTGCTGCTGCTGCTGTGAGTCCTGCTCGGGCAACGGGCCGAGCACGGGCGCCGACGACGGCATCGCCGGCGGTGGTGACGTGCGCCGCGGCGGCGGTGACGCTTCTCGGCCTCCGACGTCGGCGGCGGCGAGGATCCACGTGTCCTTGGACCCACCGCCCTGGCTCGAGTTCACGATCAGGCTCTTGGCCGGCAGCGCGACGCGGGTCAGGCCGCCCGGCACGACCCACACGTCGCGACCGTCGTTCACCGCGAAGGGGCGCAGGTCGAGGTGGCGCGCCCCCATGCGACCGTCGACGAAGGTGGGCGCGGTCGACAGGGCCACCGGCTCCTGCGCGATCCAGCCCGCGCGGGTCGGCGAGCACCTTCAGCCGGAGATCGGACAGCACGGCCTCCGTCGCGGCGGGCCCGATGACGATGCCCTTGCCGCCCGAGCCGTCGACCGGCTTGAACACCAGCTCGTCGAGCCGGGACAGCGCCCACGCGCACACCTCGGTGTCCTCGAGGCGGTAGGTCTCCACGTTGGCGAGGATCGGCACCTCGCCGAGGTAGTACTCGATCATCTCGGGGACGTACGGGTAGACCGCCTTGTCGTCGGCGACGCCGTTCCCGGGCGCGTTGGCGATGGTGACGTTCCCGGCGCGCGCTGCGTTCAGGATGCCGGCGCACCCGAGGACCGAATCGGGTCGGAAGTGCACCGGGTCGAGGAAGTCGTCGTCGACCCGGCGGTACACGACGTCGACCCGCTGCTCACCTGCGGTCGTGCGCATGTAGACGCGCTGGTCGCGACACACGAGGTCGCGTCCCTCGACCAGCTCGACCCCCATCTGGCGCGCGAGGAACGAGTGCTCGAAGTACGCGGCGTTGTGGATCCCGGGCGTGAGGACCACGACGCACGGATCGTCGACGCCGGGCGGCGCGGTGGCGCGGAACGCCTCGAGGAGGCGTTGGGGGTAGTCGGCGACGCGGCGGATGCGGTGGCTGGCGAACAGTTCGGGGAACACGTGGGTCATCGCGCGGCGGTTCTCGATCACGTACGAGATCCCCGACGGCGTGCGCAGGTTGTCCTCGAGCACCCGGAAGGCGCCTGCACCGTCGCGCACGAGGTCGACCCCGGCGACGTGGACCCGCACCCCGCCCGCGGGATCGAGCCCGGCCACGCAGCGGTGGAAGTGCGAGGAGCTGGCGACCAGGCGCCTGGGCACGACGCCGTCGGCGAGGATCTCGCCCGGCCCGTAGACGTCGGCGAGGAACCGCTCGAGCGCGAGCACCCGCTGGCGGACCCCGGCCTCGACGACGGCCCATTCCTCGGCGTCGAGGATGCGCGGCACGAGGTCGAGGGGGAACGGCCGCTCCTCCCCGGAGTGCGAGAACGTGATCCCCTGGTCGTGGAAGGCCCGGTCACGAGCCGCGCAACGGATCTCGAAGTCGTCGCGCGACAGCGTGCCGAGGACCTGGTGCAGGGACTCGTAGTGCGACCGCGGCTCGTCGGGCCCCGAGAACATCTCGTCCCACGCTCGTTCGGGTGTGTAGCCGTCGAGAAGGTCGCCCACCGCAGTCGGTCTACCCCCTCCAGGTTTCGGCTGCATTTCGGGAGTTTGCCGGTTCGCGTCAACCTCCCCGTCTGGCTTCCCCCGATTCTTCGTCGCCTCTTACCCGCTTCTGGTGGATCGTTCACGGGCCGTCCGTAGCTTCATCGGCATGGACCAGCCGACGCCCCCCACCCGCCGCCCCGACCGGCCCCGCCGCAAGCCGCGGGCGGCCAAGGCCCGCAAGGCGGCCGCCGCCCTGAGTGTGGCCGCGATGCTGTCAGTGGGCGGCGCCATCGCCTGGCACGACGGCCAGAGCGCCACCACGACCCAGACCGCGGCGGCGAGCACCAAGAACGCGTCGGCGACGTCTGGGAGCACGGGTGGCGAGAACGAGTCGGAGCACGAGACCGCGTCGGACGACTCGACCGCGAGCACGGGCTCGACGGCCGGCACCGCGACGACCAGCAACACCTCGTCGTCGGCGACCTCGAACTCGTCGTCGACCCAGAGCGCCACGTCACACACCACCACGAGCGGTAGCTGAGCCATGAGCAAGATTCCCTGGTACGTCGCCCGCTCCAGCGGCATCGTCGCCTGGGCGCTCATCCTCGCCACCATCGTGTGGGGGCTGCTGCTGGCGACCAAGGTGCTCGGCCGCAAGCCGGGCCCCGCGTGGTTGCTCAGCCTCCACCGCTATCTCGGGGCGCTCGCGGTCGCGTTCGTGGGTGTGCACGTCGCCGGGATCATGCTCGACAGCTACACCAACTTCGGGATCACCGACGTGCTGGTGCCCTTCACCGGGTCGTGGCACCCGCTGGCCGTCGCCTGGGGCATCGTCGGCATGTACCTGCTGGTCGCGATCGAGGTCACGTCGCTGCTGCGCCATCGCATGTCGAAGCGGGCGTGGCACGCGGTTCACCTGCTCAGCTACTTCCTCTTCGCGACCACGACCGTCCACATGCTGACCGCAGGGACCGACGCGAAGGCGCTGGTCGCGTCGAGCACCGCGGTGCTCCTCGGGATCGCGGTGACCTTCGGGAGCGTGGCGCTGTACCTCTGGCGGAGCGACCCGTCAGGGGGCGCCGAACCCGTCCGGCGCACCGGGGTCCCCAGCGCCCGCGCCGGCTGACCCACACACCCCCGAGGTTTGCGCCCGCCGACCCCACGGGAATCGAGTCGAGGCAGCGAGTCGGTGCCGTCCCTGCACCGCCGGCCCGTTCGCCCCTCTGTCGAGGCCCCCGGCCCTCCCCGGGGGCCTCGCCGCGCCTGCTCGAACATGTGAGGGTCTGCGCCCGTCGGCGGTGGCGAACCGTCAGATGTTCGCCGGGGGTTGGCGGGCACTGCGGGCGCGGCGGGTCTGGACGGCGCGCACGACGGCCCGCCAGCCGAGCATGCCGACGCCCACGAACACCAGGCTCACGATGGTGAACGCGACGCTCAGGTCGCGCCCCTCGACCACGATCCGCAGGGTCATCCCGACGGCGACGGTCAGCAACCACGCGACCACGGCCCGCCCCCACGCGAGCGGCGACCGCACCAGTCCGCTCACCAGCCACGCCACCGCGAGCCCGACCACGAACGGCCACCAGACCCGCAGGAACCCGACGACGCCGGCGTCCTCGTGATGACTGCGCCGCCCGATCACCACGAACACCACCAGCACCGCGAGATCCGCCGCGGCGTCGATCCACGGTCGGAGGATGCGTCCGCGGTCATCGCCCATCCCGGCAGTCTCGCCCGTGGTCTCGGCGTCGGTCCCATCGTGTGCGGCTAGCGTCCGCGGCCATGACCGCCACCGCCGACGACCACCGCGACGCCGCCGCCATCGCCACCGAGGCGGGCCAGCTCCTCGTCGCGCTCCGCGCCACGATGCACGCCGACGGCGCCGATCCCGCCGACCTCCGGGCCGAGGGCGACCGCTCGTCCCACGAGTTCATCATGGCCGCCCTCGCCGCGACGAACCCCGACGACGCGGTGCTGTCCGAAGAGGGGGCCGACGACCCGGTCCGGCTCGGCGCCGACCGGGTCTGGATCGTCGATCCGCTCGACGGCACCCGCGAGTTCGGCGAGGAGGGTCGTAGCGACTGGGCGGTGCACGTCGCGCTCACGATCGCCGGACAGGTCGTCGCCGCCGCGGTCGCGCTCCCGGCACGCGCCCTCACCCTCAACGCGTCGCCCGCCGCCACCCTCGCGCCCGCGCACGACGGGCCGCCGAGACTCGTCGTGAGCCGCACCCGCCCGCCCGCGATCGCCGAGACCCTCGCCGCGCAGCTCGGCGGCGAGCTCGTGGCGCTCGGATCGGCCGGCGCCAAGGCCATGGCCGTGGTGCTCGGCGACGCCGACGTGTACGCGCACAGCGGCGGGCAGTACGAGTGGGATTCCGCCGCCCCGGTCGGTGTCGCCGCCGCCGCGGGTCTGCACGTCTCGCGCCTCGACGGCGAGCCACTCGTCTACAACCGCCCCGAGCCCTGGCTCCCCGACCTCCTCGTCTGCCGGCCCGAGCTGCGCGACGCTGTGTTGGCGGTGACGCGCGTGACGCGTGAGCGTCAGGCCGTCACCGCGAGGGTGACCAGACCGATCGCGAGCAGCCCGACCCCGTACCACCGCTCGAGCTTCGTGCTATGCGTGCGTACCGCGACGCGACCGCCAGCGTACGAGAAGGGGATCGACGTCACGCTGAACGCGGCCACCACCGCCCAGTCGATGTGGCCGAGCAGCGTGTGCACGATGGTCCCGGGCACCGCGAGGGCGGCCGCCACCACGAGCGACGAGCCGAACGCGGTCTTGATCGGGGCCCGCAGCACCACGACGTAGAGAGGCGCGAGCAGGAACCCACCGCCGTTGGCGAGGAGCCCTGACACGAGCCCGACTGTGAGGGCGACCAGCACCATGCGCGTCCGGGGAGCACGGGGCGGGATCACGATCTCGTGGGGATCGGAGGGGAAGAGCAGGAAGCGAGCGCCCAGTCCCGCGACGACGACCTCGGTCGCGATGACGAGCGGGCCGCCACCGATCCAACGCGTCGCGCAGGCGCCGACGATCGTCGCCGGCACCCCTACCGGGATCGACCATCGCACGATCGACCAGTCGACGAGCCGTTGCTGCAAGTACGCGTAGGCCGCGACGAGCGTCCCCGGGATCGTGCCGGGAAGCGGTGACGCCACGGCGGCCAGGGGCGGAACGCCGGCGACGTTGAGCATCGGCGTGGCGATCGCGGACCCGCCCTTGCCGAACAGACCGCCCAGGAAACCGACCAGGGCGCCGATCGCGGCGATGAGCATCCACGTCACGGGTCCAGTGTCCGCCCATCATATCGATATATCCAAGACGAAGAGCTGGTGAATCCCATAGGCTTTACCTATGGATCTCCGGAAGCTGCGGCTGTTCCTGGCGGTGGTCGACCACGGCGGCATGACGCGTGCCGCGGAAGCGGAATACGTCGCCCAGCCCTCGGTCTCCCAGGCCATCCGCGAGCTCGAGGCCGAGCTCGGCACGCTGCTCTTCCACCGGGTCGGGCGGCGCGGTCGTTCTGACCCCCGCCGGGGAGGCGCTGGTCGAACCCGCTCGCCAGGTGCTGCGCGACGTCGAGACGGGCCGCGCCGCGGTCGCGGCCGTAGCCGGGCTCGCCGCCGGGCGCCTCGACCTCGCGGCGCTCTC
The DNA here is from genome assembly GCA_963725775.1 of uncultured Actinomycetes bacterium. Taxonomy (GTDB): domain Bacteria; phylum Actinomycetota; class Acidimicrobiia; order IMCC26256; family DASPTH01; genus DASUAS01. Next base: position 66,338 of record CAVRZT010000004.1, read on the forward strand.
CACGCTGGCGATCGACCCGGTGGCACCGCTCGTCGGCGCGTTCCGGGTCGCCCACCCGGGCGTCGACATCGCCCTCGCCGACCCGGGCGACGCGGCCGAGGTCGTCGATCTCGTGACGAGCGGCGAGTGCGAGCTCGGGATCACCGCCGAAACGGTCGCTGCCGCCGACCTGGTGAGCCACCCGCTCGACCGTCAGGACCTGCTCGCGGTGCTTCCACCCGGGAGCAGCGCGTCGTACACGATGGCGATCACCGGCCTCGCCCGCTTCCCGTTGGTCACCGCGCCGGCGGGCACGACGACGCGCACGCAACTCGAGGGCGCGTTTCTCGATGCTGGCGTCACGCCCCGGATTGCCGTGGTCGCGTCACAACGGGAGGCGATCCTCCCGCTCGTCCTCGCGGGCGCGGGCGCAACCCTCTTCCCGCGGCCGCTCGCCGAGCAGGCGGCCCGCCTCGGTGCGGTCGTCGTCGGGTTGCGTCCGCACCTCACCCGTCCCGTCCATCTCTTCCACCGCCGCGGACCGCTCTCACCGGCCGCGGCCGCGTTCGTCAGTCTTGCGGTGGGCTGACGTCAGTCGAACGACGTGACCGGGAGCCCCGCCGCGCGCCACGCCTGAAAACCTCCGACCAAATCGGTGGCGCGGCGCAGCCCGAGGTCCTGAAGGCTCGCGGCCGCCAGGCTCGACGAGTAGCCCTCAGAGCACATCACGATCACCTCGACGTCGTGATTGACCGCCTCGGGGATCCGGGCGTCGCTCGTAGGATCGAGACGCCATTCGAGATGGTTGCGTTCGATCAGCAGCGCGCCCGGGATCTCACCCTCGGCGCGGCGTTGCCACTCGGGCCGGGTGTCGACGAGGAGGGCACCGCGCGCGACCGCGTCGGCCGCCGCAGCCGGCTCGACGCGCTGCAGCCGGCGCGCGCCGCGGCCAGGAGCTCGTCGACGTTCTGCGTCATCGCAGCTCGCCGCGCCCCGATCGCGAACCGAGCGCGGGTTCGGTGTGCGTACGCGTCAGCGCGGCATCCACCGAGGGGTCGTAGAAATCCATGTTCACCAGCGGCGGAGAGTACACGTGGATGCTCGTCGCCACCGCGGCCGACGGGTTCACCACGCGGTGCACGTGACCGGGGCCGAACGCACGGGCCGTGCCGGGCGTGAGCAGCTGCTCGCACAGTCGACCGTCACCCTGACGCGTGGTGGACGACTCGAGCAGCTCGCCCTCGACGACGTACAACGCGCCCGAGGAGCCACCGTGGTCGTGGAGATCGACGCCCTGGTGCGAGTCCCAGCCGATGAACCAGGTGTCGTAGTCGTCGTGCGTGGCCAGGCGCAGGAACCAGCGTTCGTCAGGGTGGTGCTGTGCGAGCGCACGCCACGTCGCGCGATCGTTCGCGAGCTCACGCGCGATGCCCAGCAGCGCTTCCGACGCGAGGGGGCGGACGATGGTGGGCGGCATGGCGGCGGGCTCCTGGTGGATCACGGGGACGGGACGGACGAACGCCGCGCCGGCTCTCTCGCCGCGCGCACCGTGCACTCACTCCCGGGGGGACAGCAGTGTGCACACGGACGCAACGCGGCGGGAGAGCCGGCGCGGTCGGGTCAGGACGTACGACAGCGCTCGTCGAACGACAAGCGCGAGAGTTCGCCCCAGGGATCGTTCATCACGGGACCGGCGAACTGCATGGGTTGCGACGGTAGCAGCAAAATATGACCTGTCAAGTCATATTTTGATCGTCGGGGCGTCAGCGCGGGCCAGCTCGGCGACGCTCACGCCGTCGAGCAGCTCATGGAGCGTCGCGTGCACCTGGCACCACACCTCGGGCAGGTGGCGCGCGGCGCCCTCGTAGACCAGCTGCTCAGGCGGCAGGTCGCGCACCGCGGCGAGCGGCCCGTCGATGGCGAGCAGGATCTCCCCCACCGTGATCGTCGACGCCGGGCGGGCGAGGCTGGAACCGCCGCCCGGACCCCGATGGGTGTGGACGATGCCGGCGCGGCGCAGCTCGGCGAGGATGTTCTCGAGGAAGTTCTGCGGGATCTCCTGCGCGGTCGCGATCTCCCGGGCGTTGAGGCTGGAGCCCTCCGGGACCGCCGCGAGCTCGATGACCGCCCGCACCGCGTAGTCGGCCTTGGCCGAGATCCTCATCCGTTCCAACGGCCTTCCGCGAAATTTCACCGGGCCGACTTGCTCTCGCCGTGCGTAAAGGTTACCTTGTTTATCAAGTTACTGCACAACCACCCGCGAGGCAACCAAGGGGATCGATGCGACCCGCATCCGTGAACGACGAGTGGGGCGAGATGAGCCGGGAGCACTTCGACGAACGCTGTCGCCCCTGACGCACGTCCCGGCCCGATCCATCCGATTCGTCCCCAGGAGGACTCTCCCGTAATGCGCAAGCTCCGCACCACCACCAAGCTGCTCGCCATCGGTGTCGTCGCCGTCGTGGCGACGCTGTTCGCGGCCACCGGCCCGGCGATCGCAGCCAAGAAGCAGCAGAGCGAGCCGGTCACGCTCCGGCTCGGCTACTTCCCCAACGTCACCCACGCGTCGGCCATCGTCGGCGTCGAGGCCGGCATCTTCGAGAAGCAGCTCGGCTCGAACGTCACCCTCGAGCTCAAGACGTTCAACTCCGGCACCGAGGCACTCCAGGCCATCCAGGCCGGTGCGCTCGACGCCAGCTACATCGGGCCGAGCCCGACCATCACCGCGTGGACCAAGCTGAACAAGGGCGTGAAGATCGTCTCCGGCTCGGCGTCGGGCGGTGCGTACTTCGTCGTCAACCAGTCGATCAACAGCGCCGCCGACCTCAAGGGCAAGGTCGTCGCCTCGCCGCAGCTCGGCAACACCCAGGACGTCGCCCTACGCACCTGGCTGAAGGACCAGGGCCTCTCCACCGACACCACCGGTGGTGGCGACGTGTCGATCCGCCCGCAGGACAACGCCACCACGCTCAACGCGTTCAAGACCGGTGAGCTGGTCGGCGCCTGGGTGCCGGAGCCGTGGGCCACCCGACTCGTCAACGAGGGTGGCGGCAAGATCCTGGTCGACGAAGCCGACCTGTGGCCCAAGGGTCAGTACGTGACCACGCAGCTGATCGTCACGACCGGTTTCCTCAAGGATCACGCCGACACCGTGCAGAAGCTCGTCAACGGCCAGGTCGCGGCGAACGACTACATCAAGACCAACCCGTTCGACGCCCAGACCGACGTGTCGAACAACATCGCCAAGATCACCGGCAAGCCGATTCCCGGTGAGCTCGTGATCGCGTCGTTCAAGAACATCCAGTTCACCGACGACCCGATCGCCTCGTCGCTGGTGAAGAACAACAAGGACGCTTCGGCCATCGAGGGCCTCACCTCGGCCGACAGCCTCAAGGGCATCTACGACCTCTCGTTCCTCAACAAGGCCCTGAAGGCCGCGAAGGAGCCAACCGTGTCGACGCCGAAGCTGTGACCGCTTCCGTCCCCCCCACGATCGTGGAGTCCTCGACCGCACTTGCGGTCGAGGACTCCACGCGTTCCGCCGTCACGCTCGACCACGTGTCGAAGGTGTACGGCACCCAGGGCAACTCGCTCCACGCGCTGGACAACATCACCATCGACGTCGAGAAGGGCGAGTTCCTCTGTCTCCTCGGCGCGTCCGGTTGCGGCAAGAGCACGCTGCTCAACATCATCGCCGGGATCGACCGACCGAGCGCCGGCACGGTGAGCACCGGCACCAACCGCACGACCCTGATGTTCCAGGAGTCGGCGCTGTTCCCGTGGCTCACCGCCCGGGGCAACGTCGAGCTCCCGCTCAAGATCCGCAAGGTGCCCCGCGGCGCAGCGGCGCCAGAAGGCCGGCGAGCTCCTCGAGCTGGTCAACCTGAGCGCGTTCGCCGACAAGCTGCCCCATGAGCTCTCCGGCGGCATGCGCCAGCGCGTCGCGCTGGCCCGCTCCCTCGCCCAGGAGGCCGACGTCCTCCTCATGGACGAGCCGTTCGGTGCGCTCGACGCCATGACCCGCGACGTGCTGCACGACGAGCTCGAACGGCTGTGGCGGGAAACCGGGCTCACGGTGGTCTTCGTGACCCACAACGTGCGCGAGGCGGTGCGTCTCGGCGACCGGGTGATCCTCCTGTCGAGCCGGCCGGGCCGGGTCGTCGAGGAGTACCCGATCGACATCGAACGGCCACGCCGTCTCGACTCCTTCGACGTCGCCGACCTCGCGGTGACGATCACCGACCGGCTGAAGGACGAGGTGCGCCGCCATGGCCGTTGACGAGCGCGAGCTCGAGCTCGCGTCAGGCCTCGACGCCCTCGAGGTCCCGCTCGCACCGCACGTGTCGCGCGGCCGCAAGCTCTGGCGCGCGTCCTGGCCCAAGCTCCTCGCGGTCGCGATCTTCCTCGGGGTGTGGCAGTTCCTCATCTGGATCCAGTGGAAACCCGACTACCAGCTGGCGTCACCGGCCGACACGTTCCAGTCCCTCACCGACAACTGGAGCATCATCTCCGAAGCCATGTGGACCACGCTCCGGCGCGGGATCTACGGCTACGCGATCGCGATCGTGATCGGCGTCGCGATCGGCGCCGCGGTGGCGCGGATCCCGGTGCTCCGGGCGGCGATCGGATCCATGATCACCGGCCTGCAGACGATGCCGTCGGTCGCGTGGTACCCGTTGGCCCTGCTCCTCTTCCAGCTGAGCGAGGGCGCGATCTTCTTCGTGATCGTCGTCGGCGCGGCGCCGTCCATCGCCAACGGCCTCATCAACGGGGTCGACAACATCTCCCCGGTGCTGCTCCGGGCGGGGAAGGTGATGGGGGCCAAGCGGCTCGACGCGTTCCGGTATGTGATCCTCCCCGCGTCGTTGCCGTCGTTCGTCGGTGGCCTCAAGCAGGGTTGGGCGTTCGCGTGGCGCAGCCTGCTCGCGGGCGAGATCATCGGTGGCATCACCGGCTACTCGCTCGGGCAGCAGTTGGCGATCAACCGCGACAATGCCGACGCGGCCGGTGTCCAGGCGGTGATGATCGTGCTGTTCACGATCGGTGTGCTCGTCGACGTGTTGGTGTTCGGGTTCGCGGAGCGCAAGATCCGCCAGCGCTACGGCCTGGTCGACGCCGCGGCCGCCGCGTAGATCTCAGCTCGCGACTTCGAAGCCGTGCTCGGTGAGCACGGCGCGCAGGTCCATCCGCCGGCGCTCGGCGAGCCCGTCGGTGAGCGGGTACCCGAACCGGTCGGCGCGCCGCGGTAGGAGCACTGTCGAGCCGTGGCCGACCCGGACCGTCACCTGCTCCTTGGCCAGGTAGCGGTACTTCCCGAACGGGAACCACAGCGCGATCCCGCGGTCGAGCACCGCGAAGCGCCACGGCAGCACCAGTGCCACGACGACCCCGGGCACGAGCAGCATCACCGAGGTCACCGGACCGCCGAACAGGAACCCGACGGCCGCTGCCGCCACCATCATCGACGGCCAGTAGTGCAGGAGCTGGCTCTGTCCGATGTACACGGGCTCGTCCATGAACACCTCCATCGGCACGCGACGCCGGCTTCTGCATCGCGTTCCCGTTCTACGCCCTGCGCGCGTCTACGGGAAGCGTCTTGATGCGATTCGGCGCCGTCCCAACGACATGCCCGACACCGTGACGCGTTCCTTTCGCCTCCGCGCACGGCATACTCGGCGCGGTGGAGACCAGCCGGGTGGAAGCGTTCAGCGACGGCGTGATCGCGATCGCCATCACGCTGCTCATCCTCCAGATCAGCGTCCCCGACGTGAAGGGCGACCACCTGCTCGACGCCCTCGCGCACCAGTGGCCGTCGTACGCCGCGTACGTCGTCAGCTTCGTGACCATCGGGATCATGTGGGTGAACCACCACGCCCTCTGCAGTCACATCCGCACCGTCGACCGCGGCCTGCTCTTCGTCAACCTGTTCCTGTTGATGGCGATCGCGTTCATCCCGTTCCCGACCGCACTGCTCGCGGCGTACCTCCGCGACCCCGACGGCGGGCGCGCCGCCGCCGTCATCTACTGCCTCACCTACCTGCTCGTGGGGTTCGGCTTCGTCTGGCTCTGGTACTACCTGGCGCGCCATCCCGATCTTCGCGAGGCAAGCCTGTCCGACGCCGGCGTCGCGCTCGCGTTGCGCCGGACATGGCGCGGTCCCGCCGCGTATGCGGTCGCGACCCTGCTCTCGCTGTTGAGCCCGTACGCCGCGCTCGTGGTGTGCGGCGCCGTGGCGATCTACTTCGTGCTGCCGTACAGCACGGAGCGTCAGGCGATCCGCTGACCCTGACCCTTGAGCAGCGCGCTGTTCGGGTTCTCCGGGAGCTCACGCAGCGGTTGGGCGATCTCCCCGACCGTCGGTCCGATCTGCTCCGCCAGTGGCGCGAGCGCCTCGAGGTCGAAGTCGTAGAGCTTCGCCGCGTTCTCCCCCAGGATGCGCTTGAGCTCGGCGGGATCGACGTCGTGGAACACCTGGCGCAGGTGCTCGGTCGTGAACGGCCCGGTGCCTTCGTCGTGCGGGTAGTCACTGCCCCACATGAAGCGGTCGGGAGCCATGATCTCGCGGGCCCGGGCGTCGGCGGGACCGGGCTGGCTCGCCGCAACCCAGCAGTTCTGGTTGAAGTACTCCGTCGCCGAGCGCGCCAACGCGTTCTCGGCCGTGTACTTGAGCTCACCGATCTCGCCCTTGCGGACGTTGGCGATGATCGCGTCGAGCTGGGTGAGCAACGGCGGGATCCACGCCGCGCCCATCTCCGTCATCACGAACTTCAGGCGCGGGAACCGCTCGAACACGCCGCTGAGCATCATGTGCACGAACGGGCGCTGCGAGTAGAAGCCCACCTCGCTGATCATGATCATCGGGACCGACGCGTACCGGCCGTAGTCGGGCGACCCGGTGCCACCGTGCGCGTTCACCGGGATCTCGAGATCCTCGAGCACCGCCCACAGCGGGTCGTAGACCGGGTCGTAGAGCGGCTTCACCCACTTCACGTCGGGCGCGATGTTCGGGAGGAGCACGCCGCCGCGCAGACCGTGCTCCTTGATCCACTTGGCGTCCTCGATGGCATCGTCGACGTCGTTGAGGAAGATCTGGCCGATCCCGGCGCGCCGCTCCGAGTAGTGCGAGCAGAACTCGACCATCCACCGGTTGTGGGCCTGGATGCCGGCGTGGCGGTGCTCGTAGTCGTCGGGCTTCGCCGGCGGCGCGAACAGGACGAAGCTCGGGAAGAACGGCGGCACCGTGTTGGGGAAGATCACCTCGCCGACGACGCCGTCGGCCTCCTGGTCGGTGTTGCGCCGCTCGTCGTCCCAGTTGCGGACGCGCAGGCTGGTGTCGCGCAGGTCCTTCCAGGGGTTCTTGTACTTCTCACGCCACGCGTCGAAGTCGGGGACGTACTTCGGGTCGAGGAACTCGCGGTACGTCTCGTGGTTCGCGCCGGCGTGCGTGTCGGCCGAGATGATCGTGTAGTGGTCCGTGGTCGCCGTGGCCATGATGATCTCCCCGGTCGTGGAAGTTCGGGTCGTATATTTTGTACCGCACGAAGGGCCCGAGGAGCGAAGAGAGCTCCGGGGCCCCCTCAGACGTGGGTGCGACGCAGGATCGGTGTGGCCACCGCCGCGTAGCCGAGGGCGGTGCCGGCAAGGACGACGGCGCCGCCGTCGGCGCTGATCCACTCGACGTGCCAGGTGAGCAGGCCGACGAACACGACTGCCGCCGCGACCCCCAGGCGCAGCAGCACCAACGCCCGCTGCGGCGTCCGCCGGGTGCACACCCCGATCAGCGCGAGGCCTAGGAGCACACCGACGAGCGGCACCGTGAGGAGCAGTGACTTGTCGCCGGTGAGCGTCGTACCGAGCTCGTAGCCCAGCACCTTGGCGTACCCCACTGCACTGGCGACGAGCGCGAGCTGCACGACCAGGTGTCCGACCAGCCAGCCCGTGGTACGGATCGGCTCGGGGCGGATCCCCGCGTTCGGGACGTCGTCGAAGTAGCCCCACCACACCGCGAAGACGAAGACGAACATGGTGACGAGGACCGCGAGGTCGATGCCGTCGAGGCTGCCGTCGGCCGCGAGGAGCGACACCTTCACGAACGACTCGCCGCACACGATGATCGTCAGCAGGCCGAGTCGTTCGACGAAGTGGTGCTCGTCGAAAGGCGGGATCACACCGAGTCGACCGAAGCGGAAGCCGAGCGTCGGCCACGCGAGCAGCACGAGCCCGATCAGCCAGAGCGCGACGCGTGGCGCCTCGGGCGTGAACGCGGCGAGGACGATCGGCAACGCGGCGGCGCAGTACTGGTTGCGGCGCACCCTCGCGAGGTGGGCGGCTTCGTCGTGTCCGTGAACCGCGCGTGCGTACATGATCGCGACGTCGAGCGCGAGCAGCGCGTAGGTGACCGAGATCAGCCCCGGATGCGCTTCGAAGCCGTCGCCGACCGCGAGCGCGTTCACGGTGAGGAGGAGCATCTGCGCCAGCACCAGCACCCGCTGCACCGCGCCGTCGTCGCGGTAGCGGTTGGCGTGGATGGTGGTGGCCAACCAGATCAGCCACATGGCGGCGAACGCGGCGTCGACCGCGCCGATGCGCCCGAGGTTCGGCTCGAAGCTGATGGCGTCGCTGAAGGTGACCACCGCGGCCACGAACACGAGGTCGTAGAAGAGCTCCAGCCAGCCGACGGGTCCGGTGGTCTGCCTCGCGATCACGTCGTCGGGGGTCTGCATTCCTCACTCACCAGCGCCGACTGCCCGCTGACCTGCTCCGCCGTCGACGTCAACCGACGGTGATCGTGCGGTGCGCGAGCTGCCAACCGCGCTCGCCCTTCACGAGGACATCGTCGTACTGACCCATCGTCCGCAACGTCGGTGTGGTCGACGTCGTGCCGTAGAACATGAAGTACGACCGCGCCGTCGCGCGTTCCTCGCTCTCCAGCGTGATCGCCACCGTGGAGAGCACGTGCCTGCTCTCGGTCCCCGGGCCCTGCAACCCGCTGGCGCGGCGCTCCTCCGCGCCCTCGCGGATCTCCGCGTGCCCGCGCTTGGCGTTGGCCTTCATGCCCACGGCGGGGTTGTCGGGCATCGCCCACACCGCGTCGTCGGTGAAGCAGGTCAGGTACTCGTCGAGGTCGCCGGTGTCGGCGAGCTGCGCGATGCGCGCGAGCAGGGTGCGGATCTCGGCATCGGCGCCCATCACACTGGCATCACGTTGCCGCCGTCGACCACGATCACTTGACCGTTCACGAGGTCGGCGTCGCTCGACGCGAAGAACACCGCGACGCCCACCATGTGCTCGGGCTCGGCGTTCTGCCGCATCGCCGACATGGTGGCGAACATGGGCTGGAAATCGGTCGGCACCTGCTTCTCGGTGGCCTCGGTGTTCACCAGTCCGGGCGCGATGCAGTTGACGGTCACGTTGAACTGCCCGAGTTGTCCAGCCATGTGCCGGGTGAGGCCCAGCACCCCCCACTTCGACTGCATGTACGCGTAGTTGCTCAGTTCGAAGTTGTCGGGATCCGCCATCGAGCTCAACTGGTGCAGGTACGCCGCGATCGACGCCACGTTGACGATGCGCCCCCACCGCTGCCCGACCATCAACGGCGCAACGGCCCGGGCCATCACCCACTGCCCGTGCAGGTTCACGTCGAACACCTGCTTCAGATACTCGAGGCTGTTGTCGCCGCCGTCGTAGTCGCCGTAGATCGCGGCGTTGTTCATGAGGATGTCGACCCGGCCGAAGCGCGCGACCGTCGCGTCGACCGCAGCTTGCACGCTCGCGGGGTCGGCGATGTCGGTCCGTACGAACTCGACGTCGCCGGCCTGCGAGAGCTCGGCGGCCGCCTTCTGCCCCTGCTCCTCACCGATGTCGGCGATCATCACCTTGGCGCCCTCGGCGACGAACCGCCGCGCGTAGGCCGTGCCGATCCCACTTCCCCCTCCGGTGACGATCGCCACCCGGTCCTGCAGTCGCATCGCTGTCTCCTCCTCGATGGTCGATTCCGCTGCGCCGTCCCGCCCTCCGAGCACGGCTCCGCTACATCTCCTCAGTGTTCGGGCATCACGAAGTCGGGATGTTCGCGCGGGTCGTCGATCGCGACGGCGTCGGTCTCGACACCGTTCCGGCGGAAGATGTCGAGCGCGATCTGTTCGAGGAACCGGCGCGGCATCACGCACTCGACGCAGTGCGCGTTCTCGACGACGAGTTGCAGCCGGATGGTCGAACCGTCGACCCCGATCAGGGTCATGTCGCCGCCGTCGGTCGTCACCAGACCGCGCAGCTCGTCGAGCGCCGGGGCGATCGTGGACTCGTCCATGCCGGGCACTCTACGGTGCTGGTCGCAACCCGTCCCGACGAACACGACGAGGACCACCATGCCCCTCCAGCCCGACGTCGTCGGCATCTGCCCCGCCATCCTCCTGCCGGATCCGATGGGGGCCGACGACGAGGCGTTCGAGCGTGTGGTGCACACGTCGGCCGACGCGGGATTCACCTCCTTCTCGCTGTGGTCATTCTGGGCGACGAGGTACGGCACCGAGCGGACGCGTGCCCTCCTCGACTCGGTGGGAATCCGCGTTCGGGCGGTGGAGGCCGTGACGCAGTGGGTCGATGGTCCGAGCGACGCGCTCGACGCCGAGATCACGGCCACCTCCGAGGTCGCGGCCGCACTCGGAGCCGACACCGTGCTCGCGTGCACGCTCGAGCCATCGCTGACTTCACTCGACACGGCGGTGGCTGGGTTCCGATCGCTCTGCGACCAGGCTGCCACGAGTGATCTCCGCGTCTGCATCGAGTTCTTCCCGTGGTCGGGGATGCCGGACCTGGCGACCGCGTGGCGGGTCGTGGAGGGATCCGGTGTTGCGAACGGAGGCATCGTCATCGACATGATGCACTGGCAACATCAGGATGGCGGGCCGAACTTCGATCTGTTGGAGCAGATCCCGGGCGAGCGCATCCACTACGTGCAGGCATGCGACACCGTGCCACCGCGTGCCGCGAGCGGGGACTACATGGAGCAGGCGTTGGGGAACCGCCGACTCCCGGGCGAGGGCACGGTTGACATCGCGCGGCTCCTCCGGACGCTCGACGCCATCGGTGCCGACCCCTGGTTCGCCTACGAGGTGTTCAATCAGGGGTTGGCCGCCGGCGGCGCCGAGCCCATGGCGCGGACGCTGCGAGCCGTCTCATTGCTTGACCAAGGGAACTAGTTTCGCCGCATGCTGCATCCTCTCGACGAGTTCCCCGTCCACCAGACGCCGATGTCCATGAGCCAGGTGGGCACCAGCGACAAGAACTTCTACGACCGTTGCTACTTCAACGCGCACGACCGCACCGGCGACGTGTTCGTGATCACCGGGCTCGGCACCTACGCGAACCTCGGCGTGGTCGACGCGTACGCGACGGTGAAGGTCGGCGACACCGTCCGCACCGCACGCTTCTCCGACGCGCTGGGCCCCGATCGCATGCACCAGCAGGTCGGTCCGTACCGCATCGAGGTACTCGAGCCGCTGCAGCAGCGTGCGCGTGATCTGCGACGGCGACGACCACGGCGTCGGCCTCGACCTCACGTGGGAGGGTTCGTTCGACGCGGTCGAAGAGGAAGCCCACCTCATCAACAACGGGTTCCGCACCATCCTCCAGAGCACACGCTTCGCGCAGCTCGGGACGTGGACGGGCGAGGTGCGCGTGGGTGGCGACACGATCGCGGTCGAGCCGTCGACCTGGCTCGGGAGCCGTGACCGGTCGTGGGGGATCCGCCCGGTCGGCGACGCCGATGCGCCCGGCCGCACCGCCGACGACACCGGCACCGGCACCGGCGGCTTCTGGTGGCTGTACGTGCCGCTGCGCTTCGAGGAGTTCTCGATCATCGTGATGGCCCAGGAGCGGCCCGACGGCTACCGCACGCTCAACGACGCCAAGCGGGTGTGGGCCGACGGCCGGATCGAGCAGCTCGGCTGGCCGGTCTACGACATCAGCTACCGCTCCGGCTCGCGGCACCCCGAGCACGCGACGCTGCGGATGCACGACATGCTCGGCACCCCGGTGACCGTCGAGATCGACACGCTCGGCTTCGTGCCGCTGCACCTCGGGCCGGGCTACGGCGACGCCGACTGGGCCCACGGCCAGTGGAAGGGCGCGGGATGGGCCGAGTCGGTCGTCGTCGACCTCACCGACCCTGCCATCGCGCCGCGCATCCCGTTCGGCAACATCGACCACGTCGCGCGCGCGGTGTGCGACGGCGCCGAGGGCTTCGGCCTGTTCGAGCACGCGAGCATCGGTGCCCATGCGCCTACCGGTCTTGCCGACCTGATGTCCGTCGCGCCGTGAGCGTCGTCGCGCGGTCCGAAGTCAGCGACGGTGTCGCGCTGGTCGAGCTCGATGATCCCGACCGCTACAACGCGCTCACCACCGCGATGGTCGGCGAGCTGCGCGCGGTGTTCGCCGATCTCCGCAACGACCGCTCCGTGCGCGCGGTCGTGCTCGCGGGCCGCGGTCGCGGCTTCTGCGCCGGTGCCAACATGACCGGCGACGACACGACGCCTCCGGAAGCCCAGGACCGCGGCCCGGTCGGCGCGATCCACTTCATCCAGGACAACCTCGCGCAGCTGATGCTGGCGATCCACGAGCTGCCGCAGCCGGTCATTGCCGCGGTGCACGGGGCCGCGGTCGGCGGTGGGCTTGCGATCTCGCTCGCGGCCGATCTCCGGGTCGCGAGCGACGATGCCGTCTTCGGCGCGCAGTTCATCCGGGTCGGCCTCTCGTCGTGTGACGTCGGCACCAGCTACTGGCTGCCGCGCGTCGTGGGGCCCACCATCGCCGCCGAGCTGATGCTCACCGGTCGTCGCTTCCGCGCCGACGAGGCGATGCGCTTCGGCATGCTCAACCGCGTGGTCCCGCGTGACGCGCTCCTCGACGCGGCCACGGAGCTGGCCGGTCTCATCACCGACAACAGCGAGTACGGCGTCTACATGACCAAGCTGGGCATGTGGGCCAACCTCGACGCCCCCAGCCTCCGTCACGCGATGGAGCTGGAGAACCGCACCCAGGTGCTCGGCACCTTCACCCGCAACATGACCGAAGCCGGCCGCGCCTTCGTCGAGAAGCGCGACCCCACCTGGAACCCGATGTAGCGCCACCACCACGTCGTTTTGGCGTCTTTCGTGCGCGCCACTACGGCGCACCAGTGACGCCAGAACAGTTGCCCGCTCAGGTGATGCGGTACGTCGGCGGGCGGTCCTCGGCGCGGGCGGCGCGGAACTCGGCGAAGTCCTCCGAGGTGTACACGAGCATCTGCGCCAACAGCTCGTCGTGGATCGCCTTCTGCACCGTCGGTGTCGCGATGTCGAGCAGGTTCTGGCGCCACGCCCGCACTGCGAGCGGCGACATGGCGGCGATGGTCGCCGCCACCTTGCGGGCCTCGGCGTCGAGCTCGGCACGCGGGACGACACGCGACACGATCCCGTGACGGAGCGCCTCGTCGGCGTCGAGCACACGCGTGGTCAGGACGAGGTCGCTCACCAGCGCCGGGCCGCAGATCTGGAAGAGCCGCGCGGTACCGCCGGAGTCGGGGATCAACCCGTGTGCAAGCTCGGGAAGACGGAACCTGGCGTCGTCGGCCGCGATGCGCACGTCGCACAGCAGCGACCGTTCCCACATCCCGCCGATGCACCAACCCTGGATGGCGCAGACGATCGGCACCCGCGGCGGCACCAGGAACCGGTGCGTGTTGCCGTGACCGAACGCGATGTATTGGTAGTCGCTCTCGCCCTCACCCCGGTTGCCGAGCTCGCTCACGTCTCGCCCGGCCGAGAACGCGCGGCCCTCGGCGCGCCACAGGATGCAGTAGACGTCGTCGCGCGCGTCGAGCTCCTCGAACGCTGCCCAGAGCTGCTGCTCCATGTGGTCACTCATCGCGTTGAGCTGGTCCGGGCGGTCGAGCGTGAGCACCGCGAGATGGCCGTCGTACTCGACGCGTACCTCACCGTTGGACATCGCTGGAATCTAGGTCAGTCCACCCCGGCAGTCGTCGGGCGTCGCCGACGACGGCTGAAGGCCGTTCGCGCGTCAGCTCGTTGCCGCTTCTGCTCGGTCGCGGAGACCCCGCATCATCTTCTGCTCCATCACGAAGTGGACGAGGTCGAACAGGTGCGTACCGACCGGCCCACCCGAGCTGCGGACCAGCAGCCGCGTGCGGAAGTCACCGTGCGGCTCGAGGAAGAACCCCCATGCCCCGTGCGCACGCTCGCCCCGCTGCAACCGCGCCCAGTCGTCGGGCGAGACGAGTACGAGCGCATGCGGCGCGTCGACGATCGCGGCGAGCTGACGGCCGCGATCGCCCCAGCGGCGTTCACTCGCCAACCACACCGAATCGCCCTCCTCGCGGTGCTGCCACTCGGGATGGATCGCCGCGGCGTTGTGCATTCCCGCCCCGACGAGGTTCTCGAGCCGGCTGTAGCTGTAGAACCCGGCACGGTCCTGGCCGATCTGCGCGAGCCACGGCCAGACATCGTCGATCGGGGCGTGCACGGTGATCGCACGCGTGACGTGGTCGACCCCGGGGTCGACGAGCGTGTCGACCGGCAACGCGCACGCATCCTCGGCTGCCGTCGCACCCCAACTGCGCAACCAGGGTTCGACCCGGGACCGGTACGCGACGACGAGCACCGCGCCGGCCAGGGCACCACTCACCCCGACCGCGGACGCGGCGCGTCGATTCACCGGTCCACCTCCTCGACGCGTAGGACGATCCGCAATGCCGACAACCAGGTCGGGACCGCGGTCGCCTCGAGCACGCCGGCGGCGGCGGCCGCCAGCGGGAGCACCGCACACGGCGCGCCCTGCCCGTCGACCACCACGAGGTGACGGACTCCCGAATGCAGCATCTCGGCCAGCGCGGCGGCGACGGGCTCCGACACGGGACACCGGAGCGTGTCGTGGGTGAGGAGGTCGACGGCGGGCGCATCGGCGGGCTCGTCGCAGGCGAGCGCGCACACGAGATCGCGTTCAGTGATGATCGCCGCGTCCCGGCCGACGATCACCGCGGACACTCCGGCCGCCGTCATCATCCGGGCGACGTCGCGCAGCGTGGCGTGCTCGTCGAGCCACACCGGTGCCGGCAAGTGGAGATCGGCGACGGTACGCGGTGCCGACTCCGCGACACGTGGGTCCATGCGTTCATCGTGCGCCCAGGCGGATGCCGACGCCAGGGCCGAACGTCCTCGCCACCACCGCATACACTCCGCGCCGTCCGACCGGCTGTGATCGCACCAGGACGAGGCGCCCAGTGCCCGAGGAACCGAATCGCGACGCGCTCGAAGTCGACGACGCCGAGCGGTTCTGGCGCATCATCGAGGCGGCGCCCGACGGCTTCGTCATGGTCGACGCCTGCGGCACCATGCTGCTGGTCAACGTCCAGACCGAGCGGCTCTTCGGCTACGGGCGCGACGAGCTCGTCGGGCATCCCGTGGAGATGCTCCTCCCGCCCCAGCTCCGGACGATCCACGAAGCGGACCGGGCGTCGTACGCGACCGATCCGCACACGCGGCCGATGGGCATCGGCGTCGATCTTGTCGGTCGGCACCGCGACGGCCACGAGTTCCCGGTCGAGGTCAGCCTGAGCCCGCTCGACACCGAGCGCACCATCGCCGTCGTCCGCGACGTCACCGCGCGCCGCAGCGCCGAACACCTCCTGCGCACCGCCGAAGAGCAGGTGCGCCTCCTCGAGGACCATGAGCGCATCGCGCGCGATCTGCACGATCACGTGATCCAGCGCCTGTTCGCCGCGGGCATGTCACTGGAAGCGGTCGTCTCGCGATCCGACGACGCCGAAGTCACCAGTCGCGTCGCCCGCGTCGTCGACGACCTCGACGACACCATCCGACAGCTGCGCTCGGTGATCTTCGACCTCCAGGACCGCGGCCGCGCCGGATCCTCGGGACTCCGGTCCGAACTGCTGCGCGTCGTCGCCGAGGCACGACCTGCGCTGGGCCACGATCCCCGGGTGCGGTTCGACGGTCCGATCGACACGATGGGCGAGGTGGTTGCGGAACAAGTGCTGGCGGTGCTCCGCGAGGCACTCACCAACGTCGGCCGTCACGCGCACGCGACGGCGACCGACGTCCACGTCGTCGCCGCGCCGGACACGTTCATCCTCGAGGTGACCGACGATGGCGTCGGCGTGGCCGATCTGGCCACCGGTACCGGCCACGGCCTCGCCAACGTCACCGGTCGCGCTGCCGACCTCGGCGGCTCGTTCGAGATCGGTCCCGGTCCCGAGAGTGGCACACGACTTCGGTGGCAGGTCCCGCTGCACCCTTGACCGATCGGGACCAAATCCCCTGGTTTCCGGGGCCCGGGCGCGGTCCGATGGCATCGTGGACAGCGGCGCCGAACTCTCCCCCGACGAATGTCGGGCACTGCTACGCGCC
Source organism: uncultured Actinomycetes bacterium (assembly GCA_963725775.1). Taxonomy (GTDB): domain Bacteria; phylum Actinomycetota; class Acidimicrobiia; order IMCC26256; family DASPTH01; genus DASUAS01. The sequence continues at coordinate 82,738 of CAVRZT010000004.1, forward strand.
GGCGGGATCGGCCGGGTGGGCGTGAGCGTGGGGGCCCTCCCTGCGATCTTTCCCGTGCGCTACCAGTTGGTCAACGACGACATCGTGTTCACCCCGACCCCGGTCTCGCTCACCGGCGCATCCCTCGCCGGCGCCGTGGTCGCCTTCGAGGCGGACGCGTTCGACGCCGACCACACGAGTGGCTGGAGCGTGCTCGTCGTCGGACGGGTCGAGGCGTCGGCCGATTCCGACGCCCCACGCGTGCCGAGCGACCGGATCTCCGGCCTGCGCTTCCCGCTCGACGGGTGAGCGTGGCTCGCTAGCCTGACCCCGTGGCCGGCGACCCGCTCCGCATCTTCCTGCTCGACGACCACGAGGTCGTGCGCCGCGGCGTCCGCGAGCTCATCGAGGCCGAGGACGACCTCGTCGTCGCCGGCGAGGCCGACACCGCCGAGCGCGCGCTCGCCCGCATCCCGGCGACCCGCCCCGACGTCGCCCTCCTCGACGTCCGCCTCCCCGACGGTGACGGCGTCGACGTGTGTCGCGAGATCCGCTCGCGTCATCCGGAGATCGCGTGCCTGATGCTCACGTCGTACTCCGACGACGAGGCCCTGCTCCAGGCCGTCGTCGCGGGCGCCTCGGGCTACCTCCTCAAGCAGCTCCGCGGCACCGACATCCTCGATGCCGTCCGCCGCGCCGGCGCGGGCGAGTCGTTGCTCGATCCGCTCGTCACCGAGCGACTCCTGACGAAGCTCCGCACCCCGACGCCGACCGACGAGCGGCTCGCACGCCTGACCCCGCAGGAGCGTCGCATCCTGATGCTGATCGCCGACGGGCTCACCAACCGCCAGATCGCCGACGAGATCCACCTGGCCGAGAAGACGGTGAAGAACTACGTGTCGAGCCTGCTGGCCAAGCTGGGCATGGAGCGCCGTACCCAGGCGGCCGTGTTCGCGGCACGCCTCGACGACTGAAGGACCTTCGTCCCCTGTTTCGGGACCCCCGCCGTCGTCATACTCGGCGCATGACCAAGATCCTCGTCGTGTTCCACACCTCCGAAGGCCAGACGGCGAAGATCGCCGACCACGTCGCGGCGGTGCTCCGAGCGGGCGGCGACCACGTCGACATCCACGACGTGGCCGGTGCACCCGACCCCGACGGGTACGACGGCGTCGTGGTCGGCGACTCCATCCACGCGGTCCACCACAGCAAGGCCCTCACGCGCTACCTGCGCGATCACGCCGACGCCCTCCAGCGTCGCCCGGCGGCCCTGTTCCAGGTGAGCCTCACATCGGTCAACCCCGACGCCGAGCACACCGCGACCGCGCAGGGGCTGGTGCAGGAGCTCATCGACCGGACCGGCTTCGACCCCGACCTCGTGGGCCTGTTCGCCGGGGCGTTGGTCTACACGCAGTACGGCTGGTTCAAGCGCCACGTCATGCGCGCCATCGTCCGGCGGGAGGGCGGCGACACCGACATGCACCACGACTACGAGTACACCGACTGGCACGCGGTCGAGCAGTTCGCGCTCGACGTCCACACGTTGGTCGGAGCGACCGTCCACCAGGGCACGGACGGCTCGGAGATCGCCGCTCCCTGACCGCTCGGTTCCGCGCCGCGCCGGAGTTTGCACCGTCGTATCCCCGATCCCGAGGAGCACGACATGCAGGATCTCCACCCCGCGACTCGGTACCTGTGCTCGCTCGTCGAGCAGGTCGATGACGCCCAGTTGGGCGCTCCCCTGCCCCGACTACACGGTCGGCGATCTCGTGGACCACATCGGCGGGCTGGCCGTTGCGTTCGCTGCGGCGGCGCGCAAGGAGGACGGCGTGAACGCGTCACCGCCGCCGCTCGGCGACCGAGCCCGCCTCACCGACGACTGGCGGGCCCGCATCCCGCGGGATCTCGCCACCATGGCCGGGGATGGACGCGGTGCGCGAACCCGCGTTCGGCCCGGTGGTCACGCCCGCCGCCGACGCCTCACCGCTCGACCGGCTGCTCGCGCTCACCGGCCGCGACCCCGCATGGTCCGCCTGATCGCCGGTTCCGCGTGTCACCATGGCGATCCACCGACCGGGGGGCGACATGAACCAGCAGAGCGCGGGCAGCTCCGACGGCAACAAGCTCAGCGGCGGAGCGATTGCCACCCTGGGTGGCCTCGCGGTGCTGGTGATCTTCGTCGTGCAGAACACCGAGGACGTGAAGTTCAAGTTCCTCATGGTCGACTTCACGTGGCCGCTGTGGCTCTACACGATCATCGTGGCGCTCTTCGGGGCACTCGTGTGGTTCGGCCTCGGGGTGATGCGGCGCCACCGGCGGCGCAAGGAACGCCGCGAAGACCGTCGCGACTGACGCCGCGGCATGGCGTCGGATCGGCCAACGTTCAGACCGGAGATGCTGGCCGTGATCACGAGGCGCTGGAACTCGCAGCAACGGAATGAGGACTGATCACCTGCGCGACGAAGTCAGGACTCGTTCCGCGGTACGAGGTGCTGACGAAGACAGTCTGCGGTCGCCGCCTCGTCCCAGGCGCCCGCAGCAACCGCGACCACGGCGTGCTCCGCCTCGTCGAGATCGGGTCTCGGGTTCCAGACCCAGCCGTTGAGATCGACACAGGCACGCGGCGCGACCCAGGCCGCCGCGCTTGTTGCCATCCGGCAACGGAAGATTCCGGGCGAGCCGCACGATGAGCACCGCCGCCTTGTCGACGAAGTCGGGAAAGAAGTCGGCGTGGCCAGATCCGGCCGCCGGCGCGTGCAGAGCAGAATCGGCAAGACCCAGGTCCGCGACCCTCATCACCACGTCGACTTCGAGACCGGTGACAGCTACGGCGATGGCGACCTCGATCCGGTGAGCCGCGATCGAGCCGCTACGACTGATCGCCGAGGAAGCCGGCCGCTTCGTACGCGGCTCGAATGGCCGAGCGCATGGCGTCCGGCAGGGGTGGCTGTGGAGGCCTGGAGCACGCGTAGTCGCCGACCGGCAAGCCGAGCTCGGCTGCCGCGGCCTTGAACGCCGAACCCCAGTGGCTGTACGTCGATTCGACATTGGACGCCCCGAAGGCGCGGTGCAGGCTCGTCACGAGCTCGTCGAGACCCGAGTCGTACCAGTGGTCGATTGCCTCGGAGAGCTTGTCCGACACGATCAGGTCCCACTGCGCGCTGTAGAGACGGTTGTCCGGGAGGTCGTAGAGGTACCCCGAGCCGCCGAGGATTCCGGCGCTCACGATCCCCCGGCGGAGGAAGCCTCCGCGGTACGCAAGCATGTCGCATTCCCAGATCACCAGCTCCGGCTGCAGCCGGTGCAGCGCAGCGGTGTGGCTGGGACGGAACATTCCGTTCTTGACCGCGCAGATCGCCGGGAACTCGTCGACGAGTTGAGAGCACTCGTCGGGGGTGAGGATCCATCCGGCCGCGTGCGTGTTGAACAGGCCGAGCGCGACGTCGGTGCGTTCGGTCACATAGAGGAGGACCTCCCGCATCGAGTCGTACCCTCGGGCTTCGAAGTACGGGGGGATCAGGAAGCAGATGTCGGCCCCGGTCGCCGCCGCGTGATTCGCGAGCTCGACGGTCTCGATCACATTCGTACTCGCGGGGCACGCCTCGACGATTGCCCCCGGTTTGATGGCGCGGGCCTGTTCCACCCCGATCTCCACCACGCGCTTGCGCTCCTGCGTGCTGAGCGCCCAGTACTCCCCCACCAGGCCGCCGACCCAGATGCCGTCGTGGTCGAGCGCGCCGATGCAGTGGTCGACGAGACCGCGCAGTGCCGTCTCGTCGATCTCCTCGCCTCCGGGCCCACTGAACGGCGTGTAGAGCGAGTCGATCATCCCCCGGAGCGCGCCGGGTGCCCATTCACGCGCTTCTGCTGCTCGGACCACTGCTCATGCCTCCTTCCCGGCGCGCTCGCCGGGGTCGGGTGGTGGACGCTCGGTCGTTCAGGTTCGAGGACGGCTTCGCGGCAGTCCGAGCGATTGTTGGGCGATGAGACCGCGCAGGACTTCGCTCGACCCGCCGTCGATCCGTACGGAGAATATGCCTCTACCATGAGTAGAAGCAAGACTGTCATGTCGCAGGCCGCCTTCATTCGCCGTCGTCCGCGAGCAGCGCCACGATGCAGGCGAGCTCCGCGGGACGTCGGGATAGGATCCCGAGAACCGAAATTCTCGACCATGAGATACACCAATGAGCGTGTTCTTCGCGCTCGAAGCTGAAGGGCACGCGTGACATGGCTCGTCGAGACTCGACCGGCGGAACGGCGGAAGCCCTCGCCACCGATGAAGCCATCCCCGAATGGAAGCGGCAGAGCGTTGATCGATCGCTGCAAGCGGCACGCGCCCGGGCTCAGGAGCGCACTGATCGATTCGTCGCCGCCGCGATGGAGCTCATGCAGGACCAAGGCGGCATGGACTTCACCGTGCAAGAGGTCGTCGAACGGTCGCGCATGTCGATACGGACCTTCTACAACTTCTTCGCCAGCAAGGACGACCTCCTCGTCGCGGTGCACGAGACCATCCTGGCGAACCATGTCGTACCGCATTTCCGCGAACGGTGTGCCGCCGAATCCGACCCCGTGCAGCGGATTCGCGCGTACATCGACGGCTGCTACGAGCTCACCGAGAACCCCGGACCTGCAACGCGCGCAGTGACGACCTATCACTACCGGCTGGTCGAGACCCGCCCCGAGGACCTCGAGCGTGCCTCGCAGCCACAGCTTGCCCTGGTGATCGAGCTGGTGGAGGCCGCGGCGCAGTCGGGCCGCCTGCGGAGAACGCTCGATCCGGCAAAGACCGCGCAACTCATCTACGACACGGTGCTGGCTGCGATCCACGCCCGCATCCTGTGGTCCGAACACCGGCGACCGGTCACGGCCGACGACCTCTGGGAATTCTGTGCGTGGGGGTTGGGCCTCGAAGCATCGGCGTCGAAGCGACGGGGCTGATCAGCCTCCTGCTCGGGCGTGCCGTACCAACCCGATGAGGCCACCGCCCCCGGCGGACGGCGCTGACATTTCCTGGTAGAACAGGACCCTCCCGTATCGACTATTCGGATTCTCCGAGGCAGTCATGCCCGATTGGCGCGAGCTTCTCCCGAAGTCCGCAGGCGACGCCCTCGAGCGGCCTCTGCACGACGACCCGACGCGCGTCGCACTGGTCGCACGCGACGCCCGCATGACCTACGAAGAGCTCGACGCGGCAGTGGATCGAGCCGCATGGGCGCTCCACGACCGCGGCGTGCATCGCGGCGAAGTGGTCGCAGTGAGCCTCCCCAACACCAGCGCCGTGGTCGTGACCTTCTACGCGGTGCTACGCCTAGGTGCGATCTGGCTCGGGATGAATCGGAACCTCGCTCCGCCCGAGAAGCAGTTCATCCTCGACGATGCCGACGCGTGCCTGCTGATCACCGATGACGACGCCGTCGCGCGCGCCCACGAGCCGATCCGATCATTCGTCGTCATGCACGAGCCGATCGAATACCCAGGCAACCGATATCCCCGCGTTCACTCGCGTCGGAGCGAGGCGGCGGGAATCGCGTACACGAGTGGCACGACCGGGCGACCGAAGGGCGTGGTGCATTCTCATCACAACGTCTTGTTGCCGGGCGCGGTGCTCACGGCCACGCGCGGATTCGGACCTTCACTGCGGAAGGGGGATTGCGCCGCGCTGACGATCCTCAACATGCAGGTCACGAGCACGTTGCTCGTCGCGCAAGCAGGCGGGACCCAGATCCTCATGGATCGTGTCGATCCGAGCGGGGTCGCAACCTCGATTCGCGACGAAGCGGTCAACACCTGGTTCGGCGTGCCCACGCTCTTGCACGGGTTGACCGGCTCCGCAGACGTCGCCGTCGAGGACCTTCAGAGCCTCACCGAGGTCTGGACCGGTGGCACCTTCCTTCCGGCTTCCGTGCGCGACGCGTTCGAGACCCGGTTTGCCACGCGCGTCTACGCGACCTATGGATTGACGGAAGCGCCGACCATCGTGACCATCGAAGACCGAGCTGGTAGCGCGGTCGCCGAATCGAGCGGCACCGCGCTCCCCCACCTCATCGTCGAGATCTGCGACGACGTCGGCGCGGTGCTCCCAATTGGCGAGACCGGCGAGGTCACCGTGCGCGCCTGCGCATCGGGGCCGTGGGCGAACGCCTATCGCCCGATGCTCGGGTACCTCGGCCAATCGGCGGCGACCGCGGCGACGGTGCAGGACGGCGTCCTCCACACCGGCGACATCGGACAACTCGATGGCGCCGGAAACCTGTTCGTCCGGGATCGCCGACATGCGCTCATCCTCCGAGGAGGCGCCAACGTCTATCCGGCGGAGGTCGAACGCGTGCTGCTGCAACTCGACGGTGTGAGCGGGGCGTCGGTCGTCGGCATCCCGGACGAACGCCTCGGCCAGCGCGTCGCCGCGGCGGTCGAGCTGGATCCTGGTGTCGAACTCGACGCGCCGACGCTCGCCTCGCACTGCGCCCGCCAACTCGCCCGGTACAAGGTGCCCGAGGACTGGCGCATCTGTCCGCTGCCCCGCAACGCGATGGGCAAAGTCATCCGCACCGACATCGAAAAGTGGTTCGCGATCGGGAACACGTGAGAAGGAGGAACCCGAATGGTGCATGACATTCGCGACGGTCCGGCGGAGGAGTACTGGGAGCGGCTCCGCGAGATGATGGGGCCCAGTGGGCTCTTGACCTACTGGTACCTGGGGAGAGGGTTCAACCAGGTCGAAGATCCCGACACCATGCGACTTCGGCGCGACATGCGAAACCCCGCCGGCGGAATCATGGCCGCGCCGCTTGCGATCGCCGCACCGGAGACCGGCGGCTGGCGTGACCGCGACGTCGTACCGGCACCCGTCGCCTACGGCCTGCACATCGTCGACCCCGCACGAGACGTGGCCACCGTTCGCGTGACGCGGTCCACGGTGCGCCAGGGCCGCAAGATGGGCTTCAGTCGTTCCGAGATCGTCGATGCGGACGACCCTGAGCGCACCATCGCAATCACGACCGGAATCGGGGTGACGCTGGGCGATGCTCCCCCGGGCTTCGTGCCCGTCGATCTGCCCCCCGACCTCCCGCCTACCGACGACCTACCTCCCCTGCACGTCGTGTTCGGTGCCACACGCGACGCCGACGGCTGGCGCCTTCCCAGACTCGGTCCCCGGCACGCGTCGACGTCGGCTTCCCTGCACATCGGACCGATCCACGTCGCCTTCGAGGCCGCGGCCATGGATCGGGCGTCCGAGGTTGCCGGCACCGACGCGCTCCAAGCGGAAGACTGGGACGTGCACTTCGTCGCCCCCGGGACGGTCGGTCCGTTCCTCGTTCAGGTTGACGCGCTCGCCGGACGGGGCCCGCGCATCGCGTGTCGGCTGACGCTCGTCGACGAAGGCCGGGACGGCAGCGTGGTTGCCGTCGGCGCGGCGGCCTTCAGGGTCGAGTGACACAGCGCCACGAAGGCCGGCGCCGATGAGCGATCCGACGATCGTGCTCGTCCACGGAGCGGGCCACACGTCAGACGACTGGTGCCGCGTCCAGGACCAGCTGCTTCACGCGTCGCTCGCCGTCGATCTCCCCGGGCGCAAGGACCGAGCCGGCGACTTGACTTCAGTGACCATCGACGAGGCGGCGGCGAGCGTCGCGATCCAAGTCTCCGACGTCACCGACGGAGCGCTCGTGCTGGTCGGACATTCCGCCGGCGGCATCGTGCTACCGGCGCTCACGGCCCGGCTCGGCGAGCGGGTGACCCATCTCGTGTTCGTCGCGGGCCTCTGCGGCGCGCGAGGGGCGAACCGCGCTCGAGACCTTCAATCCCGGCCACGACGAAGCCACACGCGCCCGGCTCCTCGAGCTGCGCGAGCGCTACCGCGGACATCGACTCGCGCCCTCCGACGCGGCCGCGCCGAGGCTCGATGCGCGCCTCGCGATGGGCATCGACTCGCTGAACTACATCACGCAACCCGTCTCCTGGGTCGGCGTGTCGCCGCAGCTCCCCCGCACGTTCGTCCGCCCCCTCCGGGACGCATTGCAGTCACGAGAGGTGCAAGCGCGACTCGCCGCCGACTGCGGCGCGTCGGCGACCATCGACATCGACGCCGGTCACAACGTCGCGGCCGACGAGCCGGCGCGCCTCGCCGCCATCCTCGATTGCATCGGCAATGGTGCCCGGGGCCGACCTCTTAGCCCTGCGCCTCGAGGATGAGCGGCAGCGTCGTGAGCCGGCGGATCATGAGGCTGAGGTGGTGCCGCAGGGGTGGACTCGACGGATCGATCGCGAACGATGTCGTCCGCGCGAGGAGCTGCTCGAACGCGACCTTCGCCTCGACCCGAGCGAGCGGTGCTCCCACGCAGAGGTGGATGCCCCAGCCGAAGCCCACGTGTTGGCGTGGGTTCGGTCGCTCGAGATCGATCTCATCGGGATGCGGGAAGGCGTCGCTGTCGCGGTTGGCTGCCGTCCACGCCAGCACGAGCGTTGATCCCGCGGGGAGTTTCACCCCGCCGAGTTCGGTGTCGGCCATGACGTGTCGGTAGTGACCGCGGAACGGCGGGTCGATCCTGCAGGCTTCCTCGACGAACGCCGGAACGAGCTCCGGTTCGCGACGGAGACGGTCTTGGAGGTCCGGCCGTTCGGCGAGGATGCGGATCCCGGTTCCAGTGAGACTCGTCGTCGATTCACCGCCGGCGGCGACGAGGAGGAACAGGATCGCGAAGGCCTCTTCGTCGGTGAGCTCACCCGCGTCGACGGCTTGTGCGCACACTCCGATCAACGTGTCCATGTCGTGATGTTCTGACGCACGCGCGGCCATGTACGCGTCGACGACGGGTCCGACGTCCATCATCGGTCGGCCGAGCTCGCTGAGGCGTTCCTCGGACACGAAGCCGCTGATCGCCTCGACCGAGGCGTACCCCTGTTCTTTGATCCGGGGGGCTGCATCGTCGGGAAGGCCGAGGATTCTCGCCACCATGATCATGGGGAGCGGCTCCGCGAGCTGGCTCATCCATTCGATGCGCCCGGTGGGCAGGGCGGCGTCGAGGGTCTCGTCGACGAGGTCACGGAACTCGGGTTCCATCTCGTTCATGACGGTGGTCGAGAGCCGGCGGGCGACGACCTTGCGCTGGCGCGTGTGGTCGGGCGGATCAGCGGTCGCCAACACAGCACCGGCTCCACTGTCGATGTCCATGTCGCTCGCCGTCGGGCCGCGCAAGCCCGGCGCTCCGCCGTTCACCCGGTGGTGCAGGAAGACACCGCTGTGGCTCGAGTAGATGGTCGGCTTCGCGACGACCTCATGGATCAGACGCATGCGGGTCACGAGGAACGTGCCGGTCCCGGGCAACTCGTGCACGGGATCCATCGCTCGGAGTTGCGCGTAGTAGCCGTGTGGATCCTCGACCACCGCTGGGTCGAACAATGGATCAATGGCGGCCACCTACTTCGCGGCCGTTGTCGTGACGGCGCTCGATTTCGTGCCCTCGGTAACGCTGTAGGTACAGCAGGCAATCTTGTCGGGGTCTCCCACGAGCTTGGTCTTGAGCGGCTTCCCGCCGTTGCCGACGACGAACTTTCCGTTCTTCACGGTGACGTAGTACGTGCATCCGTCGATCGGGTACGTGCCGTAGTGAGTGGTGCTGAAGTCGATCGGACCGCACGCGAGTCCGCCGGCGTCGTAGCTCCCGAGTTTGCGCAAGCCGTCGACGAAGCCCTGGCGGGTCGGGGTGGCACCGGCCTGTTGGAGTCCGAGAATGGTGAGCTCGGCGGTCGCGTAGCCCATGTATTGAGCGAAGTCGGGTACGCCCGTGAGCCCGGCGTACTTCTTGAGGTCGGACTGGAACTGCTTCGTGGCCTTGGTCTTCAACTCGACCGGAGCGAAGAGGGTGGTGAACACCTGCTTCGGGCCGAGGGTCTGCGCGACGGGCTGGTCGAGCAGGTCCTGGCCGTAGCCGGTGGGCATGACCAGCGCCTTCATGTCCACGGCGTTCTGCGCCAGACCCTGGATGATGGCCAGGTTGCTCGCCGCGACCAACGGCAGATAGGCGGTGTCGGCTCCCGAGTTCTTGATACCGAGCACCAACGGACCGACGTCGGACGTACCGAAATCCACCGTCGAGTTGGTGTACACAGCTTCCAACCCCTGCGACGGCACCGCGTACTCCTGGAGCGTCTTCGCCGACGCCGTCGACGACGCGGACGCGCCGTAGGCCAGCGTCGCGGACTTGGTGCCACCGAGCTTCTTCATGATCTGGGCCGTGCCATCGGTCGACAGTCCCGCGAACGGCGCGTTGAGCGCGGAGAAGATCGACTCGTTGCCGGGCTGGCCGTAGTAGCAGCAGTCGTAGCCGCCCCCGACCATCGGGACGTGGTTCTCCAGCATGTAGCGGTACGACAAGAACGCAAACGCGGAAATTGTTGACCACGATGAACGCGTTCCGGTTCTGGATCAGGTCCTGCGTGGCTGTGAGATTGGCGCCCGACGATGCGTCGTCGATGATGATCGCCTTGATCTTGCGGCCGTTCACGCCACCCTTGGCATTCTGCCGATCGATGCGGGCCTGGAACGCCTTGTCGGCGTTCTTCCCGGTGGATGCGGCAGTACCCGTCCCGGAGAAGATGTAGCCGACCGTGATCTCCTTGGCGGTCACGCCCGGATCATTCGTCGCGGCCGCGCCAGCGCCGTTCACCGTCAACCCGATCGTGACCAGCGCGAGCACGACGATCGCGCTCGCGAATTTCCGATAGCTCCGTGTGTTGCGTCGCACTTGGACCCCCCGGGTGTGCTCGATCGCAGCATCAGCCTGTCGTCATGGCTGAGTTTTCGTAACGTACACGGAAACTATGGGTGCATCAAGCCACCCCGCCGATGGGCCAGGTGCACGTACTGTGCGAATGCGATGAGCGCTCGCGCAGGTAGGCCCAAGGTGGTGACGAAACGTCCGGGGCGTCCGGCGAGCATCACGCGTGCCGACGTCGTCGACGCCGCGCTCCGGCTCGCCGAACAGGTCGGTCTTGACCGCTTCACCATGGGCCAACTCGCGGAGGAACTCGGCGTCGCGCCGATGACCGCCTACCACCACGTCGCGAATCGGACCGAACTCGTGCAACTCGTCGTCGAGGAGCTCCTGGAGCGCGTCGAAATCCCCGGCCCCGAAGCGGGCTCCTGGGACGTTCGCCTCAAGGCGTTGGAGTTGAACGCGCGCCGCGAGCTCGGCGGCATTCGGGGAATCCGGACCGGTATGAGCGCCGACGACTCCCCCGCGTCGCGACGACTCTCCGAAGCCGTACTCGCCATCCTGAGGGATGCGGGCTTCGACGAGAGTCGCTCGCTCCTTGCGTACGGTGCGATGTTCACCTACATGATCGGCCAACTCGACCTCGACGTCGCATCTGACCGAGAGAAAGACTCAGCCGACGCGTTGAGGTTCAAGGAACTCGTCGATCGAAGCGCGGGCGGCCAGCGCCCAACGCCGGACGACTTCTTCGACTTCGGCTTCGACCTGTTGCTCGCGGGTCTCCGTCAGGTCCTCAACCCGGCCGAGTAGTCACGCCGAAGCCTCCGTGAAGACGAGGTGCAACGGCTCAACCGTCCGGACTCCACCGTCGTTGTGATACACCGGCGGCCGTTCTGCATCAATGGCGTAGTCCGGAATGCGTTCATGCAGCGCCTCGAGCGCGACGCGGAGTTCCATCCGGGCGAGGTGGGAGCCGAGACAGCGATGGACGCCGATCCCGAAATCGATATGGCTCCTCGCACCTCGGTCGAAGTCGACCGTCAGGGGTTCGGGGACCGCCGCGGGATCGAGATTGGCGACGCACAGCAGCAGATTCAGTGAATCGCCGGCACGGATCTGCTCACCGCCGAGCTCGAAGTCGGAAACCGCGAAGCGGGCAATTGCGGGAACCGGCGACTCGTAGCGGAGCAACTCCTCGATGGCCTGTGGGAGCAGCGTCGGATCGTCGATCACCCGCTGGCGCGCGTCCGGATGGCGGGCGAACCAGGCGACGAAGCACGACAACGATGCCGACACCGTGTCGAGCCCGGCAAAGACCAACACGAAGATGATGTTCATCACCTCCTCGCGACTCAGGCGCTGGCCGTCGACCTCGGCGCTCATGAACCCGCCGATCAGATCGTCACGCGGGTTCGTCTCGGCCTCGCGTTCCTCGAGTACGCGGAAGAGATATTCGACCATGCGGCGACTCGCCTCCGCCCGGTGGTCGTCGTTGTCGGGGCGGATGACACCGTCCTTGAACCACAAGAGGAACTCGAGGTCGCCGAGCGGGAGGCCGAGGAGCTCGAGGAAGATCGTGCACGGCAGCGGCACGCAGAACTCCTGGTAGAACTCGACCTCGCCCGTCTCAGCGAACCTGTCGATGAGCCCGTCGGCCAGTCGTCGGACGTGCTCCTCGAGTCGCGCCACCGCACGCGGAGCGAACAGCGGATCGAGGAGTCGACGGTAGTTGCGGTGCGCGTCACCATCGATCTGCAGTGGGATGAGCGCCTCCGGAGCGCCCAAGAACGCGTCAGGACCCGCCGGGGTGCTCCGAACTTCGGGGCGATGCGTGACGTCCACGATGTCGGCCATCCGCATGAGGGTGACCACGCGGTCATGCCGGACGATCGGCTCCGTCTCGAGCGCATGCAAGAGCTCCGGCTGCTGCACCTCGAGGCCCTTGCGAAACACGTCGATGCCGCCGGTCAGGCCCTGATCTTCGCTCACCGGCATCTCCTTCGTTCGTCGAGACTCCGCGACACGTCGCGGATCTCGGCAGTTCTAACGTCGTTAAAGACCGGCGTCAACCGTGAGCGCTGCCTACGCGTCCGCCTACGGTGAACGGCAATGGCCCAGCCCAAGAATGCCCAGCCGGTGGAGAGGCCATCGGCGGTGCACGGTCCAGTCGCTGGGGGGCGCCTGGTCTCTCGCCAAGAGATCGTCGCGGCGGCCCTGGTCGTCGCTGAGCGTCTCGGCGTCGCCGGCGTGACGATGCGGATCCTCGCGGACGAGCTCGGCGTGTCGGTCGCGACCGCGTACTACCACGTCAAGGACAAGGCGGAGCTGCTGCGGTTGATGGGCGATGCAGCACTCGCGCAGGTCCACTGTCCGTCACGACGGTTGGCTTGGGACCGGCGTCTCGTGGCCCTCTCTGACGACGTTCGGCGTACCACGGCGCGCTACCCCGGACTGTTCCCCGCGGTTCCAGGTGTGACCGAAGGTCCCGAGGTCGCTCGGCTGAGTGAATGCACCCTGGAGATGCTGCGCGACGCCGGCGTACCCGAGGAAGAACTCGAAGCGACACTGCTTGCGGTCGCCACGTATATCTGGGGCCAGCTCCTGCTCGATTCCCTCGGCCGGGACGCGCTGTCAGCCGAATCTCGCGGTACTGCTCGACGTCAGGGCCCCGACGCGGCATCGCCGGGCTCCACGTTCGAGACCAGCTTCGAGATCCTCCTCGACGGCATACGCAGTCGCGGCCGTGCCCCGCGCCACCAGCCCTAGAAACAGCAATGCGCGCTCACCTGCAAGAGTGCGGTGATGGACCTGGCGATCTGTGTACGGAATCTCCCTGCGAACCAGTTGACCGAGGTGGGCCGGTTCGCAGAGAGCAACGGCTACGCCGAAGTCTTCGCGCCCGACGGCGCGCGAGGCGGCATGACCGACGCCAGCGGTCGGCTGAACGGACGCGACGCCATTGCCACGCTCGCCGCGATGTTCTGCAGTACCTCGACCGTGCGGGGGACCCTCGGCGTCGCCGCGGTCCCGATGCATCATCGCCTCGTGCTTCCGATGCTGGCCTCGACGCTCAACGAGTTGTCCGACGGCAGGTTCTCGCTCGGCCTCGGTGTCTCCCACCCGGAACAAACCGCAGTGTTCGGGGTCGAGTTCCCGGACCGGCAGATCGACTACATGCGCGACTGGATCCGCGACCTCAAGACCCGCACGACCGACGGTGTGGCGTACGGCGGAGACTGGCCCGTCCTGGTCGCGGCCCTCGGACCTCGCATGGTCCAGCTCGGCGCCGAGGAGGCCGACGGGCTCATCCTCAACTGGCTCACTCCCGAACACGCCGGGTCGGCGGTCGAACGCATTCACGCGGCTGCACCGGACGGGGCATCACCGCGCGCCGCTCTCTACGTCCGCTTGATGACGGACGATGTCCTGCACCAGGACGCCGCGCGCTACGACGCCATGGCCAACTACCACCGCAACTTCCTGGCCCAGGGCATCACCACGCCCGACGACATCGTCGCCCGCACCACGCTCTCGCGTGACGACCTCGGCGCCGCTCGTGCCCGCCTCGACGAGTACCGCGCCTCGGGGCTCGACACCATCTGCATCTACCCGATGGCCTTCGACGCCGAAGACCGCCGCGCGCTCGAGCAACTCACACGATGACGCAAGAAGTCGACCTACCCGAATGGCGATCCACCGCAGAGTGCTCCGACATGCCGACAGTGGTCCACATCTCACCGCATCCTGACGACGAGGCACTCGGCGCGCCCGTCCTGCTGCAGCAGCTCGTCGACCAGCGTTGGCGAGTCATCAATCTGCTCCTCAGCCTCGGGAGGCCCGGAGACGAGAACCGCCGTCGACGGGAGGCCGAGCTCGCGGCTCATCGCGCCGGTCTTGATCTGCGCGTGCTCGAACCGCGCGCGCGCCTTTCCGCTGCGGATGATCTCGTCGAGACCCAACGCATCCTCGCCGAGCAACTGGCCGCCACCGTCGCGGACCCGATCGATCTCTTCGTGAGTCCCTCTCCTCACGACGGCCATCACGGCCACGAGACCGCCGCACGTGCCCTTCGCGATGCAATCGAGTACGCGCAGCGGCCCGCACGGTGGTGGATGTGGGGCCTGTGGGCGGACCTGCCCTTCCCAACGCTGTACCTCCCATACGGCGAGGATCTTCAACGCCGGTCGGAGGTATTTGTGGAGGCGTACGCCGGCGAGCTCTCACGAAATGACTATCGACAACTCCTCGATGGGCGCGGGCGCGGAAATGCAGTCCTTGGATCCGAACGAGTCTTCGGCTTCGGTGCAAGTGCCGTATCCCTGCAGCCGTTTGCCGAGTTGCTCACCGAGGTCGTCTTCGACGGGGCACGGTGGTACAGCGGGCGACCACGCGTCCTCGACATGACTGCACCCTTCGAACCCCCGACCGGAGAAATCCTGAACTGGTGGTTGCATGCGCCGAGCCTGCGCGCCACGTGCCAGTCGGACCGAAGTCCGGATCCGTCGGCACCAACGCAGGGAGCACCGTCTTGACAGTCGGTTACGAGGTTCACGAGCAGATCGCTCACATCTCCTTCAACAGACCTGCGAAGCACAACGCACTCCGTGACGAGGACATCGCGGCGCTCGTGGACGCGTTGCGGCGACTCGACCTGGACGACACCGCCCAGATTGCGATCCTCTTCGGCCAAGGCCGCTCCTTCTCGAGCGGCAGCGACGTCAACGAGAGACTGCAGCGATCCATGGACGAAGGCTCGACGAGCGGCAGAACCAACGAGAGTCGAGCGTTTCTGGAATGTGCGAACTGGAAGCCGGTGATCGCGGCGGTTCACGGCTACTGCCTCGGGCATGCATTCGGAACGGCGCTGTACTGCGATCATCTCGTGGCGACGTGTGATGCCCAGTTCGAGTTGACCGAGATCCGGCTGGGTCTGCCGACGGCGTCGTTCCTCCCTCGTCTCGGGCTTCCGGCGTTCGCGCGCGAGGTGGCGATGACGGGTCGGCGGTTCTCTGCCGAAGAGGCGTGGGAGGCAGGCATTGTCACTCGCCTGGTCGATCAGGACCAGCACCTTCAAGCTGCAGAGGAGCTGGCGCGACAGATCCTCGAGAATCCGCAGTGGGCCGTCCGTCAGAACGTCCGTACCCGTCGCATGATCATGGCGGAAGAGACGGCGCGCTATCAGACGTTGGTCGAGCGTTTCGATTGGGCGACGAGCAGCGAGGCACGCGAGGCCATCGCCAAACTCAGCGCACGAGGCCGCGACGAGGCGTGACGGTCGGGCGGTTCTCCGCTCCCGGTACCAACCATCCCGACCTCTCGCCGCAAGATCAGGCAGAGCTTGATCGAAGACCGAACATCGCGGAATGTTCAGATCTCAATCAGTCGGAGCGAGGGGTCCAAGCGGCCGAGATCCACGGCGTCGGACGTCACGACCGCCTGACCAGCGCGACGAGCGCAGAGCACCACGTGGGCGTCGACCACGTCCGCCGATCCCGAAGACGAGAGCAGCCGCCCGATTCCGACGGCATCGTTCCGATCAAGAGCGACGATCTCGGAACGCGGATTGCGAACGAGCCGCGCGAGCCTGGCTTGTCGAGCGGGATCGCGGATCGCCTGGGCGAGCGTGGAGGCTGGAATGGTGACAGTCGCGGAGGTCTCCGAAGCCCGCGCCAGCAGCACGATGACGCGTCGGTCGTCACGGTCGAGCGCGATCATCGCTCCGGCATCCAGGGTGATCCCCGGACTCACGCGGCGGAACGCTTCCGCGGTCGTTTCGTTGACGCCACGCCAAGCGCTTCGTCGGCCCACGCACGCTCTTCGGGCGTCAATCGACCGCCGGTTTCATCCAACGCTGCCGCGAGCATGGCGCCCCAGCCCGTGATGTCTTGGAGTGAGAGTGCAATCGCGTGTCGTACGAAGCCGGATACGCTCGCCGCTTGCCCCGAAGCGACCAGCTTCTTGATCGCGGCAAGCTCGTCGTCAGGGATTGTCACCGTGATCTTCGTGGTGGCCATACCAATTACCATACTCCCTGCCGACCGGCCGAGGATCTCACCGAACCCACTCTGCGGTGGCCCGAAGTACCGCCGCAGCGCCTCGTCGAGCAACTCACCGGGCGCGACACCATCTTCGGCCGCCGCGCGTTGCAGGACCGAAAGCAACTCCTCGTCCACCTCCAGCGTCGCCTGTCTAAGGCGGCAAAGGCCTTGAGCTCGCGGATCGGTCGCGTCAGGCGCGGGGCACGGGTCGACGGCCACGAACTCCGGCCCGCGATCGACGCGACGACGGAGACGCTCTCGGTGCTGGCGTAGCCGATGCTGAGGCTCTGCAACACCACGGGGAACATGTCCCTGATCGCCTGCTGAGTCGTCGGGCTGACCGGCGCGCCGCCCACGCCGACGTGCTGCAAATTGCTGACGAATTTCGAAACATGGGTTGGTTCACACAATGGTGCGGTGCTTGGTGTGGTCACCGGTGTGGTCCGAGTCGTCACTCCCCGAGTTGTCGGGCGGCATCGAGCAGGCCTGCAAGGTGGCGTCGCGTCTGGCGCTCGACTTCGCCGAACGGCGTCACGTCGCCGGGCAGGTACTCGCCCAGTTCGTCATCCCATCGCTCGCGATACACAGTGATGCGCCGCTCGAACGTCGCCGACCACTCCCGAGGCGGTGTTCGTCGTCGGCCTCGCCCCTCGTCGTTCTCCGCTTTGCGCAGGTAGAGATGCCACGCGTCGAGGGCATCGACATGGCCGCCGTCGAGGAGTTCGTGCAGGTCGTACAGGTCACGGCACTGCAATCGCTCGGCGATGCAGCGCACCTTCTCGGCGCTGACCTCGTCGAGCGTGTAACCCTCGATCGCAGTGTCCGCGGGAAGGTCGGGCCACCGTCGCTGCACGGCGATGCGAGTATGCGACTCGACGAGCTCGCTGTCGGAGATGTCGAGCTTGAGCCTGCGTGGCTTGGCACCGAGCGGCCCGACGTAGGTCACCCATGGCGGACCGCCATCTCCGTCGGTGAGCTCGAGTACGGGCATCTCCAGTCGCGTGCGGCATGCATCGGTCGCAGCTGCGACACGAGTACGTGCGTCCTCGACGGAGAGACCACCGACAGCGGAGAAGTCGAGATCGGCGGAGTAGCGGTAGTCCTCGAAGTAGCAGAGGCGCAGCAGCGTGCCGCCCTTGAACACGAGACGTGGATCACCAATGGCGCCGATCGCGGCACACAGATGAGCGAGGACGTAGTCCCGCTCGATCGTCTGCGCAGGCAGCTGCTCGTCGTTCGCTCGCTGCGTGATGAGACCCTTCGCGATCATGCGTCGACAACTGCTTGCAGCTCGGACGCCGGGTAGGGCCACGCGACGCCCCACGTCGTGTCCACCCAGCCATGGTCACCACGCGCGTTGCGATCCAGCTCGATGAGCGTGCGCCAGGCGGGCGGTTCCAAATCCCGACCGGCGGGGAGCGACAGCGTCGTGGCGAGCGATCCGATGCGGCGGTATGCGGGGTCGGCGTTGATCTGACGCGCGAGGTCGCGCAGTCCGACGACGCGGTCCGCCGCCGCGAGAGCCTCGGCGACACGGGCGCCTCCGGCGAGTGCGGGCCGAGCGGCAGCATCAAGGAGGGCGCGCTCGACCGTCGCGATGCGGGAGGGACCGAGCGGTTCCGTCCCGATGAGCACCGTCGAGCCTTCTTCCCGGACGACACGCAGCGGACGTCCGCTCAACGCTTTCTCGCGAGGCCGATACGGGCTTGCCACCTGAATCGGGAGCACGGGTCTGACGAGCAACCCGTGATGGTCCAAGGCGGTGAGGAAGCCGATGCGGTGAGGATGGCCGGCGAAGACTGCGGCGACCGCCGAACCGAGGTCATCCCACACTGCGGCCGTCCCGAGCGCGCCGATCGGGCGGACGGCGTAGCGCCCGGCCGCCAGGCGATCAACCAGACCGACCTTCGTCCAACGCGTCAACAGATTGGAGGTGGCCTGCGGCGACGTGCCCAGCTCGTGGCGAACGTCGGCGGCGCTGAACGCCGTCCGCCCCTCGCGGGCGAACCGGTCCAGCAGCTTCAATGCTCGGTCGTTTGCCATTGTTGTCTCCAGTTCACGCTGAGCGTGTATCCACGACAACTCTAGCAAGTATCCTTGTCTGAGCTGGCACAGATACACGGGGAGCGTGTAGAAACGCCTACTACGACAACCATTTGGCGCTTGCCCTGACCGGTGGCCGCCACCATCCCGATCAAGTCGACTTCGGCGCGAGCGCCTCACCAAGCGCGACCGCGACCGCCTGGTCGGCCGACTCGACCGCGCGTGCATACACCCGCAGGGTCATCGCCGGGTCGGAGTGACCGAGCCGGCCGGCGACCGTCCTTACGTCGTGACCACCGCCGATCGCGACCGTCGCCGACCAGTGACGGAGATCGTGGAGCCGCCAGCGCTCGTCGATCCCCGCGATGCGCCGTGCGCGCTGCCACCAGTTCCCGATGCGATCGGGGTTCGCCGGTTTGCTGCCGATCGAGAACATCCACGGACCGAACTCTTCGCGCTCGGCGCGCACCTCGGCGATCAGATCGAGCGTGTCCTGATCGAGCGTCAACGTGCGACGGTTGGCGGTCTTGGTCGGCGCGACCATCAGTGTCGGAGCGATGCGCGCGGTGACGGTTCCGTGACGCACCACGGCGATGCTCTTGTCGATCGTGAGTCGGTTGCCGTGTACGTCGTCCCACCGCAGCGCGGCGAGCTCGGAACGACGGGCACCGCTCACCGCGGCCACACGCAGCGCGAGCGCGGCAGCCGGATCGAACGTCGCGGCCGCGTCGATCACTCTCGCCACATCGTCGGCACTCATCGACTCACGAGGCGCGCGGGCTGCCTGCGAGAGTGGGGCGAGCGCGGCGACGTTGGTGGTGACCCATCCCCACCGCATCGCCTGCGTGAGCGCGGCGCGCACCAGCATGTGCCGGTTGCGGATCCCGCCGGGACCGACGCCGGCCTTGCGCAGCCGGACGTGCCAACCGTCGACGTCGACCACCGACAGCCGGGCGACCGACTTCGTTCCAATCGGATCGTTCCCGACGAGCCGCGCACGGCTACGCAGGTCTCGCTTGGTCGACTCGGTGCGCTCGTCCTCGTGCAGCTCGAGGTACGCGTCGATCAGTTCGGCCACGGTGCGGCCACCTGCGCGCTGGCGCGGGCTGGACGGTCAGTTCGGCGGCGACTCGCTGCGCGTCCTTCTTCGTGCCCCGGACGGTGCGGCTCTGCTGGGTCGGGCGCCCGAGCTCGTCGCGACCGGTGAACGACCTGACTTCCCAGACTCCGGGGCGTCTTTGCCGGATGGTCGCCATCCGCGCACTTTCGACCGAGTAGGGATGAGAGTAGGGATGAACCGCGAAATTCGTGTCAGGGAGAACTCAATCTCGGACCGAAAATCAACGAATGTGCAGGCCAGAGATGCTGCGGGCGATCACGAGGCGCTGGATCTCGGAGGTGCCTTCGAAGATCGTGTAGATCTTCGCGTCGCGGTGCCAGCGCTCAACCGGGTACTCGCGCACGTAGCCGTAACCACCGAGGATCTGGATCGCCTCCTCGGTGACGTTGACCGCGGTCTCCCCCGCCTTGAGCTTGCTCATCGAGCCCTCGCCGAATTCGAACGGCTTGCCGGTCGCGCCCATCCACGACGCCCGCCACACGAGCAGTCGCGCCGCGTCGATCTCGGTCTTCATGTCGGCGAGCTTGAACGCGATCGCCTGGTTCTCGATGATCGGGCGGCCGAACTGCACGCGCTCCTTGGCGTAGTCGAGCGAGTACTCGAACGCCGCCCGCGCGATCCCGATCGCCTGCGCGCCCACGAGCGGGCGGGTCGCTTCGAACGTCTTGAGCGCGGCCTGACCGCGGCTGCTGGTGCCTTCGCGCGCACGCGCGAGACGCTCGTCGAGCTTGGCCTTGCCGCCGAGCAGGCAGCTGCCGGGGATGCGCACGTCGTCGAGCACGACCTCGGCGGTGTGGCTGGCGCGGATGCCGTGCTTCTTGAACTTCTGGCCCATGCGCAGGCCCGGCGTGTTCGGCGGCACCACGAAGCTGGCCTGCCCGCGACCGGCGAGCTCGGGCTCCACCGACGCGACCACGACGTGGACGTCGGCGATCCCGCCGTTGGTGATCCACGTCTTGGTGCCGTTGAGCACCCACTCGTCCTTCGCCTCGTCGTAGACGGCGCGCGTGCGCAGCGAACTGACGTCGCTCCCGGCATCCGGCTCGCTCACGCAGAACGCTCCGAGCTGGATCTTCTCGGGGGTGCCGAAGCACTGCGGCACCCACTCCCCGATCTGCTCGGGCGTGCCGTTGGCGATGATGCCGGAGACCGCGAGGGTGCTGCCGAAGATCGCCAGGGTGATGCCGGCGTCGCCCCAGCACATCTCCTCCATGACGACCGGCCAGGTGAGCCCGGTAGCGTCACCCACCGCGTTGGCGCCGAACTCCATCGAGTAGAGGCCGACCTTCGCCGCCTCCTCGATGATCGGCCAGGGGGTCTCCTCACGCTCGTCCCACTCGTGGGCGGCGGGACGGATCACGTCCTCGGCGAAGTCGTGGACCCACTTCTGGATCTGGAGCTGGTCCTCGTTGAGGTCGAGCGAGAAATCGGCCACGGCGGGCTCCTTCGTCCGTAAGTTACTGGCGAGTAACTTAGCACGCCCGCGCGGCCGCCTCGCCACCCGGAGATGCCCGCCGGCGAACCGGCGGGCATCTCGGGGCGGGGGGCGGTGGACGGTCAGCTCTGGGGAGCCGCCTGCTGACCGAAGTGGCGGTTCATGAGCGTGTCGACCCGGGCCGGGACCTTGCCCTTGATGGTGTCGGCGCGGTCCTGCTGGAGCTTGCCGTCAGCCACGAGCTGGTCGAGCTTGGCGTTCGCCGCGTTGACCAGGGCGTCGGCCACGGCCTGCGGGTCCTTGCCCAGCGAGGTGGCGTACTCGCTGACGCTCTGACCGCCCTTGAGCGCGGCCCGCAGCTCCTCGCGGCTCACGCCCAGCGTGTCGGTGACGACCTTGATGGCGCCACGCCTGACTTCCCGCCGCAGGCCGGGGTGGCGCTTGGCGGTCTGCGCCGACGGGTCGGCTGACGTGCTCCCACCGTCGGCCGCCACCGCGACCCCGGCCGTGCCGACGGTCACCGCGCCGGCAAGTGCCACCGTCGCAACGAGCTTCTTGATCTTCGAGTCCATGGTCGGTCCCTTTCGTGGATTCTGCCGATGACCGAGCCGAGGGGGTTCGGCTCATGTCATACAGGAAACGCCGTGAACGTCAGGGTTTTGTCAGGCGCTCGGCAGCGACCGGCCAAGCGCGCGCCGGGTCCGCGCGCAGTAGCGTCCGCGGTCGATGAGCAGCGAGCAGGCAGTCACCGTCGACCTCACCGACCACGTCGCGACCGTCGAGATCCACCGTCCACCCCACAACTGGTTCGACATCGACGTGATCACCCTGCTCGCCAACTCGGTGCTCGGCCTCGACGACGAACCCGAGTGCCGCGCGGTGGTGCTGTGCTCGGAGGGCAAGAACTTCTGCGCCGGCGCCGACCTGAGCGGCAGCGACCTCCTCGACAGCACCGCGCGCCTTTACCAGGAGGCCGCGCGGATCTTCTCCAACCACAAGCCGATCGTCGCCGCGGTGCAGGGTGCGGCGGTGGGCGGCGGGCTCGGCCTCGCGCTGTCGGCCGACTTCCGCGTCGCCACCCCCGAGACCCGGTTCAGCTGCAACTTCGCGCGCATCGGCTTCCACCAGGGCTTCGGGATCTCGGTGACGCTGCCGGACGCCGTCGGCCAGCAGCACGCGCTGGAGCTCATGTACACGGCCGCCGACGTGCGGGGCGAGGAAGCACTCCGCATCGGGCTCGCCGATCGGCTGGTCGCAGCCGACGAGCTGCGCGCCGCGGCGCTCGCGTTCGCGGGCGAGATCGCGCAGTCGGCCCCGTTGGCGTTGGTCGCGATCCGCGACACGATGCGCGGCGACCTCGCCGAACGGGTACGGGTTGCGACCGCGCGTGAGCACACCGAGCAGCAACGGCTCCGCGGCACCGACGACTTCCGCGAGGGCGTCGCGGCGCTGGCCGAACGTCGTCCGCCCAACTTCACGGGCCGGTAGGCCGTGCCGGGGGGAGCCTCGACCGGCATCGATCCGGCGGCGTTCGCGGGCTGGGCCGCTCACGCGCTGCCGCAGTTCCGCGCACCCTTCTCCGCGGAGGTCATCGTGGGCGGGCAGTCGAACATCACCGCGCGGATGACCGACGCCGACGGCCGCGAGTTCGTGCTGCGCCGCCCACCGTTGCACGGCGTCCTGCCCACTGCGCACGACATGGGACGCGAGCACCGAATCATCCACGCGCTCGGCCCGACGCCCGTCCCCGTCCCGGACGCGCTCGCGTTCTGCGCCGACGCCGACGTGATCGGTGCGCCGTTCTACGTGATGTCGTACGTCGCCGGCATCGTGCTCAACGACATCGACACCGTCGAGGCCCGCCTCGACGAATCGGCCCGGGCGCACGCCGGCCAGTCGTTGGTCGACGCGCTCGTGGAGCTGCACGCGGTCGACGTCGACGCGGTCGGGCTCGGCGACCTCGCGCGACGCGACGAGCTCGTTCGCCGGCAGCTGAAGCGGTGGCACGCGCAGTTCGAGGCGTCGAAGACGCGCGAGCTGCCGGTGGTCGACCGCGTGCACGACACACTCGCGGCGCACATCCCGGAACAGACCGAGAGCACGGTCGTCCACGGCGACTTCCGCCTCGGGAACTGCATCGTCGACGCGAAGGGCGAGATCCTCGCGGTCCTCGACTGGGAGATCTGCACCCTGGGCGATCCGCGCGCCGACGTCGGGTACGTGCTGGCAACGTGGGCCGAACCCGGCGACCCGCTGCGCGCCGACGACCACAACCCCACCCTCGCCCCCGGGTTCACCAAGCGCGAGGCGCTGCTCGAGCGTTACGCCGCGCAGTCCGGACGCGACGTCGACGACATCCCGTACTTCGTCGCCTTCTCGTTCTGGCGCCTGGCCTGCATCCTCGAGGGGGTGCTGGCGCGCATCATCTCCGGCGCGCGCGGCGACACCGACGTCGACGTCGACTACTTCCGGCGCCGGGTGGAGAGTTGCGCCCTGCTCGCCGAGGAATACGCTTCGGGTCTCTGACCAGCGACCGAAGGGAGCGCGCCGTGCCCACGAGAGCACCGGCCATCACGATCACGGGCTACAGCCACGTGGCGTACCCGGTCGACGACCTCGAGACGGCAGTCGCCTTCTATTGCGACGTGCTGGGGTTCGAGGAGCTGCCGATCCCCGACTTCGGCCCCCAGTTCACGGGCGCCTGGCTGCGCCTCGGCACCGCCCAGGTGCACCTCGCGACCGTCGAGGAGCTGGGCACCCGGGTCGGGTTCCCCCACATCGCCCTGCACGTGCCCGCCGACGCGTGGGACGACACCATCGACGAGCTGTCGGCGCGCGGTGTCCCGTTCGCGCTGGGTCCGAACGCGCGTGAAGACTTCGGCAAGCCGGTACGCGCCGTGTTCATCCAGGATCCCGCGGGCAACTTCATCGAGCTCACCGACGTGCCGCCCGTCTGAGCCGGCGAACCCGGCGCTCGTGGCCGCCCTCGGCGCCCGCCTCTCGGAGCGGACGCTCCTCACGCTGTTCCTCATCCCGGTCACGGTGCTCGCGGTCGCGGGCATCGTGGCGAACGCGATCTTCCCGACGCTCGTCGCCGACGCCCCGTCGCTCGTTCCCGCGCTGACGACACGCGCCGACCGGCTGCTCCTGGTCGTGCCGCTGGTACCCGCCGAGCTGTTCCTGAGCGTCGCGCTGATCCGCGAGCTCATCGGCGATCCGCTCTTCTACCTGTTCGGGCGCCGCTACGGCGACGTCGGCATCCGGTGGCTCGAGCGCCGGTCGGGTCCCGACGCCCGCTGGCTGCGTACGGTCGAGCGCCTGTTCCGCCGCG
This sequence comes from uncultured Actinomycetes bacterium, assembly GCA_963725775.1. Classification (GTDB taxonomy): domain Bacteria; phylum Actinomycetota; class Acidimicrobiia; order IMCC26256; family DASPTH01; genus DASUAS01. The sequence goes on from CAVRZT010000004.1 coordinate 107,402, forward strand.
CCGCCTACGTGGTGGTCGCGGTCTGGCCGATCAACGTCGTGTGCCTGCTGGCGGGCGCGACGAAGATGCGGCCGTTGGCGTTCTTCTCCCTGAACATCACCGGCACCATCGTCCGCATCGGGCTGATCTTCTGGCTCGGCGATCTGCTCGAGGACCCGCTGCGCGACATCGCGTCGTTCATCACGCGGTACCAGTGGTACCTCACCCCCATCACGTTCCTGCTCGTCGCGGTGTCGCTCTGGCGCCAGGGCCGCCGCGGTCAGAGCCCGGTGGAGAGCGTCGACGAGTTGCAGCAGGAGCTGGCGACGGCCGAGCTCGAGCTGGAGGACGAAGCCACCATCCACGACGCGCCGTGAACCTAGAGTGGTCGGCGCGATGGAACCGCCCTGCTCCCACCTCCACCTGATCCGCGACGTCACGCCGAGCGCCACCGGTTGCGAAGACTGCCTGCGCATCGGCGACACCTGGGTGCACCTCCGCCTGTGTCTCACGTGTGGTCACGTCGGGTGCTGCGACCAGTCGAAGAACACGCACGCGACCAAGCACTTCCACGCCGAGCACCATCCGTTGATCCAGTCGTTCGAGCCCGGCGAGGACTGGCTCTGGTGCTACCTCGACGAAGTGATGATGGAGCCCGCCTGAGCAACGCTCAGGATGTTCACCGCGGGCACCCGCGCGACCGGCGGCGCACCCCAGCTCACCAGGCGACCGGCCACGAACACCGCGAGCGTCGTGGCGTGATCGGCGACCGGGTCGGGACCGTCGGCGGTGAGCACGACCGCGGTGCCGCGGTCCGCGAGCCGACGGGCCTCGCCGAGCAGCGCGTGGGCGTCGACCGGGTCGAGGCCCACGGTCGGGCGCTCGAGCAGCAGGATCGAGGCGTCGCCAGGTGCGGCGAGCACCGCGGCCGCCTCGTCGGGCCCGGACGCCAGCCGTCGCGGATCTGGGGTCGCGGGCCGGCGCCGGGGGCCGCGCCGTCGCCCGTCGACCCACACCTCGCCCGCGTCGGGCAGCAGGTGCCCGGACAGGAGGTGGAGCACGGTGCGCGTGCCCGACCCGTCGGGGCCGCAGAGCGCGAGCAGCTCGCCCCGGTCGGCGGTCAACGAGACCCGCTGGACCAACGAGCGGCCACACCGCCGCATGCTCACGTCACGGGCTTCGAGTGCCGGCACCGCGATCCTCCTGGTGCCGAGTGACTTAGGGTTGCCTTACCTTAGAGATCTCCTCCGCTACTGTCAACCGGCCATGTCCGTCCCCGACCTCCCCCCGAGCCCGATCGGCCGTCGCTCGTTCCTCGCCGCCGCCACCGTGGCCGTCGGCGCACTCGCGACCGCCTGTGGGGGTGGCAGCGACGGCAGCGACGCCGCCACCGGATCGAGCACCACCCGGGCGCCGACCGCGACCACGCTGCCGCCGACCGTGCCGCCGAGCGCGGCGCCCGCCCCGGCCCGTTTCGTCGTGAGCGGCCCGACCGACCACGACCGGGTGGCCCTCACCTTCCACACGAACGGTGACCTCGGTCTGGTCGACAACCTCCTCGCCGTGCTGGCCGACCGCCGCGTCCACGTGACGACGTTCATCGTCGGCAACTGGCTCGACGCCAACCCCGACATGGCCGCGCGGATCGCCGCGGGCGGGCACGAGTTCGCCAACCACACCTACACCCACCCGACGTTCGGCGACCTGTCGCGCGACGCCATGCTCGACGAGATCGTGCGATGCCACGACGTGCTGACGCGGCTCACCGGTGGTCCGGGCGCGTACTTCCGCCCGTCGGGCACGGACGACGGGACCACGTCACCCGGTGAGCAGGTGCTCGCGGTCGCGGGCGAGGCCGGGTACGGCGCCGTGCTCGGGTTCGACGTCGACCCGCTCGACTACGACGATCCCGGCGCCGACGTCGTCGTGCAACGCACGCTCGCCACGGTCGCGGCCGGATCCATCGTCAGCCTGCACTGCGGGCATGCGGGCACGGTCGACGCCCTGCCGGCGATCCTCGACGGCATCGAGCGGAAGGGTCTCGAGGCCGGCACGACCTCGGCACTGCTCGGCTGATCCACCCGGCCTCGGAGGGCGGGCGCGGAATGGTTCATCTGGTCAAATACCCTGGGGGCGAGCGCCGGACGCAGTCGCGGCCGACCCGAGGAGGACCCGCATGGAACGGACCACGATCGAGGGGATCGACCTGAACGACCCCGAGCGTTTCGTGCGCCTCGAGCACCACGAGATGTTCACCAAGCTCCGGGCCGAAGACCCCGTCCACTGGCAGGAGGACGACCTCAAGGGCGGTGGCTACTGGAACGTGGTGAAGCACGCCGACCTCATCGAGGTGAACCGCGACACCGCGACGTTCTCGTCGGAGATCGGCGGCACGATGATCATGTCGGGCCAGTTCCCGGTGGGCGAAGACCCCGACGCGATCATGGACACCCGTGGGGTGCTCATGCTCGACATGGACCCGCCGAAGCACACCCGCTACCGGTTGCTCGTGAACAAGGGCTTCACGCCGCGCATGATCGGGCTCATCGAGCAGGCGCTGCGCCACCCGCGCGTCGTTGATCGTCGACAACGTGATCGAGACCGGTTCGGCCGACTTCGTGGAAGACATCGCCGCCGAGCTGCCGCTCCAGGCGATCGCCGAGATCATGGGGGTCCCGCAGGAGGACCGACGCAAGCTGTTCGAATGGTCGAACCGCATGGTCGGTGCCGGCGACCCCGAGTACATGGCCGACGACACCGGCGACGCGTTCGTCGAGCTCTTCACCTACGTGAACGGGCTCGCGGGCGAGCGGCGCACCGACCCGCACGACGACATCGTCACCAAGCTGCTCAACGCCGAGATCGAGGGCGAGCAGCTGAGCGAACTCGAGTTCGACATGTTCATGATGCTGTTGGCGGTGGCGGGCAACGAGACCACCCGCAACGCGACCGCGCACGGCATGTACGCGCTCCTGACCAACCCCGAGCAGTTCGACTTGTTGAAGAGCGACCCCGAGGGCCGCATCGACGACGCGGTCGAAGAAGTGCTGCGGTGGGCATCGCCGGTGCTGCACTTCCGCCGCACCGCGACCGTCGACACGGAGATCCGCGGTCAGGCGATCAAGGCCGGCGACCGCGTCGTGATCTGGCACATCTCGGCCAACCGCGACGAAGAGGTGTGGGACGACCCGTTCGTGTTCGACATCACCCGCAACCCGAACCCGCACGTCGCGTTCGGCGGCGGTGGGTCGCACTTCTGCCTCGGCGCCAACCTCGCCCGCATGGAGCTCAAGCTGATCCTGTCCGAGCTCGTCACGCGCATGCCCGACATGCAGCTGGCGGGCGAACCGCAGCGGCTGCTGTCGAACTTCATCGGCGGCATCAAGCACATGCCGGTGAAGTGGACGCCGGGCCCGAAGGTCCTCACCGAGGCTTGAGCAGTTCAGGCGGGATCCTGTCCGGGCCCGATCGACGGCCCGGCCCGAACCGCGGCGCAGTACCCGCACCGCGAAGCCACTCCCGGGTTGCGTGTGCTCCATCGCGCGTCGGGGTTCACCGGCGCGTTGGTGGCGCTCGACGGTGACGAGGTCGTGCTGCGCGGTCACACCGGGCTCGAGAAGCGCTACCGCAACCTGCCCGGCACCTTCGCGGTCGACGGCACGCCCACGCACCTCGTGCCGGTGCGCGCGCCGTCATCCGACAACGGCGGCGTGCGAGTCGCCGAAGGCGTGCGCACCGCGTCGGGGAGCCGGGCGGTCGTGGGCGCGAAGGCGCGGCGTCGCGCGCGGCAGCCGGATCTGGGTCGAGGGCGTGCACGACGCGGAGTTGGTGGAACGCGTCTGGGGCGACGACCTACGCATCGAGGGCATCGTGGTCGAGCGCCTCGACGGCGCCGATCACCTGGCCGACGAGGTCCAGGCGTTCGGTCCCGACCGCGAGCACCGACTCGGCGTGCTGCTCGACCACCTCGTCGCCGGGAGCAAGGAAGCGCGTCTGGCCGAGGCGGTGTGCCACCCGCACGTGCTGGTGACCGGCACGCCCTACGTCGACGTGTGGCAGGCGGTGCGCCCGTCGGCCGTCGGCATCGAGTCGTGGCCGATCGTCCCGAAGGGCCAGGACTGGAAGACCGGCGTGTGCACCGCGCTCGGCGTCGACGACCCGCGCGACATGTGGCGGCGCATCCTCGGCTCGGTGCACGACTGGAAGCAGCTCGAACAGCCCTTCGTCGCCGCCGTCGAGCAGCTCATCGACTTCCTCACCGAGTAACGAGCACCGAACCGGCGTCAGAGTGACGGCGGGTTCAACCGGTGTACTCGACGATGTCGGCTTCGTCGAGCTTGCGCTGCGCGATACCGGCGAAGCCGTCGCTGCCGGTGTAGGTGTCTTCGCCGAGCACCTTGCCCTCGGCGTCGAAGGGCCACAACGTCGCCATGCGGGCCTCGTAGAGGTAGTGCGCGTCGGGATCGTCGACGTCGATGCCCATCGCCTCCAGCGTGCGGCCCGGGTACGCCATGCGCATCACACCCTCGGTGAGGATGCAGTCGCGGTCGACGACGAGGCGGTCGATGTCGAGCTGCAGGCGGCCCGCGCCCGACGCGACGAAGCGCTCGTAGAACGCGCGCACGCCGTCCTTGCCCTGCGGGCTGCTCAGCGGATCCGGCGCGCCGTACGCGTGGTAGTGCACGTCATCGGCGAGGGTGGCGAGGAGACCGTCGATGTCACCCGCCGACTCCGACTTCATGTGGTCGAGGATGGTCTCGAGGTTGCGGCGCAGCACGGGGTCGGTCTCGACGGCGAGCCGCTCCTCGACCTTCCTCCAGGTGACGGATTGATCGATCACGGGCGACATGGGTCCTCCCCGGGTCAGGGACGCGAGTCCCACGGTTGTAGCAGGCGCGCCCGCAAGTCCGCATCGTGCACGAAGACCGGAAGGTCGTCGGCGTCGAGGAACGACGGGCGTACCGAGGAGCCGCCGTCGACCACCAGCGTGTGGCCGGTGACGAACCCGGCGAGATCGGAGAGGAGGAACAGCGCCGCGCCGGCGACGTCGTCGGGCGTGCCCCGGCGCCCCAACGGCACCGCCGACTGCTCCTCCGGCGAATCGACGGTCACGCCGCCGCGTTCGGTCTTCGCCGTGCGCACGGTGCCCGGCGCGACCGCGTTGACGCGCACGCCGGCGCCACCGAGCTCGACCGCGGCCGTCCGCACCAGCGCGAGCAGTCCCGCCTTCGCCGCCGCGTACGGCGCGCCGAACGGCATCGCGGCCAGCGCGCTGATCGACGCGATGTGCACGATGCTGCCGCCCGATCCCTGCTCGACCAGCCGTCGGGCGACCGCCTGCGTGGTCACGAACGCCGACTGGAGGTTGAGCTCCACGACCGCCGCGAAGGTCTCCGGCGCCATGTCGGTGACCGGTGACCACTGCCCGGTCGACATCCCGCCGACGACGTGCACCAGCCCGCGCAGCGGGGGCCGCGCCCGCTCGCCGGTGGTGAGCACCTCGTCGATCGCGTGCGCGTCGGTGGCGTCGGCGAGCGCGCCATGGAACTGCGACCCCGCGGATCCGAGCGCGTCGGCGGTGACCGCCAACCCGTCGGCGTCGACGTCGATGCCGAGCACCGATGCACCCGCGTCGACGAGCATCGATGACACCACGGTGCCGATGCCACCACCGCCGGCACCGACCACGACGACCGTCGTGTCGCGCACGCCGAGCTCGAATCCCCCCATGGACCCATGGCCTACCATGCCCGCGTGCTCGACGGCGTGGCCCTGCTCGTGACCCACACGGCGACCGCGCTCGGCCACGACCTCGCCGCCGCCTTGGCCGACGCCGGCGCGTCGGTCACCGAGGTCGCCGATCCGTGTCCCGACCGCGCGACCGCCGACGCCGCCGTTGCGCGCGCCGCCACCCTCGATGCGCTCGTGCACGTGTGCGTCGAGGACACGGGGTTGATCGGTCAGCCACTCGTGGACACCACGGCGGGCGAGTGGGATGCACGCGCCGAGGCGCTGTTGCGCGACTCGATCGTCACCTTCCAGGCGGCCCACGCGCGGTTCGTTGCCACCGGCACCGGGCGCGTCGTGCTCGTCGCGCCGACGATCGGGTTCACCGGGGCCGGAGGGTTCGTCCCGACCGCGACCGCGGTCGAAGGCGTGCGGGCCCTGGCGAAGTCGGCCGCCCGGCAGTGGGGCCCGCAGGGCATCACCGTCAACGCGGTGCTGGTACCGCCCGCACTGGTCGCGCCCGCACTGGTCGACGCCACCACGTTCAACGCGCCACCGGTCGTGGGCCGGCTCCCCGACCTGCGCGACGACGTCGCAGCTGCCATCGCCCTCTTCGTAGCGCCGACCGCCGGTGGGATCACGGGGTCGACGGTGATCGTCGACGGTGGCTCGGTGATGGCACCGTGAGCGGGCAGCTCGCGGGCCGCAGCGTGATCGTCACCGGCGCCGGTGCCGGCGTCGGGCGCGGGATCGCGCTGGCGTGTGCCGCGGCCGGTGCCGACGTGATCGTGGGGACGCGCACCGTCGACGGTCACGAGGTCGTCCGCGAGATCGAGGCGCGCGGCGGGCGTGGCGATTGGGTGCGCTGCGACGTCACCGACGAGTCGACCATCGCCGACGCGGTCGACCTCGTGGTGGCCCGCGATGGCGCCCTGCACGCGATCGTGCACAACGCCACGAGCAACCGGTCGAGCGAACCGCACCGCCTCGAGGACGTCGACCTGTCGTTGTGGGACGAGCACGCGGCGGTGTCGCTGCGCGGCGCGTACCACTGCGCACGCGCCGGCTTCGAGGCGCTGCGCGCCAACCAGGGCACCCTGGTGCTCATGACGTCGCCCGCGGGCATGGAGGGGAGTCTCGGGCTCCCGCTGTACGGCACCGTGAAGGGTGCACTGCGCGGCTTCACCAAGAGCCTCGCCCGCGAGTGGGCGCCCTACGGCATGCCGGTGAACATCGTGTCACCCCTCGCGTTCTCGCCCACGATGGTGAACACGATCGCCAAGGACCCGGCCATGGAGGAACGGCTCTCCCGACGCGTGCCCATGGGACGCGTCGGTGACCCCGAGCTCGATGTCGGCCCCGCGGTCGTGTACCTCGTCTCATCCGACGCGCACTTCGTGACCGGTCAGACCCTCGCGGTCGACGGCGGTCACTTCCTGAACCTCTGAGTTTCCGAACCGAGGAGCACGCCATGCCCGGTGGTCCGCGTTTCCGTCACCTCGACGACGTGTCGTGGGAGGAGGTCCGCAAGATCGACTACGGCGACCACACCGCGTCGGTGCGCGAGAAGTGGCTCGACTTCTCGCCCCGGTTCCTCTCGCTGCTGGCGGAGTGGGACCCCGGGATGATGATCCACGCGCACGGGCACAACAGCGACCACATCGTCTACGTGCTCGAGGGCGACATGAGCTGCGGCGACGTCCACTGCGGCCCGGGAACCCACATCGCGCTCGACCAGGGCGACACCTTCGGCCCGTTCATCGCGGGGCCCAACGGCGTGGTGCTGTTCGAGGTGATGATGGGCGATCCGCGTTCGTTCCCCGACGACGAGGACGCCTGGCACGCCCTGCTCGAGTCGCGGGGCGCGACGCAGGCCCCCAACCCGAAGATCGCGTTGCCGGAGTGGCTCGAAGACACGCGGACCTGACGTGAGCCCGCCGTTCGCCCCCGGGTCGGTCTCGCTCCGTTTGTACCCCCACAACGACCTGCCGAGCGCCGCCGCGATCGTCGACGAGCTGCGGATGCAGGCGGCGCTCGCGACGCAGCACGGGTTCGACGGCGTGATGACCAGCGAGCACCACGGCGGCTTCCACGGCTACCTCCCCAACCCGCTCCAGGCCGCCGGGTGGTGTCTCGAGGTCATGAGCAGCGGCTGGGCGGCGCCGTGCCCGCTGCTGCTCCCGCTGCGGCCGCCGGCGCTCGTGGCCGAGGAGATCGCGTGGATGGCGGCGCGCTTCCCCGGTCGCGTCGGCCTCGGCGTCGCCTCGGGCGCGCTGCGCGACGACTTCGACATCATGCACGTGCCGATGGACGACCTCGCGGCGCGCTTCACGACCGCCTTCGGGGAGCTCGCGGGCATGCTCGACGGCTCGACGCCCGGCCTCCTCGTCGACGACGCGGCGATCGCCGCGTGCGCGGTGCACCCGATACCGGTGCTGAGCGCGGCGATGGGGTTCACCGCGGTCCGGCGGGCGGCGCGCCTCGGTGCCGGCCTCCTGTTCGACTCGCTGTCGACCCCCGAGCGCTGTCGCGAGCTGATCGACGACTACCGCGCGCACGGCGGCACGGGCTCGTGCGTGCTGATCCGGAGAGCGTGGCTCGGCGAACCACCGCGCGAACGACTCGACGATCAGATCGACGTGTACAGGAGCTACTCCTCATCGGCCGCGATGGAGCACTGGGGCGGCAACGAGCTGGTCGATGCCCCCACCGCCGACTCGGTGGTGGCCGGGCTCCTCGACGCCCTCGACCGCACCGGCGGCGACGCGCTGAACCTGCGGGTCCACGTGCCCGGGGTCTCGCCCGGCGCCGCCCGGGAGCAGATCGCTCGCCTCGGCGACGAGGTCCTCGGCCCGCTCCGGGCCACCCGGGCCGACTGAAATTTGACCGAAGCAAGCTTTCTGAGGAGCGGCACGATGAGCGACGTCGGCTACCCGGTCAACGACTTCGACAACCACTACTACGAGGCGATCGACGCCTTCACCCGGCACCTCGACCCGAAGCTGGGTCGCCGGATCATCCAGTGGGCGGAGATCGACGGCCGCAAGTACCACGTGATCGGCGGCAAGGTCAGCCACGCGGTCGTCAACCCGACGTTCGACCCCATCGCCAAGGCCGGCGCCATGTCGGAGTACTTCCGGGGCAATGCGTCGGGTCGCAACCCCCTCGAGTACCTGCGCGAGCGCGAGCCGATCCGCTCCGAGTACCGCGACCGCGAGACCCGCATCCAGGTGATGGACCAGCAGGGGCTGGACAAGGTCTGGCTCTACCCCACCCTCGGCATGATCTACGAGCAGCTGCTCAAGCACGACCCCGAAGGCGTCGGGATCATGTTCCGGGCGTTCAACCGCTGGCTCGAGGAAGACTGGGGCTACGACTTCGAGGGCCGCATCTTCGCGTCGCCCTACATCTCCCTCGCCGACCTCGACGTCGCGGTGGAGGAGCTCGAGCGCGGCGCTGTCGCTCGGCGCGCGCACCGTCTGCATGCGCCCGGCCGCACCGACCACGATCTTCGGTCCCCTCGCCCCCGGCGATCCGTACTTCGACCCGTTCTGGGCGCGCGTCAACGAGGCGGGCATCACCGTCGTCGTGCACGCGGGCGACAGCGGCTACTCGCTCAACGGGTACGCCAAGGAGGGCTTCTCCGCCGAGTTCTCCGGCGGCGGGCGCCCGAGCATCGGGATGATGTCGATCGAGCGGGCGATCTACGACTTCCTCGCCTCCCTGATCTTCGACCAGCTGTTCGAGCGCTTCCCGAACCTGCGGGTCGCGTCGGTCGAGAACGGCGCCGAGTTCCTGCCCGACCTGTTCCGGAAGTTCAAGTCGATCAACCGCAAGATCCCGGGCCTCTTCCAGGAAGACCCGGTGGAGACCTTCCGGCGCCACATCTGGATCAACCCGTTCTGGGAAGACGACCCCTACGAGATCGTCGAGATGATGGGCGCCGACCGGGTGGTGTTCGGCTCCGACTGGCCCCACATCGAGGGGCTGCCCAACCCGCGCGACTACGCCGTGGAGATCAAGGAGCTCGACCTCGAGTCGCAGCGTCTGATCATGCACGACAACGCGGAAGCGCTGAACGAGCTCAGGCCGGCCTGAACCCCTCGAACATCCGGCGCATCGCCGCCGAACCCTGCGCGCCACCCGACCGGCGTGCACGCCGAATCGAGGATCTCGCCCGCGCCCGCGGCGATGCGCTCGACGGTCGCGTCGCGGTCGACGAGACCGTGCGCGATCTCGAGGTTGACCCTGGCGTAGTGCCCGCCGCCCACCGAGAAGCACTCCCCCGTCACCGGGCACGATTCGTGCGCGAGCCATCCGACGAGCGGCGCCACGAGCCGGGGGTGCAGCCACTCGTTGAGCTCGGCGCTGGGCGGGAACGGCCCGAAGCCGGTCTCGGGTCGGGTCTTGGCGTAGGGCGCGATCACGTTGGCCGCGATCCCGGCGTCCTTCCCCTCCGACGCCATCGCCAGGGTGAGACCGATCACGCCCATCTTGGCCATGCCGTAGACCGCACCGCCGGGTACGCCACCGAACGCGGCGCCCGACGACACGTTGACGAAGCGGCCGCCGCCATTCCCCGCCATCACGGCCCACGCGGGCCGGCTCACGTTGAGCGCGCCTCGCAGCTGCGTGTCGATCACCGCGTCGAGCTGCGCCTCGGTGAGCTCGGCGAACGGCGCCATGCGGACCTGGCCGGCGTTGTTCACGACGACGTCGACGGTCCCGAACGCGTCGCGTGCCGCCTCGACGATCGCGCGACCGCCCTCGGGCGTCGCGATCGTGTCGCGGTTCGCCACCGCGTCACCTCCTGCGGCGACGATCTCGGCCACCACCGCGTCGGCGGGATTGTCGGCCGGCGCGTCGGCCACGCCGTCGGTGTCGCTGATGCCGACGCCGAGGTCGTTGACCACCACGCGCGCACCGCGGGACGCGAAGAGCAGCGCGTACTCGCGGCCGAGGTTGCGCCCGGCGCCGGTGACGATGACCGCCTTGCCGTCGAACCGGAGCTCGTCGGTCATGCGGCCTCCCTCCCGTTCTGGCGTCGTTCGTGCGTCGTAGAAGACGCCACGCACCAGTGACGCCAAAAGGGGATGGGGCGCTCACTCATCGGTGTACACCGGCGTGCGGCCTTCCTTCCACGCCGAGATCTTCTCGTCGAAGTTGCTCGTGGTCATGCGCACGTAGAGCTGCGCGTTGCCCTCGTGGTTCATGTGCCCGTGCAGGCCGCCGGCGTCGTAGCTCGCCCAGAGCAGCTGCTTGGTGAGCTCCACGCCGATCTGGCTGAACCCGATCATGCCGGCGGCCACGTCGTAGCAGCGCTCCAGCAGGTGCTCGCCGTCGACCAGCTGCGAGACGAGCCCGATGCGTTCCGCCTCCTCGGCGCCGACGTCGCGCCCGGTGAGGAGGATGTCGAAGGCGCGGGCGAACCCGATCTGGCGCGGCAGCAGGTAGCTGATCCCGAGCTCGGTCGACGTGAGGCCGTTGTTGATGCCGGCGGCGCGGAAGTACGCGGCGTCGGACGCGAGACGGATGTCGGCTGCGGCCGCGAGGCAGAAGCCGCCCCCGATGGCGGCGCCGTTGACCGCCGCGATCACGGGCTGGTGCATGTCGCGGATGGCGAGGATCACGTCGTCGAGCACCTTCATGGCCCGGCGGGCGATGCTCGTGCGCTTCAGGCCCGAGATGTTCGGGACCATGCCGCCCCCGACCAGGTCGGCACCCGAGCAGAACCCGTGGCCGGCGCCGGTGAGGACGACGACCCGGCACTCGTTGTCGAGGCTGATCTCGCGGAGCGCGTCGTGCAACGGGATCATCACGTCGAACGCCATCGTGTTCATGCGTTCGGGACGGTTCAGGGTGACCAGCGTGACGTGCGGTCGCGGGTGGTCGATCTCGATGAAGGACATGGCGCGGACTCTACCGCCGGTCGTCGACCGCGTTCCCGAGACTCGCCAGGAGCGCGGCGATCGCGTCGAGGGTCGGTGGATCGACGATGTCGCCGTGCTCGTCGCGCTTGTTGCGCACGCCACCGACGCCGAGGGTGGCGACGACCCGGGCCGACATCACCTCGAGTGTCGTGCCGAGGATCCGCAGGACGTACTCGCCGCCACCTCCTCCGGCGCTCATGATCGCAACGGGCTTGTCGACGAACTCGCCCGATCCGACGAGCCAGTCGAGCGCGTTCTTGAGCACGCCGGGCATCTCGTGCGCGTACTCCGGGGTGGCGATCACGACCGCGTCGGCCGCGGTGACCACGGCCCGGAACGCGGCCACCGCCGCCGGCGCCGGTTCGACGTCGAAGTCGGGGTTGTAGTGCGGCACGTCGCCGATCGACGGGGCGGCGACCAGCGTCATCCCGACGGGCGCGAGCGCGGTGGCGGCGCGCAGCAGCGCCTCGTTCGACGACGACGCCTGCAGACTGCCGCAGATGGTCGCGAGGTGCACCAGCCGTTCGTAGCACGGGAAATCACCAATCGGCACATGTGTCCGGCTGCGAAGCTGGAGCCATGGACGCCCACGTCGCCGCCGTGCACCGCAGCGCGTCGTACATGTTCACCAAGCCGAGCGTCGGCACGATCGAGCTGGTGGCCGGGCTCGGGGTCGCCGGCGACGTGCACCAGGGTGCGACCGTGCGGCACCGCTCACGTGTGGCGCGCGACCCGTCGCAACCGAACCTGCGCCAGGTGCACCTCATCCATGGCGAGCTGCACAACGAGCTCGCGGCCGCCGGCCTCGCGGTCGGCCCCGGCGAGATGGGCGAGAACATCACCACCCGGGGCGTCGACCTGCTCGCGCTCGGCCACGGCACGCGGCTGCACCTCGGCCACGACGCCGTCGTCGAGGTCACGGGTCTCCGTAACCCGTGCGCACAGCTCGACGGCCTGCTCCCGGGGCTGCTCGCCGCGGTGCTCGACCGCGACGCCGAAGGTCGAGTCGTGCGCAAGGCGGGGATCATGGCGGTGGTGCTCGTCGGCGGCGCCGTGACCGCCGACGATCCCATCGACATCGAGCCGCCGTCCGGCTCCCATCAGCCGCTCGAACCGGTCTGACCCGCGCCCGGGAGCGTCGAGCGCGCCGGTCGCCACATGGTGGTGAGGACCGGCCCGTCGTCGGCCAGCGGGAACGCTTCCCGCGGTTCGAAGCCGAGCCCGCGGTAGCGCTCCAGGTTCGCCGGGTTCGACGACTCGAGGTACGCGGGCAGGTGCTGGGCGTCGACCGCACGGAGGTGGTGCGCGATGAGCCCGACGCCGAGCTTCTGCCCCGCGTGATCGGGATGCGTCGCGACCACGCCGAGGTACCAGTGCGGTTCGTCCTTCGGGTGCACGCGGTCGATACGACCGATCGCCTCGAGCACGATGTCGATCCGATCACGACACCATGCACGGAGGAACTGTGCGAGCGCAGCCTCCTCGTCGTCGTCGAGCTCCGGCGCGCCGGGTGGTGTCCAGATCGTCACCGCGGTACCGTCGGCGGTCAGCTGCACCGCGTCGTTGCGCAGGCCCACGGTGAGGAAGAAGCCCCAGAAATCCGGATAGAGCACGCGCCGCTCGGTGTCGTCGGGAAACGCCCAGCTCCACACCGGATCGGCGAAGAACGCGCGCGAGATCGTGTCGAGCGCACGGTCGCGATCGGCGTCGGTCGCGTGACGTACGTCGCTCTGCACGGCTGACAATGCTACGCGGGGTTTCGCGGGCGAGCCCGTGGGTACCACTCCGTCCGCCAGGAACGAAGCGTTCGTCATCATCGACCAGGAGCGTGCGAAGTGATCGTGTTGGGTCTGATCCTGTTGCTGCTCGGCCTGCTCTTGAGCGTGCCGATCCTGTGGACCATCGGCTTGGTGCTCGTGGTGATCGGAGCGATCCTCTGGATCGCCGGCGCCGCCGGCCACGAGGTCGCCGGCAGGCGTCACTACTACTGAGCCGACGCGCCATACTGTCGCCGCCGAACACGCCGCGACAGGAGAAGCGCAAATGGGACACGACGCGAACGATCCTCGACCGGAGCGTTCGCGTCGTGTCGCGATCATCGGCGCCGGGCCCGGCGGCATCTGCACGGGGGTACGCCTGCTCGAGGCCGGCTACCGCGACTTCGTGATCATGGAGAAGGCCCCGGGCATCGGCGGCACGTGGTGGCACAACCGCTATCCCGGCGCCGAATGCGACATCAAGTCGCACCTCTACTCGTTCTCCTTCGCCCCCAATCCCGCGTGGTCACGGGCGTACGCCCGCCAACCCGAGATCCGCGCCTACCTCGAGGCGTGCGTCGAGCGCTTCGGGCTCGCGCCGTACCTCCGGCTCGGCACCGAGGTCCACGCGGCGCGCTGGGACGACGCCGGCGCGCGGTGGCACCTGACCGTGGGTGACGGCGAGATCGTCGAGGCGGACGTCGTCGTCAGCGCGCTCGGGATGTTCGGCGCGCCGGTGGCGCCCGACATCCCGGGCCTCGACCGGTTCGCCGGCACGATGTTCCACTCGGCGCGCTGGGACGACGACCACGACCTCACCGGCGAGTCGGTCGCGGTGATCGGCAGCGCCGCCAGCGCGGTGCAGCTCATCCCCGAGATCGCACCGCGCGTCGGCGCGCTCACCGTGTACCAGCGGTCGGCGAACTGGGTCTCGCCGAAGGAGGACCCGCCGTTCACCGACGAGCAGCTGGCAACCTTCGCCGCGGATCCCGACACCGTCACCGCGCTGCGCGACGACATCTTCACCACCATCGACCCCAACCTCACCTTCGACGACGCGGCACGCCGCGCGATGGCCGAGGCCGCCGGCCTCCAGAACCTCTCGGTGGTCGAGGATCCCGAGGTGCGGCGCAAGCTCACCCCGGACATGCCGTTCGGCTGCAAACGACCGTTGGCGTCGAACGTCTACTACCCGACCTTCAACCTGCCGCACGTCGAGCTGGTGACCGAACCGATCACCGAGATCACGGAAGACTCGATCGTCACCGACGATGGCTGCGCCCGACGAGTCGACACCATCATCCTCGCCACCGGCTTCGCGACCACGAAGTTCCTCGGCGCGCTCGACGTCGTCGGCCGCGACGGAGTGCACATCGACGACGCCTGGGCCGACGGCGCCCAGGCCTATCTCGGCATCACCACCACCGGGTTCCCGAACCTGTTCATGTTGTACGGCCCGAACACCAACAACGGCTCGATCATCTACATGATCGAGTGCCAGGTCGACTACCTCATGCGGGTGCTGCAACGCATGGACGACGAAGGCATCGCCGCGCTCGACGTCAAGCGTGACGTGATGGACGAGTACAACGCGGCGCTGCAGGAGACCCTCGCCGGCGTCGAGGTCTGGCAGGCCGGTTGCCACGGCTACTACCGCGTGCCGTCCGGCCGCATCGTCACGCAGTGGCCGGGGTCGATGTCCGAGTACCGCGCCCGCACGCAGGAGCCGGATCCCGACGCGTTCGAGGTCGTCGCGCGCACCGCGACCTGATCAACGGTCGATTCGACTGCGCCGTCCCGCCCTCCGGGCACGGGTCCGCTGCATCTCGTAGGGTCGGCGCATGGAGTTCGGTCTCACCATCCCGCACACCGGTCGTCACGCGTCACCGGCGTGGGTCCGCGAGTACTGCGTCACCGCCGAGCAGGCAGGGTGGGATTCACTGTGGGGCGTCGACCACCTCGTCATGCCCCAGCACACCGATTCCGATTACACGCTCGGGCGGAATCCGGCGAAGATCGCCGACGACGCGGTGTCGGGTCTGTTGTCCCCCAACTACGAGATGATGACCACGCTCACGTGGGTCGCCGCCTTCACCGAGCGGGTGAAGCTCGGCACCGCGGTCGCGGTGCTGCCCATCCGGAACGCGGTGCACAACGCCCGCGCTCTCGCCACCCTCGACGTCTACTCCGGCGGGCGCGTGCTCTACGGCGTGGGCGTGGGGTGGCTCCGCGAGGAAGCCGAGGCGATGGGGATGCCGTGGGACCGACGCGGCGCCCGCAGCGAGGAGCACATCGCGCTCCTCCGTGCGTTGTGGTGCGCCGAGGGTGATCTCGTCGAGTTCCACGGCGAGTTCCACGATCTCCCGCCGATGGACCCCGAGCCCCGCCCGGTGCAGCGGCCGATCCCGATCCTGATCGGTGGCCACTCCGACATCGCGCTCGAACGCGCCGGCCGCATCGGCGACGGGTGGATCGCCGCCCAGATGTCACCCGAGCGGGTGGCGGAGCACTGGCCGAAGGTTGTCGCCGCTGCCGAGCGCAACGGGCGCGACGCGGGGTCGCTCCAGCTGTTCACCAGCATCTCGGGCAAGGTCGACATCCCGCTCGGTGACCTCCTCGCGCAGTACCGCGACCTGGGGGTCGACCACGTGCAGGTGGGCCTGCACCGCAACTCCCCGCAGGAAACCCTCGACAGGATCCGCGACGTCGCCGAGAATGTGTTACCCGGGCTGCGCGCGTGACGAGCGTGAGGAGAGCGAATGGGTGCCATCGGTGAGCCGAAGCGCGAGATCCACATCCCGGTGACCGAACCCGCCGTGCCCGTCCCGCAGCCGGTCCCCGAGCCCGAGCCCACGGTCACCCCACACCCGGCGGTGCCCGAGCCGGTCGGCGGCTGACCGACACCGCGATGGGCCTCCCGTGGGACGTGTTCGCGACGCCGATCGCGGCCCGGAAGTTGGCCCGGCTCGGCACGGAACACGGCCGCGTCGTGCTCCAGCCCGCGTTCTACCGGCAGCTGGGCTCGTCGTACGGCGCGGTCGCGCAGGCCACGTGCCCGCTCGAGGATCACGCCGCGCCCGAGGCCGAGTGCAGCTGCGGCTTCTACGCGGTCGCCGACGACACCCAGCTCTGGCGCCTCGGCGCCGACGAGCCCGAGCTGGCGGTGCTCGACGTCGAGCTCGCGGGCCGGGTGATCGAACACGACCACGGCTACCGCGCCAGCGACCAGCGTGTCACCTCGGTGCGCTTCCACGGCGTGTGCGTGCGCTGCGGTCGTCGGGCCGAGGTGTTCGGGCAGCGCCGTTTCGGTGCGCTCGTGCCCGCGTGCCGCCGCTGCGCACGCAAAGCGGTCGAACCCACTGCGGTGTCCGAGTCGCTCGGCGTCCCCGTCAGCTTCACCACCGACGATCCCGCGCCGGCGTCGCTCGGCACCCGGCTCGAGTTCGTCCTCGCCCAGCTCATCGCGCCGGTCGTCATCCTGCTCCTCACCGCCGCGGTCGCGCTGGCCACCGGATCGGGCATCCCGCTCGCGTGCGGCCAGCTGGCGATCGTGGTGTGGTTGGTGACCGTGCCATCGCTCCTCGGGCGGCTCGGCGAGCGACTGGGCATCGCCGGCACCGAAGCGGTGCGCTTGCAGCATCGGTGGAGTCCGGTGGTGGCCGCGGTCGCGATCGGCTGTGACATCGTGCTCACCGTCGTCGTGATCGCGTTGCGCGACGTCATCGTGTACTGACGCGCGTCGGAGGGAACACCTGGCATGACCGTGGACTTCGAGACCGATGGTCCCGTCGTGATCGTCACCATCGACCGCGCCGACGCCCGCAACGCGGTCGACCGTCCGACCGCCGAGGCGCTGGTCGACGCGTGCGACCGGTTCGAGGCCGACGACACGCTCGCGATCATGGTCCTCACCGGCGCCGGCGGCACGTTCTGTGCCGGGGCCGACCTCAAGGCGATGACCGAACCCGGCGGCGCGCGAGTGAACCGCGTCGCGGTCGACGGCAACGGTCCGATGGGCCCGACCCGGCGGGTCCTGGGCAAGCCGGTGATCGCCGCGGTCGAGGGTCATGCGGTGGCGGGCGGGCTCGAGCTCGCGCTCTGGTGCGATCTCCGGGTGATGGCCAACGACGCCACGTTCGGGGTCTTCTGCCGGCGGTGGGGCGTCCCGCTCATCGACGGTGGCACCGTGCGGCTGCCGCGGCTGGTCGGGCAGGGCCGGGCGCTCGACCTCGTGCTCACCGGCCGGTCGGTCGGCGCCGACGAGGCCCTGGCGATCGGCCTGGCGACGCGGGTGGTGCCATCGGGCACGGCGCGGGAGGCGGCGGTGGCGCTCGGTCACGAGCTCGCCGCGCTCCCGCAGGTGTGCCTGCGGAGCGACCGGGCCTCCCTCTACGAGCAGTGGGATCTGCCGCTCGACCGCGCGCTCGTGGTCGAGACGGAACACGGCATCGGCGTGCTCCGGTCGGGCGACGCGCTGGCGGGCGCCGAGCGGTTCGCACGCGGGGCCGGTCGCCACGGCGCGTCCGGATGACGGGTCAGCCCGGCTCGACGACCGCGTCGAACGCCCCGGTGTCTCGCAATGTCCGGTGCGGCAACAGGAACCCGAACAGGATGGCCAGGAGACCGACCGGTACCGCGGCCGCGAACACCCACGGGAGGGCGTCGGCGTACTGCGCCGCGGTGGCGTCGTGCGCCGGGAGCCCGGCCGCGAGCACGGCGCCCAACAACGGTGTGCCCACCGTGCCTCCGAGCGTCCGGGCCAGGAGCGCGGTCGA
Source organism: uncultured Actinomycetes bacterium (assembly GCA_963725775.1). GTDB lineage: Bacteria > Actinomycetota > Acidimicrobiia > IMCC26256 > DASPTH01 > DASUAS01. Next base: position 125,570 of record CAVRZT010000004.1, read on the forward strand.
CGTCCCCATCCCCATGTCGGCGAGATCGACCGCGTTCTGCACCGCGAGGATCGACGTCTGCATCGCGCAGCCGATGCCGATGCCGACGATCGCGCCCATGCCCGCGACCGCGACCACGGCAGTGTCGAGACCGACGGTGGTCAGCGCGAGCACGCCGAGGGTCATGACGACACCGCCCACGATCGGCCAGGCGCGATAACGGCCGGTGCGCTCGACGCGGCGACCGGCGAACGTGGTCGCGATGGCGGTGCCGATCATGAACGGGATGAGCAGGAGGCCCGACTCCGTCGCGTCCACGCCCGCGACCTCCTGGAAGAACACGGGGAGGAAGAACACGCCGAGGTAGAAGAGCAGTCCCGACGTGAAGTTCACCGGCGCCGCGATCCGCAGCACCGGGTTCTGGAACAGCCGGAGGGGCACGAACGGTTCGGCGGCGTGCCGCTCCCGCCATACGAACGCGACTCCGCACGCCACCAGCACGAGCGCCAGCGCTCCTGACTCCGGAGACACCCAGTCGACGTCTTTGCCACCCGCGGTCGCGAGCACCACCAGCGCGGCGAGCCCGAGAGTGAGGAGGGCGGAGCCGAGGTAGTCGATGGAGTGCTCGATGCGGCGGTGCGGCAGGTGCAGCCGCGGGATCAGGATCAACACCGACGCGAGCGCGAAGGGGACGTTCACGAAGAACGCCCAGCGCCAGCTCAGGTGGTCGACGAACAGGCCGCCGATCAGCGGGCCCGCGATCACCGCGACCGCGAACAGCATCCCCTGGTATCCGAGCCAACGTCCGAGTTGCCGGGGTGGGATGAGGTCGCCCAGGATCGCCATACCGAGCACCGGGAGACCACCGCCGCCGAGGCCCTGCACCGCGCGCGCCACCAGCAACTCCGGCATCGACTGAGCCAGCCCGCACGCCATGGACCCGAGCGTGAACAGGGCGATCGCGAAGAGCAACACGCGCTTGCGGCCGTAGACGTCGCCGATCTTGCCGTAGAGGGGCATGGTCGCGACCTGGAACAGGAGGTACGCGGTGACGACCCACGCAATGCCCGAGACCCCGCCGAGGTCGCGCACGATCGACGGCAGGGCGGTGGCGACGATCGTGCCGTCGATGCCCGACATCATCATCCCGATCTGCAAACCGACGAAGACGATCACGAAGCCACGGTTCGTCGATTCGGTGAGCGCAGGCCGACTGATGGCCCCAGGTATATTTCTGTGACCATCAGACTGCAAGTCCGGAGCGTGCATGGCGACGCAGGTGGGCCTCGACCACGACGCGGTGATCGGCGCGGCCGCGTCGCTCGTCGACGAGCAGGGCGTCGGCGCCCTGACGCTGGCAGCGCTGGCCGCCCGCCTCGGGATCCGCAGCCAGTCGCTCTACGCCCACGTCGACGGCCTCGACGGCCTGCTGCGCGACCTCGCCCTCCACTCGGTGCGGCGGCTCGGGGACGAGCTCCGGTCCTCGGTGATCGGGCGCTCTGGGCGTGACGCGCTCGACGCCATCGCCGGCGTGTACTGGCGCTTCGCCGACGAGCACCCCGGGCTGTACGCCGCCACCATCCACGATCCGGGCGACGACCCCGAGCTCGACGCTGCCAACCTGCGCGCCGCCGAAGCCCTGACCCGGGTGCTCGAGTCGTTCGGGCTCGCGGGGGCCGACGAGGTGCACGCGCACCGCGCGGTCTGGGCGGGCATCCACGGCTTCCTCACGTTGGAGCACGCGGGCGTGCTGCGCCGGCCGGCGTCGATCCGGGAGAGCTACCGCCGCATGATCGCGATGTTCGGCGACGCACTGGAGTCGCCGGTCAGCCCGTGAGCGCGGGCCAGAGTCGCAACACGTTCCCGCCGAGCAACCGATCCCGGTCGGCGGCCGGGATCCCTGCGCACGCGTCGCGCCCGAGCGCGACGAGCGCCGCGTACGGGCGGTCGTGGGTCTGCGGGTAGTCGGAACCCCAGACGAGGCGTTCGGCGCCGAACTCCGCGTGCACCCGTTCGACGAACGACGCCGCGCCGCCCGGTGCGCGCGTCTCGGCATCTTCCAGGACGTGCGACGTGACCTTGAGGTGCAGCGACGCGAACCCGGCCAGGGCCATGAGGGGCGCCGCGCTCGCGTACGGGGGCCCGCCCGAGAGGTCGGGGAACGCGCAGTGGTCGAGCACCACGGGGACGTTCGGGAACCGCTCCAGCATGCGCCGCAGCCGGGCCAGCTCGGGGGTGAGCAGCGTGGCGACGACCCGGAGCCCGAGCTCGGCCGCGACGTCCCACAACGCGACGCCGACCGGGCCGTCGAACCACGCCGGCGCGGTCGGGCCGATGCCGAACAGCCGCACCCCGGAGCACCCCGGCACCCCCGCGAGCGTGCGCAGGGTCGCCGGCGCGTCGCGGATCGCCGGGATCGACGATGACGACGCTCACCAACCGCTCCGGTGCCGCCGCCGACCGCGTCGAGCACGTACGCGTTGTCGGCGCCGTACGCGCCGTGCGCCTGCACGAGCACCGCCCGGTCGACGCCGCACGTGGCTGCGGTCGCGACGTACTCCTCCACGCTGACCGGGTGCTCGCGGAACCACTGCGAGCCCACCCCCGACGGACGCAACGGATACCGCGCCACGTCGGGCGCGATCACGTGGACGTGCGTGTCGACGAGCACGGGATCAGCTCCCGAACGGACCCTTGCCCATCTGCTCGCGCACGGTGACGACGGGCGGGTTGGTGAGCGCGCGCCGCTGCCAGTTCGCGCCGTCGACCACGAGCGTGTGACCGGAGATGAAGCGCGCGTACGGCGAGGCGAGGAAGGTCGCGGCCCAGCCGAGCTCGCGCAGCTGCCCGACCCGCAGCGCCGGTTGCGCGAGGTTCTTCTCGTTGGTGCGGTCGAGGTTGTCCTTGATGTCGGCGGTCATGTCCTCGTGCGGGAACAGCCCCGGCACCAGACCGTTGACCTGGATCCCATAGGGCGCCCATTCGACCGAGAGCGTCTCCACCATGTTCTTCACCCCGGCCTTCGCCGCCGCGCTGTGCGCGAAGCCGGGACCACCGGTCCACGCGTACGAGGCGCCGACGTCGACGATCGACCCGGGCGTACCCGCCTCGAGGTGCCGGCGGGCGAACTCCCGCGAGCAGAAGAACGTGCCGTTCAGCGTGATGTCGACGACCGTGCGCCACGCGTTCGGTGACATGTCCTCCGCGGGCACCGGGAAGTTCGCGGCCGCGTTGTTGATCAGCACGCCGGGCAGGCCGTAGGCCGACTCCGCGGCGTCGAACGCGGCGGCGATCTGCTCGGGATCGCGGATGTCACAGGCCACCGTGGTCACCGGCGCTCCCAGGGCCGCGACCGCCTCGTGACCCGCCTCGAGGTGCTCGGGCTTGCGGCTGGCGATGACGATGGACGCGCCGAGGCGGGCGAACTCGAGCGCGATCGCCTTGCCCAGGCCGGTACCGGCGCCGGTGATGAACACCACGGTGCCGTCGAACGTGCCGGCGGGCAGCGCGCTGGCGCCGAGGTCGGGCGGCCCCGGCAGGCCGGGGAGGTCGGTGCTCATGGGGTGCTCCGTTCAGCTTCCGGTGAAGTGCGGGTCGCGGCCCTCGGCGCGGGCGGTGCGGAACTCCGCCATGTCGTCGGACTGGGCGATGAAGGTCTGGGCGATGAGCTCCTCGGCCATCGACGAGCGGATGTCGGGCTCCGACAGGTGCCGGAGGACGCGGCGGGCCATCTTCACGGTGACGGCGGGCGACGCGGCGATCTTCTCGGCCATCTCCCGGGCGGTGTCGTCGAGCGCGTCGGGCGCGACGACCCGGGAGACGATGCCGTGCCCGTACGCCTCGTCGACGCCCATGGGCCGGCCCGTGAGCACGAGGTCGGAGGCGACGCCGTGCCCGCAGATCTCGTAGAGCCGGCCGACGCCGCCGGTGTCGGGGATCACGCCGTGGTTGACCTCGGGCAGCATGAACCGTGCGCCCTCGGCGGCGATGCGGATGTCGCACAGCAGCGCACGCTGGAACGACGCGCCGATCGACCAGCCCTGCATGGCGACGATGATCGGTGCCTCGATGTCGAACAGCTGCAGGATGCCGCGGTGACCACGGCTCATGAGCTCGTGGTGCGTGAGGTCGACCAGCTGACCGCCGATGGCCGACACGTCACGTCCCGACGAGAACGACTTGCCTTCGCCGCGCCAGATCACGGCGCGCACGTCCGACCGTTCCTTGAGCTCGCCGAGCACGGCGAAGAGCTGGAGGTCCATGTCGTCGTCGAACGCGTTGTGCTTCTCGACGTTGTCGTTGGTGATGACGGCGATCGGCCCGTCGTACTCGAGTCGTACTGCCTTGGTCATTCGTCTCCTCAGAAGTCGGGACCGAGCGAGGCGAGCAACTCGATCGTGGCGCGTTGCGACGCGTCGCGATCGGGGCCCAGGCCCAGTGCCGTCGCGCACAGGTCGGTCGCACCGGCGTCGGCGTACGCGCGGAGCCGCGCCGTCACCTCGGCCTCGGTGCCGATCACGGCGACGTCGGCGGGCGTGGTGCCGTCGCCCCCGCGGGCGAGCACGCGTTGGTACGTCGGGATGTTGAGATACGCCTCGAAGATCTTGGCGGCGCGTTCGCGGCCGTCGCCGGCGTCGTCGCACACCGCGACCGGCAACCCCACCACGACCCGCGGCGCGGCGCGTCCGGCCGACTCGGCCCCGGCGGCGATACCGGGCACGATGTGCTCACCGACCGCGCGCTCGTTGGCCCAGTACGTGATGGTGCCCTCGGTCAGCTCACCGGCGAGCTGCAGCATCCGGGGCGCGAGCGCCGCCACCATCACCGGTGCGGGCGTGGAACCGGGCACGACGAGCATCGAGGAGAAGTCGAAGAACTCACCGTGGTACTCGACGTGCCCGGTACCGGCGAACGCGGCCTGCAGCACCTCGACGTACTCCCGGGTGTGGCGGGCCGGCCGCTCGTAGGCGAGCCCGAACATGCTCTCGATGACCACGGGGTGCGACGGGCCGATGCCGAGCACCAGGCGCCCCTGGGTGGCGGCCTGGGTCGACATCGCCTGCTGGGCCATGGCCATCGGGTGCCGGGGATACGTCGGCATCACCGCGGTGCCGAGCTCGATGCGGTTGGTCACCTGGCCGGCGAGCGCGAGCGCGGTCAGGCCGTCGAGGCTCCACGGAATGTGGGGCACCCACCCGGTGGTGAAGCCGAGCGCCTCGGCGGCGCGGGCGTTGGCGAGGAGCTCGTCGATGTCGGTCTGCGCGCCGCTGACGTCGCTGATGAAGAGTCCGATGCGCATCGGGGCAGCTTGTCACACCGCGCGATCAGGCGGCCGAGGTGGTCGCTCCCGGTCGGACGGTGTAGTCGTCGGCGTCGGGATCGCGCTCCATCTCGACGAACCCGCGGTTCTGGGCCGCCTTGACGAACTGCAGGAACCCGCCGTAGCCGAAGCGCTTCTCGCTGAAGTCGGGCTGCTGCTTGCGGACCTGGGTCTTGAGCCCCGAGAGGTGCGGCGGTGACTTCTTCGCCAGCTGCTCGACCGTCGCGCGCAGGAGCGCGAAGGCGGCGTCCTCGTCGCCGCCGGCCGTCGCCAGGGTCACCTCGGGATCGCCGGGCGCGCTCCCCTGCTGCACCTCGACCACCTTGCGGTCGGCCAGGTTGCGCAGGAGCTCGCCGAACGTGCGGAAGCCGTGGTCGGCCTCGCTGAACGTCGGCTCCTTGCGCAGGATGGCGCGCTTGAGCATCGACGCCAGCACCGGGCCACTGCTGCTGCGCTCGAGGCCGGCGAGCGTGCGGGTGACGAGCGCGTCGATGTCGGTGTCTTCGGTGGGCGCCACCGGGTCGGGCTCGACCTCGGCCTCCTTTGCCGGCTGCTTGGCCGCGGGTGTGCGGCGGGTGGTGCGCTTGGCCGGGCGGTGACCGGGTTCGATGCCTTCGAGCTTTTCGTAGAAGAGAAACTCGTCGCACGCGGCGGGCAGCAACGCCGAGGTCGACGCCTCGACGCCGATGCCGATGACGCGCCGGTTCAGCTCACGCAGCTTGTGGACCAGCGGCGTGAAGTCGCTGTCGCCGGTGCCGAGCACGAACGTGGTGATGTAGTCGCGTTCGAACGAGAGCTCGACCGCGTCGACCGCCATCTTGATGTCGGCCGCGTTCTTGCGGACCGTGCCCATGCGTTGCGGCATCTCGATGAGCTCGACCTGGTTGCGGGTGAGCATCCGGCGGTCTTCCTCGAAGTACGACCAGTCGGCGTAGGCCCGACGCACCACGACGCGGCCCCGCTCGGCGAGGGCGTCGGCGATGGGCCGGAAGTCGAAGGCGCCCCCCAGCGCATCGCGCGCTCCGATGGCGAGGTTCTCGTAGTCGAGAAAGAGCGCGATACGTTCGTCGTCGCTGGTCACTGGCCGATGCTACCGGGAGACGGGGACGCACGATGGACGAGAGCGTGAACGACAGCCCGAACGACAGCCCGAACGAGAAGGTCTACATCCACGAGTTCATCGACATCATCGGCCACAACCGCGCCAACTACATGCACCACATGACCGCCAACTGGAGCCCGATCGCGCAGGACGAACGGCACCAGCTCTGTTACGGCGTCTGGGGTGTCGTCGGCACGACCCGCGGGTGGCCCGAGGTCGTGAACATCTGGGAGGAAGACGGGTTCCCGGGGCTGAGCGACTCGTTCGAGCACGAGTTCAACCACCCGAGCCTCCAGGACCCGAAGCTCGCGAAGTGGTGGGCCGAGGCCGCCAACTACCGGCGCCACGGCGACGACCGCGTACTGATCCCCGCGCCGTGGATGCCGACCATCGAGCATGTCTGCGCGGCGGGAACGTCGGGTGAGACCTACGCGCACGAGCAGATCCACGTCCCGCAAGGAGCGTCGCGCGACTTCCTCGAGGCGGTCGCGCAGGAGGCGATCGCCGCCTACGAGCCGTTCGGCTGGCAGCTCGTCGGCGCCTGGGAGACCGCCATGGTCAACGAGTCGGAGTGCTTCCTGCTCTGGGCGATCCCGAGCTGGGCACAGTGGGGCGAAGGTGAAGCCGGCGAGCGCACCGACGCCAAGCTGGGTGCGTGGCGCCGCCGCACCTACGACCTCGCCACCGACTGGCACCGGTTCCTGTTGGTCGACGCGCCACTGTCACCCATGCGCACCGGCCGTCAACCGACACGCGACGACCGCCACCAAGGCTGGGACGAAGCCTGACCCGTCAGGCTTCCGACGCGGGCCCGCCGAGCGCGACGCGGATGCGCTCGATCGTCGCCGCTTCCTTGGGGTTGGTGCCCTTGGCCGCCTCGGCGACGGCGTGGGCGAGGTCGAGCAGCCAGCTGCGCACCTCGATCGCCTCTTCGAGGGGCAGCGTGGCGAGCACCGCGGCTGCCCGTGCCAGCTGCGTCACCGCTTCGTCGACCGCGTCCGCCGGTGATTTGCCCCGGTGCTCCTTGGTGTCGTGCCGGGCGTCGTGACCCTGGGCGTCGTGCGCGATCGCGGCGACGAGCTCGGTCGCGGGCCCGCGGTCACCCGGGTGCGCCAGGAGCTTGGCGCTGGCCGCGGCCTCCTTGATCACCGAGATGGGGCCGTGCTCGGCCACCGCGACCACCGCGAGCGTGACGTAGAGCGGCGTCTCGGAGAGCAGCTTCCACTCGTCGTCGGAGAAGAACGTCTTGTCGGTCATCGGGAGGAGCCTAGAGGCCGTTCACCGGCTCCTCGTCGGGGAGCACGGGCATCGACCATCCGCGGGTGCGGCCGAGCAGCGCCGCACGGCCGATCGACGCGCCACCGAACCGGTCGCGCACGGCGTCGAGCGCGTGGTCGATGGCGATACCCGCGCCACCGTCGAACGGCAGCCGGAGCTGCACCGCGTCGGCATCGGTGAGGTTCGCGACCGCGAGGCCGACGAGGGTGAGCCCGCGCGCGTCGATCACCTCGCGCGCGTCGGCGAGGAGCTGGTGCAGCGCACGCCGGAGCGGCTCGGTGTCGGCGGTGGGGAGCGCGAGCGTCGACGAGCGCGTGCTCCGGGTGAAGTCGTCGAACCGGAGCCGGAGCACGACGGTGTGCCCGAGAAGGCGCGCCGAACGCAACCGGCGGGCCACGCCGTCGAGCAGCTCGTCGAGCATCGCCGCGATCTCCGGCGCCGGGCGCCGGCCTCGACCGAGCGCGCGTTGCGCCCCCATCGAACGGCGCCGGCGACCGGGCTGCACGGGCCGTGGGTCACGGTTGTGCGCCAGCGCGTGGAGGTGACGGCCCGACGCCGGGCCGAGCATGGCGACCACGGTGTCCTCACCGAGCCCGGCGACCTCACCGACCGTGGTGATGCCGCGGTCGAGGAGCTTGCGGGCCGTGGCGGGGCCGACGCCCCAGAGGCGGTCGACCGGCAGGGCGTGCAGGAATTCGAGCTCGTGCGCGGGCGGCACGATCAGCAGGCCGTCGGGCTTGGCGACGCGTGACGCGACCTTCGCCAGGAACTTGGTGCGGGCGCCCCCGACGGTGATGCGCAGACCGACCCGCTCGAAGACGTCGCGCCGCAGCTTGCGCCGCGATCTGCTCCGCGGCGCCGGACACCCGACGGAGCCCGGCGACGTCGAGGAAGGCCTCGTCGATCGAGATGCCTTCGACCATCGGTGTCGTCGAGCGGAACACCTCGAACACGGCGCGGCTCGCGTCCGTGTACGCCGACATGCGGGGCGCGACCACGACCGCCTGGGGACACAGCTGACGGGCCTGGCGCCCACCCATGGCGCCCCGCACGCCGAAGGCGCGGGCCTCGTAGCTGGCGGCCATGACGACCCCGCCGCCCACGACGACCGGTCGGCCCCGGAGGCTCGGGTCGTCGCGCTGCTCGACCGACGCGAAGAACGCGTCGAGGTCGGCGTGAAGGATCGTGGCGACCGGTGAGGAAGCGGACACGAACGTATGTTCGCACAGCTGGGCGGTTCCTTGCCCGGCGGTCCCCGAGAGGCCGTATATTTTCTACGACTCCATGGATCTCGACCCGACCGACGAGCAACGCTCCATCATCGACGTCTTCGGTGCGTTGGCCGACCGGACGTGCCCGGTCGAGCGGTTGCGTGAGCACGAGCCGCTCGGCTTCTCCCCCGACCTCTGGGCGCAGCTCGTCGCGGTCGGTGCGCCCGGCATGGCGGTGCCCGAGGTCGACGGCGGGGCGGGCGCCGACCTGCTCGACCTGTCGCTCGCGGTCGAGGCGCTGGGGCGTCGGCTCGCGCCGGCTCCGCTCGTCGAACATGCGGTGACCGCGCGGCTCCTCGCCCGGGTCGGCGCCTTGCCCGCCGAGGTCCTCGACGGTTCGCAGCTGGCGACGCTCGCGCTCCGGCCGCGCGCGACCGTACGGCTCGGCTCGTCCCGGCGGGTGCGGTCGCCGACCTCGTCGTCGTGCTCGACGGCGACGACCTCGTCGCGGTCGGCTCACCCCGGGGCGACCTCGTGCCCAACCTCGCGTCGGCACCGCTGGCCGACCGATCCGTTGCGGCCGACGAGGTCGCGGTCCGGACCGTCCTCGCGTCGGGCCCGGCGGCACGCGACCTCCACGCGCACGCGGTCGACGAATGGCGCGCCCTCACCGCCGCCGCGCTCGTCGGCCTCGGGCTCGGCGCGTTGACGATCGCGATCACCTACGTGAGCGAGCGCGAGCAGTTCGGTGTGCCCATCGGCTCGTTCCAGAGCCTGCAACACGGCCTCGCGGACGTCGCGGTCGCCCTCGACGGCGCGCAGTTGCTGGCGCGCAAGGCGGCGTGGGCGTTCGACTCCGGGCGCGACGACGCCGCGCAGCTCGCGGCGATGGCGTTCCTCTTCTGTGCCGAACGCGCGCAGCATGCGACCGAGCGCGCGCTGCACTATCACGGCGGCTACGGGTTCATGGAGGAGTACGACATCCAGCTCTTCTACCGGCGGGCCAAGGGCTGGGCGAACGTGCTCGGCGAACCCGGCCGCGAGTACGCACGGCTCGCCGACCTGCGGTACGGTCCGGTCGCCGGTGCGGTGGCCTGACGTGGACTTCACCCCCTCGGCGGGCGCCGAGCAGTTCGGCGACGAGGTGCGTGCACTCGTCGCCACCGTCTTCACCGACGAGGTGCGCCAACGCGCACACGACACCGGCACCATGCACGACTGGGGCCTGCACCGGGCCATGGCCGACAAGGGTTGGATCGAACAGGCGCTGCCCGAGGCGCTCGGCGGTGGCGGGCGAGGCCCCGAGGAGCTGGCGGTGCTGTTCCGCGAGCTCGAGCTCGCGGGTGCGCCCTACGACGGGCTGAGCATCTGCACGATGCTGGCGTCGGTCATCGCCCACGTCGGCAACGAGATGCAGCGGCAGGTCGTGCTGCCCAAGCTGCTGGCCGGCGAATCGCTGATCGCGCTCGGGTACTCCGAGCCCGACTCCGGGTCCGACGTCGCCGCCGCCCGCACGCGCGCCGTCCGCGACGGTGACGGATGGCGCATCGACGGCCAGAAGATCTTCACCAGCCTCGCCGAAGAGTCGGAGTGGGTGTTCCTGCTCACCCGCACCGACCCCGACGTCGCCAAGCACCAGGGCCTCACGTTCTTCCTCGTACCCACGTCGGCACCGGGGTTCGAGCTGCAGCCGATCCGCACGCTCTCGGGCAAGCGCACGAACACGACCTTCTACGACGGCGTGTACGTCGACGACGAGTGGCGCGTCGGCGAGGTGAACGGCGGGTGGCAGGTGATGCTGGTGGCGCTGTCGTTCGAGCGGGGCGTCGTCGGCGGGGTGCGCGACGCGGAACGCCTCCTCACCGTCGCCGAGGAGCACGCCCGCACCGCGACGCGCGACGACGGTTCGTCGTTGCTCGCCGACGCCGACCTGCGTCGCGATCTCACACGGCTCGCGATCGACTGCGAGGTCGCCGATCTCCTCGCGGCGCGTGCGGTGTGGGTGGCGGCGACGGGCGCGCTGCCCGGCGTCGAGGGCGCGGCGACCAAGCTGTTCGCCACCGAGGCGATGCAGCGCGCGACCAACCGCCTGCTCGACGCCAACGGTCCCGCCGGTCTGGTGCAGTCGCACGACGTCGGCGACCTCAGCGCGTTCTACGAGTACTGCTACCGATTCGCGCCGGTCACGACCATCTACGGCGGTACCAGCGAAATCCAACGCAACCTCGTCGCCCAACGCGGGCTCGGCCTGCCGCGCTCGCGCTGAGGGGGCGCGACACCGTGCCGCGCGCTCCCGACCTCCGACTCGCGCCGGATCTCGCCGGGTTCCGGGGCGAGGTGCGCGAGTTCCTGGTGGGCGTGATGGCCCCGGCGCGCACCCGTGGTCACGAGGACCGCCGCGACCTCACCGGGTGGGACGACACCTTCGAACGGTCGGTCCTGCGGGAGGCGGGCGCCGCCGGCTTCTTGGGCGTGAGCCTCCCCGAGGAGTACGGCGGCGGCGGACGGCCACCGAGCTGGCAGGCCGTGGTCGCCTTCGAAGCCGCGTACCACGACGCACCGCTCATCGACACGGCAGCGGCGTTGGTCGCACCCACGGTGGTCGCGTTCGGGAACGAGGCGCAGCGCACCGAGCTCGTTCCCGCCGCGTGTGCGGGCACCGTGAACGTGTGCATCGCGTACACCGAGGCCGGTGCGGGCAGCGACCTGTCGAACATCGCGTCGATCGCCTCGCCCGACCGCGACCGCTTCGTGCTCACCGGCGAGAAGGTGCTCGTGACCGGCGCCCACAAGGCCGGCTGGTGCTGCACCATCGCCCGCACCGATCCCGCGTCGTCCGGACGCCACGGGCTGTCGATGCTCCTCTTCCCGATGGCCACGCCCGGCGTCGAGGTGACGCGTCACGCGACCGCGAACCGCTGGACGCTGTCGACTATCCGGTTCGCCGAGGCGGCCGTCGACCGCAGCGCGGTGCTCGGGCAGATCGACGGGGGGTGGAAGCAGCTCACCGGCGCGCTCCTCGGTGAGCGTTCCGGGAGCGCGTGGATGGGCTGGGCCACGCGCAACCTCGACGCGCTGCTCGGCCACTGCGAGGGCACCACCGATCCGGTCCTGCGCGGTGAGCTCGCCGACCTCGTGACGCGCTGGTTCGGCGCGCTCCGCCAGATGGAGCGCGTGCTCGCGCTGCAGGACGCCGGCGTGCCACCGGTCGTCGACGGTGCGATGAGCAAGGTGTACGCGACCGAGCTCCTGCAGCGCATCGCGCGCGTGGGCGCACGCGCGCTCGGCGCCGACGTGCTGACCGCGCCCGGTTGGTTCGGCGGGCCGTTGCCCGAGTGGTTCAGCTACGAGCTGGTCGAGCGGCTCCACCCCACGCTGAGCGTGGGCGCCAACGAGATCCAACGGACGACGATCGCCAACGTGGGCCTCGGGCTTCCGCCCGAGCCCCGAGCCTGAGGGGGAACCATGGGATACCGAGTGGTGGGATGGTCGACCGGCGGCGTGGGCCGGCTGGCGATCCGGGCGATCGCCCGACGGCCCGACCTCGACCTGGTCGGGGTGTGGGTGCACAGCGCCGAGAAGGCGGGCGTCGACGCGGGGACACTCGCGGGCACCGACCCGATCGGCGTGGCCGCGACGACCGACGCCGACGCGCTGCTCGCGCTCGCCCCCGACTGCATCTGCTACTCGGCGTCGGGCGAGGCGATGGACGCGGCCGCGGTGCCCGACATGGCCCGGATGCTCGAGGCCGGCATCAACGTGGTCACCGTCTCGACCCCCGGGCTGGTGCACCCGGCCGGGTACCAGCCGGAGTGGCGCGCCCAGCTCGAGGACGCGGCTGCGAAGGGCGACGCGACGCTCTACGCGTCGGGCATCGAACCCGGCTTCGCCGGCGACCAGCTCCCCCTCACGCTCATGACCATGAGCGACACCGTGCGTTCCGTTCGCATCCAGGAGATCTTCCGGTACGACGGCTACCCGGTCACGTTCGTGATGTTCGACGTGTTCGGCTTCGGCAAGCCGATGGAGTACCAGGCGATCATGTCGATGCCCGGCGTGCAGTCGGGTTCGTGGGGGCCACCCGTGCGCATGATCGCCGATCGGCTGGGCGTCGAGCTCGACGAGATCCGCGAGACCTACGAGAAGGTCGTCACGCCGCGGACGCTCGAGGTCGCCGCCGGCACCGTCGAGGCCGGTACCGTCGGCGCGGTGCGCTTCGAGACCATCGGTGTGGTGAACGGCCGGGACGCCATCGTGATCGAGCACATCAACCGCATGGCCGCCGACCTCGCGCCCGAGTGGCCGACCGCGTCACGCGACGGCACGTACCGGATCATGGTCGAGGGCAACCCCGACCTCACGTGCGAGCTCACCGTCGGGCAACCCGCGACCGCGAGCGACGACGGCATGGTGGCGACCACCATGCGCCTCGTAAACGCGATCCCCTACGTGTGCGACGCCCCCGCCGGCCTCACCAGCTCGCTCGAGCTCCCGCTCACCACCCCGAAGTACGTCTTCACCTGACCGCCGACCCGCAAGGTTGCGTCGCTCGTACGTGTACTACACGTCTTTGCGACGCAACCTGTGATGAGAGGCGGGGTCAGGCGGTGCTGAGGGGGCCGGCGTAGGCGTCGGCGATGGCCGCGGCGAAGGCGGGGTCGCCGAGGGGATCGGCCGCGTCGGGGAGCAGGATCCCGCGCGACTCGCAGTCGTCGCGCCAGAGGTCGAGCACCTGCGCGAACGAGATGTCGTCGAGGTGCTCGTCGAACGTGCGGGCGTCGTCGGCGTCGTGGAAGCACTCGGCCTTCCACGAGATGCTGATGCGGATGTCGTCGCGCCCGAACTCGCCGAAGGCGCGGTCACCCTTGGTGATCCGCCACTGCTCGTCGCGCTCGTCGAACGACAGGAGCGAGTCGATGGGCACGAGCGCGAACCGACCGTCGCCGACCGCTTCGACGCGGTGGTACATGAAGTCGTTGTCGCCCACGACCGCGGTGTTCGACGGCGGCTCGATGGTGACCTCGGGTGCGTCGCCGCCGTTCGGCCAGTAGCTGAAGCCACCGTTGGGACCGTCGTAGTACCAGGCCACCGCGGTGGCGACCTTCACCCGCCACCGTTCGAACAACCCCGACTCGGCCATGGCGCTCACGACCCACGCCGGGTACTGCGAGCGCTCGACGCCCCGGAAGGTCGGGACGTCGGTGTGCTTGCGGTTCTGGGGCATCGGCGCGGTGAGGTTGGAGAACACGATCAGCGGGCGCACGACCTCGGCATCGAACACCTGCTGCGCGGCGGCGATGAGGCGCTCGTTGTGGAGCACGTCGTCGACGCCGTCGATGTGGGTCTCACGCGACGACACCCAATCGCCCCGGTAGATCGGCATGGTCATGAGCTCGTCGTCGACCAGCACGCCGACCGCGTCAGGTGACCCGCGCCGGGCCGCCTCCCGGTACGCGTCGAGTGACGCCGCGAACTCGCGCAGCATCAGCACGTGCGCGTACGGGCCGTTGGACTCACAGAGGCGCCACGCCAGCTCGGGATCGTCGAGCACCCCGGTCACCGTGACGGGCGCCCGCGGGGCGGTACTGGTCGTCGACATGGCCACGACGATATCGCCCCGCGGACGCCACGAACCCTGCGCCGGTCAGCCCGTCGCGAGGTCGAGCTTGCGGGTGATGACGTTCTTGGGCGAGCAGGAGTAGGTGCCCGGCTCGGTCGGGTTGACCCGGACGAACTCGCCGTTCTTCACCTGCAGGGTGACGTCGCAGTGGGAGACCTTGCGGCCGGCGAGGTCGATGGTCCCGAGCATGCCCTCGGCGTCGAAGGTGTGGATCTTGGCCAATGCCGCGAGGATGCTCTTCCGGGTGATCCCGTTGACGCCGGCGGTCTTCACGATGCTGTTCACCCCGTCACGGAACGCGATGCCCGCGGCCCACGTGTACGCGCCGAAGCTCGCAGCGTTGTCGGCGCCGGTGTACTTCACGAAGTTCGCCGCCATCGGGTTGGCCTTCTGGTCCGCCTTGCTCAAGAAGGGCAGGAAGGTCACGTCGACGTACTGCCCTTCGACGTCGGAGCCCCCCGACTTCAGGAACTCCTGGTCGTAGCACGCGCTCCCGCAGTCCCAGACCTTCACCCCGGTCAGGCCCTGGAGCGCCGCCTCCTTGCGGAGCAGCACGGTGCACGGGAACGACGACGTGCACTGGCCGTAGTTCGAGCTGTCGGCCTTCATCGCCTGCACGATCTCGGTGTACTCGCTCTGCGTCGCACGGGCCGAGCGGTCGAAGTCGCCGTCCGACGTGATGCCGATGTCGCGCAACGCGGCGACCGACGCGAACGTGGCGTCGCGCGCGGCCTGCGAGTCGTTGCCGAACACGTAGACGCCGTGGAGGTCGTCACCGAACTTCTTCTGGTACCAACGGCCGCGGCCGACGTTGGCTTGGTACGTCTGCGGGTGGTCGTCCTTGGTGGAGCAGACCACTGCCGCAGGCGCGATCGGGAACGACTCGGTCGAGCACTGGTGGTCGACCGACCCGGTGTAGAACGGGATGTCGGGCAGACCGGTGGCCGCACCGGTCGAGTCCTTGCAGTCACGCATCTCCGCGACCGTGTTCAACAACGCCGCCGAGGTGCCGACCATCGCCACGTCGTTCTGGCAGGCCAGGATCTCCGCATCGCGGCGTCTGGGTCGGGTTGACGTGCGAGTCGTAGAAGTCGACGACCAACTTGCGGCCCGCGAGCCCACCGGTCGCGTTGATGTACTTGGCGACGCCCTTCACCCCGTCGACCGAGGCCTTGAACAAGCCCGGCGCGAACGAGTTGTCGACGTCGGCGATCAACCCGATGTGGATCTCCGTCGGGGTGATGCCGATCTCCGTCGCCGCCGGCTTCTCCTTGTCGGCCGACTGCGCGCCGGCGATCGCGGTCACGCCCACCGACACGAGCGCGACCACCGCGCACAGCGCTACCCATCGAGCCTTCGTCATTGCCGTCCCCCCTGTTGCACCTTGGTGTGCGTTGCTCGATCTGTCTCAGTCGTCCGGTGATCCGCCGTCGTGCATCCGCGCGACACCCGACGTGATGAGGCCGACGTGCAGGTCGAACAGCTCGTCGGCCTCCTCCGCGGTCACGCCCGCGGGGTTGCTCCCCGAAAGGCGGCCGCGTCGGGCGCCGGGCGCGTGCTCGCTCGAGCCCTGCTCCATGGCCACGAACCCGACCGTCGCCCACATGAGGAGACGGCACGCCTGCACCGCGGCGTCCGCGG
Organism: uncultured Actinomycetes bacterium; assembly: GCA_963725775.1. Lineage (GTDB taxonomy): Bacteria > Actinomycetota > Acidimicrobiia > IMCC26256 > DASPTH01 > DASUAS01. Next base: position 141,721 of record CAVRZT010000004.1, read on the forward strand.
ACAGTCCGCCGTCGCGCAGCGCCGCGATCAGCGGCCGCGACGCCTCGACGTAGGCCTCGCGGCCCGCACCGAGGTAGAGACGGCTGTCGGGCGTCAGCTTCAGCCGACTGCGGAGCTCGTGACACCACCGCGCCGCGTACGCGGGCCACGGTTCCTCGGCGCCGGCTGCCGGCGCGAGGTCGGCGAGCAGCTGGTCGGCGACCGCGTCGATCAGCGCCGCCTTGTTGCCCACCCGGGCGTACAGCGGCATGGGCGACACGCCCAGCCGGTCCGCCACGTTGCGCATGCTCACCGCGTCGAGACCCCGCTCGCGGAGGATCACGATGGCGGCCTCGACGATCTCGTCGGCCTCGAGGTCCAGATCGTTGGGCTTGGCCATCAGTGCTCCTCGACGATCGTCGTGGCGCTCGCGAGCAGCTGGTCGGCCTGGCGACCGAAGTACTCGTGGATCGGCTTCTTCGACTCGCCGCGCAGGAACTTCGCGTAGCTGCCCTCGAGGACGATGGCGAGCTTCCAGCGGGAGAACACGTCGTACCAGTCGATCCCGTCGACGTCGCGACCCGAACGTTCGCAGTAGCGCTCGACGAGCGACGCGCGCGTCGGGACGAGCGACCGGTCGAAGCCGGGGCTACCCGCGACGCCGAGCGGCATCGTCCCCTCCGGCCCGGGATGGAAGATCATCGCCCAGGCGAGGTCGACCAGCGGGTCGCCGATCGACGCCATCTCCCAGTCGACGACCGCCAACAGCTCCGGTGGTGCGGTCTCGGCGAACAGCACGTTGTCGAGCTTGTAGTCACCGTGCGCCAGCGCCGGTGGCTGATCGGGCGGGAGGTGCTCGGCGAGCCAGGTCGCGACGAGCGCCGCCGCCGGCAGCGGCCGGCCGCCGTACGAATCGAGCTGCGACAACCACCGCCCGATCTGCCGCTCGAGGTACGGCCCCGTGTGCGCGAGGTCGCCCAGGCCGCACTGCTCCCAGTCGACCGCGTGGATCGCCACCAGCGCGTCGACCAGTTGTTCGAGCGCCTGCGGTTGCTCGTCCGGCGCCGCCGTCCACGCTTCCGGGATCCCGGTACGGACCGGCACCCCGTCGATACGCGCCATGACGTAGAACGGCGCCCCGAACACCGCCGGGTCGTCGCACGCGAGCACCGGCCGGGCGATCGACACGGGCTCGTCCTTGATCGCGTCGAGGATCCGGAACTCGCGCAGCACGTCGTGGGCGGTCGCCGAGCTCCGGTGGCTGGGGGCGCGACGGAGGACCCACTGCTCGTCCCCGCGGTCCACGGCGAAGACCTCGCAGGACCCGCCGCCGACCATCGCCTCGACCGTGAGGTCGGCGACGTCACCGAGGCGCTCGTCGAGGAACTCGCGGAGCGCGTCGGTCGGTTCGCTCACCGAACGAGCTCCTGCTCGACGATCTCCACGATCTGCCCGAGCCGCTCGATGACGAAGTCGGCGGACGCGACGGGGCCGGAGCCGGACCCGGCGTCGGCCACGAGCAACGCGGTCGACATCCCCAGCGATGCGGGACCGTCGACGTCGTGCACCACGCTGTCCCCCACGAACAGCACGTCCGCCGCCTCGCACCCGGCCTTCTCGAGCGCGCAGCGATAGATGCCGGCGTCGGGCTTGCACGAGCGCGCGGACTCCGAGCTCGTCCACGCGTCGATCGCGGTCGCCAGACCGAGGCGGTCGACGAGCCCGTCGAGCTGCTCGTCGTCGATGTTGGACACGATCTGCACGTGGAGCCCGCGCTGGCGGAGCGCCGCCAACGTGTCGAGACAGTCGGTGCGCAGCACGACGCCTTCGATCGTGGCCGCGTACTGGCGATCGACCACACACATCGCATGTTCCTCGTCGAGGTGACGACCGAGCGAGCCCGCCATGGCGACGAAGGCGGCGCCGAACAACTCGCGGTGGAGGTAGTACGGACGGGTCGCGATCGACCGGTAGGCGACGCCCATCCCCTCGCGGTACGCGGCCCGGAGGTCGGCGTCGGACGCGGTCACGCCGATGGTCTCGCCGACGGAACGCAGCTGCGCGAGGTGCACGTCGCGCAGCGCGCGATCGCTGAACAACGTTCCCGCGAAGTCGAAGAACACTGCACGCGGCGCGCTCATGCGATGCCCGCCGCAGCACGAAGCTCCTGCCACTTCTCCTCGGCGGCGGGGCGACGGCTGGGGATGTGCTCGGTCGGCCATCCCTCGACCGGCTTGTACCCCTTGAGCACCGTGCGCGCCAGCACCGACTTGTGCAGCTCGTCGGGGCCGTCGCCGATCGGGCCGAACCGCGTGCCGCGGTACCACTCCTCCACCGGGAGATCGCTCGAGTAGCCGAGCGCGCCGCAGACCTGGATCGTCCGGTCGAGCACCGCCAGCACGACCTTCGACACGTGCGCCTTCACCATGCCGAGGTCGGCGCGCACCGCGCTGGCGCCGTACTTGTCCATCTTCCACGCGGCCTGGAACGTGAGCAGCCGGGCGGCCTGGATCTCGGTGTGCGACAGCGCGACGAAGTCCTGGACCATCTGGTGCTGCGCGAGCAGCTTGCCATGCGACGACCGCGACACCGCGCGTTCGCACATGATGTCGAGGGCGCGTTGCGCCTGACCCAGCCACCGCATCGCGTGGTGGATGCGGCCACCGCCGAGTCGCTGCTGGGCGAGGACGAACCCGTCGCCGGGCGCGCCGATCATGTGGTCGGCGGGGACCCGACAATTGCGGAAGAGCACCTCGGCGTGGTTGCCGGGACGCCCGAACTCGACGTCGGGGTGCGCCATCGTTCCGATGTCGCGCACGATCTCCATCCCTGGAGTCCCGGCCGGGACGATCAGGATCGAGGCATGCTTGTGCGGCCGATGCTCGGGGTTGGTTTCGGCGAACACGAGCACGATGTCGGCGACGGATGCATTGGTGATGAACCACTTGTGCCCGTCGATCACCCACTCGTCGCCGTCGCGGGTCGCGGTGGTGCCGATGACGGTCGGGTCGGCGCCGGCGAGGAACGGCTCGGTCAGCGCGAACGCGCTCGAGATCTCGCCGCGGAGGTTCGGCCAGAGCCACCGTTCCTTCTGGGCGTCGGTCGCGCCGTGAGCGAGGAGCTCCATGTTGCCGCTGTCAGGAGCCTGGACCCCGAAGATGGTCATCGACATCATGCAGCGACCGATGATCTCCGACATCAGCGCGAGCTTCAGCTGGCCGAAGCCGGCGCCCCCGAGCTTCGGGTCGAGGAACGCGCCCCAGAGCCCGCGCTCCTTCACCTGCTCCTGGAGGTGGGCCTTCACCACCGCCCACTCCTCGCGCGTGGAGGTCGCGCATGATCGGTTCGAGAGGGATCAACTCGGAGTCGATGAACGCGCGCATCCACTCGAGCTGCTCCTCGAACTCGGGGTCGGTCTCGAAGTCCCACGTCACGGCTATCGCCACCCCTCGGGGAAGCCGGCGAGGATGCCGTCGAAGCGGGTGTCCACCGTCGAGGCGAGGTCGTTGTGGGTGATGATCCAGAACTCGCGGTTGCGGATCGCGTCGAGCACGCGCGTGGCGACCTGCGCCGGCGTCAGGCCGGTGGGCCCGGTGAACCCGTCGCGAATCATGAGACGCACCGACTCGGCCATCTCGGTGCGGTGCTCGACGCCCAGCTCGGCCGGGCGCCCGCGTTCCGACTCCATCACCTGGGTGTCGACCGAGCTCGGGCAGAGCACGCTCACTCCGATCGGGGACTCCTCGATCGTCAGCTCCTGCGCGAGCGTCTCGGAGATCGACACCACCGCCACTTTCGTGGCGCAGTACGGGCCGATGAAGGCGACGCCGCTGACCAGCCCGGCGATCGACGCGGTGTTGACGATGTGAGCCGGCGTGCCCTGCTCGCGCATGATCGGCACGAACGTCTGCACGCCGTGCACGACGCCCCAGAAGTTGACGCCCACGACCCACTTCCAGTCGTCGAGGGTCTGGTCGCGGAACAGATTGAACGTCGAGACGCCGGCGTTGTTGCACAACACGTCGACGTGCCCGAACCGCGCGAGCGTCGTCGCCGCCAAACGCTCGACCGCGGCGGCGTCGGACACGTCGACCGCGACCGCTTCCGCCTCGCCTCCGTTGGCGCGGATCCCGCTCGCCACCACCTCCGCCTCGGCCGCGTCGAGGTCGGCGACCACGACCGCCGAGCCCTCGGCCGCGAACCGCTCGGCGAGCGCGCGCCCGATGCCGCTGGCCCCGCCGGTCACCACCGCGACGCGGCCCGCACCGATCACGCCACCCTCCGTGTCGTCGGTCATGTCTCCCGCTCCACTTCCACCTCAGCCGCCGTCGAGCAGGATGAGCTCGCCGGTCAGGTACGACGACGCGTCGCTCGCGAGGTACAGCGCGGTGCCGACGATCTCGTCGGCCGACGCGATGCGACCGAGCGCGATCCCCGCGGCCATCTGCGTCTGCATCTCCTCCGACGGGAGCGACGCGTGCAGGCTGTCGGTGTGGAACGTGCCGCACACGATCGCGTTGACCCGGATGCCACGCGGCCCGAACTCCTCCGCCGACGCGCGGGTGAGCGCGTTCAACCCCGCCTTCGCCGCGGCGTACACGACGGTGAACGACGACGGGTGGAGCGACGCCTTGGAGCTGACGTTGATGATCGACCCACCGGCGGACATGTGCTCGGCGGCGAGCGCAGTGAGCCGCAACGGACCCTTGAGGTTGACCGCGAGCGTCTTGTCGAACAGCTCGGAGGTCACGTCGAGCAGCGACGGCGGGACCGGCGCGATCCCGGCGTTGTTGACCAGCACGTCGATGCGCCCGAACTCGGCAATCGTCGCGTCGATCAGCGCCTGGCACTGGTCCCACTCACCGACGTGGCAGCTCACGGGCAACGCCCGCCGCCCGAGCGCGCGCACCTCGTCGGCGACGACCTCGCAGGGTTCGAGCTTCCGGCTCGCGACCACGACGTCGGCGCCGGCCTCCGCGAACCCGAGCGCCATCGCCCGCCCGAGACCCTTGCTCCCGCCGGTGACGATCACGACCTTCCCGGTCGCGTCGAGGCTCGGGATGGTCATGGCACCATCACGAGCTTGCCGACGACACCGCGGTCGGCCATCCGTTGGAGCGCCTGCGGGAGCTCGGCGAACGGCACCTCGGCGGTCACCGCGTTGCGCAGGCGCCCGTCGCGCACGAGCCCGGCGAGCCGCGCGTGGATGTCGTCGAGCTCCACGCGCGAGTACCCGCCCGCGAACACGCCGACGAGCGACGTGTTCGTGATCACCAGGTTGTGGGCCGGGATCTCCGGCCATCGACCGCTGGCGAAGCCGACCGCCAGCAGTCGCCCGTGACGCGCCAGCGCGCCGGCGGCGTCTTCGGCGAGCGCCCCACCGACGGGGTCGTAGAGCAGGTCGACGCCCCGGCCAGCGGTGAGCTCGCGCAGCGCGGGCGCGAGCGGGCCGTCGCGGTGGTTGATGGTCGCCTCGGCACCGAGCTCGCGGCAGAACGCGGCGCGCTCGTCGTCGCTCACGATCGCGACCACCCGGGCGCCGAGCGCGCGTCCCAGCTGCACCGCCGCGATCCCGCTGCCGCCGGCCGCGCCGAGCACCGCCACCCAGTCGCCTTCGGCGAGGTGACCGCGGTCGACGAGACCGATCCACCCGGTGAGGTGCGGGATCCAGAACCCGGCCGCCTCGGCGTCGGTGAGGCCGTCGGGCACGGGGAACGCACCGTCGGCCGCGGCCAGGCACTCCTCGGCGAACGAGCCGTTGCCCCCGATGAACGAGGTCACGCACATGATCCGGTCGCCGATCGAGAGACCGACGCCGTTCCCGACCGCGGTGACCGTGCCGGTCGCCTCCTGCCCCGAGGTGAAGGGCACCGCCGGCGTCAGCGGGTAGGTCCCCCGGCACATGAACACGTCGGGCAGACCCAGGCCCGCGGCGGTGACCCGGATGCGGACCTCACCCGGCCCGGGCTCGGGAGGCTCCTTCTCGACGAGGTGGAGCACCGCCGAGGGCTCGCCTGCGCCCTGGACCTGCCAGGCGCGCATCAGGAGCTCCGGCCGGGGACCGTCGTGCCACGCATGGAATCACACCGTAATCATGGTGAGATCACAGCGCAAGCAGTCCGTCCGCTCGGCCGTCAGTCGTACCCCGGGGGCGCGTGGGGGGCGGTGATCGGCCCGTACATCGACGGCCGGCGATAGCGCTGGAAGTCGAACACGGTCTGCTTGTAGCGGTCGCAAGCGTCGAGATCGCACACCGCGATGACCAACTCGTCGCCCGAGCCCTCGGCGCGGGCGATCACCTCGCCCGACGGGGCGATGATCTGGCTGTCGGCCAGGAGCTCGACGCCCTCCTCGACGCCGGCCTTGGCCACCCCGACCACGAACATGCCGTTCTGGTAGGCGCCCGACGCCATCACCAGGTTGTTGTGGAACGCCTGGAGATGGTCCTGCGACGGATCGGGCGGGTAGTGCACCGGCGTGTTGTAACCGATCAACAGCAGCTCGACGCCCTTCAGGCCGAGGACGCGGTACGTCTCCGACCACCGCCGGTCGTTGCACAGCGCGACCCCGATCACCCCACCGAACGCCGGCGACGCGCAGAAGCCGTCGGGACCGGGCTCGAAGTGCTTGCGCTCGAGGTGCTGGAACGGGCGCCAACCCTCGGGCTCCTCGTGCCCGGGGAGGTGCACCTTGCGGTACCGCGCCACCACCTTGCCGTCGCGCTCGACGACGACCGCGGAGTTGTAGCGGTGACCGTCGTCGGTGAGCTCGGCGTACCCGAGGTGCACGCCGACGCCGAGGCGCGCCGCCTCCTCGAACAACGGACGGGTCGTGTCGTTGGGCATGTCGCGCTCGAAGAACGTCAGCAGCTCGTCGTCGTCGAGATCCCAACGCGGGAAGAACGTCGTGAGCGCCAGTTCCGGGTACACCACGAGATCGGCGCCGCGGCTCGCGGCCTCGCGCAGCAGCTCCGTGAGTCGCACGACCACGGTCGCACGCGACTCGTCGCGCGCGATCGGGCCGAGCTGCGCGGCCGCGACGGTGAGCTCGCGGCTCACGCGACCCCCGCGAGCTCGAGCATGACCCGCAGGAGGACGTCGGCGCCCGCCGCCAGCTGATCGTCGTCGGTGTGCTCCGCCGGGTTGTGCGACACACCACCCGCGCTGGGCACGAACACCATGCCCGCCGGGCAGACGCGCGCCAGCATCTGCGCGTCGTGGCCCGCGCCCGACGGCATCCGCCGCGTCGAGCGACCCTGATCCTGCGCCACCCGTTCGACGAGTTCGATGACCGAGTCGTCGAACTGCACCGGCGCGAAGCGGGCCAGCGATCGCGTATCGATGGTGACCCCCTCGGCCGCGGCCAGCTCCTCGCACAGCTGCGGTCGAGCCGAGCCTCGGCCTCGGTGAGCACCGCTGTCGTCGGTGTGGCGGAGGTCGACGGTGAGCACCGCGCGTGCCGCGACCACGTTGACCAGGTTGGGATGGAGCTCCACCCGCCCGACGGTGCCGACGGTCGGCGGACCGAGCGCGGCCGCGAGCGCGCGCACGCCGACCGCGATCGCGGCCGCCACGTGCCCGGCATCGTGGCGGTGCGACATCGGCGTGGTGCCCGCGTGGTTCGACTGCCCGGTGATGGTGAGCTCGGTCCACGAGATGCCCTGCACTCCGGTGACCACGCCGATCGTCGACGCCTTCGGCCTCCAGCACCGGACCCTGCTCGATGTGCAGCTCGACGAACGCGTGCGGGGCGATCGCGGGGCACGGCGACGATCCCGCGTAGCCGATGCGCACCAGCTCGTCTCCCAGCACCGCGCCGTCGACCGCCTCGGTCGACGAGCGCGGCCTCGAGCGGCAGCCCGCCGACGTACACCAGGCTGCCGAGCATGTCGGGCGCGAACCGGCTGCCCTCCTCGTCGGTGAACACGCCGACCGCGAGCGGATGCTCGCAGCTCGATCCCCGAGCCCATCGACCGTCTCGATGACCTCGAGCCCGGCGAGCACGCCGAGCGTCACCGTCGTAGATGCCACCGGTGGCGACGGTGTCGATGTGGCTGCCGGTCAGCACGGGCGGGTCGTACCGCTCGGCCGGCCAGGTGCCGACGATGTTGCCGACACCGTCGACGTCGACGCGCAGGCCCAGATCCCGCATCCACGTGACCACGAGGTCACGACCGTCGCGATCGGCGTCGGTGAGCGCGAGGCCGCGAGCACACCGCCCGGCGTGAACGATCCGATCTCGGCGAGCGCGTCGAGCCGGGCAGCGGCAGGACGCGGGAACGAGAGTTCGACGGTGGTCACGGGCCGGTGATGTCGTGCGGGCGCACGGGCACGCGGTCGAGCGTCGCGCCCGGTCGCGGCGCGGATGGCGGCGACCACCGCCGGGGTCGACGAGATCGTCGGCGGCTCGCCGACGCCCTTGGCGCCGAACGGCGCGCCCGGCTCGGGCTCCTCGATGAACGCCGATGTCGACGTCGGGCAGGTCGAGCGCGGTCGGGATGAGGTAGTCGGTGAAGCTCGGGTTCCGGACCACGCCCGTCGGTCGACGCAGCGATCTCCTCCATCACCGCGAGCCCGACGCCCTGGGCGATGCCGCCCTCGATCTGGCCGAGCGACCTGGAGCGGGTTGAGCACCTTGCCCGACGTCCTGGGCGGTGGCGAGGTCGACGACGCGGACCAGGCCGAGCTCGGCGTCGACGTCGACGACCGCACGGTGCGCGGCGAAGGCGAACGACACGTGGGCGTCGCCCTGACCGTCGTCGTCGAGCGGGTGCGTGACCTGGTGGTGGTACTCGTCGGTCTCCTCGAAGGTCTCGCCGGGGAAGAGCTCGACGACCGCGAGATCGATCGCGCCGTCGCGGCTACGACGCGCCCGTCGACCACGTCGAGCTCGACCGGCGACTGGAAGTGCTCGTGGGCCACCCGGGCCAGCACCTGCGCCCGCACCGCCGCGGCACGCCTGCTCCACCGCGCCGCCCGACATCCACGTCTGGCGGCTGGCCGAGGTGGAGCCGGCCGAGCCGATCGAGGTGTCGGCGGGCGTCACGACCACATCGTCGACGCCCAGGACGTCGCGGGCGAACTGCTGGACCAGCGTGACGAAGCCCTGCCCCACCTCGGCGCACGCGCAGGTGACGGTGACGACGCCGTCGGTCGAGCGCGCACCGCGCGGTGGAGAAGTCGTCGTAGCCCTCGGAGAACATCGAGGTTCTTGAACCCGACCGCGAAGCCGACGCCGCGCCGAACGTCGATCCGCGTCGCGCGGTGCGACCGGCGCCGCCGGGACGGGCCGAGCACGTCGTCGACTGCCGCGGGCGGCACCGGGCAGCGCCGCGCACGCGCGGATCACCTCGGCCACCGGGAGCGTGCCGGTGATGCGCTGACCGGTGAGGAGCTCGTCGCCGGGCGCGAGGGCGTTGCGCAGGCGCAGCTCGACGGGTCGACGCCGCAGGGCGTGCGGCGAGCTTGTCCATCTGCGCCTCGTGGGCGAAGCAGGTCTGCACCGCGCCGAAGCCGCGCATCGCCCCGCACGGCGGGTTGTTGGTGCGCACGCCGAGCGCCTCGACGAACGCGTTCGGCACCCGGTACGGACCGGCGGAGAAGCAGGCGGCGTTGGCGGTGACGTGGAACGACGACGAGCGCGTAGGCGCCACCGTCGAGCACGATGCGGGTCTCGAAGCTCGACGAGGGTGCCGTCGGGCTCGGCGCTGTGGCGGTACCAGATGCGGGCCGGGTGGCGGTGCACGTGACCGAGGAACGACTCGCGTCGCGGTAGTAGACCATCTTCACCGGTCGGCCGGTGTGCAGGGCGAGCAGGCACGAGGTGGATCTGCAGGCTGACGTCCTCGCGCGCGCCGAACGCGCCACCGACGCCGGCCAGGGTGAGGCGCACCTTCTCCTCGGGGCAGTCCGAGGCACTCGGCCACCTGCTCGCGGTCGTTGTGCAGCCACTGGGTCGACACGATGAGGTCGACACCGCCGTCGTCGGCAGGGATCGCGAGCCCGGCCTCGGGGCCCAGGAACGCCTGGTCCTGCATGCCGATCTCGTAGGTGCCCTCGACGACGACCGGACCGTGGCGTCGCGGGGTCGCCGTGGCGGATGACCAGGTGCCGGAACACGTTGCCGTCGGGATGGAGCGGTGCGAGCGTCGGTGACGAGCACGGGATCGATGACCGGTTCGAGCACCTCGTAGGTCGACGACGATCGCGGCGCAGGCCCGACGCGCGGTCTCGGGATGGTCGGCCGCGACCGCCGCCACCGGCTCGCCCGCGTAGCGCACGACGTCGTCGGCGAGCACGGGCTGGTCGCGGTGCTCGAGCCCGTACCGGTTGCGCCCGGGCACGTCGTCGGCGGTGAGCACCGCGGCCACGCCCGGGATGCGCCAGCGCGGGCGCCGATGTCGATGCCGAGGATGCGGGCCGACGGGTGCGGCGAGCGCAGCGTGTGGCCCCACAGCATGCCCTCGGCCCAGAGGTCGCCGGCGAAGGCGAACTCGCCCTGCACCTTGGGCACGCCGTCGGGCCGCGGTCGCCGACTCGCCGACGCCGACGCTCGCGGCGTCCGCGTGACCGACGCTCGGTCCGGTGGTCGTCGTCCGCTCACGCGTCGGCTCCGGCACGGTCGGCGATGGCGCGACGGATCGCCGCCGAGCACGCGCCCGTAGCCGGTGCACCGGCAGAGGTTGCCGGAGATCGCCTCGCGGATCGTCGAGCTCGTCGGGGCGTGTCGTCGCGGTCGAGCAGGTCGTGGACCGCCATCACCAGGCCCGGCGTGCAGAACCCGCACTGCACCGCGCCCTCGTCGACGAACGCCTGCTGCACGTCGGAGAGCGCGCCGCGTTCGTCGGGCTGCAGTCCCTCGGGCGTGACGATCTCGCAGTCGGCGACCGACGCGCCGAGCACGAGGCAGGAGCACACGAGCGCGCCGTCGACGAGCACCGAGCACGAGCCGCACTCGCCCTGCTCGCACCCGGCCTTCGCCCCGGGCAGACCGAGCCGCTCGCGCAGCACGTAGAGCAGGCTCTCGCCGATCCAGGCGTCGCGCACGTCGTGCTCGTCGCCGTTCACCCGCAGCGTGTAGATCTCGGTCATCGGGTCGCGCTCACGTCGTGCACCGCCGCAGCGCGCGCTGCGTCAGCACGTCGACCGCGTGGCGGCGGTAGTCGGCGGCGACCCCGGTGATCGTCGATTGGGCGCGCCGCCGCGGCGACCAGCGCGGCGAACTCCTCGCCGACGCGCGGGTCATCGACGCACGCGTGCTCGGGTTCCCAGTCGAGGCGCTCGGCGAGCCACGCCGACGCCTCGGCGCGCTCGCAGCGCGGTCGGACCGACCGAGCCGAGCCCGACGCCGACGGTCCGCGCGTCGAGGTCGAGCGACGAGCGGCGACCGACGCCACCGCGATCACCATCGCGTTGCGGACCCCGACCTTGAGGTACTCCTGGGGACCGCGCCGCACCGGCACGTGCACCGCCGCGATGAGCTCACCGAGCCGGAGGCTCGGTGCGCTTCGGGCCGATGAGGAAGGCGTCGATCGGTTCGAGCCGGCGCGACGTGCCGCCGCCGGGTGCGGCGCGGGCGAGCTCGACGACCGCGTCGAGGGCGGCGAGGACCGGCAGGGTGTCGCCGGCCGGCGAGGCGGTGGCGAGGTTGCCGCCGATGCGTGCCGGCGTTGCGGATCTGCGGCGATCCGACCGTGCGGGCGGCCTGGGCCAGGGCCGGGGCCAGCCCGGCGATCTCGGGCTCCATCAGCTCGGTGTAGGTGAGCCCGGCGCCCAGCACGAGCACGTCGCCGTCGCGCCGGACCGTCCGGAGGTCGGCGACCGCGTGGAGCGCGACCACACGTTCCGGTGCGCGGATCCCCTCGTTCACCTGCACCATGAGGTCGGTGCCCCCGGCGAGCACGACGCTCGTCGGATCGTCACCCAGCGACGCCAGCGCGTCGTCGAGCGAGGTGGGGACCAGGACCGTCATGGGACACCAGCCTCGACGCGGAATTCAACAAACTGTGTACGCGAGCGATGAACGTTCCGTGAACTCGGCACCGCGAGTCACAGCTTTACTCGATCCGGCTCACCTGCACCGACACTCGCGTCGCGCCCGCTTCGAGCGCGGCGCGGATCGCGGCCTCGACCGCGGGGACGACGTCGGCATCGGCACCCTCGCCGGAGCTGCCGAACGGGCCGAACTCGACGGCGAGGCCGTGCGCCGCCGCGGCGTCGACCGCGGCGAGCACGTGGGGCCCGGGCGCGCCCGGCACGAACGGCTCGACCGTGAATTCGACGCGCAGGCTCACGACACGTCACCCTAACCGCGTGCTTCTCGCGAATGGCGTCGTGGTCGATGTCGACGGCGAGCGCCGCGCCGCGGTGCGCGTCGGCACCGACGGACGGATCGCGGCGGTCGGCGACGCGCTCGCGCCGCTCCCCGGCGAGGCCGTCGTCGACTGCACCGGCTGCCTGATCGTGCCCGGCGGGATCGACGTGCACACGCACCTGCACCTCCCCGTCGGCGCGGTGCACGTGAGCGACGACTTCGCGTCGGGTACGCGCGCGGGGGCGATCGGCGGCACCACGACAGTCGTCGACTACGTGACCGCATACCGCGGCGAGGACCCGCTGGATGCGCTCGCGACCTGGCGACGCCTCGCCGAGCCCGCGTGCGTCGACTACGGCCTGCACATGACGTTCACCGAGCGGGTCCCCGAGCGGGTGATCGCCGACTGCGTGGAGGCAGGGGTCACGTCGTTCAAGCTCTACATGGCGTACCCCGAGCTGCTCCAGGTCGACGACGACGTGATCGTCGATGTGATGCTCGCGGCGACCCGTCACGGCGGCCTGGTCACGCTGCACTGCGAGAACGGCGGGGCCATCGAAGCGCTCCGCCGCCGTGCGCTCGCCGAAGGGCGGACGGGGGTGCTCGAGCACGCAGCGACCCGCCCGGCGATCCTCGAGGCGGAAGCGGTGCAGCGGGCGGCATCGCTGGCCGAGGTGGCGGGGGCGTCGGTGTACCTGGTGCACCTGTCGTCGGCGCCCGCGCTCGCCGCGGTGCGCGAGGCCCGCGAGCGGGGCGTCGACGTGTTCGCGGAGACGTGCCCGCAGTACCTGTACCTCGACACCGCCCGCCTCAGCGGTCCCGACGGCGAGTCGTTCGTGTGCACACCGCCGCTGCGCGACCCGTGGCACGCCGAGGAGCTGTGGCACGGCATGGCGACCGGCGCGGTGCACACCGTCGCGACGGACCACTGTCCGTTCACCGTCGCCGACCGGCGCGCCGGCACGCGCGCCCGTCCCGACGGTTGGGCCGACTTCACCGAGATCCCCGGTGGTCTCCCCGGGATCGAGACCCGCCTCGGCCTGGTCTGGGAAGGCGTCGCCGCGGGACGGATCACCACCGCCGACTGGGTGCGGCTGTGCGCCGAGGCACCGGCGCGCACGTTCGGGTTGTGGCCGGCCAAGGGCAACCTGCGGGTCGGCGCCGACGCCGACGTCGTCGTGTGGAACCCGCAGCGGCGCCAGTCGCTGGCCGCGAGCGCGCTCCACATGGCTGTCGACCACTCGCCCTACGAGGACGTGACGGTCGCCGGCTGGCCCGACCTCGTGCTCGCCCGCGGCGACGTGGTCGCCCGCGACGGCGACTACGTCGGTGAACCGGCTCGCGGGAGGTACGTCGCCCGCACACCTGCCTAGCGTCGCGTCGGCAGAGAAAGGACCTACGGCCCTGGAGGTTGGGACCACCCCGACGCAGACTGGCGGGAGTCGGTAGCGAGCACGCTGCGTGGCCCCCAACACCTCGTGGTGCGCCCCCGGCACACGAGGAGTCCCCTGGGTGGAGCCAAACCCCAGGGGACCTCTCGCGGTTCGGTCGATGCGTAGGATCCGCGCCATGAGTGACGGAGTGATCGAGCGGTACCTGCAGGCACTCGTCGACGGGGACTGGCCGACGTTCGCGAGCTGCCTCGCCGACGGCGGCTTCACGCGCGTCGGCCCCTACGGCGACACGTACTCGTCCAAGGCCGACTACGTCGCCTTCCTCTCCGAACTGATGCCCACGCTCGCGGGCTACGAGATGGCCGTCACGCGAGTGACCTACGCCGGTGACGGCATGGCGTTCGCGGAATTGTCGGAGACGGTCGAGGTCGACGGCACGCCGCTGCGCACCCCCGAATGCCTCACCTTCGAGCTCACCGACGACGCCCGCATCCGCCGCGTCGAGGTCTTCACCCAGACCCGCGCCGCCATCTGACCGTCAAAGTTGCGCGCTTTGGCACGCCAGCGTGCGACAACGCGCATGATTGCCCGAGTTCAGGTCAGGTGTCGGCGGCGTTGAGGTAGTTGTAGATGGTGAAGCGGCTGACGCCCATGGCCTCGGCGACCGCTTCGACCGACCGCCGGAGCTCGAACGCACCGCGGTCGTGCAGCATCTGGACCGCGGCCTGCTTGTCCTCCCGGGTCAGCTCGTCGAGGCGGGCCCCGAGCTCCTGTTCGACCGCGGCAATCATGCGCTCGAGCGTGCCCTGCACCCCGGGAAGGCGCAGCCCGCCGACGAGCTCACCCTCCCAGTGCAGCGGGATGTCACCGGGCTGGAGCCGCGTGCCGATCACGAGGGTGGCGCCGAGCGCGTCCGTCACCGGCTCCAGCGCGACGAGCAACGGGTGGCGGCGGGACACCGTGGGAGCGTATCGGCCTGCGCGGCGCGCTACGCACCCTGGATGCGCGCGCTGATGACGCGGTGCCGCGCCAGCATCTCGTCGACCCCACTGATCGTGAGTGCGCCGTCCTCGACCAGCAGCCTGCCGTCGACCACGGTGTGACGCGCCGCGACCGGACCGCACCGCAGCCACGCCTCGACCGGATCACTGAGCGCGCCCGCGAACGCGACCCCCTCGAGCGGCCAGCACACGAGATCGCCGACCGCGCCGGGTGTGAGCACGCCCAGCTCGCCGTCGCGACCCGAGACACCCCGCCGACCCGCGCGTCGCGATCTCGAGCGCGTCGCGCGCGCCCATCGACTGCGGCCCGCGCCGCATGCGCCCGAGCAGCAGCGCGTTGCGTGCCTCCATCCAGAGCGACGCGCTGTCGGTCGACGCCGAACCGTCGCAGCCGATGCCGACCGGCACGCCCGCGGCGCGGAACTCGTGCACCGGCGCCAGCCCGCCGCCTCCGATCATCATGTTCGAGCTCGGGCAGTGCGCGACGCCCGTCCCCCACTTGCCGAGCCGCAGGATCTCGTCGTCGTTGGGGTAGATGCAGTGCGCGACCCACGACCGGTCGCTCCCCCACCCGACGTTCTCGAAGTGCTCGATGGTGCGACAGCCGTATACCTCCTCGGCGTACGTGTCCTCGTCGGGGTCTTCGGCGAGGTGGGTGTGCAGCCGCACGTCGAGACGCTCGGCGAGCTCGGCCGTCTCGCGCATCAGCTCGGGCGTCACCGAGAACGGCGAGCACGGCGCCAGCGCCACCCGTACCATCGCGCCCCACGACGGATCGTGGTGCAGCCCGACCAGGCGCTCGCTGTCGGCCAGGATCTCGTCGTCGTCCTGCACGACGGAGTCGGGCGGGAGCCCGCCGTCCTTCTGCGAGCGGCTCATCGAGCCCCGGGTCGGGTGGAAGCGGAAGCCGAGCTCCCGCGCGGCGCGGATCTCGGCGCTGATCAGGTCGCCGCCGCCGTGGGGGTGCACGTACAGGTGGTCGGTCGACGTGGTGCACCCGCCCAGGGCGAGCTCGGCCAGGCCGATCCAGGCCGAGACGTACGCGGCCTCCTCGTCGAGCAGCGCCCACCGGGGGTAGAGGGTCGTCAGCCACTGGAACAGGGTGCCGTTGACCGCCGGGCGGTAGCTGCGGGTCAGGTTCTGGTAGATGTGGTGGTGCGTGTTGATCAGTCCGGGAGTGATCAGGCAGCCGTCGGCGC
Organism: uncultured Actinomycetes bacterium; assembly: GCA_963725775.1. Lineage (GTDB taxonomy): Bacteria > Actinomycetota > Acidimicrobiia > IMCC26256 > DASPTH01 > DASUAS01. The sequence goes on from CAVRZT010000004.1 coordinate 157,606, forward strand.
GTAGCACCCGACGAGCATCCGGGGCCGGATCGCCCGACGCCGCCGAGCGAGTGCACGAGCCCGTCGGCGATCGGCGACCCAGCCCCCGGCGAGCTCCCGCCGCGTCGTCGTCGACCGTGGCGACCAGCTCCGCGCCGGCGACGAGCAGATCGACCGGCGCGTCAGGTTCCATCGGGCCATCGCACTGCACGCCGCGACTCCGGAGTCAACCTGGGCGGGCATCGTTCACGCGGCCGTGACACAGCAGCAAAACCAGTGTCAACAGTTTGTTGAAGATGGAGAGCATGCGGACCACCCTGCCCGTGCACCCGCTCGATCTCGAGCCCTTCCGGCACGGGTCGGAGGCCGACCGCCTCGCCGTCGCCCACGAGCTCGACGAGGCGTGCCGCGACACCGGCTTCCTCGTCGTCACCGGTCACGGCGTCGCGCAGGACACGTGCGACGCGGTGCTCGACGCCTTCGGCGCGTTCTTCGATCTCCCCGAGGACGAGAAGCGCGCCGTCGTGGTCGAGGATCCCGAGCGCCAACCGCGGCTACAGCGCGCTCGGGCAGGAGGGCCTCTCGTACAGCCGGGGCGAGGAGAGCCCACGCGACCTGTTCGAGGCCTTCAACCTCGGGCGCGGAGGCGACGACCGGCGAGTACTACGACCGCCACCGGTCGTTCTACGCACCCAACGCCTGGCCCGCTCGCCCGAGCGGCCTACGCGACGCGTGGCTCGCCTACGAGGCCGCCGTCGACGAGTTGGTGACGAACCTGCTCGAAGCCATGGCGCTGGCGTTGGCGCTCCCGCCGTCGTGGTTCCTCGACCGCTGTCGAGCCATCCCATCATCACGACCCGCGCGCTCAACTACGAACGCCGGGCCACGACCCCCGATCCGGTCGAGGGGCAGATGCGCATGGGCGCGCACACCGACTACGGCATCCTCACCGTGCTCCTCGCCGACGACGTCGCCCGGGCTGCAGGTGTTCCGCGACGGCGTCTGGCACGACGTGTCCACCCCGCGCGGCGCGTTCGTGTGCAACCTCGGCGACATGCTCGCCCGCTGGACCAACGACCGCTGGATCTCGACCCTGCACCGCGTCGTGCCCCCGCCGGCCGATGCGTCCGGCCCGGTGCGGCGCCGCTCCGTGGCCCGCTTCCTCGACTGCCCACCCGACCTCGTGGTCGAGACCATCCCGTCGTGCGTCGACGCCGGGCACCCCGCCCGCTACGAGCCGGTGAACGCCGGCGAGTGGTTGCGGGCCAAGGTGCTCGGCAGCCGGGCCCTCCAGCTCCCCGACCTCGACGACGTCGCCGTCTCCGGAGGCACGTCGTGACCGCACCCGCCCGCAGCGCCCTCGCCCGCGAGATCGGCGTGTTCACCGCGCCCGACTTCGACGGCCTCGAACCGTTCTTCGCCGAACACGGCTTCGCGGTGATGCGCGGCCTCTACGCCGAGGAGCAGCTCGTCGAGCTCGGCACCGAGCTCGAGCACCAGCAGGACCGCCTCCTCGCCGGCGAGCTCCCCGAGGTGTGTGGCACCGTGATCCTCGACGATCCCGACGCCGTCATCGGCGGGCAGCCGTTCGCGCACTACGTGTGCCACGTCACCGAGGTGTCGCCGATCACGCGGACGGCCACCTACCACCCCGCGCTGGTCGACGTCACCGCACGCCTCCTGGGCCCGCAGGCCTGGCTGCTCGAGGACGACCGCTTCGGCGTGGTGTACCAGGACGCCCGTCCCGGCGATCAGTCGGGCTACTCGCGCATCGGATGGCACTCCGACGCGCAGTCGGGCCCCACCCTGAAGGTGTGGCCGTCGGTCGCGTTCACCATCCACGTCGACGCCACGTCGCCGCGCAACGGCTTCCTGCGCATCGTGCCCGGTTCCCATCTCGGCGGCACCGACGAGATGCCGCTCGGTTTCGAGCACGTGCCGGGCGAGATGGCCCTCTACTGCGAGCGGGGCGACGTCCTGCTCCACCACTCGGACCTGTGGCACAGCGCGGCCCGCGCCACCGACGACGGCGACGGCGCGATCCGTCGGCACGTGCGGGGCGGTTGGTACGGCGGTGAGCGACTCGCGCCGAACCACGGCCTCGACGACTTCGTGAAGAACGCCCGCCGGTAGAGCTACGCCCGGAGGTTGCCGTACTTGGCGAGCGCGACCTTCTCGATGGCCGCGATCACGGAGTAGACGACGATCGAGTAGATGGTGACCAGTGCCGTCGCCGACCAGAGCAGGTTGTAGTTCGACAATGAGCCTGCCTGCAGCATCAGGTAGCCGAGCCCGTGGCCGGTCGCGAGCCACTCGGCGAGCAGCGCGCCGATCGAGCGCCAGCGGTGCGGCGATGCGCAACGAGGCGAACAGCGCCGGCAGTGCGGTCGGGATCTGCACCTTGCGCAGCGTGGTGGCGGCGTCGGCGCCGTAGGCGTGGCACAGGTCGATCGCGGCCCTCGGTGCCGACCGCAGCGCCAGCGACACGTTCACCAGCACCGGGAAGAAGGTGACGATCCCGGCGATCACCGTGACGCCCGAGCAGGCCCCGCCCGAAGATGAGGGTGATCAGCGGCGTCATGGCCACGAGCGGCACCGAGCGCAGCACGATCGCGATCGGCATGAAGGTGGCCTCGGTCGACGGTGCGAGGTTGAACACGAGCGCGCACGACACCGCGACCGAGGCGCCGGCGAACAGGCCGACGCCCGCGTCGGTGAGCGTGGTGATCGAGGCGTCCCAGAGCTGGTCGCGGGCGTCGGCGCCGATCTGCCCGGTGGTGAGGTAGTCCCACACGTCGAGCGGACCTCGGCCGATGAAGGGATCGATGTCGAAGATCTTGAGGAACAGCTGCCACACCACGAGGATCAGCGCGATGGACAGCACCATCGTGAGCAAACGGAGGAGCACGGCCTTCGTGACGCCCCACCACTTGTTGCCGTCCGACAGCGACTCGAGTCGGGTGCGGAGACCTTCTCCGGCTCGAGCACGAGGAGGGAGTCGGTGGCGGTCATCGTTCGTTCCTCGGTGCCCACGGGGTGAGCGCGTGCCCGACCAGCGCGGTGAGCGCCGTACGCGATGCCGGCGAGCAGTCCGGCGACGATCGCGAGGCCCCACGTGCGCGACACCTCGTACGACGTCTGCGACGCGATCATCGCGACGCCGAGGCCCGACTCGCCGCCGAGGTACTCGCCGATGATGGCGCCGAGGATCGCCGCCGGCGCGGCGATGCGCAGCGCCGCGAACAGGCTCGGGAGCGCGGCCCGGATGCGCACCTTCACCAGCTGGCTCGACCCGTCCGCCGCCGTAGGCGCGCACGACGTCGAACATGCACCGGTTCGGCGCTGCGCAGCCCGACGAGCGTGCCGACCAGGGTGGTGAAGAACACGAACAGCGCGGCGAGGATGATCTTCGGGGTCTGGCCGTCGAACGTGATCTGCAGGATCGGGCCGATGGCGATGATCGGGAGGCAGTACGACAGGATCCCGAGCTGCATCGGCGGCTTCTCGAGCAACGGGATGAGCAGCACGACGAACGCCAGGCCGATCGGCGAGCAGGTTGCCGTACACGTAGCCCCACGCTGCTTCCGAGAGCGTGACCCGCACGTTGTTCCAGTAGAACTGCCAGCCGTCGTCGGTCATCTGCGTGACGATCTCGGTCGGCGGCGGGATGCTGCCGCTCGGCGAGGTCGAGCTGGCCGACGATCTCCCACACCACGAGCAACACGCCGATCCCCGAGCAGCCCGGCGGCCCAGCCCGGGAGCTTGCGCCGGCCGGTTCTCATCGCGGCGAGGCGCGGTCGGTGCGGGAGCTGCCGTCGCGGTCATCGTCAGCTCTCGGCTGCCGGGCCCATGCTGAAGAGGAGCTCGCTGAACTGGTCGCAGAGCTCGTGGAACTGCGGGTCGCGCATCATCTCCGGCGTGCGCGGCCGCGGCAGGTCGATCGGCGACCTTCGCCACGATCCGACCCGGGCCGCGGGCTCATGACGACCACCGTGTCGGCGAGGAACACCGCCTCGGAGATCGAGTGGGTGACGAGCAGGGTGGTGGTCGCGCGCTCGGTCCAGATCCGCTGCAGCTCGAGGTTGAGCCGCTGGCGGGTCATCTCGTCGAGGGCGCCGAAGGGCTCGTCGAGCAGGAGGATCTTGGGCTCGACGACGAGCGCCCGGGCGATGGCGACACGCTGGCGCATGCCGCCGGACAGCTGCGAGGGCCGGGCGTTCTCGAAGCCCTCGAGGCCGACCAGCTTGATGAGATCGGCGATCGTCGCTCGACGGACCGACTTGACGCCCGCTGACCTCGAGCGGCAGCTTGATGTTGGCCATCACCGATGCGCCACGGCAGCAGCGCCGCGTCCTGGAAGGCGATGCCCAGGTGGTGGTTGCTTGCGGGCCGCCGACGGCGCCTCGCCGTGGACGAGCGCCTGCCCGCTGGTGGGCTGCTCGAGGTCGGCGAGGATCCGCAGGATCGTCGACTTGCCGCAGCCCGACGGCCCGAGCAGGGCGACGAAGGAGCCCGCCGGGGCCGCGAAGTCGATCGCTGTCGAGCGCGGTGCATGCGGCTCGCGCCCGATCTGGAACTGCTTGCAGAGCGCCGCGCAGGACGATCCCGCTGCCGTCGGCGCCGTCGGCTGCGGCACCGAGGTCGTGCTGTCGGCCTCCGTGGTCGTCGCCACGCTCAGCCCTACGACGGCGTCGGTCGGGTCGACCGGCGAGCGTCTTGAGCTCCGGGTTCTCGTCGTAGACCTCGTCGAGCACCGACATGTCGAACAGCTTGTCCTGCGGTGATGGTCGATGCCCGCGAGGGCGAGCGTGGCGATGTTCTCCGTCGAGCAGCGTCGTCGGTGATGGTCAAGATGCCCGTTGGTCTTGGTGTCGGTCGTGAGGATGAGCTTGTTCTGCGCCTTCGACTCGAGGGTCTGCTCCTCCACGGTGAGCCCCAGGTCCTTGCCGTACTTCGTTCGACGGCCAGCGTTGGCGCCGAGGGCCGGGTCCTTGAGGTGGCCTGCCAGCCCATGATCTCGGCCACGAGGAACGCCTTGAGCTTGTCGCGGTCGGCGTCGAGCGTGTCCGTCTTGACCATGTAGGTCTGCGAGACGAGCGGGTAGTTGTAGTCGTCGAGCAGGAAGTACGGTGTTCGACGCCCTTCACCTTCAGCAGGTTCGGCTCGTTGGTGACGAACGAGAACCAGCCGTCGACCTCGCCGCTGCGCGAGCGGCGTCGGGTCGAACTGCACCGGCACCTTGGTGATCTTGCGACGGGTCGATGTTGTTGGCCTTCAGGAACGCGTTCCAGACGGCTCGTTGGTGGCCTGCACGCCGATCTTCTTGCCGATCATGTCCTGCGGGCGTCGTTGATCGGGCTCGTCGCGAGCGACATCACGCAGAACGGGTTCTTCTGGAACAGCGCGCCGATGATCATGAGGTCGCGCCCTTGTTGATCGCCGACGCGGTGATGTCGGGCGCCGAGATGCCGACGAGCGCCTTGCCCGACTGCGACGACCGCGTCCTGCTGCACCGTCGGGACCACCCGACATGAGGTTCACCTTCGAGAAGCCCTGCTTCTTGTAGTAGCCGTTGGTGTCGGCGATGTAGGCGCCGGCGAACTCGACGTTCTTCATCCACGACAGCTGGAAGTCGAGCGTGCCGAAGTCGGGTGTGGCGGCACCGGCACCGACCGAGCTCAGCCCGCTCCAGACCGTCGACAGCCCGCTGCCCCGCCACCGCGACCCCGGCGGCGGTGAGCGCACTCCGCTGCAGGAAACGTCGTCGGTCGAGACCATGCTGACGGTCTTCGTGTGCCTCGGTCACGGTGCCTCCGTATCTCGTGCACGGACCCCGTCGGTCCGAGCGCCCCTTCAACGATTTGTTGAACCTACGGGACCCGGATTTCCGCGCCGCGACTCAAGCGTGAACGCAGCGTTTCGGACCCCCCGGAACCCCCACCACGTCGCGACGACGCGCGACGATGCTCCGCATGCAGCATTCCACGCCACGGGATCTCCGCGCGGTCGCGAAGGGGCACCTGCACGTCCACCTCGAGGGCGCGATGCGCCCCGCCACCCTCGCGGAGCTGGCCGACACCGCCGGGATCCCGGTGCCCGAGATCCGGGGCTACGGGTCCTTCACCGCCTTCTCCGACACCTACGTGGCCGCCTGCCAGGTGCTCCAGACCCCGGAGGACTTCGCCCGGCTGGTCTACGAGGTGGTCGAGGACAGCGTGCTCGACGGCGCGGTCTGGGTGGAGCCGTCGTTCTACGCCCCGCACCACCGCAACCGCTTCGGCACCGACGAGGACATCATCGACATGGTGCTCGACGCCGCCGCCGCCGCGGCCGAGCAGCTCGGCGTCGGCGTGGGGCTGATGGTGGCCGCCGACCGGACCGTCGAACCCTCGATCGCGGTCGACCAGGCGCGGATCGCCGCCGCCCGGGTCGGCGCGCGGCGTCGTGTCCTTCGGCCTCGCCAACGACGAGGCCATCGGGCCGCCCGAGCCCTACGCGGAGGCGTTCGCCATCGCCAAGGACGGCCGGGCTGCTCTCGGCGCCGCACGCCGGTGAGCTCGCCGGTCCCGAGTCGGTGCGGGGCGCGCTCGACACCCTCGCGCCCGACCGGCTCCAGCACGGCGTGCGGGCGATCGAGGACCCCGAGCTGGTGAAGCGCCTGGCCGACTCCGACATCGTGCTCGACGTGTGCCCGACGTCGAACCTGCTGCTGTCGGTGTACCCGTCGCTCGCCGAGCACCCACTCCCCCGGCTGCTCGAGGCCGGGATCCAGTGCAGCCTCAACGGCGACGACCCACTGTTGTTCGGACCGGTGCTGCTCGAGGAGTACGAGCTGGCGCGTTCCGAGATGGGGCTCGACGACGACCGCGCTGGCGTCGATCGCCCGGGCGTCGATCGACGGATCGGGCGCGCCCGACGAGCTCAAGGCGTCGGCGCGGCGCTCGATCGACGCTTGGCTCGCGACGGCCTGAACGCCCACGCGACGCCGATCGCGGTGAGCAACGCGACGACGGTGACGACCGGCAGCGGCCACGCGTAGCTGCCGGTCTCGACCAGCACGCTGCCGAGCACCGCGATCCCGAGCGCGCCCGACGCCTCGACCAGGGTCTCGTTGACCCCCGACGCCGAACCGGCACGCTCGGGCCGTGCCGACGACATGATCAGCTCGACGCCCGACACCGCGGCGATGCCGATGCCGACGCCGACGAGCGCGCCGGCGACGACGACGCCCGGCAGGTTCTCGGTCGTCACCGCGATCGCCGCGACCAGCGCACCGAGCGCGGTGACGCCGAGCCCGACCGCCGCCATCACGCCGTAACCCCAGCGCGCCGCCCAGCGTGGGTTCAGGAGCGCGAACAGCACCGAGGTCACCGCGGTCGGCACGAAGTAGAGCCCGGCGGCGAGCGCGCTGTGGCCCTGCGGGCCCTGGATCCACTGGGTGAGCACGAACTGGGTGCCCATGACACCGAAGAACAGCGCGGTGACCGTCGCCGCGCCCCACCGCAGGCGCGGGTCGCGCCGCGTCTCGTCCTCGATGAGCGGCTCCGCCGAGCGCTCTTCCCGCCTGAAGAACGCGACGAACAGGAGCGCACTCCCGATGGCGCCGACGAGCACCACCGGCGACGTCCAGCCCCGCTGCGGGCCTTCGACGATGGCCAGGATGAGGCCCGTGAGCGCGCCCCACCAGAGCAACGCGCTCCAGCGGTCGACCGGCGGCGACGCGGGATCGTGGGAACGTGGCACCCACCGCGCCGCCAGGATGAGCGCGACGATCACCACGGGCACGTTGACCAGGAAGACCGACCCCCACCAGAACCGCGCCAGCAGCAGCCCGCCGACCACCGGCCCGACCGCGGTCGCGAGCCCGGCGACCCCCGACCACACCGAGATCGCCTTGCCCCGCTCGTGGTCCGGGAAGATGTTGCCCAGCACCGACAGGGTCGACGGCATCGTGCACGCGCCACCGACGCCCATGCAGCCGCGCGCGATCACGAGCCAGAGCGTGGTCGTCGCGAAGGAGGCCGCGATCGACGACACGCCGAAGATCGCGAGACCGATCATCAGCAGGCCCTTGCGGCCGTGCCGGTCGCCGACGACCGCCAGCGGGAGCAGCAGGCCGGCGAGCACGAGCCCGTACGCGCTCCCGATCCACTGCAGCCCGGTCTCGTCGGTGTGCAGACCGGTGCGGATGCTCGGGAACGCCACCGCCAGGATCGTGTTGTCGATCACGATGATCGACAACGCGAGGCACAGCACGCCGAGCGCCCGCCATCGACGCGCGTAACCCCCGGGGTAGGCCTCCACGGCGGTCACGGTAGGCGGCAGGGATCAGGGGTGTTCAGGAGATCAGGGCTGTGGCGACCAGCTCCCCGGTCGTGCCGTCGATCAGGCCGACGTCGGTCACGTGCGGGCCCGGGAGGCACGCGAGCGACGACAACATCACCTGGAACAACGGCTGGGTGAGCACCGCGGAGTCGGACGTGAGCCCGACGTCGAGCGCGGCGTCCTGCACCGCCCGCTGCGCGTCGGCCACCGCCCGGCCGCGGCAACGGCGAGAGGATCCCGGCGATCGGGAGCGCGAGCGACGCTACGACCTCACCCCCGCGCGTCGACCGCGACCCCGCCGCCGGACGCGATCACGGTGTTCGCCGCCAACGCCATGTCGTCGGCGTCGCGCCCGAACACCACGAGGTTGTGCGTGTCGTGCGCGACGGTCGTCGCGACGGCTCCCGTCCACTCGCCCCAACCGGCCAGGAGCGCAGCGTGCGGGGTTGGCGCGATGCGACCGTGACGGTGCACCGTGACCTGCACGAGGTGACCGGCGGGGACCTCGACGACGCCGTCGCGCACGTCGACGGTGGTCTCGTCCCAGCGGGTCATCACCGCGTCGGCGATGACCCGGATCCGGTGCGGGCCGTCGGGCGCATCGAGGCGGAGCACGAAGTCGTCAGGTGTCGAGCGCGGTCAGCTTCATGGTGTCGAGCGGCGGATCGCTCGGGCCCTCGACCACGTCGGTGAGCATGCGCCCCCCGGCGGCGACCAAGCGGCCGCCGACGAACACCTCGTTCACCGCGACGTCGTCGAGCGAGTCGAGCACGATCACGTCGGCCTGACGTCCGGACGGCGACGAGCACCGAGGTCGACGCGCTGCAGCCGGTACGCGGCGTGGTAGGTCGCGCAGCGGAACGCCAGCACCGGATCCATCCCGTACGCGATGAGGCGCCGCAGCAGGTGGTCGAGGCCGCCGTCCTCGAGCAGGGTGAGGGCGAACAGGTCGTCGGTCGCCGCGACGAGATGGGTCGGCGGGATCGGCAGCGCGTTCACCTCGGCGACGATGCCCGGGAGGATGGCGTCGAGCGCGCCGCGTAGCTCCACCGTCATCCCCGATCGCAGCTTCTCGAGGCAGTCGGGCTCGGTGAAGATCTCGTGGTCCGAGGTCATGCCCGCGGCGAGGTAGGCCTGGAGCATCGGACCGGTGAGGCCGGCGGCGTGCCCGGACACCAGCTTGCCGCTGGCGAGCCCGGCGGCCACCACGGTCGACATGCGGTCGTCGGACGACAGCACGCCGAGCATGTCCATCACCTCGGCGAGCCCGCCGACCTCGGGCCACGCCAGCATCCGCTCGACGTCGGGCCCGTAGAGGTCGGCACCGGAGAGCTCGAGGCCCGGCTGGGGCGGGACGCACGACGGCGCCTGCACGATGAACCGCACGGGGAGGCCGCGGCTGGCCTCGACTGCGTAGCGCACGCCGTCGACACCCGGCGACGTTGGCGAGCTCGTGCGGATCGGCGAACACGGTGGTGGTGCCGCGCGGGCAGACCGCCTCGGTGTAGGTGCCGGGCGTGAGCATCGACGACTCGAAGTGCACGTGGAGGTCGATCAGGCCCGGGGCGACGAATCGTCCGGTGCAGTCGAGCGCGTCGAGCGCGTCGGTGCGGGTCCCCGGGTCGTGCACGCTCGCGACCAGCGGCCCGACGATCCCGACGTCGGCGGGGCGCAGCTCACCGCACCCGACGTCGACCAGCGTGCCTCCGGCGAGGAGGAGGTCGAACGGCTCGCCCCCCTGCGCGGCCGCGATCGCGCGGCGGCGGACGGCGGGATCGACGGGGTCGACGTGCATCGGGCTGCTCCTACGGGGTCGCGGACGCGACGAGATCGGCGAGGATGCGCCGCATCTCGACGCCGGTGCGGTCGGCGCGGGTGTGCACCTCGGCGGTGATGTCGAGCGGTAGCCGGAGATCCGGGTAGCGCTCCTGGATGACCAGGTCCTCGTCGAGGATCTTCTGCTCGTAGGCGACGCAGTCGGCCATCTGGTCGGGGGCGTCGCCGAGGTCGTCGCGGTGAACGAGCGTGTAGATGCGACACGAGTCGTCGTCTTCGGGTTGGACGAAGAAATCGATGACGTTGGTCACGCCGGCGTCGACGTACTGCATGTGCAGGGTCACCGCGAACGGGGCGCGGTACTCGTAGTGCAGCACCCGGGTCTGCAACAACGGACGGATCTGCTGCCGCACGCCGCGATCCTCGTGGTTCGGGAACTGTTGGCTACTCGTGGCCGACATCCCGAACCCGTCGCGCACGATGGTCACATCGGGCACCTCGAGCGCGTCGTCGGTGCCGATGGTCGCGGCGTGCACGAACGGGAAGTGCGCCTGGTCGAGGAAGTTGTCGATCATGAGGCCGGCACCGACGCGCGCTCGCGTCGTGTGCAGCACGCCGTGCACGAACGAGTCGTCCTGCGCCACGGTGAGGTCGAGCAGCTCGGTGACCGGCGGCTCGGGGGCGAGGAACACGAGACCCGCCCGTTCGGTCAGCGCAGCCGGGGTCGTGGCCCGGGCCCGCGGTGGGATCCGGTCGGACCCGCCGATCGCCGGGATGTCGGTGCATGCGCCCTCGGCGTCGAAGCACCACCCGTGGTACCCGCACTGCAGCGCATCGCCCACGACGCGCCCCGCCGAGAGCGGCGCGAGCCGGTGCGGGCACCGGTCGGCGAACGCGACCAGGCGCGTGCCGTCGCCGTCGGGCAGGCGCACGAGCGCCCACTGCTCCCCGAGCAACCGCACCGCGACGGGGTCGACCCCGATCTCCGCGCTCCGGGCGACGACGTGCCACGCCCGGCGCAACGCGGGATCGGTGTTGGACAGCATCGCGGGAGCGGCAGTCACGGTGCTTCGTCTACCAGGTCGAGGGCGACGTCGAGCGCGGCGATCTCCGCTTCCATGCCCTGGCGCAGGCGCGCCTTCTCGTCGGGGTCGAGCCACGTGGCGTCGACCCCGTTGAACACCATCGTCTTCGCGACCTCGGGCTCCACGGTCAACTCCCTCCCGTGCTCACGGGCTCCATCCCGCGAACGCGTCGATCATCGCCCCCACGTCGGCCCCGAGCGGGTAGAGCACCGGACACGTGCACCCCGTCGCCAGGTACTCCGCCACCTTGGCCCTGCACTCGTCGGGCGTGCCCGAGGCGGTGATCAGCTGCACGACGTCGTCCGGCACGAGCTTCGACGCGGTGACGACGTCGTCGTGCGTCGCCGGCCACGTGAGCACCTTCCCGATCTCGTCGAGCAGCGACTCCGGCACGCCCGACGCCTTCATGATGTGCGGCTGCTGCCCGAGGTACTGGGTGACGAGCAGCCGCGCCGCGTCGAGCGCGGCCTCGCGATCCTCGTCCATGGAGCACACGACGAGCTGCGGACGGTCGATGTCGTCGAGCGTACGGCCGACCCGGGCCGCGCCTTCGGTGAGCGCGGCGAGCGCGCCCTCGTTGTAGGCGGGCGAGACGAGGTAGTTGAGCAGCGCCCCGTCGCCGATCTCGCCGGCCAGGCGCATCATCTGCAACCCCGTGGCGCCGATCACGATCGGCACCTGCTTGGGCCGCCGCTCCTGGTGCACGTAGTCGAGCTCGACGCCGTCGAGGTGCACGAACTCGCCCTCGAAGGTCACCGCCTCCCCGGCCAGGAGCGCGCGCACCACGGTCACGATCTCGCGCATGGCGCGGAGCGGCTTGTCGCGGCTCACCCCGACCTTGGCCGCGAGCGGGATCCCACCAGGCGCCGACCCCGAGCGTCACCCGGCCCGGCGCGAGGTCGTCGAGGGTCGAGAAGGTGGCGGCGAGGAACGCGGGGTTGCGCACCCACATGCTCACCACCCCGGAGCCGAGACCGATGCGTTCGGTCACCGCGCCGAACGCGGCGAGCGGCACCGTCGCCTCCCGGACCAGCCGGCTCTCGGCCTGCCACACCGCTTCGAAGCCCGCGGCCTCGGCGTGCTGCGCGTAGCGCATGCCGTCGCGGATCGGGTGGGCGTCCTGCAGGTAGAGCGCGAGCACTCGCGCGGTCATACGTCGGCCATCCTCGAGAACAGGCGCTGCGCCTCTTCACGCGCGCGGGCACGGATCTCGACCGCGTCGACCCGCGTGGGACCGTGCTCGTCGAGGACCACGTCGCCGTCGACCTCCACCCGGATCGGGCGAACACCGGTCGTGTACGCGAGGTGCCACGGTTCCATCGGTTCGTAGTTCCAGGTGACGCGGTCGCGGGCCACGCCGGGCACGAGCTGCGCACCGGTCGTGAGCCACTGCCAGGCGCGGGTCGGCTCGAAGTCGACCTGGCGTCGGCCCGCGCGAGCGCGAACGCGAGGCGGAACTCCTCGAGCATGTCGGCGCCGATGCCGTCGGTGCCGAGGGCGACGCGGTCGAACCGGGCGGGGGCGCCGTAGCCGACCGCGTTGTTGAGGTTCGACCGCGGGTTGTGCACCACCGTGCCCGGCGAGGGGACGTTCGAGGTGGACCGCGTGGGCGAGCAACCACGACTGGTCGGCATGCGCGAGGAGCCGGGTGCCGGCTCCGGCGTCGACCTCACTCTCGGCGACGTGCAGGTGCACGCCGACACCGAGGTCGGCGGCGAGATCCGACACCGCGTCGAGCGTGTCGTCGGACAGGGTGAAGCAGGCGTGCGCGCCCACGAATCCGTCGCCGCCGGCGCGGAGGAACCGCTCGTTCTCGGCCAGCCCCGCCTTGGCACCGTCGAGGCCGTTGCGGTCGGTGACCTCGTAGCAGCACCGCACGCGGACCCCGACCTCGGCGCACGCGTCGGCGATCACGTCGAGGCTGCCTTCGATCGCGTCAGGCGACGAGTGGTGGTCGACGATGCCGGTCGTGCCGGCCTCGAGCGCCTCCAGCGCGCCGAGCCGGGCCGACCAGCGCACGAGCTCGAGGTCGAGCGCGCGGTCGAGGCGCCACCAGATCTGCTCGAGGATCTCGAGGAAGGTCGTCGGCGTGCGCGGCGGCGACGGCATGCCGCGCGCCAGCGACGAGTAGAGGTGGTGGTGGGCGCAGACGAAGCCCGGGGTCTCGACCGTCACGCCGGAGCGCTCACGCTTGTCCGCTCTCGGCGCTGCGCGCCCTCGCGGCGCATCGGGAGGGCGGTGCGCCAGTCGCCGTCGAGATCGTGCAGCGCGGCGGCGACCGCCCCTGCGGTCGGGACCAGACCGATCTCCCCGACCCCCTTGATGCCGTAGGGCGACCGGGGCTGCGGTTCCTCCACCAGGATCACATCGATCGGCGGGACGTCCTTCGCCCGGAGGATGCCGAGACCTCGCAACGTGGTGACGATCGGCTTGCCGTCGGCGTCGCAGGGGAAGTCTTCGGTGAGTGCGTAGCCGAGCCCCATGTGCACCGCGCCCTCGATCTGGTTGATGCAGAGCAACGGGTTCACCGCCCGCCCGACGTCGTGGGCGGCGACCACCCGCTCGATGGCACCGGTGTCGCGGTCGATGACGACCAGCTGCGCGGCGTACCCGAACGCGGAGTGGATGATCGGCTCGGGTACCCCCGACTCGATCGAGCTGGTCCAGTCGACGCGGTACTCGCCGTGGTAGTCGATCCCCGGGCGGCACCCGTCGGCGCGCGCGTTGCGGCACGCGTCGGCGACCGCGCCGGCGCCCATCAGCGTGCCGCGGCTCCCGGTGGTCTGCCCCGCCCCGAGCTCGCGGGTCGTGTCGACGATCACACGGATCCGCTCCGGTTCGATGCCGAGCTCCTCGATCGCGACCTGCGCCGCGACCGTGTGCACGCCCTGACCCATCTCGGTCCAGCAGTGCCGCACTTCGACCGTACCGTCGGGCTCGAAGCGCACCACCGCGCGCACGATCTCGAGGAACCCGTTGCCGAGGCCGGAATTCTTCAGCCCGAGGCCGACGCCGCACGCGCGTCCGGCAGCCTGCGCGGCCTCGTAGGCGGGTTTGACCGCCTCGAGGCACCGGCGCGCGCCGAGACAGCCGTCGTCCATCACCTGGCCGGGGCCCCACACGTCGCCCGGATCCACCACGTTGCGGTCGCGGATCTCCCAGCCGCTGATACCGACGGCCTCGGCGAGGCGGTCGAGCGCACCCTCCATCGCGAACTGCGCCTGGTTCGCCCCGAACCCACGGAACGCGCCGCACACCGAGTTGTTGGTGCGCGCCGCCACAGCTTCGACGTCGACCGCGGGAACTCGGTACGGCCCGCACGCGTGGCCGGCCGCCCGCTCCAGCACCTTCATCCCGACCGACGCGTAGGGACCGGAATCGCCGAGCATGCGGGCCCGCAGCGCGGTGAGGTAGCCGTTCTCGTCGCACCCGACCTCGAGGTCGATGCGCACCGGATGGCGCTTGGGGTGCACGAGCAACGATTCCTCGCGCGAGAGCGTGCATTTCACCGGTCGACCCAGCAACCAGGCCGCGAGCGCGGTCTGCGCCTGGTTGCTCATGTCCTCCTTGCCGCCGAACGCGCCGCCGTTCGACACCAGCTCGACGGTCACCCGTTCCGCGTCGACCGCGAGCACCGAGGCGATCTGGTTGCGGTCGTCCCACACCCCCTGGCCACCGGAGTAGACGTGCAGGCGTCCCTCGGGCTGCGGCACCGCGAGCGTGGACTCGGGCTCGAGGAAGGCGTGCTCGATGCGCTGGGTCTGGAAGACATCGTGCACGACGTGCGCACTGCTCGCGAACGCGGCGTCGACGTCGCCCCGGGCGTACACCGATCGCGAGAGCACGTTGCCGTCGAGGCCCCACACCGCGTCGTCGGTGGTGGCAACCGCCGCGGCCGGATCCGTGATCGGCGCCAGCGGGGCGTACTCCACCTCGACCAGGGTCGCGGCGCGGCGGGCGATCTCGCGCGTCTCCGCCACGACGATGGCGAGGACGTCGCCGAGGTACGACGTGCGCCCGTCGACGGGGATGAAGACCGGCCAGTCCGTGTGGATCAAGCCGACGCGCAGTTCACCGGGCACGTCGGCGCCGGTGAACACGCCGAGCACTCCCGGTTCGGCCGCCGCCGCGCTCGTGTCGATGCCGAGGATGTCGGCCCGGGCGTGTGCGGCGAGGTGCAGCGCGCCGTGGAGCATGCCGTCGACGCGCAGGTCGTCGACGTAGTGCTTCTCCCCCACCGCGAGGTCGAGGCCCTGGTAGCGCGTGCCGCTGGTGCCGACACCGCCGAGTGCCACGGGCTGGGGCGACTCGCCCTTCGCCAGCAGCTCGACCGCGTCGAGGATCTTCACGTAGCCGGTGCACCGGCAGAGGTGCGCGCCGAGATGCCGCGCCGCGGTGTCGCGGTCGAGCCCCGCGCCCTTCTTCTCGAGCAACGACGCGGTGCGCACCAGGATCCCCGGCGTGCAGAACCCGCACTGCAGCGCGCCGGTGGAAGCGAACGCCGCGGCCATCCGGTCGCGCGCGTCGTCGTCGATGCCTTCGAGGGTCGTGACCACCGACCCCGCGATCCGCTCCAGGCCGAGGTTGCAGCTGACGACCGCCTTGCCGTCGACCAACACCGTGCAGCACCCGCACTGACCGGAAGGTGAACAGCCGTCCTTCGCCGACAGCACCCCGAGCTCCTCGCGCAACGCCGAGAGGAGGTGGGGGTGGTCGTCGCCGACGCGCACGGGCGCGCCGTTGAGGATGAACTCGGTCACCGAACCAGATTCACGGGACTTCAACATTTTGTCAACGCGCGCACGGTTGCCATCGTGTGAACTTGGCGCCATGGAAACCGTGCAGGTCTACGCGAACCCGAGCCGAGTGCCCGCCCCTGCGGTGGCACCGATCGGCGACGGGCCGCGCGCGTTCCACCGTCGCCTGCCCGGGTACGACGTCACCCCGCTGGTCAGCGCTCCGGGGCTCGCCGCCGAGCTCGGCCTGGCCGACGTGTGGGTGAAGAACGAGTCGAGCCGCCTCGGCCTCCCGTCGTTCAAGATCCTCGGCGCGTCGTGGGCGGTGTCGCGGCTGCTCACCGAGCGGCTCGGCACCGAGCCCACCTTCTCCACCCTCGACGAGCTGCGCGCCGCGCTCGCGCCGCTCGGCGCGCTCACGCTCGTCGCCGCCACCGACGGCAACCACGGTCGCGCCGTCGCGCGCATGGCCCGTCTCCTCGGGTACTCGTGCCGGATCCTCGTGCCCGCCGGTACCGCCGCAGCACGTATCGAGGGCATCGAATCGGAGGGCGCGAGCGTCGCGGTCGTCGACGGCACGTACGACGACGCGGTCGCCGCGTCGGCCCGCCTCGCCGCCGACGACGTGCTCGTTGTGTCGGACACCTCGTGGGACGGCTACGTCGACGTTCCCGCGCGCGTGATCGAGGGCTACGCCACGATCTTCGCCGAGGTCGACGAGCAGCTCGACGGGGCCGCGATCGACCTCGTCGTCGTCCCGATGGGCGTCGGTGCGCTCACCGCCGCGGTGGTCGCGCGCTACTCGGCGAGCGCCACCATCGTCGCGGTGGAGCCGTTGTCGGCCGCGTGCGGGCTCGCGTCGGCACGCGCCGGCGCGCCGGCGTACGTCCCCGGTCCCCACGACTCGATCATGGCCGGCCTCAACTGCGGCACCGTGTCGCTCATCGCGTGGCCGGCAGTCCAGGCCGGCGTCGACGTGTTCGTCGCCGTCGCCGACGCCGCCGCCGAGCAGGCCATGCGCGACCTCGCCGCGCTCGGGGTCGTCGCCGGGGAGACCGGGGCGGCGTCGCTGGCCGGGCTGCGCGCGCTCGTCGAGCACGCCGACGCGGCGGGCGTCGACGTCGCCGGCCGCCACGCCCTCGTGCTGTGCACCGAGGGCGCGACCGACCCCGAATCCTACGAACGGATCGTCGGCACTCCTCCCTCGCGTGACGTACGGTGAGACCTCCACACGATTGACCGAGGGGGACCCGATCGTGGAGTACAACCCGTTCGCCCGCGACATCCAGACCAACCCGTACCCGGCGTACCAGTGGCTGCGCGACGAGGCGCCGGTGTACCACAACGAGGAGGTCGGGTTCTGGGCGCTCTCCCGCTTCGACGACGTGCTGGGCGCGCACCTCGACCCCGCGACCTTCGTGTCGGGGCACGGCGTCACGATCGAGGGGTACGACAAGGGCAACGACGTGCTCATCAGCCGCGACGAACCGAGCCACAGCTGGCACCGCAAGCTCGTCTCGCGGCTGTTCACGCCGCGCGCGATCTCCGACCTCGAGCCCAAGGTGCGCGCCATCGCCGCCGGCGTGCTCGACGGCGCACGCGACAAGGGTGAGATCGACATCGTCGCCGAGTTCTCCACCCACCTGCCCATGATGGTGATCGCCGAGATGCTCGGTCTCCCGATGGAGACGCGCGAGGAGCTGCGTCGCTACTCCGACGCCATCCTCGATCGCTCCGACGCCGACGCCCAGGGCAACGTGACCGACGCGACCCAGGCCGCCATGGGCGCCATCATGGTCCTCCTCATGCAGATCGTCGACGAGAAGTCGCGCAACCTGGGCGACGACATCGCGTCGCTGCTCCTCACCGCCCGCGTCCGCGACGACGACGGCAACGAAGTGGCGCTCACCCACGAGCAGGTCGCGTACCGGTTGCTCGAGCTCACGATCGCCGGGCACGAGACGACGGCCAAGCTCATCGCCAACGGCGTCGTGGCGCTCGACTGGTACCCCGACCAGCGGGCCGAGCTGGTGGCCGACCCGTCGCTGATCCCGAACGCGGTCGAGGAGATGCTGCGCTGGGACCCGCCCTCGCACTACCAGGGTCGCTGGGTCGAGCAGGGCGTCACGCTCCACGGAGTGACCATTCCCGCCGATTCGCGCGTGATCCTGATCACCGGCGCGGCCAACCACGACGAGCGGGTGTTCGCCGACCCCGAGTACTTCGACATCCACCGCGAGATCGAGCGGCACGTCGGCTTGGGGTTCGGCATCCACCTCTGCGTCGGGGCGGCGCTGGCCCGGCTCGAGACGCGCATCGCGTTCGAGGAGCTCCTGGCTCGCTACCCGAACTACGAGCTCCGCCAGCCCATGAAGCGGGCGTACTCGAGCAACGTGCGCGGCCTGTCGAACCTGCCGCTCGCGCTCGACCCCGCCGCCTGAGTCGCCGCATCGTGCGCGCCTGGCGAGCGATCGAGCACGGCGCGCCGCGCGACGTCCTCCGGCTCGAGGAGATCGACGCGCCCGACGCCGGACCGGGCGAGGTCCGGGTACGGGTCGACGCGGTCACCCTCAACTTCAACGACATCGACGGGATCCACGGTCGGTACCGCACGGTGCCCGTCCCTGCGCCGTACACCCCCGGCATGGAGGTGCTCGGTACCGTCGAAGCCGTGGGTGACGGTGTCGACGCCGCGCTGCTCGGCACCCGCGTCGCCGCCATCCCGAGTGGCGCGTTCGGCGGCTACGCCGAGGTCGCGGTCGCGCCCGCCACCATGACCTTCGCGATGCCCGAGAGCATCCCCGCCCCCGACGCGGCCGCGATCCTGATGCCCTTCCACCTGGCCGCGCTCTCGCTGTACCGACGGGCGCGGCTCGAGGCAGGCGAGACGGTGCTGATCCACGCCGCGGCCGGCGGAGTCGGGTCGGCCGCGCTCCAACTCGCCCGCGCCGCCGGCGCGCACGTGATCGCCCTCGCCGGGTCGGCCGAGAAGGCACGGTTCTGCGCGCAGCTCGGCGCCGATGTCGCGGTCGACACCAGTGCCACCGACTTCGTGGCCGCGGCGCTCGAGGCGACGGGCGGTCGCGGCGTCGACGTCGCCTTCGACACCATCGGCGGCGACATCACCACCCGTACCTACGGCTGCATGGCCTTCGGTGGGCGCCACGTGCTCGCCGGGTTCGCGTCGGGCATCGAGGCCGAGGACGACGGGGGGCTGGTCCCCCGCCCGATCCTGTTCGGCAACTTCTCGCTGGTCGGCGTCTGCCTCGCCTACGTCGACGATCCCGTGGCGGTCAAGCAGGCGCTGGGGTCGAACTTCCTGTCACGCGCCGACGCCGAGCGCCTCCACACGCAGATCCTCGAACTCGTCGCACGCGGCGCGGTGCGACCGGTCGTCGGCCTCGACGTGCCGTTCACCGAGCTCCCCACCGCGCTCGACGCGATGGAGCGGCGCCAGACCGTCGGCCGGATCGTGGTGCGGGTCGCCGACCGCTAACTCGCGTGCGCGGTCTCGTAGCGCTCGCGCCATTCCGCCCGTGAGCGCGTCGAGGTGTCGACGTCGGGCGACAGCGCTCGCAGCTTGCCCACGGTCGCGTGCTCACGCGCGATGTGCTTGAACGGGTCGTAGCCGAAGTGCCGGCACGAGTTCTCCCACGTGATCTGGTGGATGTCCGCGTCTGACGCACCGGCGTTGTCGAGCTCGGCCAGCACCACCTCGGGTGCGTCGGGCCAGATCGAGTCGGAGTGCGGATAGTCGCACTCCCAGGCGATGATGTCGATCCCGATGTCGTGGCGCACCTTGAGCGAGACCGGGTCGGTCACGTAGCACGCGAGCGAGTGCTCGCGGAAGATGTCGCTCGGCATCTTGTCGCCGAAGTCGTGGCCCAACCAGCGTTGGTTCGTGTAGTGGCGGTCGCAGCGGTCGAGGTAGAAGGGGATCCAGCCGATCCCGGCTTCCGACCACGCGATCTTGAGGTCGGGGTACTGGTGCATCGCGCCACCCCAGAGGAGATCCTGCGCCGCGAGGGCCGACACCTGCGTGGCGAGGATGATGAGGTTGTCGATGGGGGCATCGGGCGAGCTGGTGATCGCGTTGAAGCCCTGCCCGATGTGCAGGCACATCACCACCTGCTCCTCCGACACCGCGCTGGAAGAACGGGGCCCAGTAGCCGAGGTCGATGTAGCTCGGCAGGCCCTGGATGTGCGGCAGCTCCGGCATGGTGATCGCGCGGCAGCCCTTCGCGGCCACGCGGCGCACCTCGTCGGCGACGAGCTGCGGATCCCAGATCGGCGGGATGGCGAGCGGGATGAAGCGATCGGGGTACGCGGCGCACCACTCGTCGATGTGCCAGTCGTTGTAGGCCTGCACCGTTGCGAGCGCGAGGTCCTTGTCCTGCGCCTCCTGGAACATGCCGCCTGCGAAACCGGCGAACGTCGGGAAGCACATCGAGGCGAGGATGCCATTGCGGTTCATGTCGCGTACGCGCTCGTGGATGTCGTACGCGCCCGGGCGCATCTCGGCGAAGCCGACGGGGTCGAACCCCCACTCCTCCTTGGGCCAGGTGACGACCGCGTTCAGGCCCATCGAACCGACCTGCTGGCCTTCGAACAGCCACTTCTCGTTGCCGTCGTCGCCCATCACCACGTGAGGCAGGCGGTCGCGGTATTTGGCGGAACCGTGGCGCTCGAACATGTCGGGCGGCTCGACGACGTGGTCGTCGATGCTCACCAGGATCAGGTCGTCGACGTTCATCTGCATCCCCCTGTGGTGCGCGTCATCCAACCGTATCCCGACCCGGTCGCGGTCCCCACCTCTCGGCCCTACAACCCGAGGAGCACCGCGGTCTCGGCCGACGTCGCGACCGGACGACCTGCCTTCTCGGCGAGGTTCACCGCTTCCGCCACGAGCTCCTCGTTGGCGACGTCACGGCCTTTGTGGTCCTCGAGACCGACGCGGAGGTGACCACCACGTTCGAGCGCGACCGCGGGGAGCTCGGTGGCGAAGAGGTCGTCACCGAGGACGGCGACCGACCACGGCAGCGGACACCCCTCGAGCATCTGGAGGTATGCGTCGAGTGACGCCTCCGTGGGCGGCAGGCCGAACCAGAAGCCGCCCGCCGCTTCGATCGCGGCACCGCCGAAGTAGAGGCGCAGCATCGTGCCCGGCGGGAGCTGGCCCGCGCGCCAGTACGACAGCGCGGCACGCAGGAACCCGGGCTCGAAGATCGACATCCCCGGCACGAGGTGGTGGCGTTCACAGAGCGCCCGCTGGTAGTCGATGTCGCTCCCGGAGTTGACGTAGGCGAAGCCCGCGCCGAGGTTGACCGACCCGGGATCGATCACGCCGATGCGCAGACCGATGGTCTCGGCCAACGGCGTGATGTGCGAGTAGCGCTCCTCGACGGCACCGATCCCGTTGATCGTCGGGTACAGCAACGCGTCCGGGCATCGCTCGAGGACCGGCTCCCACCCTTCGCGGTACCTCGCCGCAGCCGCGTGCGCCTCACCGAACATGTCGATGTGGTTGTGCACGACCGCGGCGCCGGCGTCGAAACACGCGAGCGCGGTGTCGGCGATGTCACGCGGGAGCCGCGGTGCGACGGGGTTCGCACCGTTGATCGCCGCCTCGATGACGACCGGTGCGCCGGTCACGACCGGGCCGACGGTCGGACCACCTGACCGACGGTTCCGGCGTCGGTCGACGTCCCGTCGACCCGGATGGGCGTGCCGTTCACGATCACGTGCTGCATGCCGACGGGCTGGTCGGCGGTGAGTCGCTCCGCGTTCGCCGGGAAGTCGCGCACGCGCCGCACCGGGCCCGGGGCGACGGTGGCAGGGTCGAACACCGCGACGTCGGCGAAAGCACCCGGTCGCAGGTAGCCGCGGTCGGCGAACCCGAACAGGTCGGCCTGCTGGCCGCTGAGCTTGCGGATCGCCTGCTCCATCGGCACGATGCCCTTGTCGCGCACCCAGTTGCCGAGCAGATCGGTGGCCTGCGGCGCGTCACAGAGCTGGCCCACGTGCGCCCCGGCGTCGGAGAGACCGAGCGTGCTGTGCTCGTCGACGAGCAGGTCGGCGACGCCGGCCTCGTCGTCGTTGGCGATGATCGTCCGCACCCGCAGCGCCAGCCCGGGCTCCTCGAGCGCCAGGTCGAGCAGGCAGTCGAGCGGCTCGACGCCACGCTCGGCGGCGAGGTCGGCCAGCTTGCGGTCGAGCAGGTCGGGATGCGCCTCACTCGGTCCGAACGTATAGGTGTCCCAGCGCAGACCGAAGCCGCCGGCACCACCGAGGCCCTGCTTCATCTTCTCGCGCCACTCGGGATCGGCGTAGGCGCGCGTCCGCTCTTCGACCGTCGCGTTCTGCAGCGCGGCGAAGTGCTCGTTGACCGCGAGCGGGTAGGGCGAGTCGAGCGTGAACGTGAACGTGAGCGGTCGGGGCGTGACCTGCGGCCACACCTCGGCGCCGCGCTCCCAGCCCGCTTCGTTGGCCGCCAGCGACTGTCGGTGGTCACGCCCGGGCGACGTGAGCAGCGCGCCCCAGGTGAACGGGACACCGACCTTCATCTGCAGGTCGAACATGTCGGCGGGCGGGCACTGGTCGCCCGGCGCGATCGACACGACGCCGCGACCGACCTCGCCCATCGTCTCGAGCAACGCCTCGAACTCGGCGCGGTCGGCGAAGCGGCTGGGCACCGGCTTGCCGTCGATCCCGCGGTGCGGCGACGCGAAGCTCGTGGCGAAGCCGGCGGCGCCCGCTTCCATCGCCTCGCGCAGCACGCGCTGCATCTCGGCCGTCTCCTCGGCCGTCGCGGTGCGCTCGTACGCGTCGTCGCCCATCACGAACAGTCGCAGCGCGGTGTGCCCGATGTAGGCGGCGAAGTTGATCCCGACACCGTGGTCGGCGACCGACCCGAGATACTCGGGAAAGGTGGAGAAGTCCCACGGGATGCCCGCGGCGAGCGCGGCGACGTCCATGTCCTCGACGTTCTCGAGCGTCCGCGCGATCAGCTCGTGGTGCTCGGTACGCGTCGGCGCGATCGAGAACCCGCAGTTGCCCGCGACCACGGTGGTGACGCCGTGGAAGCACGACGGCGTGAGCGCGGGATCCCAGAACACCTGCGCGTCGTAGTGCGTGTGGATGTCGATGAAGCCCGGCGCGACGACACACTCACCGGCGTCGAGCACCTGGTCACCGTCGAGGTTCGCGCCGATCTCGGTGATCCGCCCGTCGGCGATGCCGACATCGGCGCGCGCACCCGGTGCGCCCGTGCCGTCGTGGACGGTCCCGCCCTTGATCACCAGCTGATTCGCCATGTGCTCCCCCGGAGGTCTCGCGCTCGACGAGCACGTATCCCCTCAGGCTAGAGCGCACCCCGGAACCGCCGCACCACGGCCGGGCTCACCGCTCGATCATGCGGGGCGGCGTGCCCGTGCCGTTGTCGGGCGCAGCCAGCCCGAGCTGCGTCCGCATCTGGGCCAGGAAGGCCTGGGCTTCGGCACTGCGCTGCGCCGCTTCGATCTCGAGCATCGCGGGATCGGCCCCGGCACCGAACTGCGCGGCGTTGAGCTCTCCCTTCGCCTCGGCGACGGCCTGGCGGCCGAGGATCTTGCGCTCGACCTGCGCGTAGGTGGGGACGTCGGCGCCCGGCAGCGTCGAGAGCTGCTCATGGGCCTGGTTCAGCGCCTCCTGCATCTTCGCTCGGTCGAGCACCGACAGGAGTCGCTCACGGTCGTCGAGCTGCTGCTCGAGCTCCTTGGCGTTGCGCACGACGGCCGCCTTGGCGTCCTCGGCCGCAGCCGTCGCCTGCAGCAGCGCGTCGTCGAATTCCCGGACCTCGCGCTCGAGCGTGAGCACCCGGTTGGCGAGACCTTCGGCTGCAGTCGTGTACGTGGCGACCTGTGCCTCGTTGCCGTGCCGCGCCTCGCGATCGATCAGGAGCACGGCCTGGCCCGTCGACGCCTTGGCCTTCTCGTACTCGCGGAGCTTGGCGTCGAGACGGTCCTGTGCCTGCTTCTGGTGCGCGATGACGATCGCCGCGGTGTCGGACAGCCGCCGGTGGCGCGCCCGCGCCTCCTCGATCGCCTGCTCCAGCTGCACCTTGGGATCGGCGCGCTCCTCCTGCGTGACGCGCAGCTTCATGCCGAGGTAGTTCCACCAGCGCTTCAACGACTGCCACATGGTTTTGCTCCTTGGTTCGGTGGTCACAGGTCAGCGACGCGACGAACGCGCACTGACGACGGCCACGACGGCCGCGATCGCGACGACGATCCACACGACGTCGAGCAGGCGGGTGAACGCGTGCATCCCCAGCCGCACGACGAAGACCGCAATCGCGCCGACCACCAGCGCGTTGCGGACGGGGTGTCGCGGAGGTCGTGGATCGGTCATGCCGTGACCGTCGCACGTTGCGCAGTCGATCGGAATCGACCGCAAGCGCGGCGCGCGCGACGGGCGAGCTACCTCAACCTGTCGTTCGCGCTAGGTCTCGGAGCTGGTTTCACCCTCGAAGTCGGCCTTGCGCACGGCACCGGTCTCCCACGCACGCTTGGCGAGGAGCGCGCGGCGCTGCTGGCCAGCCTCGGGGATCTCGAACTTCTCGTAGAGCGTCGCCAGGTGGGCCTTCACCGCGGCCTCCCCCACGTACATCCGCGCCGCCATCTCCTTGGTCGTCGAGCAGGGCGTGCGCTGGTCCTTCGCCTGCGGACGGCAGAGGTGCCGGAGCACCTCGAGCTGCTTGCGGGTCAGATCCGGCTTCTTCGCCGCGGGCGTGGTCGTGGGCACCGGTTCGCTGCTCATCACGCCGTGGAACAGGATGATCGTGTCGCCGAGGCGGATCTCGTCATTGACGTGGAGCGCCTTCTTGGCCTCGATCCGCTCGCCGTTGACGTAGGTACCGTTCGTGCTGCCGAGGTCCTCGATGAACCACGACCCGGTGATCGGTTCGAGCTCCGCGTGGCGTGCCGACACGGCCTGGTCCCAGTCGATGGCCAGGTCGTTGCCCTTCTTGCGGCCGAGCGTGACCCGCTCAGCCGGCAGCTCGTAGATCACGGAGCCGTTGGGCCCCAAGTAGCTCAGCACCGCCATCGACGTCCCTCCCGTTTCGGCACCAGCCGACAAGCGAATCCCGGAAGTGAATCCGCCACCACTCTCGCGCGACATCGCGCGGAGGCAAGTTCTCCCTATCCTGGCCGCGGCCCGAGATCCGCCCGGGCGGGATGGTGCGCTGGTCGATTGCCTGCGACCGTGCACCTCGATGGATCTCGCAGCCTTCCGAAGCAATGATGGTGCCGGTGTCGTCCTGATCGATGACCCGGCTGACGGGCCTGGAGGGGGCACCGTGGCGGTCACGCCGACAAACGCGAGTTCTGGCTCGCGCGGATTGCGCATCCAGGGGATGCCGGTCCGTCGCTGGCTCCGGACGACACCCGGACGGCTCCGCGCCGCCTCGGCCGTGCTGGTCGTCGGGCTGCTGATCTTCGCCATCGCCACCGCCGCCGCCACCCAGGCCCGCAGCGACGCCGCCCGCAAGGTCGCACGGGAATCAGCGCCTGCGCTCCTGGCTGCGCAAAGCTTGTACGCCAGCCTGGCCGATGCCGATGCCACGGCATCGACCGTCTTCCTCCGGGCCGGACTCGAGCCGCCGGGCTTGCGTGAACGCTTCCTCCGCGACCTGAAAGATGCCGGCGGCTATCTGGCGACCCTCTCCGAGGCCGCCGACACCTCGCCGAGCTCGCGTCGGGCGATCCGGACGGTCTCCGAGCGTCTGCCCAAGTACAGCGGCCTGGTCGAGCTGAGCCGCGCGAACAACCGACAGGGCAACTCGGTGGGCAACTCGTACCTCCAGCAGGCCTCGAACCTGATGCGCGACGAGATCATCCCCGCGACGACGACGCTGTACCGCAACACCGCCGAAGGCCTCGACGACAACTACGCCGCAGGAACGTCGACGCTCACGCTCAGTGTGGTGCTCATCGCCGGCATCGGCATGCTGGTGCTGTTGATCGCCGTGCAGGTCTTCGTGCGCCGACGGTCGAACCGGATCCTCAACTTCGGGCTCGTCGGAGCGACCGTGTTCGTCGTCGCGCTCTTCGGCTGGACCCTCCTGCGCTTCGCCGCCGGCCACGACGCGCTGCATCGCGCCCAGAGCCGGGGTTCCGACTCGGTCGAAGTGCTCTCGTCGGCGCGCATCCTCATGCTGCGCGCGCAGAACGACGAGAACCTGGCCCTGATCGCCCGCGGGAACGGCGATCAGTACGTGGCTGAGTTCGACCGCACGATGAAGGACTTGGGCGGCGACGACGGAACGGGCGGGCTCCTCGGGTACGCGGCCGAAGTCGCCGATCGGACGGGCGACGGCGCACGCGTGCGGCGCGCTGGCGAAGCACTTCACGACCCTGCGCTCACTTCACCGCAAGGTGCGGAAGCTCGACGATGACGGTCAGTACCGCAAGGCGGTGCACCTCTCCGTGGGAACGAGCAACTCGAACCCGTTCGATCAGTTGCCGAAGGCGGACCTCAGCGCAAGAGCTGCACGCCGTCGACGCGATGCAGAAGGCGATGCAGGACGACATCGCCCGATCGCAGGCCCGCCTGGCCTCGGCCGCTGCCGATGCCCGGGTCGGGTTCGGCGTGCTCGTGATCGCAATTCCGCTGTTCGCCATCCTCGCCGGTCTGCTCGTGCTGCTCGGCCTCGAACGCCGTATCGGCGAGTACCGATGACCGCCCGACGCCACGCTGCACTCGGGATCGTGGTCGCGCTCGGTCTCTTCACCGCATCGTGCAGCGCGAGCAACTCGGACGCGGCGGACCGATCGGTCGACGTGCTCGACCACTCCGACCACCGCGCCGTCGACCACGACGTCGACGGTTCCGGCGCCGGACTGCGACAATCCCACTGCGAGCTATCCACCTCTCGATCCTCTCCCGCGGCCACCGACGTGGACGACCGACGATGAAGGACATCCTGAAGCGAGGCAAGCTTGCGGATCGCAGTCGACGAGAACACGGTCGGGCTGGCGTCCCGCGATTCGGGATCGGGTGAGCTCGTCGGGTTGGAGATCGACCTGGCCCGGCAGCTCGCACTTGCGATCTTCGGCGACCTCGACAAGCGCGTTGCAGTTCACGACGGTGACGACGAAGGAGAAGATCCAGTACCCGCACGATCGGAAGGTGGATCTCTCGATCAGCGCGATCTCGATGACGTGCGAGCGCTGGGACAAGGTCGCCCTCAGCTCGGAGTACTTCACGGCCCACCACCGGTTCCTCGTGCGGGAGGACTCGGGCATCCACACCGCGACGGATGTCGGTGGCCGGCGCGTGTGCATGACGAAGGGCTCGACGTCGATCGATGTGCTCGAAGACGTCAACGCGACATTGCCGAACAAGGCGATCCCTGTGCTGGTCGACACGAGAACCGACTGCTTGGTGGCGCTCCAGGAAGGCGAGGCCGACGCCTACCTCGGTCACGACACCTTCCTCGTCGGGATGATGGACCAGGATCCGAACCTCCGCATCGTCGATCAGGGCGAGGCCCAGCACTACGCGATCGCCATCAATCCCGGCGCCGTCGCGTTCACGCAGTACGTGAACGGAGTCCTCCAGCAACTGCGGGACAATGACTGGCTGCTGAACGCGTACGACCTCCGGCTGGGTGACCTGTACCGGCACGCGTACCCAGGTGTGCTCGACCCACTGCCGGCGGTCCCCGCCGCCACGACGAGGGTCCCATGAGCGCGCGCCGCGTCGCCGTGCTCGCTGCGGCCGCGCTCGTCGCGGTCGGAACGGTTGCCTGTTCCTCGTCGTCCGATGGTGCGCTCTCCCACTCGATCAGGCCGCTCGAACCCCCGGCGTCGACCGCGACCACTGCGCCCGCGCCAACGAGCACGACCATCCCTTGCGAACCACGTGCCAGCTTCCGTCCGGACACCGACTCCGTCCCCGACCCATCGCAATTCGCGCCGGGTTCGACCATGGCGACCATCCGCAAGAACAACATGCTGGTCGTCGGCGTCGACGAGGGAACGCAGGGGTGGGGATTCCGCGATCCGAAGTCCGCCGACATCAAGGGTCTCGATGTCGACCTGCTCGGCGCCGTCGCCGAAGCGATCTTCCGCGACGGCAACCCTGGCGCGCACCTCAAGTTCAAGACCCTCACCACCGCCGAACGCATCGCGGCCGTCAAGAACGGTGACGTCGACATGGTGGCCAGCCTGTTGACCGCGACCTGCGGCCGCTGGCAGGACGTGGACTTCTCGACCGAGTACTACGAAGCCCACCAGGACGTGCTTGTCCCCGCGGACTCCACGGTCAGCTCCCTTGCCGATCTTGCCGGGAAGACCGTGTGCGCGACGCGGGGTTCGACCTCGATCGAGCACATCCACGAGATGGTCCCCAAAGCGAACTTGTTTCCGGTGGCGGCGCGCTCCGACTGCCTCGTTGCCCTGCAGGAGGGCGAGGTCGACGCCATCACGAGCGACGACACCATCCTCGCCAGCTTCCAGGCCCAGGAGAAGCGGACGACCACCCGGCTGCTGGACAACTCGTCGTTCCAGCCCGAGCCGTACGCGATCGCGATCGCCAAGGGACACGAGGATCTCGTGCGCTTCGTGAACTCGGTCCTCGAGCAGATGCGAGAGGACGGAGCCTTGCAGCAGCTCTATACGCAGTGGCTCGGCGACAGCGTCCCGGACCCACCCGCCCCGGAGTACCTGCCGTGAACGCCACGCTCGCCGACCTCGACGCGCGGATCGAGCGCTACCGCAGCGCGGCCGACACCATCAGCGCCAACCTGCTCGAACTCGACCACGACCCGAACCGTCAGCTCCTCGATCAGGCGCCCCTCCGCGGCGCGACCGCCACCGCCTGGTCCGACGCGCGGGTTGCGATCACGACGACGTGGGAGTGGTACGCCGCGTTCGGCGCGTTCCTCGACCGCGCCACCGAGCTACGGGTGTCGCCCCGCACCCGGCTCGCCCCCGGACGCGAACGGGAGCTCGCGGACCTCCTCGACGGCGCGTCGATCGAGCTGCGCGCCGACGACGTGCCCCTCGCCGACCGCGGGCTCCTGCAGGAGCGCGTCGCCACCCGGCGGTGCACGGGCGACGAGCTGCTCGCGCTGATGGCCGAGACCTTCGGGCGGGCCAAAGATGTCGTCGTGGCCGTCGGCGCCGTGTGGGACCAGATGCTCCCTCGGGTCACCGCGGTGCAGGGGCGCGTCACCCGGGCGCAGCCCTTCGACGCGGGCGACACCGAGCTCGTCGCGCTCGACCAGCGGGTCGGCGCGCTCACCGAAGCCCTCGCGATCGATCCCCTGTCGGTCGCCGAGCCGGACGTCGTCGCGCTCGAACACTTCGTCGCCGACCTCGATCACTCGCTCGTGTCGGCGAACGAGCTGAGCAGCCGCCTGCAGGACGAGCTCCGCGACGCGCAGCGCATGCTCGAAACCGTCGACCGGGCGCTCACCGACGCCGCCCAGGCGCAGCAGGACGCCCGCGCCAAGGTGCTGCTCCCTGCCGATGCGGCACCCCCGTCGGCCGACTCCGACCTCGCGGGACGGCGCGAGCGGATCCGCGGCCTCGCCAATGCGGGTCGGACCCGGATGGCGCTCGACGAGCTGACCGCGTTCCGGGCGTCGGTCGACGCGCTGCTCGACCAGGCCGGCGAGATGACGCGGGTCGCCCGCACCCGGCTCCAGGAGCGCGAGCAGCTGCGCGGCCGGCTCGACGCGTACTCCGCGCAGGCGCACGCGTTCGGTCTCGACGAGGATCCCGCCGTGACCGAGGCACACGACCGCGCCGAGGCCGCGCTCTTCACCGCGCCCGCCGACCTCGACGCGGCAAGCGACTTGGTGTTTCGTTATCAGCAGTTGGTGTTCGAGGAATCTCCGCACGGAAAGGGCCCACGATGAAGTGCACCCGCCCTCAGTGTGATCCGCCCGGCGACATCGACGCGGACGGATTCTGCGACCGCTGTGGCCTGACGGCCGAGCGCGCGCCAGTGAGCGAACCGGTCGAGCACATGCCGACGGCCGCGCCGCGCACGTCCGGCACGGGCGGCCCCGTCTCGGGCACGCGTGTGTCGAGGACGCAACGCGCCGCCACCGGTAGCACCGACGGAGTCGGCGGTCGGCGGGTCGAGGTCCCGCCCCCGATGATCCGCGAGGCCGCCGACGCGATCCTGACCAACCCGAGCATCGCCGAGAGCAAGCGCTACTGCGGCAACCCCCTGTGCAAGCAGCCGGTCGGTCGCGGTCGTGACGGCGAGCCCGGCCGCACCGAGGGTTTCTGCGCCAAGTGCCGGCACCCGTTCTCGTTCTCGCCCAAGCTGGCGGTCGGAAGCCTCGTCGGGGGCCAGTACGAGGTCGAAGGCTGCCTCGCCCACGGCGGCCTCGGCTGGGTCTACCTGGCGCGCGACCAGCGCGTCGACGGTCGCCGGGTCGTGCTGAAGGGCCTGCTGAACACGGGCGACGTGGACGTGATCATCTCCGAGCTGCGCTTCCTCGCGCGAGGTCGACCACCCGAACATCGTGCAGCGTCTACAACTTCGCCGAGCACGACGGTGAGCCGTACATCGTGATGGAGTACGTCCGCGGGGCGACGCTCCGCGCGTCGTTGGACGACCGGCGCGCCGACAACAACGGCGAGTCGGACCCGTTCCCCGCCAGCCACGCGATCACCTTCATGCTGTCGGTGCTGCCGGCGTTCGGCTACCTGCACCAGCAGGGCCTGCTCTACTGCGACTTCAAGCCCGACAACGTGATCCGCACCGTCGACTCGCTCAAGCTCATCGACCTCGGCGCGGTCTACCGCATGGACGACACGACCAGCGCCATCTACGGGACCCCCGGGTTCCAGGCGCCCGAGATCGCCGACACCGGGCCGACGATCTCCTCCGACCTCTACACCGTCGGGCGGACACTGACCGCACTGTGCACGCACACGCGCGGCTTCTACAGCACGCATTCGAAGACGCTCCCCCCCGTCGAGGACGTGCCGCTGTTCGCAGGAGTGCGACTCGCTCTACCGATTCCTCGTGCGGGCGACCGCCGCCGATCCCGACGACCGGTTCCAGTCGGCCGACGAGATGGCCGTACAACTCGGCGGCGTGTTGCGCGAGATCGTGGCCGCCGACTCCGGGAAGCCGTGGCCCGAGGTGAGCGTGCTGTTCACCGGCGAGCTGCGCGGTGGGGCGGACGCGCCCGACGACTGGCGGGGACTGCCCGCGCCGCTCGTCGCGGCCGACGATCCCGCGTCGGGCTTCCTCGCCGCGCTCGCGGCCGGTGTCAGCGAACCCGAGGAGGTCCTGGAGCTGCTGCAGCAGGCACCCGAGCAGACGGTGGAGGTGCGGCTGCGCGAGGTGCGCGCGCTCATCGAAGCCGAACGGTTCACCGAGGCCGACGCGGTGATCAACGGGATCGCGCGTTCGGATCCATGGGAGTGGCGCGCCGCTTGGTACAGCGGCTCGGCCGCGCTCGCACAAGGCGACCACGACCGCGCGTTGGCCGAGTTCCGCAGCGTGTACGCGACGCTGCCCGGCGAGCTCGCGCCGAAGGTCGCGATGGCGTAGGCCGCGGAATCGGCGGGCGACACCGCCACCGCCGCGCACTGGTACGACATCGTGTCGGCGACCGATCCGGGCTTCACCAGTGCGGTGTTCGGCCTGGCCCGCTGCCGTGTCACGATGGGTGACCTCGACGGTGCGATCGCGGCGTACGACCGCATCCCGTCGACGTCGAGCACGTACGTCGATGCGCAGGTGGCCAAGGCCGAGACCATGCTCGACGGACGGGGCACGCCGCTGACCGTCGACGAGGTCGTCGCCGCCGGGGGCGTCATCACGCTGCTGCCGCTCCCCCGGGAGCAACAGGCGCGGTTGACCGCCCGGGTGCTCACCGCCGCGCTGGAGATCGTCACCGACGACGGCGCCCCGGGCAACGGCAACGCGCCTGGTCGTGCTCGGGTACCCCCTCACCGAGACCGACGTGCGCCTGGGCCTCGAGTCGACGTACCGGAAGCTCGCGCTGCAGTCACCCGCGGGCGCCGAACGCATCGCGCTGGTCGACCAGGCCAACCAGCTGCGACCGAGGACGGTCTGGTGACCGCCGCGGGCTCCGTGGTCTGCCCTCAGTGCGGGCTGTCGGCGACCGACGACGACCGGTACTGCGAGGCGTGCGGTGCACCGCTGACGCCGGGCGTCGTCGTCGACGCCGGTGACCGTCGCGAGTACGACAACGGGACCGCGGCGGGCGTCAGCGACCGAGGGCTCGTGCACCGACGCAACGAGGACGCGATGCACGTCGCCCGCGTGGGCGACGCCATCGTCGCGATCGTGTGCGACGGCGTGTCGTCGGCGGCCGCCGCGGCGGACGCGTCGTCGGCCGCCGCCGATGCCGCGGGCGCCGTGCTGGTGGCGTCGCTCGACGATCCGTACGGTGACGGCACGGCACCGATGCGCGACGCGATGACCGCCGCGCAGAGCGCAGTGCTCGACGTGCCGTGGACGCGCACACGGCGCCGCGGCGCACCGGCGTGCACGTTCCTCGGAGCACGCTGGAACGGTCGCGACATCACCGTCGGAGCGGTCGGCGACTGCCGGGCGTACTGGATCGACGAGCAGGTGGTCGAGCAGCTCACCGTCGACGACTCGTGGGTCCAGGAGCAGGTTGCCATCGGGCAGTTGAGCGAGGCCGAGATGGACGGGCACCCATACGCGCACGCGATCACGCGGTGGTTGGGCGAGGATGCACCCGGAGGTGCTCCCCGCGTCACGACCTTCACGCCAACGTCGGCCGGACGGCTCGTGCTGTGCTCGGACGGCCTGTGGAACTACGCGCCCACGAACACGCGCATGGGCGCCATCGTCCGCGCCCACCCGCCCGCAACCCCGCCGATCGAGGTCGCCCGGGCGCTGACGCAGATCGCGCTGGCATCGGGCGGGCGCGACAACATCACCGTGGTCGTCGTCGACGTCGTTCCGTCGACCGTGACCACCATGAACGGGAAGGTCTGACGTGACCGAGTTCGCCGCCGACACCTACCAGAACGAATTCCTCGCGCACGGAGCCACCCATGTCGACGCCCTGGTCACGGTCGCCGCATCGGGCGCCGACGACGTCGTCGCCGGACCCGCCGCCGCCGAGATCGTGATCGTCGACGTCTCGGGTTCGATGAAGTTCCCGCGCACCAAGATCAAGGCCGCGATCGTCGCGACGTGCGCGGCGATCGACTGCATCCGTGACGGCGTGCGCTTCGCGGTGATCGCCGGTACCGACGACGCGCGCCAGGTGTACCCCTTCCTCGGGCTCGAGACCGCGTCACCCGGCACGCGCCGCGACGCCAAGGAGGCGGCCCGCAAGCTCAAGGCCGGCGGCGGTACCGCCATCGGACGCTGGCTCACCGCTGCGAACGCGCTGCTCGGCGACGAACCCCCCGGCATCTGCCACGCGCTTCTCCTCACCGACGGCGAGAACCAGAACGAGACCGAGGAGGAGCTCGAAGCGGCGCTGGACGCGTGCGAGGGACGCTTCCAGTGCGACTGCCGGGGCGTCGGCGCGGACTGGGAGGTCTCGGAGCTGCGCACCATCGCGTCGAAGCTCCTCGGCACGGTCGAGGCGATTCGCGAGCCGGAGGACCTCGCCGCCGACTTCACCGCGACCATGGAACGGGCGATGGGCAGGCGCACCAGCAACGTGTCGTTGCGGGTCTGGACGCCGGTCGACGCCCGGGTCACTTTGATGCAGCAGGTGTTCCCGACCATCGAGGATCTCACCGACCGCCGCACCGCGGTCGGCGAGCTGGAGGGTGACTACCCCACCGGTGCGTGGGGCGACGAGACCCGGCACTACCACGTGTCGATCGAGGTCCCGGCGCGTGAGGTCGGCGACGAGATGCTCGCCGGACGGGTGAAGCTCATCGTCGACGACGCCGCGGTGTCGGAGGCGAAGGTCAGGGCGATCTGGACCGACGACGATGCCAAGTCCACGCTGATCAGCCCTGAGCTCGCGCACTACACCGGTCAGGAGGAGTTGTCGCGCGTGATCGACGAGGCGTTCGCGGCGCGGCGGGCCGGCGACGAGGACACCGCGACCGCGAAGTTCGGAAAGGCGGTGTTGATCGCCAGCGAACACGGCGACACCCAGAAGCTCCGAGCCCTCGCCGGTGTGGTCGACATCGTCGACGCGCCGACCGGCGCGGTGCGCCCCAAGGTCGACATCGACGAGCTCGACCGTCTCGCCCTCGAGGCGGGTTCGGTCAAGACCAACCGGCTGGGGTGACCGAGGCATGTCCGCCATCTGCCCGCAGGGCCACCCGTCGGCGACCACCGACTACTGCGACACGTGCGGTGCGCGCATGGAGGTCGACGCGGCCATGGACACCGGCGCGCACGCGTCGGTCGAGGTCTCGTCGGCGACCGAGCTGCGCGAGCCCTCGACCCCGGGCGAGCTCTGCCCCCGGTGCTGGACGCCCCGGGTCGCCGGAGACCGCTACTGCGAGAAGGACGGCTACGACTTCGACGATCCGTCCTCGACTCCCGGATCATGGGTCGCCGTCGTCGCCGCCGACCGCGCGCGTTACGACCTGCTGTCACCCGAGGGCATCGACTTCCCCGACCACGTCCCGACGCGGGCCTGTGCCCTCGACACCGACATCGTCACCGTCGGGCGCACGAGCGCAAGCCGGGGCATCCACCCCGACATCGATCTCTCAGGTCCTCCGGAGGATCCCGGTGTCTCGCGCGAGCACCTGCGCCTCGAACGCACCACCGATGCCCGCTACGCCGTTGTCGATTGCGGATCAGCCAACGGCACGACGCTGAACGACGACCTCACGCCCATTCCCCCGGGTACCGCGGTGCCGCTGTCCGCCGGTGACCGGATCCACCTCGGCGCGTGGACGACCATCACCGTGCGCGAAGCCGACCCGCCCGGCTCAGGCTGACGGCGCGCCGACGGCTTCCTCGCCGCCCCTCGGCGGGGTCGGGATGAACGGCTCGGGCTTCTTGTCGATGAGCCCCCGCGAGACCCAGTTGCGCTTGTCGGCCCACACCAGCATGGGCGGGAGCACCACCAGCGCGCTGAGCAACGCGACCGCGACGTTCATCGCGACGATGCGCCCGAAGTCGCGCAGCAGCGGCAGCGACGAGAACGACAGGACCGCGACGCCGGCGATGGCCGTCAACTGTGACCGGACTTCATCGAGATCACGGTCAGCATCGCCTGACCACCGAACAGGTCCTGGTAGACCACGTTGTCCTTGTACACCTGTTCGTTGGCGTTGAGGTAGCTGTCCTGCCCCGTTGCATCACACCCCCCGGTGGCGTTCCCGGGGCGCAGCGTAGGCTCCGCGCCATGACTCAGCTCTCGATCGGTATCACGTCGTTCGCGGCGGAGGATCCTGGCACCTGGCAACCGCTGTTCGACGTCGCGCGTGTCGCCGACGAGGCCGGCGTCGACCGGCTCGTCGTGTCCGATCACGTGGTGTTCGGCGAACGGCTCGAGGAATACAGCCGGCCCGAGATCGGTGGGCAGGCCGGCGGCAAGCAGCCGACCGGCCCCGACGGTCACTGGCTCGAGCCGCTGACCACGTTGTCGGTGCTCGCGGGGATGACCTCGCGCATCCGTCTGGGCACCAACATCCTCGTCGCCGCGCTCCGCCGACCCGCGGTGCTCGCCAAGACCACCGCCACCCTCGACGTGTTGTCGGGCGGTCGGCTCGACCTCGGCGTCGGCGTCGGCTGGCAACGCGAGGAGTACGACGCCGCCGGGCTCGACTTCGACCAGCGCGGCCGGCTGCTCGACCACTCCCTCGAGGTGTGCCAGACCCTCTGGCGGGAGCAGCGAGCGGCGTACGACTCCCCCGAGCTGCACTTCGAGGCGACGCACATGATGCCGAAGCCTCTGCAGCCGGGCGGCGTGCCCGTCTGGGTGAGCGGCACCATCAACCCGCGCGTGGTGCGACGGCTCGCGCGGTTCGGTTCGGGCTGGATCCCGTGGGGTCCTGCGGCGGCCGACCCGGTGACCGGCATCGCCGAGATGCGCGACCGGCTCGCCGAAGCCGGGCGCGACCCGGACGGGCTGCAGGTGACCGGCACGCTGCCGTTGGTGAAAGCCGACGACGGTTCGCTCGACCTCGAGCGCACGATGGACGCAGTACCTGCACTCGCCGCCGCCGGCCTCACCGACCTGCGCGGTCGGTTCCATCTCTCCGACGATCCGTCGGCCGCGGTCGACGAACTGCGCACGATCGTCGGCGCGTTCCGCATCGCCGCCGGGCGAACCGACATCCCATGACCGCCACGCCCACCGACGCGCCGCCGCTCGGGTTCTGGAAGATCGCCGAGGCGTTCCCGGATCACCTCGCGTTGGTCGATCCCGACGAGCGGGAGATCTCCGCCGGGGAACTGCTGGCTTCGTGCAACCAACTGGTGCACGGACTCCGCGCCATGGGTCTGGAACGCGGCGACGCGATCGCGATGCTGCTCCCCAACGGCGCCGAGGTGTTCGAGCTGTTCCTCGCGGTCGGCCAGGCCGGCTTCTACCTCATCCCGATCAACTGGCATCTCGTCGGGCCCGAGATCGCGTACATCGTGCAGGACTGCGAAGCCAAGGTGTTCGTGGCGCACGCCCGCTTCGCCGAGCACGCCAAGGCCGCGGCCGACGAGATCGGCTTCCCCATCGACGGCCGCTTCACGGTCGGTGGCGACATCGATTCCTTCCAGGCCTACGAGGACCTGAAGGCGGGCCAACCGACCGATGCGCCGAGCGATCGCCGGATGGGTCTGGTGATGAACTACACGTCGGGCACCACCGGTCGGCCGAAGGGCGTGCGGCGCAAGTTGCAGGACGTCGACCCCGAGACCGGCGGCGGCACGTTTGGCGGCATGCTCTACCTCTTCGGGCTCCAACCGTTCGACGACAACGTCCACATCGTCGGCTCCCCGCTGTACCACACCGCGGTACTGGTGTTCTCGGGTGCGGCGATCCACATCGGGCACACCGTCGTGGTGATGGACAAGTGGTCGCCGCAGCAGATGCTGCACCTGATCGACCAGTACCGGGTCACCAACACCCACATGGTGCCGACGCAGTTCGTGCGGCTGCTCGGTGTACCGGAAGACGAGCGCGCGAAGTACGACGTGTCGTCGCTGCGGCACATGATCCACGCCGCCGCGCCGTGCCCGCCCGACGTGAAGCGCCAGATGCTCGAGTGGTGGGGCCCCGTCATCGACGAGTACTACGCGGCGAGCGAGGGTGGCGGCACGTACGTGTTCGCCGAGGAATGGCTCGAGCACCCGGGCACCGTCGGCCGCGCGTGGCCGAACGCCGAGATCGTGATCCTCGATGACGACGACAACGCGCTGCCGCCCGGCCAGATCGGCACCGTGTACATGCACATGCAGACGGGGCAGTTCGAGTACTTCAAGGACAAGGACAAGACCGACCGGAGCTTCCGTGGGAAGTTCTTCACCGTCGGCGACGCCGGCTACCTCGACGAGGACGGTTGGCTGTTCCTTTCCGACCGCAAGATCGACATGATCATCTCGGGCGGAGCGAACATCTATCCGGCCGAGATCGAGAGCGAGCTGATCATGCACCCGAAGGTCGCAGACGTCGCGGTGTTCGGCATCCCGCACGACGACTGGGGCGAACAGGTCAAGGCGGTGGTCGAGCCGGTCGAGGGCGTCGACGGCAGCCCCGAGCTCGAGGTCGAGATCCTCGAGTGGGCGAAGACCCGACTCGCCAAGTTCAAGACCCCGAAGAGCATCGACTTCACCAACGAGATGCCCCGCGACCCCAACGGGAAGCTCTACAAGCGCAAGCTGCGCGACCCCTACTGGGAAGGTCGCGAGCGCGCGATCTGAGACGAAAGTCCCTGGTCGCGGCGGGCCACCGAGGCGCACACTCAGTGGATGCTGCTCGACGACGTCATGCCCACGGCCGACGCCACGATCGCCGAACACATCGTCGTGCACGCCGACCGCGCCGCGGTGTTCGCGGCGGCGCGAGACCTCGACTTCCTGCGGGTGCGCACGCCGATCCTCGTCGCGGCGATGTGGGTGCGGGGCCTACCCGCCCGGGTGACCGGCAGGACCGATGTCGTGCCGCCGACCCTCGTGCTGAGCGAGGAGACCATGCCGGGGTGGGTCCTCCTGGGCGAACGGCACGACGAGGAGATCGCGTTCGGCGCAGTCGGCGTGTTCTGGACGCCGAAGATCGAGTGGCGCACCACGACCCGCGACGAGTTCGCGGACTTCGCCGAACCCGGGTTCGGGAAGATCGCGTGCAACTTCAGCGTGCGGCCGTACGGGAACGGTTCGACGCTCCTCTCCTACGAGTGCCGCACCTCGACCACCGACGACGCGTCGCGTCGCGCGTTCGCACGGTATTGGCGGCTCATCCAACCGTTCGTCGCGCACATCATGCGCGCGACCGTCCACACCATCCGCGACCAGGTCGAGGCGAGCGCGACCACGCCTCCGATCTGACCCGTCACCGCATCGGACCCATGGGTCCAATGCGGTGACGTGGCAGGCTGCGGGGATGACTGAGATCGCCGACCGGTACCGCCGCCTCTCCGACGCCTTCGCCGCCACCATCGCAGCCGTGCCCGACGACCGCTGGAGCAGCCCGTCGCCGTGCGACGACTGGTCGGCGCGCGACGTCGTCGGTCACGTCGTCGCGTCGCAGGGGATGTTCCTGGGGTTCATCGGCGAGGAGGTCGGCGAGATCCCGCCCGTCGACGACGATCCGGGCGCGGCGTGGGACGCGGCGCGAGCGCAGCTGCAGACCGCGCTCGACGATCCGACGCTGGCTGACAAGGAGTTCGACGGCTTTCTCGGACGATCCACGTTGTCGGCCGCGGTCGACCGCTTCCTCAGTTGCGATCTCGTCATCCACCGCTGGGACCTCGCCCGGGCCACCGGGCAGGACGCCACGATCGATCCCGCCGATGCTGGACGCGTACTCGAGGTCGCACGCGGATTTGGCGACGAGTTCCGGAGCCCGGGCGCGTTCGGGCCGGAGATCGCCGTCGGCGCCGGGGCCGACATCGCGACCCGCATGCTCGCGTTCTGCGGACGGTCGCCCTCCTAGTCCTAGCCGGTAGGCAACACGCCTTCGATCGCCAGCATCTGCAGCTTCGTCGTCACGCCGTCGGCCGCGGTGAACCCGCCCGCTTTCCCGCCTGCCGCCAGCACCCGGTGACAGGGCACGATGATCGCGAAGGGGTTGCGGCCGAGCGCCTGCCCGACGGCACGGGCCGCCCCCGGGGACCCCACCGCCGCGGCGACCTCCCCGTACGACATCGTCTCGCCCGCGGGAATGGTGCGCACCACCTCGTACACGCGGCGCGAGAACGGCGCCACGCCGTCGAAGTCGAGCGGGATCTCGATGAGGTCGTCGGCCTCACCGTGGAGGGACGCCACGATGCAGTCGATTGCGGACTGCACCGCGGGCGGCGGCGTGCCTTCGTGCGCGTGCCGTCGAAGCGCGCGTCGGGCAGGAGGACGCGCGACGATCGTGTCGTCGTCGTCCCAGGCGATCCCACACTGACCGATCGGCGTGTCGAACACGGTGAACGAGGTCATGCGATCCGCGAGGCTAGAGCGCAATGGACCCCTGCGGTTGGCGTGTCGTACGGTGCCGGAGATATGGGGATTGATTGGCAAGGAAGTCGCGTCCTGCTCACCGGGGCGTCGTCGGGAATCGGCGCCGGGCTGGCCGAGGAGTTCGCCCGCCGGGGTGCCGTGCTCGCGCTCAGCGGTCGCCACACGGATCGGCTCGCGGCGACCGCCGAGCGCTGCCGGCAGCACGGTGCGACCGTCCACGAGCTGGTCGCCGAGCTCGGCGATCCCGCCGCCGTCGACCGGTTGGCGGCCGACACGCTCGACGCCCTCGGGGGCGTCGACGTGCTCGTGAACAACGCCGGGATCCCGAAGCGCCGCAACGTGCGCGAGCTCGACGCGGCCACCGTCGACACGGTCATGCACGTGAACTTCCTCGGCCCGACACGGCTGACCCTCGCGCTGCTCCCGCAGATGATCGAGCGCGGCGAGGGCCGCATCGTCAACGTGTCGTCGGTGGCGGCCACGCTGTCGTCACCGGGCGAGGCGGCGTACGACGCGTCGAAGTCCGCTCTCTCCGTTTTCTCGGAGGCCATGGCGATCGACATCTGGGACACCGGCGTGAAGGTGCTGGTGGTCTACCCGGGCGTGGTCGACACGCCCCTCTTCCAGATGCCCGACAACGATCCGTTCACCGCTCCGGTCGAGTTCATCACCGTCGGAGAGCTCGTTGCCGCTACGTTCGACGCCCTCGACCGCGGCGCGCTCGAGGTGTACATCCCCGAGTACTTCAAGGAGT
Source organism: uncultured Actinomycetes bacterium (assembly GCA_963725775.1). GTDB lineage: Bacteria > Actinomycetota > Acidimicrobiia > IMCC26256 > DASPTH01 > DASUAS01. Next base: position 197,865 of record CAVRZT010000004.1, read on the forward strand.
TCGTCACCGGCAAGGCGAACAACGTCGAGGGCTTCGTCGCCGGATCCGCGGAGTACATCCGCCAGCAGCAGGCGACGGCCGACTGAATGAGCAGCGCCCCACACCCGCTCGACCCGCTCACCGCGGAAGAGATCCGGCACGCGGTCGCGCTGGTCGCGGCCGACGACCGCTTCGAGGTCGATGCGGTCTTCGTGCACGTGCGGCTGCGCGAGCCCGACAAGGCGGTCGTGCTCGCGCATGAAGCGGGCGCGCCGGTCGACCGCGAGGTGGAGGCGCTGCTGGTACCGCCCGGAGCGCGCCTCGAGGCGATCGAGGTCGTCGTCTCGGTGACCCACGACGAGGTTCGTTCGTGGACGGTCGAGGCCGGTATGCGACCCGCGCTCCTGTTCGGTGAGGCGTTCTCCGCGATCGTCGGCGTGAAGGAGCATCCGGAGTGGCAGGCCGCCCTGCGGCGCCGGGGCATCGAGGACTTCGACCGCGTGCAGATCGATCCGTGGCCTGCCGGGTCGTTCGGCGTCGGGCACGAAGCGGGGCGACGTATCAGCCGCTGCATCTCGTACCTGCGCGCCGAGACAACCGACAACGGCTACGCGCAGCCGATCGAAGGCGTCATCGCGTTCTTCGACGCGGGCGCGGGTGAGGTGCTCGAGGTCGTCGACCTCGGCGTCGTTCCGATGCCCGACGAACGCGGCGCGTACCTGCCCGAGGCGATCGGCGCGCTGCGCGACGACCTGAAGCCGCTCGACATCGTGCAGCCCGACGGCCCGAGCTTCGTCGTCGACGGGAACCACGTGCGCTGGTCGCGCTGGTCGTTCCGCGTCGGCTTCGACCCCTACGAAGGGCTGGTGCTCCACACCGTCGACTACCACGACGACGACGACCGCGTGCGCCCGGTGCTGCACCGCGCGTCGATCTCCGAGATGGTGGTCCCCTACGGCGACCCCGGACCGATGCACGGCTGGAAGAACGCGTTCGATGCCGGCGAGTGGGGCCTCGGTCGCATGGGCAACTCGCTGAAGCTCGGGTGCGACTGTCTCGGCGTGATCCACTACTTCGACGCCGTGCTCGCGACCGAACAGGGCGAGCCGTACACCGTCGAGCACGCGGTGTGCATGCACGAAGAGGACTACGGGATCCTCTGGAAGCACCACGACCTGCACGGCGGTACCGACGAGACCCGCCGGTCGCGCCGCCTGGTCGTGAGCTTCATCGCCACCGTCGGCAACTACGAGTACGGCTTCTACTGGTACTTCTACCTCGACGGCAACATCCAGCTCGAGGTGAAGCTCACCGGGATCGTGTCGACGATGGCGATCGCGGCGGGTGAGCAGCCCGAGTTCGCCGACGTGATCGGTCCGGGGCTCGCCGCGCCCCATCACCAGCACCTGTTCTCGGCGCGACTCGACCTTGATGTCGACGGCCCGGTGAACTCCGTGTACGAGGTGGAGGCCGAGACCGTGCCTACGGGGCCCGACAACCCGTGGGGCAACGCGTTCCGCCCGCGCGTCACCCCGCTCACCTCCGAGCTCGCAGCGCGCCGCGACACGAACGCGGCGACGAGCCGTGCGTGGCGCGTGGTCAATGACGCGAGCCGCAACGGACTCGACCAGCCGGTCGGCTACAAGCTGATCCCGACGATGTCGACCCCGACGATGCTCGCGTCACCGGAGTCGAGCGTCGGGCGGCGCGCCGGGTTCGCCCGTCACAACCTGTGGGTCACGCCGTACCGCGCGGACGAGCGCCGCGCCGCGGGCGAGTTCCCGAATCAGCACGAAGGCGGCGACGGCCTGCCCCGCTGGACCGCGGCCGACCGCTCGCTCGTCGACACCGATGTCGTGCTCTGGTACACGTTTGGCGTCACGCACTTCGTGCGACCGGAAGACTGGCCGGTCATGCCGGTCGAGTACACCGGCTTCCTGCTCTCGCCGTTCGGCTTCTTCGACCGCAATCCCGCGCTCGACGTCGCTCGTACCACCAGTACGTCGAGCTGCCACGCCGAAGAATGACCACCATGGAGCCGGGCGAGGCCGAATCGCGCGATGTCGGAGAGCTCCTGGCCGTGCTCGACCTCGAGGAGCTCGACCGCGACATCTTCCGGGGCCTCAACCCGGGTGGCGACGTCCGCCGGCCGCGCCTCTTCGGCGGCCAGGTGGCAGCGCAGGCGGCGCGAGCCGCGAGCCTCACCGTTCCCGACGACCGCAGCATCCACTCGCTGCACGGCTACTTCCTGCGCGGCGGACAAGCCGACCGGCCGACGATCCTGCATGTCGACCGCGATCGAGACGGTCGCTCGTTCTCGGCGCGCCACGTCGCCGCGCGCCAGGACGGCGAGGTGATCATGAGCCTCCTCGTGTCGTTCCACGTCGACGAGGAGGGGCCCGAGTACCAGGCGGCGGGTCTCCCGCCCGACGTGCCGCCGCCCGAGGACGTACCCCCGCCCCGAGGATGGTTTCCGCACCAGTCGGTGCTCGACCTGCGCATCACCGGCACGGGGCGGCCGCGGCACAAGTGGGGAGGGCCGCCGCACCAGTTCTGGGCGCGCGCCCGGGGCCCCCTCCCCGACGATCGCCTCCTGCACGCGTGCGTGCTCACCTATCTCTCCGACGTCGGGACCGGTCTCGAGAAGGTGTCCCTCGACGAGCCCTGGTGGGGGCCCAGCCTCGACCACGCGGTGTGGTTCCACCACCCGGCGCGCCTCGACGACTGGGTGCTGGTCGACCTGGTGCCGGGCGCAGCCGCCGGTGCGCGCGGCTTCTACACCGGGACGGTCCACGACCGCGAGGGCCGACTGGTCGCCACCATCGCCCAGGAGCACGTGATGCGCCCCGGCGAGTTCCGCTAGCGCGGAGTCAGAGTGTGCGGAACGCACCGCCGTCGCAGAGGATCTGCGCACCGTTCACGTAGCTCGACGCGTCGCTGGCCAGGAACACGCACACGCCGGCCATGTCGTCGGGCTGGCCGATGCGCCGCATCGGGTTGCTCTGGTTGACCAAGTCGATGGTCCCCTCGCCCCACGCCTTGGTGATATCGGTCTCGAACGGGCCGGGCAGCACCGTGTTGGCGCGCACCTTCGGGTTGTAGGCGCCGGCCAGCCCGAGCGTGAGCGCGTTGAGACCGGCCTTCGCCATCGCGTACGGGAGGTCGTGCTCGTCCGGGCGCCACGAACCGGCCGTCGACACGTTGATGATCGAACCGCCGTCGCCGTCGAACATGCGCGCACCGATCAGCGTGGCCAACCGGAACGGGCCCTTGGCGTTCACCGCGTGCGTCTTGTCGTAGAGCTCCTCGGTGACGGTCGTGAGATCGGCGTACAGCGGCGACAGACCCGCGTTGTTGATGAGCACCTCGCAATGACCGAACTCCGCGTAGACCCGGTCGACGAGATCGCCGCACTGGTCCCAGTAGCTCACGTTCACCGCCATGGGCACCGCGCGATTCCCGGTCGCGGCGGTGATCTCGGCCGCGGTCGATTCGCAGTTCTCGAGCTTGCGGCTCGCCACGACGACCTCCGCGCCGGCGGCGGCGAGCGCGAACGAGACCGCGCGTCCGATGCCGCGGCTGCCACCGGTGACGACGGCGACCTTCCCGGTGAGATCGAACAGTTCGGCGGGTGACGGCACGGGGACCTCGTTTCGGCTAGACCCTTCCCTGGCCGACGACGGTAACCCGCCGCGTCGCCGCCACACCAAGACCGCACAACAAGGAGCCGACTGATGGGCGAGGCACGAGCAGAGACCACGATCGACCGTCCGGCTGACGACGTGTGGGCCGTCATCGGGAACTTCGGTGAGCTGACGTGGATGCCCGGCGTCGACACGTGCGAGCTCGACGGCGAGAACGACCGCATCATCGCCATGTTCGGGATGCGCGTCGTCGAGCACCAGTTCGCGCGCAACGACGAAGAGCGCACTCTCACGTACGGGATCGTCGACGGCGACATGAAGCCCGAGGTGCACCGCGCGACCATCACGGTGATGCCCGCCGGCAGCGGTTCGTTCGTCACGTGGGACGTCGAGACCGATGACGCCATGGTCGAGGTGATGCAGGGCGCCTACGGCGGCGCGCTCGCCGCACTCAAGGAGAAGTTGGAAGCCTGAGGCGTCGCCTCAGACCTGCTTGACCAGCGGGATCTTGTAGAGCTCCGACCAGTTGGTGCTGACGGTGGCGGCCTTGGCCGCGTCGCTCATGGGCAGCTTGTCGAAGGCGTCGATCGCGTGCGGGAACTTGGAGTCGCCGTGGGGGTAGTCGGTGGAGGTGACCAGCCGACCGTGGCCGAAGGTGTCGACGAAGTGCGTCACGGTGTCCTCGTCGCTCTCGACCGAGATCCAGCAGTTGCGCCGGAAGTAGTCGGACGGCTTCATCGTGAGCTCGGGCGCCTCGTACCAGCCGACCCACTCGTAGTGCTCGTCGAGCCGGTACAGGAACCACGGTGCCCACGAGCAGTTGCCCTCGAGCAGCGCGACCCGCAGGTCGGGGAAGCGCTGGAGCACGCCGCCGCCGCAGAAGCACGCGGTGACGAACTGGATCCCCAACGGCTGGCTGAACGTGTGCCAGAGCATCATCGAGTCGAGGACCTCGAGGCTGAAGTCGGGCTTGAGGTAGGTCTGGCCGCCGCCGTGGAAGGCGATCGGCACGTCGAGGCGTTCGACCTCCGCCCACAGCGGGTCGTACGCCGGGTGGTGCCACGGCCGGCGGTTCACCGTCGCCGGCGCGAGGAAGATCGCCTTGAAGCCGAGCTCCTCCACGCAGCGGCGCGCCTCCGCGACCGCACCGTCGACATCGTGCGGCGCGACCATGCCCGCGCCGAACATGCGCGTCGGCGCGACGTCGCAGAAGTCCTTCATCCAGTCGTTGTACGCGCGCGCGATCGCAGTTGCGTACTCCGGCTCGAGCCCGTCGGGGCCGACCTGCTCGGTGCTGTCGAGACCGAGCACGAACAACCCACGTGACGGATAGAGAACGGCCATGTCGAGGCCCTCGGCGTCCATCGCGGCAACCTGTGATTCGGCGCTCCAACCTGCAGCTTCCGACTCGGCGTAGACGTTGTCGTGCTCCTCGCGCCATCCGGTCTTGCGGCCGTCGATGCGCATCGGCCGCACGCCGCCCAGGCGGAGCATCACGTGGTTCTTGACCTTCACCCGCATGTCGCGCGGGATCTCGTCGAGTCCGCGCGGCGCGGCGTGCGAGTACGCGGGGTCGATGTAGCGCTCCCAGAGATCAGGCGGCTCCATCACGTGCAGGTCGCTGTCACAGATCACGTGGTCACGGAGGCTCATCGCGGCAACCTAACGCTTGTCGCGCTCGGCGCGCCAAGGAGGTACGGTGCGCCCGCCGGGCTCCGGGGTGAGCCACACACACGCAGGGGGTAGACGATGCAGGTCGGCGTCATCGGGCTGGGCAACATCGGCGGACACGTCGCCGCGAACCTCGCCACCGACGGCCACGACGTCGTCGTCTTCGACGTCGACGCTGCGCGCGCCGGTGCGATCCCGGGAGCGCGCGCCGTCGCGTCGGTCGCCGAGGTGGGCGCCGCGAGCGAGGTCACGGTGCTCTCGCTGCCCACGCCGGCCGTCGTGCGCCAGGTCGCCGACGAGTGGATCACCACCGCCGCACCAGACGCAGTGCTCGTCGACCTGTCGACGAACAGTCCCGAGGTCGTGCGCGAGCTCGGCGCGCGCCTCGCAGCCACCGGACACCACCTGGTCGAGGCACCGCTCACCGGGGGCGCGATCGGCGCGCAGAACCGCATGCTGTCGTTCATGGCCGGCGGCGACGACGAGGCCGTCGCCCGGGTGCAGCCGGTACTCGAGCCGCTCGGGCGCGCGTTCGTGCACCTCGGTCCGCTCGGGCTGGGCAACACCATGAAGCTCGTGAACAGCCTCATCGCGTTCACCACGACGTGGGTGAGCCTCGAGGGGCTCTCGCTGGCCGCGAAGTCGGGGATCCCGGTGCAGCGGGCGGTCGAAGCGCTGCGCACGAACGGCGTCGCCAACTTCTACCTCGACCGCATGGTCGAGAACATCGACGTGCGCAACGGGCCCACGCAGTTCGCGCTCGGGCTCGCCGCCAAGGACGCCGGGCTCATCGTCGAGACCGGGCGCGCGCTCGGCGTACCGACGCCGGCCGGCGCCGCGGTCCTGCAGGTGCTCGTGGGCGCGATCGCCGCCGGTCTCGGCGACCACGACTGGGCCGACCTCGTCGCCGCCGCCGAACGCCAGGGCGACGTCGAGCTCCACTGGAACACCCCCTCCTGAACGAGGCTGGCTATTCGGGGGTGCCGAGGACGTCGGCGGCGACACGCAGCGCGGCGACGGCCGCGGGGACGCCCGCGTACACCGCGACCTGCATGAGCACCTCGACCAGCTCGTCGCGCGTCACACCGACACTGAGCGCGCCCGCCAGGTGGGCCCGCAGCTCCTCGAGGTGGCCGAGCGCCGCCAGCATGGCGACGGTGATCATCGACCGGTCGCGCGTCGCGAGGTCGGGACGCGTCCAGATCATCCCGAACGCGGTCTGCTGCACGTAGTCGAAGAAGTCGGGGGCGAGCTTGGCCGCGGGGAACTGCCCCGCGGGCGCGGTGCGGGTCGCCGGCCACAGCTGGCCCTGGATCTCCTTGCCGGCCGCGCGCAGGTCGTCGTTGGTCGCCATGGTCGAGCCTTTCAGTCGGTGACGCCGAGCAGGTTCACGGTGCACACGCTCCCGCCGCCGACGAGATGCGCGAGCGCGACGCTCGCGTCCTCGACCTGACGGCCGATGGCGTCGCCCCGGAGCTGCTGGACGCATTCGTGGATGATGGCGAGCCCGGTCGGGCCGCCCGGGTGACCACGCGCCGTGAGGCCGCCGTCGGTGTTGAACGGGATCCGGCCACCGGGACCGGTTTCACCATCGGCGACGAGCTGATCGCCCTCACCTTCGCCGCAGAAGCCGAGCAACTCGTAGTACTCGACCTCTTCGTTCACGAACGCGTCGTGACAGAACGCGACGCTGACGTCTTCGGGCCCGAGGCCGGCGGCCTCGTAGCACTCGAGTCCGGTGTCGCGCGTCATCGTCGACGGCCCCACGACGGGCCCGACGAACGTGTGCCCGCGCGCGTACGTCTCGGACTGCAGCGCGGAGGCGAGCGGTCGAACGAGCCGCCGACCGGGCTGGCGTGCACGCACGAGGTCCTCGCGGGCGAGGATGACGCACGCGGCGCCGTCGTCGGCCGGGCAGCACATCATCGTGGTGAGCGGTTCCGCGACCATGCGGGCCGCGAGCACCTCCTCGGCGGTCACGACGTGATCGGGTTGCCGATGGGACATCGGCGACACCGCGCCGTAGTTCCAGTTCTTCGCCGCGATCTTGGCGAAGGTCTCGGGGGTCGTGCCGCGTTCGTGCATGCGGCGCTGCGCCCACATCGCGAAGTACGACGCGGGCAGGATCGGCGCGTCGATCACGTCGCGTCCACCGCCCCGCCCACCGGTGCCCGCCATCTCGGTGAACTTGTCGAAGCAGAGCGCCATCGCGACGTCCGCCCGTCCCGACGACACCGCCCACGCCGCCTCCCGGAACGCGACCAGCCCGGTCGCCGACGCGTTCTCGATGTGGGTCACCGGCAGCCCGGTGAGCCCGAGCTCCTTCATCGCCTTGATGCCGAGCATCGACGCCGGCTGGATGTAACCGACCATCGCTTCGTCGACGTCGGCGAGCGTCATCCCGGCGTCGTGCAGCGCGAGCAGACCGGCGTCGCGGGCCATGTGCATCATCGGGTAGTCGCGCAGCATCCCGAAGCGCACCATCCCGACCCCGGCGACCGCGACGCCCTCGAACTTCAACCCTCGTCGCATCACGCGCCCCCTTCGATCGGACGGAACCGGTAGATCACGACCTCGTCGCCGTCGGAGTTGGTCCGCAGCGTCTCGAGGTCGAGCTCGAGCTCCATGCCGATCTCGAAGTCGTCGGCCTCGCCGAGCAGGATCGCCTGGATCCGCGGTCCCTCCGGGAGGTCGACCTGCCCCACGCCGTAGCCGGGTACGTCGGTGTCCTTCTTGCCGAAGAGCGGGACGTGACAGTAGGTCCACGTCCACAGCCGGCCGCGCGTCGACAGATCGACGTCGTCGGTGCCCTCGTGCAGGCACTGCGCGCAGACCATGCGGCGCGGGAAGAACACCTCGCCGCAGTTCGGGCACTTGCTGCCGAGCAGCACCGGCGGCTCGCCGGCATCGTCGGGGACGCGGAAGTACCCCGCTTCGATGGGAACACGGGTCATGGACGCAGTCTCCTCTTCTTCGATGGTCGACTCCGCTGTGCCGTCCCGCCTCCGGCAACGGCGCCGCTTCGTCTCTCCTAGATGGCGCGCTCGCGCCCGACCCAGTACGGATCGCGCAGCGTGCGCTTGTAGAGCTTGCCGTTCGGGTCGCGGGGCATCGCGTCGACGAAGTCGATGCTGCGCGGCAGCTTGTAGCGCGCCAGCATGATCTCGCAGTGCGCGAGCAGCTCGTCGGCGAGCTCGGGTGACGGCGCGACACCGGCGGCCGGCTCGACCACCGCCTTCACCGCCTCACCCCAGTCGTCGTGCGGAATCCCGAACACCGCGGCGTCGCCGACCGCGGCGTGCGACAGCAACGCGGCCTCGACCTCGGCCGGGTAGATGTTCACGCCGCCCGACACGATCATGTCGATCTTGCGGTCGCGCAGGTAGAGGAAACCTTCGTCGTCGAGCTCGCCCATGTCGCCGACGGTGAAGAAGTCGCCGTGCCGGTTGGCCGCGGTCTTCTCGGGATCGCCCTTGTACGCGAACTCGCCCATGAGCTTCAGGTAGACGGTCCCGACCGTGCATGGCGGCACCTCGTTGCCCTCGTCGTCGAGCACCCTGATGTCGGCGCCGACCCACGGCCGCCCGACCGTGCCCGGGTGCGCGAGCCAGTCCTCGGGCTTGGCCAGCGTGCCGCCGCCTTCCGACGCGCCGTAGAACTCGTAGATCACCGGGCCCAACCACTCGAACATGCGCTGCTTGAGGTCGATCGGGCACGGCGCGGCGGCGTGGATCACCTGCCGCAACGACGACACGTCGTAGCGGGCGCGCACGTCCTCGGGCAGCGCCATGAGCCGGTGCATCTGGGTCGGCACCATCGCGATGTCGGTGACGCGGTACCGGTCGATCAGCTGCAGCGCCCGTTCCGCGTCCCACTTCTCCATCAGCACGACGGTGTGCTCGAGGTGCAGCGAGAAGTACCCGAACGACAGCGGCGACAGGTGGTACATGGGTGACGTGACCAGGTGCACCGCGTCGCCACCGGGCTCGATGTCGTAGCGGGTCAGGTTGGCGCTGTAGGCGGCGACCCAGGTCTCGGGATCGAACTGCGGAAGGTCGCGCTGCACCGCTTTCGGCCGCCCGGTGGTCCCCGAGGTGTACTGCATGAACTGACCGGCGACGCGGTCGGCGGGCGTGGTGTCGGGCTGGTCGGCGAGCAGATCGGCCAGTGTGGTGAAGCCGGGGATCTGGCCGCCGACGGCGATCCGCCCCGCCGCCGGCACGCCGGCCCGCTCTGCTGCGGCGCGGGCGACCTCCGCGAACGCGGCGTCGGCGATGAGCACGGCGGCGCCCGAGTCACCCAGGATGTAGCCGACCTCGGCCGCGGTGAGGTGGGTGTTGAGGCCCACGTACTGCCAGCCGCCCTGAAAGATGGCGAGCAACGTCTGGAAGAGCTCAGCCGAGTTCCGGGTGAGGGTGGCGACGGGATCGAACGGCTGCACACCCCGGGCCGCGGAGCGCGTGCACGAGCTGGTTCGCGCCCGCGAGCAGCTCGCCCGCGGTCCAGGCGCGCTCGTCGGCATCGATGAGCGCGACGCGGTCGGGCTCCTCGCGCGCCGCGACCCAGAACCCCCTCGGCACCTGCTCCCCCACGAGTCCCCCTCGCCTGCAGAGCGGGCAGTTTCGCACGTCGGCGCGAACGACCCCACCCGAGCACGTCCGAGGATCAGAACTGGGGCAACCACGCCGCGGTCGCGTCAAGCATCTCGTCGGTCATGGCGTCGACCGCGTCGTAGTCGAGCCGGCTGGCGAGCGGGTCGAGCAGCATCGCGGCGAACGCGAGGTCGCGATCGCCGGTGATCGCGGCCTCGACCGTGAGCTCTTGGGATGCCGACACGCGCCGCAGGGATTCCGCCATCCCCGGCGGGAGCGTGACCACGTCGCGCCCGCGGACGCCATTGGCGCTGACGACGCACATGCTCTCGACCGTCGCACCGAGCGGGAGATCCGCGACCTGACCGTCGTTGGGCACGTTGAGCGGGAACCGTCCCGCCTGGTCGAGCAGCAGGCACTGGATCACCGGTGCGACCATCTCGCCCGACGGCATCGATTCGACCTCGTCGCTCGCGAGCATCGCGTCGAGCGCAGCGACGTGGGCGTCCTGGTCGCGTTCGCGGTCTTCGATGGTGGTGAGCCCGATCCCCCACCGGTCTCCCCACCCCGAGGCCTCGGTGAGGAAGTTGGGGAAGAACTCGGCCAGGTGGCGATCGCCCGCCCCCGGCAGCACGCCGAAGCGGTCGAACAGCTCGAGCTTCAGCCGCCAGTTCCGCAGGACGTCACCCTTGGTCGAGCCCGGTCCACTCGAGTGCTTGTCGAACTCGAGCCCGTCGGGGATCGCCATCGCCAGCGGCTCGTCGCTCCGGGCCTCGGCGTCGTCGAGCACCGCGCGCAGCATGGCGAAGCCGTCGTCACCGGCGACGTCGAGCGCGGTCACGAACGGGAGGTGGTTCACGCCCCCGACGGTCAGCGTGAGATCCAGGAAGCTCACGTCGAGCAGTAGGCTCAGGAGGAACTGGGTGATGGTGATCTCGTGGCACAGGCCCACGGTCTTCAGCGGCGTCTCGCGGGTGAGGGCGCGGCAGATCGTCGTCATGGGGTTGGTGAGGTTGAGCACCCAGGCGTCGGGGCACACGTCGAGCATGTCGGCGGCGATGTCGAGAAAGACCGGGATGTTGCGCAGCGCCCGCATCACCCCGCCGGGGCCGACGGTGTCGCCGACCGGCTGGCGTACCCCGAACCGCTCCGGGATCTCCAGATCGTGGCGCATCGACGCGAAGCCACCGGTCGAGATGTTGACCACGACGAAGTCGGCGCCCTCCAGCGCAGCCCGCCGCTCGGTGGTGCTGCGACGCGCGGAGCCCGATGCCCCGCAGGGAGGCGAGGTGTCCGGCCAGCTCGACCATGCGCGGCAACGGCGACGGATCGATGTCGTGGAGCACGATCTCGGCGTCGCGGAGCGCGGGCGTGTTGACGAAGTCGACCAGCAGCTTCGGCGTCCACTGGGAGCTCCCACCCCCGATGATCGTGATCCGCGGCCCCATGCATCCCTCCCCGGCACCACCGTACGCCCCCTTGACGGGACAAATCGTCGCTGCCGTCGTACTCTCACCCCAGCCGCGGACCGGGGGGACCTGATGGGCATCACACGAAACACTCGTCGTTCGATCATGACCACTTGTGTGGTCACGCTGTTACTGGCGGCGCTCACGTTCGGCGCGACGTCCCGAGCAAGCAGCTCGGGCGCCACGCAGGGCGTCACCAAGGACGAGATCAAGGTCGGGATCCCGCTCATCGACTTCAGCGCGATCAAGGACTTCGTCGACTACAAGTTCGGTGACACGAAGAAGATCGCCCAGGTCTTCGTCGACGACATCAACAAGAACGGCGGCATCAACGGCCGCAAGCTCGTCCCGGTGTACAAGAAGTACCCGCCGATCCCGGGCGGGAAGCCCGACCCGCTGTCGCTGTGCACCGCCTGGACCGAGGACGACAAGGTCTTCGCCGTGCTCGGCGTGTTCATCGACTTCACCGGCCAGGGCCAGAAGTGCCTCACGACGGAGCACAACGTCATCCACATCGGCCACGAGCTCGACCAGCCGTGGATCGACGAGGCGCCGGGCGGGCTCCTGCTCACGCCCGACGCCACCAAGGAAGGCGTGTCGACGGCGCTGGTGAACCTGCTCGCCGACACCGGCCGGCTCAAGGGCAAGACGGTCGCCGTCGTCGGCGACAAGAACAACGAGAGCCGGGTCAACGACGTCATCGTCCCGGCACTCAAGAAGGCCAAGGCCAAGACCGGCTCGACCGCCATCCTGAACATCACCGGCACCGACACCACCGCGGCGCAGGCGCAGGTCGACAGCTTCATCGAGAAGTGGAAGACCGAGGACGTCAACACGGTGTTCCTGGCCGGCAACCTCGTGTCGGCGAAGCAGTTCGCCGAGTCGATCAAGGCGGGGCTGCCCAAGGCGCAGCTGATCACCGACACCGACACCACGCTCGGAGCAGGCGCAGGACGAGCAGAATGCGGGCAAGAACCCGAACCCGTACGAGGGGATGCTCGAGCGGCACCGGGCTCACGCCGAGCGAGCGGTGGGCGAACAAGAGCCCGCTGCTCCAGCAGTGCGTCGACATCTACGAGAAGGCCACCGGCACCACCGTGCCCGGTCCCGACGACCGGGTGGTCGACAGCGACGGCAAGACGGTCGAGACCGATCAGGCCGTCACCGACTTCTGCGGCGAGCTGTTCATGTTCCGCGACATCGCCGAGAAGGTCGGACCCGAGCCTGACGACCGAAGAACTGGCAGAAGACGGTCGACAAGCTCGGGACGATCGACCTGCGTGCCCGACAAGTTCGCGTCGCTCTGCAAGGGCAAGTACGCCGCCGAGGACAGCTTCCGGCTCGTGTGCGTACGACTCGACCATCGGCGACAGCGGCGACTGGAAGACGCTGACCCCGATCAAGGACGCCAGCGGCGGCAAGTGCGCGAAGGCGGCCGGCTGACGGGAGATCCGGAGCGGGGCAACGCGTCGGGATGACTACCCCGGCGCGTTGCTCCGTTGGATCGCCCGCTCGTCGGTGCCCAGGTACGACGAGATCACCCGAGGATCGTCGCGGATCTCCGCGGGCAGGCCCTCGGCGATGACGCGACCGGCTTCGAGGCAGTAGATCCGGCTGCTGATCGACAGGATCAGCGGGAGGTCGTGCTCGACGACGATCAGCGTGGCGTCGAGCTCCTGCTGCACCCGGAGGATCAGCGGGCCGAACGCCTCCGCTTCGCGCTGGGCCACGCCGGCGGTGGGCTCGTCGAGGCAGATGACGCGCGGCGCGACCGCGAGCACGGTGGCCAGCTCGACGATCCGTCGGGTCCCGGTCGAGAGCTCGGCGACGTAGCGGTCGGCGTAGCGGCCGAGCCCGAGGAAGTCGATGAGCTCGCCGGCCTCGGCGTACTTCTTGCGCTCCGGTCGGATCGACGGCACCCAGAGCAGCGAGCCCCAGAACGACGGTCGACGTCGCGCGCCTCGAGCGCGAGCTGGACCGTGTCGCGCACCGTGAGCTCGGGGTACAGCCGCGCCGGCCTGGAACGTGCGACCGAGCCCGTAGCGGGCACGCTGGTGCGCCTTCTTGCGGCTCACCTCGCGCCCGAGGAGCTGCACCGCCCCCTGCGCGGCACGTACCCGCCGATCGCGTTCAGCAGCGTCGACTTCCCCGCACCGTTGTTGCCGATGAGGCCGATGACCTCGCCCGGCATCGGCCCGGAAGTCGACCTCGTCGACCGCGGTGAGGCCGCCGAACTGCACGGTGAGGTGGTCGGTGGCGAGCACCGTGCCGTCGGCGTTGATCGACCGCGGGTTCGAGCGCGACCGCGCGCGTGCAGCGACGCGGGCGGCGCGGTGACCGTCTTGGTGGTGTCGATCGGGCCCATCCGCTTGTCGACCCAGCGCAGCAGCGAGTCGCGCGCGTAGTACCCGATCTGCACGAAGCCGCCCGGGATGTAGAGCAGGATGATGAGCAGGCCGATGCTCGACGTGAACAGCGGCACGAGGGTGTTGTCGGGCCAGAACGCGGGCAGACCGATCACCCACAACGCGCCGACGCACCGCGCCCGACAGGCTGCCCGAGGCCACCGATCACGACGATGGCGATGAGCCGCAGCGAGTCCTCGACCAGGAAGTACCGCTCCGACGGGCCGAACGTGAGGTTCACCGCGCCGAGGAGCACGCCACCGAGCCCGGCGATGAAGCCGCCCATCGCGAACGCGATGAGCTTGGCGCGCGCCGGCGACACCGTCATCGCCGAGGCGGCCAGCTCGTTCTCGCGGACGCCGACGATCATGCGGCCGATGCCGGTGCGCTTGAGGTGCGCGACGAGCACCAGCACGAGGACGAGCACGAACGAGCACGAAGTAGTAGTACGCGCGGTTGCGGTGCGTGAGCTCGAGCGGCCCGAGTCGGTGCGGGGGATCTCGATGGTCGTGCTGCCGGCGGTGAAGATCGGCCGGGTGAAGATGTACACCTGCGCGGCGATCGCGAACGCCAGCGTGCTGATCGCGAGCAGCAGCCCGCGGACGCGCAGCGCGCCGATGCCGACGATCACCGCGACCAGGCTCGCGAACGCCGCGCCGAGGAGCAGGGCCCACGGGAACGAGATGCTCGGCAACCCGCCGTCGAGGATCCGGGTGTCGTGCCAGCCGATGTTCGAACTGACATGCCGCGAATGAGCGCGGCGGCGGTGAGCGCGCCGAGGCCGGCGAACGCCATCTGCCCGAGCGACAGCTGCCCGCCCCAGCCCGGTGAGCACCACCACCGAGATCGCGCACAGCGCGAAGGCGATGATCGTGGCCCACGTCTGGTGCCGCTCCGACTTGTCGGACAGCAACGGCAGGATCACCGCGGCCAGCAGCGACAGCGCCGGCGACGAGCTGCGGCATCCGTTTGACCCACCAGATGTTGCGGAGCCGTTCGGGGACCGCGGCGATGCGCGGCGCGAACTGGAAGCTCTCGTCGCCCGACGCCGGTGTCGTTGCGGCTCACCCGCGCCACGAGCACCAGCACCACGAGGAAGAGCACGAACTGCACGAGCCCGGTCTCGGTCGTGTAGTTGAAGAAGAGCACCCGGTCGACGATGCCGATGACGATCGCGCCGAGCGCGGCGCGGGGGAACGACACCATGCCGCCGATCGAGCGCGGCGGCCATGCCGCGCAGCAACGTGTCGGGCCCGATGTGCACGAGGTCGGCCGACGTCTGGTCGGTGGCGGTGAGCAGGATCGCGACCGTCGCCGAGGAACCCGGCGATGGCCCACACGCCGGTCGACACCATCTTCGGGTTGATGCCGGTCATCCGGGCGAGGTCGGAGTTCGACGCCGCCGCGCGCACCGCGTCGCCGAAGCGCGGTGTGCCCGAGGAGCCACCAGAGGCCGACGGTGATGACCGGCACGACGATCAGGACGAGCAGCTGGCTGGCGGACACCTCGATGTCGAGCCCCGGGTACCAGGTGCCGCTGAACGGCACCGGGAACTGCGTCTGCAGCGAGCCGGTGCGGTACGACGGGCAGCGAGAGCGTGATCGCCTCGCAGAGCTGCGCGACGCCGATGGTGGCGACGAGCACGATCACCCGCGGGCGACTTGAACAGGCGCCGGATCACCGTCAGCTCGACGAGCACGCCGGTGAGCGTGCCGACGACGAGCGCGAGCGGCCAGCGACGGCCAGTACGGCCAGCCGTGGACGCCGACCATCACCGCGAACAAGCGCGGTGGCGGGGATACCGATGCTGCCGACCGCGAAGTTGATGACCCGGCGACGACCGGTAGACGAGCACGATGCCCATCGCCACCAGCGCGGTGATCAGGCCGCCGATGACGCCCTTGAACACCAGGTTCCAGGTGACCACGGTGGCGAGCGTCATCAGCCGCCCTCGGTCCCGAAGAACACCGCCCGGGCCAGGTCGCCGCGTTCGAGCAGGCCGTCGGTCGACCCCTCGAACCGGACCTGCGCCCTTCTCGAGGAAGATCGCCCGGTCGGCCAGGCGCGATCGCCACGTTGAGCGACTGCTCCACGATGATCATCGTCTGGCCGCGCGCCTTGAGCTCCTCGACGAGCTCGAGCAGGCGCTGCACCACGAGCGGCGCGAGCCCGAGCGAGAGCTCGTCGATCATCAGCAGCTCGGGTTCGTGGATCAGCACCCGTGCCGAGCGCGAGCATCTGCTGCTGCCCGCCCGACATGCTCGCTCGCGAGCTGCTTGCGGTGGCCGACGAGCTCGGGGAACAGCTCGAAGACGTCCGCGATGCGCTGGTTCACCTGGGCCCGGCTCTCGGCGTTGAGCCGGGCGCTCACCGTCAGGTTCTGCTCGACGGTGAGGGTGCCGAACACGCCGTGGCCACCGGGGAGCTGCATGATGCTCGAGGTACTTGGCCCGCTCCTCGGGCGCGACGTACGTGATGTTCTGGCCGTTGAGCCGCACGACGCCGCGTTCGGGGACCGCGAGCCCGCTGATCACGCGGAGCACCGTCGACTTCCCCGCGCCGTTCGTGCCGAGCAACGCGACCGTCTCGCCCTTGCGCACCTCGAAGTCGACGCCGAAGAGCACCTGCACGGGGCCGTACGAGAAGTCGATGTTGGCGAGCTGCAGCAGCGGGATGTCCTGCGTTCTGGACGAATGCGCTTGCCGTGCTCGTCCTGCTCCTCGAGCAGCTCCTCGACGACGAGCGACAGGTCGTTGCGGATGAAGCGCGCGCCGTTCATCAGCAGCGCGCCGCCGATGATCGCGCTCGGCACGCCGAGGACGATCACCGTGCCGCGCACGCCGATGGCGTCGGTGAGGAAGCCCGACGACGAGCCCGCCCATGAAGCCGCCGATGAAGAAGATGTACAGCGTCGACATGGCGGTGCCCATGCCCCGCAGGCGGTACGGCACCACGGCCTGCAGCACCGGTCCGACCATCGCGAACGCGGAGGCGGTGAGCACCGCCTGCGGGATCTTCAGGATCCAGAACCAGGTGGTGCTCTGCACGCTGAACTGCAGCGGCGTGAGCAGCGCCGACGGCAGGATGAGCAGCCCGACGAGCGCGAGCGCGCGCGGCGGGGTCTTCGCGGTACTTGCGGTCGAAGTAGCGACCGATCAACGGCAGAATCGGCAGCGCCAGGATCCCCGAGAGGCTGAGGATCAGCCCGCGGTCGCAGCACGCTCTTCACGTGCAGGTTGTCGTCGAGGTACAGCGACTCGAGCTCGGGCTGGCTGAAGAGGCCGAACCCGAGCGCGCAGAAGCCGACGAGCACGGTGCGGATCGTGCGGATGCGCTTGATGCGGGCGAACGCGGCCTCCATCGAGATCGGCGCCGGCTGCTCGTCCTCGATCACCTCGCCGAGCACGTCCTGCTTCTCGAACTGCCCGCGGGGCGGTTCCTTCATGAAGAACGCGAGGACGGCGACGAGGACCACCGGGATGCCGAGCAGGAACCACGCCCAGCGCCAGCCCTCGACACCACCGGCCCAGGTGGCGATGGCCGCGCACAGGCACCGGGCTGATCGAGGCCGATGCCGTGCGCGCCCATGCTGCATCACCGCCGACATCCGGGCGCGGATGCCGATCGGGTAGTTGTCGGCGATGAGCGACTGGTGCACCGGGATGCTGTTCGCCTTGGCGATGCCGGTGGCGAAGCGGGTCCAGAACAGCATGAACGCGCTGATCGCGAGCCCGGACATGAACACGAAGCGCGCCGAACGCGAGGCTCGCCCAGCCGACGATGGGTACCCGCTTCACCCGGTCGGCGAGCCACCCCATCGGCACGGCACCGAGCACGAAGAACGCCGACGACGCCGATCGCGATGAAGACGATCGTGCCCGCGCTGATCCCGAACGTCCGCCGGATCTCGGGCGCGAGCACGTTGATCGCCGCGCCCTCGAGCTCGTCGAACGAGCAGCAGCAGCAGGAGCACGACGAACATGAGCTTGCCGCCGACCTTGAACGCGTCGTGGAACGAGACCGGCTCGGAGTGGACGCCGGGGAGCAGGTCGTCGGGGAAGATGACCTGCTCGCGCGAGCGCTTCTGCGCCGCCTCGCGGGCATCCTCTTCGTCGAGCACCGTCGCGGCGAGCGATGCCGCGCTCGACTCGCCCTGCTGCGCTTCCGTCAACGCGGTCCCCCAACCCGTGGCGCCCGGTGGATCACCGGTCGCGGGAGCGTACCGGGTTCGCGCGGAACGCAACAGCTGCCGTGAGTACTGTCGTCAGGTGGGCGTACTCGATCTCGACGACGCCGTCGGCCACTTCGCCGAGCACGGCTGGGCGCTGGTCGACGCGTTGCCGCCGACGGTCGTCACCGAGCTCCCGGGCTGGGTCGACGAGGTCGCCGCGCTCGCCGACGCGTCAGGCGTGCTCCAACACCGCGAGCTGACCGACACGGGTCCCCAGCTCTGTCGCAGCGAGAACTTCGTCCCCGTGCACGTCGAATTGCGCGCGCTGCTGTGCACGCGGCCCGTTGCTCGACGTCGCCGGCGCGCTGCTCGGCGAACCGGCGGTCCTCTACAAGGAGAAGGTGAACTACAAGCTTCCCGGCGGCGCCGGGTACTCGCCGCACCAGGACGCGCCCGCGTACCCGATGATCGACGCCACGTGTCGGCGATGATCGCGGTCGACGACGCCGACGTCGCAACGGTGGGCTCGAGGTCGTGTCGGGCTGCTTCGACACCGTGCTCCCCGCGACGCGCGCGGGCTGCATCGATCCCCCGACGTCGCCGCGACCCTCGACTGGCGACCGGTCGACGTGCCCGCCGGGCTGCACGCTGTGGTTCCACAGCCGCACTCCCCACCGCAGCGGCGCCAACCGCTCCGACCGGCCCCGCCGCGCGCTCTACCCCACGTACAACGCCGCCCGCGAGGGTGACCGCGCGCGCCGAGTACTACGCGGAGAAGCGAGCGCGCGTTCGCGCGCACCAGTCCCGGTGATCGCGCGCTGGTCTCGCTCATCGGCGACTTCGAGGGACGGCCGGCATGAAGGTCGTCTTCACGTCGATCGACGCGCTGCCGGCGCGCCACGTCGGTGACCGAGCACACACCCGTCCTGGCCGAGCTGGCGCGCGCGGCGGAGGAATCCCCGCTCGGGCCCGCTCGGTGATGACGTCGGCCACGTACCCCAACCACGCCACCTTCGTCACGGGCGTCGCGCCGCGCGCCCACGGCATCGTCACCAACTGGGTGCCGCAGACCGGCCGGTTGGTGCCGGCCTGGAAGCTCGGTCCTGCGGTCCCCACCGTGTTCGACGCGTGCCGTGCTGCCGGCCGCACCAGCGCGGCGGTGTTCGGCGACCAGTGCCTCGTCGGCGTGATGGGTGCCCGCACCGCCGACGCCCACTGGCCGCCCGACGGGGTGCCGCCCGCCGACGCGCGACGCGACGCGCACGACTACGTCGACGACCGCGACACCATCGTCGAGCTGATCGCCGCGGTCGGCTGCACACCCGGATCTGCTCGTCAGCCAGCTCAACGCACCCGACACCGCCGCGCACGTGTACGGACCCGACAGCGACGCCGCGCTCGAGTGCTACCGCGACACCGACGCGCTCCTCCTGCAGATCCGCGAGCAGCTCGACTGGGACGACACGGTGTGGATCATCGTGTCCGACCACGACCAGGAACCCCTCGACGACCGACCGCCGATCGACCTCCGCGCCGAGTTCGCCCGGCGCGGCCTCGACCTTTTCGCGCTCCCCGAGGGCAGCGCGACCGTGATCTGCGGGGCGGGCGCGCGCGACGCGCGGCAGTGGCTCACCGACGTCGACGGCGTCGAGGGCACGGCGCCGTTCCACGTGACCGACCCTGCGCTCGAGTGCTGCCTGGCGTGGTCGTCGCCCGGACGGGCCTTCGGGTTCGAGGAGATGGGGACCGAGCGCGGCACCCACGGCGGGCCGCGTACCCGCACCCAGGTCGCGGTGGTCACCGGTGGTCACCCGCTGGTTACGCCGCTCGCGGCTGCGGTGGCCGACGCGACGTGTGACTGCCGCCGACTGGGCGCCGACCATCGCCGCCCTGCTCGACCTCGACCTGCCCGCAGCGACCGGACGCGCCCTGCTGCCCTGACCGCGCGCCCGTCACGCCGACCGAACATGTGTCGATCCGGTGCTTCATAGACCCTCAATCGACGCATGCTCAGCGCGTGGCGACCGATTCGACGGCGGCGCGCCAGGTGTCGAGGCCGGGAACGGCCTTGCCCGCGGACCTTGGCGGCGTCGTCGGCGCGGCGCAGGGCGACGAGGTTCTCTCGCTCGGCCCGCCGCTCGAACCGGGTGACCTCGTCGCCATCCATCACGCCGCCCTGGAACCCGAGCGTGACCTCGCTGCGCGCCGAGAGTAGCGACGCGTATCCAGCATCGGTGGTGAGCAGGTAGCGCTTGGCCGCGACGTGCCCGCCGACGAGATCGGCGACACGGTCGCCGAGCAGCTCACGCACCAACGCTCGGCCGAGGACGTCGTGCGCGGCGTCGGGACGCAATCGCCAGCTCGCCCCGGCGCGCTCGAGCCAGCCCAGGTCGTGCACCAGCCCCGCGACCTGCAGCTCGATGTCGCCGGGATGCGACACGCGCAGCAGGTCGGCGCACTGCAGGGAGTGCTCGAGGATGGGGAGCCCCTCTTCGTCGTCGGCGTGCGCGCGACGCGTCGAGCACTGCGAACAGTGCATCGACGTCGGCAAGGGCGACGCTCACATCGACGCCGCCAGCCCACGCGCGGCACGCACCGCGAGCGCGACGAGGGTAAGGGTCGGGCCGTAGCCGGTCGACGTGGGGAACACCGACGAATCGGTGACGAGCACGTTCTCGACGTCCCACAGCCGCTGCCACGGATCGCACACCGAGGTCCGCGCGTCGTCACCCATCCGCGCCGTGCCCATCCAGTGCTTCGACATCGGCTCGAGGTGCGGCGCGATCGTGCCCGGCGTACCCGGCGACGTGACCCACGACGTGCCCTGCGCGCCGGCGCCGGTCAACACCGCTTCCAACCGGGGCGCCCAATGGTGCGCGCAGGCGACGTCGTGCTCGTGCGGTTGATAGGTGACCCGCCCGACCGGCAGGCCCCACACGTCACGGACACCCGCGTCGAGGTCGATCCGGTTCGATGGCCTGCGGGAGGTCTTCGCCCTGCATGGTGAACGCGACCATCTTGTCGCGGATCGGCGAGTCGACCATCAGCGCCGAGTGCTGCTCGGCCCGCGGGGAGGTAGATCGCCTCCATGATCGGGTGCCCACTCCCCCCGTGCTCGACGATGCCGCCCCGCAGGTACGGGAGCCCGGCGGCGCGCGCGGCCGCGGCGGTCTCGGCGTCGCCCACGATCGGGTCGTCCATCAGATGGGTGACGTCGCGTCCCTTGTACGCGTGCAGGCGGAACGGGAAGAACCCGAGCACGATGGTCTGCAGGTGGAACATCAGGAACCTACCGACCAGGTCTGACGAGTTGCCGATGCCACTGCGGAGCAGGAGCCGGGGGGTCTCGAACGCCCCGCACGCCACCACGACCGCGTCGGCGGTGACCGTGTGCTCGACGCCGTCACCGTCGAGGTACCGCACGCCGCGTGACCGGCGACGGGCGGCGTCGAGCAGGATCTCCAGCGGCGATGCTCTCGGGACGCAGGTCGCAGCGGCCGCGTTCGCAGTGAACGCCGCAGCATCGCCACCGGATCGCCCTTGGCGTCGATCGGGCAGCCGTAGAAGGCGCAGAACCCGCAGTTGTTGCACGCCGGGCGACCGTCGTACGGAACGCTGTTGGCGCCGGTCGGCGCGCGGTACGGGTGGTACCCGAGCTGCTCGCGCGGCGGGGACGGTGAGCGTGGTGAGGAACATGTCGGCACCGGGCGGCATCGGGTACGGACCGCTGCGCCAGGCCGCGAACGGATTGCCGGTGTGGTCGCCCGCCACTCCGATGAGGCGTTCGGCCTCGGAGTAGAACGGCTCGAGCTCGTCGTAGTCGAGCGGCCAGTCGGCTGACCTCGGCGCCCTCGACCGGCCCGAGCTCCGACGCCAGCCGGAAGTCGACCTCGCGGTAGCGCGGGAGCTTGCCGTCGGCGTGGAAACCGGCACCGCCGACGGTGGACGGCATGTTGTTGAGCTCGCCGGTCGCGAGACGGTCGCCGTCGGCGGCCGAACGGCGGTAGGTGCGCGGCTCGAGCAACGGATCGGGACCGAGGAAGTGACGCCGGCCGAACTTGATCTCGTCGTTCGAGAGGTGCCCGAGCGCCGTCGAAGGGCGCCTCCAGCGCGAGCAGGTGGTTGCGGCCCTTCTCGAGGATGCACACCGACTTGCCCGCGTCGGTGAGCACGTCGGCCGACGGTCGCGCCGCCGGGGCCGGAGCCGATGATCGACGACGTCGAACTCAGGCACCGGTGACCTCCGCGTCGCTCCACCCGCGCGGTTGCACATCGCCCGCGTACCCGATGGCGCGCCACCCGACGAGATCGCGGTTGCCGCCGTACTCGGGTGCGCCGTAGCACGCCTCGCACGCGTGCTCGAACAGCAGCTGCTGCAGCTCGGGCTGCCCGTCGAGATCGAGATCGTCGCCGAGCGCGGCGATGCCGTCGCGGTAGATCTCCTGCCAGCCGCGCACCGGCCCGTTCCACTCCCGTTCCGCGATCCCGCGTGAGCCTTCGATGCGCGTGCGCCACGCGAGCTCCTCGACCCGCGACAGCGGGAGGAACTCGTCGAACCCGGGCTCACCCCCGTAGCGACCCGAGTAGGGACCACCCGCCCAGATGCGGGGCGGATCGACGTTGAACGCGCCGAGGGTGCGGTCGACGTAGTCGGCGGTGCCGGCCGCACCCCCTCCGACGAACTCGCCGTGCGGAGGCAGCAGCCGATCGGCGAGCTCGCGCACCACGTCGTATTCGTGCCGGTCAGGAACTGCAGCGCCACGAGCAGGACCCTACGACGCGTCGCGCGCCGGCGTGTACTGTCCCGCGACTCCGTCGCCCACCGTTCTTGCGTCGTAGCTGGCGATCGCCGGGCTGGAGTCACACCGACTCGGACACCCGGTCGATCTCCCGTAGGTTGTGTGACATGGCCGACGACTACGGAGCTGGATCCTTCTTCCCCGACGTGTTCCAGAACGGGGTACCCGACATCCAGCCGGCACTGCACGAGATGCTGTCCGGGCCACGGGTCGTACGTCGGGACGACGGCAAGGTCGCCATCCTGCACCTCGACGACGTCCTCGAGGTCACGAAGCGACGCGACGTGCACTCCATGGACCCGGAGGTCGTCGAGGCTCGCGGGTGCGTTCATGGGTGCGGGCCGACCGTTGATCCCACTGATGCTCGACGGTGAGGACCACACGAAGTACCGCAAGCTCCTCGACCCACTCTTCGCACCGAAGGTGGTCGCGCAGCTCGCCACGCGCGTGCGCGCGCTCGCCGACGAGCTCATCGACGGGTTCGTCGGTGACGGCCGCGTCGAGCTCTACAACACCTTCTGCGAACCACTGCCGTCGATGGTGTTCCTGACCCTGCTCGGGCTCCCGCTCGACGACCTCGACTTCCTCATCTGGTTCAAGAACGGGATCATTCGTCCCACCGACGACGACCACCGCCTCACCGCCAACACCAAGATGATCGAGTACCTGTACGCCGAGCTCGATCGCCGAGAAGCGAGCGGCGAGCCCGGCGACGACCTGATCGGCGGGTTCATCACCGCCGAGGTCGACGGCGTGACGCTCACCCGCGAGGACGTCATCGACATCACCTTCCTGCTGGTGTTGGCCGGCCTCGACACCGTGGCCGCATCGCTGTCGTGCATCGTCGACTGGCTGGCCCGCCACCCCGACCAGCGGCAACGGATCCTCGACGACCCCGCGATCCTGCCGGGCGCCATCGAGGAGCTCATGCGCTTCGAGACGCCGGTCGTCGCCGGCGGCCGCTACGCCACCGCCGACTTCGAGATCGGCGGCGAGCAGGTGAAGGCCGGCGACGAGCTGACCGTGTGCTGGGCCGCCGCCAACCTCGACGACGCCGGGTTCGACGCACCGTTAGTCGTCGACTTCGACCGCGCCGCCAAGCGACACATCGCGTTCGCCAGCGGGTTCCACCGCTGCCTCGGCTCGCACCTGGCGCGCATGGAGCTCACCGTGATCCTCGGTGCGCTCCACGACCGGATCCCCGATTACGCGCTCGATCCCGAGCACGCACCCGGGTACAACAACTCCATGATCCGCACGGTCGATCCGTTGCCGCTGGTGTTCAGCCCCCGCTGACGCGAGCGACGAACGGCAGCAGCACCGCGAGGTAGGCGTCGACGTCGCGGCTCCACAGGTCGTGACCGGCGTCGGCGATGGTCGCGAGCTCGACCGTCGGGAGCGACGACTGCCACTGCGCGGCGAGCTCGTCGTTCACCGAGCGCGCTCTTCCGGCCGCCGCGGATCGACCAGCACGGGACACGGGATCTCGGTGAGGCGCTCCCACAGGGGCACCTCGCGGCTCTCGGCGAAGATCTGACGGACCGCGTGCTCCGACATGCGATCGGCGATGAGCACACCGCGGATCTTCGTCGCCAGCTGCTGCTCGGCGAACTCCGCAGGGAGGCCGACGTGGCGGGCGAAGTAGTCACCGATCACGAGCCCCCGCAACTCGGTCGGGAAGTGCAGCGCGTACCCGAGCGCGTACGACGACCCGCGCGAGAACGCCACCACGATCGGTCGGTCGATACCGAGCTGCTCGACCGCGGCCCGGAGGTCGCCGATGTGGTCTTCCCACCGGTAGCCGGTGTCGGGCACGTCGCTGCGCCCGCGCCCGCGCACGTCGACGATCACGACCCGCCGGTCGCCGAGGGCGTCGAGCAGCCAGTCGTACTCGTCGGCGTACTCACCCATGCCCGGCACCACGAGGACCGGCGGCAGCACGGCATCGACGCGACGGTTGTCGAGCGCGTGGATGCGGACACCGTCGTGGTCGACGAACACGGACGCGTCGGTGACCTCCGTCATCGGTAGGCACCGCCCCACGCCGGGCCGCCCCGCACGTACTCGCACATCTCGATGCCCTGGCCGTCGGGATCGATCACGAAGAACATGTGCACGCCGAACACCTCGACCGGCGGGCCCGACACCGGGATCCCGCGTTCGACAAGGGCCGCGTGGGCCGCGTGCGCGTCGACGACCTCCATCGACAGCACGCGCAGCCCGAGCCCGGGGGTGGCGGGGACGTCGGGAATGAAGTTGAAGTGCATGAGCTCGACCCGCAGGCTGCCGATGCGACCCCCGCAGGCCTGTCCGGCGGCGCCGGGCACGCCGGTGAGGGCTTCGAACGCGTCGCCCTCCATGTGCTCGTCGAAGAGCTGCTGCCAGCCGAACACGTCGCGGTAGAAGGCGATCGAGCGCGCCATGTCGGACACGCCGATCGACACGTGCGACACGTCCGTGATCTCGATGCCGGTGCCACCCATCCGAAGCTCCTCTCGTCGCCGGCCGACGGCCGCAGCCTTCCATATCGTCGGCGGACGGAGTCCTGTAGTCTCTGACTATGCGACTTGAGATTTCACGCCGGGCCGATCTCGCGGTCCGGGCGCTCCTCGAGATCCATGCCACGACCGACCGGATCAAGGGTGACGACCTCGCCACCCGGCTCGACACGACGGCGGGCTTCGTACCCCAGATCGTCGGCCCGCTCGTCAAGCAGGGATGGGTGCGGTCCGACCCCGGCCCGCGGGGCGGCTACTCCGGAGCGATCGACCTCGACCGGGTGAGCGTGCTGCAGGTGATCGAGGCGGTCGAGGGTCCGACCGACGTGGGGCGCTGCGTCGTGGCCGACGGCCCGTGCGGGCGCGCACCGCACTGTGCGCTGCACGTCGCCTGGGGCCGCGCCCACGACGAGCTCATGGCGCAGCTCGACGGGATGTCGCTCGCCACGCTGGCCGGAGCAGCCGTACGGTGACTGCCCAGGCCGCGCACCCGCGGGCGGCGCGCTCGCAGTGGCGGGCGGTCGCCATCCCCTCCGAGCACGGCGGCTGGGGACTCACCCTCGAACCCGCGGCGCTTGGGCTCCTCGTCGCGCCGTCGGCCGCGGGGGCGGCGATCGCGCTCGCGACCCTGCTCGCGTTCCTCGTACGCACACCGCTCAAGGTCGTGCTCGTCGACCGTCACCGCCACCGGGTGCTCGAGCGGACGCACGTCGCCGCCCGCATCGCCGCGGTCGAGCTCGTCCTGCTCGTCGCGCTCGTCGGCGCGGCTGTTCTGAGGGCCGGCTTCGAGTGGATGGTGCCGTTCGCGGTCGCGCTCCCCCTCTTCGGCATCGAGCTCTGGTTCGACGCGCGCAGCCGCGGTCGTCGCCTGGTCCCGGAGCTGTGCGGCGCGGTCGGGATCACCGCGGCGGTTGCCGCCATCGTCGTCGCCGGAGGCGACGCCTGGATGCTCGCGGTCGCGCTCTGGATCGTGCTCGCCGGTCGCGCGGTGGCGTCGGTGCCGTTCGCGCGGGTGCAGGTGCTTCGACTCAAGTCGGGTGCGGCACCGGTGCGGGTGAGCGACGTCGGCCAGCTCGCGGGCCTCGTGCTCGCGGTCGTCGCCTGGCTCGTCGACTCACGCGCCGGGCTGGGCGCATGCGCGGTGGTGGTCGTGGCCGCGACCCAGCTCGCCTGGAGCCGGGGACCGGCGCGTCCGGCCAAGGTCGTCGGCCTGTGGCAGCTCGGCTTCGGGCTCGGGGTCGTGGGTGCGACCGCGATCGGGGTCGCGATCACGTGAGCAACCTCGGCGGCGATCCCGCGTGCTGGACCCACCTCTTCGACGAGCGTCACGACCTCGCCACCCGCCGCGACGTCGAGACCCTGGTCCGACGCTTCTACCGGGCGGCGGCGATGGACGACGTGCTCGGACCCGTGTTCACCACGGCCCGGGTGTCGTGGACCGACCACCTTGCGACCGTCACCGACTTCTGGATGTCGCAGCTGTTCGGAGTACGCGGGTACGAGGGGAACCCGCTGCGCGCGCACCGACCGGCGCACGCGCGCACACCGTTCACCGACGCCCACTTCGAACGCTGGTTGGCACTGTTCACCGAGACCGTCGACGAGCAGTACGAAGGTCCGACCGCCGAGCTCGCCAAGGCCCGGGCCCGCAAGATGGGGCACGCGCTCCGGCGGCTCCTGGCTGGCGAGTCGGCCGTCGGCGACGTTCCGATCGAGGTCATGCGCGTCGGTGCTCCGGTTGCGGATCGGACGCCCGGAGTGCGAGGGTGACGGCACCCCGCCGTCGAACGGAGAAGCGCCGACGTGAACCCGACGATCAATCCCGGCGAGATCGCGAACTGGCCGCTGCTCAAGCTCCTGTACCGCACCGACGCCGACAAGATCGCCGACCTGCTGCCGCCGGGGATCGAGCCCGGCGCGAACCCACACGTGCACGTCAACATCTACAACGTGCCGGTGAAGGGCGAACCGGAGTACGGCGTGTCGACCAAGGTCGAGGCGAGCTACGACGGCATGGCCGGGTACTACGGCATCGGCCTGGGCATCGACCAGGAGTCGGCGATCTTGATCAGCCAGGAGATCAACGGGCAGCCGAAGTTCCCGTGCTCGATCGTCTACTTCCGGCGTGACGACGTCGTCGAGGCGCGCTGCACGCACCAGGGCTACACGTTCCTCGAGTTCCACGGACGCGTGAGCGGCGTAGTCGACGATCCGTCGGGCGAGCACGCCGAGAACGAGTGGTGGATCAAGTCGTCACGCGCGGTCGGTGGGATCGAGAAGAGCTATGACTTCCCGCCCCACGTGGTGCGTGTCGCCAGCGTCAGCGACACCGCGTACGAGGAGACGCTCGACGGCATACTGGTGCTACGCGACTCGCCGTGGGACCCGTACACCGAGCTGCTCCCGCTGCGCGAACAGATCTCCGCCCGTCTCGTCACCCCGATCCACAAGAGCCGTGAGATCACGCTCGCCGGTGCGCTCGACCCCGTCGCGTTCTGGCCCTATGCCGACACCATCGGCGGCTCGCGCTGGCCGGGCGACCGCGGCGGTCCCCGATTCCCGAACCCGTCCCCCTGACAGGAGTTGTCAAACCATGGCCTCACCCAGTGACGTCGTCCGTGAGTTCTGCGCGG
Source organism: uncultured Actinomycetes bacterium (assembly GCA_963725775.1). GTDB lineage: Bacteria > Actinomycetota > Acidimicrobiia > IMCC26256 > DASPTH01 > DASUAS01. Next base: position 225,727 of record CAVRZT010000004.1, read on the forward strand.
CGTTCGCCGCCAAGGACCTGAAGACCATCGAGCGGCTCCTCGATGACGCCGCGGTGTACCACAACGTGGGCATGGAGCCGGCGGTGGGCAAGGAAGCCTCGCTCGCGTCGATCAAGGGCTTCATCGACATGGCGGAGTCGATGGTCTTCGAGATCCACCGCCTCGCGGCCGACGGCGACACGGTCCTCACGGAGCGGACCGACACCTTCACCATCAACGGCGTCGCCGCGCCGATCGCGGTGATGGGCGCGTTCGAACTACGCGACGGGCTCATCGTCGCCTGGCGCGATTACTTCGACATGGGACTCACCGGTCGGCTCATGGCCGGCGAAGCGGTCGACGCGTCGCTCCTCCCCACGATCTCCTGAGGCCGACGCCCCCGTGGATCCCCTCGATCTCAGCGGTCGCGTCGCGATCGTCACCGGCGGTGGCACCGGCATCGGCGCGGCCACGGCCCGCCTGCTCGCCGACCACGGCGCCGACCTCGTGATCGCCAGCCGCACCGAAGCGGAGCTCGAGCAGGTCGCGACGTCGATCCGCGGACGCGACCGGGCGTCGCTGTCTCGCGGTCCGCACCGACGTGAAGCAGGAGACCGACATCGTGCGCATGGTCGAGCGCGCGATGGAGGAGTACGGACAGATCGACATCCTGGTGAACAACGCGGGCGGCACCCGGCTGGGTCCGCTCGAGGAGCTCCCCACCCGCGGCTGGGACAGCATCTTCGAGCTCAACGTCCGCGGCCCGTTCCTGTGCACCCGCGAGGTCGGTCGCCACATGATCGAGCGCGGATCGGGCGCCATCGTCAACGTGTCGTCGGGCGCGGGCGTCAACGGGGTGAAGGGCGGCGCGCACTACAGCGCGGCAAAGTCCGGGCTCCAGATGTTCACCCGCGTCACCGCCGCTGAGTGGGGACCGCACGGGATCCGCTGCAACTGCGTGGCGGTCGGACTGGTGGGTTCCGAGCGCGCGGTGGCGGCGTGGGAGGTCGCGCAGATGGACCACGAACGGCTGGCGACGAACGTGCCGCTGGGGCGCGCGGGAAAGCCGATCGAGGTGGCGTGGCCGATCCTGTTCCTCGCCAGCGACGCGGCGTCGTACGTGAGCGGTCAGACGTTCTCGGTCGATGGCGGGCCGTCGATGGGAGGCAACGAATGAGCGGCAACCCGCAGGCGGCGGCATCGGGCACCATCGACATCGGTGGTGACCTGACCGTGCGCCGGATGGGCTTCGGAGCCATGCGCATCACCGGCGCGGGAATCTGGGGCGATCCGCCCGACCGCGACGAAGCGAAGGCGGTGCTCCGTCGCGCCATCGAGCTGGGCGTGAACTGCTTCGACACCGCCGACTCCTACGGTCCGCACGTGAGCGAGGAGCTCATCGCGGAGGCGCTGCACCCGTACCCCGACGACCTCGTGATCGCGACCAAGGGCGGACTCGAACGCACCGGGCCGAACCAATGGCCGTCGAACGCGCACCCCGACCATCTGCGGGAGGTGTGCGAAGGCAGCTTGCGGCGACTGCGCGTCGACGAGATTCCGCTCTACCAACTGCACCGCCCCGACCCGAAGGTGCCCTACGAGGACTCCGTCGGCGCGCTCGTACAGCTGAAGGAACAGGGCAAGATCCGCCACATCGGCCTGTCGAACGTGAACGAGGCCGAGCTACGACTCGCTCAGTCGCTGACTCCGGTCGTGTCGGTGCAGAACCGCTACAACCACCGCGACCGCAACTCGGAGTCAATGGTCGACCTGTGCGAGCAGGAGGGCATCGTCTTCCTCCCCTACTCGCCGATCCAGCAGACCGACGCCTCGGCCCTCGCCCAGGTCGCCGAGCGTCACGGCGTCACGATTCTCCAGGTCGTGCTCGCGTGGCTGCTGGCGCGATCACCGGCGATGCTGCCCATCCCGGGCACCGGATCGGTCGCCCACCTCGAGGAGAACGTGAGCGCGGCGAGCATCGAGCTCACCGCCGACGAGGTCGCGGCACTGTCGACCGCGGCCTGACAGGGTGACCGGAACGCGCGTCAGAATGGCCACGCCGCGTTCCGGCCCCGCTCGAGCACCTGCATGATCGTGAACGTGGCGTCGGTGAACCCGCCGAGCGTGTACCGGCCCCGATCGCCTGCAGGCAGGGCCGACGGGCGGTAGCCGGCGAGGTCGAACGTGTAGATGAGCGGCACGTGGTCGAGACGGACCGAGCCGGCATCCTGCTGCTGATCGTCGGTGAAGATGACCACCCGGCGATGGCGGCGCCGGATCGAACCACCGCGCGATCGCGGTGTGGCCGTACGTCGCGTGACCGACCGCGCCGACCGAACCGACGACCCGGCTGACACCCGACAGCACCGAGGTGCCGGCGAGACCGCGGAACGAGCGCGTTGCGCTGGCCGTAGATCACGACGTCGACATCAGCGGCGCGCTTGGCCGTGACCATCGCCATGACCGCGGCGACATCGACCCGCCGCAGCTTCGAACGGTTCGACACCGGCGCCTGCATCGAGCCCGACGTGTCGATCACGACGAGCGTGCCGTCGAGCGCGGGCATGTTCGCAACCGTGTGATCGAGCGTGCGGCCGAGCGCGCGCTTCCAGTTGTCCGACGGTGCGTGCCGGTACGCGGCCCACACCTGGTACGGGAACAGTCGCGCCTTCGCGACCTCGGTGGAGTCGGTGATCGTGTCGATGACCACCTCGACCGTCGCCTCGCCGATGCCGGCCTCGTCGAAGTTGCGGAGGTTGCGCAGCAGCGCCATCGCGCCCATCGACGGGATCACCGCCTCCCACGCCTCGGCATCCATGCCGCCCGGCAGCCAGCCCGACAGGCGCTCCCACGAGATGCCCGCGTCCGGCGAGCGCGGTCGCGCCACGCCGCACGGAGCAGCCCGCGTCGCTCGCCGACCGGCGTCGCGTCGAGCGCGGCCGCCGCGGCCAGCATCGGCAGCACCGCCGGGTCGGCGAGCGCGTCGTCGTGATGCCGGCGGTCCAGCAGGTACTCGAACAGCGCCGACTGGGCCGGGTCGCGCGGCGACGGGTGCACGAGCTCGATCACGTCGGCCATGCGGATCTGGCGGCGCGAGGCCGTCGTAGCGCAGCGCGGCGCGCTCGGTGTAGAGCCGACGCACCGCGTCGGCGACACCGCGCTTGATCGGCATCGGGAGGTTGCGGCCGTGCGTGGTCAGCCAGTAGCCGATCATCTCGGCGGGCTCGTCCGCCCGCTGGAGGGCGCGCGCGATCACCGACCGGCCACGGGCACCACCCGCGGCGACGTACTCCGCCGCCATCACGACCGCAGCCGATCGCATCAGCATCGACTCACGCAGGTACTGCACGAGACCGATCTTGCCCGCCTCGACGTCGCCGCCCGCGATGAACGCCGGGTTCGCCGTGGTCACCTCGTGGACGAGGTCGACGAACCGTGCGTCGCGCACGGCGGCGCGCTCGTAGAACGTGTCCTCGCCGACCATGTTCGTAACGGCCAGGAGGAAGAGCTCGGACTCGGCATCGCGCGCGTACGCCGACGCCCCCCTCGTGCGTGAACGTGCGCCGCCAGCCGCGTGCGGATCGGCGCGGTCAGGTTGATGCGGCGCGGCTGCCGCTTGGTGCCCGAGAACTTGGCCATGTCGTTGTACCTCTCGTGTGCTGTCGGTGGTGCTGAGAACGTCCGGTCAGGGAACCGAGGTGGACGAGCAACGCCGATTCGAACGGCAGGCCCGAAGGCCCTTCACGCCAGAGGAAGTACGCCCGTCCTTCGCAGCTGACCGGAGATCGGAGTCGGCCTGGGAACCAGGGCGGCGGAGGACGCGGTCCAGTGCTCTGCCACTGAGCTACGCCCGAAGCGGGCGACGGGACTCGAACCCGTGACCTCAGGAGTCAAGAAGGAACCCCCACCTGCGCAGCAGGCCGACTCGACTGTCAAGGAGCGCGACAACTGCAGAGGCATCGGGTGGCTGCGAGGCCAGGACTCGAACCCGGAGCTCCTGCTTCAGAGGCAGGCGTGGTACCAGTTCCACCACCTCGCACTGATCGGTTCTGGTCTGGACGGAGAGATTCGAACTCCCAACCCCCGGCTTCCGATGCCGGTGCGCTCCCATTGCGCCACGTCCAGGTGTCGGCGGTACTGACGGCGGGAGTCGAACCCGCACTGACGGCGGTCTGAGCGCCGTGCCTCTTCCAGTTGGGCTACGTCAGCTGGAACAGTCGTCGCTCGGTGGACCGTGCGGGATTCGAACCCGCAACCTTCTCCTTGCAGGGGAGCTGCGCTTCCGGATTGCGCCACCGGCCCTGGTGGCGAGGGCGGGAATCGAACCCGCCTGCAGGGCGTATGAGGCCCCGCTGATCACCAGATCCCTCGCGGTGTGACCGGCCGGACTCGAACCGGCTTCCTCCGGGGCCACGACCCGGCGTCTCGACCACTTCGGACCTCGGCCACCGTCGACGAGGAGGGACTCGAACCCCCGGCTTCCTCCATGTGAGGGAGGCGGTCTGCCAGCTGACCTACTCGTCGTGTGCGTAGGGCGTCGTGGAGTCGAACCACGTCATCCCGCGGTATCAGCGCGGTGCCTTCCCCGTCTGGCTCACGCCCGTGCGTGTGCGTGGTCCCGGGAGTGCTCGAACCTCCCCCTGCCGGGTTTCGACCGGCCGCTCCACCGTCAGAGCTTCGAGACCATTGGCGTCGTGGAATGCCGCCCGGGTACCGGGCGACCGGAGGGGCCCGTGAGGGCGTCACTGGGGAGCGTGAAGAAGCAACCCCCGGTCTGTCGCATCGGGCGGCATCGGGCCGGCGGCGGGGATCGAACCCGCTGCTTCTCGGGTACGGGCCGAGCGTCCTTACCTTCAGGACCTCGCCGGCAGACGTGCAGATGTGTGTGGTCGGAGGGAGTCGAACCCTCTCCTTCGGCATGGGGCGCCGACGTGCAACCGGTGACACCTCGCCCACGGGTCGCTCGCTACGGCCCGGGATACCCGGGCCGCTCACGCTCGCTTCCTCGCCCACGCGCGGCCCCGCCCGGCCCGTTCCGGGCGGGGCATCATCGCAGTGCCGCGTCAGGTGCCCTTGTAGTTGAGGACCTGACGCAGCGTGTGCAGGACCTCCACCAGGTCGGCCTGGTCGGCCATCACCTGGTCGATGTCCTTGTACGCGGCCGGGATCTCGTCCAGCGAGCGCACCGGCCCGGCTCGACAGCCAGACCTTGCCCGCCATCTGCTCGGCGAGGTCGGCCTCGGTGAAGAGCTTCTTGGCCTTGGTGCGGCTGTACCGGCGGCCCGCACCGTGCGAGCACGACCGCCAGCTCGCCGCGTTGCCCTTGCCGGCCACGATGTAGCTGCGCGTGCCCATCGAGCCCGGGATGACACCGAGATCGCCGGTGTCGGCCCGGATCGCGCCCTTGCGGGTCACCCACAGCTCGCGACCGTCGTGCACCTCGCGCTGGGTGAAGTTGTGATGGCAGTTGATGCGCTGCGTCTCCCGGCCGAAGCCGAGGAACGCGAACACCTCGCGCATCGCGTTGTCCATCATCTGGTCACGGTTCGCCCGCGCGTACTCCTGAGCCCAGAGCATGTCGGCGACGTACGCGTCGAACTCCGGCGTGCCCTCGATGAAGTACGCGAGGTCCGGGATCCTCGAGTCGCAGCTCGAGCACCTTCGCGAGGTTGCGTGCCGTGGCGATGTGCATCGTGGCGAGCTGGTTGCCGATGCCACGGCTGCCCGAGTGCAGCACCACCCACACGCGGCCACGCTCGTCGACGCAGAGCTCGAAGAAGTGGTTCCCCGAACCCAGCGTGCCGAACTGCTTCGCGGCGCGGTGCGCCTGGTCGGCCGACCAGCTCGGTGGCCGGCCGGTGCGCGGCGAGCCAACGGTCGCGCGTTGCGCCGCGACCGCGTCGTGACCGCGACCGACACCCGCGGGGATCGCCGTGCTCGATGCGGCCGAGCAGCGGCTCGAGCGTGTCGGGAAGCTGGTCCTCGGTGACGTCGAGCTCCGTGGCGATCATGCCGCAGCCGATGTCGACGCCGACCGCCGACGGGATCACCGCGCCGTTCGTGGGGATCACCGACCCGACGGTCGCGCCCATGCCGACGTGCGCGTCGGGCATGAGCGCCACGTGACCCTCGACGATCGGGAGGCGAGCGGTCTTCTGCGCTTGGCGGATGGTCTGCTCGTCGATCTCGCTCGCCCACGAGATGAGCTTGTCGTTGATGTTGGTGGGCATGCTCGCCCCCTTTCTGTCGTCTGTCTCGGTGTTCTGCCTCGAGCACGTGCCGGCGTGGCGGCCGGCATCTGCCGTTGGACGACGCCACATGTTGCGATGGACGCCCGGGAGGGACTCTCACCCTCGTCTCGCGGTCTGCAGACCACGCGCCTGGATCCTCGGCCACCGGGCGTTGCGCTGCCAGGGAGGGGCTCGAACCCCCGCCTTCCGGGTAACAGCCGGACGTCTTCCCGCTCGACCACCTGGCATGGATGGGATGGAGTGCACGGGTACCGCGACGGGGACTCGAACCCCGGTCTCCGGGTTGAGGGCCCGGTGTCTTGACCTCTCGACCATCGCGGCGTGTGGAGGAAGCGGGGCGACTCGAACGCCCAAGGGTCTCGCGACCCCTACCTGTTTTCGGGACAGGCTCCTCATCCGGCCGGATCGCTTCCACGAGCGGAAGGGGTGGGACTCGCACCCACACGGGTTGTCGACCCGTACCCGCGTAGCAAACGGGCTCCTCATCTGGCCGGATCCCTTCCGTGGGGCCCTCGGTGGGATTCGCACCCACGACCTCGTCCGTACCAGGGACGTGCTCCTCTCCTGAGCTACAAGGGCCGGCAGAGCGGGCCTCGCCGGCACGATTCGAACGTGCGACCCCCGCCTTCGGAGGGCGGTGCTCTGCTCCACTGAGCTACGGCGAGATGGGCGTCGACGGCAGGGGTCGAACCTGCAACCTCCGGATTCGTAAGCCGGTGCCTTGTCCGTTCGGCCACGTCGACGAGCGCGCCACCGACGGGATTCGCACCCGCGACCTCCGGCTTGACGGGCCGGCGCTCCAACTGGCTGAGCTACGGCGGCTCGGTACGCGCCCTGGGCCTCGAACCCAGTCTGTTCCGGGGTAAGAGCCCGGTGCCCTACCAGTCAGGCGTGACGCGCAGGTGTGGGTCGGTCGACGCCGCGCCACGACGCGACCGACCCGTCCCGGGACCGCCGTGACGCGGTCCCGGGAACGATGCCTCTGCAGTTGTCAAAGAGCTGGTGCCCGGACTGGTGATCCGGTGTGCGCACGCCCGGAAGGAGTCGAACCTCCGGTCGTCGGTGTTGGAGACCGCGACGCCACCGTGACTCGAGCGCATTGGATGTGGAAGAACGCGCGCATGACGTCGTGCGCGGTGTGCGAGGAAGCGCTGGTGAGCTGCGGCGCGAACGCTGCGTGCTACCAGCGCCCGTCGGGGTTGCCGTCTTTGACGGCTTCCCGACGCCCGGGTCGCGCCTCGTGTCCGAGGTCGTGACCCGCTCGGCACGCGTGCGCGCCGACGCTCAACAGGGCTTGCACCCTGGAGCGTCACTTCGACGGTGAACATGAGTGCCATAGGAGAGACATCATGCCGAGGCGCGACGCGCGTGTCAACACATTTATCGCGAACGACCTCACTCGCCGAGGAACCGATCGGCACCAAGGTCGAGGATCTGGCGCACGTGGCGCACGCCCATCAGCTCGAACATCCGGTCACCGCGCTCGGTGCGAGCGCCGTACATCGCGCCGAAGATCGTGGTGAGCAACGCGGAGAGCAGCGAACACCCATAGTCGTCCCAGCACTCGTCGAACGGGTACGACGACACCCCAGCCGCGGCGAGCTCTGCGTGGTACGCGCGCACGAGCTCGTCCTCGTGGGCGCGCCGTACGTCGGGCGTGAGCGCGTTCCCGATCAGGAACGACACGTCGCTCATGGCCGAGCCACGCGTGAAGCCCTGCCAGTCGACCACCGCGACCGACGGCGTCTCCTCGTGCGAGAACAGGAGGTTGTCGGGCCGGTAGTCGCTGTGCACGAGCGAACGTCCCGCGGGGCGGGCCGCGAACCAGCTCCCGACCGACTCGCCGAACCGCTCGTAGAACGCCACTTCGTCGGGCGCGAACGTGGCGCCGTAGCGGTCAACGAAGCCGGGGACCACCGCCTGCAACCCGGCGACCAGTAGCTCGGGCTCGACGTTGACCCGGTCGGCGAAGCAGGCGTGGGTCTCGAGCTCGTCGGCGTCCCAGAGCGGTGCGTGCAGGCCGACGAGCTCGCGGACCGCCGCCTCGACCTGGCCCACGGTGCAGCCGCGGAGTTGGTCGCCCGGTTCCATCGGCGCGCAGTCCGCCAGGATGAGCGTGAACCACCCGTTGTCGTCGATGGCGGCGTGCGCGCAGCGCGGCGCGTTGATCGAGACCTTCGACGCGAAGTGCTGGTAGAAGCAGAGCTCGTTGCGGTAGCCGCTCGACGCCATGAACTCGCGCGCGGTCGTATCCTGCGCCGCGAACTTGCCGATCACGGTGCTCGGCGCGCCGGGCACGTCGCGGTCGAGGCGGAGGTGGTAGCGCGCGCAGATGCCCATCAGGCCGGCGCCGACCATTTCGGCCGGCGCGTCGACGACGGTGGCGTCGCCGATCAGATCGGCGTCACGGAGCACCTCGGTGAGGAAGTCGGCGGTGACGTCGCTGTGAGCCCGCAGAACGGTGTCGGTCACGCAGCGTCCGGCACTGGGATCCGGTACAGCGTGGCCGCGTTGGAGCTGAGGATCTTGCGGCGCACCCCCGGCTCGATCGCGCGCAGCGGTTCGGCCAGCGCGATCGAGACTGTCGGGGTAGCCACGGAGACCGAGCGCATGCACGCGCGACACCTCGGCGACCGCGGCGTCGAGGTCCCACCACGGGAGGATCGCCATCGGATACATGCGACCGCCCGATTCCTCCTGGATCTCGGCCATCGCGTCGTTGTAGATGGTGGTCATCACCGCAAGATGTCAGACGTTTCGGGCACTGTCAACCATGGCGACCCGGTGCTCAGCGCTTCTTCTTCTCGAGGATCTTTCGGGCCTTCCGGTTGATCCGCTCGAACTCGTCCTTCGTGAGGTTGCCGGCCGCACGCTCCGCTTCCGAGCGCCGGATGGCGCTGATGGCGTGGCCTCGGTCGGGCATCGGATAGTTCCCCGATTCCCTCCTCGCCTGCTTCGAGCGAGCCTTCTCGGGAAGCCCGAACGCCTTGGCCGGGAGCTTCTCGCGCTGCTTCGCAGAGAGCTTCGCCATCGTCCACGTCTCCTTCGCGTCACGAGTCGTCCGAGGTGGTTACCCCGATGCAGTCGTCACCACCCGCGTCGGGCCCGCTGGTTAGGCGTCCAGCAGCCGGATCGCCTCGTCGGCACGGGCGAGGACGCTCGCATAGCCCTTGTCGATGGCGGACGATCGCGCACGCGCGAGCAAGTCACGCGCGCGGTCGAGATCCTCGGCACGGCCACGACGGGCGAGCATGCGACCCCACACGAGCTCGGTCTGCGCGAGGAAGAACTGCGCGCCGATCCCGCGACACATCGTCGCGGAACGGGCGAAGAACACGTCCGCGTCGTCGTCGCGGCCGAGGACCGCCGCGAGACCTCCGAGGTAGTGGCAGATCGGGTTCGCGGCGGTGGCACCGTTGTCGGACCACTGGTCTCCCCACGGCGCGAGCCGCTCGTACAGCGGACCGGCGAAGGCCGGATCGCCGAGCTCGATCGCGGCATCGGCGAAGAACACCATGCCGGTGATCCATACCGGGTTCATCTCGAGCTCGAACCCGTGCTCGGCGAAGGTCTGGAGCCGCCGACGTGCATCCTCGGGCCGGTTCGACTCCATGGCGGCGATCGCCAGCGCGCCCGAGAGCACCCCGGCCAGGCTCGGTGTGCCCGCCGCCATCTCCTCCATGAGCTCGCGCAACTGGTCGAGCCCGCCCCGCTGGTGGTGGATGATCATGAGCTGCCCGCCGTAGATGAACGCGGCGTCGGGTTGGCCGCTCGTGGTGCCGATCTCGAGCGCCTCCGCGGCGAACCGCTCGGCGTCCTCGGTGTCACCCCGGATGATCGCGAGCCAGGCCAGCCCGAAGACGTGCACCCAGCTCAGCATCGGCTGGTTCAGCTGGTGGGTCAGATCCTCCATGATCTCGGTGCAGCGGTCCATCTCCGCGAGCTCACCGGCCTGGGCGCACGCCTGCCGGCGCCAGTTGGCGGCGAAGAAGTGCAACACGGGGTCACCGACCCGCGCGGCGCGCTCCAGTGCGTCGGCCGTCCGGACGAGCGACTGTTCGAGCATCGGGGGCGACATCAGCGCATAGGCCACGTTGTTCAGCACACGGACGATGACCGCGTCATCGCCGGTCGCGTCCGCGATCGCCAGCGCCTCGTCGGCCAACTCATGGCGGCGTTCCAGCGTGCTCCCGACCACGATCTCGAGGCAGTACGTCGCGAGGATCAGCGCGCGGTCCGGATCGTTCGCGGGTACCTGCGCCAGCGCCGCTTCGAAGATCGCGACCCGCTCGCTGTCGATCGCGCCGAAGTTGCTGAACAGCCCGCGGTGTGCGGCCAGCGCGGCAGCCACCAACCGGGGGGTGTCGCCGAGCGCGATCGCCTGGCGAGCCGCGCCCAGCAGCGTGTCACGGAACGCCGGCTTCCCGACCTGACGCTGCGCGGTGCCGAGCCCGATGGCGAGGTCGATCGCGAGCACCGGGTCGCTCGGTCCCGCCTCCGCGAGGAGATCGAGCGCCTGGGTGTACGCGAGGAGCGCGTCCGACGGCGCGAGGGCGTCGAGCGCGGCGTCCCCTGCCTGGCGCGAGTACCCGATCCCCTTGACGAGACCCTCGGGCGTGGCGGTGTTGGTCCAGTGCCGGGCGAGCTCACCCACTCGGGTGCCGGGCCGATCCGCGCAGAGCTCCTCGAGTGCCTCCGCCACCCGTCGGTGCGCTCGCGCGCGCCGGGTCGGCCCGAGGTCCTGGTACAGCGTGTGCTGGATGAGCGCGTGGGCGAAGTGGTAGCTGCCCGGAGTGTCCTTCTCCTCCCGCACGAGAGCGGCGCGCGACGCCGCGTCGAGCATGTCGATGAGCTCCTCCTCGGAGCGCGTCGCGGTCCTCGCGAGCAACTCCAGGTCGAAGTCGCGACCGATCACCGCGGCGAGGGCCAACGCGCCCTCGGCCGATTCGCCGAGCCTCACCACACGGCCGCCGACCACCTCGCGGACGCTGTCGGGGAGCGCGACCTCCGCGAACGAGCCCTTCGCCGCCCAGTGGCCCGACGAGTCCTGGTAGAGCGCGCCGGTCTCGACGAGGTGTCGTAACACCTGGTTCACGAAGAACGGGTTGCCGTCGGTTTCCCGGTAGACCGCGTCGGCGAGGCCGACCTCGTCGTCCCCGAGTGGATAGCCGGCGAGGGCTTCCATGAGCGCGACGACGCCGGCGTTGTCGAACCCGCGGAGCTCCAGGCGGGTGACCCCGAGATGCCGCTGGAGCTCACCGAGCGTCTCGCGGAGCGCGCGTCCGCGCGCGACCTCGTCGTCGCGGAAGATGCCCACCAGCAGGACGCGCACCGCCGGTTCCCCGGCGACGATGTGGTCGAACAGCATGAGGCTCGCCTCGTCGGCCCATTGCAGGTCGTCGAGCACCAGGACGACCGGTTGCTGCTCGGAGATGGCGGTGAGCAGGCCGACGGCCGCCGCGAAGAGCAGGAACCGTTCCGTGTCGGGGTCGGTGGCCTTCGACGGAGGGAGCCCGGGGATGCGACGGGCAAGTGCCGGCACGACGCGCGTGAGCTCCGATCCATACGCCTCGACGTGCGCGCGCAGCCGGTCCTCCGGCGCGTGGGCCACGTAGTGCCCGAAGGCTTCGGCGAAGAGCTGGTACGGCGTCGCCAGATCCTCTTCGCAATGGCCGAACAGCACGCACGCGCCGTCGTCGAAGGCGGCGCGAGCGGCGGCGGCGGCGACCGTGGTCTTCCCGAGCCCCGCCTCACCCGAGACCAGGAGCACCTCACGGCCCTCGCCACCGGCGACGCGGTTCGCCGCGTCCGCCATGACCTCCTGCTCGGTGTCGTACCCGATCACGCCCACGGAAGGACGCACGGCGAGCCGATCGGGCAGCGGAACCCGCGGCGGCGCGGTCGCCCGCGGCGAGGGTTCCGGCACACCGGCGTCGGTCGCAGGCTCCCACACGACCCGGAAGGTCTCGACCGGTCCGGGAAGGCCCTTCAGCTCGAGCGAACCCACCAACTCGAACGTGTGACTCCCGCGGCTCCCGACCAGGGAACGGACGAGCGCGCTCACGAAGATGGAGCCCGGCTCCGCGGCGGACTCGAGTCGGGCGGCCTCCACGACCGGCGTGCCGTGGCAGTCGTGCGCCACGAAGCGCACGTCGCCGGCACTCACGCCGATCCGCAGCACGAGCTGCTCCATCTCCGGCGTGTGCGCGTTGCGCCACTCCGTCGCCTGCTGCACCGCGACGGCGGCGCTGAGCGCGTCGGTCGCGGCGTCGAAGACCGCCATCAGACCGTCGCCGGTCGACTTCACGACCCGGCCGTGCGAGCTCGCCACCGCGGACCGGAGCGTCTCGTCGAGCCACACCGCGAGCCGGTCGGCGGCATCGTCACCCAGCGTGGTGCGTTGCTGAGTGGACGAGACGAGGTCGCACACCAGGACGGTGGCCGTCGTGAGGCGACCGTCGCGCGGCAGACCCTCCTCGATCACACGGTCATTGTGGCAGTAGTAGCGCGGTCGCGTCCGGCGATCGTCGTACTGCCACGCCCGGTCAATAGTTGATGTTCGCCTTCAACTGACGCGGTTCGATCCGCCAACACGCCGCGGGTGCCCGATCCATGGTCTCCTGCAGTTCGACCAGGTCGCGGCGGAACCGGAGGAACGCGTCAGCACCACGCTGATCCACTGCGAGATACGAAAAGTCGCTCATGAGGCGGGTGCGGTCGACGTTCAGGATGAAGTTGGAGTTCACGAGCCGTTGGTAGACGTCGAGCGGCATCCGCTGACCGTTCCGGGAGACGCGGACCGGTTGGACGTCACTCCACAGCTGGTAGTCCCACACGCCCGAGTCGACGATCTCGTGGTCGACGCTCGCCATGTAGATGAGGGTCGCCAGCAGGGCAGCCGCGCCACCCACCGTCACGGGGGAACCGACCAGCTCGTCGACGCCGTGGGGTACGAACGCGCGCAGGTCGTGGAGCCATCGGACGAATGCTTCGTCCGACGCGATGGCGGCGTCGTCGTAGTAGAGCGCCAGGTACCGGTCCACGTGGGCGCGGATCACGCGCATGATCGCGGCCCGGTTGTCGAGCGCCGGCTGGTCGAGGGCGAGCCCGGCGATCCCCCGCCGCGTGGCATCGACGCCCGGCTCCATGACCCGCAGGTCGAACTCCCCGATCGTCGCCTCGAAGAGCTCGCACATCCCACGGTGGGTGAAGCTGAACACGCTCTCGAAGTCGCCGCCCCGTTCCATCTGGGGCAGGGTCACGATCCGGTTGCTGAACTGCGTCGCGTGGACGTGCGGTTGCAGCAGCCGTCGGATCGGGTGCGCCGGCGGCAGGCGGTCGTGCGTCACGAGCGCCAGCGGCCCGCCGCACACGAGATGGATCCAATTGAAGTGCCGCACGAGCGTGACGTGGGTTGCGAGCGCGCACATGGCCAGGTGCTGCGCCGCGTGCCAGTCGTGATCACCAGGGTGCACGACACCCAGCTCGCAGTCGATCGTCACGGCGCGGAGACGACGGGTACGCTCGTCGAGATCGAACTCGACGCGGGCGGCCGGCGCACGGAGCCCGGCGTGGCACTCGAAGCGGTCGAGACCGGCCAGGTCCCACTCGAAGGTCGCACCGCCGTTGGCCTGGACGTAACACGCGTACGGGCTGGCGACGGCGACACCTCCCAGGTCGAGGTCGTCGTACTCGGGTGGCCGCGACGGAGACCGGTAGGCGCACGTCGACACGCGGGATACGCAGCGCTGAGTGCCTTCCGGGGATCGGCGTCGATGGGTGGGAGGTCGGGGACCCGAGGTGGGAACACGCGGTTGAGCCACGACTGGACGCGGACGAAGAGCATGACCAGAGGCTCGTACTCGTCCTCCGGCACGTGGTCGGCGACGACGAGTCCGGCGATCGGGATGTCGGGGAACCCCTGGGTGAACGGCACCACGGTGAGGGGCGGCTGGTCGGACGGGATCGGCACGACGAGCGGCTTGGCGGCGCGGAACTTGAACCGGACCAGCAGGTTCCAGACCCCCCGCCGCAGTCGCCATCCTTCCGGGCTGCGAGTGGTGGCCGCCGCCTCGCTCGTGTCGTCGTTGGCCGCGGGGTTCCAGGGGAGGAACGCGTTGTCGACACCGCGCAACGCGCGCTCGAGGGTCGGGTAGTGACGTCGGATGACCGACGCCATGCTGTTGTCGGCGATCCAGTCCAGTCCCTCCTGCGTGTACACGTCTGCGGTGTAGTCGTAGGTGAAGAAGCGGTCGCTCTTCAGTCGGCGAGACGCCATCAGGATGAATACGCGGAAGGCGGTGTCGCTGATCGCGAAGCCCTCGGGTGGCTGCTCCGCGTACATCCCGACCATCAGGTCGACGTCGTCGGGGTTCGAGTAGATGCGGCGGAGATCAGCGACGACGGACGGGTCGTCGCTGAAGTCCTCGAAGCGCTTCGCCGGCGCGAGGCGGAAGAGACGACGGAACTCGTTGTACCTCGGCACCCCACGTTCCCGATCCCGGAGGATGTCGACGGTGGCGACGTCGAGCAGCGTTCCGTCGGGCTGAGCGAAGGCGCGCATGTGGTTCGGGTAGTTGTGCAGCACGACGGCGCCGGGGTTGCTGGTGCCGAACGAGTAGAAGAGGTCGGCCATCTCGACTCGCTCGAGAACCTCGTGCGTCTTCTTCCCGGCGACGTGATCGAACGGGAGCACGTCGACGACGCTTCCGTCGGCGCCGGAGCGGAGGCGGAACTCGTCGGGGATGAGCGGGTGCATCCGGTACACGGCGACGAATTCCTCGGTGATCGCGTACGGCGCACCGTGGTAGTAGAGGTCCGAACCCGGGATACCGCTGAGGATCTCGCTCTTGGTGAGCCGGCCGAAGCACCGGGTCAGGCGCTCACCCTGGAAGCCCCACCAGTTCACCTTCATCGCCAACTTCGTCTCGGGATGCGCGAACAGCGACGGCGTCCAGTCGAGTGTGTGGATCTTCGCGATGAGCGCGGCGTTGATCAGGCGCGCCCGGTCGTAGAGCTCGTCATCGGTCCACGTCGGGTAGCTCGCCGCGAGGCGATCGCAGATCGCGTTGTGCTCCCGCATGAAGATCGTGTGGAACATGGCGAGGCCCACCCACCAGTTGGCCGCGCCGACGAGGTCGCCGGCCGAGCCGGACGGCGGCGTTCGGTGGATCGAACGGCATCTTCCCGTCGGTCAACCTCAGATGGCCCTTCCCGTTGTGCGCCCTGAGCTGGTCCACCGCGTTCCGGGCTGCTGCCGTAGACCTGCGAGGCATCCCACCAGTGGCTCTCGGTGTTGCGGTACGTGGGTGGGTCGCCGTCGTGGCGATTCGTCCGGGTACGCGAGATCTCCATCCGGGGCTCCGGCCACGGGTCGTCGTCGGTGACCACGACCTCCCACGGCGGCGGCGCACCGGGCGGGCCGTGCTGCATCCAGTCGTGGACCTCGAACTGGATCCAGGCGGCGGTCAGCAGGTTGATCGCGGTCGCCGGGACGAACTGACGGCGGGCGAGGAGCTCGGTGCTCACCGTACGCGGGTTCGGCTCGAGCACTTCCTTGCGGTAGGTGTGCTCGAGCGGGACGTTGCGCCCGAAACGGCTGCCGGCGCGGCCCATCTCCTCGCGGAGCGGATCGGTTGCGGTGCCGTCGACCGATCGCGTCCGCGTACGACCCGGGACGGGTACCTCGGGGCCCCAGGCCACGTCCATCCCGCTGGTGTCGAAGAGGTTCTGACGACGCAGCGCCATGCGCAGGCCGCTCATCGTGGGGACGGCAAGCACCTTCGGCAGGCGGTGCCAGCCCCACCTGCGGTCGAGGAGCTCCGCGCCCTTGATGAAGGAGCGCGTCAACACGCCGTCACGCACGAGCGGCCTTGAATGCGGCGATCGGCCGGAAGCTCTCGCTCTTCACGAGCCACGCAACTCCGAAGGCGATGACCGCGATCGACTCGGACGTCAGGGGAACCCACGGACCGGCATGGCGCCAACTCGCGAGTGCCATCGCCGCGACCCCGATCACGATGATCCTCCCGGACCACCGATAGAGCTGGTTCTGCCGGTGCTTCGTCGGCGTCGTGTGGTCCGAGTCCTTCGGCAAGGTGAATCGGTAGTACGCCAAGAACGCGAGGATGAACAGCAGTACGGCGGCGGAGGTGAGGTGGATCGTTCTCGCGACCGACGACCACCCGGTCGGGTTGCGTTCGCTCGAGGTCGGGACCAGCGCGACGATGACGGCGAGGACGCCGGCGATGTTGCTCAGCCGGTTGTCGAGCACGTATTCAGGTCGCGGATGATGGCGGTACGACGCGAAGATCACTCCGAGCGCACACATGCTCCCGACGAAGTACGCACCCATCCGCGTGTAGTAGTACGCGCTGATCGATCCGCGCACCTCTCCACCGTCGATCATCCACACCAAGAAGACGGTGACCACCGGCAACAGGATGGCGATGATCCCGACCATGACCTGGAGGAAGCGGTAGGCGTCGACGATCGGGCCGTCGTCACGCACGCCGGGAGGAGGATCGACCCCGGCGGACGCGGCATCATGACGACGAGCGAACGCACGCATATCACTCCTTCTGTTCCCTCTGGACCAGATGATCGCATCAGACCCGCTGGGCCACAAGGTGGTCGTACGGGCGCGCGCTGATCAGACGGCAGGACGCGCGACCGCGAGCGCGAGCTCGCGTCGGGCGGCATCGCCGGTCTCGGCGTCGAGGTGGGCACGGCGTTCGGCGACCGTCGCGGCGATCCGAGCCGCGACGTCGGGAACTCCGTGGATGAGGTCTCGGAAGTCGGGGCGACTCATCACCTCGATCACGACCGGTGTGCTCGCGATCACGGTCGCGCTCCGAGGCCGGCGGTCGACGAGCGCCATCTCCCCGACGTGCTCCCCCGGTCCTCGCGTCGCGATCAGCCGGTCACCCCGCACGACCTGCACCTCGCCGTCGATCACGACGATGAACTCCTGTCCTGGTGCCCCCTGCTTGACGAGGACGCGTCCGGCCGGCACCTCCACCCGAGTCGTCATGGTGGACACGTGGCGGAGCTCCCGCTTGGACAGTCCCTCGAACAGAGCCACCTGCGCGAGTTCGGTGTTGATCCATGAACGTTGCATGGGAACCTCCCCGGAGGAGTGGACGCCTCTCTGCTCGTCGAGCGTGCGCCCGTCCCCGGGCCGCGTCTGTGTCACGTGACGCACAACCGGCGCTGGTGTGACCCTTGTCCGGAAAGTCCCGCGGCGCTACGGTCCTCGCAGTGGTCGCAGCGGGCAACTCGATCGGCGACTTCACCCGCGGCCTTTCCGAGGTTGCCCGAACGGCATTGCTCGACGCCGGACGTCCGCGTCGGTACCCGCGGAACGCTCGCGTGTTCTGCGAAGGTGATCGCAGTGACTTCGTCGTCGTGATCGTCGAGGGTCGGGTGAAGGTGCTCGTCACCACCGCTGAGGGTGGGGAGGCGGTGTTGGGGGTTCGTGGCCCGGGCGCGTTGGTCGGTGAGCTTGCGGCGTTCGACCGTGGGCCTCGGGTCGCGACCGCGGTGGCGCTCGAGCCGTTGACGGTTCGGCTGCTCTCCGCTGACGAGTTCCGGGCGTTCGTCGCCGACGAGCCGGGAGCCGGCCTGCAGCTCGTCGGGATGCTGATCGGTCGGCTCCGTGAGGCCGACCGCCGCCGCGCCGAGTTCGGCACCTACGACGCGCTGTCTCGGGTCGCGCGACTGCTCGGTGACCTGGTGACCGACCAAGGGTCAGGCGAGGCCGGCCAGATCCAGGTGCGACTGTCGCAGGACGAGATCGCGGGCCTCATCGGTGCGTCCCGTGAGTCGGTCGCCCGCGCGCTCGGCGCGCTTCGAAATCGCGGTCTCGTGGCGACCGGTCGTCGGACGATCACGATCCTCGACCCGAACGCGCTCACCTCCCTCGCCGGCTGACCGCCGCGAGCGAATGCGACGCACGTCGCAGGTGCTGTGCGTCAACTGGCGCAGACACGCCGGTTCGATCGTCGCACGCTCCGTCTGAGGCCCCCGATCGGGGCATCGGGACGAGGAGCACGACATGGCGCAGCGTGGCGAGGCAGCAAGGACGAGGTCGAAGCGCTCGTTGAGGATGCTGGCGGTGCTGAGTTTGCTGCTGGCGGCGGTGGCGTTCGTGGGTGCCGTACCCACGTCGGCCGCGGCGCAGACCGCACCGGTGGTGAGCGGCGTCGCGTACGGGCCGCTTCCCGAGCAGCTCCTCGACGTGCATCTCCCCGCCGGCAGCGCGGGCCCGTTCCCGGTGATGATCTACCTGCACAGCGGCGGCTGGATCGGCGGCTCCCGATCGGTGATCCCCGACTTCCTCCTCGCCCAGGTCGACCGCGGCATCGCGTTGGTCTCGATCGACTACCGGCTGGTGACCACCGCACCCGACGGCTCGTTCGTGAACAGCTTCCCCGTCCCCGACACCGACGTGGACCGCGCCGTGAGATTCGTCAAGGCCCACGCGACCACCTGGAACCTCGATCCCCGCCACGTGATGCTCGCGGGCGCCTCCGCCGGCGGCCACCTCGCCGCATTGGCCGCGGCGGCACCCGGGGTGTTCGTCGACCCCGCACTGCCCGCCGATCTCGCCGCCGTGTCACCACGGGTGCAGGGTGTGCTCGACTTCGTCGGCGTGAGTGACTTCTCCACGTTCGGTGGCGCCGGCGGGTGGGCCCCGGGACTCATGACCGCGTTCCTCGACTGCCCCGTCACCCAGTTCGACCTCTGCGACCCCGCGAAGATGACGGCCGCGAGCATCGCTCCGCACCTCGACGCCGGCGCGCCGCCCGCGTTCCTCGCGTACGGCGCCACCGACGGCCTCGTGGTGTCGACGACCCAGGGCCTCCCCCTCGCCCAGGCCTGGACCCGCGCACGCGGCGACGACGGACCCGAACCGACCTGGACCGACGGCGTCTCCTTCCAGCAGACCGCAAGCGGCCACAACATCGACGCGACGGAGCTGAACGTCGACGAAATGCAGACATGGATCGCCGCCGTGATCTTGAGCGCGCCACCGGCCGCGACGGTCGCAGCCCGTCCGACGCGATGATCCGACCGTCGCAGGCGCGTCCGGTCGGCCTGCAGTACGTCATCAGCTGACGAGAGGCGCGATCGGCGACCGCTGACTCCTTCCTCCAACCACCCGGCGACGTGGTTGTGGGTCAGTAGGGCGCCGCGATCTCGTCGACGAGCAGGCTCGCCGTGCAGGTGCCGACGAACCCACCCCGGTCGAACAGGTCGGCTCGCGCGTGCCCGATGCCGTCCTGCGCGTACCAGGCTCGGGTGGCGACACCCGTCCACTCTCCTCGCGGGGCGCGCGCGAGGTTGATGGTCAGGTCGGCGTTGATCGCGGACCAGTGGGCCAGATCGAGGTAGTTGCCGGAGTTCGCGGTGAAGTCGGACGCCCAGGCGAGGCGCACGGTCGGGGACGCCTCCTCCCCGGCAACCACGGGCCGGGTCGCCCGGTACCAGGTCGTGGCGGCGTCGGCGCTCCCGGCATCCCGCATCTCCGCGGCATCGATGAACCCGTTGAGGTTGCTCGGCCGCGGCCGCTGCTGCCGCAGCGGTCCCCACGGTGGCGTCGCGATCGGCGGCAGACGCGGATCCGTGGGCGGTGCGTCGGGTGCGCGGCCGAGCCGGAACCTCAGCGCCGTCGCGCGCGCCACTTCGACCCCGTCCGGATCGTGGAGGGTGGCGACCACGATTTGGAGGCGCTTGCCCTCCCGCACGATGTCGGTCCGGATCTCCAGCCGACCGAGCGGCACTCGGCGGTGCATGTCGACGGTGATCCGAGCGATCCTCATCGGCACCAGCGTGGGCACGCGCTCCACCGCCCACGTGAGCAGTGCAGCCGGCGTGCCCCCGTACTGACTGTTCGGATCCCACGGACCCTGGGTGAGCATCGTCGCGACGACGAAGGAGTCGTCCTCGGGTACGAACATCGCTTCCACGGCGCCTTCCCTAGTTGACGCGACCGAGCGACCCCAACCCGGGCGTCACGACGTCGGAGGTGTCCACGGTTGGATGGTCCGGCGCGGCGGCCACTGCTCGACCGCAGCCATGAGCGGAAGAGCGGTCGCGCCGTCGATCGACTCGCGGATGATGTCGGCGTGCCCGGCGTGGCGCGCCGTCTCGTGGATCAGGTGGAGGAGGATCCAACGCACCGACCAGCCGTCGATGTCGCGTGGCGCCCACCGCGTTCCCTCGGGCACCGGCACGACCCACTCGAGGTCGTCGACCGCGGCGATCACCACATCGGTCTCGGCAATCGCCTGCTGGTAGGCGGCGACGACTTGCTCCAGCGTCTCATTCGGTTCCGGTGAGACCCGCCGTGGTCGGGTGCCCGCAACCGTCGATGCCCATGACCGCTCCGTCGTCGTCATGTGCGCGAGCAGACCCTCGATGCTCAGCGCGCTCGCGGTCGGGGTGATCCGCCCCTGCTCGTCGGTGAGCCCGTAGGCCGCGACGATCAGGACATGGCGCTCGTGCGCAAGGTAGGCAGCGAGCGCGTCCCGCTCGTCACCGACCGACCGAACGATGGCGGGCATGCCCGATCAGGACCGGTCGGCGCCAGTGTCCCGGAGCAGCTCGGCGATCAGCGGCGCTTCCGCACCCACGGTCGTCGACTCTCCGTGGCCGGTGTGCACGACGGTGTCGGGCGGCAGCGTGAGGAGACGCGACCGGATCGACGCGAGGATCGTCGGTTGGTCGCTGTGGCTGCGCCCGGTCGCGCCCGGGCCACCGCAGAACAGGGTGTCGCCGCTGAACACGTGGCCGCCGTCGCCGAGCACGAAGCAGCAGCCGCCGGGCGAGTGACCGGGTGTGTGCAGCACGCCGAGCTCGGCACCGCCGGCGCGTAACGCGTCACCCTCGGCCAGCTCGCGATCCGGTGCTCGATCGGGATACAGGTCGTGCCAGAACATCTGGTCGGCCGGATGCAGCAGGATCGGCGCGTCGACCG
Source organism: uncultured Actinomycetes bacterium (assembly GCA_963725775.1). Classification (GTDB taxonomy): domain Bacteria; phylum Actinomycetota; class Acidimicrobiia; order IMCC26256; family DASPTH01; genus DASUAS01. The sequence goes on from CAVRZT010000004.1 coordinate 246,937, forward strand.
CGTCCTGCAGCGCCACTGCCGCGTTGATGTGGTCGTTGTGCCCGTGCGTGAGCGCGATGGCGGCGACCCGACGGCCACGGACCGCGTCCACGATCGGTGTTGCGTCGTGCGCGGCGTCGATGACCAGCACCTCCCGGTCGTCGCCGACGATCCAGATGTTGTTGGTGACGTCCCACTCGCCGCCGTCGAGCCGAAACACACCATCAGTGGTGACGAGCTCGATCACGGTGCAGCCTCCTGGCCGGCGGGGTCCCAGCGCGCAGCATGCCACGCGAGCGTCTGCTCGAACGCAGAGTGAGCCGGTCCCGGAGGACCGGCTCACTCCGGCTGCGACGCGGGGCGTGTGGTCACACGACCGACGCGGCCACCCCGAGCGACTCCCGCCAGGCCATCGCCTCGAGCTCGATCGCGACCGCGTCCATGGTGTCGACCACGGGCTCGAGCCGGAACGTGAACGCCGCCATCGCCGTGGTGAGCACGTGGACGTGCGCCAGGTTGTCGGTGGAGATCACCGCGTACCCGCCCCAGTCGCCCACCCGCACCACGAACTCGTGGAAGATGAACCCTTCGGGGACGTCCCACTGGCGGAACACGTCGAGGACGCGCGTCTGGGCGGTCTCGTACTCCGCCGGACCCGCTCCGGGACGCTCGTCCCACCGGAGGACGTACTTCTGGTAGCCGGGCGCGCGAGGTGTCGGTGTGCTGGTCATGTCGTGCTCCTTGTCGTCGAGATGGTCGGGGGCCGCTAGGCCTCGTAGGTGCCGCAGTGCTCCGCGGCCTGCGGTCGGCCGACGTGCCCGGCCTCCTGCAGGATCGCGGGGACCTCGGGGTCGGACACGAAGTGCTGCCAGCCCTCGGCGTCCCAGTCGAAGAGCACCCAGACCCGGTCGTCCTCGCTCGGGTCACGGAAGACGGTCGAGCCCTTGCTGCCGTGCTGCTTGCGCTTCTCGGCACCCTTGGTCGAGAAGATCTCCACGAAGCGGTCGAAGTCCTCGACCTTCGTCGTTGCCAGGATCATTGGTGCCCCTCCTCGGGAACGTCCGTCGCGGTGTTGCAACGGTTCGTCGACCGTACGGAGAAGGGGGTCCCCACCGCATCGGGAGATCTCCCCATTTCGTTCGTGGAGGCGGTGACGCGCGAGACGTGGGGGTGCGGTCAGACGACGACGCCGTGCTGGAAGGCCCAGAGGGTTGCGGCGGCCCGGCTCGACACGCCGATCTTCGTGTAGATGTGCTGGATGTGGTGGTCGGCGGTCTTCGGCGAGATGTAGAGCCGGTCGGCGATCTCCCGCGTGGTGAGGCCGTCGGCGACGAGGAGGAGAACCTCCACCTCCCGACGGCTCAGGTCGCCGGGGCGATCAGGAGTTGCCGCCCGCGTCGCCAGCCGCTCGCGCGCCAGTTGCAGTTGCTCGTGCGCGTAGAGCGCGGCCGAACTGAGCTCCAAGGTCGACCCCTCGGACACGCGTTCAGCGAACCGATCGGGACCCAAGCACGACGCGATGTGGTCGGCGAGGTCGGAGAGGTCGCGCAGATGGTGGTCGCCACCTGCCGCTCCCGTGATGGCGCCGTACAGCGTCGCCGCCGCCTCCGGGGCGTCGATGCGGTCGAACAGTGACGTCACGCTCGCCACCGTGATGCCGAGCTGCGCGACGTTGCCGGAACGGCGGAAGGAATCGATGGCGGCGTCGAACAGGTCGATCGACTCGGCCGGCATCGCGTCGGCGAGCTTGGAGCAGCGCGGCATCGCGCGCGATGAACCCTTCGAAGAAGTTGATCCCGTGCTCGGTGGACGACGTCGAGCGCCTCGCGCCACAGGGCGAGGGCTCGGGCGGGATCTCCGTGCGCGTACACGGACCCGCGCACCCAGAGCGCGTACGCGATCAACCAACCGTTGCCGTAGGCGCGTGCGGTGTCGACCGCTTCCTCCACCAGCGCGAGCGCTTCGTCGACGCGTCCCGTCGCCTGGAGGCCGTCGACGTACCCGGGCAGGCCGTGGGCGCGCGCCGATCCGGGGAGATCCGCCACCTGGTGGGTGAGCTCCAGGTAGTCGTCGAGGCGTCCGCAGTACACCTGGGCGAGCGCCTCGATGAACGTGGCCCAGCCAGGTTCGAAGCCGTCGTAGCGCGGGTCCGCCTCCAGGCGCTGGGCGGTCTGCGCGTGGGCGACGGCCTGCTCGGGCCGTCCGGTGAAGCAGCTGTAACCGGCCGCGGTATACAGGCGCGGCAGACGAACGCACGTCAGCGGTCGTCGCCGCGTCGATGATCTCGTTCACCCAACCGACCGCCTCGAACAGCTCGGTCGAAACGCCGATCATTGCCGAGTGCGCGGCGATGTCGGCCGCGGTCTGGGCGTCGCCCTGCGCGGCGCTCCAGCGGAACGCGGCGCGCAGGTTCGCGAACTCGGTCGTCACCCAGCCGACGGCATCGTGGAACCCGGGCCCGTTCCACTCGTCCCACCGAGCGGTCACCACGCGCGCGAAGTAGGCCCCGTGCCGATCGCGGTCGCGGTCGAGGTCGCCGATCTCGGCCAGCTCGTACTCCGCGAACTGACGGATCGTCTCGAGCAGGCTGTAGCGGACGGTGCCCGCGACACGGCTGGTGACGACGAGCGACTTGCGCACGAGTGAGTGGAGGTGGTCGAGGACGTCGATGGGATCGTCGATGCCGACCACCTCGGCGATGCCGTCGACGTCGAACCCGCCGGCGAACACCGACGCGTGCATCAGCACCGCCCGTTCCTCGTCGTCCAGCAGCTCGTACGACCACGCGACCGTCTCGCGCAGGCTGCGCTGGTGCTTCGAGCCGGTCAGCAACCGAAAGCGGTTGGCGACCAGTCGCTGTTGCAGGTCGACCGGCGTCAGCGAGACCGTCCACGCTGCCGCCAGCTCGATCCCCAACGCGAGCCCGTCGAGGCCGCGGCAGATCTCGGTCACCGCGTCGGCAGTCGCACCATCGTCGAGCGCGAACGTTGGGTCGACCGCGCGGGCACGCGCGACGAAGAGGGCGACCGCGGCCGACGCCGCGCCGCCGTCGAGCGGCATCGGTGGGACCGGTACCAGGTGCTCGCCAACCGCGCCAAGACCTTCGCGCGACGTCGCGAGCACGGTGACGGTGTCAGACCGGGCGAGGATGACTTCGACCGTTGCCGCCGCCGCTTCCACGACGTGCTCGCAGTTGTCGAGGAGCACCAGGAGTCGCCGACCGGCGAGCGCCTCGGCCAGCGTCTGCGTGATCGGCACGCCGGCGCGGGGGGTGATCCCGAGCGCGGTGGCGAACACGTCGGGGACGGAGTCGGCGTCGGCAACCGGCGCGAGCTCGACCAGCCAGACACCATCGGGAAACTCGTCGGCGAGGCTCGCCCCCGCGTCGAGCGCGAGGCGCGTCTTGCCGACGCCGCCCACGCCCGTGAGGGTCACCAGCCGGTGGGCCCGCGCGAGCTCGACGACCTCGGCGACCTCGAACGCCCGTCCGACGAGGGACGTGGCGGGTGGCGACAGGTTCCCGCGGCGCGGCATCGATCGTGCGCAGCGCGGGGAACGTGGTGGCCATGTCGTCGATCCGTACCTGGAAGACGTGCTCGATCCCGTCGAGATCGGGCAACCGGTGCTCACCGAGATCGATGAGCTCGGCGTCGACGAGCAATGCCGCAGTCGGGGCGCCCGCCAGGATCTGGCCCCCATGGCCCGCGGCCATGATGCGCGCCGCCCGGTTCGGCACCGGCCCCGCGTAGACACCGTCGCGTTCAGAGGCCTCGCCCGTGTAGAGGCCCATCCGCACCGCGAGCGGCACTGCCTCGGGCCAGCGCTCCGCCGCGAGACCGCACTGGATCTCGACGGCGCTGTCGACGGCGTCGCGCGCGTGGGCGAACGCGACCGCGCACCCCGCGCCGGTAGCGGCGAACACGTAACCGCCGCGTGCAGCGACCGCCCCGCGGAGGATCTCGTCGTGGCGCGCCAGCGCGGCGGGCATGGCCGCGGGGTGCTCCTCCCAGAGGCGCGTCGAACCCTCGAGGTCGGTGAAGAGGAACGTCACCTCGCCCGAGGGCAGCTGTTCCACGGCCCGACGCTACCGGTACCACCCGAATGGAGCGCCATTGTCGAGACTGCCGGCACCCGCGCCGGTGGGTTCGGCACCGTGTGCGAGCGTGGCGCTCAGTCGCCTCCGGTGCGGCGTCCTTGCCGCCGGCGCTCCTGGATCTCGCTGAAGGGCAGCTCGCGGCTGGGGTCGTACTCACGCGGCAGGCCCAACAGGCGCTCGCTCACGATGTTGCGCTGCATCTCGTTGGAGCCCCCGCCGATCGAGATGCCCCGCGAGGAGATCCACATGGCGCCCTGATCACCGCCGGGCTCGTCGTCGCTCCAGATCACGCCGCTCGACCCGGCGATCGCCAGTGAGGTCGCGGCGAGCGCGGGCGCGTCCATCCCCTCACCGAGCTTGAGGAGCGAACCCCACGGTCCGTCGAGCTCGCCGGCCTGTTGCCCGGCCATGATGCGCGCGCGGGCGAACTCGTTGGCGAGCATGTCGACACACGCTCGTCCGACGAGCTGCCGGATGACGGGATCACGGTCGGCGCCACGGCGCGCGGCGGCGCCGAGCAGTCGTTGGAGCTGTTCGCCGTGCGTCATGTCGCTGCCCACTCCACCCGAGCGGGGCCCCATGTAGCCGTGGCCGATCCCGATACCGGCGGTCGTGTTGCGTTCGTGGAACAGCAGACGCTGCGCCACGGCCCACCCGTCGTTCTCGGATCCGAGCAGGTGGTCGGCGGGGACGGTGACGTCGTCGAAGAACTCCTGGCAGAAGTCGGCTTCGCGGTTGACCTGCAGGATCGGCTCGATCGTCACGCCCGAGTGGTGGCCCAGCGGCACGATCGAACATCGAGAGGCCGCGGTGCTTCGGCACCGTCCAGTCGGTGCGGGCGAGCATCAGGCCGTGGGTCGCGATGTCCGCGCCCGAGGTCCAGATCTTCGAGCCGTTGATCACCCAGGTGTCGCCGTCGCGCGTCGCGCGAGTCAGCGCGCCGGCCAGATCCGATCCGCCCGACGGCTCGGACAGCAACTGCACGAAGACCTCGTCGCCGCGCAGGATCTTCGGCAGGTGCCGCGCCTTCTGCTCCTCCGTGCCGTAGTCGAGGATCGTCGGGCCCAGCATCCCGATCGACACGGCGAAGTAGCTCGGCGTCACGTACCCCGCGGCCTCCTCGAAGAACACCTTCTGGTGCTCGACGGTCAGGCCGCCGCCGCCGTACTCCACCGGGAACGCGAAGCCGGTGAAGCCGGCGTCGAACATCCTGGCCTGGATCGACCCGCTCGACTTCGATGTCGAAGGGCCGCGGCTCGCGCGCATCTCTCGGTTCGAGGTTCGCTTCGATCCAGGCGCGTGCGCTTGTCCGGAACTGCTCCAGGTCCTCGACGGTCGGTGGCGTCACACCACTCCCTTCTCGACCAGCGCGCACAGACGTTCCTCGTGGTACTCGGGGGTGCCGTACAGCGCCCGATTCACCGCCGCCCGGCGCTCGTACAGGTGCAGGTCGTGCTCCCACGTCATCCCGATACCACCGTGGAGTTGCACGCATTCGCCCAGGATCTCGATCGACACCCGGCCGACGTAGGCCTTCGCGACGCTGACGTCTCTCGCCGCGTCCGGGCTCGCGGTGCCCACCGCGACCGCGGCTGCCTCCGCACAACCCTTCGCCGTCTCCAGCATCAGCAACATGTCGGCGAGCCGGTGCTTCAGCGCCTGATACGACGCGAGCGGTCGTCCGAACGACCATCGATCCCGGAGGTACTCGACCGTCTCGCCGTACATACTGGTCGACGGCTCCGACCGTCTCGGCCACCTGCAACGCGAGCGCGAGCTGGCACTGTCGCTCGATGTCGTCCGCCGCCCCACCGACCTCGCCGACGACCGCAGCTCCGTGGGACGCGCACCGACTCGAACCGGAGATCGGCGAATCGGCGAACCAGGTCGACACTCCGACCGGGTACCACGGTGAGTCCCGGCACATCCGCGGCGACGAGCACCTGCGTCGGTCCGGCCGGCGCGAGCGCGCTCACCAACACCACGTCGGCGCCGACCGCCGGCCTCCACGAACCGCTTGCGACCGGACAGCAGGAGGTCGGTGCCGTCTTCCACCAGCACCACGTCGGCGAGGCCCTCGACCCCCCACACGTCCGAGTCTTCGGCCAACGCCCAGGCGGCGGTCGTCGCTCCTGACATCAGCCCCGGCACCACCGCTTCGACCAGCGCGGGCGGGCCGGATCGCGTGAGCGCGTCGATGACGACGTTCACCGGAAGCAACGGTCCCGGCGCGACCATCCGCCCCATCTCCTCGGCCACGATCGCGAGGTCGACGACCGGATTGTCTGACAGGCTCCCACCACCGAGCCCCGCCGGCGCAAGCAGCGACGTCCAGCCCAGCTCCGCGGCACGGCGCCAGACGTCGGGGTCGAACCCACGCTCGTCGTGCTCGAGCGCGCGGGTCACGGTAATCGGCATTTCCTCGCCGATGAAGCGACTCGTCGTGGCTCGGAAGAACTCGAGCTCGTCGCTCAGGGCAAAACGCATCGGCGTACCCTAGGGCTCGACATCACCACGACTTCCCGCTCCAGATCGCGTCGAACCACGTCCGCGACTCACGAACGAACTGGACGCGATCTTCCGGTTCCTCGGTCAACACCTCGTTCTCGTACCAGCCCCGGTACCCCGCGGCATCGAAGGCCTCGACGAGGTCCCGGAGCGGGATCTCTCCCTCGTCGAACGGTGCGCGAGCGAACCGACGAGCGTCGAGTGCCTCGCTCGAGACGTTCGTGAGCTGCACCGTGCCGACGTCGTCCACGTGCGCGGTGAACAGCTCGACGAGCCTCGGATCCCACCACAGATGCGCGGTGTCGACGACGACCTTCGCACCCTCGAGATCGGCGACGAGCTCGAAGGCGTGCGACAGCGTGTGCACGTACGAGTAGGCGCGCATCATCGGGAACATGGGTTCGAGCATCACCGCGAGATCGAGATCGATCGCGCGTGGCGTCAGCCGCTCGAGCCACCCTCGGCAGCGCGCGTCCGCCTCGCGCGCCGGGAAGTCATCTCTCGGACCGGTGAAGGCGAGCACACCGGGCGCGCCGATCCCCGCCGCGGCATCGAGGACCTCGAGCTCCGCGTCGATCGATCCCGTGTCGCCGGACGGCACAGCGGGACCGATCGCCATGACGCTCGACACCCGGACGCCGGCGTCGGTGAGCAGGCGACCAGCCTCACGGGGGCCGATGCGAAGCAGCTCGTCGGCGTCGACGCTCACGCCGTCGACGCCGGCCCGGCGCGCGGACGCGACGTCAGCCGCGAGATCAGCGACGAGCCCACCGGTGTGGAACACGTACGAGACCACGCCGAAGGGTCGCGGTGCTCCGTCCGTCATCGAGGTCAGGACCGCACCTTCCGGCGCGAAAGCCCGGACGTCTTCCGCGAACAGTTCCGGCTGCTCGCACGCCGCGAAGTGACCTCCCGCGGGCTGCGGGCTCCAGTGCACGAGGTTCGCGTCTCGCTCGATGAACTTCTTGGGGACGTAGTACACCTCGCCGGGGAACAGCCCGACGCCGGTGGGGACGGAAACCAGCGGCGTGCGCCCCTCGACGAGCTCGACCGGGTCTCGTGCGGTGTACCAGTAGAAACGTTTGGCCGACGCCCACGTCTCGGTGACCCAGTAGAGCATGACGTTGGTGATCAGCTCTTCGCGAGTGAACACGGACTCGACGTCGCCGTTCGTCTCGCCGTAGCGGCGACGCCCGTCGATGATCTCGACCGCCAGGGCGAGCGGGCTGTCGGTCCCGGCGTAGGCATCGGTCTGCGGTGCGTACAGGTTGCGGTCCGGGCGCACGATCGGCTTCCCCGGGCGTGCGCCCTGGCGCCACTCGCGTTCGAACCATGCGCGCTCGTCGGGATCGAGGTCGTCGAGCTCGAAGCCTTCGAACCGGTTGCGCAGCGCCGGCGCGAAGTTGGGCAGCGTCACGTAAACGCCGCGCAGGTCGTCGGGATGGAGGTGGCCCATCATGATCGAGATCACCGCGCCCCAGTCGCCGCCGGCGGCGACGAACCGGTCGAGCCGCAGCACATCACGAACCAGACGCGTCCAGAGACCCGCGGTCTGCTTCGCGCTGCTGCCCGCACGCATGGGCGTCGAGAACCCGTACCCGGGAATCGACGGCACGATGACGTCGAAGGCGTCGGCCGGATCACCGCCGTAGCGCGGCGGGGTCGGACAGCGGACCGATCACCTTGCGATAGTCCCAGAAGCTCCACGGCCACCCGTGCGTGAGCACGATCGGGAGCGGGTCGGGTCCCTTGCCCGGCACATGGATGTAGTGGACGACCTGACCGTCGATCTGCACCCGGTAGTTCGGGAAGGCGTTGATCTCGGCTTCGACCGCGCGCCAGTCGTAGTCGTTCAGCCACGACTGCACGAACTCTTCGAGGTACGCGCGGTTGACACCGAACCGCCAGGTCTCGTTGTCGGGGTCGTCGGGCCAGCGAATCCGTCGCAGCCGCTCGTCGAGGTCGTCCAGGACGGCTTGGTCGACCGCGACCGTGAACGGCTCGGGCGTCATGGCGATGCTCACGTGAGCAGCTCCAGTCCGTTGTCGCGCATGATCCGCTGCACGCTGGCGGCGTCGAGCTTGTCGAGTTGCGTGAGGTAGTCGATCGGCTCGGGCGTGCCCTCGAGGTGCGGCCAGTCCGAACCGAGGAGCACGCGATCGGCACCGATGAGGTCGACCACGTGCGCGATGTCGTCCTCGGGGAACGGCGACACCCAGACGTGCTCCTTGAAGATGTCCGAGGGCAGGTCGGCCACCGTCACCCCGTACGCCTCGACGTGCCGGCCCGAGCAGTCCGCCGGCATGGTCGAGCGTGTAGAGGCAGTAGTCGCACCCACGCCGAGCCCAGCTCGATCGACGTCACCCGCACGTTCGGGAACCGGCCGAACAGGTTGCCCGAGCACGAGGGCCCACGCGGTCTCGAGCATCGGGCGGAGGTGGTTCATCGCCAACGCGAGGTTGCCCTCGTACGCGGCGTCGCCCACACCGTGGCGCTGCCACATCGCGGCGAACGACTTCTCGTACTCGTCCGGGCTCGGACACGCGTGGTACGCGGCGATGGTGCCCGTCTCGTTGAGGCGCGCCCAGAACCGGTCCCACGCCGGGTCGGCCGGCGAGCGCCCGCCCGCGGGCCCGGGCCGCATCACGATCACCTTGGTCCCGCGCTCCAGGGCGAAGTCGAGCTCGTCGCACGCGAGCTGCGGATCGAGCATGGGGATGAAGGGGGGCGCGTAGATGCGGCCGTCGCGGTTGAAGCCCCAGTCGTCGTCGAGCCAGAGGTTGAACGCGTGGAAGAGCTTGTAGGTCATCCGCACGTTGTCGGCATTGAGGCCGTCGATGCCGACCCCGAGGGTCGGGAAGAACACCGCCCGCTCGACGTCCTGCTCGTCCATCGTGCGCAGACGCGCGTCGCGATCGTGATAGTGGTCGGGCAACGCCTCGAGCTCACCGAAGCGATCCATCGGGAGCAGGTTGCGGGCCTCACCGCTGTCCTTGAGCTCCTTGAGCCGCTGGTGGAAGGCGCCGGGCATGCCGATCGGATTGAACGTCGGGTTGGGGATCGCCGCGGCCCGCACGTTGCCGAACAGGAGGTGGCGCTTCTTGCCCTCCGACACCCAGCGCACGAAGCGCTGCACCTCGTCGTCGCCGTGACGGGTGAACGCATCCTCGGGTTCGTAGTAGTGGTTGTCGAAGTCGACGAGCTGGTAGTCGAGCTCAGCCATGTTCGTCCTTTCCGGACACCGAAAGCACTAAAACTTTACAAGTATTGGCCGGAGGGCGCAACCGAGGCCGCCGATGCTCAACTGAGGTCGACCTTGCGGATCTTGCCCATGGGGGTGAGCGGGAAGTCGTCGACGAAGACGAACTCCTCGGGCACCTTGTAGCGGGCCAGGCGCTCGGCGCAGTGCGCCCGGAGGGTCTCGGCGTCGAGCGTCTCGCCCGGGGCGACCTGCACGTGGGCCACGACCCGCTCCCCGAGTCGCTCGTCGGGGCGGCCGACCACCGCGCACGCCGCGAACGTGGGGATCTTCGTGCAGGATCCGTTCGACCTCGGCGGGGTAGACGTTGGCGCCGCCGCGGATGATGAGATCGCCGCGACGGCCCTTGACGAAGAGGTTCCCTCCCGCGTCGAGCAGCCCGAGGTCGCCGGTGTACAGGACGCCGTCGCGCAGGGTGGACCGCGCTGGCCTCGGGTTGCTTCCAGTACCCGAGCATGGGCGTGTAGACCCCCGCCCACGGGCCCTCGGTCGCGGCCTCCACGCAGACCTCGCCGATCTCGTCGACCCCGAGCTCGCCTCCCTCCTCGTCGCGCACCGTGATGCGCACGTGCGGCAGCGCGACGCCGGCGCCGCCGGGCAGGTTTGGTCCCTCCGGGCGTTCCAGCGTCACCGCGGTCGGGGCCTCGGTCATCCCGTAGCCGAGCGCGACCTCGGTGCCGAAGCGCGCGCGGTACAACGCGCGGAACTCCTCGGGACAGTCGGCGCCCCCGACCTCGGGCCGGGTGAGGGTCTCGAGGTCGTCCTCGTGCACGTCGGGGTGCGTCAGGAGACCGTGGACGATCGCCGGCACCGCCCCGAACGAGGTGACGCGCTCGGTGCGGACCCACTCCGCGACGCCGACCGGGTCGACGCGATCCATGGTCACGCAGGACGCGCCCATCTGGAACGCCTTGAGCGGCGTGAGCGCCATCACGTTCAAGATGGTGAGCGGCAGGACCACCCCGAACCGCGCGTCGGGGCCGTGGTCACCCATCGCGGCGTGGACGGCACCCACCAGCACCAGGTTGTGCTGGCTGTGTACGACGCCCTTGGGGAACCCGGTGGTGCCACCCGTGTACGCGATCGCCGCCGGCGCGTGCGGGTCGACCTCGACGACGGGCGCGTCGTCGGGTGCCACCTCACCAAGCAAGGTTGCCCACTCACTGGCACCGTCCTCGGGGTCGACCGTGACGAGCCGGCCGCTGCCGAGGTCGCGCAGCTGATCGGCCATCGCGGGATCGGCGAGGGTGACGCGCGGTTCGGCGTCGCCGAGCAGGTACGCCTTCTCCGGCGGCGCCAGCGCGCGGTTGATACCCAGCCAGATCCCGCCGAGGCGCATGGCGCCGAGGCACGCCACGACGATGTCGGGGTGGTTCGGCAGCGTCGCGGCCACGCGGTCACCGGGGCCCACGCCCAGACGCGCCAGTGCTGCGGCCGCGCGTGCGGCGGCGTCGTCGAGGTCGCGGTACGAGTAGCGCGCGAAGCGGCCGACGAGTGCCTCGGCATCGGGGCGCTCGCGCAGCGCGAGCTCGAGGACGTGAGCAACCGAGAACGACTGCACCTCAACCCCCGTCTCGAGATCCGGGCTTGCTATCGTTAAATGATGTTAAGTATTCCTGCGCCGATGGTCGCATGACCGCCCCGCGAGTGACGCCGCTCTCTGACGGCCGGGTCCAGCTCCAGCGCGCGGCCGATGTCGTCGCCGACCGCATCCGGGAGCTGATCGTGAGCGGCGAGCTCGCCGACGGTGAGCGTCTGCCCCGGCTCGACCTCCTCCTCGACGAGTTCGGCATCAGCGGTCCGTCGATGCGCGAGGCGCTGCGGATGCTCGAGTCGGAGGGGCTGATCACCGTCCAGCGCGGCAGCGTCGGCGGGGCGATCGTCCACCGTCCGTCGTACAAGGCGGCGGCGTACACGATGGCGCTCGTGCTGCGCAGCCGCGACACCGAGGTGGCCGACGTCGCCGAGTCGCTGGCGCTCCTGGAGCTGAACTGCGCCCTCCTGTGCGCCCGACGCCCCAATCGGAAGCGCACCGTCGTGCGCGACCTCCGGAAGCTGAACCAGACGGCGGAGAGCCTCATCGACGCCGACGAGCTGACCTTCACCGACGCGATGACCGCGTTCCACGAGGAGCTGATGCGCGGCTGTGGTCTGGCCACGCTGGCCCTGGCCGCCCGCGCCATCGGTGCGATCTGGCAGGTCAGCGTGCGGCAGTGGGCGGCGGAGAACGGAGCGCACGGGACGTTCGTCGACCGTGACGAGCGGGTCGGGTGGGTCGAGAAGCAGGCCCAACTCGTGGAGATGATCGCAGCGGGCGACGAAGCGGGCGTCGAGCGGATGATGACCGAGCACTTCAGCACCATCCAGATCCTCGGCAGCGAAGTCGACCCCGGCCAGAAGGTCGACGCGCGCGCGGTGCGCGCCAACCGCTGATCGACCGCGCTCACTCACCCGACAGCACGTCGGTGGCGATGGCACGGACCGCGTGGACGTCGAACTTGTCGCTCCCGGTCTTCGGCAGCTCGCCGTCGGGAAAGAACAACACCCGCCGCGGCACCTTGTAGGCCGACAACGACCCGCGCAGGAACTGGCGCACGTCGTCCTCGCTCAGCGTGCTGTCGGCCGTCGCCACGACGCACGCGACCACGAGCTCCCCGGCCGAAGGATCCGGGACGCCCACAACGGCGACGCCTTTGACGTCGCGGTGCGTCGCGAGCAACTCCTCGACCTCCAACGGCGACACGTTCGCACCGCTGGTCTTGATCACGGTCGTGAGCCGACCGGTCCAGTGGAGCAGCCCGCGGTCGTCGACCCAGCCGGCGTCGCCGGTGTGGAAGTAACCCGCCGAGTCGAACGCCTGCTCCGGCGGGACCTTGATATACCCGCGCATGAGGGTGAGCCCCTTGAGCGTGATCTCCCCCTCCTCGCCCGGCCCGAGCGCTTCGCCCGACCCGCGGTCGATGATGCGGATGCTCGAGCCCGCGATGAGCGCGCCGTGCGTGTCGAGGTCTTCGGGCGATGCATCGTTCGGGAGTGCGGTCGCGCTCGTGAACGTCTCGCTGCTCCCGTACGCCGCTTGACTGGCGGTTCGCTTCGCGGGTGGTGCTTCGCGCGTGATGCGGTACCCGTCGCGCCGGATCGTCGAGATGTCGCGCCCACCCCGCGCGTACGCCTTCTGCACGTCGACGTCGTGGTGGGGCATCATCTGGATGATCGTCGCCCGCTCCTCCTCGATGAGCCGCAGCGCGTCGTCGCCGTCGAACACCGGATGCAGCAGGAGGCAGGCACCGCGCGAGAGAGTCGCGCCGACCACCGCCGCGAAGCCCGCGGTCCAGAAGAGTGGGAGCTCGCTGTACACGCGGTCCTCGGGGGTGAATCCCTCTCGATACCCGTGACGCCAGCTCTGCAGCATCGGGGCACGGTGCAGGTGGAGGACACCCTTGGGCAGCGACGTCGTCCCCGAGCTGTAGATGATGATCCCGTCGTCGCTCGGCGTGGTCTCGCGCACGATGGCGTCGATGATGCCGTCGGGAACCTCGTCACCGTCGGCGAGGAACTCGTCCCACGGCTGCACCACGCTCCCTTCGGCGGCGTCGAGCGCGACGACGTGGCGGAGAAACGGGTACTTGGGTGTACGCAGGTGTCCCGCGCGCGCGTCCGCCGGTAGATCGCACAACTGCACGATCTCGTCGGCGTACTGATGATCCAGGAACGCGGTTTGCGTGATCACGACGGCGACGTCGGAGTGGCGCAGCAGGTGGTCGAGCTCGCGGGGCTCGGCAAAGGTGTTGAACGGCACCGCGACGCCGCCGGCGATCGCGGCACCGAACACCGCCGAGATCCACTCGGGTCGCCCGCTCGTGAGCACACCGACCCGGGTGCCCCGGCTCACGCCCGCGGCGACGAGCGCCTTGGCGACGCGGCGAGCCTCGTCGCGAAGCTCGGCGTACGTCCTCGACACGCGCTCGCGTCCGGCGACGTTCAGCACCACGGCCTCCCGATCGCCGTACCGCTGCGCGAGCTCGTCGAGGAACGTGCCGAACGTGAGCGCCCCGGTGCCGAGCTCCGATTCGATCGGAGGACCCGTGAACGTCGTCACGGCGCCTCCCACGTTTCGGCGATGCCGATGGCGAGGGTTGCGAGCAGCTCGTCGCCCACGTCCTCGAACCGGTGACCCTCACCCTCGACGTCCTCGGCGAGGAGGCAGTCACCGCGTTCGAAGCGCCTCCGCTCCCCGAGCGACGTCGTGATCTCGAACGCGCCCCGGAGGACCACGATCATCTGTCGCCGGGGCGCCACGTGATACTCGACCGTATCGAGTGGGTCGACCATCTCGTTGATGTTGAGCGTCGTGGTCGGGATGTCGCGCAGCGACCGGCGTCGACCGCCGACACCGTCGCCCGGATCCGCCAACGCAGGCAACACGACGTCGGCAAAGTGCGTCTGACCGCTCTCGTCGGCCACGACCCGCGTGATGTTGAGCGTCATGCGAGATCGAGTCGGAACAGCTTCTCGGCGTTGGTGCGCAGCACCTTCATCCGATCGTCGGGCGTGAGGTGCCGCAGCTGCTCCTCCAACACCTTGCGCGTGTCGGGCCACATCGAATCGGGATGGGGATAGTCGGCCTCGGCCAGGACGCGGTCGACGCCGATCTCCTCGATGTGCTGCGCGCCGAACGACTCGTACACGAGGCAGACCGACACGTTCGAGTGGAAGTACTCGGTGGGGCGACGCGGTACGAGCGCGCGATCGGTGGCCCAGCCGAAGTGGTGCTCCCAGTGCCGGTCGCAGTGCTCGAGCATGAACGGGAGCCAACCGAGGTAGCCCTCGGAGAAGACCGCCTGGAGCTTCGGGAACCGCTCGAACGCGCCGCTGAAGATCCAGTCGATGAACGCGAGCTGCGAGTTGAGCGGACCGGAGACCGACTGGACGATGAGCGGCGCGTCCGGCGACGACGTGATCATCCACGACGACGAACCGAAGTGGAGGCACAGGGGAAGCTCGGCTTCCTGTGCGGCGGCGAACACCGGGTCCCAGTAGCGGTCGGGGTCATGAAGTGACGGGAACCCCTGACGGTGGGGGTTCTCGGTGAACGCGACGGCCACCGCGCCCTTGGCCGCGGTGCGCTGCAGTTCCTGCACCGCGAGCCGGGGGTCCCAGTACGGCAACAGGACCATGGCGAACAGCCGACCCGGCGCCGATCCCGCCCATTCGTCGATCTGGAAGTCGTTGTACGCCCGGATGCACGCGAAGGCCAGCTCGCGATCCTCGAGCAGGTTGAACTTGGTGCCCCCGAACCCGGGCAGGCTCGGGAAGCACAGCGACGCGATCACGCCGTCGATGTCCATGTCCTTCACCCGTTCGACCGGGTCGTAGCAGCCCGGGCGGATGTCGTCCCAGTGGAGCAGGCCGGTCGTCCGCGCTTCGAGCGGCCGACCCGCGGATGCGCCGAGGCCGTTCATCGGGAACCGCTGGCCGTCGAGCTCCCAGAACACGCCCTCGGCGGTGTCGACGGCACGCGGACCTTGCGCCCGCAGCTTCGCCGGCAACCGCGACTCCCACAGCGACGCGGGCTCGATCAGGTGGTCGTCGACGGAAACGATGTAGGGTTCATCACTTAAAGCATTGAGCACATTCAAACTTTGATCCAGACTGAGCTGGGTTGTCAAGGCACAGCACACTCGGGGGATGTCGTGGGGCCACAGCGATTCTCGAGCAAGGTCGCGTTCATCACCGGTGGCGCGACCGGCATGGGTCGGAGCTTCGCCAAGGCCCTGTGCGCCGAGGGCGCGCACGTCGTGATCGCCGACATCGACACCGAGACCGCGACGCTCACCGCCGACGAGATCGGCGACGCTGCCGTTGCGGTCGCCTGCGACGTCGCCGACCGCGCGTCCGTCGACCGCGCCGTCGGCGAGGCGGTGGACCACTTCGGCGGCATCGACCTCCTGGTCAACAACGCGGCCCGGCACCTGAAGAAGTACAGCCAGCCGTTCTCGACCCTCACGGCGGAGGAAACCGCGGGGCTCTTCGACGTCAACGTGTTGGGCGTCGTCAACTGCACCCTGGCCTGCAGCGCATCGATGCGCGAGCGGGGCGGCGGCGCGATCGTCAACATGGCATCGTCGGCCGCGTTCACCGTGGGCACCCCGTACGGCGTCACGAAGCTCGCGGTCCGGGGCCTCACCATCACCTTCGCCAAGGAACTCGGCGGGGACAACATCCGGGTGAACGCCATCGCCCCCGGCATGGTGTCGACGGAGAACGCTTTGACCGAGTACACCGCCGAGGAGCTCGCGGCGATCCGCAAGGCGCAGGTGCTGAAGGACCCGATCACGATGGACGACATCACGCGGGTCGCGCTCTTCCTCTGTTCCGAAGAGTCGGTCCTCGTCACCGGTGAGACCATTCGCGTCACCGGCGGCGGATGGATGTCCATCTGACACCACGAGGGCGATCCATGAACGCACAGCACGGCAGCTGCATTCTGGACGACAAGGTGATGCTCGTCGCGGGCGTCGGGCCCGCGATGGGTGCGGCGACGGCGTTGGTTGCCGCGCGCGAGGGCGCGAAGGTCGCGCTGTTGGCGCGCCGCACGGAGATCTCGGGCACGACGGCCGACACGATCCGCGCCGAGGGTGGCTCGGCGCTCGCGCTGCAGTGCGACCTCGGCGATGACTCCGCGGTGCGCGCGGCCGTGGATGCCGTCGTCGCCGAGTGGGGCCACGTCGACGCGGTCTTCTACAACGCCGCGTACTACGACCACAAGAACACCAGCCTCGACGTCGACGAGGCAACGTGGCAACAGGCGATGGACGTGAACTTCGGTGGGGCGATGACGATCACGCGCGCGGTGGCGCCGCTGATGATCGAGCGCGGCGGCGGCGCCTTCGTCTACAACTCGTCGGGCGCGTCGCTGCAAGCCGAAGAGATCCGACCCGGATACGCGATCGCGAAGTCGGCGTTGAACGCGATGATGCGGTTCGTCGCCGTCAGGTACGGCCGCGACGGCATCCGCGCCAACGCGATCCTCCCATTCGTCTACGAAGGTCCCGGCGCCGAGGTGCTCGGATCCATGAATTGTCTCGGGCGGTCGGGGACGGCCGATGAGATCGCCGAGGTGGTCGTCTTTCTGTGCTCCGAACGTGCATCGATCATCACCGGCGCGCTGATCCACCTCGACGGCGGGCTCTCGGCGCGGGCGGCCTGGCCAACTCGGTGACGTCGAGTACTACGAGATGCACGTCGACGGACTCGCGCCGCAACTCGGAAGCAGCTGACCGGCCGACGAAAGGGCGTCAACAACGACGAAGGCCCGGAACCTCATGGTTCCGGGCCTTCGAGATGGTGGCGGGGGAAGGATTTGAACCTTCGACCTTCGGGTTATGAGCCGTCAGACGGTCGTCGGCGCCCAGTTGCCCGAGCGGGCGTTTGACCTGCTCAGAGCGTGTTCTGCTCGGCTGACGGCTCATCGAGTCTGCGCCTGTGGGCTGTCGCGGGAGCCGGTCGTGTTCCTTGCGAAAGCATCTGCGGATATCCTTGCGTAACGGCTCTCCGTGCTGTAGCGTGAGCGTACGAAAGGATCGTGATCGATCCTTTCGTTTGGTGGACCACGCGAAAGGATCGCTCCGCTGCCTGAGCTCATCGACTGTCTCTGGGAAGGAGGCGGCTACGGCGCTCGCCGGGATCGGCTGCCGTTCCGCTTCCAGTCGTTCGTGCCCGATCTCATCGCGGAGTGGGATCAGCCGTTCGCCGGCCGCGCGGCCGAGGCGGTTGCCCAGGCCACCGCGGCGTTGAGCGAGCTCCAAGCCGCGGGTTCCGGTCATGACCTCGAAGCGCTCGCTCTCCCGTTGCTTCGCGCCGAGGCCCTCGGTTCTTCCTTCATCGAAGGTCTTCGGGCCTCGAACAAGCGGCTCGCTCTCGCGGCCTACGAACCCGTCGCGGCAGACTCCACCGCGCGAGCAGTTCTGGGCAACGTGAGAGCGATGGAGCGGGCGATCGCGATCGGCACCGAGCGACGCCCTCTCCGGCTCGGGGACGTGCTCGACATCCACCGGACACTGCTGGAAGGCACGACCGAAGCGCGCTTCGCCGGCGTCGTGCGCACGGAGCAGAACTGGATCGGTGGCCGCGGCACGAGCCCGCGCGACGCCTCGTTCATCCCTCCCCCGCCGGATCGCGTGGCGGCGCTCCTCGACGACCTGATCTCGTTCGTGAATCTCGACGACTTGCCTGCCATCGCACAAGCCGCGATCGCGCACGCCCAGTTCGAGACGATCCACCCGTTCGGCGACGGCAACGGCCGCGCGGGACGCTGCCTGATCCACGTGATCCTCCGCCGGCGCGGCGTGACGCCGTGCCTGGTTCCGCCGGTCAGCGTCGTACTCGCCACCAGCGCGCGGCACTACATCGCAGGACTGACCGACTTCCGCGAAGGCCGAGCCGACGACTGGATCGGCAGCTTTGCCGATGCGGTCACCACCTCTGCTCGGAGCACCGAGGGGCTGCGACACCAGATCGACGCCCTCCTCGGCGAGCTCATCGAACGCGCCGCATCACCCCGCGCGGATTCGGTCGCCCGCAAGATCATCCTTGGGCTACCGAAGCAACCAGTTGTGGGCGCCGAGAGCGCGGCGATCGCTCATGCAGTTACGCCAACCGCTGCACGCGCGGCTCTCAACCGTCTCGAAACGGCGGGCGTGCTCATCCCGACGCGCGTCGGACGCCGACGCGATCGCGAATGGATCAGCGACGAACTCTTCCAGACCCTCGATGGCTTCGAGCGCAACCTTGGCGAGATCGAACCCGGCGCGAGGCCGCATCCAGCACCCTCGCGAAGGGGACGCGCTTGACGACGGCATTCATCGACTTCCACCAACCACGAGAAGAAGGAGCTCGGCGCGCCAAGCCGGGTCAGGCATCCCCGCCAACGAGTGGGCTTCGGCGACGAACGCATTGCTCTCGTCCAGGTCGTCCGCGTGACTTTCGGGTTCCAACCTCACCGGCCGGCAGCGGTCCGACGAAGCTCGACGTCGGCTCGGAATCAAGTAGGAGAGGATTGTCAGCGCGCCGATGTCGACCGTTCGCCTGTTGGCTCGATCGTGTCCAGTTGTCGCCGGTCAGAACATGCTTTGCTGGCGAGTCGTCGCGTCCGCGCCGGCCCGATCTCCTTCGTCATCGTCGGCGAGGATCGAGCGCGACTCCGTACCATCAGCCGCGGGAGCCGTGGGCGTCCATGCCCGCACCTTCGCCGAATGGTCGGCTGCAGACGCGGGCCAAGGCGGCGTCGGGGCCTTCAAGTGCTGCGAGGGCGGGTAACGCGGCCAATCGGACAATCCCAGAACCCGAGTCCAGCCCCGCCGCGGCCGCGAGCGACCGCTCGTCGCCCGGAATGTGCTCCGCTGCGTCCATGACCCCAGCGGCGAGCGCGGCCGCGTCGCCTGAGGAGAGATCCGTCGTCGAATCGAGCAGGCCTCGCCATCGTCCGGGGTCCTCGCGCACGAGGCGCGCCGCCGCCCAACGCCGTAACGGCGGCCAGATGCCACGTGACATGACGACAATCTCTGAAATCTCTGACCCCTCGTCAGTGCGTGGTGGTCGGTCGACATCACCCCCGTGCGGCTCGCCGGCGAGCGCGACCTCGGGCCCGTCGAACGTCTGCGCTGCGATCTCGACGGCCAGCGATGCTGCGACGAACCACTCCGCGAGTTGATGCTGGTCGGCGTCGGTGAGCACGCGCGACTCGACGAGACGGACAACGAGGTGGTGGCTGGCCTTGCGCCACCGCAGGTCGGTGCACAACAACGCAGCCGTGACGATCGCCCCGTCCGGGTTGTCAGCATGGAACCGACGGAAGAGGATGAAGGGCTCCTCCCACTGCGTCGATGACCCGATCCCATGCCACGCGAGCAGCGTGCTCCACAGCTCGTCGAGAGTCGACGCGCTGTGGAGGTCCAGGAACGTCTCCTGCCATGTCGGGACGCTCATCGTGGGTCGCGCGGACCGCAGGCGGGGTTCATCCCGGGAATCGTACGGTGATGGTCACGCGCGTCTGCGCGCCGATGCCGGTGAACACGGCGCGCAGCGCGGCGAATGGAGACGTGGGACAGAGGCCTGGGCATCACAAGCTTGTCGCCAAGCGGCAGCTCGCCAAGTTGCTCGATGATCGACTATGGCGTCTGACCCGTCGTGTGACCAGACCGACCCCGGGAAAGCAAGGAGCCCCTCCGGAGAGGGGCTCTGACCTGCTGTTCGATGGTGGCGGGGGAAGGATTTGAACCTTCGACCTTCGGGTTATGAGCCTTCAGATCGCTTGTTCTTCCCGTCCCG
This sequence comes from uncultured Actinomycetes bacterium, assembly GCA_963725775.1. Classification (GTDB taxonomy): domain Bacteria; phylum Actinomycetota; class Acidimicrobiia; order IMCC26256; family DASPTH01; genus DASUAS01. The sequence goes on from CAVRZT010000004.1 coordinate 267,108, forward strand.
TTGCGTACCAGATCGTGCCCTTGAGCTGGGCTTTCGCGAGCGATCGTAGCTCGGCTGTCCCATCGCGTGTGAGCCCGTATCGCTCCGCACGGTAGAAGAAGCGGTAGAAGGTTTCGCGTCGCTGGAATCGTCGGCGTCCGACCCTTCGCCTTCCGTCAAGCGACGGATCTCGTGGAGGGCTGCTCGGACGAACTCGATGGAATCGGGGTGATCTTCGGGTTCGATGCTGCTCCAGGAGGCGACGCCGTCAAGACAGTGGCCGATGGAAAGCCCCGGAACGTCCAACGCTGCGAGTTGGGCTCGCTCGGACGCGGTCTCCTGACCTCCAACCCAGCCAACGAACGCCGCACGCTGGTCGAGGCCGGGCAGGGAACTCACGGCATAAACGTCATAGCCGAGGTCAGCCAGAAGCCCGCCAAGCGCCCCGATGCGAGCCAACGTCTGCTCTGAACGGCCGGGGTCAAGCGCCCAGCCGCTGGCGCCGACCACCGCGACCGGGCCCCGGCTCGGGCGGGGGTGGCGTACCGGCGGCCGGCCGCCAAACCGGAAGAACTCCACGTCGGTCGCAGCGCGCTCTCGACGGCGGCGCGCGATGACGTCCTCAAACGGGGCGGTGGGGTCTTGGAGCTTCACCAGGTGACCTCCTCGATCTCGAGGATAGCGGTCAGATCACGAACGGCGATCTGCACATGCGACTGGCTGCGGATCTTCGACGCTTCGAAGATCGGTTCCCCTTCCTCGAAAATCGCCCGCACGGACCGGACGAGCCCGCCGTCGGCGGCGACACGGTCGCTGTAGAAATTGATGGTGGCTGCATCCCGGGCATGGTTGCCACGATCGGTGTTGACCGGGATCGGCACACCCGAAGTAATGCACTCGACGGAGAACTCAAAGTCCGCGTCATGCAGCTTCGCCTGCCACCACGGGTTCAGCAGGTCGAGGCAACCGTAGAGGTCGACGCGGGCGACGACCATCGCTGCATCGGCTTCGAACCGTTCCTCCGCCCACTGCTTGGCGCGCCACGGTGAGTCCTGCCACACGTAGAAGCCGGTGCCGAGCCATTCGAAGTGCTGATCGCTGGGTTGGATGTCGCCAACGACCAGGTGCGGCACGGACTGCTTGCTCGTGCCGTGGAACCCGATCACCTCGGTAGGCAGATCCATGCGTGGGCTACTGCTCCTTCGGACACGCGGGACGTGGCACGCAATGATGGCCGACCAGGACCGACACCCGAAGCCTGGGACGGAGATGGGCGATGCATTCGGAGGACGACCTCGACGAGTTCATCGAACAGATCACTGTCGACGCCTACGGCGACGAGGGCTACTGGTCGTTCCTCCAGGCGATCGAGGACGCGCTGCAATTTCCGATCAATGCGTCCCTCGTCGGTGTGTCGGTGGTCGTCACCGGCGTCGACTTCGACGGCAACGAACGACGGGGACTCGTCGCCACCATCGAACGCGAGGGCGCGTCATCGACGATCTCGATCCTCGACCTGGAATTCGCCAAGACTGATCCGACAGCCAGCCGGATCGTTGCCGCCTATCGACGCTGGCTGGGAACCGGGTAGCAGAGATCGTCAGCGTGGCGACGTCGACCATTCGATTGCTCGCTCGATCGCGTCGAGTTGTGGCGTCAGAACATCCTGAACTGGCCACTCGTCGCGTCGGCGCCGCGCCGATCCTCTTCGTCGGCGAGCATCGACCACGGCTCAACGCCCTGAGCCGTGGAAGCCGCGGGCGTCTACGCTCGCACCTTCGCTGAGGGGTCGGCTGCGGCTCGGGCCAAGGCCGCGTCGGGGCCTTCGAGTGCTGCGAAGGTGGGCAAGGCGGCGAGCCGGACGACGCCCGAGCCGGAGTCAAGTCCTGCCGCGATCGCGACGGCCTGCTCGTCGCGTGGGATGTGCTCCGCTGCGTCCATGACCGCGGCGGCGAGCGCGACTGCGTCGCGTGAGGGCAGGTCCGTCGTCGAGTCGAGCAGACTTCGCCATCGACTCGCGTCGTGCCGCACGAGGTGGGCCGCCGCCCAACGCCGCAACGGCGGCCAGACGGCACGTGACACGACAACGATCTCCGCTGCATCGTCAGGGAGCGGCGGTCGGTCGACATCACACCCGTACGGCTCGCCGGCGAGCACGACGGCGGCGCTGTCGACCTCCTCCGCTGCGATGTGGATGCGCAGCGCTGCTGCGACGAACCACTCGGCGAGCTGATGCTGGTCGGCTTCGGTGAGCAGGCCGGAATCGACGAGACGGACGACGACGTGGTGGCCGGCCTTGCGCCACCGGTGGTCGGTGCACAGCAACGCGGCCGTGACGACTGCCGCTTCCGGGTCGTTGGCGTGGAACCGACGGAAGAGGATGAAGGGCTCCTCCCACTGCCTCGAAGAGCCGATGCCGTGCCAGCGCGAGCAGCGTGCTCCACAGCTCGTTGAGAGTGCGACGCGCTGTGCAGATCCAGGAACGTCTCCTGCCATGTCGGGACGCTCGTCGCGGGTCGCGAGGGCTCGAGGTGGGCGCTCACAGTCGGGATCGTAGGGCGATCGTCACGCGCGGCTGCGCCGAGCGCGGAGAATGGACCTGTGGGACAGGGATCCGAGCCGGACGACGTTGCCGCCGAGCTGGTGCGGTTGCGGGAGGAGAACGCGCGGCTTCGAGCGCTGTTGGGGTTCGATGCGCGGCCCGCGGACGGGCACGCGGTCGCGTGGTCGCCAACCTTGTTGTCGAACCCAACGTCCGGTCCGGCGATCGATGCTCAGTCGTCGAACGGTGCGAAGTTGGAGCTGTTCCGTTCGCTGTTCGGTGCCCGGTCCGACGTGTACGCCGTGCGTTGGGAGAACGCATCGACCGGGAAGTCGGGATGGTCTCCTGCGACGCGAGGTGGCTGGTCGAATCAGCGTCGGTCGCGGCGCGATTACCTACCGTTGACCGACGACGTCCTCGCGTCTCACCTTCGGGGGGAAGCGACGATCGGCGTCTACCCGCTTTTCCGCGGCGACACCTGCACGTTGTTGGCGTGCGACTTCGACAGGGGCAGCTGGGTGCTCGACGCGCTCGCTTACCTCGATGCGTGCCACGCGCACGGTGTCCCCGCGGCGCTGGAGCGCTCCCGCTCTGGCGACGGTGGCCACGTCTGGATCTTCTTCGAGACGCCGGTACCCGCGTCCGAGGCACGGGCTCTGGGAGCGGCGTTGCTGCGCCAAGCTATGACCTCACGCGCCGAGATGGACCTGTCGAGCTACGACCGCTTCTTTCCCTCCCAGGACTTCCTACCGAGAGCAGGGTTCGGGAACCTGATCGCGCTGCCCTTACAGGGGTACAGCGCGCGCATTTCCAACACGGTGTTCCTCGATCCCCAGAACGCTGGAGCCATGCGCGGACCAGTGGGCGTTCCTGTCAACGGTCGCTCGCCTCGCGCCCGACGCGGTGTCGGAGCTGGCGGCGACGCTACGTCCGGTCGACGCCGGACCGACGGTGAGCTTCGCCGACCTCGCCCGCCAGGGTGGCCCGCCTCCGCCGCCCGTCATCCGCGGCTCAGCTCGCCGGACGACTGTCGCTCGAACGATCGGGCCTGCCGCCGGCGGTCCTCGCCGCGCTGAAGCACCTGGCGTCGATCGCGAACCCCGAGTTCTACGAGAAGCAGCGCATGCGATTCTCAACCTGGAACACGCCACGGTTCGTCACCTGCTACGCCGAAGATCTCGAGTGGCTCCACCTTCCCCGCGGGCTCACCGAACAAGTCGCCGAACTGCTCGACACGCTCGGCAGCCGTCTCGACCTCGATGACCGCCGCTCCGATCCCGATCCGATCGACCTCGAGTTCGTGGGCGTCGCTCCGCGCCCAGCAGTCCGCTGCCGTCGGCGGACCTCACGGCCCACGACCGCGGCGTCCTCGTCGCACCACCGGGAGCTGGCAAGACGGTCATGGCTTGCGCCGTGATCGCGCACCACCGCGCGCCGACGCTCGTGCTGGTCGACCGCAAGGAACTCGTCGACCAGTGGCGCGCTCGGCTCACCGAGCACCTCGACATCGACGCGGACGCAGGTCGGCCAGATCGGCGGCGGCAAGACCAAACCGACGGGCGTGATCGACGTCGCGATGCTCCAGAGCCTCGCCCGCCGCGACGACGTGACGGTGTTCGATCGGTACGGGCTGGTGGTGGTCGACGAGTGCCACCACCTCCCCGCCGTGTCGTTCGCTGCCTGCGTCGAACGAGCGCGGAGCCGACGATGGCTGGGCCTCACCGCGACGCCCGTACCGACGCGACAAGCTCGAAGCGATCATCGGCGTTCCACTGCGGACCGACCCGCCACGAGATCAAACCCGGTGCTGTCGCTGGGGCGGAGCTAGTACGGCGGGAGCTGGTCGTGCACACGACCGCCACCGAGGTGACCGAGGACGACGCGGCGCACATCCAGTCGGTGTTCGCCGCGTTGGTGGATGACGACCGCCGCACCGCGCAGATCTGCGCCGACGTGCACACGGCCGTCGACAACGGACGCACCTGCCTCGTGCTGACGCAACGCACCGACCACATCGACGCCATCGTCACCGGCCTCGACGTGCTCGGCGTCCACGCGCTCGTGCTCAAGGGCGGACTCGGGAAGAAGGCTCGAGCGGCCGTCAGCGATGCCATCGCCTCCCGGTCCCCCGAGCGCCGGGATCGTGCTCGTCGCCACCGGCTCCTACCTCGGGGAAGGCTTCGACTGGCCTGAGCTCGACACGCTGTTCCTCGCCTTCCCGCTCGCGTTCAAGGGCCGGGTCGTCCAGTACGTCGGTCGCCTGCTCCGCACCTACGCCGGCAAGCACCACGTCGAGCTCCACGACTACGTGGATGTCCGTGTCCCAGTCCTCGACCGCATGCACACCAAACGGCTCCCTGCCTACGCCATCCTCGGCTTCGATACACCCCGAGGCTCAGCCCGCCGCAGGAACCGGGACCCCGCCGCGGGCCCAAGCCGTTCGTCCTGATCCACGCCAGACGCGTTCCACCGGCTTCGCCCATCAGCCTGGACCCACATCTACCCGGGCTTTCGCGATCGATCGGCTCCTCCGGCGCAGGTAGGGAAAGAGTTCTACCGATCGTTCCTCCGGGTTCCGACCGTCGGGGCCGCATCTTGAAGGAGGACATCATGAAGGGATACGTGGCGCAGCGACGGAGCCGCTTCTACGCAGTGATCTACGAGGGCCGCGACCCCGTGACCGGCAAGGAGCTACGCCGCTGGCATCCTGCCGGCATCGACCGAGCGCAGGCCGAACGGCTCGCTGCGAAGCTGGCGTCCAAGGAGCGGAGTCGGGTCGATGCCGTGCGGTCCTTGACCTTCGGCGCCTACCTCACCGGTCAGTGGCTTCCAGCCAAGAAGCTGCACCTCGCGACCAGCACCTACCGGGGCTACGAGCGCAACGTGCACCGTCACATCCTCCCGACGCTGGGACGGGTCGGGTTGCGGCGGCTGCGCTACCCCCAGATCGAAGCGCTCTACGACGCGTTGCTCAACCCCACCGAGGGCTGCGGCCTGTCTCCGAAGACCGTGTATGAGATCCACCTCATCACCCGCGGCGCCCTCGCCGACGCGCTGCGCAGAGGGCTCGTCGTCCGCAACGTCGCGCTCGTGGCCCGGGCACCCAGGCAACGCTCCCTGCAGAAGACCGAAGCCCGGTCCTGGACCGACGACGAGCTTCGCCGGTTCCTGCGCACCGCCGCCGGACATCGCCACTTCCCGGTCCTGTGGCTCACCGCCATGACCGGCATGCGCCGCAACGAGGTTCTCGGCCTCAAGTGGCCCGACATCGACTTCAAGAAGCAGCGCCTCGCGCTCAACCGCGGGCTCGTTGCCGTCGGCTACGAGCTGCACCAGACCCGCGGCAAGACCAAGACCGCACGGCGCAGCATCGATCTCGACCGGACAACCCTCGCGGTGCTCGACGGCTGGCGCGCGTTCCAGACCGCCGAGTTCGCCGCAGTTGGCATCGACGGAAGCGAACAGTGGGTCTTCACCGACGGGGACGGCGACCCGGTGCACCCCCACGCCCTGTCGCGAGAGCTTCCGGCGCATCGTGCACAACGCTAACGTCCCACCGATCCGATTCCACGACCTCCGTCACACCCATGGCAGCCTGCTCATCAAGGAAGGCGTCCCCGTCAAGGTCGTCAGTGAACGGCTCGGCCACGCCGACATCGCCCACACCATCCAGACCTACCAGCACCTCCTGCCCGGCATGCAAGCCGAGGCCGCACGCACGTACGAGCGCCTCGCCGCTCCGATTCCCCCACCCGCGGCTGACACGGTGGAACGCCGTGGGAACACCCGGAGGAACACTGCCTGATCCGGAGGAACGCCTCGATAACGAGTGAAGGCCCAGGTCGCTGACCTGGGCCTTCACTCATGCGATGGTGGCGGGGGAAGGATTTGAACCTTCGACCTTCGGGTTATGAGCCCGACGAGCTACCAGACTGCTCCACCCCGCGGCGGACCAGTCACGTTAGCAAACGCCGTCGCTGATCGTCCGGGCCTAGCGTGGATCGATGGACTCCGCCCGACCCCGCGAACACCAGCTCCCCGACGCCACCGGCGGCGAGGGTGGCGCACCGACTGCCCCACCGGCGCGGGAACCGACGCACGCGGAGCGCTGTCGCACGCTGGTGGCAGGGTGAACGGCGGGGCGCCCTCTCCACCCTCTCCGCCGACCCGGCCGGCTACCCGTTCGGCTCGGTGGTCAGCTTCGGCCTCGCCGACGACGGTGACCCCCTGTTCTTCGTCAGCCTCATGGCCGAGCACACGCAGAACGCGCTGCGCGACCCGCGCGCCAGCCTGCTCGTCACCGAACCCGTCCCCGAGGGAGCCGATCCGCTGGCCAGCGGCCGTGTGACCCTGCTCGGGCTGCTCGCGCCGGTCGACGACGCCGGGCGCGACCAGGCCCGGGCGCGGTACCTCGAGGCCAACCCCGCGGCGTCGTACTACATCGACTTCGGCGACTTCACGTTCCTCCGCCTCGCCGTCGACCACGTCCGCTACGTGGGTGGCTACGGGCGCATGAGCTGGGTCGACGCCGCCGACTACCACGTCGCGTCACCCGATCCGCTGGTCGACGCGGCGGCCGGGATCATCCAACACATGAACGACGACCATGCCGAGGCGCAGGTGCTGTTCTGCCGGCACTTCGCGCACCTGCCCGACACCACGTCGGCGTCGATGTCGGCGGTCGACCGCTACGGCTTCGACTTGATCGCGGTGAGCGCGGAGCACCGCACCCCGGTCCGCCTCGCGTTCCCCGAGGAGTGCACCACCGGCGACGAGGTGCGCCGGGCGATGGTCACGATGGTGGCCGAGGCGCGGGTAACCCAGTACTGACCGCGGGGCCGGTTACCCTCGCCCGACCCGTGGCTCACCGACCGCACCGTCACCGTCTGGGGTTCGTCCTCACTGCCCTGCTCGTCACCGCAGGCGTTGCGGTATTCGTCGGGCTGCGCGCGACGGTCCACGACCTCGACCACTCGCTCGACCGGTACTCCGCGGTGTCGCACTTCGCCGACCTGACCGTGGTCGGCGGCGACACCGACGTCATCGCCCGCGAGGTCGCCGCCGTGCGCGGGGTCGACGCGGTGAACACCCGCGCCACCACCACCCTGTCGGTCTTCCTCCGCAACGGGAAGACCAAGGTGCAGGGCACGTTGATCGGCGTGCCCGCCACCGGCCCGACGATCGACGACGTGTCCATCACCGCCGGCAAGGACTTCGGTCGCACCACCACCGCCTCGGTCGGCGTGGTCGAGCAGCACACCGCCGACGACCTCGACGTGGCGCCGGGTGCCTCCGTGACCGCGCTCGGGATCGCCGACCAGGCTCCGATCGACGTGGTCGGGGTGGGCCTGTCGCCCGAGTACCTGCTCCCGGCGCAGAGCCAGCAGCAGGTCATCACGACGCCCGGCAGCTTCGCGGTGATCTTCGTCCCGGAGCCGGTCGTCGAGCAACTCGGTGGTGGTGCGGCGGTACCGCAGGTGCTCGTGCGCTACGCCCCGGGCGTCGACCGCGACGCGCTCGACGCCCGCCTCACCAGGATCGCCAACACCAACGGTGCGCAGCTCGTGCAGCCGTTGTCGGACCAGCCCTCGAACGGCGTGATCCAGGAGGAGCTCACCGGGTTCCGCGAGGCGAGCATCGTGATCCCCGCGCTGGCCCTCATCGTGGCGTCACTGGTCGGCGCGCTCGCCTGCGCGCGCGTCGACGACGAGCGGCGCCGACGACGCGCACTCGCCATCACGATCGTCGCGTCGGGCGTCGGCGGCGTCGTGCTCGGGCTGGTCGGTGCCGCGATCGGCGGCCCCGAGCTCGCCGATTCCGTGTACCTCCCCGAGCACGTCGGCGCGAGCAACTGGGCGACCGCCCTCATCGGCTTCGCGCTCGCGCTCCTCGTCGGCGCGTGCGCGCTCGGCATCGGCCGGCTGCTGCGCATCGGCTACGACGACGCGCTCGGCGCCGGGCCCGCGGTCGTCACCGCGATCGCCGCGGCCGCCGCCGTCATCTGCGTGGTCGCGCCCGGTGGCGTCGTCGACTCCGCGGAAGCGACGCTCGACGCGGCCGCCCGGCTCGAACAGGTGAGCGCGCAGGTCGCCTTCGCCACCCCGGTCAACGACGCGCTGCTCGCCAAACTCACCGCGATCGAGGGGGTCGCCGACGCCGAGGGCGTGCCGTCAGCCAACGTGTTCGTGCGACACGGCAACCGCCGCTACTCCACGTCGCTCGAGGCGTTCCCGACCGACACCACGATGCAGCACTTCGAAGCGCCCGACGGCCGCGCCCTCGACCTCCCGGCGGCCGGCGCCCTCATCCCGCAATCCCTGGGCACCATCCTCGGCGCGCAGCCGGGAGACGAGCTCGAGATCACGTTGCCGGGCGCCGGCGTCGCACCGTTCCGGGTCCCCGTCGCCGCGCTCACCTCGGACACCCTCGGCAACCTGGTGTTCCTCAGCACCGACGGCCTGCGCAGCGCGATGGGCGCGGACGCGAACGCGTTCGCCGGTGGCCTCTTCGACACCGCCTCGGTGCGCTTCGCCGACGACGCCGATGCCTCCCGCATCGCCGAACAAATCCAGGCCGACGGCGCGGTCGTCGTCTACGTACCGGTCGCGGCCAACCTGAGCGCGGTCGACCAGGCGCGCCCGATCTTCACCGCGGTCATCCAGGTGCTGCTCGCCATCGGCGCGGTGATCACCGTGCTCGGGCTGACGAGCGCGGTCGTCCTGCACGCGCACACCCGCCAACGCATCGGTGGGCGACGGGTGACGTTGGAGGTCTTCGCCGCCGTCGTGGGCGGCGTCGTGGTCGGTGCGTTGCTCGGCACCTTCGCCGCCGACCGGCTGGTCGACGCGCTCGACACGACGCTCATCCACCTCACGCACGAGATCGACCCGTCGACGTATCTCCTCGCCGCGGGGATGGTGCTGCTGGTGAGCGGGCTGACCCTCGGCGTCAGCTGGTGGACGCGGCGAAGGACTCCGGACGCAGCGCCCGCCGAAGCGCTTCCGTGATGTCGCGCTGACACGCCTTCGACACCGCGGCGTCGGGCACGATCATCTCGAAGCCGTGGCACGCTCCGGGGTAGACGTGCAGCTCGGTACGGGATCCCGGCCGCCAACAGGCGCGACGCGTACTGGATGTCCTCGTCGCGGAAGACGTCGAGTGAACCGACGCCGATCCACGCCGGGGGCAGCCCCTCGACGCTCTCCACCCGGGCCGGCGCCGCGGCGCCCGGGACGTCGTCGGTGCCGTCCAGGTCGCCCAGGTACGCGCGCCACCCCAGGTGGTTCGCGTCGCGGCTCCACACCGGCGCGCCGGCGATGTGGCTCGACGCGCTGGTGTTGCGGTCGTCGATCATCGGATAGATGAGGAGCTGGAACGCGACGTCGACCTCGCCGCGATCGCGGGCGAGGATGGCGAGACCGGCGGCGAGCCCACCGCCGGCGCTCGCCCCGGCGATCGCGATGCGGGTCGGGTCGATGCCCAGCTCGTCGGCGTGCTGCGCGGTCCAGAGCAGGCCCGCGTAGCAGTCGTCGAGCGGCGCCGGGTACGGGTCTTCCGGCGCGAGCCGGTACTCGATCGACACCGCGACGCAGTCGAACTCCTCGACCCAGCGGTTGAGGCGGGCGTCGACGGTGAGCCCGGAGCCGAACATGTAGCCGCCGCCGTGGATCCACAGCACGCACGGCCGCCCCGTCGCCTTCGTCGGCGGCGAGTACACGCGCACGCTCGGGTCGTGGCCGGTGGCGCCGGGCACCACCACCTCGTACGACTCCGTCGTCGTCGCCGGCAGCTCCACGACCGGCATGTCGGCCATCGCCTGGCGCATCACGGGCAGCGAGTCGAACGTGAAGGTGCCGAAGTCGATCGAACCCATCGGCGACGCCGCGAGGGCGACGGCGATCTCGCGGGTCGAGGCAGGTGGCGACGTCCATGGTCATGCGAACTGGGCTCCCACGGTCGGGTCGACGTACTCGTCGAGGCGGCTGATGAGCCCGTCGTCGGTGGTGGTGACGATCAGGCAGTTGTGCATCTCGAAGGGGTTGCCGTTCGACTTCACCGTGCCCCGCAGTCACGTACTGGAGCACGAAGCCGCTGGTCGATCGGCGCGAACAGGAGCGACTCGGTCGTCAGGCCGTCGACGAGCTGCCCGAGCATGCCGATGCCGGCCATGTTCTCGCGGGCGTCGACCTCCTTGCGGTCGTGGTTGTGCCACACGATCGCGCCGGGCGCGAGCGCGCCGACGAACGCGTCGGGATCGCTGCCGTCGAGCGCGGCGCCGAACGCGGCGATCATCTCTTCGTGGGTGGCCATGCTTCACTCCCGTCAGTGGATGTCGAGACGCTCGGCGCACGCCGTCATCTCGTCGAGGAACTTGCCACGCCGCGCCGCGTCCGGTCCACCCGCCATGTCGCCGAAGTCCTGCAGGATGACCAGGCGGTCGACCCCGAGGTCCTCGTAGCGCCGGACGGTGTCGAGGTCGATCGGGCCCGGGACGGGCGTGATGGTGATCTCGAGCGTGCCGAGCTCGGCGGGCCGGTCGACCTCCTCGGCGAGGCGGCCGAGCTCGGCGATGCCGGCGCGGGTGTTGTCGAGGTCCTGGAAGAAGCCGTACCAGCCCTCGCACCGGGCGACCGCCCGACGCCGCGCCGGGGTCGACATCCCGCTGGCGAGGATCGGCGGACCACCGGGACGGTGCGGCTGCGGCCGGCACTGGATGCCCCCGAACGACGCGAAGTCACCCCGGAACTCGGGCTGGTCGTCACGCCAGAGGGTGCGGAGCGAGTCGATCCATTCGTCGGCGCGATGCCCGCGGGTGTCGAACGGCACCCCGATCGCCTCGTACTCGCCCGGCACGTACCCGACGCCGATGCCGACCATCAGCCGACCGCGCGACAGCACGTCGATCGAGGCGAGCTCCTTGGCCAGGATCACCGGGTTGCGCAACGGCAGGATCACGATGCCGGTGCCGAGCAGGATCCGCTCGGTCACCGCGGCCGCGTACGCGAGCACCGGCACCGGGTCCAGCAGCTCGGTGTGCGACGGCAACGGCGACGGCGGCACGTGCGGATCGATCAGCACCGGGTGCTCGCCGACCCAGATCGACTCGAAGCCGAGAGCCTCGGCGGTCCGCGCCACGGTGGCGACGCCCTCGGCGTCGGCGAGCGCGCCGGAACCCGACGCCGAACCACCCGATCGGGATCATCCGCTACGCGGTGCGCAGGTTGCGGTCGCGGCGCGCCTGCGCGCTGCCGATGTGCGTCCTGATGTCGACGACGAACGCGAAGATCACGACGAACCACCCGAAGCCGGTGACCCCCTGGATCGGCGCGTAGGCGATCGTCCACGCCAGCGTCGTCCACGGCAGGAAGATGAAGCCGAGGAGGCCCCACCAGAACGAGTCGAAGGCGATGCTCATCCGGTCGCCGAACAACCAGATGAGGAAGATCGCCAACCGCGGCGAGATGAACGCGGCAAGCGCTACGAGACAGCCACACATGGTGCGTGAGACTAGGTTCGATCGCGATGACACTCAACCGGGCCATCGGACTCGTCGCCGTCACCCTCGGCCCCATCGACGTACGCGAGGCCTGCGCCCGTGCCGGCGAGCTCGGCTTCGATCACCTCGACCCCACGGTCACCGAGCTCGATGCGCTCGACGCCGATGCGCTGGCGGCGCTGCCGGTGCCGATCGGCGACCGCATCAGCGCGTTCGAGCCGCGCGCCGGCTGCACCACGATGCCCCTGTACGAGCGGCGGGGCGAGGACCGCTTCGACGAGGCGGTCGCGATGTTCCGCGCCGTACCGGGCGCGCGCCTCGAGCCCGGACCCCGCAGCGTCGCCGACAGCGTCGAGAAGGTGGAGGCGATCCTCGACGCGGTGCCGGGGCTGCGCCTCACCCTCGACACCGGACACGTCGCGACGTGGGGTGAGGATCCCGTCCTCCTGCTGCGCCACGCCGATCACGTGCAGCTGCGCCAGGCCGCGCCGGGGAAGCCGCAACTCCATCCCGACGATCCCGACGGCGTGGTCGACTTCGCCGCCGTCCTCGCCGAGCTCGAACGCCTCGACTACCCGGGGCTCATGAGCGTCGAGTACTTCGATCTCCCCGACATGCGCATGCCGCTCGACGACCCCGTCGGCCACGCGGTCGCGCTCGCCGCGCACGTCCGCGCGCTCCCCGCCTGATTCACCGCGATGTGGTCGCGGCCTCTCCGAGTTGCGTCAGGCCCTTCTCGAAGTCGCGCCCGACCATCTTGTCCATGCTCATGAAGACGCCCATGAAGCGGGTCATGAACGTCTTCGGGCCGACCATCCGCCAGGTCACCTGGGTGCCGCCGTCGCGCTCGTCGAGCGTGAACGTCGTCGTGCTGCTCGACTTGAACGGCTTGATGAACTGCAGGGCGATCTCGAGTCGCGACGGCTCGTCGGCGTCGGTGATCTCCATGCGCCCCGCGCCCGCCCTACGGTTCCCGGCCCACTCGTAGATGGCGCCGACCCCCGAGTCCGCACCGGTGTAGCCCCGCCACAGGTTGGGGTCGAGGCCCTCCCACGGCGACCACTCCGTCCATCGGTGGAAGTCGACCAGCAGTGCGAAGACCGCGGCTCGGGGTACCGGAATCGTCGTGTCGCGCACGACCTCGAACTCGTTCGCGCCCGCTGCCATCCCGCGTCTCCTTCGTCGGTGCCGAAGACTATTGTCGCCGGTCGGTGAGGAACGGGTAGGTGGCGCGGATCTCGGTGACGACGGCCGGGTCGACGTCGGCGTACAGGGTGGTCTCACGGGGAGCGTCGGCTTCGGCGACGATCTCGCCGAACGGGCCGATCACGGCGCTGTCGCCCGCGTAGTCGAGCTTGCCGCCGCGCCCGACTCGGTTGACGCCGACCACGTAGGCCTGGTTCTCGATCGCCCGCGCCCGCAGCAACGTGCGCCAGTGCTCCCGCCGCGGCGCGGGCCAGTTGGCGACGACGACGTAGCAGTCGGTAGTGGCGGCGAGCGCCCAGAACTCGTCGGCGAAGCGCAGGTCGTAACAGACGAAGAGGCTGCAGCGAGACGCCCTCGATCTCGACGGTGACGTGCATCGACCCCGCCGCGTACTTCTCGTGCTCGCCGCCGTACGTGAACGGGTGGATCTTGGCGTAGCGCGTGACCGTGCCGTCGGGTGCCGCCAGGATCAGTGTGTTGGACGGCAGGTCGTCGCCCGGCTGCACCTCGGGCGCGGATCCGCACACCCACACCCCGTGCGTCGTCGCCTGTCCGACCAGGAACCGCGCGCTCGGCCCGTCGAACGGCTCGGCGACGCGTTCGGTCGCCATCGAGAAGCCGGTCGCGAACATCTCGCTCAACACCACGAGCCGAGCGTCGGCTCCCGCCGCGTCGGCGATGCGCGCGCCGAGGTGGGCGAAGTTGGCGTCGCGGTCCTCCCAGACGATGTCGTGCTGGATCGCGGCGACCTTCACCGCGCGAGCCCCTGCAGTCGCGCCACTGCGTCGTCGATGACGTCGAGCTGCTTGCAGCAGGCGAACCGCACGAGCGGGTTGCCGGCATCCTTGTCGTCGTAGAACACGACGCTCGGGACGGCCACGACCCCGCACCGTTCCGGGAGTGCACGGCAGAACGCGAGCCCGTCGTGCTCGCCCCACCGAGCGGATGTCGACGGTGACGAAGTAGGTGCCCGCCGACGAGTACACGGTGAGCCCGGCGGCCGCGAGCCCGGCCGACAGCCGGTCGCGCTTCTCCTCGAGGTCGGCGGCGACCCGCCGGAACACCGACCCGGGCAGACCGAGCCCGGCGGCCACGCCGTACTGGAACGGTCCGCCGTTGACGTAGGTGAGGAACTGCTTGACCGTGCGCACCGCGGTGGTGAGCTCGGGTGACGCGCACACCCAGCCGATCTTCCAGCCGGTGCACGAGAAGGTCTTGCCCCCGGACGAGATGGTGACGGTGCGGTCGCGCATTCCCGGGAACGTCGCCAGCGGCAGGTGCTCGCCGTCGAACACGAGGTGCTCGTACACCTCGTCGGTGACTGCGACGAGGTCGTGCTCGACGCACAGGCGTGCGATCAGCTCGAGCTCGTCGCGGGTGAACACCTTGCCGGTCGGGTTGTGCGGGGAGTTGAGCAGCAGGACGCGCGTGCGCGGCGTGATCGCGCGCGCGAGCGTCGTCGGGATCGAACGACGTAGTCGGGAGTGCGGAGCTGCACGACGCGACGCTGCGCACCCGCCATCGCGATGCACGCCGCGTACGAGTCGTAGTACGGCTCGAACGTGACCACCTCGTCGCCCGCTTCGCACAACGCGAGCATCGTCGCCGCGATGGCCTCGGTCGCGCCCGCGGTGACCAGCACCTCGGTGTCGGCGTCGTACTCGAGGCCGTACCACTTCGCCTGGTGGTCGGCGATCGCGGTGCGCAGCTCGGGGATCCCGATCCCCGGCGGGTACTGGTTGTGCCCGGCGCGGATGGCGGCGACCGCGGCGTCGTTCACCTCGGGCGGCCCGTCGGCGTCGGGGAACCCCTGGCCCAGGTTGATCGAGCCGGTGGCGACGGCGAGCGCCGACATCTCGGCGAAGATCGTGGTGCCGAAGCCCTGGAGGCGCGACACGAGGTACGGCACGTCGGTGACGTCGTCCACGTCAACCGGCCACGAAGCTGAGGCGCACGTGCCGGCGCGGGTTGTCACGGTTGAGGTCGACGAGCACCACGCTCTGCCACACGCCGAGGAGCGGCTCGCCGTCGTGCACCGGGAGCACGACCGACGGGGCGACGATCGCGGGCAGCACGTGGTCGGCGCCGTGTCCGGGCGTGCCGTGGGCGTGCCGGTAGCGGTCGTCGCGCGGCAGCAGGCGCTCGAGCGCGTCGACGAGATCGTCGTCGGACCGGGCGCCGGTCTCGATGATCGCGACGCCCGCGGTCGCGTGCGGCGCGAACACGTTGACCAGACCGTCACCGCGCGTACGGCAGAACGCGCGCAGGCGGTCGGTGAGGTCGACGATCTGCTCGTCGCGCGGTGTCGACGTCGAGCAGCGTCGTGTCCATCCGCCCGAGCCTAGAGCGGAGTGCCGCGCCCACCGCCCTTCGTGGGGAGCGTGCGCACGAACGTCAGGGCACGGTCGATCCAGGTGCGGAGACCGCGCCCGGCCAGGCGTTCCGGCGCGACCAGGACCCAGCCCGGCATCGCTCGTCCAGTGATGTCGAACTCCCGGACGCCCTCCCCCGTCAAGGCTCGCTCGGCGGCGGCGACCCCGACGCGGGCGATGAGCTCGTCGTGCCAGATCCCGACGCACACGTTGCCGTCGAGCATGTACGCGACGCCGCCGAACATCTTGCGCGTCGTGAGTCCGGGTTCGCCGACCAGGTGGTCGTGGATCCGCTCGGCGAGCTGCTCGTCGTAGGCCACCGGGTCAGCCGGCGTCGACGAGCCAACCGAAGCCGTTGGATCGCGAGCGCGTCGGACATCCGCGCGGTGAGCGTCGGCAACGAATCGGTGAGCAGGATGATGCCGAACACCGCGAGGATCGCGGCCGAGAACAACGTGATCGCACGCGAATGCCGCTTGAACCACTCGAGGGTGCGGGTGAGCTTGCCCATCGCCAGCCCGACCGCGAGGAACGACACTCCCGAGGCCGAGCGAGTACGCCACGAGCAGCGCGGTCGAGCGGGCGAGACTCTCGCCCCGCGGCCGCGAACCCGAGCACGCTCGCCGAGGATCGGGCCCGATGCACGGGGTCCAGCCGAGGCCGAACGCCGCGCCCGCGACCGGCGCCGCGACCGGCCCGAAGCGGTCGAGATGCGGGTGGAAGCGGAACTCCTGGTACAGGCGCGGCGTGGTGAGGATCTGCGAGCCGGCGAGATAGCAGCGCCATCAGCAGCACGAGCCCGCCCGAGATGCGCGTGAGCGTCTCCTGGTTGCGGAAGAGCGCGCTCCCGGCCGCCGTGGTGATGAGGCCGAGCAGCACGAACACGACGCGTGAACCCGAGGACGAACAGCCCGGTGTTGAACGCGATGCGCTTGAGGTAGTGCCGCTGCTGCTTCGCGGATCTCGCCGACCGACAGCCCGGTGATGAGGCTCAGGTAGCCGGGGACGATCGGGCAGCACGCAGGGCGAGACGAACGAGATGACCCCCGCGCCGAATGCGGTCGAGCAGGTAGAGGTTGCTCGTGACGCTCACGCCGAGAACGCTGCGACAGGGCCACCGCAGGATGGTACGGCCGCGCCGGGCCGGGGTCGTCAGTCGGCGACGGCAGGGGTCGCCGTGGTCTCGTGGGCCTCCGCGACCCGTGCTTCGGCGATGGCGACGTACTCGGGGTCGAGGTCGTAGCCCACGTAGTGCCGGCCGGTGCGGGCCGCCGCCACCGCCGACGACCCCGAACCCAGGAACGGGTCGAGGACGACGTCGCCGACGTAGGTGTAGAGCCGGATGAAGCGCTCGGGCAGCTCGACCGGGAACGGCGCGGGGTGGTTGACCCGCCGGGCCCGCTCGGGCCGGATCTCCCAGACGTCGAGGGTCGACGCGAGGAACTCCTCCTTGCTGATGTCGGACTCGTGCGGGAGCCCGACCATCCGGCGGGTCTTGAGGTCGGGCGCGCGCGCGAAGCGACCCTTCGACGCGATGACCACCCGCTCGGTGAGGTCGCGCAGCACCGGGTTCGACGCCTTCATGTACGAACCGAACGCACACGATCCCGCCGCGCCCTTCGCCTTCACCCAGACGATCTCGCCGCGCAGCAGCATCGCGAGCTCGTCCTGCAGGATGGTGGTGACGTCGCCCGCGAGCGAGCGGTACGGCTTGCGCCCGAGGTTGGCGACGTTGACGCACATCCGACCACCTGGCTCGAGCACGCGCAGGCACTCGGCGAACACGTCGCGCAGCATGGTCGAGGTACTCGAGGTACGTCGACGGGATGTGGCCGGCCTCGAGATCGGTCTCGTACGCCTTGCCCGCGAAGTACGGCGGCGAGGTCACCACCAGGGCCACCGAGTTGTCGTCGATCTGGTGCATGTCACGTGCATCGCCGCAGAAGATCGAGTCCGCGGCGCCGCACGGATTCACGGTCTCGTCGTCGCTCAGCTCGGGCGCGGTGAACCGGGCGTAGAAGTCGCTGGCGTCGTGGCTCTCACGGTTCCCCGCTCCGAAGGTCCGCGTGCGCGTCGCCATGAACATCGCACCGTACCGGAGGGATCAGCCCGGCGCGGGGCCTCGGCGGCGACGGCGCAGCCAGAGACCGGCTCCCGCACCCACCGCGACGACCGCGATCGCCACGATCACCCCGATCGGTGAGCCCGAATCGCCCCCCGAGCCGCTGCCGGCGGGGAGGGCGACCTCCGAGCGCAGTTGCGAGCGGCGGGCACCGGCACCGCCACCGGATTCACCACCGTCGTCGGAGGCCGTGGTCGTGCTCGCCGTGCTCCCGGTCGAGCCGTTCGCGCTTCGCACCGTCGTCGGCCTTCCTGTCGTTCTTGGTGTCGGTCTTGCCCGCCTTGGCCGACGACGGTGCCGTGGTCACGGTCGCACCCCCGACGACCGGAGGTGCGGTGTCGGCTGCGGGTGGCGCGGGACTGGTGGCCGGCGGCGCAGTCGGCGGCGGATCGGTCGGGGGTGGGGCGCAGCCCACCACCGAGCAGAACGACGCGAACGGTGGCTGGCCCCCGCCGTAGCTCCAGCCCTCGACGTCGCCGTCGTGGACGATGGTGTTGCTCGCTCCGAGCGACGACTGCGTCCAGCCCGCCGGCGCCGCCAACGGCGCGGAAGTACACCCATCCCCCCGGGCACTGGCCGGGCAGCGGCGGGATCGCCCGCGCCGAAGAGCTGGCAGACCGCCTGACCGAGTGATCCGTAGCTGATGGTGACCGGGTTCGCGCCCGCGAGCTGCAGCGCGGTCGAGACCCGAAATGGTTCCGTCGAAGTGAATGACGACCGGCGTGCACCTGAGCCGGTGTCGACGATCACGACGGCCGTGGCCGAACCTGCCTGCGCGGGTGTCGCCGAGCGGGCGGCCTCTCCGCCCGCTCCGACGACCAGACCGACGACGACCAGCCCGAGGACGACGACCCAGACGAGCGTGCCGACGGCCCGACGGCTCATCCGGTGAAGCGCGGGCTGACCGCGAGCGGCACCGGCGTGGGAATCAGTGGCGTCTCCGGGACGACCGGTGTGATCGTGCACGTGACATCCGTCGCACGCGCCACCGGGAGCCACGAGCGCTCCAGCCCCTGGACCGCTTGACCGGTCGAGTAGGCGGGGTCGAAGACGTTCGGCCCCGCGATGCTGCCGTCGGGATGCGCGAGCGACCCGAGCGCGTCGTCGGCGCCGACGAACGGCTGCGTCGCGCCCGCCGGGAACACGGCGTCGCGCCAACAGCGCGAGTTCGGGTCGTACCCCGCCGCAGTCACGGCGAGCACTGCTCGTGACGTGCTCTCGGCGTTCTCGTCGCCGAAGAACGGACCATGTGCCGTCGGCGTTCTGTTGCGATGCCAGCCACTCGAGCGCATGCTGGATCACGGGAGTCGTCCTGCGCGACCCCACCGGCGATCAGCGCCTGGACCGCGAGGCCCGTGGTGTCGATGTCGGGATCGGTCGCCGGGCGTCGCGTCGAAGGCCCACGACCCGGCCGCCTGCTGCTTGCTCTCGACGTAGGCGACGGTCGATGGCGGCACCGAGCCGTCGAGGAGATCGCTTCGCCAGCGCGGCGAACAGCGTGTCGGAGAAGTGCAGATCGGTGTCGAACGAGCCATCCGGGTTCGGGACTCCGATGGTGGCGGCGAGGGTCGTCGTATCGAGCCCGAGTGGCTCAGCCACCAGCACGATGTACTTCGCCGCCTGGCCCGGGGTCGTCGCGTTCGCGGCGACGAGGTCGAGGAACGCCAGAGGGTTCTGGCCCTGGGGGTTCTGCGTTGCCGGCGACGGCGTCGGACGCTTCGGTCGTGCTCCACGACGTGCCGGTCTGGGCGGCCTCGGCGATCGCGAGGACCACCTCGGTCGTGGCGAACTGGAAGGAGGGATCGGTGTCCCACGCTCCGCTGCCCGATGCCGGCGTCGTGCCGGTGATCTGGGGCGGCGACGCGGACACGTAGGCGATCGCTTCGGGACCACGGTGGGGTCGGCCGCGTGCGCGGCCGGTGCGAGTGACGATGCGAACGAGAGCGCGACGGCCGAGCGCGCCACACCACGCGCGAAGCACGACGAACGTGCGACATGAGGTGTCCTCCGTGGCCCCTTTCCACGAGGGCCTGTTGTCGGCCGCCCGGAGGCGGCTCCGTCTGGGAGCACCGGTGGCCCGGTGGACAACGGCAGGTAGCCTGGCTCGCGGAGTACGGCAGGTGCCGCAGAGCCGCTCACAGTTGCGGGTCAGCGTCGGTCTCGCACCGACTTCCCCCGTCCCCGGGCCGAGGCTCGGGAACCGCACGCAACATCCGGGTTGCGCGCAACCGTTGTCGAGAGGGCACGTTAGTCCGACGTGACGACCACCACGCAATCCCGCGGTGCGCCGGCCCCCGGCACGACCGCCGCGCCCGCGGGCACCACGACCGCCGCCCCGCCGACCTGGCACGCGGGCGTCTGGCTGGTGTGGGCGATCGCCGCGGCCGCGTGCATCGAGCTCGCGCCGAGCCCGGTCTACGTGGCGCTGGTGATCGGGATCGCGTCGGTCGCGGTGTCGATCCACGCCCGCCCCGGCCCGTACGCACGCGCCTTCCCCCGTTGCTCGCGGTGCGGCGTGCTGTTCGCCGTGGTGCGCATGCTGCTGACGGTCGCGACGACCCACGGCGTCGGCGACATCCTCTTCACCACGCCCCACTTCGGGCTCCCGCAGCTGCTCGGCGGGTTCACCGTCGGCGGCACCGTCGAGCTGCCGATCATGCTGCAGTCGCTGGCCGAGGGGTTCGCCATCGTCGGGGTGATGGGCGTGTTCGGCGCGTTCAACTCGGTCGTCTCGCACTCGGAGCTCGTGCAGTCGACCCCGCGGGCGTTCTACGAGGTCGGCCTGGTGGTGGTGGTCGGCCTCGCGTTCGTGCCGTCGACCCTGTCGGCGATCCACGACGTGCGCGACGCCGACCGGGCGCGCACCGGCGGACGGGTCGTGCGGCGCGGTCGGCTGCTGCGCCAGATCGTGCCCGTGCTCGAGCTCGGGCTGGAGCGCGCGGTCACGCTGGCGGAATCGATGGACGCACGCGGGTTCGCGCGCGGCGGTGCCGCGCCGCGCGACCGGACCGCCGGATGGTGCGGCGTCGCGTCGCTGCTCGCGCTCGGCGGCGCGTTCGTCGCGCTCGTCGGCCGCGCCGACACCGCTGCCGCGGTCCTCGGGCTCGCGGGCGCGGCCGGCCTCGGCGTTCGCGATCCTCCTGGCGTCGTCGGGCACGCAACGGGTGCGGTACCGGCCCCGGCGCATGCGCATGGCCGACTGGCTGGTCGCCGCGGTCGCGATGCTCGCGCCGATCGCGATGGCATCGTGTCTCGGTCGTCGGCGACAGCAGCCTCGTGTGGCTCGCCAACCCGCTCGCCTGGCCCGCGCTCCACGTGCTGCCGGCGCTCGCGCTGCTCCCCCTGCTCGCCCCGGTGATCGATCCGTCGCCCGGTGCAGCCGCATGAGCGCGGTCTCGTACCGGGGCGTGTCGTTCGCGTATCCCGACGCGCCGGCGTCCGGCGTTGCGCGACGTCGACCTCGAGGTCGCACCGGGCGAGTTCCTGCTCGTGGTCGGCGCGTCGGGCTCGGGCAAGAGCACGCTGCTGCGCGCCACGAACGGCCTCGTCCCGCACGCGAGCGGCGGGCGCTTCGGCGGCGACGTCGAGGTCTTCGGCCGCTCCACCCGCTCGCACCACCCGCGCGAGCTCGCCGACGTCGTCGGCTTCGTCGCCCAGGATCCCGAGTCGCAGTTCGTCGTCGACCACGTGGAGCGCGACCTCGCGTTCGTGCTCGAGAACCTCGGGTTCTCGCAGGACGCGATGCGGCGCCGCGTCGAGGAGGTGCTCGACGCGCTCGGCATCGCCCACCTGCGCGACCGCGATCCGACGCACGCTCTCGGGCGGTGAGCGTCAACGCTGCGTGCATCGCCGGCGCGCTGGCCGCCGGGCCGCAGGCGCTGGTGCTCGACGAGCCCACGTCGCAGCTCGACCCACAGGGTGCCGACGACGTGCTCGCCGCGCTGGTCCGGCTCAACCACGATCTCGGCACCACGGTGGTGCTCGCCGAGCATCGGCTCGAGCGCGCCGCGCCCCTCGCCGACCGCGCCGTGCTCGTCGACGGCGGCCGGGTCGGCCGCGCCCGACGCGGTCGGCGCGGTGCTCGCCGACCTACCCCGGCGCACCCACCGTCACCCGCCTCGGGCGGGTCGCTCGGCTGGGATCCCCTCCCGCTCACCGTGCGCGACGCCCGTGGATGCGCCGCACGCGAGCCGGTCGATCTCCCGCCGCCGCCGGAGCCGACGCGCGCGCGACCTCCGGCGACACGCTGGTCGCGGCGCACGGTCTCCGGGTCGACGCTCGGCGGCCACCCCGCGGTGCGCAACGTCGACCTCGACCTGCACGCGGGCGACGTCATCGCGCTCTTCGGTCGCAACGGCGCGGGCAAGACCACGCTGCTGCGCGCGCTCGCGGATCTCGTCGCGCCGTCGGGCGGCACCGTCGACCGCCGCGTGCGCGTCGCCTACGTGCCGCAGAACCCGAACACGCATGCTGTTCTCGGCCACGGTGCGCCGCGAGCTCGAGGAGACGCAACGGCTGCTCGGCCGCACCGACGCCGCGGCGCGTCGACCACTGGCTCGACGCGCTCCATCTCACCGAGCTCGCCGACCGCGCACCCGCGCAGCCTCTCGGGTGGTGAGCGCCAACGGGTCGCGATCGCCGCGGTCGCGGTCGGCGGCGCGCCCGTCCTGCTGCTCGACGAGCCGACGCGCGGCATGGACGCGCCGTCGCGCGCCGCGCTCGAGCACGCGGTGCACCGGCACGCGGCCGGCGGTGGCGCGGTCGTGCTCGCCACCCACGACGTCGAGCTCGCGGCGCGCATCGCCACCCACGCGATCGTGCTCGGCGACGGCGAGATCGTCGCCGACGGCGATGCCCGGCAGGTGCTCGCCGGCTCGCTGTTCGCGCCGCAGGTGCTGCGGGTGCTGCCGCCGTTCCTCACCGTCGAGGAAGTCGACGCGGAGCTGGCCCGCGCGATGAGCGCTCGTCGCCCCTCCCCCGCGCACCGGCGCCGCCGCGCACGTCCGCCCGATGGCCGTGTACTCGCTGATGGTGGTGGTCGGCGCGGCCGCGTTCCTCTACCCGTTCTGGCTCCCGGCGACCGCGCTCACCAGCCAGGCGCACAACGGCGACGCGCCGCTCGTCGCCGCGGTCGTCGGCGCGCTGGTGGTCGCGGCGGTGATGCTCGAGGTCCGGCGGGGCACGATGAACGGCGCGACCATCGCCATCCTCGGCATGCTCGCGGCGTGCGCGGGGCTGCTGCGTCTGATCGACCTCCCGGGCGGCGGCAGCGGCATCTTCTTCCTCGTCGTGCTCGCGGGCGCCGCGTTCGGACCGCGCTTCGGGCTCCTGCTCGGCCTGTGCGCGATGGCGGTGTCGGCGATCATCACCGGCGGCATCGGTCCGTGGCTGCCGTTCCAGATGCTCGCGCTCGGCTGGATGGGCGCGGGCGCCGGCTTCGTCGGCCTGCTCACCGCCCGCGCTGGGACCCCCGGCTCGAGGTGGTCACGCTCGCGGCGTACGGCTGGGTGTGGGGCTTCCTCTACGGGGCGATCATGAACCTGTGGTTCTGGCCGTTCGAGCGCGGCGGCGCGCTCGACTGGCACCCCGGCCTCGAGCCTCGGCGCGACGCTGCACCGCTACTGGCAGTTCTACGTGGCGACGTCACTCGGGTGGGACGCCGCCGCCGCCATCACCAACGCGTCCTCATCCTGGTGACCGGCCTGGTGCTCATGCGCACCCTCCGCCGCTTCGCCCACCGCCTCGACCCCGCCGTCGAGTTCGAGCCCGTCTCGACCCTGATCCGATGGGCGTCAGTACCCGCGACATACGCGTGAAGTGACGCAGGTTCGTGATGGGTCAGGCGGAGAAGAGCTCGGCGACGAACTCCTGCGAGCGCGGCGCGGCCGTCGGGGGTGGTGACGTCGCCGACGAAGACCGCGGCGCGGGTCGTCGTCGGACTCGAGCTGCGTGCGCCGCCTCGCCGAGCGCGGCGGCGTCGGTGCCGACCAGCACGACGACGTTCACGTGCGCACCACCAGGACCGCCGACACCGCCGCGAACGCGACGCCGACGAGCAGGGTCGCGAACACCGCCGACGGCTCCTGCATCGTCGCTGCGCCGGTCGCCACGATCGCGAGCACCAGGAACCACGTGTTGCGCAGCAGCGACCCGATCGACAGGTTGCGCTTGCTCGACGCCGACGCCGAAGCAGTTGCACGGGCGCCGGTCGTTGTTCACGCACGCGTGCGTACGAGCACGACGGTGAACACGACGAACGTCGCCAGCGCGAGGTAGCTCGGCCACGCCGCGTCGACGACGAGCAGCAGCACCGCGAGGACGAGCTCGTACACCGGGAGCGCCAACGCGACCAGCGACCAGCGCGACCCACGCGTAGCGGCCGAACTGCTGCCGGTATCCGCGCGCCGCCTGGCGCACCCCGAGCAGCTTGCCGACACCGGAGGCGACCAGGATCAACGCAACGACGACCCGCGCCGCGAGCGCGACGTCGGTGGCGGTCATGTCACGCGTCGTGCATGCGCTCGTACCCGCCCCGGTAGAACAGCAGGGGCCGGGAGCCTTCGCGCATGTCGAGGTCGAGCACGCGACCCGACGATGATCTTGTGGTCACCGCCCGGGTACTCCGCCTCGAACCGGCAGTCGAGGTAGGCGATGGCCTCCTCGAGCACCGGCGCGCCCGACACGCCGATGCGCCACGGGGTCTGACCGAAGCGGTCGGCACCCTTCTGGGCGAACAGGTTCGAGAGCTCCTCGTGCTCCTCGCCCAGGATGTTGACCGCGAACGTGCCGGCGCGCTCGATGCGCGGCCAGGTCGACGACGTGTGCGCCACGCAGAACAGGATGAGCGGCGGATCGAGCGACAGCGACGTGAACGAGTTGGCCGCGATGCCGACGGGTTCGTCGTCGTCGATGGCGGTGATGATGGTGACCCCGGTCGCGAAGTGACCGAGCACGGAGCGGAACCGCGCGTCGTCGGGAACGAGGACGGTCTCGGCGGATTCGTCGGACACGTGCGCTCCTCGGGTCAGCGGTGCGACGGCCGCAGCTCGTGGCGCATGCCGTCGGCGGCGGCGAACACCTCGGGGCCGCCGATGCGGGCCGACGAGCTCGCGCGCGTCGCGCAGGATGGTGTCGAGCCGGTCGTCGCCGTGCGACGGGCAGTGGTGGAACAGCGCGAGCTCGCGGGCGCCCGCCTCCTTGGCCGACGAGGATCGCGTACTCGATGGTGCAGTGACCCCACGAGCGCTTCATCTCGTACTCGTCGGCGGTGTGCTGCGCGTCGTGGATGAGGAGGTCGACGCCGTCGCACAGCTCGAGCACGTCGTCGGGGACGTAGTCGTCGGGGTCGTCGGGCACGGTCCCGGGACCGTGGTCGGAGAGGTACGCGACCGACACGCCCTCGGTCTCGACCCGGAAGCCGAGCGTCGGGTCGGTGTGGCGCACCCAGCGCGAGCGCACCTTGGCGCCGTTCAGCGCGAAGTCGTCGTTGGCGACGGCCTCGAACGCGACGTCGCCGCGCAGCTCGTCGGGGGTGATCGGGAAGTACGGCGGGCTCATCACGCCGCGGAACACCTCGTCGAGCGGGCCGGCCTCCTGGTGCGGACCGATGACGGTGACCGCGCCGCCGCCGGCGGCCAGCGGCGCGAAGAACGGCAGGCCCTGGATGTGGTCCCAGTGGAGATGGGTGAGGAGCACGGTGGCGCGGTAGCCGTCGACCCGGCCCTCGGCGACGAGCTCGCTCGCCGTAGTTCCGCAGGCCGGTGCCGAGATCGAAGATGACGGGATCGTGACCGTCGCGACGTGACCTCGACGCACGAGGTGTTCCCCCCGTAGCGGTCGAACTGGTGGCCGTCGCACGGAGTGGACCCGCGTACCCCCCAGAAGTTCACCTGCGTCACCGCGTGACACAGACCACGAGGTTACCCGCGTGACCCCCGCGTTCAACTCAGGACGCGTCGCTTGAACCCGTTGATCCCGAGCCACGTGAACAGCGCGGAGAACCCGATGCAGCGCGCCGTAGATCGCCCAGAGGCTCATGTGCGGCGACGTCGTGAGCGCGGCGCGGAAGCCTTCGCACATGTAGACGAGCGGGTTGACGAGCACCAGCACCTGCAGCCACCGGATCGGCTCGAGCGACGACCACGAGTAGTAGACGCAGCCGAGGAACGTGAGCGGGATGACGATGATGCCGAACAGCAGCGGCACGGTGCGCGGGTCGAAGCGCGTGCCGAACGTGAGCCCGAGCGCGCCGCACATGTAGCAGGCGAGCGGCGCCAAGCGTGAGCAGCACCGGCCAGTTGATGTCGAGGCTCACCGGCGTCGCCGGGACGATCGCCGCGATCGGGAACACGAGCAGCGCCGAGAACAGCCCGCTGAGCGCGCCCCAGATCGCCTTCTGGATCGCCACCAGCGCCACCGGCATCGGCGCGAGCACGCGGTCCTCGATCTCGCGGGTGTAGCCGAACTCCTGCACCATCGGCAGCGACACCGACTGGATGCCCTGCATCAGGATCGCGATGCCGACCACGCCGGCGACGAGCAGGGTCGAGAAGCCGCTCGCCGCTTCGGTGCCACCGACGCCCTGCCCGATCTTCGGGAACACGTAGGTGAACACGAACACCAGCAGGAACGGCTGGAGGATCGTGCGCGGGATGAACTCCTTGAGCGTCTTGCGCAGGACGACGAGGTCGCGCAGGAGCAGCGCGCGGAACGCGACGCGCGCGGCAGCGACGGGCTTGCGCACGGGCGCCAGCGTGGTCGGCGTCGCGGGGATGCGTGACGGCAGTCATTCGCGGAGGTCCTTCCCGGTGAGGTTGATGAACACGGTCTCGAGCGTGGGCTCGGCGACCGACAGGTCTGACACTGTCGAAGCCGTGGCGCTCGGCGACCGTGAACACCACCGGCAGCACGCCTTGCTGCGCGCGCACCTCGACGAGCACGGTCGAGTCGACGCGCGTCGCGTGCTGCGCGCCCGGCACCTCGGCTTCGAGCACCTTCGCCGAGCGCGTCGAGGTCGCCGTCGGCGGAGACGGTGACGACGGTGTCGGCGCCGGTGGAGCGCTTCAGCTCGGCGGGTGCGCCGAGCGCGAGCAGTCGGCCGTGGTCGATGATGGCGAGCCGGCTGCAGAGCTCGTCGGCCTCCTCCATGTAGTGGGTGGTGAGGAGGATGGTCTGGCCCTCGGCGTGCAGCTCGCCGAGGATCTCCCAGAGCGCGAGGCGGCTCTGCGGATCGAGCCCGGCGGTCGGCTCGTCGAGGAAGAGCGTGGCGGGCCGGTGCATGATCGCCCGCGCCACCATGAGCCGTTGGGCCATGCCGCCGGACAACGCCGCGACCGGCTCCTTGCCGCGCTCGGCGAGCCGGAACTGCTCGAGCAGCCGGTCGGCCTCGGTGCGGGCGGTGGTGCCCGACATCCCGAAGAAGCGGCCGTGGAAGTAGAGGTTCTCCCAGACGGTGAGCGACCGGTCGAGGGTGTTGCTCTGGGGCACCACCCCGATCACCTGCTTCGCCGCGGTCGGGTGCGCGACGACGTCGATGCCGCCGACGAAGGCGCGCCCGCTGGTGGGGATCACGCGTGTCGTGAGCATGCCCGCGGTGGTGGTCTTCCCCGCACCGTTGGGGCCCAGCAGGCCGAAGATCTCGCCCTGGTGCACCTCGAGGTCGAGCTCGTCGACCGCCTTCAGGCCACCCGGGTAGACCTTGGTGAGCTTCTCGGTGCGCATCACCACGTCGTCAACTGCGGCCATGGGCCACCTCCTGCTCCTTGTGCTCGTCGTGCTGACGGTCGGAGTACGCGTGGATCCGCGGGAGCGCGCGACCGAGGACCTCGATGTCGCGCTTCGTGAGGATCCCGCGCAGCTCGTCGTCGACCTCGTGCACGACGTCGTGGAGCTGCGCGAGCCGCTTGCGGCCGGCGGCGGTGACGACGACGCGCACCACGCGGCGGTCGTCGGGATCGGGACGCCGCTCGACCAGGCCCTCGTCGGCCAACTTGTCGAGGTGGCGCACGAGGGTCGGGGGCTCGATGCGCATGAGCGTCGGCGAGCTGGCGTTGGCTCGCGCCGCCGGCGTTGGCCGCCTCGCGCAGCAGCACCCAGTTCCACAGGCTCGCGCCGTGTTCGTGCAGGCGACGGTCGAGCTCGTCGTGCACGGACCGGTGGGCGAGGAAGAGCATCCGGCCGATCGTCTGTTCCATAGTGCGCTAATGATTAGCACACTAACGATGAGCCGCCGAACGTACTTGCTCCGAGCGCCCTTTCCGGGACCCTCGCTGCGCACCTTCTCGACGTGGACCAGCGCGTCACGCAGCTGGTCGATCCACTCGCCCTCGTGGTCGCCCACGAGCCGCACGCACCAGGCGAGCGCGTGGCTGCGGCTGCGGGCGACGCCGGCGTCGACCAGGGTGTCGAGCACCTGGCGTTCGGGCAGACGCAGGCGGGTCATCACCGGCACGCTGAGGGTGGTGAAGAGCTCCTCCTCGTCACCGCAGCGGGCACCCCACGCCACCTTGCGGGCGAAGCGGGCCTCGGCCTCGTCGGCGATGCGCATGCGCAGCGCACGGGTGTCCTCGCGGAAGCCC
Source organism: uncultured Actinomycetes bacterium (assembly GCA_963725775.1). GTDB lineage: Bacteria > Actinomycetota > Acidimicrobiia > IMCC26256 > DASPTH01 > DASUAS01. The sequence continues at coordinate 295,402 of CAVRZT010000004.1, forward strand.
TGGATGCGGGCCCGGCGGGCGGCGGCGCGGGTGTCGTCGTCGGCGTCACCGGTGTCGGGCTCGGGGAGGGTGCCGATCACCACGATCTCGTCGCGGTCGTGGTCGACCGACGGCGGGCCGGCGAACCAGCCGTCGGGCAGCCGGCCGGCGAACCAGCCCTGGAGCTTGGCGGCGGCGGGCGGAACAGGGGCGCTGGCGGCGGAGTTGTCCTTGGGCATGCTGATTACAGTATTACAACGTTGCTGCGAGTGCAACGCGGATCGACTCGGCGACGGCCGCCGCCTCGGCCGCGTCGGCGTACTTCGTGCGGGGCCAGAAGAAGCCCCGGAGCCCGTCCTTCCGGTTCCGCGGGACCGCGTGCACGTGGACGTGCGGGACGCTCTGGCTCACCACGTTGTTCGTCGCGACGAAGGAGCCGGCGCTGGCGGTGGCGTCCTGGACCGCGGCGGCCACCCGCTGGACCTGGGCGAAGAGCTCGTCGCGGGTCACGTCGTCGAGGTCGCGCAGGGTCTCGAAGTGCGCCCGTGGCACCACGAGGGTGTGACCGGGGAACAGCGGCCGATGGTCGAGGAAGGCCACGACGGCAGGGGTGTCGAGCACGAGATCGGCGGGAGTCTCCCCCGCCACGATCGAGCAGAAGAGACAGGCGCCCGCCATCGCAAGCTGTCAGTCGCCGGCGGGCGACTCGTAGGGTCGCAGGCGCGGCTTCGCCGCTTCGCGCTTGGGCACCATGACCTTGCGCCGGAAGTAGCAGACCTCGTCGCCGCGCTGGTTGAACGCGCGCGTCTCGACGGTGACCACGCCGCGGTCGGGTCGGCTCGACGACTCCCGCTTGTCGAGCACCAGCGTCTCCGCGTAGATGGTGTCGCCGTGGAAGGTGGGCCGCTCATGCTTCAGCGACTCGACCTCGAGGTTGGCGATCGCGGCGCCGCTCACGTCGGGCACGCTCATCCCGAGCACCAGCGAGTACACGAGGTTGCCGACCACGACGTTCTTGCCGAACTGCGTCTGCGTCTCCGCGAACCACGCGTCGGTGTGCAACGGGTGGTGGTTCATCGTGATCATGCAGAAGAGGTGGTCGTCGGCCTCGGTGATCGTCTTCCCGGGCCAGTGCCGGTAGACGTCGCCGGGCTCGAAGTCTTCGAAGAGACGCCCGAAGGGTCGGTCGTGGATCGTCATCCGCCCGAGGTTAGTGATCGGACATTCCGGCCATCGGCCCCGGCGGCGACCGGTAGTTTGGCGACGGAGAGGACGCGACGATGATGCACCCGGCGATCCACGGATTCGGCCGCGACGCCAAAGCGGTCAAGGGCAAGCGGCTCGAGCGCGACCTCCTGCGCCGGGTCCTGCACCTCGCGCGCCCGTACCGGGCGCAGTTGATCGGCTTCGTCATCAGCGTGGTGCTGGCCGCGGTCATCAGCGCGGTACCACCCCTCATCCTGCGCGCGTTGATCGACACCGCGATCCCCGACAAGAACCGCGAGCTCGTGGGCCTCCTGGCGTTCGGGGCCGTCTTCCTGGCGATCCTCAACGCCGGACTCGCGCTGGTGCAGCGCTACTACTCCGCGCGCATCGGTGAAGGCCTGATCTTCGACATGCGCACCGCGCTGTTCGACCACGTGCAGCACCAGCCGCTGTCGTTCTTCACCCGCACCCAGACCGGCTCACTGATGTCGCGCATGAACAACGACGTCATCGGCGCACAGCAGGCGGTCACCAACACGCTGGGCACGGTGTTCTCGAACCTGGTGTCGGTGATCGTGACCATCGCGTTCATGCTCGCGTTGGAGTGGCGTCTCACGATCCTGACCCTGATCATCCTCCCGCTCTTCATCATCCCCGCCAAGCGGATGGGTCCGAAGCTGCAGACGCTGACCCGCGAGAGCATGCAGCTCAACGCGTCGATGAACAACACCATCGCCGAACGCTTCAACGTCGGCGGCGCGCTGGTCGTCAAGCTGTTCGGCAAGCACCGCCGCGAGTCCGACACCTTCTCCGACCGTGCCGGGCGGGTGCGTGACATCGGCGTGCAGACCGCCATGTACTCGCGGGTGCTGTTCGCCGCCCTCGGCCTCGTCGCCGCCATCGGCACCGCGATCGTCTACTTCGTCGGCGGCAACCTGGCGATCTCCGGCACGATCGGCGTCGGCACCATCGCCGCGTTCGCCGTGTACGTCAGCCAGATCTACCAACCGCTCACGCAGCTGGCCAACGCACGCGTCGACGTGCTCACCGCGCTGGTCTCGTTCGAGCGGGTCTTCGAGGTGCTCGACTTCCCGCCGCTGATCTCGAACCGACTCGGCGCGGTCGACCTCCTCGAGCCCGTCGGCCGGGTCGAGTTCGACCACGTGTGGTTCCGCCACCCGTCGGCCGCGGTCTCGTCGATCCCGTCGTTGGAGGAGGCCTCGAATGCCACCGATCTCGACGACGAGAGCGCGTGGATCCTGCGCGACGTGAGCTTCACCATCGCCCCGGGAGAGCTCGTCGCCCTGGTGGGCCCGTCGGGTGCGGGGAAGACCACCAGCGCACTGCTGGTGCCCCGAATCTACGACGTCACCTCAGGCGAGGTGCGCGTCGACGGCCGCGACGTGCGCGAGTACACCCTGGAGTCGTTGCGCGGCTCGGTCGGCATGGTCATGCAGGACCCGCACCTGTTCCACGACACCATCCGGGCCAACCTCCGCTACGCCCGGCCCGACGCCACCGACGCCGAGCTGGTCGAAGCGTGCAAGGCGGCGCGTATCCACGACATGATCGCGACGCTCCCGGACGGCTACGACACGCTGGTCGGCGAGCGCGGCTACCGGATGTCCGGCGGCGAGAAGCAACGCCTTGCCATCGCCCGCATGTTGTTGAAGGATCCCGCCGTGGTCATCCTCGACGAAGCCACGTCGCACCTCGACTCCGAGTCGGAGCTCGCGATCCAGCACGCCCTCGCCGATGCGCTGGTGGGCCGCACGTCGTTGGTCATCGCGCACCGCCTCTCGACGATCGTCGCCGCCGATCGCATCCTGGTGCTCGAAGACGGCCGGATCATCGAGAGCGGTCGCCACGAGGAGCTCCTCCGCGCCGGCGGCCTCTACACCGACCTGTACCAGACGCAGGTCGACCAACCGACGGCCGACGCGGGCTGACGGTGACGCGATGAGCGCGGGCGCACGGAGGTTGTGTGCGATCGGCGCGGTGGCGTGCGGCCTCGCCGCGATCGCGGTCATGATCGTCGTGCTCTGGAACAACTGGGCGCCACTCCTCGGCGCGCTCGTGCTGGTGACCGTTGCGCTCGTGGCCGCCTGGTACGTGGTGACCCGACGCGGCATGGTGCGCCTGATCGCGACGCTGGTGGTGGTGGCGGCGTTGGTCATTGCCCTGGCAACGCTGTTGCGCAACCATGGGCTCGCGGGAATCGTCACCGCGGTCGTGTTGATCGTGCTCTCTGCGGTGCTGGCCCGGGCGGCACTGCGGGCGGATCCCACGACCGTGCACGACGAGGCGGTCCGGGGCGTCCCGGTGAGCGCGGCCAGCCACCCGGTGCTGATCCTCAACCCCTGGTCGGGCGGCGGCAAGGCGAACGCGGAGTTCACGGCCGAGGCCCAGGCCCGCGGGGTGGAGACCGTGACGCTGCAACGCGGTGACGACCTCGAGCAGCTCGCCCGCGATGCGATCGGGCGCGGCGCCGACGTGATCGGCATGGCCGGAGGCGACGGCTCGCAGGCCCTCGTCGCGGGGGTCGCGTCGGAGCACGGGGTGCCGTTCGTGTGTATCCCCGCCGGAACGCGGAACCACTTCGCGCTCGACCTCGGTATCGACCGCGACGACGTCGTCGGTGCACTCGATGCGTTCGCCGAGGCACATGAGCGCGCGGTCGACCTCGCGCGCGTCAACGGCCGCGTGTTCGTGAACAACGTGTCGTTCGGCGTCTACGCCGCCATCGTCCAGTCCGACGAGTACCGCGACGCCAAGCTGAACACCGCGGCCAAGATGCTGCCCGAGCTCCTCGGGCCCGACTACGACCCGTTCGACTTCGAGCTCGACGGTCCCGAAGCGATTGCGAACTGTGAGCCCGACCTCATCCTCGTGTCCAACAACGTCTACAAGCTCGAGGGCGTCGGTGGCCTCGGCACACGGGCCCGCCTCGACGAGGGTGTCCTCGGCATCATCGTGATCGAGGTGCGCAACGGCGCCGACCTCGCGCAGCTGGTCACCCTCTCCACCGCGGGCCGCGGTTCCGCGTACTCGGGATGGCACGAGTGGACGGCGCCCACACTCGAGGTGCGCTCGGGGAAACCGGTCGACACCGGCATCGACGGCGAAGCCGTGACCCTCGACCCGCCCGTACGGCTCGAGGTCCAGCCCGGCGCGTTGCGGGTCCGGATCGCGCCCCACCACCCGGGGATCTCGCCCGCGCACATCGCCGAACGGGTGCAACGGGGTGGAGTCGGCGAATTGCTGCGCGTCGCGTTCGGTCGTCGGGCTGACCCTCGGGTGGCCACGGCCCACGGTTAGCATCGTCCTTTCGCCATCCCCCGCTCTGACGGCGACGAACCCATGGCCGATCCTGCAACCGAGCCCGACGCGCCCCCGGGACGCCGGCACCGGCGCGACGAGCGCAGGCGTCGCCGTATCCGTCACGTCGTCGCGGTCGTCGCCAGTGTCGCGGTGCTCGCGCTGTTCGTGGTGCTCGCCACCGATGCCGTGCGCTTCGGGGGCGACGACCGGCCATCACTGGCGGGAACGGCCCAGCCCGTCGAACCCGACGACTCGAGCCCGACCGCGTCAACCGCGCTCGCCACGCTCCAGTGCCGGACCCTCTCGACCACCGATCCGCTGCGCCTCTGGGTGGGCGGCGACTCGTTGGCCGGATCGCTCGGTCCCGCGCTCGGCACCATCGCCGGCGCCACCGGCGTCGTCCAGCCCTACTTCGACTCCCGCGTGTCGAGCGGCCTCTCCAGCCCCGGGTTCTTCGACTGGCCGGAGCACGCCACCAGCGAGATGGCGCGCCTCGACCCGGAGGTCGTGGTGTTCATCATCGGCGCCAACGACTGGACCGCGGTGTCGGGCGACGCGTGGAAGGCCGAGTACGGGCAGGAGGTCGACGCGATGATGAAGACGCTCATCGGTTCCGGCCGCACCGTCTACTGGGTGGGTTCGCCCACGCTCAAGGACGGGAAGATGGACGCCGCGGTCGTGGAGGTGAACGCGGTCGCGCAGGACGTCGCCAAGCGTCACAGCCAGGTCCACTACGTCGACGCCTACAAGTTGTTCTCCGACGCCAACGGCGAGTTCTCGGGCGATCTCCCCGACGAGACCGGCAAGGTCGTCACGATGCGCGCCGGTGACGGTGTGCACTTCACCATGGACGGTGCCGACTACCTGGCCCGCAACGTCTACAAGCTCGTCGATGCCCAGTGCGGCGTGACCGAGCAGAAGGTCGCGGGGATCACCAAGCCGACGATCGAGACCGAGGGCAGCACCCAGGTCGCGCCCAGCTCGGGGTCGTCGTCGAGCTCCGGGTCGAGCGGCGGAGGCGGCGGCGGCACGGTCGCGACGACGCCGCCCGCACCCGCGCCGACCAGCGCCGCTCCGCCGATCACGGAGCCGCCGGTGACGACGCCGCCGGTCACCGCACCGCCGGTGACCACCGCGGCGCCAACAACGACTTCGGCGCCGTAATCCGCCGAAGCCGTCGGTAGGCTGCCGCCCATGACCGACCAGCTCCCGGCGGCGGCTGCCGCGGTCGACTGCGCGGCCGACGTCGTCGCCGCCGCCACCGACCATCTCGCGCGCGCGGCGACCGTCGACGGTCGCATCTCCGTCGCCAAGCTCGACGAGCACCAGGTGCTCGGCTACGACCTCGCCCACGCCGCGAGCGCAGTCGAAGGCGCCAAGGTGATGCTGGAGTACGCCGAGGCCGGCGAGGTCGAGTCACTGCTCGCGCGCGCGTTCATCGCCGATGCGGTCGCCGACCTCGGCACCAAGCTGTGGGGACGCGAAGCGGTCTGGGGCGTCGACGCCGGCCTGCTCGCCGACGTCCTCCCGTTCGTCGAGGCGCATCGCTCCCCCGAGTTCCTCGAATCGGTGGCCGCGACCCTCGAAGGCTCCGGGACCGGACCTGCGCACCTCCCGGACGACTTCCAGCTCGCGGCTGAGACGTTCCACCGCTTCAGCGAGGACAAGATCCGCCCCGTCGCCGAACACGTGCACCGCACCAACGCCGACATCCCCGAGGAGGTCATCGGCGGCCTGGCCGAGATCGGCGGATTCGGCCTCTCGGTGCCCGAGGCCTACGGCGGGTTCGCCGGTGGCGGCGAAGCCGACTACCTCGGCATGGTCGTCGCCACCGAGGAGCTCTCCTGGGGCTCGCTCGGCGTGGGCGGCTCGCTGATCACCCGACCCGAGATCCTCACCCGGGCGCTGGTCACCGGCGGCACCGAGGCGCAGAAGCAGCGGTGGCTGCCGAGCATCGCCGCCGGCGAGCTCATGGTCGGCGTGATGGTCACCGAACCCGACTACGGCTCCGACGTCGCCGGCGATCGGCACGACGGCCACCCCGGTCGAGGGCGGGTACCGCATCAACGGCGTGAAGACGTGGGCGACGTTCGCGGGTCGCGCCAACCTGCTGATGCTGCTGGCGCGCACCGACCCCGACAAGAGCCTCACCCACCGCGGCCTGTCGTTGTTCGTGGTCGAGAAGGACGCGGTGCCCGGCCACGCCTTCGCGCTCGAGCAGCCCGAGGGCGGCACGATCGACGGCCGCGCCATCGACACGCTCGGCTACCGCGGCATGCACTCGTACGAGGTGTCGTTCTCCGACTGGTTCGTGCCCGCCGAGAACCTCGTCGGCGAAGCCGGCGGCCTCGGCAAGGGCTTCTACCTCCAGATGGAGGGCTTCGAGAACGGGCGGCTGCAGACCGCGGCGCGCGCCGTCGGGCTCATGCAGGCCGCGTTCGACGCCGGGCTCGCGTACGCGCAGGAACGCAACGTGTTCGGCAAGCCGGTGTTCGACTACGAGCTCAGCCGCATGAAGCTGGCGCGCATGGCCGCGCTCATCGCCGCCGGGCGACAGTTCTCCTACGACGTCGCCCGCCGCATGGGTCGCGGCGAGGGCACGCTGTCGGCGTCGATGGTGAAGGCCTACGTGTGCCGCTCCGCCGAATGGGTCACGCGCGAGGCCATGCAGCTCCACGGCGGCATGGGCTACGCCGAGGAGTTCCCGGTGTCCCGCTACTTCGTCGACGCGCGCGTGCTGTCGATCTTCGAAGGCGCCGACGAGACCCTGTGCCTGCGCGTCATCGCCCGCCGCCTCGCCGAGCAGGCGCTCTCCACAACCAGCGTGAACTACGAGCTGCGGTTCATGCCGGCGCGTTCGCCCCGGCTCACGAACTTCAACGCCATCTTGCGGCTGGCTTCGTCGATCATCTCGTCGCCGAACATCACCGCGCCGCGCCGGTCGCCCTCGGTGGTGGCCTTCTCGTAGGCCTCGAGGATGTCGAACGCGTGGTCGTACTGCTCCTGGGTGGGCGTGAACACCTCGTTGATGACCGCGACCTGGTCGGGGTGCAGCGCCCACTTGCCGTCGTAGCCGAGGATGCGCGTGCGCATCGCGTAGTCACGCAGCGCGTCGGCTCCCGGATCTTGAGGAACGGACCGTCGATCACCTGCAGGCCGTTGGCGCGACCGGCCATGAGGATCTTCGAGAACGTGTAGTGGAAGTGGTCGCCCGGGTACTCGGGGATCTGCACACCACCGGTGAGCACCGGCATCTCGGTCGACGCCGCGAAGTCGGCCGGGCCGAACACGATCGTCTCCATCCGGGGCGACGCTGCGCAGATCTCCTCGACGTTGATGAGACCGCGCGCGGTCTCGATCTGCGCCTCGATCCCGACGTGGCTCTCGCGGCCGATGGTCTCCTCGATCTGCGTGAGGAGCAGGTCGAGCGCGTGCACGTCGCTCGCCGACTGCATCTTCGGGAGCATGATCTCGTCGAGGCGCTCCCCCGCGTTCTCGACCACGTGGATCACGTCGCGGTAGGTCCACTTCGTGTCCCACACGTTCACCCGCACGCACACGACGGTGTCGCCCCAGTCGAGCTCCTTGATCGCGCGCACGACGTTGTCGCGCGCGCCTTCCTTCTCCAGCGGCGCGACGGAGTCCTCGAGGTCGAGGAACACCATGTCGGCACCCAGGCCGGGCGCCTTGCCGAGCATCTTCTCGCTGGAGCCGGGGACGGCCAGACACGTACGGCGGGGCAGGTTCCGGGATCGTTCGGACATGCGGGCGAGGGTAGACGGCGGCCCGCCGCGGCTCCGAAACCGCCGGGCGTAGCCTGCGGGCATGGCTGCAGACGTGTCCCTCACCGAGCTCGGCGACGGCGTGTACGCGTGGTTGCTCCCCGGCGGCGAGACCGGCGTCGCCAACGCGGGGGTCGTGGTCGACGACGACGGCATCACCGTGATCGACACGCTGATGGTGCGGTCACAGTGGGAGCCGTTCGCCGCCGCGGTCGCCGCGCTCGAGGTCCCGGTGCGGCGCACCATCCTCACCCACGCGCACATCGACCACGTCGGCGGCACCAAGGCGTTCCCGAACTCGGCGGTGTACGGCTCGCCCGTGACCAGCGACGCGCTCGACCAGGACATGCCCATCGACGGGTACAAGCAGTTCATGCCCGCGTTCGACGAGGAGTTCGACGACCTCGCCGAGCTCGGCACGCGCGCCGGTCACGCACCTCATCGACGGCGCCGCGCAGCTCACGCCGCGCATCGAGGTGCTGCCCGCGTCCGGCCACACGCCCGGCGACCTGCTCGTGCTCGTCGCCGACACCGACGTCTGCTTCGCGGGCGACCTCTGCTTCTTCGGCGTCACACCGCTGGCGTTCCAGGGCGACCCGGCGGCGTGGGCCGACGTGCTCGACGTCGTCGTCGAGCTCGCCGACGTGATCGTGCCCGGGCACGGACCGGTCGGCGGCGAGGCCGAGGTGCGCGATCTCCAGGGCTACCTGCGCGCGTGCGTCGCCGCCAAGGGCGACGTCGGCGCGGTCGTCTCCGGGCCGTGGGACACGTGGATCGACCGCGACCGCGACGCGATCAACGTCGAGCGCGCCGCACTGCTCGCGCAGGGCGACGACGTGCTCCCACCGTCGATGCTGAAGGCCATCGGCCAGGGCTGAGCGCCGCGCTACTTCACGTGTTCGCGGAAGAAGGCGATCGTGCGGGCCCAGGCGGCCTCGGTGGCCGCTTCGTCGTGGACCTCGGGCCGGTGGTGGTTGGTGAACGCGTGCTCGGTGCCCGGGTACACGAAGAACTCGTGGGGCTTCCCGAGCGCGGTGAGCTCCTCCTCCAACGCCTGCACCGCAGGCGGTCCGGCGAAGTCGTCGTTCTCGGCGTAGTGCCCCTGCACGGGCGCGTCGAGCAGCGAGAAGTCGGGTGGGCTCGGCCAGCCCGCGACGCCGTAGTAGGGCGCGACCGCGTCGACCAGGTCGGGCCGCAACGTCGCCAGCCACAGCGCGAGCGCGCCACCCATGCAGAACCCGACGACCCCGACGCCCTTCGACGTAACCGCGTCGTGCGCGGCGAGGTACACGACCGCGCCCGACATGTCTTTCGCCGCCTGCTCGATGTTGAGCTGCATCATCAACTTGCCCGCTTCGTCGGGCTCCTGGGTGACGACGCCGCGGTAGATGTCGGGCGCGAGCGCGACGAACCCGTCGGACGCGAAGCGGTCGCACACCTCCTTGATCTGGTCGTTGATGCCCCACCACTCCTGGAGCACGATCACGCCGGGACCCGATCCCGACGCCGGCACCGCGAGGTACCCCTGACCCGCCGTGCCGTTGCTCGGGAACTCCACCATCTCCGACATGCGTAGCTCCCTGGATCGGCGTTTGATAGGCACCGAGAGCGTACGCTCACGCGTGCGGTGCGCGCAGCGAAGCGAAGCGCACTCGCCAGGGAGCGAACGGCCGCGGTGCAGGTATCCTGCGCCGCAGAAAGCGACCGAGGAAGCATGCAGAACCCCGATCCGAACCTCAAGCTCACGAGCACCAAGGGCGTGACGCGGACACTCGACGACTGGTCGACGATGTTCCACCTCTGTCTCGTGATCCTGCCGCCACGTCCCGAAGCCGCGGTGTTCATCCCGATCGCGAAGCGCATCTTCCAGGTGTTCGGCGACGCCGACTGTCGCACCGTGCTGTGCGTCGCGGGCAACGAGTTCATCGCGCGCGGTGTGCTCGGCGACGCGGAAGACGAGTACCTCTGCTTCACCGATCCCGACGGCGAGTTCGTCGCGAGCCTCGGCCTCACGCACCTCCCCGCGTTCGTGCACCTGCGCCAGAACACGACGCTCGTCGCCGCGGCCGAAGGTTGGGACCCGCACGAGTGGCAGAAGGTCGCCAAAGAGGTCGGAAAGTCGATGGCGTGGAGCGTGCCGACCGTGGCCGGCGCCGGGGATCCGCCCCCCACTCCCGGCTGGCCCGTCTGAGCGACGACGCTCTGACCTGCACCCACGCGGTCACGAACGCACAATGCTGGCTCGGGGCGCGCAGGTTCGCTAGGGTGCTTGCAAGTCCGTACCGGGGAGACCCCCTGTACGGATGTGTTGTTGTTGGGTGTCAATGTTGTTCACAAGACGTGTTCAGCAAGGACCGAAACGGCCTAGCCGGAGGAGTCCCCATATGAACCGCCGAGCGTTTCGGCTCGTCCTCTTCTCCCTCGTCGTCGCGACGGTGGGGGCTCTGGTCGCACCGGGTGTCGCCATCGCCGACCCGATCGGCGACAAGCAGGCCGAAGCCGCACAGCTCGAAGCCCAGATCAACAGCAACGCCGAGAAGCTCAGCGGGCTGAACGAGCAGATCAACTCCGCCCAGAACGAGCTCGACCAGGCCGAAGCCGACATCCGCGCCGCCGACGCGCTGGTCGCCGCCGCCAAGGCCAAGACCCGCGAGCTGCGCGACGAGGTCGCCCGCCGCGCGGCGATCGTCTACGCGCAGAGCGGCTCGACCGGCGGTGTCGAAGACCTCGACGCGCAGAACGCGCAGGATCTGTCGACGCGCCAGAAGTACAGCTCGCTCGCCGCGCAGCGCGACAAGGAGATCGTCCACAGCCTGGCCATGGCGAAGGAACAGGTCACCGAGCGCAAGGCCGACGCCGAAGAGGCACGCCAGGTCGCGCAGCAGCAGCAAGACGAGATCAAGGCACAGAAGGCGAAGCTCGACGAAGGTCAGGCCGCGCTCGAGCAACTGCAGTCGAAGGTCACCGGCGAGATCGCGGTGCTCGTGCAGCAGGCCGAGAAGGAACGCCAGGCGCGTGAAGCCGCGGCGGCTGCGCAGCAGTACCAACTGCAGCAGAGCCAGCAGGCCGCGCAGGCCCCGACCGGCGGTGGCGACACCGGTGGTGGTGGCGGCGGCGGTTCGACAGCCACGCCGCCCCCGTCGAGCGGCAACGTGTCGGCGGTGCTCGCCTACGCCTACGCGCAGCTCGGCAAGCCCTACTGCTACGCGGGTGTCGGCCCCGGTTGCTACGACTGCTCGGGGCTCTCGATGATGGCGTGGGCGCAGGCCGGCGTGTCGATGTCGCACGGCTCCTACGACCAGATGGCCTCGTTCCCGAGCGTCTCGATGAGCCAGCTGCAGCCCGGTGACCTCGTCTTCTGGGACGGCCACGTCGGCATCTACGTCGGCGACAACAGCGTGCTCCATGCGCCGCACAGCGGCACCGTGGTCCAGATCACCCAGATCTGGCCCGGCGTCATCGGCGCCGTCCGCCCCGGCTGATCACCCGTCGCACCAGCGAAGTTGCGTCGACTGGGCACCGATAACGTGCCGGTGTGACGCAACTTCGGGATGGCGAGGGAGTTCGGCTCACCGCGTTCTCACACGGCGCGGGTTGCGCGTGCAAGCTGTCGCCCGCAGATCTGCGCACCGTGCTCGGACTCGTGCGCGGGACCGCTGACGCGCCGGTCGACCCGAACCTGCTCGTCGGCTTCGACACCGTCCGACGACGCCGCCGTCTACCGGTTGCGCGACGACCTCGCCGTCGTCGTCACGACCGACTTCTTCACCCCGATCGTCGACGACCCGTACGACTGGGGCCGCATCGCGGCGACCAACGCGCTCTCCGACGTCTACGCGATGGGCGGTGCGCCGCTGCTCGCGCTCAACCTCGTCGCGTGGCCACGCGAAGGTCTGCCGTTCGAGCTGCTCGCGCGCGTGCTCGACGGCGGCGGCGACGTCGTGCGCGCCGCGGGCGCGCTCGTCGGTGGCGGTCACTCCATCGACGACGCCGAACCGAAGTTCGGGCTCGCGGTGGTCGGCACCGTCGATCCCGCGCGCGTGTTCACCAACCGCGACGCGCACGCGGGCGACATGCTCGTGCTGACGAAACCGATCGGGCTCGGCGTCATCTCCACGGCGCTCAAGCGCGACGCCGCACCACCGGATCTCGTCGCCGACGCGATCCGGGTGATGACGACGCTCAACGCCGACGCGCGCGACGCCGCGCTCGCACTCGACGCCGACGCCGTGCACGCGGCGACCGACGTCACCGGCTTCGGTCTCCTCGGTCATCTGCGCGAGCTCCTGGCGGGCTCCGTGCTCGCGGCCGACGTCGACGCCGGCGCGGTGCCCGTGATCGACGGTGTGCGCGCGCTGCTCGCCGACGGCATGGCCGCGGGCGGCACGCTGCGCAACCACGCGTTCATCGACGACTCGGTCGAGTGGAACGGGCTCGCGCGCGACGAGCAGCTGCTGCTCGCCGACGCGCAGACGTCGGGTGGTCTCCTCTTCTCGGTCGCGCCCGATGCGGTCGACGCGCTCGTGCGCGAGCTCGACGAGCGCGGCACGCTGGCGTCGGCGGTGATCGGTCAGACCCGCGCCGGGAGCCCCGGCACCATCTCGGTCAGGGGATGACGAGCATCCCCAGCTCGGCCTCGAGCTGCGGACGCGGCTTGGCCCCGAGCGACGCGCGTTCGAGGCGACCGTTCCGGAACAGGCCGATGAGCGGGATGCTCTGGACGTCGTACTCCTGCGCCAGCGACGGCTCGTCGTCGATGTTGACCTTCACCACCTTGTAGGAACCCTGGCGCATCGCCGCGATCTGCTCGACGATCGGGCCGACCTGGCGGCACGGCCCGCACCAGGGCGCCCAGAAGTCGACGATCACCGGCACGTCGGCGCCCAGCACCTCGGTCGGGAACGTCGCGGTCGTGACCGACTTCACCAGACCCTCGGGCGGCGGCTCGGGGAGCGGCTCCGACGGCCGCTCGCCGGCGCGCACGGCGTCGAGCCAGGCCCGGGCCTGCTCCACGCTCTCCAGGGCCACCTCGTGGCCCATGGGGTACTCGGCGAACACCACCGGGAGCCCGGCCTCGGCGAGGACCGCGGCCAGGTCGCGGGTGCCGGCGACCGGGACCATCGGGTCGTCGGTGCCGTGCTGGAGGAGCACGGCGACGTCGGCCGCGCCCTCGGCGTCGACCTGCAGCATGCCGGGTGCCACGAACGGGCTCATCGCCAGCACGCCCGCCGGGCGGGGCCGGTCACTCGGCCCGAGGGCGAGCGCGAGCGCGAGCCCGCCGCCCTGCGAGAACCCGCCGACGACCGCCTCGGAGCGCGACAACCCGTGTTCCTCGCAGGCGGCGTCGAGCAGGTCGTCGATCGCCGCCAGCGCCTCGGCGAACCCGGCGGCCGGGTCCTCGGTCATGTCGTACCAGGAGAACCCCGGGGGCGCGGCCACCGGGCCGCGCGGCAGCACGGTGGCGAAGCGACCCTCCGGGTCGAGATAGGTGAGCAGCCCACCCAGGTCGCGCTCGTCGGCGCCGTAGCCGTGCAACAGCAACAGGAGGCGGTCGGACTCGCTCCCGTGCACGACGTTGGTGACCAGTTCCATCAGGGCTCCTCAGCTCGGGTGTGGCGGCGGTGCTCGGTCAGAACATGTAGTTGAGCTGGCGCACGATCTCGCCGCCGAGCTCCACGTCGCCGTCGATCGCGACCTCGCCCACGACCAACGCCTCGGCCGGTTCGGTGCGCCCGCAGGCGAGGCGGGCGAAGGCGTCCGACGTGAGCGTGAGCGTCACCGTCGGAAGGTCCGGCACGGGATCGAGCGGGCGCGCCCGGCCCCCGGCCACCTCGACGGCGGCGGTGCGCGGCGAGCGGTCCGGTGAGCGTGAGCACGACGGTGGAACCGTCGGGAGCCCCCGCCTTCTTCCCGACGATGTACGGGAGCACCCCGACCATCATCTCGAGCGAGTGCGCGGCGGCGGGCGAGTCGAGGTCGCCGGGGCGGTCGAGCGCCCGGCGCATGTCCTGTTCGTGGACCCACGAGTCGAAGATGCGGAAGCCGAGCAGGTCGGCGACGGTGCCCGGCCCCATCGGGGTCCACGAGTCAGCGGCGAAGCCGTCGTCGTCGAGGCCGCGGAGGTGTTCGAGACGCGCCGCCGTCGCGGCCCGGAACTCCTCGAGCGTGTCGGCGCCGGCCCAGGCGCGGCGGGACTCGATCCACCGCTCGTTCGACTTCCCGACGTCGTTCTTGACGTGCGGGAGGTCCTCGGGAATGTCCTCGGTCGGGAGCGGGTCACCCAGGATGAACCGCTCGAGCGCGGTGATGTGCACGAGGTTGTCCTGCACCGTCCATCCGGGGCACCCGGTCGGCTGCTTCCACTCGGTCTCGTCGAGCGTGCTGCCGAGGTCGGCCATCGAGCTCCACACGTGGTCGAGCATGTCGACCAGCTGCTGGTTCCCGGACTCCGTCATCGGTCACTCCTTTGGCCCCTTTGGCCGCCGCTCATGCTGACACGTCAGTCGATCCGCAGTCGCACGCGTCGGACGGCGTGGTCAGGCCCCTTCTCGAGGATCACGTCGCTGCCGTCGCGCACCGGCAGGATGTGCTCCTCCAGGTTCACGTGGTTGATCGCGGCCCACACCCGGTGCGCGAACTCCACCGCCTGGTCATCGGAGAGGTCGGCGAGGGGACGGAAGAACGAGGTGTCGTCGGTGCGGGCGTCGACGCAGAGGGCGCGGAACCGCTCGAGGTACCACCGCTCGATGTCGTCCTCGTGCGCGTCCAGGTACACCGTGAAGTCGACGTGGTCCTCTGGGAACGGGAGCCCTTCGAGCACGAGCACGTCGGGGCGGCCGACGACCTGCGTCTCGCCCTCGACGATGTCGTACGTGGCGTGCGAGTAGACGGGCGCCCGCGCCTCGGTGACACCCGCCCGGACGTCGCGGACGAAGGCGGCGAGCGCGTCGTGGTCGAACGACTCGGGGAACCCCTTGCGCTCGGCGAGCCCGCGCGCGGCCGAGTACGCGATTCGGGAAGAGGAACCCGTCGGTGCACACGACGGCGACCTGCCGCCCGTCGGGGCCGGGTCCGGGGTCGAGCGCGGCGGCGAGCGCGGCCGCCGCCGCGCTCTTGCCCACCGCGACGCTGCCGGTCACCGCGATCACGAACGGACGCAACGCGCCGGCGCGCTCCGCCACGAACTCGGCCAGCGGTTCGTACACCTCGACCAGATCGACCGTGGTGACGAGACCGGCGGGGCGCGGCGACGACCACGACGGCATGCCGCGTCGACGCGCCGCCCACTCGAGTCGGTCGAACTCCGCGTACCGGGTCACGGCGGGTCACGATATTCGCCCGATGCTCGGCGCTTTGTGGCCGACCGACGGTGGGCGTTAGGTTCGCCGCCTGACCACATGGGGGGAAACGATGGTGGCACCCGACGCGTCGACCAACGACGCCGGCATCCTCGACGGCATCCGGATCGTCGACCTGTCCGACGGAATCGCCGGCCCGGTGTCGACCCTGCTGCTGGCCGAGGCCGGCGCCGACGTCGTCGCGGTCGAGCCGCCCGGTGGCTTGCACCTCCGCGGCGACGCGGGCTTCCACACCTGGCTGCGCAGCAAGCGCAGCGTCGTGCTCGACGTCGACCAGCCCGACGACCGCGCCCGGCTCGACGACCTGCTGGCCGCGGCTGACGTCGTCGTCCACAACTACGGGCCCACCCGCGCCCGCGAGCTCGGACTCGACGACGCGACCCTCGCCGGCCCGCCATCCCCAGCTCATCGTGTCGTCGATGCTGTCGTGGCCGGCGAACCATGCCGACGCCGACATGCCCGGTCGACGAGCTCCTCGCGCTCGCCCGCCTCGGCCTGTTCGACGAGCAGCAGGGCTACCGCGACGGGCCGATCTTCCTCCGCTGCCCCATCGGGAGCTGGTGCGCGTCACACCTCGGCGCCATCGGGATCATGGCCCGCCTGATCGCGCGCGAGCGCACCGGGCACGCCGGCCCAGCGCACACGAGCATCGCCCAGGGCGCGCTCGGTGCCGATGGCGATGCACTGGCGGCGGGTGGAGCACCCGTCACCGTCGCTGGAGATCGGCATGCCCAAGGCGCAGACCGGCGCCACGCTGTTCGAGTCGGGTGACGGCGTGTGGTTGCACCTGATGGGTGAACCGATGAAGTCGCCGTTGTTCCAGGAGGCCATGGCGCAGGTCAGGCCCGACGGCCAGCGCGACGACCCGACGGTGCTCTTCCAGATGTTCGACGGATGGCCCGAGGCGCTCCTGCTGCACCCGAGCGACGAATGGCTGGAGTCGTTCTGGGCCAACGACGTCCCCGTGCAACCCGCGCTGGCACCGGGCGAGATCTTCACCAACGAGCAGGCGCGCGCCAACGACTACGTCATCGAGGTCGACCACCCCGAGCTCGGACGCATCGCGATGGCCGGTTCACCGATCACCGTCGACCCGCCGACACGCATGCGTAACTTCGCGCCCGACCTCGGCGAGCACACCGATGAGGTGCTCGACGAGTGGAAGCCACGCGAGCGCGGACCCGCGACCACCACGACGAACGCCGAGCACGCGCTGGCCGCTCGAGGGCGTGAAGGTCGTCGACGCCGGCGCGTTCCTCGCCGGACCGCTCGGACCGATGCTGCTCGCCGATCTCGGTGCCGACGTCGTGAAGGTCGAGCCGCCGGGCGGCGAGGGCATGCGCTGGGTCGAGTGGTCGTTCTTCGGCTGCCAGCGCGGGAAGCGCGGCGTCGCGCTCGACCTCAAGTCGCCGGCGGCCCGGCCGGCGCTCGACGCGTTGGTCGCCGGTGCCGACATCTTCCACCACAACCTGCGCATGCCGGCGGCGCGACGCCTCGGCGTCGACGAGGCGTCGGTGCGGGCGGTCAACCCCGACATCGTCTACTGCCACACCAGCTCCTACGGCCCGCAGGGGCCGCGGGCCGACTGGCCCGGCTACGACCAGCTGTTCCAGTCGTCGTGCGGCTGGGAGGTCGCGGGCGCCGGTGAGGGCAACCCGCCGATGTGGCACCGCTTCGGCTTCATGGACCACCTGTGCGCGATGGGCTCGGTCGATCGCGACGCTGCTCGCGCTGTACCACCGCGACCGCACGGGCCAGACGCAGTTCGCCGCCGGGATCGCTGCTCGGCGGCGGCGTGCTGACCTGCAGCGAGACGTACCTCGACTCCGAGCGGAAAGACCGTCGCCGATGCCGGTGCTCGACCACGAGCAGACCGGCGTCTCGCCCGGATACCGCATCTTGCAGGTCGCCGACGGCTGGATCGCGATCGCCGCGACCACCGACGACGAGCTCGCCGCGCTGTGCACGGTCGCCGGCGTCGTCGACCGGATGGACGGACGCGGCCGACGCGCTCGGCGACGCGCACGCGCGACGACGCGCTCGACCGCGCTCGGCGCCGCGGGCGTGCCGTGCGAGGAGGTGCGACTCGACCAGAAGCGAGTCGTTCTTCGCTCGCGCCGACAACGACGCCGCCGGGATGATCGCGCGCTACCGCCACGTCGACTACGGCGACGTCGAGCAGCCGGGCGCGTTCTGGGCGTTCGGCGATCTCGACGTCAAGGCTCGACCGCGCGCCACCCGGGCTCGGCGAGCACACCGTCGAGGTGCTCACCGAGGTCGGCATCGACCCCGAGGTGATCACCGCGCTCATCGCCGAGGGCGCGGCGTACGCGTGGAAAGCCGGAGCATGACGACCACACCCGAAGCACCACCGCTCCCCCTACCCTCGCCCGATCCCGTCACCCAGTTCTTCTGGGACGGCGTGGCGCGTCACGAGCTCTGGATCCAACGCTGCCAGAACTGCAGGCACTACCTCCACTACCCGAAGGTGCTGTGCCGCTACTGCCAGTCCGACGACCTCGCCGGCGAGCAGGTGTCGGGGCGCGCCACGCTCTACACATGGACGATCGCGGTACAGCCGTTCCACCCGTTCTACGTCGACCGCATCCCCTACATCGTGGCCACGGTCGAGCTCGACGAGGAACCGGGCCTGATGTTCATGACCCAGCTCGTCGACTGCACCGAGGACGATCTGCGCATCGGCATGCCGGTGGAGGTCACGTTCGTGGAACTCGACCCCGAGCTCACGCTCCCGTTCTTCCGCCCGCGCCGGAGGCGGACTGATGGAGACGAAGCGAAGGAGTGATCGGATGATCGGGACGACGAAGCGGAGTCGACCGTTGCGATGGAGACGAAGCGAAGGAGTGATCGGATGATCGGGACGACGAAGCGGAGTCGACCGTTCTGATGGCGACCGGGCAGCGCGTCGCCATCGTCGGTTGCGGGTACTCCCACGTCGGGCGCAACACCGGCCTGTCGATCGACGACCACATGATCCAGGCGACCAAGGCGGCGCTCGCCGACGCCGGGCTCACCGTCGGCGACATCGACGGCGTCACGTCGGTCGGTACGGAGCCACTCAACGACGCGTGGCTGCTCGGCATCACCCCGGTCAACTGGTGGGCGTCGGGCATGATGGCGCCGGCGTTCTCGTACTCGGCGACGCAGGCGATCGCCGCGATCGCGTCGGGTTTCTGCCACACCGCGCTCGCGCTCCGCGTCATCGGCCAGCAGCCGAGCAGCGTCGGCCCTGGTGCAGGGCGCGGGCGCCAACCACCCGATGACGTCGATGCTGCACCGGGCTGCGGGCGACCGCCAGTTCCTCGTGCCGTTCGGCGCGGGGAGTCCGGTGCAATGGGCCGGGATGTTCACGCAGCGCTACATGGCGCAGTACGGCGCGACCGAGGAGGACTTCGGTCGCCACGTGGTCACCCAGCGCTACCACGCGTCGATGAACGACGACGCCATCTTCCGCGAGGCGATCACGCTCGACGACTACCTCGCGGCGCGCTACGTGTCGAAGCCACTCCGCATCCTCGACTGCGACTACCCGGTCGACTCCGGATCGGCCGTGATCTTCACCACCGAGGAACGGGCACGCGACCTCGCGCAGCCGGTCGTGCTGGTCGAGTCGTACGCGCTCAACGCGATCCGCGACCTGCACTTCGAGGTCATGTCGGACATGGTCCACACCGCCCCGGTGCAGACCGCGAAGAAGCTCTGGGAGGGCACCGACCTCACCCCGGCCGACGTCGACACCGCGCAGCTCTACGACGGGTTCTCGATCATCGTGTTCCAGTGGCTCGAAGCGCTCGGGCTCTGCGGTGAGGGCGAGGCGGGCGCGTTCGTCGCCGAGGGCAACACCCGCCTCGGCGGTTCACTGCCGGTGAACACCGACGGCGGCGCGTGCAACGTCGGTCGCCGTCACGGCGCCAACTTCTGCATCGAGGCGACGCGCCAGCTGCGCGGGCAGTGCGGCGAGCGTCAGGTCGACGGCGCCGAGGTCGCGGTGTGGACGAATGCCGTCGGCCCCTTCTCCGCCGGCGCCATCCTGACCAAGGGCTGACGCACGCCCAGCTGACGAACCTGCGTCGCTACAGGCGAACTCTTCGCCTCTCCTCCCGGCGCAGGTCGGTTGCGGGGAAGGCGTCAGGGCTTGATGTAGGTCTCGCCGAAGGCCTGGACCCACTCGAGGAGCGCCGCCGGCGCCATCGGCCCGGAGCCGACGCTCACCCATTCGACGCCGATCGCGGCCAGCTCGGCGAACGCGTCGCGGTGGCGCTCGACGTCGATCGTCGGCTGCTCCATGCCCGTCGCCCGTGTAGCTCACGGAGAACTCGATCTCGCCGGCCCGGTCCCCCGCCATCTCCTTCACCTCGGCGATCTTGTCGCCGAGGTCACTGGTGCCGCGCGATGTGCGGCGACCGGGTCGTCTTCGCCATCTCCTCCGGGATGCCCATCGGCATCCAGCCCTGCGCCTTCTCGGCGACCCGGCGACGGGTGATCTTGGAGTTGCCGCCGATCCAGATCGGGATCGGGCTCTGCGTCGGGCGGGGCCGTTGGATCACGTTCTTGGCGGTGAAGTGGAGGCCCTCGGCGTCGAACGGCTCGCCCGACCACGCCTTCGGCAGCACGTCGAGCGCCTCGTCGAACAACGCGTTGCGCTCCTCGAAGTCGACTCCGAGGGCGAAGAACTCGGTCTTGTGGTAGCCGGTGCCGATGCCGAGGATGAACCGGCCCTTCGAGAGGCGGTCGAGGGTGGCCGCGGTCTTGGCCAGGAGGAACGGGTTGCGGTACGGCACCACCGACGAGGTGGGTGAGCAGCCGGATCCGCTCGGTGACCGCCGCCGCGAACGCGAGGCCGACGAACGGGTCGAGGGTCTGGTGACCGCCGTGCGCGAGCCAGTTGGCGCCGGGGATCGGGTGCTCGGTGAGCGCGAAGCCGTCGAAGCCCGCCTGCTCGACCGCGACGGCGACGTCGCTGATCTCGCCGGAGTCGAGCAGGTCGCGCTCGAGCCCGTTGAGCTCCGGGTAGTTGTACGTGAACTTCACGCCGACTCCTCTCTGAACTGCTGCACCAGCTCGTGCTTCAGGATCTTGAACGTCGCGTTGCGCGGCAAGCAGTTCGACGACCTCGAGCTGCTCGGGGATCTTCTGCGCCATCAATCCGGCGGCGCGGCAGAACTCCTGCATCTCGACGAACGTCAGCGGCGAAGCGCCCGCGGTCTCGACCACCGCGCACACACGCTCGCCGCGGTCGCGGTCGGGCAGCCCGATCACCGCGACGGCCGCGACCTTCGGGTGGGTCTGCAGCAGGTCTTCGATCTCGCGGGGGCTGATGTTCTCGCCCTTGCGGATGATCATCTCCTTGCTGCGCCCGGTGAGGACGAGGTGGCCGTCGCTCGCAGGTAGCCGCGGTCGCCGGTGGTGAAGAACCCGTCGGCGCCGAACGACGCGGCGGAGAGCTCGGGATCGGTGTAGCCCTTGGCGACCATCGGACCGCGCACGCGCACCTCCCCGGTCACCCCCGCCGGCACCGGCTTCCCGTCCTCGCCGACGACCTGCACCTCGCAACCGAACACCGGCGCGCCGTCGGTGTTGGCGAGCTGCTCGTCGTCGTCGTCGATCGAGCCCTGCGTGATCATCGGGCACTCGGTCATCCCGTAGCCGTGGCAGATCGGGATGTGCATCTCGGCGCGCACCTCGCGGAACACCTCGGGCGGCTTCGGCGCACCGCCACCGTTGAGGAGCCGCAACGACGGGATCACCGGCTTCGACGGGTCCTTGCGCTGCTCGTTGAGGAACGCGAGGTAGAACGCGGTGCTGCCGCCGGCCATGGTGACGCCGTGACGCGAGAACATCGCGACCGCACTCGGCGGGATCGAACGTCTCGAGCAGGACCGCGGGCATGCCGTAGGCGAGCATCACCACGAGGTAGTCGGGGCCGCCGATGTGGGTGCACGGGAACGCGATCGAGCCGACGTCGTCGGGCTCCGGCTGCATCGCGTACGCGAGGCCCAGGCCGCCGGCGATCAGCCCGCCGTCGGAGTGCATCACGCACTTCGGCGCCGCGGTGGTGCCCGACGTCGAGTAGAGCCAGCGCACCGCGTCGCCGTCGGTCGGGGGCGCCGGCAGCGTGGCCGGGTCACCCTCGGGGAGCGTGTCGGTGACGACGCAGGATCTCGAACGGCTCGCCGGTGCGACTCCTGCAGGCCCTTCGCCATCGACTCGTAGTCGAAGTTGCGCCACGTGCCCGGCACCGACGAAGAAGCGCACGCCGCCCTGCACGATGACCGAGCCGACCTCGCGCTCGCGGTAGATCGGGATGAGCGGGAGCTGGGTGGTGCCGAGCCGGGCGAGCGCGAACGACAGCACGATCGACTCGATGCGGGTCGGCAGCTGCCACGCCACCGGCGTGTCGGGGGTGATGCCGAGGCCGATCAGCCCGGCGGCGACCCGCTCGCTCCACTCCTCGAACTCACCGAAGCTGACGGTGCGGTCCTGCTCGTCGATGAGCATCGGCGCGTCGGGCGAGCGCTCGGCCCGTCGTTCGAGCAGCTCCCACAACGTCGATGCGTCGTCGATCACTTCGGTCACGCGTGACACCCCCCTGGCTCGTCGAGCCCCGAGACTACGGGAATCGCCGAGCCGGGCGGTAGTGACGCGGCGTCAGTCGTTCTGCAGCACCTTCGACGCGGTGTCGACGAACGAGCTGATGTCGGTGTTCGACACCTTCTTCCGCGGGCTGCGGGTCACGACGTCGACGTCGCCCGCCTCGGCCCGCAACGCGCCGACCGTGCAGCTGCTCCTTCGCGCGGTGCGCGAACGGGTCGAACTGGAAGATGCGCATCGCGTTCTCGTGCGTGACCTTGTTGATCACGTCGTCGGCGAGGTGGCCCGAGGTCTTCATGAACACCTCGGGCGCGTTCGGCCACGCGGAGTCGGAGTGCGGGTAGTCGCACTCCCACGTGACCATGTCGAGGCCGACGTCGTCGAGCAGCTTCAGGCCGGTCGGGTCGTCGATGAAGCACGTGATGATGTGCTCGTGGAACACCTGGCTCGGCAGCTTGTCGCCGAAGTCCTGGTGCGTCCACGCCTTGTGGTGCTGGTAGGTGAAGTCGATGCGGTCGAGGAAGTACGGGATCCAGCCGATGCCGCCCTCGGAGAGCGCGATCTTCAGGTTGGGGAACTTGCGGAAGATCTGCGACCAGATCAGGTCGGCCGCGCACATGAAGAGGTTCACCGGCGTGACCGTGATCATGACGTCGATCGGGCGCGTCGTCGGACGTGACCGAGATCGACGACGACGAGCCGATGTGCAGGCACACGACGGTGCCCGTCTCCTCGCACGCACGCCAGAACGGGTCCCAGTGGTCGGTGTGGAAGCTCGGGTAGCCCAGCTTGGTGGGGTTCTCCGAGAACGTGACGGCGTGGCAGCCCTTGGCGGCGACGCGGCGCACCTCGGCCGCCATGAGCTCGGGGTCCCAGATCGGCACGATGCGCGAGCGGCATGAAGCGACCGGGGTAGCGTGCCGCACCACTCGTCGATGTGCCAGTTGTTGTAGCCCTGCGAGCAGACGCAGGCCGAGGTCGCGGTCGGGGGTGCGGCTGAACAGCTGCCCGCAGAAGCCCGGTCATCGACGGGAAGCACATCGACCCGAGCACGCCGTTGACGTTCATGTCGCGGATGCGCTCGTGGATGTCGTACGCGCCGCGGCGGATCTCGTCGAACGCGGTCGGCTCGAAGCCGTACTCCTCCGGCGGACGGCCGGCGACGGCGTTGAGCCCGACGTTGGGGATCTCGGCGCCCTCGAACGTCCAGACGTCGGCTTCCATCTCGTCTTTGTGGATCACCCGCGGCGCACGCTCGAGGTCGGCCTTCGACACGTGCCGCTCGAAGAGGTCGGGCGGCTCGACCACGTGGTCGTCGACGCTGACGAGGATGAGGTCGTTCATGTCCATGCTGGAATCCCCCGGTTCGCCTGGTTGCAGCGAGCCTACGCCCACTGGCCGCACCACCCCACCCCCCGTATGCTCCCGCGGATGCTCGACGCCGGCGCGCTGCCGACCCCGTTGCGACCCGTTTCCGCAAGCGACGACCGCTACCGGGTCACGAACACCGGCGACGCCGAGCAGCGCGACGTCGTCTTCGGCGGGCAGTTCCTCGCGCAGGCGATCATCGTGGCGTCGTTGCGCCATCCCGGCAAGGACGTGCGGTCCATCCAGGCGATCTTCGCCCGCCCCGGACGCATCGACGCGCCCACCGAGCTCGCGGTCGAGTCGATGCACGACGGCCGCACGTTCGCCAGCGACACCGTCACCGCGTGGCAGGGCGACCGCTTGTGCGCGCGCTTCATCGTGCTGCTCGACGCCGACGAGCCCGACGTCGTGCGCCACGACGTCACCGATGCCGCGGGTACCCGGGCCCGACGACGCGACGCCGACCGGGCCCGGGCGGGCTCGTGTACCCCGGCTCCGACCTCCGCATCGTCGACGACGTCGACCTCTGGAGCACCGACGCGCCGGTCGGCCCGGCCGAGAGCTTCCTCTGGACCCACGCGCCGTCGATCCCCGACGATCCCGCGGTGCACCGCGCCGTGCTCGCGTGGGCGACCGACGGGTTCCTCATCGGCACCGCGCTGCGGCCGCACGCGGGGATCAACCAGGACGACGCGCACCGCGGCCTGTCGACCGGCGTGGTCGCGCACACGATCGTGTTCCACGAGTCGTTCCGCGCCGACGACTGGCTGCTCCTCGCGCACGAGAGCCCGTACGCGGGACGGGGCCGGACGTTCGGGAACGCCGACGTGTTCACCCACGACGGCCGCTTCGTCGCGTCGTACGTGCAGACCAACATGATCCGTTTCTTCGCCGACGCCGCCGCTCGCCGACGGATCGCAGTACCGGACGGTGATGTGAGCGAGCCGCCGGCTCGCGGGTCGGGTCGCGATCGTCACCGGCGCCAGCCGCGGGATCGGCGAGGCGATCGCGCGCACGTTCGCGCGCGAGGGCGCCGCGGTCGCGGTGGCGGCGCGCACCGAGGAGGTCTTCGACGAACGCCTCCCCGGCACCATCCACGACACCGTGGCCGCCATCGAGGCCGACGGCGGCCGCGCGGTCGCGATCCGCGCCGACCTCGCGCACGACGACGACGTCGACCGGCTGGTCGCCGAAGCGCGCGCCGCGCTCGGGCCCATCGACCTGCTGGTCAACAACGCCGCGCTCACCGTGCCCGGCCGTCCGCCGGCGCCGGGCGCCGCCCGCGGCACCCGCGCGCCGCGCCGCCACCGGCCCGGACCACCGCGAGCACCCGCGGGCTCCTTCCTCGACTTCCCGTTGAAGGGCTACCGGCTGCACTACGAGATCGGGCTGTTCGCGAGCTACCGGCTCATGCAGCTCGTGCTCCCCGACATGATCGAGCTCGGGCGCGGCGGCATCGTGAACATCAGCTCGCTCGCCGCGTTCATCCCCGGTGAGGGTCCCTACGAACGTCCGGGCGCTACCGCACGGGTTCGCGTACGGCGGCAACAAGGCGGCGATGCACCACCTCACCGAGGCGGTCGCGTTCGAGATGGCGCGCGCACGGCATCGTCGTCAACGCGCTCCTGCCGTCGGAACCGGTGCTGACCCCGGGCAACCTCGTCGCCGCCGCCGGCGAGAAGAACTGGGCGAGCGCCGACGAATTCGCCGAGGCGACCCTCCGGGTCGCGACCGCCGACCCGGCCGTGATGACCGGGCAGATCCTCTGGAGTGACGACGTGTTGCATCCCGAACTCGGAACGCGGGGCTGGCTCCGCGACCTCGGCTGACCGCCATGCTCTCGTTGACGCCCGGACCGGGCCTCATCACCGGCGGCGCGAGCGGCATGGGCGCCGCGGTGTGCGAGCTGCTCCAACGCGAAGGCTGCCGGGTCGCCTCGCTCGATCCCCACACCGGCGGCCCCGCCGACCTGGAGATCGTGTGCGACGTGTCCGACGACACCACCCTCGACGCCGCGTACGCGCAGGTCGTGGCCGAGCTCGGCACGCCGCGCTACGTGTTCGCCGGCGCAGGGGTGTCGGGGATGGTGCCGTTCCTCGACCTCGACGCCGCCGAGTGGGACCGCGTGGTCGACGTCAACCTGCGGGCCGTCTACCGCACGATGTGGGTCACCGCTCGCGGCATGGTCGACGCCGGCATCCCCGGCTGCATCGTGGTGAACAGCTCGTCGGCGAGCCGGGTCGCCGACACCGGGTTCGCCCACTACAGCGTGGCCAAGACTGCGCTCGGCCAACTCGTGCGCGTCGCCGCGCGGCGAGCTCGCGCCACACGGGGTGCGCGTCAACGGCGTCGCGCCCGGGTTCACTCTCACCGGGCTCACCGCGGGCACGGCCGACATTCCGGGCTTCCTCGACACCGCGGCGAAGCGCGTGCCGCTCGGACGCGTCGGTCAGCCCGAGGACATCGCCGAAGTGGTCGGCGCGCTGTACGCGCTCGGGTGGGTCACCGGCGAGACCATCTCGGCCGACGGCGGTCAGAACCTCAACGGCCCGAACCAGCCGGCCAGCCCGGTCTGAGGTCCCGGTGTCGCTGCGCTGGTTCAGCGTGGTCGTCGACTGCGAGGATCCGCGGCTGCTGGCCGACTTCTGGTGCGCGGTGCTCGGGTTCCGGATCGTGTTCGAGGCCGACGACATGGTGTCGATCGCGGCCGACGACATGACCTTCCCCGGCATCGAGTTCGTGCTCGACGAGACGCACGTCCGGCGGAAGAGCCCGCTGCACATCGACCTCAACCCCGACGACCAGGACGCCGAGGTGGCGCGCCTGCTCGCGCTGGGCGCCCGCCGGGTCGACGTGGGGCAGCCGGCGGACGCGAGCTGGGTCGTGCTGGCCGATCCCGAGGACAACGCGTTCTGTGTCCTCACCCCGCAGTCGAGCTGGCTCGCCGACCGGGGCTGATCAGAACCGCCAACGCGTGGCGCCGCCGGGATCGACGGTCAGGAGACCGGTCGCGGTGCGAGGCTCCACCCGGTACACCCGCCAAGGCGGCGGGCCAGCGGACGGCGCGCTGTAGTCGGCGGTGAGCGCGGACCCGGTCTCGTCGACCCGAGCCGGCCATCCTTCGGCGGCCCAGCGCCGGGCCATGTCGGCGACGGTCGCCGGATCGGTGACGAGCTGCGCCTCGCCCTCCACCACGAGGTCGAACTCGTGGGTGGCGACGCTCACGGTGCAGCGCGGATCGCGGGCGAGGTTGCAACCCTTGCGCGTGCGCTCCCCCGTCTCGAACCAGAACGCGCCGTCGACCCACAGCGCGCCGATGCCGGTGACGTGCGGGCTGCCGTCGCGGTTGATCGTCGCGAGCCAGCAGGTGTGACGGTTCGGGCCCCCGGTGTCGGGCGCCTGGGTCACCCCCTCGGCGAGACGGTCGACGATCTGCTGCCAGTCGACGAGTGGACTTGTGTAGAGGTCGGCGAGGTTGGTGGCGTCCATGGGAGGAGGACCGTCGCCGGGCCGCGAACTCATCGGTGCCCGTGGGTTGTCATGCCCTCCGTCGGCGATGAAGCACACTCAAGGCGCTTCGGACATCGGTGCACAGGGCCGAAGGTCACGGATGCAGCGGTGACCGACGGGAAATCTTCCGGGTGGGACTATTCCGGGTGGGACTATGGGGTCGGGATCACGCCCGCCAGCTCGAGGATGCGCGTGGGCGGGAGGTACTGCTCCGTGATCCGCACCCCGAGGTGCGCCAGGGCGTCCTCGATCGCGTTGGTGAGCGCGGCGGGCGCGACGATCATCCCGCCCTCACCCACCCCCCGGTAGTTGATCTCGATGTCGGTCGGCGTCTCCACGTGGTGGATCTCGATGTCGGGCACCTCGGCCGCGGTCGGGAGCAGGTAGTCCATGAACGTGCCGGCCTGGAAGTTGGCCTGGTCGTCGTACACCGACTTCTCGTACAGCACCGCCCCGATCCCCTGCACCACGCCCCCGCTGATCTGGCCGTCGACGACCGCGGGGTTGATGAGCTCGCCGCAGTCCTCGACCGCGACGTAGCGATCGATGTGCACGCGCCCGGTGTTGAGGTCGACGTCGACCCAGCACACGTGCGTCGCCTGCGCCCAACCGCCCTCGCCCCCGTCGTAGTCGAAGTCGCCGCGCAGCGGCTCGCCCGGATGCGCGCCCGCGACGTCGGCGAACGACACCGCGATCGACGGCACCCCGGCCACGTGGATCGCGCCCTCCTCGACGACGAGGTCGTCGCGTGGGGCCTCGAGCAGGTCGGCCGCGACGTCGAGGATGTGCCCCCGCAGCGCGCGCGCCGAGTACGTGACCGCGCCACCCGCCATCGGCGCCGAGCGGCTGCCTCCCGTGCCCGAGAGCCCGAACGGCGTGAGCGACGTGTCGCCGTAGCGCACCCGCACCTGCTCGATGGGCACGCCGAGCTCGTCGGCCGCGACCTGGGCGAGGGTCGTCTCGTGGCCCTGCCCGTGGGGCATCTGCTGCGTGTACACCGACACCGTGCCGTCGGCCTCCAACACGGAGCGCGCCGGCTCGCCGACGAGGAGGCCGCCGCTGCCGCCGGGCATGATCGACTCCTGGAAGTCGGGCGGCCCGGGCGCGGCCTCGATGAAGGTGGCGAACCCGAGCCCGAGCACCCGGCCCTCGGCGCGCGCCGCGGCCTGACGTTCGGGCCAGTGCTCGAGGTCGGCGATCTCCAGCGCGCGCTCGAGCGTGGTGCGCGCCGACATGCGGACGTCGAGCGTCGGGCCGGTGAGCATCTTCCGCGGGAGCTCGTCGGGTCCGATGATGTTGCGCAGGCGGATCTCGTCTCGCCCGATCCCGAGCTCGCGAGCCGCGATGTCGAGCACGCGTTCGCGCACCCACGTCTCCACCGCCCACGGTCCGCGGTACGCGACGTACGTAGCCTTGTTCGACGCGGTGAGCGTGGTGCTGAACCCGAGCGCGGGCACGCGGTACGGCCCCGGCAGCATGGTGCGGATCATGAGCGGGTACATCGCCGCGCTGAACGGGAACGCCGGGTACGCGCCCTGGTCCATCCACATGTGCACACGCAGCCCGAGCAGCGTGCCGTCGTCGCGCACCGCCGCCTCGACGTCGAGCGTCTCCTCGCGCGCCTGTCCCGCGATCAACAGGTGCTCGTTGCGGTCCTCGATCCACTTCACCGAACGTCCGAGCTCGACCGCGGCCGCGAGCACCGCGACGTCTTCGCGGGTCGGGAGCACCTTGACGCCGAACGCGCCGCCGATGTCCTGGGCGGTGACGCGCGGCAGCGTCACCGGGTCCCGGGCCAGGAGCCCGAGGAGCATGCGGGCGAGGTACACGATGCGGATCGGCTCCCGGAGGAAGGTCTGGGCCATCGCCTTCCCCGGTGAGATCGGCGCCGACAGGCCTTCACCGATCGGTTCCTCGAGCGCCGCGGACTTCTTCGCCGGGTCGACCGCCGCGGCCGCCGCCTTGTTCGCCTCGCCCAGCGCCTTCGCCTTCTTGGCCAGGACGGCCAGGCGGTCACGGGCGCGCACGATCTCGACCAGCGACTCCCACACCGGTCGTCGACCGGTGAGCGCGGCGAGCGACCACTTCATCAGGTGGCTGTTCTGGGTGGCGGCGTGGTACTGCACCGTGCCGGCCACCGGGTCGACCTCGGCCACGCAGCCACGAGTCTCCATCGGCTGGTTGGAGTAACGGTGCTGCACGAACCGCTCCCGCACGACGCGGTCCGCCCCGCGGAACGCGGCGTCGACGTCGCCGTAGTCGCGCCGGTCGCGTTGCATCACGTTGCCGCCGGGCGCGGGCCAGATGGCCGGGCGCGACGGATCGAGCGCGTGCTCGATGGTCGCGATCGGCGCCAATTCCTCGTAGTCGACCACGACGAGCTGGCCGGCGTCCTCCGCCACGTAGCGCGTCTCCGCGATGATCAGCGCGACCGGATCGCCGACGACCCGCACGCGGTCGACCGCCAGGGCGAAGTGCACGGGGTGATAGAGGCCCGGGAGCGGCAGGAAGCCCATGAACGGGTTGGTGAGCGCCTGCATCTCCTCGCCGGTGTACACGGCGACGACGCCGGGGAGCCGCCGTGCCGCGTCGACGTCGATCCCGCGGATGACCGCGTGGGCGAACGGGCTCCGCACGAAGTGTGCGTGCAGCATGCCGGGCACGGTGACGTCGTCGACGTAACGGCCGGTCCCGGTGAGCAGCCGCGGGTCTTCGACCCGCGCCACCTTGGTTCCGACCAACCGGCCGGCGATCGCTTCGCGCATGGCCACAGTCTGACCGCGATCGCGCGGGCGTCAGTGCGCCGGTCGCCCGGTGCCGACGAAGGACGCGTCGGCGTTTCCGGGACCTGCCTCGAGGTGCACGAGGTCGCGCGCCAAGCGCTCACCGCAGTGCGAGCAGTGCGACACCGGACGGATCGCCTTGCCGCAGTCGTCGTGCACGAGGACGACCGGCGGCCCGTCGGGCGCGGCGTAGCGGTCGCCCCACACCCGGAGCGCGTCGAGCACGGGTGCGAGATCGGCGCCCTTGCGGGTGAGCAGGTACTCGTCGCGCGGAGGGTGCTCGAGGTACCGGCGTCGCTCGAGGATCCCTTCGTCGACCAGCGTGTCGAGCCGCGCGCTCAGCACGTTGCGGGCGATCCCGAGTCGGCGCTGCCAGTCGTCGAACCGGGTGACGCCGAGGAACGCGTCGCGCAGGATCAGGAGCGTCCACCACTCCCCCACGGCCTCGAGCGCCTGCGCGATCGAGCAGTGCATGTCGGTGAACGACGTGCGTCTCATGTCGGTCAGCGTATCAGTTGCATGACGCAACTTACTCACCTAGGCTGAGCAGGATGACCGTCACCACCGGCCTCGACCAGGTGCGCGCCGTCCAGCACGGGCTCGTCCCGACCCCCGGCATGGCCCGGCTCGTCGGCTTCACCCTCACCCGGGTCGACGCCGGCGACGTCGAGGCCACCCTCGTCACCCGCGACGACATGACCAACCCCATGGGCACCGTGCACGGCGGCATCGTCGCGACGCTGCTCGACACCGTGATGGGCTGCGCGGTGCACACCGTCCTCGACGACGGCGAGGCGTACACGACCACCGATCTGCACGTGCGCTACGTGCGCGGCGTCGCGCCCGGCACCACGCTCACCGCCACCGGCACGGTGACGCACCGCGGCCGACGGCTGGCGACCGGTGAGGGCCGCCTGGTCGACGACCAGGGAAGGCTCGTCGCGCACGGCACGAGGAGCTGCATGATCTTCCGAGCGGAAAAGGCCTTCCGGGATCAGTAGGACTTCGGCAGGCCGAGCGACTGCTGGGCCACGAAGTTGAGGATCATCTCGCGGCTGACGGGCGCGATGCGCAGCAGCCGCACCATGCCCCACAGGTCGGCGAGGCCGTACTCGGTCGCCATGCCGTTGCCCCCGTGGGTCTGGATGGCCGCGTCGAGGCAGTGCAGGCCCGCTTCGGCGGCGGCGTACTTCGCCATGTTGGCAGCCTCGCCGGCCGCGACCGGGTCGTCGGCGTGATCGTGCATCCAGGCGGCCTTCTGCATCATGAGGCGGGCCAGCTCGAGCTCGATCTTCGCGGTCGCCAGCGGGTGCGCCACGCCCTGGTGGCGACCGATCGGCACCCCCCAGACCTCGCGCTCGTTCGCGTACGCCGACGCGCGCTCGAGTGCGTAGCGACCGATCCCGGTGCAGAGCGACGCGCTGATGATGCGTTCGGGGTTGAGGCCGAGGAACACCTGGCGCAGCCCGTCGCCCTCGACGCCGAGCAGGCGGTCGACCGGTACCTCCACGTCGTCGAAGAACAGCTGGAACTGCTTCTCCGGCGCGCTGATCTCCACCGGTATGAGCGTGCGCTCGAGTCCGGGTGCGTCGGTGTCGACGACGAAGAGCGACAGCCGTCCCCGGCCGGTCTCGGGGTCGACGCCGGTACGCGCGACCACGAGCACCGCGGCCGCCTCGTCGACCCCGGAGATGTAGGTCTTGGTGCCGCGCAGCCGGTAGACGTCGCCGTCGCGCGTCGCCGTGGTCGACAGGTTGTGGCTGTTGGAACCGGCGTCGGGCTCGGTGATGGCGAACACCATCTTCTCGCCGGTGCACAGGCCAGGCAGCCAACGGGCGCGCTGCTGCGTCGGTGCCGAAGTGCGCGACGAGCTCGGCGCAGATTCCCGCCGACACCAGGATGAGCAGCAGTGGGCAGCCCTGCGCAGCGAGCTCCTCGCTGACGACCACGAGCTCGCTCATGCCGCCGCCCCCACCTCCGTGCTCCTCCGGAAGGTGCACCGCGAGGAACCCGGGTTCGGCGACGGCCTGCCAGAGCTCTTCGGTCTTCCCGCCGGTGACCGCGCGTTCGTGGAAGTACGCGTGCCCGTACGATCCGGCGATCTGCGCAACCGCCTGGCGGAGCATCACGCGCTCGTCGGACTCGGTGAACTCCATGCGGCGCGCGGTCAGCCCGCGTCGGCGTCGACGTCGTGCAGGGTCAACAGCTCGAGCAGGTTGCCGTCGGGATCGCGGAAGTAGACCGACGCGCCGCGCTCGCCGTTCGCCGCCGGGCGCGGCACCGGGCCGTCGACCACGGCCACGCCGGCGCGGTCGAGCAGCTCGAGGATCTCGGTGACCGGACCGTCGAAGCGGAAGCACAGGTCGGCGGATCCGGGCGTGGGTGCGTGCGCGTGCGGCGCCGCCGGTGCGGCGGCGGGGTGGATGCTGAGGCGACACCCGCCCACCTGGAGCAACGCGATCGGCAGGGTGCCCGCCAGCCAGAGGTCCCAGTGCAACGGCTCGGCGGCCAGCACCCGGTGGTACCAGTCGACGGTCGTCTCGACGTCGGCGACGGTGATCGCCACGTGGTCGAACCCCTCGATCGGCACCGGGGCATCGTGGCACACCTCCGCACGGGTGGGGCCTTGACGGCTCCGGGTTTTAAGAAGTACCATTAGAACGTTCGTCGACGCCCATCCACGCGCACTCAGGAGCTTCCATGGAATTCGGCATCTTCCTCAACGGGTACATCCCCGGCCCGGCCGCCCACCAGACCGAGCTGCGAGCACGTCGCGCTCTCCCGTGAGGCGGAGTACGTGATCTTCGCCGACAAGCACAACTGGAAGTACGCCTGGCTCGGCGAGCACCACAGCGCTCACCGAGTACTCGCACATGTCGGCCCCCGAGGTCGTGATGGGCTACATCGCCGCGCAGACCGACTACATCCACCTCTCGACGGGCATCAACAGCCTCTCGCCGCGCAAGGAGCACCCGGTGCGCTACGCCGAGCGCGCCGCGATGCTCGACCACTTCACCAACAACCGGTTCGAGTGGGGCACCGGCCGCGGTGCGGGCAGTCACGAGCTCGCCAGCTTCAACATCATGGACAAGGACTCCACCAAGGCCGAGTGGGAAGAGGTCGTGCGGGAGATCCCGCGCATGTGGGAGCAGGTCGACTACACGTTCGAGGGCGAGAACTTCACCGTGCCGACGCCGCACAACGTGCTGCCCAAGCCGTACGGCAAGGGTCACCCGCCGATCTGGGTCGCGTGCGGCAACCCGCCCACCTTCACCAAGGCCGGCGAGCTCGGCATCGGCGCGATCGCGTTCAACTTCGAGCCCATCTTCAACCTCCGGGGCCGCATCGAGGCCTACAAGGAGGGCATCGCGAACTGCACCGACCCGGTCGGTCAGTTCAAGAACGACAACATGATGATCACGAACTCGGTGATCTGCTGCGAGACGCGCGAAGAGGCCCGTGCGATCGCGCTACGCCGCGGCCGCGGCTACCTCGTCACGATGGTCAACCTGTACCACGACACGATGCCGAAGTCGCAGGACGCCATCACCTGGCCGAGCACACCGCTGTCGCTGCGCGACCTCGCCGCGGGCGACGAGGAAGCCCTGCTCGACGGCCTGATCGAGGGCGGCTACATGCTCTGCGGCACGCCCGACGAGGTGTCCGAGCAGATCGCGGCGTGGGGCGACGTCGGCATGGACCAGCTCGTGCTTCGGCCTGCCCATCGAGGGCATGCACCACGACGAGGTGCTCGCGTGCCTCGAGCTGTTCGGCGACAAGGTGATCCCGGAGTTCGACCCCGACCGCACGCACTCGACCGACCGCTACCGCGCCACGGCGAAGCCGAAGTTCCCCCGCTTCAACCAGCCGCTGCCGACCGACGTCGAGTGGCCGACGGTCATCCCGGAAAGCGCGCTCGCGCAGCTGTAGCCGGCGCGAACGTCTGCTGCGCCCGTGCCGCGCGACTCCACCGCCACCAAGGAACGGCTGCTCCGCGAAGCGGAGCGGCTGTTCGCGCGGCGCGGCCTCTACCAGGTGACGGTGCGCGAGATCACCGAGGCGGCCGAACAGCGCAACGTGTCCGCGCTGAGCTACCACTTCGGTTCGCGCGAAGGGCTGCTCGACGCGATCCTCGTCGCGCCACGGCGACCCGACCGACGTCGCACGCGGTGAGCACCTCGAGTCGGTCGGGCACGAGGCGCCGTCGCGCGACCTGGTCGACGCGCTCGTCGTGCCGTACGCCGAACACCTCTCACGCCCCGAAGGGCGCGACTACCTGCGGATCGTGGCGCAGCTCTCGGCCCGGTTCAGCACGTGGCGTGAGGCCACGCCCGGCACCGGGCCGTACCTGCGCGAGATCCTCGGCATCCTCGAGGAGCGCCCGCCCGAGATCGCGCCGGCGGTACGGCGGGAGCGGGTCGTCGAGATGATCATGCTCATGACGGTGGCGATGGCCGAACGGGCGCGGGCGATCGAGTCGCAGCGCCGCTCCCCCGAGCTCGACGAACCCACCTTCGTCGAGAACCTCACCGACGTCCTCGTCGGCGTGCTCGAAGCCCCGGCGCGCCGCCCCGTCGTCAACTGACGCGGAGTCCTTCGAGCAGCTGGCCGAGCGCTGCGCTCGCATTGACGCGCGCGGCCTCAGGTTCCTCCGCGTGCGCGATCAGCAGCGCGGCCTCGTCGAGCACCGCGAGGATGAGGTGCGCAAGCTCGCGCGGCGGCTGACGCGCGATCGTCCCCTCGTCCATCGCGACGACCAGCGCCGCCTCGATCACCCCGATGCCGTACTCCGCTTCGAGCTCGCGCCACTCGTTCCAGCCGAGCACGGCGGGACCGTCGACCAGGATGATGCGCTGCACCTCCGGCTCGAGCGCCGCGGTCAGGAACCCCTGGAGCCCGGCGATCAGCAGATCCCACGTGTCGGTGTCCGTCGCGGGGTCGGTCGTGATCGCGCGTGCGAGGAGGTCGACCTCGACCGCTTCGAACACCGCCTGGAACAGGGCGCGCTTGTCGGCGAAGTGGTGGTAGAGGGCGCCCCGGGTGCCGACCCCGGCCCGGACGACGATCTCCTCGGTGCCGGTGGCGAAGTAGCCCTGGGCCACGAAGAGCTCCCGGGCGGCGGCGACGAGGGCGTCCCTGGTGGCCTCGCCCCGATCCGACATACAGGGTGTAGGTTACCGACATACAGGTTGTAGGTTTCGCCGATCGGGAGGATCACACCATGGCCGACGCTCGTGAGGTCGTCGAGGAGTTCTGCGCGGCGGTGGGCCGGAAGGACCTCGCCGGGTGCGAGGCCCTGCTCGACCCCGCAGTCGTGTACCACAACGTCGGGAGCGACCCCGCGGTCGGCCGCGAGGCGACGCTCGCGGCGGTCAAGTTCCAGTTCGACATGTTCGAGCCGATCGCGTTCGTGATCCGTAACCTCGCGGTCGATGGCGACACGGTGCTGACCGAACGCATCGACGAGGTCACCGCGAACGGGATCATGGCGCCGGTGCCGGTGATGGGAACCTTCGAGATCCGCGACGGCGCGATCGTCGCGTGGCGCGACTACTTCGACATGGGGCTCACGGGCCGCTTGATGGCCGGCGAGGACGTGGGCGCACACCTACCCGCGTGAGACCGCCAGGTGCTTGATGCCGTTGATCTGGCGCATGGCGACGCGTTCCGGTTCGGCGGTGACGGTGAGGTCGGGGAAGCGGCGATCGAGCTCCTCGAGCGCGATGCGGATCTCCATGCGGGCCAGGTGCGCGCCCAAGCAGAAGTGCGGGCCACCGGCGCCATAGCCGACGTGGTCGTTCGGCGAACGGGCGACGTCGAAGCGTTCGGGATCGGTGAAGACCGTCTCGTCGTGGTTGGCGGACCGGTACCACAAGACGACCCGCTCGCCCTCGGCGAGCGGCTGGCCACCGAGGTCGGTGTCGCGCGCGACGTTGCGGCGCATGTGCATCACCGGGCTCGCGTAGCGGACGATCTCCTCGACCGCGGTCGGGTACAGCACATCAGGATCGGCACGCAGACGCGCCCGCTCGTCCGGGTTCCGGTCGAGCAACCAGACGCCGTGCGCGATGCCGTTGCGCGAGGTCTCGCTCCCCGCGGCGGCCAGGGTCGAGAAGAACCGTGCGTAGTCACCGGGCGCGAGGCGGTGGCGGGTGCCGTCGTCGTCGACGACCTCGGCGTTGACCAGGACCGTGGTGAGGTCGTCACGCGGCTCGTCGAGCCGCAGGCGTCCGAGCTCGTGCGCGTACGCGCCCATCTCCTCCATCACCCGGATGCGCTCACTGATCGGGAGGCCGTTCGCCGGATCGCTGACGCCGAAGGTGCGCACCAGGCAGTCGAGCAGCCACGGCTCGTCGGACTCGGGGACACCCAGCAGTCCGCAGATCACCTGCAGGGGCAGCGCCACCGCGAACGCATCTACGAGATCGAACTCCTCGGCATCGCCGATCGCGTCGAGCAATCCGCGCGCCCGGGCACGGATCTCGTCGGCCATCCGCTCGATCATGCGCGGCGTGAATCCCTTGTTGACGATCAGCCGCAGCTGCGTGTGCTCGGGCGGGTCGAGGTGCAGGATGCTGTTGCCCGACCGCTCGTAGTCCTCGATGGTCATGTTGGGTGCGTTGTGGAAGGTCGTGTGATCGCGCGACGCGGTGCGCACGTCCTCGTAGCGCGTGATCGACCAGAAGTCGGGCCCGGGCGGCACCCCGAGGTCACGCGTGCGGTGCACCGGCGACTCGGCGCGCAGTCGCGCGAACGCGGCATCGACGTCGTCGCGGAGGAAGAAGCGCGGATCGCCGAGCTCGATCTCGTCGAGCGGCGGGGCGTCGACCATGGCCACGGTCTAGCCCAGATCGACCGCGTTGGTCGGTGGTGCGACCGGTGGCGGCCCCGTTAGCCTGCGCTCCAACTGGCCAGCGCGCACCGGGGGGATTCCGATGGCAGCGGACGAACGGGTCGTCGTCGAGTTCGACCAGCACTCGGCCGAGTACCGCGAGACCTATCCGGCGAAGGCCCACGAGCTGCGCGAGCAGTGCCCGGTCGCGTGGAGCACGAACCACGACGGGTTCTGGGTCGTCACCGGTCACGAGGAGCTGAGCGCGCTCTCCAAGCGCGCCGATCTGCTCTCGAACGACCACGACCCCGACGGGGAACGCAACGGGTACCAGGGCATCTCGATCCCCGAGCGCGGCTCCACCCGCGGCGGCTTCATCGAGATGGACCCGCCCGAACAGTCCGAGTACCGGCGGGTGCTGAACCCGTTCCTCTCCCCCGCCGCCGTCGTGCAGTGGGAGCCGCTCATCGCCGACTTCACCCGCGCCTGCATCGACGACGTCATCGAGACCGGTCGCCTCGACTTCGTCGACGACTTCGCGAACGTCGTGCCCGCGATCCTCACCATGGCGATGCTCGGCCTGCCCCTCGCGGACTGGGAGATCTACTGCGAGCCGGCGCACATGCAGGTGTACACGGCACCCGACAGCCCCAACTGGGACCGCATGCTCGAGACGACGTTCCGTATGGTGGGGCGCCTGGCCGAGTACGTGCAGATCCGCAAGACCGAACCGCGCCCGGGCATGATCACCGCGCTGCTGAACGCCAAGGTCATGGGCGAGTTCCTCCCCGACGAGGGCATCATCGGCACCGTCACGCTGCTCATCGGCGGCGGCTTCGACACCACGACGTCACTGCTCGCCGGGGCGCTCGACTGGCTCGACACGCGCAGTCGACGAGCGCGTGCGGTTGGTCGACGACACCGACTACATGAACACCGCGACCGAGGAGTTCCTCCGGTACTTCACTCCCGCGCAGGGTGGCGGCCGCACCATCACGCAGGACTGCGAGGTCGCCGGCTTCACGTTCTCCGCCGGTGATCGCATGTTCCTGTCGTATGCGATGTGCAACCACGACCCCGCGTCGTTCCCGAACCCCGACGAGATCGTGCTCGACCGGTTCCCGAACCCCCACGCCGCATTCGGGCTCGGCGTGCACCGCTGCATCGGCTCCAACCTCGCCCGCCTCGACTTCAAGCACATGCTGCGGGAGGCGCTGCGGCGCTTGCCCGACTACCGCATCGACCACGACGGGCACGGAGCAGTACGAGTCGATCGGCACGATCAACGGCTACAAGCACCTCCCGGCCACGTTCACGCCCGGACGCCGCGAAGGACCGCCGCTCGCCGAGGTGATGGACGCGTGGCAGGCGAAGCTCGACGCCGAACCGGCACCCGAGAACCTCCGCGCGGGTGCGATCTGATGGCGCGCGCGTGGTCAATCCCGAGCTGTGCCAGGGCCACACGCTGTGCAACATGGCCGCGCCCGACATCTTCCAGCTGCGCGAGGAGGACGGCCACGCCTACGTCGTGGTCGACGAGCTCACGCCCGAGCAGGTGTCGCTCGCCCGCAAGGCCGAGCTCGGCTGCCCCGAACGCGCCATCACCGTCGAGGAGTAGCGCGCTCCCAACGCAGGTTGCGTCGCTCCTACGTGTCATGCACGTCGCAGCGACGCAACCTCGGGGGTGGGGAGTCAGACGGCGTTGGTGCGGATGATGCTTGCGTAGTGCTGCGCCGAGGGCTTGGGCGCGCGGGTGAAGGTGGTGCGGTCGACGGCGACGAGGCCGAAGCGGGGGCCGTATCCGAACGCCCACTCGAAGTTGTCGAGCAGGCTCCAGTACGTGTACCCGCGCACGTCGATGCCGTCGTCGAGACAGTCGAGGACGCCCTCCAGCGCGGTGTCGACGAAGCGCACGCGCAGCTCGTCGTCGTCGGTGCCGATGCCGTTCTCGGTGACCAGGATCGGCAGCACGCCACCGGTGTACGCCCACGCCCGGCGGATGGTCGCGGCCAGCGCCTGCGGCCAGTACTCGTACCCGAGCGGCAACACGATCGAGCCTTCCTCCGGGCCCAGCGGACCTTTCGGTCCCACCCGCATGCGTGAGTAGCACTGCACTCCGAGGAAGTCGTCGCCACCGGTCGCGTCGAGGAACACGTCCTCCATCATTCGCTGCGTCTGCTCGAGCATCAGCTCACCGCCGTCGACGGCCTGGTGCTCGGTCATCGACAGCGTGAGGCCGACCGGCACCCCGGGCGCGGCGGCGCGGATGGCGTCGACCGCGGCGCGATGGGCCCGGCAGAGCACCGCGGAAGCGGCATGGAACTCGTCGAGCTCGGTGTGTCCGGGTGGGAACATCCCGAGCAGGAAGCCCATCACCGCGACGATGTTGGGTTCGTTGATCGTGCACGCGCGTCGCAGGATCGGCGCCAGCTCCCGCGCCGCGCGAGCAGAACCGTGCGAAGACTCCCGGCGCGTCCTCGGCCAGCCATCCACCGCGAGCGGCGAACCAGCGCGGTGAGGTGAAGTGGTGGAACGTGACGACCGGCTCGATGCCCTCGTCGAGCAGTGCCCGCCCGAGCGCGACGTAGTGGCCGATCGCCGCGGTCGACCACTCGCCCTCCTCCGGTTCGACGCGGCTCCATTCGATCGAGAAGCGGTAGCTCGTGAGCCCGAGGTCACGCACCAGCGCGACGTCGTCGGGCCAGCGGTTCCACGAGTCGCACGCATCACCGCTCGGCTCGGTGCACCCCGAACCGCCGGTGTGCTCCCACTGCCACCAGTCGTTGTTCCAGTTCCCGCCTTCGATCTGGTGGGCCGCGGTGGCCGACCCCCACGCGAAGCCGTCGGGAAACGTCCGCGGCGTCTCCGTCACAGCGGGTCGCCCATGCGGGCGAAACACTCCTCGACGTTGCGCGCCCATGAACCGAGCGCGCAGCTCGGTGTCGAGATCGTCGAGCGCGGGACGGTACAGCTCGATCGGGTCGGCGTTGCCCTCCTGGTGGGGATAGTCGGACGACCACACGACGACGTCGGGGATCTCGGCGAGCACGTCGAGCGCGTCGACGTCGCCGAACCCGGGCAACGGGGTGATCCGCACGTGGCGCCGCAACATGTCGCCGCCGGACATCTCCCACGGCCAGTCGCCCAGCGCGGGCGACGACACCGACTGGCGCTCGAGCATCTGCAGGAACGGCGGCACCCAGTTGACGCGCATCTCCTCGAGCATCACGGTGAGCGTGGGGTGACGGGCGAACACGCCGCCGTACAGCAATGCCGACAGCAGGTTCTGCGCCGCGTGGATGCGTTGCGTGTTCGCCAGACGCGTGAGACCGGCGACGCCGGCGCCGTCGGGCAGGTTCCATCCGATGTCGGCCCAGCCGGTGAAGTCGGATTCGGTGTTGCCGACGTGGATGACCGCGACCATCCCGAGGCGCGTCGCCGCGGTCCACAGCGGGTCCCACCGACGGATGACCGGGCGAGATGCCGGCGGCAGGCCGACCCTGCTCGGTCGACAGGAAGAACGCGCGGGCACCGCGCGCCCGCGCCCGTTCCAGCTCTTCGACCGCGACGTCGAGGTCGGCGTAGTCGACGACCGCGACCGGGTGCAGGCGGTCGGACTCCGACGCCAACGCCTCGCCGAGGAAGTCGTTGCACCGGCGCACACCCGCGGCGCGGTCGGCCCCGAGGAATTCGAGCTGCTGCCAGTACCCGCCGGGGTTCACCAGGCAGTGGTCGATCCCGATGCGGTCCATCCAACCGACGCGCTCCGCGGGCGACGACTCGTGCAACGGGTGCAGGATGATCGGACCGCCGCGCTCTTCGGCCCGGCGCACCAGGTTGGGCAGCAGCTCCATGGCCGACGGCCGATCGGCCTTCGGCAGCGCGCGCAGCAGGTCGCCGGCGATCCCGAACGCGAGCATGTCGAGACTGCCCGGGCAACTGGTCACGCCAGGGTGCGAGCGGGAATTCGTCGCTCGCGTAGCTCGTGGCCTCCCAGTGCGTGTCGACGTCGACGATCATCCCAGGAACTCTTCCACCTCGGCGATCACGACGTCGAGCGTGTCGTCGTCGATGGCGTGGCTGAGCGGCAGCAGCACACCGCGTTCCATCACCGCGTCGGCTTCGGGGAGACCGCCGGACGGCACGCGCACCTCCACGCCACCGAGCATGGGTTGACGGGTGACGTTGCCGGTCCAGATGGTGCGGGTGTCGATGCCGCGACCGTCGAGGAACTGCTGGAGGTCGGCCCGCTCGAACCCCGCGTCGGGCTCGATCATGAGCGGGTACCCGAGCCACGCGGTCTCGAGCTCGGGGAGCTGCTGCGGGAGCGCGAACCGGTCGCGGTGGCGCGCCAGCTGCTCCGAGTAGCGGTCGAAGTGGCGACGCCGCCGGGCGACGTTGTCGGGCAGCTTCACCAGCTGTTCGAGCCCGAACGCCGCCCCGAGCTCCGACGGTTCGAAGTTCCATGCCAGCTCGTCGAAGATGAACTGGTTGTCGTAGTGGATGCCGTCGAGCGGCTCCCAGTAGTCGCGGTCGCGTCGCTTCGACCCGAAGAAGTGGAGCTCCGAGCGACGGCCCCATCGCCGCAACATGACGGCACGGTCACGCGCCGCGTCGTCGTCGGTCATCACCATCCCACCGTTCCCCGCGCACGTGATGATGTGCGAGTTGGCGAAGCTGGTGACGCTGATGGTGGACGCGCGTGCCCGTCGGGATGCCCCGCAGCGTCGCGCCCAGCGTGTCGCACGAGTCCTCGATCACCGGCAGGCCGTGACGCGCCGCGATCTCGGCGATGCGGTCCCAATCGGGCGCGTTCCCGATGAGGTTCGGGAAGAGCAGTGCGCCGGCGCGGTCGGTGATCGCCTCCTCGATGCGGTCCACGTCGACGCAATAGCGTCAGCGGCGCGCAGTCGACGAACACCGGAAGCCATCCGCCGCGGACGATCGGGGCGACGTCGGTCGAGAAGGTGAGCGCGCAGGTGACGACCTCGGCACCGGGCGGGAGATCGAGGAGCTCCAACGCGAGGTACAACGCCGACGACCCCGAGTTGCACATGACGCCGTGCGCCTTGCCGAAGCGCGCCGCCACCTCGCGC
The DNA here is from genome assembly GCA_963725775.1 of uncultured Actinomycetes bacterium. Classification (GTDB taxonomy): domain Bacteria; phylum Actinomycetota; class Acidimicrobiia; order IMCC26256; family DASPTH01; genus DASUAS01. The sequence continues at coordinate 337,249 of CAVRZT010000004.1, forward strand.
TCCATGCGCACGACGCCGCCGCCCCGGCCACAGACCCTGCGGCCCCGACCGCAACACCTCGACCACCGCCTCGATCTCGCGTTCGTCGTGCACGCTGCTCGAGGAGAAGATGCGCGACGGGTCTGGCTCGCTCACGCTCACGCCATCTCCACGGGGCGTTCGCTCCTCGCCGGGATACCCGGCTCGCTCACGCTCACGCCATCTCCACGGGGCGTTCGCTCCTCGCCGGGATACCCGGCTCGCTCACGCCATCCACCGTCCGCCGTTGACGTCGAGCGTCTGACCGGTGATCGAACGGGCCCGGTCCGACGCCAGGAACACGACCGCGTCGGCGATGTCGTCGGGCGCGGGCAGCCGCCGCAACGCGGTGTCGGCCGCCATCTCCTCCCTGACCGCGTCGGGCGTCGTGCCCCGACCGCTCGGCCATGCGGGCGAACATCGGTCTCGGTGTTCGGGCCCGGCACGAACCCGGGCACCACGACGTTCACCCGGATGTTGTCGACGCCCGACCTCGCGCGCCAACGTCTGCGCCGCGATCGTCGAGCGCGCCCTTCGTCGCCGCGTACGCACCCTGACCGGCGTTGATGGCCCGGACCGCGAGCGTCGACACCACCACGATCGCGCCGCCGCCCGTGGCCTGGAGGTGCGGGACCGCGCTCCGGCACAGCTCGAGCGGACCGAGCACGTTCACCAGCCACGACTGCTCCCAGTCGGCGAGATCGGAGTTCATGATCGTGTGGTTGGGCGTGCCCTTCGCCGCGCTGCTCACCACGACGTCGAGCCGGCCGAAGCTCGTCGACCGCCCGCTCGACCAGCCGGCGGCACTGCGCGACGTCACCGGTGTCGGTCGGCACCGCCACGGCACGGCGCGCCGATCGCCTCCAGCTCGAGCGACGACCTCGTCCAGGTACTCGGCCCGCCGGGCCGCGACGACGACGTCGCAGCCGTCGCGCGCGAACGCCAGCGCGGTCGACCGGCCGATCCCGGGACCGACGCCGGTGACGACCGCGAGCCGACCGGTCGCCGCTCACGGGCGCACCGCGCCGAAGTCGTCGGCCATGCGGGCGAGCAGGCGGGCCAGCTCGGCCGAGCTCGTCGGCCCGCCAGCCGGCCAGCGCTTCCGCCGCCGCCTCGACCGACGCGGCCCGCAGCCGTCGGTAGGCGTCGCGCCCCTTGGCGGTGATCGACACCACGACGGCGCGCCCGTCGGTGCCGTCGGCGCTGCGGGCGACGTACCCGGCCGTTCGAGCGACCGGAGCTCACGACTCGCCAGCGTGCCCGACCATCCCGGCTCGGCGGGCGACCACCGACACCCGTTGGCGGCCGCCGCGGTCCAGCACACCGAGGATCCCCATGCCGGGCGCCGACACCTCGACCCCGGCCCGAGCCGCCCGCCGGCGGGCGGCCATCACGCTCGACCCGGCGCGGCCGATCCGGCCCATCGACCGCTCGATCTGCTCCAGTGCCTCGGCACGCCGCACCGCGGGAGCGTACCGCAGGCCTTGCGGATCGGGAACCGATGATCCCTAACATTGTTCTCTATTCGCACGACGACCGAGGGGGACGATCATGGGACGGCTCGACAACCGCGTGGCGGTGGTGACCGGCAGTGGCGACGGCATCGGCGCCGGGATCGCGCGTCGGTTCGCCGAGGAGGGCGCGCGCGTCGTCATCGCGGAGATGAACGAGGGACGTGGCCGCGCCATCGCCGACGAGCTCGCGTCCACCACCGGCACCGAGACCCTCTTCGTGCGCACCGACGTACGCCGCAAGGAGGACAACGTCGAGATGATCGCGGCCGCGGTCGACGCCTGGGGCACGATCGACATCCTGGTGAACAACGCATGGGGTGGCGGCAAGATCAGCCGGGTCGAGCTCAAGACCGACGAGCTGATCGAGCACGGCCTCGCCGTCGGCTTCCGCGGCCCGTTGTGGGCGATGCAGGCCGCGTTCCCGGTCATGAAGGCGCAGGGCTACGGCCGCGTGATCAACATCTGCTCGCTCAACGGCGTCAACGCGCACATGGGCACGGTCGAGTACAACTCGGCCAAGGAGGCGCTGCGCTCCGCGACCCGCACCGCGGCACGCGAGTGGGCCGGCACCGGGTCGTGTGCAACGTGATCTGCCCGGCGGCGAAGTCGGCGTCGTTCCGCGCGGTGATGGCGGAGCATCCCGAGCTCGTTGCTGCCGCCGACGCCAGCAACCCGATGGGCTACATCGGCGACCCGTACGAGGACATCGCGCCGGTCGCGCTGTTCCTCGCCAGCGAGGACTGCCGCTACCTCACCGGCAACACGCTCTTCGTCGACGGCGGGAGCCACATCAACGGCTCCTCGTGGGCCCCGACCTGCCCGACGAGCCGTAGGAGGCCCGCGACCACCGGAGCGGGCCATGGGGATACCGTGATTCGTGTTGCGATCGCGATCGTCGCGGTGTTCGGTGTTCCTGCTCGCGGTGCCGAGCGCCGCCGGGAACGTCGCAGCTCGACGATCGAGGCGCGGACCGGCTCCGCGACCTCGGTGCTCCAGGCTCTCCAGCGCCACGCTCGCTGTGACGGCGGGCCGACGCCGGGGGCTTCCTCCGCAACGCGGCGCGGACTGCGTGCACCGCGGTCCGTGACGGCGCCGTCGGGAAGGTCGTCGCCGCCCAGCGGCAGGCCGCGGATCTGCACCGAGGAGTACGGCGGACCGCAGACGGCCCGGATCACCGGCACGGTCAACGGCAAGCGGGTCACCGTGCGCAGTCACCCGGAGCGACGGGTGCGGCATCGCCGACTGGGAGACGCTCCGCGCCCTCCTCGGCGATCCCGAACGCCCGGGCCGGATCCCCGGCCCGACCCGGAAGACCGGTCACCGAGCGACCTCGGCACCGCCCGGTCGTGTACCAGGTGCAGCGCGGCGACACCTTGACCGTGATCGCCCGACACTTCCACACCACCGTCGGCGCGATCACCGAGCGCAACCAGCTCGAGGATCCCGACAACCTGGCCGAGGGCCAGACCCTCACGATCCCACCGGCGTCCTCCGTCCGCCTGCAGGTCGCGACCTGCTCGGCGATTCGCTCACCGGGCTTCGAGCTGACGCTCAGCGGGGGCCAACCGGGCGAGCCGGTCATCTTCGCCATCGACGCGCCCGACGGCAGTACCTACACCGGTTCGCCCCACGTGACCGGCGCCGACGGCGACGTGACGACCACGTACGACAGACGAGCATCGGCCCCGGCGTCTACGTCCGGGTCGTCGCGCGGGACGCGGCGACCAGGGCAACCTCGTTCCACGGAGCTCCGCTTCCACGTCGAACGCCGCCGGACGAGCCCGTAGGTTCTCGGCCGTGGAACCCAGAGGCATCAACGGCGTCGCCCGGCGACGATCCGGATCGGATCGCACTCGTCGCCGGCGATCGGCGCATCACCTTCGGCCGAGCTCGACGCCGACGCCAATCGCGTCGCGCCACGTGCTCACCGACGCCGGCGTCGGCCCCGGCGACCGCGTGGCGGTGATGATGCAGAACCGCCCGGAGCTCTTCGCGGTCTGGAACGGCGTCGCGCGGGTCGGTGCGCTCGTCGTGCCCGTCAGCTACCGGTCGCTGACGTCCGAGGTCGCGTACCTGGTCGCCGACTCGGGTGCGACCGCGCTCGTGCTACGACGACCCGGCCGTCGTCGAGCCCGCGCTCCCCGAGCTGACGGGGCTCCTCGGTTCGTGGCACGCCGACGACGAGCGCTCTGGTCGCGGGCCGGCGACGCCCACCGACCGAGGACTTCCTCGGCGCGATCCGTCGTCACGATGAACTACACGTCGGGCACGACCGGTCGGCCGAAGGGCATCGAGCGCGTGGCCCCGCCACCGGCGACGGAGTACGCGCCCAACGCACTCGCCGGCGTTCTGGGGCTTCGAACCCTTCGACGTCCACCTGCTCTGCGGTCCGGCGTACCACACCGCGCCCGGCGACTACGCGCAGATGAGCCTGGGCGAGGGTGGCTCGGTGGTCGATGATGCCGCGCTTCACGGCCGAGTCGTGCCTCGAGCTCATCCGAGCGTGAACGCGTCACCACGTCGCACATGGTGCCGGCCAACTTCATCCGCATCCTCGAAGCGCCGTGGCAGGACTACGACCTCACCAGCGTGAAGAAGATCCTGCACGCCGCCGCGCCGTGCCCGCCCGCGGTGAAGCGCCGGATCATGGAGGTGTTCCCGCCGGGCACGGTCTGGGAGTACTACGGCGCGAGCGAAGGGATGTGCACGGTCATCTCGCCCGAGGAGTGGCTGCGCGAAGCCGGGCAGCGTCGGCCGCGCCTTCCCCGGGACTCGCGATCACCATCCGCGACGACGACGGCAACGCGTTGCCGCCGGGCGAGGTCGGCTCGGTGTACACGTCGGCGATGCCGGGCATGCCGAAGTTCGAGTACCACAACGCACCCGAGAAGACCGCCGACGTCGTGGCGGGGCGACGAGTTCACCGTGCGCGACCTCGGGTCGCTCGACGAGGACGGCTACCTGTTCCTCGCCGACCGGCGCGTCGACCTCATCCTGCGCGGCAGGCGTGAACATCTACCCCGCCGAGGTCGAGCACGCGCTGGCGCACGCTCCCCGGACGTCGTCGACTCCGCGGTCTTCGGGCTGCCCGACGAGCAGCTCGGCCAGCGCGTCCACGCCATCGTCGAGCTCGGCACCGGCGCCGCGCCGGATCCCGACGCGATCCTCGCCCAGCTGCGACGGGCAGCTCGCCCCGTACAAGCTCCCGACGACGATCGAGTTCGTCGACGAGCTGCCACGCGAGCCGAACGGCAAGGTGCTCAAGCGCCAGCTCCGCGACGCCCGCCTCGACGCGACCTGATTGGATCCGACATGACCGACACGTGCCGCGCCGCAGTGTTCCTGGGCGACCACACCTACGAGATCCGCGAGTTCACGGTCCCCGACCCGCCGCCCGGCGGCGCGGTCCTGCAGGTCGAGGCGGTGGGACTGTGCGGCAGCGACGTCGCGCAGTTCGAGGGCATCGAGATCGTCCCCGGCGCGACCGCGTTCCCCGTCGTTCCCGGGCACGAGACCGTCGGGCGGATCGTGAAGCTCGCGCCCGACGCCGCGCTCGGGGTCGCCGAGGGCGACCGGGTCGCGGTGAACGAGATCCTCATGGCAGCCGGGCCCCTGCGCCTCTACGGGTATTCCGACATGACCGGCCAGGGGAACGTCGGCTTGTGGGGCGGCTACGGCGAGTACATGGAGATCTTCGCCGGCACCGAGCTGCACCCGATGTCCGACCGGCTACCTGCCGAGCAGCTCACGGTGTTCGAGCCGCTGGCCAGCGCGGTGCACTGGGTCGAGACCGTCGGTGTGCGCGAGGGCGAGACCGTCGTCGTCCAGGGTCCCGGGCACCAGGGACTCGCGGTGCTCGAGGCGGTGCTGGCGCAGAAGCCGCGCCAGGTGATCGTGACGGGGACGTCCGACGACGGCCTGCGCCTCGAGGCGGCGAAGGAGATCGGCGCGTCGGAGGTCGTGATGGTCGACACCACCGACGCGGTCGCACTCGTGCGCGACCTCACGCGCGGCGCGGGCGCCGACGTCGTGTTCGACGTCGCCACCGCGACGCAGACCGTCCCCATGGCGCTCGACCTCGCGCGCAGCGGTGGGCGGATCCTGCTCGCCGGGCTCAAGCACTTCGCCGAGATCCCCGGCCTGGTGTCGGACCACATCGTGCTCAAGAGCCTCCAGCTGTACGGCGGCGCCGGCTTCACGCCGCAGTCGATGGCGGCCGCGGTCGCGCTCATCGAGTCGGGTGCCGTGCGCACCGACGTCGTCGCCGGCGAGGTGTTCGACCTCGACGGGATCGACGACGCGATGGCGCTGCTGCAACGCACCGCGCCGGGTCGCGACGCGGTACGGGTCGGTCTGCGCCACTCGCACGGCACTGCAGCGCTGCCGACGCGGCCGCGCGCGACATGACCGAGCGCGCGGATCGGCTCGGGTGATTGCGCGGGCCTTTCGGCCCTGTCGGTGATGACTACGTGCATGCACGCTGGGGTAGTGGGAGATCATCACCGCCAAGGAGGAGTTCGATGAGCTCCGTCCGGGATCCATCATCGAGTCGGTCGGTGACTCGTGTTGCCGTCGAGGTCTTCGCCGACATGACGTGCCCGTTCGCGGACGTTGGGCTCCAACGTTTCGTGACCCGTCGCACGGAGCGCGGATCTGCCGGTCCGATCCTGCGCGTGCGCGCGTGGCCGCTGGAACTCGTCAATGGTGCGCCGCTGGAGCCCGATCTCGTCGCCCAGCACGTCGAGGAGCTTCGGGCGCAGGTCGCGCCGGACCTCTTCCGCGGCTTCGATCCCGACGTGGTCCCAGCCTCGTCGATGCCGGCATTTGAACTGGCGGCCGCGGCGTATCAGGTGGGCGACGGGAGAGGCGAGCGTGTCAGCCTCGCCATTCGTCGCGGAATGTTCGAGGACGGGCTCGACATCGCCTCCCCTGATGTGCTCGAGGGGATCGCGGCGGCGGAAGCGATCACGGTGCACCGCGCCGACTCTGAGCGGATCGTGCTCGATGACTACGAAGAAGGAAAGCGTCGCGCCGTGCGCGGATCGCCCGAGTTCTTCCTCGACGGCCACGGCTGGTACTGCCCATCCTTGCGGATCGAGAACGTCGACGGCGCGCTCACCATCGAGCCCGACCCCGAGGCGATCGAGTCCTTCCTCGCTGCGTGCTTCATGTAGCCGGATCTACTGCACCGGGAGGTACGCCGCGCTCTGCAGGTCGTCGGCCAGGCGCACGAGGAGACGACCCAGTTCGGCCTGCTCCTCGACCGTCCAGCCCGACAGCGCGCGTTGCAACTGGTCGTTGCGGACCGCTTCGACCTTGTCGAACAGCGCACGTCCCCGCTTCGTCGCGGTCACGAGCACCACACTGCCGCGCGTCGCGCCGTCGCGCCGCACGTAGCCGTCCTCCTCGAGGCGGTTGAGCTGCCGGCTCACCGCGCCGGCATCCATGCGGGCCAAGCGCGCGACCTCGCCGATCGGACGGGCCGCCCCGTCGGCCAGCACGGTGAGGATGTCGACCCCTTGCTGTGTGAGGTCGGCGCCCGCTGCGCCCGCCATGCTCGCGAAGATCCGCCGGCTGGCGTGGAGCCGCTGCATGCGGCGAAGGCCGGTCCGCAGCGACGTGTCGACGATCGTCCCCCGTGTTGACTGAGTCATGACTGTGATGGTAGCCTGGCGAACATGACGACGCTCGCGCCTCCCACCACCGACCGGTACACGATCATCTCGTCGGACTGCCACGCCGGCGCCAACCACGCGACCGTACCGCGAGTACCTCGACCAAGGAGTGGCAGGAGGAGTTCGACGCCTGGCGCGGCAAGTACTCGAACCCGTTCCGCGACCTCCAGGACGACGGCCGCACCCGCAACTGGGACGACGAGCGCCGCGTCGCCGACCTGCACGCCGACGGCATCGTCGCCGAGGTCACGTTCCCGAACACGGTGCCGCCGTTCTTCCCGACCGGTGCGGTGATCGCCGCCGCGCCGACGCCCGAGGAATTCCCGAGCGTCGGCTCGTCGGCATCCGCGCGCACAACCGCTGGCTCGTCGACTTCTGCAACGAGCGGCCCGGACCGACGCGCCGGGCTCGCGCAGATCTTCCTGAACGACGTCGACGACGCGGTGGCCGACATCCACTGGGCCAAGGAGCACGGGCTGCACAGCATCCTGCTGCCCGGCGGTCGCGCCCGACACGCACGTGGATCGAGCCGCTGTTCTCGCCCGAGTACGACCCGGTGTGGCGCGTGTGCGAGGAGACCGGCCTGCCCGTCACCGCATCACTCCGGCGGCACCGGGATGCCGAACTTCGGCGAAGTACCCGATCGCCGATCCTCGTGTTCGTGCTCGAGTCGTCGTTCTACTCGAACCGCTCGCTGTGGCACCTCCTGATGTCGGGCGTGTTCGAGCGCTTCCCCGACGATGAAGTTCGCGATGACCGAGCAGGGCACGCGCGTGGGTGCCCGACCTGCTCGACCGGCTCGACGACCTGCACGCGCGAGATGGTGCGCGACGGCCGCATCGGTGAGCTCGGGCTCGACGCCGACGGTGATCCTGCCGCTCAAGCCGAGCGACTACTTCCGGCGCAAGGTGTACATCGGCGCCAGCTTCCCCAGCCCGTCCGACGCCGACGGTGTTCCACGACATCGGCCTCGACCACGTCATGTGGGGCAGCGACTACCCGCACCACGAGGCGTGCTCGCCGCTACAGCCGCGAGTCGCTGCGCCGGACGTTCGCCGGGTGGAGCGAGGCCGACCTGCGCCAGGTGCTCGTCGGGCAACGCGGCGTCGGTCTACGGCTTCGACCTCGATCTGCCTCGCGCCGATCGCCGCCGAGGTCGGACCGACGGTCACCGAGGTGGCCACCCCGCTCGCCCAGGTCCCGCCCGACGCCACCAGCCCCTCGTTCCACCGCAGCTGACGCCCGCCCGACCTGGGACGGCACGCCGCACCGGCGGTAGCGTCGGTCCATGCTGTTCATCAACGGAGAGTGGCGCGACGCCGCGTCGGGCGCCACCTTCGAGTCGCGGAACCCGGCGACCGGTGAGGTCATCGGTCAGGCCGCCGACGCCGGCGTGGCCGACGTGCAGGCCGCGGTCGAGGCCGCCGACGCCGCGTTCGAGGCGTGGTCGACCCGCACCGCCTACGAGCGGTCGGCGTTCCTCGCCCAGGCCCATCAGCTCATGCTCGAGCGGCGCGAGGCGCTGGCCAAGCTGATGACCGAGGAGCAGGGCAAGCCGATCCGCATGGCCCGCAACGAGGTCGGGTACGCGGCCGACTTCCTGCTGTGGTTCGCCGAGGAGGCCAAGCGGGTCTACGGCGAGACCATCCCGTCGGCCCGCGCCGACCAGCGCTTCCTCGTGCTGCGCCAGCCGGTCGGCGTGGTGGCGGCGATCACGCCGTGGAACTACCCGGTGTCGATGCTCACGCGGAAGATCGCGCCCGCGCTCGCGGCCGGCTGCACCATCGTGCTCAAGCCCGCGGAGCAGACGCCGCTGCTCGCGGTCGAGGTGTTCAAGCTGCTCGAGGAGGTCGGGCTCCCCGAGGGCGTGGTGAACCTGGTCACCACCAACGATCCCGAGACCGTCGGCCCCGAGCTGGTCACGCACCCGAAGGTGCGCAAGATCACCTTCACCGGCTCGACCGAGGTCGGCAAGCTCATCGGCCAGCAGGCGGCGGCCGGTGTGAAGCGCGTGAGCATGGAGCTCGGCGGTCACGCGCCGTTCCTCGTGTTCGACGACGCCGACCCGGTGCACGCGGCGAAGGGCGCGGCGGCGGTGAAGTTCCTCAACACCGGCCAGGCGTGCATCTGCCCCAACCGCATGCTCGTGCAGCGCGGCATCGCGGAGGAGTTCGTCGCCACGATGGAGACAGCGCTTCAACGGGTTGAAGGCGGGCAGCGGCTTCACCGACGGTGTCACCGTCGGCCCGCTCATCGACGACGCCGCGCTGGCCAAGATGGAGCGTCAGGTCGCCGACGCGCTCGACAAGGGCGCGACGCTCGTCACCGGCGGCGAGCGCCTCACCGCCGACGGCCTCGACGCCGGCAACTTCTACGCGCCGACGCTGCTCGCCGACGTCACCCCCGACATGCTCATCTACCGCGAGGAGACGTTCGGGCCCGTCGCACCCGTCATCGTGTTCGACGACGACGACGAGGCGATCGCGATGGCCAACGACACCGACTACGGCCTGGCGTCGTACGTGTACACGAAGTCGTTGACCCGCGCGTTCCGGGCGATGGAGCAGCTGAAGTTCGGGATGGTCGGCGTGAACGACATCAACCCGACGTCGGCCGCCGCCCCGTTCGGCGGCGTGAAGCAGAGCGGCCTCGGCGTCCGAGGGCGCCCGCGAGGGCATCGACGAGTACCTCGACACCAAGCTCGTCGGCCTCTCCATCTGACCCATCCCCACGAACATGCGTCGAGAGAGGCGAACTCTTCGCCTGTCCTGACGCAGGAATGGAGACGACGGCCATGAGCAGCGATCGGGCGCGCCACCTCGAGGTGGTCGAGCAGTTCTTCAGCGGGCCGCGGGAGCTCGACCGCTTGTCGTTGATGAGCGACGACTGCGAGTGGTTCAACGGCATCGGCAAGTTCCCCGCCGCGCCGGGCCAGACCGTGTTCCGGGGCAAGGACGAGATCGGCCGGATCATCCTCGGCCGCGCCCCGTCACCCCTTCCGCTGAGCGGCCGGAAGGTCGACCGCTACGACCTCACCACCGCGCGCTTCCACGACGTCGAGACGATCGCCGACGGCCCGTACGTGTTCCGTCAGCACGGGTACACGGCGACCACGCTCGGCGGGCGCGACTACGCCAACGTCTACGGCTTCCTCTTCCGCTTCGACGACGACGGCCTGATCGACCGCGTGTGGGAGCACTGGGGCACGCTCGCCGCCTACGAGCAGCTGTTCCAGTCCGACCTCGTGGTCGACGACCCCGACGTCATGCTGATGACGACGCCGTCGGTGCGGCTGCGCCTCGACCTCGAGCGACCGGTTCCCCGCGAGGTGATCGAGCAGTGCCTCGACGTCGCGGTCCACGCGCCGAACGGTTCGAACACCCAGCCCTACCAGTTCCTCTGCATCGACGACGACGACCGCAAGCTCGCCATCGCCGACCTCTACCGCACCGCGATGCAGGAGTTCATGGACCGACCGCGCACCGCGGCGCCGGAGGACAACGTCGACCGCACCACCGAGCGCCAGCAGCGCATCGCCCGCAGCGTGTTCCACCTGCGCGACCACCTGCACGAGGTACCGGTGCTGTGCGTGCCGATCGTCGCCGGCCGCACCGACGGCCCGGGCAAGGGCGCGCAGGCCGACCGCACGTCGGTGTTCTGGCAGTCGAGCCGGTGGGGGTCGGTGATCCCGACGCTGTGGTCGTTCATGCTCGACGTTGCGCTCGCGCGGCCTCGGCTCCGCGTGGACGACGCTCACGCTGTTCAAGGAGCGCGAGATGGCCGAACTGCTCGGCATCCCGTTCGACGAGTGGATGCAGGTCGGGCTGTTCCCGATCGCGTACACGCAGGGCACCGAGTTCGCGGTCACGCCGCGCGAGCCGGCCGCGGCAATTCCTGCGCTGGAACGACTACAGCTTGTAGATGCGGGCCGCGTTGCCGCCGACCATGAGGCGCATCTCCTCGACGGGCACGTCGTCGAAGTGCGTGCTGGATCACCTGCTGCGACTCCGGCCACGTGCTGTCGGGATGCGGGTAGTCGGTCGCCCACAAGCAGGTTCTCGACGCCGATGTGGTCACGGTTCTCGATGCCGAACTCGTCCTCCTCGAACGTCGCGAACATGTTCTGGCGCCAGTAGTGGCTCGGCGCTCGGGCAGGCTCATGCCGAGCTGCTCCCAGCCGTGGCGGTCGGCCATGCGGTCGAGGCGGGCGAGGAAGTACGGGAGCCACCCGAGCCCTGCCTCGACGAACCCGACCTGCAGACGCGGGTGGCGCACGAACACGCCGGGCAGCGAGCCAGCTCGCCATCGCCTCGGCCATGTACATCGACGGCAGCGACTGGAAGATGCCCTTCGCCGGCGTCGGGTCGCGGTCCATGAGCTCGAACAGGTACTCGTTGGCACCGATGTGCTGGCTGATCGGGATCCCGAGGTCTTCGATCGCCGACCACAGCGGGTCGTACACCTCGTCCCAGTACGGCGCGAGATCGCATGTCGGACGGGTAGAGCGGGCAGCTGCGACCGCACGCGCACCCTCGTTGGCGATCCGCTGCACCTCCTTGGTCGCGCACTCGATGTCGTGCAGCGGGAGGATGTAGACGGGGATCAGCCGCGACGGGATCGACCGACGCGAACTCGATGGCCGCGTCGTTGGACGCCTGGAACGACGCCAGGCACGCGTCGGCGTCCATGTCGTAGAACTCGGCGCCACCGGTGGCGCTGCGTAGAGGACCTCGGCGTCGACCTGGTCGATGTCCATGTCCGGCGAGCCGCGCGTGCGGGTCGTAGGCGCCGGGCCGCCCCGCGGCCTCCCACGGCTTCTCCGTGGGCAGGCCGACCATGGCACGGTCACCGAAACCGGTCTTGTTGCTTCAGCTGCTTCTGCGGCTTGCCCTCCAGGATGCGGCGCTGCATCGCCATGAGCGCGCCCTGGTACGCGTCGTGGTGCTGACGCGGGAGGTGCGCGAGGATCTTCTCGGGCTGAGCTCGAGGTGCGAGTCGGCGGAGATGATGCGTTCGGTCATGCTGGGTTCCCCCGTCAGCCTTGTCCCGTGATGGCGGTGAAGATCTGCTCGTCCGACGACGCGTGCCACATCTCCAGCACGCCGAGCGACATCGGCTCGCAGCCGTAGCGCATCGGTCCGTCATCGTCGAGGATCGCGGCGCGGATCTCGGCCGCGGCGGCCGGCGCGGGCGCGTACTGCTCGGTGACCTGCATCCGGCTCTCGTACGCGACTTCGGCCATCGCCCGGTACTCCTCGAACTGCGCGGCCTCGGCGATCCGCTCCGACGCGTAGAGCATGTCGCTCTCGACCGGGCCGGGCATGATCTCGACCACCCGGATCCCGAACGGCGCCAGCTCGACGCGCAGCGTGTCGTCGAGCGCGCTCACCGCCGCCTTCGACGCCCGGTACACGGCGTAGAACGGCACGGGCACGAGGATCGACGACGACGTGATGTTGCAGATCACTCCCCCGCCGTTGGCGCGGAGCAGCGGGACGGCACGGCGGGTCACCTCGACCAGCCCGAACACGTTCGTGTCGAACACGTCGCGCCAGTGCGCCTCCGGCGTGTGCTCGAGCGGCAGGTAGTCGCGCTCGATCCCCGCGTTGTTGACCAGCAGCCGCAGGTCGGACGGGAGGTCGATGGAGGACGGATCGGTCACGTCGAGGCCTTGCGCGGCGATCGATCCGGTGGTCTCCCCCACCTCGTCGACCAGGCCCTTGCCGGCGGCCGGATCGCGCATGGTGGCGATCACGTCGAACCCCGCCTGCGCGAGATCGACGGCGATGGCCCGGCCGATACCCCGGCTCGCACCCGTGACGACCGCGACCCCCTCCGCTTCCACCGCGGGAGTGTGCGCGCTGTCGACGTGGTCGTCAAATCCGATCTACGTTGCCGCTCATGACCCAGCCGGTGGAGTACGGCGTGCTGTCGTTGTCGGCGAGCTCGGAGACGGGCGACGACACCGACTACCTCAAGTGGCACCAGCTCGACCACATGCCCCAGCAGTGGGAGATCCCCGGCCTGGTGTTCGGACAACGGTGGGTGTCGACCCTCGAGTGCCGCGCCGCGCTGCGTGGTCCAGACCGACCGCTTCGTGCCGGTGAACCACGTCATGCACTACCTCTGGGGCGAACCGCTGGCACCGTCGATCGACGACTTCTTCACCCTCGGCGCGCACCTGTACGAGATCGGCCGCTTCCCGCACCGGCTCCCGGCGGTGATGCTGGGCGGCTTCGACCTCGTGGCGACGCACGCCGACTCCACGCCGCCGGTCACGCCCGAGGTGCTCCCGTTCCGCCCCAACCTCGGCATGTACCTCGTCATCGAGGCGCCCGAGGGTGACGCGGGTCCCACCGCGTGGAGTGCCGACGACGTCGACGCCCTGCTCGCGGTCGACGGCGTCGCCGGGTTCTGGCACTTCAACCCCGGCGCGTTGCGCACCGACCGCTTCGACCCGAGCGGGTTCAGCGCGCCGGTCATCTACCTCGACGACGATCCCGTCGCCACCGCGGCCCGGATCGAGCCCGTCCTCACAACACGTTGGGCTCACGACGGCATCGCGCCCGCCTTCGCCGCACCGTTCGCCGCGATGCGGCCGTGGGAGTGGGATCGCCACGGCCAACCCGGCGCGCCCGCTGTCGTGAGCGATGCGCTCGCGGCGCACCTGCACCGCGAGGCGCACGTTGCCATCGCCGACGGTTGCGGCGCACCCACGGGGCTGGGCCGGGTTCTCGCCGATGCGGCCCGCGCCGTCGGCGGCGTGCACGTGCTCCTCGGGTGGAGCCTGGCCGCGCCGATCAACGTGCACGACACCGTCGCGTTTCCCGACATCCGCACGGTGATGACGGGCTACGCGCTGCGGGCGCCGGTGCGCGATGGACACGTGCGGTACGTCCCGACTCGGCTCGGGAGCGTGCCCCGGCTCCTCGCCGCGACCTGGCGCCCCGACGTGCTCGTCGCCGCGCTCCGGCCCGGCGCGCGGGGCCTCGTGTTCGGCAGCGAGGTGGGCTGGATGCGCGCCGCGGTCGACACCGGGGCGACGGTCCTCGCGGAGGTGAACCACGGGCTCCCCGACGCGTCCGATGGCGTCCCGGTGCCGGCCGACCAGGTCGTGGTGGTGGCCGAGACCGACCGACCGCCGCACCAGTTCACGACCAACCCATCCGATGACGTCGCGCGCGCCATCGCCACGCACGTCGCCGGGCTGATCCCGGAAGGCGCATTCCTCCAGTACGGACCGGGCACCATCGCCGACGCCATCCTCCGCGCCGTCGACGTCCCGGTGCGCGTCGACTCCGGCCTGGTCGGCGACGCCGTGCTCGACCTCGACGCGCGCGGCCTGCTCCTCGGCACGCCGCGCGGCGCGTACCTCGCCGGCACACAGCCGCTCTACGACTGGGCCGACGGTCGCGCGATCCTCGCGCCGGTCGAGGTCACCCACGACGTCAGCCGACTCGCCGCGGACGACTGCTTCGTCGCGATCAACACCGCGCTCGAGATCGACCCCGTCGGGCAGGTCAACGTCGAACGAGTCGGTGGACAACCGGTGGGAGGGATCGGCGGTCACGCCGACTTCGCGCTGGCCGGATCACGGTCACGCCACGGTCTGAGCGTGATCGCGATGCCGAGCGCGCACCGTGCCGGACCGACGCTCGTCGACACACTGTCGGCGCCCGTCACCACGACGCGCGCCGACGTCGACGTCGTCGTCACCGAGCACGGCGTCGCCGACCTCCGCGGTCGCGACGATCGCGAGCGCGAGCAGGCGCTCCGTGCCCTCTGGGGCTGAGGGTCATGCGGAGGAGGAACGCGCGAGAACTTGCGCAGGCTGCAGCACCGCGAGCCGCGACGTCAGTGCAGGAGGCCGCCGACGACGACGTCGCCGATCACGCCGTCGGCATGGAGCGCGTCGACCTCGGCGTCCGACAGTCCGAGGATGCGGGTGAGCACGTCGCGGTTGTGCTCACCCAGCAGCGGCGCGTGCCGGCGGTTGTGCACGTGCGGCCCGTTGGCGTGACGGAACGGCGCCCCGATGAAGTCGACGGTGCCGGTCACCGGGTGGTCGACCCGCTCGAACAGGCTGCGCCACACCACCTGCTCCGAGCGGTGGTGCTCGTGCGCACGGACCACCGGCTCGGTCGGCACG
This sequence comes from uncultured Actinomycetes bacterium, assembly GCA_963725775.1. Classification (GTDB taxonomy): domain Bacteria; phylum Actinomycetota; class Acidimicrobiia; order IMCC26256; family DASPTH01; genus DASUAS01. Next base: position 352,605 of record CAVRZT010000004.1, read on the forward strand.
CCGGCGCCGGACAGGCGGTCGACGGTCTCAGCGGTCGTGCGGCTCGCGCACCACGCGGCCAGCGCCGCGTCGACGTCGTCCTCCAGCTCGCGGCGTCCCTCGACGGTTGCGAGCACGGCATCACCTGACCACCCGGGCGCGTCGATCGCGTCGCACAACGCTGACCCACTGCGCGTCGTCGGCCACTGAGATCGCGACCCAGCGATCGCGCGTGCCATCAGGATCGACGTCGGCGGTGAGGTAAACGCCCTGGGGCACGCACGTCGCGCTGCGATTACCCCGGCGTCCGAGCAGCCGGCCGTACACCGAGTACTCGACCACCTGCTCCGCGGCGAGGTTCAGCGCCGAGCCCACCATCGGGCACTCCAGGAACATGCCCCGGCCGGTGCGGTCGCGGTACTCGAGCGCGAGCAGGAGCGCGACGGTGGCGTGCGCACCGCCCATCGCGTCGGCGACTCCCGACGGCGGTTCGGGACCACGGTCGGTGAACCCGCTCACCCACGCGATCCCGGCCTGCGCCTCGATGGTGGGCGCGTACGCGAGCCGCTCGCGCCACGGACCGGTGAGCCCGTACGCGGAGCGCGCAGCACCACCAGTCGCGGGTTGCGGGCGAGCAGCGCGTCCTGGTCGAGCCCCAGCTGCTCGAGCACGCGGGGGCTGAAGTTGTCGACGAGCACGTCGCTGTGCTCGACGAGCTGCAGCAGCAGCTCACGCCCGCGTTCGGTGTCGAGCTCGAATGCCACATCGAGCTTGTTGGTGTTGGCGCCCTGGAACATCGGGCACCACTCCCACCACTGCGGCTCGCTCATCGGGCGTGTGCCGTTGAGACGGATGCCGTCGGGGTGCCGGGTCGACTCGACGTGGATCACCTCGGCGCCGAGGACCCCGCAGGCGTACCCGATGATCGGCCCGGCCCAGAACGCGGTGAGGTCGATGATCCGGATCCCCGTGAGCGGGAGATCCGGCGCCGCCGACGCGTCGCACCGAGTGACGCACGGACGCCGGGGGCGCCGCCAGCCGGGCGCGGTGGCGTTCGGTGTCACGCCCGACGATCGGCGCGGCGGCGAACGGCCGCGGCGACGCCCCGCCGCCGAGGCGGTACGGCACCGACGGTTGTATGAACCCGGCGGGGTTCTCGGCGAACCATCCGCCGTCGACCAGGTGGGCGAACTGCGGGAGCGTCGCGCCGTTGCCGACCTCCGCCACCGGGATCCGCAGCAGCGTCGCCAGCTCGACGATCGCCGCGGTCGTGCGCGCCGACGTCCACTCGTCGATCAGCGGCTCGAGCTCAGCCCGGTGCAGTGTGCGGTAGGTGCCGCGCGCGAGGCGTTCGTCGTCGTACCAGTCGTCACGACCGATCATCGTGCAGAAGTCGAGCCACTGCTGGCCGGTGGTCGTCTGCAACGCGACGTACCCGTCGGCGCTCGGATGCAGGTTCGGCAACTGCGACGACCGCACCGGCCGGAACGGCTCGCCCGCGATCTCGTACCAGGTAACGGGGAAGAGCGGCTGGCTGAACATCAGTGCGTCGAGCGCGGCGACGTCGACCAGGTCGCCGATGCCCTGGCGCCGCGCCCGGCGCAGCGCGGCCAGTGCGCCAATGGCGGCATACGTGCCCGCGGCCCAGTCACCCGGTCGACCACCGCACAGCAGCGGTGGCCGGTCGGGCGTGCCGCGCTGCACGTGACCGCCGCACAACGCCTGGCGGGTGAAGTCGGTCGTCGGCCGGTCGCGCCACGGACCGTCGAGCCCGAACGGGCTCACCGCAGCGACGACGAGGCCGGGATGCTCGGCGTGCAGAGCATGGGGCACGAAGCGCGCGTCGTCGGCGATCGTCGTGCCACTCGACCACACCACGATGTCGGCGCCGGCGATCAGTGCACGCGCCAGCTCCACGTCACGATCGGCCGTCGCCGACGCGACCACACTGTCCTTCGACGTCGAGAGGAACCGGAAGAACGCGCCGTCCCCACCCTCGGCGATCGGTGCGCCGCTCTCCGACTCGCGGCGCAACGGGTCGCCCGAGAGATCTTCGACCTTCACGACCTCGGCACCGCCGTCGGCGAGCAGCTTCGTGCAGTACGCACCGGCGAGCCCGCTCGAGAGATCGACGACCCTGGTACCCGTCAACGGCCATGCGTCGCTCACGCACCGGGACCGTAGGTCACCCCGAGGATGCGAGGTCGCAGGTCGCTGGCGGGAAGGACATGAGGCGACCTTGCACCGATCCACCGCGTAGGCCTCCCCGGCGCGGGTGGGGCCTCCCCCCTTTCCCTTCCCGGTGCCGAATGGTTGGCTCGAGAGGTGCACGAGAAGACGCCGACGTGACCGCGGCGCGGATGTGGGCCCGAGCCGAGCTGCGGGCCCGATGGAGGGCCTGGGTGCTGCTCGGGCTCCTCGCCGGCGTGACCGTGGGCGTCGCCGCCGCCGGCCTCGCCGGCGCCCGACGGACGGCGAACGCGGTCCCGGACTACATCGCCGCCGCGCACGTCCCGACTGCGGCCCTGCTCGCCAACGATCCTGCGTTCGGCCGCGACGAACGCCGCCAGGTCGCTGCGCTCCCCGGGGTCACGAAGAGCTACCCGTTCATGGTCGGCGTCGCGGCGCAGGTCTTCAGCCCCCGGCGACTCGGCGCCGTGAGCGCGTCGCTGTTCCCCGTCGCCCCGGCCTCGATCCCGATCCTCACCGGGCCGCTCGTCGCGGGTCGTCTCCCCGACCCGGCCCGAGCCGATGAGATCGTGGTCGACGAGAACACGCGCGATCGGTTCGGCCTCCCCATGGGATCCACGATCGTGCTCGGCCAGACAGTCGAGGGCCTCGGCGACGTACCCCCGGAGTTCACCCCGCCGGGCGGCATCGAGGCGTTCCGCCAGAAGCTCCGGGTCGTCGGTATCGCCAAGTCGGTGTCGAGCGACCCGACCTGGACGCCGTCGAGCGGGTTCTACGCCGAGTACGGATCGCACATGCCGCAGATCGTCAACCTGTTCGTCGATCTCCGCGGCGGAGCCACGGCGATCCCGAAGTTCACCGAACGGGTCGGTGAGATCCTCGGGCACCCGGTCAACGTCGAGAACACCGCCGATCTCTACGGCATCCCCAAGGCGACGCACGTCACCGACCTGGAACGCGACGGTCTCCTGCTGTTCGCGCTCGCCGCGCTCCTCGGTGGCGGCGTGCTCGTCGGCCAGGCACTCGTCCGCACCGTCTCCGCGAGCGTGGCCGAGCTCCCCACCTGGCGGGCGATCGGCGCGGATCGGCGGCTGGCCATGGTCGCGCTGGTGATTCCCGCCGTCCTCACCGCGATCGTCGCCGTCGCGACGACCTTCGTCGTCGCGGTTGTGCTGTCGTCGCGCTTCCCCCTCGGGACCGCGCGCGACTACGACCTCGACGTCGGCACGCACGCCGACTGGTTCGTGCTCGGCGTCGCCGTGCTCGCCGTCCTCCTCGGCGTCACGGCCGTGGCCGCCGGCGCCGCCTGGTGGCGGGTGAACCAGCGTGCCCGGGTCGACCGCCGTCCGTCGCTCGTCGATCGGATCGTGGCGCCCATGAGCCGCGCGCCGGCGTTGATGATCGGCGCGCGCCTCGCCGGAGAGCCGGGACACGGGCGGCGCGCGGTGCCGGTGCGATCGGCGCTCATCGGCGCAATCGCGGGTGTGCTCGGCGTCGTCGCGTGCATGACGTTCCGCGCCGGCATCCAGGACGCCATCACGCAGCCGAGTCGCTCAGGGGTGGTCTGGGACTTCGGGCTGGCCGCGGGCGGCGGTTCCATTCCCGACGCCACGCTCCGCGCCGTCGCCCGCGACGCGAACGTGACCGACGCGCTGCACGCGACCTGGCACCGAGCCGTCCCGATCGACGGCCGCCCGGTACCGGTCTTCGCCACCCGCGCGGTCACCGGCGAGATCCCGTTCGTGCTCCTCGCGGGCCATCGACCGCAACGCGCCGGTGAACTTGCCCTGGCCCCGACGACCATGCGCGAGCTGCACCTCGCGATCGGCGACCGGGTGAAGATCGGGAGCGACCCCGGCACCGAGGCCCGGGTCGTCGGCGAGGCCCTCCTCCCGGCCACTTCGCACACCGACTACGACCAGAGCGGGTGGATGACCACCGCGGGTCTGGCCCGGGCGGTTCCGGGTGACGACGCGGCCGAGGACTACGTGCTGATGCGCTGGCACGCCGGCACCGATGCGGCTGCGGCACGACGGAAGCTGGTGCGCATCGGTGGGCCGGACCTGTTCCCGATTCCCGCCACGCTCCCGACGGCCGTGGCCGACCTCGCCCGTGTCGAAGACCTCCCGCTCGCGCTCGCGGGGTTCTTCGCGCTGCTCGCGTGCGCCACCGTCGCCCACACGCTCGTGACGACGGTGCGACGGCGTCGCCATGACCTCGCGGTCCTGCGTTCGATCGGCTTCACGCGGCGCCAGACCCGCGGTGCGATCGCCTGGCAGGCCACGTTGCTGGCCGTGGTCGGCATCGTCGTGGGGGTTCCGTTGGGCATCGCCACCGGCCGACTCGCGTGGCGGTGGCTCGCCGACGACTTCCCGATCGTCTACGTACCACCGCTGGCCGCGCTGGCGGTGCTGCTGGTGGCGTCGATCGCGCTCGTGCTCGCCAACGCGCTCGCGGCAGGCCCCGCCCACATCGCCAGCCGCATCCGACCAGCCGATGCGCTGAGGGTGGAGTAGATCCGCGACCGGTTGCGGCCTCGCCCGCGCGATGATGCAGCGGTGATGACCGAGGCGCGCGACGTCGACGAGCGCGTGCCCGGGCCCCCGCCGCGCCGCGGTCCGGAGACCTGGCAGGTCGTGACACTCGTGGTCGTGCTGTGCTTCCTGGCCGGCCTCGTCGGGTGGTGGCTGAACCAGGCGGCCGACGAATCGTTCAGCGACGTCGACGTCGGCTTCCTTTCCGACATGGAGACCCATCACAACGGCGCCATCGCGCTGAGCTTCGCCTACCTCGCCCGTGAGCACGACCCGATCGTCGGACATTTCGCGCGCGAGATCGTCGTGAGCCAGGCGCAGGAGATCGGTGCGATGAACAGCTACCTCAACCGCGCCGGCCCTCCCCCGTCGACCGCCGACGACGTGGCCATGGACTGGATGGGGCATCCGGTGCGCCCGACCGAGATGCCGGGCATGCCCACCGACGCCGAGTCGGCCGCGCTCGAATCGTCCGAGGGGCGCGCGGCCGATGACGAGTTCACCCGGCTCATGATCCGCCACCACGCCGCCGGCTCCGCGATGGCCGCCTACGCCGCCGAGCACGGCGAGCACCCGGGCGTCCGGAAGTTCGCCGCCTCGATGGCCCGCACGCAGCGCAACGAGATCAACGAGATCAACCTCCGGCGCATGGCGCTCGGTCTGCCCCGGGTGTCGCGTGCGGAGATCCGTGAGCTCGAGCGCCTCCACACCTCGTGACCGGTGGAGCAGGGTCGGTGCATCCGGTTGACGTCACCCGCGAATTCCGCCCCGATCGAGGAGCCGCCGCCGAAGCCCGTGCCTTCGCGGTCGGCGCGCTGCCACCGTCGTCGGAGCTCGCCCCCCGGATCGCGCTCGTCGTGTCGGAGCTCGCGGCCAACGCGATCCTGCACGCGCGTTCGTCGTTCTCGGTCCGGATGCTCGTGGGGCCGGCGCGGGTACGCCTCGAGGTGACCGACCATGGCGACGGGGTTCCGGTGCGTCGGCAGTATGGGACCGACGCGACCACCGGGCGGGGATTGGCAATCGTCGACAGCATGTCCGATCGTTGGGGCGTCGAGCAGCTCGACGACGCGAAGACCGTCTGGTGTGAGGTAGACCTGTGACCGAGCAAGCCGAGCCATTCCGGATCGAACTCCTGCACTTCCCGGTGCGCCGCTTCGAACGCTCGATGGCGCACGTCGCCGCGGTCCAGCGAGAGTTCGACATCGTCCGGGTCGACGAAGAACGTGAGGGCAGCGCCCCGGGCCGGCTCGCCGCCATGGTGCAAGAGCTGAACACGCGGTTCGTGGGGTACCGGGCGACGATGGACATGCTCGACGCGCTCGTCGACGGTGGCCACGACCACGAGGACGTCGTCATCCCCGTCGCGCATCCGTCCGAGGAGATCGCGACCGCGATCGACGGTCTCCGTCAGCTGCTGGACGAAGTGGACATCTACTGCGACGACGGCAGCGAGCTCCTGACCACCGCGACCCCGCCCGATCTCCGGGCGTTCCGCGAATGGTTGTTCGACGAGGTGACGGGTCAGCTCCGCGGCCTCGGACCGGTACCGTGGCGCGAACCCGAGGCGGAATCAGCCACCATCCCTCGCACGAACCCATCGGGCGAAGGGGGCACGCCGGAACCGCTCGTGCTCCGGCTCTCGGGTGCCCTCGACCTCGACGACTCCGGCGCGTTGCGGGAGTCGGTACAAGCGGCCCTGACCGACGGCGATCAGGACCTGGTCATCGACCTCCGAGACGTGCAGTTCGTGGACTCGGTGATCTTGAGCGTGTTCGTCACGGCGCACAAGCGCTTCGCCGCCAACGATCGCACCGTCGAGTTCTTTGTGCCACCCGACCTCTATCTCGTCATGCAGATGACCGGACTGCTCCAGGTGCTGCACGTGACCCTGGCCGCGTGACGCCGCGGCAGTGCTCGGGCGCCGGGTCATGATCGGCGTGGGGCGCTCGGCGCCGGGCAGATCGCTACAGCATCCGGACTCTTGCCGGCGGTGATGGGGGTCACTGCGCCTGTCGCGCGGACCCCGCGCTCGATATCGATGAGCTTGGTGCGTCAATCAGTACGACGTCGCTCCGGATCGCGCCAGATCAAACGTACTGGCGGTCCTCTGACGTCGGGCTGAGCGCGTAGATCACAAACATGTCAAGAGCGATGATGACCAGCGCACCTTGCCAGTAGGGCGAGAAGATCCAGAAGAAGGCGAACAAGGCCTGGACTACGGCGGCGATGGTTCCGACCCATACCCCGAACCCGGCGCGGAAGAACACCGTGATCCCGGCCACGAGGACCACGGCACCGACGATCAGGTAGATCCATCCCCAGGTGTCGAGGTTGCTGCTGCTGAACAGGAGCGTGTCGCCGAAGGACTTCTCGACCTGAGTGCTTGCATGCAGGGCCCAGAGACCGTTGATCGCCATGTTGCCGCCAGCGAGGATCATCATGATCCCCGCGAAGACGATCCAGCCTGTCCCGCGCCCACGACGAGCCGATGCTTCGACCACGACCACTCCCCCTCGTCCTTCGTCAGCTGCGTCGCCCAGCGGCACCAGCAGTGACGGAACGGTAGACCCACACGAAGGCCATGTCCACGACCAAGAGGTCACCGCCGACGACAGCGAACGGGACGCGTCCGCGAGATGTGCCTGTTCGGGGCGGCCTGCGGCTGCGATCGCGTGAACGTTCGGTGCGTTGTTCTGTGCTCGGGCGGCGTTGCGATGACCCCCTGAGACCAAGACAGTTCGGTGCAGCTGACTACCCGGGGCCGGGCTGGTGGGGATCATCAAGCGTAAGACCGAGCTCGTCGAGCTCCTTCTGGTCGAGTTCGAACATGTCGTCCTCAGTCTGCTCGTCCTCGTCGACCGGTTCGGGGTCGACGAGCTCGCTCAGGTCGTTCTGGGCAGCGCGCGCCGCTCGAGAAGGTTCGCGCTCGTCGTCAGCAGCAGCTCCGGGATCGTCTTCGCGGTCACTCATCACGCAACCTCTCCCTTGATCCTCGGCAACTCGCGATCCTGATCCAACACATGGTCCTGATCTGGACTCCCGGCCGGGAGCCGCGGGCTAGTGAGAACTCCGCCGGAGGAACCGAGGCGTTGAACGGCGCCGGCGTTGCTCGCGTCGCGTTGTCGAGGTCGCCTCAGGAGTTGAGAACAAGATGGCGTGTCGGAGTGCGTCCATCGACGCCTCGAACTTTTGCGTCTCGCCGAGGGGGTCGCACTGCTCCATCTCTCCGAATCTAGTCGTGCCGGACCTCGATCTTCCCTGGAGAACCTTCGAGCCCGCAGTCGGTCTCATCGTGAGTACGTCACGACTCCGGCACCTCCGTCAGGACGTACGCACTGAGGCGGCAGGGATCTGGAAGCGCGAGTCTTTGTGACAGGCAGCTGTCTGGTACCCGCCGCATCTGCCCACACGGAGCGAGCACTGGCCCGCTATCTGGCGAGTCGGGCTACGGCCCCGCCCAATCTCCCGCCTCGAGCGGGAAACCGGAAGCCCTCATCTTCCACGGCAACTTCGGACGCACCGGACGTCGAAACGCGATCGAGGCGAACGAGCCGCCCCTTCTCGACCAGGCGGTGCAACGACTCGAGGACGCCGCCTACGTCAGCTTCCAGCATCAGGTCTGCGACGTCCTGTGCGAAGAACCGGTCCCTGCTGTCGCGGAGTTCCTCGGCCTTCCGGTATACGAGCTCGTCGCCCACGTCAGCACCTCCCCGTTCCCCAGTCGGGAACTCGCGGCCGGAGCAGATGACGATCCGCCATCGCGACCGCACACAGATCCGCGGTGACGCAGAACACCGATTCGCGGAACGCCGAGGTGCCGTTCTGTACTCCCCCGTGGGCGCACTCTGGACTCTGTTGGTCTCTCGAAGTCTCAGTGCAACAGCGCCCAGCCGTCTGCTGCAGTTGCTGTGTTGACTGGCGGCTTGATGTCGACGAGGACGGGTCGGTGATCGGACGCGACTCGCGCCAGGGTGTCGTCGGGAACTTCGACGTGGGCGACGGTCCAATTGGGATCGACGAGGATGTGGTCGATGCGGCCGATCGGAAAGCGACCGAACCAGGTCCGACGGGGCCGGTGACCGTCGAGGCCTGTCTGGGCGTCGGCCAGTCGCCGACTGAGCCGACGGAGCGACGGGAACCATGACAGTGCGTTGAAGTCGCCGCAGAGGACGATGTCGTGCTGGGCCGACGGGTGGCCGAGCCAGTCCGGTCCGAGCAACGCGCCCGCCGCCATGGCCCGTTCGCGCGGGTGCAGGCTGAAGTGGGTATTGATCAGCTGTACGGCGCGGCGTCGCGCCCTCGCCGTCGGGCACGTCGACCTCGACCCAGATCGCTCCGCGCGGTTCGAGGCCGAGGCCGGGGAGCGTGCCGGCGTGGACCAGTCGGAGTGGATGGGGGCTGAGTACCGCGTCGCCGAACTGCTCGTCTGCCACGGTGACGGTGGGATGGAATGCAAGGGACATCTCGAGCGCGTCGGCGATCGCGCGCGCTTGATCGAGGTGACCGGTGCGGGACCGGCCGACATCGAGCTCCTGTAGGGCGACGATGTCGGGGGCCTGGCGGGCGATCACGCGGGCGATGCGCTCGGGAGACAGGCGCCCGTCGAGCCCGATACAGGAGTGGACGTTGTAGGTCAGGATCCGCACGCCGTGCCGGGCCCGCACCGGCGATTGTCGGTGCCGGGTGCCGTCGAGCACGGCGAACCCTGCGCTGCGCAGGTCGCGCGGCCGCACGACCGAGTCGCTCCGGCCAAGCCCGGCGAGGGGTGTGTCGGGTGGGACGAGTGCGAATGCGTCGGTCTCGTTCGGCCCCGGGCCGGCGTGGGCGCCGTGCTCGAGCGGGAAGCTGAGCGAGCGGCCCTCGGGCCGCCAGCCGCTGATGACGAGGTCGCCAGAGTCGGGGTGGTGGCACAGGGCCACCAGGTCGACGGCAACCTGGTCACGGTAGGGATGGTCGGCGCCGAGCACCGGGGCGGCGTCGTCGGGGAGCACGAAACGCCCGGCCACCGTGTGCGCGACCGCCACGTCGTCGTGTTCGCCTCGTCGCAAGACGAGCGGGACGCCGGCGCGCTCGACGATGGCCCGGGCGAACCTGTCAGCCTCGGCATCCGGAAGGGGCCGCGGTGTGTACACGTGGCCGAGCGGGCCTTGTGCGGTCACGGTCAGAGCACCCTCCGCGTGGCGGATGTCCGACACGTCGAGACCGGGAACGATCCGCGCGATGACGCGCTCGCCGAGCTGACGCGTCCGTTGATGGCCAACTCCAACCGCCGGGGCGTCCGTCAAACCTGCGAGCTCGGGATCGATGATCCCGAGCTCGACGGCGACACGTCGGATGGCCACGGCAACAGTCTCACCGTGGACCGCGGCATATGGGTCGGTGATCTCCTGCCCGTGGTCGGAAATGATCCACACGTCATACGCGCGACCCACCGAGCGGTGCGCCGCACGCCACAGCCGAGCGACGGCCCCGTCCGTCGCGTGCAACGCGCGCAGAGCGAGACGCGAATCGGGACCTCGACGGTGAGCGTTCTCGTCGTAGCCGAGGAAGTTGCCATGCACGACCGGCAACCCACGCGCGAGACCGACCGACATGCCCAACACGGTCAACTCGCGCAGCACCACACCGACCGCAGTCCGCGAGACCAGAAACTTCGCCTCCGAGGTCCGGTCCTCACCCGCCCGCAGCCCCGCCAACAGGTCGCGAGGCGCCGCCACCAGCTCCCACAACGCCAGCGCAGCCACCCGGGCCAGCGCTGGGAAATAGGCGACCGCCACCATCGGCGTTAGCCACCGGCGGTGCCGCGGCAGGACATCCCCGATACCGAGCGACGCCATACAGAACCGGGTGTCGGTCGCCCCGCCCGTGTAGACGTTCGAGTACGACGCACCGCCGGCGAGGAGCGACCCCGACGACTTCGCCGCGATCCTCGATTCCACCGACGTGGCCGCGTCACTCTGGTACATGCGCATCAACCGGCCGGTGGCGTGGTCAATGAAGGTGAAGGCCGGCACGGCCGCCGCGACCCCGTAGAACAGCTCTGCCTCCGCCGCCGGCGTGGTCGACGGCAGCCCCGAATAGACCGGGACCAACCGCAATTCGCCGGCAACCAGGAGCCGGGCGACGAACGGCATCCGGCCCGCTGCAACCGCTGCCCTCAGCCTTTGAGTGGACAGGCCGTCGATCTGAATGATCAGCAACCCTGGCGATGTCGACGGCGCGACCCGCACCCCTGCCGAGCCATGCAGGCCGCCCAACCACCGGCTCAGGCTCAGCGCCCTGCCCACGTCGCGCAGCCCACGCTCCAGACGGTCGATCACCGTCGCACCTCGCTCACCATCGACACCATTAGTACCGCAGCTACCGCGCGTCGTATGCCCGACTCGAGTGCGCGAGATGTGATGCCGATCTGCGCTCCCCGCGGACGCGATTCGTCTCGCGTTCGGGGTGCGTCGTTCTGTACGTCGATTGTGAGCGCAGTAGATCTCGGTGGCGCGGAAGAGGGGTGCAGTCGTGCGGACCGTTGTTCATCGCCGCTCAGGCCGCTGGGGCCCCCGCATCAGCTGTGCCATTCGTGGCCGGATCTTCCGAACGGCGCGCGGCGACGAAGGTCGCGCTCAGCTTGACCGCCTTGACCGAGCCCATCGCTCCGGCCTGGAGTGTGAGCCCGACCAGCAGCAGGATCACGCCGGGGATCACGAGGACCGATGAGCCGAGCATGAGGAGCCCGATGCGTCCGAGCAGATAGGGCGGGGTGCAGACCACCGCACCGATTGCGCCGCCGACGACTGCGGCGGTCATCCGGTCACGGCGCGGCAGTGTGCTCTTGGGGACACCGATGAGCCGGGACGGCACCGCGACGTAGCTCACCATCATCACCGCGACGACGGTGCCGAGGGAGAGAGAGAACCATCGCGTGCCCCAACGGTCGACGACCACCGTCGCTACCGCCAGGAGTACGCCGATGCCGGTTCCCCATGCGAGCACGACACGACGGTGTCCCCACGCGAGCGCCCTGCCGCGCCGAGTGTCGGGCGTGCCCGGCGCGGCGATGGCGAAGGCGAACACCGCGTTGAGGAAGAAGCTCGCCGCGGTGATCGCCGTGATCAGGATCATCGCGGCGACCAGCAACGGGCCCGTGATGATCGTGAACGACGTGCCGTGCAGCGCGTGAGCCTTCAAGTCGGTCATTGCCAGCCAGATCCACATCGCCGGCAACACCTGCACGATGGTCAGACGCCAGTTCGAGACGAGCAGCTTCAACCCTTGAAAGAGCATGGCGAACGCGCCGACGACGAGCGCCAATGGCGCCAGAAATCGACGAGTGCGGCTCAACTTCAGTACGGCGTCTTCCACCGTGGCGTCGTCGGCGTCACGGATCACACGCACCAGCCGGGCCACCTGCCGCGATGCCGGTCTCACGCCACGATCGGCCGTCGTCAGCCGAGCTGTCCGGCGATGCCACTGGCGCGGGATCGACGGGCTCGAGGCTCTGGGATATCGGACCAGCGTCTGGGGACGTGCCTCCCAGTCTCATTGCACCTCGCTCGTGGCGGTTCCTCCGTCATCATCCACGAAGTACCTCGAGCTCCACAGGGCCGAAAGGCCGTATGGCCTCGTCGAGCTCGACGATCCCACACCGGTCTTGAGAAACATGACCAGCACTGGTTCCGGCCATCGGACTCGAGCGCGAGAAGTGCCGATCTGCGCTCTTCGAGCTCGCATTTCGGTGAGAGTTCTGGGCGCACGTTCAATGCTCGGAGGGTGTGGGCATGATTGACAGATACGGCAAGCATGGCGAACTCGCTGGACGAATCCCAGAACGCGCGCGCTGCCCGCCGATGCCGCCCAAACCGCGGCGAAGCGTCAGGTGGCTGTGCCGATCGCGCTGCCGACGGTGTCAGCGATCTGAGTGCCGGACCCCTCGGCCTCGTCGCTTGACATCTCGCGGAGGTCGATCTCGGGCTCTGCGCCGCCCGGAGCGGCCTCCCTCGACCGCGAGAACAAGAGGTATGCGATTGCCGCAGCAACGCCGAGTGCGACCAGTACCAACAGGACCTTTTTCACGAGAGAGCCTCCAAGACTGGGTGGGCACTGCCAGCCTGCCGGACCACAGGCGCAAGATCAACTGAAGTTCGAGTGGCACCGATGCCCTGAATGGTCGGGGTGCGTGATGCCACCGTCGACGACGCACAGAACGGCCGACGACTCGAGAGTGCGTGATGTGCGGTTCGGGGCGGCCCGCGGCAGCGATCCGATCCTCGTTCGGTGCGCCGATCTGTGCGCGGAGAGCGCCTAATCCCCAGTGAGTTGTTGCATCATCGCGCCGGTATCGGTCACGCCCCAATGCTCGACCACCATGCCCTTCTTGAAACGCATGTAGTCGCCGACGCCGACGTCGATCGTCCGACCAGTCGCGAGCATCCCCATCCATTCGCCTTCATGGGTGCCCGTCATCCGCGCCCGAACAAACACCTTGTCGTCCTCAGCGATGATGTCTTCGACTACCAGTTTCCCGTCAGGGAACGCCGCCTGCAACCACTCGAAGAACCTCCGCACCCCCGCCTTGTTCGGCTCCAAGCCACCAAACTCGTCGTGCTCCACGAGATCATCCGAGATGAGCTCGTCGATCACGCTGAGGTCCCCCGCGTTGAGTCCCTTGTAGAACCGGCGAGTGATCTTCTTGTTCTTCTTCTCTTCCTTCGACATCGTTCAGTCCTCCAGTTCCCGGGGAACGCCAACGGAAGCTCCATCGCGACGAGTGCGGTACGAGAGCGCAATCGGATCGCCGTGCCTGACTCCGATCCTACGAGGAGGAACCTGGTGCAATTCTGCTCGCTCAGTATCCACGAGGAGAGGATCTTCCGATGGCGAACAAGGAGAGCAAAGAGCAGGGCAAGAAGAAGTAGCGGTGGCGCGGTGGTTCCCACCGTCGCCAGACGTGGAGGTTCGGGGGACCGCCTTGCGCATTGCGACGGGAGCGCCACGAAGCAGCTGATCGACGTTTCCTCTGGCAGGTCGTGCGCGAGGTTCGGGTGCGACAGATCAGGACGGGTGTCGACGCGGGCTGCTCCTGCGACCGCGTGAAACGTTCGGTGCGCTGTTCTGTGCTCGGCCGGTGTGCGCGTGAACTTCAGCTCTGGCACGTCGAGTCCGTCGCCCGTCGTTGGGCTCTGCCGAGTTTCGTAACATCACGGGCATGCCTTTTGCTTGTCGAGCAAGGCCGTGAACGAGCCGGCTCACGCTCCCCCTGCCGTTGTCGGCTTGCATCACCTTCGGTTGCCGGTGTCCGACGTCATGCGCAGCCGCGACTGGTATTCCGCCATTTTCGGCTTCGACCCTCGCCTCACTCTCGAAGAAGAAGACCGCGTTGTGGGTGTCGTCCTCATCCATCCCAGCGGACTCACCCTCGGCTTGCACCACGCTCCGGAACTCGCACGCGCGCTCCACGGCTTCTGCTCGGTCGCACTCAGCGTCGGCGATATCGACGACCTTGACCACTGGTGCACGTACCTCGACACCCTCGGGATCAAGCACACTGCACCGACGGAAGGGCACCTCGGCTGGCATGTCGAAGTTTCGGATCCCGACGGCCTCATCATCCAACTCCACACCATCGGCCAGCCCACTGCGGACGAAGCGTGATCTCCAACGATGACGAACGTTCCCCGGATGACGTCCTGCTGCCGCGCCAGAATGCCCCAGTGATCGATCGCGCTCGCTGCTCCACCGTCGACGCACCGCGCGACACGCGTGAGCGTCGGCTCCGCGTGCGCGTGAAGTACCGATCAGGGCACACGCGAGATGTGCTTCGATCTGGGCGGCCCACCGAGGCGATTCGGTGAACGTTCGGGGCGCTCGTTCTGCACTCGGCTGTGGACTATGGCTTCGGCGACGCGAGCTGGGAATCGCGTCGTCCCGACGCTTTCGCTCTCCCGGATTCAACGCAAGCATGCCGCCGCTCGCGATCCGCAAGGATGGGACCTTCGGCCGTGTCGCCCGCCGGTGCGCTCCGACAAGAATTTGGGCCATGGCTCTCGAGGTTCTCTCGCCCGATGAGTGCTTTGACTTGCTTGCTGCCGCGCGCGTCGGGCGACTCATGTACCACGATGACCTCAGCCCGCTCGCCGTGCCAGTCAACTTCGCCTTGGCCGGACACAACATCGTGTTCCGCGTCGAGGGCGGCGGAAGCAAGTAGCAATGCAGGAGCCGGTGCTCGCCTTCGGAGTCGACAACGTCAACGACGACGTGCAGTCGGGATGGAGCTGGCAGGGACTGCCCTCAGCGATCGCGACACGCCAGAGCGCCGGCTTGCCGATGTGCCGTTCGGTACGCGCCGCGATTGCGGTTCGGCGCACGTTCTGTTGGCGTGTGACCTTCGCGCCGATCGCCGACGGCGGAGCCCGATCGCCTGGATCCCGGAGTTGCCGCGAGGGCGGTCCGGGTTTACCTTCGTGGCATGTGCGTTCTGGTGTTCCTCGTGTGTCGGGGCGTCGTCGCGTTGGTGTCGGTTGTCGCCCGGCAGGTCGGGCGGAGACAACCGCACGACCCTCGAGACGACGAGTTTGTGCTCGCCGCGTAACCGGAAGGCGATCACCAGTACGCCTCCCCGGTGCGAGCCCTTGTGATCGGCTCGTGCGCCGGGTTCGTCGGGGAGGTTGACCATGGCCCGTCTCGGGGTTGCGATCGTCCGGGAGTACGAGCGGGGGGTGGTCTTCCGGTTCGGGAAGATCCGCAAGGTCCGCACTCCGGGCCTCCGGTTCATGATCCCGTTCGCCGACAACATGATGAAGGTCAGCCTCCGTACGATCACGAAGCCGATCCAATCGCAACAGATCATCACCAAGGACAACGTCTCGATCGGTGTCGCCGCCGTCGCGTACTACCGACGGGTCGACCCGGTGAAGTCGATCGTCGAGATCGAAAACGTCAACTCGGCGATCGACCAGATCGCCCAGACCACGGTCCGCAACGTGGTGGGTCGATCCAGTCTCGACAAGGTCTTGAGCGAAACCGAGGCGCTGAACGTGGCGATCAAGGACATCCTCGACACCACCAGCGAGCGGTGGGGCGTGCTCGTGCAACTCGTGGAGCTCAAGGACATCGAGCTTCCCGAGACGATGAAGCGGGCGATGGCCCGGGAGGCAGAAGCGGAGCGGGAGAAGAGAGCGAAGATCATCGCTGCTGAAGGCGAGGCACTCAGTGCGGGCAAGTTGGCGGAAGCGGCCGACGTCATGCTCGATCACCCGATCGCGTTGCAGCTCCGCAACCTCCAGGTGCTCGCCGAGATCGCAGTCGAGCGGAACTCGACCATCATCTTCCCCGCACAGTTCCTCGACAGCGTGCGAACCGTGTCGGAGTTCGTCGAAGGCGAACAGCGCTATGCCCCCACGCTCGGCGCCACGCAGCCGGCCGCTCCCGTGGAGGCTCCATGGTCTCCTCAGACCTCAGCCGAGTCAGAGGTCAGTGCAGGGCCGGGGCCGGGGCCGAACGCCCAACCCTCAGGGAACGTGGGTGACGACCGTTCCTAGCTCAGTTGCTGAGCTGCTGAACGATCCAGATGATCAACGCGATGATCGCGAGGATCACCAGAATCAAGATCAGAATGTTTCCCGATTCGGAGCGGTCGCGGTGATCGAACACGATGACCTCCACGTACATCAGGATTCGAGACGGACCACCATCCGCCTTCTCGGTGATCCCCTGGCGTGCCCCATCGTCCGCGCTCACCCTCTGCGATCTCACGCGCTCTCGATGGCATTCGCTGCAACCTTCAGCATGCTCCCGGCGCGGCGATCAGACCACTGCGTGAGAACGATCTTGGGTAACCCAGCCGTGGATCATGTTGGCGCCGCTCCAAGCTGAGCGAGCCCTCTCTCTTGAAGCCCTGCAAGAGCGCAGGGCCGAGCACACACCCTGACCGCCAGCCGGGTGCGCTCGGAGCGTCGCCGGTCTGGCAGGTGGCCTCGAGAAGCCCTTCTGCCGCGACCCCACGCCACACAGAACGACGGCCGTCGAAGCTCCGACCCCTGTGCGCGGAACATCGATCTGTTCGGCGCTGGTCCACTACCTGCGAGCAGGTACCGCCGGTCTCGTGGGAACGACGTACCGCGTCTGCTCGATGCCGCTTCCTGTGACGCCGTCAGGAAGTGCCGCACCGCGCGTTGGCAAACAGCGAGCGTGAGCGTGCGCTCTGATCGCACCACTCCCGCGTTCGCGGCAGGTCTGAACGTGCCCGGAGAGGTGCCCGGAGAGGGATTCGAACCCCCACGCCCCTTGCGGGGCCGGCGGGTTTAAGCCGCCTGCGTCTACCGTTCCGCCACCCGGGCCGGGCGCCGCGAGGCTACGCGTCGGCGCGCACCCGCGTTCACCGGGGATTCAGGCACGGGTCGCCAAGGTGGCGGTATGGACTCGTCGCGCCGTCGGGCGCGCCTCGCGGCTCCGGCCGCGCTGGTCGCTTCGGCGCTCGCCACCACCCTCGCGGTCGCCAGCGACGGCCTCGTCTCCAACGGCCTGCACATCACGCTGGTCGTCGTGGCGTGCGCCGGCTACGCGGTGATGCTGATCGCCGAACAACGCTGGGGCGGCCTCGGCATCCGGCTCGTCGCGACGGTCACGTTCGTGGCGGTCGTCCTCGCCACCGTCATCATCCCGCGCTTCACCGGCGACCTGTGGTCGTACGCGATGTACGGACGCATGCTCGGCATCCATCACGTCAGCCCGTGGACGCACGGGCCCGCGGCATTCCCGTTGGATCCGCTGTTCCACCTCGTCGGGCGGACCTGGAGGCACACCCCGTCGGTGTACGGGCCGGCGTTCACCGCCCTCAGCGCGGGCGGCGCGCAGATCGTCGGCGGCACCGCGCTCGCGACCCGATTGTTCTACCAAGGGCTCGCCGCGTTCGTGCTGCTCGGCGGAGGTTGGCTCATCTGGCGCCGCACCCGCTCGGCGGCGGCGGTCGCGTTCCTGACCATCCACCCTCTGACCCTGATGTACCTGGTGAACGGAGGGCGCAACGACATCCTCGTCGGGGTCGCCATGCTCCTCGCCGTCGTGCTGGTCGCCCAAGGCCGCCCGCGCGCCGGCGGCGTGACCGCAGCCCTCGGCGCCCTGGTGAAGGTCACCGGCGTGGTCGGCATCGCCGCGCTGTTCGTGACGATGGTCGCACGCGGTGAACGGCGCGCCGCGCACCGGATGCTGCTCGCGGCCGTTGCCGTGTTCGCGGTGGGGTATCTCCCCGCGGGCGTGACCGCGCTGGTCGCCCCGATGAACACCGCGGGCGCGCTCTACTCGCGGAGCTCGTTCTGGAGCACCTTGCCGCTCACGGGCGTCAGGCTGCCGAGCGTCCACTTCGCGCTCGCGCTCCTCGCACTCCTCGTGCTCGTGGTCGTCGTGCGTCACGCGCACAGCACCTCGTCGACCGCGGTCGCCGCGTCACTCGGGATGTTGAGCCTCGCGGCCGCGTACACGCTGCCCGGGTATGCCGGGTGGGGCCTCCCCGCCGCCGCCCTGGAGCACCGCGACCGAGTCGCTCGCATCGTGGCCGCGACCGGTGTCGTCCTCGTCGTCACCTACGAGATCCTGCGCCATCCGTTCCCGGGCGGCGCCGGGTCGTTGCTCCACACCTTCGCGAGCGTGGGCGGACCAGTCGCCCTCGTCGCGCTCATCGTCCTGCTGGCCCGCACGCCGCGGTCCGGAGGCCCCAAGGAGAGCCCCATGGCCATCACCGAGCTCATCGAACCGACCCTTCCTGCCCGCTCGACCACGACCACGACGACGCGGCAGACGCTCGTCGTCGTGCCCACCATCGACGAAGCCGACAACATCTCGACCCTGCTCGCCGCGGTCCGGAGCGCGCTCCCGACGGCGCACGTGCTCGTGGTCGACGACGGCAGCACCGATGGGACTCCGGAGCTCGCCGCGGCCGCGGGTCGTGAGCTCGGTCAGATCGACGTGTTGCGACGCGACGGTCCGCGCGGTCTCGGGCCCGCGTACCGCGCCGGATTCCGCCGCGGACTGGCCGACGGCTACGACGTGATGGTCGAGATGGATGCCGACCTCTCGCACGATCCGAACGTGCTGCCGTCGCTGATCGCCGCCATCGAAGGCGGCGCCGATCTAGCGATCGGTTCCCGCTACGTGCCGGGCGGCGACACCCCCGGATGGCCCGCCCGTCGACGCCTCCTCTCGCGCGCCGGTGGCTGGTACGCACGCCACATGCTCCGATTGCCGGTGCACGACGTCACGTCCGGCTTCCGCGCCTACCGGGCCCAGCTGCTGCACGACATCGACCTCGACACGGTCACCACGACCGGGTACGGCTTCCAGATCGAGATGACCGATCGGGCCCGACAGGCCGGAGCCACGATCGCCGAGGTTCCCATCGTGTTCCACGATCGGACCGCGGGCGTGTCGAAGATGTCCGGACCGATCGTGCGGGAGGCGCTGCTGCTCGTCACGCTACGGGGCGTGCGCGCCCGACTGACCGGCCGATCGGAGCGCGACCCCGCAGGCGTCAGTGCCCGCGTCACGCCCTTCCCGGAGCTGAACGGTCCGACCTCGGTCCCGTCGACCTGACACCGGCCCTTGCTCGAACGTCCTCGCGGGCGGAAGAGTGGGTTCGGATGACACGGCCTCGACCGCGTTGGATCGACCGCCTCCTCGACCCGAGCGCCCACATCGTCCACACGCTCCAGGACTCGGTGGTCGAGCCCGCGTGGCGTCGGGTCACGGAGGGCGAGTCGCCGATCCCGGCCGGTCTCGCGATCGCCGTCGCCATCGTGCTGGAGGCGACGCTCGCACCCCGGGTCGCCAACCATCCGCGCTGGCTGGTCGCGGCGCTCACCGGCGCCCTGCTCGTGGCGATCGTGTTCGTGAACCCGCGTCGGCTCGATCGTCGGTCCCGCGTGTTGCGAGCGCTCACCCTCCTCGTGATCGCGTCCATCAGCGTCGCCAACATGGCGTCCGGCGTCCGCCTGGTGATCGACCTCGTCAACGCGGAGGGGATCCGCGACCCGGCCCACTTGCTGCTCACCGGAGGGTCCATCTGGCTGACCAACGTGATCGTGTTCTCCCTCTGGTACTGGGAGTTCGACCGCGGTGGGCCGGTAGCCCGGGCGGTGGTGGCGGAGGCGGTGCCCGACTTCCTCTTCCCCCAGATGACGGCACCCGGCCTCGCGTCGGCGGATTGGCGCCCCGAGTACGTCGACTACCTCTACCTGTCGTTCACGAACGCGATGGCGTTCAGTCCCACCGACGTCATGCCCATGTCGCGCTGGACCAAGCTGACCATGCTGCTCCAGTCACTCGTGTCGCTGATGATCGCGGTGCTGGTGGTCGCGCGCGCCGTCAACATCCTGCGCTGAGCGCCGCCTGCGGATACCGGACGATCGCGGAGAACGCGAGGAGGACCACCCCCGGGCCGGCCAGTTGAACCGGTGGCGCGGCGCGCCCACGCTCCGTGCGCGCTACAGGTTCCAGATGCGCGCGGCGTTGTGCTCGATCATGAGGTCGCGCTCGGCGTCGGGCACACCCTCGAACAGCTCGTCGATGACGGTGAGGGACTTCGGCCACGTCGACACCGGGTGCGGGTAGTCACTCGACCACATCAGGTTCTGCGCGCCGAGCACGTGGCGGAGGTGGCGCACCGGGTCGGGCTCGTCGATGAACGTCATCGCCATGTTGCGGTGGTAGTGGAAGCTCGGGAGCTCCTCCCCGAGCACGGGGAACTCGTAGCCCTGGCGCAGCACCATGTCGTCGAGGAACGACAGGTAGCCGGCGACCCATCCGAGCCCCGGCTCCACGAACACGACCTTCAGCTCGGGGAACCGGGTGAAGATGCCGGTGAGCAGCCACATGCCGAGGGCTTCGCACGCGGAAGGCGGCATGCACGAGAGCGTCCACGCGAGCCGCGGGGTCGGGATCGCGGTCGGCGAGCTGGTTGAGCGCGGTGTTCAGGCCGATGTGACAGCAGACCGGCAAGCCGCTGGCCGAGATCGCCGCCCACATGCGGTCGTAGCGCTGGTGGAAGTAGTCGGGCTGCCCGAGCTCGGCGGGGAACACCGGGAGCTGCAGCGACTTGCCGCCCATCGACGCGACCCGCTCGATCTCGGCGACCGCGAGGTCGATGTCGTGGATCGGCACCTGGTACGTGACGATCAGCCGGCTCGGATCAGCCGACGCGAAGTCGTGCAACGTGTCGTTGAACGCACGAGTCGCCTCGGCGGCGCCCGACTCGAGCAGGTAGAGGTAGCGGTACGCGCTCACCTCGCAGTACAGGACCTCGATGTCGACCCCGTCGGTGTCCATGTCGCGCAGGCGTTCGTGCGGGTCGGAGTAGCCGGGCCGGCCCCAGGACGCGTGCTTGATCTCCGGCGCCGCCGGCGTTGGCCTTCGCCGCGTTCCCGCCCAGCATCTCGCGGTAGGCCTGCGCGAGCGCGGCGTCGTACTCCTCGTGGAACCTCGACGCCAGGTGCGCTTTCACGTCGTCGTGCTGCACGCTGACGTGCGAATCGGACGAGATGATCCGGCGGGTCGTCATGGCCCTGCAGTGTTGCACGCCGGGCGCCGGCACCGAAGCGACGGTAGGGTCGCCCACGACTCGACCGGGGGGATTGGGTGATGGACGTTGCCGCGTTGCTGACCGGCGCGCAGGACTCGGCCGGCTCGGACGACTACGGGCCCGACGCCGACGCGATGCACGAGGCGCTGGAGGTGCTCGTCCGCTCGGCCAACGAGGAGGCGGCGCTCGACGAGCGGGGCGAGATGGTCTTCGGCGGCATGATCACCTCCCTCCTGACCCGGCGCCTGCAAATCGAGCAGTGCTACGCCGCACACCCGGAGATCGCCGACCAGCAGATCGAGTCGGTGCTGTTCGGCCTCGGCCTGCCCCGCACCGGGTCGACCGCGCTCAGCTACCTCCTCGCCCAGGATCCCGCGGTCAGGAGCCTCCGCCAGTGGGAGGCGTCGCAGCCGACCCCACCGCCCGATCTCGCGACCGAGGGAACCGACCCGCGCTTCCTCGCCGCCCAGGAGATGATGAAGGGCCTCGGCGACATGCCCTCCGAGCTCAAGTCGATGCTCCCGTCGTCACCCGACGGTCCGTCCGAGTGCCTCGAGCTCATCAACCTCACCTTCCGCTGCTCGCAGCTCGACGTCGTCGCGCACACACCGTCGTTCGGCGCGTGGCTGATGGACTGCGACTACGGCCCCGCGTACCGCTACCACCAACGCGTGGTGAAGCTGCTGCAGTGGCACCGTCCTCCGAACCGGTGGCGGCTGAAGTCGCCCGCCCACATGTTCGGCATCGACGCGCTCGACGCGGTGTACCCGGACGCGAAGTTCGTGATCACCCATCGCGACATCACCAAGGTGATCCCGTCGGTCGCCAGCGTCGAGACCGCGGTCGTACGCATGTACACCGGCGCCGCCGACCCCCTGTACCTCGGGAAGCACTGCGAGGACACGTGGGACATCGGCCTGCGCCGCTTCATCGCGTTCCGCGACCGGGTCGGCGAGGAGCGCTTCTACGACATCGCGTTCGACGACTTGCAGGCCGACCCGATCGGGAACGTACGGGGCCTCTACGGGTGGCTCGGAGAAGACCTGCCCGCGTCGACGGTCGCGGCGATGCAGGCCTGGTGGGACGGGAGCCAAAGCGACCGCGAGACCGGTGGTGGTCACCACTACACACCGGAGGAGTTCGGCCTCGACGTCGACGAGCTCCGGGAACGCTTTGCCTACTACGCCGAGCGGTTCCCCATCGCCCGGCCCACGAGCGCTCGCTGACCGCCCGCGACCACCGAGTCAGGCGGCGCGGGCGGCCGGCTCGGTCGCGGGCTCGGCATCGCCCGCGAGGGAGGCCTGCAGCAGCGCCCGCACCCGGGGTGCCTCCGCCTCGGGGACCCGATTGGCGGCGACCACACCGTCGACCATGTCGGTGACCACCTCGGAGAACGGGCGATCGCGCAACCGGACGGACACCACGGCCCCGCCGGGGTAGCGCCGGATGGTGCGCACCTCGCCGGGAGCCCGCGGGGGGCAGCGGAAGGCGGGGACCGCCAGCCCGGCGGCGTGGGTGGCGGCGCCGAGGCGGCGGGCGACGTCGGCGAAGCGGGCGGCCGGGAGTTGGGTGATGGTGCGGTCGTTCACGGTCACCAGCATCGCACCGGGGTGTGACAGTGAACCTGCCGTCCCCGTTCTCGCGTCGCTGGTGCGCCACTATGGCGCACGAGTGACGCCGAAACGAGCGGGGCGACCGTACGACCGCGAGATCGCGCGGCTGGCGGTGCCCGCCCTGGGCGCCCTCGCCGCCGAGCCGCTCTACCTGCTGGCCGACACCGCGATCGTCGGCCACCTCGGCACCCGGCCGCTGGCCGGCCTCGCCATCGCCGGCTCGGTGCTCACGGCCGCCTTCACGGTGTTCAACTTCCTCGCTTACAGCACGACGGGGAGCGTCGCCCGTCAGCTCGGGGCCGGCCGGCGTCGGGACGCGGCCGAGAGCGGCGCCGACGGGTGCTGGCTGGCCGTCGGTCTCGGGCTCGTGCTCACCGTCCTCGGTCTCGCCCTCGCGCCCGCGATCGCCGACGCGATGGGCGCGTCGCACGACGTCGCGCCGTACGCCGTCACCTACCTCCGCATCAGCATCCTCGGTGCACCCGCGCTGCTCCTCGCGCTCGCCGGGGCGGGCTACCTCCGCGGCATGCAGGACACGCGCGCCACCTTGGTCATCGCGCTGGCGGCCAACACCGCCAACCTGCTGATCGAGCTGCTGTTCGTCTACGGCCTCGACCTCGGGCTCGAAGGCTCGGCGTGGGGCACCGTGCTCGCGCAGTACGGCGCCGCGATCGCGTACCTCGTCATCGTCGGGCGCGCGATCCGGCGCGAAGGCGCGTCGGTCCGCCCGCGCGCCGACCGGCATCCGCGCCAACGCGACGGTCGGGAGCCGGCTCGCGGTGCGCACCGCGTCGCTGATCGTCGCGCTCCTCACCGCGACCGCGATCGCGTCGCGCATCAGCGACGACGCCGTCGCCGCGCACCAGATCTGCATGCAGGTGTTGCTGTTCCTCGCGCTGTCGCTCGACGCGCTCGCCATCGCCGGGCAGGCCATGGTCGGACGCTTCCTCGGCGCGTCGAGCGTGCACGACGCCCGCGCCGTCGGCCGGCGTCTCATCGGGCTCGGGATCGGCGTCGGTCTGCTGTTCGGGCTCGCGGTCGTGGTGGCGCGCCCCCTGCTGGCCGAGCTCTTCACCAACGATCCCGGCGTGCGCCACCTCACCCTCGAGGTGCTCTGGATCGTCGCCGCGCTGCAGCCGCTGGCGGCGGTCGTGTTCGTGCTCGACGGCGTGCTGATCGGCGCGGGCGACGCCGGGTACCTCGCCCTGGCGATGCTGGTGGCGACGGTCGGCGTGTACCTCCCGGCCGCGCTGCTCGTCGCCGAGCTCGACGCCGGGCTGCTGTGGCTGTGGGGCGCGCTCTCGCTGTGGATGCTGGCCCGCTTCGTCGGCATGGTGGCGCGCTTCCGCACCACGCGATGGGAGGTCGCCGGCGCGGTGCGGGCGTGACCACCCACAATCCCCCGCCAAAAAGGGCAGCGACCGGTTGCATCTGCGGAACGAATCGCTACCTTTTGGGGGTGGCCGCATCGCCAGACCAGCCCCTGCGCCTCGTCGGCACCGACGCCGACGGCGCCCCGATCCCGGCGCCCGCCCCGGTCCTCGACGACGACCCCGGGGCGGAGACCGTCGGCCGGGTCGACGGCTGGGGCCGCAGCGAGGCGGTCCGCGCTCTTGCCCGCACGCTCTACGACCCCATCTACCGCTACTGGCTGCGCGCCGAATGGGAAGGGCTCGAGCACGTGCCGCTCGACGGCGGCGCGCTCCTCGTCGCCAACCACGGCGGCGCCATCCCCTCCGACGCGCCCGTCGTGATGCACGGCATCGAGACCGAGCTGCTGCGGCCGGTCTACGGGCTCGCCGAGAACCTCTTCCGTTCGCTGCCGGTCCTCGGCACGTTGTGGTCACGCGCCGGCGGCGTACCCGCGCACCCCGACAACGCCTACCGCCTCCTCCACGACGACCAGCAGCTCGTGCTCGTGTTCCCCGAAGGCACCAAGGCGACCGGCAAGTTGGTGCGCGACCGCTACCAGCTGCGCCGCTTCGGCCGCGGCGGCTTCGTCGAGATCGCGATGCGCGCCGGCATGCCGATCGTGCCGATGGCGATCGTCGGCAACGAGGAGGCGATGCCGATCCTCTGGAAGAGCGCGCGGCTCGCCAAGCTCACCGGGCTCCCCTACTTCCCCATCACCGCCAACCAGTTCGTGTACGGACCGCTGCTCGGGTACGTGATGCCGCTGCCGGCGAAGTTCCGCATCCGCGTGCTGCCGCCGATCACCTTCGATGTCGAGCCCGGCCAGGCCCGCTACAACCGGGGCGTGGTGATGGAAGAGGCCGAGCGCATCCGCGCCCTGATCCAGGCCGAGGTCGACGACATGCTGAGCCACCGGCACAGCGTGTGGCGCGGCTGAGCGCGCTGTGCGCATCCTCGTCACCGGCCTCGGCACCTTCTGGGGCAGCCGCATCGCGCAACGGCTCGAGCAACGACCCGACGTCGAGCTCGTGGTCGGGGTCGACGAGCGCGAGCCGCGCCTGCCGCTCCGCCGCACCGAGTTCGTGAAGGCCGACGCGTCGTACGGCATCCTGCAGCGAATGGTGCGGGCGACGCGGGTCGACACCGTGCTGCACACGCACCTCGAGGTCGACTCCACGCGTGTGACCAGCCGCCGGCTGCACGAGGTCAACGTCATCGGCACGATGAACCTCCTCGCCGCGGCCGCGGCCGACGGCAGCTCGGTGCGCAAGCTCGTGCTCAAGACGTCGACACTGGTCTACGGCTCGAACTTCGACGACCCCTACTTCTTCCGCGAGACGACCCGCCGCACGCACCCGCCCTCCACGCCCGTCGAGCGGTCGCTGCTCGAGGTCGACGCGCTCGTCGCGCGACTTCGCCGAGGACAACCCCGACGTGTCGGTCACCTCGCTTCGGTTCGCCAACGTGCTCGGCGACGACGTGACCACCGTGTTCTCACGGATGTTGCGCATGCCCGCGGTCCCCGAGGTGTTCGGCTACGACCCGCGCCTGCAGTTCGTACACGAAGACGACGTGACCCGCGCGCTCGAGCACGCGACGGTGACCGACGCGTCCGGCGCGTTCAACGTGGCCGGTCCGGGCACGATCACGTGGGGCGAGGCGTGCCGGCTCGTCGGCCGTCGCCGGTTGGCCATGCCCCCGGTGATGACCGGGGCGGCGGCCGTGCCGATGCGCCTGCTCCGGATCATCGACATCCCGCCCGAGGTCCTCAGCCTGCTGCGGTACGGGCGGGCGGTCGACACCCACGCGTTCGTCGCCACCGGCTTCGACTACGGCTTCACGACCCTGGCCACGGTCGAGGCCTTCGCCAGTGCCCGACGGTTGGAGCGCGTCGTCGGCGCGCCCCCAGCGTACGAGTACGAGCACGACGTCGAGGAGTTCTTCCGCCACTCGCGCGCGGTGGTGCAGC
The DNA here is from genome assembly GCA_963725775.1 of uncultured Actinomycetes bacterium. GTDB lineage: Bacteria > Actinomycetota > Acidimicrobiia > IMCC26256 > DASPTH01 > DASUAS01. The sequence goes on from CAVRZT010000004.1 coordinate 378,867, forward strand.
CCGACAGTTAGCGGAAGAACTGCTAGCTGAAGAACTTCGCCTCGAAGTCGGCGCGGCGTTCGTCCCACTCCTCGCGGGTGATCGCGTAGCGGACGTGGTCCTCCCACACACCCTGGATCTGCAGGAACCGCGTCGCGGTGCCCTCGTCGCGCAGGCCGAGCTTGGCGACGACCCGCCGGCTCTTGGCGTTGCGGGGCACGATCGCCGCCTCCATCCGGTGCAGCCCGAGCTCCTCGAACCCGTAGCGGAGCACGATCGCCACCGCGTCGGGCGTGTAGCCGCAGCCGGCGTAGCGCTCGTCGATCCAGTAGCCGATGAAGCACGACTGGAACGGTCCGCGCAGCACGCTGCCCAGGCTCACCTCGCCGACCAGCGTGCCGTCGAGGAGGAAGGTGCCGAAGCCGTACGCGGTGTCGAACTGGCGTTGCCGCTCCCACGCCCCGCACCGGGCCCGGAACGCGTCGCGGTCGACGGTGGGGTCACGGGTACCCGGCTCCGGCAGCGGCTCCCACTGCTCCAACCACTCGCGGCTGCGGGTGCGGATCTCGCGCCACGCGTCGTGGTCACGCGCCTCCAGCGGCCGCAACATCACCCGCGGCCCGGCCAGCGACGAGTCGCGACGTCCTCTCATCGGGCGAAGGTTATTCATTAGCCTGACCCGATGCCCACGAACGACGCGACCACCGCCAGCGACGACCGGCTGGTGTGGCTCGACCTCGAGATGACCGGTCTCGACCTCAGCCGGCACGTCATCGTGGAGATCGCCGCGCTGGTCACCGACGGCCAGCTCGAGCCCCTCGACGACGGCATCGACGTCATCGTGCACCAGCCGCCGGAGGCGCTCGCCGAGATGGACGACTTCGTCCGGAAGATGCACACGAAGTCGGCCCTCATCGGTGCGATCGAGTCGTCGACGGTGTCGCTCGACCGACGCCGGCACCCAGACCCTCGACTACATCCGCGGGCACGTGCCCGACGCCGGCGTCGCGCCGATGTGCGGCAACTCGATCGGCGTCGACCGCCGCTTTCTCGACCAGTACCTCCCCGAGCTCGACCAGTACCTGCACTACCGCAGCATCGACGTGTCGAGCTTCAAGGAGCTGTGCCGCCGCTGGTATCCCGCGGTCTACAAGAAGCGGCCGCACAAGGCGGAGACCCACCGGGCGCTGGCCGACGTGCGAGAGTCGATCGCCGAGCTGCGCTACTACCGGGGGCACATGCTGGTGGCGCCGGCCGCCGACCCCGGCTCACCCGGTTAGCCGAGCAGCTCGCGCAACGCGCCGAGGAGCGTGGTCACCGACCGCTCGCGGGCGGAGTGGCCCATGAGCCCGATGCGCCACGCCTTTCCCGCGAAGCGCCCCAGCCCACCGCCGACCTCGATGCCGTAGGTGGTGAGCAGCTCCTTGCGCAGGGTCGCGTCGTCGGCAGCGTCGGGGAGCCAGGCGGTGGTCAGCTCGGGGAGGCGGTGGCCCTCGGGGACCACCAGGCGGAACCCGAGGTCGGGCAGCGCGGCCTGTAGCCGGTCGCCGACCGCCCGGTGCCGGGCCCACGCCGCGTCCAGCCCCTCGTCGAGGAGCGCGCCGAGCGCGGCGTGGAGCGCACACACCATCGAGACCGGCGCGGTGTGGTGGTACACGCGGCTGGCGCCGTCGACGTAGTTGGCGATGAGCGACACGTCGAGGTACCACGACTGCGGCGGGAGGGCGCGGGTCTGCACGCGCTCGACCGCGCGCGCCGAGAACGTGACCGGCGAGAGGCCCGGCGGCACCCCCAGGCACTTCTGGGTCCCCGAGTAGCCGGCGTCGACACCCCAGGCGTCGATCTCGACCGGGATGCCGCCGAGCGACGTGACCGTGTCGACCAGCAGCATGGTGTCGGTGTCGCGCAATGCGGCGAGCGGCGCGATGTCGTTCTCGACGCCGGTCGAGGTCTCCGCGTGCACGACGGCGACGACGCGGGCCTCGGGGCGCTCGCGCTGCGCGTCGAGCAGTCGCTCGGGATCGAGTGGTTGGCCCCACTCTTCCTCGATGCGCACGACGTCGGCGCCGCAGCGACGTGCCACCTCGCACATGCGGTCGCCGAACACGCCGTTGGCGCCGACGATCGCGGTGTCACCCGCTTCGAGGAGGTTGACGAAGCACGCCTCCATCCCGGCCGAGCCGGTGCCACTCACCGGGAAGGTCAGCGGGTTGGCGGTGCGGAAGACGGTGCGCAGGCGCGCCATCGTCTCGTCCATGATCGCCAGGAACTCGGGATCCATGTGCCCGAGCATCGGGCGGCCGAGCGCGGCGACCGCCTCGGGGTACGGGTTCGACGGACCGGGGCCGAGGAGCAGACGGTCGGTGATGAGCATGCGCGGAGCCTACGCGGCCCGCGGTGCGGAGGCCGGTGCGATCAGGCGCGGACGAGGATGGGGAACCAGTGCTGCAGCAGCTGCTGCACCTCGGCCGCGACGTCGTCGCCCGCGACCAAGCCGCGCGCGATCTCCGCCGCCGCGCGCGCCACGTGCGTGACGTCGACGTTCGGCAGCTCGAGGCCTTCGGACTCGGCGACGCGCTGCACCGCCTGCGCGGCGTCCCATGCGGCGCGCGCCGCGAGGCGTGTGCGGTGCGAGTGACGGAGCGCGCGGTCGATCGCGATCGTGGCTTGCCACGCGTCGACTTCGTCGCCCACGGTGTCGCTCGCGAGCGAACTCGCGACACCGTGGATGTCGTCGAGCGTGAGCTGGCGCAGAGCCCCGTTGAACCCCGTCAGATCCATGACCCCCATTCTCGGCACAAACACGACCACGAGTTGGGGGATTTACGCGTTCCAACCCCGTGAACTGCGTGTTTCCGCAGGTCACCCGACCTGGCTACGCACCAGACCGTCGAGGATGTCGGCCTCGCTGACCAGCATCTCGTCGAAGCCGAGCACCCGGAACACCCCGACGAGCACCGCGGCGCCGCCGACGATCACGTCGACGCGACCGGGCTCCAGACCGGGATTGTGCGCGCGTTGCTCGGCGCTCTCGGTCGCCAGCGTACGGAACACGTCTTCCGCCGCGTCGCGGGTGAGGCGGAAGTGGTGGATCCGTTTCGGGTCGTACTCGGGGATGCCCGAGCTCGACCGCGGCCACGGTGGTGACCGTGCCCGCGAGACCGACGAGCGTCGCGGCGTCGGGCGCGCCGGGGATGACGCGCGGCACGTCGGCGACGAGGTCGCGCACGACCGCGACCGCGTTCGACAGCTCCTCGGGTGCGGGTGGATCGGAGTAGATGAACTGCTCGGTGATGCGCACACAGCCCATGTCGAGCGAGACGAGCCCGACCGGCTCATCGGTGCCGAGCACGAACTCGGTCGAGCCACCGCCGATGTCGACCACGAGGTACGGCGCGGGCGCGTCGAGGTCGGCGGTCGCGCCGAGGAACGAGAGCGCGGCCTCCTCCTCGCCGGAGAGCAGCTCCGGGGAGACACCGAGCGCGTCGTGCGCGGCGGTGAAGAACTCGTCGCGGTTGCTCGCGTCGCGCGCCGCGCTGGTGGCAGTGGCGCGCACCTCGGTGACGCCGTGTTCGGCGAGCGCGTCGCGGTACTCGCGCAACACGGCGGTGGTGCGTTCCATGGCCTCGGGTGCGAGCGCGCCGGAACCGTCGACGCCCTGGCCGAGACGGGTGATGCGCATCCGCCGGTCGACGGCGACGACCTTCGCGTCGCGCGGCGTCGCGCCGTCGACCTCGGCGACGAGGAGGCGCACCGAGTTGGTGCCGATGTCGATCGCGGCGACGCGCTTCACGACGCTACCGCCGCCAGTTGGGTCGCGGTCCAGCGGCCGACGGGGTCGTCGCCGCCCGCGAGCAGGTAGGCGTAGTGGGCGTGGAGGCACTTGACGCCCAGGCGGGTGCCGCCCACCCCACCCGAGGGCCGGGGGCCGGTGTGGCCGGCGGCGATCGCGGCGTCACGCTCGGCGGCGTAGGCGTCGTGGGCGGCCCGGAGCTCGACCGGGTCGACCGCCGCCTGGGCCTCGCGGACGCCGCCGGCGGCCTCGAGCCGCGAGATCCGGAGGTTCAGCTCGGGGTCGACCAGCCAGTAGCGCGTGGGCATCGGCGTGCCGTCGCGCGTGAACGGGGCGTTGCGCACGACGACCGGGGCACCGTCGGCGTCGCGCACGACGACGTCGAACTCGGCCTGGGGTTCACGCCCCAGCCGCGCGGTGAGCGCGGCGACGTCGTCGGGGGCGGCCATGCCCGCAGTCTACGGAACCGGTCTACGGCGCCGGCGGGGCGGTGGACGCGATGGGCGGTGTCGTCGTGGTGGTGGGCGCGGGGAGGATCACGAACGGTCGCTCGCCCGGCTGCACCAGGCCGTACTTCTCACGCGCCAGTCGCTCGATCTCGGAGTCGGTGCTGAGCCGCTTCGATTCGCGCGCCAACCGCGCGTTCTCCGACTCCAGGACGTCGAGCTGCGCGCGCGCCTTGTTGGTGTCGGCACGCTGGTCGAGGAACGTACGCGTCGGGTACACGAACGCGAACAGCAGGCCGACCAGCACCACGAGGAACAACGCGGTGCGCATCGACGGGCGCCGACCGCGTCTTCGGCGCCTTGGGCGCCTGCTTCGCACGGCGGGCGGGCGGGCGCTTCCGCGTCTGCTCAGCCACCGGTGCCTGCGGTCGGGAGCGCGGCGCGCCCCAGGTACGCGGCCACCGGGCCCAGCTCCTCCTCGATGCGCAGGAGCTGGTTGTACTTGGCGACCCGGTCGCTCCGCGCCGGCGCGCCGGTCTTGATCTGACCGCAGTTGGTGGCGACGGCGAGGTCGGCGATGGTCGCGTCCTCGGTCTCGCCCGAACGGTGCGACATCATCGCGGTGTAGCCGTGGCGACCGGCGACGAACATGGTGTCGAGCGTCTCCGACAGCGTCCCGATCTGGTTGACCTTCACCAGGATCGAGTTGGCGACCCCGAGCTCGATGCCACGCTCGAGCCGTTCGACGTTGGTGACGAACAGGTCGTCGCCCACCAGCTGCACGCGCGCTCCGAGACGCTGCGAGAGCGCGAGCCATCCGTCCCAGTCGTCTTCCGACATGCCGTCTTCGATCGACACGATCGGGTAGCGGTCGCACAGCTCGACGAGGCGATCGGCCCATTCGGTCGGCGAGTACTCGGCGCCTTCACCTGCGAGCACGTAGCGGCCGTCGGTGAAGAGCTCGGTCGACGCGACGTCGAGGGCCAGCGCGATCTCCTCGCCGGGCGTGTAGCCGGCGCGTTCGATCGCGGTGAGCAGCAGGGTGAGCGCGTCCTCGTTCGACGGGAGGTTGGGCGCGAACCCGCCTTCGTCGCCCAGCGCCGTCGCCAGGCCACGTTCCTTCAGCAGCGCCTTGAGCGCGTGGTACGTCTCCACGCCCCAGCGCAGCGCCTCGGCGAAGCTCGCCGCGCCGACCGGCGCGAGCATGAACTCCTGCACGTCGACGTTGGAGTCGGCGTGCGCGCCGCCGTTGAGCACGTTCATGAACGGCACCGGCAGCACGTGCGCGTTCGCACCGCCGACGTAGCGGTAGAGCGGGAGCTCGGCCTCGTCGGCGGCGGCCTTGGCCGCGGCGAGCGACACGCCGAGGATGGCGTTGGCGCCGAGGCGCACCTTGGAGTCGGTGCCGTCGAGCGCGATGAGCTCGTCGTCGAGGAGGCGCTGGTCGGAACCGTCGAGGCCGACGATGGCGTCGGCGATCTCGCCGTTCACGTGCTCGATCGCGGTGCGCACGCCCTTGCCGCCGTAGCGTTCACCGCCGTCGCGCAGCTCGTGGGCCTCGTGCGCGCCGGTGCTCGCGCCGCTCGGGACGATGGCACGCCCCTGCGCGCCCGACAGCAGTTCGACGTCGACCTCGACGGTAGGGTTCCCCCGGGAATCGAGGACCTCACGGCCCACGACCTCCACGATCGTGCTCATCGTCTTCCGCATCCCCTGGTGACACTGTGGCTGATGTGACCAATGAGCCTACGAGACGAAGCGAAGGCGTGGGCGGAGCCCGGGACGCCGTAGCGGAGTCGACCATCGAGAGGGCCTTCAACCCGTTCGAGCCGGGCTTCGCCGAGGATCCGTATCCGCAGTTCGCCGAGCTCACGGCGACCAACCCCGTCCAGAAGACGCCCCTCGGCCTCTGGGCGCTCTTCGGCTACGACGACGCCGTCCGGGTCCTGCGCGACCCGAGCCTGAGCGTCGAGGACCGCAGCGTCGTCGGCACCAACCCCCGGGCCGAGCTGCGGGAGCAGATCCTGGGTGACCGGCAGCAGCGGGGCACCCACCAGATCCTCAACCTCGATCCCCCCGACCACACCCGGCTGCGCAAGCTGGTGCAGCAGGTGTTCACGCCTCGGATGGTCGAGCAGCTGACGCCACGCGTGCAGGCGATGGTCGACGACGCGCTCGACACCGTCGTGGCCCGGGGTGACGCGATGGACGTCATCGGCGACCTCGCGTTCCCGTTGCCGTTCCGGGTGATCTCGGAGATGCTCGGCATGCCCGCAGCGGACGAGGCACCGCTGCGCGACTGGGCGCACACGCTCACCCTCGGCCTCGAGCCGCTGCTGGCGATCCAGCACATGGACGAGATCCTCGCCGCGTCCGACCACATCATCGAGCACGTGCTCGACGCCATCGAGTGGAAACGTGCGCACCCCGCCGACGACCTGCTCTCGGCGCTCCTCGCCGCCGAGGACGAGGGCGACCGGCTCTCCCCCGACGAGCTGCTCGACCAGGTGATCCTGCTCTACATCGCCGGCCACGAGACGACCGTCAACCTCATCGGCAACGGCACGTACGCGCTGCTGCGCCACCGGTCGCAGCTCGAACGTTGGCGCGACGACCCGTCGCTCGACGCCAACGCGGTCGACGAGCTGTTGCGGTTCGACTGCCCGGTGCAGTTCTCGCGGCGCGTCACCACGTCGGAGCTCGAGCTCGGTGGCCGCACCATCGAGCGCGGTGTGTTCGTGCTCACGTGCCTCGCCGCCGCCAACCGCGACGCGGCGAAGTGGGGCACCGACGCCCAGATCCTCGACGTCACGCGTGCGGGCGCGGCGCAGCACCTGGCGTTCGGCTCGGGCATCCACCACTGCCTGGGCGCGGCGCTCGCCCGCCTGGAGGGGCGCATCGCCATCGGCACGCTCATCCGGCGGTTCCCGGGGCTGGAGCTGGCCACCGACGCCCCGGCCTGGAACGGCCGCCTGGTCCTGCGCGGCCTCGACCGCCTGCCGGTGACTCTCGCGGAATAGTTGCGGGCGCAACTAGGTTGGGAGGAGCAACCAGAAGGAGGCCGTCATGCCCGCAGTGACCGTCGACAACCCGCTCGTGCTCCCCCGCATCCCCCGTCCCGACCCGTCGGCGACGGTGGCGCGGCCCGCGCTCCGCACCGTGCCCGCGCACCACGCCATCGAGGGCGCCGGCTTCGAGGTGTGGCGTCCGTTCCCGGGCGGCCTCGGCCTGCACGAGACCGACCCGTTCCTGCTCCTCGACCAGCTCGGGCCGGTCGAGTACGCCCCCGACGAGGCCAAGGGCGCGCCGTGGCACCCCCACCGCGGGTTCGAGACCGTGACCTACGTGCTCGACGGCGAGATCGCCCACCACGACTCCAACGGTGGCGGTGGCGTCATCGGCGAGGGGGACACCCAGTGGATGACCGCCGGCGGCGGCATCCTGCACGACGAGGTCCCGACCGAGCGCGCCCTGCGCGAGGGCGGACCGTCGCACGGCGTGCAGATGTGGGTGAACCTCCCGTCGTCGCTGAAGTTCACGCCGCCGCGCTACCAGGCGCTCACCGGTGACGGGCTCGTGCTGCTGTCGTCCGACGACGGGGGCGCGCTCGTGCGCCTCATCGCCGGTGACCTCGCCGGCCACAGGGGGCCGGGCGACACGCACACCCCGATCACGTACGCGCACGCGACCGTCTCGCCGGGCGCGCAGCTCACGGTGCCGTGGAACCCCGCGTTCAGCGCGATGGCGTACGTGTTGCTGGGTCAGGGGTACGCGGGCGACGAGGGTCGGCCGGTGTCGGACCACCAGCTCGTGGTCTTCGGGCCCGGCGACTCGCTCACGCTGAGCGCCGCCGACCGTCAGGAGGGGCCGTCCGACGCGCTCGAGGTGCTCCTGCTCGGCGGGCTCCCGATCGACGAGCCCATCGCCCACTACGGGCCGTTCGTGATGAACACCCGGGAGGAGATCCTGCAGGCCGTCGACGACTTCAATGCCGGCCGCATGGGCACCATCCCCGTCCTCCCGCAGTAACCCACGAACATCTCGGGGTTGACGGGGTCATTCCACCGTCAACTGCGAGCTGTTCGGTCAGAGGCGGGGGTCGACGGGTTCGCTCTCGAGGGCGAGCACGCCGAACACGCACTCGTGCACCCGGTACAGCGGCTCGCGCGCGACGAAGCGTTCGAGCGCCTCGATGCCGAGCGCGAACTCGCGGAGCGCCAGCGATCGCTTGTGCCCGAGCCCACGTTGGCGGAGGCGCACCAGCTGCTCGGGCTCGTCGTACTCGGGCCCGTAGATGATGCGGAGATACTCGGGTCCCCGGCACTTGATCCCGGGCTGCCCGAGCCCACGCGGTGTCGTCACCACGACGTCGCGCGGCTTGACCACCATGCCCTCGCCCCCGGCCGCGGTGAGCTCCTCCCACCAGGCCGTGGCGATGGCGACGCTGTCGTCGTCGTCGAGGTCGACGGCGATCGCGCGCGTGGCGCGCACGACCGACGGGTCTCCTTCCACCAGGCGCCCGATCACGTCGAGGTGCCACGGGTGTGGCTCGAACGCGCGGACGCTGCCCTCGGTCGCGAGCACCTGGAACGGGGCGAGTGCGAGATCGTCGACGCTGGCGACGTCCCAGCAGTAGCGGCGGTACGCGTCGACGAAGCGACCGGCGAGCTCGAGCCGTCGGCGCGCCGCGACGGCCAGTGGCGCGGCGTCAGGAGCACGGGCGGCCACCGCCGCGAAGACCTCGGCCTCGGCCGCCAACCCATGCGTCGCTGCGGCGCCAACGGACGCGTACTGGCGTCGCAGCAACTCGCCGGCCTTCACCGACCACGGCAGCAGCTCGCAGTCGAGGATCATCCAGTCGGTGTCGAGCTCCGCCCAAAGCCCGGCACGCTCGACCGCGAGGCGCAGACGACCGAGCAGCTCCTCCTCGTAGGTCCCGTCGGGGAAGAAGGGTCGCCCGGTGCGGGTCGTGATGATCCCGGCGCCGGCCGACGGGGCGACATCGAAACGCGCCGCCGCGACCTCGGTGTCGCGACAGATCGTGACCACGGCACGCGAACCCATGTGCTTCTCCTCGCACACCAGATGGCGCACCTCGTCGCGGCGGAAGTCGGCGAACGCCTCCGCGGGATGCTCGAGGAGACCAGGCGCGTTGGTCGTGCCGGTCGGGGCCATCGTCGGCGGCAGGTACGCGAGCCAACGAGGGTCGCAGGCGAAGCGGCTCATCACCTCGATGGCGGCGGCGGAGTGCTCCACGCGAATCGTGACGGTCCCGCCGAGGCGCGTCATGAGGATGTGCTTGCCGAGGACGTCGTCGAGGTCGAGCTCGGACGGTGCACGGTCGACGACCGCCGCTTCGGCGACGATCGGTCGCGCCGGCTCGTAGTACTCGCGCGCCGCCGGGACGGAGACCAGCTCGCGCTCGGGCCACCGCAGGGCGGTGAGCGCACCACCGAAGACGCACCCGGTGTCGACGCAGATGGTCCCGTTGACCCAGAGCGCGGTGGGAACCGGCGTGTGCCCGTAGACCACCGTGGCGCGCCCGCGGTAGTCCTCGGCCCACGGATAACGCACGGGCAGGCCGTACTCGTCGGTCTCGCCGGTGGTGTCGCCGTAGAGGCTGAACGAGCGCACCGCGCCCGACGCGCGGTTGTGCATGGACTCCGGCAGGCCCGCGTGCGCGACCACCAGGTCGCCGCGGTCGAGCACCACGTGGCTCACGAGGCCGTCGATGAATCCCATGACCTCGGTGCGGAACTCCTCGGGTTGCTCGGCGAGCTGCGCCAACGACTCCTCGAGCCCGTGGCTCACGGTCACGTTGCGACCCTCGAGCGCACGCTTCAGCTTGTTCTCGTGGTTCCCCGGGATGCAGAGCGCAGTGCCGTCGCGCACCATGCCCATCACGAGGCGCAGCACCGCCGGCGTCGCCGGCCCGCGGTCGACGAGGTCGCCGACGAACACCGCGGTCCGGCCGTCGGGATGGCGCGCCCGCGCCCCGGCGTCGTCGACCTCCCATCCGAGCTCGCGCAGCAGGGCGACGAGCTCGTCGTGGCATCCGTGCACGTCACCGATCACGTCGAACGGTCCGACGAGGTCCCGGTGGTCGGTCCAGCGGCGCTCGCGCTCCACCGTCGCCTCGTCGATGTCGCGGTTGCGCAGGATGGTCACCCGCCGGAACCCCTCCCGCGACATCCGCGGCAGCGACCGGCGCAGCGCGCTCCGCTGGTTGCGGACGACGTGGCGACCGAAGGCGCGCTCCGGTCGCGCCTCGTTGCGCGCCTGGCAGACCTCGGGCGGGACGTCGAGCACGATCGCCACCGGGAGGACGTGGTACCGCCGCGCCAGCTCCACGAGCGGGCGACGGTCGTCGGGACGCACGCTCGTCGCGTCGATCACGGTGAGACGGCCGGCCTCGAGCCGCTTGGCCACGATGGTGTGGAGCACCTCGAAGGCGGCCGTCGTCGCGCTCTGGTCGGTCTCGTCGTCGGCGACGAGACCGCGGCAGAAGTCGGACGAGACGATCTCCGTCGGCGCGAAGTGCCGCGTGGCCCACGTCGACTTCCCGGAGCCCGACGCGCCGACGAGCACCACCAGGCAGACCTCGGGGATCTGGATCCGGACGCTCATCGGGTGAACACCGCCATCTGCGTCGGCGCGCCGACCTCGGCGTCCTCGGTACCGATCGGCGAGAACACGACCCGGTAGTCGTGGCGATCGGCCACGCCGTTCGCCCACCCGGCGAACTCGGCACGCGTCCATTCGAACCGGTGGTCGCGATGACGCAACGTGCCCGCAGGCAGGGTCTCGAACCGCACGTTGTACTCGACGTTCGGGGTGGTCACGACGACCATCCGCGGTCGCGAGTGCGCGAACAGCGCACGCTCGAAGGTCTCGAGCCGCGACGGGTCGAGGTGCTCGATCACCTCGACGACCGCGGCCGCGTCGAAACCGTCGAGCCCGCGGTCTCGGTACGTGAGCGCGCCCTGCCGGAGCTCGACCCGGGCGCGCTGCCGGGGCGGCATCGTGTCGAGGTGGAGGCGACGCGCCGCGAACTCGAGCGCGCGCCACGACACGTCCACGCCTTCGACGCGGTCGACCCACTTCTCCCGCAGCAGTGCCCGCACGAGCCGACCCTCACCGCACCCGAGGTCGACGACGGTGCGCGCTCCTCCCTCACGGAGCGCGGCGACGACCGCGGCCAGACGCTGATCGTTCAGGCTGAGCGGACGCTCGACGGCTTCCTCCTCGGCGTTGGACTCGGCCTCATGGGCGTCGGGGTCGCCGGCGTCGTCGTCGACTGCGATCAGGCGCGCGAGGGCGTCGCGCGTCAGGCGACGGTCGTGACGCAGGTACCGGCGCGTGATGAGCTCGCGCTCGGGATGCGCGGCGAGCCAGGCGCCACCGCGCCGGAGCAGCTTGTCGACCTCGGCCGCGTCGACCCAGTAGTGCTTGTCGTCGTCGAGCACGGGCAACAGCACGAAGAGATGCTCGAGCAACGCCTGCAGCGTCACCTCAGCGGCAAGCGTCACGTCGAGGTACCGGCTGTCACCCCAGTCGGGGAACATCGGATCGAGCGGGATCGCTGATGCCTCGACCACGTAGCCGAGCGGCTCGAACATCCGCCGCAGGACGGTCTCACCACCGCGACACGGAACGACGGGCAGGCGCACCGAGAACGGGAGGGCAGTACCGGCCAGCTCGGGGCGCTCCTTGCTCCGGCCCGTCATCGCGGTGCCGAAGGTGCGGGAGAGCGCGACCGCCAGGAACGACGACGCGACGTACGGGCGGTCGTTCACGTATTGCGCCAGCGAGAACCCTTCACCCTTGGGGCCACCGCGGCGGCCCCGTACCAGCTCGACGGGATCGACGTCGACCGTCAACGCTGCGGTGCAGCGCTCGTCCTCGAACACCGGGTAGCAGACGCGCGCCGTCCCGAACGCGAGCTCGCGCTCGTGCACGGAGTCCGGGTTCTTGTGCAGCAGGAACCCGAGATCGGCGGCCGGGCGATGGGTCGTGGTGATCGTCAGCAACATGACGTCGTCCTCACCCGTGCCCGGAGCCGTGCGCGTTCATCCGGACCACGCTACGGAGTGTCGACCGTCACCGCCTCCGATTTGAGCGCGGCGGCTTCGAGCCACAACGCGGCGACGGCGGGTGGGTCGAGGGCGGCGAGGTCGAGGTCGCGAGTCGAGCGCGAGCTGCTCCATGGCCTCGAAGCGGCGTCGGTAGGTGGCGGCCCAGCCGCGCAACGCGGACTCGGCGTCGACGCCACCGGCGCGCGGCGACGACCACCGCGGCCGCGAGCAGCTGCGCGAGGTCGGCCTCGAGGTCGTCGCCGCCCTCTCGCATGCGGCCCACCGCGACGTCGACGCGGTCGAGCGCCTCGCCGAGGTCGCCGGGGTCGAGCCCGACCGACGCGCCCTTGCGGAACAGCTTGTGCGTGTAGAGGAGCGACGGCAGGCCCGGCGTGATGCCCTCGACGATCGACGTCGTGCCCTTCTCCACCTTCTTGATCTGCTCCCAGTTGCGCATGACGTCACTGGTCTCGTCGGCCACGACGTCGCCGAACACGTGCGGGTGCCGGCGCACGAGCTTGTCGTGGATGCCCCGGGCGACGTCGGCCATCGTGAACGCGCCGGTCTCCTGGGCGATGAGCGCGTGGAACACGACCTGGTAGAGCAGGTCACCCAGCTCGTCTTCGAGCGCGACGTACGCGGCGGGGTCGACGGGACCGTCGGCGGGAAGCGCCTCGACCGCCTCTACCACCTCGTACGACTCCTCGAGGAGGTAGCGGGTCAGCGAGTGGTGGGTCTGCTCGGCGTCCCACGGGCACCCGCCCGGGTCCCGCAGACGCTTGGCCAATTGGAAGAGGCGCACCATCTCGCGTGCCGCGCCCGCAGCCCCGGCGTCGACGAACACCGACGTGAGGTGATCGGGTACGACGCTGCCGCGGTCGAGCTCCTCCAACGCCACCGTCACCACGTGCTCGTCGGCGAGGCCGAGCCGTTGCAGCACGGTGACCGGCGTGGCGGGATCGAGGTGCTCGAGCAGCGCGAGCTTCACATCGGACAGCACGAACGGACTGTCGCACTGCGCGATGAGCAGCGGGCCCGGCGAGCTCGACGAGGTCGATGGCGCGGCCGTCGACGACGCGCGCGTCACCTTCCATCGGGTCGAGGCCGAGCGTCACCCACGCGAGATCGGCGAACGACACGCCCGGCACCAGCACGACGTCGACGGCCGACTCGCGCAGCAACGCGACCGCACGCTCGGCGACGACCGGGCTCCCCGGCACCGCGTACACGATCTCGCCGTGCTCGCCGGCCGCGGCGACCAACGCGCGCCGCGATCTCACCGTACGCATGCTCGAGGTCGGGCGCGGCGTCGTACACCGCGTCGAAGCTCTCGAACGCGATGCCGGCGTCGACCAGCTCGGCGACCGCCGGATGCCGCGCCGTGCGCGCGAACCGCACCGACGCGCCCTCGAGCGCGCGCCGCGCCACCGGCAACAGGTGATCCGCCCCGGCCGGTCCCAGGCCCACGACGACGACCCGGCCCGGCATCCCCGTGGTCCTACCCGCCGGCCGTCGTGCTGCAGCCGACGGGCGGGCAGACGCCCTGGGTCTTGCTCCACGTCCCGTACCGGGGATCGACGCGGACGTCGGCCCGCCGCAGCGCGGTGGTGAGCACCGCGCTCTGCTGCTCCTGGGTGGTGATCCCGAGCGCGTTGAGGTAGGCGTTGTAGTCGACGATCACCCGGCACGCGCTTTCCGGGGCCTTCGGGTACCGCGTCTTCGCCTGCTCCCGGAGCTTGCTGCGGGTGGCCGCCGACACGGCGGCGCCCTTCTTCTCGGCCGCCTGACGCAGGAGCTCGGCCTGGATCCGCTGGTTCAGCCAGCTGGCGGTGACCACCGCGTTGACCGAGCCGTCGCTGTTGCTGAGGGTCAGGCCCTGCTGCTTGACGCTCGCGGCGACCGCCTGGTTGCCCGCCAGCCAGTCGAGCTCGCGGTCGACCGTGGCCTGCGACACCTTGGTGCCGTTCACCGAGAAGGCGACGGCGCTCCCGCTCACCCCCGAGGCGACCGCGGCGACCGACGCGGCCACCAGGCAGATCACCGTGGCGACGGCGACGAAGATCATGGGGAGACGACGCTTCATGGCGCTGCGGAGGCTAGCGCGGGCTCCCCGGGGTCGGCGGGCGCCGGGAGCAGCTCCTGCAGGAGCTCCACGATGGCGGTCGCGACCGCGGCGGGAGGCGCGGCGATCGGGACCACCAGCTCGTCGTCCTTCGCCACGGACTTCGCCGCCAGGCGCCGGAGGCGCACCTTCTGCGACTCCTTGAGCGAGAGCCCCGCGATGCGCGCCGTCCCCCGCTGCACGGTGATGCTCGTGATCCCGAGCCGCACGCACTCGACGCGCAGCCGGGCCACGTCGAGCAGCGCGACCGCCGACGCGGGCGGCGGCCCGTAGCGGTCCTCCCACTCGGCCAGCACGTCGTCGACGTCGCTCTCCGACGTCACCGCCGCGAGCCGGCGGTACGCCTCCATGCGCACGTCGTCGCGCTGCACGTACTCGCGCGGGAGGTTGGCGTCGACCGGCACGTCGATGGTGATGTCGACGGGGACCTCGCACCGGTTCGCCCTTGAGCTCGCCCACCGCCTCGGTGACCATCTGGCAGTAGAGGTCGAAGCCGACCGCAGCGATGTGCCCCGACTGGGCCTGGCCCAGCAGGTTGCCGGCGCCGCGGATCTCGAGGTCGCGCATGGCGATCTTGAACCCGGAGCCGAGCTCGGTGAACTCGCCGATCGTCTTGAGGCGCTCGTACGCCTCCTCGCTCAGTACCCGGTCGGCCGGGTGGAACAGGTAGGCGTACGCGCGTTGGCCCCGCCGACCGACGCGACCGCGGAGCTGGTACATCTGCGCGAGCCCGAGCAGATCGGAACGGTCGACGACCAACGTGTTGACCGTCGGCATGTCGATGCCGCTCTCGACGATCGTCGTGCACACCAGCACGTCGAACTCGCGCTCGGCGAAGTCGAGCACGACGCGCTCGAGGCGGTTCTCGTCCATCTGGCCGTGCGCGACCGCGACGCGCGCCTCGGGCACGAGGGCGCGCACGTTCTCGGCGACCAGCTCGATGTCGCGCACGCGGTTGTGCACGTAGAACACCTGGCCTTCGCGCAGCAGCTCGCGCCGGATGGCCTCGGCGGCGGCGCGGTCGTCGTACTCACCGACGTAGGTGAGGATCGGCTGACGGTCCTCCGGCGGCGTGTTCACCAGCGACAGGTCGCGGATGCCGGTGAGCGACAGCTCGAGCGTGCGCGGGATCGGCGTGGCGGTGAGCGTGAGCACGTCGACGTTCGTCGCCATCTGCTTGATGAGCTCCTTGTGCTGCACCCCGAAGCGCTGCTCCTCGTCGACGACGAGCAGGCCCAGGTGCTTGGGCTTCACGTCGGTCGACAGCAGCCGGTGCGTGCCGATCAGCACGTCGACCGCGCCGGACTCGAAGTCGCGCACGACCGCGTGCTGCTCCTTCGCGCGAGAGGAACCGCGAGAGCACCTCGACCCGCACCGGGTAGTTGGCGAAGCGCTCGCGGAAGGTCTGCCCGTGCTGGCCGGCGAGCAGCGTGGTCGGCACGAGGATGACGACCTGGGTGCCGTCCTGCACCGCCTTGAACGCGGCGCGCACCGCGACCTCGGTCTTGCCGTAGCCGACGTCGCCGCAGACCAGCCGGTCCATCGGGAACCGGCCGCTCCATGTCGGCCTTGACGTCGAGGATGGCCTGCATCTGGTCGGGCGTCTCCTCGAACGGGAACGCCTCCTCGACCTCGTGCTGCCACGGCGTGTCGGGGCCGAACGCACGGCCGGGCGTGGCGAGGCGCTGCCGGTAGAGCACGACGAGCTCCTCGGCGATCTCGCGCACCGCGCTGCGCACGCGGGCGCGCTGCTTCTCGAAGTCGGCGCCACCCATGCGGTTGAGTGACGGGGTCTCGCCGCCGGTGTACTTGCGCACCAGCCCGACCTGGTCGGTCGGTACGTAGACCTTGCCGTCCTTGAACTCGAGCCAGAGGTAGTCGCGCTCGATGCCGCCCATGGTGAGCGGCTTCATCTCGAGGTAACGACCGACTCCGTGCTGGTAGTGCACGACGTAGTCGCCGGGTTCGAGCGCGTCGTAGTAGTCGTGCCCCCGCCGGGCACCGCGCGCGCGCCGGTGCACGCGTCGACGGCCGGTGAGGTCGGCTTCGGCGACGAGCGCGAGGTGCGCGCCCGGGAGCACCACCCCGCGCTCGAGCGGCGCGACCAGCAGGCGCACCGCGCCGGGCGCGGGCTCGCCGGCCGCGGCGTCGAGCCCCTCGCCCGCGAGGATGTCGTGCAGCCGCTGCGCGGAACCGGTGCCCTCGGCGGCCAGCACGACACGGTAGCCCTCGCCCGCGAGCGCCCGCAGGCGCCGGGCCAGGGCGTCGGAGTCGCCGACCACCGGGTCGAACGCGCTGGCCGCCAGCCGCTGGGTGTCGGGGCCGTCGGGCGTCGACAGCAGCGACACCGCGCCGGCACCGGTGTGCGCGAGCAACCGCTCGAACTCGAGCGAGAGCCGGGGCAGATCGCGCTCGCCGCCCGCGCCCCAGGTGACGGACAGGGTCGCCGCCAACGCGGCCTCCTCGTCGAGCAGCTCCTGGGCGCGGTCGCGCATGCGCTTGGGCTCGACGAGCAGGGCGAGCGCGGTGTCGGGCAGCAGGTCGGTGAGGAGGTGCTCCCGATCCGGTGAACCAGGGCAAGCCACGACTCCATGCCGTCGAACACCTGGCCGTCGGCGAGGCGTTCCCACTGCTCGCGGCCCCACGGCTGCTCGGCGACGAGCTCGGCCGCACGGGCCCGCACCTCGTCGGTGGGGAGCAGCTCACGGGTCGGGAAGATGCACGCCTCGGTGACGTCGTGGGTCGAGCGCTGGTCGGCGACCGCGAACGCCGAGAGGCGGTCGACCTCGTCACCCCAGAGGTCGATGCGCACGGGATGGTCGTCGGTCGACGGGTAGACGTCGACGATCGAGCCCCGCACCGCGACCTCGCCCCGCGCCTCGACCTGGTACTCGCGGCGGTAGCCGCCGGCGACCAGGTGCGCGACCAGCTCGTCGCGGTCGACGTGGTCGCCGGGGCGGATCGCCACCGGCTCGACCGCCTCGACGTGTGGGCCGAGCCGCTGCACCAGGGCGCGCACGGGTGCGACGACGACCGCGGGCGGCGTGCCCGACCGGAGCCGCCACATCACCCGCAGGCGCCGCCCCATCGTCTCGAACGACGGCGACACCCGCTCGAACGGCAGCGTCTCCCACGCCGGGAAGTAGCTCGACCTCACCTGCGCCGAGGAACTGCCCGAGGTCGCGCACCAGGCGCTCGGCCTCGGCGCCGGTCGGCACCGCCAGCAGCAACGGGCGGCGGGTGGTGACGCCCGCCAGCGCCGCCACGAACAGCCCGCGAGCGGCGTCGGGCACCGCCACCGTCGACTGCCGGCTGATCACCACGCGCAGCGGGCTCCTCGGCGAGGAGCGGGGCGAGGCGGCGAGGGGGGGCCGGTCGCGCGACCGGCACGCGCGGGCGGCGGTACGCGCCGTGCGAGGGTTGCGGCGAAAGCAGCGATTGCATCAGTTGAAGCGGTTCATGGCGACGTCGATGCCGTCGGTCGCGATGCACTCGACCGCGTCGGCGGCCTGCTCGATGGTGACGTCGATCTCGGCGCGCTCCCGCTTGGAGAACTTCTTGAGCACGTGGTCGACGCCCTGCTCCTTCGACGCCGGCTTGCCCACACCGATGCGCACGCGGAGGAACGCGTCGGAGTGCAGGTGCGCCTTGATCGAGCGCAGTCCGTTGTGCCCGGCGAGGCCGCCGCCGTTCTTCACCTTGAGCGCGCCGACCGGCAGGTCGAGCTCGTCCTGCACGATCACGATCTGCTCGGGCTCGACGCCGTAGCGCCGGGCCAGCGCGGTGACCGCGAGCCCGGAGTCGTTCATGTACGTGAGCGGGACGGCCAGCGCGACGAGCGCCGAGCCGATGCGCACCTGGTCGGCGCGCGCCCGCTCCTTGCCCTTGCTGCAGCGTCGGCGTCGTGACGCTTCGCCAGCAGCTCGACGGTCTCGGCACCGACGTTGTGGCGCGTGCGCGCGTACTCGTCGCCGGGATTGCCGAGCCCCACCACCAGCAGGTCGGCGGCGGTGCCCCGACGCCGCAGCACGGGTTACTCGTCGCCGGAGTCGTCCGAGGCCTCGGCGGCGGACGCCTCGCCCCCCTCGGCGGCTTCGCCCTCGACGCCTTCGCCCTCTTCGCCCTCTTCGGCCTCGGTGACGACGCGCGGCGCCGCGACCTGGGCGACGACGAAGTCGGCCTCGGCCTGCGTCTCCACGCCTTCGGGCAGCGGGATGTCTTCGACGCGCAGCTGGTCGCCGATGGCGAGCTCGGAGACGTCGATCTCGATCGACACCGGGATGTTGCCGGGCATCGCCTCGACGGTGAGCTGGAAGAGCAGCTGCTCGAGCAGACCGCCGTCCTTCACGCCGGTCGCCTCGCCGAGCAGGTGGATCGGGATCTCGGCGCTCACCGCGACGTCACGACGGATGCGGATGAAGTCGACGTGCACCAGCTCGCCCCGCGTGGGGTGGCGGTGGATCTGGCGGGCGAGCGTGAGCACGCTCTCGCCGTCGACGTCGAGGGTGATCAGCGTGTTGGCGCCGCTCTCGCCCGGCGAGGATGTGCTGCAGCTCGCGCGACGGGACCGTGATCGCCACGGTGTCGGCGCCGAGGCCGTAGACGACGGCCGGGACCTTGCCCTGACGGCGCAGGCGGCCGGCGGGGCGTGATCCCCGGGCGGTGCGCGGCTCGGTGGCGAGCGTGATGTCAGGCATGGCGAAACAGGGCCTTTCAGCCGTCGGAAACGGCTCGGAACACGAAGGCGGTCGAGTTTAGACGTTGTCGCCGCGGAAGATCTCGCTGACGCTGGTGTCCTCGAAGACGGCGTCGAGGGCCTCGGCGATGATCGGGGCGATCGAGAGCACGTGGAGGGCGTCGAAGTGCTTCTCGGTCGGGGATCGGGAGGGTGTTGGTGACCACCACCTGACGCACGGGGGCGTTCTTCAGCCGGTCGACGGCCGGCCCCGACAGCACCCCGTGGGTGGCCGCCACCCAGACCTCGCCGGCGCCCCGGTGCATGAGGAGGTTGACCGCCGAGACGATGGTGCCGGCGGTGTCGATCATGTCGTCGACCAGGATGCAGACGCCGCCGGCCACCTTGCCGACGACGTCGGTGGCCTCGGCCACGTTGTGGGTGCCCTTGGGCCGGCGCTTGTCGATGAAGGCGAGGTCGGACTCGACGTTCGCGCCCCTCGAGGCAGTTGGCGAAGCGACGGGCGAGCTTGAGGCCACCGGCGTCGGGGGAGACGACGACGACCTCACCGTCGCGGTCGATCTCGCGGGCCAGGTAGTCGGCGAGGAGCGGCACCGCGGTGAGGTGGTCGACCGGGCAGTCGAAGAAGCCCTGGATCTGACCGGTGTGGAGGTCGACGGTGATCACGCGGTCGGCACCGGCCACGGTGAGCAGGTCGGCGAGCAGACCGGGCCGAGATCGGCTCGCGCCCTTCGGCCTTCCGGTCCTGACGGGCGTAGCCGTAGAACGGGCACACCGCGGTGATGCGCTTCGCCGACGCGCGCTTGGCGGCGTCGATCATGAGCAGCTGCTGCATGATGCGGTCGTTGATCGGCTCGCAGTGGCTCTGCACCACGAACACGTCGGCGCCCCGGATGCTCTCGCCGTAGCGCGCGTAGAGCTCGCCGCTGGCGAAGGTGCTCAGCTTCACGTCGCCGAGCGGGACCTTCAGGGCACTCCGCGATCTCCTGCGAGAGCTCGTGGTTGCCCTGGCCCGCGAAGAGCATGAGCTTCTTCTTCGATACCAGCTCCATCAGCTCTCGCCCTCTCGCCGCGTGCCGGCTCGTGTCGAGCATCATCCTCGCGCTTCGCGACCCACCCCTCTTCGATCGACGCGGGGACGCCCTTCGCCAGCGCGCCCGGAGGCACGTCGCGGGTGACCACCGCGCCGGCGCCCGTGTACGCACCGTCGCCGACCTCGACCGGCGCGACGAGCACGGTGTTCGACCCGGTACGGGCGTCCTTGCCGACCTTGGTGCGGTGCTTGCTCCTTGCCGTCGTAGTTCGCGGTGATGTTGCCGGCGCCGATGTTGGCGCCGGCGCCGATCTCGGCGTCGCCCACGTACGAGAGGTGCGGCACCTTGGCGCCCTCGCCGATCTCGGAGTTCTTCATCTCGACGAACGTGCCGACGTGCGCGCCGGCAGCGAGGCGCGTGCCCGGCCGGAGGGAGACGTACGGGACCGACGGTCGCGTCGTCGCCGATCTCCGAGTCGCGGGCGACGGTCTGGCGCACGACCGCGCCGTCGCCGACGACCGTGTCGACGAGCTGCGTGTCGGGGCCGATCACCGAGCCCGCGCCGACGACGGTGCGCCCCGCCAGCATCGTGCCCGGGAAGCAGCTGCACGTCGGGGGCGAGCACGCACGGTCGTGTCGAGGTAGGTGCGCGGCGGGATCGGTCATGCCGACGCCCTCGCGCATCCACCGCAGGTTGATCCGCGACCGCAGCTCGGCCTCGGCCTCGGCGAGCTGGGCGCGGTCGTTGACGCCGAACGCGTCGGTGGGGTCGTCGGCCTCGACCCCGAGCACGACGTGCCCGGCCTGGCGCAGCACCTCGACGACGTCGGTGAGGTAGTACTCGCCCTGCGCGTTCTCGGGGCTGAGCCGCCGCAGCGCCGGCGCGAGCAGGCCGCGGCGGAAGCAGTAGATCGACGGGTTGACCTCGTCGATGGCGAGCTCGTCGGCGATCGGCGTCGGCCTGCTCGACGATGCGGTCGACCCGGCCCTGGGCGTCGCGCACGATGCGGCCGTAGCCCGGTGGGATCGGCGACGCGGGCGGTGAGCAGCGAGGCGGCGGCGTCGGCGTGGCGGTGCTCGGTGGCCAGCCTGGCGAGGGTCTCGGCCCGGAGCAGCGGGACGTCGCCGGCCACGACGATCAGGTCGTCTTCGAGGTCGTGGTCGAAGGCGTTGGCGGTGAGCGCGACGCTGACCGCGTCGCCGGTGCCCCGTTGGCGGGGCTGCTCGACGAACTCGACCGGGACGGGCGCCCGCGAGCTGCTCCTGGAGCGTCTTGGTGACGTGCTCGGCGGCGTGGCCGACGACGACCACGATCCGTTCCAGCGGGAGCAGCTCCAGGGCGTCGAGCACGTGGAGCAGCATCGGACGGCCACACAGCGGGTGCAGCACCTTGGGCGTCGACGAGCGCATCCGGGTGCCCTCGCCCGCCGCCAGCACCACTGCGCTCACCGGTCGGATCTGGTTCGTCATGCTCGTTCTTTCTGGGGGTGCGCTCGGGGGCGAGGTTTCGAACCTCGACTTGGGACTCCAAAGGACCCCGTGCTGCCGTTACACCACCCCCGACCGTCCGTCGAGAACGGTACCTGATGTGCAGGTTCCGGACCGGGGCCGACTAGCTTGCGACCCGCCATGGGCTCACTGATCAAGAAGCGCCGCAAGCGCATGCGGAAGAAGAAGCACAAGAAGCTTCTGAAGAAGACGCGCTGGCAGCGCCGTCAGCAGGGACGATGAAGCCGAGCCGTGCCCGGAGGGCGGGACGGCGGAGCGGAATCAACCACGATCAGGGCCGGTAGCAGCTGAGCTTCCGAGCTCAGCTGGCGAGTCGCACTCCTCGCGACACGCTCGTGGTCCCCACCACCGGGACCCGCAACCGCCGCCCGACCTGATCGACGAGACCCGGCAGTCGTCGCGGCGTCGGCGATCGGCACGACGTACGCCGATCCGCTGCCCGCGAGCAGCGCGGGCGCGCCGGTCGCGGCTCTCGAACGCGGCGCGGAACTCGCGCATGCGCGGCTCGAGCGCCTCGGCCGCGGGCTCGAGGTCGTTCACCAGCTCGGGAATGATGTGCGACAGTCGCCGCGGGCGCGGGCACGACGCGCTCCGAGCGGGGGCCGCCGAGCTGGTCCCACGCCCGGTACACGTTCGGCGTCGACAGGCGGAACGGCGGGATCGCGACCACGAACGCGAGCCCGGTCGCCACCGACACCGGCTCGATGATCTCGCCCCGCCCGCGCATCCAGGCCGCGCCGCCGCTGCACGCAGAACGGCACGTCGGAACCGACCTCGGCGGCGATGGACATCACCCCGGCGTCGTCGATGTCGACGTCGATGCAGCTCGCGGACCGCGAGCAGCGCGGCGGCCGCGTCGGCGGAGCCGCCGCCGAGCCCGCCGCCCGCGGGGATGTGCTTGCGCAGCACGAGCCGCACCCCGTGACCCGACCGACCCGCGCGCACCAGCAGCTTCTCGGCGGCGATGAACGCGAGGTTGCGGTGGTCGGACGGCACGTCCTCTCCGACCTCGACGCCGCCGACCTCCAGCTGCACGCCACCGGGCGCGGGCACCGCGTAGGCCTCGAGCACGTCGTGCGGCTGCCCGAGCGAGATCACCAACGACTCGAGGTCGTGGTAGCCGTCGGGACGACGGCCGAGCACCCGCAGCGACAGGTTCAGCTTGGGGTAGGCGGTGGCGCGGACGCGGGCAAGCCTCACGCAGCCTCCGCGGTCGCCGCGCTGCGGGCCAGGGCCGCCCACTGCTCGAGCCCGAGCGCCTCGGCCCGGGCGGTGGGCGCGATGCCCGCCGGCAGTCAGCACCTCGGGCGTGCGCGCGCCGAGCACCGGCAGCAGCGACCGGCGCAGCATCTTGCGGCGCTGCGCGAAGCCGGCGCGCACGAGCGCGAACAGGTCGTCGGCCGACGGCACCGACACCGGCGGCTCGGCGCGCCGGTGCGAGCCGCACCAGCGCCGAGTCGACCTTGGGCCGGGGCACGAAGACCGTCGGCGGGCACCAGGCCCACCACCTGGGCCTCGGCGAAGTAGGCGACCTTCACCGAGACCGCGCCGTACTGCTCGTCGCCGGGCCCGGCGGCCAGGCGCTCCCCCACCTCCCGCTGCACCATCACCAGGATGCGGTCGACCGGCGGGGCCGGTCTCCAGCAGGCGCATGACCACGGGCACGGCGACGTTGTAGGGCAGGTTCGACACGCACGCCCACGACCCCGGCGTCGGGGCCGAGCAGGGCGTCGAGATCGACGGTGGTGGCGTCGCCGAGCTTCGACCCGGGCGCGGGCGGGGCACCGCCGTCCGCCTGCGCGTCGGTCTCGGCGTCGACGAGCACCTCTCGCAGCACCGCGGCCAGCCTGTCGTCGAGCTCGAGCGCCACGACGTCGTGGCCGGCGTCGAGCAGCGCCAACGTGAGCGAACCGAGACCGGGACCGATCTCGAGCACCGGCGTGTCCGGGGAGACAAGTCGGCCAGCGCGACCACGCGGCGCGCGGTGTTGGGATCGACGAGGAAGTTCTGGCCGAGGCTCCGCTTGGGGTGCAGCCCGTGCGCGTCGAGGAGCGCGTGGACCGTCGCCGGGGTGAGCATCGCCATCGCCGTGGACGCTACCGGGTAGCCGTCAGCTGCTTCGGACGCTCACATGCTCCACTGCGGCCAGTGCAGCACGTTGTTCGCACACCCCCACGGGTCCCAACCCAGGTCGTCGTAGATGCGCATGCCCACGATGATCTGCTGCTCGCGCGTGGCGAGGCCCGCGTTGGGCGCGAACTCGGCGCCGCCGTACGCCCGCCAGGTGCCGCGGTAGATGCCGAGGCCGCCGTCGTAGCCGTTGGGCGCCGGAGTCGACGGTGTCCCAACGGCCACCCGACTCGCACTTCGCAAGCTCGTCCCAGTGCGGATCCGGCGTAGGTGCCGTAGCCGATGATCTTCGGCGTCGGCTCCGACCGAGGGCACCTCGAGATGACCGTGCGGTCGCCCTTCTCGCCGTTCTCGACCCGCTGGCGGTACGTGACGACCATGGTGCCGTTCTTGCCCTGCTGCATCACGCGGGTCTGACCGATCGGGAGGTCGGGGTCGGCCTGCTGCACGGTGTCGAACGGGATCGGCCGCGTCTCCTGGGTGACCGCGGCACCGACGCGCACGACCGCGACGCTGGCGCCGTCGGCGAGCACGGTGCCGAGCGCGGGCACGACGAAGTCGTCGCCGCCGAGGTGCACGTTGTAGGACTGCAGCAGCTCGTCGACGGTGCGCGACGGCGAGTCGAAGGTGACCGTCTGGTTGTCGATCTTGAGCGAGCCGCTGATGCGCGTGCGGTAGACGACGGTCGACGCCGGCCGCGAGCCGACCGGGTTGGTTGCGCACCGCGGTGAGCTTGCCGAGGTCGAGCTGCTCGGCCAGGACCGGCGGCCGAGGTCTCGACGGTGCGGACGGTGCGGACGGTGCCGTCGACGTCGACGGTGACCGGGAACGAGCGCAGGACGTCGACGTGGAGGCCGTCGTGCAGCGCAGAGCTCGGCCGCCGGCACCACGACGTCGCCGGGCCCGAGCGTGACGTGCTCGCGCCTTCAGCAGGGTGCCGACCGAGACGGCCTCGGTGCGCATCTCCCTGCGGGTGCCGTCGACCAGGAGCGTGATCTGCGAGCCGGCCGGGGCGAAGAGGTTGGTGACGGCCCAGCCACCGGCCAGCACGGTGGCCACGACCAGCAGGGCGATGCCCAGCACCCGGGGGGCCGGGACGACCCGGGCGAGCTTGCCCCGGCGGGTCGCCGGCGGGGGCGTCGCCTCCTCGAGGAGGTCGGTGACCGCCGGCAGCTCGTGGTCGAGCGGGAGCGGCAGCCAGGCGGCGGCGTCGTGGGGCTCGGCCCGGGCGGGTGACGGGGCCGAGGTGGCCTCGGCGGCGGCCAGGGCGTCGGCGACGACCGCCTCGGCCTCGGCGACGACGGCGGCCTGCACCTCGGGGTGGGGGTCGAGCAGCGCGTGGACCGGCGGGAGGTCGTGGACGTCGTCGGGCAGCGGCAACCAGGCGGCGGCGTCGTGCGGCTCGGCACGCGCGGGCGACGGCGCGACGGCGGCTTCGATCGCCGCGAGGTGGATGGTGACGGAGCTGAGATCGACGAGCGGGGTGGCCGCTTCGAGCAGCGCCTCGATCGACGGGAGCGCGTGCGGGTCGGGGACGGGCAGCCACGAGGCCGCGTCGTGCGGCTCGGCACGCGCCGGCGACGGCCCGATCACGCTGGTGACGTGCGCGGGCAACCCCGCCGGTGAACGACGGAGGTGAATCCGCACGGCCGGTCCGCAGCCCGCGGGACGGTTCAGCTTCTCGGTGATCGGTCCGTCCCTTGCGTCGAGTACGTCAGTGTTGCGTGGCGTCCCGAGAGCGCTTCCACCCGCGTACGGAGACGAAGGTGCCACGGTAGTCAACCCCACCCGGCTCGGCAATGATCCGCCCCGCGGGTCGGATCAGTGCAGGTCAGTGGGGGTGTCCGAAGACCGCGGTGGCGTTCCGCCGGGTGACCTCGGCGATCTCGTCGACCGGTCGGTCGACGGCGGCGGCGAGCGCCACCCCCACGTCGACGACCCACGCCGGGCCGGTTCGGACGCCCGCGGTGCGGGACCGGCGCGAGGTACGGCGCGTCGGTTTCGACGAGGAGCCGGTCGCGCGGGACGATGGCGGCGGCGGCGCGCACGTCGTCGGCGTTCTTGAAGCTGACGATCCCGCTGAACGAGAGGTACGCGCCGAGGTCGAGCGCGCGTCGCGCTTCGTCGGGGCCGCCGGTGAAGCAGTGGAACACGGTGCGCGCGGGGACGCCCGCGTCGGCGAGCACGCGGAAGGTGTCGTCCCACGCGTCGCGCGAGTGGATCACGAGCGCGCGGTCGAGGTCGCGCGCCAACCCGATCTGGGCGCGGAAGGCGTCTTCCTGGGCGGCGCGGTCGGAGTGCTCGTAGAAGAAGTCGAAGCCCCCCTCGCCGATGCCGACCACGAGCTCGGACTGCTCCCGGGCCAGGGCCTCCAGCGCAGGCCATTCCTCGGCCAGGCGCGAAGCGTCGTGGGGGTGGAGGCCGACGGTCGCGCGCACGTCGGGATGGCGCCCGGCGAACTCGACCGCCCGGCGGGACGACGCCAGGTCGGTGCCCACGCAGACCAGGGCGGCGACCCCGGCCTCCCGGGCCTCCTGCACCTCGGTGTCGGGATCGGCCTCGGACCCCTCCCACCCCAGGTGGCAGTGGCTGTCGACCCAGGTCACCGGCTGGTCACGCCGCGGTGTCGATCCGCGGGAACAGCGGGTCGCCCTTCTCCAGCGGCGAGCCCGCGGGCAGGCCTCCCCAGGCCGCGGCCTCGGGGAGCCGCTGCTCGTCGGGCGTGCCGGCGAGCCCGAGCCGGCGCCAGAGCTCACGGGTCGCGCGCGGGATCAACGGCGACGCGAGGAGCGCGACGATCCGCAGCGCCTCCAGGCAGTCGCCGAGCACCGCCGCGACCGCGTGCGGTGTCGCCTGCCTTGTTGAGCGCCCACGGCTGCTGTTCCTCGATGTAGCTGTTCGTCGCGCGGATGAGGTCCCACACCGCGCCGAAGCCGCTCGAGTAGTCGAGCTCCTCGAGCCGCGCGGTGAGCGTGCCGAACGCGGTGGCCGCAGCCTCGACCAGCGGGCCGTCGGCGCGCGTGTCGGGCACGACACCGCCGCAGTAGTTCACCGCCATGTTGAGCACGCGGTTGGCGAGGTTGCCGAAGTTGTTGGCGAGGTCCGCGTTGTAGCGCGCGACCATCGCCTCGTAGCTGAAGTCGCCGTCGGGACCGAAGCGCTGGTCGACGAGGAAGTGGTAGCGGAAGCCGTCGACGCCGAAGTCGGCGACGAGGTCGGCGGGCGCGATCTGGTTGAGGCGCGTCTTGCTCATCTTCTCGCCGCCGACGAGCAGGTACCCGTGCGCGAACACGGTCTGCGGCGGCGCCTCGTTCGCGGCCATGCAGCATCGCCGGCCAGTAGACCGCGTGCTGGCGGAGGATGTCCTTGCCGATGAGGTGGTAGTCGACCGGCCAGTAGCGGTCGAACCGCGCACGGTCGTCGGGGTAGCCGACCGCGGTGCAGTAGTTGATCAGCGCGTCGAACCACACGTAGGCGACGTGGCGGTCGTCCCACGGGAGCGGGATGCCCCACGAGATCGACGTGCGGCTGATCGAGAAGTCGAGCAGCCCCTGCTTGATGAGGCCCAGCACCTCGTTGCGCTTCCCGGCCGGCTGCACCGCCTCGGGATGCTCGGTGTAGTGCTCGAGCAGGCGGTCCTCGTAGCGCGAGAGCCGGAAGAAGTAGTTCTCCTCGGTGACGTGCTCGACCACGGTGCCGTGGATCGGGCAGCGGAGGCCGTCGTCGAGCTCGTCCTCCTTGTAGTAGAGCTCGCAGCCCACGCAGTAGAGGCCCTCGTAGCTGTCGAGCTCGATGTCGCCGTTGTCGTAGACCCGCTGGAGGAACTCCTGCACCGCCCGGCGGTGGCGGGGCTCGGTGGTGCGGATGTAGTCGTCGTAGGTGATGTCGAGGCCGTCCCACGCGGCGCGGAACAGCGCGCTGTTGCGGTCGGCCCACTCGAGCGGGGTGACGTCGTGCGCCTCGGCCGCCCGCTGGATCTTGAGGCCGTGCTCGTCGGTGCCGGTGAGGAACACGACGTCGTCGCCCCAGAGGCGCCGCCAGCGGGCCAGCACGTCGGCCGCGACCGTCGTGTACGCGTGCCCGATGTGGGGCGCGTCGTTCACGTAGTAGATGGGCGTGGTGACGTAGAAGGGCTCCGGCATGGTGCCGCCCACCCTATTGCCCGAGGTTGCGTCGGACATACCGTGTATTGCACGTCTCTGCGACGCAACCTTGGTCGCGGTCAGGCGCGTCCTGGGCTTCAGGCGCATGGCGGCGTCGTAGGTGCGGCGGCGTGGCACCCGGAGGTCGCGGGCGACGCGGGCGGCGGCGTCGCGGGTCGACAGGCCTTCGGTGAGCGCGGCGGAGCACGTGCGCGTCGATCTCGTCGTCGTTGGCCTCCGGCGTGGGGGCGCCGGCGCGAGCACGAGCACGTGCTCACCGCGCGGTTCGGTGAGCTCCACGTGCCCGACGGCTTCGTCGAGCGTGCCCCGCCACACCTCCTCGTGCAGCTTGGTGAGCTCGCGGGCGACGGCGACCTCGCGCAGCGGGCCGCACGCGGTCGAGCAGCTGCGGTCAGCGTCGCGTGCACCCGCTTGGGCGACTCGTACAGCACGACGGTCCGCGTCTCGGACACGAGCGCGGCGATGCGCTCGCGGCGCACGACGCCCCGACGCGGCAGGAAGCCCTCGAACACGAAGCGGTCGGTCGGGAACCCGGACAGCACGAGCGCGGTGAGCACCGCGCTCGGGCCCGGCACGATGTCGACCGCGAGCCCGGCGTCGAGACAGGCCCGCACGAGGCGCTCGCCGGGATCGGAGATGCCGGGCATGCCGGCGTCGGTGACGTAGGCGACACCCGATGCCGGCGCGCACCGCCTCGACGACCCACGCGGCGCTCTCCCGCTCGTTGTGCGCGTGCACGGCGCGCAGCCGACCCGCGGCCGGGATCTCGGCGTGGGTGAGCAGCGCGCGGGTGCGCCGCGTGTCCTCGGCCGCGATGACGTCGGCGTCGCGCAACGCCTCGACCGCGCGCGGCGACAGGTCACCGAGGTTGCCGATCGGGGTGGCGACGAGCACCAAGGCGTCGCTCACCACTCGATGGTTCGCTCGCTGCGGGCCGGGATACCCGTCCCGCGATCGTTCGCTCACGCTCGCAGCTCCAGCCAGTCGCCCCGCGCCAGTCGCCACCGGTCGAACGCGCCGGCCTCGGCCTCGACCGCGAACGCGGCGCGGCGCACCACCGGCGAGATCCGCCACGGCGCCAGCGTCGTCGTGCGCAGCACCACGCCGTCGGCGTCGCAGAAGGCGACGTCGATCGGGAACCGCATGCCGGCGGTGTGCACGTTGCGGCACGGCCGCAGCACCAGCGCGCCCTCGAACGCGTCGCGGTGCATCAGGCCCCGACGCCGGGCGCGTGCCGTCGCGGCGATCTCGACTGCGGCCAGCACCTCACCGTCGCGTACGAGCCAGGCCATCTCCGGATCCTCGTCACACGTTGAAGCGGATCTCGAGCACGTCGCCGTCGACGACCTCGTAGTCCTTCCCTTCGACGCGCAGCTTGCCCTGCTCCTTGGCCTTGGTCCACGAGCCGATGTCGAGGAGCTCCTGCCAGAAGATCACCTCGGCCCGGATGAAGCCACGCTGCAGGTCGGAGTGGATCACGCCGGCGCACTCGGGCGCCTTGGCCCCGGCGCGGAAGGTCCACGCGCGCGATTCGGTGTCGCCGGTCGTGAGGAACGTGCGCCGACCGAGGAGGTGGTACGCGGCGCGCGCGACGCGCGGCACGACACCCTCACCGAGGCCCAGACCGTCGAGCAGCTCGACGCGTGCCTCGGGATCGAGCTGGGCCGCTTCGGCCTCGAGCTGCAGGCACACACCCAGCGCGTCGACGCCTTCGCGCACCGGCGCGACCAGGTCGTCGACCGCGTCGAGCTGGTCTTCGCCGATGTTGACGACGACGAGCACCGGCTTCGTGGTGAGCAAGAAGGCGGGTGCGAGGAGCTCGCGCTCGTCGTCGGTGACGTCGGCCCGGTAGAGCGGCATGCCGTCGCCGAGGAGCGCGGCGGCGCGTTCCAGCGCGGCGATCTCGGCCGCCAAGGACTTGTCGCCCTTGGCGGCGCGCTGCTGGCGGTAGAGGCGGCCCTCGACCGACGCCAGGTCGGCGAGCACGAGCTCGAGCTCGAGGGTGTCGAGGTCGGCCTGGGCGTCGGTGTCGCCGGGGACCGACGGGTCTTCGAACGCACGCAGCACGTAGAGGATCGCGTCGCAGTCGCGCAGCGAGCCCAGGAACCGGTTGCCCAGGCCCTCACCGGTGCTCGCACCCTTCACCAGGGCGGCGATGTCGACGATCTCGAAGCCGGTGTACACCAGCTTCTTGGAGTTCGACATCTTGCCGAGGAGGTCGACCCGCTCGTCGGGGACCTGGGCGAGCGCGACCGCGGTCTCGGTGGTCGAGAACGGGTGGGGCGCCACGACCGTCGACGCGCCGGTCAGCGCGTTGAACAGGCTCGACTTGCCACTGTTGGGGAGACCGACGAGGCCGAGGCGTTCCACGGCTCCAACCTACCGGGAGGTCGCGGCCGCACCCGGGTGGGGGTCAGCAGGCCTGCACCGCGGCGTCGGCGTTGAGCATCCCGAAGCCGTAGAGCTTGTCGGGCCCGGCCGGACCGAGATCGCGGGCCGACGCTTCGAGCCGGTCGACCACATCGGCAGCGGTGTACGAATCCGACAACCCGCAGTGCGCGATCACCAGCGCGGCCGTGGCGGCGACGAACGGCGTCGCCATCGAGGTGCCGCTCTTGACGCCATACGTCGCGAGGGGGAGGGTCGAGTTGATCTCGGTACCCGGAGCGGCGATGCCCGACGCTGATCCGGTGCCGTTCCACGCGAACGACGAGTAGGTCGCCAGCTTGTACGCGCCGTCGGCCGGCCACGGCGTCGTGGACGGGCACAAACTGGTGACGCCGACCTTGCAGAGCGCGGACACCGAGAGCACCTGCGGGTTGGTCGTCCCCAGCGACGCGGGGAACTGCGTGTTGCTGCACGACGAGTTGCCGGCCGCGACCGTGATCACGGGGTGCGTGTAGTTGGGGTTCGAGAGGTCCTGGACGCTCGCCACCGCCGCGGTGACCGCGTCGTTGGTACTGCTACCACCCAGGCTCATCGTGATGACCTGCGCGTTGCCCTTGGTGACGTCGGCCGCCCAGAGGATGCCGGCGGCGACGTCGGCGTAGTAACCCGATCCGTTGGAGCTGAGCACCCGCACCGGCACCAGGGTCACTCCGGGCGCGCCGCCCACGACCCCGAGGCCGTTCCCCGCGGTCGCGGCGAGGATCCCGGCCACGTGAGTGCCGTGCCCGCTCGTCGAGGGGTCGGAGGTCGCCGGCGGGGGCGGGTCGAGCGCAGGCTGCGACGGCGTGAGCCTCGTCGGAGCGTACGCCGCGACGAGGTCGGCGCCAGGCGAATTGGCGAAGTGACCCGCAAGGTCGGGGTGGACGGTGTCGATGCCGGTGTCGAGCTCGGCGACGCGCACCCCGGTGCCGGTGGTCGGCGTCGGGGTCGGCTCATTCCACGCGGTGGCGAACTTCGAATCGTCGAATCCCCACGTGGCAATCTCGGCCGTGGCGTGCACCTCGCCGTCGGGTGCGAAGGCGATCACGTCACCCTCCGCGGCGGCGTCGGCGTGGAACTGCGCGATCTCTGCGGGGGAGCTCACGTTACGGGTCAGTACCTTCGAGCGCCCCTCGCTTTCTACGACCGCGGCGTAGCGGCCCGCGCTGCCGTTCGACTGGGTGGTGGGGTCGGCCGCGGCGGCGCCGGCCGACGACGCGCTCACCCCGCAGATCGCCGGCGGCGGCGGCTTCGTGGTCGTCGTCGTGGTGGTCGGCGGTGGAGGCGGAGGGGCGGGAGACAGGCCGCAGCGACGATCGCCACGACGGCCACGACGCCGAGGAGCATCAGACGACGACGGGCGCCGAATCGCTGGACTCGCAATTCCCCATCCTCCAGGTCGGGCCGCCCCCGGCCGGAGCATCCTACCGTGCTCGCCACCCTCGACCGGTTGCAAAACGGGACGATCCACTACGCTCATCGGCTCTCCGGGAGGAATCCATGAGCAAGAAGACCGCGAAGCGCAAGCTGCGCTCACGTCGCAACAAGGCCAACCACGGCAAACGCCCGAACTCGGGCCGTCGCTAGGCCGTCGCTCGGCCGGCGATTCGCCCCCGCGACCCGGCACACCAGTACGCGAGAAGGCCCCCGGCAGTGAAGGGGGCCTTCTGCACGTTCGTGTGGTGGTGTCGACGGACCGGTGGACCCTCAGAGCTCCTCGATCAGGACGGTCTGGACGGCCCGCCCGATGCGCCCCGCCTCGTCGTGGAGCACGCTCTCGGCCACGCCCATGCCGGTGCGCTCCGGGTAGGTCGCGGAGTCCAGCCCCACCCACTCGGTGGTCGGGAGCCGGTGCAGGGTGATGGTGAGGTCGGGATTGATGCAGGAGTAGCGCATGCGGTCGAAGGCGGCGGCGACGCCGTTGCCGAAGTCGCCCGCGGCTGCGACGCGTTGGAACGGCGTCGGCTCCTCCCCCGCCACGATCGGCACCGCGAGGCGCAGCCACATCCCCGCCGGACCCGGCGTGGCCCATTCCCCCGCCACCCGGCTGACGTCGACCGCGTTCCAGAACCCGTGGTCGAGGGTCCAGTCGCCCCCCATCTTCTGCGCCGGCCCCGGCGGCGGCATCGGCGGATCGACGCCGCCGGCGGGCTCGGTGCTGAACTCGACCGCCTTCTCGCGCAGCCGCAACAACGTGGCGCGCACCACCTCCACGTCGTCGGCGAAGAGCGCGCCCTGCACGAGCTGCACCTTCTTCCCCTGGCGCACGACGCGCCGGTCGATGCGCAATGGCGTCAACGGCACCGGCCGCATCAGCTCGAGGGTGTAGCGCGCCGGGAACGTGGCGCTGCTCACCTCGAAGCGCTCGAGCACGCCGGCGAGCAGTGCCGACGGTGCGCCGCCGTGCTGCGCGTGGGGCGACCACGGCCCGCGGGCGAGCTCGGTCGGGATCGCGACGTCGCCGTCGACCTCGAACACGTACTCCGGCCCGCTCACGGCCGGTCAGCGTACGGGAACCAGACCGCCCTCCCCACCGTCCAACCCCGCAGACCGACCACGGAGGAACCATGAAACGCCTGCTGTCCGTCGCGCTCATCGTCACCATGACTGCCGTCACCGCCGCGCTCGCCCTCGGCGGCGGGATCGCCGGCGCGGCCACGCGCGCCCGCACCATCACCGTGGTCGGCACCGGTGAGGTGCGCGGCACCCCCGACGTGGCCGACCTCGTCCTCGGCGTCTCGGGGCGCGGCGCCACCGCGGCCGACGTGATGCAGACCATCGGTGAGCGCGCGCAGAAGGTCATCGACGCGCTGCACGACGCCGGCGTCGCCGACGACGACATCCAGACGAACAACCTGTTCGTGCAGCCCGTCGTCGACGACCAGAACCACGTGACCGGGTACGAGGCCACCAACACGGTCAACGCCCGGATCCGCGATCTCGGCAAGGCCGGGAGCATCGTCGACGCCGCCGCGGCGAAGGCGGGCGACAGCATCATCGTGCAGGGCATCACGTTCTCGATCGACGACGACAGCCAGCTGCTCGCGGCCGCACGTACGAAGGCGACCAAGCGAGCCCGCGCTCAGGCCGAGCAACTGGCGAGCGGCGCCGGGGTCGAGGTGGGCGACGTGCGGTCGATCTCGGAGTCGACCAGCAGCGTGCCGCTGGCCTACGCCGCCGCGGACGCGAGCAAGGCGGCCGGCACCCCGGTGCAGCCGGGCAGCGAGACCCTCTCGGTGTCGGCGACCGTGGTCTTCACCATCCGCTGAGCGGTGCCGGCAGGTGGCCCCGTTCAAGAACCGGCCGCCGGAGCCCGATACCGGGGAGGTCAGATCGGGGTCGGGGCATGAACGCGTTCCACGTCGGTGAGGTCCTCCCCACCGAGAGCACAGCCGAGGCACGGTACCGGGGCGTCTTCGACGCGCTCGGCGACGGCCTGATCGTCTGGAGCGCCGACGACCGCGTCATCACCTGCAACCGCAGTGCCGCCCGGGTCCTGGGGCTCTCGCCCGACGAGGTCGTCGGCGCGTCGTTCGCCGACGTGATGGTGGCGGCCGGCGCCGCGGTCGTCGTCGACGCCGAAACCGGTCGGGAACCGTCCGAGTTCGTCTCGGAACACGTCCGCAGCACCGGACGACCGGTCATCGGGCAAGTGCTCGCCATCGACCGGCCCGACGGGTCCCGCGCGTGGATCGAGGTCGACGTCCAACGGGTCCGCGGCGACGGTGACGCCGACGACGACGTGATCGTCTCTTCGTTCCGTGACATCACGGGACGCAAAGCAGCAGAAGACCGCATGCGCGCGCTCTCCGCGATCGTGGAGTCGGCGAGCGATGCCATCCTCCGCCACTCCCCCGACGGGATCATCGAGTCCTGGAACCGGGGCGCCGAACGGCTCTACGGCTTCACCGCTCAGGAGATCGTCGGCGCGCACGTTGCGGCGATCGTGCCCGAGGACCGCCTGGTCGAGACCGAGCAGATGCTGCTGGCGGCGGCACGCGGCACGTTGATCGACAACGTGCTCACCACACGCCGGCACAAGCACGGGCGCACCATCAACGTGGTCGTCACCATGTCGCCGCTGTTCGACTCCCGCGGCAAGGTCGTCGGCGTGTCGGAGATCGCCGGCGACGTGAGCGAGCTGGTCGCGGCGCGTGACGCGCTGGCATCGTCGGAGGAGCGGTTCCGTTCCCTCGTGCAGCGCTCGGCCGACGTCGCGTTCGTGCTCGACGCGCAGGGCGTGGTCACCTACGCCAGCCCCGCCGTCGAGCGCTTCGGGTTCCGGCCCGACGACGTCGTGGGACTCCCCAGCCGTTCGCTGATCCACCCCGACGACGTCGAGCGCTCCCGAGACCTCGTGCACGACACCCTCGAACGCACCGGCACGTGCACCGTGGAGTGGCGGTTCCGCACCGCCGACGGCTCGTACCGCTGGTGCGAAGAGGTGCTCACCGACATGCGCGACGTCCCAGCCGTCGACGGGTACGTGGCCAACGTGCGCGACATCACCGACCGCAAGCAGGCCGACGTCGAACGGCTCGAAGCCGAGGAGCGCTTCCACCAGGGGTTCGAGCGCTCGGCGTTCGGGTTGGCCGTCCTCGACCTCGAGCAGACGTTCACGTCGGTCAACCCCGCGCTCGCCGAGCTGCTGGGCCACCCGGTCGACCGGCTGCTCGGTCGGCGGCCCCTCGAGTTCCTCCACCCCGCCGAGAGCGAGAGCGCGCGCACGGGGATCGACGGCCTCCTGCGCGGCGGCGAGCCGCACTATCAGCGCGAGCACCGCATGGTGCGCGCCGACGGCAGCGTCGTCTCCGTGTTCGTCGACATGACGATCGTCCGCGACGCGCTCGACGAGCCGAGCTACTACTTCGTGCAGGTGCGCGACATCACCGACCGCAAACGCGCCGAGGAGGCGCTCGCACACCAGGCGCTCCACGACGACCTCACACGACTCCCCAACCGCCTGCTGCTCGTCGACCGTCTCTCGCACTCATTGGCGCGCGCCGAGCGTACCGAGAGCAGCGTCGCGGTGCTCTTCCTCGACCTCGACCGTTTCAAGCTCGTGAACGACGGCCTGGGTCATGTGGTCGGCGACCAGCTGCTCATCGAGGTCGCGCGTCGACTGTCGACGTCGATCCGGGCGTCCGACACCGTGGCGCGATTCGGCGGCGACGAGTTCGTGATCGTGCGCGAGGACGTCCAGAACGTGAAGGAGGCGGTCGAGTTCGCCGAACGCATCGCGGCGGCGCTCCACGAACCGATCTCGTTGTCGGGTCGCGAGCTCTACGCGACGGCGAGCATCGGGATCGCCATCGGTGGCACCTCCGCGTCGGCCGAGCAGCTCTTGCGCGACGCCGACGCCGCCATGTACCGGGCCAAAGACCTCGGGCGCGCGCGCATCGAGCTGTTCAGCCACGAGCTGCAGCAGCGCGTCGCCGCCCGCCTCGACCTCGAGACCGCGTTGCGCCAGGCCATCGACCGCGACGAGCTCGAGCTCCTCTACCAGCCGATCGTGCGCCTGGCCGACGGCCGGGTCGTGGGCGCGGAAGCGCTCCTGCGGTGGCATCGGGCAGGCCACGGGGTCGTCCTGCCCGCCGAGTTCATCCCCGTCGCCGAGGAGACCGGGATGATCGTCGCCATCGGCACGTGGGCTCTGGAGCACACGCTCACGGAGCTGCGCTCGTTGACCCGGCTCCACGGCGCGACCGACTGGCCGCTGCTCGCGGTGAACCTGTCCGCACTGCAGCTCCGTCTCCCGGCCAGCCTCGAGATGGTGCGCGAGGCGATCCGGTCGTCGAACGTCGATCCGTCGATGTTGTCGCTGGAGATCACCGAGAGCGCGTTGATGGACGACATCGAGACGTCCGCGCGCGCGATGCACGCGCTGCGCGACCTCGGCGTGCGGCTCGCGGTCGACGACTTCGGCACCGGCTACTCGTCGCTCGCGTACCTCAAGCAGCTCCCGGTCGACTCGCTCAAGATCGACCGTTCGTTCATCGACGGACTCCCCGACGACCAGCACGACCGTTCGATCACCGAGGCGATCATCACCCTCGGCCGGAGCCTCGGGCTCACCATCGTCGCCGAGGGCGTCGAGACCGTCGAGCAGTGGATCGCGCTCGACGAGCTCGGCTGCACCGTGGGGCAGGGATTCCTGTGGAGCCCGCCCATTCCCGCGAGCGCGTTCGCACCGCTCATCACCGGTCTGCGGCGCACCGCTCGCACGGCCCCGGTGATCGGATCGACCCCGGATCCGACGGCCGACGCAAACTAGCGTGAGGTCATGGACCTCACGCCGTTGATCCAGCCCGCCGACACCAAGATCCTGCTCGTCGTGATGGACGGGTTGGGCGGGTACGCCGACGCCGACCACGGCACCGAGCTCGAGGAGGCGAACACGCCGAACCTCGACCAGCTCGTGCGCGAGGGCACCGCGGGCATGGTCGAACCGGTCGGCCCCGGGATCACCCCGGGCTCGGGCCCGGGCCACCTCGGCCTGTTCGGCTACGACCCCGAGCAGTTCGAGCTCGGCCGCGGCGCGCTCTCCGCCGCCGGCCTCGACTTCGAGCTGCGCGCCGGCGACGTCGCCGCCCGCGGCAACCTCGCCACGCTCGACGCCGACGGCGCCATCACCGACCGCCGCGCCGGGCGCATCCCCGACCCCGAAGCGCAGGTCGTGGTCGACAAGCTGCAGGTCGGGCGTGTCGGTCCCCGGTCTCGAGGTGTTCTTCCGCCACGAGCGCGAGCACCGGGTGCTCGTCGTGCTGCGCGGGCCGGGCCTCGACCCGCGCCTCACCGACACCGACCCGCAGCACACCGGGGTCGCGCCGCTGGCCGCGGAACCGCTCGACCCCGAGGCCAAGCGCACCGCCGACCTCCTCGCCGAGGTCGACGCCCAGGTGCGGCAGGTGCTCGGCCGACGAGCCCAAGGCCAACGTCGTGCTGTTCCGCGGGTTCGACACCCACCGCGAGCTCCCCGGCTTCGACACCCGCTTCGGGCTGAAGGCCGCCGCGGTGGCCATCTACCCGATGTACCGCGGGATCGCGCGCCTGCTCGGCATGGACGTGCTCGGCCGTCCCGCCGATCTGAACGAGCAGCTCGACATCCTGCGCGACTCGTGGAACGACTACGACTACTTCTTCCTGCACCACAAGTACACCGACTCCGCCGGTGAAGACGGCGACCGCGCCCGCAAGATCCAGGCGATCGAGAACCTCGACGCGGTGGTCCCGCAGATCCGCGCGCTGTCGCCGGATGTGATCGCGGTGAGCGGCGACCACTCGACGCCGTCACAGATGGCCGCACACTCGTGGCACCCGGTGCCCACGTTGCTGTGGAGCGAGCGCTGCGGGCGCGACGACGTCGAGCAGTTCGGCGAGCGCTGGTGCCGTCAGGGCGCGCTCGGCCTGCGCCCCACCAAGGACCTCATGGCGTTCATGCTCGCCAACGCCGGCCGCCTCCAGAAGTACGGCGCCTGACCCCTCCAGCACCGAACTTGCGTCGCCGGTACGTGTCATGCACGTACGAACGACGCAACTTCGGTCAGGCGGTCACGCGGGCTTGATGTTCTGGTTGTGGCGGAACACGTTGTCGGGGTCCCACTTCGCCTTGATCTCCTGCAGGCGCGCGTACTTCTGCTCGCCGAACGACGACTCGACGCGGTGGAGGCCCTCGTCGCCGATGTAGTTGAGGTACACCTGGCCGGTCGTCCAGGGCTTCATCGCCCCCGCGATCGCGCGCGTGTACGCGATGTTGCGGCTCGTCCTCCGCGGGGTCCTCCCACATCGACAGGTAGTGCGTGTTGAACGGCGCGGTCCGCACCCCGAACGCGGTCTCGTCGTCGGGCACCCGCGCGATCGCGCCACCGCCGGCGACGAGCAGCATCGAGCTGAACGGTGAGACGGGTGCGGTCGCGTGCTCGACCAGCGCGTCGACGGCGTCGTCGGGGAGCTCGGCGAGGAAGTCGGCCGACCAGTAGTTGCGCCGTCCGTGCGGGTTGGCGTCGGTGATGATGTCCTGCACCGCGACGTAGGGCATCTCGCCCAGCAGGTCGAGCGGCGGCGGACCGAACTCGCGCAGCGGTTGCATCACCTGCGCGCCTTCCGCGG
Source organism: uncultured Actinomycetes bacterium (assembly GCA_963725775.1). Taxonomy (GTDB): domain Bacteria; phylum Actinomycetota; class Acidimicrobiia; order IMCC26256; family DASPTH01; genus DASUAS01. Next base: position 417,350 of record CAVRZT010000004.1, read on the forward strand.
GGTCGCCCGCGTAACAGACGATGCAGCCGAGGATCGGGTGGCCGCGCACCGGTTCGGGCACGAAGTCGGCCGGAGGCGCGGTGATGAACGCGAGCGCGCTGCCCACCTCGTCGGGTGCCGCGGTCATGAAGTCGCGCCAGAAGCGCACGACCTCACCGGCCATCGGCGCCGGCCACGCGAGCATGCCGCCGAACACCATCGGGCCGACCGCGTGCAGCTGGAGGGTGAACGCGGTGACGACCCCGAAGTTGCCGCCGCCCCCGCGCAGCCCCCAGAACAGGTCGGCGTTCTCGTCCTTCGACGCCTGCACGACGCGTCCGTCGGCGGTGACCACCTCGGCCGCGAGCAGGTTGTCGCAGGTGAACCCGAGCTTGCGCTCGAGCCAACCGCTGCCGCTCCCCAACGCGAGGCCGGCGATGCCGGTGTCGGGCACGCGCCCGCCGGTGACGGCGAGGCCGTGGGCCTGGGTCGCGGCGTCGAATTCGCCCCAGTTGAGGCCGGCCTCGGCGCGTGCGGTGCGCGCGTCGGCGTCGACCGTGATCCCCTTCATCCCCCGCATGTCGATCATGAGGCCGCCGTCGACCACCGACGCGCCGGTGACGCTGTGGCCGCCGCCGTAGATCGAGATCGGCAGCCCCTCGCCGCGGGCGTGGGTGACCGCGGCCACGACGTCGCTCGTGCTGGCGCAGACCGCGATCACCGCCGGGCTGCGGTCGATCATCGCGTTGAACACGGCGCGGGCGTCGTCGTAACCGGCGTCGCCCGGTAGGAGGACGTCGCCGCCAAAGCCCGGGATCCCGAGTGTCGTTGCGCTACTGGCCATGGTGGGTCTCCTCACGGTTGCCGGTTGCCCCCCACCCTTTCGTAGTCCAGACCGGGGTCGCCCATCCAACGGAGCGGCGGCTCCGTACCCTTGAGGAGTGGCCGACGCACCCGTACCCGACTCCCCGGCGCCCCGGCCCACCCCCGAGGCCACCGGCACGCCCGTCGGCCGGCGCGTGTTCCTCGGGCTGGTCGGCCTGGGTGCCGTCGGCGTGCTGCTCGGTGCGCGCGCGCAGAACTGGCTCGAGGACCAGGTCGGCCCGCTCATCGCCAAGGATGGCACCGGGCTGGCGTCGCTCCTCCCCATCGGCCGCTTCCGCATCTACACCGTCACCGGCGGCCTCCCGTCGCGCAGCCGCGCCGACTACACGTTGCGGGTCAACGGACTCGTCGACCAGCCGTTCACGCTGACCTACGACGAGCTCGTCGCCCTAACGCCCACCAAGCTCACGCGCGACTTCCAGTGCGTCACCGGATGGCGCGTGCCCGACGTCGAGTGGAAGGGCGTGCGACTCTCCGCGCTGCTCGACCGCGCCGGCGTGCAGTCGGGCGCGACCGCGCTCCGCTTCTACTCGTTCGACGGCGCGTACACCGAGAGCCTCACGCTCGCCCAGGCCCGGCGCGACGACGTGATCGTCGCCTACCAGTTCGAGGGCTCGCCGCTGTCCGACGAGCACGGCGGCCCCGCGCGCCTCTACGTCGCGCCGATGTACGGCTACAAGTCGCTCAAGTGGCTCGCACGCATCGAGCTCACCGAGGAGGTCGAGGAGGGCTACTGGGAAGTGCGCGGCTACGACACCGACGGGTGGGTCGGCCGATCGAACGGACGCGACGACGATGCCACCTGAGCCGCGCCTGACCATCGCCGAGGAACGCGCGCTGCGCAGCGAGGCGCGCCGGAACACGCCCAAAGCGGAACCACCGTTGCTGCGCTTCGACCGCGTCGAACGCACCCTGCACTGGGTGAATGCCACGCTCTTCGGCATCCTCATGCTCACCGGCGCCGCGCTCTACGCGGGTCCGATCTCGACCCTCGTCGGCAACCGGGAGCTCGTGCGCACCCTGCACGTCTTCTCGGGCCTCGCGCTCCCGATCCCGTTGCTCGTCGCCGTCCTCGGCCGCCGCCGGGGTGCGCAGCTGCGCACCGATCTCGGGCGGCTGAACCGCTGGTCACGCGACGACCGCCGGTGGTTCCGGCGCCGCCAGCGGGCCGGCGTGAAGCTCGGCAAGTTCAACCCTGGTCAGAAGCTCAACGCCGCGTTCATCGGCGGCGCCGCCATCGTCATGCTCGCGACCGGGTCGATCATGAAGTGGTTCGAGCCGTTCCCGCTCGACTGGCGCACCGGCGCCACGTTCGTCCACGACTGGTTCGCGCTCGGCATCTGGGTCGCGGTGCTCGGCCACATCATGTTCGCGCTGCGCGACGGCGACGCGCTCGACGGCATGATCGGCGGCACGGTGCCCGCGACCTGGGCGCGCAAGAAGGCCCCACTCTGGTACGAGGAGCTCCGCACCCCCTCCAGCTGACTCGGCCATAACCTCGGCGGGCATGGACACCGACACCGCGCTCGGCGCCGCGCGCGACGATCTCGACGCCGCACAGCACGACCTCGAAGCCCTCGTCCGCATCCCGAGCATCAGCGCGGATCCCGCGCACACCGCCGACGTCGATGCGTGCGCGGTCGCGGTGGCCGACCTCATGCGCGACGCGGGGCTCGACGACGTGCGGGAGCTGCGCGTCGGCGACAACCATCCGTACGTCGTGGGTGAGTGGACGCGCCGTCCGGGCGCGCCGACCGTCCTCCTCTACGCGCACCACGACGTCCAGCCGGCCGGCTACGTCGAGCGGTGGTCGTCGGACCCGTTCGAACCCCGCGAGCACGACGGTCGGCTCTTCGGCCGCGGCACCGCCGACGACAAGGCCGGGGCGGTCGCGCACGTCGCCGCGGTGCGCGCCTGGTTGCGCACCGCAGGCGAGCTCCCCTGCAACGTGAAGGTCCTGGTCGAGGGCGAGGAGGAGATCGGCTCGCCCGGGCTCGCCGGGTTCCTCGACCGCGCACGCCGACGCCCTGCGCGCCGACGTGCTGCTCCTCGCCGACGCCGGCAACTGGTCGGTGGGCACGCCCGGCCTGACCTACTCCCTGCGGGGGCTCGCGGGCGTCGACGTGACCGTGCGTGCGCTCGACGGCCCGGTGCACAGCGGGATGGCCGGCGGTGCGGTCCCCGATCCGGTGCTGGGCCTGGCGCGGATGCTCGCGACGGTCGTCGACGAGGACGGCGACGCCGCCTTCGACGGCTGCTGGGACGACTATCTGCCTCCGGATGCCGCCGAGCGGGCCCGCCTCGCGGCGCTGCCCGAGAACGTCGACGGCCTACGCCGCGCCTGGGGCCTGCGCGACGGAGTGGCGCTCGCCGGCGATCCGTCGACATCGGTCTTCGAACGTCTCTGGTTGCGCCCGTCGGTCACCGTCATCGGCATCGACGGCCATCCCATCGAGGGGTCGTCGAACCAGATCGTCGCGCAGGCCAGCGCGCGCGTGAGCGTGCGCGTCGGGCGTGGCCAGGACCCGGCACGCCTCAACGATGCGCTCCGTCAACATTTCGAGCGCCGGGTCCCCCTCGGGCTCGAGCTCACCGTCACCGCGCTCGATGAGGTCCCCGCGTGGCACACCGACCCGACCGGCTGGGCGTTCGACGCGGCGACGCGCGCGCTGCGCACCGGCTTCGGGCGCGACCCGGTGTGCATGGGCGTCGGCGGCACCATCCCGTTCGTCGGGCCGTTCGCCGACGCGTTCGGCGGCATCCCCGCGTTGCTCCTCGGCCCGGCCGACCCCGGCAGCCGCATCCACGGGGAGGACGAGAGCCTCCACCTGGGCGACTGGCACAAGCTCATCGCGAGCGAGGTGCTGCTCCTCGACGAACTCTCCGGGAGTTCGTAGGACCCTTCGGTAACCTCGACCGATGCCCGTCGATCCCACCACCGTCACACTGCCCGCCGAGCTGATCCCCGGCGACGGGCGCTTCGGATCGGGGCCCTCGAAGGTGCGCCCGGAGGCGGCACGGGCCCTCGCAGAGGTCGGCGCCAGCTGGCTCGGCACCAGCCACCGCCAGCGTGGCGTGCGCGCGGTCGTCGGCAGCATCCGGACCGGCCTGGCCGACCTGTTCTCCCTCCCCGACGGCTACGAGGTGCTGCTCGGCAACGGTGGGAGCACCGCCTTCTGGGACGCCGCCGCGTTCGGTCTCGTCGACCACCGCGCCGAGCACCTCGTGTTCGGCGAGTTCTCCTCCAAGTTCGCCGCGGTCACCACCGCGGCACCGTTCCTCGACGACCCGGTCGTGCTCCGTTCCGAGCCGGGCACGCATCCCGAGCTCGTCGCCGACGCCACCGTCGACACGTACGCGTATCCGCACAACGAGACCTCGACCGGCGTGATGACCGACGTGCACCGTCCCGGCGACGACGGGCTCGTGCTCGTCGACGCGACGTCCGGCGCGGGTGGTCTCCCCGTCGAACCGACGCACTTCGACGTGTACTACTTCGCGCCGCAGAAGTGCTTCGCCGGCGACGGTGGTCTCTGGCTCGCGCTCTGCTCCCCCGCGGCGATCGAGCGCATCGAACGGGTCGGTGCGAGCGGACGCTGGGTGCCGCCGTCGCTCAGCCTCCCGATCGCGCTGGAGAACTCCCGCCTCGACCAGACCTACAACACGCCCGCGCTGGCGTCGCTGTTCCTGCTCGAGCACAGCGTGCGCTGGATGCTCGACCAGGGCGGGCTCGAGTTCACCATCGGGCGGTGCGACCGTTCCGCCGAACTGCTGTACGGCTGGGCGGAGGCGAGCACGTTCGCAGAGCCGTTCGTGGCCAAGCCGTCGGAGCGCAGCCACGTGAGCGGCACCATCGACTTCGCCGACGACGTCGACGCGGCCGCCATCGCCGCCGCGCTCCGGGCCAACGGCATCGTCGACACCGAGCCCTACCGCAAGCTCGGCCGCAACCAGCTCCGCATCGCGATGTTCCCGGCGATCGATCCCGACGACGTCGCCACCCTCACCCACGCCATCGACTACCTCGCCGAAGCGCTGCGCTGATTCTCAGACGTGCTCATCACGCGGCGTTCGGTCCTCCGCGCCGCGGTGGAAGGCCCAGTTGCCGCGCATCCTCCTCCGTGAGGTCGTCGAGGTGGGCGGGTTGGAGTCCGTCGGGTTGGTTGGGGTTGCCGACCAGCGCCCAGGGTCCGTGCGGGATCAACTGCTGGTGATGACCCGCCGGGACGCAGACTGCGGCGAGGTTCGACGGATCGTCGCTCCCACCCCACGACCGGGGTCGAAGGTGGTGGATCTGCAGTCCGTAGCGGACGTCGCAGTTCCCACACCGGCAATGCCCGTCGCGCAACAGGACCGCACGTATCACCTTCGGTGACAGTCCCGAGGTGCGTTTCCCGACCGCGACCGGGGACCCGTCGTCGTCGACCAACATCGGCTCGATCCCGGCATTGGCGCGCAACTGCTCGACCACCGCGTCGGCGAGGGGGATCCCCGCGATCTCCGCCGGACCGTCCTTGGTGACCTCGACCACCAACAACGGCTTCGCCGCCAACCTCGGTGACTCGATCCGCTCCGCCACCTCCACCGCGTCGCACATCCCCACCAGCGCATCCGCGGCGCGATGCTCGTGACTGTCCCACGGCTGACCCTTCACCGGCTTCGCCCGATCCGTCATCCGGTTGATCGTCGCCTCGACCTTCACCCCCAACACATCGGGCAACTGGCCGTGGAGGTGCAACATCGTCTTGTCGGCCGTCCACCACATCCGCACCGACCGCGCCGCATACCGCGCCTGGCGCATCCTCCAACGACGGCCTGGTCTGCGTCCGCGCCAACCGCGCCAGCTCCGCCGGCGACGTGTTCGGCGCCCGCGCCGCCCACTCCGCATCCGACTCCTCGTCCGCCAGCCTGACCGCCGACCCGAGCTGCTCCGCGCTCAGCTCCCCCGCATGCGCCGCCGCCGCGATCGCCGGCAACGACTCCAACGCCCGCGCCGTCTCGACCGTGTCGCGCATCATGCGTTCCGAGACGCCATCACGTGAGGCCATCGTGACGTCGATCTGGCCGCGCTCGTCGAGCACCCGCACGATCGTCAACTCCTCAGTCCGCGCCTCGCGCTGGACCCGCACCAACTCCTCACGACCGCGCCCGCAACCACTCGCTCGAGTGGGCCCGCAGCTCATCAAGGCGATCGGTCACATCGAACACCCCATGATCAAATCATGGGGGTATGACACTTATCGCACCCCTGGACGGTGTGACACCATCACCACGTGAGACTCGCGACGATCCGGACCCCCGAAGGCACCCGCGCCGCCCGCGTCGACGGCGACACCCTCATCGAGCTCGATGCCCGCGACCTCGGTGAGGTACTCCAGCGCGGTGGAGCACCCGAGACCGGCACGACCTACGACCTCGCCGCCGCCGACTTCGCGCCGGTCGTCACCCACCCGGGGAAGATCGTCTGCCAGGGCCTCAACTACCGGAACCACATCCTCGAGATGGGCCACGAGCTCCCCACCCATCCCACGCTGTTCGCAAAGTTCCGTGAAGCACTGATCGGCGCGCGCGATGACATCGTGTTGCCCGCGGCCTCGCACCAGGTCGACTGGGAAGCGGAGCTCGCCCTCGTGATCGGCGCGCAAACCCGTCACGCGACACCAACGGAAGCGGCCGATGCGATCGCCGGGTTCACCGTCGCCAACGACGTCTCCATGCCGCGACTGGCAGAACCGGTCGCTCGAGTGGCTCCAGGGCAAGACGTGGGAGCACTCGACGCCCGTCGGTCCCTGGCTGGTCACGCCCGACGAGGTCGGCGGCACCGAGCCCGATCTCGAGATCCGCTGCGAGGTCGACGGCGTCGCACGCCAGGCGAGCCGCACGTCGGAACTGGTCTTCTCGTCGGTCGACCTCGTCACCTACGTGAGCGAGTTCGTGACCCTCGAGCCGGGTGACCTCCTCCTCACCGGCACGCCCGCCGGCGTCGGGCACGGTATGCAGCCGCCGACCTACCTGGAGCCGGGGCAAGTGGTCCGCACGGTCATCGGGCACATCGGCGAGCTCGAGAACCGTTGCCGGCCCGAGGTGCCCTGATCACACGAGCGATTCGGTGCCGATCGTCACGTCAAGTCGCAGCGGTTCCGGCCGATATCTCCTCCGTGGTCGATTCTCAACCCGCCGCCGTCCGTCCGGAAGACATGGGCGCCCGCCTGCGCGCCGTGCGCGAGCTGTCAGGTGCCTCCACGCGTGACGTCGCCAAGTCGGCGGGTCTGAGCCGCCGCGAACTGGAGGCGGCCGAGCGGGGCGCCAAGCGTCTCTCGCCCGACCAGCTGCACACGCTCGCCGGCGCACTCAGCGTCGACCCCGACGTGCTCGTCGGCAACGGCTTCGAAGGTGAGCTCGTACGCGCCGGCAGCGCCGACGACCGCATCGATCGGTACATCGGTCACGACCCCGACGATTGGGACGACCTTCCCACCAGTGTCGACGACCTTCCACCCGCGCTCCCCGTGAACCTGCCGAATCCCGAACGTCGTCGCGACCACGCGACGCGGCAGCGCATCGAGGAGTCCTGGCGCGGAGTGCGCAGCGAGATGGGCGACATGCTCACGAGCTGCGCCCGGCTGATCTCCGCCGGCTCCGGTGACGACGTGCGCCGTCTCGTCGAACGGCTCGAGAAAGATCTGCAACAGCTGAAGTCGCATCGTACGTACCAGCGGAAGCTGGCCGACCACGAACGTGCACTGGCAAAGGTGCGTGGCACCGGCGGGAACGTCCCCGGCGACTCTCTCGCGTCATCGGCCAACGAAGTCCGATAGCGCCGATCCGGATCCGGCCGAGCCTCGCGCCCGGCCGGATCCGCGGTTCTTGGTTGACGGGCTCAGCCCGCCGCGCCGTCGTCCGACGCAGCGCGCAACACCTTCAGGAGGCGGTCGTTCTCGGCGTGGTTGCCGATGGTGACGCGCACGCCGACGCCGGGGAACGGTCGCAAGACGACACCGGCGCGTTCGCTGTACTCACCGAGCACCGCCGCGTGCTCTGGGATCGGCAGCCACAGGAAGTTGGCTTCCGACTCGACCACCGGAATGCCGATCTCGGTGATGCCGTCGAACACGCGGGCACGTTCTGCGATCACCTCGCCGACGCGTTCGCGCATCTCGTCCTGCGCGGCGAGCGATGCCGACGCGGCCACCTGCGCGAGCGCGTTCACCTCGAACGGCACACGCACCTTGCGGAGCGCGCTGATCACGCTCTCGTGCGCGATGGCATAGCCGACGCGCAGCGCGGCGAGGCCGTACGCCTTGGAGAAGGTGCGCATCACACACACGTTCTCGTGGCCCTCCAGAAGCTCGAGCCCGTCGGCGAACCCCGGCGTGGTGACGAACTCGCGGTAGGCCTCGTCGAGCACGACGAGCAGATCGCTCGGCACACGTTCGAGGAATCGTTCGACGGTGTCACGGTCGACCGTGGTGCCGGTCGGGTTGTTGGGGTTGCACACGAACACGAGGCGGGTGCGGTCCGTGATCGCGTCGGCCTGCGCCTCGAGGTCGTAGCGGTGGTCGGTGAGCGGTACCTGCACCATCGTGGCGCCGACCTGCATGGCGAGGATCGGGTAGGCCTCGAACGACGGCTTCCCGAAGATCACCTCGTCACCGGGGTCGCAGGTGGCGGCGATCGCCATGCGGCAGAGCTCGACCGACCCGTTGCCGAGCAGCACCTGCTCGGGCGTGACGCCGTATTCGGCGGCGAGCTGCCCGCGCAGCGCGGCGGCGGAGTCGTCGGGGTAGCGGTTCGCGCCGCTGGCGGCGGAGTCGATGGCGGCGAGCGCCGACGGCAGCGGCGGGAAGGGCGCCTCGTTGGACGCGAGCTTGATGACATCGCCGATGGCGTACTTCGCCGCCACCGACTCCGCCGAACGCCCAGGGACGTACTCCGGCATCACCTCGAGCGCCGACCGGGTGCGGATCACCGGTGAATCATTGCCGACTCGGGTGCTCGGACGCGACCCTCACGGGACGGGCTGACCGATCTGCACCGCCGCAGTGTCCGAGCGCGCTTCGACTGATCATGGTGCACGGCTGGGTGCGCGAGCATTGCGAGCGCCGCCGCCGTCGGCGCCTCGGGGTTCACGCCGCGATTGCGCTGGCGACTCCGGCAATTGCGCCGCTGAGCGCCGCTCGGGTGCAGCGCCGCTCACACGCCGTGCGCAACCAGGAGTTCGAGCACGAGCAGCGCCGCCTCCGCGGCAGGCATCTCCCCTCCGGGGAGCGTGAGCTCGGGCCGCTCGGGCGGCTCGTAGGGGTCGTCGATCCCGGTGAACCCCTTGATCTCGCCGGCCCGGGCCTTGGCGTAGAGGCCCTTCGGGTCCCGCTGCTCGCACACCTCGATCGGCGTGTCGACGAACACCTCGACGAACGGGAGCCCCGCCGCCGCGTGCAGCGCCCGTGCGTGATCCCGACCCGCGCGGTACGGGCTGATCAGCGGCACCAGGGCGACGACCCCCGCGTCGGCGAACAGCCGCGCCACCTCACCGACCCGGCGCACGTTCTCGGCCCGGTCGTCGGCCGAGAAGCCGAGGTCGCCGTTGAGCCCGTGGCGGAGGTTGTCGCCGTCGAGGGTGTAGGTGAGGATCCCCCGCTCGGTGAGCAATGCCGTCGAGCGCGCTCGCCACCGTCGACTTCCCGGATCCGGAGAGCCCGGTGAGCCACACGGTCGCGCCGCTCGACGGCGGCGGCGGCCCAGCGTTGGTCGCGGGGAACCTCGCTCTCGTGCCAGACGACGTTGGCACTCACCGACTCGCTCAACGGTCAGGGAGCCGACTGGCCGAGGATCATCCCCGCGCCGACGGTCTCGAACGTGCCCTCGTCGATGAGGATGAAGCTGCCGGTGATCCGGTTCCGTCGGTACTCGTCGACGAACAGCGGCACCGCGGTGCGGATCGAGACCCGCCCCATCTCGTTGAGGGTGAGCGCACCCTCGACCTCGTCGCGGTGCAGCGAGTTCACGTCGAGGCGGTAGTGCAGCGACTGCACCCGCGCCTTCGCGGTGCGCGTCGTGTGCTTCACCAGGTAGGTCGAACCCGGGCGCAGCGGCTGGTCGCTGAACCAGCAGACCATGGCGTCGACGTCCTGCGTCACCGTCGGCAGGTTGTTGGGCCGGGCCAGCATGTCGCCACGGCTGATGTCGATCTCGTCGGCCAGGCGCACGCTCACCGACATCGGCGGCACGGCCTCCTCGATCGGGCCGCCGAACATGTCGACGCCGGCCACCGTCGTCGTGAAGCCGCTCGGCAGCACCACGACCTCGTCGCCCGGGCGCAGCGCGCCGCTGGCGATCTGGCCCGCGTAGCTGCGGTAGTCGTGGTGGTCGTGGCTCATCGGCCGGATCACGTATTGCACCGGGAACCGCATGTCGATGAGGTTGCGGTCGGACGCGATGTACACGTGCTCGAGGTAGTGGAGCAGCGTCGGCCCCTCGAACCACGGCATGTTGGGCGAGTGCGACGTGATGTTGTCGCCGTGCAGCGCGGAGACCGGGACGAAGGTGAGGTCGTCGATCTCGAGCTTGGTGGCGAACTCGGTGAACTCCGCGCAGATCTCGTCGAAGCGCTCCTGGGAGTACTCGACCAGGTCCATCTTGTTGACGCACAGCACGAGGTGCTTCACCTGCAGCAGCGACGCGATCACCGCGTGACGGCGCGACTGCTCGAGCACACCCTTGCGGGCGTCGATGAGCACGAGCGCGAGGTCGGCGGTCGACGCGCCGGTCACCATGTTGCGCGTGTACTGCACGTGGCCGGGGGTGTCGGCGATGATGAACTTGCGTCTCGGGGTCGCGAAGTAGCGGTACGCCACATCGATGGTGATGCCTTGCTCGCGCTCGGCGCGCAGGCCGTCGGTGAGCAGCGCGAGGTTGGTGTAGTCGAACCCGCGGTCGCGGCTGCTCTGCTCGACCGACTCGAGCTGGTCTTCGAAGATCTGCTTGGTGTCGAGCAGCAGGCGTCCGATCAGGGTGCTCTTGCCGTCGTCGACCGATCCGGCCGTCGCGAACCGCAACATCTCGCTCATCGTGACGGTCGATTCCACTGCGGCGTCCCGGCCGTCCGGCCACGCCTCCGTTTCATCTCCATGGCTAGAAGTACCCCTCGCGCTTGCGGTCTTCCATGGCGGCTTCGGTGAACTTGTCGTCGGCCCGGGTCGCGCCCCGTTCGGTGATGCGCGACGCCGCCACCTCGGCGATCACGTCGTCGACCGTCGCCGCCGGCGACTCGACTGCACCGGTGCACGACGCGTCGCCCACCGTGCGGTAGCGCACCGTCATCTCGACCGGCTCCTCACCGTCCATCAACGTGATGAACGGCGACACCGCCAGCCACATGCCGTCGCGGCGGAACACCTCGCGCCGGTGCGCGTAGTAGATCGACGGGATCTCGATGTCGTCGTCCTTGATGTACTGCCAGATGTCGAGCTCGGTCCAGTTCGACAACGGGAACACCCGGATGTGCTCACCCTTGCGGTGTTTCCCGTTGTAGAGGTTCCACAGCTCGGGACGCTGGTTCTTCGGGTCCCACTGACCGAAGTCGTCGCGGAACGAATAGACGCGCTCCTTGGCTCGGGCCTTCTCCTCGTCGCGCCGGCCACCGCCGAACACCGCGTCGAAGCCGTTTTCCTGGATGGCGTCGAGCAGGGTCGTGGTCTGCAGGCGGTTCCGCGAGGCGCGCGGTCCGGTCTCCTCGACCACCCGGCCGGCGTCGATCGACTCCTGCACCGATGCCACCACCAGGCTCACGCCGAGCTCCTCGACGCGACGATCGCGGTAGTCGAGCACCTCCTGGAAGTTGTGTCCGGTATCGACGTGCATCAGCGGGAACGGGATGCGGGCGGGCCAGAACGCCTTCTCGGCGAGGCGGGCCATCACGATCGAGTCCTTGCCCCCGGAGAAGAGCAGCACGGGCTTCTCGAACTCGGCCGCCACCTCCCGGAAGATGTGGATCGACTCGGCCTCGAGTTCGTCGAGGTGCGAGAGCAGGGTCGGCATGAGCGGAAACCCTACTGGTTTTGTCGGGAATCCGGCAAGCGCGGCCGCCAGGCGTAGACGACCGCGGAGCCGCAGATCATGTCGTAGAGCGATCGGTTGGTCTTGCTGAAGAGCACGACGACGACCCCGAGCCCCAGCGTGAGCGTGCTCAGCACGGCCCGCCAGAACGCCCGGCGCGACGGGAGGCGCTCGCCGTCGGACCCCACCACCCGGAGGCCGATGACCGCCATGCCCGGCGCGCGCCCGGACCCGGACCAGCTCGACCAGAGCAGCAGCACCCCGATCACGAACAGCAGGTCGAAGTTGACGAACGGCCCGGGTTGGGGCATCTCGAAGCTCTTGTCGGTGACCAGGAACCTCAAGAACCCGAACGCGACCAGCACGGCGAAGTAGAGGACGATGACCGCGCCCGCGTCGAGCGCGGCACCGAACGCCTGCGACACGAAGCCGGCGCGCTGGCCCTGCACGACGCGCGACCGCTGGTTCTTGATCTCGCCCTTCACGACGACTCGGCTTCGGGCTCGTCGTCGGACTCGATCGCCGCGTCGCGGGACTGCTTGCGGAACAGCAACTTGTCGACGACACGCGACGTCCACTCGTCGAGCGCGATGCCCTGCGAGCGCACCGCGTCGACCGTCTCCATGGTGAGGCCCGCCGTGGACTCCCGGATCACGCCCCCGAGATCTATGCGGGCGACGATCGCCTCGACGTCGATCGCACCGGCGATCTCGTCGACCGGGATCTGTTCGACCACGCGCACGAAGTCGATCTGGGCGATGACGTTGTCGGTGACCTGCTGCACGATCACGGGGATCAGCGCCGCCGCCTGTGCCTGGTTGCGCGCCTGCTCGCGCCGCGCCACCTCGTTCCAGTGCCACAGCGCGTCCTCGACCGGGCGCAACGCCCGCTGCACGATCGCCGGCCGGGCCACGCTGCGGCCGACGGTGGTGGTGCGGTCGGCGACCGCGTCGACCACTTTGGCGGCCCGTCGTTCCGCCTCGATGGCCAGGCCGAGCACCGCACCGGGCACCAACGAGAGTGGCCCGGGCTCCGCGTCGGCGGTGGCGGACGGGTCCGGCACCTTCGCGAAGAACGAGCCGGCGGCACGCCCGGCGAGCCCCATCGCCCCGAGCCCGAGGCGGGCGCTGCGGCGCAGCACGTCGGTGACGCCGGGCGGCGGGGCGGGCACCGGCTGGGCGCGCGGCATCATGCTCGCACCCGGTGCTCGTGCTCCGTCCGTGTTCCCCGCGGCCACCTGGATCCCCTCGTCGGTCCGCGACTGTAGAACCCACACCCGCCGGTAGCCTCCCGGTCCGTGCGGCGCCGCCTCCCGATTCTCGTGCTCGTGACGGTCGCGGCGTCATTGATGGTCGTCGCCGTACCGGCCGACGCCGCCGAGTTGTCGCGCACCGCGGCCCGGCGCACCGTCGAACACAGCGTGCACGACGCCTATCCCGACCTCACCTTCGGCAACGTCGCGTGCCCGAGCGCGATCCGTCGGGCGCGGGGCACGAAGTTCACGTGCACCGTGCAGCTGCCGGGCACCTTCCTCGTCGTGGACGCGGTGCAGACCGACGGCAACGGCAAGGTGTCACTCACCACGCAACAAGCGGTGATCTCGACGCAACTGCTCAAGCAGTTCGTGGGGGTCAATTCGTCGCTGCCGGCGACCGTCGACTGCGGGCCCGCGCCGTGGCACGTCGCGCGCGTCGGGGACACCATCAGTTGCGGCGTCACCCTCGCCGACGGCACCGCGGCACCGCCGTGCTCACGGTGCAGGACACCGCCGGCAACGTCACCGTCACCGCAGTCACCTGACCGCCTCGCACACGAAATGGCGGCCGCTGGGGGTGCCCGTTAGCCTCCGCGCCCATGGATGACGTACTCGGATACGAAGGCAAGCATGTCGTGGTGACCGGCGCGGCGTCGGGCATGGGCGAGCAGGTGGCGCGCATCTGCCACGAGCTCGGCGCCAACGTGACCGCGCTCGACGTGAAGCCGGTGTCGACACCGGTGAAGACGTCGCTCACCCTCGATCTCCTCGACGAGGCGTCGATCGACGGCGTGGTCGCCGAGCTCGCCGGTCCGGTCGACGCGGTGTTCAGCTGTGCCGGACTCCCCGGGCCGCCGTTCACCGACCTCCAGACGGCGACGGTCAACTTCATCGGCGCCCGCGCGCTGCTCGAGGGCCTCCTCGACAACAAGCTGCTCGAGGGCTCGGCGGTTGCGTGCATCGCGTCGGGCGCCGGCGTCGGCTGGCAGCAGGAGCTCGAGACCTACGGACCGCTCCTGGCCACCGAGACGTTCGCCGACGCGGTCGCGTGGTGCGAAGCGAACCCGGAGACGGCGTTCCCGATGGGCGGGTACCGCATGTCGAAGGTCGTGATGAACCAGTGGGTCGCGGCGACGTGCGTGAAGTTCGGCGAACGGGCCGTGCGACTCAACTGCCTCAACCCCGGCCCGACCGCCACCGCGATGATGCCGGCGTTCGAGGACTCCGCCGGCAAAGACGTGGTCGAGAACGCGCTCGGCGTGATCCACCGCTACTCACAGCCCGAAGAGCAGGCGTGGCCGATGGTGTGCCTCAACAGCCCGCGCTTCAGCTACGTCACCGGTGAGGCGCTCTGGGTCGACGGCGGATTCCTCGGCATGCTCTCGACGGGCACGCATCCCGGCTTCGCCATGGGGTGACGGGCTACGGCGTCGTCGCCAGTTGGATGCCTGCGAAGGGGCTCGGGCGGAGGGCGCGGAGGAAGGCTCGGACGAGTCGAGGTGCTCCCTCGATCCGCAGATCGCCCGAGACCACCGCGTCGTCGTAGCTGATGTGTCGGAGGTGCCACTCCGCGAGTGTCTCGCTGTCGGTGACGACGTGGAGGTCTTCGGTCCAGCCCAGGTAGGTCGAACACATCTCTGAGTGCGGCTGCCGCAACAACATCCACAGCGGCTCCGCCGGCCGGTCTTCGAGGTCGACGCGAACGACCAGGCCTCCCTTCGGGAGGCGGTCGATGTCGACGAGCTTGCACGTCGCCCACAACACGTACGCGGCGTCGACCTGCTGCGGCTCGAGCTCGAGCCAACGCGCGCCCCACGAGCCCATCGCGTCCGTGACCGCCTTGAGCTCGCGACCCTTCTCCGTCAACGTGTACACGTAGCGGCTGCGTCCCTGGTCGCTGCCCTCCTTCACCAGGATCTCGTGACGCTCCAGCAGCTCGAGACGCTGCGCCAGCAGCGCCCGGCTGATCCCCGGTGCTCCGTCCATGAGCTCGCCGAACGTCCGGCAACCGGCGAGCAGGTTGCGGACGAGGATCGGCGTCCAACGCTCGGCGAACAGCTCCGACGTCCTGGCGATCGGGCAGTACTGCCCGTACGTCCTCATGGGGGCAAGTGTCTCCGACTCCTCCACGCCCGACAAGTTCAGATTTTGGGATGGTGTGGTGCCGATCGGTGCGCCATCCTCGGAGTCGACTGGGAGGTCGTCGTGGAGCATGAAGCGCGTTCGTTCAGGGAGCGGCTGCGTTCGAGCGACGTCCTCCGGGGGATCGTCGGCATCATTCCTTCTGCCGTCGCGACCCAGGCGATGGCGGCCGCCGGGGCCGACTTCGTCCTGATCGACCGGGAGCACGGGCCGATCGGGCCGGAGACGATGCACGCGATGATCGCCGCAACCGCCGGTACCGGGTGTGCGCCGCTCGTTCGCGTGCCCAGCATCCTGGAAGCCGAGACCAAGGCCGCGTTGGATGCGGGAGCCGCGGGGATCCTGTTCCCACTGGTTCGAACGGCCGACGACGCGAAGCGCTGCGTCGCGTATCTGCGCTATCCACCGGCCGGCGTTCGCGGTTGGGGACCGTTCGTCGCCCACTCGCGCTACCAGACGTCGCTGTACGACTACGCGGAACGCATCGCTCCCGAGATGGCGTGTGGACTCATGCTCGAGACCACCGAGGCGGTCGAGAACATCGACGACATCCTGCGGGTACCGGGGATCGACTTCGTCGTGATCGCTCAGTTCGACCTCAGCGCCGCGCTGGGAGTGCAGGGCCAGTTCGACGCGCCCGAGTTCGTGGAGGCGAAGGCGATCCTCGAGCGTGCAGTTCGGTCGAGCGGCCTTCCCGTGGGAGGTGTCGCGTTCACGGCGGACCAGACCGGCGCGTTGATCGCGAAGGGATACCAGATGCTCTTCCACGGGTTCGACGTGCTGATGCTGCGCGAGCGCATCGAGACGTTCATCTCCTGGGGCTAGACGATCGACATGGCTCCCTGGACGACGCCGGGCCACGCTGCTTGACTCTGCAAGTCAACGAGGGCAGGTAGAGACACCGACGTGGCGTCCGAGACCCATACGTTCCTGTTCACGGACCTCGAGGGTTCGACTGCGCTCTGGGAACGTGATCCGACGGCGATGGGGCCGGCGTTGACCCGCCACGACGAGATCCTGCTCGATGCCATCACCGCGCACCACGGCGAGCTGGTGAAGAGCACCGGCGACGGCGTGCACGCGGTGTTCCCGTCGGCGCGTGACGGCGTCGCCGCCGCCATCGCCGCGCAGCGCGGCCTGGCAGACACCGAATGGCCCGGTGACCTCACGCTCAAGGTCCGTATGGGCGTGCACCTGGGCGACGCGACGCGACCGCGACGGCGACTGGTACGGCACGGAGGTGAACCGCGCGGCACGGGTGATGGCCGTCGCGAACGGCGGCCAGGTGGTGTGCACGCGCGGTGTCGCGGAGCTCGTGCGTGACGAGTTCGATCTCGTCGACCTCGGCGAGCACCGCCTGCGCGACCTGCAGAGCTTCGTCCACCTTTTCCAGGTCGAGGTGCCCGGCGCACCTACCACGAGCCATCCGCCGCTCCGCTCGCTGGACGCCTACCGGTCGAACCTCCCCCACGAGCTGAGCAGCTTCATCGGACGTGAGCACGAGCAGGACGACGTGGCGCGGCGCGTCG
Organism: uncultured Actinomycetes bacterium; assembly: GCA_963725775.1. Classification (GTDB taxonomy): domain Bacteria; phylum Actinomycetota; class Acidimicrobiia; order IMCC26256; family DASPTH01; genus DASUAS01. The sequence goes on from CAVRZT010000004.1 coordinate 434,195, forward strand.
CCGAATCCCGCCTGGTGTCCGTCGTCGGCGTCGGCGGTGTCGGCAAGACCCGTCTCGCGCTTCAGGTGGGCTCGGAGCTGCTCCCCCGCTACGCGGACGGAGTGTGGTTCTGCGAACTCGCATCCGTGCTCGACCCCGACGACCTGCACGACGCGATCGCCGCCGCGTCGAAGTACACACCGCCGCAGGGAGTGACGGTGGTGCTCGGCCTCCAGCAGTTCTTCGAGCACAAGCACCTCCTGCTGATCCTCGACAACTGCGAGCACCTCGTGAGCGCGGTCGCCGCGTTCGTGAGCGAGACGACGATGCACGCGCCCGGGGTGTCGGTACTGGCGACGAGCCGCGAGGCGCTCGGGGTGCGGGGCGAGCAGATCGCCCCGCTCGCGTCGCTGTCGGTTCCCTCGGACGCCGATCCGAATGCGGTGCTCGCGTCCGAAGCCGGCGCGCTGTTCACCGCGCGAGCGCGCGAGTCGCGTGGCGATCTCGTGATCGACGAACGCGTGGCCCTTGCCGTCCACGCGCTGTGCGCACGGCTGGACGGCATCCCGCTCGCGCTCGAGCTCGCCGCCGCCCAGACCACGATGATGACGCCGACGGAGATCGAGCGCCGCCTCGACCAGCAGTTCCGGCTCGCGAGTGGCGGGCGGCACGCGGCGCTCGAGCGGCACCAGACCCTGCGCGCTGCGATCGACTGGTCCTACGACCTGCTGTCGCCCGGAGCTCAACGCCTGCTCGCCCGCTGCTCGGTGTGCGTCGGAGGGTTCGACCTCGACGCGGCCACGGCGATCGCCGCGGGCATCGACACCGAATCCGGCGACGGCTTCGACCTGCTCCGGGAGCTCGTGTCGAAGTCACTGGTCGAGCGGCACGAGGTCAACGGCGCGACCCGGTACCGGCTGCTCGAGATGATCCGCCAGTACGCGGCCGAGGCGCTGAGTGGATCAGGCGACGACGAAGCCGCCCGCGACCTCCACGCCGCGCACTACCTCGGGCGCACCGTGGAGCTGGTGACCGAGGCGCGATCCGATGCCGAGTATGAGGCCCTCGAGACCCTCGGGCTCGAGACGCCCAACATCGGCGCCGGTGCCCAGTGGCTGCTCGCCCAGCAGCGAGTCGCCGACGTCCTGGCGATGTTCGGCGAGCTCCCGTTCTTCGACTACTTCGCGTTCCCGACCATCACGTTGGACGAGCTCGGCGACATCGCCGAGGAAGCCGTCCAGCACGAGGGCGCGGCGGAGCTCAGGGGATTCGCCGCCGCGTGCCTGCTCGCCAGCTTCCGCTTGTTCGTCCTCGGCGACATGGATCGTTACCAGCGCCTCGCCGACCTGGCCCGGCCGACAGGGGGTCAGTCAATCTCCCCGACGAGCCCGATCTGCGACTCGGTCATCGCCATGTTCGCGGGGGATCTCGAAGGCGCCATCTCGACATCGGCCCAGGCCGTGCAGATCGCGCGGACCGGATCCGATCCCGCCCAAGTCGTGTGGGCGCTCTCGCACTACTCGGTGATGGAGAACCTGCGGGAGCACCCGACCCGAGAGTACGGGGAATCCGGGGCTCTCGCCGCCGCCGAGGAAGCGCTGAGCCTCGCCCGCCGGCAGCCGGGCTCGGTGATCTGCCTGTACCCGCTGACGGCGATCGTCGTCGCGAATCATGTCGTCGATCCCAACCGAGCACTCGACGCGGCCAACGAGACGAAGCGCCTCGACCGCACCCAGCGGCGCTGGTGGACAGCCGTCACGGAAGGCTCTGCGATGATGCTCCCGGGCAAACGCTCCGAGGACGACCTTCCCGAGTGGCGGGGGGTGCTTTCCGACGCCTACGACCGGAGCGAGCGATTCCTCCTGGCGACCAGCCTGGCGACGATGGGCGACACGTTCGCGGTGAGCTCCCCGGCCCTGGCCGCCGACCTCGGTGCGATCGCCGAGAGCGACGCGATCGCACCGGTCGCCTCGTTCACCGTGCAACCGGACCTCATCCGGCTCGCCATCGAGCAGCCGGAGCTGGTGGCCGCCGCGCGCGCGAGGGCGTCGGTCATGTCGTACGACGAGGCGATGCAGCACATCTTCGCGGCGATCGACGCGGTGCTCGCCGAACTGGATCGCTAGACGCAGCCCGCTTCAGAGATCGAGGAGGAAACGCAGGTTCCGGGTCACGTCGAACATCGCGTCGTTCTCCGCGCTTCCGAGGCGTGTGACGAGCCGTTCGACCGAGATCGATTTCACGTCTTCACACTTCGCGTAGCTCGCGTGATCCAGGCCGGAGGCCCCGGCGTCGATCTCGACGTGCGACGAAAGCTCACGTCGCCTCGTGGTGAGCGGTACGACGATCACGACGCCGGACGCTCCGTCGTTCAGCAGATTGGCGGAGACGACGACTGCTGGACGGCGACCCGCCTGCTCACGACCGACGGGCTCACCGAACGCGACGAGCCAGATGTCGCCCCGGCGGACGTCAGCGCGAGGCATCGCGCAACGCGGAGCCTTCCACGGCGCGCTCGTCCTCGATCTCGGCCCACGCGTCCGTGTCGGCACGCAGTTCCTCGAACCGGTGGTTCACTTCGTCGAAGAACAGCAGCCGCTCGAGCGCGTCGACCGCCCGACCTACGACCTCCGTCATCGGGTCGCCGATCCGCCCCGCAAGTGCAGCGAGCCGTCGATGCGTCTCGTCGGACACGCGTATGGTCGTCATGCCCGGAGTCTACACTTCTGTAGACAGATCTGGCTACAGGCCCGGCTACTTCACCTTCACGTGCGCGGCGAGCGGTGCGACTCCGAGCTTGGCGGTCGCACCGGCGACGACGGTGCCGCGCACGAACACGGCGACGAAGTCGCGCCCGTCGGGGTGGAGGTAGCGGTCGGCGCCGGTCGCGCCGTAGAGGCCATTGCCGTGCGCGACATTGTCGGGGCCGACGTCGTAGGAGTTGAAATTCACCCAGTCGGGGTTGATGTCCATCTCCATGGCCCGCACCGCACCGGCTGCGACCAGCGCGTTGGCGAGATCGAGTGGGCTCAGGCGACCGCCCGCCCACACGAGACCACCATTGGCGTCCACACCGACCCCGCCGCGCGCGGTGGCGACACCGGCAACCGACGCACCCCACGCGCCCGAGTTCGACGCGGCTGCCGTGGGCGCGCCGCCGTCGACGAGCATTCCGAGGTTCTGCCGCAGCGCGGTGACCTGCTTGCTGGGATCGTTGTCGCGACCCCACGAGCCGACCGTGTACGTGCCGTCGGAGTAGACGATGAACGACGCCTGGCCCGCGGCCGGGCTGCGGTACGACGCGCCGAACGCGAGGACGCCGCCGTCGAAGTCACCCCACTTGAAGCCGCCGTTGAACGACGACACCAGGAACGGCTGCTGGTCGGGCGCGACCTGGCCGCCCCACGGTGAGGCGAGCGGGTCACCGGTGCCGGGCACGACCGCGGGTCGGGTGAGCTCCGGATCCATCCAGGCGACGAACGCGCCGTTGGCGGACCCGGTGTAGAGGACCGGCCGCCCGAGCACCTGGCGGCCCTGCGGCGCCCACGCAACCGAGCCTCCGGGCCCGGGCGTGGCGGCCGGCACCGCGGCCGGCGCGGTCGCGACGGCACGCGCCGGACCCACCGCCAGCGCGGCCAGAGCAACGACCGCGACGATCGGGGCCCAACGGATCCTGGAGTTCCGGAGACGCATCATCCGACCTGTCGCGTGTGCCCTTCCCAGTACGGGGCGCGGAGCTTGAACTTCTGCAGTTTGCCCGTTGCGGTGCGCGCGAGTTCGTCGCGCACCTCCACGCTGGTCGGACACTCGAAGTGCGCGAGACGACCCCGGCAGTGCTCGATGAGATCGGCCTCCGTCGCGGTGGACCCCGGCACGAGCACGACGAGCGCCTTGACCGTCTCGCCCCACTTCTCGTCGGGGACGCCGATGACGGCCACCTCGGTCACGTCGGGATGCGCCGCGAGCGCGTCTTCCACCGCGATCGAGGACACGTTCTCGCCGCCACTGATGATCACGTCCTTCTTGCGGTCGGAGATCGAGAGGTAGCCCTCGTCGTCGATGGTGCCGCCGTCGCCGGTGTGGAACCACCCGTCGACGATGGCGTCGGCGGTCGCCTCGGGCTGGTCCCAGTAGCCCTCGAGCACGACGTTGCTCCGGGCGAGCACCTCACCCTGGTCGTCGATCCGGAGCCGCGCCCGATGGCAGGTGCGCCGGCGCGGCCCAGCTTGCGGGCGCGCTCCTCGGTCGAGAGGTCGTCGTACTCGGCACGACCGCGGTTGATGGTGAGCAACGGCGACGTCTCGGTGAGTCCGTAGATCTGGAGGAACTCCCATCCGAGCTCGGTCTCGATGCGCTCGATCGTACGGGTGGGCGGCGGCGCACCCGCGACCACGACGCGCACGCGGTCGCGACCAGGGATCGGGCCGTCCCACGTGGCCGCGGCATCGAGCACCGCACTCAGCACCGCGGGCGCGCCGCACATGAGCGTCACCCCGTGCGCGTCGACGCGTCGGAGGATCTCCACGCCGTCGACCTTGCGGAGCACGACGTGCGTGCCACCCATGGCGGTGACGGCGTACGTCATGCCCCAACCGTTGCAGTGGAACATCGGCAGCGTGTGCAGGTAGACGTCGCGGTCGTTCACGCCGACGTGCCAGCCGAACGTGGTCGAGTTGATCCAGAGGTTGCGGTGGGTGAGCTGCACCCCTTTCGGGCGAGCGGTGGTACCGCTCGTGTAGTTGATCGTCGCGGTCGCGTCCTCGTCGGCTTCCCATGGTCGCGGGGTCTCGCCGAACCGGTAGAGCACCGCGTCACTCTCGTCGCCGATGACGAACCGGTGTCGCGCGTCGACGTCGGCCAACGCGTCGTCGAGCTCGGGATCGACGAGCAGTACCGACGCGCCGGAGTGCTCGACGATGTAGCTGACCTCGTGCGCGCTCAGGCGGAAGTTCACCGGCACGAGGACGCGGCCGTAGGCGCTCACCCCCCAGAACGCGGTGAGGAGGCGCGCCGAGTTCTGGCTGACCACGGCGACCCGCTCACCCAACCCGACCCCCAGCTGCTCGAGCCCACACGCCTGGGCCCGGGCCAGCTCGGCGAGGCGGGCCCCGGTCAGGGCGGGCCACGGGGACGCGGGCTGGTCGGGCTCGTCGACCACCAGGGCTCGAGCCCCGTAGACCAGCTCCGCCCGCTCGAGGTGGTCGAGAATCGTCAGCGGGACCTTCACGCGGCACCCTCCCCCCGGTTCGTGGCTGCGGCGGGGAGCATACGCCCGAGGCCTCTGATGCTGACCGGCGCGGATTTCACCCTGGATATGCGCGCCTCGCGGCGTCGGGTTCCGTAGCCTTGAGGCCACGATGTCCAAGCAGCAGTCCGGCGCCAAGAAGCTGGCCAGGGGCGGGAGCCCGAAGAAGCAGATCAAGCGGCTCCGTCGCAAGGCGATCGCCACCCTGCGCCAGGCGCGGCTCACCGCGCAACTCGAGCTCGTCGCCGCGGAAGGCACGGCCGCGGAGATCCGCGAGCGCGCGCTGGCGGCGGCGGCCGACGAGACCGCGCTCGGTGCGCGCCGAGGCCCACGCCGAAGTTGCCCGCACGCTCGAGCAGGGCCGGCTCGACGCGACCAACGCCGCACTCGAGCACCGCGCCGCCGCGGAAGCCGAAGCGCGCGCCGTGCTCGCCGAAGCGGAGCTGAAGGCGTCGCGCATCACGAGCGACGCCGAGAACGAGGCGCGCACGCGCCGCGACCAGATCATCGCCGAAGCGATGCAGGAGGCAACCGCCATCCGCGGCGCCGCGACCGAGGAGATCGCCGGATTCCTCCGCCGCCTCGACGACGAGCGCGCCCGGCTGCTCGAGACCGCGCGATGAAGAAGCGGCGCGTGTCGTCGCCGACGCGCGTGCGGCCTCCGCGACCGACGCGGCACGCCTGCGCGACGCCATCGAGCAGGAGCTCGAGCTCAAGGCTCGCGGCATCGTCGACGCCGCCAACGAGGAGAGCCGGCAGATCATCGAGCGGGCAACGACCGAGGCGAACGCCAAGCGCGCCGAGGCCGAAGCGGTCGCGGCTGCGGCCTCGGTGGCTGCGTCCGCACCGCCGATGGCGAGCCCGGCACCCGTCCCGGCCCCCACGCCGGAACCGCCGAAGGTGACCACGAAGACGATGAAGGTCACGACGCGACCGGTCAAGCCCGAGAACGCGTCGGAGACCCCCGAGGCGCCGGAGACCGTGCGCTGGCGTGCCGAGACCACCCCGATCACGTCGACCGTCACCGCCGAAGTGCCCGAGCCCGAGCCCACCAACGGCGTGCTCGCCAACGGCACCGCGAGCACCAACGGGGCGTCGAAGAACGGCGCGCACGACTCTGCCAAGCCGGCGGGCGACATCGAGATCGCGGTCGAGGCGCCCAAGAAGCGCCGCTGGGGCATCTTCGGCCGCGCCAAGTAGCGCTCCCGGTAGTCTCACCCGATCGTCCGCCGTCTCCTGCTCGCGTGCTTCGCGGGCGCGCTGCTCCTCGCGGGTCCCGCGGCAGCTGACGCGGTCGGGGCAGCAGCACCCGATCCGTGCGCGGGCACGCTGCGCTCCACCGCCGAGTACGAGGCCGCGTTCGCGGGCGTGGGCGCGTTCGGCGGCGGCTGGGGCACTGCCGACGGCTACGTGCCGGTCGCGCTCCCCGACGGTCGCACCGCGTGGCTGATGTCGGACACGCGGTTGGCGCCGCCCGCGGTCGGCGACGGCGCGTCACCGACCTTCGTGCACAACAGCATCGTGGTGCAGCGCGGCCGGTGCCTCACCGCCGTGCTCGGCGGGACGGTCGCCGACCGGCGCGATCTCGTACCCGAGGCCGACGGGCGCGCGTGCTGGCAGAGCTCGGGCGTCGCCCGCGGTCGCACGCTGCTCGCGTTCTGCACCCTGGTGGAGCCGGTCGACGGTCCTCCCGGGTTCGGGTTTCGCGTCGTGGGCACGGGGATCGCCTCCTACGCGTTGCCCGGTCTCACGCTCACCGCGGTCGCGTCACTCCCCTTCGCCGAACCGGCCGGCGTGACGTGGGGCTCGGGCGCGGTGCTCGTGGGCGACACCGTGTACGTGTACGGCGCGGCCGCGGGCAACGCGTACGTCGCGCGCGCCCGGTTCGCGCGCGTGACGACGGGACCGTGGACGTTCTGGACCGGCACCGCGTGGGGTGCGCGTGACGCGCTCGGTCCGATGACGTTCCCCGACGGCACGCCCGCGCGCCCGACCTTCGTCACCGCCTCGGACGCGGACTTCGTCGCGGTCGGGTTCCCGGCCGCGCTCCCCGACCCGACCATCGCGGCATGGACCGCGTCGCGACCTCAGGGTCCGTGGCGCGCCCGCGGCACGGTGGCGACCGCGACGCTGCAACCGGGACAGTTCCCCTACGACGCGCGCGCCACCGATCTCCCCGGCGTCGGCTGGACGGTCGTCTACAACGTGAACGACCCCGTCGCCGTGGCCGCCGATCCGCACGCGTACGGCGGCCGGTTCGTGCAACCGGCCCGCCGCGGTCAGGGAGCGGCAAATTGGTGGAGCGCGGGGTGAGCGCCCTCGCTCACCGTCATGTAGCCGCGGCCGTCACGCGTGAACCCGATCGCCTCACCCTGCGGTTCTGACGCGCTCGTCGCACTGCCGAACTGTGGGGCTGCACCGGCGCACCTCGCCTGCGAGAAGGCCTGGGGCAGGGTCTGGCCGGAAGGACGCGGGAACAGGAACACCGACAGGTAGGTGCGCAGGGCGACGACGTCGCCGGCAGGGGTCACGTCGGCGGCGGTGACGCCCTGCCCTGGGCCGAGTGAAACCGTGCCCACCGCCGTGAGCACGGTGGTCGAGCCGTCGGCGAGGTTCGCGGGCGCCAGGTAGATCTGGGCGACCCCGCCGACGAGGTCCTTGGTGATCACGAACAGCTGACGGTTCGTCGGATCCGTCACCAACGCCTCGGCGTCGTGCGGACCATCGGGGTAGACGAGGTTCAGGCGCGCGACCCCGCCGAGGGCGACCGGCGCGGCGGGCGGCCCGGCGGTGCTCACCAGCGGCTCGGGCACCCGGTAGACCTGCACCGACGTGCGGGTCTTCGCGTTGTCACCGATGTCGGCGAGGTAGAGGTAGGACACCAGGTACGCCGGCCCCGGACCCACGACGATGTCCTCCCAGTCGACCGCGGTCGCACCCGACAGCGCGAACTCCCCGAGGTCACGTCCGTCCGACCCGATCGCGAAGACGCGGGCGGAGTCGCCGGAGTCGTTGTGCACCCACCACACGCCGTCCACCCGCCAGCTGGCGGCGATACCCGACGCCTCGGCGACCGACGGTGACGCGACGGTGCCGGGGATCGACACCGCGAGCGTGTGCGCGCACGCGGCCGCCAGCACCGGCGGCTTCGGCGGCGGAGGGGGCGGCGGCGGCGGAAGGCAGGCGGTCGCGACCAGCGCGACGACGGCGACCGCGCCGGCGAGGCCGAGCGTGCGTGCGGGACGGGTGCGGCGGGTCACGAGCGACGCTCGGCGCCGATGACCGCGCTGATCATGGTGCACGGATGCTCGGATTCGTTGTGCCACGAGTGCCGCGCGCCGTTCAGCACGACGCAGTCGCCGGTCTTCAGGGGGACACGCTCGCCGTGGTCCGAGCTCGAGCCAGACTTCCGCACGAGCGCGGAGCCTACGACCCCGGCCGGGACGGGATGCCAGACTGCAGGTGCAGCTCGATCCAAGTCGGCTCGAGCACCGCGTGCGCCGGGGGGACCATGACCACCGAAGAACCGACCATCTCGACGCCCTGGCGCAGCGATCCCGCCGCCATGACCGAGCGCATCGAGGCGTGGTGGACCGAGCAGATGGCGCCGGGCGCGACCGTCACCGAGGTGACCGCGCCCGAGGGCAGTGGGATGTCGAGCGAGACCCTGCTCTTCACCGTGCAGCCGGCGAGCGGCCCCGCCGAGCGCTACGTCGCCCGCCTTGCACCCCTGGCGTCGCAGCAGTTCCAGGTGTTCCCCGAGTACGACCTCGAGCTGCAGCGGCGGGTCATGCAGACGGTCGGCGAGCACACCGACGTCCCCGTGCCCGAGGTGGTCGCCCACGAGACCGACGCCGAGTGGCTCGGCTCACCCTTCCTCCTCATGCACCGAATCGACGGCATCGTCCCGTCCGACATCCCGCCGTACACCATGGCCGGCTGGCTGTTCGACGCCGCGCCCGATGAGCAGCGCAGGCTCGAACGCGAATCGGTGAGCGTGCTGGCGCGGCTGCACGACCTCACACCCGAGACCCACGACCTCGCGTTCCTCGACCGTCCGCAGTTCGGTGCGAACGCCCTCGACCAGCACCTCGACTACCAGCGCTGGTACTACGACTGGGCGCGCGAGGGACAACACGTGCCGTTGATCGAGCGCACGTTCGCGGCACTCGACAAGACGCGGCCGGCGGAGCGACCGACCGTCCTCAACTGGGGCGACAGCCGGATCGGCAACATGATGTTCCGCGACTTCGCGCCGGTCGCGGTCCTCGACTGGGAGATGGCTGCGCTCGGGCCGGCGGAGATCGACGTGGGCTGGATGATCTTCCTCAACCGCTTCTTCGAGGACCTGACGCACCGGTACGAGCTGCCGTGCCTCGACGACTTCCTGCAGCGCGAGCGCGTCGCAGAGATCTACGCCGAGGAGTCGGGGCGTGAACTGCAGGAACTCGAGTGGTACGAGATGTTCGCGGCGCAGCGCTTCGCCATCGTGTCGATCCGCACGACGTGGCGCACCGTCGCGTACGGCGAGGCCGAGGCACCTGACGATCTCGACGACGTGATCATGTTCCGCAGCATGCTCGAGGAGATGGTCGCCCGCGCCGAGGCGTCGTGACCTGGGAGCCACCGTCCCGCCCCGAGTGGGTGCGCGCGGTCAACGACGGGCTCATCCTGCCCATCGCCGAGGTGGCGGAGCTGCCGTTCACGCGCGACGGCCTGCTCGCAGAGGCCCGCGCCACGTTCGGTCTCCCGGATTGCGGCGTCGCCGACTTCGGCAGCGACGACTTCCTCGAGCCGCTCGCGGTGCTGCTCCCGGCGCTCGAACACGAGGCCGAGCTCACGGTGATGGGTCGCTATCTGACGCGGCGGTTCCTGCTGCGCTTCCTCGAGGTCCGGCTCCAGCTCGCGGCGTACGTGCGCGACGACCCCGGCGTGGTCGACGAGGAGATCCGCGAGCCGTGGTTCGTGACCGGCGCCCCACGCACCGGCACGACGATCCTGCACGCGCTGCTGGCCCAGGACCCCACGTCACGCGTGCCGGAAGGGTGGGAGCTGCTGCGCCCGGTTCCGCCGCCGAGCCCCGACCCGGCCGAGTTCGCCGCCGACGCCCGCATCCCGCTCGCCGACCGTGAGCTGCGCCTCCCCGGGCAGGTCGCCGGAGAGCTCGACGCCATCCACGTGTACCGCGGCCGCATGCACAAGGAGTGCCTGTCGGCGATGTCGTTCGCATTCCGCTCGGAGGAGTTCACCGCGCGCTACCACGTGCCGTCGTACGTCGCCTGGTACGAACGGTGCGACCTGCGGCCCGCGTACGACGCACACCGGCTGGTGCTGCAGGTCCTGCAACGGCGGTTCCGCAACGTCCACTGGGTACTCAAGTCGCCTGTCCACCTGAGCGCGCTGCCCACGCTGTTCGCGGTGTACCCCGACGCGCGGCTGGCGATCACCCACCGCGACCCCCTCACCGTGCTGGCCTCGCTCACCAGCCTGGTGGCGACCTTGCGCTGGGCGCACAGCGACCACGTCGACTTCGCCGACATCGGTCGTTACCACGAACGCATCTGGACCCGCGCGCTCGACGGTCTCGTGACGGCAACGACCGACGGCTCCCTCGACCCCGCGCGCGTGCACCACGTGCACTACGCCGACTTCATGCACGACCAGATCGGGGTGATCGGCGAGCTGTACGACGCGCTCGGGCGTTCGCTCCCGTCCGACACCGCGCTGGCGATGCGCGACTACCTGGCCGGGCGCCCGAAGGACAAGCACGGCGCACACGAGTACTCCTTCGCCGACCTCGAGCTCGATCCGGTGCAGGAACGCGAACGGTTCGCTCGCTACCAGCGGCACTTCTCGGTGCCCGAGGAGGCCACCCGGTGAGCGACGGCCTCGCGGACTGGCAGCAGTTCCTCACCCGCCTTGACGAGCTCGGGCGGGCGATCACCTCGCCGCCGTTCCCGGTCACCGACGCCGACCACGTCGAGGGGCTCCGCCACGTCGCGCTGCAGACGGCGTGCTGGCTCGCGTGGTCGGTCGGCCACCAGGATCCGCGGTCGCCGGCGTTCCAGCGCCAGAACGACCTCGTCCTGCAGTGGGGTGGGCCCAACGCCGACAACGTGTACCGGCACGCGCGGGTCCACCCGTCGCTGCGGTACCGGATCGTCGGGAGGATGCACTCGTGCGACGACTTCATCCTCGCCATCCGACGCAACTTCATGCACATGGAGGGATCGGGCACGATCGCCGAGCTCGAGCGCGCACGAGCTCGGGCTGGGTCCGGGTGACGACTTCGAGATCCTCCTCGGCGGTGACGGTGACGAGCCGAACCGCGTCATTCTCCCCGACGGCGCGCTCTCGGTGTCGATCCGCGAGTACTACTTCGACTGGCAGCCGCGCGAGCCGGCGACGTTCACCATCGAATGTCTCGACCGCGACGATCCGCCCGGCACGTTCACCGCCGACGAGCTCGGGTTCGGTCTCGACGAAGCGGCGACCCACCTGCACCGGTCGCTCACGTACTGGAACCAGTACATGCTCGACGCGCGCGCCGGCCAGACTGACAACGAGTTCGCCGGCGGCTACGACGTCCCGCGTGGGCTCAAGGCGGCGAACTACGCGTTCTGCTTCTTCGATCTCGCGCCCGACGAGGCGCTGGTGGTCGACTGCGACGTTCCCGACAGTCGGTACTGGAGCTTCCACCTCTACAACCTCGCGTGGTGGGAAGCACTGGAGTACGCCAAGCGCGTCACCAGCCTCAACCACACGCAGACCCGCGTCAGCGACGACGGGCGGGTGCGCGTGGTCGTCGCGCACGAGGATCCGGGGGTCCCCAACTGGCTCGACACCGAAGGGCGGCGCGAGGCCCTGCTCACCCTGCGGTGGTTCTGGCCGCTCGGCGATCCGCCGTCGCCGTCGACCCGGGTGGTGAAGCTCCGCGACGTGCGTGCGGCCCTGCCTGCCGACACGCCCGCCGTCGACGTGGAAGGGCGGCGCCGGGAGATCCAGCGCCGCCGCGACCACGTGGCCTGGCGCTTCCGTACCTAGGCCACGACACCGGTGGCGCGCAGGGCGGCGACGTCGGCGCCGAGGCCGAGCTCGTCGAGGATCACGTCGGTGTGCTCGCCGAGCCCGGGCGAGCCGGTGCCGAGCTCCGCGGGCGTGCCGCGGAAGCGGGTGGGGTGACGCGGCACGCGCGTGCGCCCGACGATGTGATGGTCGTGCTCCTCGAACAAGCCGATGGCGACGGCGTGCTCGTCGTCGACGATCTGCTGGGGCGACAGGATCATCGAGAACGGCACGCGTTCCGCTTCGAAGCGCGCGGTGGCCTCCGCCATCGTGAGGTTGGCGGCGTGCGCGTAACACATGTCCATGATCGGGTCCATCACCTCGCGGTGCTTGCGGCGCTCGGCGATGGTCGCGACCCGCGGGTCGTCGTAGCCCTCCACGTCGAGCGCTCGGCACATGCCGGCGAAGTCGGCGTCCGACGTCGGCGTCACGATGCCCCAACCGTCCTCGAAGCGCATGGGTCGGAAGCCGGCGACGAACGATGAGTTCATCGACCGGTCCGAGTCGAGCAGCACCTCGTTGCCGGCAGAGTCGGTCCAGAGGAACGACACGACCGCGTCGGTCATGGACAGCTCCACGTGCTGCCCGCCCGCGCCGTTTGCACGCGCGAGCAGCGCGGCGGTCAGCGCCTGGCTCGCGTACAGCGCGGTCACCTTGTCGGCCGCCGGTTGCCGCAGGAACACGGGCAGCCCGTCGTCGGGATCGGCCTGGTTGGTGGCGAAGCCGCCGTAGGCCTGGATCACGGTGTCGTACGCGCTGCGGCTCTTGTAGGGACCCTCGGAGCCGAAGCCGGTCAGGGACGCGTAGACGACGTCGGGGTTGACGGCGCGGATGTGGTCGTAGCCGAGCCCGAGCCCGTCCATGACGCCGGGGCGGAAGTTCTCGACCACCAGGTCGGCGTCGGCGGCGAGCCGCAACGCGATCTCGACGCCCTGCGGCTGCTGCAGGTCGAGCGCGATCGACCGCTTCCCACGGTTACACACCAGGAAGAACGCGCTCATGTTGTTCACGGAGACGCCGATCCAGCGCGCGATGTCGCCGATCCCGGGGCGTTCGACCTTCACCACGTCGGCGCCCTGATCGGCGAGGAGCGCGATCGCGTACGGGCCCGTGAGCGCGATGGAGAACTCGAGGATGCGGATGCCCTGCAACGGGCCGGATCTCGTAGTCACGCGACTGCGCCTCCTCGATGACACCAAGTCGAACACACGCGAGCATACGGAGATCACCCCCCAGGGCGCTCCGCCGTCGGTGCCGGTTGCTACCAGCGCACCTCGTAGACAGGTACGGGTTCGGCGAAGCCCTTCAAGTCCATCGGACCTCGCTCCTCGAAGCGGAATCGCTTGCCGACGCACAGCTCTCGCACCGCCACCGACACCGTGATCCCCCGAGGGTCCGAACACGAGCACAGTCGAGCGGCCAGCTGCACGGCCGCGCCGAACAGGTCGTCATGGTCGCTCACCGGTTCTCCGGCGCTGATACCGATGCGAACGTCGAGACGCGCGAGGGAAGCGCCTTCTCGCTCGGTGAGGTTCCGCTGCATCGCAATGGCGGCTTCGACGGAGCTCGCAACCGAGGGAAACGAGGCCATGATCCCATCACCCGTGTGTTTGATCTCGGTTCCGTTGTGCTTCCCGAGTGCATCACGCACGATCGCGTCATGCTCGTGGAGCAGGCCGATCGCTGCGTCGTCACCGAGCAGCTGCGTCATCTCCGTGGAGCCGCAGATGTCGGTGAACAACACGGCTCGGACCGCAGATTCGGTATACGCCCGTCCGATCGGATGCTCGGGCAGCGAACCGAAGAACGCCTGCACGGGCCCAGGCTCGACCTCGATGATGCTGTTGGCAACCTGACCGTGGGACTCGCGATGAACCTGCTCGACCGCCTCGATGCTCGGCCCCTCGGCCAGGCAGAACACCGATCCGGAATCGGGCTCGAACCAGTACGTCAGGTAACGAACCCCGTGAGCGGACTGAACCCCGACGTCTTGCGCGTGGGCGGCCGCGATCTCTTCAGGGGATGCTCCTGGCACGTCGTGGCGATCCATGAACAGGGGCACGAAAGCGATCGTAAGACAACGGAGGTCAGCAGGCCAGAGACACCGCCTTCCCGTCGGGAGTGCGGCGCGATCGGGTCACACCTCGCACTACCGGAATCCCATGTTGCCGCCGTCGACGTGGATGGTCTGCCCGGTGACGTAGGAGCCGGCGTCGCTGGCGAGGAACACGACCAACCCGCCAATGTCAGCTTCGGGATCGCCGATGCGCCGGAGCGGGTTGTGCGCGAGGCGCGCGGCGCGTTGCTGGTCGCTGATCGTGTGCCAGTAGTCGTTCACCGCCCACGGGCAGATCGTGTTGACCCGGATGTTGTCGGCACCCCATTCGCGCATCGCGACCTTGGTGAGCGCGCGGATGCCTTCCTTGGCCACCGCGTAGGCGCCGAGCCCGGCCACCCCCTCGGTGCCCGCGCCGGAGCCGAGGTTCACGATGGCGCCGCCCCCACGCGCCGTCATCAGGGGATGGCACAGCTGCATGAGGCGGAACGCGGCGAGCGCGCCCGACTCCCACGCCGCGTACATGTCGTCGTCGCTGCACGCGTCGAGCGGGCCCATCGGTACCTGTTGCGCGTTGTTGACGAGGATGTCGACGCCACCGAAGCGGTCGACGGCCGCGGCGACGATCGCCTCGCAGTCGGTGCGTTCGCGCACACTGCCCGCGAGCGAGATCGCGGCGCCGCCGAGCGCGGTGATCTCGTCGACCGTGCGCGGGCCGGTCTCGGGGTCGAGCTCCAGGATGGCGACGCCGGCACCGGCCTCGGCCAACGCCAACGAGATCCCGCGACCGATACCGCGCCCACCGCCGGTGACGATCGCGTGCCTGCCCTCCAGTGTCATTTCAGGGCGCGACCGGCACCGCTTCCCGGCCGGTCAGCCAGTGCCGACCGGCGGCGCGCAGCTCGTCCCACTTGGCGAACGCGGCCGGGTCGGTCTGGCCGAGCTCGTCGGGCGTGGGCCCGATCTCCTCCGCGATCGGGCGCAGCGCGTCGACGTCGAAGCCGTAGAACTCCGCCGCGTTGAGCCCGAGGATCTGCGCGGTCTCGTCGACGGGGATGTCCCAGAACGCCTCGCGCAGGATCTTCTTGGTGTACGGCCACGTGCCCTCGGGATGCGGGAAGTCGTTGCCCCACATGATGTTGCCGATCCCGATCTCGTAGCGGCGAGCCAGCTCGCGTCGGCGCGTGTTCGACGACCCGAGCCCGCAGTTGCGGTCGAAGTACTCGCTCGGCAGCATCGTCAGCAGACCCTTGACGCTGTCGTCGAGCTTGCGCGACCCCTGGTCCTTGAGGATCAGCGAGTCCATGCGCCAGAGCATGTCGGGCGCCCAGTACGAGCCCGACTCGGTGACCGCCATCTTGAGCTTGGGGAACCGCTCGAACACTCCCGACCACAGGAGGAACCACATCGGGCGCGACGTCCACCACACCGTCTCGGTCGCGTAGAGCCCGAGCACCCCGGGCACCGCGCCGTAGTCGGCGTGCGCTGCGGGACCCGAGTGCGTGTGCACCGGCAACGACAGCGACTCGCACAGCTCCCAGATCGGGTCATAACGGTAGCTGGTGTACGACGGGTACTCGCCCCACTGCGCGGGGATGATGACACCGCCCCACAGCCCTTCGCGGTGCGCGCGCGTGATCTCCGCAATCGCGCCGTCGATGTCGCCGAGGATCGGTGCGACGATGAGGCCGGCGCGTCGCTGCGGGCTCTCGGCGCAGAGCTCGGCGGCCCACCGGTTGTACGAGCGCGCGCCCGCGAGCACGAGCTCGGGATCGGCGGTGCTGTCGATGGCGAAGCCGGCGCCGAACGGCGCGCCCATCTTGCCGGTGACCGCGTCGGGGCCGGGGAACACGACCTCACCGGTCACGCCGTCGGCCGACAGCTCCTCGTCGCGCTTCTTGGCGTCCCACCCGCCACGCAGGCCGAGCTCGTGGAGGCTGTTGCCGTCCTCGTCTTCGCCGAACCACTCCTCCTGGAACGCCTCGCTCCCGGCGAACACGTCGTCGTCGGTGCCGAAGCGCTCCTTGCGCATCTGCCGCAGCAGCGCGTCGCGCGCGCCGAGCTCGTCGTCGAAGCGGTCGCGGTACTGCGGGTCGAGGTACTCGCGGTAGACGGGCGAGTCGGGACCGGCGTGGCAGTCGGCCGAGATGACGAGATAACCGTTCGACATGCGAATCCCCCGGGCACCGTGGTTAATGGCGGTAGATTAACACCGTGCAGCAGCTCGACCCCGATGCGACGCGTCCCGACAGCACCCGGGACAAGCTCCTGCGCGCCGCGCTCCACCTGATGGCCCGCCAGGGTCTCGACGTCCCGCTGCGCGACATCAACGAGCTCGCCGGCCAGCGCAACGCGTCGGCCCTGCACTACCACTTCGGTCGACGCCCCGAGCTGCTCCGGGCGATCGTCGACCGCTACCGGCTCAGCGACGAGGAGCACGCCGCGATCGAGGCCGAGCTCCGCGCCGGCCCGCACGACATCCGCGAGGTCGTGGAAGGCCTCGTGCAGCGAAGCTGCGCGTGGCTCGCCACCACCGACGGGCGCGACTACATCCGGTTCGTGTTCCAGTTCGTCGTGCGCCTCCCGCTGCGGGAACAGCTGCTCGACGGCACCGAGGCGCCATCGCTCGCCAGCGTGCGCGCGCAGGCCGATCTCATCCACGAGGCGCTCCCCGATCTCCCGGCGCGCATCGTGCGTGAGCGCGCGGTGGCGTCGCTCGACCTCGTGCTGCTCCAGGTCGCGGAACGCGCCCGCATCATCGACGACGAAGCCGGCCGTGGCCTGCTCGCCGAAGACGAGTGGATGGCCAACCTGGTCGACATGGCCACCGGCCTCCTCACCGCGCCGGCGTCACGCCTGTCGTGACGCAACCCCCCGTTGTGGCGCTACTGAACCGCGCATATCGCGGTCCATTCACGCCAAGACGAATCGGTCGTCACGAGCGGTAATCGAAGTCGGTGGTGAAGGCAGCGTTGCGCTTCCCGGTGATGGCCCACCGCAACGCGGGTTCGTCCGAAGTGAGGGTGTCGCCGTAGAGCTCGGTGCCGGGATGGTCGAACCCCGGAATCCCGCAGCGCACGTCGCCCGGCTCGGACGCCTCGCCGTGGGCGACGACCTCGAGGTAGCCGACGATGTCGATGCGCTTGCGCGGCTCGACGTGCTCGAGGCTGATGCGGGCGCGGCGCACTGCGTGGACGGTCCCGATCGCCGGCCCGTACAACGCGGCGACACTGCCTCCGGCACGGCCGAGGAAGATGTCGGCGAGCACGGCGACCTGCGCGTCGGCGGCGTGGTCGTCGACGTAGAGCACGACCTCCCACGGTGTGCTCGGCTGCACCTTGTCGGCGTAGTGCAGCGACATCACGACATCGAGGCCGGTCAGGTCGACGTCGCCTGCGTGACCAGTCTGGATGTGCCACGACAGCGTCCCGAAGCAGTCGCCGTAGGTCGACGGCCCACCCGGAGCGCCCCGGACGCTGCGGCACGGACAGATGGCGTCGCAGTTGCACGACTCGAAGTAGGAGCCGCGTACCCGCCACTCATAGTCGGGTGGGGACTCGTGCGCCGCAGACGCCATGACCGAATGGTCGCGCGAATCGCGGCCATTGACACGTCTCGATCGAGGTGCGATCGTCATCGGGCGGACCGTACCCCGAGCGGCCCCGGGTTCTTGGGGGCGACATGGCATTCCGACTCGTTGGGACTTACGTCGAGAACTGCAACTGCGACGTGATCTGTCCGTGCACGTGGAGCTCGTTCGCCGTGGCGGCGACGCACGACCGGTGCAACGTGGTGCTGGTGTTGCACGTCGAACAGGGCCAGATCGACGGCGTCGACGTGAGCGGCTTGTCGATGGGATTCATCGCCGACACCCCCGCACACATGGGTGAGGGCGGGTGGCGCATGGGTCTCGTCCTCGACGCGGCCGCGGACGCCGAGCAACTCGAGCGGCTGCGCCGGTTCCTGCAGGGCGAATTCGGCGGTGTGCCCGCGGCGCTCGGTCCGCTCATCGGCGAGATCCTCGGCGAGGTCGTCGCGCCGATCGAGTTCCGCGACGAAGAGCACCGGCACGTGCTGCGCATCGGTGACGACGTCGACGTCGTGGTCGACGATGTCGTCACCCCCGAGCTGGGTGCCGTCGAGCTCCACAACGTCGCGCACCCCGTGGCGACGGCCCTGACCGTCGGACGAGGTGTCGGCTCACGGATCTCGCTGCTCGGAGTCGAGTACTCGGGCGCTGACACGTCGGGGTTCTCGGCGCCGTTCTCCTGGGCGGCGTGACCACCGAGACCGCCCGCGCGGTCCCGGCGGAGCGATTCGCCGTCGCCGAAACGTCCGTGCTGCTGGTGATCGCAGCGGTCGCCTGGGTCGTCACCATCGCGCTCGCCCGCGACATGGGAGTGATGCCCGGCACCATGGGCCTCGGCATCGTGGGTTTCATCGGCGCGTGGACCTTGATGATGTCGGCGATGATGCTGCCGTCGATCACGCCCGTTGCGTCCCTGTACACGCGCGTCCGCAGCGACCACCGCACGCGTCGGTTCGCACTCCTCACCGCCGGCTACCTCGCGGTCTGGGCGGCGGCCGGGTTCGCCGCGTACGGGCTCGCGGCAGTGGGGTGACCGACTCGCGCTCGACACGCCCGGCACCGCACAAGCGGTCGCGGTCGCGGCCTGCTTCGCGTGCGGCATCTATCAGATGACCCCGGTCAAGGACCGCTGCCTCCAGCACTGCCGATCACCGCTGGGGCATCTCATGCGCTACGCGTCGTTCAGTGGGCGCACCGCCGATCTGCGGGTTGGACTCGACCACGGCGCGTGGTGCCTCGCCTGCTGCTGGGCGCTCATGGTCCTGCTCGTCGTGTTCGGGGTCATGAACGTGCTCGCGATGGTCGTGCTCGCCGGCGTGATCCTCGTCGAGAAGCTCGGCGCGCCGGGCCGGTGGTTCTCGATCGCGGTCGGCGTCGTCGTGATCGGATTGGGCATCGCGATCTGGATCGATCCCTCGTTCGCACCGGGGCTGCACCACGCCACGTCGACGATGGACGGCATGCACTGACCTCGGAGTAGTCAGCCCGTCTTGCCGACCGCCCAACCCGACTCGTCGGTCTCCGCCTGGAGCAGCGAGCGCCGGAAACGGTCGAGCAGCTCGGCGAGCTGCGCGCGGTCGCGCGCCGACCAGTCCTCCAACGCGACCGCATAGTCGTTGAGCGCGACCGCGCGCACCTTGGCCAGGACGCGTCGGCCCGCGGCGGTGATGCCGAGCCGCGCCACGCGCCGGTCGTCGGGATCGACGCTGCGCACGACCAGTCCCTGCTCCTCGAGCGCGCGCACCTGCCGGCTCGCGTTCGACTGGTCGATCTCCAGGCGCCGCGCGATCTCGGTCACCGCAATCGGCCCGTGATGCTCGATGAGCCGGAGCGCGCCCAGGTTGGTCTCCGACACCCCGAGCCCGAGCGCGCGCTGCAACCGCTCCCGTTGCCGCGAGCTGCGCGTGCTCGCGATGACGAGCGACGTGAACTCGTGGATCCGCTCGAGATCCGAGCTCACTCCGTCTCGACGAGGGTTTCGAGTCGCTGCGTGGTCTCGACCCATTCCTCGACCATGTCGAAGATGACGTCGCGCACCGGCCGGACCGAGTTCATGCTCCCGACGATCTGCCCGACCGGGAACCCGGTCAGGTCGCGGTTCTGGGCGCGGGTGACCCGGCGCGCCGCCTCGGAGAACACGATCCCCTGGAGCGGCATCGGCAACGGGTCGGGGGTGTCGTCGCGCTCCCAGGCGTCGGTCCACGCGGTGCGCAGCTGGCGCGCCGGTTTTCCCGTCATCGACCGTGAGCGCACCGTGCCGCGCGAGTTGGCGGCCAGCAACTTCTCCACCGCGATCGGGTTGGTGTCGGCCTCGGCCACCGTGAGCCAGATGGAACCGGTCCACACCCCCTGCGCACCCAGCGCGAGCGCGGCGGCCATCTGCCGGCCGCGACCGATCCCGCCCGCCGCGAGCACCGGCACGTCGGGGCCGACCGCGTCGACCACCTCGGGCACGAGCACCATCGTCGACACGTCGCCGCAGTGGCCGCCGGCTTCGGTGCCCTGGGCGACGATCACGTCGGTGCCCTGCGCGACCTGCCGTTCGGCGTGCTGGCGGTTGCCGACGAGACCGCCCACGAGGATGCCGCGCTCGTGCGCCTGCTCCACGACGTAGGGCGGCGGCGGACCGAGCGCGTTCACGACCATCGACACCGGGTGCGAGAGCGCGACCTCGACCTGGCCCGGTCCCTCCTCGTCGACGCCGAGGCCCGCCGCCTTCACCACGCCGGTCTTGAGGTCGTCGGGCAGGGGCGGCACCCCGTGCTCGGCGAGCAGCTCCTCGACGAAGGTCTGGTGCTCGGCCGGGATCATCTCGTGGAGGTGGCTCAGGCTCGCCTCCGCGCCGCCGCCCTTGCCGACGTACTTGGCGGGCATGGCGAAGTCGACGCCGTAGGGCATGCCGTCGACGTGCTCGTCGATCCAGCTCAGCTCGATCTCGAGCTGATCCGGGCTGTAGGCGAGCGCGCCGAGGACGCCGTAGCCCCCGGCCTTGCTCACCGCGGCGATCACGTCGCGGCAGTGGGAGAAGGCGAAGATCGGGAGCTCGATCCCGAGTCGGTCACAGATCGGTGTGCGCACGGCGGCCTCCGGGCCTCGGGGAAAGTAGTTGCTTGCGCGCAAGCATGTATCTGTGTGGCAGAGTACGCCCAACCGCGAAACCTGGCAAGGGGGAGCACGACCGATGCCCGACGCACTCGTCGAACGAGACGGCCACACGATGGTCATCACCATGAACCGTCCGAAGCGCTTCAACGCGCTCACCGGGGCGATGCTCGTGCGCATGTACGACGCAATGGTCGAAGCGTGCGCCGACGACGACATCCGCTCGATCATCCTCACCGGCGCGGAGGGCAACTTCTGCTCGGGCGCCGACCTGCGCGCCATGGCCGGCGACGCGGAAGACACCGACTCCGAGATCGACGTGGCCGCGCGCATGGGCGCCGACCCGGACCTCCCGTACAAGGGGCTGCTGCGTCACTACCAGCCGTCGAAGCCGTTGATCGCCGCGGTCGAGGGCGTCGCCATCGCCGGTGGCACCGAGCTGCTGCAGGGCACCGACATCCGCGTCGCCGGCGAGTCGGCGCGCTTCGGCGTGAGCGAGGCGCGCTGGTCGCTGTACCCGATGGCGGGATCGGCCGTCCGCCTGCGCCGGCAGATCCCGTACACGCATGCCGCGGAGATCCTGCTCACCGCCAAGCACCTCCCCGCCGCCGAGGCCGCGCGCATCGGGCTGATCGGGCACGTGGTCCCCGACGGTCAGGCGCTCACGAAGGCCAAGGAGATCGCGGAGCAGATCAACGACAACGGCCCGCTCGCGGTCGAGGCGATCCTGCGCACGCTGCGCGAGACCGACGGCATGACCGAAGCCGAGGCGCTGGCGCACGAGTTCGAGTACGGCCAGGCCGTGTTCGCGTCCGACGACGCCAAGGAAGGGCCGAAGGCGTTCGCCGAGAAGCGCACGCCCAACTTCCAGCGGAAGTAGTTGGGGGCCGGCGCGGCGTCGGACCGGTTCAGACGTCGAGCTTGGCGATGATCTCGTCGCCGAAGCGACGGATGCCGTCGATGGCTTCCTTCGAGGTCATGAACGGGCGCACGAGGACGCGGTCCACGTCGGCGGCGCGGTAGCGGTCGACATCGGCGAGCGACTCGATGCCGCCGCCGACCGTGAGCGTGGTGGTGCCTTCCCGTCCGGCCTTGGACCGCTGCTCGTTGATCTCGGCCAGCGCGCCCGGCAGCTGCTCGAGCGAGTGGTTCATCGGCAGCCACCCGTCACCGACCAGCGCGGCCCGCCGCTTCGCGGCGGCGCCGTCGCCACCGATCAGCAAGTGGGGCTGCGGCTGCTGCACCGGCTTGGGATTGAACATCACCGGGGCGAAGTCGAAGAACTCGCCGTGGTGCTCCACCACTTCCTCCGACCAGAGGCGGCGACAGATGTCGATGGTCTCGTCGACCCGGCGGCCACGAGTGTGGAAGTCGAGACCGGTGGCGTCCCACTCCTCCTCGAGCCAGCTGGCGCCGATGCCGAACTCCACCCGTCCGCCCGAGATCACGTCGAGGGTGGTGATCGCGCGCGCAGTGACGAACGGGTGGCGCAGGCCGATGTTGTAGACGTTGGTGCCGAGCCGCACGTTCTTCGTGGTCGCGGCGATCGCGGCGAGCGCCATGAGCGCATCGAACGCCGGCGTGTTCGACGGGATCGGTGGGTGCGAATCGCCCGCATGCGGGCTGCCCTTCATCTCCACCGGGAACACCAGATGTTCCGGCAGCCACACCGACTCGAATCCCGCCTCCTCGGCGGCCTGCGCCGCGGCCGTCCAGAACTTGGTGTTCACCCCTGCGAGCATCACGCCGATCTTCATGGCGCGAGAACCTACGGGTATTGTCACGACTCTTCCAGTCGAGCCTCGGGGGGTCGAGACGATGAGCATCGAACGTTTCTCGTTGACGGGGAAGGTGGCGATCATCACGGGCGGCGCCGGTGGCTGCGGCGAGGAGTACGGTCGTGGCCTCAGTGCTGCGGGTGCGCAGGTCGTGCTGGCCGACCTCGACGGTGCGCGCGCCGAGCAGAAGGCGCAGGAGCTGCGCGATCAGGGTCGCGAGGCCATCGGCGTGCGTGTCGACATCACCGATCCCGACGCGGCCGCGGCGATGGTGCAACGCGCCACGGACGAGTTCGGTGGTGTCGACATCCTGATCAACAACGCCGCGCTGATGTCGGAGATCCCGATGCAGTCGATCCTCACGCTCCCGCTCGACTGGTGGGAGCGGGTGATGAAGGTCAACGTGATGGGCGCGCTCGTGTGCTCGCGTGCCGTCGTTCCGTCGATGCTCGAGCGGGGCGGCGGCCGCATCATCAACCAGGTGTCGGGTGGCGCGTTCACCCCCGGTGGTGTCTACAGCGTCAGCAAGCTCGCGCTGGTGAGCCTCACCACGACGCTCGCCACCGAGCTCGGGCCCCAGGGCATCAACGTGAACGCCATCGCGCCGGGATTCGTGGCCGACGACGCGGGCTACCGGTCGCTGGGCAAGGACGACCCGATCCGCGCCGCGTTCCTGGCGTCGGTCCCCGGGAAGAAGGAGGGTCCGCCCGACGACCTCGTCGGCACCATCATCCTCCTCGCGTCGCAGGCCGGTGACTGGATCAACGGTCAGACCATCAGCGTCGACGGCGGTTGGATCATGAGGGTCTGAGAGAGGCGATGAGCGACGAGATCCCGCAACATCCCCCGACGTACTGGGGGCTCATCGAGCACCGCGCGTCCGACAGTCCCGATCGGCCGCTGTTCACGGACGAGCACGGACGCGTGCTCACCGCGGCCGGGTTCCGCGACGACGCGGAGCGGGTCGCTGCGGGTCTGCACGATCTCGGCGTGCGCACCGGCACGGTCGTCAGCTGGCAGCTGCCCACCGCCATCGACTCCCTCGTGCTGCTGGCCGCGCTCACCCGGCTCGGCGCGGTGCAGAACCCGATCGTCCCGATCATGCGCGAGCGCGAGGTGCGCTACATCACCCACGAAGCGCAGACGGAGTATTTCGTCGTCCGGCCGGAGTGGCGGGGTTTCGCCTACGGCGCGCTGGCCGAGCAGATCGCGACCGAGATCGGATGCACGGTGCTCGCGAGCGACACGCTGCCCACCGGCGACCCGTCGGTGCTGCCACCGCCGCCCGGCCCCGAGCGGGTGAGGCGCTGGCTGTACCACACGTCCGGATCGACGTCCGACCCCAAGGGCGCGTGGCACGCCGACGCGTCGGTCATCGCGGGCATGTACGCGTTCGTTACCCGGGTGAAGGTCACGCCCGACGACGTGTACCCGATCTGCTTCCCCGTCTCGCACATCGGCGGCGCGAACATGCTCGCCGCCGCGCTGCACGTCGGCTACCTCCTCCCGCTGGTCGAGGCGTTCGACGCCGAACGCACGCCCCTGTTCATGGCCGAGCAGGGAGCGACGCTGCTCGGCACCGCGCTGCCGATGTTCCAGGCGTACCTCGCCGCGCAACGCACGCACGGCGACGAGCGGCTGTTCCCGCGGCTGCGCACGTGCGTCGGCGGCGGCGCGCCCAAGCCGCCGGGAATCGACGCGGTCATCCGCGAGGAGCTGGGCGGGATCGGCGTCGTCAGCAGCTGGGGGCTGACCGAGTTCCCCACCGCGACGAGCGCCAGCGTCGACGACACGCTCGCGCAGATCGAGACCACCGAGGGCCGGGCTTCGCCCGGCGTCGAGATCCGGGTCGTCAGCATCGACGGCCACGAGAGCGGCCCGGGCGAGGAAGGCGAGCTCCGGCTCCGGGGCCCGCACCTCTTCCTGGGCTACGCCAACCCCGAGCTCGACGCCGACGCGCTCGACGAGCAGGGCTACTTCCGCACCGGCGATCTCGGCATCGTCGCCGACACCGGCCACGTCACGATCACCGGGCGCCTGAAGGACATCATCATCCGCAACGCCGAGAACATCGCCGCCAGCGAGATCGAGGACGCGCTGCACCTGCACCCGGCCATCGCCGACGTCGCGGTGATCGGCCTTCCCGATCCACGTACGGGTGAGCGCGCGTGCGCCGTGGTTGTGCTGGCCGACGGTGTGACGTCGCTCTCGCTCGTCGAGATCGCCGAGCACTGCCGCGAGCTCGGTCTCGCCAAGCAGAAGGTGCCCGAGCAGCTCGAGATCGTCGACGAGGTCCCCCGCAACGCGATGGGCAAGATCCAGAAGCCCGCCCTCCGCAAGCAGTTCGGCGGCGCTTGACCCAACCGGCGTCAAAGTAGGCGAATAATCGCGCCACTTTGACGCCAGAACGTGATCGCGGACTAGTTGGTGGGGTCGATGAGGACCTTGCCGGTGGCGGTGCGCTCGAGCATGGAGCGCAGGGCCACGGCGGTGTCGGCGAGCGGGTAGGTGGCGGAGACGTGGGGGTGGATCTTCCCGTCGGCGAACAGCTGCCGCAGCTCGCGCATGTCGCGGGCGACCTTCTCCGGTTCGTTCTCGGTGATGGTCCGCATCTCCATGCCCCGCACGATGACGCCCTTGAGCAGCACGAGGTTGAGCGGGATGCGCGGGATCTCACCCGACGCGAACCCGAGTACGACGTAGCGACTCCCCCACCCGGTCGCGCGCAACGCCTGCTCGGCGTACGGACCACCGACCGGGTCTATCACGATGTCGGCGGCGCCGCCGGTGAGCTCCTTGGCCCGCACCTTGAGGTCCTCGGTGCTGTAGTCGATGCCGGCGACCGCGCCGTACTTCTCGCAGAGCGCGAGCTTCGCCGGGCTCGACGCCGCCGCGATCACCCGCGCGCCCATGAGGGTCGCGAGCTCGACCGTGGCCAGCCCCACACCTCCGGCCGCGCCGAGCACGAGCACGGTCTCACCCTCCTGCACGTCGGCGATCGTGCGCAACGCGTGGATCGCAGTCGTGTGCGCGACGCTGAACGCAGCCGCGTCGCGCAGGTCGACGGAGTCGGGCGCGACGGTCACCGACGTCGCGTTCACGACGATCCGCTCCGCGTACGCGCCGACGAAGCTGGCGCCGTACACGCGATCGCCGACCGCGACCGCGTCCACGCCATCGCCCAGCGCGCTCACCACACCCGAGAACTCGCTGCCCGGGATGAACGGCGCCGGGATCTGCACCTGGTACTCGTTGGCGACGATGAGCACGTCGGGGAAGTTCACCGCCGCGTAGGCGATGTCGACGAGGACCTGGCCCGGACCGGGAACCGGATCCGGGACGTCCTCCACCACCACGGATTCCGGAGGGCCGTGCTCGAGCACCCGTGCCGCGCGCACGACTACCGCCCGTAGTCCGTGGACTCGGCGAGCTCGGCCGCGCCCCGCATGAGGTCTATCACGACGGGCCCGAACGCTTGGAGCTTCTCGTCGTCACCCCGCCGCTGGTAGCCCTGCTCGAGCACCACCGCGAGCTTCCACTTGGCCAGGATGATGTAGTAGTCGAGGTCGTCGACCTGGCGGCCGGAGACGTCGGCGTAGTGCTGGACGACCTTGTCGCGCGAGGGCATCCCGGTCATGTCGGCGTAGCCGCCCGATCCGGAGTACTCGGGCGACTCGGTGTCGTCGGGCCAGCTCTGCACGACCCAGCCGAGGTCGAGCTTCGGGTCACCGACGGTGCCCATCTCCCAGTCGATCAGCGCGGCGAGGCGCGCCGGCGCGCCGTCCTTGAACATCACGTTGGCGAACTGGTAGTCGCCATGCATCAGCCCGGGGATGAAGTCGATCGGCTTGTGCGCGCGCAACCACGCCGACGCCTCGTCGAAGCCCGGCAGCTCCCGGCCCTTGATGCGCTCGAGGAACGCGGTCCACCGGTCGACCTGGCGTTCGTGGAAGCCGTCGGGGCGACCGAGGTCCTGGAGGCCCTTGGCCCGCCAGTCGACGTTCCCGAGCAGCGCGATGCCCTCGACGAGCTGGTACGCCAGGCCCTTCCGGGCGTCGAGGTCGGTGTCGAACGGTGCGGGCCAGCCGTCGGTGTTCATCGGCGACCAGCCGTCGACCCAGCCCATCAGGTAGAAGGTGCGACCGAGCACCGACGGGTCCTCGCACACCCCGATGGCCTCGGTGTGCGGCACCTCGGTGCCGTCGAGCGCCTCGATGATCCGCCACTCCCGGATGATGCCCTTGTCGCGGTCCGCCGGCGCGGTGGCCGGTGGGATCCGGATGACGCAGTGGATGCCGTCGCGGGTCAACTCGTAGATCTCGTTCTGCGAGCCGCCCGATACGTAGCGGGTCTCGAGCGGGTCACCCTTACCCGGGAGCCCCTGGTCGTCCATCCATGTCGCGAGCCGGTCGAAGTCGATCACAGGTTCCCCACCTCGTGTTCCAGGTACTCGGCGTACTTCGCCTTGGCCGCCTCGAGCTTCTTCGGGATGTGCTCGGTCGGCCACAGATCGTCGCTCGGCTTGTAGTCGCGGAGCAACTGCCGGGCGATCGTCACCTTGTGCACCTCGGTCGGGCCGTCGGCCAGACCCATCGCCGCGGCGCCGTGGACCAACCCGAGGAACGGCATCTCGTTGCTCATGCCCAACGCGCCGTGCACCTGCATCGCTCGCCACGCGATGTCGTGGAGCACGGTCGGCATGACGACCTTCGCCGTCGCGATGTCCTTGCGGACCTTCTGGTAGTCCTGATACTCGTCGATCTCCCACGCGGTGTAGAGCACGAACAACCGGAACTGCACGAGCTGCGCGTACGAGTCGGCGATGTAACCCTGCACGAACTGCTTGTCGCCGAGCAAACTGCCGGCGGTCTCGCGGCTCAGCGCACGCTCGCACATCATGTCGAGCGCCTTCTTGGCCAACCCGATCGTCCGCATCGCGTGGTGGATGCGGCCGCCACCGAGGCGAGTCTGCGCGATGGCGAACGCCTGGCCCTCACCACCGAGCAGCGCACTACTCGCAACGCGCACGTCCTCGTAGTGGATCAGCGCGTGGGATCCCTCGTTGAGCGGCTCACCCGCGAGACCGACGTTGCGCACGATGTTCACGCCGGGCGTGTCGGTCGGCACCAGGAACATCGACATGCCCTGGTACGCGCTGACGTCGGGATCGGTCACCGCCATCACGATCAGGAACGACGACGTCTTCGCGTTCGACGAGAAGAACTTCCAGCCGTTGATCACCCACTCGTCACCGTCTTTCTCCGCGCGGGTCGTGAACATCCGCGGGTCGGCGCCAGCCTGGGGTTCGGTCATCGAGTAGCACGAGAAGCACTCGCCGTTCAGCAACGGCTGCAGGTACTTCTCCTTCTGCGCCTCGGTGCCGTAGTGGGCGATGATCTCGGCGTTGCCGGTGTCGGGCGCCTGGCAGCCGAACACGTTCGACGCCCACTGCGAACGACCGAGGATCTCGTTCAGCAACGCGAGCTTCAGCTGGCCGAAGCCCTGGCCCCCGAGCTCCGGGCCGAGGTGCGTGGCCCACAAGCCCTGGCGCCGCACTTCGTCCTTCAACGGGTCGATGACCTTGCGCCGGTTGTCGTCCAGCGGGACGAACTGCAGGTCCGGGAAGACGAGGTCGAGCGGCTCGACCTCCTCCCGCACGAAGGTGTCGACCCAGTCCAATTTCGCCTGGTACTCGGGGTCGGTCCGGAAATCCCATGCCATGTGTTCGCCTCCTGGTTGGTTCCAGAATAGGATTCTTAGAGTGACGAACGCAATTCCTGACCACGCACCGGACGACGTGGCGGTCCGGGTGGCTGCCCAGACGCTGGCCGCCCGGGGCGAGGCCTACGCCAACGAGGTCCGCCGGCTGCTCGATGCCGCACTCGAGGTGATGCGGCGGTGCGGCACCACGTCGCGTCCCCGGGTGGCCGACATCGTCGCCGCCGCCGGACTCTCGAACGAGGCCTTCTACCGCCACTTCCCCTCGAAGGACGCCTTGGTCGCCGCGCTGCTCGACGACGGCGCGGGTCGTCTGCGGAGCTACCTCGAGCACCAGATGGCGAAGGCACGAGGACCGGAACAGCAGGTGCGCCGCTGGATCGAAGGTGTGCTCGCGCAGAGCAACGACGACATCGCGGCGACGACACGCGCGGTGCTGTGGAACGGCGGGAGCGCGGGCCCGGAATCGTCGGGGCGACACTTCGCCAGTGCCTCGGTCGGCGCACTCCTGCGTGAGCCTCTCGCGCAGCTCGGCAGCACCGACCCCGAGCTCGACGCGTCGCTCGTCGCGCACGCGGTGTTCGGACGGTTGACGGACGCGTTGTGGCAGGAGTCGCAGCCGGCGCGCGCGGAGATCGACCACCTCGTCGCGTTTGCGCTGGCGGCGGTCAGTCGCCGGGGCTGAGCACCGCGTCGGTGTCCCGCCCGGCGGCGTGCATCACCACGCGCCGGCGCGGCGGCACGCCGTCCCATTCCGAGTAGCCGCGGATCACGCGCACCTCACCGAGGTCGTCGTCGTCGACGGTGAGGAAGCACTCGTTCTCCGCCAGCGTGGTGCTGGTGTACACGTCGTCACGCGAGAGCACGGAAATCGCGGGCACCCCGGCGGCCCGACAGGCGTCGACCACCGCGTCGACCGTGAGCTCCGCCAGCGCGACGTCGTCGACACCACGGATGTCGTCCCACGCCGCCTGCTGCGCCTCGGTGGTCGCGCAGACCCCGAGCCAACCGTCGGCCGCCTCGACGAACCGGTGCGCGGGGCCATCGCCCACGTAGTCGATGTAGCCGACCCGCGGTGCGGGCCGGTCCGCGTACGTCGTGTACTCGGCGGCCTGGAACGCGACCGAGGTGCGGCTCAGCGCGACGCTCACGTCCTGGCCCGCGCCGAGGTGCGTGCGGGCGTACAACGCGGTCAGCGTGCCGAAGGCGGCGAGCGTGCCCGTGCCGATGTCGTGCAGCGACATCGGCTGGATCACCGGGGAGTCGGCTCCACCCTGCGCGACCATGAGCCCGCTGCGCGCCTGGAGCAGCGGGTCGAACCCGGGGGTCTCCTCGAGCGGCCCGGCACCCCACCCGTCGATGTGGCAGTGCACGAGACCCGCGTTGCCGGCGCGGAACGCGCCGACGTCGAGCCCCAGCTCGTCGACGACCTGGTGGCTCATGTTCTCCACCAGTGCATCGGCCCGATGGACCAGCGCGGTGAACGCGTCACGCCCGGCCGCGTCCTTGAGGTCGATGCTGACCTGGTCCTTGTCGCGGTTCAGCGCGCAGTACGACGCGGCCGCCACCGTCCGGAAGTCCTCGCCGCCGGGCGGATCGACCTTCACGACGCGGGCGCCGAGATCCTGGAGCACGAGGCACCCGAACGGACCGGCGAGGAACTTCGTGGCGTCGACCACGAGCACGCCGTCGAGGGGGAGCGTCGGTTCGGCCGGTTCGCGCAACTCGGAAATCATGGACGGCTGCGCGATGGGTGTGCTCGAGGGAGCCCGGCGTCGCGCTCAACACCGCCGGCAGCCCCGGGCCCGTCGTGGCGTCGTCACCCGGCACCGGCAGCAGGAGGTCGTTCGCGGCGACGGTCTCGCTGGCGGCCCACTCCTCGCGGGTCTGGACCGGCGCGTACGGCACCTCGAGGTCGTCGAACCGCCGTACCCACTCCGCGTAGTCGAGCTCGGCGATACGTTCTGCGAACTTCACGTTCACGATGGCCTGGACCTCGGGCTGCACGAAGCGGGCGAACTCACCGTCGATCTCCGGCAACAGCATGACCTCCATGAGGTCGAGCGCCTCGAGCAGCTTGAAGAAGAATGGCGGCGTCAGCGCGCACACGAACACCCACATGCCGTCGCGGCATCGGTACATCCGGAACTGCGGCGACACCCCGGTCCCGTCCTTGTTGGCACCGAAGGGCCGGAAGATCCCGGGCAGGTCGATCCGGATCGACGTGTTCATCGCGTTCACCGCGTGCAGTCCCGAGACCGTGAGCGACCGCACCGCACCGCGCGTCGCGCGCTCGATCAGTGCCGCCGTGATGGCGGTGGCGCCGAGCGCCCCCTGCTCGTAGGCGATGATCGGCACGACCGGCGCCACCGGGTGGTCGCTGGTGGCCCCGGGCTGCTGGCTGGCCAGCCCGGTCCACGCCCAGAGCAACAGCTCGTCGGCGGGGAGGTCGGCGGCGGGGCCCCGGACCGCGTGCGGCGGCATCCACGCGTGGACCAACGACGGGTTGTCGGCCCGGAGATGCTCGGCGTCGAACCCGGCGCCCTCGAGGTCGCCCGCCGGGAGGTCGACGACGACGACGTCGGCGCGCGCCGCGAGGTCCTGCACCACACCGTCGCCGGCGGGGACCATCTCCTTGGTGCGGTTCGCGTAGCGCCACAGCGCTTCGTCGTGCGTCGACACGTCGGACGGCGTGTCGACGCGGAGCACCCGCGCGCCGTACTCCCCGAGGTGCATCGCCGCGATCGCGCCGGCCGGGTGGACCGAGAGGTCCAGCACCGCCACGTCACGGAAGGCGCCCTCCAACGGCGTCAGGAATTCCCGATCGAGTGCTCGAGCATGTTCGCGATCTTCTTACGCGCTTCCTCACGCTTGGCCGGGAGCCACTCCGACGGCCACAGGCCGTCGACCGGCTTGTAGCCCTTGAGCACTTCCTTGGCCGCGGTGACCTTGTGCACCTCGCTCGGGCCGTCGACCGACGCCATGATCGGCACCCCCGACCACATGCTCCCGAACGGCATCTCGTTCGACACGCCGAGCGCGCCGTGGAGGTGCATCGCCTTGAACACGATGCTCTCCTGCACTTTCGGAGTGAGGAACTTGATGGTGGCGATGTTCTTCCGCACCCGCTTGTAGTCGTGGTAGCGGTCGATCTCCCACGCGGTGTGGAGCACGAGGAGGCGGAACTGGATCAGCTCGGCGTACACGTCGGCGATGTCGGACTGCACCATCTGCTTGTCGGCGAGGATCGAACCCTGCGTCTCACGCGACAACGCCCGCTCGCACATCATGTCGAGCGCCTTCTGGCACACCCCGACCGTGCGCATGGCGTGGTGTACCCGCCCGCCGCCGAGGCGGGTCTGCGCAACCGCGAACGCCTGACCTTCACCACCGAGCAGCGCGTCGGCCGGGACCCGGCAGTCGTTGTAGTGGATGAGCGCGTGCATGCCTTCGTCTTCACGCTCCCCCATCAACCCGATGTGCCGTTCGACGTCGAGACCGGGTGTGTCAGTGGGCACCAGGAACATCGACATGCCCTGGTACGCGCTCACGTCGGGATCGGTGACCGCCATCACGATGATGAACCGCGCGGTGCGGGCGTTCGACGAGAAGAACTTGTACCCGTTGATCACCCACTCGTCCCCGTCTTTCACCGCGCGGGTGGTGAACATCTTGGGATCGGCACCCGCGTGTGGTTCGGTCATCGAGTAGCACGAGAAGCACTCACCGTTGAGCAGCGGCAGCAGGTACTTCTCCTTCTGCGCCTCGGTGCCGTAGTGGGCGATGATCTCCGCGTTCCCGGTGTCGGGCGCGGCGGTGCCGAACACGATCGGGGCCCAACTCGACGTGCCGAGGATCTCGTTGATGAGCGCCAGCTTCAGCTGGCCGAAGCCCTTCCCGCCGAGCTCGGGACCGAGGTGCGCGCCCCACAGGCCTTCGGCCCGGACCTCGTCCTGCATCGGCCGCACCAGCGGGCCGGTCTCGTCGTCGAGCGGGTGGAACGAGCGGTGCGGGAAGATGAGGTCGAGCGGCTCGACCTTCTCGCGCACGAACTGCCGGATCCACTCCAGCTTGATCTCGAACTCGGGCTCGGTCTCGAAATCCCACGCCATGGCGTCGCCTCCCTCTCTCGTCGACTACCGCCCCACGAACCGTGGGGCCCGCTTCTCCACGAACGCGAGCGCGCCCTCCTTGGCGTCCTCGCTCCCGAACACCTGACGGATGTCGGCCGGGGTGGGCCAACCCGTCGGCCCACCCTCGGTCGCGCCCTGCCGCACCAGCCGCTTGACCACGCTCACCGCCAGCGGACCGTTGTCGGCGACGCGGCCGGCGAGCGCCAGCGCCTCGTCGAGCACGCGGTCGGCGGGCACGACCCGGTTGATCAGACCGATCTCGAGCGCGCGGGGTGCGTCGAACGTCTCGCCGGTCAACGTGATCTCGAGCGCCAGGGACAGCGGGATCCGCGTCGCCAACATCGTGCCGCCCCCACCGGGCATGAGCCCACGCTTCACCTCGGCCAGCCCGAACACGACGTGTTCGGCCGCGACCACGAGATCGCAGCACATCATCAGCTCGAACCCGCCGCCGACCGCCGCGCCGTTGAGCGCGGCGACGATGGGCTTGGGGGAGTCCCAGGGAATGATCTGGTGGCGCGTCGGAACGGCTTCGTCGTCAGGGTCGGGTTCCGGCTGGGGTTCGGCCGACTGCGCCGCGAAGTCCTTGAGGTCCATACCCGAGCAGAAGGCGCGGTCGCCGGCACCAGTGAGCACCACGGCGTGCACGCCGTCGTCGGCGACGAGCTCCGCGAACGTGTCGTCGAGCACGCGGAGCAACATGCTGCTGAGCGCGTTGCGCCGCGCCGGGCGGTTCAGGGTCAGGACTTCGACCGCGCCCTCACGACGGCGCAGCAGCACCGACTCCGGTGTTTCGGGCGTCTCCGCGTCCCCCATGCGGATCGACCCCCGTCAGACGGCTTCGACGGTGTCGCGCTCGGACAGCTTCAGCTTGGTGCCACGCCAGTCGGCCACGTCCTCGCCGAGCTTCGCCACCATCACTCCGTCGTCGTGGACGACCGCCCAGTGGGCGTGGTTGAGCTCGTGCATGGTGAAGCACGCGTGCAACGAGTTGTAGAAGCCCTGGTTGTCCTGCGTCTGGTTCACCGACTCCTTGACCAGCAGCGCGGCCATGGTCGGGATCTTGGCGATCCGCCGGGCGAAGTCGAGGGTGCGGACGCCGAGCTCGTCGGGCGGGAAGATCTTGCTCACCATGCCGAGGCGGTACGCCTCGTCGGCGTCGATCGAGTCGCCGGTGAGCATGAGCTCCTTGGTCTTGCGGGCGCCGAACTCCCACGGATGCGCGAAGTACTCGACGCCGCACATACCGAGGCGGGTGCCGACGACGTCGGCGAACACCGTGCCCTCGGCGGCCACGATGAGGTCGCACGCCCACATGAGCATCAGGCCGGCGGCGTACACGCCCCCGTGCACCTGGGCGATGGTGATCTTGCGCAGGTTGCGCCAGCGCAGCGTGTTCTGGAAGAAGTAGTGCCACTCCTGCAGCATCAAGCGTTCGGCGCCCTCACGCGTGCCGCCGTTGAAGGTGGCGGTCGGGTGCTGCTTCGGACCGGGATGCAGCTCTTCCCACATCTCCTGGCTCCCGGTGTCGTGACCCGACGAGAACATCGGGCCCTCACCGCCGAGGATCACCACCCGCACGGTGTCGTCGGCCTCGGCCCGCAGGAAGGCCTCGTTGAGCTCGACCAGCATCGACCGGTGCTGGGCGTTGCGGGTCTCGGGTCGGTTCAGCATGATCCGCACGATCGTGCCGTCGTCGAACGACTCGTAGTTGACGAAGCGGTACTCGGACTCAGACATCACGACCTCCGGAACGAACGGGCATCCGACGCTACACACCACACCGCGTACCGCACCACTGGCCGGCCCGGCATGCGAGACTCGACCGATGACCGACCCGATCCGCTGGGGGATCCTCGGGACCGGCAGTATCGCCGGCAGCTTCGCCGCGGCGCTCCGCCACGTGCCCGACGCCGAGCTGGTGGCCGTCGGATCGCGGGCGCAGAAGTCTGCCGACCGCTTCGCGGCCGAGCACGGGGTTCCGCGGGGATACAGCAGCTACGACCACCTCGTCGGCGACGACGACGTCGACGTCGTGTACGTGGCCACGCCCCACACCCGCCACTCCGCCGACATGGCGCTCGCGCTCGAAGCGGGCAAGCACGTGCTCGGCGAGAAGCCGTTCACCATCAGCGAGGAGGAATCGGCGCGCGTCGCCGAGCTCGCGGCGGCGAGTGAGCGCTTCGCGATGGAGGCGTTCTGGAGCCGCTTCCTCCCCGCGTACCGGACCCTGCGAACGTTGCTCGACGACGAGGCGATCGGCGAGATCCTCCGGGTCGAAGGCTCGTTCGGTTTCCGCGCCGAGGTGCAGCCGACACACCGGCTGTTCGATCCCGCACTGGGTGGCGGCGCGCTCCTCGACCTCGGGTGCTACCCGGTGCAGCTCGCGCAGTTCGTGCTCGGTACACCGGCGGCGGTGTCGGCGGTGGCGCGCGTCGGTGAAACCGGCGTCGACGAGGACACCATCGTCGCCATGAGCTTCGCGGGCGGTGCCGTCGCGGTCGCGCAGTCCGCGATCCGCACGCCGCTGGCGTGCAACGCGACGATCACCGGCACGGCCGGCACCATCGAGCTCCCGGCGTTCATGCACTGCCCCGAGCACGTCGACGTGACCGTCGGCGGAGCGACGCGCCGGATCGACACGCCGCTGGGCGAGGCGCCGCTCGCCTTCCAGGTGCACGAGGTGCACGCCTGCCTGCGCGCCGGGCAGCTCGAGAGCACAACGATGCCGCTTGCCGACACGCTCGCGATCGCCCGCACGCTCGACCGCGCCCGCGACGCGATCGGGCTCCGGTACCCCGGCGAAGCCGAGAACGAGAACTAGCGGACCTTCCAGTCGGGGTCGCGCTTCTCGAGGAAGGCCCGCGCACCCTCCTGGGCGTCGTCGGTGATCGCGACCTTCATGCGGTAGTTCTCGGCGAGCAACTCGGCCTCGTAGGTGGGCAGCGACAGGGTCTTGCGGATCGCGAGCCGGGTGCCCCGCACCGCGAGCGGTGCGTTGCGGTTGACGATCTCGGCGATCTCCCAGGCCCGGTCCATCAGCAGCTCACGGGGGACGATCTCGCTCACGAGCCCGAGGTCGAAGGCGCGCTGCACGGACAACCGCTCGTGCTTCCCCATGAGCGCGAGGCGCATCGTGATGTTCAACGGCAGGACGCGGGCGAGGCGCAACGCTTCCCGACCCGACACCACCCCGATGCTCACGTGCGGGTCGAAGAACGAGGAGTCGTCGGACGCGATCACGATGTCGGACGTGGTGACGAGATCGAGCCCCGCGCCGGCGCAGATGCCGTTGACCGCGCAGATCACCGGCTTGGTCATCTCGAGGTACGGGAACGTCGCCTCCTGCGGCGCGTCCCACTGACGCATCGAACCGAGCATGTCCTCGCCCTGGACGTCGATGCCGCGCGTGTAGGTGCCGCGCTCCTCCACTCCGGCCTTGTTCACGTCGGCGCCCGCGCACAACGCGCGTCCGGTTCCGGTGACGATCAGCGTCCACACGTCTTTGTCGTCCTCGAGCTCACGCACCGCAGTGTTGATCTCGGCGATCATCTCGTCGTTGATCGCGTTCAACACCTCGGGCCGGTCGAGCCGGATGCATGCGGTGTGCACGCGCCGTTCGATCGCGATGGTCTCGTAGCTCAACGCACGCTCCCCTGGTACTTCGCGAACTCGGCTTCGGCATCCTGCTCCACCACGGTGCCTTTGAAGAAGTTCGGGTTCATCCCGCGGTAGAGCTGCACGACGTTGGAGAACGTGAACTCGCGGAAGTTGTCGACGGTGATGTGACCGCCTTCCACCAGCTCGTAGGCCTCCTCGAGCACCTCGGTGGCGTCGATCACGTCGAAGTGCGCGATGTCGGAGCCGAGCAGCGGCTTCAGCTGCAGGCCCATCTTCTGGTTGAACGCGATCGACGTCATCGGATCGTCCGCTTCGCAGCCGAAGTAGAAGTTCTCGGTGAACAAGCGACGGATGTCGTCGGGGCCGTCGATCGTGACCCGGGCGAAGTCGTCACTGTCGAGATCGCGCTCGGTGAGCTCGAGCTGCGACGTGTCGGACTCCAGCGTGTCGAGGTTCTGGGCGACGATGTCGTCGAGCTTGCCCTCGTACCGCGGGTTGCCCGCGGTGTACTGCTCGAACAGCCGGCGGAACTCGGCGGTGTCGAGGTTCG
Organism: uncultured Actinomycetes bacterium; assembly: GCA_963725775.1. Classification (GTDB taxonomy): domain Bacteria; phylum Actinomycetota; class Acidimicrobiia; order IMCC26256; family DASPTH01; genus DASUAS01. The sequence goes on from CAVRZT010000004.1 coordinate 471,031, forward strand.
TCGGCTTCAGGTGCTCGTCCAGAAACGTCCGGTTGCGCTTCTCCCAGTGCCCGAACAGGTCGCCGTAGAGGTTGCACGCCCACCCGACACCCCCTTCGAGGAACCCGAAGTTCAACGTCGGGAACCGCTCGGTGACACCACCGAGGAAGAGGCTGCGGGCGAACGTGTGGTGGCTCTGCGCGAAGTGCCCGAGGTGGTTGCCCACGAAGTTCGACGACAGGCTGCGGTCGGGCCAACCCATCGACCCGCTGTGGCTGGTGACCGGGATCCCGACGTCGACGAAGTGCTGCCACACCGGGTCGTAGTCGTAGGGGCTGTCCAGCCCGAGCGCGTCGATGTAGACGCGACGCTTCGCCGGATCAGGCTGCCACTCGGCGTCGGCCTCGATGGTGCGGAGGATCGTCCCGCCCGTCACCAACACCTTCAGCCCGAGGCCGTGCGCGTGGTCGAGCTGCTCGATCGCTTCCGTCGGCTCTGCGAGGCTCAACACCCCCACCGGCATCATGCGATCCAGGTACGGGCTGAACAGGTCGGCGACCATCGTGTTGTACGCCCGGATCGCGACGTTGCTCAGCTCCGGATCGGCGATGTCACGGCCCAGTGTCAACCCGATCGTCGGGAACACGATCGCCAGGTCGATCCCCCAGTCGTCGAGGCTGTCGTAGAACAAGCCGGGCAACGCGGTCGCGGCCCGATCGCGCACGTTGATCGGCATCCCCCAGTACGACGGCCGCCGCAGCCGTCGCTGCCGGCGCTCGTCGACCGTGAGGTCGTACCAATTGTGGAACCGGTGCCCGTAGCGCGCCCGGAACGTGTCGACATCCGCGGCGCTGCCCACTTCCGCGATGTAGTCGAAGAACACGGGGAACAACTCGACCCAGTGCCCGTCCGCGTCGATCACCGGATGGTCCAGTTGCTCGCGCACCTTCGCGCTCTTGGTGGTCACAGGCTCGGCTCCTCGGGACGCGTGCCGAAGCGCGCGGCGAAACGGTCGGCGTAGGCGGGCCACGCCAAGGGGTTGATCAGGCGGGGCGGCACCTTGCCCGCGAAGATCGTGATCCACTGCTCGGCGGTAGCCATCGCCAGCGCGCGCGTCGCCTCGACGGTGATCCCCGCGGTGTGCGGGCTGGCCACCACGGTGTCGAGCGTCAGCAGCGGATGGTTCGGATCCGGCGGCTCCTGGTGGAACACGTCGAGCCCGGCGCCCGCGATGGTGCCACTGACGAGGGCGTCGTACAGCGCGTCCTCGTCGTGCACCGGCCCGCGCGCGGTCGTGATGAAGAACGCGGTCGGCTTCATACGTGCGAACTGCGCGGCACCGATCAATCCCTCGGTCTCCGGCGTCAATGGGCAGTTGAGGTGCACGAAGTCGGACCGTTCGAGCAGCTCGTCGAGCTCCACCTTGGTGACGCCCCGCGCCGACGCCTGCTCGGCAGACAGGTAGGGGTCGTAGGCGAGCACCGTCATGGCGAAGGGTGCGCAGAGCTCGACCAGCCGTCCACCGATCTGCCCGACGCCGACGATCCCGAGGGTCTTGCCCAGCAGCTCACTGCTGCGAAGCGGCACGCGGTCCTGCACCACGCCACGACGGATCATGCGGTCGGCGAGCGAGATCTTCTTCGCCAGGGTGAGCATGAAGCCGAGCGCGTGCTCGGCCACCGCTTCGCGGCCGGGACCCGAGTTGTTGCACACGATGACGCCGGCCGCGGTACACGCGTCGACGTCGACGATGTCGTAGCCCGCGCCCGCCGAGCACACCGCGAGGAGGTCGGGGCAGCGCTCGAGGAGCGCCGATGTGGTGATCCACTGGTCGGCGACGCCGGGGTTGCGAGCCAGTTCGGTGCGGATGAGCGACTGGTAGCCGTGCGCGCGTTCGAGCCCGGCCCAGTTGGCGTCGACCGCGCCGGTGATCTCCAGGCGCGTGACGTCGAAGCCGCCGTGGTCGGCGAGCACCTCTCCCGCGACGGGATCGGTCCACTGGTCGAAGTAGACGAGACGGGGAAGCACCGCGAGGTCGGGCACTCAGTCGAGCTTCGGTTTGACCTGCGCCGCCTTGAACAGGTTGGCCAGGTCCTCGTCGACGTTGCTGTAGTCGTTGATCGCGATGCGACCCTCGCGTCCCGGTACGAGGTCGTACCCGAGGTGCCCACCCTCGTTCTCCATGAGGAAGAACTCGCGCCCGATCGGCAGTCGACGATCCTCGATCGGCACCTCGTTCCACGCGCGCAGCACGAGACGCCGACGCTCCGGATCGGTGCCGTCGACGAAGTCGGAGCGCGAGTGACACATCGCGTAGTTGTTCGCCATCGACGCGTCGCCCGGTTGCATGCGCAGCTCCACCTGTTGCTGCACGAGCACGCGGCGCAGGATCTCGAGCGCTTCGTCCTCCTCGGGAGTGAGCTCGCGGCCGAGCGCGTGCAGCGCCGGCACGATGCTGCTGTAGGTGAAGTTGATGGAGATACGCCCGTCGACATTGGAGAAGATCGGGACGTCATACGGCGTGACGTCGGGTTGGTCGTCGGGTTGCTCGCTACGCCGGTGCTGCGGAAACCCGCGGTACAGGATCGGCAGGATGTCTGGGCGCGTGGCGAGGATCGTGTTGTGCGCGGCAGGACCGCTCGAGAACTGGCTCTCGCCACCTTGTTCGGCCTGATGGACCCAGAGTAGAGAGAACACGTCGGAAGAGTCGTTGTGCATCGCGAGCTCCGCCGCCGACTTCGTGCCACGCGCGGGTTGCACACCCCCGGGCATCACCTCTTGCTGCACCCGCACCATGCGGTGCCCGAAGGAGTTGTTGGACAGGAGCTCGCCGAAGTGCGACAGCCAGCACCAGAAGAGGCGCTCGTTCTCCTCGATCGTGTGCTCGGCCACTGGAAAGCCGCGCACCACCACGAGGCCGCGGCCGCGGATGACTTCCTCGTAGACCTCCCGCGCCGGGCCGTCGACGTCGAGATGCCCGACGTGCTCGCGCTCGATCGAGTCACGCGGCAGGTCGCGGACACGCACGAGAATCTCTTCGAGCCCGGCGATGGTTGCCGGTGAAAGGCGGAACACCAGGTCGTCGTCGCCGGGGAAGTCGGCGCCGACCCACGCCATCGGGTCGTGGACCTGCTCGGTGTGGATCGTGGTGCTCATTCGTGCCCCTCCACGGGTATGCCCCGCAACCTCGACGCGTGCGCGCCCGCCGCTTCGGTCATGAAGCCGGCGTCGGTGCCCGCGCTCACGAAGCGCAGGCCCAGCGCGACGAATTCGGTCAACAACTCGAGGTCGCGGATGCCGGCGATCCCGAAGATCTTGCCGTGGGTCCGACACGCCTTTGCCACCGTGCGCACCGCGTCGAGGAAGGCCTCGTCGCGGAACTGTCCGAGGATGCCCATCTCGGCGGTGAGGTCGTGCGGACCGACCATCACCATGTCGAGCCCCGGCACCGACGCGATCTCGTCGGCCCGGGCCGCCGCACCGGGCGTCTCGACCATCACCGACACGACGGTCTGCTCGTCGAAGGAGTCGAGCAGCTCCTGCTGCGGCATCGCCCGGTAGCGGTTCGCCGGGTTGGGCCCCGAGACCGACCGGTGACCGCGCGGCGGGAAGCGGCACGCGTCGACGATCGCTTCGGCCTCGGCGCGGTCTTCGACGTGGGGCACGATGACGCCCATCGCACCCACGTCGAGGCAACGGGTGAGGTACTGGTGGTCGTGCGAGGGCACCCGGACCAACGGCGTGATGCCGGCGCCGATCGCGCCGGCACACAGCAACGCCGTGGTCTCGAGCGAGATGGCCGTGTGCTCGAGGTCGACGTACACCGCGTCGAACCCGGCTGCCGCCGCGATCATCGGGATGTCGGCCGTCCGCGCCTGGGTCAGGGCCATGCAGAGGACGAGCTCACCTGCTTCGATCCGGTCTCGCATCGAGGGCACGCCCTCAATCATGCCTTGATCCCGCGCAGCGCGTACTTGAAGATCTCGGCGTCGCGCTCGGTCGCGAGCCGGCCGACCCGGGTGACGGTGTCGACGTCGGGCGACTCCGCCCGCAATGCCGCCACGGTGCACTGCTCCTTCGGCCGCGTCGCGAACGGATCGAAGTGGTAGTGCCGCATGGCGTTCTCGTGGGTGATCTTGGCGACCTGTTCGTCGCTCAACGGTTCCATCACCCGGGCCACCGCTTCCGGCGCGTTCGGCCAGTCGGTGTCGGAGTGCGGGTAGTCGGACTCCCAGCACACGTTGTCGATGTTGAACCGGTCGATCAGCTCGATGCCGACGTCCTCGCTGATGAAGCAGCAGAGCATGTGCTCCCGGAAGATCGTCGTCGGGCTCCCGTCGTTCGGGAATTTGTGCTTCGTCCACCCCGAATGACGGTTCTGCACGTGCTCGGACCGCGCCAGGAAGTACGGGATCCAGCCGATGTCGCCCTCGGTGAGCGAGAACTTCAGCGCCGGGAAGCGCTCCCAGAACGTCGCCCAGAGCAGCTCGCCGAACGTCGAGAGCACCGACGCCGCGCCGAGGGCCATGGTGACGCTCGGCGGGCGCGTCGCTCGAGACCTGCGCGCCGCGCGACGCCGAACCCGACGTGGCAGCACAGCACCGTCTCGGTGTCGCACGCGGCGGTGAACAGCGGATCCCAGTAGTCGGTGTGGATCGACGGCATCTTCAGCGCTTCGGGGTTCTCCGAGAACGTCACCGCGTGGACGCCCTTGTCGGCGAGCCGCCGCAGCTCGATCGGCCGCGAGCTCGGCGTCGAACATCGGCAGGATGCCGCACGGGATGAACCGGTCCGGGTACGCACCGCACCACTCGTCGACGTGCCAGTCGTTGTACGCCTGGATCATCACGAGGTTCACGTCGCGGTCGGGGCCCTGGTTCAGCACCTGACCGGAGAACCCGGTCCAGTTCGGGAAGTTGAGCCCGGCCAGCTGGCCGCCGGCGTTCATGTCGCGCACCCGTTCGTGCACGTCGAAGCAACCGGGGCGCATCTCGTCGTAGCGCGAGGCGTCGACGTTGAAGTACTCGCGCGACTTGCCCGCCACCGCGTTCAGCCCGAGGTTGCGGCCGCGCGAGGTCGCCGTACCACCACTGCTCGACGCCGTCGTCCTCCTCGACCACGCGCGGCGCCTGCTCGCGGTACTTGGCGGGCACGTGGGCGTCGAACATCTCGCGGGGCTCGCAGATGTGGTCGTCGACGCTGACCAGGATCAGGTCGTCGGCATTGATCACGGTGTCTCCTCTGCTGATCTACAGGTCGATGACGGTGCGCACACCCACGCCGGCGGCGAGGTCGGCGAAGCCGTCGTTGATCTCGTCGAGCGGGCGGCGCGCGGTGATGAGCGACTCGAGGTCGAGTTGCCCGGCGCGCCACAAGGCCAGGAACGCGGGGATGTCGCGCAACGAGTTCGTACTGCCCATGAAGCAGCCGAGGAGCTTCTTCTCCTGCATCCCCCACATCAACGTGTTGGGAATGGTGAGCGACTCCTCGAACGACGGCGCCCCCACGAGCACGGTCGAGCCCCCGGCGCGCGTCGCGTCGATGGCGACGCTCTGGAGCGCCATGACCCCGGCGGCTTCGAACGCGTAGTCGACGCCGATGCCCGCGGTGAGCTCCTGCACCGTGGCGACGACGTCGCTCGTCGTCGGGTCGATCACGTCGGTGGCGCCGAGATGGTGCGCCATCTTCCGTCGGTCGGCGATCGGATCACTGCCGATGATCCGGGCCGCACCGGCGATGTGCGCGCCCTGCACGACGGAGAGGCCGATCCCGCCGAGGCCGAGCACCAGGACCGTGGCGCCCGGTTCGACGTGCGCGGTGTTCAGCACCGCGCCCGCGCCGGTCTGCACCGCGCACCCGATCACGCACGCGACGTCGAGCGGCGTGTCGGCCGGGATCTTGATGGCACCCGTCTCGCTGACCAGCGCGTACTCGGCGAACCCGCCGACGCCCATGCCGCGGTACACGACCTCGCCGTTGCGGGACAGTCCGGTGGTGCCGTCGAGGAACGCAGCCGAGAACGTCTGGCCCTTGTTGACGCACTGCGACGGCTGCGGGCGCGTGCACCAGTAGCACCGACCGCACGAGGCGATCGGCGTGAGCACGACCTTGTCGCCCACCGCGAGGAGCTCCACGCCGTCGCCGATGGCGTCGACGATGCCCGACGCCTCGTGCCCGAGCACCTGCGGGCTGTGCCCGAGGCCGCCGGCGAGCACCGTGTAGTCGGAGTGGCAGATCCCGCAGTGGTGCACGCGCACCCGCACCTGGCCGGGCGCGGGATCGGCGACCTCGATCTCGTCAATCTCCAGGGCGCTCGTCCCGTTGAACAGGGCGGCTCGCATCGCAGGCTCCTCGAGGCGGAAAGCTGATTCTTGTCAGCTGGAACGTACCTTACCGTGACGCCATGATCTGCCGTGGAGGCCCGATCAGCCGGTGAGGACATCGACCTTGGTGGTGGCGTAGTTGGAGGCCTTGCAGTCGAACCTGCCCACCTTCGCCGGGTAGACGCGGACGAACTTCCCGCTCTTCCACTGGACGAGGTTGAAGCAAGGACTCACGACCCTGTTGCCGACGTCGGTCTTCGCGATCATCCCGCCGGCGTCGAACGCGTGGAGGCCCTCGAGCCCCTTCAGCAGATTGGCGCGCGTCACCGCGTTCACCCCTTGCTTCGCCACGACGCTGTTCAACGCGTCCTGGAAGGCGATGGTCGCGGCCCAACCCCACACGGCGAACCCGTCGACGTTGTCCTTCCCGGTGTACTTCACGAAGTTCGCCAACATCTTGTTCGACGCCGACTCGTCGAACGGCAGGAAGGTGAGGGAGACCGACTCGCCCTCCATGGTGCTGCTCGCCGCCTTCATCGCCTTCAGGTCGTAGCACGACGACGGGCAGGCCCAGATGGTGTTCGGATCGGCGAAGCCCTGGAGTGCCGCCTCTTGGCGGAGCTGCACCGCGCTGTTGACCGACATGGTGAGGTACGAGAAATTGGAGCTCTTGGACTTCATCTGCTGCACGACGGGCGTGTAGGCGCTCTGCGGCGCGCTGCTGGACAGCGCCAGCTCGACGTCGGCCTTGACGCCCGCGGCCTTCACCAAGGCCATGCTCGTTTCCCCCCGCGCCTGGCGTCGGGCGTGTCGTTCGAGATGAGCAACGCTCCGTGTGCGTTGCCGTTGAGCTCCTTGATGTAGTACCTGAAGAGTCCTTCGTTGCCTTGAATCGTTTGCGGATGCTTGTCCACGGTGTCACAGACGAACGCCGACGGCGTCACCGGGTACGCCACCGGCGAACACGACTCGGCCACACCGGTGGTGAGCCCGACGACGTCGGGGAGACCCGTCGCCTTCCCGTTGATGTCCTTGCAGTTGATCTCGTCCTCGACGTTGCTGAGGAACAGGACGGCGCTGCCGACGACCGCGAAGTCCTGCTCGCAGGCCGTGATGATGGCGTTCCGAGCGTCGTTGGCGTTCAACTTCGAGTCGATGAAGTCCACCGCGAGCTTCCGGCCGGCGATGCCGCCGTTGGCGTTGATGTACTTGGCCGCGCCCTTCACCGCGTCGACCGAGCCCTTGAAGAGTCCGGGGACGAACGAGTTGTCGACGTCGGCGATCACGGCGATGCGGATCGTGCTCGCGGTCACGCCGACATCGGTGGCAGTGGGTTTCGCGTCCGTCTGCGCGGAGGCCGACACGGCACCTGCTCCCACCAGCGCGATGACCAGGCACCCGATCAGGCTCGCGGTCCGACGCGCTCTCGACACGATTCCCCCCCTCACGAAATATGAGAATCCCATTCCACCATTCCGGAGATGGGATGTCCAGTCGGCCCGGTCGGTCGGAACCGGGCCCGTGGATGCGGCACGGGGGTGCCCGACCGTGCTGGACTGCCCGCGGGGGGCCGCAGGTGACGGCCCCGCGCCGAGCACCGGAGCAGTAGCGATGAGCAACGTCATGGACGGCATCCGCATCCTCGAGGTCGCCGAGCACACCTTCGTGCCCGCCGCGTCCGGCATCCTCGCCGACTGGGGTGCCGAGGTGATCAAAATCGAGCACGTCACCCGCGGCGACGCCGCACGCGGCCTGGGCTCGACCGGCATCGCCGGGTTCAGCGGCAAGGTGGCCGTGCTCATGGAGCACGCGAACCGCGGCAAGAAAAGCCTCGGACTCGACCTCACCGACCCTGCCGGGCGCGAGATCCTCTACCGGCTCGCCGCCATCTCTGACGTCTTCCTCACCAACAAGATGGCCGGCGTCCGCTCGCGGCTGCAGATCGAGGTCGACGACATCAAGGCCCACAACCCGAACATCATCTACGTGCGGGGCACCGGCTACGGCAACCGCGGCCCCGACACCGACGCCGGCGGCTACGACTCGTTGGGGTTCTGGGCCCGCTCGGGCGTCGCGCACTCGGTGACCCCGTCCGACCTGCCGCAGCCGCTCAACCAGCCCGGGCCCGCGTTCGGCGACTCGATCGGCGCCATGACCATCGCCGGGGGCATCTCCGCGGCGCTCCTGCACCGGGAACGCACCGGTGAGGCGAAGGTGGTCGACGTGTCGCTGCTGTCGTCGGCCATGTGGGCGATGGGCGGCACCATCGCGGTCGCGCAGGACATCGGCATGGCCTGGCAGGCGCCGCCCTCCGGTGAGCCCATGGCGCCCTTCAACCCCCTCATCGGCTACTTCGGCACGTCCGACGGGCGCTTCATCATGTTCTCGATGCTCCAGGGCTTCCACTACTGGCCCGAGGTCTGCGAGCGCTTCGGCCGGACCGAGCTCATCGCCGATCCCCGCTTCGACACCCACGAGAAGCTGATGGAGAACGCCGCGGTCGGCGCCGAGATCATTCGGGGCGAGATCAAGAAGTACACGCTTGCCGAGATCAAGGAGAAGCTGACCGGCATGCGCGGGCAGTGGGCCGTCGTGCAGGACACCCTCGAGATCGCCGACGATCCGCAGGTCGTCGCCAACGGCTACCTGCAGCAGCTCGAGTACGACGGCTACCCGTACAAACTGGTGGAGACGCCGGTGCAGTTCGACGAGGAGCCGTCGAAGCCGGGGAAGTCACCCGACTTCAACGAGCACGGCGACCAGATCCTCACCGAGCATCTCGGCATGGACTGGGACACCCTCCTCGACCTCAAGGTCAAAGGCGTCGTCGCGTAACCCTCCCCCTCAAAGGCCCTTGGGGCGGGTGCCGATGACCTGCGCGTCCTCGAGCGTGGCGTACGTGGCGTCGTCGATGCCGAGGTCGTCGACGAGGATCTCGTGGTTGTGCTGGCCCATCGTCGGGGCCGGCGTGCGCAACCAACGGTCGACCGAATCGAACCGGAACGGCAGCGTCGGTGTCGCCCGCGGCCCGACGACCGGGTGGTCGATCTCCTCGTAGAACCCCCGCGCCTGCAGCTGCGGGTGGTCGTAGAGCGAGCGGGGATCGCGACCCACCGCCGCGGGGACCCCGTGGGCGACGAGCGCCGCCGCGGCCTCGGCCACGTCGCGTTCGGCACTCCACGCGCCGAGCCGCTCGTCGAGCTCGTCGTGGCGCGCGCGGCGGCCGGCGTACGACGCGAGCTCGGGGTCGGTCGCCCAGTCGGGACGGCCGAGCACCTCGACCAGGCTGTGCCAGTGCTCGTCGGTCGCGACCGAGATCGCGAGCCAGGTCTCGTCGTCGCGCCCGCGGTACAGACCCTGCGGAGCGACGTGGGGGCTACGGTTGCCATCGCGCTCGAGCAGGTTGCCGTACGCGGTGGCCTCGAGCACCAGCTCGGCGGCGGCGTTCAGCGCGCCCTCGACCATGGTCACCTCGAGCAGGCTGCCGACCCCGGTCGCGTCGCGTTCCGCCAGCCCGACGATCAGCGCGAACGCCGCGTGCATCCCGGCGTTGGGGTCGCTCGGGCCACGCTGGATGCGGGGCTGGTCGTCGCGGTGGCCGGTGATCCACGCGAGCCCGGTGACCTGCTCCATCGTCTGCGCGAACCCGACGTTGTCGCGCCACGGGCCCGACAGCCCGAACGCGGGCATGCGCACCAGGAGGCAGCGCGGGTTGATCGTCTGGATCTGCTCCCAGTCGAGCCCGAAGTTGCCGAGCACGCGCGGGGAGAAGTTCTCGAGCACCGCGTCGCTCTCGGCGATGAGCCGCCGCAGGAGCGCGAGCCCGTCGTCGGAACCGAGGTCGAGGGTGAGGCTGCGCTTGTTGGTGTTCGAACAGAGGTAGTGCGTGCTGCGCTCCCACCACGGCCCGTCCATGCCGGTGGTCGCGCCGGTGGCGCGCATGCCGTCCATCCGGCTGACCGACTCGACGTGGATGACGTCGGCGCCGAGCGCTGCCAACGCACCGGCCGCGATCGGGCCCGCCCACCATGCGGTCAGGTCGAGCACGCGCACCCCCGCCAGCGGCAACGCGGGGTCGACGGCGGTGATGGCCGGTCGTGCCGGCGTGTGCGGCTCGATGGTGCCGGTGTGCTCGCCCAGGCGCGGCGCGGGAAGCGGTGGCGGCGGGTCCTCGTCGTTCATCCGCCAGGGTCGGCGCGGCAGCTTGAAGGTGCCCGACGCGTCGTCGACGAAGATCCCGCGCGCGACGAAGTGGTCGCACTCGAGGATGTTGGCCGGACCGTGCACCGGCGCGACCGGGATGCGCAGCTCGCTCGCGAGGCGGACGATCTCCGCGGTGGTGTGCTGGGTCGTCCACGCGTGCACGAGCTCGTTCCACTCGTCCCAGCGCCTCTGACGATCGTTGTGGCCGCTGAACTCGTCGTCGGCGATGAGATCGGGACGCTCGATGAGCAGCAGGAAGCTGTGGAACTGCTCACGGCTGTTGGTGCAGAACCCGACGTAACCGTCGAGCGTCGGCTCGACCGACGGCGTCTCGATCGTGCGCGTCGCGCCGGTGATGGGCGGGCTGCCGAGCAGCGCGCGCACGTACTCGGCGTAGCTGTTCGCCGCGATGGTCATGACCTCGGCGATCGAGAAGTCGATGTGCTCGCCGTGGCCCGAGCGCGCCGCCCGCCGGGCCGCGGCCGCGATGGCCATGGCCGAGAACGTGCCCGCCAACCACTCGCTGGTGCGACCGCCGGCCTGGAACGGCACACTGCGCACCGAACCGCGGCCGACGAGACCACCAGACTCGGCCTGCACGATGAACTCGGTGCTCGGCCGCTCGGCGAACGGCCCCGTGCGTCCGTAGGGCGTGATCGAGCACACGATGAGGCCGGGATCGCGCTCCAGCCACGGCTGCACGTCGGACTCCGACGGCAACCAACTGTCGATCACGACGTCGGCGCCGGCGACGAGCTCCTCGACCTCGGGATCACCAGGACGGCCGACCACCGAGCGCATCCCGTGGTGCAGGAACTGGAACAGCGCGCCGCCCGCCTCGGGGTCGACGGTGGCGCCGCCGGCCGACCACCCGCGCCACGGATCACCACCGGGCGACTCGACCTTGACGACGTCGGCCCCGGCGTCGGCGAGGAGCCGACTGCAGTACCCGCCCGGGATCCCGGTGCTGAGATCGACGACACGCAGTGCCGACAGCCCCTGCTGCACGAATCAGGCCGTCGCGATCGGTCGGAAGTACGGGAGCGTGAACCCGCCCTCCATCTCGTGGAACTCGACCTCGACCCGCATGCCGATCTCGACCGCGTCGTGCGGGCAGCCGATGACGTTCGAGAGGATCTGCCACCCTTCGTCCATGTCGACGATGACCGCGACGTAGGGCACCGTGAACGACGGGATCTGCGGACGCCACACCGTGGTCCAGCTGTAGATCTCGCCGGTGCCCGCGCTGGCCTCCCACGTGAGGTTCTGCGACGTGCAGTGGCTGCAGAGGTACGCGGGCGTGTGGGTCGCGTGCCCGCAGTCGCCGCACCGTTGGAACAGCAACTGGCCGCGCGCGCAACCGTCCCAGTACGGCTGCGTGAGTGTTCCCGGGTGGGGAACCGGGACGACCCCGGTCTGCGGTTCGAGCACGGTCATGGTCGATCAACTCCCAGCAACATCACATCGGTGAACAACGCTCCCGAACCTCCGTTGGAACACATCGCGACCTCGGCCCCGTCGATCTGCGTGCTCACGCACGTGCCGCGGAGCTGCTCCACCCCGCGGATGACGCGTTGCAGCATCTGACACGACGCGCCGGCGTGGCTGTACGACATGACGCCGCCGTCCGTGGTGACGGGGTACTGCCCACCGGGCTCGATGGTGCCGCCCATCACGAAGTCGCCGCCCTCGCCCTCGGCGCAGAAGCCGAACGCCTCGAACTGGCGGATGATCTCGAACGAGAACGGGTCGTAGAACTCGCACACGTCGACGTCGGACGGTGCGAGCCCCGCGGTGCGGAACGAGTCCTCCGCCGCGCGGCGGCCCACCGTGCCGTTCACGAGGTCGGCGCGCCGGTTGCCCCCCAGGTCCCAGGTCGGCGGGTTCTTGTACGCGGTGCCACCGCTGTCGCCGTTGCCGCCCAGCACGTACATCGGGCGCTGCGGACCGTCGGGCGCGAGGTCGGCGCGCGTCAGCACGATGCCGCACCCGCCTTCGGACGCGGTGGCGCAATCGAGCAGATGGAACGGGTCGGCGACCATGCGGCTGTCGAGGATGTCCTGGGTCGTGAACGGCCCCCGGCCGTGGTAGATCGCCTCGGGGTTCACGTGGCCGTTGTTGCGGATCACCGCGGCGACGGTCGCGAGTGCGTCGGGCTTCGTGCCGTACCGGTGCATGTGGCGACGCGCGACCAGCGCGAACTCGGCGGCGGTGAACATCCCGAACGGCGCGACGAACTCGCTGCTCGGGCGCGTCCATGGTGCGGTCGACGCCCGGTCGACGTACACCCCGGCCGCACCACCGATGATCAGGACCCGGGTGGCCATGCCGGCGGCGATGGCCGTCGCCGCCTGCAACACCGCGGGGATCCCCGACCACGACGACGCGACCCACGCCGGCGAGAGCCGGGCCTGGTACACGAAGTCGTTGGCGAACTGGCCGACGACACCGTCGACGTCGCGGATCGACAACCCGGCGTCGGTGAGCGCGCCGAGCGCGCCCTTGAACGAGATCGACATCGAGTCCTCGCCCGCGAGCACACGCGCCTGCTCGGTGTTGAAGACCCCGGTGATGGCGACGTCGTGGTACGGGTGGGACGACATGGGCATGGGAACCTATTCGCAGAAATCCGATGACTGGTGGGCGAGAATCCCACTCTCACGGGGCGGCCCGCAAACCCGGGGTACGTTCCCGGCACGCGACGCGAGGAGCAGACGGCATGAAGTTCTCGATGATCTTCGAGGCGCAGGTCGAGTTCGGCACCCCCGACGTCGAGCACCAGGCCATCCGCAACTGCGTCGAGCAGGCGGTGTTCGCCGAGCAGATGGGCTTCGACGGCGTGTGGGCGGTCGAGCACCACGCGCTCATCGAGTACTCGCACATGAGCGCGCCCGAGATCTTCCTCACCGCGGTCGCCGCGCAGACGTCGCGCATCCGGGTCGGGCACGCCGCGGTGTGCATGCCGTTCGGGTACAACCACCCGGTCCGGGTCGCCGAGCGCGCCGCGATGCTCGACATCATCAGCAACGGACGGCTCAACCTCGGCGCGGCGCGCGGCGGCACCGCGCAGGAGATGTCGCTGTGCGGGGTCGACCCCGAGCTCACCACGCCGCAGGTGAAGGAGGCGCTCACCTTCATCGGCCACTGCTGGCGCGAGGACACGATCCAGTGGGACTCCGATCTGCTGACCATCCAGCACCCGCCGAACCGCCCGCCCCACACGGTCGTGCCCCGACCGGTCCAGCTCCCCCATCCGCCGCTCTTCCTCGCGTGCACCAACCCGGACACCGTCCGCCGGGCGGCGCAGTACGGGGTCGGGCCGATGGTGCTCGGCTTCGGCGGCCCCGAGGTCATCGGTGAGATGCGCGCGATGTTCGACGACGAGCGGGCGCGCCGCGATCCCGATGCGGTCGTGTCACCTGGCAACATCAACGACGAGTTCGTCGCGCTGTGCCCCACCTTCCTGATGGACGACCGTGAGGAGGCGTTCCGCAAGGGGTGCCGGGCGTTGCGGTTCTTCGCCGAGGCGATCACCCACTGGGCCGCGCCCAACGGCGTCGCACCGGCTCGCGACACCGAGCAGCTCGACAATGCGGCCTTCATGCACGAGCACCTGCAGCTCGCCCACGAGGCGATTGCGCGCGGCGAGGCTCCCCCGACGGCGGCGTCGTCGATGTACAACACCGACCATGCGCTCGGCGACGCCGACACCGCGATCGCCTACGTCGAGCGACTGCGCGCCGTGGGCGTCGACAACGTGATGTGCCTGATCCAGATGGGCACGCTCGCCCAGGACGAGATGCTGGAGTCGATTCGCATCTTTGGCGAGCAGGTGATCCCGCACTTCCGCGCCCTCGACGCCATCGAGGGAGCGGCCGACGAGCTGACGAGTCAGGCCGGCTGAGCCGCGAGTTCGGCGAGCGCGCGCTTGTCGATCTTGAGCATCGACGTCATCGGCAGCTCCGCCACGATCTCCAGCCGGTCGGGCGCCTTGTAATCGGCCAGCCGTTCGCGGACGAAGGCCCGCAGCTCGTCGAGGGTCGGCGGATCCGCGGGATCGGCGGGCTCCACGAACGCGACGCCGATCTCGCCGATGGTCGGGGCCGAAGTCCCGACGATCGCGACCCGCCCGACCTTCGGGTGATCGGCGACGACGCGTTCGACCTCGAGCGGGTGCACGTTGAACCCGCCGCGGATGTACATCTCGCTCGTGCGCCCGCGCAGCACGAGGTTGCCGTCGTCGCGGAGCAGGCCGAGGTCGCTGGTCGTGATCCAGCCGTCGGGCGAGAGGGTCTCGGCGGTGCGCTCGGGATCGTTCCAGTACGCGCGCATGCTGCACGGCGAACGCAGCGTGACGATCCCGACCTCACCCTGCGGCACCTCCGCGCCGTCGGCGTCGACCAGCTCGAGCTCGATGCCCGCCTGCGGACGGCCGACGGTGTGCAGCAGCACCTCGGGCGGATCGTCGGGGCGGGTGCCGGTGATCGACGACGACTCGGTGCACGCGTAGCGGACCACGATGGGGCAGCCGAGTCGCGTGCGCATCTTCTCGGCCAGCTCCGGAGTGACCGGCGCGGAGCCGGTCGAGCAGAGCCGCAACGCCGACAGGTCGGCGTCGGCGAGCTGCGGGAGATCGACGAGCTTCGACCACTGCGTCGGCACCCCCCAGCCCATCGTCGCCTGCTCGGCGACCATCTGCTCGAGCATCGACTCCGCGGTCCACGGGGTCGCCGTGAGCACGCAGTTGATGACGAACTCCACTTGGTCCCAGAGCTTGTTCATGTAGCCCGCGTGCGCGAACGGCACCGGCATCAACCGCACGTCGTGGTACGCGCTGAGGATGTCGCTCAGGCGCGCCGACGCCTCGAGCGCGCGGTGGTCGAACCACGCGCCCTTCGGCAGGCCCGTGGTACCGCTCGTCCAGACGATGCACACCGGATCCTCGGGCGCGCGGACCGGTCGATCGGGGAACGGGGTGCCCGCCCGCCACACCGCGGCCACCTCGGCGCGCGGCATGAGCACCGCCGGGACGGGTGCATCGGCGGGAATCCGGGCGTCGGTGCCTTCGTGCAGGAGCGCAGCGGGGGTGCAGCGGTGGAGGATGGCCGACACCTCACCGGGGCCGAGCCGCGGGTTGATGCCGGTGGCGACCGCGCCCAGGCGCGTGCACGCGGCGTACGCCACCGCGTAGTCGATGCACGACGCCATCGAGAAGGCGACGACATCTCCCGGCGCGACCCCGCGGCCGCGGAGCTCCGCGGCGAGCGAGTCGGCACCGCGCAGCCACTCGCCGTAGGTCAACCGCAGGTCGCCCTCGACGTACGCCGGCGCGTCGGGCTCGCGCGTGCCGATCTCCTCGAACAGGTCGCCCAGCGTCGTGCTCGCGATCGGTGGCGGCGCACTCATTCCGGTGCTCCGACACCCAGTCCCGACGCCCAACCTTCGGGGTCGACGCCCTCCGTGGTGATCGTGCGCCGCGTGATCAACCACTCACCGTCGACGACGCCGAACTCGTCGAGGTAGCGCCCCCAGTGGTCGAGCCCCGACGCCGACACCACCTGGTAGTAGGAACGCACGCGCGCCCGGTCCTCGGAGAGCAGGTCGATCTGGATGGTGCTGGTGAAGTGGCGCAGCGTGGGTCGACCGCCGGCGGGAACGTACCGGCCCGACGCGCCAGGCGGGGCGCCGGCCCCGAGTGCACCCAGGTACTCGAGCACCGCGTCCCGGCCGTGGATCGTCTCCGAGCTGGTGGGCTCGAACTCGACATCGGGCGCGAGCACCTGCACCATCTCGGCGAAGCGCCCGGCGTCGCCGTTGGAATTCCAGCGGGCGATCCGGTCGCGGATGCTCTCACGCGCGATCACTTCCCAGAGCTCCATGCCGGCCGCACACTACGCGCAGGTCAGTCCTGCGCGCGCAGACCGCCGAGGCAGAAGGCCCACACGTCGTCGGGTGACTCGCTGCCGGTCCGCAGGATCGTCGTGTTGACCGCGGCGTTCCCGGTGTGCAAGAGGATCTCGGTGAGGCGCCGGCTCCCGATGTCGGCGCGCACCTGCCCCGACGCGATCCCGCGCTCGACGGCTTCCAGCAGCACCAGCAACTGAGGCTCCAGCGCGTGCGCGAGCTCCGCCGGACGCGTCGCCGACAGCGTGAGGTTGTAGAGCGCGAGCGCGCGGACGACGTCGGGGCGCAACTTGCCGGTCCACAGGCCGGTGAGGAACTCGCGGATCTGCTCGACCGGGTCGTCGTGCTTCGCCATGCGATTGCGTTGCCACACGGCCGCGGTCGCGACGTACTCCTCGAACAGCGCGAGCAGCAGGTCGTCCTTGCTCGCGAACGTCTGGTAGAAGCTGCGCAGTGAGAGCTTCGACCGGTCGACGACGTCCTGCACGGTGAAGGTCAGCCCGCCGGTCTCTTCGAGGAGCTGCATCGCCGCCTGCACGAAGCCGTTGCTCTTGCTCAGCGCGCGGCGTTTGGCTTCGACCAACGACCGGTCGAGGGCGCGCTGCTGCCACCCGCTCAGGTCGTCGCCGTCGGCGTCGGGCGTGGCCTTGGCCGTGCGCTTCGGTGCGATCTTCGCCACGATCGAACTCCCTCTCCGTGTACGAGCATCATGTTCTCGCAACAGGAAACGCCACTGTAGCGGTGACGGAAATCCCGACCCGCCGTCATGAATGCCTAGTCTCCGACGGCATGGATCCACTCACGTTTGACGGGCAGGTCGCGATCGTCACGGGGGCCGGCGGCGGTCTCGGCCGCAGCCACGCGCTCGAACTGGCCCGGCGGGGCGCGCTCGTCGTGGTGAACGACCTCGGCGGCGCGGTCGACGGCACCGGCGGCTCCGCGACCGCGGCCGAACTGGTCGTCGCCGAGATCGTCGCCGCGGGCGGCGAGGCGGTGAGCAACGCCGAGTCGGTGGCCACCCCCGACGGCGGCGCCGCGATCGTGCAGTGCGCGCTCGACACGTTCGGACGCGTCGACATCGTGGTGAACAACGCCGGCATCCTACGCGACGCCGCGTTCAAGAACGTCACCCCCGAGTCGCTCGACGCGGTGATCGACGTGCACCTCAAGGGCGCGTTCAACGTGCTGCGCACGGCGTGGCCGCTCATGCGCGAACAGAACTACGGGCGGATCGTCAACACCAGCTCGGGATCGGGGCTGTTCGGCAACTTCGGCCAGTCGAACTACGGCGCAGCCAAGGCCGGGCTGATGGGCCTCACGCGGGTGCTGTCGATCGAGGGCGCGCGGAACAACGTGCGGGTCAACGCGATCGCGCCGATCGCGCACACGCGGATGACCGAAGGCCAGATGGACGCAGCCATGCGCCCGGAGCTGATCTCACCGCTGGTCGCGTACCTGTGTCACGCGTCGTGTGAGATCACCGGCCACGCGTACTCGGTCGGCGGCGGACGGGTGTCGCGTCTGTTCCTCGGCATGACGACAGGCATCACCGAGCCCGACCTCAGCGCCGAGATGATCGCCGAGCGCATCACCGAGATCGAGGACACCGGCGAGTTCGTGATCCGCTGGTAGGACGTCAGCCGCGGAGGCGCGGCGCGAGGGTGCGAGATCGACCGGCGCCGCGCTCGTCGAGCAGGGTGCGTTGCACCTTGCCCGACGCGGTTTCGGGGAACGGCTCGTCCCAGACCACCAGCTCCTCCGGGATCTTCCACTTGGCCACGCCCGCGGCGACGAGGGCGTCGACCATGGTCGCGAACGTCAGGTCGGCCCCGGGCTGCAGCCGGACCGCCATGACGAGCCGTTCGCCCGTCGCGTCGTCGGTGACGCCGTACCCGGCACACTGCGCGACCCCCGGCAGGGCGCCCACCAACCCGTCGACCTCGGCGATCGGGATGTTCAACCCGTTGCGGATCACGATGTCCTTGATGCGGCCGGAGATCTTCAGGCGCCCGTCGCGCAGCACCGCGAGATCCCCGGTGCGGAACCAGTCGTCGTCGAAGGCGCCGGCGTCGTCGTCGGGATCGACGTAGCCGAGGAACAGGTGCGCGCCACCGATGCAGCACTCGGCCGGGTCGACGCGCGAGCCGATGCGGACCTCGACGCCGCGCAGCGGACGACCGTCGTCGGCCAGCCGGACCGACTCCGGCTCGTCGCGCGCCCCGCTGGTGCTGACCGGCGCCTCCGACGACCCGTAGGCGCGCAACACGACGATGCCGAAGTCGTGCTCGGCGCGGGCGAGGATGCGCGGGTCGAGCATGGAGCCGCCGAGGTAGACGATCGTGATCGGTACGTCGCTGACGCCACGCGCCGCCGCCTGGTCGAGGACGCGGTCGAGGAGCAGGTCGGGTCCGCCGAAGAAGGTACCGCCGGTCTGCACGAGGAAGTCGAAGGTCGCGACGTCGTCGAAGCGCGACTCCATCGTCACCTGCCCGCCCAGCGTCGGCGCGATCGTGATCGCCTGCAACATGCCGGTGACCGACGCCAGCGGGCTGATCATGAAGATGTTGTCGGCGGCAGTCAGGCGCGCGGCATCGATGAAGTTGCGCGACGCGACCAGCATCGTGTTCAGCGAGTGGACGACGCCCTTCGGTCGTGACGTCGTGCCCGACGTGAAGATGATCACCGAGGGCTCGTCGGGATCGCGGGGCGACGGCGGCCCGCCCGTCACGGGCGGTGCGTCGCCGACGACCTCGATCGGAAGCCAGCGCGGTTCTGGGCGGGCGGGGAACAGTGACTCCGGTGCGAGCACGAGGCTCGGCGCGGTCATGGCCACGATCTCGTGCACCTGCGCGGCCCCCGCGCTGGTGGGCGCGACCATCACCAGCGCACCGAGGCGCAGGACCGCATGGATGGCGACCGCGGACACGACGTCGTTGCCGGTCAGCACGAACACCGCGTCGCCCGCGCCGGCACCCTGCGTCCGGAGCGCAGCGACGGCACCGTCGATCGCGGCGTCGAGCTCGGCGTAGGTGAGCGTGCGTGCCCGCTCGGCGACGGCCACCCGGTCCGGGGCGCGGCGCGCCGCGTCGCCGACCAGGTCGACCGGATCGGTGCCCCAGAGGCCGGCCGCGTGGAAGCGGGCCGCGCGCGCCGCCACGCGCGCGGCGGCGTGGCCGGTCAGATCCTGGCTCGTCCTCACCCTGTGCTTCCCCCTGGCGCCGGCGCGCGGTCGAGAGCGGCAACCCCGGATACGGAGAGGCATGTTACGGTCAGCGCCTCGTGGAGGGGATTCCGCCGTACCCGGCAACCGTGTGGTCGCTGGTCGAGCAGGCGGCCGACCGGTGGGCCGACCACGCCGTGCTCAGCGACGACCACGGCCGCTCCCTCACCGGCCGCCAGCTGCACGACGCGGCCGCCGGCGTCGCCGCCGATCTCGCCGCCCACGGCATCGGTCCCGGCACGATCGTCTCGTGGCAGCTCCCGACGACGCTCGAGACGATGGTCGTGATGGTCGCGCTCTCCCGCCTCGGTGCGGTGCAGAACCCGCTCATCCCCATCCTGCGTGAGCGCGAGGTCGGGTTCATCACGGACCAGGTCGGTACCGAGGTGCTCATCACCACGGAGCGCTGGCGCGGGTTCGACCACGGCGAGCTCGCGCGGACGCTCGCCGCCGAACAGGGCTTCGCCGTGGTGATCACCGACCTCGACACCGACCCCACGACCATCGGCAACACCCTCCGCCTCGAGCAGGGCGACCCGGCCACCCTCACCGCCGCGCCACCGCTCGACGAGTCACCCGTGCGCTGGATCTACACGTCGTCGGGCACCACCGCCGACCCCAAGGGCGTGCGCCACACCGACCGCTCGGTGATGCACGGAGCAACCGGACCGATCGGGACCGGCGCGTCGGCCGACGACGTCAATGCCGTCGCTGTCCCCGTCTCCCACATCGGCGGGATGCTCATGCTCGCAGCGGGCCTGATGACCGGCATGCGGCTCGCGCTCTTCGAGTCGTTCGACCCCGCGACGTCGCCCGAGCGCATGGCCGCGCACGGTGCGACGGTCCTCGGCAGCGCGGTGCCCTTCTTCCTCGCCTACTTCGACGCCCAGCAGCGCCACGGCGACGAGCCGCTCTTCCCTCGCCTGCGCATGCTGAGCGGAGGCGGAGCACCCACGCCACCGGAGATCAGCCGCCGGGCGCGGGAGGTCCTGGGTGTCCGCGGGATCGCCAACTCCTGGGGCCTCACCGAGTTCCCCGTCGCCACCTACGGGCGGCTCGACGCGCCGCTCGACGTGCTCGACACGACGACCGGTCCGGCGGTCGCGGGTGTCGAGGTGCGGGCGGTGACCGACGACGGGCGGGTGGCATCGCCGGGCGAGGAGGGCGAGCTGCGGCTGCGGGGCCCCCAGTGCTTCCTCGGGTACGTCGACGCGTCGCTCGACGCCGCCGCGTTCGACGACGAGGGATGGTTCCGCACCGGCGACCTCGGCATCATCGACGCCGACGGTAACGTGGCCGTCACCGGGCGCATCAAGGACATCATCATCCGCAATGCCGAGAACATCTCCGCGCTCGAGATCGAGGACGCGCTCTACCAGCACCCGGCGATCGCCGACGTCGCGGTGGTCGCGGCGCCCGATCCGCGCACCGGCGAGCGGGTGTGCGCGTTCGTCGTGGTCGCGCCGGGCGCCGACACGCCGACGATCCAGTCGGTGGGGTCGCACTGCCGGAGTCTCGGGCTCGCGGTGCAGAAGTGCCCCGAGCAGCTCGAGATCGTCGACGCGCTGCCGCGCAACTCGTACGGCAAGGTCCTCAAGCAGGAGCTGAAGGCGCGCCTCGCGTAGGTGCTGTCAACGCTCCTGGGGCGCGAGCACGACCTTGCCCGCGATTCGGCGGTGTTCGAGGTCGTCGAGCGCGCGTGCCGCATCGTCGAGCCGGTAGGCGGTCGGCTCCGCGGGCCGGAGCCTCCCGTCACGCACCAGGGCGAAGAGCTCGTCGAGCAGCTCGGCATTGGCGTCGGGGCGCAGGCCCGCCCAGAACCCCCAGTCGATGCCGATGACCGTGCGGTCGTTGAGCAGCACCTGGTTGAGCGGGATCTGCGGGATGTCACCGCTGGCGAAGCCGACCACCACGTAGCGACCCTCGAAGCGCAGCGCGCGCAACATGAGCGCGGACCGGGGCCCACCGACGGGATCGACGATCAGGTCGGCGCCGCCGCCCGTGAGCTCGCGGATCGTCGCCTTCAGGTCGAGGTCGGGATCGGAGTAGTCGACGGTGACGTCGGCGCCCGCGGCCTCGGCGAGGGCCAGCTTCGCCGGCGTCGACGCGCAGGCGATCACCTTCGCTCCCAGCGCCTTGGCGACGTCGGTGGCGGCCAACCCGATACCCCCACCCGCGCCCAACACGATGACCCACTCGCCGGTTGCGATCGTCGTACGACGCGTGAACGCGTAGAGCACGGTGCCGTAGGACGCGACGAGCCCCGCCGCCTGCCCCGGCGTGAGGTCACCGGGGATCGGCACGAGCTCGTCTTCCGAGAGCAGCGTGTGCGTCTGGAAGCTGCCGGCGAACGACGTGGCCAGCACGCGGGCACCGACGGCGAACCGGGCCAGGCCGTCGCCGACCGCGACGATGCGACCGGCGAGCTCGCACCCCGGCACCCACGGCAACTTCGGGAGCAGCTGGTACGTGCCGTGCACGCAGAGCGTGTCGACGAAGCCGATGCCGGCGGCTTCGATCGCGACCACGGCCTGCCCGGGGCCGGGGACGGGATCGGGTCGGTCCTCGAACACGAGGTTCGAGTACGGACCGAATTCGTGGAGGATGACGCGCCGCACGCTCAGGCCACCAGCCGCGGCAGCCGGGCGAACTCTTCGTCGATCAGATCGGCGAGCTCCCGCGCGCGTGGCCCGTCGAGCCATCGCCGCAACGCGCGCTGGTAGAGCGCGAGCGCGATCACGCCGAGGGTCTCGCACTCGGCATCGGGTTCGGCGCGGCCGCGCCGACGTGCCACCGCCTCGGCCACCGTCGCGACGTGGTCGGCCAGGTGCTCCTGCTCGCGGCCGATCAGTACCGCGGACGAGTCGACCGCGGCGCGGTACGTCTCGATCCGCGAGCGGAGCTCCCAGAACCCGGCCGCCAGTTCGACGAACGTCGCCGCGCAGCGCGTCGTAGTCACTCGCCGTAGGAGGACGGTCGAGATGGGCCGAGGCGAACGACCGCATGAAGCCGTAGTCGCGGTGGAAGACCACCGACTCCTTGGTCGGGAAGTACCGGAAGAACGTGCGGGGCGACACCCCCGCCCGTTGTGCGATCTGCTCGGCCGTGGTGGCGTCGAAGCCGTCGCGGGCGAAGAGCGTCAACGCGGCGTCGGTCAGTGCCTCACGGGTCCGTGCCGCGCTGACCGCGTGCGGGGTCGGCGGGCTCTGGACCATCCGGGGATGCTACCCTTTTCTGACAGTCCACTGTCACAAGACGCGAGGGGCGAGATGTCCGCGAAGCTCGGCTACGACGTCTGGGACGCCGACAACCACCTCTACGAGGCGGTCGACGCCTATACCCGCTACCTGCCGTCGCGCTACGAGGGCGCGATCCGCTTCGTCGACGTGAACGGCCGCGACAAGCTCGAGATCCTCGGCAAGGTCAGCGAGACCATCCCCAATCCCACCTACGTCGTGATCCCGACGCCGGGCGCGTGGACGGAGTACTTCCGCGGCAACAACCCGGAGGGCAAGAGCCTGCGTGAGCTCGCGCAGCCGATCCGCTGCCCGGAGGAGTTCCGGCGGCCCGACCTCCGCCTCCGCCTCATGGACGAGCAGGGCATCGACGGGTGCGTGGTCTTCCCCACCACCGCGGGGTTGCTCGAGGAGCACATGAAGGCCGACGTCGAGCTCACGCACGCGGTCGTGCACGCGTACAACCGGTGGCTGCTCGACGACTGGACGTTCAACTACGAAGGCCGCATCATCCCGACTCCGGTCGTCACCCTGCCCGACGTCGCGCAGGCGGTCACCGAGCTCGAGTGGTGCCTCGACCACGGCGCCAAGACGGTGCTCATCCGGCCCGCGCCCGTGCCCCAGCCCGACGGCTCGTCCCTCTCCCCCGCACTGCCCGACTTCGATCCCTTCTGGCAACTCTGCGAGGACGCCGGCATCTCGGTGATGATGCACAACGCCGACTCGGGCTACGACCGCTACGCCACCGACTGGGAGCCCGGACGCGACGAGTTCCAGGGGTTCAACCAGACGCTGTTCCGCGCCTTCCTCTACGAGGAGAGTCGCCACATCTTCGACACGCTCGCCGCGTTCGTCGCCCACGGTCTCTTCCATCGGTTCCCGCGACTCCGCGTGGGCGTGGTCGAGAACGGCGGCGCGTGGGTTCCCCGCCTCCTCGACTGCTTCGACCGCGTCTACAAGAAGATGCCGGACCGGTTCGATGAGCACCCGAGCGACACGTTGCGCCGCCACGTGTGGATCAACCCGTTCCACGAAGACGACATGCGCTACCTCGTCGACGAGCTCGGCGCCGACCGCGTGCTCTTCGGGTCCGACTTCCCGCACCCCGAAGGGCTCGGCGATCCCCTCGAGTTCGTCGACGAGCTCGCCGACCTGCCCGCGCCGGTCATCGAACAGGTGATGGGGCGCAACCTCGAGCAGCTGCTCGCGCTCGACACCGCGGGGCGCTGATCAGCGTTCGACGGTGAGGACGCTCGTGATGTCGGCCGACGAGCGACCGACGTGCAACGTGTACGTACCGGGGTCGACCCGCCAGCCGGGCGTGGCGTCGTCGGCGCGCGGATCGCCCGGGTCCCAGTAGGCGAAGGCCCGCTCGTCGAGCGCGAGGGTGATAGTGGTCTGCTCGCCCGGATCGAGCACGACCTTGGCGAACGCCTTCAGCTCCTTCG
Organism: uncultured Actinomycetes bacterium; assembly: GCA_963725775.1. Lineage (GTDB taxonomy): Bacteria > Actinomycetota > Acidimicrobiia > IMCC26256 > DASPTH01 > DASUAS01. The sequence continues at coordinate 495,344 of CAVRZT010000004.1, forward strand.
GCGGTCGAACCACGCGCGACGGTTGCGGCGGGCCGACGTAGCACTGCACCACTTCGGAGCCGCGCCGGTCGCCGGTGTTCGTGACCGGCACCGACACGGTGACGCGATCGCCGTCGACGCCCACCTCGGGCTCGCCGAACGCGAACGACGTGTACGACAGCCCGTGCCCGAACGGGAAGCGCGTCGGGAGCCGGCGGGCGTCGTACCAGCGGTACCCCACGAGCACACCCTCGCCGTAGCGGACCTCGCCGTTCTCGCCGGGGAAGTTCCCGAAGGACGGGTTGTGCTCGAGCAGCACCGGCAGCGTGGTGGGCAGGCGACCACCGGGTTCGGCGTCGCCGAGCAGGATGTCGGCCAACGCGTTCGCCATCTCCTGCCCGCCGAACCACGCCTGCAGCACCGCGCGGGCGTCGTCGGCCCAGGGCATCGCCACCGGCGCGCCGGTGTTGACCACCACGACCGTGTTCGGATTGGCCGCCACGACGCGTGCGACCAGTTCGTCCTGCGCGCCCGGGAGGTGCATGGTGGTGCGGTCACGCCCCTCGGTCTCCCAGTCGTCGTTGGTGCCGACGACCACGACCACCGCGTCGGCGTCGCGCGCGGTGGCGACCGCACGATCGAGCAGGTCGGGCGGCGACGGCCGGCGCAATCCCAGCTTCATGCCCCGCATGAAGAAGCCGTCGCGCTCGACGAACTCGACGACGAGGTCGACCGCGTCGCCGGCGACCAGCTCGACGGTCGCCTCGACCTCGGCGCTCCCCATGCCGAAGTACCCGGCGCCGGGTCCGGGCGGATCGGCGATGCCGTCGAGCACGACCACGCCGTCGAGCAGCACGCGGGCGCTACCCCCGATCTGGACGAGCGACAGCGTGTGGGTCCCGGTCTCTTCGGGCATGTAGCGGCCGGTGGCCCGGAACGAGAAGTCGTCGATGTCGACCCCGGGCGGTGGTGCGTCGACCAGGAGCAGCCGCCCGTCCCTGAACGCGCCCGTCGCAACGGGCGAACCCGCCAGGTCGCGTCCCGCGAAGTAGTCGACCGCGAACCCGATGTCGACGGACGGCGCGGTCTGGTCGAAGTCGAGCGCGCGCTCGTAGCGGACGTCGACCGCGTCGCCGAACGCGGTGCGGAGCGCCTCGAGCGGGCTGATGCGGTAGTGCGGCGCGAGGTTCGCCGAGCCGCCGCCCATCATCTGCGGCCGTTCGCGCGTTCGGGCCGATCACCGCGAGGGAACGGATCGACGAACGATCGAACGGGAGCACGCCGTCGTTCTCGAGGAGCACCATCGCCGCCGCCGCCGCCTCGCGGGCGAGGGCGCGGTGCTCGGGCCGGTCGACCGTGGTGCTCGTGCGCCCGGGCGGATCGTCGAGCGCGCCGATGCGCTCGATCACCCGGAGCAGGTGCTCGCCCTGGGTGTCGACCACGGCTTCGTCGACCTCGCCGGCGCGCACGGCGTCGGCCAGGTGCGAACCGAAGAAGCTGCCCGGGCCCGGCATCTCGAGGTCGACGCCCGCGGTCGACGAACCGGCGCTCGATCCCGCGCTCATCCAGTCGGTGAGGACGAACCCTTCGAAGCCCCACTCACCGCGCAGGATGCCGGTGAGCAGCTCGGCGTGCTCCGAGCAGTGTCGTCCGTTGAGCCGGTTGTAGGCGGTCATCACGCCGAGCGCACCGCCGTCGCGCACCGCCATCTCGAAGGGCACGAGGTAGATCTCCCGCAACGCGCGCGGGTCGATCACCGAGTTGATGGAGTTGCGCTCGAACTCGGCGTCGTTGCCCGCGAAGTGCTTGACCGTGGTGACGATCCCCTGCGACTGCACACCACGCACGAACGCGGTGGCGATCGCGCCCGAGAGCAACGGGTCTTCGGAGTAGCACTCGAAGTTGCGCCCCGCCAGCGGCGAGCGGTGGATGTTGACGGTCGGTGCGAGCAGCACGCGGCACGCCTTGGTGTGGGTCTCCTCGCCGAGCATGACGCCGACGCGCTCGATCAGTGCCGGATCCCAGGTCGCGCCGAGCGCGGAACCGCACGGGATGCAGACCGACGTCTCGCTCCCGAGCCCGAACAGCGCGCTCCCCGCGCGCCGTTGGGGCCGTCGGTCACCTGGATCGACGGGATCCCCAGCCGCTCGACGGCAGCGAGGTTCCAGAAGTCGACGCCGTTGGTGAGCGACGTCTTCTCCTCGAGCGTCATCCCGGCGATGACCGCCGGCCAGTCGCGGCTCATGACCGCGGGACCTCGCTCCACGGCTTCCCCAGCCAGGCGTCGGGCTCACGCGGGAGCCCGAGCACCCGTTCACCCAGGATGTTCTTGTTCACCTCGGTCGTTCCCCCCTCGATGGTGTTGGCGCGGCTGCGGAGCATGCCGCCGACCTCGAACGACAGCGAGTCGTGGTACGCGTCGCTGTCGTGCTGGTCGTTGACGCCGTCGACGTCCCACGCCATCGCGCCCGCGCCCAGCAGCTCGACCGCGGCCGCCTGCACCCGTTGGTTCAAGCCGGCCTGGTGCACCTTGCCGATCGACGCCGCCGGGCCCGGGGTCTGGCCGGCCGCGAGGTTCGACGCGACGCGCTGGTTCGTCCACGCCCGGATCCGCTCCTCGCTCCAGAGCGCGGCGAGGCGTTGGCGGACGATCGGATCGTCGGCGAGCCCCTGCTTCCGCGCCAGCTGGAGGAGACGGTCGACGCCCGAACCGCCCACCCGGCCGCTGCCCCCGAACCCGCGCCTGCCACCATCTGTCGTTCGCTCGACAGGGTCGCGCCGGCGACCCGCCAGCCGTCGTTGACGTCGCCGAGCCGTTGGAAGTCGGGGACGCGGGTCTGGTCGAGGAACACCTCGTTGAATTCGATCTCGCCGCTGATGTGCCGCAGCGGACGCACGTCGACGCCGGGCGCGTGCATGTCGACAAGGAAGTAGGTGATGCCCTTGTTCTTCGGCCGGCTCGGGTCGGTGCGGGCCAGGAGGATGGCGAAGTCGGCGTCCTGCGCCCAGGTGGTCCACACCTTCTGACCGCTCACCAGCCACTCGTCGCCGTCACGCACCGCCTTCGTGGCCAACGACGCGAGGTCCGACCCCGCGCCCGGCTCGCTGAAGAGCTGGCACCACTTCTCCTCGTTCCGCACGATGGGCCCGAGGAAGCGCAGCTTCTGCGCGTCGGTGCCGTACGCGAACAACGCCGCCGCGGTGTTGTTGAGCCCGAGCGGGTTCAGGGCGCGGAGGTTGAACGGCGTGAGCACCACGCGCATCGCGGTCGCGGTCTCCGGCACCACGCCGAGGCCGCCGTACTCGGGCGCCCACGTCGGCATCACCAGGCCCGACGCCCCGAACACCGGGTACCACTCCTCGTAGTCGGCCCGGCTACGGACCTCACGGATCGCCGAGTTGCCGCCACGCGCCGCAGCGTCGCGCCACGCGGTGGGCACGTGCTCGTCGACCCACGCCTCGGTGCGTGCCACACACTCGTCGACCGGGGTCGAGGCGTCCACGGCCAGTCGTTCGCGGTTCATGGCCACAACGTACGTGTCCGATCCGTTCCCGTCCGACGTCGGGGGAGCCCTGGGTACACTCCCCGTAATTCCCGACACCGCTCGGGGAGAACCGCATTCTTGCACCGAACGCGAGGGAAAAGGGATGAGCGGGAGATCGTTGCGGGGGGAGGCGGCGATCGTCGGTGTCGCCGATGCCGCGTCGCCGACCGGCGAGCTCGACACGCGTGGCCACGTGCTCGAGGCGGCGATGATCCGGGAGGCGCTGGCCGACGCGGGCCTGACCCTCGCCGACGTCGACGGCATCTGCTGCTCGGGCCTCGCCACCGGAATCGCCGAGTACCTCGACCTCCACCCCCGGTTCGTGGAGGGCACGTTCGTCGGGGGCTCGAGCTTCGAGGTGCACGTCGAGCACGCCGCCGCCGCCATCGCCGCGGGCCTGTGCGAGGTGGTGGTCGGGGTCTACGCGTCGACGCCGCGGCAGAACCGGCGACTCGGCCAGCTCCCGGCGTCGTACGGCCCCATGGGACCCGACGTCGGCGGCGAATGGGAGACGCGCGTACGGCACACGCATGCCGATGACGTCGTACACGCTGGCCGCGAGCCGGCACATGGCGCAGTACGGCACGACGTCCGAGCAGCTCGCCCAGATCGCGGTCGACACCCGTCGCTGGGCGGCGCTGAACCCGCGCGCCCGGTACCGCGATCCCCTCACCGTCGACGAGGTGCTGGCGTCGCCGGTGCTGGCGTCGCCGCTGCACCAGCTCGACTGCTGCCTGGTCACCGACGGCGCGGGCGCCTACGTCATGACCTCGGCCGAGCGGGCCCGTGACCTGGCGCGCCCGCCCGTGTACGTCCTCGGCGCGGCGACCGGCCTCGACCACTGGGTCATCTCGCAGATGCCCGACCTCACGGTCACTCCGGGCGCGATCTCGGGCCCGGCGGCCTTCGCCCACGCCGGGATCGGGCCCGACGACGTCGACGTGCTCGAGGCGCTACGACTCGTTCACCATCACCGCGCTGCTGCACCTCGAGGACCTCGGCTTCTGCGCCAAGGGAGACGGCGGCGTGTTCGTCGAGGACGGCAAGCTCGGGCCCGGGCGGCGCGCTGCCGATGAACACCAACGGCGGCGGCCTGTCGTACACGCATCCCGGCCAGTACGGCATGTTCCTGCTCGTCGAGGCGACCCGGCAGCTCCGCGGCGAGGCCGGCCCGCGCCAGGTCGAGGGCGCGGAGGTGGCGGTCGCCCACGGGTGCGGCGGCGTGCTCTCGGCGACCGGCACGGTCGTGCTCGGCACGGAGGCGACGTTGTGACCACCCGCTTCGAGCCGAAGGCGTCCGAGGAGGCGATCACGTTCTGGGAGGCGACGCCGCGAGCAGCGGTTCGTGCTGCCGTGGTGCACGGCGTGCGAGCACGCGATCTGGTACCCCCGCCTCACGTGCCCGCACTGTCTCGGGAGCGCGATCGAGTGGCGGGAGGCGTCGGGCGCCGCCACCGTCTACGCGTGCAGCATCCACTGGAAGCCCGGCACCGGTCGCAGCGACGACGACGGTCCGTACGTCGTCGCGCTGGTCGATCTCGCGGAGGGAGTGCGCATGATGACCAACGTGGTCGGGTGCCCGCCGACCGACGTCACCGTCGGGATGCCGGTGCTGCTGGTGTGGGAACGGCTGTCCGACGGCCGTCACCTCGCGGTCTTCCGGCCCGCCTGAGACCGATGCCGTTTCCCGACTTCACGCCCACCGTCCCCGAGCTGCTGCACACCGCGGCTGCCGCGGTTCGGTGCGCACCCGTACCTCGTCGTCGACGGTGAACGGCTGAGCTACGCCGACGCCGACATCCGCTCCAGCGGCACTGGCGACGGGCATGCTCGCCGAGGGCATCGGCAAGGGATCGCGCGTCGGCATTCTCGATGCCGAATAGCATCGACTTCGCCCTCACCACGTTCGCGGCCGCGCACGTGGGCGCGGTCGTCGTGCCGATCAACACGTTCTCGCAGACGCGTGAACTGC
>CAVRZT010000005.1:0-110928 GCA_963725775.1 uncultured Actinomycetes bacterium
GGCCTCCGACGAGTCCAAGTACGTCACCGGCATCGAGCTCACCATCGACGGGGCGCCGCGCCACCAGGCACTCCCGGAGCTCGACTTCGAGGGAACGCGCGGTGGGCGAGTAGCCGGCGACAGGAGCGCACGTGGAGCTGGACCGGACCGCCGGCGCGCGTCGAGCAGCATGCGGCGGCGCCCGCGCCCTCCCGGGCGCTGCGTGCGTGTCGCGACGCCGCCGGCACCGGGGCGGAGACGGCAGCCGAGCTCGAGAAGCCGCTGGCGCGGGCACGGGGAGCCTGAGCCCGGTGTCGCCGCGCCCGCGGCGTGCGCAGGACCCGATCCTCCAGGCGACGCTCGACGTCATCGCCGAACAGGGGGTGGCGGGCATCAGCGTCGACACGGTGGCGGCGCGCGCGACGGTGAGCAAGGCGACGATCTATCGCCACTGGGGTTCGCGCGCGCGGCTCATCCACGCGGCCATCTCGTCCTTGCAGCAGCCGACCGCGGAGCCCGACACCGGATCACTGCGGGGCGACCTCACCGTGCTGCTGCAACACCTCGTCGAGTACTTCGACGCGCCGAACATCGCGCGCGTCTTCCCGTCGTTCGTCGACGCCGCGGTGCGCGATCCGGAGCTCGCCGAGCTGCGTCAGGAGACGCTGCGAATGGGACGCGCCAGCTTCGAGCGGGTCGTGCGGATCGCTGTCGAACGCGGGGAGCTCGCCGACGACGTCGACGTCGCGCTCGTCGTCGACCTCGCGAGGTCGCCGATCATCTACCGGCGGGTCGTGGCACAGACGACGGTGCGGAAGGCGGACGTCGCACCCATCGTCGATGCCGTGCTGGCGGCGTTCGGCTCGGTGCGCGCGCCGTCGACCTGACCCGCCGGGGGCGGCGACTCGCGAGGGTCAGTCGCGTCCGGGTTCGCCGTAGCTGGCGTTGGCCGACGCCGGCGCGCCAGTACGACTTGGCGGCGATCCGGGACGCGTCCAGTCCGCGGTCCAGAAGCGACACGCGGATCGCGGTGACGACGCGCAGCTCGCCCGCCAGGTAGGCGTGGCCCTCACCATCGCCGAGCTCGACCCCGGCGAGCGCGCCGACCAACCGCGCGGGATCGGCGGCCGACGCGCCGTCGCGGTGCACGTAGCGGAGGCCCGGCAGCACGACGCCGAGCACGTCGTCCGCGGCCGAGTCGACCGAGATCACGATGGTCGCACGCGCCGGGTCGGACAGGCTCTCCGCCATCGCGCACGCGGCCGGGAGGATCGACTCGTCGCCGGCGAACAGGTGCCAGGACGCATCGCCGTCGACCGTCCCGGCGGCGCACCGCCGACCCGTCTTCGCCGGCGATGCCGAACATGAGGTCCTGGCCGGGTTCGTATCGGAACGCGGCGAGCGCGTCGCCACCGAACACGACGCGGCGCATCGAGGGCGCCAGCGACGCGACGTCGACGACCTCGAGGTCGTACACCGCGGCGCCGATGCGGTCGGCCAGGGCCCGGCTGCCGCCTGCGCTCGTGACCACTTCCCGACCTCCAACCGCCGTCCACGTGTGTTCCCACCCATCTCGGCCAGTGGTGGCGCGCGATCAGCCGTCGTGCGTCGACTCCAGACGGGCGACGAGCGCGTCGGGGTCGGCCACGGTGACGGTCAACGCCGAGTGGCCCTGCTTGCGGAGCGCGGAAGGCACCGGCTCCCGGAAGTGGACGCAGACGCCGGCGTCGCGGTTGGTGCCGAACGTCAGGCCGTCGTCGACGAACGAACGACGTGCACCGGCGGCGGTCCACCACCGGTAGTCGCGCGTGACGTGCGCGCCGTCGATGTTCGTGAGCGGGGTCTCCACCTTCACGAATCCGAAGCGCGCGACGAAGTTCCCGTCCGGGGTGATGGTCACGCCATCGGTGTTGCGGCGCAACCCGAACGGCAGCCAGAACGGCGCCAGGCGATTGTCGACCGCGTAGGGGAAGAAGTCAGCCATCGTCGACCACGCTCGAGTCTCGCCCCGTCGAAGGTCGCCCAGCAAGCCTGCGGGCGTGCACCGCGCCCGAGTGCGCGGCAGGATTCGGGCTGCGAGCGCCGCCACCATCCCCCAGATGCGGACGACCTGGAGGTCACCCGTGACCGACTACCGCCTGATCTCGTCGGACTCCCACGTGACCATGCCCGACGAGGCGTGGCAGGAGTACCTCGACCCCGAGTTCCGCGACCGGGCGCCGCGGATCGAGCGCACCGACGAGGGCGACTTCCGCGTCTTCGAGGGCAAGCGGACGCCGATCATGACCCTCGACAACCTGGCGGGAAAGAAGCCCGAGCAGTTCTCGCTCAACGTCCGCAAGCTCGAACGACCAGCGGGCCGGCGCGGGGGATCCCGTCGAGCGGATCAAGGACATGGACACCGACGGCGTCGACGCCGAGGTGCTCTACGTCGGCGGGCCCTTGATGTCGTCGGACCCGGCACTGCGCCTCAACAGCGTCCGCGGGTACAACCGGTGGCTGTCCGACTACGCGTCGCTACGCGCCCGGGCGGCTGCTCGGGATGGCGGCGATCCCGATCGACACGCCCGAGCGTGCGGCCGAGGAGATCCGCTTCGCCGCCGCGCAGCCCGGCCTCGTCGGCGGGTACATCCCGCTGTTCCCACCCGAGGGCGACTACGGCGACGAGCAGTGGAACCCGATGTGGGAGGCGTTCCGCGAGACCGGCCTGCCGATCGGGCTGCACGTCGGTGGTCGCCGCCCCGGCACCCCCGTCGTCAGCATCTACGAGAGCGCGCCGCGCTTCATGACCGGCCTGGTGATGAGCAAGCTCACGATGGCGGAGTCGGTCTCGGAGCTGATCCACGGGCTCGTCATGCAGCGCTACCCCGAGCTGAAGTTCGTCGCGGTCGAGGGCCAGATCGGTTGGATCTCGTTCTTCCAGTACTACTCCGATCACCTCTGGGAGAAGCACCGCTTCTGGACCAAGAGCGAGCTGATCGAGCCGCCGAGCCACTACTTCCGCCGCCAGGTCTTCGGCACGTTCATGGAAGATCCGGTGGGGCTGCGCGAGCGCGAGCACATCGGGATCGACAACATCATGTGGGCGAGCGACTACCCGCACTCCGAGACCACCTGGCCCAACTCCAAGGCGCTCACCGACGAGTGGTTCACGCCGTTCGGCGACGAGGACAAGGCCAAGATCCTCTGGAAGAACTGCGCCAAGCTCTACGGGCTCACCGGGTAGCGCACCTGGGTCACCCGAGCCAGCCTCACGTTGAACGCCGCGGCCGACGTCACCGTCAACGATCAGCTGAAGTCATCCGTCAACCATCAACCGGAACAACACAGGTTGCCGCGCGCTCGGAGGGATTCGAACCCCCAACCTTCTGATCCGTAGTCAGATGCTCTATCCGTTGAGCTACGAGCGCAGGTTTCGAGCCCCCGCCGGGCAGAGGCTCCGAAGGATGCACGGCTGAGCGGTCCAAGCCTTCGGAGCCCCGAAGTGTAGGCGACGGTCCCCCCGCCCGACCCGCCTGGACGCTCCCGCTCCAACCCCGCGGACGCTCCTCAACCTCTACCTGACGTCCACATCGAGAAGGGCGAGAGGCGCAGCCGATCGGGACCGGGTCGTCACGAAACGAGAGGCGGGATCGCCGGACGGCTGCGCTTCCGAACACGGTGAGTCGGAACGAAGGGTGTCATCCACTTCGGTCGGGTCGCACCCCAGGATGGACGCGAGGAAGCTGGCGTCGCTACGACGGACCACGAGGACCGACGAGCTCGACTCCTTGCGCATGCCCTTGATCGCCTGACCGAACATCATCACCTCGGCCGCACAGGCGTCGGGCATCACGCGGAACCGCGACAGGTCGATCACGATGCCGACCCCCCACGACTCGAGTGCGACCAGGTCGATCGTCGGCGTGCGCATGCCGAGCAACGATTGGACGTCCACGCCGTAGACGCTCGCCAGCAGTTGGAGCCGTTCGAACGTGATCGACCGATCACCGCGCTCGTCGCGCCGAGCGACGAGACCTTGAATTCGTTCCCGGAACGCCGGGCAACCTCCGCCAGGGTCAGGCCCTGTCGGAGGCGGAACCCGCGCAGAGCCTCACCAACGGAAAAAATGGTCATCGAAGTTCCCGGGGGTCGGGAAGGACCTTGCCATCATGCCCCGTCCGCGGACCGAAGTGGTGGATTTCAGTATCAACCTCACTCGCCACGTTCCGCACGCCTTCCCCCGGTTGTACCCCGTCCGAGTCGTGCTTCCCCCGTCTTGGGCTCCGCCGACCCGCGGCCACATTTCGTGGCCGTGGGCGCGAATACACCGCCAATTTGCCACGAGCAGTGTTCAGACCCGCTACAATCGGTGCCTGTCCGTGGTGTAGTCGCGACGGACACAGCGCATCACCTTCCGGCTTCCAGCGCAAGTGGGGGTCGTTTGGTGCACTTTTGGGGCAAGAGCGTGGTGAACCACGTCAAGAAACCCATTGCTTCTGGTCGGGACTGATGCCACTATCAGTGGCAAGCGGTAGTGGCAAGGGCAAGGGCCGGCGGGCGGGGGGTCACGGGAAGGGTCGTGTTCGTGGCATTTCTCACGAACGGGCAGACGAAAAACGCGCCGCGGGTTCGAGTGGACTCGGGCCCGGCGACAGGCAGCCGACGAGGTCACACGCGGAGCGGAGAGCGCGACCGGGCACGAGAATTCCGGACCTCAGGACCACGCCTGGTGGCGCCCGCGCGGCGGGCGGCTCCGCTTCGTGCTCCTCTCGAGTGACGTGGCCGCGGTGGCGGCAGCGTGGCTCGTCGTGCTCGCGTTCCACGGCGACCTCGTCGCCCGTCCGCTCCGCTCCCTCGGCCTCACTGCGAGCGTTGTGCTGGTCGCGGTGGCCTTCGCCACCCACTGGGGGCTCTACCTGGCCCGGGTCAACACCGTCCGCTCCGCTGAGCTGGCCGCGATCTTCCGGGTCTCCGCCATCGCGTCGGTCCTGGGGTGGCTGCTCGCCAAGGGGTTCGGCGTGCCGATCTGGTGGGTGTTCGTGGCCACTGCCGCGGCGCTCACGTTCCTGTTCCTCGCCGCCAGCCGCAACGCCTTCGACGTGTGGATCAAGTCCCGACGCCGGGCGGGGGCGTACTGCCGGCAGATTCTGCTCGTCGGCCGCGACGAGGCGGCCGTGGAGCTGCTCGAGCTGGTCCACGACCAGCCGGAGCTCGGCTACCGCGTCGTCGGCTTCGTCGGCCCGCGCTTCGAGGCCAACGACGGTTTCCCCGTGACCTGGGTGTCGGACTATCCCGGGCTCGCCGAAGCGGTCGAGCAGCGGGAAGCCAACGGGGTGATCGTCGCCGCGAGCGCCCTGGGCAACCGGGCGCTCCGCGCCGCGCTGTGCGACCTGGTCGAGGCGGGAGTGCACGTCCAGGTGTCGACCGGCTTGCAGGGCCTCGACCACCGCCGCCTTCGGGCGTCGACGGTCGGGTACGAGCCGGTGCTCTACCTCGAGCCGCTCAGCAACACGTCGTGGGAACGCCACGTGAAGCGAGCGATGGACCTCGTGATCTCGAGCATCGCGCTCGTGATCGCGTTGCCGGTGTTGGCCATCGCGGCCGCGGCCATCAAGCTCCACGACCGCGGCCCAGTCTTCTTCCGGCAGGAGCGGATCGGGCGTGGCGGGCGCCCGTTCCAGCTCCTGAAGCTGCGCACCATGGAGACCGACGCCGAGAGCAAGCTGGCCGCCCTGGTGGGCGACAACCAGCGCGACGGTCCGCTGTTCAAGCTCGGCGCCGACCCACGCGTCACGCCGCCGGGTCGCATTCTCCGGGCGAGCAGCCTCGACGAGCTCCCGCAGCTGATCAACGTCCTCAAGGGGGAGATGAGCCTGGTGGGCCCGCGCCCGCCGCTGGCCAGCGAGTTCGACCAGTTCGACGACGAGCTCCAGCAGCGCCAGCAGCTCACGCCCGGGATCACCGGTCTCTGGCAGCTCGAGGCGCGTGACAACCCGTCGTTCCGGACGTACCGACGGCTCGACCTGTTCTACCTGCGCAACTGGTCGATCTCGCTCGATCTGATGATTCTCCTGCTCACTGCCTACAACGTCGTGATCCGGGCGGTCGCGCCGAACCGCATGCACGAGGAAAGCCCCACGAGCACCGACGCGGAGCCGGGAGTAGCACAGGAGGAGCGACCCTCGGTGACGGTGGCCTGACCACAGCTCCAGCTGGTCGGGAGTGCGGGAAGCACATCCGACGCTCTCCTAGACTGGCCGGACTCGGGATGGAAGAGAAGACCTTGGGCCCGAACGGCCAGCTCTGCGCTTGGACGCCGCGGCCCCGGCTCGCAGCGCTAACGAGCCTCGTCGCACATGGCGGCCCGACCGTGCTCGCGATCGGGGTGGGCGTCGTCTGCAGCAGGCTGTTCCCGCAACCGGTCGGCGCCGGCGCCTTCGCCTGGTGGGTGGGAATCATCACGGTCGGCGTGCTGGTGCTCGTGGCGTTACAGCCCGTCGCCCGGCGGGCGCTGGCCCTCGCGGGACTTCTGCAGCTCGCGATCGAGTTCCCGACGCCCCCGCCGTCACGGGTTGCGGCCGCCTGGCGCGGCTCCGATCCGGGCACCGTCCGGCGGCGGCTCGAGCAGGTCCACACGCAGGAGCGGTCGGCCTCGCTGCAGACGGACCTCGCCGTCCTCGCGGCGACGCTCGGGGTGCTCGAGCACCGTCGTCGACAAGCCGAGGTGGTCTTCAGGGTCGGCGACGACGACATCACCACCCGGGTCGTCGAGAGCGACATCCCCGGCTTCTTCCAGGTCGTCCCGATCGGGAGCAGTAGCCGCAAGGTGCTCGTCACCGTCGTTGCGAGCACCGCCGCCGCCGCGCTCGCTGCGAGCGCCGCGCTCGGCTCCGGTTCATCGGGCACGGGCACGCTCCCGAGCGCCTCGCCCGCCGGGCCACCGACCGCCTCGGTCGACACCACTCCGCCACCTTCGGCGAGCGCACCCCCGTTGTTCGACGGCTCCGGCACGATCAACCCGTCGACGCCCTCCCCGCACGCCGGCGCGCCGCCCGACGACGCGGCACCGAACCCACCTCCCGGTTCGGCGACGGTGACGCCGGCACCGACCCCTGCGGCCGGTGCCAACGGGAGCACGCAAGCCCCGGAGACTGCACCGGCGGGCGGCGCGTGGCGGACCGGTGGGGTGACGAAGCCCGGGGCGCAAGCGAGCTCCGCCAGCGCGGCAACCGGCGCGCGGCCGGTAGCGCCGGCGCCCGCACCGAGTCCCGTCGCGCCGAGCCCGACCGCTGCGAGTCCCGCGACCGCGCCGGTTGCCAGCGCCGCCCAGGTGTTTGCGGCCGCGGCCGGGATCGACGACACCGCGACGATCGCCGACGCCGGCGCGGTCGCCACCTTCGCGGCGCACGCGTCCGCCATCGTGGGGCCGGAGGTCACGGCCTCCGAGGACACCGCCACCGCCCCGGAGCAGTCGGAGGTCGCACCGGAGGTCGAGGACGACGACGCGTGGCACGCAGGCGACGACACCGAGGCACAGCCGCCCGTCGACGACCCCGTCGCGGACGCGCCGACGTCGGAAGCGCCTCCGGTTCCGGAGGCCGCGGGCGGAACGAACGACGTCAACCTCGACGCGTCCCCGAACACGGCGGACGCGGCGGTGAACCCGCCGGCGCCCGGCACCGGCACCGCCGATCAGCCGGAGAGCGAGGACGCGCCGATCAGCCCGTGAAGCGGGGCGTCACGACGACCGCGGGCGGCGTCACCGCCGCCTGGAGCTCGACCGCACCGATGTCGCATCCTCCGCCGCTGGGGCGGGGGTCGGAGCGCTGATCGACGAGGGGGACGATCGTCGAGGCGCCGTCGGCCGCGCACTGGGCCGTCGGGATCGCGTCGACGAGCCCGCTCGCCGCCTGCGGGGCGCGAGTGAGCGTCGGTCCGCCGTTGTCGGCCAACGCACCGAGGAGCGGGTTCGCACCGGTGCGGTCGGTGGGGTCGGTGAACCCACAGGTCGCGTCGTCGCTCCAGTTGAAGCCGTGCGACACGGTCGTACCGAGGGCACAGTTCGGGCTCTGCAACGCGACCACTGACGCGAACGACTCGAGCGTCGCCGCGCTCACGTTCGACCCGCAGCCACCCGCGCCGTTCTCGGCGACGGTCGCGTACACCAGGGTGACGTCGCCGTTCGGCGAGAACAGGCCGCAGCCCGAGTTCCCGGAGATGGTGGAGTTCACCGCGTCGACACCGTCCGGCGCGTTGACGCCGAACACCGCGCTCCCGGTGACGGTCGAGCCGGTCAGCGTCACCGTCCCGTTGTTGGTGAGCACACCGCCGTTCGTCCCGCCGGTCAGCTCGGTGCTCGTGGCGACGACGCCGGTGTTGGCGGCCACTGCGAGGAGCCCACCGCTGATCGAGGAGCTCTCCGCGGTCACGCTCCCGAAGGTGACGAACGCGCCGAGGCCGCCGCCGCTCGTGATCGTCGAGCCCGTGATGGTGACCTCGAGCCCGGCCTGGACCCCGCCACCCTGGCCGTTCACGACCGAACCGTCGACCGATGCCCGGCCGCCGATGCCCGCGAGCACGCCTTCCCCGCCGCTGCTGGTGATCTCGGACGCGGTCACGGTGGCGTTGGTGCCGGCGATGGCGCCGCCGGCGGCGCCGGTGACCGAGGAGCTGTCGACGACGACGTTGCCGGCCGCTCCGAGCGCACCGACCCCGGCGGAGCTCGACAGGGTCGAACCGGTGACGGTGGCGTCCTGGGCCGCGTTCACCGCGGCGGCGGACGAGCTGATCGTGGAACCGGTGACGGTCGCACTCATGGCGCCGCCGAAGCTGACCACTCCGCTCCCGTTGGTGGTCGTGAGGGTCGAGCCGCTCACCGAGACCGGACCGAACGCGTCGAGCGTGGTGTTGCCACCGGAGGCGACGACGCCGTCGACGGTCAACGGGCCGTTCGTGTGCAGCAGGTCGTTCGCCGTGGTCTGGACCACGGAGTTGCCGTTCCCCTCGATGCTCAGCGCGGTGGTCGTGGCGTGGACGAGGGTGCCCTGCGTCAGCGAGATGGGCCCGACGGTGATGCTCACGGTGTCGGCCGCTCCCACGTCGGTAGCGGCAATCGCGTCGCGCAGGGTGCACGTGCCCGCCGGGACCGCCGGGCAGTTCGCCGGGTTGCCGACCGCCGGATCACCGGTGCTGTCGACCGTCACCGTGACCGCGCCGGCGGCGGCGGCCGTGAGCACGACCACGCCCGCCGGTACCGCGACGAGCGCAACGGCGAACAGCGCGGCTCGCCCGCGTCGACCGAATCCCCGCATCGTTGCTTGTCCCCCGTTTCCGGTATCGCCACCCGGTGGCGATACGTGGCGAAATTGGTCCGCAGACCGTATCAGGGTCCGAGGGGCCTCTTGACCACGGTTCTCCCGACCGAACGCACGCACAGCACGCGGCGTCCCTCCACCACCGAGGCGTTGGTCGACGCCGGGCACTGCCCCGTGTGGTCGACGACCGCCACCAGACGGGCGTCGTGGTGGTGACGGCAGGGCACCGGGGCGTACGGATCGGTACCGACGAGGCAGGCGCCGGGCACGAACGACGCCGTTGGCGACGCATCCGACCCGGCGAGGGCGCCGAAGCCGATCACGCCGCAGACCAGGAGCACCACGACGAGCGGGAGCGTCCAGAAGCCGCACGCGCAGCGCCACCGGATCGCCGGGCGGCATGGGCATCGGCAGCCGCGCCCGCACCCCGACCACGGGCGCCGGGCGCCCGAGTCGGGTGGTGGCTCGGAGCGAGCGTGCGTTGTCGACCACCACGCCGACGTTGGTGACGAACAGGGTCGGGCCCCAGAAGCCCCTCCGCAACGTCCGGTCCTGGTGCGACCGACCGACGGCGCGACCGCCGTCGCGACACAGTGTCGAGCGAAGGGAGTACCGCCGGCGGGAGAACGACCGCGCCTTCCTGGTACCGGAAGGTGACCGACGCCGCGGGCGCGTGACCGCACATCGAGCACTCGTCCCGTCCGGGACCCCGGAGGTCTCGCGGCTTCCAGCCACCACTGCGGCGCGCCTCGCGTTCGGACGAGATCGATCGGTACGCGTGGTTTCACACGCGCGCCATCAGCACGCCGTACCGCTCGCGCTCCTCGGCGGTGGAGCCCGGGTGGACGTCGGGATGGAGCGAGCGCGAGCCGGCGATACGCCTGCGTGACCTCCTCGGACGTCGCGTCGGGAGAGACTCCCAGCGTCTCGTGCGCGTCCATCACCCGCCTTCCCGCTTCCGTCCGCGACGCTACCCGGCGACGTTCGCCGACCTCTGGGCCCGCGACGGCCTCGGAGGGAGGCGGCGGATCAGGTGTGGAGGCTGGCCAGCTCGACCATCCGGGTGAACCCCGGAATGGTCCGGTCGAGCTCGGAGAAGGTGCCGTCCGCGACCAACTTGCCCTGTTCGAGGTAGAGCAGCCGGTCGCACCGACGGACGGTGCTCAGCCGGTGGGCGATGGTGATCGTGGTCAGCTGGCCCTTGAAGCTCTCGAGCACCTCGGTGAGCTTGGACTCCGTCTCGTTGTCGAGCGCCGACGTGGCCTCGTCGAACATGAGGATCTTCGGGCCGTGGTAGAGCGCGCGGGCGACCCCGAGCCGCTGGCGCTGGCCGCCGGACAGCTGGACCCCGGCTTCACCGACGATGTCGTCGAGGCCGTCGGGCAGCTCCCGAACCACGTCGGCCAGCTGCGCCAGCTCGAGCACACGCCACACCTGCTCGTCGTCGATGTCGGCGTCGGGGACCCCGAACGCGCGTGGGCGCGCACGGTGGCGTCGAACAGGATGATCGACTGCGGGACGTACCCGATGCTGCCCTGCCATTGCCGGCGGACGGTGTTGATGGGCCAGCCGTCGACGAGGACCTCGCCCTGATCAGGCTCCAGCAACCCCAGCAGGACGTCGACCAGCGTGCTCTTCCCCGCGCCGGAACCGCCGACGAGCCCGATGGCCTCACCCTCCTCGATCGAGAACGTGACGCTTTCGAGGACCGGAACGCCCGGCACGTAGGCGAAGCTCACGTCGCGCGGCGCAAGAGCCGGGACGCAGCGATCGACCTGCACCTGCTCGCGGGTCTGGAGCGCCGCGTCCACCTCCTCGCGCTTCGACAGCTGCAGGTCCTCCCGCAGCTGGTCGAGCGAGGGCATCGTCGCCCGCCTGCCTGCGAGATGGCGAAGACCACCTTGTTGAGCGGTGCCCAGCATGCGGAAGCCGCCGGCGAGGAACACCGCGACGGTGGCGGTGGCGGCGTTCACCGACTCGGTCGAGAAAGCGACCAGCGCGATCACCGCGGCGGCGCCCATCATCGCCAATTCGAGCGACGAGCCCGCGGCGTGACGCCGGAGAGCACGACCGTGCGGTACGGGCCGATGAGCCGCTGACGGATGTCGTGGACCTCGTCGGCGAAGTACTTCTCCGCGCCCCGCACCTTGACGTCCTTCACCGCCGACAACGACTGGTGCATGGCCTGGAACTCGAGCGCCTGCTTCTCGTGGATGGTCTTCGACGCCTTGGTGATGAAGTGTTGCGCGATCCGCTGATATCCGATGGTCACGACCGCGAAGTAGAGCGCCGCGGCAGCCACGATGGGCAGGTTCGACACTGCGAGGATCACACCGACGAACGCCACGGAGAACACGTCGGCGACAGCGTTGAAGGCCGACACCATGGTCATGCGGAAGATCTGTGGCAGCGAGATCTCGAGCGTGCGCACGAACTCGTTGGAGTTCCGGTTGAGGTGCTCGCTGTAGGGCGCGCTCAGGTAGGTGCCCATCAGTCGGTGGAGCATCACCGATTCCTCGCCAACGCGAACGTCGTACACCAGCGGATCACGCCGACGGCGGCGAAGCTCTTGACGATGTAGACCCCGACCACGATGACGGCGAGGGTGGAGCGCGCGAGATCGGACGACGACGGGTTGCCGAAGAAGTCGCTGGCCGCGTTCACGGCGCTCGTGTCGGCGCTCAGGTTCGACGACGTCAGGAGCTGCATCAGCGGGATCAGCGCGATGAACGCCGCCGCCTCCAGGACGGCCAGGAACAGCATCGCCCCGGTCGCCGACCACGACCCGCCACTTCGTCTGCCGATCCAGCAGAGGGAACAGACCCTTGAAGAAGACGATCATCGGGCAACCGTCAGCGAGCGCATGAGTCCTTCCGCGGCGACGATCCGGGGGCTACCTGCCTTGCCGCGGACGGTGGCAACGTCGCCCTCCACAGTCCGCGTCTGCCTATCGAACCGATGCGATCGTCACTTGAGGCCGCTCGCCCAGTCCCCAGGGTGTCCATTGCCTTCGCACCACTCAGAGTAACCGTTCGGAGATTCGGCGCCACGACGCGGGAGGATCCGCCGGAGGCCGCGGCGACCCGCTGGTCCCACTGGGTGGTCGCACCCGTCGATGAGCCGCCGATCGTCCGCCCGGTGCGAGCCGCTCGAGGTGGGTACGCCCGATCAGGTCGTGGCGGGTACCGGAGGAGCGGAGGGCCGCCGTCGCGACTGGTTCACCGATCGACGGGCGGCCCGGTACGAGATGCGGGCCCGGTCGGAGAGCTGCCGGGCCCGGGAGCGCTCGTCGACCTTGAACTTGACGACCCACGCCAGCCGGTCCCTGTCGGTGCAGTTCGGGCCGGTCGAGTGCAGGGTGCGCTGGGTGTGCACGGTGAAGGCGCCGGCGACCATCGGGCAGAGGACCATCTCCTCCTCGGGGACACCGACGGCTTCGAGGGCGTCGGGTCCCTTGGAGATGTCCGCGGAGCTCCGATCGATGGCTGTAGGGGATGAAGCGCATGCAGCCGTTGCGCTCGTCCACGTCGACCAGGGGCACCCAGAAGTTCACCGTCGTGGCGGTGTCGGCGGGGTTGAACGCGTAGTCCTGGTGCCACGGGGTCACCCCGGAGCTCCCGGCCGGTTTCACGATGGCGTGGTCGAAGCTGATCGTGGCGCGCGCGCCGAAGGCTTCCTGGGCCACCGAGCGCAGCGCCCAGTACGACGAGGTGAACCGGATGCGCGGCTCGACCTCGGCGGTGAAGATGACCTCGGGGAATGACCCGCGCTCTTCGTACACCCGACTGCCGAGGTCGTGGACCCACTCCGGCGGGATGGCGTCGAGATCGTCGAACAGTGGGTCGATCAGCGCGCGTAGGCGCCGGATCTGCTCCGCCCGGAGCAACGCGCGGTTCACCGCGAGGTACCCCTCGGACCGGAACTGTTCGATCTCAACCGCCGAAAGCATCGTCGACCCCCCGCCGTCCTTCTGCGCCGCTGATCCCCCGCCCTCCGGGTGGCCCTCCGCTCACCCGAACTCTACTTCGCACACCAGCGCCTGATCCCAGCGGGCGGTCAGGCGGGGCCCAGGGGGTGCGGTACGATGCCCGCCGCCGGCAACGGTGGCGTCGTTTCCAGTGACGACGGCCGTTCGAGGCCTTCCGGTGACGTCGCAGGGACGTCACCCCGTCCGAGAGTGCACACGTCATGACCGCGCCACCGAACAGAGCCGCTGTCACGACGGTGGTCCCGACGCACAACCGTCGGGCGGTGCTGCCGATCACGCTGCGGTCCGTGTTGGCCCAGCAGGAGGTCGACCTCGAGGTCGTGGTCGTCGACGACGGTTCGAGCGACGGCACCGGACCGTGGCTCGAGGAGCACCACGATCCGAGGCTCCGCGTCGTGCGGCAGGACGAGCCCCGCGGTGTGGCCGCGGCCCGCGCCGCCGGGGTCGAGGCGACGACTACCCCATACGTCGCGTTCTGCGACGACGACGACGTGTGGGCGCCCGACAAGCTCGCGCGTCAGTTCGACGCGCTCGAGCACGATCCCGCGGCCAGATGGAGCTGCACCTCGTCGATGTCGTTCGTGGTCGCGGGCCCGGGCGACGTCGAGCTGGTGCACTACCAGGAGACGCCGTCCGCCGAGGAGGCGCTGCCGCGGTTGCTCGGCTACAACGCCGTCCCCGGCGGTGGGTCGTCCGTCCTGGCCGACACCGCGCTGGTGAGGGATGCCGGCGGCTTCCGGACGGGGATGGCCGAGGACTGGGACATGTGGGTGAGGCTCGCGCTGGCGGCTCCCGTCGCGCCGGTCCCGCGGCCGCTCTGCGGGTACCGCGTGTGGCGGACCGCCAACAGCTCTCGCTCGTACGACCTGCAGGCCATGCAGGCCGGGATCGACGCGGTGCGCGATCGGTACGCGGACGAGCGCGCGACCTGGGCGTCGATCAGCGGGCCCTGTTCGAAGACGCCCACCTCGCGAAGATCGCGCTGCGGGGTGGGCTCCGTCGCGGTCCTTCGTGCGCTACGCGAACCTCGCCCGTCGCGACCCGAAGAAGCTGGGGTGGGCGTTCGCCGCGCTCGTGTCACCGGCCGCGGTGGACCGGGCGACGGATCACCGAGCCGCTCGCTCGGTGCCGGCGGCGCGGCGTGACGAGGTGCTCCAGTGGCTCCCGCCACTGCTCTTCGACACACCCCTCAGCTGAGGCGCGCCCCCGGGGCCGCGGCGAAGAGTCGCGCGATGGCCGGGCCGATGCGGTGGATGTCGAACTCGGCGAGCACGCGCTCTCGCCCGGCCTTCGCGAGCGAAGCGCGCAGCTCGGGAGCGTCGAGGAGCCGTTCGATCGCGTCGGCGAGCAGATCCGACCGACCCGGAGGCACGAGCACACCGGTGACCCCGTCTTCGACCAGCTCGGGAATCCCGTTGACCGGGGTCGTGACGACGGGAACGCCCGAGCCCATCGCCTCCATCAGCACGACCGGCAGGCCCTCGATGAAGGTGGGGAGGCAGAACAGCTGGGCGTCGCGGGTCAGTACCCCGCGATCTCGTCCTGCCCGATCACGCCGGCGAGTCGCACCGCGTCGCCGAGCCCGCGCTCGGAGATGCGCGCGCCTCGCACGGCCGTCCGGAACGGCCCCGTGCCCACGAACACGGCGGTGACCTCGACGTCGCGGCGGCGGGCTGGCCAGCGCATCGAGGAGGACGAGGTGCCCCTTCTCGGCGTCGAGCCGGCCGACGCAGAGGACGCTGGTCGACCGTGGCGCGTCGGCGTCCGAGGGCACGAAGGCCTCGGGATCGATCCCGCAGTGCTCCACCCGCAGCTTCGGCCAGTGCTCCGGACCGACCTGGCGCATCAGCTGCGAGCGGGTGAAGTCGCTGATGCAGATCACGAAGGCGGCGTCCTGCACCTTCTCCCGCAGGTGATGGTCCTCCTCGGCCACGAACTCGTGCCACCCGTGGATCGTCATGCTCCACGACCAGGGCGTCTCGTCTGGTTGGCGGCTTCGGTTGCCGAACGACGACGCCAGCAGCACGAGGGTCGCTCGGCCACGCTCGCGAAGTGGGCGTGGACGTGCCGGACGGCGTTGCGCTCGCAGAGGCGCCAGAGGACCATCGCCTCGACGAAGTAGAACGCCTGCCACACGATGTCGCGGGCGTCGGTGCGTCCGAGGCGCACGGCCTGGAAGAAGGTCGCGAGAAAGGCACCGGGCCAGCGCAGGAACGGGAGCACGACGCGTGGAACAGCGTGAACGGCGACACCGGGCGGATGGCCGCGGTCTCCTCGCGAGCGACCCGATCCGCGGCCGACAGCACGTCTCCGGTCGAGGCCTTCCGGAGCGCGACGGGGATCACCTCGACGCCGGCGGCCCGCACCGCGGCGATCTCGCGCTGGATGAAGGTGTGCGAGGCGAGCGGGTAGCGGTTGATGATGTAGCAGACCCGCACCGGCAACCCGGGCGGCGGTGACGAATCCATGGCGGACGCAGCGTAGAGGACCCCGCGCGACCCTCCGGACGAACCGGGCCGGCGCGGAGCTGCCCGTCGAGCCACGGATTAACGTATCGGGTTCACGTTCGAGCCGCCGCGCCTGCTCGAGCGGATGCTTGGAACCGGACAGAGGGACGCAGGCCGCCGTCCCGACGGCCGGGAGGATCGACGGGGGCACGAGGTCGTCGAGGAACCGGTGCGCACATGACCAGAGAAGCCGCACAGTCGGGAGAGCCACGCGTGCTCGTGCGATCATCCGGACCGCGGTCCCGACCGGAGTCCCTCCGTCAGTCCGTCGACAGCGTCCTCGCCGCCGGCCACGACTCGTTCGAATGCGTCGTCGTCGAGCAGAGCGACGAGCTGCACCGCGCTCCCGGGCGACGACCGCCTCCAGCACCTGCCGAGCGCGACCCACGGGGAAGTCGGCGGCGCTCAACGTCGCCATCGCGGCCGCCCGCGGCGACCTCCTGGTCTTCACCGACGACGACTGCACCGTCCCGGCCGACTGGATCTCGAAGGCCGAGACGCTGTTCTGCGAGCATCCCGACGTCTCGCTCGCGTTCGGCGACCTCGAGGCGTGCCCCCACGATGCGACGCGATCCTTCGTGCCCATCGCGCAGATGGGCCGGTTCGAGATCGTCGAGGGACGCAGCTCGGTGCACGTGCGTGGTGGGGCGGGAGCGAACCTCCTGGCCCGGAGCTCCTTGTTCACCACCATCGGCGGGTTCGACGAGGAGATCGGACCGGGCAGCCGGTTCCGGGCGTGCGAGGAGTTCGACCTCTATTACCGGACCCTGGCCGCGGGCTGTCGCGTGGCTCGGGACCCGGGCGTCACCGTCGTGCACTGGGGGGTCCGGGAGTTCGCCGACGGCGCGGCCGAGCGGCTCCAGCGCGACTACGAGTACGGCGAAGGCGCGGTCTTGGGCAAGCACCTGCGGCTCGGCGACTGGCGGCTCGGCCGGGCGGCGTTCCAGATCGTCGGCGGGGGATTGCGGCACCTGGGCCGCACGGCGTTCGGCGCTCCTTCACACGAGCGGGACCGGGCCCGCAGCCGCCTCCACGGCTTCGCCGACGGGGTGCGGGCACCGGTTGACCGGCGGCGACGGGTGTTCAAGAACGCCTGAGATCCGTCGATCAAACCAAGTGTCGGCATACTGGAGGAGCGTCCGCCGCACGAGACGGGGCGGGCGCCTGGGGACGAGGCAGGCAATCGGGTGGACTCGAAATCGCTGGTGACGGTCACGATCCCTTCGTACAACTATGTGCAGTACCTGCCGCGAATGCGTCGAGAGCGCGGCCAACCAAGAGGGCGTCGACGTCGACGTCGTGATCGTCGAGAACGCCTCGACCGACGGCTCGCGTGACCTGGCGCGGTGCCTGGCCGAGGAGCACGACAACGTCCGGTTGGTGGAGCACGCCGAGAACTTCGGCATCATCTGCTCGCTCGACCGCTGCCGTGACGAGGTGCGCGGCGACTACGCGGTGCTGCTCTGCGCCGACGACTGCTTGACCCCGGGCTCACTCCGGCGTTCCGTCGAGTTCATGGATGCCCACCGGAGGATCGGGCTGTCGTACGGGCCGGTCCTGAACTTCGGGCGCCTCGACGAGGTGCGCCCGGAGCAACTCGACGTCCCCGAACGGGCGCCGATCATCTACACCGGGACCGACTGGATCCGCCGGTGCACCCGGACGGGCACCGCGCCGATCCACACGCCCGAGGCCCTGATGCGCTCGTCGACGCTCGCGCGCGCCGGGCGGCTCGACCCCGCGTGCCCCAAGACGAGCGACGTCAACATGTGGCTGCGGATGGCCGCCTACGACGACATCGCCTACCTCCCCGGGCCGCCGCTGGCGCTGTTCCGGCGGCACGAGAGCAACGACTCGGCGCAGTACACGAGCGTGGAGGACCTCGAGCACGAATGGCGCGCGTTCGAGCGCTTCTTCGACGTCGTCCCCGATCGGCCCGAGCGCCCGGAATGGGAAGCGTCGGCTCGCCGGTCGCTGGCGAGCGAGGCCCGCTCGCTGGCGGCACGCGCCTGGATGCACTCGGACCGAGAAGGGTTCGATGCCGACCAGGTGGACCAGCTGCTCGAGTTCGCGAGCTCCATCCATCCGGACGGAGCGCGGCTCACCGAGTACGGGACGAGGATCCGGCACACGCTGGGCGCGAAGGCGACCCGCACGCTCCTCATCCCCAAGCGCGCGGTGAATCGCTACCAGCGCGCTGCAGGTTGGAAGAGAATTCGGCGCCGGGGTGTCTGAGCGCCGAGCGAGAACAGGGAGCCCTGTGCAATGTCGACACTGACCATCTCCAGTGAGGACCGCGTCTCCGACGACGAGCGGCGCGGTCGCCTCTACGCGGGCGAGATCTTCGATCTCCCGCCCCACGACGCGCTCCGGCAGCTCGGTGACTTCGCGTGGGAGATGATCACCGAGGCCTTCGGCGACCTCGACCCCGCGAGCGCGCACGAGCAGCTCCCGGTCGAGGAGTACGTGAAGATCCTCGGGCCCCTGAAGACGGGCTTCACCCATCACGCGCGGTCGAAGGAGCTCCTCAGCGCGGCGCTCGCCGACCTCGGGTGCGACGCGACCGAGACCTACTTCGATCTCCCGAAGCTCCGCATCGTGACGCCAGCCGAGTACCTGACTGCGGGCCTCGGTTACAACTACAAGCCGCACCGTGACACCTGGTACGCGGCCCCCCAGTGCCAGGTGAATTGGTGGTCGCCCATCCGCGGTCTCACCGACCGGAGCTGCATGGCCTTCCACCCCGAGTTCTGGTGTCGCGCCGGCACCAACACGAGCGGCGACTTCGACGCCTACGAGTGGAATCGGTCCGGGCGGCGTGACGCGGCGACGTACGTGAAGAGCGACCCGAGGCCGCACCCCCGGCTCCTTGTCGACGCCGGACTCGAGATCCGCCTCATCGGCGACCCCGGCTCGGTGATCGTGTTCTCCGGTGCCCAGCTCCACTCGACGGTCCCGAACACCTCCGGCGGCACGCGCTTCAGCGTCGACTTCCGCACCGTGAACCTGCAGGACCTCCGCGCCGAGGCCGGGCCGCCGAACGTCGACTCGGAATCGACCGGTACGACGCTGTACGACTTCTCCCGGATGTTCACGTACGAGCCGGTGCCCGACGACGTGATCGCCCAGTACGACCGCGGCGGGAGCGCGGACGGTCTGCTGGTGTTCGACCCCTCCGCGCTGGAAGGCTGAGTCTCGGCCGTCAGTCGACGACCGAGACCTCCGGGATCGGGAACACGAACCGGCCGCCCCAGTCCCTGATCGCGCCCATGTCCTCGATGATCTCGTCCCTGAGGTTCCACGGCAGGACCAGGAGGTAGTCGGGCTTCGCCTCGAAGACGCGCTCGGGAGCGAAGATCGGGATGCGGGTGCCCGGGAGGGCGAAGCCCTGCTTGTGCGGGCTGCGGTCGACGGTGAAGTCGATGATGTCGGTGCCCACGCCGGCGTAGTTCAGCAGCGTGTTGCCCTTCGCCGGTGCGCCGTACGCAGCGATGGTGGCGCCGCTCTCCTTGCGCGTCGAGCAGGAAGCGCAGCAGCGTCCGCTTCGTCCGCCGCACCTGCTCGGGGAAGCTCGCGTAGCCGCTGAGCCGGTCGAGTCCCGCCACGCGTTCGACCGCGAGGAGTTGCTGCGCCCGATCGGTCGTCGCGTGCGCCGCGTTCTCCGCGTGGCAGCCGTAGATGCGCAACGACCCGCCGTGGGTCGGGATCTCCTCGACGTCGAAGAGGCGCACACCGTGGTGCGCGAAGACGGCCGACACCGTGAGGAACGAGAAGTACGAGAAGTGCTCGTGGTAGATGGTGTCGAACTGGTTGTGCTCGCATGAGCTGGAGGAGATGCGGGAACTCCATCGTGATGACGCCGTCGTCGGCAGAGCAGCGTGGCCATGCCGGCGACGAAGTCGTTGAGGTCGGGCACGTGCGCGAGCACGTTGTTGCCGAGCAGCAGGTCGGCGGCCGTGCCCTCGCCGCGAAGCCGTGTCGCGAGCTCGGTGCCGAAGAACTCGACCAGCGTCGGGATCCCCTGCTCCTGCGCCGCCGCCGCGACGTTGGCCGCCGGCTCGATGCCGAGCACCGGCAGCTCCGCGCTCGACGAAGTACTGCAGGAGGTAGCCGTCGTTGCTGGCGATCTCGACGACCTGGTTCGACGGCCCGAGGCCGAAGCGCGTCGACGTCTGCTCGACGTACGCGCGCGCGTGCTCCAGCCAGCTCCGCGAGAACGACGAGAAGTACGGCGTAGTCGCCGAAGATCTGCTCGGGCGGTCTCGAACTCGGCGAGCTGCACGAGGAAGCACTCGGAGCACACGTACGCGTGCAGCGGGTAGAAGCGCTCGCCCTGGTCGAGCTGGTCGGCGCTCACGTAGGAGTTGGCGAGCGGCGACAGGCCGAGGTCGCAGAACGACTCGGTGAGGGCAGCGCCGCAGAACCGGCAGGTGGCGGAGGTGCTCATTCGGACCAGATCTTCCATGGTGCGGCGTTGTCGTCCCAGAGTCGCTCGAGGAAGATCTTGTCCCAGCAGCGTGTCCATCCCGTACCAGAAGCCGTGAGTGCTGGTACGCGATCAGCTCACCGTCCTGCGACGAGGCGCTCCAGCGGCGCGCGCTCGAAGACGGTGTCGTCGTCGTCGAGGTAGTCGAACACCTTCGAGGACGCCACGAAGAAGCCGCCGTTGACCCAGCCGCTGCTCGCCGTGCGGCTTCTCCTCGAACCGCACGTCGTCGGCGTCGAAGGTCGAGCGCGCCGTACCGGCCCGGCGGCTGGACCGCGGTGACCGTGACCGCCCGGCGGTGGCTCTCGTGCCAACCGACGACCTTCGCGATGTCGAGGTCGATGAGGCCGTCGCCGTAGGTGAAGCAGAACGTCTCTCCCGACGAGGTGCCGCTGCGCCCGGAGCAGACGACCTCCCGTCATCGTCTCCTCGCCGGTGTCGAGCAGCGTCACCCGCCACGGCTCAGCACTGTTCTGCAGCACCTCCATCGCGTTGTTCGACAGGTCGATGGTCACATCGGACGGTGCAGGAAGTAGTTCGCGAAGTACTCCTTGACCATGTAGCCCTTGTATCCGAGCAGCACGACGAAGTCGTGGATGCCGGCCGCGGAGTAGATCTTCATGATGTGCCAGAGGATCGGCTTGCCGCCGATCTCGACCATCGGCTTGGGGCGGCTCTGCGACTCCTCGCTGATCCGAGTCCCGCGCCCGCCGGCGAGGATCACCGCTTTCATGAGTTCACCGTCTTCGTCGTCATGGCAACCGCCTCCGTCCCGCCCAGGATGGATACGAGTGCTTCACAGACCCGATCAACGTCGTCCTCGGTCAGCATGAGCGCCGACGGCAGGTTCACCGAACGCGAGCTCAGGTCGTAGGCGACTGCGTTCCGTCCCCGGGCCTCGAGCGCGGTCGCGTAGCCGTCGAACGCAGGGAGGGAGCTCAGGGGCGGGAAGAACGGACGGGAGTCGATGTCGGCGTCGTCGAGCCGCGCCATCAGGTCGCCGCGTCCCGAGCCCGTAGCCGGGATCGACCACCACCGTCACCATCCAATAGGTGTTGTGCATCCCGGGCACGCTCGGGTTGAGCGCGAGCCCGGGTACGTCGCGCAGGCCGCGCTTCGTACCAGCCGAAGATCTGCCGCTTCCGCGCCAGGAGCTCGTCGATCCGCTGCAGCTGCGCCCGGCCGAACGCGGCCTGCAGGCTGCTCATCTTGTACTTGTAGCCCAGCTCCTCGGTGACGAAGAACCGGTGGTCGTTCGGTCGGCGACCGTGGTCGCGCAGCCGGACAGCGCGCGAAGAGGTCGTCCCTGTCGGTGACGAGCATGCCACCCTCACCAGTGGTGAGCGTCTTGGTGCCGTGGAAGCTGAACACGGCGACGTCGCCGAGCGTGCCGGCCGCCCGGCCCCGCCAGCTCGAGCCGATGGCCTGCGCGGCGTCCTCCAGGACGGGGACGGGTCGGTCGCCGAGTACCGCCTGCAACGCGTCCATGTCGGGGGTGCCGCCATAGAGATCGACCGTGACGACGGCCCGGGTGCGCGGCGAGAGGCAGCGCTCGAGCGACTCGGCCGCGATCCCCCACGTGCGCGGGTCGGCATCGGCGAACACCGGGACCGCACCGAGGTAGGCGAGGGGTGCCGCGGTGGCCACCCAGGTGGCCTCGGGCACGATCACCTCGTCGCCGGGCCGGAGATCGAGGGCCAGCATCGCGAGGTGCAGCGCGGAGGTGCCGTGCGGCACCGCGGCCGCGTGGGCGAGGCCGAGGTAGTCGGCGAACTCGCGCTCGAACAGGCCGACCGATTTGCCCGCTTCGCGGTACCAGTCGTTGGCGGCCGCGTCCGCGACGTACTGCACCTCGAGCTCGGTCACCCAGGGGCCCGCCACGGGAATTCGGTCGCGACTCACGCAGAGAGGTTATCGACCGGCTCCGGGGCCCCTTGACGGCCGGTTCGCACTTCCACGCCGACCCACGCTCAGGTCCACCGCAGCGCGTCGTCGAGCTCGTGCTGCTGGAGCCGGCGCTGGATGGTCCGCAAGCGGTGGTACTGCGAGCCGTCGAACTCCTCCCAGGTCAGGCCGGCGCCGGAGTAGGCGCCGTACAGCTGCTCGATGCCCCGTCGCAGGGTCCACTCGGGTGCATAGCCCGGCAGCTGCGTCTCGATCTTCGAGAAGTCGACCTGGTAGTCGCGAGCGTCGGCGGAGGCACCCTCGGCGAACGCCACCTCACATCCCGGCACGACCTCGGCCACCTGGTTGGCGATGTCGCGGATCCGGTAGTTCTCGCCGGTCCGGCCCACATTGAAGGCCTGGTCGTGCACCGACGTCGCGTGGGGCGACGAGCGCTTGCTCGAAGGCATGCGAGATGTCGAAGACGTGCACCAATGGGCGCCACGGCGTGCCGTCGCTCTGGAGCAGCACCTTGCCCGTCGTCACCGCGTGGCCCACCAGGTTGTTGACGACGATGTCGGCGCGGAGCCGACGCGAGACGCCCCGAACGCGGTCGCGTTCCGCAGGTAGACGGGCGTGAACGTCTCGTCGGCGAGCTTCGACAGCGCCTGCTCGACCCGCACCTTCGACTCGCCGTAGGGCGTGACCGGGTTGAACGCCGCGTTCTCGTCGAGCAGCTCGCCTCCTCCGGCGCCGTAGAGGCTGCACGACGACGAGAACAGGAACCGGGGCACGCCCGCCTGCTTCGCCGCGGTCGCGAGCCGCACCGACGCGTGGAGGTTGATGTCGTAGGTGAGGTCGGGGTTCAGGTCCGACAGCGGGTCGTTCGAGAGCGCGGCGAGGTGGATCACGGCGTCGAAGCCCTCGAGTTCCTTGGGCTCGACGTCGCGCAGGTCGGTCCGCAGGTTGGGCACGTCGTCGGGCGGCGCGACGAAGTCGCAGTCCGCGTAGTAGTCGACGTCGAGCCCGACGACGTCGTGGCCCGCGGCCAGCAGCCTCGAGGTCATCTCGACCCCGAGGTACCCGAGGTGCCCGGTGACGAGCAGCTTCATCGCGACGTGAGCCTGGACGAGCGGTGATCCACGCCGGGGAGTGTACGACGTCGCGCCCAGGGTGGCGGAAGCGGGTGGCCGGCCGGGTACCGTGATCCCGTGTCCGCGGCGCCCGATCCTCGTTCTGCGCCCGGCCCGACGCCGGTCTCGGTCATCGTCCCCGCGCACAACGAGGAGGCGGTGATCGCGCGCTGCCTCGACGCGCTCACCCGCGATGCCGAGCCCGGGGAGCTCGAGGTCGTCGTCGTGTGCAACGGTTGCCGCGACCGCACCGCCGCCGTCGCATCGCGCGGCGCTGCCGGCGGCGACCGTCGTCGAGCTCGCGGTCGCCTCGAAGTCGGCCGCGCTCAACGCGGGTGACGAGCACGCCACGCGCTTCCCGCGCCTGTACCTGGACGCCGACATCGAGCTCCCGATCCGCGTGCTCCGGGCGACGGTGCAGGCGCTGGCGTCGCCGGGGGTGCTGTGCGCGGCACCGGCGCCCGCGTTCGAGCTCGAAGGCCGACCGCGGCTGGTCCGCGCCTACTACGAGATGTGGCAGCAGCTGCCCTACCTCACCGAGGAGATGGTGGGCACGGGGGTGTACGCGCTCTCCGAGCCGGGCCGCCGCCGCTTCGACCGGTTTCCCGACCTCACCGCCGACGATCAATTCGTCCTCCAGCAGTTCGCCCCGGCCGAGCGGCGGTCGCTGGACGACCAGCACTTCGTCGTGCACACGCCCACGACGCTGACCGGCCTGGTCGCCATCCGACGGCGGGCCTACCGGGGTGCTTCCGAGCTCGCCGCCTCGGGCCGGGCCCCGCACGGGCGGGCGACCGGGGCCGGGCGCCGGCTGCTCCAGTTGGCGTCGTCGCCACGGAACTGGTTCCCGGTGGCCGCCTTCGTGACCATCTCGGCGTTCGCCAAGCTCCGGGCCCGCTTCGGGGGTGGCCGCGCTTGGGAGCGGGACGACTCGGCTCGCCAGGCGGCCGAGGGGCCGCGGGTCCGGTGAGGGAAGAGTTCTACTAACGTGGCTCGTCTACGTGCCGATAGTGAGCTTGGCCGCACTGAGTGGCCGGGCGGCCTCGAACGTTGTCTGACGGCTCGCGTCACCATCGGAAGCGCTAGGAGCAGGAGTTGGCGAAAGACCTGACCGACCCGGCGGTCGAGTCCGACGACATGAACGACGTTGCCGTGCGGAACGGCTCCTCCGACGCGGTCGACCACCTCGACGACGACTCCGTCGAGCTGGAGCTACCGTCGGAACCCGTCCAGACGTTCGTCGTCCGGCACGCGCGCCCGTACGAATCACCCGGTCGATCGGCCCGGAACCACTGGCAGCTCATCACCGTCTTCTGCCTCCTCGGCGTCCTGCTCGGCGCCGCGTTCGCCTTCGTGCGCTCCCCGACCTACACGGCCGAGCAGCGTCTCGTCGTCGGCAAGACCGCGCAGCTCAGCAACCTCGCGTCGGTGCCCGGGCTCGACGTGGCGGGCCAGAGCCTCGCGTCCGCGTACAGCCGGCTGGTCGACACCGACGAGGTGCACGCCGGGACGGCGAAGAAGCTGGGTGGCGTGCTGAACGGCAGCATCTCGGCATCGCCGATCCCCGACTCTCCCGTCGTGCGTCTCGACGCCAGCGCGCCCAGCGAGGTGGGGGCGCTCGCGGTGGCGAAGGCGGGTTCCGCCGCGCTCGTCGACGCGGTGAACGACCTCAACAACCAGCAGAACAAGGCGGCGAACGCGATCCTCAAGCAGTTCAACGAAGCGAACGCGACTGTCATCGCCAGCCAGACCCAGATCAACCGGTTGCAGGCCAGCTTGGCGGCCCAGCCCAACCAGGCGGCGCAGGACGCGGTGCAGGCGCAGATCGACGAGGAGCAGGCCAAGCACGACGAGGCGAAAGTCCATGCGGACGCGCTCGGCGCTGCGTACCAAGGCGTGTTCGACCCCACCGCGATCAACTCGCAGATCATCCAGACGGCGGGCGCGCCGGTGGCCACCGGGAGCAACCGTCGCTCCACGCTGGAGGCGGGCGTCCTGATCGGCCTCGTCGCCGGCGGCCTCCTCGGCCTTGGCCTCGCGGTGTGGATCGACCTCCGGGCGCGCGAAGGCGCAATGACCGGCGCGCCGCCCGCCGCGGCGACCCCGACGCTCGAACGGCCACCCGTCGACGGCCACCCGGTGCGCGAGCACCTGCCGGCGGCCACCTGGCTCCTGTCGTTCGCCATCGCCGCCGAGATCTTCTCGGGCAACTGGGGGATCCTCGGCGTCCCCGCCGCGCTCGACCGGGTCTTCCTCGTCCTCGGCCTCGCGGCCCTCGTCCTCGGCGGGGTGCGCGCGGTCTCCGATCGCACCCTGCGCCTCCGGCCGCTGCACCTGGTGCTGCTGGTCGCCGCCACGTTCGCCACCGCGTCGTCGATCGCCGCGCACACGTTCGACGTGTCGAGCGCGCGGTTCGCGTTGCTGGACCGCTTCGGGCTCGTCCCCTTCCTGATGTTCTGTCTCGCGCCCCTGGTGTTCGGTTCGGACCGCCAGCGACGGTTCCTGCTCGGCGTGTTGATCGTGGTGGGCGTGTACATCGGGATCGTGAACTTCCTCGAAGGCGTCGGTCTCAACAACCTCGTTGTTCCGAACTACATCGTCAACCCGAACGTCGGCCTCCACTTCGGCCGCGCCCGGGGTCCGTTCGTCGAGGCGGTCGCCGACGGCCTCTCGCTCTACATGTGCGCGGTCGCGGCGGCCATCGGGCTCGCCGTCTGGCGGAAGCCGTGGGTTCGCTTCGTGTGCTTCGCCGTGATCGCGCTCGCCGCGCTCGGCATCCTCTTCACCCTCACCCGCGCGGTGTGGATCGGCGCAGTCGCCGGGAGTCTCGCCGCCCTGCTCACCGTGCCCCGCATGCGCCGCTACATCCTGCCGGGCATCATCATCGGCGTCATCGGCGTGTACGCCGCACTGGCGCTCGTCCCCGAGCTCTCGGAGAAGGCCAGCGACCGGATCGAGTCGAAGTCGCCGGTCTGGGACCGCTACAACACCAACGCCGCGGCCCTGCGCATGGTCGAGGCCCGGCCGATCTTCGGGTTCGGCTGGCAGACGTTCGAGGCCAAGGGGCCCGACTACATGCGCCAGGCCGACGCCTACCCACTCACCGGCGCCGGACTCGAGGTGCACAACGTGTTCCTGTCGCACCTCGCCGAGCTCGGGATCGTGGGCGCGGCGCTGTGGTGCGTCGCGCTCTTCGGCGCCGTGGGCGGCGCGATCGTCCGGCGGGGCCCGCCCGAGCTGTACCCGTGGCGGATCGGCCTGCTGGCCGTGTTCATCTGCTTCCTCATCGTCGGGAACCTCGGACCGCTGAGCTACCCGTTCCCCAACGTGCTGCTCTGGACGTGGGCGGGGATCGCCGGCGCGGAATTCTTCCTCGCTCCGCGCCGCGGCTCGAAGGCGCTCGACGGTGACGACGTCCCGCAATCCGTGCATGCGGCGAGTGACCACGCCACCGCGCGGCGTGTCGCAGGGAGCCGGCGACACCAGTCACCCGAAGGAGAACTCCACCCCCGAGGCGATAGCCTGACCCGATCGGACGGTTCCCCTCCGGACGGGCGGCGGTGCAGATCTCCACCAGCGAACCCCGAGTACGCCACGACTCGATTGACCTCAGGGCGACGCGCGCCGAGCGCCGACGCGCCGAGCACCGTCGCCGCGCGGTCGCACTCGGCGCCGCGGCCCTGGTCGTGCTCGCGGTGGTGGCGGTGCTCTTCGTCAAGACCGGATCGGAACCGACGTCGACCCGCACCCAGTCGACCAACCCTCCTCGCCCGACGACCACTGTCGCGCCCGCCGCCGCGCCCACCGGCGTGGCGCTCGGCACCGGCGGCGTGACCCCGTTCAGCGCGAACAGCTTCTGGAACACGCCGCTGGGCGCCGACGCCGCGGTGGCACCCAACTCCCAGCAGCTCGTGAACTCGTTCAACCAGCAGTGGCGCGACAACTACGGCACGGTCGGGATCAACACCGACGACTTCAGCATCCCGATCTACCGGGTGCCGGCGGGCCAGGCGACGGTCGCCGTCGCCATCGCCCCGGACTGCAACTCGGATGCCGGCCTGCTCGAGCAGATCGGCGCGGTCCCCATCCCTGCGAACGCGCAGCCGGCGAACGGCACCGATCGCTCCCTCGTGATCTGGCAGCCGTCCACCGACACCGAGTGGGAGCTCTGGACGGCGCAGCGGGCCGACGACGGCTCGTGGTCGGCGTGCTGGGGCGGTCGGATCGAGAACGTGAGCGTGGCGCAGGGAGTGTTCCCGTTCCCGTACGGGGTAGCCGCGTCGGGCATGTCGTACCTGGCCGGAGCGATCAAGGCCTCCGAGCTGCACGCCGGGAGGATCGACCACGCGCTGGCGGTCAATGTGGTCCACGCGACCAAGGGCACCCAGGTCGCGCCGGCCAACCGCACGGACGGCGACTCCACCGATCCGGATGCGATCCCCGAGGGCACGCGGTTCCGGCTCGACCCCTCGATCGACGTGACCAAGCTGGGCCTGCCCGCCGGGGGTGTCACGATCGCCCGCGCTGCTGCAGGAGTACGGGATGTACGTGACCGACAAGTCGGGCGCGGTCGTCCTGACCGGCGAGAGCAGCGCGCCGGTACGTGGCAGCCGGCCAGCCCAACCCCTACGACGAGGCCTTCGGCGGCCTCCAGGGGTACCAGGTGCTCGGCAAGATCCCCTGGGACCGGCTCCAGGTGATCCAGCCCGCGTAGCCGCCGCGCCCGTCCGGACGGCCGTCGTGCCCCGGAGCGTGGCAATTCTGCACAGCTCGTGACCTGCACGTCACTCAAGGTGGTCACAACGGCTGCCGACCTCTGGTGTTCCGGATTCACTTCGAGGGGCACCAGATGCGGCGATGCACGATCCGGCGGACCTGGGCGATCGCGGCGGCTGCGCTCGCAGTCGCGGTGCTGGCCTCCGGTTGCCTGCCTGCGGCTCCCGCCGCGCCGGCACGGTCGGGTTCGGGCGCCGCCGCCGCGCCCGCAAGCCCTCCGCCGCCCGGTGCGTCGTCGCGCGATCTGGCGTCCTGGCCCTTCTCGTCCACCTCGCCCTGGAACACTCCGCTCGGCGCCGGCGCCTCGTACGACGCCCGCCAGATCGTGAACCTCGCGTCGACCACGCCGTGGATCAACAGCTCGGCGTACTCGGTGCCGGTGGTGCGCGCCGCCGCCGGCGACCCACTCGTCACCATCGACGTCAGCGGCGGGACCTACCCGGGTCCCGTCACCCTGCGTCTCCCGGCGAGCGCCCGCCCCGCAGCCGGCACCGATGCTCACCTCTCCGTCATCTCTCCCGACGGCCTCCACGCCAACGAGTTCTGGGCCCTCGACGTCGGCGCCCGGACCGCCGGCGTGACCATCCCCGTCGACCTCAAGGGGTCAGGGGTCGGCATCGGGTGGGTGCGCGGTGACCGGCGTGTCGCTCCTCGGTGGCCTCATCAGGAGCAGTGAGACGACCAACATCCCGCACGCGCTCGCCATCGCACTTCCCTATCACCTCCTCGGCAACGGCCACGTGTGGCCGGCGATCTCGAACGACGACGGGGGTGCCCCCGGCACCGCGCCGGAGGGCTCCCTCCTCGCCATCCCCGCCGGCACCCCGCGTCCCGGCGGGCTGAGCCCGCTCGCCAACGCGATCTTCGACGCCCTCAGCCGGTACGGCGCCTACGTGGTCGACTCGACCGGCAGCAGTGACGCGACCGTGCTGTTCACCGAGCCGACGATGGCGACGTCGATGGTCGACGCGGCCAGGGGCGACGTGGCCAAGATCCTGCCGTCTCTGCGTCGCATCACCAACAACGGCCCCTTGACCATCGGTGGCCCGGGGAGCCGGTTGGCGGCGAGCGCGCCGGCTGTCCCCTGACGCCGCCGCGGCGGGACGGTTCTCGGTGGAGGGTTCAGGCGCCTGAGCGCCCAAGGCGCGCGAAGCAGCTCGCGGGCCGCGATCACCGCGAACCGTGAATCCCGGATCACGTAGCGACGGAACAGCCGCCGGGGCTCGTGCGCCAACCGCCAGAGCCATTCGAGACCGGCCGACTGGACCCACGTGGGAGCACGCCGCACATCGCCCGCCAGGAAGTTGACGGTCGCGCCCACGCTGACGAACACGCTCGGCGGGAGCTCGGCGCGCCGGCGCAGGAACCACTTCTCGCCTTTCGGCGACCCCAGGAAGATGAAGACGAGATCGGGCGCAGCAGCCCGCATCGCCGCAAGTGCCTCCGCCTCGTCCCCGGTCGGCCCGTCGAGGTCGACGGTGGGCGACACGGCGCCCGCGATGGCCAGGCCCGGGTGGTCCGCCCTGATCCGCTCGAGCGTGCTCGCGAGCGCCAGCGGGCTCCCGCCGAAGAAGAACGCCGACTGACCGGTGCACTCGCAGCGGCGCAGGAGCTCACCGGTGAGGTCCACGCCGGTCACCCGCTCGGGCAGCGGCGTGCCGAGCAGGCGGGAGAGGAACACGATCGGTGCCCCGTCCGCCAGCCGCAGTGCCGCGCTCGAGTATGCCGCCGCGAATCTCGCTGTCCCGCTCCATCACGACGATGTGGTCGACGTTCGGCGTCACGACGAGCTGCGGCTCGCCCCGCCTCCCGAGCTCGAGCATGACGTCGACCGCTTCGGGCATCGACACCGCGGCGATGTCGATGCCAGCGATCCTTACCGTGCGCGGGGTCTCGGGCAATGTCGGAAGTGTGTTGCGGCGGGCCACGCCGATCAGACGACGGGTGCGACGACGGGCAGGCGCTTCCGGCCTTCGGAACCTGGCATCGGGGGAGACTATCGGACCGGCCGCGCGCGATTCGGTCGCTCGCGAGCGCCTGCGCCAACCTGCGGAGGATGAGGTCGAGGTGTGGACTCGGCCCCGCTCCTGAGAAGGGCTCTCAGGTCGGCGGGCACATCGAGGCCCACACCGTCGTTACCAGAGAGACCACCGGTGACAACCGCACCACACCCGACCCCGAACAGGTTCCTCTCAGGATGGGTCGGGCAGAGTCCTCGGTACGGGTTCCCCCCCGCCCCCTGATCCTGGAGCACCGCACGATGTCGCACCCCGACGACGCGAACCCCACGGAGCCGCAGTCTCCGCCTCCCCCGCCGTACCAGCCGATGTACCCTCCGGCCGCGGCGACACCCCCTCCGCCGCCTCCCCCGCCGCCCACGACCCCGATCGGCCCGGCGGGCACTCCCGGCTACGGCGCACCCGGCTACGGCGCACCCCCGCCGGTCCCGCCGCGCGCCGTCGAGCGCCACGCTCGCGCGTCGCGCTCGATGCAGCCTCACTGCACTCGCGGTCGCATGCTTCCTCGCCTGCGCGGGGGTGTTCGGCTATGCGATCGGCGCCAACAACGGGTCGAGCACGACCAACGCGAGCAGCATCTTCCCGTCGCAGCAGCAGGTTCCCGGCGGAAACGGCAATGGCAGCTCGTCGGGCAACAGCCAGAACAGCAGCATCGACGTCAACGGCATCGCCAGCAAGGTCAGCCCGTCGATCGTGAACTTCACCAGCTCCCTCGACCAGGGGGAGGCCGCCGGGACCGGCATCCTCATCTCGTCGTCGGGCCTGGTCCTCACCAACAACCACGTCATCGCCAGCTCCAACGAGCTCGAGGCCGAGATCGGCGGCGACGGGACGCAGCACCCAGCGAAGGTGCTCGGCTACGACATCCAGAACGACGTCGCGCTCGTGCAGATCGAAGAGGTGTCCGGCCTCGACGCCGCCAGCCTGGGCGACTCGTCGTCCGTGCAGATCGGTGACGCGATCGTCGCCATGGGCAACGTGGGCGGCAAGGGCGGTGCGCCGAGCGTCGTCAGCGGCACCGTCACCGGCCTCGACCAGCAGATCACCGCCTCCGACCAGGACGGGAGCAACGCCGAGAAGCTGCACGGGCTGATCCAGACCAACGCCAACATCCAGCCTGGCGACTCCGGTGGCCCGCTCGTCGACGCCAACGGAGAGGTCGTCGGCATGGACGCTGCGCCGCGTCGACGGGCAACGGCGGCTTCGGCTTCGGCGGTGGCCAGAACGAGGGCTACGCCATCCCGATCGAGGACGCGCTCGCCATCGGCAAGCAGATCCAGGCGGGCAACGGCACCGACAGCATCCACGTGGGCGCCCACGCCGGCATCCTCGGGGTGAGCATCCAGCCCGACACCACCGCCAACGGCTACGGCGACCCCTTCGGCGGCAACGGCGACTTCGGTGGTAGCTCCGGCCAGGGCAACGGCTCCGGGAACGGCGCCAGCGTCGCCGGCGTGAAGTCGGGCTCGGGCGCCGACGAGGCCGGGATCCAGGAGGGCGACACCATCGTCGGCATCGACGGCACGACCATCACGTCGGGCTCCCAGCTGACGCACACGATGGTGCGGTACGGCCCCGGCGACACGGTGAAGGTCGAGTGGCTCGACTCCTCGGGTCAGAGCCACAGCGCGAACGTCGAGCTCGGGTCGGGTCCTCCCGCCTGACCCCCGCTCACTGATCGCCGTCGGGGTCGTTGCCTCGTCGGCGATCACGCGCGAGGCTGCGCGGTCCGGGTGCCGGAGGGGGTCGCATGCGTCGCCGTGTTGTCGCCATCGTCGCGCTCGCGCTCGTCGTCGCCGCCGCGGTGGCGGCACCGGCCTTCGCGGCCACGCGGGCACGTGGGGGCTCGGTCAGCGATCGCATCATCAGCATCACCGGCGACGTCGACGTCGCGCGCGGTGACCTGGTGCACGGGCCCGTGGCGACCGCCGACGGCGACGTCCGCATCGTGGGAACCGTCACCGACTACGTGATCGTGGGCGAGGGCGACCTCGTCGTGAGTGGCCGGGTCACCCGTGGCGTGGTCGTCGTGCACGGCAACGCCCGCATCACCGGCCGGGTCCGCGGCGACGTCGTCGCGCTCACCGGTCGCGTGGTCGTCACCGCGGACGGCAGCGTGGGCGGCGACGTCGTGTCGTGGCGCGATCCACAGATAGCCCGCGGCACGGTCGACGGTGAGGTCAGGCGCGTCGACCTGCGCGGCCATCTTCACCGGGATCATCATCGGGTCGCTCGCGTACCTCTGGATCGCGGTCACCATCTCGATGGCGATCCTGGGCCTCGCGTTCGTGGGCATGCTCCCCCGTGCCGCCGACACCGCGGCCGCCGCGGGCAAGCGGATCGCGGCGTCGTTCGGGCGGGGCGCGCTGGTCGGCCTGGTCGGACCGATGGCGGCGGCGCTGGTGCTGGTGACCATCGTCGGCATCCCGCTCGGCCTGACCATGTTCTCGGCGCTCAACGTGCTCGCTCCCCTCGGGTACGTCACCGCCGGGTACATCATCGGTCGCCACTGGGTGAAGGGCACGTCCACCGGCGCCCGGCTCGGCGCGTTCTTCGCCGGCTTCGGCATCCTGCGCCTGGTCGCGCTGATTCCCGGCGTCGGCTTCCTGGTCTGGATCGTCGTGTGCGTCTACGGGTTGGGTGCGGTGAGCATGGCCGCCTGGTACGGCGGGCACCGCGTGCGCGACGAGGACGAACCACCACCGCCCAGCGCACCACCGCCGACCCAGCCGCCACCGATGGAGCCCCCGACCGAGCCGCCCGCGCCCGAGCCCGACCCAGTCGACGCGCCCATAGGCTGAGCCGCATGGAGCGCTCCCTCCTCGGCATCCTCGCTACGTTCCGCGACGATGGGTTCCCCTACGACTTCTACGCCCGGCCCGGGGGCGTGGTCGAGCGCGGGCACTGCCACGTGCCGCACCCGGCCGACACCCTCGAGCTCCACCAGCTCGAGCGCCTCGAGGGCGACTCCGATCCGTCGGAGATGCTCGCGGTCTGCGCCGTCGTGTGCCCGAGCTGCGGCATCCGGGGCAGACTCGCGCTCACCTTCGGCCCCGAGTCGACCCGCGAGGACGACGAGGTCCTCGAACTCCTCGACGACGCCCGCCGGCAGTAACCCGGGACGCCGCCCCCGACCATCGCCGCTCCCGGCGCCGCCCATCGGGGCCAGCTGACGTGCTGCATGCAATACTTGCAGTATGCAATCGTCGTCCGAGCAGGTCGTCGACGCCGTTCTCCGTGCGTCCCGGGTGCTGGTGTCGGTGGCCGTCCGGTCGTTGGCGGCGGCGGACCACGACGTCACCCTCCCCCAGTACCGAGCGTTGGTGGTGCTGGCGAGCCGCGGCCCACAGCGGCCGACAGAGCTGGCCGAAGCACTGGCCTTGCACCCGTCGACCATCACCCGGCTGTGCGACCGCCTGGTGACCAAGCGGCTCGTGCACCGAGCGGAGTCAGCGACCAACCGGCGCGAGGTGTCGATCCGGCTGACCCCAGCGGGCCGCCGTCTCGTCGACGCGGTGACCGAACGGCGTCGGGCCGAGATCGCCGACATCGTGGCCCGCGTCCCGGCCGGCGAGCGGGCGACCATGGTCCACGCGCTCCACGCACTCGGGGAGGCCGCGGGCGAGCCGGCCGACGCCGCGTGGTTCACCGGAGCGGAGTCGTGACTCCCGGCGAGACCACCCGCCGTTTCCGCGACTTCGCCCGTCGCTCGCACGAGGTGATCGTGCTGGCCGCGATCACCGGCGTCGCCACCGGGTTCGCGGTCGCGCTGTTCGACCGCATCGTCGTCGACGGCATCCTCGACCACCTCTTCGAGCTCTCGCCCTGGGTGCTCGCGTTCATGCCGCTCGTCGGGCTGGCGTTGTCGTGGCTCGCGCTGTTCCACGTCGGCCATTCACGTGACGCGGGCATGACCGACCTCTACCTCAAGGCGTTCCACGATCCCGAGCAGTCGTATCGCCTCCGAGAGTTCCCCGGTCGGATGCTGGCGG
Organism: uncultured Actinomycetes bacterium; assembly: GCA_963725775.1. GTDB lineage: Bacteria > Actinomycetota > Acidimicrobiia > IMCC26256 > DASPTH01 > DASUAS01. The sequence goes on from CAVRZT010000005.1 coordinate 34,060, forward strand.
CGATCGCGACGCCCGTGTTCGGTGGCGCGATGGGCCTCGAGGGCGGATCCCTCTATCTGGGCTCGTACTTCGGGTCGTTCCTGCAGCGGCGCTTCCCGCGCTTCACCGCCGGGAGCAGTCGGCGCGTGCTGCTGGTGGCGGGTGCGGCCGCCGGCGTCGCCGCCATCTTCAAGGCACCGGCCACCGGGGCGATCTTCGCCCTCGAGGTGCCGTACCAGGACGACCTGGCCCGGCGCATGCTGCTGCCGGCGCTCGTCGCGTCGGCGTCGGGCTACCTCGCGTTCGTCGCCGTCAACGGCACCACGCCGCTGTTCCGAGGCGCAGGGCGCACCGCCGACTCGACCTTCGCCGACCTCGCCGGCGCGGTGGCGCTCGGTGTCGCCGCCGGTCTGGCGCTCGCGGCTTCGCATGGCTGGTCCGTCGAGGCCAAGGGACTGCGACCCGCTCACCGGTCCGTGGTCGCGCGTCACCGGCGCCGGGCTGGTCATCGCGCTGCTCTTCGCGCTCGGCCGGCTCCTCACCGGCGAGCCGATCGTCATCGGGGTCGGCTACCGCGACCATCGATTGGGCGCTCGATCCGCACCGGGCCGTCGGTGGCTCCTGCTCGTCGTGCTGGTGCTGCGCTGCCTCGCTACGGCGGCGACGGTCGCCGGCGGTGGTGTCGGCGGGCTGTTCATCCCATGGTCGTCGCCGGCGCGCTGCTCGGCGGCCGTCGGCGGCGCGGTGAGCGGCGGCGACATCACGCTGTTCGTCGTCATCGGCGTCGCCGCCTTCCTCGGCGCCGGCTACCGCGTGCCGCTGGCCGCGGTCATGTTCGTCGCCGAGACCACCGGCCGACCGCAGCTTCGTCGTCCCCGGTCTCCTCGCCGCCGTCGCTGCCGAGCTGGTCATGGGCCGGGCATCCGTCACCACGTACCAGCGCGTGTCCACCCAGGCCGAGCCACCCACCCCGGCGTGGGAGCGAGCCCGCCTCCGTCGCCGACGGGCGCGGCCGTCGACATCGCGCCAAGCCCGGGTTACCGTGTCGACGTCGGCCGCAACGGCCTGACCGTCAACTCCACCCGGCAGGAAGGCGCACCACCCGGCCCAGCGAGGAGGAGTCATGTTCATCCAGGTGATCAGTGGCAAGGTGAAGGACGCGGCCGCGATGGAGCGTCACGCCGACAAGTGGGAGACCGACCTGCGCCCGGGCGCCACCGGGTTCCTCGGCGTCACCCAGGGCATCACCGACGACGACCGGTTCGTCGTGCTGGCGCGTTTCGAGTCCCCGGAAGCGGCGCGGAAGAACAGCGAGCGGCCCGAGCAGGGGAAGTGGTTCGAGGAGATGCAGCAGTACATCGACGACGTCACCATCCACGACGCCTCCCGCGTCGAAACCTTGTTCGGTGGTGGGAAGGACGACGCCAAGTTCATCCAGGTCATGCAGGGGCGCATCAAGGACCGGGCGAAGGCCGACGCCATGTTCAAGCGCGCCACCGAGGCGGAGAAGGTGCTCGGCGCGGCGCGGCCCGACGTGATCGGCGAGGTCGTCGCCATCCACGACGACGGCGACACCTACACCGACGCGGTGTACTTCTCCTCCGAGGAGGAGGCGCGGGCCAACGAGCAGAAGCCGATGCCCGAGGGCGCGGCCGAGATGATGGCGGAAATGGAGTCCGCGCTCGAGGTCGCCGAGTACCTCGATCTCCGCCGCCTGTACCTGCGCTAGTCGTCAGCGGAGCCCGTCGACGACCTGATCGACCAGGTCGTCGGCGCTCTCGTACCAGATGCCGTACGTCTCGACCGCCGAGAGCAGGTCGGCGAGTCGCTCGACGTCGGCGACGAGGTCGTCGAGCTCGAAGAGCGTGGGCAACGCCGCGGTCACCGCAACCGCGGTGCTCAGAGGACCCGTGTGCTCGGGGCTGCGGGTGAGGAACCAGCTGTGCAACGGATAGCGGCCCGGTCGCACCCACGGCAGCTCGCTCCCGAGCTTCACTCCCTCGTCGAGCTTGGCGACCACTGATTCGTCGTGGGGCACCGTCGGTTCGGGCACGACGAGCTCACGCGTCGACAGGTCCAGCAGCGTGCGGGGCGTGTCGACGATGCAGAGCCCCGCCTTGGCCAGGCGCGGCTGCAGCTGCTTCACGAAGTCGTCCAGGCCGGCGGGAGAGGAGGAGCGCGTCTCCGTCGCGGACCACCGCAGTCACGTTGACGCGCGTGAACGCGGGATCGGCGGGCGCGATGTCGGCAGAGAGACGCTGCAGCAAGCCGGCCAGCACGCGGCCACCGGAGCGGCTGCGCACCAGCTGCGTGCTGCCGTGCACGAGGAGCTTCAGCGACCGCGACGTCCCGGCCCCCTTCGTCGTCGGCGTGCCGCCGAGCGCGACCGAGTAGTTGTTGGGAACGCGCCGGTCGTTGACACGCGCGCCGCGGAACAGACGGTCGAGCACGTCGGCCGTCTCGTCGACGTCGTAGCGCAGACCGACGTGGTAGTCGCCGATCGCGTAGGCGCGCGTGCCCTTCCAGTCGGTGCGGTTGGCGCCGCCGCCCCCGCCTCCGGGGCCGCACATCGCACCCGGTGCGGGGAGGTACAGCCCCCGCTCGTCGTCGTCGGGGAGGTCCTCGACCACGTCGGGCTCGTCGTCGGTCACGCCGTAGGGAGCTCCGGGATCGACGCCGGCGAGGTCGCGCGCCAGCTTCGGCACCTGATCCGACCCGACGACCATCGTCTCGACCAGTCGACCGTCCTCGTCGAGGAGATAGGCGGCCGGGGTGCCGGTGCCCGCGAACGGGTCGACGCCGGTGTCGCCCCGCAGCAAGAGCGGCGCCACCAGCCCGGCGTCGTCGAGGACCGCTCGGTTGGCGTCGGCGTCGCCGGTCGCCACGAACACGAGGTCGACTCGCTGCTCCTCGAACAACGGTGCCAGCGCCGCGAGCTCGGCCGCGATCGCGACGCAGAACCCGCAGCCCGGGCTCCAGTTGACCAGCAGCGCGCGCTTCCCGCGCGAGTCGGAGAGCGCCCGCTCGTCGCCCGCGAGATCGGGCAGGGTGAAGTCGTCGAGCTCGTCGCCGGGTGCGAGGACCTCGGGTGGGGTCCAGTCGTCGTCCCACTCGGGCATCTCCGGCCTCGGGAGCGCCACGCCCTCGAGCAACCCGTTCGCTCCCAGGTCGCGCACGAAGGTGAGGACGTCGCCTTCCACGACCTTCCGATCGACGCCGAGCACCTCGGTGAAGTCGTCGACCAGCTCGCCGAGCGAGGCCTCGCCGTCGAGAAACCGGAAGATGAGCGCGGCGGTGGGATTGAGGACGACGAGCTGGGTGGCACCGCCGATGACGACCTGCTCGTCGCCGATGGTCGCCATCTCGAGGTCGGGCACCAGTTCGGCGACGAATCCGAGGTCGATGTCGTCGGGCGTCAGCGGGGCAGCGAGCGTCTCCATCGGCAGGCAAGGCTACGCGACGACATTCGGGCGGCCCGACGCGATGCGGAACGTCCCCGCGCGCCGATCAACGCCACGCGTTTCCGACGCGCCGGCGTGCGCGCCAGACCCGCCGACGGATCTGGTGCTCCCACTTGTGCCTGACGAACTCCGCCCGACGTCCTTCGGTCCACGCCAGCCAGGTCGCGATCCTTTTGCTGATCGGTGCGACCGAACATCACGTCCTTGGCCTCTCGCCATTCGATTCCGGCCTCGCCCAGCCTCCGTCGGACGGGAACCGCGTCGGAGGCTCGCCCCAACCTGTCGACATCGAAGTGGACGACCAGGTGATCGACCTTGTGGATCTCCCCCGTATCCAGCAACCGCTCGAGCACTTCGACCTCGGACGCCTCGACATTGATCTTCAACCACACCGTGTCACGCTCGCTGATGTTGTCCGCCATCCACGCTCCGGCATCGACGAACCGGCACCGCTCGACCTGACCGAACTGCGACGCCTCCGGCAGGACGCTCGCATGGAGCGTTCCCGGGTCGTGAACGTCCATCTCCGTGTCGGACGACCACCACCCCGCGGGGACCACCGCTGACACGTCGATCGGACATGGCCTCGAGCTCGGCAACGCACCTGGCGGTCGGTTCGAACGTCCAGATCCGCTCGAACCGCCACCGCGGCCGCAGCGCGACCGACAGCGACTCTCCCACATGCCCACCGACATCGAGAAACACGCGCCTGCCCGACCTTCGGTCCATGGTGGAGTCAGCTACCCCGTTCCGCGAAGCGCGTCACGAGGATTGCATCGCTGCCGCGATCGCCAGCCCGGCGTGGATCAGTCCGATGTGCGTGAATGCCTGCGGGATAGTTCCCGAGCAGCTCACCCGTCGCCGGGTCGACCTCCTCCGACGAGCAGTCCGACGTCGTTCGCGCAGGACGCCATCCGATCGAAGAGCGCACGCGCTCGCTCGACCTCGCCGGCCCGGGCGAGGCACTCGGCGAGCCAGAAGGTGCAGATGCCGAAGGTGCCCTCGCCACCGGTGAGGCCGTCCTCGTTCAGATACCGGTACACGAAGCCGTGCTCGTCGGAGAGGCGGTCGGCGACCGCGTCGATGGTCGCGTGCATGCGGGGATCGGTGGCGGGCAGGAAGCCCGACGATCGGCATCATCAGCACCGACGCGTCGAGGTCGTCGCGCCCGAACGCCTGCGTGTACGCGCCGGCGGTGTCGCTCCAGCCCCGCTCGAGGATCGCGGCGCGGATCCGGTCACGGTGGTCGGCCCAGTTGGCGACGCGTTCGTCGGCCGCGCCGATGACCGGCGCCAGCTTCACCGCCCGGTCGAGCGCCACCCAGTTCATCAGCTTGGAGTAGAGGAAGTGGTCGGCGCCGCCGCGCACCTCCCAGATCCCCTCGTCGACGTCGCGTCCAGCGCAGCACGGCCCGGTCGGCGACGTCGGCGAGGAAGGCCCCGAACTCGGGGTCGAGGTCGATGTCGAGCTGTGAGATCTGCCAGCGCCGCGTCGAGGAGCTCGCCGTACACGTCGAGCTGCGTCTGGTCCCACGCGCCGTTGCCGATGCGCACCGGCCGGCTGTCGCGGTGACCCGACAGCGCCGCCAGCTCGTGCTCCGGGATGAAGCGTTCGCCGCGGATGCCGTACATGATCTGCAGCCCTTGGCCGATTGCGAGGCTGCCGGCAGTGGCGGTGGCGAAGAAGTCGAAGAACGCGGTCGCCTCGAACGCGCACCCGCTGGCGGCGAGGGCACCGATGGTGAAGCTGGCGTCGCGCACCCAGGTGTAGCGGTAGTCCCAGTTGCGCACGCCGCCGATCTCCTCGGGCAGCGAGGTCGTCGGGGCCGCGACGATGGCGCCGGTCGGCGCGTAGTTGAGCGCGCGCAGCACAACCGCGCTCCGGCGCAGGAGATCACGGTGGTCGCCCTCGTAGCCGATGAGCTTCGTCGCCCACGACTGCCAACCGTCGATGGTGTCGTCGCGCGTCGCGAGCACGCCCGCCGACGACGGCATCGGTGGCGCATCGCGCCATGGGTCGGTGACGTTCAGTGCGAAGCAGCGGTGCTCGCCCGCCTGCACCGGGAACCGGGCGCGCAGCACGCCGCGGTCGGCCTCGAGCTCGACGTCGGTGGCGATCGTGGCGCGGATCGGGCCACCGCGCGTGTGCCACAGGCCGCCCGCGTCTTCGCTCACCAGCGGCGTCGTCAAGCCGTACTCCGGACGCACCGCGATCTCGACGTCGAGCTCGACCGATCCTTCGATGCCCTCCACGACGCGGCCGATCGCCGCGGTGAGTGCCGGCCGATGTCGTTGTGCCTGTCGTCCGTGTGCAGCGGCATGAAGTCGCTCAGCACCACCCGGCCGCTCGCGGTGCGTAGCTCGGTGCGGAGCACCATCGTGTCCTCGACGTACTCGCGTCGCGACTCGCTCGGCTCGACGGTGCTCAGGCGCCACGAACCGCCGGGTTCACCCAGGATGCTGGCGAAGCACGGCGGCGGAGTCGAACGACGGCAGGCACGCCCAGTCGATCGATCCGTCACGCGAGACGAGCGCCGAACCCTGACAGTTCGACAGCAACGCGTAGTCGGCGATTCGCGGCATGCGGTGTCGTCCCTCGCACTTTGTCCGCCGTTACGGAACGTCGAGCGAACTCGACGCTAACGCGCTAGTGGTACATCAGCGTTCCACGGCGAAGGCACCACGAAGGAGCCCCACAGAGCCGAGGGCCAACTCGTACGAGCGCTACTCAGGGGCAGGTGAGCGAGACACCGATCGAGCTCGTGGTCGGAGTGTTCGGAGCCACCATTCCGCTACTGTCGCCGGTCGGGTCGATCGTGACCGAGGTTGTGCCGCGCGTGATTGTGATGATTCCCCGCCGACGTTGCGGTGCGGCACACGGCGTTCCCACTACTGTTGCGGAGGTACGCGGCGACCCCTGTGATCCGACACGAGATGCCGCCCGTCACCGTGATCGTGACGGGGTTCTGGGTTGTAGGCCTGCACGGCACCGGACGTCAGCGTCCCCGCGGGGATGGCCGAATAGGTCACGCATCCGGTGCCGGTGAGGGTGCATCCCACGCTGGCGACGGCTCGGCGTGGCGGCAGTGTGTGGACCTGAGCAGGAGCGGTAGCAACCCGGGGTGCGGTGCCGGCGGCGGCCGGGCTCGACAGCGAATCGATGATCATGGAGCAGTCCACGCCGCGGCACCGGCGATACCGGCGGCCTTAATCATCTGCCGACGGTTCGGGCCCGGACGACCGTCACCGTCGATAGGATCGACGTCGTGATCAGTGGGGGTCACGCGTGTTCCTGCCTTGGGCCCTGAGAATCGGAGCAGTGTATCGAAGTTCGTCGGAGCCTCTACGGATGACCTTGAGGGCCAACTGGTCGGAATCACGTGCAACTGAGCCAGATCTCTGATTTCCTGCACGCCGCTTCGTCAGCCTGCCGACAAGACGCTACCCAGATCCAGGGACCCGAACCACGATCGCCGGGACGCCGATCGCCGCCCGGGACGGGCTACTACCGTTGCGGCGCATGGCACCGAGCGGGACCGCGGCCGACCAGGACGGCCTTCGGCCACCGACGCCGGTGAGCGAGAAGCCGGCACGCGTCCTCTCGCTGATCAAGGGGCTCGGGCCGGGAGGGGCCGAGCGACTGCTCGTCGAGCAGGCGGCCGGCGGCGACCGAGAGCGCTTCCAGCACGAGGTCGCGTACGTCCTCGACTGGAAGCGGCATCTCGTGCCCGAGCTCGAGGCGCTCGGGGTGCGGACGCACTGCCTGGGCGTGAACGACGAGCGCGACCCACGCTGGGCGACTCGGCTCGCCGGCCTCCTCCGCACGGGAGCACTACGACATCGTCCACGCGCACTCGCCCCTGCTCGCCACGGTCGCGCGGGTCGAGGTCAAGGCCCGGCCGAAGGACCGCCGCCCGACGTTCGTGTACACGGAGCACAACCGGTGGCCGTCGTACCGGACCGAGACGAGGCTCGCCAACCAGCTGACGTTCGGACTGAACGACGCGGTGTTCGCAGTGTCGGAGGACGTGCGCAGCTCCGTCTCACCGCGGTACCGGACCGGCGTCGAGGTGGTGATCCACGGGGTCGACGTGACGCGGGTCCGCGCCCATCTCCGCGATCGGCGAACAGGCGAGGAAGGAGCTCGGCGTCCTGCCGGGTGAGTCGCTCGCGGTGACCGTCGCGAACCTCCGCGACGACAAGAACTACCCCGGGCTCATCGAAGCGGCGCGCCTCGTCGTAGGGCGCGGCGCGCCGGTGAGATTCGCGACCGCGGGCCAAGGCCCACTCGAGGCGCAGATCCGTGAGCTCCGGCGCCGGAGCGGCCTCGGCGAGCGTTTCGCGTTGCTCGGGTACCGGGACGATGCCACCCGGCTCATCGCCGCGGCCGACCTCTTCGTCCTGGCCTCGCACCACGAAGGACTCCCGGTGACGGTGATGGAAGCCCTCAGCCTCGGCGTGCCGGTCGTGGCACCGGCGGTGGGCGGGCTCCCCGAGGTCGTGACGAGCGGGAGCAACGGCATCCTCGTCGCGGCGCGCTCGGCGCCCGCGCTCGCCGACGCCATCGCGCAGGCCGTCGAACCGGGGATACACGCGCGACTCGCGGCCGGTGCGTCGAGCACCGGTGACCGGTTCTCCTCGCGGCATGCGATCGCGCGCGTCGAAGCCGCCTACGCGGCGCTGGTGCCGACCCCTCGTTCGTGAGCCAACGCCAGGAGCACCGCGGCGGCGAGCACGAACGCCGGGATCGACAGCGCCACTGCGGACCAGGCGGAGTGCTCGAACCCCGCGACGCGTGACTCGAAGACGACCAACGCGCACTGGGTGACGACGAGCAGCGCGATCCGCGCGGAAGTAGCCCGCTGCCATCGCACCAGCGGGATCAGGAGCACCACCCCGAGACAGGCGACGCCGCCGACGACCGATCCCGGCCGGCCGACGCCGCCGTACGCCGCGACCCACACGAACAGACCGGTCAGGGTCACCTGGCCGAGGGCGTGCCCGAGCCGAGGCTCGAGCGCGATCACCGTGCCGGCGAGGAGCGCGCCGAGCAACGCCTTCGGCGCCTCGGTGTCGGGCACGCAGAAATAGACGCCGACGGCACCGATGGCCAGGAGCACCGGGAGGACACGCGGCATCACCCGGTCGACCCCATCGGCCAACACACCACCGGCGAGGGCGGCGACGGCGACCAGCACGCGGATCCACAGGGCCCACCCGTCAGGGAGCGCCGCACCGAGCACCACTGCCCCCGGTGCCACACAGAGCACGCGTTCCATGGTCGCCAGGTCACGGGCCAGCCATTCGCCGAGGGCGAGGAGCACGACGCCGACGACGAGCGGCGCGGGCAGCCGGTGCTCGACCCGGAGACCGATGAGGCACCCGATCGCGACCGCGATCGCGACGCCAGGCTCACCCGCACCCCGGCGAACGCGGACCCAGACGAACGCCACGCCGACGGCGCCGACGACGAGGGCGACCCAGAACGCGGCGTCGTCGACCACGTTCTCGACGTCGTGCACGGGCCGTAGCATCGCTCAAATGGTGGGGGCGCGTGGACGTGGACGACGTCTGACCGTCGCGCACCTGACCACGGTCGACGTGAGCCTCCGCTTCCTCCTGCTCGCGCAGCTCCGCGCCGTGCGCGACCTCGGCGGGGACGCCATCGGCATCAGCGCGCCCGGACCGTGGGTGGCCGAGCTGGAGGCGGAGGGGATCCGCCACGTCCCGCTCGCGTCGTCGACGCGTGCGATGGACCCGACCGCCGACGTGCGGGCCGCCCGCGAGCTCGTGGCGCATCCTCCAGCGCGAGCAGGTCGACGTGCTGCACACGCACAACCCGAAGCCCGGGCTCTACGGCCGTGTCGTCGGACGACTGGCGCGGGTACCGGTCGTCGTCAACACCGTCCACGGTCTCTACGCGACCGACGACGACCCGATCGCCCGTCGGGCCGCGGTGTACTCCCTCGAGGCGTGTCGCCTCCCGGTTCTCCGATGCGGAGCTGGTGCAGAACCCCGAGGACCTCGAGCTCATGCGCCGATCGGCACCTCACCCGCAACGCCGAGCTGCTCGGCAACGGCATCGATCTCACCCGGTTCGACCCCGCGCGCTTCTCGGCGGACCGACCGCCGCGCCGTCCGGGCGGCGCTCGGCGTCGACGACGACACCGTGCTCGTCGGTACCGTCGGGCGACTCGTCGCGGAGAAGGGCCTGCCGGAGCTGTTCGCGGCGATCGACGCGACTCCCCCGCGACCGCTTCGTCCTCGTGGTGGTGGGCGCGCCTGATCCCGATCAAGCCCGATGCGCTCGGCGCCGATGAAGTCGCGCGGCACGCGAACACGGGGTCCGGTTCCTCGGGCATCGCGACGACGTCGACGCGCTGTACGCGGCGATGGACGTGTTCGTGCTGGCGTCGCACCGCGAAGGCTTCCCGCGCGGCGATGGAGGCGACGGCGATGGGACTTCCGGTCGTCGCCACCGACGTCCGCGGGTGCCGGGAGGTCGTCGACGACGGCGTCACCGGATCGCTGGTGCCGGTCGACGACCCGGCCGCCCTGGCGGAGGCGCTCCGGGCGCTCCAGGACCCGGGCTCGCGACGCGCCCTCGGTGCCGCCGCCCGCAACCGAGCCCGGCAGCACTTCGACGAGCGCCGGGTGGTCGAGATCGTGCTGGACACGTACCGACGCGTCGCCCGGCAGAAGGGCGTCGCACTCCCCGGTCTGTGAACCCGAGTCAAGTACTCTCGCGGCGATCGATCCTCTCGACACGCTTGTGGCAGGCCGAGAGGGAACACGCTTCGTCGTGGGCCCGGTGACGAGGATCGCCGCCGGTCATCGGTGCGGAGCGACCGTGGAGCCGGGGCGAGCCGGAGGCGTGTGGGGCCATTGGTAGAGCGAATCGACCCGGGCACGCCCAGGAGCCTCTGGACCACGCATCGCGCGATCGGCCATCCGCGTGCGGGGCGACTTCGCCCTCGTGCTGCTCGACGTGGTGCTGACGGTCTTCACCTACCTGCTGCTGTTCGCGCTCCGCTTCGACTTCAGCGTGCCCGAGCAGTACTGGAACGAGTTCCAGATCTTCCTCCCGGTCGCCTGCCTCGTGAGCGTCGGTCAGCATGTGGGCGTGGGGCTGCTACGGCCGCACGTGGCGCCACGCCAGCATCGACGAGGCCCTGCGCCTCCTCGCCGCGGGGCGCTGACCACCGGCGTTCGTCCTCGTCCTCTCGTTCATGTGGGGCTCCGAGCGGGTGCCCCTCACCGTGCTGGTCGTCGGGCCGGTCATCGTCACCTTCCTCTACGGCATGGTGCGGTTCCAGTCCCGCCTGTTCGCGTTCCGCCGGAACTCGTACACGAGCACCGGCGTGCGCGTCGCGGTCGTCGGCGCCGGCACCAACGGCGCGGCGGCGCTCCGCGAGATGCAGCAGTCACCCCATCCTCGGGCTGGTACCGGTGGTCGTGGTCGACGACGACCCGGCGCTGCGGAGCCGCACGATCCACGGCGTGCCGATCGCCGGGTCGGTCGACGACCTCGCCGCGCATCGTCGCCGACCACGACGTGCACCAGATCCTCCTCGCCATCGCCGTCGCGCACCGCGGCGGGTGCGTCAGCAGCGCGTCGCCGACACCGCCGAGGCGGCCGACGTCCCGGTGCGCGTCCTGCGGGAGTCCGTCCTCGCTGGGTGCACGGCATGCCGCGCCTGCGCGACATCCGCGACCTGAACATCGAAGACCTCCTCGGCCGCCGAGCAGGTCGACATCGACCTCGAGCCCGTGCGCGAGCTGCTGCACGGACGCGGGTACTCGTCACCGGCGGCGGCGGCTGGATCGGCTCCGAGATCGCCCGCCAGGTCGCCGGGTTCGGTCCTGCGCAGCTGGTGCTCCTCGACCACGACGAGACCCACCTCCACGACACCGTGTACGACGCTCCAGGGCATCGCCGATCGCCGAGGTCGTCCTCGCCGACATCCGCGACGCGTCGGCGATCGACGCGGTGTTCCGGCGGGTGCGGCCCGAGGTCGTGTTCCACGCCGCCGCGCACAAGCACGTGCCCGATCCTCGAGGAGCTACGCGTGCGAGGCCGATCCGCACGAACGTCTTCGGCACGCTCAACGTGATCGACGCGTGTGCCCGCGGTCGGCACGCGTCCCAGCTCGTGTGCATCTCCACCGACAAGGCGGCGACCCCGACGAGCGTGATGGGCGCGTCGAAGTGGCTCGCCGAGCAGATCGTGCTCGACGCGCGCCGGCCGACGACGGCTACCGCTCGGTGCGCTTCGGCAACGTGCTCGGGAGTCGCGGGCAGCGTGATCCCCACGTTCCAGCGCCAGATCGCCGCCGGCGGCCCGGTCACCGTCACCGACCCGCGGATGACCCGGTACTTCATGAGCACCGACGAGGCCGTTCGGCTCGTGCTGCTCGCGCGCGGCTCGCTCCCCGGCGACCACCAGGTGCTCGCGCTCGAGATGGGCGAGCAGGTCAACATCTACGCGCTCGCCGAGCGCATGATCCGGCTGTGCGGGCTGCGACCCCACGACGACATCGAGATCAAGGTCACCGGCACTGCGGCCGGGCGAGAAGCTCGCCGAGTCGCTGATCGGCCCGGCCGAGACCAGCGCCGCCGAACGACGGGGCACTGCTGCACAGCATCGAGCCCGCGGCGCTGGGTCCGACGCAGCTCGCCCAGGGCCTCGAGCTCCTCGAACGGCTCACCATCGACGACGACCATGTCGCCGCGCGCGAGGTGCTCCTCGACCTCGCGCGTCCGGCCGCGCGCCACTTCGGATCGGACCCCGACACCCCGCTCCGCGTGCGTCCTGACCGCCGCCGGGGCCGCGCGTCCCGCCGAGCCCCTCCCACCTAGCATGACCTGATGCTGACGGCCGCGGCGGTTGCCGCTACGGCGGCCAACCGTTGGTTGTTGGCGGGAATCGCCTCCGCGCTCGGCGGTCCTCGGACTCGCCGCGTACGCGCGCGGCAAGAGCAAGGAGAACACGAGCCGTCGCGGGACCCGCCGCCGGGCCGGCGCCATGATCGCGCTCGGGCCGCTCATCGGGCTCGTCGTCGCCCCCGAGTTCGGCGACCTGACGGTCGTCGTCGCGCTGGGGCGCGTCTGCTGCTCGCCGTCGTCGGAGTGGTGATCGAGCGCTCCGAGCACACCGACCGCCTGGCCGCGGCGGCGGCCGCGGTGGCCGCGCTCGTCGCGGTGCTGGCGGGCGCGCGCCTCGGCCCGACCGGGATCGAGGCCTTCGACGTGATCGGCGCGTTCGTGTTCGTCTTCGTGGTGATGAAGTCGATCGACGGCCTCGGCAACGCCGACGGCCTCGACGGCGGGCTCCGGGCTGGCCGCCGGCGCGACCCTGTTCGGGATCGCCGCCTTCGCGCACCAGGACGGGCTGGCGTGCGTGCTCGCCGGGTTCGCCGCCGCGTGCTTCGCGTTCCTCGCGTTCAACGTGCGCCCGGCGTCGCTCTTCGTCGGCCGCGGCGGACGGCTCGGCATCGGCTTCACCCTCGCGGTCGGCGCGCTCGCGGTCGATCCCGTTCCGGTGTCGTGGCGGGAGCTGACCACGCCGCTCATCCTCCTCGGCATCTTCGTCCTCGACGGCCTGATGGTCGCGGTGTACCGACTGCGGCGGCGGCGGTCACTGCTCCAACACCGGAACGACCACGTCCTCCACCGGTTCGTCTCCCTCGGATGGTCGACGGGCGAGGCGGTCCTCTTCCTGGTGGTGGCCGAGGTCATCTTGTCCGTGATCACGCTCTTCACCGCCCGCGGTGTCTTCCCGTTCTGGCTCACCGCGGTCTCGACGGTCCTCGTGCTCCTCGTCGTCGGGATCGAGGCCGGTCGGTCGCGATCGGAGCGCGAGCAACCGCGCGGCTTGCCCGGCTGGGCGTGGATCGTCGTGCTGCTCCTCGTCGTGTGGTTGGTGGCGGCGACCGCGCCGCTCGCGCTGGCAGGGAACGACGCGGTCGACCTCATGCAGAACGGTCGCGAAGCCGCGACCCGAGCGCTCAACGCCGCGCGCGACGGCGACACGATCACTGCGCAGGGCGCGTTCGACCAGGCGGCACGCGCCTTCTCGGACGCGCGCGACAAGTTCGAGTCACCGCTCGCGTCCGACCGGTCTGACAGTGCCGTTCCTCGCGTCCAACGTGAGGGCGGCCCGGACCCTCGCCGACATCGGCACCGATCTCGCCGACGCCGGCGAGTCGCTGACCGTCGGCAGTGGATCCCGACGCGCTCCAGGTCGTCGGGGGTCGCCTCCCGATCGAGGAGGTGACCAAGATCACGCCGCAGCTCGAGCACGGGGCGGCAGTCCTCGCCGACGCCCGCGCCCGCCTCGACGCACCTGCGCGACGACCCGTACCTGGTGGCGCAGGTGCGCGACGCCGTCGACAAGGTGTACGGGCAACTCGCGCGCGCCGACCGCGAGGCCCAGCACGCCGCGGCCGCGGCCCGGCTCGCGCCGGCGATCTTCGGCGCCGACGGCGACCGCGAACTACCTGCTCGTGGTGCAGAACAACGCCGAGTCACGCGCCACCGGCGGGTTCATCGGCAGCTACGCGCTGATCACCGCTCACGACGGGAAGCTCGACCGTGGGCGACGTCATCCGCACCAAGACGTGGGACGACACGATCGCGCGGCAGGCGCAGGTCACATATCGGGCGCCGGTCGACTACACGCGGCGGTACGCGCAGTACCGCCCGCAGACCACGCTGCAGAACGTGAACCTGTCGCCCGACTTCCCCAGCGTCGGCGCAGGTGCTGATGACGCTGGCGCCGCAGGCCGGACTGCCCCGGGTCGACGGTGTGCTCTCGGTCGACCCGGCCGGGCTCGCCGCGTTGCTCCAGCTCACCGGACCGGTCGACGGTCGCCCGACTGGCCGGTGCCGATCGACAGCGGGAACGTGGTCAACGTGACGTTGCGCGACGCGTACGCCCAGTTCGCCGACGACACCGGACCGCGTCGACTTCCTGGGCGACGTCGCCAAGGCCGCGGTCGACAAGGCGACCGACGGGCACGCTCGGCAAGCCCGCGCAGATCGCCAAGGTGCTCGGCGGCGCCGCCCACTCCGGCCACCTCATCCTCGGGTTCACCCGGCCGAACGAGGAAGCGCTCGCCGATCCAGCTCGGCGTCTCCGGCCGCCTCGAACCGGTGCGGTCCGACGCGATCGCGGTCACGTCGTCGAACGTCGCCGGCAACAAGATCGACTACTACCTGAACCGGACGGTCGACTACCGGGTGAAGCTCCAGCCGAACCAAAGCCGTCACCGACGCCGCCGCCGTCGGCGAACCTGTCGGTCGTGCTCGACAACACCGCCCCCGCCGAGGGCCTCCCGCAGATCGTCATCGGACCGTACATCGCAGGATCGGTTCGTTGCCGGCGAGAACCGCACGCTGCTGTCGATGTACTCACCGTTGACCGTTCGTCGGCGCGACCGTCGACGGCAAGCCCGTCTCGATCGTCGCCGGGCGCGAGCGGGGACGCAACGTCTACTCCGCTGTTCGAACAAGTGGCCTCGCGTACGCAGAAGTCGACGACCACGAAGCTCGCCGGCCCGGTCGAAGCTGCACGACGGCTGGTACACGCTGCGGTCCATGCGCAGCCGACGCTCAACCCGGACCGGGTGCACGTGTCGGTCGACGTGCCCGACGGTTGGAAGATCGACCAGGCACCGAAGATGGAGCGCCTCTTCTCGCGGCGGGTCAGCGTGAACGTCCTCGGCGACAAGACGATGACGTTCCGAGTTCACATCACGTCCGACGCGGCCAGCCAGAACCTCTGGGACCGCCTCGTCTCCGGCGATTGAACGGCGACCCGTCGATAGGCTCGGCGCAGTGGCGGTCCCCCCTCGCATCCTCGTGGTCTGCACCGCGAACCAGTGCCGTTCCCCATTGGCTGCGGTCCTCCTGCGGTCGCGCGCCGAGGAGCGTTCGCTCCCGGTCGAGGTGGCCTCCGCCGGTGTCCAGGCGGTCTCCGGCATGCCCGCCACCGCGCCGACCGTCGACGCGGCGCGCCGGTTGGGCGCGGATCTGGTGGCGCACCGCAGCACTCCGCTCGCGTCGGACGCCGTGCGCCGCGCCGATCTGGTCCTTGGGCTGGAACGACGCCACGTGCAGGAGATCGTGCTCCTCGATCCGCGGGCATTCGTCAAGACCTTCACGCTGAAGGAACTCGTTCGGCGGGGCGGCGACGCCGGCCCGCGCGCGCCGGGTGAGCCGATCGCCGACTGGCTGGCGCGCCTCCATCGTGGCCGTCGTCCGACCGATCTCCTGGGCGCGTCCACCGACGACGACGTGACCGACCCGACCGGCTCCGACGCGACCGACCACCACGGGACTGCGGAGGCGATCGACCGGCTCGCGTCGGAGTCGCTGGCGCTGCTGTTCCCCTGAGGTCGCCGGGGACCCGGTTCAGTCGGACGAGGTCGGCGTCGCCGGCCCGGACTCGGACTCGGGCTCGGGCACGAACATGTCGAGGTCGATGCCGTGCGACCCGCTACCACCACTCTCCGCGGCCGACTCGACCGCGCCGGCAACCTCGAGGGCGCCGGCAATCTCGAGGGCGCGGAGCACCGGGACGAGGTCTCGGACCACTACGTCCGGGGTGGAGCTGTAGGCGGCGGCAAGAACCTCGGCCAGCTCGTCCTCGGACCGCCACTCGGCGAGCAGCTGCCAGACCGCCGGGCCGGTGCCGGCCAGGGTGATTACGTCCGGCGCGCCGGGCGGCAGCAGCACGACCGCGTCGAGCGAACGCCGCCAGAGCACGCCGGGCCGGCGCCGGATGCGGCTCCCGGTCGTTCCGGTGGTCATTCCGGCTGCGGGCCGGGCCGCTCGTCGGCCGCGACACCGTCGAGGAGTCCCTCGGCGCCGAGCTCGCGCACGATGCGCACCGCGTCGGCGAGGACCAACTCGTACGAGAGGCCGAGCTCGTCGCTGATGTCGCGAGCCAGGTCCTGCACGCGCGCCTCACCGTCGAAGCACGACCACACGAGGCTCGCGGTGGGATTCAGGTGGTGGAGCCGGTCCTCGTGCTCGTCGAGCAGCACGAGCTCGCCGTCGATCTCGACCGAGTACACCAACGCGGCCCGGGTGGGTACGAAGTCGGCATCGAGGGAACCCGCGGTGCGCTCAGCCACCGCCGCCGTCCGACACGAGTGCGTCGACCAGCCGGCACGCGATGTCGAGATCGCCGACGGTCAGCCCGTAGCAGTCGACCGACCGGATCACCCGGGCGAGCGCGTCGAGCGAACGCCGCGACTGCTCGTTGAACCGGAAGGTGTTCCGGGCCAGCTCGACCAGGCCCTCGGCGCGTCCGATCGGCACGAGCGCGGTCGGAGCGCCGGCCTCGTAGCGCGGGAACACGACGTACCCAGCCCGGCACCGCTCTCCGACCGCATCGGGCCGGAACATCGACGGCGGGATCTGCCATTGCTCGACGCCGTCCATCGTGGCGCCGGGTGGCGGTGGCGGCGCGAGCTCGGGGAACAGGTGCTGGGACCCCGGGTCCACCGACAGGGGCTTGGGGAACGGCTCGATCTCACCGGTGTCCCAGTCGAAGGCGACCGCTTCGTCGGTCAAGTACGACCAGCCCGAGCGCACCAACCCCGCGGTCAGGGTGGTCTTCCCCGACTCCATGTGCGCCGGGAGCACGCACGCGACGCCGTCACGCACCACACCGCCGGCGTGACTGGTGACGGAGTACGCGGGATCGACCGCCCGCTGGTTGACCCAGTGCACGAGGTTCACCACGAAGGACCGGGCGCCGACCGCCTGCAGGACGGTCTCGCCATCGAATTGCATCTCGAACGCATCGGGTTCGTCGCAGGCCGTGACCACCTCGTAGGCGACCGCGTCGCCCGCCGGTGCCGCGAAGCCGTCGAGCAGCCACTCGAGGTACTGCCCGAGCGCGTCGTCGTCGACCGCGAGCGCGAAGTCCAGCGCGAGGGCGTGGAAGCCGCGGGTCACGTACACCGGCGTCCGATCACTTCAGGATCCGCTGCCAAGCGCGCCGGAAATGCCCCGCGGCGTTGAAGCCGCGGGCCGCGAGGTACTCGCGCTGCGGGAACATGATCGCCCGAAGGTACGCGAGCCGGGCTTCCGTCCCCTGCAGCACGAGGAGCGCGGCGAGCTGACCCGTGAACGCGCGTGCAGGGCCTTCGTGCCACTCCAGCATGCGGCGCTGGTAGGTGCTCGGCACGAAGCGACGCGCCCACTGCACGACCGGCGGTTCGGCGGTGAGGCCGAGCTCGTCCCAGGCCAGGGTGACGGCACGGGCCACGATCGGTTCGCACTGCCACTCGCGCGCCATGAGCAGCACGTCGACCAGGTTGGGCTTCTCCCGATGGACGAGCTGCGCGAGGTCACGCAGCGACATCAGCCGCGGCGGCCAGTCACCAAAGGCCGCCGCGTAGCTCGCGTGGAGGAGCCGCTGCGGCATCGGGAGCGCCTCGAGCTCGACGATCCCGAGAGGAAACCGGTACGGAGGGGCGAAGAGGTCGTCGAAGCGGACGGTGAGACCGTAGGCGCCTTCGACGAACGTGCGGTGGAGGTCCAGCTCGAGACCACCGACCTTCAGCATCACCTCCTTGCCGAAGCGGTCGTCGAACCCACGTCGGAGCTCGGGCTGTGGGCGCTCGGCGTCGAAGGCTCGGGTGAGGACCCGGGACGCCCGGGTCAGCTCGGACGCAGGCACCAGGAGGTCGACGTCGCCGAAGACCCGCTCGCTCGGATCGTCGTAGGCGGTGTGGGCGAGCGCCACGCCCTTGAGCACGCGTGAATCGATGCCGGCATGGTCGAGCGCCACGGTCGCGTCGAGCAGCAGCCGCTCGATGCGCAGGCAATGGGTGAGCCAGGCCCGGAACGTCTCCTCGAACGTGCGCTCCTGCTCGTCGGTCAGGCGCACCACGCCGCGCGCGAATCGCCGCCCCGAACTGACCCAGGAGCCGGTGCTGCTCGCAGGACGAGAGGAGCTCGTTGAACTCCTCGTCGCTCAACGCAGCGTCGTCGAGCGTACAGGCGCGACGGCAGGCCAAAAGCCGCGATCGCCGCTGCGGCGATCATCATCGGGGCAGGGCGCGTTCCTGCTCGACGGCGCCGGCGTCGGCCCTGTGCTTCGAGGGGTACAGCGCCAGCAGCACGAACACGAACGGCAACGCCTGAGTGCGCTGTCGCGCCAGGATCCCGAAGTTGCTGATGGTGCCGAACGCGAAGAAGAAGATGAGGAGGTAGACCACCGCGTACGTCACGTACGGCTCCGACCGCAGCCGTCCGAACAACGACACGATCCGTCGCCACGACGCCGCGCAGAGCACGAACAGGAACGAGGCCTCGAGCGAGGTCGACGATCTGCTCGGCGCCGCTCGACTCGGTCGGGAGCGGTCGGAACAGGATCGTGAAGCTGGCTTCCACATAGCCCAGTGGGTTCTGCGGCTCGGCGGCACTGAAGGTGGAACCGCCCTCCTCGGTGCGGCGGTTGGTCTCGAGGACGGAGTTCACCGACGAGCTGCTGAAGTCGTCGACATCGAGGACCGTGGCGGCCCGCGACGCCA
Source organism: uncultured Actinomycetes bacterium (assembly GCA_963725775.1). Taxonomy (GTDB): domain Bacteria; phylum Actinomycetota; class Acidimicrobiia; order IMCC26256; family DASPTH01; genus DASUAS01. The sequence continues at coordinate 53,050 of CAVRZT010000005.1, forward strand.
GGATGCCACCGAGGACGATGAGGACGAGCAGTCCGGCAACCTTGGCGATCGAGCTCGGTGTGACCCCGGGCCGGCTCGTCTCGCGCCGGCTGACCAGAAGAGCGACGCCGAACGCCAGCAGCGCCATGAGGGAGACATGCGGACGCACGAAGCTCCCGAGGAGCAGACCGAGCACCAACAGCGTGTAGCCGCCCGGTCGGCGCACCAGCACGCGTGCGGCGCCGACCGATGCGATGCCGAGCGTCAGGAGCATCCAGCAGTCCTTGCCGATGCTCGAAGGCCAGAACGCCAGCGAGGGCCACAGGAAGATCAGCAATGCGTAGCGGCGGGGATCGGCGTTGGGTACTGCGGTGACGAACGCCCGGTACAGGAGGTAGCACCCGATGAACCCGAGCCACGCGAACACCAGGAACTTTGCTGCCACGTTGGCGCCGGTGAAGACCGAGACCACCCCGCTGATGATCCGCATCGCCCCGGTGCCGGGTACCGGTGCCCCCGGATCGACGTTGAAACGGAAATGCCGGAAGGCTTCCGCGATCCGGTCGCCCTGTTGGTCGTACACGAAGGCATCGGCACCATGCGCCATCCGGTAGAACGCGGCGAAGAAGTGCAGGCCGAGTCCCGTGGCCGCCAGACCCGCGAGATCGAAGCGGTGCTCGCGCCGACCCACGGCCACCAGGACCGGCAGCGTCAGAAGGGTCAGCAGCGGGATGACCACCAGACTCGAGCCGGCCGCCCACCCATACCCGAGCCACTGCCACATCCAGAAGGCGATGGTGAATGCGAAGACGGCGCACGCGATGGGTTGCCACGAGAAGTACTTCGGCGCGGCCGGCCGCGTCGGCAGGAGCGGCGGCCGGTACCGCGCGGCGCGGCGTTCCCGGAGTGGTCACGGCTGGCTAGGACGTCTCGTGGTCCAGCGGTCCCGGAACAGTGACGGTGCGCGGAGCCGGGCCGTCGGCAGTCGTGGGTCGATCGGCGCGACGACGCGACGGCTTCCGACCAGTTTGGTAGTAGTAGTAGTACTCCGAGCTCGATTCGCCCGATGCGATGAGCACAACGCCACCGAGCGGCGCATCGAGGCGGGTGAGCACGTCGAAGGCACGCTCCGCCTTGTCGGTCGTGGAGATCTCGGACCGTGCGACCAGCAGCACGAGGTCGGCGGAACCGACCACTTCGATCGCGTCGTTGGCGGTCAAGATCGGCGCGGTGTCGAGGACGACGACGTCGAACCGGTCCCGTGCCGCTGCGATCACCTGACGTTGCGCGGCGACCACCTGCGACGGGTTCGCGTTCGGGTCGTGCAGCACGTTGGTCACGATCTTCACACCCGGCACCGAGGTCGTCTGCACCGTCCGCGGCCGGTCTTCGACACCGAACAACCGGTGCACGGTGGGCCGGCGGAAGTCGCAGTTCACCACCAGCACCGAGGCACCCGACTCGGCGAACACCGCGGCAAGGTTGGCACTGGTGTTGGTCTTGCCCTCCGCGGTGACGCCGAGGTGACCATGACCACCAGGCACTCGGTGCGTGGCGCGGGCTCGAACACCGGATCCACCGACGCCGCACCCTCCATCACCTCGTTCCCGTTCCCCTTCCCATTGCCATTGCCATTCCCGGTGAGCGCGGCGCGCTCGGGCGGTCCCGGGTTGACGCTCGCGGTCTGGAAGAGCACCGAGGTTCTGATGGCGCGAAACGCCTCGGCCACCCGCGACAGCGGCGCGGTGACGGAGACGATGTTCCCGTCCTTCTGCTGCGCCCGGGTGAACTTCGGCACCTCGGCGAGCACCGGGAGCCGGAACGCGGCCTCGGCGTCGGTCCGGGTCCGGATCCGGTGGTCGAGGCGATCCAGCACCAGCGCCAGCGCCACGCCGGCCAGGAGGCCCAGGAACGCACCGAAGAGACCGCGCGACACCGGGTCGTCGAGGGTGGTCGAGGAGCTGCTGACGCTGATGGCGCCGCTGCCGTCGGGCGACGCCCCGGCGTCCGCCCGCAGGTTGTTCTGGCCCGAAGCGCCGAGACTCAGACGGGATTCGTACTCACCCTTGGAGATCGGGACGGCATCCGCGCTCTCGAGCTTCGTGAGGCGACTCGTCGGCGGACCCGCGGTGGCGAGCTCCTGGAGCTGGCCGTACACGGTGTAGTACTGGTTCTGCGTCGCGTCGTACTGCTTCTGAATGGTGTCGACGTCCGGCGGGGGCGGCACCGCCCGCACCTGCGCGAGGAAGTCGTCGGCCTGGGACTTCAGCGACGCGAGCTGTTGGTTCAGCACGTCGCGTTGCCGGTTGTAGCGGCTGAGCAGCCGCGCGTCGAGGTTCTTCACCAATTGATCAGCGAAGGCGTTCCCCATGGCGGCGGCACGGGCCGCGTCGGGATCGGTGGCCGTGATCGCGATTGTGTTGGGAACCTGGCTGGTGAGGGTGACCACCCGCTCTGCCAGCTGGCGGCCCGACTCCGACGTTCCGAGCTGCTTCGCCACCGCGTCGGGCACATCGCCGGTGGTGGCGAGGATGGCGATCTGGTCGACGTTCGTGTACGCCTGGTTGCTCGAGTCGTTCGACGACGTGTCGAGCTGCAGCGTGCTGGTCGCCTTGTAGAACGTGCGCGCCTTCGCGCTCGACCCCTGGAGTTGCGTCGAGGCCGCGCCCGAGCGCGCCACCGACGACGCCGAGCGCGACGATGACCAACCATCGCCGCCGCAACACACGAAAGTAGGAGAGCAGGTCCATCGAGCGGGAAGCAGGTTCCTCGTCGTTCGAAGGTCGCGCGGCGGGTGGGAGGGGCCGACGGCACCGCGGGGCAGCATAGCGTCCTCACCCGGTGAACTGGCGACGTAGAAGGCCCAAAAACATGGCGAACGGTTCGATTCTGCACATCGTCGCCTCGACCGATCGGCGGGGTGCCGAGACATTCGCGGTCGACCTCTCGGCGCGTCTCGCCACGCTCGGTTGGCGCTCCGAGACGATCGCGCTCGCCCCCGGCCACAGCGGTGGGCTGGACCTCGAGTGCGTCGGGGACGCTCCCCTGTCGTTGCGTACCCTGCAGCGACTCCGCCGCCGCACCCGGAGCTCGGATGTCGTCGTCGCCCATGGGTCGACGACGCTTCCGGCGTGTGCCCTGGCCCTCGGCGGCAGCGGGCGACCGTTCGTCTACCGCAACATCGGTGACCCGTACCACTGGGCGACGTCGCGCCTGCGTCGCCTCCGCACCGCCGCCTTCCTGGCGCGGGCGTCAGGGATCGTGGCACTCAACGAACGCTCGGGCACCGCACTGGGCGAGCTGTACCGAGTGCCGCCACGAAAGCTGACCGCAATCCCCACCGGCGTGTCGAGCGGATCACATCTCCCGGCCTCTCCGGAGCAACGAGCAGCAGCGCGGCTCGGACTCGGCATCGGGAGCTCCACGACGGTGGTGCTCGCGGTCGGGGCACTCAGCTCCGAGAAGGGCGTCGATCTTGCCATCGACGCGCTCGTACGCCTCGGGGATGCGTTCCTGGTCGTGGCGGGCGACGGCCCGGAGCTCGCCGCCCTGCAGCGCCAGGCCGCTCGGCTCGGTGTGACCCGGCGCGTCCGGTTCACCGGGAGTCATCTCGACCTGTCCCACGTGTACTCGGCGGCCGATGTTCTGGTCCTTCCGAGCCGGACCGAGGGGCTCCCCGCGGTCGCGATCGAGGCCGGGCTGCGGGGGCTTCCGGTCGTCGCCACCGACGTCGGGTACGTCGCCGACATCGTCGAGGACGGCGTCACGGGGCTGGTGGTCGCTCCCGGCGACCCTCGAGCGATCGCCATGGGGATCGTCGATGCGCTCGCTCACCCCGAGATGGGTGACGCGGCCCGAGCACGCTGTGTGGTTCGATTCGATCTCGGAACCGTCACCGCTCGGTGGGACATGCTCCTCACATCACTCTCAGCTGTTCGATGAGCTCCGGCAGGGAACCGACGGAGCGACTGCCATGCCGTCCTCGTGACGTTCGAGCGACCGCGAGAACTCGCCACCATGGTCCGGGTGCTGGCGGATGGCTCCGAACGCTTGGACTCCCTGGTCATCGTGGACAACTCGCGCCTTCCTCAGGGTGAAGCGAAAGGAGCGACCGACGCTGCACACCGCGTCCTCGTGATCGAGACGCACGAAAACCTCGGCCCGGCCGGCGGCATCGCCCTCGGCATGGATCGGATCCTCGCGACCGCCAGTGACGACGACTGGATCCTCGTCCTCGATGACGACGACCCACCACCCACTCCCGAGTCTGTTGCCTCACTGCGTCACTTCGCCCACGCGTGCGCCGACGACGACCCTACGGTGGGTGGCGTCGGTTCGAACGGCGGGCGATTCGATCCCAAGACGGGAGAGATCCGCCGGGTGGCGGACGCGGACCTGCACGGTGAGGTCGACGTCGACTACCTCCCCGGTGGCGCCCTTCCCCTCTACCGCGCCCGCGCCGTCCGCGAGGTGGGCACGCCGATGGCCGAGCTCTTCTTCGGCTACGACGATCTGGAGTACGGGCTCCGGCTCCGGGCTGCCGGTTACCGCCTCGTCGCGCACGGCGACGTCTGGCGCCACAATCGGGAACGAAGTGCTCGGCTCGGCCTCGACACGTCCTTGCGCTCCACCCGTGCCACCAACTCGGGGTGGCGGCTCTACTACTCCCGCCGGAACCTGATCGCCATCCTGCGTCTCCATTCCCTCCGCTGGCCCGCAGTTCGGGCATCGGTGATCGCGCTCGCCAAGCCCCTGTTCGACGTACGCGGTGGTCACCAACTCGTCGACGCCCTCGCCCTCAGCATCCGCGCCGTCGTCGACGGCTGGACCGGTCGTCTCGGACGATCGGTCGAGCCTCCGTCACCTCCCAGGCTGGTCGCGGGAGCGCACCGTCCGCAGCGAACTCACTCGGATGAGGGGTTCGCGATCATCATCCCCGCGTACAACAGCGCAGAGACACTTCGGCGTTGTGTCGCCAGCATTCCGGCATCAGGCGAGATCGGTGTCGAAACGGTGGTCGTCGACGACGCCTCGACCGACGAATCCGAAGCTCTCTACGACGATCTCGAGGCGGGGGGCGTCTCGATCCTGCGTAACGCCGAGAACCGTGGACCCGCGTACAGCCGCAATCGGGGCGCGGCGACCACCTCGGGGGAGTGGCTCGTGTTCCTCGACAGCGATGACGAGCTGCTCGCCGGCGGTCTGCTGGCACTGCACGACGCCATTGCGCCAGGCATCGGCCTCGTCTGCGGCACGTACACGGACGCGGATCCGTCCGATCCCGACCGCCCGTTCTTCGCCGGAACGTTTGCCGTGCGGAGGGACGTCTTCGAAGCGATCGACGGCTACGACCCGGTGCTCCGATTCGCCGAGAACTCCGACCTGCTGTGGCGCCTGACGGCTGAACTGCGGAGACGAAGGCTCGACATCGCTGATGTCACGGCACCCGTCGTGCGTCTCCACTCCATCGGTCGATCGCGTGACTACGACGAAGCGCGTCTCGGCGCGGCAAAGCACATCCTGGAGAAGCACAAGCACGAGATGGTGCGCTCACACAAGGAACGTGCCAAGTACCAGGCGATCGCAGCAGTCAACGCTGCTCGGCTCGGCCGATGGCCCGAAGCGCGTCGATTCGCTTGGCAAGCGTCGCGAACGCAACCGATGGGATTGCGCAACCACGCGCGACTGGCTGTTGTCGTCTACCGATCGACGTTGGGTCGAGTCACGCAGCGCCCGCCCATGGAGTCAGCGGACACCGTGTCTGACGCGTGGTGAGAGGCCATGGGCCGCGACCGACTGGTCAGTCGACCCAGGAACCCAGCGCTCGGAGATGTTCGAGCTGCGCACGCAGGCCGTCCGCGAGGTCGACCGTGGGCTCCCAGCCCAGCAGCTCACGCGCTCTCTCGATCGAACCGCCCGTGCGATCCACGTCGCCCGGTTGCGCGGGAAGGTGCTCCGTGGCGATCGGGCGCGTCGTGATCTCCTCGAGCAGCGGGATGAGCTCGAGGACACTGATCGACGATCCTCCCGCGACGTTGCACACCGTGCCGGCAGGGGTGTCGGCAGTGCCTGCAGCGATCGTCGCGTTGACGACGTCGCCCACGAAGGTGAAGTCTCGGATCTGGCGGCCGGTGCCGTAGATGGGGAGGGGTCGCCCGGCCTGAATGGCGTCGAAGAACCGGGAGAAGCCCATGTCGGGCCGCTGGCGGGGCCCGTACACGCTGAAGTATCGCAGTGAGACGGTCGGCGCTCCCCAGTTCTCGGCGTAGAGGGAGCACAGGTGCTCGGCCGCGAGCTTGGTCACGCCGTAGGGAGAGTGAGGATGAGGAACGTCGTCCTCGGTGGTCGGGTAGCGCGCGGCGTTGCCGTAGATCGACGAGCTCGACGCGTAGACCAGCCGCTGCACCGAGTGCTGGCGCGCCCCTTCCAGCAGACGCTGGGTCGCGAGGACGTTGAGCGTCACGTACTGTGAGAAACCGTCCGACCACGACACCCGCACGCCCGGCTGCCCGGCGAGGTGATAGACGACATCCACCCCGTCGAGCACGTCAGAAAGGTCGATCTGGTTGAGATCCCCATCGACGAGCTCGAAGCGGGACGACTCCCGCGCGGCAGCGAGGTTGCGGTGCTTCACCGTAGGGTCGTAGTACGTCGTGAATGCGTCGACACCGCGCACCGCGACACCTTGCGCGAGCAGAGTCTCAGTGAGACGGGAGCCGATGAAGCCCGCACACCCGGTCACCAACGCCTGCATCCCCGCGCCCTCCTCGAGTTCGTCCTGTCCGACTTCCTAGCCGATCAGGGGCGCACCGACCGTTGACGGCACCAGGACGGCTCCACGTCCTCTACCTGATCGACACGCTGCGTCCGGGTGGCGCGGAGCGCTCTCTTGCGGCATTGACCCCCCACTATCGCGATCTCGGAATCAAGCTCGACGTCGCGACCCTCGCGGATACCGACGGCCTCCAGGAGGAGGTCAAGGCCGGCGGCGCGGAGCTCTTCTGTGTGGGTCCGGGAGGTAGCCGCGTCGGACAGGTTCGCAGGTTCGCTGAGCTCGTGCGCGAGCGTCGGCCCGATCTCGTGCACACGACGCTGTTCGAGAGCGACGTCGTCGGGCGGGTCGGAGCACGGGCGGCGCGGACGCGCGTCGTGTCGAGCCTCGTCAACGAGGCGTACGGCCCAGAACACGCGGCAGAGCCGGGGATCCGCCCGATCCGCTTGCGAGCGGCTCAGGCGCTCGACGCGTTCAGCGCACGCGCGACGGTGCGGATGCACGCGGTATCAGAGCGGGTGTCCGAGATCATGTCCCGGCGTCTCGTGTACCCCCGCGACCGGATCGACGTCATCCCCCGCGGGCGTGACCCGGTCGTACTGGGGCGTCGAACGACCGAGCGCCGTGAGCGCGTCCGGGGCGCGCTCGGCGTCGCACCACCGACGATGGTCGTGCTCGCCGTCGCGCGACAGGAACCACAGAAGGATCTCGGCACCTTGGTGAGGGCTTTTCCGCGCGTCCACGCGGTACAAGCAGCGTCGCATCTGTACATTGCCGGCCGACAGGGCTCAGCGACGGGCGACCTCGAGCGCGAAATCGCCGAGCTCGAGCTCGGATCGTCGGTGACTCTGCTCGGGGAGCGAGACGACGTCGCAGATCTGCTCTGCGCCGCGGACGTATTCGTGCTTTCTTCTCGACGAGAAGGCATGCCAGGGAGCGTCATCGAGGCGATGGCGCTCGAGACACCGGTGGTCGCGAGCGACCTCCCGCAGGTGCGTGAGATCGCCAGTGATGAGTGCGCGATGTTGGTTCGACCAGGAGACATCGACGGATTCACCAAGGCGATGCTCGAGTGCGCGGAGAAGCGACACGCGGCCGAACGAAGAGTCGAGCGCGCGCTCAACTCGTTCGGCGAACACTTCACGATCACGGAGACCGCTCGACGCATGCTCGGCTTCTACGAGCGGTGCCTGACGCAATTGACCAGACCCCGTTGATTGGTCCACGCGGACCAATCTCAAGGGATCAGGCCACGCGCGCTGCACGGTCCGGTACGAGTGCAGGCACTACGGGCTCACCTATCACTCACGACGTTTCGGCACTCCGTCTGACGGGCGCGGTCAACTCCACCGGTAACGCGCTCGGGCCGATCGCGCTTCCGGTCACACGTGGCAAGGTCGGCACCGTCGGGGAGCGGAGAGTGCTTCTTCGCTGCTCAGCGACCACCCAGGTGCTGATTCTCACTAGCGTTGGAAACGGTGGGACAACATCCGTCACTGCGTCGTTGCGCGAGAACCGTGCCGACTGAGGCGACGAACGTATGCAGCCTAGAGGTCGCCCAACCGTCTCCGCCTGCGGCTCCACCGAATCCGTCACACCGCGCGATGACCTCCGAATGGGATCAGCAGTCCTGGATGCCCAAGGCTTTCATCCGCCGCACGCGCTGATCCGCCCTCGCCCGACCGAGAACTGAGGACACTGCGGTCAACGCGAGCGGAGTGACTCTCTCAGTCCTAGGCGAACCAATGGCACCTTGGGGGGGTCTCGCGTCCAAGGAGCGCAACCGGTCGACTCGAACGAGTCGCGAAGCGCAATAGAGCGACCGCGTGGGGACCCTGCATCGACGGGTACGGTTCGCTCGCATGCCAGAACAACGAGCGGGCACGCTCGTCATCGCCAGAGCGTTTGACCGACCCCGCAGCGAGCGCTCGCTCCTGGACACGTTGCGAGCCGATGGACGCTTCGACGTTCGCGAGGTCGAAACCGCTAGAGAAGGTTCCGAAAAGATCTCCGTGCTTGGTCGCGGGTACGAGGCGATCGTCGTCTTCCTGACGTTCGCCGAACTGCATGCGGCAACCCCTCTGGACTGGCACGGGTTCGACGGGCTGCGGGTCATGTACGACCACGACGCCTTGTTAAACTATGCAAGGCTGGGATCGTTTCAGGGTGCGTGGGCGTCGACGTTGGCAAGGCACTGCTTTGACCTGCTGGTCTGCACGGGCCTGCGAACTGCGGAGATGCTCACCGCTGACGGCATCAGGGCGGCCTGGGTCCCCAAGGGATACGACCCTCGGCGCTTCAACGATCTAGGACATACGCGCGAAGGCCTATGCACGTTCGGCTCCCGCTACCCGGCGCGAGCGGCGATGGTCAGCCATCTGCGGAAGCACGAAGTTCCACTCGACGAATTCCGAGTGCCGTACGAGGATCTGAACGAGCGTCTCAACCACTACGCCGCGTGCCTGATCTGTAACTTCGACGGGCGCTACCGCTTCGGCAGGATCGGAGGTCGGCTCGCCAGGGTCCACGACGGTGCCCCCGCCCGATTCCTGCTCCGTCCCCGCCCCGGCTTCGAGACCATGCTCAAGAACTACGAGTCCGCAGCCTCGGGGTGCGCCGTCATCTGCGACTCGCTGCCCGAGCTCAGCGCACTCGGATTCCTCGACGGCGACACCGTCATTGTCTACGAGACCTTCGACGAACTGGTCGATCAAGTCCGCGCCTACGAGCAGGATCTTGACGCGCTGCGTGCGATCGGTCGACGCGGTGCGGCGTTGTGCCTCTCGCGCCACACCTGGACCCACCGCGCTGGTGAACTCGCCGACGTGGTCGAGCAGCATCAGAGGTAAGCGAGACTCCGCCCCAAGGGCGCATGCTCGCTGACCTCGCCGTCAGCGACGCCGCTTCGGCGTGCCACCGGGCCGTGGTGGTGGTGCCGGTGATCATGCAACCGAACAGGTGCTCCGATCGTCGTCTTGCCGTGAGGCGCTCATGGGACCGGAAACAGTGGCGTGGCAGCAGCAGCCTCGATCGCGGCTGGCGGCGGTTCCCGTGATGTTGGTCCCGAGCGCAGCGTCAGCGAAGCCAACGAAAGTCGCTGTCTCTGAGTGTTGGGGGCGCGGCAACCGCTCGTCGGCCGGTCGATGGCGTGTGCGATCTGTACCTCCTCGCGAGGACGGACTACATCATCGGTGCTGCTGGCTCGTCATTCTCGGTCACCGCCGGGTGGCTCGCCGGACACGGCGGCTTCGAAACACCGACCCTTCCGCCGGAATCGGACCTACACACCCGCCTCTCACGGTCGCGTCGTTCGACTGGTCGGGTCGACCGTGGGTGATGCGGCGTTCGCTGATTCTGCACGCCACCACACCTGACAGCACTGCAGCTACGTGATCGGATGGGCCCGCTTGGGCCGTGTCCCCTCTCGTGGTGTAACTCCCGCGCGCGTGAACGTCTGCGTGTCGGGTTCGAGGGGTGTCAGGACGCGATTCTTGCAGGCATGACCTCCTTGGTGTCGAGCGGCTCGGGGGCAGGCTCGTAGAGCAGGGCCATGGTGTGTTCGGCGAGGTAGCGACGTTCGGTGTCTTGCCATTCGTCGTGGGTCTCGGCGACGACCGCGCTGACGAGGCGCAGCACCGCGGCGTCGTTGGGGAAGATGCCGACGACGCGGGTGCGGCGTTTGATCTCACCGTTGACGCGTTCGAGCGGGTTGGTGGACCAGATCTTGCGCCAGTGCGCTTCGGGGAACGCGGCAGAACGCGAGCACGTCGTCGCGGGCGTCGTTGAGGATCGTGGCGGCGTCGGGGAACTGACGGTCGAGCATGGAGACGATCTCGTCGAACTGGCCGTGCGACGTGGTCGGCGTCGGGTTGCGCGTAGATCGTGCGCATCGCGGCGGCGACCATGTCCGCCGATCCTTTCGGGACCTTGGCGAGCACGTTGCGGGCGAGATGCACGCGGCAGCGCTGCCAGGCGGCGTCGAGCATCACCGAGCTGATCGCTTCGCGCAGCCCGAGATGCGCGTCGGAGATCACGAGCTTGACGCCGGTCAGCCCCGTGCCCGCAGGCCCCGAAGGAACGCGATCCAGAACGCGCCGTCTTCGGAGTCGCCGACCTCGACGCCGAGGACTTCGCGGTCACCGCTGCGAGTCACGCCGGTGGCCACTATCACCGCCTTCGACACGATCCGCCCGCCACTTCGGGCCTTGACGTAGGTGGCGTCGAGGAACACGTACGGGAACTCGACATGATCGAGGGGCCGGTCCCGGAACGCCTGGAGCGACTCGTCGAGCTCCGAGCAGATCCGGCTCACTTCGGATCTTGGAGATCCCCGACGCCCCACCGAGGGCCTGCGACCAGGTCGTCGACCTTGCGGGTCGATACGCCATGCACGTAGGCCTCCATCACCACCGCGAACAACGCCCGATCGATCCGGCGGCGCCGCTCGAGAATCGACGGGAAGAAGCTCCCGTGACGCAGCTTCGGGATCGCCAGCTCCACATCGCCGGCTTTCGTCGCCAACAACTTCGGGCGAGTCCCGTTGCGTTGGTTCGTGCGCTCTCCGTGCGCTCGTGACGCCCCGCGCCGATCGACCTCGGTCGCTTCGGCGTCGATGAGCGCCTGGAGGACCATCTCCACGCTCGAACGGATCAGATCGACATCGCCACCCGCACGGAGCGCGTCGAGGAGCTCGGACAGGTCAGAATGTGCAAGGGCCACCGTGTGATCTCCTTCTGCATGTTCTTTGGACGGAACACACAGAGGTTCACGCGGTGGCCCACCTCAACGGTGGACCTTCAGGAGTTACACCACTCCAAGGGGCACGGCCCCCGCTTGGTAGAGTCATCGACCCCTAACTCGATGTCGGAACGGTGCACCCCTGTCGACTGGCCAGATCACCGCAGACGACGTTGACCGCCTAGATGGAGCCGCGGGTGGTGCAAGGCCTCGAGAGACGACCGTCGCGTACAGACCCGGATGGCTCGCGCTGAACCGTCAAACCGTGTCGATCCGTTCCGTCCTCGGTCGGCTTGTCGCTGGGCAACGGCGCCGACTGGTCCTCGTAGCCATCGTGTCGTTCCTCGGTGGACTGGCTGAAGCGCTGGTACTCGGAATCATCGCGAAGCTCGCCTTCGCGATAGCAGCGAACGACGAGTCGATCCGCTTCACGATCTCTTCGGTCAACTTTCATATCAGTGCTTCCGAACTAGTCGTCATCGCTGTAGCGCTCGTGGTCGTTCGTGTGGCAATGCAAGCGATAGCGATCTGGGAATCGACCAAGATCGCGACCCAAGCGCTCAGCAAGGGCCGCGCCGACGCCGTGAGGCTCTTCCTCGGTGCGTCATGGGAACTCCAAGCCGACGAACGACGAGGGTCAGCCTGCAGGAGATGACGACCACACAGGTCGCTCAGACCTCGGCGGTCCTGAACGCAACCGTGGCCTTCATCGTCAGCACCGTCACGCTGGTCGCTCTGCTCGCGGCAGCGCTGTTCGCGAACGTCTGGGCGACACTCGCAGCGACGTTCATCGTCGTGTTGCTCGCACTGTTCTTGCGCCCGTTGCGCAACCGCATCCGGAGGCGTTCGGCGTTGACCGCGGGCGCGAACGTCGAGTTTGCCGCGTCAATCAGCGAGACTCTCCGAGATCTCGCGCGAGATCCGAGTGTTCGGTGTCGATCGCGAAGCACAGGAGGAGATCGGCGCCGCGATCGACGAACACCAACGGTCGTACTTCAAGACCCAGATCCTCGCCGGTATGCTCCCGGCCGCATATCAGGGCGTCGCGCTGCTGCTAATCCTCGGGACGCTGGGCCTGCTACAGAGCACCGACGTTAGCAACGTCGAGCGCTGCTCGGTGCCGTCGTCCTCATCATGTTGCGCTCGCTGAGTTACGGGCAGGCGGCGCAATCGTCGTACCAGGGCGTGATCGTCGGCGCCCCGTACGTCGAACAGTTCTTCGAGCACCAAGATCGGTATCGAGCCGCCGCCGTTGACCCATCGGGGAGCGCACTGACACGCTGTTGTTCGGTCGAGTTCCGGAACGTGACTTTCGCCTACGCAGCAGAGCCAGTGCTCCAGGATGTTTCGTTCCGCATCGAGGCCGGCACGATGCTCGGGATCATCGGTCCGTCCGGCGCCGGGAAATCGACTCTCGTCCAACTCTTGTTGCGCCTGCGGAATCCGGACGTTGGCGAGATTCGCGGCCAATGATCGCACAATCGCTGACTTCAGCCTCGCGAGTTGGTACGACGAAATTGCCTTCGTTCCGCAGGAGGCTCGCTTGATTCCGGGAACCGTCGCAGACAACATCAGGTTCTACCGGACAGCAAGTGACGAGGACGTCGAACGTGCGGCGAGGCTCGCGCACATTCACGACGACATCGCGAGCTGGCCCAAGAGATACAAGACGTCAGTCGGCGAGCGCGCCACGCAGATGTCCGGGGGTCAGGGCCAACGACTGTGTATTGCGCGTGCTCTGCTCCGCGATCCGAGCATCGTGATCCTCGACGAACCCGACGAGTGCTCTGGATGTGCACTCGGAACTGCTGATCCGTACCACCCTCGCCAATCTCACTCCGGCGAAGACCGTCGTGGTCATCGCGCACAGGTCGTCAACGCTCAGCGCTTGCGGGCAAATACTCGTCCTCCGAAATGGCGAGGTCGAAGCGTTCGGTCCGCCGGACGCACTCGAACTTCGAGCGACTTCTACGCCGAGACGCTCCGCGTTGCCGGACTTCGTTGATTAGGAGAGCTTCTCCCCCGCGTTGCCCATGACCCCGGACGGGGACGACGGCGGAATGCGTGGCTGCTCGCCCTCGGGTGACTGGCTCGTCGCTCCCGAGGCGCCTCGACCAGGCCGCGATGACCCTCACCGGCAACCTCTTCGAGATCCACGCCGCTTGGCCGAGGAACCGACCCGTGTGGTTGCATCGACCAATCCGTCCGTGCGTTGAGTCTCGACCGTTAACGTCTCCAACCTTCGCTCGCTCCTGCTCGCCACTTACGAATGCGAAGGACCTGAACCGGTCGCTCGACACCAGATCGCGGCGGATTTCCGCTTCGCCGACGCGTCTCGGCTTGCAAGACTGGAGTCGACGGTAGCCTTCGATTCCTTGCCTTCCTCTGACACTCCGGAACGGCTTCCCGTATACCTGGTCCACTGGCAGGCTCCGGAGCGGCGCGCGCACGCGGCGGCAAGCCTGCTGGCATCGCACGAGATCCAGGTGGAGCTGACGGTCGTCGACAACGGCAGCAGGGCAGAGCAACCGCGCCTGCAGGACCTGGTTCCCGACGGGACCCGAGTGCTAGTGGCGCCCACGAACCTCGGCTACACAGGAGGAGCGAACCTCGCACTTGAGGACTGGCTCGCCACCCGCACCGACGACTACTGCCTCATTGGCAGCCACGATCTCCACGTTGCGCCGGAGACAATGGTGACTCTTGTGACAACGGCCCGCCGACACCCCACGTTCGGCATTCCTCGCGCCCGATCTCGATTGGACGCGCCCCAGCGAGTCGTGAGTACTCAGAAGTGAGTCCGCAGCCGCTTCGCTGGGTTTCGGGCACCACGATGCTGAATTCGACGGCGGTGCGCGCTCGACGTTGGTCGTCGTTCGACGAGCGTTTCTCGTCATACGTCGAGGACGTCGACTTCTGCTGGCGGGCTCGACTCGCCGGGTGGAGAGTCGGGTTCGTTCCGGGCGCGCACGCTCACGGTCTCGGCAAGCGCGTCGCCCAGAGCGCGGGAATGCATCGCGGCAAACCGCATACTCCTCGAGCTGAAGCACCACGGAGCACGAGGACTCTGCGCCGCAGTACTCTGCGCGGGCTCTGGCGGCTCGGTCGTCACCTCGTTGGGCTTTGGGCGTGGTGGCGGAGCCCGGCAGAGCGATCGGCCTCGCGCTCGGCCGCCGTGCAGGACTGCTCGCGCGCGATGGCTCGCGGCACGACGGATCCGGGCCTTCTCGGAGATACCACGTCAGCGCGACACCCATGCGTGGCGTCGCCGAATTCCTTCAACGATTCGCAACGCCTTGGCACAACCCAGGATTACACAGGCGCACCTTGACCGCGATGCTCGTTCATCGGGTCTCGCGGCCGCGTCCCCGGGTCCCGGGTCGATCCCGAGGCCGGCAACGCGCTCGGGCACCGTCGCCTCTCCATTGTGGGCCTCACCGATACGGGTGGGCGGCCGCCGCACTCGGCCTCGGGACGCTACGCTTGATCTCCTACAACGGCAAGATCGACAACGAGGTCGACCTCGAGCACGACCTCAGGTTCTCGGACGTCCGCTGCACGACAACTGCGACACCGAGGTCCTGCTCGAGGCGATCGACGTCGGGAGCTTCGATCGCGCTCTCGAACGATCGAACGGGATGTTCGCCATCGCGCTGTGGAACCGGCGCGAACGACGGCTGCAACTCGTCGCAATCGCTTGGGCGACAAGCCCTGTACCACGGGTGGGTATACGACGACCTTCCTGCACCGGCCACCTGCGACGGGGCCTACGTGTTGTCCACGGCTTCCACCAGGCGCTCGGCAACGCGGGCCGGTGCTAGGTGAGCCTGATACCACTGCCCGGCTCCACACTCCAAATGTGATCGGTAGCTGTCGTCGTTGAGTAGCAGTTCGACACCCGCGCGGATCGAGTCGACGTCGTCGTCGACAAAGTGTGCGTGGACACCGTGCTCGAGTGGTGCGGGAAGCGATCTCGACAACGGGGTCGAAAGGATCGCCTTTCCGAGCGCGAGGTATTCGCCCAACTTCCAGCCCAGGCATCCGTGTACCGCGGGGCTGTTGAAGACGAAGGCCGACCGCTGAACGCGCTCGATGTAGGTGCCGAGATCGAGTCGGTCGTCAAGGAAGCCGCCGTCAACCTTGACACCCGCTGCCGCGCACGCCGCGAAGAACCGTTGCCGGGGATAGTTCGCTTGCTCATGCCTCCCGCTCCATGGCCGCGACGCGTGAAAGACATAACCGGCGTCTGCCGGTCGGTGCTCGTACCGGTCGATCGGCAGTCGAGCGATCGCCTGGAACCGGATCTGCCTGATGCGGTCGATCGGGACGCGGCCGGTGCGGGCGAGTTGCACCAGGCGCAGGTAGCCGGTCGGCAGCGGCCAGAGTCGGATCCCGAACGTCGGTCCGAGTGCCACAAATCCGGGTCGGTGCTCGTCGAAATCGAGATTCACCTTGCCGTAGACGTCGGCCCAGCGCAGCATGCCCTCATCGACGTCGCGGGAGTCGCCCGTCGAGATGAAGAGGCGCGTCGACCGCCCACCGCGTCTGAGAATCATCGGCGTTCCGTCCGCGATCGCAGGACGTCCGGAGACACCGATCCGGTCGAAACGGATGTCCCCGGTGAGGTCGGCGTCGAGAAAGCCTCGGAGGATATACGTGTAGTACGGGACCACGAAGTCTCGATCCACCGTGAGCCCGTCACGCACGTTGTCATCGTACCGACGCGCCGTGCGGACTCCGGTCAACCTCAGCTCGGCGCTGACCGCTCGCCTCGATTCACGAATGGTCACGCACGGACACGAGCGCTCAATGAGCCCTCTAAAGTTGTGTGCGAGCGGATCTCGACTCAACGAAGGACGTTTCTCTGATGTGCGGGATCGACGGCTTCCTCGATCTCCGGCGGTCACCGCGCAGTTGAAGATCTCGACCGACATCGTCGATCGGATGACCACGACGCTCATGCACCGGGGCCCCGACGCGTCCGGGTCCTGGGTCGACCCCGAGGCCGGCATCGCGCTCGGGCACCGTCGGCTCTCCATCGTCGATCTCACCGATGCGGGTGCGCAGCCGATGCACTCGGCATCGGGACGCTACGTCATCTCGTACAACGGCGAGATCTACAACGCGGTCGACCTCACGCATGAGCTCACGGCGTCAGGGCACCGGCTGCGTGGCCACTGCGACACCGAGGTGCTGCTGGAGGCGATCGACGGGTGGGGCCTCGACCGCGCGCTCGAACGATCGAACGGGATGTTCGCGTTCGCGCTGTGGGACCGGCGAGCGAACGGCGCCTGCACCTGGTTCGCGATCGTTTGGGCGAGAAGCCCCTGTACTACGGGTGGATGGGCGACACAATGCTCTTCGCCTCCGAGCTCAAGTCACTGCGCGCCCACCCCGCCTTTCGCGGCTCGGTCGACCGTGACGCGCTCGCCGCCTACTTCCCGCGAACTGCGTCCCCGGCCCGCGCTCGATCTACGAAGGCGTGTGGAAGTTGCCGCCGGGCTCGGTCCTCACCGTCGAGGCCGACCGCGCCCGCGACCGCGCTCGCGCTGCGGTCCCGGTTCCGTACTGGTCCGCCTTCGACGCGTACATCGACGACTCGCGGCCCGCTCCGGTGTCGGACGCCGACGCGATCGACGCGGTCGACGAGCTGCTGCTGGACGCAACGCGGATGCGCCTGCGTTCCGATGTCCCGCTCGGCGCGTTCCTCTCCGGCGGGCTCGACTCCTCGGTCGTCGTGGCCCTCATGCAGCGGCACAGCACCGAGGCCGTGCGCACCTTCACCATCGGGAGCCCGTCGGCCACCTACGACGAGACGGATCGCGCCGCCGAGTCGCGACGCGGCTCGGCACCGACCACACCGAGCTCACGGTGACGGCTGACGAAGCGCTCGCGGTGATCCCACGCCTCGCCCGGATCTTCGACGAGCCCTTCGCCGACTCGTCGCAGATCCCGACGCTGCTCATGGCGGAGCTCGCCCGGCGCGACGTCACCGTGACCCTGTCGGGCGATGGCGGTGACGAGGTGTTCGGCGGGTACCAGCGCTATCGCTGGGTGCCCAAGCTCGCGCACTGGCTGGCGCGGGTCCCGGCCGGCTCCCGTGCCGCGCTCGCCGGCGCGCTGCTGCGGGTGCCACCCTCGGTCTGGGACGGGCTCGTCGCCCCGCTGCCCACGAGCGTGCGGCCGCGCATCCCGTCCACCAAGGTGGCGAAGCTCTCACGGATCGCGACGCTCGACTCGCCGGAGGCGATGTACCGCCGGCTGGCGGCGCACTGGGACGACCCGAGCGCGCTCGTCATCGGTGGCACCGACGACGAGCGCGACGACGGCGACGCGTGGGACGGGGACGAGATCGTGCACCGCATGATGGCGCTCGACACCACGACCTTCCTCCCTGACGACATCCTGGTGAAGCTCGACCGGACGACGATGAGCGTGAGCCTCGAGGGCCGCATCCCGTTCCTCGACCACCGGCTGATCGAGCTGGTCGCCGGCCTGCCCGAGTCGATGAAGATCCGGAACGGCGAGAGCAAGTGGCTACTCCGGCGCGTGCTCGAACGCCACGTGCCCGGCAAGCTCGTGTCGGGACCGAAGTCGGGCTTCGGCGTACCACTCGGCGCATGGCTGCGCGGACCGCTGCGCCCGTGGGCGGACGACCTCCTCTCCCCCGCCGTCCTGCAGCGGCAGGGGTACCTGCGCGCCGAACCCGTCACCCGGATGTGGGACGAGCACCGGTCGGGCCGCCGCGACTGGGAGTACCACCTCTGGGATGTGCTGATGTTCCAGTCGTGGCTCGAGGCGTGGGACGTGGCTTGAACGAGCCCGACGATGTGGTCGAGATCCGCGCCGCGACCGACGACGACATCCCCGCAGTGCTGGAGCTGGCACGCCGCACCCTGCAGTGGGACGGACTCGACGACGAGGCGTTCTTCCGCTGGAAGCACCTGGAGGGCCCGTTTGGGCGGTCGCCGATGTGGGTGGCCTCGGTCGACGGCCGGCTCGCCGGCTTGCGCGCGTTGCTCCGCTGGCGGTTCACCGAGGCCGACGGCCGGACGCGGCACGCGGCGTGCGCGCGGTCGATACCGCCACCGACCCCGACTTCCAGGGTGCCGGCATCTTCCGACGGCTCACGCTCCACGCACTCGATGCGCTGCCCGCCCTCGGCGTCGAGTTCGTGTTCAACACGCCGAACGACAAGAGCCTCCCCGGCTACCTGAAGATCGGGTGGAAGGTCATCGGTCGGGCGCCGGTGCGGGTGATGCCGACCGGCATCGAATCGCTGCCCGCCCTGCTCCGCGCCCGGGCTCCGGCCGACCTCAGACCACTCGAGTCGTCCGTGGGCGAGGAACCGGCGGACGTATTCGGTGGACGCGGGCGCGATGGCGCGCCTCCTCGAACAACTCGCCGACCCGCGTGACCTGACCACTGACCGCTCGGGTGACTACCTGCGCTGGCGGTACGGGTTCGCGCCGCTTCGCTACCGCGTGGTCCTCGCGGGCTCGGCCGTCGAGGACGGCGTCGCGGTGTTCCACCTCCGCCGACGGGGGCCGGCGACCGAGGCAACGATCTGCGACGTGCTGCTCCCCGAGGGTGGGCGGTCACTCGAGCACGGCGTGATGCGACGGATCGCGTCCGCGACCCGCGCCGACTACCTCCTGCGCATCGACCGACGACACGCGGCGCGGGGATGGCTCCCGACCCCGCGCAGCGGTCCGATCGTGACTGTTCGGGACGTCGGCGGTACGGAGCTCCCGACGCTCGACCGCTGGTCACTCTCGATGGGCGACGTCGAGCTCTTCTGACGCGTGGCAGGCGGCGCGTCGAGCGGTCCGGTGGAGTCCGACCTGGTCGAGCTCGCGCGCCGGGCACTCGAGCCGGAGCGTCGGACTCACGAGGCGCGGACCCGATCGCGGTGGCGGGTGACGGCGCGGGCGCGGGCGACCGTCGGCCGCGCCTGGAGCGCGAGCACGAGCGTCAACACGACCACCGCCACCGGTCCGGCCGGTGAGCCGTCGAGCAACAGTCGCGGGACGACGGACGCGAACAGCACGCCGGTGAGGACGAGCGCCACGAGGCCCCGGGCGCGGGGGCGCGGCGCCAGCCTCCACTGGTGCACGCCCGTGGCCACCATGGCGGTGAGCGACGCACCGAGCCCGGCGGCGATCCACGCCGCGCCGGTCGCGGTGCTGGGCGTCTGCGCGGCGAGCGCGAACCACAGACGTCCCGATCGTGGTCGCGGCCACTGCGGCGAAGGGTGCGCCCAGCCATCGTCCGGCGGTATCCCGGGTCGCGGGTGCGAGCCGGCGACTGCGCCATGCGGGCGCGCCCCTCACCAGGCAACCGCGGCGAGGGTCGCGAAGCCCGCAATCACGAAGACCGCGGCGCCGCCGGGCCCCAGCGTCCGCCACGCCCTGGCCCAGCCGAACGCGGCGGCGACGAGCGGTGCCGTCCACCGCACACGCGCACCCACGCGTCGCCGTTCCGCGGCGGTGACGATCGCGACGACCTGCACCACCATCGCCGCCGTGGCGGCGCCCACGACGCTCCCCGCCAGGGTCCTCGGGCTCGCCGTCCCGAGCGCGGCGGCAACGAGCGCGGAGCCGAGCGCCACCGCCACGACGCAGAGCAGCGCCGGACGGAGGCGCGGCCCGTGCACCACCACGACACCGCCACCGCGGTGACCGCGACGAGCGCGGCGGCGAAGGCGACCTCGTCGCGACCCGCGACGACGGTCGCCGTCACCACGAGCAGCGCGACGAGTGGAGAAAGGATGGTCCGCCGGTCGACCACGAGCTCGGCGCCGGCGAGCACGCCGATGGTGGCGAGCGCGACCACCGTTCCCGCGTCGGGAACGGGGAGGATCAGCGCGAGCGCCGTCATCACGGCCACGACCGCGAGGAGCGCCACCAGATCGCGCGCCACGTCGGCGCGCCACCGGGCGCGGCTATCACGAGCTCGGGTACGAACGCGACCGGCACCAGCGCCAGCGCGATGGCCCACCAACCAACACCGCCGAGGAGCAGGGCCACGAGCGCGCCGTACCACGCGATGGGAAGCGTCAGCGCGTCGACGTCGACCAGGTGGCGGGCCGCGCATCGACGCGGCTCGCCGACGAGATGCAGCAGCACGGCCGAGAGCACGAGGTCGACGACGACGAACGCAGCGCCGCGGCGACGACCACGACGATGCATCGAGAGACCGGCGACCATCCGACCGCGTCGTGGCACGCGACGAACGCGGCCGACGCCGCGAGCGTGGCGAGGCCGCGGTTGCCGGCGTTGTGCGCCATGCGCACGAACGACCGCTGCTCCCAATGCACGGTGTCGAGGGGACCGAGGAGCACTCCCACGAGGAGCGGACCGAGGTACACCGCGTCGTGGCGGAACCCGACGACCGCGGCGAGAAGGACCGCGGCTTCGGCGGTGGACGCGTGCTCGGTCGGGAACAGGACGAACGCGGTTGACGCACAGCGCGGCAGCCGCCGCGAGGAGCAGGACCGGCCCGGAGGCCGGGCGCACCGCGCCGCTCGCGAGGAGCACGACACCGGCCGCCAACGCGGCGACGCAGCAGCGCGACGGCATAGCAGCGGACCCGTCGCGGCTCGCCCGTCCGCGACGCCGCTCCGACCGCCTCCTGCTGCGCGATGTCCACTAGCCGTCCCCGCAATCCGGCCGAGCGGGCCGGCGACGCCGTCGGGCCGCGACGCGGCTCGACGTCTCCCTAACGGTGGAAAGACGACCGGACGCGCTCGCTGTCACGCCCGCCCGGACCCTCGCCCTAGCCTCACCCCGGTGAGCGCCGCCCGCACGACGCTGAAGGTCACCTCGGCGGCGGTCGACACCGTGCGCCGCCCGCCGCCCGGGCTGGTGGTGCTCATCTACCACCGGGTCGGACGGCGCACGCCGGTCGAGGTCGACCTCCCGCGCGTCGCTCTTCGCCGACCAGATGGCCTTCCTCGCCGCGGCGACCGACCGTCGTGACCCTCTCCGACGGTCTGGCCCGCCTCGCCGATCCCGCGGCGCGCCGCGGGAGCCGATGGTGGCGGTCACCTTCGACGACGGCACCGCCGACTTCGCCGACGGTCGCGTGCCCGGTGCTGGTCGAGCACGGGGTGCCCGTCACGCTGTACGTCGCCACCGACTTCGTCGAGCGCAGGGTGCGCCTTCCCCGACGACGGCGTGCCCCTGTCGTGGGCCGCGCTGCGCCGACGCCGTGTCGACCGGACTCGTCGACGTCGGCTCGCACACCCACACCCACGCGCTGCTCGACCGGCTGCCCGTCGCGGAGATCGACGGCGAGCTCGACCGGTCGATCGACCTCATCGGCGAGCACGTCGGGCGTGCGCGCCGGAGCACTTCGCCTACCCGAAGGCGGTGATGGGCTCGCCGGCGGCCGACGCCGCGATCCGCGCCCGGTTCGCGTCCGCCGCCGTCGCCGGCACCCGCGTGAACCGCGTACGGCGCACCGACCCGTACCGGCTCGCGCGCTCCCCGATCCAGGTGAGCGACGGCATGCGCTGGTTCCGCCGCAAGGTCGCCGGCGGCCTCGGCCTTCGAGGACACGCTCCGCCGCGCCGCTCAACCGCCGCCGCTACGCGCGCTGCCACCACCTGAAGAACACCCGCGACGACGCGGTCGACGTCGGCGTCGGTCATGGCCGAGCCGCTCGGGAGACAGAGGCCGGTGCGGAAGATCTCCTCGGCGACGCGCGCCGCCGCGCACGTCGCAGTCGGCGAACAGCGGCTGCAGGTGCATGGGCTTCCACGCCGGGCGGGCCTCGATGTCGAGCGACTCGAGGTGCTCGCGGATCGCGTGGACGCGCGTCGGGCTCGTCGACGGTGACGACGGTGAGCCAGTTGGTGGGCTCGCCACCGCGTCGACGTTGGGCATGAACCCGATGCCCGGCGACGTCGGCGAACGCGTCGCGGTAGCGCGCGTTGATCGCGCGCCGGCGCGTCGACCTTGCGCGGGCAGGTCTGCGAGCTGCCCGCGCCCGACCGCGGCGAGCAGGTTGCTCATCCGGTAGTTGAAGCCGATCTCGGTGTGCTCGTAGTGCGGCGCGGGATCGCGCGCCTGCGTGCTCGAGGTACCGCACCCGCTCGATGGCCGTCGGCGCTCGTCGGCCACGAGCATGCCGCCGCCGCTCGTGGTGATGATCTTGTTGCCGTTGAACGAGAACACGCCGAACGCGCCGAACGAGCCCGCGGGCGGCCCGCGGTACGTCGCGCCCAGCGCCTCGGCGGCGTCCTCGATCACCGGCACGCCGTAGCGCGCGCACGACGCGAGGATCGGGTCCCAGTCGGCGCACTGCCCGTAGAGGTCGACGCCGAGCAGCGCGGCGGGCAGCCGGCCGGCACGCGCCGCGCTCGTCGAGCTCCTCGTCGACGAGCGCCGGGATCGAGGTTCCAGGTGGCGTCGTCGCTGTCGACGAACACCGGGCGCGCGCCGACGTAGGCGACCGCGTTCGCCGACGCCACGAACGTGAGCGTGGGCACGAGCACGTCGTCGCCCGGGCCCGACGCCGAGCAGCACCAGCGCGAGGTGCAGCGCCGCGGTGCCGCTCGACAGCGCCGCGGCGCTGCGGCACGCCGACGAACTCGGCGAACTCCCGCTCGAACGCGTCGACGTGCGGGACCGAGCGGCGCGATCCAGTTCGAGTCGAACGCCTCGAGCAGCAACGCGCGCTCGGCGTCGCCGACGTCGGGCGGCGAGAGGAAGAGGCGGGTCACCGGCGGAACGCTACCAACGGTCGGAGGCACCCCCTGAACCGCCGGTAGCCTTGCTCGTCCATGAGCGTGCTCGTCACCGGCGGCGCCGGCTTCATCGGCGCGAACCTCTGCCGGCGCCTGGCCGCGCCGGGGCCACACCGTCGTCGCGCTCGACGACCTCTCCACCGGCGACGCGCGACAACCTCCGCGGCCTCGACGTCACGCTCGTCGAGGGCAGCGATCCTCGACCCCGCCGCGCTCGACCGGCGCGATGCGACGGCGCCACCGCGGTCGTGCACCTCGCGGCGCGCCCGTCGGTGCCGCGCACCATCGCCGACCCGATGGCGTCGCACCTCGCGAACGCCACCGGCACGGTCGAGGTGCTCGAGGCCGCGCGTGCCGCGAAGGCGCCGCGCAACGCTCCGCACGTGATCGTGGCGTCGTCGTCGTCGGTGTACGGCGCGAACCCGACGCTGCCCAAGCACGAGGACCTCGCGACCTTGCCGCTGAGCCCCTACGCGGCCAGCAAGCTCGCCACCGAGGCGCTACGCGCTCGCCTACCAGCAGTCGTTCGGGCTGCCCGCGCTCGCGTTCCGGTTCTTCAACGTGTTCGGGCCGTTGCAGGCCGGCCGGGCACGCGTACGCCGCGGTGGTGCCCGCGTTCGTCGACGCCGCGCTCGCCGGCCAACCGCTCGTCGTGCACGGCGACGGGAAGCAGAGCCGCGACTTCACCTACGTCGACACCGTCACCGAGGTCATCGCCGACGCCATCGCCCGCCGGGTCACGTGCCGACGGCCCGGTGAACCTCGCGTTCGGCACGCCGCACCGACCTGCTCGAGCTTGATCGCCGAGCTCGAGCACGTGCTCGGCACACGCCGTCGCCGTCGAGCACGTGGAGCACGCGTGCCGGCGACGTGAAGCACTCGCAGGCCGACTCCACGCGTCTGCGGAGCTGTTCCCCGACGTCGTGCCGCACCGCGCTCCCCGACGCGCTGCGCGCCACCGTCGACTGGTTCCGCGCCGAGCAGGCCGACGACGTGACTGAAGCGCGTCGATCGACGTGCTCGGCGCGTCGGTCGCGCTCGTGCGTGCTGTCGCCGCTGCTCGCGGTCGTCGTCGGTGCTCGTGCGCGCTGCGCATGGGGCCGCCGGTGCTGTTCCGCCAGCAACGCCCGGGCCGCGACGGCCGCCCGTTCGAGATGATGAAGTTCCGCACCATGACCGACCGCGCGCGACGCCGACGGCGACGCTCCTGCCCCGACGCCGAGCGCCTCACCGCGCTCGGCACGCTTGCTGCGGCGCACCAGCCTCGACGAGCTCCCCGAGCTGCTCAACGTGCTGCACGGCGACATGAGCCTGGTCGGCCCCCGCCCGCTGCTCATGGAGTACCTGCCGCTCTACTCGCCGGAGCAGGCGCGCCGGCACGAGGTGCGCCCCGGGCATCACCGGCTGGGCGCAGGTGAACGGCCGCAACGCGGTCGACGTGGGACGAGAAGTTCGCGCTCGACGTCTGGTACGTCGACCACCGATCGACCACGAGCTCGACTTCGAGATCCTGTGGCAAGACGGTGTCGCAGGTGTTCAGCGGTCACGGCGTGAGCGCGCGCCGGCCACGCGACGATGGAGCCGTTCCGGGGAACGAGGAGGCGCAGGCATGAGCCGCGTCATCGTGATCGGCGGGTCGGACCAGGGCCGGCAGGTGATCGACGCGATCGTGACGCGCGCGGCTCCACGAGCGTGGTCGGCGTGCTCGACCGCTCGTTCCG
Source organism: uncultured Actinomycetes bacterium (assembly GCA_963725775.1). Classification (GTDB taxonomy): domain Bacteria; phylum Actinomycetota; class Acidimicrobiia; order IMCC26256; family DASPTH01; genus DASUAS01. Next base: position 78,011 of record CAVRZT010000005.1, read on the forward strand.
CGCGGCGACGACGTCGCCGGCGTGCCCGTGCTCGGCACCGACGACGACCTCGCGCGTGCGCGGCGCGAGGCCGGCGCCGACCAGCTTCGTCGTCGCCATCGGCGACAACGCGACGCGCGGCCGCATCCTCGACCGCGAGGCCGCCGCCGCGCCCGCACCTGCACGCCGGCCACGATCGTGCACCCGGCGGCGATGCGTCGGCCCGGGATGCCTCGCTCGGGCCGGGCTGCATCCTCCTCGCCGGCGCGGTCGTCGGCAACGGCTGCCGGATCGGCCGGGGGGTGCTGCTCGGCATCCACTCGTCGGTCGACCACGACGGGCTGGTCGCCGACCACGCCAGCCTCGGCCCCGGCGCCACCACCGGCGGCACCGTCCGCATCGGGCGGACACCGCCGTCGGGCTGGGCGCCAGCGTGATCCACGGCGTCACCATCGGCGACGACACCGTGGTGGGGGCCGGGGCGCGTGGTGCTGCGAGGACGTGCCCGACCGGGTCGTGGCCTACGGCGTGCCCGCCAGGGTGGCCGCGAACCGTCAACCGGGCGAGCCCTACCTCCGAGCGAGCGCCTGATCGCCGACTTCGCGGCGGGTGCGGCGCACTAATTTCACTGGACGCCACTCGCCGGCAGTGCCGGCGCCGAAGCGCGCCGCCGTCTCCGGAGGACCCTTGCCCGATCGCACGCCGGAATCTCCGGAGGGCGAGCCGTCAGCAGTACGCGCTCCCGCACGAGTACGGCCCCGCTCGCCCAGCCGTCGGGAACGAGTCGTACGACCTCTTCGCGACGACACGCCGACGGTGACGCTGCACGAGCATCGACGACGCCCGACGAGCCCGAGGACCGGAGCCCGAGCGCGGCCGACCGCACCCGCTCGACGGCCCGGTGCGCCGCGAGCGGCGGCAGCTGACCACGAACGCGCCACGGCGCAGCCGAGGCACACGCCGACGATCCGACGACCCGACGCGGCCGTCCCCTCACCCGGCGCGAGCTCCGCGAGCAGCGCGAACGGGAGCAGGCGCCGGAGAAGTCGTCGAGCGAAGCAGCCGGCCACCGCGCTCGAAGCGCGCCAAGTGGATCACCAGCGGGGTCGCATCGTCGTGGTCCTCCTGCTCATCCCGGTCGCAGTGTCGTACGTCGACTACGTGCAACGGCCGGGCAGCGACACCCTCTCGGTGCGCAGCGGTCGAGTGGATCCGCGACAACGGCGGCAACGGCATCGTCAACACCATCGAACGCTGGTGGTACACGAACAACCCGCCACCGACCGGCGGCAACGCCGAGCGCGATCAAGGTGCAGGACACCGTCAAGGACGACCACCACCGAAGGCCAACGACCGCCGCCCCCGACCTACCCGCAGATCCAGACGCCTCGCACCACCGACGGCGCGCGCGTCCCACCCCGGCGCCCGACGGTGCGAGCCCAACGAGGGCGTGTGGCAGCCGACCGGGCGCCTCGTGTCGGCGGGCAGCCTGCCGTCTACACCACGTACGTGCGCCCCGACGCGGTGCACACCTCGTACTACACGGGACTGATGTGGCTCGACACCAAGTTGTCACGCGCCAACTACGTCGTCGGCACCGAGCAACCCGGCGGCGCGGCCGAACCCGTGGGGATCGCAGATCCCGGCAACGTCGCAACGCGACATCGCGATCGCCGCGTTCAACTCGGGGTTCAAGATGGACTCCGCCAACGGCGGCGCCTACCTCGACGGCCAGGAGATGGTCCCGCTGCGGGACGACGCGGCGTCGCTCGTCATCAACCAGGACGGGTCGGCCAACGTGGGTCGTGTGGGGCCGCGACTTCACGCATGTCACCCACCATCAAGGCGGTGCGCCAGAACCTCGCGCTCATCGTCGACAACGGGCAGCTGAATCCCGCGCTGCAGGAGAACGACACCAGCCTGTGCGGTGCCACGCTCGGCAACAACGTGTTCGTGTGGCGTTCCGGCGTCGGGCGTCACCGCCGACGGCGCGCTCGTGTACGCCGGCGGGTCCGTCGATGTCGATCGTCGCCATGGCGCGCACGCTTGCAGGCAGCGGGTGCGGTGCGGGCGATGGAGATGGACATCAACACCGACTGGGTGAGCGCCTTCACCTACGTGCCGCAGGACCCCGAACCCGTCGACTCGCCGATCGATCGGGCGTGAAGCTGCTCGCCGGCATGACGCACGACGGCAGCCAGTACCTCCAGCAGAACTCGCGCGACTTCTTCGCCTTCACCGCCGACGCCAAGCGGTCGCGCCGCTCCCGACCACGACCACGACGACGCCTACGACCACAAGGCCGAGGAAGTAGCCGGTCGGCGTCGGGTCGTGGCGTCACTCGCGGGTGGCGGGCTCAAGCGCTGAGCGCGACATCTTCCGGGTGCGGGTTACCGCGGGTCGAGCTCCAGGCTGCAGGAGTTCATGCAGTAGCGCTGGCCGGTCGGGCCCGGGGCCGTCGGGGAACACGTGGCCCAGGTGCCCGCCGCAGCGGCGGCAGACGACCTCCTCCCGCACCATGCCGTGGCTGCTGTCGACCTCGATCTCGACCGCGTCGGCCACCAGCGGCTCGGTGAAGCTCGGCCAGCCCGTGCCCGACTCGAACTTGGTGCCGGCGTCGAAGAGCTCGGCGCCGCACCCCGCACACCGGTAGACGCCGTCGTCGTGGCAGTCCCAGTACTTGCCGGTGAACGCACGCTCGGTGCCCGCCTGGCGCAGCACCTCGTACTGCTCGGGGCTCAGCTCCGCTCGCCACTGCTCGTCGGTCTTCTGGATGCGGTCCGTCATCTCGTCTCCTCGGGCAGGTACACCCAGCACTCGATCTCCACCGGCGCGCCGCGCGGGCAGGCGCCGCGACGCCGATGGTGGTGCGCGCGGGCCGGTGGGCCCCGATCGCGCCCTCGTACAACGCATTCACGGTCGCAAAGTTCCCCAGATCGGTGAGGAAGATGGTGGCGCTGGGCGACGTCGGCCCACGACCCACCGCAGTCGTCCAGCACAGCCCCGATGTTGGCCAGGACCTGCTCGGTCTCGGGCTCGATCCCGCCGGCGACGAGCTTCCCGTCGCCGTCGATGCCCACCTGCCCGGCGAGCAGCACGAAGTCCCCGGCCCGGACCGCCGGCGAGTACGGGCCCGCGACCGGCGGCGCGCTCGGCGTGGGAACCGGCTCGACTGTCACCCGTCGATGACCGGCTCGTGCCAGGTCTCGGCCGGGTCCTCGATGAGCCGGTTCTGCTCCTCCGGACCCCACGTGTGGCGGTGGTACGGGTAGGCGGGCTCGTGGTCGGTGAGCACGTTGTCCACCACCCGCCACGACGCCTCGACGCCGTCCTCCCGGGCGAACAGCAGCGTCTCGCCGTGGAGGGCGTCGGTGAGCAGGCGCTCGTACGGCCGACCCCCGCCGGGGTAGTCGTTGGCCGAGGTACAGCTCCACGTTCTCGCCGTGGAAGCCCTCCCCCGCGGCCTTGACCCGGACCCCGGTCGCGATGCTGATCGCGCGGATTGAGCTGGAAGCGGAAGTAGTTCGCCTCGTAGGGCAGCTGCTCGAACTCGGAGAACACGTTCGTCGGGGGCCGGTGCAGCTCGACCCGCACCTCGGTACAGGTGCACGGGAGGTACTTGCCGGCTCGGAGGTAGAACGGGCACGCCGGCCCAGCGCCACGAGTCGATGTGCAGGCGCACGGCGGCGAACGTCTCGACGTCGGAGTCCGGCGCGACGCCGTGCTCGTCGCGGTAGCCCTCGAACTGGCCGCGCACGAGGTCGTCGGGCTTGAGCGTCTCGATCGCGTCGAACACGCGCTCCTTGCTGTCGCGCAGCTCCTCGACGCCGGGCCCGACCGGCGGCTCCATCGCGAGCAGCGCGACCATCTGGAACAGGTGGTTCTGCGATGACGTCGCGCAGCGCGCCGACCTCCTCGTAGAACGCGCCCCGCCCCTGCACGCCGAAGTCCTCGGCCATCGTGATCTGCACCGACGCACGTAGTTGCGGTTCCAGATCGGCTCGAGGAACGAGTTGGCGAAGCGGAAGTAGAGGAGGTTCTGCACCTCCTCCTTGCCGAGGAAGTGGTCGATCCGGAAGATGTCCGGTCCTCGGGGAACACCGAGTGGAGCACCGGTTGAGCTCCTGGGCCGACGCGAGGTCGCGACCGAACGGCTTCTCGACGATGACGCCGCGCGTTCGTCGGCGCAGCTCGACGAGCCGAGCGACTCGACCACCGGCTCGAACATGCTCGGCGGGATGGCGAGGTAGTGCGCCGGACGGCTGGCAGCCCGTCGAGATCCTTCTTGAGCTTCGGCGGAACGTCGCCGGGTCGTCGTAGTCGCCGTCGACGTAGTGCAGCAGCGACATCAGCTGGTCGTAGGAGCCCTCGTCGTTGACGCCGCCGCCGTGCTCGTCGATGCTGTCGCGAGCACGTTGGCGCAGGTCGTCGACCGTCCACGTGCGACGACGCGACGCCGATGACGGGGACGTCGAGACGGCCGTGGCTCGCCATCGCGTAGAGCGCCGGGAAGGTCATCTTGCGCCGAGGTCGCCCGTCACCCCGAACCAACACAGCGCGTCGGCAGGATCGGCAGCTCTCATCTCGTCTCTCCGATCGTCTGATCGACTTCTCGTCGTGGCCCCCGAACTCCTTGCGCATCGCCGACAGCAGCCGGTCGGCGAAGTCGGCGCTCGCCGCGCGACTCGAAGCGGTCGAACAGCGCCGCGCGAGGCACGTGGATCGGCACGCCCTCGTCGATCGCGGCGATGCACGGTCCAGCGACCTTCGCCGCGAGTCGGAGACCCGCCCGTCGAAGTCGTCGAGGTCGGCGACTCCGAGAGCGCGTGGGCGGTGAGGTCGAGCAGCCAGCGAGGCGATGACGCTGCCCGCGCCGCCACACCTCGGCGACCTCCGGGATGTCGAGGTCGTACTGGTAGTACTGCGGGTCGCGCAGCGGCGTGGTCTCGGCGTCGGCCTGGCGCTGCTGCTTGCCGACGTCGGCGTGGTGCAGCACGTTGAGGCCCTCGGCGTACGCGGCCATCATCCCGTACTCGATCCCGTTGTGGACCATCTTCACGAAGTGCCCGGCACCGTTGGGCCCGCAGTGGAGGTAGCCGTTCTCGGCGGTCGACGGCTCACCGGTGCGGCCCGGGGTGCGGGCGCGGTGTCGACCCCGGGAGCGATCGTCCGGAAGACGGGGTCGAGGTGGGCCACGACCTCGTCCTCCCCGCCGATCATCAGGCAGAACCCCCGCTCGAGCCCGAAGACGCCGCCGCTGGTGCCGACGTCGACGTAGTGGATGCCCGGGACTCGCAGGCGCTCGGCCCGGTCGACGTCGTCGCGGTAGTAGGAGTTACCGCCGTCGATGACGATGTCGCCCGGCTCCAGGTACTCGGGCCAGCTGTCGTGGATGGTGTCGTCGACGAACGCGGCCGGCACCATCACCCACACCGCCCGTGGCGCGTCGAGCTTCGCCACGAACTCGTCGAGGGCGTACGCGCCCGTCGCCCCCTCCCCGCCAGCTCGTCGATCGGCGGCGTTGCTCACGTCGTACGACCACGCACTCGTGGCCGGCGCGCATGAGCCGCCGCACGAGGTTCGCGCCCATCCGGCCGAGTCCGACCATCCCGAGTTGCATCGCTTGCTCCCTTCGTCACCCGCCAGCTTGCCAGGAGCCGCCCTTCCCGAACTGTCCGGCGCCCAGAACGCGCTACCCGCCCGGTGGGCGCACGAGCAGGGTAAAGCGCATCACCGGCAGGAAGCCGTGCTTGATGAACCCGGGCCGGCTGTCGTCGCTGGTGAACGCAGCCGCGGGCAGGTCGGGGGCCTCGGCGACGCGCGACCACACGAGCGCCGACCAGACGCCCCGCCGACGGCCGGCCGGGAGTGTCGCCGCGAAGCAGAGGTTCGTGACGCCGTGCGCGACCCGCGCCGCGGCCGCCGACACCACGTCACCGTCGACGGCGCCGAGCCGCATGACCAGGCCGCGGTCGAGCATGGCGTCGGGATAGATCGCACCCGGCGGCGACCCGCCCGCCTCGGGGATCGGGTAGCCGTCGATGGCGATCCGTTCGAGGACGCGCAGGTCGTCGGGCGCGGTGACGTCGTGCACGTCGACGCCGGGGCGGGGTGCCGCGGTCACCGGCCCGGGCGACCGGACGACGAACATCGGGTGACCGACCAAGTGCCAGCCGCGGGCGCCGAGGTCCGGCATCGGCCACACCGAGAGCAACATCGCCGCCCGGTCGGTGGCCGCGGCGTAGAAGTCGGCGATCGTGGCGAGCACCGGGTCGTCGGCCGAGGTGACCGGCCGGAGCAGGACCGACATGTTGGCGTAGGCGACGGGGACGTTGCCGTCGGCCATGGCGACGTCGTCGGTTCGCTCGTAGCGCGACCCGGGGCCGCACGCGAAGGCGCCGACCGTCTCCGCCTGGTTGAACACGAAGCCGCGCAGCACGGAGTCGTCGACCGGGTCACGCGCGTCCCACCCGGTGACGAGGTCCTCCATCCGGTCAGCTCCGGAGCCGGCGGTACCGGCGGATCAGCGCGGTGGTGCTGCTGTCGTGGTGCAGGTCGGGCTCGGGCCCGACAGCTCAGGGATGATCGCGGTCGCGAGCTTCTTGCCCAGCTCGACGCCCCACTGGTCGAAGGAGTTGATGTTCCAGATCGTGCCCTGGGTGAACACCTTGTGCTCGTAGATCGCGACGAGCTGGCCCAATGTGTGCGGCGTCAGCCGCTCCAGCAGCATGGTGTTCGTCGGGTGGTTGCCCGGGAAGGTGCGGTGCGGCACCTGGTGCGCGAGGCACGCCTTCGGCCTCCACCTCGGCCGCGTCTTGCCGAACGCGAGCGCCTCGGTCTGCGCGAGCAGGTTGGCGGCGAGCAGGTTCTGGTGCTCGCCCGACTCGTGGTTGGCGTGCACGAACCCGATGAAGTCGCACGGGATCGAGCTTCGTGCCCTGGTGGATCAGCTGGTAGTACGCGTGCTGGCCGTTGGTGCCGGGCTGGCCCCACACGATCGGGCCCGGTCTGCATCGTCGACGGGCTGCCCGTCGAGGTCGACCGACTTACCGTTGCTCTCCATGTCGAGCTGCTGGAGGTACGCGGGCAGGCGGGCGAGGTACTGGCTGTACGGCAGGATCGCCTGCGTCTCGGCGCCGAAGAAGTCGTCGTACCAGATGCCGATGAGACCGAGCAGCACTGGGCAGGTTCGACTCGAGCGGCGCGGTGCGGAAGTGCTCGTCCATCGAGTGGAAGCCGGCGAGCATCTCGTCGAACTGCTCGGGGCCGATCGCGACCATCAGTGACAGGCCGATCGCGGAGTCGTACGAGTAGCGGCCTCCGACCCAGTCCCAGAACTCGAACATGTTGGCGGTGTCGATGCCGAACTTCGCGACCTCCGCCGCGTTCGTCGACACCGCCACGAAGTGCTTGGCCACCGCCGCTCGTCGTCCCCGAGCGCGTGCACGCAGCCACTCGCGCGCGCGTGCGCGCGTTGGTCAGCGTCTCCAGCGTGGTGAACGTCTTCGACGCGACGATGAACAGCGTCTCGCCGGGTCGAGGTCGCGGGTCGCCTCCCAGAAGTCGGTGCCGTCGACGTTGCGACACGAACCGGAACGTCAGTCGCGCGCTCGCTGAAGTCGACGCAGCGCGTCGTAGGCCATCCGCGGGCCGAGATCGGAGCCGCCGATGCCGATGTTCACGACGTTGCGGATTCGCCGTGCCGGTGTGGCCGATCCACTGCGCCCGAGCGCACCCGGTCGGCGAAGTCGGCCATCTTGTCGAGCACCGCGTGCACCTCGGGCACGACGTTCTCGCCGTCGACCTCGATCACCGCGCCCTCGGGCGCGCGCAGCGCGACGTGGAGCACGGCGCGATCCTCGGTGACGTTGATCTTCTCGCCGCGGAACATCGCATCGATGCGGTCGCGCAAGCCGGCCGCGTGCGCCGAGCTCGACGCAGGAGCCGGATCGTCTCGTCGGTGATCCGGTTCTTCGAGTAGTCGAGGTAGACGCCGTTCGCCTCGACGGTCAGCCGCTCACCCCGCGCCGGGTCGGTCGCGAAGAGGTCGCGGAGGTGGACGTCGCGCTGCTCGTCGAAGTGGGCGTCGAGCGCGCGCCACTCGGGAGTATTCCGTGATCGGCGCCATGCCGTCAGACTCTACGGTGGCTCAGAGGCCGTAGGCCTCGAGGAGCCGGAGCCAGACCTCGCTGACCGTGGGGAACGACGGGACGGCGTGCCACAGCCGGGCCAGCGGCACCTCGCCGACGACGGCGATCGTGGCCGAATGGAGCAGCTCCTGGATGCCGGGCCCGGTGAAGGTGGCGCCCACGATCACTCGGCGCTCGTCGTCGATGACCAGCTTCGACGTGCCCTTGATGCCGTTCCCGAGCACGTAGGCGCCGGCGACGTCACCGGTGCCGTACTCGACGGTGCGCACCCCGATCCCCCGCTCCCTCGCCTGGGCTTCGGTGAGGCCGACCGCGGCGACCTGCGGGTCGGTGAACGTCACCCGCGGCACGGCGTCGTCGGCCTCGAGGCGGGCCGACCGGCCGGCGATGACGTCGGCGGCGACGCGCGCCTGGTACTTGCCCATGTGGGTGAGCAGGGCCCGGCCGTTGCAGTCGCCGATCGCGAACAGCCAGCCGCCGTCGACGCCGACGGCGCGCAGCTGCTCGTCCACCTCGACCGGCTTGCCGGGCTCGAGCCCGACGATCTCGAGGCCGAGTGAACCCGTGGCCGGGCGACGCCCGACAGCGACCAGCAGCTCGTCGGCCTCGATCGTGCGGCCGTCCGCCAGCGTGGCGGTGATCGGGCCATCCGGGCCGCTCCGCTCCACGGCGGTCATGGCTACGCCGGTCACGACGTCGATGCCCTCGGCGGCGAAGGCCTCGGCGACCTCGTCCCCGGCGAACGGCTCCTCCCGCCCGAGCAGGCGCGGGGTGCCCTCGACCACGGTGACCTCGCTCGGAGCCGAGGCGCTTGAAGGCCTGGGCCATCTCGGCACCGATGGCGCCACCGCCGAGCACCAGGAGGCGCCGCGGCAGCTCCTTGGCCGAGGTGATCGAGCGGTTGTTCCAAGGCTCGATCTCGCGGCAAGCCTGGAATCGGAGGGATCAGCGCGCTCGTCCCGGTGGCCAGCACGACCGCATGGCGCGCGGTCAGCCGCTTGACGCTGCCTCCCGACAGGCCGACCTCGACCTCCCGCTCACCGACGAGCCGGCCGACGCCCCGCACCAGCTCGACGTGATGCTCGTCGAGCCATGGCAGCTGGCCGTCGTCCTTCCAGTCGCTGGTCATGTAGTCGCGCTGGGCGAACGCGGCGGCGACGTCGATCGGGCCGGTGATCGCCTCGGCCGCACCAGGCGCCCGGCGGGCGGCGGCGACCACGTCGCCCGGCCGCACGAGGGTCTTCGACGGGATGCACCCCCAGTAGGAGCACTCGCCACCGACCAGCTCGCGCTCGACGAGGACGACCGACAGACCGTGGTCGCCGCACCGACCGGCGGCGGTCTCGCCGGCCGGCCCGCCCCCGATCACGATCACGTCGAACTGCTCGCGTTCATCGATCGCGGTCAGTCTCCCAGACGCCACCAGCCATGACGCCGGGCCGGGACGATCTGGGCGATGATGACGGCATGACGACAGTGCTGGGCATCGACATCGGCGGGACCGGGATCAAGGGTGCGCCCGTCGACACCCGCAGCGGTCAGTTGCTGGCCGACCGCCACCGCATCCTCACACCCCATCCGGCCACCCCGGACGCGGTCGCCGGCGTGGTCGCCGACGTCGCCCGCTTCTTCGAGTGGACCGGCCCCACCGGAGCCACGTTCCCCGCCATCATCAAGGGCGGCATCGCCTGCAGCGCGGCGAACGTCGACCAGTCGTGGATCGGGACCAACGCCGCGCAGCTCTTCACCGAGGCGTTCGGCGGTGACGTCACCGTGATCAACGACGCCGACGGGGCCGGGGTCGCCGAGCTCACCTTCGGCGCGGGCAAGGGCCGCGGGGGCGTCGTGATCATGATCACGCTCGGGACGGGCATCGGCAGCGCGTTGTTCGTCGACGGCACGCTGGTGCCCAACACCGAGCTCGGGCACCTGAAGATGGGCAAGAAGGACGCCGAGAGGCTGGCGGCCGACAGCGTGCGCGAGGACGAGAACCTGTCCTGGAGGGAGTGGTCGGGCCGCCTCGAGGAGTACCTGCAGATGGTCGAGGCGCTGTTCTCCCCCGACCTCTTCATCGTCGGCGGCGGGATCAGCAAGAAGTCGGACAAGTTCCTCCCCCGACTGGACCTCCACACCGAGATCGTGCCCGCGCGGCTCCTGAACGAGGCGGGGATCGTCGGCGCCGCGCTCGCGCACGCCCAGCGTGCCGGCGTGCCCCACACCGACTGACGCCGACGCGCTACTCCGGCGGCGTCGCGATCGGCGTGCGCCCCGCGAACCCCGCGTCGGGCCAGTGCCAAAACTCGATGGCGTCCTCGCCGTCGAGCCAGCACAGCAAGTAGGTCTCGCCCGACGGCGCGAGCGCCGGGAAGTCGATCAGCCCGCGCTCGGGATCGCGCACGATGATGCCGTCGGCCTGGAGCGCGCCGATCAGGCGCGCGATCTCGGAGTCGAGGCGCTCGCCCTGCCCGTTCGCGGTCGGACACGCCGAGAGGAGCTCGCGGATCCGCTGCACCTTGTCGCGCACGTCGGGCAGCGCGGCGGTCGCCTCTTCGTGGGTCCAGTGGCGCACGCCAATGACCATAGGTGCCGCGAAGGCCCCCACTACGCTTCCCGCCGATGACCAGGGTCGGGTTCCTCGGGCCCCACGGCACGTTCGCGGAAGAGGCGCTGCTGCACGCAGCCCGACCTGGCCGCGGGCGAGGCCGTGCCCTACCGCGACGTCCCGCACGTGATCACCGCGGTCGAGAACGGCGACGTCGATCTCGGGATCGTGCCCATCGAGAACTCGATCGAGGGCTCGATCCCGGTCACGCTCGACACGCTCGCCTTCGACACCGAGCTCCTCGTCCAGCGCGAGGTCGACCTGCCGGTGTCGCTCAACCTGTGCGCGCCCCCGGCACGAAGCTCGGCGACGTCACCACCGTGGTCTCCCACCCGAACCCGCTCGGGCCAGACCCGGATGTGGCTCGCGAAGAACCTGCCCGACGCGACCGCGGTCGCTGCCAACTCCACCGCCGAGGCGGCGCGGCAGGTGGCGAAGTCGCGGCAAGAAGGGCATGGCGTCGATCGGCACCCGGCCAGGGCGCGGCGATCGACGGCCTGGAGATCCTCGCCAGCGAGATCGAGGACCACCCGGAGAACCAGACCCGGTTCGTGATCGTGGGCCACGGCATCCCGACGCCCACCGGGCACGACAAGACCTCGATCGTGTGCTTCCAGCGCCAGGACCGCCCCGGCTCGCTGCTCGCGATCCTCCAGGAGTTCGCGGCCCGGGCGCATCAACCTCACCAAGCTCGAGTCGCGCCCGACCAAGCAGAGCCTCGGCGACTACTGCTTCTTCATCGACTTCGAGGGCCACCTCGACGACGAGCTCGTCGCCGACTGCCTGCGCAACCTGGCGGCGAAGCAGGCGACAGGTGAAGTTCCTCGGCTCCTATCCCGTCGCCGGCGACGAGGCCACGTGCGCCGGCAGGCGGTCACCAAGGCGTGGCGCGACGCGAACTCGTGGCTCGACGCCCTGCGCGACCAGATCCGCGGCGACGACGACCCCATGATCGACTTGCGCCGGCTGCGCGACGAACCGGAGTACCGGGCGGGCATCGAGCGCAAACGGGTCGCGCCCGGTCTGATCGACGACGTGCTCGCGGCCGACGCCGCCCGGCGGGATGCGCTGAGGCTGGTCGAGGACCTGCGGACCCGCCAGAACGCGGCGTCGAAGGCGATCGGCAAGGCCGCGCCCGACGGAGCGCCCGGCGAAGATCGAAGCGGCCGGCGCGTCTGAAGGACGAGCTGACGGGGGCGGAGGCGGTGCTCGCCGCTGCGGACGCGGCCCTGCGCGAGCTCGCGCTACAGGTGCCGAACCCGGCCGACGAGTCCGTGCCCGACGGCGGCGAGGACGACGGTGTGGTGCTGCGCGAGATCGGCGACCCCACCGCTGCGCCCGCCCTCGACCATGCCGCCTTCGGCGAGGCCATGGGCTGGGTGGAAAGCGAGCAGGCCGTCCGCATGAGCGGCTCCCGCTTCGCCTACCTGATGCGCGAGGCGGTCCTGCTCGAGCTCGCGCTGGCCCAGTGGGTCACCACGAAGCTGGTCGGCGAGGGGTTCACGCCGGTCGTGCCGCCCGTACTGGTGCGCGAGGAGGCGATGGAGCAGGCGGGCTTCTTCCCCACCGACCGCTCGCAGGTCTACGACGGTCGACGACGACGAGCTGTTCCTGGTGGGCACCAGTGAGGTGCCGCTGTCGGCCCTTCATCGCCAAGAGATCCTCCCCGCCGACGACCTCCCGCGGCGGTACCTGGGCATCTCGCCGTGCTTCCGGCGTGAGGCCGGTACCTACGGCAAGGACACACGTGCGGCATCTTCCGCGTGCACCAGTTCGACAAGGTCGAGATGTTCTCGTACGCGGATCCCGCGACGTCGTGGGACGAACACGAGGCGCTGCTCGCGATCGAGGAGTCGATCGTCGGAGGGCTCGGGCTGCCGTACCGCGTCATGAACATCGCAGCCGGGGATCTCGGTGCGGCGGCGGCGAAGAAGTACGACGTCGAGGTGTGGCTGCCGTCGGAGGGCCGCTACCGCGAGCTCACGTCATGCTCGAACTACCTCGACTTCTCGGCGCGCCGGTTGTCGACGCGGATGAAGGGCGACGGCGGCAACCAGTTGGTGCACACGCTCAACGGCACCGCGTGCGCCGTCGGCCGCACGCTGGTGTTCCTGTTCGAGCACTACCAGGACGCCGACGGTGGGTTCACCGTCCCCGAGGTGCTCCGCCCCTACACCGGCTTCGACCGCGTCGACCCCGTCGAACGCCGCTGATCCTGCGCGCTGTGCGCCGCCGACGGTCAATTCCGCGGAACGTTGACGCGGCCTCGGTCGGCGGGACCGACGAAGGTCATGAAGATCGCGGCAGCCAGGAGGCGTCGACCCCGTAGCCTGACCGGCGGAGGGGTGCCAGAGCGGCCGAATGGGACGGTCTTGAAAACCGTTGAGGCGCAAGTCTCCGAGGGTTCGAATCCCTCTCCCTCCGCCACTGCCTCGGGCGAGGAGCGTTCACGCGGCGACGTGGCTCAGGAGGTCGGGTCGTCGGGTGCTGGTTCCGGGAGTGGCTCGAGCTCACCTTTGATGTACTGCTCGCGGAAGACGAACTTCTGGACTTTCCCGGATCCGGTCAACGGGAACGTCTCGACCACGACCCACGATCGCGGCACCTTGTGGGAGGCGAGTTGCTCGCGGACGTGCGCAAACAACTCAGTCGGCGTTGGTGCGTCGCCATCACTGAAACGAACGAACGCCGCAACCTGTTCACCCCACTTGTCGTCCGGGACACCGACGACCGCGACGTCGGCCACCTCGGAATGTGTGAACAGGACGTCTTCGATCTCGCGCGGGTAGATGTTCTCGCCACCCCGGATGATCATGTCCTTGAGCCGGCCTTCGATGCGGCAGTAACCGCGTTCGTCCATCGAGGCCAGGTCGCCGGTGTGGTACCAGCCGTCGGCGTCGATCGCCTCGGCGGTGGCTGCCGCGTTCTCGAAGTAGCCGGTCATCACCATGTAGCCACGGGCGCAGAGCTCGCCGACCGCGCCCAGGGCCGCGGTCTCACCGGTGCCGGGTCGACGATCTTCACCTCGGTCTGGGGCATCGCTCGACCGATCGTCGACGGCCTTGTCTTCGGCGGTGTCGTCGAAGCGGGTCATCGTGACGAGCGGTGAACATTCGGTCGTGCCGTACACGATGCAGAACTGGACACCGAGAGGTCGCCTCGATGCGCCGGACGAGCTCGGCAGGAACGAGGCTCCGCCCGACACCACACGATCGCGAGACTCGACAGGTCTCGCGACCGCGAGATCGGGGTGCTCCAGCATGGCGATCATCATCGTGGGACACGCCGACCATCACGGTGCTCCGTTCGCGTTCGATCGAGCTCGAGCACGAAGCCCGGGTCGAACGCGATCACCGGGACATGCACCGCGTGCGACTGGATCGATGCCCAGCGCACCGAGGACACAGCCCCGCGGTGTGGAACATCGGCATCGGGTTGACATAGACATCGCCCGGGCTGACCTCTGCCGCCCCGCGCGAAGAGCGCGGCGTTGTCGGTCAGTGCGCCGTGGCGGAGCAACGCGCCCTTCGGGAAGCCGGTCGTGCCCGACGTGTACTGGATCTGTGCGGGATCGTCGGGGTCGACCGCGGGCAGCGCCCGTCGACCGGCCGAGGCCAGGAATTCCTCCCACTCCGTCGAACAGGACGACCTCGCGCAACGTCGAGGTCGGCTCGTACCTCGTCGAGCGAGGCTCGCATCGGGTTGCCGCGCCACTCGTCCACCAGCACGATGCCGGCAGCTGCCCGACTGACCGAGCACGTACGCCAGCTCGGGACGCTGGTACGCGGGGTTGACCGTGACCAGCACGACACCCGCGAGGGCGGCGCCGAACTCGAGCAACACCCACTCGGGCAGGTTGGGCGCCCACACCGCGATCCGCTCGCCGGGAGAGAAGCGGGCCAAGAGCACCCGCGACCCGTTCGGCCTCGGCCAGCATCTCCGCGAAGGTCCACCGCCGGTCGACACCCGGGATCCCGGCCACGAGACCGACCATGTCGGGTGAGTCGGCGGCTGCGTTTCGCAACGCGTCGCCGACGGTGAGATCTCGCAGCGGAACCGAGCGGTCCGCGGGCGAGTACGAGTCAACGAGCTTCGTCATGGCCCCCCGACGAACCGGCCGGAAGCGGGACCACGTCGGACCCGGTCCTCTGGCCGCTCGCGGGCCGGTGCCGCCACACTGTCGCAGAGCCGTCCGTCGATTGCAACGAAGTCGGCAGAAAACCTGTACGTGAGGTTTGGTACTACCCTCCCAATTTTCGCGGGATCACCTCGACCGGAGGGTCGGGCCATGCCCGTGTCTCGAGCATCGGCGCGATCGGTGGGCGTTCCTCTGCTCTTCGACCAGATCCGGAACGCCTGTCGCACCAAGTAGCTGGGCGCGGGGCTCGTCCGGAGGCATCCGTCCGCTCGCTCGGCCCTCAGGGTCGTGCGCCAACTCGTGACCGATGAGCGTCTCGGAGGAAGCGCCCGAGCACTCGCGGCGCGACTCTCGGGCGAGCACGGCGCTCCCCGTGCGGCAGACGCGATCGACGCCGTCCTCGAACCGCGCGACGATTTCCGCCGCTGAAGTGGCCGGTCCCGAGGTCGCGCCGCAGGTCGACGCGACGGCCCGGTTCGATGGGAGGGCTCATGAGCGACGACGGCCGGCTCGCGGGGAAGGTCGCGGTCGTCACCGGCGGCGGGAACGGGCTCGGACGGGCCACCGCGGTGCGCTTCGCCGAGGAGGGTGCCGCGGTCGTCGTGGCCGACCTCCTCGACGGTCCGGCGCCGAGACCGTGGCGCAGATCGCAGCCGGCGGCGGGCGCGCCACGTTCGTGTCGGTCGACGTCACGAGTCGCGCCGACAACGACGCCATGGCCCGCACCGCGATCGAGCAGTTCGACGGCCTGCACGTCGTGGTGACCGCGGCCGGCGTCGCCACCGGCGGCTACGTGTCGGGCGATCTCGAGCGGGCGCAGAAGTCGATCCGCGAGCGCTACGAACCCGATCCGGCGCGGGGGTTCGTCAACCTCGACATCGACGACTGGCAGTCGGTGCTCGACATCAACCTCACCGGCACGCTCAAGTCGCTGCAGTCGTGCGTGGGCGCGATGCTCGACCACGGCTGCGCCCGGGACGCCAGCTTGATCACCATCGCGTCGATCGCGGCCAAGCACCCCGACGCCGGATCGCTGCCGTACGGGGTGTCGAAGGCCGGCGTCTGGTGGCTCACCAAGAAGCTGGCGCGGGAGCTCGTCGGCGCCGGCATCCGGGCAAACGCCATCGGCCCCGGGTTCATCGAGACCAACATGACCGCGCTCATGCAATTCATGCCCGAGGCAGCCCGGCGGCACATCGAGCGGCAGATCCCGATGGGCCGCATGGGCACGCCGCAGGAGATCGCCGACACCGCGCTGTTCCTGGCGTCCGACGAGGCGAGCTACTTCACCGGCGAGATCCTCCACCCGGACGGCGGCTTCTACACCGAGTAGCGGACCGCGGAGCCGCGGGTGCCAGCACACCCGGAGGCGGTGCGGAGGCCCCCTGGCAGCACGCAGCCGGCGGACGGACACTGAGCAGGTGAGGGCGACGTGGTACCGGCTCCGCATCGAGCTGCGGGGCAGGTGGAGGGCGTGGTCGGCGCTGGCCCTGATCGTCGGGCTCACGGGCGGTGCCGTCCTCGCGCTGGCTGCGGGCGCCCGGCGCACCGACTCCTCGTACCGCCGCTTCCTGCGCGCCCAGGACGCGTACGACGTGCAGGTCTCGGCGAACGTCGTCGACGCCTTCGGTCCCCAGGGCGGCGCGCTCGACGTCGACCGGGTCGGGAAGTTGCCGCACGTCGCCGCGGTCGCGCGCGCGGGCTCGTTCTTCGTGATCGGCTTCGGCGCCGGCGTCGGCGTCCTGATCCCCGCGAACGGGCGGATCGGCACGTCGATCAACCGGTTCAGGATGCTGGAGGGGCGGCGCCCGGACCCACGCGACCCCTCCGAGGCGGTCGTGAGCTTCGCCCTCGCCGACCAGTACCACCTGCACGTCGGTGACCACATCCCGGTGCTCGATCGCTCCGTCCTGGGCGCGCCACCCCCGGACCTGAGCCCCGAGGAGGTGGCGACGGTTGCGGCCGCCCGCACGCGGGTGCTGGCGCGCGTCCCGGGCAACCGGTTGACGATCGTGGGCATCGAGGCGTCGCCCGGTGAGTTCCCGCCGCAGATCGAGGGCACCGGCCGGTACCTGATCCACGCGTCGCCCGCGCTGTATCCGGTGAAAGACGAGCTCGCACTGTTCTCCGAGGGTGCCGACCAGCTGATGGTGCGCCTCGAGCACGGCAGCCGCGACGTCGACGCCTTCCTCCGGGCACTCGACGGACTCGGCGCACCCAATAGCCTCGTCGTGCAGCGCGACCTGGCGACGGGCGTGAACCGATCGGTGCACACGCAAGCGGTCGCGCTCCGGATCCTCGCGCTGCTCGCCGCAGTCGCCGGCGCGCTCATCCTCGGCCAGCTCCTGGCGCGCGTGATGTTCACGGAGCAGAGTGACGCCCAGGTGCTCGCGGCATTGGGCATGCGCCGGCGCGAGCGGTTCGCGCTCGGTCTCGGACGCGCCGCCGTGATCGGGATCGTCGGCGGGCTGGTCGCGGTGGTCACCGCTGTGGCCGCGTCGACGTTCTTCCCCACCGGACTGGCCCGCACCGCGGAGCCGGAACCGGGGTTCCACCTCGACCTGTTCGTCCTGGTGGTCGGGGCCGTGGGCGTCGCCGCACTCGTCGCGGTGCTGGCGGCGTGGCCGGCGTGGAGGGCCGCCGGCACCGCGGTCGAGGCGGAGTCCGCGCCCGGCCGCCTCTCGTTCTGGGGCCGGGCAGGCGCGCTGGCCAAGGCGCCGTTGCCGGTTGGCGTGGGCGTGCGCATGGCGTTGGACGCGGGTCGGGGCCGGAGCGCGGTGGCGGTGCGGAGCAGCCTGGCCGCGGTCACCCTGGGGGTGACCACGCTGGTCGCGGCCGTCACGTTCGGGGCCGGGCTCAGCCACCTCCTCGCGACCCCCGCGCTCTACGGCCAGTCCTGGGACGTCGCGCTCACCACGTACGACGACCTGCTGCCCACCCGCGGGGTGCCGATCCTCACCGCCGACCGGCACGTCGCCGGGGTCGCGGTCGGCAGGCTGCAGGTGGGCTTCGATCTCGACGGCCGCCCGGTCGACGGTCTCGCCGTCGACACGGTCGACGGTCGGCTGGGGCCCACCATCCTGGAAGGACGACGCCCGCGCGGCGGGAACGAGATCGCCCTCGGGACGCGGACGCTGCGGGCACTGGGGTTGCAGGTCGGCGCCGTCGTGCCGTCGGCACCGTTCGCGTCCCACCGGGATCCGGTGCCGATGCGCATCGTCGGTCGCGCCGTGTTCCCGCTCTTCGGCGTGCTCGGTCGGCTCGGTGACGGGGCGTTCGTGACCAGGGCGGGGTGGGAGCACATCGAGGGACGATCGCTGGAGCCCGCGGCCGAGGCGGCCCTGATCCGGCTGGCACCCGGCGCACGCGTCGGCACGGTCGTCGACCACCTCAACGCGCGTCTCGGTGAACCGAGCTACGGCGTGGCCGTCATCTCACAGGGCAAACCGACTGACATCGTGAACTTCGGGCGGGTCGAGGGGACGCCATACGTACTCGGCGCGGTCCTTGCCGCGGTGTCGATCGCGACGCTCGTGTACATCCTGGTGAGCGCGGTGCGCCGTCGACGACGCGACCTGGCGGTGCTCAAGACACTCGGCTTCGTACGCGGTCAGGTGCGCGGCGACGGTCGCGTGTCAGGCCACCACCGTCGTGGCGGTCTCGCTGCTCGTCGGCATCCCGCTCGGCATCGCGGTGGGGCGGTGGTTGTGGAGCCGGTTCGCCGACGACCTCGGGATCGTGAGCGTCCCGGTGGTCCCCACCGTCGCGGTAGTGCTGATTGCGCTGGTCGCACTGGTGATCGCCAACCTGCTCGCGGCCGCACCGGCCGCACTCGCCGCCCGCACCCGGCCCGCAGTGGTGTTGCGGTCCGAGTGACGTGGGCAGGCGCGCACATGGCTACCCCCAGGTCTTGACCAGTCGGAGCGAACGCCCGATCTTGGTGAGACCGCCATCGGTGAAGGCCGCGTCGACCTCCTTCGAGCCGTCGCCGGAGAACATCGGGCCGCCGCCGAGCCGGTCGCAGACGTACACGCCGTACCTGCGCGCCGCCGTCCACAAGGCCCGCTCCATCGCGTTGAGGCCGGACGGCATGTCACCGGTCGCCACGAGCAAGCCGCCCTGGGGAAGGGGCCCGGGCCCACCGCCGTCGTCGTGCGCCACCGCGGGTGCGACGCTCGGCGTGCCGGACGTGCCGACACCACCCTCGTCGGCGTAGTCGTAGGCAATGAAGAGCGCGTGCGGAATCACGCCGGCGACGACGTCGCCGGCCAGGATCGTGCCGGCGGCCTGCGGAGAGCCGATCGCGGTCGTACCGATCGCGGCCCAGGTGCCCTGCTGGCCGAACCCGGGGCCGTGCACGCCGTCGGACGTCCCGTAGTAGGTCGCGGTCCAGTCGGTACCACCCCCGCTCACGCCGTACATGTCGAGCAGCGTCCCGTCGGTCAGCAGCACGGCCATCACGCCGTCGGAACCCGATGCCGGACGCATCCCGGCGGGGGCCGGCGTGACCATCGTCGTCGCCGGTCGACCCCAGCCAGGCGCCGAGCCGGAACGTGGTCATCGGGTCGGTCGACTTCGCCCGGTAGAACGGGTGGCTGAACGCGCTGTTGTTGAGCCCGTAGTGGAGGCGCTGGATGGTGGCGTCGGCCGCCGGCGCGAACGCGGTGGGGTCCTTCGGCGTGTTCCACAACGAGTTGTCTGCGAACAGGCGCGGCGCGGTGAGCGGTCCGGGTGGCGTCACCAGGGGGACGGCGGGTGGGGGCGGCGCGGTCGGTGCGGGGACCGTCGTGGTGACCGCCGGGTGCGTCGTCCCGGGTGCGGCGGTGGTCGTCGTCGGCGCGATCGTCGTGGGCGTCGGCGCCGGCGGACGGGCAGGCGCGATCGTCGTGGTGGTGGGCGTCGTCACCGCGGGCGGTGGGGTGTCCGCGAGCCCGGGCCGCACCGGCACCTCGAGCCGGCATGTCGACGAGGAGCCGTTCGCCGGATCGAGCGGGAGGAGGCCGGCCTCGAGGATGTCGTCGCGGTGCTCACCCTTGCAGAGACCACTCGAGCCGTCGCCCACGGGTCGGAGGGGGTGCAGCGCGACGCCGCCGGTCGAGAGGGCACCGAGGCGGACCCCGCCGCGACGGTCGCGGGGGCGACGGGTCGCGTGCGATGCCTGCCGGGCCCACGTCCCCGCCGAGTACGGAAGGATCGCCCGCGCGGCAACGGTCGCGGAGCGCAGCACGCGGTCGGTGGCTACGTTCTCCTGCATGGTGCGCACTGCGGGACAGCCCCGATCCAGTGGTCCGTACGCGTTCGGGTCGGCCGGTCGCGACACCGTCGACGGCGACGAGCCACCGAGGAGCCGGGTGAACGCGATCGCGGTACCCGACGAGGGTGGTGGCATCACGCGCCGGATCGCGCCTTCGCGTCCACCGGGGAGCTGCGCCCAGTTCGTGACGCGGCACGCGAACACGTCCCGCAGTTGGTCGACGGTCATCGTCACGGGTGCATTCGGGCTCTTGGTCGCCCACGTCACCGCGTCCAACGCGAAGGCGAAGTAGTGCAGATTCGGGTTCGGCGCGTTTGACGCGTCACCCCGCGGCCCGACGGTCGCGCTCACGCGCCGGGCCGAGACCGTGGACCCGCTGATCGCGAGTGCGTGCGCCGATCCCGAGTCGAACACACCGAACAGGGTCGACGACCAGAGCGCAGTCCAGAGTACGAGCAGCACGGTGAGCCGGTACCTATGTCGCACGCTCGCCCCGCCACGGTTCCCGACCGCGATCCACCCCCGGGGGGACCTACGAACCGTGGGTGCAGACCAGACGATGCCGAGGTGAACCTCTTCCTGACATCGTCGAACACCATCGACAACGACGTCGGCGCGTGCCGAGTGACGCGCCCGCGCGGCATCCAGAGGGCCGATCATCGAGCTTCCTCTCGTGTGGTCCGGAGGCGAGAGGAGAGCCTTTTCGACGCCGAGCTCCCGAGGCGGCTGTCACAGCCATCTTCGCGTGTGCAGTCGCGCGTGACAAGGGCCGCGCTGCACGGTCGACTTCGGTAGCGTCGGCGGATGGCCCGGATCGTCGTGGTGCACGGTGCGTTCAACGAGCTGTGGGGACCGAACGAGTTGAAGGCTCGCTGGTTGCCGGCCCTGCGCGACGGGTTGTGGCATCACGATGTCGCCCTCGCCGACGACGACGTGGAGGTCTGCTTCTACGGCGACCTGTTCCGGCACGCGCCGGGGACCGACGTCGACCGTCGGCTCGAGCAGTCGCGTGCGGGCATCGCCGACGCGCTCAGCGGGCTCACCGGTGGAAACGCCATCGCCGCGCTCGGCCAGGCCGCCAGCGACGCGGCGTTCGACCGGACCGTCGACATGGTCACGATCATGGCGACCGACCCCGACCTCCGGGCCAAGCTCGCGCGGCCGCATCGAGCCCCTGATCGGCGACGACACCTGCGCGCTGGTCGCCCACTCGCTGGGCACGTTGCTGGCATACATGGCCCTCGCGAACCACCCGCACTGGAACGTGCACACCTTCGTGACGTTGGGTTCACCGCTGGCCTCGCCGATGCTGGGCGACCACCTCGACCCACCACTGGTCGACGGCCGCGGCCAGTGGCCGGGCGCGGTGCAGCGCTGGGTCAACGTGCGCGCGGTCGGCGACAAGGCCGCCGAGGTGTCGCTCACCGAACGATTTGGCGATCGGGTGGAGGAGATGCTGGTCGACAACGGCCACCGCGCCCACGCGCCCGAGCCCTACCTGAACTCGGCGGCCACCGGCGCCGCGCTCGCGGCGGCGTTGGCCTGAGCGGCGCCGCACTCGGGCTTCATCCGTGGAGCGCCGCGGCGGTCGCCGGGTCGGCAGGGAAGAAGGACTCGATGGCCAGCTCGGCCAACGTGATGTCGAGCGCGGTGCCGAACGTGGCGATGGTGCTGAAGAACGACAGGACGCGGCCGTCAGTGCGCAGCTGGAGCGGCACGAACATCGCGATGCCAGGTTCGATCTCGGGCGCGTCGTCGCCGCCGACGCCCGGATAGCTGCGCAGCTCGGCCTCGAGGTCGTCCAGCGCGCGGTCACCCGACAGTGATGCGGCGCGGTGCACGAGCGTCACCAGATGCTGCGCGTACGCGGCGAAGTTCACGATGCGCGGGGCCAGGCCATCGGGGTGCAGGCTCACCCGCAACGTGTTGACCGGCGGCTCGAGCAGTGCCGACGCGACGCCGTCCGCGAGCAGCGCGAGCGCGGGTTGGTTCGCCGACACCAGGGTCCACCGCCGATCGACGATGACCGCCGGGAACGGCTCATGGCCCGCGAGCACCTTGTCGAGCGCGTCGCGCACGGGTGTCATCGCCGCGTCGTCGAGCGGCGTCTCGCGGTAGTCCGGCGCGTACCCGGCCGCGAGGAGCAACCCGTTGCGATCGCGCAACGGCACGTCGAGGTGCTCGGCGAGATGGAGCAGGAGCTCGCGGGACGGCTTCGACCTTCCCGTCTCCACGAAGCTCAGGTGCCGGGTCGACACGTCGGCTTCCACCGCGAGGTCCAGCTGACTGAGTCGACGCCGACGACGCCAGTCCTTCAGCAACGGTCCGACACCGGGGGTCGCGGTGGCCACGGTCATGGCTCGACCCTAACGACCACCGCGCACGGGTTCGCTTACCTCACAGGTCATGGCCCGGGCGCGCCGCGTCCGTCATGGTCGACGGCGACACAGCACTCCCCCGACGACCGAGGAGGTCCCATGAGTGACGTCATCACCACCGTCGACACCTACCTGGCGATGTGGAACGAGCCCGATGCCGCGGCACGAGCCGAGCTCATCGAGCGGGCCTGGACCCAGGACGGCCGCTACCGCGACCCGTTGCTCGAGGCCGACGGTCACGCCGCGCTGAGCGACATGGTGACCGCGGTGCAGGCGCAGTACTCGGGCCAGCGGTTCCGTCGCCTGAGTGGCATCGACCAGCACCACGACCAGGCCCGGTTCGCCTGGGAGCTCTCGGGTGACGACGGCACGGTCACCGTGCAGGGCGTCGACGTGGTCGAGCTCGCGGACGACGGCCGCCTGGCCCGGGTCACCGGCTTCTTCGGCGAGCTGCCGGAGTAGGGCGCGTCCCGCGCCGTGCGGCCCCGGCGGGGCGGTGGTCGGCACCCGCCCCGCCGGCGTTCCCCGGCTACAGCGGGATGTCGGTGTAGATGCCGCTGGCCACCGGGGTGATGGGCCCGTCGGTGCCGGTGAGCATCTCCATGATCCGCTGGCCCTCCGGTTCGGAGGTGTACGCGTCGCCGAGGCGACCGATCGCCCGCATGTTCTCGAGCTCCCACGACGTGACCAGGCAGTCGGTCATCGAGCCCGCGCTGCTCATCTGGCTCAAGCGGCAGTTCGAGCCGCCCTGACCCTCGACGAAGTCGAACACGATGTTGGCAAGCCCGACCGCGCCTTCGAAACGACCCGGCAGCACCCGCGAGATGTACGCCTCGACCGCCGCCCCGCGCCGCGTCGACGCGTTGCGACCGAGCGGGATCTCGGTGACGATGCTCATCGCCACGGTGTCGACGGGGCTGTCGTCACGCTCGACCCGGTCGAGCAACGCCTGGAGCTCGGTGTCGACGGGGCTGTCGTCACTCGCCCCAGGCCTCGCCGGTCTCGAACTCCGTCGTGAACACGTGGGTGCCGGACATCTCTCCGGCCACCTGGGCGGCGAGGAGGCGACAGCCGTCGGCCCCGTGGCGCTCGCCCTCCTCGGGATCCGGCGGCTCCGGGCCGCTGCGTCTCCTGCCCTCTGGGTGGCCCGCCGAGACCCGAGTGGCGCAGTGCACGAGGGTGCACTCGAACGACAGCATCGCCTCCTTCCCGTCGCGGGTGACGGCGACACCGGGCACTCACACTCCGCCCGCGCGCGGCCTCGTGTCAAGCGTGCGGCGCGCCGGATGCGAGACTCGGGCGCGTGGGTGCCATCGACGACCTCCTCCGGAACAACGACCGCTTCGTCACCACGTTCGCGCACGGGTCACTCGAGCCCCATCCGGCGCACGCGGTCGCGCTCCTCACGTGCATGGACGCGCGCATCGACCCTGCGCTCGCGCTGGGGTTGGTGCCGGGCGACGCGCACGTCCTGCGCAACGCGGGTGGCATCGTGACCGACGACGCGGAACGCTCGATCGCGGTGTCGCAGCGCGTGCTCGGCACTCACGAGGTCATGGTCGTGCAGCACACCCGGTGCGGCATGCAGGGGCTCGACCCGAACGCGCTCGGGCTCCCGCCGCGGACCCCGCTCGGCGCGTTCGACGACCTGGAGGCGAGCGTGCGCGCGTCGGTCGCCCGCCTCCGTGACTCCGAGCTGCTCCTGCACCGCGACGACATCCGCGGGTTCGTCTACGAGGTGGAGACCGGGCGCGTCCGGGAGCTGACCTGACCACCGACAGTCGTTCGGTGGCTGACCACGATCAGCTGTGCGATGCCGTCCACTCCAGCAGCTGCTCGGCGGGCCAGGAGTTGACGATGCGCTCGACCGGGACACCGGCCTCCGCCGCCTGCGCACACCCGTACGGTTGCCACTCGAGCTGACCCACCGCGTGCGCGTCGCTGTCGATCGACACCTTGCAGCCGGTGGCGACGACCTGTTCCAGCAACCGCATCGGCGGATCGAGCCGCTCGGGCCGACAGTTGATCTCGACCGCCTTGTCGAAGTGCGCGCACGCGGCGAACACGAGGTCGGCGTCGAACGTCGACTCCGGTCGCCCCTTGCCCAGCACCATGCGGCCGGTGCAGTGGCCGAGGATGTCGGTGTTGGGGTTGGCCATGGCCGCGACCATGCGGTCGGTCATCGGCTGCTCACTCATGCGGAGCTTGGAGTGCACGCTGGCCACGACGACGTCGAGCTCGGCGAGCAGATCGGAGTCCTGGTCGAGGCGACCGTCCTCGAGGATGTCGACCTCGACACCGGTGAGGATGCGGAACGGCGCCAGCTCCTCGTTGAGTCGCGCCACCAGCGCGAGCTGCGACTCGAGGCGTTCGGCGTCGAGACCGTGCGCCACCGTGAGCGACGGCGAGTGATCGGTGAGCGCGAGGTACGCGTGCCCGAGCTCGGCCCCCTTGCGGGCCATCTGCTCGATGGTGGCGCCACCGTCGGACCAGTCGGAGTGCAGGTGAAGGTCGCCCTGGAAGCGCGGCCCGGATCGGCGCGCCCGGGCCGGAGTCGGGCGCGGCCTCGGCCTCGAGGCGCGCCAGGTACTCGGGCACCTCGCCGGCCAGCGCCTGGTCGACGACCCGGGCGGTGCTGGAGCCGATGCCGGGGAGATCGCCGAGGCGGCCCGTGGCGGCGAGCTCGCGCAGCTCGTCCAGCGGGCGTCCGCGGATGGCGTCGGCCGCCTTGCGGAACGCTTCCTCCTTGTAGCGACCGGCGCGCTCGTGCTCGAGCAGCGTGGCGATCCGTTCCAGCGCCTCCACCGGGTCCATGTGCCGAAGGTACCTGCTCGCCTCCCGCCAGTCCTGCGTCGATCGGAGCGTTCGTTCTCACCCGGCATGGTCGTCGGCTGGGGGAAATAGACTCCTCGGATCTCGGAGGGATGACTGAGAGGCCGAAAGTGCTCGCCTGCTAAGCGAGTAGGGGGTGAATAGCTCCCTCGAGGGTTCAAATCCCTCTCCCTCCGCCACTCGAGCCCGGCATCCGACCTCCGTCGCGTCATCAAAACCTTGACGTGCGCGTCTCTCGTACTATATCGTGACTCGATACATCGACGCTCGATAGTTCGAGGGACGGAGGCATCGGGGTGGCTGCGACCAAGCGCCGCAACGTCGAGGCCGGAGGGCCACTCCCTCCGGCCGTGTTCCACCTGCTGCTCGCCCTGCGCGACGGGGAGCAGCACGGCTACGCATTGATGCAACGCGTCGAGCAGCTCACCGACGGCGTGGTCCGCATGGGTCCGGGCACCCTGTACGGGGCGATCAAGCGCATGCTCGGCGACGGCCTCATCGAAGAGACGGAGGAACGACCCGATCCCGCTCTCGACGACCAGCGCCGTCGGTACTACCGCATCACCACGGCGGGCGAGCGCGCCTGCGCGGCCGAGGTCAACCGGCTCGAGACGCTGCTCCGCAACGCGGGCCGGTCGCGCCCGTCGTTGGGACACGCCGGATGAGCAGTGGGCGCGTCTACCGCGTGCTGCTGCACCTCTATCCGCGGCGCTTCCGTCGTGAGTACGGAGCGCTCATGGTGCAGCTGCACCGCGACCAGCGCCGCGATGCCGG
This sequence comes from uncultured Actinomycetes bacterium, assembly GCA_963725775.1. Classification (GTDB taxonomy): domain Bacteria; phylum Actinomycetota; class Acidimicrobiia; order IMCC26256; family DASPTH01; genus DASUAS01. The sequence goes on from CAVRZT010000005.1 coordinate 104,118, forward strand.
CCGGCGTGGCCTGGCTGACGACGGGCCGCGATCTGTTCACGACTGTTCCCGTCCGCAACCTGGAGGCGTTCATGACGATGAGTCCGCAAGGCAAGCTCCTGGCCGCGGCGATCGCGACGACCGTCGGCATCGTGGTGTTCGCGGTCGTCGGTGGCGCATTCGCGGCCCTGTTCCTGATGCTCCTGCTCGCGTGGATCCTCACCTCGTTGCTCCGGCAGCGGGGCGCGGTTCCCTCGCGTGGGTTCTGGTGGAAGCTCATCGCGAGCGGCGTCGGCCTCTTCGCACTCGCCTTCGCGGGTGTTCGCGCCGCCGTGGCCGGAGTCCTGGCGGTCGGCCGTTCCCGGCGAGGTGGCGTGGGCCGTCGGCTTCTTCACCTTCACGATCGCCATCGTGCTCGTCGCCGCGGGGCTCCTCGCCGGCGTCGCGGCAGTGGTCGGGACGGCGGCACGCCGCCTGACTCACGCGGTGACGAGGTTGGGGGGCCGCTCGCCGCGCGAGGACGGCGACCGCACCCTCGGCGGCCAGCTGCGCCATGCGCCGGCGCGTGGCCCCCGACGCGCTCCCGATGTGCGGCAGCAGCACCGCGTGCGGGGCGGCGAGCAGACGCGGGTGCACCTGGGGCTCGCGGTCGTAGACGTCGATGCCGGCGGCGAAGATCGTGCCGTCCTCGAGCGCGACGGCCAGCGCCTCCTCGTCGACGACCGGACCGCGCGCCGTGTTCACCAACACCGCCGACGGCTTCATGAGCGCGAGCCGGCGGGCGTCGATCAGCCCGCGCGTCCCGTCGTGCAGGGGAACGTGGAGCGAGACGAAGTCGACGCGTGGTAACAGGTCGTCGAGGTCGGCCACCCAGCCCGGAACGCCGGTGTCGTGGCGCGAGTGGTGCAGCACCTCCATGCCGAATCCCGACGCGGCGTCGCGCGACCGCCTGGCCGATGCGGCCATAGCCGACGACACCGAGCATCGCGCCGTGCACGTCGACGCCCAGGAAGTCGCCGATGTGGAACCCGGTCCAGCGGCCCTGGCGGAGGTCGGCCTCGGCGTCGGACGTCCGCCGCGCCGCCGCGAGCAGCAAGAGGAAGGCGAGATCGGCGGTGGTCTCGTCGAGCACCCCCGGCGTGTTGCAGACCGCGATCCCGAGCTCGGAAGCGGTGGCGAGGTCGACGTTGTCGTAGCCCACGGCCACGTTGGCGACGACCTTCAGCCGCGGCGCGCCCGCCCGCAGGACGTCGGCGTCGATGCGATCGGTGAGGACGCAGACCACCGCGTCCACGTCGGCGACCGCGGCCCGCAGGTCGGCGGCGGGCCAGGGCTCGTCGCCGTCGCGCTGCACGATCTCGTGTCCGGCGGCGACGAACGGATCGAGCCCCCCCTCCGGCAGCTGGCGGGTGACCAGGACGCGGGGCACGGCGAGGGAGCGTAGACCCCACCATCGGCACCGATCGCGAACCCATTGCCGCCTGCGCGACCGGACTGTACGGTGTCGCCACTCTCGGTGACTGGGCGGAGATCGAGGGAGGGCGGGCACCGATGGGGCGGATCTGGAGGGCGCACGGCGGCGCCGGGAGAGCGCGCGAACCGGAGGAGGTCGTCGATCTGCGCGAGTTGGTGGTGGAGCACCGCGCCGACCTCTTCCGCTACGCCCGCTCCTTGACCCGCAACGACGCCGACGCCGAGGACCTGGCGCAGAGCGCGGTGGTGCGCGCGCTCGCCGCGGGCGCGACGCTGCGCGAGCCGGAGCGCGCCAAGTGGTACCTCCTCCGCATCGTGCGCAACCTCGCAACCGACCAGGCCCGGGCGCGCGCCCGCGTGTCGGTGGAGCCGTGGGCCGACGTCCCCGACGAGATCTCCTTCGAGCTCGAGCCCGAAGCGCAGGTGCTGCGGGCGGAGGCCGGGGCGCTCCCGCGCGCCGCGTTCGCCGACCTGCCCCGCAGCCACCAGGAGGTGCTGCACCTCCGCTTCGTCGAAGAGCTCGACTACGAAGCAGTGGCGGCCCGGCTCCAGACCACCGAGCACGCGGCCCGCCAGCGCGTGTACCGCGCGATGCAGGCGCTGCGCACAGTGGCGCAACGCCTGCAGTTGGGTCTGGACGGGAGCTAGAGGAGGATCAACCGGCGAGCAGCGCCCGCGCACCCATCTCCACCGACGGGTGGCGGAGGCGGGCCAGGGCCCGGGCCTCGATCTGGCGCACCCGCTCCCGGCTGAGGTTGACCAGCTGGCCGACCTCGTCGGGGGTGCGGGGCTCGCCCCGGTCGAGCCCGAAGCGCAACGTGAGGATGTAGCGCTCACGCTCGTCGAGCACGGCCAGGAGCTTCTCGATCTCGGCGGGCAGCATCGCCCGGGCCGCCGACTCGTACGGCGACTCGGCGCCGCGGTCCTCGACCAGGTCGCCCAGCTCGGTCTCGCCGTCCTCGCCCACCGGGGTCTCCAGTGACACCGGCTCGGCGAGGTGCGGGATCAGCTCCTTCACCCGCTCGGGGGCGAGGTCGAGCTCGGCCGCCAGCTCGTCGAGCGTGGCCGGCCGGCCGAGACGCGCCTCGAGCCCGGCGCGCTCCTTCTGGAGCCGCGCCAGGTTGTCGGCCGCGTGGACCGGCAGCCGGATGGTGCGTCCGGCGTTGGCGATGCCGCGCTGGATGGCCTGGCGGATCCACCACGTCGCGTACGTGGAGAACTTGAAACCCTTGCGCCAGTCGAACTTCTCGACCGCGTGGATCAGACCGAGGTTGCCTTCCTGGACCAGGTCGAGGAGGGGCATCCCCGACGCCTGGTAGCGCTTGGCGATGGACACGACCAGCCGGAGGTTGGACTGCACGAACTGTCGCTGGGCGGCTTCGCCCTTGCGCACCAGTCGCTGCAGGTCACGCTTCTCCGTGCGGGTGAGTCCCTTGTCGACGGTGTCGAGGGTCTCGCGCGCGGCCTTACCGGCCTCGATGTCCTGGGCGAGGCGCGCTTCGTCGTCCTTCGTCAGCAGCTGGTGACGACCGATGTCTTCCAGGTACAGACGGACGAGATCCTCGTTGTCCCGTTCGGTGCGGTTGCGAACTCGAGCCACGGTGCCTTCCCGAGAGGTAGAAGTTCGGTCGCCCGGGGGGAGAGAGCGACCGTCGAAAGTAGAACGACGGGGGATGCGTCCTTGTTCCTCGATTGGTGCCGGAATGGGGGGCGCCCCGGCGGACTGGTCCCCGGGGGTTCGGGCCGGGACGCAGCAGTACTGAGTGACCCTCCATTGTGCACCCTTTTCGGTACCCGGCGCACATCAGAAGCCACCGCACCCCCGAGGGGGCCTCAGGATCCCCTCAGGTCGGGGGCGCGTCCTGCTCCCAGCACCCCCGCTGGGCCTGCGCCTGCTCGACTCTCTCTCGGCGGCTGGGCGTCGGTATCGGTCTCGCCTCATCCTGGTGGCGGGGCGCAACCGTTGTTGCGGCCACTTCTGAGGCGCGTGCAACTTAGCTCGCGGGCCGTCTCCTCCGGTCGCCGGGCCTCGGTCTTGGCGATGTCGGCGAGGACCTGCTCGTCGGCTTCGGTGAGCGGCGGCGGTTTCAACGACCGCGGAGAGAGGTGGCGCGCCCAGACCACGTTGACCTCCGCGGCGTAGACGACGATCTGGGCCGCGAGGTACAAGAAGAACTACAGGCCGAGCACGACACCGAAGGTGCGGTAGAGCTCGCTGGTGTGGCGGAGTTGGCGCGCCACCAGCCAGCCCCCGAGCGCCTGGAGCCCCGTCCACGCCACCCCGCCCACGACCGCGCCGGGCCACAGCTCGCGTGCTGCGACCTCGTTCGGCGTGAGCACGCGGAACGCGAGCCAGTAGACCGCGACGTTGGCCACGACGAGCAGCGCAGTCGACCCCACGGTGACGACGATCGAGCTCGGGACCAACGTTGCCACCGCGGTGAGGGCAGTCGTCGCCCCGATGGCCAGTGCGAGCACGCCGAGCACGAGGAGCGACCGCGCCAACCGCGGGAAGAACGACGGCGGCGCGCCACCGAGATGCTCCACACCTGCGCCATCGCGTGCTGCGCCGCCTGCGCCACCCCAGTGAGCTCCAGACGAGCCCGAGCAGACCGATCGCCAGGGCGAGCCCGTTCGCGTCCAACGCCCCGACGTTCTTGCGCAGCTGCGGACCGATGACCGGGAAGTCGGCCAGCGCGGAGTCGAGGAGGTCGTGGCGCAGCGACGGGTTGTCGTGCAAGAGGAACCCGAGCACGGTGACGAGCACGAGGAGCAGCGGGAACAGCGAGAGGAAGCCGCCGTACGTGATCAGGGCGGCGAGGTGCCCGCCCCGGTCGTCGCCGTACTTCTTGACCACGCCGACGATGCACGCCGGCGCACGGTGACGCTGCTGCCAGCCGTCGGCCCGCTCGACCGCGCGGTCGACCACCTTCATGAGGTGTGGTTCCGCCGGAGCCGCCGCGCAACCACTCCGCGTCACTCGCTGTGTAGCAGTGCTCGTGCTTCTTCGAGGATCGACGGCGCGATCGCGGGACCGGTCTCGATCACGAGCTGGTGGAGCGCACCGTTCCAGGCGAACGGCGGCTCGTAGTCGGCCGCGACCGGCAGACCGCGATCGCGCCGAGCATCAACATGGTGCCGCCGTGCTGGAACACCAACGGCGCGGTGACGGGCAGCACCGCGTGCGCGATCAGCTCGTCGTCGTGATACAGGCAGACACCGGGTCCGGCGAGGCCGGGCGTGTACACGCACGCGAGCTCGTGCCGACCGGACGGGACGGTGACCGCGCTCTCGACACGGCCCTCGTCGCCGGCGCGGTTGAGCACGAACACGAGGCGCCTGTCACGCACGAAGAAGGCGAAGCCGCCGGTCCAGTCGCCCATCGCGCCGAGGATGCCGGCGGCGCCCGCGTCGGGGACGTCGACCTCGGCCGCGAGCCGGAAGCCGCCGAACAGGCGCGCCACCGAGTCGTCGGGGACCGGGCCGCCCTCGGGCCGGTACACCGCGCTCGTTGGCACCGGGTTGGGCCACGGCACCGCCGCGGCGATCCGGCCGATGAGCTCGTCGACGAGCGGGAACACCTGGTTGCGGCCCGCTTCCACCGCCCACCGCTCCTGCAGCGCGCGCAACACGTCGGGATGGTCGGCGGCCACGTCGCGGCTCTCCGAGAAGTCGTCGGGGAGGTGGAACAGCGCCCACACGTCGTCCGTGAACGTGCGACTGCCCTCCATCAAGCGTTCCTCGTCGACCACGCCCTTCGACACGTGATCGGTGGTGGCCTTCCAACCGTCGACGACGATCGACCGCGACCCGAGCATCTCGAAGTACTGCACCGACCGCGGCGAGGGTGCCGACGCGTCGGCGAAGGTGGCGCGCATCGACACGCCGTCGAAGGGCTGCTGCGAGACACCGTCGACCTCCGTCGGCGCATCGATCCCGGCCACGTCGAGGACGGTCGGCATGAGGTCGACGGCGTGCACGAATTGGTCTCGCACCTCGCCCCGCGCCGCGAAACCACGCGGCCAGTGCACGATCAGCGGGGTGCGCGTGCCGCCCAGCCACGTGTAGCGCTTCCACAGGCGCAGCGGCGTGTTACCGGCCCACGCCCAGCCCCAGGAGTAGTGCGGGTAGCTGCGGATGCCGCCCAGCTCGTCGGACCACGCGAGGTTGCCCTCGACGGTGTCGGGCACGTGCTCGGTGAAGCGGTGCTCGTTGAAGGTGCCGAGCGCGCCGCCCTCACCGCTGGCGCCGTTGTCGGAGATCAGCATGACGAGCGTGTCGTCGAGCACGCCCAGGCGCTCGAGCTGCGCGAGGACGCGTCCGATCTGCGCGTCGGCGTGCGACAGGAAGCCGGCGAAGACCTCCTGTTGGCGCGCCAGCATCCGCCGGGCATCAGCCGACAGCGAGCTCCACTCGTCGATCCACCCGGGGCGAACGCTCAGCTCGGTCCCGGCGGGGACGACCCCGCTCGCCAGCTGCCGGGCGAACACCTCGTCGCGCCAGTGGTCCCAGCCGGCGTCGAACGCGCCCGAGTACGGCTCGATCCACTCCGGTGTGACGTGGTGAGGCGCGTGCATCGCACCGACCGCGAAGTAGAGGAGGAACGGACGGTCGGGCGCGGCCTCGTGCTCCGCGGTGACCGACCGGATGGCCCGGTCGGCGAGGTCCTCGGTGAGGTGGTAGTTGCGACCGTCAGCCGCCGCCGGCTGCTCCACGTAGTGGTTGTCCTCCACCAGGTGTGGCGCCCAGTGGTTGGTGTCACCCTGCAGGAAGCCGTAGTACCGCTCGAACCCGAAACCGAGCGGCCACCGGTCGAACGGCCCCGCCGAGGAGCGCTCGCCGCTGGGCACGAGGTGCCACTTCCCCACCGCGAGCGTGTTGTACCCCTCGTCGCGCAGCACCCGGGGCAGCGGCGCGGCCGACTTCGGCACCCGGCCGGTGTATCCGGGAAACGCCATGGGGAGGTCGGTGAGGAATCCCATGCCGACCGCGTGGTGGTTGCGCCCGGTCATCAGGCATGCGCGGGTCGGCGAGCAGAGGCTGGTGACGTGGAAGTGGTTGTACCGCAGGCCGTGGGCAGCCAGGCCGTCCATGGCGGGCGTGGAGATGCCGGAGCCGAAGCACCCCAGCTGCCCGAAGCCCAGGTCGTCGAGCACGATCAGCACGACGTTCGGCGTGGCCGCGGACGGGCGCGGGAGGGAATAGTCGCCGGGGGTCGACTGCTCGATCGACGGTCCGGTCACCGGCAGCGGTCGCATGCGGCTGATCTTGCGCGAGATCGCTCGCCGGCGGCCAATTTCCGTGTGCGATCACCCGGTGCGCACGCGCCTGCCGGGACCGGTGGGCGAGGGGGGACTTG
>CAVRZT010000006.1:0-174001 GCA_963725775.1 uncultured Actinomycetes bacterium
CGGTGGGTGACGGGGCGGAGCAGACCGGCGCCATCGCGCCGCACGTCGGCCGTGAGCTCCACGCACTCTGCACCGAGCTGTTCCCGATCTGTCGCAGCATCACCGGCGACGGTGTCCGCGCGACGCTCGACCTCCTCGGGCGCCACGTCCCGCTCACCGTCCACGAGGTCCCGTCGGGCACGCCCGCCCTCGACTGGACGGTGCCGCGCGAGTGGAACATCCGCGACGCGTACGTCGCCGACCGCCACGGGCAGCGTCTGATCGACTTCCGCGCCGTCGAACCTGCACGTGGTCGGCTACAGCGCTCCGGTCGACGAGCGGATGCCGGTGAGCGCACTGCGCGAGCACCTCCACACGCTCCCCGATCGGCCCACGAGCGTGCCGTACCGCACCTCGTACTACGACGACTCGTGGGGCTTCTGCCTCACGCACGACGCCCTCGCCCAGCTGCCCGACGACGAGGTCGACGTGCGCATCGACGCGACGCTCGAGGACGGCTCGCTGACCTACGGCGAGTGCCTGATCCCCGGCCGCAGCGAGCGCGAGGTGCTGCTGTCCACCCACGTGTGCCACCCGTCGCTGGCCAACGACAACACCACGGGCATGGCGCTCCTGGCGCTCCTCGGGCGGGCGCTGCGCGAGCGCGCCCTGGAGCTCTCGTACCGGCTCCTGTTCATCCCCGGCACCATCGGCTCGATCGTGTGGCTGTCCCGGAACGACGAGGGGCTCGACCGGATCGACCACGGGCTCGTCGTCACCGGTCTGGGGGATCCCGGCGGCCTCACCTACAAGCGCAGCCGGCGCGGTGACACCACGATCGACCGCGCCGCCGCGCACGTGCTGCGGACGCGGGGTGGCGCGCACACCGTCGTCGACTTCTCGCCGTACGGCTACGACGAGCGACAGTTCTGCTCCCCCGGCTTCGACCTCCCGGTCGGACGGCTCGGCCGCACCCCGCACGGCGAGTACCCCGAGTACCACACGTCGGCCGACGATCTCGCGTTCGTGCAGCCCGAGCAGCTTGCCGACGCCTTCGCCGCCGTCACCGAGATCGTCGACGTGCTCGAGGGCAACGACACCTATCTGAACCTGAGCCCGAAGGGCGAGCCGCAGCTGGGGCGGCGGGGGCTCTACCGCGCGCTCGGCGCGTCGATGGACAAGCGCGCGGCGGAGATGTCGTTGCTGTGGGTGCTCAACCAGTCGGACGGCACGCACGACCTCCTCGCCATCGCGGAGCGCGCCGACCTGCCCTTCGGCGCGGTCCGGGAGGCGGCCGACCGCCTCCTCGAGCACGACCTGCTCGCGCCCGCGTCCGGCGCGTCGTGATGGACACCCGGGCGTGGACCCTCCAGGACGTGGTGGTGTTCGAGGGCACGGCGCACCACGACGACCGGGGCTTCTTCGTGCGCACGATGGAACAGCAGCTCCTGCGGGACGTCGGCATCGACCCCGCCGCGTTCGTGCAGGAGAGCCAGTCGCGCTCGCGCCACGGCGTGCTCCGCGGGCTCCACGGGCGCACCTCGCTCAGCGAGGGCAAGCTCGTGCGCTGCGCGCGCGGCACGGTCTTCGAGGTCGTGCTCGACCTCCGCCCGTGGTCGAGCACCTACCTCCGGTGGGACTCGCTGATCCTCGACGACGTCGAGCACCGGCAACTGTGGGTGCCACCGGGCATGGTGCACGGGTTCGAGGTGCTGTCCGACGCCGCCGACATCTGCTACCGGATGGACGCGCCCCACGACCCCGCGCTCGACCTCGCGGTCTCCTGGGACGACCCCGAGCTCGCGATCCCCTGGCCGCTCCCCGACCCCACGGTCTCGGACCGTGACCGCTCGGCGCGGGCGCTCGCCGACGTGCGGCCACACCTCGCGGAATGGTTCGGAACGGACGCCCCCGCCATCTGACCTCGTGTCGACGTGGGACCGGGCCCCATGACCGTGGCAACGGAGCTCGCCGCTAGTGTCCACCGATGGCGCACAACCCGCTGCGGGTCCTGCACGTGCAGCGGGTCAAGGGCATCGGGGGCTCGGAGCGCCACCTGCTCTTCCTCCTGCCCGCGCTGGCGGCGGCGGGCGTCGACGTGCGCATGCACGTGCTGGTCACCGGCGACGGCGAGCGGTTCGTCGAGGAGCTGCGGGCCACCGGCGTGGACGTCACCACTGAAGCCGGTGGGCGGGACCTGAACCCGGCGTTGTTGCCCGGGCTCGTGCGCGAGATCCGTTCGTTCGATCCCGACATCGTGCACACGCACCTCGTCCACGCCGACGTGTACGGGCAGCTGGCCGCGGCGGTCACCCGCCGCACGGGCGTCTCGTCGGTGCACGCCACCCCCGACTTCTACCTCCGCAACCCCTACCGGACCGCCGGCCGTGCGGTGGGGCGCATGAGCGCGCGCCGCATCGCGATCTCCGAGCACGTCGCCCGGTTCGTCCGCGACGAGCGTCTCGCTCCCCCCGACCGCATCCGCACCGTTCGGTACGGGATGGACGCCAGCGGCTTCGCCCGCACCGACGAGGAGCGGGCGGCGGCCCGGGCCGCGTTGGGGCTCACCCCGGACGAGGTGGTGGTCGGCGTCGCGTCCCGACTCATCGAGGGCAAGGGTCACGACGTGCTCATCGACGCCTTCGGCGACGCCGCGCAGACCCGTCCGAACCTGCGCCTGCTCGTCGCGGGCGTCGGCGAGCTGCGGACGCAGCCTCGAGGCACGCGCCGCGTCCCGGTGTCCCGCGGGCAGCGTCCGCTTCCTCGGCTTCGTCGAGCAGATCGCCGAGTTCATGGCCGCGTGCGACGTGCTCGCGTTCCCGACCCAGCCCGAGTTCGGCGAGGGCTTCGGGCTCGCGGCCCTGGAGGGCATGGCCGCCGGCCGTCCGGTGCTCGCGACCGACGTCGGCGCGCTCCCGGAGATCGTCGTCGACGGCGTCACGGGCTTCGTGGTGCCGCGCACGCTCCACCGAGGGCTTCACCCGGGCCATCGCCGCGCTCGCCGACGACCCCGCACTGCGCCGCCGGCTCGGCGACCAGGCCATGCGCCGCGCGAACGAGGACTTCTCGCTCGAGGCGATGGTGCAGGGAACGCTGGCGGTCTACGCGGAGGTGGTGTGACGGTGGAGCGCATCCGCGTGCTGCGCCTCATCGACCGGCTCAACGTGGGCGGACCCGCGCTCCAGGTGTCGGTGCTCGCGGAACGGCTCGATCCCGAGCGGTTCCAGCAGGTCGTGCTGGCGGGTGAGATCGACCCGCACGAAGGCGACTACGTGTCGTTGCGGGCGCCCGGGCTGGTGGTCGAGCAGGTGCGCGGCCTCGGGCGCTCCCCGAATCCCTTCGGCGACGCCCAGGCGGCGCTCGAGATCCATGCCGCGATCCGGCGGTTCCGGCCGCACATCGTCCACACGCACAAGGCCAAGGCCGGTGTGCTCGGGCGGCCCGCGGCCTGGGGCTTGCGGGTGCCGTCGACCGTGCACACGTTCCACGGGCACCTGCTCCACGGCTACTTCTCGCCGGCCAAGACGAAGGCGGTCGCCACGGTCGAGCGTTACCTCGCCCGACCGACCACCCGCCTGGTGTCCGTGGGCGAGCGCGTGCGCGACGAGCTCCTCGCGGCCGGGATCGGGCGCCGCCACCAGTACACCGTCGTCGCGCCGGGCGTGCGCCTCGGACCGCTTCCCGACCGGGCGCAGGCTCGCGCCGAGCTCGGTCTCGCACCCGACGACGTGGTCGCGACGTTCGTCGGCCGGCTCGCGCCGGTGAAGCGGCCCGACCGCTTCGTCGACGTCGCCCGCCGGCTGCACGACGCCGTGCCCGACGCCCGGTTCCTCGTCGTCGGCGGCGGCGAGCTGCACGACGACATGCAGCTGGCTGCTCGCGCGCTCGGGGACCGGCTCGTGCTCACCGGGTGGCGCGCCGACATGGAGACGGTCTACGCCGCGACCGACCTCATGGTGCTCACCTCCGACAACGAGGGCATGCCGGTGACGCTCATCGAGGCTGCGTCGGTGGGCCTGCCGGCGGTGACGACCGACGTCGGGAGCGCGGGCGAGGTGGTGATCGACGGGGTGAGCGGCTACGTGACCGCGCCCGACACGACGGCGTTGGCGGCCGCGGTGCGCACGCTGCTCACCGACCCGCTGCGCCGGCAGCGGTTCGGCGACGCGGCGGCGGCGCACGCGGCGAGCACTTCTCGCCCGACCGCCTCGCGGCCGACCACGACGCTCTCTACACCGCCATGGCCAATCGGGTCCGGCGGCGTTGACCTGACCGGTGACGCCGCCGCGTGTCTCAGTCGGCCGGGAAGAAGATCTCGCGGGCGCCGAGGAAGCACGGGAGGAAGTCCGCCGGGAGCACCTGCCATTCGTCCTCCCCCGGTGAGGTTGGTGGTCTGCGACCGGTGACACGCCACCGCCCGGCACTTGTCCTCGAGGTACGCACCGGTCTGCACGACCTCCGTCGACGTCGCGGACACTGCGCACGAGCGCCCGGAGCGTGTGCCAGGCCCGGCGGTCGGGCGGCACGCCGAGGGCGGCGGCGGCCCGCCGGGTCTCCTCGGCCCGGACGGCCGCGAACTCCGCTTCGGTCAACCGCGTGGAGCGCGTCGAAGAGCGCCCGTCGGTGGCGACGACGATCGCCACCCGGGTGCCCGCCGCTCGCTTGCGCGCGATCGTCGTGCCGCAGCGATCGCCTCGTCGGCGGGGTGCGGGGCGAGCACGAGACAGGAGGCGCCGGCGCTCCGCCTGACGGGTTCCGGCATTCTCCCTCACCGTCTCGATTCCAGTGCGCGCTTTGTACCGTTTCGTCCGATCGAATTGTCAACGCTGTTTCTCATTTCGCAGGAGCCCTGGTAACTCCGGACGATCCTGTGTATGGTCAGCCGCCGCGGCTGCGCACCTTTGTTTCTCTTACTCCTTGGGCGGAGGGCAGTCAGTTTCCCCCGGCAGACGGCAGGCACCATGGTCGACGGTTGGCGAATCGCACTCGCCGGTGGCGTGACGTTCCTCCTCGTCGCGGCGCTCGTCCCGGTGGCTCGGCTCGTCGCGCTCCGACGCGGCATCACCGACAACCCGGCGCCCGGGAAAGCCCACAGCCGGCCGACGCCGTACCTCGGCGGGATGGCCATCGCCGTCGGCGCGCTGCTGTGCTCGCTCGTCCTCCCCGGCTGGAAGGCCGAAGCCGCCACGATCCTCGCGGCTGCGCTGCTCGTGGCGGTGACGGGACTGTTCGACGACATCCGCACCGTACGTCCCGGTATGCGCCTGCTCATCGAGGCGGCCGCCGCCGGAGCCGCCGCCGCCGCCGGTGCACACATCGAGCTGTTCGGCAGCCCGTTGGACTACGTGATCACGATCGTGTGGATCGTCGTGATCACCAACTCGTTCAACCTCCTCGACAACATGGACGCCGCCGCCGGCTCGATCGCGACCGTCGTGGCCTCGGCGCTCGCCGTCACCGCGCTGATCAACGGCCAGCAGATCGTGGGCGGGCTCGCGGTGGTCGTGGCCTCCGCCTGCCTCGCCTTCCTGATCTACAACTGGCCCCCGGCACGAATCTTCATGGGCGACGCCGGGTCGTTGTTCCTCGGGTTCCTGCTCGCGGTGATCTCCCTCAAGCTGCGCACCCCCGTCCCCCACGGCGCGAGCATCGTCGCGGTCGTGCTCATGGTGGGTCCCGCGGTGTTCGACACCACGCTCGTCGTCATCTCCCGGGTGATGAACGGACGCAAGATCTTCCTCGGGGGCACCGACCACACCGCGCACCGGCTCGTGCTCCTCGGCGTCTCGCGCGCCGGGGTGACGGCCCTGCTCATCGTCGGGACGGTCGCGTCCTGCACGCTGGGCGTGCTGGTCGCCGAGGGCATCGTCTCGCCGGTGGTCGCGGTCCCGGTGGCGCTGGTCCCGGAGCTCACGCTTCTTGTCTTCTTCCTCCGGACCGGCATCTACACCGGCGACCGCGGCGGGCGGGGCCAGCTCACCATCCACCCGTCGCAGGACCGGCGCTACGCGCCGAAGCCCCCGCGGCCCCTGCCGGTCGACCCCCAGCCGGCGCGCGTCCGCCCGCACCTCGGTCGTCGCACCGGTACCGACCACACGCGGCGGCGCTGAGCCTGAGAGGTCAGCGTCAGCAGGTCAGCAGGTCAGCAGGTCAGCGGGTCAGCAGGTCGCGGGCACGGTCACGCGGGCGGCCCAGCCGGCTCTCGACCCGGGCCGACAGCACCGACTTCGTCTCGTCGAGGAACACCCGGACCCCGATGACCGACCGGAGGCGCTCGGCGACGAGCTCGACGTCGGCGGCCTCGACGACTTCGTTGCAGATGACCACGAACTCGAACTCGCCGACCCGCCCGACCGTGTCGTCCGGACGCACCGCCGAGCGCAACCGGCCGGCGATGAGCGGGAGCACGTCGAACGACGACGTGCCGCCGACCGGGAGGTCGGGCGGGACGGCCACGTCGACGAAGAGCACGCCCACCAACCGGCGCGTGCGCGCCGCCCGGGCGAGGGCCACCTCGAGCCGGTCGCGCAGGAGCGCGGGGCGGGCGAGGCGGGTGGCGTCGTCGAACAGCGACTGGTAGTCGCGGTCGGCGTGCTCGTGCTGTTCGTCCTGCAAGGTCCTCATGATGCCTCGCGCGGCTCGACTTGACGCGTCAGTCGATGCTTCGCGCGCCCTCCGAGGGACTGTCGGCGGGCGTCCGGGCCCACTTGAGGGGGCAGGGGAGACCGACTGGGGCCTGAACCCACGCTCAAGGAGGCACCTCACCGCGACGATCCGACACGTGTTCGGTACACCCAGGGGACGGGTCGGAGAAGGTGGGCACTGCGCAGCGAGACCGCATGCAGAATTGGCCGGGACGGATCGCCCGCGGCGCGAGCCGGATGCGGGCGGACATCCCCCTCGCGTTCGTCGACCTGTTCGTGGTCGTCGCCGCCTACACGATCCTCCTCGGCACACGGTTCGACTTCTCGGTGCCGTCGACGTTCTGGGACAGCTTCAGGGTGTTCCTCCCCGTCGCCTGCGTCGTGCACGTGCTCGCCAACCTCGGGTGGGGGGCCTACGGCCGCACCTGGCGCCACGCCAGCATCGACGAGGCCCGGCGGCTGCTCGCGGCCGGGGTGACCAGCGGCCTCGTCCTCGTGGCCCTGTTCGCGTGGAACGACGCCGACCCGGTGCCGCTGTCGGTGCTGATCGCGGGCCCGATGGCCGCCACGTTCCTCATGGGGCTGGTCCGGTTCCAGACCCGGCTCTTCGCGGTCAACCGTTCGGGGTCGTCTCGCACGGGGCTGCGCGTCGCGGTGGTGGGTTCGGGCACGGAAGCCGCTGCGGCCGTGCGCGAGATGCAGGGTAGCCAGCACCTCGGGCTGGTCCCCGTGGTCGTCGTCGACGACGACCGCGGCATGCGGCACCGCTCCCTGCACGGGGTCCCGGTCGCCGGCGACGTCGACCACCTCGTCGACGTGATCGGCGACCACCGGATCGACCAGCTCCTGCTGGCCATCCCCGACGCGTCGCCGGAGCTGGCACGGCGTGTGGCCGACGCCGCCGACATCACCGACGTCCCCGTGCGGGTCCTGCGCACGTCGGCGTCGTGGGTGCACGGCATGCCCCGGCTCCGCGACCTCCGGGACCTCGACATCGCCGACCTGCTGCGGCGCCAGTCCGTGACCATCGACCTCGCCCCGGTGCGCGAGCTGCTCACCGGCAAGCGGGTGCTCGTGACCGGCGGTGGCGGCTGGATCGGGTCGGAGATCGCCCGTCAGGTCGCCGAGTTCGACCCCGCGTCGCTGGTGATCCTCGACCACGACGAGACCCACCTGCACGACGCGTCGCAGCGAGGGGCCGAGTCCGCGGAGCTCGCCCTCGTCGACATCCGCGACGCGTCGGTGCTGACCGACCTGTTCGCGCGGGTGCGACCCGAGGTGGTGTTCCACGCCGCCGCGCACAAGCACGTCCCCATCCTCGAGGACTTCGCCTGCGAGGCGCTGCGCACCAACGTCTTCGGATCGATGAACCTCCTCCACGCCTGCGAGGTCGCCGGCACCGACCACGTGGTCTTCATCTCCACCGACAAGGCCGCGACGCCGACGAGCGTCATGGGTGCGTCGAAGTGGCTGGCCGAGCAGATCATGCTCTCGCGCGCTCCGGACCGCGGCTACTGCGCGGTCCGCTTCGGAAATGTGCTCGGCAGCCGGGGCAGCGTGGTCCCCACCTTCCAGCGACAGATCACCGCCGGTGGCCCCGTCACCGTGACCGACCGCGACATGACCCGCTTCTTCATGAGCACCGACGAGGCGGTGCGCCTCGTGCTGGCCGCCGCGGCCGAAGCCGGTGACCGCAAGGTGCTGGCGCTCGAGATGGGCGAGCAGGTCAACATCTACGAGCTCGCGGAGCGGATGATCCGGCTCTGTGGCCTCCACCCGCACGAGGACGTGGACATTCGGCTCACGGGGTTGCGTCCCGGGGAGAACGTGGTGGAGGCACTCGTCGGCCCGGCGGAGCGCCTCGACGCCGAACCCGGCGACGCGGTGATGGGCATCGTGCCCTACCGGCTCGAGCGCGCGACCCTCGACCGGGCGATCGAGTGCCTGCGCGAGCTGGTCGCGCTGGGCGACGACGCATCGGCCCGGCGTGTGCTCCTCGAGCTCGCCGCCGACGCCGCCCGACCGCCCTCGATCACGTCGGGCTGACGTCGGCTCCGGCGCACCCCCGGAGCGAGACCAACCGGTCGACCGCCAGGTCGGCGAGCCGGAACGCGCGACCCGCCGCGGTGTGCCCCTCGACGTCGACCGCGGTCGCGTCACCGACGCCGAACCAGGCGACCGGTCCGGCGCCGCCACCGAACCCGGTCGCGCCGTCGACCGTGGCCGAGGCGAGTGGCGCGTCGCGATCCGATCGGGTCGCCGCGCGGACCGTGAGCCTCGTACCGGGCCGGGCCTCGACGGCGAGCCAGTGCCCCGAGCCGGTCACGTTGCGCAGCACCAGGGTCGGCCGGCCGGCGTCGAACTCGGCGAGCACGACGTCGAGCCTCCCGTCGTGGTCGGCGTCGAGCACCGCCCCCGACGGCCAGTACTGGCTCGGGCCGGGCGCGGCGTTCCCCGCGAATCGTGGGATCCCCCCGTCGGGCCCGAGGTTGCGGAAGACGAGCGGGGTCACCGCGTCGACCGAGGCGCTGGTGAGGATGTCGGGCCACCCGTCTGCGTCGAAGTCGGCGATCTCGACGTGCGGCGCTTTGGTCGGCACGCCGACCAGGCCGGCGGCGTCGGTCACGTCGCGGAACCCCGGATCGCCGGCCGCGTCGTCGCCGGTGTTGAGGTAGACCCGCACGGGCACGCGCCGGCCGAACTCCAGCGTGCTCCCGTAGTGCTGGCCGACCACGAGATCGGCGCGCCCGTCGCGGTCGAGGTCGCCCACGGCGACGCCGGCCGGGTCGTCCTCGGTACCGAAGGTCCGCCACCGGAACGTCGACGACGCTCCCTCGTGGAAGTGGCCGGCGCCGTCGTTCACGAACAGGCGGTTGCCGCCACCGACGAAGAGGTCGGGGGCGCCGTCGCCGTTGAGGTCGGCGGTCGCGACGCCCATGCCGACGAGGTGGTCGGGCAGACCGGCGGCCGCGGTCACGTCGGCGAAGCGGAGCCCGCCGAGGTTGCGCAGCAACCGGCTCGATCCGCCCGTCCAGCGGTCCTCGGTGACGAAGAGGTCGGTGCGGCCGTCGCGGTCGTAGTCGACGAGACCGACCGAGCGGGCGCCACGCGGCTCCGGGAGGGTCGCGGCGCGGACGAGCCGCCCGTCGCCCTGGTTGCGCAGGATCTCGGTGGGGGCCCGGCCCCCGTCCCCGTCCATGACGTTGCGGGCGATCACGAGGTCGAGCCACCCGTCGCCGTCGAGATCGGCGAAGGCGGCGCCACTCGTCCGCCCCCGGGTGCCGGGGAAGTCGGCGGCGACGTGGAAGCCGCCCGGTCCACCGAGCAGCAGCCGGTCGGGCGCCGCCGCGTCGGCGCCGCGGACCCGGTAGTCGGCCTCGGGACGGTCGGCGAACGTGCCGACGAACAGGTCCGTCCATCCGTCACGGTTCACGTCGCCGACTGCCGTCGCGTGCGCCAGCATCCCCCGGAGCGGCTCGTCCGCCCCCCACTTCGCCGTCGCGTCGGCGAACGCGATGGCACCGGGCACCTGCGCCGGGGCGGCGCGGTAGACGCGCCGGGCCACGCAGACCGTGTCTCCCGCGGCTCCGGCGGCCGCGGGATCCATCCCCACCGCGCCGAACGCGCCGAGCGCGCCGAGGCACACCCCGAGCGCGGCGACCCGGCGCAGGATCACGACGCCGAAGCGCGAGTCACGACGGCAGGCTCACGACCGCGAGGACGACCTCGCCCCAGGGATCGTCGCGGGTCGTGCCCGCGTTCAGCCCGACGTAGAGCCGCTTGCCGGTCGGGTCGACGGCGATGTCGTAGCTCCCCCCGAGGGTGAGGCCGAGGTGCTCACGGGCGAGGCCGTCCAGTTCGGCCACCACCTGCTGGCGACCGGTCGCGGTGTCGACCTCGATCACCGGCGTGCCCTGCTCGAACGCATCACCGTGGGCCCCCGGGACGTAGAAGAACCGGGAGCCATCGGGATCCAGGGCGAGCGACGCGGTGTAGCCCCGCGCCTCACCCAGTGAGCGGATCCCGCCGTCGGGCGCGAGCGCGAAGAACCGGTCGGGCGCCTCGGTGACGCCGTACACGGTGCCGTCCGGCGCCGGGCTGGTGCTCGCCCGCAGGTACCCGCCGCCCGGGAGACGGTCCGGCAACTCTCGGAGCGAGTCGGCGCCGGGCTCGTACACGAGGAGCCGGCCGCCCTCCCCCGCCACGTAGGCGCGGCCGCGCTTGTCGACCACGATGTTGCGGAACTCGGCGTGCGACGGGTCGTCGGAGCGGAACACCACCCGGCGCTGCTTCGTGTCGTACACGAAGAACACGCCCTGGTCGTGCTCCCGTTGCGGATCGGGGGCGACGGGTGCCGCGGCCTCGCCGTAGACGAGCCCGTTCCGCCCGAAGGAAGCGAGCGACGGGATGCCGTGCTCGGGGACGGGGGTGCCGAGCGACTCCAGCGACAGGTCGGAGGGGTCGACGCGGAACAGGAGATCGCCGCGGTAGCCGTCGGCGTACCGGAGATCCGTCCGTGATCCCCAGTACGTCGCGAGGTAGGCGTCGCCGCACCGCCCGGCGACGATCTGGGCGTGGATCTTGCCGTAGCCCCAGGCGCCCGCCTGGTGCTCGACGTGGGAGAGCACGTCGGTGAAGCGTGTCAGCTTGCCGGTCGCCGGGTCGAAGGCGAAGACGTACGAGTTGCCGTCGGCTCCGCGGTGATCGCCGATCGCCGACAAGAAGCGCCCGTCGGGGAGCACGAGGCCCTGGCCCCACTGCGACCACGGATTCGTGCCCCCCGCCGGACGGTCCGGGCGCGGGTAGCGCGCCATCGCGATCTCCGGCCGGCCGGCCCCCGCGGCCTGCACGACCACGACCTCGGTCGACGGCCCGCGGCGGCTGGCGCACCTCGTGCGCGGGCGGACACGGCGTCCCGACTCGGGCGCCCGGGGTGGCGAGCGCCGGCGGAGCCCCGGGCAGGGACGAGGCGACTCCCACCACGAGCGCGAACGTCGCTCCGGCGAGGATCCGCAGTTGCACCGCGCCGAGGGTAGGCGTCCCCCGGCGCGACGCGACCGCGAGCCTCGAGCGTGGCGGTGACGATCGCCGACCGCGAGCGCCACCGCTCGCGCCGCGCGTGAGGAAATGGGACACGATGGCTGAAATCACCGCGATCGCTCGGATACCGTCCAGCGCCGGCTGAGAGACCAGGCGTTCGGGCCCATCCGCCGCTGCCGCTGCCACGGAGCCGTGCGGGGGCGGGCGCCTGGGTCCCGGAACGGAGGGGCGAGTACCGTCCCGACTCAACCCCTCCCGGAGAGCAGTCGATAGGGCTTGGGCCAGGGTCGCCGAGCCAGGAGAGACGATGGAGATCTCGCGTCGGAAGATGCTGGGGTACGGGTTGGGGGGTCTCGCCCTGACGGCGGCCGGCTGCAAGCCGGTGATCGCGCCGCAGGACGCCTCGCCCGCCGCCGTGCCCGCCTCGACGAGCACGACGACCACGACGACCACGACGACCACGACCACACCGCCGAAGCCGACCGAGGTCAGCACGGGCGGCGCACGCTGGAGCGACCCGGCCACCTGGGGCGGGTCGGTGCCGAAGATCGGCGACGAGGTCGTGGTGAACCATCCGGTGCTCCTCGACACCAACCCGGTCGTGGGTTCGTTGCGCATCGGCCCCGGCGGGATGCTCACCTTCGACCCCGACGCCTCCCACACGCTGGAGAGCCGCGGCAACGTCGTCTTGCAGGGGATGTTGACGATGCAGCCGTCGCGTACGACGGTGCAGCACCGGCTGCTGTTCTCCGGCGTCGACGAGAGCAAGTTCGTCGGCGGCGGGATGGCACCGATCGGCTCCGACGTCGGCCTGTGGGTGATCGACGGCGGCATGGTGCACGTCGCGGGCAGCCAGCGGGCCGGCTGGGCCCGCGTGGCCGCGCCGATCGCCGCGGGCGCCAAGTCCGTCCTACTCGACCGCGACCCGACCGGCTGGCAGATCGGCGACGAGCTCACGATCACGCCGAGCGACGGCGGTGGGTACGAGACGGTGCACGTCACCGGGGTCGCAGGCCGAGCGGTGTCGTTCGACCTGCCGCTCGCGACCGCGCGCCCGTGGTTCGACGTCGGCCGGGGCACGCAGCTCGGTGCCGAGATCCTGAACCTCACGCGCAACGTCGTGATCACCGGCCAGCCGGGCAAGAAGGCGCACGTGTTCTTCCACACGATGATGGCGCAGAGCGTCCAGTACGCGACCTTCCAGTACCTCGGCCCCCAGCAGATCGGGTCCGACGGCACGCACGACGTGCTCGGCCGCTACGCGGTCCACTTCCACCACTGCATGGACGGCGCCCGCGGCTCGACGATCGAGTCGTGCGTCGTCCGCGACTGCGGTGCGCACGCGTACGTCCCGCACGTGAGCAACGGCATCACCTTCCGCGACTGCGTCGCGGACAACACCACCGATCCCGCGTACTGGTGGGACCCCAGGGAAGAATCGTCCGACGTGCTCTACGACGGCTGCGTCGCGTCGGCGACCAAGAAGAACGCACCGTTCAAGTACACGAACGCCGGATTCGTCCACGGCGCGGGCACGAACGGGAAGAACACCGCCCGGGGTTGCGTCGCGGTCGGCGTCGACGGCTCGGGCTTCTTCTGGGACGCCGACTCGGAGGCGGTGTGGGTGTTCGAGGACGATCTCGCCCACCACTGCGCCGAGGCCGGGGCGCGGGTGTGGCAGAACGACGACCTCGCGCACGTCATCACGAATTTCATCGGCTACCGCAACGACGTGGGCGTGAGCCACGGCGCGTACGGCAACGTGTACCACTACACGAACTGCCAGCTCGTGGGGAACCGGTCGGAGGCGATGACCGTGACGGCGGTGTCGGCCGCCTCCACCAACGGGCTCGTGTTCGATCGCATGCTGTTCGACGCGTCCGGCACCGACTACGCGGTCAGCAGCTTCGACGGCAACGCGGTCGGGCCCTTCGGCAAGACGCTGTACCGTTCCTGTGTGTTCACCGGGGCAAAGAAGGCGGCGTTCGCGATGACGCCGCACAACGACGACCGTCCCAACTCCGTGCTACTCCTCGACTGCACCTTCACCGGCAACGAGTTCTGGCTCGAGCCCGGCATCGGCCCGAAGGCGACGGTCGAGGTCCAGGATGCCACCCACGGGCACCTGTTCCTGCGGCGCGCCGGCGCCGCCGGTACCCCGACGGCGCGGTGGAACGCCGCCGTCGCCAGCTCCTGAGCAACCGTGGAGGAACGCAGCGCGGTCGGCGCGCCCGACGCCGCCGCGGGGACGGCCGGCCGTCGCCTGCTCGCGGACGACTTCACCGACCTGATCCGTCCGGGCCGGGTGATCGGCTCGACGGTGGCGGGACACCGCCGCACGGGACGCGACGTCGAGGGCCGTCTCGGCGTCGACGGCGGCGCGCTCCGCATCTCGCCGCTGCAGACCCCGGGCTGGGGCCGCTGCTCGCTCGCGTACGGCCCGTTCCCACCCGACGCGGGGCTCGCCGCGGTCGTGCACGTGTCGAACGGCCACCACGCCTCCGAGAGCTACGGCATCCGCAGCCTGCGCTCGCAGATGCTGAGCTGGCTCCGCGGCAGCCACACCCGCCCGCTCGCGGCGACGCGTCCCCGAGCTGCTCACCGACCGGCGTCGGCTCCCGGTGCACCGGCGGCTGGCCGAGTGGATCCAGCACTGGCGTCGACCGCCCACCGAGCTGCTGGGCGACAACCTCGCGGTCGGGTTCTTCAGCACGCCGGCGCCGGCGTCGATCGCCGACCTGGCCGCCGCCTTCCTCGTCCGCGGCTCCGGTGTCGGCAACGGTGAGCTGACCGCCCACGTCGGCGGTGACCAGGTGCCGGTCGTGGAACGGCTCACCAACATCCCGCTGCACCTCGTCGTCGCGATCCGGGAGGATGCGGTCACCTACTTCGCCAGCTCGTTGTCGGGCGCGCACGGCGCATCGGCCCACCCGATGATGCGACCGCTCGCCGTCGCCGACGGGCGGCCCACCATGCCGTTGCACCTCGGGGTCGAACAGAACGTGCTGGGCGAGATCGGCTTCTCGGTCGACTCCCGGGTGTACGGCGCGCGCGTGGCCGAGCTTCCCGGGCTCGGCCACTGGCCCGGCACGGCCCACGCGGCCGACCGGCTCCGCGGGAGCGGCTCCCTCGCGTCGTCGGCGCAGGGTCGTCCCTGGGACACACGGCTCGGCGGCGCGACGCGGACCGAGGCAGGGCTCCGCACGGAGGCGCCCACGCTGGTCCTCCTCGACCCCGGGACGCCGACCGGCCTCGTGCGGCTGCGAGTCGACGGCGCGACGCCCCCGTGCCCCGCGCTCGGTGTGGCGGGCCGACCCCCGCGGCGACCACCTCCGGGTCGAGGTCGGGACGGGAGTGGCGCGGCTGGTACGCCGGCGGGGCGGGCGCGACGAGGAGGTGGCGCACGGCGAGCTTCCCGGCGGACCGAGCGTGATCGAGGTGACCGATGACGACGCGACGGTACGCGTGCGCGCCGACGGGAGCGAGATCGTCGTGGCGTCGTCCGATCCGGGATCACCCGACGCGACCGCGGTCGGGCTCCTGCTCGCGGAGCCGGGAGAGTACGCGGCCTACGACTTCGAGGCCCACCCGCGGGAGATCCCGATCCCGGTGGAGCTGCGCCTCGCGGCTGCGCCCTGGCGGGCGGGCGAGCACGTGCTGGTCGACGACGACTTCGCCGGCGAGCGCGCCGACCTCGATGGCCGGCCGGTCGTGACCGGGAGCTGGACCCGCCGCGTCGGCCACGGGCGCTTCGCGCTCGACGGCGAAGGCCTCGTCGTCGCCGAGGCGCCCGACCGGACCGCCTACACGGTGCCCTGGCCCCACCCCGACTTCGCCGACGTGACCGCCCGCATCGTCCCGCGACGGATCGGCAAGCACCGGTCGCGCGCCGGGGTGATCTTCCTCGAGGACACCGACAACTTCGTGATCGTGAACCTCTGGTTCAACGACCGTCCCGACGGCGCGGCCTCGGTCTCGTCCTTCTTCCGCACCAACGGCCGCGAAGAGGTGTACGACGCGGTGTGGGTCAACGTCGGCGACCGCGTGCAGTGGGACCGCGCCGTCGACGTGCGCGCCGCGTTCGACGGTGACCGCTACCACGTGGCCCTCGACGGCGAGCCGGTGCTGTGGCGCGCCGTGCGCGACGTCTACCCGCGCGCGCGACCGCTCGCGGTGCGTGAGGTGGGCGTGGTGGCGAACTGGGAGTGGGGGCTCGACACGGGCAGCCGCGTGCTGCGCTTCACCGCCGCCACCGACCGCTCAGTCGGGCGTGGCGACGATGTGCAGCACGGTTGACGGACTGCCGGCGTACGAGGGCGCGAGCGTGCGCACCGAGTAGCCGACGGCCTCGAGGCGGGTCCGGACCCGATCGAGCTTGTCCGCCGCGGCCGCGGCGTCGCGGTCGTCGACCTCGCACAGCACGATGGGACGAGCATCGCGCAGGAGCCCCTCCATCCCGGTCAGGACCAGGGACTCGGCGCCCTCGACGTCGATCTTCACCAGATCGGGGCTCCGGACGCCCGACCGCGCCACGAAGCCGTCGAGCGACACCGCGGGCACCACGAGCGCGCCGGTGAAGTCGGGCGGGCGGTCGTCGGCCGACACCGTCGCCCCGCCCGGGTGCCGGGAACGCAGGAGCTCAACGGTGCCCTCGGCGTCGGTGACCGCCACCGCGTGCACGTGGACGTTGCGCAGCCGGTTGCGCCGGGCGTTGACCGTCACCTCGTGCGCGCACTCCGGCAGCGCCTCGAACGCGTGCACCTCACCGCCGGGTCCGACGAGCCGGGCGGCGATCAGGCTGTAGAACCCGACGTTGCTGCCGACGTCGAAGACGACCTGCCCGGGTCGGAGCGCTTCGGCGAACGCCTCCTGCACCGGTGGCTCGTTCGTGCCCTCCGAGTAGTCGGCGCTCGCGTGGCGCCGACCGATCCGCAGCCCCTTGCCGACGCCGGCGCGGACCGTGCGCGGCCGCAGCTCGCGCGCTGCATCGCGCGCGGTGCGCGCCAGCGCCCGGGCGCGTGCTTCGAGCCCGCCGCTCACAGCACCGAGACCGACGCGGCGACGCCGAGCGTCGCCAGCTCGGCGCGCACCTCGGCCTCGTAGGCCGCGTTGCTCACGATGACGCGCTCGAGTGGCGCCCGGCCGGGCAGGTCGCCGGGAGGGATGACCTCCTGCGCGGTGCCCGGCACCCGCGAGCCCCACTTGCGCGGGTTGACGTCGACCGCGACCCCCACCGCTCCCGGCGCCACCGCGTTCAGGAACATCACGCCCTTGGCGCCCGCGCCCCACAGCACCGTGCGTTCGGGTGACGCGGCGTCCAACGCCGCCTCCCAGCGCGCCACGTTGTCGCGGTGGCGGCGCCCCGCGCCCTCGGCGAGCGCGACGAACGCGCCGACAGCGGCGCGGTCCGGGTCGCTGGCGACGGCCTGCGTCGCCGGTGTCGCCTCGACCGAGAGGAACTGCCCGCCGAATCGCTCGCGCAGGTCGGTCACCGCGAAGCCGGCCGCCTCGACCGTGCTCCGCAACGCGGGGGCGCTGAAGTACGAGCGGTGTTGGTAGATCACGTCCCAGAGTCCGGCGGCACCCAGGGTGAACCCGGCGTTGGGCACCTCGAGGTAGAGCACGCGCGCGCCCGACCGCTCCATGCCCCCGCGCACGGTCCGCAGGAACTCGACCGGCGACTCGAGGTGCTCCAGCACGTGCCGCGCGCACACGAGATCCGCGGGACCGTCGGCGCTCTCGTCACCGTAGAACTCGGTGACGAACTCGAGGTCGAGGTCAGCGCCGGATGCCGCGACCTCCCCGTTGTACGACGGATCGAACCCGATGCCGCGCGCCGCGCCGGCCCGGCACAGCATCGCCAGGAACTCGCCCTTCCCACTGCCGATCTCGACGACCACACCACCATCGAGGTGGTGGTCGTCGATCAGGTGCCGAGCGAGGTCGGTGGCGTAGGCGTGGAACGAGGGCGAGAAGAACTGCGAGTTCTCGTAGTCGCCGTCGTACTCGACGAGGGCCGCCTCGAACGCCACGTTCCCGACGTACGAGCACCGCTCGCACACGGACAGTCGCATGTCACCGCGGGGCACGCTCCGGGCCTCGTCGGCATCCTGGAGGATCTGGGTGCACTGCACCGGCACGGCGTCGAGCGCCAGGATCGGCCGCAGCCCCCGGTGCCCGCACACCGGACAGACGCTCTCGGGCCTCGCCCCGGGCGTGCTCACCACCCCACCCATCCCCTCCGCCGACGTTCGACCGACCACGCAGAGTAGTCGTGATCGGGGACGGCCCGGGACCGGGCTCAGCCGACGGCCCCCCTTCGGCAGCGGGTCGTACCTGACGGGTTCGGGTTGCCATGACCGGTTCGGGTCGCTGCAGGGCGCTGATCCCACCCCGGATTTCCCCGTTCAGAACACCCTGGGGAAGCCGATAGGCTTGACAGGCCCCCCTGAAGGGCCCATCCCGCCGGCCAGACGGTGTGCGACCGACGAACACCACCGACGAACACCAGGGGCAGGCAGTGTCCTGCGCCCGCAGACGAAGGGGCTTGGAATGCGAACGCTCGTGACCGGAGGCGCCGGTTTCATCGGCTCCAACCTGGTCGATCGCCTCGTGGCGGACGGCGCCGACGTCGTCGTCCTCGACGACCTCTCGACCGGATACGCGGAGTACGTGAACCCGGCGGCCGAGCTGGTCGAGGGCGACGTGGCCGACCCCGAGGCCGTGGCGCGCGCCGTGGCGGGATGCGAGGTGGTGTTCCACCAGGCCGCCCACCGGGCGGTCTTCCGCAGCGTCGAGCACCCGCTGGCCACCGACCGCGCGAACACCGGGGGCACGCTCGCGGTGCTCGTCGGCAGCCGCGACGCCGGCGTCCGTCGGGTGGTGGCGGCGTCGTCCTCGTCGGTCTACGGCGGTTCCGAGATCCTCCCGACGCCGGAGACGGCGCCGTTGCTCCCCCGCTCGCCGTACGCGGTTTCGAAGGTCGCGGGTGAGCACTACTGCCGCGTGTTCTGGGAGCTCTTCGGGCTCGAGACCGTCTCCATGCGCTACTTCAACGTGTACGGGCCCCGCCAGCGGCCCGACAGCCAGTACGCGGCGGTGATCCCGCTCTTCATCGATGCGCTCCAGCAGGCCGAGCCGCCAGAAGTCCACGGCGACGGCCACCAGAGCCGTCACTTCGCCTACATCTCCGACGTGGTCGAGGCCAACCTGCGTGCCGCGTCCGCGCCCGCCGACCAGTGCGCGGGCGGCGCGTTCAACATCGCGGGTGGGAACACCTACGACCTGCTCCAGCTCCTCGGGATCCTCGAGGAGATCATCGGCACCTCGGTGCCGCCCCGCCACACCGACCCCCGCGCCGGCGACGTCCGCAACACGTTCGCCGACGTCTCCGCCGCGCGCGACGCCCTCGGATACGAGGCCGCGGTCTCGTTCGAAGAGGGGCTGCGCCACACCGTGGCGTGGTTCACGACCGGCGATCGCGCCGAGGAGTCCGTCCGATGAGCAACGAGCTCCTGACCAAGGCCCTGGCCGCCATCGACGAACGGACGGCCAAGATCGTCGTCGTCGGGCAGGGATACGTCGGGCTCCCCGTCGCGATGCGGGCGGCGGAGGTCGGCTTCCGCGTCGTGGGCTACGACACCTCGCCGGCGCGCATCGAGGCGCTCCAGAGCGGCACCTCCTACGTCGAGGACATCTCCGACGAGCAGCTCGAGTGGGCGCTGCGCCAACGGGTACTGGCCGACGCGCGACCCGCTCGACATCCGCGCCTTCGACGTCGCGGTGATCACGGTGCCCACGCCACTCGCGCGACGGCGCCCCCGACCTCTCGTACATCGAGGCCGCCGGCCGCGACGCTCGCCCGCCGACTCGAGCGCGGGCGCGACTCGTCATCCTCGAGTCGACGACGTATCCGGGCACCACCGAGGAGCTGCTGCGCCCGATGCTCGAGGAGTCCGGCCTCACGGGCGGCGTCGACTTCTTCCTCGGCTACTCCCCGGAGCGGATCGACCCGGGCAACCCGACCTGGAACGTTCGTGAACACGCCCAAGGTGGTGTCGGGCATCGACGCCGCGTCGCTTGCCGCGGTCGAGGCGTTCTACGGCGCGCTGGTCGACAAGGTCGTGCCGGTGGGCTCGCACCGCCGAGGCCGAGCTCGTGAAGCTGCTCGAGAACACGTTCCGCCACGTGAACATCGCGCTGGTGAACGAGCTCGCCATGTTCGCCGAGCGAGCTCGGCGTCGACATCTGGTCGGCGATCGAGGCGACGCGTCGACCAAGCCGTTCGGGTTCATGCGCTTCACGCCCGGTCCCGGCGTCGGCGGTCACTGCCTGCCGATCGACCCGTCGTACCTCGCCGTGGCGGGTGCAACGGCGGCTCGGACAGAGCTTCCGCTTCGTCGAGCTCGCCAACGACGTCAACAGCCACATGCCGGACTACGTCGTGCACGCGGATCGATCGTCGCTGCTCAACCAGGCCGGCCGCTGCCGTGAACGGCAGCCGGATCCTGCTGCTCGGCCTCGCCTACAAGGCGGGGACCTCCGACTGGCGTGAGTCGCCGTCGATGCGGGTGGCCGAGCGGCTCGTCGCGCTCGGCGCCGACGTGCGCGGGCACGACGCGCACATCCCCCAGGCGGTCGACCTCGGCATCGACATCCCGCGGGTCGCGTGCGACGAGGACGAGCTCCGGGCGGCCGACCTCGTGATCCTGCTCGTCGACCACCCCGACCTGCCCTACGAGAGCATCTGCCGGGACGCGAGCCTGCTCCTCGACACCAAGGGCCGCCTGCGCAACGAGCAGTTCACCGGGGAGATGCTCTGAGCGCGACCGCGCTCAGCCGTACCGCAGGCGCGGGAGCCCGCCCGAGACCCGCTCGAGCAACGCATCGGCGAGGAACTTCGCCGCCCAGTTGAGGTAGCGGAACGACCCGTAGCCGCCCCACAGCGGCGCGGAGCCGGGCACGCCACCGTGCACGCCCGGGCGCCCGTTCAGCGGTTGGGCGCGCTCGGCGCTCTCCAGGAGCCCGTCGCCCCAGGCCGCGAGCTCGGGGTCGGCGCTGACGGCGTGGAGCCGCGCGCTGCAGAGCGCGAGCTGCGCCGAGCCGGTCACACACGAGAAGCGGGCGGCCGGGGCCCACCCCGGCGTGAAGAGCGCGACCACGTCGTCCCCCCGACGCGCGGAGGCGTCCACCGCCCACGCGTCGCGGAGGCTCCGGCACGCGCGACGCGCCGTCTCGAAGGTCGAGTCCAGCCCGGGAAGCGTGAGGGCGGTCTCGAGCAGGCCCTCGATGGTGTAGGCGATCGTGTGCGTCAGCGCCGGCTTCCCCTGGTTGAAGCTCATGTGCTCGATCCAACCGTCGTCGTGCGCGCCGCGGCACACCCAGGAGACGGAGCGTCGGGCGGCGTCGGCGAAGGTGGGCTCGTCGAGGACCACCGCGGCGCGGGCGACGGCCCACGCGACCCGCGCGGTAGTACGCGGCGCGGCACACCGTGGAGCGACGACCGGATCCACGCGCCACTCGGGTCCTGCTCGCCCACGAGCCACGTGCAGGCGCGGCGCGCGCCGTCGGCGAAGCGCTCGTCGCCGGTGTGCTGGGCCAGGGCGACCAGCCCGAAGACGACCTGTCCCGTGTTGAACACCGACGGCCGGGAACCCGCGGCGCCGTCCTCACCCACCAGACCCCCGGCCACGAAGCCGGACGCATCCTGGATCCCGAGCAGCCAGTCACCGATGGCGCGGGCGCGGGCGACGGCGCCGGGCCGGCCGGTCACCGCGGCATGGTGCAGCAACGTGCCGATGATGTAGCCCGACGTCTCGGGATACGCGGGTTGCCAGCCGCGGGCGAGGTCGTAGCGGGCCGCCACGCCACCGGGGACGGCGGCCTGCGCGTCGCGCGAGCCAGAGCATCGCCGCGTCGAGGTGCTCGACGTCCGCCCCCGCCTCCCCGCGCCGTTCGCGCACCAGCGCGCCGACCACGCGGGGCGGGCCAACGTGGCGGCACGCGCCATCTGCTCGCGACGGGCGGCGATCGAAGCCATACGACGTTGCTCCTGCTCTCTCGTTCTCTCGGCCCGCTCAGCGCCCCGCGCGCGTGGTCGCGGCCCGCCGGAGTGCCGAGCACGCTCACCAGCTCCGCCGACAGCGAGGCGAGCCATCGCTCGCGACTCATCTCGTCCGCGGCGAGGCGGCACGCGACCCGGGTCGCGGCGGGGTCGGCGGCGACCCGGGCCCGGAACCGGAGGATCTCCTCGGCCGTGGCCACCGGGTCACCGAAGGGGTCGACGAGCACCCCGGCACCGGTCTGCCGGATGATGTCCGCGACGTCCCACCCGACGTCGGTGGTGACCACCGGTACGCCGCTGGCGACGTACTCGCCGAACTTGGTCGGGAACGACGCCTCGTTCACCACGTCGGGGAGCCGCACGAGGAACGCGAGCTCGGAGCGGGCGAGCTCGGCCGCGACCGCGGCCGGCGTCTCGGCCGCGGTCATGGTCGCGTGGGAGTCCGGGATGCCGTGCAGCAGCGCGCGCGCCCGCTCGTCGCGTGACACCACGAGGAAGCGGAGGTCCGGATCGCGTCGGTGGAGCTCGCGCCAGATGGGCGCCAACACGTCCACGCCCTGCCACGGCGCGCCCGAGCCGACGTACGTCATGGTCGATCGCGCCGCGACAGCGGGAGGACGGAAGATCTCGCGGTCGACCGACGTCGGCGCCTTGGCCCAGCGGCTGCCCGGCATCCGCCGCTCGACCAACCGTCCCAT
The DNA here is from genome assembly GCA_963725775.1 of uncultured Actinomycetes bacterium. Taxonomy (GTDB): domain Bacteria; phylum Actinomycetota; class Acidimicrobiia; order IMCC26256; family DASPTH01; genus DASUAS01. Next base: position 22,425 of record CAVRZT010000006.1, read on the forward strand.
CGGCGCGGAGACGACCACGGTGAGGTCGGGGCGCGGCCCGATCCGCGCCGCCCACCACATCGCCGCCACCAGCGCCTTCGAGCGTGCCGACGAGTCGTAGAGCAGCCGCTCCTCGGGGATGCCGTTGACCGCCCACACCAGATGGGCCGGTCGGACCGCACGCGCGTACGCGAGCGAGGTGAAGCCGATGCCCATCACGTCGTCGTGCGCGGGCATCGTGCGGCGGAGCATCCGGACCACGGCGGGGAAGGCGCGCCAGCTGCCGTCGACCTCCTCCGACCGGGCGACGAACGGCCGCTCCGCCCGGAGCTTCGCCACCACCTCCCGGGACCCGTCGGCCCGGTACCCGGGATTCAGCCACACGAAGTCGACGGGGGTACGCGCCTCGGCCAGGGCGTCGAGCAGGAACCGCACGCGCCGGCCCTGGAACGGCCCCCGGTACAGCACGGTGGTCACTGGAACTGCTCCGACCGCCAGACCCGCCGCGCAACGGGTGGCACCGTCGCGATCACGACCCGCAGCGCGTTCCGGCCCTTGCGCCGCGGATCGTGCGCGGTTCGGAACGCGCGGCCGAGGTACCGCCGCGCGTCGGGGTAGCGCTGCGCGCGCGCGGCCGCGACCCCGGCCACCGCCAGGTAGTCCGCAAGGGTGTCCGGTGACCGGGCGAGCTGCTCGCCGTGGTGCTCGACCAGGTACACGGCCGAGGCCATGAGCCGCTCGGGCTGGTTGCGGGGGCGGTCCTCCGGCGCCGCCAGCACGAGCTGCACGAGCGGCGCGTCGATCACGCCGACCTTCCACCCCTCGGCCCGACAGATCGGGAACACCCGGAGGGCGAACTCGGTCTGGTGGTTGGCGGTGAGTCCCTCGGTGAACCCGCCCGCGGCGAAGTACGCCTCGCGGGTGACCGCGAACGTGCCAGCGCGGATGAGTCCCTCGAAGCCCTCGAACGTGTCGCCGAGCGGATGGGGCTTGAACGGAGGGAGCGGTCGCCCGTCGGGGTCCACGCACTCCGCTGCCCAGCTGACGACGGTGTACCCGTTCGCGACCACCGCACGGGTGACGCTCGACAGCCACGCCGGGAGCAATCGGTCGTCGTCGTCGAGGAAGGCCAGGAAGTCGCCGGTCGCGCGCGCCGTGCCGGTGTTGCGCGCCGCCGACAGCCCGCCGTTCTCACGCTTCACGTACACCAGCCGTGGTTGTCGATCGCGGCGACCCGTTCCGCGGTGTCGTCGGTCGAGCCGTCGTCGACCACGACCAGCTCCAGGTCGCCGTCCTGCTGGTCGAGCACGCTGCGCATCGCGCCGACGAGCACGGGACCACGGTTGTAGGTGCAGATCACCACGCTGAAGCGCGGTCTGCTCTCGCCCCTGTCTGCGTCCATCGAGTCCAAACTTCGCCTGCGTGCAGCCGTGGTGTCGCGCGCCGAAACCCGCCGGCAGTGCGCGGCCACAGTGTACGGATCGGCACCACGCGGGCCGTCCTGAAGGGGCACTGACGGTACTGGGGCTCCGTGGGGACCGGTACAATGGTGTGTCTCATCCGCCACGGGCGATCGACGCCCGCGACGCCCCCGGCCGTGCCGGCGTCGGCGGCGCCGACGGAGACCTCGCATGCTGGCGACCGACCCGACCACTCAGACCCCGCTCCGTTGGGTCTTCATGCCGGTCGAGGTGAAGGCGCGCGAGCTCGAGTCGCGGGTGCTGCTCGCCGCCGCGCTCGCCGAGCGGGGCTTCGGGGTGCTCGTCGGACGCAAGGGCAACCTCGACGCCATCGCCGACCAGCTGCCCCGGGGCATCTTCGTCATCAAGAGCTGCGAGCGGTACCTCCGTCCCGGGATCGAGTACCGGCGCCGGCTGGGGCACGTGATGACGTGCCTCGACGAGGAGGGCTTCGTGTACGCGACGGCGGAGGACTACGCGGCGCGGCGCCTCGACGACGGCACGCTACGGCAGCTCCGGCACTTCTTCGCGTGGGGCCACGACCAGCGCCAGGTCGTCTGCGACTACTACCCGCGCCACGCACCCCAGGTCTCGATCACCGGCAACCCCCGGGTCGACCTGTGGCGACCCGAGCTGCGCGCGCTCCACGATCCCGCCGCCGGCGCGTTGCGCGACGCGCACGGCAGCTTCGTGCTCGTCGCGTCCGCCTTCGCCCACGTGGTGAACGCGCGCGGCGAGGAGTACGTGATCGACGCCGCCCGTCAGGCGGGCCGCTTCGCCACCCCCGACGGTGAACAGGGGTTCCGCGCCTACCTCGACCACTCGCGGAAGTTGCTCGACGCCCTGACCGCCGCGGTGCCGAGGGTCGCCGACGCGCTCCCCGCCGGCACGAAGGTCATCGTCCGGCCCCATCCGTCGGAGGACCTCGCGCACTGGCTCCCGCTCGCCGAGCACCCCCGCATCGAGGTCACCCGCGAGGGCAGCGTGACCCCGTGGCTGCTCGCCTCGAGGGCGCTGGTGCACTCCAACTGCACCACCGGCGTCGAGGCCACCCTGCTCGGCCGACCCGCGATCGCGTACGCACCGGTCGAGGATCCGCGCTACGACATGAACGTGCCCAACGCCGTCAGCCACGTCGCCCACGACGAGTCCGAGCTCCGCGACCTCGTGTGCGCGGCGGTCAGCGGCGACCCGCTCCCGCCGACCCCCGCCAGCCGCGAGGCGCTCGAGCGGCACGTCAGCGCGCTCGAGGGCGAGTTCGCGTTCGATCGCATCGCCGACGTGCTCGAGTCGCAGCCGGTGCGACCGGCGCCGCTCGCGCCGACGGCGTTCCGCGGCGTCGGCGCGATGGTCAGGACCGCTCCCCACCGCGCCGCACGCCGCGTCCGGCGCCGCACGGCCGTCGGCCCCGGAGCGCGCGCGAAGTTCCCGCACGGGCACACCACCGAAGCCGAGGTCGCCGAGATCGTCACCAGGATGTCGCGCGCGTCCTGAACCGCTTCCACGAGATCCGGTGCGCCGAGTACGACGACGACATGTTCACGCTGCTGCCGGCCGGGTGCGGGCCGTGACGTCGCTCGCCGGCATCCAGCTCGTGATCTCCGACTTCGACGGCGTCATGACCGACGACCGGGTGCTCGTGTTCGACGACGGGCGCGAGGGCGTCGTGTGCTCGCGCGCCGACGGGCTCGCGTGCGGCCTGCTCCGTGCCGCCGGCATCGAGACGGTCGTGGTGTCGACCGAACGCAACCCGGTCGTGTCCGCCCGGGCCCGCAAGCTGGCGATCGAGGTCGTCCAGGACTGCCCCGACAAGGCGGCGGCGGTCCGGGCCCTGCTGGCCGAACGGTCACTGGAGCGCGCGCACGCCGCCTACATCGGGAACGACGTCAACGACCTGGGTGCGTTCGACGAGGTCGCGGTCCGTATCGCGCCGTGCGACGCGCACGCCACCGTGCGGGCCCGGGCCGACGTCGTCACCCGCGCCGCGGGCGGCACCGGCGTGCTCCGTGAGGTGGCCGACCTGCTCCTCGCCGAGCGATGAGCCCTCGGGGAGCCCCCGAGGTCCTCGCGCTGGTGCCGGCGCGGGGCGGCTCCAAGGGGCTCCCGCGCAAGAACGTGCGCGACTTCCTCGGTCGCCCACTGCTGCACTGGTCGATCGACGCCGGGCTCGGGGCCCGCCGGGTCAGCCGCGTGCTCGTGTCGACCGACGATCGCGAGATCGCCGAGGTCGCGCGCGCGGGAGGCGCCGACGTGCCCTTCCTGCGTCCCGGATGAGCTCGCGGGAGACCGCGTGCCCGACCTCCCCGTGTTCCAGCACGCGCTCGCCTGGCTGCGCGGCAACGAGGACTACGTCCCCGACCTGGTCGTGCAGCTCCGGCCCACGTCGCCGCTGCGCCCCGACGGCCTCGTCGACGAGGGCATCACGCGGCTGCTCGCCGACGACGAGGCCGACTCGCTGCGGGTGGTGACGGAGCCGGGCGAGAACCCGTTCAAGATGTGGCGCATCGAGGAGGGCGTGCTCGTGCCGCTCGTCGACAGCGGGATCGAGGAGCAGTACAACCGCCCTCGTCAAGAGCTGCCGGGCGCCTACTGGCAGATCGGGACCCTCGACGTGATTCGGACCTCGACCATCGTCGAGCGGGCGTCGATGTCCGGCCGTCGGATCCTGCCGCTGGTCGTCGGGCGGGAGCTCGCCGCCGACATCGACGACGCCGAGTCGTTCCGGGCGGCGGAGGACGCGGCCCGGAGGTTGGGGCTCGAGGCGTCACCGTGAAGGTCGCGGTCGTGGGCACGGGTGCCGCCGGCCGGCGCCACCTCGGCACGCTCGCCGAGCTCGGGATCACCGACCTGGTCGCCGTGAACGAGCACCGCCCGGGCCCACCGGTGGTCGTCCCCGGGGCCGAGGTCACCACCGTGCACCGGTTCGGCGACGCGATCGCCTCGGCGCCCGATGCGGTGATCGTGGCGAACCCCACCTCGTTGCACGCGCCGGTCACCGAACGGGCGGTGCGGGCGGGGATCCCGGTGCTCTGTGAGAAGCCGCTGGGCGTCGACGGCGACGAGGCCGCCCGCGTGTCCGCGCTGGCCGACGAGCGCGGCGTGCTGGTGGCCGTGTGCTGCCAGTTCCGGTTCCACGAGCAGCTCCTCGAGCTGCGCCGGCAGCTCCACACGGGCGCGCTCGGCGACGTCGTCGACGTCGTGGCCAGCCAGGGCGAGCACCTCGCCGACTACCACCCGGGCGAGGACTACCGGACGTCGTACGCGGCCCGCGCCGCGCTCGGGGGTGGTGTCCTGCGGACGCAGGTGCACCTCCTCGACGTCGTGCACTGGCTCGTGGGGCCGTTCCGGAGCGTCTTCGCGGTCGGGGGCCGGCGTACCGACCTCGAGCTCGACGTCGAGGACAGCGTCAGCTTCCTCCTCGAGAGCCGGTCGGGGGTGGCGGTGCGCGGTCACGTCGACTACTTCCGCCGGCCGCGTCGCTTCACCGTCGACGTCACCGCGACCGGCGGGAACGCGACCTGGGACTACTACGAGGGCACGCTCGCGTGCAGCGGGGCCGCGACGCGCACCACGACCGTGCCGTTCGACCGCGCCAGCGCTCTTCCGCGCCACGGTCGCCGACTTCCTCGGCGCGCTCCGCGACGGCACGCCCCCGCGCACCAGCGCGGATGACGGCGTCGCGGTCCTGCGGATCGTCGACGCGGCACGGCGGTCGATGGCCACGGGCACGCTCGAGCGGATCGACGCCGAGGAGACCACACCATGACTTCGCTGTCGCTGTTCGACCTCACCGGACGCCGCGCCGTCGTCACCGGCGCCGGTGGACTGCTGGGCCGCGAGTTCTGCCGCGCCCTCGTCGACGCGAACGCCACCGTGTACGCGCTCGACGTCGACGATCGCGCGCTCGAGCGCGCCGCCGACGAGTGCGGGGCGACGCCGGTGCGGTGCGACGTGACCGACGAGGACGACGTCGAGCAGACGATCGCGCGACTCGCAGACGGGGGAGCCCTCGATGCCCTCGTCACCAGCGCGGCGATCGACCCGAAGGTCGACGACGCGGGGAAGTTCGCGTCGGGCGCCGACGGGGATCCCGCGACCTATCCGCTCACCCTGTGGGACCGGAGCCTGCGGGTGAACGTCACCGGGACGTTCCTCGTGGCCCGCGCCGCGGGCCGGGTGATGGCCGCCCAGGACGGAGGGGCGGGCCGCGGCTCCATCGTCACCGTCGCGTCGACGTACGGCCTGGTGGCGCCCGACCCCCGCCTGTACCGGGAGCCCGGCCTCGACGTCCCGGCGTGGAAGCCGCTCGACTACCCGACGTCGAAGGGCGCGATCCTCGGGCTGACCCGCGCGCTCGCGGCGGCCTACACCGGCACCGGGGTCCGGGTGAACTCCCTGACGCCGGGAGGTGCGGCCGCGGGCCAGGACGACGGCTTCGTCGAGCGGTACTCGTCACGCACCATCCTCGGCCGGATGGCCCGACCGGAGGAGTACCGCGGGCCGATCGTCTTCCTCTGCTCGGACGCGTCGTCCTACATGACCGGCGCGAACCTGGTGGTCGACGGCGGCTGGACCGCGCTCTGACGACGACGGCTCAGCCGGCGCGTCGGGCGCGGATCGCCTCGAGGAGCAGGTCGCGACCGGTCTCGGGGTCGTGGTCGAGCGCCACGGTCGCCACCCGGTCGAACGGTCCGAGCTCGTCGTGCGTGAGCTCCCACCATCTCGACTCCTCGACCAGCGCGGCGGTCTGCGGATCGAAGCGGTGCCGCACCGGGCGGGCGGGGTTCCCGACGACGATCGCGTAGGGCTCGACGTCGCGGGTGACGACGGCGCCGGCGCCCACCACGGCCCCGTTGCCGATGGTGACCCCGCGCAGCACGACCGCGTGGCAGCCGATCCAGACCCCGTGACCGATGGTCACGGGCGACTTCACCAGGTGCTCCCGCAGGCGGCGGTCGAAGTATGCCGGGGACGTCGACGTCGACAGGTAGCCGGTCGGGTGGTCCTGCCCGTAGACGCACACCAGCGGGGCGAGCTGGCAGTAGTTGCCGATCGCGACCGGACCCACGACGTGGCAGCTCTCGCCGAGCGTGGTGCCGTACCCCACCGAGACCGCGTCGCCGAAGGACGTGTAGCGGCCGACCTCGTTGTCCCCGGCGAAGGTGACGCGCTGCTCGCCCCGCACGCCGTCGGCGATCACGACCCCGCGGTCGAGCCGGCGCGGCGATGCCGCTCGCCGCGACAGCGACCGCGCGACCCGGGTGGCGATGCCGCTGGCGCGCGCACGGGTGCGGGCGTGTACCGGGCTGGTGGCCGACGCGGTCACGAGACCTCGCCGGCGACCGCCGCCCACTTGAGCTTCGCCCGCTGCGGCCGCTCGACATCGAGGATCTCGGACGACTTGACCGCCAGCGCCTCCGCGGTCTGCTCGAGGTTGCGCTGGACCCGGCGGAGACCGTCCGGTTCCAGCGACGCGGCGTGGTCGGTGCCCTTCCACGTCCGATCGAGCGTGAAGTGACGCTCGATCCAGGTCGCCCCGACGGTGAACGCGGCGACGTCGAGCGAAATGCCGAGATGGTGGCCCGAGTAGCCGATGGCGTCGACGTGCATCCCGTACGCGTCGACGAGGCGGGGGATCTCGAGCAGGCACGCCTCGGCCGGCTCGATCGGGTACCCCGAGGTGCACGCGTAGACCACGACGTCGCCGAGACGACCGCGATCGGAGAGCAACGCCATCATCGCGTCCTCTTCGGCGCGTGTCGTCATGCCGAGCGAGACGTGGAGCCCGCCGCCGAATTCGTCGCACGCGACGCGCAGGAGCTCGCCGTTGGTGTTGACCGCCGACGGGATCTTGAGGTACGTGGGCTCGAGCGACGCGATCTCGAGCAGGCTCGGCACGTCCCAGACCGAGCAGCCGTACACCACGCCCCGCGCGTCGCAGTACTCCTTCAGACCCCGGTGCTGCTCGAGGCTGAGCTCGAGGTACTCCCGGTGCTCCCCGTAGGTCTCACCGAAGGAGTTGCGTGGCTCGGGGTGCGGCGCCGCGTAGGCGCGCTCCGAGAGGAGGTCGCGCACGCTGCGCTTCTGGAACTTCACGTGCTGGACCTCGCAGAACGTGTCGGCCACGTCGACGAAGCGGCGCGCCAGGTCGACGTCGCCCATGTGGTTGCAGCCGATCTCGGCGACCAGTACTGGTGTGCGCATACGAAACCGCCCTCCGCGCTCCCGACCCCGGCCCACCAGGATACCACTCTCCGTGAAGCGTCGTGCCACGAAGAGTGACAGAATCGGGTCAGGAGGGTCCGGTGACCATGTCGCGGGCGGCCCGACCGAGCTCCCCGACCCCGTGGTACAGGTGGGAGGGGCCCCAGACCCGCACCAGCTCCGCCGTGCACCGGGCGCGCTCGCCGAGCGGCAGTCGGGCCCGTCCGATCGCCCGGGCGGCCTCGACGAAGCGTCGGCCGCGGGGCAGCACGAACCGCGACCGGCTCGACGGATCGAACCAGCGGCGCACCGCGAGCGGGGTGGTGTTGGCCTGGTATGCCTGTCCAGCGTGCATGCGGCGCATGAAGAGCGCGGCGTCGAGCTCGTGGATCTCGCCGGCGAGGGCGAGATCCAGGATCAGCACGAGGTCGGAGTCGTTGTAGGCGCCGAAGAGCGGGGTGCCCCGGAGCACGTCGAGCCGGATCAGGCCGAACACCGCGTTCGCCAGGCCGAGGTGGCGCAGGCACTCGCGCACCCGCACGTGCGGCTGGGCCTGGCGCAGGTCGAGCCCGTCGTCGTACTCACGCTTCACCTCCCCGCGGTCGTCGATGAGCACGGTGCGGGGATAGGCGACGACCGCGTCGGAGCCGTCGAGCTCGACGACGCACCGGGTGAGGTACGAAGGCGCGCACAGGTCGTCGTGCCCGCACCACTTCAGGTACCGGCCACGCGCGCGGTGCACCAGGTGGTTGTAGTTCCAGATCGCGCCCCGGTTGACCTCGTGGCGTTCGAAGACGATCCGGGCGTCGCGCGCCGCGTAGGCGCGGACGAGGTCGGGGGTGCCGTCGGTCGATCCGTTGTCGGAGATCAGGAGCTCGAAGTCCTGGAACTCCTGCGCGAGCAGCGACTCGAGCGTCTCGGCGAGGTGACGCTCGCCGTTGTAGACGGGGAGGGCGAGGCTGACGGTGACCACGGTCGTCAACCCACCAGCACGTCGGCGATCCGCGCCGCGGCCCGGCCGTCCCAGAGCGCGGGGGCGCACGGCGTCGCCCCGTCCCGCCACACCCGGACGGCTTCGGCGACCATGCGATCGGGATCGGTGCCGACCAGCGTGTTCGTGCCCTCGGTGACGGTGATGGGCCGCTCGGTGTTGTCCCGCACGGTCAGGCACCCGACGCCCAGCACCGTCGTCTCCTCCTGGACGCCGCCCGAGTCCGTGAGCACCAGGCGCGCCTGCGCCTCGAGCGCGATGAAGTCGAGGTACGACTGCGGCTCGATCACCCGCAGCCCGGGGATCGGGCCGTGGCCCGCGAGCCGACCCGCGGTCCGCGGGTGGGCGGGGAACACGAGAGGGTGCTCCCGGGCGATGCGGGCGAGCCCGTCGAGGATGCGGCCCAGCACGACGTCGTCGTCGACGTTCGACGGCCGGTGGAGCGTGACCAGCCCGTAGGCCTCGGGTTCCAACCCGAGGTCGCGCAGCACCGGACGGGACCGCGCCCGTTCGAGGTTGGCGAGGAGGGTGTCGACCATGACGTTGCCGACCAGGTGGACGCGGCTGGCAGGGACGCCCTCGGCGAGGAGGTTCTCCACCCCGTCGGGCGAGGGCGCGAACAGGACATCGCTCACGTGGTCGGTGACGACCCGGTTGACCTCCTCGGGCATGTCCCAGTCACGGCTGCGCAGCCCGGCCTCCACGTGGGCGACGGTCGCCGGGCTCTTCGCCGCGACCAGGCTGCACGCCATGGTCGAGTTCACGTCGCCGACGACCACGACCGCGTCGGGCGCGAGCCGTTCCACCAGGGGCTCGAACGCGAGCATCACCCGCGCCGTCTGCTCCGCGTGCGTGCCCGATCCCACCTCGAGGTGCCAGTCGGGGCGCCGGAGACCGAGATCGTCGAAGAACACGTCGCTCATCGCCGAGTCGTAGTGCTGACCGGTGTGCACGAGGTCGACGCCGACGCCCCGCGCCTCGAGCGCGTCGACGACCGGCTTGACCTTCATGAAGTTCGGCCGGGCGGCCGCGACGCAGATGACCCTCATGACCGGGAGCGGCGCGTCAGGACCGGGCGCCGACGAGCTCGTTGTCGCTGACCTCGTCCTGCTCGACGATCGGGCGCTTGCCGTGGGGGATCGCGTACGGCATCGCCAGGATGACGAGCAGGAACGGGAGGAGCTGCACGCGCTGGCGCACCATGATGCCGAAGTTGCCCACGCTCGAGAACGCGAAGATGAAGCCGAGCGAGAACACCACCGAGAAGGTCACGTAGGGGATCTTGACCATGGCGCGCGGCAACGCACCCAGCCTCCGGTAGGAAGTGACGAACAGCGCCAGGATCAGCACGCCTTCCAGCGAGGCGATGGCCGCCATGATGTTGTGCGCCTCGAACGGCCACGGTCGGAAGACCACAGCCATCGTGGCCTGCACGAAGCCCAGAGGTCCGCTCACCGGTTCGGCCTGGAACTCCGAGCCGCCCTCACTCGACTGCTGATTGGTGTAGTTGAGCACGCTCTGGACATTGGTGGCGTCGAGCTTCTTCGTCCCGAAGAAGTTCTCCACCTGGCTCAGCACGAAGACGCCGACCAGCACCAGCAGGATGAGGCCGCCCACCTTGGCGATCGGACTCGTGATCGACGCCTTGCGCGCCGGGCGCAGGATGAAGGCGGCGAACAGCGCGAGGAACACCACCAATGACACGTGCGGCCGCACCAGGATCGTGGCTCCGAGCCCGAGCAGGAGCAGCGGGATGCCTCCGTGCCGGTAGGTGAGCATGCGGGCCACGCCGTACGCGGCGATGCCGAGGCCGAACGTCATCCACGCTTCCTTGCCGATGCTCGACGACCAGAAGAGCAGCGACGGCAGGAAGAACACCATCAGCGCGTACCGGCGGTGGTCGCCGCCCGGCACCGCGAGGCGGAAGGCCCGGTAGAAGAAGTACAGGCCCCAGAAGCCGATCCACGAGAAGACGAGGTACCCGCCCACGATCGTGGAGCCGGTCAACGTGTACAACCACCCGGTGGCGATCTCGATGAAGCCGGTGCCGATCAGCTTCACCGGGATCGCCACCGAGAAGTCGCCGCCGCGGATCAGCGGCGCCAGCTTCTGGCCCCATTCGTGGTAGGCGACGGAGTCGTTGCCGCCGTACACCGAGAAGACGACGAAGTAGCGGACCATGGAACCGGCCAGCTTCAGCACCATGGCGGCGATGAAGATGCCCGCCATGTCGTTCTCGCCGTTGCGACGGGCGAACCGCAGCAACACCGGGATCGACAGGCCCACGAGGACCGGGCCGATGACCAGACCGCCCCAGGTGTCGTAGGTGTCGATCGCCATCGCGCGCACCAGCACCGCGAGGTACACGAAGATCCCGGCCAACCCGATCGCCGACCAGAGGTAGACCGGGTGCTCCCGCACCGCGAGCGTGCGGCCGCCGATCCAGTACCGCGCCGCACTCATGCCGCACCCAGGACCCGGTCGTAGATGGCCTCGGCGCGCCGCACCGCGGCGACGAGGTCGAAGTCGCCGGCCCGACGCGCCCCGTTGGCGCCCAGCTGGGCAGCCAGGCCGGGGTCGCGCAGCACCTTCTCGAGCCGCGACGCGAACGTGCTGGTGTCGCCGCTGGTCACGAGGTAACCCTCTTCACCGTCGGTGATCACCTCGGGGATGCCGCCGACCGCGGTCGCCACGCACGGCAGACCGCTCGCCATCGCCTCGAGCATCGCGATCGGCAGGCCTTCGAACTCTGAGCTCAGCGCGAACACGTCGAACGCGGGCAGCAGGTCGTAGACGTCGTCACGGAGCCCGGTGAAGTGCACCCGGTCGGCCATGCCGAGCGACACCGCGTGTGCCTCCAGCTCCCCGCGCAACGGCCCGATGCCGACCATCACGACGCGCGTCGACTCGGCACCGGCCATCTGCGCGACCGCGTCGAGCAGCATGCGCTGGTTCTTCTTGCTCGTGAAGTTCCCGACCGTCCCGACGACGGGGACGTCGGCGGTGAGTCCGAGCAGCGCGCGCCCGTGGCGGCGCGCGTCGGGGCCGCGCCGGATGGATTGCGGATCGGGGCCGTGCAGCACGACCTCGACCGGTGGGCACGCCGGGCCCCAGTGGGGCGGGCGGATCGACGCCGCGACCGCGTCGGAGACGGCGATGACCGCCGAGTTGCGCGGATAGGTGATCGCGTTCGCCCAGCGGGTGAGCGGGCGGTAGCGGTCCCAGAGGTTGTGCTCGGTGTGCACGATCGCCGGTGGTCGCCGGGGCAGCACCGTGCCGCGCCGCGACCGCGGGGACCGGCATGTGCGTGTGCACGAGGTCGAAGGCTCCGGTGCGCACCAGGCGGTGCAGCCGGCCGACCCAGCGCGGGTCGAGGGCGCGACCCCCCTCGAGGCAGTGGACCGTGATGCCCTCGGCCTCGAGGTCGGCGACGAAGGCGTCCTTCCAGGGGAGCACGTACGCGACCTCGACGTCGAAGCGCCGGCGGTCGACGTGGCGGGCGGCGTCCACGATGAGACGTTCGGCGCCGCCACGCCCAAGGCCCTTGGCCAGCCAGAGCACCCGGACCGGCTCGGTCGCGCCCGCGGAGTCGGAGCGTGTCACGGTCAGGCCGGCGGTTCGGCCGCGTCGTCGACCAGCGGGTCGCCGGTGGCGGGCCCGGAGTCGACGACGGGCTCGTAGGGCGTCGGCCGCGACCGCGCCGCGTCCTTCGACACGTACGCGCGGTAGTAGCCGCGCACCTCCGGCAGCGACTGCGCGCCGACGAGGACCACGCCCGCGATCGGGGCGCCCAGGCGGGTGAGCCGCTCGGTGGCGCGCCGCGCGGCCTCGGTGCCGGTCGAACCGGCACGCCCGACGATCACCACGTCGTCGACGAGGGGGATCATCGCGCTCATGTCGTCGGTGGCGAGCACCGGTGGCGTGTCGACGACGACGATGTCGGCCATCCTGCGGGCCGCGCCGAGCAGGTCGGCGCCGTGCGTGAGCAGCTCGCCGGGGTTGCTGATGGGCCGCCCGCTCGGCACGATCCGCACGTTCGGGATGCCGGTGTCGCACACCACTGCGGCGAGGTCCTTGCCGTCGGCGAGCACCTCCACCACGCCGGGGGCGTCCTTCGGCGCGCCGAGGTAGGTGTCGATCGCCGGGCGCCGCAGGTCGCACGACAGGACGATGACCCGCTTGCCCGACTCGCCGAAGGCGGCCGCCAGGTTGGCGACGCAGGTCGACTTGCCCTCGCCCACGCTCGGCGAGACGACCATCACGGCGTGGGCGTGGTCGTCGGCCGGCCGCGCCTCCGCACCGAGGCGGGCCTGGTCGGCCCGCACGTCACCGGCGGACTGCCGGCTGCGGGGCGCGAGCAGGAGCGTGGACCGGAGGCTCCGGTACGCCTCCGACGGCGGGGAGTCGGGGGCGTCGTGCACGATCACCGGGCCCTTGCGGAGCTGCGCGGCGGGACATGAACGGGATCTCGGCGATCACCGGGAACCCGAACGCCTCCTCGGCCGCCTCGCGGCTGTGCAGGCGGGTGTCGAAGCGGGTCAGCAGCAGTGCCAGCCCGGTGCCGATCAGCAGCCCGACCGCGCCGGCGATGAGCGCGCGCATGGCACGGCTGGTGCCCGAACCCGATGCGACGGCGACGGCCGATTCCACGCTCTGCAGCCCCGAGGTCGCCGGCCCCGCGCCCTGCAGGCCGGAGAGCGACTGGCTCTCCGTGCTCAGCGAATCCTGGAGCGTCGCCCGCTGGGCGTCGCCGAGGGGGGTCGGGGGAGCCGCCGCGATCTGCGCCTGCACGTCCGCGACGCGCTGCTGCTGCTTCTTGACCGCGTCCTCCCACTCGGTCCGGGCCTTGCCGTCGATGCTGGCGATCAGCTGCTTGGCGTACGCGTCGGCGACCGCGGCGGTCTGGTTCGGGTTCGCGCCGGTCGCCTCGATGGTGAGCGTCCCGCCCACCGCGTCGGCCGTGGCGGTGACCGTCGGGAGGTCGGCGAGCGGGGTCTTCAGCTCGGCGGAGACCATCCGCGGCACCTCGCCCCGCGTGACGAGGATCGCCATCTGGTCGAGCGACGGGATACCGGTGGTCTGGCCACCGCCCGATGCGGCACCGACCGACAGCAGCGTCTGCGACGCGGTGTAGTCGGTCGAGCTCGCCGGGACGACGACGAGGGCGAGCACGACGCCGACGACACCGCACGCAGCGATGACCCACCACCACTGTCGCAGCGCTCTCAGATACTGGATTGGTTCCACGCGCCGCTCCACTCCGCTGCGGCGAGGTCGATGACGTCGTCGGCGGTTCCTGAGGTCGAGTTGGCGAGCGCGACCATGGAGCGCGCCACAGTGTCGTCCTGCCTCTCGGCAGCACCGACGAGGTCGGCGAGACTGCCGTCGAGAAGGTTACCCGGTACGAGAACCGGCTCGAGACGAACGATCGATTCGTGGGCCGTCGGCTCGCAGACCTCGTCCGGCGAGGAGAGCTCCTCCTCCAGCTTCTCACCCGGGCGCGTCCCCACGACCTCGATGGGGATCTCGGTGGACACGGCGTAGCCGGACAGCCGGATCATCCGCTCGGCGAGCTCGTAGATCCGCACCGGCTGGCCCATCTCGAGCATGAACACCTCTCCCCCTTCGGCGAACGTGGCCGCCTGGAGGACGAGCTGCACGGCTTCCTCGATGCTCATGAAGTACCGGGTCATGTCCGGATGGGTGACCGTGACCGGGCCACCGGCCGCGATCTGACGCTCGAAGGTCGGGATCACGCTGCCCCGGCTGCCGAGGACGTTGCCGAACCGCACCGCGCACCGGCGCCCCGCCGGCCGCGAGCCGCGCAGCACGATCTGCTCGCCGAGCCACTTCGACGCGCCCATCACGCTCGACGGCCGGACGGCCTTGTCCGTGGAGATGAACACCATCAGCTCCGTACCCACGGCCTCGGCCGCGGCGACGAGGTGCGCCGTGCCGACGACGTTCGTCTCGATCGCCTGGCACGGGTAGTCCTCGAGCACGGGCACGTGCTTGAGCGCGGCGGCGTGGAACAGCACCTCCGGCCGGTGCTGCTCGAAGACCCGCATGAGCGGCAGGAGAGAGCGGATGTCGCACAGCACGGAGTCGACCGGGCCGTCGACGCCGGCAGCGGCGTCGTGGAGGTGGGTCTCGTCGTTGTCGACGATCGCAAGCGACGCGGGGTCGAACGACGAGATCTGCCGAGCGATCTCCGCGCCGATCGAACCGCCGCCGCCGGTGATCATCACCCGCTTGCCCGCGAGGAGGCGGCGCACCTCCTCGTAGTCGGTCTTCACCTGCTGGCGGCCGAGGAGGTCCTCGATGTTGACGTTGCGGACGTCGCGCAGCGACACGCGCCCTCTGATCATCTCGCTCAGCGGCGGCATGACCTGCACGGGCACGTCGGCGGCCTCCGGCGGCCGCGGCGACCCGGCGCACGAGGTCGCTGCCGGCCGAGGGGATCGCGAGGAGGACCCGGTGGACGGCGAGCTGCGGGCACAGGTCGGCGAGGGCGTCGATCCCGCCCTCGACCGGCACTCCGAGCAGCGCGTGACCCTGCTTGCGCGGGTCGTCGTCGAAGACCGCGACCGGGATCATCCCCGCCGACGGCGTCCGCAGCATCTCGCGCACGATCGAGGCGCCGGCCTCGCCGGCACCGACGACCGCCACGCGCATCCCCGCGGTGGTGGTGACATCGGCCTGCTTGCGCACCGCGAAGAGCCGCGACTGGAACCGGATCCCGCCCACGAGGAGCATCGTCAGCACCGCACCCATCACGACCACCGAGAGCGGGACGCGACTGCGGTCGACCACGAGGTACACGGGCACGAGCACCGCCAGCGCCACCGCGTCGGCGAGCAGCACCTGACGCGCCTCGACCACGCTGGCGTGGCGCCACATCTGGCGGTAGAGCCCCCACGTCGAGTTGGAGACGAGGTGCACGACCAGCGCGATCGGTAGGAAGGCCGCGAACCGCGACCAGTACTGCGCCGGGACCTGGCCGTCGAAGCGCAGGAGGAGGACCGCGAGGTACGCGACGCCGACGAGCAGGGCGTCGAGCAGCACCAACGGCAGGTCGGTGCGCACCCTGCTCACGGTCGTGACGGTGCGCTGCAGACGCTTCCGGATCGCGCCGGACTCGCTTTCGGCCGCCCCGGATTCCCGCTGCCAGCCCATCGAACCTCCCGCCTGCGACCAACCCCCCCACTGCCCTGACTCGCCCCCGAGGGATACCGCGAGGTGACCCGCCGGGAACGCTACTTGTGCTCACGCTCTGTGGCAAGTCGGCCCCGGACCACCGTGACGAGAGGCACAGCCCCCCGAGAACGGGCGGTCGATCACCACTCTGGGTGGTCCCGCACCGCACGCCCGCTGCCGACGGACGGGGGCGATCAGTACCCGGCCAGGACCCCGAGCTTGCGGCCGTACTCGAGCGAGCGGCCGTAGAGCCACAGGCCGAGCGGGTACACGACGATGAGGAACGCCACGAGCATCAGCACGGACAGGGCCGGCGAGGGACCGCTGATCGATCCGCCGTCGGCCATGAGCAGCTTGCGGACCGCGGTGAGCACGTACGTCATGGGGAGGCAGTAGGCGAGCCACCGCAGGAACTCGGGGAGCAGCGACACCGGGAAGGCGACACCCGAGAGCACGACCATGCCGAGCTGGTAGAGCGACAGCACCGGGTCGGCGCGCTTCGACAGGACCTTCACGCTCGCCGCGAGTACGCCGACGGCGTGCGCGGACGCGACGCCGAGCGCGATGATGAGGATCGCGAACGGCAGCTGCGTGTAGACGATCTGCGCGCCGAGCGCCAAGCCGATGAGCGCGATCACGAGCGTGGTCGCGACGGTGCGGAAGATCGGCCACACGACCATGCCGAACGACAGCCATCGCCAGCTCACCGGTTCGACGAGCAGGGTCTCGAAGGTGCCGTTGCCGAGCAGGAAGTCGAGCTGGTTGCTGAACGCCGAGAGCGCGCCGTTCATCATCGTCGAGACCACGAAGCCGAGGAAGACGAACGTGTAGTAGTCGCCGCCGACGTTCTGACCGGAGTCGACGAGCTGCGCGACGAAGTAGTAGATGACGGGCTGCGACAGCAGCGAGACCACGGTCATCACGAGCGCGAGCGGGTAGGCCAGCGCCTCCTGGTAGCCCATCCAGACGAACACCGCGAGCACGCGCAGCCCTCGCCTCACCGGCACGCGCGCGGACGCGATCGAGGTCGCGATCGACATCGTCAGCGACGATCCGAGACGAGCTTCGCCAACAGGTCGCGCAACGGCATCTTCGCCTCCGTCACCGACACGATGTCACCGACGAGCGGCCCGAGGTGCACGAGGAGCGTGCCGGGGTCGTGCTCACTGGCGACGACCACCCGCTTGTCCTCGACCGCCTCGACGTCGACGCCGTCGAGCTCGGTCAGCGCCCGCGCGCCCCCGCCGCAGCCGACTCGTCGCAGAACTGCACGACCAGTCGGGGCAGCTCCCACAGATTGCGGAGCGAGTCGAGGTGGCCCCAGTGCACCAGTTGGCCGCGATCGAGGAACATCACGTTGTCGCGCAGTGCGTCGATCTCTTCCAGGCGGTGCGAGCTCAGGAGCACCGCGATGCGCAACTCGTAGGTGAGTCGTTGGATCAGGCTGAGCAACTGGTGCGCGCCGATCGGGTCGACGGTACCGGTCGGCTCGTCGAGGATCAGCACGCGCGGGCGGTGGAGCAACGCGCGTGCGAGCAGCAGGCGCGCGCGCATCCCGGTGGACATGGCGTGACACGAGTAGTTGCGCGCGTGCGCAAGGCCGACCATCTCGAGCGTCTCGTCGATGCGCTTCTCGAGCTTCGGCGAGCCGAGCCCCTGGAGACGGCCGTGGAACCACAGATTCTGATACGAGGTGTGGCGCAGGAACAGCGTCTGCGAGTCGGCGGGCATCCACCCGACCAGGCCGCGCACGCGTCGCGAGTCGGTGGTCGCGTCGAGACCCATCACGGTCGCGGTGCCCGACGACGGCGTCGTGAGTCCCATGAGGATGCGGAAGAGCGTCGACTTGCCCGCGCCGTTCGGACCGACGACCGCGCACACCTCGCCCTCGCGCACCGACATCGACACGCCGGCGAGCGCCTGCACCGGGTGGTCGATCGCCGACTTCAGCAGGAACCGCATCCATCGGCCCGACGGCTCGTAGACCTTGGTCAGCGAGTCGACGATGATCACCGGTTCGACGGCGCCGGAACCCACGTTCGTGTCCACGTCACCGCCCGTGGCCTGACTCGGGGATTCGGTCCGACCGGTCAGGCCGATCGCGCTGGACATCCGCCTCACGTTAGCGGCTCGGGTGGGTCCGCCTGAACGCGGAGCGTGAGAACCGGGCCACCGAGGCCCGTAGACTCCTTCCCATCGATGACGACGTCTCCGTGCTGTTCGTCTGCACCGGCAACCAGTGCCGCTCGGTCATGGCCGAGGCGATGCTGCGCGCCCGGCTGGGTGAGTCGCCGGTCACGGTGAGCTCGGCGGGACTCGCCAGCAGCGGCGTCGCGCCACCGCGCCCGGTGCTCGCGCAGATGCGCAAGCGGGGCCTGGACGTGAGCGCGCACCGCAGCCGGCTCGTCGACCGCGCCCTGGTCGAGGAGTCGTCGCTGGTGCTGGGGGCCAGCCGGACGCACGCGTGGGAGGCCGTGGCGATGATGCCCGAGGCCATCACGCACACGTTCACCTTCAAGGAGCTGATCCGCTTGGGGGACCGGTTCGGCTGGCGCACCGACGGCGAGACGTTCGAGAGCTGGTTGGGCCGCATGCACGAAGGGCGACGGTCCTGCCTGCCCGTCCACGTCGGCGACGACATCTTCGACCCGATCGGCCACCGCCGCCGCACCTACGAGCGGGTCGCGGACGAGATCGACGACCTCACCACGCGGCTGGTGCCGTCGCTCCTGGACGATCGCCGGGTCGAGGAACCGGCGCCGCTCGTCTGGCGGGCCCCGGCGCACTCGGACACCCGACCGGTCGACGAGGGCGACTGACGCCGCGGCGGCTCAGAACAGCTCGACGTCGCCGAGGTGCAGCTGCCAGTCCGCCGGGTCGGCGCCCGGCGGGGACCCGTCGAGCACCCGCTGCACGAGGGTCGGGCCCTGGCCGGGGACCGGCACGCACCCGCCGACGCCCGGGATCCGCACCCGCACCAGGTAGTCGGCGCCGCTCGCCGTGACGCGCGGCCCGGCAGAGCCTCGCCACCGTGCGGGCGTCGCCGCCCGGAACGAGCACGTCGACGACCGCCGCCTCGACGGCCGGACCGCGGCGCCGCACCCGGAAGACCACCGCGCCGTCGGCGAGGGCGGACCCGGAGCGCAGGACGCGGTAGTGCAGCGGCGCGAACCCGTACCGCCAGCGCAGGAACTCGGGCGTGCGCCGGGTCGCGAGCCCCACCGGACGGGGGACGGCGTCGAGCAATCCCGACGTGGCGGCGAGGTCGGCGAACACCTCCGCGGCCGGATCCCCCGCCTCACAGGGCTGTGACCACTTGTCGGCCGCCACCCGCGCCCGTACCAGTCGCACCAGCGGACCGAGCCCGCGGGGTCGAGCCTCGATGGGGACCCTGCCGACCTCGCGCCAACCCATCTTGAGGTAGCCGGGTCGGCTGCGCTCGTTCGGGGTGTTGAACACGAACGACGTGCCCTCCTCCCGTAGCTCGTCGAGCGCGCCGAGCGTGAGCCGGGAGAACACCCCTCGGCCCTGGGCGTCGGGGTGGGTCGCGGTGTCGACCGCGCGCACGGCCCCGAACGTGCGCCCGTCGCCGTCGAACTCCCAGCGCATGAACGTGCGGAAGCCGACGATGCGCCCGCTGTCCGGTTCGACCGCCACCCAGGCCGGCGAGCGGCCGAACGGGTTCTCGAAGTGCTTCCACGCGAAGAACGGTGCGTTGGGCTCCTCCGCCGCGCCATCCCATCGTCGCACCGAGCAACGCCAGCACCTCGACGGTGTCGTCGTCGGTCGCACGCCGCACGAGCAGGTCGGGCAGTGGATCGGGCACACGGACACCTGCGTCGTCGGGCTCGCCGGACGGGACCCGGCGGGTGAGCCCACCGGGGACGGTTACCATGCGCCCTCGCGACCGACGGCCGAGCGCGTCATGGTGGAGAGCATGGTATCGACGAGACAGGCGGCCCGCGCGCTCGCACTCCGCGGCCTCAAGGTCACCGCCGCGGCCGCCGATCGGGTCCGCCCTCCCGGGCGTGGTGTCGTCTTCCTGGCCTACCACTGCGTCGGCGCGGGGACCGGCCTCGAGATCGACCTGGAGCCTGCCGCCTTCGACGAGCAGATGGCCGCGCTGGCGGAGCTCGGGACGGTCGTGGAGATCGACGCGGGGCTCGCCGCGCTCGCAGGGCCCGCGCCCGACGGACCCGACCCGGTCGTCGTCACCTTCGACGACGGCACCTCCGACTTCGCCGAACACGCGGCGCCGATCCTCGAACGGCACCGGATCCCCGCGACGCTCTACCTCGCCACCGACTTCGTCGAGCGCCAGGTGCCGTACGCCTACGGCGCGCGCCCCCTCACCTGGGCGGCACTCCGCGACGCCTGCGCGAGCGGTCTCGTGACCGTGGGCTCGCACACCCACACCCACGCGGTGATGGACGCCGTCGACGGGCCGACGGCCGACGACGAGCTCGGACGTTCCGTCGCCCTGATCGAGGAACACCTGGGCCGGCCCGCGGAGCACTTCGCCTACCCGAAAGGGGTCGCCGGGACCCCCGAGGCCGACGCGGTTGTACGCCGCCGGTTCCGGTCCGCGGCGTTGGCCGTGGTCGCCACCAACCCCTACGGCACCACCGATCCCTACCGCCTGGCCCGCTCGCCGATCCAGGTGAGTGACGGGCAACGCTGGTTCGAGCACAAAGTGGCCGGCGGCATGGCCTTCGAGGGCACGTTGCGCCACCTCCTGAACCGTCGCCGCTACGCCGGCCTCACCACCTGAAGCCGGCGCGCCGTACGGCACACGACGGAACGTCGGCGTTCAGCCGCCGAAGAGCGTGAGGCCCTTGCGCCCGGCGACGTCGCGGTAGGTGTCGAGCACCGTCCGCACCACGTCGCGCTCGTCGAACTCGGCCCGTGCCTTGGCCCGCCCCGCCGCGCCCATGCGCGCGCGCAGGTCGCCGTCGGCGGCGACGGCGCGCAACGCACGCGCCAACGCGACCGGATCGTCGACCGGCACGAGCATCCCGGTGACGCCGTCGTCGACGACCTGACGACACCCGCGGATGTCGGTCGCCACCACCGGGAGACCCATCGCCGCCGCCTCCATCGCCACGCGGGGGAACCCCTCACGGTGGGAGGGGAGCACGAACACGTCGAACGCCGAGTAGAGGCGGTCGACGTCGTCACGCATGCCGAGGAACCGCACGCCGTCGGCCGCCGCCGCCTCGATGAGCGCGGCGGGCAGGCGGTCCGACTTCTCGGGGTCGTCGGGCCCGACCACCGCGAGGACGACGCCGGGCCCGAGCGACCGCGCCGCCTCGAACAGCTCGGGGTAGCCCTTCTCCGCGACGAGGCGGCCCACGGTGCCCACGACGACGTCGTCGGGCGCGGCCCCGAGCTCCGCGCGGGCCGCGGCGCGCTCCGACGGCCCCACCCGGTCGGGGTCGAACCGGGCGAGGTCGACGCCGTTGCCGAGCAGCCGGGCGCGGCGGCGGCGGGTGATGCGCCACCGCCGCGTGAGCTCGAGGTCTTCGGGGTTCTGGAACAGCTCCGCGTCGGAGAACCGGGCCACGACCGCCTCGAGCGCGTAGACGAGCAGGCGCTTCGACCACGCGTCGTCGTCGGCCGCGTAGAGCCCGTGGACGGTGTTCACCACGACCGGCACGCGGGCGAGGCGCCCGACGACGCGGCCGTAGAGCCCGGGCTTCGGGTTGTGCGTGTGCAGCACGTCGACGTGCTCGCGCCGAAGCACCTTCCAGAGCTCCCACGCGGCGCGCAGGTCGGCCGAGACGTGCATGCCCCGCGTCGACGAGGCCAACGCGAGGTGCCGCACCCCGTCCGCCTCCAGCCCGGCGACGTAGGGACCCGGCGCGCTGATGCCGATGGCGACGCCGCCGAGCTCTTCCACCGCCCGGAGCTGGGGGAACAGCAGGAACCGCAGGCTGCTGTCGACGGTCGTGAGGTGCGCGACCGTCGTCGGGCTGCCGTTCACGGTCGGGGGACCCGCTCGGAGCCGAACCCGAGCAGCTCCGCCGCGTCGACGAGGTCGGGCACCTCCCGGTCCACGTCGCCCGTGCTGACCACGCCGGCGTGGAGCGACGCCGGCCGCCGGACCCGAACCGTCCGCCAGCCGAGGGCGCGCGGCGCCGAGAAGTCCTTCGCCGGGTTGTCCGCCAGGTACACGTTGTCGGCCCCGCGGGTGCCGAAGCGCGCCTCGATCAGCTCGAAGGCGCGCGGGTGCGGCTTGGCGAAGCCGGGACCGAACTCCTCGGTGAAGACCACGACCCCGGCCCAGTCGGCGACGCCGAGCGCCTCGACCTTCGCGCGCTGGCTCGCCAGCGGACCGTCGGTCACCGCGGCCAGCGCCACCCGCCCCCGGAGCCGGTCCACGAGCGTCACCGCGTCGGGGAGCATGGCGATCACCGGCCGGTGGTTCCGGTAGCACTCGACCATGGCCGCGACCGTCGCGGATGTGGGCTCCATCCCGACCCGGCGCAGCGCGGCGTCGAACGCGTCGCCGCGTCCGCCCGCGAGGAAGTGCTCCCAGGCGGCGTCCCCGACGCCCGCGACACCGAGCTCGCCCGCGGCCCACGCGCCGACCGCGTCGAAGCCGCTGCGGACGTACTCCCGCTCGAGGTAGAGCGTGTCGTCCACGTCGAAGACGACGCAGCGCGGGGCGATCGGCACCTCCACGCGGCTCACAGGCCCGCGTCGACGCGGTCGACGAACACCGCGTCGTCGTAGCGGAGCATGACGACGCCCGCCCGCCACGGCGCCGCCGGTTCGCTGAGAGGAGCTCCGGTCGTCTCCTCGACCAGCCATTGCGCGAACCGCGCGCCGGCGGCGGCGGCGAGCGGGTAGCCGCCGCCGAACCGGGCGTTGACCTCGATCACCGCGAGCGTGCCCGACTCCTCCTCGCGGAAGAGCTGGACGTTCAGCGCGCCGAAGGCGTCGGGCAGTCGGTGACCGATCTCGCGGGCCAGGTCCTCGACGTCGTCGAGGCGCACGGTCACCGCCTTGCTCACCTCACCGCCCCGCACCTCGAGCCGCCGGCGCGGGACCGCCTCGCGCACCCGGCCCGCCCGGTCGACGTAGACGTCGACCGTGTGCTCGTGCCCGCCCGCCAGCGTCTGGACCAGGTCGTCGCCGCCGCGCGCCGCGACGTCGAGCGCAGCCGCGTCGGCGACCAGGGCTACCCCGATCGACGCGCTCCCGCGGCGTGGCTTGACGACCAGTGGGAACGGCCAGTCCCCGGCGGAGCGCGCGACCGCCGCGGCGTCGGCCTGACGCACGGTCGGGAAGTCGTTCGCGACGAGCCACTCGTGCGTGTGGACCTTGTCGGACCCGATCGCCACCGCCGCCGGTCCGGACACCGCGACGGTGATGCCGCGCGCCGCGAACTCGTCGCGATGCGCGGCCAGCACCGGGAGCTCGGTGTCGATGGTCGGGACGACGAGGTGGATCTCCTGCTCCCGGCAGAGGTCGAGCAGCGCAGGGACGAACTCGTCGCTCGTGCACCGGGGCACGAGGACACCGGCGTCGGCGACCTGGAACGCCGCCGACGCCCGCGACACGTCGGTCGCGACGATCCGGCCGTCATGTCCCGTGCGCGCGAGCGCGTCGCGAAAGCAGCCGAGCAGCGCGACCCGGCGCCCCGCCGACGAGAGGAGCACGTTGCAGGTCACGGGCGCGACCCCTCGTCGGTCGACGGCGCGTCAGCCGGTCCCTCGTCGACACGGAACTCCGGCATCGTCGCGTGGCCTCCGTGGGCGATGCCCTGCGGACGCACCATCTGCTGCACCGTGCTGGCGAGGATCCTGACGTCGAGCCGGAGCGTGCGGTGGTCGACGTACCACACGTCGAGCGCGAACTTGTCGTCCCACTCGAGGTCGTTGCGCCCGTTCACCTGCGCCCAGCCGGTGATGCCGGGCCGCACCTCGAGGCGCCGGGCCTGCGTCGGCGTGTACCGCTCCACGTACCTCACCGGCAACGGGCGCGGCCCCACCAGGGCCATGTCACCCCGCAGCACGTTGAAGATGGAAGGCAACTCGTCGATGCTGGTCGACCGGAGGAGCGCACCGACCCGGGTGATGCGCGCCGCATCCGACTCCGGGATGGTCTCCCCGGGTCGCAACCCGCGCATGGTGCGGAACTTGAGGAGCTCGAAGGGCCGACCATCCATCCCGGCGCGGCGGTCGCGGAAGAGCACGGGTCGACCCATCGTCGCGAGCACCGCGAGCGCCGCCACCGCGAGGACCGGTGCCGCGACGACGACCATCGCGGTGGCGAGCACGACGTCGACCAGCCGCCGCGACACCTCCCGGAGCCCCGTGACCACCGCATTCATCGACTGGCGTCCTCGTTCGACATCGTGACCCGACGCAACGCGCCCGTGCCCCCGTACCCGCGTGCGAGCCGCCCATGGTAGAGGGCTCCCCGACCGGTGCCGTCCGTCCGTGCACCCGCGCCTCGGTACGCTGCGTCGGCCGGACACCGGTCCGCGAACCACGCCGCCGGTCGCGGGAGGTGGGCATGCACGCGATCGCGGACGTCATCAGCGAGCCGGCGTTCCTCGGTGCGCTGGCGGTCTCGCTGGGGGGATCGCTGCTGGTCCTGGTCCTGGTCCTGGTCCCGGGCGGCGTGCGCACCCGTGCCCTCCCGGTCGGCGGCCTGCTGATCGCCGCCGCCACCGCTGTTGGCCTCGTCGTGTCCGACGCCCTGGCCGGCGGCACGCGCTGGCTGCTCGCCGGCTCGCTCGTCCTGGCGCTGGGCGGGAGCGTCCGCCGGGCGCTCCCCGCGGTCGGGATCGTCGTGCTCGCCGCCGGCGCGGTCGGCATCTCGTACGCCGTCGCGGTGGTCGACGGCAGCACC
Organism: uncultured Actinomycetes bacterium; assembly: GCA_963725775.1. Taxonomy (GTDB): domain Bacteria; phylum Actinomycetota; class Acidimicrobiia; order IMCC26256; family DASPTH01; genus DASUAS01. The sequence continues at coordinate 47,118 of CAVRZT010000006.1, forward strand.
TGGGTGCGGGTGCTGGTGATCGGCGCCACGACCGCCGGCGCGCTGGGCACGGCCCGGGTCGACCGGACGTACGCCCGCTTCGGGCTCGGCCCGTGGCTGCTGGCGGTGACGGCGGCCGGGGTGTTCGTGTGCGTCCCCGACACCGAGCAGGCGATCCCGCTCTTCGCCGCCTCGCTGGGGCTCCTGGTCGCGCTCCGCCCTCCGGCGAGCCTGCGCCTCGGGAGCGCCGGCGCCGCGGTCGGGATCGGTCTCGTGCTCTGGGCCGCGGCCGTGGGCGGCACCGGACGGCCGGGTTCGGTGGTCGGGGCGGCCGGCTGCCTGGGCATGCTCGTGGTCGAACCCGTGGTCGAGGCGCTCCTCGGCGCCCGGCGCGTCGCACCTCCCGGGGCAGCACCGGCCCGCCCCGACGGACCGGACGGCACCCGGACGCTCACCGTTGGCGTCGTGCACGTGGTGGTGGTGCTGTTCTGCGCCCGCGTCGCCGGGTTCCGGTCGTCTGCGGCGGTGGCCGGGGTGCTGGTCACGCTGGCGCTGGTGGCGGCGGGCGTCCTCCTCGCCGTTGCCTGGCGACCACGACGCTGACCCGGTCGGTCAGCGCCGGCCGAACAGGAGCAGCCAGGCGACCGGGGCCAGGATGATCGCACTCACGAGCAGGCCGATGAGCGGGAGCCCGCCCCGGGCGATGGTGATGACCAGCACGGGGACGGCGAGCAGGACGAGCACGATGATCACGAGCGCCAACGCCGGCACCCGCCCGCGGCGTCCCGTCGTCACACCCGGCCCTTCGTCCACACCCACCTCCGACGTTTCGCCGCTCGCGACGTTTCGCCGCTCGGCCGTCCAGCTTTGCCCACTTCCGGCGCGGAACGGTGGATATCCGGCGGGTCCGCGACCTCACCGCCACAGGTCGTCGAGCACGCCCATCCATTCGGCTGCGACTCGCTCGAGCGTGAACCGCTCGCGGCACCGTCGACCGGCGTGCGCCCCCAGCTGCTCGCGGTCGGCGAGCGCCCGGTCGATCCCGCCCGCCAGCGCACCGGCGTCGCCGGCCGCCACGAGCACCCCCGTGCGGTCGGGGACCACGATCTCCCGCACGAACCCGACGTCGGAGGCGACGACCGGGAGCTCGCAGAGCCCGGCCTCGATGAGCACTGCGGGCATCCCCTCGGTGCGGCTGGGGAGCACGACGACGTCGGCAGCGTGGTACTGCGGACCGGGATCCTCGGTTCGGCCGAGGAACCGGACCCGCCCCGGGGCGTCCGCATCCGCGAGGCGCTCCAACCGGTCCCGTTCGAGACCGTCGCCCACGATCAGGAGCGTGAGGTCCGGGCGTGCCGCCACCGCCGCGATCGCGACGTCGACGTTCTTCTCCGGGCTCAGGGCGCCGACGTAGAGCGCGACGGTCGCGGTGTCCGCGAGCCCGAGTGCGTCACGCGCGGCGCGGCGCTCCCCGGGACCTGCGGGCACGAAGCGCGTCCCGTCGACGCCGTTCGGCACGATCCGCACGCGGTCGGGCCGCACGCCCAGGGTCGTGGACAGGACGTCGGCCGTACCCGAGGTCAGCGCCACGATCCGCTGCATCCGGGCCAGCAGGAGCCGGGTCCGGAGCCGGCGCGCCCGGGTGTTCGACCACTGGAGCGGGTCGCCGATGTTGCGGTACACGATCGGACGCCCGAGCCCGACCCCCGCGACGGCGCAGGCCGGGAGCGTGGTCGAGCCGTGCGCGACGACCGCGTCGGCGGCGCCCATGCGTCGTCGTAGGGCGGCGAGGGTCGCCACGCCGAGGCGGGTGGACCCGAGGGTCTCCACCGGGAGGCCGCCCGAGGCCCCGGGTGCGAGGGCCAGGGTGGTCACGCGGACCGTCGGCTCCAGCGCGGACGCCAGGGACAACGCGAACACCTCCGCACCCCGCGGGTCGGTGGAGGCGACGATCTGGAGGACTTCCCGGACCGCCGCGTCCCGCGCGCCCGTCATCCGGTGAGCGCCCGGCGGTAGAACTCGAGCATGCGGGCGGCCACCGCGTCGATGGTGAACCGCTGGACGAACCGCAGGTACCCGACCTCGACCCGCGCCGCCGCCGCCTCCGGCTCCCGCAGCGACGCCACGATGGCGTCGCCCAGCAGCCCGGCCGCGTCCGCAGGCACGAGGATCGCGCACGACTCGTCGACGACCTCGCGGATCTGGGGGATGTCGCTGACCACGACCGGCACCTCGAGCGCCATCGCCTCCATCACGGATCCCGGGGAACCCTCCCGCCGGGAGGGCAGGACGAAGAGATCGGCCGCCGAGAGCAGGTCGCCGACGTCGGTCCGGGCGCCGAGGAAGCGGACGGTTCCCTGGAGCCCGAGCCGCTCGACGGTCTCGCGCAACGCGTCCGAGTGGGCGCCCTCGCGGCCCGCGACCACGAGCTCGGCGTCGGGGGTCGCCGCACGGACCGTGGCCATCGCCTCGACCAGGACGTCGAGGCCCTTCTGGTGTTCCTGCCGCGCGACCGCGAGCACGAGCGGCCGGCCCGGCGCCACGCCGAGTCCGGCGCGGGCGGCGTCGCGGCGCTCGGGGAGTCGCCGACCGAGGGTGGCGGGGTCGCGGCCCCGCGGCACGACGTCGATGCGGTCCCGGGGGTAGTGGAGGTGGCCGGCCATCTCGTCGGCGATGAACTCGGAGACCGCGTGCATCCGGGTCGTGAGACGGGCGGTGGCGGCGTCGACGCCCTGCGCGGCGCGCACCTTCCACACCCGTAGCTCGGGGTCGTCGAGGTGCGAGTCCCCGTATCCCTCGTTCACCAGGCTGGACACGACCGGGGTCCGGGCGAGTCGCGCCGCCAGCCGGCCGCAGACGTCCGCCTCGTACAGCGTCGTGTGCACGAGGTCGGGGCGGCGGTCGCGCACGAGCGCCCGGAGCCCGCGCACCCAGTCGAGGCGGCGCGGCGGGGTCCCGATGAAGGTGACGCGGGCCCCGGACTCGGCGAGCACGTCCTGGAGCCCGGGACGGTCGTGGAGGTACACCACCTCGAGCTCGACCCCGGACCCGACGTAGTGCGGGGCGAGCGCGGCCAGCGAGCTCTCGGCACCGCCGGCGACCAGGCTGTCGATGACGTACAGGAGGCGGATCCCGCCTGTGGCGTCGGCACCCATGCCGGCAGCTCCTCGGTTCGCGTCCGGTCCGCAGAAAGATCGACTGGCCCGCCGACGTCGTGGCGGGACCACCGTAACCCCGTCGCGGCCGTCCGGACGGGAGGGTCCCCGAACGGCAATACACTTTCCCGGATGCGAATCCTCGTCACCGGCGGTGCCGGCTACATCGGCTCGCACCTCGTCGACTCGCTCTGCGAAGCGGGTCACCAGGTCAGCGTGCTCGACAACCTCACCACCGGACGGGTGGCCAACCTGAATGGCCGCCTCGGAGAGGTCCGGTTCGTGAACGGTTCCATCCTCGATGCCCCCCTGGTGGAGCGGGAGGTGGAGAGCGTCGAGATGGTCTTCCACCTCGCCGCCGCGGTCGGGGTGCGGCACATCGTCGACTCCCCCCTCGAGTCCCTGCTGGTGAACACCCGGGGCACCGAGAACGTGCTGAGCTCCTGCTTCAGGTACTGGCGGAAGGTCGTGGTCGCCTCGACGTCCGAGGTCTACGGCAAGACCTCCAAGGTGCCGATGTGCGAGGACGACGACCGGGTCCTCGGCCCGACGACGGTCCACCGCTGGTCGTACTCGACCGCCAAGGCGATCGACGAGCACCTGGCGTTCTCGTACGCCGCCCACCAGCTCCCCGTCGTCATCGTGCGGTACTTCAACTCGTACGGCCCGCGCCTCGACGAGCGCGGGTACGGCTCGGTGGTCGCCAACTTCCTCCGGCAGGCGCTGAACGGCGAGCCGCTCACGGTGCACGGCGACGGCCTCCAGAGCCGGTGCTTCACCTACGTCTCCGACACGGTGCGCGGCACCGCGCTCGCCGGCTTCACGCCCGAGGCCGAGGGCAAGGTGATCAACCTCGGGAACCCCCACGAGACGACCATCCTCGAGCTCGCCGAGAAGATCCGCGACGCGGTCGGCTCGCGCTCGGGGATCCAGACGACCGCCTACGAGGAGTACTACGGACCCGGCTTCGAGGACACCCGGCGCCGGGTGCCCGACATCACCCGGGCCGGGGAGATCCTCGACTGGCGGCCGGAGATCCAGCTCGAGGAGGGCCTCGGGCGGACCATCGAATGGTGGGCGAAGACCAAGACCTAGCCGTTCCCGCTCCTCAAGGCGGTACGCGCGCCGGCCGAACACCCGTGGGGAGACCTGGGAGCGGGATGCAGTGAGGAGACACGACCATGGAGACGAGTGACGCGCCGCGGTGCCGTTCGTGCGGAGCACCGGACCTGCGCACGTTCCTCGACCTGGGCATGACACCCCTTGCCGACGCCCTCGTGCCGCCGGGCCCGCCCGACGCGCCCGAGCCGCGCTTCCCGCTCGAGGTCGCGTTCTGCCCGTCGTGCACCCTGGTCCAGATCCTCGAAGAGGTACCGCCCGAGCAGCTGTTCGTCGACAACTACCTGTACTTCTCGTCGTTCTCCGACCACCTGCTCGAGCACTCGCGCCGCCACGCGCTCGACCTCGTCGAACGTCGCTGCCTGTCCGGTGACAGCCTGGTCGTCGAGCTCGCGAGCAACGACGGGTACCTGCTGCGCAACTTCGTCGACCAGGGCGTGCCGGTGCTCGGCATCGACCCCGCTCCCGGGCAGGCCGAGGCGGCCGAGCAGGTGGGCGTCCCGACGCTCACGGAGTTCTTCGGCACCGACCTCGCCCGCCGGTTGGTCGACGAGGGCCGCCGCGCCGACGTCATCATCGCCAACAACGTGATGGCGCACGTGCCCGACCTCAACGGCTTCGTGGAGGGGATGTCACTCCTGCTGGCCGACGACGGGATCATCACGGTCGAGAACCCCTACGTGCGCGACCTGATCGAGCACGCCGAGTTCGACACGATCTACCACGAGCACTTCTGCTACTTCTCGTGCACCGCGGTCGACGCCCTCGTCCGCCGACACGGCATGTACCTCAATCACGTCGACTACTTCCCCGACCTGCACGGCGGGACCCTCCGGTGGTGGATCGGCAAGCACGAGGACGTCAGTGACGACGCCCGCCGCTACCTCGACGACGAGGCCGCGACCGGCATGCGCGAGTTCGAGCACTACCGCGACTTCGCCGAGCGCGTCACCCGGATCCAGCGGTCGCTGGTCGGGCTCCTCCAGCAGCTGCGGGCCGACGGCAAGCGGATCGCCGCGTACGGCGCGGCCGCGAAGGGCAGCACGCTCGTGAACAGCTCGGGGATCGGCACCGACCTGGTCGAGTTCGTGGTCGACCGGAACGTGCACAAGCAGGGGCTGCTGATGCCCGGCGTGCACATCCCCATCCGCGCCCCGGAGGCCCTCATCGAGGAGCAGCCCGACTACCTGCTGCTCCTCGCGTGGAACTTCAGGGACGAGATCGTCGCCCAGCAGGACGAGTACGCCCGCCGCGGCGGCCGGTTCATCGTCCCCGTCCCGGAACCGGTGGTGCTGTGGAGCGCGTCGGCGGAGCAACGGCCGGTGGACCCGTCGCTGGTGTGCCCGGCGTGCGGCCACGCCGGTCTCGACGTGTTCTACGAGCAGGCCAGCATCCCGGCCCACAGCACCCTGCTGCTGCCGAGCCGCGAGCGCGGTCTCGTACCCGCAGGGCACGCTGCGCCTCGGGTTCTGCACGAGCTGCGGCTTCATCACGAACACCGCGTTCGACGTCGGGCTCAACGAGTACTCGCGCCTGATCGAGGAGACGCAGGGGTACTCGCCGTACTTCCGGAACTGGTTGCGCGGCCTCGCCGACGAGTTCGTCGAGCGTTTCGACCTGCACGACAAGGAGGTACTCGAGATCGGATGCGGCAAGGGTGAGTTCCTCTCCTTCGTGTGCGAGGCCGGCCACGACCGCGGCCTCGGGATCGACCCCTCGTACATCGAGGGTCGGCTCGAGTCACCCGCGCTCGAGCGGATGACCTTCCTCAACGAGCTCTACTCGGAGGCCCACGAGCCTCTGGTCGGTGACGCCGTCGTGTGCCGCCACACGCTGGAGCACATCGGTCCGGTCGCTGAGTTCGTGCGGACCGTGCGCCGGTCGATCGGCGACCGACGCGACGTCGTCGTGTTCTTCGAACTGCCGGAGACGCTCCGGGTCCTGCGAGAGTGCGCGTTCTGGGACATCTACTACGAGCACTGCTCCTACTTCACCCCCGGCTCGCTCGCCCGGCTGTTCCGCCGCGAGGGCTTCGACGTCGTCGACGTCGAGCTCGATTACGGCGACCAGTACATCGTGCTGTACGCGCGGACCGCCTCCGGCGACGACCGCGTGCTGCCGCTCGAGGACGACCTCGCCGAGACCGCGGCGCTCGTCGACCAGTTCCGCGTCGAGGCTCCCCGGCGGCAGGCCGAGCTGGCAAAGCTCGCGACGGCCGCGCACGCGTCGGGGCGGCGCCCGGTCATCTGGGGCGCAGGTTCCAAGGGCGTGTCGTGGCTCACCACGCTGGGCCTCACCGAGGAGATCGAGTACGCCGTCGACGTCGACCCCCACAAGTGGGGCATGTTCATGGCGAGCACGGGCCAGGAGATCGTGGGGCCCGACGCCCTGCGCGACTACCGGCCCGGGGTGGTGTTCGTGATGAACCCGATCTACGTCGACGAGATCCGGGGCGACCTCGCGGCGCGCGGGCTGCAGCCCGAGCTCGTTCCCGTCTGAACGCCCACCGACCGATGGACCAGCCGCGCATCGGCGTCGTGTCCGTGCCGTGGACGGGTGTGCCCCCCAAGAGCAGTTTGGGGAGCATCGGCAACATCGTCCACGAGATCACCCGGCCGCTCGTGGACCGCTACCGATTCACCCTGGTCGGCGGCACCTCGCGTTCGCGAGAGCGCGAGGTGTCCGGCCCCGAGTACGTCGCCGTCGACGACGCCGTCGACCGCCGCTGGCTCGACCCGCTGGCCCGGGCCACCGCGTTCGCGCGCGGCGATCGCCGGGCCGACGCGCAGCTCGCGTCGTTCCACCGGCGGTACGCGTCGGACGCCGCGGCACACCTGGCGACGGCGCGGTGCGACGTGGTGCTGGTCCTGGAGTACCCGCAGTGGATCCCCATCCTCCGGCGCCGCGCTCCCTGCCGCGAAGATCCTCTACTGGGGCGAGTCCGGGATCTCGGTGCTGACCCACGGCGACGCGTTCGCGACCTACGCCAGCGGCGCCGACGGCGCGGTCGCGTGCAGCCGGTACGTGCAGGGGTGCATCGAGGAGCGCGCGCCCGCGCTGCGCGGCCGCGTCCACGTCGCGTACAACGGCTTCGATCCCGAGCGCTTCCGGCCGGTGGAGGACGGAACCCGGTCCTCCACCATCGTCACCGTCGGGCGCGTGACCCCCGACAAGGGCACGCACGTCCTCGTCGACGCGTTCCGGTGCCTCGCCGCCGACCGCCCCGAGCTCGAGCTGGTGATCGGCGGACCGCTCTGGATCACCGATCCCGGGTCCTTCGGCGGGCTCGGCGTCGGGCACGAAGACGAGATCGAGCTGCTGGCGCGCCCGAACCTGCCCACCCTCCGCCAACGCGTGGAGCGCAAGGCCCGGCGCCGGCCGGCGGGACCGCTCCCGTTCCGCACCGAGCTCGAACGCCGGAGCGGCCCGGTCGGCGACCGGGTCCACCTGGTGGGCTCCCTGCTCGCCGACGACCTCCCGGAACGGCTGCGCGGCGCGCGGGTGTTCGTCCAACCCTCGCTGGTCGAGGAGGGGTTCCCGCTGAGCGCGGTCGAGGCCCTGGGCTCCGGCGTGCCGCTCGTCGTCAGCGACCGTGGCGGGAGCCTCGAGATGGTCGAGGACGGCGAGAACGGCTTCGTGGTCCCGTCGGGCGACGCGACCGCGCTGGCCGAGGCGTTGCGGCCCATCGTCGACGATCCCGCGGTGCACGACCGCATGAGCTCACGGGCGCGTGAGCTCGCGCCGCGCTTCTCGTGGCCCGCGAGCGCCGAGGCGTTCGCCGGCGGCGATCGAGGCCGTCCTCGGCCGGTGAGCCCGTCGCCGGTCAGCCGGCGGAGTGCGAACCGGTGGCGTGGGCGTCCGACCAGCGGAGGTCGCTCCCCAGCCGGCTCTCGGCGAGGAGCTCCCGGACCCGCATGATGCGCTGGAGCCGCGGACCGGTGAGGTCTTCGAGCGAGAGGCCCGCCTCCCGGTAGGCGTCCCGGAGCTCCTCGACGCCCAGCGCGACCGTCCAGCGCGGCTCGAACCCCGGCACCGTCTCGGCCAACAGGTCGCAGTTGACGCGGTAGTTCCGGAGGTCCGGTCCCGCGTCGTCGGCCAGGGTCACGGTGCTGCCGGGCACGAGGTCCCGCACCAGGGCGGCGACGTCGCGGATCTGGTAGTTCTCCTTCGTCGCGCCGACGTTGAAGGCGCGGTCGTGCACCACGTCGCGGGGCTGCTGCATCAGGCCCAGGAACGCGCGGGCGATGTCCTCGATGTGGACGAGCGGGCGCCACGGCGTGCCGTCGCTCTTCAGGAACACCTCACCGGTCGTGACCGCGTACCCGACGAGGTTGTTCACCACGAGATCGCCCCGGAGCCGGGGCGAGACTCCGTAGGCCGTGGCGTTGCGGAGATAGGTCGGGCTGAACGAGTCGTCGGCGAGCGCGGCGAGGTCCTGCTCGGCCCGTACCTTCGACCACCCGTAGGGAGTCACCGGGTTGAAGGACGCGCTCTCGTCGAGGAAGTCGTCACCGGCGGCCCCGTAGAGGCTGCACGACGACGAGAAGAGGAACCGCTCCACGCCCGCTCGCTTCGCCTGCTCGGCGAGGTGCGTCGTCCCCCGGTGGTTGATGTCGTACGTGCACTCCGGATCGAGGTCGCCGAGCGGATCGTTCGAGATGCCGGCGAGGTGCACGACGGCGTCGAAGCCGAGGAGGTCGTCGCTGGTGACATCGCGGATGTCGCGGATGCGGTCGTCGAGTTGCGGCGGTTCGCCGAGGTCGCAGCCGTCGAACAGCCCGCTGTCGAGGCCGACCACGTCGTGGCCGGCATCCTGGAAGAGCGGCACCAGGCGGGTACCGATGTACCCGCGGTCGCCGGTGACGAGGACGCGCATGATCAGCTCCACACCTTCCACGGCGGTTCGCCGGAGTCCCACAGCCGCTCGAGCAGCTTCTTGTCGCGCAGCGTGTCCATGCACTGCCAGAACCCGGAGTACTGGTAGGCCATCAACTGGCCGTCCTTCGCGAGCCCCTCGAGCGGTTCGAGCTCGAACTGCGTGTCGTCGCCCTCGATGTAGTCGAAGATCTCCGGCTCGAGCACGAAGAACGCGCCGTTGATCCAACCCTCGCCGGTCTGGGGCTTCTCCGAGAACTCGACGACCCGCGACCCGTCGAGCTCCATGTGCCCGAAGCGGGCCGGCGGCCGGACCGCGGTCATCGTCGCCAGCTTGCCGTGCGACCGGTGGAACGCGAGCAGGTCGTCGAGGTTCAGGTCCGTCACCCCGTCGCCCCACGTCAGCATGAACGTGCCGTCGTCGAAGTACGGAGCGAGGCGCTTGATCCGTCCGCCGGTCGCCGTGTAGAAGCCGGTGTCGATCAGGTCGACGGTCCAGTTCTCGCGCTCGCCCTCGTGGAGCTGCACGGCACCGTCGGCGAGCTTCACGGTGAGGTTCGTGGCGAGCGAGCAGTACTCGACCATGTACCGCTTGATCACATCGCCCTTGTACCCCAGCGCGACGACGAACTGATCGTGGCCGAAGTGCGCGTAGCACCTCATGATGTGCCAGAGGATCGGCTTGCCGCCGATCTCGACCATGGGCTTGGGCAGCACCTCGGTCTCCTCGGCCAGGCGCGTGCCGAGACCGCCCGCGAGAATTCCCACCTTCATCGCACACCTCCCATCCTGTACCTCGAAGTCGAGACCATGGCCCGGACCCGCACGAACCGCCCGATGAGCCCGACGAAGTGGTCACGTTACCACGCTTCGCGGCCAATCCTCGACGAAACGCGCGCAGCGTGGTTCCCGTTCAGATCGGCGGTGCGGACGCCGACGACAAGGGGAGACACCGAATTGCCATGCCGTGCGAATACCATTTCCTCTCTGATGGACTGATGGCCGTAGACCGCGCCGGAGCACCCCGTGAAGGAACGTCGCTCGAAGCTCGACATGCTCTCCCGGTCGCTGAACCGCGTCGCGCTCGTGCTCCTCGTCGCCTTCATCGTCTCCGGCATCGGCGCGATCGACTACGTCGCCAGCGAGTTCCCCGACGCCGGCCTGTGGCGCTACTTCACCGCCATCGCCGATTCGGGGTCGTTCCTCGTCGCCGCGGTGGTGGCCTGGGTGGGCAGCGCGATCATCCAGGCGCTCGCCCGGGTCCGCACCAGCCTGCTCGAGGCGATGATCGCCAGCCGCCGCGACCCCGACAACGAGTTCGAGCCGCCTGTCCGCTGGTAGCTACCGGTGCTCCGCGGCGGGCGACCACCGCGTGCGGTGGAAGCGCTCGGTCGGGGCGAGCAGGGCGTCGAGGAAGGCGCCGCCGCCGACGTCGCCGAGGGTCGCCCACCGCGGATCGGGGAGGTACCGGGTCGTCTGCGAGCGGTACTCGGCGAGCGCGGCGCGCTTGTCGTCGAGCACCCCGGACACGTCCAGGCAGGTCGAGAACTCGCGGTAGAGGCGTGTCCCGCAGCCGACGGCACGGGTGGTCTTCAGGATCCGGCGCGCCTCGGGGAGGCGACGCAGCGGCGGCGGCGCGCTCCACCGGCTGAGCGGGAGCGGCACCTTCGGCCAGTGGTACCAGCACCACACGGCGTACTCGCTCAGGTCGACCGGGCACCCGTGCTCCTCCAGCGCCTGCCGCGTCACCCGGTTCGCCTCGTGGTGGTCGCGTTGCGGTTCGAGCGCCGACGGGGTGAACACCTCCTCGGGCGACGTCCGCGCCAGCAGCGTCGTGAGGCCGGCGACCGCGGCCTCACGGTGATCGGCGAGGCGACCCTCGGGCAGGTCGAGGAAGGACACGCCTGCTTCGGGGACGCCGAGACGAGCCGCAGCCGCTACGGCTTCGGCCCGCCGGATCTCGCCCAGGCGCGCGCCGTCGATCAGCGCCCCGTGCGACGTCGAGCCGTCCATGAGAAACACGATCGACACCTCGGCGCCCGCGCGTCGCTTCGCCGCGATGGCGCCCCCGCACCCCAATGTCTCGTCGTCCTGGTGGGGCGAGACGACGAGGGCGGGCCGCGACAGCTCGGCGGCGGGGTACGCGGTGGCGCGCTGGTTCCCCGCGTCGCGAAGGACCTTGTTGACGGCGCGACGCAGCACGGGCCTCCCGTCGGCCTCAGAGGAACAGCACGCGCCAGCGCACGCTGCCGACGAGCCGACCGATCCGGTACGGGAAGCGCTCCGCGACCACGTTCCGGCACCGGCGGCTGACCGCGGCCGCAGGGAGCAGGCCCAGATTGCGGACCCAGTCCTTCCCGACCCGCCGCCAGGAGTCCCGGGGCATCCCGCGGTCGCGGAAGTCGTGGTAGAGGTGCACCTCGTCCTTCGCGTAGGCGTACCGGCGCTTCACCCGTCCCCACGGTCGGTCACGGAGCCGGTACTCGATCTGGGCGTCCGGTGCGAACCCGACGTCGGTGCCCTCGAGCTGGGCCCGCCAGAAGAACTCGACGTCGTCCGACACGTCGAAGTTCTCGGCGAAGCCGCCCAGGCGTTCGAACGTCTCGCACCGGACCAGGGCGTTGCAGGTCGATCCCGACGGGAGGAACCCCAGCTTACGGGCCAACTGCTGGGGGACGCGCGTCCAATACTCGGGGAGCGGCACGCCCGGGTTGAGCGTCCGGTAGTCGATCGCTCCCGCGACCACCTCGTGGTGTTCCCCCGCCTCGACGAGCGAGGCCAGCCAGTGGGGCTTGACGATGTCGTCCTGGTCGCAGAAGACGAGATACCGTCCGTGCGCCGCGGCGGCGCCGACGTTACGGGCGTGCGGCGCCCCCCGACGATCGCTGGCATCCACGACCGTGAGCGCGAGCAGCGTGGCGAAGTGGGCGCAGACGGCCAGGGTCATGGCGTCGCTCGAGCCGTTGTCGGCGACGATCACCTCCCACGTGCCCAGGAACTGCTGACCGAGGAGCGCGTTGAGCTGTTGCGCGAGGAACGCGCCGCCATTGAGCACCGGGATGATGATCGAGACCAGGACGTCCACGTGCACCCCCGAGGGTTTCACCACCCAGAAGACCGCCCAGGCTGAGTGTGGACGGCAATGGTACCCCTGATCGGTGGTCCCTTCGCGCGGAACGTGCCCGACCCACGCAAATTGCAGCGCAGAGTGGCGGCGACGGCCCGGCCGTCAGGGACGTGCGGTCTCCAGCACCCCCGCCGCCACTCGATCGACGTCGGCGTCGCTCATGGCCGAGCCGCTCGGGAGGCAGACCCCGGTGCGGAAGATGGTCTCGGCGACCGCGCCACCCCGGACGGGGGCGTCCCGGAACAACGGCTGGCAGTGCATCGGCTTCCAGGCGGGGCGGGCCTCGATGTCGAGGGTGTCCAGGTGGCGGCAGATCGCACCCGACGACGCGCCGAACTCCTCGGCGTCGACCGTGGCCACGGTGAGCCAGTTGGTGGGTCGGCCGCGGGGGTCGTCCGGCATGAACCCGATCCCGGGCGTCGATCCCAGCCGCTCGCGGTAGCGGCGGTTGATCTCCCGCCGCCGCTCGATCCGGGCCGGGAGCGCGCGGAGCTGGGCCCGGCCCACCGCAGCGAGCAGGTTGCTCATCCGGTAGTTGTACCCGGTCTCGCTGTGCTCGTAGTGGAGCGCGTCGTCGCGGGCCTGCGTGCTCAGGAACCGAGCGCGAGCGATGAGCGCGGGGTCGTGCGCCACCAGCATGCCGCCGCCGCTCGTGGTCATGATCTTGTTCCCGTTGAACGAGAACACCCCGAGCGCGCCGAACGACCCGGCGGCGCGGTCGCGGTAGGTCGCGCCCAGCGCCTCGGCCGCGTCCTCGATCACGGGGACCTCGTACCGTGCGCAGCACTCGAGGAGGGCGTCCCAGTCCGCGCACTGGCCGTAGAGGTCGACCGCCAGCACCGCGGCCGGGAGCCGGCCCGCATTCGCCCGCTCGCGCAGCTCCTCCTCGACCAGGTTCGGGTCGAGGTTCCACGTCGCCTCGTCACTGTCGACGAACACCGGTCGCGCACCCACGTACCCCACCGCGTTCGCAGTCGCCACGAAGGTGAGCGTGGGAACCAGCACGTCGTCGCCCGGACCCACATCCGTCAGCAACAGCGCGAGGTGCAGCGCCGCGGTGCCGCTGGAGAGCGCCGCGGCCGACGGCACGCCGACGAACGCCGCGAGCTCCTCCTCGAACCCGTCCACGTGCGGGCCGAGCGGCGCGATCCAGTTCGAGTCGAACGCGTCGAGCAGGAACGACCGTTCCTCGTCGGCGACGTGCGGAGGGGAGAGGAAGAGCCGGGCCACCGCAGCACGCTACCAACCGCCGCTGATCCGACTTGCCGCCTCCGGCACACTAAATTTCCCCAGCCACCCCGGTGCGCGGGCAGACGCGCGCGCCGCCCACCCGGAGGACCTCTTGCCCGACCGCACGCCGGACCCTGCGGACGGCGAGCACCAGCGGTACACGCTCCCGAACGAGTACGGGCCCGCTCGCTCCCCCCAGCCGGACGACCTCGATCTCTTCGACGACGTCACCCCCGCGGTGACGGTGCAGCGCGACGCGGTCCCGCCGCGCGTCGATCCGGTCGCGCCCGTCGCGGCCGCGGCAACCGTCGCGGCCCCGGTGGTCACGGCGCCGCCGCCGGATGCGCCGCCGGCCGGTGACCCCGTGACGAACGGCGGTGGTGCACCGCGGTCGCGCCGCCAGATCCGTGAGCAGCGCGAGCGCGAGCAGGCCGCGAAGACGTCGACCAAGAAGCACCAGCCCCGTTCGAAGCGGTCGAAGTGGATCCGGCGCGGCGTCGCCATCGCCGTCGTCATCCTGCTGATCCCGGTGGCGGTGTCGTACGTCGACTACCTGCAGCGCCCCGGCAGCGACACGATCTCGGTGAAGACGGTCGAGTGGATCCGTGACCACGGCGGCAACGGCGTCGTCAACACCATCGAACGCTGGTGGTACACGAACAACCCGCCGCCCACCGGCGGCAAGCCCAGCGCGATCAAGGTGCAGGACACCGTCACCGAGACCACCGGGAAGAAGGGCAACGCGCCCATCGTCTACCCGGAGATCCAGCGGCTCCCCCCGCCGACGGTGCGCGTCGCCACCCCTGCCACCGAGGTGGAGCCCAACGAGGGCGTGTGGCAGCCGACCGGGCGGCTCGTGTCGGGCCAGCCGGCCGTCTACACGACGTACGTGCGCCCCGACGCGGTGCACACCTCGTACTACACCGCCCTCATGTGGCTCGACACGAAACTGCTGCGGGCGAACTACATCGTCGGGTTGGAGCAGCCCGGGGGCAACGGGCCCAACCCGTGGGGCTCGCAGATCCCCGAGTCGGAGCGCGGCAACACGATCGCCGCGTTCAACTCCGGCTTCAAGATGGACTCCGCCAACGGCGGCGCGTACCTCGACGGCGTGACGATGGTTCCGTTGCGCGACGGGTCGGCGACGCTCATCATCCGGCAGGACGGCAGCGCGGACGTCGGCGTGTGGGGACGTGACTTCACCATGACCCCCGACATCAAGGCCGTGCGCCAGAACCTGGCGCCGATCGTCGACAACGGCCAGCTCAACCCCGAGCTGCGCGAGGACGACACCACCGCGTTCGGCGCGACGCTCGGCAACAACGTCTACGTCTGGCGATCGGGGGTCGGGGTCACGGCCGACGGCGCGCTCGTGTACGCCGGCGGTCCGTCGCTGTCGGTCGTCGCGCTGGCGCGCACGTTGCAGTCGGCGGGTGCGGTGCGAGCCATGGAGATGGACATCAACACCGACTGGGTGAGCGCGTTCACCTACGTGCCCCAGGACCCGAACGTGCTCAACTCACCGATCATCGGCGTGAAGCTCCTCGACAACATGTCGCACGACGGGAGCCAGTACCTCCAACAGAACTCGCGCGACTTCTTCGCCTTCACCGCCGACGCCAAGGTCGTCGCCCCCACCCCGACGACCACCACGACCAAGAAGAAGTAGCGCCGCCCGGCACCTCGTCGTGGCTTCACTCGTGCGCTTCTCAGGAGTCTCGACCATGGCGCGAGCAAAGCGCGCGGGTATGACACTGATCGTTCCTCAGCGCGGATCGAGGTCGAGGCTGGCGGAGTTCATGCAGTAGCGCTGGCCGGTCGGGCCGGGGCCGTCGGGGAACACGTGACCGAGGTGGCCGCCGCACCGCCGGCAGACGACCTCCTCGCGCACCATACCGTGGCTGCGGTCGACGATGACCTCGACGGCGTCGGCCACCATCGGCTCGGTGAAGCTCGGCCAGCCGGTGCCCGACTCGAACTTGGTCGACGCGTCGAACAGCTCGGCGCCACAGCCGGCGCAGCGGTACACGCCGTCGTCGTGACAGTCCCAGTACTTGCCGGTGAACGCCCGCTCGGTGCCCGCCTGGCGCAGCACCTGGTACTGCTCCGGGCTCAGCTCCTCGCGCCACTCGCTCGTCCGTCTTCTCGATGCGATCCGTCATGTCTGCTCCTCGGGCAGGTACACCCAGCACTCGATCTCCACCAATGCAGCCGCGGGCAGTGCCGCGACGCCGACGGTGGTGCGCGCGGGCCGGTGGGCCCCGATCGCGCCCTCGTACAACGCATTGACCGTCGCGAAGTTCCCGAGATCGGTGAGGAAGATCATGGTCCGGGCGACGTCGCCCCAGTCGGCCCCGAGGTCGCCGAGCACCGCGACGATGTTGGCCAGCACCTGGGCGGTCTGGGCCTCGATCCCCCCGGCCACGAGCTGGCCGTCGGCGGCGATGCCGATCTGCCCGGCCATCACCACGAAGTCGCCCGCCCGCACCGCGGGCGAGTACGGGCCCGCCACCGGCGGCGCGCTCGGCGTGGCGAGCGGGTGGACGCTCATGCTCCCGCGCCGCTGAGACCGTCGACGGTCGGGTCGTGCCAGCGGTCGGGGTCGGTGATGAGGCGGTCCTGCTCCTCCGGCCCCCACGTGTGGATCTGGTACGGGTACGCGGGGCCGTGGTCGGTGAGCACGTTGTCGACGACCCGCCACGACGCCTCGACCCCGTCTTCCCGGGCGAACAGCAGCGTCTCGCCGTCGAGCGCGTCGCCGAGCAGCCGCTCGTAGGCCGACGCCTCGCCGGGGTGGTCGTTGCACAGGTACAGCTCGACGTTGTCGCCCATGAAGCCGTCGCCCGCGGCCTTCACCCGCACGCCGGCGGCGATCGAGATGCGCGGGTTGAGCTGGAAGCGGAAGTAGTTGGTGTCGTGCGGGGTCTGCTCGTACTCGGCGAACACCGCCGCCGGCGGACGGTGCAGCTCGACCCGCACCTCGGTGCACGTGACCGGCAGGTTCTTGCCGGCGCGGATGTAGAAGGGCACGCCCGCCCAGCGCCACGAGTCGATGTGCACACGCACCGCGGCGAACGTCTCGACGTCGGAGTCGGGCGCGACGCCGTCTTCGTCGCGGTAGCCCTCGAACTGACCGCGCACGATGTCGTCGGGCTTGAGCGTCTCCATCGCGGCGAAGATGCGCTCCTTGCCGTCGCGCAGCTCCTCGACACCGGGCCCGACCGGCGGCTCCATCGCCAGCAGGCCGACCGTCTGGAACAGGTGGTTCTCGATGACGTCGCGCAGCGCGCCGACCTCCTCGTAGAACTTGCCGCGGCCCTGCACGCCGAAGTCTTCCGCCATGGTGATCTGCACCTGGCGCACGTAGTTGCGGTTCCAGATCGGCTCGAGGAACGAGTTGGCGAACCGGAAGTAGATGATGTTCTGGATCGCCTCCTTCCCCAGGTAGTGGTCGATCCGGAAGATGTTCTTCTCGGGGAACACCGAGTGGAGGACGTGGTTGAGCTCCTCGGCCGACGCGAGGTCGCGCCCGAACGGCTTCTCGATGATGACGCGGGCGTTGTCGGCGCAGCCCGACGCTGCCGAGGCCCTCGACGACCGTCTCGAACATGCTCGGCGGGATGGCGAGGTAGTGCGCGGGGCGCTTGCAGTCGCCGATCGCCTTCTTGAGCTCGGTGAACGTCGACGCGTCGTTGTAGTTGCCGTCGACGTACTTCATGAGGCCGGTGAGCGTGTCGAACGCGCCTTCGTCGTCGACGCCGCCGCCGTACTCGGTGATGCTGTCGCGGGCGCGGTCTTGAGGTCGTCGACCGTCCACTGCGACGACGCCACGCCGATGACGGGCACGTCAAGCTCGCCCTTCTTCACCATCGCGTAGAGCGCGGGGAAGATCTTCTTGTGGGCGAGGTCGCCCGACATCCCGAAGAAGACGAGCGCGTCGGAGGGATCGGTGGCGGGCATCTACTTCGCCTTCTCGTCGTGGCCGCCGAACTCCTTGCGCATGGCGGAGAGGAGCCGGTCGGCGAAGTCGGCGCCGTCGCGCGACGTGAACCGGGCGTAGAGCGCGGCGCTGAGCACGTCGGCGGGGACGCCTTCGTCGACCGCGGCGTGGATGGTCCAGCGGCCCTCGCCGCTGTCGGACACACGACCCTCGAAGTCCGACAGGTCGTGGTTCTGCGACAGCGCGTGCGCGGTGAGGTCGAGCAGCCAGCTGGCCACGACGCTGCCGCGCCGCCACACCTCGGCGACGGCCGGGATGTCGAGGTCGTACTGGTAGTACTGCGGATCGCGCAGCGGCGCGGTCTCGGCGTCGGCCTGGTGCTCCTGGGTGCCGACATCGGCGTGGTGGAGGATGTTGAGACCCTCGGCGTAGCTCGCCATGATCCCGTACTCGATCCCGTTGTGGACCATCTTCACGAAGTGACCGGCGCCGTTGGGACCGCAGTGCAGGTAGCCGTTCTCGGCGGTCGACGGGTCGCCGGTGAGCCCGGGGGTGCGTTCGGCGGTGTCGACGCCGGGGGCGATGGTCTTGAAGATGGGGTCGAGATGGGTGACCACGTCGTCCTCCCCGCCGATCATGAGGCAGAAGCCGCGCTCGAGGCCGAACACGCCGCCGCTGGTGCCGACGTCGACGTAGTGGATGCCCTGCGGCTCGAGGCGGGCGGCGCGGTCGATGTCGTCGCGGTAGTAGGAGTTGCCGCCGTCGATGATGATGTCGCCGGGCTCGAGGTGGTCGACCAGCTTGTCGATGGTGTCGTCGACGAACGCGGCGGGGACCATGATCCAGATCGCCCGGGGCTGTTCGAGCGCGGCGACGAACTCCTCGATGGTGAACGCGCCGGTGGCCCCTTCGCCGGCGAGCTGCTCGACCGGCTCCTTGCTCACGTCGTAGGCGACGCACGTCGTGGCCGTCGCGCATCAGGCGGCGCACGAGGTTGGCGCCCATGCGGCCGAGGCCGATCATCCCGAGTTGCATCCTGCTCCCTTTCGTCGGACCCCCAGCTTGTCAGGCGCCGTCTACACCTTGAGACACAAGGTGAAGCGCTGCACCGGCAGGAAGCCCATCTTCACGAAGCCGGGCCTCGAGTAGTCGCTCGTGAACGCGACGGACGGTTGGTCGGGGGCTTCGTTCACCCGAGCCCAGACGAGGGCCGACCACACGCCGCGTCGTCGTCCGGTGTCGAGGGTGGCGGCGAAGCAGAGGTTGACGACGCCGTGGGCGTTCAGCGCGGCGGCGGCCGACGCGGGTTCGCCGTCGACCAGACCCACGCGGAGGCTGACCGGCGAGTCGAGGAGGGCGTCGGGGAACACCGCGCCGGGTGGGGCGTCCTTGGCCTCGTCGATCGGGTAGCCCTCGATGGCGATGCGTTCGAGCGCGCGCAGGTCGTCGGGGGACGTGACGTCGCGCACGTCGACACCCTCGCGGGTGGTCGCGGTGACCGGGCCGGGGGCGCGCACCACGAACATGGGGTGGCCGGCGAGGTTCCAGCCGCGGGCCGACAGGTCCGGGAGCGGCCAGACCGAGAGGAGGAGCTTGGGGCGCCCGGCCGCCTCGGCGTAGAACTCGTCGATGCGGTCGAGCACGGCGTCGGCGGGATCGGTGACCGGACGCAGGAGCACCGCCATGTTGCTGTAGGCGACGGGGCCACCGCTGTCGACGGTGACGACGTCGTCGTCGGCGGCGTGGCGGGCGGCGGGGCCCGAGGCCATGGCCCGCACGACGTCGGCCTGGTTGAACACGAATCGGCGGAGGACGGAGTCGTCGATCGGTTCGCTGGCACCCCACCCGGTGGCGAGCGGCTCGTTCACGACCGCAACCTCCGGTACCGGCGGATCAGTGCGTTGGTGCTGCTGTCATGCTGGAGGTCGGGCTCGGCACCGTCTCCGTCGCCCGGCTCGAGCTCGGGGATGATGGCGGTGGCGAGCTGCTTGCCCAGCTCGACGCCCCACTGGTCGAACGAGTTGATGTTCCAGATGGTGCCCTGGGTGAACACCTTGTGCTCGTAGATCGCGACGAGCTGGCCGAGCGTGTAGGGCGTGAGCCGGGCGGCGAGGATCGTGTTGGTCGGGCGGTTGCCGGGGAAGTTGCGGTAGGGCTCGCCGGGGGCGCGGCCCGGCCGAACGCGAGGGCTTCAGTCTGCGCGAGCAGGTTGGCGGTGAGCAGGTTCTGGTGGTCGCCGACCTCGTGGTTGGCGTGGACGAACCCGATGAAGTCGGCGGGGATGAGCTTCGTGCCCTGGTGGATGAGTTGGTAGAACGCGTGCTGGCCGTTGGTGCCGGGTTGGCCCCACACGATCGGGCCGGTCTGCATGGTGACGGGCTCGCCGTCGAGGTCGACGGACTTGCCGTTGCTCTCCATGTCGAGCTGCTGCAGGTAGGCGGGGAAGCGGGCGAGGTACTGGCTGTACGGGAGGATCGCCTGGGTCTCGGCGCCGAAGAAGTCGTCGTACCAGATGCCGATGAGGCCGAGCAGCACGGGCAGGTTCGCCTCGATGGGCGCGGTGCGGAAGTGCTCGTCGATCGAGCGGAAACCGGCGAGCATCTCGGTGAACTGCTCGGGCCCGATGGCGATCATCAGCGACAGGCCGATGGCGGAGTCGTACGAGTAGCGGCCGCCGACCCAGTCCCAGAACTCGAACATGTTGGCGGTGTCGATGCCGAACTTGGCGACCTCGGTCGCGTTGGTGGACACCGCGACGAAGTGCTTCGCCACCGACGACTCGTCGCCCCCGAGCCCGGCGACGCTCCACTCGCGCGCGCTGCGGGCGTTGGTGAGGGTCTCGAGCGTGGTGAAGGTCTTCGACGAGATGACGAAGAGCGTCTCGGCGGGGTCGAGGTCGTGAGTGGCTTCCCAGAAGTCGGTGCCGTCGACGTTGCTGACGAAGCGGCACTCGAGGTCGCGCTGGGAGAAGTCGCGGAGGGCGTCGTAGGCCATGTGCGGGCCGAGGTCGGAGCCGCCGATGCCGATGTTGACGACGGTGCGCACACGCGTGCCGGTGTGCCCGGTCCACTGGCCGGAGCGGACGCGCTCGGAGAAGTCGGCCATCGCGCGGAGGACGCCGTGGACCGCGGGGACGACGTTCTCGCCGTCGACCTCGACGACCGCGCCCTCGGGAGCACGCAGCGCGGTGTGCAGGACGGCGCGGTTCTCGGTGACGTTGATCTTCTCGCCGCGGAACATGGCGTCGATGCGGTCGCGGAGGCCGGCGCGCTGGGCGAGGGCGACGAGGAGGCGGAGGGTCTCGTCGGTGACGCGGTTCTTGGAGTAGTCGAGGTACACGCCGTCGACCTCGAGCGTGAGGCGCTCGCCCCGGGTGGGGTCGGCGGCGAAGAGGTCGCGGAGGTGCGTGTCGCGGACCTCTTCATGGTGCGCGACGAGCGCGCGCCACTCCGGGGACTCGGTGATCGGCGGCATCCGGGGAGCCTACGACCGTTGCAGGGACAGTGTCTCCGACCGTATCGGTTCATCTGTTCCTAGGGGCCGATGAGTACCGGGACGCCGGCGGATCCGCTCATCTGTTCCTAGGGACCGATGCACGCACGGAGTCAGAGGCCGTAGGCCTCGAGGAGGCGGAGCCAGATTTCGCTCACGGTCGGGAACGCCGGGACGGCGTGCCAGAGCACGTCGAGCGGGACCTCACCGACGATCGCGATGGTCGCGCCGTGGAGCATCTCGGCGACGGCGGGGCCGGTGAACGTGGCGCCCACGATCACGCGGCGGGCGTCGTCGACCACCAGTTGGCACGTGCCCTCGATGCCCTTGCCGTGCACCGCCGCGCCCGCGACGTCGCCGGTGCCGTAGCTCACCACCTTCACCTCGACGCCCTGCTCCCGCGCCTTCGCCTCGGTGAGCCCGACCGATGCCAGCTGCGGATCGGTGAACACCACCGCGGGCACGGCGCGATGATCCGCCCACGCTTCGATCGCCGAACCGCGCAGGATCGCGTCACCCGCGATGCGGGCCTGGTACTTGCCCACGTGCGTGAGCAGCGAGCGGCCGTTGACGTCGCCGATCGCGTACAGCCACCCGCCCTCGACGCCAGTGGCGCGCAACTGGTCGTCGACCTCGACCGGCTTCCCCGGTTCCAACCCGACCGCCTCGAGCCCGAGTTCGCCGGTGTTGGGCCGACGACCGGTGGCCACGAGGATCTCGTCGGCGGTGAACGTCCGCCCGTCGTCGACGGTCAACGTGACCGGGGCGTCGTCGCCACCGACACGCCGTGCACTCGTCGCCTTCACGTCGAGCACCACCGTGATGCCCTCGGCCGCGAACGCCGCCTGCAGCTCCTCGCTCGCGAACGGCTCGAGCTGCGGCACGAGGCGCGCGGCCTGGTCGACCACTGTCACCTCGCGCGCGCCGAGCCGCTTCCAGGCCTGGGCCATCTCGCAGCCCACGGCCCCGCCCCCGAGCACCAGCAGCCGCTCGGGCACCGCCTTCGCGCTCGTCATGTCACGGCTGTCCCACGTGCGAATGTCGCGCAGGCCATCGATCGGGGGCACGACCGCAGACGACCCGGTGGCGATCACGACCGCCTTGGCCGCCTCGAGCCGCCGCACCCCGGCGCCGCCGGGGAGCTCGACATCGACCCGCCGTTCACCGACCAACCGGCCCCGGCCGCGCACGACGACACCGCCGACGTTCTCCACCCACCGCGCCTGGCTCTCGTCGTCCCAGTGCGAGGTGATGTCGTCGCGCCAGTCGAGCACCGCCTGCACGTCGAGCTCGCCGGTGACCGCGGCCGCCGCCCCCGGCACCCGCCGCACCTCGGCCAACGCCTCGCCCGGGCGCAGCAACGCCTTGCTCGGCATGCACGCCCAGTACGAGCACTCACCGCCAACGAGCTCGGCCTCGACGATCGCGATGCCCGCCCCGCAGTCGACGCAGCGCCCGGCAATGTTCTCGCCCGCGGACCCACCACCGATCACGACGACGTCGAACTGCTCCACCGGCTGCGCGTCCGTGTCGGTCATGCGCCCAGTCTCCCCGGTTTCGGCGGGACGTACGCCACCGGTACGCCACAATGTCGTCATGACCACAGTGCTCGGCATCGACATCGGCGGCACCGGCATCAAGGGCGCCCCCGTCGACACCCGCAGCGGGCAGCTGCTCGCGGACCGTCACCGAATCCTCACGCCCCACCCGGCGACGCCCGACGCGGTGAGCGGCGTCGTCGGCGAGCTGGCGAAGTTCTTCGAGTGGACCGGTCCCGTCGGGCGCGACGTTCCCGGCGATCGTGAAGGACGGCGTCGCCTACAGCGCGGCGAACGTCGACCCGGCGTGGATCGGCACCGACGCGGCCACGCTGTTCGCGGGCGCGATCGGCGGCGAGGTCACGGTGGTCAACGACGCCGACGCCGCGGGCGTCGCCGAGATCGCGTTCGGCGCGGGCAAGGGTCGCGACGGGCGTCGTGATCCTGGTGACGCTCGGCACCGGCATCGGCAGCGCGCTGTTCGTCGACGGCACGCTCGTGCCCAACACCGAGCTCGGCCATCTCAAGATGGGAAAGAAGGACGCCGAGCAACGGGCCGCCGAGAGCGTGCGCGAGGAGCAGGGCCTGTCGTGGAAGGAGTGGTCGGCGCGCCTCGACGAGTACCTGCACATGGTCGAGGCGCTGTTCTCCCCCGACCTGTTCATCGTCGGCGGCGGCATCAGCAAGAAGTCGGACAAGTTCCTGCCCCGGCTGACGATCAGCACCGAGATCGTGCCCGCGCAGCTGCTCAACGAGGCCGGCATCGTGGGCGCCGCGCTCGCGCACGTGCAGCGCGCGGGCGTGCTCCACACGGATTAGTCGGGCGGTGTCGCGGATCGGCGTGCGCCCGGCGAACCCGGCGTCGGGCCAGTGCCACCAGTCGATGGCGTCCTCGCCGTCGAGCCAGCAGAGCAGATAGGTCGCGCCCGACGGCGCGAGCGCCGGGAAGTCGATCAGCCCGCGCTCCGGATCGCGCACGATGATGCCGTCGGCCTGGAGCTCGCCGATCAACCGGGCGATCTCGGTGTCGAGGCGCGCGCCCTGCCCGTTGGCGGTCGGGCGCGCGGTGAGGAGCTCGCGGATCCGCTCGACCTTGTCGCGCACGTCGGGCAGCGCGTCGGTGGCTTCGGCGAGGGTCCAGTGGCGCACGCAATGACCATAGGGGCACGCGAACGCCCCCACTACGCTTCCCGCCGATGACTCGGGTCGGGTTCCTCGGGCCGCACGGCACGTTCGCCGAGGAAGCGCTGCTCACCCAGCCCGATCTCGCCGCGGGCGAAGCGGTGCCGTTCCGCGACGTCCCGCACGTCATCACCGCGGTCGAGCGCGGCGAGGTCGACCTCGGCATCGTGCCGATCGAGAACTCGATCGAGGGCTCGATCACGGTCACGCTCGACACGCTCGCGTTCGACACCGACCTGCTGGTGCAGCGCGAGGTCGACCTGCCGATCTCGCTCCACCTGTGCGCGCGCGCCGGGCACGAAGCTCGCCGACATCACGACGGTCCTGTCGCACCCGAACCCGCTCGGCCAGACGCGCATGTGGCTGGCAGAAGCACCTGCCCGACGCGATCGCCGTCGCCGCCAACTCCACCGCCGAGGCGGCCCAGCAGGTGGCGAAGTCGCGCAAGCGGGGCATGGCGTCGATCGGCACGCGTCAGGGCGCGGTCAACGCCGGCCTCGAGATCCTCGCCAGCGAGATCGAGGACCACCCCGAGAACCAGACCCGGTTCGTGGTCGTGGGCCACGGCATCCCCGCGCCGACCGGCCACGACAAGACGTCGATCGTGTGCTTCCAGCGCCAGGACCGCCCGGGCTCGCTGCTCGCGATCCTGCAGGAGTTCGCGGCGCGCGCGCATCAACCTCACCAAGCTCGAGTCGCGGCCGACCAAGCGCGACCTCGGCGACTACTGCTTCTTCATCGACTTCGAGGGCCACCTCGACGACGAGCTCGTCGCCGACTGCCTCCGCAACCTCGCGGCGAAGCAGGCCCAGGTGAAGTTCCTCGGCTCGTATCCGGTCGCCGGCGACGACGGCCACGTGCGCCGGCAAGGCCGTCACCAAGGCGTGGCGCGACGCCGAACACGTGGCTCGAGAGCTGCGCGGCCAGATCCGTTCCGAGGACACGCTGTGAGCGCGTCATGATCGACCTCCGCCGCCTCCGCGACGAACCGGAGTACCGCGCCGGCATCGAACGCAAGCGCGTCGCGCGACGGGCTGATCGACGAGGTGCTCGCGGCCGACGCCGCGCGGCGCGCGCTGCTCACCCGAGGTCGAGGAGCTCCGCGCGCGCCAGAACGCGGCGTCGAAGGAGATCGGCAAGGCCGCGCCCGACGAGCGGCCGGCGAAGATCGCGGCCGCCGGCGCGCTCAAGGAGGAGCTCGCAGGGCGTCGAGGCCGACGCTCGCCGAGGCTCGACGCCGCGCTCCGCGCGCTCGCGCTGCAGGTGCCGAACCCGGCCGACGCGTCGGTGCCCGACGGCGGTGAGGACGACGGCGCGGTCGTGCGCGTCGTCGGCGACACCCCGCCGCCGCCCGCCGCTCGACCACGCCGCGTTCGGCGAGGCGATGGGCTGGGTGGAGACCGAGCAGGCCGTCCGCATGAGCGGCTCGCGCTTCGCGTACCTGATGCGCGAGGCGGTGCTGCTCGAGCTCGCGCTCGTGCAGTGGGTGATGACGAGCTCGTCGGCGAGGGCTTCACGCCGGTCGTGCCGCCGGTGCTCGTGCGCGAGCAGGCGATGGAGGAGGCCGGCTTCTTCCCGACCGACCGCAGCCAGGTGTACGAGGTCGACGACGGCGAGCTGTTCCTCGTCGGCACGAGCGAGGTGCCGCTCTCGGCGCTGCACCGCGGCGAGATCCTCGCCGCCGACGGCCTGCCGCTGCCGCTACGCCGGCATCTCGACGAACTTCCGGCGCGAGGCGGGCACGTACGGCAAGGACACGCGCGGCATCTTCCGCGTGCACCAGTTCGACAAGGTCGAGATGTTCTCCTACGCGCGATCCCGCGACGTCGTGGGACGAGCACGACGCGCTCCTCGCGATCGAGGAGTCGATCGTCGGCGGGCTCGGGCTGCCGTACCGCGTCGTGAACATCGCGGCCGGCGACCTCGGCGCCGCCGCGGCGAAGAAGTACGACATCGAGGTGTGGCTGCCGTCGGAGGGCGCGTACCGCGAGCTCACGTCGTGCTCGAACTACCTCGACTTCTCGGCCCGCCGGCTCGCGACGCGCGTGCAAGGGCGACGCGCGGCAACGAGCTCGTGCACACGCTCAA
Organism: uncultured Actinomycetes bacterium; assembly: GCA_963725775.1. Lineage (GTDB taxonomy): Bacteria > Actinomycetota > Acidimicrobiia > IMCC26256 > DASPTH01 > DASUAS01. The sequence continues at coordinate 72,843 of CAVRZT010000006.1, forward strand.
CGGCACCGCGTGCGCGATCGGCCGCACGCTCGTGTTCCTGTTCGAGCACTACCAGGACGCCGACGGCGGGTTCGCCGTGCCCGACGTGCTGCGCCCCTACACCGGCTTCGACCGCGTCGCGCCGTCGCTGAATCGTGCCCCGCCTAGCCTGACGGGCGGAGGGGTGCCAGAGCGGCCGAATGGGACGGTCTTGAAAACCGTTGAGGCGCAAGTCTCCGAGGGTTCGAATCCCTCTCCCTCCGCCCTCTCCCTCCGCCATCGTGATGTCGCGAGACATCGTGGACACGCGAACCTGCAGCGACGCTAGTGGGCTTCTCGGTTGAGGCCTTGGTAGCGGCTGGTGGGGTCGATGGTGAGGTACGGAACTTCGGGATCGCGAGTTCCACGTCGCCGGCCTTCGTCGCCAACGGCTTTCGGGCGGGTCCCGTTGCGTTGGTTCGTGCGACTCTCCGTGCGTTCGTGACGCCCAGTACCGATCACCTCGGTTGCTTCGGCATCGATGAGCGCCTGGAGGACCATCTCCACACTCGAGCGGATCAGATCGACATCGCCACCCACCAGTTCCCCGCGCAACACCGGTCGGGTGTGCATACGGTCGCCTACACCCCTCCGACACCAAGCGCCGCAACGGTTATCGGGCGACGGCCCTCCCGGCGGCATCACCGCGCCGCCACAACGGGGTGCGGCGGGGACAGTGATAGCCCATCGCGTCGATCGGGGACGTTCGGCCCTTGGCGCGGGTGCCTTGGGGCGCGATCATGCCCTCGAGAGCGCGGCCTTTCGCATGAAGGGGTACTCCGAGGCGGCGTGCGAGCGTGCTCAGGACGGGGTGAGAAATGAGCAGAACCCGGGGTCGTCGCGTTTCGTGCTGGATTGGGGTGCTGGGGGTTGCTCTTGCGCTCGGGGGTTCCGCAACTGTGGTCGGCGCTGACGAGTCCACACCGGCACATCCTTCGGTCAGCTTCCCGCTGACGACGGTCGTGGAAGGGGAGCCCGGCACGATCCACGACATCACGTCGAGTGACGTGCCAGCGGACCTCGTAGGTCAGGAATGTTCCGTCACGGTCACTGCCAACAACAACGAGTCCATCCATCCTCACACCGACCTCATCATTGCCTCCGGGAGCGACCAAGTCGTCGTCCCAGACGTTGAAGCCACTCCGGGCGGGAGCACGACCGGTAACGGAGCGCTGACGCTCACGGTGACGCTCACCGTGTCGGTCAGGCTCGGACCGGACGGCGTATTCTCGGGCGGCGGATCCGTTGACCTGGTATGCACCCCCGTGACGCCGGCACCGATAGTTCAGCCCGTCACGGAAGTCGGCGGGATCTTGGTGGCCGGGCCACCGGCCGCGCCGCAAGCCGTTGCGGTCGCGCCAAGCTTCACGGGATAGGGGCGCGGCCCTGTGGCGGCTCCGAGCAGTCGCCGCGAGCGGGAGTCGGCCCATGTCCGTGTCTCGAGCACTGGGCCAGGCGTGGTGGGCGCCGCTGGCCGCCCTGTTGGTGGTGGGCCAACTCGTCATCGCGGTGTTGTTCGGATTCGAGCTCGACGACGACACCGAGAGCGGGGTCGCCGGCATCGTCATCGCGCTCGCCGGCGCGGTGATCCTGGCGTTCAGTCTGGGGGACCGCCCCCGCCGGCGCGTGCGCGGCGACGTCGCCATCGTCATCGGTTCCCTGATCGCCATGGTCTGGTTCTGGAGCCTGGTGATGCCGCTCCTCGCGATCGTCGTGCTCGTCGGACTGTTCATCACGGAGCTCCGGGATTCTCGTCGCGCCCGTGTGAGCTGACCAATGGCTCGCATCCTGGTGACCGCGGCCGGCTATCGCGGCGACGTCCTCCCGTTCGTCTCGGTTGCCCGCGAGCTCGTGGCCCGCGGGCATCACGTCGACTTCGTGGTGCCGTCGGGCTTCCACGACGCGTTCGCCGACGAGCCGGTGACGCTCCACCGCCTCGGCGTCGAGCTCTCGCCGCGCGAGCTCTTCGGCGTCCATCGCGACGTCTGGGACCGGTATGGCACCGCGCTCGGTGCCGCGCGAGCGACACGGTGGATGGTCCGGTACGGCGCGCTCGAGCACCTCGACCCGGTGTACGACTCGCTCGCGCCCATCGCCGCGCGCTCCGAGCTCGTGCTCATGCACAACGTCATCGTCCCCGCGCGATGGGCTGCGGAGATGAACGGCGTCCCGTGCGCGGCGCTCCACGTGGTGCCGAGCCTCATCCCCAGCGACGAGCGACTCCCGGAGATGCGTCCGATGCCCGCGCCCCGGGGTCGTGCGGGCCGGGCGATCAACCGACTCGCGTGGGCCGGCTCGACGCGGACGATGGAACTGGTGTTCTCCGCGAACCGAACGCGGCGAGCTGATCGTGGAAGCGTTCGACGACCTTCAGGTCCGCGGCATCTTCCTCGTGGGCGACCCGTCGAACATCACGGGACGGCTCCAGGGTCGACCGGGCGTGTGGCCGTTCGTTCCGCTGCATCTCGTGATACCGAGGTGCGCCATCCGTCGGCCCGATCGGCGCGCTGCCGCTCGTGCACCGGCTCGTGACCGACGACCGGCTCGGGGAGCGTGCGCGAGGATTCGCGGCGCAACTTGCGGGCGAGCACGGAGCCGCTCGCGCTGCTCGACGCGATCGACGCCGTCCTCGAACCGCGCGACCATTCCGCCCGCTGAACCACGTCAGTCGGGAGGTCCGTGTGAAATCACCGTGGAAGACGAGCGCGGCGCTCGAGCCGGATCGGGAGTACCTGGTGCTCGCGTCGAGCATCCCCGCGAAGAGCCTGCGGTCGACGCCGAAGATGTTCCGGGGTTCCTCCGCGGTGCGCAAGCAGCTGCGTCGGCCGACGGGCTGGTCGGGTTCTCGATGCTGGCGAGCCCGATGCGGAAGTACTACGCCACGCTCTCGGTGTGGCGCGACGCCGACGCTCTGAACGTGTTCGTCGCGGACAGCCCGCACCACGAGATCATGAGTGAGCTCGCTCCCGAGATGGGAGCGACCAAGTTCGTGCGGTGGACGATCGCGGGCGCGGCCGGACGGCCGTCGTGGGACGACGCGTTGCGGCGCCTCGGGCGATGAGCGCCGACCCGCTCCCACGTCCCACCGGGCCGTACCCGATCGGACGAACCGCGATCCGGTGCACCGACCCGGGCCGCGGTGTGCGAGTACACGGCCGCCGACCTCCGCTCCGTCGCCGACCAGCTCGAGCATCTCGAGCGGAACGCGGCGCTGGAGTGGTGTCGCACCGACCCCCGATGCTGCGGCCGCGGTGGACCTCGACGGGTGGCGCACGGTCGACCGGGTCGGCGAGCCCGCGGCACCGTGCAGGTGACGGGCGCGACGCACATGAGCTTCACGGACCTCCCGTTCTTGCCGCTCCGCGACGACAGCCCCGCCCGGGCGATGCTGAACCAGACCTCGATCGACCCGATGCGCATATGGCGCATCACGAGCGACCTGCTCCTGGCGTTCTTCGCCGAGCACCGCGACGGTGAACCGAGCACCATCGATGCAGTGATCGCCGACGTGCCGGAGGTGCAGCCCGGGCCGCCGTGATCCCGGTGCTCACAACCAGTCGATGCGGTGGAACCACGCGATCAGCACGACCGTGACGACGGCCATGATCGATCCTGCGGTGACCCAGGAACCGGAGCCGGGCAGACCGTCGATGTTCATGCCGTACCAACCGGTGATGACCGCGTTGACGGCGAACACGCCGCCCCAGGCGCCGATCGCCTTGTTGATCTCGTTCTGGCGCGCCGAGATCAGGCTCATCCGGGCGTCGGTCGTCAGCTCGAGCCGACGATCCAGACCGTCGAGGTCGGATTCGAGCATCGTGAGCGCCCGCGCCCGGGCGTCGATCGCGTCCGACGTGCGCACGGAGTCACCGCTGGTCGGCGCCAGACGCCGCAGACCGATCAGCACCGCGTGGTTGCGCCGGAGGCGGCGTCGCGCGTCGCCGATGTCGCCCGCCAGTCTCAGGCCGTCGGCAACGACGTCCTCGGACGACTGCCGGCTGCTGGCGCTCCCGATGACGGCCAACGCATGCGCCTCGTGGTCACGACCGAGTTGCTCGATCGTCGCCTCGTCGCGCTCGACGAGCGTGTCGACCAGACCCAGCACGCTCGCGGTCGACGAGCCCGGCGCGCTCTCCACCACCAGATGCGCAGCCGCCGCGTCGACCAGCCCGTCGGCGGCGGCGTGCGCCGTCAGCACGCACGACCCTGACGCGACGACCAACGTCGTCAGATCGCGAGCAGACGTCACGCCGAACTGCAAGGCGCCCTGCACGACCCGCGGGCGCAGCGATCGATCGGGGTCGGCCAACCATCCGATCGCAGGCTCGGGGAAGCCGAGCGTGCGCGCCACCGTCGTGAGGGTCGCGTCGTCGGCGTCGATCGCGTCGAACCAGGTCGCTGTCCGAACTCGGTACGCTCGCACCACCGGGGGGAACGGGCACGAAGTCGGTGCTCCCACCGACAAGCTGGCGCACCGCAGCCACCGGGCGAGCGTAGCGGTGGCTTGCGGCGTCGTACCGAGGGGTGGACCAGACATGAGCGACGACGGACGGTTGGCGGGGAAGGTGGCGGTGGTCACCGGGGGCGGCAACGGGCTCGGGCGCGCCACCGCCGTGCGCTTCGCCGAAGAGGGCGCGGCCGTCGTCGTCGCGGACCTGCTCGACGGTCCCGGACACGAGACGGTCGCGGAGATCGAGTCGCTCGGCGGCCGAGCCGTGTTCGCCTCCGTCGACGTGACCAGCCGGGCCGACAACGACGCCATGGCCCGCACCGCCATCGAGCAGTTCGATGGGCTCCACGTGGTGGTCACTGCGGCGGGCGTCGCCAGCGGCGGCTACGTGTCGGGCGACCTGGAGCTGGCCGAGAAGAACATGCGCGCCCGTGGCGACGCCGGCCCCGCCCGCGGGTTCGTGAACCTCGACATCGATGACTGGCAGTCGGTCCTCGACATCAACCTCACCGGCACGCTGAAGTCGTTGCAGTCGTGCGTCGGCGCGATGCTCGACCACGGGTGCGCGCGCGACGCCAGCCTGATCACGATCGCGTCGATCGGAGCCAAGCATCCCGACGCCGGGTCGTTGCAGTATGGCGTGTCGAAGGCCGGCGTGTGGTGGCTCACCAAGAAGCTGGCGCGCGAGCTCGTGGGTGAGGGCATCCGGGTCAACGCGATCGGCCCGGGCTTCATCGAGACCAACATGACCGCGATCATGCAGTTCATGCCCGAGGCCGCGCAGCGGCACGTGCTCAACCAGATCCCCATGGGCCGCATGGGCACACCGCGCGAGATCGCGAACACCGCGCTGTTCCTCGCCAGCGACGAGGCGAGCTACTTCACCGGCGAGATCCTTCATCCCGATGGCGGCTTCTTCACCGAGTAGAACTTCGCCGTGGCCCGCATCGTCCTCGTCCACGGAGCGTTCAACGAGCTGTGGGGCCCCAACGAGCTGAACGCCCCTGGTCGACGGCAAGGGCCAGTGGCCGGGCGCGGTCGAACGCTGGGTGAACGTACGCGCGGTCGGCGACCAGGCCGCCGCGGTGCCGTTGGCCGAACGCTTCGGCGACCGGGTCGAAGACGTGCTGGTCGACAACGGGCACCGCGCGCACGCGCCTGAGCCCTACCTCAACTCGTCGGTCACCGGCGCGGCGATCGCCGACGCGCTCCGCCGCTGAGCGACACCTTCATCCGCTTCATCCGCGTCGCTCAGCGAACATCCTGGAGGGCGCCCATCAGCGAGCTCAGCCGACGCCGGGCGCGGCGGCGGACGTTGGCCGGCGTCGACGGGTTCTCCGCTACGGCCCGCACGACCTCCGGATCTCCGTCGCGTGCCAGCGCCTGCAACTGCTTCGCCGGAGTCGCCGGGTTCGCCGCCACCGCCGTCCGGAGCCGGCGCGCGTCGATGCGGCTCCCCGCGGCGAGGGCGGCGGCCGGTGCGCTCGGATTCGCCAACACGGCGTCGGGGACGAGGGCCAGCAGCTCGCTGAGGAGCTCCGGCGGACAGGACGGGTTCCCCGCTACGGCGGCGCAGACCCTCGAGTCGGGATCGTGCGCCAACACGGACAGCTGCTCGGGCTCGATGCCGGGGTGCGCAGCAGCAGCAGCCCGGACCGACGAGTCGGCGTCCTCGGCCAACTTCGCCAGGACGTCTTGCGTCGCCCCGACGTTCGTGGCCGCGTGCTCCCGCACGTGGGCCACCGGGTCCGCCGCGAGCTCCGCGAGGTATTCGGCCGTGACCGCAGGGTTGGCCGCCAGGGCGGCCCGCACGATCTCGGAGCCGTCGGCGGCCGCGAGCGTGCACGACGTCTCATCCGCGCTCGGGTTGGACGCGGCCGCGGCGCGAATCGCCTCCGTACCATCGTTGATCAGACCATGGATGACCGCGGGTGGGAGTGCGGGATGCGCGGCCGCTCGGCGACGCGCGTACCCCACGCCAGCGTGGAGGATCTGCTCCAGCTCCTCGCCCGTCGTGTCGGGGGAGAGGGCGCGGACGAGTTGCGTCACCTCGGTGCCGGCCGAAGTCCGGCGCTCCTCGGCACTCTCGTCGAGTGTCGCACCCTCTGCACCGAGGCGGGTGATGATCGTCGCCGCGGTCCCATCGGTCGGGCCGGCGATCTGGGCCGCGAGGCAGGGCTCGCCTTCGACGGACAGGATCTCTGAGCTCCGGTAATTCCGGGTACGGAGGAAGGACACCAGCCGCGGCGGAATGGACACTCGTCCGATCTGGGTCTCGACGCTGAGGCCCGACCGGTCGGCCGCGCTCAGGTCGACGTGCTCGATGCGTTCCCGGTGGTAGGGCAGGACCGGATCCGACTCGGGGCGAGCGAGCAGGAGGGTGTTCCCGATCGTGAGGTCGCCGTCCATCTCCACGACGATCTCGGTGTCGCCGGCCTGCTGACGCTCGAGCTGCAACGCGTTCGCCAGCTCACCGAGATCGACTTCGGCGGACTGCGGCGTCTTGGCATCGGACTGTGCGGGGACGTCGTGGTACTCCCACCATCCCGACAAGTTGTACGCGGTGAGCCGCAGGAACGAGTCCGCACGTCCGCCGGCGGCGACGTGCACCGTCTCGATCCGCACGCGCTCGTCGGCCGCATAGCGGGCCAGGACCTCGGTCGACGCCGCGAGCGCGGCGAGCGAGGCACGGACCTTGAGGGGCCTGCGGCGAACCTGTCCCGCCATCGATTCCTGAGATGCTTCGGTCCGGCTCGCCGTGGCGAGCGCCGCGGACGGCTGCAGCGCAGCCGGCGCCGGTCCGACTGCGACCGGTTCTGCGGCGTTCCCTCCCGGACTCATGGCCGGGAACTCTCGATCGCTCTCCTCGTCGCGAAGCTCTGCCGCAATTCGACTGAAGAAGTCGTCGTCGTCCGAGCGTGGGGATCCACCGTCGAACTCACCGTTCGTCGCTGATTCCCACAACGCATCCGTCGGATCGGGATCGCTGAGCGCGCGCGCCACTCGAGCACCTCCGCGGGCACCGGCACGCTCGGCGTGATGTCGTTCGGGGTCTCGGATGCCAGGTGCTCGATCGAGGCGACCGCGTGGTCGAGACGCAGGCGCGCGTGCTCCTCGGCTTCGGCCACGGTCCGCTCCGCGGCGGCGAGGATCTCCGCCACCCGACTTTCCACCTGCGCGGCCATCGCCTCGGCCTGCTCGCCGAGGCGCGCGCGCATCTCGTCCTCGAACGCCGCCGAGTCGTCGAGACGCTGACGCGCGCGCTCCTGCGCCTCGGCCACCGTCCGCTCCGCCACGGCCAGGACCTCCGCCGCCCGACGCGCCACCTGTCCGGCGACCGCATCGGCCTGGTCGTCGACGGACCGCAACGCACCGTCGATCCGTTCGCTCGCCTCGGTCGCCGAGCGCGCGATCTCCTCGTCGGTCCGCAGCTCCGCCCGCTCGCGCAACGCCACCAACGACGACTCGAAGGCCACCAGCGAGTCGGCACTCCGCGCATCGATCTCGGCGACGCGCGCACGCACCTCCGCCTCGAGCACACCCGTGTCGTCAAGGCACTGATGTGCGCGCTCGCGCGCCTCGGCCACCGTCCGCTCCGCCCCGGCCAGGACCTCCGCCGCCCCATCGGCCGCGGCGAGGACCTCCGCCGTCCGGCCCGCGACGCGCTCGCCGACCACATCCGCGTGCTCGTCGACGGCCCGCAACGCATCGTCGACGCGACCGCTCGCCTCCGTCGACCAGCGCGCGATCTCCTCGTCGGTCCGCAGCTCCGCCCGCTCGCGCAACGCCACCAACGACGACTCGAAGGCCACCAGCGAGTCGGCACTCCGCGGATCGATCTCGGCGACGCGCGCACGCACCTCCGCCTCGAGCACACCCGTGTCGTCAAGGCACTGATGTGCGCGCTCGCGCGCCTCGGCCACCGTCCGCTCCGCCCCGGCCAGGACCTCCGCCGCCCCATCGGCCGCGGCGAGGACCTCCGCCGTCCGGCCCGCGACGCGCTCGCCGACCACATCCGCGTGCTCGTCGACGGCCCGCAACGCATCGTCGACGCGACCGCTCGCCTCCGTCGACCAGCGCGCGATCTCCTCGTCGGTCCGCAGCTCCGCCCGCTCGCGCAACGCCACCAACGACGACTCGAAGGCCACCAGCGAGTCGGCACTCCGCGGATCGATCTCGGCGACGCGCGCACGCACCTCCGCCTCGAGGTCGCGGGCCCGTGCGTGCAGGGCTTCGTGCCAATCCCCGATCGCGATTCGGCTCTGGTCCATCTCAGCCTGGACTTCGGCCATTCGCTCCCGGACGCTCCGCACACTCGCCTCGAACGCCGCGCGCTCCTCGGCGAGTGGTTCTCCCTGCTGCTGGACGAGCGCGAGCACCTCGTCGAACTGCTCGCTGATCTCCTCCAGCCGGTGTTCGAACCTTCGCTGCAGCTGGTCTGCTTTCTTTCCCATGATGAGGCCCCAAGATCCCGCGCCACTGGTGTCGTGGCGGATTCGAGCCGGTACGGGCAGTGGCCCGATTCCGGCGTTCCTGACGCTCATCGGCGGGTGGTGTGCCCGTATTGATGGGTTTTTTGTCTCGGAAATCCCCTCTTCAGCCGGCCAGTCCGACCGACGATACGGAGGCCATGAAGCGACGCGAAACCGACGGAACCGCAAGCCACGGCTCCGACCTCGACATCGCCGCGGTTCGCCTGGAACAGGGTCTCTCGAGAATGCAGCTCGCCCGCAAGTCGAAGCTGGGCCGCCGCCAGATCGCTGCGTTCGAGGAGGGCACCGCGGTGCCGACCGCGAGCGAGCTCGCGGCCATCGCCGAGGCGTGCGGTGTCGACGCCGACGAGCTCGTCAGGCCGGAGCTCGACGTCGCCGTCGTGGCGGGCGTCGTCGCCAAGAACGCCAACGGCGAGGTCCGAGGTCAGGCTGCGTCGGACGCATTGCTCCGCGAGTACCTCTCGATGCTCCTCGAGCTGCGCAAGGCGTCGGAGATCGCACCGGTTTCGCTGCGTCAGGACGACCTCACCGAGCTCGCCGCCGCGTTGGGCGGAACCCCCGAGGCGATCAAGGCACGCCTCATCGAGTTGCTCGGGGCCGACACCGGAGACGCGTCGGAGATGCTGTCGTTCCTCACGGCTTGACCGCGAGTCTTACTCCGGCCGAGTGGTTCCGACCACGGCGCTTGCGGGGAGCCGCCGCTCCACCAGACCTTCGGCCACGTCGACCAACCGTTCGTTGTGATCGCGTGCGTACCGGCGCAGTGCGGCGAATGCGTCGTCCACGTCGACGTGCGCGTACTCGGCGAGGATCCCCTTCGCCTGCTCGACCAGGATGCGGCTCTGCAACGCATACTGCAGCTGCTGCGCGAGGAGCCGCTGCTCCGCCGCGGCGCGGTGCTGCAGGATGCCGATGGTCGCGACGTCGGCCAGCGCCTGCGCTTCGACCAGACCGGCCTCGTCGAGCGCGTGCGGCCGCGCCCCCAGCAGGTTGAGCGAACCGATCACCTGCTGGCGCAGCCGCAGCGGCAACGCGTACACCGACGCGTACCCCGCCGAACGCGCCTCCGGGACGAACGTCGGCCAGCGCTCGGCCGCCACCACGGCGGCGAGGTCGTCGCACCGCACCCGCTCGCCGCTGCGGTAGCTGTCGAGACACGGCCCTTCGTCGTACTGCAGCTCGAACAGCTCGAGCAGCTGCATGCGGTCGTTCGACGACGCCGCCACCCGCACACCGTCGGCCGCGTCGGAGAGCAGGAGGCCGGCGGCAGCGAGGTCGAAGAGCTCGACGCACCGGACCGTGAGCACGGTGAGGAAGTCGACGATGTCGAAGTCGGCCACGAGCGTGTCGGCGACGTCGACGAACGTCCGGGCCAGGCGATCACTGCGTGCCGCCATGGTCAACCTCCTCCCGAGTCGTGATCGTCGAAACGCAAGCTGCGCGTCACGACGTCGTGCGCGAGGTCGTCGATGGGTCGCTCCGAAGCGTAGGCAGCGGCGCGCAGCAGCACCAGGGCATCCGGGGCCCGCACGTCGAGTTGCTCGGAGATCATCCCGGCGGCCTGGTGCACCTCGGCGCGCAGGGTCCGGCGATCGTCGAGGTCGTGCCCGAGCAGCCCGGCGGGCGCGCCGTCCTGCGCGGCCAGCAGCCACCGGGTCACGACGTCGGCCATGACCACGCCGTCGAAGCGTTGCTGACGGGTCAGCGCGCCGGCGGTCCCGCGCGACAGGTCGAGGGCCCCGAGGCGCACCTCGCCGACCCGCAGCGGGAAGCTGAACATGCCGTGCACCCCGTTGTGCACCGCGGCCGGCGCGAACGCCGACCACGGTGTGCTCGACGAGTGCGCGAGATCGGACGCGAACACCGGTCGGCCGCTGGCGTGGGCGTCGATGCCGGGACCTTCCCCGAGGGTGAACTGGAGGTCCTCCATCACCCCGACGGGCGCGGTGCCCGATGTGGCGAAGCAACTCATCGCACCGTCGTCGTCGACGAGCAGGATCCCCGCGTCCGCCATCTCGAGGAGCTCGACGCAGGCGACGCACAACCGAGTGCCGACCCCGTCGGCGTCGTCGACGACCGGTCGCGCGAGCTCTGCGAAGAGCTCGGCGAACCGGCGCAACTCCATCAGCCGACCTGATCAACGGGCATCTGCGGTCCTCGAGTGGTGGATGAGTGGTGCACACCACCGAGGTCCGGAGCAGTGCACGCCCGCGCCGGGCGCGGGCGACAACCGGATTTCACCGTACACCTCGCACCCGACGACGCGACCCGGGAACCGGTTGCACCGGGGAGTACCCTGAGCAGGACGGCGCCCGTTCGGCGCTCACGACCCTCCTCACTGCTCCGGACCCTGGCGGTGTGACACCCCCACCGACCGAGGTCCCAGATGCAGCTCGCTCCTGCTCCGCCCCCGCCTCCCGCGGCGCCCGCCGAGTCGACGATCCCGCCCGAGATCCGGTGGGCTCCGGTGCCCGCCCCCTTCTACCGCAAGCTGATCTCGCTGCTCGTGCTGATCGGGCCACCGATCACCGCGGTGCTCGTGACCGTCGAGGCGATCGGCGAGCCGGTGCCCTGGCTCAACCTGCTCCTGCTGACGGCCTTCTACTTCGTCATCGCGCACGGCGTGACCATCGGCTTCCACCGCCTGTTCACCCACCGCAGCTTCGAGGCGCGCCGGCCGCTCAAAGTGATCTTGGCGGTGCTCGGATCGATGTCGTTCCAGGGTTCGATCATCGGCTGGGTGGCCGACCACCGTCGCCACCACCGCTACTCCGACCGGGCCGGCGACCCCCACTCCCCGGTGCAACGCGGTGCCGAGCAGCTGTCCGGATGGCGCGGCTTCCTGCACGCGCACGCCGGCTGGGTGTTCAGCAACGCCTCCACGCCGCGCGACGAGTACGCGCCCGACCTGCTCGCCGACCCCGACATCGTGCTCATCGACCGGCTGTTCGTGCCCTGCTGCATCGCGACGCTCGCGCTGCCGTTCGGGCTGGGCTATGCGCTCACCGGCAGCCTCGCCGGCGCGCTCGGCGCACTGGTGTTCGCAGGAGTCCTGCGGGTCGGCATCGGTCACAACCTCACGTGGGCGATCAACTCCGTGTGCCACACCTTCGGGAAGCGCCCGTTTCGCACGCGCGACCGCAGCACCAACTTCGCGCCCCTCGCGCTCCTCACCGGCGGTGAGTCGTGGCACAACGCGCACCACGCGTTCCCGACGCTGGCGCGTCACGGCGTCGACCGTGGCCAGTTCGACACGTCGGCCTGGTTGATCCGCTGGTTCGAGCGCTTTGGCTGGGTCTCCGAGGTCCGCTGGCCGAACCCGCTGCTGCTCGACGCCCGCCGCGTCTGACCCGGGGCCTCAGTACGGCGCGTCGCCGACGATGCTGGCGCGCTCCATGACCCGCACCGAGGGCCAGTAGTCGCTGCACGCGTAGTGCTGCACGGCGCGGTTGTCCCACATGACCACCGAGTCGGGCGTCCACCGGAACCGGCACTGGTACTCGATGATGTCGGCCCGCCGGCTGAGCTCCTCGATGAGCGCGCGGCTCTCGTCGGGCGCGAGGCCGACCACGTGGCTGGTGAAGAACCGGTTGACGTAGAGCAGCTTGCGCCCGGTCTCGGGATGCGTGCGCGCCACCGGGTGCTCGACCGGCGGGAACTTGGCCCGGATCCCGTCGCGCTGCTCGAGCGGCACCTGGTGACCGAACGACGACACGTGGTCATGCACTGCGACCAGGCCGTCGATGCGGGTCTTGGTGTCGTCGGCGAGGCCGTCGTAGGCGGCATACATGTCGGCGAAGAGCGTGTCGCCACCACTCGGCGGCACCGCGACCGCGTGCAGCACCGCGGCCATTGACGGTACCGCGCGCCAGCTGACGTCGCTGTGCCAGCCGTTCTCGTAGCCGCCGACGTCGGCCGACTTGGCGAAGCGCACCAACTCGGGGAACTCGCCGTTGGCTGGGATGAACGGATGCACCTCGAGCTCGCCGAATCGGCGCGCGAACGCGACGTGCTGCGCGGCGGTGATCGGCTGGTCACGGAAGAACAGCACCTTGTAGTCGAGGAGCGCCCGACGGAGCTCGACGATCACCGCGTCGGGAAGGTCGGCGCCCAACGCGACGCCATGGATCTCGGCGCCGATGGTGGCACTCACCGGTGACGCGTCGAACGCGCGCCACGACAGCCCCGCCAGGCGTTCCCGTTCCGCGGCCAGGTGCCCGAGCGGGCCGATCTCGTACTCGAACGCGCCCAGCTTCACCCGGCTCGCCGCGAGCATGGCCCCGGGATCGCGTGTCGCCGTCATGCGTCCATCATGGCGCGGCGACGCCGGCGGGCGCGTGCGTCGTGCGGTGGCGCGCCCACCGGCGCCGTGCTCCAGGGGGGACCTACAGCGGGATCTCCGAGTAGATGCCGCTCGTCACCGGGGTGATCGGGCCGTCGGTCGCCGTGAGGATCTCCATGATCCGCTGGCCCTCGGCCTCGGTGCCGAAGGTGTCGCCGAGGCGCCCGAGCGACTTCATGCTGTCGAGCTCCCACGACGCGACCAGGCACTCGGTGAGCATGCCCGCGCTGCTCAGCTGGCTCAGCCGGCAGTTGGTTGCCCCATTGCGTTCGACGAAGTCGAACACGGTGGCCCCCAGCTCGAGCGCGGCCGGGAACCGGCCGGGGTTGACCCGGGAGATGTACGCCTCGATGTACGCACCCCGGTCGGTGGAGCCGTTGCGACCGAGGTCGATGGTGGTGCCGACGCTCATCGACTCCATCACGACCGGGCTGTCGTCGCGGTCGACCCGGTTCATCAGGGCCTCGAGCTCGGCATCGGCGTTGAGCGAGTCGTTGAACTCCCCCCACGCCTCCCCGCTGTCGAACTCGGTGGTGAAGATGTTGCTGCCGGTGCCCTCGCCCGCGATCTGGGCGACGAGGAACCGGCTGTCGGTCGCGCCGTGACGCTCGAGGAGCTTGGAAGCCTCGAGCGCCAGCGCGATGGCGTCGTGGCGACGACCCGGCTTCGATCGCGTCACGGTGGTCTGCATCACGGTCATGGATGCCCCCTCCAGGGATCAGGCGGCGCGCGGCCGCCTCCGTCCTGCCCTCCCGGTGGTTCCGCCGTGACCCCGGTGGTCGGGTGCACGCAGAGGGGTGCACCCGTCTCGAGCGTCGCCTCCTTCCCGTCGTGGGTGACGGCGACACCGGTCACCCACGATCCGCCTGCCGGGCCCCGGTGTCAAGGGTGGGATACGGCGGATGCGAGACTGGCGAGACATGAGTGCAACCGACGAGCTGCTCCAGAACAACGAACGCTTCGTCACCACGTTCGATCACGGCGATCTCGAGGCGCATCCGGTACGGCCAGTGGTGCTGGTGACGTGCATGGACGCGCGCATCGACCCCGCGCTCGCGCTGGGCCTCGTGCCGGGTGACGCGGACGTGCTGCGCAACGCCGGTGGTCTCGTCACCGACGACGTCGTGCGTTCGCTGGCGATCTCGCAGCACGCGCTCGGCACGCGCGAAGTGATGGTGGTGCAGCACACGAACTGCGGCATGCACGGGCTCGACGAGAACGCGCTCGCGCTCCGGATCGAAGCCGCCGCGGGCACGCCGCCCAACGCCAACGTGCGCTTCGGCGCGTTCACCGACCTCGACACGAGCGTGCGCGCGTCGGTGGCGCGGCTGCGGGCGTCGACGCTGTTGCTGCACCGCGACCGCATCCGCGGGTTCGTCTACGACGTCGAGACCGGTCGCGTCCGGGAGGTCCACTGACAGATGTTCCGGCGCGCCGGGTTCGCACTACTCGTGGTAGTGGTCCTCGCGCTCGGGCTGTCGGCGTGCCTCCCGCAGACCCCGGTCACCCGGGTGGTCACGTATTCGATCGCGATCGACGGCGCGGTCGTGAGCGACGTGAACGAACTCGCGGCGGTTGCAGCCGACGCATACGCCAACCCACAGGGATGGCGCGACGCGGGGATCGAGTTCCGGCGGGTGGCGACCGGCGGTGACTTCACGTTGGTGCTGGCGAACCCGCGCAACGTCGAGAACTACGACCCGGTCTGCAGCTTCCTGTGGAGCTGCACCGTCGGTCGCAACGTCGTCATCAACGACATCCGGTTCGCCATCGGCTCACCGGCGTGGCCGGGGCCGCTCGACTGGTACCGGAAGATGGTGATCAACCACGAGACCGGCCACTGGCTCGGACTCGGACACGCGTACTGCCCCGGCCCGGGCGCGCCCGCGCCGATCATGCAGCAGCAGTCGATCGACCTGCAGGGGTGTCAGATGAACTCGTGGCCACTGTCGTGGGAGACCGACCTGGTCAGGCGGTGACGCCCCGCTACGCGTGGGACGCCGTCCACTCGAGGAGCTGCTCCACCGGCCAGGTGTTGACGATGTCGCCCGCGGGCACGCCCGCCTCGGCGGCGCGGGCGCAGCCGTACGGTTGCCATTCGAGCTGACCGACCGCGTGCGCGTCGCTGTCGATCGACACCTTGCACCCCGCGTCGACGACCTGCTCGAGCAACCGCATCGGCGGGTCGAGACGCTCCGGCCGGCAGTTGATCTCGACCGCTTTGTCGAAGTGCTTGCACACGCCGAACACGAGGTCGGCGTCGAACGTCGACTCCGGGCGCCCCTTGCCGAGCACCATGCGGCCGGTGCAGTGCCCGAGGATGTCGGTGTGCGGGTTGGCCATCGCCGCGACCATGCGGTCGGTCATCGGCTGCTCGCTCATGCGCAGCTTCGAGTGCACGCTCGCGACCACGACATCGAGCTCGGCGAGCAGGTCGTCGCTCTGATCGAGACGGCCGTCGTCGAGGATGTCGACCTCCACCCCGGTGAGGATGCGGAACGGCGCGAGCTCCTGGTTGAGCCGCGCGACCAGCTCGAGCTGTGACTCGAGCCGCTCGGCGTCGAGGCCGTGCGCGACCGTGAGCGACGGCGAGTGATCGGTGAGCGCGAGGTAGCCGTGCCCGAGCTCGGCCGCCTTGCGGGCCATCTGCTCGACCGTGGCCCCGCCGTCGGACCAGTCGGAGTGCAGGTGGAGGTCGCCCTGGAGCGCGGCCCGGATCGGCGCGCCGGGACCCGAGTCGGGCGCGGCCTCGGCCTCGAGCCGCGCCAGGTACTCGGGCACCTCGCCGTCGAGCGCCTGCGCGATCACCCGGGCGGTGCTCGACCCGATCCCGGGGAGGTCGGCGAGGCGTCCCTGCGCGGCGAGCTCGCGCAGCTCGTCGAGCGGACGATCGCGCACGGCGTCGGCCGCCTTGCGGAACGCCTCCTCCTTGTAGCGACCGGCGCGCTCCCGTTCGAGCAGCGTCGCGACCCGTTCCAGCGCCTCCACCGGATCCATACCTCTGAAGGTACCAAGCCGGCCACGTAGACTCTCCGGAACTCGGAGGGATGACTGAGCGGCCGAAAGTGCTCGCCTGCTAAGCGAGTAGGGGGTTTTCAGCCTCCTCGAGGGTTCAAATCCCTCTCCCTCCGCCACTCGCCCGCACCGCCTTGCGCGTCAACACCCCTTGACGCGCGCGTCCGCCATCTATATCGTGCCTCGATATAACGAGGTGCGATGGAGACGGGAGCGGACATGGCGAGGACGAAGGACCGGAGCCCCGACCCGGCCGCTCCGCTGCCGCCCGCCGTGTTCCACCTGCTCCTGGCGCTGCGCGACGGCGAGCAGCACGGCTACGCGCTCATGCAGCGCGTCGAGGAGCTGACCGACGGCGGCATGCGCATGGGTCCGGGCACGCTCTACGGCGCGATCAAGCGCATGCTCGCCGACGGGCTGATCGAGGAGTCCGACGAGCGGCCCGACCCGGCACTCGACGACCAGCGCCGGCGCTACTACCGCCTCACGGCGCAGGGTGAGCGCGCGTGCGCGACCGAGGTCGCCCGGCTCGAGACGCTGTTGCGCAACGCTCGTCGCGCGACCCCGAAGCTGGGGCACGCGGGATGACCGGCGAGCGGATCTATCGCGCCGCGCTCTTCCTCTACCCGCGGCGCTTCCGGCGTGACTACCGCGACCCGCTCGTGCAGCTCTACCGCGACGCGCGCCGCGACCGAACCGCGTCGTGGTTCCGCCTCACCGGCGACGTCGTCATGTCGGTGCCGGTCCAATACAAGGAGACGCTCCGTACCATGAGCACGCAGACCAAGCTCGTCGTCCTCGCCGTGGCCACCGCCACCGGCATCGTGGTGTTCGCGGCAATTGGCGGTGCACTCGTCGCACTCGCGCTGATGCTCGTGCTCGCGTGGGTCCTGCTCTCACTCCTCCGCGAACGCGGCGCGCGGCCGTCGCCCGGATTCTGGTGGAAGCTCACCCTGAGCGGGGTGGGCGTCCTGGCGTTCGCGATGCTGTTCTTCGGTGGCCCGTGGCCCGACTCGTGGCGTGAGGCCGTGCCGGGCGAGCTCGCGTGGTGGTCGGGCTTCGTGATCGTCGCGTTGGCCTTGGTGATGATCTGCACCGGCATCCTCACCGGGATCGCCGGGCTCGCCTCTCGCCGGCGCCACGCGCACTGACGATCAGGGCGTGACCAGGTTGGGGGGTCGATCGCCGCGCGAGCACGGCGACGGCCCCCTCGCTCGCCAGTTGCGCCATGCGCCGACGCGTCGCCTCGGTGGCGCTGCCGATGTGCGGGAGCAGCACCGCGTGCGGCGCCGCGAGCAGCCGCGGGTGCACCTCGGGTTCGCGCTCGTAGACGTCGATCCCCGCGGCGAAGATCGTGCCGTGCTCGAGCGCGACGGCCAACGCCTCTTCGTCGACCACCGGCCCGCGCGCGGTGTTCACCAGCACCGCCGATGGCTTCATCAGCGCGAGCCGGCGCGCGTCGATCAAGCCGCGCGTCTCTTCCCGCAACGGCACGTGCAGGGACACGAAGTCGACGCGCGGCAGCAGGTCGTCGAGGTCGGCAACCCACCCGGTGATGCCGGTGTCGTGGCGCGAGTGGTGCAGCACCTCCATGCCGAACCCGGCGGCGCGCCGGGCGACGGCCTGCCCGATCCGCCCGTGGCCGACGATCCCGAGGGTGGCGCCGTGCACGTCGACCCCGAGGAAGTCGTCGATGTGGAACCCGGTCCACCGACCCTGGCGCAGGTCGGCCTCGGCGTCGGACGCCCGCCGCGCCGCCGCCAGCAGCAACAGGAACGCGAGGTCGGCGGTGGTCTCGTCGAGGACGCCGGGCGTGTTGCACACCGCGACCCCGAGCTCGGTCGCGACGGCGACGTCGACGTTGTCGTAGCCGACGGCGACGTTGGCCACGACCCGCAGCCGCGGCGCACCCGCTCGCAGGACCGCGGCGTCGATGCGGTCGGTGAGGATGCACACCACCGCGTCGACGCCGGCGACCGCGTCGAGCAGCTCCGCCGTGGTCAGCGGCTCGTCGCCGGGGCGCTGCACGAGCTCGTGACCGGCGGCGACGAGCGGGTCGAGCCCGCCGTCGGGCAGCGCGCGGGTGACGAGGACTCGGGCCACGGCGACGGAGCGTAGACCCCATTGCCACGCGCCCCGGGCGGAATGTACGTTTCGTGCACTCGATGACCCGGGCGGGAGATCGAGCGAGGCGGGCACGGATGGGGCGGATCTGGCGAGCGGCGCGCAGCGAGCCCACGGTCGCGCGCGCCGTCGACCTCCGCGAGCTCGTGGTCGAGCACCGCGCCGACATCTTCCGGTACGCCCGCTCGTTCTGCCGCAACGACGCCGACGCCGAGGACCTCGCTCAGACCGCAGTGGTGCGGGCGCTCGCCGCGGGCGCCGAGCTGCGCGACCCCGAGCGGGCCAAGTGGTACCTGCTGCGCATCGTCCGCAACCTCGCTACCGACCAGGCCCGCGCCCGGGCCCGGGTGTCGGTCGAGCCGTGGGCCGACGTGCCCGACGAGGTCGCGCTCGGGCTCGAACCCGAGGCGATCGTGTTGCGCGCCGAAGCCGGCGCCCTTCCCCGCGCCGCGTTCGCCGACCTCCCTCCGGTCCACCAGGAGGTGCTGCACCTGCGGTTCGTCGAGGAGCTCGACTACGAAGCGGTGGCCGACGCGGCTGCACACCACCGAGCACGCGGCGCGCCAACGGGTGTACCGCGCGATGCAGGCGCTCCGCGCGATCGCGCAGCGCCTGCAACCAGGTCTGGACGGGAACTGACGCTCCCGGCACTGAGAGCTCGAGTCAGCCGGCGAGGAGCGCCCGCGCGCCCATCTCCACCGACGGGTGGCGGAGGCGGGCCAGCGCCCGAGCCTCGATCTGGCGGACCCGCTCCCGGCTCAGGTTGACCAACTGGCCGACCTCGTCGGGGGTGCGGGGCTCGCCGCGGTCGAGCCCGAAGCGCAGCGTGAGGATGTAGCGCTCACGCTCGTCGAGCACCGCGAGCAGCTTCTCGATCTCGGCCGGGAGCATGGCGCGTGCGGCCGACTCGTAGGGCGACTCGGCCCCACGATCTTCGACGAGGTCGCCCAGCTCGGTCTCGCCGTCTTCGCCGACGGGGGTTTCGAGCGACACCGGCTCGGCGAGGTGCGGGATGAGCTCCTTGACCCGCTCGGGCGCGAGGTCGAGCTCGGCCGCCAGCTCGTCGAGGGTGGCCGGACGGCCGAGGCGGGCCTCGAGCCCGGCGCGCTCCTTCTGGAGACGGGCCAGGTTGTCGGCCGCGTGGACGGGCAGCCGGATGGTGCGGCCGGCGTTGGCGATGCCGCGCTGGATGGCCTGGCGGATCCACCACGTGGCGTACGTGGAGAACTTGAAGCCCTTGCGCCAGTCGAACTTCTCGACCGCGTGGATCAGGCCGAGGTTGCCCTCCTGGACCAGGTCGAGGAGCGGCATGCCCGACGCCTGGTAGCGCTTGGCGATGGAGACCACCAGCCGGAGGTTGGACTGCACGAACTGGCGCTGGGCGTTCTCGCCCTTGCGGACCAGACGCTGCAGATCACGCTTCTCCGTGCGGGTGAGACCCTTGTCGACGGTGTCGAGGGTCTCGCGCGCGGCCTTGCCGGCCTCGATGTCTTGCGCGAGGCGCGCTTCGTCGTCCTTCGTCAGCAACTGGTGACGACCGATGTCTTCCAGGTACAGACGAACGAGATCCTCGTTGTCGCGTTCAGTGCGGTTGCGAACTCGAGCCACGGTGCCTTCCCGAAGGGGTTGAAGTTTCGGTCGCCCGGGGGGAGAGAGCGACCGTCGACAGTAGAACGACGGGGGATGCGTCCTTGTTCCTAGATTTCTTCCGGAATTGGAGCGCTTGCCGCAGACGTGTTCCGGAGAACAGTGTCGCGGACTGGAGCCCTCCATTGTGCACCTTTTCGGGTACCCCCCGCACATCCACCGGAATCCCGGCCCACAGGCGGCCCTCAGGTGGGCTGGACGAAGGGGTCCGAGGTGTCCAGATATTTCACTTCCACCCGCGTGCAATTCCGTTCTCGGGCATGCCATGATGCGCCCACTTCACCGCCAGAGGGGTGGTGGCAGACAGGTTCTGGGGGGAATTGCATGAAGGCACGTCGGTTGAGCCGCGTGGTCGCGGGGCTGTGCGTCCTTGCGATCGCCAGCGTGGGGATCCTGGCGACCGGCACCGCCGGCGCCGCCAGCGACCCGAGCGACCAGTTCGCGAACCTGAAGCCGATCAAGGCGCCGAATCCCTGCAAGAACGATCCCGGGGTCACCGACTCCGAGATCAAGATCGGCACGATCGTCCCGACGTCCGGCCCCTTCGCCCTCTTCTACGCTTCGTCCCTCGACGGCATCAAGGCACGCATCGCCGAGGCCAACGCGAGTGGCGAGCTCGGCAACCGCAAGATCACGCTGGTCAACGTCGACGACGCCGGCGACGCCGCCCGCAACGTGACCGCGGCCCAGCAGCTGGCTGAAGACGACAAGGTCTTCGGCATCATCACCGAGAGCAACGCCGGCGACGCCAGCGGCGAGTACCTCCACGGCCAGAAGATGCCGGTCGTCGGCTGGCAGCTCGGCCTCCCGGTGTACGGCACCTACCCGAACTACTTCGGGATGCAGAACGCCAACACCAAGAACATCCAGACCGAGTTCACGTCACGGAACGCTGACGTGATCAAGAAGCTCGGTGGCACCAAGCTCGCCATCGTCGGCTCCAACGCCGCCAACAGCGTGGTGTTCACCGAGCAGGTGAAGTCGGCAGCCAACAAGACCAAGGGTCTCAAGACCGTCTACATCAACCACGACATCCCGGTCGGCACCACCGAGTTCGGCTCCGTCGTCGACCAGATCAAGCAGTCGGGCGCCGACTCCCTGTACACCGCGCTCGACAACAACGGGAACACCGGGCTCATGGCCGGTTTGAAGCAGGCCGGCGTGAAGCTGAAGCCGGTCATCTTCCCCGGTGGGTACAGCCCGCTCGTGCTCGGTCTGCCCACCTACGACGACGTGTACTTCGGCATCGAGTTCAAGCCGTTCGAGGACACACCGTCGTGGAAAGGCCTCGACGACTTCAAGAAGTGGATGGGGACCGAGAGCCCCAACGCGGTGTTGAGCCAGATCACCGCGGTCGGCTGGATCAGCGCCAACACGATGATCGAGGGCATCAAGGCGGCCGGCGTGAGCTGCCCGACCCGCAAGGCGTTCATCAACAACCTGCGCCTGGTGAAGGGGTACACGGCCGACGGCTTCTTCGACGACCCCCAGACGACGATCGACTTCGCCAAGGTGTACGGCAAGCCATTCCAGTGCGTGTACTACGTGCACGTCGAGAACAAGGCGTTCGTGCCCCAGTTCGGCGGCAAGCCGTTCTGCGCCACGCAGCTGATCACCGACAACAAGATCACCAAGGTGGTTCCGGCGACGACCACCACCGCGGCTCCGGCGACGACCGCCGCTCCGTAATCCGGTACCGACTTCCGACGGCGAGGTCGGGTCCTTGTGACCCGGCCTCGCCGTCACGTCATTCGCCACCACGACGGAGGAAGCGCCACCGTGACCCCCTACATCATCAGCGGGCTGACCGTCGGCAGCATCTACGCCATCTCGGCGCTCGGCCTCGTGCTCACCTACACGTCGTCGCGGGTGTTCAACTTCGCCCACGGTGCGCTGGCCTACGGCATCGCCGTCTTCTACTACTACCTGACCCGGCAGAACGGCTGGAGCATCGCGACGGCGGCGCCGTTCACCCTCCTCATCGTCGCTCCCCTCGTCGGGCTCTTCCTCTACGTCGTCCTGTTCCGCCGCCTGACCCACGCCACTCCGACGGTGCGGCTGGTGTCGACGGTCGGTCTCTGGGTCGCACTGCCCGCGCTGACCCGCATCCTCTTCCCCGCCGCGTCGACCGAGATCTTCAACCCCCAGGGCCTGGTGTCGAGCCCGGCGGATCCGCAGTTCTTCAAGGTCTTCGGGACCTACGTCAACGAGAACCAGTTCGTGGTCATCCTCAGCGCCGCGGGGATCGCGATCGTCGCCACGCTCATCCTGCGGTTCACGTCGCTGGGCCTGGCGACGCGCATGACCGTCGACCACCCGCGCAACGCGGGGATCGCGGGCGTGAACACCGAAGCGGTCACCGCGGGCTCGTGGATGGTCGGCGTGATGCTCGCCGGGTTCGCGGGCGTGCTGCTGTCGCCGATCGTCGGGCTGGACGAGTTCCAGTTCACGCTCCTCCTGGTGGGCTCGTTCGCCGCGGTCGTGATCGGCCGCATGACGAGCCTCCCGCTCGCGTTCGTCGGCGCGATCGGCGTCGGGCTGCTGCAGCAGCTCTGGGTGAAGGTGCAACCCGACAGCGGGTTCTTCTCGTCGGGCGTGCAGGCGAGCATCCCGTTCGTGGTGATGCTCGTGTTCCTCATCGGGTACAGCTTCTCGAAGAAGGGGCTGCGCACCGAGGCGTTCGAGGTCGACCGGCGCAGCGCGGGTGGCGCCCACGGTGACGCACCGCCCCTGCCGCCGGCACGGGGTTGGAAGCGCGCCATCGGACCGCTGGCGATGGCGCTCGTGCTCGTCGCCCTGCCGCTGTTGTTCGACAACGTCACCATCTTCGGGGTGACCTTCGACCAGTTCTGGGTCGGGGTGTTCGCCCAGGGCATCGCGCTCGGCCGTGATCTACCTCTCGTACACGCTGGTGACCGGCGAGGGCGGCCTGATCTCGTTGTGCCAGATCACGCTGGCCGGCGTCGGCGCGTTCGCCGCCGCGCGCCTCGCCGCCGAGGCGGGCTGGCCGGTGTGGCTCGCCATCCTCGCCGGCGCGTTCTTCGCGGTGCCGTTCGGTCTGCTGGTCGCACTCCCGAGCCTGCGCATCGGCGACCTCTACCTCGCGCTGCTCACGCTCGGGTTCGCGCTCCTGATGGAGCAGTTCATCTGGACCCGCAACGAGTACGACAACTTCGGCGCCGGCATCAAGTTCGAGCGGCCGTTCGGGCTCCAGATCACCGACCGGCTGGAGATGTACGCCATCGTCGCGGTGATCTTCGCGGTCGTCGCGTTGGCGATCGTCAACCTCAAACGCGCGACGGCGGGGCTCGTGTTCGCGGCGATCCGGTCGAGTGAACCGGCGTCGGTCACCAGCGGGATCAGCATCGTGCGGGCCAAGCTCGTGGTCTTCGCGGTCAGCGCGTTCGTGGCCGGGTTGGGCGGGGCACTCTACGCGTCGGTGCTCGGGAGCGCGACGCCACGTTCGTTCAACGCGCTCATCGGCATCGTCTGGCTCGCCATCGTGGTCACGTGGGGTGTGCGCTCGGTGGTCGGCGCGCTGCTCGCGGGCATGATCTTCGCCATCGCGCCCACCAACCTCTCGATCATCCTCGTGCTCGTGTTCTTCCTCGTGGTCTCGGGCGTGATCACCCGGCTCGCGCTGCAGGGCGCGTACCGCAACGTGTTCGGCATGCTGGCGATGTTGGTGCTCGCGGTGATCGCCTTGGCGGGGAGCGCGTGGATCTGGGACAACGTCGACAAAGAAGACTCGGTCAACACCATCCTCGTCGCCCTCGGGCTCGGGGCCGCCGCGCTGATCGCGCTCCGCATCTACAAGTCGCAGCTCGGCAGCCCCGCGGTCCGGATCGGGCTGGTGGTCGTGGTCGCAGCACTGGGCGTGTGGGCCGCGTTCGCGCTGGTCGGGCTGGAGCTGGGCGAGTCAGGTGCCGAGGTGCCGACCATGCTCTTCGGCCTCGGGGCGATCGGCCTGGTCAACGAGCCGCGCGGTGTCATCTACGACATCGTGAACCGACAACGACTCCGACAGTTCAAGGAAGCCGAGGAACAGGACGAGGCCGAGATGCTCGCGGCCGACGTCGCGGTGAGCGGAGCGCCGGCATGAGCGCCGTGGCACAGGTGCAGGGGGTCGCACCGCTCCTCGCCGCCACCGACGTGACCGTGCGCTTCGGCGGTGTGGTCGCGCTCGACCAGGTGAACCTGGCCGTCCCGGTCGGCTCGACCGTCGGGCTCGTCGGCCCCAACGGAGCGGGCAAGACCACGTTGTTCGGGGTGTTGTCGGGCCTCATCCGCCCGAAGGCCGGCCGGGTGACGATGAGCGGCACCGACGTGACCGGTCGCAGCCCGCAGAACCGGGCCCACCGTGGCCTCGCCCGCACCTTCCAGCGCATGGAGCTCTTCACCGAGCTGACCGTGCGTGAGCACCTGGTGGTCGCCCGTCGGGTGAAGGACGGGCGCGAGCGGCTGCTCGGCATGGTGCGCGACTTCAGCGGCTTCGGCGAGCGGCCCGGACCGGGCGAGGACGCGGCGGTCGACGACATCCTCGAGCTCCTCGGGCTCACGTCGGTCGCCGACCGGCCGGCGCTGGCGATCCCGCTCGGCACCGGACGGCTGCTCGAGGTCGGGCGCGCGCTCGCCGCCGAGCCCACCGTGATGCTGCTCGACGAGCCGTCGTCGGGGCTCGACGTGCACGAGACCGAGCAGCTCGGCGACGCCCTGCGCCGCGTGCGCGAGGAACGCGGCACTGCGTTCGTGCTGGTGGAGCACAACGTCGACTTCGTGCTCGGTCTCTCGGACCGCGTGACCGTGCTCGACTTCGGCCGGGTGCTCGTCGAGGGCAGCCCCGAGGAGATCCGCACCAGTCCCGAGGTGCAGGCGGCCTACTTCGGCGCTCCTCTCGAAGATCGCACCGACGGCGACGGCGAGGCCGACGCCGACCGGCCTGAAGGGAGCGACGCGTGAGCACCGATCCGCTCCTGCTCGAGGTCACCGACCTGGAGGTCGCGTACGGCGAGGCGCGCGCGCTGTTCGGCGTGTCGTTCGAGGTGCGCGAGGGTTCCGTCACCACGGTGCTCGGAGCCAACGGCGCGGGCAAGTCGTCGCTGGCCGCCGCGATCGCGGGAGTCGTGCATCCCTCCGCGGGCCGGATCCAGTTCGGGGGCGAGGACATCACCGGACGGTCCGCTCACTCGGTCTGCAAGCTCGGGGTGGCCTACGTCCCCGAATCGCGCAACCTGTTCCCGCACCTCTCGGTGAAGGACAACCTCTGGGGTCAGCTGCGGTTCTCGTTGCCGCGCGCGCAACGCAAAGACGCCTACGACCGCGCACTCGAGATGTTTCCGGTGCTCGCGCAGCGGCGGAGCCAAGCCGCGGGCACGCTGTCGGGCGGTGAGCAGCAGATGTTGAGCCTGGCGCGTGTGCTCGCGGCGTCACCCAAGCTCCTCATCGCCGACGAGATGTCGCTCGGCCTCGCGCCCCTCATGGTCGACCTCGTGTTCGAGTCGCTCACCAAGGCGCGTGACGAGGGCATCACGGTGCTGCTCATCGAGCAATTCGTGGAGCGCGCGCTCGCGTTCGCCGATGACGCCGTCGTGCTCCGCCACGGGCTCGTGGGGTGGCACGGCCCGGCCGCCGACGCGGGTGACGAGCTCCTCGCCGAGTACCTCGGCGGCGAGACCGCATCGTCGTTGTAGTCCCGTCGTCGGGAGCGAGCGTGAAGCGGCGCAGGTACCCTGCGCCGTAGCGAGCGACCCATGAAGCGGTCAACGGCGCGGTTCCTCGAACTCCACCTCGACGACCTGCTCGGGGCGGCGCTGCTCCGCGAGCACCACGTCGCCGAGCACCTGCTCGTCGGCCTCGGTGAGTGGCGGCGGCGCCAGCGAACGAGGCACGAGCCGGCGGGCGCGCACCACGTTGATCTCCGCCGCGTACACCGTGATCTGCGCGGCGAGGTACAGGAAGAACAGCAACCCGAGCACGAGGCCGAAGGTGCCGTAGAGCTCGCTGGTGTGACGCAGCTGGCGCGCCACGAGCCAACTGCCGAGGCCCTGCAACGCGGTCCACGCGACACCGCCGACGACCGCGCCCGGGAACAGGTCGCGGGTCGCGATCGGAGCAGGCGTCAGCACCCGGAACGCGAGCCAGTACAACGCGATGTTCAACACGATGACCACGCCCGTCGATCCGATCGACACGACGACCCCGCCGGGGAGCAGCGTCGCCACCGCCGTGAGCGCGGCCGTTGCCCCCACGGCGAGCGCGAGCACCACGAGCACGAGCACCGACCGCAGCAGGCGCGGCCCGAAGCCGGGCCGACGCGCGCCCGGGATGTTCCACACCTGAGCCATTGCGTGCTGGGCCGCCTGCGCGACGCCGAGCGAGCCCCAGACCAGCGCCAGCAATCCGATCGCCAGGCCGAGCCCGTTCCCGCCGAGCGCGCCCACGTTCCGGCGCAGCTCCTGACCGACGATCGGGAAGTCGGCGAGCGCGGAGTCGAGGAGGTCGTGGCGCAACGACGGGTTGTCGCGCAGCAGGTACCCGAGCACGGTCACGAACACGAGCATCAGCGGGAACATCGCGAGGAACCCGTAGTAGGTGATGAGCGCGGCGAGGTGGCCGCCGCGGTCGTCGCCGTACTTCTTCACCACGCCGACCACGAAGGCTGCCGCACGATGCCGCCGCTGCCACCGGTCGACGCGCACGACGACCCCGTTGACGAGCTCCATGTTGGATGTCGTGCCCGAGATCGCGCCCGGGCAACCCCCGGAGCTCGGCTACTCGTGGTGCAGGAGCGCGCGGGCCTCCTCGACGATCGAGGACGGGATCCCCTCGCCGGTCTCGAGCACGACCTCGTGCAGCGCGCCGGTCCACGGGAACGGTGGCTCGTAGTCGGCGCACACCGGCAGGCCGCGGTCGCGCCCGAGCATGAGCACGGTGCCGCCGTGCTGGAACACCATCGGCGCGGGCACCGCCAGCACCGCGTGCGCGACGAGCTCGTCGTCGTGGAACAGCCCGACGCCCGGCCCCGCGAGCCCGGGCGTGTACACGCACGACAACCGGTGGTGCCCGCTCGGCACCGGCACATCGCTCTCGACCCGGGCCTCGTCACCGGCCCGGTTGAGGACGAACGCCAACCGGCCGTCGCGCACGTAGAACGCAAACCCGCCGGTCCAGTCGCCCATCGCCGCGAGGACGCCGGCCGCGGGCACGCCGTCGGGCACGTCGAGGTCGGCCACCAGGCGGAACCCACCGAAGAGACGCGCCACCGAGTCGTCGGGCACCGGACCGCCCTCGGGGCGGTACACCGCACGGGCCGGGACCGGGTTGGGCCCCGGGATCACCGCGGCGATGCGGCCGATGAGCTCGTCGATCAGCGGGAGCACCTGGTTGCGCTCGGCCTCCGCCGTCCACTGCTCCTGGAGCGCGCGCACGACGTCGGGATGGTCGGCCGCGACGTCGCGGGTCTCGGCGAAGTCGTCGGCCAGGCGGAACAGCGCCCACGTGTCGTCGGCGAAGTCGCGGCTGCCCTCGAGGAGGCGTTCCTCGTCGACCACCCCCTTGGACACGTGGTCGGTCGTCGCCTTCCAGCCGTCGGCCACGATCGAGCGCGAGCCCAGCATCTCGAAGTACTGCACCGAGCGCGGCGACGGTGCCGACGCGTCGGTGAACGTGCCGCGGATCGAGGCGCCGTCGAACGGCTGCTGCGTCACGCCGTCGACGGTCGCGGGCGCGTCGAGGCCCGCGACGTCGAGAACCGTCGGCATCAGGTCGACCGCGTGCACGAACTGGTCGCGCACCTCACCGCGCGCGTCGATGCCGCGCGGCCAGTGCACGATCAGTGGTGTGCGCGTCCCGCCGAGCCACGTGTAGCGCTTCCAGAGCCGCAGCGGTGTGTTGCCCGCCCACGCCCAGCCCCACGAGTAGTGCGGGTACGAGCGCAGCCCGCCGAGCTCGTCGGACCAGGCGAGGTTGCTCTCGACGGTGTCGGCGACGTGTTCGGTGAAGCGGTGCTCGTTGAACGTGCCCAGCGCGCCGCCCTCACCGCTCGCGCCGTTGTCGGAGACGAGCATCACGAGCGTGTCGTCGAGCACACCGAGCCGTTCGAGTTGCGCGAGCACGCGCCCGATCTGCGCGTCGGTGTGCGAGAGGAACCCCGCGAAGACCTCCTGTTGGCGCGCGAGCATGCGCTGCGCGTCTGGTGACAACGAGCTCCACTCGTCGATCCAGCTCGGGCGCGGGCCGAGCTCGGTACCGGCGGGGACGACACCCGACTCGAGCTGGCGCGCGAACACCTCGTCGCGCCAACGCTCCCATCCGCCGTCGAACGCGCCGCGGTACGGCTCGACCCACTCGGGCGTGACGTGATGCGGCGCGTGCATGGCACCGAGCGCGAAGTAGAGGAAGAACGGACGGTCGGGCGCGGCCTCGTGCTGCGCGGTGACCGACCGGATGGCGCGGTCGGCGAGGTCCTCGGTGAGGTGGTAGCCGTCGCCCGGCGCCACCGGCTGCTCGACGTAGTGGTTGTCCTCGACGAGGTGCGGCGCCCAGTGGTTGGTGTCGCCCTGCAGGAACCCGTAGTAGCGCTCGAAGCCGAACCCGAGCGGCCAGCGGTCGAACGGGCCCGCGACCGACCGCTCGCCGCCGGGCACCAGGTGCCACTTGCCGATGGCGGTGGTGTTGTAGCCGCCGTCGCGCAGGAGGCGGGGCAGGGTCGCGGCCGAAGGCGGGACCCGACCGGTGTAGCCGGGGAACGCCATGGGCAGGTCGGTGAGGAAGCCCATGCCGACGGCATGGTGGTTGCGGCCGGTCATGAGGCAGGCCCGGGTGGGCGAACACAGGCTCGTGACGTGGAAGTGGTTGTAGCGGAGTCCGTTGGCGGCGAGGCGGTCGATCGACGGGGTCGAGATGCCGGAGCCGAAGCAGCCCAGCTGCCCGAAGCCCAGGTCGTCGAGCACGATCAGCACCACGTTGGGTGCGCCGGGAGCCGGCCGCGGGAGGGCGTAGTCGCCCGGGGTCGCGTCCTCGAGGGCCAGCTCGGTGCGCGCCGGGCTCGTCATCCGGTGATTGTAAGAACGGTGCCCCGACGGTGCACTCGGCGGGTCAGGCCCTCCCGCGTCGATGCGGGAAGTGCTCGACGCTCGCGTCGGAACCGGGGAAGAAGAGACCCTCGTGACCGTCGTCGCCCCAGCGCACGAGGTACGGCGGGCCGCCGTCGTCGCCGTGCACCTCGAGGATCTCCGCGTCGCGGTCGGGCTCCCCGACGTGGTGGCCCTTGATCACGATTCGGTCCCCGACCTGTGCCTGCATGTCGCATCCCTTCCCCGTCGCCAACTCCCGTGTTCCGAGTGTGGGAGATCGGCGGTGACACCGGTAGAGCCGAACGGCCCTGGTCCTCGACGCCGCGTCGTGGTGGAGTCGGGCGAGGAGGCGACGATGACCACCATCAACCTCGACGAGATCCCCTACGACGACTGCCTGGAGCTCCTGCGGTTCGGCGATCTCGGGCGCCTGGCGGTGGCGGTCGACGGCTTCCCCGTCGTGCTCCCCGTGAACTTCCGGCTCGTGCAGGCGGCCGGGCTCACCTGGGTCGCGATCCGCACCCGGCCAGGCACGGTGCTCGATCGCGACCAGGTACCGGCGGCGTTCGAGATCGACCACGTGGACGAGATCGCCCACGAGGGGTGGTCGGTGCTGGTGCGCGGCGTGCTCCACCGCGTCGATCCCGACGCCGCCGACTTCCGGCACCGCTTCGATCCGCACCCGTGGATCCTCGATCGGCGCGAGCGGTGGCTGGTGGTCGAGCCGTTCGCGATCACCGGCCGACGGCTTCACTCGGTCTCGGTGTCCGACGGCCCCTCAACGCTGTTCCAACGCTGAGCCACCGGCACCCGGAGCCGGCACCCGAAATGGGTGGGCGAGGGGGGACTTGAACCCCCACGTCCTTGCGGACACAGGCACCTGAAGCCTGCGCGTCTGCCAATTCCGCCACTCGCCCGGAGTGCGACAGGGTAGCCGCGCGCACCCTGTTCCCGGAGGGTCGCTCGGTACACTCTCTCCGTGGGACTCCAGGGCTTCGAGCGCCGGCTCGAGCGGCTGGTGGAGGGCACCTTCAACAAGGCCTTCCGCAGCGGACTCCAGCCCGTCGAGATCGGTCACCGGGTGACCCGCGTCCTCGACGACGGCCGGACGCTCGGCGTGAACGGGCGCCCGGTCGCGCCCAACAACATCGGGGTCTACCTCTCCCCCGCCGACTTCGAGCGCTTCAGCTCCTTCGCCGAGGCCCTCGCCCGCGAGCTGGCCGAGGCCGCCCGCCAGCACGCCCGCGACGAGGGGTACCAGTTCGTCGGGCCCGTCACCCTGACCCTCGTGCCCGACGAGACCCTGAAGGCGGGCGACTACGACGTCGTGGCCGAGATCGCCGAGGGCGCGGGTGGCCACGTGGGCTCGCTCGTGCTGCCCGACGGCCGGCGCGTCGGCCTGGGCGAGCACACCACGAGCCTCGGGCGGAACTCCGACTGCACAGTGACCCTGGCCGATCCCCGGGCGTCGCGCAACCACGCCGAGATCCGCCCGAGCACCGACGGCTTCGTCATCGCCGACCTCGGCTCGATGAACGGCACCCTGGTGAACGGCACCGCCGTGCGGGAGCGCGTGCTCCACGACGGCGACGAGATCTCGGTCGGCGCAACCGTGATGCGCTTCGAGGCCTCGTAGTGCCCGAATCCGTTCTCACCATCCTGAAGTTCTGCTTCCTCGCTCTCCTCTACCTGTTCCTGTTCCGAGTGGTGCGGGTCGTGGTGAAGGAGATGCGGGCGCCCGCGCCGGTACCGCCGCAGCCGGCGGCCCCGCCCGCCGCCGTGCCGCTGCCCGCGTCGCGTCCGGCGAAGCCGGCGCGCGGCCGCGGCCCCGGCCACCTCAAGATCCTCGAGCCACCGGCACGCGAGGGCGAGAGCTACGCGCTCACCGAAGAGCTCACCGTCGGCCGCGGCGGGGGCTGCGGGATCGTGCTCGCCGACGACTCGTTCGTGTCGACCGTGCACGCGCGCGTGTTCCGGCGCGATGGCGCGGTGTACGTGGAAGACCTCGGGTCGCGCAACGGCACGCTGCTGAACGGCGAACCGCTCGTGCACGCGTCACACGACTGCGACGCGGCGACCAGGTGCAGTTCGGCCAGACCGTCGCCGAGGCCGTGCGGTGACATGAGACTGGTCATCGGGGCCGCCACCGACGTCGGCCGCGTGCGCGAGGGCAACGAGGACGCCTACCTCGTCGACGACGCGATGGGGCTCGTCGCGGTGGCCGACGGCATGGGCGGACACCGCGCCGGCGAGGTCGCCAGCGCCACCGCACTCGAAGCCCTGCGCGCCGCGATCACCAGCGGGCGCCCGCTGCGCGAGGCGATCGAAGACGCCAACGAGGCCGTCTTCACCAAGTCGTTGACCGACACCAGCCTGCGGGGCATGGGCACCACGCTCACCGCGGGCACGCTGGCCGCGGGCGGCACGCTGCTCCTCGGACAGGTGGGCGATTCGCGCGCGTACCTGCTGCACGACGGCGAGCTCGCGGCAGGTCACGGTCGACCACAGCCTGGTCGAGGAGCTCGTGCGCGAAGGTCGACTCACCGCCGACGAGGCGGCCGTGCACCCGCAGCGCTCGATCATCACGCGCGCGCTCGGTGTCGACGCGTCGGTCGAGGTCGACGTGTACCCGGTGGAGCTCGCGCCCGGCGACCGAATCCTCCTCTGCTCCGACGGCCTCACCGGCATGGTGCAGTCCGACGCCATCGCGGCGACGTTGCGGCGCGAAGACGATCCGACGCGCGCCGCCAACCAGCTCGTCGACGCCGCCAACGCCGCCGGGGGCGAGGACAACATCACGGTCGTGGTCGTCGCGGTGACCGACGAGACGCCGGTTCGGCCCGACGTCGAGCCCATCGCGCCGATCGAGGCCGTCGTCGTCGACGACGAACCCGCGACCGAGCCGCGTGAGCGGCGCCGGCGCGGCGCGCGGGGCGTCGGTCGCGTGCTGCTGTGGGCGTTGCCCATCGTGCTGGTGCTCGGCATCGCCGTCGGTGCGGTCGGCTGGTACGCGCGGAACCACTACTACGTCGGCGTGAACCAGGGCCGGGTGACGGTGTTCCAGGGCGTGCCCGGTGGCCTCGCCGGTTGGGACCCGACCATCGTCCGGCGCACCAACCTCGAGCTCACCGACCTGCGCCCGGCCGATCAGGCCACGGTGAAGGACGAGCAGACGTTCTCGTCACTCGCCGACGCCAACGAGTTCGTCGCCCGCATGCGGTTCCGCGCCGCCACGACCACCACGACGACGACGGTGCCGACCACCACGACGACCGCGCCGACCACGACCGTGCCGCCGGCGATCCCGCCGACGCTGGCGCCGGCCACCCCGTGAGATCACCTACCGGCCGGCGGCGGCGCAGCCGCGAGCTGGGGCTCGGGCTCCTGGCGGTGGTCGTGACCGCGGGCGGCTACGTGCTCCTGCTGCTCGCCGACCGCCCCGACATCCCCGCCGATCTCTGGGTGTTCCTGCTCGCGGTGCTCGGCCTCTACCTCGTCGCGCACCTGGCGGTCCGTCGCTTCGCCCCGCGCGCCGACCCCACGTTGCTGCCGATCGCGTTCCTCCTCAACGGCGTCGGCTACTTCACGATCTCGCGTCTCGACCGCGACCTCGCGCGCGTGCAGGCGGTGTGGACCGCGGTGGGCATCGCTGCGTTCGTGCTCACACTCGTGCTCGTGCGCCACATCCGCACGCTCGAGCGGTACAAGTACACGTTCCTCCTGCTCGGCATCGTCGCGCTGCTGCTGCCGTCGCTCCCGGGAATCGGCGAGGAGATCAACGGCGCGCGTCTCTGGGTGCGCATCGGACCGATCAACTTCCAACCCGGCGAGGCGGCCAAGGTGCTGCTCGTCGTGTTCTTCGCCGCGTACCTCGTCGACAAGCGCGAGCTGCTCTCCGCCGGGACGCGCCACATCGGACGGGTGCGCCTCCCGGATCCGAAGCACCTGGGGCCGCTCCTGCTCGCGTGGGGGTTCTCCATCCTGGTGATGGTCCGCGAGAAGGACCTCGGCTCGTCCCTCCTCTTCTTCGCCGTGTTCGCGGCGATGCTCTACATCGCCACCGAGCGGTGGTCGTACCTCGTGGTCGCGTTGGGCATGTTCCTCGCCGGCGCGGTCGTCGCCTACCAGCTGTTCGGTCACGTGCAGGACCGGGTGAGCTCGTGGGTCGACCCGTGGTCGGTGTCGCAGACCACGGGCTTCCAGCTCGTGCAGTCGATGTTCGCGCTGGGCTCGGGGGGCTTCGCCGGCACCGGACTCGGGCTCGGCAGCCCCCAGAAGATCCCGAACGCCTCGACCGACTTCGTGTTGTCGGCGATCGGTGAGGAGCTCGGCCTGCTCGGCACCGTCGCGGTGTGCATGCTGTTCCTGCTGCTCGTCGGCAGCGGGTTCCGCATCGCCATCCAGACCGATCGCCCGTTCGCGAAGCTGTTCGCCGCCGGGCTCACCACCATCATCGGTGTGCAGACGTTCGTGATCGTCGGGGGCGTGATCCGCGTGATCCCCCTCACCGGCGTGACCCTCCCGTTCATCTCGTACGGCGGGTCGTCGCTCATCGCCAACTTCGTGATCATCGCGTTGTTGCTCCGCATCTCCGACGAGACCGTCGCTCGCGCGGAGACCCCCGGCGCGGTGGCGACCGCACGCACCGCGATCGGAGGTGACGCTGCGGCCGCGCCGCCGGCGCGCCGGTGAACCGCCCGATCCGCCGCGTGGGCTACGCGGTGACCGTACTGATCCTGCTGCTGGTCGCGCAGCTCACGTATCTCCAGGTGGTCGACGCCAGCCGTCTGGCCAACGACAAGCGCAACGTGCGCGGTCAGATCAAGCAGTACAACCGCGCGCGGGGAGATCCTCACCGCCGACGGCCAGATCGTCGCGCAGTCCGTCCCCACCACCGGCGACTTCAAGTTCGCGCGCTTCTACCCGCAGGGCGGGCTCTACGCGCACACCGCGGGGTACCAGTCGTTCGTCAACCTCGTGGGCTCGTCGGGCGTCGAGGAGTCGTACGACAAGGTGCTGACCGGGCAGGACACGAGCCTGCAGCTCAGCGACCTCGGCGGTCTGTTCAACGGGAAGTCGGCGACGAACAACGTGGTGCTCACCCTCACCCAGAGCGCGCAGCGCGCGGCGGAACAGGCGCTGGCCGAGCAACGCGGATCGGTGGTCGCACTCGACCTGACCGACGGCGCGGTGCTCGCCATGTACTCGAACCCGACGTTCAACCCCAACGGCCTGTCGGTGCACGACACGCAGGTGGTGCAGAGCACGTTCAACCAGATCAACCGCGGCGACGAGGCCGCCAAGCAACGCGCGTACCGCGAGCGCTACTCCCCGGGCTCGACGTTCAAGGTCGTCACCAGCAAGTCGGCGATGGAAGCCGGCATCGCCACGCCCGACGATCCCGTGTTCCCGTCCGAGGACGGCTTTTCGATCCCGGGGACCAACACGATTCTGCGCAACTTCGGCGGCGACGGGAACCCGTGCGGCGGCACGCTCACCGAGAGCCTCATCAACTCGTGCAACGCGACCTTCGCGCGGCTCGGCTACGAGCTCGGCAGCTCGTTCACCCCGGCCATGCAGCAGTGCGGCATCGACAGCGCACCCCCGATCGACCTGACACCCGGCGCGGTGGCCAGCGTGGGTCCGCCGGCGACCGCCGACCAGGCCCGGTTCGCGCTCGCCGGCATCGGCCAGGGCGACGTGTTCACCTCGCCGCTGCAGATGGCGCTGATCGCGGCGGGGATCGGCAACGGCGGCGTGATCATGCAGCCGCACGTGGTGAAGGAGATCCAGAACTCCGATGGCAAGACGGTGCGCACGGTGAACCCGACGCCGTGGAAGACGTGCATGTCGCCGGCGACCGCGCTGTCGCTCACCAACATGATGATCCAGGTGGTCGAGCAGGGCACCGGCACCGCGGCCCAGATCGACGGCGTGCAGGTGGCGGGCAAGACCGGTACGGCGCAGACCGGCGTGGCCGACGAGAACCCGCACGCGTGGTTCATCGCCTTCGCTCCGGCCAACGCCCCGAAGTACGCCGTCGCGGTGATCATCGAGCACGGCGGTAACTTCGGCAGCGAGGCCACCGGTGGGGAGGTCGCCGCGCCGATCGCCAAAGACGTGCTCCAGAACCTCCTGGCCGCGAACCCGTGAGTAGATTTCCCTGACCATGCCTCCCGACCAGCGCGTCTTCGCGAACCGCTACGAGCTGGGCGAAGCCATCGGCCACGGCGGCATGGCCGACGTGTACCTCGCGCACGACCGGCTGCTCGATCGCCGCGTCGCGGTGAAGGTGCTCGCGCCCGCGTTCGCGTCCGACGCCACGAACGTCGAACGCTTCCGTCGCGAGGCGCAGTCGGCCGCGGGCCTGAACCACCCGCACATCGTCGCGGTCTACGACTGGGGCGAGGAAGACGGCACGTCGTTCATCGTCATGGAGTACGTGCCCGGGCAGACCCTACGCGAGGTGATCGACACCTACGGTCGGCTCTCGCCCAACGACGCCGCGCGCCTCGCCGCCGAGATCGCCGACGCGTTGTCGTTCGCACACGCGAACGGCGTCGTGCACCGCGACGTGAAACCGGGCAACGTGCTCGTCACGCCGCAAGGGCAGGTGAAGGTCACCGACTTCGGGATCGCGCGCGGGTACGGGCGAGCCGCTCACCAAGACCGGCGCGGTGCTCGGCACCGCGACCTACTTCTCGCCCGAGCAGGCGCAGGGCTTCGCGCTCGACGGCCGCTCCGACGTGTACGCGCTCGGCGTCGTTCTGTACGAGATGCTCACCGGCGTCGCGCCGTTCACCGCCGCCAGCCCGGTGTCGGTCGCGTACAAGCACGTGCGGGAGACGCCGGCCGCGCCGTCGTCCCTTACCGCCGACATCCCGGGCTCGATGGACCGCATCGTGCTCACCGCGATGGCCAAGAACGTCGAAGAGCGCTACCAGTCGGCGCAGGACCTCCGCAGCGATCTGTTGCGGTTCGAGCGCGGCCGGCCACTGGTCGGCGCGCCCGTCACCGCGGTGCAGCGGGAGATCCCGTCGGCCTTCGTCGCCGCGCCCGTCGTGGCGGCGGCTCCCCCCAACGGCGGCGCACCCCCGCCCGCGGCACGCCGGAAGCAGAAGGGGCGTTGGGGACCGATCGTGGCGGTCGGCATCGCCCTGGCCCTGCTCCTGGGCCTGATCGTGTTCCTGCTGGTCAACGCGGACATCGGCGGCAACGACACCCCCGCCGCCACCCTCGAGGTGCCCCTAGTGACCGGACTCCCCTACTCCCAGGCGGAGGCCGGCCTGAAGGCCCTGGGCTTCACCGTGCAGCGCACGGACGCCGAGGAGCCCGCGCAGGCGCCCGACCTCGTGCTCCAGCAGGACCCGGAGCAGGGCCGCAAGCTCCCGAAGGAGGGCCTCATCACGCTCACGGTGAGCAGTCCCAACATCACCATGCCCAACGTCGTCGGGCAGGCGCGCGCCCTCGCCACCCAGACGCTCGCCAACGCGAACCTCACCGCGAACTTCGTCGAGGCCGACAGCGACCAACCACCGGGCACGGTGTTGGCGACCGATCCTCCGGCCGGTGCGCCGGTGGCCAAGCTCCCGAACCGGGGGGCGGCCGACGGTCACGGTGACCATCGCGCGGGAGCCGGCGGTGCCGGTGCCCGACGTGACGACGCAGGATCCGTTCGCGGCCGCGGCAACGCTGGGCGGCGCCGGTTTCAAGGTGACGGTCGTGCCGACCCCGAGCGACACCGTGCCCAACGGCAACGTGATCGGTACCGACCCCGCGGCGGGCACACCGCTGCCGCGCGGCTCCGAGGTGAAGCTGCTCGTGTCGAGCGGCCCGTCGCTCATACCCGTCCCGAGCACGGTGGGTCTGCTGCGCGCGCAGGCCGAGGCGTTGTTGCACGACACCCTCGGGTTCGGCCTGCAGGAGAGCTTCGTGAACGCGGGCGTCGCACAGCGCGGCAAGGTCGTCACCCAGAACCCCGCGGGCGGTCAGGCCGTGAAGGGCTCGACGATCGTGCTCCAGATCGGTCTGTGACCCTCGTCCACTGGTACGAGGAACACGGCCGCCACGACCTCCCCTGGCGCCGGACCCGCGACCGCTGGGCCGTGCTGGTCTCCGAGGTGATGCTCCACCAGACGCAGGTGCCGCGCGTCGCCGCGGTGTACGACGACTTCCTGGCGCGCTTCCCGACCCCGGCGGCGATGGCGGCCGCGGGACCGGGCGCGGTGATCGAGGCGTGGGGTCGGCTCGGGTACCCGCGACGGGCGCGACGGTTGTACGACGCGGCGGTGCAGATCGCGGAGCACGGTTGGCCCGCCGACCTCGCCGCGCTCCCGGGCGTCGGGCGGTACACCGCGGCGGCGGTGGTCGCGCAGGCCGACGGGGTCGACGTGCCCGCGATCGAGGTCAACATCCGGCGCGTCGTCGAGCGGGTCGTCGGCGCGCGGCTGGGTCGAGCGCGCCGCGGAGGACGAGTCGGTGCGGGTCGGTCGACCGTTGCGCGGGCGCGACCGGCTGCTCGCGCTCATGGACGTCGGCGCGCTGGTGTGCAAGCCGCGCGTGCCGCGCTGCGCCGAGTGCCCGCTACGCCGCCGGTGCGCGACCCGTGGTCCGCTCGATGACGGCGAGGGTCGGGCGCGGCAGGCACCGTTCGCGGGCAGCTTCCGCCAGCGGCGGGGAGTGGTGATGGCACGGCTGCGAGCGGATTCGGGATCGGGTTCCGTGCCCGTGGCCGAGCTCGACGCCGAAGCACTGGCGTCGTTGGTGGACGACGGCCTGGCGGTCGTCGCGAGCGGCCGGGCCCGGTTGCCGACGGCGTAGCGCCCGCCCGGGGTAGCGCCCCCCCCCGGGGTCAGGCCTGCGGCGGCCGGACGTAGTGGAAGCCCGGACGCGTGCTGAGCACGCCGCCGATCACGGCCAAGGCGACCAGCGCAGGGACCACCATCCAGAACAGCGCCAATGCCGGCAGGGTCCCGTGGATCCGACACCTTCGGCCGCGGCGCCGCGGGTTCCTCCGCCTCGGACGATCCGCCACCGCAGCCACAGGCCGGTGAACATCGCGGCCGCGAACGCGGTCATGACGATCGGGCCGACGATCTGACCCGGCATCGTCCCGTCGCTCCAGCGCGATGGCGATCGCGCCCACGATGTCGAAGACACCGACCAGGACGGCGAGCGGCGCGAACCACGCCTGGGTCGTCATCGCCCACACGTTGCGCACTCGTGAGCCCTTCACTGCAACAACGGCGCGTCGCATCGCGCGCCGCTCCTGTCTGCGCCAGATCAGGTCGGCGGGGATGCCCCGTGCGGTGCGCCAGGCGATCGCCCGAGCGGAGGGCCGGTCGCCCGACACCGCGCACGACTGCTCGTGCACGTCGGAGTCGATCTCCGCGATCCGCCGGTCACGAACGTCGACCGGAAGTCCGCGTGTGTATCGGCGGCTCCACCAGCGCGCGAACGCGGCGCCGCGCGTCGAGGTCATGTCGCCAGACCGGGCCGGAACGCGGGTGTCGGATCGCCGGCGCGCGCACGCGTGAGCGCGGAGACTCCCAGTGGGGTGAGGCGATAGAGCCGACGACGCGGACGACCGTCGGCCACGGCCCGATCCGGATCTTCCCATTCACTCCTGAGCAGGCCGGCGGCCTCCATGCGGCCGAGCGCCTTGTAGAGCGTGCCGTCCGCGGTGAGACGACGGGCGCCGTCACGCTCCTGCACCACCTGGGCGATGGCGAAGCCGTGGAAGTCGGGATCGCCATTGCGAGCCGTCTCGGTACCAGCCTCGAGGATCGCGACCTCGAGCGGGAGCAACGCTCCCGGCTTGCGTCGGGCCATGGACTCTTTACAGGAAGATATCTTCGAATTGTCGAGCGCGGCCGGGCTCCGGTGGTCGAGCTACTGGTTCCGGAGCGCTCGGGCCGGTTGGATGCGGGCGGCAGCGAGAGCGGGTCCGCTCGCGGCGAGAAGCGCGAGGAGGAAGAACACCGGCACGATGAGAGCGAGCGCGACCACGTTCAGTGTGGGCTCGGAGGGAACCCCGAGCTGATCGGCGAGCACGCTCCAGGCTGCCCGGGCGGCCACGACGCCGACCGGGATCCCGATCACGAGGGCCACGACGACGAGCCCGGTGGCCTGCCAGCCGATGACCGCGCCGACCTGGCGCCGCGTCGCACCCAACGCCTTCAGCACGGCGAGGTCGGTGGCGCGCCGGCGCGCGGCGGCGACCAACGTGTGGCCGAGGGTCGCGGCGGCGAGCGCGGCGAGCAGCACGCCGAGGGCCACCGCCAGTCCCTGGGCGTTGCCGAGGCTGACGAGGTCGTCGGGCCGTTCGGGACCGAGCACCGGGTACGGCGTCAACGCACTCGTGAGGGTCGCGCGCGCGACGCCGGGCGCCCGGTCCGGCGCAAACCGGACGAGCACGATGTTCCGCGTCGCCGACGCGTCGAGTGCTGCGAGCGCATCCAGTGACATCGCCGCACCACGACCGAGCTGCGCGGCGTCGCCGAGGTTCGGGAACACCCCGCGTCCCACCACCTTCACCGTGGCGGATTCGTCGCCGAGGCCGACTGCGACGTCGTCGCCGATGTCGACGTCGAGATCGCGCATCGTCGTCGATCCCAGCACGATCTCGTCAACGGCCCGCGCCGCGCGGCCCTCGAGCAGGCGTGGTGCGATTCGACCGCGGACCGCGTCCAGCGCCAGGGCGTCGACGCGGGCACCGTCGATCGTGACGTTCGTGATCGCGCCCACGGCGATGGCACCGACGGCGGGATTGGTCTCGAGTCCCGCGAGCAGCGGTCCGCTGAGGTCCGGCAGCCCGCGGGCGCCGATCTGCGCGTCCCACGTCCATCCGTAGAGGTCCGGCGTGTCGCGCAGATGCGTGAGGCTCGAGCTGAAGCCCACCATCAGCGCGGTTGCGGCGATCGCGGTCGCGCCGACCGCGATCGCGGTGCGGACCGGCACGCCGCGCGCGGCGCGACCGGGCTCGAGCGTGAGGCGGGCACCGAGCCGGGCACTGAACCCCGGGTTCGCGATGCCGACGGTCCGGGCCAGCGACGAGGTCCTGACCGCCGACCCCCGTCGGCCACCGGCAACCCGCCAGGCCGGCCACGCGGCGAGCAGCACCACCACGGCGAAGGCGAGGACGGCCCCGACGACGATCACGGCCGCGTCGACCGCGAAGCCGGGCGCGGGTTCGATCGTGCCCGCGAGCCCTGCGGGCCAGAAGACCGACAACGCCATCGCGGTCACGGCGCCGAGGACCGCGACCGGGACGGCGACGACGCACGCGCGCCCCAGGCCGACGAGGAAGAGCTCCCGCCGGGTCATGCCGAGCGCGCGCAGCGTCGGGAAGTCGGTGGATTCCGATGCGGTCAGTCGGGCGAGCGCCTGCGCGAGGAGCAACAGCAGGACGAACAGCACCACCGCGCCGATGGTCCACAGCACGTTCGCCTGGAGTGCCAGCGACCGGTCCACCGCCTTGGTCTGCGTCGGCCTGCTGGTGAGGAACAGCGCGTTCCCGTCGAGGCCCTCGACCGCGGTCTTGAACGCCTCCAGGCTCGCCCCCTGCCGAATCTGCACCGCGAGGAAGCCGGTGTTCGCCAGGCCGTCCGCGTACCGGTCGTAGAACGCGGGTGTCAGTTGCACCGCGCCGCTGATGGATCCGGCGAAGGGAGGAACCGAGCCCGGCATCGCGACGATCCCCACGACTTTCGCGCGCAGGCGCACCGCCCCCACGACTGCGCCTTCGACGTCGAAGATGTTCTCGCTGCGGCCCGCCGCCGCGTCCGCCAGTCGCCCGAGGCTGCTCACGTAGGCAGCGGTGAACCGGTCCGTCGTCGGAAAGACGAGGCCGAGGGTGTCGCCCACGTGGGCGTCGAGTCGTTCCGCCTCGTCGAACCCGAGCAGGATCTCGTCGGGCCGTCGAGGGTCGGAGCGACGCCCCTCGACCAGTGACCAGCGGTCGACGGTCGTGCCCCATTGTCCGTCCGCGCTGGCGATGCCGGTGAATTCCCCGAAGGGGAGGGTGCGGCCCGACGGCGTGGTGACCCCTGTGAACAGGAGCGTGCCCCGCGCCACGCGCTCGACCTGGGGCAGGGCGGCGATGGTGTCGAGGTCGACCCCCGGGCCTACGAAGCTGTCGTTGGACTGGATCCACACGTCGCTCGGCGCGCTGCGGTCGAGGAAACGGTCGTAGGCCGACTCGGTGCGACGCGCGCCCGCCGCCAGCGACATCACGCATCCGGCGGCGATCCCCACGACGAGCGAGAACAGGACGAGGGAGAGGGCGCGGCGCCGCAGTTCGGCGAACACCCGCGCCCGAACCGCACCCATGGGTCACATGGTCGCAGAGACCCCGACATCGGCAACCATGGCCCTACGGGCGCCCGGGTGGTACTACCACCCCCTCCGCTCCGGGTTCAGGCGCGGACGGCCAGGAAGTTCTCGAGGAGGGAGTGGCCGGCTTCGGTGAGGATCGACTCCGGGTGGAACTGCACACCCTCGATCGGGAGGTCGCGGTGGCGCAGGCCCATGACGAGACCGTCTTCCGACTCGGCGGTGATCTCGAGCACGTCGGGCACGGAGTCGCGCTCGACGACGAGCGAGTGGTAGCGGGTCGCGGTGAACGGGTTCGGGACGCCGCGGAACACGCCGCGCCCGTCGTGGGTGATCTGCGAGGTCTTGCCGTGCATCACGTGGGGGGCGCGCACCACGCGGCCGCCGAAGATCTGGCCGATGCACTGGTGGCCGAAGCAGACCCCGAGCACGGGGACGCCGGCCTCGCCGAAGGCACGGATGGCGTCGATCGACACACCGACGTCGTCGGGATCGTCGGGGCTGCCGGGGCCGGGTGACACCAGCACGGCGTCGGGCTCGAGCGCGCGCAGCTCGGCGAGGGAGACCGCGTCGTTGCGGTGGACGACCGGCTCGGCACCCAACTCCCCGAGGTACTGCACGAGGTTGTAGACGAAGGAGTCGTAGTTGTCGATGACGAGGACGCGCACACGGGAACGCTACTAATCTCGCCCCGTGTCGCCCACGAAGAAATCCCCGGCGCAGCCGACGCGTCGGCCCACCAAGGGCTCGCGCTACACGCCCCCCGCACCCAAGACGGTGAAGTCGAGCCGCCTGTGGGTGCCGGTGACCATGTTCACCTGCCTGGCGCTCGGGGTGCTCGTGATCGCCGGGAACTACATGGAGCTGCTGCCCGGCGGCGAGGTGAGCAACAACTTCCTGCTCATCGGGCTCGTGCTGCTGATCGCGGGATTCGTGCTGTCCACCTTCTTCCGCTGACCGCGCTCGCGGTGTTCGGGCGGAATGTCCGAACCCCAGGCCTGTAACTTCACACAGGTTTGTCCACAGATTGTGGAAAACCCTCAGTCGACGAGGACCATGTCCTCACGACAGTGACGGGGCGCCTCGGGATCCTCCTGGGCGGCGGTCATGGTGACCTCGGCGCCGCAGACGATGCAGCGGTAGTGGAGGTCGACCGGCTTGATGTCGTCGGGATCGGGCTCGGGCGGCGGCGCCA
Source organism: uncultured Actinomycetes bacterium (assembly GCA_963725775.1). Classification (GTDB taxonomy): domain Bacteria; phylum Actinomycetota; class Acidimicrobiia; order IMCC26256; family DASPTH01; genus DASUAS01. The sequence goes on from CAVRZT010000006.1 coordinate 115,534, forward strand.
TGTGGAACTTCCGCAGCATCCCCGCCCCGATCACGTAGACGGTGAGGGCGACGGCCACGCCGATCACGATGCGGAAGATCGTCCCGGCCATCCTGCGATGCTAGAGGCGCTCGATCACGGTGGCGTTGGCCAGGCCGCCGCCCTCGCACATGAGCTGCAGGCCGGTACGCGCACCGCTGCGCTCGAGCTCGCAGAGCAACGTGGCCATGAGGCGGGCACCCGAGCTCCCGAGCGGGTGACCCAGCGCGATGGCGCCACCGTTCACGTTGACGCGGTCCATGTCGGGGTGGACCTCGCGGGCCCACGCCAGCACCACGCTGGCGAACGCCTCGTTGATCTCGATCCGGTCGACCGCATCGAGGGTGAGGCCGGCGCGCTCGAGCACCTTCCCGGTGGCGGGGATCGGCGCGGTGAGCATCAGGATCGGGTCGGCGCCGGCGAGCGCGAAGGCACGCACCCGGGCGCGCGGCACGAGCCCCAGGCGCGCCGCCGCCTCCTCGCTGGTGACCAGCACGGCGGCGGCGCCGTCGCTGATCTGCGACGAGTTGCCCGCGGTGACCACACCGTCGGGCTGGAACGCGGGCTTCAACGCGGCAAGCCGTTCCGCGGTGGTGTCGGGCCGAATGCCCTCGTCGACCGTGATCGCTTCGACCGGCACGATCTCGCGGTCGAAGCGCTCCTCCGCGGTCGCCCGCGCCGCGAGCCTCTGCGAGCGCAGCGCGAACTCGTCGAGCTCCTCGCGCGACAGCTTCCACCGCTCGGCGATCAGCTCGGCCGAGATCCCCTGCGGCACGAGGTCGGGGTACCGCTCGACCATCCGCGACCCGAACGGGTCGGCGCCCAGCACCGACGATCCCATCGGCACCCGGCTCATGCTCTCGACCCCCGCCGCGATCACGACGTCGTACGCGCCGGCGATCACTCCCTGCGCGGCGAAATGCAGCGCCTGCTGCGACGACCCGCACTGGCGGTCGACGGTGGTGCCGGGCACGGTGTCGGGGAAGCCGGCGGCGAGCAACGCGTTGCGACCGATGTTGAGGGCCTGCTCGCCGACCTGCGAGACGCACCCCATGATCACGTCGTCGATCACGGCGGATTCGAGATCGTTGCGCACGACCAGGGCCTCGAGCACGTGCGCGGCGAGATCGACCGGATGCCAGCCCGCGAGCTGCCCGTTGCGGCGGCCGAGCGGGGTCCGGATGGCGTCGACGATCACGGCGGTGGGCATGATGGCGACGGTAGCGGCCGGTAGCCTCGCCCCGGTGCGGAACCTGGATCGCTCGCTCGGCGACGGCGGCATGCCGCTCCTCGGGCAGCTGGGCGTGTCGTTCGAGCGGTACGGGGAGGGGTGGGCGGAGGCCGCGTGGCTGCCGACCGAGCTCGCGGGCAACCCGTTCGGCATCGTGCACGGCGGCGTGTACGGCGTGATCCACGACGCGGCCATGAACTTCGCGGCCAACAGCGCGCTCGAATCGGGCGACCGGGTCGCCACCCTCGATGTCTCGTACCAGACCCGCCGCGCGCCGAAGATCGGCGACGCGCTCGCGGTGCGGGGCGAGGTCGTGCAGCTCACCCGCCAGGTGGCCTACGTCGAGTCGACCGTGAGCGACACCGAACACGCGGTCGTCTCGCGCGCGATGGGCACGTTCATCGTGCGCCGCAAGCAAGGGTGACCACCACCGCGACCGCCACGCAGGACGCCGAAGCCGGTCCCCTCTCGCGGCGCATCCGGCGGGGGTGGATGCTCGAGATCCTCGTCGGCATCGGCATCTACCTGCTCTACGACTGGCTGCGCGAACAGACCACCGGGACCGGCGCGGTGGCGTACCGGCACGCGCAGCAGATCGTCGACGCCGAGAAGTTCCTCGGCCTGTACCACGAGTACTCGATCCAGCAGGCGTTCCTGCACCTCGACGGGTTCATGGCCTTCTGGAACATCTACTACGGCACCATCCACTTCGTGGTGCCGGTGGTCGCGCTGGTGTGGCTCTACCGCAAGGCACCGGTGCGGTACGTGCGCTGGCGCACGACCATCGTGTTCATGCTCGGGATCTCGATCGTCGTGTTCTGGGCGTACCCGCTCATGCCACCGCGGCTCATGCCCGCCGACTTCGGCTTCGTCGACACCGCGGCCCGCTTCTTCAACTTCGGCCCGCAGGTGCGCGTGCACCTCGGCGCCGACGGGCAGCCGAGCGCCGCCGCGATCCGCGCCTACGGCAACCTGTTCGCGGCGATGCCCAGCCTGCACGTCGGGTGGTCGACGTGGTCGACGCTCGCGGTCTGGCCGTTGCTGCGCCACACGTGGGCGAAGGTGCTCTGGGTGCTGTACCCGGTGAGCATCTTCTTCTGCATCGTGGTCACCGCCAACCACTGGATCCTCGACGCGGTCGGCGGGTGGGTGGTGCTCGGCCTCGGCTACCTGTGCGCGGTCGGGCTCGGCCGGTTGCTCGCTACCCGCCGGGCGCGGGCGAGCGTGGCGGCCACGTGATCTGCGCCATCGCGTAGCTCGGGAAGGGCGGGAACTGCGGCAGGCCCTTCACCTGGGTCACCGTCGGCTCCGGCTGCAGCTGCTCGGCGTCGACGAGGGTGAACCCGGCGATGCGCAGCGTGAAGTCGGCCACCCAGTCGAGATCCTGGCTGCGGATGTACTCGGGCAGCGTGCCGTCGGTGGTCGCGTCGGCGGCGTCGGGGTTGACCACGCCGTCGAGGTTCACGACGGTGAAGCGGTCGTTGGCGTAGAAGCCGAACGCGCCGCTCTGCCACGCACCGAGCTTCTGCCCCGTCTCGGGATGGGCGGCGACGGCGAGGGCGGCGTCGCGGTAGCCGGTGACGCTGTCGAACTCGGAGTTGCTCGCGGTCGTCGCGGTGAGGTGGTGCGAGTCGGCACGCACGGCCGCGACCACGCCGAACAGGAGCACCACCGCGGTGGCGACGAACGCGGGGATCCGCCACGTGCCGCGCGTGCGCCACACGCGCGCGATGCCAACGGCGAGGATCAACGCGACGACACACGCCACCGGCGCGAGGTAGCGGGTGAAGTACCACGCGACCCCGAACCACGCGTAGAACACGAGGAGGCCGGCCGCGAACACCGGCAGGGCCGCCACCGCGAGCTGCGGCATCACCCGCCGCCGCGCCCACCACACTCCGAGCGCCACCAGTGCGAGCACCATGCACCAGAACACGACCATGCCCGCGACCGGATGGTCGTTGAGCCATTCGCGCAACGACCGCCACACGTCGAACGGCCCCCCGGCCACCGCGCCGGCGACCTGCGCCATCGACTCGCGTGAGAACGGCTGCACCGGCGCGAGGCCGTGCGCGACGTCGCCGCTCGTCGGGATCGGCGTGCCGAACTGGATCGTGCACCAGATCCACCAGGGCGCGACCACCACGGCCCCCGCGACCGCGCCCGGCACGATCAGCCGGCGCGGACCCCGCCAGAGCTGCAGCCCACCCAGCAGCGCGACCAGCAGCAACGTGTCGACGCGCGCCAGGACGGCGAGCCCGGCGACGATCCCGACCACGACCGCGCGGCCGGTCGACGGTCGGTCGTTCGCCCACATCCACAGCGCGACCAGCGCCACCGAGCAGAGGATGGCCAGCGACGTCTCCAGGCCGCCCAACGCCATCGACACCGCGACCGGTGAGAACGCCCACAGCGCGGCCGCCGCGATCGCGGCGACCCGTCCGGCGAAGCGGTACGCCACCCACGCCAGGATCGCGATGGTGGCGGTGTCGACGACGACGAGCAGGGCGAGGTCGAGTCGGAGCGCGGCGTCGGGGTTGTCGGTGATCCAGAACACCGGCACGAGGAGAAACCCGAGCAGAGCCTGGAACCCGCTCGTGAGCGTGTGGCCGTCGACCGTCGGGCCGTGCCCGTTCGCGAGCGAACGGGCGATGGTGAGCGTGTAGTAGGTGTCGTCGGGGATGAAGAGCTTGTCGACCGCGCCGACCGGGCGGACCAACACCGCGAGCCGGAGGAGGAAGCCGAGCACGGTGATGCCGGCGACGGCGGCGACGGTGGTGTCGACGCGCGTCCACGGTCCCCGCGCTCCCACGGCGCCATCGTAACGATGCGCGGGTGTCAGGCCCGGTCGGTGAAGAGCACCCGGTCGAGCAGCATGAACTGCGCGATCCAGAGGAGGCCGAACCCGCTGAGGTGTGCACCGAGCAGGAGCCCGGTGTGGAGGACCGGCGACCCGAGGTGGGCGCCTCTCGTCCAGGCATCGGTGAGCCCCACCGCGATCGTCGAGAGCACCAACCCCGCGAACGAGAGCACCCAGAAGGGCATGATCTCGCGCCACAGGTCACTGGCGTCGCGCTTGCCCCACGTCCAGCGCCGGTTGAGGTGGTACGAGGGCACGGTGGCGACGGCCGTCGCCAACACGTTGGCCATCCAGGCCGCGAGGCCGAGGCCCACCGTCGCCGCCGCAAGCGTCGTCAGGCTGATGACGGTCGTGATGACCGAAACACCCATGCAGCGGGCGAGGCGGGTCGTGAGGGCGGGTGAAGCGTCGATGGACCCATGGTGGCGTCGGCCGCCTGAAGGTCGGCTGAAGAACCGACGAGCGCTCGGCGCGGTCAGTCGGCAGCCGGGCGCGCGGTGAGGACCACCATCGTCGCGACCAGCCCGGCGAGCACGACACCGCTGAGCAACACCGGCTGACCGGTGAACGTCGCGCCGGCGATCAGCGCGACGGCCACGCCGAACGCGACCGTGCGTGGTCGATGGAACCCGTGCAGCAACGTCTGCAGGAACACCACGGCGAGCACGTAGAGGATCACGGGGATGGTGAACGCCGCGGCCGCGCCGGTATCGGACACGTGCGCGTGGTGCGTGACCGAGTCGACCATGACCGCCACCCCGGCGCCGACCGCGGCTGCGGCGGCGAACACCACGTAGTGCCCGTAGCCCCAGAGGAACCCGACCCGGGTCGACACCAGCGACTCGGCCGCCGGTTTGGCGAAGTAGATCCACCACATCGAGAACACGGTGAGCAGCGCGCCGATCGCGGTGAGGACGACGGTCGCCTCGGCGTTGCGGTCGTCGACCGCCGCCTGGAACGCGATCGACGAGGAGAGGATGGTCTCGCCCAGGACGATGATGGTGAAGAGGCCGTACCGCTCGGCGATGTGCTCGGGATGCCACGGGGTGTGCTCCGCCGCCTCGGCCCACACCGGCACCGCCAGCTCGGCCAGCCCCATCACCACGAAGGCCCACACCGGCCAGCCGATGAGCGCCGTCCCTGCCCAGCCCACCATGCACAGCGACTCCCCCACGGCGAACCGGTGGGCCGTCGAGCGACGGGGCGCGTCGAACCGGGCGGCGCGCAGCCACAGGCTGACCTGCCCGACTCGCATCACGAGGTATCCCACGAACACGATGTCGAAGTCGCGGTGGTCGAACGCCCGGGGCACCCCGGCGGCGAGGATCAGCACGCCGGTGATCTGCACCATCGTGAGGAGGCGGTACACGACGTCGTCGTTGTCGTACGCCGACGCGAACCACGTGAAGGTCATCCACGCCCACCAGATGGAGAAGAACACCAGCACGTAGCTGACGACCGCGCTCCCTGCGTGGCCCTCGGCCACCGCGTGGTGGAGCAACGACGCCGCTCGCGCCACCGCGACGACGAAGCACAGGTCGAAGAGGAGCTCGAGCGGGGTCGCGGCGCGGTGGTCCTCGCCCGCGTCGCGTGACGGCATCGGCCGCCGCCAGGTTCCCGTCGTCACGCGTCGAGACGGTAGCGGGCGCTCGGTGACGGCGGGTCGGTACGCTCCCGACGTGACCGTGACCGGAATGGCCAACCTGGCGGTGAAGGTCGCCGACCTCGACGCCGCCTGCGCGTTCTACGAACAGGCGGGCGCCGAGATCCGTGACCGGATGCGCTGGAACGACACCGAGCGCGCCGACGTGTTCCTCGGAGCGGTCCAGATCACGCTGTTCACCCGCGCGATCTACGAGGACGCGGTCGACCTCCCGCCCGAGGGGTTCCTGCACCCCGCGCTCTTCACCGACGACCTCGACGCCGAGCTCGACGGCCACGACGTCGTCTGGGGTCCGGCGGTGGTCGAGGGGCCGTTCGGACGCCGACGCATCGCGTTCGTCGACCGCCCCCGGCGGGATCCGCCTCGAGTTCATGGAGCAACTCCCCGAGGAAGGCCCAGCGTGAACGTCACCCGGTTCCACCACGTGTCGGTCAACTGCCACGACGCCCCGCTCGACGACATGGTCGCGTTCTACGGCGGGTTCTTCGGCCTCGCCGACGAGCCCCGCCCCGAGATCCCGGGCGTGGACGGGCACTGGCACGCGGTCGGTGACTCGCAGCTGCACATCGTCGGCGCGCCCCCGCGCGGCACCCCGATCGACTCCACCGGCAATCACTACTGCATGGCCGTCGACGATCTCGACGCCGCCATCGCCGAGCTTGAAGCACGGGGAATCCCGTACACGCGCGGCGTGCAGGGCGAGTCGGTCGTCCAGATCTGGATCAACGACCCCGCCGGCAACACCATCGAGCTCCAGCAGGACCGTTCGCCGTTCGGGCACGGAGCCGGCAGGTGACGTTCACGCCGTTCGACCGCCCGGTGCGCGCCGCGTTCGTCGGCCTCGGACGGATCTACGACCTCAACGCACGCGCGTACGTCGACAACCCCGACGTCGAGGTCGTCGCGCTCGTCGACCCGAGCGAGGAACGACGTACCGAGCGCGGTCGCGACTGGCCCGAGGCGCGCACCTTCGCGTCGGTCGCGGAGCTGGCGGCGAGCGGGCTCGCGGTCGACGCGGTCGAGGCGCTGCTCCCGATCCCGTTGCACGTCGACGGCGTGCTCGAGCTCCTCGGGTCTCGGTTGGCACGTCAACCTGCAGAAGCCGATGTGCAACGACCTGGCCGACGCGCAGCGCATGCTCGACGCGGCCGCAGCCAACGACCGGGTGCTGCGGGTGATGGAGAACTACCTGTTCTACGAGCCGTTGCGGAAGCTCAAGGCAACGGTCGAGGCCGGCACCATCGGCGAGGTCTCCGGCTACCACTTGAAGATGGTGGCGAGCGGGCGCGGCGGGTGGGACGTGCCGATGAGCAGCTACGAGTGGCAGTTCCAGCAGATGCGCAACGGGCGCGGGATCCTGGTGTTCGACGACGGCTGGCACAAGCTCGCCACCGCGCTGTGGCTGTTCGGCCCGGTCGCGGAGGTGCGCGCGTGGATCGGTACCACCGAGATCGTGCCCGGCATCGCGATGGACGCACCGACGACGATCACGTGGGAGCACGAGAGCGGGATCCGCGGCGTGTGGGACATCACGCTGGCGACCGACATGTACCTGCGGTCCGACTACTACACGAACGACGAACGGTGGGAGGTCACCGGTCGGCGCGGGTACGCGCGCGTCAACCGGTGCACCGGTCGCGGCATCCAGCAGCCGAGCCTCGAGGTGTACGTCGACGGCGAGCTCACCGCGTACCACGACCTCGACGACGACTGGGGCAGCAGCTTCCGCGACTCGGGGCGCCACTGGCTGCGGTGGCTGCACACCGGCGAGGGGCCGTTGTGGTGGAGCGGCAACGACGCGGTCGACGTGCTGCGGTTCGCGCTCGCCGCGTACGAGAGCAGCGCGACCGGTGGGATCGGCGTCGATCCCCGCAAGCTGGAGGTGGCGTGATGCAGGCCTGGCGGGTGCACGAGCACGGGGAGCCGGCCGACGTGCTGGTGCTCGACGAGATGCCCGAGCCCACCGGCGCCGATCTCGCGGGCCTCGGCATGCACATGAGCGGCTGGGTGCCCGTCGGCCCCGGGATCGAACCGTTCGGCGACTGGGTCGATCCTGCAGATGACCGTCGCCGCGCTCGCCCTCCCCGACGTGACCATGGCCCGGGGCACCTACCCGGTGCCGGTGGCGATGCCGTACGTGTCGGGGCAGGAGGGCGTCGGCGTGGTGATCGAGGCCGCGCCGGCCCGCCAGGACCTCCTCGGGAAGCGGGTCGCCGCGGTGTGCATCCAGCCGTTCGGCAGCCTGGCGCCGGTGGCGGTCGGCATCTCGACCATGTTCGAGGTGCCCGACTCGATGCCCGACGAGGACGCCGCCGCGTTCATGATCCCCGCGCACACCGCCTGGCACGCGGTGCACCGCCGCGGGAAGGTGCAGTCGGGTGACACCGTCGGGGTGCTCGGCGCCGCGGGCGGGCTCGGCGCGGCGATCGTGCAGCTGTGCGTGGCCGCGGGTTGCGACGTGATCGCAGTCGTCGGCGGCACCGAGAAGGCAACGGTCGTCGAGGAGCTCGGGGCGCGGGCCGTCGACCACACCGCCGGCGACGTGGTCGAGGGGGTGCGCGCCGCGACGGGCGGACGCGGCCTCGACGTCATCGTCGACCCGGTGCAGGGCGACGCCGGCGCGCGCCTACGCGAGCTGCTGGTACCCGACGGCCGGCACGTGTTGTGCGGGCACGCGGGCGGGTTGATCGCGCACGACCCGCACTTCTACGTACGCAACCACACGCTGGTCGGCGCCACCCTCGGCGGCTACCCGCGCGACGAGATGCGTCGCATCCACCAGGAGACGCAGGCCGAGCTCGAGCCGCTCCTCGCCGACGGCCGCTACCGACCGCTGGTGAGCCGCTGCGTCGACTTCGCCGACGTGCCCGCCGCGGTCACCGATCTCGCCGGTCGCCGTACCTGGGGGCGTGTCGTCGTCCGCATCTGAGCCGATCCGTCACATTCTCGGGCTTGCATCCGTCAACCGGGCGAGCCGAACGAAAGGAGCTCCCCGATGCTCGGGAAGAACAGCTATCCCCCCGAATACGTGAAGCAGTGCCGGGCCAACGTCGACGAGCTGGTCAAGTCGTACCGGAAGCTCGCGACCGCGGCCAAGGGCAACGCCGCGCTGGCGAAGTTCGAGCCACCGTTCTTCAACCACCTCGTGCTCGCGCTCGACGAGTACTTCGTGCACCGCCTGCGCGGGGTCGAGGGCAAGGACGGCAACCCGTGCAACGAGGTGCGGATGATCGCCGACTCGGTGATGCTCCACGACGGCGTGCTGACGGTCGAGAAGGCGATCAAGCTCACCCCGGAGACGTCGGTGCTCGGCCTCGCGCCCGGTGACCGCATCGAGCTCGACGAGAAAAGCTTCACCACGCTCGCGGCCGCGTACTTCGACGAGATCGAGGCGAGGTTCACCTAACTAACTGCAGCTCGCGGTGCGGCGCGTCGGTCATGGGCGCTGCGAGACGTCGACCGCGGGAGGCGGCGAGAGCTTCGCCGACGGAACGACGACCACGTAGCCGTCGACCGGCTTCTCCGACAGCACGATCCCGGCCTGGTTCGCGCGGGTCCGGAGGTCCCGCAGCGCGTTGACGTCGTCCTTGTCGATCACGTACACGGGCAGCCGCGCGTGACGCACGCGGTCCTCGAACGCCTGCAGCGTCGGCCCGAGGTCGGTGGCGACCGCCACCACCTCCTCGTCGCTCTCGAACGTGAGACGCGACGAGATCCAGAAGCTGGCGAACACCTCGTGGTGCCCTTCGCGTTCGAGCGTGCGGACGACACCGCCGAGCGGCTTCGCCGCACCGATCGCGTCGCGGTAGTCGTACAACCGGGTGAAGCCCCACACGCTCGACACGGCCAGGAGCGTCACCACGACCACCCCCGCCGCGATCGGTCGCGCCAGGTGCGCGATCGTGAGCACGAGGAAGGGCGCGAAGAAGTAGAAGTACCGGCCGTTGCCGATGAGGTCGTTGTCGAGGTTCGACGCGAACGGGACGAGCGCGAACACGAACGGGCACGTGAGCAATCCGATTGCCGCGGGCGAGCGCGCGCGCAGCCCCCGCCACACGCCGAGCCCCAAGGCCGCCAGCACCCCGAGGTAGAGCACCCACCCCGCCGATCCGAAGATCCACCTGCCGTCGAAGAACCCCCGCATGCCGAGCGCGGTCGGCAGCGCGTGGGTGAAGGCATATCCCAGGTGGTCGAGGTAGCTGCCGCGTGCCAACCCTTCGGGCGTAGTCAACGAGTCGAAGCGGTAGTCCCAGTTGTTCCAGATCCACGGGAGCGCACCGACCACCACGAACGGCACGACGAGCAACGCACGCGGCCACAGGACAGCGTCGGTGGTAGGCGACCAACCAGATGGCGACGGGGATGACGAAGTAGTTGATGTTGGGCGACGTCCAGAAGCCCAGCCCGGCGAACAGGCCGGCCAGGCACCACTCGACCACACGCTCGGGGCGCTCGACGGCGCGTTGCGCGCACAGCAGCGTCGCGAGACCGAGGCACATCGTCGGCACGTACGCGAGGTACGGCTTCACGCCGAGCCAGACGAAGAGCGCCGGCCACAACCACAACGTGAGGGCGGCGAATGTCGCCTGGAACGACGTGAGGAACCGCGTCCCGATCCGCCAGACGAGGATCGACGAGGCCGCGGAGATCGAGCGCGTAGGACAGCTCGAGCGCGAAGCGGCTCGTCATCCCGAGGGTCCGCAGACTGAGCGCCACCGGGAACAGGGAGATGGTGCCGTGGTGATTGAGCCTCCACATGAACGCGCTGAACTCGCCGTGGAGCAGGTGGCGCGCCATGAGGCCGGTGATCGCCTCGTCGGAGTCGATCGTGCCGAGCTTCCCGGTCATGATCCAGATGCGGGTCGCGATGCCGAGGAGGATCGAGCGCGGCGACGACCCCGTACGTGATCGCCCGCCGGGATGCGGGCGCGGCCGGTGCCGGCTCCGGGGATGCGTCCGGCCCGCCGGCGACGTCCGTCGCGATGGATTCCACGGGACTCCTCGTCGCCCAGATCCCTGGTGGAGACGATGGGACTCGAACCCACGACCCCCTGCTTGCAAAGCAGGTGCTCTAGCCAGCTGAGCTACGTCCCCTCGCCCCGACAGGGTAGCGAAGGGACGAGCGCGCAACCGGTGGGATCAGGGGAACGTGGGGCCGTCGACGGCGTTGGAGTCGATGTTGATGGTGACGCCGCCGTAGGTCTCGTTGTGTCCACCGGAGTACTGGTGCACCCGCTGGTGGTTCGACCATTTCGCGTCCGACAGCGTGCACGGCGCGCCGAACCCGAAGACGTTCGGAGTGCCGTTCCACGCCGCGATCCAGACCGCGTTCAGATTCTGGTACTGCGGGTTCCCGTAGACGGCGGCGAGGTCGAGGATGCCGGAGCACAGGCTGCTGTAGACACCGGCGCGGTACCCGCGCACGTTGAGCCCGTAGGTCCACCCGTTGACGAAGCTCTGCACCGCCGCGGTGCAGTCACCGCCGCGCGGATAGGCCTCGAGGTCGAAGTACACCGGGGCCAGCCACGTGAACCCGAGGGCGTCGGCCGCGTTGGCCGCGGCGGTCGCCTCGTTCGCGCCGCTCACGAGCGCCCCGTAGGGATCGCCGGGGATCTTCGTGGTCGAACCGAGCGTGGTGCACGTCGCCTGCGGCCCGACCCAGATCGGGAGCAGCTTCCAGCCCTGCCCGGTGACGGTGCTCACCCACGACCTCGTGAGGTTGGGTTGCGCGCACCCGCGGTTCGCACCGCCGATGTAGATGCCGACCGAGGTGTACGGCGAGGAACGCCACGCCGCCATGGTCGACACGCTCGGCGCCGCACACGCGTCGAAACCTCTCGTGGGACCCGGCGGCGGGGGCGGCGGGGGCGGCGGCAGGCAGGCCGCGAGGACCAGGCCGATCCCGATCACGGCGAGGAGGAGCGAGCGCTTCGTCCTCATGATCCGACACTCCGGAACGACCCCAGGATCTGGCGGGCCGCGTCGTCGGAGTCGCGGTAGGTGAGGGTGGCACTGACGCCGGCCGACGGGAACTCCGCTGCGACCTCACTGCTCGTCGCGCCGGAGTCGACGACCTGCGCCTCGAGCCCGTTGACCGACTCGGCCGACACCACCGCCGAGGGGCTCGCCTGGGAGCCGTTGCGGCCGTTGCCGTCGATCGGCTCGACCAGCACCGCGTCGGCACGCCCGACCACCACCGAGGGGCACGCCATGTCGGCGCCGGGGTGCCCGAGGTACACCGCGTTGACGTCGAAGCGGACACACGTCGACGGATCGGCGGCGAGGTCGTAGACCGGCCACGACGCCGGGGACGTCGAACGCGACCCCGTGGTAGGTGACGGTGCGGTTGCCCGCGGCATCCACGTCACCTTCGGCGGCGGCAACCACTCCCTGACGACCGCTCCGCACGCTGGCGTCGGTACCACTACCGCCGCACCCGGCGGCGGCGAGCAGGGCGGTCGCGGCCACCACGAAACACATGACTCTGCGGGACAAGGATCGGCCTCCCGGGGTTCGTGAACGGTGTGTCTGCGTCACACGATCACGCCACGGTTGACGTCGTACCGCATGCCCCGCTTGCAGTGTTCGGCAGCCCGCCCGACCGCCTTGACCGATGTCGCGGCGTCGATGCTAGCGGGAGCGGATCCCGCTCAGGCCACGGCCATGCCCTCGAACGCCGCCGCCTTCACCCCCCGGCGGGCCAATTCCGCCAGGAACGCGACCGGGTCGACGACCGGACCGAGCCCCGAGGCGCCGGGCTCCGCGGCGGGCGCGAGGTCGGGCAGTGCACCCGCCAGCCAGGCCGCGGTGACGCCGAGCACGGTGCCGGCGGCGATCGCGGTGCGCTCGATGACCCCGTACACGACCGACGTGCGTGCCGGGCCCCGCCAGCCCCACGCCTCGACCCGTACCGCCCCCCACGCCGCACCGGGATCGCGCCGGCCCGGAGGGGTGAGGCGACGCGTCGGCGGGAGGCCCAGGCGGGAGGTCACCCGCCCGGCGCCGGGCGTCGCGGCCACGAGCAGCTCGACGCCGGTGGCGACCAGCTCGCACTCGCGTGCGCCGACCGGGTCGGGGTACCAGATCAGTTGCGCGTGCCGGTGCTTGTCGTGCACCAGCGCGCCGTCGCGCCACTCCAGCGCGTCTTCGCGTTGCGCGCGCCGCGCCTCGCTCGCCGACTCCGGGCCCGCGAAGCCCCACCGGGCGACGTGCAGCTCGTCGACCGCGTCGAGCGCACCGACCGCGTGCCGGGCGAGCACGTCGGAGAGGCCGGGTGCGAGGCCGCACCCCGCGACCACCCGTACGTCGTGGGCGCGAGCATCGGTGTCGAGCGCGAGCAACGCGCGGAGCGACGAATCGCGATCGGCGCACGATGCGTACGGGATGCCTACGGCGACGGCCCGGCGCGCCAGCGCGGGATCGACGTCGCCCGGAAGCGCCGACGCGATCGCGTCGACGTCCGGGGGCAGCGGATCGTCGCGCCCGAGTTGCAGCGGTTCGGCGCCGTCGTGCAGCGCGCCGGCGACCTCGCGCGCGTGCTCGAGCCGGCGCGCGGCAACGATCACGCGGTCGATACCGGGAGTGTCGATGAGCTGGCGGGCGGTCCGGACCCCGACCTCACCAAGCCCTGCGACCAGGACCGTGCTCACGCAGACGGGCTCACCGGAAGTCGGGCCCCTGGAGCTCGCGCCATCCACCACCGGTGGTCGGGGGGACGGGACCCTTGCTGCGGACCCGCACCACGACCGAGACGGCTGCGGCGATCGCCGCCACGAGCAGGCCGCGCTGGAAAGCCTTCATGAGAGGTCGAGTCTACCGACGGTACGACCACACGCCCCAGAGCGGATCGCCGAAATGGCCGGCCGGGGTACGCCGCTCGATGGTCGGCTCCTCCCAGCCGCCGGCCCGGCGGAAGTACTCGGCGACGATCTCGCCGTGCTCGGCGTCGGACGACATCAGCCATCCGCGGATCGCCTTGGTCGGGAAGCACCGGTTCGAGAACGTGCACACGAACGGCCCGCCCGGGCGCACCACCCGGGCGACGTCGGCGAAGACCTCGACCGGACGCACGAGGTAGTCGATCGAGACGCAGCACACCGCCGCGTCGAACGACGCGTCGGCGAACGGCAGCACCGGATCCTGGTTGAGGTCGTGCACGACGGTCGCGGCAGCCTGGGGGTTGCGGGCCAGCTCGGCCTCGTTCATGCCCAGCACCGTGAGGTTGCGCGGGGCCTGCTCGAAGTGCGACACCCACGAGCTCATGAGATCGAGCACCTGACCGTCGAGGCCGAGCTCGGTGTAGAGCGCGCCGACCGCGGCGATGGCGCCGTCGTCGATGTGGGTCACGAGCCGCAACGGCCGGTAGAAGTCAACGTCGGAGCCGGGATCCGTGCGATCGAAGAACCCCGGCGGGAAATCGACCTCCGTCACGGCCGATAGTTGTACCCGACGCGGGGTCAGGCGCGGACCTCGAGGCCCCGCCGGTCCTTCACCACGTACGCCATGATCAGCGCCAGCGGGAAGAACAGGAGGCTCAGGAGGAAGTAGCCGATGAAGCTGTGGCCCTTGCGACCCGCGACCCGCGCCGGCCAGAACGCCAGGGCCACCCAGATGATCAGGCCGAGGATCCCGAACCCGATCCAACCGGCCGTCGACAGTGCGAGCATGTGACTTCCCTCTCGGTACGTGGATGTACCGCAGGGTCGCACGGGCGTCCCCCTGCCGGATCACCCGTTGCGGGTGATCCGGTCGAGCCCGGGGGGGCTACTTCGGCTGGGTGTTGAGTGCCTTGGCCACCGCCACCAGCCCGGCGGCGTCGAGGGTCCCGCCGAGGCGGATCACCGCGGACTTGGTCTTGAACCCGACCTCCGGGTCATAGCCCACCACACCCGAGTACCCGCCGTTGAGGCCCTTGATCGCCTTCGCCTTCTTGACCTGCGCCTTGTCCATCGAAGAGTCGGACAACGGGTCGACGAACAGGTTCACGGTGTCGCTGGAGCCCTCGCTCGCCCCGGTCCCCTGGAGGGAGTAGAGGCAGTTCGTCTTCGACAGCGCGTCGGTCTTGTCGATCGTGTACGTGTCGGGCAGGGCCGCGAGTGTCTTCTCGGTGATCAGCGAACACGCGTCGGCGGTCTTCGCCGCGCCCGCGGTGCCGCCGGCCATCGGCGCGGCCAGCACCGCGACGACGAGCACCCCGACGGTGGCGATGCGCTTGCCCATGGAACCTCCACCGACTCGGGTGTGGTGGGTGGTGGTGTGGTGGGGCTAGCTGGAATCGAACCAGCGACCTCATCCTTATCAGGGATGCGCTCTAACCGACTGAGCTATAGCCCCGGAGAGCGGCCGAGCGTAGCAAAGGACCGGAGAATCCGACCCAGTGACTCACAGCGCGGATTCGTCTTCGGAGATCGTGATCTCGATCCCACCGAAGAGCTCGGCGAACACGTTGTAGAACGCGGCCGCGATCACGGTGATCACGATCTGCAGCACCACGAGCACCGCCGACACGAGCAGCGCGCCCCGAAGGATCTCGGCGTCGAGGAAGGTGAAGTCCTTGGTCTGCAGCAGGTCGCCGAAGAACTTCTCGACGCTGTGGATCACCCCGGCGGCGTCGGCGATCGCCCACAGGGCGACCAGCGCCACCATGGTGACGGCCATCCCGCAGATGTAGAAGCACACGGAGATCTTCAGCACCGACCAGAGGTCGACGCGGTGGATGGTCTGGCGGTAGCGCCGGTCGACCTCGGGCGCGGGCGCCGGGCGGGGTGCCTCCGCCTGCGGGCGCGGCTGTTGGACGGGCCGGTGGCGGCGGTCGTCGACGGCACCGACGCGGGGTCGCGCGGCGGTGGGCGGACGGCCGTCTCCGGCCCGATGTCGTCGGCCACGCTCCCCATCGGTCTCAGGTGTCCTCTCCGGCCGGTGTCTCGGCCTCCAGCACCGGTGCGACGGCACTCACCGTCTCTCCGGCTTCCAACCGGGCGACTCGCACCCCGGTGGCATCCCGACCCTGAGCCGAGATCTCCTTGGCTTCCATCCGGATGATATTTCCGGCGGACGAGAACACGAGTATCTCATCGGTGGGGGTCACGGTGAACGCGGCCACCACTGCGCCCCGGGACGCGGTGATCTTCATGCCCCGCACGCCCTGGCCGCCCCGCCCCTGGCGGTTGAAGGCGTCGAGCTTGGTCCGCTTCCCGTGGCCGCTCGAGCTCACGAACAGCATGACGGCGCCGTCGCGGGCCACGGCACAGCCCACCACGGCGTCTTCGTCGTTCTTGAGCTTCATGCCCCGGACGCCGGCCGTCGCCCGGCCCATGGCCCGGACGTCGTTCTCGGAGAACCGGATGGTCATCCCGCCGCGGGACACCATGAAGATGTCGTCGTCGCCGTTGGTCTGCACCACCTTGACCAATTCGTCACCGGGCTGGAGGTTGAGGGCGATGAGCCCGTTGCGCGCCAGTGGCGAGTCGTACTCCTGCATCTTCGTCTTCTTCACGATGCCGTTCTTGGTCGCGAAGAACAGGAACGAGTCGTCTTCGTAGGTGCGGGTGTCGATGACGGCCTGGATGCGCTCGTCGGCCTCGAGCGGCAGCAGGTTGACCAACGCCGTACCGCGTGCGGTGCGTTCCTTCATCGGGATCTCGTGCGCGCGCAACCGGTACGACTTCCCGCGGTTCGAGAAGAACAGCAGGTACGAGTGCGCGGTCGTCGTCAGCAGGTGCGCGACGAAGTCTTCGTCGCGCAGGTTGCCGCCGCGCACGCCGCGCCCACCGCGACCCTGGCGCCGGAACGCGTCGGCCGCGACCGTCTTGATGTAACCCTTGCTCGACAGCACGACGATGACCTCTTCGTCGTCGATGAGGTCGAGCACGTCGAGGTCGCCGACGTCGACGGTGAGCTCGGTGCGACGTTCGTCGGCGTACTTGTCGCGCACCTCGGCGAGCTCGGTCTTGATCACCGCGGCGAGCTTGGCCGGGCTGTCGAGGATCGACTGCAGCTCGGCGATGGTGGCGCGCAGCTCCTCGAGCTCCTCGCGCAGCTTCTGGCCCTCGAGCTGGGTGAGGCGGCGCAGCTGCATGTCGAGGATGTAGTTGGCCTGGATCTCGGTGAACTCGAACGGCGCGGCCATGAGCCCGGTGCGGGCGGCGTCGACGTCGTCCGCGCCCCGGATCAGGGCGATGATGGCGTCGATCATGTCGAGCGCCTTCACCAGGCCCTCGACGATGTGCTCCCGCTCCTTCGCCTTGCGCAGGCGGAACTCGGTGCGCCGCTGGATGATCTCCTTCTGGTGCTCGATGTAGACCGCGAGGGCGGTCTTGAGGTCGAGCAGCCGCGGGACGTTGTCGACCAGCGCCAGCATGTGCACCGGGAAGTTGGTCTGCATCGGCGTGTGCTTGTAGAGCAGGTTGAGCACGACCTGCGCGTTCGCGTCGCGCTTCAGCTCGACGACGAGGCGCACGGTGTCGCCCGACGACTCGTTGCGGACGTCGCGGATGCCTTCGATCTTGCGGTCGTTGACCAGCTCGGCGATCTTCTGGCCGATCACCTCGACCGACGTCTGGTACGGCACCTCGGTGACCACGATGCGCAGGTCGCCCTTGCGGCTCTCCTCGACCTCGGCGACGGCGCGCATCTTGATCGAGCCGCGACCGGTCGTGTAGGCGTCGTGGATCCCGCTGCGCCCGAGGATCAGCGCACCCGACGGGAAGTCGGGGCCCTTCACGAACTGCATGAGGTCGGTCACCGACGCGTCGGGGTTGTCGAGCAGGTGCTGCACCGCGTCGATCACCTCGCCGAGGTTGTGCGGCGGGATGTTCGTCGCCATACCGACGGCGATCCCGCCTCCTCCGTTGACCAGGAGGTTCGGGAAATCTCGCGGGCAGCACCACCGGCTCGACGGTGTTGCCGTCGTAGGTGGGCGTGAAGTCGACGGTGTCCTCGTCGATCTCGCCCAGCAGCTGCATCGCCAGCGGGGCGAGCCGCGACTCGGTGTTGTGGTTGACGAAGCCGGCGGCGAGGAAGGCGTGGTCGTCGGAGTCGACCCGGATGGAGTACACGGGCTGCACGCCGGCGTCGGTGACCGACTCGACGGTGGCGAAGTACCAGCCGCTCGCCACCAGCGGGGCGATGACCTGCTTCACCTCGTGAGAGGCGATGCGGCCCACGATCTCGGGACCGCGGCGCTCCCAGTCGTGGGTGCGGTCGAAGCTGTGCTTCTCGAGCCACTTCCTGTCGGCGCCGCGGGCGCCACTCTCGGCCCGCAGGTACTCGGCCAGGAACGGGATGCGGTCGGTGTCGTTGGTGGAGAGCGCGCCGGGGAGCGCCTCGAGGATCTGCTCGAGCTTCTCCTGCTTGGCGCCCCAGAACCCGACGTTGCGGGCGAACAGCTTGGCGTCGCGACGGTTGCCGATGACGAGCTTGATCTCGCCGTTCGGCGTACTCGCGCCCGACGGCAGACCACGCCGAACTCGAGGAGCAGGTCCTGCACGTCGCGGGCCAGCTGCTCGCTACGCGTGGAGTACGAGATCTGGATCGTGTTCTTCCCGAGGTACGAGACGCACCCGTCGCCCTCGAACAACGCCTGCAGGAACGCCTGCTTCGCGTCGGCCAGCGCCGTGCCACACGAAGTCGGGCACACACTTCTCGGCGCTCTTCTTGCCGAGCGAGCTCGGCCAGGGGACTCGACAACCAGCGCTCGAGATCCTGAACATCGAGCTCGTGGAGCGTCTTCCCGGACGGCAATGTGCGCGCCGCGGTGACGTAGCGCGTGCCGCCCACGACCGCGTCGTACGCGTCGAGCACCGCGTCGAAGTAGACCTCGTCGGTGTTGTTGAAGCCGGCGCGCTGCGTCGGAGGCCAATCCCTCGGCGACCCATCGCTCCAGCGAGGAACGCGGCGTCGAGCTCGTGCTGCGGTCGACTCACCCAGCTCGTCGTCGACGTGACGCGACACGATCACGCGCGTGCCGGGCTCGATCTCCTCGAGCAGCTTCCACTGCAGCATCGGCACGCCGGCGATCTGCTCGAGGCAGAGCACGGGGTGGTTGTGCGTGCCGGTGACCTCGAAGCCCTCGCGCGTGCGCAGCCGCAGCGTCGGGTGGTCTCCCGAGTGGAAGAACTTCGTGGCCCGCACCGGGTTGCCCTCGCGGTCGAGCACCTTCAGGTCGACGTCGACCTCGGAGTTCGGTGCGACGTTGCGAGCGAGTCGATCCGCCGAGTCGTCCCGTCGGCCATTCTGACCCGAGTTGTACCGTCTTGCACAGTAGCTCATTGCCGCCGGGCGGTCGTTGGGGTCGGGGGTGCCGAAGTTCCCGTGGCCGTCGATCGAGCGGGTAGCGCAGCGAGAAGTCCTGCGCCATGCGGGCGAGCGCGTCGTAGATCGACTGGTCGCCGTGGGGGTGGAACTTGCCCATGACGTCGCCGACCGCGGCGGCGCTCTTCTGGTGCTTGCGGTCGGGGCGCAGGCCGCCCGCGTACATCCCGTAGAGGATGCGACGGTGGACCGGCTTCAGGCCGTCGCGCGCGTCGGGCAACGCGCGCGACGGTGATGACCGACATCGCGTAGTCCAGGAAGGAGCGTTCCATCTCCTCCTGGATCTCGATGGGTTCGATGTTGGGTTCGAGCGTGGGCTGGGTGCCGTCGGGCACGCAACCACCTCCTCGTGCGGTCGGATAGGGGTGCGGGGCGGGATGCGGGACGATCAGATGTCGAGGAAGCGCACGTCTTTCGCGTTCTCCTGGATGAAGCTCTTGCGCGATTCGACGTCGTCGCCCATGAGCCGGGAGAACACGTCGTCGGCGATGGCGGCGTCCTCGACGGAGACCTGGAGCAGCGAGCGGGTCGCGACGGTCCATCGTGGTCGCGCCGAGCTCCTGCCAGTCCATCTCGCCGAGACCCTTGAACCGGCTCACCTCGATCTTGCGGTTCGGGTGCTCGGCCTCGAACGCGGCCAGCGCGGCCTCGTCCTTGAGGTAGTTGCGCTCCTTGCCGATGTCGGCGCGGAACAGCGGCGGCTGCGCGATGTAGACGTAGCCCGTCGCGCACGATCTCGGGGAACTGCCGGTAGAAGAACGTGAGCAGCAGCGTGCGGATGTGCGAGCCGTCGACGTCGGCGTCGGTCATCAGCACGATCTTGTGGTAGCGGAGCTTCTCGAGGTCGAACTCCTCGCCGATGCCCGTGCCGATCGCGGTGATGAGCGCCTGGATCTCCTCGTTCTTCAGCATGCGGTCGAGCCGGGCCCGCTCGACGTTGAGGATCTTCCCCCGGATCGGGAGGATCGCCTGGATCTCCGGGTTGCGGGCGCGCTTGGCCGGGCCGCCGGCGCTGTCGCCCTCGACGATGAAGAGCTCGCAGAGCGCCGGGGTCTTCGACGAGCAGTCGGCGAGCTTGCCCGGCATGGCCGACGACTCGAGCAGCGACTTGCGCCGGGTGAGGTCGCGTGCCTGGCGCGCCGCGACCCGGGCCTTCGCGGCCTGGTTCGCCTTGGCCAACGCCTGCCGGGCCTCGGTGGGGTGCTCCTCGAGCCAGTCGGCGAGCTTCTCGTTGGTGGCCTTCTCGACCAGCGACCGCATCTCGGTGTTGCCGAGCTTGGCCTTGGTCTGGCCCTCGAACTGCGGGTTGCGCAGCTTCACCGACACGATCGCGGTGAGCCCCTCCCGGATGTCCTCACCGAGGAGGTTCGGCGTCCTTCTCCTTGAGCAGGCCCTTGGCCCGTGCGCGTAGCGGTTCACCACGTTGGTGAGGGCCTTCTTGAAGCCCTCCTCGTGCATGCCGCCCTCGGTGGTGGCGATGTTGTTGGCGAACGAGTGGATGCCCTCGTAGAACCCGGTGTTCCACTGCATCGCGACGTCGACCTCGTAGTCGTCGCCGGTCTCGGTGTAGGCGATCACCCGCTTGAACAGTGGCTCCTTCGACGCGTTGAGGTGCTTGACGAAGTCGCTGATGCCGCCGTTGAACTTGAAGTCCTGCGCGAGCACGGGCTCGACCCGCTCGTCGCGGAAGCGGATCTCGAGGCCCTTGCTGAGGAACGCCATCTCGCGGAGGCGCTCGATCAGGGTCTGGGCGCGGAACTCCGTCTCCTCGAAGATGGTCTCGTCGGGCCAGAACGTGATCGTGGTGCCGTGCTTCTTCGACGGCGCGACCTTGGTGAGCTTGTCCTGGGGCTTCCCGCCCTTGGCGAAGTGCTGCACCCACTTGCCGCCGTCGCGGTGGATCTCGACGTCGAGCCGGCTCGAGAGCGCGTTGACCACCGACGCGCCGACGCCGTGCAGGCCACCGGAGATCTTGTAGCCCTCACCGCCGAACTTCCCGCCCGCGTGCAGCACGGTCATGATGACCTCGGCGGCGGACTTGCCCTTGTACTCCGGGTGGTTGTCGACGGGCATGCCGCGTCCGTCGTCGGACACGCGGCAGCCGCCGTCGGCCAGGAGGGTCACGTCGATGCGCGTGCAGTAGCCCGCCATCGCCTCGTCGACGGAGTTGTCGACGATCTCGTAGACCAGGTGGTGGAGGCCCGTCGGGCCGGTGGATCCGATGTACATCCCGGGCCGCTGACGGACCGGTTCGAGACCCTTGAGAACGGTGATGTCCTTGGCGGCATACGCCACGCGCGAGTACCTCGTTCACTCCCCGGCCGGGGGCCGGGCGGATGGTTGGGGGAAGGGGTGCCCGAGCGGGTCCGAAATTCGGTAAAACCGCAGGTCAGAGCACGAAAAGTCGATGAACTCAGTGTACCAGACGGCCCCCGGGATCTGGTGGCCTTCCGGCCGATTTCGCGGGCTTTTCGGACGGCTCCCGCTCAGCCCACGCGCACCCGCACCGAGGTCACCGCGCCGGGGCCCACGAGACCCGTCGCGCGCTCGATCACCGTGGTCTCGAGATAGCGCAATTGGGTCGCCCAGATGGGGTCGTCGACGGCCACCGTGATCACGCCGTCGCGCACGGAGACGAGCCGCGCGTGGGCCGCGACGTCGGCACCGACGACGTCGAGCCAGTGCGTGTCGAGCTCGCCGTGCACGTTGCCGGCCGGGATCCCGAGCTCGGCGCCGACGGCCGCGAGCGTGTCCGACAGCTTCACCGGTTCGTCGCCCGCGTACCGCCCGCCCCCGCCCCCGCTCACGCCGCCTCCTCGACACGGCCGGCGTCGACGCGCAGCATCCGGTCGGCCGAGATCCCTCGCGGCACCGTGCCGGCCGTCGTGACGAGGGTCTGCGCGGCGTCGAGATGCGCGACCAGCGCAACCGCGCGCTGGTCGTCGAGCTCGCTGAACACGTCGTCGAGGAGCAAGACCGGCGCGCTGTCGGTGAGCTCCGCACACAGCCGATGGCCCCCGAGGCGCAACGCGAGCGCGAGCGTGCGCTGCTCCCCCTGCGACGCGTGCGTACGGCTCTCGAGCCCGCCGATGAGCAGGCGCCACTCGTCGCGGTGGGGCCCGACCAGGGTGAGCCCGCGGTCGACCTCGGCTTTGCGGTGTGACGCGAACGCGTCGAGCAGCGCCTGGTCGAGCGGGCCGTCGAGCCCCGCCGTCGCCCACTCGGCCTCGTACGCGGTGCTGACCGGGGTGCGCCCGCCCGCGAGCTCGTCGTAGGCGGCCGCGACCGCGGGCACCAGCCGCTCGAGCAGCTTCAGTCGGCCGCGGGCGAGCTCGGCGCCCGCTGCCGCCAGCTGCAGGTCGAAGACCTCGAGGGTGCTGGTGGCGTCGTCGCCTCGCAGGCCGCCCCGCAGCAAGGCGTTGCGCTGCTTCAGCACCCGCTCGTAGTCGGCCCGGGCCGCTTCGTAGCGGGGCGAGATCGCGACCAGGAGGTCGTCGAGGTAGTCACGCCGCCCGGCCGGACCGCCCTTCACCAGCTGCAGGTCGTCGGGGGCGAACACCGTCACCCGCATGAGCCCGAGCAGGTCGCGCGTCCGTTGCAACGGGTGCGTGTTGAGCTGGACCCGGTTGCGCCCGGAGGCCCGGATCTCCGCCTCGAGCAGCTGGACGCGCGTGCCGTCGACCACCTCCGCCCGCAGGATCGCCGCCTCGGCACCGGCCCGTACCAACGCCGCATCGGTGACGCCCCGGAACGACTTCCCCGTCGCCGCCCACCCGACCGCTTCGAGCAGGCTGGTCTTGCCCTGGGCGTTCGCTCCCGAGATCACGGTGACGCCGGGCGGGAACCGCAGCGTCGCCTCCTCGTAGCAGCGGAAGTCGGTCAGCCAGAGCGAGGCCAGGTACACGTCACGCGATCCGCACCGGCATGAGCAGGTAGAGGAAGTCGGCCGAGTCGGTGGCCTTCATCACCGCCGGCTTCAACGGGTCGATCGACTCGATCACGACCTCGTCGGACGCGGCAGCGTCGATGCCGTCGAGGAGGAACTGCGAGTTGAACGCGACCGTGAGGTCGGTGCCTTCGTACTTCGCCTCGACCGACTCGTGCGCCTCGCCGACGTCTTGGGCGATGGCGGAGAGCTCGAGGCCCTCGGCGGTCATGCCCAGGCGGATGGGGGCGGTGTCCTTGCTCTGGCCCACGAGCCGCACGCGGTTGACCGCCGCCTGGAGGGCGTCGCGCGACACCGTGAGCCGGTTCGGGTACCCGCTCGGGATGAGCTGCTGGTAGTTCGGGAACTCGCCCTCGATCAGGCGGGTGGTGACCTCGGTGGTGGCGACCCGGAACACCACCTCGCGCTCGCCGAGCACGACATCGATCTCGCCGGTCTCACTCGAGAGCAGGCGCTGCACCTCGCCCAGGCCCTTCGCGGCGACGAGGACCTTCTGGCCCTCCTCCAGCATCGAGACCCCCTGCAGGTCGCGCAGGGCGAGACGATACGAGTCGGTGGCGACCAGCCGCAGCCCACCGGTCGACGCGGTGAGGAGCACACCCGTGAGGATGGGACGGGCGTCGTCGCGCGATGCGCCGGGCACGACCTGACGCAGCGCCTCGGCGAACGCGGTGGCCTCGACCCGCACCCCGCCTTCGCTCACCTCGGGCAGGCGCGGGAACTCCGCGGCCGAGAGCGTGCGCAGGGTCGTGGCGAAGCGGCCGGCTTCGATCCGGGCGTCGTCGTCGGCGAGCTCCACCGACACGGTGTCGCCGTCGAGTTGGCGCACGATCTCGGAGAAGAGCCGCGCCGGAACGACCGCGCTCCCCTCCCCCTCGGTCTCGGCCGGGATCCGCACCCGGATGGTGAGCTCGAGGTCGGTGCCGACCAGCTCCAGCGATCCGGGGGTCAGTGACACCCGCAAGCCCGACAGCACGGGCATCGCACCGGTGCGTGACGCGACGGCGCGCTGGGCGGTCGCCACGGCATCGGCGAGGGTGTCACGCTCGCAACGAAACTTCACTCCGGCCTCCTACGAAGAACTATGAGATCTTCGTGTAGTTGTTGTAGGGCTTGTGGATTGGGGATGAACCACCGTAAGTCCTGGTCAGACCCCCGATCTTCGTCCCCCGGTTCTCCACCGTTGTCCACACCCGCACCCTGTGCTCATGCGGGTTCTGGAAGTTCTCCCCAGATTGACGGGTGGCTGTCCCCAGGACTCCACAGCATTATCCACTGCTCCCGAGTCGGATGCGGGCGATCAGGTCGTTGACCTGGTCGAAGATGACGTGACGCTCGGTCATCTGTTGCTTGATCTTGTCGACGGCGTACATGACCGTGGTGTGGTCGCGGCCGCCGAATGCCTCGGCGATGCGCGGGTAGCTCAGGTCGGTGAGCTCGCGCATCACGTACATGCCGGTCTGGCGGGCGGTGACGAGCGGCCGGCGCCGGCTCTTGCCGCAGATGTCGTCGACGGTCCAGCCGAACATCTTGGCGGTCTCGTCGAGGATGAGCTCGGGCGTGATGACCCGGGGTGTGGTCGGCGGCAGGAGGTCGGCGAGGACCTTCTGGGCGATCTCCTCCGACAGCTCGGCCCGGTTGAGACTCGAGTACGCCGCCACCCTGATGAGGGCACCCTCGAGTTCTCGGATGTTGTCGCTGATGTTGGTGGCGATGAACGCGAGGACCTCGGGCGGGATGCCGCCGAGGTGCTCGGATTCGGCCTTCTTGCGGAGGATGGCGAGGCGGGTCTCGAACTCGGGGGGTTGGACGTCGGTGATGAGGCCCCACTCGAAGCGGGTGCGGAGGCGGTCTTCGAGGCTGGCGATCGACTTCGGGGCGCGGTCGGAGGAGATGACGATCTGGCCACCCTCGCTGTGGAGCTGGTTGAACGTGTGGAAGAACTCCTCCTGGAGCTCCTGGGTGCGTTCGAGGAACTGGATGTCGTCGATGAGGAGGACGTCGAGGTCGCGGTAGCGGCGCTTGAAGCTCGGCATCTCCTTGGCGCGGATGGCGTCGACGAACTCGTTCATGAACGACTCGGTCGAGACGTAGCGCACCCGCTTGTTGCGGAAGACCTCGCGTACGTGGTGGCCGATCGCATGGAGCAGGTGGGTCTTGCCCAGACCGGCGGGGCCGTAGATGAACAGTGGGTTGTACGACCGGCCGGGACTTTCGGCAACCGAGAGGGCGGCGGCGTGGGCGAAGCGGTTCGACGAGCCGATGACGAACTGGTCGAAGGTGTAGCGGGCGTTGAGCGTGCCCGAGGCCCAGGTGCGGTCACCCTTGTCGTCGTCGGTGCCACCGGGGATCGCGCCGTGCATCGGGTTGAGGTCGTGCTCGTCGATGACCACCGCGACGGGTGGGGGCGCGAGCGCGATCGACTCCCGCACCTTGGGGTCGGTCTCGACCAGGAGCTCGACCCGCACGGTGACGCCGGTGGAGTCGCGGATGGCGTCGGTGAGCATGCCCGAGTAGCTGGACCGGATGCGTTCGGCGGCGAGCGAGCTCGGCACGCTCAGCAGGAGGCTGTCGCCGTCGTAGGTGAGCGGACGGACGCCGTGGAACCACGCGGCCCAGGTGGCGGGCGCGAGCTGGTCGCGCAACGTCGCCGAACCCTGGCTCCAGATGTCGTCGGCCGTCAACAACTCACCGTTTCTTCTCCCGACCGCATCGCTGCGGCCCACCGGGGTTCCCGATCCGGGCGCGTCCGCCGTCGCCGGAGGTTGTCCACAGGAGCGTCCACAGGTGTGGAGATCGTCGCAACCGTGGAACAGAGGGTCGGCCGGGCTCTCGCGAGGAAGTCCCCTCGACGGGCCGTCGTCGAGCGAAGCGCGCAACGTAGCACCGGGGGTCCTTGTGCGACAAGGGGTTGCGGGGGTTTTCCCCAGACGTGTTCCTCGAGCCGCTCCGCGTTGCGAACGAGGGGTTCCGAGCCGTACACTTGTTGGTTTCCGCCTCCCGCGTGGTCCCCGACTTCGGGCCGCGCGCGACCGCCTCGAGGAGGCTCTTCGTTGAAGCGCACGTACCAGCCGAACAACCGCAAGCGCGCCAAGACCCACGGCTTCCGCCTCCGCATGCGCACCAAGGGGGGTCGCGCGGTGCTGCGCGCCCGCCGCGCCCGCGGTCGGAAGCGTCTCTCGGCCTGATCTGGCGCGTCCGCGACCGTGCGACGTTCGAGGCCCTCGCGGGGGCCCGCCGGCGGCGAGCCGGCCCGGTCTCGCTGCGCTTCCTCACCGACGGATCGGATGACCCGCCGAAGGTGGCCTACGCCATCGGGCGCCGGTTCGGCACCGCGGTGGAGCGCAATCGCGCGCGCCGACGACTCCGCGCCGCGGTGGCGGTTCACGCCGACGAGCTCGTGCCCGGCGGTGTGTATCTGTTCGCGGCGGAGCGACCGGTGATGACGGTCGCCTTTCCCACGCTCAGTGGCCACGTCACCACGTTGCTTGGTGGGGTCCCCGAGGACTCCCGGTGACCGCGATGGCTGCTACAGAGCTCCGCCGTCCGACTCCGCTGGCCCGGTTGCTGATGCTCCCGATACGGGGCTGGCGGCTCGTCAGCGTGCATCTCCCGCCGCGTTGCCGCTTCTACCCGTCCTGTTCCCAGTACGCACTGGAGGCACTGACCCTTCACGGTGCCGGCCGCGGCACCTGGCTCGCGATCCGGCGCGTCGGGCGCTGCCACCCCTGGCACGACGGCGGTCTCGACCCCGTCCCTCGACCAAACGTACGTTCGTCACTGACCGCGCCCGGCAGCGCGGCGGAAGAAGGCTGATCTGATGATCCTCGCCGCTGGCTCGGTGTTCGACCCCGTCTACAACTTCTTCGGGGCGATCCTCGCGTTCTTCTACAGCATCATCCCGAACCTCGGGATCGCCATCATCCTGCTCACCGTCCTCGTGATGCTGGTGATGTTCCCGCTGACGGCCAAGCAGGCCAAGTCGATGATGGCGATGCAGCGGGCGCAGCCGGAGATCAAGAAGCTCCAGGCGAAGTACAAGAACGACCGCGCCAAGCTCAACGAAGAGATGATGAAGTTCTACCAGGAGAACAAGATCAACCCGCTCGCGGGTTGTCTCCCCCTCCTGGTGCAGATGCCGGTGTTCCTCGCGCTCTTCCGCGTCATGCGCGAGCCCTACAAGCACATTCCGAAGTCGTCCGACCTCTACGCCGCGTTCTGTACGGGACCCAAGGGCGTCCTGCACATGAACGAGTGCAACCTGCCGAAGCTGGGGTTGCCGAGCCCGCAGTACTTCCTCGGGATGGACCTCTCCCAGCACGCCACCGGCGTCACCGGCGGCTTCCTCGACGCCCTCCCCTACTTCATCCTCGTCGGTCTGGTGATCGTCACCGGCTTCCTGCAGGCTCGTCAGAGCCGGCGCAACGCGCCGAACATGAACTCGCAGATGGCGATCATCACGTCGATCCTCCCGATCGGCTTCGGGCTCTTCTCGCTGCAGTTCCCCGCCGGCCTCGTCCTCTACTTCCTGGTGAGCAACCTCTGGCGACTCGGCCAGCAGGAGATCATCATGCGCAAGATCACCCGACCAGGGCAGGCGGCCATCCAGTCCGCCACCAAGGACGACGACGCCATCGACGTCAAGGGTTCGGAGACGTCGGCGTTCCCGCGCGGCAGGGAGCTTGCGGAAGCTGTTCCAGTTGCCGGCTGCGGCCGGTGGCGACGCCGAAGGCACGGCCAACGGCAGCAACGGGGCCAATGGCGGGCCGAAGGCGAGCCCACCCGCGAAGGGTGGCTCGGGGAGCACCGCGAAGTCGGGGACCTCGGGTGGTGGCGCCTCGAGTGCTGCATCGAGTGGCGGCGCGCGTCGGAAGAACAACAAGAAGCGCAAACGACGCTGACGACCCGTCGCGTCGAACAGTCCGACCGGAGGCAGCGAGCACGTGCCGCCCCGAACCAGAGAGAGCGATCACCATGGAGTGGGTGGAGACGACCGGGCGCACCATCGCCGAGGCGCTGGATGCAGCCCTCGACGAGCTGGGTGTCGACGAAGACGACGTCGAGTACGAGGTGCTGGAGCAGCCGAAGAGCGGGTTTCTCGGCCGGATCGGCAGCAGCGAAGGCCGCATCCGCGCACGGGTGAAGCCGATCTCGCGGGAGAAGCCGGGCGAGCGCCAGCGCCGCAAGGGCCGCGGTTCCCCGCGTCCTCGCGGTGGGGGCAACGGCGGCGGCAACGGAGGCCGGAGCGACGCGGCGCCGGCTGCGGCGTCCGGTGAGCGGGCGGCGAGTGGGGGCGGGAGCAACGGCGGCGGAGGCGGTTCGTCGAACCGCCGCCGCCGGGGCGGCCGAGGCAGTGGCGGTGGTGGTGGCGGGGGCAACGGTTCCCGCGGGAACGACACACGGGCCGGGGCAACCTCCGGATCCGGCGAGACGCGCAACGAACAGCAGGGGAGCATCGTGGACACGACCGAGCACGACGTACCGATCGAGGAGCAGGCCGAAGCGGCCGCGGTGTTCACGCAGGGGCTGGTCGACACCTTCCAGCTCGGTGCCCGGGCCAAGAGCGTGATCGACGACGACGTGGTCGTGGTCGAGGTCACGGGGGAGAACCTCGGGCTCCTGGTCGGGCCCAAGGGCGCGACGCTCCACGCCATCGAGGAGCTCGTCCGCACCGTGGTGCAGCGTCAGACCGACGGTCACGGCGTCCGGATCCATGTCGACGTGGCCGGCTATCGCGCAAGCGTCGCGAGGCACTGGCCGACTTCACCCGCTCGCTCGCCGAGAAGGTGCTCGAGACCGGAAAGCCGCAGGCGCTCGAACCGATGTCCGCCAGCGATCGCAAGGTCGTCCACGACACCGCGTCGGAGATCGACGGCATCGCGACCGCGTCCGAGGGTGAAGACCCTCGCCGACGCGTCGTGCTGCGACCGGCCTGATCCCGATCGGGCTCCGCCGATGAACGGCCTGGCGGAGATCCTCGAGGACGCCCGGTCGCTCGGGCTGCTCGGTCCCGGACCGGTTGATCGTCAACTCCGGCACGCCACCGACCTCGCCGGCGCGATCGGCGGATTCGTCGGCCGCTTCCTCGATCTGGGTAGCGGCGGCGGGTTGCCCGGGCTGGTGCTGGTCGAGGAGTTCCCCAATTCGATCGCGGTGCTGCTCGACGCCCAGCAGCGCCGCGGCGACTTCCTCCGGAATGCGGTTTCGCAGCTCGGCGTGGGTGACCGGGTCGAGGTGGTTGTCGGCCGCGCCGAGGTCCTGGCCCGCTCCGACGCACTGCGGGCGACGTTCGACCTGGTGGTCGCACGATCCTTCGGGGCGCCTGCGGTGACCGCCGAATGCGCGGTCGGGTTCCTCCGCGCCGGTGGATCCCTGGTGGTCACGGAACCCCCGGACTCGAACGGCCCGATCGAGCGCTGGCCGGAAGATGGGCTGGCGCGGCTCGGGCTCGGATCCGCGGTCGAGATCCGGCACGGGAACACCGGGGCGGTTCGCATCGAAGCGCTCGGACCGCCGGATGAGCAATGGCCTCGGCGGGACGGGGTTCCGACCAAGCGCCCACTCTGGTAGAGCGACGGCTACTGTTCCACGTGGAACAGTCTCGTTCAGAGGTCGAGACTTTCTGCATGTTTCACGTGGAACATCCTTGACCCCGTCACCCGGGTAGTCGAGGATGGGCACTCGGTCTGCTGCTCTCTGGGACGGTCAATGACGGAAGATTTCAGCGATTCGCGTCCACGTCGCCGCCTGTTCGGGCGCCGACGCCCGGACGAGGAAGTGACCGACGGTCCGGGTCCTTCGAGCGCCCCCGAACCCGAGCGGAAGCCCAGCGTCGCTCCACCCGGGGTGGATTCCGCTCCGGCCGAGGCGGTGACCTCGCCGTCTCCCGCTCCCGTCGTGACCTCCGAGCCCCCGACCCCGGAGCCGGAGCCGGCATCGGAACCCGAGCCGGAACCCGAGCCGGCATCGGAACCCGAGCCGGAACCCGAGCCGGCATCGGAACCCGTGCCCGAGGTCGCCGTCCCGGAACCGGCGCGGGAGCCCGAGGCGGAGCCGGAACCGGAGCCTGAACCTGTGGTGGCAGCCGTGCCTGAACCAGAACCCGAACCTGTGACCAGTCCGGAACCCGAGCCCTCGCCCGAGCCCCCGGGCGCGGCGGGAGAGGACGAAGAGGTCGAGC
Organism: uncultured Actinomycetes bacterium; assembly: GCA_963725775.1. Taxonomy (GTDB): domain Bacteria; phylum Actinomycetota; class Acidimicrobiia; order IMCC26256; family DASPTH01; genus DASUAS01. The sequence continues at coordinate 145,743 of CAVRZT010000006.1, forward strand.
CGAGGGTCCTCGAACTCCCCCGGATCATCGCCATCGCCAACCAGAAGGGCGGGGTGGGGAAGACCACCACCGCCGTGAACCTCGGTGCCGCGCTGGCCGAGTCGGGCCTCCGGGTCCTGGTCGTCGACCTCGACCCCCAGGGCAATGCCTCGACCGGCCTCGGGATCAACCCCCGTGACGTCAACGCTTCGATCTACGACGTCCTCATGCAGGACACGCCCGCGCTCGACGCGGTCGAGCCGACGAGCCTGAAGAACCTGTTCGTGATCCCGGCCACCCTCGACCTCGCCGGCGCCGAGATCGAGCTGGTCCCCGCCTTCAGCCGCGAGCTCAAGCTCAAGCGGGCGCTCGATGCGGTGCGCAGCGAGTACGACGTCGTGCTCATCGACTGCCCGCCGTCGCTCGGCCTCCTCACCGTCAATGGTTTGGCCGCGGCCGACGACGTGATCGTGCCGATCCAGTGCGAGTACTACGCACTGGAGGGCCTCGGGCAGCTGCTCCGCAACGTGGCGCTGGTGCGCTCGAGCCTCAACGCCACGCTCGACGTGCGAGGCATCATCCTCACGATGTACGACGCCCGCACCCGGCTCGCCGAGCAGGTCGAGACCGAGGTCCGGGAGCACTTCGGCGACAAGGTCTACAAGACCGTCGTGCCCAGGACCGTCCGCCTCGCCGAGGCGCCGTCGTTCGGGCAACCGGTGATCGTGTTCGATTCCACGTCGCGCGGTGCGTCGGCGTATCGGAACCTGGCGAAAGAGGTGAGCGGTGGCGCGACGCGGCGGACTGGGTAGGGGGCTCGGGGCCCTCATTCCCCCGGGCGGGACCGAGGGGGCGACGGAGCTCGGCGGCCTCGACGAGCTCCCTCTGGCATCGATCAAGCCGAACCGGTTCCAGCCGCGGGACCACTTCGACGAGGAGGCGCTCGCGCTCCTCGCCGACTCCATCCGCGAGGTCGGCGTGCTCCAGCCGGTGCTGGTGCGTCCGGTCGGCGACGACGAGTACGAGCTGATCGCTGGCGAACGCCGCTGGCGGGCGGCGCGGCGGGTCGGTCTCCAGACCATCCCTGCCCTCGTGCGCGAGACGGAGGACGCCGCCGCCCTCGAGCAGGCGCTGGTCGAGAACCTCCACCGAGACAGCCTCAACCCGCTGGAGGAGGCAGCCGCCTACCAGCAGCTCATCGAGGACTTCGGTCTCACCCACGACGACGTCGCGGCCCGGGTGGGTCGCAGTCGCACGACCGTGACCAACACCCTTCGCCTCATGCAGCTCCCGCCGGCGATCCAGAAGTCGGTGCAGCAGGGGAAGCTGTCGATGGGGCACGCCCGCGCGCTCCTCGGGTCGCCCGATCGCTCGTTCCAGGAGCTGCTCGCGAAGCGGGCGGTCGACGAGGACCTCTCGGTCCGAGCGGTGGAAGAGGCGGTCCGAGAGCACCAGGGCGGGAACGGGCCCGCGTCCACGCCTGCCACCGGCGCCGACGACGCGGCCGGAACCAACCGGCGTCGGCTGCGTCCACCGGGCCTCCTCGAACTCGAGGAGCTGCTGGGCGATCACCTCGAGACCCGGGTCAAGATCTCGATGGGGAGCAGCCGCGGCAAAGTGGTGGTCGAGTTCTCGACCCTGGAGGACCTCGAGCGGATCTACCGTCTCATGACCGACGGCGCGTCGGCCCCGGCCCGATAACCCTCGACCCCGTATATACTTGCGCGCGCAAGAAAGACGGCGAGACCGCTAGTCGGCGTCGCTCGCGGCGGGGGGCTGCTCCACGCCCCGGCGCACACCGCGGACGACCGCGTGGGCGACGTCGGCTCCTCGGAGCACCAGCGCCCGCATGCCGTCGACGTCGGCCTGGGCCACCGGCTCGCAGATCACCGCGGCCATCCGGGTCTCCCGGAGCACCGCGTAGGCGCGACCCGCGATGGACGAGTCCTCACCGAGGATGGGCGACAGCTCCGCGCTGACGGCCTCCGCCACCGCGTGCCCCGCTTCCGAGCGGAAGCGGCCCGATTCGAAGTAGCTGCACCGGCACCCGGGTGCATCGCCGGGGCGAAAGGCCAGGAAGAGATCGGCGGCGTAGCGGTTCGCCTCCGCCGCGAGCACCGGGTCGTCGGCGCCGGTGGCGTCGAGCGCGGCACCCGCCCCGAGCTCGGCGAGCTCGCGCACGACCGCGCCGGCCAGGGTCTCGAACCCCGGTGCCGCGGCGACGAACACGCGTCGCCCCGACAGGCGATGCGGGCCGCGGCGCAGCGTCTCGCGCTCGCGCACGGTTGCCACCGAACCCTCGGCGAGCCCGCCAACGCGATCGAGGACCGCGATGGTGGCGGCGCCGCACATGCCGTCGGTCGGCAGGTTCATGTTGCGCTGGAACTCGACCAGCGCGCCCTTCGTGTCGTCGCCGAAGATGCCGTCTTCCCGGCCGGCATCGAAGCCCAGGCCGTTGAGCCGGCGCTGGAGCTCGGCGATGTCGTCACCGCGCAGCATCGGCCGGCGGCGGTAGAGCAGGCGGTCGCCGAGGCGCCACCCGCTCTCCACCACCGCGGCCCACGTCTGGGGCCCGCAGATGCCGTCGACCCGCAGGCCGCGCGCGTCCTGGAAGGTGCGCACGACCCGCTCGGTGGCGTCGCCGTATGCGCCCGTCTCGACGGGTGGGATCTCGTGACCCAACGCCCCGAGCCGCACCTGGAGGTCGCGGACCGCCTCGCCGCGGCTGCCCGGCCGCAGCAGGGCCGGGTCGCTCAACCGATGAACTCTGCGAGATCCTGCAGCAGCTGACCCTTGCCCTTGGCGCCCACGAGGCGCTTCACCTGCTGGCCGTCCTTGAACACCAGGAGGGTCGGGATGCTCATGACGTCGAACCGGCGAGCGGTGTCGGGGTTGTCGTCGACGTTGAGCTTGCCGATGGTGAGCTTGCCGCGCTGCTCGGTCGCGATCTCGGCGAGCGTCGGGGCGATCATCTTGCACGGTCCGCACCACTCGGCCCAGAAGTCGACCAGTACGGGAGTGTCGGAACCCGCCACGGTCTCGTCGAAGGTCGCATCGGAGAGGGTGAGGATGTCGTCGGCCACGGTGGGTCCTTTCCTGAGGTCGGCTGAGTCTACCGACCGGCTGTGAGATGAAGCGGAGCCGTGCCCGGAGGGCGGGACGGCGCAGCGAAATCGACCGTTGTCGTGGGCTCCAACGCCCGGGGAGCTGCTGTCATTCCACAGTGGCGGGGTCGGAAATCCGGGGTGGGTCAGTGTGCCGCGTGCGCGTGCTCACCCAACCACCGCTCGGCCTCGATCGCGGCCATGCAACCTGATCCCGACGCGGTGATCGCCTGGCGGAACACGTGGTCCTGCACGTCGCCCGCTGCGAACACGCCCTCGGCCGAGGTACGGGTGGAGTCGGGTGCGGTGATGATGTAGCCGTTCTCGTCGAGGTCGAGCTGGCCCGCGAACAATGACGTGTTCGGGTCATGGCCGATCGCGACGAAGAGCCCCTGCACTTCGAGGTCGGATTCGGCGCCGGTGACGGTGTCGCGCAAGCGGATGGCTTCGACCGAGCCGTCGCCGACGACGTCGCTGACCTCGGAGTTCCACCTGAACTCGATCTTCGGGTTCGCCAGCGCGCGGTCCTGCATGATCTTGGAGGCCCGCAGCTCGGCGCGCCGGTGGATGACGCTGACGGTGGTGGCGAACTTGGTGAGGAAGATCGCCTCCTCGAGCGCGGAGTCGCCGCCGCCGACGACCGCGATGGGCTTCTCCCGGAAGAAGAAGCCGTCGCAGGTGGCGCAGGTGGAGACGCCGTGGCCCAGCAGGCGTTGCTCGGCCGGGAGGCCCAGCATGCGGGCGGACGCCCCGGTGGTGATGATCATCGACTGGGTGTGGAACTCGCGCTCGCCCACCGACACGCTGAACGGCCCACCGGAGGTGAGGTCGACCTTGTCGGCGTCGGCGGTGATGAACTCGGCACCGAAGCGTTCGGCCTGCTCGCGGAACTTCATCATCAGCTCGGGGCCGAGGATGCCGTCGGGGAAGCCGGGGTAGTTCTCGACGTCGGTCGTGAGCATCAGCTGCCCACCGGCGCCGATGCCCTCGATGACGATGGGCTTCAGGTTGGCCCGGCCGGCGTAGACGGCGGCAGTCAAGCCCGCCGGTCCGGAACCGACGATGACGAGCTCGTGGGGATCAGGCATTCGCGTCCTCGCTTCGGCGTGAGCGCAGTGTCCAGACGAACGCTCCCGCGAGCACGAAGATTCCGCCCAGGATCAGATAGGCGGCCCACACGTTGGTGAGCACCACCAGCACGCGGAAGAACGCGATGGCGAGCATCACCACGGCCGTGAGCACGAAGAACGCGACCAGGAGGCCGAAGACGATGGCCTTGGTCGCCTTCTGGGCGGGAACGACGGTCTTGTCGCGAACGGTGGTAACGACGTTCTCGAGCGTGTCGACGGCATCCGAGGTCCAATCCGCCACAGCGCGCTCCCTTCCCGCAGTTCCCGTGAGGGTCACGGGAGCGTACCCGAACGGCAGCGCCTTCAGCCGGTGCCGAGAACGCGAACCTCGCAGGGATCTTCGAGGATCGCGTCGACCGAGCGCGTGCCGTTGAGCTCGGTGAGCAGGACGACCGCGGCGCGGTGTCCGAAGGCGCCGCGGCCTTGGGCGAGGATCGTGCCGCCGGGGAAGATCGCCGAGCAGGTCGACAACGACAACGGAGCGAGCGTTCCTGCGGTCGCATCGCCGCTGGTGGTCGCGAAGCTGCTCGGCGCCGCGTTCTCGAGCGCGGAGCGGAGGCGGTCGAGGTTGTCGGCGCGGTCGAGGTTGCCGAAGTCGCCGACGTCGACGGGCGCGCCGGCCGCGGTCGCGGCCTCCGGCGCGGCCGAATCGGCCGCCTTGGACCGTTCGTTCGCAGGGGTGAGCGCCGGCGCGGCCGTGTGCCCGTCGTCGTTGCCGCCATTGGCGGTGAGCAGCGCGAACCCGCCGACGAGCACGACGGCGATCGCGGCGGCGGTGGCGATCCAGCGGACCGCGTGCGACGGCCGGGTCTCGCGCATCGCGGTCGACACGAGCCGACGGCGCGTGACGTCATCGAGCGGCTCGGGCTCGAGCCAGGCGGCCAGCCGCTCGTCGCGCGCGTCGTCGTCAGCCATCGTCGTTCTGACGTGCGGGGGAGGGGTCCTGGTTCCCGACGGGCGCCAGACGTTCCACGAGGAGCGCGCGGCCGCGGGAGATGCGCGACCGCACGGTGCCGGCCGGCACGTCGAGCACGTCGGCGATCTCGGCATAGTCGAGGTCGCAGAGATCGCGCAGCACGACCGCGACCCGGAAGTCCTCGGGCAGCTCGCGCAGCGCGGCGTCGACGTCGAGCCGGGCGCCCACCTGGTCCTCGGTCGACGGCCCGGCGGCGACGGGTTCGGGACCGGCTCCGTGCCGGAACGGCAAAGTGGCGGGGTCGGACGGCAGTGGCCGCCGCCGCTTGCGGCGCAGCTCGTCGAGGGCCGCGTTGGTCGCGACGCGGTAGCACCAGGTCGTGAACGCGGCCCGGCCGTCGAACCGGCGGATCCCGCGCGCGATGGCGATCATCGCCTCCTGGGCGGCGTCGAGCGCGTCCTCGGGATGGGTGACGATGCGGCGGCACACGCCGTGGATGCGGTCGGCGTGACGGTCGAGCAGCACCTCGAGGGCGCGCCGGTCGCCGTCCGACGCGCGTGCGGCGAGGACGGCGTCGCTCTCGTCACCCAATCCTCACCTCGGTCACGTCGAGAAAGTGCTTGGACTCGCCGGTGTCGTTCTGGTTCACCGGGAGCTGCGTGAACCACACGAGCACCGACCGACCCTTCACCCGGTCGACCGGGAAGGTGTGATCCTTTGACAGGTCGGCACCTTTGACCTTCGGGTCACCCCAGTCCCCGATGCTCGTGAGCGACCCGACCGGCTTGTCGCTCACGTAGACCGACGCGCCCCAGCCGTCCTCCTGGGTGGTGACGGCCACCCTCTGCACGTCGTACTCACCGTTGAGGTCGAACGCGAGGCCGACGCCGGTCTTGGGCCCGTCGGGGAACTGGTTGTTGTACTGGTCGGTGCTCCACACGGTCGCCGGGTCGGGATCGAGCACGTTGTTCACCGCGTCGGGGTTCTCGGTGCGGTCGTCGCCGAGCGGATCGAACGCGCTCGCGGTGACCGTCGCGTCGGCGGCCGACGGCGCCGACGACGCGGCGTTCGCCTTGCCGTTGCTGCCCGAGGAACCGCTGTCGTTCACGAGCAGGTAGGCGAGCACCCCGCCGGCGACGGCGACGATCAGCACCAGCAGGACCCACAACCACGTGAGCCGCCGTTTCCGCCGCACCGGCGCGGCGCGCAGCGCCGCGGGCACGGGCTGCGGGCTGGTGGGCCCGGTGTTGGCCGGGGGCGCTGCCGCCGCAGGGGGCACCGCGGCGGCAGGCCCGGGGGCCACCGGCCGGGGGATGGCGCCGGTGGGGTCGAGGCGGGCGCGGTCGAGCGCCTCGCGCACCGCGGCCGCCGACCCGAAGCGGGCCGCCGGCTGACGGGCCAGGCACCGGTGGATCACGTCGTCGAGCGCCTGCGACACCTCGGGGCGTTCGGCCCGGATCGCCGGGGCCGACATGGTGAGGCGGGCCATCGCAGTGGCGATGTCGGTGTCGCCGCCGAACGGCGGATGGCCGACCAGCGCCTCGAACATGAGGAGCCCCAGGGCGTACACGTCGGTGCGGGGATCCGTGGGGCGCCCGTTGACCTGCTCGGGGGAGAGGTAGCGGGCCGTGCCCATCACCGTGCCGGTGCGCGTGAGGTCGTCGGAGCCGGCGGCCTTGGCGATGCCGAAGTCGGTGACCTTCACCGGGCCGCCGCGGGGCACGAGCACGTTGGCGGGCTTCACGTCGCGGTGCACGAGCCCGGCGCGGTGCGCGGCGTCGAGCGCGTCGGCCACCTGCTTACCGATGCGGATCACGTCGGCGACGGGCAGACCGCCCCGCTCGTCGATCAGGTGGCGCAGCGTCGGGCCGTCGATCAGCTCCATCACGATGTAGGCGATGCCGTCGTCGTCACCGGTGTCGTAGGTGGACACGATGTTGGGGTGCGACAGCCGGGCCGCCGCGATCGCCTCGTGGCGGAAGCGGGCCCGGGTGCCTTCGTCGGCCGCGAGGTCGGCCCGGAGCACCTTCACCGCGACCCGGCGCGAGAGCACGGGGTCGTCGGCGATCCACACGGTGGCCATCCCACCGCGGGCGAGCGGTTCCACGAGTTGGTAGCGGCCACCGAGCACGCGCCCGGGGGTGGTCAGTTCCACGAGTGCATTGTGACCCTCAGCGGACGACCTGGAACGTCACTCCGATGACGCGCGGTCCGGCGTGCGTCCCGATGACCGGCCCGACGATGCCCGTGATGATGTCGTCGCGGGGGAACACGGGCTGCAGCAGATCGAGCAGCTCGTCGACATCGGGCGCATTGCCGTGCAACACCGCGAGGTGCTCGATCCTCCCATCGGCCGCCTTCGCCGCCAGCTCCTTCAGCGCCTTCGAACGGGTGCGGACCTTCCCGGCCTCCTCGACGACCCCTTCCCGCACCTCGATGATCGGCTTGATCGAGAGCACGGTCCCGAGCAGGGCGCGGGCGTTGCCGACCCGCCCGCCGCGCTTCAGGAACTCCAACGTGTCGAGCGTGGCGAAGAGCTTGGTGCGGTCGCGCCGGTTGACCACCTCGTTGACGATCGACTCCAGCGAGTCGCCGTCGGCGGCGCGCCGGGCGGCGGTGAGGCACAGGTTGCCGAGCCCCATCGACGCGCTCTGCGAGTCGATCACCTGCACCGGGATGTCGCTCGAGACCGCGGCGGCGGCGACCTGGGCGGCCTGCATCGTGGCCGAGAGGTGCGACGACAGGTTGACGCACACGATGCCGGTCGCGCCCCGCGCGAGGAGCTCGCGGAACTTGGCCTCGAACGCGCCGGCCGACGGTGCGGCCGTCTCCGGGAGGAGCTTGGAGTGCTCGAGGCGGTGCCAGAACTCATCGGTGCTGAGCTCTTCGCGGTCGACCAGCTCCTCGTCGCCGAAGCGGATGGTGAGTGGCACGATCTCGATGCGGAGCGCGTCGACCAGCGACTGGGGGAGATCGCAGCTGCTGTCGGTGACGACCCTGATGCTCAACGGGCTCTCCTGTGACGGTCGGGACGTTGATCGTTACACGCGCGGGCTGCGACCGGCGCCCCGGGGCACCAGCGCGGTGATCGACGAGAGCTCGTCGACGCGCAACAGGACCAGGAGCCCGACGTAGACGACCCCGCCGATGACCGCCCCGATCACGACCGACGCGACCGCGGCCAGGGTGCTCGACCAGCCGACGAGCTCGCCGGCGGCCCAGCTGACCCCGGCGACGACCGCGCCCGCGGCCACGACCTTGGTGATGGTCACGGCGATGCGCGTGCCGTCGACCCCGTGGAGGCGCACGTGCAGCACGTACAGCGTCAGCGCGGCACCGGCGAAGTAGGCAAGTGCGAAGGCGAGGGCGAGGCCGGGGATGCCCAGCCACGCGTAGAGCGGGAACGCCAGCGCGATGTTCACCGCGTTCTCGACGCAGTTGATCCAGAACGGCGTGAACGTGTCGTGGCGCGCGTAGAACGCGCGCATGGCGAACAGGTAGATCGAGAAGGGGAGGAGCCCGACCGAGAACGCGACCAGCGTGTCGGCCACCGCCGACGCGTCAGCCGGCGAGAACGCGCCGCGTTGCAGCAACGCGACGATGATCGGGCGGGCCAGCCCGATGTACAGCGCGGCCGCGGGCACGATCACGACGGCCGCCAGCCGGATGCCACGCGACAGCTGGGCGCGGAGCGCGTCGAGGTCGTTCCGCGCCGCTGCGCTCGCCATCTCGGGAGTGAACGTGGTCATGAGCGACACCGCGAACAAGCCGTGGGGGAGCTGGAAGAAGGCGTACGCGCTGATGTAGATGAACGGCCCGCCGTCGGTGCCGTTGGCGAGCACGGTGACGACCAGCAGCGCGATCTGGTTGGCGATCACGTACCCGACCGTCCACCCGGAGAGCCGCAGCATGGTCAGCACCGCGGGGTGGCGCCACGCCGGGAGGAACCGGAGGTGGGTGTGCAGGCGGGCGAGCGGAGGGAGCAGCGCCAACGCCATCACCATGACCCCGGCCGTCGTCCCGAGCCCGACGAGCAGGAGCAGCGCGTCGTCGTCGAGCACGCTCCGAACGGTCAGCGACCCGTCGGCGATGCGGGGGAGCGCGAGGAACACCGCGATGACCACGACGTTGTTGAGCACCGGAGCGAACGCGGCCGCGAGGTAACGGCGCCGTGCGTTCAGCATCGCGGTGGCCAGCGTGACGATGCCGTAGAAGAGCATCTGCGGCATGAACAGGCGCAGGAGCGAGGTCGCCAGCTCCTGTTGTGCCGCGACGTTCGCGCCGCGCGCGTTCAGCGTGTACAGATCGACGATCCACGGCGCGGCGACGATGCCGACGACGGTGATCGCGGCGAGCGCGACCATCGCGACCGTGAAGATCGCGCTGGTCGCGTCGTCGTCGCGCGTCTCGAAGTACTTGACGAACAACGGCACGAGCGTGGCGGTGAGCACCCCGCCGAGGAGGAGCTCGTAGACGATGTTGGGCGCCTCGTTGGCGTAGCTGTAGGTACCGGCGAGGGTGGTGGCGCCCAGCGCGTACGCGATGGCGGCGATGCGCACGAAACCGGTGACGCGCGACAGCGCGGTGCCGACGGCGACGATCGCGCTCGACCGCACGAGCGACGTCTCGGTCTCCGTGGGATTGGAACCCGGTTCGATGAGCCTGGGGTCGTCGTCCGGATCGTCGAGCGCCCCGAACGGCGGATCGGTCATTCTGTTCCGCTCACGCGGGTTGTCCGGAGGGCGTGCCGATCGGGAACGAGGGGTGGTGCGCCTGAGACCGCCGCTTGCGCCGGCGGTGGATGTCCCAGCCCCACCAGATCGCGAGGAATACGATCGCACCCACGGTGAGGAAGACTCCCACACCGCTCACGAAGGTGGAGCGGACCGTGATGCGCCGTTCGCCGATCACCTGGCCGTCGACGGTCGTGACCGTGAGCTGCGCCGGGGAGCGGCCCGATCCCCGCGTCTCGACCGCCATCCTGACCGTGGTGCTCCTCCGCGGCGGGAGGACCACGTCCTGTTCGGCACCGTCGGGGAAGAGGAGACGATCGCTCTCCAGCTTCAGGTGGACCGTCACCGGTTGGTCGCTCGTGTTCTTGAAGCTGATCGGGATCTGGGCCTTGCTCGACGTGATGGTGATCGTGCCGGTCGGCTGCAGTACGACCTCGGATCGGACCTGTTCGAGGAAGGCGTCCAGCGATCCCCGGATCGAGCCCAGGAGGCCGGCGGCGGCCTTCCGCCCGGCCGGGTCTTGCCAGTCGGCCGAGACCGACGCCGCGAGCGCGCGGTCGGCGCCGACGGTCTGCGGGCTCGTGACGCCGAACACCTTGGCGACCTGCTCTCGGTCAGCGACCGCCTGCTGGTACTGCGCCGGCGTCACCGGTGCGGCGGGCGGGTCGTACGCCGCGAGCTGGCGGTACACCGGCGCGGCGTCGGTCTCACCGTCCACCGTCGCCACCGGCACCGCATCGAGCAGCCCCGCGACCGTGTTCGCGTGGAGGAGGGGGTTCCCCCGCAGGCCGGCCAGGGCCTCGGCGACGAACGCGTCGTCGGCGTCCCACCGGTCGGGATTGGTGATCGCGACGCCGCGCGGGACGCTCGGTTGCTCACCGGCGACGAGCGCGAGCCCGGAGAGGAGATGCGCGGCGCGGAGGGCCGGCGGGTCGTCGCCCCGCAGGAACTGCTGCGAGCCCGGGATCGGTCGCGACCACCGTCACCGCGCTGGCGTCGTCGCCGGGGACCGTCTGCACCTTGTACGGGTGCGCGGGGGTGTACTTCTCCGGCGCGGGCGTGAGCTGGGTGCCGTCGAGCACGAGCTGGCGGGCGCTGGCGATCTGCAACGTGCGCAGCGCGACCGGGTCGAGTGGCCCGGGGAGTGCGGTGCTCGGGTCGAAGTGGGCGCCGAAGAACGTCTCGAGGGTGGTGATGCCGCGCGCGAGCTCGGGGTTCACGACCCCGCTCAGGCCGCCGTCGAGGATCGACGGCAGATCCAGGGGAACGAACGGTCCGGTGAGCACCTGGTTGTGGCCCGACGTTCCCGCGCTGCGGATCGCGGCGGGGACCGCGGCCGCCACGAGTTGCTTCTGCGCGAGCGTGCTCCACGCCTCGAGCGTCTCCGGGCTCGGGGCCAACGTGAGCGGCACGTCGCCGTTCAACGCGAGCTGCCGGGCCTGCCGCCCGAGCCGACCGTCGAGCTGCAGGTCGGCGAGCGTGCTCGGGTTCGGCGAACCCGGCGAGGTAGGCCGGATCGGCGCGCAGCGGCCACACCCACGCGACCTGCAGCGGGACACCGACGGTCAGGGCGCCCTCCGCGGTGACCGGCGCGACGACCACGTGGGTGACGAAGTGGGCGAGCGACTCGTCGTTCGCGCTGCGGAGGTCGACCTCGAGCGGGTACACGCCGCTGTCACTGAGGCCGGCGGTCGGGTACACGAGCACCTTCTCGCCGGCGGCGTCGGTGGGCAGCGCGTCGAACGCGAACGGGGTGAGGCTGCGCGACGGCGGGAGGCTGCCGCCGTTCACGCTCTGGTCGAACGCGGTGCGCGACTGCAACGAGTCGTGGACGGTGAGCACGACCTGCGCCCCGGCCGGCACGTCGGTCGCGCGGAACCTCATGAGGAAGTCGCCGTTCGGCGCGACCCACGCGCTCTGCCCCGCGAGCGCGAACGTGGGCACGGCTTGTGCACCCGCAGGCGCGGTGCCGGTGACGAGCGCCGCCGCGGTGATCGCGAGGATCGCGACGGCCGCGGCGAGCCGGCTCCGTGCCCGAACGGCGAGCCGGCTCCGTGCCCGAACCGCGAGCCGCGGATCACAACGCCCGGCCGAGGACGCACAGGCCCGCGGGGAGGATGTCGAACCCGAACGAGCGGTACAGCGCGAGCGGCGCGTTCGTTCTCCAACTGCGTGTTCACGTAGACGCGGTCGCCGCCCTGCTTCCAGATCCAACCCAGGCGCGTCGGCGACGAGGGAACGGCCCCACCCCCGCGAGCCGGGTGTCGGGGTGCACCGCGATGCGTTGCAGGTAGCCGTAGCGGCCGGCGATACCGGTGATCGCGTAGGCGACGACCCGGTTGGCGTCGTGGCCGACCCGGAAGCGGCTCGTGGGCGTCGCGTCGATGGCGTCCTTGAGGCCCGACCGGGCCGAGCCGCCAGAACTCGTCGAACGATGCGTCATCGAGCTCGAGCACGCCGGGCCGGTCGCGCCGGGTCCCCTTGGCCAGCGGCAACGAGGCCGGCTCGGGCTCGGCGTCGAGATCGAGCTCGAGCAGATGGAGGCGTTCACGGACGGAGAAGCCGGCGTCGACGAACGCGCCGGATTCCGTGGGGCTCACCGCGCTGGTGAGCACCGACTCGTAGCCGGACGCGCGCGCGCGCTCGATGCACCGGTGCACGACGCTGGGTGGGACGGTCGCATCGGGCCCGACGACGAGGTGCGCGGCCCCTCCGCCCCCGCGCCAGGGAGCGATGCGCGCCCAGCTGTCGCCGAAACGCAGGGTCTGCTGCCGCACAGAAGCAGGGTAATGGGCGGGCTCCGGCGCCGCCCCTCAGGCCCTGATGCCGTGATGCGGCCGGTTCAGCTCCGGGGCACGAACCCACGGGGCGTGATCATCGGCAGGTCGAGGTAGGTGACGATGCCGGGCGCCGCCGCGCACACGGCGGGGATGGCGTCGATCGCGGGCATGGCCGTCATGATCATGCCGAGCACCATGAAGTCGTCGAACGTCTCGGCGACGAAATCGGGTGGCGGGAGGATCTCCACCCGGGTCCGGACGCACGGCCGGCCCTCGATCTCCACGAAGTACCCGCCGCCGATCTCCCAGTTGGGCTCCAACGTCGGGCCCTTGCGCCACTTGACCTTCAGGTCGATGACCTTGCGGCCGTCGACCCAGCCCTGCCAGCTCGCGGTCGATCCCGGCGACGGTGCCGGCGGGGATGGTCCACGACGTCATCACGACGTCTTCCGGCGCGGCGGCGAACTCGGCCTCGCAGCGCACGTCCTCGAGCTCGACTCCCGAGCGCGTCGGCGACCATCCACACCGCGTCCTCGAACACCGCGGTGCCGGCGCGCGACCATGTCGGGGAGCGCGGGGTCGTCCATCGGACGACCGAATCCGACGGGGATCTCCGTCTCGGGGGAGTCGTATCCGGTGGAGTCGGCCGACTCGAGCACCGAGACCGAGTCGACGCGGTCACAGAGGCCGGCCGACACGATGGTCAGCATGTCGGCGAACCCGGGGTTGATGCCGCTGCCGAAGACCGACGCGCCACCCCGTTCGCACGCCGCGCTGATGCGGGCGCGCCCTGCACCGAGCGAGTGGCCGGTGATGAAGGCCGCGGTCGACACGATGTTGACGCCGGCCTCGAGGATCCGCACCATCTCGTCGACGTCGGGCCACTTCGGGTTGTAGACGACGCAGTCGGGCGCCAATGCGAGCAGCGCGTCGACGTCGTCGGTCGCGAGGACCCCGAGCGGTTCGATCCCGCAGAGCTCACCGACGTCGCGTCCGATCTTGTCGGCACCCCAGGCGAAGCACCCGACGATCTCGAGGCCGGGGTTGGCCGCGGCGGCGATGATCGACCGCCGGCCGACGTTGCCCGTCGTCCACTGGACGATGCGGAGGGGTGCGGACGGGGGCCGGGCGCTGGCGTTCATGGGTCGGGACCTTAGATGGGTCGGGCGACCGGTGACTGGTGACGGAACCCGCTGCTCGAGCTACAGGACCGGGGGCCAGAGGCCGATAGGGAGGTCCGGAGGCATGTGTGTTGGACCTGGACGGATTGCTGCGCTTCGCCGTGGAACACGGCGCCTCGGACGTCCACGTCAAGGTGGGCTCGCGGCCGCGCCTGCGCGTCGACGGCCGGCTGCGCGAAGCACCGTTCGACACCGTCGAGCCGGCCGACACCGAGCGGGTCGCCGCCGCGGTCATCCCGCGGGGCCGAGCCGACGCGTTCGCCGAGGCCAACGAGTGCGACTTCATGTACGGCATCGCCGGGCTCGGCCGCTTCCGGGTGAGCGCGTTCCGGCAGCGGGGCTGGATCGGGCTCGTGTTGCGCCGCGTGCTGCCCGGGATCCCGAGCTTCGAGGCGCTCGGCCTGCCGCCCGCGGTGGCGACACTGGCCACCGAGCAGCACGGCATCGTGCTGGTGACCGGGCTCGCCGGCTCGGGCAAGACCGCCACCCTCGCCGCGATGGTCGACCACGTGAACGCGCACCGCGAGGGGCACATCATCACCATCGAGGACCCGGTCGAGGTGCTGCACGCCGACAAGCGCTCGATCGTCGACCAGCGCGAGGTCGGGACCGACACTCCGACCGCGGTGTCCGGACTCGAGCACGCGCTGCGCCAGGATCCCGACGTGCTGATGATCGGTGAGCTGCGCGACGCCGGACGCGGCGTGGGCCGTGCTCCAGGCCGCCGAGATCGGCCACTTCGTGCTCGCAGGGATGTCGACGGTCAGCGCGGTCGACACCGTCGACCGGTTCGTCGAGCTGTTCCCACCGCACCGCCAACGCCAGGCCCGGGCGGCGTTGTCATCGACGTTGCGCGGGATCGTGTCGCAGCGGCTCCTCCCGCGCGCCGGTGGCCGCGGCCGGGTCCCGGCGGTCGAGTTGCTCGTCATGAACACGCGGGTGCGCGAGCGCGTCGCCGACCCGGACCGGCTCGCCGAGCTCACCAACGAGATGACGCACGGCGACCTCTACGGGATGCAGACCTTCGACCAGAGCCTCGTGCACCTCTACCGCAACGGCCTGGTCGCGCAGCGACGACGCGATCGCCCACGCCGACGCGGTCAGCGAGATGCGGTTCTCCCTCGACCGCGCCGACCTGGAGCGCGAACGCGAGGCACCAGTCCCTCCGCCGGTGGCCGCGACCGTCTAGTCGTCGTCGGCGGGGCGGGCGGATTCGAACGCGCGCGCCAGCATGGGTGTGCGGGCGTCGAGCACGTGCTCGAACTCCGGGCCCGGTTGGTCGTGGGGCGACCACGGGGCGGGTTCGACCGGCGTGACCGTCGCGACCGGCTCGACCGCGTCGAACGGCAGCGACGGCCCGGCCGGGGTGAAGGTGCGCGGGCGGGTCGGTCGTCCACCGCGTGGCGCGTGGGGCGCGACCCGCGCGGACGTGGTAGCCGCCCGACCGGTCCACAGCCGTGACTCGGCCGCGCGCCGGTCGAGGAGGTTCCACCCGCGCGGCGGCGACATGAGGTCGGCGTGCGTGGCGCAGAGCACGCCCGCACCGCGCCCCGGCGTCGAGATCGGGTCGAGCCACACCAGGGACTCCCGCGCGTCGAACGCGAACACCGCGACGGCAGGCTCGCTACAGCCGAGACGCGAGCAAGAGATGATGCCGTCCACTCCGGCGAACGTAGCGGAGCGCGCCGCGGGCGGAAGGGATGGACCGGGCATTGTTTCGCCCGTCGTGGGCCCCGGCCGACGAGAATGGTGACGATGTCCGCGATCCCGCCCCGACTCCGCCCGCTCCTCGACGCAGCCTCGCCCGCGCAGCAGCTGGCGCGCCTGCTCTCCGACGCGGGCCACGAGTGCTACCTCGTGGGCGGCAGCGTGCGCGACGCGTTCCTCGACCGGGCCCGGCGCGACGACGAGGACGTCGACGTCGACTTCACCACCGACGCCCGGCCCGACGTCATCGAGGCGATCGTGCGGCCGTGGGCCGACGCGGTCTGGCTGCAGGGCAAACGGTTCGGCACCATCGGGTGCCGCAAGGACGGCACGCTGCTCGAGATCACGACCTTCCGCGCCGAGGTGTACCGGCCCGACAGCCGCAAGCCCGAGGTCGTGTTCTCCGACGACCTCACGACCGACCTCTCGCGTCGCGACTTCACCGTGAACGCGATGGCGCTGCGCCTCCCCGAGCCCGAGCTCGTCGATCCCTTCGACGGCGCCATCGATCTCGCCGCGCACCGGTTGCGCACGCCACTGGGGCCCGAGGTGTCGTTCGTCGACGACCCGCTGCGCATGCTGCCGCGCGGCGCGCTTCATCGCGCAGTTCGGCCTCGTGCCCGACCAGGCGCTCACCGACGCGGTCGTCGAGTTGCGCCACCGCCTCGAGATCGTGAGCGCCGAGCGCATCCGCGACGAGCTGTCGAAGCTCCTCCTCGTCGACGATCCGAGCGCGGGGCTGTGGTTCCTCGCCGAGACCGGTCTGTCCGACGAGTTCCTGCCCGAGCTCAACCAGATGCGCCTCGAGCAGGACCCGATCCACACCCACAAGGACGTGCTCGCGCACACGATCGCGGTGGTGCGCAACACCCGACCCGAGCTGCTGGTGCGGCTCGCCGCGCTGTTCCACGACGTCGGCAAGCCGAAGACCCGCTCGTTCGCCGGCGGCGGTGTCAGCTTCCACCATCACGAGGTGGTCGGCGCGCGGCATGACCGAGGAGCGGATGCGGGCGCTGAAGTACCCCAACGACGTCGTCGACGCGGTGGTGCAGCTCGTGTACCTGCACTTGCGCATCCACACGTACGCGATGGGCTGGACCGACAGGGCGGTGCGGCGCTACGTGCGCGACGCGGGCTCTCTCCTCGAGGAGCTCAACCACCTCCAGCGGTGCGACTGCACCACCCGCAACCAGAACCGCGCGCGGGCGCTGCAGCGACGCATGGACGACCTCGAGCGCCGGATCGCCGAGCTGCGCGAGCAGGAGGAGCTCGACGCCATCCGTCCGCCGCTCGACGGGCGACAGGTGATGGAGCATCTCGGGGTAAAGCCCGGGCGGGTCGTGGGCGAGGCCCTCGACCACCTGCTCGAGCTGCGGCTCGACGATGGCCCGATGACCGAGACCGAGGCCTACGCCCGGCTCGACGCCTGGGCCGCCGAGCAGGGGATCACGCGTTCAGCGTGAGGGTCAGGCGCCTTCCTTGCGGGCGCGCCAGACGATGGTCTGCGGCACCCGCGCGCCGGGCGTGTCGGGACGCGGCTCGAGCACGGTGTCGACCCGGAATCCGGCCCGCCCGAGCTCGGTGAACACCTCGCCGATGCCGCGCGTGTAGACGCGCACCGACTCGCCGTCGCGCTCGACGTCGATCGGGCCCGGTTCGAAGTAGGAGCGCTCGACCGTGCCGCCGGCGCCGACGCACACCTCCATCGGGTGCTCGTAGGAGAACACGAACGGCCCGTTCGGCTTCAGCACCCGTTGCACCTGACGGAACAGCCGGGACGCGTCGTCGACCTCGGCCACCTTGTCGGCGCTGAACGCGACGTCGATCGACTCGGCGCGGAGGAACGCGAGGTCGGCGAGGTCGCCCTTGCGCCACTCGACCTTCACTTCCGCCTCCTCGGCCCGCGCCCGTGCGTCGCGCGAGCCGAGCGTCGGACGTGTCGAGCGCGATCACGATCGCACCCTGCTGCGCGAACGCGATCGCACCGCTGCCGGTGCCGCACCCGAGGTCGAGGACGCGCTTGCCACGGAGATCGCCGAGCAGCCGCAGCTCGAGCTCGGTCGGAGAGTCGTTCACGCCTTGATCATCGCACGAATGCCGGTGTCATTCGCCGTTCCCGGCTATTCGCCGTTCGCGAACTTCTCCACCATCTCGCGGGCCTCGTCGTCGTGGTACTGCACCGCGGGCGACTTCATGAAGTAGGCCGACGCTCCGGCGAGCGGTCCACCGATGCCACGGTCGAGCGCGATCTTGCAGCACCGCACCGCGTCGATGATCACGCCCGCCGAGTTCGGGGAATCCCACACCTCGAGCTTGAGCTCGATGTTGAGCGGCACGTCGCCGAAGTTGCGGCCCTCGAGCCGGATGTAGGCCCACTTGCGGTCCTCGAGCCACGGCACGTGGTCGGACGGGCCGATGTGCACGTTGTCGGACTCGATGCCCTGCTCGATCTGGCTGGTGACCGACTGCGTCTTGGAGATCTTCTTCGACTCGAGCCGGGTGCGCTCCAACATGTTCTTGAAGTCCATGTTGCCGCCGAAGTTGAGCTGGTAGGTGCGGTCGATGCTGGTGCCGCGGTCCTCGAAGAGGCGGGCGAGCATGCGGTGGGTGATGGTGGCGCCGACCTGGCTCTTGATGTCGTCGCCGACGATCGGCAGGTTGGCCGCCTCGAACTTGGCCGCCCACACGGGGTCGCTGGCGATGAACACCGGGATGGCGTTCACGAAGGCGACGCCGGCGTCGAGGCACGCCTGCGCGTAGAAGCGCTGCGCCTCCTCCGATCCCACCGGGAGGTAGCTCACGAGCACCTCGGCCTTGGTGTCGCGCAGCACCTGCGCCACGTCGACCGGCGCGGCCGGCGACTCCTCGACCGTCTCCCGGTAGTACTTGCCGAGACCGTCGAACGTCGGGCCCCGCTGCACCTCGACCTCGAGCTGGCCGACGTTGGCGAACTTGATGGTGTTGTTCTGCCCGGCCGAGATGGCCTTGCCCAGGTCGAGGCCGACCTTGGCCGCGTCGACGTCGAACGCGGCGACGAAGTCGACGTCGCCCACGTGGTAGCCGCCGAGCACGACGTGCATGAGGCCGGGGACGTCCTCCGCGGGGTCGGCGTTGCGGTAGTACTCGACGCCCTGGACGAGACTGCTCGCGCAGTTGCCCGACTCCGGCGATGGCGACACGAATGCGACCACTCATGCGGTGGCTCCTTGTCTGATCCAGGGGTTCCTGGGTGGACGGGTTGGTGGGCTCGGCGTCGTCGCGGCCTTCGGCGGCGATCAGCGCGTCGACCCATTCGAGATCTCGTTGGGTGGAATCGGTGCGGTGCTCGAAGAGCGACCGCGTGTAGCGGTCGCCGCGGCCGGGGGTCGAGCGGCGGGCGCGCGCCAGCCGCTCGGCGAGGGCGGCGCGCCGGCGCGTGAGCAGCTCGAGGCGCGCTTCGGGATCGAGGTGGCGGCAGAAGGCGAGCTTCAACGCGAACGTGCGCTCGTCGTCGCCGGCGGTGTCGTCGTCGAGGAGCAGCTGCGAGAAGCGGGCGTCGCCCCGCTCGGTGAGGCGGTACGCCTTCCGGGTGCGGCGGGTCGTCTTGGCCGGACGGCGGAGGCGCGCGGCCGCGAGGTCGCCGTCGAGCGAGCCGGTGGCGGGGATCGGGGCGGCCGCGGTGTCGGGCTCGACGATCTCGATGCTGCCGTCGCGCTCGAGCCGGCGCAGCGCCGGATACAGCGAGCCGTAGGAGATGCCCCACAGCGAGCCGAGGGTCTCACCGAGGCGCTTCTTCAGCTCGTAGCCGTGGAGCGGTTGCTCCTTCAGCAGTCCGAGGATGGCGAGTTCGAGCATTTCGGCGGGTCGATTCCGGTCGAGGGTGTGCGCCGATATATCGCTTCGATATATCGGCACGAGTATACACACGACGACCGGAGGGTTGACATCGGGTGGACGAACGGCGTCGAGCGGGCGTCGGGAAGCGGGACCCGGCCGGGTGTGGCCCTTGTACAGTGGCGCCGTGCGCCGGCACACCGACTACACGCTGGCCCGACGGGCCCTCCTGCGCGACCTGCAACGCGGCACGGTCGCCCGCCTCGACGTGTGCGACGCCCACCCGGAGCTCCTGCGGGCCGCCCGGCACGTGGGCGACCCGGCGCCCCACGAGTGCCCGGTGTGCTCGGCCCGGCACGTCCGCTACGTCTCCTACGTCTACGGCGAGCACCTGCGCCAGGCCAACGGCCGGTGCATCGTGCACCCGAGCGAGCTCGAGCGCCTCGACGCCGCGCACGACGAGTACACCCGCTACGTGGTCGAGGTGTGCCCCGACTGCGGCTGGAACTTCCTCACCCGGCGCGAGCTCCACGGGCGTCGCCACGGTGGCGCGCCGGCCCCGGCCACACCGTCGCGCTCGGCCGGTCGAGCACGGTCCGCTCCGTAGCACAGCCGAGATGCAGCGGAGCCGTGCCCGGAGGGCGGGACGGCGCAGCGGAATCGACAGTGAACTACGCTTCCGTGTGCCGCCGGGAGCCGTGTGAGCCCTGGACGGTGGAGGAACAACGAGATGGCCGACACGGGTCAGGCTCCACGCGCCCTGGGTGCGCCCGACGTCGTCGCGCGCAAGGGTTCCGGCACACCGCTGGTGATGGTCACGGCGTACGACGCGCCGTCGGCGCGAGCGGTCGACGCCGCGGGCGTCGACATGATCCTCGTCGGTGACTCGGTGGCGATGGTCGTGCTCGGGTACGACGACACGCTGCACGTCACCATCGACGACATGGCCCACCACACCGGTGCGGTCGCGCGCACGAAGCCGCGCGCGCTGGTCGTCGCCGACCTGCCGTGGATGAGCTACCACCTGTCGCGCGAGGAGACCGTCGCCAACGCGGCGCAGCTCGTGCGCGCCGGGCGCGACCGCGGTGAAGCTCGAAGGTGGCCGCAAGCGCGTCGACGCGGTGAACGCCATCCTCGACGCCGAGATCCCGGTGATGGGTCACCTCGGCCTCACCCCCCAGTCGGTGCATCGCTTCGGCGGCTTCCGCGTGCAGGGCAAGACCCTCGACGCCGCACGCGAGATCGTCGACGACGCGGTCGCGCTGGCCGAAGCCGGCGTGTTCGGCATCGTGCTCGAGTGCGTGCCCGACGCGGTGGCCCGCATGGTCACCGACTCGGTGCCCGTGCCCACGATCGGCATCGGCGCCGGTCGTCACTGCGACGGCCAGGTGCTCGTGTACCACGACATCCTCGGCTTCGAGAACCGCGTACGCCCGAAGTTCGTGCGCCGCTACGCCGACCTGCAGGGTGACGCCACGCGCGCGATCGAGCGGTTCGCCGACGACGTGCGCGCGGGTACGTTCCCCGCGAGCGGCGAGACGTACCACGCGGCCGACGCGGTCACCGAGGCGCTCGGTCTCTACGGCTCCGTGGAACACGCGCCCGCCTAACCTCACGGCGATGTCGAGTCGCCGTCCCGTCGTGATCACGCTGCTCGTGCTGGGCGCGATCGTGCTCGCGGTCGTGCTGGTGAAGGTGCTCGACACGGTCGGCGATCCCGAACCGAACGCGGGCAGCATCCCGCTCTCAGCCGTGATCAGCCGCCAGACGCCCGCGGTCGCACCGTTCGAGGGCCTCGGCGAGCTGAAGATCGCGGTGGGGTACGACCGCTGCCTGCGGGTGGCGGTCGCCGACTCGGTCGACGAGCGCGTCGCCGGTCTGCGCGGCCGCACCGACCTCGGTCCGTACGACGGCATGCTGTTCGTGTTCGACGGACCGACCGATGCCGGGTTCACCATGTCGGGCGTGACCGACCCGCTGCAGATCGCGTTCTACGGCAGCGACGGCTCCCGCAACTCCGGCCGGCTCATGGCGCCCTGTCCCGAGAAGGCCGAGACCGAGTGCCCGGTCTACCGGGCCGACGGTCCGTACCAGTACGCGGTCGAGACGCGGAAGGGCCAACTCCCCTCCGGCCCCGTCAACGCGTGCTCGCCGACTTGATTCGCTCGCTCACTGCGAGCCGGGATCCCCGGCTCGCAGCCGTTCGCTCGCTGGCGAGCACCCTCCTCGCTTCCGCTCGTCTCCGGGTGCCGCGCATAACTGTCACACCCCCGGCGTAGCGTCGTCGTCGATAGGTCGTGTCGGAGATCGACTGCTAGCCTGACCTGCTCAATTGCATTCCTGCGCCCACGACCCCGGTGACCGGGGCTGCGTGGTCGCCCGTGGACCGAGTGCCACGGTCCGAAGGAGGTCCGGCCCATGAGGCCGTACGAGGTCATGGTCATCTTCGACGCGGATCTGGAAGAGGAGACGATCCGGTCCGCCGTCGCCCGCTACATCCAGTTGATCGAGTCCAAGGGCGCCGAGCCCGGGCAGACCGACTTCTGGGGCAAGCGGCGGTTCGCCTACGAGCTCAAGCACCGCTGGGAGGGCTACTACGTGGTCTTCCAGGCGAAGGCGGAGCCCGCGGCGATGGACGAGCTGCACCGGACGCTCTCCCTCGCTGACGAAGTCCTCCGGCACAAGGTGCTCCGCATTCCCGAGAACGTCTACGGGAAGCTCGCGGGCTCCGGCGTGTCGGAATCCTGAGGGAGGAAGACCAATGCCTGACAGCACCGTGACCGTCGTCGGGAACCTCACCCGCGATCCCGAGATCCGTTACACCACGGGTGGCGCCGCCAAGGCGTCGTTCGGGATGGCCGTGAGCCGGCGGTGGCAGAACCGCCAGTCGCAGGAGTGGGAGGAGCAGACCAGCTTCTTCAACGTCGTGTGCTGGCGCGAGATGGCCGAGAACGTCTCCGAGTCGCTGGGCAAGGGCTCGCGCGTGGTCGTCACCGGCCGCCTCGAGCAGCGCAGCTGGGAGACCGAGAACGGCGAGAAGCGCAGCGTCGTCGAGATCGTGGCCGACGAGGTCGGCCCCAGCCTGCGGTGGGCGACCGCGCAGGTCACCCGCAACGAGCGTCGCGGTGGCGGCGACTTCGGTGGCGGCGGCGGCGGCGGAGGCGGAGGCGGAGGGGGCGGCGGAAGCCGCCCCGCGCCCGCGCCCGCACCCGCGGCCGCGGCGCGGCGAGAGCAGCTACGACGACTTCGGCGAGGAGCCCTTCTGATGGCGAGCGATCGACCGCGAGCCGGGTACCCCGGCGAGCAGAGAGCGAGCGAATAGAGATGGCGAGAGAACGGCGCAGCAACAGCAAGAGCGCCGCGGCCGACCGACGTCGACCGCAGAAGAAGAAGATCTCGATCCTCAACACCGAGCAGGTGGAGTGGATCGACTACAAGGACGTGAACCTGCTGCGGCGGTTCATGTCGGAACGCGCCAAGATCCGCGCCCGCCGGGTCACCGGCAACTCCACCCAGCAGCAGCGGCAGGTGGCGAAGGCCATCCGCCTGGCGCGTGAGATGGCGCTCCTGCCCTACAGCGTGCGTCAGGTCACCCAGCGCAAGGGCGGGCGTCGCGACCGCGGCGATCGGGGCGAGCTCCGCGAGGAGATGCCGCCGCGTCCGTCCGAGCCGGTCGAGTCCGACTACGTGGCCGAGGTCGAGATCGACGAGATCAACGGCGTGCCGGGTCTCGACGGTGTCGAGGTCGACGTGGTCGAGGTCGAGGTCGGGGAAGCCGGCGCATGAGGATCGTGCTCCGGGAAGACGTCGACACGCTGGGCAAGAAGGGCGACCTCCTCGAAGTGGCCGACGGCTATGCCCGCAACTACCTCGTGCCCCGCGGTCTGGCCATGAAGGCGACCAAGGGTGTCGTCGCGCAGTCCGAGTCGATGCGGCGCAGCCGCGAGGCGAAGGAGACGCGCGACCGCGAGGCGTCGCAGAAGATCGCGTCGCAGCTGGGGTCGCAGACGATCCAGGTGAAGGCGCGCGCCGGTGAGGGCGGGAAGCTCTTCGGTTCCGTCACCGCCTCCGACGTCACCGACGCCGTGCTCGCGCAGACGGGCATCGAGCTCGACCGCCGCAAGGTCGTGCTCGACGAGCCCATCCGCGAGCTGGGCGACGCCGAGGTGCAGGTGCGCCTGCCCGCCGAGGTCGTCGTGGCCGTCGCGGTCGCCGTCGTCGAGGAGTAACCCGACGGCGGGTCGCTGCCGCTCTACAGCAGGCCCTTCTTCACCAGGTCGTTGGTGGCGAACCAGCCCGGGATCGCGGGTAGGTAGGTCACCGCGAGCTGATGGGTGAGCACCGCGGCCGACGCCGCGGCCGCGGGCACCCCGAACGCGGTCACCATCCCGGCCAGACCCACCGCGGAGACCGCGGTGCCGCCGCCGGGGATCGGCACCAGTGACGCGATCACCGAGATGCCGATGTTGAGCGCGAGCAGCGTCCAGAAGTTGATGCTGGCGCCGTACGCGTGCACGCACGCGAGGAGCGACGCGGCGTAGAGGCACTGCGCGACGATGTTGCCGCCGATGAGCAGGGCGAGCCGGCTCGGGGTCTTGACCGCAGCCCACACCGTGCCCAGCGCGCGTTGGATCGGGGGTAGCACCGCGTGCCGGATGCGGCGCACGCCGAAGATCACCGCCATCGCCACGCCGACGAGCAGCACGACGATGAGCACGACCACCACGATCTGGTTCGTGTCGATACGGCCGAAGTCGATCGAGTCGGGCGCGAGCCAGATGGCGAGGAACAGCAGCCCGACCTGCACGAGGATCTCCGACACCGAGCTGAGAATCCCGCCTGCGGCGACGGCCGACGACAGGTCGAGACCGTTCTTCTGCAGGAACCGCACCTGCAGCGCGGTGTCGGCCGCGACCGGCACCGCGAGGTTGGAGAACGACATCGCAGACTGCAGCTCGATGCTCGGCCAGACCGGCAGCCGGATGGGCACGTTGCCGAGGAAGGTGATGCCGAACGCCACGTCGGTCGCGAGCCCGAGCACGAACGCCAACACCACGAACCACCAGTCGGCGTTCTTCACCGTGTCCCAGAACACGACCGGGTCGCCGACCCGGCTGAGCAGCACGCCGACGCCGACCAGCGCGCCCACCGCCATCAGCAGGCTGCGCGGTTGCACCCGGAAGAGCCGGCGCAGTTCGGGCGCCTCGGTGGCGGCCGCTTCGGCGCCGACCCGGCGGAGCTCGTCGAGGCGGTCGTCGAGCTGGTCGCGTCCGCCGAATGCGTCGTGGGTCCAACCTGACAGCGCGGGTGCCTGCAGGATCGGGAGGGCGGCGGCGATCGTCTCCTGTCCCATGACGCGCACCGCGGCCTTCACCGCCCGCTCGGCCCCGACGATGGCTGCGGTGGCCGCGAGCAGCTGGGCGACGTCGCCTGCGGTCTGGCGGAAACGGGCGCTGCTCGAGGCGAAGTCGAAGCCCACGATCCGCGGGGTCGAGCCGTCGATGAGCACGTGCTTGCCGTCGAGCTTGCCGTGCGCGACCCGCGCCGCGTGCAGGGTGCGCAGCTCGACCCACGTGCGGTCGAGCAGGTCGTCGCCGACTGTGTCGTCGGTGAGCTCGTAGAGCTCGGCCCCGGTGATCTGCTCGACGACGAGCAGCGCGAGCGCACCGTGCGTGCCCGCGACGACGACGCGCGGCGTGTCGACACCCGCGTCGCGCGCCAGCAGGCTGAGGTAGGCCTCGTACTCCACCTGCGCGCGCCGGCTCGGCACAAGGGTCGGCGGCGCGTCGCGGTACGCGATGTAGCGCCACGCGCGCGCCAGGAGCTGAGCGTCGGCTTCGTCGCGGCCGAGGGCGACGACGCGCACCGGCCCGGTCGCGGTGGTGGCCACGAACACCACGCGCGGCCGACCGGTTGCTCGCTCGTCGGCCGCACGTCGGTCGCCTCGATGCCGAAGGCCTGCAGCGCGCCGGTGACCTGCGGCACCGACGGCCGACCGACCGGCGTGCCGAACAGGTACTCGACCGCGTGGGCGACGCCCCAGCCGAGGACGATGGCGGCGATCAGGTCGGTGGGGAAACCCCGCGAGAGGTAGAGGCTCGAGAGCGCGAGCAGCGCGACCAGGCCCTCGCCGAAGCGACGCGTCGGCCGGGCCAGGTGAGGCGACGCCACCAGGACCGTCGCCACCGCGACCGTCAGGCGGACCATCGGGAAGCGGGGCGCACCGGTGAGGTCGAAGGTGACCCGGAAGGCGTCCCAGAGGCTGCTGTCGTGCACCAGGAAGGCCATCAACCGGCCGAGGACCCAGGCGGCGACGGCTCCGACCGCGAGGTCGCGGGCCAGCCGCCAGCGGCGCAGGAGCACGACGGTGACCACCAGCAGGCCGATGGCCCACAGCGCCGCGAGCTGGTAGAGGATCAGGAACAGCGTCCGGGCGCCCTGCGGGATCGAGTCGTAGAGGCGCACGACCGCTTCCTCGGTGGCGGTGGGGTGGTGCGCGTGCAGGATCAGCGGGATGAGGAGCAGCACCGCGATCACGGCGCGGGCAGCGTCGCCGGGACGGCGCCGCGTGGCGCCGTCGGTGCGGTCGCGGGTGGCCCCGGCGCGGAGGTCGGCCAGCAACGACCGCACGGTGCCCATCGCTACTTACCCTGCCACGCGCAACTGCCGGTGCGGTGTTTTCGCGATTCGGTGGCGCGGACGCACCGCGTGACGTAGTTTCACCCCGAATGGGGGAGGCGGCCACCGGAGGGTCGGCGTAGCCTCGCCCTCGCTCCACTGACCGTCACTAGGAGAACGTATGCCTCTCGCGTCCGACTTCGGCACCGGACAGGTCTTCCTGTCGATGCTGTGGTTCTTCCTCTTCTTCATCTGGATCTGGCTGCTGATCGTCGTGTTCTCGGACATCTTCCGCAGCCACGACATGGGCGGGTGGGCCAAGGCCGCCTGGGTCATCGGGATCATCATCCTGCCGTACCTCGGCGTGTTCATCTACCTGATCGCTCGCGGCCACAAGATGGCCGAGCACGCCCAGCAGGCGGCTGCCGCACAGGACGCGGCTGCCCGGCAGTACATCCAGCAGGCGGCGGGCACCACGCCCAGCACCGCCGACGAGCTGCAGCGCCTGGCCGATCTCAAGGCCCAGGGCGTGATCAGCGACGCCGAGTTCGAGACCGCGAAGGCGAAGGCGCTGAACGGTTGAGTCCAGCTGAAGTCGTTGATGCTCAAGGGGCCCCGGCACACTGCCGGGGCCCCTTGAATTCGGGGGCCGGGTTCAGCCGTGGGCTCAGCGCGGGCGCGCGAGAAGTCGTCGACGAGCGACCCGAGAGCTGCGTGCGCTCTCCAGGTGAGAGTGTGCAACGGCGATGAGTTCGTCGATGTCGACTCCGTGCGAGATCAGCCTCCCTTCGGCGGCGCCGACGCGCATCACGGCTTCGTCTGCGGCGAGCGCAGCCAACTGTTCGGCTGGCGTGGTTGCGCTCGGCGAAGAACTGACGCACAGGTCGCGTGAGACCCTGCTGGTCAATGAAGATCATGTCCTCGACTCACCGCTGTAACTACGGAAATGTTCCGTGGACAGTGCCGTCGAGAGCCTGTGGATCCCTGGAGGTGGAACGTGGCTTCGTTTGGGGATCGGGTGGGCAGTTGTCCCCAGGGCTGTGGACATCAGTTCGATGGCGAGCGGCGCCGGTGAGCTGAAAGCGCATTCGACCTCCGATTCGACGTGCACCGGAATTGGCCGCCGAAGATTTCAAGCGACCACTGTGCTGAGTTTCGCTTCGGGCCGCGACCGTTGCCGTGCATGCCTGCCGCTGCGCGCACCGAGCGGATGAAGCCTGAGGTTCCCGCGCGTGTCGGTGGATACGTCACCGGACCGTCGATGACTGTCGTACCCCCCGTTCATCATCCAACGGATGCAGGCTCACCCCTCGTCCACACGAGTGCCGAGTTATCCGCAGGATGTAAACAGGAAATCCTCACGGTTGTCCGTCTACCACTGCACAGGCAAGAGGCCGCAGAATGCGGTCCGGGGTTAGCAGGGCGGAAGTGGGAGCGGCAGTGGTCCAGACGATCGAAGCGGTGCGTCGACGCGTGAGCGGACGGGTGCCACCGCACAACCTCGAGGCCGAGGAATCGCTGCTCGGCGCGATGCTGCTCTCGCGCGACGCGATCACCGCCGCGGTCGAGGCGCACGTCGAAACCAGCGACTTCTACAAACCGGCGCACGGCCACATCTACGAGGCCATCCAGTCGCTGCACGGGCAGGGTGAGCCGGCCGACCCGGTCACCGTGGCCGAGGAGCTGCGCCGCGCCGACCTGCTCGACGGCATCGGCGGTCGCGCCGTGCTGCTGCAGATCCAGGCGAACACGCCGGCTTCGGCCAACGCCGGGCACTACGCGCGCATCGTCAACGAGCTCGCACTCCTGCGCCGCCTGATCGGCGTCGCCGGCGACATCGCCGAGATGGGCTACGACACCTCCGACGACGTCACCGAGACCCTCGACCGCGCCGAGGCGCTGGTGTTCGAGGTCGCCGAGCGGCGCGTTTCCGATTCGATGGTCGGGATCCGCGACGCTGCTGCAGGAGACCCTCGACGATCTCGAGGCGCGCTACGGCGACGACAGCGACCTCGTCGGCGTGCCCACCGGCTACGACGAGGTCGACAAGAAGCTGCACGGGCTCCAGCGGTCCAACCTCATCATCCTCGCCGCCCGGCCCGGTATGGGGAAGACCAGCCTCGCCCTGGGCATGGCCCGCAACGTCGCCACCCAGACCGGCCGGCCGGTCGTGTTCTTCTCGATGGAAATGGGTGCGCTCGAGCTCACCAAGCGCCTGCTCTCGATGGAGGCGGGCGTCGACGCCACCCGGCTGTGGACGGCGAAGCTCACCGAGCCCGACTGGGGCAAGATCAGCCA